>NZ_CP150346.1:0-2767500 GCF_051521365.1 Sorangium sp. So ce590
ATGACGATTCCGAAACACGAGCCGCGCGAAGTCTTCGATCAGGCGATCGAGCATACGCGGACGCTTTCGCCCGCAACTTTTGATCAGTGGTTCGGGGGAGTTCAGTTCGATGATCTGACCGACGGCGTGCTCACGCTGCGCGTCCAGAACGAGTTCGTCCTCGAGTGGGTCAGGGACAACTTCCTGCCGTCGCTGACGGACAAGATCCGCGAGCTCACCGGCTGGTCGGTCCAGGTGGCGTGGACGGTCGATCAGCACCTCGACTCGCCGATCGCGAAGCGCGTGGAGCTCACCCCGGTGCGCCCGCGGGCGCTCGTGGTGCGTCCGACGAGCACGGCGCCGGCGCCGGTGCCCCGGCCCGAGCCGTCGCTCCGGCGCGTCTCGTCGCTGCCGGACGACCTGAACCCGAAGCACACCTTCGCGAGCTTCGTCGTGGGCCCGTCGAACCAGCTGGCGCACGCGGCCGCGATCGCGGCGGCGGGCGGCGGAGGCCGCCGGTACAACCCGCTCTTCATCTGCGGCGGCACGGGGCTCGGCAAGACCCACCTCATGCACGCGATCGCGCACCGCGTCTTCGAGGGCAGGCCGGACGCGCGGATCATCTACGTCTCGGCCGAGAAGTTCACGAACGACTTCATCACGGCCATCCAGCACCACCGGATGGACGAGTTCCGCGCGCGGTACAGGTCGAACTGCGACGTGCTGCTTGTCGACGACATCCAGTTCCTGGCCGGACGCGAGCAGACGCAGGAGGAGTTCTTCCACACCTTCAACGCGCTCCACACGCTCGACCGGCAGATAGTGGTGACGAGCGACAAGTACCCCCAGAACCTCGAGCGCATGGAAGAGCGCCTCGTCTCGCGGTTCTCCTGGGGGCTCGTCGCCGACATCCAGGTGCCGGAGCTGGAGACGCGCGTCGCGATCGTCCGGAACAAGGCGGCGCTCGAGGGCATCGCGCTCACCGACGACGTGGCGCTCTACCTCGCGCAGATGGTCCGCTCCAACGTCCGCGAGCTCGAGGGGACGCTGATCCGGCTGGCGGCCAAGAGCTCGCTCACCGGTCGCCCCGTGGACCTCCCGTTCGCGCGCGCCGAGATCACGGCCACGTCGCCGCCGCGGGCGCAGATGATGAGCGTCGAGGACATCCAGCGCGCGGTGTGCCACCACTTCCACCTGCGCTCGATCGATCTCACGTCGAAGGACCGCCACAAGAGCGTGGCCTTCGCGCGCCACGTGGCGATGTACCTGTGCAAGCAGCGGCTGAAGTGCAGCTTCCCGGAGATCGGGCGGGCCTTCGGCAACCGCGATCACACGACGGTGATGAGCGCCGTCCGCAAGATCGAGGCGCAGCGCGACTCCGATCCGCAGGTCCGCGCCCACCTCGAGGCGCTCGAGAAGAAGCTCGCCGACGAATAGGGCGCGCCGCGCGCCGAAGTAGGCGCGCCGCGCGCCGAAGTAGGCGCGCCGCGCGCCGGAGATCCTGCCGCAGCCGCTGGGCGGTCAGAGCTCCGACAGCGCGGTGCGCGCGTCGTCGGCGACGAGCTTGTTGCTGTACGCGGAGGCGAGCGCGAGCACCTCCGCGAGCTCGCCGCGCGCCTCCTCGACCTGGCCCCGCTGCTTCAGGAGCGCGCCGAGCAGGTACCGGCTCTCCAGGGCGTCCGTCCGGTAGGAGCGCGCCTCGGCGTAACGCGCGAGCTCGCGCAGGAGATCGCCGGCGCCGGCCGCGCCGCTCAGGCCGTCGAGGTAGGCGAGGTGCGCGCGGTTGATCGAGACGAGGCGCTCGTGGCCGCTCTCCTCCGCGAGCTCCTTCGACTCGGTGAGCGAGGCGTAGGCGCGCGGCAGATCGCCGAGCCGGCGGCTCGCGTCGCCGAGGTTGTGCAGCGCGGCGGCGGTCTCGAAGCGCAGGCCCGCGGACCGGGCGAGGTCGACGGCGCGCGCCGAGGTCTTCACCGCCGCGGCGAAGTCGCGGAGGAAGACGTGCACGAGGACGCGCTGCTTCTCGCGCTCGCTCGCCGCCGCGAGATCGCCCGGGTTGCCGAGCGCCTCGGCCAGATCGAGCGCGCGGATCGCCGCCTCGATGTCGCCCGTCGCCGCGCGCGTCTGGGAGATCGCGAGCAGCAGCCGCTCGTCGTCGATGTCGCCCATCGCCTCGAGCTGCTCGACCGCGCGGACCGCGCGGGTGAAATCGCCCGTCCTCACGCCGATCTCCGTCTCGCACGCGAGCGCCTTGCGGCGGAGGTCCTCCCGGTCGCCGGTGAGGGCGTACGCCTCCTCCAGCCGCGCGTACGCGTCGGCGAAGAGGTCCACCGCGCCGAGGGCGCGCGCCACGTCGACGCGCGCCGAGAGCTTCTGCTCGGGGGTGCCGGCCTCGTCGATGCGCCGGAGCGCGCGGGCCGCGACGTCGCCGAGGTCGGGCGCGGAGCGCACGCGCACGACGACGTCCGCGAGCGCGCCGAGCCACGCGGAGAGCTCCGCCGGCGAGCGGTGGGCGTGGTCGCCGAGGTCGAGCGCCTGGGAGATGAGCCGGAGCGCCGGGTCGAGCTGGCTCGCGCGGATCTTGTGGAGCGCCGCCCGCGCGTGGAACGTGGCGGCCCGGTCGCGATCGCCGGCCTGGTAGAAATGCTGCCCGATGCGCTCGGCGTGCTCGGCGCTGTCCTCGCCCACGACCGCGAGGTACGCCGCCGCGGCCGCGGCGTGCAGCTCCCGGCGGAGCTCCGGCGGGATCGCGTCGAGGACGATCTCGCCGTGCATGGGCGACGCGAAGCTCGCCTGCTCGGGGCCCTTGAGCCGCAAGAGATCGCGGGTCGCGAGCCCCGAGATCGCGCGGTTCACGAGCGAGAGCTTCTGCTGGAGGAGCGCCGCGAGGACCTCGGTCGGCACCGGATCGCCGAGGATCGCCGCCGCCTGGAGCACGGCGCGGTCGCTCGGGTCGAGCCGCCGCACCCGGGTGGCGATGAGCGTGCGCAGCGAGCGCGGCACCGCCGAGGCGCCGTCGAGCCGGGCCTTCACGGCGCCGCCGACGACGCTGAGCGCGCCGGAGTCGCTCAGCTCCTTGATGAGCTCCTCGAGGAAGAGCGGGTGGCCGCCGGCGCGCTCGCGGCAGAAGGCGAGCACCTCGGGCGGCAGGAAGGTCGCGCCGATGCGCGCCGACATGAGGCGCGCGCTGTCGCTGTCCGAGAGCTCGCCGACCTGGATCCGGTAGAAGTGGGGGTGCGCCTCGAGCAGCGGCGGCGGGTCGCTGCGCGTCGCCAGGATCAGCACGGCGCGGAGCCCGCCGGCGCGGCCGGCCGTGGCGAGGAGGGTCTCGGCGGTGAGGTGGTCCATCGCCTGCGCGTCGTCCCAGGCGAAGCAGTGGAGCCGATCCTCGCAGAGGCTCTGCACCATCCGCGGGAAGGCCGCGCGCAGGATCGCGGTCGTCCCCTGCGGCGCCCGCTGGTCGACGAGCGCCGCGCCGAGCTGGCCGAGCACCGCCGCGGACTCGTCCTCGCGCAGGCCGAGCGCGCGCAGCCGCGGCAGCACCGCGCGGATACGCTCCTCGTCGTCACCCTCCTGGATGCCGCAGAGCACCTGCAGCATCGCGGTGAGGCCGCTCCACGGGACGTCGGCGCCGTTGTGCGGGCACGACGCGACGTAGACCCCGACGTTGTAGTCGCCCTTCGAGAGCCGTCGCTCCATCTCGGCGAGCAGCCGCGTCTTGCCGATGCCGCGCTCGCCCTGGATGACGGCGATCTGCGCGCGCTTCCTCGTGGCGTCGGCGAGGATGTCCCCGAGCTGCTTGAGCTCGTCGCGGCGGCCGACGAAGCGGCCGTACGCGCCGTCCGGGGGCTGCGCCGAGGTGACCACGCGGCCCCCCTCGGGCGCGGTCCGGCCCGCGCCGGGCAGCTCCTCGGTCGTGAACGTGTTGCGGAGGACGCGCCCGGTGAGGTGTGACACGGCCACGTGCGACTCGGTCGCGCGGGCGAGCGCCTGGGCCGAGGCGATGAGCGACGTGAGCCGCTCGTCCCGGATCGGGGCGCCGCCGCTGTCGACCAGGATGCGGGCGAGGTGGATGCCGGCCGAGGCGGCCGCGCCCCCGCCGCGCGAGCGCAGGATCACGAGGGCGGCGCGCACCGCGGCCTCGGTGTCGCGGCCGTCGGCGTCGCCGAGCCCGAAGACCGCGACGAGCTGCGACGCCTCCTGCTCGAGCAGGAGCGCGCCGTAGCGCGCCAGCACCTCGCGGGCCCGCCCGATGCGCCTCGCCGCGTCGTCCTCGGGGCCCGTGAAGATGAGCACGAGCGCCGTGACCTCGCGCCGCTCGCCGAGCCCGCGCGCGGACGGGCTGCTGTCGGCCTTCTCGAGCAGCTGGAGGAGCCCCGACGCCGTGCGGCTGCGCGTGCTGCTCGTCGTGTGCGGCACCTCGACCGGCGTGCGCTCGTTGGCCCCGATCGGCTCCTCCTCGAGCACGGCGCTCGCCTCGAGCGCGGCGCCCGCCTTCTCCTCGTGGAACGGCTCCAGGAACTCGGCGAGGTCGTTCGCCCCGAACCGCTCGCCCGTCGCGTAGAAGAACCCGAGGAGCGCCTCGTGCAGCCGCCCGGCGTCGGGGACCCGATCCTCGACGTTCCTCGCGAGCATCGTGCTCACGATGTCGACGAGCGAGCTCGGCGCGTCGGGGCGCACGAGCGCGAGCGGCGGGTACTCGCTCGCCTGCAGCCGCCGCATGACCTCGAACGCTGTCGGCGCCGCGAACGGGTTCGAGCCGGCGATCATCTCGTAGAGCACCGTCCCGAGCGAGAAGAGGTCGCTCCTGCCGTCGATCGCGTCGGCGCGCGACTGCTCGGGGCTCATGTACGCGAGCTTTCCGCGGATCCTGCCGGCGCGCTTCTCGCCGACCTCCTCCTCGGTCATCGACTGCGTCGCCTTGGCGATGCCGAAGTCGGTGACCTTCACCTCTCCCTCCCAGGAGAGCAGGATGTTCTGGGGCGAGATGTCGCGGTGGACGATGCCGAGGGGGCGCGACTGCTCGTCGCGCCGCCGGTGGGCGTGGTCGAGCGCCTTCGCGATCTCGGCCGTCATGAAGACGGCCATGCCGAGGGGGATCGGCCGCTTCAGCCTCCGGCAGCGGGCGAGCAGCGTCGCCAGGTCGAGCCCGGGGACGTACTCCATCGCGATGAAGTAGCTGGTCGGATCGCCGTTCGGATGGTCGACGCGGCCGAGGTCGAACACCTGCACGATGTTCGCGTGCGAGAGGCGGACGGCGAGCTTGGCCTCGTGCACGAACATGTCCACGAAGCGCCCCTGCTCGGCGAGCTTGGGGAGGATGCGCTTGATGACGAGGACCTTCTCGAACCCCTCGACGCCGAAGCTCTTGGCCTTGAAGACCTCGGCCATGCCGCCTTCGCCGAGGCGCTCGAGCAAGCGATAGCGTCCGAAGGTCTCGTTCAGCATCGTCCCGTCGAAGCCCCGCGCAGCCTAGCGTCTAGAGCGCGCGCGGCGCTCCGGAGGGGACGGCCTCGGATCGGCGAGCGAGCCGGTCTTTGCTCCCCGGCTGCGTCGCCCGGCCGCGCGTCACGTCTCGACCGCCTTGTTCGCGCCGGCGTCATCGTCCCCTCCATACATCGACTCGGCGATCCGGAACGCCGCCCCCTCGAGGCGCGCGTACGCCGCCCGGAGCGTGTCGAGATCGCCGCCGCCGTCGAGCAGCTTCCGCAGCGCGGCGCACTCGGCGTGGACCTCGCCGAGGAGCTCGGCGTCGAGCAGATCGCCGTAGCCCTCGAGGGCCTGCTCGGTCGTGTAGGCGAGGGTCTCGGCCTGGTTGCGGATCTCGGCGAGCTCGCGCCGGAGCGCGTCGGTCTCCTTGAACCGCTGGCCCTCCGAGACGAGCCGATCGACCTCGTCCGGCGTGAGGCCGCTCGTCGGGGTCACCCGGACCTCCTGCACCCGCCCCGTCCCGAGATCCCGCGCCTCGACGCGCACGATCCCGTTCTCGTCGATGCGGAAGGTGACCTGGATCTTGGGCAGCCCGCGGGGCGCGGGCGGGATGCCGGTGAGCTCGAAGCGGGCGAGGCTCCGGCAGTCGGCGGCCATCTCGCGCTCGCCCTGGAGCACGTGCACGGGGACGAAGCTCTGGTTGTCGACGCTCGTCGTGAAGATCTCGCTCCGCTCGGTCGGGATCGTGGTGTTCCGCGGGATGAGCTTGAACATCACGCCGCCGCCGGTCTCGACGCCGAGCGACAGCGGCGTCACGTCGAGGAGCAGCACCTCGTCCACGTGCCCCGAGAGCGCGGCGCCCTGCAGCGCCGCCCCGACCGCGACGACCTCGTCGGGGTTCACGCCCTTGTTCGGCTCCCGGCCGAAGAACTCGCGCACCGCCGCCTGCACCGAGGGCATCCGCGTCATGCCGCCGACGAGGACCACGGTGTTGACGGCCGAGACGGGGAGCTTGGCGTCCCCGAGCGTCGCCCGGCAGACGTCGATGGTCCGCCGGATGAGGCTCTCGCAGAGCATCTCGAGCTCGTTGCGCCGCATCGTGCGCTCGAGGTGGAGCGGCCCGCCGCCCGGGCCGACGGCGATGAAGGGGATGTTGATCTCGGTCTCGAGCGACGACGAGAGCTCGTGCTTCGCCTTCTCCGCCGCCTCCTTGAGCCGCTGCAGCGCCATGCGATCCCGGCGCAGATCGATCCGGTGCATGCCGTCGAACTCGTCGGCGAGCAGGTCGATGAGCCGCTGGTCGAAATCCTCGCCGCCGAGGTGCGTGTCGCCGCCGGTCGACTTGACGCTGAAGACGCCGCTCGCGATCTCGAGGATCGAGATGTCGAACGTCCCTCCGCCGAGGTCGTAGACCGCGATCGTCTCGGCCTTCACCTTGTCGAGGCCGTAGGCGAGCGCCGCGGCGGTCGGCTCGTTGATGATCCGGCGCACCTCGAGCCCGGCGATCCGCCCCGCGTCCTTCGTCGCCTGCCGCTGCGCGTCGTCGAAGTAGGCCGGGACGGTCACCACCGCCTCCGTCACCGGCTCGCCGAGGAACCGCTCGGCGACCTGCTTCATCTGGCCGAGGATCATCGCCGAGATCTCGGGGGGCGAGTAGCTGCGCCCCTTGACCTCGACCCAGGCGTCGCTGTTCGACGCCTCGACCATCTTGTACGGGGCGAGCAGGACCTGCTTGCTGACCTCGGGCGCGCTGAACTTGCGGCCCATCAGCCGCTTCACCGCATAGATGGTGTTCTGCGGGTTCGTGACCGCCTGGCGCCGCGCCACCTGCCCGACCAGGCGCTCACCGCTCGCGGGGAAGCCGACCACGGAGGGGGTCGTGCGCGCGCCCTCGGCGTTCGGGATCACCCGCACGTCGCTGGCCGAGGCGACCCCTGCCCCTTCGACGACCGCCACACACGAGTTCGTCGTCCCGAGATCGATGCCGATCACCTTCCCCATATGCGGCGAAAGATACTACAGACCTGGATGCTCGCTGGGTGGGCAGACGACCGTGGCGCCCGCGATATTTGGGGAGATCGTGCGGTGAGGTGGCGGGGCACAGCAGATCCCGGAGAGGACCACCGCCCTGATGCGCATGAGGCAGGAGGTGTGCGCCGGGGGAACCGGCGCGCGCCGCCGCTGGAAGATCAGCCCGCTTCGGAAGCCGGCTCGCCGGGCGAGCCCTTCGAGACGACGACCATGGCCGCGCGGAGGAGGTAGTCGCCCTGAATGTATCCCGGCTGGACCTCCGCGATCACGACGCCGGCCGGGTGCTCGGTCGACTCGATCTGCTGGATGGCCTCGTGCACGCTGGGATCGAAGGGCTTGCCGACGGCGGCGATGCGCTTGATGCCCATGCGATCGAGCGTGTCGACGAACTGCTTCGCCACGATCCGCACGCCCTCGGCGACCGACTTCGCGTCGGGCGCGCTCTCGGCGTGGCTGGCGGCGCGCTCGAGGTTGTCGAAGACCGGGAGCAGATCCTTCAGGATCGTCTCGCGACCGCGGCGCTGCGCCTCATCGACCTCGCGCCGGGAGCGCTTACGGAAGTTGTCGAAATCGGCGGCGGTGCGCAGCAGCTGCTCGCGCATCCGCGCGGCCTCCGCCTGCGCCTCGCCGAGCTTGTCTTCGGGGGTGGGGGCTCGCTGCTCCGCCGGCTCTGCGCGTTCCGCCTGCGCTTCCGCCGTCTCCCCCGTGTTCTGGTTCGACCCATTTTGTTCCGAATCGCTCATAGGACGGCCGGCACTATAGCCAGCCGCGATCCGCTGGCAATCTCCAGGCCGAAGTCGGCCCGCGGCGGGCGAGCGCCGGCGCGTCCGGCCGGCCGCGCCTCCCGGGACCGGCCGCGGGCGCTCGCCGGTGTCCGTGACCGGGCGCTCTGGACGCGCGTTTCGCCCAGGTCTCGGCGATCAGCAGCGGCCATGCATCCACCGTTTGCTCCGACCCCCTGCCCGGCGTTAGATCGGCCCCATGAGCATCGCCACGAGCCCGGGCGGCGACCCCGCCCCGGCGAACGCCTCGACGCCCGCCAGCTCGCCGCTCCTCGCGGCGCAGAAGCACCTCCTCGGCAACTACCGCCAGCCTGCGTTCGTCCTCGACCGCGGCCGGGGTTGCGAGCTCTTCGACACGGAGGGGCGCAGGTATCTCGACATGTGCGCTGGGGTGGCGGTGGCGTCGCTCGGGCATGCTCACCCGCGGCTCGTGGCGACCATCGCCGAGCAGGCGGGCCGCCTCATGCACGTCTCCAACTACTTCTTCAACGCGGAGAACCTCCGCCTCGCCGAGGAGCTCTGCGCGAAGACCGGCTTCGACCGCGCCTTCTTCTGCAACTCGGGCACCGAGGCGAACGAGGCGATGCTCAAGCTCGCGCGCCGCCACTTCTTCAACCGGGGCGAGACGGAGCGCTACCGGATCGTCGCGTTCGAGAACGCGTTCCACGGCCGCACCCTCGGCGCGATCGCCCTGACCGGGACGCCGAAGTACCGCGAGGGGTTCGGCCCGCCGCTCGCGGGCGTCACCCACGTGCCTTACGGGGACGTGGCCGCTGTGCGCGCCGCCATGGGCCCGGACGTCGCGGGGATCCTCGTGGAGCCGGTGCAGGGGGAGGGCGGCGTCCTGCCGGCCCCGGCCGGGTTCCTCGCCGAGCTGCGGCGCATCGCGGATGAGCACGGCGCGCTGCTGCTCCTCGACGAGGTGCAGACCGGCATCGCGCGCACGGGGCACTGGCTCGGCTCGATGGTCGACGGTGTCCAGGGCGACGCAGCGGCGCTCGCGAAGGGGCTCGGCGGCGGCTTCCCTGTCGGCGCGCTGGTGCTGCGGGAGCGGCTCAACGGCGCGCTGCCCCCGGGCTCGCACGGCTCGACCTACGGAGGCAACGCGCTCGCCTCCGCCACGGCGCGCACGGTGCTCGCGGTCATCGAGGAAGAGAAGCTCTGCGAGGCCGCCCAGAAGCGCGGCGAGCAGCTCGGCCGCGGCCTCGCCGCGATCGCCGCGCGGCTGCCGGGCATGTGCGCCGGCGAGCGCGGGCGCGGCCTGCTCCGCGGGCTCATCCTCGCGCCCGGGGTGGACGGGCGGGCCGCGCTCGGTCGCGCGCGCGACCGGGGCGTGCTGCTCACGATCGCGGGCAGCAACGTGCTCCGGTTCACGCCGCCCCTCATCGTGAGCGAGGCGCAGATCGACGAAGCTCTGGCCGAGGTCGAGGCCGCGCTCGCCGAGACGCCGGCTGCGGGTTGAGGTGGTCGCGTCGCGCGCAGCCGGGCCCACCGTCGCGCCCCTCCCGTGCTCGGGCTGCAGCAAGCTGATCGATCCGCTGCGCGCGGGGCACGTCGCGATCTTCGACCAGCGCTTCCACTATTTCTGCAACGCCCGGTGCCGCCACACCTTCCTCGGTGAGGCGTCGCCCGCGCCGGGCGACGTCCGGCCGCCTGGCCTCGCGGCGCACGGCGCGGCGTTCTTCGGCGCTGCTGCTCGAGGGAGCTCGCCGGGGACGCCACCGGGCGTCGCCGGGCCGTACGCCTCAGCGCCGCGCGCCGAGCCCGCGCGGGCGGGCTCGGACGAGGGCGCCACGCGCATCGCCGATCTCGACGCGCCGATCGTCGACGCGTTCCCGCCCGTGTCGCTCGACGAGAAGCTCCCGGACCTGCCCCTCCTCGACGACGATCGCGCGCTGCTCGAGCCGATCGGGAACACCATCCTGAGCGAGGAGCCGCAGCGCTACGAGGCGGTCGAGGCGCGGGACATCGGCGCGCTCCTGCTCGTGCTCGCGATCATCGCGGGGACGCTCGCCGTCGCGCTCACCCTCGCCGGGGACGCGAAGCTCGTCATCGGCGCCCGCATCGTGCTCGCCACGGTGAGCGCGGGGATGCTCCTCGGCCGCGCCGCGACGACCGCGCGCGACGCCACGGACCCGCACCCGGCGCCGATGCTCGCTCCCGTCCTGGGCGGGCTCGTGGCCGCCGTCTGGGCCCTCTTCGGTCAGGATCGCGCGCTCGCGGCCGAGGCCGCGTCGCTCGCGGGCGTGATCGCCACCGCCAGCGCGATCAGCGCCTGGCTCATCGAGAGCGCCCGCCACCGCGTGTTCGCGGAGCGGGGCTGGATCGCGTCGGTGCTCTCCGCGCCGGCGCGCTGGCCGCCGGGCGCGTGGGCGCCGAGCCCGGCGCCCGCCGACCGAGCCCTTCCGCGCGGCGACGACGGCGCCGCCGAGGGCGCCGGGGTCGAGCTCTACGAGCTGCGACCGGGCGAGAGCGTCCAGGTCGACGCGGGGGATGTCGTCCCCGTCGACGTCGTGGTCACGGGCGGCGACATCGAGGTGCTCCCGTGGATCGGCGCGACCACGCCGGCCCGTCGCCGCGACGGCGACCCGGTCATCGCCGGGGCCACGGTGGTCCGGGGCCGCCTCGTCGGCGCGTGCACCTTCTCCGGCGGCGATCGCGCGGTCGCGCGCGTGCTGCTCGACGCTCGCCGGCGCGCGGACGCCCTCGCGCCGATCGCGCAGGCCTCGCGCGCCCTGACCGAGCGCTGGGCGTTCGGCGCCGCGGCGATCGGCGCGCTCTCCGCGTTCGTCGCCGGGCGAGCGCCCGTCGAGATCGCGATGACCGCGGCCGCCGTGCTCGCCGCGATGGCCACGGCGATCACGGCTTCCATCGCCTCGGTGCACGTCGCGCGGGGCATCCTGCTCGGGCTCCGCCGGGGCATCGTCTACAAGAGCGCCGACGCCTGGGATCGCGCAGGCAGGATCTCGGTCGCCGTGTTCTGCGCGCGCGGCACGCTGCTGCTCGGCGAGCCCGAGCTCGCGGAGCTGGAGGCGACCGGCCAGAAGCTCACGCCGAGCGACGTGCTCGCGCTCGCGGCCGGGGCGGAGCGCACCGAGGAGCACCCGGTCGCCACGGCGATCGTCCGCGCCGCCCGCGTCCGCGGCCTGCGGCCCGACGGGGTGCGCAACCCCAACTTCCACCCAGGCCTCGGCGTGACGGCCGTCACCTCGTCCGGCGAGGAGCTCTGCGTCGGCAACCGCGCGCTCATGCTCGAGCAGCGGATCTCGATCGCCGCGGCCGAGAGCCGCGTCGCCGAGCTCGAGGCGCTGGGGCGCACCGTGGTCCTCGTCGCGGTGGGCGCCCGCCTCGTCGGCGTCATCGGTCTGCAGGACGGGCTGCGCCCCGGGGCGCGGGCCGCCATCCAGCACCTGCTCGACGCGCAGATCGAGCCCGTGCTGATGTCGGGCGACGCGCGCGAGACGTGCGAGGCGATCGGCCGCTCGCTCGACATCGACCACATCCGCCCCGAGGTCCTCCCCGCGGATCGCGGCGCCGAGGTGCGCCGCCTGATCGACGCGGGCACGAGCGTCGCCGTCCTCGGCCACGCCGGCGTCGACGACGCCGCGCTCGGCGCCGCGGACGTCTCGGTGGCCCTGGGCGCGGCCGGCTCCGCGCCCGCCGACTTCTCCACGGTCCTCGCCTCGGACGACGTCCGCGACGCTGCGCTCTCCCTCGCGCTCGCGCACCGCACGCGCCTCGAGGCGCGCGTCGGGCTCGCGCTGAGCGTCGCCCCCGCGCTCGTCGGCGCCGCGGTGATCTCCGCGTTCGTGCTCCCGCCGGCCTACGCCCCCATCGCCTCGCTGCTCGGCGGCGTCATGGCCGTCGTCCACGCCCGCGCGCTCGACGCGAAGAGCTGAGCGCCGCGCGCGGCCTGCAGCGCCGGCGCGGGCTACGAGATGCTGGAGGCCGCGTCCTTTGTGTCGCGGCAGTCCAGGCAGACGCCGTACATCTCGTGCTTGTGCCAGGTCACCTCGAAGCCGTACTTCGCGGCGATCTCCTCCTGGAGGGCCTCGATGCGTGGCTCCTCGAACTCGATGATCTTCCCGCAGCTGACGCAGATCAGGTGGTCGTGGTGCGCGCTGGCGTCGTCCGCCAGCTCGTAACGGCTGAGGCCGTCGCCGAACCGGCGCTCCGAGGCCACGCCGCACTCCGCGAGCAGCTTGAGCGTCCGGTAGACCGTCGCGTACCCGATGCCCCGGTCGTGCGCGCGCACTTCCGTGAGCAGGTCCTCGATGGTCATGTGCGGCGCGCCCGAGAAGAAGGTGTCGACGATCAGCCGGCGCTGCGCCGTCGACCTCAGCCCCTTCTTGGCCATGTACGCCTGGAGACGGGCGCGCAGCCGGTCGAGGGCAACTTTGTCGACCTGGGTCACGCTGTCCCCCTCCCTCGCGATGACGGCCATGACGAGTTTATCCCGTTCGCGGCGAACCGCGTCAAGGCCGGCGACCGCGCCTGCTCGGCGCGACCGGGCAAGCCCCCCTGTCGCTACTCGCCGACCTGCGCCATGTAGCTGACCTGCGCGGCCGAGCCTCCCAAGGGGCTCAGCAGCGTGACGGGCGGCGCCACCATCCCGGCCGCCGACGTGTTGTCGATGACAACGTAGTAGAGGCCCGGGCGCAGCGCATAGCGGCGCGTCTCGATGATCCCGGGCTGGAGAGGGCCGCCCGCCTGCACCGGGCCGGGCGGGGGACCGAGCGGCTTGCCGGTCTGATAGGCCTCGCGCCAGGCGTCGCCCGTCGGCTTGTCGACGATCATGATGTCCACGGGGGCGCCCTGCACGCTCACCTTGAGGTAGAGCGCCTGGTCCGAGTCGGCGATCTCGAACGGCCCGAGGTAGTCGCGCTGGTGCGCGTGCACCTCGACGCTCTCGTTCGCGAACGTGTAGCGCTCGTCGTCCTCCACCTCGAACGGGTGGTGCGGCCGCTGGGGCGGCATGAGGATCCCCAGCGTGAAGTCCTTCCCGGTCTCCTCGTTGTAGAGGACGGTGAACCCGCGGGTCATCTCGCCCGCGACGATCTGGTTGCCGATCAGGTTGGCGATCCCTCCGAACGGCGCGACGTTCGCCATCACGTCGATGACGGGGTTCTCGACGTAGCCGAGCTGGAAGCTCGGGCCCTGCACGATCCGGTTCAGCCGTCCCCACACGTAGACGTCGTCGCCCGCGATCTGGAAGTCGGGCCGGTACTCGACGGACGTCGTGAGGGAGAAGCCCACCCGCTTGGCCGGCTGCATGTAGCCGTACCCCGTGCCGGTGATGTGCACGGTGACCGTCTGGGCCGAGTCGTTGACGTCGTACGAGCACTGCATCGGGAAGAACCGCCCCATGGCCGACGATCGGTCCTGCAGGCGCAGGGAGACCCCGCTCTTCAGCATCTCGGGGCAGATCTTGCTGGCGCCGAAGTTCGAGAACAGAAACCAGCGGAGGCCGGGGCTCGCGTTCACGGGACCGCTGATGCAGGGGCAGCCGACGAACGTGAACGACAGGGCGACGGCGGCGAGCGTCAGCGCGGCAGACGCGGTGGACGCGCGGGGGAGCGGGGAGCTTCGTGCGGGCACGCGGGTTAACATAGCGGGTCGACCTCGGGGCGAGAGCGGGTTTGCGCCGGGGAGGACGGCCGGTCCCGCCTCAGCGCACGAGATGCCATTGGACGCCGGGAGTGACCTCCAGATGCAGGTGATTTTTGTGCGCCCGGTCGTAGTTGGGGGTGAGGATCGACGTGAAGATGTGCTGATCCGCGGCCTCGCACACGATGGAGCGCAGCTCTCGCGCCGTCGTGTCCGCCGGAGGGCTGCCGCTCGCACCCCTGCCGGCCGCCCTGGGCTTCCCGGTCGCCCTGGCGCCCTCGCCGCACACCGGCGCGCCGCGCCTGCCGACGAAGTCGCGCTCGACGTCGAGCCACTCCTCCGCGAGCCCGTCGCCCACGCGCTCCTTGACGAACCGGTAGGGGTCGATGGCGAGCCCGCCCGGGTGCCTCGGGGCCAGCTTGCCCTCGGGCCACATCCTCGACGGAGGTCGCCAGGCCGAGAACATCAGCACCTCGACGATGTCGTGCACGCGCAGGATCCGGCTGAAGTCCGAGAGCGCGAGCGCGAGGCGGCAGTCGAAGACGTCGTTCGGGTTGTCCGCGCGCCGGTGGGTCGGCAGCGCCGTCCGGTAGAGGACCCCGCCGACCCCCTGCATCAGCCGCACCGGCGCGAGCACGCCCGGCGCGCGCGGCACCGGCTCGAACGCGATCTTCCGCCGCGCGAGCGCCGCGCGGCACTGCTCCGCGCTCAGGGCCGCGTAGCGCGCCGACGGGTGCTTCGCCCAGTCCTGATGGAACCGCACCTTCGGCTTGCCCTGCGCGCTCGGCGCGGCGGCGAGCGGGCCGAGCGCGAGGGCGAGCGCGGCGGCGGTGGCGGCGTGACGTACGGACGGCATCGTTGCGGGGTCGGCCTCGCGCGGGCAGGCGAAGCGCCCGCTGGAGGAGGCGGAAAGCTGGAGGCGCCCGCCGGTGAGCGGGGCGCCGCGGAATTGCGCGCGGCGGCGGCGCCCATCCTACCGCGCCATTTGACCGGGCCGTGCGATCGCCTCAAAATAGCTCGCATGCGCATCCGTGGGCCCGGCGCCCGCTCGCGCCTCTTGATGTATGGGAGCGAAGGCCCGGCCCGCACGGCTTCCCGGTCCGGGCGGTCCCTGGGCCAGGTAGCCACAGCAGCGCACGCATGCGCCGCCTGCAGTTGACATGGGAGATTTTTCCAATCGCGCTCGAAAGATCCTTTTCGCAGCGGTCACCGAGTTCATCGCGACAGGCGACCCCGTAGGCAGCAGGACGCTTGCGCGGAAGTACGGGCTCGATCTCTCGGCTGCCTCGATCCGCAACGTGCTCGCGGACCTCGAGGAGGCCGGCTACCTCCACCAGCCGCACACCTCTGCTGGGAGGATCCCGACCGACCGCGCGCTCCGGTTGTTCATCGACGCGCTCGTCGAGCTCCGGTCGCTCTCCCCCGAGCAGCAGGCCGAGCTCAGCGCCAGGTTCACCGAGATCTACACGGTGGCGAGCGATCCGCTCCGCGAGACGGGGCGTTACCTCTCGGAGCTGTCCGGCGCCGCGGCGGTCGTCGCTGCGCCGCGGGCGGAGATCCGCGCCCTCTCCCAGCTGCGCTTCATCCCGACGAAGCCCGGGCAGCTGCTCGCCGTGCTCGTCTTCGCCGACGGCTCGGTCGAGAACCGCTTCCTCTCGATCGGCGAGTCGATCAACGAAGGGGAGCTCAACCGGATCCACAACCTGCTCGCCGACGTCATCGAGGGGCGCACGCTGGGCGAGATCCGGGACCTCTTCGCCCGCCGCCTCGCCGATGAGCGCCTCCAGATCGACGCGCTGAGGCGCCGCGCCTTCGAGCTCGGCAGCAAGGCGACGGCCGACGTGACGCGGCGGAGCCAGGTCGTCATCGAGGGGCAGAACCGCCTGATCGATCTGCCCGAGTACGCCGACGTCGACCGGCTCAGGAAGCTGATGAGGGCGCTCGAGGAGCGCGAGGAGCTCGTCGATCTGCTCGACCGCACCCTCGCCGCCGGCGCGGGCGAGGTCACCGTCTTCGTGGGCAGCGAGGCGGGCGATCTCGGCGGCGGGCAGCTCAGCCTCGTCGCCGCGCCGTACATGGAGAACGGGCGCGTCGCAGGGACCGTGGGCGTGCTCGGCCCGACGCGGATGGACTACGCGAAGGTGATGCCGCTCGTCGACGCCACCGCCGCGGCCATGAGCGAGGCGCGCGGCAAGGTCAAGTAGCGCCCTTCCGGCGCGCCTCGCGGAGCCGCTCGAGCACCTCGTCGAAGTCGGGGGGCGGCGGCGCCTGGAACCGCATCGGCCGGTCGTCTGCAGGGTGATCGAAGCCGAGCTCGGCCGCGTGGAGCATCAGCCGCGGGGCGGGGATCCTCGGCCCGCGGTAGTCCCGCACGTAGACCGTCTCGCCGACGAGCGGGTGCCCGGCCTCGGCGAGGTGGATGCGGATCTGGTGCGTGCGCCCCGTCTCGAGGCGGCAGGCGACCAGCGTCACGCCCGCGGCGCCGGTCCCGTCCTGCGGCCCCGGGAGCGTCTCGATCGGCTCCACGTGTGTCACCGCGAGCTGCCCCTCGCGCCGTCCCCCCCTCGCCGAGCCGCGCAGCCCGTCGCCCCGATCCTCGATGAGGTAGCTGCGGTGGGTGCCGCGCGGGACGGCGCCGTGCGCGAGCGCCAGGTACTGCCGGTGCATCGAGCGGACGCGGAGCTGCTGCGCGAGGTGCTTCTTCGCGGCGAGCGTCCGCGCGAAGACGAGCACCCCGCTCGTCCCCTTGTCGAGGCGCTGCACCACGCCGAGCGGGGCCCGTCCGCGCAGACGGTCGCGCCGGGCCAGCACCTCCCGCACGAGCGCGTCGAGCGTCGAGGCCTGCTCCGCGGGGTCCTCGTCGCCGTAAGGGATGGTGCTCACCCCGGCGGGCTTGTTCACCACCACGACGCTCGCGTCCGCGTAGACAACGAGCTCGCTCTCGAGCTTGCGCCGCCGCACCGTCTCGGGCCGCGGCGCGTGCAGGCGGACCTCGATCGGCTCCCCGCGGAGCACCCGCCGCCGGGCGCTCGTCGCCACCGCGTTCCCGACCAGCACCTTGCCGGTCTCGATCAGCCGGCGCGCGTCGGACCACGAGACCGAGGCCAGCACCCGGACGGCCCCGTCGAGAGGCCTCCGATCCAGCTCTGCCGGCACCGTCCAGCGGCCATCCTGTGGGGGCCGGACCGGGGCGGTCGAGTCGGCGCCGAGCGGTTCGGCGTCCTGGATCTGGGGCGGCGGAGCGGGAGCGGCGGGTCGGAGCGGGCGCATGAGAGCTCGTTGAGGGCGCCTCGGCTCCGCCCACCGGCGTGGGGCCGGGCTCTACCGGCGCGGAAAACGCACATCCGCGGGGCTCGCGAGGCGAAAGACACCGCGAATGTTGACACATCGCGCGACCGGGGCCGAAGATATCGGAGCCGTCATCGCTTTCTCGCCATCTGAGAGGAGACCCGTTCGTGGCCAGCACCCTTCTCGCCGTAGACGACAGCGTGACCATGCGCAAAGTGCTCGAAATCACCTTTGCGGGTCAGGATTTCCGCGTCGTGACGGCGAGCAGCGCCGACGCTGCGCTGCAGAAGCTCAAGAGCGATAAACCCGACCTGGTGATCGCCGACATCACGCTCGAGCCGAAGAATGGCTACGAGCTGTGCAAGGCGATCAAGCAGGCCTCACCGGCGACGCCCGTCCTGATCCTGTCGTCCAAGCAGAACCCGTTCGATCCCGCGAAGGGCTCGAGCGCGCAAGCCGACGACCACATGGACAAGCCGTTCGACACCCAGCAGATGATCGACAAGGTCAAGAAGCTGCTGGCGTCGCGCGGCGAGGCGAAGCCCGCCGCCGCGGCTCCTGCGGCGGCGACGCCTGCGCCCGCGCGCACGCCCGCCGCGGCGCAGCCCGCCGCCGCGGCGAGCCCGCTCCAGCGCGCGAAGACCCTCATCTACACGCCGAACGCGCCCGCCACCAGCGCCGCGCCGGCCCAGGCCTCGGTCAAGACGGCGCCGGGCGGTGCGGGGAGCGTGCCGGTCACGACGACGATGGCGTTCTCGCCGACGCCGGTGTCCGGCGTGCCGAAGACGGCGTCCGGGCCCGCGGCGGTGGCGGCCACCGCCGCGGTCCAGGTCAACGGCCAGATGGCGAGCAAGCTCGAGGGCCTCGGGCTCACGCCCGAGCAGGTGGAGGCCGTGATGGCGCTTTCCCGCGACGTCGTGGAGCGCGTCGTCTGGGAGGTCGTGCCCGTCCTCGCCGAGACGATCATCAAGGAAGAGATCGCGCGCCTGACGAAGTAGCCGCGCGCCGCGGCCGCCGCGCGGCCGCGCTGCGCGGGAGCATGCGCGACCGCTGCTTTGCCCGGCGACGTGGAGTTGCTACGTCAGGGCCGCGCCTCGTTCCGCGTTCGGCGCAGCCATGAACGACACGCACGACAAGAGCAGCGGTGCGCCCGCGGATGCCGGCGACGAGACGGACGCGCTCGAAGCCGACGAGGTGCGCCTCGTGCCACAGGGCAACCCGCTCCGCTGGCGCGGCGCTGCTGTGTCCGCCGTGGGCGCCCTCCTCGCGTTCGTCGTGATGGCGCTCGCGCCTCAGCTTCGCTGGGGGGTCCCGCTCGGCGCGCTCGGGATCGCCGTCGCGGCGCTCGGCCTGCTCGATTTGCTCGGCACGTTCGACGACCCGCCCGAGCGCGTCGCCGCGCGCGTCGGGATCCGCGACCTCCTCGGTCCGCTCGCGCTGCTCGGGGGCGGGCTCGTCGCGTTCTTCGTTCTCATCACGCTCAGCGTGGCGGGCTACCTCTCGCCGAGCTCCCTCTCGCGGGACGGCGCGCCCACGCTGCTCTCGCTGGCGGCGTCCGCCGTCGCCGTCCCTGCCGCGTTCCTCACGGCTGTGGTCGGCGTGTTCCGGCTCGGCGAGCGCCTCGGCCCCTGCCGCGTCGACGAGGCGGGCGCCCCGCGCCCCCTGATCCGGCGGCATGGCTTCTGGCTCGTCTCCCTCGTCACGCTGCTCTACCTGCCCATGCTCGGGAGCCACTCGCTCACCGACCCGTGGGAGACGCACTACGGCGAGGTCGCGCGCGAGATCCTGGCCAGGAACGACTGGATCTCCCTCTGGTGGGCGCAGGACGGCTGGTTCTGGTCGAAGCCGGTGCTCGACTTCTGGATGCAGGCGCTCGCGATGGCGGCCTTCGGCGTCCGCTACCGATCGGGAGAGATGCTCTCGGCGGTCGCCGAGGGGCGAACACCGTGGCCCGAATGGGCGGTCCGGCTGCCCATCTTCGCGCTCACGCTCGTCGCCGTTTACCTCCTCTACAAGGCCATCGCGCGGATCTTCGGCCGCCGCGCGGGGCTGCTCGCGGGGGTCGTCCTCACCACGATGCCGCAGTGGTTCATGGTCTCCCACCAGACCATGACCGACATGCCCTTCGTCGCGACGATGGCCGCGGCCATGGCGCTCCTCCTGCTCGGCATCCACACCGACGAGGCGGAGGAGGCGCGCGTCTACGAGGTCGAGCTCGGCGTGCTCAAGGTGGGCCTCTCGGTCTACCACCTCGTGCTCGGGGCGATCGTCGCCTGCGCGCTGCCGCAGATCCTCTACCTGCTCTCGCGTCACGTCGAGATCCACGCGGCGCCCTTCGGCCTGCGCCTCCACGGCGACGTCTTCAGCTCCGGCTCGCCGGGCAACTGCGGGCTGCCCGGCAACGAGGCCTGCCGGTCGGTGCTGCCCGTGCTCCCCGGCCTGCAGCCGGTGCTCCAGGCGATCATCTGGGCGCAGACGCTCGCGATCGTCCTGTACGCCAGCTGGGGCGAGCGGCGCGTGCAGCGGCTCCTCTTCCTCGCGGCGTGGTTCTTCGCCGCCCTCTCCACGATGGCCAAGGGGCCGGCCGGCTTCGGGCTCCCGGTGCTCTGCGCGCTCGGTTACGTCGTCGTCTCGCGCCGGTACCGCGACCTGCTCAAGATGGAGATCCCTGTCGGGCTGCTCGTGCTCGCGTGCGTCGCGCTGCCCTGGTTCGTCGCGATGTACGCGCGGCACGGCCAGCCGTTCACCGACAGGCTCCTGTTCCACGACATGTTCAAGCGCGCCTTCACCCACGTGCACGACACGAACGAGGGCGACGACGTGAGCTTCCGCTACTACGTGTGGCAGCTCGGCTACGCGATGTTCCCGTGGACGGGGCTCGTGCCCGCCTCGCTCGTGTGGTGGCTCCGGCGGCGCGAGGGGGGACCCCCGGGGGAGCCCGGCTCGGCCGAGGCCCGCCAGAGCGACGCCTCGGTGTTCCTGGCGATGTGGTTCATCTTCGGCTTCGCGCTCTTCTCGCTGATGCTGACGAAGTTCCACCACTACATCCTGCCGGCCGTCCCGCCGGCCGCGATGCTCACGGGGATCCTGCTCGACGACATGCTGCGGCTGGAGCGCGGCGCGGGCGGGCTCGCGCCGCGCTCGGGCAGCGCCTCCGCGCCGGCGCGCTCGCCCTCGACGGTCAGCTACGAGCGCGCGATGCTCGGCGCCGTCGCGATCGGCGCTGCGCTCCTGGTCTTCTTCGTCGGGCGCGATCTCGCGATGGCGCGTGAGGGGCAGGCGAGCCAGGCCAGGCTGCTGCACCTGTTCACGTACAACTACAAGCGCCCCTGGCCGCAGTCGCTCGATTTCTCCGCGACCCTCTGGGCCTTCACCGCCGCCGCGGCCGGCCTGTGCTTCTTGCTCATGGTCGCGCGCTGGCGCCGCCTCGTCCTCTACGCGCTCGTCTCGCTCGCTGTCGCGTTCACGGCGTGGGGGCTCGACGTGTACTTCGTGCGGACATCGCCCCACTGGGGGCAGCGCGAGACATTGCTCGCCTACATGCGCTCGAGCCAGGAAATCCCAGGGCCGCTCGTCGCCTACCAGATGAACTGGAAGGGCGAGAACTTCTATGCTGGCAACAAGCTGGCGGTCTTCGTGTCGAGCGGAAAGAAGTTTCAGGACTACATCAATGAGCAGAAGAAGAAGGGCGTGAAGACCTTCTACTTCGCCACCGAGCATGGGCGCATCAGCTCCCTGTCGAACGAGCTCGGCAATCCCCGCATCTTCGAGCGGCTCACGTCCATCGAGCTCAACAACAAGTTCCTCGTGGTTCGAGCAACATTCGAGTGATCGGGCGCGCCTGAAGGCGTTTATCTCACCGGCGCCGTCCGGCTGTGACGCTGTGTGCCTGCTCCGACCTGAAGACGGCGCTTGTAGATGTTCAACGGTACTGCTGCATCGGGAAATTCCTTGCACCTCTGTCGCGAGGGGAGCGCAGGAGCGCAAGGGAGCTCCGGTTCCGACGTCCTAAGTACCTGAATTCACTCCAGGAAGGTGCAGGCACGCATCGTGCTCTCTGTGAGCTCGAGCGTCGCGGCGGAGACCTCCCCCCCAGGTCCGCTGCGACGCTTTTTTTGCGCCGTGGAGCTCGCCGCACATCGTGCGACAAGCGCCTCAGTTGTCGGCGCTTGTTGGGGCAGCTTGCAACGCAGCGAAATGTCGATCCAGCGCGTCCAGGAGACCTGCTGTGGTGCTCACCTCGGCGGTCACGCCGACCCGGAGCCCCCGCTTCTCGGCGGTCGTGGTCGTGATCGGGCCGATGCTCGCGAGGAGCACGCGGTCGAGGCGCGCTGCGGCGCCCTCGCCGAGGAGATCGCAGAGGCTATCGACGGTGCTGCTCGACGTGAGCAGCACGACGTCGATCTTGCCCGCCGAGAGCGCCCGGAGCAGCTCCTCGCGGCGCTCGCTCGACGCGGGGCGGGTCTCGTAGACGGGCACCACGTCAACCTCGCAGCCGGCGGCGCGGAGGCCCTCGGGGAGCACTTCGCGGGCGACGAGCGCGCGCGCGAGGAGGACGCGGACCGGGGGGCGCGCCGCCCTGCGCTCGGCCAGCGCGGGATCGGCGAGGATGGCCTGCGCGAGCTCCTCGCCGCGGAACTCCTTCGGGACGATGTCGGCGCGGACGCCGCGCGCGGCGAGCGCGGCGGCCGTCCCGACCCCGACCGCGGCGAGGCGGGCCGAGCCGAAGGCGCGCGCGTCCAGGCCGAGCCGCTCCAGCTCCTCGAAGAAGCAGGCCACCCCGTTCTCGCTCGTGAAGACGACGGCGTGGTACCCGGAGAGCCCGCGGACCGCCTCGGTGACCCGCGCGGGGTGGGGGGGCGGGTGGATCTCGATTGTCGCGAGCTCGACCGCCTCGCCGCCGTGGAGGCGGATGAGACGCGACGTCGAGCGCGCCTGGTGACGCGGCCGGGTCACGAGGACCCGCTTGCCGAACAGCGGCTTCCGGTCGAACCAGCGCAGCGCGTCGCGCAGGCCGGTGACGGCGCCGACGACGATGACCGCGGGGCTCTGGAGCCCCGCCTCCCTGACGCGGCGGGGCAGCTCGTCGAGGCGGCTCGAGACGACGCGCTGGTCGGCCCGCGTGCCCCACTGGATGGCCGCCGCCGGCGTCGCGGGATCGCGCCGCCCCGGCCCTATCAGCCCCGCGACCACCGCATCGAGCGCCTGCATGCCCATCAGGACGCAGATGGTCCCGCGGACCGAGGCGAGCTCGCTCCAGTCGAACGCTCTGCCCGCTCGGGTGACGCCGCTGACGATCATCACGCTGGAGGCGATGTTCCGGTGCGTCAGCGAGATGCCGGCGTAGGCCGTCGCGCCGAGCGGAGAGCAGACGCCCGGCACCACCTCGAACGGCACCCCGGCCCGCGCGAGCGCCTCCGCCTCCTCCGAGCCGCGCCCGAAGAGGAACGGATCGCCGCCCTTCAGGCGCACCACGCTGCGGCCGGCGAGCCCGAGCGCGACGAGCTCCGCGTCGATCTCCGCCTGCTTCGCGTCCTTCACCACCCGATCGCCACCGCGCTTGCCGACCGAGCGCACCTCGGCGCCCTCCCGGACGCCGTCCAGCAGCGCGGGGTGGACGAGCTCGTCGTGCAGCACGACGTCGGCCGTGGCGAGGAGTTCTGCGCCGCGCAGCGTGAAGAGCCCCGGGTCCCCCGGGCCCGCGCCGACGAGGTACACGACGCCCGGCCTGGCCGCGGCCGGCCCCCCGCCCGCGGCCCGCAGGGCCGCCACGCCGTGGCCTCCCTCCGAGGGGTCGTCACGCCTGGGAACCATCGTCAAACTCCCGTCGTTCTCTCGTTCATTCATGGCAGACGTTGATTGTCATAGCGATTCTGTAGTCAGGTTGACTCGGTGCGTTAATGGTATAGAATCGCACCCGTTCGATTCAACGTCCGACGGTTTCTGGAGTCCATTCGATGAGATCTGTGAAACTGTTCGAGGAGCTGCGGAGCTCAGAGCGCGGCTTTCCGGACCGATGGTACGTCACCAACGGCGAGCGATCTGTCGGGCCCGTCAAGCTCGACCAGCTCGCGCGCGGCATCGAGAGCGGAATCGTCCCGCTCGATAGCTTCGTCCGCAATGAAACCTGGACCGTGTGGTGCCCGCTGTCCGACATTGCAATGGTCACGGTCGCCGCCGCGGAGACGCCTGCGGAGCAGCCGGACGAGGTCTCGGACGCGGACGACGACGATACGGTCCCGCTCTCGTCCCAGCAGACGCCCCTGACCCCGCCGCGTTCCGGGCCGGCGGCGCGCTCGAGCGCGCGCCCCGGAGCGGCCCAGCGCTGAGCGATCTAGGCGCGGCGGGGCGGGCGCGGCCGGAAGAAGGGAAGTGGATGGCCGGTCTCATGCTGGCGGTTTCGGGCGAACACTAGCCGATTCCTGCGCTCAGGCGATCCACGGATCGCGCGCGGCGAGACCGGAGCGGTCCCCGCGGGCGAAGGGCTGCTATGCTCCGCCGCCGTGTTCCCCACGAAGAGACCGCGCCGGCTCCGCCGCTCGCCCGCCCTCCGCGCCCTGGTGCGGGAGACGTCCCTCAACCCGGGGGATTTCATCCTCCCCCTCTTCTTCAACGAGGCGCTCGACGCGCCTCGCCCGGTCGGGACGATGCCGGGCGTCTCGCAGCTGCCCGTGAGCGCCGCGGCGGCGCAGGCGCGGCTCTGCAAGGAGCTCGGCATCGGCGGGACGATCCTGTTCGGGCTCCCGCGCATCAAGGACGCGTCGGGATCGAGCGCGTACGACGCGGACGGCCCCGTCCCGCGCGCCGTGAAGGCGATGAAGGAGGCGGTGCCGGAGCTCCTCGTGATCACCGACGTGTGCGTGGACGAGTACACAGATCACGGCCACTGCGGCCTGCTCCGGCAGGACGCGTCCGGCGCGGTGGACGTCGACAACGACGCGACGCTGGAGGTGCTCGCGCGGGCGGCGCTCGTCCACGCCAAGGCGGGGGCCGACGTTGTCGCGCCGAGCGACATGATGGACGGCCGCGTCGCCGCCATCCGGCGCGCGCTCGACGCCGAGTCGCTGGCGGGGACGGCGATCCTCTCCTACGCCGTGAAGTATGCGTCCGGCTTCTACGGGCCGTTCCGCGAGGCGGCGGACTGCGCGCCCAAGTTCGGCGACCGGGCGGGCTACCAGATGGACCCAGGGAACGCGCGCGAGGGTCTGCGCGAGGCGGCGCTCGATGAGGAGGAGGGGGCTGACATGCTCATGGTCAAGCCCGCGCTTGCGTACCTCGACGTCATCGCGCGCGTGCGCGAGGCGACGACGCTGCCGCTCGGCGCCTACAACGTCAGCGGCGAGTACGCGATGATCAAGGCGGCCGCGGAGCGCGGGATGATCGAAGAGAAGCGCGCGGTGCTCGAGCTGCTCACGTCGATCCGGCGCGCCGGGGCCGACTTCATCCTCACCTACCACGCGCTCGACGCCGCGCGCTGGCTCGGCTGATCCATGCGAAGCCAGGGCGCGGGCGGAGGTGCTGCGCGGCGCTCGGGGTGGGCCGCCGCCTGCGCGGTGGGGGCGTCGGCCGCGCTCGCGGCGGGGTGCGCGCCGAGCCGGTGCGACCGGTCCGAGAGCGCGAACCCGCCCATCGAGTTCACCGAGGCCGCGCCCGAGGGGGGCGTCTACGAGACGTCGGCGCCGGACGGCGAGCTCCTCTATTTTCCGGGCGGCATGCGGTACGCGCTCAAGCACGGCCTCGGCGCGCGGCCGCGGTGGTGGCAGGTCTACCTGTCGTTCGAGAGCGACGGCACGAAGCGCGGCGGCACGCTGGCGCACGCGGCGGGCAACCAGGCCGAGGTGACCTGCGTGGACGACGAGCACCTGATCGTCATGAACGACAGCTGCTCCGAGTACTGGATGCGGGTGGTCGCCGGAGGCGCGGACGGCGCTGACGAGGGCGCGACGGGAGGCGCCGTCGCCGGCAAGTGCTACGGCGACGACCCGGAGCCCGCTGAACCCTAGGCCTGCGCCACCGCCTGCCGGGCGAACTGGAGCCGGTACAGCTTGCTGTAGACGCCGCCTGCGGCGAGCAGATCCTCGTGCGTGCCCTGCTCGACGACGCAGCCCTTGTGGAAGACGACGATGCGATCGACGGCGCGGATCGTCGAGAGGCGGTGCGCGATGATCAGCGCCGTGCGCCCCTCCATGGCGCCCTCGAGCGCGCGCTGCAGGCGCGCCTCGGTGTCGCTGTCGACGTTGGCCGTGGCCTCGTCCAGGATGAGGAGCGGCGGATCGCGGTAGAGGGCGCGGGCGAAGGCGATCAGCTGGCGCTCGCCAGCGCTGAAGTTGCTGCCGCGCTCGAGCACCGGGGCGTCGAGGCCGTCCTCGCGGCGCTCGAAGAGATCGAGCGCGCCGATGCGGTTCAGCGCGTTCACCACCTTCGCGCGATCCGGGGTCGCGTCGCCGGCCGCGATGTTCGTGAGCACCGTGCCGGGGAACAGGAACACGTCCTGGGGGACGACGGCGAACTTGCGGCGCAGCTCGTCGCGAGGGTACGCGCTCACGTCGCGGCCGAAGACCCGCACGGCGCCCTCCTCGACGTCGTAGAGGCGGAGCAGCAGCGACGCCACGGTGCTCTTGCCGGCGCCGGTCGCGCCGACCAGCGCGACCTTCTCGCCGCTCCTCGCAGCCATCGAGACCTGCCGCAGCACGGGCGCGCCCGGCTTGTAGCCGAACACGACGTTGTCGAGCTCGAACGCGACGCCCTCGTCCGCGGCCTTCGCCGCGCCGCTACAGCTCGCCGTCGCCGTCGCGTCCTCGTCCTTGTTGTCGAGCAGCTCGAAGATGCGCTCCGCGCCGGCCATCGCTGACTGCAGCAGCGTGTACCGAGCCGAGAGATCGCGGATCGGGACGAAGAACATGTCGATGTAGGCGACGAAGGCGAACAGCGTCCCGAACGAGATCTCCTCCTTCAGGCTCTTCACGCCGGCGTACCAGAGCACCGCGGCGATGCAGACGCTCGAGACCATCTCGATGGCGGCGTCGAGCGTCGCGTCGAGCACGATGGAGCGGTTGTTCGCGCTGCGGTAGGCCGCGTTGATCTCGTCGAACTCCTCGGCCGAGCGCTCTTCCCTGGCGTAGGCCTGCACGACGGCCATCCCGGAGACCTGCTCGTTGAGGTACGCGTTCATCCTGGCCGTCTTCGCCCGCACCTCCCGGAAGGCGTCGCGGATCCGGCGCCGCGTCCAGTTGACGCCGAGGGCGACGGGGGGCACCGCCGCGAAGGCGAGCAACGACATGCGCCAGTCGAGCGACACCATCACCACGACGATGACGGCGAGGCGGATCAGATCGCCGAACGCGTTGAGCGCGCCGGACGCGAACATCTCGCCGATCGCGTCCACGTCGTTCGTCACCCGCGTGACGAGCCGGCCGACCGGCGTGCGATCGAAGAACCCGAGGCGCCTCGTATGCAAGAACCCGAAGACGCGCACGCGCAGGTCGGCCATCGCGCGCGCGCCGGCGAGCTGCATCAGGTAGAGCTGCGGGAACGCGAGCGACTGCTCCGCGAGCATGATGCCCGTGAGCAGGAAGCCGTTGCGCGTGAGGCGATCGAGCCCGCCGGGCGAGTCGAAGGCGTCGAGCGCGTCGCGCATGATGAGCGGGCGCATGAGCGCCAGCAGGGCGGTGACGATGAGCAGCGACAGCGAGAGCGCGAGGTGCTTGCTCTGCGGGCGAACGAACGGCCATAGCCGCAGCAGCATGCGCGCGTCGTACGCCTCGCCGAGCTGCGCCTCCTCGTGGAAGCGGCTCAGCACGTCCTCGGTGCGGCTCGCCTTCTTCGCCCCGCGGCCCCTGTCCGCCGCCTGCGCCGGCCGCCGCGGGCTCGCGCCCACCTCTCCGGCGGCCGAGGGGCCGCTCGATTTCGACCGCATCGTCGCGCTTTCTCCGGGGCTCGGTTGCGTCACGAGAGCCCCACCGGCTGCGAGGACGGCGACGCCTCGAGGGTCGCGAGATCCTCTTCGAGCTGCTGCTCCTCGGCGAACGAAGCGTACAGCCCGCCCGCGCGGACGAGCTCGTCGTGCGTGCCGCGCTCGATGACCTGGCCCTGCTCCAGCACGACGATCGCGTCGCACCGCCGCGCGGCCGCCACCCTGTGCGTGATCAGGATGACGGTCCGTCGCGCCGCCTGCCGCTCGATCGCCTCGAGGATCGCCTGCTCGGTCTTCGCGTCGACGGCGGAGAGCGGATCGTCGAGGACGAGGATGTTCGGCTCGCGCACGAGCGCGCGCGCGAGCGCGACGCGCTGGCGCTGTCCGCCGGACAGCTGCACGCCCCGCTCCCCGACCACCGTGTCGAAGCCGTCCGGCAGCGAGAGGATCTCGTTCAGCACCTCGGCCTCGGCCGCGGCGGCGCGGATGGTCTCGGACGAGGCGGGCGAGTCCGGATCGTCGAGCGAGTAGCCGATGTTGCGGGCCACGGTGGTCGAGAAGAGGAACGCGTCCTGCTGCGCATAGCCGATGCTGGCGCGCACGGTCTCCAGGGGCAGATCGCAGATGTCGATGCCGTCCAGGAACACCGCGCCGCGCGGCGTGGGCATGAGCCGGGCGAGCAGCGTGGCGATGGTGCTCTTGCCCGAGCCCGTGCGCCCCACGATGGCGAGCGAGCCGCCCGCTTCGACCTCGAAGCTCACCCCGTCGACCACCTTCCTGGCGCCGTGGGAGAACGTCAGCTCCTTGACGGAGAGGGCGCCGCGGATGACCTCGGGGGACGGCGTCGGGCCGCTCACGACCTCGGGGATGGCGTCGAAGATCGCCTTGAGCCGCACGTAGCCGGCGCGACCGCGCTGGACGATCGCCGCGACGAAGCCGAGGGCGAGCATCGGCCACGTGAGCCGCAGCAGCGCCAGCCAGAAGGAGACGAAGTCCCCCCTCGTCATCTGCTTGTCCAGCACGAGCTGCCCGCCGTACCAGAAGACGATGAGCACGCCGACCGAGCTGATGGCCCCCATGAGCGGCCCCATGGATCCGCGCAGCTTCGCGAGGGTGAGGCTCTTCTCGAGGTAGGCCTGGTTCGTGCTCGTGAACGCCGCCATCTCGGACGCCTCGAGCGCGAAGGAGCGGACCACCCGGACGCCCGCGAGGCTCGCGAGGACGCGGTCGCTCATGGCGCCGATCGCCTCCTGGTTGTCGCGGGTGCGGACGAAGAGCTTGCTCGAGAACGAGCGGGTGACGAGCATCAGCGCGGGCATCGTCAGGAGCGCCGCGAGCGTGAGCCGCTTCGAGATGTGCAGCATCACGTACAGGGCGCTCGCGAACGCGAAGACCGAGCCGACGACGTTCAGCAGGCCGAAGCCGAGGAGGAGGCGCACCTGCGTCAGGTCGTTCGTCGCCCGGCTCATGATCTCGCCGGTCGGCATCTTGCGGAAGAAGGCCGGCCCGAGCTTGTGCAGGCGCGCGAGCAGGATCGCCCGGAGCTCGTACTCGACGTTGCGGCCCGCCGTGAAGATGGTGACCCGCGAGAAGACGCGCATGACCGCGGCGCCCACGCTCACCGCGAGCATGATGAGCGCCGCCCGCGAGGCCTCGTCCGACTGGAGGCCCACGGCGGCGTCGACGGCATCCTTGACCAGGAAGTCGCGCTTGGCCATGAGGAGCTGCTGCATCGCGAGCAGCGCCGCGCCGGCCAGGTAGAACGGGAGTTTGTGGCGGAACTGGGCGGCGAGCCCGACCGGGTAGGTTGAAGGATCGCGTTTGACCATTGAGGAGAGTGCCGCGCGGCGACGCTCAGCGCGCCTTGCGGGGCGTCGGCGCGAGCGGCTTGCGGTGCGACGTCGAGAGCGCAGGCCGATCTCGGGCATCGGCCACGAGATCGAGCTCGTCGAGATCGAGCCTCGTCGAGAGCAGGCCGAGCAGGACGCGCGCCCCTCCGCGCCCGTCGAGCTCGCTCACCACACCGATCTTGTCGCCAAAGGGCCCCCGCCGCACGCGCACCCGGCTGCCCTTCTCGAGCACGCCGCCCTTCGCGGGCTCCGGGGTGGCCTTCGCCGTGGCGTCCGGCTCGCCGGACGGGCCGCGCTGCGCCCGCGGCGCGTGCTCGACCGGCGGCTTCCGCGGAGCTTCGGCCTTCGTCGGCTGCTCCGCCTCGCCGTGCGGCGCTCGCCGGGCCGGGGAGCCGCCCTCTCCGCCGTGCCTCGGCGAGGGCCGCGGCTCTCCTCCGCGACCGGCGCCGGCCGCCGCCTTGAACAGCGTCGCCAGGGTCGGCCGGCGGGCGGGGAGGGCGGCCTCGACGCGCTCGTCGCCGCGCGCCCGCGCCTGCTCCATCGATCGCTCGCGCGCCCGGGCCTGCTCGGAGCGCCACCGCTCGTTCTCGGCCTCGATCTCGGCGTGGGCGCGCGCCCGCTCCTGCTCGATGCCCTCGAGCTTGTGGTCGAGCGCAATGCGGTCGTTCTCGCGCGACCAGGCGACGAGCCGGTAGATGGGGGTGAGCGCGACGAGCGCGTCCTCGAGCTGCTCGTCGAGGATGTCGGCGTGCTCGACCGCGGTCTCGCGCGGGACCGACCAGCCGATCCAGAGCGGCACCTGCCCGTCGGCGGCGCGGCGGAGCATCTCGGCGATCGCGTCGGGCGTGGCCGCGCTGCAGGCGACGCGATCGCCCCCGCCGGCGCCGAAGGAGAACTGCTCCGGGAGCGCGTGGAGGGCGCTCGTGAGCTCGGCGGCGAGCGGCGAGGCCGGCTCGCCCGTCGCCTCCTCGGTCGCCGAGAGGCGGGCCCGGAGGTTGTCGACGTCGACCTTCGCGTCCGGGTGGACCGCGAAGCACACCTGCACCTCGCCCTCCGAGATGCGCAGCGCGAGGAACGCGTGCCGCGTGTAGGGGCTCGGATCGTCGATCGCGTCGGAGATCGAGCGGCCGCGGTCGAGCAGGCGGTCGAGCTCGTCGCGCGCCGCCTGATCACGCCAGAAGAAGACCCACTGGCAGTCGGCCCGGTGCTTGTTGCGGATCGAGGGGTGCTCGTCCGAGCCGTGAACGTCGACCGAGATGCCGAGGTCGCCCAGCCGGGCGACGACGCAGCGCGCCCAGGCGAGCGCGCGCTGCTTCACCTCGAGGCGCGGGCGTGAGTAGGCCTTCGAGGTCGCTTTTTCGGCGGCGTACGCGTCGAAGTCACGAGCGGTGAGATGCAGGGAGGGATGGCTCATTGCTTCGACTGGCTGCGAGGCGCGGCGTGGGCGGGGGCTGCCCTTGGTGGGTCACGGGAGTCGCGGGAGGAGCTGCGCTCCTCGTGAAAGTCGCGCGGATGGTATCGTGAGGAGCTTCGAAATCAAAGCCTCCGCGCCGCGCGATCGATCCCGGCGATGCGTGGAGGCGGCACGCTTGACCGCCATGACAAGCATGTCACCGTAGGCACTCCCGTGCCCCATCAAGAGGGCGATCCCACCAATATCACCTAGATCCCCGCGTAAATTGCGCATCTCCGGCGCAGCGGGGCCGCTCCCGGGCGCTCCTGTTCCCCGCGTTATCCGAGCTTACCCGAGCACCCGAGCCCGTGAGCCTGCGAGGCCCGTCGGCCTGACGAAAGAGGAATCATGGAACAGCATCGAGACGAGCACATTGTCTGCGCGAGCTGCGGCACGTCGTTCCTATTCTCGGCTGCGGAAGCCGCCGTCTACGCCGAACGGAAGCTCGCGGCCCCGCCGAAGCGGTGCCGGACCTGCCGCCGCGCGCGCAAGGACAACCGAGGGGAGCACGAGAGCGCGCCGACCGCTCGCGCGGCACAGAACCAGCGCCCTGGGCCGGCCCGGAGCGCCGGCGGGTACCGCGGCGCGGCGCGCGGTGACGGTCGGCCCCGGAAGCCCCACTACACGGGCGACGTGAACGAGTACCGCAGCCCGATGCAGGACGCGTACTCGGGGCTTGCGCCCGCGTGGACGGCGCCGAGCGCCTACCCGCACCGTCCGCGCGCCGGCGCGCCCGTCCGCGACGACGGCAACTACCGCGCGCCGTCGTTCGCCGGCGAGCGCCGAGCCGTGCCGCAGGGCCGCGGCGCGCCGCAGCAGCAGCAGCGCAACCGTCCGACGTTCTCGATCACCTGCAAGTCGTGCGGCTCCGAGGGCGAGGTCCCGTTCAAGCCTGTCGAGGGCCGCGACGTGTTCTGTCAAGCGTGCTACCGCGCGCGCAAGCCCTCCTGAGAATCCCGTCAGCGCAGCGGCCTCGAAGCGGCGCAGAGGCCCGGCCATCGTTGGCCGGGCGCCGGGCGCCGGGCGCCGGGCGCCGGGCGCCGGGCGTCGGGCCTCTGGCGAGCGGAGCTAGAGGCTGATCTCGCAGGCGAGCTCGGAGGTGAAGCCGAGCTCGCCGAGCGTGATCGTGACCTTTACGCCCCCGCCGGACGCGCGGCGCGCCGTCTCCTCGACCATCCCCACGACCCACAGCCGGAGCGGCAGCGAGGCAGGGTCGAAGTCGCCGATGTGGAGCGTCACCCGCCCGGTCGGTCCGGTCGCCACGCGCCATGAGCCGAACGTGAAGAGCCGCGACCAGATCGAGGTCCCGCGGCGCATGAGCGACGCGATGTCGGTCAGCGGGCGGGCGAACAGCGTGCGCACGAGGCTGTGCAGCTCGCCGCCCACGCCGAGCCTGCCGATGTCGCGCCAGCGCTCGAGATCGCGCAGGACCAGCGACGTCGCGAGCTCCATGTACGCGTCGAGCGCCTCGAGATCGTATCCGACGAGCGCGTTGATCGAGTCGTGCTTGAAGTCGTCGGCGTAGCGGAGCGGCATCTGCGCGACGACCTCATCGCGGGCGCTCCTCCCGTACTCGTCGACGATGGTGCGATCGACGCTCCGCAGGACGGGGCCGCGCACATGGTACTGCCCCGCGAAGCGCGCCGGCAGCGGCCGGACCGGGGTGACGTTGGGCCGCCGCGTGTCGCGCTGCCGGTTGAGCAGGGCGCCGAAGTCGGCGCTGCGCACGGTCGGCTCGGCGCGGAGCCCGAGGTCGGCGCTGCGCACGGTGGGCAACGACTCGCCGCGCTGCGAGAGCATCGAGGGCTCCGAGCCTCGGTTCCGCAGCGCGTTCGAGAGCGTCGCGCCGGGCGCGGGCTTCGCCGGCTCGGACGACGGCCGCATCATGGGCGGCGCCTCGGTGACGCGCCCGCCCGACACGAGCGGCGGCGAGATGCGCATCGGCGGCGGAGGGTTCATGTCGAACGCCGTGCCCGCGCGCGATCGGTCGCGCGAGGACGAGAGCCGATCGCGCTCGTTCTCCAGGGCGCCCCCGAGGCTCAGGGCCATCCGCCGCTGCACGTTGATGAGCCTGCCGAGCGCCGCCGTCCGTCGCGGCGGATCTGGCGCGACGCGCTCGAGCTCGCGGACGACGTCGCCGGCCGTCTGGAAGCGCTTCGCGGGATCCTTCTGCAGGAGCCGCTGCACGATCGCCTCGAGCCGCGGGTCGACGGTCACGCCCGCCGAGGCGAGCGTGGGCACCTCCGCGTGCACGACGCGGAACGCGGTCGCCACGGCGGTCGGCGCGCGGAACGGCCGCGTGCCCGTGAGCACCTCGTAGAGCAGGACGCCCACGGAGAAGAGATCGCTCCGCCCGTCGAGCGGCGACTCCCCCGTGGCCTGCTCCGGCGACAGGTAGTCCGGCGTGCCGAACACGACGCCCGTGCGCGTCCGCGGCGAGGGGCCGTCGGAGTCGAGGACCTTGGCGATGCCGAAATCGAGCAGCCGGACGACGGCCGAGCCGCGGCTGGGATCGAAGGCGATGAAGATGTTCTCGGGCTTGAGGTCGCGGTGGATGATCCCCGCGCGGTGCGCGGCGTCGAGCGCCTCCAGCACCGGGAGCGCGACCCCGACGGCGGCCTCCATGTCGAGGCGGCCGAAGCGCGCGAGCGCCATGCCCAGCGACTCGCCGTCGAGGTGCTCCATCACGATGTACGGACCGAGCTCGCCGACGCCCGCGTCGATCACGTCGACGATGTTCGGGTGGCGGATCCGGTTGACCGCCTGCGCTTCCTGGAAGAACCGGTGAGAGAGCTCCGAGTTGTCCGCCAGCTCGGGGTGGAGGAATTTGATCGCAACGGCGCGACCTGCGAGCACGTGCTCCGCCCGGAACACGTCGCCCATGCCGCCCCCGCCGATGCGCTCCGCGAGGCGGTACTTGTTGTCGACGAGGAGGCCGGGGGTCGGGGGTCGAAACGCCATCTGCTGCCGCTGGCGGGCGAGGGACCAAGATCATGGTCCCCGAGAACACGCGCCCCTGTAAAGGGTTGGGAGGCACGCCCCTCCCGAAAGCTCGATCCTATTCCTTCGGTGCACGTCGCGGCTAGGTTACCTGCTCCAGGTGTGGGGCGGATCGCAGCGTGAGGCTCCTTGCCGAGGGGAGATCACGGCTCAGGTGCATTCTTCCGCAGTTCGACGATCCGGTGGGTGATCTCCGCGAACCCGCGGCCCATGGGATGGGAGGCCACGAACCGCGGCGGCACCGACAGCTTGCCGAGGTGGGCGCGCACGTTGGCCACGCCGAAGGTCAATGTAAATGCAGCGAAGGCGACGCCGTCGTTGCCGCTGTCGCCCACGAAGGCGTAGCGGTACCGGGCCCGGGTTGGATCCTCTCCGAACCGGGTCGAGAGCAGGCGTACGGCGCCCGTGGCCTTGTCGGCCGGGTCGCGGGTGAGGTGGAGGTGGACGCTCGAGACGAGCGTCCTCACCCCCCGCTCGCGCAGCATGGCGCGCATCTTCTGCACGTCCTCCGGCGGGACGCGCCGGTGCTCTCCGATGTCGATGGTAACGTCGGTCACCCTCTGGTCGTTGTCGTCCGCGAGCGCAGCCGCAGGAAAACGACGCACCATGTCATCGGCGAGCGCGACGAGCTCGGCCCGACGGGCCCGCCGTGTGTCGCGGTCCAGCGCGTCGAGCTTGACGACGCGGCCTGCGCCGGCGCTCGGGGCGAGCCCTTCTCCATGGCCGGCGATCGGACCGGCCTGCTCACGGACCAGCGCGACGGCTCCGTTCTCGACGATCGTCGCGTCGATCGGCCATTGCCGCTGGATCACCTCGCCCCATCCGGCGGGCCTGCCGGTGCAGGCGATCAACGCGAGCCCCGTCTCGCGCAGACGGAAGAGCGCACCGTAGGCGACCTCGGTGAGGGCGCCGTGATCCAGCACGGTGTCGTCGAGGTCGAAGATCACCCCGGCGAGGCCGCGCGCGTCGTCGGGGGTCAGCAGGGAGAGTGGTTTCATCGGGCGATCGTCAGAGCGCGTCGATGCGCGCGATGAGGCTCTTCAGGTAGAGCCCCTCGGGGAAGGCCGCGGGGACGGGGTGGTCGCCCCCCTGGAAGTGCCGGTCGAACACCGCTGCCTGCATGCGGGCGTCGCGCGCGCCGAGCGCGAGCGCCCGGGTGAGGTCGTCGAGGCTCACGGCGCTGGAGCAGGAGCAGAGCACGAGGATGCCGCCCGGTCGCGTGGCGCGGCACGCCCCGGCCGCGAGGCGCCGGTAGGCCGTGAGCGCGGCGTCCTTGGACGCGCGCGTGCCTGCGAGCTTCGGCGGGTCGCAGAGGACGAGGTCGAAGCCGCCCTGCATCGACGCGCTCTGCAGCGCCTTGCGGGCGTCGTCGCGCGTGAAGCTGATCCGGTCGAGCAGCCCGTTCTCCCGCGCGCACTCCGCCCCGACCTCGAGCGCCGTCGCGCTCTCGTCGATCGCGAGGACCTCGCTCGCCCCGCCGCGGGCCGCCGCCATGGCGAACGTGCCGACGAAGCAGAACGCATCGAGCACGCGCCGGTTGTGGGCGAGCTGCTCGACGCGGGTCCGCAGCGTCCGCTGGTCCAGGTAGAACCCGGTCTTGTGGCCGAGCGCGAGCGGGATCGTGTACCGCAGCCCTCGCTCGACGAACTGCAGCCGATCGAGCCCGGGGTCGCCGCGCACCACGCCGGTGTCGGCGGTGAACCCCTCGAGCTTGGCGAGGGATTCCGGGGTCCTGTCCACGATCGCGCGCGGCGAGAGGGCCGCCTGGAGGGCGTCGAAGATCACCCCCTCGCGGCGCTTGACCCCGATCGTCCCGAGCTGCACGACCACCGTGTCGCCGAACAGATCGACGATGAGCCCGGGCAGTCCGTCCCCCTCCGCGTGGATCAGCCGGAAGGCGTCGGTCTCGTGGCCAGGCGCCCGGCCGGGCAGGCCGAGCTCGCGGCGGTGCGCGATGGCGCGCTCGATCCGGTGCCGGAACAGGGCCGCGTCGATCGGCCTGTCCTCGCGCGTGTACATGCGCACCGGGATGGCCGAGCGCGGGGTGTAGAGCCCGCGGCCGAGCACGCTGCCGTACGGATCGGTGACCACGACCTCGTCGCCGGCCACGGCGCCGCCCTCGATGCGCGCGATCGCCTGAGCGAACACCCAGGGATGCCCCGACCACACGGGCCGAACATGACCCTGCTTCAACGTAACCGTAGGCATGATGGAACCCGATTGCTCTCGATGTTGGCAGGGCTGCCGACGGGGGCGGCCGTGCCGTGACGTTTGCCGTGGGAGCTAGTACCCTGCGGGACGGCGCGCGTGTGAACCTTCCGCCACAGCGCGCCGTGGCGGCCTATGCACGCCGGCGTGCTTCGCGGCCATGGTGACGACAATTCAGCGAGATGGTCGATGGCATCCCGGTTGCTAACTTCCCTGCACCGAAGAGGAGTCGCCCGATGCGCCGTTGCTTGACCCATGCCCTTGTTGCGGTGGCGATGACCGCGCCGATGAGCGCGCTCGCCCAGGAGAACAACAACTGTCCTCCTGGCGCGTGGTTCTGTGAGGACGTGGAGCCGCCCGGCGATCCCGCCGCGGGGCCGCCTTCCGCCGCCCCTGCCGAGGCCCTCCCGGCCGAGGCGCTGCCCCCCCCATCGCCGGCCCCACCCCCGCCGCCGGGCAGGCGCGCGACCCGTCCGGCTCCGCCGATCGTCGTCTACCAGACCTCGCCGCCCGGCCAGCCGCCGCAGGTCATCGTCGTGACGCCCGGGTCCGCTCCTCCGCCGCGTGTGATCGTGCGCCGCGTGGCCCCGCCGGCTCCGCCTCCGCCGCCGAAGCTGCGCTGGCGGCGCCAGTGGGGCGTCAACTTCCGCATGCAGGGCCTCATGATGAGCCGTGAGCACGGCGGCGCGGAGGACGCCGGCATGGGCGGCGTCGGCATCAGCCTGCGTTACCGGCCGGTCCCCGCGTTCGCGCTCGACCTCGGCGCCGACATCCTCGCGGGCAACGACTACCACGGCTACCAGCGGACCGAGGTGCCGCTCTCGCTGAGCGGGATGCTGTTCGTCAACCCGCGCAGCCGCACGCAGTTCTACTTCATGGGCGGCCTGAACATGTCGCACGCCGACGTCGAGCGACCCCTGAGCGAGGCGGCGGCCGGCGGCGAGGCGTACGTCTCGACCACCGAGTACGACTACTTCGGCGTGCAGGGCGGCATCGGCCTCGAGTTCCGGCTCTCCCCCCGCCTCGCGCTGAACATCGACGCGCTCGGCTTCGTGCGCAGCCGCACGGACGACGGTGTCGTTCCCGAGTTCAGGGATCCCGTGACCGGGCGAACGACGGATACGTCGGGCGGTGGGCTCTTCCGCGGTGGGCTCAGCGTCTACTGGTGAGCGTCTCGTCCTAGCCTCCTGTCCGCCCTGACCGTGCAGGGCTCGCGTCGGCCTCGATCTCCTCGGGGCTGCCTCCTCCGCGGTCCGGGCTGCTCCCACGCGGTATAACGCCGCATCGTGCCCCAGGCCTCGACCCTACGCGCCCGTCACAGCCGCGCTCCGCTGCTCCTCTCCGTCGCCGGCGGTGCGACGTTCGCCCTCACGGCCCCGCCGACGGATCTCTATCCTGCCGTCATCGCTGGCCTCGCCCTGCTGGCGGCCGCCGTCCACGACGCCCCGACGGTCTGGCGCGCATTCGGGCGCGGCGCCGCCTGGGGAACGGCGGCGGGCATCGTGGGCCTGCGCTTCGTGCCGGAGGTCATCCAGCGCTTCACGCCGCTCGGCTCGGCGGCCTCGTACCTCGCGCTGGTCCTGCTCGCCGCCGCCCAGTCGCTCGTCTGGGCGGTCTGCGGAGGCATCACGAGCGTGCTCCTCCGGCGCTTGCGCGCACCGCTCGAGCTCGCCTTCGCGGCGGGCGTGTTCGCCGCCGTGGGCCTCCCGACGGTCTTCGGGTGGACGCCGGCGGGCCTCATGAGCCCATGGCCGGCGCTCGTGCAGCTCGCCGATCTCATCGGCGAGCGCGGCGTCTCGGTCCTGTTCGCCGTGGGGGCAGCTCTGCTGGCCCGTGCGGGGCTCGCGGCCTTCGGGGTGGCGCCGGGCGGGCGTCCGCTCGCGCGCGCGCCTGCGCCGGAGCCGCGGTCCGCCCGCCGTCGGCTGCCGCGCGCGATCCTCTACCCGGCGCTCTCGAGCGCCGCGCTCTTCGGGCTGCTCGCGGCGCACGGCGCGCTGCGGATGGCCGCGGTGGAGCGCGCCAGCGCGGGCCTGCCGACGGCGCGGGTCGCGCTCGTCAACCAGGCCGTGGGGCCTCACGAGCGCTGGCAGGCGAAGAACCACCGGCGGATCCTGCGGACCCTGCACGAGCTCACCCGGAAAGCCGAGGCCGGCGGCGCCGAGCTCACCCTCTGGCCCGAGGCGGCATATCCCTACCCCCTCCCGCACAGCGCCCGGCAGGCGCCGCGCGGCGGTCGAGCGATCCTCGGGCCGGGCGTCCGCGGTCCGGTCCTCGCCGGGCTCATCACCCATGCGCCGCCCGTGACGGCCGCCGACGGCGTGGAGGAACGGAACAGCTACAACTCTGCCACCCTCGTGCTCCCTGACGGGACCATGCAGCCGACGCAGGACAAGCTGCAGCTGCTCTGGTTCGGCGAGACGGTCCCGGGCGGCGCCTACCTGCCCTGGCTGCGGCGCATCTTCCAGAAGAGCGGCGGGCTCGTCCCGGGCGCGGAGCCGCGCGCGCTCACGCTTCCCCGAGAGCAGGGGCCCGCGCTCCGGATCGGGGTGCTCAACTGTTACGAGGACACACTCACCGGGGTGGCGCGGCGGATCACCGGGACGCTCACCCCGAACCTCCTCGTCAACATCACGAACGACGCCTGGTTCACCGGGAGCGCCGAGCCCGAGCTGCACGCGCGGCTCGCGGTCATGCGCGCCGTCGAGCTGCGCCGCGATCTCGTGCGCGCCGTGAACCTGGGCGTCGTGTCATGGATCGACGCCCGCGGCGTGGTGCGCAGCCGCGAGGAGAGCGCTGCGCCGGGGGTGACCTTCGCGACCCCGGCGGTCAGGGACACGCCCCTGACGCTCTACACCCGCCTGGGCGACGTCCCGCTGGCGTCGCTGCTCGCCCTCGCGATCGTCGTGTGCGCGCTCAGGGCGCGACGCTCCACGACGAAGGCGTCGCGCAAAGCTCGGGGCCTGGGCGCGGAAGCGCGCCCGCTCGCAGGAGCACCGGAGCTCGCGCCGCCGGATGCGGCCACGCAAGCTGCGGTTACCGACGTCCCGCTCAGCCGTCCTTGAGCGCCTTCACGGGCGCCGCGCGGAGCTTGCGGCTCGCCGGCTTGCCTTTGATGGTCATCGGCTGCTTGGTGAACGGATTGATGCCTTCCCGGTCCTGCGTGGCCGGGATCTCCTTCGCCTTGATCTTCACGAGGCCCGGGACCGTGACCTCACCCGGCCCCTCCGGACCGAGCTCTTTCTTTACCAGCTCGCCGAGCGCATCGAGCACGCTGGCCACGGACTTCTTGTCGAGGTTGGTGGCCTCGGCAAGACCAACGATCATCTGCGCCTTGGTCAGCTTGTTCGAACCGGGCATGTTTCCTCCAAGTCGAAAGGGGGCGTCCGTTTAACAAGCGAGGTTTCGTATCGCAAGCGATAAGTCATTGTGCCCCCGTCTTATTCGGCCTCGCGACGCCGCTGCGGGGCCGGATTCCAGTGGAACTGCTGCCCCGCAACGCCGCGGCGGCCTCGAGCTCCCGGGTCAAGGCCGTCATCTCCCGCTCCTCCGCGTCGGTCTTGTGGTCGTAGCCGAGCAGGTGGAGCAGGCCGTGCCCGAGCAGCATCGTGATCTCGTCGAGCAGCGGACGGTCTCGCTCGGCGGCCTGCCGGGTGGCCGTGTCGATCGAGACGATCACGTCGCCGAGCAGGCCGTGCCACACCGACGGATCCACAGGGCCTCGCCGGCCGCGCCGGCGTGACGTGGCTCCGTTCTGGTCGATCATGGGGAACGCGAGCACGTCGGTCGGCTTGTCCTTGCGCCGGTAATTGCGGTTCAGCTCGTGGATGGCCTCATCGTTCACCAGCGCAACGGAGAGCTCCACGCCCTGCAGCGCGAGGTGGGCGAGCATCTTGCTCGCGCGCCGGCGTACGACCGCCGCCGACACCCCCTGGAACGGCCCGCCCTGCGTCGTGATGGACACGACCGCGGGGGCCGCTGGGCGGCTCCCGCGTCGCTTCGTTCCCGCGCTCCCCTTGTCCTTCTCGGCCACGGGATCCGCTATACCAGCTCAGGGATCTTCTTCGCATCCGCCAAGAACTGCGCGAGCCCGACGTCGGTCAGCGGGTGCCTGGTCAGCTGCTTGATGACCTTGAGCGGCAACGTCGCGGCGTGCGAGCCGATCATGGCGGCCTGCACGAAATGGACGGGGTGCCGCACGCTCGCGGTGAGCACCTGCGTCGGGAAGCCGTAGTTCCTGTAGATGGTCACGACCTGAAGGACGAGGTCCATCCCGTCGCCCGCGGCGTCGTCGACCCGCCCCACGAACGGCGAGATGTACGTGGCCCCGGCCTTGGCCGCGAGCAGCGCCTGGGCGGCCGAGAAGCAGAGGGTGACGTTCGTCCTGACGCCCTCGGCGGCGAAGATCCGGACGGCCTTGAGCCCGTCATCGATGAGCGGGACCTTGACCACCACGTTCGGGTGAATCCTGGCGAGCTCGCGACCCTCGCGGAGGATCGCGTCCTTCTCGACCGCCACCACCTCGGCCGAGACCGGGCCGTCGACCACCTCGCAGATCTCGGCGATCACCTGCCTCGTCGGCCTGCCGCCCTTGGCGAGGAGCGACGGGTTCGTGGTCACGCCGTCGATGACCCCCATCGACTGTGCTTCCTTGATTTCCGCGATATCCCCTGAGTCGATGAACACCTTCATGGTCCTGCCTCCCGAGCCGATGAATCGGCCCTCCGGCAGTGTTCATGCTGGGATCAGACGCAGGAGCAAGGGCCCGGCGGGGGCCCTTGCTGCCACGTCGCGGTTCTCGGGCGAGCGGCGCCGGCTCAGGCCGTCGCCTCGTCCTCGACGCCGTGGCACGTGTTGAACGGCTTGCCGCTGCCGCAAGGGCACTCCTGCTCCTGCATGACGGCGGGCTGCGGCCGCGCCGGCGCGGGGTTCGCGCCGATCGGGAGGGACTCGTCGTGCTGCGCGACCGCGTCGAGCAGCGCCGCCGCGTGGCGCTGGCGATCCACCGCCTCGATCTGCGCCTCTTCCTGCTCGGCGCGCCGGACGTTCACGCTGAAGAGCTTCGTGACCACGTTCGAGGAGACGCGGGCCACCATGTTGACGAACATGTTGTAGCCCTCCTTCTTGTACTCCTGCTTCGGGTCCTTCTGCCCATAGCCGCGCAGGCCGATGCCGTCGCGGAGGTGGTCCATGTCGGTCAGGTGATCGACCCAGGCCTTGTCGAGCTCCTCCAGGTAGAGATGCCGGAAGATGCGCAGCGACAGCTCGATCCCGATCTCCTCCTCGCGCTTCTCGTAGGCCTTCTCGGCGCGCTCGTAGAGCTCGCGCGCCAGCGTCTCCTGATCGCCGATGTGCGAGACCTCGTCCGGCAGGTCGACGCCGAAATGCTCTCGGAAACCCTGGAAGATGCCGCCCCAGTCCCACTCCTCGGGCGGCTTGCGCGATGGGCACGACTCCTCGACCATCGCGCCGATGATCCGATCCATCAGATCGAGCAGGCGCTCCCGCTGCTCCGTGAGCGCCTGGGGCACGAGCGCGGCGCTCTCGTCGTAGATCTCGAGGACCTTGTCGGCGCGCGACTCGAGCTCGACCTTCACGCCCCAGCGCGTGTAGATCTCGCGCTGCAGGTTCTCGAGCTCGACGAACCGCTCCGTCTCCTCGAAGTCCTTTCGCACGATCTCACGGCGGTTGCCGTCCGCGTCGAGCGGCATCACCGGATCGTTCGCGAACATGCCAAGCAGGTAGCCGACGTCCGGCCGGACCAGCTCCACGATCGACGCGAGCGGCTTGATGGCCCGCTTCTCGCCGGTCGGCTTCCCCTCCTCGTCGAGGATCTCGGGATAGTAGCGGCCGACGAGCAGCGACTGGCGCATGTCGTAGATCGTCTTGCGCTGCGCGCTCATCACGTCGTCGTACTCGAGCAGGTTTTTGCGGATGTCGAAGTTGCGCTCCTCGACCTTCTTCTGCGCGTTCTCGACGCTCTTCGTCACCCAGGGGTGCTCGATGGGCTCGTCGTCGGGCATGCCCATCCGCTCCATCAGGTTCTTCACCCGATCCCCGGCGAAGATGCGCATGAGATCGTCCTCGAGGGACAGGTAGAACTTCGACGTTCCGGGATCGCCCTGGCGGCCGGCGCGGCCGCGCAGCTGGTTGTCGATGCGGCGCGACTCGTGCCGCTCGGTGCCCAGGATGTACAGCCCGCCGAGCTCGCGGATCTCGTTGCCCTCCGCGGTGCACTCCTTCCTGATCTCCTCGATCAGCTCCTCGAACGCCTCGGGCTCCGCCTCGGGCTGGCGGTTCTGCTCCTTGAACTTGAGCTTCGCGAGCATCTCCGCGTTGCCGCCCAGGATGATGTCCGTCCCGCGCCCCGCCATGTTGGTCGACACCGTGATGGCCCCTTTGCGGCCCGCCTGCGCGACCACGTAGGCCTCGTTCTCGTGGTGCTTCGCGTTCAGCACGTTGTGCTTCACGCCCCGCTTCGTCAGGATCCGGCTGATCGCGGTGCTCTTCTCGACGCTCGTCGTGCCCACCAGGATCGGCTGGCCAAGCTCGTGCTTCTCGAGGATCTCGTTGATGACCGCCGTGAACTTCTCCTTCTCGGTCTTGTAGACGAGATCCTCGTAGTCGACGCGGACCACCGGCTTGTTCGTGGGGATGATGACGCAGTCGAGCTTGTACGTGCTGTGGAACTCCGCCGCTTCCGTGTCCGCGGTGCCGGTCATCCCGGAGAGCTTCTTGTACAGCCGGAAGAGGTTCTGGAAGGTGATCGTCGCCATCGTCCGGCTCTCCTCCTGGATCCGGACGTTCTCCTTCGCCTCGACGGCCTGGTGCAGGCCGTCCGACCACCGGCGACCCGCGAGGACGCGGCCGGTGAACTCATCGATGATGAGCACCTTGCCGTCGCGTACCATGTAGTTGACGTCGCGCTTGTAGAGCGTGTGCGCGCGCAGGCACTGGTTCAGGATGTGCAGCGTCTCGAGGTTCACCGGGTCATAGAGGTTCGTGCCCTTGAGCACCGTGAGCGCCGTGAGCAGCCGCTCCGCCGTCTCCACGCCCTCGTCGGTCAGCGTCACCGAGTGGCCCTTCTCGTCGACGGCGTAGTGCTCCTCGTTCCGGAGCTGGGGGATGACCTCGTTGATCGAGCGGTACTTGTCGCTCGAGCGCTCCCCCTGGCCGCTGATGATGAGCGGAGTCCGCGCCTCGTCGATGAGAATGGAGTCGACCTCGTCGACGATCGCGTAGTGCAGCGGGCGCTGCGCGTACTCGAGCGCCGAGAACTTCATGTTGTCGCGCAGGTAATCGAAGCCGAACTCGTTGTTCTGGCCGTACGTGATGTCACAGCGGTACGCGTCGCGCTTCTCCGCGTCGCCCTGCTGATTGACGACCACGCCCGTCGACAGGCCGAGGAAGCCATAGAGCTTGCCCATCCACTCGGCGTCGCGCCGCGCCAGGTAATCGTTCACCGTGACGACGTGGACGCCCTTGCCCTCGAGGGCGTTCAGATAGCAGGGGAGCGTCGCGACCAGCGTCTTGCCCTCGCCGGTGCGCATCTCGGCGATGCTGCCGTTGTGGAGCACCATCCCGCCGATGAGCTGCACGTCGTAATGGCGCATCTTGAGCGCGCGCTTCGACGCCTCGCGGCAGACCGCGAACGCCGGGACCAGGATGTCGTCCAGGGTCGCCCCGTTGGAGAGCTTCTCCTTGAACTCCGCCGTCTTCGCCCGAAGCTCGGCATCCGAGAGCTTCTGCAGCTCCGGCTCCATCCTGCCGATCGCCTCGGCGCGGGGTCGCAAGCGGCGGATGGCACGCTCGTGCGAGGTGCCGAAAATCTTCTTCATCGCCCAAGTGAACATCTTACGTGCCTTGGCTCCGCGGCGGTCAGGTGGGAGGAAAGGGTCCGGCCGAGGAACGCGAACGTAGTCGCGCCGCGGGCGTCGCGCAATTCCTGGACCGCGCGCTCCGTCGACGACGCCGCCGAGGCGATCCGCCCGAGGCTCCGCCGCCCGGCCTCCGCCTCCTCCGCCGTCGGACACGCGCTCCGGCGCATGCTCGCTCCCGCACGCCCAGCGGGCGGCGTCCACGCACCCGGCCGACCACGCCCGCGCACCGGCGACCCCGCTCGGCCCGAGCCGCCCCGGCGAGCCGCCCCGGGAAACGACGGGGCGCGTCGCGCCGCAGGGAGGTCGACCCCTCCAGGATTTAAGCCGTGGTGCACGAGGGGGGACTCGAACCCCCAAGCCTCGCGGCGCCGGAACCTAAACCCGGTGCGTATACCAATTCCGCCACTCGTGCGCGCGCACGCTTGTGGCACCCCACGCCAGCCTCATCAAGCGGGAAAATGAGTTTGCTGCGCTGCGTCGATCGCATCAGGGCGGAGGGGCAGGAGCAGCCCGGACGGGAGGCCCCGGCCCTGGAAGCCGAGCCTGGAGCAACGGGCGGATCGGCGGACAGCACCGTCCTGGAGGGGTCGCAAACCTGGGCTGGCCCGTGCGCACGAACCGCGCACCGGCGGTCGGGGACGCGGTGGGCAAGCCGACAGCATGGGGGGGCGCTCTTCGCCGGGGCGGAGAGGCCTTGCGGAGGGAGCGCGAAATGGGCACAGCGCCGGCCCCGGGAGCGGCGGGGCGGCCTCACCGGCGGCGTCGCTCGAAAGGGCCGCGTTGACGCCGAGAACCGGGGCCGACGAGGGGCGGGCGACGGCGGCGCCACGCTGTCGGCACGTGCGTTGCGAAGAGGGAGGACCGTCCGCGGACGCGGATGCTGCCGCTGAACGGTGGGGCGCGCGCGCGTCGCCGTCCCCGTCGATGCGGCGCAATTCGACTGCAAGCCGCAGGGAACCCCGATGACGTACCAACCGAACGTTCTCCTCTTGGATCAGGACCATGTCCTCCGGAGGGCCACGGGGCTCCTCCTCGGCAACCGCGGCGCCCTCGTCAGCCCGGCCGCGACGCTGGAGGAAGCGATCTCCCTCTCCCTCGAGCGCGTCTACGACGTCGCGCTGATCGATCTCGCTCCCGGGACCCAGGGCGCCCGGGAGATCCTGGGCCGCCTGCGGCGCGAGGGCACGATGCCGCGGCGGGTCGTCTTCTGCGCCGACGAGCCGATCTCGTGCGACGGAGCGGACGACGTGAGCGAGGTCCTCCTCAAGCCGTACGCCTTCGGCCGGCTGCTCAGCACGATCTTCGTCGACCTCAGCCCCCGGCCATCCACGAGGTCCGGGGTCTTTCCTCGCCTCCGGCTGGTCCGCGGCGGGCTCGACAATCCAGAGCGGAGCGGACCGGGCGAGCGAGGCGCGTGCGCACCCGGCCGGGCCGCCCCCGGCGCGGTAGATCGCCCGGCCGAGCCGCGCGGCGGCGACGTCGTCGGGGCGAGCGGCGCCGCCGTCGTCCGGCTCCAGCGCAGGACGCGCAGCGGCCCCTCGGGGCGCACGCTCAGGTCGCCGCGGCGCGCGCCGCGAGGTGCGCGCCATCCCGGATGACGATCCGCCGCCGGTCGAACGAGATCAGGCCGGCGCGCTTCAGCTTGCCCAGCAGCAGGGGGACCGCCTCGCGCGTGGACCCGATCCGCCGCGCGATCTCGGAGGAGCCCGTCCCCGTCGTCGAGCACGGTCGCGCTCTCCGACGCGACCGGCGGGCCCATCCCATCGCGCCGTCACCCAATTTTTCGGGATTTCAAGCCTCCCGATCGGGAGCCGATGGTGCAACGATCCATTGGCGGGGGCCAATTCTAACAGGCCGAGATCGCGCTCCGGGCAGGGCGGATAATTCCACCATGGTGGAGCCTGATACCGTGTTCAGCGGTACAGGAGGCAGGCCCTGCGCTATTTTTTGGTGCAGACGTGAAAGCAAGACCCGGGCCGCTGCCCAGTTCGATGCTACGTTGGGGGTGAGGCCACCAATGAAACACTCGATGGCACGAACCTCGCGCAATGCCCCGGCCCCCGTTCGGCGGGTGGCGCAGGCGGCGAACTGAGAGAAGGAGCTCCTCATGGGCATGGAGATGAAGCTCCAGTTCAAGCTGTCCCAGCAGCTTGTGATGACCCCGCAGCTGGTGCAGGCCATCCGGCTGCTCCAGCTCTCGCGGCTCGAGCTGGTCGACGAGATCAGGAAGGAGCTGGACGGCAACCCGGTCCTCGCCGACGACATGACCGACCCGAAGGCGCGGGACGGGGAGAAGGGGGATCAGAGGGGGAGGAACGCCGACCTGCCGACAGAGCAGCGGCTCGAGAACGGCGAACGGTTCGACCGCGACACCGACATCGCGGCGCGCGAGACGGAAAAGCGGGTCAAGGAGGTCGACTGGGAGCAGTTCCTGGAAAACCGCCAGCTGCAGCAGGCCATGCCCGCGCACCGGGGCGGCTTCGAGGAGCTGCCGCCGATCGACCAGAACCTGACGAAGCCGTCGAACCTGCGCGACCACCTGCTCTGGCAGCTCCAGATGAGCGATTTCGTCGAGAACGAGCGGCAGTTCGCCCTGCTCGTCATCGGCAACATCGACGAGAAGGGATACCTCGACCTCAAGGGGGGAGAACGTCCCGACGGCACGAAGGGCCCCGACATGAGCCTCGCCGACCTGGCGCGGGAGGCGGAGCTGCACCCCGAGGACGCCGAGGAGGTGCTGGCGATGATCCAGCGCTTCGATCCGGTCGGGGTCGCGGCGCGCGATCTGTCGGAGTGCCTGCGGGTGCAGGCCGAGGTGCTCGGCTTCGACGAGATCGAGATGGCCATCATCAAGGACCACCTCCACAACGTGGAGCGGCGCAACTTCCCCGCGATCTCCAAGGCGCTGAAGATCCCGCTGGAGGAGGTCTACGACGCGGTCCAGGAGATCCAGAAGCTGGAGAGCGTGCCGGCGCGCAACTTCGCCGAGGTCGACGAGAAGACGATCGCCATCACCCCGGACGTGTACGTCATCAAGGACGGCTCTCAGTTCGTCGTCACCGACAACGACAAGGGGCTCCAGCGGCTCTACATCAACGAGAACCTCGCCCAGCGGATGCTCAAGGACCCGAAGGCGAAGGAGTTCATCAGCGAGAAGCTCCGGAGCGCGCAGTGGCTGATCCGGGCCATCGAGCAGCGGCGGCGCACGATCATCAAGGTGACCGAGTGCATCGTCGAGAAGCAGCGCGAGTTCCTGGAGCGCGGCGTGGGCTACCTGAAGCCCATGATCCTGCGGGACGTCGCCGAGTCGGTGGGCATGCACGAGTCGACCATCTCCCGCGTGACGTCGAACAAGTACGTGCACACGCCCCAGGGGCTCTTCGAGCTCAAGTACTTCTTCAACTCGTCGATCCACAGGGTGGCTGACGAGGACATCGCTTCGGAGAGCGTCAAGCAGGCGATCAAGAAGATCATCGCGGCCGAGGACAAGTCGAATCCCTACAGCGACCAGGCGATCGTCAAGATCCTCGAGGAGACGGACGGCATCAAGATCGCCCGCCGCACCGTGGCGAAGTACCGCGAGATGCTCGGCATCCTGAGCTCGTCGAAGCGCAAGAAGATGTTCTGAACGGCGCCGGACGCGCCCGCTCGACCCCCGTTCCAGCCCCCCTTTCCCGGCCTCCTGCCATGCCCGCCGAACCGATCACGGCCGCCCAGCTCTTCGAGCGCTTCTTCGCGCCGCACTACCCGCCCGACGCGCTCGCCGACCTCGCGGCCGTGCGCTCCACCGACGCAAATCCGGCTGGAAACCCGTCGATCTTGGCCCAGATCGAGCACGCGGCGGAGGTGTTCGCCCGGCTCGCGCCCGGGGCGTTCGACGTGCCCGACCTCGGGCTCGATTTCTCCGATGCGTCGGTCCACCGGCTGGGCGCGGCGCTGACGCGCGAGCGGCGCGACGCCTGGCTCTCGCCGGCAGGAGGAGCGGGCGGCGGGACGCGCGGCACGTCGACGGCGAGCGGGGCCGGCGAGCCGTCCATGCTGCTCACGCTCGTGACGCACGGGGCGCTCTATGTCGGCGCGTGCGTCGTCAAGAATCACGGGGGGAAATGGCAGGTCCGGAGGCCGCTGTGGGAGTCGCTGGTCCGGCTCGAGTCGAGCGCAGGGACCGGCGATCTCGCGCTCTTCCAGTGGTGGCTCAAGGCGCTCAGCGACGAGGAGATCGGCCGCGGCAGGCTCGTGGATCGCTACCGCACCCACGTGGAGGTGCCGACGTTCGACGCGGAGCGGTTGCCGGTCATCGCGGCGGGCGACCGGCGGATCCCGAGGCTCGCGAAGGTGCGCTACGACACGCTCTACAAGCACCTCCGCGCGCACCTGCCGGAGCTCAGGTCGGTGGGGGAGGACTTCCCGTCTCCGGAGCGCTTCGAGGAGATGGCCTTCAAGAGCATGGAGTTCGCGCTGCTCGGCGGCGGGCGGATGCTCCTCATGCACGGGGCGACCGCGGAGGGGGTGCACCTGTTCTGGCTCGACGCGAACGGCTTCGCGAAATCCGTGTACTACCCGGCCGACAGCTTCCCCGCCCACGTGGTCCAGGTCGAGGGCCAGAAGATCCGGGTGATCGTGCCCGTCCGCGGCGAGACCCAGGCGCACGAGATGCTCTGGTGGGGGGCGTAGCCGGCCGCGTCGCCGCGCGCCGGGCTGACCGGCGCGCGTCCCGGGAGTAGGCTCGCCCCGTGCTGTCGCCCGACGTCCGCTTCGAGGGGTTCACCGCGACCGACTGGATCCGCGTGCTGTCGTTGTTCCGGCCCAGACGCACGGGCATCGACGAGCGCGAGGCCGACCGGCCGCGCGGCGGCGTCGTCGCGGTCCGCGCGGGCGGCAAGCTCAGGAAGCTCGTGCACACCGACGCCGGCCGGCTCCGGATCGACGACGCGCAGCGCGCGGCCACGCTCTCCGCGGAGGAGCTCGCCGCGTCCCACCACGCGAGCTGGGCCGCCGTGATCGAGGCGGGCGCCCTCGAGGCGATCGTGGAGCGGTTCGGGGCGCGGGTGCGGCGCGGCGACGACCTCATCGCCCAGACGCTCCTCCTGCTGCAGCTCGCGCGCGAGGAGCTCCTCGTCGGGACGATCGATCTCTGGCCGGCTCGGCTGCGCGGCGTGCCGATCCCGTCGCCGGGCGTCGTGCGGGGCACGCTGGAGTCGCTCGCCGGGGTCGGCAAGACGACGGTGATCGGCCTGTTCGAGGGCGGGGAGCTCTGGACGAGCGTGGCGCTGCGCCGCGACGCGCGCGGGATCAGCCTGATCCTCGGGCCGGACGAGGTGCGCGAGGACATGGGGCTGCTCGCCGGCGACTGGCGCCGCGACTACCGGCACCTGTCGCGCGCCATCGAGGAGCGGGCAGGGGAGCTGTCGCTCGGCTGCTTCGCCGAGGCGGAGACCATCCGGAAGCTCGAGGTCGATCCGAGCCCGGGCGCCTGGGCCCGGGCGGTCGCGGTGCGCGACGTGATCCTCGCGCCGGTGCCGGCGGCGCTCGCCATCCCGCTCGGGATCGACGCGGGGCGCGCGGCGCTCAGCGCCCTCCGCGCGATCGCGGAGCGGATCGATCCGATGGGGATCGTGGGGCCCGCGATGCGGGCGGTGCTCGAGCGGGCCGGGACCGACAGCGAGATGGCCGCGATGCTGCCGTTCCACCCGCTGGAGCTGCTCCGCAAGCTCATCAGCCGCGAGCGCTGACCCGGCGCGGCCGCGCGTCGCCGCGGCCGCGCGCGTCGCCGCGATGGAAGCCTCAGGGGTGCGCGGTGCTCGAGTCGCCGCCCTGGACCGCCGGGGCGAGCTGGAAGCGGCGCTCCTCGCACGCGTACGCGGTGGGGGTCAGCTCGATGACGGTGTGCAGCGGGATCGGCAGCGTCGGACACGAGGGCGCGGGGCGATCGACGAGGTAGGCGTAGAGCGCGCGCAGCACCGCCTGGTGGCCGATCACGAGCACGGGCGAGCGCTGGCGCTCGAGCTGGATGATCAGCGGGTCGAGGCGCTGGATGACGTCCTCGTACGACTCGCCGCGAGGGTAGCGGTAGCGGAACTTGTCGGCCGCGCGCGCGTTGAAGACCTCGGGCATTTGCTGGCGGATCTCCTCGTAGGTCATGCCCTCGCAGACGCCCGCGTCGATCTCGTCGAGGGCGCGCCACGCGACGTGGTTCTGCGTTATCGGGCGCGCGGTCTGGATCGTGCGGCGCAGGGTGCTCGTCCAGACGTTGACGTGCTCGTCGTCGGAGCGCTCGCGGATGAAGCCGGCGAGGTTCTTCGCGTACTCGTCGCCGCGCGCGCTGAGATCCGAGTCGCCGCCGAGCAGGCCCTTCTCGTTGAACACGCTCTCGCCGTGGCGGGTCAGCCAGATCGGGTGCGGCGTGAGGTGCATGTTCATCAAGAGCGGGACGAGGCGCGCCGGCAGGTAGCCGTGGATGCGGTTCAGCACGACCTGGCGGCCGACGTCGATGATCTTGATGTAGCTCTTCTCGGGTTCGCCGAGCGGCTCGTACGCGCGGGCGTAGTGCGCGATGCGCGCGCGGAAGTCGCGCAGCGCCGCCTCCGGATCGACGCCCTGGTAGTCGGGCGAGCGGAGCTTCGTCTCGCGGACGTTGGTCTCGATGATCGACTCGTCGTTGCAGATCGACTCGATGAAGACGACCGGGAAGCCGTGCGCCTGGCAGCGCTCCATCACGAGGTTCCGGCGGGCGCGGGTGCTGTTCGTGGCGTCGTAGATCGCCACCTCGCCGCCGGAGCTGAGCCAGCCGATGAGATCGTCGAGCGCCGTCATCGCCATGCCGAGCAGCGCCTGGCGGCCCTCGGAGTTGTCCGGGTCGAAGAACTGGTGCGGCTGCGCGGTGCCGAGGTGCGCCCGGCGGTAGTTGCCCACGTTGAAGAGCCGCGTGGGGTGGCCGAGCCACGAGAGGTAGCGCGCGATTTTGCGGGCGATGGATGTCTTTCCCCGCGCGGGCAGGCCCACCATGGCGAGGACGATCGGCGACGAGTCGCGCGCGAGCGAGACCATGGGGAGCGTTCTAGCCGATGACGGTACGGCCGGCGACGACGACGGAAAGCAGCCGGCCGCTTCGCTGTCCGTCGCGCCGGTACGAGAAGAAGCGGGCGGGGTCACACGCGGTGCACCCCGGGACGTCATCGACCGAGGTTGCGTCGAGGCCGGACTCGGCGAGCTGGGCCTTGAGGATGCGCCGGACGTCCGCATGCGGGCGCGCGCCGGGGGCGCCGCGGACGATGGCGGCGTCGCCGGCGCTGGAGCAGGCGGCGAGATCGGCGGCGACGTCGTCGCCGATCTCGAAGCAGCAGGCCTCGATGTGCGGGCCGATCGCCGCGACGAGATCCGCGCCGGGGCCGGCGAGCGCCCTGAGCGCGCGGGCCGCCTCGACCACGACCCGGAGGACGGTGCCGCGCCAGCCGCTGTGGACCGCGGCGACGGCGCCGCTCCGGCGATCGGCGAGGAGGATGGGGGCACAGTCGGCGCTGCGAACGCCGCAGCCGACGCCGGGCACGCGTGCGAGGGTAATGTCGCCAACCTCACGGACGACGTCGTCACGATCCTCGTCTCCGGTGAGCACCCGCGCCGCCACGCCGTGGACCTGGCTGAGGTAATAGAGCCGCGCCGCCGGGATGCCGAGGCGCCGCGCGGCGCGCTCCAGGTTCTGGCGGACGGCGGCGGGGTCGTCCCCGAGCGCCACGGCGAAGCTCAGGGTGTCCCAGGGGGGGGCGCTGGCGCCGCCGCGCCGGGTGAAGAAGGCGTGCGAGAAGCCGGCGGAGGCGAGGAGCGGGCTCTCGAGCGCCTCGGCCGCCCCGGGGATGTCGATTTTTACGGTCATTTGGGGCGCCACGAACGATCGGATGCGTCGGCTGCTTCGGTCATAGACGATACGGGTGGGTTGCGTGGTATTTTCCCGCTCCACGCATGGCCGCCGGTCCGGACCCGAATATCGGTCGAGATCTGCTCGGGGGGCAGTTCCAGATTCTTCAGAAGATCGGCTCCGGTGGCATGGGGTCGGTCTACAAGGCCACGCAGCCGGCGATGAACCGGATGGTGGCGGTGAAGATCCTCCACCCGAAGCTCGCGAACCGAAAAGATCTTGTCTCTCGCTTCCGCCGCGAGGCGCGGGCGATGAGCCACCTCACGCACCCGAACACGGTCAAGGTGCTGCTCTACGGCGAGCTCGAGGACGGCTCGCTGTACATCGTGATGGAGTACCTGGAGGGCAAGAACCTGAACCAGGTGGTCCGCAAGGAAGGGCCGCTGCCCGTCGAGCGCGCGATCCCGATCCTCATCCAGGTCTGCGGCGCCCTGCAGGAGGCGCACATCCAGGGGATCGTGCACCGCGATCTCAAGCCCGAGAACATCTTCCTGTCGACCAACGGCGGGCTGAAGGATTACCCGAAGGTGCTCGACTTCGGCCTCGCGAAGGTGACGGAGCGCGAGCTCCGGCCGGGGTCGGTGATGCTCACGCAGGAGGGCATGGTCTTCGGGACGCCGGAGTTCATGTCGCCCGAGCAGGCGCAGGGCAAGGTGCTCGACGCGCGCAGCGACATCTACTCGCTCGCGACCATCCTGTACGAGGTGCTCACGGGCAAGCTGCCGTTCGAGGCGCGGACGCCCATGGAGTACATCCAGCACCACGTGACCAGGAATCCGATCCCGCTCGACGAGCGCGTGGCCGGGAAGCACTTCCCGCCGGGGCTCGGGGTGGTGCTCGGCAAGGCGCTCGAGAAGCGCCCCGAGGATCGGTTCGAGTCGGCCGCGGAGTTCGCCGACGCGCTCAAGCCGTTCGCAGGGGGCGCGGGCAAGGGCTACACGGCGATGATGCCGAAGAAGGCGAACCCGGCGCTCGAGCAGGCGGCAAAGCAGCACGCCGCCGCGCTCCAGGCGAGCAGGCCGCCCGGGTCGCCGCCGTTCAAGTCGCCTGCGAAGACGGTGCAGATGGCCCAGCAGCCGCAGGCGCCCGCCGCCAGGCCGGCGCACGCGCCCCTCGCCAAGGCGCCGGCCAGGGCGGAGGCGAAGCCGCTGCTCCTCGTCGGCATCGCAGCGGGGTGCCTGATCGCCGGCATCCTGATCACCATCGTGGCGATGCGGCTGTTCCACGGCTGAGCCTCCGCGGCTGCGCCCTGGATCGAGGCGAGCCTCCACGGGCGTGCTAGCGTCGCCGCTCCGGCGCGCCGGGCGCGCTGGATGCGCATCGCCTGCGCCAGCGTTCACGGGGACGTCGTCATGGCCTCGGAGCAATCAGGGAACCCAGGAGGAAACGAGAACGATCCGGCCAGGAGGGCCGATTCGCCGCGGCAGGCGTCGGAGCCGCCGCGGCGGGCGTCGGAGCCGCCGGGGCGGGCGTCGGAGCCGCCGGCGCGGAGGTCCGGACCGCCGGGGCGAGGGAGCGAGCCGCCGCAGCGGAGCAGCGCGGCGGCGCGGCCGGTGAGCGCGCCGCACATCGATGTCCCGTCGCGCCCGTCGCGCCCGCCTCCCCCGCCGGACGACGCGGCCGCACAGGAGCGGAGCGCCAGGATCGCCACCTGGGCGAAGCGCATCGGGATCGCGCTCGCGGCGCTGCTCGTCCTCGCCGCCGCCGCCGTCGTGCTCGTGGTCCGACATTACGAGGCGGATCTCCCCTCGACCCGCGAGCTCAAGGACTACCGGCCCCCGCAGGTGACGCGCATCCTCGCGCGCGACGGGACGCGCCTCGGCGAGCTCTTCACCGAGCGGCGCACCGTCGTGCGCATCGGCGAGATCCCGAACCAGGTGAAGCTGGCCACGCTCGCCGCCGAGGACGCGGGCTTCTACGAGCACGCCGGGCTGAACTACCTCGGCATGCTCCGCGCCCTCGCGGTGAACCTCCGCTCGACCCAGACCCGGCAGGGGGCGAGCACGATCACGCAGCAGGTCGTGAAGAACGTCCTGCTCACGCCGGACCGGACCTACAAGCGCAAGGCGCGCGAGATCATCCTGGCCCGCAGGATCGAGCAGGAGCTCACGAAGGACGAGATCCTGGAGCTCTACCTCAACAAGATCTACTTCGGCCACGGCCGCTACGGGGTCGAGGAGGCGAGCCGCTACTACTTCGGCAAGAGCGTGCGCGACGTGACGCTCGCCGAGGCCGCGCTGCTCGTCGCCGTCGTGAAGGGGCCGTCGGTGTACTCGCCCCGGGCGAACCTCGAGCGCGCCGTGGGGCGGCGCGACTTCGTGCTCGACCAGATGCAACGCAAGGGCTTCGCGGACGAGATCCAGGTCGAGCAAGCGAGGCGGGAGCCGGTGGTGCTCGCCATCGAGACCGAGTCGCTCGCCGAGCTCGCGCCCGAGGTGGTCAGCGAGGCGCAGCGCGTGCTGCGCGAGGTCGTCGGGCCCGCCGCGCAGCAGGGCGGCTACACGATCACGACCACGATCGATCCGGCGCTGCAGGCGGCGGCGCGCGCGGCCGTCCGCAAGAACCTCGACGCCTACGCGAAGCGGCACAAGCTGTTCGGCCCGCTCGCGCGGACCAAGAAGGAGCCGCCGCCCTTCGATGGGACACCGGCCGGCCACAAGGTCTTCCGGGGGATCGTGACCGGCGCCGACGACGCCCGAGGGACGCTCTCGGTGCGCGTGGGCACGCTGGAAGGCACGGTCGCGCTCCGCGGCGCGCAGCGGTACAACCCGAACGGGCTCGCGGCGAGCAAGTTCGCCGACGTCGACAAGGTGGTGCGCGTCAGCCTGATCGGCCCCGCGCCGGAGCCGGTCGTCGAGGCGGTCGCGCCGGGACAGGAAGAGGACGAGGACGCCGCCGCCGGCGAGGCGGCGCGCGCCGCGCCCGCAGGCAACCCGGCGAAGCCGGCGGCGCCGGTGCCGCTGCGGCTCGAGCTCGGACCCGAGGGGGCGCTCGTCGCCGTCGACGTGCGGACGCGCGAGATCGTCGCCCTCGTCGGCAGCTACGAGGCGGTGCGCGGCGGGCTCGACCGCGCGACGTTCGCGCGGCGGCAGCCCGGGTCGACGTTCAAGCCGTTCGTCTACGGCTACGGGATCCACGCGCGCACGCTGACGCCGTCGACGATCCTCGAGACGAACCCGCTGTCCATCGTCGATTACAAGCCGCAGAACCACGACGAGAGCGAGGGGAAGTCGCCTGCGCGGCTCCGCGAGGCGGTGGCGCACAGCGTGAACGTCGCCGCGGTGTCGGCGCTGTCGCGCGTCGGCGCCTCGAACGTGGTCGCCTTCGCCGGCGCGCTCGGCATCCAGTCGAAGCTCGGCGCGGACCTGTCGCTCGCGCTCGGCGCCTACGAGGTCACGCCGCGCGAGATGGCGGCCGCGTACGCGAGCATCGCCGCGGGCGGCGTCTACGAGCAGCCGGTCCTGATCACGAAGATCGTCGGGCCGGGCGGGGCGGAGATCCCGCTGCCGCCGCGCCCGCCGGCGCACCGCGTGATGGACGAGTCGGAGGCCTACGTGCTCACGAACCTGCTGACGTCGGTCGTGCAGAGCGGGACCGGCAAGCAGGCGCGCGCGCTCGGGCGGCCGATCGCCGGCAAGACGGGGACGACGAACCAGTCGAAGGACACCTGGTTCGTCGGTTACTCGACCGACATCGCGTGCGCGGTGTGGACCGGCTACGACGACGCGGCGCCGCTCGGCAAGGGCGAGGCAGGCGCGACGTCGGCGCTGCCGGCGTTCGTGGATTTCATGAAGCAGGCGCACGGGAAGCGCCCGGTGGCCGACTTCCCGGTGCCGAACGGCGTCGTGCGCGTGAAGATCGATCCGCTGACGGGCCTCCTCGCGCGCGAGGGGCAGGAAGACGCCATCGAGGAGGTGTTCGTCGCCGGGACGGAGCCGGCCGACGAGGCGCCGGTCCCCGAGGCGGACGCGGGCGCGGAGGGCGCCGGCGGCGGAGCGCCGGAGGAGCTGCAGGGCGTCGTGCCGGCGCCAGGCGAGGGGCCGCGGCCGCCAGAGCCGGGGACGGCGCCGATCGAGCCGGAGCACGCGCCGGAGCCAGGACCGCTGCCGGCCGGCGACACGGCGCCGCCGCCGTTCTGAGCGACGCGCGGCGCGTGAGCGCCCCGGATCGGCTCGAGCGCCGGAGCGCCGGAGCGCCCGGAGAGCTCCTTCATCTCCCGGCGCACCGGCCGTGGTCGCCGCTCTACCCGGCGCCCGGTCTCGCCGTCCCTGTCGGGATCGAGCCGCTGGCGCCCGCGGCGACCTCGGGGAACGGGCCCGTGACGGCCAGCGTGAGCCCGTCTTCCTGCAGGTTCACGAAGAGCGCCTTGCCGTCGGGCGAAAAGCACACGCCGGCGAGCTCGCTCAGGCTCAGCGCGTTGCGCGCGAAGTCGAAGATCTGCCCGTCCTCCGTCACGCCTCGAAGATAGTTCCCCCGGCTGCCGTCCTCCGCCAGGAAGAGCTCTCCCCAGGGAGCAAGCGTGATGTTGTCGGGCGCGTCCAGATCCTCCGTGTCGGTCGCGTGGGCGATGACCTGGAGCGTGCCGCCGTCCTCCGCAGGGACCAGCTGGAAGATCTGCCCAGCGCCGGCCGGGCCGCCGCTCGTCGCGCAGAGGTACACGACACCTTGCGAGAGGCAGATGCCCTCCCCGCGCCGGAAGACGGCGGCCCCCTTGGCCTGGGCGTCCTTCCGGACCGTGTCGTCCTGCGGATCGGGATCGTCGACATCCACCCACGCGATCTCGCGGGGCTCCCCCAGCGCCCAGCCCGACGTATCGACCTTGCGGGCCCCGACGACGGCGAGCGCCTGGAGCCGACCCTCGAACGGAGCGGCGGGGTCCGTCGGCTTGAAGCGGTAGAAGCAGCCGTCCGCCCGATCCTCGGTCAGGTAAGCGATGTTCGTCGCGGGGTCGACGACCGCCGCTTCGTGGACGAAGCGGCCATAGCCGCTCAGGCGCTGCGGCGGCGCCACCCTGGACGCGTTCGCCGCGCACACGAAGACATAGCCGTGGCGAGCGTCGAGGTTCTCCTCGCAGGTGAGCCAGCCCCAGGGGCTCACGCCGCCCGCGCAGTTCCGGTTGGTGCCGACGAGCACGAGGTTGCTCGAGCGGCGCTCGAACGTCGCGGCGTCGAGCACGAGCCTCGTGACGCCGCCCATGCTCGCCGCGTCGTACGCCTCCGCCGGCGCATCCTGGCCGGCTCGGTACGGTCCGATCTTCTTGTCCGCCGGCTCGTTCTCGTGATTCCTGAGCAGAATCAACGTGTTATCCGGACCGGAAAAGCACCCCATTCCATCCGGACGGCCGGGCACCTGGTAGCCGTCCTCCATGTCGCCGCCGGCGCGCTCGAGGATCCGGTAGGTGAAGCCCGCGGGGAGGTCGAGGATGCCCGCTGGATCGGGCACGAGGGGCCCGAACCGGCCGGCCGCCTTCTTGGCCGTCCTCCGCGCGAAGATCAGGGAGAACGGCAGGGCCAGGGCCGCGGCGGCAGCCCCGCCGATGCGCAAGAAGGATCGCCTCGGGACGCGTCGCTTCATGACCATGATCTACGTCGAGCGACCACCGCGCGAAAGCCGTCGAGCGGGCGCGCCATGAGGCCGCCGCCGGGGTGATGCACAGGACGAGCGCCGGCCCGCGCGCGTTGACGGTTCGAGTTCGCGACAGCGCTCGTCAGGACGCGCGCCGCCGCGCGGCGTCACCCCACCTGGCTTCCGTCGGGAACGGGACGGATCAGGATCTTCGAGGACACTCGGCCCACGAACCGTCGCAGGAGCTGCTTCGCTCCGATCGCGCCGCCCGCGCCCACCGCGAAGACGAGCGGCGCCGCAGCGCCGCCGGTGACCGCGACGAGACCCGCCGCGAGCAGCACGCCGGCGCCGATGGCCACCGCGCCCGTCGAGGCCTCCTGGGCCGCGTGCGCGATCGCTTCGTTCTTCGTCATCTTGCCGCGCTGATAGGCCGTGACCCCCTCGTACGCGCCGAAGGCGCCGTCGATGACGAACCCGATCCCGGCCGCCTTGCCCGCGCCTTTCAGGACCTCCCGGCCCGCGGTCTTCATCACCTCGCGGGTCAGCGCCCTGGCGACCGCAGCCGACGCGCCGTCGGTGAGCGCCGCCTGGCCCACCTGCCGCGCCGCCTCCTGCGCGACGAGGGCGCCTGCCTGCTTTCCGCCCTGATCCACGATGATCTTCGCCGTTGCCTGCGCCCCCAGCGAGAGCCCGGGCGCGAACACGTCCACGATCGCCGTGGTGTTCTCGACCATCGCGCGCCGCAGGCCCTCCCGCGCGCCCTCGTCGAGCAGCCCCTTGCCCGCCGCCGAGAACAGCGCCTCTGCCGCCCCGCGGACGGCGACCGCGCCGCTCCCTGCCACCGAACCAAGGATCTTGTCTCGCCGTGAGCTCATCTCGACCTCGCCGTCTGCCTGCGCGCGCCCGTGCCTCGTCAAGGGGTAGCGTCCCGGGGCGGAAAGACAAGCTCAGCGCCGCGCGCTCTCACGTCGCGGCGCGGCCAGATCCGTCCCGGCGCGCGCCTGCGACGACGCGACGAAGCGCTCGACCGGCGGCGAGCAGAGGTCGCGGTCGCGGCGCGCAGATCGATCTGCGCAGCCTTGCTCGTGCGCTCGTCGTGGCTCGCAGCGCTGGCTCAGGCGCTCGCCGCCGGCGTGAAGACGACGCGCATACAGCCATCCTGCTTCTTCTTGAAGAGCTGGTATCCGCGCGGGCCCTCCTCGAGGCTCATCGGGTGTGTCACGAGGAACGACGGATCGATCTCGCCGCGCTCGAGGTGCTCGAGCAGGCGCGGGATGTAGCGCTGGCCGTGCTGCTGCCCCATCCGGAAGACCAGGCCCTTGTTCATGGCCGCGCCGATCGGGAACTTGTCGATGAGCCCGCCATAGACGCCGACGATCGATACCGTGCCTCCCTTGCGGCACGCCATGATCGCCTCGCGCAGCACGAACGGGCGATCCGTCTCGAGCCGCATCGCCTGCTTGGCGCGGTCGTAGGCGTACTCGACGCCGCGCCCGTGGGCCTCCATCCCGACCGCGTCGATGCACGCGTCGGGGCCGCGGCCGCCCGTCATGTCGCGGAGCGCCTCGCGGACGTCCACCTCCTCGTAATTGAGCACCTCGGCGCGGCCGCGCTCCCTGGCCACCCGGAGGCGCTCGGGGAGCCGGTCGATCGCGATGACCCGCTCCGCTCCGAGCAGGTAGGCGCTGAGGATCGCCATCTGTCCCACGCCGCCGGCCCCCCAGATCGCGATCACGTCGCCGGGGCGGATCCCGCACATGTCCGCGGCCATGTAGCCCGTCGGCAAGGCGTCGGCCGCGAACACAGCGCGGTCGTCGGGGATCGCCTCCGGGACCTTGAAGGCGCCGTGATCGGCGAACGGGACGCGGACATACTCGGCGTGGCTGCCGGCAATGCCGCCAAAAGCATGGCTGTAACCGAAGATGGCGGCGGTCGTGTCGCCAAATGCCTTGTCGAGCACGGCGTGGCTCGGGTTCGAGTTGTCGCAGAGCGACCAGAGCTCGTGCTCGCAATAGAAGCAATGCCCGCAGCCGACGATCGAGCAGACGACGACGCGGTCGCCCTTTTTCAGCTTGCTCACGTCAGGGCCGACGTCGACGACCTCGCCGACGAACTCGTGCCCCAGGATGTCTCCCTTCTTCATCGTGGGCACAAACCCGTCGATCAGGTGCAGATCCGAGCCGCATACGGACGACATCTGGACGCGAACGATGGCGTCGTGCGGGGCGAGGATCCCCGGATCCGGCACCGTCTCGACGCGGAGATCGTTCACGCCATTCCAGCAGAGCGCGCGCATGGAGCCTCACCCCCCCAGCGCGGCCGATCTCCGGCCGCTGGGCTGTCCTTCGATCGTCGGTATCTCGCCGGCCTCCATCAGCTGCTTGAAGTGGCGGAGATCGTCCCTGAGCTGCTGATCCGGCGCCTCGCCGAAGACCTTCGCGATCGCCCGGCCGAGCGCGCCGGCAGGCGCCTCGTGGTCGATCGTCACATGGACCTCGGTGCCGCGGCCGCCCGGCGCGGGGACGAACCGGACCGAGCCCGCGTTCTCGATGTCGGCCGGCTCGCGGGAGCGCCACGCGATGAGCTCGTTCTCCCGATCCTCGATGATCTCGGCCCGCCACGACACCGAGCCGCCGGGCGCCCTCGCCTTCCACCGCGAGCGGCTGCCGTCGATGACCTCGACCTCGGTGAGGTGCTCCATGAAACGTGGTAAGTTCTCGAAATTACGCCAGAATTTGTAGAGCTCGTCCGCGGGCCTGGCGACGGTCACGGTGCGCGCGACGCGCGTCGCCGCGGGGGCCAGCGCGTCGAACAGGCGGCCGGCGCGATCGCCGGCGCGGAGCAGCGGCGCGCGCGGGGCGGCGCGATCGCCGGGCGATCGAGCGGCACCGCGGCGGCCCGAGACGCCGTGCTGGATCAGCGCTCCGCCCGCGAGCGCGAGGACCAGGCCGGGCACGCTGCGGCGAGCGAACCCGTACGCCACGAGGGCGCTGCCGCCGATCGTGGAGAGCAAGCGCTCCGCCCTTCCAGCGGCTCTGTGCGCCCCAGCCTGGTCTCGCTCGGCCAGCGGCGGCACCTTGGAGATCGGTTCGAGCATCGTCATGGCATCACTCCTCCGCAACCTCGGTCAGCTCGCCTGCGCGCGCCGATGAGGGCCTCCGCCAGCCGAGCGCGCGGCCCTACGCCGCCGCGCGGGGGCGCGACCTCGTCCGGGGCGCGGCTCGATGAGGGCGAGGCGCCCTGTGCACACGCAGACGTCAGCTCGTGTTCACGGCGAGGTGAGGCAAGGCCCGCGCCTGCTCCGATCCAACCGCCGGGGGGGCTCCGGTCGTGTCGCGAACGCGCGGCCCGCCGCGTGTGCGCCGCCGCGCCGTGCGCCGGACCTCAGAACCTCATGAGGAGGCGCGAGCCGAGGCCGCCCGGCGACGGCGTGAGCGAGAGCTCCGCCACGGGCGGCTTGCCGGGCGCCGGCGAGGCAGCCTCGGAGGGGCTCAGCAGGAGCAGCGTGACGCCGGCGCCGATGCCGACCAGCCCGACGCCGGCGAACACGCCCGCGAGCGTCGTGGCGGTCATCCCCGTCTCGTAGTCCCCTTGCAGCGACCGCGGGCACGTGTAGCCCCCGCCAGCGGCAGGGGAGCACCCGTCCTCGACCGCGGACAGCGCGCCGGCGCGCACGACGAGCGCCACCACGGTCGCGATCGCGCCCGCGCCGCCGACGCCGAGCGCGATGTAGCCGCCCGTGCGAAGACCGCTGGAAGCGGGCGGCGCGGCGGGGCCCGGGGGGGCGTCCGCGTCGCGCGCAGAGAGCGGCGCGGGCACGGTGAGCGGCACGTCCCGATGGGCGCCCGGGGTGAGCTCGATGCGCTCCGTGATCGGCGCGGCGCCGCCGTAGAAGAGCTCGACCGTGTGCGCGCCCAGATCGCGCTCGAGCGCGACGCCGAGGAGCCTCGGATCGAGCGGCTTGCCGTCCAGCACCACCCGCACCGACGACCTCCCCTCGGCGCCCTGGAGGCGGACGGTCAGCGTCCCGACCTTGTTGCCGAGCGCCCGGTAGCGGAGCTCGGCGTCCTCGCTCCACCCGGCATACTTCGCTTCATTGGACTGGAGCGCGGCGCGCCGGAGATCCCACCAGTCCCGCCTCGCCGAGGCGTAGCGGCCCATCTCCTCCTCGCACTCGGCGATGTTCCGCAGCGCGCCGAGCCCCTCGGGGTAGATCTCCAGCGCGCTCCGGAAGGCGATGACCGCCTGCTCGCACTGGCCGGCGCTCCGCAGCTCGCGGCCGCGGGCAAACAGCGTCTTCGCGTCCTCCTCGGCCCCGATGGCGAGCGCCGGGGCCGGCGCCGCCGCGAGCAGGGCGGCGCTGCACAGCGTGATGAGCTGTCGCTCAAAGGATCTCACTCTTGTCGATCTCCTTGCGGCGCCGGGGCACGGGGGGCGGCGGCGCGGACTTGGCGGGCGCCGTGGCGCGGGGAGCGGCCCCGTCAGGACGAGGCTGGGTCGAGCGCGGCCGCGAGGACGCGGGCGCCGTGGCGCGGGGAGCGGACCCCTCCGCCGGCGCGACGCCGGCAGCCGGCTCTGCCGGCGCGACGCCGGCAGCCGGCTCCGCCGGCGCGACGCCGGCAGTCGGCTCCGCCGGCGCGACGCCGGCAGCTGGCGCCGCCGCGTCGGCCTGCGGTTGCGGCGGCGGCGAGCGCGGCGCCTCCTGGAGCGCGCCGCGCATGCCGGGGGACAGGTGCCGCGCCGCCTGATCCGGGCGCGGCCGATCGAGCAGGCGAAACGCGAGCGCGGCGGTGCCCACGAGCGTGCCCAGGCAGGCGACGACCACGGCGGCGAGCGCCGCCGGCCGCGCCGCCGGCCACCGCCTCGGCGGCGCCTCCGCGGGCTCGGGCGGCGGCGCCGTGAGCGCGGCGCGGTAGGCCCGCACCATCTCGCGGATCGAGGCGAACCGCTTCGCCTGCTCCTTCGCGAGGGTGCGCGCGAACCAGCCGTCGAGCCCCCGGGGAAGCGACCGCCGGACCGCCGTGGCAGGCTCGAAATCGCGGGTGCTGACCGCCACGATGAGCTCGGCGATGGTGTTGCCCTGAAACGGCGGCCAGTCGGTCAGCACCTCGTAGGCCAGCACGCCGAGCGCCCAGACGTCGGCCCGCGCGTCGACCGAGAGCGGCGTGGAGAGCTGCTCCGGGCTCATGTAGTTCGGAGAGCCCAGCATGACGTCGGCCTCCGTCTCACGCGGCCGATCGAGGCCGAGATCGCCGTGCAGCGCCTTGGCGATGCCGAAATCCGCGACCTTCACCGTCAGCTCCGCGCCGGGATCGTCGATGAGCATCACGTTCGAGGGCTTCAGGTCGCGGTGCACGATGCCCATGTCGTGCGCGACGGTGAGCGCGTCGGCGATCTGATCGAGCATGTCCGCGAAGCGCATCGGATCGAGCGGCCCCCGCTCGCGCACCTCCGCGAACAGCGTTCGACCCCGGATGTACTCCATCACGAGATAGGGGATGTCGTCGTGAATGCCGGCGTCGTGAACGGCGACGATGTGCCGCGTGCGCGCGCCCAGGCGGGCCGAGATCTGGGCCTCGAACCGGAACCTCTCGAGGACGGTACGGCTCCGCGCGGGGTCGCCGGTCAGCGAGGCGCTGAGGAACTTGATGGCGAGCTCGGTCTTGAGCGTGACGTGTACGGCGAGCCACACCTCCGCCATGCCCCCGCGCCCGAGCGGCCGGACCAGGCGGTACTTGCCGTCGACGATCTCGTCGGCCTCGTGCTGCCAGTGGTCCGACTCGTCGGCGCCCGTCGGGCGCTCCACCGCGCTGGGGCTGACCCTGACGGTCGTCGGCATGCGGGGCGAGTCAGCGTCCACACGCGAAGGATAGTGGATGCAGCGTGCGGGACTGGCACTTTTTCACAGGGCCCGCTGTCGGTCCGTGTCCGCGTGTCCGCGTGTCCGCGCATCCGGCGAGCGCGAGACCGCGGTCGCGGTCCGCCGCGTGTCGGCGGCGAGCGCGGCCGTGTCACTCGGCGGCGTCGGCGAAGAGAGCCGCCGGCGGCTGCTCGAGGTGCGGCGGCGCCTGCGGGGCCGCCCGGCCCACGCCGCGGTCGAGCGCATCGCGGAGGAGCGCGCCCACGCCGGGGACGACGTTGTCGATCGCCGCGTCGGCCTCGCGCGGGTTCAACCACCAGAACGGGTTGAGCAGCCGGCGGAGATCGCGGAGGGAGCGCGTTGGGCGGCTGACCTCCACCGTGAGGGCCAGCGTTCCCAGGTTGGCATCGAGCCAGTCATCCATGTCGCCGACCGTGGGGTACCAGTGCGCCGCCTGCCGGACCTCGTACCGCTCGCGCGGCAGCGCGCGGCAGCCCGCGGCAGAAGGCATCCCCGAGCGCCCGATACAGCGGTGCGCGCGGGTTGGGCGCGCCGGTGTGCGCCCACGGATAGAGCAGGAGGTTGCCGCAGCTGTGGAAGCCGAGCGCGAGCGCAGGCCGCGTCTCCAGCGCGACGTCGCGCAGCGCGCGCGACTCGGGCTCCGAGAACGCATGCGGCCCCGTGTCGTGCGGCGACCACCTGAGCCGCGAGCCCGCGAACGGGTGTAGCGCGCTTCCGAAGAGCGCCGCCTCCAGTTCCATCAGCGTCGAAAAGTCATCGCTTCGGAGCGTGCGCGCCACATAACGGCTCATCGTTGCGCCTCCTTATTTCAATTGAATCGTTGATCGGGGCGCAGCATGCCGGTGCTCGGTGGAGAACACGTCACAGAACCCCCGAGGTTGAGAGACACCCCGGGGACGCGGGCGCGTCGGAATGGCCGGGAGATCGCATACGGAAGGTGCCAGATCGGCCACGTCATCGTGGCTTGAGGCGCCCTGCCACCGCGGCCGGGACCTCGAGCGCGAGGCCGGCGAAGGCCCGGGCGGTGTCGAGGAGCGCGGCGAGGCCCGAGGACGCGCGCCACCCGCCGGTCACGCCGGTCCAGTGCTTCATCGGAAAGAAGATGTTGCCGTCGGTGTGCGGCGCCGCGCGATCCAGGAAGGTCGCGCGGGTCGTGTACGCGGCGAGCAGCCGCTCCGTGAGGGCCGGGAAGGCGACGAACGCCGCGGCGGTGATGCGGCCGGCGACGCCGACGTACGTGTCGCGCCGCGGCCGCTCGGCGAGGGAGACCATCGCGGCCGCGACCCGCTCGGGGTCGACGATCGGCCGGATCGGCTGGACGGCGCGGCCCGTGTAATTGCCGGCGTGCTGGTAGATCGGGGTGTCGACCGACGCGGGAAGGAGCGTGCAGACGTGAATGTCCGGGGTGCCGGCGAGCTCCTGTCTCAGGCAGGACGCGAGCCCGAGGATCCCGAACTTGGAGATCACGTAGGCGCTCATCGTCGGCGCGCCGAACTTGCCGAGGGCGGAGACGTTGTTGATGAGCACACCGGCGCCCTGCGCGCGGAAACGGGGCAGCACGGCCCGCACCCCGTGCACGTAGCCGAGCAGGTTCGTCTCGATGACCTGGCGGTAGGTCTCGTAGGGCGCCTCGTCCGCGCGCGCGTAAAGGAACACCGCGGCGTTGTTCACCCAGACGTCGATCCTGCCGAACACGTCGATCGCGGCGCGGGCGAGGGCCCTGACGGCGCACTCGTCCCGCACGTCCGTCGGGACGGCGAGCGCGCGCGCGCCGACGCTGGCGCACTCGGCGGCGACCTCCTCCAGGGCCGACGCGTTCCGCGCGGCGATGACCACCCTCGCGCCGCGCCGCGCGAACGCGATCGCCGCCGCCCTGCCGATCCCCGAGGACGCCCCGGTGATAACGACCACCGAATCGCGAACGCACTTCCGCATGACTGACAACCTCCCGCGCGGTCTGCTGCTCGCCGAGAGGAAAGCAACGCGCGGGCCACGCTGGCTCGGATCGTGTACAGGGAATCCGAGGTAGCGCGCGATTCCTCGCATGCCGCGGGGGGACGTTTGCGCCCGTCACGCCATGCGCCGACAGAGGGCATGTCGTCGACACCGCGCCGCTTTCTCCAGGAGGATGGGTGGCCCGGAGAAGGGGTGCTCCGCCCGCGGAGGACCCCTGGGCCGCGTGCCCGCTCAGGGCGGGCTGCGCCGCGTCACCCGGAACGGCGTCCCGTTCTTGATGCGCAGGGCTATCGACAGCGCCGGCACGGCGGTCTGGCGCGGCGAGCCGGCGGCGAACGTGTAGCGCTGGACGAGGCGCGCCAGGATGAGCTGCGCCTCGGCCAGAGCGACCGTGCTGCCAATGCACTGGCGCTGGCCCGTTCCGAAAGGGATCCAGGCCAGCTTGTGGCGCGACGCCGTGCGCTCCGGCGTGAAGCGCCCCGGATCGAAGCGTTCGGGATCCTCCCAGCAGTCCGGATGACGATGGATGGCGTACGTCGGGGCGAGGACGAAGGTGCCCGCCGGGACATGAAAGCCGTCGATCTCGTCATCGACGACGGCGACCCGCACCAGCCACCAGAGCGGCGGGCGCACGCGCAGCGCCTCCTGGAAGACCATGCGGGTATAAGACAGCCTGGCGAGGTGGGAGGCATCCGGTCGGCTCCGGCCGACCACGCCATCGACCTCGGCGCGCAGCTCCGCCATGACGGCGGGCTCATGCAGCAGCAACTGCAGTGTCCACGCGAGCCCGGTCGAGGTCGTCTCGTAGCCAGCCAGGAACAGGGTCACGACCTCATCGCGCAGCTGGTCGGCGGTCATCCGCTGGCCGGTCTCGGGATCGACCGTGCTAATGAGCGTCGCGAGCAAGCCCCCGCTGTCCCCGGCGCGCTGCTGCCGGCGCTGGCTGCGCTCGATGATCTTGAGCAGGACCGCGTCCATGTCGCGGAGCGCCTGCTGGTAACGGCGCCTCCCGGGGACAGGGACCCAGGCAGGCAGCTCCTGCGCGACGATGCCGCGGAAGACGTAGTTGAGGGCGAACGTCACGCGGGCGGTGAGGAGCTCGATCTCCTCGCGGTCGATGTCGCCTCCGAGCACCGCTCTCGTGATCAGCTTCATGATGATCGGGCTGACGGCGTGCATCGGGTGGAGCGGTGAGCCCGTCCTCGCGGCGATGTCCCAGACCTCGAGCTCGTCATCGATGGCATCGACCATCACGCCGACGAGCTCGTCGATCCGCTCGCGGTGAAAGTGCGGCTGCATCATGCGGCGCTGGCGCAGCCAGTAGTCCCCTTCGCTCACGCCCAGGCCGTTGCCCAGCAGGGTCCTGATCGAGTCCCACAGCGCGCCGCCCTTCCCGTACTTCGAGCTGCAGTCCCGGAGGACATGCTGGACGTGCCTCGGGTGATTCACGACGATCATGCTCAAGGGACCGAGCCGCAGCCTGTACACGTCTCCGTGTCGCGCGCGGGCCCTCGGGAAGAACTCGGCTTGCTGGCTGAGCAGCGCCGGTAGCGACCCGAGCAGCGGCAGCCCGCCGTCCACGAGCGGCGGCATACGCGGGGCAGTGAGCGGTCGGCTGTCCGGAAACAGCGCAGAATTGGCTCCGATGTTCAAGGCCACTCGTCCTCCTGTTCCCTTTCCCTGCTCCGCCGACGGGGCCCTCCTCTCGACGGAGGGCCGGCGTGCGCTTCACAGCGAGAAATATTTCTCGTTCGAGTACCGGTGGGTGATCATGTACCAATCGAAGGTGCCGCGGATGACCGTGTACCCCGTACGAACGTACCTCGTGATCGCCTCCGCCATCCCCTCGTACCCGTCGACGAGCTCCGGGAGATCCCTCTCTATCTGGACCATGGCCTTCACCATGTCGTCGGCGAGCTTGCCCGCCAGGTCGCAGGCGCTCTGCAGCCCGATGCCGTGCTCGCGCTGAAGGAGGGCGACGAAATTGGCCTCCCCGCTCTTCACGTCCTTGTAGAGCCCGAGGAGCTCGTTGTGGATCACGATGACGAAGGCGACGAGCTCGGTGATGCTCTTGATGTATTGATCCTCCAGCACGGGCTGCATGCGCAGCCCGTGCGCGCGCTCGAGGAACACCGCGGCGAGCGGCATGAAGTAGCTGCTGCCGATGTTGTCCCGCCTCCGCATCAGGTGGGTGGTGGGTCCGAGGACGGTGCGCCGGTCCTGGAGCGCCTGGACCCTCAGCCCTTTGAGGTGGAACTGGAGGGCCCCGGCGAAGGCCTTGAAGAGCGGCGGCGACGCGAACGCCTCGATCTCCTTGAACCACCGGTGCCACGCCCTCACGATGTGATCGTCTCCCGCTGCAGGCGAGTCTCCGCGGGCGATCTGTCCGACCCTCCGAATGTAATCCAGCTTCTTCGAGGCGTCGGCGTTCACGTTGTCAATGACGTCGTCGATCGCGAAGAACAGCGCGAGGGATATCGCCCCGTACAGCACGAGCTCCTTCGGATGATCTGGGAAGATCAGCGCAGAGCAGTCGTCTAGCTTCATGCCCACCAAGACGTCATGACCGTCGGTCCCCCGTTCGATGAGCTCCGCGCTCACCATCCAGTCAATGTACGGGGCCCGTATCTGCTCCAGGTGCTCGCTCACCTTGTACTTCCCCGGGAGGAGCAGCTCCGGGGGCCTGATCTTCTCGAAGTCCGGGAAGTCGATGTCCATGCCACGCAAACGTTCGCCGAACTCCTCGGCCCTGTCCGATCCCTGGATCGCCCCAAACGCGGCTCGCTCGTTCATCTCGTTCTCCTCTCGGCGGCGCCACCCCGCGAGCCCGCCGGTCGTGCGTTCTGGCTCAATCGCCGTCGAGCGCCTTCAGGGCGAACGCGGTGACCAGGGCCTCCGAGCCGACGTAGATATCGGAGCGGCCCAGCTTGTAGATGGGTGATATAGGCCACGAGCCGTCCGACTTCTGCGCCCTTCGCAGGGCGTCCCTCTCGGATGCGTTGTCGACACGCAGGCGGTTGGCCGCGATGACCCTGAGCGCGAGCTCCAGGGGGACGCCGCTGCTCCCGATTCGCGCCCTCAGCAAGCCCTCGACGACGTGCGCATACTTCTGCGTGAACCTCTCGAAGTCCAGCAACCTCGACGCCCAGTAGAGGAGCACGTCCGGAGTTAGATAGTAATAGAAGGCGTCCGGACGCGCGATCTTCTCCGGGCGCAGGGAGTCGATCAGGTACTCCTCCGTGGGCCGCGCCTCGTCCTCCCTCCCCAGGAGGTAGGCCAGGTACAGCGCATTGGCGCAGGGGATCGGGTCGATCCTGCAGCGCCCTTCCCGCTCGCCCCTCGGGGGCATGTACACGTGGATGATGCCGGCTTCGTCGACGTTCTGCAGCACCTTCGAGACGGCCGAAAGAGCGACTCCGATGGGAGCGGCGCCGACCTTTATCAGGACCGACAACGCGAGCCCAGTGTCGTCCACGTCGCGGGGGAGCAGGCTCGCATCAACGAAGTACGAGAAGAGCCCGTCATCGTGGCTCTCGCCGAGAAACTCCGTGAGACGGCGCTTTACCCTGGAGCTCAGCCTGCTGTTCATCAGGAGGTCCAAGATGATCGCGGAGGTGAAGATCTCATCCGGCATCTCGATGCGGGACGTGAAATCCGGCGCCCGGCTCAGCGTGGCCTGGTAGCAGCGGTCGACGTCGAAGGTCTGGCTGAGGTAGCGATAGCCCCGGTCGATCGGGTCTTCATCTCTCCTGCCCAGCGCGCTCAACCGCTTCAGTATCCCTGCCTCCCCCTCTCGCGGGCTCAACATGTCGGCCTGTGTCGAGCACATGCTAACGGTTGACTGTCCGTCGGTGTGAAACGCGCGATCGCTCAGCATAGACGAGCCTCCTGCGGCATGCTGCGGATGCTGACAGCTCCATTCAGTCCACGACAAAATCGCGGAACGAACCACCAATGTCAACGCCCATGCGTGGGCTTGTGGTCGATGCCTACATGTCCGCTCAGCTGCGTCTACGAAGGAGCCAATGACGGCGCCTTCGTTATTTGTGTTATGATAACGTGGGCTTGTGCGATGACTCGCCGCAGGTCATTTCAGCGTTCTGGACACTGAAATGTTCTGGCGCTGAACGAGCGCCGCGCCGCGAGTCATGCATCTGGGACGGGAGCGCTCGCGCGATGTTGCCCGCCCGGGATGGGTGCGCATCACGTTTGCGGCTTCGGGGCGTGGCCCAGTTTGCCTTGGACAGAATCGATTTGCGGGGCGGACGGCAGGCGGACGATGGATCGATCGATCCTGACCGCATGCTCGAACCCGGTCACCGCCGGGCGTCTCGTCGCGCGCGTCCGCGGAGCCGCGGTCGGACCGCGGCGTCGGCGCTGCATCGCGCGTCGGCGGGCCTCAGCGCCGCGCGGCGACCTGAGGCCGGGACACGACGGCGTGGGTCACATCCACTTCCGCCTGCATCATGCGCAGGCAGGTCTGCAGGCCGTGCCGGAGATTGCGGAGCGTGAGCATGGGGCCGAGATCCACGCGCAGCGCGGTGAGCGTCTGCGCCACCGCAGGCCGGACGCCGGTCAACATGCACCGGGCGCCGAGCAGCTCCACCGCGCTCACCAGCCTCAGGAGCCGATCCGCCGTCGAGGAGTCCATGATCTCGACGCCGGTCACATCGATGATGACGAAGCGGGACTGCTTCCGCGCGATCTCCTCGAGCAGCTGGTCCGTCACCTCGCCGCTGCGCCGTGAGTCGAGCATGCCGATGATGGGCAGGACGAGGACGTCATCCCAGATCTCGAGGATCGGAGTCGAGAGCTGCTGGACGGTGAGCCGCAGGCGCTCGAGCGTGTCATTCCTCTCCTTCTCGCGGACGAGCTGCTGATCCATCTCCTGCTCCCACCGCTTGCGCTCGCTGACGTCACGGAACACGGCGACGGCGCCGACGAACGAGCCCTCGGGATCCAGGACCGGGCGCGCGCTCACGAGGAGCCAGCCGCCCTTCGGGTTCTTGTTGTTCCGGAAGAAGATCTCCTGCGCGGTGATGATCTCGCCTCGGAGCGCGCGGGCGAGGGGTAGATCGGTCGGGGGAAACGGCGTCTCCCCATCGACGTGGTAGAGTCCGTACCGCTTGCTCCACTCATCCGGCGAGCTATCGGCGATCGTGAGGTTGATGACCAGCTCGGCCGCCTGGTTGGAATACACGATCTTCCCGTCCTGCTGGCTCACCACCACGCCGTCGACGATGTTGTCCAGGATCGCCTGCTGCGCCCGCGCACGGTTCTCCAGCTGTTCAAGCGTGCTGGCTAGCTCCGCCGGCGAGGCGCGCTTGCCCTTGTCAGCTACGCGGCCGGCGGCCTTCTTCGCGCTGGTGCGCGCCTGCTTCTTGACCTCATCCGACTGGCGGGTGGGATTGGGAGAACGGTCCTTACCTTCGTTTCGGCGAACAGGTTTCATTCCAACGTCTCCTGCTGGCTACGGCACGAAGCTTTAGATGGGTTTCCAGGGCCAGCTCCATCGACCGGGACCTTCAATCCAGACGCAGGATCATCGAGAGCTCTGCCCTTCTGATGACGTACGCGGCTCACGCTATTATCGGCGTTCTGAGCCTTCCAAGACCGCGTCCCAGCTTGCCTCAATTCGAAAGAGGCTAAACCAGTGATGGTACGCGATCAATGGGCCATCTTACAAAAAAAGGTGTGTGGAACCCGGCTCTATGGCCGCGCGTTGACCACACCCCGGCTCGCACGTCGTCCGCATAGATCGCGAAGGTTTTGCCGGTCGAGGAGCGCGCAGCCCGGCAATGCATGGCTGGCGGTGCGCAGGTTCCTCACCTCGCTGGTGCGCCTCCGCGCGGCGACTGCCAGCGCGAAGGCGAGCGGCCACGCCGCGCCCAGGAGGCGTCAGGCGTAGAAGGGCTTGCCGGTCCTCGCCGCCTCGACGAGGGCCGGGGCGGGCGTCCAGCGCTTGCCGAAGCGGCGCTCGTAGACCTCGATGCGGCGGAGCACCTCGGCGGCGCCGAGGGCGTCGACGTAGCGGAACGGGCCGCCGCGGAAGGGCGGGAAACCGAGGCCGAAGATCGCGCCGATGTCGCCGTCGCGCGGGCTCCGCAGGATGCCCTCGCCGAGGCAGTACAGCGCCTCGTTCACGAGCTGGAGCGAGCACCGCATCTGGATCTCCTCGACGGCCACCGGCGGCTTGTCCTTCGCCCTCGGCACCGGCAGCCCGAGCACGGCATAGACGCTCTCGTCAGGGTGCTTCCCCTTGCCCTTCTTCCTCGCCGCCGCGCCGTACAGGTACATCCCGCGCTCGTTCTTGCGGCCCCGGCGGTCGTCGGAGAGCAGCTTGGCCATCGTGGGCGGCGGGGACATGCGATCGCCGAACGCCTCGATCATGATCGGGCCGATGTGCGCCGCCACGTCGATGCCCACCTCGTCGAGCAATGCCAGCGGGCCGACCGGCCAGCCCCACGCGACGAGCGCCCGGTCGACCTGCTCGATCGCCACCCCCTCGGCCAGGAGCCAGCTCGCCTCGTTCATGTACGGCCCGAGGATCCGGCTCGTGTAGAAGCCGACCCCGTCGTTCACGACGATGACCGTCTTGCCCTGCCGCTTGCCGACCGCCACCGCCGTCGCGACCACCTCGGGGGACGTCGCCTCCGTGCGGATGACCTCCAGCAACGGCATCCTGTGCACCGGGCTGAAGTAATGCATCCCCACCACGTTCTCCGGCCGCCTCGACGCGGCCGCGATCCGGGAGATCGGGATCGAGGACGTGTTCGACGCGACGATCACGCCGTCCTTGCCGTTCGCCTCGATGTCCCGCACGACCGCGTGCTTCACCGCGAGATCCTCGAACACCGCCTCGATCACGAGATCGGCGCTCCTCAGGCCCGAGCTGTCCGTCGTCGTCGTGAGCAGCGCGAGCTTCTGGTCCCGCTCGATCGGCGTGAGCTGCCGCTTCTTCACCCGGTCGCCGAGGATGTCGGTCACGACCTTGAGCCCGCGGCCGAGCGATGCGTCGTCGCGATCCCGGAGGCGCACCGCGATGCCGGCGTTCAGGCTGACATAGGCGATGCCGGCGCCCATCAGGCCGGCGCCGATCATCGCGATCTTCTCGACCTTCCTCGGCTGCACGGACGCATCGTCCACGCCGGTGTCCTTCTTCATCGCGTTCGTCGCGAAGAAGAGCTCCATCAGCCGGTGCGCCGTGCTCGACACGACGAGCTCGCCGAACGCCCGCGCCTCGACCTCCCTCGACGCGTCGAAGCCCCGGTCCGCATAGGTCCTCAACACCTCGATGATCCGCTCGGGCGCCGGATAGTGCCCGCCGGTTTTTTCACGCGTCTTCTTCTGTGCTTGATGGAAAAGTACGGTCCTGCCGAGCGGGTTCTGCTCGAGGGCCGCGCGGGTGAGCGTGGCGGCGTCGAGCTTCGGCCCCTTCTTCGCGGCGCCGCCAGGGCGGAAGGGCGGGCCGCCTCCGACACGCGCGAGCTCCAGGGCGAGCGCCGCGGCCGTCTCCTTCAGGATGGGCGCGGGGACCACGTCGTCGGCGACGCCGAGCTGCCGCGCCTTCGAGGGGCGCATGTTCTTGCCGGTGAGGCCGTGGTCGAGCGCCGCCTGCAGGCCGGCGCGCTCCGCGAGCCGCTGCAGCCCGTTGATCCCGGGGAGCAGGCCGAGCTGCACCTCGGGCAGGCCGAGCACCGTCTTCCTGTCGTCGCTCAGCACCCGGGCGTGGCAGGCGAGCGCCACCTCGAGGCCGCCGCCGAGCGCGGCGCCGTGGATCGCGGCCACGATCGGCTTGGGCGAGCGCACGATCCGCAGGATCGCCTCGTGGCCGGCCCGGCACATCGCCTCGGCCTGGGCCGCCGTTGTGACGCTCTTCAGCATGTCGATGTCGGCGCCCGCGATCCAGGTGTCGGCCTTGCCGGACACGAGGACGGCGGCCTTGATGAGCGGGTTGCTGGCGATCTGGCCCATGATCCGCTCGAGATCGCCGGCGAACGTGGGCTTCAGCGTGTTGACCGCCTCGCCCGGGACATCGTACGTGACGACGCCGACGCCGTCGGGGCGCACCTCCAGGGAGACGGGGCTCTTGGCCGCGGGGGCCGGCGTCACGGGGTCGATCGTCGTCGTCATGCTGCCTCCAGGACCACGGCGGCGCCGAGGCCGCCCGCCGCGCAGACGGTGAGGAGCGCGTGCTGGCCGCCGCGCTTCTTGAGCTCGCGGAGCGTGGAGAGCACCATGCGCCCCCCCGTGGCCGCGAACGGGTGGCCGAGCGCGATCGAGCCGCCGTTCACGTTGAGCTTCTCCGGGTCGATCTCGCCGACGGCGGCGGACCGGCCGAGCTTGTCCGCGGCGAACGACGGCGACGCGAGCGCCTTCAGGTTGGATGCGACCTGCGCGGCGAAGGCCTCGTGCATGTCGACGAGGTCCATGCGGTCGAGCGAGAGGCCGGCGCGATCGAGCGCCCGCGGCACGGCGAGCACCGGGGCCATGAGGAGCTGCCAGCCCGGGTCGACCGCCGCGTAGGCCCACGACTTCACGTACCCGAGCGGCTGGTAGCCGAGCGCCCTGGCCTTGCCTTCGCGCATGAGGAGCAGGGCGCTCGCCCCGTCGGTGAGCGGCGACGCGTTGCCCGCGGTGATGGTGCCGTGGCGGCGATCGAACGCCGGCGACAGCTTGGCGTAGGCGTCGAGGGTCGAGTCGTCCCGGACCACGTTGTCGCGCTCGACCGGCTTGTCGTAGGGCGGGGGGATCACGTGCATGACCTCGGCCGCGTACGTGCCGTCGCGCCAGGCGCGCGCGGCGTTCGTGTGCGAGCGGTGGGCGATGGCGTCCTGCTCGGCGCGCGTGATGCCGTTCTGCTTGGCCATCTTCTCGGCGGCCTCGCCCATCTGCTCGCCGGTGGTCGGCTCGCGCGAGAAGCCCGGGATCGGCGGCACGATGTCCTTCAGCGAGAGGCGGGAGAGGATCTCGAGCCGGGCGCCGAGCGTCCTGGCCTTCTGGAGGTCGGTCAGCGCGGAGGCGAGCTTCCGGGAGACGCCGAGCGGCACGTCGCTCATGCTGTCGGCGCCGCCGACGAGGGCGACGTCGTGCTGGCCGGCGAGCATCGCCTCGGCCGCGCTCGTCATGGCCTGGAGCGACGTCGCGCACGCGCGCGAGACGCTGTAGGCGTCGATGTCCTTGGGCAGGCCGGCGCGCAGCACGACCTCGCGCGCGATGTTGAGCCAGTCGAGCGTCGGCACGACCTGGCCGTAGACGACAAGCGTGACGTCGCGCGGGCTCACCTCGCTCCTCTGGAGGAGCTCCTTGACGACCGTGGTCGCGAGATCGACGGTGCGCAGCGCCTTGAGCGCCGTCCCCGCCTTGGTGAACGGCGTGCGCAGCCCAGCAACGACCGCCACCCGGTCCTTGCCGCTCTTCCCATTCTTGCCTGAAGCCATGTCGACTCCTCTGCTGCCGGAGAGCCCACCGCGGGCCCGCCCCGCGCGCCCCGCGCAGCCCCCCCGGATCCCGGCTCGCCGGTCGGGTGAAATCCCTTAGGTGCGCTGACGCGACGTGTCAACCTCGCTCGGTCGCTCGGGGATGGCTCGGGGGTGGAGAGAGGGACAGCGCGCTCCAGGAGTGAAGTGAGGATGGAAGATCGGTCGAGTCGTTACTATATCTAATTTGGCCCACACAGGATCTTCCCGATAGCGTTACTTGCCATGGGGAAACTACTTCAGTTCAGTGCGCTGCTCTGCGTCGCTGCGGCGATCGCGGGGTGTGCGACGACGGGCGCCAGCTCCACGGCCCCGGCGACGCCGGGCTATGTGTATGTCACCGGGCACCAGACCACGTTCGGGTTCACCACGCCCGAGGTGTGGAGGTGCCCTGAGCAGGCCGGGAAGGGCGAGTGTACGCGGGTCGAGGTGACGGAGGAGGGCGAATGAAGCGTTCTTTGAAATGGTGCCTGCTGCTCGCGGCGATCGGCTCCACGGGGTGCCAGGCTGTTTACACCGACATCCGGCACGTGGACGGAAACCGGTACATCATCACCCGTAACAAGTCGGGCCCCTTCACCAAGGCCCACGGCACGGTCCTCGACTGCCAGGCGAACGGCGACGCGATGACCTGCGCCGAGATCAGCGACCTTTAGAGCGGCGGGCACCCGCTTCGGATACGGGCCCACCTCGACGTTTTCAATGCTCAGCGCACTGGAGTGCGCTTCCGCGCCGAAAACGCCGATCTGGGCCCGTCTCCTGTGCGGGGGACCGCCGCTCTGGCTAGATTTTTGACGGAGGCGAAAGAACGTAAAGGCGGGGGGAAAGATTCTTTTCTGACCTCCTCTTGCGCCCTTGCGACTCTGCGGCTTTGCGCCTCTGCGTTGAATCCTCTCTCTGCGGCTTCGGCGCGCGACTCGCCGGTAGGCGTGCACGCTCACGCCTCGCGTAGGAAGGCCTCGAGCAGCGTTGCGGATACGTCGAGGAGATCGCGCTCCGTCACGATGCCCACGAGCCGCTCGCCCGCGACCACGGGCAGGCAACCGACGCGCTGCTCGCGCAGGATCCGCATCGCCTCCAAGGTCGGCGTCTCAGGGGTGATCGTCACGGGATCGGTCCGCATGATGGACGCGACCGTGGGCGGGCCGGGACCGTTCGCCGCCGCGCCGCCGCGGGCGACCAGCCGGAGCAGCGCGCGGTGCGAGACGACGCCGACCAGCCGGCCCTGGTCGTCCTCGACCGGCACGTGGCGCACGTGCCGCCAGTCCATCACGCTCGCGGCGAAGTCGATGATGTCCGTGGGCCGCACCGTGAAGAGATCGGTCGACATGAACTGGCCCACGGTCCGGTAGCTGTCGCGCAGGAGGCCCCGGTCCGCATCGAGCGCGGCAGGCTCCCAGGTGTGCACCGGGCGACCCGCCCCGCCGCTCCCGGCCTCCTCCTGCTGGCGGGCGAGCATCGCGGCGCAGAGCGCGCGGCACTGCAGCTCCGAGGTGCCCTGCCCGGCCATCGAGGCGAGCGAGCCGAGCGCCCACTGGGCGCCGGTCTGGCCGCGGCGCACGCGCTCCTCGACGACGCCGAGATAGCGGTCGATGTCGGCGGCGTCGATGCCCGCGGCCGCGAGGCCCCCCCGGGCGGCCGGGAGGAGGCGCGACAGGATGAGCTCCGGGGCGGGGAAGCTCCGCCCACAGGTCCACGCGAGCTGCGCCTTGAGGCCGTGGCGCGCCGCCGCGAAGAAGTTCGTCTTGGCGTCCTCGAACGGCATCTCGAGGTCGATGCGCGGGTGCTCGGCGGCGAGGCCGGACATCAGGCCGAAGAAGAAGGCGGCGTTCGCCACCTCGTCGAGGATCGTGGGCCCCGCGGGCAGCGCGCGGCTCTCGATGCGCAGGTGCGCGACCCCGCCCGAGACGCCGTAGCAGGGGCGGTTCCAGCGGTAGACGGTGCCGTTGTGGACGCGCAGGGCCTTGAGCTCCGGCACCTCGCCGCGCGCGAGCACCGAGAGCGGCGGCTCGCCGGTCTCGGCGGTCATGATCACGCGGAACCGCGCGATGTCCTCGCGGAAGAGCTCGAGCGCGCCGCCCTGCACCCAGCCGTCGCCGAAGTGGACGCGGGGCTTGTGCTGGCGGACCTCGCGCGCGCTCGGGCGGGTGTCGACCGAGCTCTCGAAGAGGGCGATCCGCGTCTCGTGCCAGAGCCGCTGCCCGAGGAGCAGCGGCGAGTTGACCGCGGCGGCGAGGACGGGCGCGGTCACCGCCTGGGCCAGGTTGTAGAGCGGCGCGAACTCCAGCGCCCCGACCTGGAGGTGGACCTGGAAGCTCGTGTTGCACGACTCGAGCAGGATGTTGTCGTGGGTCATCTCGAGCTCGTCGAGCCCGTGGATCGACACGCGGAAGTGGCCCTGGCGCAGCTCCAGGAGCGCGCGGTTGAGCTCGTGGTAGCGCGGCGCCGGCGTGAGGCTCTCCAGGCGGAGGTCGCCGGCGCGCAGCGTGGGGAGGATGCCCGCGAGCAGCACGTCGGCGCCGACGGCGCGCGCGGCCCCGGCAGCCCGGCCGACGACGTCGGAGAGCTCGGCCTCGAGCCGCCGCAGGCAGTCGCCGCCGAACGGGAGCGGGGTCAGGTTCGCCTCGAGGTTGAAGCGGGCGAGCTCGGTCGTGAGCCGGTCGTCGGCGGCCCGCTCGAGCACCTCCAGCGCGAGCGGCGCGGGGCGGAGCGCGCGGTCGACAAGGAACATCTCCTGCTCGGCGCCGATCCGGCGCACGCCCGACTCGATGCGATCTTCCTGGATGAGGCGCTCGAGCGCCTCCACGTCGTCGAGCAGCGCCCGCATGAAGGACCGGAGCTGCTCGTCGTTCGCCTGCTCGGAGACGTGGTGCTCGCCCATGGTGATCCGCCCCCTCCCTTCGCCCGCCCCGCTCCCGCTCCGCCGAAGCCTACGCCGAGCGGCGGCGCGGCGCGCGCTCAGAACCTGTGGCCGACCGCGAGCCGCAGCGTGGCGACCTTGTCCTCGGCGAGGCCGAACCCGAGCGGCGCGTCGAGCGCCACGAGCAGCCCCGCGCGGCCGTAGAAGCCGGGCTTCTCCGGCGTGTAGCTGACGAACGGCTCCAGCGCGAGCTGCGCCATGTCCTCGCGCGTGAGCGTCAGCGCGGCCTGGAGCCGGAGCCCGCCGCCCAGGGCGCCCTTGCCGCGCATCTCGAGCTCGTTGCCCTGCTCGAGCACGAGGTCGACGTCGCTCCCGCTGGTCGGGAGGGCGAGCATCACCGCGGTGTCCGCGCGGTAGACGAGCCGCGTGGCGAGCTCCGCCTCGACGCCGCCGCGGGCCCTCAGGGGAAAATGCTCGGGGATGAGCCGGTGCAGATCGAAGTAGGCGCGCGCCGGGGCGGTCGCCTGCAGCGTGGCGCGCGCGTCGGCGTTGGGGTCGGTGAGGACGGGGATCGAGAGCGCGCCGCCGCCGAAGACGGCGAGCTTGCGCGACATCGCGCGCGCGTAGTGGGCGCCGATCGTGGGGTTGCCGAAGAGGAGGCTGCCGGCGCTGCTGCTCTCGTCGACGCCGAGCCGGGACGACCGGAACGTGGCGGAGACGTTGCCGTAGGCGAGCGGGAGCTCCGCATCGAGGTGGAGCCGCTTGCGCCACTGGAGCTGACCGACGAAAGCGAAGCTCAGGCCGAACGTGCTCACCTCGGACTCGACGTCAGCCATCGACCACCCGGCCGACTTGCTCAGGACGTCCAGCTCGAGCGCCGCGTGGGAGCCCTGGCTTTTGATCCAGCTGTTCTTTTCCGCTGATGTGGCGATCGGAGCCGCCAGCCAGAGCGAGAGCAGGACGGCGGAGGAAAGCAGCGGTTTCGCGTTCAAGCGGTCCCAGCTGCGATGACTAACATGGTCCGGCCCGCCCGTGTTTACCGAACGGCGCGGTCGGCGCCCGCCGTCTCCTCGCCCTCTTCTTCCTCGTCGTCGCTGTCGTCCTCGTCGTCGCCGTCGTCCTCGTCCGCTTCCTCGTCGTCGTCAGCCTCGCTGTCGCCTTCGAAGAGCAGGGAGGGGGCGCCGCCGGCGCCGTGCTCCGCGAAGATCGTGTCGGCGGCGATCACGAGCTCCTGGAGGCGCTCCGCGTCGACGGGGCCGTACACAGCGAGCGCCATGGCGCGGTCCTGCACGAACAGCCACGCGTCGGGGAAGTCGCGCAGCGCATCGCGGACGCGCGCCGAGAGCCACCGGCCGATGGCCTTCGCTTCCGGCCCCTCGACAAGGAACTGCTCCATGAAGTCCGGGTCCTTCTTGAACTGGACGCCGGTGTTGGGGGCGCGGTTGCCGTCGATGATGGGCAGCGGGGAGACGGTGAGCCGGGGCGCCGCCTTGGCCAGCTTCGCGAGGACCACCTGGTACTCGCTGCCGTTCTTCGCGTCCGGCCCGGCGACCACGACGTAGGCGAGCTTCGGGACGAGCTCGTAGCGGGCGACGACCGCGCCGCCGCCCGTCTCCTCCAGCATGCGCTCGAGGCTGCTCGGTGACGAGCGCACCGGGCGAGGGCCGTCGATGTCGGCGATGGTCTTCCGGGCGTCGCGGTACGCCCCGGGGCGGCGAGCGGCCGCCTTCGGGGTCATCAGCGTACGCCAGCGCACGAGCTCGCCGTCGCGCCGCACCTCGTGCCGACCGCGCAAGCCGGTCAGGTACCAGACGACGAGCAACGCAAGGGGACCTACGTACCAGAGCCAGGGCATGGGGCGGCGATGCTAGCAAACCTCGCGGAGCGGCGGTGGGGTCACGCGCATCCGCGGTGGGGTTGCGCGCATCCAGGGCGGCATCGCGGGCGGCGGCGACGCTCAGGGCGCGGCGCCGGGGGCGGCGCCCGCGGGCACCGGCGCCGCGCCCGAGGGCGCCGGCGGCGCGTCGTCCCGCCGCTCGAAGATGCACCAGTAGCCGTTCTTGCTGTGACGGACCTTCCCGGCCACCTCGTAGATGCCCCGGAAGCGCCGGTCCTTGCGGAGCTTCTCCTGCGCCGGGAACGGGAGCTTGTCGCACGTGTCGGCGCCGCCGATGAACACGAAATAGCGCGGCGCCTTGTCGAAGACGCGCTGCACGTAGCCGGGGCCCGTCTTGCGCGTGTAGCCGCCCGGGAGCTTGGAGATCACCGGGTCGACGAGGCCGAGGAGATCGAGCACCGGATAGTCGGTCGCGTACCCGATGTACCCGATGTCGCCCACCGCGACCTCGCCGGGCTTGCCGTGCTGCTGGAACCACGCGGCCGTGCCGCCGGCGGCGCTGTCCCAGAACCGCTTGTCGTCGTCGAGGATCCGGAGCTGGGCGCGATCGAGCCGCTGCGCCCGGAAGGCGCCCAGCGCGACGAGGCCGCCGACGGCGAGCACCCCGGCGCCCGCGGCGAGGGCGATCGCGCCGCCGGCGCGCGACTCGGCGGCGCGGGCCGAGAGCGCGGTGAGCAGCGGCTCGAGCAGCGAGCGGGCGCCGAGGCCGGCGAGGAGGAAGCAGAACGGCTCGAACGGGCTCATGAAGCGGTAGAACGGCATCCAGTCCCCGCCGACGAGGAGCACGTAGCCGCCCACCGCGAGCGCGAGGGCCGCGACGCACAGCGCGTCGCGGTGGCGCGAGACGATCGCCACGCAGAGGCCGAAGAGCGCGAGCAGGAGCACCGGCGAGGTGTGCGCCGCGTACTCCGCGAGGTAGTGCCGCCCGCCGGCCAGCTGCTCCGCGAGGCTGCCGGTCTTGGCGCTCAGCGTGTTCGGCAGCCACGTGCCGTAATAGCTGTACCGCCAGAGCATGTGGCACGCGATCGGCGCGGCGAAGACGACCCCGCGGAGGAGGTTCTGCCGCCCGAAGAAGCGCAGGCCGAGGAACAGCATCGGGATGCCGAGGAACATCGGCGCTTCGGGGCGCGTGAGGCCGGCCAGCCCGAAGACGAGGCCCGAGTACGGGAAGCCCGTCCCCCGGTCGCGCTCGCGGAACATCATCTCTGTGCCCGCGAGGACGAGCAGGAGGAAGAGCGGCGTCTCCAGGCCGAAGACGGCATATCCGCTCAGCACGATCGAGGTCGCGAACAGCCACGTGGCGATGCACGGGATCGCGCCGTGCGGGCGCAGCCGGGCCGAGAGGAGATAGACCGCGCCGAGCGAGCCGCAGGCGGCGAGCCCGCCGAGCGCCTTGGCGACGACGTCGGGGTCGAGGCCGAGCTTGATGCCGACCGCGAGCAGCACGGTCCAGAGGAAGTTCGTGTACCCCTCGATGTGCTCGCCGGTGTTGTAGACGAGCCCGAGGCCCCGGGCGAAGTTGCGCGCGTAGCGATAGGAGATGTACGCGTCGTCGATCGTGAACGAGCGCACCCGCACCATGTTCGCGACGAGCAGGAGCGCCGGCAGCACGAGGCCGAGCGCGAGGTGCAGGCGGCCGGAGAGCGGCGCGCCGCGCAGCCAGTCGCGCAGGCTCCGGGCAGGGGGCGCGTCCTGCGCGTCGCCGCCCGCCTCATCCACCACGTCGCCCACGTCGCCGTCGGCCGCGCCGCCCGGAGGAGCGACCTCGCCGCCCGGAGGAGCGACCTCGCCGCCCGGAGGAGCGACCCCGCCGCCCGGAGGAGCGACCCCGCCGCGCCCGCGCCCTTCTTCGTCCAGTTCCAGGGAAGCCATGTGCGCGTCTCCCTAGCATGGTTGGTCCATGTCCGGGTCGTTTCTTGGTCGAGCCGGTCATCCCAGCTATCCTTGAAACATGCGTGCAGCCATTGTCGCTCTCGTCGCCTCCTCCGCGCTTTTCCTCGCGGCCCCCGCGCTCGGCGCGCGGGGCGTGCCGTGCGGCTTCTATGGAATCGATCCGGGGGCGCCCGTCGAGGAAGGGAAGGTGATCCTCGACGAGGAGCTCGCGGAGCAGCTCGCGCGGGCAGGCGCCGGCGCCGTGCGCGTCGAGTTCCGGCTCGACGACGCCGAGGCGTGGGACCCGGACAAGCTCGACGAGGTCGACGCCGTCATCGACGCTGTCATCGACGCCGGCCTCGAGCCGCTCGGGCTGCTCTCCCACCGCACGCTCGGGGAAGGACAGGATCACTGGAACGACGATCGGGACGGGGACGGCAACAACGCGTATGTGGAGGCGTTCGCCGCGAGGGCAGAGGCGTTCATGACGAGGTACGCCGGGCGCGTCGAGCGCTGGGAGATCTGGAGTCAGCCGAACTGCTTCGAAAACCCCGATTACGCGCTCGATCCCGAGAACGCCGGCTGCACCTACATCCTGCCCCGCGTGCTCGCGCAGATCCTCGCCCAGATCCGCATCCGCAACGAGGCGCTCTTCAACGTCGGCGAGCTCTCGCTGATCACGGGCGGCCTGCTCGCCTCGGACGACGACGCCGTGCCGTTCTCGGGGGTCGATTACCTGCGCGAGCTCTACGATCAGCCCGTGTGGGACGAGCTCGCGCTGCGCTACGGCGAGCGGACGCCGTGGTCGCACCTCGGCCATCAGCTGTTCGTCGATCAGTTCCGCGAGGTCGATCCGAGGGGGCTCGGCGACTATCTCGACGAGGTGCGCGAGATCGCCGAGCAGGAGGGGGACGAGAGCCCCTTCTTCGTGACCGGGATGGCGTGGTCGACGACGCTCGTCGGCGAGGAGCTCCAGGCGGCGAACCTGACCACCTCGCTCGATCTGCTCTCGAAGCGGCGCGACGTCGCCGGCGCGGTCTGGGCCAGCTTTCAGGACGAGCCGCTCGACGACCAGCGCTACGGTCTGACCGACGAGTTCGGCGTCGCCAAGCTCGCGCTCGCCGCGCTCCGCGGGGCGGCCGCGGGCTGCGAACCCGAGCGAGGCGAGGGGACCGGGAGCAACGGCGGCGGGAACGGCTCGAGCAGCGGCGGCACGGTGGGCGCACCGCTGCCCGGCAGCAGCGGCCAGGGAGGGCGACCCATCGACGGGACGCGGCGCGTGAGCTCCTGCAGTTATGCCGCGGGCGTCCCCCGCGCCCGCGGCGCGTTGCCGGATGTCGCCTGGCTCGCGTTGCTCTCGGCATCCGCGATCGCGATCGCGATCGCGCGCTCCCGTCGCGTCATCTGAAGGCAACACAGGCGAGCGCGGGCATCGCTACACTCGAGCCGTGCCTCACAGATCGATGCGCTTCGCGCGGCTGATGGCCGTGCTCGTCGGTGTCTTGTTCTGGAACGGCTGCGGGGGCGACGACGGCGGCGACAACCCCTCCGGGGTGTGCGGTGACGGCGAGGTCGACGCGGGCGAGGTTGCGACGACGGCAACACGGCGGAGGGCGACGGCTGTTCGCCGACCTGCCATCACGAGGAGGTGCGGCCCCGCTGCGGCGACGGCGCGCTCGACCCCGGCGAGGCGTGCGACGACAGCAACGCGGCGGACGGCGACGGCTGCTCGGCGGCGTGCGAGATCGAGGTGCCCCCGCGCTGCGGCGACGGCGCCCTGGATCCGGGCGAGCCGTGCGACGACGGGAACGTCGCGTCCGGCGACGGCTGCGAGGTCGACTGCACGAAGACGCCGGCCCAGGAGATCGTGGGCGAGGCGCTGGCGCCGTTCGCGCAGGGGACGTGCGAGGTGGTCGCCGGCGCGGGCGCCACGCTGATCCGGGGCACCGTGCTCACGCCGGGCGCGGAGAAGCCGGTCAAATTCGACACCTTCCCGCTCGACGACGCGAGCGGCCGCGAGCTCGTGAGCGGCTGCGGCTACCCGGGCGACATGGTGAGAGGCGAGGACATCGACGGAGGGGACGCCTATTGCCCGCACATCGCCGAGGGGATCGAGGCGTCGGCGCGCAACGAGTTCGTCTGCTTGCACGCGGAGCCCAACGACGTGCTGCTGCCGCAGAGCGCGTACATCCACGGGATCGGCCTGACCGCGCCCGACTACGCGGCCATGGCGGCGAAGGGGACGGCGCTCATCTGGTCTCCGCGCTCCAACATCACCCTCTACGGCGACACGGCCGTGGTGACCGCCGCGGCCCGCCTCGGGGTGCAGATCGCGCTCGGCACGGACTGGATCGCGACCGGCTCGATGAACCTGCTGCGCGAGCTCCGGTGCGCGTCCTCGACCCGGTCGAGGCGCCGGCGCTGGCCGCGCTCGACCCCCCGTCGGCCACGGTGGCGCCGGGCGGCACGGTGTCGTTCACCGTGACGCTCGACATCCCGTCGCCGTCGGAGGGCGCCGTCGTGGCCCTCGCGCTCGAGCCGCCGGGCGCTGGCACCCTCCCGGCGTCGGTCGCGATCCCGGGCGGGCAGCAGAGCGCCACGTTCGACTACGTGGACGGCGGTTCGGCAGCCGGCGCCACCGTGACGGCGACGCTCGGGGCGATCTCGCTCTCCGCGACCGTCGAGACGGTCACGGTGACGGGACGACTCGTGATCAACGAGGTGGATTACGATCAGGAGAATACCGATGGTGCCGAGTTCATCGAGATCTACAACGGCACGGGCGGGCCCGTGGACCTCGCCGGTCACGCGCTCGTGTTGATCAACGGCGCTTCGGAGCTTCCGTCCGCCGACCAGACGTTCGATCTGAGCCCTGCCGGGACGCTCGCGGCGGGCCAGTACCTCGTGGTCGGCAGCACGGCGGTGGTCGGCAGCGACACCCTGCCGGAGGGGGCGCTGACGATCCCGTTCTCGGGCGCCCAGATCAACCGGGTGCAGAACGGAGCGCCCGACGGCCCCGACGGGATTGCGCTGGTGAACACGACGACGGGGAGCTTGATCGACGCCCTCTCCTGCGAGGGGAGCATCACCGCTGTCACGATCGGGGAGGTCAGTGTGAGTCTCGTCGAGGGCGAGCCATTGCCACGCCTCCGTGGCGGACGTAAACAATGCTCCTGGCTCGCTCTGCCGCCTGCCCGAGGGGACGGACACGAATCAGGCCGCGGCCGACTGGGCGTTCTCCGCGACGATCACGCCCGGCGCGGCGAACGTGCCGTGAGCCGCGGCCGAGGCGCGCAGCGCGTCCCGGCGGCCCTCACGGGTCCGGCTCCGCCGCGCGGCGGAGCCGGTGTCCTGGTGCTGTCAACTGGATCTGGACAGGAGAAGCCCTGAGCTGCTGCTCACGGGAGAGGCCCTGAGCTGCTGCTCACAGGCAGCCGCAGAGCGGGTCGCCCTGCTTGCACACGCACTTGCCGCCCTTCTTCGCCGACATCCCCGCACGGGCGCCCCGCGCGGCCTTGGTCGGCGCCGCCCGGCCGCGCTTGACCGCGGCCGACTTGGGCGAGAGCTTCGACGTCTTCGCGTCGGCTTCGTCCTCGCCCTCTGCCGCGGCCCTTGCCTCCTCCTCGGCCTTGTAGGCGGTGAACGCCTTCTGCGCCTTCTCGGCGTCGCTCTTGGCGGTGTCGAGCGCGAGGGTCAGCTCGGAGATCTTCTTGTTGCGCTCCTCGATCTGGAGGTTGAGCTGCGCGATCCTGTCCTGCTCGGCGACGCGCGCGGCCACCGCCTCGGCCTGGGCCGCCTCGGCCTCCTTCACCTTGCCGGCGAAGGTGGTGACCGTGACCGCAGCCGCGCCGGCCACGAGCAGGCCCATCACGACCGCGAACCGACCACGCCGCTTCTGCCGCACGCCCTGGGCGAGCGCTTCGAGCTCGCGGTCCAGGTCGTCCGTGGTCGACATGGGCGGCACGCTGGCCGCCACCGGCGCGATGCTGGGAGGCGCCTGGAGCGCCGCGTGAGCGCCCACCCTTGGCCCCTGAACGTACGTATCGACGGGATAGGGGGGGGGCACCCCAGCCCTCTCTTGAGTGTGGTTCATCGCGCGAGACCTCCTCCTCCGTGAGCGGCTCCTCAGCAGGCAAATGTGGTGCCCGGTACGAAGACCTCGCCACGGTATCGCACGCACCGCCCAGGAGCGCGCAGAGAAGGCAAAACGAGGGATCTCGAGGCGCTCCAGGGGCGGGTCGCGCTCGATCCGGTGGATCAGTTGTTCTGGTACATGGAGCTCTCACCGGACCATCGCGTGTCCCCCCTGGTCCACCGGAGGTCCTGCCCTGCGCGGCGGAGCTCCCGCGCTGCTGGCAGGCACGGAGATCCGCCTCTGCTCGGTGCAGCACGAGCAGACCTTTCGTGAGTTTACCGCCTGCCAGGACGTGTCAATCGCCGTGCACCGGGCACCTTCGCGGGGAGCGCCGGCGTGGCGGCGGAGCGCGCCTCGACGTGGGGCGGACGTCAGGGCTGCAGCTTGGCGACGAACGCGTCGCTGCCCCCGGCGCTCGTCAGGGGGGCTCCGCCGAGATCGATGCTGCCGCTGAAATTGCCCGTCAGCGCGATGAACCCCAGCGGATCCACGTCGACGGCCGCGGCGCTCTGCGTCGTCGCGTCGCCGAACGACATGGCCCAGGCCGTCGTGCCGTCCGGTTTGAGCTTCGCCAGGAAAGCGTCGAAGCCGCCGCGGGACTCGAGCTGCGGGGGCTTGAGATCGATGGATCTCTCGAACTCTCCGGCCACGAGGACGTTGCCCGCCGGGTCGACCGTCACCCCGAGCGCCCGCTGATTCTCCGCATCCCCGAACTGACGGCTCCAGACATGCTTGCCCTCGGAGTCGAAGGCAGCGACCACCGCGTCGGACCCTCCGGCGTGCGGCGGGGGTGATCCGTCGAAGCTCATCTGTCCTTCGGTCATCCCCGCAACGAAGATGCTTCCCTGGGCGTCCACCGCGACCGACACGAACTCCTGGTCCATGTTGTCGCCGAAGGTCTTGGCCATGAGCGGCTCCCCGTTCTTGTCGAGCTTCGCCATGAAGGCGTCATAGCCGCGGGGGATGAGGTCCGTCTCCCCGAAGCGCATCGGGCCGGCGATGCTGCCGACCAGGACCACGCTGCCATCGGGCGTGAAGGCGGCGTCCAGTGCGACCTGAGGGCTCGTATTGCCGAAGTTCTTGCTCCAGATGTGTCCCCCCTGCGCGTCCATCTTCACAACGAAGATGTCCTCTCCGCCGAAGCTGACGAGGTTGGCCGCACCCAGCACCTCGGCCCGGTCGGTGAAGCTGCCGGCGACGACGATGTTGTCGTCCGCATCCACCGAGAGCCCGCGGACGGTGTCGGCCCCGGGACCGCTGATGCGCTTGATCCAGTCGAGATCGCCCGCCGCGTCGAGCTTCGCCACGAACACGTCCGTGCTGCCGGCGCTGGGGAGCGACGTCCCGTCGAAATAGAGGGTGTTCCCGTAGGTCCCGGCCAGGACCACGAGGTCGTTCTTGGCGTACGCCACGCGCGTGCAAACATCCGTGCCCGACCCGCCGAACGCCTTGTTCCAGATCGGGGTCCCGTCGGGGGCGAGCTTGACGACGAAGCCGTCGGTCGAGCCCTGGCTGGCGGCGAAATCCACGCTCCCGGAGAACCGCCCCGCGATCAGGATGTTCCCTGCCCTGTCGAAGGCGATGTCTTCACCGTGCTGCTCGCCGTCTCTTCCGATCTTGATGCTCCACTCGAGCGTTCCGGTGCACCTGGGCTCACCGTCGCAGCTCTCGTCGACATCATCAACATTGTCAGCGTCCACCGTGCAGCCCTCGGCCGTGGGGATCACCTGACCGACGCACGACCCGTCTCGCAGACAGCCGCCCTTGCACACGCCGACACCCTCGGTCATGGGGGGGCCTTGATAACAATACTCGCACGGCTCCATGCCGGTGGAAGAGGTCGTCGTCCCGCCGGCGCCGCCCTCCGCGCCGGTGCCGCCGCCGCCGCCGCCGGTGCCGCCGCCGCCCTGGCCGCCCGTCCCGCCTTGCCCGGCGCCGCCGACGTTCGCCGCGATCACGCCCTTGTCGAAGCACCCGCCCAGCGCGCCGGCCACGCCGAGCGCGCCGGAGAGGACCAAGAAGTCGCTGCGTCTCATCAAAACACCCCCGCGATCCCCGCGCCCCACGGCGATATCCACGGACGCGCCGTCGCGCCCCCGGGCCTCGACGCAGACGGCATGGTGAGGAGCAGCGCGACGCCGCTCGCAGCGAGCGCCCCGCCCGCGATGAACGCCGGCGCAGGGATGAGGCGCAGGGTGTTGTACGAGCTCAGCGTGTCGCGCGTCTCCGGCGTGTCCGGGCACACGACCTTCTCGGTACACCCGAGATCGATCAGGTCGCTGTGCAGCGCGCTGGTGACGCCGAACGTGATGCCGCCGAGGACGAGCGCCGCCGCGCCCGTGCCCACCGCGGACCAGCCGAGCACGCGCTGCGCGGTCGGCTGCGCGGGGGCGGCCGGGGAGGGGACGAAGACGGGCCGGCGGACGTCGGGGAACGCGAGCGCGACCGCCGTCTCCTGGCGCTCCTGCAGCGTGATCTCCTGCCGGACGACGCGGCCCCCCCACGCGCCCTCGACAAGGTGCTTGCCAGGATCGACAGGCCGGCTGACCCCCACGAGCGCCGGTGGCATGGGCTTGCCATCGATGGAGATCTGCACCTCGCGCTCCGGGGCGCCGCGCACCCCGACTGCGAGCTTGGGGATCCGTGGTTTGAGATCGCTATACGCCTCCTCGGCGTCGGCGACCGCCGCCCTGAAGACGTCGCTGGCCGAGGCGTCGAGCGGCGTGCGGCTCACGTGAAGGTAGCGCTCGGAGGCCTCGATGAGGCGCCCGAGGTGCTCGAGGCACCGCGCCGCGTACAGGCCGATCGTGGGCGCCTGGATCAGCTCTTCCGCGCGCCAGAGCTTGTCGAGCGCCGCCGCATACTCGCCCTTGTCGTAGAGATCGAGGCCCTCCTCCGCGAGCGCCCGGGCAGCGTTCACGGTGGCGGGGTCGACGTCGGCCGCTCGCGCGGGGGTCGCGAGCGCGATTGCAAATGCGAGCGCGACGGTGGTGGTGCCCAGAGCCCTCAATCGCGGGTGCATTCGTCTCCTCAGAAGCCGAGGCGGTCGGCCTTGGGCCGCGTCGCGCTGGAGGCCGAGGGCGCGGCCGCGGATGAGGAGGTCCTGGTCCGCTGCGCGGAGGAGGCGGCCTTGGCCGGTCGAGCGGGCGCCGCGGTCCAGGAGGCGGTCGCGGCGGGCACCCTGGAAGCCTGCGCCGCGCCGGCGTCGCCCGCAGGCACCGAGGTCGCCGCGGCGGCCGCGTCCCGGGAAGGCGCGATCTCGGGCGCCCCCGTGGCCGGAGCCGTCTCCGCCGGCGGATCGTTCGCCGGAGGAGCGGCCGGCGGCGCCTCGATCGCCGCCGGCGGCGACGCCGCGCCGGACGTCGTCACGTGCGCGTTCGGGTCGCTCCCCAGGGCGCGCCAGCCCACGAAGAGCACCACGCCGACGGCCGAAGCCGCGAGGCCGAGCACGAGGGCGGCGACCGGCGCGGCGCGGCGAGGCTTGCCGTCGACCTCCGCCCCCTCGTCGACGATGGGCGGCAAGGCCGCGCCCCCGCCGGGCGAGACGGAGACCGGCGGGGCGGACATCGGCGGCGCGGACATCGGCGGCGCGGACGCCGGCGGGATGGAGATCGGCGCGGCGGTCGCGGGGGCGGGAGTGGAGCTCAGCGATGCCCTCTCGGGCTCCGGCGCCTCGCCCTCCGGCAGGAGCGCCTCGCGCAGCGCCTCGACCATCGCCGTCGCCGAGGGGAACCGCGCGCTCGGATCGCGGCTGCACGCCTGGAGGAACCAGTCGTCGAACGCCGGCGGCACGGGCACGGACGCCACCCGCGAGGGGACGGGCAGCGGCTCACTGCATATCTCGAGGATCATCGCGCCGGGCGCCTCGGCCTTGATCGCCGCGCGGCCGCACACGCACTCGAAGGCGATGACCCCGAGGGCCCACAGGTCCGACCGGAAATCGACGGTCACCCCCTGCGCCTGCTCAGGGCTCATGTACGGCAGCGTCCCGATCAGCACGCCGGCCTGGGTCCCCATGCCCTCGCTGCCGTACAAGCGCGTCTTCGCGACGCCGAAGTCGAGGACCTTGGCCACCTCGCGGTCGTCGTCGCGGGCGAGGAAGATGTTGTCGGGCTTGAGGTCGCGGTGGACGATGCCGGCGTCGTGGGCCTTGCGGACGGCGCGCGCGACGTCGGCGAAGATGCGCGCCGTCTCGGCCGGAGCGAGCGCGCCGACGCGCCCGAGCCGGTGCGCGAGATCCTCGCCCTCGAGCAGCTCCATCGCGATGAAAGGGACGTCGTTGTCGACGCCGTGATCGAGGATCTGCACGACGTTCGGGCTGCGGAGCGCCGCCGCCGCCTGCGCCTCCTGGTGGAAGCGCGCGCGGACCGTCTCGTCCTTCGCGTACAGCGGGCCGAGCATCTTGATCGCGACCGGTGAGCCCAGCGTGAGATCGGCCGCGCGCCAGACGGTGCCCATGCTGCCCGAGCTGAGCGGGCGGATCAGCCGATACCGGCCGACCAGCACCTGTCCCTCCAGCCCGAACGCGTTCGTCGTCATTGTCGCAGGACCTGTCGTGCGCGCGTGGCCTACCCTACGCTGGTGATTGTTCAGTGCTGGTCAACAAGAACAACGGATAGACCTAAAGTCTACGGGGCATGGCGCGCTGCGTCAACCGGCGCACGCGCCTCGCGCTCGCAGGACGCAGCTAGAGCACCGAACAGGTTGAATCCCCTTGCAAGAGAGAGTTTGAACCACAGAGGCAGAGAGGGAACAACAACAAAAACTCTGCGCAACCGTGGCGTATTTCTCCGTCTCTCGAGCGGTCCGGTGATCTAGATGAGCACAAAATCTTCGGCCACGGAGACCTCCTCCGCCATGATGCTCGTTGTCTCGTCGTCGCGCTGGACGGCGAGCTTGTAGAGTTGTGCCAGCACGGCCGGGTGATCCTCGACCAGCCCCATGAACTCGGTGGCCGGCAGGTACAGCGTCACGGTGGGGTGGACGGCGATCACGTCGGCGTTCGCCGCGCGGCGGAGGACCATCGCGATCTCGCCGGCGACGTCGCCCGGGCCGAGCGTCGAGAGCACGAGCGGCTCGCCTCGGGCGTCGTCCGCGGCGTCGCGCCGGACCACGGCGACCTCGCCGGAGGCGATGAGGAACAGGCCGGGGGGCCGCTCGTCCTGCACGAGCAGCCGCTCGTTCTTCTCGAACGTGCGCGTGCGGAAGCGCTTCACGAGCACGGGCCTGTCGGTCTCGGGGACGACGCGGAGCACGTCGCTCATCCGGACGAGGTTCTCGACCATGCGGTCCCTGCAGTAGGCGGCCAGCTCCAGGCCCACCTCGGGCTCGCGCTGCGCGATCTCGTCGATCGCGTCGCGCTTCACCTCGAGGACGATGGACGGCCGCGTGGCGACGACGCTCCCGGTGCGCGGCGCCCGCGAGAGCAGCGCCATCTCGCCGAACATGGCGCCGTTCGTGAGCCGCGCGAGGAGGGTCTCCTCGTCCCCGCGCCGGCGCCGGGCCACGAGCTCGCCGCGCGCGACGAAGTACGCCTCGCTGCGCGCCGCGCCCTGCTCGATCACGGTCGTGCCCGCCGGGACCCAGATGGGCGTGAACGCGGCGCACAGGGCCCGGAGCGCGTCGCGCCCGATGGACGAGAATACCGGCTGGGGCGCGATCCCGGGGTGGTCGGTCTGGGCGACCAGCCTGCGCGTCGCGTTGTGGATGATCTCGGTCGCCTTGTTGAGCAGGAGCGCGCCCTGGAGCACGGCGGCGAGCGGCTGGAACGCCTCGGCGGTCGGCAGGGGCGGCGGCGGGGGCGCGCCCTCGCCGAGCCGCGGCGAGTCCCTGCAGAACGAGTCGGCGATCAGGTCGAGCCCGGGGCCGGGATCGCCGCCGAAGCGCTCGCTCTCGCGCGCGGCCGCCACGGCGAGCGGCAGGTTCTCCAGGTCGATCGCGCGGATGACCGCGGTGGAGCACGCCTCGCGCGCGGTCTCGTGCCGGTTCAGCTCGCCGAGGAGGCGGCCGCAGAGGCAGAGCGCGGACGGCATGGTCGGGTCGTGCCGGACCAGCGCCGCGGCCCAACGGAGCGCGGCGTCGCGCTCTCCCGCGAGCGCGAGCGCGAGCGCTCGGTCGATCGGCGACTCCGCCTGGTGGGTCGAGCCCGGGAGTACCGGGGGGAGGGCCATGTAAGCGTGTATATCAGGGTTCCTTGAGCGACGGCAAAGAAGGCCGATCCGGTCGCAATGCGGCGGCTCGGCCGTCGCGGCGGCGCGCGGCCGGCGCTGCGCCTCGCGGGGAGGGGCCGGGCGCTGCGCTCAGCCGAGGTGCTGCTTCAGGAACTCGATGCTCCGCTCCCACGCGAGCTTGGCCGCATCGGGGTTGTAGACCTCGGGGCGCGTGTCGTTCGCGAACGCGTGGTCGGCGTCGTAGACGTGGAGCTCCATCGACTGGCCGCGGGCGGCGAGCTCCTTCCGGATCGCCTCGGCGGCGGCCGGCGTCGCCCACGCATCGCGCGAGGCGAAGTGGGCGAGGATCGGCGCCTTGATGCGCGAATAGTCGGGCGCGGGGCTCGGGACGCCGTAGAAGGGCACGACGGCCGCGAGCTCCGGGACCGTCGCCGCGGCGGCGAAGCTGAGCGCGCCGCCCAGGCAGAACCCGATGACGCCGACCTTGCCGTTCGATCGCTCGTGCGCCGACAGGAAGCGGACGGCGCCGGCGATCTCCTCGAGGGCGCGCGGCTTGTCGAGCTCGGTCATGAGCCGGTTGGCCTCGGCCGCGTCCTGGGTGGTCTTGCCGCGGTAGAGGTCGGGGGCGAGGGCGATGAACCCGGCGGCGGCGAGCCGGTCGAGCAGCGAGCGGATGTGGTCGTTCAGGCCCCACCACTCCTGGATCAGGACGACCGCAGGCGCCTTGCCGCCCTGCTTCGGCCAGACGATCGCGCCGGTCGCCGGGGACCCATCCTTCACGGGGAATGAAACCTTCTCGGACATGCGACTCTTCCCTTCAAGGCGGGGCGGCGGCGCCGGCCCCAGTGGACGAACGGGGCTCGGCGTGCGCCGGCCTCTGTGGACGAACGGGGCTCGGCGTGCGCCGGCCTCTGTGGACGAACGGGGCTCGGCGTGCGCCGGCCTCTGTGGACGAACGGGGCTCGGCGTGCGCCGGCCCCTCTGCCGGGCGCAGGATAACCGCGCATCGCGTGATGCGCATCGCGCATCGCAAGATGCCGGGCGCGCGCTCCACGCCGGCGCGCGGGCGATGTAAAATGACGGCGTGGATCCGCTGGCGGGACGATGGAGGCGAGCCGTCTCTTCCTTGAAGGAGCTCCGGCTTCGGGTCGCGTTCGTGCGGAGCGAGATGCTGCGCGCCGAGCCCGCCTCCGTCGCCCGCGCGCTCGACGACCTCTGCCGCGACGCCGAGCAGGCCGACCCCGGCGCGCGCGACGTGCTCGGCGCCGTCGTGCCGGTCCTCGCGGATCCGGCGCTCTCCGAGCGCGTCGCGCAGCTCCGGGAGCTCGCCGCCCCCCTCTCCCTCCTGTCGCTCTCGCGGCTCCTGCGCCGCAAGGCGCGGCGGCACGAGGCGCAGCCGGCCTCGCCGGCGCCCGACGAGCGCCGCCTCGCCACGTCGAGCGCGGGCCGCGCGCTCTCGCTCGGCGAGCGGCGCGCGCTCGCGCGGCGGCCGACGCGCGCAGCCTTCGACGCCCTGCTGCGGGACCCGCACCCGCTCGTCATCCGCAACCTGCTCGCGAACCCGCGTCTGACCGAGGACGACGTGGTCCGCCTCGCGGCGCGGCGCCCGGCGAGCCCGGAGGTCATGACGGAGCTCGCGCGGCACCCCGAGTGGCCCCAGCGCGCGCGGGTGCGCATGGCGATCGTGCAGAACCCGGGCGCGCCGCCGGAGCTCGCCGTGCCCATGGTGCGCCTCCTCCTGCGGCCCGAGCTCCTGCAGCTCGCGGCGGCGGCGGACGTGCCCGCCGTCGTGCGCGCCGCGGCGCGGGAGCTGCTCGAGCGCCGTCCGCCCGTCCCGCACAAGCCGGGCGGCGCGCTGGAGCAGTGAGCGGCCCGCGCGGCCCGGGGACGGCACCCGTCACCGCCCGGGCACGCAGCGGCGCCGCGCTCGCCGCGCCGCGGCCGCGGCGAGCGCCGCCGCAGCGAGGCCAGGCAGCGCGCCGCGCGCAGGGCCGGCGGCGTGCGCGCAGGCCGCCGCCGAGGCGCCGTCCCCGGGCCGCGCGGGCGCCGGGCGGCGCGCGCGCGTGCAGGGCGCGCTGAGGTCGGGCGCCGTCCAGGGCTGGTGGAACGCCATCGCGCGTTCCACCGGGTCGTCCACGTTGCTGAGCTCCTCGCTCGGCTCCTCGCCGATCGCGATCCAGAGCCGTACGCGGCGCGCCTCCGGGCTCCACGCGACGAGGTGATAGCTCCCGGTCTCGGGCACCTCGATCCGCTGCTCGAGCAGGAGCCAGGAGCGGGCGCCGGTGACGGGCTCGCGGACCACCTCCGCGTCGTGCACGCTCCGGGTCGCGAAGATCCGCGCGCCGAGCCCCGCGGGCGCCGCGAAGGGCAGCGCCGCGGGCCGCGGCAGGCCGGGGCCGAGCAGCGCGAGGGAGGGGCGCTCGCGGCGGAGCGCGTCCATCTCCGGCATGCCGAGCTGCACGCGGAGCGTCTCTCCCTGCGCGGCGCCGAGCTTCAGCCACACCGGGCGGCTCGGACACCCGAGCTCGGAATACACGACGCGAGCAAGGTGGAGTTCGGAGAACTCGAGGGCTTCCTCGGCGCTCGAGTGGTCTCCGTAATCGAAGAACGTCTGGCGTGCGCGCGCGGGGGACGCCGACGCGAGGAGGGCCGCCAGCGTGATCGCCACGAGGGCGAGGCGCTCGAGGCGCCCGCGGAGCGTCGCGCGGCGGGTCCGGGGGATCATGTCTCTCGACAGGATCCCTGGGGCCGAAGATCGATCTGTCGACGCCGAACGCGCCGCGCCGCGAGGGGGAAATTGTCAGTTATCGCCAGTTACCGGTGGTTACCGTCAATCGCGGGGAAGGCGCCGGGAAGAGGAGAACGAGCACGATGGGTGGCGCCGGCCGCGCTCGCGGGAGCCGGCGGGGGCTACGCGACCTCGGCCCAGCACCGCGCGAGGCGGCGGACCCCCTCGTCGAGGTCCTCGTCGCGCGAGACCGACGAGAAGCACAGCCGGAGGGCGAACGGGGTCACGGCGCCGTTCGCGCGGAACAGCGACCCTGGGTCGAAGGCGACGCCGTGCTCGATGGCGGCGGCCAGGAAGAACGCCTCGTTCGGCTCGGCGTCGGGCTCGACCCAGAGAGCGAAGCCGCCGGCCGGCGACTCGAACCTCCAGCCGGGCAGGTACCGGCGGAGCGCTTGTTCCATGCGGGCGGCGCGGCGGGCGTAGAACTCGCGCAGGCGCGCGAGCCGCTGATCGAAGTCCTCGTTGCGGAGGTAGTCTTCCAGGATGGCCTGCGGCAGGCTGGCCGCCTGCAGGTCGTCGGCTTGCTTCAGCTTGAGGACATCGGCCCGGAGCGCGCGCGGGGGCACGAGCCAGCCGACGCGGAGCCCGGGGCACAGCGTCTTCGAGAACGTCCCGACGTGGAACACGCGATCGGGCGCCTCGGCCAGGAGCGGCCGCGGGGCGGCGCCGTCGAAGCAGAGATCCGCGTAGGCGTCGTCCTCGATGATCGGCCGGAGGGTCGAGAGGACCTTTGCCCGCTCGTGTGGCGACAGCCTGCGTCCACGGGGGTTGGAGACAGCGGGCATGAGGTAATAGGCATCGACGTGGCTACCGTCGTCGACGAGCGTCGCGCGGCGCGCCTGGAACAGATCGAGCGCGCCGGGGTAGCTCTCGGGGTCGACGCCGATCCTGGCGCCCGGCGCGCGGACCATCTGCGCGGCGAGGGACACGGCCTGCTGCGCGCCGCTGGTCACGATGATGTCGTCGCGAGCGACGCTGGCGCCGCGCCGTCGCAGCTGCCCGGCGATCCAGGAGCGGAGGTCCCCGTCGCCCTCGGGCCAGCCGTACTGGAGCGCCGGACAGCTGGGGATCTGGAGCGCGCGGACGAACGACGCCGCGAGCTTGGACCGCGGGAACTCCCCCGGCGCCGGCAGCCCGCCCGCGAAGCTGATGAGGCCCGGTGTGTCCGCGGCCCGCCGCGTCAGGGCGTCGAACCGGCCGAGGCCGAGCCGCGTCCCGCTCCGCGGCGGATCGCGCGAGATCGGGGCCTGCGACGGCCGGGTGTGGGATGACGGAGGCGGATGGGTTGCGCGCGCGGTGACGTCCATAGATTTCAGGATCCGGACGCGTCCCATTCAAGGATGGTGCCGCCTGCGCTGTCCGTCTCCAGACGGAGTGGAGACTCTCGGGCCCCGCGGCAGGACGTATTTCCCTGGAAAATTGGTTACATCGCGGCAACGCCGGATGGGCGAAGGCGCGCTGGTGGGTGTGGCGTGCTCGCGCGGCGTGTCAGGCTGCCACAGCGCGCCGACGGGCCTGCGGGGGTGCCCTCCGGGCGGACATGGCCTGGAAATACGGCCGTCTTCGTCTGGTCGATGAGATGTCCTGCCAGGAGATCTGTATCCGCAGCGCACGCTGCTCCGAGCGTGGCGGGCGCTCGCGAGGTGTTTCGCCCGGGCCGGCCGTCGGGGAGGTGTGCTCTGGGCTAGGGCTCGATGCCCCAGGCGAGCATGCGCTCGTGGTACACGGTGATCTGCATCGACGGGATCCAAGCGGTCGTCGCTTCAAACGAGTAGTCGTCGGTCTGCGTCATGCGGTCGTACACGTCGCGGTTGTGGATGCGGACCTGTACCGGTCCGGTCGTGGCGCCCGGGGAGATGCTGCCTGCGGCGGCGAGGAAGCCGAGCTCCAAGTAGTGATCCGCGTCCGTGCCCGACGCCTTGTCGAACGTGCTGGTGACGACGTTGGCGCATATGCTGGTGGTCAACGCGAAGTCGCAGTCGCTCTTGAGATCCACCTCCGTGACGTCGGCCGTGAACCAGTAGCGAATCGTCAGATCGCTGAGCGCGATGCTCTCATCTCCGGTGTTCTTGACCCGGACCTGGAACGACAGCTCCGAGGACTCGGCGGCCGTCGCTCTGGCGGCGTACTGCAGCTCGAGCGCCGGCGTGGTGATGCCGCCGGTGGTGGAGCTCGCGGTGGTAGAGCTCGTGGCGCTGCCGCCGCCGACCCCCGTCGAGCTGCTCGCCGTGGAGCTGACCGAGCTGCTCGCCGTGGAGCTGACCGAGCTGCTCGCCGTGGAGCTGACCGAGCTGCTCGCCGTGGAGCTGACCGAGCTGCTTGTCGTGGAGCTGACCGAGCTGCTCATCGTGGTGCTCGTCACGTCGGCTCCGCCATCCCCGCCGGCGCCGCCGATGCCGCCAGCGCCGCCCAGACCGCCGGCGCCGCCTTCCCCGCCGACGCCCGTCGTGCTGCTCGTCGCGGAGCTGGTCGTGCTGCTCGTGGTCGAGCCTGTAGACCCCACGCTGCTCGAGCTGGACGAGGACGCCCCGCTCGAGCTCGATGTGGCGCTGCTCCCGCCCCCTCCGCCATCGCCGCCCAGACTGGAGCCTTCGGCACACGCCACGAGCATCAGAAGGGAGGCGGCAGAGAGAGCCCTCGTTCCCTTCAGCCAGGAGCGCGACTCTACAGCTCGATTGCAGCCACTGCCCTGCAGGAGCTGCGTTCCTGAGCTCGTCGACATCCTCATCCGAGGACCCAGGAACCACGCTGCCTCGGACGTCTTCGGGCCGAGCAGCGACGCACACCTTGCCATCGGTCGCATCTTGATGACTCCTGTGAGCGCCCGACCAGGTCCGAAGGTCGAACGGAAGGAAGTTGAGACCAGAAGCTTATACAGATCTCCTCGGCGCCAGCAAGGGGTTTGGGGGCAAGCAAGAGATCTGTCGTGGTAACTTTCTGCTGATGTCGTAGTCGTGTGTGGAGTTTTCCTGCGCACAGGTAGGGCACGAACACTGGCCGACTCCGGGTGTTCTCGCCGTTCTCGCCGCGCTCACCACCTGTGTCCCGGCCCGCGGGATCGCCTCAGGCGTCCTCGAGCGGAGGCGGCGTGTGGAGCCAGTTGAGCTCGGAGTCCTCCATGAACCGTGTCTGCCACTGTGCGGGCTTCTCCCAGTCACGAAACGAGAGCACCGCGCCGCAGAACGCTTCGCCCGTCTTCTTGCCAGGCGCACGGATCAGCTCGTCGGCGAGGTGCAGGAGATCCGCCGGCCTCTCGGGCGCGTCCGCCACGAAGGCCCTCACCCACTTGTGGTACGGATACAGGATGCGGTTGTGCGCCAGGATCAGCCGGTAGCCGAAGAGCACCGCGCGCGCCGAAGCCCAGGTCAGGAGATACCGGTTGTCGTGCTGCTCCGCCGACTCGAGATAATAGCGCATCGCCTCCAGCTGGGCGATGAACCCCAGCATCTTGTGCGCGCGCTCGTGCTCGGGATAGGCCGAGATCGCGCGCACCAGGCCGTCGATGTCCGGGCGCCGCGACCAGGCGACCGTCGCGCCCAGGAACGCCGAGCGCGCCGGCTCACTGCCGCGCTCGCGGGTCTTCTCGAGGAGATCATGGCTGATGATCTTGCCGTCGACGTAGCCGCCTGGATAGTCAACGAGGCCCGGGTCCCAGGCGACGTAGACCAGCTCGCCGGCCGCATACCGCCGCCTGTGCTCCTCGTCGGTGACCACCCAGAAGAAGTCGACGTCCGACGTCTCCTTCCCCAGCCCCTTCGCCTGGGAGCCTCCGATGATGATCGCTACGGAGCAGGGGTCCGCGCTCAGCCGCTCGACGAGGCGCGATACGGTCCGGAGATGGTGCGCGTGATAGTTGGGTTCTCGCATCGAGGTCATCCACTCTTTCTTGAACTGACGAGTCTGCTGCCCGGCGGTCCGTCGCACGGTAGCGCAGCTCCTGGGAAATTTCCCGCTCGGCGCGCCGCCGAGACCCGGACCGGTCTCCCCGAACGCGCCCCTCCCCCCGCGGCAGGCGGCCATGGACGGCACGCTCCAGCGAGGGTAGAGGTCCGCTCTGCCGCAGTTCACGTACAGGGGAAGACCGTCGACGTAGCCGGTGGACGTGGCCCCCCTGCGCCGTTGATGCCGTGCACTTATCCGCCGGCCCAGGAGCGAAGCCGCAGCCCAGGTTCGGCCGCGAGAGGTGAAAGGATGGGGCGCGGGCGCGGCCACATTCGGCGGACTGACGATCCTGTATTTCACCATTGGTGATAATCCCGGGCGCGAAAATGCAACGCATTGAAATGCTACGAATCTGACGTATCCATGGCCTCCGCGAGAGGCCGGTCCCGACAGGCAGGTTGGACCGGCAGGAGGACTTTGTCGTGAGCGCCGCATCCCGGACTGCCAGATCCTCGCGAGCAACGCGAACCAGGACGCCTCGGGATCCTGGCGATCTCGCGCCTGCGGCGCGCCCGCGATCCCGCCCCCTCTTGCCAACCCGGTCGCTCCTGTTATAGTGAGTGAGTACTCACTCACCACGCTGGAGGCGGGTCATGGCGAGAGCACTCGATGCGCTGGTCGTCGGGGGAGGGCCGACCGGGTTGACGATGGCCGGGGAGCTCGCCCGGCGAGGGCTCGCGGTGCGGATCGTGGACAGGGCGCTGGAGCCGCCCGCGGATCACTCGCGGGCGCTCGCCGTGCAGGCGCGGACGATGGAGATCTTCCGCAGGATGGGGATCGTCGATGCTGCCCTGGAGCGCGCCGTGCGCGTGGGAGGGTTCAACGTCCTCCTCGCGAACGGACAGCGCGCCCGGCTGCCGATCTTCGATTTCCCGGAGCTGTCCACGCCGATCCCGGGCATCTTCGTCATCCAGCAGCTCGACACCGAGCGCGTCCTGGCCTCCCGGCTCCCCGGGCTGGGCGTGGCGCTCGAGCGCGGCGTCGAGCTCGCCGCCTACGCGCAGGACAGCGACGGTGTCACGTGCACGCTCCGCCGGGCCGACGGGAGCCTCGAGGAGGTGCGCGCCGGGTGGCTCCTCGGCTGCGACGGCGCGCGCAGCGCTGTCCGCAAGGGCGCCGACATCGCCTTCGAGGGGGACACCTACGACGATCACTGCATGCTCGGCGACCTCGTCCTCGACTGGCCGCTGCCGGACGGCGAGATCTATCTCAGCCCCTCGCGCCGGGGCGTCCTCGCAGCCTTTCCAGTGCTCGGCAGCCACCGCTTCCGGGTCATCCTCATCCGGCCCGAAGCGCCGCCGGAGCACGGCGCGCCGGTCTCGCGCGAGGAGTTCGAGGCCGCGATGCGCGAGATGATCCCGGTCCCGTTCGAGGTCCAGAGAGCGATCGTCCTCTCGCGCTACCGGCTGCACCACCGCGTGGCCACGCGGCTGCGCAAAGGACGGGTGTTCCTCGCCGGAGACGCGGCGCATATCCACAGCCCGGCCGGCGGGCAGGGCATGAACACAGGAATCCAGGACGCCTACAACCTGGCGTGGAAGCTCGCGGCCGTCGAGCAGGGCCGGATGCCGGCGTGGCTGCTGGACACCTACGAGATGGAGCGGCTTCCCGTGGCACGCCGGCTCGTCGACTTCACCGACCGCCTGTTCGGTCTCCTGGCCGGGCACGGTCCGGTGGGCCGGACGCTGCGCGCGGTCGCGCCGCGCCTCATGGCCCGCGCTTTCGGCATCTCCGTCGTGCAGCGCAGGATCCTGGGATTCCTGTCGCAGCTCCAGATCCGCTACCGGAAGAGCCCGCTGTCGGTGCAGATCGGAAGCCCGCCGGAGCACGGGCCCCGCGCCGGGGATCGCGCGCCGGACGCCGTGGTTCGCGGCGCGGCGGGCGAGCAGGTCCACCTCATCGACCTGATGCGCGGCGCCGGATCCACGCTGCTGCTCTTCACCGGCCCGCAGGCGGACGGCGGAGCCCGCGAGCACGCCCGGAAGCTCGCCGCGCAGCTCGGCGGGCCCGACCTCGAGGTCCTGGTCATCGGCGCGCCCGAGGCCGGAGGGTACGCCGATCCGGACGGCCACGCCCACGCGGCGTACGGCGTCTCGTCCTCGGCCGCCGTCCTCGTCCGGCCGGACGGCTATCTCGGCGTGCGCAGCGATCCGCTCGACGAGGACGAGCTCCGGCGCGCCCTCGACCGGCTCTTCACGCGCAGGGCCGGATCCGCCTAGCGCCCTTGCCGATCGCGGCGCGGCGGCGGCCGAGATCCGTCGGGATCGCTGGCGCGCGGCACCAGAAGGTGAGCAGAAGGAACGCCGATGAGCCGACGACCGCGCTCGAGCGACACGTTGACCGAGGCGCAGAAGAAGATCGTCGAGGCCGCGGTGACCGCCTTCGCAGAGCACGGCTTCCACGGGACCGCGACCCGGGACATCGCCCGGCGCGCGGGGGTCGCGGAGGCGACGATCTTCAAGTACTTCCCGACAAAGAGGGATCTCCTCCTGGGGGTGCTCGGGCCCGCCATCGAGCAGCTCGTGGGGCCCGCGATGGCGCGCTCCATGGACCCGCTCTTCAGCGCGACGTACCCGACCTTCGAGGCGTTCCTGCGGGCGCTCCTCGCCGAGCGCGCCGCGTTCGTGCGCGCGCACCCGCAGCTCGTGCGCATCCTGGCGCAGGAGCTGCCCTTCGACGCCGATCTGCGGATCGGCATCGCCGGCCGGGTGTTCGCGCCGTTCCTCGCGAGGGGGATCGCCTTGATCGAGCGCTTCCAGCGCGAGGGGCAGATCGTCGGATGGCCGCCCGCGCTCGTCCTCCGCTGCGTCGCCTCGACGTTCGCGGGGTACATCCTCCACCGCGTGTTCATCGCTCCCGACGCGGCGTGGGACGACGAGGCCGAGATCGAGCAGGTCATCGCCTTCGTGATCCGCGGCCTCTCGCCCGGCCAGCCGGCGTGACCCCGCGCGGCGCGGCGCCGGCGCGCCGCGATCAGCTCGTCATCAGCAGCGAGCGGAGCTGCGACGGCGACACCTGGTAGTCCTTGCCGCAGTAGTCGCAGCGGATGTCGAGGAGCTTCCCGTCCTCGACCATCTCCTCGATGTCGCTCCGCGGCAGGCTCGCCAGCGTGGTCATGACCCGGAGCTCGCTGCAGCGACAGCTGAAGCTGAGCGGCGAGGCGTCGAGCCGCGAGAACGGCATGCCGTGGAGCAGCTCCTCGAGCAGCACGTCCGCCGAGGCGCCCTCCTGCGCGAGCACGTCGTCGAGGCGCTCGAAGTCCTTGAGCCGCTCGGTCATCACCATGAGCGGACCGCGCTCGACCTCCGGGAGCAGCTGCACGAGGTACCCGCCCGAGGTGCCGACGCCGTCCTCGCCGATCAGCGTCGCCACCGCGATCATCGAGACGACCTGCTCCGACTCCTGCATGTACGTCATCAGGCCGCCCGAGATGCCGCCCTCGGCCGGGACCTCGACGACCCCCTGGTGGAGCATGCCGTTCGGCAGCGTGCGCATCACCTGCAGCAGCGACCCCGCGCCGATCTCCACCGCGCTCTTCTTCGTCGCGCCCTTGCCCAGGTTGACGAGGCCGCGGCTCGTGCCGTCCGGGTGCGAGTCCGCCACCAGGGACCCGTGGCCGGCCGCGCCCTTGACGATCGCCTGCACGCGCAGGTTCGGCGCCATCGCCTCACGCACGAGGATGGCGCCCGTGATCAGCTCTCCCAGCCGCTGCGCGGTCGCGCCGGTGGCCGTCTGCACCGCGATGGCCCCTCGCACGGTCTCGGTGGTCAGCGCCGTGATGACGCGAAAGGCGCCATCCATCGTGATGGCGCGGACGACGGAATCAGAAGGTCGGAGCAAGATGCACTCTCCCGTGAGGAAATATCGTTAGGCCACGGACGGCGGATGGCAACCCGCGGCGCATCCGACCCGGGCGGGTCGCGGCGCCCCGGACCCGTCGGCCCCGGCGGCAACCTGGGTCGGGTCCGCCTCGGCCCCGGCGGCAACCCGGTCGGGTCCGCCTCGCCTCGCAGGCAGAGGCGCCTGATAGACGAAAATCTAGTTATTTCAAGTATTTGTTGAACAGGCGCCCCCGGCCTGCTCCGGGCGGGGGCGCCGTCGGGGAGGGGCTCAGCCGCGCCGGCGGCGCCGGTGCAGCGCGGCGGCGCAGGCGCCGGCCGCGAGCAGGGCCCAGGGCACCGACGGGCTGCCGTGGCCGTCCGCGCCTGCCGTGCAGGCGCAGCCGCCGCCTTGCACCACGACGCCGTCGCCGGGCGGCGCCGTGGTGCACGGACCGATGCTGTTGTCCGGGTTGCGGCAACCCGGGACGCACTCGTTCGTCGTCGCCTCGTCGCACACCATGCCGGCGCCGCAATCGCCGTCCTGCTCGCACGCCGTGGGCTGGTCGTCCGCAGGGTTGTTCGGATCGCGCTCGCCCGCGTCGATCATGCCGTCGTGGTCCGCGTCCTCGTCGCCGTCGGCGGCGCCGCCGCCGTCGGTATCGGCCTTCGTCGGATCCGTCGTCGTGTCGCCGCTGTCGCCGTCGGGCACGCAGGTCTCCGCGTCGGCGTCCGTGTCCTCGTGCGAGCAGTCCAGGCCCAGCTCGGTCCCATCGAAGAGCCCGTCCCCGTCGCTGTCGGGATCGAGCGCGTTGATCTTCCCGTCCTCGTCCGTGTCGGCGCCGGGCTCGATCTCGTCGCCGTCGAGCACCCCGTCGTCGTCGCTGTCGGCGTCGTCCGGATCGGTGCCGAGCGTCGCCTCCTCGCTGTTCGAGAGGCCGTCGTCGTCGCGATCGCCGCGGTCGTCCCCGGGGTTGTTCGGGTCGGTCTCGTTGCTGCCCTCGTCGATCGTGCCGTTGTGGTTCAGGTCCTCGTCGCCGTCGCTCTCGCCGCCGCGGTCGGTGTCGGGGTCCAGCACGCTCGTCGTCGAGGCCCCACCGTCGGCGTCCGGCGTGCAGGTCCCGGCGTCGCCGGCGGTGTCCACGTCCTCGCAGCCCTTCCCCGCCTCGGTGCCGTCGAAGAGCCCATCCCCGTCGCTGTCCGCGTCGAGGATGTTCGGCTGCCCGTCGCCGTCCGTGTCGTCGCTGGGGTTCGGCTCCTCGCCGTCGAGCAGGCCGTCGTCGTCGGTGTCGCGATCTCCCGGATCCGACCCGAGGAACGTCTCGAGGTCGTCGCCTACCCCATCGCCGTCGCTGTCGACGGTCTGGCCGTCGTCGTCGCCGTGGCCGGCGGTCGGGTCGGTCTCGTCGGCATCGAGCGCGCCGTTCAGGTTGGCGTCCTCGGAGCCGTCTGTCGCGCCGCCCCGGTCGCTGTCACGGCGCACCGCCGACGTCGTCGTGGCCCCGCCGTCGGCGTCCTCCGTGCAGTGCCCAGCGTCGGCGTCGGTGCCGGGGCCGTCGCAGCCGAGGCCCATTTCCGTGCCGTCGTAGAGGCCGTCGTCGTCGCTGTCGACGTCGAGCGCGTTGATGAGCCGGTCGCCGTCCGTGTCGTCCGACGGGTTCGGCTCCTGCCCGTCGGGCACGCCGTCGTCGTCGGTGTCGGCGTCGTTCGGATCCGTGCCCAGCGTCTCCTCGAGATCGTCGCTCAGCCCGTCCTCGTCCCTGTCCGCGTTGTTGCTGTCGTCGTCGCCGTGCCTGCGGGTCGGGTCGCTCTCGCCGTTGTCCACGACCCCGTTCAGGTTGGCGTCCTCCGAGCCATCGTTCACGCCGCCGTTGTCCGTGTCCGCGTCGAGCGGCGACGTCTTCGTGGCGCCGGCGTCCGCGTCCGGGGTGCAGCGCCGCGACGGCGCGTCGGTGCCGGGGCCGTCGCAGCCGAGGCCGAGCTCGGTCCCGTCGAAGAGGCCGTCGTTGTCGCTGTCGACGTCGAGCGCGTTGATGAGCCCGTCGCCGTCCGTGTCGTCCGCCGGGTTCGGCTCGAGCCCGTCGGGCACGCCGTCGTCGTCGGTGTCGGCGTCGTTCGGATCCGTGCCGAGGTACAGTTCGAGGTCGTCGCTCAGCCCGTCGTCGTCGCTGTCGGCGTTCAGCCGATCGTCGCCTCCCTGGCCCGCCCGGGGATCTGTCTCGCCCGCGTCGACCACGCCGTTCAGGTTGGTGTCCTCGGAGCCGTCGGTCACGCCGCCGCCATCGGTGTCGGCCTCGAGCGGCGACGTCCTGGTGGCGCCGGCGTCGCCGTCGGGGATGCAGTTGCCCGCCGCCGCGTCGGTGCCCGGTCCGTCGCAGCCGAGGCCCATCTCCGTGCCGTCGAAGAGGCCGTCGTTGTCGCTGTCGACGTCGAGCGCGTTGATGAGCCCGTCGCCGTCGTGATCGTCCGTCGGGTTCGGCTCGATCCCGTCGGGCACGCCGTCGTCGTCGGTGTCGGCGTCGTTCGGATCGGTGCCGATGTACCGTTCGAGGTTGTCGGCGAGCCCGTCGCCGTCCGTGTCGACGATCTGGCGGTCGTCGGCGCCGTGCCCGGCCCTCGGATCCGCCTCGCCCTCGTCGAGCACGCCGTCCAGATTCGCGTCCTCCGAGCCGTCGAGCACGCCGCCGTTGTCGGTGTCCTCGTCCAGCGGGTCGGTCGTCGTCGCCCCGGCGTCGCCGTCGGGCACGCAGTGCCCCGCCAGCGGGTCCGTCCCCGGGCCGTTGCAGTCCGTCAGCCCGCGCTCCGTCGCGTCGAAGAGGCCGTCGTTGTCGCTGTCGACGTCGCGCGCGTTGATGAGCCCGTCGCCGTCGGTGTCGAGATCCCAGAGGTCCTCGTCGCTGTCCTTGATGCCGTCGTCGTCGGAGTCGGCGTCGTTCGGGTCCGTGCCGGCGCGCTTCTCCTCGCCGTCGCTCAGCCCGTCGCCGTCGCTGTCGACGAGGATCCTCGTGGGCGGCGCGCCCGGCTCCGCGCCGTTGCCGTCCGTCGGGTACGCCTGGGCGGCCCCTCCCTCCGGGCTCTGCGCGGCGACGGTCGCCTGGTTCGCGATCTCGCCGTCCGTGCCCGGGTCGATGGTGACGCGGAACCGCACCGTCGTGGTCTCGTCGACGCCGAGCGACCCGCCCTGGGCCGCGTCGGCGCCGTCGCCGAGGCGGATGCGGACCGTCCTCGTGCCGTCGATGTACTCGCCCTCGTCGTCGCCGGGGTCGTCGGTCACGCCGCCCATGCTCGGGCCGGCGGTGATCTCGAGCGAGCCCGGGACGTAGGTGACCCCGGGGGGCAGCGGGTCGTTCAGCACGACCGCCGCGGCGTCGTCGTCCCCGGTGTTGGCGACGATGATCGTGTACTCTAGCGTGTCGCCCGGCGTGACGCCGCCGCCGTTGAGGTCCAGGACCCGCTTTGTCGACGTGGTGAGATCCGGCAGGCGCGTCGGCACCGACGCGATGAAGCCGCCGAGCAGGTAGCCGTCGGAGGTGGAGCCGATCGCCTTGATCTGCGCCGACGTGTCGCCGGTCCTGAGCAGGTTGGACGGGACCCGGACCACGTCGATGTCGATGCTGCTCATGCTCAGCGGCGCGCCGGTGAGCCGCGGCAGATCGCCCGCCGACGACGACGGCGCGCCGAGGAACGAGCGGGAGCTGTTGAAGAAGTTGTTCGCCGGGTTCTGCTGGTCGAACAGCGCGGTCCCGTTCCACTGGATCGCGTCGCCGGTCGAGCTGTCGCCGTCGTAGCCGATGACGCCGAGCTTCGCCTCGCCCGCGCCCGAGGGGACGACGAACCCCGAGATCGGCCAGGGCGCCGTCGCGTCGTTGGTCACCGTGTCCAGCCCGTCGAAGACGGCGAGGTAGCGCGCGGGCGCGGTCGTCAGCTCGTAGAGCACGACCATCCACCAGCCGGCGAACGTGAAGGCCTGGTTCTGGTTGTCACCGTCGAGGCGGGCCGCGTTGCTGATGCCGCTCAGGCGATAGGCCCCGGCGCCGCGCGCCTGCACGATGGAGGTGACGTCGGCGACCACCTGGGCGTGGGTGAGATCCGAGCTCGCCTGTCCCGAGAGCGCGCCGGTCACGTTGCTGGTGAAGGTGGTGCCGGGCCGATCCAGGGTCACGCTGAGATCGGCCGTGCCCGTCTCGCGGCTCGCCGCCCAGTAGAGGTACGCGTGGGTCACCCGCGAGCCCGGGGGGAGGTTGAGGACCGCGGTGCTGCGGGCCGCCGAGGGCGCTATCGTGGTGTTCGCCTCGGCCTGCCCCGCGAGCGGGCTGTCGGATCGCCAGTAGATGTCGGGCGCCGAGTCCCCGAGCGTCGCGGCGTCGCCGCACGCCCCGACCGTGCCCACCAGCGGCGCGGGCGTGGAGGGCGCGCAGTCGTGCGCGAGCGTGTTGCCGATGAGGACGAAATCGCCCCGCTGCGCCACCTGGACCCGGTTCACCTGGGCCGCGTGCGAGGTCCCCGAGAGCGCCCCGAGGAGCGCGGCGCCGGTCAGCCCCGTGATTGCCAATCGCTTTGCCATCGACGCCTCCAGCCCTATGGCTGCTTCTTTGCCTTCTCGATGATGTTGAACTGGACGCGCCGGTTCTTCTGGCGCCCCGCCTCGGTCTTGTTCTCCGCGATCGGGACGTCGGGGCCGTAGCCCTTCGCCTGCATGCGATCGGCCGCGATGCCGTGCGCGACGAGCGCCTTCAGCACCGACTCCGCGCGGGCCTGGCTCAGCCTCGTGTTGAACTGGCGCGTTCCGCGGTCGTCCGTGTGCCCCTGGACCTCGATCTTGACGATCTCCGGGTGGTCCTTGAGCACGCCGGCGACCTCCTCGAGCAGCTCGTTGCTGACCGGCCGGATGGTCGCCTTGCCGATGTCGAACTGCACCTGCTGCAGGATGACGATCTCGGTCTCGGTCACCCGGACCGCCGTCGGGCACCCGTGCTGCTTCGGGTCCTCGTTCGGCTTGCCCTTCTCGTTCGGGCAGCCGTCCTGGTCGTCGCGGATGCCGTCACCGTCGGTGTCGCCCGGGCAGCCGTTCGTGGTGGGGTCGGTCGTGGCGATGCCGGGCAGCTCCGGGCACGCGTCCGAGGGATCGGGGATCGTGTCGCTGTCGCGATCGGGCGGCGGCGGGCAGCCGTGCTTCTTCGGGTCGTCGCTGGTCGGGCCGGCCTGCTCCGGGCACGCGTCGACGTCGTCGGTGATGCCGTCCTTGTCGAGGTCCCCGGGCGGCGGGCAGCCGTTCTTCTTCGGGTCGGGGGAGGCGACGCCGGCCACGGCGGGGCAGGCGTCGTCGGCGTCGAGGATGCCGTCACGGTCCGCGTCCTTGGGCGGCGGACAGCCGTTCTTCGCGCGCTCCGCGCTCCGGACGCCCGCGACGTCCGGGCACGCGTCGGCGTCATCGAGGATGCCGTCGCCGTCCCGGTCCTTCACGGGCGGCTTCACCTCGGGCGAGTAGGCGACCATGGCCACCGCGCGGAACGAGGGCGTGCCGACGCCGGCGGTGAGGCCGGGGCCCACGGCGAGCCCGGCCTCGAAGTCGCTGGCGAAGCGGTAGCGCCCGCCGAGCAGGGCTTCGAGGTTGGTCGTGCGCTGCTGGACATCGGAGACCGTGATCGCGCCGGTGATCTCGGGCCCGATCTGCAGCCGCCGCTCGTCGTCGAGCAGCAGCCCGACGCCGGCGCCCCAGTGCACCGTCGTCCCCTGCTCGACGTTGGCGAACTGCCGGTTCGACCTGAACTCGGGCCCCGCGGCGAGCGACCACACCGCGCGATCCAGGTGGCCGCCGAGGACGAGCTGCGGACCGCCGCGCACGTCGCCGTCGCCGGAGTACGCCTCGGGGTCGCCGGTCGGCAGCCACACGTAGCCTGCGAGGGCGATCTGGAACGGATCGAAATAGTCGCCGTAGAGGGTCGCGCGCGCGCCGAGCCGGAGATCCCCGAGCGCGCTGCGGGTCGGCGGCGGGAGCACGGCCCCCGAGGCGGCCCCGCCGTCGCCGGACTGGAGCGCGAGCGGCAGATCGACGTTCACCGTGAGGTGCTTCCAGAGGGAGAGCGAGGCGCTCAGGTGGAGCAGGAACTGGCTGCCGACGACCTTGCCGTCGCCGAGCCCCTCGTTCCCGTCGAGCCGCCGCAGCACGAGCGGATCCTGGGCGTAATCGCCGAGGATCATGATGTGGGGCGATGCGTCTCCTGCTGTGTAGGCGGACTGGACACCGAACATCCTGTCGCCGGCCGGCGCGGGGTGGAACCTGTCGAGCGCGAACCCTTCGGGTCTCGCGGGTTCCTGCGCTTCGGCCTGAGCCGCTGTGCCGAGCAGGCACAGCGCCGCCGCGAGCGCGGCCGTCGGATGGGTCCCCTGTGTACGAGCCGGCATGAACGAGGTCGCCTCCCTGCGCGAAGGAACAGCAAGCCCGAGGAGTATCGACCGAAACGCCTGCGGCGTTCAACGTTTCACCAGGTTTTCACGCGCGCGGCGTGCGATCGAGCCGGCTCGAGGGAGGCGCTGTGTGCGCTGCGGCGCGGGCCTGGTCGCGGCGGCCACGTCGCGCATTCGCGGTGCGCCTTGAGCTGGCGTACGGCGTTTCCCGCATGGAGGTCAGGCCCGCTGGCGTCGTGCGGCCGCGCGGTGTCTTCGCGCACGGCAGGGTTGCTACCGGAGGGCAGCGGCGGTAGAGCGGCCATCTAACCCTGCGGCACGCGTTGGCGTTGCTCGCGGCACTCGTTTAGGAGGCACCATGGCCCGCGAACCCAAGAACTTCGACAATCTCCTCGGCGGCAACGCCAAGGGCTTGAGTGATCTGCAGCTCAAGGCGCATTTCACGCTCTACCAGGGCTACGTGAAGAAGCTGAACGAGATCTGGGAGCAGCTCGGCAAGGCGGATCGCAGCGCGCCGAACTACTCGTACAACGTGTACAGCGAGCTCAAGCGCCGCGAGCCTGTCGCGTTCAACGGCACGGTGCTGCACGAGCTGTATTTCGAGAACATCGGCAACGGCTCGACGCAGCCGAGCGCCCAGTCGAAGCAGCTCATCGAGGCCTCGTTCGGCAGCTTCGACAACTGGCTGGCGGACGCGAAGGCGGCGCTCCTGAGCGCGCACGGCTGGACGGTGCTCGTGTACGACTACCAGGAGAAGAAGCTCTTCAACAACCTCATCCGGACCGAGCACGATGTCGGTCTGTTCGCGAACACGCATATCATGGTCGCCGTCGACGCCTGGGAGCACGCCTACTTCGCGGACTACCAGACCAAGAAGGCGGACTACGTGTCCAACGTGCTCTCGGGCCTGAACTGGGACGTGATCAACGCGCGCCTCCAGCAGATCGGTCAATAGTCTCACGGCGGGGGCACGCGCCCCCGCCGCCCCACCGAGCTAAGCTCGGTGGGGCCCCACCACCCCGCGATCCACACGCGCCACCCGGAGCGTGATGCCGCTTCGGGCCTGACGTTCGTCGCAGCCTGATACGAGCGCCTTTCGGGGCGTGATGCCGCTTCGGGCCTGACGTTCGTCGCAGCTTGATACGAGCGCCTTCTGGTGCGTGATGCCACTTCGGGCCTGGCGTCCGTCGCAGCCTGGTACGAGCGCCTTCTGGGGCGTGGGGTGTCGGGCCTGGCGTTCGCGGTCAGAGCTCGGCTGAGCCGTGCTGGCGTAGGGTCGTCGGCAACGACAGGGCGTGATCGATGCAGGCACGGATGTCGTCGAAGTTGGTCAGGCCGTACCAGAACACCGTCCAGTTCTCGTTGCGGTAGCTGCCCTCGGCCTGCTGAAAATACCAGGGGTTGATCTCGTTGCCGTTCCGGGCGCGCCAGAACAGCTTCGGGTTCTCGTTCTTCATCCGCGTCCAGAGCGAGCCGCCGATCCCCACGCCCTGCGCCTCCGTGGTCACCGCGAACTTGTCGAGGTACGGCGTCAGGGGCGCCCTCTCGCCCGCGTCGAGCGTGAGGATCGCCGTCGCCCGGTACGAGTCGGACAGGTAGATGCGGTAGAACGGCTTCTTGTCGAAGTAGTGCTCGTCGAGCTTCCGCTCGAAGCACGCCTCGAGCAGATCGCGCAGCCGGTCGCGATCGATGCCGTCCAGCGTGTCGTGCCGCAGGATCCGCTCGCCGCGGCGGACCAGCGTGCCGGACCCCGTGTGCGTGAAGAGCTCCTTCGCCAGGTGATCCGGCGATGTGATCGACACCGAGGAGGTCGCCGGCAGCCCGTCGAGCAGGAGCTTGATCTCCTGCAGCTTGAGCCGCATGCCCCCGGTGAGCCAGGGCTGGGTGACGAGGCCCGCGTAGTCCTCCTCGAGGTTGATGGCCGAGATGATGCGCCCATGCTCGTCGAGGAGGCCGCCCGTGCTCGTGAGGAAGATCATCTTGAACGGCTGCGTCGCGAGCGCGAGCTCGCGCGCGGCCACGTCGGCGTTGATGTTGACGATCTGCCCGCCCGGCGTCTCGCCGAGGCAGGCGAGGATGGGCAGGTGCCCCGCGCGGAGGCTGGACCTCACCGCGTCGACGTGGACGCGCTCCACCCTGCCCACCAGCCCGAGGCGCCCCTCGTCCATCAGCGACGCCTCGAAGACGCCCGCGGTGATCGGCCGCGTGCGCGTGCCCATCTCCTCGAGCGCCTCGACGAGCCGCAGGTTCTCGCGGAGGAAGACGCGGCGAGCGATCTCCAGGACGCGGGGCGTCGTGACGCGCAGCCCGTCGACGCGCTCGGTCGGGATGCCCGCCTCGGCGAGCGCCCGATCGAGCTGCGGCCCGGCGCCGTGGATCACGATGGGATACAGCCCGACCTGGTTCAGGAACACGAGCGAGGTCGCGAGCGCCTCGATGTCCTCGTCGAGGATGGCGCCGCCGACCTTGATGACGGCGAACTTCTGCTGATCGACGGCCGCGTACTGCTTCAGGTACTGCTCGACCTCCTTGCGGCTGCCGAGGTTCCTGAGGAGGCGGACGATGACGTCTTGCGTCGAGCCCATCGTGGTCACCACCCGTTGGCCAGCACGTCCATCACGGCCTTCTGCACATGCAGCCGGTTCTCGGCCTCGTCGATGACCATGGATGCGGGCGAGTCGATCACCGCGTCCGTGACCTTGACGTTGCGCCGGGCCGGCAGGCAGTGGGAGAAGAGCCCCCCCGCGGTGAGCGCCATCTTCTGCTCGTCGACGATGAAGTGCTTGTGCCTGTCGCGGATGGGCTTCTCCTGCTCCCAGCGCCCGAAGTAGGGAATCGCGCCCCAGCTCTTCGCGTACACGACGTGGGCGCCCCGGTAGGCGGACTCGATGTCGTGGGTGATCGAGAGCTTCCCCCCGCTCTCGGCGGCGCTCTTCCTGGCGGCGTCGAGGTAGCGCTCGTCGAGGTGGTACTCCTCGGTGGGGCAGAGGAGGGTGACGTCCATGCCGAGCTTGGAGGCGATGAGAACGGCCGAGTTGGCGACTGCGGTGTTGAGCGGGCGCGGGTGGTACGTCCAGGTGAGGACGAACTTCTTGCCGTCGAGGCGGCCCAGGCGCTCCTTCATGGAGAGCGCGAGCGCGAGCTCCTGGCACGGGTGGGTGATGGTCTCGAGGTTCACGACCGGCACGGTCGCGTGACGGGCGAACCCCTGGAGCACCTTGTCCTGGCGATCCTCCTCCCAGCGCTGGAACTTGGGGAACGCGCGCACGCCGATGAGGTCGGCGTAGCGCGAGAGCACGCGCGCGACCTCCTGGACGTGCTCCTCCGGCTCGCCGTCCATCACGGCGCCGTCCTCGAACTCGATGGGCCACGCGCCCCGCCCAGGCTCGAGGATCACAGCGTGGCCGCCGAGCTGCCGGATGCCGACGTCGAAGGAGGTGCGCGTCCGCAGCGAGGGGTTGAAGAACACGAGCGCGATGGTGCGATCCTTGAGGCTCGAGCCGATCGGCCTCCGCTTGAAGCGCTGCGCGCGCTCGAGGAGGCCCTCGATCTCGGCGCGTGTGTAGTCCATCGTGGTCAGGAAGTGCCGCATCGAAAGCCTCCTCGTCTGCGCAGCGCGGAGCGGGCGCTCGCATTGGAGCAATCCTGGCGGCGATGTCAACGATGCACGCAGGCCGGCGCGGCGCGCGCCGTCAGACGGAGTCGAGCGCCGGATCCGCGCGGCGGCCGCGCTCCCCGGCGGGAGCGGCGCACGCCGCCGCCGAGCGGCTGGGCTCAGCCGACGACGTCGGGCCTCGGCGGCAGGTTCGGCGCCACGCCCGGAGGCCGCTCATGATATCACCTCTCGTGCATCGGCACGACGCCGCTGGGTCCTCTGCGCGCCCCGCGCATCCACGGCGCGATCGAAGGCGGCCGCCTCCGGAGGGGTCCCCCCGACCGTGCACGTGCACGGTCGGGAAGAAACAGATGCCCTGTCAGGATTGCACGGGCTGATTTCAGGATCGAAAGGATGGACACACGTCCCCTACGAAAAATGCGCGGAAATCCACGGGGTAACGCTTGGTCCGCATCCTGCTAAACGTGGAGACGGAGCGCCCGTGACGGTTTCCCCCCCCCACCGTCGAATGGGCGCTCTTTTTTTGTGCACCTGCGGCGGCGTGGCGTGAGCACGCGGGGGTTCCGGTGACGCTGGTCGTGATCCTCACGGTGCGGTGCGAGGCGCTCGACGCGTTCCGCGCGTACGAGAGGAAGGCTGCGGCCGTGATGGCCCGGTACGGCGGTGCGATCGAGCGGACCGTGGTGACCGCGCCCGACAGTTCTGGGCGCAGCCTGAAGGAGATTCACCTCGTCACCTTTCCGGACGAACAAGCCTTCTCGGCGTACCGCCGCGACGGCGAGCTCGGCGCGGTGGCGCACCTGCGGGACGCGTCGGTCGTGCAGACCGAGATCCTGCGCGGGGAAGAGGGGCCGGACTACCACGCTGCCTGCGGCTGACCGGCGCCGCGCGGCCGAGCGCGCGCCTCGACATCCCGGGGGTGCAACCCCGGTGAGCACCTCAGCTGCGAACGATCGAGATCCGAGGATCCGAGAGCAACCAGAAGTAGATGCCCAGCTGACCCGCGATGAGGGCGAACGCCACCGCGAGCCCGACCGGCCCGATCTCCTTGAAAACGTCGCGCCCCACCGCGGCGATCAGCCCGATGCCGATCATCGAATAGGATTGAAATCGCCTCACCTTCTGCGCGTGCGCGACGAGCGCGTCCCGGGCCAGGTAGGGGCTCACGAACCCGAGCGCGACGCCGGGCAGGGTGGGCCAATACGACAGCGCATGCACGGTGAGCATGACGGCGCCAATCATTCACCGATCCAGAGCGGCCGGGCTGGAACAAGCGCGCGCTGGATCGCGCTGCGCAGGATGCTGAAGGAAGTCGCCTGGGTGGCGAGGTTCGTCGCCTCCGATCACCGAAACGCTGGCCGGGTTTCGCCGTTATTTGCTGCCGCTTGCGAGGTGCCGAAGAAGCGGCGCTCCAGGGCGAAGCCGGCCGGCCGAGGCGCCCGCGGCCGCGCCACCGCCGGCCTGACGCCCCCGGCTCACCTGTCGCCGCTCTCGTCCCGCTCCGGCGCGTCGTCGTCCAGGAGCGGCGCCACCTCGGCCCAGAGCGCGTCCAGATCGAGCTCCAGCCCGTCCAGCCCCGGTACGCGCACCTTGCCTTCCGATGCGGGCAGCCGCTGCACGTAATACCCGTCGGGGCCGAGCTCGCACAGCTCGAAGAGCTGCGCCTCGGGATCCACGAGCCAGTACCAGCGCACCCCGAAGCGGGCGTACTCGATCGCCTTCTCCATCCGGTCGCGCCGCACGTCGCGCGGCCGCTGCGAGAGCACCTCGACCACCACGGTCGGGGGGATCCGGGAGAGCGCGTCCCGGCCGCGAAGAGGCGCGCCCTGGGCATACATGCACACGTCGGCCTTGCGCCCGCGGCGCGCCGACACGCCGAGCTTGTACTCCGAGCCAAACACCCAGCCGCCCCGCGGTCGGGCCCATCCGCGGAGCACCTCGATCAGCCAGCTGACCACCGCTTCGTGCAGCGTCGTCGGCACCTCTTCCTCCACGAGATGACCGTCCAGGAGCTCACCCGGCTGGTCCTCCTCCAGGTCGGCCCACTGCTCCAGCGTCATCAGCTCAGGTCGGAGGAGCTCCGCTGTCGCTGTCGAACCCATGCCACCCATCGTACCACCCTCGGGCCTCCCGCGACGCGCCACGCATGGCCCACCCCCCGCGCCATGCCCGGTGGCGCCCCTCACACCCGGAGCACCACCCCTCTCGCCCGCTCGCCCGTCGCCTCGGCGATCGCCTGCACGTAGAGCCGCACCTGCGCCTCCTGCGCCGCGTGCGCCGTGCCCGCGTCCGAGCCGGTCTTGAAATCGACCACGGTCCAGACCCCCACGTCGCCCACGCTCTCCCGGAACGAGAGATCGACGACGCCCTCGGCGATCGTCCCGTCCTCGAGCCGCAGGAGCAGCGGCGTCTCCCGCTCGCATCCGCCGCGCGCCGCGCTCTCCGCCGCGCGCCGGAGCAGCGGGTGCTCGAGCGCCGCGACCGCCGCCGCGACCGCCGCGTCGACCTCCTCGGCCGGCGCCCCCAGGAGCCGCGCCTGCGCCGCGGCCACCGTCCTCACCTCGTCCTCGCCCGCCCGGAGGTCCACCTCGGCGAGGACGGCGTGCACAAGCGTTCCGAAGCGCTTGCCGTAGGGCCGGCCCTCGCGCGCGATCGCCGTCTGCTCGAACGAGATCACCGGCAACGCGTCCGCCCGATCTCGCCGCTCCGCCCCGGCCACCGCCGCTTCCGCCGCCTCGTGGCTGATCTGCGTCGCCGTCTTCACGCGCAGCGCCGCCACCGCGCCATCCAGGAGCGCCCGCTGCCGCGCCTCCAGCCACACCTCGTGCCCGCGCTGCCCGAGCTCCCCCGCGCCCGCCGCCGCCGCCCCGGCCCCGCTCGCGTCCGCCTGCAGGATCCGCTGCTGCCGGAGCCCGGCCTCCGGCTCGCGATCCAGGTCGAGCGTGCCCGGATCCCACCACACGACGCGGTGCGACCCCGCCATCGGCGTGTGCTCCCCGGGCGCGACAGCGTCGCGCTCGTCGGCCTCGCACCGCGCCGGGCGCTCCAGCACCGTGTCGGTCCCGAACGGAGGGCAGCCGAGGTCCTCGCAGCGCCGCGCGCTCCGCCGGTCGCGCGGCGCCGGGTAGAGCACGGGGTGCAGCACGTCGAGCCAGCCGTCGCTCGATCCGTCGCCCGGGCGCGCGTCGCCCACCGCGGGCACCACGAGCAGCTCGCGCGCCCGCGTCGCCGCCACGTACGCGAGCCGCACCGCCTCCTCGCGATCGCGGCGCAGCACCTCGTCGCGGCGCTCGCAGAGCTCCGCGGGCACGCAGCCCGCGATCGGCTCCGCCCACAGGCCGAGCTCCTGATCCACGTGCCGCGACGGGTGCTGGTGCACCGCCGGCGACGCCGGATCCGCCAGGATCACCACCGGGAACTCGAGCCCCTTGGCACGGTGCACCGTCATGATCCGCACCCCCTCCGTCCCCTCCTCGACGACAGGCGCCTCGGCGACCTCGCCCCGCTCGGCGTCCACCTCGAGCCGCTCCACGAACGCCCGGAACGACGTCGCGCCGCCCGACTCGAACCGCCGCCCGAGATCCATCACCCGCAGCACGTTCGCGAGCGCCTGCTCCCCCGTCGGCCAGATCGCGATGCCCGCGTGCGCGCGCGTCTCGTCGAGGAGCCCGCCGATCGTGTCCGCGATCGGCCGCCGGTTGCGCTCGCGGTGCAGGCGCCCGAGCACCGCGAGCGCCTCCGCGACCTCCCGGAGCGGCCGCGCCCCGCCCTCGGCCACGAGATCGAGCGCCCCGTCGTCGGGCTGAAACAGCGGGTGCAGGCGCTGGAACCTGTCGCGGTACAGGAGGAGCACGTCGTCGGTCAGCGCGAAGAGCGGCCCGCGCAGCGTCGCGTACACGCTGAGCTCGTCGTCCGGCCACTCGATCGCGAGCAGCGCGCTCCGCACCGCCATCACCTCCTCGCGATCGTGGAACGACCGCCCGCCCACGAGCACGTGCGGGATCCGCCGCGCCTCGAGCGCCCGCACGTAGGCGCGGGTCGCGTCCTCGCCGAACGTCTGGAAACGCTTGAACAAGAGGCAGATGTGCCGCGCTTCGATCGGCACCCGCTGACCCGGGCGCTCGCGCTCGGTCACCGTCCATCGCGGGCGGCTCATCGTGCCCCGGCCGCCGTGGATGAGCTGGTGGACGAAGGCGCCCACCGCGTCCGGGATCGACTGCCGCACCCGGTAATCGGAGATCTTCCCGAAGTCGCCGTACGGCCGCGGCACCGGGAGCGCGATCACCGTCGGCTGGCCCACGGGGTCGTCCCGGAACCGCTCGAGCGCGACGTACCGCGCCTGGCTCGCCGCGCCCTCGCCGGACCCGCCCTGCATCCGCGGCGCGAACGCCGCGTTGACGGCCTCCTGGATCGACGGGGCGCCGCGGAAGCTCGTCGAGAGGTACAGCACGCTCGCGCCGCACGCGACGAGCCGGGCCTTCGTCGCCTCGTAGAGCGCGACCTCGGCGCGGCGGAAGCGGTAGATCGACTGCTTCGGATCGCCGACGACGAACAGCTTGCCGGGCACCGGGCGCGCCCGCGTCCAGTCGATCTCGGCCGGGTCGTCGGCCGCGAGCAGGAGCAGGAGCTCCGCCTGGAGCGGGTCGGTGTCCTGGAACTCGTCGACGAAGAGGTGCGAGAAGCGGAGGTTCAGCTCCTCGCGGACGGCGCGGCTCGAGCGGAGGAGGTTCCTGGCGCAGAGGAGCAGGTCGAGGAAGTCGAGCTTGCCGGCGCGCGCCTTGAGCGCGTCGTAGGCGTCGATCGGCGGCCGGAGCTCGCGCGAGAGGCAGGCCGCGAGGTCGGCGCTCGCGGCCGTGAGCACGGCGTCGAGCTCGGCCTTCACCCGGTCGCGCTGCGCGAGCACCTCGGCGCGCGAGAGGTCCGCGCCGAACGCCTTGCCCGAGCCTTTCCAGCGCCATTCCTTCCAGCGGGCGAGCTCGCCGAGCTCGGCCTCGAGCCCGTCGTGATCGCGCCCGCCCGTCACCTCCTCGCGGCGGCGGAGCTCCGCGAGGTACCGGTCGAGGTTCCTGAGGCTCTGCGCGAGGTAGTCGCCCTCCCGGTCGGCCTCGGCGCCGAGGTCCGCGAGGACCGCGAGGCGGCAGAGGATCTCGTCGATGGCGCGCTCGCGATCGAACGGATCGCGGCGCCAGGGGCGCGTGAAGTCGCGGTGCTCGGCGAGCTTGAGCGCCGCGCTCCGGAGCAGGTCGCGCGGGCCGTGCGCGCCGTCGCGCGGGCGCCGGCGCAGGATCCGGCGCACGCCCTCGGGCGGGTCGTTCAGGGTGCGCTGGAACCAGGCGTCGAAGGCCTGGTCGAAGAGCGCCTCGGCCTGGTCCGCGGCCGCGACCTGGAACAGCGGGTCGACGCGCGCCTCGACCGGCCACTCGCGCAGGAGGTCGGCGCAGAACGAGTGGATGGTGCCGATGCGGGCCGCCTCCAGGTGCGCGAGCGCCTCGTCGAGCCGCGCGCGCTCGGCCGGGCCGGACCTCGCGTCGCCGCGCGCCCGCTCGATCTCGGCCCGGAGGCGCAGCTTCATCTCGCCGGCCGCCTTCTCCGTGAAGGTCACCGCGACGATGCGATCGAGCGTCCCGCCCCCCTCCTCGGGCGCCCTCCGCAGCACGGCGACGATCCGCGACACGAGCGCCGTCGTCTTGCCGGTGCCCGCGGCGGCCTCGACGACGAGCGTCGTCCCGAGATCCTCGCGGATGCGGCGGCGGGCGGGCTCGTCCACGAGCTCCCGCGCGCCGCGCGCCCGGGCCGCGTCGGCGCTCACGCGCGCCTCCGAGCGGGATCAGCGCGCTGCGCGGGGCGGCGCTGCGCGGGGCCGCGCGGCGCCGCGCCGGCCAGGCTCGGGGAGGGGAGGAGTGCGTGCGGCACGAGTCGCGTGTCGGAGCTGTCGGGGGGGATAGGGTGGCTCAGATCGGCGTGGAGGGAAACGCTGCACCGACCGCCCTTCCGGGGCCCCGGTCCGGGCGCCGCGCCGCACCGGAGCGCCGCGCCGGGGAAACCGGAGCGCCGGGACGCATGGGCGCAAAAATACTGAGAAATCTCTGGTTTGCGTCTTTGCGTCTTTGCGTCTTTGCGTTGAAATTCTTCCTCGGGATCCCTGGCCAGATCTCCGGCACGCTGTACTAGCAGCAGGAAGACCTGATCCATGCGCGTCGAGTCGATGAGCCCTGGAGCGCGGTGGTGGTACGCGCTCAAGCCCGCGAGCTGGCCCAAGGTGCTCGTCCCGGCCGTGTGCGGGCAGGCCGTGGGCGCGGCCGTCGCCGGCCGGGTGTCCGCGGGCGCGCTCGCCTTCGGCGCGCTGTGGATGATCGCGGACGTCGTCTTCGTCGTGCTCCTGAACGACTGGGGCGATCGCGAGGTCGACGCCCTCAAGCGGCGCATGTTCCCGGACGGCTGCTCGCCGAAGACCATCCCGGACGGCATCCTTCCGGCCCACGCGCTCCTCCTCGCCGGCCTCGGGGCCGGCGCCGCCGCGCTGATCGTCGCCGGGGGCGCCGGCATCGCGCTCGATCGCCCGCTGCTGCTCCCCCTGGCCGCGGTCGGCCTGCTCGTCTTCGCCGCGTACACGTTGCCGCCGCTCCGGCTCAATTACCGGGGCGGCGGCGAGCTCCTCGAGATGATCGGCGTCGGCGGGGTGCTGCCGCTGCTGCACGCGTATGCGCAGTGCGGCGCGTGGGCGCCGGCGTGGCTCGCGGCGCTCCTGCCGGGCCTGCTCGCGCTCGCGCTGGCGAGCGCCCTGGCCAGCGGGCTGTCCGACGAGGAGAGCGACCGCGCCGCCGGAAAGCGTACCGTGACCGCGCTGCTCGGCAACGCGATCTCGCGCCGGGTCACGGAGGCCCTCGCCGGCCTCGGCCCGCTCCTCTGGCTCGGGGCGCCCCTCGTCGCCGGGGGCGCCCCGCCGACCTGGTCGGTCGCGCCGGCGGCGGCCATTGCGCTCTGGTTCAGGGAGCGGCTCGTCGAGAAGAGCCCGGAGGCGGTGACGAACGCCTTCGCCGCGCAGGCGGCCTACAAGCTCGAGCTGCACCGCGCGATCTGGTGGGGGACGGCCGCCCTGTCGGCGGCCGTGCTCGCCGCCGGGCTCGCCGCCGGCGGGGGGACGAGGTGATCGGCGCCCCGGCCGTCCCCGCGATCCCCGCCGAGGCGCGCGACGAGCTCGCGCGCCTCACGCCGCTCCTCGGCGCGCGGGCCTCGGTCGCGCCGGGCCGGCCGTGCGCGCCCACCCCCGTCGCGCTGGTCGAGCAGGTCCTGGGCGGCAGCGAGGACACCGAGCGCGCGCGGGCCTTCGCGCGTGGGCTCGCCGAGGTGATTCGCGCGGTCGCCGATAACTTCCCCGACAACATCTTCTGGGACCTCGACTACCTGGCGTGCTGCCTGTGGCAGGCCGGGAGCGCCCCCGCGATCGGCGACTTCGCCCGCCGCGTGGTGTCGCTCTGCGTGGGCTTCGGCAACAAGTCGAAGCTGCGCTTCCGCTACGCGCACGACTTCCTCTACGGCTACGACTGGGCCCGCTGGGTGATGCGCAAGCCGGACGAGCGCGCGGGCGTCGGGCCGTTCGACCTCGCGTTCTTCGACTACCTCGACGGCCGGCAGAAGGCGCTCGTCGAGCTCGTGGCCAGCAACGATCGCAAGTACTCCCAGCTGAACGGCCGGGAGTACCGCAACCCCTTCACCTTCCTCCGCGAGCCGCCCGAGGAGTCGCAGCTCCACTACCTGCTCGCCCAGGTCGACCTCATCCCGCTCAAGGCGTGGCGCCTCGACGGCGAGCGCCGGTGGGACCTCCCGTTCACCGATCTGCGCGCCAAGCTGGCCGAGCGCCTCGGCCTGTCGCGGGGCAGCGGACGATGAGCGCGACGAGCGGCCGGCCGGGGGCGCTCCGGGCCTGGCTCGCGGCGTCGCGGCTCCCGTCGCAGCCGACCCTCGCGCTCCCGCTGCTGCTCGGGCAGCTGCTCGGCGCGCGGACGGCCGGCCGCCCGCTCGACCTCGGGACGCTCGCGGCGGTCCAGCTCTTCGGCCTCCTCGACCAGCTCTTCATCGTCTACGCGAACGACGTCGCCGACCAGGAGACCGATCGCCGCAACCGGACCGCCTCCCCCTTCTCGGGCGGCTCGCGCGTGCTGGTCGAGCGGCGCCTCTCGCCCCGCGCGCTCGGTGGCGCTGCCGTCGCCTGCGCCGCGGCGCTCGTGGCCGTCTCGGCGGCGCTCGCCGCGGCGGTGGGCGCGCCGCTCCTCGTGGTCCTCGCGATCGCGGCGCTCCTGCTCCTCTGGGCCTACAGCTACCCGCCGCTCCGCCTCTCGTACCGCGGCGGCGGGGAGCTGCTCCAGATGGTCGGGGTCGGCGCGGTCCTGCCGCTCTACGGCTACCTCGCGCAGGGGGGCGACCTCGAGCGCTTCCCGTTCGCGCTGCTCGCCTTCCTGCTGCCGAGCCACCTCGGCTGCGCGATCGCCACCGCGCTCCCGGACGAGCCCTCGGATCGCGAGAGCGACAAGCGGACGCTGCCCGTGCGCGTGGGCGGAGAGCGGGCCGCGCTGTGCGTGGCGCTCCTGAACGGGCTCTCGCTCCTGCTCGCGCCGGTCGGCCTGGGCGCGGTGGGCCTGCGCCCGGGGCCGGGCCTGCTCGTGCCGGCGGCGGCGGCGCTCGTCGTGCTGCTGGCCCGCCCGGCGCCGCCGGGCTCGCGCCTGCTCCTCGTCCGGGTCGCGGCCGCGGGGACGGCGACGCTGTCGCTTGTCGCCATCACCGCCCTCGCGCTCGCCGCGCGCTGAGGAGGGCGGGGCGGTGACCCACGAGTTCCTGCTGCTCTCGCTCCTCTTTCTCCTGCCAGGGGGCGTCATCTGGCTCGCGCGCCCGGATCTGCGCTCGCTGATGAAGCGGATGGCGCTGGCCTCGCTGCCGTTCGCGGCGACCGAGCGGCTGTTCTACCCGAGCTACTGGACGCCCAAGTTCCTGTTCGACCTGGCCGATCGGATCGGGTTCGGCATCGAGGACGTGCTGTTCGTCGCCGGTCTCAGCGCCTTCTCGTCCACCGCGTATGCCGTGGTGTTCCGCCGCGCGCCGGTGCCCTGCGCCGCGCCGGGCGCGCGACCGTGGTTGCGGGCGGCGGCGGGGATCGCGCTCGCGCTCGCGGCGGCCGTGGCGCTGCTCGCGGCCGGGGTGCCGGTCCTCTATGCCGCGGTGGCGGCCATGGGCGCGGTCGCCGTGGCGCTGCTCGCGACGCGCCGCGACCTGATCGTGCCGAGTCTGCTCGGAGCGCTCCTGTCGGCGACCGTCTATCTCTGCCTGTGCCTCGTCTTCGCGGCGCTCGTGCCCGGCGTGTTCGAGCGCACGTGGCGGCCCAGCGCGCTGCTCCCGGGCAAGGCGCTCCTCGGCGTCCCGCTCGACGAGATCCTGTACGGGCTCGGCGCGGGCCTCGTGGCCACGGTGTTCCCGGCGTGGGCCTTCGGGTTCAGGTACGGACACGCCGGAGGCGCCGGGGATTGAAGTTCCCCCGGCGCTTCCGGCGCGTCTTTTCTTCCGTCGGAGCGGAGTTGCTCAGGGCGGCGGCGGCCGTCGAGCGGCCGCCCCATCCATCAGCCTGAGCGTCAGCAGCTGTTGCTCAGTTTGCGGTTACAACCACCTCTGAGCCGTTGTACGTGACCATTTGATCTGGAGCAGCAGTGACGTCGACGCCGGCGCCATGATCGGAGCCTACCAGCACGACCCTGAACGTCCTGCTGGCCGGCATTCCGGGATAGCTCCCCTTCCTTGCGCCAATGGTCAACGCCTTGGCAGAGTCGTCCCATGTGAGTGGGATTGTCGAGTGTTGACCTTCCTCATAGTTATAGGTGTCGCCCTCGTCCTCATAAATAGTGAAGGACCCGTCTTGGCCTGTATAGATCCGGATCTCCAGCGGGTCGATGCTCTGCGTTGCATACTGGATGCTGGGACCCATGGGAACGATCGAGCCCGCTTTGACGTAGAGCGGCATCTCGCTCAGCGGCGCGGGAGCCGAGACCGTACGCCCGCCGTCTGTCGTCGCGCCTGTCCAGAAATCGTACCAGGTGCCCGCGGGGAGATAAACGGAGCGGCTGGTAGCGCCCGCGGTGATCACTGGATTGACCAGGAAGGCAGGGCCGAACAGGAACTGATCCTTGATGCCGAATACCTTCTCATCATTGGGATAGTCGAAGACCAGGTGCCGCATCATGGTGTAGCCTTCGCTGGTCACCTTCCATGCCAATGAGTAGATGTAAGGCATCAGCCGATAGCGCAGGTTGTCGATCTTGAGGAGATTGGCCTTGGTGGCAGCGCTCCAGCTGTTGCTGTACAGTTCCCTTGTACCGCCGCCATGTATCCGGAAAATCGGGTTGAAGGCGCCATACTGAAACCAGCGGGTAAAGAGCTCATTGTTCGCGCTGGTGGTCCAGTCCACGTTGTGGCCCCAGTACCCGCCTATGTCAGTTGTCCAATAGGGCATCCCCGCGATCGAGAAATTGAGCCCCGCGGGGATCTGCCTGGCAAAGGTTTGAAAATTGCTGTCAATGTCTCCCGACCAGCACGTCGTGGCATATCGCTGCTGGCCGGCAAAGGCGCTGCGGCTGAGGACGTAGACTCGCTTCTGTTTCGGACCGGTGGCGCGCCAATGCTCGTACAACCCCTGGGCGTGTCCCAGGGGATAAGCATTCACGTACAGCGCCCCCTTGCCGAGCTCGGTATCAGCCGCCCGCACATTGACGGGGTCCGGATAGCCCTGAGGCTCGGTGTTGTCGGCCCAGATGCCGTCCCAGCCATGCGGCCCCAGCAGGCGATCATGGATCTGCTGGTACACCAGAGCTCTGGCGTCGGGGTTGAATGTGTCATAGAAATGGTGTGTGCCGCCGCTGGCGAACAGCGCTCCGATGTCGTCGAGCGCATTGAAGTTGTCCATCTCTCCCGCCTTCATCTCCGTGTTCACGCGTTCATACAACGGCCAGATCGATATCATCGTATGAATGTTGGCTTCGTGCATCTCGGAGACGAGAGCTGCTGGATCTGGATAGCGTCTTTGCTCCATGAAGTGGGAGCCCCATGCGTACGGATTCCAGTAATCCCAGTCTTGAACGATGCAGTCGACCGGAATGTTGTTGTTGCGGTAGCCGTCCTTGATCCTTAGCAGCTCAGCCTGGCTACCGTACTTGTCCTTCGACTGGAAGAGACCGTAAGCCCACTTCGGGAACAATGGTGCTGCGCCGGTTGCGGTGCGGTATCGGGCTACGACCTGGTCGATGCTTGGACCATAGAAGAAGTAGTAGTCCACCATCTCGCCGGCTTCGGACGAGTAGCTGTACTTGGTGTTGTTGGACCTGGTCCCGTCGAAGGTCGAGGCGGAATAGTTGTCCCAGAAAATTCCGTAACCCCTGTTGGACACCAGCACCGGAACGTTGATCTCCGTGTTGGCGTTGATGATACGTCGAGTCGTTCCCTTGCGATTCATTGCGTTATCCTGGTGCTGGCCAAGGCCGAACAACGCTTCGTTGGCGGGTGAGTTGAAGGCGGTCTCGACGCGATTCGTGCTGACGCCCTCGACGGTCGCGGGTGTCAAGGTTTTGCTATCTTCCGCCAGGATGACGCTATCGTTCAAGTCGGTATAGGTGACCAGGCCGTTGGTCGTGTCGACGTTGGCCTTCAGGCGTGATGTGGTAATGGTCACGGTCCCCGAGTTCTCTGCGATGCAAAAGCTCGGTGTGTCCCACTTCTTATTGACAGACAGAGAAGCCTTGTCGGGGAGTGAAGGAGCAGTGGCGTACTGGACTCTGATTATGCTCTCGTTGCAAACTTCCAGTCTCAGCAGGCCGGTTTCCAGGTTGAAGGTGATGCCGTTGGCGTCGGCAGTATAGAGCCCAGTCTCCGGAGGTGCAGGCGGGCATTCGAGCTGGTCGCCGCCGCCCTCGCCGCCGGCGCCGCCGCCGCCGCCGCCGCCGCCGATCCCGGTCGTGCTGGACGCACCGCCTCCCATCCCGGTCGTGCTAGCGGCGCTGGTCGTCGTGCCGCCGGCGCCCGGACCGGGGTCGGACCCGCCCGAGCATGCGCCGCCAAGCGGCAAGAGACCGACCAGAGCCGCGTATAGATAATGATTGATCGACTTCAACTTTCGCATGACTCCTCGCGAGCAACCGAGTCCACAATGGTCTTCATTGCATTCGTCGATTTGTGCAAAATGTAAGAGTGTTTGCTGTCGCCGTGCGGTTGGGGCAGGGAGCTGCTTCCGCCTACGCTTCGCACCGCTGACTCAGGGCAAGAGCACCCAACAGCAGCTCGCTGAGACCGCTCCCTTGAGAGGGGCGGAGGGGCGACAGAATACGGCGCGGGCAAGCTGCTGGTGCCGGACGAACTCCGGGGGCGAATTCAACATCTACTGCCGAAGACGGAGCCGAAGCCGCAGGGCGGCCGGCCGCGGGCGCCTGTTCGGAGCGTCCCGACGGGGATCTTGTTCGTGCTCAAGACGGGGATCCCTTGGAAGTACTTACCGCAACATAGGTTATCCCGTTCCTAAGGTTGCCATCCGGCGCGCTTCGCCAGCATCGCCGGAGAAGAGCTCATCTCTGGTGGACAGGCCCCCAGGATTTCATGTCAGTCGTCGAGTGACGGAGGATTGTCGCGTCCTCTGGTGGATCAACCTGACAAAACGCCAATCACCATCGATCCGCAATCGCTTCAGCGACGGCCGAGCGAACGGAATCGGTGCAAAAATCGACCGAAATTCATCAGATGATGAACGTCTCGATGCGCATCACGACCCGAGTAAGGCGGACGAAGAGATGCCCCTCGATCAAAATGTGAACGATCACATGGCCGATGTCAACGCCGATCGACCGGCCCGCGGGTACCCTCGAGCCCGAGCGAGGACAAGGCTGGCGGGGCTCCTCCGGAGCGCCGCGTCAAGAGGGGTGGGCGCCGGACCGCGAGCATCGCGGGATAGCATCCTGGAACAATCTCCTGTCACGGAAATGTGAAGGAGTGGCACGCAGCTTCGCAACTCTTCGCTGATGACTGACCAGGAGCGATGAGTAAGCTCGCGGAGAGGTTGGCGATGACCAAGAAATATCCCGTGATCGGGCGGGCCATGTGCGGTTTCTTGTGCAGCGTTCTCGTGGCTTGCAGTAACGAGCCCGCGGCCGATGGACTTGGCGAGGCGGGCCATGGCGGTTTCGGAGGTGCGGCAGGTGCGGGTGCAGCCGACGGGGGCGGTGCGGCCGGTGGCGGCGGGGCAGGAGGCGTGGCCGGTGGCGGCGGGGCAGGAGGCGTGGCCGGTGGCGGTGCGGGTTCGGGAGCGGACGCTGGTGGCGGAGGCTCGGCGGGTGACGGCGCGGGCGGCAGCGCGGGCTCGGGCGGCTCCGGCAATGCGCTCTGCACCGGGACGGCGGCGAAACCCGTGAAAATCTACATGATCGGCGACTCGACGATGAGCGTTTATGGGAGCGACCTGTATCCGCGCATGGGCTGGGGGCAGCCGCTCGGCAGCCTGTTCGATGCCCGCTGCGCGACCGTCGTGGACAAGGCGCTCTCCGGGCGAAGCTCGAAGAGTTTCTTCGACGAGGGGGCCTGGACGCCGATCAAGAGCACGCTCCAGAGCGGCGACTACGTGATGATTCAGTTCGGGCACAACGACGAGAAGAGAGACGACCCGACGCGCTATACGGATCCGCAAACGACGTACAAGCAATACCTGACCACTTACGTGAACGACACGCGCGCGAAGGAGGCGACGCCGATCTTGTTGACGTCGATCAATCGCAACAAATGGAGCGGGGGCCAGCTGTCAGACACGCATGGCGCCTATCCGCCCGCCGTTCGCGAGCTGGCGAGCTCGCTCGGCGTCGACTTGATCGACCTGACCGCCCTGACCGAAACGTACTTCGAGCGGATCGGTCAGGACGAGACCGCCAAGCTGTTCCTCATCTTGACTGCCGGTCAGTCTCCGAACTATCCGAGCGGCGTCACCGACAACACACACCTTCAAGAGACGGGGGCACGCGCGATCGGACAGCTAGCGATGGCGGAGGCGTACCAGCAGGAGCTCACGCTGGCGAGCAATCTCAAGGCCATACCTGTCGCGCCCTGAGCTCGGTCCTCACGGCGGGTTATCCGACGAGCAGAGCGCCCCGCGGGCGGCTCAATCGACAGATTCGACGCAATCCACCCCGTCGCTCACGGCGTGGTCGGCCACGATCGTGTCGTCCATGGATATCCAGACGTCGTCGCTCGATTCGAAGGAGAAAGAGCTCCCCCGCGCGTAGGTGAACGGCACCTCGAGCTCGACGGTGAAGCCGAAGTTGTGCGCGTAGCCCTCGTTGCCGAAGCCACGGCCGTCGAGGGAATAGGAGCTCCTGCCGCCGAGCTGGCCACGGCCGCTCCGGAGCTCGAGGTGGATGAGCTGGTCGAACGTCTTGTTGACGACCGGGTCGTCGTGGAACCGTTCGTTGAAGCTGTCGTCGTCGCCGCCGGCGCCGTTCGCGGGTGGGGTCCCGACGACAGGCTTGCCGTTCCGGAGCTCTGTATCGGGCTTGAAGCTCTTTCCCCCGGTGGTCTGAGAGGGCCCGAGATCCGGGTGCTTCTCGGAGAAGTCGCGCACGGTCATGGGGAAGCTCGCCGTGCAGAGGCTCGTGTCGGGGGGCCCGGGACGAGGTCTGCCAGGAGCGCTGCCGCCGACCAGGAGAGCTCGGCCGCGCAGGGCCGCCGCGGCTCCCTCGCGGACCGCTGGTGCGCCAAAAAGCGCCACGGGATTGGAATTTCCCGGGCGCTTCTGGTGCTTTTCTTCAGTCGGAGCGGTGAGGGTTCAGGGCGCGGGCGATGCGGTCGTGTTCCAGACGCCTCCCGTGGCCGGGGGGATCGCCCGCGCCCGCCGCGTCACGGGAGCATCAGGACGCACTCGGTCCGGCAGACCGGGGGTGAGCCGCCGCCGGCCGGCTGCTCGCAGATGGTTCGCTCGATCGATTCGGGGGGGCAGTTGGAGCCCTCCACGCACTCGGTCCAGCACTCGCCGGGGTACGCGGCGTCGCCCATGCCGGTGCCGGTGCTGCCCGCGCCGGAGCAGACCTGCTGCTCGATGCTGCCCGGCGGGCAGTAGGGCTCCACGGGCACGCACTCGAAGAAGCAGCCGCCCCAGCCGCCGCCGCTGCCGCTGCCGCCGTAACCCGTGCCGACGCTTTCGCTGGGCTCGGGCATGCCGTCGTAGCAGACCTGCTGCGCCTGCGTGCCCGGAGGGCAGTAGGGCGCCACGGGCACGCACTCGGTCCAGCAGCCGCCCCAGCCGGTGCCGCTGCTGCCGCCGCTGCCGCCGGTGCCGGTGCCGGTGCCGGTGCTGCCGACGGAGACGGCGCTGCCGCTGCAGACGGTCTGCGGGATGGTGTCCGGCGGGCAGTAGGGCTCCACGGGCACGCACTCGGTCCAGCAGCCGCCCCAGCCGGTGCCGCTGCTGCCGCCGGTGCCGCCGCCGCCGGCACCGCCGAAGCCGCCGGCGCCGACGCTGGTGCTGACGTCGACATCGGGGCCGCCATCGCAGGCGGTCTGCGCCTGCGTGCCCGGCGGGCAGTAGGGCTCCACGGGCACGCACTCGGTCCAGCAATCGCCGGGGTAGGGGGGGGCGACCAGGTTGGCCCCGCCGTCGGAACCGCCGACGCCGACGCTGCTGCTGGCGGTGACGGTGGTGCCACCGCAGACGGTCTGCGCCTGCGTGCCCGGCGGGCAGTAGGGCTCCACGGGCACGCACTCGGTCCAGCAGCCGCCGGTGCCGCTGCTGCCGCCGCTGCCGCCGTAGCCGGCGCCGCCGCTGCCGCCGTAGCCGGTGCCGCTGCTGCCGCCGCTGCCGCCGTAGCCGGTGCCGGTGCTGCCGGGGCCGCTGCCGCCGTAGCCGGTGCCGGTGCTGCCGGGGCCGCTGCCGCCGTAGCCGGTGCCGGTGCTGCCGGGGCCGCTGCCGCCGTAGCCGCCGGCGCCGACGCTGACGGAGGAGCCGCCACCGCAGACGGTCTGCGCCTGCGTGCCCGGCGGGCAGTAGGGCTCCACGGGCACGCACTCGGTCCAGCAGCCGCCGGGGTTCGGCGGGATCGCGACCCCGCCGGCCCCGCCGGTGCCCTCCCAGGCGCCAGCGCCGCCGGAGCCGCCGGAGCCGCCGACACCGACGCTGACGGCGATGGTGGTGCTGCCACCGCAGACGGTCTGCGCCTGCGTGCCCGGCGGGCAGTAGGGCGCTACGGGCACGCACTCGGTCCAGCACTCCTCGGGAGGAGGCATCGGCATCATGCCGCCGGTGCCCCAGCCGCCGACGCCGCTGGTGCTCGCGCTGCCCCAAGCGCCGGCACCATCGCTGCCGCCGGTCCAGCCGCTGCACACGGTCTGCTCGATGGTGCCCGGGGGACAGAACGGCTGCGGCGGGACGCACTCGGTCCAGCACCCGCCCGGATCGACCGGCATGGGGCCGCCGCCGGCCATGCCGCCCTGGCCCACGGAGGTGGTGGCGCTGGTGCTGCTGCCGCTGCAGAAGGTCTGCTGACTCCATCCAGGAGGACAGATGTTGTCGGGCACACACTGCTCCTCGCACATTTCGCCGATCTCGCACGGCGAACAGACCGTCTCCCAGTGGAAGCCAGGTCCGCAGTCGGGATCGGGCGGCGGCTCGCTCACGGACCCACAGCCCTGCCCCTTGGCACCGGTGAGCACCACGAGCGCGGAGAGCGCGACGAGCCCTTGGAGCGAGGAGCGAGCGGTCGACGAACGCGAGACAAGAGAGGAGAAGATCGCGAATCGCATGGGAATACTCCGTCCTGCGTGCCGGTGACAGACACGCGATCAAGGAACGATGGCTCTGCGCCGCGGCATGCGGAGCGCTGCTGCTCCGCGGCTTCGCTGCGCCACTCGGAGAGCTCGCGTGGAGCTAAAGCACTGGACGTGCCATGCTCGTCCGCCCGCTCGACGGTGCCTCCGCCGCCGGGCGTAGGCGTTTTGGCGGGCTTTTCGATGGGGTTTCGAGGGAGGAGGGCTCCCCTGTGCGACGCCGCAGAGCGTGGCCGGGCCACAGTGCGACGGAAGGAGCCGATCAAGTGCCAGATTGCGCCAACTGTGCCGCCGGGCCATGGGCGGGCGACCCAACCCAGGTTGAGGTCCGGGCGACCCGGCGACCCGGGGCGACCCGACCCAGCCCAGGTTGAGGTGCCCAGGTGCCCGACCCAGGTTGAGGTGCCCCAGGTTGAGGTGCCCGGCCATGCCGGCGACCCGACCCAGGTTGAGGTGCCCGACCCAGGTTTGAGGTGCCCGACCCAGGTTTGAGGTGCCCCCCGGCGACCCGACCCAGGTTGAGGTGCCCGCCGGCGACCCGACCCAGGTTGAGGTGCCCGGAGGTGCCCGACCCAGGTTGAGGTGCCCCGGTGCCCGGCGCCGATCGAGCCGCGGGGCTACTGCGCCGCGGCGCGCTGCACGTACGGCAGCCGCGCCGCCAGCTTCTGGACCTCGTCCGCCCCCTCGAGCAGCTGGGCGATCGGGTCCCACGTGCCCCGGAGCAGCGACTCGCGCGCCCCCGGCTTGATGGTGAACGGCACCGCGAGATCGCTCCCCGCCCGGACGACCTGCTCCTGCAGGTCGATCGTGACGAGCGTCGTGGGGTCGGCGCTCACGCGGGCCACGAGCGCGGCGCGGTGCTCGGGACCCACCGAGACGCAGGGGATGCCGAGCGTCGTCGAGTTGCCGAAGAAGATCTCGGCGAAGCTCTCGGCGATGACCGCCTTGAAGCCGGCCTTGGCGATCGACTGCGGCGCGTGCTCGCGCGACGACCCGCAGCCGAAGTTGCGGTCGGCGATCAGGATCGCGGCGCCCGCGAAGCGCGGGTCGTTCAGCGGGTGCTCCCGCTTCTCGCCGCGCTCGTCGAAGCGCACGTCCCGGAAGAGGTGCTCGCCGATGCCGTCGAAGGTGACGCACTTGAGGAAGCGCGCCGGGATGATGCGGTCCGTGTCGATGTCGTCCCCAGGAACGTGAACGGCGCGGCCGGTGACGGATTGGATCAAGTCGAGTGCCATGGAGATCTCCCTCGGGTGCGAGCGTCGTCAGATTCCGAACACGTCACGAGCATCGGCGATCTCGCCGCGAACCGCGGCGGCGGCCACCATCACCGGGCTCATGAGCACGGTGCGGCCCGTGGGGCTCCCCTGCCGGCCCTTGAAGTTGCGGTTCGACGAGGACGCGCACAGCTCCTCGCCGATGAGCTTGTCGGGGTTCATCGCCAGACACATCGAGCAGCCCGGCTCGCGCCACTCGAAGCCAGCCTCGCGGAAGACGCGATCCAGCCCCTCCGCCTCGGCCGCGCGCGCCACCTCCATCGACCCGGGGACCGCCAGCGCGCGCACGTGCGCCGCGACCTTGTGCCCCACGATGCGCCGCGCGACCTCCCGGAAATCCGAGAGGCGGCCGTTCGTGCAGCTGCCGATGAACGCGACGTTGATCTTCGTCCCCTCGATCGGCTTGCCGCCCTCGAGGCGCATGTACTCGAGCGCCTCGCGGATCAGCGCCCGCTCGGACTCGTTCGCCGCGTCCTCGGCCGCCGGGACCTTCTCCTTCACCGAGATCGCCTGGCCCGGCGTGATGCCCCACGTGACCGTCGGCGCGATCGCGCTCGCGTCGATCCGGACGACATCGTCGTAACGCGCGTCCTCGTCCGACGCGATCGAGCGCCAGTACCCGAGCGCCTCCTCCCACGCCTCCCCCTTCGGAGCGTACGGACGGCCCTTGATGTAATCGAACGTCGTCTGATCCGGGTTGACGTACCCGACCCGGGCGCCGCCTTCGATCGACATGTTGCACAGGGTCATTCGCTCCTCCATCGAGAACCCCTCGATGGTCGAGCCGCCGTACTCGTACGCGTAGCCCGTGCCGCCGGACACGCCCAGCCGGCGGATGATCTCGAGGATGATGTCCTTGGCGTAGACCCCCGGGCCGAGCTTGCCCTCGACCTGGATCCGCCGGACCTTGAGCCGCTGGAGGCTCAGCGTCTGCGTGGCGAGGACGTCGCGCACCTGCGTCGTCCCGATCCCGAACGCGATCGCGCCGAACGCGCCGTGCGTCGAGGTGTGCGAGTCGCCGCACGCGATCGTCATGCCAGGCTGGGTGAGGCCGAGCTCGGGTCCGATGATGTGCACGATGCCCTGCCGCCCTGACTCGAGATCGAAGAAGGTGATCCCCTGCTCGGTGCACGCCTTCCTGAGGGCGTCGACCATCCCCTCGGCCAGCGAGTCCTTGAACGGCCGCTTGCGGTTGTCGGTGGGGACGATGTGATCGAGGGTCGCGAACGTCCGCTCGGGCATGCGCACGCGCAGGCCCAGGTCGCGGAGCATCCCGAACGCCTGCGGGCTCGTCACCTCGTGGATCAGGTGAAGGCCGATGAAGAGCTGGTCCTCGCCGTTCGGCAACGTGCGGACTTTGTGGAGGTCCCAAACCTTGTCATAGAGACTCTTACCCATGATGGCCTCTCGCGATGCGGCTGAACGCGGCTGAAGGGAACGGCGTGCGAAGCGGGCCGGCCCGAGCGCAGGCGCCGGGGCGCGGCGGCTGCCTCTCCGGAGACGGCCGCCGCGCCCCGAGCCGGCGATCCGGCGTCGGGCAGGCGGGAGGACTATGCGTGCAGGGGAGAATTAAGTCGAATGAAACTTTTTTCACGATGGGTTAAGTAACGCTACATGGATGCGTCGCTCCTCCCCGCGCTCGAGGATGTGCTGCTGGTGGCCCGGTCGGGCTCGGTCGCCGAGGCGGCGCGGCGGCTGCACAAGACACCGTCGGCGGTGAGCCAGCAGGTGCGCCGGGTGGAGGAGCATTTCGGGGTGGCGATGTTCGAGCGCGACGGGCGCGGGGTGCGGCTGAGCCCGGCGGGCGAGGCGGCGCTCGGCGCGATCACGCGGCTGTTCGACCAGGCGGAGGGGGTGTTCGAGCTGCTCTCGGAGCTGGCGGGGGAGCCGTCGACGACGCTGCGCCTCGCGGCGAGCGACTACCTCGGCAAGGGGCTGCTCGTGCCGGTCATCCGGCAGATGCTCGACAAGCGCGCGCCGGTGCGGTTCGCGATCACGACGGCGAACTCGATCGACGCGGCGCGGTGGGTCGAGCGCGGGGAGGTGGACCTGGGGCTCGCGTCGGCGTCCTCGGCGGGCGGCGACCTCGTGAAGCAGCCGCTGTTCGTGCAGCCGTTCCTCTGGGTGGGGCCGCGGCTCAAGGGCAAGGCGCCGGCGCTGCGCGAGCGCCTCCGGCACGAGCCGCTGCTCCGGCTGGCGCCGGGCAGCGTGGGGCGGCGGATGCTCGACGCGTACCTGGATCGCGAGCGGATCCGGCCGATCTCGACGATCGACGTGTCGAGCGTGTCGCTCCTCGTGTCGTACGTGTCGGGAGGGCTCGGCATCGGCCTCGCGCCGGCGCTCGCGCTGACCGAGGTTGCACGCTCACGGCTGGACGTGGAGGTCGCCGAGGTGGAGCCGCTGCCCGTCGAGCTGATGACGCGTGAAAACTTCCGTCGCAATCCGGTCATCGAGCGCTTCATCGACCGGCTGGCGACCGAGGGGCGCCGCGCGGAGCAGCGGACGCGGGCGCTGCTCCGGGCGTAGCAGGCGCAGCGCTCGACGGACGCGCGCCGCGCGTCGCCGGAGGGGACGCCGAGGCGGATCGAGGGCGAGCAGCGGGGGCAGGAGAGGCCGGCGCGGCCGGGGCCTCCGGGGGCTCAGGCCTCGCGCGGGCTGCTGCGCGTGTCCTTCAGCGTCACGTCGTGGACGCCGCCCTCGTGGATGCTGACCGCGGAGGCGACGGTCAGGCGCGCGCGCATGTACAGGTCACGCAGCGAGATGGCGCCGCAGTTGCACATCGTCGAGCGCACCTTGGCGAGCGTGACGTCGAGGGTGTCCTTCAGCTTGCCGGCATACGGAACGTAGCTGTCGACCCCCTCCTCGAACTCGAGCTGGTCCTTCTTCTTGCTGGCGTCGCCGTGGTCGTAGCGCTGCCAGTTGCGCGCGCGGTTGCTCCCCTCGCCCCAGTACTCCTTCATGAACTGGTTGTTCACGCGGACCTTGCGCCCGGGCGCCTCGTCGAAGCGCGCGAAGTAGCGGCCCATCATCACGAAGTCGGCGCCCATCGCGAGCGCGATCGTGATGTGGTAGTCCTGGCTGATGCCGCCGTCGGAGCAGATCGGCACGTAGATGCCGGTCCGCTGGAAGTACTCGTCGCGCGCCTTGGCCACCTCGATCACGGCCGACGCCTGGCCCCGGCCGATCCCCTTCTGCTCGCGGGTGATGCAGATCGAGCCGCCGCCGATGCCGACCTTGACGAAGTCGGCGCCCGCCTCGACCAGGTAGAGGAAGCCCTCGCGATCGACGACGTTGCCGGCGCCGATATAGGCAGGCTTGCTGTGCGACTTCACGAAGGCGATGGTGTCGCGCTGCCACTCCGAGTAGCCATCCGACGAGTCGATGCAGAGCACGTCGGCGCCCGCCTCGACGAGCGCGGGCACGCGGTCCTTGTAGTCGCGCGAGTTGATGCCGGCGCCGACGATCAGCCGCTTCTCGTGGTCGACGTTCTCGATCGGGTGCGCCTGGTGCGACTCGTAGTCCTTGCGAAACACCAGGTATTGCAGGTGCTGTCGCTCGTCGATGACGGGCAGGGTGTTGAGCTTGTGATGCCAGATGAGCTCGTTGGCCTCCTGGAGATCGACGCCGACCTTGCCGCAGTGGATCGACTTGAACGGCGTCATGATCTCGCGCACGGGCGTGCTGAGCGGCGTCTTGCCGAGCCGGTAATCGCGGCTCGTGATGATGCCGACGAACTTGCCCGTGGGGGTGCCGTCCTCGGTGATCGCGATCGTGGAGTGGCCCGTGCGATCGGTCAGCGCGAGCACGTCGCCCAGCGTCGCGTCGGGGCGCAGGTTCGAGTCGCTCACGACGAACCCGGCCTTGTAGTTCTTCACGCGCCGCACCATGGCGGCCTCCTCCTCGATGCCCTGCGAGCCGTACACGAACGACAGGCCGCCGCAGCGCGCGAGCGCGATCGCGAGATCGGCGCCCGAGACCGACTGCATCAACGCGCTGGTGATCGGGACGTTGATCGTGAGCGGCGCGCGCGTCGGGTCCGGCGGGCTCGCGCCCCGATCGGCCTTGAACCGGACGACGGGGGCCGTGAGGTCGACGTTCGCAGGGACGCAGTCCTTCGTCGTCAGATTCGGGACGAGCAGGTACTCGCCAAACGTCCTGCTCGGCTCATCGTAGATGAATGCCATGTCGGCTCGTAGTGCAAGCGTTTCGCCCTGTCAAATGCGACCGGGGCGAGCCTTCGCAGAAATGCATGTAAAATCGTGGATTTGTGGGCGCGTAGAGGCGGCGGGAAGGGGTCCCGGGGGGAGCCGCTCCGGGGCGGCCGGGACGACCGGACGCCTGCGCGGGCGGGGCGGGGGTGGAGCGGCGCGGAGGTCCGGCCAGGGGGCCGGACCTCCGCCGGGCGCAGCTAGAGCGGGCGCATGGGCATGCGGGCGGGCGACCCGACCCAGGTCGGCGACCCGACCCAGGTTGAGGTTAGGCGCGACCCGACCCAGGTTGCGTGACCCGACCCAGGTTGGGGAGGAGGGAGGCGTGACCCGACCGAGGTTGGGGAGGAGGTAGCCCAGGTTGGAGGAGCAACCGCAGGTTGGGCGAGCCCAGAGAACTCCCAGGTGGCGGACCACCTGGCGGCGCCACCCACGGGGCAATGTAAAGCCTTGAAATCATTCGTCGCAACCCCCGGCACGGCCTTTGTCATTGTACGCCGGCCATGAGCCAGCCCCGCGAAATTGCTGCAGGCGCTACCTACCTCATCACCCGTCGCGTCCTGCGCAGGCATCTGCTCTTCCGCCCGGATGCAGCCATCACCCAGCTCCTGCTTTACTCCCTCGCCGTCTCGACGCGTCGCTTCGGCATCGAGGTCCATGCGCTCTGCGCGATGTCAACGCACCTGCACCTCGTCGTGACCGATACGATGGGCGTCTTGCCGCGCTTCTTGCAATTCTTCCATCGCATCGTCGCGCTCGGAACGAAGGTGCTCCGCACGTGGGAAGGGCCAGTGTGGGACCACGAGGCCACGAGCGTGGTGCGGCTGCTGACGCGCGCGGCGGTGGTGGAGAAGATTGCCTACGTCCTCGCGAACCCGGTGGCTGCTGGCCTGGTCCGACATGCGCGTGAGTGGCCGGGCGCCAAGGTGGATGTGGACGAGCTCGGCTGCGGCGTGCTGCGCGCGCTGCGGCCCTCGGCATATCTCGATCCGAAAAACCCCCAGTGGCCCGAGGAAGTAACGCTCACGCTCGCGCTGCCCCCCGCCATCGAGCAGGACGGCGGCGACGGCTTTCGATGCGAGGTCGCTGCGGAGCTCGAGCGACACGAAGCGCAGGCCCGTGCGGAGGTGGAGCGGCAAGGGATGCGCGTCCTTGGCGCTGAGCGCGCCAGGAACGTCTCCCCTTACGAGCGCGCCACGAGCTTCGAGGCGCTGCGCGGTCGCAATCCGACGTTTGCGGTCGGGCGCGAGCAGGGGGATGCATGGCGAATCGCTGCCGCCGCCGTGCGTGCGTTTCGCGCATCGTACCGCGCGGCGCTCGAACGGTGGCGCGGCGGGGTACGCGGCGCTGTATTCCCGTCGGGGACGTGGTGGATGCGCACGTTTCACGGCGCCAGCGTGACCGACGTCGTCTTCACGGTGTAGTCACTGCGTCGGGTGTGGCACGGCGAGGCGGGCGGGGAGGGCGACGGGGGCGACGCGTCGTCGTGGGGCACGTCCGTCGGAAGATGGCGGAGCGGGCCGCTAAACGCGCGCATGGTGTGGAGTGCATGGCGACGTACGAAGGCATGCCAAGCCGAACGCTCACGACGCGGCGCCGGAGGCTGGTTTTTGTAGGCTCGGCTTGATCGAACAGGATCGTGCGTGCCGGTGGCCGGGCCCAATTGATAGATCCACCCAGGTGGGTTCTCCCGACAGCTCAACCTGGGTCGGGTCGCGCTCAACCTGGGTCGGGTCGCGCGGGTCGGGTCCTCAGGTCCGGTCAACCCGGGTCAGGTCCGGTCAACCCGGGTCAGGTCCTCACGGGTCGGGTCCTCAGGGGCCTCATTCGAGCTCCAGCTCGACGAGCCGGATCTCTCCCTCCAGAAATCCCGTCTCCCGGAAGTACGTCACGTACTCCACGCGCCCTCCTTCCCGCGCGAGCTCCGCGTGCCCGAGGCCGGCATACGGCCATGCCTCCGGGTTCGGCGGGGACTCGGCGGTGAACACCACCGCGCTGTCGGACCACGGGCCCTCCGGTGCGGGGGCCGTCCGCAGGGAGATCTCGGACGATACCGGCTTGCTGTATAGCGCGATGTACCGTCTGGCGTGCTCGTTCCAGTGCACCGACATCATCGGCGCTCCCGCCATGATCGGCTCCGCCTCGCCATGGCCCTCCACCCAGCTGCCGTCCGAGAAGAACCGCCACGCCCCGCGCTCGGTCGCTTCCGCGAGCGGGGCGCGCGCGACGAGGCACGGGCACGTGAGCCCCGAGCACGCGCAAGCATAGGCATAGAGCGTCCCGTTGCGCACGAGCGCCGCCGCCGTCAACGGAGGCTCGTCCGCGCCGAAGAGCAGCGTGGGATCCGTGGCGTCCGGGCGCACCTCCGGGCGTTCGAGCGGCCCGTCGAGGCGCTCCCAGATCGCGATGGACGAGCCCAACGCGTCGAAGTTGAACGCGCCAGGCCGCGCCATCAGCTTGCTGTAGAAGACGAGCGCGCGGCCGGTCGCCTCATCGGCGACGATCGGACCAGGCCACAGCGCATAGCGCGCCCCGCAGTCCTCCTTGCACGTCCGTTCCGCCTGAGGACCGAAGTGCGCGAGGTTGAACGCGAGCTCCTCGTCGGTGAACGGCAGGAGCTCCCCCGGCGCGCCGGCCGCGTCGAGCGGCTCGGCGAGCGACGAGAGCCCGTTCGACGCGTCCAGATCGTCGGTCGAGCAGAAGGTGCTCGATCTCCAGTTCGAGCCGTCCGACCCCGGCGCCTCCAGGGTCGTATCGCCGAACACCCACACAGAGCGGTCGCCCCACCGCGCGCTGTACCCGCCGTCCCGACCGCGGATCACCGGCTCGAAGGCCAGCCGGCCCAGGTCGCGCGCCGCGCGCACCCCGGCCTCCGGCGCGCCCGCGCCGCACCCGGCGCACAGGAGAGCGACCCCGGCCGCTCCCATCCTCCTTCGATAGCGCATGCGCGCGAGGGTATCATGGCGAGGCCGATAGCCAGCGTCGCGCTCCGCTGCCGGAACGCGCGGCCGTGAGGGCTCGAGCCGGAAGGCCCGACGCGCAAGGTCGGTGGGCTCCGCCGCTCCGCCGCTTCAGATCTGCCGGCAAGCGGTGGCGCAGCGGCGGCACTCGTCCGCGCACGCCTTCATCTGGGGGTCGCCGGCGAGCTTGTCGCAGCTCGCCGCGCACAGGTCACAGAGGCTCGCGCACGCGCTCGTGATCTGGGCGCGCTGCGGCGAGCTGCGCAGGAGGAGCTTCGAGGCCGCCTCGCAGATGTCGGCGCAGTCCTGGAGCAGCCGCACGTGCGTGGCGTCGGCGTGAGCGCCGCCCATCTCGAGGCAATACTGGCTTGCATGGGTGCAGATCGAACCACAATCCTGGGTGAACCGGGCCACCTCCCGGAATGATCTGTCCCCCGGAAACCTGCTCATGACAATCCCCCTCGGTCAACTGGGCCGCTCTCCGCCGCGGGGGTATCTCGCGACAAAGAGGCAACCTTGGTATCCAGAGGTTGAATGGATCGAGCGGCCTTCGCACGTCGGGCCATCCCGCATATGGGCCTCAGAACAGCGACCGACGCGCCGGGACGCCGGTGTCCCGAACGCGCCGCGCGAGCGGCTCGTCGCCTGGAGACGCACGCGATCGCGGTCCGAACGGCCGCTCCCGCCCGGGTCGCTCGTTCATGCCGAGCCGTGGACGCGGCGTCCTCCGCGTCGCGAGCTGGCTAGCACCCCGGCGCGCGGCAGATACCCATCTTGATGCGCGCGATCTCCTGGAGCTCCTCGGCGATCTCGAGCGTGCGCATCGCGGCGGCGCGCGCGAGCGCCTGGGCCTCCTCGGTGTTCGCGAGGCGCGCGAGGAGCCGCCGCCCCAGCTCGTGGTGGTGGCCCTCGTCGGGCTGGATGACGTCGCGGTAGAGGCGCGCCGTCTCGGCGTCTCCCCGCGCCTCGCAGTACTCGATGAAGGCCTGGTTATGCACCTTGGCCAGCGCCTCCCGCGTGAACTGGCCCGCTGCGACGCGCTCGACCGTGGAGCCGAGCCCCTTCAGGTACACGAACATCGGCGTGGGCGGCCCGAACCTGGCCGGCATCGCCGCCGGATCGACGCCGAGCGCGCGGAGGCGCTCGGCGATGAGCCGGTAGTGCCTCGCCTCGTCGCCGCACTGGCGGGCGAGGGCGAGCTTCACCTCGATGTCGGTCTCGGTGGTGAGCCAGAGCGCAGCCTCCTCGGTCGCCTCGAGCTCCTTCTTGAGCGCGGTCGCGAGCAGCTCCGGGACGCCGAGCCCGCTCCCTGGCTCCGCCGCGCCGGCCGCGGCCCCGATGCGGGCAAGGCGCTCTCCGACCCTCTGGTCGAGATCGTCGAGGAATTCCTCTGGGTTCATGGGAGGTATGATGGGCGTGCCCCGGGCGGCAGGTCAATAGGCCGCCCGTCGACGGGCGAGATGGGTGTACCCTCCCTGAATGGCCTGGCGCTTCCTGCCCCCGTGGCTCGATCTCGAGGCGGTCTCGATGGCGTTCGAGCTTCCCGCGCGCACCGTCCTGAAGCGCACCGGGGTGGCCACGCTCGGCACGTCGAGCGCCACGGCGCTGCGCGTGACGCTCGCGCCGACGCTCCTGCGCGTCGCCTTCGAGCCTTACCTCGTCATCGACCTGCCGCCGCCGCTCGGCGACATGGGGTTGCAGCAGGTCGAGTACGATTTGCGCTCAGGCGCCATGACGCCCAACGTCTTCTACACGGGAGGGCTCGTCCGGGTCGGGAAGGGCTCGGCCGAGGACGAGGCCCGCGCCTTCATGCGCGCGCTCGTCACCTCGACGCCCATGGCCATTCCCCCGTACGATCCGACGAGCGACCCCGATCTCGTCGTGACGGTGCGCCAGTTGCTCCTGAACCTCGAGTCCGACAGCGGCGGCCCCGCCGTGCGCGGCGCCCGCGTGTCCGCGCGGCTGACGCTGCGCGAGGAGCTCGCGGGCGCGGTGGGCTCGGACGGGTTCCGCATCCCGGCCGGCGCGACCATCGCGGCCAGCGTCGACGTCGAGGGGACCCGGCAGGAGATCGAGACGGCGCCGCGCGTGCAGCGCATCGAGGTCGACTGCTCGTCGGCGGTGCTCCGCAAGCACGGGGTCGACCAGGCCGATCTCCGCCGCTTCGTCGTGAAGCGCGGCGGGGAGATCGCCGTCGAGCGGGTCGAGCCGCTCGGCGCCGCCGGCCAGGCCGCGGGCGTCGAGTCGCTCGTGCGCCTGTTCGGCGCGCTGGCCGCGGGCGGCGGCGTCGCGCTCGACCCGCAGCGCCTCGGGCCGAGCGTCGTCGAAGGACTCGTGAAGGAAGAGATCGCGCGCGCCCTGGGCCCCGTGCTGGTCGACTGGGTGCGGCAGAACGCCGAGATCATCGTGGGGATGGACCTGCGGCAGGTGCTCGGGATCTCGGAGGGAGACGGCGTGGCGTGAGCGCGAGGGGAGCGGCGGGATAGGGGCCCGGACGCCGTGCTCGCGGAGGGGACTCGCGTGATCCTCGCGGCGGAGACGCTCGACGACGACGGCTCGACGGAGCACACCGCGCAGGTGGCGGTCGTCCTCGGCGAGACCGAGGCCTGGGGGCGGCCCTCGCATCGACGACACGGAGACCTGCGGCGCCCCCGGCGACACACCGTGTTGCACAGGCTGAGCGATGCTGCCACCGAGGAGAGCGTCACCCGCGGGCGCGGGGGCGCGCGGCGCCGGAGCCCTCGGCGGACCAGAGAAGTGTTATAAGGCCACGAATGCGACTCGCCGCCATCCACGTCTATCCCGTCAAAGGCTGTCGGGGCCTCGCGCTCGACACGGCGGCCGTCGACGAGCTCGGCCTCGCCGGCGACCGGCGGTTCATGGTCGTCGACCTCGAGGGCAAACCCCTCACGCAGCGCCCGCTGCCGCGCATGGCGCTCATCGAGACCCAGCTCTCCGAGAGCACGCTCACGCTCGGCGCCGCCGGCCGCCCGCCGATCTCCGTGCCGCGCGCGGCGCCGTCGGCGCAGGGCGCGCGCCTGCTCACCGTCGAGGTCTGGAGCAGCACCGGCCTCCTGGCCGAGGACTGCGGCGATGAAGCCGCCGCGTGGCTCAGCGACTTCCTGGAGCACCCGGCGCGGCTCGTCCGCGCCGGCGAGGCGTTCCGGCGGCCCGTCTTCAAGGCTCCGGTGGCGCGCCAGGAAGATGTCGTGTCGTTCGCCGACGAGTTCCCGTTGCTCGTGATCTCCGAGGCCACCCTCGCCGATCTGAACGCTCGCCTCGAAGGCAGGGGCGCCGCGGCGTTGCCGATGGACCGCTTCCGGCCCAGCCTCGTCGTGAGCGGCTGCGCTGCCTTCGATGAGGACCGGTGGAGCCGCATCCGCATCGGCGACCTCGTGCTCCGCGCCAGCGGCCCATGCGCCCGCTGCGTCGTCACCACGACCGATCAGCGCACCGCGGAGCGCGGCCTGGAGCCGCTCCGCACGCTCGCCACGTACCGGCGCGATCCGCAGAAGCCCAGCGACTTGAACTTCGGTCAGAACTATATCCACGAAACGAAGTCCGGCACATTGCGCGTGGGCGACGGGGTGACGTTCGTTTGACGGGGCGCGCGAGACGCCCGTGCGCGCCGCCGCCTGCGCTACCGCCGGTAGACCAGGAAGCCGGCGATGGCGTCGAGCAGCGCCCGCGGCTCGTCGGCGCGCACCGAGTGGCTGCTGCGCTCGAAGCGTCATAGGCGAGCTGCGCCCGGTCGGCGAGCGGCGTCATCCTACCCTTGTGCGAGGAGTGATCGGCGCCCGGCCCGCCGTGCACGACCAACAGCACCGGCTTGTCGCGCATCCGCGGGCCGTCGGGGACGAGGCTCATGACCTCGACGTCGAAGTCGAGCACGGTGTCTCTGATCCTCGCGCGCACGGCGTCAGGGTATCCGATCGGCGGCACGGGCGCGGAAGGGCGAAAGGGGGCGCGGGTGCGTGTGGAGTAGCAGCGGAGGCGCAGGATGCTGCCGGGGCACAGCAGCGGCCGCGGCGGCGCGGTCGCGGCTGGCCTGCCCCGGGTCAGCCAGTCGAGCTGGCGCCCCCAGGCGTCAGGGGCGGCCTTAGGACGGTAGCTCGGCCGGTAGTCGGCGCAGAAGGCGTGCGGTACGTCGGGGTAGCCCCGGATCTCGGAGCGCGCGGCACCGGGCGCGCCGCTGGCCTCGGAGGCCGCCTGGAGGGCTTGCAGGTGGCCGACCCGGGTTGAGGTGGCCGACCCGGGTTGAGGTGGCCGACCCGGGTTGAGGTGGCCGACCCGAGTGTAGGTGGCCGACCCGGGTTGAGGTGGCCGAGGTGGCCGACCCAGGTTGAGGCGACCCGACCCAGGTTGAGGCGACCCGATCGCAGTGCATTACCTGAAATTATGTACTGGACGCCACACGCGCTGCCCGTGAGGACCCTGAAACCACGTCCGCTCGGCGCCTGCGCTCGCGGCGGTCACGCCTGCGCCTCCGCCTCAGGCGCCTTGTCTTTCCGGGCGGCCTTCAGCTTGCTGGGAGGCCGCTTGCCGAACGGCTCCCCGGCCACGATCTCGGAGCGGACGCCGTCGACCCCGACCGGGATGTCCCCGGTCAGCGTCACGCGGTAGAGCACGCGCTCGACGTCGAGGTACCCGAGATCCTGCGGGCCGAGGTGCGCGGGTGGCCCGGTTGTCCCAGAACGCGACGCTGCCCGGCTCCCACCGGAACCGCACCGTGTAGGCCGGGCGGCTGATCTGCTCGAAGAGCAGGTCGAGGACCGCGCTGCTCTCGCGCGCGGACAGGCCCACGATGTGGCTCGTGAACCCGGGGCTGACGAACAGCGCGCGCTCGCCGGTCTCGGGGTGGACGCGCACCACGGGGTGGATCGAGATCAGCGGGTTCTCGCGCACCTTGCGCAGGTACGGGCTGTCCTGGTCCTGCGGGGCGAACCGCAGCCCGAAGCGGTGCTCGGCGCGCAGGCCGTCGACGAGCGCGCGCAGCGGCCCGGACAGCCCCTCGTAGGCCGCCACGAGGTTGGTCCAGGTGGTGTCGCCGTCGTAGGGCGGCAGGATGTGCGCCCGCAGGATCGACGCCGCCGGCGGGTTCACGGCCGCGGTGACGTCGGTGTGCCAGCGGTTCTCGTAGCTGAAGCGCTTGCCGTAGCGCCGATCGTAGCGGCGGCTGTCGATGGCGAGGATCTCCGGGTGCTCGTCGAACGGCTCGTCCTCATGCGGGTGGGCGTAGGTCACGTCGCCGAAGCGTGCCGCAAAGGCGATCTGCTCGGCGTGGCCGAGCGTCTGGTTCCGGAAAAAGACGACCTTCCACTTCAGCAGCGCCGCGCGGATGGCCGCCACGGACGCGTCGGGCAGCGGCCTGGAGATGTCGGCGCCGTGGATCTCGGCGCCGGTGTGCCCTGCGAGCGGCTTCACCTGAATGGCTTGATCGGATGGTCTCTGGCTCATGGGTCTCCTCCGCGTGGTCCCCCCGTCACGGTCGACGGCGGCCGGGTATGCGGGTGCCGTGCCAGGGAGCGGGCGGCGGCGAGCGCGCGTGGACACAGCAGGATGGGGGGCGGCCAGCGGAAGCTCGTTTTGCTGGGCGACCGAGGTAGCTGGGGCAGCGCGCAGTGCCGTGGTTGCCGCCCTTTCTCGATCCAGCCTGGCACCGGTGGACGAGCCGAGGAGGAGACGCCGAAGGCGAAGCGGCGATCGGGTCGCACCGGCGGTGGGTTGCCCTGGGAGGGCCGCGCTCGAGCGCCTGCTACCCGCGGCGAACGCCGCTCGCTGTGCCATACTGCGTGGCCATGGTCGCCCCGGCCCATCGCATCCACTACACGTACGCCGATTACCTGGCCCTCGAGGCGTCCAGCAACGTCAAGCACGAGTACCTCGACGGCCAGATCTACGCCATGGCGGGAGGCACGCCCGAGCATGCCGCGCTCGCTGCGGCGGTCATCGGCCTCCTCTTCGCCGAGCTTCGCAGAGGTCGATGCCGTGCTTACGACGCCGACCTTCGCGTGCGCGTGCCCTCGACTGGCCTCGCCACCTACCCCGACGTCACGGTCGTGTGTGGGTCGAGCGAGCGCGACGCCCTGGACGAGCAAGCCGTGACGAACCCCACGCTCATCGTCGAGGTGCTGAGCCGCAGCACCGAGGAGTACGACAGAGGCGACAAGTTCGAGCATTACAAGAGCCTCGCTTCATTGCGCCAGTACGTCCTCGTATCGCACCGGGAGCGCAGCGTGGAGGTGTGGACGCGCGGCGTTGACGGCGGCTTCACGTCTGCCACTGCGCGCGAGGGCGACGTCGCGCACCTCGCGTCGATCGGCGCCCGGCTCGACGTCCGCGAGCTCTACGAGGCTGCGGCCGAGCCGGAGGCCTGAGGAGGGCATTGTCGACAGAGCGCCGTGCCAGACCCGGTGCTCGGGGGCGCATACCCGGTCGCGGGCAAGGACCGGGGCGATGTTCCTTATCGCCAGCGACAGCGCCAGGGGCTATGCCACTGAATATGGTGTCTGCAAAGCTGAATTTTCGATGAGATGATTGGTCGGGTGACCGGCTATGAACATGGAAGCACATGTGATGCTCATCGCGATGCCCGAGGGCAGGCCCGCGATTGTGCCAATGGTTGCGCCGGCAACCATGCTGGCCACTTCTGCTGAGCCGACCAGCGGCGACGGCATAGGTGTCCCAATGGCTGTAAGCGTACTGGGTAGCGGTCCGATGCTGGTCAGTGTGGCTGTCAGAGCTACGAGCGACATTCGTCGCACGTAAGCTGGATGGATCGACCGCTCTCCCTCCGAGGCGAGCCACAGCCGCCATCCGGGATCGCTCGGCTCGTCTGTTCCGCAGGAAAGGAGCCGCCGGCGCAACCTCACGGGCATCCTGAGGAACATCCACAGAAGCTCCCAGTACCCGAAGCTTCGCCCCCTCCCGGCTCACTTCTCCTCCTTGACCCACTCGACCAGCACCTGTCCGAAGGGCTTGCCCTCCTCCGTCGCCGCCCCCCGCCGCCGCAAGCAGCGTCGCCGCGGCGCGATCTCGACGCGCTCCGCGAACGCGGCCCGTCGCGCGACGGGCCCCGTCGAGTAAGCTGCGCCGCCATGAAGGTCCCCCGACTCACGGGCCGCGCGCTCACCGCAGCGCGCCTCGCCGCCGAGGCGCCCGGATCGTCCGTCGCGCTCCGGAACGTGCTGAAGCGCACCATGGGCATCGATCGGCTCTCGTCGCTCCCGGACGCCTGGCGCGACGAGGTCCCCGCGCAGGCCCGGCCGATCCAGGCCGCGGCGCCGCGGAGCTGGGACGACGCCGGGCTCGGCGCGCTCCCGCTCCGCGACTGGCCCAGGACCTCGCTCGCCTATGCCGCGGCGTACCGCCGGGGCGCCACGACCCCGCGCCGCGTCGCCGAGCGCGCCCTGTCCGAGATCGACGCGCTCGCCGCGCAGCGCCCGTGCATGAACATCGCCGTGGCCGCCGCGCGCGAGGCGACCCTCCGGGACGCCGACGCCGCGACCGCGCGCCACGCCGCGGGAAGGGCGCGGGGCCCGCTCGACGGCGTGCCCTTCCTGGTGAAGGACGAGTTCGACGTCGAGGGCCTCCCCACCACGCTCGGCTCGCGCTGCGGCCCGCTCTCCCCCGCGCCGCGCGACGCCGCGGTGGTCGCCCGGCTCCGGCAGGCGGGCGCCGTGTTCCTCTGCAAGACGGTGCTGACCGAGTGGGGGATGTCGCCGATCGGCAACAGCGTCCACCAGCGCATGCCCCACAACCCGCACCACAGCGGGCGCGCGGCCGGCGGCTCCTCCACCGGCTCCGCCGTGGGCGTCGCGCTCGGCCTCGCGCCGCTCGCGGCGGGCGGCGACGGCGGCGGCTCGATCCGCACGCCCGCCGCGCTGAACGGCGTCTTCGGCATCAAGCCGACCTTCGGCCGGGTGAGCCGCGCCGGCGACGGCTTCAAGGGCTCGGTCGCCCACGCCGGCCCGATCGCCTGCAGCGCCGCCGATCTCGCCCTCTTCCTCGACACCGTCGCGAGCGAGCCCGACCCGGACGACGACCTCACCGCGTGGGCGCCCCCGCCGCCCCCCGGCGGCTTCGGCGCGCTCCTCGGCGCCGGCGTGCGCGGCCTGCGCATCGGCGTGGACGAGGCCGAGTGGCGCGACGCCAGCATCCCGGTCGCGAGCGTGTGCCGGGGGGCGCTGCGCGAGCTGGAGCGCGAGGGGGCCGTCCTCGTGGACGTGCAGATCCCCATCGCGCGGTACGCGGCGCAGATCGGCTACCTCGTCATCGGCCCCGAGTCGCTCGCGGCCCACGAGCGCGCCTTCCGGGAGCAGCGCGACCTCATCAGCGAGGACCTGCGCGTCACCTTCAGCGTGCTCTCGGGCGTCACCGCGCGCGAGCAGCGCGACGCCGCGCGCCTGCGCGCGGGGATGCGGCGCGACGTGGCGAGGGCCCTCGCCGGCGTCGACGTGCTCGCGCTCCCGACGACCGCGATCACCGCGCCCCGCTACCTCCAGGCGGAGGAGGAGCGCGCGTTCCTGGATCCCGCGGCCCTCGACGGGCTGTGCCGCTTCGCCTTCCTCGCCAACCTCACCGGCCTCCCTGCCGGCACCGCGCCCGTCGGGAGCGACGCCGAGCGCCTGCCCATCGGCCTGCAGATCGTCGGCGACGCGTGGGACGAGGCGGCCGTCCTCGCCGTCCTCGCCCACCTCGAGCGGTCGGAGCTCGCGGTCGCGCCGCGGCCCCCGGGAGGGATCGACCTGCTCCGGTAGCGGGCCCGCCGCGCCTCTCCGTCAGTCCACGGCCGCCGTCACGACCCACACGGCGCCTCCCATGCGCACGCCCTCGGGGCCCGCATGGGGCGCGATGGCCTCGCGCAGATCGGCCCGCACGCGATCGACGAGCTCCGGCGCGGCGTTCGCCTGGCGCAGCGCGGCGGACGCCGGACCCATCTGCAGGAGGAAATCCACGGTCTCGTCGAGCGATCTCCCGCCTGCCACCGAGAGCTCCCGGTCGATGGGCTCGTGATGCACCCGGACGAACCCCGCGCGCGAGAGGATCGCTCCGATGCGCGCTGCGTCGGCGAACGCGAACGGGCCGGGCGCGTGCGGATCGGGCTGCGGCAGGGGGAGGTGCCTGGCCACGGCCAGGGTCGGCACGAAGAGCCAGGGGTTCTCCTGGAGCGAGCGCCAGCAGACGAACGCGAGCCGCGCGCCGGGCCGCAGCGCCTTCCGGAGGTTCGCGAAGGCCGCCGCGGGGTCGGCGAAGAACATGACCCCGAAGCGCGAGTAGAGGACATCGAATGGCCCGGGCAGCGCCGCGGTCTGCGCGTCCGCGTCCTCGAAGGCCACGTTCGCGGCGCCCGCCGAGAGCGCCGCCGCGCGCGCCCTGTCCAGCATCGGCGCGGACACGTCGACGCCGACGACGGCGCCGCCGGGGCCGACGCGGCGGCCGAGCTCGAGCGTGGTCTCGCCGATACCGCAGCCGACGTCGAGGACGCGCTCGCCCGCGGCGAGCCCGGCGCGATCCATGGCGAGGGCGCCCAGCGGCCGGATCTGCGCCGAGATGACGTCGTGGAGGGCCACCCACTTCGGCCCGGCGACCTCGTTCCAGTACTGGATCTGGTCGGCGTTCGGGCCAGAGACCTTGATCATCGCTCGAGCTCCTTTCGATGCGCGCGCGGCGGGCTTCCCCGGCGGCCCCTGAGAGCTACCTCCCTTCGGCGTCCGGTTCCACGCTCCTCGCGGTCGCGCGCTGCGGGCAGCACCTGCGCCTCGGCCGGAGCAGCGACGGCGCAGAGGAGCGATCAGCTGAGCGAGATCATCGCGGCCGTCGCCGCGTAGTCGACGCGCTGCGCGCGGTACGGGTAGGTCGGCGGGAAGCGCTCGAGCGCCGCCCGGAGGCGCCGGCTCGACGCGCGGTCGAGCGGATCGAAGCGCAGGCCCACGGCGCGGCCCGGGTCGCCCTCGCGCCGGCCGTGCAGGGTGCGCGCGATCGTCGCCGTCGCGTCGACCCAGAGGTCCGTGCCCGGGATCCGGAACGAGACGATCACCGGCTCACCCGTGAGCGCCCGGGCGCCCGTCAGCACGAGCATGCCGTCGATGGACAGGTCGATCGCCCGGGTCCCGAGCAGCCGGAAGCCCCGCTCGCGCACGGCCTGGCACTCCACGATCGCGGCGCGGCGCGTGACGCGGCGCTCGCTGGCGAGCAACATTTCCATGGTCGTCCTCCTCGGTGCGGTACGCTACGGAGGAACGCTACAGGCGGGCAATAAACTTACATGGGAGCCCTGCGCTGCGGCAGCGTCGAGGGCGAACGTAGGTGGGAGCGGGTGGGGTCTCTCGGTGCCTCCTGAGGAGGCCCACCGCGTCCTGAGGAGGCCCACGGCGTCCTGAGGAGGCCCACGGCGTCCTGAGGAGGCCCACGGTCGCTGGAGGGGGCCTCCCCCCGCGAGGCGGGGGGAGGCGCGGCCGTGGGCTCTCTCGTTTCCGCTAGCGGCCCGCGCGGCGGCGCCGGCGCAGGGCGAGGCCGGCGAGGGCGGCGAGCATGGGCAGGAGCGCGGCCGCGCGGAGGTTGCCCGCGGGGCCGGGCCGCGCGGCGCAGAGGCCGTTGCCCTCGGCGAAGATGCCGCTCGGGTCGTTCGCCGCGGGCCCGCAGGTGCCCGGCGAGCTGTCGATCGAGCTGCACGCCTCGCCTGACGGGCAGCTGTTCCCGTCGGCGCCGCGGCAGCCCTCCACGCAGGCGTGGTTCTCGCAGATCATCCCGCTCGTCGGCCCGCCGCAGTTGATGTCCTCCCGGCAGGTCTGGGGCTGATCGTCGGAGCCGTCGTTGGGATCGGTCTCGCCCTCGTCGACGGCGCCGTTGTGGTTCGCGTCCTCCACGCCGTCGGGCACGCCGCCGTCGTCGGTGTCCGCGTCGAGCGGGTTCGTGGTCGTCGTGGGATCCGCATCCGGGATGCAGGTCTCCGCCGCCGCGTCGGTCGCCGCGTTGGCGCAGTCGCGCCCGAGCTCGGTGCCGTCGAACAGCCCGTCGCCGTCGCTGTCCGGGTCGAGCGCGTTGATGAGCCCGTCGCCGTCGTGATCGTCGCTGAAGTTCGGCTCCTCGCCGTCGAGCACGCCGTCGTCGTCGCTGTCGGCGTCGTTCGGATCGGTGCCGAGGTGCTCCTCGAGGTCGTCGCTCAGCCCGTCGCCGTCGGTGTCCGTCGGCGGCACGTCGTCCGCGCCGTCGTTCGGATCGGTCTCGCCCTCGTCGATGGCGCCGTTGAGGTTGAAGTCCTCCTGGCCGTCGGGCACGCCGCCGTCGTCGGTGTCCGCGTCGAGCGGGTTGGTCTTTGTCGCCCCCTCGTCCGCGTCGGCGCGGCAGTGGCCCGCGGCGGCGTTGGTGGCCGGGTTGTCGCAGGGCAGGCCGAGCTCGGTGCCGTCGAACAGCCCGTCGTTGTCGCTGTCCACGTCGAGCGCGTTGATGAGCCCGTCGCCGTCGGTGTCCTCGCCGGGGTTCGGCTCCTGGCCGTCGAGCACGCCGTCGTCGTCGCTGTCGGCGTCGTCCGGATCGGTCCCGATCATCTCCTCGACCGCGTCGGGCAGCCCGTCGCCGTCGCGATCCTCCCCCACCGCGTCGTCGTCGCCGTTGTTCGGATCGGTCTCGCCCTCGTCGATGGCGCCGTTGTGGTTCGCGTCCTCCGCGCCGTCGGGCACGCCGCCGTCGTCGGTGTCTGCGTCGAGCGGGTGCGTGGTCGTCGTGGGATCTGCATCCGGGATGCAGGTCTCCGCCGCCGCGTCGGTCGCCGCGTTGGCGCAGTCGCGCCCGAGCTCGGTGCCGTCGAACAGCCCGTCGCCGTCGCTGTCCGGGTCGAGCGCGTTGATGAGCCCGTCGCCGTCGTGATCGTCGCTGAAGTTCGGCTCCTCGCCGTCGAGCACGCCGTCGTCGTCGCTGTCGGCGTCGTTCGGATCGGTGCCGATCGTCTCCTCGAGGTCGTCGCTCAGCCCGTCGCCGTCGGTGTCCGTCGGCGGCACGTCGTCCGCGCCGTTGTTCGGATCGGTCTCGCCCTCATCGATGGCGCCGTCGAGGTTGAAGTCCTCCACGCCGTCGGGCACGCCGCCGTCGTCGGTGTCGGCGTCGATCGGCGAGGTCTTCGTCGCCCCTCCGTCCGCGTCGGCGCGGCAGTGGCCCGCGGTGACGTCGGTGGCGGCGTTGTCGCAGGGCAGGCCGAGCTCGGTGCCGTCGAACAGCCCGTCGTTGTCGCTGTCCACGTCGAGCACGTTGATGAGCCCATCGCCGTCGGTGTCGTCGGCGGGGTTCGGCTCCTGGCCGTCGAGCACGCCGTCGTCGTCGCTGTCGGCGTCGAGCGGATCGCTCCCGATCGTCTCCTCGAGGTCGTCGCTCAGCCCGTCGCCGTCGGTGTCCACCGGCGGCACGTCGTCCGCGCCGTCGTTCGGATCGGTCTCGCCCTCGTCGACGACGCCGTCGAGGTCGAAGTCCTCGTGCCCGTCGGGCACGCCGCCGTCGTCGCTGTCGGCGTCGAGCGGATCGGTCTTTGTCGCCCCCTCGTCCCCGTCGGCGCGGCAGTGGCCCGCGGCGGCGTTGGTGGCCGGGTTGTCGCAGGGCAGGCCGAGCTCGGTGCCGTCGTAGAGCCCGTCGTTGTCGCTGTCGGGGTCGAGCGCGTTGATGAGGCCGTCGCCGTCGGTGTCCTCATCGAAGCTCGGCTCCTGCCCATCGGGCACGCCGTCGTCGTCGCTGTCGGCGTCGTTCGGGTCGGTGCCGGCGGCGATCTCGGTGGGATCGTCGATCCCGTCCTCGTCCGAGTCGCAACCGTTGTTGATCACGCCGTCGCAGTCGTTGTCGATCGCGTCGCCGCAGACCTCGGCCCCCGAGGGCTCGCACACGCAGGCGTTGCCCGCGGGATCGCACGTCGGCGCGAGCGGCCCGCAGTGGGCGTCGGTGAGGCACTCGACGCACGTAAAGGGCGGCGCCGTCGTGTCGCAGTACGGCGCCGGCGCGGCGCAGTCCGCGTTCGTCTCGCACTCGTCGACGGACACCTCGGTCGGCGGCACGCCGCCCTCTGGGCCGTTGCCGTCGGTCGGCGTGTCCTCGGCCGGCGAGCCCTGCTGCCCGGCGGCGTTGACGATCGCCTGGTTGGCGATGAGGCCCGAGACGCCGGCGTCGACCCTCACCTGGAAGGTGATCGCCGTCGCCGCGCCGGCGGCGAGCGTGCCCCCCGCCGTCCCGTTCGCGCCGGCGCCGAGCCGCACCCGGATCGTGCGCGTCGAGGCGTCGAACTCGCCCTGGTCGTCGCCGGCCGCGTCCGTCTTCGCGCCCGTGTTGGCGCCGGCCGTGACCGAGAGCGATCCCGGCACGTACGTCACGCCCGCGGGCAGCGGATCGGTGAGCACGGTGCCGACCGACGCGTCGTTGCCGCTGTTGACGACCTCGACCGTGTACTGGAGCACGTCGCCCGGGCGCAGCCGCCCGCCGTTCACGTCGGTGACCGTCTTCGTGGAGGACGTGAAGTCCGGCTTGAAGGTCGAGATCGACGTGATGAAGCCGGCGAGGAAGTAGAGGTCCATGGTGCTCGACGCCCGGATGGGCGCCGAGGTCAGCCCTGGGGTCACGCTGGGGGTGATATCGAAGACGTCGATATCCATGCCGGCCATGCTCCCCGCGGTCCCGGCGAGCTGCGGCAGGTCCCCGACGTTCGACACCGGCGCGTTGAAGTACGAGCGCGTGCCGTTGAAGAAGTTGTTGGCCGGGTTCAGGTCGTTGCCGAGGGCGGTCCCGTTGAAGAAGAACTGGTCTCCCTCGTGGGCCACGTCCCCCTCGAACGCGACCATCCCGATCTTCGCGTCGTAGCCCGCGTTCGGCACCAGGAACCCGTCCAGGGTGGCCTCCCGGGCCGACCCGCTGGCCACCGTGTCGAAGCCGTCGAAGAGCGCGAGGTTGCGCGGCGGCTCGGAGGCGAGCTCGTAGAACACGACCAGCCACCACCCGGCGAAGTGGTTGTCGAAGTTGTTGTTCGTGAAGCTCGCGCTGTCGACGCCGCTCACCCGGTACGCGCCGGGCCCTCGCGCCTGCACGAGGGCGGTGATGTCCGCGACCGACTGGTAGTAGACTCGGCCCGAGCTGATCGTCTCGACGCTGTCGATGGCGGTCACCTCCTCGGCGAAGCCGCTCGCGCCGGGCCGCTCCAGGGTGACGGCCGTATCCGCGTCCCCGGTGGTCCCGAGGTGCGCGCCCCAGTACAGGTACGCGTGGGTGACCGCCGCGCCGGCCGGCAGCTGGAGCACCGCGGTGCTGCGCGCCTGGGCGGCGGTGATGCTGGTGCTCGCCTCCGCGTCCCCCTCCGCGGGCGAGTCGGCGCGCCAGTAGGTATCGGGCGCGCTGTCGCCCGTGTTGTTCCCGCAGGGGCCGACATCACCCACCAGGGGCGGGTCGATGTCGTCCCTGCCGCACTCGTTGCCCAGCGTGTTCCCGATCAGGGCGAAGTCGCCCCGCTGGTCGACCTGCACGCGCAGCTCGGGCGCGGCGTGCGCGGTGCCGCCCTGCCCGCCTACCCAGGCGAGCCCGACTAGACCACCTATCGCGTAACGTCTCTTCACGGCGCCTCCTGCTGCTGCTTCGGCTTCTTTTCGAGGATCTTGAACTGCACGCGGCGGTTCGTCTGGCGTCCCTCGTCGGTGTCGTTGTCCGCGATCGGGACGTCGGGCCCGTAGCCCTTCGACGCGAGCCGATCGGCCTCGACGCCGCGCTGGACCAGCGCCTTCGTGACCGACTCCGCCCTCGCCTGGCTGAGCTTGATATTGTACGCGCGTCCGCCGCGCGGATCAGTGTGCCCTTGCACCTCGATCCTGGTGATCTCCGGGTGCTCCTTCAGCACACCCGCGACCTCCTCGAGGAGCTCGTCGCTCGCCTTCTTGATGGTCGCCTTGCCGGTGTCGAACTGCACCTGCTGGAGGATGACGATCTCCTGCTCGGTCACGCGCACCGCGACGGGGCAGCCGTTCTTCGCCGGATCCGAGTTGGGCTTGCCCTTCTCGTCGGGGCACGCGTCCTGATCGTCGCGCACCGTGTCGCCGTCGCGATCGCCGGGGCAGCCGTTCGTCGCCGGATCCGAGGTGCGGATACCGGGGATCTCGGGGCAGGCGTCCTCCGCGTCGATCACACCGTCGCCGTCCTTGTCCGGCGGCGGCGGGCAGCCGTGCTTCTTCGGGTCCTCGTTGCTCGGGCCGGCCTCGTCCGGGCACGCGTCGACGTCGTCGGTGATGCCGTCCTTGTCGCGGTCCCCTGGCGGCGGGCAGCCGTGCTTCTTCGGGTCGTCGTTCGCGATGCCGGCCGTGTCCGGGCACGCGTCGACGCGGTCGAGGAAGCCGTCCTCGTCGCGATCCGAGGGCGGGCAGCCGTTCTTCTTGGGATCGTCGTCGCGGACGCCGGGCACGTCCGGGCAGGCGTCCTGCGCGTTGAGGATGCCGTCCTTGTCGCGGTCGGGGTCCTCGCGCCGGACCTCGGGCGAGTACGCGAGCATCGCGATGGCGCGGAAGTCCGGGGTGCCGATGCCCGACGTGAAGCCGGGGCCGGCGGCGACGCCGAGCTCGAAGTCGCGCAGCGTCGGCGCGAAGCGGTAGCGCACGCCGAGCAGGGCCTCGACGTTCGTGTTGCGCGCCTCCGGCTCCTCCAGCACGGTCGACACGGTCACCTCGGGCCCGATCTGGAGCTGCTCCTCGGGCAGCAGCAGCAGGCCGACGCCCGCGCCGCCGTTGAACATCAGGCCTTGCCGCACCTGCGCGAACGTCTGCGCGGGGCGCAGGTCGACGCCGGCCGCGGCCGACCAGACGAAGCCCGGGATCCGGCCGCCGGCGATGAGCTGGGGCATGCCGCGCACCGAGTCCTCGCCCACGAACGAGCCTTCGCCGCCGCCGGTCGGCAGCCAGACGAAGCCGCCCACGGCGAGCTGGAACGGGTCGAAGTATTCGCCGACCAGGCGCAGGCGCAGCCCGACCCGGAGGTCGCCGAGCTGGGCGCCGCTCGGCGAGGCGAACGAGAGGCCCTCGGCTGCCGGGCTATCGCCCTCCTGCAGCACGGCGAGCGGGGCGTCGACGTTGATGTGCAGCCGGTCCCAGAGCGAGAGCGACGCGTTGAGGTGCAGGAACAGCTGGTGGCCCACGATGGCGCCGAGGTGGTCGTCGGTGCCCACGCGCGTGAGCACGAGCGGGTTGTGGGCGTAGTCGCCGAGCAGCGCGAGGTGGAGCGTCGGGCTGCCGTCCTGGTGCGGCGAGGCCGCGTACGGCGACGGCACGCTGAACATCCGGTCGCCGGCGGGCGCGGGGTTGAAGCGGTTGAGCGCCAGGCCGCGCGCCGGTCCCGCCTCCTGGGCGGACGCTGGCGCGGCCCACGCCGCCGCCGCTAGCACGGCGGCGCCGCAGAACCATCGAGGGGGGAAATGGGCTCTCATGCGCAGGATCACCTTTGAAGTGCATTGGGCGAGCGGCCGTCGGCTGCACCGGCGCGCAGGCACGTTGGGGAAAACACCGCGTCCTCGATGTGGGGGGAGCGGCGTGGAATCCCGGGCCGTCTTATATTCTCCGCCGGACGCCATCGGTGGACTTTTCGATGGGCGGCCGGCCGAATTCGGATCGGCCTCAACTGGGCGGCTCCTCCTGCAACCCGGGCTTCGCAGCGCCGCCCTTGCAAGCGTTGTGCACGCCTCTCCGCGCGCGGCGCCGGCTCGTTCCGGCGACTTCGCGCGTCACAGCGGCTCCGCGGCGGGGCGATAGAGGCCTACAGACATCAGCGCTGCGGCCCGGGTGCATCGGGTGCCGGCGGGGTGCGCGCTTCTCTCGCGGCCGCCGCCGCGCCTGCGCCACGCGGTTTCCGTGGAGCGGCGCCCATCTCGCCAGCCGGCGGGCCGCCCCACGGCGCCTCCGACGAGCGACCCCTCGGGAAGCTCCGCTCCGTTCACGCCGTGCACGGCGCTTCGCGCTGTTCCACGTGGGGAGCGGCGCGCTCCTCCTGATTCACGCGCATCATCGGCGCGGTCATCGCGGGTTGGCAAGGCTTTTTTGCTCTCGTCCCCGTTTGGACTGGCGGGCTCTGCCGTGCTCACGGCCTCTGCGCTGCGCCCCCGGGGCCTGCGGATCGCGCTTCATCAAGCGCGCCATCCCCGGCCGGATATCCTGGCATCGTCTCTCTGCCGGCGGCAGCTCCCGGCGATTCCTCACGACGGAGGTCCTGGCGAGGAACCTTTCCGTGAGGGCGAGGACGGCTCGAAACCTGGGGGAGACTCGTCTCGGATCGTGGAGCGCTTTCGGGGCCTCGACCTGTTCGTGCGGCGCGGGCGCGTGGTCCTTTGCCGCGGCGATTCAGGCGCGAACACGCTGCCCTCCGGCGTCGACCTCGTGGGGAGCTTCGACTGCATGAACGATTGAAAGCGGAGGAGCAACGGCCTCGATCCATGCATCATGGCATTCCCCCTGGGTCTCGCGTTGACGATCGGGCCCGCGAGCCCCGGCGACACGGGGGCCGCGGACGGCGTCTCGACGCTCGTCAACTTGCGGATCGGGAGCGAGAAGGACATCGGGCTCGAGACCTTCCGCTCTCCCGAGTGAGCCGCCTGGGCGCTTGCCCTGATGCGGCTGTTGGGCCGCGGATAGGAGATGTTCGCGCACCTTCCGCGGGTCAGCCGTCGCGGCGCATTCGGCCCTGCGACCCGGCCCGGCGCGGCGTTCCGCGCCGTCGCGATGCGGCCGTCCGTAGGACGCGTCCCCTCGGACGTGGCGCGGCCGGTTCATGGAGTCCCTCGGTGCCGGCAAGGCCCGCATGCGGTGCTCGACGTGCAAACGCGTCGTGACGCGCCGGCGGAAGCGTTGCGCAACGGCGCAATCCGTTGCGGTTCATGGCAGCGCGTTGCGCTCCCCTCCTCGCCGTCTCGAGCCGCTGCGCCGGGACCTCCGGTGCACCTCGCGGAGGCACGTCTGTTGCCGCTCCGCCGCCCCGCAACGACGGCGTGCCGCCGCGGCGGCAGGCCAGATCCCATGAGACATCGCAGGAGGTTTTCCCCGTGAGTGAATCATTTTCGACCATGGTCCTCCCCCCGGAGCTCGTCGCGGACGACGTGATCGGGCTCCGAGATCAGGTGAGCGCGCGGATCGCGGCGGTGCTTCGGCCGAAGGGCGGTAAGCGCAGGGAGGGCGACGCGTCGCTGCCCAAGGGGGTCGAGCCCCTCGCGGCGCTGCCGCCGCACATCGACAGGCCGTGGAGGCGCTTCGACGCGGCCGCGACAGAGCTCCAGGGGTTCCGCGGCGTGCGGGCGAGCGCGCAGGCCGACCAGCGCCATTCGGCGACGAGCGAGGCCGAGCGGGGTGCGGCGAACACCGACAGCGACGACCGATGGCGCGCGTTCGAGAAGTGGAACGCGGGAGCCGCCGGGCTCTCCGACGACGGGGAGACGCCGTCGCCGTCCGAGGCGCGCTGGCTCTACGCGCAGCTCTTCCCGGCGCCCGAGGGGCTTCGCTTCATCACGCGCCGGCCGCGGGTCCAGTGGGCCGCGATGGTGCAGCGGATGAAGACGCTGGAGGAGAAGCGCGCGCAGGCGGTGATCGCGGGATTCGGCGGGACGCGGCATGTTCGGCAGCTCGTCGCCGCCCACGCGCGCTTCGGCGAGGCCTACGGCTTCACGGCCGTTGTCATCGCAAACGATGGCGGGCCGACCGATGGCCGGCCGCAGTGGAGCGCCGCCCGGGATGCGCTGCGGAGCCTGATCCAGAAGATCGAGGGCCACGCCGATCCGGACATCCCGGGGAGCGAGGCGCTGGCCGCGTTCCTGCTGGCGCCCTACGTCGCGATGGTCGACGACCTCGCGAGGCCCCGTCGAAGAGCCCCCGCCAGGAAGCCCGAAGCCGTCCCGGTGCCCCCGCCCGGGGCGGTCGGCATGCCGTGAACCCATCCGCGTGAGCCGGCGCGTCCACGCGGGAGATGGGTGGCACCCGTCTCCGGGTGGACGTGCCTCCAAGAAAAGATGGGTGGCACCCGTCTCCGGGTGGACGTGCCTCCAAGAAAAGATGGGTGGCACCCGTCTCCGGGTGGACGTGCCTCCAAGAAAAGATGGGTGGCACCCGTCTCCGGGTGGACGTGCCTCCAAGAAAAGATGGGTGGCACCCGTCTCCGGGTGGACGTGCCTCCAAGGTACGAGCGGAGCCCTGGTAACACTTCAGACCGGGAGCCGCGGTGACACTTCCTCGAGCCACGGCCCCGTGCTCCGGGAGGACTGGAAACAGGGGCCGGATCCTTGTCGACGCGACACGCTCGCCGCGCTCTCTCGGACCACCAGGATCTATACACGAACCACTCCCCGCGGTCTCGGTACACACGAGCCTCTCCTCACGGTCCGGCGTGCGAGCGCGCAGGTCACCGCCTCTTGGAGAACTGCACCTCCTTGTTCTTCAGGGTGACCTGCGCGAGCAGAACAGGGCCGTAGTACAGTTCCCAGATGTCGTCCGCGATCGGCAGCAGCCCTACGGGCTCGCTGGCGATCAGCGTGGAGACGAAGGTGGACGCGCCCCCGAACTGCAGCTGTCCCGTGGTGCCGATGCGTCGAACGGCCATTGTATCCGGGTACTCCGGCGACGAGGGCTTGCTCGGCATCGAGCGGCGCGACGGCGTGTAGCGCGAAGCCGGCGTCCTCTGGCCGAGCGCCTCGTGGGGGCGCTGGTCATTGTACTCATGCCGAAAACGGTCGAAGACGCGCTGCTGCGCCGCGAGCGTGGCTTCTGGCGGCGAGGTCGCCTCCGCCTTCAGCGTCTTGTGCATGCGCTCGTGGCGGCCGTTCTGCTGCGGTTTACCGGGCTCGATGCGCTCGGGAGACACGCCGAGCTTGATCCAGCTCACCGACAGCGCTGAGAGCCCACCGACGCCCAGCGTGGCGAATGGCGGGCCGTTGTCCGAGCGGATACGGTTCGGCAGACCGAACTCGCGGAACGCGCGCTCGAAGTGGGGTCGTACCGAGGCATGGTCGGGCGTCGCCACGCCCTCACATTTGAGCAAGTACCGCGACGCCTGATCCGTCAGCGTCAGCGGGTAGCACCGGGTCTTATCGCCGAGTGCGAAATGCCCTTTGAAATCGGCGCACCACGTGTCATTAGGCTGCTCCGCAGGAGCCAGCGTCGACGGCATCGCTGACGTCGGCGTCACCACGCGGCGCCGACGGGGCCGAATCAGCCCGTGCTTCTTGAGCAGCTCGCCGATGGTGCTCGTCGCCGGCAGCCCATTGATGCCCAGGCTCTCCAGCCGGGCGCGCAGCTTCTTCGGGCCCCACGTGGGTCGATCCTTCCGCAGCGCGAGCAGCGCATCGACGACCTCTGCAGGCGTTGCATGCGGAAACGTGTGCGCCACGGGCCGCCGCTCCTCCAGGCCGCGAGGCCCGGCCTGCTCGTAGCGCTCCACCCACTTGTACCCCGTCTTCCGGCTGATGCCGAACCGCCGGCACAGCTCCGCGAACGTCTCGTCCGACTCGTTGACCTGCGCGATGAACTGAAGCCTCTCGTCCACTGAACATGTCTCTTTCCAGGGCACCAGCGATCCTCCGTCGCCGGTCCTCTACGACATGTGTCACCTAAGCTCCCGGTTTGTCCGGGTGCTACCCAGGCTCCCGGTCTGAACCGTTACCCAGGCCACCGGTCCGTACCCAAGAAAAGATGGGTGGCACCCGTCTCCGGGTGGACGTGCCTCCAAGAAAAGACGGGTCGCGCCCATCGCCGCGGTCCCCCGGCGACGTTCTGGACGCGGGCTCAGGGCCCCTTCTTCTTCTTCCACTTCTTCTTCGGGCGCGGCGGAGGCTTCACCTTCTTCGGGTCCTTGGGCGCCCACGGCACGCGCGTGTCGACCGGCAGGATGTCCTCGTGCGGCAGGGCGCGCTCGCCCTCGCGCTTCACCGCGAACGACGCCGAGACCACGTTGACCCTGTGCGCCCCTACATCGGATAGATCGGCGTTGATGCGGAGCCCGATAGGGATGCAGAAGAGCCTCTTTCTCTCCTCCTCATCCATGTCGGCCGCCGGCGGCGCCCCGCCGCCCAGGCCGCGCCGATCGCCGAGCATGTTCGGGTTCTCCATCGCCTGAGCGATCTGCTCGAGCACCTCCTCGGCGCACACGAGCTCCGGCTTGGGCTTCTTCCTGCTGCCGGATGGATACTGCACCTTGGACTGGACCTTGACCGTCACGGTCACCGGCTGCCGGTCAGACCCCATCTGCAGCGCGCCCCCCGCGAGCGCGCCCTTGGCCGCGTCCACGATGCGATCCCACGTGGGGCCGTCGCCGGCCGACGCGCTCACCAGCCGGACGCCGAGGACCTGGCCGTCGGCGCCGAGCTTGACCTCGAAGGTCGCGCGCGCGTCGAGGGGCGCGGTCGAGGAGCGCACCGTGTCCGCCAGGGTGCTCGCCACCACGCCCGCGGCCGGGACGCTGATCCCCACGCTCCTGTCCTTGCCGTGCAGCGTCTCGGTCAGCACCTTGCCCGCGATCGCCGGATCCACGGGCAGAGCGCGCGGCGCGGCCGTCGGGGCGGCGCGCGGCGCGTCGGGGCCGGGGAGCAGGCCGGGCACCGTCCAGAGGGGCGTCCCGATCCCGGGCGCGAGCGCGACGTCCCCGCCCGCCGCGGGGGGCGGCCCGCCGTACTCGCCACCGGGCGGCGCTGTTGTCGGGGCACCCGGCGCCTCGGCCACGGGCCCGGACGCCTCGGCCGCAGGCCCGGCCGCCTCGGCGGCGGGCGCCGCGGCCTCCGGCGGTTCGGCCTCCGGCGCCGCCCTCGGCTCGGCGGCGGGCGCTTCAGGCGCGGCCGGCGCCGGCCTGGCGCGCTCGGTCGAGGCGACCTTGGCGGCTGCGGCGCCCGGCGCGGGCGCCTGCGTCTTCTCGGCGGGAGCGGCCTTGCCGACCTCACCGGCCTCCTCCGGATCGCTCGCGACCGCCTCGCCTCCGGCCGGCGCCGCCGCGGCGCCCCGGGAGGCGGGCGGTTCGAGCTCGAGCTCGATGCCGTCCACGAGCGCCGGCGGCCCGGCCGGGGCCTCGGGGGGCCGGTCGGGCGTCGGCGCGGCGAGGATCGCGAGGTGCGCCGCGACCGCCATGGCCAGGGCCACGGCCTCGCGTCCCCGCAGCGAGATGCTCACCGCCTCCTCGAGCCAAGGCGACTACGCATCGAGCAAGGCTAGCATGTCCCCCGGCGCGCGGACCGGCTTCCCCGGGAGGCCCCCGCCCGCCGCCGCGGAAAGCACGATTGCGGCGCGGCGGCCACGCGCGGTGTCAGAGCACCGGTGTGCCCGGCGCGGCGCCGTCGACCGTGAGGGTGCGGACTCGCCCCGCGACCTCGGCGGTCAGCAGCATGCCCTCGGACACGAGCCCTTTGCCGAAGTCGCGCGGCGGCAGGTTGCAGAGGACGACGACCCGCTGGCCGACCAGCTCCTCCGGGGCGTAGCTCGCCGCGATGCCCGAGATGATGCGCCGGGGCGCGCCGTCGCCGGTGTCCACGCGCAGCTCGAGCAGCCGGTCCTTCTTCTTCACGCGCTCGGCGCTCGTGACCACGCCGATCCGGAGGTCCAGCCGGGCGAAATCGTCGAACGCTACAGGCGTCTTGGCCTGGTGTGCCGGCTGGGCGGCCGCCTCGGCGCCGCCGCTCGCCTCGGGCGTGACCTTCGCCTCCGGAGCGGCCTTCGCCTCCGGAGTGCCCTTCGCCTCCGGAGTGCCCTTCGCCTCGGGGATGGCCTGGGCCGTCTCGACGTCCGGCTGCGGCGGGGCGAACCGGGCGAGCAGCTCGGCCTCCTTCTCCTTCTCGAGGCGCGGGAAGATGGGCGCGCCCTTGCGGAGCTTCTCGCCGGGCCTGCGCGCAGGGGCGTTGAACGGCCACTGATCGCTGCCCACCTCGGGCGCGATCGGCGGCAGCCCGAGCTGCTCGCGCATCCTGCTCGCCACAACCGGCATCACGGGGGAGATCATCAGGCTGATCGCCCCGAGCTGCTCGATCAGGGTCCCGACGATCGTCCCGAGGCGCTTCGGGTCGGTCTTCTTGGCCACCCACGGAGCGGCCTTGTCGACGTAGAGGTTCGCCGCCGCGACCACCGTCCAGATCGCGTCGAGCGCGCGCGTCGGCAGGTGCGCGTCGAACGCCCCCGCCGCGGCCGCCGAGGCCTGCTGCTGCGCGCTCCTGAGCTCCTCCTCGAGCGGGCCCGGCGCCCCCTTCTCGGGGACCTCGTCGGCGAACGGGAGCACCCGGTTCAGCAGGTTGCCGAGCGCATTGCCGAGCTCCGAGGCATACCGCGACAGCAGGTCCTGGATGCTGAAATCCCCGTCCTGACCGAACGAGATCGCGCGCATGAGGCAATAGCGCACCACGTCCACCCCGACGGGCGGCGCGCCGGCCGTGGCGCCCGGACCGCCGGGCAGGGCCGCGGCCGCCGCCTCGGAGAGGGCCTCCGCCACCTCGACGGGGCTGATGGTGTTGCGGAGCGTCTTCGACATCTTCTGTCCGCTGTAGGTGAGGAACCCGTGGGCGAAGACCTGGCGCGGCAGCTCCGCCTCGCCGTAGCCGGCCGAGAGCAGGAATGCCGGCCAGTAGACAGCGTGGAAGCGGAGGATGTCCTTGCCGACGAGGTGCACGTCCGCGGGCCAGAAGCGCGTGTTGTCCTCGGGGGCCATGAGGGCGGTCAGGTAGTTCGCCAGCGCGTCGAACCAGACGTACATGACGTGCTTCGGGTCGCCGGGGACGGGGATGCCCCACTGGAACGTGGTGCGGGAGACCGACAGATCCTGGAGCCCCTCGCGCACGAAGCTCGTCACCTCGTTCAGGCGGCTCGCCGGCTGCACGAAGGTCGGGTTGCGCTTGTAGTAGTCGAGCAGCGCGTCTCCGTACCTGGACAGGCGGAAGAAATAGCTCTCTTCCTTGACGCTCTCGACGGGCCTGTGGTGCAGCGGGCAGACGTTGCCGGGCTGCTTCAGGTCCTTCTCGGTATAGTAGGCCTCGCACCCGACGCAGTAGAGCCCCTCGTAGTGGCCGAGGTAGATGTCCCCGCGCGCCTGGATGCGGCGCCACAGCTCCTGCACGGCCTGCTTGTGGCGCGGTTCGCTCGTGCGGATGAAGTCATCCGGAGCGCAGCCGAGCTTCGGCCACGTGGCCCGGAAGACGGCGGCGATCTCGTCGGCGTGGGGGCCCGGCGCGACGCCGCGCGCCTCGGCGGCGCGCTGGATCTTGAGGCCGTGCTCGTCCGTGCCGGTGAGCATGCGGCTCTCGTGGCCGCGCATCCGGTGATAGCGGCACAGCACGTCCGCGGCGATCGTCGTGTAGGCGGTGCCGAGGTGCGGGACGTCGTTGATGTAATAGATGGGCGTCGTGACGTAGAAGCGGCTCGCCATGGGGGCGCTCTCTTACCATGCGGCGCTCTCCCGCGGCGAGGCGGCCGAGCGGCTCACTGGAGAACAGCGGCCCTTGCCATGGGAGCCGTCCTGGATGGAGAGGGACCGAGGAACGGGCGGGCGACGCAAGCGGGGCGCCGTCACCGCCGTCATCGAACGGGCGTCGGGTCTGCCGGGATGCTGATCGTCAGGCCGGCGGTCGCGCTCGGCGTCGCGAACACGCCGTGCACCTCGCCCGCCGGCGCCCATTGCCCCGCGTTCATCAGCGCGCCCCCCGTGATCTCGGGCTGCGGCCCGGGGCGCGCCTGCACCTCGTCCGCGTGGACGCACACGTTGACGTGCACGCGCGCGTCCGCGTCCGGGCGCTGGACAAGCATCTCGTGGAGCGCCGCCGCGGCATCGAGCGCCGCGCGTCGCTCCCGCCGCTCCTCGATCGCGGCGCTCGGCAGGAGGCGCACCCCGAGCACCTCGTTGCCGGTGATCGACGCCAGGATGAAGCCCGCGCGCGCGAGCTGCGCCTCGGTGAGGTCGAGCACCTGCCCGATATCGGCCGCCAGCGCCTCGTCGAGCTCGTCGGCGCCGCCGCGCGTCCGCACCTCCAGGTAGACCGCCACCGCCGGCAGCCTCGGCTCGGGACGGCTCGACACCGCCGACGACGGTCCGCCGATGGCGTCGCTGAGCGCGCGCATCAGCTCCTCGACCGAGCCGTAGCGCCGCTCCCGCTGCTTCTCCATACACCGCAGCACCACCGCGTCGAGCTCGGGAGGCAGCGGGACCCGCACGCTCGGGGGCAGCGGCATCTCCTCCAGATGCTTCCGCACCATCTCGTCCGTGTCATGTGTGTGGAATGGTAATCGACCTACCAGCATGCGATGGAGAAGTACCCCGAGAGCATAGATGTCCACACGCGCATCGATGGGGCCGCCAAGGATCTGCTCCGGGGCCATGATCGATGGTGTCCCGGGCATACGTCCGGCGGTGGTGAACCAGGTCGAGCTCTCCTCGGGTGCCAGCATCTTCGCGATGCCGAAATCGAGCAGCTTCACGGTGCGCGGCTGGCCCGAACTGATGAAGATGTTGCTCGCCTTGACATCCCGGTGGATGATCCCCGCTGCGTGCGCAGCGCCCAGCGCGGTGCATACAGGTTCCATCAGCTCGAGCACATCGCGGAGCGCGAGCCGGGTCTCGGCCTTGATGAAGGCGTCGAGCGTCTGGCCCTCGAGGCGCTCCATCGCATAGAAGGGCCGGTGATCGTCGAGCTTGTCGACCTCGTAGATCTCGACGATGTTCGGGTGGGACATCCTGCGCAGGACCTCGATCTCGCGCGCGAACCGCTCGAGCACGCGGGGCGAGTGGGCCACCGCCTCGTTCAGCACCTTGACAGCGGCCCGCCTCCCCGAGCGGCTGTGCCGCGCCGAATAGACCGCGCCGCAGCCGCCTCGAGCGATGAACTCCTCGAGGATGTACTCGCCGGCCAGGGTGCCCGGCGGGAGCTCGCCGCGCGCGGCGAGCCTTTCAGAATACAAGAAGGTTCTGGTCTCGGCCTCGTCGTCGTCGGTCATGTCGCCTCTTCGCATGGTGTGTTGACGTCGCACCACCTGCGCGTGCGTTGCGCGAGCTGCGTGAGTTTAATAAAGCAATAGTTTTCTGATCGGGTAATAGTTTTTATAAAGTTGTTAAGAAGGCATACACAGGAGCGTTTCCAAATGGTAACTTAAACTTTCCCATAGCTCGACCTCGTTCCAAAAACCCGCGATGAAAGGTGGAGACCGTCATGGAACTTTGCTGTACGCGTCTCGTTGCTCTTCTCGTAGTACCTCTGGTTACCACCGCCTGCATCGGCGCCGAGCTCGACGAGGAGTCGGAGGCGCTGCTCGCTGAGGCCGAGAGCGCGATCGAAAGCAACAACGGCTACTTGCCGAACGCGCTGAGCCTCAACGCGCTGAGCCTCAACGCGCTGAGCCTCAACGCGCTGAGCCTCAACGCGCTGAGCCTCAACGCGCTGAGCCTCAACGCGCTGTCGGCCATCAAGAATCCGGGAGCGAATGGCACAGCGTCGAGGGAGGTTCTGCGCTACGTCGTGAGCTGTGCGCTGCGCCCCGACCAGATGTTCTCGTTCTCGTGGACCGACAGCGCCGGGGTCGTCCGCCAGGAGGTGTACCGCGGCGACCTCGGCTACGCGCACTGGTGGCCGACCACCCCCCTCGGCACCGCCTACAGCGACAACACATATGTTCAGAGCCAGATCACGGCCTGCCTCGCCGCGCGGATGAACTGGTACGGTATCTCGGTGAGCATCTCCCTGCGCAACAACGAGATGACGTCGACTTCGGCGGAGCGCGCGGCCTATCCGGTGAGGGAGGGCGCGTTCTGGGGCAACGTGTTCGCCAACACGGAGGCACCCTTTCTGCGGGCCTGCTACTCATCAGACGCAGGAAGCATCGCGCGCGCGCGCCAGGTGCAACGCGACTGTGCGGTCGGCCACCTCAGCGTCGACCCGGTGACCGGGGCGACAACCGTTCAGCAGTGTGGTCCCATGGTGATCGTGGGCTCCTGCGAGACGGTGTGCAACGGGTCGGACAACACGAACGGCTTCTACAGGGGGTGTCTCAAGAATCCTTCGGTCTCGCCTTGGGAACGCTGGGACCAGGTGATGACCACGTTCTTGACGCCCGCCCCCTCCCCCTAGGAGCGTGAATGCGCTCGGAAGCGCTGCGAGACGAGGAGCCGGAACGCCCGACGAGGGAAGCGGGGCGCTGTCCGGCTTGCGGGCGGCGGAACCAGGGCGCGTGCCCCGAGTGCACGCTGTCCGCCCGGCCGCCCGCCGGGCAGTCGTCGATCCCTCCGGACATCACGGCGATCGTCCCCGTCGCCTTGCCTCGCTTCCCCGGCTACTGGACCCGCAGGACGCTGGGGCAGGGCGGCTTCGGTCTCGTCTTCGAGGCCGAGCCCGAAAGCGGCGGGGCGCGCGTGGCCATCAAGCTCGCGCGCGTCGATCGGCGCGGCGCAGGCCAGCGCCTCCGGGGTGAGATCGAGGCGCTCGCGGCCGTCGGTGCCCCCCATGTGCCGGCCGTGCACGGGTGGGGGGCGCTGGAGGACGGCTCGCCCTACGCGGTGATCGAGCACATCGCCGCGCCCACGCTCGCCGCCCGGCTCGCGGCGCGGCCGGCGCCGAAGCTCGAGGAGGCCGCCCGGCTCGGGCTCGCGACGCTCTCGACCCTCGAGGCCGTGCACGCGCGCGGCTACGTGCACTGCGACCTCAAGCCCGAGAACATCCTCGCCGAGGAGGCGAAGGCGACCCTCATCGACTTCGGTATCTCCCGCGTCGTGGGGCGGCGCTACGACGGGCAGGACGAGGATCTCGCCGTGGGGACGGCCGAGTACATGGCGCCGGAGCAGTCCGCCGGGGGGGTCGACCTCGACGCGCGCGCCGACATCTATGCGATGGGCGTCATCCTGTACGAGCTCTTCGCGGGCCGACCCCCGTTCTGGGGGCCGCGCGCGGCGGTGCTGGAGGACCACCGGAGCCGCAGGCCGCCGCGCCTCTCGGCCAGCGTGGCCGTGCCGCGGGCGGTCGAGGAGGTGGTGCACCGCTGCCTGGCCAAGGAACGGAGCGAGCGGTTCGCGAGCGCGACCGAGCTCCGCGTGGCGCTGGAGCGTGCGCTCCGGGACGAGCTCACGACGAGCGCGCGCGAGGCGCCGCGCTCCGTGGCCGGCATCGAGCGCCGCGTGATGGGGCTCCTGTTCTTCGAGAGCGCGGCCGATCGCGTCGCCGTGCAGCGCAGGCTCCGGGCGCTCGGCGGCGAGCTCGCGCACGCCTCCGGCGCGCGCTACGTGGGCGCGTTCCCCCAGGAGGGCGCGGCCAGCCCCGCGTACCGCGCGCGGCGCGCGGCCGACGAGCTGCTCCGACGCGGGACGTGCGCGCGGGTCCTCATCGATCTCGCGCCCGTGTCGATCCAGGCGCGCCCGGACGGGGCGCGGCGGCTCCTGAGCCCGCTCTTCTCGCGCGCCGAGCGGTGGCCCTCCGCCGCCGGGCCGCCCGGGCCGTTCCTCACGCCCGAGGCATCGGCCGCGCTCCCGGAGCCGTCGCGCGCCCCAGCGAGCGACGAGCTCCCGCCGGGCATCGAGGACCAGTCGCGGGAAGCGACGCGCCCCGGCGCGTTCGTCGGCCGTCGCGACATCCTCGATCAGCTCCTGGAGAGCGCCGAGGAGGCGCTCCGCCTGAAGCATCCCACGGTCGTCTCCGTGACGGGCGGGCCCGGCCACGGGAAGAGCAGTCTCTTCGTCGAGCTCGGCAAGCAGCTGCGGGAGCACCTGCCGCACGCCCACATCATCGACCTCCGCGGGCACGAGCCGACGAGCGCCGCCTCGGACGCGACGCTCCACGAGCTCGTGCGCGAGGCGCTCGGCATGCCCGAGGAGCCCCCGAAGAGCGGCGTCCGCGCGGCGCTCGCGGAGCGGCTCGGCCCCGCGCTCGGCGAGGAGCTCTGCTCGGGGATCGCGATGGCGCTCGGGTGGGTGGACGAGCAGACGGGCGTCGATGTCTTCCCCGAGCTCGAGGCGCTCCGGGCCGCGCCCGGCGCGCTGCGCTCGGCGCGCGTGCGGGCGGCGGGCGAGTGCCTGCGGCGGCGCGCGGCCGCGTCGCCCGTGATCGTGATCCTCGACGACGCGCACTTCGCCCACGACGCGACGCTCGCGGCGCTCGAGTACGCGGCGCTGGCGGACGAGGCCACGCCGCTGTGGATCTGCGCGATGGGGCGCCCGGCGTTCGCCGAGGCGCACCCTTCCTGGGGCGAGCGCGCCGCCCGGCGCGAGGTGTTGCGGCTCGATCCGCTGGACGACGAGAGCGCGCGGGCGCTGTGCCGGCGGCTGCTCCTGCCCGCGCGGGACGTGCCGGAGCCGGCGATCGAGCGCCTGCTCGAGCGCTCACAGCGGGTGCCGCTGCTGCTGGTGGAGCTCGTGCACGGGCTCAAGCGCGAGGGGATCCTGCGCCGGCACCCGCGGGGAGACGCGTGGTACCTGGCGACCGACGAGCTCGATCGGCTCCCCGCATTGCCGGCGCTCGATCCGCTGGCGCAGGCGGAGATCGCGGCGCTCGGGCCCGCGCTCGGGGCGCACGCGCGGCTCGTCTCGCTGCTCGGCGCCGAGGTGTCGATCGACGAGATCGCGGGCGTGCTGCGCCACCTGGACGAGCGCGGCGAGGGCGCGGCTTTCCCGCTCGACGCGCGCGTCGGGACCGAGCGGCTGCTGAGGGCGGGGGTGCTGGTCGGCGATCGGAAGGGCGGGCTGCGCTTCCGGCACGCGCTGGTGCGGGAGGCCGTCGCGCAGGACGTCGCGGAGTCCGAGCGGCGGCGGATCCACCAGGCGGCGTACGAGCACCACCGCGAGGCGAATCACGAGGGCCGGGAGCAGCGGCGGTTCAAGATCGCGCACCACGCGGCCGAGGCGGGGCTCGCGGACGTCGCGGAGGAGGCGTACCTGGCGATGGCCGAGCGGGCGCGGGGGCGGCACGCCTACGTGGAGGCGGAGCTCCACTACAGCCGCGCGCTCGCGCAGCCGGCCACGGAGCGCGGCGAGCGGCGGAGGACGGCGTACCGGGGCCGGGGGCTGATGCGCTACCGGCTGGGTCGCTACCACGATGCGCTCGGGGACCTCGATCGCGCGCGCGCGATGGCAGTCGAGGAGGGCGACGTGATCGAGCAGATCGAGATCCTGCTCGACGAGGCGACGGCGCTCGATTGGATGGACGACTACGGCCGATCCAAGCAGCGCGTGGAGGAGGCGAGGGCGCTCGTCCACGGTGATCTGCCGCCCGCGCTGGCGGCGCGGCTCTCGATGGCGGCGGCGCGCTCGCTCCACCGCGAGAGCCGCGATGAGGAGGCGGCGCATCAGTTCGAGCGCTCGGCGGCGCAGGCAGAAGGCGTGGGCGACGAGGGCTACGAGACGCTCGTGGTGTCGCTGCTCCTCCTGGGCTTCATCTACCCGGGGCTGGGCAAGCTGGACGAGGCAGGCGCGGTGCTGGATCGGGCGATTCGCATGTGCGAGGAGCGCGGCGATCTCCTGCACCTCGGACCGGCGATCAACGGCCGGGCGCTCCTGCGGGCCTGTCTCGGGGACAGCGCGGGGATGATCTTGGATTTCTGTCGACTGCTCACCATCTCGCGCGAGCTGGGTCTCGGGACGGTGGAGCTCGTGAGCGAGTTCAACCTGGGCGAGTACCTTTACCTGATGGGTGACCTGAACGCGGCCGTGCCGCACGTGGAGCGGGCCATGTCGCTGGAGCGCCAGCGGCGGGGGGAGGAGATACGGCCGGTGGTGCAGCTCCTTCAGGCGAGGCTGCTCCTTTACCAGGGCGAAGAGGGCAGGGCGCGGGAGATCATCGAGCCCATCCGGGCTCAGCAGACGAATGCCGCCGCGGCGGGGGGCGAACAGACGGCGATGACCCCCGCGGAAGAGGTGCTGTGGTCGATGATCGACCTGGCGACGCGGGAGGCGAGCGACGAGGAATGGGACGAGCTCGAGCAGCGGTCCACTCGCCATTTCGTGGGGCAGGAGCAGATCGAGGTCATCGAGGCGCGGGCGCGGGCGCGCTCGCGGCGCGGCCGAAACGAGGAGGGGAAGGCGGCGCTCGCGAGGGCGATCGAGGCGGCGGGGAGGATCCCCAACGTGATGCGGGAGCGGCTCGAGCGGCAGCGAGGAGCGTAGTTGGCCGAAGCAGGAGAGGCACGCCTCAGTCGCAGTCGAGGCACCTCCACTCGACCTGGCCATCCGCGGGCACCCCGAACCGCTCGACCGTGTACTTCTCGATGTCGATCAGGAATCCCGAGGGCCGGGCGTTCTCGGTGCAGCACCCGCTGCAATCGGAGTCGGCGCACATGTCGTACACCGTGACGTCGATCTCCTTGCCATCCTTCCGGAGACGCAGGGTCTTCAGCTTGTAGGCCTCGAAGTCCTTGGAGTGGACGGCCGCGATGTTGTGCTCCTGGACCCAGCTCTCCGACTGCTGCCCTTCGAGCGCCGCGAACTGACCTGCCCACATGCACCCGTTGAATTTGATGCACTCCTCGCTGCCTGGGTCGGGGTACGACTCGAACTCTGTCAGGCTGGCCGTGCGCCACACCACGCCGGTGTCGCCCCCTGAGCCGGTGTCGCCCCCTGCGCCGGCGCCGCCCCCTGAGCCGGTGGCGCCCCCTGAGCCGGTGTCGCCCCCTGCGCCGGCGCCGCCCCCTGAGCCGGTGGCGCCCCCTGAGCCGGCGCCGCCCCCTGAGCCGGCGCTGCTCGCTGAGCCGGCGCCGTCACAGCTCGGATCCGTCAGCTCGATGCTCGAGGGGGTGAACGAGGCCGCCGAGGTCGTGGAGAAATGGAACGTGAACGACGCGCCCGGACCCACCGATACGCTGGAGGTCCTCGAATACGTGCACGTGGACCCGGATTGCGTGTGGGTCCAGCCCGCCTCGTCATAATCGCACGTGGCGCCGCTCGGCACCCCGAACGCGACCTCCGGCCTCGTCCAGCCGGTCGATCCGGTATTCTCGATCCCGATCGTGCCCCAGTAGTCCGGACTCCCGTCGTAAACGCTCGTCGTGACTCTGTACGAGCAGGATGCAGGATGCTGCTGCACGTCGGAGGAGGTGCCGGACGGAGGCGCTGGGTCCGTCGAGCAGGCGACGAGCGGAGAGAAGATCGCCGCCAACACGATCGGAAGCCCCGGTACCCGTAAAGTTCGACCCGTACTCATGCGAATATTCCCTTCTTGTTGGATGCAACGTATGGGCTCAAGAAACGATGAAAAGCACATCCACCGCCAGAAATCCGGCGCGGCCGTGCCACGGTAGACGTCCGCCACGCAGAGCTCGATGCTGAGGCCCCCGCGTACGACAGGCCATCTCCACGCCCTGCTGCTCCTCCTCGTGACCGCGCCGGCCCAGGCCGACGCGGGCGAGGGCGAGGCCGCGCCGGGCTCCCCCGCCATGACCGCGCCGGGCGAGGCGCCGGCGACCGCGGCGCCGGCGAGGAAGGACGTCTCCACCGGGCGGCGCGCCCTCGCCGCGGCCGGCGCGGTGTTCCCCGGAGTCCTCGCGCACGGCACCGGGCACCTGATCCTGGGCGAGCCGCGCACGGGGTGGACCCTCCTGGCGCTCGAGGGCGCGGGGGCCGGGCTCGCCGTGGGCGGGCTCGCGGGCGCGGCGGTCTCCGGGGCCTCGCGGCGCGTCATCGCGCCGATCGTGCTCGCCACCGTGACGGGCGTGGGCCTGTTCGGGATCTCCCTTCTGGCGGACCTCTATGGCGTGCTCGCCCCGGAGGGCGGCACCGGCAGCCCTCCCTCGTCGCTGCCCTGGGTCGAGACGCAGATCGGATTGGCCTACGTCCACGACCCCACGTTCGCCTACCGCACGTTTCTCGTGCCGGGCATGGATCTGCGCCTGAGCTCGCTCCGCCTCTCGGGCTCCGGCTGGTTTGGCCTGAACGACGACAATGCGCGCCTCCGCGCCGAGGCCGCGCATCGCTTCATCGGCCCCGGCACGCCGGACGGCCCGCGCGCGGCGGACGGCTCGTTCCTCGAGCTCGAGGGCGCGCTCACCCATCACCGCTACACGTCCGACGACTTCTCGATCACCACCGGCGAGGTCACCCTCCAGGGCCGGCTCGATCTCGCCCACATCGGGCGCACGCTGCGGGGCTCGTTCGCGGAGATGGGGTGGGGGATCGCGATCGAGGGCTACCGCAACGGCGGCCGGCCGTTCGAGGGGAACGAGCTCTTGATTCCCCACTTCGCCTTCGGCATGTACCTCGGGCACGCGGGGTATCCGCGCGGCGAGGCCAAGGTGGTTTACGGCCACCGGCACGACGGGTACGCTGGCGGCGCGAAGATCCCCGGCCTCGGCAGCGGCGTCCCGGGCCACCTCGGCCTGCAGGGCCGGCTCTACGCCTCGCCCCGCTGGGGACTGCTCGCCGACGTGCAGGCGGGCTCCGCGTACGTCGGGCGCCTGTCGCTGCTCTTCCGCCCCGGAGACTCGCCATGATCCCGAGAGACGCTCTCCTCGCGCTGCTCGCCCTCACCGCGCCGCTCGCCCTGTCCTGCCTCGACGTGGCCGAGGGCCGCGCGCGCCGCGATCAGGAGGTAGGAAAGGCCTCACGGGGCCAGGCGCGCGTCGCCGTGGACGAGGGGCTCGCGGCGATCCGCCGCCTCGAGCCGGGAGAGCTCTCGCTCTGGGCGAGCGCGCCCGCGCTCTCGATCCGCCTCACCGACGAGGCGGGCGGGCCGTGGACGGTCACGATCGAGAACATGCTCGCCGACGCCGAGCTCTCGGCCCGCGTCGGGGACGAGCGCGTGCCCGTGGAGCTCGTCGACGCGCCGTTTCCGACCCAGCGCACCTTCCGCCTCTCCCTGCCGCCCGGCGCCGAGGCGACCCTCTCGCTGCGCCCGCCGGACGAGGCGCGGCGCGCGCCGTGGCGGTTCGCGGTCTTCGCCGACGTCCAGGAGGAGATCGACCGCGTTCAGGACATCTACGCGAAGATGAACGAGGCGGAGGGCGTCCGCTTCGCGCTCATCAGCGGCGATCTCACCTCGCAGGGCTCGGCCGAGCAGCTCGAGCGGTTCCAGCGCGAGATGAAGACGCTCCGTTTCCCCTGCTATGCGACGCTCGGCAACCACGAGCTCGGCACGCGGGACGACCTCTACCATGAGTGGTTTGGCCGGGGGAACTTCCGCTTCGTGTTCCGGGGCGTGCAGTTCACGATGCTCGACTCGGCGAGCGCGACGATCGATCCGCTCGTCTACGGGTGGCTCGACGGCTGGCTCGCCGAGGGGCAGGAGCTCTTGCACGTGGTCACGATGCACCTCGCGCCCCTCGACCCGGTGGGCTCCCGCAACGGCGCGTTCGCGAGCCGCGCCGAGGCGAACAAGCTCCTCACGATGCTCGCGGACGGGCGCGTGGATCTCACGTTCTACGGCCACATCCACTCGTTCTATGCGTTCGAGAACGCGGGGATCCCGGCGTACATCTCGGGCGGCGGCGGCGCGATCCCCGAGCGGCTCGACGGCATCGGGCGCCATTTCGTGACGGTCGACGTCGAGCCCCCCGGCACGATAGCGCAGGTCGCCGTCGTCCGCGTGGATTGAGCCGAGGGGCGACCGTCCCGCCGGTCGATCCACCCCTGGGGCGCGCCGCGGCGCCCGCGCTATCCTCGGGCCCATGACCTCTCCCGAGACGCTCGCCGCGCAGGCGCGCCACTTCGTCGACGACGCGACCGGCGCGGTCGTGCCGCCGCTGCACGCGAGCACGACATACGCGCGCGACGAGGGCTACCGCCTGCCCGCCGCGCACGAGTACACGCGCGACGACAACCCGACGTACCGCGCGCCCGAGGGGCTGCTCGCGGAGCTCGAGCGCGGCGCCGACGCACGCCTGTTCGCGTCGGGCATGGCCGCCGCGACCACGGCGGTGCAGGCGCTCTTGCGGCCGGGCGCGCGCCTCGTCGCCTCGCGCGCGATGTACAATGGCCTCCGTCTCTGGATGACCGAGTGGTGCGCGACATGGGGTGTCGACCTCGAGCTCGTCGACGCGACCGACCTCGACGCCCTCCGCGCGGCCGTCCAGCGCGGTCCGACGTCCCTCGTCTGGATCGAGACGCCCGCGAACCCCACCTGGGACGTTGTCGATATCGCCGCCGCGGCCGACATCGCGCGCGCGGGCGGCGCGCGGCTCGCCGTCGACTCGACGGTCGCCACGCCCGTCCACACGCAGCCGCTCGTCCTCGGCGCCGACCTCGTGGTGCACGCGGCCACCAAGGCGCTCAACGGCCACAGCGACGTCCTCGCCGGCGCGATCGTGGCCGCGCGCGACGACGAGGCATGGCAGCGCATCCGCCACCTCCGTCGCGTGCAGGGCGCGGTCCCCGGTCCGTTCGAGGCGTGGCTCCTGCTGCGCGGCATGCGGACGCTCTTCGTGCGCGTCGGCAGGGCGAGCGCCACCGCCCTGGAGCTCGCCCGCCGGCTCGCGGCCCACGCCGGCGTGGAGCGGGTGCTGTATCCAGGGCTCGAGTCGCACCCCGGTCATCCGGTGGCGGCGCGGCAGATGAAGGGCGGGTTCGGGTCGATGCTCTCGGTCCTCGTGCGGGGCGGCGCCGAGGACGCGCTCCGCGCCGCCGGCCGCGTGAAGGTCTTTCTCCGCGCGACCTCGCTCGGCGGCGTCGAGAGCCTTGTCGAGCACCGGGCGACCGTCGAGGGCCCGCGCACGCTGGCGCCGCCGAACCTGCTCCGGCTCTCGATAGGCCTCGAGTCGATCGACGACCTCTGGACCGACCTCGACGAGGCGCTCCGGGCGCGCTACTCGCCATGAAGCTCGAACGACGCGTGCTCATCCGCCGGACCTCGAGCGCCGCCGCCTTGATGTTGCCCATCGGCGCCGCGGTCGCTGCGAGCGCGCCGACTCCACACGAGCCAGGGCGGCGACGAGGAGACGACCTACTCCCCGGGCGTCAGCGCCTGGACGACGGACCAGACGCCCACGATCGACGTCTCGATGTGAGGCGGCCTCGAGCGCTGCCCGCGCGCCTCTCGAGGGGGACCGGCGTCAGCGCGAGCCGAGCGCGATCGCGTCGTGGATCGCCGCGAGGGGCAGCCGCACGCGGGCGGTGACGCGGGCGGCGCCGGAGCCGAGCACCTCGGAGGTGACCGCGAGCGGGATCGCGACCTCGCCGCGCGCCGGCAGCGTCGCGAGCCCGGCGAGCTCCTTGGCGGCTTCGTCGATCGCCCCCGGCGTGTCCCCGCGCGCCGCCAGCAACACGAGGCCCGCCAGCGAGAAGAGCCCGCCGGCGAGCGTCCCGGGCTGCCGCAGCGCCTCCAGGCCCGGCGCCGCGGCGAGCGTGCGCTCGTCGCGCCCCGGGTCGGCGGCGACGCGCAGCCGCGCCACCACGGCGGCGTCGTTCTCGCCGATCCCGAACCACGTTCGCTGGCCGGCGGGCACGACGTAGAAATGGGTCGTGTGCGCGGGCGGGGCGTCCTTCGTGAGCGGTCTGGAGCGCAGCTCGATGTGCAGCGTCCCCGCGGGCAGCGTGGCGGGCGCGCGGACGATCACGGGCGTGGTGCGCTCCTTGTCCTCGTCCTTGCTCGCGCGGCCCCCCGGCGCGCCGCCGGGCGTGCCCGCGCCGCCGGGCGTGCCCGCGCCGCCGGCCGCCTCCGGGCTCGCCTTGAGCCTGTCCAGCTCTTCGCCGAGCAGGAGCAGCTCCTTCATCCCCGAAATCCAGGTCTGGGCCGGCTCCTCGACCGCGACAAGGATCCAGCTCTGCAGCGCGCGGTGCACCGCCTTCTGCGAGCGCGCTGCGCCCTTGCCGCGCTGGTGGGCCGCGAGCGCCTGCTCCGCCGCCGCGCGATCCCCGCCCGCGCCCATCACGATGGGGCCGCCCGTGAGGGCCAGCGTGTCGAGGCGCTCGATGAGCCGATCGAACGCCGCCGCGTCGTAGCCGTCGTCCACCATGTCGTCGCGCAGCGCCGGGAAGATGGCCTCGCGCAGCGGGGTGAGCTCCGCGCGCGACGCGCCCTGCGTGTAGAAGGCGACGGCCGTGTCGCCCGGCAGGCGCAGGAAGGCCGGCGGGGGGGCGGCGTCCGGCGCCACGGCCGGGGCGAAGGCCCGCGTGAGGGGCGAGCGCCGGCTCGCGAAGCGCATGCTGAAGCCGATGTCGACCTCCGCGCGGCCCCACCTGAGGTCCATGCTCATGCTCTCGAGGTCGCGCATGAACGCGTCGCCGATCTCCTGGCCCAGCGCCCCCGAGCGGCCGTCGTCGCCGTCCGCGTCGTCCTGGCTCTTCATGACCTGGCGGAGGGTCCACTCCATGATCTCGATCCGCGCGTCCGCCTCGATCGGCTCCCGGCCCACGACCTCCACGAGGTAGGGCGCGGCGGCGTCGATATCCTTCGCGTCCTTGGCGCAGAGCAGGCGCGCGCCGCCCCGGCGCTCGCCGGGCTCGAAGGCGCAGCTCTGGCGCGGTGTCTCCTCGTCGGGATCCGCGTCGCGCGCGCGCTCCACGCGCAGCATGCCTCGGTGCTCCTCGAGCACGAAGCGCTCGTGCAGCCGCGACACCTCCTGCTCCGCGACCGACAGGGAGACCACGGGGCGCAGCTCCGGGTCCGTGATGCCGAACCAGGCGACGTCGATCGGCTTGTCCAGATCGACCACGTCGGCGAGCGCCGGCCCCAGCGCTTGCTCGAGCAGCATCTCGGGACCCATCGGGCCCGCGCTGAACAGCAACACGCCGAAGGGCGTGCTCGCCATGAGCTGCGTGACGTGGCTCCAGCTCCGCTGCGGGTCGGCGATCCGCAGCACCGCGGAGAGCCCTTCCGGCGCGGTCACGGGCTGCGCCGCCGCGGGGGCGGGCTGGGCGCGCGCCGCGCGGGGCGCCGGAGGCAGCGGCGCGACAGGGCCATGCTGGGGAGCCGGAGCGCCGGCGCACGCGGCGACGAGGGCGATCGGGAGCAGGAGGGCGGCGCGTCTCATGAAGCGCCGATCGTCGCGCCCGAACGGCACGCGTGGCAAGCGATCTCGGCAGGCGCCGGGCGCCGCGCGCGGGAGCTTCATCACCGTGCCGGCGGCGCTGTTCGTCCAGTCATCGAATGCTCGTCTGTCCTGTCGCTACGTCGCGCCGAGGGCCGCGGCGATGCCGGAGCGCTGGGTGCTGAAGGTGGCGATGCCGCGTCGCACCTCGCACGCTCGCGCCGGCCTGTCACGGGCCGATGTGCGGCGGGAGCACCTCGGCGGTCCTGCCCCTGGAGCGCTCTCGCTGGCGAGCTTGCGGTGCGGCGGCGCGAGCGCGTCATGGGACGAGGGCGGCGCGGGCGCGACATCGGCCTACGTGGCCGGGCCTGCGCTATCCGCGGAACAGCACGTACACGCCGGTGCCGAGCATCACCGTTCCGGCGGCCATGTTCAGCCTTCTTCTTGCCGTGGTGTTCTCGAAGAACGATGTCGCCCTCTCGGCCGCGTACGCATAGCCGAGCTTCACCCCGCCCACGACGCCGGTGGCGATCGACATGAGGATGGCCGTGTCGGCCAGGGACACCCTCGACAGGTCCAGGAACGCGGGGAACAGACCCATGTAGAAGAGGATGGCCTTGGGGTCCGCGAGCGTGATGAAGAAGCCGCCGAGGAAAGCAGAGAACCGGGCAGCGCCGGCCGCCCGCCCGGCGAGGGCGACATCGGGCCTGGCCCTCCACAGGCCCGCTCCCAGCCAGATGAGGTACGCGGCGCAGGCGTATTTCGCCAGGACGAACAGGCTGCCCATCGCCTCGGCGATGGCCGTCAGGCTGTAGACAGCCAGCGCGATGAACACGAGGTCGGCGGCGACGATTCCGCCGACCATGAAGAGCGCGCTCGTGAATCCCGATGCAGCGGACCTCGCGACCACCGCGATATCGCTGGGTCCGGGGACGACAGCCAGCACGAGCATGGTTCCGAGCAATGCGACGATGTTGTCAGGGGCCATGGGGTCGGATCCGGATCAAGGAAGAGGCGCCGCGAGGGCTGCGCGACCGTCCGGACGCCGCAGACGACGACGAGACGGCCTTCATGGATACAGGGTCCGGCTTGCCCGAGCCACGAGGCGCGCGCCTCAGCGCGCCGGTTCCGTGCCCCTGTCGTCGAGCTCCGGCCAGGCCGGCCGGAGCGGGATGATGAGCGCATCGAACCGAGCGGGCAGGGAGACGGGGGTCGCGGCGTGCAAGCAGAGCTCCCGGCCGGGCCCGAGCACCATCTGGCGCATCCACAGGCCGGCGCTCGCATGATCCAGGACCGGCGTGAGCTGAGCGAAGAGCTCACCGTAAGACATGCCGTCGGGTTTGCCGAACCAGTGGGCGTACCCGGGCGTGCGCAGCGCTGCTCCGGCCCGCAGGCGATACAGTCCACCGGCCCCGCCGCTGGCCGCTGCGGCCGCCGCGTCGTGCGGCGCCGAGCGGCTGGCGGAGACCGCGGCCTCGTTCAGCGCGCCGAGCGCACCGAAATCTTGCACCAGGTACCAGTCCTCGTAGACGTCGCCGCCGCCGGCCGCCCAGGGGGCCCCTGAGAGCCCGACGCTGAACGACCGGAGAAAGCCTGACGAGGGCGCTGCAGCGAGCGCCGCGTGGAAGGCCCGCTGTCGGCGCTCGTACTCCTCCGCGGCGGTCTGTGGCTGTCGCCAGTGCCAGAACACATAGGCCAGGGGAGGGCTCACGGGCGCCGAGAGCGTAGAGGTAGCCGCCGGGAGGGTCAAGAAGCCGGCCATCGGCGCCGCTGATGGATCCATCAAGAACAGCGATGGGCGGAGCGGCCGCGCGGTCGTCATAACCCTCCCTATCAAGCGCGGCGCGCAGCGCGCCGCAGAACAAGGAGACCCTCATGACGACTACAAAGCTCCCTGCCGTGACCCGCTCCCTCCTGGTCCGGATCGAGGCAAAGCCCGGCAAGGAGGCCGAGGTCGAGGCCTTCCTCCGCAGCGCCATCGGCCTCGCCGTCGAGGAGCAGCGGACCATTCACTGGTTCGCCCTGCGGATCGGCCCGTCGACCTTCGGTGTCTTCGACACCTTCGTCGAGGAGGACGGCCGCAAGGCGCACCTCGAGGGCCCGATCGCGGCCGCGCTGATGGCGAAGGCGCCCGAGCTGCTCGCGACCGCGCCCGTCATCGAGCGCGTCGACATCATCGCCGCGAAGCCTTGACGCCGCTCCCGGGAGGGCGCTCGCGCGGCCGGGCGCCGCCTGCCTGCGGCTCGAGGCGGGCGGCGCGCGCGAGCATCGTGTCCCAGAAGCGCTGGAGCGCGGACGTCGGCGTGCGATCCCCCGAGCGGACCAGCGCGATCGTGCGCTGGAGCGCCGGGTCGATGAGCGGCCGCCGGGACGCCTCGGCGAGCAGCACCGAGTGCTCCGGCATGAAGGCGAAGCCGAGGCCCGCGTGGACGAGGCTCTGGACCCAGTCCTCGCGCTCGGTCCGATACGCCGCATACAGCTCGACGTCGCGGGCCGCGCACGCGGCCGTCACCGACTCGCGCATCTCGCACGCGAGCCGATCGAGGTACGGCTCTCCCCTCAGATCCTCGATCCGGAGCGCCTCGCGCGCCTCCAGCCGATGGCCGGGCGGCAGGACGACGACGTACCGCTCGTCGTAGAGCGGGGCGACGACGCACCAGTCCGGGACGGCGACACCGAGGCTCGTGATGACGACGTCGACCTCCGCCTCCTCCAGGCGCCGCAGGGTCTCCGCGTGCATGGCGACCGAGATCTCCAGCTCCACGCCCGGCGCCTCGCCGTGGAACGCCGCGAGCGCCCGCACGAGCCGCGCCGGCCCGATGGTGCACAGGGCGCCGACGCGGAGCGGGACCTGCTTGAGGCGTCGGTGGTTGTCCGCGATCACCTGCACGGCCTGCGTCTCGTCGTGTAGCCGCTGGAAGCGAGGCAGCACGTGCTGTCCGAGCGCCGTCAGCTTCGCGCCGCCGCGCTCGCGCAGGAGGAGCGCGCCGCCCAGCTCCTCCTCCAGCTTCTTGATCGCAGCGGTGAGCGCGGGCTGCGAGACCGCGCAGCGCTCTGCCGCGCGGGTGAAGCTGCGCGTCTCGGTGACCGCCAGAAAATAGCGGACCTGGTGGATCTCCATGGACGCCCATCTTCGCCCGGTGCCGGAGCGTGCGCCACCGGGTGCGCCCGGTCGAGGTGCGTGAGCCCACCTCACCGTGGGCTGCGTCCGGAGCGGTCACCTGAGCGCGCCGTCGCGCAGGACCCGCGAGACCGCTGGATACTATGCCCGAGCAATAGATTTACGATGCACATGCGCGCATCAATCCATCGGGCTCGAGGAGAGCCGCTGGCGGGCCGATTGGAGTAGACATCGTCCATGGGGTCGCTCACATTCGAACTGAAGGGGCACCGCTCTGCTCGGCTCTGGATCGGTCGTCCTGCGCAGCGGGACCTTCGTCATCCACTACAGCGCGACAATGAGGCTGTACGTTGGTGAGCGGCTACAGGAAGCTTGATTTGCGAATAGCGTTTGGACTCTGGCCTCCTCGAGGGAGCGGTGTCAGTCGAGGCGCGCGTGCGCATGTGGAGATCCGATATGAGTGTTCGATCTCTCGGCTGGATCTGCGGTCTAGGTCTGTGGGCGCTCGCCTGCACAGGGCAGATCGGCGATCCGTCCTCGAACACGGCGGCCGGCGGAACCGGCAGCGACATTCCCGCGCCGCAGGCCGACGGCAGCTTGCCGTACGCGGCGCCTCAGCCGGTCTCCGCGGCGCTGCGCGCCCGCACGTGGCTGCTCACCCCGGAGGAATATGGTCGCTCCGTCCAGAGCGTGCTCGGCGTGCCGGTCGACGTTTCCGACATGGAGCCCGTGCCGGACAACGGCGTCTATCCGAACATGTCCACCAGCGGTCTCGTCCGCGTGACCCTGGCCGAGCAGGTTGCGGCCAAGGCCGAAGCCGCGGTGCTCGCGCTCAGCGAGCAGCAGCTCCGCGCATTGATTCCGTGCGGCAAGGTGGACGCGACGTGCAAGGCGGACTTCCTGCGTGCGGTGGTCAGCAAGGCGTTCCGGCGGCCCGCGACGGCGGAGGACCTGACCCATTATGGCGAAGTGTTCGATCTCGCCGCCGAGTCCGGGGATCCGGCGCTGCCGTTCCGCTGGGCGCTGAAGGGCGTGCTGAGCTCGCCCTATTTCCTGTACCGGACCGAGATCGGCGCGCCGAGCGACGAGGCGAACGCCGCGTTCCGGCTGACGAGCCACGAGATCGCGACCTTCCTTTCGTACAGCGCGCTCGGCGCGCCGCCCTCTGCGAAGCTTGTCGCCGCCGCCGATCGCGGTGAGCTGGCCGATCCCGCGCTGCTCCCTGGTCACATCGAGCAGCTGCTCTCGACGCCGGGCGCCACCGACCAGCTCGGTCATTTCCTCGTCCAGTGGTTGCGGTTGCACACGTTCGAGGCCGAGGTGGAGAAGTTCGAGGACGTGTTCCCCGGCTTCGCGGAGGTGAAGGCGGCGATGTTCGCCGAGACGCAGCGCTTCCTCCGTACGAACGGAGGCATGGAGGGCTCGATCGCGAGCCTGTTCACGGCGCCTGTGCCAGAGGCCGATCCCGCGCTCTCCGCGTTTTATCGCAGCGACGCATCGGGCGCGACGGACACCGCGCGGAGCGGCCTGCTCTCGCTCGGCTCCGTGCTCGCCAAGACAGCCAAGCAGTACCTCACGTCCCCGACGCTCCGCGGCCTGTTCATCCGCGATCAGCTGCTGTGCCAGCACATCACGTTGCCCGAGAACTTCACGCCGCCGCCGATCGAAGAGAGCGAGCAGCGCATGGCCCCGAAGACCACGCGCGAGCTGTACGAGACGCACGCCGCGCAGTCGGCCTGCAAGGCTTGCCACGCGCTGACCGACAACGTCGGCTACATGCTCGAGAATTTCGACGGCGCGGGCCGCTATCGGACGCTCGAGCAGTACAAGAGCCCGTCGCTCACCGCGCCCGTGGCCGGGCCGCAGCCGATCGACGCGGTGGGCCGGCTGCTCAACACCGACGTCGACGGCGAGTATGACAGCGCCGCCGAGCTGGGGGAAGCGCTGTCGCGCAGCTCCTGGGTCCGCGAGTGCGTGGCGCGGCAAGCCTTCCGCTTCTATTTCGGCCAGGCCGAGTCTGCGCGCGGTATCCCGCCGGTCGTGCAGGGCACCGCGGCGCTGGATCGCACCGGTCTCCTGCGCGACCTGCTCGTGGCGCTCCTCTCTTCGCCGAGCACGGTGGAGCGCGTGCGCGAATAGCTCCGGCCATCGAGGATCGAACATGCCCAGGCCCTTCGACGTATCCAGACGAGACATCCTGAAGACGACGCTCGGCGCGATATTCCTGGCGCCGCTGCTGCGCCACCGCGAGGTCGGGGCGCAGACCGTCGTGCCCAAGCGGCTGGTGCTGATCTTCACGCCCGACTCGCACCCGCCCGAGTGGTGGCCGACCGGCAGCGGGTCGACGTTCCAGCTCCAGGAGCCGCTCGCCGATTTCCGCGGCCTGGAGAGCGACATGCTGTTCTTGCGCCGGCTCGACCATGCCTGGACGGTCGGGAACCATCACGAGGCGGGCATGGCGCAGCTGTTCACGGGCGCGCGCTTCAGCGACGACAGCTCACGCCACGCGAACGGTCCCTCGCTCGATCAGATCCTGCTCAAGAGCTCCGACCTGCGCGGCGGCACGCCGATCGCCAGCATCCACCTGTGCGTCGCCGATCGCGGCGGCGCCGACAAGCGCCACATCATCTCGTACAGCGGCGCCGGCCAGCCCATGACGCACACGGCCGATCCCGCGCGCGCGTTCAGCACGATCTTCAGCGGCGTCACCTTCGGCGGCGCCGCGCCGACGCCCACCGCGATGCCGGACGCCGTCGCGGACGCGAAGCGCAGGGCCGACCAGCGCATCCTCGAGATCAACACCGGCGAGCTCAAGACCCTCCAGCGCTTCCTCGGCCAGGCCGAGCGCCAGAAGCTCGAGCTCCACGTGGAGGCGCTGTTCGAGCTGCAGCAGCGCATCGCGGGCATGGGCAGCGGCGCGTCGGTCCCGGCCGGTGGCGCGTGCGAGCGCGTGGATATCTCGGGCTACAACGGCAGCACCAACAACGCGACGACGATCACGCGCTGGGCGCAGATCCAGGCCGACATCATCGTCAACGCGTTCACGTGCGATCGCACGCGGGTCGCGGACTACCACTTCAGCTTCTCGGGCGGCCACCACGAAGGCCTGCTCGGCTTCGGCCAGAGCTGGCACGACGTTGTCGCGCACGTCAGCCGCACGAACGACAGCATCACCGTCGGCGGTCAGTCGATGACCACGCGCGAGGCCTTCATGAAGTTCGATCGCTTCTGGGCGAGCCACGTCGCGTACCTGGCGAAGAAGCTCGCCGGCATCCGCGAGGGCAGCGGCACGATGCTCGACAACACGATCCTGCTCTGGGGCGTGGAGAGCGGCACGAACCACAACCACAGCCCGCGGGACATGCAGTACCTGGTCATCGGCGGGAAGAACCTGGGCGTGAACGTGGGCCAGTACATCAACAACACCACCGCGCAGAGCGCGAACAAGCTGCTCACGTCGGTGATGAATGCGCTCGGCCACGCCGCGACAGGCATCGGCATCGAGCCGAGGTGCGGCCCGCTGCCCGACTTCCTCGCCTGACGCGCGCATCGTGGAGGGCGAGCTTCCTGGAGAACGTGCCCGAGAGCGCGCGCGCTCGCGAGGCGCCCGTGCCAACGTCACCCTGTGTCTGCTCGTGGAGAACACCGATGCTCAATTTCACCCATCACCGCGTCTCGCTGCTCACCCTCGTCGGACTCTTGACCCTGCCAGCGTTGGCCTGCGACGTCTCGGGCGGGGACGTCGTCGTGCGGGACGAACCTCAGGCCGAGCTCGCCGTCGAGGACGCCCCCGGCGCGCTGACCAAGGCCAAGGTCGCCGTGGCCGACTATTACATCGTGACGCACCCTGACTACCGCAGGTGCGTTTCACCGCTCTGCGGCGGCCATTTCGTCGCCCGCGTCAACACGAGCGTGACCCCTTGCGCCGATGGGACATGGCAGGAGGAATGCCATATGTTCGAGCTCGATCTGTCGAGGCTCGGGCTCGACCCATCGACCGAGGACAAGGCCAAAGAGGCGTTCGCCGCGGGGACGGCGCTGGTCCGCGGCGCGCTGAAGCAGGTCGACCTCGGCGACCTCAGGGGGTGGCCGGCCGACGTGCTCATCGCCAGCGAGATCTGGCTCGGGGCGACCGGCAACACGCCCGAGGGCCATTTCTCTCGCGTCGATGAGACCGGGATCGTCTGCATAACCCACCCGTGCCCCTCCCTCTCCGAGCTGAGCCTGAACACAAACCTCAGCGCTTCGCTCGACAGCATCGATCTGTCCGCGTCCGGGGCCACGCCGGCGCAGGTCGACACCGGCATGCGCGCGCTCTACGAGAGCGGTCTCTTGATCGCCGGCGGGCACGCGGTGGTCACCGGTCCGGCCGGCTCGATGAACCGCCTCGACGCGGCGGAGTTCTACCTGCGCCTGCAGTGAGGCCGGCGCGGAGGGCTGTGACCGCCGCGGCGTGACAATCCTCACCTTCATGAGCGCCTCCTCGGGATCATGCGCCTCATCGGACCGGACCCGCGATGACGACGTGGATCCACGGGTGGACGGAGATCCGATGAGACGCGCTCAGAACAACGGGAGGCGGCCCGTGTCGATTCCAGAAGCGGGAGGAGCTACCGTGGAGGGACGGTGGTGGGCGCGTGCGAGAGCCGAGGAAGCGAGCGCGCCCGGGGGCCGCGAGCAACGACCGGCGCGGCCTCGGGACCTCGGGCGCCGCTCAGGGCGCCTGGCAGGACACGCGGTGGACCGGCTCCTCTTTCCCTTCGCCGATCGTCACGTAGTCCCATCCGCCGGGCACCCACGCGATCGCCTCGGCCTGCTCCTCGTCGGGTGACGGCAGCACGCAGGGCGAGCCGGCCAGGGCCTGCGCCACGGTCTGATCCGGTGTCATCGGGTAATAGAGCACGTGCGAGGAAGTCCGCAGCAGCACGCCCGTGCCGTCCGGGCGCACGTCGCCGCCCGTGAAGCGCGCGCTCCCGGCGGGCGGCTCGATGGAGCCGGCTCCGACGAGCGTCGCCGGCGCGCCCGGGGCGGGCAGCGCCGGCAGCTCGTAGATGCGAGAGATGCCCTTGTTGACCTTCGTCACGAGGGTGAGCGCCCCGGTGGTGGGGTGAATGAGCAGCGTCTCCGCGTCGTGCCTCCCGTCGGGGTACGAGAGCACGAACGCCTCGGCGGTCGAGGGGCGCGGCGCTCCTCCGAGCGTGTCCGGCTCCTGCACGCTGTACACGGCATAGCTGTCGCGCTCGCCGTCGTTGTCGCCGATGTCCGCGAGGAACAGGCAGCTGCCCCCGCCCGTACGGCAGGGACCGCGCGCGATGTCCTCCCAGTCGATGGCGGCCGCGCCGGCCACCTTCACCTCGGCCCGCAGCGCGCCGTCGAGCCCGATCGCGAAGAACCGGGGGTCGTCGCCGCGGTCGTTGTGCACATAGAGCGCGTCCGGGTGCAGCCCGCCGGCGACCACGCCGGAGCACTCGTCGATGTCGCCCCGCGGAAGCGCGCCGACCTGCGCCGGCCCGGCGCAACGAGGGCAGCCCGAGACCCGCACCTCCGGCGGCTCCGGGGCCCCGCAACCCGACAGGAGCAGCGAGAGCGCGAGCGCTGGCGGCGCCGAGCGCCGCGCCAGGGCCCCTGGCGCAGGCCCGCCACGCGGACGGGACGCCCGGAGGGGACGCGGCTGCAGCAACGGGGCGCGGAGGATCTCGATCGCAGGCGTCGGTGACATCAGGTCTCCTGTTCGGTGAGGTGCTCGCATGCTTCGCTGCTGCTCGACGCGGCGGGATCGGTGTGTCGACGACCGGCGGGCGCCGGGGGGGGCGCCGCGGCCCCCCCGAGGCGCTAGGGCGCCGCGTTCGCCGCCCCGGGGGTGGGCGCCGTGACGGTGCCCTCGCCGGTCAGATCGGGGAGCCTGCCCCACGTCTGCCCATCCGCTGCCGCCTCGATCGGGTACTCCAGCTGGGTGAGCACCTGGTCGTTCGGCGAGATGAGGGAGACGGTCTCGCCCCTGGAGGCGCTCACCTTCCAGGTCACATAGAAGCAGCTGCTCGGGCCGCCTACCGGCAGGCACGTGGTGTGGGGCCCAAAGCCGGCCTCGACGGCCTGATCGCCGAGGACGAGCAGGTACTCCCCTGGGGCGAGCTGCGTGCCCGCGGGGAACGTGAGCGCGTCGGACGTGTTGCACTGCCCGGTCTCGTTGGCGTCGCAGAGGCCGAACCCGCCGAGGTCGGCCGATCCCGGGCCCGGGTTGCCAAGCTCGATCCAGTCGCCGTCCTTGGCCGAGATCTCGTTCACCACGACGGTCGTCGTCGCGGCCCCGCCGCCCGTTCCCCCTTGCCCGTTGCCGCCGGTGCCGCTCGATCCCTGGGACGCGCTGGTCGCGCCCGTGCCCGGCGCGCCGGTGTCCTCCGGCTCGTCGCCCGAGCCGCAGCCTCCCGCGCAGAGCGCTGCGACACAGAGCAAGGTGAATCGAAGTTGTGCCATCACGATGTTCTCCTCGGCGCACAGCACACGGCGGTCCCGGCGCCATGTCAATGGGGCGGCGCGCGCGGGCTCCCCGGCCGCGGGGCCGCCCCCTGCTCGTTCCGTCACCCGGATCGCGTCGGGGCCATCCCCCATCGGCTCGCGGGGCATCGCCGCGGAGCTTGGGGTACCATGCCTTCAGCCGTGTCGCGGCGAGAGCGGCCCGAGAGCGGTCGACGCCGCTGCCCGCATACTTTCGGGGTGAGGAGGACATGATGCGACGACCGCTGGAGCTGATCTTGTGCCTGTCGATGGGGACCGTGCTCGGGGCCTGCGGGGACGACGCGAGCGGGGGGGAGGGGACGACCGACGCGGGCGGCACCGGCGCGACGAGCGCGTCGGGCGCGGGCGGCGCGGGCGCAGGCTCGGGCGGCGCGGGCGCAGGCTCGGGCGGCGCGGGCGCGGGATCTCCCGCGCATGCGGGGGGCGGCCCGCCGGCGGGCAACCCCGACGGGCGCTGCGCTGTGCCGGCCGAGGCGCGGGCCGCCGACACCTCGTCCCCGACGACGGTGATCGGCGACGGGACGCCGGCGAGCTGCACCTCGGAGGCCGTCGTCCGCGCCGTCGCGGCCGGCGGCATCATCACCTTCGACTGCGGCCCCGACCCGATCACGATCACGCTCGAGGAGACCGCGAAGATCTTCAACGATACCGGCCCCGAGATCGTGATCGACGGCGGCGGGCTCGTGACCCTGAGCGGCGGCGGGCAGCGGCGCATCCTCTACATGAACACCTGCGACGAGGCGCAGGTCTGGACGACACCGAGCTGCGACAACCAGGATCACCCGCGCCTGACGATCCAGAACCTCACCTTCATCGAGGGCGACTCGACAGGCGATGACGACGAGGGCGGCGGCGCCGTCTTCGCGCAGGGCGGGCGCCTGAAGGTCGTCAATTCGCGCTTCTTCAACAACGCGTGCGACGCGGCCGGCCCCGACGTCGGCGGCGCGGGGATCCGCGCCTTCATGCAATACAAGGGTCTGCCGCTCTACGTGGTGAACAGCACCTTCGGCGGCGCCGAGGGCCACGGGAACGCGTGCGCGAACGGCGGCGGCATCAGCAGCATCGGCGTCTCGTGGACGGTCGTGAACAGCCTGTTCTCCCACAACCGCGCGCTCGGCAACGGCGGCAACCCCGCCGAGGCGGGGACGCCGGGCGGCGGCAGCGGCGGGGCCATCTACAACGACGGCAATACCATGACGCTCACGCTCTGCGGGACCCGGATCGAGCGGAACGAGGTGAACGCCCACGGGAGCGCGATCTTCTTCGTGAGCAACGACCACACGGGGAACATCGTCATCGATCGGTCGGTGATCACCGAGAACGCCGGCGGCTCCTGGTACCCGACCTACCCGCAGATCTCGAACCACGACGACACGCCGATCGCGGTGACGGACTCGGTCATCGAGTGAGCCCCGCCCGGCTCGACGGACGCGCTACCCAGCAGCTCAGCTGTGCTCGAGCGGAAGCCCCGCCTTCACCCAGCCGCTCGTGCCACCGTCCAGGTTGTAGAGCTGGTTGAACCCGAGCCGCTCCGCAAGCTTCGCCGCCGTCAGGCTGCGAGCGCCCTTCGCGCACACGAAGACCACCCGATCGCGCGGCAGCGCACGCTGCGGATCCGCCCTCAGCTGATCGAGGGGCACAAGCCGCGCGTGCGGCACGTGCCCGACCGACCACTCGCGCGGCTCACGCACATCCACAACGTCCACCTCTCCGCTCTGGATCAGAACGTCCGCGTCCCTGGGAGAAATCGTCTGGATCATTCGTCCACTATAACGGACATGTGCCCGGCTGGCAACCCGGGGGACACAAGTTCGCCGCCACGACGAAATCCTCCGAAATCCCGTGTTTCTGGCTTGTTTTGAGGATCCCGGCGCGGGGGCCTGCGGCGAGGGCAGATCGGCAGGGAGGGCGTGGCCTCCGTCTCAACGGACAACCGCCGGTCAGGTCAACGCGAGCGCCCGACCTGGATTCGACGCAGTGCGTCAACCAGCGCGTCGATGTCCTCGCAGGTGTTGTAGGGGGCGAGGGACGCGCGCACGGTGCTCTCCAGGCCGAAGCGACGCAGGATGGGCTGCGCGCAGTGGTGGCCCGAGCGCACCGCGATGCCCTCGCGATCGAGCGCCCCGCCCACGTCCTCGGTGCGCTGCCCGTCGAGGACGAAGGAGAGCACGCCCGCCTTGTCGGGCGCGGTGCCGATGAGCCGCAGCCCGGGGACGGTCATGAGGCGGTGGGTCGCGTAGTGGAGCAGCTCGTGCTCGTAGCGGCTGACGTTGTCGATCCCGATCCGCGTCACGTAGTCGAGCGCGGCGCCGAGGCCGACCGCGTCCGCGATGTTGCCGGTGCCGGCCTCGAAGCGGGCCGGCGGCGGCTGGTAGACCGTCCGCTCGAAGGTGACGTCCGCGATCATGTTGCCGCCGCCCTGCCAGGGCGGCATCGCGTCGAGCACCTCGCCCTTGCCGAAGACGACGCCGACGCCCGTGGGGCCGAACACCTTGTGGCCGGAGAACACGTAGAAGTCGCAGTCGAGGAGCTGCACGTCCGCGCGCATGTGCGACACCGCCTGAGCGCCGTCCACGACCACGCGCGCGCCGTGCCGGTGCGCCATGGCCACCATCTCGCGGGCGGGCGTGATGGTGCCGAGCGCGTTCGACACCTGCGTGAGCGAGACGATGCGCGTCCGCGGGCCGAGCAGCTTCTCGTACTCCTCGAGGATCACCTGCCCCCGGTCGTCCACGGGCGCGACACGGAGCCTGGCGCCCTTCTCGGAGCAGAGCTGCTGCCACGGTACGATGTTGGCGTGGTGCTCGAGCCACGTGATGACGATCTCGTCGCCCGGGCCCACGTTCCTCCTGCCCCAGCTCTGGGCGATGAGGTTGATTCCCTCCGTGGTGCCGCGCACGAACACGATCTCGCGCGTGGACGGGGCGTTGAGGAAGCGGCGCACCGCCTCGCGCGCCGCCTCGTACGCGTCCGTCGCGCGGGCCGCGAGCGTGTGCGCGGCGCGGTGGATGTTGGAGTTCTCGTGCTCGTAGAAGTACGAGAGACGATCGATGACGGCCCGGGGCTTCTGGGTCGTCGCCGCGTTGTCGAGCCAGATGAGCGGCTTGTTGTGGACCCGCTCCTCGAGGAGGGGAAAGTCCCGGCGGATCGCGTGGGCGTCGAAGATCCCGGCGGAGGCGCCCAGGCCGCGGACCAGCTCTGGATCGACCGCGCGGATCTCGTGGGCCTCGATCCGGGGAGCGCCGACGGGCGACTCGATGCCCAGCGCCGGCGCGCCGGGCACGAAGTAGGGGTCGGCGCCACGCGCCGCGAGATCGCCCAGCACCGGGATGCGGAGCACCTCGTCGACGGCTCCCAGGCTCAGCGGCTCGGAGCCCACGAGCGGGACGCGCACGAACCCCGCGTGAACCGCCGAATCCGGCAGCGCCGCCTCGCCGGGGTAGGCGGGGGTCGAGCCGGAATGAGCGGGGGCCGAGCCGGGAACCGCGGGGGCCGAGCTGGAATACGCGGGGGTCGAGCTGGAATACGCGGGGGTCGAGCCGGGGACCACGGGGGCCGTCGCCGCGGAGGGCTCCGTGGCAGACAACGGCGCCGCTCCAGGCGCCAGCGCGGGCGGGGCGGGCGACAGCGACGGCGCGGCGCCGGGCAGCGGCGCCGCGGGCAACGCCGACGCCCCCTGCTTGATCGGCGCGCCGAGCATCTCGTTCGCGAGCTGCGCGATCATCGCGGCCATCGCGTCGGCGTCAAAGCCGGGGACGCCGGGCGCCGGCACGTGCGCGGCGCCCGGCGCGGAGAGAGGCGCGGCGAACGGCGCGCCCCCAGAGCTCCCCACGGTCCGGGTCACCTGCGGCAGAGCGCCCTGGAGATCCGTCGTGTGGAGCTCACTTATACTCATAATAGCTGTCCACCTCGACGCCCTCGAGCACGCCGAGCGCATCCTCGGTCAGAACGGCCGCCGAGCAGTAGAGGGATGCGAGGTACGAGGCCGCCCCGGACTGATTGATGCCCATGAAGCGAATGGACAGGCTGGGGCTCACCTCGCCGGGGATCCCCGGCTGGAACAGGCCCACGACGCCGCGCTTCTTCTCGCCGGTGCGGACCAGCAGGATATCGGTCTTGTTGCCCGCGAGGTGCAGCTTGTCGGTGGGGATGAGCGGGAGGCCGCGCCACGTGAGGAACGGCGAGCCGAACAGGGTCACCGTGGGCGGCGGAACGCCGCGCTTCGTGCATTCGCGACCGAACGCCGCGATGGCCCGCGGGTGCGCCAGGAAAAAGGCCGGCTCCTTCCACACCCGCGCGATGAGCTCGTCGAGATCGTCCGGCGTGGGGCCGGCGCCGCGCGGCTTGACCCTCATGCTGCCATGCACGCTGTTGAGCAGGCCGTAGTTGCCGTTGTTGAGGAGCTCGTCCTCCTGCTTCTCCTTGAGCTTCTCGACGAGGACCGTGAGCTGCTCCTTCACCTGATCCATGGGGCTGCGGAACAGGTCGGAGATCCGGGTGTGCACCTGGATCGTCGTGGTCACCGTGTTCAGCACGTACTCGCGCGGCTGCTCGTCATAGTGGATGTGCGCCACGGGCAGATCGGCAGCGTCATCCGGGCTGCAATCGACCGCGAAATCGTTCTCGGCGACCCGGTTGAGCCGGTACACGCCCGCTTCGACCGGCGTCCAGGGAAGCAGGTGTACGAGCCAGCGCGGGGTGGCTCCGGCCCACTGCGGCGGCGTCTTGCTCGTGTTGGCGTGTTGGCGTGCGGCACGCTCGCCAAGCAGGTGGCCTTCATGGTTGCTCATGGCAGGGCTTTTCCTCGAGCTTTGGCACGTGGGGGGAATGTCTACGCCAAAGCTGATTCCATGACTACACATTCCCCACGGGGCACCGCAATGGCGCCGGTGATCTCCGGGACACTTTCCTCCTGTAAAACAGAGGTGACTTCCACGATAGTGGACTGTTGTGACCCGGAGGTAACCCGGAGGTTTCCTCCATGATGCACGACGATAAAGCGCGACCGCGCGCGCCGGGAGGGGGGGACGTCAGCGGATATCGGCGGACGTCAGAGCCCACCGACCTTGCGGCGTCCCTGGGACGTAACTGGGACGTAAAAGGAGAGGCGCCAGGCGAGGGAGCGCCGACCCCGAGCCACGAGGCGCCGTCGACCGGGGCGGAAGGAGACAAATGGCTCGGCGGTGACCGTCCGTTATGTTGGGCGTTATATCCGCTGGTGTTTCAGGTGCCGCATTCGCTGCCCGCTCGACGTCCCCCGAGCTCGGGGCCGCGGGGGCGCGCCGTCGCACCCCAGAGGCTCCATGTCGAACGTCCCACGCGGCTGGTTCGAAGACAGCGAGGGCAAGACGATCGTGGTCATCCTCCCCGATTCGGGCGAGCTTCTGCCCCGCATCACTCGCACGGGATGATCTCGACCTCGTAGTCGATGGGCTCGCTCACGCCGGTCACATGGATGGCGTAGGTGTGACCGGCCTGGGCACTCCAGCCCTGCGGGTTGAAGCGGAGCGCGAAGGCGCTGCCGAAGTTCGGGTCGAGCTGCGTCACCTGGACCGGGAGGTTCTCCCCGGCGTCGGTCACCGTCACCTGCGCGTCGCGGAGGTCGATCCGCGAGCTCTGGATTGTCCAGCCCGTCTCGTCGAGCGGCGCGTAGGAGGCGTGGAGGGCCCCCGAGGGGAAGGGGCCCGGCGCGGGCCATGCGATGAACGGCTTATCGCCGGAGCCCGACCCGCCGAGGACCACGATGCAGGAGTAATCGCTCGTGGAGCCGAGCCCGATCGGGCCGAGCTCCTCGGAGAGGAGCCAGCGGCGGTGGCCGATCGTTGTCTCGTTGCCGGGATCGGCCATGTAGAGGTCGAGGCTCTCGACGCCGGGAGTCGGCGAGATGACGCTGGTCGCGGCCCCCTCGGCGCCGAGCTCGGTGTAACAGGTCCAGCTCCGCGGCGGGCTGTGCGACAGCATGCCGTTCGCGTGCATCATCAGCGCGCACGCCTGCGCCTTCTCGTCGCGGAGCGGCTCGGTGGTGACGGGGGGCAGCCCGGCGATGAAGCGGTAGAGGTTCAGGAGCTTGACCGCGTTCACCCGCCCCGCGGCCGGGACCTCGCCGCCCACGCACGAGCTCACGTCGCCGTTCCAGGCGCCTTCCTTGACGTCGCTCCGGTCGGCGTTCCAGCGAGCGCACACCTGCTCACCCGTCGAGCCGCCGCCACCGCCCGCGCCCACGCCCGCCCCGCCCGCGCCCGCGCCCGCATCGCTTGCGCCCGCCCCGCCCGCACCCGCATCGCCTGCGCCCGCGCCCGCGTTGCCCGAGCTCGCGTCAGTCCCTCGGCCGCCAGCGCCCCTCTCGCCAGCGCCCTCGCCCCCCGTGCCGTCCTGTGGACCCGCGTCTCCCGTGGCCGTCGGGGCTCCCGCGTTGCCAGTGCACGCGGCGGAGAGGGCGAGCAGGAGAAGCGCCGTGCTCGGCGCAACAAGCTCTGTGCGATATCCCATGGTGTAAGGCTCCGGGCCGCTCGACGTGAGCGGGCAGCCATCCAGCCTACATGGGCGCGCGACGGGCGTAAACGCACGGCTCCTCGCGCGCGAGCGCGGCGCCCCGCCTCCTGGCGCCGCCGCGGGGCCGCGGGGCCGCGGAAGCGGGGGAGGACCAATCCAGTTGCGGCGCCCCACGTGGTGCGACTAAAAAGACGGCGAGCGATCCCCGGCGGAGAAGCAAGAACGACATGCGAATTCCCAGCAGCCTCACGTCTCTGGCCGACCAGGGGCTCATCGAGGAGGTCGTGCGCCCGCTGATGAGCGGCAAGGAGGCGGAGGTCTTCCTGGTGCGCGCCGGCGGCGAGCTTCGGGTGGCCAAGGTCTACAAAGAGGCGCAGAACCGGACCTTCAAGAACCGGGCGGAGTACACCGAGGGGCGCAAGGTGCGCAACAGCCGCGATCAGCGCGCGATCAACAAGCGCTCGCGCCATGGTCGTGCGCAGGATGAAGCCGCGTGGAGATCGACCGAGGTGGACATGATCTTCCGCCTGCGCGACGCGGGAGTGCGCGTCCCGATCCCCCACCATTTCATCGACGGTGTGCTGATCATGGAGCTCATCACCGACGCCTACGGCAACCCGGCCCCGCGGCTCGCCGAGGTGAGCCTGAGCCCCGACGAGGCGGTGAGGGTCTTCGACCGATTGCTGGCAGAAGCGGTCCGGATGCTGAGCGCCGGGGTCGTGCACGGCGATCTGTCCGACTTCAACGTGCTGATGGGGGCGGACGGGCCGGTCGTCATCGATTTTCCGCAGGCAGTGGACGCTTCCAGCAATCAGAACGCGCGAAAGCTGCTGCTGCGCGACGTCGACAACCTCCAGCGCTTCCTCTCCCGGTTCGCTCCCAACCGGCAGCCTCGCCCCTACGCGCAGGAGCTGTGGGAGCTCTACTCGTGCAGCCAGCTCACGCCCGAGACACGGCTGAGCGGTCGCTTCCGGGCGTCTTCGAGGCGGGCCGATACCGAGGCGGTCCTGGAGCTCATCAGCGATGCCAACCACGACGAGCGCCGCCGCCGTGAAACGCAGGGGCTGAACATGCGGGGCGTATCGCCCCCGCCTCGCAAGGTCGAGGTGGTGATTCTACCGAGCGGCCCGCGAGACCGGGCGCGCCGGAACGCTCAGGAAGCACAGGCGGGCGGCGGGGAGAACGCGCGCCCAGGACACGCGGGAGGCGGGGCGAACACGCGCCCGGGACAGGCGGGCGGCGGGGCGAACGCGCGCCCGGGACAGGCGGGCGGCGGGGCGAACGCGCGCCCGGGACAGGCGGGCGGCGGGGCGAACACGCGCCCGGGACAGGCGGGCGGCGGGGCGAACACGCGCCCGGGACAGGCGGGCGGCGGGACGAACACGCGCCCGGGACAGGCGGGCGGCGGGGCGAACACGCGCCCGGGACAGGCGGGCGGCGGGACGAACACGCGCCCGGGACAGGCGGGCGGCGGGACGAACACGCGCCCGGGACAGGCTCGCCGCGCGGGCGGATAAACGTAGAGCTTTCGCTCGTGTCAAGCCTCGCGGGGACGGCGCCTGGTGAGCCGTTCTTGGCTCACCGGACACCCGCTTGCCCCGTCGCAGGGCTGGCGCGGCGTGCTCCGAGCGCAGCTGTGGCTCGACGACCGCGGCGAGCGCTCGCCATGACGGGGGTGGGTCGTGTGCCCAGCTACTCGGCGGTGAACCCGAACGCCATCGGTTCCCACGTCGGGTGAAGTGATTGATGTCGCCGACGAGCTACCTCTCGTCCTCCGCGAGCGTGAAGTCGATGACGGGAACAACTTCCGCAGACTCCGGCCACGAGGTGACGAGCTGAATAGCTGCCTGGAAAACAGGGCTCACTCAGGGGGCATGGTCCCGAGCATGGATCTGACCGAGCTCACCGACGCTCAGCACTCGCACTCGTCCTCTCCTTCGTAGGACTTGGCGATGAACGTGATGTCGTACGGATAGCTCGCCTCGGGCGGCCCATAAATGCGGAGGAGCAGATCGTCCGCCGAATCCAGCCCCTCGCCGTCGAGCCACACCCGTCCATGGTCGCTCTGCTCAGATCCGATGAGATTCATCGTGGCAGCGCTATAGACCTCCACGAACAGCGTGTTCTCCGGACGGGATGGGGGAGTGTACTGCTCACAGCTCGCGCCGCAGAGCTCTGCCCCGGCGGCCAGGACGCGAAGCTTCCAGTAGACCTCTTCGAACCCGAGAGACGTGTCGAGCAGGTACCAGTCTTCGTCTCCCTGGCAGAGGACAAAATCGATCCTCGAGAACCACGCGTCGGGAGATCCGCTGCCCCCCGCTGTATAGGCGAGCGGCGCCGCGGAGAGGGCCCCGTCATTCCCCTCGTAGGCGTCATCTGCGCAAGCCGCCGCTCCGCCGCTCCCGGTCTCGGCGCTGCTTCCACCGGCTCCACCACTGTCGCTGCTGCTGCCGCCGCTGCCGCCGCCGCCGCCGCTGGTGCTGCTGCTGCCACCGTCTCCGCCGCTGGTGCTGCTGGTGCTGGTGCTGCCACCGTCTCCGCCGCTGGTGCTGCTGGTGCTGCTGGTGCTGGTGCTGCTGGTGCTGCTGGTGCTGGTGCCGCCGCCGCTGCTAGCGCCTCCAGTGCCGGGGCCCACGTCGTCGTCCGGCTCACGCGAGCAAGACGTCGTTCCCAGCAACAAGGTGTAGAGCGCTGCCAGACCCATGAGACGAATCGAGCTACGGATGGACGACATAAAGATTCCTTTGGGCACGGGTGAATAACGACCTTCAAGGCGAGGCTTCGCTGTCGAAGCGCGAGCGTCGAACGTCGAACGAACCAGGGTTGGATGTGGATTGTCAATCACATCATTTTCTCATGCATCCCTCCATTCCTCGTGGCGCCAGCCCGGCTGCCGCGTATCCTTGTCGGCCATGGATCCGCATCGCTCATGTCGCTCTCGTCGCTCGCGCCGTCGTCGTCCTCTATCGATGGTCTCGCACGCGGAACGCTGGGCTCGCGTACGCGGCGTGGCGTGGGGAGCCGCGCTCGCCGCCGTCCTGGGATGCCGCTCCTCGCCGGCCCCGTCGGCCGGTAAGGAGGTCATCGACGTCCATGTGCACCTGACGCAGGCCGACGCGGTGGCACCATTGCTCGCCCACATGGCCAAGCATCGGATCGATCGCGCCGTCATCCTGGCAAGCCCGGACCTGACCAGCGGCCGCGGCGGATCCGGGCTCTCCGGCTACCGCGCAGGCAACGAGATCGTCCTCGACGCGGCGACGGCTCACCCCGGGAAGCTCATTCCGTTCGTCACCGTGGAGCTGGGGCACGACGACCTCCCGTACCTCGCCGAGCTCCGCCGCCGAGGCGCCTGCGGCGTGAAGCTCTACCAGGGGCACAACCTCTTCCACGAGCGTCCCCTCGACGACCCATCGCACCAGGCGATGTGGCAGGCGCTCGCCGATCAGGCTCTCCCGGTTCTCCTTCATGCCAACACCGTCCGTTACCGGAGCGAGCTCGAGGCGGTCCTGCGCGCCTTCCCCAGCCTGCGGGTGGCGTGCGCACACCTCTGCGGCAGCCGCACCGATCTCGCGCGCGTGGAGTCCTTGATGCAGGCGTTTCCCCGCCTCCTCGTCGATACGAGCCATGGCTCTGCCGGCCCGGCGGCAGAGGGGTTTGCGAACCTCGAGCGCGAGCGCGCCCAGCTCCTCGGGCTGTTCTCTCGCTGGCCCGAGCGCTTCCTGTTCGGGACCGATCTCGTGACGAGCGGGCTGAACCCCACGTCCACGGAGATGTGGGACCTGCAGGCGGAGTCGAACATGGGTCTCTTGAAGGCGGAGAATTTTCGTTTCTTTCGTCGAACCGAAGGTCAATCAGCCCGCGTCCTCGGCACCTATCAGGGCCTTCATCTTCCCCCCGAGCACCTCGACCCCGTCCTCGGTCAGAACGCCGCGCGGTGGCTCGGCCCCTGCCTGCGGTGAATGTCGTCCCGCCGCCCGCGGCCTCAGGGGCCGAACTTCGCGAGGAAAAGATCCAGGGCGAGCCTCGGATTCACCAGCGGCCCCGTGCCAAAGTCGATCGTGCCGAGGAACGGCCCGGCGGCGAACACGTTGCCGGCCGCGTCCATGCCCGTGGAATAGCCGTACTGGTCCCCCCTGTCGCCGGTGTGCTTCACCCAGCGCACGGTGCCCGTCGCATCGAGCTTCGCGACGAAGGCATCGCCATAGGTGCAGGCCATCAGGCCCGTGCCGAAGTCGACGTCGCCGTACATGAAGCCGGTGATGGCGATATCGCCGTCCACGGTCGTCGCGACGTCCAGCGCCGTCTGTGGCCCATGCTGCCCGAGGCGCTTGGCCCAGAGGAGCTCGCCTGCCGGGTTCAGCTTGGTCACGAAGGCGTTGCCGCCCCACGTGATAGAGCCGGACTCAAGATATTCGAACCCTCCTGCGCTCACCAGCGGACCTCCGCCGAAATCCACGCTCCCGAGGAACGTCCCGCTGATGACGATGTCTCCAGCGCCGTCGACCGCGACGCCGTACGCCCTCTGGATCGCGGCGTCGCCGAACCGCTTGCTCCAGAGGTGCTCTCCGGCAGCATCGAGCTTCGCCACGAAGATATCGTCGCGGCCCGCGGAGAACAGCGGCCCGCCGCCGAGGTCGAGCGCCTCGACGAGGTAGGAGCCGAAGCTGCCGGCGAGGACGATGCTGCCCGACGCGTCGAGAGCGACGTTGTGGATCTCCGTATAGCCGTCGAAGTGCTTGCTCCAGAGGCAATGCCCCGCAGGGTCGAATTTCACGATGAACGAGTCGAGCTCATCGGTGCTGGTCAGCGTGGCGCCGCAGAGGCTGATCTGTTGATGGAAGCTCCCTGCCACGACGACGTTCCCGGCTGCGTCCATGGCGATGCTGTCCGCGTATTGATAGGCGTCAGCGCCGAACCGGGTCGACCATACGTGATCTCCGTCTGCCGTGAAGACGGCCACGAAGGCGTCGAGCGATCCGTCCGATCCCACGAGCGGACCGCCTCCGAGATCGATGCTGCTGGCGGAAACCCACCCCGTCGTCGCAATGAGCCCCGCCTGGTTGACCGCGATGTCACGCGCGTAGGTGAAACGGGAGAATTCCTTGTGCCAGAGGACACCTCCTTCGCCGTCGAATTTCGCGAGGGCGAAGGCGTCGCTGCCCCCGGTCGAGAGCGGACCGTCGCCGAAATCGACGCCATCGGCAATCCCCGTCGCGAGGACGACGTTGCCGGCTTCCTCCACGGCGATGCGGCTGCCCGCCCAGAGGCTGGCTCGGTCTGCGTTCGCGCTGAGTTGCCGGCTCCAGAGAGAATCGCCGGTGCCGGGTGCGCCGCCGCTGCCGCCATTGCCGCTGCCGCCGCTGCCGCCATTGCCGCCGTCGCTGCCGTCGCTGCCGCCATTGCCGCCGCCGCTGCCGCTGCCGCTGCCGCCATTGCCGCCGTCGCCGGCGCCGTCGCTGCCGCCATTGCCGCCGCCGGCGCCGCCGCTGCCGCCGCTGCCGCCTCCTCCCGTCGCATCACCTCCGGCGCCATGGCCGTGAATGGGATCGAGCGGGATCCTGTCGCACGCGGTGGCGAGCGCGACGAGTACAATGCATCCAGGTACGATGAGCTGTTTCAAGGAGAACCCTCCGCTCGCGTTTGAACAAGCACGCGTGTCGTGCTTCCATGAATGGCCGCCCGTCGTCGCGGCGGCTCATCGCTGGACGACGACGCCGAGCGAGAAGGACGCGAGCGGGCTGAACGTCGAGATGACCCGCCCTGCGATCCGGATGTCGACAGGCGGGATCGCCGCGCCGCCGAGCGCGCCTGCCGTGAGATACAAGGAGTCGATGAGCCGAAAACGCGCCTCGCCTCGCCCATACACGAGGGCGGTGAACGTGGACTCGTCGCTGTCGACGTAGGGCGGTCTCGCGTCGCCGGACGCGCTCACATAACCGAGACCCAGGCCGGGGGAGAGGACGAGCCCGAAGCGACGGCTCCTCGCGATGGGCGCGAGGACGAGCTCGGCGCCGAAGAGCGCGGGGAGAAAGCCGACCTTGCCCTCCGACGCCTCGATATCCGGGCCGACGACTGGCACTTTCGCCAGGAGCCCGACGCCGATCCGGGCCGAGGGCCAGATCCGGAGCGAGGCGTCGAGCGCCAGCGACGCGCCCGGCGCCTGCCATCCGACGGCGATCGCGACGCCCACATCGACGAGCGCGGCCCTGGGCGCCGCGGGCACCGGGAACGGCGGCGGGGGCGGCGCCCAGGCGCGGAGCGGAGGGCTGCGCCACGCCTCGGCGGGCACAACGGCCGGAGGCGCGACGGGCGCGACGGGCGCGGGCGGGAGCGGCGCCGGCACGACGGCCGGCGGCGTCGCGCCGGCGGGGGCGCGGGCCACCGACCGGAGCGCCCGCACGAGCTCCGCCGCGCGGAGCACTCGGGTGTCGAGCGGGCCGTCGGGCGCCACGCTCGCGACGAGATCCGCCCGTCCGCCCGACTCCGACCAGATCTCGATGGCCCCCTCCTCGCCCTCGGGGACGACGATGAGCAGCCCGCCGGGCGCCACCGCCGTTGGGCTCGCCTCGACCTGCACCCGCAGGCCCGCCGCCTCGAGCTCCTGCGAGAGCCGGTGCGCCAGCGCCCCGCGCGCGCCCGCCACGACGGTGACCGGCGACGGCGCGTCGGCGGCGCACGGCGCCGCGAGCGCCAGGAAGGCGGCGAGCGCGCCGCACGTCGAGCTCGCCACGGCGCGTGCTCCCGGCGAGCTCCGCCGGCGCCGGCCCGACCCCCGTGATCTCCGCGGGCGCAGGCTCAATCCGCCCCACCGGCGAGCGCCGCCGCGAGCCCGGCGTGGGCGCCGTTCGGGTAGGCCGCGAGATAGCGCGCGGCGAGCTCGCGGGCGCGCGCGTGGAGCCGGAGGTTCCTCGCGCACTCCAGGGAGCGGCCGAGCGCCTCCGGCGCGAGCGCGCCGCGGGGCCGCTCCGCGAGGTACACCGCGAACCAGCGCTCGGCCTCCGCCCACGCGCCGCGCCCGTCGAACGCCATGCGGCCGAGGTGGTACGCCGCCGCCGCCGCCGCGTCGCTCCCGGCAAACCGCTGGCGCGCCGCCTCGTAGAACCGGGCCGCCAGGTCCGGCTTGCGCGCCAGCCGCGCCGCGGAGCCGAGATCGACAAGCTCCGCTCCGCCGGCGCGCCCGAGCACCGTGTCGACGCCCAGGAGCTCCACGTCCGCGAGCGCGTCGCCGAGCTTGCCCGCGGCGAGGTGCGCGCGCCAGCCGGCGGAGTGAGCCTCGGCCAGGGGCGCCGCCGCGCGAGCCGGCGGCGAGGCAGGGGAGGCGGGCGCGGCGGCGCTCGCGCTCGGGAGGAGGGCGGGAGCCTGCGCCGACGGGCTCGCTTGCGGATCAGCCGCCGGAGGCGCGGCGGCGCGAGGCGCCGCGCACGTCAGCCGTATCGACTCGGGCGCGGCGACGGCGCGCCCGGACGGCTCGACGCAGGGGCCCAGGACGCGCACCCGGCCGGCGATCATCGAGACCGCGAGCTCCTCGGCTTCCGTGTCCCACGTGACGTCGAACTCCGTGCCGATCACGTGGACCTCGAAGGGCCCGCCCGCCACCACCCACCGGGTGTCGCCGCGGTGCACGACACGCACGCGCAGCGATCCGCGCTCCAGGAGGACGCCCGCGCCCAGCGGGCCGACCTCGGTCACGCGGGCGCGCGTCCCCGGCGCGAGATCCACGCGCGACCCATCCGAGAAGTCGAGCCCGACGCGCGACGCGTCGGCGGCGACCCACCGGCCGACGGCGCCCGGCGACCCTTCGACCCGGTAGGTCAACGGGTCGCCCGGCCGCGACAGCGCGAACACGAAGACGAGCGCGAACGCAGCCGCGACGCACGCCGCCGCGAGCGCGAGGCCGACCCGCCGCGAGGAGGGAGCCGCGCTGGCGCGCAGCGAGAGCGCGGCCTCCTTGCGGTAGATCGCCTGGAGCCGATCCGCGGCCCGGGGCCGCGCCAGCCGCTCGAGCGCGGCATCCTGGTGCGCGGCGATCCGGCGCCCCAGGGCCTCGACGTCTTTGGTCCTCAGGTCCATCGGTCGCCCTCCTCGAGCCAGCTGGAGAGCGCCTCGTCCTCCTTGCAGCGCTCGACGAACGCGAGCTCCGCGCGGTGGATCCGGCGCTTGATGGTCGCCAGCGACACGTTGCACGCGGCGGCCACCTCGGTGAGCTCCTGGCCCTCGACGATCCGCAGCGTGAAGGCGAGCCGCTCGTCGGGATCGAGCGTCTCCAGCGCCCGGTAGAAGGCGCGCACGCCCTGCCGCGCCTCCGGATCGACGCTGGCCGCGATCTCCGGCAGCTCGTCGCTCGCGAAGAACGCGAGCCAGCGGTGACGCCGCTTCCTGCGGATCGCCTCGCGCGCGACGAACACGGTGACGCCGGTGATGAACGGCTTCAGCGCCTCGGGCTCGCGCACGTCGTCGATGCGCGAGAACACCCGGGCGAACACGTCCTGCACCAGGTCCTCCAGGCTCCGGATGTCGCCCAGGATGCGAAACAGCATCCGCTCGACGAGGCCCGCATACGCGTCGAGCAGGCGGCGCTCCGCCGCGGGATTCCGGGCGTGCAGGCCGCGCAGGAGGTCGGGCGAGGTGGGCTGCGCGCCGGCAGGGCGGTCCGGTGGACGAGGCTTTCGGACGACGCGGAGGTGCACGGACATCGCGGTAGCCCGTTAGATGGCCGGACCCCGTCGCGACGGCTCATCCAGGGCGAGCCGCGCCGCCCGCGCCCACGATCGGCGTCCTGTGGCCCGGCCGCTCCCGCCCCACATCGCCCTTCCCCCGCACCTCCTCCTCGCTCATGACTTAACCGGTTCATCTAATGACACGCTCCGCGGGACGCCCCGTCCGGCTCCCCCCGATGCGATGTCTCCCACCACCGCGCCTCCCTGCCGACACACCGCGGCTCGCCGCGCCTGCTCGCGCGTCCCCGGGCCGCATTGCCGCGACGCCCCCGGTCCGCGCGGCGCCCCGGCCCCCGAGGGTTTGCGCGGGAGCCATTGCGTGAGATAGGATGCTCAACGGGTCTCAGATCCATCCCCGGCGGCCCGCGGAGCAGCCAGACTGCAGGGAGGTCGCGTGGGGGCCGCCGGTCAGGAGCGCCGCGCGGACAGCCACGGAGAGCTCCGCCCGTCGTCACGGCCTTCCTATGTCGGATTCGAAAGAGCGAAAGCGCAAGCAGCCGAGCCTGGCCGAAACCCACCAAGAGCAGCTCTTACGGCACATCATCTCGACGTTTCCTTACAGCATCTGGTGGAAGGACCGTGACTGCATCTACCTCGGCACCAACGAGATGAGCGCCCGGGGAGCGGGGCTGAGCCGCGCGGACGACATCATCGGCCTCACCGACCACGACCTGCCCTGGACCCCCGAGGAGGCGGAGAACTACATCCGCCTCGACAAGGCCGTCATGGCCTCGGGCGAGCCGATGCTGAACATCGAGGAGACCCAGCGCCAGGCCGACGGCAGCCAGCGGTACCTGCTCACGTGCAAGGTGCCGCTCAAGGACGAGAACGGCGAGGTGTTCGGCATCCTCGGCTCCTGGACCGATATCACCGATCGCAAGCACACCGAGCTCGCGCTCGCCCGCGCCAAGGACGAGGCGGAGCGCGCCAACAACGCCAAGAGCGACTTCCTCGCCACGGTGAGCCACGAGCTGCGCACACCCCTCACCCTGATTCTGTCCCCGCTGGAGCGACTCCTCGAGACCCAGCACACGGCGTTGCCGGGCGATGTGCGCGACGAGCTGGAGCTCATCCGCCGCAACACGGCGCGGCTCCTCAATGTGGTGAGCGACCTCCTCGACTTCTCCAAGGCGGAGGCGGCGCGCATGGAGGTCGACTGGGAGCCCGTGGACGTTAACCGGTTCACTTCGCTGATGCTGAGCGATATCCGGCCGAGCGCGGTGGCCCGCGGGCGGACCCTGGCCATGACCGGCGACGCGGTCGGCGTCGTCCTGCTGGATCGCTACAAGTACGAGCGCATCCTGCTCAACCTCATCAGCAACGCGCTGAAGTTCTCCCACCCCGGGGGGCACGTCGAGGTCGCGCTGCGCGCGCTCGACGACGCGTGGTTCGAGCTCAGCGTGCGCGACGAGGGGATCGGCATCCCGCGGGGCGAGCTCGGCAAGCTGTTCTCGAAGTTCACCCAGGTCGACGGCTCGGTGAAGCGGAGGTACGAGGGCACGGGGCTCGGGCTCTCGCTGGTCAAGCAGTTCGCGGAGCTCATGCGCGGCTCGGTCGCGATCGAGAGCGAGAGCGACCAGGGGACGACCGTCCGCGTGCGCCTGCCGCTTGCGGTCGACGACGCCGGGCCGGGGTCGCGCAGCGAGAACAGCACCGCGCAGACGCGGCGCTGGCTCAGCTCGCTGCCGCCCGTGGCGATCTCGGCCGGCGGCGGCGGGCCGGAGGAGGGCGCCGGCGCGCCGCGCGACGGGCGCCTGTCGAGCAGACCGCCGGGGCCGCCGTCCGCCGCCCGGCCGGGCGCGGAGGCGGACAGGCCGCTGCTGCTGCTCGTCGACGACAACCCGGACATGCGGCAGTTCATGCGCTCGCTGCTGTCTCCGAGCTACCGCCTCCTGGAGGCGACGAACGGCCTCGAGGCGCAGCGGCTGATCGAGCGCTCGCCCCCGCAGGTCATCGTCTCCGACATGATGATGCCGCTGATGTCGGGCATCGAGCTCATCGCCTGGCTGAAGGCCCACCCCGTGCTGCGCCACGTGCCGGTCATCCTCGTCACGGCCCGCGCCGACGACGAGGCGGTCGCGTCGGGGCTCGACGGCGGCGCCGACGAGTACCTCGTGAAGCCGTTCTCCCCGCGGGAGCTCCTGGCGCGCGTGCGGTCGATGGTGCGGCTGTACCGGTCATACCAGCAGCTCGGCGCGGAGCAGGCCGAGATCGCGCGGCACTCGGGCATGGCGCAGGTCGCGATGGACGTCCTCCACAGCGTGGGCAACACGCTGAGCAGCGCCGGGGTCACGGCCGAGCTCGTGCGGGAGCGCCTCGGGAGGTCGCGGCTCCCGCGCCTGACGAGGGCCCTCTCCGAGCTGATGAGGGGCGGTCCGGAGGTCGCGGATCCGGCGGACGAGCCGCGCAGCGAGAGCCTGCGCCGCTACGTCGACCTGGCGCTCGCCGCCCTGGAGCAGGAGCAGGCGGAGACCGCGGCGGACGTCGAGCGCGTGCGCGAGCAGCTCGACGTCATCCGCGACGCCATCCGCGCGCAGGAGCGGTACGCGTACAGGAACGCGTACCGCACGGAGCGGCTCTCCGTGAGCGAGGTGGTCCAGGAGTCGCTGCACGTGCACGGGGTGGCGCTCGTGAGCGCGCGCGTCGCCCTCCGGCTCGATCTGCGGCCGATCGACGACATCGTCGCGAACCGCCATGATCTGCTGACCATCCTCTACAACCTCCTCGACAACGCGCGGGCGGCGTTCGGCGAGGGGGAGACGCGCGAGCCCTGGATCGAGATCGCGACATGGCAGGACGGGGCCGAGGTGTGCTGCGCCGTGGAGGACAACGGGCCAGGCGTCCCCGAGGGCGCGCGGATGCAGGTGTTCCAGTACGGGTTCACGACCCGGGAGGGAGCGAACGGCATCGGGCTGCACTTCTCGGCGAACCGGATGAAGAGCTTCGACGGATCGATCCGGATCGAGGAAGGCCGCGAGCGCGGGGCGAGGGTCGTGCTCACGTTCGCGTCCGCCCCCGGCGGGGCCGCGCGCGCCCGCTGAGGGGCGTGGTCCTGCCTGAGACCGAAGGCCGGAAATTGGAAGAAAAGCTCAATGATCTTCCCGCCTTCCAGCCTTCATGCGCGCTCTCTCCGGGCCGATGCGACCGCGACCCCGCTCAGCGCGGCCGCGCGGCGTGGTCCGCGATCACGCTCGCCACGCAGCAGGTCAGCTTCTTCCCCATGCCGAGGTGCAGGAACTCGTTCGGACCGTGCGCGTTCGATTGCGGCCCGAGCACGCCGGTGATCAGGAACTGCGCCTCCGGGAACTTCTCCCCGAGCATCGCCATGAAGGGGATCGTCCCGCCCTCGCCGATCCCCATCGCCGGCCGGCCGAAGAACGCCTGCGACGCCTTGCTCACCGCCGCTTCCAGCCAGGGCGCCGTCGCCGGCGCGTCCCAGCCGGGCGACGGCTCGCTCACGTGGAACCGGACCTGCGCGCCGTACGGCGGGTCCTGCTCCAGCGTCTGCTTCAGGGCCGCCGCCGCCTTCCTCGGGTCGACGCGCGGCGGGATGCGCATCGAGAGCTTCGCCCTCGTGAACGGGCGCAGCACGTTGCCCGCGCTGGCGAGGGGCGGGAGGCCGTCGGCGCCGGTCACCGAGAGCGCCGGGCGCCAGGTGCGGTTCAGGAGGAGCTCCGCCACGTCGCCGGTCACCGGGCCCGCGCCCTGCACCCACGGCAGCTCGCTCACGACCGTCGCGCCGAGCACCTCGGCCGCGGCCCGCGCCTGCGCCACGCGCTCGTCCGGGATCTGCACGTGCAGCGCGTCCACGAGGACGCGCCCGGTCCGCTCGTCCTCGACGCGCGACAGGAGCTGGCGCAGGACGCGGAAGGTCGAGGGGACCACGCCGCTGCCGACGCCCGAGTGCACGCCCTCGCGCAGGATGCTCACCTCGAGGGTGCCCTGGAGGAGCCCGCGGAGCGACGTCGTGGTCCAGAGCTGGTCGTAGTTGCCGCAGCCGGAGTCGAGGCACACGACGAGGCTCGGCTTGCCGATGCGGTCCGCGAGCGCGTCGATGTAGGCCGGCAGGTCCTGGCTGCCGCTCTCCTCGCAGCCCTCGATGAGCACCACGCAGCGCGCGTGCTTCAGCCCCTGCTCGTGCAGGAGGCGCAGCGCGGCGAGCGACGCGAAGCCCGAGTAGCCGTCGTCGGCGCCGCCGCGGCCGTAGAGCCGGTCGCCGTCGCGCACCGGCTCCCAGGGGCCGAGCCCCTCGCGCCAGCCCGTCATCTCGGGCTGCTTGTCGAGGTGGCCGTAGAGGAGCACCGTGTCGTCGCGCCGGCCCGGCACCTCCATCAGGATCACCGGCGTGCGGTTCGCGATGCGCACGATCTCCACCGTGAGCCCCGGGATCGGCTGCGCCTTGCACCAGGCGGCGATGAGCGACGCCGCCTTCTCCATGTGGCCGTTCTCGCGCCAGGCGGGGTCGAAGGCGGGCGACTTGTTGGGGATACGGATGTAGTCGTGGAGCGCGGGGACGATCTCCTGCTCCCAGCAGCGCTCGCAGGACGCGACGGCTTCACTCTCGTCGAGCTTCGTCAGCATGGATCTCTCCAGGGGGTTGAGGACGGCGGTGATCTTCGGGACGGACTCTACAGCGCCGGCGACGCGGGGGGGCCGACGACCGGGGAGGTCTGGCATCTTCGGCGGGGCGCCGCGCGGAGCGCGCGCAGGCGGACGGGCTCCGCACGCGCCGAGGTACAGGCATTTGCCCAGAGAGGTTTCGCATGGAAACGGGAGTGATGTACGGGGGAGTCGCTGCTGGCCAATCGAGCGGGGATGCCCCCTGACGGTGGCCGCGCGTGAGCTGGCACAGCTCGGCGCATGGTACGCTGGGTCATGAGTATAAATTATTGAATTTATTGACTTTTGTCGGTTGTGCCGGCCGCCGGCCGCCGTGGCATACACCATGCTGACGGAGCGGGCATGACGGCAAGCTCATCCCTCGATCGCCGCCCCCCTCGTTCGCGCCGTGCGCGTGCGGGGGCGAGCCTCTTGTCGTTGGCCCTCTTCGTCGGCTGCTCGGGCGAGACGCTCGACCCACCGCCGGAGCCGCCGGACCCGCCGGAGCCGCCGAGATGCGACTTCGTGGCTCCTGCGGGCGGCGCGCCCGCGCCGAGCGGCGGCCTGCGCATCAACGAGGTGATGACCGGCAACGACGGCGCGTGGGTCGATGAGATCGGCGAGACGGACGATTTCATCGAGCTCATCAACATGGGCGACCGCGCGCTCGATCTCGGGCAGTACTTTCTGGGCGACAAGCTCGGCAAGGCGACGCGGCTGCCGGAGCTGGCGCTCGAGCCGGGTCGAGCGGTGCTGTTCTGGGCCGACGACACGCCCGATCAGGGCCCGCGGCACCTGCCGTTCAAGCTCTCGAACTCGGGCGCGCGCGTGCTGCTGTGGTCGGCGTCGTGCGAGCTCGCCGACGTGATGGAGGTGCCGGAGCTGCCGCGCTCCGAGAGCTACGCGCGGCTGCCCGACGGCACGGGCGAGCCGTCGATCTGCCGCTATGCCACGCCCGAGCGCGAGAACGGCGAGACCTGCGATCCGCCGGAGCCGCCGAACCTCGACGACGGCATCCACTTCGCGCCTTTCCCGTGGCCCGAGCCGTTCCCGGCCATCGCCGGGCCGCTGGTCATCTCGGAGCTCTCGCTGCGGCCCGCGGGGTTCGTCGAGGTGCTGAACGCGAGCGACGAGGCCGTGACGCTCGACGCCTTCGCGCTGAGCCTCGCGACGCTCTCGCCGGGACAGGCGATGCCCGGCGCCGGCGTGGGCGTGCTGCTCGCGTGGCCAGAGCCGTCGGTCACGCTCGCCCCCGGGGAGCGCGTGAGCGTTCCGGTGAGCGCGGGCGATACGGCCGAGCTCGAGGCCTCGCCGGATTTCGAGGGCATCGTGACGCTGCGGCAGGTGGACCGGCCGGTGCCGAGCGATCGGGTCGACTTCATGGCATGGCCGGAAGGCGCCTCGCTGGCCCGCGTGCCCGACGCCACCGGGACGCCGCGCTTCTGCGCAGCGGCGAGCCCCGGCGCCGCGAACGAGGGCTGCGCCGAGCTGCCGGGGCGTGCGCTCGCGAGCGGGCGCGCGCGTCGGCTGGAGACCGCCGGCGATTTCGCCGAGCTGGCCAGGGGCGGCACCGAGGTCGGCGAGGCCGGCGTCAAGTTCGTGATCGACATGGCCGCGAACGACACCGTGCATCTGTTGAGCACGCGCCAGTGGGCGCTCCACTACACCTTCATCCGCGAGCAGATCCAGAGACTGCCGCACCTCGATCGCTGCGACCCCGAGCAAGCCGCGGAGTTCAACCTCGGCTGGGGGCTGTTCAGCCAGACCGAGTACTTCAGCGTCGAGGGCCGGCGCTACCTCCTCGGCACGCTGGTGGAGCACACGAACGGCACAAAGACCGTCGAGTTCTCTCCCGGCGACAAGATCGTCGGCGAGCAGATGCGACGCGCGTTCTTCGCGGTGATGAAGGCGGTGCCCGACCCGCAGGCGTGGGCGATCCGGCCCACCGAGGCGCGCCAGATCGCCGAGCTGCGCGCGATCGAGGGGAGCGCGCCGCTGGTCGGGCCGAACGCGCCCTACAAGGGGCTCACCTACCAGCCGCTCAACCCGGTCGAGGGCTTCGGCACGCTGACGTTCGTCCCGGCGCGCGACCTGGAGACGGCCGAGCTCGGCCCGAACGTGATCGTGGTGACGGACGACGTGCCGAACGAGACGGCGTTCATGGGCGGCCTCATCACCGAGGCGTTCCAGACGCCGCTGGCGCACGTGAACGTGCTGGCGCGCGGCCGGGGGACGCCGAACATGGCCCTGCGCCGCGCGCGCGACGACGAGCGGCTCAAGGGCCTGTTCGGCAAGCTGGTGCGGCTCGAGGTGCGGGCGTCGGACTTCGACCTCCGCGAGGCGACCGCGCAGGAGGCGGACGCTTACTGGGAGGCGCGCAAGCCGACCGGCGAGCGGCTCGCGCCGGCGCTCGACCTCTCGGTGCGCGGGATCGTGTCGCTCGACGCCGCGGGCTATTCGATGAGCGACAGCATCGGCTCCAAGGCGGCAGGCATGGCCGAGCTGTACCGCGTGAGCGGCGTGGGGCCGTATTGCCCGACCGACCTGGTGCCGCTATACGTGCCGCCCGCTGCGTTCGCGATTCCGTTCGCGCATTACATGGATCATTTCCAGGCGAGCGGCGCGGCGGAGCTCCTGGCCGACCTCGAAAAGGATCCCGAGTTCCGTGCCGATCCGCACGCGCACGCCGAGGGGCTGGCGCAGGTGCGCGCGCGGATGCTGGCGCACCCGGTCGATCGCGATCTCATGGGCGAGGTCACGGCCGCCGTCAAACGACGCTTCGGCGGCGACCGCGTGCGCCTGCGCAGCAGCAGCAACACCGAGGATCTGGCGACCTTCAACGGCGCGGGGCTGCACACGTCGACGAGCGGCGAGCTGGACGCGGCGTCGAGCTCCCTCGAGGGCGCGCTGCTCACGGTCTGGTCGAGCCTCTGGAACACGCGCGCCTACGACGAGCGCGAGTTCGGCCACGTCGAGCAGGCGAGCGCGGCGATGGCCGTGCTCGTGCACCAGGCCTGGCAATCGGAGCGCGCGCAGGGCGTGGGCATCAGCCGCAACGCGCTCGATGCGACCCGCGACAGCCAGTACTACATCAACGCCCAGATCGGGGAGGCGTCGGTCACAAACCCCGCGCCCGGCGTGAGCAGCGACGAGATCGTGTACACGCCGCCGCCCCGCACGATCAAGGCGGAGTACCACGCGCGTTCGAGCCTGTCGCGCGGGCGCGACGTGCTGTCGTTCCCGGAGGTCCAGCGGCTCGGCTGCGTGCTCAAGTCGATCCACGACCATTACAGGCCGCTCGTGGACCCGGACGGGGAGAACCGGCTGTACGCGATGCAGATCGAATGGAAGCTGATGGGGCCGGAGCGCCGGCTGCTGGTCAAGCAGGCGCGGCCCTACAGCTTCGGCGCGCTCCAGGCGCCGGGCGACTGCCGCGAGTACTAGCCCGTTCCCGTCCCGCGAGTCCACGCGAGCGGCGGGCTCGACGTTCGGCCCCGGCTCGCTCACCCCTCCGGCAGCCCGAGCAGCCGACCGATCGCCTCATTCTTGACAGGCCGGAATGGCTCTGCGCGGGCTATCCTGCGGCGGCGCCGCGATCACAACCCGGTGTAGATGGTGGCGAAGGAGGCCGCCTCACCGCGGAGCAGCAGGCTGAGCCGCGGGTTCGGCACCTTGAAGCTGTGAATCTTGGCGTTCCGCACGTCGAGCACCGCGAAGGCGCCGCCCGGCGTGCTCTCCGCGAGTCCGTTCATGAGCAGGTTCAGCACGACCGAGACGCGCTTGGCCGACAGAGGCTCCCCGCGGAAATACATCTTGATGACATGGGGCGTCCCATCGATGACGAGCCCGAGCTCCGGGTTGACGTTGATCTCGAGATCGCCGAGGCGATACGTCGACACCGGCGGCTCGAACCACGTCATCCTGGCCGAGGCGAGGAACTTGCGATATCCGTTCACCACCGACGGGTAGATGCGGCGGCGCCGCTCGTCGTGCTGGGCGGCGAGGAAGCCGTCGAGCACGCTGGTGGGCTCTCCGCTCCTGTGCATGTCGACGATCGCCTCTCGCACCTGCCTGTAAAAGTCCGTGTGGAGCTCGTCCTTCCGGTCCTTGAGGTCCCTGACGCCGGTCAGCTTGGGCGTCCCGGCCTTGAGAACGAAGTCGACAAAGTACGTGAGCGAGATTTTTTCCATGAAGTCTCCTCCAGAACGAAGCATTCCGGCGCGCCATTCGCGCGCGTCGTGCGAGAGACACGCCGTCGCGCCGCGTCCTTGATGTCTACCATGGATAGTCATCTTCGACCCGTCGGGGAAGGGATCGCTCGGACGGACATTGTCCCAACCCGTCAGGGGTGGATGGTGGCGCCCGTGGTCAGAGAAATCGTTGTGATTACGCGTATTTACATCGAGCGATGGCGCCGGTCTCCCCTGCGGCGCGGGGCTCCGCCAGGGGGTGCGAATGGCCATGACGAGGAGAGACACGCGCGGCGAGGGTAATCGACAGAATCCAGCTGTTGTCCAGGGGATGTCCTGTGGAGAACGCCTGTGGAGAACTGGAGAGGAAGGGGGCGCTATCGAGGTGTCGACCCGGTCGGACATGGTCTGTCATAGCCACGCGCTCTTTGGCGCTTGACGCTGCTCGCGGGCGGGGGATGGAGCCGGACGCACTTGTCCGTCAGGGCGGCGGCTCACGCCGTCACATCGCCGCGCGCCTCGCGCCGCCAGGAGGCATGTAGCTCTCGCGCATCCGCGCGAACCCGAGCGCGGCGGAGAGGACGAGAACAAGCTCTCGTACTGGAGAGAGGACTGGGAGATCGACGCGTGGCACAACAACCGCTGTTGACGTCGACTTCGATTCGAGCTGCGGGTACTGGGTCCCTACCGTGGAGGAGACGGACAACAGCTCGTTCAACGAGGACGAGGTGCGCAGGAGCTGGTGGGATGGTGGCCTCCTTCGCTCCTCCTCCTCCTCCGCAGTGACGGCTCCGCTATTGCGCTCGGCCCCGCGCACCACTTCGACCCCTGGGTCTACTCCGCCTGCGCCGCCAGCGAGAAGCGATGGTCAGGGGGGCGGGTCCGGGGCACCCGGGGGCGGGTCGTACGTCATGTTCCCATCGCAGAAATAGACATGCCCGCTGGATCCTATCTCGCGACCGTGCTCGGTGGCGTACCCCCCGGAGCCTTGCACCGTGAAAACCACGCCCGCCACGTTGTCAAGCTTGGATACTCCGATAAAGAATGAGCAGCATCCTTCACCTTTACACGGCCATTCATTCTGCACGAAGCCGATCCATCCGGAGGTCGTGGGCAGCTGCATCGTGCTGAACAGGCTCTGCTCTGCGTGCTTGTTGGTCGTGGTGCGCCTGTTGGCATTTTGCTTGGGTTTGGTATGTGTTGCCGGGGTCCAGCGTTTGCTGTTGTCGTTGTAACGGAACGCGCTGGACCACAGCGTCTCCTTGCTGGGCTTCTTGGGCGACCTGGTGGACTGCTTCTGCTTCCACACCTGTTGGCGGGCGGTCACGGCGTTGTCGAAAAACTTCGCCTGTCGACCGGGGTCATAATTCCTGAAAGCCCCCAGGATCCGATTTTTGTAGGCATCCCAATCTTCGTTGTCGAGCTTGTCGTTGGCCGCGAGGTGAGCTTTGAAGGCAGTGAACTTCCACGTGGCTACGTCGTAGGTCGCTTCCGCCCGCTGAGCCACGGGGGACCGAGCGATGAGGGCCTGATGCGGCGCCTTCGGCTGCGCGACCGTCGCCGGGTGAGGCGGCCGCCCCTTGCCCGGGGCGGACGCGAGACGCGGCGCCTTCGGCTGCGCGACCGTCGCCGGGTGAGGCGGCCGTCCCTTGCCCGGGGCGGACGCGAGACGCGGCGCCTTCGGCTGCGCGACCGTCGCCGGGTGAGGCGGCCGCCCCTTGCCCGGGGCGGACGCGAGACGCGGCGCCTTCGGCTGCGCGACCGTCGCCGGGTGAGGCGGCCGCCCCTTGCCCGGGGCGGACGCGAGATGCGGCGCCTTCGGCTGCGCGACCGTCGCCGGGTGAGGCGGCCGTTTGTTCGGCGCCTGGCGGCGCCCGCTGTGGGTCCCATCGCTCATCGCGACACCTCGACCATGGTCCCGCGATTCTCCTCGCCCCGTCCTCCTGGGTCAACTTTGGCCAACGCCATCCGGCGCTCGAGAGCGCCTCTGGCATGCTTCGTTGGCGGAGCTTCGCGGCGAAGGAGCGCTGGCTTTGTCTCCCGGCGATCAGAACGGGATGTCGTCGTCCTTCCCGAAGCCGCCCCCGCCAGTGTCGTAGTCGTCGGCCGGCGGCGCTTCCTGCGGCGCCGGGCGTCCCCCGCGAGGCGCGCTCCCACCGCCGCCGGCCGGCGCTCGCCCCCCGCCGCTGCCGGTCGCGATCGATCGCGCGCCGCTGCCCGCGCGCCGCGCCAGCTCCGCGTCGATCGCCGCGAGCTGCCCGCGCGCCTTCTCGTGGAACTGGGCCTTCGACCCGTCGGCGAGGTCCCTCTCCAGCGCCCCGCGGAGCCACGAGAGATCCCCGACCTCGCTGATCCGCTTGCCCTTGTCGCGACCGAACTTCACCTCGAAGTCCCCCGCGCTGGCGGCGGAGCCGCCCGCCGAGGAGCCGCTGCTGCGGGCGTATCCGCCGGCCTGGGGCGCGCCTCCACCTCCGCCGCCGCGTGGCGCGTACCCGCCGCCGCCGCCGCCGCCGCCGCCGTAGCCTTCGCCCTCCGCTTCGTACCCGCCGCCATCGGGCACGAAGGTCTCGTCGCTGCTGCCGCTGCCCTTGCCTCGGCCGGTGAGGATGATGTTGTTGGCGTTGATCTCGGTCTTGTAGCGCTTGTTGCCGTCCTTGTCGTCGTAGCTCGACGTGCGGAGCGAGCCCTCGATGAAGACCGACGATCCCTTCGTCAGGATCTTCGCCAGCGCCTCGCCGCGCTTGCCCCACGCGACGACGTTGTGCCAGTCGGTGCGCTCGACGCGCTCCTTGTCCTTGTTGAGGTACGTCTCCGTCGTGGCCAGGCGCATGTTGAGCACCGCCTGCCCGCTCTGCGTGAACCGGAGCTCGGGGTCGGCGCCGAGGTTTCCGAGCAGCATCACGCGATTCAAACCGTCCATGGTAGCGACCCTTTCGTGAGGAGGTACGCACGCCCTCGCCCAGTGCAGGGGGTCCCTGTACGCCGAGAAGCTCGCCCCGGCGAGGGCAAGGTGCAGGCGCTGCGTCACCGGCCTGGCCGGCTCTGCTGCGATCGGGGGGCGACGGGCGGCGCCCCCTCGCTCGGCGCCCTCGCTCGACGGGGCGCTTGACAGGGGCGGCGGTCTCGGTTCTCGCTCTCTCCCCCCCGAGGCTCCCCACGGAGCGCGGGGCGCCGGAGGTCTCGCTCCCGGGAGCGGCGATACCATGAGCCACGACCAGCTCCTCGAGATGAGCCAGCGGGTCAGCGTCCGCCCCGCGACGTCGATTGACGATCTGCATCGCATCGGCGCTCCGCTACAAGGGATATCGCCTCTTCGACAGCGTCACCTCCGCGCTGGATGATCTCGACTTCGCGGCCAACTGCCTGCTGCTCGTCGCGGAGACGCCGCAGCGGGGCAGCTCCCCGCGATCGGCCTTGTTCGTCTTATCCCCCGGGGCGAGGATCCCTCAATCGTCGAGGTCTAGCAGCGTGCTCGCTTCGGCCTCCCACTCGGGGAGGGCTTGGTAGTCGTCGCTCTCTAGGACGACCTCGCAGCGGCAGCCGACGTCACGCTGCCAGACGTCGCCGTGCTTGCTCGCGTAGGCACGGAGCTCCCAGCCCACGCGCGCGATGGCCACCCAGATGGCATTGGGGCCGACGGGGCGGTAGACGAGGTACATGTCCGCGTCGAGCTCGAACCGTATCTGGGCGAAGTCGTCGTCGAACCCCTGAGCCGGGCTGTCGCTGGCCTCCCACCGCCCCACGCCGGCCTCGATGTCCACGGAGTCCCCGTAGGGAACGTCGCTGTCGAGGTAGTTCCTGTTGTTCGCCCCGTCGACGATGAGCGCCTGCCCGTGATCGGGGTGAATCTCCAGGTGATACCGCGTGAAGACCTGGATGCCGTTGAACGATCCGGTGAGGTTGGGGTTCTGGAACTCGAACACGAAATCGATCCCGTGCGGTCCGTGCGGGCTCCCCGCGACGATGTACTCCGTCTCGTCGATGGTCCTGATGTCGACACCTCCCGGCGTGTGGCCGTCGGCCCGGTGGGCGACGGGGCCGGCGACGTCGCACGCCCGCGCCGTCTGGAGCTGGCCCCCGTCGGCCGTCGTCACGGCGACGCTGACCTGGTACTGACCAGGACGGGTCCAGTAGAAGGTGACGATCTGAGCCTCGAGATCGTCGTCGTCGAGCTCGATGATCGAGCCTAGAATGCTGTCGGCGACATATCCGGCGATGGGGTTGCCGCCGAGCGTCCACTGGGCCGACTGGAACACCGCATCGTTGACATCCACCCGGACGCAGATCCGTTGACCGACGTTGTAGAGCTCTTCCTCCGCCTCGTTGCCGTTTGTTCCCTCGCCCAGGATGGTGAGCGTGAGGGAGGGCACCACGTCGGCGCGCTGCACGGCCCCGCCATCGCGCGGCCGAGCGAGCTGCGGCTGCGCCACGGCGGGGTGCGGAGGCCGAAACCGCGCCACCGTGGCCGCGTGCGGTGGCTGCTTGCGCTGGACCGCGGCCGCGTGCGGTGGCTGCTTGCCCGGCTGCTCGTTACGCTGGATCGTGGCCGCGTGCGGTGGCTGCTTGCGCTGGACCGTGGCCGGGTGCGGTGGCTTCACCCCGTGCGCGGGAGCGCCCTTCGGCTTCGTCTGCGCGATGGTGGCCGGGTGCGCCGGGTGCGGTGCGGGGGCCGCCGGCCGCGCCCTGGGCTGGACGACGGAGGCCGGGTGTGGCGGAGCGCTGGGCCTCGCAGTTACGGCGGGTGACCTCGGATTGGCTTTGGGGATCGTGGGCTGGGGAATCCCCTCAAATAATGCCGAAAATCTCGCGGAAGACGGCGTGCTCCCGGACGATGCGATCGAAGGCCGTCATGAGAGGCCGAAGCCAGTCCTCGCGCAGGGTGGGAATGCAGTCGTACCAGTAGAGCCCCTGGCGGTAGAGCGAATGTGTGCGGCGCTTGACGGTGTTGACCTTCAGATACCGATCGAGGCCGGCCTCCTCGCTCGCAGCGCCGAGCAGCGTCAAGAGTGCATGGGCGATGGCCGCGAGCAGCAGCAGGCGATCGCGCCGGTCGGCGTTGTGGATGTGCGTGGCGGAGAGGCCCATCCCGAAGTGGTTGTCCTTGATGTCTCGAAACGTCTCCTCGATCGTGAACCTCTTGCCGTAGAGCTTGACGATATCGCCCGCCTTGCGGCCCGAAAGCGTTGTGGCCAAACACCACGGCTCCTTCATCTTCGGCGCGTGGACAAGGACGACGGCCGGGACCTTCGCGCGGTCGGCGGTGACGCGCACCTCGCGCAGCATCGTGGCGCGGCGGCTCGTCGGCACCCACGCGCTGGCGGACCTCGCTTCCCCGGCCGCGTTCTCGACGACGATACCCCCGCGGAAGCGGATTACGAAGTCCCAGCCCATGAACTCCAAAAAGTCGTAGAGCTTGCGATCGCCGAAGCCCCGGTCGGCGAGCAGAATGACCTCGACCGTCTCGTCGATGGCCCCGTGGAGCCACTCGATGAGCTCGTATTCGTGGTCCTTCTGAGTGCCTTTCAACGCGGACTTCTTCACCGTCTTCCATGCCAGCGGCGTGGCACGACCATGCCGCGTCACAAGGTAGGCGCAGAGCGTCGTGTGATCGTCCTTCTCGAAGTCCGTCCAGTCCAACGCGATAACGATCTCTTTGCGGACCCCGATCACGAACTCTACCCACGACTTCAGGGAATGGAACACGTCGATGCCGGTATTGCTCAGCAGCCGGTCGACCTGCTTGACCCCACTCTTCGGCTTGACGTTTGCGACCTTCGCATACGCTTGGCCGATGGCATGGATGGCCAGCACCGCCGCGTGCAGGACGCCAACGACGCCGTTCGCGAGCGACAGGACGCGCATCGCGTGCAGGTCATCGCCGAACAAATTCTCGACGAAGGTCTGGATGTACTTCGGGTCGACTTTCGGGCGATTGGTCTGCGTAGATGGCGCAGGTGCGGAGTCATGTGTGGCAGGCTGATGCGCGTTCTTCGCGAAAGTCGTCATGATGTCGCTCGGACCAACGGCGCATGCGCTAGGCTCGCTGGTCGCCTCCTACCAATATATATTCCGGTCAGCGACGACGATTTCTCACTCGCACGGCACAATTATTCGTTTCGAGGTCCATGAAGCTCAAGATTTCGATGACTCATGTCACCAATGGACCTACGCATGCCGACCGTGGAGCAGCTCTCTGCGACCACTAATTTCCGCCACGAAAATGAGGGGATCCCTCAGGATCGTGGGAGGTGGCATGGCGTCACTGCTATCGGAGCACCTCGACCGTAGGTCGGGCAAAGTGTCGACGGCTTCCGCAAACCACGACGGGAATACTGCCGCAGATTTTTTGATACCCGCCCGGGTGCCCCGCTTGAGGTCTGCCCGCAGATCCCGCTGCTTCAGCAATTTCCCCGTATTTAAGAGCAAGGCGCATGCCGGTACTGGACCGGGCCTCGCTGCCCTCCCGCGCCGTTTTGCAGCGCCCCGTCCGGCTTCGTTCAACCCGACGTTTGCGGGACTGCGCCGGGACCTCGCCGCCTCTGTTGCTCAGGCGCAGTCCCGCAAACGCCTATTCGTTGGGCCCGGGTTGGGCCCACGCCCACCGACGGGCTGCGATGCGTCGTAACGCCTCGCTGAAACCCGGGCAAAGCACCGGATCGCGACGGTTCGCTCCCGCGGAATCGTCCCGCCGGGAATTGCTGATGCACGGAACGAGACTGGAGAGCAGCGGCGTTCCGGCGCTTCAGCGCGTGACCGCGCCGAGATCCACGAACGCGCGGTCGATCATCACCACGAAGGGCCGCTCCTCGAAGCTCAGGCCGCCCTTGCCGTCGTGATCGACGATCTGCAGCTTGCCCATGCCGTAGCCCATCGGGCCGCGCGAATAGTAATGCGCCTGCAGGGTGTACCGGCTGGCCCGCTGCTCCCGGGGCGCGCGAATGGTGAAGCACTCGGGCCCGTAGCCGGTGGTGACGTCGGCATAGAGGCGCCCGCCGCCCGGCAGCGTCGGGTTCTCGTAGGAAGCGTGGCCGCCGCGGTCGTCCCGGATGTGAAAATCGACGTCGTTGGCGTCGGTCTCCCAGCTCAGCACGAAGCGGAGCGAGGGCGCCCGTTCGAGCGCGGCGCCGGCCTTCGCGAGCCGGCCCAGGACGCTCGCCCGGCGCGCCGGATCCGCCTTGAGCCACGCCGCGGCGATGAGGCCGAGGTCCTCGCGCAGGACGCTCTCCACGCCGGCAAAGCGTCCCGGCGGGTAACGGCGCTCGAGGCCCGCCGCGAGCGCGTCGAAGGCGGCGGCGTGCTCGCCCCGCTTGAGGCGGGCGAACGCGAGCAAGCGGTGGCTGGAGGGGTGGTCGGGGCGCTGCTCGCGCGCCTTCTCGTAGGTGTCGACCGCCAGATCGAGGCCCGCGCCGGGCGGGAGGCGCTCGAGGCGCCCGCCGGCGAAGCGGCGGAGGTCGGCGCGCGCCGGGAACAGGTCGATGAGCGAGCCGTACGCGCGGGCGGCGCCCGGCGCGTCGCCCGCGGCCTCGAGCGCCTCGCCGAGCGCGACGAGGGCGAGCACGTCGCCGGGCGCCTCGGCGCGCCAGGCCGAGGCGTCGCGCACCGCGGCCGGCGCGTCGCCCCGGGCGAGGAGGTCCTGGATCCGCTTGAAGCGGCCGGTATACGGCTCGCTCGGCGGCTCTGGCGGCGGCGCGGCGGCGTCGGAGGCGTCGGGGGCGTCGGGGGCGTCCGGCGGCGCGAACAGGATCGGGTACGCCACGTCGACGCTCCCGGCCTCGGGCGGTGGGAAGCTCAGCGCGTGGAAGGAGCGGAGCACGCAGGAGACCACGGCCCCGTCGGGCAGATCGGAGCCGTCGTCGCGCGCCTTCGCGACCGCACCGCGCTGGTCGATGGTGAAGCGCACGGCGACGCGGCCCTGCAAGCCGGCGTTCCGCTGGAGCCCGCGCTCGTAGCAGAGGCGGAAGCGGCCGAAGTTCTGGCGGACGATGCGCTGGATCACCTCCGGCGGAAGGCGGCCGCTCACCTGGACGGCGCCCATGCGGACCGAGGGCGCCGCGCCCCGGTGGCGGCCGCCGAGGCGGCCGTGCCCGCTGCCGAAGCCCTGGCCGGCGCCCGCGGTCGGCGCGGCGCTCGGCGCGGGCGCGGAGGCCCCGTGGCCCAGGGTGCCGATCGCGCCGAGGCCGATGCCCTCGCCGCGGCCGCCGCCGCCCTCGCCGATGCCCGACAGCCCGAGCCCGCCCGCGCCGAGGGACGCTTCGGCTTGCGCGCCGGGAGGAGATCCAGGCGGCGCGGGGGGCGGGCGCAGGGCCGCGGTCTGGCCCAGGGAAGTCTCGGCGTCCGGGCGGGCGGGCGGCGCGGCGCGCTGCGGCTTCTGGGCCGGCGGCCAGGAGCGCTTCTGCACGGAGACGCGGCCGCCCTCCACGGTCAGGATGTCGGCGAGGCCGCGCCGGGCGATGTCGAAGCGCGCGTAGTCGCCCTCGGTCTCCAGCACGAGCAGCGCGGTGTACGGGCTCAGCACGCGGTGGGTGATCGAGAGGTCGATGATCTGCCTGCGGAGGGCGGTCGGGTCGCCGCCCGACGTCTCCCGGGCGAGGAGGCCGTCGATCTTCGCCCGCGCCCAGGAGCGCTGGAGCAGCGGGCGCTCCACGCCGCGGAGATCGGGCGCGGTGGTGCGGCCGTCCACCGTGATCCGGACCGGCAGCTCGGCGGGCACCTCGGCGTAGACGAGCGCCTCGTCGCCAGGCTGCACGCCGTCCAGCGTGCGGGGCCAGACCCAGCGGGCGCCCTCGACGTTCACGGCGATCCCCGAGCGGGTGGCGGAGGCGAGGCGCCGGTCGAGCTCGGCGACGCCGCGGGCGCCGTCGATCACGGCGCCGTCGCGCGGCAGGCCCGCCGTGACGAGCTGCCGGAGGACGGCCTCGTCGCGGATGCCGCCGAGCGCGACAGCGTCGAGCCGCTCGACGCCCGCGTCGCGCAGCGCCGCCGCGGCGCCGCGCAGGGCGCCCGGCGCGACCTCGCCCGCGGTGGCGATGCCGTCCGAGAGGAGCACGACGCGCCGCTGCCCGCGGGCGGGCGCGCGCTCGCCGGCCCAGCGGAGCGCGCGCCCGAGATCCGAGGCGCCGAGCGCGTGCCGCTCGCGGATGCGCCGGAGCTCCGCCTCGCCGAACGCCGAGGCCGGGCCGTCGAAGATCGGGGTGACGGTCTGGTCGTAGCAGGCGACGGTGAGCGGCGCGCCCGGGCCGCCTGCCCGCGCGGTCGCCTGCGCGACGGCCGCGAGCAGGCCGAGCTGCTCGTCGAGGCCGAGCGCCCGCGAGGCGCTCGTGTCCACGAGGATCACGGCGGAGGCGAGCGGATCGGGCCGCGCTTCCACCGGTGCGCGCACGCGGGCGAGCACGAGCTCGCCGCTGCGCAGGCCGCCCCGCGCCTCCATCGACCCGAGCCGCGCGGGATCCACCGCGAAATCGGCGTCGGGCGCCGCGTCGTTCCGCTTGAGCACGTGGATCGGCGCGGCGGCGCCCGCGACGGTGGCCTCGAGGTCGAGGCGCCTCATCACGGGCAGGCCGCGCAGGGGGACGGTGAAGGGCGCGTCGGGGCGGAGCTCCTGGGAATACGAGAGGACGATCTCCTTCACGCCGCGCGCCGGGATGGGGAACACCCGCGCGCTCACCTCGTTGCCCGCCGCCTGCTCGAGCAGCGCCGGATCCTGCTTGCGATGGAGGAAGTCCTCGTACGCCTCGCGCGCGCGCTGGCGCTCGACCACCTCGCCCTCCTGCCAGCGATCGCCGATCCTCATGGCGAGGCGGCCGAGGCTCGCGCCGGGCGGCAGGGTGACGCGGAAGGTGCCCTCGAGCACGCGATCCTCGGGGTTCTCGAAGGTGAGGTGCAGCTCGGTGAGCGCGAGCGGCGCCTCGATGACCGCGCGGCCGGTGAGGGCGGCGAGGCGCAGCCCCGTGCCGTCGGCAGCGGTGAGCTGGATCGGCGGGGCCTCGGGGCGGCGCGCGGCGAGGGCGAGGGGCGGCACGGCGGGCGCGGCGGGCTCGGGACCGCGCGAGAGCGAGCCGGGTGTCGCGGGCGGCGAGGTGCTGTCGGCGCAGCTCGAGAGCGCGGGGACGAGAACGGCGATCGCGGCGAGCGCAGCGCGGCCGCGGAGGAGGGAGCTTCGCACGGGGGGTCTCCGGTCGTGGCACGGCGGGTCGCGCCTGAACGCGGGCCCGCCGGCTGTGGGGTAGGGGGATCGACAGCCGGGCGGGCCGGAGGTTCCCGTCGCAGCCGCGGTCGAGTCGTCGCCGGCCTCCGCATCGAGCACCGCCGGTTGCCGGCGTGCGCCAGCCTTTGAGCTACGCTGCGACGCCATGATCGCCCGCCGGCCCGCCTACCTTGGGTCGATGCCAGCGCACCGCGAGCAACAGAAGCCCACGTCGCTGGGCGCCACCAGGACAGGACTGACGGATGTCTGAACCGGCGAAACATATCACGACCGCTCGGTGCTCATGCGGGAGCGTCGAGCTCGAGGCCACCGGCGCTCCCATCCTCGGCGCCGCCTGCTACTGCGACGATTGCCAGGCAGGCGCCCGTCAGATCGAAGCGCTGCCGGATGCGCTGCCCGTTCGAGATCCCGACGGCGGTACCGCATACCTGCTCTACCGGAAGGATCGCCTCCGATGCTCGAAGGGAGACCAGCTCTTGCAGGGCCACAAGATCAGAGAGACGTCGCCAACGAGCCGAGTCGTCGCCGCCTGCTGCAATTCAGCGATGTTCCTCCGGTTCGATGGCGGGCCGCACTGGGTTTCGGTGTACCGAGCGCGGTTCGAGGGAGATGCTCCGCCCTTGCAGATGCGCATCAACACGAAGTTCAAGCCGGGGAATGGCGATGTCCCGAGCGATGTGCCCAGTTACTCGACCTTCCCCCTCAGGTTCGTCGCGAAGCTCGTCGCTGCCAAGATCGCGATGCTGCTTCGTCGATGAGGCGCGGCGCCCGACCCATCGATCGGCCGGGAGCCGCCCTCTCGCAGACGACGGTCGCCGCGCGGGCGAACACGGAGATGGCCCGATGGATCACGTCATCCGTTGTACTCGCGCAGCGCCGTGCCCCTCGCGCGGGCCAGCATGGCGAACGCGCGGCGCTCCGCCTCCCAGAGGATCCGCTCCTCGTCGAGCGTGAGGAGCTCATGGTCCTTCATGACGAGCCGGCCCGCGATGATGGAGTGGCGGATATCGCTGGACCTCGCCGAGTACACGATGTTGCCGACGAGGCTGTTGCGAGGGCGGAGGTGAGGGCGGTGGAAGTCGAAGAGGATGATGTCGGCGGCGGCGCCGGGGGCGATGACGCCGCTCGCCTCGAAGCCCAGGGCCCGCGCGCCGTTCCGCGAGGCCAGGCGGAGCACGGCGTCGCCGGGCAGGGCCTCGGCGTCGCGCAGGTGCGCCTTCTGCAACAGGGCCGCGAGCTGCGCCTCCTCGAGCATGTCGAGGTTGTTGTTCGAGCCGGGGCCGTCGGTGCCGAGCGCCACGTTCACGCCGCGGGCGAGGAGCGCGGGGACGGGCGTCACCCCCATCCCGAGCTTCATGTGGCAGCCGGGGCATTGCGCGACGCTCACGCCGCGGCCGGCGAGGATCGCTGTGTCCTCCTCGGTCACCGAGATGCAATGGGCGGCGAGCTTCTGGCCGGGGACGTCGAGGAGCCCGAGCGCGTCGAGGAGCGCGGGGGGCGTCTTCCCGTGGCGCTTCCGCGATGCCTCGACCTGCTCGTCGCTCTCGGCGAGGTGGATATGGATGCCCAGGCCCTCCTTGCGCGCCGTCTCGCCGACGCTCCTGAGGAACTCGGGCGGGCAGGTATAGGGCGCGTGCGGGCCGAGGCACGTCTTGATCCGGCCGCCGGCCGCGCCCTGAAAGCGCCGGGCGAAATCCACGGCCCCGGAGAGATCCGCCCCGACCTCGCTGGAGAGGCCGAAGACGCACCAGGCGAGGAGCGCTTTCATGCCGCTCTTCTCGACGACGTCGGCGACGCGGTGCATATGAAAATAGTGATCCGCGAAGCCGACCGTGCCGCTCCGGATCATCTCGGCCGCGGCGAGATAGGCGCCCCATTCGACGTCGTCTGCGGTGAGGGCGCGCTCCGCGACCCATATTTTCTCATTGAACCAGCGATCGAGCGGCAGGTCATCTCCGAAGCCGCGCACGAACGTCATGGCCGCGTGCGTGTGCGCGTTCCAGAGGCCGGGCAAGGCGACAAGATCGGTGCCGTCGAGCACCTCGCCGGCGAGGAAGCCGGGGGGCGCCTGGCCGACGGCGACGATCGCACCGCCTTCGATCGCGATATCGACGCCGCGGAGCACATCGCCCGCGTCGTTGAGGGTGATCACATCGGCGGCCTTGATGAGGATCGACGGCATGATGCTTTAAATCATTCTTCGCGCGAGGGCTCAAGGCCCGCGCCGGCCACGTGGGCCTGTCGTGGTCTGAGCCGTGGGCTCATGCCGTCGAGCACCGGGTGTGCGGCGTCCGGGACGTAGATGTGCCCCAGGCTTTACCGCGCGCGCGTGCTGTGATGCAGTGTCGCCGTGACCGCACCGAGCCAACCCAGGGCGCCCGAGGGCGATCTCGCCACCTTCCAGCGCGAGCGCGTCGCGCGCGACGGAGAGACGCGCGATGTTTATCGAAAAGGGAAGGGCCCCGCGGTCCTCGTGCTGACCGAGATGCCGGGCATCTCTCCCCAGGTGCTCGGGTTCGCGGACCGGGTCGTGGCGCTCGGCTGCACGGCCGTGCTGCCCGACCTCTTCGGCACCGCTGGCCGCGACCCCCTGCGACCCAGGCTCTCGGGCGTGCTCTACGGCCTCTCGACGATGGCCAAGGCCTGCATCAGCAAGGAGTTCACCTGCTTCGCGGCGGGGCGCTCCTCGCCGGTCGTCGACTGGCTCCGGGCCCTCGCCGCGTCGGAGCACGAGCGCTGCGGCGGGCCGGGCGTGGGCGTCGTGGGGATGTGCTTCACCGGCGGGTTCGCGCTCGCCATGGCCGCAGACGCTCGGGTGCTGGCGCCCGTCATGTCGCAGCCCTCGCTCCCGTTCCCGCTCACGAAGAGCCGGCGGCGATCCGTCGACTGCGATCCTGCGACCCTCGACGCGGTGGCGCAGCGCTGCGACCGAGAGGGCCTCCGGGTGATGGGGCTCCGCTTCAAGGGCGATCCCCTGGTGCCGGAGGAGCGGTTCCAGCTCCTTCGCGAGCGCCTCGGCGACGGGTTCGTCGCCGTGGAGCTGGAGCAAGCCGACGGGCACCCCGAAGGGCCCCTCAGGAAGCATCACTCGGTGCTCACCGGCGCGTTGATCGACGCGCCGGGCGAGCCGACGCGCGCCGCGCTCGACCGCGTCCTGCAGCTCTTTCGCGACAAGCTGCTGGTCACTTCGATCAACGCCTGAACGACGTGCGCTCGGCGACGCGCTCGCCCCAGGGCGGGTCGGCGGGCTCGAGCACGACGGGCACTCTCCTCGCGACGCGTGGTCACGCACAGCAAGAAAACGACGCAGTCGGGGCGATTCGCGTGAAGGACGACCGAGGCTGCCGGCATCCACCAGCCAACCGTCAGGTTTTCATGCGGGTCAGTCTCTCGAGACGGCTCGTATCTCGCACGCTCGGAGAGAAAATTCATGAGACAGCGGTATCTTGCTTTGGCGAAATTATTCTGTATCACGGCAATGGCCATGGCCTCGTCGGCGTGCGGCGGCGACGGAGGGCCCGATTCCGAGCCGGAGCTCGACCTCGAGCGCTCGGATGTGGAGGCGCCGCTCCAGGGAAGCGCCGGGAGCGGGAGCTGCCCGCTGCTCGACGGTCCACACGCGTACAACGAGCTCAAGGGCCCGCTCGAGGCTCTGCCGGTCGACTGCGTCCCCAGCTGGACCGAGGCGCAGCTGAGCCATGGATTTGCCGCGATCCGTGACACGCGGCATCCGGAGCTCGCCTTGCCGGCGCAACCCGGGTTTCCGCGGCGGATTCCCTGGCTCGATCCTGAGAACGGCTGCGAGGAGCGGGCCCCGGCGGCGGCCTACTTCCTCCACCAGTGGGACTATCCGACGCCCTGGTTTGCCAGGGTGACCGGGGATTTGACCTTGCAAACCGAGAACGAGCCGGACGGAGAAGTGTCGTGGAGCGGCCACGTTGCGCCCGTGGTCCGGGTCGGCGGGCAGCTCATGGTCCTCGACCCTGCCATCGAGCCGGCTGGGCCTCTCCCGATCGCGGCGTGGCTCTCTCGGTTCGTCGCCGGCGAGGCCGACATGGCGGTGTGCCGCGATCACGCTCTCGGGGACGGGTGCTTCGCGGCCGAGCCCGTGGCGCCGTCGCTTCCCAGCATGGCGTCCGACTACGAAGGAATACGCATCCGGCTGGTCTCCGAATGGCGAGTTCAGGAGCTCCTCGGACGCGACCCGTACCGCTCCCTCGGCGACTGCCCGCCGTGGGTAACCACCTGCCCGCCCGAGCCCGCGCCCGACCCGAACCTCCCGCCGACCCTCCGGCGATTCGCGTCGGACCGGACCGACATGCCCGTCTGGTATCCCATCTACGTCATCGGAGACAACTTCGTCCCGGGCTTGACGACCGTGCGCATTACCGGGAACGGTATCGACGAGCTGGCTCCCATCTCCGAGATCAACAAGCGCAGGATCCTGATCGAGCAGGAGTATCCGTTCGGCGTCTACCAGGTGACGGCGTCGAACGGAGCGCACGCCAGCCCGCCCCTGTCCCTGACGATCGAGTGATCCGGAGGACCAGGCACATGCGCCGGCGGTCGAGCTATCTACCGCCCGAAGAACGACACCTGCTGGAATCGCAGGCCGGCCAGGATCTGCTCCACCCGCGTGTCGGACAGCGACCCGATCCGTTCCCCCAGGCGGGCCTTGTCGACCGAAGAGATCTGCGACACGACCACGACGCTCTGCCTGGGGAGGTCCCCTTCGCCCACGTCGAGCAGGACATTCCCCGGCTCGTTCGCCCGGTGCAAGTTCGACGTCAGCGCGCACACGACCACGGTCGTGATGCGCGAGTGGTTGAAGAGGTCGTCCTGGACCACCACGTGGGGATGGGAGTAGCTCGGGGCAGGCCCTCGCGAGTCATCTGGCCCTATCCAGAACACGTCCCCGCGGTTGATCTTCACCGGAGGTGTGTCCGCTGGTTCTTCTGCGCTCGCCGTCATGTGCGCTCGCGAAATTGGCCTGAAGAATGCGGCATTGCAAGAATTATGAGCCCGCCGGCCGATGCCGGCGGGCTGCTATCAGAGGCACTCGACGAGGCCGTCGTACAGCGACCTGTCCGTCCCGGGGAGCGCGGTGTCGATCGCCCGATCCACCGGCGCCGAGAGCGCCTTCACGAGGTCGACCACGGCGGTCTCCGGGGCGACGGGCATCTCGCAGAGGAAGACCCTGGCGTCCACCTCCACATCGCCCGTGGAAGGGAGGATCTCCTCGTTGCTCGCCGCGAAGACCCACACGCAGCTGCCTATCGTCCCGGCGTGCTCCTCGACGGAGCAACGGAATCGAAGCGGCTCGTAGTTGCTGTACTCTCCTTCGCAGAAGGTGTCGCCGCACACGGCGTCGAAGTCGTCGTCCAGAACGCGGAGCAGCCCGTACCAGGCGTCGATCTCGGCCGCGCTCGTGAAGTACGACCCGGCGTCGACGAAGCGCTTCGCGCCGGTCGAGCCGGCCGGAGCCCCCGCACCGTCTTGCCGAGGAGCGGTGCTCTCCGGTCGCGGCAGGGCGGCGCCTTGCGCGGCAGAGCAGGCGAGCGCGAGGACAGGGAGAAGCAGGAACAGGGAGCGATGAGAGCGATGAACCAACATGCGTGCCTCCATCCGAGCGCGACGCGCGGCGCCGGCTCGAGCTATCACGCCGCGTCCGGGCCTTTGCGCTGTCCCGCAACGGCGAGGCCAGCGCGAGGTCGGCCCTCGCGGCGTTTCGATAGGCGCTCTTTGCGAGCGGCGTGCCGCGGCGTTTTTGCCGGATCTCGCGGCCCTCGCCGCGCCCCGGGACCTGGCGGCCGCCACGCGTGCCGCCAGCTCCGCCAGCTCGGCGGCGAGCGCCGCCGCCGATGACGCCCTGCCCGGCGCCGGTGGCGTTTTGAAGAGAATCTCGCCTCTGGGCATGAACGATCCTCGCGAGTCCGGGAACAGAGTCACGCACACGAACGGAGCTCTCCAACCGACGCAGTGATGCCCGGCGGCGCGAGCCGACGGCGCGCGGCGGTGACCCGAGGGCGCCCGCACACGACCAGGAGCCGATCATGAATTCCCTGCACCCTCCTTTCACTTCTCCGCGAACGCATGTTGCCGGCGCAGCCGCGATGCGCTTGCGAAACGTCCTCTCGACGGTCCTTGTCTCGACGCTGCTCGGCTCCTCGGCCCTGCTCGCGGGCTGCTCCGACGGCGGCGGGGCGCCGGCGAGCACCGAGGCCGGCAGCGGCGGCGAGGACGCCGGCAGCGGCGGCGAGGACGCCGGCAGCGGCGGCGATGGCGGCAGCGGCGGCGGCGAGGACGCGGGCAGCGGCGGCGATGGCGGCAGCGGCGGCGAAGGCGCCGGCAGCGGCGGCGGCGACCCGTGGGGCGAGTGCACCGACGAGTCCACGAACGGCGCCAACACCGACCCGGACGACCCCGTGCAGCAGGCCGTGGATCGCCTCGGCGACGGCAAGTACCCCGCCGTCCTGGCCACCGTCCGTGACGTCGACGGGAAACTCCGTCACTACGCCGCCGGTGTCCGCGATCTGGAGACCCAGGCGAAGGTGCCTGTCGACGGGCTCGTGCGCATCGGCAGCAACAGCAAGACGTTCACCGCCGTGGTCGTCCTGCAGCTCGTCGGCGAGGGCAAGGTCGACCTCGACGCGCCGGTCGAGACGTACCTGCCGGACCTGGTCCGCGGCGAGGGCATCGACGGCCGCGAGATCACGGTTCGGCAGCTGCTACAGCACACAAGCGGGCTGGCCGACTACGACGACGTGCTCCTCGCCGGCGGCGTCTTCCCGGTGCAGCACACCTACTTCGATCCCCACGCTCTGCTCGACATGGGGCTGTCGCAGCCGGCGAAGGCCCCCGGCTCCGAATGGGCGTACAGCAACACAAACTATGTCCTCGCCGGCCTGATCATCGAGAAGGTCACCGGCCGCCCGCTGAACGAGGAGATCACGAAGCGGGTCATCGAGCGCATCGGGCTGCGCAGCACCTATCTCCCCGGCGTCGGCGAGCAGAGCATGAAGGGGTGCCATCTCAAGGGCTATCACACGGACGTGCCCCTGGAACCGCTGCAAGACGTCACCGAGCTGGACACGTCCTGGGGATGGGCCGCAGGACAGGTGATCGGGAGCCCGAGCGACCTCAACCGCTTCTATCTCGCCCTCTTCGGCGGCGAGCTCCTCGAGCCGGCGCAGCTCGAGGAGCTGCGCACCACCGTCGACGCCGCCATGTGGCCCGGCGCCCGGTACGGCCTCGGCGTGGTCAGCACCCCGCTCAGCTGCGGCGGCCTCGTCTGGGGACACGGCGGCGACATCCCAGGCTACCATACCCGCGGCGGCGTCACCGACGACGGCCGCGCCATCACCGTCGCCGTCACGGTGCTGCCGTACTTCCTGTACGGCGAAGGGGCCGCCGATCAGGCCTACCTCGACGTTCTCGACCTCGTCGACGCCGCGCTGTGCGAGTGAGCCCCCGGGCGCGCCCTTGCGCCTCTCCGGCGGCGGGAAGCGCCCGGACCGCGCCGCGCCTCAGGCCCTTCGAGCCGCGCGCGGCGCGATGACATACCCCTTGCGCGCCAGCGCGTGCCGGAACCCGGCCTCCAGGTCCCGGTGCGTGGTGAGGTTGCCGAGATCGAGGCCGAGGTCGATCACGGTGCGGGCGATGCCGGGCGAGGCGCCGACGACGCTGCACTCGGCCCCGAGGAGCGCCGCGGCGCGCGTGGCCTGGAGCAGGTGGTTCGCCACCGCGGTGTCGACCGAGGTGACGCCGGTGATGTCGATGATGACGAACTCGGCATGGTGCCGCTCGATCGCGCCGACGAGCGACTCCATGAGCTGAGCGCCGCGGGAGCTATCCATCTGGCCGATGAGCGGGACGACGAGGATGCCCGGGTGGATGGGGATGCTCGGCGTCGAGAGCTCCTGGATGAGATCGAGGAGCCGCCGCTGGGTCTCGAGGAGGATCGCCTCGTGGCGCTTGGCGTCCTCGATCTTCTTGCGCTCGGTGATGTCCTCGCCGAGCCCGAGCAGATAGCACCCCTTGCCCTTCGAGTCCTTCATGGGGATCCACCGGGAGTGGCAGATGCGCTCCCCGAAGCGCGCCGAGGGCACGCGGAGCTCGGGGATCTCGACCGGCACGCCCCCCGCCAGGACGGCGCGGCTCTCGGCGTCGATCTTGTCGGCCACCTCCTGCGGCAAGTAGTCAGCGATGCGCTTGCCGATCAGGTCCTCTCGCGCGTGGCCATGAAACTCCTCGAACCTCTTGTTCACCCGCACGTAGCGGAGCTCCGCTTCGTCCTTGACAAAGAGCATGAGCGGGAGGTTCTCGATGATGCCGTCGAGGAGGATGCGCGCGCGCTCGAGCGACTCCTCCGTCGCCCGGCGCTCGGTGATGTCGTCGTAGATCACGGCGAGGCCCCGATCGCCCACGGGAAACGACCAGGTCGTGATGACGCGCGAGCCCGCCTCCGGGGGGAGGACCAGCTCGTCCTCGGCGGAGCGGCCGCTGCGGATCAGCTCCGCCAGGAGCTGAGGAATGCCGAGCTGGCGCAGGCTGGGGGCGCTCTCGTCCACGGTCCGTCCGACGAGCTCCGCCATGGGCCTGGTGGCGAGCCGCGCGGAGGCCGGGTTCATGTAGACGTAGCGGAGCGACCGGTCATCTGCGGGGGTCTCGAGGGAGAGGAACGCGCAGCCGAGCTGCATCGTCTCGATCACCTGCACGCAGCGGCGCTGGTGCTCCCGCGCGCGGCGCTCGTCCAGATCGATGAAGCGGAGCAGCGCGCCGCGGCCGCCGCCGATCGTGCAGGAGAGCCCGCGGAGCGCCCAGCGCGGCGCGCCGGAGCCCTCTCCCGGGAGGTCGCTCTCGCCCCGGTCGCTCTCGCCCGAGAGCAGCGCCTGGAGCCAGGCGAGGTCGACGGCCGCGGGCGCCGGCGGCAAGAGCACGCGATCGCCCTCCGGCGACAGCGGCAGCATGGGCGCCCCGGGCCCCGCGAGGAGCCGCGCGAGCGGCTCGTTCTTGCACCGGACGGCGCCCCGCGCGTCGATGACGAGCGCGGGGTCGTCCAGGGTCTCGACGAGCAGCCGCGGATCGATGCACACCCTCTCTTCTCTGTCTTCAGCTGCCGTATTCACGAATCCACCCCGGCGAGCCTTCCGCGTGAGCCGATCGCGGCCCGCTGTCCTGGAGGCTCACCCCGAGGGCATCATCGCTCCGATCGTGAAATTCTGCACCCCCTGGTGAGCCTCTCCACCGAAAAGACGGAGCGGGCGTCGCGTCCGGAGCCGCCGTCACCACCTCCGCTGGCGCCGAGGTCGGCAGGAGCGCGCCGCCGACCGACATGGTTGTCTGTGGGGGCCACGACGAGCGGCACGACGTGCGGTTTATCCCAGATTCGAGCTCATCGCTCCCGGGCCACGCCCCCTTCGGTCGCGCCGCCGGAGCCCCAGGGACGCCGCGAGCAGCGCTGTCAGCACGAGGGCATTCCCGGACGGGGCGCGGCTCGCCGAGCGGCAGCTACAACCGGCTGGGTCGCCTGATTCCCCGCCGGAGGTCCCCCCCGACGTCTGGGCGGGCGGCGCTGAGCCCGACGAAGCCCCACCCGTACCCACCGTGGACCCTCCGCCGGAGCCGGCTCCACCGCCACCGCCACTGCCGCTGCCGCTGCCGCTGACGGTGCCGCCGCCGCTGGTGCTTCCAGCCGTGCCAGCCCCGCCGGCTCCCTCGCCTCCGATGGGCGAGAATTGCCAGGAGTTCACGTTGAAGAGGTACGACTCGCCACCGGTGAAGACCAGATAAAGGTCGTGCACGCCGGTGGCGCCGTCGACATCACACGACGTATCGCTCCACGTCTGCCAGCCCCCCGTCCCTTCGACCGCGCAGGTCCCCACGAGCATGCCGTCGGGCGCATCCAGGTGGAGCTCGATGCTGCCTCCCGCCGCGGCGCTCGCGACGCGCGCGCTGAAGCTCTCCGCCCCTTCGCCGAAGTCGACGCCACGGAGACGCACCCAGTCTCCGTCGTGGATGTTGGCGAGGTTCATCCCGCCCTCCTCGCAGGGCTCGGTCTCGATGCCCCTCTGTGCGTTGAAGGTCTCGGCTTCGACGCGCGCGTACGGGTCGAGGTGCCCGATCTGTTTGAGCCCGTCCGTCGTGTAGGTCACCGGCACGATCGAGCCGTCGGCTTTGTAGGTGAGCGACTCCAGCGCGAGGTTCCGGCGATAGCTTGTGGGCTCTCCGGCGTCGTTGGCGACGGAGCGATTGTGGTAGGCGTGGTACCAGGAGCCGCCAAACTCGAAGATCGCCGCGTGGTTGTTGTCGCTGTTGTTCTTCGGCGGCTGCTGCGCCACCGTGCCACCGTACGTGAAGCCGGACGTGGGGCTCTTGCTCGTGAGGTAGTCGATCCGTATGCCGTTGGCGGGGTTCGTCGAGTACGACAGATAGTAGACGCCGTCGCGCTTGTGCATCCAGGCGGCCTCGAAGAAGTACGGGACCGTGAGCGCGATGGCCGACCCCGAGACGCTCACCATGTCGTCGTTCAGCTTGCTGATGCGCGCGTTCTGCTCGCCGTTGCCGCCGAAGTAGAGGTACGCCTGGCCGTCGTCGTCGACGAAGACGCCCGGATCGAAGAGCCACATGTTGGGGCCCGAGGCGCCGGGTGTGCTCGACGTGATCAGGGCGCTGCCCTTCGCGTCCTTGAACGGTCCGGTCGGGCTGTCGCTCGAGGCGACGCCGATATTGGACCCGCCATTGCCGAAGTACATGTAGATGGTGCCGTTGCGCTCCGTGAGCGCCGGGGCCCAGGAGAGGTTCGCCCAGGAGGCGTCACGGGGCATGCGCATCACTTCCCCGTGATCGGTCCAGTTCTTCATGTCGCTGCTCGAGACGGCCACGATCGAGGCCATCTTGTAGCCGTCGTCCGAGCCGTCCGCCTTGACGCTGTCGTCGTCGTTCGAGCAGTAGAGGTAAATGCGCCCGTCGTGCACCAGCGAGGCCGGGTCGGCGAGGTAGCGGTGCGAGGCGATGGGGTAATCGGCCAGCGCGGAAGGGCTCGCGAAGAGCCCGGCCAGGACGAGCGCGCCCCCGCGCCATGCCGCTATCGACAATTTTCGTGAGGAATGCATGTTCACCTGATCGGTTGGGGTCCGGAGCCGTCGATCACGGCCGTTCGGGCGGCCGGCGCCGGTTCCTTCGTGTACGAGTGAGGATGCCTTCTCACTCAGGCGATGATCGGGTCGACGAGCCCGCCTGCGAGGCTCTCGTCGCCGAAGTCGTCGAGCGGGCCTCCCTGGCTGTTGGTGCAGCCGACGGCCGCGCCGATCGTGTTGAGCAGCTTGTTGTTGGTGACCTTGACGTCGACGAACTGGCCGGTCTTCAGGTAGCCCGCGGCGCCGCCGGCGAGGATGTACGGAACCTTCTTGAAGGAGTGGAACTTGTCGGCGTTGTCATTGAGCCACACCGCCACGCCGTGGTCGAGCAGCGTCCCCGAGCCGAGCTCGTAGGACGAGAGCCTGTCGAGCAGGTGCTTGAAGTGCCGCGCGTGGATCCGGTCGATCTGATGGTGCAGCTCCTGCGCGCCCTCGATCGGCGGGCCCGAGGTGCCGTCGCTGTCGATGCGGTGGGAGATCTTGTGGAAGCTCTTCTGCCGCACGCCGTTGATCGTGTACTCGGTCCCGTCGTTGCCGTCGCCCACCTGGAGAGTCGCCGCGCGCGTCACGCCGCACGCCATCGCGAGCGCGATGATGTCTATCTGCATGCGGGTGACGGTCTCCACGTTCTCGGAGCTGCCGACCTTCGGCGAGATCGCCTCCATCTCGGCGACCCGCTCCTCCGGCAGCTTGCAGGAGAGCGCTACCTCGAGGTCGCGGATGCTGTCGAAGTGGAGCTTCAGCCGCTCGCGATCGCTCTTGCTGAGGTCCTTCCGGCTCATGAGCGCCTGCATCTCCGCGCGCACGAGATCGTTCACGCTGGTGCGGCGCTCGGTCAGCGACTGCTTGACCTCGGTGTCCACGTCGGCGAGCCCGAAGAGCTTCTGGTACGCGTTGAACGGGTTGCGCTCGGCGGCGCGGAGCTGCTTCGGCCCGCGGTACGAGAGCACCTCGTTGATGTAGCCGCCCATCCTGCCCGCGTAGAGCGTCAGCGGCTCGACGCCCGGCGGGTTGAGCTCGGTCGCGATGCGGTTGTCGATCGACTCGCCCATCGCGAGCGACGCGTTGCCCCTCGGACTGTCCGACACGCGGGCGGCCGTGAGGCACTGGTTGCCGCCGCCGGAGTGGCCGCACCCGTTGGCCTGGAACGCGAAGTCGACGCCGCGCACCATGATCAGCTGGCTCGCGTACTCCTTGAGCTCGCTGACCGCCCGGTCGCTGTCCCGCTCCATCGCGTCGGCGGACAGCGGGCCCGCCTCGCTGGGCCAGAACATCTCGGGCTCGCCGCCGGCCGCCTGCGCCACGCCGTTCGCCTGGCGCATGAAGATCGCGAAGGGCGGCACGTCGCCCGTGCCGGCCGCCGCGCGCCGGGGCGCGAACGTCTCCAGGAACGGGAGCGCGACCGTGACGCCAAACAGGCCTCGAAGCACACGTCGTCGGGTGATCATTGCGCCTCCGTGGGAACGCGAGTGAGGAAGGATGTGGAGGAGACGATCTGGAGGAGGAGCTCCTTGGTCGAGGCGCCGCCGCGCGACGCCTCGCCGAGCTCCTTGATGAGCTCCCGGTCCTTCGCGCCCACCTCGCGGCCGTGGGCGAACTCGACCCAGCGCCTCGCGTAGCACGCGTGCGCCTCGCTGCTCTCGGCGAGGACCTGGCTGAACGCGATCGCGTCCTCGTAGCTCCTCGGCTCGCCGCCGAGATAATAGACGTCCGCGGCGTCGACGGGCACGCCGTTGTCGGTCGTGCGGTACTTGCCGATCGCGTCGTAATGCTCGAAGGCGAACCCGGCAGGGTTGATCATCGTCGCGTGGCATGCCGCGCCGCACGTCCCCTTGCCCGTGTGCGCCGCGACGCGCTCGCGGTTTGTCGCGTGCTCCCCCGGCGGCAGCCCGGTCACGTTGTCCGGCGGCGCCGGCAGCGCCGCGCAGAGGATCCTGAGGTTCACGAAGACGCCGCGGTGAATCGAGTCCGGCTGCCGCGCCGTCGCCTTCGACGCGAGGAAGCCGAGGCGCGTGAGCAGCCCCGAGCGCTCCGCCTTGTCGAGCTCCACCTGCTTGAATTGATTGGAGAATTCGCCATCGACGCCGTACGCCGCCGCGAGGTGATCGTTCACGAACGCGGTGCGGGAGGTGAGCAGGTCGGTGAGCCCGCGCTCCTTCTCGAAGACGATGTGATCCACGAACAGCTCCGCCTCGCGCTGCATGTCGTCGCCCATCTCGGGGACGAACTCGGGGTAGAGCGCCTGGTCCTTGTTGAGGTCGTGGTAGTGCTCGTAATCGTAGAGCTGCCGGTGGAACGCGCTGACGACCTCGCGGGCGCGCGGGTCCTCGAGCATTCTCTCGGCGTAGCCGCGGACCGCCTCGTGGGTCGAGAGCTCGCCCGCCTTCGCCGCCTCGAGGAGCTCGTCGGAGGGCATCGTGTTCCAAAAGAGGTACGCGAGCTTGGTCGCGATCTCGTACCCGCTCAGCGGGATGAGCCCGCCCTTCGCCGGCCCGGCGCCGAGCTCGACCCGGTAGACGAAATGGGGCGATTGCAGGAACGCCTCGGTCGCCGCGCGCACGCCCGCGACGAACGGGTCCTCGCCCTCGAAGAGCTCCTTGCCGCGGTCGAACAGCGCGAGGTACGTGCCCCGCTCGCCGGCCGTGAGCGGGCGCCGGAACGCCCGCTCGCCGAACCGCTCGACGAACGCCTGCGCCCGCGCCTCCGGCCCGGCCGGCAGATCGGCGGGCACGAGCCGCTCTAGCTTGCCCTGGTCGCCGGCCACCATCGCCGCGAGCTCCTCGGCGGCGCGCTGGTAATCGCTCCAGAGACCCGGGGTCACCTGGAGCGCAGCCTCGTTGTTGTCGAACACGCCGCCGAGGGGATCGCTCGTGAACGACGCCGAGAGACCGGGCCTGTCGTCGAGGCGCAGGAGATCGCGCACCGTGCTCTCCCACTGCGCGTGGCTCAGCCGCGGGAACATGCTGCGCCCGGCGACCTGCGACGGCGCCGCGCCGCCCGGCAGACCGCCCGGCACAGGGCCGCCGCCTCCCTCCGGATCACCCAAGGAGCCCGTGCACCCCGTGAGCAGGAGCGTCGCAGCGCAGAGCCCCGCGCCGAGCGCCCGCCTCCAGCGCGGCGAGCCGGTCATCGAACAAGACGGTCGGGTCATCGTTGTCTCCTGATCAAGCTCCAGTGGTCAAGCAGCCCCCTCAGCATAACTATCGATGCAACCACATCCGTCCGAGTTGTCTTGCTCACTACATATCATCGAGCGCGGCTTCGGTTTGACCTGCAACGCTGGGTCCGCGATCGATCGATGCTGGACAATTCGGATGTCACCTGAGCTCGCGCGCTCGCGCCGGAGCGAAATCGCTAGAGCTCGCGCGGCCTCGGGGGGGGGCGCCGCGACAGCGGGCGACCTGCGGTGGCCCCGATCCGCCGTTCGCGACGCGCACCGCCGAGCTAACGGAATCGGTGCCGAGATCGATCGTAGGACGAAGATCTCGGTGCGCATGCCCACCCACCCAGGGCGAAGACAAAGGATACCGCTCGGGCCTAATGTGAACGCTCACAGGACCGGTGTCAATTCCAATCGACCAGCCCGCGGGTACCCTCAGCCCGGGGAGGACAAGGCTGGCGGGGCTCCTCCGGAGCGCGGCGTCAAGAGGAGCGGGCGCGAGGCGCCGTGGACAGGCCCTCCAGAGCCGTTAGTGAACGTTCACATAGGTGGTGTCAGCTCGAATCGACCGGCGCGCGGCTCTCCTCGATCGCGATGAATGACAGGAGGGGCGGGGCGATTCCGGAGCGCTGCGTCAACAGGAGCGGGCGCCGGTGCGTCGGTCGATAGGGTGAGGCTCGCTGGCGTCGCCCCGCGCGGAGAGCGCGGTCGCCTCGGTCGTCGCGCGCAGCTCCTGGTCCGGGGTGACAGCGCCACCCGCGCGGGCGGCGCCCCCGGTCTCGGGCCGGCGCTCAGCCCTGCTTGCGCGGCGCCTTGAGCGACAGCTTGAGCAGCACGTCGTCGCGGATCAGGTCGTCCTGCTTGCCCGGATAGACGATCCCGAAATCCTTCCGGTTGATCACGAACTCGGCGTTGCCCGACACCGCATCGGCGCCCTCGGTGATGGTCGCGGGGAAGGTGATGGTCTTCTTCACCCCGTGCAGATCGAGCTCGCCGGTGATCGCGTGCGTCGCGCCGTTCTCGCCGCCGGCCTTGATCTCGCTCGAGGTGAAGGTCGCCTTCGGGAACTTCTCGACGTCGAAGAAGTCCGGCGACTTGAGGTGGCCGTCGAGCTTCTCCGCGTCGGACTTCACCGACGCCGTGTCGGCCTCGACGCTGAGCTTGCCGCCCTCGGCCTTGCCGCCGGCGAGCGTGATCGAGCCCGAGATCTTCTCGAACTTGCCCTCGTGCTTGCCGGTGACCTTCGAGCCGACGAAGCCGATGGTGGACGCGGCCGCGTCGAGGGGCAGCGCCTCGGCGAGGCCGGAGGGCGCGGCCGCCTGCGCCTGCGCCGGCGCGGCGGTCGAGACGGTCGCCTTGGGCTTGTCCTTCGTCGGATCCTCGCAGCCCGCGAGCGAGAGCGCGAGGGCGGCGGGGAGCACGAGGCGAGCAATACGGGACGTGATCATGAGAGACATTCTCCTTGTCGGTCAGCCAAACTGCACAGAACGCTTCGTGAACGTGCCATAGGTGAGCCCCGTGATGGGGAACTCCACCGGCTCGCTCACGTCGATCGACGCCCCCAGGGCGGCGACCACCGGTACGAAATGCTCGTGCGTCGGGAGCGCCATCTTCACCCCCGGCGCGCGCTTGCGGTAATCGAGCAGCGCGTCGACGTCGCGGCGCCCGAGTACGTCAGCGCACCAGGCGTCGAACTCCGTGGCCCAGGGCTGCGTGACCGCATCGCCGCGCCAGTCTGCCGCGCGGAGGTTATGAGTCAAGAACCCGCTGCCGATCACGAGCACCCCCTCGTCGCGCAGCGGCGCGAGCGCTCGCCCCATCTCGAGGAGCGGGCCTGGAGAAAGGGTCGGCAGCGAGACCTGGAGCACGGGTATGTCGGCACCCGGGTACATGCAGACCAGCGGCACATAGGCCCCGTGATCGAGGCCCCGGCGCGGATCCTCCGCGACCGGCCCGAGGGGGCCGAGCAGCTCCCGGACGCGCCGCGCGAGCGCGGGGGCGCCCGGCGCGGGGTAGGTCACGCGGTAGTATTTCTCGGGGAAGTTGTAGAAGTCGTACACGAGGGGCACGGTCTCGGTGGCGCCGAGGGTGACCGGCGCGTCGACCCAGTGGGCCGAGAGCATCAGGATCGCCCTTGGGCGCGGCATCGCCTGCGCCCAGGCGCCGAGCTCGGCCACCCACGCGCGATCGTCGAGCAGGAAGGGAGAGCCGTGCGCGAGGAAGACGGCCGGCATGCGCCCCGCGTGAGCCTGGTTCAGGGTCTCGGACATTGTACCTCTCTCGTTCGCGCCCGACGTCGACGTGGCGTCCGATGTCGAAGCCGAGCTCGATGTCCCCGATGTCGAGGGCCGGCACGCGCCCGCGATGGGTGCGGCTCCGCCCGCGACAAGGAGGAGCCTTAGCGCAGCCCGGCGATCCATGGGCCCACCCTAGGACGTTTCCAGGAATGGTACAATTCCCCCCGCAGTGAAACGCCAGGCTGTCAATCGCCCGCGAAACACCGCGGCCGTGCGCCCGCCCACCCCCCCCCGGACGGGACCCGCCGTGCTCGTGCCGGAGCAGCGGATCACCACCGGCTGTTGCTGGGGAAGCAACGCGTCCGCAGATCCGCCGCCGGGCGCCGCGCGGACCCATGGACGGTCGCCGCCGGAGGGCGGCCCGCGCGGCGGCATGGGTGTTGCTGGTCTGCCGGCGCGCGGCGCTCCTGCGGAGGGGTCGCACAAGCTGCCTTGTCGAAGCTCATCTCTGCGCCTCTCGAGGACTCCACTCCGGTGCCCGGCTGGGCGGCGGAGCGGGCCTGAGCGCCAGGGACACGGCCTCGCTTCCAGCCGCGCACCGAGGTCCATCTGCGCACGTTCATCGACAGCAAAGGCCTTCTTCTGGTGCTCGCCGCGGCGCTGCTCGCCCTGTCCGGGTGCAAGCGCGAGCGCGGCGCGAGCGCCGGTCCACGGCTCGCCCTGGACGCCCCGATCCCGGCCGAGTTCCCGCGAGAGACGCGGCTCAGCATCGGTGATCCGAGCGCGCAGAAGCAACTCCAGATCTCCGGCGACATCGACAGGCTGCCGTTCCGCGTCGACTGGCAGAACATCAGCGGCGGGCCGCAGACCATCGAGGCGTTCCGCGCCGGCGTCCTCGACGCGGGCTCGGTCGGCGACACGCCGCCCATCCACGCCACCTTCACCGGCGTCGACATCAAGATCATCGCCGTGCTGGTGCGGGAAACGCCCATCTACGAGCTGGCGACGGCGCCGGGCGTGCGGCTCGCGTCGGTCCAGGACCTCCGCGGCAAGAAGATCGCCTATTCGCCGGGGCAGGCGCAGGGCGCGCTCGTCCTGCGCGCGCTGAGGAAGGCCGGGCTGTCGCCGCAGGACGTCACCCTCGTCCAGCTCGGCAGCCCCGAGTTCAGGGAGGCGCTCGCCGGCCGACAGGTCGACGTCGCGCCGCTGTCCGGCATCACCCTGCTGCGCTACCTCAACGACTACCGCGCCGACGGCGCCTCGTCGATCTCGCACGGGGTCCGCGACAACCTCGGCTTCCTTCACGTGCGCACCGAGGCGCTCCAGGACGCCCACAAGGCGGCGGCGCTGGTCGAATACGCCAGGTGGCGCGCCAGGGCCCAGCTGTGGGCCCACGCGCACCCGGAGCCGTGGATCGAGGCGTATTACGTCAAGGACCAGGGCCTCACCGCCGCGGAGGGGCGCTTCCTCGTCGAGAGCACGAGCAAGCCGCAGTACCCGAGCGACTGGACCGAGACGATCGCGCTGACCCAGGAGACCGTCGACCTGCTCGCCGAGGCCTCCGGTCAGAAGCGCTTCGAGGCGACGACGATCTTCGACCGTCGATTCCAGTCGATCGGGGCGGAGGTGGCCAGCGCCGCCCAGGGCGCCGAACCGACGGACCGGCCGGCGACGGCCGACAGGAGCACTCCATGACGACCACACTGCCCACGAGGGCCATCTCGCCGCGCGTCGCCACGCGAGCCGCCTCGCTGCGCGTCGCCGGCGGCCCGGATCTCACCGCGACCGCGGATGTCCACGCCTCGCTGGTCGGCGCGCTCGCGCGCCCGGTCGCCGGCCGCCGCTCGCGGCGCCGCCTCGGCCCGGGCCGGCGCATCCCGTACGGCGCGGCGCTCGGCCCGGCGCTGCTGCTCGTCGCCTGGGGCCTCGCCTCGGCGACCGGCGTGCTCGACGCGCGCGTGCTGTCCGCGCCGTGGACCGTGGTGACCACGGCCAGCGATCTGATCGCCGACGGGCGGCTGCTGTCCAACCTGCTCACGTCGGCGCAGCGGGCCTTCCTCGGGCTCGCCCTCGGCGTCGGCCTGGGCACGGTCCTGGCCCTGCTCTCCGGGCTGACCCGCGTCGGCGAGGCGCTCGTGGACGGGCCGGTGCAGCTCAAGCGCGCGATCCCGACGCTCGCGCTCATCCCGCTGCTGATCCTCTGGTTCGGCATCGGCGAGGAGATGAAGGTGCTCACCATCGCCCTCGGCGTCGTCATCCCGGTCTACGTCCACACCCACGCCGCGCTGCGCACCATCGACGCGCGCTACGTGGAGCTGGCCGAGACGGTCCGCCTCTCCAGGTGGCAGTTCGTCCGGAAGGTGGCCTTGCCGGGGGCGATGCCGGGCTTCCTCATGGGCGTCCGGCTGGCGGTCACCGGCGCGTGGCTGGCGCTCGTGGTGGTCGAGCAGATCAACGCCACGAGCGGCATCGGCTACATGATGTCGCTGGCCCGCTCTTACGGTCAGACGGAGATCATCCTCCTCGGCCTCGTCGTGTATGGCCTGTTCGGCCTGGCCTCCGACGCGGCCGTCCGGCTCATCGAGAGAAGGACCCTGTCATGGCGTCGTATCCTGGCCGGCTGACCGCGCCGCCGCCCACGGTGCGGATCCGCGGCCTGACCCGCCGCTTCGGCGCCCGCACGGTCCTCGACGACGTCGACCTCACGATCCAGCGGGGCGAGTTCGTCGCGCTGCTCGGCCGCAGCGGCTCGGGCAAGAGCACCCTGCTGCGGGCGATCGCCGAGCTCGACTACGACGTGACCGGCTCGGGCGAGCTGCACATGCCCGAGAACCGCGCGGTCGTGTTCCAGGACACGCGGCTCCTGCCGTGGGCGCGGGTGCTCGACAACGTGATCCTGGGGCTCGACCTGCCCGACGCCGTGGCGCGCGGCGAGGCCGCGCTCGCCGAGGTCGGGCTCGCCGGGCGGGAGCGCGCGTGGCCCGTCGAGCTGTCCGGCGGCGAGCAGCAGCGGGTCGCGCTGGCGCGGTCGCTCGTGCGCGACCCGGAGCTCGTGCTGGCCGACGAGCCGTTCGGCGCGCTCGACGCGCTGACCCGGATGCGCATGCACGATCTCCTGCGCGAGCTGTGCGCGCGGCACCGCCCCGCCGTGCTGCTGGTCACCCACGACGTCGACGAGGCGATCACGCTCGCCGACCGGGTGCTGGTGCTCGTCGACGGCCGCATCGCCGAGGAGCAGCGGATCGAGCTGCCGGCCCCGCGCCCGCTCCGCGACCCCCGATTCCTCGCTTGCCGCGAGTCGCTGCTGGCCGCGCTGGGCGTGGCGCCGGCAGCGGCCTCCACCGAAGACACCGACTCGAGCTCTGAACTGGAAGGAAGTGCCCCGTGACCCATCGGCCCGGACGACTGCATCTCAACGCGTTTCTCATGAGCGTAGGCCACCATGAGGCCTCGTGGCGCTTGCCGGAGAGCGACCCGTTCGCGAACACGAGCATCGCGCATTTCAAGCACCTCGCCCGCGTCGCGGAGCGGGGCAAGCTCGACTCCCTCTTCCTCGCCGACAGCCCGGTGCTCTGGAACAACGTCGGCCGCAGGCCGGCCGGGACGCTCGAGCCGACGGTGCTGCTCGCGGCGCTGGCGGGCGTGACCGAGCACGTCGGGCTGATCGCCACCGCCTCGACAACGTACAACGAGCCGTTCAACCTGGCCCGGCGGTTCGCGTCGCTGGATCACATCAGCGGGGGGCGGGCCGGGTGGAACATCGTCACGACCGCCGGCGTGGACGCGGCGCGCAACTTCAACCTGGACGAGCTGCCGGCGCACAGCGACAGGTACGCGCGGGCGGCCGAGTTCATCGACGTGTCGCTGAAGCTGTGGGACAGCTGGGACGACGACGCGCCGCTCGGCGACAAGGAGAACGGCGTCTGGGGCGACGACGGGAAGATCTATCCGGCGCAGCACGCGGGCCGGCATTTCAAGGTCGGCGGCGCGCTCAACGTGCCGCGCCCGCCGCAGGGCTATCCGCTGCTCGTGCAGGCCGGCTCGTCGGAGGACGGCAAGGAGCTGGCGGCGCGGTACGCCGAGGCGGTGTTCACGGCGCAGCAGACGCTGGAGGACGGGCAGCGGTTCTATACCGATCTGAAGGCGCGCGTCCGGGCGCTGGGCCGCGACCCGGAGTCGATCAAGATCCTGCCGGGCATCGTGCCCGTGATCGGCGCCACCGAGGCCGAGGCGCACGCGCTCGACGCCGAGCTCGACCGGCTCATCAAGCCGGAGTACGCGAAGCGCCAGCTCGCGCAGACGCTGCGCGTGAAGCCGGAGGACCTCGAGCTCGACGCCGAGCTGCCAGGGGATCTCCCGAGCGAGGATCAGATCGAGGGGGCCAAGAGCCGTTACACGCTGATCGTGACCCTGGCCCGGCGGGAGCGGCTGACGGTGCGCCAGCTCATCGGCCGGCTCGGCGGCGGCCGCGGGCACCGGACGTTCGCCGGCACGCCCGAGCAGGTGGCGGACGCGATCCAGCACTGGTGGGACCAGGGCGCGGCCGACGGCTTCAACATCATGCCGCCGGTGCTGCCGTCGGGGCTCGAGGCGTTCGTCGACCACGTGGTGCCGATCCTGCAGCGTCGTGGTCTGTTCCGGACCGAATACGAGGGCAAGACGCTGCGCGACAACTACGGCCTGTCGCGGCCGGTGAACCGCAACCACGGTCAGGAGCTCGTCGAGGCGGCGGAGTGAGCGGCGTACCCGCTGCGCGGCGACAGCTGCGCTCGCCGCGTTCCTGAGGACGATCCGCCGTTACCTGGCGGCGGTCGCGCCGGTCTCGGGGAGCCACGCCTCGACGTCCTCGGCGAGCTCGCGCGGGGCGTTCACCGAGGTCTCGTGTACAGACTCATGGAGTAGAAGGCGAAAGCGCATGTCGGGGGATCATCGTGATCGTCCGACGTCCGGCGGCGCACCGTTCCGTGAATTCCGCGCGAAACCGATCGATCCAGGCGCGTGTTCATGTAGCGTCCGCGCGACATGCGCACTCCTTTTCTGACATGGATCGCCATCTCGCTGTTCTCCCTGGCCACCGCCGCCTGCGGGGACGATGCTGCCAATGAACAGCCCTCCGAGGCCACTGGCGGTGCCGGCGGCACGGGCGGTGGCACCGGCGGCGCGGGCGGCGGTTCCGGCGGCGCGGGCGGCACCGGCGGTTCCGACGGCACCGGCGGCACCGATGGCACCGGCGGCACCGATGGCACCGGCGGCGCGGGCGGCGCCGACTCGCGCGACCTCCTCGAGCAGCTCCAGGACATCGATGGCCTCACCGCCGTCGAGCAGGACTCGAGCTTACCGGGATACCGCTACTTCGTGATGGAGCTCGACCAGCCCGCCGATCACGACCACCCCGAGGGCCTCCGGTTCCAGCAGCGCGTGACCTTGCACCACCGGGATCCCGCCGCGCCCGTGGTCCTCGTCACCGAGGGCTACCAGGTACGCCCGGACTCCCAGTGGCTCGACGAGCCCGCCGAGCTGCTCGCCGCCAACCAGATCCGCGTCGAGCACCGCTTCTTCACCCCCTCCCGCCCGGAGCCCGCGGACTGGTCGCTGCTCACCATCGAGCAGGCCGCCGCGGACCTTCACCGCGTCATCGCGTCGATCCGGCCGCTCTACGAGGGCAAATGGATCTCCACCGGCGCGAGCAAAAGCGGCATGACCTCCGTCTACCATCGCCGCTTCTATCCCGCCGACGTCGACGGCACCGTGGCGTACGTGGCCCCGCACAGCGCCGGCACCGCCGACCCGCGCTACGTCGATTTCGTGGCCGAGCGCGGCGATCCCGCGTGCCGTGAGGCCCTCCAGGGCTTCCAGCGCGAGGTGCTGCTGCGCCGCCCCGCCATGCTCGACCTCATGGAAGCCGAGAACGAGGTCACCTACGATCTCCTCGGCGCCGAGAGGGCCCTGGAGGTCGCCGTTGTCGAGTCGGTCTTCTCCCTCTGGCAATACAAGGACGCGAGCTTCTGCGAGCGCGTCCCGACCGCCGCGTCGGACGACGCCGCGGTCTGGGCGTTCCTCGACGAGGCGAACGCCCCCCGCCTCTGGTCCGACGCCGACCTCGACGGCATGGAGCCGTACTACTGGCAGGCTGCGACGGAGCTGGGCTATCCGAGCTTCGCGGAGGCGCACATCGCGGATCTGCTCCTCTACCCCGGCGCGAACGCGCCCACCACGTTCATCGAGCCCGAGCCCGGCAAGACCCCGGTCTTCGATCCCGCGGCGATGCAGGACGTCGCCGGCTGGCTCACCACCGAGGGCGAGCGGTTCCTGTTCATCTACGGTGAAAACGATCCGTACACCGCGGCCGCCTTCGATGTCGGGGGCGCCCGCGACTCCCACCGTCTCATGGTGCCGGGAGGGACCCACGGCGCCGTCCTCCTCGCGCTCGCGCCGGCCGACCAGGCGGTGGCCTTCGGCGCGCTGGAGGCCTGGACGGGCGTCACGCCGAGCGTCACGCCGAGCGGCCGCGCCCCGGCGGCGCTGCTGCTCCGGGGCCGGCGCTGGGTGACGCGCGACTAGAGCACCGCAGCCGCGCAGCGCGCCGCGTAGGCGGCGGGCGTGAACCCGACTTGTGCCTTGAAGTCGCGGATGAAGTGCGCCTGATCGTGATACCCGAGCTCGGTCGCCAGCGCCGCCCACGCGATGGACGCCCCCGACGCCACGCGCTCCGCGGCCTCCTGGACCCTGGATCGCCGGATGATCCACTTGGGCCCGACGCCGATGTACCGCTCGAACGCGCGGTGCAGGGTGCGGACCGAGACCCCCGCGACCCGCGCGAGATCCTCGGCGCGGTGGATGTCGCGATCTCCCTGCGCGCGCGCGGCGAGCGCCATGGCCTCGTCGAGGCCCCGATCCGAAGGACCCCTGTGCGCTCGGAGGAGCGCCTCGATCGCGCGGACCGCGAGGAGGTCGTCCGGTTGATTGAGCACGTCGCGCTCCAGCGCGTTCGCCGCGTCACCGAAGACGTCCACGAGCGGGACGACCTGATCGACCAGCCGGCGCATCGGACAGCTCGCGAACGGAAAGAAGCCCCCCGGCTTGAACTTCGTGGCCACGACGCGCCCCGTCCCATCGAGCCGCGAGACCTCGCGCCGCGTCCCGAGCCCGTTCACGATCGACCCGTTCACCTGGATGGCCAGGTTGACGCAGGGGTGCGGCAAGATCTCCTGCTCGAACGGCGCGGGGAGCGACCAGCGGACGACCCAGTGCCAGTCGACGAGCGCGGCCAGATCGGGCGCGGGCGCGTGGCGGCGCAGCTCGAAGCTCTTGAGCCCCGCCGCGGGGTTCAGGATGCCGAGGGTGCGACCTCCGGGGGTGACGCTCGAGCTCATCGCGTGGCGCTCTTTTACAATACGCGGCCCGGCCCGGGCAGTAGGGTCCGGCCCGGAGGCACGACATGGCTGATTCGACCACGCCCGCGCGGGGAAACCTCGTCTTCTATCATTCACCGAACACGCGCGCGTCGGGCACGCGCATCCTTCTCGACGAGCTCGGCGCGCCGCACGAGCTGCGCGTCCTCAACATGAAGGCGGGCGAGCAGCGCAAGGCGCCCTACCTCGCGGTGAACCCGCTCGGGAAGGTCCCCGCCATCGCGCACGACGGCGCGCTGGTCACCGAGCAGGTCGCGATCTTCATCTACCTCGCCGACCTCTTCCCGGAGGCGGGCCTGGCCCCGGCCCTGCGCGATCCGCAGCGAGGCCCCTACCTCCTGAGGGATCCCCTCATTTTCGTGGCGGAAATTAGTGGTCGCAGAGCTGAGGGATCCCCTCATTTTCGTGGCGGAAATTAGTGGTCGCAGAGAGCTGCTCCACGGTCGGCATGCGTAGGTCCATTGGTGACATGAGTCATCGAAATCTTGAGCTTCATGGACCTCGAAACGAATAATTGTGCCGTGCGAGTGAGAAATCGTCGTCGCTGACCGGAATATATATTGGTAGGAGGCGACCAGCGAGCCTAGCGCATGCGCCGTTGGTCCGAGCGACATCATGACGACTTTCGCGAAGAACGCGCATCAGCCTGCCACACATGACTCCGCACCTGCGCCATCTACGCAGACCAATCGCCCGAAAGTCGACCCGAAGTACATCCAGACCTTCGTCGAGAATTTGTTCGGCGATGACCTGCACGCGATGCGCGTCCTGTCGCTCGCGAACGGCGTCGTTGGCGTCCTGCACGCGGCGGTGCTGGCCATCCATGCCATCGGCCAAGCGTATGCGAAGGTCGCAAACGTCAAGCCGAAGAGTGGGGTCAAGCAGGTCGACCGGCTGCTGAGCAATACCGGCATCGACGTGTTCCATTCCCTGAAGTCGTGGGTAGAGTTCGTGATCGGGGTCCGCAAAGAGATCGTTATCGCGTTGGACTGGACGGACTTCGAGAAGGACGATCACACGACGCTCTGCGCCTACCTTGTGACGCGGCATGGTCGTGCCACGCCGCTGGCATGGAAGACGGTGAAGAAGTCCGCGTTGAAAGGCACTCAGAAGGACCACGAATACGAGCTCATCGAGTGGCTCCACGGGGCCATCGACGAGACGGTCGAGGTCATTCTGCTCGCCGACCGGGGCTTCGGCGATCGCAAGCTCTACGACTTTTTGGAGTTCATGGGCTGGGACTTCGTAATCCGCTTCCGCGGGGGTATCGTCGTCGAGAACGCGGCCGGGGAAGCGAGGTCCGCCAGCGCGTGGGTGCCGACGAGCCGCCGCGCCACGATGCTGCGCGAGGTGCGCGTCACCGCCGACCGCGCGAAGGTCCCGGCCGTCGTCCTTGTCCACGCGCCGAAGATGAAGGAGCCGTGGTGTTTGGCCACAACGCTTTCGGGCCGCAAGGCGGGCGATATCGTCAAGCTCTACGGCAAGAGGTTCACGATCGAGGAGACGTTTCGAGACATCAAGGACAACCACTTCGGGATGGGCCTCTCCGCCACGCACATCCACAACGCCGACCGGCGCGATCGCCTGCTGCTGCTCGCGGCCATCGCCCATGCACTCTTGACGCTGCTCGGCGCTGCGAGCGAGGAGGCCGGCCTCGATCGGTATCTGAAGGTCAACACCGTCAAGCGCCGCACACATTCGCTCTACCGCCAGGGGCTCTACTGGTACGACTGCATTCCCACCCTGCGCGAGGACTGGCTTCGGCCTCTCATGACGGCCTTCGATCGCATCGTCCGGGAGCACGCCGTCTTCCGCGAGATTTTCGGCATTATTTGAGGGGATTCCCCAGCCCTACCTCCGCTGGCTCGCCTACTACGGGTCATGCTTCGAGCCGGCCATGATCGATCGCGCGATGAAGCGCGAGCCGGCGCCCCCGGGGATGTCGCCTTACAGCGATTACGACACGATGTTCGGCACGCTCGTGGAGGCGCTCCGAAAGGGCCCCTACCTGCTCGGCGAGCGGCTCTCCGCCGCCGACATCCTCTGGGGTACGGCGCTCCAGTGGATGACGAGCTTCAAGCTCATCCCCGAGCTGCCCGAGATCACGGCCTACATCGCGCGGATCTGCAGCCGGCCGTCGTTCGCGCGGGTCACGGCGGACGACGCGCAGCTCGCCGCAGCGCACGAAGCCGCGGTCGCGGCGGCGGTGCAAGCGAGCTGACGCGCTGACGCCCCGCCGCGGACGTCGGGTCACAGGTCCGGAGCAGGCCTGAGCCGGTTCTCACGCCGGCGGCGCGCGCCAGCTCGACGGCGCCGTAGCCGCGCGGGGCGGCGGGGGCGCGGGGATCAGCGGCATCGAGACATCCTGGCCAACAAACAAGATAAAAGTCGACTGAATCTAGAGAAACAGCCTTGGATTCTAGAGCGAACTGGGCTGGATACAGAGAATTGTCGCTAAAATCTGGCTGATTGGAAGCCAGATCTAGAGAATGAGCTCAAATAACAAGATAATACTGAGCTGAATCCAGAGAAACCGCTCAAAATCAAGCGAACCGGGCACGCCCCGGGCCCCTCTGGGGAGTCTGCGCGACCGCACTACCGGGCTCTGGGGCTGGAACAGGCTTCATCCCGGTCCGGCGGGCTCAGCAGCCTCAGTCCCCGTTGCGCATTCGAGCAAGTCCTCGCGTACTCGCGCAGTCGCTCGCCGACAGCGTCGATGCCGGAGCCATCGATCGATCCCAGCCGCTTCGCCGTGTCCTGCTCGTTTTCACCCTCGTACAGCTGCATTTGCCGGTGGATCGCGCTTGAGCCGCACCCCGGCGCGCAGCGTGCATGGTCACCCTGCATCACCCGGTATGCGACAGTCAGCATGCTCGGGTAGAAGGGAAGGAATCGAAAATGAAACAGCTGAGATTGATCGGCGCTCTGGTGGCCACCGCGGTGGTTTCTATCGCTCCGCTCGCTCGTGCGGCCAGCACCACGCCGATTCAGGACCTTGCGCTCGTCGAGGAGACGAGTGTACCCAGCTCGGCGGACGCGAGCGCCAGCTGGCCCAGCCATCACCACGGGCATCATCACGGCTATCACGGCCACCACGGCTACCACGGCCATCACGGTCACCACGGCCATCGCGGTCACCACGGCTATTGGGGGTTCAGGGCCGACGTTTCTCCGCTGGCAGGGCTCCCGACTCCGGTCGTGAGCCTGACGGCGGATCAGCGCTGATGCTCTGACGGTTCATGGTGCCGCTGGCAGGTCGAGCGGGCGCTCGGCCGCCAGCGGCGCCACGCCGCCAAGAAGGGTCGTCCGGTTGGGCAAGGTGCCGGCGCTGCGGGCACCCTGGGGGTGAGCTGCATGAACGGAACAGCCATGGACCGAAGACGCGCCATCCTTCTGCTCGCCGCGGCGGCGGCGCATCTCGTGGTGGTCTGTCTGGGCGCGCTGCACGTCCACATTGGAGACGAGGGCTGGGCGCGCCGGGCGGTGAAGGTTTACGGCCTGCTCTCCGGAGCGGACAGCGGGTACTCCTTCTTCGCTCCGGGGGTCGGGACGACGCTCTCAGCACGCTTTCAGGTGAACGGCGCCAACGGGGAGATCGCCGCCGATGCCCTGGAGACGGGGGTGAGCCGTGAAGCAGATATCCGGGTCAGAAACATCATCGGGATGTTCTCGTTGGAGCAGGATGAGAGGGTGAGGCGCTCGCTCGTGGCTTCCTGGGCCGGCAAGGTGCTCGCCAGGCATCCAGGCGCCGATGGCGTCGTCGTCCAGCTCGATACGTTCGAGCTCCCCTCGATGGCGGAATACCGCGAGGGGAAGACCACAGGGTGGACGCTGAATTACCGAGCGAAATTCGTGCATCACGCGAAGCTCCTGCGCGCGCAGCAGAGCGACGGGAGGGCGCCGTGAACGCGCGGCCGATGGCTGCTCCCCGGGCTGCGACGGAGCGCTCGCTTGCGCGAGCGTGGGCGGCCGTCGAGCGCTTCGCCTTCGCTCCTGCGTCTGCAGCGCCGCTCGCCGTGCTCCGGATCGGGCTCGCCTCCGTTCTGCTCATCCAGGCGGGGATGGTCGCTCCTGCGCTGTTCGATCTCTACGGGCGAGCGGGGATCCTCCAGACACCGCTCGTCGACGCGCTCGGACGGCCGGGGTTTGTCCGGCTCAGCTGGCTGATAGACCGTCTCGCCCCGCTCGGGATCGGAGACGTGCCCATCCTCGTCGCCGTGGGCGCCTTCTATGTGCTCGCCCTCGTCGCGCTGCTCGCGGGATGGCGCACGAGGGTGGCCGCGGCGGCTGCCTGGTCCTCCCACCTGATGCTGATGATGACGGCGGATAGCACGAATTACGGTGTAGACCAGTTCGCCAACATCTTCCTGTTCTACCTCATGTGGATGCCGGCGGGCGCGGCGCTGTCGCTCGATCGATGGCTCGGCCGCGCGCCCATCGGGCCCACGAGCATGGCGCGATTCGCCCTGCGCGTGGTGCAGATACACCTCTGCGTCGTCTACCTCGTGAGCGGGCTGGGAAAGGCGCTCGGCGAGCAATGGTGGAACGGCGATGCCATCTGGCGGACGCTCAACCTGCCGGATTATCGCCAGTACGACTTCACCTGGCTGGCCCACTATCCATGGCTCGCGGTGGGCGCAGGCTGGATGGTGCTGCTCGTCGAGACCGGCTACCCGGTCATGATCTGGCCGCGGCGCACCCGGCGGCTCTGGGTCGCGGCCACCGTGGCGCTCCACGTCGGCATCGCGGCCTTCATGGGGCTCGGCGTCTTCGGCGCCATCATGGCCGTGCTGACCCTCTCGGCCTTCGCGGTGCGGGCAGATCCTCGCGAATCCATGCCCTCCGAGACGGCCGCGCTTCGCAGCGAGGACGCGGGTGCGCCCCGCTGCGCGCTGTCAGCGGCAGCCGGACCATGGCGCCGCGACCGGCCGTGATCGCGGGTGACGCTGGCGCACGGGCGCCGTCGTCCCGCTGTGCGTGCGCGTCCGTCAGCACACCGTGACGGCTCGCAGGCGACGTCGTGCAGCCCCAAGACGCGCGGTGGCCAGTGTGCTCTCGATCCACGACAGGGGCGAGCCCGACGAGATATCGGCGGCGGGCCGTGGCGATACGCGCCGGGGGGAGAGCTCAAGCGCGCTTGCTGTCGAACGAGTCACGGACGCCCGAGAAGCCTACGAGCTGGCCGAGTCTCCGGCGCTCTTCCTGAGCTCGCCGACGTGCGCCTCCCGATACTCGACTACGCCGCGACCACAATCGCTGAGGCCGATCGCTCGCGTCACAGTCAACTGCGTGTACGAGGAAACGACGCCGTGCATGGATCCGTGCTATGGGAACAAGAGGATTTCGTTAAAATGCTGGTATTTGTCGCTCGGATTCCTGGGCATGATGGGAATAAGCACAAGATCGATGGCCGAGACAGCGAACCATGCCACCCATTGCGTTGACATAATCAGTGCCAACAACTACAATTTTCCGGCGAGCACGATAACCACGGAAGAACCGTGTTCAATCGACGAGAACGAGACGGGCGATGGATCGATATTGCCGGAATGGACGAAGAAGCAGTGCCGCAAGGCGTTTAAGCATAACGTGAAAATTTGCAACAAGTCTCCGCCAAACCTCCGACTGCCGTGTATAGCGGCTGCTCTTTTACTATTTTGCGCGTGTCTCAAGAATGCGCAGTAGTTCAGGAAGTCTGCAGCATGACGCTCGACGACGAGATCACGGCGGTTGAAGACTTGGTTCAGGTCGCGCGAAGTGCAGCAGCCGAGCATCTCGGGCGCGCGACAGAGCATCTGTATCTCGGATGCGAGGCGCTGAATCGATACCATGATTTCGTGAACGCCACTATTGCCAATGCGGAGTCCACGCTGGGGCACTGTAGAGAAACAGCGTCAGCTCTGGCCGTTTTTGCTCAAACGTCCACAGCCATCGCGCAAGGACTACTTGCTGCAACACGCGATTCCATCAAGCTGATGTATGCCGCAATGGCCGTCGCCGAGGAGCTTACTGGAGCCGGAGGCCAGCTCGACGTATCCCAAGGTGGGATCGCGCACGTAATAGAAACTGCGGTACCCAGGTCATGCTCGTTCTGCGGAAAGACCGATAAAGAATCGAAGCTCGTCGCCGGGCCAGAGGCCAACATCTGCGCCTCCTGTACTCGCCTGGCCTGCGGCGTGCTAGGAATAGAGCTATCCGCGAGTGAGACCGAGTAGATCGATCTCGCTCGCGAGCGTGGGCTCGCACGACCGCCCGGCGCGTCCGCTGGGAGCGGAACGCCCCTTGGTGGAGGTGTTCGTCAACCGATCGGTCGGCGAGCAGGCGGCCACATGGGCAAGAGCGCCGCGGTTCCGCGGCACCGCCCAGCGGCGGAATGGACGCGACGAGGGGCGCTGGGGGAGGGGGGGCTGGGGCGGCTCGCACCTCGGCAGGGCTTCATCTCCTCCAGGTGGAAGCGCTGCGCGAGCTCGGGGCCGTCGCCGTCCACCTTGTCGAGCTCGGCCACATCGCCGGCGAGCTGGGGTCGCGGCGCGGGTGGCGGGTGACCACGATAGGCTATCCTGGGCGGGATGACGGTCCAGGAGCTCCACGTCGCGGGGTATCGCTCGATCCGCGAGCTGACCCTCCCCCTCGCGCAGGTCAATGTCATCGTCGGGCCGAACGGCGTCGGCAAGACAAACCTCTATCGCACCATGGTGCTGCTCGGCTCGGCGGCGAGCGGGACCTTCGCGCGCACCCTGGCCGAGGAGGGGGGGATGCCGTCTGTGCTCTGGGCCGGCCAGCGCAGCAAAGGCCCGGTGCGGATGACGCTGCGGGTGCGGCTGGATCAGCTCGTCTACGAGCTTCAGTGCGGGCTGACGCCGCCGCCTGCGGGGCCGTTCGCGCTGGACCCGGACATCAAGGAAGAGACCCTCTGGTTGCTCGACAAGCGCCGCCGCCTGCCGATGCTGGAGCGGGCCGCGGGCTCGGCCTTCGCGCGCGACGTGGACGGCCACCGCGTGACCTTTCCCTTCTCGCTCTGGGGCTCGGAGTCGGTGCTGGCGCAGGTGGTGGAGCCGCACCGCTTTCCGTTGCTCTCGGCGGTGCGGCAAAAGCTGATGAACTTCCGGTTCTATCATCACTTCCGCACCGACTCCGGCGCGCCGTTGCGGGTCGAGCAGGTCGGGGTGCGGACGCCGGTGATCAGCACCGATGGCCACGATCTGGCCGCGGCGCTGGCGACGATCCTCGATATCGGCGACAGGGGCGCCTTGCAGGATGCCGTCTCCAGCGCGTTCCCTGGCGCGTCGCTCGAGGTCTCCTCGACGCAGGGGCGGTTCCGCGTCGAGCTCGGTTTGCCAGGGATGTCGCGGCCGCTCGACGCCCGCGAGTTCTCGGACGGCACGGCGCGCTATCTCTGCCTGCTGGCAGCGCTGCTGAGCCCGAGGCCTCCGCAGCTGCTGGCGCTGAACGAGCCGGAGACGAGCCTGCATCCGGATCTGCTCGGGCCGCTCGGGGATCTCCTTGTGCACGCGGCATCCCGGAGTCAGCTGTGGATCACGACGCACTCCCGCCCGCTGGCGGAGCGGATCCGGAAGGCGACGCCCTGCCGGCTCATCGAGCTTGACAAGAACGGTGGAGAGACGGCGCTGGCGCGCGGCGCGGCGGAGGAGGATGAATGACGTCCGCCCCCGCGTGAGCTTTGCGAGCGGAGCCGGCGCGGGGGAGGCGAAGGGGAGGTGAGCTCGGCGCGGCCGCGCAGGTCGAGGGCGACGTCGGGCGCTGGTGACTGGAGAGCAGGCACGCCACTGGATCGAGCGTTTCGTCGCCTGGTACAACGACAAGGGCAGCGGACGCCGGGCCGCGTGGGGTAGACTGCGTCCGTGGCTCGACCCGGCAAGCGCCCCACGGATGATTTGCTGACACCGACGCTGCAGGACGCCGGCGAGGTGCAGGCAGCGCCAGGGAAGCGGCCGTTCCGGCTCCGGTCCCAGCTCTGGATCGGGGTGCTCGGCGGCGTGGTGCCCATGTTCCTCCTCGGCATGATCAACGCCGGGCGCCTGCGGCTGCCGGCCGAGCAACGGCGGCGAATGCTGCTCCTCGGCCTCGCGGCCCTGGCCGCCATCCTGGCCATCTGGAGCTGGGCGCAGTTTTCCGCGTACGGCCAGGCGTCGGCCGACGCGCCGGGCTTCTACCGCGGGATCCGGCTCGCCAACCAGGTCCTCGGCGTGCTGCTTTACCTCGCCTACAGCCGCCTTCAGCAGCTCGCCGACCGGCGCTTCCAGTTCGCCGGCGGAGAGCACGCCTCCCTCTGGATCCCGGGCATCGCCGTCATGCTCGCCGGCTTCGCGATCCAGTTCGCCGTGCTCGCGGGGCTCGCCGCGCTCCCCGCCGGAGCGCAGCCGTGAGCGGCGCCGAGCAGGCCGTCGCGCTGGCGCGCCACTACCTCCACGTCGACCAGCCGCGGCGCGCGCTCGAGACGCTCGAGCGGGTCGCGGATCCCGATCTCGAGGACCCCGAGCTCTGGACGCTGCGCGCCGCCGCGCTCCGCGCGCTCGACAAGCCCGCCGAGGCCGCGCGCGCCGCGCGCGAGGGCCTCTCGCGCGCGCCGGAGTCGCCCCGCCTGCTCTACCTGCTCTGCGACTGCGAGGCGCAGCTCGGCGACGCCGCGGCGGCGGAGCGGGCCATTCTGAGCTGCCTGCGCGTCGCGCCGGAGAGCGCCCCCGCGCTCTGCCGCTACGCCTTGCTCGTCGCCAAGGAGGGCCAGGTGGACAAGGCGGCGCGGCTCGTCGAGGAGGCGGCGCGCATCGATCCCGAGGCGGGCGGCGTCGCGCGCGCCCGGATGATCGTGGCTTATCTGCAGGGCAAGGACGAGGAGCTCGCCCGGCATGGCAAGGCGCGCCTCGCCGCCGATCCCGACGACGCGCTCACCTACCACTTCCTCGGCCAGGCCATGCTCGAGGGCGGCCGGGTCGACGAGGCCGGCCGCCACCTCCGGACCGCGGCGCGCCTCGACCCGGGCGACAACGACTTCGCCAGCGCCGCGCGTGAGGCCCGCTTCGCCTCGCATCGGCTGATGAGGCCCCTCTGGCCGATGCAACGCTTCGGGGCCATCCCGGTGTGGATCGCGGCGATCGTGGTCTTCTACGGTCTACGGGCGACGGGGAACCGGGCCGCCGCGAGCCTCTTCGGCTTCGCCTACGTCGCTTACTGCCTCTACAGCTGGATCATGCCGCCGCTCCTGCGGCGCTGGATGGGTCTATCGCGATGAGCTCGGACCGGATCACCGCGCTGGAAAGGGCGCTCGAGGTCGCTCCCGACAACCACCCGCTCCGGCTCCTGCTCGCCGAGATGCTCCAGGGCGCGGGCCGCCCCGCGGACGCGGCGCGGCAGTACGAGGCGCTGCTCGACGCGGGCGAGCTGCCGCGCGAGGCGCTGCTCGACGCCGCGAGGCTCTCGATCGAGGCCGGCAGCCTGCAGGCCGCGGCGCGATGCCTCGACGCCGCGCGCAAGGCCGGGCTCGTGGAGGGGATCCCCGAGACGCAGGCGCGGCTCGACGCGAAGCTCGACCATCAGGGCGTGCTCCGGCTCGTGCACTCGTCGAGCGGCCGCGCCGCCGCCGCGGCGGGCGCCGAGGGGCGCCAGCAGGACCGACGCAAGCTCGGCGAGGAGGCGCGGACCACGTTCGCGGAGATTGGCGGCCTGGAGGAGGTGAAGAAGGCGGTGCACCGCGCCATCATCCTCCCGCTGCAGCGCCCCGACCTCTACGCGAAATACGGGCGCAAGTCGGGAGGGGGCATTCTCCTTTATGGCCCGCCCGGCTGCGGCAAGACGCTGCTGGCGCGCGCGACAGCGGGCGAGTGCGATCTGCCCTTCTTCAATGTGCGCATCGAGGACATCCTCGACCCCTACGTCGGCGTGAGCGAGCGCAACCTCCACGACGCTTTCGAGGAGGCGCGCGCCCACGCGCCCGGCGTGCTGTTCCTCGACGAGCTCGATGCGCTCGCCTTCGCCCGCCGCAAGCACCACGGCAGCGCGGGGCGCCCCCTCGTGGATCAGCTCCTCCAGGAGCTCGACTCCATCGGCTCGGAGAACAAGGGTCTGCTCGTGCTCGGCGCCACCAACGCGCCCTGGGACGTCGACGACGCGCTCAAGCGGCCCGGGCGCTTCGATCGCCTTGTGTTCGTCCCGCCCCCCGACGAGGAGGCGCGCCGCAGCGTCCTGGAGATCGCGCTCGCGGGCCGGCCTGCGGAGCGGCTGGAGCTGAAGAAGCTCGCGCGGCTGACGCCGCTCTTCAGCGGGGCCGACCTGCGCGCGCTGGTGGAGCAGGCGTTCGACCGGGTGATCGAGGAGGCGCTCGACACCGGCACGGAGCCGCCGCTCACGATGAAGCACGTGGAGGCGGTGCTCGCGGCGCAGCGCCCCACCACGCTGGAGTGGCTGGCGCGCGCCCGGAATTACGTGGAGTTCGCCAACCAGAGCGAGCACTACAAAGACGTGGCCCTGTTCCTGAAGTCCCGCGAGGCCAGGGCCTGGAAGGACTGATCGCCCGCGCCGCCCGCCGGCGCCATGGCCTTGGCGGCGAAGTACGCGTTACGCAGTCCCCGATCCGCCGGCTCCTCTTGTCCCTGATTCAGTGAAGCTGAGTCGCCGCGCCGATCTGCGGATCGATTTGTCGTGTCATCGAGACCGCCTTGCTGGCGCGCGCTCGTCTCCTCACCAGGGGATCGGGCCTGCGTCGTCCGAGAAGGTGCCAGTCGGTCCGTCGGGACCGAGCAGCGCGAGCCGCACCGGCTCGCGCGCGCCTTCTGCGACGGTGCGCGTTCCGCTGTGGTTGTTGAGATCGGTCGCGACGTAGCCGGGGCACACCGCGTTGACCTTGATCGCGGTGCCGGCGAGCTCCTGCGCGAACGCGATCGTCACCGCGTTGAGCGCGCTCTTCGACGGGTCGCCCGGGAGATCGAGGCCACGTACCCCGGCTACCGGCCGATCCCGCCGGAGATCGGGAACGAGGTGGTGCCGGATGTGGCGATGAACGTGGTGTTGATGGGCGAGGCGACGATCTACATGCGCCTCTTCTCGGAGGTGTGGACTTTGGTTGATCCGGTATAGCCCCTGAGGGATCCCCTCATTTTCGTGGCGGAAATTAGTGGTCGCAGAGAGCTGCTCCACGGTCGGCATGCGTAGGTCCATTGGTGACATGAGTCATCGAAATCTTGAGCTTCATGGACCTCGAAACGAATAATTGTGCCGTGCGAGTGAGAAATCGTCGTCGCTGACCGGAATATATATTGGTAGGAGGCGACCAGCGAGCCTAGCGCATGCGCCGTTGGTCCGAGCGACATCATGACGACTTTCGCGAAGAACGCGCATCAGCCTGCCACACATGACTCCGCACCTGCGCCATCTACGCAGACCAATCGCCCGAAAGTCGACCCGAAGTACATCCAGACCTTCGTCGAGAATTTGTTCGGCGATGACCTGCACGCGATGCGCGTCCTGTCGCTCGCGAACGGCGTCGTTGGCGTCCTGCACGCGGCGGTGCTGGCCATCCATGCCATCGGCCAAGCGTATGCGAAGGTCGCAAACGTCAAGCCGAAGAGTGGGGTCAAGCAGGTCGACCGGCTGCTGAGCAATACCGGCATCGACGTGTTCCATTCCCTGAAGTCGTGGGTAGAGTTCGTGATCGGGGTCCGCAAAGAGATCGTTATCGCGTTGGACTGGACGGACTTCGAGAAGGACGATCACACGACGCTCTGCGCCTACCTTGTGACGCGGCATGGTCGTGCCACGCCGCTGGCATGGAAGACGGTGAAGAAGTCCGCGTTGAAAGGCACTCAGAAGGACCACGAATACGAGCTCATCGAGTGGCTCCACGGGGCCATCGACGAGACGGTCGAGGTCATTCTGCTCGCCGACCGGGGCTTCGGCGATCGCAAGCTCTACGACTTTTTGGAGTTCATGGGCTGGGACTTCGTAATCCGCTTCCGCGGGGGTATCGTCGTCGAGAACGCGGCCGGGGAAGCGAGGTCCGCCAGCGCGTGGGTGCCGACGAGCCGCCGCGCCACGATGCTGCGCGAGGTGCGCGTCACCGCCGACCGCGCGAAGGTCCCGGCCGTCGTCCTTGTCCACGCGCCGAAGATGAAGGAGCCGTGGTGTTTGGCCACAACGCTTTCGGGCCGCAAGGCGGGCGATATCGTCAAGCTCTACGGCAAGAGGTTCACGATCGAGGAGACGTTTCGAGACATCAAGGACAACCACTTCGGGATGGGCCTCTCCGCCACGCACATCCACAACGCCGACCGGCGCGATCGCCTGCTGCTGCTCGCGGCCATCGCCCATGCACTCTTGACGCTGCTCGGCGCTGCGAGCGAGGAGGCCGGCCTCGATCGGTATCTGAAGGTCAACACCGTCAAGCGCCGCACACATTCGCTCTACCGCCAGGGGCTCTACTGGTACGACTGCATTCCCACCCTGCGCGAGGACTGGCTTCGGCCTCTCATGACGGCCTTCGATCGCATCGTCCGGGAGCACGCCGTCTTCCGCGAGATTTTCGGCATTATTTGAGGGGATTCCCCAGGTATAGCCCTCCCCTGGCGTCCGCCGTCCCGTGGCCGAGTTGGGCGCGTGACAAGGTGGATGCTGCGTTCAAGCTCAAGTACCCGCTACTCGGTACCACGGTGTTGGCGCTCGCTGCAAACCGCGGAATTCCGGACAGCCCGAGCGATGGGTGAGTCGTTCGTCACCTGAGGGATCCCCTCATTTTCGTGGCGGAAATTAGTGGTCGCAGAGAGCTGCTCCACGGTCGGCATGCGTAGGTCCATTGGTGACATGAGTCATCGAAATCTTGAGCTTCATGGACCTCGAAACGAATAATTGTGCCGTGCGAGTGAGAAATCGTCGTCGCTGACCGGAATATATATTGGTAGGAGGCGACCAGCGAGCCTAGCGCATGCGCCGTTGGTCCGAGCGACATCATGACGACTTTCGCGAAGAACGCGCATCAGCCTGCCACACATGACTCCGCACCTGCGCCATCTACGCAGACCAATCGCCCGAAAGTCGACCCGAAGTACATCCAGACCTTCGTCGAGAATTTGTTCGGCGATGACCTGCACGCGATGCGCGTCCTGTCGCTCGCGAACGGCGTCGTTGGCGTCCTGCACGCGGCGGTGCTGGCCATCCATGCCATCGGCCAAGCGTATGCGAAGGTCGCAAACGTCAAGCCGAAGAGTGGGGTCAAGCAGGTCGACCGGCTGCTGAGCAATACCGGCATCGACGTGTTCCATTCCCTGAAGTCGTGGGTAGAGTTCGTGATCGGGGTCCGCAAAGAGATCGTTATCGCGTTGGACTGGACGGACTTCGAGAAGGACGATCACACGACGCTCTGCGCCTACCTTGTGACGCGGCATGGTCGTGCCACGCCGCTGGCATGGAAGACGGTGAAGAAGTCCGCGTTGAAAGGCACTCAGAAGGACCACGAATACGAGCTCATCGAGTGGCTCCACGGGGCCATCGACGAGACGGTCGAGGTCATTCTGCTCGCCGACCGGGGCTTCGGCGATCGCAAGCTCTACGACTTTTTGGAGTTCATGGGCTGGGACTTCGTAATCCGCTTCCGCGGGGGTATCGTCGTCGAGAACGCGGCCGGGGAAGCGAGGTCCGCCAGCGCGTGGGTGCCGACGAGCCGCCGCGCCACGATGCTGCGCGAGGTGCGCGTCACCGCCGACCGCGCGAAGGTCCCGGCCGTCGTCCTTGTCCACGCGCCGAAGATGAAGGAGCCGTGGTGTTTGGCCACAACGCTTTCGGGCCGCAAGGCGGGCGATATCGTCAAGCTCTACGGCAAGAGGTTCACGATCGAGGAGACGTTTCGAGACATCAAGGACAACCACTTCGGGATGGGCCTCTCCGCCACGCACATCCACAACGCCGACCGGCGCGATCGCCTGCTGCTGCTCGCGGCCATCGCCCATGCACTCTTGACGCTGCTCGGCGCTGCGAGCGAGGAGGCCGGCCTCGATCGGTATCTGAAGGTCAACACCGTCAAGCGCCGCACACATTCGCTCTACCGCCAGGGGCTCTACTGGTACGACTGCATTCCCACCCTGCGCGAGGACTGGCTTCGGCCTCTCATGACGGCCTTCGATCGCATCGTCCGGGAGCACGCCGTCTTCCGCGAGATTTTCGGCATTATTTGAGGGGATTCCCCAGGTTCGTCACCCCCCCCAGGGTCACCGAGATCGTCTCGGGCACGGCGTTGGCGACGAGGACCTCGAGCGCGAGCGCGGCCGCCTCCGCGTCGCGGTGAAGGTCCATGGCCAGAAGGATAGGGGCGATGCTCGTCCTAACGGTTGCAGCAGAGCACGTGCGTGTCACCGGGTTCCGGTTCGCCGCCCATGACTTTGGAGTCGGTCGAAGGCGTGCATGTAGGCTCGTCCTTCACGAAGGCAGCGCGAATCGCACCGATCTGTCCGTCGATCGTGTCCGCGCAGAGCGGCTCATCCAGCCCGGAGATAGGGACAGAGCCGAGCTCTTCTGAGCAACCTGCCTGATAATATAGTTTGGTCTCTACACGGCACTTGTCGCGGCTCGGCTCGCTACAGGAGCATGGGCTGCACGTGCGCGTATCGTTGTAGAGGGGAAACTCCCGCCGAATCCGGTAGGAGTCCCAGCACCCGCCGTTCGGCTGCGGTGGGTAACAATGGAGGAAGTCCGTGGAAAAGAAGTCGATGTCTGGACTGCAAGCCCGGACGAAGGTCATGTTCGTTCGTCGCAGCGGAGGCACCGGGGAGACAGGCTCGCAGCCACTCACGACCGGTGGTTCGATCATCACGGCAGCGTAGGAATCGCTCGGAATGGGGTGGGTAAGGGCCATGCATGTCCCATCCCAGGAGCCGCCCGCATCGATCGTGGCAACATCGTCTCCAAATGAGCAAGTGGATGAGGAGTACAGGCGCACCCTGCTCGATAGGAAACAGGCAGACGGGCCACACTCGCAAGGCTCGCACTCGACCGGCTCAGGCGTACCCGCCCACCCTTCCCACAATGTCTTGTCATCGCATCGTGGAGCACTCTCATATCGGCCGTCCCAAACCAAAATAAGCTGGCTCGGATCTGGATCTGGCCACTCTTCAGGTATCGGCGACGAGCAGCCGATGAGCACACACGTGGCCAGCGTGGAGAGCGCAACCCAGCGCATCGCGGCGGCCACCCCTCTGTCTTGATCAGTTGTCAGCGTTGCCATAGATGATCTCCGCGCTGGAGCAGCAGAACGTTCGGGTCTCGCCGCTCTCGATCGTGCCGTCCACCAGGGAGACGGTGGCTTTGGGTGAGCACGTGCCCGGCTCGTCCCGTGCGAACACCACGCGCGCTCCTGCCAGAGGCGAATCAATAGGTGCGCCGTAGCAGATTTCCTCCTGTGTACCGATTCCGTTGATCGAGATCAGCATGTCCGAGCAGCTCGTGTCGCTGAAGAGCAGCACATCCACCACGCAGACTCCACCGACGGGCTCACCGCACTCGCATGGTGTGCAGGTACGGGCGTCTCGGATCTTCTCCTGGAACTCGAAGCGGGCGGAGAAGCCCGGCCGGCACGAGCCGTCGTGCTCGGGTGTGATACACACGAGCCCATCGAACCCTGTCCTATACTCACCGGTCCACGGGCAAGCTCGTGCAAACGTCCCGCCGAGGGGCGGCGGAGTGAACTGCGCTGACGCCCTGCACGCGGGAGCCATCGTAGGCGGCGTGATGGTCACCGAGGCGAACGCGTCGCCCGGGACAGGGGGCGAGGTCTTGATGCAGTGCCCTGGCGGGTCGGCTGCATCGGCGAACTTGACCTCGATTCCCTCGTCAGCGCAGCGAGCGGCTTCGTGCGCCTTCACCATGTCTGGCAGCACGCACGCGGCAGGGCTGCACGCGCACGTCCCGCATTCGTTCTGGTACCAAGGATCGGTGCGTACACCAGCCCAACCATCCCAGTAGTCGAGTCGACCTTCTGGACACATGGGAAAATCTGCCGTGTCGCCGACCCACAACAACACCGGGTTGTCATCGGTCCGGGGCTTGGGGATCTCGAGGTCCTCTCCGCAACCGAGCAGCGCAGCCACGCTGAAAGCAAGACAAGACGTAGATCGCATCGAGGATTCCTCACGCTGCTCAGTAAAAGGCCCTCTGACAAGGGAGCAGACAGTCACAGAGATCGGGCTCCTGCGCCGGCGTCTTCATGGTCTGCCGCGTGGGAGCGGCGGGCCGGGTCGTGCGCGGCCGCGTCGCGACGGGCGGCGTGGTGGCCCCTGGGAGCGGCACAGGGCATCGATCGAGCGGTCGAGCTGAGGGCGGCGGGGTGGCTCGATCCGCCGCGGCCTGGATCCCTGGCCCCAGGCGCGGCACGGCGTGACGCGGGGGCCCCCACCGCAGGACCGCGGCCGCGCTGCCCAGCACGAACGCCAGCGCGAGCACCGCGCCGAACCAGCGCGAGGGGGAGCGTCGCCCTGGGTGCGGCTTGAACGCGGAGGGGTCGAGGGCACCGGCGGTATCGGCAGCACCGCCGACGACGAGCGCAGCCGAGCCGAAGCCATGGAACAGGCACGCTCGTGTGTTCGCCGCGTGCGCTTCGTCGTAGGTCTTGCGGAACTGCGCGCTGCTCGGGAGCATCGAGCCGTCCGAAAGGCGCGACACCTTGGCGGCCGTTTCGCTCTCCGCGGCGTTGCCGGCCAGGTGAAGGCCGACGCCGGCGCCGAGCAGGGCCGCCGAGGCGGCCGCGCCGGTGCCGAGGGTCCACGGGTTGCGCGCCCGCGCTGGAGCGCTGGCGGCCTTCGGGGCCTCAAGGCGAGGGCGACGCGCCGCGACTGCCCCGCCGTCACCCTGACGAGCGCACGGGCTACCTGACCCTGCTTGTCCGTCGCCGTGACCTCGTGCTGTCCAGGGACGACGAAAACGGGGCCGCCCGCGCTCACCTCGCGACCGTCCACCAGGAGCCGCGCCGTGCCCGGCGGGGCGCTCACGTGGAGCTCGGCCACGCGCTGCCGAACGGCCGCGAGGTCGGCGCGTCGGACCTCGTAGCGGCGGCGCTCGATGTCGTTGGTCGGCGCGGGCATCTGCGCGACGCACGTGGAGAGCTCGGCCGCGGCCTCCTCGAGTCGGCCGAGGCGCAGGTCGAACACGCCGAGCTGACACACGGCCATCGTCGAGGGCTCGAGCTCGTTGATCCGCGCCCAGAGCTCGCGGGCGCGAGCAAGGTCGAGCCGCTTGGCGGCCTTCTCCGCCTCCTCGATGAGCTCCTGGACCTCGCGGGACCGGGGAGGAGGGTCCGCGGCCGCGGCCTGTACGGGGCACGCGGAGGCAAGGACGAGGGCCAGGGCCGCCGCTTGCCGTCGATGGACCGGTAGAAGAGAAGCACGCACGGTTCACCGGGGGCAAACGAGGGAGACCACAGCGCCGCGCTGGCCCATCCAGCGCGGCGCTGCTTTTCATACCACCGCGACGACGCGGTCGAGCGTGCAGAAGTGCCGCGTGTCCCGTGGCATTCATTGCGATCGAGCGGAGAAATTTCTCATTTGCGGCCCAGGAAAGCGCCGCGACCGGTGAGAACTCTCGCGGCGGTCCATGTCCGCGCGACGCTGGCTACCTGTCCCCATCGCGACGAAGGAGGAAGCGATGGGGACGAGGGTGGAGTGGGCCGAGAGGGTGCAGCGATGGGAACGGAGCGGGTTGAGCGTCGACAAGTTCGCGCGGCGCGAGGGCTCAAGCCGAAGGAGCTGTACCGGTGGCGCTGGAAGCTGCGAGCTGATGGGCCCTCGCAGCCCTCGCCGTCGTCGTCGCCCGAGCCGTCGCGGTTCCTACCGGTGAACGTGGTGGCCGACGTCTCGCCGGTCGAGGCGGAGCCGAGCGAGAGCGCGCTGCCCAACGGGCGGGTGGTTCGCGTTCGGCCGGGCTTCAACCTCGCCACGCTCGAGCGCGTGCTGGCGCTGGCCGCTGAGGAAACGCCTTGCTGTAGCGGCCGCCGGCGCCTCGCCGCCTCGCTCGTGCGCTGGCGTCGTCGGCGCTCACGCGGCCCCTCGACCGCGCTGAGGCTTCGACCGTACGCAGCCCCGAAGACGACGGGCGGAACACCGCGAAGTTCAGTCGCGGATCTTCGTGTTATGGAGTTCTATGCGTTCGAGCAGCGCAGGAGTGATTGGTTGTTCGAGCGCCTCCAAGCCTACGAGAAGGTTCTGGACGATCGTTCCCGCGTCTCTTGCAAAGGCCCGAGGTGTTGCAAGGAAAAAGGGCCAGATAGCTTCAAGTGCCTCCAGGGTCGAGACGACCGCCGCCTCCCGCTGTCCCAGTTCGCGCTGTCTCCGGCCCAGGCTGTTCAGGCTGCTGGCGAGGTTTGGCAGGAAGGCGTCGGGGTTGCGCTCCACCAGGGCGCGGTTGCAGTCGACCGCGTCCTGTGCGACTTGCAGTGCCTCTTCTAGCCGCCCAAGGTCACTCAACGTGGTGCCCAGGTTGCTCAGGCTGATTGCAAGGTTTGGCAGGAAGGCGCCGGGGTTGAGCTTCGCCAGCGTGCGGTTGCACGCGACAGCCTCTTCTGCGGCATCCAGCGCCTCTTTTAGCCGCCCAAGCTCACTTAGTCTGCAGCCCACGTTATTCAGGCTGATGGCGAGGTCTGGAAGGAAGGCGTCGGGGTTACGTTCCGCCAGCGTGCGGGTCCAGGTGACGGCCTCCTGTGCGACTTTCAGCGCTTCTTCTTGCCACCCCAGGCTACTCAACTTGCTGCCTAAGTTGTTCAGGCCTACGGCGAGGTCTGGAAGGAAGGCGTCGGGGTTGCGCTCCGCCAACCTACGCCAACAGGCCACAGCCTCCCGTGTAGCGTTCAGAGCCTCGTGTGGCCGCCCAAGGTCACTCAGCACGACGCCGAGGTTGTTCACACCGGCGGCAAGGTTCTGCAGGAAGGTGTCGGGGCTGCGCTCCGCCAACCTGCGCCAACAGTCCACAGCCTCCTGTGTGGCGTCCAGAGCCTCTGCTCGACGCCCGAGTTCACTGAACGTGCTACCGAGGTTGGTCAGACTGGGCGCAAGGTTTGGCAGGAAGAGGTCGGAGTTGCGCTCCACCAGCCTGCGGTGGATGGCGACCGCTTCTTTCGCGACCTCTAGTGCCTCATCTCGCTGCCCCAGGTTACCCAACACGGTACCCAGGCCGCTCAGGCTGATCCCAAGCTTCTGTAAGGAAGCGTCAGCGTTGTGCTCCGCTAACGTGCGGCAGCAGGCGACAGCTTTCTTAGCGGCCTCCAGTGCCTCATCTCGCCGCCCCAACTCGGTAAGTTGGAGCGAGTAGTTGTGCAGCCGCCGTGCCTGCTCCTCGAGAGCCGGATCGTCCACTACGCTAGCGCTTTGCTTGAGCAGCGTCCGGCTCACCCAAACAGCGACACGACGTAACGACACGGTCAAGGGCGGCAGCCCAACCTTTTCCAGCGTGCGTGCTACCTCCCTGTCTCCGCCCACCTCCAGCCTGTCGGCCAGCACCTCACCGAGCAACGAAAACGGCGTTCGGTGCCCAACTCGCTTCGCGGCCTCCAGCGCCAGTGGTGCTCGATCATGCAGCGGTCCGGCGAGCATCCGATCTATCCACAGCCGGGTCACGGCCGGGCCCGCTGCGGACGCGTGCCCCAGCACCGAAAAACCCGTGCGCACGGGCAGTCCCGCCTCGTCCGGTGGAAAGACCCTCTCGATCCAGTCCGAGAGAGGGCGATCCTCCGCGAGTTTAGGCGCGCCCACCCGCAGCACCATCCCCTCTCCCAATAGATCTGGCTCGAGCGCAGGGATATAGACGGCACCTCGGCCAGAGCCTTGGTAGACTCGATGCAGTAGTCGCAACAGATCCTCCTCGCGCTGTCCGGGATTGCGTCTCAACAGTCTGCCAACAACTGCGGATGCCTCGGCTGGGTCCGCAATCCCGCCGCGCAGCGTGGACGTCGCCATCACCTGCCGCGCGAGCGACCGCCGCGAGGCCAGCGCCACGCCGGCTTGCCCAGCGCTCTCTTCCCAGAAGCGCTCCTCGTGGTCGAGGATCGTATCCATCAGCGTATTGGCCTCGAACCTGAGGCCTGCAACCGTCGCTAGCGCGGCCATGTGTAAATATAGAACTTGATCGAAGCGCGCGTCCGTGAGATCAGGTGGTTCACGTTCGACCAGCGCGGTCGTCCGCCGCTCTGCAAACCTCCGAGCTGCCTCTAGGAACACGGCCTCACGCTCAGCGCCCCCCCTCGCCAAAGGCTGCAGGTCTAGCGATGGCGTCGCGTCGAGCCATGCTCCGAGCGCGACGTCCTCCTGCCTCAACGATTGCCACCAGTCGCCGTCGCTGCGCGCGAGCAGCAGCAGGCGGACGCGCTGCAGTATACCGGTTCCTTGCTGCTGGCAGTAACGGAGCGCACGCAGCAACATGTCGCGCAGATCCGCACGGCTCTCCGCGTAGTCCAGCACTGCGAGGACCGGTCTTCCCAGTGCACACAGGCGTTCAAACCAGCCTTCGGAGCTGCCCTTCGCCAGGAAGCCCGCGGCCCAGCCTTCTGCGCGACATCGGCGCGCCCACTCGATCGCGAGACGCGTCTTTCCGACGCCACCTTCCGCGTGCAGCAGCCGAATTCCCACGGGTGACCCGTCGTTGCACCAGCGATCCAGCTCGGCCAGGATCTCCTTGCGTCCCTGTTCGTGCCACGGCACGACCTCATGCCGTGCGTTGAGCAACGCCGACGGAGGCGCGTTCGGCGCTAAGTCCACGTGCCCGTCAGTCAACAGATCGTCGACGCCGGGCACAACGTCGGGCTCGACATGCTCGCGCAGGAACGCGATCAAGCACTCGGCCGAAGCGCGGGCGGCGAACTCCTTAAAGTGATCGTCCCGCCCGTGGTTAGCGAAGTCCATGACGCCCTTCATCACCAGTGCGTCTAGCTTTGCGTCGCGCTGGGCATGCGCGAGCGCGCCGACGGCAGCCGCCTCCATATCCAGCCCCAGCGTCTTGCGCATGTGCTCCGAGACGAAGGTCCAGCACGCTTCGTCTTCGATAACCTTGTTGCCGCTGCCCATTGGCGCGACGTGCACCCGGAAAGGAAGCAGGGCGCCCGCAGGGGACAGATCCGGGAACCGACGGCGATGTTGAATCAGGATGCGCCCGATCCGGTTGCGTCCGTCGGCGGTAAGTTCGAGAGTGCCGTCTAGCAGATCCCCAGATTGCCATAACGACGCGACGACCTTCTCCCACGCCGGGCACAAATCCGAGCACTCCGGCAGCGCGTCAGGTTGCACGACGCCCTCGTACAGCTTCGCCAGAACCCAGTTCTCCTGCCACTCGTAGGGAACGGGGCGTTTTCTCCACCAGGACGTGTCCCGAAAGCGTGCGGCGAACTCGGTGTGTTCCAGCGCAACCTTCCAGTCCTCGCGCAGGTTGTAAGTCGTCAGATCCTGCTGCACCTCGTCTGGCAGCTGCTTACCCGTGTCGTGGAAGAACAAGCGCTCGGCAGTGACGACGTCGCCTAGACGCGTCTTGCTAGGCCGTCCCGCGCACACGCCACACATTGCGACGCACTTCGGTCTGTACGTGTTTACTAGCGGCAGCAACGCGTTCGTCGCAGGGACCGCCCCCATGTCGCCTGCCTGCGCCAGCGCGATACGGAGCGGCCTTCCACGTGCTGCTTGGAAGCTCCGGAACGCAACAGGAAGGCCGTTTGGACCTTTCTCTGGCTCCCACCTGCTTCCTGGCTGCGCGCCCTCCTCAACCCTAAGCGCGGCCTGGTACTCCAGAGTGATCGCAACGAGGATCACTACGTCGACCTTGCGTATGCTCACAGCGCCCGTAGACATCCACCGCAGCGTACACTCGCAGCCGCTCGCAAGGAAAGGAGACCCGGAGGTGCCGTGCCCCCCCAAGCTTGATCTTGGCCGGCGCTGTGGCCCGCGAGTTCGACGGTGGCCGGTGCGGTGCCCCGCAAGTGCGGCCTTGGCCGGTGTCAGAGATCGGCCTCACGGACCACGACCCGATCCGCAGAACGAATCACGACCGGAGGAGGACCACCTGATAGAGTTCAGCAGGGGCGGACTGTCACTCGGCCGGATGTAGGCGGGACCACCGGGAATGGGCGCGGCAGATTACGCGAGGGTACGGGGCCCACAGAGCTGCACCGGAGATACCAGGCCGGCGGAGCCGACCCCGGGTCCGCATCTGCGTGCTGCGTGCTAGAGGGCGTGAGTGCCGGGGCCCTCCATGGCGTTGAGCGGAGGCGACGTTGATGCTCAAGAGCGGCAGCGAGGCGGCGAGGTTCTCGGCGAGCAAGACAGGCTGTTCCGGTGGAAGGGACACCTATCGGCGCGAACGCGCTCGCCTCTCCGGTACCGCCGACAGGCCGAGCAGCCGACCGATCGCCTCGTGAACGACCCGGGCCGCCACCTCATCCCCGAGGGCCACGGCGCGGGTAAGCGTCTCGGCGAGCGACGTGACCACGGCCACCCGAGGCGATGGATCGACCGTCGCGAGCTCCCCGGGCACAGGGCTCGCCGATTGGACCAAGCCGCTTCGCGGCAGCTCCTGTCCCTGCTGAGGGCGACCGCGAGGACGGCCGCGATCTCGACGACGACCGCGACCGCGATGAAGACGCCGCCCTCGCGCCCCGCCATCAAACAGCCGGATCGACAGGCGCGCCATCGGCGTCAACGAGGGTGCTCAGTAACACCCTGGGAGCCATGGACCTGGCGGCGGCGCTCGGGGGCGCGAGCGAGCGCGATGCTGACGAGGTGCAGGAGCTCGTCGTGAGGCTCAAGAAGATGCTGCGGGCCCTGCTCCGTTAAGCATTCCGGACACCGAGCCGCGGTTTCCTGCCGCGGCTCGGATCCTTGTCTTCGCTGCGGCTGTCACGACAGTCATTGCTGCTGCAGCGCGACTTTTGCCGGTATTCACTGCGAAAAAAAGCGCCCGGCGCCGCGCAGGACTCGCCGCCCGCCGCCTCATTCCCTGCCCACCCTGCCGTTCGCGACGCCCCTGCCCGGGCGCCGCGTCCACCAGGAGGGCAGCGATGGGACAGCTCCGCGATCGAATGGCCGAAGACCTGAAGCTGCGGCGATACAAGCCGTCGACGTGCGACAATTACCTCCGCTGCGCACGGGCCTTCGTAGCCTATCACCGCAAGCCGCCGCAGCAGATGGGTCTCGACGAGGTGCGCGCGTTCTTGCTCTACCTCGCCGAGCAGCGCAAGGTCGCGGAGGCGACGCAGCACCAGTACGTGGCGGCGATCAAGTTCCTCTACGCCACCACGCTCGGGCGTCCGGAGGTCGCCGTCGAGATCCCCTGGCCGAAGGTACCCCAGAAGCTGCCGCCGGTCCTCAGCGGCACCGAGGTCGAGGCGCTGCTCAACGCGATCGGCTCGGTCAAGCAGCGCACGATCGTACTGACGGCGTACGGCGCCGGTCTGCGGATCGATGAGGTCTGCTCGCTGCGGGTCGAGGACATCGACAGCAAGCGCAACCTCATCCACGTCCGCAATTGCAAGCACGGGCGTGATCGGTACGTGATGCTCAGCGCCCCCGTGCTGACCGCGCTGCGCATCTACTGGCGGGCGGACAGACCCGCTGGACCGGAGCTGTTCCCGGGTCGCAAGCAGGGCTCGGTCATCTCGCACGAGGCGGTGCGCAACGCGCTGCGCGAGGCGGCGAGGCGCTGCAAGCTCCACAAGCGCGTCACCCCGCACGTGCTGCGGCACAGCTTCGCTACCCACCTGCTCGAGCTCGGCACCGACATCCGCGTCATCCAGGCCCTGCTCGGCCACCGCTCCATCCGCACCACCGTCCGCTACGCCCGCGTCAGCCAGGCTCACGTCGGTCGCACCCGCAGCCCGGTCGAAGTGCTCGGCACCCAGGAGGCCAAGAAGAAGCTCGGCTGAGGTCGCGTGCACCCGCATCGCCCGACACCGCGGCCCGCGGCGACGGGTAGGCCTCGGCTCGAGGTCGCGGATATCGTCCGCGCCCACGGCGAGGCCTACCTGCACGCCCACGCCGTCTCCACCGCCCAGCGCAAGGTCCTGCGCGACATCGCTGCGTGCAGGACCGCGGTGCTGGGCGGCCATGTAGACGTGTGCACCAGCTGCGGCCACGAGCAGCCCTCGTACAACTCCTGCCGCAACCGCCACTGTCCCAAGTGCCAGAGCCTCAGCCAGGCCAGGTGGATCGCCGAGCGGCAGCAGCGCATCCTACCGACGCACTACTTCCATGTCGTCTTCACGCTCCCGGCCGAGCTGCGCCCGCTGGCGCTCGTCAACCAGCAGAGGGTCTTCGATCTGCTCTTCCAGTGCGGCTCGCAGACCCTGCTCACGCTCGGCCGCGATCCCAAGCGGCTCGGCGCCGACCTCGGTGTCACCGCCGTGCTGCACACCTGGAGCCGCGATCTCGGCTTCCATCCGCACCTGCACTGCATCGTCACCGGCGGCGGGCTCTCGCTCGACGGCTCGCGCTGGATCGAGGGCCGGCGCGGCTATCTCTTCCCTGTGCAGGTCCTCGGCAAGCTCTTCCGCGGCAAGTTGCTCGCCGCGCTTCGGCAGGCCTATGACGCCGGAGAGCTCGACCTGACCGGCGGGGCCGCCGCGCTGGCCAACCCCGCTGCCTTCGCTGCGCTACTCGACGCGCTCTATCGCAAGCCCTGGGTGGTCTACGCCAAGCCGCCCTTCGCTGGGCCCGAGCAGGTCTTTGCCTACCTCGGTCGCTATACCCACCGTGTCGGGCTGTCCAATCACCGGCTGCGGTCGATGGATGAGCGCGGCGTGTGCTTCCGGACCCGCGGAGACAAGACCGTGACGCTCTCCGCAGAGGAGTTTCTGCGTCGCTTCCTGCTGCACGTGCTGCCTCATCGCTTCGTGAAGATCCGACACTTCGGCTTGATGGCGGCGTGTCACGCCACCACCACGCTCGAGGTGGCGCGCACGAGGATCCTGGCGGCGCGAGACGCAGGGCAGCGAGCTGCCGGGGGAGAGGAGCATCGGGAAGGCAGCTCTCACGAGCACGAGCCCTCTCCGCGCCACATCGTCAAGGTCGACTGGTGCACGCTGCTCGCCGAGCTCACGGGGATCGACCTGTCCATCTGTCCTCGCTGCGGTCAGGCTGCGATGGCTCGCCGCCCGCTGCCGTCGTGCGTCGTCGCCTCTTCCGCTGCTCCTCCGGACACGTCATGAGCATCGCTGGCCTGGGCAGGAGCAACGACACCACCTCCGTTGCGCGGCGGTCAGGCATCGATCCGCCTTCTGAGCCCTCCATGTCGGCGGCGTGCGTGCTCCTGGGTCTCCGTCGGCTGCGCGCTCTGTCTCGGCACGCCTGCGCCCAACGTCGTGGCGGCGGGATCCACCCCGCGTGCGAGCCCTGCCGAGCCCGCCCTCTGCTGCCTGCTCGGGCAGGATCCCCATAGGCCTCGCGACCGCCCCGCCCGGCCGCGAACCGGCCCGGTCCAACCCGACGTTTGCGCGACTGCGCCGGGACCTCGCCGCCGCTGCTGCTCAGGCGCAGTCCCGCAAACGCCTATTCGTTGGTCCAACCCGACGTTTGCGCGACTGCGCCGGGACCTCGCCGCCGCTGCTGCTCAGGCGCAGTCCCGCAAACGCCTATTCGTTGGGCCCGGGTTGGGGCCATGCCCTCCGAACGGGTGCGATCCGTCATTACGCCCTTCCAAAACCCCGGGGAATGCGACGGCTCACCACGGTTCGCCACCTCAAATTCGTTCCCCAAGCTCGTCCCTGGTTCCACGTCCACGGCAGGCTCCCGGCGAGGGGGTCCTCCGCGCGGGGTGGGGGATGGGCCGATGTTTGAGCCTGAGCCCTCCCGCCTCCGGCGCTGCCGGAGGCGGGAGGGCTCAGGCGAGTCCGGCGGGGCCCCCACCCCGCGCGGAGGACCCCCTCGCCGGGAGCCGGGCGGCCCTGAAATTCCTCCGCCACACCAGGGACGAACCTCCGCAATCCGGTGCGGCCCGCGCCCCCGCCTCCGATCGGCGTTGCCCGCCCTTTCCCTTCCGTGATGTGCTGCGGGGCATGGTCGCTTCGAAGCTTGTCGCGGTCCTCTCCACATGCACCCTCGCGCTGGCGGCCTCCTTGACCGGAGGCTGCACCGCGTCAGATGCCCCGGCGGAGCCCAAGGCGGAGGACTGCTCGACGGAGGGACAGAACCGGTTCCTGTTCGATCTGATGAAGGACGCCTATCTCTGGTACGACCGCGTGCCGGACGTGGACCACCGGGCTTACCCCTCGCCCGAGGCGCTGCTCGAGGATCTCGTCGACACGTCGCGAGACCGCTGGAGCTACATCACGACCAAGAGCGATTACGAGGCCTATTTCGAGGAGGGGCAGACCCTCGGGCTCGGCCTCCGGTGGAGCTACGACCCGGAGGGCAGCCTCCGGCTCGCGCTTGTCCATCCGGCCTCGCCCGCGGGGGCGGCGGGCCTGCGGCGGGGCGACAGGGTGCTGGCCATCAACAAGATCGATGTCGAGCAGGTGGCGAGCGACGATCTCTGGGCAGAGGTGGCGGGCCCCGACGAGGAGGGCGTCGATGTCTCGCTGACGATCGAGCGCGCGGGCGCGGAGGTCTTCACGGTCGCTGTCCGGAAGGCGGTGTATCCCATGACCACGGTGCTGAACCCGCGGATCCTGCAGGCGGGATCCGCGACGGTCGGTTACCTCATGCTCACCACCTTCATCGAGCCCACCACGAAGGAGCTCGACGGCGCCTTCGCGATGTTCAGGGACAGCCAGATCGACGAGCTCGTCCTCGATCTGCGCTACAACGGCGGCGGGCGCCTCGCCGTCGAGAGGCACCTCGCGAGCCTGATCCACCGGCCCGCGGAGAGCGGCGCGCTGCTCGACGTCATGGCGCATAACGACCGGCACGCCGACTGGGACAAGCGGGCTTTGTTCGAGGACCTCGACCAGCCGGCGCTCCCCCTGTCCCGGCTGGTCGTCATCACCACCGGCGCGACGGCCTCGGCGAGCGAGACGCTGATCAACAGCCTGCGCGCCTACATGGACGTGCAGATCGTCGGCTCGACGACGCACGGCAAGCCCGTCGGCATGCACGGGTGGTCCTACTGCGACAAGAGCCTGCACCCGATCTCGTTCCGGGTGCTCAACGCGAAGGACGAGGGGGATTTCTACGAAGGCTTCGCCCCCGACTGCGCCGCCGTCGAGACGCTCGACGCCGAGCTGGGCGACACGGGCGAGGCGTGCCTCGCCGAGGCCCTGCACCTGCTGGAGCACGGCGCGTGCTCGACCCCGGCGGAGCCGGGCGAGGCGGGCGAGGCGGGCGAGCGACGCGCCGCTCCGCCGCGCGAGATCCCCTGGCACGGCCTCCGCCGCGAGGTCGGCGCGCTCTGAGGCCCTCTCGTCTCCACGGGATTTCCCGCTCACGGGGATTTCCCGCGCGCGGAACCAGGGCCCGGCGGCCGCCCGGGCCGGCGCCGCCCGGCGGCCGCCTGGGCCGGCGCCGCCCGCCAGGCCGGCCAGCCGCCGGCGAGGCGCCAGCGCGAAAGACCGCAGCGACCGGCTTGACACGCTGAGCGGCTTGGCGGAGATTCATCCGCCATAGCGGACGTAGCGCCGCGGCCAGGAGGGACTGTCATGAGCCTGCAACTCGGAAGCATCGCGCCTGATTTCGAGCAAGAGTCCACGCACGGGAAGATCCGGTTCCACGAGTGGGCCGGGAGCTCGTGGGTGATCCTGTTCTCGCACCCGAAGGATTTCACCCCGGTCTGCACGACCGAGCTCGGCGCGGTCGCGCACCTCAAGGCGGACTTCGACAAGCGCGGCGTCAAGCCCATCGCCCTCAGCGTCGACGACGTCGACTCGCACAAGCGCTGGTCTGTCGATATCGAGGAGACGCAGCGCACGAAGCTGAACTATCCGATCCTCGCCGACGTGGACCGGAAGGTGTCGAGCCTTTACGGGATGATCCACCCGCAGGCGAGCGACACGCTCACGGTCCGCTCGGTGTTCCTCATCGATCCGAACAAGAAGATCCGCGCGACGTTCACGTACCCGGCGAGCACCGGGCGCAATTTCGATGAGATCCTGCGCCTCATCGACTCGCTCCAGCTCACCGACAGCCACTCCGTGGCGACGCCCGCGAACTGGAAGGACGGCGATGAGGTGGTGATCGTCCCCTCGATCCAGGACCCCGAGGTCCTCAAGCAGAAGTTCCCCAAGGGCTACAACGCCGTCCGCCCGTACCTGCGCCTGACCCCGCAGCCGAACCGCTGAGGCGGCGCGGCGGGGGCGCTCGGGCCTGTATGCCCTCCGTGACGCGGCTGCTCGCCGTGCTCGCCCTGCCGCTCGCGGCGTGCTCGTGCTCGCGCGCGCCGGCGCGCGAGACGCTCGCGGCGACCGGCGACGCCCCGAAGCCGGCGGCGCCGGCCGCCGGACGCGGGTGGAGGCTCGTGCACCACGAGACCTTCGATGCGCCGTTCCAGGAGCCGGCGGCGTGGACCGAGGACACGTACGGTGACGCGAGCCCCTACCACGTCGATGCCTTCGACGAAGATGGCGAGTTCTTCTCCGCGCGCGGCGGCGAGGCGTTCCGGGAAGGGCTGCGGAGGTTCCGCTCGTTCCGGAAGTCCTTCACGTACGGCGAGGGGGGCTGGCTCACGGTCGAGCTGTACGGCCGCGACAGCGATCGCGACGGCGTCCCCGAGACGGGCGGCCGCTTCGAGGCGGCCTCGGGCAAGGCGAGGCTCGTCTCCACCCGCCATGTCGACGGCGCGATCCTCCGCTCGACCGCGCCCCTGCCGGCGCGGTACCGCGTCGAGGTGACGGTCTCCAACATCGACTTCGGCGGCCTGCGCGAGGGGAGCTGGACGCACCGGGGCAAGATCAACGGCTACGACGGCGATGAGGTGGCCGACCCGTGGCGGTTCACCGATCGGAGCACGAAGCCGCTGTCCGCCACCTTCGGTAACGGTGTTTACTTCCTCTGCATCACCGACCACGCGCGGCCGGCGCCTCACAACAACGTCTTCATCCATCATCACCGGAAGGTCGTGATGGACACCGACAACAACTTCGGCGACGAAGGCCCCTGGTCGGAGGTCTGGAACCCCGTGACCGGCCGGGCCGAGACGGACGGCTCGCGTTACGTGAGCATGATCTGGCTCCGCGGCGACGCGTTCGGGAGCCCCTGGACGGGCAATGGGTTCACGTCGTACACGGCCGGCGGGTGGAAGGACGGCCCCGTCTTCGTGGACAAGTACCTCGACCGGGAGACCTACGTGTTCACCGTCGAGCGCGACGGCGAGGGCTACGCGATGTCCGCGGCGGGCAGGTTCCACCACGGCGGCAGCACGACGTACGCGGCGCGGCGGGGCTTTCGCGAGCCGCCGGTGACGTGGCACTACAACCAGCGTCCCGACGAGCTCGAGGGCCCGGGCTTCAACGAGACGGTCGACTTCGGCAAGACCTTCGAGACCTGGCCGGCGGGGTCGGCCTACCCGGATCACTTCTTCTTCGGCGACCCGCACATCAACTATTACGAGGGCACCGCCGAGTTCGACGACGTCAAGCTGTACCTGCCAGACGAGGGATAGGCCCCATGCGCTGGGTGGACCGAGGTCTCGGGCCTCGCTGCTTCGCCTTCTGCCCCGGTCCACCCTGATCCAGGGGAGCCGCGCGAACGCGCTCGGCGCTTTGGCGAGCGCGGCTGGCCCTGGCTCGCCAACTCCGGCGCGGCCGTGTGGCAGGACATGCAGTCTACCCCTCAGGCACCAGCGCCGGCGCCGCCGCGGCTCCTCTGCGGGAATATCCCTGGAGGGGCGCCGCGGGCAGGTGGATCGATCCCCCGGCGCGGTCACGGAGGCTGCGGCCCTCGCGACGAGACAGGCACGCTTGCGCCTCCGCGAGGATGGCCAGGGCGATCTCCTCCGGCGTCTCGCCCCCGAGGTCGAGGCCGATGGGGCTGTGCAGACCGCCTGCGCACGCGAACGTGGGCGCGCCGCTCTCGGCCAGCAGGCGCTCGGTGCGGCGCCGTGGTCCCAGCAGGCCAAGATAGGCGACAGGAACCGTGGAGAGAGCTCGCAGGAGCGCCCGGTCCTGCGTCACGCTGTGCGTCATGACCACGCAGGCTGTTTCGGGCAGGATAACGAGGTTGGCGAGCGGGGACGCGCGGTCTGTGACCACGACCTCGTCGGCGACGGGGAAGCGATCCCGGCGGGCGTAATGGGCCCGAGCGTCCGCCACGGTCACGTGCCACCCGAGCTCCTTGGCGAGACGCACGAGCGGAACCGCGTCGTGGCCGCCGCCGAACACGACGAGAGAGCGCGGCGGGCGCACCACCTCGAGGAAGACGTCGACCCGCACGCGCGCGCCCCCGAACGCCACCTGTTCGGAGGCTCCTCGCCGCAGGCAGTCCGCGGCGCGCGCGGCGATGCTTCGCGCCAGCGCGGCGTCCGGCAAAAGGCCGCCGAGGTGGCCGTCCGCATCGAGGGTCACGCGGTCTCCGACGCGCGCCCGCGAGGGGTCGAGCGAGCCGATCACGGTGGCGAGCACCCCCGCGCGCCGGCGCGTCACGCACGAGGCAAGGAAATGGATCGGCTCGACCGGCTCCTCCTCGTGGCGCAACCGCTCGAGCAGCACGTGAATCACCCCCTCGCAGCCCAGGTCATAGGGGCGTTCACCCTCCTCCTCCTCGCGCGTGCTGTATCGGACGAGGGCGGGGCTCCCATTGCCGGTCAACCACCACGCCTTGCGCGCCACCTCGCCTTCCAGGCAGCCGCCGCTCACCGAGCCGACGCGGCGCCCGTCCTCGACGAGCAGCATGCGCGCCCCCGGGCGTCGATAGGCCGAGCCCTCCACGCGCACCACCGTTGCCAGCACCGCATCCTTGCCGTCGCGAACGGCCTCCGACCACAGCGAGATGATGGCTTGTGCTTCGTTCATCGGGGGTCTCTCCCTTGGATTCGAATCGACCTTCGGACCTCGCGCGTGACGCCGCGCGCCCTCGACGCCGAGCGAGCGCCGCGGGGTTACAGCGCGTCCTCGACACGGACCGGCAAATGGCGGAGGCGGCGCCCGGTCGCGTGATGGATGGCGTTGACGATCGCGGGCGCCACGCCGACCATCACCACCTCGCCGAGACCCTTGACGCCCATGCTGTTGATGAGCGGGTCCGGCGCGTCGATGAACTCCGCCTCGATCGTCCCGATGTCCGCGTTGACGGGTATCACGTACTCCGCGAGGTCGGCGTTCACGAACCCGCCGTACCGGGGGTCCACCTCGCTCACCTCGCGCAGCGCCGCGCCGATCCCCCAGACCACGCCGCCGAGGACCTGGCTGCGCGCCGTGCGGGGGCTGATGACCCGGCCACAGTCGACGACGCTCACCACGCGTGGCACGCGGATCCGCCGGGTGCGGGGCTCGATCCGCACCTCGACGAACTGGGCGCAAAAACTCATGGAGACGAAGTCGGGATAGGCCGGGCCGGCGGCCGCGGGGAGCCCCTGGGCGACACGGTCGAAGATCGCGTCGGGCTGGCCGGGCGCATGGTGGCGCGCCTCGACATCGACGTGCGACCTGCCGGCGTCACGCAGGATCTGCAGGAAGGTGCGGTTGGCCGGTCCGTTGCCTGCCAGTCGCCCGAGCTCCCGCAGCATGTTCAAGGCCGCCTTGTGCACCGCGGGCAGGGCCGTGGCGGCCCCCCACGAGCCCGCGGTGAGGTGCTGGGGCACGCTGCCCGTGTTCCCGACGAGGATGTTCACCGCCTCGGCCGGAACACCGAGATCCACCGCGACCGTGGAGGCGATCGCCGTGCGGATCCCCTGACCCATCTCGTGCCCGCCGACGCTCACGAAGATCTCGCCCGCATCGGTCACGCGCAGCATCGCGATGGCCGGCGCGGTCGCCGCCTTGTATGCCCCGAGCGCGACACCCCACCCGACGAGCGTGCCATCGGCCAGGCGCATCGAGCCCGGCGCCTGCGTTCTCCTCTCCCAGCCAAACCGCTCGGCGCCCCGCTCCAGGCACGCCACGACGTGCCGGGACGAAAACGGCCGGCCGGTCAGCGGGTCTGTCAATGCGTCGTTGGCGATGCGGAACGCGACCGGGTCGCGCCCGAGCGCATACGCCAGCTCGTCGACAGCGACTTCGAACGCGCACGCGGCGATGTGCTCGAAGGGGGCGCGCGCGAAGCCCGGCGTCTGGATGTCGTTGCGGACAAGGCGCTCGCGGCCGCGGAAATTCGCGATGCCGTACAGGCGCGCGGTCAGATCCGCGTAGGAGAGCGGGAAGAGGTCATGGCGCGAGGTCTGGTGGTCAATCTCGTGTACGGCGGCCACCATGCGCCCCGACGCATCGGCCCCCAGCCGCACCGTATGGCGGCTGGCGGGGCGGAAGCTCGCATTGTTGAAGATCTGCGCCCTGGGGACCACCAGCTTGACCGGACGGCCGAGCTCGCGAGCGGCCAGCGCGACAAGCGCCGTGTGTGCCTGCAACGAGTTTCTCTGACCGAAGCCGCCGCCGGCTGTGGGCGAGAGCACCCTGATCCTGTCCGGAGCCAGCCCGAACACCCTGGCCAGGCCGTGCCTGAGCGCCTCGGCGTTCTGCGTCGATTCGCGGATCGTGAGCTCTCCCCGCGACCACTCCGCCACGGTGGCCAGGAGCTCCATCGGGTTCTGGTGCTGGGGAGGGCCTTGAAACGTCGCGTCCACGCGCGTCGCGGCCGTCGACAGGGCGCCGTCCGCGTCGCCGACGACCCGATCCGCGAAGGCGGGCTTCGGCAACGGGGAGTCCGCTTGCGCGAGGATCTCCGCGCCCGGCGCGTCGAGCGTCACGCTGATGGCGTCCTGCGCATAGGTGGCGCGGACGAGCGCCGCGGCCTCTCTGGCCGCCTCGAGCGTATCGGCCACCACCAGCGCGATCGGCTGGCCGCGATAGGCGATCGCCGCGCCGAGCAGGGGCTGCAGGCTCTGAAAACCGTAGCCGCCGCCGAGCAGGAACCCGGCCGACTGCAGGCCCGCCGTGTCGAGGTGCGTCAGGACCAGCCGCACGCCGGGGACGCGGCGGGCCGCGTCCGTATCGAGGCTCAGGATGCGACCGCGGCCGATCGTCGCCACCGCCAGCGTCGCGTGGGCGAGCCCGGGGAGGGCATGATCGGCGGTATACTGGGTCGCGCCGCGCACCTTCTCGCGCGCGTCGACCCTGGGGATCTCCGGATGGCTCATGGCTGTTCTGCCCTCTGTCGTGCGATCATCAAGGCGTCCGTGATCGTCCGCGCCCCCAGCTCGACCTTGAAGGCGTTGTGGACGCCCGGGCTCGCGGCCGCGAACGCGGCCTGGCCAGCGCTCTGCGCGACGTCCTCGGTGAGCGGCTGACCGAGCAATACTTTCTCGGCCTCCGGCGACCGCCAGGGCCGGGTCGCGACGCCGCCCAGGGCGACCCGCGCTTCAGCGACCACGCCGGCGCTGAGCCGGACGGCGACGGCCGCCGACGTGAGCGCGAACGCGTAGGATTCGCGGTCACGTATCTTGTGATAGGTCGACGCGCGGCCCGCCTCGGACCTCGGCACGCGAATGCGTACGATCAGCTCGTCAGGGGCCAGCGTCGTCTCGACCTCCGGCGTGGAGCCCGGCTCCCGATGCAGCTCCGCCAGGGGAATGGAGCGCTCGCCGCGCGGGCTCAGCGTGTCCACCACCGCGTCGAACGCCACGAGCGCGACGGCCCAGTCCCCTGGATACACCGCGGCGCAGGCGTCGCTCGCGCCCAGGAGCGCATTGCCGCGATCCATGCCATCTCGCGCCGCGCATCCGCTGCCGGGGTCCCGCTTGTTACAAGCAAACGGCTCTCCACCGCGGAAATAGGCGCAGCGGGTCCGCTGCAGCAGGTTTCCGCCCACCCTCGCCATGTTGCGCAGCTGCTGCGAGGCGGCCTTCCACATCGCCTCCGACAGCGCGGGGTAGTCCTCCTTCAGCCGGCGATCGGCGGCCACATCGCTCATCCGGGCCAGCGCCCCGAAGACGAGCTCGCGCGGGCCGGAGGTGTCGAAGCCCGCGAGCGCGTCGAGGCGGGTGATATCGATCACCCTGAGAGGCCCCTCGACGCCCAGCTTCATGAGATCGTAGAGCGTGGTCCCTCCCGCCAGGAACCGGGCTCCGGGGCCGCCGTCGGCCATGGCCTCGATCGCCTGCGCCGGCGTCGACGGCCGTAGGTACGTGAAGCTTCGCATGGCTCAGGCACCTCCGATCTCGGGCGCGGCCTGCTGGATCGCAGCGAGGATGCCGGCATAAGCGCCGCATCGACACAGGTTGCCGCTCATGTACTCCCGGATCTGCTCCGCGGACCCGGCGTTGCCCTCGCGGACACAGGCCACCGCCGCCATGATCTGGCCGGGTGTGCAATATCCGCACTGGAGCGCGTCCTGATCGATGAAGGCCTGCTGCATGGGGTGCAGCGGCCCGCCCTCCGGCGATAGCCCCTCGATCGTCGTGATCTCCCGGCCGTCGGCCTGCACGGCGGGGGTGAGGCAGGACGCGACACGACGGCCGTCGAGGTGCACGGTGCACGCTCCGCACTGACCGTGGTCGCAGCCCTTCTTGGCGCCGGTCAACCGCAGCTGCTCGCGGAGCACGTCCAGCAGAGACGAGCGCAGGTCGATGTCGAGCTCGGCCCTCGTGCCGTTGACGAGGAGCCGGACGGACGTGTCCGCGCTCGTCGCCGGAGCGTTGCTTCCCGCGCAAGCGCTCCCGAGCGTCGACAGCCCGCTGGCCACTGCGATCGAGCCCGTGGTGAACTGACGTCGGGTGAGGAGGTGGGCCGCCAAGAGCCCGCCGCCGGTGTTCGTCTCGCCAGCGGTCTCCTGCTTCGATTGTGCTCCACGAAGGGGCGATGGTCGACTCGTCTTGTCCTGCATGGTGATCTCCTCGCGACAGGCGCCCAGATACCCCAGCCCGGGCTGAACGCGACTCGTCCTGTCGTGACCATGCGCCCGCGCACCCCACCAGGCCAGCGAATAGGATATATGAGTCATATGAACCCCAGTTATGGGAGAGACCTCGACCTCAACCTCCTGCGCGTGTTCGCGGTGGTCGCGGACACGGGCAGCGTCACCGCGGCGGCGGGCCGGCTCTACCTGACCCAGCCGGCGGTCAGCGCGGCGCTGCGCAGGCTGGCCGCCGCCGTCGGGGCTCCGCTGTTCGTGCGGCGCGGGCGCGGCCTCGCGCTCACCGGCCGGGGCGAGCGGCTGCGCGCGACGCTGGTGCCCCACCTCCAGGCGATCGTCGACGCCGCGCTCAGCGAGCCGCAATGGAACCCGGCGACCAGCGAGCGCACATTGCGCCTCGGCCTGTCCGATACAGCCGAGTTCTGGCTGCTGCCCGCGCTGCTCCGCGCCCTCGCGCCCGAGGCCCCGCGAATGCGCGTGATCGCCGTGCCGGTGCAGTTCCGCACGATCGCAGCGGCGCTCGCGGGCGGCCTCGACGCCGCGGTCACCGTCGCCGATGACCTGCCCGCGACCGTGCGCCGCCAGGCGCTGTACTGCGGCGGCTTCGTGTGCCTGTTCGACCCGCGCCACACGCGCCTGCGCCGCACGCTGACCACGGAGGACTACTTCGCGCTCGATCACGTGATCGTCAGCTACAACGGCGATCTGCGCGGCATCGTCGAGGACGTGGTGCAGCGCTCGCGCAAGGTCCGCTGCTCGGTCTCGACGTTCGCGAACCTCGGCGCGCTGCTGGACGGCAACGCCCTTGTCGCCACCGTCCCCGTCATCGTCGCCGCGCACATCCGCGAGACCCGGCGGCACCTCGCCACGCGCCCGCTGCCGTTCACGATCGAGGGCACGCCGACGGAGCTCGTGTGGCCGTCGAGCACCGACGACGACGACGCGTGCCGGTTCGTGCGCGGCAAGATCGTCGAGGTCGCGCGGTCCGCGTCGCCGAAGCCGCGCGTCGCCGCGGCGCGACACAAGCGCGCCCTGGACCGCAGCCCTGGATCGGAGTAAACCAATTATCGGAACTTCATTCCGAATAATGGAACGCTCTGGGACGGTCGACAAGGCGGTGCGCGCCCTCGAGGCGCTGCGCGAGGGGGGCGGCAGCGCCTCGCTGGCGGAGCTCGCGGCGCGCCTCCGCATGCCCAAGGCGACGCTGCACCGGCTGCTCGCGTCGCTCGCCGCGCACGCGCTCGTCGAGCAGGACGGGGAGGGGCGCTACCGGCTCGGCGTCGGCCTCATCCGCCTCGGGCTCGGCGCCCAGGGGCTCGACCCCGTCGCGCGCGTCGCGAAGCCCGAGCTCGAGCGGGCGGCGCGCGCCTTCGGCGAGACGTTCTTCCTCGTCGCCGCGCGGGCGGGGCGGCTCGTCGTGCTCGACAAGGCCGAGGGCACGGGGCTCCTGCGCGCGGCGCCGACGGTCGGGGCCGAGGTCCCCGTCGACGTCACCGCGAGCGGCCGGCTGTACCTCGCGCACGCGCCGGAGCTCGTGGGCGCCCCCTGCGCGGGCCCCGCCGCGCAGCGCGCCGCCAGGCGCGGCTACGACGTCAACGAGGGCGAGTGGATCGACGGGCTCACCGTCATCGCGGCGCCGGTGCTCGCGCGCGGCGGCCTGCACGGCTGCATCGCCTGCGCCGCCGCCGCCCAGAGCCTGCGCGGCGATCGTCACGACGCCGCGGTGCGCCACACGCGCGACGCCGCCGAGCGCGTCGCGCGCGCTCTCCAGGGAGAAAGCAGGAGGTGAACGGCATGAAGACATGGATCGATGGGCGAATCGTCGACGCGAAGGACGCGACCGTGAACGTGACCGATCACGGGCTGCTCTACGGCGACGGCCTCTTCGAGGGCATGCGCGTCGCCGCGGGGCGGCTCTTCCGGATCGAGCGCCACCTCGCGCGGCTCGCGGCCGGCGCGAAGGCGCTCGGCCTCGCGCTGCCGCGCCCGCTCGATGGGCTCCGCGCGATCGTCGAGGAGACCGCGCGCGCCCACGCCGAGCGCGAGGCCTACGTCCGCCTCGTGGTGACGCGCGGCGTGGGCCCGCTCGGCGTCGACCCGACCACCTGCGCGCGGCCGGGGCTGTTCTGCATCGTGGGGGCCATCCGCCTCTTCGACGACGAGCAGCGGCGGCGCGGCCTCGAGCTCATCACGTCGAGCCACCGCCGGCCGGACGCGGACGCGCTCGACATGCGGATCAAGAGCCTGAACTACCTGGGCTCCGCCCTCGCGAAGCTCGAGGCCAGGCAGCGCGGCGCCGACGACGCGCTCCTGCTGAACGCGCGCGGCCACGTGGCCGAGGCCAGCGTGGCCAACGTGTTCGCGCTCCGCGGCGACGTGCTCGCGACGCCGCCCGCCACCGACGGCTGCCTCGAGGGCATCAACCGCGCGGCCGTGATGGAGCTCGCGCGCGGCCTCGGGCTCACCGTCGTGGAGCGCTCGCTCGGGCGGCTCGACTTCTTCGCCGCCGACGAGGCGTTCCTGACGGGCACCGGCGCCGGCGTGATCGCGATGCGCAGCCTCGACGGGCGCGCGATCGGCCGCGGCGAGCGCGGCCCGGTCACCGCCCGCCTGACCGCGCTCCACCGGCAGCTCGCCGAGACCGAGGGCGTCGAGCTCATCGCCGCGCCCGGCGGCCAGACCTGAACGGGCAGGCCGAGGGAAGGGGAAAATAACTCAACCGATTCAGAGCTCCGCCCGTCGTCTCGTCGACCTCTCTCCCGGGAGACCCGACCGCGGCGGGCCGCCGGAGGGCACGTCAGCTGTCACGGGCAATCTCGGCGAAGATCCCTCTCAGCCAGATGTGCGCCGGGTCCTTCGCCTGCCGCTCGTGCCACACCTGATCCAGCGAGAAGCCGCCGAGCTCCACGGGCGGCTTCATGATGCGCAGCGCCTCCATCTCGGCGAACACGCGCGCGATGCGCGCCGGCACGGTCAGCACGAGATCCGTCTGGGCAACGATGTGCGCCGCCACGAGGAAGTGGGGGAGCTGCAGCGCCACACGGCGCGAGAGCCCCCGCTCCGCGAGGACCTCGTCCACCCGGCCCCCGCCGTCGCCGCGCGGGCTGATGAGCGCGTGAGGTAAGCTCGTGTAGCTCTTGAGGGTGAGCTTGCTGCCCACCACGGGATGATTCTTCCGCACCACGCACATGTAGTGCTCCTCGATGAGCCTTTGCCGGTAGAAACCGGCGGGCACGGTGGGGAGCAGGCCGATCGCCAGGTCGACCTTGCCGGTCTCCATGGAGCTCCACATCTCGCTGTCGTAGGGGCGCGCGATCAGGTCGACGAAGGGCGCGTCGGAGAAGAGCTTTTGCACGAGCCGGGGCAGCAGGATGAGCTCCACGTAATCGACCGTGGCGACCGCGAACGAGCGGCGCGCCGTGGCGGGGTCGAAGCGGGGGCTGTGCGCGACCGTCGCCTCGATCTGGGCGAGGGCCGCGCGGATGGGGCCGATGAGCTCCTGCGCGCGCGGCGTCGGGATCATCCCCCTCGGCGTGCGCACCAGGACGGGATCGTCGATCAACGCGCGGAGGCGCCCGAGGGCGTGGCTCATGGCCGACTGGCTCAGCCCGACGCGCGCCGCGGCGCGCGTGACGCTCCCCTCCGCCAGGAGGGCGTCGAAGACGACGAGCAGGTTCAGGTCGATCGAGGCAAGATGCACGGGATGCATGGGGCCCATGCTACGAATGAGCTGGAGGCGCGCCATGGGCCGACCTACAAGTTCGCTGTTGAGGCGGCACGGTCACTGACCCCGCCAAGAGAGGTGGGGGGATGCCGCCGGCCTTCGTGCCCATGTCCCGCTTCGATCCCCCGAGCACGCCCGCGGAGCCCGGCTCACGGCTCCTCCTCGCGCCCGCTCCGCCCGCCGTGACTTCGACACGCGGCGATGTCGCAGGCCGAGCAGCCGGGGAATGTCGTCTCGTGATCCTGCTTGTAAAGATTCGTTAAGAAGTCAGAATCGTGCTGCGACCGTCCGTGAACGTTGCTGTGTCTGGTCCGGTAAGCTATGTAGTCGCCGCCTGAGAACGCCTGCAGCGCGATCCCCGGAGGGGGGTCGTATCGAGGCGGAGCGGCCCGAGCGCGCTCGTCGCACGGAGCGCGCAAGGGCCGGGCCTCGGGCCTCCGGCGTGCCTCCGAGGCCGCGCGGATGGCCGGGATCGGCCATCTCGCCCCCGGCGTGGCGCCAGGTCGGTTTCCACTGTGTTTCCCCGGCGCCGCCGCTGAACGGCGCGCCGCATCCATGAACGCCTTGGTTCGGAATCGGTGTCGAACAACCGTAACAGGAAGAGAGAGCGTCATGCCAAGTCCGAGATTGAGTTCCTTGTTCCTCGCTCCCATCGTCTCTGTTTCTCTCCTCGCCTCGTGCGCCCCCTCCGCGCCGGAGGGCGAGGCAGAGGCCCTCGGCGCCGCGTCGAGCGCGCTCACGGCCCAGCAGCGGCTCGCGGCTTGCGACCAGGATCCTCGCGTGATCGCCGGGCTCGTCACGAGGGAGATCTGCGCGGGCGCCGACATCTTCTTTCACGAGACCTTCGAGGGCAATGGCCGCTCTTGCGGGACGTGCCATCCTGTCGGAAACAACTTCACGATTGACATCCCCTTCATCGATGCTCTGATCGAGGATAACCCTCTCGACCCGCTGTTCGTCTTCGAGCAGGACCCGGAGCTGACCGAGCTCGAGACGCCCGAGCTGAAGACGCTCGGCTTGATCCGCGAGAACATCGACGGCTTCGACGATCTCGACAACAAGTTCTCGATGCGCGCGGTCCCGCACACGCTCTCGCTGGCGACGAGCATCACGCCGGATCCGGTGGACGGGACGGCGAACCCGCCGGTCCATCGCACGGGCTGGTCGGGCGACGGCGCCCCGGGCACCGGCTCGATGCGCGAGTTCCTCACCGGGGCGATCACGCAGCACTACCCTACGGATCTCGGCCGCGAGCCGGGGGTGGCCTTCCGGCTCCCGACGGAGCAGGAGCTCGATCTGACGCTCGCCTTCCAGATGAGCCTGGGCCGGACGAACGAGCTCGACATCACGCAGGTGAACCTCGCCGATCCCGAGGCGAACGAGGGGCGGCAGGCGTTCCTCGACCCGGCGCGGGGCCGCTGCAACGTGTGCCACGCGAACGCGGGCGCCAACCACCTGGACACGGGGCGTAACCGCAACCTGGACACGGGCACCCGGAAGGCCCCGGCGACGGCCACCATCGGCGTGTTCGACGGCGGCTTCGGCGGCGCCGGGCTGTCCTCGCCCAACATCGATGTCCTGGACATCGGCTTTCTCAACGGGTTCGGCGACGGCACGTTCAGCACCCCGCCCCTCATCGAGGCTGTGGACACGCCGCCGTTCTTCCACACGAACGCCTTCGGGAACGACATCGAGGGCGCGGTGGCGTTCTATGTGTCGCAGTTCTTCAAGGATTCGCCGGCCGGCCTGGAGCTCGAGGCGCGGTTCGGGAGCCCCGTCCAGTTCCCCGACTCCGACATCATCAAGATAGGGCGCTTCCTTCGTGTCCTGAACGCCGCGTTCAACCTCGACCTCGCAAGGCAGCGCCTGAACGCCGCCCAGGTGCTCGTCCAGCAGTTCCACGACACGCGGGCCGACGTCCAGCGGCGCCTGATGGAGCTGGCCGAGGCCGAGATCGACGACGCGCTGCAGGTCCTCGCCGTCGGTGGTACGCCGCTGCACCCCGTCTCCACGGATCGCCTCCAGCTGGCGAAGACCGAGATCGCCGCGGGACTCTCGGCGACGACCTGGTCGCAGCGCCAGGGTCGGATCTCGAACGCGATCTCGCGCGTCCAGAACGCGCGCGATCAGTTCGGAGCGAACATCCACTTCCAGCTCGGCAAGGGCAACCTGATGTACTAGCGAAGCGCCATGAGCCCTGTCAGGGCGCTGGCCCAGCGGTCCGGACGGCTCGTTCGTGGACGGCGTGCTGCTCCAGAGCGTCATCATGGTCCTGTCGCTCGGCGTGTACGTCGCGTACATGCTCCACGCGCACGCCCTCCTGACGCTTGTGTGCCTCGCGCCGACGCCGCTGCTCTGGATCGCGAGCACGCTCTTCGCCCGGTGGGCGCGGCCCGCCTACCTGCAGAACCGGGGGCTCGTGGACCGCATGGTCCTGAGCTTCACCGAGGGGCTGCAGGGGATCCAGGTCAGATCGCGAGCATGGCGACCCTCGTCAACACCGCGCAGCAGAGCTTCACGACCCGACCTCCGGGCGCATCCTGCTCGACGGCATTGACCTGCGGCGGCACGACCTCGACCTGATCCGCCGGCGCAGCCCGTCGCGCCGCGCCGGCGCGGGCGCAGCTCGGGCTGGTGCTACAGAGCAATTTCCTGTTCAGCGGCACGGTGCTCGACAACGTGCGTCTGGGCAACCCGGCGGCGACCGACGCCGAGATCCGCGAGGCGGCGCGGAGCCTGGACGCGCTCGACGTGCTCGACGCGCTGCCGGACGGCCTCCACACCGAGGTGGGCGAGCGGGGGACGGGGCTGTCGCTGGGGCAGCGGCAGATCGTGTGCTTTCTGCGGGCGATGGTCGCCCATCCGCGCATCGTGCTGCTCGACGAGGCGACGAGCTCGGTGGACGCGCTGACCGAGGGCGCTTCACCGGGAGCTGGCAAACGAGGCGCCGGCCCCCTGAGAGGGAATTGGTTGGGAGGGGGCGATGTCTATCGCTCGGGGGAGAGGGGGATCGCGATCAGGCGACCTCTAGACGGACGGGGACGTTGTTGCGGGTGGCGTTCGAGTAAGGGCAAACCTGGTGCGCCTTCTCGACCAGCTGCTCGGCCTGCGACCGCTCCAGACCGGGCAGCGCGATCCGCAGGCCGATGTCGAGGCCAAATCCGCCCTCGGAGCGGGGGCCGATGCCGACGGTCGCGGTCACGGTGGCGTCGGCGGGTATCCGCGCCTTCTCCTGCGCGGCCACGAACTTCAAGGCACCCAGGAAGCAGGCCGCGTAACCCGCCGCGAACAGCTGCTCCGGGTTGTTCCCCTCACCACCCGCGCCGCCAAGCTCCTTCGGCGTCGAGAGCTTCACGTCGAGGGCACCGTCCGCGGTCTTGGCGTGGCCATCGCGGCCGCCCTGAGCAGTGGCTTGGGTCGTGTACTTCACGTCGACAGGCATCGAAGCGCTCCTTTTCGTGACGACAGGCCCGGGTACGGAGGGTTCGTCCCCGCTGGGCAGGGCCGGCCGGGCAGCCGTTCGGATACGCTCCCCATAGTGCTCAAGCCCACCGTGCGCAACGTCGGAAGGGACACCGCGCTCGCGCTCGGCATTCTCCGCCGCGAGCAGCCGGTTCTTCTCCTCGAGCTCCTCGGCGTGGACCGCCCGGCGCTGGAGCGCCTCCCTGAGCTCGGTCTACAGCCGCTTGAACCCCCCGAGGGGGCGCGGACATGCGACATCGCGCCGCAGGACAGCGTGTCGCATGGTCGCGCCGCATGGCAGCGCGTACACAGGCATCATGAGACGCCGACAGATCTTGGATCTCGCTGCCGCGAGCGCCGCGCTCGCCACATTGCAAATGCTCGGCGGGTGCGCGCAGGACGACGGCGCTCCCGGGCCGTCGCCCGCAATCCCTGAAGGAGAGAGCTCCCCCATGCAGCACATCGCCATGCTGGTTTATCCGGGCTTCACCGCGCTTGACCTCATCGGTCCTCAGACCGCGTTCAGCATGATTGACGATACGCAGATACACCTCGTGTGGAAGACGCTCGACCCCGTGACGACGGATTCGGGCATCACCCTCCTTCCCACGGCGACCTTCGGGACGTGTCCCGAGGAGCTCGAGATCCTCTTCGTCCCGGGCGGCGTCGACGGCACGATCGCCGTGATGGAGGACGGCGAGGTCCTCGATTTTCTCGCGGCGCGGGCGGAGCAGGCGAGCTACGTGACGAGCGTCTGCACGGGGTCGCTCGTGCTCGGCGCTGCGGGGCTGCTCCGCGGTTACCGTGCGACCACGCACTGGGCATTCCGCGAGGTCTTGCCCCTCCTCTTGGCCGAGCGCGTCGACGCGCGCTACGTCGAGGACCGCAACCGCATCACGGGAGGCGGCGTGACGTCAGGCATCGATTTCGGCCTCCGGATCGCCGCCAAGATGCGGGGCGAGGAGGCCGCGCAGGCGGCGCAGCTCATCATGGAGTACGCTCCCGACCCGCCGTTCCAGGCGGGCACGCCCGAGTCCGCGCCCGCGGCCGTGGTCGAGCGGGTGGCCGACCTCTCTGCGCCGGCGGTCGCCCAGGCCAGACAGGCAGCGGAGCACGCCACGGCACGCTGGTAAAGGCACGACGCGCCGTCTCCGAGGGCCGCTGAACCCGCGCTCGCCGGACAGGGACGGTCAGCCCGTCCGGAACGCGCTGTAGAGCTGGTCGCGCCACGCGATCAGATCATCGTAGCGATCGCGCAGCTCGGGGTCGGAGAAGCACCGCCGGCTGGCGGCGCCGAGCCTCAGCGCGGCGGGCGGCGCCACGTTCACGAGCAGCTGGCTCATCGTGATGTCGGCGAACGTGATGCCGCCCAGCAGCGTCCTCGGCGCGTCTCCGGACGGCGCGCCCCGCGCGAGCATCGCGCGGAGCTCGCCCAGCGCCTCGACCTGCGTTTGCAGGTGCGCCTCGCCGCCGGCCTCGTGGCCGCCGTACTTGCGGAGGGTGCGCCGGACCCCGAGCCCTCCGAGCCGCGAGGCGAGGGGGCCGAGCGCGCGGCGGATCGGCCCCGGCGCCATCTCGGCGAGCGCCTCGTCGTCGGCCAGCATGCGCGACAGCGCGCGGGCGCGCCCGGCGGCGAGGGCGCGCTCCGACAGATCGATGAGCCGCGCGATGGTGGCCTCGTGCTCGACAGGGAACAGGGTCGGACCGGCGCCGCGCCCGTCGGCCCAGCGCGCGATGTCGGCCGAGTCCGCGAGCACGCGCCCGTCGTCGGTGGTGAGCACCGGCACGGAGACAGGGCCCGTGAGCCGGCGGAGCTTCGCCCGGAGCGCCGGCTCGCCGATGAGCGGCTGGTAGTGACGGAAGGTGTACGGGACGCGCCGGACGTCGAGCGCCCAGCGCGCCTTCTCGGTCCACGCAGAGAACACGAGGCCAAGTAGCTCGGTCATGGGGCCGGCAGCCTACCACACGCCGCGCGCGCCTCCTGCCGATCGCCGGCGGGCAGAGGACGCGGCTCCTCGCCGGCGGGCCTCGGCCTCACCACGAGCGATCTCACGCGCCGGCCTTCCGGTCGGCCGGCGCTCTCTCCAACATTCGCCCAACATTCGCCCAGCGTGCCGCGCCTCAACACCTCAGGAGAACCTGCGCCTACCAGCCCAGTCCGATGCGCAGGGAGCGATCGCCTTGCATACCGACCGACCGGTCGGTATACATTCCCGATGCCGGCGCGGACTTACTCCAGCGCGCGAGAGCGCATCCTCGACGCGGCCGAGCGACTCCTCGCCTCGCGCGGGGTGAACCAGCTGACCATCGAGGCGGTGATCACCGAGGCGCGGATCAGCAAAGGCGGATTCTTTCACCACTTCGCGACGAAAGACGCGCTCCTGACAGCGGTGCTCGATCGGCTGAGCGCGCGGGTGAGCGATGACTCCGCGAAGCGCGCGGCTCGGGACCCGGAGCCCCGGGGCGCCCGGCTGAGGGCACAGATCGCGCTCGCCTTCGACGCGGACGAGCGCGAGACCGCCGCGCCTCGCGCCTTGCTCCTGGCGATGATCGAGGCGGCGAGCGCCCTGCCTGCGGTGGCGCGCCACGCCGGCGAGCTGAACGCCGAGGCCTTCGCGCGCGACGCGGCCGAGGACATCCCGGAGGGGCGGGCCATCGCGATCCAGTTTGCTCTCGACGGTTTCTGGTTCTCCCAGGCGCTCGGCACGGCCGCGCTCACCGAGGGCCAGCTGCGGGCGCTGCGCGACGCGCTCCTCGCGCTGGCGCAGCCGGAGGCGGGCGCGGGGCGCCGGCCCAGGCGGCCACGAGCTTCAAAGAAAGGCGGTCCAGCATGATGTCCATTCCCGATATCTCCGGTGCTCAGCACAAGGCGAACCCCCATCCGCTCTATGCGCGGCTGCGCTCCGAGGCGCCGGTCGTGCGCACCGCGCTCGAAGACGGAAAGCCCGCGTGGCTCGTGACGCGCTACTCCGACGTGGCTGTCGCGCTTAAGGACCCGCGCCTCGGCAAGGATCCGCTCCGCGCGCTCAGCGCGGAGGAGCGGGCCGGGCAGGTGCCGTGGATGCCCGGGTTTCTCCGGCCGATGTCGAAGAACATGCTCGATCAGGACCCTCCGGATCACACCCGCTTGCGCGCCCTGGTGCACCAGGTCTTCACGCCGCGTCGGGTCGAGGAGCTGCGCGGGCGCGTCGCGGCGATCACCGAGCGCCTCGTGGCGCGGGCCCGGGCGCGCGGGACGCTCGATCTCCTGGAGGAGCTCGCGCTGCCGCTGCCGCTGGCGGTGATCTGCGAGCTGCTCGGCGTTCCCGAGGCGGACTGGCCGCGCTTCCGGGCCTGGACGAACCGCCTGACCGGGATCGTCACGAAGGTGGACATGGTCCGCGCGATGCCGTCTCTCTACATGTTCGTGCGCTACCTGCGCGCGCTGGTGGAGCGGCGCCGCCGCACGGGCGGGGAGGATCTCATCGCGGCGCTCGTGCGCGCCGAGGAGGCGGGCAGTCGGCTGAGCGAGGACGAGCTGCTCGCGATGATCATGCTCCTGGTCGTGGCGGGGCACGAGACGACGGTGAACCTGATCGCCAGCGGGACCCTCGCCCTGCTCGACGATCCGGAGGCGCTCGAGCGCATGCGGCGCGAGCCTGGGCTGATCAAGCCGGCGGTCGAGGAGCTCCTGCGCTTCACGAGCCCGGTCGACCTCGCGACCGAGCGGTACACGACGGAGGACGTCGCGTTCGGCGAGCACGTGGTCCCGCGGGGACAGCGGCTCATCGCGGTGCTCGGCTCGGCGAACCACGACGAGCAGGTCTTCGCGAGCCCCGGCCGGCTGACGCTCGACCGGGACCCCAACCGCCACCTCGCCTTCGGCAACGGCGTGCACTACTGCCTTGGCGCGCCGCTGGCGCGGCTCGAGGCGCAGATCGCGTTCCCCGCGATCGTCCGGGATCTCCCCGAACTGCGGCTCGCCGTGCCGCGTTCGTCCCTGACATGGAAGCCGTCGCTCCCCCTGCGCGGGCTCACCCGGCTGCCGGTGCGGTGCGCGGCGGCGCCGGTCTACTCCGTCCCCCGGGCGGCCCGGCCGCCGGAGGCGGGTACCCAGCTGTAGAGCACGCCCTTCGCCCGCTTCTGTCCGCGGACGGGCCTCGGCCGTCCCGTCGTTCACGCAGCCTGGAGCCCGGCAATCGGCATGCTCCATGCACTCACCGTGCCTCATGCGCCCCGGGGAGCCCACGCTCTGGTCTCGTGATCTGCGGCGAGCAAGCCGCGATGAGCAGGTCGAGCGCACGACGCGCGGTGCGCCCGTCTCGGCCGGAGCCGACCGCGCGGCCGTCCCCGGGGCAGGGTAGCCGCGAAAGGAGGGAGGTGTCCGTGCGAATCCATCATCTCAACTGCATCTCGACCTGTCCGATCGGCGGCGCGCTGATGGATGGCCAGACGCTGGGGCTCCGCGGGAGGCTGACGTGCCACTGCTTGCTCCTCGAGACGGAGAGCGGCCTGGTCCTCGTGGACAGCGGGCTTGGGCTGCTGGACGTCTCGATGGCGAGGAAGCGGCTCAGCCGGTTTTTTCTCTTCCTCGTGCGACCGGAGTTTCGCGCCGAGATGACGGCGTACCGGCAGATCCAGCGCCTCGGTCTCCGGCCCGAGGACGTCCGTCACATCGTGCTCACCCACCTCGATTTCGACCATGCCGGCGGCCTCGACGACTTTCCCGGCGCCGAGGTGCACCTGCTCGCCGACGAGCGTGACGCCGCGGTCGCCCGGCGGACGCTCCTCGACAGGATGCGTTACCGGCCGGCCCAGTGGTCGACGCAGCCGAGCTGGATCGCCTATCCCTCGCACGGTGGCGAGCGCTGGTTTGGCTTCGAGGGGGCGCGGCCGGTGGGCGGTTTGAAGGACGAGGTGCTCTTCGTCCCGCTCATCGGTCACACGCTGGGTCACGCCGGCGTGGCTGTCCGGAGCGATGACGGCTGGCTGCTCCTCGCCGGCGACGCCTACTTCTATCACCGCGAGATGGACGCGGTTCGACCGACCTGCACGCCCGGCCTGCGTTTCTATCAGTTCATGATGGAGAAGGACCGCGGCGCGCGGCTCCAGAACCAGCGCCGGCTGCGCGCGCTGTGCCAGGACAGCGGCCACGAGGTGACCCTCGTGTGCTCCCACGACGTCGTGGAGTTCGAGCGCCTCGCCGGGCGGAGCCATGCTGTGCCGGCGGGCGCCCAGGGGATGGACGTGTCCGAGCCACCCGTGTGGACCCCCGCCTCGTCCCGAGCACAGAGAATCTGAGCTACAGAGGCGCAGAGCAAATAAGACCTCTGCGCTCTCGGCAGCTCATGCTCCAGGGCAGCTCTCGACGAGCCCCTCTCCTGATCACGGCGCACCCCGTCACGGCGCCGCCCCCACCGGCAGCGTGAAATGGAACGTCGTGTACCCTCCCCTGGGGCTCTCGACCCAGATCCTGCCGCGGTGCGCCTCGACAAGCCCCTTCGCGATGTACAGCCCGATCCCGAGGCCGGCCGCGCGCTCCTCCCTCGCTCTTCCCCGGAAGAACCGCTCGAACAGCAGCGGAAGATCCTCGGCCGGGATCCCGCGGCCGCTGTTCCGGATGGAGATCTGCACCTCGTCGCCGCGCCGCTCCAGCGAAGCCTGGATCGGCGCCTCCGGATCACCGTATTTCACGGCGTTGGAGACGAGGTTGCTGAGCACCTGCTCGACGCGCTCGGCGTCCGCGCGCACGACCGGGATCTCTCCCCTGATCTCGACCTCGACAGCGCGCCCCTCGGCCTCGCTCGCCATCCGCTCCACGACCGCGAGGAGCAGCGCCGGCAGATCGATGGGAGCGCTCTCGATCGCGAGCCGCCGCGACTCGAACTGGGAGATATCCGTCAGATCGGACACCATCCGCCCGAGCCGCTTGGCGCTCGCCAGGATATGCCCCGCCTTCGTCTTCACCGCGGCCGCCACCTGGGGAGCCCGCTCGATCTGGGCCGCATAGCCGATGATCGTCGTCACGGGCTGCTTCAGATCGTGCGCCACCACCGACGTCCACTCTTCCTTGAGCCGCTCGAGGTCCTTGAGCCGCGTGATGTCGTCGAACACGACGACCGCGCCGAGCAGCTGCCCATTTCCGTCGACGATGGGCCCGGCGCTCACGAGCACCGCCAGCATGCTGCCGTCGGCGCGCCGGAGCGCGAGCTCCCTCGAGCTCGTGACCTCGCCGCGCAGCGCGCCCGCCGAGGGCCGCTCGTCGTCCGGGAGCGGCTGCCCGTCGAGGGAGCGCAGGCTCCACGCGCCCGGCAGCCCCGGCGGTGCGTCGGTCCCGGCGAGCTCCTGGGCGCGGCGATTCCAGGCGAGCGGCGCGCCGGCCGGGTCGAGGAGGAGGATGCCGACCGGCGAGCGCTCGATGACCGCGTCGAGCCAGCTCCGCTCGGCCGCCACCTGCCTGAGGAGCCGCTCGCGCTCCTCGGCGGCGAGCTTCTCCGTCGTGACGTCGCGCGAGATGCCGATCCCGGCGACCGGGGCCCCGTGCTCGTCGCGCTGGATCGTGATGTGGGTCGCGACCCAGCGGATCCGGCCGCTTCTGTCGATGATCCGGAACGTGAGCCGCCCGCCGGCCGCGGCCATCTGCGCGACGAACTCGTGATAGCGCCCGCTGTCCTCGGGATGGACGAGCGAGAGGAACAGCTGAGGATTCTCGTACCAGGCCTCGGGCGGATAGCCGGTGTGATCGAGGACGGCGGGGTTGATGTACTCGTAGCCTCCTTCCGGGCCGAACCGGATGCGGAAGATGACGTCGCTCGCGTGCTCCGCGATCACCCGCAGGCGCTCCTCGCTGAGCCGCAGGGCCCGCTCGGCGCGCCGCTGCTCGGTGACGTCGAGGGCCGTGCCGATCAACCGGAGCGGGGCTCCGTCCTCGGCGCGGATCACGTCCGCCTCGGTGTGGAGGAGGCGCTCTTCGCCGCTCGGGCGGAGGATCCGGTAGTCCATGCAATACGGCCTCTCCCCCTGGAGCGCGAGGTCGACGGCGCGCATCAGGCCCTCGCGGTCGTCCGGGTGGATGCAGGCGAGGAACCGGTCGTACGTGAGCGCGCCGGCGTCGCGGGACAGCCCCAGCATCGAATAGCACTCGTCGGACCAGAACAGCTCGTCGGTCGGAATGTGCCAGTCCCAGTTGCCGAGCCTGGCTATCTTCTGCGCCCGCGCGAGGCTCTCCTCGCTCAGCCGGAGCGCCGCCTCCGTCTTCCTGGCATCCGCGATCGCCTCGTTGAGCTGCTCGCTCGCGCGCTCCAGCGCGCGTTTCTCCCGCTCGAGCTCCTCGATCCGCGCGCGCAGCCCGCGGGGCTCGGCGGCGGCGAGCGCCATCCCGAAGAGGCTCGACAGGGCGGCTGCGATCTCGACGATCTCGGCCGGCGGCAGGGAGGGCTGCGCCGCGGCACAGAGCACCACCGCGCGCAGGTCGCCAGCGAAGGCGATCGGGATCGCGATCGCGTGATCGCAGCCGCAGAGGGCGCGCAGGTGGCCAGCGTCCAGGAGCGCCGCTGCGGTCTCGCCCTCGGGCGCGACCTGCACGACCCTCGTGCGCGCGGCCTCGGCCGCGAGGCTCCGGTCGTCGAGCGGCAGGCGCTGGAGCGCGTCCAGCGAGCCCTCGCCGCCGCCCTCGGAGGCGACGAGCCTGAGCGCTGCCGGCTCCTCTGCGATCTCGTAGAGACAGGCGATGTCGGCGTGCAGGAGGCGCGACGTCGCCGCGACGATCGCCCGCGGCGTGCCGTCCTCGCCGGCGCGGAGCAGGGCCAGCGACGCGTCGGCCACGATGCGGGCCAGCGCGCCGCTCGACGTGGGTGGGTCCTCGCAACGTCCCTCTCCGGACGGTCCACCCCGCTCGGCTCCTAGTCCGTCGTCGCTGTTCACTCCGCCCCTCGCGCCTTCTACCAGGATCCCGGCGGGCGCGAGGCGAGACTATCACGAGTGTTCGTGCGGCACCCCGGTTCGCTCAGCGATCCTTTGCCGGGCCCCGCGGCGTGGGCGCGGGCCGCCGGCGGCGCCGCGCCCACGCCGCGGGGAGCTCCGTGGGAGCCTTGGATGTCATCCGGCTGCGCGACATTCATGCGCAGGCGACAACTCCTGCCTTACAGTGGGAGCGTTGCGTGCTTGGAGCTGTTGAGCTCGCCATTGCAGGGAAGACAGCGATGGCCGGATGGCGTCGAAGAGGTCCTGCGTCGCGTGGCTGAAGCTCCTGGCCTGGACGGCGGACGCGGGATCACCGGTGAGGTTGACCTCTCGCTGCCTGGGGGCGCCGTCGACGCCAGCCCCGCCGGTTGACGCTCGCGGTCCTCTCTCCATGCTCCCCGTGAGCGCGGGTTGCCCGCGCAGGGAGGGACCATGTCCAGGACAGCGTCGGACGAGACGAGGAAGATCCGCTACGCCGTCGTCGGGGCGGGCAACATCGCGCAGGTCGCCGTGCTGCCGGCGTTCAAGAACGCCGCCGAGAACTCGGAGCTCGTCGCGCTCGTCTCGGGTGATCCCGAGAAGCTCGCCGCGCTGGGCGAGCGCTACGGCGTCACCGAGCGCGGCGGGTACGACGAGCTCGAGGACATCCTGAAGCGCGCGCGCGCCGACGCGGTGTACATCGCCCTGCCCAACGCGATGCACCGCGCGTACACCGAGCGCGCCGCGGCGGCCGGCGTCCACGTGCTCTGCGAGAAGCCCATGGCCATGACCGAGGAGGACTGCGAGGCGATGATCCGCGCCACGAAGGACCGCGGCGTGAAGCTGATGATCGCCTACCGTCTCCATTTCGAGGAGGCGAACCTGCAGGCCATCGAGATCGCGCGCTCGGGCAAGCTCGGTGAGGTGCGCGCGTTCACCTCCCTGTTCACGCAGGTGGTGCGCCCCGGCGACATCCGCACGCGGAGCGACGAGGGCGGCGGTGCGCTGTTTGACCTCGGCGTTTACTGCGTCAACGCCGCGCGGTACCTCTTTCGTGAGGAGCCGACCGAGGTGCTCGCGACGAGCCTGCGGCTCGACGAGAAGCGCGCCAAGGACGTCGACGAGACCACCGCGGCCATTCTGCGCTTCCCGAGCGGCGCGGTCGCGCAATTCATCGTCAGCCAGGGGCTCGCGAGCGTGTCGTCGTTCCGCCTCGCGGGCACCGAGGGCGACCTCCGCGTGGAGCCGGCCTTCGATTACACGGCCGACATCAAGCATTACCTGACGGTGGGCGGGAAGACGGAGGAGAAGACGTTCAAGAAGCGGGACCAGTTCGCTCCCGAGCTCGTCTATTTCTCGCGCTGCCTCCTCGAGGGCAAGGAGCCTGAGCCGTCGGGCCTCGAAGGGCTCGCCGACGTGCGGGTGATGTTCGCGATCCAGAGCTCCGCCGCGAGCGGGAGGGTCGAGGCGATCCCGCCGCTCCATCCGGAGCAAAGGCCCGACATGCGCCAGAACATCAAGAAGCCCCCGGTCGACGCGCCGGAGCCGGTGAAGGCCCCGTCGCCGTCGGAGCAGTGAGGCGGCGACCCGACCCGATCCCAGGCCGCAAGCTCCGGGGAGGCCCTGCTGGGTCGCTCCAGCGGGCCCCTGGCCGAGCGCCGACGCGGCTCCCGCGCGCGCGCTCCTCGCGCCGTCACCCTTCGAGGTAGGAGCCGAGCTCTCGTTGCCGCGAGCGCATCCGGAGCTTCTCGAGCAGCTTCGCCTCGATCTGGCGGATGCGCTCCCGCGTCAGCGAGAACGACTGCCCGATCTCCTCGAGCGTCTCGTCCTCGTTGCCGTCGAGGCCGAAGCGGCGCCGCAGGAGCTCGCGCTCGCGCGGCTGCAGCGAGTCGAGCAGCTCGCGCGTCTGCTCGATCAGGCGGCGCCGGGCCAGCATCTCGGCGGGCGTGGGGTCCTCGTTGGCCAGCAGATCGCCGAACCGGGTGTCGCCCTCCTCGCCGACGGGGGCGTCGAGGCTGAGCGGCTCGAGGGCGAGCTCGCCGATCACGCGCACCTTCTCCACGGAGAGGCCGCTGCGCTCCGCGACCTCCTCGACGGAGGGCTCGCGCCCGCGCTCCTGCACCAGGTCTCGCCGGGCGCGCACCACCTGGCTCCGGATCGCGGTGAGGTGGACCGGCATGCGGACGGGCTTCCCCTGGTTGAGGATCGTCCGCTTGATGGCCTGCTTGATCCACCACGCGGCGTAGGTGCCGAAGCGGTGGCCGCGGCGGTACTCGAACTTGTCGGCGGCGCGGATCAGGCCGAGGTTCCCTTCCTGCACGAGGTCGAGCAGCGGGACGCCGAAGCGCTGGTGCTCCCGCGCGATGGCGACCGCGAGCCGGAGGTTCGCCTGGACGAGCTCCGACTTCGCCTGGGCGACCGCGCGACGCCCCCGGGCGATCGCCGCGATGGTGGCCGCGATCGGCGCGCGCTCCGCCCCGTCGGCCTCGGCCGCCGCGGTGCGCAGGCTTTTCTCGATGCGCTCCTCGAAGGCCGGATCGAGCCGCAGCTCGGCGAGGCCCGCGGCGAGGCCGGCCAGGGCGATCTCGACGTCCTCCTCATCCTGCCGGGCGACGCGCTCTGCGTCCCGCTGCCGGTCGACGAGCGCCCGGGCGACGCCGAGCAGCCCCACGAGCCGCGTCGTGCACGCGTCCGCCTCGGGATCGTTCGCGTCGGTCTCGCACAAGAGGTCCCGGACGCTGAGCGCTCCGTTCTCGACGTCCTCCGCCGTGAAGGCGAGCTCGCGCAGGGCGACGGGCGAGCGGACCCATGCCTCGAAGCACGCGAGCGCGCCCGCCTCGATGCGGCGGCCGAGCGCGACCTCGCCCTCGCGCGTGAGCGGCTGGCTGCCGGCGAGCGACCGGAAGTACAGCTCCGTCGCCCCGAGCGTGGCTTGCGTGCCAGCGGTCTTCGCGCGGCGCGCCGGAGCGCGCTCACCCCCGCGCCCGGCCGCGGCTCCGCGCCCGGCCGTGGACCCGCGCCCGGCCGCGGAATCGATGGAAACGGGAGGACTCGATTCGGACTCGCTCGCCGGTAGCGAGGAACGGAACCTCATTCAATGCGCTCCAGTGTTGCCGCTGCTTCGTGCCTGACCTCGAAGGGTGTGAAGGGGCACGATCATCGAGGCGCCTCGTTATCCTAACCGCCAAGGACGTAAATAGGAAAACGAATCGCTCGCTGATTTGGCGCATTTGCACGGCGTTTTTCGGGGTCGTCCGCCGGCCGGAGCGGAGCGTCTCTCCGCCGGCGCAGGCGGCCGCGCGGTCGCGTCGCCGGACGAGCGGGCACGGCCCGCTGGAGCCGTCGGTGTTTCACCCCGATGCGGTCTTGTCGTCGCTTGCCGTTGGAGCCTGTCGTCGGACGTGGTGAGGACGGCGCCGGACGGACAGGGCGGCGCTGGAGTAGCCGCCCGGGCGCGGCATCGGGCGCCTGGCCCCTGGGCCGCGATCGTGCGCCCTCTTGAGCCGTGCGCCGCGCCTCCGGGGACTTCAGGGCAGGAGCCTCGCTTGACCCGCCCCCTGAAGCTCGTCCGACCGCTGCCGCCGTCTCCCAGGTACGCCTTCGCGGGGGACGACGCGGCGCTCGTGGACGGGTTCCGGCGGGGCGATTTGCGGGCGCGCTCCGCCCTGTACCACCGGTACGCCGAGCACGTCCACCGGGTGCTCTACCGGCTGATTGGCTTCCACCGCGACCTCGCGGACCTGCACCACGACGTCTTCGTGCGCGCGCTCGGCTCGCTGCCGACACTGGAGGACCCGAGCGCGCTCAAGGGCTGGCTCACGATGATCGCGGTGCACGTGGCGCGCTCGTGGATCACCCGCAAGAAGCGGCGCAGCTGGCTCTGGTTCCTGCCGAGCGAGGAGCTGCCCGAGGTCGAGTCCGGCGCGGCGTCGGGCGAGGTGCTGGACGCCCTGCGGGCGACCTACGCGGTCCTCGACGCGCTCCCGGTGGAGGAGCGGATCGCCTTCGCGCTCCGGTTCATCGACGGCATGGAGCTCACCGAGGTGGCCGCGGCGTGCGAGACCTCGCTGGCGACGATCAAGCGGCGGCTCGCCCGCGCGTGCGCCCGCTTCGGGGCCGAGGCGCGCAAGCAACCCGTGCTCGAGGCGTGGCTCGATGGAGGTACCCGGTGGGGCAATCCGAGCGATCGCTGACCGCCCTCGGGCGGCACGTGGCCGAGCTGCAGGATCGGGCGGCGGCGGCGCGGCTCGACCTGGAGCGCGGGCGCGCGCGGTTGCTCGAGGCGGAGCTGCCCGATCGCCGGTCGGAGGACCGCGCCGGCGGGAACCCCGGTGCGCCGCGGCTCGTGAGGACCTCCGGCGAGGGGCGCGCGAGCGGGGCCATCGCCCGGGCGCCTGCGCGGCCGCTCGCGACCCGGCTCGCCGCGTCGCTGGCGGCGGCGCTGCTCCTCGTCGCGATCGCGGTGGTGCTCGTGAAGCGCTCGCGCGGTCCGATGGGCTTCGAGCTCGGGACGACCGAGGCGGGGGTGGTCGGGGCGTGGATCGCGGCGCCCCCCGAGGCGGAGCTCCCGATCCGGTTCTCGGACGGCTCGCTGCTCCGCCTCGCGCCGGGCGGGCGCGCCCGCGTCGTCGCGGTGGACGCGGAGGGCGCAGAGGTCGCCCTGGAGCGGGGCGCGCTCGACCTGTCGGTCGTCCACCGGGAGCGCTCGCGCTGGACGGTGCGGGTGGGTCCGTTTCAGGTGCACGTGATCGGGACGCGTTTCGAGACCCGGTGGGACCCGGTGACCGAACAGTTCGAGGTGGCCTTGCGCGAGGGGGCGATCACCGTCTCCGGACCGGTCGTGGGAGATTCGCGCACCGTCCGTGCCGGCGAGCGGCTCGTGATTTCGCCCGCGACGAATACGCTCGAGGTGGGGCCGATCGATGCGACGTTGACCGACGCAACCCCGGTCGGCGGCGCAACCCCGGTCGGCGGCGCAACCCCGGTCGGCGGCGCAACCCCGGTCGGCGGCGCAACCCCGGTCGGCGGCGCAACCCCGGTCGGCGGCGCAACCCCGGTCGGCGGCGCAACCCCGGTCGGCGGCGCAACCCCGGTCGGCGGCGCAACCCCGGTCGGCGGCGCAACCCCGGTCGGCGGCGCAACCCCGGTCGGCGGCGTGGACCCGCCGAGCGCTCATGCGGGCGCCGAGGGCTCGTCCGCCCCCACGGCGGCCACTCCGCCGCTGGCGCCCCTGGAGACGCCCCGCTGGCGAGCCCTCGCCCTCGACGCCAGGTACAAGGAAGCCCTCGCCGCGGCGGAGCGCGAAGGCTTCGACGCCATCTGCGAGGCCGGGACCGCCGGCGACCTGCACGCCCTCGGCGACACGGCCCGCCTCGGCGGCAGCTCGGCGCGCGCCGTCCAGGCCTTCACCGCCCTCCGCAGGCGATTCCCCGGCTCGCCCGAGGCGGCATCCGCAGCGTTCCTCCTCGGGCGGATCGCCCAGGACCAGCTGAAGGACGATGCCGGCGCTGCGGGCTGGTTCACCCGGTATCTGAGCGAGCACCCGGCCGGCGCGTTCGCCGCCGATGCTGCGGGACGCCTCGTCGAGACAGAGGACAAGCGGGGCGACAAGGCGGGCGCTCGCCGCGCGGCGGAGCGCTATCTCGCCGCGTATCCGAGCGGCTCGCACGCGGAGTATGCCAGGCGCCTGCTCGCGCGCAGCGCGACGCCGGCTGCTCCCGGCGGCTCGACCGGCAATCCGGGAGCCGCCCCCGATCCCCCGGCGCCGTGACACGCCGCTCCCCGGTGCCCCTCCTCCTCGCCCTCGCCACCCTCGCGGCGGGGGCCGCGCTCGCGGCGGGCGCGCACGCCGACGAGGCCCGCGAGGAGGCCCCCTCGACCATCGCCGTCCTCTGCCCGCCGGGCGATCGCTTCGGCCTGCGGATCGTCGCCGAGCTCGAGTCGCTCGGCTTCCGCGCGGAGATCCTCGACCCCGCGGCCGAGCCGGCGACGCGCGCGTCCCTCGAGGCCTCGGCGCGCCGGGCGGGCGCGATCGCCGCGATCCGCGCCGTCCGCTCCGGGCCCGGCGTCGAGGTGTGGATCGCCGACCGGGTCACCGGCAAGACCGTCCTCCGCGAGATGGCGGGCGGCGCGGACGACGACGGCGGCGCGCCCGACCGCGACGCCGCGCTCGCGCTCCGCGTCGTCGAGCTCCTGCGCGCCAGCCTCCTCGAGGCCTCCCTGCCGGCGCCGCCGCCCGGAGAGGTGCCCGCAACGCCGGAAATCCGCGAGAAGCTGCGCGTCCCGGCGCCCGCCGCGCTCGCCGGCGAGCCGGCGCCGGCGCTCCGGTTCTCGCTCGCTCCCGGCGCGCTGCTGAGCCCGGGCGGCCTCGGCGTATCGGCCAGCGCCGACCTCGGCCTCGCCTGGATGACGAGCGAGCACGTCGGCGTCTTCGCGCTCGCGGTGATCCCGCTGAGCAGCGCGCGGCTCGAGCGATCGCACCTGAGCCTCGACCTCTCGGCCCTGTTCGCCGGCGGGGGGGTGCGCTTTGCCACCCGCGAGGGCCGGATGGCTCCCTCGGTGGATCTCGGCCTGGCTGTCGTCTCGCTCTGGAGCTCGGGGAGGGTCGTCAGCTCGGGCTTCCTCGGCGGCGAGTCCACCGCCGTGACCGTCGCCCCCTTCGCGCGCCTCGGCGTCGCCTTCGCGGTGACACCCGGGTTCCGCCTCCGCGCCGACCTCCTCGCCAGCGTGATCGCTCGAGGGGTCTCGATCCAGATCGCCGAGCACGACACCGTGACCTGGGGACAACCGATCCTGCTCACGTCGGCCGGCGTCGACTTCGGGTGGTTCTGATGAGCCGTCTCCGCGCCGCCGAGGGACTCCACATCAGGAACCTGATCCGGAGGTCAGCGAATGAAGCGACGAACGATTGTCCTCGGAGCCGTGGCCATGTTGATCCCCACGCGTCCGAGAGACTTCAACTGAAGAGCCTGTCATGGAGATTGAAGAACCTGTCACGGAGGTACACCAATGAAGCGCTTCCTCATGGCTCTCGGAATGCTGGCGATCGTGAGCACCGGGTGCGACGAGATCGTGTTCGTGCCGGAGCTGGACTGGACGGACCCGTCCGATCCGGGCCCCACCCCGCCTGATGATCCCCCGCCTCCTGAAGAGGGCGACCCCCCGGTGCCGGGCGCCGTCGCGGTGCGGGCCGGCGACGTGCCTCCCGATCTCGGTTTCGGGATGTGGGAAGACCCCGAGACGACGCTCCTCATCTTCGACAGCGATGCCCAGGAGTGCATCCCCACCGTGATCAAGGCGACGTGCGACAACGCACCCATCTGGCAGCTCATCCTCTACATACCATCCGAGATTGACATGGACACGCCGGGGCTCATCGATCTGACGGATCCGCGGATCGCCTTCCGCGAGACGGTATCCGAGAACCACTCCGGGTGCTCCTTCGGGGGCGGGGTAGGTGCCCTCACCGGCTACCGGGGCACGCTCGAGATCGTCAGCAGCGACGAGATCTCTCTCTTCGTGAAGCTGCGCGGCGCCGGCATGAGAAACCAGGTGAACGGCGATTACACGGTCGAGCGCTGCGGCGCAGCGGCCGCGCTGGCGCCTGACGAGTGATCTTCCACGAAGCCCGCGCCCGCTCGCTCCGGCGGCCGGGCCTGCCCCCGGTCCGGTCCGCCGAGCCCGCCCTCGCGCGCGGCGCGCGATCTGCCGGCGCTCCCCGCCTCGCCGCCGCCTGGTAGGCTGCCGCGTCCGCGCCTATGCTTCACGCTCGCGCTGCCTGCGGGGCGCGCAGGGAGCCAGGCGATCCAGGAGCGACGCGGATGATCCAGATCTTCGGCACGGCCAAGTGCAAGGCGACGCGGGCGGCGCAGCGGTTCTTCGCCGACCGGAGCATCAAGGTGCAGCTCGTCGAGCTGCGCGAGAAGGGCCTCTCCAAGGGGGAGCTCGCGAGCGTGGCGCGCGCGGTGGGCGGCATGCGCGCGCTCTACGACGCGGAGGGCGCGCGGGTGAAGGAGCGCGGCCTCCAGCACCTCGGCCCGAGCGAGGCGTGGCTCGCCGAGCTCCTCGTGGACGATCCGCTCCTGCTCCGCACGCCCATCGTGCGCGACGGCGCGCGCGCGTGCGTGGGCCTGGCCGAGGCCACATGGAAGGCCTTCGCGGAGGCAGCGAAGGCCGGCTGAGGCGCCCAGGGGACGGTCGCGGAGGGGCATCGAGAGGCGCGTCGCCACGCTGCTTGCGCGGCGGGCTTTCCCCCGCCTCGCCGCGGACGGACGTCGTGTCCGGGGTACCGGTACGGGGGCGCGCGCCACCGCTCGTCCTCACCCCGCCGGCGCGCGCCCGTACTCCTTGAGCTTGCGGTACAGCGTCGACACGCCGATCCCGAGCTCCGCCGCGCTCCGCGTCTGGTTGCCGCCGTGGCGCGTCAGCGCCGCGAGGATGTGCTCCTTCTCGACGTCGCCGAGCGTCCGCGCGCGCTCGCGGCGCGGAGGCGGATCATCCCCTGCAGCGTGTGGATGCGCCCGCCCGCGTTGCGCCACGCCTCGTCGCTCTCCAGCGCGAGCTCGGGTCCCGTCGTCTCCAGGACGGCGCCACGTGCCCGTGCGGGGCACGCCGAGGGGGCCGCGCGTCAGAGGGGCTTGACCGCCGGTGGCGCGCCGCATCGGAGATCACAGCGACCTCCTCGAACGGTAGCGTGAGTAGCAACCCGGGCAGCGCCACTCCATCATCCTTAGCCCGTTCGCGTCGACGGTCCGTGTCAGCCGCCAGCCATAGCGAGAGCTGATGAGCGTGTAGTTCGTCTCCGTCTTTGGCGCAGGTGTACCGCAATCCACGCACTGCTGTGCTACACGCTGCTCGCTGTCCGGTGACTCTCTCATCGTGAGACCCGACCCGGAAGGCGGCGCGCTCTTGGGGCCGTCGATCGTGAGACCCGACCCGGAAGGCGGCGCGCTCGTGGGGCCGTCGATGGCGCGACCTGACCCGGAAGGAGGCGTGCTCTTGGGGCCGTCGAGCGTTCCCGGGTAGAATGAATCGCGTCTCGTCGCCGACATCTGCTCCTCAGGGGGTGCGCCGAATCTCCGCTGAGCGTGTCGCCTCGCCCGTCCGCAGGGTGCCCGGGGTCCAGCAGTCCCAAGTGTACCGAAGCGCGTCTCGGGTGCCAAGTTGATCTCCCACGGGACGGCCGGGATCGAGGCCATCTGCAGCTCGGCGGGGGCCTGTAGGCCGGCGCGGCCCCGACGTCCTCGCCATCCTCGCCGTCCTCCGCCATCCTCGCCCGGGCGCGCGGCCGCCGTCAGCGCTCGTGGCGCTTTTCCTTTTCCTCGACGTGGTGCCGTCGACGCTCCGCGCGAGGCTTCTTCGTCGGCTTGGCCGGGGTCGCCGGCCTGGCCGTCGCCCCCGCCTTGACCGTCGCGTTCGCCTTGACCGTCGCCCGCGCCCTGACCTTGGCCGCCGGTCGGGCCGCGGGCGCCGGCCGGGCCGCGGGCGCCGGCCGGGCCGCGGGCGCGCGGTGTACGTGGCCGTGCTGCACGTGGTCGCGGTGTACGTGGCTGTGCTGCACGGGGTCGCGCTTCACGTGGTGATGGTGGTGATGGGCTCGGCGCCGGTCGAAGTCGACGCGGTAGTGGACAAGCGCGCGCGGCTCGTTGCGGTAGTAGACCCAGCCGTGGCGCGATGGATAGTACCAGCGGCCATCCACGTAGTAGACGTAGGTCCCGCGGTAGTACACGCGCGGGTAGGTCTCGATCTGGACCGGCGCCGCCGCGATGTGAACGACCGGCTCCTCGTACACTGCGAACTCCTGGTACGTGACGGTCGCAGGCGCGGCGGCCCTGGTGTGGACTTCCGCCGCGCACCCGGTCGCGCCGAGGAGCGCGAGCGCGACGAGCGCGGCCAGCACGGCGAGCCTGCTGCGCTGCGGGGCATGGGCGGTGGGTCTGGGGAAAGAGGTATCGAGGGCTGTCACGTTCATCTCCATGGGGTTCACAGGAGCAACTGCGGTGCCATCCGGCGGCCCGGGGGCCGGCGCCCGCCGCCTGGCAGCGCGCCTGCTCCTGGTATAGCGCTTGCTGGCCCTTCGCGCATCGGCGCGACAGCGCCAGACTTGGATAAAGGAAGACGACCCCCATGGAACTCTCGAAGGTGCTCTCCGGTCTCACTGGCTGCGTCCTCGCCACCGCCTCGCTCACGGGGTGCATCATCGTCGATCATGACGACCACGACCCCTTCACGAGCGGCTCGCTCACCGTCGCGCTGACCATCGGCGGTAGCAACGACCCGTGGGAGTGCTTCGAGCACGACGTGAGCGGGCTCGCGGTCAGCGTCGAGGACGAGGATGGCTACGTCGTCGATGTCGTCGGGGACTGCGATGATTTCGGCTTCACCATCGACGACCTCTACGAGGGGTACTATGACGTCGATGTCTGGCTCGTGGATTTCGAGGGATACGCGATGAGCGATATCGTGCGCGTCGAGGGCGTCGACGTGCTCGATGGCCTCGACACGCTCGTGAGGGTCGACTTCCCGACGAGGTGGATCGATCGCTGACGGGGCTCAGAACGGCTCCGTCGACGGGCGCACGTCGCTCTCGACCTCGCGGCCGGCGAACGCCGGCAGGTTACCCGCCTCGGGGCTCGACGAGGTCGTCCCCCGGCGGAGCGCTCCACGAACGCACGAACAAGGGCCACGCGTCGTGGAGATACAGGCCGAAGGGGACCCACCAGACGAGATCGTTCGTCAGGCAGAGCACGGCGGACCGGGGCGGCCACTGCCCGGTCACGACCAGGGCCGCGAGGCCGATGGGCCCGAGGACCTTGCCGAGCAGGCCGACGGCCGCGAGGAGAAAGCCGCGTTCCGGGGCCCGCGCGACCTCCGCATAGAGGATGGCGTACACCCCGACCACCATCCCGAGGCAGGCGAAGATGGCGGGGTGGTTGAGGGGCGGCATGCCGGCGAAGCGAAACAGCCATTGCGGGTCGAGCGCCGCGTAGAGCCCCCAGCAGGCGTTGTAGAGGGCGGCGAGCGAGAAGACGGCGCGGTGCAGTCGGCGGCGGGCGATCATGCGGCCTTCGGGCGGCAGGCGTGAGGGGCGCACGGAGGCATCACGGGCATGCCGGCGAGGATACCAGCTCGGGCGACCGTGAGCGCGACGATCAGAGCCGTTCCAGACGAGGACGGCGATCGCGTTCTTCGGACGTGGTCCGGATCGAGGAGACCGCCGAGACACCAGGAGAGATCATGAACCTCTTCGCTTGGCGTCCCTGGCGTCCTGGCGGTTCATCTCCTTCGGGTCCGCCCACCGCTCCGGAGATCGCGGGCGCGATGGGGCCGATGCGGCGCGCGGGCGGTGAGAAGGCGCTGCTGAGAGGGTCTTCTGCGGCTCGCCTTGCTACTGGTCCGGCTGACTCTCTTGCTGCTGCGCGTAGGCCTGGTGGCCTTGCTGCTGGACGCGCTGCTGCTGCCCGAGCTGGGCGCCCTGCTGCTGGCCGCGCTGCTGAACGCCTTGCTGCCCGTACTGGGCGCCCTGCTGCTGGCCGCGCTGCTGAACGCCTTGCTGCCCGTACTGGGCGCCCTGCTGCTGGCCGCGCTGCTGAACGCCTTGCTGCCCGTACTGGGCGCCCTGCTGCTGGCCGCGCTGCTGAACGCCTTGCTGCCCGTACTGGGCGCCCTGCTGCTGGCCGCGCTGCTGAACGCCTTGCTGCCCGTACTGGGCGCCCTGCTGCTGGCCGCGCTGCTGAACGCCTTGCTGCCCGTGCTGGCCGCGTTGCTGCTGGCCGCCTTGCTGCCCGTGCTGGCCGCGTTGCTGCTGGCCGCCTTGCTGGTCTTGCTGCTCCTGCAGCAGCGAGCAGAAGAGCTGCTCCGCCTCTCTCAGGTGCTGCTCGACGTGCGCTCGCATCGCCTTCACGTGAGAACGGAGCCTCGCGTTGTCCGTGCTCGCGATCCTCGGCATGTCGAGGAGCTCGAGCGCGCGGCGATGGAAGGAGACCTGCGCCCAGATGAAGGCGATGTCGAACTCGGTGCCTTTCTGGTCCTCCAGCGATTCGGTCAGCTCGGTCGAGCTGGTCTCCAGCTGCTGGCAGCGCGGGCAGGCCTCGAAGTTGACCCTGCCGCCCTGCGACAGCTCCGCCCCGCGCTGCCCGGCCTGGGAGTGCTCCTCGATGATCTGCTCGGCGTAGCGCTGGACCTCCGGGGACTCCGCCTTGCCTCGAGCGATCTCCGACAGCTCGACCTCCTTCTGGTGGATGAGCGAGACCAGCATCGTGATCTCCGCCTCCGACGCCTGCTGCATCGCGCCTCGCTGGCCGGGCTGCCTGCGGTCTCCCTTCCTGTCGCCTCGACTGCCGATCTCGCCGCGGCCTCCGTGCCTGCCGCCCTGATAGCCGGCCTGCTCGCCGCACGCCTGCGTGCCGCCCGCGCGCTGGCCGCCGGCCTGCTCGCCGCCGCGCTGCCCGCCGCCTTGCTGGCCCGGCTGCCGGCGGCCTCCCTGCCTGCCGCCGGCGTGCTCGTGGTCGCGTTGCCCGCCGCTCCTGTCCGCGCCTCTCGCGCCCTCTCCGCCTGTCTGGCCGCCGCTCCTGCCGTCGGCGCCCGTGGGGCCCCTGCCGGTCCCCTCGTCGCCGGACGTCCCGTCGCGGTCCGTCTCGGCATCTTCGTCGCCGCCGATGCAGCCGCTAGCCCCGGCGAGTACAATGCTCCCAGCGAACATGATCGCCATGAGGCGACCTGAACGATAGCCCAACATCTGCTTGCTCCTTGCTCGATATCGGCGCGCTGTCGCGCTCACCTGCCGGTTATCGGCCCCCAACATCTGGGTTCGCGCAACGGGGATGGTGAGCGAGGTGGAGCCCGAAGCCAGCATCGTCTTTTCCCCGAGAGCCCCCGCGCCACCGGCGCGCTCACCGCGAGAATCGAAGTCCCGCTCAACGTCGACCCTGGCCGTCCCAAAGCAGCCAGCCCGCAGCAGCGGTTCTCCCGCGACGACCTGCCCGCGCGCCGGGGCGCCGCGCCGAGAGCCGCCGTCCGCCCCCGTCCGCGCCGGCGCGAGCCGGACAGGCGCGCACGCACCTGTCCGGCGGCGGCGCCGCTCTCGCGCCGCCTTTCGCCGCGCCGCCGATGAGCGTAAGCTCCGGGCGGCGTCCGACCGAGCGATGCCTCGGCCCTGCTCCGAGCCTCCGGTCGCGGTCACTCTATGGGAACCTCCGCTCACCCCCGCCCGCCTTCCGGGCCCTCGATCAGCGTTGACTCGACGGACATCGAAGCCCTGAAGCGGGAGATCGAGCGGCTCCGCGTCGTGGCCTCCCGCGATCGCGGGTGGCTCGACGCCGTGCTCGAGCACAGCCCGCACGGCGTCATCCTCTGCGACGCCTCCGGCAAGCTCGTCCTGCACAACCGTGCGGCGGAGCGCATCTGGGCCGGCAGCGCCTCGACCGAGTCGATCCAGGACTGGACGCTGTATCGCGCCTTTCACGAGGATGGCCGCCCGTACGAGGCCGGCGACTGGGCGATGGCGCGCGCGATGGCCGCACGGCAGGTCATCGAGAGCGAGGAGACCCGGATCCAGCGCTTCGACGGGACGCGGGGCATGGTCCTCGGGAGCGCCGCGCCGCTCATCGGGCCCGGAGGCGAGCTCGAGGGGGGGATCTCGGTGTTCGCCGACGTCTCCCGCCTGAAGCAGGTCGAGGCGGAGCGCGGCGAGCTCGCGGCGCAGCTCACGAGGCGCGTCGAGGAGCTCGATCGCAGCGCCCGGCTCACCCAGGCGCTGCTCGCGGTCAGCTCCGCGCTGAGCGGCGCGGTCACGGTCGAACAGATGTCCACCGCCGTCCTCCGCGACATCCACCGCGTGCTCAACGCCTCGACGACGATGATGTACGCGGCGGACGAGGCGGCCGGGGTCGCGACGCTGATCGGCCAATGTGGGCTCGAGGCGCAGCGCGCGACTCCTTACGTGACCGTGCCGCTCGACGCCCGACTGCCGCTCTCGGAGGCGCTCCGGGAGCGGCGGCCGATCTGGGTGGGTACGAAGAGCCGCCTGCACGCCGGGTACCCCGAGCTCGCGGCGCTCAGGCCTGCTCGCGACGACATCGAGGCGCTCGCCGTCCTGCCGATCATCACCCACGGAGCGCTGCTCGGCGGGCTCTCGTTCTCGTTCGCGACCGAGCGGGCGTGGACCGATGAAGAGCGCGAGTTCTTGCTCAGCGTGGCCGCGCAGTGCGCATCGGCGCTGGACAGGGCGCGCCTGCTCGAGCAGGAGCGCGAGGCCCGCGCGCGCGCCGAGATGCTCGCGGCCGAGCTCGAGCGGCAGCAGGCGACGCTTCGCCTGCTGAGCGAGGCGGGCGCCGTGCTCTCGAACTCGCTCGACGACGAGGCGCGGCTCACGCACCTGACCCACCTCGCGGTCCCCACGCTGGCGGACTGGTGCGCTGTCGACATGCTGAACGGCGACACCATCGAGCGCGTGGCCGTTCACCACGGCGATCCGGCGAAGATCGAGCTGGGAGAGCGCCTGCGGGCGATGTCGCCGCCCCGGCCCGACGCCGCGACGGGCGTGCCCGCGGTCATCCGCACCGGCCGCCCCGAGTGGGTGGCCGACATCCCGGGCTCCGTGCTCGAGTCCGCCGCGCAGGACCCCGAGCACCTGCGCCTCATCCGGTCGCTCGGGCTCAGGTCCTACGTCGTCGTCCCGCTCCGGGGGCGCGAGCGGACCATCGGCGCGCTCACGCTGGTCCACGCCGAGTCGGGCCGTCGCTTCAGCGAGGCCGACGTCGCGCTCGCCGAGGAGCTCGCGAACCGCGTGGCCTTGCTGATCGACAACGCGAGGCTGTTCCAGCAGGTCGACGCGTCCCGCCAGCAGCTCGCGGGCCTGTTCAACCAGGCGCCCGCCGGCATCTGCATCCTGCGCGGCCCCCGGCACGTCTTCGAGCTGGTCAATCCGACGTATCATGACATCCTCGGCGGTCGAGAGCTGATGGGCAGGCCGATCCGGGAGGCGCTCCCCGATCTGGAGGGCCAGGGCATCTTCGAGCTCCTGGATCGGGTCTACCGGAGCGGGCAGCCCTACGTCGGCACGTCCGTGCCCCTCCGCCTCCGCCGCGGCGCCGCCGGCATGGAGGAAGAGCGCTTCTTCAACTTCGTCTATCAGGCGATGCGCGCGCAGGGCGGCAGCACCGAGGGCGTCATGGCGTTCGCTTTCGAGGTGACCGACCAGGTGCTGGCGCGCCGCCACGTCGAGCATCTCGCGATCGAGCTCTCCACGAGCGAGGCGCGCCTCCGCACGCTGGTCCAGGCGACAACGGCCATCGTGTGGACGACCACGCCGGAGGGGAAGATCATCGAGAGCTCGCCGAGCTGGCGCGAGTTCACTGGCCAGGACGACGCCGAGTACCTGCGCGGCGCCTTCATGGAGGTGATCCACCCGGAAGATCGGGAGGCGACGGCGCGGGCCTGGTCGGACGCGACGGCGCGCGGGGCCGTTTACGAGGCCGAGTACAGGCTCCGCCGGAGGGACGGCACGTATGCCTATACCGTGGCGCGCGCGGCGCCCGTCCGCGCGACGGACGGCAGCATTCGCGAGTACGTGGGCTGCAACATGGATATCAGCCTGCAGCGCGAGGCCGAGCGGCTCACTCGAGAGCACGCCGAGGTGCTCGAGACGCTCCACGAGGTGGGGCAGGCGCTGTCGGCGGAGCTCGAGCTCGACGCGCTCGTCCAGTCGGTCATCGACGCCGGGACGAAGCTCTCCGGCGCGGCGTTCGGCGCGTTCTTCTACAACGTGAACGACGCGCAGGGCGTCAGATCCGTGCTGTATGCGGCCTCGGGGGCGCCGAAAGAGGCCTTGTCGCGCTTCCCGATGCCGCGGAGCACGGCGGTGTTCGCGCCGGCGTTCAGCGTCGATGGCGTGATCCGCCTCGATGACGTGACCCGGGATCCGCGTTACGGCACGGACCCCTCTTCTCAGGGCCCGCCGGAAGGGCACCTCGCCGTCACGAGCTACCTGGCCGTCCCCGTCGTCTCCCGGAGCGGCAAGGTCATCGGCGGCATGCTCTTCGGTCACCCGAGGCCGGGGGTCTTCACCGAGCGTTCCGAGCGCGTCACCGTCGGTCTCGCCGCCCAGGCGGCGGTGGCGATGGACAACGCCCGGCTGTTCCGTGAGGCGCAGTCGCTCATCCGCGCGCTGGAGCGGACCAACGCCGAGCTCGACCAGTTCGCGTACGTGACGAGCCATGACCTGAAGGCGCCGCTCCGCGGTATCGCGAGCCTCGCCCAGTGGATCGAGGAGGACCTGTCGGACAGGCTCACCGCAGAGACGCGCCATCAGATGGAGATGCTGCGCGGGCGCGTGCGGCGCATGGAGGCCTTGATCGAGGGGATTCTGGCCTACTCCCGCGCCACGAGGTTCCGCGAGAAGCCGGAGAGCGTGGACCTCGAGAAGCTTGCGCGGGAGGTGGTCGAGCTCATCGCCCCCAAGCCGCCAGCGCGGGTCACGCTCGACGTGCCGCCCGCGATCCTGAAGACGTACAGGGTGCCGCTGCAACAGGTGCTGATGAACCTGATCACCAACGGGCTCAAGCACGCCGGCCGCGAGGATGCGACGGTGTTCGTCTCCGCCCGGGAGCAGGGTGACAGGTACGAGATCGCGGTGTCGGACAACGGGACGGGTATCGCGCCTGCGTTCCAGGAGAAGGTGTGGGGGATGTTCCAGACGCTGCAGGCGCGGGACAAGGTGGAGAGCACGGGGATCGGCCTTGCCATCGTGCGGAAGATCGTGGAGAGCCGCGGTGGGCGGGCCTGGGTGGAGTCGGACGGCGAGAGCGGGGCGACGTTCCGGTTCACGTGGCCGAAGAGGGAAGAGGCGCAGGGCGCCGCGTAGCGCGCCACGACCGGGGGCGTTCGCTCCCGGAGACGGTGGATGCGAGATGGATTCCCCGCCTCGGCCACGGCTGGCCGAGGTCGAGGCGCGCTCGAGGGGGGCGGCACCCCGGGCAGGCGAGGGGCCGCGCTCAATTCGAGGGCTTCGGCATCTGGAACACCACGGTGTCCTCGTCGGCCTCGAGGTTGTTGACGCTCCAGTAGATGGATCCGCAATCGATGGCGATCTCGAAGAAGTACGGCTGCCCGGTCGCGAGGGTGGTCGTGTCTCCCATGCCGATGTGCGCCCTCCGCACCTCGCCCTGACCGGCGCCGTTCACGTAAACGGTCCAGTAGACGAACTCGTCGTCCACCGCGAGCGACTTGGAGACGGCCTGAGCGTCGACCGTGGTGGTGAAGGGCGGGGCGTCGAGCGCCGCGTCCGTGGCCTTGGACTGGACCGCGCCGGTGTTGTCGGTCACCCAGTGCACGACGCCGTTGGCGAGGACGATCTCGCTCGGGTTGCCGTTCGTCTCCGCGAAGACCTCGGCGGTCTCGCCGAGCGGGTCCTTCGTCTTGCGCAGGATCTGGCGCTCCATGTACTCCGCCCAGTAGACGTGCGTCGCGTCGACGGCGATGCCGGTCGGGTAGCCGCCGGAAGCGATCTGCTCGGCGAGCGCCTGGCTGCCATCGGCCTTGGCCCGCCAGACGGCCGCGGGCGTCTGGGTCACCCAGTAGACGCTGTCGCCAATCGAAGCGATCCGGCCGAAGCCCGGGACGACATCCTCGTCCTCCTGCCGAGGGACCTCCGCGATCGGGATCGGGCTTGAGCTCGGCGGATCGATGGAGATCCCGAGCACGTTCCCGTTGCTCCAGTTGAGCCACGAGAGCTGTCCGCCCGAGTAGGTGACCCAGGACGTGTCTCCGAACCCGACGGTGCCGGGCAGCGTGCGCGCGGTCCCGCCGTCCTTCGGGATGGAGACGATGCCCTCGCCGTTCGCCAGGAGCACGGCGTCCTGGGTGACGACCATGCCCTTCGCGTTCCTCCCGAGCTCGCCCGGCACCTGCGTCACCGGACACTGGCCCGCGGTGCAGCTCGACGGGGCACACGAGGGCGTGCCCCCACCCGACCCGCCCGCCCCGCCCGCCCCTCCATGGCCGCCGGAGCCCGATGTCGTCGTCGCCGACCCGCCGCTCCCGGACCCCGCGCCTGTCGTCGTCGAGGACGAGGTGGTGATCGCGTCCGTGCCAGGCTCGATGCCGAAGAGGAGATTGCAACCGGTGCCCGCCGCTGCGATCGCGAGCAGGGCGCAGGGCAAGGCGATCTTGCTGTGCATGACCGATTGTAACCTGGATGCGCGCGCCTGATCGCGGCGTCCGCGCTCACGCCAGCCTGCGGAGCTGCTCCAGCCGCCGGCGCTGGTCGGTGTCGCGCCGCTTGATCTTCCCGGTCCTGAGCTCCTCGTACGGCCCGCACACGGGCCGGTAGTCGCACTGCGCGCACGCTCCCTCGGCCGGCATCGGCAGGAGCGCCGCCTTGTCGATCGCGTCGCCGATGATCCCCGCCACCTGCGCGGCCGCCTCGCGCGCCCGCGCGTCCAGGTAGATCGGCACCTCGGCGAACCCGCCGGCGGACGTGCAGTAATAGAGCCGCCCCGACTCGACCTGCGTCCCCGGCGGCATGAGCTTCTCCAGCGCGAGCGCGTAGAGGACCGGCTGGAGCGCGCCGCCGCCGCTCACGACCGCGTCGCGCGGGGCCCGCGCCTTGCCCGTCTTGTAGTCGGTCGCCCGCATCGCGCCCCACACGCTCCGCTCGACAAGGTCGATCGACCCCCTGAGCCTGACCCCGCAGTCGAGCGCCACCGCCTGGTCCGAGCTCCCCGGGTCGCGGGTGGCGAGGCGGCGCGGCAGCCCGAACGACAGCTCGAAATGGATCGGCTCCCAGTCGCGGTCCTCCGCGGCGCGCCGCAGCCACTCGCGGAGGTCGGCCCGCACCGACGCGATGCCGTCGTCCCAGACGCGCTGGATCGCCGGCGCGAGCTCGTCCGCGTAGCGCGCAGCCACGCGGTCGAGCGCCCGATCGAGCTCGGCCCGCGCCTCGTCGAGCGAGGCCACGCTCACCGGCAGCTTGCCCGCGTCGCGCAAGGCGACAAGCACCTCGTAGAGCACGTCGTGCACGAGCCGGCCGCGCTGGAGCGGGTCGAGCTCCTCGATCGCCGCCGGCGCCGGGCGCGGCGCGAGCTCGTGCACGGCGTGGAGGAAGAACCGGTAGGGGCACGCGGCGAAGTGCTGGAGCGCGGTCGGCGAGAACGACCGGCGCCCGAGGGCGTGCCTCGCGAGCGCCTCGCGCGCCTCGGCGATCGGCTTGAACAGCCCGTCGGCGCTCGTCCAGCCCGGGATCCAGCGCCGCGCCCGGAACCGGAGCGCCCGCGCCAGGTGCGGGTTCGCGCCGAGCAGGTAGCGCGCGGTGCCGATGGTCCGGTCCTCCGGCAGGCTGAAGAGCGTCTCCAGGAGCGCGAGATCGTGCTCGGCCGCGTCGATGGCGTCCTCGGGCCGCGCCGGCGCGGGCCAGCCGATGCGCGCGGCGCCGCCCTGCTCGGCGCGGCGCTCGAGCTCGCCGAAGCCGGGCAGCCGGCCCTCGGCCGCGCGCAGGAGCTCGAGCCCGTAGAACGAAGGCACGCGCGGTCGGGACTGGTCCATGTCGACGCGCGGGTACGACACGACGAGCTTGCGGCGGGCCGCGCCGACCGCGAGCCGGAGCGCGAGCCGCTCGCGCGCCACCCGGTCGTCGCTCGTGTCGAGGCCCGAGGCGCCCCCGGCGATCGCCCGGCGGAGCGCGTCGCGGAGGATCGGGTCCTCGGTGACCTTCTGCGGGAAGATCCGCTCGGCGAGCCCGGGCACGAAGACCACGTCGAACGAGCGCCCGCGGGCGGCCTCGATGGGCGCCACGAAGAGGCGCCCGTCGCGGCGGGCGGCCGGGGGCAGCACGAGGTCCGTGAGCCGGTGCGCGAGGCAGAGGCGCACCTCGCCGAGATCCACCGGGCCGACGTCGGCCATCGGCGCGAGCTCGGCGAGCACCGCGAGCACGCGCTCGGGCCGCCTCAGCGCGCGCGTCGCGAGCGCCGAGAGCCGCTCGCGCCACGCGCCCCAGGTCGCGCGCTCGCCCGGGCTCGGCAGCGCCGCGAGCAGCGGCAGCGCGAAGTCGCGGAGCGCCGCGAGGTCCGCGAGCATCCGCGCGACGCGCGCGGCGTCGCGCTCCTCCGGGGCGCGCGAGAGCTGCAGCCGGAGCTCCCGCTCCAGGCCGGAGAGCCGCGCCTTCCACCGGTCGAGCCCGCCGATCACCGCCGCGTCGACGAGGATCCGCTCCCAGCGCCGCGGGGCGCGCAGGGTGCCGTCGTGCACGGGGGCGTCGGCGGGACTGGCTGTCGGATCGGGGGTGGCGGCTGTTGGATCGGTATTGGGGCCCGTCGAAGGGGAGTTATTGCCCGTCGAAGGGGAGTTATTGCCCGTCGAAGGGGAGTTATTGCCCGTCGAAGGGGAGTTATTGCCCGTCGAAGGGGAGTTATTGCCCGTCGAGGTGGCGTTATCGCCCGTCGAAGGGGGGGGTTGGCCCGTTCGATCGGGATCTTCGCTGTCGGCCGGTGTGTCGTCGAAAGGCGCCTCGTCGAGCTCGCCGCGCAGGAGCGCGGGGAAGAAGTCGTCGTCCGGCGGCACCCACCGGTCGGCCTCGGACGTGGCCGGCGGCGGCTCGCCCGCGGGCGTGGCGTCGGGCACCTGCCCGAGCGAGAGGTACTCGGCGAAGCGCGACGCCGAGAGGTGCTCGGCCGCGCACGCGAGCAGCGCGAGGAGCGCGCGTCCCGCGGGATCGGGCTGGACCGAGCCCTGCGCGAAGTGCGCGGGGATCCCGGCCCGGCGCAGCGCCTCGACGAGGTGCGCCCGGTACTGCTCGGGCGCGCGCAGGAGGATCGCCATCCGCTCGAACGGCACGCCGCGGCCGGCCTCGCGCAGAGCGATGCGCGCGAGCTCCACGCACTCCCGGCTCTCCCCGGGCGCGGAGAGGATCTCCACCTCGTCGCCGAGCCCCGGGGCCTCGTCGGTCAGCGGGTCGAACAGGTGCTCCTGCAGGCGCGCGAGCGAGGTGCTGGGCGCGCCCGGCGGCGGCCCGTCGCCCGGGTCGTCCGCGTCGGTGCCCGCGTCGGTGCCCGCGCCGGGGCCGTCGTGCGCGGCCGACACCGCGGCCAGCGCGACCCGCCGCGGCGGCGACCGGAGCGCGGCCTCGAGGTGGCGCAGCGACGCGGCGTCGCCGGCGGGCACGGTGGCGAGCGCGTCGGGCGAGCGCGCGGCCATCGCCTCGAGGAGATCGCGCTCGAGCGCGAACCGCACCGGCAGGTCGAGCAGGAGCATCGGCAGCCCGAGCAGCGGGTGCCTCGCGCGGGGGTCGCCGTCGTCCTCGGCCCGGGCGCGCTCGGCCGCGAGGCGCAGGACGAGCGCGCGATCGGCGAGCCCCGCCTCGTCCAGGGCGGCGTCGAAGGCGTGGGCGATGCGGTCGAGATCGGCCGGCGCGAGCGCGTCCGGATCGACGCCGGCGAGCCGCACCTCGTCCAGCGTCCGCGCCACGGCGCGCGGCAGCCCGGGCCGATCCGCGACGCGGGCGAAGCGCCCGAGCAGCCCGTCCTGCGCGAGCCCGCCGATCGCGCGCGCGCACAGGGCCTCGATCGCGAGCGGGCTGGCCGGGACGAGGCCGCGCGCGGCGAGCGCCGGCATCGCGAGCGCGGCGGCGACGCGCCCCAGGGTGAGCCGGTGCCAGCCGAAGGTGGCGCGGCGGCCGCGGATCGACGCGCGGGCGAGCTCGCTCACGGCCTCGACGGAGGCGCCGACGAGGAGCACCCGCTCGGCGGGGCGCCGGCGGCGCAGCCAGCCCACGGCGCGATCGAGGCGGGCGGCGGCGCTGGGCGAGGTGATGAGGGCGTGGGGCACGGGGGCGCTGGGGAAGGCGGCGGCGGAGCATACCGCTGCGCGACGGTGCGGGCCGGCGGAGTGTGATGCAGAACGGAGGGGGAGGAAACCCGCCGCGTGTGGAGCACAGGCGCGGGCAGGCGGGCGAGGGAAGGCGAGGGAATGGCCGAGCGACGAGGGCGCAGCGCTGCTTCGGTACCGCCTGCCCTCGGTCGTCCTCTGCATCCACGGCGGCGTCATGCTGCGCGACTTCGCGTCGAGGCAGCCTCTCGGCGCGTTCCGGGACCGCCGGGGCCCGGCCGCACGGGGCGCGGTGCCGTCGGTGCGAATCGTGCGGCGCGACGCGCCGGAGCGCCCGCGGTGGAGCAACGGGTGTAGGTGCGCTGCAGCAGCCTAGCTACGGAGATTCGCTGAGAGGCAGCGGAGGGGCGCGGTCAATCCATCGGATTACGGGGGTAGGCCGCGGGGAGGTGCGCCCCCGAGGCGGAAATGCCAAGGTAGGCCGCGGCGGCTCGTGGTCTATAGGTCTATATGCTGGACTGCGCCGGCAGGGCCGTGCGTTCCAGGTAATTGCGAGTTTGGGCAGATGAAGCGTCGGCTTCCGGAACTCGGAAAAGTACGATGGTCGCTTCCGGCGGCGCTGCTCATTGTCAGAGGCGATCCCCTTCCCCCGCATGCGGGGCCGTGATAGACGGGTCGCACTGTCGGCGCGGAGTGCGACCTGAGGGCGACATGGACACCTTCCTGAAACTGCGTACGCGTAGCGTGTTTGTGCCCGGTGGGCAGCCCCACCATACCTACGTGAGTAGGAATGAATATGGACTTGAGGATGAGATACGCGCCAGTACGGATAACTTGTGTAAGCTAGTTACGGTCACGGGTCCGACGAAGTCCGGGAAGTCCGTTCTCGTTAAGCGCGTCTTTCCTGGGAACACCGCCGTGTGGATCGATGGCGGCTCTGTGGCAACCGAAGACGATCTCTGGACACAGGTCATCGGACAACTCGCAGCGTCGACAAGCACTGCGAGCACTGAAGAAACAGCGAAGACGACAGCCGGCGGCATTGATGTCGGCGGCGAAGTCGGCTTGAAACTGGTCGGCAAGGTAACCGCCAAGGCTAGCGTTCTGCACTCGCGTGCGTCCAAGTCTACAACGACCAGTACGAGAACTTCAACGCACCGTGCGGGGGCGGTTGCCGCACTTCAGCAATCCCGCCGCCCTTTGGTTATCGACGATTTTTATTACATTCCGGAGCCACTTCAGGCGACAATCATTCGGGACTCTTAAGTCCCTCATATACGAAGGGTGTCCCACGATAATACTTGCCATACCGCACAGGCGGTATGATGCAATTCGTGTTGAGCGCGAGATGACAAGTCGCGTTCAGCAGGTTCATGTCCCCCTGTGGACCGTCGATGAATTGCGCCGAATTCCAGACGTTGGACTGCCGCTTCTCAACGCCTCAGTAGATGACGGGCTGATAGAGCTTTTCACTGCCGAGGCGCTCGGTAGCCCGCACCTTGTCCAGGAATTTTTTCGCGAACTCTGCCTTCGGGCCGGTTTGCTGGAAACCTCAGATGTGCCTGTTGATGTCCGGCCGCAGCCCTCTGCGACTGCTCTTCTGGGCGATATTGCGCAACACCTCAGTCGCCCGGTTTTCGACGCGCTCGCTCAGGGGCCACGCCAACGATCGGACCGCATACCGCGCCCCTTTCGCGATGGACGCACTGGGGACATTTATCACGCGGTGCTTAACGCAATTGCGCAGCTCAAGCCAGGTATGGGGACGCTGTCGTACGAGCAGATTCGATCCGCACTCCGGGAATTACTAATCGATTTACCCCAGGCTCATGAGGTTTCGCGTGTTCTTGAGCACATGAGTACTATTCAGGCCGACCAGGAGGCGTCAGCGCCGGTGCTTGATTGGGACAAGCGGAATCGGTGTCTACATATCACAGATCCCTACCTCGCGTTCTTTTTAAAATGGGGCGCCGACGTGTTTGCTGTTGAGTACGTTGTGCCGGTAGCGTCGGCAACTCAGTCGCTTCCGCCGCCCACACGAGCGAAGTCGGGGAATCGGGTTCCTGCGAAGCCTTCAGCTCAAGGTCTTGCTGGCGCGCACGCGTCCGACGCCGGAGTTCGTGCGACTGGCGTCGGAGTGCGCAGCAAGAAATCGGACGCGGATGCTCCTAGCGCGGGAGACACGCTGAATGCGAATGAACGCGCTGTGCTGGGTTGTCTTTCGGCGGTGAATGGGCCTTTGACTCTGTTCGCTCTCGCAGAGCGGGCGTTCCCGGAACTCCCACCCGAGAAGGCAAATTCGTGGGTTCGCAACTCGGTCCGCAAACCGCTTAGGTTGGGTCTGATCGCTCGAGCCGGCAGCGGGGCGTACTCGTTGCGTAAAGCGCCTAAGCGCTGACGGCGCTGCGAGCAACCAGGACGAACTGCCCAACAAGGGGCTGCACCCGGCGGCGCTTCGCGCCGCGGGTGAGCCGCAAGTCGTGGGACAGCCGAGCATTGAGCCAAGCCTGCAAAGGCCACCTCATCGGTATGTACGGCGACGGCCCCGACCCGCTGGCCAGGGATGGCTCCGATCCGACATCGCCCTTGAGTGCGTGTTGGCCCCATACCGGCCGGCGTGCGATCCTCCTCGCCATGGTCTCCATGCGCCACGAGTGCCTCGTGGATCTTTTCAAGAACCGTCCTTCCCTGGCCGCCGAGATGCTCGTCGAGGTGCTCGGCGTCGTGCTCCCGGCCTACAGCGAAGCCCGCGTCGCCTCGGTCGAGTTGAACGAGACGCAGCCGGCGGAGTACCGCGCCGACCTTGTCATCCTGCTGCTTGAAGGCGGCAGGCCGGTCCGGGTGATCATCGTCGAGGTTCAGCTCAGGAAGGACGAGGACAAGCGCTTCACCTGGCCCGCCTACCTCACCGTTTCGCGGGACCAGCACCGGTGCCCTGCCGATCTGCTCGTCATCGCGTCCGACCCTCTCGTCGCGGCATGGTGCGCGGAGCCGATCGAGCTCGGCGTGCCCACCTTCGTGCTGCGCCCGCCCGTGCTCCGGCGAGACGGGATTCCGGTCGTGACGGACCCCGCGGAAGCAGCCCGCCGTCCAGAACTGGGGGTGCTCTCGGCCATGGCGTACGGCGAGACCGAGCAAGGGGCGACGATCGCCGGGGCGGTGCTACCCGCGATCGATGCGCTCGATGACGAGCGGGCCAGATTTTACTACGATCTCGTGTACAATTCCCTCAACGATGCCGCCCGCTGGGCGCTGGAGGCGATGATGAAGGGGTACGAATATCAGAGTGACTTCGCCAAGAAGTACGTCGCGCAGGGCGAGACCGCCGCGAATGCGCGCGCCGTGATCACCGTGCTCAAGGCTCGCGGCATCACGGTCCCGGATGACGCGCGCGAGCGCATCCTGGCCCAGAAGGATGTAGAGCGTCTGGAGCGCTGGCTGGAGAAGGCCGCCGTTGCCGCCTCGCTGGCTGAGGTGCTCGACGAGCCGAGCTGACAGCGCCGGTCAACCCGACTCCAACGACGAAACGATGTGGCGGATTCCTCCGGTTGCTGGCGTGGCCGTCGCATACGCACTCGGGAGAATTCGAGATCAAGGTTCATGCTGCTCGACGCGGCGCAGACATTATAGTCAATCAATCATCTGACGAACGGACGAACCAGTCCGGGAACTATGTTTTTACCGAGTGGCGCTCGTCGGGCACATCCGGACGGGGGATCGTCACGTAGTGTCGCCCCGCCGAACGAGGGGCTGGTACCGACGAGCGAGTGAGCTCTGCGCATCGCGGCACACACCCCAAGGCGTTGGGCTGGGGTCGGGTCGGGGGAGAGGGTTGGAAGCATGGGTGCGGGTGGCCAGCGCGCAGCCTCCGCACTTCCACGACCCGCCCGGGCACCGAGTTCCGGCCCCGAACGGCTCTCGCGAGCTGCCGAAGCGAGTTCCTCTCCGCCCGTCGCGTCCCGATGCAGGCGACGCGGCCGTCCTTCGCTGCCTGCCTCCGTCGTCCTCCGCTATACTTGCCGCGTCATGCTGTACGACGCCGCGGCGAGCCAGGCAGGCCGCCCCTTCATGGACCGCCGCGCCCCGAGGCCCGCGTGAACGACGACGACCTTCGCTGGATGGAGCGCTGCCTCGAGCTGGCGGCGCTCGCCCGGGGGCGCACCGCGCCGAACCCGATGGTCGGCTCGGTCATCGTGCGCGGCGGCGAGCTCCTCGCCGAGGGATTCCACGAGCGCGCCGGGCTGGCCCACGCCGAGGTCGACGCGCTCCGCAAGCTCGCCGGCCGCGCCGAGGGCGCCACGCTCTACGTCAACCTCGAGCCGTGCTGCCACCACGGCCGGACGCCGCCATGCACCGACGCGATCCACCGCTCCGGCGTCCGGCGCGTCGTCATTGGCATGATCGATCCGAACCCCCTCGTCTCCGGCAAGGGCGTGGCGATGCTCGAGAGCGCCGGGGTCGAGGTGGTCATCGGCGTCCGCGAGCTCGAGTGTCGCGAGCTCAACCGCGCTTACATCGCGAGCATGGCCGAGCGCAGCGCCCTGAACGCGCCGCGCGAGTGAACGCCCCCGCCGCCCCGGCGGCGGCGATCGACCGGGCGCGATCCCCCCGCTCGCGCGTGTCGTGACCCCATCGCCCGGAGAGAGCTCGCATGAAGGCGGGAATCGGGAAGATCGTTGAGCGTTCCCTTCCACCCTTCCGCCTTTCCGCTTTTCCGCCATCGCGCACTCGTGCTCCGATCGGACCACCACCCTCGCGCGCCACGCCGGGACCCCCGCCGCCCCGGGGCCGACACGGGCGCTCCGCGCGCACGGCGCTGGCACCACGCTTGTTATGCCCTCCGCTCACCCGCGGAGCCGAGCGGTGCCGAACTGTGGGCGCCCTCACAATCGGCCGCTCTAGACACCATTTCTAGAGGGAAAGGTGGCAGTATGAAGAATGCTATCCCGATTGCGATCCTGTGCCTCGGCGGGCTCGGCTGCGCGGATACGCCTGCTGGCGACGAAGGCGAGCAACCATTGCTCACGTCCCGACAGCGCATCGTCGGAGGCGCCGTGGACACAGCGCACGCCTATGTCGTGGGCGTGGGCACCCGCAGCCGGGCGTTCTGCAGCGGGACCGTGATCTCGCGGCGCACCGTGATCACGGCGGGACACTGCCACGGCGCGCTCACGCGGGTTTACTTCGGCACGAGCCTCGGGCGGCGCTCGGAGAGCGTGCGGGTCGAAACGTCGCGGCGGCACCCCGAGTACGACCCGGGCACCCTCGAGAACGACCTCACCCTCCTCAAGCTGGAGAGCGACGCGCCCGTGCAGCCCGCGCCGCTCCTGCGCGAATCGATGGAAAATAGCGGGTGGTACGTCGGACCGGACTACACCTTCGTCGGATACGGGGTCTCCGACGGGGTCGCCGGGACGGGGTTCGGCATGCGCCGCGTCGTGACGTTCCCGATCCTGGCGATCGGTCCGGCCCAGGTCGGTGGGACGCCTGGGACGATCGACGCGACCCAGTTCTATTACCAGTTCCCCGCCATGAACACGTGCGCCGGAGACTCGGGAGGTCCGGCGTTCCTCGTGCGGTCGGGCGTCGAGCGCCACGCCGGCGTGACGTCGTTCGGCGACGACCCCTGCACCCTGGACGGGGTGCAGGCGCGCACCGATCTCGACCAGATCTCCCGGTTCATCCAGCCGACGATCGACGAGTTCGAGGCGGACAACCCGTGCCGCGCGGACGGCCGCTGCGACGCGACGTGCGATGTCGGCCCCGATCTCGTCGACCCCGACTGCGCCGATCTCCACTGCGGCGCAGATGGGGTGTGCGCGCTCGCGTGCGTGTCCCCGGCCGACCCGGACTGCGCCCTCGGCGACGATGGCGTGGAGGAGTGATCGGCGGCGGCGCTCAGGGCGTGTCTGCGGGGTCCGCCGGGTCGCTGCCGGCGCTCCGCTCGTCGCCGTCGAGAAAGCCGTCCTCGTCGCGATCGATGCCTGTGCGGTAGCCCGAGCCCGGCGGCGCGCACGTGTACGTCAGCGGGCGCCCCGCCGCGACGGCGATCTGGCGGAGCACGGCGTCGGGGATCGGCGGCAGCGCCATCCGGTCGGCGGCGAACTTCCCGGCTCCGGCGTAGAGAAAGCCGATCTCCTGCAAGATCACGTGGCTCTTCACGACGAGGTCGCACTCGCCGGCATTCGCCCTCTCGATCAGGAGCTCGACGCGCGGGCCAGCGGCGACCTGGTCGTCCCAGCGCAGCGTCACCTGCTGGCCGACGATCGGCGCGACGTTCGAGTCGAAGGCGAGGAGGTACGCCTCGAGCTGCCTTCGGACCGCGTCGCCGGCCGGCCGCGCTCGTCGAGCGAGCCGCTGTCCGGCTGGGCGGCCTCCGCGTCGTTGCCGCCCGTGCGATCGCCGCGCCAGTGCATGGGCCCATGGTTCGCCATGCCGCGCAGGCTCTGGGTCGTTGTCGGGCCCTTCATCGGGTGGAGCTGCTGCGGCATCGGCTGCTGCGTGAACAGGTTGAGCAGCGGGCCGACGAACGGGCCCGGGTTGTTCGTGACCGCCGCGCCCGGATTGCCGAGATCCCACCCGAGGCTGTCGAGGTCGCCGAAGATATGGCAGCTCGCGCACGAGGAGTCGCCGTGCGCCGAGCTCGATCGCGCGTCGTAGAGCTGGCTCCGCCCGAGCGTGACGCTCGGCGGCTCGGGGCTGTACATCGCGACGTGCGCCGTCTCGATCCGGCACGAACGTGTCGTCCTCGGGCGCGGCCGTGCCGAGCACGCCGATCTTGCTCGAGCCGAGCGCGGCCACAATCTTCCCGTTGGCCGGGTTGACGACCATGTTGAAGAGGACCGTCCCGACGCCGGTGAAGACCCCCGAGGGCCCGGCGACGGGCTGCGGTGGGCTCGCCATCGCGTCGATGGCGAACACGTCCTTGCCGGGCAGCGAGAGCTTCACGCGATGGTCCCAGGGGCCGCCGAGCTCGTCGACCCAGTGCGCGCCGTCGAACTTGACGATGAGGCTGACCTCGGGCGCCGGGTCGCCGTCCGCGTTGGTGGCCGGTCCCGGCGAGGAGCCGTCGGGCACGAGCAGCTCGGTGACAACGGTGGTCTGGTTGCCCCAACGATTCACACGATCACGCTCTCTCGAGATCCATGAATCAACGCTCGTGTTTCAAGCTTGAAACATGTGCGCTGTCCCACGGGCGTTCCGTCCTCGGAGGCTGTGGCGCGTCGTGGGGCAATCGTCGAATAGCAATACAATAGCAATAGCAATGGCCATGGCGGCGCCGCGGTGTGCGGTGCGTGGCCACCAGCGCGTCGGCGAGACGACCGGGGCCCTCGTGCGCGCGCCGGTGTGCCCGGCGCGGGGGCTCTGACGGGAGCTGGAGGAGGGCAGGAAGAGGAGGGAGGGCGGTCAGCGCGGGAGAGCTCGAGGACGCCCGGACTGGGCGCCGCGGAGCGGGGGCGCTATTTCTTCGCCATCACGTACCGGAAGCCACGGCACCCGGCGCCCGTGCCGAGCGTGCCCGCGCGGTGCGCCTCGATGCCGTGGAGCTCTTTCACCTTGAGGTCGTCGAGCCGGCAGATCATGGGGACGACCTCCGGCACGCCGTGCCGCCGCGCGAAGGTCACGAGCGGGCACTCGCGCACGTCGCTGGCCCTGCCGAAGCGGAAGGCGCCCGGCTCACCCGCGAGCATGCTCCTCCTGCGCAGGCGCCGCGCGGGCTTCAGCCGGAACACGATATCCATCGCGGCGCCGAGGAGCGGGCTCCGGTGAAGCTGCTTGCGGTAGAACGCGAGCAGCATGTCCTCGGCGAGGCGCAGGGCCGGCTCCCGGTCCACGCCGAGGTCGTGCAGGAGCGCCTGGTAGATCGCAAGCACGGGCGGGCCGAGCTCGAAGAGCTTGCGATCCATGCTGCTCCCGAACTGCGGTATCGTCGCCTCCAGCGCGAGGTACCGCTCCTTGGCGCGCGTGTGGAGCTCCGCCGCGCACTCTTCGCCGAGCTCGCGAATCGCGACGAACCGGCCTTCGCTGAGGATCTGAGCGAGACGTTCCGACGGCGACGACGACATGCTCGGAAATTATCACATGCGGCGCGCGAGCAAGAACCATTGTTCAAATTTCCACGGCGGAGATGGCCACTCGGAGTGGCCGGGCTGGCCGGCCAATGGGTCCACTCGCCTGGCCGGCCAGCCCGGCAGGGGAGCCGGCGTGTTCGGATGAGTTCAATCCGGACGCACACGGTTCTGCCGGAGTGCCTGATCGCCGGACAGGAGCTCTTGTGGCAGCCCTACGCGGCCCCCGGGGCCCACAGGCCGGGCACGGGCGTCCCGCACGCTGGGCACGCGCCGCCGGAGAGGAGGACCTCCTGCGTCTCGTAGTTGAACCGCCGCACCACGACCTCATGGCAACCCGGGCAGCGGGTATGCGAGAGCTCGCGCACGCGGTCGGCCACGTTGCTGACGTAGACGTACTTCATGCCGCGCGCGTACGCGACGCCGGCCACGTCCACGAGGAACGCCGGATCGGTCGTCAGCCGATCGCGCATCTTGTAGCGTGGGTAGAAGGCGTTGAGGTGCCACGGGATGTCGGGATCGACGCCGGCGATCTCGGCGCCGAGGGCGCGGAGGCCGGCCGCGTTGTCGTTGAATCCCGGCACGACGAGGGTCACGACCTCGACCCAGTAGCCGAGGCCCCGGGCCTCGCCGATCGCCGCGAGCACCGGCTCCACGCGGCCGCCGAGCGTCCGGTACTGGTCGGCGCTCCACCCCTTGAGGTCGACGCGGAACACGTCGGTGACCGGGCGCATGTACGCGAGCGCCTCGGGGGTCGTGTTGCCGTCCGAGATGAGCGCCGTGACGAGCCCCCTCCGCCGCGCCTCGGTGAACACCGCGCGCGCCCACTCGGCCGTGATCATCGGCTCGTTGTAGGCGCTCGCGAGCACCCCGCAGCCCGCTGCGACGGCCACCTCGACGAGATCCACCGCGCTGATGTCGATCGGCTCGCCCTCGCCCTCGGGCTCGCGGAGGGCCTGCGAGACCTTCCAGTTCTGGCAGTAAGGACAGCGCAGGTCGCACCCGAACATGCCGAAGGTGAGCGACCTCGCGCCGGGGCGCACATGGAAGATCGTGTTCGTCTCGACCGAGCGCACGTAATGGCGAGCGACGTAGCCGAACGGGACGCGGAGCTCGCCGTCCTTCTCGAAGCGGATCCCGCACGCGCCCGCGCGCCCCGGCGAGAGGACGCAGCGGTGCGCGCACGCGGTGCACCGCAGATACCCCTCCTCGGGCCCTCGCTCGTAGAGCACCCCGGGCACGGTGCGGCGGGCGAGCTTCGCCGTGAGGGGCTCGCCCCCGGCGCTGCCTTCTCCCGCCTCGGCGAGAGCGCGCTCGCCCCCGGCGCTGCCTTCTCCCGCCTCGGCAGGAGCGCGCTCGCCCGCGGGCGCCGCGCCGCGCACGAGGTCCTCGACGCGGACGTGCGGCCGGCTGCCCGGGTCGCGCGAATCGCGCAGATCGCGCGATTCGCGCGGATCGACGATCGCTGCTTCCGGGGCGCTGCGGCCGTTCGTCACCATGGGAAGGCGCCCATCCTCGCATCGACGCCGCGAAAGACAAGGGCCGGCGCCCGCGACGGGGGTGTCAGTCCGGCAGCGCGCCCGCGCCCTCGGCGAGCCCGGCGAGCTCGTCCTCGCCGAGCTCGCGCTCGCCGGCGAACGCGATCCCCACGACGGCGCGCACGCTCGCCGAGGCGCCGCGCACCGGCAGGGCCACCGCGGCCTGCGCCGCGACCGCCCTGGCCCCCGGCCGCACGTCGCCGGACGTGTCCGTCTGCAGGTTGCACGTCTGCACGGGCTGGCCGCGCTCCCAGGCGAGCCCGGCCATGCCCTTGCCGCGCGGGACGCGGCGCGTGATCTCCTGCACCTTCTCGGGGATGTTCACGGCCGCGGTCAGCGTGAGCGCGTCGCCCTCGACGAGGTGCACCGTGCCGGCGATGCCCCCGTTGTCGGCGACGAAGCTCCGCAACCACGGCTCGAGCGACTCTCGGCGCGCTTGCATGGCCGCACCCTCGACCGGCGCGGCGCCTGCGTCAACCGCGAGGACCGGCCGGGGCCGTCCGTCGGACGACCCGCAGATGTAGCGCAGGTGCGGAGAGCAGGGCGCGTCGTGCCAGCCGCGCGCCGGAGTGGACCCGTTGAGCTGTACTGCCACCCTGACGGGTAGATCGCGCGTATGCGGACAGCGTGACTTCACGCCAAGAAGAAATTGAACACGCCGCCTCTCGAGGAGAAGGTATCCGGGCGTGTGCGTCCTCGCGGGGGCTCTCGCGCACTCCGTCCGCGCCCGCCTCGAGCCCCTCGACGCGCGACTCCTCGCCTGCGCGCGCGGAGCGCATGATGACCGGAACGCGGCTCGTGCGCTCGTCCTCGCGCAGCGCCCGGAGCAGGCCGAGCCCGTCGAGGTTCGGCATCATCACGTCGGTGAGCACGAGATCCGGCGGGCTTTCGCGCGCGGACTCGAGCGGCCCGAGCATCAGCGTGAGGGGCGTGCGAAGCTCGTGGCTCACGTTGCTGAAGAAGGCTGTCTTCGCGCGATCGAGCTCGGCGAGGGCCTCCGCCCGCCGCTTCTCTTCCTCGTACGCTTGCGCGTTGGCGACGCTGGCCGAGATCTGGCCGGCCACGAGGTGGAGGAAGCCGCGGTAGTCGTCGTCGAAGAGGCGGAATGGATTCAATCCGACGATCAGGACCCCCGCGCGCCCCGTCTCGCCGGATGGGAGAGCGAGAGCGTGGCGGCTCGCGCTGGCGGCCTTCGCCACGCGCCGGTCGGGAGGTCCCCGAGGTCGGACGGCAACTCGACGACGCGGCAGGTCTCGTGCTCGCGCAGCACCCCGGCGAGCGGGACAGTTGCGCTAGGCGCCCTCGTCGTCGGGCGGCGGCGCGTCGAGCACCGCGCGCAGCGCCCGGCGCGTCACGTCGGGCGCGTAACCCTGCCGCGCCAGGAACGCGTAAAGCTTCTGCCGCTGTTCCATCGGCTGGAGGCCCGAGAGGGAGCGGAGCTTCTTCCGCGCTGCCCGTTCGGCCACGGCGAGCTCGTCTGTCCCCTCATCGGCCATCACCTGCCGGATCGCCGCGTCGGCCACGTCGCGCGCGACGCCCTTCCGGGCCAGGTCCTGCTCGATCCTGCGGCGCGAGCGCGGCTTGCCCACGATGCCCGAGCGCGCCTTGGCCTCGGCGAAGCGCGCGTCGTCGAGCAGCCCGTTCGCCGTGAGGCGCTCGATCGCGCTCACCACGTGCTCCCTCGGCTCGCCCTTGTCGATCAGGCGCTTCTCCAGCTCCCTGGCCGATCGCGCGCGGAACGACAGGAGCCGCAGCGCCCGCTCGTAGGTCTTCTGCGCGCCGGCGCCCTCGCCGGCCTTCCGGAGCGGCTCCGCCGCGGCGGCGGGGCTGTCCTGCCCTGGCGCGAAGCCCGCGGCGCTCGCCTCGGGGACCGTGGCGAAGGCGACCCCATCGACCAGGATGACGACGTGGCCAGGCTTGTCGGGCGAGGGGACGATCCCCGTGATGATCGGCATGCGTGGCAGCACGATGGCGCAGCCCGCGCGGGCCGCAAGCGCCCTCGCGCCCGCCGGCCGGCGACCGCCGCGATCGGCCGCCCGGCCGCTCCTCTCGGAGCTCGAGTCAGGGATCCAGCACGAGCACGCCGAACGCCTCGGGTACATGGAAGTCCGGCTTGGTCGTGCGGGGCGGGCTCCACGCGAGGTAGTGCCGCGGCCCCTTGCCCTCCATCCGGTAGAGGTTCATGGGCAGCCGCGCGTCCGGGGCGAGCGCCTTCACGATCCCCGGCGCCGCGATCCGCGCCTCGATGACGGCCGTGCGCTCGTCTGCGCTCTGGCTCGTCGCGATCGTCGCGCCGCTCGACCACGCCGTGTCTTCCAGGCGTGCATCGCGGTCGATCGCGATATCGAAGAAGTGACCGAACGGCCCGATCTCGACCTCGAAGTACCGCTTCGGCGCGCCCGGATCCGGCGTCAGGAACAGCTCGATACAGTCCTCCTTGTAAAGCCCCTTCCGCTCCTCGCCGACGGGCCTCGAGCGATCCGTGTTGAGCCCGGCGTTCGAGAGCTCGAAGAGCGCATGGAGCCCCGCCGTCGACCAGAGGAAGCGCGCCCGCGTGGGGAATCCGGTGCGCTGGCCGGCATAATCGGTGTCCCACTGCACGGCCTTCGCGCGGCTCCAGGCCGCGTCGTCCGCCTTCCCGTCGAGCACGATCTGCTCTCCCGGCGGCAGCCGCGGCGCGCGCGCCTCCGGCCTCGCCGGGGTCCCGCCGTCTTGCCCGCCCTCGGGTGCCCTCTGCGAGGCCGGCGGCGCGGGCTCTGGCCCCTTTGTGGACCCGCCGGGCAGGGGCGTTTGCCCGGGCTCCCAGTCGAGCCGGAAGGGCGCCATCGCCTTGTAGTGGACCGGCCTCGGGGTCTTCAGGAGATCGGCTCCGTCCCCCGTGATCGCCGTCGCCGCGAGGTCGAGCCCGAAGCGCTTCGCCGCCGCGTCGATGAGCGGCGATGTCCGGTGGCCGCCGAGCTCGCGCGCGAGCGCCGGGCTGTTCCAGACGCCGAGGAGCTCCGCCACCACCCGGTCGACCCGCACCGGGTTCGTGCCGCCGACCGCCACCCTCTCCGCGGTGGGGCGCAGGACCTGGAAGCCGTCTCCGCCCATCGCCGGCGCGCCGTCGCCGAGCACGGCGTCCGGCGTCGAGATCTCGAGCACGTCGACCATCCGCTCGGCGAAGACGCGGAGCGACGAGAGGTACAGGGCGCGGTCCTCCTGGCCGGCGGCCTTCGTGTCGAGGTACGTCTTGAGCTCCCGGTGCATCCTCCACTTCTGCTTGTAGGCAGGCGCGCTGTCCGACAGCATGACCGTGCCCTGCATGCCCTTGATGCCGGCCGAGATGACCGAGTACCTGTGCATCTTGAGCCGCGGGAGCGACAGGAAGAGCCCGCGGTCGAGGTGCTCGGCCAGCACCCTGGGCATGAGCAGCGTCGGGACGTGCGTCGCCTGGATTCCGCGGATGGCGAGGGGCTTTCCGGGCTTATCTCCGGCGACATCGAAGACCCCGTCGTCGTCCATCGCGACGAGCGCGGCGCCCTCCTCCGCGGCCATCGCTTCATAGCCGGTCCGCTGCACGAGGTCCTTCCAGAACTTGTGCGAGTGGCCGCAGCCCTCGGCGATCGTGATCTTCGTGTGCCCGCGCGCCTTGAGGCACTGGACGACGCCTCGAACGAACTCCGGCTGCGTGATGCGGCCGGTCACGCCGTCGTCGCCGTTCGACTTCGCCGGGTCCTTCACGCTGTCGAAACCGCAGATATTCGGCTTGAGGAGCACCGGAGTCGCCGCGGGCCGCCTGGGCACCACCGCCTCGCAGATGCGCTTGCCGAGCTCCAGAGGCCCCTCGCCGCGGAGCACGGTGACGGGCGAGTCGTCGGCCTCGAGGCGCTCGATGTGCCGCTTCCTGAGGGCGGCGCCGTCGATGCTGTCCGACGCGATCACCGACGGGCCGGCCTCGTACCGCTGCGACGCGCCCGCGACCACGTCGCTCGACGCGCCCGGCGCGGCGGTGGGCACGGCCGGGTGCGCGGAGGCGGCGGCGAACGAGGCGGCGCTCGCCGCCGGCGCAGGCGCGGCCGTCGACGCCGGCGGCGGCGCCGCGTCGAGCTGAGGCTGCGCGGCGGCGGGCCCGCCGTCGCCGGGCTGGCGTTGCCGGTCCCCGCAGCCCGCGAGGACGGCGACCAGCGCCGCGATCGCGAGGGAAGACCGTCGCGCCCGGCGGCCATGGAGCGCCCGTGTCCCGTTCATCATCGCGAGCACGATGGAGCGAAACGGCGGCGACGAGAAGGCAGAACGTGCAAGGTGGGGAGGGGACCGCCGCCCGGAGGCGCACCGAAGACGAGCCTCGACTCCTGTTGCCCGGAAGCCACGCTGCCGTGATCGCCGCCGCGCATCCACAGGCGCTGGGCGATCCTCCAGCGTGACGAGCCATACCGGATCCGCAGCCCGGTCGCGAGCGCGTGGGCGCGTCGGCCCCCTGCCGGATCGTCCTGGCGGCCCACCGGGGTTACGCGCCGGGACCACGTGTGTCGTTCCTGTTGGCCCCGCCGCGCGCGAATCGTCTAGTCTCGACGACCGCTCCCTCTCCGAACGCGCGCGGCGCAGCGCCGCTTCACGCCGTGCTCGATCCGGAGTCGGAGCGCACCGGCCAGGCAGCACATCGAATCGTGGCCCTTCGTCCAGCGAAATCTTCTATTCCGACCGTGGTTCGAGCGACGGAGCCATCGCTTCACATCGAGGTTGACCATGCCCCACCTGCGGATCTTCTTGCTCGTCGGTCTCGCCTTCTTCCTCGCCGCTTGCACGAGCGAATCCCCCGGGACGACAAGCGGCGGGGCACCCCTGTGCGGGCCAGGGCAGTCCTTGTGCGGCGATGTGTGCGTCGACCTCGCCACCGATGTGGCGCACTGCGGGGCGTGCGACGTCGCCTGCCCGGAGGGGCAGCTCTGTGATGGGGCGGGGGAGTGCGCGCTGTCGTGCCAGAGCGGGCTTGTGGCGTGCGACGGGACGTGCATCGACCCGGACACCGACCGCGAGCATTGCGGCGCGAGCGGCGATTGCATCGGGAGCGACGCGGGCGTGACGTGCGCGTCCGGGGAGATCTGCAACGGCGCCGGGGAGTGCGCGCTGTCCTGTCAGAGCGGGCTCGTGGCGTGCGATGGGACGTGCATCGACCCGGACACCGACCGCGACCATTGCGGCGCGAGCAGCGATTGCATCGGGAGCGACGCGGGCGTGACGTGCGCGTCCGGGGAGATCTGTAACGGCGCGGGGCGGTGCGAGCTGTCGTGTCAGAGCGGGCTTGTCGCGTGCGATGGGACGTGCATCGACCCGGACACCGACCGCGATCATTGCGGCGCGAGCAGCGATTGCATCGGGAGCGACGCGGGCGTGACGTGCGCGTCCGGGGAGATCTGCAACGGCGCGGGGCGGTGCGAGCTGTCGTGCCAGAGCGGGCTCGTGGCGTGCGACGGGACGTGCATCGACCCGGACACCGATCGCGACCATTGCGGGGCGAGCAGCGATTGCATCGGGAGCGACGCGGGCGTGACGTGCGCGTCCGGGGAGATCTGCAACGGCGCGGGGCGGTGCGAGCTGTCGTGCCAGAGCGGGCTCGTGGCGTGCGACGGGACGTGCATCGACCCGGACACCGACCGCGACCATTGCGGGGCGAGCAGCGATTGCCGCGGCAGCGACGCCGGGATCGTGTGCGCGTCCGGGGAGATCTGCAACGGCGCGGGGCGGTGCGAGCTGTCGTGCCAGAGCGGGCTCGTGGCGTGCGACGGGACGTGCATCGACCCGGACACCGACCGCGACCATTGCGGGGCGAGCAGCGATTGCATCGGGAGCGACGCGGGCGTGACGTGCGCGTCCGGGGAGATCTGCAACGGCGCGGGGCGGTGCGAGCTGTCGTGCCAGAGCGGGCTCGTCGCGTGCGACGGGACGTGCATCGACCCGGACACCGACCGCGAGCATTGCGGCGCGAGCGGCGATTGCATCGAGAGCGACGCCGGGGTCGCGTGCGCGGTCGGGGAGATCTGCAACGGCGCGGGGCGGTGCGAGCTGTCGTGTCAGAGCGGGCTCGTCGCGTGCGGCGGGACGTGCATCGACCCGGACACCGACCGCGATCATTGCGGCGCGGCCGGCGACTGCAGCGGGAGCGACGCCGGCGCGGTCTGCGGCGCGGGCCAGATCTGCAGCGGCGGCGCGTGCGAGGCCTCCTGCGCGCCGCCCCTCGTGGCGTGCGGCGGGGCCTGCGTCGACCCGTCGGCCGACGAGACCTACTGTGGCGCGACCGGCGACTGCGCGGGGGCCAGCGCGGGCGCGACGTGCAGCGCGAGCGAGGCGTGCGTCGCTGGGGCCTGCGCGAGCACGGACTCGAGCCTCTCCGGCCTCTCGGTCTCCAGCGGGGCCCTGAGCCCGGCCTTCGATCCGGCGTCAGCGGTCTATGTCGTGTCCGTCGAGGAACGCATCGCCTCGATCACGGTGACGCCGACGGCGTCGGCCCCGGGCGCCGCGATCGAGGTCAACGGGACCCCCGTCGCCTCCGGGAGCGCCTCGTCGCCGATCGCGCTGATCGCGGGCGGTAGCACCGCGATCACCATCGAGGTGACCGCGCCGAGCGGGGACGTGACGACCTATGGCATGGTGGTCCTTCGCGGCGGGGTCGTCTCGGCGTACCTCAAGGCCTCCAACACGGATGCGCAGGATCAGTTCGGCTTCGCGGTCGCGCTCGACGGGAACACGCTTGCCGTGTCCGCGCTCGGGGAGGCGAGCGCCGCGACAGGGGTCGATGGAGACCAGACCGACAACTCGAAGACCAGCGGCGCAGTGTACGTGTTCGTGCGCGACGGCGGCTCCTGGGTCCAGCAGGCGTATCTGAAGCCGACCACCGCCGACGTGAACGACAACTTCGGTTACAGCCTCTCCCTGTCCGGGGACACCCTGGCGGTCTCCGCGCAGGGCGAGGACAGCAACGCCCGCGGCGTGGACGGCAACCAGGCGAACAACTCTTCGCCGAACGCCGGCGCGGTGTACATTTTCAGGCGCAGCGAAACGACGTGGTCCCAGGAGGCCTACATCAAGGCCTCCAACACGGATGCGCAGGATCAGTTCGGTTATGCGGTGACGCTCGAGGGAGACACCCTCGTCGTGGGCGCGCCTACCGAGGACAGCAATGCCATCGGCGTGAACGGCGGGCAGACGAACAACGGGGTGTCGCAGGCCGGAGCTGCCTATGTGTTCACGCGCAGCGGGACGACCTGGACCCAGCAGGCGTACCTGAAGGCGTCGAACACCGGCGCGGGCGACATGTTCGGCGCCAGCGTCGCCCTCTCCGGGGACACGCTCGCCGTGGGCGCGGCCGGCGAGGCGAGCGCCGCGACGGGCGTGAACGGCGCGCAGGCGGACAACGCTGCTTCCGGGAGCGGCGCCGTCTACGTGTTCGTGCGCAGCGGGGCGACGTGGACCCAGCAGGCGTACCTGAAGGCGTCGAACACCGGCGCGGGCGACGCGTTCGGCGCCAGCATCGCGATCTCCGCGCATTCTCTCGCCGTGGGCGCGACCGGCGAGGCGAGCGCTGCGACGGGCGTGAACGGCGCGCAGGCGGACGACAGCGCCCCCGGGAGCGGCGCAGTCTATGTGTTCACGCGCAGCGGGACGAGTTGGTCGCAGCAGGCCTATCTCAAGGCGTCCAACACCGAGCGCGGCGACGCGTTCGGGTCTGCAGTCTCGATCGACAACGATTTCCTCGTCGCGGGCGCGCCCGGCGAGGACAGCAGCTCCACGGAGTGGGGCTGGCTCGAGTCGGACAACGGCGCTCCCGGGAGCGGGGCAGCGTACCTGTTCGAGCGCTCCGGCGGCGCCTGGGCGCAGGACGCGTACATCAAGGCGGCGAACACCGGGGCGTCGGACGCCTTCGGGGCGCGCCTCGACCTGCACGGCACGACGCTCGTCGTCGCCGCGACCGGGGAGGACAGCAGCGCCACGGGCGTCGACGGCGACGGGGCGAACGACGCGGCGGCCGGCAGCGGCGCTTGCTACAGCGCCAGCTGGTAGCCAACGGCGAGCGTTTGGCGTGAGCGGAGAGCCGCGCCGCTCAGCGCCGGTCGAGCCCCACGATCCGATCGAGCAGCGCCCGATCGAGGCTCGCCTCGACCGCCGTGGCGAGCCGGTCGTACTCCTCGTGACGGCTCGGGATCGCCGTCTCCCCCGCGGGCGCGGGGAGCCCCCGCCGCTCGCGCAGCGCCGCGAGGAGCGACCGCCTGAGCCCGTCGTTCTCGAAGAGCCCGTGGATCATCGTGCCCACCACCGCGCCGTCCGCCGATACGGCCCCATCGAGCGCCGCATCGGCCCTGCCGCTCCTCGACCCGATCGCGAACGCCGCGCGCGCGCCGCCCACCCGCTCCACCCGGCCCATGTGGATCTCGTAGCCGGTCAGCTCTCCCTCTCCCGCGCTCGCCGCGTCCCCCGCGCCCAGGAACGAATCGCCCGCGAGCCGCGCCCGCACCTGCGCCGTCGTCTTGGTCCGCTCGAACCGCGTCCACACGTCGAGCAGCCCCAGGCCCCGCGCCGCCGGCTCGGCCGACTCGACGCCTTCCGGATCCTCGATCGCCCCGCCGAGCATCTGGCAGCCGCCGCAGATCCCGAGCGTCCACCCGCCTTGCCGGGCGCGCGCCGCGACCGCCTCCGCGAGGCCGCTCGCGCGCAGCCACGCGAGGTCGGCCATCGTGCTCTTCGTCCCGGGGAGCACCACGAGATCCGCCCCGCCGATCTCGTCCGGCCGCTCGATGAACCGCACAACGACGTCCCGCTCGTGCTCCAGCGGCTCCACGTCGTCGTAATTCGATATCCGCGGCAGCCCGACCACCGCGATGTCGATCTGCCCCGGCCCCGCCGCCCCTCGCCGCCGCCGGCCCTCCAGCGACACCGAGTCCTCGTCCGCGATCCGCAGGTGCTTCAGATAAGGTACCACGCCGAGCACCGGGACGCCCGTCCGCGCCGTGAGCATCTCGAGCCCCGGCTCGAGCAGCTTGATGTCGCCGCGGAACTTGTTGATCACGAACGCCGCCACCCGCGCGCGCTCGTCGGGCTCGAGCAGCGCCATCGTCCCCACGAGCGCCGCGAACACCCCGCCGCGATCGATGTCGCCGGCGAGGAGCACCGGCGCGTCGGCGACGCGCGCGACGTGCATGTTCACGATGTCGCGGTCCTTCAGGTTGATCTCCGCCGGGCTGCCCGCCCCCTCGATCACCACGACGTCGTGCGCCTCCCGGAGCCGCCCCAGCGAGCGGGCGATGATGTCCTTGAGCTCCCCGCGATAAGCGAAGTAGTCGCGCGCGTGCAGGCTCCCGAGCGGCTTGCCGAGGACGACCACCTGCGAGCGCGAGTCCCCCTCCGGCTTGAGCAGGACCGGGTTCATGTCGACCGTCGGCGCCACGCGCGCCGCCTCGGCCTGCACCGCCTGCGCCCGGCCGATCTCGCCGCCGTCCAGGGTCGCGAACGAGTTCAGCGCCATGTTCTGCGACTTGAACGGCGCGACCCTGAGCCCCCGCCGCTGGAACATCCGGCAGAGCGCCGTGCAGAGGAGGCTCTTGCCGACCGAGGACGCGGTGCCCTGCACCATCACCGTGAGCGCTGTCATCGCCAAAGCCCCTGTCCGAAGGATGTCGCCGCGAGCGCGGCCGCCGCGAGCCCGGCGAAGAGCAGCGCCGCGAGCACGACGATGCGGCAGGCCTCGTCGATGAGCTCCCTCCGGAGCGGCTCTGCCGCGTCGCCGAGGCGGTAATGGCCGCGCTTCTCGAGCGCGACCCGGAGCAGCCCCGCCATCGCCGCCATCGGCCGGCCGGCGTTCGGGCTCTCGGTGCGGCCGCCGTCGCGGAGCAGCACGGCGAGGCCGCGGCGCGCGTCGGCGCCGCGGAGCCAGCCGGCGGCGAGGAGCAGGAGCGCGGTGAGGCGCGCGGGCACGAAGTTCAGCGCGTCGTCGAGCCGCGCCGACGCCTTGCCGAGGTACTCGTAGCGTCCGTGGTAGCCGATCATCGCGTCGAGGGTGTTCACCGCGCGGTAGAAGAGCGCGCCCGGCAGCCCGAAGAGGGCGAAATAGAAGAGCGGCGCGACGAAGCTGTCCGACGCGTTCTCGGCGACCGACTCGATCGACGCGGCGACAAGCGCGGGCTCGTCGAGCTCCGACGGGTCGCGGCTGCAGAGGCTCCGCAGGGCGCCGCGGGCCGCGGGGACGTCGCCGGCCGCGAGCGCGTCGCGCACGCCGAAGGCCGCGTCGCGGAGCGCGCGCAGGGCGAAGGTCGGCTTCAGAAGGAGCCCTGACAAAGCGACGCAGACGACCGGGTGCGGGGCGATCAGCGCGGCGAGCCCGGCGCCCAGGGCCGCGAACAGGCACGGGACGGCGAGGGCCATGAGCGCGCCGAAGAGGAGCTCGGCCACGCGGCCGGACCGCGGCGCGCGGCGCTTCAGCGCCTGGATCGCGGAGCCCATCCACACGACCGGGTGGACGGCGGCCGGGGGCTCGCCGCAGGCGAGGTCGAGCGCGACCGCCACGAGCACCGCGGTGGCGGCGGTCATCGCCCGTCCTCGCCCATGACGGCGACCGGGCCGGGGCGCAGGCGCAGGATGGCGCCCATCACGGCCACGTAGAGCTCGCTGGCCGACCGGTTGAGCCGCTGGTGCGCGCGTCCGGCGAGGTCGCGGAAGGCCCGGCCGAGCCGGCTCTCGGGGACGATGCCCATGCCCACCTCGTTCGACACGAGGACGACGTGGGGCGCCGCCGACTCGACGGCGGCGGCGAGATCCTCGACGCGCGCCTCGATGCGATCGAGCTCGCGGCCCTCGGACTCGTCGCGGAGCAGCAGGTTCGATAGCCAGAGGGTGAGGCAGTCGACGACGACGACGTCGACGCCGGTGAGCGCGGCGATGCGCTCGGGGAGCGCGACCGGCTCCTCGAGGGTGGTGAACTCGTCGCCCCGCTCGCGGGCGTGGGCGGCGATGCGCGCCCGCATCTCGTCGTCGAACGGCTCGGCGGTCGCGATGAAGGCGCGGCGCTCGCCGAGCGAGCGCGCGAGGGACAGCGCGAACGCGCTCTTGCCGGAGCGCACGCCGCCGCCGACGAGGGCGATCCGCCGCGGCGCCGCGCGCACGCCGCTCATCGCCCCTGCTCCTTCCGGTGCGCGGCGGCGCTCGCCACGAGCCCCTCGGGCACGAGCGGGTTCGAGGCCCAGTGCGCGTGGACGTAGGAGGCGAGGACGCGCTGCGCCCAGTACCCCTCGCGCGCGACCTGGCCGCCGCGCCGGCGCCGCACGGAGTAGGCGTGCTCGATCGGCGAGGGCGCCTGCGCGGCGGGCGAGGGCGCCGGCGCCTGCGCGGCGGGCGCGGGCGGCGGTTCGGGCGATGCCGGCGCCTGCGCGGGCTGCGTGGGGCGGAGCTCGGAGTAGCGGAACTGGTGCCCGCGGAAGCGGAGCCCGGCGCCGCCCAGGATCGTGCGCGCCTGCGTCTCGACCTCGACGTAGCCGAGCGCCTGCAGCTTCTCGCACATCACGGCCTCCGCCGGCACGAGCCCGACCATGGGGTGCGCGCGCCCGTCCAGCGTGCGGATCGCCTCGGTCAGGTACATGAGCCCGCCGCACTCGGCGTAGATCGGGCCCCCGCGGCCGGCGAACGCGCGGATCTCGGCGCGCAGGGCGGCGTTCTCGGTCAGGCGCTCCGCGTGCGCCTCGGGGTAGCCGCCGCCCAGGTAGAGCGCGTCGACGTCGGGCAAGCGCGCGTCGCGGATCGGTGAGAACCGCACGAGCTCGGCCCCCGCGGCCTCGAGGCGGCGCAGGTTGTCCGCGTAGTAGAAGTGGAAGGCCTCGTCGAACGCCACGCCGAGGCGAACCCGCCGCTGTTGCGCCCCGCCGCTCGCTCCTGTCACGGCTCCGCCCGCTGCTCTCCCGGGCGCAGCCGCCGCCACCGGCGCGGCCGCCTCCGCCGTCTGCGGCAAGGGCGGCGCCCCGCGCGCGATCTCGAGCAGCGCGTCGAGCCCGATCCACGCCTCGGCCTGCGCGCCCCAGTGGTCGAAGCGCTCCTCCGGGAGCGCGGCCTCGTCGGCCGTGCGCAGGCCGAGGTGGCGCTCGGGGAAGCTCTGCGCCTCGTCCCGCGGCAGGCCGCCGAGCACGGGCGGCGAGCGCTGCGCCTGTCGAAGAATGTCGAGGTGCCCCCGGCTGCCGACCTGGTTGCACACGACCGCGGCGACGCGGAGCCCCGGATCGAAGCCCGCGAAGCCCTGCACCAGCGCCGCGACGCTGCGGGCCATCCCGGACGCGTCGACCACGAGCGCGACCGGCGCCTCGAGCCACTTCGCGATCTCGGCCGTCGAGCCCTCTTCCCCGGTCGGGCTCGCCCCGTCGAACAGCCCCATCACCCCCTCGATCAGCGCCACATCGGCGCCCGCGGCCTCCGCGGCGAACGTCGACAGGACCGCCTCCCGGCCCATCATCCAGCCGTCGAGGTTGTGCGACGTCCCGGCGACGGCGCGCGCGTGGTACGTCGGATCCAGGTAGTCGGGGCCGCACTTGAACAGGGCGACCCGCAGGCCGCGGGCGCGGAGCGCGCGCGCGATCGCGACCGTGGTGGTCGTCTTCCCGACGCCGCTCGCCGTGCCGGCCACGACGAGCCGGGGGATGGCCAGGCTCATCAGAAATCGACTCCGATCTGGGCCTTCGCCCCCTGCTCGAACGGGTGCTTCACCGACCTCATCTCCGTCACCAGATCGGCGAGCGCGACGAGCGCGTCGGGGGCGTTCCTGCCGGTGATCACCACGTGCACGTGCGCGGGCCTCCCGCGCAGCGCCGTGAGGAGCTCGTCCTCCGCGATGAAGCCGTAGTGCAGCGCATACGTGATCTCGTCGAGCACGACGATGTCCTGCTCGCCGCTGCCGATGAGCGCCGCGGCCTCCTGGAAGGCCGCGCGCGCCGCCGCCTTGTCGCGCGAGAGGTCGTCGCTCTCCCAGGTGAAGCCGCGCCCCATCACGAGGAAGGTGAGGCCGGGGAGCGTCTCGGCGAACAGGCGCTCTCCCGTCTTCCACTTCCCCTTGATGAACTGCACGACGGCGACGCGCATGCCCCGGCCGAGCGCCCGGAACACCATCCCGAGCGCGGCCGTCGTCTTGCCCTTGCCGTGGCCGGTATAGACGATGACGAGCCCTCTTCGACCAGCCGCCGCGGCGCCCGCCGCGCCCGCCCCGGCGCCTCCCTCCGCGCTCACGAGCCCTCCTCCGCCGGGCGCGGAGAGCGCGGCCTCTCGGCCTTGCGGAACCTGTGGCTGAACTCGGGATCATAGAGCCGCGAGTCGGCGAAGTCCGTGGACGTGAGCACCCGGCCGACCAGGATCATCGATTGTGTCTTGATCCCCTCGGCCCGCACCTTCTCCCGGATGTCGGCGAGCGTGCCAGTCACGATCTTCTGATCGGGGCAGCTCGCCTTGTGCACCACCGCGACCGGGCAATCGGCGCCGTAGGAAGGGATGAGCGCCGCGGTCACGTCCTTGAGCAGCGTGATGCTCAGGAAGAGGCAGAGCGTCGCCTTGTGGCGCGCGAGCTCCTCGAGCCGCTCGGCCGGCGGCACCGGCGTGCGCCCCTCGGCGCGCGTCAGGATCACGGTCTGCGAGAGCTCCGGGAGCGTGAGCTCGCGCCCGAGCGCCGCCGCCGCCGCCGTGAACGACGAGACGCCCGGGATGATATCGTAGGAAATCCCGAGCTCATCCATCCGGCGCATCTGCTCGGCGGTCGACCCGAACAGGACCGGATCGCCGGTGTGCACGCGCGCCACGTCGTGGCCCGCCTCCTTCGCCTCGACGAAGACCGCCACGATCTGGTCGAGGGTCATGCCGGAGGAGTCGATGACCCGGGCGTCCGGCCGCGCGCTGGCCACGATCTCCCGCGGGACGAGGGAGCCCGTGTACATGACGACAGGGCAGCGGGCGACGAGCTCGGCGCCGCGGACTGTGATGAGCCCGGGGTCGCCTGGGCCCGCGCCGATGATGTAGACGCGCATGGGGGTTCTCTCCTCGTTTCGTGCGCCGGCCATCCTGCCGGGGAGCGCTGGCGCGCGAAGCTAGAGCGGTCGTGAAGCGAACGCCAGGGATCCATTCCTCCTCCAGGCGACACGCCTCTCCGCGTCGCCCTCGCCGAGGAGGGGGCGCGCCGTCCGTGCTCAGCGCCGCGCGGGCAGGGCGCGGAGGCAGACCTCGATCCCGGCGCGGAGGTTGCCGTGCGTCGTGACGCCGGAGAGGTCGACCCCGAGGCCGCAGATGGATTGGGCCACGGCGGGCCCGATGCCGGTGAGGACGCCGCTCGCGCCGAGCAGGCGGATCGCGCGGACGATGCGGACGAGGTGGTCGGCCGTCGCGGCGTCGACGCTCTCGAGGCCGGTGACGTCGATGATGGCGAAGCGAGCGCCTGTGCGCACGACCTCGTCGAGGAGCTTGCCGGTGACGTCGGACGCGCGCGCGTCGTCGAGCGCGCCGATGACGGGCACGGCGAGCACGCCCTCGGCGACCTGGAGGATGGGCGTGGACAGGGCGCGGATGAGCGCCTGCTGGCGCTGGATGACCGCGAGCTGATCGGCGATGGCCTCCTTCTGCAGCTCGAGCTCGGCGATGGTGGCGGCCATCTGCTCCTCGTGCTCCCGCTGCGCCGTGATGTCCGTGCCGATGGCGAGGACGTGCGCCGTGCCGTCCTGCTCGACGAGGGGCACCTTGATGATGGACATCCACCGCACCTTGCCGTTCGGGCGCGAGACGGGTTGAATCCGCGAGACCGGCTGCATGCGTGCGAGCACCTCCTGGTCCATCTCGCTGATGACGGAGAGCTCGGCGTGGGAGGGCGGCAGATCGGCGACGGTCTTGCCAACCGCCCCCTCCGGCGTGGTGTTGTACAAATCGGCGTAGCCCTTGCTGACGAGCTTCATCTTGCCGTCCCGATCCTTGACCGTGACGATGAGCGGGATGGTGTCGAGCACGAGGCGGATGAACTGCCGCTCGCGCTCGAGGGCGAGCTCTGTCTCCTTGATCTCGGTGGTATCGATCCGCAGGCCGACGACGCTGCCGTCGGCGAGGCGGCTGCTCTTGAGGGTGAGCCAGCGGTCTCCGAACCGCCGCATGTAGACCTCCCCGGAGCGGCGATGGTCCGCGAGGCGACCGGCGATCCACGCGTCTTCGCTGAGGCCGCTGTGGAGGTGGAGCCCGTTCCGGCAGCCCTCGCGGACGACGTCTTCGAACGTATTGCCTACCTGGATGGCGGCGGCACATTCGGGGTAGAGCGATCTGTACGTCGTGTTGAAGAAGCAGAGCCGCTCCTTGCTGTCGTAGATGACGAAGCCGACGTCGAGCGCCTCGACGGCCGCGTGCAGGCGCGCTCCTTGCTCGCGCGCCGCCTGCTCGGCCCGGCGTTGCTCGGTCACGTCGCGCAGCGCGAGGAGCACGGCGGCGCACGCGCCCGCGGGGTCGACGAGCGGGCTGAGGCTCCCCTCGGCGAGGACGACGCGCTCGTTCGCGAGGTGGAGCGCGAGGTCGGGCGGCAGGGCGCGCGGGGCGCGATCGCGGAGCACCTGCTCGAGCAGCGCGCCGAGGGGCGGATCGGGCCGCAGGGCCTCATCGATCGGCGCTCCGCGCGCCGTCGCCCCGGACGTGGAGGCGAGGCGCTCGGCGGCGGGGTTCAGCGCCAGGATCCGACCGCTCTCATCGAGCAAGAGCAGCGGGTCGACGCTGCAGGTGAAGGCGAGCGAGTAAAGATCGACAGGAGCGTCGCTAGGCATCGGGAGGAGCGTAGATCAAGATCTCCTCAGGGTGTCGGCCTCGGTGACCCCGTGGCGCATCACAGGCAGCGAAGCTGCTGGCCGAGCTGGGCGTGGGCGCGAGTCCTTGAACCGCCGGTTCACGCGCTCGCGGACAATGTGGTCTATGTCGACCGCCTGTCCGACGCGCACCACGGGTCGTTCACGGCGCCACCCGAGCTCTTCGCCTCCACGACATCGCTCACGTGGACTCCCGCGAGGTCTGGATCTGGGTCCGAGGTGGCGTCGCGCGCCCCGTCCGCGTCATGTGGAGCTCGTACGTGAAGCCGAAGTCGTGCTCCCGCCCCTCGTTGCCCCACCCCTGATCGTCGATGGGGAAGAACTCCTCTCCCCAGAAGTGCCCGAAGCCGCGCTCGCTCGCCTTGAGAGGGACGACGTATGGAATCGGTACGTTGACCGTGGGGTCGTCTTGATACCACGGATAAAACGCCTCGGGCCCGGTCGTGTGATCCGTGCCCCCTGATGGGCACATAGACGGCGGTGGACGTGGACGGGGACGAGGCGGGCAATGGCAATGTCGTGGCGCCCATGTCGCGACCGAGGACGGCGATCTCGGGGGTGCACCCCGCGAGCGCCGTGCCCGTCGAGACAAGGACGGCCAGGAATCTCGGGGCGCCCGCGCGGGCCGCCGTGGGCTGGGACAGCTTCATCGAAATCGTCTCCTGTCGCATGAATGCCGCCGAGCTCACCGGTCCTTCAGGCAAACTCACGCGAGCGCGTCGTTTCGAGGGGCGCTGCGTCCTGCCTCGCAAGGGCGGGAGGGGGACGCGCCCGGGCGGGGTAGCTGGCTGCGGCGCACCGTCACGGCCGCGCTGCAGGCGGAGCGCGCCGCGTTCATGGTCGACGTCGACAAAACTCGCCGGCGTCTCGTACCGGACGGTCTCGCAGGTCCTGCAGCACAGCCCTCACGTGCATCGCGACACGCAGGGGTCCATTTGGATTGACACCCGTCATGTGAACGTTCACAATCGACTCTCGAAGTATCCTTCTGCTTTGCCGCGGGTGGGGGGTGTCGTGCGCCTCCGGCGCCCTTCGTTCCTGGGATTGGGGTGGTTTTTTGCATTGATTTCGCTCGGCCGTCGCGGGCGCGGGCAGGGCGCGAGCTCGTGGGGGCTCGCTCGCGCCCTGCCCGCGCTGGGCTCGAGGTCTCACCTGCGACCCGCACGCGCACCGGTCCACTGGAATCTTGGAAGCACATAAGTAGCATCGTGGAGGTTGCCGTGCGTTCATATGCAGCGCAAATCGCTGCTCTCGTTGGATTGAGTAGGGTGGGTTGCGGCTCGTCGGATACGGCGCCCGTCCCGGGAACGTGGAGCACCTCGTCCGGGGCAGCGGCGGGCGGTCGGCGGGCAAACGGACACCCGCGCTGCGGGATAGGCTGGGAGGCTTGAACATGCATCGACCTCAGGTTTGGGATTGGATTCAGCGCGCGGCGTCCCCCGCCGTGGGGGAGGGGCAGGCCGCCCGGGAGCGCTCCGGCGGGCGACGCCGCTCGGCGTGGCTCGCCGCGTGCGCCTCGGCCCTCGTGGCGGCGGCGTGCACGGGCACCCTCGGGAGCAACGTCGACGAGCAACCCGGCGGCGAGCGACCCGGCGGCGAGCAACCCGGCGAGGACGCGCAGTGCGCGCCGCGGCTGGCGCGCCGCGTCGTGCTGCTCCCCGATCTGCAGTTCACGAATTCGGTGCGTGCGCTGCTCGGGGACGCCGCCGTGCGGGCCGATCAGGCGCCCGATGAGAGGACAAAGCCCTTCATGAAGAAGGGGATCGTCGTCGGCACATCGCTGGTGCGCACCCGGCTCGACGCGGCCGCTTACGCCGCGGAGAGCCTCGAAGGGCGCTTCGAGCAGGTGACCGGCTGCGCGACGGACGGGGATGACGCGTGCGCCCGCGACTTCCTGACCCGGTTCGCGGCGGAGGCGTTCCGGAGGCCGCTCGGGGCGATCGAGCTCGAGGACCTGTGGGGGGTGATCGAGCTCGGGAAGGAAGAGAGCTACGAGCGCGGCGTGATGCTCGCCGTCGAGGCCATCCTCGCGTCGCCCTCCTTCTCTTACCGGACGGAGCTCGGCGAGAAGGGAAGCGACGGCGTCGTGAGGTTGTCGCCGCACGAGCTCGCCAGCGAGCTCTCGTTCTTCCTCACGGACAACCCGCCGGACGTCGAGCTCATGGCCGCCGCCGACTCCGGGGCCATCCGCGACCCCGCAGAGGTGGCGCGGCAGACCGAGCGGCTGCTCGCGCTGCCGGCGACGCGGCGCAGCCTGAGCACCACGCTGCTCGCGGCGTGGGGGATCAGCAACCTGTTCGGCACGGTGAAAGACCCGGGGATGTTCCCCGAATACGGTCCCTTGCTCCAGGCGAGCATGTTCCACGAGACCGAGCTGTTCGTGGACGCGACCCTCTGGGGTCGCGGCGCCGATGTCTCCGAGCTGCTCACGTCGCGGGAGACGTTCGCGAACGAGCCGCTCGCCGAGGTGTACGGCGTCGAGCATACCGGTGCGCCGGAGGAGTTCGCGCCGGTCACCTTGCCCGCCGACCAGCGCGCCGGCCTGCTCACGCAAGCGAGCGTCCTCGCGACGCTCTCCCGCACGGACAACACGAGCGTGGTCGCGAGGGGGCTGTTCATTCGAGGCGCGCTGCTCTGCCTGCCGAAGCTCGCGTCGCCGCCGGAGACCCTCGCGGGCGCGGTCGCGGACCTGCTCAACGCCGACATGACCGAGCGAGAGCGCGCCGAGGCGCGCGCAGCGAACCGCACCTGCGGCGCATGCCACCGGGGGATCGACCCGCTCGGCTTGGCGCTCGAGAACTACGATCCGCTGGGTCGTTATCGAGAGACGCTCGACGGCGCGCCCATCGACGCGCGCATCGAGCTCGGGGGGATCCTCGGGCTGCACGAGAGCTACGCGAACGCTGTCGAGTTCGCCGGCGCGATCGCGCAAAGGGAGGAGTTCGCCGCGTGCCTCGCGCGGAACCTCATCACCTACGGCACCGACGACGAGCAGCTCTCGCCGGTCGACTGCCAGGTCGACGACGTGATCAAGGCGTTGCCGGAGGGCGCGCGCACCCTGCCCGCCATCGTGAAGGCCATCGCGAGCTCGAGCGCGCTCACCGAGCGCACCGAGGAGGAGTGACCATGAACCGCAATCTGCCCTATGTCTCGTCCCGCCGTCGCTTCCTCCAGGGCATCGGCGCCGCCGCGGGGATGTTCGCGATCCTCCGCGGCCTCGAGCGGACCGCGGAAGGCGCGCCGAGCCCGAAGCGGCTCCTCATCGTCCAGCGGCCCGTGGGCACCGTCTACGAGAGCTGGTGGCCGCAGGGGAACGGGACCAACTTCACGCTGTCCCGCATCCTGCGCCCGTTCGAGCCGGTGCGTGACCGGATGATCGTGATGCGCGACCTGAAGCTGCCTTACGAGGGGTCGGTCGGCGGCGGCCATGAGCGCGGGACCGTCCTGATGGCGACCGGCCAGCGGACCAAGCAGCTCTACCCCGGCAACGGCGGGGACGACCCCATGGCCGAGGGGGCGAGCGTCGACCAGCTGCTCGTGAAGCAGTCGGCCGATCTGCAGGGGACGCCGATCGCGTCGCTCCAGATCTCGTGCGACAAGCGCGCGGACACGCCGGAGGTGTCGACGCGCCACATGTCGTACTCCGGCCCGCGGAGCCCGATGACGCCGTACTACCAGCCGCTCGACGTCTATCAGCGGATGTTCGGCACGATGATGCCCGGGGGGCCGACGAGCGACAACCTCGAGGCGCTCGCCAGGGCGCGCCGGCAGAAGAAGAGCGTGCTCGACTTCGCGAGGAAGGACATCGGCCGGCTCCACGAGCTTGCGCCGAGCGCGCAGCGCGAGATGCTGGACGGCCACATGGAGGCGATCCGCGAGGTGGAAAAGGAGTTCGATGCCGACCCGCGCAACGCTGCGTTCTGCGGCATGGAGCAGCCGCCCGAGATCGTCAATGTGAGCGAGTACATCGACCCTTACAGCTCGTCGCACGTCGTGAGCGAGCGCGACGACGAGAAGCACGCGCGCATCGGCGCCCTGCACTTTGCCCTGATCAAGGCGGCCTTCCGGTGCGACCTGACGCGCGTGGTGACCTTCCAGTGGGCCCCGGGGACCAACCACGTGAGCTTCGGCGACCTGTGGCCGCCGGATTCGCGCATCTTCAAGGTCCATCACACGACGAGCCATGATCCCGACACGCGAGATACGCTCGAGTTCCTCACGCGCGTGGAGGAGTTCTACGCCAACAAAATGGTGGGGTTCCTGCAGGAGCTCGCGGCCACCCAGGACGTGAACGGCGGGACGCTGCTCGACAACACGCTCATCCCCTACGTGACCGAGGTCGGCACCCGCAAGCACAACTGGGACAACGTGCCCTGGCTGCTCTTCGGCGGCGCCAACACCGGGCTCCTCGGCGGGCGCGTGTGGGACAGCGGCGGTCGCGGCCTCCGCTCGACGAACGACCTGTGGATGGCGTGCGCGGGGGCGTTCGGCGTCCCGGACTTCGTTCTCGGGGATTCCGATCTCCACACGACGGCGCTCCCGGGCGTGTTCATGCCGGCTTGAGCGTCCAGGTCGCTGTAGCCTGGGTGTCGGACCGCACGGCTCGAGATGACCGCGGTGCGGCGCCCGCTCCTCTCGACGCGGCGCTCCGGAGGACCCGATGGCCTTGTCCTCCCTCGGGCTCGAGGATACCCATGGTCCTTCCAATGGAGTTGACACCGAAAATGTGAACGCTAACAATGCGCCCGGGCGGGCATCTCTTGGCCGCCTCCTGGGGGGACGTTTCTACTCCGGGAATCAATGATTCACCGCTTCACGGCGGAGTGAGAGAGGCGGCCATGCTCTGTTTCGGTGTCATCGGTACGGGCGGGGTCGCGCGTGGCTTCACGCGCGCGCTTCAGGGCAGTCAGCGTTGTCGGGTCGTGGACGCCACGCAGGGTGTCCACGCGCTCAAGAGTGAATCAGCAAGGAGACCTGCCGTGAAAGAGACGAAGTCCTGGGGCAACGGTTGGGCGATCGCAGCGCTCTCCCTGTTCGCGCTGCTCGCGATCACGGGGTGCGGCAAGACGACCGAGGGGACGGGCGCCGCGCCCGCCGAGGGGGCCGACTCGAAGCCGAAGACGGTGAAGCTCGCCTTCGTCACCAACAACGCGAGCGAGTTCTGGAAGATCGCTCAGGCAGGCGTCCGGAAGTATGAGCGAGAGAGCAAGGTCCAGGTCGACGTGAAGATGCCGCCGAACGGCACCACGGAGGAGCAGAACCAGATCCTCGAGAACCTCTCGAGTCAGGGCTACGACGCTATCGCCGTGAGCGCCATCGCGCCGGGCGATCAGGTCCCGGTGCTCAACAAGACGGCCGAGAAGAGCAAGCTCATCACGTTCGACTCGGACGCCCCGAAGTCGAACCGACTGCTCTACATCGGCACCAACAACTACGAGGCCGGCAAGGCGCTCGGCGCCCACATCGTGAAGCTCCTCCCGAGCGGCGGCAAGATGGCCGTGTTCGTCGGCATGCTGTCCGCCGACAACGCGAAGCAGCGCCTCCAGGGCATCCAGGACGCGATCGCCGGCAAGGACATCGAGATCGTCGACAAGCGCGAGGACAATACGGACCGCGCGAAGGCGCGCTCCAACGTGGAGGACATCATCAATGCGCACCCGGACCTGAAGCTCGTCGCAGGCCTGTGGTCCTACAACGGCCCGGCCATCGCGGCGGCCATCGAGGCGCTCGGGAAGAAGGGCAAGGTCCTCGCGGCCGTGTTCGACGAGGAAGAGGGGACGCTCGCGGCCATCGAGAGCGGCACGATCTCGGCCACGGTCGTCCAGAAGCCGTTTCAGTTCGGCTACATGGCGAGCAAGTGGGCGCATGAGCTCGCGACGAAGCCCGACGCGGCGATGGCGCAGATCCCGGCGAGCAAGGGCATCGACACCGGCATCGATGTGATCGAGAAGGCCAACGTGGCGGAGTTCAAGCAGAAGCTCGCCGAGATGAAGAGGTGAGCGTGGCCGCGGCGCTACCGAGCCTGCTCGCGATGAGCGCGATCAACAAGCGGTTCCCCGGCGTGGTGGCGCTCCAGGGCGTCTCTCTCTCGCTGAATCCGGGGGAGGTGCTCGCCCTGATGGGCGAGAACGGCGCCGGTAAGAGCACGCTGATGAAGATCCTCGGGGGCGCCCAGCAGCCCGACGAAGGCGAGATCCGGATCGGAGGGAAGCAGGTCACCCTCGAGAGCGTGCGCGCCGCCAAGCGCCTCGGCATCGCGCTCATCCACCAGGAGCTGATGCTGGCGCCGAACCTCGACATCGCCGCCAACATCTTCCTCGGCAACGAAGGCGGCGGGACCAGAACGCTCCTCCGTCCGCTGCCGAAGGGCGGCATGTACGCCCGCGCCCACGAGCTGCTTCAGCGCGTGGGCTTGGCGCTCCCGCCCTCGACCCCGGTGTCCGTGTTGACCGCCGGTCAGATGCAGATGGTCGAGATCGCCAAGGCGCTCGCCCTGGACGCGCGTATCATCATCATGGACGAGCCGACTTCGTCGCTGACGAGCGGTGAGTCCGAGCACCTCTTCCAGATCATCCGCAAGCTCCGGGCGGACGGTATCGGCATCGTCTACATCTCGCACCGGATGGAAGAGGTCATGGCGCTGGCGGACCGGGTGACGGTCCTGCGCGATGGCCGCCACGTCGGCGACCTCGCGCGCGCAGAGGCGACGCACGAAAAGATCGTCGCCATGATGGTGGGCCGCGAGCTGAGCACGCATTACTTCCCGCAGAGACGGCCGCGGAGGTCGACCGAGCCCGTGCTGGTGGTCGACGGCCTCGTCGTGCCCGGCGCGCCGGCGCCGATCTCCTTCTCGGCCGAGCGCGGGGAGATCCTCGGCTTCGCCGGCCTGGTCGGCTCGGGCCGCACCGAGCTCATGCAGACGATCTTCGGGGTTGCTCCTGCGCTCGGCGGGCGCATGACGCTCGAGGGCGAGGCGTTTGCTCCTCGAAGACCCAGGGACGCCATCGACCGCGGCGTCTACCTGGCGCCGGAGGATCGCAAGCGGCACGGCCTCGTGCTGCCGCTCAGCGTCGCAGAGAACACCTCCCTGCCCAGCATCGGCAACTACAACCGCTGGGGCTTCTTGGACAGGAAGACGGAGCGCCGCGTCGCCGAATCGGAGGTGAAGCGGTTGCGGACGAAGACGCCTGGCATTCGTCAGAGCGTCGCGAACCTCTCCGGCGGAAACCAGCAGAAGGTGGTGCTCGGAAAATGGCTGGCCATGAGCCCGCGCGTGCTCATCGTGGACGAGCCGACACGCGGGATCGACGTCGGCGCCAAGGCCGAGATCTATCGCCACATGGCCGCCCTCGCGGATGAAGGCATCACGATCTTGATGGTCAGCTCGGACATGGGAGAGATCATCGGAATGAGCGATCGCGTCGCCGTCATGCACGAGCGGCGCATCAAGGGGGTGCTGCCGCGGGAGCGGCTCAGCCAGGAGCGGGTCGCGACGTTGATGACGGGCCACGCCGGAGTGGAGGCTTTGTCGTGAGGCGCGAGCTTGGCATGACCATCGCGCTCGTCGTGATGTGCCTGGGGCTCTACATCTCGAACCCGGATTTTCTCGGGCAGTCGAACTCGATCAACACCCTGCGGCAGATCTCGATGCTCGGGATCTTCGCGATCGGCATCGGCTTCGTCATCATCACCGGCGGCATCGATCTGTCGATCGGGTCCGTGATCGGCCTGACGGGCGTCCTGATCGCGAAGCTCTCGTCGAGCCAGGTCGGCGGCCTGGGCTACTCGTTGTGGATCGGCATTCCGGTGGCGCTCGGCGTGGCGCTGCTGATCGGCCTCGGCCAGGGGCTCCTGATCACGCGGCTCAAGCTGCAGCCGTTCATCGTCACGCTCGGCGGCATGCTGTTCTTGCGCGGGGTCTCGCAGACCATCGCCGAGGGCGGCACCCTGAGCCTCGGGGGCTCGCCGCTGCTCCACCTCGCGAACGGCGGGCTGCTCAACGTCGGCAGCGACGCGCTCGTCCCGTATCCGTTTCTGATCTTCCTCGCCGTGATCGGCCTCTCGACCTACGCGCTGCACTTCACGGTGTTCGGGCGTTACGTTTATGCGATCGGCGGCAACCGCGACGCAGCGGAGTACTCCGGCATCAACGTGAAGCGGGTGGAGGCGTCCACCTACATGATCTCGGCGGGCCTCGGCGGCATCGCTGGCGTCTGCTACGCGTCGTACATCGGGCAGATGTCGCAGCAGGTCGGCGTCGCGTACGAGATGTACGCGATCGCCGCGGCCGTGCTCGGCGGCTGCTCGCTTCGCGGCGGTGAAGGCACGGTGCTCGGCATCGTCATCGGCTCCGCGGTGATGCGCGTCATCGACAACGGCATCAACATGTTCCAGCTGCCGTACGAGGACGCGGACGGCATACGACGCATCTGGCGCCTGGACCCGAACTGGACGTTCATCATCATCGGCGCCGTGATCCTCGTCGCCGTCATCCTCGACCAGATCGTGCACATGGTGCAGACAAAACGGCGCACCCGGCGTGCCTCCGCGGGAGCCGCCGAGGCGGCGCCGAGCCTCCAGGCGGCCGCGGCCTTCAGCGCGGCGGAGTCGCCGGTCGCGCGAGCGCCCGATCGTGAGAACGTCTGAGCCCTCCGGTTCGTACGTCGTCGCACAACGATGAGGCGGCCCCGGGGTCAAGGGGACGCTCGTCTCGGACTTGCGCGCTGGCCTCGGTATCGGGGACGTGCCGTTCCTCGCCGGGGATCTCCTCTATTCGGGGCCGTGCGCAAACCACAAGTCGCTGGCGACCGCTGATTCGAATCCTTTCGGACCCGTGGCGGCTCCCGTGCTCCCTCGGGCAGGGCGCAGGCGCTGCCACACCGCTTCCGGGTCGAGAGGGGGCTCGCGTCCCGCCCGGACGCGCTGCGTCCGCGGGAGACGCCAGCCTGCTCGTTCCACCTGGACCCGCCCCCGTTCTCCTGCTTATCTGCTCCGTACCGTGACCGTATCCCGTGACGAGATCTTCATCTCGCTCGTCCCCCGCCTCGTGTCGGCCACGTACTTTGACGAAGCTGCCACAGCGGTCCTCCAGGCCATGTTCGCCTGCGTCGAGGAGGCGCTCGCCGACAGCCCGTTCGCCGGCCGCGCTCGGATCCTGCGCGGCGTCGTCCACCTCCGCCCCGAGGGCAGCTACCTGCGCCTCTTCGGCATCGACCGCTCGAGCGGCGCGCGCATCGAAGGCACCGGCTATCTCACCTCCGGCAGCGTCTGGAGCTGGATCGAGAAGCACCGCTGTTCGGTCTCGATCGACGTCCAGCGCGCCTCGCTCCGCTCCTGGATGCCGGACGGGGCGATCGAGCTCCGCGACCCGTCGGAGGCGGCCGGCATGCCCGGCGACGCGACGCGCAGGCGCATGCTCGATCGCGATGCGACCCACGTCCATGTCGTCCCGCTGCGCGCGCCCGGCGGCTGCGTCGACGGCATGATCACCCTCGAGGCGAGCTCCAGGGGGGCCGTCGGACGGGAGCTCCCCTGGGCGGAGTGCTACGAGGGGCTGGAGATCCTCGCCAGCATCGCCGGGGCGTTCATCGCCGCCCGCGCGCTGCCGCTTCGCGCGGACGAGCCGGCGAGCCCGGACGAGTTCCTGCCGGTCGTCGGTCAGAGCACCGCGCACCTGGTCGAACTGCTCCGCGCCTTCGCCCCGAGGGACGACACCATTCTGATCACCGGCCCGACCGGCGCTGGAAAATCCAGGCTCGCGCGGTGGTGCCACGAGCACTCGCAGCGCCGGGGCCAGCCCTTCGAGTCGCTGGACCTCCTCGGGGTGCCCGAGGACCTGCAGATGGCCGAGCTGTTCGGCTGGAAGCGGGGCGCCTTCACCGGCGCGATCAAGGACAACCCAGGCGCGGTCGCCCGCGCCGCGAAGGGCACGCTCTTCCTCGACGAGATCGACAAGCTCTCGCTCAAGGCCCAGGCGGGCCTCCTGCGCTTCATCGAGGAGCGCGCCTACCGGATGCTGGGCGATGACGGGGCGGGGGAGCGCCGCGCCGACGCGCGCCTCCTCGTCGGCACCAACGCCGATCTGCGCGCCGCCGTGCGCGCCGGCCGCTTCCGCGAGGACCTGTACTACCGCATCAACGTCCTGCCGGTGCGGCTGCTCCCGCTCGCCGAGCGGCTCGACGAGCTCCCGCGCTGGGCCGATTACATGTTGAACCGGCGCCACCAGGAGGCCGACGGCAAGGGCACGGCGCGCTTCGAGCCCGAGGCCATGAAGCTCCTCGTGTCCGCGCCCTGGCCGGGCAACCTGCGGCAGCTCGACAACATCGTCCGGCGCGCTTACGCGCTCCAGCTCGCGGGGCAGAGCGGCCTCGGGGGCGATCTCGTGATGCAGCGGCGCCACGTCGAGCGCGCGCTCACCTTCGACACCGACGCCGAGCCGAGCGCGCTGGTCAAGCTGCTCTGGCGGGCGGCGCTCAGCTTCGTGAACGAGGCCGAGCGACGCCGGGGCGGCGGCGCCCCGCTCCCGCTCGATCTGACCGACGCCTTCCGGGGCATGGTCCTGGGCGCGGCGGTGCAGCGGGCGGGCAACCGTGACGACGGCTTCACGCTGCTCGGCCAGGAGCCGCTGCTCAAGAACCGCAACCACCATCGGACGCTGCGCCGCGAGCTCTCGCGGGTGCGCGAGGTCCTGGACGTGCTTGGGGGTGATGTCGACCCGGATCTCCAGGCGGTGCTCGACGCCGACAAGGATCCCTGACGGAGCGAGGTGCCGGCGCGCTCCGAGCGCCTCCGGCGACCCTGAGATCGAGCATGCAGCGCTACGTTGCAACCGGTGCAGCACCCGTCCCAGGCACCACGTTCGCGGGGCAGTACGAGATCCTGGCCAAGCTCGGCGAGGGCGGCTTCGGCGTGGTGTACAAGGCCCGCCAGCTCACCACCGGGCAGCCGATCGCCTTGAAGATCCTGCGCCTCGCCGAGCAGGGGGGCGTCGCGCAGGCCGACAGGCGGGTCACGCGCTTCCTGCGCGAGACGCGGCTCTGCGCCCAGCTTCACCACCCCAACATCGTCCAGCTCGTCGACGCCGGGCAGATCGAGGACGGGACCCTCTACACAGCGTTCGCCTTCGCGCCCGGCGACAACCTCGCCGCGCTGCTCGAGCGAGAGGGCGCGCTCGCGCCGTCCGAGGCGCGGCACCTGATGCTCCAGGTGCTCGACGCCCTCGCCTGCGCCCACGCGGCGGGCGTCGTCCACCGCGACCTCAAGCCCAGCAACATCATGGTGATCCCCACGGGCGCCCGCCGCAACGCCCTGGTGCTCGACTTCGGGATCGGCGCCGCGCTCGACGACGATCGCTCCGCGCGCCTGACCGGCAGCCACGACGCGCTGGGCACGCCGGGCTACGGCGCGCCGGAGCAGTGGCGCGGCGCCGAGCCTTCACCGCGCGCGGATCTGTTCTCGTGGGGCCTCGTGTTCCTCGAGTGCCTGACGGGCAAGCCGGTGTACGGCGGCACGGAGGCCGAGATCTTCTATCGGCTGCTCGGCCCCGACGCCGTCCCGATCCCCGCCGCGCTCGAGCGCCACCCCCTCGGTGACCTGCTCGCCCGCGCTCTCCGCAAGGACGAAGGCGCGCGCGATGTCGACGCCCGTGGGCTGTTCGAGGCGCTCGAGGCCTGCAGCCTGCGCGGCGTGTCGCGCGAGGCCATGCTCGGCGCCGGCGGCTCCCCGTCCGGCGGGGACACGCGGTCGCTCTCCTCGATCGCGACGGTCGCCACGTCGCCCGACCGGCGGAGGGCGCCCGCGCTCGACGGCGAGCGCCGGCAGCTGACGGCGCTCTGCTGTCACGTGAGCGCGCGCGCCGCCGCCGCGCAGGCCCTCGACGTCGAGGCGCTGGACGATCCCCTGCGCTCGGCGCTCGCGCTCTGCGCAGGCGTCGGGCGCCGCCACGGCGGGTACGTGGCCGCGGCGCTCGGCGCCGATCTGCTGATCTACTTCGGCTACCCCAGCGCGGCGGAGGACGACGCCAAGCGCGCCGCCCGCGCGGCGCTGGCGATGGCCGGCGCCGTCCAGGCCGAGGACGAGCGGTTCGCCGCGCAGGGCGCCCTGATCGAGGTGAGCGTCGGCCTCCACACCGGTCCGGTCGTCGACGGGAGCCTGGGGGATCTCGAGGGCGCGTGCCTCGTCGCCGGCAGCACGCCGCGGATCGCCGCGCAGCTCGCCTCGCTGGCGCCGCCGGGATCCGTGACGGTCGGCGCCGCGTCGCAGACGTTGCTGCGGGTCTCCTTCGACCTCGAGAGCGAAGGGGCCCGATCCATCGAGGGGATCGCGGCGCCGGTGGAGACCTTCCGCCTCCGGCAGGAACACGGCGACGCGGCGGGGTGGCCGACCCCCGACGGATCGAGGGCGCCGCTGTACGGCCGAGCTCAAGAGCTCGGGCTCCTCGTGGAGCGGTGGCGCCGCGCGTGCGAGGGGGTGGGCCACGCGAGCCTCATCATGGGCGAGGCCGGCATCGGCAAGAGCTGCCTGGCGCGCGCGCTGCGCCGCCGGCTGGCGCACGAGCCCCACACGTTCCTCGAAGCGCGGTGCTCGCCCGATACGCGAAATAGCCCCCTCCGTCCGGTTGTCGATCTCATCGAGCGCGCCTTCGGGCTCGATCAGGAGCTCGACGAGGGCCGCAAGATCGCGCGGCTCGCCGGGGAGCTCGCCGGCCACGGCTTCACGCCGGCCGAGGCCATGCCGCTCTTCCTGCCGCTGTTCTCCCTGCCCATCGGCGCGCCGTACGCATCGCTCGACGCCTCGGCGCAGCGGCAGAAGGAGCTGACGCTCCAGGCCATCGCGTCGCTGCTCCTCGCCATGGCGGACGCGCGGCCGGTCCTCCTGCTGGTCGAAGATTTGCATTGGGCCGACCCCACCACGATGGAGTTCCTCGGCCAGCTCGTCCGCGAGGCGATCACGGTCCCCCTGTGCGTCATCATGACGGCGCGCCCGGCGTTCTCGCCGTCGTTCTCGACGGCCGATGTGCTGTTGCTCCCGCTGAGCCGCCTGGAGCGCTCGCCGATGGAGGAGATGCTCGCCGGGCTCCTGGGCCACAAGGCGCTGCCTCCCGCCGTGATCGAGCAGGTGGCGGACCGCGCCGACGGGGTGCCGCTCTTCGCGGAGGAGCTGCTCCGGATGATGGTCGACGCGGGGCTCCTCGTGGAGCGGGAGGATCGCTACGAGCTCACCGGGCCGCTGTCGGGCGCGGCGATCCCGGGGACGCTGCGGGCGCTGCTCACGGCGCGCCTGGATCGGCTCGCGCGCGCCAAGGAGACGGCCCAGCTCGCGGCGGCGCTGGGGCGGGAGTTCAGCGTCGAGGAGCTCTCGGCCGCGAGCTCGCTCGGCCCGGCGGCGGTGGCGGAAGATCTGGAGCGCCTGATGCGGGCTGGGCTCGTGCTGCGCAGGCGGCGGGGCAAGGAGGCGGTGGGGATGTTCAAGCACGCGCTGGTGCGGGATGCGGCGTACGAGTCGCTGTCCACCGGCGCGCGATGGAGGGTCCACGCGCGCATCGCTGCGACGCTGGAGGAGCGGTTTCCGGAGGTGGTCCGGACGCGGCCGGATCTGCTCGCCCACCATCACGCGGCGGCGGAGCAGAAGCGCGAGGCCGTGGGCTACGCGCAGAAGGCGGCGCAGGCGGCGCTGGCTCGGTCGGCGTACGTGGAGGCGATCACCGGGGCCAGGCAGGCCATCGAGTGGCTGCCGGCCATAGCGCAGGAGCACGAGCGAGCCGAGATGGAGCTCGGGTTGAACGGTATCATCATGCCGGCGCTGATCACGACCAAGGGCTGGTCGGCGCCCGAGGTAAAGAGTATTTACGAACGGGCCGTCGAGCTCGCCACGCAGACGGGCGAGCAGGAGCGGGGGAGCCAGGCGCTGCACGGCATGGCCATGTTCACGCTGTTCCGCGGCGATCTCACGGCAGCCAGGGACATCGCGAGCCAGTGCGCGAGGCTGGCGGAGGACATGAATGACGTCGTCGCCCTCGCGCAGGCGTCGCTCATCCTGGCGAACGTGACCACGTGGCTGGGGGACCACGACGCGGGCGAGCCTCACCACCGGCGTGTCATCGAGCTTTACCAGCCGGCGCAGCTGCCCGTCTACATGGCGCGTTATGGCTGGAATCCGAGCATCGTCGTGCGCGTGACCCACGCCATGAGCGCGTGCATTTGCGGCGAGCCGGATCGCGCGGTGCGGATCTACGAGGACGCGATCGCGGCGGCGGAGGCGACGGGGCACCCCTTCACCATCGCCATCGCCTATCAGATCGGCGCGTGGATCCACCACCTGAGGCGCGAGGTGGCCGACACGCAGCGGTACGCCGACGCGCTGGGGAAGGTCGCCGCAGAGCATGGATTCCCCGCGTTCATTGTGCTCGCCGACGCGCTGGGGGGCTGGGCCATGGTCCATACGGGACAGGCGGAGCAGGGGCTCCAGCGCGTCCGAGCCGCCATCGCGCGCTGGCGGCGAATGGGCTCGGGGATGGTCACCACCTTCTACGCCACGCACCTCGCTGACGCCTGCCTGGCCGCCGGCGACATCGAGGGCGCCCGCGAGGCGCTCGACGAGGCGTTCACGACACAGGAGCGCTGCTACCATCCCGAGCTCTACCGGCTGCTCGGCGAGGTGTGGCGGGCCAGGGGAGACGCAGGGCAGGCGGAGGCCGCGCTCGCGCGCGCGAGGGACATGGCCGAGGCGCAGGGCGCCCGGCTCTTCGCGCTGCGCGCGCAGGCGGGTCTCGTGCGCCTGCGCAGGGCTGAAGGGCGCGTGGAGCTCGACGACATCGAGCGGCTCCGCCGGCTCCGGTCGGGCATCACCGGCATCCCGGACGCCCGCGAAGCCGACGCGCTGCTGTCGTGGGGCGCCGGCCCACCGAGCACCGGCGAGGGCTCCGGGGCATCTACGACAGGGCAGCAACCGACGTGACAAAGGAGGATACGATGAAGGATGAGAGCGCAACCAGCGGGGCAGAGGAGAACACGAAGGTCGATCGAGATGCGCCGGACGACCAATGTTGGGGTTTCAACATGATCGTCGCCGTGCCGAACAAAGCGGGCACCGAGACCCTGTATTACGAGGTGTCATCGGACGTGCTGACGAAGCGGCGCAACCGCAGGCCGGCAGATTCGGTGCAATCGTGGTGCACGGAGCTGGTCGATATGGGCGCGCAGATAGGACACGTGGCGGACGAGCCGGATGTCGAGCAGCTGGTCGATGCGGACGCGCAGACGGGGCAAAAGAAGGTACCGGTGTCCACGGACTTCTGCGGCACCTACCTGGTCAACCTGACCAGCTTCAGGCGCCGGTAGCCGTGGGCGCCTGAGCGCGCGCCGCTCGCTGCGAGATCCCGACGACATGACCCGGCCCTCCACGCACAAGACCTTTCTCCGGGGCACGCACCGCCTTGTCAGCCCCGCGGAGACCGTCGAGCGGGTGCTCCCGATGACGCGCGCCATGGGGATCACCCGGGTCGCCGACGTCACCGGGCTGGACGTCGTCGGGATCCCGGTGGTGATGGTGTGCCGGCCCAACGCCCGATCCGTGTCGGTCTCGCAGGGAAAAGGGCTCGCCATCGACGCGGCGCGCGCGTCCGGGCTGATGGAGGCCATCGAGCAGTGGCACGCCGAGCACATCCTGCAGCCGCTGCTCTTCTGCACCGCCGCGGAGCTCTCGGCGCGGCGCCGCCTCGTCGACCTCGCCGGGCTGCCGCGGCTCTCGATCGGCTCCTTCCACCCCCATCACAAGATGCTCTGGATCGAGGGCGAAGACATCATGAGCGGCGGCCCGCTGTGGGTGCCGCTCGAGGTGGTCCACGCCGACTACACAGTGCCGCTCCCGCCCGGCAGCGGGTGCTTCTTGACCACGTCGACGGGGCTCGCCTCGGGCAACCACCGGCTCGAGGCCGTGCTCCACGGGCTCTACGAGGTTATCGAGCGCGACGCGGTGGCGCTGTGGCGCGCGGCCGGGCCGGCGCGCCGCGCGCGGACGCGCCTGGACCTCGGCACCGTGGACGATCCGACCTGCCGCGATGTGCTGGCCCGCTTCGCTCGTGCCGACATCGCGGTGGGCGTGTGGGACGCGAGCAGCGATATAGGGCTGCCTGTCTTCGTGGCGGAGATCGTCGACCGCGTGCCTCACCCGGGCCGCGTCCTTTACGTGAGCGGCGGTCAGGGGTGCCACCGCTCCCGCGCCGTCGCCCTCGCGCGCGCCCTGACCGAGGCCGCCCAGAGCCGCCTGACCGCCATCGCGGGGGCGCGCGACGACGTCGACCGGACCTCGTATGAGCTGTTCCGGTCGCCGCCGCACATCGCCGCGGCGCGCGCGGAGATCGAGCGGTTCGAGGGGCCGTGGCGCTCCTTCGGCGAAGTGAGCGACGGGTTCAGCGAGCGCTTCGACGAGGATCTCGCCGCGGTGCTCGCGGCGCTGCGCGGCGCGGGGCTCCGCCAGGTCGCGGTCGTGGATCTCACGCGGCCCGAGCTCGGGCTGCCCGTCGTCCGCGTCGTCGTGCCCGGGCTGGAGAGCATGTGGGATGCACCCGGGTACACGCCTGGACCGCGCGCGCAGGCGGCGTCGTCGTGATCGTCCTGTTCACCGGGCCCAGCCTGCCGCCCGCCGAGGTGCCCGCGCTCCCGGAGCTGCGGGTCTTGCCGCCCGTCGCCCAGGGAGACGTCTACCGGGCCGCGCGCGAGCGGCCGTGGGGGATTGGCATCGTGGACGGCTTCTTCGAGCGCGTCCCGGCGGTCTGGCACAAGGAGATCCTCTGGGCGATGTCCCAGGGCGTCCATGTGTTCGGGGCATCGAGCATGGGCGCGCTCCGGGCCGCCGAGCTGGCCGACTTCGGCATGGTCGGGGTGGGCCGGATCTTCGAGCAATTTCGTTCGGGCGCGCTCGACGCCGACGATGAGGTCGCGCTCGCGCACGCCTCCGCCGAGGAGGGCTATCGGCGCACGTCGGAGGCCCTCGTCAACATCCGCGCGACGCTCGCCGCCGCCGTCGAGGCGACGATCTGCGATCCGGCGCTCGCCGAGCGGCTCGTCGCCATCGCCAGGGCCCTGTTCTACCCCGATCGCACCTGGCCAGCGGTGCTCCAGGCGGCCCGGGCCGCGCAGGAGGCCCCGGACATGCTCGACGCGCTGAAGCGGTGGCTCCCCGTCGGGCGCGTGGACCAGAAGCGCCTCGACGCGCTCGCCCTGCTCGAGGCCATGCAGGCCGCCCGCGCCCGGCATCGAGGACCGCTCGAGCCCGGCTTCGTCTTCCAGCGTACCGACGTCTGGGAGCGGGCCGTCGAGCGCATGCGTGCGACCCGGCTCGACCTCGACCCCGGCGCGGACTTCGACGCGCTGCTCGACGAGCTGCGCCTGCTCGGGGACGAGCCGCTCTACACCCTCGCGGTCCAGGGCGCCCTGCTGCGCGGCCTCGCCGAGGAGGCGGCGGAGCGCAACGGGGTGAAGATCGGCCCTGCACACCTCGAACGCACGGCCATGGAGTTCCGGCGCGAGCGAGGGCTGTACACCGGGCCCTCGACCCGCGCGTGGCTCGGCGAGCAGGGGCTCGACGCCAGGTCCTTCGCCGACATGATGGCGCGAGAAGCGAAGCGCCGCTGGACGGCCGCCGTGTGCGAGCCGGAGGTCCGCCGTCACCTCGTCGACCAGCTGCGCGCCATGGGCTGCTACGGGCGTCTCGCGCAGCAGGCTCGCGCCAAGCAGGCGGTGATGGAGCGTGAGGGGCTGGACGCTCTGGATCTGGCGGGCAGCGGCGTGGACGACGCGGACGCGCTGTGGCGGTGGTATTTCACCGAGCGGCTCGGCAAGCCGGTCCCGGAGGATCTGGAGACCTACGCCGCGCGCCTCGGTTTTGCGGGCGCAGGAGCGTTGCTCCGAGCGGTGCTGATCGAGCGCTGGTGCACGGAGCTCCGCCGAGCGCTGCCCTTCAGTCGGTGATCTCGTAAGTGACCTTGATGTCTCGGGAGAGCGTCGAGCGGGTCTTGATGCTCCCGGGGCGCACCTCGTCACGGTGGTGGACCGCGATGTTGAACGCGGCGCGCCCGACCTCGTCCTCCGGCATCTCGCGCAAGGGGAAGTGCGCGACGACCTCGAGGTGCGTGCGGCAGTTCGCGCACGAGAGCACGTCCCACCGGCTGAAGACCGAGTGGTACCCCACGAGATACTCCCTCGGCTTGCCGCTCGCGTCTGGGACGGATGCCGTGACGGTCACCAGGAACGAGCCCTGGAACTGCGCGCGATCGATGCCTCGGACCACGAGCTTCTTGGCGCTGAACCCTTTCTTGGCCGCCAGCGCGCTCTTCTGCAGGCCGCCGCCGTCCAAGGAGCCTTTCCCGTACCTGTAGCCGAGCTGCTCTTCGATGTTGATGCACTCCTTGCCGGTCTTGCCGAACGGGTTGAGCGGCGTGTCGAGGCTGAGCGGCGTCCCCGGCGCGATGGCAGGGGTCGGGCCCTGGCTGTCGCTCGAGCTCGTGCCTGGGTAGTTGGGGATGATTTCGAGGTTGTTCGTCGATCCGTGGAGTTTTTGCCAGATCCAGAACATGCGATCGACGTTGCAGTGGTGAAAGAAGAACATCGGATCGAACGCGGCCGTGTTGTTCTCGCCCATGTCGCCGTTCGCCCCGGGCACCCGCCCCGCGCGCAGCTGGGCGTAGATCTGCGGCGCGTCGAACCCGCCGGCGGCCAGGTGAACATCGTTGTGGGGCGACTCGAGCGGCACCGCCGTCTGGCTTGGCACGGTGAGGTTCCATGCGCTGGCGGAGGTCGTGTTGGAGAACACTGTGTAGTTGGGCGCGTCCAGGCAGTCCATGTACTGCAGGCGGATGCCCGGGCCGGAGCCCATCCCGTCGGGCGTCTGAGGCGCGATGTTGACCCAATCCTTGACATTTTGATTGAGCATGGAGACCGCTGTCTGATAATCTTCGTATTCTTGGTTGTGCTTCGCCGACCTCTCCTTGTCGGCCTCATTGCCCACCAGCCCGGAGTACGGGTACCGCATCGTCTTATAGCCGGCGGGTTTGTAGTACGGCGACGTATCGCCGATCGCGGGCTTGTTGTCCCCCCAGTAGTCGTCGGAGAGCGACGTGGGCAGCCTGAACGAGCACAGCGGATTCTTGATCCGCCCGAGCGTCGGGTGGTCGAAGATCGCGTCCGTCAGGATATGCGGGATCCCCTGGTTGTACGGGTCCGTCTGATCCCAGAAGGGCAGCATCACGCCCGGGACGATGCTCTGAAGGGCTTTCTCGAGCCTCCAGAGGTACGCCCTGTGCCAGAGAGGAAAGAGGACGTTGCCGTGGGCGCAGTACCCTCCCCAATAGGCGTATTTGTCGTCTTGCGGCAACGCTTCGACCGCCTCCCGCAGGACGAAGGGCTCGCCATGATAGCCCCCCAGGACGAAGAACGAGTTCGGATCGGTCGGGGGGAGGTTCTGGATGCCGTGCCAGGCGCGCACCAGGTCTTCGAGAGGCTGCTTGTTGTTGTGGTTGTCGTACTGGTCCTGGAGCCAGGTCAGCGAATACCGTGTTCCTACGTTGGTGCTCATGTCTTCGATCCTTCTCTTTCTTGCGCGCTATCGCTGCTGTCCGGGGGAGGTGGACGTGGTTCGGCGAGGGGCGAGGCGGACGCTCCAGAGCGACGCGCCGAAGAGGAGCGCCGCGCCTCCATAGAGGACGGGCGTCGCGTCGAGAATGAACTTCCCGCAGAGCAGGCCCGCCGCGCCCGCGAGGCCCAGAAGAGGAGGTCGGTGGTCCTGGCTCCGCAGCGCGCGCAGCGCGAGCGCGCCGAGCGCGAAGGCGAGCAGCCCGGCGCCGAGCGGCAGCCCCCATGCCTCGCGCAGCCAAGCGCTGGCGCCGAGGGAGCCCAAGATCCCGAGATAGGCCGCCACGCACAAAGGGCACTTCGGGAGCAGCACCAGCGCGACGGCGGGGACGAGCGGGAGATGCCGGCAGGCGCGCCTGGCCAGCGCGGCGACGTCGGACGGGCGCGGCGAAGGGGCAGCGCCCCCGCAGGTGCACCTCGAGGGCGAGGGAGACTTGATGATCGCTGTATCGGTGATCGCCATGGTGGGTCTCCGGGGTGCGCAAGGAACGCGATCAACGGCGGTCGATCTTCGAGGCTCTGCTGAGCAGCCCCGAACCGCGCTGAGGGCTGCAGTGGCGTTGATGGGCCGTACGTGTGCCGGCGTGGACCCGGGCCTCGCCAAAGACATGGGCGCGCCGGTCCTCGCCTCGACAGGCCGCGAGGCTCGCAAGCGATGTGCCATGCGGATCGGCCCTCGAGGCACCCGGCGCAGGAGCGCTCGCTCCACGGGAGGCCCGCGGACGCGCGGCCCTCCGAGCTTCCGGGCGCGCTTCGCCGCCTCCTCGCGGTGCCGGCCTTGCTTCACCAGGTGATGCAAGGCCTTACTGGCCAGGACAGTGGGCCGCCGCGGGCGGCGTCCTCGATGGCGGCTCGATGGTGCCGCTCGTCAGAATCCCCACGGACGGGCTCCGCGCCGCCGGGGCTCCACCCTCGTCAGCGGGGCCTGCTTGCGGGCGGGACGCGCTGTGTCTCGCCGAGACGCGGGCCTTCGATCGGTGCGCCACCTCGTGGCGCGGGTGCGGGCGCTGGCCTGCGCCGCCCGAGAGGGAGTTCGACGCCCGCCGGCTCGGCCCGCGCCGCCCTGGCCGCCTGGGTCGCCCACCGGCACGAGCCTTGCGAACACAGCACATCCGAGCGGTAGACACGCTGCAAGGACGAGCGTCGCGCCCCGCGACAACACGGCATCAAGACACAGGAGAAGCCATGGCCACCCAAGACGTGATGATCATCGTTGATTGTGAAAGCATCCTGAAGGGCGTGAGGGATCCCAGCTCGCAGATTTTCATGTTCGCGGATCCCAGCATCGTGCTTGATGGCCAGGGCACGGACGAGCTCAGCATTCAAGTGAACAACCAGGACATCATCCGGTGGTTCGTCTTCCCGAAGGTGATGCAAGCCCAGGGCAGCGAGGACACCTACGCGGTCCTCGCCGTCGGCAACTACGCCTGGGACCAGAGTACGCTGCTGAAGGAGTGGACGGCCTACCAGGGCAACGGCTCGATCTGGACCTATCAGAACGACGGGGTGCCGCTGACCCAGGGGCAGGACGTCACCGCCAAGCGGGTCACCGATTACAAGCCCTACATCCAGGCGAACGCGACGCTGCCGGGCCGCCAGGATCCTGGGACCAAGCAGCGGGAAGCCTACTTCTTCTATCTCAACATCTACAAGGGCAACGGCAATGCCCCGGCGGTGAAGGACTATTCGTGGGATCCCTATGTGACGGTCTACCAGCCCTGACGACGGCGCTCGGGTGCCTCGGCGACGCGCGAAGCCGCCGCGGAGCGGCGCAGACGTCCGGTCATGCCGGCCGGACGTCTGACGGGCGGAGCTAGAGGCAGCGCAGCACGTTGTCGCGTACGAGCTGCCAGATGGTCTCGGGGATATCCCCGAGCCACCGCGCGTCCCGCTCGACCGGCGCCTCGGCGTCATCGAGCGGGTCGTCGGGGCTGTAGACGAGCCGCCAGAGCCGCTCGCTCACCGAGCCGTTGCGGTCGATCACGAAGCGCTGGACGAGCTTCTTCGCGAGATCCTCGCCCTCGACGTCGAGGAGCAGGACCGGCGCCGCCACCTTCACCTCGCGGAGCGGCTCGAGCCGGAGATAGACCCCCTTCACGAGATCGACCTCGTCCGGGGGCTCGAACCCCGCCTCCCGGAAGTCGACCGGCGCCTTTGTGTTGCCGATGAGGTAATACTCTCCCTGGGTCTCGGCGAGGATCGCGCCGCCCAGCCTTCCTACGCGTGCCATCTAGACCTCCTCTCCAGCGGCGCCCTCGTCCGAGACCACCAGCGTGCGCCCCGGCGTCTGGCCCGGGAGCGCTTCCCCATCCCATGTGTATTTGTTGGTATATCCGCGCGGCGTGACCATGTATCCCTCGAACATGAAGGTGTTTGTCGAGCCGACGAGCACCGTGGTGAGCATCCCGATCTCGTAGTCGAGGAAGTGATCGACATCGGTGAGCACGGCGCTCTCCAGCTTGCGGTAGGCGCTCTTCACGAGCGCGACAGGCGTCGTGCCCGCGCGGTGCTGGCGGATGATCTCCTGGGCCCGCACGATCTGGCGCGTGCGCCGCCCGCTCGCCGGATTGTAAAGGCCGATGACGAAGTCGGCCGCGGCGGCGGCCTCGAGCCGCCGCTCGATGACCGGCCACGGCGTCAGGAGGTCGGACAGGGAGATGGCGCAGAAGTCGTGCCCGAGCGGCGCGCCGACGAGCGACGCGCACGCGTTGAGCGCGGTCATGCCGGGCACGATGCGGAGCTCCGGCGACTCGCCCCGCTTCCAGCCGATCTCCTGAAGCACCTGGAAGACGAGCCCGGCCATGCCGTAGACCCCGGCGTCGCCCGAGGAGATGATCGCGACGCGCCCGCCGTCCCGCGCCCGCTCCACAGCGGCGCGCGCCCGGCCGATCTCCTCGGTCATGCCGGTCTTGATGATCTCCTTGCCCTCGATGAGGTGCTTCACCAGCCGGATGTACGTCGTGTACCCCACGATGAGATCCGACGCGGCGATCGCCTCCAGGGCGGCGCGGGACGCGTGCGCCTCGGCGCCGGGGCCGATTCCGACGATCGACAGGACTCCTTTGTCACCCATGGCTCTCCTCGATGGTGCGCTTCGCGAACGGGACGCGCGCCACGGCGAGCGTCATGGACCGGCCCACGCCCGGCTCGGTGTACGCCCGCTTCGGCACGAGCAGCCTCGCGGCCCCGGCCGCGCGCAGGGCGGCCGGCTCGGCGACGCCCCGGGCGCCGACGTGCTTCTTCACCGTCTCCGACGGGTTCTCGATCCCCTCGGTCGCGTCGAGCTCCTCGGCCGTGAACGTGACGAGCGGCCACCCCCGCCGCGCCGATAGCGCGAGCAGCGCCTCCTCGTCGGCCTTCTTGTCGATCGTCGCCAGCGCCTTCACCGATTTCGCCGACAGCCCGTGCTCCTCGAGCAGCCTGTCGACCCCGCGCTCCACCATGTCGAGCGGCGCGCCGCGGTCGCAGCCGACGCCGAGGACGAGGCTCTTCGGCCGGTAGACGACGGCGCGCTCGACGATCGCCGGGTGCGAGCGGGCGAGGTCGCGGTCGCTCGCGACGAGGAGGATCTCCCATGCGTCCGGGTCCACGCCGTCGAGCGACGTCGCGTAGCGCACGCCCGGCGGCAGCGGCTTGTCCTCGGGCCAGAACGACGGCTCGCCCGTCTCCTGGACGAAGAGCACGGGCGCGGCGTTCACGACGGCGGCGCAGCCGCGGGTCACGTTGCGGTCCGGGTCGTCGAGCGTCCAGCCGAGCTCCCGGCCGAGGATGTCGACCGTCAGCGTCCCGAGCGCGTCGGACGCCGTTGTCACCACCGGCAGCGCGCCGAGCAGCGAGGCCACCTTCTCGGTGAACGCGTTGCCCCGCCCCACATGCCCGGAGAGCACGCAGATCGAGAACCGCGCCGTGTCGTCGACGCAAACGACCGCCGGATCGACCTTTTTGTTCTTGAGCAGCGGCGCGATCATCCGCACCACGGCGCCCACGCTGATCACGAACACGTGGCAGTCGTACGCCGTGAACGCCTCGTTGAGCAGCGGCCCCATCGGCAGCGGGAGCGGCTTCGCACCCTCCGGCGCCCCGTCGAAGAGCTTCTGCGACACGTAGAGGTCCGCGCCCGGGAGGCCCTCGATGAGCCGGCGCGCGATGGCGATCCCGTGGCGCGTGATGGCGTAGACGGCGTAGGGCTTGCGCGCGGCGATCATGGCGCCTCCTGTTCGTTAAATGTCTTTTCGAAGCTGCCCGGCAGCGAGGCCTCGGCCTCGCCGACGAGGAGCCCGCTCCGCTCCCCGCGCGTGACGACGACCATGGCGAAGCAGTCGCCCCGCTCGCCCTGCGCGGCCCGGAGGTCCCGGACGATCCGCTGCTCGGGCATCGTCGCCTTGGACACGAACACCGCGCGATCGAGGAGCCCCGCCCGCGTGAGCGCCTCGATCACCTTCGGCATCTCCGAGCCGATCTTCATCAGGACCACTGTGTCGAAGCGACAGAGGACGTCGGTCAGGTCGTCGACGCCGTACGTGGCGGGGAGGATGGCGATCCGCTCCTGGCCGTCCGCGAGCGAGAGCCCGCTCACGGCCGGGACCGCCGTGACCGAGGTGACGCCGGGGACGACCTCGACCTCGAGCCCGGGGAAGCGGCGGAGCGCCTCGCGGCGGACATAGACGAACGTGCTGAAGAGCGACGGATCGCCCTCGGTGGCGAACGCGACGGAGAGGCCGCGCGAGAGGCGGTCGCCGATCTGGCCGACGGCCGCGTCGATGTACGGGCGGACGCGATCCGGGTCCTTGCTCATGGGGAAGGTGAGGAGCAGCCGCTCCTGGTCCGGCCGCTTGGGGACGACGGGGGAGAGGATCCGGTAGGCCATCGAGGCGCCGAAGTCCGAGCTGCGGGGGAGCGCGAGCACGTCCGCGGCCTCGAGGACGCGCACGGCGCGCAGCGTGAGCAGGTCCGGCGCGCCGGGGCCGACGCCCACGCCGTAGAGCTTGCCGAGGCCGCTCATGACGCCTCCGGCGCGCCGGCGGGCGCGGGCCGGGCCGCCTGCGCCCGCTCCGCGTCCTCTGGCTTCGCGGGCTTCGTCGCGGCGAAGACGTGGATCGGGTTCAGCGCCTCGTACCGCATGTAGCGCGCGAGCGGCACGCCGCGCGAGACCGAGAGCAGCGTGACCTCGGGATCGAGCCCCCGCGCCCGGAGCGCGCGGTACGTCTCGGCCACGTTCTCCATCGTGATCGCGTTGACAACGAGCCGGCCGCCCGGCCGCAGCCGATCGAGCGCCGCCGTGATGATCTCCTCCATGCTCCCCTTGCTCCCGCCGACGAACACAGCGTCCGGGTCCTCGAGCGCCGCGAGCGCCTCGGGCGCGCGGCCCGCGACGACGCGCACGTTGTCGACCCCGTGCGCGCGGACGTTGTCCCGGCAGATCTCCACGCCCTCCGGGTCGACCTCGATCGCGTAGACGCGCCCGAGGGGGCAGAGCATCGCCGCCTCGATCGAGACCGAGCCCGAGCCGGCGCCGACGTCCCAGACGACCGCGTCGGGGCGGATCGCCATCGACGCGATCGAGAGCAGGCGCACCTCGCGCTTCGTGATGAGGCCGTTCTTCGGCATGCGCTTCGCGAACGCGTCCTCGTGCAGGTAGGGGACGGCCGGCGGCGGCCGCCACACGGGATCGCTCCGCAGGAGCAGGAGCACGTTCAGCGGCCCGATGTCGTCGCACGACGCGAGCGCGGCGAGGTCGAAGGCGCGCACGCGCTCGCCCGCGCCCGCGAGGCTCTCGCAGACCCACGCCTTCCAGCCGGTATCGCCGTGCTCGAGGAGGCGCGCGGCGAGGCGGGCCGGGCTGCTCTCCCCGTCGGTCAGCACCGCGACCTTCGAGAGCCGGCGGAGGCGCGTCGCGAACCCCTCGGGCGAGCGCCCGTGGACCGAGACGAGCGCGGCGTCGTCCCAGGCGATCCCGGTGCGCGCGAACGCCCACTGGACCGAGCTCAGGCTCGGGATGATCTCGACGTGCTCGCCGCCGAGCTTCCGGACGACGAGCGCGCCGACGCCGAAGAACAGCGGGTCGCCCGAGGCGAGGATGCACACGTTCTGCTCGGCCGACAGGGCCTCCACGCGGTCGAGCGCCGCGGACAGCCCGCCCTTGAGGGCGATCTTCTCGCCGCGGAACTGCGGGAAGAACTCGAGGTGCCGCTCGCCCCCCACGAGCACCTCGGCCCGGGCGACCGCGGACGCGGCGCGGCTCGACAGGCTGGCGCACCCGTCGTCGCCGATGCCGACGACGGTCACGGCGCGGCGCGCGCTCGCGCTCATCGCGCCACCGTCGCCGGGGCCGCCGGGCCGGACGGCAGCGTCGGATCCGGGGGGTCCGCCGAGAGGAGCAGCAGCGCGTGGACGATCGCGACGGCGATCGGGCTGCCGCCCTTGCGCCCGCGCGCGACGATGGAGGGGAGCCCGGACTCGATCAGGGCCTCCTTCGACTCCGCGGCCGACACGAACCCGACCGGCACGCCGATCACGAGCGCCGGCCGCGCCCCCTCCTCCCGGGCGAGGCGCACGACCTCGAGCAGCGCGGTCGGCGCGTTGCCGATCGCGACGACCGCCCCGTCGAGGAGGCCGAGCCGGTGCGCCTTGCGCATCGACTCGATCGCGCGGGTCGAGCCGGCCGCCGACGCGGCCTGGATGACGTCGTCGTCCGAGATGAAGCAGTGGATCTTGCAGCCGTACGACGCGAGCCGCTGCTCGTTCAGGCCGACGCCGATCATCTTCACGTCGACGAGGACCGGCGCGCCGCCCCGGAGCGCCTCGATCCCCCGGGCGATCGCCTCGGGGTGGAGCCGCATGAGCGACGAGAACTCGAAGTCCGCGGTCGCGTGGATCACGCGGCGGACGACCTGCCACTCCGCCTCCGGGAAGCCGTGGCCCCTGGCCTCCTCGTCGATGATCGCGAAGCTCTTGTCCTCGATGCGGCGCCCGAGCGCGGTCATCTGCCGCATGTCGTTCACCGCGCGCGCGTCTTCACCGATCTTGGCACCGCTCATGGCTCCTCCGCTCTGTCTGTGCTGGCGGCCCCGGCCGGGTACCGGCCGAGCAGCGCCCCGTTGAAATCGACGAGGCAGGCGTGCACCTCGAGGGCGCCGCCCGCGTGGGCCGAGGTGTGCTCGACGACGCGCCGGCAGATCCCGCCCGCGACGCCGGTGAGCGCCTCGCGCTGGCACAGCTCGAGCACGTGCCGCGCGGTGTTCGCCTGCCGGATCTCCGCCGCGACCTCCGGCCGCGCGCCGAGCTCCTCGGCGATCTGCGCGAGCAGCTCCATGCTCACCTCCGAGCCGGCGGCGTGCGTCATCATCTTGCCGTCGGCCATCTTCGAGAGCTTGCCGATCATGCCGACGATGACCGCGCGGGCGATCCGCCGCCGCGCGGCGTGGCGGACGCCGGTGCCGATGAAGTCGCCCACCTGGATGAACGCGTCCTCCGGGAGCTCCGGGTAGAGCTTCATCGCGTACGCCTCGGACTTGCCGCCGGTCGTCAGCGCGAGCGTCGCGATGCCGCGCTCGGCGGCGACGTCGATCGCCTGCACCACGCTCGCGCGGAAGGCGGCGGTCGAGTACGGCTTCACGATCCCGCTCGTCCCGAGGATGGAGATCCCGCCGATGAGCCCGAGGCGCGCGTTGATGGTCTGCTTCGCCATCTCCTCGCCCTGGGGGACGCTGATCGTGACCGTGGCGCCGGCGAAATCCGAGCCCTCGAGCTCCTCGAGGACCATCTCGGTGATGTTCCGGCGCGGCACGGGGTTCACGGCCGGCGCGCCGACCGGCAGCCCGAGCCCGGGCTTTGTGACGACGGCGACCCCGTCGCCGCCGCGGATCTCGACGCCCGGCTCGCGGCGGAGCTCGACCTCGGCGACGAGCTCGGCGCCGTGGGTGCAGTCCGGATCGTCGCCGGCGTCCTTGATGACGCTGCACGTGGCGCGCGGCCCGTCGCGGTCGCAGCGCTTCAGCGGGAAGGTCACCCGCTGCCCGTTCGGCAGGGTCGTCTCGATGGCGTCGACCGCCGCGCCGTGGGCGAGCACGCGCGCCGCCGCCTTGGCCGCGGCGGCCGCGCACGCGCCCGTCGTGAACCCCTCGCGCTGCCCTTTCGGGTCTCTCGGCCGGACCTCTGCCATCCAGGATCCTGAACGATTACAAAGACTTCTTCAGGGGGTTGTTGAAGAAGCTCTCGAGGAGCACGCTGCCCTCCGGCGCGCCGAGCGAGGCCAGCCGGTCGCGGAGCGGGTAGAGGACGGCGCCGTCGCCCGCGCAGAGCACGGCGTCGTAGGGGCCGGCCGCGAGGTGCTGCTCGCCGACGAGCGCGCACGCGCGCGCCGGCCGCTCGGGGTGGCCGACCGGGGGGAGGTCGCGGGCGACCGAGAGGCGGACGGGGGCGGGGAGGCGCTCGCGGACGAACGGCTCGGAGAGGAAGTCGTCCTCGGACTCGACGAGCCAGAGCAGGTCGAGCTGCGCCGCGCCGGCCGCGGCCGCGCTCTGCGCGATGCCGAGCGCGGCGGTGATGCCGGTGTCGGTGGCGATCAGGAGCGCGCGCCCGGAGAAGCCGGGCGGGAGCCGCAGCTTGCCCCAGGGGCCGCTCCACTCGAGCTCGGCGCCGACGGGGAGGTCGTTGAGCACGTTCGACCCCGGCCCGGCGCCGATGCGCTTCACGGCGATCTCGACGGCGCGCTGCTCGGCGTCGCTCGAGAGGAGCGAGTAGGCCCGCTTCGCGAGCTTGCCGCCGGGCAGGGTGACGCCGGTGTTGATGATCACGTACTGCCCGCCGGCGAAGCCGAGCTCGGCGCCGTCGACGCGCTCGACGCGGAGCAGCCGGGCGCCGTGGCCCAGCGGCGTCGCGTGGGCGATCCTGATCTTCGGGTTGCCCTGAGCCATGGGTTTGCTCCGCTCACTCCGCCGGGTAGATCTCGTGAACGAAGTCGTGCATCTCCTCGAGCTCCCGGTAGAGCCGGCCGAGCCCGTCGACCTGGGCGCGGAGGTCGAGCTCGACCTGCTTCGTGAGGATGACGAGCGAGCGCAGGTAGGCGAGCTTCGCGTCGCCGGCCGGGGTCTTCGCGACCTTCTCCTGGAGCTCTGCGAGGGACCCCTCGAACAGGCGTGAGAGGTTCTTCAGATCTCCGGCGCGCAGCATCGCCGAGACCGGCCCCGGCGCCTCCGCTGCAGGGCCGAGCTCGGCGAGCTCGTGCGCGCGCTCGGCGGGGTCGTCGATGCCCAGGATGTTCATGAGCCCCAGGCGGAGCGCGGCGATTTCGTGACAGGCCATATCGGTTCTCTCCTACCGGTCCTTCATTGCATGATGTCGTCGACGAGCCGCGCCACAAGCCGGTCGCCGAGCAGGTGCTCCTCCACGAGGTCCTCGGCGTCCTCCTCGCGGACGCCGCGGTACCACACCCCGTCGGGGTAGACGGCGACCGTCGGCCCCTCGCCGCAGCGGCCCATGCACGACGTCCTCGTCACGCGGATCTGCTGCTGCTGGCCGGCCTGCTTCAGGCGACGGCGCAGCGACTCGAGCAGCGCCAGGCTGCCGCGGTCCACGCAGTCGGCGTTGCCGCAGACGAGCACGTGCTTGCGCAGCGGGCGGTGGGCGTGCAGGTGGTTCGACGCCTGCGTGTGCGTCAGCGTGTGGCGCACGCTGTAGAGCATCGCCTTGAGCCCGCCGACCTCCTGGGCCAGCCCCGGCATGGCGGTGCGGTACATGCACGTGTCGCAGGGGAGGGGCGACTCGCCGGCGAGCGCCTGGCGCGCGCGCTCGTCGACGAGCCCGAAGAGCGCGCGCGACAGGCCGAGGTGGGGCGCGAGGGACGCGCGGATCCACGGGTACGTCGAGGCGAAGCGATCGACCTGCTCGGCGAGCTTCGTCATGAGCCGGCCGGCGAAGAGGAAGTAGGGGAGGACGACGACGCGCTCGGGCCGCTGGCGCGCGACGCGATCGAGCGTCTCCTCGACCGAGGGCCGCGTGATGCCGATGAAGGTCGGCTCGACGAGCTGGAGCCCGCGGCCCTCGCCGATGAGGCGCGCCATCTTGCAGAAATCGCCGTTCGCGTCCGGGTCGCTGGCCCCGCGCCCCACCACGACGAGCGCCGTCCGGGCCCGCGCCGCCGGGTCGTCCGGCAGCACGGACGCGGCGCGCTCGAACGCGAGCTCCGCGAGCGCCGGGTGCACGCCGAGGTGCCGCGCCGCCGAGAAGCGCACGCCCGGGTGCGCGGCCCGCGCCTGCTCGAGCGAAAGCGGGATGTCGTTCTTCACGTGACCCGCCGCGAACAGGAAGAGCGGCACGACCGCCACCCGGGACACCCGCGCCGCGAGCGCCGCGAGCGCGTCGGCGAGGTAGGGCGTCGCGAGCTCGATGTAGCCGTGCTGCACGACGATCCCGGGCCGCGAGGCGCGGTAGTCGGCCACGAGCGCCTCGAACTCGGCGTTCGACGCGGCGTCGCGGCTGCCGTGGCCGATCAGCAGGAGCCCGTCGTCATGCATGCGAGCGCCTCCTCCAGGGTGAGCGGAAGGCCCGCGTGGCCCCGCAGGGGGGACGGGCTCATCCGGGTCCAGAGCTCCGCGACCCAGGGCCGCCTGAGCCGCGCCCGCGCGAGGAGCTCCCCGCGCGCGAACACCTCCCGCGGCGGCCCGTCCGCGAGGACCTGTCCGTCGCCGAGCAGGATCGCCCGCGTCGCGAAGAGCGGCACGAGATCGACCGCGTGCGTCGCGGCGACCAGCGTGGTCCCCTGCTGCTCGGCGAGGGCGCGCAGCGTCCGGCAGAGGGAGAGCTCGCCCTCCGGGTCGAGGCCCGCGGTCGGCTCGTCGAGCAAGAGCACGCGCGGCCGCATCGCCAGCATCCCGGCGATGCACGCGCGCTTGCGCTCCCCGAAGCTCAGCGCCTCGATAGCGCGGCCCTCGAGGTGCGCGATCTGCACGGCGGAGAGCGCCGCCTCGGCGCGGCGCCGCGCCTCGGGCGCGGGCAGGCCGAGGTTCCTCGGGCCGAACAGGACGTCGTCGAGGAGCGTCGCGCCGAGCAGCTGGTCGTCCGGGTCCTGGAGCACGAGCGCGGCGCCCGCGGCCACGGCGTCCGAGGGCGAGCCCACGCGGCGGCCCGAGATCTCGACGCTGCCGCCGGGCGCAGGGAGGAGCCCGACGAGCGTCCGGAGCAGCGCGGTCTTGCCGGCGCCGTTGCCACCGAGCACCGCCACGGACTCGCCCTCGGCGACGTCGAGGCGCACGTCGCGCAGCGCGGGCTCGGCGCCGCGGTAGCCGATCCGGGGGGCGCGCAGGGCGATGGCGCTCATCCCGCCTCCCCGGCGGCGACGCTGAGCCCGAGCGCCGCGAGGGCGGCGGCGGCGAACGCGAGGTTCGCGGCGGGCGCGCTCGCCCGGCGGTCGGCGACGGGGAGCTCTCCCTTGTAGCCGCGGAGCTGCATCGCGAGGGCGGCGTGCTCGGAGCGCTCCAGGGTCCGGAGCGCCACGACGCCCGCGACGGCGCCGGCCGAGCGCGCGGCGGCGCGCGGGTGCGCGAACCCGCCGCGGAGCGCGGCGGCGCTCCACGCGCCGTCGGCCGCGCGCTGGAGCACGCCGGCGAAGCGCCGCGCGAGCGCGAGCAGCTCGACGAGGGCCGCGGGCGCGCCGAGCCCGGCGAGCGCCGACTCGATCTCGGCGGGCGCGGCGGCGCTGGCGAGCCACCGGAGCACCGCGGCCGCCGCGAGGACGCGCGCGGCGATGGCCGCGGCGCGGTCGGCCCCCTCGCGCGTGAGGGCGTCGAGCGGGAACGGCGCGCCCGCGAGGAGCGGCTCCCCCGGGGTGAGCGCGAGCGCGAGCGCGGCCGCGAGCCCCCCGAGCCACGCGGCGGGCGCGAACGCGCGGAGGACGGCGCCCGCCGTCACGCCCTGGAGGCGGAGGGCAGCGCACGCGACGACGAGCAGCGCGGCCGGCGTGAAGGGCGAGCGCGCGCCCGCGGCGACGCAGCACGCGGTCACGGCGGCCCCGAGGCGGAGCCGGGGATCCACGTCGCGGAGCCGCGCGGGGAGGTCAGTCGGCACGGAGGCCTTCAACGCCGGGCTTGCCGCCGGGATCGCCGGCGGGCTGACCGGCGCGCTCGACGAAGAGCACGCGCGAGAAGTAGCCCAGGGCGAAGCCGGAGAGGAGCCCCGCCCAGAGGAACGCGAAGAGCAGGAGATCGCCCTCGAAGCCCGCGAACAGCGGCCCCGTGTCGTGGCGCCCCGCGTCCTCGGCGACGCGGCGGATCACGGCCTCGTCGACCCCGTCCCAGGAGGCGTTGCCGCACGCGACGAGCCCGAGCGCGGCGGCGGCCGGGAGCGCGGCGGTGAGCCGGAGCGCCGCAGCGCGCGCGCGCCGTGCGAACGCGGGCAGCGCGCGCTGCGCGACCCGCCGTGTCACGACGCCCCCGCGGCGAGCGGGACGACCCGGAGCCGCTCCAGGATGTCGGGCCGCCGGGCGCGCAGGAAGACGAGCGCCCCCGCGGTCATGGCGCCCTCGAGGAGGCCGAGCGGCAGCTGGGTGGGGACGAAGGCGAGGGCGACGCCGGTGAACATGGACGTCACCGACCCTTCGCCCGCGAGCCCGAGCGCGAGCTCGAGCGCCGTGGTCGCGTACGTGGCCCAGTCCGAGATCACGCCGGCCAGGAACCCCGCGACCCAGAGGCTCGCGCCGCAGCGCTGCGCGAGCCGGAAGGCGAGGAACCCGGTGAACGCGCCCGCGATGCCCATGGACGCGACGTCGGCGCCGAGCGTGGTGAGCCCGCCGTGCGCGAGGAAGAGGGCCTGGATGAGGAGCGCCACAACGGTGACGAGGACGGCCATCCAGGGGCCGATGAGCACCGCGGCGAGCCCGGTGCCGCACGGGTGGGAGCAGGTCCCGGCGGTCGGCACCGGCACGGGCATGCACGAGATCGCGAAGACGGCGGCGGCGACGAGGCCGACGAACGGCTTGTAGAAGACGTCCTGCCGGGTGCGCTGCCGGAGCAGGTGGAGGGCGATCGCCACGAAGGGCAGGGCGAGCGCGTTCCAGACCGCGCACCAGCCGAGCGGCAGGACGCCTTCCGCGAGGTGCATGGCGGCCGCGGGCCGGGCCGCGAGGAGCGTCGCCAGGAACACGCAGGCGATGGACACGGCACGGCCGTGGGGACCGATTTCGGCGCTCCGGGTGAGATCCGCACCCGAACGCCACGAAGACGTGCGCAAGCTGCACCTCGTGGGGGGCTCGGGTAGGTCTCCCGGCTCATGGGTTCAGGGAGCTGTTCGAGCTCCCAGCGCTGCGTCCACCTTCCCAGGCCTGTTCATGAGGCCCAGTGGTCTTCGGAAGCAGCTCCCCACTCACGGTGGCGGTACCGCGCCGGTTTCGCACCGGCTTCCCTGTTATGCCCTGAGGGCACCCGAGGCGTGGATTGTCAGATGGATCTCGGTAGTCCCGTTTCGCGCTCGGCGTCAAGGACGTCGCGCCGCGATCGCGGGGGCGCTCGTCTCGCGGCGCAGCGCGGCGCGGCGAGCGGGCGGTCCTGGCGCTGCCGCGGCGTGCCGTGCGCTGTTGGCGCCGCCCTGTCGAGCCGACCGGCGGCGCCATACGGGATCGCGCCCTGTGCAATGGTGGAATCGGAGGCGAGGACGGGAAGGAGAAGGAGAAATTGACCGAGACGCACGAGGCAAAGCTTTCTCGAAAATGCTGCAAGCCTTGTGCTTCGGTAGTTAAAGTCTCTTTACTTGCTCGCCTCAGGGTCGCTGCTTACCCCGGCGTCCTGTCGGGGCGTGCGCCGCCCCATGCGCGCGGCGCAGGTTCTGGGCCCTCTCGCCTCGTGCGCGCGGCGCACGCTCCGGTGGTTTTCTCGCGGCAGTGTGCCTTGTTCGTCCTGGCTCTTTACTTATGAGCAGGTGTTCCGTGCCTGGCTCCCTTCGTCGCGGCGCCTGCCGTGAGGGGCCGGCGGGTTCTCGTGTACTCCTTTCCGAGAACGCGAAAATGGACTCCGCCGGAGGCTGTCTCCCGTGCACGGGTATGCCCGGCTCGAACGCGCATTCGCCGGAATGGGCGGCGTCTGCGCTGTGCGGTCGTCTGGCTGTCCTCGTGCCGGGCGCAATCCGCTCACCTGCGTGCATACGTTGCACTTTGTTATCGACAACCTGCCCTTGGGTGCCACACTCTGATCACCGCATGCGCACCGGCGCGGTTTCCCCCCCCGGCCCGGAGCGCGTGCGGGTTTTCTTGAGCACCGCGACGGACGTCCACCACGCCGCCGCGGTCCCCCTGCCGCGGTCATGTCTGGCCCCCCTCCAGCATGATGCGCGGTATTTTTTTGTCCTCCGGCGTGCGGCTCGGAGGCTCACTTTCCGGTGAACGCGGCCTGTGATTTCGCCAGGAAAGCTTTCATTCCGAGCTGCTGGTCGTCGCTGCCGAAGAGCGCGGCGAAGGCCTGGGCTTCCAGCTCGTTGGCGGCGGCGAGATCGAGGCTCTCGCCGCGCAGGATGACGCGCTTGGCGGCGGCGACGGCGAGCGGCCCGCGCGAGGCGATCTTGAGGGCGGTGTCGCGGGCGCGCGCGAGGAGCTCGGTCGCCGGGAAGACGGCGTTGACGAGCCCGATCGAGAGCGCCTGCTCGGCGGTGATCATGTCGCCTGAGTAGATGAGCTCGCGTGCGCGTCCGGGCCCGACCCGTCGCAGCAGCCGCTGGGTGCCGCCGAACCCTGGGATGACGCCCAGGTTCACCTCGGGCTGGCCGAGCTTGGCGCCCTCCGCGGCGTAGATGAAGTCGCAGGCGAGGGCGAGCTCGCAGCCGCCGCCCAGCGCGAAGCCGTTGACCGCGGCGATCACGGGGAACGGGGCGGTCTCGATGAGGTCGCCGAGGCGGTGGCCTGCGTCGGCGAACCGCTTCGCGGCGATGCTGTTCATGGCGGCCATCTCGGCGATATCGGCGCCGGCGACGAACGCCTTGCCGGCGCCGGTCAGCACCGCCGCGCGGATCTCGTCGCCCTCGGCGGGCGCGAGCAGATCGCGGAAGGCCGCGGTGAGCTCGCCGAGGACGGCGGGGTTCAGGGCGTTGAGCTTGTCCGGCCGCTGGATGGTCACGGTGGCGACGTGGCCCGCGCGCTCGACGGCGACGAACTGGAGCGTACCGCGAGCAGGGATCCCCGGCTGCTGTTCTTGAGCGGTCATGGGGTGGGGTTAGCAGCGCCCGGCGCCGGGGGGAAGCGCCTGCCTCGCGCCCCGGAAGGCGCCATTTCGTGCCTGCCTGGGCCTGCTATGTATTCATTGCGTTCCTGGACGCAGGCCGCGCGCGGTCATGGGGAATCGCGTAAACAGGCTGTCTCCTGAATCGCCAGAAATGTTCGCATCTCGCGGATGACGCGGCGTCCCTCCACCCCCGCCCCCGCCGTCTCTGTCGCGGCTCCCGCCTACACGGCCCTCCCCGTCTTCTGCCCCTTCTCGTCGTACACGTAGAACCCCCGCCCGCTCTTCTTCCCGTACCACCCCGCCGCCACGAGGTTCCGCAGCAGCGTGGGCGCCCGGTACTTCGAGTCCCCGAACTCCCGGTGCAGCACCTCCGCGATCGAGAGCACCGTGTCGAGCCCGATCAGGTCCGCGAGCTCCAGCGGCCCCATCGGGTGGTTCAGCCCGAGCCGCGCCCCCGCGTCGATGTCCTCCGGCGTCGACAGCCCCTCCTGGAGCGCGAAGCACGCCTCGTTCAGGAACGGGATCAGCATCCGGTTCACGATGAACCCGGGCTGGTCCTTCGAGGTGATCACCGTCTTGCCGAGGCCCACCGTGAGCGCCCGGACGGCCTCGTACGTCGCGTCCGACGTCTGCACCCCACGGATGAGCTCGACGAGCTTCATCAGCGGCACCGGGTTCATGAAGTGCATCCCGATGACCAGCTCAGGCCGGCCGGTCACCGCCGCGAGCCGCGTGATCGAGATCGACGACGTGTTCGACGCCAGGATCGCCCCCGCCGGCATCGCCGCGTCCGCGAGCTTGAAGATCCGGCTCTTCACGTCGAAGCTCTCGGTCACCGCCTCGACGGCCAGGTCGACCCCCGACAGGCCGGCGATGCCGTCCGCGACCGCGACGCGGCCGAGGAGCGCCTCCCGCGCCTCCGGGGCCATCTTCCCCTTCTCCACCTGCTTCGCGAGGATCGCGGCGATCTGAGCCTTGCCAGACTCCGCCACCGGCCTCGAGACGTCGCACAGGACCACCTCGAGGCCCGCGGCCGCGGCGACCTGGGCGATGCCTCGCCCCATCTGGCCCGCGCCGATCACCCCGAAGCGCTTGATCGTCGTAGCTTCCATGCCCGTGGTGGATACCCGAAGCCGAGGGCACGGTGAATCGTCCATGCAGACGGCCCGCCCGCTGGCCGTCCCCGCGGCAGAAGCGCGCGAAAGCTGCGCCCGCGCTTTTGCCGCGGGGGCGAGGATCCTTGAAACCGTGTCGTCCGCCCGGCTATCTTCGCCCGGCCGTGAACGGACCGGACCGAATTCGCGAGGTCCGCGGAGATACGATGAGCGTTGAGACGATTCGGATGGCCCTCGGGCGCCTGCAGGATGAGCCCGAGAACGAGGCAGCCTGGAACGAGCTCGCGGAGGCCGTGACTGCTCCGAACAACGGCGCGGGCGCGGGCGACGTCGAGCGTCTGCTCGGCGCGGCGCGCGGGCGGCACGAGGAGCGGCACGAGTGGCAGGCCGTCGCTCGCCTCCTCGAGCTGGAGATCGCGCTCGCCGCCGGCAGCCCCGTCGAGGGCGCGATGCAGGCGGAGCTCGCCCGCGTCTACCACGAGGAGCTCATCGACGTCGAACGCGCGACGGCCGCCTACAAGCGGCTGCTCGAGCTGCGCCCCGACGACGACGCCGCCACCGAGGCCCTCGAGACCGACGCCTCGAAGCGCGAGCGATGGCGCGACCTCGTGGACCGCTACATGGCCGAGGCCGAGGCCGCGACCGACGGCGCCTTCAAGAGCGCGCTCACCACGAGCGCCGCCGACATCGGCTACCGCTACGGCCGCGCCGAGCTCGGCGCGAAGGTCGGCGAGCTCATCGATCTCGCCCTCCAGCTCGACCCGAAGAACCGCCGGGCCGCCAACCTCGCCGAGATCGCCTTCGCCGCCGCGGGGGACTGGGACGCCGTCGTCCGCGTCCAGTCGCTCGTCAAGGCCGAGGCCGAGCGCAAGGAGGACCGCATCGCGGCGGGCGTCCGCGCGGCCCGCACCATCAAGGCCCACCTCGATGATCCGGCCCGCTCCATCGCGGCCTACGAGGAGGTGCTCGATCTCTCGCCCGGTCAGCCCGAGGCGCTCTCGTTCCTGGCCGAGGCGTACTCCGCCGCGGGCGACTGGGATCGCCTCGTCGCCCTCTACGAGGACCAGCTCCGCAGCGGCGGCGTGAAGCCGGGCGACGAGCTCGGCATGCTCGTGCAGATCGCCATGGTCCACTGGCGCATGCGCGCCCAGCCCCAGGCGGCCGAGCCCTACTTCGACCGCGTGCGGCGCGCCGACCCGGCGCACGCCGGGATGCTCAACTTCTACCGCGAGGTCCTGGAGCAGCGCGGCGACAAGCCGCGGCTCACGACCATCCTCACGGACGCGCAGCGCGCCGTGCCCGACGGCCCCGAGAAGCGCGCCCTCGCCACCGAGCTCGCGCGGCTCGCCGAGTCGCAGGAGAACGCCGCCAAGGCGATCGAGCAGTACAAGTCCGTGCTCCGGACCGATCCGGAGAACCGCCAGGCGCGCGACGCCCTGAAGCGCCTCTACCTCCAGACCGAGGGGTACAACGCCCTCGTCGAGCTCCACCGGCAGGACCTCGAGCGCACGCCCGTCGACGACGTCGCCGGCAGGGTCGCCGTGCTCCGCGAGATCGCCGGGATCTACCGCGACCGCGCCAAGAACGACGCGGCGCTCGTCACGGTCCTCACCCAGATCGTCCAGCTCGACGACAAGGACGTCGACGCCGTGCGGGAGCTCACCCGCATCTACGAGGCGCTCGGGCGCTGGCGCGACCTGCTCTCGTACCAGCAGCGCCTCGCCGAGCTGACCGAGAGCCGCGCCGAGAAGGCGGGGCTCTACCGCGCCGTCGCGCGGCGCTGGTTCGACCAGTTCTCGAACGTCCAGAACTCGATCGCGGCCTACGAGGCGCTGCTCACCGTCGAGTCGATCGACGAGGAGGCGCAGCAGAAGCTCCGCGAGCTCTACCTGAAGCGGCGCGCCTGGCCGCAGCTCTACTCGCTCTACGAGCGCAAGCTCGACAGCGCCGAGGGCGCCGCGAAGATCGAGCTCCTCGGCGAGATGGCCAAGCTCGCCGCCGAGCGGCTCGATCGCGGCGGGGACGCGATCACGCTGCAGAAGCGGATCCTCGAGCTCGACCCGAGCGCCCCCGGGGTGCTCGACGCGCTGGAGAAGCAGGCCGAGCGCGAGAAGGACTTCGCCACGGTCGCCGAGGTGCTCGAGCGGCGCGTCGACCTCGCGGCCGACGACGCGGCGCGGCTCGTCTCTCTGCAGAAGCTCGGGGCCGTGTACGCCGAGCGCCTCAAGGATCCGGCGCAGGCGGCGCGGACGTGGCGGCGCGTGCTCACGCTCTCGCCGGGGCACGCGCGCGCGCTCCGCGTCCTGCGCGACGCGTACTTCGTCGCGGGCGACTGGGACGGGCTCGAGGAGCTCTACGCCTCGCAGAACGACTGGGAGGGCCTCGTCGACTTCCTCTCGGGCGCCGCGGACAAGGCGACCGACCCGGCCACGAAGCTCGACATCTCCTTCCGCGCGGCGCGGATCTTCGAGGAGCAGCTCAAGGCGCCCGAGCGCGCGGCGCGCTCGTACGAGCGCGTGCTCAGCGTCTCGCCGAAGGACGCGCGCGCCGCGGCGGCGCTCGTGCCGATCTACGAGGACGAGGAGAAGTGGGCCCGGCTGCCGGCGCTCTACGAGATCCTCCTCGACGCGACGGAGGACACCGAGGCCCAGGTCGGCATGCTGCGCAAGCTCGCGGCGGCGACGGGCGGCCCGCTCTCGGACAAGCCGAGCGCGCTCGGCTACGCGCGCCGCGCCTACGAGCTCAAGCCCGACGAGGAGGGGCTCGACCTGCTCGAGGCCTGGTCGCGGGCGGCGGGCTCCTGGGGGCCGTTCGTCGAGGCGGTCGAGGGCCGGCTCCGGACGGCGACGGACCTCACGACCGACGTCCAGCGCACGCTCCGGCTGAAGCTCGCCGAGGTGTACGCGCGCGAGATGGGCAAGCTCGACGAGGCGGTGACCGTCTACCGCGGCCTCGTCGAGGACGACCCGTCCGACGACGACACGGTGCGGGCGCTCGACGCGCTCCTCCGCGCGAACGAGCGGCAGGCCGACCTCAGGTGGCTGTTCGATCTCAGGGCGAGCCAGGTCGAGGGCGAGGCGCGCGCCGAGATCCTCGAGGAGTGGGCGACGCTCGAGGAGGAGGTCTTCGGCGATCCGGCGAAGGCGATCGAGCTCTTGCGCAAGGTCATCGCGCTCACGCCCGGGCGCATCAACGCGCTGCGGGTGCTCTCGCGCCTCCTGAACGCCGCGGGCGAGTACGAGGCGGCGGCCGAGATCGTGGCCACGCACCGCGACGTCAGCGAGGGCGACGAGCGGGCGCGGCGCGAGATCGAGCTCGCGACGCTCTACCTGGACCGGCTGGATCGTCCGGCGGACGCGTTCGAGGCGGCGGTGCGCGCGCTCGAGCTGTCGGCGCACGACCCGGACGCGATCGCCGTGCTCTCGCGGCTCGTCGAGCGCCCCGAGACGCGCGTGCGCGCGGCCCGGGTGCTCGCCGTCGAGTACGCCGAGACGGGCAACCACCGGCGCGAGGCCATGGCCCTGCGGGTGATCCTCGAGGCGGAGCGAGACCCGGCGCGGCGCCGGGAGCTCTACCTCACGCTCGCGAACGTCGAGGAGACGAAGCTGCACGCGGCCGGGACGGCGTTCGACGCGCTGCTCCGGGCGCTGCACGAGTTCTCGGACGACATCGAGCTCTGGGACCGCGCCGCGGAGCTGTCGCGCCGCGCCGGCCGGCCGACCGACCTCGCGGAGGCCTACCGCGTGCACCTCGTCGCGGGGCGCACCGAGGGCGACAAGGTGCTCGGGAGCGCCGTGGAGGTCGAGCTCTGCGAGCGCGCGGCGAGCCTGCACGACGAGCAGCTCGGCGATCCGGAGGGCGCGAAGCCCTACCTGGAGCGGGTGCTGAGCCTCGACCCGAACAGCCACCGCGCCTTCGAGCGGCTGAAGCAGATCCTGACGGCGGCCGAGCGCTGGGGCGAGCTCGAGGAGCTCTACGACCGCGCCGCGAAGGGCACGACCGATCAGAGCGAGCGCATCGAGCTGCTCAACGAGGTCGCGCTGATCGCCGAGGAGATCATCGGCGATGCCGCCAAGGCGATCGGCTACTACGAGCGCATCCTCGAGCTCGATCCGTTCTACACGGCGGCGCTCGACTCGCTGGAGAAGCTCTACGAGCGCGAGGGGCGCTTCCGCGACCTCGCGGCGCTCCTCGAGCAGCGCCTGAAGACGGCGACCGAGGCCGAGAGCGTGGAGATCAAGCTGTCGCTCGGCAGCATCTACCTCGACCGGCTGCACGAGCCGGACGGGTCGCTCGGGCACCTCGAGGACGTGCTCCGGATCCGCCAGAACGACCCGAAGGCGCGCGAGCTTGTCGAGCGGCTGCTCGACATCGGGGCGCTCCGGCTCCGGGCGGCGCGCGTGCTCGAGGCGGTGTACGAGGCGCGGGACGAGATCCGGCAGCTCGTGCGGGTCCTCGAGATCCGGCGCCAGGGCGCGGAGACCGAGTCCGAGCGGCGCGAGCTGCTCCGCCGCGTCAGCGTGCTCCAGGACGAGCGGCTCAAGGACGACGCGGGCGCGTTCGCCAGCCTGTCGGAGCTGCTGCCGCTCGAGCCGGAGGACCTCGCGGCGCGCGAGCGGCTCATCGAGATCGGCCGGCGCCTCGGCGAGCACGAGCAGGTCGCCGAGGTGCTCACGGCGGCCGCGGACGCGTGCGGGACGGCCTCGATCCGCGGCGAAATCCTGATGGAAGTCGCGAGGATCTGCGAGGACCTCCTCGGCGACGCCGACCGGGCCGAGAAGGTCTACCGGCGCGTGCTCTCCATCGATCCGACCGATCCGTCGCTGGTCATCCCGGCGGCGCAGGCGCTCGGCCGCATCTACGCGGCGAAGGAGGAGCACCAGGCGCTCGCGGGCGTGCTCGCGATCGAGGTGCGCCTCGAGGAGGACGTCGAGACGCGGCGGTCGCTCTACGAGCGCATCGGCACGCTGTACGAGACGGTGCTGGACGACCCGGCCAAGGCGATCGAGGCCTGGCAGGCGCGGCTCGGCGACGACAGCGCCGACACGGCGGCGCTCGCGGCGCTGGAGCGGCTCTACGAGCGGACCTCGCAGTGGCGGGAGCTCGTCTCCGTGCTCCGGGCGCGGGAGCAGGCGACCACCGACCCGGAGGAGCGGCGGCGCGCGATGACCAAGGCGGCCGAGACGCTCGCGCAGCGGCTCGCCGACGTGCCCGAGGCGATCAACGCGTGGCGCGCGGTGCTCGACGAGTTCGGGCCCGAGCGCCCGACGCTCGCGGCCCTCGAGGCGCTCTACGACCTCGACGAGCGCTGGGTCGACCTCGCCGACACGCTGGAGACGGACCTGTCGCTCGCGGTGGAGACGCCCGCCCGGCTCGATCTGCTGGCGCGGCTCGGCGACGTGCGGCGGCTGCACCAGGCCGACGCGACGGGGGCGCTCGAGGCGTACCGCCAGGCGCTCTCGCTCGATCCGTCGAACGCGCGCTGCCGCGCGGCGCTCGAGGCGATGCTCGAGCGGGACGACGCGCGGCGGGACGCGGCCGAGACGCTCGAGCCGCTCTACGAGGCGGACGGCGACGCCGAGCGCCTCCTCCGGGTCCTGGAGATCAAGGTCGAGACCTCGGATCTCCCGGGCGAGCGGCTCGCCACCCTGCAGAAGGCGCTCCGCACCGCGGAGGGGCCGCTCGGCGACACGTCGCGGGCGTTCGGCTACGCGCTCCGCGGCGTGCGGGAGGCGGCCGGCGAGCCCGACGTGACGACCTGGATCGAGACGGTCGAGCGGCTGGGCGAGGCCACCGGACGCTGGTCCGAGGTGTGCGCGCTGTTCCAGGGCATCGCGCCGGACATCCTCGACGGCGACGTGCAGCAGGACGTCCGGCTCCGGGTCGGCGAGCTCGCGCGGCACAAGCTCGACGACCGCGAGCTCGCGGTCGAGCAGTACAAGAAGGCGCTCGAGGCCCGCGGCGACGACCGGCGGGCGATGATCGCGCTGGAGGAGCTCTACGGCGAGGCGAACGACGCCGGGCGGCTGCTCGAGATCCTGAAGCTCCGGGTCGAGCACGCCGAGAGCGACGAGGAGAAGACGGGGCTGCTCTTCCGGATCGCCGAGCTCGAGCGGGGCCCGCTCGAGGACCAGGCCAGCGCGATCGCGACCTACGAGACGATCCTCGACATCGCGCTGCACCCGGACGCGCTCGCGGCGCTGGACAGCCTCTACCGCGCGGCGGGGCGCTTCCAGGACCTCATCCGGCTCTACGAGCGGCAGCTCGACGTGCGCGCCGGCGATCTCGCCGAGCTGCACGTCAAGATCGCGCTCGTCGCGCACCGCCACACCGAGGACCTGCAGCGCGCGTTCGACGAGCTCTCCGAGGCGCTGCTCATCGATCCGGCGCACGAGGGCGCCGTGTCGCTCCTCGAGGCGATCCTCGAGGGCTCGGCCGAGGCCGAGCACCGGGCGCGCGCCGGCGAGATGCTCGAGCCGGTGTACCTGCGCCGGGCGGACTGGAACCGGGTGAAGATCGCGCTCGATGCGCGCCTCGCCGCGAGCCAGGACCCGGTCGAGCGCCGCGACCTCCTGCAGCGGCTCGCGACCTTGCACGAGGAGCAGCTCGAGGACTACCGCGCGGCCCTGGAGACGGTGGCGAAGCTCCTCCACGAGGATCTCACCGACGAGGGGGTCTGGGCGGAGCTCGAGCGGCTCGCGAAGGTGGCGAGCGCCGAGCGGCGGCTCGCCGAGATCTACGCGGCGGAGCTCGGCGAGCTCACCTCGGACGACGCGTCGAGCGCGAAGCTCAGCCGGCGCACCGGCGAGCTCTACGCCGAGCTCGGCGACGTGACCGACGCGCTGAAGTGGTACCGGCGCGCGCACGAGTTCGAGCCGGACTCGCGCGAGCTGTTCGACGCGATCGACGGGCTGCTCATCAAGGAAGGGCGCCACGCCGAGCGCATCCAGCTCTACCGCGCCGCGCTCGACTACCGGAAGGACGAGGACCGGCTCGACGCCCTCCACACGATCGCGCGCCTCGAGCGGACGGAGCTCCGCGAGCCCGCGCTCGCGATCGAGACCTACCGCGCGGCGCTCGACGTCGACGAGGACGACGCCCGGTCGCTCGACGCGCTGACCGAGCTCTACCGCGAGCTCGATCGGCCGCGCGATCTCGCCGATCTCTACCTGCGCCGGGCCGAGGCCGCCCCGAACGGCGAGCGCGCGGCGCCCTACCGGCTCGCGCTCGCGGAGCTCCTGCGCACGCGCCTCGACGACACCGCGGGCGCGATCGATCAGCTCGAGGCGATCGTCGGCGAGGTGCCCTCGCACGCCGAGGCGATCCGGGCGCTCGAGGCGCTCATCCAGGACCTGCAGCACAAGGCGCGGGTCGTCGAGATCCTCCGGCCGCTCTACGAGGGGGCGGACGACTGGCGGCAGCTCATCCGGCTCAACGAGGAGCGGTTCGGCCTCGCCTCGGACGCCCGCGAGAAGGTCGCTGTGCTGCGCGAGACGGCGAAGCTCTGGGAGGCGCGGGGCAGCGACGAGCTGCGCGCCTTCGACGCGATCCGGACGGCGTTCAGCCTCGATCCGGACGACGGCGAGACGCGCGGCGAGCTCGAGCGGCTCGCCGAGCAGCTCGGCGCCTGGGAGGAGCTCGCGGAGAGCGTCGAGCAGGGCGTGACCATCACGTCCGACGAGCTCACGAAGCGCGAGCTGCTCTCGTCGCTGGCCAGGGTCTACGACACGCGCGTGGACGACCCGCGCCGGGCGCTCCGCGCCTACGCGCGCCTGTCCGCGCTCGACCCGAGCGACCCCGAGCCGCTCGAGCAGATGGACACGCTGGCCGTGCTGCTCAGCGACTGGGACACGCTCATCGCCGTCCTCGAGAAGAAGAGTGAGATGGCGTCGGACGAGGACAACGCCTCGATCTGCCGGCGCATCGCCGAGACAAAGCTCGAGATGCTCGAGGACACGGAGGGCGCCATCCAGGCGTACGAGCGGGCGCTCGAGCTCGACCCCGAGAGCGCGATGACGATCGACGCGCTGATCGAGCTGCACGAGCCCCGCGGCGCCGCGAGCCGGCTGGTGGAGCTCTACGGCCGCCGCGTCGAGCTCGCGGGCCCCGACGAGGAGGAGCTGCGCTACGACCTCAACGTGCGCGCCGCCGAGCGCTACGACAGGGACCTCGCGAGCCCGCGCGACGCGATCACCGCGCTCAACGCGGCGCTCGACGCGAAGCCGGGCGATCCGGCGGTGCTCACCTCGCTGGAGCGGCTCTACCGGGCCGAGCGGATGTGGGACGAGCTCCTGTCGAACCTGATGCTCCAGGCGAGCGCCGCCACGGAGCGGGACGCGCGCATCAAGCTCCGGACGGCGATCGGCGATCTCTACGCGCGGGAGCTCGAGAGCCCGAGCGACGCGATCGAGCAGTACCGGCTCGTCCTCGACGAGGATCAGGCGAACGATCACGCGATCCGGGCGGTCCGCGCCATCGGCGAGGGCCGCGAGGAGCTGCGCCTCGACGCCGCCCAGGTGCTCGAGCCCGTCCTCCGCGCGGCCGGGCGCCACGAGGAGCTCGCGGCCGCGCTCGAGCTGCGCCTGCGCGCGCAGACCGAGCCGACCGACCGGGCCGAGACGCTCCGGGCGATCGCGGTGGTGCAGGACGTGCAGCTCGGGCGGCCGCTCGAGGCGGAGGAGGCGCTGCTCCGCGCCCTGGAGGACGCGCCGGACGACGCGTCGCTGCACGGCGAGATCGAGCGGCTCGCGGAGCGCACGGGCGGCTTCGGCCGCTACTGCGACGCGCTCGCGCAGCGGGCCTCGGCGACCTTCGACGCGACGATCGCGAAGGACCTGTTCCTCCGGATCGGCCGCATCGCCGAGGACAAGCTCAAGGACGACCGGCGCAGCGCCCAGGCCTACGCCAAGGCCGTCGAGCACGCCGGCGACACGCCGGAGCTCCTCGAGGCGCTCGATCGGCTCTACGGCCGCCTCGGCGACGAGAAGGCGCTCGCGGACGTGCTCGAGCGCCGCGTCGCGGTGACGAGCGGCGATCGCGACCAGGCCGATCTCTTCTACCGGCTCGCGGTGATCCAGATCGAGTCGTTCGGCGACAAGCCCCAGGGCCTGAACACCCTGCGGCAGGCGCTCGATCGCGCGGTCGATCACGAGCGGGCGAGCGCGGCGATCGAGGCGCTCACCGAGGATCCCACGCTCTTCGACGAGGCGGCCGAGGCGCTCGAGGGCGTCTACCGCACGCGGGGCGACAACGCCGCGCTGGCGCGCCTCTACGAGAAGCGCATCCGCTTCGCGCCGACCGGCGTGGAGCGGATCCGGATGCGCCTCGACCTGGCCAAGGTGCTCGAGGTGCGCTCCAACGACCCGCGGGCGGCCCTGGAGACCCTCGAGAAGGCGCTCGCCGACGACCCGTCGGACCCGGACGTGCTCGGCGAGATCGAGCGCCTCGCCCCGCTGACGGGCGGCTGGGCGAGCGCCGCCTCCGCGCTGGAGCGGGCGGTGCGGGCCGGGGACGATCTCGACGGCGACACGGCGCGCGACCTCTGGATGCGCATCGCCGAGTGGCAGAAGAACAAGGTGGGCGACCCGAAGGCCGCCGAGGCCGCGTACGAGGCGGCGCTCACGCACGATCCCACGAGCGAGCACATCCTGCGGTCGATCGAGGAGCTGCAGCGGGCCCCCGGGCGCGAGCGCGATCTCATCGGCACGCTCCGCCGGATCGCGGCCCTCGACGGCATGGAGGGGACCGCGGGCGAGCTCCGCCGCGAGGCGAAGCAGCTGGCGGAGCGCGCGCTGGGCGACCGGGAGCTCGTCGAGGCGATCCTGCGCGAGATGATCGCGGCGGACGAGGGGGACACCTGGGCGCTCGCCGAGCTCACGAAGGTGCGGGAGGAGGCGGGCGACCCCAAGGAGGTCTTCCGGCTGCTCGTGCGCCAGTCCGAGCTCTACGCCGAGGCCGATCGCATCCGCGACGCGCGGCACGCCGCCGCGGCGGTCGCGCGCGAGAAGCTCGGGGACGACGCGGCGGCGATCGATCTCTACGAGACGCTCTTCGAGGCGGAGCCGGGCGACGCGCGCGCGGCGACCGCGCTGCGCGAGCTCTACGCGAAGGCCGGCAAGCACAAGGAGCTGCTCTCGCTGCTCGAGCGGCTCACCGACCTGGCCGAGTCCCCCGAGGCCCGCTCGGCGCTGCGGCTCGAGAGCGCCGAGATCTGCCTCTCGCGGCTCGACGCCGTGAGCGAGGCGACCGAGCACCTGCGCGCGGTCCTCGACGAGCAGCCCGACAACGAGAAGGCGACGGTCCTGCTCGCGCAGCTGCTCGAGAAGACCGGCCGCGATCAGGAGCTGTCGGATCTGTTCGTCACGCAGATCGAGCGCGCGAAGGACCGCGGCGACGTCGCGGCGGAGCTGTCGTACAGCGTCCGCCTCGGCGAGGTCTACGAGACCCGGCTGAACGACACGGCGCGGGCGATCGAGACCTACCGCGCGGTCCTCGAGCGCGAGCCGCGCCACGCCGGCGCGCTGCTCGCGCTGGCCCGCCTGCACGAGCAGCGCGGGGAGAAGGCCGAGGCGGCGCAGCGGCTCGAGGTGATCCTCGAGGACGCCCGCGCCGCGGAGGCGGTGAGCACGGCGCTGCGGCTCGCGGATCTGCACCGGTCCCTCGGCGACGAGGGCGCGGTCCGGCGCGTGCTCGAGCGGGGCCTCGCGGCGGACGCGTCGGCGCAGGACATCAGGAAGCAGCTCCTCGCCCTCTACGAGAAGCAGCAGGCCTTCACCGAGCTCGCCGATCTCATCACCGGCGACGCGGAGACGGCCGGGCAGCCGGCCGAGAAGGTGGCGCTCTACCGCAAGGCGGCCGGCATCCACCTGACGAAGCGGAGCGATCCCGGCCGCGCCGCGGACCTCCTGGTCAAGGCGACCGAGCTCGTGCCGGGCGATCGCGAGCTCCTGCTCGCGCTGTGCGACGCGTACAGCGCCTCGGGCCGCGGCCAGAAGGCCGCCGAGGCGCTGCAGCAGATCGTCGAGTCCTACGGCGGCCGCCGCTCGAAGGATCTCGCCGCGATCCACCACCGCCTCGCCAAGGCCTACCTGGCCGAGGGGCAGCGGGAGCGGGCGCTCACCGAGCTCGACGTCGCCTTCAAGATCGACCCGGGCTCGATCGCCATCCTCCGCGACCTCGGCGTGCTGGCGCTGGAGCTGTCGGAGTCGGGCGACGACGCGGCGAGGACGGCGCACATCGACCGCGCGCAGAAGACCTTCCGCGCGCTGCTCCTCCAGAAGCTCGACGAGGGCGCGCCGATCAGCAAGGGCGAGGTCTTCTATTACCTCGGCCTGATCAGCCACCGTCAGAACGACGACAAGAAGGCGATCCAGATGCTGGAGCGCGCGCTCGACAACGCGCGCGACTTCGCCCCGGCGAAGGAGCTCCTGGCGCAGCTCAAGAAGTGACGTAATCTCGCCGCGTGACGCGGCTTGTCAGCATCGACGGTGTCATCCATCGGCCGGAGGAGGCCAAGGTCTCGGTCTACGACCGCGGCTTCCTCTACGGCGACAGTGTCTTCGAGACCATCCGCACCTACGGCGGCGAGCCGTTCGCGCTGGAAGAGCACCTCGCCCGCCTCGAGCGCTCGGCCGAGCGGATCGCGATCGCGCTGCCGATCCCGCGCGACGCGCTCGCCCGCGAGGTGCGCGCGCTGATCCGGGCCGCGAGCGCGCCGGAGGGCGCCGGAGCCACGGCGGGCTCGGCGGGCGCTGCGGGCTCGGCGGGAACGACGGGCCCGGCCGCGCCGCTCGAGAGCTACATCCGCGTGATGCTGACCCGCGGCAGCGGCCCGCTCGGGCTCGATCCCGCGCTCGCCGGGGCGCCGCTCCGCGTCGTCCTCGTCGAGCCGCTGAAGCCGCTGCCGGGCGCGCTCTACCGCGAGGGGATCTCGGTCATCACGACGCGCACCCAGCGGGCCGGCGACGCGGCGCCGGGGGCCAAGATCTCGAACTACCTCGAGAGCCTCCTCGCCCTGCGCGAGGCGCGGGCCGCCGGGGCCCACGAGGCGCTGATCCTGGACCCGTCGGGCCACGTCGTCGAAGGCACGACGTCCAACGTCTTCCTCGTGGAGCGGCGTCCGCCGGCGCGCGAGGGCGCGCAGGAGGCGGGACACCTGCTGATCACGCCGCCCAGGGAGGCAGGGATCCTTGTCGGCATCACCCGGGCCAACGTCATCGACGTCGCGGGCGAGCTCGGCATCCCGGTGTGCTGCGAGCCGGTCACGATGGCCCGGCTCCTGGCTGCGGAGGAGGTGTTCATCACCTCGAGCCTCCGCGAGATCGTTCCGGTCGTGCGCGTGGACGGGCACACCCTCGGCGCGGGACTCCCCGGCCCGAAGACCCGGGCGCTGCACGTCGCTTTCCGCAAGAAGGTGGGTCTTGGTGAGGCGCCCCTCCCGTGGGAGGCGCCCTGAGCCCCGGCGACCGACCGGACCGCGTCGAAATCTTGCGATCCATGATGTGTTGCTCGGAGCGCGCGTCCAAGAAGCGGGCTGACACGCTCCCTGCGCGGTCGGACGGGGCTCGAACCTCGCCTGCCGTACTATCTGCTCGAGAGGAATCCATGATGAATCGCTCGCTTCGAATCGCCTGCTTCCTGATCTGCGCTGCGTCCGCCGCAGCGGCGGCCGGGTGCGTCGTCACCGCCGAGACCCTCGTGCGCTACGAAGGCACCGACGAGAGCGTGCGTGTCGAGTACCTCCCGACCCAGAGCATCCGCATCGTGAGCGACAACGGTGACGTCGAGGTCCGCACGGGGAACGTGAGCGATGTCGTCGTCACCTTCTCCCCGTTCACGATGCGCAAGAAGGACGAGAACGTGCTCGCGGTGCAGGAGATCGAGGAGAACCTCGATCTCGCCGCGAAGACCGAGGGCGAGGTCGTCATCACGACCCAGCGCAGGGCGGGCTCCTCCGGGTACCTCGGCGCCGACATCGAGGTCGTCCTGCCCGCCGACTTCGACGGCGGGCTCCGCGTCGAGCAGGACAACGGCAGCGTCGAGATCGATCTCGACGGCGCCCCGTCCCGCGGCACCACCGTCCTGAGCGACAACGGCAGCATCGACGTGGTCGGCGCGCGCGGCGCCATCAACGTGGCCACCGACAACGGCGGCGTCTTCGTCGACCTCGACGCGTGGAGCAGCTCGGACGGGGCGATCAGCTCCGGCAACGGCGCGGTCGAGCTCTCGGTGCCGGCGGGGGTGGACGGGACGATGACCGCGCAGACGCTCAACGGCGACGTCGTGGAGCAGGGCATCCCCTCGACGTGGGCGACCGCCGGCGAGGGCAGCGCGACGTCGTACACGATGGGCGACGGCAAAGGCGGCCTGCTCGAGCTCTTCACCGAGAACGGCGACATCACCGTCACCGTGAAGTAGCTCCGCCAGACAAAAGCCGAGAGGCGAGCGCCGGGTCGTTCCGGGCTCGCCTCTCGCGCTTGTTTCCCGGCGCGCCAGCCGAGCCGGCGCGCGCGATCACGCGCCGGCGTGGCCGGCGCGCGCGATCACCCGCCGGCCGCCTGCTGGGCCTCGCCGCCCGAGCCCTCGGCGCTCGCGGCCTCGGCGCCCGAGCCTTCGGCAGGCTCCTCGCCGCTCGCGGCCTCGGCGCCCGAGGAGGGCCCGGCCGCGTCGGCCGGAACCGGGACCCGCAGCTGCCCGCCGCCCTGCTGCGCGAGCACGCCGAGCGCCTTCTGGAAGAACGCCGCCAGGAAGGGGATCTCGCGCGGCGGCGCGGTGATCAGCCCCGCCTCCTTGATGGCGCGCGCCACGGCGAGGGCGGTGGTGGCCGCCGCGTCCCCCTTGCGCGCCCGCAGCGAGACCGCGCTGCTCCGCATCCGCGTCGCGAGCTGCCCGCGCACCTCGGGCGAGAAGAACCGGTCGGTCGCGAGCTCGAGCTCCTCGCGCAGCGCCGTGTTCACCTGCGCGGGATCGCGCATCCCGGCGGACCCGAGCCGCTGGCCGACCTTCTGCAGGAGCTCGTCGAGCGCCTGCCGGGCGGGCAGCCAGTGCCGGAACTCCGGCTCGTCGTGCAGGGCGGCGGAGCCCGGGATGAGCGCCGCCACCTGCTCGTCCGTCAGGCTCTCCTCGAGGTCGGCCACCGGGTGGCGCGGCTCGGTCTCCGGCGCGGGCTCGATGAGATCGCGACACCCCTCGAGCCCGAGCGGCACGACCTGCCCCGACACGGCGTTCTGGCGCTTGGCGGTCGCGACCCGATAGCGGGCCCACTCCAGGGAGACGGGCACGGGCGCCGTGCCCAGGTTGTCGTACGCGCGCGCCCGGCCCTCCTTGAGCTGCGAGCCGCTGAGCCACCCCGCGCCGGCGTGCAGCACGCCGACCGACTCGCGCACGATCACCTCCGCGATCCGGTAGCGGCCGCTCGTATCGCGGCTCGTGATCGCGATGGCCTCGGTCCCGCTCGAGTCGGGCGGGATCAGCGTCGCCTGGATCACCTCGGCGCGCTCCTCGGCGAGCCGCACCACGCGCGGCCGCGTCGGGATCGCCGCCCCGCGCGACTTCAGCACGTTGAGCGCCCGCCGCGCCGCCTTCCGCGCCGCGCCGGAGGCGTCCTCCGACTCGGCCGCCGCCGCGATCGCCTCGGCGTTGGAGGCGCCGATCCAGGCGTCGATGAGCGCCGGCGCGGCGTCGCCCGCCGCCCGCAGCGCCTCGATGGCCCGATCCCAGCCCGCCGCGAGCACCTCGGCGTCGAAGTCGACCTTCGCCGCCTCGACGCCCGCGCTGCCCTCCGGGCGCGCCCCGCTGTCGGCCTTGCCCTTCGTGGCCGCCGTCGCCTGCTTCGCCTTGGCGGTGCGCGCGCTGAGCGCCTCGCGCGCCGTGAGCGCCGGCTTGTCCGCCGCCGCGACCTGCGTCGCCTTGGCCGCCGGCAGCGCGAACAGGAGGTGCGCCGGCCTGGCCGGGCCCTGCGGCTGCCGGGCGCCCTTGCCCGTCACGACCGTCGCGCTCGCGCCCTGGCCGACAACGGTCACCATCCGGTCGCTCTGCTGCTGCTTCGCCGCAGCGGGCGCTCGTCCCCCGGCGCCCCCCGGGCCTTGCGCCCCGGGCCGCGCGCCCTGCGGGCGCCCGCTGTCTGTCCGCCCGCCTTCCGCGACCGGTCGCGCCGAGAACCCGCGGTCGGGCCTCGGTCCCCGGTCGGGCCTCGGCCCGCGATCAGGCCTGGGTCCGCGGTCGGGCCTGGGCCCGCGATCGGGCCTCGCGCCCTGCTCCGCTCCGGCTCCCTGCGCCGCGCCAGGTCCCTGCTCCACCCTGGGGCCACGCTCCGGCCTGGGCCCGCGGTCGGGCCTGGGCCCCCTGTCGGGTCGCGGGCCGCGGTCGGGCCGCGGCCCGCGGTCGGGCCTCGGCCCGCGGTCGGGCCGCGGCGCGCCGGATGCCCCGGCGGTCCGCTCGGGCCTCGGCGCGCGGTAGTCGCGGACGACGCGCGGCGCGACGGTGGGCGGCGGCGCGGCGTCCTCGGTCGGGGCCGGCGGCGGCGCGTCCGCCAGCGCCGGGCGCTTGCGGGGCGCGATCAGGTCCAGCAGCGAGCCTTGCGGCTCCTTTGCGGCGGCCTTCGCCGAGGGGCGCGGCGCCTCGCCCGCGGGCTGCGCCGAGGCGCCCTCGGACGGCTCGTCGGCTCGCTTGGCGACGCTCGCGCTCGACGTGCTCGCCGAGCGGACGACCTTCCGCGCGCGCGGCTTGTCTCCGCTCTCTGCATCGGGGGCGCCCTCGTGCGCAGATTCGGGAACTGCGCTGGCGGTCCGCTCCGTGCTCTCGCTCTCGTTCTTTGTGCTCATGTCGAGGCTCCCGGGGACATTTTGGAGAGGGGGACCGCGGCCGCGGCTCCCCGATTATCGCGATAGATGGGCAACAGCTTCGATCTCGACGGCGGAGCCCTTGGGCAGCGCCGCCACCTGCACCGTCGCCCGTGCGGGCAGCACGCCGCCGACGGCCGCCCCGTACACCTGGTTGACGACGGCGAAATCCGCGAGGTCCGTCAGGTAGATCGTGGTCTTCACCACGTCGTTCCAGCTCGCGCCGGCCGCGGACAGCACCTCGCTCAGGTTCTTGATCACCTGGGTCGTCTGCGCCTCGATCCCCCCGGCGACGAGCTCGCCCGTCGCGGGATCGATCGGGATCTGGCCGCTGCAGAACACGAGATCGCCGGCCCTGACGGCCTGCGAGTAGGGCCCGATGGCGCGCGGGGCCCGATCGGATGTGATTGCGGTTTTGGACATGTCGACCTCTGAATCGTGGAGCGCCTCGGCGTGCGGGGAAGGCTCGCCCGCCCCGCGCTGACGTGGGTCGGGGGCCGATCTACGCGGTTCCCTCTAGCCGAAGCTCTTCCGGCCTTCGATCGCTCGCCCCAGGGTCACCTGGTCGGCGAACTCCAGATCTCCCCCGTGGGGCACGCCGCTGGCAATCCGCGTGACCTGGATCCCCATGGCGCCGAGCTCGCGCGCGAGCAGGAGCGCGGTCGCCTCCCCGTCGACGGAGGGCGGGGTGGCGACGAGCACCTCCCGCACCGGCTGCTCGGGGTCGAGCACGCGCGCCCGGAGCGCCGCGAGCGGCAGCTCCTCGGCGCCGACCCCCTCGAGGGGCGAGAGGAGCCGGCCGAGCACGAAGTAGCGCCCGCGCATCGCCCCGCTCCGCTCGATCGCCAGGAGGTCCTGGACGCGCGCGACGACGCAGAGGAGGCCGCCGTCGCGCCGCGTGTCCTGGCAGATGGCGCAGAGCGCCCCGCCGCCGTCGTCGATCTCGGCGATGTGGCCGCACCGGACGCACGGCCGGATGTGGTCGCAGAGCTCCGCGAGCTCGCTGCCCAGGTCGCGCGCGGTGTCCTCGCCGGCGGTCACGAGGAAGAGGGCGAAGCGCTGCGCCGTCTTCTCGCCGACGCCCGGCAGGCGCGCGAGCAGCTGGGCGACGCGCGACAGCCGGCCGGGCAGGCCTCCAGACGCGCTGCGGAAGCCGGCGGGGCCGCCGTTCGGGAGCTTCGAGGAGCCGGGGAGCGAGGCCGGGGGACGCAACGCAATCAAGTGTGCATGCCGGGGAGCTTGACGCCGCCGGTCACCTTGGCGATCTCGCTCTCGACGAGCTTGTCGGCCGTCTCGAGCGCCGAGTTCGACGCGGCCACGATGGCATCGAGCGCCATCTCCAGGCCCTCGCTCGCGAGGAACGCGGGGTCGACGTCGATCCGGCGCACCTTTCCCTCGCAGGTGACCACGACCGTGACCTTGTCCCCGGCGGCCGTCGCGCTTACCTCGCGCTCCTTCAGCTCGTCCTTCACCTGGTCGATTTTGCGCTGCATGCGCGCCGCCTGGCGAACCAGCTCATTCATTCCGCCGCGAAATTGCATGAGACGGCGGTCTATGCCGTGAACGGCGCCGCGCCGCAACCGGGAAGGGGACGCGGAGAGCGCGGCCTGTCCGGCCCCGTCCGGTCGCGTCTCACGTCGAGCGGCGCTTCCGCCTCTCCAGGGACTCCGTTGCGCACCCTTGCGCAGGGCGGCCGGCCCCGGTCTGGGCGGAGAAGGGTGCGTTTGGCGCGGCAACTCTGGCAAACTCACCGGAATGCAGGGCGGCGTCCGAGTCGGCCACAGCTGCGGCGACGCGCTCGCCAGAAGGTGCTAGTCGAGCAGCGTATGAGCTACGTCGTCCTCGCGCGGAAATGGCGCCCGCAGTCCTTCGAGGATCTCGTCGGCCAGGAGCACGTATCCACGACGCTCGGCAACGCCATCGCGCGGGATCGCGTCGCGCACGCCTTCCTCTTCACGGGCGTCCGCGGGGTCGGCAAGACGACGAGCGCGCGCATCCTCGCCAAGGCGCTGAACTGCGTGCAAGGCCCCACGGCGAAGCCGTGCCAGACGTGCCCGCAGTGCGCCGAGATCACCGTCGGCGCGGACGTCGACGTCCAGGAGATCGACGGCGCGAGCTACAACGGCGTCGACGAGGTGCGGAAGCTCCAGGAGAGCCTGCCGTACCGGCCGGCGCGCGACCGGTTCAAGATCTTCATCGTGGACGAGGTCCACATGCTCTCGAACGCGGCGTGGAACGCGTTCCTGAAGACGCTGGAGGAGCCGCCGCCGCACGTGAAGTTCATCTTCGCGACGACGGAGGTGCACAAGGTCCCGGTCACGATCCTGAGCCGGTGCCAGCGCTACGACTTCAAGCTCATCGGGGCGCAGGCGATCGCGGCGCGGCTCCGCTGGGTGCTCGAGCAGGAGAAGATCCCCGCCGACGATCCGGCGCTCAGCGCGCTCGCCCGGGAGGCCGCGGGGAGCATGCGCGACGCGATGAGCCTGCTCGACCAGGTGATCGCGTGGGTGGGGACGAGCGGCGATCGCATCACGGCCGAGGGCGTGGCGAAGGTGCTCGGCGTCGCCGACCGCGTGGTGCTGCACCGGCTGGCGGAGGCGCTCGTGGACGGCGATCCTGCGGCGTGCGTGCGCATCGTGGGCGAGCTCGCGCAGCAGGGGTACGACCTGCCGCACGTGGCCCGCGACTTCCTCGCGCACCTGCGCGATCTCGTGGTGGCGAAGGTGTGCGAGGATCCGGCGCCGCTGCTCGATCTCGCCGACGAGGAGGTCGCCGACGCGCGGGCGCTCGCGGCGCGCGCGGACGCGGACGATCTCACGCGGCTGCACCAGGGTTTCTCGCGCTCCTTCGACGACATCGTCCGGAGCGGCCAGCCGCGGGCCTCGCTCGAGATGGCGCTCGTCCGCCTCGCCAGGCGGCCGCCGCTCCTGCCGATCGACGAGCTGCTGCGCCGCCTCGGCGATCTCGAGCGGCGCCTGAACGGCGGAGGCGGCGGTGGCGGCGGTGGCGGTGGTGCGCCGGAGCGCGCGCCGCAGCGGCCCGGCGCGCCGTCCGGCGGAGCGGCTGCGCCCCGGCGCGGCGCGGCGCCGGCCGAGGCAGCGCCCGACGAGGCGCGGGCGGATGCGCGCGCCTCGGGCGTCGCGGCAGAGGGCATCGCGGCCCCGGGGGCGGCGCGCGCGGGGAGCGGCGCGGCGGCTTCGTACGGCGCGGCGGCTTCGTACGGCGCGGCGGTGAACGGCGCGGCGGTGAACGGCGCGGCGGCTTCGTACGGCGCGGCGGCGCACGGCGCGCCGCGGGCGAACGGCGCAGCGGCGAGCGGCGCGCCGTACACCGCGGGGGTGGCGAGGGCGACGGGCGGCGTGGCGGCGAACGGCACGTCGTCGGCGCACGTCGTGGCCCTCGCGAATGGCGCGCCGGGCGTGCACGGCGCGGCGGCCAGCTTCGCGGGCGGCGGCGCCGCGCCGGCCTTCGCGAAGGCCACGGCCTACGCGAACGGCGCGGCCGCGCCCGCGTACCGCGCCGACAGCGCGCCGCCTCCCTCGCCGCGCGGCGCCCTGTACTCCGTTCCGCAGAGCGCCCCGCCCCCCGCGGCGCAGGCTCCGGCGCCGCGGTCGAGCGCGCCGCCGCCGGCGGCGCAGGCCCCGGCGCCGCGGTCGAGCGCGCCGCCCCCCGCGATGAGCGCCGGCGATCTCGCCACCTGGCGCGCGGTGATCACCGGGGTCCGGGCGCTGCGGCCGGCGCTCGCCTCGGTGCTCGAGCACGCGGCCGTGCTGGAGCTCACGCCGACCCGCGTCGTCCTCGGCTACGAGGCGAACTCGTTCCTGTCCGGCCAGGCCACCGAGCCCGCGGCCCGCGAGCTGCTCGCCCGGGCCCTGCGCGCCCATTTCGGCGGCCCCGCCGAGCTGGTCTTCGAGACGATCACCCGCGGCAGCGCCGGCCCCTCGCTCGCGCAGGTCGAGACCGCCGAGCGCAAGGCGCGGGTCGAGGCCGCCCGGCGCGCCGTGGCCGACCACCCGCTCGTCACGGCCGCGATCGAGCTGCTCGGCGCGGAGCTCAAGGACGTGCGGCTCTCTCAGGACTTCGCCGAGGGCTGAGCGCCCCGCGCCGCCGCGCGAGCGAGCTCAGCCTTCGTCCCGCAGCCAGCTCCGGAACGCCTTGACCGCCGCGTGCTGATCCGGCCAGCGCACGAAGCGCGCGAGCGCGGCGAGATCCAGAGCCGGAAGGAGCTCGCTGGCCGCGATGGCCTCGTACGCCTCGCCGCGCAACGCATGGATCTGGAATGCGTCGCGCTCCCAGAACCAGACCTCACGGACGCCGAGACCGCTGTAGACAGATAGCTTGTCGAGCCCACCGCTCGTCAGCACCACCTCGATCGCAATATCGGGGAATTCCTTGAGCGGCTCGCCGACGCAATAGCACTCGTCGGGCTCGAGGCCCCGTGCCTTGGCCTCGCGACGGAACGTGGTCGAGCCGTAGCCGTGGAGCGGCACATCCCGCTCCAGCGCGAAGATCTCGATCAGGCGGGCGATGAGCGTCTTCGTTGCTTCGTGATCGATGGACGGGCTCATCAGCTCCAGCGTTCCCTCGCAGAAGGTCATCCGCAGGCCGGGTGTGTCCAGCTCGTCCCGCAGCCTCACGTAGGTCTGCCAGGGGACGCCGTGGATCACGAACCGCTGCTCACCCGCGGGCGCGATCGAGGACGGAAACGGCATGTGCGCGGCGGCTACCATGGGCTCTCACGCAAGGTAGCACGCGCGCCCCGAGCCAGGAGCTCCGCCCGCTCTTCCACGGTGCCGGGGCCGACATCGACCACCTCGAAGCCGGCCGCGCGGTAGAGCGCGCCGAGCCGCTGGTTGATCCGCTCCGCCTCGGCGGCGCGCGCCTCTCTGCTCCTGCCCCAGCGCGGCGCCTGCAGCTCGGGCATCACGGCGAACAGGAACACAAGCGCATACCGCTCGAACGCGGGCTCGCCGGGCGGCCACGGATACTCGGCCTCTCCGCTCGTGCGCAGGTAGTACTCGACCGGATCGAGCGCCCCGCGCTCCAGCCAGTCGCCATCCCGCGCCTCCGCCTCGATCGTCTTCTGGGTCTCCAGCACCCGCGCGGCGAACTCCCGCTTTCGGCACATGGGACAGACGTGGTCCGGCGCGTCGATCGGGCGAAACGGCTCGTCCGGCGGATGGCCGTGGGTGCGCGCGCCGAGCTCGTCGAGCACGCGCCGGTGCGCCTCGCCGTGCACGCCGTAGCCCCGCGTGGACGCGAGATGACGGAGCGTCGTGGTCTTGCCGCACCCATAGGCTCCCGTCGCGACGAAGAGGCGCTTGTTCGTCTCCATCATCTCGTTATCGCCGCGCCCACCACACCGAGCCGGCGCCGCGCTCGGCCGCCCGTCCGGCCAGGGACATGAAGTGAGCCACGGCGTCCATGACCCCCGCGTGCTTGTCGTTGTGATCGTGGCCGGCCAGGACGGCGCCCGGCCTGAGCTTGGGCCACCAGGCCTCGAGATCGGCTCGCACGGCCGCGCGGTCGTGCGAGCCGTCGAGAAACACGAGATCCAGGCTCGCTTCGGCGAAGCGCGCCGCCGCGTCCGTGGACGGCATCCGGAGGACGCTGGGCCGGATCCCGAGCGCCTCCATGTTCGCCTGGAACGCGCCCGGCACGTCCTCCGCGGCCAGCAGGGCGCGATACCGCCCGTCGTACGCGTCGCTGGAGCCTTCCCACGTGTCGACGCAGTGGAGCGCGACGCCGTTCCTCGCCGCGAGCCGCCCGACGTGGGCCGTGGAGAGCCCCTTCCAGCAGCCCACCTCGACCATCGCGCCACCCCGGAGCGAGCGCACGAGCGCTCGGTACGCCAGGCCGTCTTCCTCGGAGAACCAGCCCTGGATCGGTTCGACCCGCGTCACCGGAAAGAGCGCGAGGAGCGCCGCCTGCTTCTGCGCTGGATCGCTGTATTCGTACTGCCGGTCGCACAGCTTGACGAAGCAGCCGGCATCGTGCGCGACGAACAGGGGCCGCTGGATCACGGCGAATTTCTTGAGCGACGTGGACCGCTCGGGCTCCCGCTCTCCCGACCGGATCTCGTCGGCCGTGGTCGCGAAGATCACGTCCTCGTGCCGTATCGGGCGCCCCTGATCCGGGCCGTCGGTCCACGGCCTCTCTCCGGGGTATCCGGCGCGGTCGGTGCCGTGCTCGAGGAGGCGAGCGAGCTTGTCTGTCTCGCTCGCGCGGAACAGCAGAGGGCCCGTGATGCCGCGCCCGTCGAGCTCGTCCAGCACCTCCTCGAGAAAGAGCAGGTTCCGGCCGATGTAGGGCAGGGGGATGATCGGCGGCGTCATGATGCGTCGAGCGCGGCACGCGCCGCCGGGGGTGGGCCCAGGATGCCGTCCCACGGCTGCCAGGTGGAAGCGAGCCTCCCGTTCGGGTGGAAGATGAGCTCGTGGACGATGCCTGGGCCCGAGCGCTTCGTCTCCTCGAGCTGGGCGAGGTCGGCCTCCTCGAAGACAACATCGATGTCCTCGAAGCGGAACACCTCGACATAGTAGTAATAGCCCACGATCTGCCGCTCGAACGAGAACCGCGGGTCGGCGCTGAGCGCGTCGAGGAGCGGCTCGAGCTGGACGCGGGAGCGATCGCTGTATTTCACGACGTGGTTCTCGACCACCGCGGCCTTGTCGGTCTTCATCAGCTGGCGGAAGATCACGTTGTCGACGCCGAGCGACCGGGCGAACCGCAGATAGGCCACGATGGGCTCGACCGAGTCGATCTGCCCCTGCAGGAGCACGCAGGAGAGGCGCACCCGGGTGCCGCCCGCCGCGGCCGTCTCCACGACCTGGCGCAGCTCGTCGACGCTCAGGCCGTCCTTCATCACCATCAGCTTTGCGTTCCTGTCGTGATCCGGGTGGGCGCGGCTGATGTTGAGGTGCTGGACGCCTGTCTCGACGATCCAGTCGATCACCCGCTTTCCCTCGCGCTGCTGCAGCAGCCCCGACCCGTTCGTGGTGAGCGTCCGCTTGCGTCCTCGGCGGGCCTGTCCGAGGGCGAGGATGCGGGGCAGCCGCGGATCGTGGCTCGGCTCGCCGCCGGTGATGGATACCGTCGGATCGAGCGGCTGGAGCGCGACAAGGGACTCGGCCATGGCGTCGAAATAGCGTTCGTCGTCGTCCTCGACGGTCTTCTGCACCGACAGGCTCCGCCCGCGCGACGCCGGCCTGAGCTCCTCGACGCAGAAGTGGCATTTCGCATTGCAGGGCTGGCGGCTGTAGATGGAGAAGTTCGCATTGCGGTAGATCTCGACCGGCTGTCCCCACAGGTCGAAGCGCACCGTCTCGCCGGCGGTGCTGTTGCCCGTCAGATCGAAGGCGCGGCTCTTCAGGCGGCGCCATTCCTCGCGGAAGGGGCGCGCGCTCACGGCAGGTCTCGCATGGCGTCGGAGCGCGCCACGAGGTCGGGGCCGAAGGCGCGGCCGTCCGGGTTGAGCATCGTGAAGTGGGTGCCGACGAGGAAGGGCTCGTCCCAGTCCTCGCGCTTCTGCGCGAAGCCGTAGCGCTGCAGGTGGAACACGTTGGCGAGCTCGATGAGCCCCGCGTCGCGCACCGCCTGCACGACCCACGCGTCGCCGTCGGCCTCGTCCTTCCGGAGCCGGACGTTCAGGACGAGCTGGCGGTCGCCGCCGAGCGCGGAGAGCCGCTCGTGCAGGGCGCGCGCGAGGGCGAGGAGATCGCTGTCGTGCTCGAGGAGGTGGTGGTTGATCGAGAGCTTGATCGTGGCCGGCTCGCCGAGCTTCTGGAGCCAGGCGTCGAGCCCGGCCGGGTCCCGCGGGATCTCGACGCCGTTGGTCACGACGACGACGCGCGCGCAGCGGGGCTCGGCGCGGGCGAGCCGCACCATCTCGTCGAAGTGCGGGTGGATGGTGGGCTCGCCGCCCTCGAGCTGCACCTCGAAGGGGCCCTCGGCCGGGAAGCTCGCCTTGTAGCGGTCGAGGGCGAGGAAGGTCCGGCCCCGGGGCGACGAGCAGGTGCAGCACCACGGGCACGCGCGGTTGCAGTGGTTCGAGGTGGCCACGTAGAGCCGGTGCGGCCGCTCCGCCGTGGGCCGGTCGAGCGGGAGCGCGCCGGTGAGCGTGGCGTTCTGGGGTCTCGTCGCAGTCGGCATGGGGCCTCCAGCGAGGAGGATACGGCGGAGGGGGGAGGGGATGAAGGGGATCCTCGGATCAGCCCGCGCGCGCCGGGCGTGCCATGCGCGCCGGGGCGAAGCTCCCGTAGCCGCCCTGATCGCTCCGGCGAATCGCGGACTCGAACACGATAGCGATGCCGCGAGCGCGCAGGACGCGCGGATCGACCTCGAAAACCTCTGGCGATGTGAGGACGGAGCCGATAACCGAGCGCGGGAGCGGAACGGTCCAGATGGGCCAGCGGAACGTTCCCGTCTTCCACTCGCCGTTGCAGCCAGTCGTCATGATGCGGTCGCCGAGGGGGGCCACCCGGATGAACGGCAGGCCGCGGAATGCGAGCCAGTCCGCGCCGGGCACGCCGAGCTTCTTGTCCTTCGAGGGATCGCTCGCGCGCAGCGCATAGTCGCGCGCCGAGGTGTTGTCCCACTGGAGCACCGGGAGCGGTCGCTCGTAGCGCCACGGCCCGAACAGGGCCTCTTCCAGATCCTCGACGCGCACGCCCTGGAGGAGCTCGCTCACCATCGTGAGGAACTCTTGCTGGCCTGCGGTGAAGTGGAGCGCCGTCGGCTTCGTGTTGCCGTTGTTGTCCACCGCGACGTCGGTCGCGAATGCGGCGGCGAAGGCGACGCTTCGCCGCAGATCGTCGCTCACCAGGTCGCGCAGGTACTCCGCAAAGCGGCGCGGAGGAGGCTTGAGATCGTGCGCCGCGGCCCCATCACCGTCCTTGCGATAACGCAGCCGCTCGATCGCTGGCTCTCCCCGGAAGCTCTCCAGGTCCTGCACGAGCACATCGAGCAACGCGGCGCGATCCGGGCCGCCCACGATCGTCGCCTGGTACGTGCCGCCGGCGCGCCAGAGGAGCTTCGGCTCCGGCGTCCCGTCCTTCGTCCGGTCGGCGAGCGCGTTGAGCACCCCGAGCGCCGCCAGGAATGCCAGCGGGTTCTTGCCGTCAAGCCCGGTCAGCAGGAGCTCGCTCATCTCTCTTCCTTCGCCTGGATGTCGCCGCGCTGCTCTTCCTCGCTCCGCCGGTGATCCGCGAGCCGCAGGATCGCTTCGAGCCAGGCCAGGCCGAACCAGCCGTAGCGCTCCACGAGCCGCCAGAACCGCTCGGCGATGCCCGAGTCGAGCCGCGCGAGGCCGTGGTCGCTCGACACGCATGCGATCTTGCCGTCGGCATCCAAGGTGAGCTCGACAGGATCGGAATCCACGACGACCGGCGCGAACGGCCGGCACCAGCCGTGGTGCGAGGCCACGAGGTGCAGGACCAGATCGCGATCGGCGGCCTGGCCTAGCAGCGGGGCGCACGCCTCCGTCTCCAGGAGCGTGACGGACGAGAGCTCGTGACGGGCTCCCTCCGGATACCCGGATCGCTTGAACGCGTGGGCCCGCGCAGCGCGATCCGCAGAGACTAGCGCGCTCTTGGCAAGCGGCTCGGGCGCCACCGCCGCCCGTAGCTCGCTGCCCCCGTGGAGCATCCGCTGGAACCGCGGATCGACCTTCCCGGCGTCGTGCCAGCGTGCCGCCAGCGCGACGTCGCGCGAGACCTCGGGCGGGAGCCCGCACTGCTCGGCGAACCGCCTGGCCCAGGAGGCAACGCCCCCCAGGTGCTCGTGCAGCGTCACCTCGACGCCCGTGTACGACGCGCCGTCGTCCTCCGTCGTCACGCCGCCCGCCCCCTCGTCATGCGTGCGGAAGCGGCCGACGAGCGCGAAATAGCCAGCCTCGACCCGCGGCTCTCCATCCTCGCCCGCCAGCTCCATGCCGTCGAGCCGCACGAGGGCGGGACGCCTCCTGCCCTTCATCGCGAGCTCCTTGAGCACCCGGCCAAGCCACGATGTCGCGGCCGTCGCCGTGCTCATCTCCGAGAGCCACGCGTCGATCTCCGCGCGATCCTCGGCATCTGACCCATCGTCCACGACCGGGACGGGAATCTGCCGCAATGCAGCGTCCGTGACATCGGCATGCTGCCGCAGGACATCCGGGTGCAGCCGCAGCGTCGGGCGTCCCGTCTGCTGCCATCGAGCGCGATCGCCCAGGTCCGAGACGGGCTTCTGGGCCGAAGGATCCCAGGTGCCGTCGGCGACGCCTCCATACGTGCTCGGCACGACGAGCGTAGTGCCTGGGCGGAGCTTGCTGGGCTCGATCACCCGGCTCTCATCAGCCTGCCAGAGGAGCGCGAGCCGTCCATCGTGCGGTTTCCCGTCGTCCTCTCCCACCGCGCGTCCCTCGACGTCGGCGAGATCGGGTGCCGCGCCGCCCTGGAGCCACACCCGCACCGCATGAATCGGCATCGAGATCGCCTCGAGCCCGACCGGCGCGCACGCCTCCACGCGCTTCAATAGCGCCTCGCGCGCCTCCTCGTCTCTTTTCGCCAGCGCGAGCAGCGCTTCGGTCACGTCGGCGCGCCAGACGACTTGCACCTCGGGGGTCTGCTCCTGCTCGGTCCCGTGGAGCCACAGGGAAACATCGGGATCGACCTCCGGGCTCGGCCGCGTCTGCACCCATGCGTTGAGGTGCGCGGGGAGCATCACGGGCGCAGGCGCCTGCTGCGAGAGCAATGCATCGAGCCTTTCCCCCTCGGGCAGCGCCGTCGCCATCGCCTGGATGCCGAAATCGCGCGCTGCCTCACCGAGCCACGTCCACGTCTCGGCGAGCGCCCTGCCATAGATCGGATCGACGTGGTCCTTGGCGAGCGCGTCCGAGCGCACCAGCACCACGCCCCGCGCGTCCTCGATGGCGCCGATCCGGTTCAGGCGGCCGAAGCGCTGCCGGAGCGCGTCGAGCGAGGCGCACTCGGTCACGATCGCGTCGAGATCGAAGTCGGCACCCGCCTCGATACACTGGGTCGCGACGATGACCACCGGGTCCGCGGCTGCGTCGCGCGCGCGGCCCGTGCGCACGAGCGGGCCGAGCTGGGCGTCGAGATCGTCCCGATCGAGCGGACGCATGCGGCCCGTGACGAGGATGGGGGTGACGTTGCCCCCGGACCGCCTGCGGACCGCCTCGGCCGCCTCGCGCGCCGTGGCGACGCGGTTGACGATGACGCCGACGGCGCGCCCTGGCGCCACGAAACGGAGGGCGTGCTCGGCGAACGCGTCGGCGAACATCGCTCTCCTCGCGTCCTCCCCGCCGCTCACTTTCACTTCACCGAGCGCAATCGACTTCTTCGCCCGGAGCCGCTTCGCGAGCCGCTCGTCGCGATGATCGTCGTCGTTCAGCCTGAACACGCCCTCGCCGTCTGACACAGCGGACGTGCTGCCCGGCGTGGCCGACATTTCCACGGCCTGCCATCGGTCGGGCAGCTTGTGGCTCGCCCACGTACGGTACCGGCGCAGCGAGATCAGCGTGTCGCGGAACGGCCGCGACAGGTGCACCTCGTCGAGGAGCAGGAGCGCATCGTTGCCGAGCAATCCCGCGTGGATCGGGCGCATGGCGTCGCTCACGCCGTAGCCGCGGAAGAGCAGCCGCGAGCCGACCTGATCGACGGTCGAGACGGCCACGAGCGGCTGATCGGGCCTCCGCGCCCACGCGTCGTCGCGCGGCATGCCGCCGCGGAGCTGCGCCAGCGCGAGCGGCGCCTCGTCCCCCCGCAGGCCGGCGAGCGCCCGGAGCCGATCGGCCACGGCGCGGAGGACGCCTTCCCGCGCGCCGATCAGCGCCCCGGCGATCGTCTTCGCGCGCTCGAACGCCTGATCGACGACCGTCCTCCGATCCACGACCATGACGATGCGCCGGGGGGCCTTGCGCTCGGCCGGCGGCGACGCGGCGTCGAGCGCGAGGTGGAAGAGGGCGACGTCGATCGCCGCTGTCTTGCCCACCCCCGTGGGCAGATCGAGCAACGCCGGCCAGTGCCCCTCGCGCTTGACGTCGGCGAGCAGCCTCGCCTGCCACGGGAACGGCGCCGCGCCGTGGATCGCCTCGAAGTATGCGGCGAAGTCATGGGGCGAGAGCTCAGCCATTGCCCCTCAGCGGCCGGAAGAGGCCGAGGCCGAAGTAACGGCCGGCGCCGAGCAGGATGGGCCCCCTCACCGGCGCGTCGAACGCGAGCGTCGCGTGCACAAGCACGCGCTGCACGGAAGGCTTGCCCGTATGAAACGGCGGGAAGCGCCGGGCCTTCTCGGCGCCCGCGAGGGGCGCCGCAGGCAGGACCGTCACGCGCGACGGCCGCGGTAGCCCGATCCGCTCGCACGCGACGGCGAGCGTCGCCTCGGCCTCGGCGTAGGCGGCGGCCTCCTTCTGCGGATCGCGCGCGCCGAGATCGCCCGGGTTGCGATCGAGCGCGATCGGCGTGGCGCTGGCCCAGGATGCGGCCTCGGCGCACCAGGTCGCGGGCCTCAGCGTCGACAGGGACGCCTGCTCTTCGAGCCGTGCGAGGACGAGCTCGCCTGCCTTGCCGAGGTGGACAGGGACCGTCGGCGGCTCCTCGTCGCCACCGCGCCCTTGCCGCTCCCAGGCGTCCAGCGCGCGGTAGACGGCGAGCCGTTCGTCGCGCGTCGCGTCCCGCGGCAGGATGAGCGCGACGCCGAGGATCGCGCCGTCGGCGTGCTCGTTGCCGACGAACGGCAGCGGGACGTAGGCGAGGTGGGGGCGCTCGCTCGGCCCGCCGGACGCGCGGTGCCCCGAGAGGATCTCGGGCGCGCCGGGGCCGTACGCCGCCATCAGGGCCTTGCGCACCGTCCGCGCGACGTCGACGGCCCGGACCGAGGGGAGGCGCGGGCCGGCGACCCGGCGCAGGACGATCCACCCGTCGCCGAAGGAGGGGGCCGGCGCGCTCGCCTCGCCGGCGGCGCGAGGCCGGACGTAGCGCTGGAACGACGCTGGCATCACCCGTCCTGGCGTGTCGGCCTGGAGCTCGAAGGCCGCGCAGAGGGCCGCGAGCTGGCCCGGGCCGACGACGCGGAGCACCGCCTCGTCGCCGGCGCGCCCCGAGCCGACATCATCGGGGACCCAGGTCGCTTCGGGGCGGTCGTCGCGCACGCGGGCGGTCACGAGCGACGAGGAGTGCCCGAGCCGCGTCACGCGCGCGGCGAGCGCGTCGAGCGCCGCGCGCTGCTCGGCCGTGGGGGTCGCGCTCGGCCACGCGAAGACGATCCGCGGCGCGGCGGGCTCCATCTCGGCTGGCGCGCTCGACGGGAAGGTGCGCGGCTGCCGCATCCGGCGCTCGGGCAGGATCGACGCTGCCTTGGCCGGCCCCTCTTTCCCCTCCTTCCCGGCCGCGACCGGGGCGGTCGCCTTGCGCACGGCCTCCAGGAAGCGCGCCTCGGCCTTGACGAGCTTCTTCTCGGCGGCGGCGAGCGGCTTGCCGCCCTTCGGCGCTGCGGCGTCGAGCTCGGCGCGCGCCTCGCGCACGGCGAGCGCCTCGTCGTCGAGCGAGCCGACAACGCTCGTGTCGTTCACCGGCACGAACACGGTCACCACCTCCCGCGCGGCGGCTTCGGGGGCCGTGATCTCGGGCGGGCCTTGCCGTTCCAGCCACTCCAGCGCGGCGCGCTCGTCGGCGGCCGGGTCGAGCGCCTCGAAGTAAGCCGCGACGAGGGCCGAGAACAGCCGCGCCGGGTGCGGCGGCCACTCGGCCCGGCCGCGCTCGTCGGCGGCGGTCGCCACGTAGCGGCCGGTCAGCAGGGCGACCTCGATCGCGAGCATCAGCCGTCGTCCTCGGCCTCGCCGCTCGCCGCCAGCTCGCGGCTCTTCCGGATGAGGCCGGCGAGCTTCGGCGCCGGCGTGAGCGTGACGGGCTTCGGATCCCAGCCGAGGCCGAGCTGCCGCGCCTTCAGCTCGGCGCCCTTGAGCAGGGCCGCGGCCTCGGCGCGCGAGAGCGAGAAGCGCTCCGGCTCGCCGCCGTCGCGGCCGACGAGCTCGAAGACGAGGGGCTCTTTCGCGACGAGGGTCGATCGCGAGCGGAGATCGTAGCCCTGCTCGCGGTGGTAGACGACGGCGGCGAGGGCGAGCGCGGCGAGGGCGGTGCGCGCCGCCGTCTCGGCCGCGTCGCGCTGCTCGGCGGGCAGGCGCTCGCCGGAGCAGGCGGTCTGGAAGCGCAGGCGCCGGAGGGCGCCGAGCGAGAGCACGGCGGTCTGCACGGCGTGGCTCATCGTGACGCCGCCGGCCGCGGCGTCGATGCTCGGCGGGATGTTGCCGTGGTTGATGGCCGACGGAGAGCCCTTCTTGCCGTCGCCGCCGCTGCGCGAGAACTCGACGGGCTTGCCCTTGACGAGCTCGGCCTCCTTCGGATCGACGGTCCAGTCCTGGCTCGGGTCCTTGTGTTTGAACACCGGGCCTGCCTTCGTCTGGATGCCGGCGGGGTCGAGGCGACTCGCCGTCTTCACGCCGATCGCGATGTCGACGCCGACGATCTCGGAGACCAGGCAGCGCTGGAACTTGGCGCCGAGGCCGCCCTTCGGACCGGTGCTGTCCCACACGCCGAAGATCAGGGCTGTCGGGCAGTACTTGAACATGGCCGTCGCGTGGGTCGGGCGCGCGTCGGTCACCTCCTTGCCGATGGTCGTGTGGCGGAACGGGGTGCCGCCGAGGACGCTGTCGCGGAGGAGCGCGTCGGCGATGCGGTGCGGGGCCTGGAGCGCCGTGATCTGCTCGAGGTCTGCGAGCCCCTCCTCGTTCGAGAAGTCGACCTGCACGATCGGGAAGGGGAGCTCTCCGCGCCGGAATCCGTCGAGCAGCGCCTCCTCGAAGCGGTTGGCCTGAGAAGCGACCGAGTCGAGGAGCACCGTGGTCACCTCGCGCCCGTCGATGCGCCGCTGCTCGGTCGCGTACTTCGTGGTCGCGTTGCGCTCCTTCACGTAGGTTGGCGGGAAGACCTTGTCTCCGGGGCCGCCCGCGGGATCGAGGCGCGTGATCGTGCGGATCGCGGCGGCGCCGCCGGCGACGGCGTTCGCGAGGGTGTCGAGATCGAGAGAGCGCATCGGTCCTCCGTGGGCGGAACGTGAGCGGAAAACGGTAAAAAGCTCCAGGCTGCGCGGAGCGGGGGCGAGCTCATGCGGCAGAGCGCTGGCGTCGAGCGGCTGACGAGATGGTGCTTACCATCGCAGAGGAGAGGGCGAATGGGAAGGGGGGCGACGCCTTACTACGCAGCTTTGCGTAACCCATGCGAATTTACCTGATGAAGTGACGCGCGCATCCGAGCTCGGGCCGAGCTCGGCTTGCTTCGCCGAGACTCAGGCTGCCCGGGGCCGCCGTGGCCAGAGTCGAGCTGGGAGCGCACGGGAGTGGAGGTACGGGAGACGTGACGCGACCTATCGGCGGGTTTCAGGTCTTCCCACGGGACCGGGCTGCTCGCGCAGCGCGCCGTTGCCGGTGAGGAATCGCGTGAGAGGACGCCGTTGCTCGTGCCGGGCATTCCGTTGAGTTGCTCGGAATTTCCAGGCCAATTCATGGGTTCGAATGCTTGACTCTGCCTGACGCGAAGGCGTCTGATGGTGTCCAGAGGGGGTGCCACGATGGCGCGAGCTCCTGAGCGAGTCACGGACGAGTCGAGCGAGCCGCTGATCCGGGCGAAGCCGCTTCCGCGGAGGTTGCCTGTCGCGGGGACGCCGCCGGAGCTGGTGCCGGCGCGGATGATCAACGAGGTGCTTTACTGCGAGCGTCTGCTCTACCTGGAGTGGGCGCAGGGCGAGTTCGAGGACAACGTCTTCACGGTGGAGGGCCGGAGCGTGCACCGGCGCGCGGACGTCGCGGGCGGCGAGCTGCCGCCGCGGCCGGCAGGGGAGGCGCACGGCTCCGTCGGGGAGCAGGCGACGCCTGCGCCGGCCGCGGCGACGCCTGCGCCGGTGCAGCAGCGGCGCGCGCCGGGCAGGCGGGCCGACAGGGACGAGGAGGGCGACGAGCCCGCGCCGTACGAGGCGCGCAGCGTGTGGCTCTCGTCGGAGCGGCTCGGCATCACGGCGAAGATCGATGTGGTGGAGGGCGACGCGTCGGGGCGCCTGCTGCCGATCGAGTACAAGCGCGGCCGTGCGCCGGACGTGCCCGGCGGGGCTTACCTGCCGGAGCGCGCGCAGCTCTGTGCGCACGTGCTGCTCCTGCGCGAGCACGGGTATTCGTGCGACGAGGCGGCCGTCTATTTCGCGGCGTCGCGGCGTCGCGTCTCGATCGCGATCGACGAGGCGCTGATCGCCGCGACGCAGGCGGCCGCGGCGCGCGCGCGGGCGGTGACGACGGCCGCGGCCATCCCACCGCCGCTCGTCGACAGCCCGAAGTGCAACGGCTGCTCGCTGGTGGGGATCTGCTTGCCCGACGAGACCAACCTGCTGCGGCGTCTCGCCGGGGAGGATCTCGACGCGGCGGTGGAGCCAGAGAGTCCGCCTCTCGAGGCCGACGGGTCGGAGGAGCTGGAGGGCCCTCTGGAGGTGGATCCGTGGGGGATCGCCGGCGAGGCGCGTGCGGACGCGGGGCCTGGGGACGGCGACGAGGAGGGCGAGGCGGAGCTCAGGCGGCTCCATCCTGCGCGCGACGACAAGGTCCCGATGTACGTGCAGGAGCAGGGGGCGCGCATCGGGCTCGCGGGGGAGCGGCTCGTGATCTACAGCCGGACCGGGGGCCAGACGGAGGCGCGGCTCTCGAACACGTCGCAGGTCGCCCTGCTTGGCAACGTGCAGATCTCGACGCAGGCGATGCGGGCGCTGCTGGAGCGCGGGATACCGCTCTGTCTCATGACGTACGGCGGCTACTACATGGGTCGCGCGACGGGGCTCGAGTCGCGGAACGTGGAGCTCCGGGTCGCGCAGCACCGGGCGGCGGCGGACGAGGCGTTCTGCCTGTCGTTCGCGCGCGGGGTGGTGGTGTCGAAGATCAAGAACGCGAGGACGATGCTCCGGCGCAACCACGCGGCGCCCGAGGCGGCCGTCTTGTCGGAGCTCGATCAGCTCGCGCGCAGGGCCGCGGAGGCGGCGGCGCTGCCGTCGCTGCTCGGGATCGAGGGGACCGCGGCCCGGGTGTATTTCGGGGCGTTCGCCGGCATGTTGAAGGCCGGCGGCGAGGCGGGGGGCGAGTTCGATCTGGAGGGGCGCAATCGCCGGCCCCCGCGGGATCCGGTGAACGCCCTGCTGTCGTTTGCGTACGCGCTGCTCGCGAAGGAGCTCGCGACGACGCTGGGCACGGTCGGGCTGGATCCGCTGCTCGGGTTCTATCACCAGCCGCGCTTTGGCCGGCCGGCGCTGGCGCTGGATCTGATGGAGGAGTTCCGGCCGATCGTGGCGGACTCGGTGGTCGTCGCGGTCATCAACAACGGCGTGGTCGCGCCGGACGATTTCCAGCGCTTCGGGGGCGCGGTGGCGCTGCGGCCGGCGGGGCGCAAGAAGTTCCTCCTGGCCTACGAGCGGCGGATGGACCAGCTCGTGACGCACCCGGTGTTCGGATACCGGATCAGCTACCGCCGGGTGCTGGAGGTGCAGGCGCGGCTGCTCGCGCGGGTGCTGCTCGGCGAGGTCGGAGCGTACCCGTCGTTCCGGACGCGGTGAAGGCGAGGGAGAGAGCGGGAGACGGAGCGAGGGAGAGAGGGAGAGGAGGCCGGCGTGAGGCAAAGTTACGTCGTGAGCTATGACGTCTGCGATCCGAAGCGGCTGCGCAAGATCTTCAAGGCGATGCGGGGGTATGGGGACTGGCTGCAGCTCTCGGTGTGGCAGTGCGATCTGAGCCGGAGGGAGCTCGTGGAGCTGCGGCGCGATCTCGGGCAGATCATCGATTCGAAGGTGGATCAGGTGCTGATCATCGACATCGGTCCGGCGAACGGGCGCGGGCTGAGCGCCATCGCGTCGATCGGGAGGGCGTACGTCCCGTCGGAGCGGGTGGCGGTGGTCGTGTGAGGCGGTGAGCCGGCGCTGGGGGCGGCCAAGGCGCGCGCGAGGGTCGAAGGGAGGGCGGCGCCGAAGGCAGAGATCCGCCGGAGGCGAGCGAGGTATCTTCAGCTCGCTTCCGGATCCGCGAGCCATGCGCGAGGGCGTCTGCGGACAGCTCCAGCCGGACATCGTCCAGGCGAGAGAGGCCGAGGCGTTCGAACCGAGCGGCCAGCACAGGGTGCTCGGCCTCGGCGAGCGGCCGGCCGAGCTTCTTCTGGAACATCTCCGCCACGGCTCGGATCTGTCCCTCCTTGAGAGCCGCGGTATTACGTGGGTCGCACCGATGTCGTGCTGGAATCGTGATCGTGCTGGAATCGTGTTGCCAGCGCGGCTCGCCGGCGCTGCGTGCCCGCCCCGAGTCGCGCGGTGCTGCGACGGCGTGTGTTCGATGGATGAGGGGTTGTTACGAGGCAGGGAGAGGAGCGAACGCGACGCGCCCGCGCGGCTCAGCGCCCGCTGCGTCCGGCGGCCGGGGCGCGGGCAGGAGCGCCGGTGAGGAGCGCCGGGGTGCGGGGCAAGTACTCCAGCCGCACGTCGGTGAGCACCGAACGAGCTGGGCTCCGCCAGGGTGCGGACGAGCCGAGCGTCACGAGCGTCCGCCCGCTCCTCGAAATCCGCGGAGATCCCGCGACGTGCGGCTGGAGTCCTGGAGCGGGTGCGGTCCGGGGGCCGCGCCGCCGAAGTGATTCACGATCTGCTGGGCCATCTGCCGCAGGATCGGCCCGCCCGCGCTGCTTGATCTCGGGCAGCTTGAGCCCCTGCTCGCGGAGCTTCTGGATCGACAGGATCTGGAGCCGATGCTCGCGCAAGTACCGCGCCCCCGGTCCGGCGAACGGCGGCGGCACGAAGAGGTTCCGCTCGTACCCGTAGCGCATGGTGCGTTCGCTCACGCCAGCTTGCTCGGCGATCTCCCCGAGGGTGTACCCGTCGTTCCTCGGCATGGGCGGCCTCCTCGGACAGAGCTTCGCCTGGGAAAGCGGCAAGCTGCCATGAATCTTGACAGGATCGGGGCCGGGGCTGGCCGGAAATTGGACCTATTTGTGCAATTTTTCTCACTTGGGTCGAAGAAAATCGTCACGACCGTGAAGTTAAATTCTCCATCCAGCATATTCGAAGCCTCAAGCGTGAAGTTAACTTCTCCATCACGGATGTTCGAAGCCGTCTGCGCGAGGTTAAGCTCTCCATCCCGGATGTCCGAAGCCACCTGCGTGAGGTGAAGCTCTCGATCCAACATGCTTGGAGCCGGGGAGGCGGACAGTCCATGCGGAAGCACTGCGGGTGATAGAGACACCTGGGGTGGTTCCGGTGGCTATAGAAAAACCATTGAGAACGCCCTCCGCCGGCCCCGCGGACGGCAATGAGGACGAACGCCGGGACGAGGATGGCGAGCGCAGCGACGACTCCCATGGCGACCGCTGTCCGCACGCTCGTCTCCAGCCGCACATCGGTGAGCACCGAACGAGCTGGGCTCCACCCGTGTGCGAACGAGCGGAGCGTCCCGATGGCCGGCCCGCTCATCGAAATCCGCGGAGATCCCGCGACGTGCGGCTGGAGTACAAGGGCGCCGGCGGTCGGGGGGACGAAGCCCCGGCGCGGGCGGTGGGTCGCGGGGGTCGGCGGGCGGGAGCCCCGGGGCGGGCGGGGGTCGTCCCCGGCTCGGGAGGTGAGCGTTCCGAGGGGGATGAGGCGGGCAAGGTGGGGGATGAGTCGGGCGAGGTGGGGGGGGAGTCGGGCGAGGTGGGGCAAGGAGCGGCAAGGCGGCCGAGGAGAACGGAATGGCTGGGCGAGGAGAGGAGGGGGTGTGGTAGAAGAGGGCGCGGGAGCATCGGCTGCGAGCGGTGGAGTGACGCGAAAAACCCGGGGGGCGCTCGCAAGGCCGGCAGGTGTTTGAAAAGACGATGGATTTCGAGATGGCCGGGGGCGCTCGGGGCGGTCCCGGGCGGCCGGAGCGGGGGGTGGAACGGGGACCTCTCGCAAACCGGGTTGCAAGTGCGCGAAATATTAGGTAGGTCTGGGAGGCCTCTCTCCGCCGCTGAAAAGCGGCGGCCCCATTGAAGCCGACCGGAGGCGCCGCGCACCCATCGCGAGGCCCATCCTCTCCGCCGCTGAAAAGCGGCGGCCCCATTGAAGCCGCCCGAGGTCCGTTGCGAGGACCGCGTCCCCGCCGGTCTCTCCGCCGCTGAAAAGCGGCGGCCCCATTGAAGCATCTCCTCGCGTTCGCAGAGCGTGTTGCGCATCTTGACTCTCCGCCGCTGAAAAGCGGCGGCCCCATTGAAGCATAATGAGCGCGCCGAGCGAGCCACCGATCGCTTCGGCCTCTCCGCCGCTGAAAAGCGGCGGCCCCATTGAAGCCCATGATCAGAGTATGATCGATCCGCGGCGCTTGCGCTCTCCGCCGCTGAAAAGCGGCGGCCCCATTGAAGCGTCTCCGGGAAGTAATACTCATCGCGATACAGGAAGCTCTCCGCCGCTGAAAAGCGGCGGCCCCATTGAAGCAAGGCGTGGTCGAGCGCCCCGAAGCGCGCGATGTCCGCCCTCTCCGCCGCTGAAAAGCGGCGGCCCCATTGAAGCGCCGGGACCGACACGATCGCCATCGAGGTGCCAGATCTCTCCGCCGCTGAAAAGCGGCGGCCCCATTGAAGCAACACCCGGGTCAACGCGGTGCTCGGCTCCGACCTCACCTCTCCGCCGCTGAAAAGCGGCGGCCCCATTGAAGCTGAATGGACGCGCCTGCACGGCGTCGACATCGAGCGCCTCTCCGCCGCTGAAAAGCGGCGGCCCCATTGAAGCCTCATCGAGGGCCGGCTCGGCGACGCCGTAGAGCTCGCTCTCCGCCGCTGAAAAGCGGCGGCCCCATTGAAGCTCCTCGGTCACCTCCGGCCCTTCGTACACGTCGACCCACTCTCCGCCGCTGAAAAGCGGCGGCCCCATTGAAGCATGATCTGCGCGTTATCCATCGTGGCCTCCTTTGCCGCTCTCCGCCGCTGAAAAGCGGCGGCCCCATTGAAGCGCCGCTGGCATCGCCGGCCCCGTCGGTGACGCCTGGCCTCTCCGCCGCTGAAAAGCGGCGGCCCCATTGAAGCTAGGCCTGAACCAGCTCCATGTCGCGCGCGCGCAACCTCTCCGCCGCTGAAAAGCGGCGGCCCCATTGAAGCACCATGATCGTGAGGCCTCCGCCGCCGCCGGCCGCGCTCTCCGCCGCTGAAAAGCGGCGGCCCCATTGAAGCAAAGCGCATGGCTCAGCTCCTCACCGCGGGCTGGTCACTCTCCGCCGCTGAAAGGCGGCGGCCCCATTGAAGCGAGTTAGGGCATCACCTGCTGCTCGCCGCGCTCGGAAACCTCTCCGCCGCTGAAAGGCGGCGGCCCCATTGAAGCATGAAGCGCTCGACCCAGATCTCTTCCGGGAAGATGACCTCTCCGCCGCTGAAAGGCGGCGGCCCCATTGAAGCAACTGTCAACACCCGCTTTGCCTTCATTGTCTTACCTCTCCTCTCCGCCGCTGAAAGGCGGCGGCCCCATTGAAGCTGTGCGTCGCTGGGTGGCTCGACGGGGCACGCCCAGACTCTCCGCCGCTGAAAGGCGGCGGCCCCATTGAAGCGGCTGATCTGCGCGCTTCCGGTGTCTTTATGATCCGATGCTCTCCGCCGCTGAAAGGCGGCGGCCCCATTGAAGCATGGCCTTCTGGCTCGGCGAGCACCTGCCCGCGTTGCTCTCCGCCGCTGAAAGGCGGCGGCCCCATTGAAGCCGGCGGTCTCGCGGGGCGCCACGGGGCAAGGTCGCGAGCTCTCCGCCGCTGAAAGGCGGCGGCCCCATTGAAGCGGGTTGCCGCGCTGGAACCCCACGAGCACGATGGTCTCTCCGCCGCTGAAAGGCGGCGGCCCCATTGAAGCTCACCCGTCGGTGAGGTGCACCTGTAGCCGGCCGGGACTCTCCGCCGCTGAAAGGCGGCGGCCCCATTGAAGCTACGCTCGTTCCCGGGTCGGTGATCTCGGGCGAGGGCTCTCCGCCGCTGAAAGGCGGCGGCCCCATTGAAGCCGCGAACGGCGCGGCCACGTCTTGACCGCCTCGCGCACCTCTCCGCCGCTGAAAGGCGGCGGCCCCATTGAAGCATCCGCCCAATTAGTTCCGCTAGAGGAACCTCGCTGTACTCTCCGCCGCTGAAAGGCGGCGGCCCCATTGAAGCTTCACCTTGCTGCTCCTTGGCCCGTGTGCTCCGACCTCTCCGCCGCTGAAAGGCGGCGGCCCCATTGAAGCCGCTGTGAAACGCGAGCGCGTCACCGGGGCGACCGAAGCTCTCCGCCGCTGAAAGGCGGCGGCCCCATTGAAGCTACGCGCTCGGCGCATCGGCGGCGACGCTGGCGACGCACTCTCCGCCGCTGAAAGGCGGCGGCCCCATTGAAGCCTGGACTGGGGTCCTTCCAGCGGGGCGAGCCCGGGCTCTCCGCCGCTGAAAGGCGGCGGCCCCATTGAAGCGCCCAAGCCGAGGAGGCGAGCCTGGCCGCGGACACGGCTCTCCGCCGCTGAAAGGCGGCGGCCCCATTGAAGCGAGGCGCTCTGCCCGCAGTACGGGGACACCTTCGAACTCTCCGCCGCTGAAAGGCGGCGGCCCCATTGAAGCCCGATCCGCTCGACCCACGCTCCCACGTTGTCCCCACTCTCCGCCGCTGAAAGGCGGCGGCCCCATTGAAGCTCGTCAAGGTCGAATTGCTCGAACCTGGGATTCCGGCTCTCCGCCGCTGAAAGGCGGCGGCCCCATTGAAGCGTGTGTTCTCCGGCCGAAGGGGCAAGACGCTGGCGCTCTCCGCCGCTGAAAGGCGGCGGCCGGGCGGCGTGACGGTGCGCTACACGCCGTTCGACCTGCCGGAGACCATCACGCAGGGCGCGAGCACCGTCTCGTTCGCCTACGACGGCGACCAGCAGCGGATCCGAACGACCACGCCGGACGAGGAGACGCTCTACTTCGGCGACCTGTACGAGCGGGTCACCGACGCCGCGACGGGAAGCGCCGAGCATCGGTACCACGTCCACTCCCCAGAGCGGGTCGTGGCCGTCGTGACCCGCGGAGGCACAGGCGACGACACGCGCTACGTGCACGTCGACCACCTCGGCTCGGTCGACGCGCTCACGGACGAGGACGGCGACGTTGTCGAGCGGCGGAGCTACGATCCGTTCAGCCAGCGGAGAAGCCCGGTGTGGGGAGAGTCCGTGCCGGCGTCGTTCTCCAGCGAGACGACGCGGGGGTTCACCGGGCACGAGGGCGACGAGGAGCTCGGCCTCGTCAACATGAAGGGGCGGATCTTTGATCCGAGGATCGGGCGGTTTTTGACGACCGATCCGATCGTGCAAGCGCCGCTCTCCGGTCAGAGCTGGAACCCGTACAGCTACGTGAGCAATCGCCCGATCAATCACGTCGATCCGAGCGGGTTTCAGGCAGAGCCTGCGGGGTCGCAAGCTCCGGGGTTGCTTGAGGAGGATCGAGTCACCCCCCCAGCTTCAGGTCTTTGTCCAAGGCCCTCCGCCCCCGTGGCGCACGCCGAAGGCCGAGGCCGCCGAGGTCGGCGCAACAACGGCGCCTGTCGACGTGGGTACGACCGGAACTTCGTCGGGCTACGCGCCGCAGCCGGTGACCGTCTCCCCGGAGCACGCCGGCGCCGGCGGCCCGGGCACCGTCGTGGGCGACACCTTGCTGGGCGCCGCGGAGGGCACGGGCGACCTCGGTTTCGGCATCGCGCGGTCGCTGGTGCTGAATGCGCTGACGTTCGGGATCTACGGCGGCTACGAGCTCGGCGGAGCGATCTGGGAGGGCTACGCGCAGGACGGGATCCTCGGCGCGCTGAACGCGGTGAACCCGCTCTTCCACATCGGACGGGGCGCCGCGGACACGGCCCTCGCGATCGACCGGGGCGACTACCGGGAAGCCGGCGCGGCGGGGACCAAGTCGGTGATCCTCGCGGCGGCCACCATCTTCGGGATGGGGAAAGGGTTGGGAGCGCTCGCGGAAGAATCGGCGGCGGCGGGGGTCGCTCGCGGCGGAGTGAGGGCGTACTCGGTCGCGTACGAGACAACCATCCCCAAGTTCGGCGCAGGCACTCGACCGGCGCACTTCAAGGCAGCAAACGAAGCGCTCCTCACCGATATGCGAGCGAGCGCGGAGCTGACCCAGTCCATGCGAGGGTTGAGCATCGAAGTGCCCACTTCTGCTTCCGGTGCTGCCCAGGGCCTCTCTCCGTCTGGATGGACATGGCACCACGTGCCGGAGAGCCCTGGTGTGCTACAGCTGGTCCCGCGTCGGCAGCACACGGCAGGAAGCGGCTTCTACGAGCTCATGCATCCCGAGGGTCGAGGCGGGTTCTTTCTCTGGGGAAAGGAATTCTAACATGGCGAAGCTACTGGACCTGATCGCCAAGATCGATCAGATGGATCGTGAGGACATGATCTGCGTCAAGCCGGAATGGCGCCCCGACTCAGAAGCGAGCGTCTTTCGGCCCACCGAGGACTACCGCGTTCCCGACGAAGCAAAGGTCCTCGGCTATGAGTACTTCCTAGAGGTTGATACTATTCGACAGATCCTCGAAGAGTTCCGCAGTCGCCCAGACGCTTCGCTCAACGAAAAGTGCGAGCGGATCATTCATTACGCAACATACGATGCATAGACATGTTCGTCGAGTTCACCGACGCGCCGGATCACGTAACCGTGGTCGAAAAGGCCCCGCTGGGACGACCGGTGGACGGTCTCCACAAACGACGGCTTCGGCACGCTCTCCTACGACGACCCGCTGCACCCGCACGCCGTCACCAGCGCGGGCACGGACCGCTTCAGCTACGACGCCGTCGGCAACCAGATCGCGCGCCCAGGGGGCGTGACGGTGCGCTACACGCCCTTCGACCTGCCGGAGATCATCACGCAGGGCGCGAGCACCGTCTCGTTCGCCTACGACGGCGACCAGCAGCGGATCCGGAAGGCCACGCCGGACGAGGAGACGCTCTACTTCGGCGACTTGTACGAGCGGGTCACCGACGCGGCGACGGGAAGCGCCGAGCATCGGTACCACGTTCGCTCGCCGGAGCGGGTCGTGGCGATCGTGACCCGAGGAGGCGCCGGGGCCGGCACGCGCTACGTGCACGTCGACCACCTCGGCTCGGTCGATGCGCTCACCGGCGAGGACGGCGCCGTGATCGAGCGACGGAGCTACGATCCGTTCGGCCAGCGGAGAGACCCGGTGTGGGGACAGCCCGTGCCGGCGTTGTTCTCCAGCGAGACGACGCGGGGATTCACCGGGTACGAGGGCGATGACGAGCTCGGGCTCGTCAACATGAAGGGCAGGATCTTTGATCCGAGGCTCGGTCGGTTCTTGACGACCGATCCGAACGTGCAAGCGCCGCTCTCCGGTCAGAGCTGGAACCCGTACAACTACGTGAGCAATCGCCCGCTGAGCTACGTGGACCCGAGCGGGTTCCAGGAAGAGCTCCAAGCGCCTGTGGGGTCGCAAGCCTGAGGAATCCCCCCAAATTTTTCGGGGAATTCACATGAAGACGGGAAGCAAAATCTCTGAGAAATCTTCCCGCCTTCTCGCCTTCATGTTCAATTTCTCGCTGGAAGCGGCCACAGAATGAGGGGATTCCTTAGGTAGCTGAGCCCATCTTCCTCTCCGCCGCTGAGAGGCGGCGGCCCCGCGCCCGGCGGCGGTGTGCGGAGAAGGCGGGGGAGCCGGCGGCGGGGGCTGCGCGGTCCGCGCGGGGGGAGGGACGCGCGACGGCGTGCAGCCCGCCGTGGGGGGACCGCCGCCGGAGCGAGCGGGTCGCTACGCCTCCGGCCGGATCCGCCGCGCGGCCCTGGGCGGCACGCCGGGCCGGAGCTGCGCGGGCCGCAGCATGTCTCTTTGAAAGAAGTGCTCGAACATGTGCTGGCAGCTGGGGCAGGGGCTGACGGGATCGCCGGCGTCGAAGTACCTGGACGCCTCGGCCTGGATCGCGATGCCGCCGTCGGGGATCTCGCGCAGCGCCCGTCGCGTCCCTGCTTCGTCCAGGGCGCCGGGCCGGAGCGCGTGCTGCCGCTCCCACGAGGCGAGGTAGTCGCTGAGCGCCGCGGGCGCCGAGCACCGGCCTGGCTCCACGGGGATCCGCGCCGGCTCTCCCCTGGAGAGCGCCTCGATCCAGCCGCGGTACCACGCCGTGAAGCTGTCGTGGGTCGGGACGACGCCGAGGCCTGCAGGGCGCAGATCCGCCCAGACGCTGCCGGCGCGCGGGCCGCGGATCACGAGCACGGAGAAGTAGCCGCAGCCCATGTGCGCGAGCGCCACGGTCCCGCGGACGGCCTCGTCGGCGTGGAGCGCGGCGCGCTCGGGGGCGGTCAGCGTCCGCGGATCGGGCCGGTAGGGCCTCGTGTGGGGGAACTCGCCCGTGAGGCTCTCGAGCTGTCCGGGGCCGTCGAGCGGCAGGAGCCCGTCGTACGGGCCGGCGCCGGCGCTGCCGACGCGGGTGAGGAAGGCGGCGTAGTCGGCGGGGATGCGGGCGCCGCACGAGGCCTCGATGCGCTGGAGCTCGCGCGGGGTGAGCGGCGGGCGGAGGCGGTATCCGTGCGCGCGCGCGCCGAAGCGGTTCAGCCACGGGTCGTGATCCCGGTGGAGGTGGTCGAGCGCCTCGGCGACGCCCGCGACGAAGCCCTCGACGACGCTGACGGGGGCGGGGTGGTGGAGCCCCTCGGCGCGGAGGCGCTCGAGCGACCGCGCCGCAGCGGCGCTCTCCGGGTGCGCCTTGGCGTACGCCGCGAGCTCGTCGTACGCGGAGGCGTCGCCGTCGCGCGCGGCGCGGTGGTAGACGTGGAGGGGGAAGGCTGTGGGGTGCGCCGGCTGCGCCTCGAGGACGGCCTCGAGGTGGCGCAGGCCCTCGTCGGCGCGGCCGGCCTCGCAGAGCATGGCTCCGAGGTCGCAGCGGGCCGAGACGTCCTCGGGATCGAGGCGTGCGGCGGCCTCGAACGCGTCGCGGGCCGCGTCGATGTCGCCTCGCTCCCGGAGGGTGTACGCCAGGCTGACCGCGGTGGCGAAGGTGGGGTCGAGCTCGAACGCGCGGCGGGCGAGCTGCGCGGCGTCCTCCAGGCGGCCGAGCTTGCGGAGGATCATGCCGGCGACCCAGGTGACCCGCGGGTGGTCCGGGTGGCTCGCGCGGAGCGCGTCCAGGGCGGGCAGGGTCTTCTCGATGGCGCCGCGGGCCTTCGTGTCGAGGCGCTCGTCCGGGAAGCGGCTGAGGAGCTTCACGAGGCGGTAGACCGCTGCGTCGACGTCCATGAGCGCGACGTTCTTCGGGGTGAGCTCCGGGGCGCCCTGTCGCGGCGTGGGTTTCTGCTTGCGCCGCCCGGTCCTGGCCATGGCGGGACGGTAGCTCGCCCCCGGTGGGGCACCAAGGAGCGGCGAGGGGCCGCAGGGCGTCGCGCGCAGCGGGAGAGGTCCGCTGTCGAGACAGCCGGGACCGCCGTCCGCTCGGGCGAGCTCTCGCGGATTCCGGAGGCGGCCGTCGACCACGTGACCTGGGGAGCCGGCGCCGCGTGGGGGACGCGAACCGGGACGCCGCGCCGCGTGGGGGGACGCGCGCCGGGACGCCGCGCCGCGTGGGGGGACGCCCGCCGGGACGCCGCGCCGCGTGGGGGGACGCGCGCCGGGACGCCGCGCCGCGTGGGGGGACGCGCGCCGGGACGCCGCGCCGCGTGGGGGGACGCCCGCCGGGACGCCGCGCCGCGTGGGGGGACGCCCGCCGACTTGCAGGCGGCGGTGGGGGGACCACCGCCGCCTGCAAGTCGGCGCGGTCGAGCGCCATCGCTGAGCCGCGTGCGGGTTGCGGTCGGCAGTCCCGTCGCCGAGCATGCCCGCATGGCGCGAACGGCCCCGCTTCCGAATGCGGCGGTGATCCCCGGCATGAACCCCGGCGTCTTCATCCTCGGCGGCGGCGGCGGCGGCGGCGGCGGAAACGGCCGCGGCGGAAACGGCCGCGGCGACGGCCAGGGCGGCGACGGGAAGAACGGCGGCAACGGCGCCCGCGGCGGCGGCAAGGACGCCGGGAGCTGCGGGCCCGGCAGCGGCGGCGGCTGCCCCAACCCCACGCACGGCGGCGGCGGCGGCACGCACGCGGGCGATCCGGTCGATCCGATCACCGGGCGCGTCACCACGGTCGCGGTCGTCGACCTGGCCCTGCCCGGCGCGATCCCGCTCGTGATCCAGCGCAGCTACAGCTCGGCGCTCGCCGAGGAGGACTGCGGTCTCGGCTTCGGCTGGACGCACTCGCTCGCGTGGCAGGTCGAGGAGCGACGCCGCGGCCTGCGCGTGCTGGAGCCGCACGCGGCGGCGACCGAGCTGCCGCGGAAGCTCGAGCCCGGCGAGTCGGCGCGGCTGCCGTGCGGCGTGCTGACGCGGTACCCGTGGGGCTACGCGATCGCGGCCGACGGGTTGGCGTACCTCTTCGCGGAGCCGCTGGGCAGCCGCTGGCTGCTGAGCCGGATCGTCGACGTCCACGACAACGCCATCGCGCTCGCCTACGACGACGGCCGCCTCGCGCAGATCATCGACAGCGTGGGCCGTGTCGTGCGCGTTCGACGGCACGGCGACGGGCACATCGCTGGCTTCGAGGTCAAGAACGCCTTCGCGCACGGTCGGTGGGAGACACGGCGGCGCTACGCGTTCGACGCGCGCGGCGACCTCGTCGCGGCCGAGGACGCCGCGGGGCACGCGCACCGCTTCGCTTACGACGAGGACCATCGCCTGGTGCGGCGGGAGGAGCCCGGCGGGCTCGTCGCGGAGTTTCGCTACAAGGACAGGCGCTGCATCGAGGCGTGGTGCCACCGCGAGGGCAACGACGCGCTCGACGACGGCGCGTCGGGAACCTTGAGCGACGGTTCACCGGCGAAGGGGTTCCTGCACGTCAAGATCGACCCCCACGACGGCGGGCTCACCGAGGTGATCACCTCGCGCGCCATCCGGCGACTCGACGGCAACGCCTTCGGTAAGCTCGACAGGATGGTCTGGGGCGCCGGCGGCGGCGTACACACCTTCCGTTACGACGACGACACCGGGGCGCTGCGCACGTACCAGGACGCGCTCGGGCAGGTCTTCCGCTGGGAGCGCGACGCCGAAGGGCAGCTCCTGGCCGAGGTCGATCCAGCCGGGAACAAGACCGTCTACGAACACGACGCGCGCGGGCTCGTCTCGGCCATGACCGACGCGCTCGGCGGCGCCGCGCGCTACGAGCGCGACGCGCGCGGAGACGTGATCGCCGTCTACGACGACACGGGGTTCGTCGTAGGATTCACGCACGACGCGCGCGGCTTGCTGGTCGGCGCGACGCTGCCGAACGGCGGCGAGACGCGCATGGAGTACGACGCGCTCGCGAACCGCGTCCGCGTCGTCGAGCCCGACGGCAGCGAGCGGCGCATCCGTTACGACTTCCTCGGCCGGGTGATGGGCTTCACCGACGAGCGCGGGCACGAGACCCGCTTCGCGTACGATGCCTGCGGCAGGCTGGCGGCCGTGTTCGGGCCGGGCGGCGCCGTGACGCGCTACGACGTCGACGTCGACGGCAACCTGGCGAGGATCACCGACGCCGACGGGCGCACGACCACGCTGCGCTGGGGCGGCTTTCACGTCGTCACCGAGCTCCTCCGGCCCGACGGGACCCAGGTGCGGTACCGCTACGACCGCGAGCAGGACCTGGTGCGCATCGTCAACGAGGCCGGCGAGGAGCACCGGATCGAGCGCGACGCCGAGGGGCGCATCACCGGCGAGCGGACCTTCGATGGGCGGCAGATCCGGTACAAGCTCGATCTGCTGGGTAGGATCGTCCGGAGGGCGTGCGGCCTCGAGACCATCGACTTCGAATACGATCCGCTCGGCAGGCTCGTGAAGCGGAGCACCTCGGATGGGCGCGAGGACGTGTTCGAGTACGATCCGCTCGGCCGGATCGAGCGCGCGACGAGCGGCGAGGTCGAGTGCGGGTACACCTACGACCGGCGGGGGCGGGTGACGACCGAGGTGACGCGGCGGGGCAGCGAGGTGCTCGCGGCGTTCGCGTGGACCTACGATGCCATGGATAGGGCCTCCGGTGTGCGCGGGCCGGGGGGCGAGATGAGCGTGCAGCGCGACGTCATGGGGCGGCCCGTCGCCGTGCAGATCGGCGGGGAGAGCGAGCCGCTGCGCATCGCCTACGACGCGCGCGGGTTCGAGGTCGAGCGGCTCTTGCCAGGCGGCGGCACGATCGCGACCGACGTCAACGCGGAGGGCTGGATGGAGCGGCAGCGCGTGCTCGGCAAACCCATAACGCCGCGCATCCGTCCGGGGGAGCCCGCCTGGGTTGGGCCGCTCATCGCGCCTGAGACGTGGCGCAGGGCGTACGCTTGGTCGCCTGCGGGGCTGCTCCGCGCCGACGAGGACCTCGGCGGCGAGAGGGGAGAGCTGCTCCGCGATGCGAACGGCCGCGTCGTCGAGCGGCGCAAGGACGGCAAGGTCGCGGAGCGGTTCCGCTTCACCGCGGCGGGAGAGGTGGAGCGAGCTGGCGAGCGGCGAACGTACGCGCCTGGGGGGCGGTTGACGGCGCGCACGACAGGACAAGAGACCGTGCAGTACGACTACAGCGAGCGCGGCGAGGTGGTGCGGAAGCGCGTGAGCGAGCTGGACGGCCAGGGGGAGGTGCGGCGTGAGCGCGTGTGGACCTACGCCTTTAGCGGCGACGGGCGGCTCATGGAGGCGCGCACCCCGGAGGGGAGGACGATCTCGTTCGCCTATGACGCGTTCGGCCGCAGGATCGAGAAGCGCGTGGTGCGCGTCGGGCAGGTCGAGAGCGTGTCCCGGTATGCCTGGCGTGGCGACGTGATGATGCTCGAGCGCACCGAGCGCGCGCGGGACGGGGAGGCCCCCGTCGTGGAAGAGCGGAGCTACGTCACGCTTCCAGAGAGCGCGCTACCGCTCGCGCAGAGGGAGGGCACGGCGGGGGCGCTCAGGTACTTCGTCCATGGGATGAACGGTCTTCCCGAGGCGCTGATCGAGGGGGATGGGAGCGTCGCGGCGGGGATCGAGGCGGGGCTCTACGGTGATGTGCCGGCAGACCAGGCGGGCGTGACGCCACTCAGGTTCCCGGGGCAATATGCGGACGAGGAGACCGGGCTCTACTACAACTGGCACAGGTACTACGACCCGGAGACGGGCGCGTACCTGAGCCCGGAGCCGATCGGGATCGAGGGGAGCCTCAAGGCGTATGCGTACGCCGATTCGTGGCTCCCCGAGGCGATCGACCTGGATGGGCTCAAGAAGGATCCGGTCATCTGCACAATCCGCAGAAAAGATGGCACGACCGTGACCGGCGCGAGCCAGGACAGAGCCCCCGGCGATCTACATAAGGCAGTCTTGGCCGCGTTGCCTCCGACGCCGGCTCGCGATCCCGATGACCCCACAGCCCCCTGGAACTGCGCCGAGCCAGCAGCGCTCTCCGCACACATCAAGGACTGGGAGGAGAAGAACAAGCCAAAAAAGTGTGAGCCCGGTGCAGAGGGGTGGAAGAAGAACCTCCGATCCGCCATGCGAGAGATAGACGAAGAAAACGGGATCTCATCGAAGCACGAGAGATCAGACGTAGCTCGCGCTCCGTGCCCAAACTGCTCGCAAACGGTACCGAGGCTCTTCGCGCTCGCTGGCATGATGCCTCCCACGAAGGTGCTTGCTCCAGGACACCAAAACAGGAGGGGCGTGGGACCGCTCGAACGCTTCTCCAATCCAAACGATAGCTTCCACAAGGATCCGACCAACAAAGCTCCGAACATGTTGATACCCGGAACCAACAACCTGGGAACCTGGTCGCTCACCAGCAAGGGCTGGATGCGTCACCCCTGAGGATGGATGCATGAGCCAAGATCGTCCATCGCTGGATGCTTTCGGCGGGCAGCTCTCGGAGCGCGTGAGATCATTCTTCACACGCGAGCATGTATTTCGGGATTCCTCGAGAACATGTAGCTTCGAGCGGCTCGCCGAGGAGCTAGATCGGCGCGGAGCACCGTGGTTCGACAAGGTGTTCGAACTTGAAGAAGATTTCGGTGGCCTGGTACGTCGAGGGAGCCATCCAAAGACGCCTTCCATGGCTCTTGGACTCTTTCAGTTGATATGCCTCGGCCTCGACTCTCCCGGCGACGAAGAGCCCGACGACGACTCCGCGCTAGTCTCGTCGACGTGGCCGATGGCACGCTTGACAGCGACTGGCGACCCGATGGTCCATGTAGGCCTGTACACGACGGAAGGGGATCTCTATATAAACGAGGCCGGCCGGGTATTCCTTTACACGCCCATGTTGGATCGCGTTGAACTCCTCTCTGGATCGGCATCGACATTCTTGGAACGAATCGCCCTCGAGGACCATGCGCGACGCGCGATGCGCCACCACGCAGCGACGTTTTTCATGGCCGATGACGGCCTCGCGATCGCGCAGGCTCTCGGCCTGCCCATCATCAACGAGGCTTCGGACGCGCTGGTCAAGCACTGGATGAGTCCCGATGTCCTCGTCTCACGCTTGCCCCCGGCGTCCGCATCGGGTAGCTGCCGAACGCGCATCGTCTCCCGTACAGTGGAAGATCTCCTCCTCGCCGCTCGAGCCTTGACCAAGAAGCACCCTGGAGCGCGGGCCACCGTGGAAACTTATCTGCGAGGTGGACGCGAGCGATACGACGCACTCCGGCGCGAAGGTATCGCCGTCGATGAATGATCGGACGCTGGGCCACAGGATCGAGAAGCGCGTGGCACGGCTCGCGCGGGTCGAAAGCGTGACACGGTATGCCCGGCGCGGCGACGTGATGGTGCACGAGCACCACGAGCAAGCGCAGGATGGGGAGCTGCCCGTCGTGGAAGAACGGAGGAGGCGCATATGAACACGCCTTCTCGGATCCGCGCTTCGGAGTTCATCGCAAACCGCCTGTCGGCGCGCGTACAGCTCTACCTGGATGCAGAAGAGATCCTGTACAACCCGGAGCGCACATGCTCTCGCGAGGCGCTGCGTCTCGTACTAGAAGGCGAGGGGCTGCCGACCTTCGCCTCGGCGCTCGATTTCGAAGAGGCGTTCGGCGGCATCCTATCGTCACCAGACGATACAGTGCTTCTCCTGGGCACCTGCCAAGTCCTATTACACCAGAAAGAGACAGGGTGCTACTCGGTCGATGAGCACGCAAAGACGCTCGAAACCGATCGAGGCTGGCCTCACGTCCGGTGGAGAGGCGTGCCGTTTCTGCCTGTCGGACACTGGCACGGCATTGGAGACCTGTACATCGATGAAAGAGGCATCGTCTACGGGTATCGGTGGAATGACGACGTGCTGCGCGCTGCTGCCGGGGGAGGACAAATCTTGCTGGAATCCATCGCGCTATGGTGGGAAACATATGAGAAGCCGCTGGAGAGCCCGCCGAGCTTCGAGGCGAGTGTGCGTGCTCCCATCGCAGCCGGCATCGCGGGAGCGATGTCGGCCTCGCTCGTCGAGGAAGTATCGGACAGCGTCTGCGCACGCTTTCGAAATGATGACGTCTTCATCGAAGAGATAGCGGCTCCCTACCCGGGCGGACCACTCACCACCGTATGGGCTGACAGGAAGATTCTGCTGGAGGCGATGCGAATCGCCCGTGACCTTGCGCCAGAGGTGCACATCGAGCCCAATCAGGACTACGGAGGCGTTGTAGGTACGATGCTTCGAGCCGCAGGGCTTCTCCCGCGATGAGGCGACGATGCGCCAGGAGCCGCTGGCCACGAGAACCTCGTTTGGCGTGTACGCCGCGGCGGCCCCAACGAGCACGCCCCCGCCGGCAGCAGCTCCGTCCTGCCGGCCACGCCCGATGATCAGGAGTGACGTCATGGCAACCCAAGGCAACCCGAAGATCAGGATTGCCCACGCAACGCCGCTAGGCCACGGCGCCCGGCTGCTCCGGGGGGGCGCTCAGGTACTTCGTCCATGGGACGAACGGTCTTCCCGAGGCGCTGATCGAGGGGGATGGGAGCGTCGCGGCGGGGATCGACCCCGGGCTGTACGGCGACGTGCCCGCCGAGCAGGCGGGGATCACGCCGCTCAGGCTCCCAGGACAGTACGCCGACGAGGAGACCGGGCTCCACTACAACTGGCACAGGTACTACGACCCGGAGACGGGGGTGTACCTCAGCCCGGAGCCGATCGGGCTGGAAGGGGACATCAAGCCGTACGCGTATGTCGACAATTACCCGATGGAGTGGGTGGATGCCGATGGGCTCCTTCGCTGCGTCATCGCCCGCCGCAACGGCACACAGATCGTGCGAAGCAGTGGCGGCAGCGAGGAATCAATCCACCGCTGCAGTTACAGCGGCGCTGCCTCGAACGAGCGCTCGACAGCCGGGCGATCCAAGACCCCCGGAAGGATGCGCCGAGCCCCAAGCCCTCTCTGAGCATTTAAGAGACTGGGAACGTCGGACCGGCCGTTCCTGCGCCCCAGGAGATCGCAACTGGCAGCGGAATCTCAAGAGGGCGCTCCGCGAGGTCGACACGATCCGCTCGGAAACCGGATCGAATGATGCCGTACCGGCGTGCCCGAACTGCTCTCAGCTCATCCCGCGGCTCTGGACGATGGCTGGACAATCCCCGCCGAACGGGCGCGTGATGGGCGGAGGCACAAACGCAAGCCGCGATTATTCATCCCATCCCACGAGCCACCTCAGCCGGCCGAACGCACACGGATCCATGAATCTTGGTACGTGGAGCACCGACAACGGCAATTTCGTGAGGCAGCGATGAGCTCCAGGAAGGCGTTTCACCGCGGCCTCGACTTCATCAAGCCACCGGCCGGCCTCGCGTTGCGGCTAGACCGCCGCGACGAGCACGTTGATCTGCGCATCGACGGCGCCCGCGTCGTGGAGCGTCCGGTCGGGAGGAGCCGCCGCGCGCCTTTCGAACGGCGTTTCCTCAGGACAGAGTTCGCCGAGATCGTCTTCGAGCACCGCCTTGCTCGACTCCGCGCCGAGGGGTTCACCGCTGGCGCTCAACCCATCACCAACGTGCGTTTCGAGGAAGACATGCTCACCGCGCCCCGCCTGATCGGCGCACAACTCGAACGGCGGGGCGATCCGACGGGCACCCTGCTCGCCTTTCAGGTCGAGCGGCTGCTTCGCGATGGAGACGATGCGCGCGCCATGGAACGTGAGCTCCTCGATTCGCTTACGGCGATGACCTTCGGCCCGATCCCCGATCTCGGCGAGCCTTTCGCGTGCATCGATGACGGTCACGGCGGCCTCCTCGCGTGGGCCTACGACGAGGATGTGGCCACCATCGAGGATGCGCTCCGGCCAGAGCTCGCGCTCATCGGCCGCGACACGCTCGGCTTCTCGCCCGACGACTCGGACGTCTCGCTCGGCGTCGTCGGGCTGCATCGGCTGCGCCGATTCCTGGCGAGCGCCGCCGGACGCTCGCTCCGATCCCTCCGCCTCATGATCTCTGGTGCTCTCGGACCATTCCTCGATCTGCTCAACGCGCACAGCTGCGCGTCGGCGGTCACATCGCTCGTCGTCCGTGGGACCAGTCCGTCGGTCGGCGCGGCGCTCCCTGGGCTACGCGGGCTGGGCGCGCCGGAGCGCAACCTCGCAAATCTGCTCGCCCGGCCCGCGCCGGCGCCGGCGCTTCGCTATCTGACCGTGTTTCGCGGTGACGATGACGTACGAGGAGCCCTCGCACCGCTCGACCCAGAAAAGCTCCCGTCGCTTGAACACCTCGCGCTCTGGTACCGCCCGACGCGCCCCGAGGGACTCCGTGCGCTCGCAGCGCATCCTCTCGTCCGGCGACTTCGATCGCTCGAGATCTGGTCGGCAGACGACGCCAAGAGGTTCCCTTTCGAGGATCTCCTCGCGTTGCGCCCGTCCCTCTCTCACCTCGCGCGGCTCCTCCTCGGAGGGCACCTCGTACCTGCGGGTGCTCAGGCGCAGCTCGCCGCGTGGCCCGCGGTCGAGCTCGTGAGCCACGATCGACGTGAGGTTCTGGCGCTCGACATCGCCGCGCTCGGCTGGACGCGGGCGCTACGGTGACCTCCTCTGCCGCCGGAGCGCGCCTCGCAGCGACGACCTGCTCGGCTGGCCCATGAGCTCGACCGGGTTGTCACCGCAGAACATTCACGGGTCTCCGCTCAGGGCCCGGAGGCAGATATGGACCTACGCCTTTAGCGGCGACGGGCGGCTCATGGAGGCGCGCACCCCGGAGGGGAGGACGATCTCGTTCGCCTATGACGCGTTCGGCCGCAGGATCGATCAAGGTCGAGCAGGACAACCTCTCGTTCCCGACGGATGAAGAGATCGCGCTCTGCGCGCGCTCGGGCGTCCTGCTCGCCGAGTAGGAAGCGTACGGGGCCCCTCCCTGAGCGCGCGGAGCGCGCGATTGGGTGCGCCCGGCATGGGCGCGGGTGGACACGGGCCGGCCCGTGCCTGCGCCGCGCGCGCGTGCGTCATGCGCGGGAACGACGCGCCCGGGCTCGCCGCCGCGGCGCGCCGCGACGGAAGCTCTCGGACCGCGACGGAGCTCGGCTGCTCGCGGAGCGCCCCGAGGCGGCGTATGCTTGCGGCCTAGCCGTGGTCCAGTCGCACATCACCGTGAGCGTCGATCTTCCGCCGGACGCGGGCAGTGAGCCGATCGATGTCCTGGCCAGACGGCTGCGCTTGCTCTGGGCGCTGGACGAGGTGCGTCAGGGGCGCATGACGCGCGCGCGCGCAGCGCAGATCGTCGGGATCGGGATCGACGCGTTCCTGCGGGAGGCCGCGGCGCATGGCATCGACGCGATCGACTACGATCTCGAAGATTTCGGGCAGGAGCTCGGATCCTCCTCGTGATCGTCATCGCTGACACGACGCCCCTCCTTTATCTGTCGCGCATCGGCCGTCTCGAGATCCTCCGGGCCGCTGCGTTTGCGCTCGCGGATCAAGCTCTCGAGATCCGACGGCGTTGCGTCGAGTGATCGACGAATCCTCCGGAGCCAGCCCCGACCGAGCGCGACCGTGACCGGGTGGCGCCGTCCGGCTCAGCCCGGGATGAGAAACACAGGCGCGTAGCCCGGGCTCAGATCCTCGTACAGCTGGGTGCTCGGTATCCGATTCCAGAGGTGCCCCAGGAGCAGCGCTCCGCCCGCCGGCCCTGACAGGAACAGGTGAACCCTGCGCGCCCCCGTCGCGCGCACCTGATCGCGCACCACCTGCCGCACCGCGAGCGCCCAGCCCATCGCCCTCGCGGCGTCCGGGATCGCCGTCCGACTCGGCGCCGGCGCGGCCGCGATCGCGATGAAGCGCCCGACCGGAAGCGCGCTGCCCCGGAGATAGCCGAGCACGTCCTCGGCGAGGTCGTTTGTCACGCTGAGCCCCACCGCCAGCTCGTTCCCCGCCCCGAGCGCCACGGGGGAGCCGACGTGGACCGGGAAATCGCCTGGCGTCACCTCGCTTCCCCAGCGCTGGCCGCCCTGCACGCAGGCCACCCGGACGTTGCGCGTGTCGCCGAACGCGACGCCCGCCGCGAACCACGCCGGCAACCGCATGTCGCCGCGCACGAGCACCCGGTCAAAACCGAGCGCACGGAGGGTCCGCTCGGCACCCTCCAGCTCGGGGAGCAGGCGCGCATTCCAGTCCCCCGGATCGCGGAGCTGCCGGCGCGCGCGCGGGTGGTCCCCCTCGAAGAGCTCAACCCAGTCGATGTTGACCGTCGCCCCGGCCGCCCAGGGATCGCGATCGATGGCCTGCACCACCACGGCCGCCTGTCGCGCCTCGCCGTGCAGGCCGCGGCGCGCGATCTCTGCGGCCAGCGCCTCCCGGTCCACCTTCTCGCGCCGTGCCCCCGTCACCCACGCACGGATCGCCTGGACCCCCTGCTCCACCGCGAGCTCATCGCTCCTCAGCCCCACGGCAGCCATGCGGTCCGAGACGCTCGTGGCAAGACCCGCCCACCCCGACTGGCCCGTGAGCAGGACGAGATGATCGAGCATCTCCAGCAGATCGCTCTCCGCGACGCCGAGGTGGGTAGCCCAGCGCTTCCGCCCCCGCCCAGCCTTCGAGCTCGACGTCGCCAGCCGCAGCCTCGGGCCGAGGGTGCCGGTGCGCCCGTCCTGCAGGGCCAGCACCGGATCGGAGACGTCGAGCGGCCGGTTCGTGTAGAGGCCCATGTGCGGCCTGTGCCCGTCCCGCGACAGCGTCCGAAAGCTCCGCCAGAAGCTCTGCAACGGGCTCTTGCCCTTGCTTGTCGCCGGCGTGACCCACCAGGCCTGGTCGATCGGGTGACGCCCGTCCACCGAGTATTTCACCTGATAGTGCTCGTCGGCCGCCGCCCGGCGGCGCACCACGACGTCATCCACGTTGCCGGCGTTCTTCGCCTCGACCTCGATCCCGAGGACGTCCTCCGTCGGGTTCAGCGCCCGCAGGGCGTGATACCAGGCAAAAAGATGCTGATAATCGTGTCCCTGGAGCGCGGCTCCAGCAGCGCTGAGGCTCATCTCGTCGGGCCCTCCGGCGATCTCGGGGCCAGCTTGCGGCGGTGGAAGCGCGACGGCAAGCGCGAGACCGCCGTCGCGGCCGCGGGCTGGTGCCGGCGCAGCCTCATCAGGTAAATTCCGCGAACCAGACGATGGACCTCCCCGGCGATAGGTTCGGTCCGTATCGACTCCTCCGACCCATCGGCAGCGGCGGCGCCGGGCGCGTCTTCTCGGCGATCCACCAGCACATGGGCCAGGAGGTCGCGCTCAAGGTCCTCTCGCGGCTGGCTTCTGAGCGAGGACACCAGCGGGACCGGCAGATCGTCGCTCATGCAAGCCGGGCTCCTGCCGCCGTTGACGGAGCGATCCCCGGGGACAGTACCGTAGAGCGTCGCGACGCTCCGGCCGCCCAAGTACCCGACCAAGAGCCTCGCGGGGGCCGTCGCTCCCGTGTGCGCGGCGCACGGCTGGTGACGTCGCATCGGCGATACATGCGCTCGGAGTCGGCTACGGCAACGCACGCCGCTTACCCGTCGGTCAACGAGATCGCGAGCACGCTCGCCATCGCCGTCGCGTCGAAGCCCAGCGGCACGAAGGCTGTGCGCCGGAGCGGATGACCCGCTTCGCGAGTGCGCCCGACCTTGACGGCGCTGGCGAAATACGTTCTCGTTCGAGATGCACCTGGATTGTTAGATCGCATCGCCGCCGAGGCATGGCACGCCATGTCGCTCGACGCCTGACGGTGGGGGATTCGTGCACCATTATCTCTACCTCGAGCTGGAAGGGATCCAGCGCTTCGTCTTCGCCTCGACCAAGCTGAAGATCATTCGCGGCGGCAGCGCATTGCTCGACAGCTTCAACCGGGTTGCGATGCGGGAAGCTTGCGGCAAGAAGGGCCGAGTCGTGCTCGCCGGTGGTGGACACTGCTTGGTCCACGGCCTGGCTCGCGAGGACGCTGAGGGCATCGCGATGGATCTGGGCCGGAAGCTCCGCAGGAAGACGGACGGCCAGGTGGGCCTCTCCTGGGGTGTCATGGCGGAGAGCGCCGACTGGAAGACGACCTGGGCGGAGATCCGTCGGGAGCGCGCGGCGCGAGATCTTGTTGCGCCTGCTGCGTCGCCTCCGCTGCCACCGTTCGTTGCGCTGTGCTCTTCCTGCGGCAGCTCTCCAGCGCGAGACCTTCGCGACACTTACGATCGCGAATCCAGACCGCTCTGTGCGGCCTGTTGGACGCGCTGGCATGAGGTACAGAAGATTCGTGATCTCAAAGAGAAAACGATCTGGGCGCGCCTGCGCCCACACCTCGATCGGCATGCACACCTGGACGACGATCTCGCCTTCTCTGCGCTGCTGCCGGAGCGTGAGCTTGAGCAAATCGCCGAGCTCGGCTCCCGAGAGGGGTACCTCGCCTATCTCTACTGCGACGGGAATGCGATGGGGCGAATCCTGAGAGCGGCGACCTCGGCCGATGAGTACGGAGAGATCTCGGAGCGGGTGGACGTCGCGCTCCACAAGGCCGTCGCAGCGGCTCTGCTGGCGCACTGCCCGCCCGAGCGAGGCAAGGGGAAGTTCGGTGCCGAAGTGCTGCTCCTCGGCGGTGACGACCTCATCGTCGCGCTCCCCGCCGATCGCGGCGCAGGTTTCACCCGGACCGTCCTCGATGTCTTCCACCGGGAGGCCGGCGACGAGTTCCGTCTCTCTGCCGGTCTTGTCCTTGCCCCGTACACGACGCCGATCGCGATCCTCCAGCAGGTCGCGACCTCGCTACTCCGCTCGGCCAAGCGGTATGCATACCTCGACGAGCAGCGTCAACTTGAACGCCGCGCCGTCGGTTATATCGATTTCCAGGAGCTGACCTCTGCGCAGGTGGACGTTGACCGCGACCATACCGTCACCTGCCGGCCCTACCGACTCGACGACTTTGGACGGCTCATCGAGCGTACCAGGCAGCTGCGGAAGACGCGGGTGCCCAGGGGGAGGCTCTATGCGCTTGCCGAAGCTGTGCGAGGCTCGGAGCGCGAGGCCCGCACCATGACCCGACTCATCGTCGGCCGCGCGAGGACCGATGCCGAGCATGCGGCGCTTTGCGGTCTGCTCCGTCCCCTTCACGATGATGCGCCTGCGCGCACCCTGCCCTACACCACCTGTCCTGACCCGGCGTGGGATCTTCCGTTCGGGCTCTACCCCGACTCCCATCGGTGGAGCGTGATCCCTGACGCGATCGAGCTTTTGGATCACCTCCCTACCGATGGAGACAATGCGTGAGTCCTCAGCACGTCAAAAAGCCCCGCGTCGAAATCACCTACGCTATCCACACGAAGGGCCCGCTTCATGTCGGCACCGGGCATGGCGCCGCCGGACTGCACCGAGCGATGCTCCGTGACCATAATGGTCTTCCCTACATCCCCGGCTCCACGATCAAGGGCCGGGCGCGGTACGCCGCCACCCGCATCTGCGACTGGATGGGCGTGTCCGTGCTCAAGGACGCGGTGGGCGATAAGCGAAGCGGCGGCACGCCCAACGGTCCCAGCGGCGTGCGCGATCTCCCCAACCGCATCTTCGGCTGCGCGTGGCAGCGCTGCACCCTGCGGTTCGGCGATGCGCGTACTGACCCAACCTGGATCGCCGCGCGCCCCGATGAGCAACGCCGGAGTGAAGCCGAGCGCCGCATGCTGCGCGACCGTGCGTATGGCCTTCGCGAGGTGCGCACCGGCGCAGCCCGGTCGCGCCGCCTCGGCACGATCCGCCAGGGCCATTTGTATCAGACCGAGGTTGCGCCCCCGGGCGTCGTGCTCAGCGGCGAGGTGTGGGGCTATCTCGACTGCCGCCCGCCCCCGGATGGCAGCACCTTGGTAGAGATGTTGGTGCTCTGGCTGGCCATCCACCTGATGATCGAGGACGGCGTCGGCGGAAACAAGTCGACAGGAAGCGGCAAGCTCGCGTTGGCGCCGTCGACTACGATTGGGATGAAGGTCGACGGGGGCGTGTTCGCCCCGAAGGACGACGACGTAGCTGCCGCGCTCGGGTTGTTGCCATTGATCGAGGCAGCCGAAGGATGATCCCCCTCACCCTGACCGCCACCCTCCGCTCCCCGATGCATCTCGGGGCCACAAACACCGCCGGCAACTTTCTCGCCAGCCTGAGCTACCTACCGGGCCGTTCGCTCCTCGGGGCGGTAGCCTGGGCCTGGATCGATGCGGGCGGCGACCCCGGCGCGCCTGAGTTCGCGCACCGCTTCGTCTCGGGGGCTGTGTCCTGGGGCGACCTGCATCCTGTGCCCGTGAAGGAAGAGACAGGGGCAGCGGTCGACGGTGAGCCGCTGGTCGTGCCCCGCACCATCAAGGTCTGCAAGCTCTCTGGCCTCAGGCACGGCCTTGTGGACGTTCTCCTCACGACCCCGCCACCGGAGGCCTGCCCGCTCTGCGGTGTCGGCCTCGATCGCCTTGAAGGCGTGCTCGTCGGCGACCACGACGGCCGCTGGCTGTCACCGGAGCTTCACCGCCAGCATCGCGCGCATGTCTCGATCGCGTTCGACACCGGCACGGCTCGATCGGGTGATCTGTACTCACGCGACGTGCTGGAAGAGGGGCAGGTGTTTCGCGGGCAGATCCACTGCTCCGATGAGCCTACCGCGAAGGCGATCCTCGACGAATTGCCGCGTCTCCGGCTCGCGGTTGGCGGTGCGCGCAGCAGGGGTTTCGGACAGATTGAGGTCCAGGTCAAGAGGGCGACGGCATCCACGCTCGAGGTGCTCCGGGAGCAATCCGAGCGCGTGGCCCAGTCGCCGGCCGACGTCTGGTACTTCACCCTCACCGCTGTTTCGCCCTGGTGCGTGCGCGAGACCGACGGCTCCCACGCGCGCTCGCTCACCCCTCGTCGGCTCGCGCGGGTGCTGGGTGTTGAAGAGGCGAACGCGCGCATCGTGAGGGGCGATGCGCGGTCCGAGAGTCGCTCGGGCTGGGACGGGGCGGCGGGGCTCCCGACGGAGCTCCGGCACGTCATCGTGGCCGGCTCCACGTTTCTGTGCGCTGTTCGCGGCCTCGACGGCCCAACCCTTCAGGCCCGGCTCTTGCGCCTCAGCGGGCGTGGTATCGGCGAGCATCGTGCCGAGGGGCTCGGTCGCGTCGCCGTCAACCATCCACTTCACTTCATCTCCGCGGAGGCAAATCGTGACGAATGACATGATGGTCCGTGTCGAGCTCAAGCGGCGCATCGATCGAGATCTGGACGAGCTCTACAAGCAGGCCAACGAGCTCGGAGAGGAGATGGGGAAGCTGTTCAAAGCGTACAACCGGTCCCAGCTCCGCAATCTCGAGACCGTGGCGGCCGCCGCCACGCGCACCTCCGCACTCAAGAACCACGTCAAGAACCAGACTGGCAAGGACCGGCTCCGTCTCGAATCGAACCAGACCTGGGCGCTCCAGCGTGGAGCAAAATCGCTCGGTGAGAAGCTGCTCGCGCTCCTCGACGCACTCGGAGGGCGTGCCACGAACATCGTGAGCGCGCTGCCGCCCGGAAACCTCGATCAGGAGGCTCGCGACGACCTCGCCCGCACCGTGGAGATCGAGCTGCAACGAGGTGTGGTGCAGACTGCTGTCTGCGCCGCGCTGTACGAGGCGTAGCCATGAAGCTCGGACTGCTCGAAGACGGAGTGCTCTACCAGCTCGCGAGAGAGGTCGTGCCGGAAGGCGGGAGCGGGGTGGACAACGCCCAGATCACCGGGCTGCTCTCGACCGCTCGTGCCACGGGCTCCTACACGCAGCTGCGCGCGATGACGCAGCACCAGTTCGAGAAGGCCCGCAAGGATGGCGATCGTGGCGCCGCACGGGCTGGTTTCTACGACCGGCTCTTCAGGGCCTTGCAGACGGTCGAGAAGCTGGCCGACGACTTTGCGCGCGCTCGTCTTGGCGAGGCTCTGCAGGGCACCGGGAAGAATACCGCAAAGCAGTGGAAGGACCACTGGTCAGGCCGCCTGACCGTCACCCTCATGACCCATGTCGCCGCCGAGCACCGGTGGCGAGGGAGCCGCCGATGAAGCTACGCACTTGGTTTTCAGGCGTCCTCGAGACCCGGACGGCCCTCCATATCGGGACGGGAACGGTCCTCAGCACCGCCACCGATGCGCCTGTTCTCCGGGGGGCCGACGGCCGCCCGCTCATCCCAGGCAGCAGCGTGAAGGGCGCGCTCCGCTCCGCATCCGAGCGCCTCCTGCGCGCCCTCGGGCAGCGCGCCTGCACGGTCTTCGGCGACGATCGCTCCTCCGACCCTTCGCTCCGTTGTCTGACGACCGATAGGGAGGGCCGAGAGCTGTTCTTCAAGCTCAAGAGCGGGGACGCGGACTGGGAAAAGGTCGGGAACAGATTCTCTCCATCGGTCGATTGGGGCACCGAGCCCTGGAGAGACTTCGGCAAGAAAGAGGAACGACAGCTCTACCTCCTCGAGAAGAAGCAGGAGCTCTGCCGAGCTTGCCTCACCTGGGGCTCGCAATTCCTCGCCGGTCGGGTTCGGGTGCCCGACCTCCGTCTCTCGACCGAAGCGGGTGATGTGGCCTGGTCGGGCGTCACCGAGATCCGCGACGGTGTGGGCCTCGATCGCGACACCGGCACCGCCGCGCCGGGCATCAAGTTCGATCTCGAGGTGCTGCCGGCCGGTGCCCGCTTCTCGTTCGAGCTGGTCGCCGAGCCGGAGGCCGAGCTCTCGGTCGTGGCGCTTGCTGTTGGTGAGCTGCGCCAGGGCAACCTTCCGCTCGGGGGTCGGGTCACCCGGGGGCTCGGCGAAGTCGCCCTCACCGAATTTGCCATCCAGGAGGTCGACCTCTCCAGGCCCGAGCAGCTCGTCCCGTACCTGACGCGAGGCGCCCGCAAGACATACGAGCGCGAGCTCGCCGACAAGAAGCTGGAGGAGATCCTCTCCCGGATCACGGAGAAGCGCGATGCTGCGTAAGCTGGTCAATCACGCCGAGATCGAGATGACGCTCCGGCCCGTGGAACCGCTCCTCATTGCCTCCGGCGTCCCCAATGCCACGGGCACCGATCTCCCCTTTGTCCTCACGTATCGCCGTAGCGCCGACGCGGGCGAGCCCTACCTGCCGGGCAGCTCGCTCAAGGGGGTCCTGCGCAGCCATGCCGAGCGGATTTCCCGGACCATGGCGCCGAAGGCTCGCGTCTGCGATCCGCATTTCCACCCGAAGGATGCCGCGAAGGAGGCGAGTGCTCTTCGCGTCCCCTTCTGCGGCGACCGGCTCCGACCGCGGAAGGGTGAGGACGGAAAGTGGGAATCCCATGATCTCTATCGCCAGAGCTGCCCCATCTGCCGCACCTTTGGCTCTACCGTCTACCGCGGCAGGCTCGCGCTCGGGGACGCATACTTGAAAGACGGGGAGGTCCCCCGGATCGAGCGGCGGGACGGGGTGGGCATCGATCGCTTCAGCGGGGGCGCCAGTCGCGGGGTGAAGTTCGAGATGGAGGTCTTGACCCAGGGCGCATTCCGGGCGCGGATGCGCCTGGAGAACTTCGAGGACTGGCAGCTCGGTCTCCTCGCCCTGCTCTGCCGGGATCTCGAGGACGAGATGATCTCCATCGGCCACGCCACCACGCGTGGCCTTGGGCGTTTGAAGGGCCTCGTCGAGCGGCTCGATGTGATGTACATCGTCCCGCCGACGAAGCATCAGCTCGACGAGAAGCGCGTCCATGGGGTCGGGTCGCTGCTCGAAGACGACGAGCGCCGGCTCTACGGCTTTGTGAACGACGACCACTTCAGCCTGAAGCGGGCGCCTGCGCTCAAGCCCCAAGGAGTGCGCCGGGTGCAATCGTTCGCTGACGCGGAGGTGCGGCGTACCTTCTTCGACGACGCCATTGCCCGCTGGTCGGAGCGGATGGATGGCTGGATGAAGTCATGATAGGCCACCTCGATACCTGGGAAGGCACGCTGGGCAACGGCGATCTCGATGGGCTGATCGCCTGCGTGCCCGCTGCCATCCTCCTCGGGCAGCGACCAGGAGACTTCACCCTCCGCAGCCTCGATGGCGGCGCGGCGGCGTGGCCCTCGGGCCGCTGCTTCAATGAGAGCCTCGAGATCCGCTGGTGGCCGGGCGAGGACGAGGAGCACCGGAGCGTGCTCATCCTGAGCCGGTTGCCCGAGGGTTGGACGCTGCCAGCGACCATGAAATCCGAGCCCCAGCCCCTCGCCGAGGCGCCGGATGAGAACCAGCGCTACCTTTGCGTGGGTCAGTACGACGACGAGCGCGCGCCTGAGGGCACACACCGCTGGTGGGAGACCCGATACGGCCGCTGCTTCGAGTATCTCGGCTCGGCGCCGCCGGCGGGCGGTGAAAAGAAGGCCGAGGTTCGCCCCGAGCGCCGTGGGCGAGTCTACCTGCGGGCCGTGGGGTACGAGCTCGCCGATGGTCGCACCCAGCATCGACTCCTGGGTTTCGAGCACGCCGGCATGGAGGAGGTCGCACCATGAACCCTTACGATTTCATTCCTCTGGGCCGCCCTTCTTCTCGCCTGCCGCCGCCGGGTCATCATGTCCTCGCCGCGCGGGGAGGCACGATCCGCGCGCGCCTGACGACGCTCGGCCCCTTCCTCGTTGCTCAGCAGACCGGGATGCAGAACACCATCATGCCGCTGCGCCAGGGGAAGATCATCCCGGGCAGCTCGCTCAAGGGAATGCTGCGGAGCATGGCCGAGATGGTTGGCGGCGGGTGTATTAGCCTGTCGGGGAGCCTGTATCCGCGCGGAAGATACGACTATCCCGCCGAAGAGCCGCACGGCTTCGCTCCGTGTGATGACATCGAGCGGCTGTGCGTCACGTGTCGCATGTTCGGGGCGCTGATCCGTGGCGCGGCGTGGAAGGGTCTGGTCGAGCCGGGTGAGGCGCAATGGTCGGGCAGCGGCACGCCTCGGACGAGGAGCTTCGATGTGATCGTCGGGCAGCCCAAGCCGAGCCATGGCGCCTTCTACGCGAGGAACCGAGAGATCCGGGGTCGGAAGGCGTATTACCACCATCCGGACAATATCATGGTGTCGGCCTCCGCCCAGCAAGCAACCTATGGGGCCCGTCAGACGATCCAGGTGCGCGCGCTCGAGCCCGGACAAGTCTACGACTTCAACGTGCGCCACGCCGGGCTAGATCAGGGAGCATATGCGCTGTTGCTCTATGCCCTTTTCCTGGAGGAAGGCCTGGGCCACAAGCTGGGGTGGGGCAAGCCAATGGGCTTCGGGTCGGTGAAGATCGAGCCGGTGGCGATCGAGGAGATCGATCTCCGGGCGAGGTACCGGCGCGGGGGTGAGCAGGCGACCGTGAAGCACGAGGGCGCAGCGGCAGCGGCGCACGTGGACGAGCAGACGAAGGAGCTGCGGGACGACAAGGGGGAGGTGATGGCGGAGATGCGGCGGATGTTCGGGGTCCCGGGGCCGGAGGGTAAGTGGGCCTATCCGGCGTATAGCTGGTTCAAGGAGAACCCGCGGGCGACGCTCGAAGAGTTCAACCAAACAGCTACCGCGCAAGCGCCGCCGCGTCGATAGCGTCAGATCCACGAGGTGGATTGGATTCGCCTGGGTCTGCCATGAGCGACGACGGGTACCATGCGTTCGTGAGCTACGCCAGAGATGACTGTGAACAGTGGGCTCTATTGTTCATCGACAATCTCGAAAATCTCGGTGTACGCGTCTGGTCCAGGAGACGAATCCGACCCGGCGAGGAGCGTGACAAGGTCGTTAGAAAGGCACTCGCTCAAAGCAAGATTTTCTTGTTGATTGTGTCGCCAGGGGCGATTCTGTCGAAGGATGTTTCGCACGATCTGGATCAGTGGGGAGCCACCAAGCCACTCGTGCCCATCATTGTCTCGAAGTACGAGCATCCCGACGATAGACATTCCGGTCGTGAACCAATCGTGGCCGTCGATCCAAAGAGAGAAGCAGTTGGTTATAGGGATGCACTTGTTCGGCTGGCGACAGATCTTTTAGGAGCGCCTGCAGACCTGACACGATGGTCGAACGACCTTACCCCAGAGCCTTACCCTCACCCCGTAAGCGCAGAACTCTTGAGCCGTGCCGCCGATGTGGTCGCATTTGTCATCAAGTTTTCAGCCTTCTGGAACGATTTCGCGCGGAGTCTAGATTCCACGCATGAGATTTCGCCGCACTGTGCGCCCAGCGCTGCGTCTGTAGCCCTCCGTAAGAAGGCATGCGCGTACATCTACCGAAATGGATGTCATAAATCTATCGGCGTGATGGATCGTACAATGGCTCAGTTTCGTGAGGATCTTGAGTCAGCGGCCAGGCTCGCAGACCGCATAGATCACGGGCACAGCGAGCGCGCCTGGTGGCGAGATGTTTACACGCAGATCAAGCGAGATGCGGACGCGGCGACAGAGGAACAGAAGATAGCGGAGGAACGGCTACGCCGACGTGAGCTGGCGGAGAGTATGGCCGGCGAGCGAAGGGCAGATGCGCGCGCGGAACACGAAATGGACGAGGTGCTGGCGCAGGCGGAGGAAGAACCGATTTTTTGCGAGCCGTCGGGAACGAGTGAGCGAGTCGAACGATGCATTCCGTCGGACATGAGAAAGGATCTTTTGCGAATGAACACGGTTCCTCACCAAAGCGTCGATTTCCTGATCATCACGGCGCTCGAAGAGGAACGCCTTGCCGTGCTCTCGAAGCTCCCTGGCTATCGCAAGCTCGCACGCGACGGCGCCGACACGCATACCTACTATGAGGCGGAGGTCAAGACCACGCGCCCGGATGGCGCGGTCTACCACGTCGTCGTCAGCTCGCTTGCCCGAGTGGGGCCCATCCCGGGCGCGCTCAAGGCGAGCGCGGTGATCAAGCGATGGCATCCGGCGCACGTGATGATGGTCGGCATCGCCGGCGGCGTCGAGGGCGAGGTCGCTCTGGGCGACGTGATGGTAGCCGAACAGGTCCCCGACTATACGAACGGCAAGATCCACGAGGACGGACGGCGGGAAGAACGCTGGGTGTCCTATCTCGCGGACGCCAACTTGTTCGATGCTGCCTCCAACTTCCCCTCTGGCTGGGACGACCTCGTCACAGTACCGCGCCCCCGTCCGGGCACGCCCAAGCGCCATGTCGGCGTCATCGTTTCTGGCGGAGACGTCATCGCATCGAAGCAGCAGATCGCCACCTACCTCGCCGATTGGCCCAAGCTCATCGGTACAGAGATGGAGGGCGGGGGCGTGGCCGCTGGGCTTCACACCGACATCGAGCGACCTCGCTTCTTGATGATCCGCGGCGTATCGGACCTGGCCAACGGGCAGGACAACGCGGAGATGAAGAAAGTGTGGCGGGCGCACGCCTGCGACGTCGCCGCGGCGTATGCCATCGGCCTGCTTCGCGACGGTCCCGTACCCGGTGCTCGGGTGACCTTGCCTGTCGCGCCTGCTCCCGCTTCGGTCAAGGCATCGGGGGGCGCTCATGGAGGCGCGCCGACGGCGCCTCTGCTCTCTCGAACGCATGTGGATAGCCCGCTGCCGCCCGTGACTGTGGGCCATGATCTCGCCGAGATAGCCGGTCTTCTCAGCCGGCTGGTAGATTCTCAGTTCGGGGACGTAGTCTTGCGATTGCGCATCGAAGATGCTTACCTCCCGCCGCAGTCGGCGCCCATGGCGACTCGCGCGCAGGCGCTCGTCCTCCGGATGGATCAGGAAGGGGCTGACGGGGTTCGGCGGCTCGTCACCGCGATCCAGAGCGTCGCTCCTCACCTCCCGTGGCGGCCCGCTGCCAGCATTAACGCCGCGCCAGGCGCGGTACCTGCTCCCACCAGCGTGCCCGTCGCTTCCATGACCTCCGCTGCGGTCTTGGTAGCCACGACGCCGACCTGGAAGGAGTTCGATGCTCTCCCACGGCGGTATGAGGTGAACCCCTTCGACGATATCGTTCTCTGCATGCACCCAGACTGCGAGCGCGAGTGGCGCACCATCGTTCCCAACGCTCGTATGGGGGTGCAATGCGTGACGATTCGTACTCCGGCGGGCCTATGGCATCGTGCAGGAGCACCGACGCTGAGTATCTGGAAGGACGTTTTCCAGCAGATCAGCGCCAAAGTGCAAGAGGTTCGTGCTGCGAAGCAGAGCCGCCTCCACCTCGTGGCGAAGGCCCCATTGGCGCTCGGTGCACTCCTCGGACGGCTTATCGATCCACATGATCAACTGCTGGTCTACCAGCTTGACACCGACCACGGGAACAAGGTCTGGCGCCCTTGGGGCCCGGCATGGCCGGCCGACCCTGGCACGCGAGGGACGCCTTTCTTCGATGTGCCGCCAGGGCTCGAGCAGTGCCGGCCGGAGCAGGACGGTCACTTCGCCCTCGTCGTCGATGTCTCTGGCAATAATAACGCGGATACCTGTGTCGAGGCCGTGAAGACATGGGCCGGCGGTCGGAACGTGCAGCCATTGCTCATCCGCGCAAACGACATCACGGGGCAGGACGCTGTGCGTGTACCTGCTGACGTCGACAAGGCTGCCATCGAGCTGGATCGTGTGTTCCAGCAGATCGCGGAAGCGCTCCCGAATGCCACGCTTCATGTGTTCTACTACGGTCCCCTTGGGATCCTCATTCGTGCATGTCGTCGCCTCTGGCTACGTCGCACGCCGATCATCTTCTGGGATACGTATTATGATTCGGCTGCGCGATACTTCCCGGCGATCGCCTTTCCGGAGGGAAGGCTCCTCATCGGAGACGGTGCCCCGTGATCGTTGTCCACTCGACGCCGATCGCGATCACCCGCGCAGCCGGCCTCCCTTCAACGCACCGTGAAGGCCGTGTCATGAAGCGATCGCGCCCGGCGCCTGCGCCCATCGAGCGAGCTGTCCGTGCCTTCTGGAGCGAGGCCCTTCGCCACCCGCTCTTGCCTCCGGAGCAGGCCGCGCTGGCCTCCGTCGAGCGCTGGCGACGAGAGGACGCCGATCGCCCCTATGCCCTCCTCCATGGGCCAAGGACGAGTCAACACGCGGCGGTCGCGGCCCACCTCCTTCGCCCCCGCGGGCGCTCGCGCGCCTTGAACAACGCTCATCTCGTGCCCGTCGGGCCGGACATGCGCCTCGAGCGCGACCTCGTCGTCCTGCTCGCCGCCCGGCTCCAGCGTGACCTTGCAGGGGGCTCCGTGCGGACGCTCCTTGGCAACCTGGCGTGGGAATGCTTGGGCGAGGGGCGTGATGAGACCTCTCCGCCGCTCGTGGTTGCGCTCACGGACGTCCACGAAGCCGAGCCGTCCGTCCGCTGGCCGGCGCTGTTCACCGGCGTCGGCGCCGGCGTCAAGGTCATCGCCACCGTGGAAGGCGACGAGGCCGCCGCCCAGGCGTGGATCGACCGGCTCGGCTTCGATCCGGCGCGCACCCTCGTCCATGCGCTCCCGAGCCGTCCCGATCCAGCATGGGAAGGCCTCCTTGGCCTGCTCGAGGGGGAGGGGAAGGCGACCGCTGGGAACGCGACCGCCGGGAAGGCGACGGCTGGGAAGGACACCCAGGCAGCGGCTTTGCTCGACCTGCTCGGCCTCCTCGCCTGCGCGTGGGGTCGATTGTCCGCGGACGACATCGCGCGCGCCCTGGGAGGGCGCGCCGATCGGCGGCTCGCGGAGGTCGCTCCCACGATCGCGGAGGTCGCTCCCACGATCGCGGAGGTCGCTCCCTGGATCGCGGAGGTCGCTCCCTGGATCGCGGAGGTCGCTCCCTGGATCGCGGAGGTCGCTCCCTGGGTCACGGAGGTCGAGGGGACCTACGCTTTCCGGCGGAGCGCGTACCGCCGCGAGGTCGAGGCGCGGCTCGATCCGGAAGCGCGCGCGGCGTGGGTGGGCCGGCTCCTGGAGCTCTCGCCCGGCGGGTACCCCTGCGATTACGGGTGCGTCCACCGGCTGGCGCTGAGCGCGCCTGTCGCGGCATTCGCCCCGCTCGTGACGCAGGACCACCTGACCCGATGGATGCAGCGGCCGCTGGATGGCCTCGGTTTCGTCTCCGACCTCGAGCGCGTGCGCGGGCGGGCCGCGACCTCGCTGGGCCGGGGAGTCGATGCCGAGGCGCTCGGGCTCGCGGTGCGCGCGATGCTCGCCGAGGCCTCCTACCACGGGATGGCCCGCCGCCCGAGGCGCCGCGCTCCGGTCGGCGTCCAGGAGCTCGATCGCAAGCGACCCCTCGCGGACCACCGTGCCCAGTCCACGGCGCTGCTGGCGCTCGGCCGCGCGATAGCGCCCGGTCCTGGGCGCGCCGAGGTGCTCCAGGCGGCCCTGGACGCGGCCAGGCGCATTCCTGTGGCCGAGGAGCGGGCCTGCGCGATCCACGCGCTCGCCTCGGCGTGGGAGGACGACAGCGCGGAGCGGCGCGCGCTCGCTCGCGAGGTGGTCGACGCCTACCGGGGTGTGCCCCAGGCCGCATGGGACCTGCTGGCCGCGACACCGCTCCTCCCGGCCGAAGAGGGCAACTCGCTCGCTCGCGAGGCGCTCGCAGCGGCGCAGGCGGCCGGCGAGGATCCCGGCGATCTCGCGCTGTTCGCGGGCGAGCTCCCCCGCCCCGTCGCCGAGGCGCTCTGGCCCGTCGCCGCATCCTTTCCGATGCCTTCGCGGGCGCGGGCGCTCGCCGCCCTCGCCGCGCGCCTCGGCGATCCTGACCGGGTGCGCGCCGCATTCGACGTCGTGTCTGCCTATCTGGAGAGCGGCGGCGACGACGCCTTCGACGGCAAGCCGCACCACCTCCTGGGGCTCGCCCCGCGGCTCGCCCTGGATCAAGCCCGCCGCGCGCTGCACCTCGCGGCTGCGTTCGGCGATCTCGGGCGGGACGCGCTCCGGGCGCTGGTGTTGCGGCTCATCGAGCTTGGCGAGCCGGCCCGCGCTCTGCTCCCTGCGTTGCGCGACGAGCGCGACGAGGAAGAGCGCCTCGGCGTCCTTGCCCGCACCCTGGCCTTTCCTTCCACGCCCGATCCGGGGCGCCTCCGCGCCGAGCTCCTCGATGCGCTCGGCGCCTCCACGAGCGCGCCGCGCACGCCTGGAGAGCGCTTCGGCCTGTTCTTCCAGGTGGCCCCGCCGCTCGCAGCCGCCGGCGCCACGGGCGAGCTCGTCGCCGTCGCCGAGACGTTCGACCAGCGCGCCAGGTTCGCCGCGCTCCTCTTGCTCGCGCAGCACGACACTGTCCGCGCGCCGGAGCTCGTCCGGCATGCGCTCTCCCTGGGCCTTGCGCTCCCGTCCGAGGACGCGCCCCGCCTGCTCCACCTCGTCCCGCTCGCGCCGCATCTCCCGCGCGCCGGAGCCGCCCAGGCGCTGGCCCGCCTGCTCGACGACGCGGCGTCCGACCTGCGCTCGGCCGCGCTCGCGGGCGACAGCGTGAGCCTCGAGAAGCTCGTTCCGCTCCTCGCGAGCCTGGCGGGGGATCAGGGCCTGATGGAGGCCGCACGCGAGGTGCAGCGGGTGGCCGCGTGGTTCCCTTGAGGCTCCCGGCCGAGGTCGGGCGCGCGTCGGGGCGCCGCGTCCGAGGTGGGTAGGAGCGGGTATGAGGCAGGGGAGAGGCGTGAATGCGACGCGCCCGCGCGGCTCAGCGCCCGTTGCGCCCGGCGGCCGGGGCGCGGGGCGCGGGCAGGAGCGCCGGTGAGGAACGCGCCGGGGTGCGGGGCAAGTACTCAAGCCGCACGTCGGTGAGCACCGAACGAGCTGGGCTCCGCCAGGGTGCGGACGAGCCAAGCGTCACGATCGTCCGCCCGTTCATCGAAATCCGCGGAGATTCGGCGACGTGCGGCTGGAGTCCTGGAGCGGGTGCGGTCCGGGGCCGCGCCGCCGAAGTGATTGACGATCTGCTGCGCGATCTGCCGCAGGATCGGCCCGCCCGCGCTGCTCACGAGGAGCTCCAGGCCGGGCACCAGCACGACATGCTCCCAGCGTTCCGCCGCGTAGGTCGGCTCAGGCGGCGGCGGCCAGACCGCCGGGGGCGGCGGCACGAGCAGCGCTTCCATGTCGGCGGGGGACATCGTCGCGAGCTTCCGCTTGATCTCGGGCAGCTTGAGCCCCTGCTCGCGGAGCTTCCGGATCGACAGGATCTGGAGCCGATGCTCGCGCAAGTACCGCGTCCCCGGTCCGGCGAACGGCGGCGGCACGAAGAGGTTTCGCTTGTACCCGTAGCGCATGGTGCGTTCGCTCACTCCGGCTTCCTCGGCGATCTCCCCGAGGGTGTACCCGTCGTTCCTCGGCATGGGCGGCCTCCTCGGACAGCGGCTCGCCTGGGAAGGCGGCAAGCTGCCATGAATCTTGACAGGATCGAGGCCGAGATTTGCCGGGAGTTGGACCTACTTGTAAGACTATTTTCACATGAGTCGAAGAAATTTATCATGATCGTGAAGTTAAGTTCTCCATCCCGGATGTCCGAAGCCACCTGAGTGAAGTTAAGCTCTCCATCATGGATGTCCGAAGCCATCTGCGTGAGGTTAAGCTATCCATCACGGATGTCCGAAGCCCCCTGCGTGAGGTTAAGCTCTCGATCCAACATGCTTGGAGCCGGGGAGGCGGACAGTCCATGCAGACGCACTGCGGGTGATAGAGACACCTGGGGTGGTTCCGGTGGCTATAGAAAAACCATTGAGAACGCCCTCCGCTGGCCACGCGGACGGCAACGAGGACGAACGCCGGGACGAGGACGGCGAGCGCAGCGACGACTCCCATGGCGACCGCTGTCCGCACGCTCGTCTCCAGCCGCGCATCGGTGAGCACCGAACGAGCTGGGCTCCACCCGTGTGCGAACGAGCCAAGCGTCCCGATCGCCGGCCCGTACATCGAGATCCACGGAGATCCCGCGACGTGCGGCTGGAGTACAAGGGCGCCGGCGGTCGGGGGGACGAAGCCCCGGCGCGGGCGGTGGGTCGCGGGGGTCGGGCGGGCGGGAGCCCCGGGGCGGCCGGGGGTCGTCCCCGGCTCGGGAGGTGAGCGTTCCGAGGGGGATGAGGCGGGCGAGGTGGGGGATGAGTCGGGCGAGGTGGGGAGGCGAGCGGGGGAGGTGGGGCAGGAAGCGGCAAGGCGGCCGGGGAGAACGGAAGGGCTGGGCGAGGGGAGGAGGGGGTGTGGTAGAAGAGGGCGGGAGCACCGGCTGCGAGCGGTGGAGTGACGCGAAAAACCCGGGGGGCGCTCGCAAGGCCGGCAGGTGTTTGAAAAGACGATGGATTTCGAGATGGCCGGGGGCGCGCGGGGCGGCCCCGGGTGGCCGGAGCGGGGGGTGGAAGGGGGACCTCTCGCAAACCGGGTTGCAAGTGCGCGAAATGTTAGGTAGGTCTGGGAGGCCTCTCTCCGCCGCTGAAAGGCGGCGGCCCCATTGAAGCGTCGACGTGATCAGATCCATCGGCCTCCCGAGGACGCTCTCCGCCGCTGAAAGGCGGCGGCCCCATTGAAGCCCAGCCACCCCGTCGGGGGCGGGGATCTCCGCCATGTCTCTCCGCCGCTGAAAGGCGGCGGCCCCATTGAAGCCGCTTGCTGCCGGCGGGTCCATCGGGAGCGCCCGGGAGCTCTCCGCCGCTGAAAGGCGGCGGCCCCATTGAAGCACGCTTGCTCGAGGCGAGGAGAAACCGACCCTCTCGACCCTCTCCGCCGCTGAAAGGCGGCGGCCCCATTGAAGCACCGCGGCGGACATCTCGACCGGCAGCCCGAGCACCGCTCTCCGCCGCTGAAAGGCGGCGGCCCCATTGAAGCCGCTCGAAAACGCGACGTGCTCTGTCCCTGTCGAGGCCTCTCCGCCGCTGAAAGGCGGCGGCCCCATTGAAGCGGCTCCGGGCCCGATACCGTACTGTCCGAGGCAGTCTCTCCGCCGCTGAAAGGCGGCGGCCCCATTGAAGCGTCTCCAGCCCGCGCGAGCCGGCGCCGGCCATCGTCTCTCCGCCGCTGAAAGGCGGCGGCCCCATTGAAGCGCGGAATTCGACGCCGCATCCAGCGCAGCACGCCGTCATCCTCTCCGCCGCTGAAAGGCGGCGGCCCCATTGAAGCATGACGATCGTTTGCGCCGCGCCAGCGCTCGTGCTTCTCTCCGCCGCTGAAAGGCGGCGGCCCCATTGAAGCTGCAGGATGCCAGGGACATCGTACGGGCCGATCTTGCTCTCCGCCGCTGAAAGGCGGCGGCCCCATTGAAGCAGACGCGTGCTGCTCTTCGGCATGGCCGCGATGACGGCCTCTCCGCCGCTGAAAGGCGGCGGCCCCATTGAAGCATAGACCGCGAGCCACGACTCGATCGCGGCGGACGTCCTCTCCGCCGCTGAAAGGCGGCGGCCCCATTGAAGCAGCGTGACAGCGAAGTCCACGTTGTCGCCGTCGACCGCCTCTCCGCCGCTGAAAGGCGGCGGCCCCATTGAAGCCGCTCCTCGCGGAAGCTCAGGAGGTTGCGGCCGTAGACCTCTCCGCCGCTGAAAGGCGGCGGCCCCATTGAAGCGTGCCGATGGCGTCGGCAGCAGCCTGGGTGGTGAGGCCGCTCTCCGCCGCTGAAAGGCGGCGGCCCCATTGAAGCACGTTCGAGGTGATCCCAGAGCTGCGCGTCGGGGCGCCTCTCCGCCGCTGAAAGGCGGCGGCCCCATTGAAGCATGAGCGCGCGGAAGAGGTTCGGAATCGCTTGCTCGACCTCTCCGCCGCTGAAAGGCGGCGGCCCCATTGAAGCCCGGCTCCCTCCAGCGCTCCCTCGAAGTCGTGCTTCCACTCTCCGCCGCTGAAAGGCGGCGGCCCCATTGAAGCTCCATGCGCTCCGCGATGTCGCTCGTGTGCAGCCCTTCTCTCCGCCGCTGAAAGGCGGCGGCCCCATTGAAGCCACGCAGAGAGCGACGAACCGGCGCGGTTGACGGATCTCTCCGCCGCTGAAAGGCGGCGGCCCCATTGAAGCGACATGGCCCGATTCTTTCCCTCGCCCTCCCATTGAGCTCTCCGCCGCTGAAAGGCGGCGGCCCCATTGAAGCGTCCGTGGCCGCGTCAAGCGTGCCGTCGATGCGGAGCTCTCCGCCGCTGAAAGGCGGCGGCCCCATTGAAGCCCGAGCAAGTCCCGGGTCACGCCCGTGCCATCGGCGGCCGCTCTCCGCCGCTGAAAGGCGGCGGCCCCATTGAAGCCGGGGCTCATGAAGCCTCGTCATCGTCGGGAATGTGGCCAAGGACGGCGTGCCTCTCCGCCGCTGAAAGGCGGCGGCCCCATTGAACTTCACTTTCGCGCGTGGGCGCTGCCATGTGCGGGCGCTCAACGATTTCACGGTGCCCGAGCCCGCGAATGCAGCTCGGAGGCGTTTTCTGCTGCGTCATTGCGACGCGAGGGCACACCTCCCCCTTTCCCCCGATGCCCGTCCCAAGGCTGGCCTGCTGCTCAGTTGAGCGAGCGTCCGAGCAACCACAGCTCCGGGACGCGGAGGATGCGCTCGCGTCCTGGGCCTCGTAGCAGGCGTCCGGGAACGAGGATGAGCTCGCGGCGGAGCCACGGCGCGGTCCAGCGCGACAGCTCGGGGAATCGCCGGAGCACGTAACGGCGCATCAGGTTGTGAGCGAGCAGCTTCAGAAGGAGCATCGCGTGGTTCGCGGCGAAGGTATGGCTTGGAACTTGACCACAGCCCCAGCCGTGCTTGAGGTCACGGATCAGCACCTCGATGCCCGCCCGAGGGTCGTAGCGTGCGGCGACGTCCTCCGGCGCTTCGACCATCTCGTTGGTGACGTAGACCTGCACGGTGTAGTCGAGATCGTCCCAGAGATAGATGTGCCTGGCGTAGGTCCGGTCGAGCGTCCGGACGGCGATGACGCGAGCCTCGAGGTCTGCCCATTGGCCGCGTCGAAACGGGACCTCCGCGACCTGGCGGCGAGGCCGTCCGTCCGCGTCCCAGTCCACGGTTTTCCAGCGGGTGACCAGGGAGATTGCACCCGCGAGCTCGCGCGTCAGCCTGGGCTTGGTCAGGAAGAAGGCCCCCTTGTCGGCAACGGCCCGCAGCAGCTGGGTACAGTCGCCGGCGGCGTCAATGCGCACGTAGACGGCGGCCTCGGGCGCCGCCGCACGGACGCGATCGAGGCAGCGCTCGACGTAGGGCACGTCATCGTTGCCGAAGTTTGTGTCTCCCGGCCGGAGCTGGGCGCCGATGACGGTGTTGGTTTCGGCGACGCGGACAAGCAGCGGGTGATAGCTGGGCCTGCCGTGGTAGCGAGGATTGGGTCCCGGTCGGGCTCCTTCCTGCGAGCCGAACAGCGGCTCGACGGTGGTGTCTACGTCCAGATGGACGATGTCGGGCGGCGCTTTGGCGAGCGGAGCGAGCCCGTGCTCGGCGAGCATCGAATCGAGCGCGGCGAGCGCCTTGTCGTCGAAGCGGCAGAGATCACGGTAGACGGTGTCGATGCTGGGCACGACGCCGCCGGCCAGGTGCACGAAGAGCGGGTCGTTCGCCAGCGCCTCCAGGCCGAAGACCCGCGCCTCCCCGGCCACGGCGGCGTCGATGAGCAGCCGCACCTGGGCGGCCATGGGGAAGACAACACGGCTGTCCGGCTTGAGTCGACCGAACGTGCGCCGGAGCTCGGCGTCGACATCGAGCTCACGGAGGAAGACACCGAAGCCGACCAGTCCCGCCACGCCGGTGAGCGTCGTCTCCGTCGCGCGGAGGTGCACCGCACGCGGATCGGGACGGCGGACGCGGGCGCGTCGAGGCGGGGTCGGTTTGGGCTTGCTTCGGCGGATGCGCCGTCGCACCTTCGAGGTGCTCGGCGTGCGCTGGCCTTGGGTCATAGCAAACGCAACGGCTGCGCACGCCGAGCCTTTTCTTCAAGGCGTTCCGTTTTGCGGCGTCAGTTTGCCAGTATTTCCGAATGGCTCAGGACGCGCGAAATCCAGGTTGAAGCCACCAGGCGCCGTAGGCCGGCGCCACCGTCGCCGCGAGCTCTCCGCCGCTGAAAGGCGGCGGCCCCATTGAAGCACGATGTCGGCGATCGCCATGGCCTTGGTGATCAGGCTCTCCGCCGCTGAAAGGCGGCGGCCCCATTGAAGCACCCCCGACGCACCCCCTCGCAGCCCATCGGTGCCTCTCCGCCAAGGACGGATGCGTGTATCTCGGGGCGCGCTGCTCGGCTGAGCAATGTCCGAACGCTCTCGTGGACACTTGTCTCCGGGGCACCTGCGCGCGAGCGTCCGCCGATGAGAAAAGTCGCAGGGTGGAGGGAATGAGGATGAGGAAGACGAGGAGGAGACCCAGGCGACGGCCGACGACCCTTGTCGCGGCCTTCGCCGCCCTGGCGCTCGGCGCCATGGCGTGCGGGTGCTTGTGGGATCGCGACGACGACGCGCGCGGGAGCTTCTGCGCGCAAGCCGACACCAGCACTGTCGAGTACTGCGTGGACGCGAGCGAGGGCCCGGGAAGCGCGTGGCGCAAGGCCGAGGAGAGCGGCGAGCTGCCGATCCAGATGTGGGCGCTGAGGCCGAACAGCGTGATGGCGGAGGATCTCGCCGCGAGCGAGGCGGAGCTCACGGCCTGGTTCGACAACCTCGAGCGGGCCGTGGCCTACGTGCGCGACGAGGAGAAGAACGCCGAGTCGCTCCGGGCGACCCTGAACGGCGAGCTCCGCAGGCTGCTCCGGAACTTCAGCGATTACCAGAAGGAGGTCCTCGAGGAGGAGCCGGTCCGCGCGGCCGACAACTTCACGCAGGCGATGGCCGACAAGGCGAGCGCCGAAAAAGAGCCCCTCGTCGCCGCGCTCGCTGCGGACAAGCAGGCAATGGCGGTCATGCAGGCGATCTTCGATCAGGCGCGCAGCGACGCCGCGCCGCTTCGAGCCCGGTACGCGGGCGCCGCGGCCCACTTCGCCGCGTACCGGGCGACCGAGACAGCGGAGACGGCGGCGTACGTGGCGCTCTCGGAGCAGGCGTCGCGGTCGGATATCGAAGGCCTCGACGGCGCGGAGCAGGCGGTGCTCGCGGCGGCGCGCGAGGCGAGCCGGGCACCGAACGAGCTCGCCGCGGAGGTGATGACGCTGTCGGCGGAGCTCCAGGCGTTCGCGGTCTCGTTCGAGGAGGCGATCGCGCCGCACAAAGAGGTCCTCGCGACGCACGGGGCGGTGGTGCCGGACATGACCTCGGGGGCGCTGCGCTCGCTGAGCGCGATGCTGGGCTACGCGCAGCGGCGGGTCGCCCGGAGCGACGCGACCGCGACCGGGCTGCTCAGCGGCGTCGCGGTGCGCCGGCAGGCGCTCGAATTACTGCAGGCGGACGCGGGGGCGCGCGAGGCGATCGCGCGGTCGCGGATCCGCAAGGCGTCGGAGGGGTTCAGCGAGGGAGCGCGCGCGCGGGCAGCGGCGCTGTCGGCGGCGCCGCCGGTGAGCGAGAAGCTCGGGCTGCCGCTGCTCGCCGAGCGATGCGGGGAGCTCTTGGCGCTGGTGCAGATGCGGCCGCTCTGCGAGGCGGCGGGGTCGTCGTGGCGCGAGGCCGGGTGCGCCGCGCTTCGCGGGCGGTTCGACGCCGCGGAGGCGGAGCTCAGGACGGGCCTGCCGCGGGAGATCGCGGCGGGCCTCGCGGCGCTGCGGGAGAAGGGGATGGCCGCGGCGGCGCTCGACGCCGCGCAGGCGAGGCTCGACGCGGGCGACGTGAAGGGCGCCGCGCTCGCGTATGACGCAGCCGTGCGCGGCGCGGAGGGGCCATGAGAGGCTCGAAAGACGTTGCGCGGCATGGCTTCTGCGCCGCGGTGTTCCAGAAGGTTGTCGCGCTGATGACGGCGCTGGCGGTGCTGGCGCCGTCGCCGGCGTGGGCTCGCACCCGCACGCCGTACACCGTGCTGTGGAGCAGCCACGGTGATGCCGATTCGTGCGGTTCTACCGAGCTCGAGACCGAGGGCAGCGCGATGTTCGAGGTGAACCAGACGCCGCTGCCCACCTACGGGGTGCCGGGCGCGCTGCAGATCCACGGCGACGGCTCGCGGAGCAACACGCTCGAGGCGGAGTTCGACTCGGTGCTGCTCCGCATGGGCAGAAACGAGTTCCACTTCGGGGTCCACACCGTGAACGGCGGCAACTGGTGTACCCACGAGCAGGAGGTGGTGCACCTCGTCTCGGAGCCGCTCGGGCTGAACAAACCGCTCTTCAACCTCCGCCGCGATGGGACCGGCTTCGAGGGCAGCACCGACGTCGACCTGCGCCTCGCCGAGATCAACCCGGCGCTGGCGCGCGACATCGCCGAGCTGGAGGTCGTGCTCGCCAGGCTGATGGTGACGATCCTCCGCGACGCCGCCAAGGTCGCGGACCTGCGGGCGAGGATGGATCTGCTGCGGCAGCTCGACACCGAGCTGCACGACCTGGTGAGCCGGCCGCTGGCCGAGATCTCGCGGACCGACCTCGACGCGATTCTCGACCGGTACAAGGACGTTGTCGACGCGGAGACGCGGGCGGCGATGGAGCAGCTCGTCGACGACCTGAAGAAGAGCGTCCGCGATCTCGAGGACGAGCTCGGGCGATTGCTCGACGAGTTCGGCGCGCAGGCGGACGAGGTGGCGGACCTGGCGACGCAGGATGCGCGCGACGAGGGGTGGAATCCGGACGACCCGGGGGCGTACGCGCTCGGGGAGAGCGAGGTGCCGTGGGTCGAGGTGCCGGACATCGCGGAGGTGGACGGGGCGTTCGACGAGGGGAGAGATCCCTATGCGGCGTACGCGGACGCGGTGATCGCGGCGCTGGAGGCGGACGTGAGCGGCGGGGCGGTGGTCGCGCGGGCGGACTTCGTGGCGAACGTGAGGGCGTGGCGGGCGAACAGCGCGGCGCTGGAGATCGCGCTGCGCGACCGGATGGGGGTGTCGCTCTCGGAGACGAACGCGTTCCTGAAGGCGCAGAACCGGATCGCCGGGGTCGTGCGGCGGTACATGGATGCGTCGGACTGGTTCGAGGACTCGCCCGTGCCGCCGGACCTGCGGGCGCAGGTGGACACGGTGCTGAAGCCGCGGTTCGACGCGCTCGCGGACCAGATGAAGGACAGCCTCAACCAGTGGACGGGCGACGGGCTCGACCTGGAGCAGACGCAGCTCTACCAGACGATCAGCGCCTTCGGGGGGGCGATGTCGACGGTCGGCGAGGGCTTCGAGGCCTACGCCGAGGTGATGCAGACGCTGGTGCACGCGACGACGCGCATCGGGGTCGGGTTCGTGCCGGTGGTGGGGCCGGCGCTCGACCTGTGCGAGGCGGTGACGGGCAAGGAGTGGTGCTTGCCGTCGGGGCAGGAGCTCAGCACCGAGCAGCGGATCTTCTCGGGCGTGGGGTTCGGCCTCGGGGCGGTAGGACCGATGTGGCGCGCGGTCAGTCGCGCCGGCGGGCTAACGCCGGATGCGATTCGGGTCGCCGAGGAAATCGCGCAGATGGGCGAGGAACTCGCGACAGCGCTGCGCGCGAACCGGCGCAACTGGTACAAGACGCTGCGTGGGGCGGTCACCACCAAGTTTATCGACGCGTTCGAGCGCAGAGCGGCCAAGTTCCTACTGGACGATGGGCGGGCCTTGATCGGCGTTGGCGACGACGGCGTGCGCACAGTGCTGGGTATACCGAGGACGGCTCCTGCCTACAGCGACATCGCGAAGGCGCCCGATTTTGTGACGGTGACCCGAGGGAACAAACTGGCAGTGAGCGAGGCGAAAAGTGGGACGCACGTCCAGGAAGCGATCAAGCAGTTGACGAACGCTCTGAAGGCGCTGAAAGAGAAGGGGCTCGCCGGCGACGTCACAAGAGTCGAAATAATCATCAAGAAGGGCGTGGCGTTCGACGATCACAATAAGATCATCAAGAATGGATATTTATTCGACAAGGCCACAGGTCAGACCGTTCAGATTTCCGGAGAGGGTTTTAAGCATTTTGTCAGGGTCATCGAGATATGAGCGAGTCAAGCGGTCAGCGGGTTTTGAGGGAATCAACCCCTTCGTTCTTCGCGTGGTGTGACGAGTCGGATAGAATCGACGCATTTGCAGCGGCGCTGTCGGCTCTCGTTCACCCGTGGCGGTTCTGTAGCAGCCTGTCGATATTCTCGACATGGCGTAATGAGATTCCTATTGACGAAGTCGCTGCGACGCTGCATGCCCAGTTCGGCACGGACGCGTACGCTTGGGCGTCCTTCGGCGTGACGCTAAGCTCCGGACGTGCGCTAGGCTTCAGCAGCCACTGCTGCGGCGACGGGCAGCTCCGCCGCGGCGCCTCAGGTCCTCTCGGCATGTCGCCGTTCGACAAGGAGGAACTGCTCCCGCTTCGCCTGCCCGTCGGCTTGCTCGCCAGCGCGAGATCGGTCGAGGTTGAGGCGGCCATGGCGTCACTCGTCGTCCAAGAGGACGTGGAGGATCTCCTGCTCCGCCTATGCGCGCCGGGCGCGAGCAGGCGCGTAACGACCGGAGGATGTACGAAGCTCGGGCACTGGGGCGCCCCCATCGAAATCGGCGCGACCTACCACGCGACGGCCACGGAAATCGTGCGTGATCTTGCTCTCTCGTGGGTGCACCTGCACGACGGCGACAAGGTGGAACGCGCCGCGGGGTTGTCGATGGACGCGCTGCGCGCGCGCGTCGACGCTGCTCCGCACGGGGCGCGCATCGCGGTCAAAGGCGGCGCTGAGGTATCGCGGGAAGCGGTTCTACAGGCCGTTGATACTGCACCGGAAGTGCTTCTCGACGCGCTTGAGGCGTCCGCGCTCCCGGACGATGAATGGTGCGCCGTGGAGCCCTATGCCCGCGAGATCATGAAGATAATCGCGGAGGGCGCGCCCGTGCACGACGTGGACCTCACCACGCGCAAACACGTCCGGTTTCTCGAGCAACACGCCCCCTACCACGTGCGGCGCCTGGCGAGCGGCGGTGTGACGCTCGCGACCCACCCGTACCGCACGCTGTGGCCGCTCTGGGCCGACGCCCTCTTTTTGCTGGGCATCACGTCATGACGCAGGGCGCCCGCCTGCTCTCCCTTGCAGGTTCCGCACCTGGAAATGCCGGGCAACGCACCCCTCCCTGAGCGCACGGAGCGCGCGATGAGGGAGGGGCGGACCGCTGCGCGCGCTGCTGCTCAAGCCGTGGAAACGCAAGCGCAGCGTCCCGCCCCGACCGATCGGCGCCACGCCCGCCCCCCCTCGGCACCCGCTCATGCCGATTCCGTGACGACCCCGGGCGCTCACCCGCAATTCTAAACATGAGCCCTCTTCCTCTTCCCCCGCGTCCGCCCCCCGACCTCGTCCAGCACAGCACCTGGACGTCCATGCACGCGACCGCCGTTCACGTCCTCCCGGGGATGCTCCGGTACCTCGGGGTCGCCGAGGACGACATCGACGACCTCTCCCAGGAGGTCCTGCTCGGCGCCTACACAAGCCTCCCCCGATAGGACCCCGCCTCGCCCCCTCCGCCGGCGCCCGGTACGCCGTCCGGTCCATCGCTCCCGCACGGCCTCGGCCCGCGCTGGCGCGCCGAGGCCGCCTGGCTCTTCGGGATCGCCTGGCGCCAGGTCGGGCACCACCTGGAGCGCGCTTACCGGCGGCGCGAGGTGCCCGTGGGCCTCGTGGACGCGGCGTGCTTCGAGACCGCCGGCGTCGCGCCGAGCAGCGAGCAGCACATCGCCCGGAAAGAGCGGGGCGCGCTCGCGACCTGCCTGCTGGCGAAGATCGCGCCCGAACGGCGCGCCGTCCTCCTCCTGGCCGACGCGTACGAGATCCCGATGCACGAGATCGCGCGCGCCCTCGATCTCAACGAGAACACCGCCGCGAGCCGGCTGCGCCTCGCGCGCGAGGACTACCGCGCCGCCGTGAAGCGCCTGCGACCCGAGCAGCAGCAGGCGCTCCGGTCCGGCCTGCTCATGCTCCCGCTCTTCTCCCTCGCCTCCGCCTCCTCGAGCTCCGCCGTCGTGTCGCGCCCCGTCCACTCGGGAGCCTCCGCCATCGTCGACGCGAACGCGCCGGCGACCCTTCCCAGCCCGCGAAGCGAGCTCGGACTGCGTATTCCGACGGACGTGGCCCAGGGGATTCTTCCCCGCCCGGGGCGGGAAAGCCTTGACCCCGTGGCGAGCTCGGCGCCCGTGGTGGCGGCGGCGCGCCGGGAACGGGTGCGGGGCGGCGCGCTCCGGTTCCCATGTGCAAGGACCGCATGGACCTAATGTGGTCCAGGTCACCTGTTGACGCCGCCAGCATGCGGAGAGAAGAGAACGGTGCGCTCATCCGGAAAGGGAGGAACACATGGGGTACGACTTGAAGCTGAAGGCGAGCGCGATCGTGCTGTGCGGCGGGCTCCTGGTGGTGCTCGCGTCGGCATGCGACTTGTCCTACACCTGTGACACAGTGGAGCCGGGGAGCGCGGGTGCTGGATACCCTACAGAATCCGTGGGGGCGGGAGATTACCCGAACAACGACGAAGGCGAAGAGGACGGGGGCGAGGAAGTAGGTAGCGCAGAGCTCGCGATGGCAGGGTCGTGCTCCCCAAGCAAGACATGTACTGACATGTTCGAAGCCTGCCAGGACAAGGGTTACCCGTGTACTCGTGAGATCGAGTATAAAAAGACTCTCTGCGCGATTTGCCAGAGGAACTGCATCAACAAGCATCCGTACAAGTATTCGGAATGTTACGAGTGCGGTTTCGAGTGACCATGGCCGACCGTCCGACCCTTCGCAATGCGACCCATGTTGCCTTCGACACGCCGACGGCGGAGCAGCTGTTGCGCATGGGCGCGTCCAGCGTCGTGCCTGCGTCTGATTGCCTCGTCATCGGTCCGAGCCGCCAAGACGCCGAGGAGCATGCTCGCGCGCGTGAGATGTTTTGGGCTTCGTCCGGGAAATTCGACCGGCTATATTCGTCGGAGATCTGTTGGAAACCGCCAGTTGTCTTGTGGGCGTCGTCGAGCGTGCATGAGCGGGTGAACCTGTGGAGAGCCTGTAGCTGGTTGCGCCACGTCGGAATCTCATGCGATGAGGTGGCGGTTATCGATTTCGAGCCAGTGGCCATCTCGCGTGACCTTGACGAGCCGGCACCAATGTTCGAGTGTACCGATTCGGTGTCCGATCACCCCGACGCCATCCTTCTGGAGCGCCTCGACAAGGCGCAACCCTGGCCATGCGAACGCTACGATCGCGCCGTGCAACTCTGGGCCATGTACGCCGATGCGGATCCTCTCCCCTTCGTTGAAAGTTGCGTCCGTGGCGTGGACGGGTTCCCGGAGCTCGCTGCTTTGTGGGCCCTGCTCTCCTGCTTTCATGCAAGGAGGACTCCGGACGGTCGCCTGCGCTTGAGTCGATTCGACGAGTTCTTGCTGGAGCTCCTGTCAGAGGAATGGCGGACACCGCTCGCCGTGTTCTGCCATAAGTCGCCGCAGGGAACGGAGTTGCGTGGGTTCCTGTCCTATACAGGAGATCTGTTTCTTGCCGATCGCCTGGATCGTTGGGCGGACCACGATTCGAGCACGGCGGTGGAGCGCGCACCTGGCCCGAAGCCGCCTGGCGCTGGCTACCCGATGCTTTCGGAGGTCTATCGCCTCACTGAACGCGGGATGCGACTCCGAGACATGGGGCTCGATGAGCTCACGGATGCGCCAGGCCTGCCCATCGCCGGGACCGAGGCGTACTCGCCTTCGGCCCCCTGGGTGCTGCTCGAAGATGGGCGGCTCGCTCGGCTGTGAGGCGTAGCAGCGGCTCCGGCCAGCGCGCCTGACGGAGGGCACAGGCTGTGAAGCTCGAGCGTGACGAGCAGGCCCGGCTCCACGTCACGCGACTCTCCGCCGCTGGGCCCGGTCAACCTCTCGGTCAACCCGAAGGATCACGCTCGGGTCAGCCCGTCGACCGGCGGTCAGCGCCGGTCAAAGGGGCGCACCGCACCGTTCCGTCCGGACCTCCCGCCCCCCTCGGCGCCGCCCCCGCCCCCCCTCGGCACCCGCTCATGCCGATTCCGTGACGACCCCGGGCGCTCGTCCGCAATTCTAAACATGAGCCCTCTTTCTCTTCCCCCGCGTCCGCCCCCCGACCTCGTCCAGCACAGCACCTGGACGTCCATGCACGCGACCGCCGTTCACGTCCTCCCGGGGATGCTCCGGTACCTCGGGGTCGCCGAGGACGACATCGACGACCTCTCCCAGGAGGTCCTGCTCGGCGCCTACACGAGCCTCCCCCGGTACGACCCCGCCTCGCCCCCTCCGCCGGCGCCCGCTACGCCCTCCGGCCCATCGCTCCCGCACGGCCTCGGCCCGCGCTGGCGCGCCGAGGCCGCCTGGCTCTTCGGGATCGCCTGGCGCCAGGTCGGGCACCACCTGGAGCGCGCTTACCGGCGGCGCGAGGTGCCCGTGGGCCTCGTGGACGCGGCGTGCTTCGAGACCGCCGGCGTCGCGCCGAGCAGCGAGCAGCACATCGCCCGGAAAGAGCGGGGCGCGCTCGCGACCTGCCTGCTGGCGAAGATCGCGCCCGAACGGCGCGCCGTTCTCCTCCTGGCCGACGCGTACGAGATCCCGATGCACGAGATCGCGCGCGCCCTCGATCTCAACGAGAACACCGCCGCGAGCCGGCTGCGCCTCGCGCGCGAGGACTACCGCGCCGCCGTGAAGCGCCTGCGACCCGAGCAGCAGCAGGCGCTCCGGTCCGGTCTGCTCATGCTCCCGCTCTTCTCCCTCACCTCCGCCTCCTCGAGCTCCGCCGTCGCGTCGCACCCCATCCACTCCGGCGCCTCGGCCATCGCCGACACGAACCCGCCCGCGACCCTTGCCAGCCCGCGAAGCGAGCTCGGACGACACGACCTCGCAGCTCCGCCCGGGGATCCCGCTCGACCCGCGCGTCTCGCACGCCTGGCGCGCCTCGCACGCCCCCTCGCCCGGCTCCTCCGCCCGGCGCTGGAGTGGGGAACGGCAGGCATCGGCGGCGCCGCCATGGCCGTGGCGCTCGCTGAAGCGCCGGTCCCCTGGGCGAACCACCTGGCTCCGGTCGCGACACAGATCCTCCTTGCGCGCGCCGTCCACACGAATGCACAGCCGGCCACCGATCCCGGCGAGGCTCCGCACTCCGGAACGGCGCGACGCGAGGCGATCTCGATCGCTACCAGGGAGATCGCTATCTCCCCGAAGGAAACGCCAGCCTCCTCCCCGAAGGAATCGCCAGCCTCCCGAACGCCCACATCCACACACGCGCCGGCGGGGGGCTCCGGTCAGCGCAAGCCCGCCGCGCCGATGCCGCAGGCTCGCTCCGACGAGGAGCAGGCTCGCTCCGACGAGGAGCAGGCTCGCTCCGACGAGGAGCAGGATCCGCTCGCCGAGGAGCTGCGCCTGCTCGACGCGGCCAGGCAGGCGCTGCTGCAAGGCGACCGGGCGACCGCGATGGATCGCATCGCCGCCCACGAGCGAGGGTTCCCGCAGGGTCGGCTGAAGCTGCTGCGCGAGCGGCTGCGATCGAAGGTGGACCCGAGGCGGTCCGCGCCGGCCGGCAGCGCGGCCACGCAGCAGGAGCTCCCGTGACGGCGCGAACGAGGCGCGCGCGCCGGACATCGCACGGCGAGCGCGCGATCACGACGCGGGCCCGGCGCGCAGGGGTCGCGGCGATGACCGCCGCCGCGATCTCGGCTCTCGGGATCGCTCCGGTCCAGGCCGAGCCGCGTGCCACGCCGACCCGCGTGCGGCTCGAGCTCCTCCGAGGGCCAGGCGTCGAGGATTGTCCCGATGAGCAGTTCCTGCGCGCACAGACGATCCGGAAGATGGACGGGGTCGATCCCTACGACGCCGAGGCGCCGCTCACGATGACCGCGTCCATCCAGCGCCGGCGCGGCGAGCTCATCGCCGCGCTGTTCCTCCTCGATCGCGACGGCCGCGGACTCTGGGCCGACGGGTTCAGCGCCGGCAAGGACTGCAAGGTGCTCGTCACCGCCATGGCCGTGTCCATCGCCGTGCTGCTCGACGACGACGAGCTCGCCGCTGCACCGGGCGCACCGACCGCACCGCAGGAGCCCGTCCAGCAGGCAATGCGGCTCGAGGAACCCTGCTCGCCGGACCGCCCCTGCCCGCCGCAGCCCGTCCATGCTCCGGCACCGGCGCCGCTCCCCCACGAGACGCCGCTCTCTGACAAGACGCCGCTCTCCGACAAGACGCCGCTCTCCGACAAGACGCCGCTCCCCCACAAGACGCTGCCCACGCCCGCGCCGTCCGGGAGCAGCGTGCCGCCAGCTCCGGCGGAGCGCTTCCGCTGGGTGGCCGGCCTCGACGCCGTGACGGGCCTCGGCTTGACGCCCGGCGTTGCCCTCGGGTCGGCGCTGTCCATCGGGGGACGCTGGCCGGCGTGGTCCGCGGCGCTGGAAGTTCGCGGGCTCTCCTCGCTGTCGGGGAGAGTCGACGCCGTGGCCATGTCGGTGTCGGCCGTCACGACGGATGTCGTCCTCTGCCTGAACCGCCGCGCCCTGTTTGCGTGCGGTCTCGCAGAGATCGGCGTGCTCCGCACGGCACCCAGCGCGCCGTTCGACGCGGCACCGCGGCTGAACCCCCGCGTCGGTACAGGGGTACGGGCGGGCATCGCGTGGCCTCTTTCGGAGAATCTATCCGTGCGGGCACACGCCGAGGCCGTTCACCCCGTGATCGGCGCACCCATCCTCCGCCACCCAGGCGTTCCTGCACGCGAGCGACCCGTCTGGGGCGCTCCTGCTCTCGCCGTGGCACTCGGAATCGGTCTACAGGCGAACCTGTGAGAGCGAACCGGCAATGAACGCAACGAAGCTCAGTAGCGTCGATGAAATGAGAAAATTTTCTCGATGAAGGGAATGGTGCTCATGAGAATGTTCTTCAATCATCCTTCTTGTGCCGGGGACTCGCGTCCGCGTAAGGTCTCAGACATGCGCACGTCACGCTTCTTCCTTCCAGGATTGCTGCTCATCGCTGGCTGCGAAGTAGATCCCATCATCATCACGGGCCCCTGTCAGCCTGAAGAGGCCGAACTGGGGTATTGCACGGTGCCCGGAACCGGCGACGGCGGCGCCGGCGGTGAGGGCGGCGCCGGCGGTGAGGGCGGCGCCGCCGGCGCCGGTGGTGGCGGCGGCGGCGACGCGCACAGCTCGCTCTGCTCCGGCCAGTGCGCCCCGCCAGCGCCGCTCGGCTGGTTCGGCCCGGCGTTGCTCTGGTCCGGCCCGCCCAACGCGGTCCCCGACTGTCCCGCCGACGCGCCGACGCTCGGCTACGAGGGCTTCGCCGATCTCCGGCAGCCGCCCCTGGAGTGCGCGACCTGCGCGTGCGATCCGCCCGAGGCCTCCTGCTCCCTCCCCACCGACTGGGCCGCAACCTCCTCCTCTTGCCCCGGCGACGCGCCCGGCACCGTGGCGACCTCCTTCGCCGCGCCCGACGGCTGGGACGGCGCCTGCACCGCGGCGAACCCGATCCCCGCCGACCAGCTCTGCGACGGCGAGCCCTGCGTGCAGTCGCTCACGATCGCCGCCCCCTTGGTCACGGCCGGCGCCTGCACGCCGCGCCTCGACGTCCCGCCGCCCGTGCCCAGGCTCGATCTGTGGGCGACGCGGGCCAGGGCGTGCCTCGCCGGGGCGCACACCGAGTGCGGCGACGCGACGACGTGCGCGCCGGCGGCGCCCTCGGGCTTCCAGACCTGCGTCTTCCACGAGGGGGACGCCGCCGCCTGTCCGGAGGGGTACGCCGTCAGGCACCGCTTCTTCAAGGACGTGATCGACGGCCGCGACTGCACCCCCTGCGGCTGCGGCGATCCGACAGGCGCCTCGTGCACCCTCATGGCGTCCGTGTACCGCGACGCCGCCTGCACGGACCTGCTCGCGTCGAGCCTCGTCACCTCGAGCGTCCCGTTCTGCGTCGTGACGCCTCCCGGCGTGAGCCTGGGCAGCAAGTCGGCCGTGATCGCCGCCGTGGAGCCGGGCGCGTGCGCTCCGCACGGCGGCGAGCCCGTCGGCGACCTCCAGCCGAGCACGCCCTCCACGTTCTGCTGCATCGCCTGAGCTCCTCCCCCGGGAGCTCTCCCTCACCAGGGAGTGGTGGGGTCATTTGAACATGAAGGCGGGAAGGGGGAAGAAAATCATCAATAATCTTGCCATCTTCCCGCCTTCTCGCCTTCCTGTGACATCGCTCTGGGCCAATGCCCCCACCACCCACAAGGGCGCAACGCTCCGCCACCCTGGCCCCGCGTGCCCCGCGCGCGCCCCCACTTCAACACCCCGCCGCCTCCCTCCGCGGCAGCCGCGCCGTGAACGTCGTCCCCCGCTCCGCCTTGCTCTCGACCTCGATCTCCCCGCCGTGCGCCTTCGCGATCTGGTGCGCGATGAACAGCCCGAGCCCGAGCCCGCGCCCCGTGCTCGACCGTCCGTCCGCGGGCGGCTGTTGCCACGGATCGAACAGCGTCTCCAGCCGCTCCGGCGCGATCGCCGGCCCGTCGTTGTGCACCTCGATCTGCACGTCCTCCCCGCGCGGCCGGATCGCCACCCGGATGGCGCTCCCCGGGTCGGCATAGTCGACAGCGTTCTGCACGAGGTTGGTCACCATCTGGGCGATCCGCTCGGGATCCCACAGCCCGGCGCCGCTCCCCTGCAGATCGAGCCCGATCGGCACCTCCTGCTGCATGGCCCTGAGCTCGTCGATCGCCCCCTTGCAGAGGACATGGAGGTTCCCCGGGCTCGGCGCGATCGGGATGCTTCCGCCGAAGCGGCTCCGCGTCAGGTCGAGCAGGTCGTCGATCGTCCGCGCCATGCGGCGGGCGCTCGCCGCGATACGCTCGACGCTCCTCGCCTGGCGCGGCGTCACGTTGCCGTGGTGCATCAGCACGCTTGTCGCCAGCGTGACGGACGTGAGCGGCGTGCGCAGATAATGGCTGAGCGCGCCCAGGAACCGATCGCGAAACGCGAGCTCGTCGATCCGCTCCGCCTCCGCCCGCTTGCGATCCGAGATGTCGATCACCGTGCCGATCATCCGGACGCTGCGCCCCGCGGCGTCGAAGAACGCGCGCCCCTGCACGCAGACCCAGCGCTCGATCCGGTCGCGGATCCCCACGAGGCGGTACTCGATGCTGTACTCGCCGCCGCTCTCCGGGTCCTGCGACCGCAGCACGGCCTCCTGCACGCGCGCGCGATCGTCGGGGTGGATCGCCGAGACGAAGAGCTCGAAATCGACGTCCGGCTCCGGACCCAGCCCGGACACCTGCCGGCAGCGGTCGTCCCAGCGCAGCTTGCCGGTCACGGTGTCGTAATCCCAGACCCCCACGCCGCCGGCCTGCGTGGCGAGCCGCAGGCGCGCAGCGCTGTCCTCGAGCGCGGCGCGCGCCGCCGTCTCGATCTCGCGGGCGCTCGTCCACATGCTCGCGTCCACCACCGCGTGGAGGACCTGCGCCTCCCTCACCCCGAGGGGGATCCCCTGGGCGGCGCACACCTCGATGAGCACAGCCCGGAGGTGCGATAGCTCGCGCAGGGCCGCCGCGATGCAGCTGCCCTGCGCGGCGTGAAGGTGCGCGTGGTCCTCGACCCGCTCGTAGGCGCTCTGGAGCTCCCCGTCCTCACCGGCGAGGGGCTCGGCGAGCCCGCTCGCCGCGAGCGCCTCGGCGCGCCCGCTCGCCGCGAGCGCCTCGACGAGGTGCTCGAAGAGCCTCGGGACCTCGTGGACGAGCACCGGACCCCTGTTCCGCTGCGCCGCCGCCGCCCTGGGATCGTCGCGCACCCGGCGCGTCCAGCGCTCGATCACGTCGCGCTTGCAGCTGCGCAGCCTGGCGGCAGGGGAGGTCTCCAGGGGCGGACCGGCGTCATCCATCGCCACAAAAGCGAGCGCGCGCCAGCGCGGATGTCACGTGAGGACACCCCCTGATTGACGCGTCGGTGGCCGTCATACGGCCTCGCGCCCGGTGCCAAGGGGCCAAGTACGCCAGGAGGAGAAGAAGAAAGAGAGGGAGACAGATCGCCGAGGCGCCCAGAGAGCCCGGAAATCCTCTTCCGAGCGCCCTAGGCGCCTTTCTGCTCTTCTCCGGGTCGCTCCACCCGGCGCGGCCAGGCGCCGCGCTGGTTCCGTGCGTCAGAGATCCCGCCAGAACAGCCGGTCGATGACGAGCGGTCGCCGGAAATAGCGGCGATCGCCATCGCTTTCCGCCTGTTTCGCCGCCGAGGGCGGCTCCGGTGCCGCCCATCGGGGCGCCCTCTGCCGCCGCGTCGCCCGTAGTCAAGGGCCCGCAGCATCACCTGTGTGCTCGTTCGTGTGGCCGCGGCTCGAGCCGGTGATCCTCGCCGGGTAGCGGTCGAGGTCGCCTCGCGCCGAGGCGGGAGCCATGAACGCGGCGGGCAGAGGAATTCAAATCTGCCGCACCTGGCGCCGCGCCCAACGGGGCCGGCCTCTGGTAGCCTCCGCCGCGCCGCCGACGGACCGGCGGAAACGAACGGAGAAAGAGACACCACCATGGCCATCGTTCTTTACCACCACCCGTTTTCGCGCGCCGCCAACACCGTGTGGATGCTCGAGGAAGTCGGCGTCGAGTACGAGCTCAAGTTCGTCGACATCATGGCCGGCGACCAGAAGAAGGAGGACGTCACGAAGCTCAATCCGATGGGCAAGCTGCCCTTGCTCGTCGACGGCGACACCGTCGTCACCGAATCCGCGGCGATCGGCCTCTATCTCGCGGATCGTTATGCCCCGGGCCGCCTCGCGCCGAAGCTCGACGACGCGGCGCGCGGCACTTATTTTCGCTGGTCGCTCTTCGCCCCCTCGGTCATCGAGCCCGGCTCGATGGCCAAGGCCGGCAACTGGGAGTTCCGCGTCGGCTCCGCCGGCTGGGGCAACTACGACGACATGATCGCGACGATGGAATCGGCCATCTCTGGCCGTGACTTCGTCCTCGGCAAGGCGTTCTCGATGGCCGACGTCATCTTCGGCGGCACCATCGCGTACATGCTCGACTTCAAGATGCTCGAGCCGCGCCCGAGCTTCACCGGATATGCCGCGCGGGTCAAAGCCCGCCCGGCGTACGCGAAGAGCGAGGCGCGCAACAAAGCCGTGATGGACGAGCGCGGCCTCAAGATGCCTGGGGCTTAAGGGGCGCATCGGGCGGCGCCGCGCGCGCCAAGGGGCGCGTCGGCGTGCCGTGGGCACACGTGAGTTCACTCGGCTGTGGTAGTTTGTCTACACCACGCTGACGCGCTGGGGGCGGCCCCTGTTCCCCTGCAGGCGAGACGCCCCGAGCGCGGCGCTACGCGCGGGCGAGGGGCCCGCCCGCGGCGAGGACGTCGGTCAGAACTGCTTGAAGAACTTCCACGACTCGATGGGAATCCAATTCGGATTGCCGTCGATGTTCGTGTGCCCGCCGCCGAAGGTGCACACCCGCGTCGGATGCTCCGGATCGCAATCCTGGAAATCGTAGCAGCTGTACGCGCCGTTTGACGTCGGGATGTTGTTCGGAATCGTGCAGCCGTTGTCTTCGGCTTTTTCGAGGGCGATGAACTTGGCCCCTCTCTTTTGAGCTTCGTTGTTCACCCAGGGGCAAGTCCCGTCGCTCATGCCCGTCGTGTGCATCCAAGCAATGGGCTTACGTGTCTTTTCAGGCAACCAGATGTTGTAGTTGGCCGGGGCGATGCCCACGGCCGCACGGATCTCCGCTTGATGGTTCGTCGACAGCGAATAGGTGATCATCCCTCCGAAGCTGAAGCCGGTCGCGAACACGCGGGTCGTGTCGTAGCATACATTCTCATGCATGAGCTTCATGATGTCGTCGAACAGCGCGTGGTCCTTCTCTTGCCACGTTGCACCGTCCGAGGAGGGGGCCACGAAGATGGCTTGCTCTCCGTCGGCCTCTAGCTGCGGTTTGAGAAAGTAGAAGTTTTGCCCCTGGACGTCTTGCCAGCGGCTGCCGATCCAGTGTGACGTGTAGAACAGCCGGTAGGGCTTGTTCATGTCGTAGTTCCTGGGCATATCGACGTAGTACACGCGATTTTGGCCCGAACTTGAGATCGTATACTCCTTGGTCGTCAACGTGGTTGCTTTGCCGCACCCCGCGCTCAGCACAGGCGCGTTCCCCATGGGAATGGCTCCTTCGGGCCAGCCACCCATGCCAGCCCCGCCGCTGCCGGTCGGCTCAGCCCCGCCACTCCCGCCGCTGTTGTCACCGCCGGTCCCAGCCACGGTGGTGCCGCTGGAGGTCGCAACGCCGCTGCCGCTCGCGCTGCTGCCGCCCGCGCTGCTGCCGCTCGCGCTACTGACGGAACCGGTCGTCGTCGCTCCGCCCGCTCCGCCCGCTCCGCCCGCTCCGTCGTTGTTCGAGTCGGACTCGGCGGGGGCGCACGAAATCGCGACCCAACTCGCAAGGGTGACACAAAAGGCGAGTCGGCTGAACGTTTGATCTTGCATCACAGGTCTCCTACGAACCGGAATCAGGTGAAAAGGGAACTGAACGATTCGAGCGTGTCAAGGGCGACTCGCCACGCTCCCCTCACTGAACGGATCATGTTGACGAAGAGCTCGGTACTCAGGAGGACCCGAGCAAACCGAAACAAAAGGGTGGCCTCGACTGGAATGTGAACGCTCACATTGCCGGTGTCAATTCCAATCGACCGGCCCGCGGGTATCTTCGGGCCCGAGGGAGGACATGGCTGGCAGGGCTCGTTCGGAGCGCCGCGTTAAGAGGGGTGGGCGCCGGACCGCGGCCATCGCCGGACTGCCCGATTACAATCCTACTGCCAGCCTGTCATGTTGCCGCGGCCGATGCGGAAACCGTGCCGGTCCGACTCCACGTCTTGTCGGTAGCAGGGCGTGTGGTAGTCGAGCTCGTGGACGAGCAGGTGGGCCAAGAGGCTCGGATCGGCAAGGCGCCTGTCCATCGGGCGCTCCGGCGGCGAGGCGATCATCACCGGCTCGCCGCTGCCCGCGATGGGCTGGACGGTCTCCATGGGGCCGCCACGCCGGTAACGCCGCCGGTGGAGGGAGGGAGGGCGCCGCTATTGCTGCGGCGTGGCCGGGTGCGCCGTGCTGGCGGGCGCGCTTCGCCCTGCGCGCCGCGTCCGGAGCCGCGCGAGGTCCTCGGGCCGGCTCCGCTGCTCCGCGAGCAGGCGCGCGCGGACGTCGATGCGGCGCCCGTCGTCGTTGTACTTGGCGATGCGTCCGCCGCCGATCAGCGTGTTCAGCGTCGTCGCGATCGCCTCGACGCTCACGCCGAGGTGCGCCGCGCGCGCGGTCGGGCACGATGCGGAGCTCGGGCATGCCGAGCTGGTAGTCCGTGTCGAGATCCACGACGAGGCCGCTCTGGGCGAGCTCGCCCCGGATGCGCTCGCTGTGCTTCGTGAGCTCCCCCCGGTCGGGGCCGCGGACCGAGAGCTCGACCGGGAACCCGCGCTGGGCCGTGAAGCCGGACTGGGAGAGATCCTGCACCACGGCGCGCAGGCCGGGGTAGCCGTTCAGCTCCTTGCGGAGCACGCCCTGGAGCTCGGCCTGCGAGAGCTCCCGCTGCGCGTAGGCAAATCAAGCCGGATCGCAGGGCGAGGAAGTGTAGCGCGGCAGAGCGAAAGGGTGGGACCGCGAGCGTCGTGGACTCTTCTGGCGTCGCAGGGCGCCGTCCGATGCGCTTGCGCCATGGACTCGCCGACGCGAGCACGCCCGCGTGCTTGACGGTGTGAAAGCGCGGCGGCGGAACGCTGGCCGCGAGGCGGCACAAGAGCGAGAGGTCCTCGGGGACAAGGACCCTGGCGAGGAGTCGCTCTCGCGCCTGCGGCTCACCCGCCGCGTCATCGACGAGACCTTGCGGCTCTATCCGAGCGCGTGGATGACCGACCGCTGGACGCTCGCCGTGGAGCACGTCGGGGGATATCGCATCCCCGCCGACCCGATGGTCTTGATCCGCCCATACTTCGTGCACCGCAACCCGCGCTGCTGGAAGGGCCCGGAACGCTTCGATCCAGACCGTTTCGTGCCCGAGCGGGTGGCGGAACGGCCGGCGCACCACGACCTGCCATTCGGCTACGGGCCGCGCAACTGCATCGGCAGCCGCCTGGCGCTGCTCGAACTGCAGATCCTTCTGCCCATGCTCCTCTCACGCTACCGCTTTCGCGTCGCCTCCGCGCGCCCTCTCCGCACCTTCGCGCAGGTGACGCTCCGATCGCTCGGCCTGAAGTTCAGGCTGGAACCCCGCTGCCGAGCTCCACAGACCCGGCCATGACGGAGGGACCCCGACACCAAGGAGGCAAGGGTCTGACGGATAGGACATCCACTTCGACTGCGAGGCACCGCACCTGGAGCGACGGTGCACGACGGCGGCAGCGCGCTGATCGGGCGGGAAGCACGCTGCCCCGACCCGCCGCGACGCGCTGCTCCGAGTGCCGGAGGAGGGCCGCCACCGTCTCCGGAAGGTGACCCGGGGGCGGCAGCGGGGTATGATCGCGGGTCGAAGGACGCAGCAATGAGCGCTGGAAGAGCCGGGAGCCGTGGTCGAGCAGGCGAGGATACGAGGCCGCCGCACCCGGCGACGGTGGCGCAGTCGAAGCCCGCGCCAGGAGCGGCGGCGGCCCGAGCGCCGCACCCGGCGACGGTGGCGCAGTCGAAGCCCGCGCCAGGAGCGGCAGCGGCCCGAGCGCCGCACCCGGCGACGGTGGCGCAGTCGAAGCCCGCGCCAGGAGCGGCGGCCCGAGCGCCGCACCCGGCGACGGTGGCGCAGTCGAAGCCCGCGCCAGGAGCGGCGGCCCGAGCGCCGCACCCGGCGACTGTAGCGCAGTCGAAGCCCGCGCCGGGTGCGGCGGCGGCCCGAGCGCCGCACCCGGCGAGGGTCGTGCAGCCCATGAACCAGGGCGGGAACCAGCAGCCCAGCGTCGAGGACATGATCCAGAAAGGCACCCGTCTCTGGAACGATCTCCGGAATGCCCTGCTGAGCCCCGACTTGGACGTCGACAGAGCCGCGGCCTTCTCCGCCCGTTACGCGAGCACGTGCAAACGAGGCGAGACGCTCCCGATCAACGTCGCCTCCTTCGCCGGGACCAAGGAGAACTTCTTCTACATCCAGACTGGCCCGAAGGGTGGCGAAGGCGCCTACGCCAACTACATCGATCCCGTCCACGGAGTCATCGTCGCGAGCTACAATTACGCGAACAAAGACACGAACACCGTCGAGACCGGGAGCACGGAGCGCATCAACAACTCCGAGATCCTCTATTTCCAGTACCATCATGCCTGCGTGAAGGCCCGCGAGGCCGGGCTCTCCCCGCTCCCCATGCACAAGGTGAAAGAGATCATACGGAGCTCCATAGCCAACCCGGCGACCACCGCCATCTCTAGCAAGTTCATCAAGATCACGCAGAGGTTCAGCGATGTAACGTTCTTGCCGGGGACGGACCCGTTCAAGGCGCTGATCGCGACCGACAACTGCAAGGGCGTCGCCTTTCTCCTCAAAGACCACCCCTTCGAGCTCCGGTGTCTCACGATCACCAGCTTCGTCGTCTGGAACGGTAACTACATCCGGATCAAGCTGAAGCAGGACAAGGGGGCCTACCGCGCCAAGAAGCAGGCCATCGAGGTGCGATTCGAGGACCAGATCGCCCACGGGATGGAGCTCGCGGAGATGTACGGGTGGTCCCCGGAAGCGGTGCTCGAGATGGCGATGCGGGGTGAGTTCGACGAAGACGTGAAACGCCGGAAGGCGATCGAGGAGAGGGCGCGACTGGACCCGAAGAGCATCCCTTCGTACTTCGTATGAGCCCTCCCCGTGAGCCGCCCGAAAAGCCCCCGCACCCGGCGGCCGTGAAGCCACCAAACGCGCGCGTCGCCCGCCCATCCCCGATCCGACCCCATCCGGCGACGGTGGCGCAGCCGAAGGCGCCGTTCGGGGCCGGGGCGGCGAAGGGGCCGCACCCGGCGACGGTGGCGCAGCCGAAGGCGCCGTTCGGAGCTGGGGCGGCGAAGAGGCCGCACCCGGCGACGGTGGCGCCGGCCGGCGCGGTTCAGAGAAAATGGGTCGCATTCAAAGACGGCCCTCGACATGCCATCATCCGCTGGGAGCAACAGGACGAGGACGACCAGGCGGGGTACGCCCTCGAGGACGGATGGTACAGGGCGACGCTGGACCAGAGGACCTACTGGGCGATCAAGCTCGACGATGACGAGGCGGACGACATCGCCACGGGCAGGTACGTGGTGCGGGTACGCCCCTGGATCGTGACGATGGTCTACAAAGAAGGCGTCACGAGGACAGCGGCGGACATCGATCTCAAGATTGTCTTTGGAAGAGTGAGAGAGATCTGGAAGCAGGCCGGCGTTGGCATCCACGTGGCCCGCCCGGTCGCCGCCAGGATCGATCTGCAGAAGAACCTCAATCAATATGCGAGCAGCGATGCGTTCCTGGGCGAGCTGTACGATGACCTCAGGGACGACATCAACGCGGCGATCCTCGAGGACCGGCGGCAGGAAAGGGAGTGCGTCCAGCTCGTGTTCATCCCTACCTTCGATCGGTGGGGCCTCACCCGCCACCAGGGCAACGACGGCTTCGTAGGGCCGGTGGTCTTCGTCGCGACGCACACCGCCGGCGTGTCCACGAAGGACGATTTCTTGGAGCGAGAGATCCCTCCGAGTCAGAAGTACGTGCACATGGGCATCTCGCTCGACACGGCCCACGAGATAGGGCACGTGCTCGGGCTCGAGCACGACAAGGGTCCCGCGCTCGTGCATCGTCTGATGCACGAATCTCTGTACTTCAACATCTGGGGGCAGACCTTCAAGACCGAGCTGGAGGCCCGCCAGATCGCCAAGGACAGGTATCCGACCCTCGGGGATATGACCCTATTCACCACCAAGAACCAGACGACGAATCGGTCGTACTGGACGGTGCTTCACGGCCGCGATCTGAGCGGGGCGCAGATCGCGACCGTCCTGGGGAACGATACCTTCCGGAGGATCGCCCGATGAGAGAGCCCGCGATCCGGCCGGCGCATGTGCGCCACGGCGGCGAATTTCATCGAGGACGTGCAGCCCGAGGTGGCGCTCCGGCAATGGGCTCTGACGTTTCCGTTCGCCTGGCGGCGGAGGCTCGCCCAGGGGGGTGCGCTGTTCGGCGCGCTGACGCGCATCTTCGTGGACAGCGTAGAGCGGTTCTACAGCGAGCACGCCGTGCGCCGGGGCGCGCGCGGAGCGGTCAAGACCGGCTCCGTGACGGTCGTGCAACGCACGTCCAGCGACCTCCGAATGAACCCAAGACCCACGACCCCGTTATTGCCGACCTGTACGGCCGGCTCGCTGCGCGGGGCAAGGAGCCGAGAGTCGCCCTGATTGCTTGCATGCGCAAGCCATCATCTTCTTGATCTCGGATCTGATGCTGCGCATGGCGTTCGCGTTGATCCAGGTCGGGATGGTGTACTACGTGACTATCCTCCTTCGTCCGAACGACGACATGCACGCGGCACGATGTACGTGACGGGCCTCATGGGCGTCATGTTCGCCACGAGCTTGCTGCTTTCGGTGGCCATCTTCCGCATCATCCCCCGCGTGGTCATCTCGAACATCGCGGGCTCGTCCTCGGGGAAGGGGGTGCGGACGAGATCGGCCGCATCGCGCTCGGCGGCGAGCTGGATGCGGCTCGACCAGATGACGCGCCGAGCAGAACGGGCCCGATGGTCAGACAGGCTTTCCACGCCTGAAACGCCTGCGATTACCGCGACGGTAGCACCAAGCGGAACGCATCCTACCCTATAGCTGTACCACTACTGGTGGACTCTCCGGTTGCGGGAGAAAAGGATCTCGTCCTCTCGTCATTTGCGGCGAGTTCGGGTATGCTCGGTCGGTATGTTGCGAGAGCCCACCCGCCTCTGCTGGCTCGTTCCCCTCCTCATCGCCCTGATCCTCTCAGTTGCCTGTGAAAATGGCTCGGCAGAGTCCGAGGCAGACGAGAGCGGAGGCCGAGCAGCGGCCGGAGCAACGAGCTCTGGCGGGAGCGGTGGCCAGGGCGGGACCGGTTCGACGACGAACGGCAGCGGCGGCATGGGATCCACTCCAAGGCCCGCGGAGAATGAACTCTTCCGACTGAGCACGACGCACATCGAATTCGACTCACGGAGCGACGAGTACACAGCGATCGTTGAGGTCGAGGCGCTCAAAGGGGTCGTCACGGTTTCCGCCATCCCGGTCTCCCACGAAGAGCTCGGAGAGTCCCACGTCGTCGTGAGCGGGCTGGAGGTGACGGACTCGAACGGTATCGCCCGCGTCCGTGTCACCAAGGCCGCCCCTCTTTCGCTTCCTCCCGGGGTATTTCGGGGTCAGATTCTGGTGAGAGGCTGCTCGGAGGGCTCGTGCCAGGAGCTCCTGGTCGATATCACCTACACGGTCGTTCATGTGGAGCTCGTCGGGCATCAGGGATTCAATCGGGCTGATATCGTTTTTCGCCGGCGTATCGACGAGGGACCTCCCGGAGCTCTCACGATTCCGATGGTGGCGAGCGACGGGAGCGCCTTCGACTGGTCGGTCAAACTCACCGAGAGCAGCCAGAACGAGGTCACCGGTTGGCTCGATTTTACTGCCGCAGGCAAGAGCACAGAGCCGCTCGTGCTTTCTCCAAATCAGCTCTTCGACCGTCCGATCAGACTCTCCGCCCAGCTCGCCATCACCACCGAGATCGAAGTCGCACCAGCTCTCGTGATTTATGACACGCTATTACCGATCGAAGTTTCGACGAACGAGGTCCACCTCACCGCGAATGTCGGAGAGCAGGCTGAGCCAGTCGAGTTTGAGATCTACGACGCCTACGGAGGCAGCTATCCTTGGGCGGTGAGCTACGTGGGGTTCGTGTTCGGGTGTCCGATCCGGTCGACCTTCATCGTTGAGCTCGTCGAGGGCAGCTACGACGCGTTGCCCGCAGTGGTGAGCGTCACTGCTCCGATCGCAGAGCAACCGACGGCGACGCCCACTGAATGCTACGGGGACCTCGAGATCAAACACGAAAGGACCACGCAGATCGTGCATCAGAAGGTGCGGGTCTCGCTCGACGTGACGGGAGAGTGAGCTCGTGGCAAGGGCGCTGAAACTCGATTTCCGCGTCGAGCGACCCCTCGAAGGCCGGAATGAGCGCGGTCCGGGCGGCGCCGCGCGCGCTAAGGGGCGCATCGGCCTGCCGTGGGCACACGTGTCGGTCCGGGCGCTGGTCTGGCCCGGGAGGCGCGTCGCGAGAGGCTATACGGCGTCACCGTGCGCCTTGCGGCGCACAACGGTGCTTTTCCAGTACGGTGGTCCCCGGTTGGGAGAGCGTGCTGGAACATCGGTCGGCTCGCCGAGCGCGGAGAGGAAGCGGACGATGTTCCGGGGCTCAGTGACCATGGCGACGAGCTTCATCCGCCCCTTGCAAGCTGGGCACTCGAGGACATCGAGCGCACATGTGCGGCGCAAGAGCTCGGCGCGGTTTGTCGACCGCCCGATAGCCGCCACGCTTGCGTTTCGGAGCGGCGTCATCGTCCGCCTTCGTAGACTCTTCTGGCTTCGCAGGGCGCGGTCCGATGCGCTTGCGCGCCAACGTGCGCGACTCGCCGACGCGCCAGGCGAATACAGTGCACGACGGGTTTGCTTTGACAGCATCGATTCGTCCTGGTTTATGCTATTCTTTGTGTCTTGACACCTCCGGCTCGACCCCGCGTGGGTCCGCGGGGGGTGTTGGATGCGGCCAACACGAAGGACATGTCCCCCGCGAGTCCCCGGCGACCGCTCCGGAGCGTCGCCGGTCGGCGTCTCGCCGGGGTGCACAGCAAGGGGAACAGCATCATGAGATCGATATCGAGAACATTCTTGCAATCGACGATCACCATCGCGCTCGCGCTCGCGTCACACGCATGCGACATGGAGAAGAGCGACGGAGACGCCGCCGGGACGACGGGCGCCATCCACGCGGCGCTCGCGGTCCGCGGCGCGCGACACGACGTCACGGCGATCCACTACAAGGTCGTCGGCGCCGGCAGCACATGCGGCGACGCGCCCCTCGCGGAGGCGACCAGCGCCCTTGAGCCCGAGGCGCTCCCTGGCAGCGTGCTCCCCGCGAGCTCGGGGACGCACGCGGGGGACAGCGTCGTGTTCCTGCTGCCTCCCGGCAACTACCGCGTTTGCGCGACACCGATGAGCGACGCTGCGCCGTCGAGCGAGTGCGCTCCCACCGAGGGGACGGCGTACGTCGCCGCCGAAGCGACGACCGAGGTCCTGCTCGTGTCCCAGTGCGGCGGGGGCGCGAACGGCGGTCTCGACACGGTTGTCGCGCTGAACGACCCGCCGAGGATCAACGATCTCGACATCGCGCCCAGCAAGTTCATCTCCCGGTGCGAGACGGCCACGATCACCGTGGGCGCCGAGGATCCCGACGGCGACCCGATCTCCTTTGCCTGGTCGATCACCGCGAGCCCGTCCGGGTCCTCCCCGGCCCTTCAGGCGACCGGCGCCGCCAGCAGCTTCTCGACGGACATGCCGGGCGACTACCAGGTTCAGGTCACGGTCTCCGACGTGTATGCCGCGTCGAGCTCGCTGACCTTTCCCGTCCACGTGTCGGCCGAGGACTGCAGCTGTACGTGCCCCGAGGGCTTCACGCAGCTCCCTGACGGCGACTGCGCGACGAGCTACGACATCGACGACGCGAGCGTCCTCATCAACCAGGACATGGACTGTGATGGGCTCGGCTTACACCGGAGAGACGGGTGCAACAGCATGCCCTACGGTTTCCGGTGGACCGATGCCGGCGGCGCGCTCGGCCCCGTGCAGAGGCTCGATGTCGAGCTCGAGAACGGCCTGACCTGCTACCCGGGCAGTCGGTCGGTGTCGCTCAACGGCACCACGATCGGGAGCTTCGACACCATCGGCACGTGCAGCTGCGACCCGGTCCACGGCCTCATCTCGCTGCCGGATGTGGGTTTCGGCACCTATAACCAGGGCGACTACAACGCCGTCCTGATCCACGGGCCCAGCTGTGAGGGCCTGAGCCGGAGCGACGCGCTCGGCGGCGCGTTCGCGCGCGTCACCGTGACCTACAGCTGCGAAGGCGGCGCGGGTTGACCCACGTGCGCGCCTCCCGACATCGCCTGCGTCGATCCGAGCGGGGACACCGTCTGTGTGGATCCGAGCTTCCACCGAGCCCACTGCGGGAGCTGCGGCAACGTGTGCAGCGGGCAGTGCGTGGACGGCGTGTGCACCGACGCCAGCGCCGACCGCGTGCTCATCGCGGGGGTGTCTTTCATCCCGGGCTGGAACGACGACGTACGGGTGGAGCTCGCTCGCACCGGCGCGTTCTCGGCGGTCGATGTCTACGACATCGGAGAGGCGACGCCGACCGTCGAAGAGCTTCACGCCTACGACGCGGTCCTCGTCTATATGTATGGCTTCCCGCATGATGGCGGCGCCCTGGGCGAACATCTGGCCTCGTACTTCGATGGCGGTGGACGGCTTCTGGGTCGGTGACGGCGCCGACATCATGAGAAACGCGCTGCTGTTCGAGTAGTCACAAGGCTTGGTACCACGGTCCCCCGTCCTACCATCGCGGTCCCGTCGCACCGTCGCCGGCGCTGATCGGGTGTGACTCAGCGGGGCGCCCTTCGCTGCGCGGCACGTCCGATGTTCGCGCGGTGAGGCGAGGGGGGAGCAGGACCTCTCGCGCGACCTTCCCGCCCGCCAGCATTTCAAGGAGCAGCCGGACCGCTTCGCGTCCTATCGCGCCGACGTCCTGATCGACGGTCGCGACGGGATAGCGCAAGAGATCGGCCATCAGGATGTCATCGAATCCGACGACGTCGATCTCGTCGGGCACGGAGAGGCCGGCGGCGCGGATGGCCCGCAGGGTCCCGACAGTGGTGCAGAAATTTGCTGCGTAGACGGCCAGAGGTCCACGCAGCCGCTGGAGAAGCTCGACCATGCGCGTCTCGGCCTCTTCCGGGGTGGCCTCCTTCAACTCCTCGATGGCCGCCGCCTCGACGCCGCTCCGCGCCAACTCCGCCCGGAACCCGTCGAGACGATGTCGGTAGGTGGGGATGTCGAGCGGGCCGCCGATGTAGACGAGCGACCGATCCTTGTGCCTGAGAAGGTGGCGGAGCGCCAGCACCGAGCCGGCGGCGTGATCGGTGCGCACGCACGCGACGTCGAGGTCCGGGACCGCCCGGTCGATCTGCACAAAGGGAAGTCCCTGCTTGTGCGCCGCGATGAGATCGCAATCCCCTCCGGAAACCGGGGACACGATGAGCCCATCCACCCGGGACTCGTGCACGAGCTGCAACGCGCGACGCTGGCGCCCTGCGTTGCCGGCCAGGTGGCTCACCACGAGGGCGTAGCCGTGGAGCTCGGCCTCGCGCTCGGCGCCGACGGCTATCCCGGCCCAGATCGGGTTCGACAGGTCTTCGACGGCGAGGGAGATCGCGTACGATTTTTGCTCCCGGAACGCCTGGGCCATGGCGTTGGTCCGATAACCCAGCTTCTGGGCCAGCGTCCAGACCCGCTCCACCGTGGCGGCGCTGATGCGAAATTTCGCATGCTTGCCCGTCAGCACGTGAGACACCGTGGTCTGGGACAACCCCAGGCGTTCGGCGATGTCCTTCATACGGATCGGACGCAGACCGGGCACGTGCGGGGGGGCGGGGTCGGGGGGATCGTTCAAGCGCGCGCTCCGTTTAGCTAATTCGGATTAGCTGTTGACGCTAGCACGGGCATGCATAGTATTGAAGCGGAATACGCGGTCGGTGTTTGCGGTCCCCCGCGCGCGCGGGAGCCATGAGCGCTGGTCGGGTCCGACGCGCGACTGGACGCCGGTTGGCGCTGTCCGCCTCGATCCGCGCAAACGTGACGAGCCCAGTGGGACTCGTGGCAAGGGGGCGCCCACAGCGTAAGTGGACGCCGATGCGACGACAACCGTGACGCTAACCGGCGGGCTGGAGCGGCAAGACCATCCTGGCTCGAGCCCGCCTGCTCCAGGAGACAGCGATGACACAGAGCGAGCCGGTGATCTTGGGCTTCATGGGCAACCGGGGCTTCTTTCCGACGGAGTTTGCGGAGGACGGAGCGAAGGCCACCCAGTCGGCTGTGGGCCATGTGCTCGGCGGGCGCGTGCGCTACGTCGAGCTCGGCAACGTCGAGACCTACGCCGACGCGCGCGCGGCCGCGGGCGTCGCCCAGCAGTACCGCCGCACCCCCGACGGCGGCGGGGCCATTGGCGTCATCTGCTCGATGTACAATTTCTCCGATGAAAACGGGATTCGGGACTTTCTGCGGCTGGCCGACCTCGATGTGCCGGTGCTGCTGCACACCGAGCCTGACGTGCGCGGTCTGGGACGCATGGGACAGAAGGGCCGGCGGGACGGGGCGTGCGGGCGCTTCTCGGCCGCCAACGCGCTCCGCCACATCGGCTACCCGTACACCCTCACGTCCAAGCATTGCGAAGCCGTCAGCTCGGCAGCCTTCGCGGACGATCTCCACGCCTTCTACGCGAGCTGCGTTCTGGCATCGAAGTTCCGTCGCCGGGGCCGCGGCGTGCGCCTCGGGCTGGTGGGCTCGGGGCCCGACGCGTTCCAGACGGTCACCAACGTCTCCACCGAGCTGCTGGGGCACATGGGCCTGAGCACGGTCGGCCTGGAGTTGATCGCGCTCGATCGACAGATGCGCAAGGTCTCGCCGCGCGAGCTATCCACTCAGCTGGAAGCGGTCTCCGGCTACATGGCAGCGGCTGACGTTCCGCGCGCCTCGCTGGAGGCGATCGCCCGGATGGGCGTCGTCTTCGATCGCTTCGTGAAAGAGAACGACCTCGACGGCATCGCGGTGCGCTGCTGGACGGAGATGCAGAAGTACCAGATCGGCGGAGAGGTGGGCGTGATGCCCTGCACCTGCATGAGCATGCTCTCGGACAAGCTCATTCCCGCCGCTTGCGAGACCGACATCGCGGGCTGGATGGGGATGTACATGCTCCAGTGCGCTTCCGGGCTCGTGCCGCTGCTCGGCGACTGGAACAACATGTACGATGACGAGCGCGAGGAGGTGGATCTCTTCCACTGCGGCGTTTGGGCCAAGAGCGTGATGCGCCCCGGCGCCCGCATCACCCGCCAGGAGATCCTGGCCACCCAGGCCGACATCGGCGCGGAGAACACCTGGGGCGCAGTCGACGGCGAGCTCAAGGCGGGCACCTGCGCTTTTCTGAGACCTTGCACCAACGCGCGCGAAGGCAGCGTGTTCCTCTACGGCGGGGTGGGCCGGGTCAGCGAGGAAGGCATCGACACGTTCGGCACGCGCGGCCGCATCCAGATCCCGCGCATTCAGGAGCTCTTTCGCTATTTGACGCAGCCCGAGCGGGCGGTGGAGCACCACACCGCCCTCGTGGTCGGGACGCACAAGAACATCGAGCTGACGATGAAAGCGATTCGAGACGCGGTGCCCTACATCAATGCCCAAGCGGGCCTCAGCCGCAGCGGCCAGGCGCTGGTTGATTTTCACGAGCACAGCCAGGTGGGCGAGCTCTGAGGCCGGAGCTCAGGTCGCCTGCGTGCGCGCGCGGATTCGCTCCCGACCGCCGACGGTCACGCTCCACGGCAGCGGGCGCGGACTGGCGCAGCCACGACGGCGCACGATCGCGGACCACCGCAGGCCGGTCCTCGTCGAGGCAAGGAGGTCGGCGACCTCGACGAGAAACGTGCCCAGGTCGCGCCTAGAACGCCCCCAGCACGCCGACCCCGCCCCCATCCGGGCCGATGAGCGGCACCACGCGCGCCTGCACGCGCCCCGGCCGCGCCCCGGCGGCGCTCGCGCCCTCCGTTCCCGACCGGCCCGACGTCAGCACCAGGATCACCCCCGCGCCGATCGCGGCGACGCCCACGCCGATGCCGATCGTCGACACGAGCGCCTTGGTCTCCGCCGCGTCGATCTCCGCGCGACCCAGAGGAGAGCACTGCTTGCCCGGACAGAGCGCCGCGTCCTTCTCCGCGTCGCCAGCCTGCCCCGCAGCGAGGATCCCGAACACGGCACCGACGCCGAGCACCGCCGCGCCGGCGCCCCCGATCACGAAGCCCGCGGTGCGCAGTCCTCCTCCGCCGCCGCCGTCGGCGCTGCCGGCGTCGCCGCCCGCCGCCGGCCCCCGCGGCGCGGTGGTCGTCTTCGCGGGGGGCGCGGGCTGGAGCTTCGGGACGGCGATCGCCTTCAGATCGGCGCTCTCGCCGACCTGCACGGTCGTCGACCACACCGAGTAGCCGCTCGCGGTCGCCTCGACCTGGTGCGACCCAGGATCGATCGGGATCGGCGTGCCGAGCGCGGCCGCGGGGATGTCGTACCCGTCGATGCGGACCAGCAGGCCCGGCGTGCCCTCCGCGACGAGCTGGATCTTCGAGAGCCTCGGCTCCAGCGCGTCGATGTGCTCCTGCGCGAACGCCTCGCGCGCGGCGTTGCCCTCCTTCTTCGAGGCGAAGAGCGCCTCCTTGAACTGCCCCCACGCCGTCGCCGTCCTGCCGAGCCCCTCGTTGCACAGCGCCAGGTTGAGCAGCGTGCCCGTGCCGGGCCGCAGCCGCTGGCTCTCCGCCAGCTTGGGACACGCCTCGGCGTACGACTTCGCCTCCATCAGGCGGCGCCCCTCCTCGAACAGCGTCTGGGCCAGCGTCGGATCGCCGCCCATGCCCTGCGCCGCAGCGCCCGCGGGCGCGAGCAGGGCGGCCGAGGCGAGGACGACCGAGGCGAGGACGAGTCGAGCGCGACGGATCGCGCGGGGGGCATGCAATCTCGAGAAGATCATGGGGGGTGGCTCAGTGCGGATCGTTCAGGTCGATGCCCTGGGGAGGACGCTGGGTCGCTGGAGGTGGCACGGGGCGGCCAGCCGGCCCGCTGCGCCCCGCCGGCGCCCGCGGAGGCGCCGCCCTCGTCGGCACCGACGCTGGCGAGGCTGACGCCGAGGCGCTCGCCGCCGCCGAGGCGCTCGCCGCCGCCGAGGCGCTCGCCGCCGCCGAGGCGCTCGCCGCGGCAGTGTCCGTCGCCACCCCCGTCGGCAGGATCGTCGGCCCGTCCGGCGTCGCCGCCCCGGGGTCGGACGCCGGCCGCTCCGGGGTCGGCGCAGGCGCGGCGGTCTCCGTCGCGCTCGCGGTCGTCGCCTGCGCCGCCGCCGCGCCGCCCGCGTCGTCCGCGCCGCCCCGGCGCAGCATGAACACGCTGACCGCGAGCACCCCGAGGACGAGCGCCGCCGAGAGCAGCGTGATCGCGATGATCACGGCAGGGGAGGCCGGCAACCCGGGGATCCGGCGCCCGTCCGACGAGATCCCCAGGTGGGTCGACGAGGCGAAGGTCGCGGCGGCGCGCGAGCTCATCGGCGCGCTGTACGGACCGGGGACGATCTGCTGATGCGGCGCGGGACCTTCGGGCGGCACCGGGCTGAGCCTGCCGCCATCGCCGGGCGGCGCGCCCGGGGGGCCGAAGGCCGGCGACGACGGCCGGGCAAACGGCGAGGACGGGTGCGGGAACGGCGTCGTCCCGGAGGCGACCGGCGATGGCGAGAACGGCGACGGCGGGTGGGGGTAGGGGGTCGCCGCAAAGGCGACCGGCGACGGCTGCGAGAACGGCGCCGCCGCGTCGGGGAGCGGCGTCCCGGGGCGCTGCGGCGGCGCTGCGGCGGCCTGACCGGCCGCCGCAGGCGACGAGAGCCCCGGCCACGACGGCTCGCGGAGCGCCGGCGCCGAGGCCCGCGCGTCCACGACCGAGAACGAGGGCTGCGACGCGCGGTGCCCGCCGGCGGCCGCGGCGTGCAGCGACAGGCCGCCCATGCGCGCGATCCGGACGAGCGTCGGGTACGTGCGCGCGGGCGCGAACGGGGCGAGCGCCACGACGAGCTCGGCGACCGACGCGTACCGTTGATCGCGCTCGCGGGCATAGGCCCTCTCCAGCACGGTCGCGAGCGGGGCGGGCACGTCGGGGCGCATGTCCCGGAGCGGCGTCGGCGTGCCGGTCAGCACCTCCGCGCAGAGCTGCGGCAGCGTCTCGGCGTAGTACGGCTGCCGGCCGGCGAGCAGCTCGTAGAGCGAGACGCCGAGCGCATAGATGTCGGTCCGGTGGTCCACCGAGCGCGTCTGCCGCATCTGCTCCGGCGACATGTACAGCGCCGAGCCCAGCGCCGCGTCCGTGCCCGTCAGGATGTCGACGGCGCCGGTCGCCATCTTCGAGATGCCGAAGTCGAGCACCTTGACGAGCGGCGAGCCGTCGATCCGCGTCGTCAAAAACAGGTTCGCCGGCTTGAGATCGCGGTGCACGATGCCGAGCCCGTGGGCCTCGGCGATCGCCTCGCTGCCCTGGACGATGTAGTCGACAGCGTCCTCCAGGCCGAGCACGCCCTGGTCCTGGAGCAGGCGCGCGAGATCGCTCCCGGTCAGGAACTCCATGACCATGTACGGGGCGCCGTTCTCGAGCGTGCCGACGTCCGAAACACGGGCGACATGCTCGCTCTTGATCTTCATGCCCGCCTTCGCCTCGCGCAGGAAGCGGCCCGCCCCCTCCGGGTGCCGGCTGAGCTGGGGCAGCAGGAACTTCAGCGCGACCCGCTCGTCGAGCACGATGTGCCGCGCCTCGACGACCACCCCCATGCCGCCCTGGCCGATGATCCGCTCCACGCGGTACTTGCCGGCGAGCACGGTCCCCGGCTCGACCGGGGCCAGCGAGGGCTGTTTCGTCTCGGAACCCGACACAGCGGGCGATGATCACCGCTTCGCCCTCGGACGGCAAGCGCGCGGCGCCGGTGGTGGGTCGCGGCGTCGCACGGCCTGCAGAACAACGCGAAAGATGCAGCAACGCGCGCCGCCGCGCGGCCGCTCCGCGCACGATCACGCCGTCGCACGCTCGCGCCGCCGTCGCACGGTCGCGCCGCCTCCGCACGCGCGCGCCGCCTCCGGACACCCGCGCCGCCGCGCCCGCCACACGCCGGCGTCTTCGCGCCGCTACACCGCCGAATTCTCGCCGAATCCTTCAGGAAACGAACGCGCCGTGCGTCCAGAACACGTCGCGGAGAGCGAGACGGAACGGGGGCAACTCTGTTTGGATAGGGCCACCCCCGGAGAGAACCACCGTGCGCCTGCTCATCCAGCACCGGACCCGTTACACCTATCCCAGTCCCGCCTCGCTCGGCCCGCACCTCATCCGGTTGCGGCCCGCGACGCATGCGAAGGCGAAGATCGAGTCGTACAGCCTGAAGCTCGACCCGCACATCGCGGCGCACTGGCAGCAGGACCCGTACGGCAACCATGTCGCCCGGGTGCTCCTGCCCGCGGGGGAGCGCGCCCGGCACCTCGACATCCTCGTCGAGCTCGCGGTCAGCGTGCGCCCCGTCAACCCGTTCGACTTCTTCGTCGATGAGCGCGCGGAGCATGTCCCGTTCGCGTATCCGGCCGAGCTCAAGCAGGACCTCGCCCCCTTCCTCGACAGCGCCGATCCGTCGATCGCGCGCGGCCCGCTGCTCGACGAGTTCCTCGCCGGGCTGCCGTCGCAGGGCCACACCGTGACGCTCCTCGTCGCGCTGAACACCGCCGTGAACCGGCGCATCAAGTACGTCATCCGCGAGGAGGCCGGCATCTGGACGCCGGAGGAGACGCTCGCGCAAGGGCGCGGCAGCTGCCGCGACTCGGCGACGCTGCTCATCGCCGCCCTCAGGTCCCGCGGGCTCGCCGCGCGCTTCGTGAGCGGCTACCTCGTGCAGCTGACCGACGAGGGGATGATCCCCGACCAGCCGCGCGGCGTCAGCCGCGACGTCGTCGACCTGCACGCGTGGGCCGAGGTCTTCCTGCCCGGCGCGGGCTGGATCGGCCTCGACGCGACGAGCGGCCTGCTCTGCGGCGAAGGCCACATCCCGCTCGCCTGCACCGCCTCGCCCGCGCTCGCGTCGCCGGTCGAGGGCACGAGCGACACGCGCGCGAGCGACGTGACCTTCGAGATGAAGGTCGGGCGCCTCGGCCACGAGCCGCGGCCCACGACGCCCTACGAGGAGCCCGTGTGGCAGGAGCTCCTCTCGGTGGCGGATCGCGCCGACGAGCGGCTCGCCGCCGCGGGGCTGACCCTGACCATGGGCGGCGAGCCGACCTTCAACTCGCGCGAGTACCCGGACGCGCCGGAGTGGCGCGAGGGCGCGCTCGGCGCGACGAAATGGTCGCAGGGGCTCCGGCTCGCGCACGAGCTACGGCGCCGGATCACGCCGGGCGGCGTCCTGCTGCTGCGCGCCGGCAAGCACTACCCCGGCGAGAGCCTGCCCCGCTGGGCCCTCGAGATCGTCGGCCGGCGCGACGGCGTCCCCCTCTGGACCGAGATGTCCGGGGCGCGCCACGCGGACCCCGCGGTCGCGCCGAGCCGCTCGTCGCGCGGGAAGAACGTCGCGCTCTCGCGGAAGTTCGCCGAGGCGCTCGCGACGCGGCTCGGGCTGACCGAGTTCCTGCTGCCCGCCTACGAGGACCCCTGGCGCCACCTCCAGGACGAGGCGAGCCTGCCCACCGAGGTCGACCCGCTCAAGGCGAACCTCGACGACCCGGAGGAGCGGCGGCGCCTCGCGCGGGTGCTCGATCGGGGGCTCGGCAGCGAGGCCGGCTTCGTCCTGCCCCTCACGCGCCAGTGGGGGGCGTGGATCAGCGAGCGCTGGGGCTTTCGGCGCGGGAACCTCTTCCTGATCCCGGGCGACAGCGCCCTCGGCCTGCGCCTGCCGCTCCGCTCGCTCGTCGCGGTGGCCCCGCCGCCGCCCCTCGAGGAGCTCGTGTCGCCGCCCGATCCGCGGCGCGGCGAGCCCGAGGCCGACGAGGAGGAAGCGAAGCAGCGCCGCGTCGAGCGGCTGCACGACGACGGCGAGCCGGAGCACGCCGAGACGGCGCGCGCGCGGGCGGCGCAGCGGCACGCCCACGAGGGCAAGCGCGCGGCGCAGGCCCAGCGCGCGGCGCCGGCCGCGGGGCGATCGGGCTACGGGGTGCGCACGGCGCTCTGCGTCGAGACGCGCGACGGCACGGTCCACGTCTTCCTGCCGCCGCTCCTCGCGCCGGCCGACTTCTTCGAGCTCATCGCGGCGATCGACGCGACCCGCCAGGAGACGGGCATCGACGTGCTGCTCGAGGGGTACCCGCCGCCGCCCGGCGCGGACGTGCTCCGCTTCTCGGTGACGCCGGACCCGGGCGTGCTCGAGGTGAACCTGCCGCCGACCGACGGGGTGCGCAAATACGCGTCGCTCCTGGAGACGGTGTTCGACGCGTCGCTCCACAGCGGCCTGCACTGCGAGAAGTACCTCGTCGACGGGCGCATGGCGGGCAGCGGGGGCGGCCACCACCTCACGTTCGGCGGCCCGACGCCGCGCTCGAGCCCCTTCCTGCGCCGGCCGGATCTGCTGGCGAGCCTGCTCACCTTCAACCAGCACCACCCGTCGCTCTCGTACATGTTCGCCGGCCTGTTCGTCGGCCCGACGTCGCAGGCGCCGCGCGTGGACGAGGCGCGGCACGAGAACCTCTACGAGCTGGAGATCGCGCTCGCGCGCGCGTTCGAGCGGCGCGAGGACGAGCCGCCGTGGCTCTCGGACCTCCTGTTCCGCCACCTGCTCGTGGACATGACGGGCAACACGCACCGCGCCGAGGTGAGCATCGACAAGCTGTTCGACCCGCAGACGGCGCACGGCCGGCAGGGGCTCATCGAGCTGCGCGCGTTCGAGATGCCGCCGCACTTCCGGATGGCGGTCGCGCAGTCGCTGCTCGTCCGCACGCTCCTGGCCTCGTTCGCCGAGGAGCCGTACACGGGCCCGCTCGTGCGCTGGGGCCAGGCGCTGCACGACCGCTTCCTCCTGCCGTACTACCTGTGGCGCGACTTCGAGGATGTGCTCGATCACCTGAAGCGGCGCGGGCTCGCGCTGCCCGCGGACGCGTACCGCCCGTTCATCGAGCTGCGCTGCCCGGTGGTGGGCACGCTGCACGCCGGCGACGTGATGCTGGAGGTGCGCAACGCGATCGAGCCGTGGAACGTGCTCGGCGAGGAGCTGACCACGACGGGCACGTCGCGCTACGTGGACTCATCGATGGAGCGCATCGAGGTGCGGGTGCGGGGGCTCACGCCGGAGCGCCACACGGTGCTCGTGAACGGCCACGTGCTGCCGCTCCGGCCGACGGGGACGGCGGGCGAGCTCGTGGGCGGCGTGCGGTTCCGCGCCTGGGCGCCGCCGCACAGCCTGCACGCGCACCTCGGCATCCACCACCCGGTCCACCTCGACCTCCTCGACACGTGGGCCAAGCGCTCGATCGGCGCGTGCGCCTACCACGTGTGGCACCCGGAGGGCCGCGCCTACGACGCGGCGCCGCTCACGCGGTTCGAGGCGTCGGCGCGGCGCGCGCAGCGGTTCACGATCGAGGGGCCGACGCCCTGGCCGGTGACGGGGAAGCCGGCGTCCCCCCACGCCGACGCGCCGTACACGCTGGATCTGCGGCGCTACCCGGTGGACCGGCCGCCGCCGAAGCCGCCGAAGCCCGAAGACGAGGGGTGACCGAGGTGGGAGACCTGGTGGGCGCCGGGGTCAGGGCGGCCCGGGCAGGCGCCGCGAGCGCGCGCATGTCCCCGAGCCAGGCGAGGCGGCTGGCCGCCGGGTCATCGTCGTCGTCGCTGTAGCCGGCGATCAGGGGAATGGACGACAGCGAGAGAACGAGCGCGGGTCGCCGGAAGAATCTCATGGCCGCTCGTGCGGCCGGGTCGGGGGAGCTCCGATCCAGAGTGCAGGCTGCGACCGATGGTCGGGCTGGCCTGCCGTTCCTATTGCCATGTACCGCCGGGAGCGCGAGCGGCCTCCCACCACGAAACGGTATCAGGAGGAGGCATGCGGAACACTGGACCGAGCGAGGATCCGAAGGGCGCGGGCCCGAAGCCGCCTTTCGAGGGCAAGAGCCAGGACCGGCCCGGTATCGAGGCCAGGATGGATCCGAGGCCCGATTATGGCGAGTCGTCGTACAAGGGGCTCGGCCGGCTGAAGGACCGCGTCGCGCTGATCACCGGCGGCGACAGCGGGATCGGCCGCGCCGTCGCGCTCGCGTTCGCCCGGGAGGGGGCCCGCGTGGCGATCTCTTACCTGAGCGAGCACGAGGACGCGAAGGAGACGGCGCGGGTCGTCAGGGAGGCGGGGCGCGATGCGATCACGATCCCCGGGGATCTGGCCGACGAGGCCCATTGCCGGAAGGTGGTCGAGGAGACGGCGCGCGAGTTCGGGCGGATCGACATCCTTGTGAACAACGCGGCGGAGCAGGGCAAGGCCGCCGAGCGGTTCGAGGACATCGACGCCTCGCGCCTGGAGCGCACGTTCCGCGTGAACATCCTCGCGATGTTCCACCTCGTCCGGCTCGCGCTGCCGCACATGAAGGAAGGCAGCGCGATCATCAACGTCGCCTCGATCCAGGCGTATCAGCCGAGCCCGAGCATCCTCGATTATGCGTCCACGAAGGGGGCGATCGTCACCTTCAGCAAGGGCCTGGCGCAGGACCTGATCAAGCGCGGCATCCGGGTCAACACCGTGGCGCCCGGCCCTGTCTGGACGCCGCTCATCCAGCAATCGTTCCCGGAGGAGAAGGTGGCCACCTTCGGCAAGGACTCCCCGATGCAGCGCCCTGCGCAGCCGGCCGAGCTCGCCCCTGCGTTCGTGTTCCTGGCCTCGAACGAGGCCAGCTACATCAACGGCGAGGTGCTCGGCGTCACGGGCGGCAAGCCGCTCTAGGACCCGCTGAACTGCGTCAGATCGACGCGGACACCGAGGTGGAGGAGCGCCTCCTCGGGCCGGGTGAAGGTGCCCACCGGACTGACATGCCCCTTCGAGAGCCGCTCCACCTGGAGCACCCCTATCGCGCTCTTCAGGAGGACCGCCGTCTTCTTGAACCCCTGCACCAACCGCGTGTGAGACGGCGCGAACGTCGCCTCGAACCGGTCGTCGTTGCGCATTGGTGCGTCCCGGGCGTCCACGAGCAGCAGAGAGCGCGGTCTGGAGATGATCCCGAGCGCCTGCTCCATGCGCTGGAAGTTCTGCTCGACTTCCCCGAGGCTCGGATAGGGCGGCGAAAACCGCTTGAGGAACACGAGCTGCTGGGCCGGGTCGTGGTAGAGGGCCGTGTACGGGTTCCGCTCGAGCTCGATCAATCCGCGGAGAGGCACAGCCAGATGTTAGGCCCATTCCTCTTTGGCGTCGACCCTCGCGGCGCCGCGCCGCGGACCGCGGCGGCTCACCGCTCCTCACAATCGACGCTGCACTGCGCCCCTTCGCACGCGAAGACCCCGGCGGCGGCCGGCGCGCCGCTCTCGTACAGCATGGCGCACTCCCCGGGGCAATCGGCGTCGTCGGCGGCGCACGCGTCGGTGCACGCGAGCAGCCCCCTGCACACCGGGTCGGCGACGCACGCGTTCATCTCGGCGGCGCACCGCGCGTGAAGGCAGGACCCGCAGGGAGGCAACGGAGCGCGCGACGGGCACTGCACATTGCACCGCTCGGCCGCACAGCCGCCTTCGAGCAAGACGTCGGAGATGCCCTCCTTGTGCGCGGTCATGCACGTCTGCCGGCACGGCTCGTCTCCCGTGGCGCAGCCGAGAAAGCAGTTGGCCAGCGCGTCGCACTCCGTGCTTCGCTGGCACGCGCAATAGCTCTCCTGACAGCGCAGCGCGAGGCACGTCGTGCACGGGTCGCCGAGCGAAGCGCAGGCGTACTCCGGCTCTCCGCCCGCCCCGCCGCCGGTCGCCACGGAGCTCGCCCCGCCGCTTCCCCCGGCGCCCGCGCCGTCGGCCCCGCCCGCGCCCGCGCCGCCGGCCCCGCCCGCGCTGCCGGCCCCGCCCGCGCCGCCGGCCCCGCCCGCCCCGGGGCTGCCCGGCGCCGAGCTGCAGGCCGATGCGAGGAGCGCCACAACCGCGCACTTCTTCCAGGAAGAACCGGGCATGGTCGACGCTACCCGAAGGCCGGCGGCAGCTCAAGGTGGGGGCGGACCCCGCGTGCTACCGTGGCCCGACCAAGGAACGTCCTCATGGCCCTCATCATCGATCGAGACCTGGAGCGCTACGTCCACGACCACACCGAGCCGCCCCCCACGCTCCTCGACGAGCTGCGCGAGCACACCCTCGCCAACGAGCCGGGGGCCGGCATGCAAGTGGGGCGGGTCGAAGGCGCCCTGCTCAAGATGCTCGTCGCCCTCATGCAGGCGCGCCGCGTGCTGGAGATCGGCACCTTCACGGGCTACTCGGCCCTCAGCATGGCCGAGGCGCTCCCGCCGGACGGCGAGCTCATCACCTGCGACCGCGACCCGGACGTGAGCCGCGTCGCCCGGTCGTTCTTCGACCGCAGCGAGCACGGCAAGAAGATCCGGATCGCCCTCGGCGACGCGCTCGACACGATCCGCGCCCTGCCGGCGAGCCCGGCCTTCGATCTCGTGTTCATCGACGCCGACAAGGAGCGCTACTCGACCTACTACGAGGAGGTCCTCCCGCGCGTCCGCCGCGGCGGGCTGATCGTCGCCGACAACACCCTCTGGAGCGGCGAGGTCCTCGCCCCCCAGACGGTCGACGGCCGCGCCATCGCCGCCTTCAACGATCTCGTTTATCGGGATCCCCGGGTCGAGAAGGTCATGCTCTCCGTTCGCGACGGGGTGACGCTCGCGCGCAAGCGCTGAGCGGCCAGAGCCCCGGGCGCGCGCGGGCGCCGGCCCACGCGCGCGTCCGAAATCCTGGCGGGATCCAGGGCGCGCGGCGCTAGAGTCCAGCCCAGCATGCTGCTCACCATCGACGTCGGGAACACCAACATCAGCTTCGGGGTGCTGGAGGGCGAGGTGCTGCAGCACCACCTCCGGTGCGAGAGCGCGCGCTCTCGCACCGCGGACGAGTACGCCGTGCTCGTCCGGCAGATGCTCGACCTCCGCCGCGTCGATCTCGCCCGCATCGACAGCGCGATCATCGCCAGCGTCGTGCCGACGCTGACCGACACGATGGTGGGGCTCGTCGAGCGGGCATTCGGGATCGAGCCGCTCGTCGTGGGCCCGGGCATCAAGACCGGCATGGCCATCCTCTACGAGAACCCGCGCGAGGTCGGCGCCGACCGGATCGTCAACGCGGTCGCGGCGCACGAGTGGATCAAGCGCTCGTCGGAGCCCGCGCCCCGCTCCGCGCCGGCGCGCGAGCCCGCGGCCGATCCCGGCCGGGGCGATCACGCCGCCTTCGGCGTCATCGTCGTCGACTTCGGCACGGCGACGACGTTCGACTGCGTGACCCCGAGGGGCGAGTACCTGGGCGGCGTCATCGCGCCGGGCATCCAGATCAGCGCCGAGGCGCTCTTCTCCCGCGCCGCGCGGCTGTCCCGCGTGGAGATCGCCCTCCCGCCCCGGGTCGTCGGACGCAACCCCGTCCACTCGATGCAGTCGGGCATCGTGTACGGCTACGCCGGGCTCGTCGACGGGCTCGTGAGCCGACTCCGGCGGGAGCTCGGCTACCCGTGCCGGGTCATCGCGACGGGCGGCCTCGCGCAGCTCATCGCGCCGCAGACCGAGACGATCGAGGAGGTCGACGACGACCTGACGCTCACCGGGCTGCGCCTCATCTACGAGCGGAACGCCGAGCGCAACAGCGGCCCCGCCACGCAGCCGCCCGCGGCGCGCGGAGGCGGCCAGGATTGACGGCGCCCGCGTCCGGCCGCGCTCCCGCGCGCCCTCCCGCCGCGGCGCCCGCGTCCGGCCGCGCGCCCCGGAGCTCGCTCGCCGTCATCGCGGCGCCCGTGGTGCTCGTCGTCGCGCTGCTCCTCGCGGTCCTCCTCGGCGCCGAGCCCGTCTCGGTCGAGCGCGCCCTCGCGGGCCCGGGCCTCGACCGGACGCTCCTCCTCGATGTGCGCCTGCCGCGCGTGCTCCTCGCGGCCATCTCCGGCGCCGGCCTCGCGGCCGTGGGCGCCGCGTTCCAGGCGCTGCTCCAGAACCCGCTCGCCGAGCCGTACGTGCTCGGCGTCTCCGGCGGCTCCGCGCTCGGCGCCTCGGTCGCGATCGCGCTCGGCGTCGGCTCGGCGACCGTCCTCGGCGCCACGCTCCTGCCCGCGGCGGCGCTCGTCGGCGGCCTTGTCGCGACGGTGCTCGTCTACGCCATCGCGCGCGGCGCGGCCCAGGGCACCTCCGGCGCCTCGATGCTCCTCGCCGGCGTGATCGTGAACTCGATCGCCGCCGGCCTCATCTCCTTCCTCAAGACGGTCGTCTCCCCCTCGCGCTCCCAGCAGCTGCTCCGGTGGCTCATCGGCTTCATCGAGCTGCCCACGACCTCGGCCCTCCTCGGCGTCGCCGCCTACGTCGTCGCGGGCTGCGCGGTGCTCGTGGCCGACGCCGCGCGCCTGAACCTCCTCTCGCTCGGCGACGAGTCGGCCGGGACCCTGGGCGTCGACGTGCGCGCCGTCGAGCGCCGGATCTTCTTCGCGTCCTCGTGCGTGGTCGGCGCGATCGTCAGCCGCACCGGCCTCATCGGCTTCGTCGGGCTCATCGTCCCGCACGCGGTCCGCCGGCTGGCCGGCGCGGATCACCGGCGGCTCCTGCCGCTGTCGCTCGTCGCCGGCGCGGTGCTGCTGACGACGTGCGACCTCGTCGCGCGGCTCCTGTTCCGGTGGCTCGGCACGGAGCCGCCCGTGGGCGCGGTGACCGCGGTCCTCGGCGGGCCGCTGTTCCTCGCGCTGCTGCGGCGCTCGCCGCGCATGTGAGGGGGGCGCGCCGGGCCGGTGTCGGACCGGCCCGGGGCGTCAGGTCATGCCGAGGAGCTTGTTCATGCTGGCCTCGTCGGCCGGCGTGAACGGGTAGCGATCGAACTCGGCGCTCGTGACCCACCGGAAGGCGTTCACGGCCAGCGACGCGAGCTCGCCGCTCTCGATGTGGCACTCGTAGAGGTACAGGTCGACGACGTAGCGCTCGTACGGGTGACTCACGAACGAGATCAGCTGGCGCACCTCGATCTCGACGCCGAGCCGGTGCCGGACCTCGCGCTTCAGCGCGGCCGCGTCGGTCTCGGACTCTTCCACGCGTCCACCCGGGAACTCCCAGAGCATCGGCAGCACGGCGGTCGGGCGGCGCTGGGTGATGAGGTAGCGGCCGTCCTGTTCGATCACGGCGGCGACCACGCGGATGGTGCGGACCATTTCCATGACGAGTGCCTCAGCGACGCCCAGCGTACGACGGGGCGCGGGGTTGTGCGAGCGGGACGGTCGCGTCCTCGGGGCCCAGGTCGCGCGGCCTCACACGGACACGCGGAACAGCTGCTGACCCATGAGCAGGATGTCGCCCCCCGTGATCTCGGTCTCGCCGAGGACGCGGAGGAAGGTGCCGTTCGAGCTGCCGAGGTCCGTGAGGAACAGCCGGCCGCCCTGGAGCGAGATCTGGCAGTGGAGCCCCGAGACGTAGCCGTCCTCGGGGAAGAGGATGTCGCCGCGCTCGCGCCCGAGGTGCAGGCCGGTGTCGGGGACGGGGAACGCGTTGCCGGTCGCGTCCCTGCCGATGATCAGCGCCAGGCGGGCGACGTAGCCCTTCGAGGGGCTGCCGAGGCGCTCGACCCCGTCGGGCGTCGCGGGCGCGGGGGCGAGCGACTCCAGGCGGACGATCTCCTGGCCGACGCGGAAGACGTCGCCGGTGTCGAGCTGCACCGGCGTGTCCCTGCGCAGCCTGCGGTAGACGCCGTTCAGCGAGCTCTCGTCCTTGACGAACAGCCGCCCGCCCTTGATCGAGAACGTGGCGTGGCGCGGGGAGAGGTAGCTGTCGCCGCCGAAGATCGCGCCGGCGTCGCGCCCGATCGTCGTGGGGTTCGCGGGCAGGGTGTACGAGCCGGCCTCGGTGCCGTCGGCCCGGAGCGCGGTCAGCACCACGTTCGCGGCGCCCGACGTCGACACGACCGGCGCGGGCGGCTGCACGGACAGGCCCGCCGGCTTGAGGAGCTTGAAGCCGCAGAGCGCGCAGAACTTGTTCGACGGCGGGTTGGGCTCCTGGCACTGCGGGCAGACGACCGTCCCCGCGCCGGCCGACGCCGTGGGCGCCGACGGCTGCGCGGCGGCGGCGGCCTTCCTGCTCGTGCCGGTGTCCTCGCCCCGGACCGGCGCCATGAACGCCGCGGGGTCGACGAGGGCGGGCGGCGGGGGCGCGCCCGGGGCCCCCTTCTGGGCGCCGGTGCCGATGGCGGTCGGCTCATCGCCGTAGCTGTTGTTCGACCGCGAAGCCGCCGGCACGCCGTGGGGCGGCGTGCCCGGCGCGAACTTTTTCGGCGAGACGTCGCGAGGCAGCTCGGCGCCGCAGCCGAGGCAGAACTTGTAATGGTCCTGATTTTCCTTAGAGCACTTCGGGCAGGTGATCACCAGGCCTCCTCACAACGAGCGACCGACGGGGTCCAAGGCGAACGGCGGCGGGAGCATATTCGCCGCGGCCGCCTTCTGTCGACTGTCTGTCGCTTCTCTGTGCGCTTGCGGCCGGTAGGGCCCGGAGCGGCCGGCGGCTCGCCTCGCGCGGGCGCCTCACTTGGACAGCATCGCGAGCGCGTCGCGCACGAGATCCCCGAGCGGGGCGCTGTCGACGCGCGCGCCGAGGGCGGCGACGGCCCGCTCGGCCTCGGCCGGCCGGTAGCCCATGCGGGTGAGCGCGCTGTGCAGGAGGTCCTGCTTCGCGGCGCTGGCCGCGGGCGGCGAGGCCGCGGAGGAGAGCGGGGCCGAGGGGAGGTTGACGAGCTTGTCCTTCAGCTCGAGCACGAGCCGCTCGGCGGTCTTCTTGCCGACGCCGGGGATGGCGGTGAGGCGCGCGGTCTCCCGGCGGGCGATCACCGCGGCGAGCTCCCCCGCGCCGAGCGCGCTGAGGATGGCCACCGCGATCTTCGGGCCGATGCTGGAGATGCCGATGAGCATGCGGAAGGCCGCCCGGTCCTCGCGCGTCGCGAAGCCGTAGAGGAGGAGCGCGTCCTCGCGCACGTGGGTGTGGACGAACAGGGTGATCGCGTCCGAGCCGGCCGGCGCGGCGATGCCGCGCGCGCGCCCCAGGGCGCCGAGCGGGACCGTCACCTCGTAGCCGACACCGCCGACGTCGAGCACCACCGTGCCCTCGTCGCCCTCTTCGACGACGTGGCCCGAGAGCCGGCCGATCAATTGACCTTGGCCCCTTGCTGGATCCACCGGCGGACGGCGTCGCGCTCCGCCGCGGCCAGGGTGTCGCCGGTGTAGGGCATCGGTTCCCCGCACTGTCGATCGGGGGCGCACTCGAGGTCCCCGCAGCTCAGGGTGTCGTCCATCTTGTGCATGAGGAAGCTGTTCGCGGGGTCGCCAGCCGCGATCCGCGGCATCCCGGAGGGCGCCCGCGACGCGGCGCCGACGTTCTGGGCCACGATCGCGTCGATCTGGGCCGGCGTGGCCTGCTCGCTCAGCCCCGGGCCGAGGTACGTGAACCCGGCCGAGCCGGCCTCGGCGCCGTGGCAGGTCGAGCTGAACGAGCAGGACCGCTGGAAGACCGGGAGGACGTCGGTCGCGAAGCTCACCTCGGGGGTCGCGCCGTCGAATTTGCTATAATCGAAGCATTCGGTCGCCGCGGGCTCCGTGCCGCCGTCGCCGCACGCGGCGGCCGCCGTCGCGATCAGGAAAATCAAGAAGAGTTTCCGCACGTTCACCCCTCGCAGCTCGATCTGGGAGGCGCGACCCTAGCAGAACTGTGCGCGCTCTGTAACGCGCGAGATCGCCGTGCGTTTGGCCGGTCGGCGCGGCGGCGGGTAGGCTGGGCGCTGCATGAGGACTGGCCTGGGCATCTGCTCGATGGGGCTCACGCTCGCCGCGCTCTCCGCCGGGTGCGGCGGGGGGCGGGACGCGGTCGGACAGCAGCTCTCCGAGCTGCGCGCCGAGCTCGTCAGGGTGCGCGCGGACAACGCGGTGCTCTCGGACCGGGTGGGCTCGCTGGAGCGCTCGCGGGCCGCTCCGCGCGGCGCGGCGCGCCCGGGCGAGGCCGAGGCGCGCGCCGCGGCCCCGGAGGAGCCGGACAGGCCTGACCTCGAGGTGGTGCGGCTCGCGCCCGAGGACGGCGGCGCGCGGCCGCCGGTGCTCCGCTCGACCGCGAAGGGCGTCGTGATCGACGAGCCTCCGGGCGGCGGATCGACGCCGCCGAGCCCGCCACCCTCCACCCTGTCGAGGCGCAATCGATGAAGTTCCACGCGAAGGCAACGCTGGTCCCGGTCTCCCTGGCGCTCGCCGCGGCGTCGCCGCTGGCGCTGGCCCAGGAGGAGGGCGCCGGCCAGGGTCCGGGCGTCACCGTGGTCCAGCTCCCGCAGGCCGAGCCGACCGTCGAGACGCAGGTCGTTGTGCCGGGCTACCCGCAGCCGGGGTTCGATCCGAACGCCCACCTGCCCTCCAGCTCGCGGGGCACCACGGACACGTCCCGCCCGTCGGACGGCTTCGATCTGGGCCGCCGCAGCGAGGGCCCCGCCTCGGTGCGGGGCAGCGCGAGCGGGAGCTACGTCGTCGAGGGGCAGGTCGTGCCCGAGTCGCACTCGGTGCGGCGCGGCGACACGCTCTGGGACATCTCGGGCAGGTACTACACGAACCCCTACGCGTGGCCGCAGGTCTGGGCGCTGAACCCGCAGCTCCAGAACCCGCACTGGATCTACCCGGGCGATCGGATCCGGCTCCGCGACCCGAACGAGGGCCCGACGCGCGGCAGCATCGGGCTCGGGGCGAGGCAGGCGGGGCGCGGGTCGCGGGTGCCGGCGAAGACGATCTTCCTGCGCGACCTCGGCTGGGTCGACGACGTCAAGAAGGACACGTGGGGGGAGCTCGTCGCCAGCCCCGAGGACCAGATGCTCCTCAGCGAGGGCGACGACGTCTACCTCCGCCTCTCGGACGATCACGACGTCGCGATCGGCGACGAGCTCACGATCTTCCGCGAGATCAAGAAGGTGAGGAGCGGCGGCGACCCGAAGGGCGAGCTCGTGACCGTGCGCGGCACGGCGCGCGTGGACCGCTACAACCCGAAGACGCACATGGTGCGCGCGCGGCTCATCGAGTCGCTCGACATTGTCGAGCGCGGGGACAAGGTCGGCTCGGTGGTGCGCCGCTTCGACGTGGTGCCGCCGGCGAGCGCCGAGCAGGACCTCGAGGCGAGGATCATCGCGGCGATCTACCCCTACCAGCTCTTCGGGCAGCACCAGGTGGTGTTCATCGACAAGGGCGAGAAGGACGGCGTGAAGGTGGGGCAGCGCTTCTTCGCGGTCCGGCGCGGCGACCGCTGGGTGCAGCAGCTCGGGGGCGCCGGCAAGCTGGCGACGCTCAGGCCGCGGCTGCAGGACGAGCAGCCGGCGCAGGTCGACGCGCCGAAGTTCGGCGTCGACGAGGAGCTGCTGCCGGACGAGACCTACGCCGAGCTGCGCGTCATGCACGTGCGCGAGCACACCGCCGCGGCGCTCGTGACCCAGGCGATGCACGAGGTCGAGCGGGACGCGGTGCTCATCTCGCGCAAGGGCCTCTGACCGCCGCGGCGCGGCGGCGGGCGCGCCGCGCGAGGTCGCGCCGCCGCCGCCTGCGTGAGCGAGCGAACCGTGGCGCGCGGCGGCCGGCGCGCCGCCGCTCGCGACCCGGACGGCGCGGCCGAGCGCCGCGCTGACCGCGACGAAAAGCGCGAAGTTGGAATGTACGTGGACGCGTGGACGCGTGTACGTGGACGCGCCGATGGCGTGGAAGGTACGGCCGCGGAATGTGCGTGAGCGCGCGGCCGCCGGCGCAATGTCTCCACGAGGAGGGCGCCGCCGCGGTAGGATGTTCCGTCTATCATGCGTCGCCGCTCAGAAGCCCAGTCCGAGCTGAAGGGCGTGGATGGAGATCCTCCCACGCAGCGCTCGTTCGAGAGCGCGTTGGATCGCTGCGCCCCGAAGAGCGGATCGCTGGCCGAGGTGCTCGGTGACAGCGCGATGCGCGGTCCCCGATCGAGCGCCGCGCCTCCGAGCCTCAACGGCACGGCGCCGGAGGCGCGCGGCCACGCGCTGCGGGAGCGCGGCAACCTGCTGCTCCGGCGCAACGACACCGTGAGCGCGGGGCGCGACTACGACGAGGCGCTCGCGCTGTTCCAGGCCTCGGGCGACGTGCTCGGCCAGGCCCAGGTGCTCATGGATCGCGGCGCGCTGCGCCTGCGGGAGGGCGTCCCCGTCCAGGCGGTGCGCGACTACGACGAGGCGCTCGCGCTGTTCCAGGCCGCGGGCGACCGCGCGGGGGAGGGGGACGCGCTGCGGGCGCGGGGCTTCGCGCGCGCCGAGGAGGGCGATCTCGGCGGCGCGGTCTGCGACTACGATCTGGCGGTCCACGTCTTCCTGCAGCTCGGCGATCGCGAGCCGCTCAAGCCCCGCGCCGGGTCGCGCGGGGCCGCCGAGGGCGCCGACGGCCAGGGGCCCACGGAGTCGCCCCGCGCCCGCCCGCACGGCGCCGCGCACGCGCGGGCGCTCAAGTCGCGCGGCGATCTGCGCGTCCGCCTCCGCAACCTGCCGGGCGCGGCGCGCGACTACAGCACCGCGCTCGCGCTCTTCCAGGGCGCGGGGGCTCGGAGCGGGCAGGCCAGCGTGCTCAAGGCGCGCGGCGACATGCGGCTCGGCCAGGACAACGTGACGGGCGCGGCGCGCGACTACGACTGGGCCCTCACGCTGTACCAGGCCACCGAGGACCACCTCGGGCACGCCGGCGTGCTCAAGGCGCGCGGCGATCTCCGGACCCGGCAGGGGGATCTCCCGGGCGCCGAGCGCGACTACGATCAGGCGCTCGAGCTGTTCTCGGCGACGCGCGACGTGCTGGGCCAGGCCGCCGTGCTGAAGGCGCGGGGGGATCTGCGCTCGCTGCAGGAGGATCTCGTGGACGCGGTGCGCGACTACGATCGGGCGCTCGCCCTGTTCCGCACCGGCTTCGAGCGCCGGGGCCAGGCCGCGACGCTCAAGGCGCGGGGCGATCTCCGCCGCAGGCAGTTCGAGCTTGTGGCCGAGCTCGTGGGGGTCGCGGCGGCCGACGCGTCGGACCTGGAGGGCGCGCTCTCGGACTACGAGCAGGCGCTCACGCTGTTCGAGGTGCTCGAGGACGGCGCAGGCCAGGCCGGCGTGCTCCGGGCGCACGGCGATCTTGTGCGCATCCAGGGGGATCTCGGCGCGGCGCTCGAGCTTTACCTGGGCGCGAAGCGGCTGCTGGACGTCGCCGGCAACGCCTCGGAGCTCTCCGCGACGCTCGCCGAGATCGCCCGGACGCACGCGCTCGGGGGCCGCGCGACCGAGGCCCGCGCCGCGGCCGAGCAGGCGCTCGCGCGCGTCGATCGCGCGACGAGCGCCGAGGTCCGCGAGCTGGCGGAGGCGGTCCTCTCCGGGCGGATCGCGGAGCGCAAGGAGGAGCGCGCCACGCGTGACTCCAAGCTGCCGAACAGCCCGAAGCGCTTCTAGCGAGAGAGGTCTTGAGCGGCGTACCCGCACGGCGACACGGCGTGTGCTGCGTGTTGAGCCTGCGCCAGCCGGCCTGGACTCCCGGCTGGCGTGGCGACCGCCTATCTGCCACGTCCTTCGCCACACGACGCCGCGCGCCGAACGAGCACGGAACGCGCGGCGGCGGCGAGGGTGGGGATGGGAGGAGGTCGCCTCAGGGATCGCTGGGAACGCAGAGCATCTCGGGGGCGCCCCCGGGCGAACCCGCCCGGCTGCAGGAAAACGACCCATCGGGTGCCATGCCAACCCAGCTGTAGACGAGCCCGGCGGGATTGATCTGCTTGCCACGCAGGGATGCTCCCGCGTGTTGTGGCAGTTGTTGGGGACCCAGTGGCCCGAGTGGCCCCGGCCGCCCGCTCCGTGCGTCACGCGCTGCGGCGGCTCCCAGCAGAGGCGCCGCCCAAGCCGCGGCGCGCCGAACGAGACTCACTGCGTTCACGTCGGCGGGCGTCCCCCCACCGGGCGCTGCACGTCGGCGGGCGTCCCCCCACCGGGCGCTGCACGTCGGCGGGCGTCCCCCCACCGGGCGCTGCACGCCGGCCGCGGTCCCCCCACCGGCGCCGGCTCCCCCGAGCGCGTCGCCGACGCGGCGGCCGAGCCCCGCCCGCCGCGATTGCAAGCGCATCGCGGATCGGGCTCGCCGGGCGAGCGCTCAGCGCCGCCGTCTGCCGCGCGGTGCCGGCTTGCGCCGGCCGCCTGGCGGCCCCGGCTCGACCGCGCCATTGCCGCGCGGCGCGGGCTTCTCCGGCGGCGCCTCCGTCGTCCGGACCACGAGCAGCGCCTGTCCGCGCTCGAAGGTCGGCGTCACGCTGACGTAGCCGCTCTCGCGCGCGAAGCCCGCCGCGTCGCCGCGGTGCTCATCCATGTACCGGCTGAACCGCGTCCACAGATCGCGCGCCTCCTCGTCGGGGAGGCGCGCGCCGTCGACGGAGGCGGCGAGGTTCGATCGATCGCTCACTGGATCCCGTATCCGGATGGTGGGGGCGTGAAGTGCTTCGTTTCCCGGGGTTTTTCGAGGATCGGTGCCCACCGATCGCCGCAGCTAAGTGCCCGTGGGTCCGTCCTGTGGGTCCACTCTCGGGCGTCCCGCCCCCCTCCGTCAAGGGGCCGCCGGGCCCCTCCCCCGCCGCCGGCGCGAGCTCCGGGATCGCGCTGGTGATGTCGGGAAAGGGCACGATCTTGATGTCGGCGAGGGTCCGGGCGGCACGCGCATAGCGCTCCAGTTGCGCACGATCAAGGTGTCCGCTGCGATCGGCGATCCAGCCGTCGCCCTTGCCGGCGCGCTTCGCCCACGTGACGAACGTGGCGCGCAGATCGTGGAAGCGCATCGGGGAGACGTTTCTCTCCTTCGAGAAGAGCACCTCGCGCGTCACCCCGGCGGCGCGCAGATCCGCGCGGAGCTGCTCGGCCTCACGCGTCGCCACGCACTCGACGCCCTGCACGACGCGCTCGTCATCCGCCGGGGCGCCGCACCACGCGCGCCAGGCACGGAGCACGCTGACCAGACCGGCGGGGATCTCGAAGAGCTGCGGCACGCCGTTCTTGGTGACGAGGGCGGCGAGCATCGCGTGGGTGATGTCGACGTCCTTCCACTTCAGCGCCATCAGGCTCGACTTCCGCAGGCCCGTGTAGACGGCGAGCGCGTACAGCACGCGGCGCCCGATCGGAATCGCCACGCACGCGAGCAGCGCGAGCACCTCTGCAGGGAGGAGGTAGGCGAAGAGCTTCGCCGTCCCCTTCGGGGGGCGATGGTAACGCGTGACGGGGCTGTCCTTCCGGAGCCGCGCGGGCATCACGGCGAGGTCGAACCCGCGCCGCAGGAGCGAGTAGAGCTGCGTGTGCGTCTTCTCGCGGCGCTCGCGCGGGACGCGCGCCATCACGCGCTCGATGTCCTGCTCGGTCACCTCGTGCACGAGCTTGTCCCCGATCGCGGGGTAGATGTACCTCGCAGCTCGCCAGCGATCGACATCCGCGGAAGCCTTCTCGCGCAGCCCGTTGACCGGCCCGTGATCGCGCAGGAGCGCCCCCGAGATCCACGCCTCGTAGTGATCGCGCACCGTCACGCCCTCGGGCTTCGCAGGGGGCGCGTCGACGCCGTAGCCCTCGCGCGCCATGCGCTCGCGCCACGCGTCTGCCTTCTCGCGCGCCTTCGCCTCGCTCATCCCGGAGCCGAGCGGGATGCGCTTGCGCTCGCCCCCGACCCGGATGCGCAGCGACCACGACCCGCCGCGCTCCTCCACGTTGCCGCGGGGGAGCTTGATCGGACGGTCCTTCGCCTTCGTCGCCATGGTCTCAGCCCCTCCAGCCAGCGGAGCGCGCGCGGGTGCGAACCTCGCTCCGCGTCAACGTCCAGCCGCCATCGGACGGAAGCGCGGACGTCACGCGCACGCAGAAGCTCCATCCGAACCGCCGGGCGGCCTCCGGTCCGATGGCGTCACCCAGGAGGGCGCTGGCCAGCTCGAGCGGGCCCGTGCCGAAGTAGCCCCACCCGAGGCCCACCGGGGCGCCGTCCACGTCGCGAGCGGGCAGGAGCTCGGCGCGCTCCCCGCTGCGCTTGATGACGAGCACGCCGTGCTCCGCGCTCCGGACCCCGTAGTAGGCGACCGGCGCGGGGATCGGCTGCCGGGCCGGCCGGCGCAGCGAGGGCCGCTTGCTCGCGGTGAGCCTCGAGGGCGTGCGGCGCCGCGGTGCGCGGTCGGTGACGTGCTCGCGGCTCATGAGCGGCCCCCTTCCTCGCCCGGCGCGGGACGCAGCGCGCGCTCGTCCTTGATGGCTTCGCGCATGCGGCAGTAGAGCTCACGGGCGACGATCAAGCGCGATTCGATCTGCCAGAGGGCCATGCCGATCGCTTCGGTGTCCACCATGTCTACGCCGTCGGCGCTCTGGAGCGCATCCCGGATGATCCGCACGTCCCGCCGCACGCTGTCCTGGATCGCCAGCGTGGGATCGTCGTCGCCCACGAACAGGAGCGCCATCATGTCCGCGATCGATGCCCCCCCGAGCTCGTCTACGCCGGCGTGGAACTCGATGCCGAGCGCGCGCAGGTGCGGCGCCGCGGGACTGCGCACGTTGCTCCGCACGGGCGGCGAAGGGGGCGAGGGCGGAGCAGCCGCCGGGGGCGCGGGGGGCGCGCTGCCGTCGCCGTCGACATGCCCTGCGGCCTCGCCGCTCGCCGTTCGCACCGCCTTGGAGAAGGCCAGCGCCGCGCGCTGGTAGGCCAGCTGGAACCGCTCGTCATCGCGCTCGAGCATGAAGACGAGCGAGCCGAGGACGAGCCGCGCCAGCGCCGCCGGGCCGCTCCCGCTGGCCTTCCCGGTCCCCGCGAGCCGCTTCAGCAGCGCGCGCAGCGCCTTGTTGATCGCGCTCCGCACGCTCGGCCGATCGGCAGCCGCCGCGCGCGCCGTCGGGCGTCCGGGGCGGGTCGCCTTGCCGGCGGGGCGCTTCGTCGTCTTCGTCGATTTCTTGGCGCCGGGGGCGCGCTTTGCTACGTGAGCCATCGGATCATCTCCTGGTTCCACAGGGGGTCGATCAAGGGCCGTTCGGGAGGGTCCAAGCTCCCGGGCGGCCCGCTCTACTTCTGGGCCTACTTCTTCTTCATCGGCGTCCGCGCCGCGGTGGGCTTCTCCTTCGACGGCGCCGCCGCTACGGGCGCGGGCGCGTCGGGTTGATCGTCAGGGTCGGGGTGCTCCTCGGAGCCGCGCACCGCGATCCCGTGTTCACGGCAGAGCCGCGCCACGGCGATCCGCACTGCGGCGGCATCCGACCGCGCGCCGAGCTTCGGGCGCAGCTTCCGCACCGCTTCGCGGAGCTCGTCGGTCATCGGGATGTTCATGCTCGACTGTGACCAACGTTGATCAACGCGGGTCATGTCGTCAACCCGAATCGTCTCGGGCGTGGCAAAGCGGGCCAGCTGACCGGAATGCACCCAGGTGCACCGGCGCGGCGGCACCTTCCGAGCACGAGGAGCCGCACGCGCTCCGGAGCTCTCCGCCGCTCCGAACGGCCCCGACGTGGTGGGCACTCGGCGAACCGCTCTCGCGTTCACCTTGACGTGCACCGTCGACTCGTGCTGTGTCGGCGGTTCGGGCGTGCACCTCATCGCGGATGCCTGCAACCACAGGACTTCCGCGGTGCACAGCGATGGTCGTTGACACGAGTGCGCTACATGATGCACGCGCGAGCCGATGGATCGCCGAGTGCTCACCACGTCGAGCCGCACCTCGTGCTCGACAGCGCCACCCCTGACGAGCTCCCGCTCGACGTCCTGCCCTGCCCAGGGCGGCCCCTGGCGAGCCCAGGGCGCGACCGGAGAGCCCAGGGGCGACGCCGGCGAGCCGCACCTCGTGCTCGACGTCCTGCCCTGCCCAGGGCGGCGAGGGCGAGATCGGCGAGTGCGCGCCGCACCTCGTGCTCGACGTCGCCGGCGAGCTGTAGCTCGTGCTCGACAGCGGCACCGGGGGCGACCGGCGGCACCGCCCTGCCCCACGGCGCGCTCGCGCTCGACAGCGACGGGGGCTCGTGCCCGAGATCGGCGACCCACCGCGACCCCAGGGCGGCGAGGGCGTGCGCGACGGGGGCGAGCTGTAGCTCGTGCCCAGGGCGCGCGTGCTCGACGGCGCCACCGGGGGCGCGACCCGCACCGCGGCACCGGCGGCGGCGAGGGCGTGCTCGTGCAGGGGCGCGCGCACCGGCGGCACCGGGGGCGAGCTCCCGCTCGCCGGCCTGCCCAGGCGAGCGCTCCGGTGCTCCGCCGGGGGGCGCGGCGGCGGCGAGGGCGTGCGGCGCTTACGGACGCGCCCGATCTCGTCTCGCGAAATCGACACCCACCGGGCGGAAGCCCTGGTAGCCTCGCGCGCTCGGTTGGCCGCCCGGCGGCGACGCCGTCGCGGCGAGGGTCCTCGCTCGAGCGCCCCCCGCTTGACGCTGCGCCGGCCCCTCGCGCGGGCGCGCGTGCCACAGGCGGATCCACCGGGCCAAGAAAGCGGACGACGTCCACGGGCCGGCCCTGGTAACCTGCCGAAAACATGCCGATAACTCCTCCTGATCCGGGTTTCGTAGGCAGGCTGCTCCAGCTCTTCGCCCTCTTCGGCCTGGGGGCCGCCCTTTCTTGGCCCTCCTGGAGGCGCCGCGTACCGTCGGCGCCGTGCCTGCCGCATCGCCCGCCGAAGCCCTGACAGCGCAGCGCGATGGTCCAGCCCTCGCGCCCGGCCTCGAGGGAGCCCGCCCGCCCCACCAAGCCCAGGCTGCGCCGTGATCCCGGCGCTGTGGAGCCTCTCCGTCGTCGCGACGGTGCTCGCCTGGGTCGTCGCGCGGCATCGCCCCGAGCACCGCCCGATCGCGTTTCTGCTCGGGTACGGGCTCGCGACCGATGCCGTACGGGAGCTCATCGGCGCGAAGGTGCTGCGGCCCGCGCGGGCAGAGCTCGCCGGCGCGCCGTTCACGGGATGGGTGAGGATCGCCTTCCACGTTGAGTCAGCTCTCTTCGTCGGCTGGATGACCGGCGTAGCAGCGCTCGCGGTGTTCATCTTTGGCCGGCGGCGCCCGTGGGGTGTGCTCGCGATCTACGTCGTGGCGGTCGGGGTCCTCGCCGCTGGCTACCCCACCTTCCGCGGTGAGCTCCTCGGCAAGGCCTACCTGGCCTTGCAGCTCGCGGCGCTGTGCGTGTCGATCGGGTGCCTGCTCCGCTGGTTCGCCAGCAGGGAGCCGGCGAAGGTGCATCACGTCGCGACGGGCCTGATCATCATCACCGAGCTGTCGATGCTCGCCGGCCCCTACCGCTACGGCGTCTTCACGACTTGGGATCTCGCGCAGTCGATGCTGATTGCGCTGTACGTGACGATCGTTCCTGTCCAAGGGGTGGCCATATGGCGCCGGACGCCCTAGCGTTCACGCTTGCTCAGCTCGTCTTCTTCCTCGTCGCGATCGTCGTTCGCGAGCGACGCTATGCCGCGAAGCGGCTCACCCCGGCGGAGCTCGTCGGGCAAGCGCGCCTCGTGCGAGGCCTCATCACCCGCGCCCTTCGAGGGAAGGCGACGATAGAGGACGTCAAAGACCTCGCGCAAGACGTGCTCCTCGCCGCGTGGGAGGCCTCGGAGCAAGATCGCTACTGCCCCGACCCGGACGTGCAGCCGTCGCGTGCGCTGGCGTTCTGGCTCCGGAGGCTGACCTATCACCATGTCAGCCATCACCTCGAGTCCGCTCGGGTGCGGCGCGAGGAGATCGTTGCAGATCCACCGATCGCCGCGCACTCGATGCCGGACGTCGAGCAGGCTCTCGAGCGCGAGGAGATGCGCGTCTTGCTGCTCGAGGCGCTGCGCCAGCTGCCCGAACACGAGAGCGCGGTGATCATGGCCCACGACCTCTACGAAATGTCGATGGATGAAGCGGCGGAGCAGCAAGACGCGCCCCGCAGCACGGCCTACAAGTGGCGTGCTCGCGGGATCGATGCGCTGACACGGGCGCTGCGGCCGCGGCGAGGGTGAGCGGCACCGGCATGCCCTGCCCAGGCGAGGGCGACCGGCAGGGCGGCACCTCGTGCCCGAGATCGGGGAGGGCGACGCCGGCCAGATCGGCGAGGGCGTGCTCGACAGCGGCACCGGGGGCGCGACCGGCGACCGGCACCGGCGGCGAGGGCGTGCGCGCTCAAGATCGGCGACCGGCGACCCCCACCGGGGGCGAGCGCTGCCCAGGGCGACCGGCGAGGGGGCGCGACCCGGCCAGGGCAACGCCGGCGAGGGCGACGCCAACGAGGGCGACGCCTGCCAGGGCAACGCCGGCGAGGGCGACGCCAACGAGGGCGACGCCTGCCAGGGCAACGCCGGCCAGGGCGGCCGCGTGCCCCACCGCGAGCTCGCGCTCGCCGGCGAGCTGTAGCTCGTGCCGCACGACCCGGGGGCGACATCGGCGACGGCGACGCCTGGCGAGATCGGCGGCACCGGCGGCGCTGCCCTGCCCAAGGCGGGTGTACCGGCTCAAGCCTTCACGGCTTGTCGTCCGGGCCCCTGGGACCCGCGAGCCCCAAATCGACGAGCCCATCATACCCCCCGAGAGCTACCGACGCTGGCAAGCCGCTATTCGCGAAGCCCTTACCAACAGCCGCCGTGAGAGACTCTCGCCATTCCTCCGATATCTTGGGTGTCCGGGTGATGAAGGCCTGTTCCTTGGGCGCCGGGTTCCACTCCTTCGCTTCGATCGTTACCTCGTACATGCAAGGCGTGATGTTCTTCCGGTCGGTCATCTTCTCGATGATGATGTCCGTGACCCTGCGTTCCTGCGCCTTCGGGTGCACGATCGCGAACGGGCCGCCACCGTTCGGCCCGTTCGGATCGAGATAGGCAAGCATCTCCTGGACTTCATCGTAGATCCGATAGGTGAAGCGGAAGGTGATCTTGACCGATACGGGCTCCTTACCCTGGAGTTTGGTCTTGGCCTTGTCGGTGCCGCTCGCCTTCTGCGTGTCGACCTTCTGGGCGGTGGAGACCTCGACGATCGCAACGCCCTCGCGCGCGTTCGGCGGGAAGTTGACCGAGCCGATCCCCACGGAGTCGTGGAGCTCGCGGTTCAGGTAGGGGGAGTTGACTCCGGACATCAGAGTTCCTCCGCGCTCGCGCGCCCCGCCGTGGCGCCCACGCCCGATCCGAGGCCGACTTGTGGAAAGGGCTTCGGCTCACCGTCCTGCTTCGGGTGCACGTCCTGGTACTGTTTCAGCAGCTGGCGACTCAGAACCTGGTCATAGCTCATGCCGCGGGTCGCCTCCGCTTCATCCGCCATCTCGGCCAACAGCCTGCGGCGGCGGAGCTCCTCGCGGTCTCCTGCCTCGAAGGCACGCTCTCGCTGAATGTGCAAGATCGTGCGCTCCAAGTCGCCTTGAGATGTCGCGCCCAGACAGATCTTGATCACCTCATCATCGGAGAGGCGATTGGGCGTGCTCCCCAACCGGAACATGTCCCGCAGCGTGGCGCTGTGCGCTTTCGCGGCGCGCTCCGCCGGCGGCTTCGAGAGGTACCGCTCTTGCTCGATGTGCGCCGTCAAGCAGACGCGCTCGACCGGCTCCACTGTCGCGCCGAGCTCCTGAGCTTCGCGCGCGGCGGCATGCTGGGCTTCGAGGGCCGCGTGGATCCTGGCCTTGTGCCGCGCCACCATCGCTTCCGCGAAGATGAGCGCCGACACGTCTACCGCGATCGCCTCCTTGAGCCCCGCGAGCGATGCACGGTGGGCGAGGTCCGCACGTGCTTGCTCCTCCCGCGCGGCCGTCGCGGCGGCGAGCTCGGGGGCCAGCTCGGGGGCGAGGGCGAGCAGCCGCCGCTCGATGCTCGCCAGCTCGGGAGCAACGGCGGCGGCGAGCTCCCGCTCGACGGCGAGGGCGGAGCACGCCTGCTCATCGGTGCTCGCCAGCGTCGCCATGGTGCGGGACATCGCCGCGGCGTAGCTCGTGCGCGCCGCTGCGCTTGACCGGCGGAGCCCCACCGCGAGCTCCTCCACGGCATCGCTGGCCCTCTGCAGGCGCGCGACGGCGACGGCCTTCTCCGCGGCGGCGAGGGCGGCGCGGGCTTCCTCGAGGCGCCGGCGGGCCCGCTCGGCACGCGACACAGCGAGGTCCCTCGCCGTGCGCAGCTCCTTCTCGGCGCGATCGTTCGCATCGATGGGCTCCGCGTCGAACAGGCGCTCTGCGGCCACTAGCGCTGCGTTCGCGTCCTCGCACCGGCGGATCGTCTCGGCGGCCTCGCGTTCGGCGCTCTCGAGCGGTGCGAGGGTCGCGGCGTGCTTCGCCACGAGCGCTTCGATCTCCGCATCGTTCGAGCCCGATAGCCACCCATCCACGACGGTGGAAGGGTGGAGTCGTTCTGTCTGCTTGATTCTCATGGGCCTTTCGTGCGCCCGGGGGCGCTCCTCCTGGTGTACTGTTGACGCCAGGCTCAGGCCTGGCCCTGAACCCGCAACGCGGCTTGCACCTGCTCGAGCGCCTGGCGAGCAACATCGACGCTCACGCCCTCGCTCGAGGCCAGCGCGGCAACGCTCGCGACGGGGCGAGCCGATGGCGGCTGCAACGCGGCTTGCACCTGTTCGCGCGCCATCCGGACAACCGAGAGACTGGCGCCCGTCTCGAACGCCATGACTTCATCACTCACGACGGCGCGCGCCGGTGCCTGGCGATGCTCCTCGCGGTTCGCCGGGGGAAGTGAGGGCGGCTGCAACGCGGCTTGCACCTGCTCGATCGCCTGGCGGGCAATCGAGAGGTCGACGCCCGTCTCGGCGGCGAGGGCCGGTGCCTGGCGATGCTCCTCGCGGTTCACGGGGGGCGCCGAGTGCGCAGCTTGGAGCCTGGATGAGAATGCCATGCTGTGTCCTTTCCTTGTCCGCGTCACGGCTCGCACCGCGGCGAGATCGACCACGTCTTCGAGAGAGCCGATCCCATCGGCGAGGCCGGCATCGACGGCGGCGACGCCGTGCCGCGTGCGTGCCTTGAACTCGTCCATGTCGGCGGCGGACAAGCCCCGGTGCTCGGAGACGAGCTCTCGGAACGAGGCGCCGAACATGTCCACGAGCTTCTGGAGCTCCGCGCGCGCCTCTTTGGAGAGAGGCTCTGCAGGATGCCCCGCCGCCTTCGTGGGGTCCGAGCGGAGGATCGTGACGTCGAGCCCCTCGAGCGCGAGCGCGCGCGCCTCGCTCACGTGGACGGCGATCGTACCGATCGATCCCACGCCGCCCGATGCCAGCACGTAGATCGCCTCCGCGGCGCTGGCGAGCGCGTAGGCCGCCGAGTAGCCCATCGTCACCGCGGCGAGCAGCGGCTTTCCGGCATCCTTCGCGATCTGCCGGAGGCGCCGAGCGGCCTCGAGGTTCCCGACGGCGTCGCCCCCGGGCGAGAGCACGTCCAGCACCACCGCGTCGACGTCGGCGGACGAGAGCGCCGCTCCCACGCGGGACACGATCGCGTCGTACCCGTCCGCGTACCCGCACATGTGGTGCTGCGCGCGGGTCTGCAGCGGCCCGGCGATGCTGACCACCCGGACGCGCTCGCGCGCCGCCGGGGTCGCGCCAGCGACGGGGGGCGCCTCATCGGCGAGCGAGAAGATGCCTCCCAAGGCACTCTCGTGCAGGGCGAGCACCCCCGAACAGTGGGCCGCGGCGAGCGCGGAGGCATCGAGCTTGAACGTGCGGACCTTCATTGACCATTGTCCTTCCAGCGCCGCGACGAGCGCAGCAGCAGTCGTGATGCGCCAGGCGGGCGCGGGCGTGTCAGGTAGCCTCTTGATGAGGCGCCGCCGGGCGATCCTGCTCCAGCACGTCGAGCCCTTTGGCCAGCGCCTCTCGGGCAACGTCGGAAAAACTGCGGATCTTCTTGCCGATGACTCGACGGGTGTTGACGCGGTCCTCGAGCGCGGCGTCGAGCACCATCGTAATAGGGCGCTTGCTGCTCATGGGTGCATAGCTTGAGCAATTCACTGCTACTGTCCAGCGATGTGCTTGATGTGGCGCGAAAAGACGTCAACCAGATCGTCTATTGCGACTCATCACGACCTATCGAAGCGCGACCGATAGTCGAGCCCCGCGGGCGATGTTTCGCACGCGAAACATTCACAGCAGAGGCATCGCGCGAAAGGCGGCGAGGGCGCGCTCGACGGCGGCGCTGCCCAGGGCGCGCACCTCGTGCTCGACGGCGCGACCGGCGGCACCGCCCTGCCCCACGGCGACCCACCGCGAGCTCGTGCCCAGGGCGGCCGCGTGCCCCACCGACGGCGGCGGCACCGGCGAGATCGGCGACGGCCGGGCGCGCACCTCGTGCTCGACGGCGACGAGGGGGCGACCGGCGAGCTCGCGCTCGTGCCCAGGGACGGCGACGCCTGGCGATCGGCGACCGCCCGAGATCGGCGGCACCGACGACCGGCAGCGCCGCGGCCGCACCTCGTGGCCAGGGCGAGCCGCACCTCGTGCTCGACGTCCTGCCCTGCGGCGAGCTCGTGCCCCGGGTGATCGGCTCGACGGCGGCGAGGGCGAGCTCGTCCTCGATGGCGCCGACGACGCCGGCAGGGCGCGCACCGGCGACCGGGGGGCGGGGCGCTGGACACCGGCAGGGCGGCACCGGGGGGCGCGACCGGCGATCTCGTCCTCGACGGCGCCGACGACGCGACACCGGCGGCGAGATCGGCGAGGGCGACGCCGACGAGCCGTAGCTCGCGCTCGACGGCGGCGCGCGACGGCGTGTCGCGCTCGTGCCCCACGGCGACCCCCACCGCGAGCTCCTCTGCCCTGCCCAGGGAGGCGGCGAGGGGGCGCGCCTATCTGTGCCACGTTGGGCCATCGCGTCGCGACGGGCGCGCTTCGGTCGTGGCACACCTCGCGTGCCATGACGCAAGGCGGCGGCAAGAATTCAGCTTGAAGCGGAAAACGTTGACATGAACCTTACAGCGGCTCGACTTGAACGGGCATACTGAACGCTGAACCCTTCAGTTTCCCGCAAATGAAGGCGCGCCCTAGCCGCTATTCCGTTGTCAGTATAAAAAACTCCCACATTGTACCGAACGAAAATTGACAATCGTTGACAACGCGGTCGATTCGACCGCTGCCTTTGCGTCACAGTGCGTCACTGGTTTGACACGGTGCATTGCTTGCGCTCGCTCCCATGGGCCACCCCGAACGCCTGCCCGAGAGACACCCCGAGCTCGCGAGCGATGGCCCGGAAGGGCTCGTGCCGCAGACGACGCACCCGGATCTCTGCGACGACGGCCGCCGGGATCCTCGTGCGCGGCCGCGCCGGCTCCGTAGAGGCCCTCTCTCGGCTCCACCCGAGTTCGATACGGCGACGCAGGAGCTGGCGGGAGATGCCGTTGCCGCGGGCCACTACCACGAGGTCTTGGGTGTGCTGCATTCCTTCGCTTACGAAAGGTTAGCACGCCTCCCTTCGCCGCCATGCAGGGCGCGACCTCTCAGGGGGCGATCGCCTCTCGCACCGCTCTCTCACGGATCGGTTCCGGTTCCGGTTCCCGCCCTATAGGGCGGGAACCAGGAACCGGGAACCGGTTCCCGTGGTTCCGGAACCGCGGGAACCAGCGGAACCAGCATCACTCGGAGAGTGACTCCGCGCCTCTCCGGACGCGACCGGGGACCCCTGGTCGCCGGGTCGCTGACCGAGCGACCCCCCACCGCGGGCGGCGAGCACCATGCCCCGCGGGAGCTGACCGACGTGTGGAGCATGCCCGTGTCCACCGGCGAGGGCGGCCACGTCGATGCCGTCGGGCTGTTCGTCGTATCGGAGCTCGGCCAGGGCCTCTCCGCTGGCGCTCCGCGCAGCTGGGCGATGGCCGTGTCTACCCGGCTTCGGAGTTCGCCGGCGAAGTCTGCAGGCACGTCAGCCCTACCGGCTGGCGACGGCGGCGAGAGCGGCGTCTCGGGCACGCAGGACGGCGATGAAGTCCTCGGCGCTTCCGCCGCGGTCCGGGTGCGTCTCCAGCGCTAGGCGCCGGAAGGCGCGCTTGATGTCGGCCTCAGGCGCGCCGTCGGGCAAGCCGAGAGCGGCGTAGGCCTGCGCGGTGTTCGGGGCGCTGCCGGCGGCCGCTCGAGGTCCGGGGCGTCCGTGCGCATGGCGGGTCCGCGTGCGCTTCTCGGGCGGCGGCGCGTAGAAGTAGGTGCGGTGCTTCTTGGACCACGCCCGGCCATCGCGAACGAGCTCCGCGGCGTCGAGGCGTACCCGGTCGACATCGCCGTGGGCGCCGTGGGCGCCGTGCTCAACGACCACGGCGCCGCCCTCGCGACCGACGATCGCGAACCGGACGACGGCGCCGAACCCGTGCGAGAGGAAGACGCTCGTCTCCAGCGTCGCGGCAGCGTACCCGACGCGCCGAACGTGGGCGGCAAGCTCCTCGCGTCGGTGCTCGTCCAAAGAGTCGGCGAACGCCCGATCGCGCACCTCCCTGCTGGTGCTCCGCTCGGCTGGCCAGGGGGGATCGCCCTGGAGGGAGAAGCGCGCCGCCCGGGCCCACATGGGCGGGAGCTCGATCACCTGCGCATCGCGGCCGATCCATCGGCGGGCGAGATCCTCTGCCTTGATCCTCGCGTCCTCCGCGCTCGTCCCGCCGCCGATGCCGGTAGGCGGCGTGAAGGGCTCGCGCTGCGGTTCGGCTCGCCACCAACAGAAGGTGTGCGTGCAGCCGCGGAAGCCGCGCCCGCGTGGCTTCCCGAACGTCACGGCGATCCAGATGCGATCGCTCATGGGGCCAAGAAGCTGTGGACAGTCAGTATGTTGAACATATCAACTGGTCCCGACGGCGAGCGACAACGGCTTGTCGCCTGGCGTCTCAGGAGGGGTTCCGCGCTCACCTGCGGCAGCCTGCACGGGGTCAGTCAGGTAGAACATCGCCTGCGGCCCCTTCCCGCGCTTCTCCAGCCGTCCTGCGCGTCGGAGCTCGTCCCAGCCGGCCTTGATCTGCCACGTGCGCCAGCCCTGCTCGGCGACGAGCTGCGCGCGCATCCAGTCCAAGCTCGGCGCGGCGCCGTGCTGCTGGAACATGGCGACCATCGCGCTCACGATCCCCTGCATCGGGTTGTCCGGCGATGGCGGGCGCGTCGACGTCGGCTTGCTCCTCGTGCTCGGCTCGCGCGGCGGCCGCTGCGGTTCCGAGGACGGCGCGCTGCTCGGCTCCGGGGGCTCGGGGTAGTCGTCGAAGTCCTCGAGCGGCGAGGGCGATCGGCGCTCCGCCGGCGGCGCCCCACCGCCGCCCCGTCCGGGGTCGACGCCGGATCCGCCGCACCGGAAGCACACGCCATCCGCGTTGTGCTCGTACTCCTTCAGCTTGCCCGAGCCCCCGCACTTCTTGCAGGGCATTGCCTCTGCATCCGGCGAAGAGTCGCGCGCGCCGGCCTCGGGGACCGAGCCGACGCGGATCACCCCGTTGACGTGCACGAGCCGACCCGCCGCGCGGAGCTCCTTGAACTTCTGCAGGATGTCTTGCTTCCGTCCTTTGACCTTCGTGCAGATGTCGTTTGCGCTCTTGAACGCACCGCCGGACCTCTTCACGGCTTCGATGATGTCGCGCTCGAGCTTGCAGGCTCCGCCGTTGGCGCCGCTCATGTTCTGCTCTTCCTCCGGGATTGGCACTTCGCGGAAGTCCAGCCGCGCGCCCCTCTCCAGCCTGAACTTGATCTCGTTCGGTCCGAGCCGGTTCTTGGCGATGGAGACGTCAATCACGAGCCCCTTCCCCTCGGGCACGCTGCGAAGCAAGAGGCCGAGATCGGCGCCGTACTCGATGCCGCTGCTCTCCTTGAACGCCGCGAGGTCAGAGGAGTTCTCGGCCTGCACTCGATTCCGGTACGAGCCGCGGTTGAGCTCGCTCGTCGCTATAAGGCATATCTTGTGCTTCGTGGCGAGGTAGGTCATGCGCTTGACGCGTGCTTCCATCTTGAGTCGCGAGTCCTGCGCGGGGTCGTCAAGGCTGAACGGCGCGGAGTGCAGCGAGTCAACGATGACAGCGACCCGGCGCCCCTTCGCGTTCGCGGCCGCCCACTCGATGACATCCTCGACGGAGACGTTCTCGAAGCGGGAGTCGAAGATCGCCAGGTTGTCTCCTGTATCCGAGAGGCGATCTCGCAGGTTGGCCCATGCCGGGCCGGACACGCCCGTGTCCTCGCTGTCGAGGTCGGCTCGCGAGAGCCCGTACATCTGGCCGATCCGGCTCAGGATGCCGTGGCGCGGCTCGTCCGTGGCGAAGATGACCACCAGCACCTCGTGCCGCTGGCCGTTCACGGCGACGCCGCGCGAAGCCCAGTTGTAGCCGAGCGACGTCAAGAGAGAGGTCTTGTTCGCGCCGGGCGCTCCGCCGATGACGATGAAGCGCGACGTCTGGAACCCGCCCCCCGTCGCGTTGTCGAGGGGCTCTATCCCTGTCGGGATACGCTTGAACACGCCAGGGAACGTGCCGCAGAGCTCCGCCAGGTTGGGCGGCGCGACCTTGGAGGGCTGCTGCTCGCGCGGCGCGGATGGCTTCACCGGGCGCCCCTGCGCGGCCTGCGGCTCGTCCTGGATCGCCTGGCGCTCGATGTCGTCGTCGGCGCCGGTCGCGTCCGGACAGGCGAACACCTCGGCGCGTCCCTGATCTCCGCTGTCGTCCACCGTCGTGGCGTCGTTCGCGGGCGCTGTCGTGCCGACGATCGGAGCGTTCAAGCCGAACCCCCGAAGGCGTTCATGGGGACGCTGCCGGCCGACGTTATCCACTCGACCTCTCCAGCCTGGTATGGCCCGCGGACGCCTCTCGGGCCGAGCATGAGGATCCGGATCGCGTTTGGCGGCGGCGCGCGCTCGATGGCGGCGGCGATGTCGTCTCGCCCGTCGGCGAGGGCGGCCAGCATCACGAGGCCCCTCGAGATGAGCTGCAGGGTGGGCGCGCTCGTCGGGGCGCCGTCGTCGGTCGAGACGAGCACGAGAAGCTCTGGATGCTCCGGCAGCGTCGGGCTCGTCTCGACGTACCTCCGGATCGCCTGGTAGCCCCGGCGGAGCTCGGGGAGAAGCGCGGCACCGAAGGACGCGGGCGAGGTCACCGCGTTCTGCCTCGCCGCGAGCGCGGCAGCTCGGCGGGCGGCCCTGTTCGGGCGGCTCATGCTTCACCTACCGGCGCGTCCGTGACGCTCAGACGCTCGATCGCAGCGATCGACACGCCGTAGCTCGGGACCATCAGCAGCGCGTAGATGAAGCCGGCGGGCGGCGGCTCGGTCCGCAGGCGCGCAGCGATGCGCGATGCTTCGAGCTCGCCACAGATCTCGACGGCCCGAGCGCTGGACACCGCGTGAAGCTCGAGGATCCCGAGCTCCGCGGACCCCACCATGTAGCGCGGCACGCCCTGCCGAGGGGCCCCGCGGGGGCTCATCGGCTTGCCCCCTTCCGGAGGCCGGCGCGCTGCATGGTGGCCTCGAACTCGTCGCCCTCCGGCTCCGGCTTCTCCTGCGCGAGCGCGGCGTAGTACCGCTCGAGCGCGTCCGGCTCGACGAAGTAGAACTTGCCGATCTTCTGCGCGGCGAGCTTGCCCGCGCGAATGTCGGCCAGCAGGGCGCGCCGGGGGCGCGCGATCCTGTCGTGCCGGATCCGCCGGTCCGTCGCGTGCGTCCCGCTCTTGAGCTCCTCCCGCACGATGCCGCGGACGATGCCGCGGACGAGCTCGAGGAAGCCGGCCAGCTCCTTGGGAACGCCTTGCGCTCCTGTCTGCGTACCCGATCCAGTGGCCTTCGACATGGCACCTTTCCGGCGCACGATCGCCAGGACCAGCCCGGCGCACGGCGCGCTCATCGTCAGGCGGCCTTGGGGCCCTGCGGGTTCTGGAGGCGGATCGCGACGATCTCCGCCGTTGCTCGTCGGACCGGCAGGCCGCCCGCAACGCGCGCGAGCGTCTGTCGACTGATGTCGAGCCGCGCGAGCGCCGCGGGCTCTCCAATCTTCTTGATGAGGTTCAACACGCCCTGCCGTACCTCCTCCGGAGGAACGACAGCCCCGGTATTCTTCACCGCTTGCTGCATGCCTGGAGGATGCGGCTTGGGTATGCGGCTGCAACGCACACCTGTCAGGTGTGCCCAGAAATGCTATCGGGGTGTTAGCTGCAAATCACACACCTGTCAGGTGTGCCTTCGTCCCGGCGAGAGCGAAGCTTACCGCCTGCTCCTGACCTTGTTGTAGGCCTTCGCCAGGCGCGCGCGTGCATCCTCGAGCGTCTCGGCGGTACCGTCGCGGTTGGCGCCGCAGGCATCGCCAAAGGCGCCTGCCTCCAAAGACAGCGCCGCGGCGACCGTTGCTTCTCCTACCACTCGCCCAGCGTATCCCTCCGGGCGCGACGACTCATCAACCAGACGAATCATCCAACTGAATGCGCACTCGTATGTTACTTTCCTGAACTCTGGGGCAAGCTGGTTTAGGCTCTTTAGCATGTATTGCAGACTGAGCGTTTCTATGTCGTGCTCTGGTGGGCCATCGGCAATGACACCGTCGCGGTATCTGGCTATCAGGCGCATCACTTCTGCTCTCTGGTCTTCTACGCCAAAATTCATTGCTTCTACCCCGCGCTCCAAGGCAACCCAGTTGCGATCAGAGAATATGGCGAGCGCTTTAGATACCTCCACCAGAAGCTTTTGCGCCATGCATAGTCTGCTTATGGTTTTGGGGTCGCGAGGATCTGCTACCGGGACAGGTTTGCCCTCTGCGTCGAGCCACGTCGAGCAGTTGTCGGTTAGGAAGTCCTCCACATCTTCTGGCGCGTTTAGGTCAAGCGCGAGGAGAACCGCTAGCCTGTGCGCGTCGTGGCGTCGTGCCAATCGCTCATAGAAGCCAGAGTCAGTGGTTAGAACTGGGACATCGTCGGAATCGGTCTCGTCGAAGTCGTCTGACCCGGTGTCGGCCTCTCGTGACTTGTCCGGAGTTGATTCATCCGATATAATGGCGCTCACGTGAACCTCGCTCGTTCGCGTCGTCGGCCGGGAGGGCGGCAACCCTCGCCGGCCGGTTCCTTCTGAGCCTACGCCGCGACGCGCAACTCCGCGAGCGCGCCGAGCTGCGCGTCACCCCGGGCGCTCACCGTCCCCGCCGGGCGCGCTCGGCCGAAAGGCGCACGACGTCGGCCGCCTGCCCGGAAGGCTGCTCGGGCGCCGTCAGGAGCTTGCCGAGCGCCTCGTTCGCCACGCGCGCGGCCTCGAGGTCGCCGGCGACGAGCGCGGTCCGCACCATCTCGGTCAGCTGCTCCAGCAGAACCGCTCGCGGCGAGCTCGCCCCCGGGGCGCCCGACGACGCCGTTGCTGGTCCCGGCGAGGGCAGCGGGGCGCTGGCGTGGACGACGAGCACCGCCGGCGCGGCGCCTCCCTGCGCGCCCTCGACGTCGACCGGAGACCGCGGCGATGCCTGGGCAGCCGGCGACCGCTCGGTCACGGCCCCGAGCTCCGCCTTGGACCCATCGTTGGACCCAAGCCCCTCCACGCCCCCGACCACATCGGCCGGACCCTGCTCTGCTTCTCCAATAGTTTCGCCAGTTTCGACGCCGCGCCCTGCCCCGAGCGCGGCCCCCGCGTCACTGGATCCCGTACTCCTTCAGGCGCCGGTAGAACGTCCGGCGCGGCAGGCCCACCACCTGCGCCGCCTTCACCCGGTTCCAGTTGCAGCTCGAGAGCGCAACCAGGATCCGCTCTCGCTCGCTCGCCTTGTGCGCGTCGAGCGACGTCTCGAGGCGGTGAAGGTCGCTCGACGGCGGCGCTCGGCCGGCGCTCGCAGGAGCCCCGCCGCGCGCGCCGCTCGGCGGCGGTGACGCGGCCTCGAGGCTCCGCAGCGACCGCGGCGCCGCGTCGGGGAGCTCGAAATCGTCGCTCTCCAGCTCGGGGCGGTCCGAGAGGACCCACGCGTTGAGCAGCACGTTCTCGAGCTGCCGCACGTTGCCGGGCCAGCTGTACGCCGACAGCCGCTTCAGCGCGGCGCGCGAGACGCTGCGCCGATCGCGGCCGTAACGCGCGGCGAAGATCCCGAGGAAGTAGTCGATGAGCAGCGGGATGTCCTCGATCCGCTGGCGCAGCGCCGGGACCCGCACCTCGACGACGTGCAGCCGGTAAAAGAGATCCTCGCGGAACGTGCCGCGCGAGACCATGTCGGCGAGGTCCCGGTGCGTCGCCGCGATGACCCGCGCGTCGACCGGCTCCTCGCGCGCGCCGCCGACGGGACGGACGACCTTCTCCTGCAGCACCCGGAGCAGGCCCGCCTGCATCTTCTGCGGCATCTCGCCGATCTCGTCGAGCAGGATGGTGCCGCCGGTCACCTCCCGGAAGAGCCCCTTGCGGTCGCGATCGGCGCCCGTGAACGCGCCGCGGACGTGCCCGAAGAGCTCGCTCTCCAGCAGGTGCTCCGGGATCGCGCCGCAGTTGACGCCGACGAACGGCTTCTTCGCCCGCGGGCTCGCGTTGTGGATCGTCCGCGCGACGACCTCCTTGCCCGTCCCGCTCTCGCCGGTGATGAGCAGCGGGATGTCGGTGTCCTTCACCCGGTCGATCAGCGCGTACACGCGGCGCATCGCCTCGCTCGTGCCGACCAGGCCCTCGTAGCCGAAGTGGCCGCGGATCACCGCGCGCGCCGAGCGCAGATCCCGCCGCGTCGCGGCGAGTTGCGCGGTGCGGTGGCCGAGGAGCTCCTCCAGCTTGGCGCGCGCGGCGCGCAGCTCCTCGTTGGCGCGCTCGAGCTCGCGGGCGCGGCGCTCGTTCTCGCTGACGAGGCGCGCGGTCTCGATCGCGATCGCCACCTGATCGGCCAGCGCCGTCAGCGTGGGGAGCTCGGCCTCGAACTTCGCCGCCGCGCTCAGGCGGGTCTCCAGGTACAGCGCGCCGATCACCTGCCCGCTCCGCTGCCGGATCGGCACGCACGCGACCGACTGCAGCATGAGCTGGTGGACCGAGACGTAATCGCTCATGCGCGCGTCGTCCCGCGCGCTCGCGGTCACGACCGGCTCGCCCGTGGAGATCACCCGCTCGGCGATCGAGCTGGAGAAGCGCGCGTGCGGGTCGTCCCCGGCCTGGTCGCGCGAGGCGTGGATCGAGAGGTCGGCCGCGGCCGGGTCGCGCGCGGCGTGGATCGAGACGTCGACCGCGGCCTCGCCCGCGGCGGGCGGCGGCTCGTCGCGCGGCGGCCGCTGCAGGATGATGAACCCGCGCTCCGCCTGGAGGAGCGCGATCGCGTGATCGGTCACCTTCGCGAGCAAGCGCGTGAGATCGTACTCGCCCGCGATCGCCCGGTTGATCTCGAGGACCCGCGCCAGCCGGTCCTCGCCCTGCTGGGGCGCCGCGCCGGGCGAGGGCGCCGCGCTCTGCTGGGTGAACGGCACCGTGCGGCTGCTCATCAGCTCGAGCATCGCCGCCGCCCGGATCTCCTTGCGCCGCCCGTCGTTCCAGAAGACCTCCCGGAGGTCGCGCGGCAGCTTCGAGGCGATCTCCTCCAGCGTGCTCAGCGCCTCCTCGCGGTCGTGGCGCGCCCGGATGAGGTGCCCCCGCTCCGTCTCGAGCTGCGCCCGCGCCTCCAGCGCGCGCCAGATCCAGTCGCGCTGGCCCGCGGCGCGCGCCGCGTCGAGCGCCTCGTCGTACGCCGCCCGGGCCCGCCGCTCGTCGCGCGCGAGCGCCGCGACGCGCCCGCGCGCCAGCGCGAGCAGCGCGCGATGGGCGCCGGTCGTCCCCAGGCGCTCCGACGCCACGTCGATCTCCTCGCCGAGGACGCGCGGGTCCGCGCCGGCGCGCGCCACCGCGAAGAGCACGCGCTCGAGCCGCGCCTCGACCCCGTCGATCCGCCGGCCCATCGCCTCGTACGCCTCGGCGCACTCCAGGCAGAGCCGCTCGGCCCGCTCGAGGTCGCCGGAGCGCGCCGCGTGCTCCGCCTCGAGCGCGAGCAGCTGCGCGTGCTGCTGCGGCGCGAGATCCGCGCGCTGGGCGGCGAGCGCGTCGAGCGACACGCGGGCCCGCGCGAGCCGCCCGAGGTAGAGATCGAGGTTCGCGAGGTTGAGGAGCGCCTGCCGGATCGTCGCCACGCGGCCCGAGCGCCGGCCGAGGTCGACGGCGGCCTCGAGGTGGCGGATGGCCGCGCCGAGGTCGCCCTGGAGCTTCGTGAGCGCGGCGAGGTTCAGGCGGGTCGTCGCGAGCGTGCCCGCGTCGCCGGCCTGCTCCGCCGCCGTGAGCGCCTCCTCGTAGACCGCCTTCGCCTCGCTGAGGCGGTCGTCCCGCTGGAGCGCGAACGCGAGCGAGACGAGCGCGACCGACAGGATCCGCGGCTCGCCCGTGAGCCGCGCGAGCCGGACCGCGTGCTCGAGCGTGCGCTTCGCGTCCTCGTGCCGCGAGGCGAAGCTCTGCGCGAGCCCGCGCGTCGCCACCGCCTCGGCCACGATCGCCTCGGGCGAGGCGCCGAACGCGGCCGCCGTCGCGATCTGCGAGGGCGACCCCCCGGCGAGCTCCGCCTCGAGCTTGACCGGGCCCACCCGCTCGACGGCCTCGCCCGCGCGGCGCTCCGCCTCGCCGTAGTCGCCGGTGCGGACGAGCGCCCGGGCCATCTGCAGCGACCAGAACGCCGCCAGCGCGGGGTCGCCCGAGGCCTCGACCTGGTCCTTCACGCGCGCGAGCTCCGCGAGCGCCCGCGCGGTGTCGCCGCGGTTCATGGCGAGCCGCGCGCGCGCGATCGTCAGGATGGACACCACGACGGGCGAGCAGTCGCCCTGGTACCGGCCGAGCGCCTCCGCGGCCGCGTCGAAGTGGCCGCGGTCGAGCAGCCGGTGGATCTCCGCGGGCGGCAGCGCCGCCCTCTCCTCGCCGGCGCCGCCGGGCCCGGACGCCTCCGCCCGGGGGGCGGGCGGCGCGTCGAGCAGCCGATCGACGTCCTCGGTCGACGCGACGGGCGCGCGCGCGATGCGCGCGACGATCTCGCGGATGCGCCCCGGCCACCGGCCCGCGCGCGCGACGACGTGCGCGGCCACCGCGTCGCTCAGCGACGGGATGGTGCGCTGCACGAGCTCGCGGGCGACCTGCTCGTCGAGCGGCGCCATCTCGAAGCGCTCGAACCCGCGCCCCGGCGGCTCCCCGCGCACGAGCACGAGCTTGCCGCCGGCCCTCCGCACCTCGTCGAGCCGATCGCGCTCCGCGTCGCCGAGCCGGTCGGCGTCGTCGACGAGCGCCGTCACCCGGCCGAGGTCGTGCCCCGACAGCTCGATCGCGAGCGCCTCGCGCGGGTCGGCCCCGCTGGCCGCCTCGACCCACGCGACGGCGTACCCGCCGACCTCGAGCGACCACGCGATGCGCCGGAGCAGCGCGCTCCGCCCGGACCCGGGCGGCCCGGCGATCGAGAGACCGCCGCCCGCGGGCAGCGCCAGGATCTGCGCGAGCAGCCGCGTGGACGGCGCGTCCAGCCCGACGATCGGCCAGACCACCGCGCCCGCGCCGGGCCGCGCGCCCGCGTCGGCCGGCCCCGCGGTCTCCTCGTTCTGCCCGCAGGGCAGCCGCGCGGCGCGCCGGAGCGCGTTCGCGAGCTCGTCGGCGCTCGGGTAGCGCGCGTTGGGGTCCCTGGCGGTGGCCCGGTCGACGACCTCCTGGAGCGCGTCGACGACCTTCGGATCGCGCTGGACCGCGCTGTCGCGGAGGGCCTCGGAGAGGGTCGCGCCGAGGGCGAACACCTCGGCGCGGACGGTGAGCGGGTCGCCCTTGAAGAGCTCCGGCGCGGCGTAGCGGGGCGTGAGGCCCACGGGCCGCGAGCCGTCGTCACGGAACGGCGCGGCGAGGCCGAGGTCGACGAGGGTGGCGCGCCCGCCCTCGCCGACGATGATGTTCGCGGGCTTCACGTCGCCGTGCAGCAGGAGCGCGCGGTGCAGGCGCGTGAGCTGGTCGGCCGCGCCGGCGATGGCCGCGACGTTCCTGGCCAGGTCGCCCTTGTGCGCGAGCAGATCGGCGAGGCTCGTCCCCTCGACGAGCTCGCGCACCATGAAGGGCCGCCCCGACGCGGGCAGCCGGCCGAAGCGCAGCACGCGCGGCACGCCGAGGCCCTCGACGCCCGACAGCGCCGCCGCCTCGCGGACGAGCGCGAGCACCTCCGGCTCGTCCGCGTCCTCGCCGAGCGTCTTCAGCGCGACCGTCTTGCCGGTGATCCGGTCGCGCACCGCCCACACCTCGCCGCCGCCGCCCTTTCCGAGCGTCCCGATCGGCTCATACCGCGGGGGGAACAGCGGAGGCGGCGTCACCTGGTCCCTCGCTCAGAGGCCATACCCGACGGACAGCCCCATGAAGAAACCCGTGATGGAGAAGCCGGCGTCGAGCCGCGTCTGCAGCTGCTTGATCGGCTTGTACCGGAAGCTCACCTGCGGAAACGAGATCCACGGGAACACCGACGGCTTCGAGCCCCCGTTGACCCAGCTCGGCTCGTCGTAGTCGCCGTAATGGTTGTTGGAGGCGTCGCAGTAAGGGCCGCCCGCGCCGGAGCACTTGTTCCAGGCGCGCACGTCGTCGGGGCTCGGGTTCGACCCCGCGCCGCCCGGGTACGCCTGGGCGCGGTAGAGGTTGCCGAACACGACGCCGATCCCGACGCCGGCGCCGACAAGGAACGAGAAACGGCCCTTCTCGTCGATCGGGACGTCGAAGAGGAGATCGCTCGTGAAGTAGACGAGCTTCATGTCGCTCGACACCATCTCCCAGGCGAACTGGTCGTCGTTCTTCCCCTTGAAGAGGAAGGGATCCATCGAGTAGTCCGCGTAGGACACGGCCAGATCGATCTCGAGCCCGTTCTTGCGCGAGGTGAACTCCGGGCCGATCATGAAGACGTTCACCGACGCGCCGCCGTCGGCAAAGAGGTTGATCATGAACTTCGGGACGATGACGTTCCGGAGCCGGAGGCCGATGAACTTGTGGGCCTTGCCGTCCTTCTCGAGCGGGCTGTTGTCGTCGGCCGCCTCCGGCGGCGCCTCCGGCAGCATGTCCTTCTCACCCGGCGTCTTGTCGCCCTGCGCCTGCTCGTCCTTGGCCTGCTTGTCCGCGGCGGGGGAGTCGTCCTGGTCGCTGTCGAGCCCGTCCTCCGACTGCGCGCGGGCAGTCCCGGCGAAGCACACGGCGCCGAGCAGCGCGGCGAGCGCGGCGGCCCTGGCATGCACCCCGACCGCGAGCTGCCGACCCATCTTCGAGTGGTACATTGTAGGTCACCTAGCGATGCGTAAGGTCAGGGCCGGACCCGGGCATGCACGGAACGAGCGCGCCGAGGCCAGACTCCGGCTCTCCGCGCGCCCCGGTGCACCGGGTACCAGCCGAGGGGAGGGTACACGAGACGCAGCGCCGTGTGACGCCTGCGGACCGCCCACGGCAGAGCTTTTTCCACCAGGGCATGCCAGAGCGCGCCCGCCCGCGCCCGGCATGAGCGGCCGCGCGACGCCGGCACCGTGGCGGCCGCCCGCGCCGTCGTCGCGCGGCGTCGAAGCGTGCCTGGCCGAGGTTGCGCACAGCAAAATAATCCGCAATAGACGGAAAGGATGATCCTGCACCAGTCTCACGTGGAGCAGACCGTCGACCGCGATGAGCGGGACAGGTTCATCAAGGAGCTGGTGGTGGTGCGGGTCCGCAGCACCGCGCACGAGATCGCGCCGGCGAGCCGTGGGATCGAGGGGGCGCGCGCGCCGGGCGTGGAGGACCCGGGCGGCGACAGGGAGGGGATCGTCCACGATGTGCCGCTCGCGATGATCCGCAAGCGGAGCGCGCGGCTGCGGAGCACGGTGGCGAGCGTGCTGCTGATCCACGGGTACGGCCAGAACCGTTACATCTGGCACCTGCCGTCGCGCAGCTTCTCGAACTACCTGGCGCGGGCGGGCTTCGACGTCTTCAACCTGGATCTGCGGGGGCACGGGCGGTCGCGGCACCTCGGGGCGCGGCGGCCGGGTCACGTGACCGATTTCGTCCGCGAGGACGTGCCGGCGGCGATCGAGGAGATCCGGCGCATCTCGGGGCCGCGGCCGGTGTACCTCATCGGGCACTCGCTCGGGGGCCTCGTCAGCTACGCGGCCGCGCCGACGATGGGCGACGCGGTGGGCGGGATCGTCACGCTCGGGAGCCCTTACCTGTTCACGCACGGGTCGCGGGCGCTCGCGCTGCTCGGCCGGCTGATGCTGACGCTCGACCAGCGGGTCCCGCTCGGGCAGGGCGCGCTGGCGCTGTCGGCGTGGGGGGAGCCGTTCCGGTTCGTGCGCGCGTTCATCGAGAGCCCGATCTTTCCGCTGCCGATCCGGGGGTTCGTCCCGGGCTCGATGGAGACCCGGGTGCTCACGCAGCACATGTCGCTCGCCATGGACAGCGGCAGCATCACGGTGCTCCGGAACATGTTCCTGGACGCGGCGGCGTCGCGGAAGAGCGGCCACCACATGGGGAGTCTCTTCGGTTACGCCGAGCGGTTCGAGCAGCTGGACCTGCCGCTGCTCATCATCGCGGGCACGCGCGACGACCTCGCGCCGCCGGCGTCCGTCAAGCCCGCCTACGATTTCAGCCGCTCGTCGGACAAGACGTACCGCGAGTTCCCGCGCGGCCACCTCGACGTCGTGGTCGGAAGGGACGCGCCGCTCACGGTGTGGCCGCTCATCGAGGCCTGGCTGAAGACGCGCATCCGGCGTGCGGCCGCGCGAGAGCGGGAGCGGCTGAGCGCGTAGGCCGCCGCGCGCACGACGCCGCCGGAGATCTCCGCGCCGGGATGCGCGGCTCCTTTGGTATCGTGGCCGCATGCACATCGAGCTCCGGCAGATGACCGCCGAGCAACAGGCCGAGTTCAGTCAGCCCATCCTCACCGCGTTCGGCGTGGTCCCGGACCCCGAGCGCCTCGAGGGCGCGAAGCGCCTCCCGGAGCTCACGTCGCGCCTCGGCGCGTATGACGGCGAGTCGCTCGTCGGGGCCGCCGGCTCGTTCTCGCTCACGATGACCACGCCGGGCGGCATCGTCCCGGTCGCCGGGCTCACGGCGGTCGGGGTGACGCCGACGCACCGCCGCCGCGGCATCCTCACGTCCCTCATCCGCCGGCACCTCGACGACGCGCGGGCCGAGGGGCGGCCGATCTCCTCGCTCTGGGCCACCGAGGGCGCCATCTACGGCCGCTTCGGCTACGGCCTCGCGTCGCAGGCGTGCTCCATCTCGATCGAGCGGGAGCGCACCGCGTTCCGCAACGAGGCGGGCGCGCAGGGCCGGGCGCGGCTGCTCGGGGAGGCGGAGGCGCTCGAGGCCTTCGCGCCGGTCTGGGAGCGCGCCCGCGCGTCCGTCCCCGGGATGCTCGCGCGGTCGCAGGTGTGGTGGCAGGTCCGCCGGCTGGCCGACAACGACTTCACCCGCCAGGGGGGCGGCCCCTTGCAGCGCGTCGTGATCGAGGTCGACGGGCGCGCGGAGGCCTATGCGCTCTACTGCGTGCACCACCGGTGGGACGCGTCCAACATCCCGATCGGCTCGGTCCGCGTGATCGAGGCGATCGGCGCGACGCCGCTCGGGACCCGGCTCGTCTGGCGCTACCTCTTCGACCTCGACCTGGCGCAGCGGATCGAGGCGAGCCTCCTGCCGCCGGATCACCCGCTCGGCCTGCTCCTCGTCGAGCCGCGGCGCCTGCGCCTCACGGCGAGCGACGGGCTCTGGGTGCGCATCGTGGACGTCGAGGCCGCGCTCGCGGCGCGCGCCTACGGCAGCGGCGAGCCGCTCACGCTCGAGATCACCGACCGCGACTTGCCCGGGAACGCCGGCCGCTTCCGGCTGCACGGGGGCGAGCGGCGCGCGGCGCGGACCAGCGAGGCGCCGGACGTCCGCCTCGACATCTCGGCGCTCGGCTCGGCGTACCTCGGCGGCGTCTCCTTCCGGTGCCTCGCCGACGCCGGCCAGGTCGAGGCGCTCTCGGAGGGCGCCATCGAGCGCGCGGATCGCCTGTTCCACGCCGCGCGCGCCCCGTGGTGCCCCGAGATCTTCTGAGGGCCCGGCCCCGATGACGCTCCCGCTCCGCGGCGTCTACGCGGTGACCCCGACGCGCCGCCGCCGCTTCCTGTGGGCCGCCTGGTGGACGGCCGAGCCCGCGCGCGAGCCGTTCCGCCCGCCGGACGCGAGCCAGGGCGGCGCGCGGACCGCGGAGGAGGCGCGGGCGCAGGCCGAGCGCGCCGCCGGGCGCCCGCTCGTCGAGATCGAGCCGGCGTGGGCGACGGCCTGGACGCGCATCCTGCGCGGCGAGCCCCCCTGGCCCAGGCCGCGCGCGGCCGGTCGGAAGGAGGCGCCCCCGCCGCCTCCTCCCGATCCGCCGCGGCGCGCCCCCTCGCGGCCCGCCTCCGCGCGCGGCGTGTCGCCGTTCGCGGTGCTCGGCCTGACGGAGGCCGCCGGCGCGGCCGAGGTCCGCCGGGCGTTCCGCCGGCTCGCGCTGGTCACGCACCCCGATCGCGGCGGCGACGCCCGCGAGTTCATGCGCGTCAAATGGGCCTACGACGAGGTCATGTCCAGGCTGTCGCGCCCGAAGCGCCGCCCGTAGCGCTCGCAGCCCGCGCTGCCCGGCAGCGCGTGCGTCCCCAACGCCGGTAGCGCACGCGCTGCCCGGCAGCGCGAGCGCTACGGCCGGTCCCCGCCCGCCTCCGCGACCTTCCGCGCCTCGTCGAGGAAGCGCGCGTACTCGCGCGCGAGGAGGGGGGCGTCGCGGAGCGCTCGATCGAGCCGCGCGCCGGCGTGCCGGGCCAGATCCCGGCGCGGCGCCGGCTCGGGCTCCGCCTTCGCCTTCAGCAGGAGCAGCGCGCCCTGCTCGGCGCTCGCCGCGGGGAGCGCCGGATCGATGGCCAGCGCGCGATCGATCAGCGCGAGCCCGGCCTCGACCTCCGCGCGCACGTCGCGGGGGCCGGGGCCGAGCGAGGCGGCGCGCAGCCGGTGGACCTCGGCCAGGGCGCCGAAGATCCTCGCGTTTCGCTCGTTCGCCTCGAGGGCGCGGAGCAGCGAGCGCTCCGCGGCGTCGAGCGGCGGCGCAGGGCTCCTACCCCGGGACGCGAGCCACCGCGCCGCGAGCAGGTCGATGTGCCCGAGCGCGAGGAGCGCCCCCGCGTTGTGCGGCCTCGCGGCCAGGGCGCGATCGAGCGCGCCCCTCGCCGCGCGGAGCGGGGCGGTCGGATCCTCGCCGCGGTCGAGCGCCCACCGCGCCGCCTCGAGGTGAGCGAGGCCCACCCCCTGCTGCGCCTCGAGATCCTCCGGACGGAGGCGCAGCGCCGCGCCGTAGCCGTCGAGCGACCGCGCGAGCGAGACCTCCGGGCTCCCGCCGGCGAGCCGCTCGTGCCGGCCCTGGATCAGGTAGGTCAGGGCCAGGGCGCCATGCGATGGATGGCTGTCCGGACGCAGCCTGAGCGCCGCCTCGAGGTTGTCCTTGGCGAGCTCGAGCGACTCCTCGGGCGGCGTCCCGTGGTCGAGCTCGTACTGCGCCCGCTGCGCGTAGAACCAGCCCTGGTTGAGGAGCGGCGGCGCGTCGTTCGGGGCGATCTCGATCGCCCGCTCGGTGTGCGACGCGCTGAGCGCGAAGAGGGGGAGGGGATCGGCGCCGCGGGACGCTGTGCGCTCGGCCATCATGCCGTAGGCGATGCCGGCGTCGTTCCACGCCCAGAAGGAGCTCGGGTCGAGCGCGAGCGACCGCTGCATGCTCTCGACCGCGCGCCCGAGCGAGGGCCACACGTCGACCCCGAGGGCGCTCTCGTGGGACGCAAGGAGGAAGATGCTCGCCCCCATCGCGCCGTGCGCGGTCGCGTCCGACGGGTCCCCCTCGATCGCCTGCTCGCTGGACGCGATCGCCTGCACGAGGTCCGGCTTCGGGTCCGCGCCCCGCGCGAGGTCGCGCCTGGCCCGGTGCACGAGGGCCCAGGCCCTCTTCGCGTGGGCGCCGCTCGCGCGCGGGCTCGCGCGGAGCGCCCTGTCGCAGCGGGCGATGACCTGCGCGAAGATCGCCTCGGCGTCCCCGCCGCGCTGCGACTCGATCAGCATGATCTCGCTCAGGGCGCGGGCGGCCGCCTCGTGGACGTCGGGATCGCTCTCGGCCATCTCCGCCGCGGCCTCGTACGAGACGACGGCGCTCCGGAACTCGGCGAGCGCCGCCGCGTGCTCCCCGAGGTCGCGCGCCGCCGCCCCCTTCGCGAACAGGATGTCGCCCTCGAGCATCCTCGCCTCGTATTCCCAGGGCGACCGCGCGAACGCGCGCCGCGCGTCGGCGAGGGCCTCGTCGAACCGCCCCTCGTAGAGCTCGATGAGCGCCGCGGTGTACGCTGACGGCGCCGCGGCCGCTCTCACGCTGTCCCTCAGGTACTTGAGCGCCGGGGCCCTGTGCCGCGCCTCCAGCTCGCGCTGGTGCGCGGACCGCTCCCCCTTGTCGGCGAGGCGCCGCGCCCGGTCGACCCCCTTCCTGTAGAGCATCCCGTGCACGAGGCCCGCCGCGAACTTCGCCTCTCGCGCGGCGTACCCGCTCTCGAGCGCCGCCTCGAGGTGCGCCAGCGCCTCCTCGGGCTCGTGCAGCGCGAGGTGCCCGCGCCCGAGCGCGTAGTGGCCCGGGCCCTCGACGAGGTCGCCCGCGGTCTCGCGCATGGCCTGCATCTTCCGGTCGATCTCGCCCATGCGCGCGCGGATGACCTCCTTTTCCCGCGATACCTCGTGGAGGGGGAGCGCGTACGCATAGCGCATGAACAGCTCCATCTCCTTGCCGTCCTGGCCGAAGCCCTGGGCCAGGGACGCCACGTGCGCCGAGAGCTCGGCCTGGCGCGCGGCGGCGAGCTTCGCGCGGAGGGCGACGGCGCCCGAGAGCGCGAGCACGAGCAGCGCCGCGGCGCCCGCCGCGACCGCGAGCTTGTGCTTCCGCGCCCGCTTCAGGGCGCGGTAAACGAGGCTCGGAGGCCGCGCGTCGATCGGATCGCCCTCGAGGTAGCGCCCGAGATCGAGGGCGAGCATCTTCGCGGAGTCGTACCGCCGCTGAGGCTCCTTCTCGAGGCACTTCATCACGATGGTCTCCAGATCGAGGGGGATCCCCCGGTCGATCTGGCGCACCGGCACGGGCAGCTCGTGCGCGACCCGCAAGACGAGGCTTGTCACCGACGGGTCGACGAACGGCGGGCGCCCGGCGAGGATCTCGTAGAGCGTGGCGCCGAGGCAGTAGACGTCCGTGCGGCGGTCGAGCTGGCGCTGGCCCCCGGACACCTGCTCGGGCGCCATGTAAGCCGGCGTCCCCTCGCCGCTCATGGTCGCGCGGACGTCCACGGCCGTGTCCCGCGCGAGCCCGAAATCGAGGAGGTAGGGGCGGAAGGCGCCGTCGGCCGTCCGCTCGACAAGGATGTTCGCCGGCTTGATGTCGCGGTGGATCAGCCCGAGCCGGTGGGCGGCGTGGAGGCCGTCCGCCACGTCGGCCACGATCTTCACCCGCTGCTCGAGCGACATCTGCTGCGCCACGCGGTGGAGCGGCTGGCCGTCGATGTACTGCATGGCGATGAACGGCTGGCCCTGCGCCTCGCCGACCTCGTACACCTTGCAGACGTTCGGGTGCTCGACGCGGGCCTGGGCCTGCGCTTCCCAGATGAAGCGCTGGGCGAGAGCCGGGTCGTTGCCCCGGATCAGCTTGAGCGCCACGTACCGCTGGAGCCGCGGGTCCCTGGCCTTGTAGACCGTTCCCATGCCCCCTTTGCCGACGAGAGACACGCACTCGTACCGGTCCCAGTCGCGGATGGGAAACCGGCTCGGCACGCGCGAGGAGGGCGGATCGACGCACTCGAACACCGTGTCCTGGGCGGCGCCCGAGCCCCCCGGCGGCGCGGTGCGCGACGGCCCGCTCTGGGGCGCGAGCGGGACGGACCTCGACGTGAGCTCCTCGTCGACCGGGCTCGCGGCCTTCGCGCCCTCCGGGCCCGCTCTTCCCCTCCGGCTCATGAGTCGGACCCTCTTCAACATCGAAGGCGGAGGCCCCCGGGGTCGGGGCGCCGAGCCCGTCCGAGGAGGGGCGCGACGACCGCGCCCGAACGGCAGCGCGCTGCATGGCCCATCGCCGGCGCGCGCATCGACATGAACCTTCGCATCAGCACCTGCCTCGGCAGCTCCCAGCGCGATGGCCTCGACTCGCCATCTTCCCGAACCGTCTGGTCGCTTGCCAGTGAGCGCCTCGCCTGGGACGTGAGCTACGAGCGATGTTGTTACAGAACTGTTGTGCAACGGTAAACCGGGGTTTACGTCCATGTCAACACCCGGGACGTTCCGTGTCCCCGTGTCGTGGAATCTTCCAGGAGGGGAGGGCGCGCGGGTGCGATGCGGCCCGTGCGGTGACGTCCTACGCGGCGGGAGCGGGTGGCGGGGGCGCTGTCGGCCTGCGAGCGACGAAAGAGATCAACGGGGGGAGACTACGTCCGTGGCGCTATTTGTGGGGCGCGCGACGTGACGCCGAGGTGGGTCAAGCTGCGATGCGGGGGATGGGCCCGCTGGCGGGTCGCTCAATATTTGACGGTGCAGCCGAACGCCTCGGTCTCTTTCGTGGAGATCGGCTTGCCGGCGGCGAGCTCGGCGATCGCCGCATCGACGTAGTTCGTGACCTGCTCGCCCGGCTCGGGCTCACCGCCCTTCGTGCTGTCGATGGCGCCGGCGTAGACGAGCGTGCCCTGCGGGTCGATGATGTACATATGCGGTGTGCGCTCGGCGCCGTACGCGCGCCCGACATCGCCCTTCTCGTCGACGAGGAGCGGGTAGCTCATCCCGAACTCCTGCTTTGCCTTCGCGTTCTCGTCCTTGGCGGTGCCCTGCTTGCCCGGAGCGCCCGAGTTGATGGCGAGCCACACGACGCCGTTCTGGGCGTGCTGCGCCGGCGCGTCCTTCAGGCCGCCCTTGCGGTGCGAGAGCTGCACGAACGGGCAACCGGGGTTGAACCACTCGAGAACGACCGTCTTGCCCTTGTAGTCGGCCAGCTTGACGGGCTTGCCGTCGAGGTCCGGCAGCGTGAAATCGGGCGCGGGCTGGCCGAGCTTCGCGTTCTTCGCCTGCGTCGCCGGCGCCTGGGCCGCGTTCGCCTCGGCGGGCTGCGCCGCGACGGCGCCGGCCGCCGCGGGCGCGCTGGCCTCGCCGGGCTGGGTGCACGCCGCGAGCGCCGCGGCGAGGAAGGTCAGGGGGATGAGCTTGGTCATGCCGAGACGCTTACCACGCCCCGCGACGGGCGCATGCGTCAGGGGAACTCAGGCCAACGATCGCCGGTCGCCCACCGGTACCGCAGGCCGAGCTGCCCGAGATCCGCGCCCAGCAAGCCGAGCTGATCGGGCGCCGCCGCCACCACCATCACCGTCCCGACCGCGTCCAGGTGGTGTGTCAGCGAGATGGCCAGCACCGGGCCGATGCGCACGATGATGCTGCCGCGGCCGGGGTTGCCGAGCACCTCGGCGGCGGCGCCGAACCGGAGCTCGCCGTACCGGTCCATCTCCCCCAGGAAGCCGAGCCGCGCGCGGTAGAGATACGGCGGCTTCATCACCGTATGGAGCGATTCCTCGTAGAGAGTGAATCCCTCGGGCGCGCCCAGCACCGCATAGCCGGTCCCCACGCCGAACAGGTTGCCTCCGAGCAGGGGTATCGAGCCCGACACCTCGATCTCCGCGGCGACGTAGCGCGACAGGGGGCCCAGCATGAGCTCGGTGTCCCTGCGCGTGTACGACGCCCGGGGCTCGAGGAAGTACTGGCTCGTCGAGAAGGCGTATCGCGCGCCGCCGCGGATCTCCACGCTGGGCAGCGCCGCGCGGAGGCCCACGTACTCCGCGCCGCCGCTCGGCGACACGCTCGCGTAGCCCTCGATCCCGAGCCAGGACCAGTGCGGCTTGCCGAAGCCGACCGCGAGGCTCGGCCTGTAATAGATGACGCCGAGATCCATGACCGCGGAGACGAACGGGCGCGCGCCCGCGCTCCGCGCCCAGTACGAGCGCTTCTGCAGGACATCGACCCCCGAGGGCACCGGCGGCGGATCGACGGCGGGCGGCGGCAGGTCGGCCGGGTCCTGGGCGCGGGCCCCGGCGGGCGGGAGGGCGAGCGCGGCGAGCGCCGCGGCGGCGGCGAGCGTGCGGCGCGGCGCCATCGCTAGAACCTGCCCACGAGGGTTCCGCCGAGCGGCGCGGGCACGAAGCGGATCGAGACGCCGTCCCCGCGCGGCGCGTCCGCCGCCGGGGCGCCGCCGCGGTAGTGCAGGAGCCACGGGAGCCCGAAGCCCGTGAGGGCGCCGACGGTCGCGCCCGTGAGCGCGTCGGTCGCGAAGTGCTGGTCCGAGACGACCCGCAGCATCGCCACGGCGGCCGCCGTCCCGAGCGACGCGGCGCACGCGAGCGCGTCGGGCGCGCCGCCGCCGTACAGGGGCAGGTGCGCGTGGTGCGAGCACACGAGCCCCGCCGCCGTGAACGCGGTCGAGCTGTGGCCGCTGAAGAAGCTCCGGTACCGCTTGCTCCCCCGGCAGTCGCGGTCCTGCTGCTCCTCCGGCCCGGTGCACCCGGCGCGGTAGGGGCGCTCGCGGCTCGTGAGCCCCGCGACGACGCCGTTCAGGGCCGCGTTGAACGCGAGCGCCTCGATGTCGATCATCGCCATCTCCCACGCGACGCTGCCGCGCCCGTGCCCCCACCAGGTGACGAGCAGGGCGTCCACCGCGAGGTGGTTGGTCATCAGCGTGAGCAGGAGATCGCTCGCGTCCCGCGCCATCTCGCGCTGGCGATCGCTCCGGATGCGCAGGGCGTGGCGCGCCGAGCCGTCGAAGCCGTTCACGGTCGTCCACCGGCCCTCCGACGGCGGGATGGCCAGCGTCCCGAAGGCGGTCGCGGCCAGGAGGCCCGTGGCCACGTACTCGCTCGCGCGGAAGCCCGTCCAGCGCGGGTCCCACGCGATCTCGCGCCGCGCGCGCTCCGGCGGCGCCGCGGCCTGTGGCGCCGCCGCGCCGGGCGCCGCCGCGGCCGGCTCGGCCTGCGCCGCCGCCGCGCCGAGCAGCGCCGCCGCGCCGAGCAGCGCCGCCGCGCCGGAGGCGGGCCGTCGGGCGGCGGTGCGCCTCACGGGGCGGACCGCGCGAGTCAGAAGTCGGGGTGGCCGATGACGAGAAACTCGAGCGGCCCGGCGCCCGCGTTGCGCAGCCCATGGTGCACGTTCTTCTCGACGTGCATCATCTGGCCGGGGCCGAGCGGCACCTCGCGGTCGCCGACGATGCCGAGCGCCTTGCCGGCCAGAATGTAGATGGTCTCGCTTGTCTCGGTGTGGAGCTCGCGCGAGATCTCACAGCCGGGGTCCATCTTGCCCTTGTAGAAGCCGAAGGCCTGTCCGAGCCCCCTTCCCAGCAGCTGTGCCAGGAAGACCCCTCGGTTGGGCAAATACTCCATGACGTCTTCGTCGGCCGCGGTCAGCACCACGGCCCCGTCGATCTGCTGCCTCATGGCGATCCTCCTCCTCCGCGAGCGAAGCTGCTGGAGAATCCATCCGTTACAGAAGCGCACGGCGTCCTGTCAACGCGCTTCACGGCGAGGATCGCGACGGCGGCGGTCGCATGTCAAAAAGGCAACACCACGCTCGCGGCGGCGCGGAGCTCGTAGCTGAACGACATCGTCTTCAGCCCCTTCGGCGGCAGCTCGATACGGCCGCGGAGAAAGCCGTCCTTCTCGTCGAGGGTCCAGCCTGGGGCCTCGCCGAGCGCGACCTCGACGTCGGCCACCTCGCTGATCGGGATCCGCTCGGTGACGAGCACCCGCTTCACGCTGCTGGAGAGGTTGGAAACAGAGAGCTTCACGCGCCGGCGGATCTTTCGGCTACCGGTGATCGCCGAGGTCTCCTGCTCCTCGTCGACGGTGCGCCGCACGCGCACGGCGTCGTCCACGCCGAAGCCGAGCTCGAGCGGCTCCCCGGCGCCGACGAAGTCGAGCCGGGCACGGCCGATGAGGCTGCCGCCGCGCGCGACCTTCACCGGGCCCGCGAGCAGCGGGCGCGGCCTCCCGCCGGCGCCGCCGCCGTCCAGCGTCGCGGTCGCGCGCAGGTGCGCCGCGGGGTGGGCCTCGGGGTACAGCACGAGCGCGAGCTCGGCCGGAACCGAGCGCCGCGCGATCTCGATACGCGTCGGGCGGCCGTCGGAGGGGAGGGTCACCGGCTCCGCCGCCTCGAAGATCAGCGGTTCGCCCCCGTCGTCCACGCCCGGCATCTCGTCGACGGCCCGCGCCCCGCGGCCGAGCCCGGCCGTGACGATCGCCTGGTCGCGCGCCTCGACGACGACGCGGCGGCGGTCGACCTCCGCCCTGCGCCGCACCCGGAGGACATCGTCCGCGAGGAGCGGCGCCTCCGCGCTCCGCGACGGCCGCGCGGTCGAGAAGCGCGCGGTGACGTTCTCCCAGGCCTCGCCCGTCGCCTGCCACGCCGCGGCCCACGTGGTGAGCTCGACCGAGCCGCCTGCTCCCTGCGCCTCGGGGCCGCCCGCGCCGGCGGCGTGGGCCGAGAGCCGCGCCAGGTGCTCGGGGCGCCAGATCGCGCACGCGACGCGGTACGTCAGCTCGATCTCGATGGGCTGCGGCGCGGGCGCGTGCACCTCGACCTCGATCACCGCCTCGTAGCGCGGCTGCTCGATCGACCCCTCGCGCAGCCGCGCCGCGGCGCGCCGGGCGTCGTCCTCGGCGTGCGCCCGCGCCGCGCGCGCGTCGGCCGACGCGCCGAGGGCCTCGGCGAGCGCCGCGTGCAGGGCCTCGACGCCGGCGCGGCACGAGGCGAGGCGCGCGGGCTCGCCGGCGTCCTTCGGGGCCTCGCTCATCGCTTGCGCCCACTTCGCGAGCAGCTGGTCGAGGTGCGCCTCGCGGCGCGACGCCCGGTCCCGCGCGCGCTCGGCGGCGCCGGCCCGGCGGGACGCCTCGCGCTGCTCGCGCTCCAGCGCGTCGATCGCCTCGCGCCCGAGCGCCGCCTCCCGGTGCGCCCTCCACCGCACGCGCGCCGCCGTCACCCGGACCGCGCCCTGGCCGTCGGCGCCCGCGCCCTGGCCGTCGGCGCCCGCGCCCTGGCCGTCGGCGCCCGCGCCCTGGCCGTCGGCGCCCGCGCCCTCGGCCCCAGCGCGCGCGACGCGCGCCTGCACGGTGCGCTCGTCGACGAACACCGACACGCCGCCGATCGCGATCCACTGCGCCCCGGCCGCGACATCGACGCGCGCGGCGCGCACGACCTCGGCGCGATCCTCGAACAGCGTCACCACGCGCGCCGCGCTCGGGTGGGGCGCGCCCTCCGCGGCGCGCCCTCCGCTGCCGGTCACCTCGCTTTCATCTCCTCCGCCGGCGCTCCGCTCCGCCCGGTCCGAACCGCTCGCATCCGTTGCCATGGTGCGCCTGTTTCCCCTGTTATTCCCGTCGGTTACCGCCGACGACCTCGTTCCTGGAGGAGAACACGACGCGGTAGGCGAAGGCGACCGAGGCCTTGCCGCCGGGCGCGATCGGGACGCGCCAGCGCAGGCCGCCGCGCACGGGCTCGCCGAGCTCCTCCTGGGTGAACGGCTCGGCCTTCGGCTGCGACGAGAGCAGCTTGATCTCGACGTCCTTGTCGTCCGTCACGGGGATGCGGTCGAGGACCTCGACCTCGACGCCCACGCCGAGCGACGAGGAGAGATCGATGGTGATCGCGTGCTCGACGGCGAGCGAGCCGCCGAGCAGGCCGGCGCTCGACTCCTCCACGCGCGCGTTCCTCGCGACCCGGATCCGCTCCTCGACGCCGAGGCCGGCGCGGAAAAGGCCGCCCCGGTCGACGTGACCGAGCGAGGACTGCGCGGCGAGGGCGCCGTCGACGAAGATCTCGACGGGCCCCGCGAGCAGCGGGGCGTCGATCGGGTTCTCGACGCGCGCCTCGCGGTAGACCTCGGCGGCCTCGCGCGGCACGGTCACGAACCGGGGCGCCGCCGGGGCGCGCGCGGCGCTCAGCGCGACGCGGTGGCGCCTGCCGTTCGACGGCACGTCGGCGGCGCCTTCGCCGGCGTAGAGGTGATCGAATTGCCCGCGCGACGCGCGCGGGTCCACGGCCCGGGGCGGGGCGCCGAGGTGGTCGATGTCGATCTGCGCCCGGCGCGCGGCGCGCCTCGAAGGCCCGGGCTGGTCGTGCGCGAGCCGGCCGCGCTGCGGGCCCGTCCCAGGGAGGTGCAGCGCGTCGAAGTCGAGCCACCGTTCGACCTGCGCGGGCTCGAGCGGCGCGGGGGCCGCGCCGGCGCCTTCGAGCTCCTCGTCGTGGCCGAGAGAATCCTCGGCCAGACCCGCCGTGCGCTCGGCGCTCGCCACGCGGGCGGAGGCGGCGCTCGGGGCCTGGGGCGCGCTCGCCTGGAGCGCCAGCGGCGGGGGCGGACCGCCGTAGCCGCCGCCGAACGAGGGGAGCGACAGCCCGCGCGACTTGCTGCGCGCCGGGGCGGGGAGCGGCATGGAGAGCGGCGCAGCGGCCGGCACCGGGGGCGGCTCGGGGGCCGAGCCGCGCTCCGGCCACGTCGTCGGTGGCGGCGGCGCGGCCCCGCCGGGTGGCGGCGCGATCCTGTCCATCGCCTCCCGCAGCTCCTCTCTGGCCTGGCTCGGCACGGGCCGACTCAGCGTGGGCTCGTCGTCGTCGTTGTCGTCGATCTCGTCGGACGCGGGCAGGAGCTGACCCGGGGCGGCCGTGGTTCCCGCGGCGGGCTGGGGGAGGGCGGCGACGAAGCGGTCGAACCCCTCGAACAGGGCGTCGAGCCCCTCCGGCGCCGGGCGGTAACCGCGGCGCGGGGGGCGCTGCGCGCGGCTCAGCCGCAGCGAGGCGAGCTCCGGCAGCCGCGTGTCCTGCACGAGATCGGCGGTGGCGAGCGCGAGGCGCACGTTCTGCCAGTCCTCGCCGGAGGCCTGCGCGACGAGGGCGTCGAGCTGCAGGGCGACCTCCGTCGCGCCGCGCGAGAACCGCGCCGCGTAGGCGGGCCACCACCGCGCGGCGCCGACGGCGTACTCGATACGGAGCGCCGGCTCGCCGCCTGCCCCGCCGCGCGCGGGCGCGAGCCGCACGACCACGTCGAGGCGCGCCGGGGCGCGCTCCTCGACCTCGCCGCGGGTCGCCTGGGCGGCGTCGAGCTGCGCGGAGAGGAGCTGCTCGCGGGCGCGCTCGAGCTCCGCCTCGAGCGTCGCGGTGCGGCTGTCGAGGGCGGCGAGCTCGTCCGAGAGCAGCCCGCTCACCGCGAGCGCGTCGCGGATGCGGGCCGCCGGGTCGCCCGGCCGGAAGCGCCGCGCGAGCTCCGGATCGAGCGCGACGGCCGCGAGCTGGTCGCGCCAGCGGCGGAGGTGGTCGTGCTCGGCCGACAGGCGCTCGATCGCGAGCTCGAGCTCGCGGAGCTGCGCCGAGAGCGCGCTCCTCGAGACGGGCGCCGGGGGCACGACGAGCCGCGCCCGCACGCCGACGACCTCGCGCGGCGCGGCCGCCGCGTCCGGCGAGGCGCCCGCCGCCGCCACGAGCGCGCGGAAGCTCCCCGGCTCGGCCAGCGGCGTGATCCCCGGCACCGCGATCTCGATCGCTCCGCGAGGGAGCGGCTCCGCGAGCTCGACGCGGCGGGTGACGATCGCGCCGCGCGCGTACACGACGACCGCCTCGATACGGCTAGCGCACTCGATCTTCTCCGCCGTCATCCGTTCGTCCCTCGCCCGCGAACGCTGTGTGGGAGCGCGAAGGTATCACGCCGCGCCCGACGCCAGATAGCGCGCTAGCGCCGCGTGTCGACGAAGCTGAAGCCCGGGAGCGCGTCGATGCCATAGGCGCGCAGCGCGAGCGCGTCGAGACGGTGGAAGTCGCGCTGCCGGAAGGAGCTCCGTAGATCGCTGATCAGCGCCTCGGCGACGCTCTCCGGCGGGGGCAGGCGGATGCGCCGCAGGTACTGGGCCTGGAAGCGCAGGTAGCCGCCGCGCATCTTGACCGCGTAGGACCACACGAAGAAGAGGGCGACCCTGGAGCTGAGCAGCCCGCCGAGCGCCTCCATGTCCCAGCCCTCCGACGTGATGAAGTAGAGGTTGTGGTGCGGGTGGAACCTGCCCTCCTCGTAGACCACCTCGTTGGATCCTGCGATGTCGGGGATGAGGAGCTTCGGGATGGAGGCGAGCTCTGGATAGACGCGATCGATGGTGCGGAACCAGCTCGCGGCGTTCCTCCCGGCGACGTAGCGCTTCCTGACGTCGGCCTCGTGGGCGCGCAGGTAGCCGGCGAGCTTCGGGTACTCCTCGAGATTGACCACCTTGCCGTCGTCCCCGAAGGTGTTGATGACGAACCGCCCGGCGTCCCGGATGCGGCCGTCCTCGATATCGTCTCGCATGACGAGGGGGACGAGGCGGTCGCGCTCGATATCTACATCGTCGCCGTGGCCGACGATGTAGATCCTGTCGCTCCCGGTGGCGACGCCGATGCCGACGCGGGTCCCGCCCACCTGCTCGATCGGCGCGAAGCGCGCCTCGAGGGCGCGCAGGGCGTCGAGGTGCTCCGGTGAGCTGAGCACCCACGGGTCGTCCCCCTCGAACCAGGAGGGGTACTCCGACACGGCGACGCCGGCGCCGCGCACCGGCGCGCCCCCCTCCGCGCGCCGAAGCGCGGCGGACGCGGCCTCGCACTCCTCCGGAGAGGCGGTGCGGAGCGTCGCGACAGGGACGCTCCCCGTCTTGCCGGGCGACACGGCGAATATCGACGGATAGGCGACGACGTCGGACTCGAACGGGGAGGCGCTGTGCAGATCGATATAGCACTGCACCCGGAACCACCTCGAGAGCATCCGGCGGAGCGGGGCGCCGTACCGGTTGAGGGTCCACCGGTCGGCGCAGATGAAGGAGAGGACCCCGCCGGGCGCGAGGAGGTCGAGGCCGCGCTCGATGAAGGCGACGTAGAGATCGGCGCGGTCGTAGAGCGACCTGTACCGGTCGCGATACTCCTCCTGCAGCTCGGGCGAGAGCTGCTCGATCCGGATGTAGGGTGGGTTGCCGACCACCGCGTCGAAGCGGCGCCCCTGGCTGGTGAGCAGGAAGTCGCCGTGGGCTATCCAGGCCTCCGAGAGGCGTCGCGCGTCGCCGTGGGGCAGCCCGAGCCGGGCGAGCGCGCCGGCGACGGCGAGGCGGGAGCGGTCGACGTGATCTCGCGCGATGTCGTACGACCGGATGGCGGACTCGATCTGCAGGAGATCGCGGTCGTGTCGGCGCGCCGACTGGATCAGCCGCTCGACGGCGGGGACGAGGAAGGCGCCGTGGCCGCAGGCCGGCTCGAGCAGCGACAGCGACGCGAGATCCCGGTCCGCCGTGTAGCCCGCGAGATCGAGGATGAGATTCACGACGTGGGGCTTGGTCAGCACCACGCCGTGGGCCTCGCCCGACGAGCGCTCGCCGTAGTCGTAGGCGCTCTGCGGGAGCATGACCGTCAGATCGAGGGCTGTCTGCATGGGCGCCGCGTGGATGCTAGCCGCGATCGGCGCGTTTCGGACGCGCGACGCGCGATGCCGCGCTGGCGCGCTCGCCGCGCTCGCCGTCGGCAGCGCGGCGCCTCGGGCCGCGGCCGCCTGCCTCGCACCGGGCCTCCGCCCCGCCGGCGCGCGGCCCGCGAGGGCGTTTCTCCGCGATCGGGGCGAGAGGCGGCTCGCGTTTCACGGGGCGTCGCGATTGAATAGGGTAGAGTCGCCTCATGGCCTTCCCCCTGCGTCTCTCTTCTGCCGATCGCATCGGGGCGAGCGCCGCCCGCGAGGGCGCCGCGGCGCCGCCGGCCGCCGGGCCGGGCTGCCGGCCTCTCGAGGTGACTGCATGATCCTCGGCATCGGCATCGACGTCTGCGGCATCGGACGCATGGAGGAGGCGCTCGCGCGATGGGGGGAGCGGTTCTGGGAGCGCGTGCTGTCCGTGCCCGAGCGGCGTTCGCTCGCGCACCGTGTCGACCGGGCGACGGCGCTCGCGGGCCGCTTCGCCGCGAAGGAGGCGGTTGTGAAGGCGCTGGCCGGGGCGCCGGGGGTCGGCTGGCACCACCTGGAGGTGCGCGGCGCGCCGCGCACGCCGCCGACGATGGCGCTCCACGGCCCGGCGCGCGCGCTCGCGGATCGCATGGGCGTCAAGCGGGTGCACCTGTCGATCACGCACGACGCCGGCGTGGCGGCGGCGGTGGTGATCCTAGAAGGGGACGGCGAAGTCCGATCCCCGACGATGAATGACGAGGACGGCGAAGTCCGATCCCCGACGATGAATGACGAGGACGGCGAAGTCCGATCCAGCCTGGACGACGAAGGGAAAGAGCGCTCGTGATTCCGGTCCTCTCGCGCGCGCAGATGCGCGCCTTCGACAAGCACGCGATCCACCATTGCCACGTCCCCGGCGTGGTCCTCATGGAGAACGCGGGCCGCGGCGCCGCCGACGTCATCTCGGCGATCATCGAGGCGCGCTGGCCGGCGACGTTGCCCTCCGGAGGCGGCCCTCGCTCCGGGAGCCTCCCGCCGCCGCCGAACGGCCGCCGCGACGCCGACGATGCCCGCGCCGCGCGGCTCCGCTCGTTCCCGGTGCGGCACGTCCCGAGCCCCGGGCAGCCCGCGACGTACCCGCTCCACGCCCGCGTCGTCGTCGTCTGCGGCGCCGGCAACAACGGCGGCGACGGCTTCGTCGTGGCGCGCCACCTCCTCGCCCGCGGCGCCGAGGTCCAGGTCTTCCTGGCCGCCCCGTCCGAGAAGGTCACCGGCGACAGCCGCATCAACCACGACGCGTACGTCGACCTCGGAGGCGCGCTGACCGAGCTCCCCCCTGGCGCGTCGCTCGCCCCGCTCGAGGCCACGCTCGCGGAGGCCGACCTCGTGGTCGACGCCATCTTCGGCACGGGCCTCGCTCGCCCGATCGAGGGCCACCTCGCCGACGTCATCGGCGTCCTCAACACGGTGACCTGCCTCTGCATCGCGCTCGACGTGCCCTCGGGCCTCGACGCCGACAGCGGCGCGCCGCTCGGCGCCGCGGTGCAGGCCGACGAGACCGTCACGTTCGGCCACCTCAAGATCGGCCTGCTCACGCCCGAGGGCGCGCGGCTCGCGGGCAACGTCCACGTGGTCGATCTCGGCGTCCCGGACCGGCCGATCCTCGCCGAGGTGGGGCACGTCGCGGAGGTCATCCGCAAGGAGACGATCGGCGCGTCGTTGCGCCCGCGCGAGGCGACCATCTACAAGCACCAGGCGGGCAACGTGCTCGTGATCGCCGGCTCGTCCGGCAAGCTCGGCGCCGCGCTGCTGACGGCGCGCGCGGCGATGCGCACGGGCGCGGGCCTCGTGACGATCTGCACCTGGGCGGACGCCGCGCCCGCGATGGAGTCGCGCGTCGTGGAGCTGATGACGACCGCGATCGATCCGGCCTGCATCGCGGCGTCGCTCGACGGCGCGCTCGCCGGGCGGCGGGCGGTCGCGATCGGCCCGGGCCTCGGCCTCGACGAGCGGGCGCGGGTCGCGGTGGATCACGTCGTGCTCGGCTGGGACGGCCTGAAGGTCGTCGACGCGGACGCCCTGACGCACTTCGCCGGCCGCCCCGAGGCGCTCGCGAGCGCGCGCGGGAGCCTCATCCTGACGCCGCACGCCGGCGAGCTCGGCCGGCTGCTGGGCCGGAGCGCGCGGGCCGTCGAGGAGGACCGCTTCGGCGCGGTGCGCGAGGCGGTGGCGCTGACCCGGGCGATCGTCTTGCTGAAGGGGGCGCGCACGATCATCGCGCTCCCGGACGGCCGCATGCTCATCTGCATGGCGGGCAACCCGGCGCTCGCCACCGCCGGCTCGGGCGACGTCCTGACCGGGATGATCGCGGCCCTCCTGTGCTCGATGGATCCCTCCGCCGCCGCGAGCGCGGGGGTGCTGATCCACGCGCTCGCCGGGGACGTGTGGAGCGCGCAGACGGGCAGCGATCGGGGGCTGCTCGCGAGCGAGCTCGCCGAGCTCGTCCCCGGCCTGATCGCCGCGCTGGCCGCCGGAGGCGATCCGCTGTCCGGGCACGTCTAATCCACCGATCAGTTTGCTCGAGCGAGAATTGAACCGCCAAGACGCCAAGGACGCCAGGAGGACCCAGAAGCTCTCTTTATCTTGGCGTCCTGATGACTTGCTCTCTTCTCTTGGCGCCTTGACGATTCCTGTCCTCCTCGCTTGAGCTGCCCGGCTACTTCTTCAGGAGTTTGAACGCGTGCGTCCAGCGGTTGTTCAGCAGGCCGGGGATGCACCAGAGCATGCAGAGCGGCTCGATCGCGCGCGCCGCCTCCACGCTCCCCAGGTCCTCGGTCTCCCACCCGAAGGCGTCGAGGATGCCCTCCACCTCCTTCTTCGCGCGGGCGTCGTCGCCGCAGATGAACATCGTCGGCCGCACGCCATCGAAGTCCGGATTGACCATCCACACGCTGCCGACGCACGAGAAGGCCTTCACGAAATGCGCGTCGGGCGCGCGCCGGGTGAGCCGCTCGAGCAGCGACTCGTTCGGCCCCGTGAAGAACTTGAGCACCCCGTTGACGGGCGGCTCGTCCGCGATGGGGTTCGTCGCGTCGATGACCGTCTTCCCCGCGAGCGCCCCGGGGCCCGCGAGCTCGATCGCCTGCTCCGCGGCGGTCCCCTTCACGGCGAGCACGACGAGCTCGCCGAACTGCGCCGCCTCCGCGAACGTCCCCACCGTCGCCTTCGCACCCGCGTCCGCCAGCCAGGTCGCGAGCTTCGAGGGCTGGCGCGTGGCGCGCATGACGCTGTGACCGTGCCTGAGAAAACCGTCCGCCAGCGTCTGCCCGACAATCCCTGATCCGAGAACCGCGATATTGCTCATGGCAGGAGCATCGCACGCCCCTGGAGCCGCGCTCCAGCGCCCGGATCGACGTCGAGGATGCGCCGCAGGGCAGCACCTCGAGGGTCGACTGCAGCGCGACCTTGCTTCAGCCAGCGATGATCCTGATGTGCCCGTTGCCCAGCCCAGCCAGACGAACCCGATGCCTGCGCCGCCCGCGCCCGAAGCGGGCGGCCTGGTGCTCGGCCTGCTCCCGCGCCGCGGGTCGGCTCGCCACTCTGACGAGCCTCGGCGACCTGCTGTCGATTTGACACGCGCCCGCGTGCCTCCGCCCGCGCCATCCAGCGCCTTTCGCGTCCTTCGCGCGGTCCGCTCGGTGGCACCTGCCTTGCCAGGGTCGATCCGCAGGAGGTCCCGCCATGCTTGTCCACGCTGCCCATGTCCCCGCCCGGTCCCCGAACCCAGCGCCGCTGTCGCCCGGCGTGACACGCGCGGCCGGGCGCGGGCCGTCGCTCGGCGCGGCCCGGACGGCGCCGGGCGAGGGCTCGCGGGCGGCGGTCGACGAGCTGCTCCGGGGTCTTGTCGAAATGACACCGGAGCTCTTCGGCCGCGCCCTGCGGCTCTCCCGATCGCCCGCGACGGCGGAGGATCTCGTGCAGGACACGGTGGAGCGCGCCATCCGGTTCGCGGAGAGCTACGAGCGTGGGACCAACCTGCGGGCGTGGGTGCATCAGATCCTCTTCAGCGTCTTCATCACCCGCTGCCGGCGCAGCCGCCGCGAGCGCAACGCCCTCGACGTGCTCGCGACCGACCCGTGCGCGTGGACCGCGCCGGAGCGTCGCGCCGAGGTGCACTTCCTGTCGCCCGGCGTGCGGCGCGCGCTCGCGACGCTCCCGCCGACCTTCCGCGACACCGTCGTGCTCGTGGACCTCGAGGAGATGTCCTACAAGGACGCAGCGACGCGGCTGGGCGTCCCGGTCGGCACCGTCATGAGCCGCCTGCACCGCGGCCGGAAGCTGCTCGCCGAGGCGCTACGCGGCGAGTCCGGAGGCCCGAGGATCGACGCGAACGACGGGAACGACGCGAACGACGCGAAGATCGACGCGCAGACCGACGCAGATCGCGCCCGCTTGCCGCACTGATCGGCGGCCCCTACCATCGGCGTGCCACCGAGGAAGCGTTCCTCGCCAGGAGGCACCATGGCATCGACCGCGAAAGAGCCCCACGTCGTGATCGTCGGCGGAGGCTTTGGCGGCCTGAACGCGGCGAAGGCGTTTCGCGACGCGCCCGTCCGGGTCACGCTCGTCGACAGGACCAATCACCACCTGTTCCAGCCGCTGCTCTACCAGGTGGCCACCGCCAGCCTCTCGCCGGCCGACATCGCGGTTCCGATCCGATCGGTCCTGTCGCGCCAGCGCAACGTCCGGGTCCTGCTCGGCGAGGTGACGGGCGTGGACCTCGCCGGTCGGCGCATCACCGTCGATGCCGACGCGATGGAGTACGATTACCTGATCCTCGCGGTCGGCGCGGCGAACAACTACTTCGGCCACGAGGAGTGGGCCCGCTTCGCGCCGGCGCTCAAGAACCTCGACGAGGCGCTCACCATCCGCGAGCGCATGCTGCTCGCCTTCGAGGCCGCCGAGCGCGAGGAGGACCCCGCCGTGCGGCGGCGGCTGCTCACGTTCGTCGTCATCGGCGGCGGCGCCACGGGCGTCGAGATGGCCGGCGCCTTCGCCGAGCTCGCGCGCTACATCCTCGCGCGCGACTTCCGCTCCCTCGACGCCTCGCTCTCGCGCGTGCTGCTCGTCGAGATCGGCCAGCGCATCCTCCAGGCCTTCCCCGAGGGCCTCTCGGAGAGCGCCGAGCGGCAGCTCACGTCGCTCGGGGTCGAGGTCATCAAGGGCCGTCGCTTCCGGGCCATCGACGAGCAGGGGGTCGAGTTCGAGGACGGCGAGCGCCTCCTCGCGGCGACCGTCATCTGGGCGGCGGGGGTCCGCGGCACCCCGCTCGCGCGCTCGCTCGGCGTCGAGCTCGATCGCATCGGCCGCGTGAAGATCGAGCCGGACTGCTCCCTGCCCGGGCACCCGAACGCCTTCGCGATCGGCGACATGACCCTGCTCCGCGACAGGAACGGCGTCGACGTGCCCGGCCTCAGCCCCGCCGCGATCCAGGAGGGGCGCTTCGTCGCGCGTTGCATCCTCGGCGACCTCGAGGGCCTGCCGCGCGGGCAGTTCGCCTACCGCGACAAGGGGACGATGGCGACCATCGGCCGCTCGCGCGCCATCGCGAAGGTCGGGCGCCTGCAGATGTCCGGCACGCTCGCGTGGCTCGCCTGGCTGGGCGTCCACGTGCTCTTCCTCATCGGCTTCAAGAACCGCTTCGCCGTCATGTTCGCGTGGATGTGGCAGTACATCACCTTCAAGCGCGGCGCCCGGCTCATCACCGGCCACACCGCCCGCGCCGCGCTCCCCGCGGCGGCGCCCGCGGTCGCGCCCCCGGCGCCTGGCCCATCACCGGCCCGGCGCGCGGTGGCGGACGCTGTCTCCGACGGCGCCTGAGCGCCCTCGGCGCTCGCTTGCTTGACGCGCGGCCTCCACCATGGCGGATACGCCTCCAGTGAAGGCACGCAGAGCTCAGTCATCCGCGCGACCGGCGACCCCCGAGGCGCCGCCGCCCCCGGCGAGCGATCCGGGCGTTGACGACCCGGTGCTCGACGACGCCTCGGACCTCACGCCGGTCGTCGCCTCCAACCTGAAGCGCTTCCGGGCCGAGCGCGGCCTGTCGCTCGAGCGCCTGGCGAAGGCGTCCGGGGTGAGCCGGGCGATGCTCGGGCAGATCGAGCTGGGCCAGAGCACGCCGACCATCAACGTCCTCTGGAAGATCGCGCGCGCCCTCGGGGTCCCCTTCTCGGCGCTGATGAGCCAGGCGGCCTCGCCCGTCACGACCGTCATGCAGGCCTCGCAAGCGCGCATCCTGCGCTCGCGCGACGGCGACTTCTCTTCCCGGGCGCTCTTCCCGACGGACCGGCCGCGCAACGTGGAGTTCTACGAGCTCCGCCTCGCGCCGCGCTCGGTGGAGAACGCCGAGGCGCACGCCCCCGGCACCTCCGAGAACCTGGTCGTCACGGAGGGCTCGGTGGAGATCATCGTGGCCGGCGAGCGGCGCGTCCTCGAGACTGGCGACGCCATCCTGTTCGAGGCCGACAGCCCCCACAGCTACCGCAACCTGGGCAGCTCCGAGGCCGTCATGTACCTCGTCATGACCTACGGATCGCGCGGGTAGCCCCCCGTTTCACGAGCTCCAGCGGCCCCGTGTCCCTCCGGTATCCAAGACGTGTCGTCCGCTATACTGTCAGATCTTCCTTGCGCCCTCTGCTTTAGCGTGAGATATGTCCGCTATAGCGGCGGTTACCCGCTGCGGGTAGCAAGGAGACGGCGCGATGCGGATCACCTGGATTGGTGGGTTGGATCGCAACCAGGCGCAGCTGGAGCGGATGGCGCTGCAGGCCGGGCACCATCTGGAGTTTCATACGGGCAACACGGGGGGCCGCGGGGCGGCCGAGCTGCGGGCGGCCATCGAGCGAGCCGATCTTGTGATCTTGCTCACCGATGTGAACAGCCATGGCGGCGTGCTGCTCGCCAAGAAGCTCTGCAACAAGCTCGGCCGCGCGGCCTTCATGGCGCGCCGCTGCGGCGCCTCGCGCTTCCAGCAGCTCCTCGACGCGCTCGCGCAGCGGGAAGCGCGGTTTTTGGCCACCGGATAACGGAGTGAGTACGACCAATGCGATGCTTGATCATGGCGCTCTGCTGCGTGCTTTCGCTGGCCGGGTGCTCGAAGAACGAGGCGGGCAAATCGGGCTCGGTGGAGCTCCTGAATGTCTCTTATGATCCCACGCGTGAGCTCTATGAAGAGGTGAACGCCGCCTTCGCGAAGCGCTGGAAGGAGCAGAGCGGACAGGACGTCACCATCAAGCAGTCGCACGGCGGCTCGGGCAAGCAGGCCCGCTCGGTGATCGACGGGCTCCAGGCGGACGTGGTCACGCTCGCGCTCGCCTATGACGTCGATGCGCTCGTGCCGAGCGGTCGTCTCCAGGAGGGGTGGCAGGCGCGCCTCAAGGACAACAGCGCTCCTTACACGTCGACAATCGTCTTCCTGGTGCGCAAGGGCAACCCGAAGGGCATCAAGGACTGGGACGATCTCGTGAAGGAGGGCGTCGCGGTCATCACGCCGAACCCGAAGACCTCCGGCGGCGCGCGGTGGAACTACCTCGCCGCGTGGGGGTACGAGCTGAAGCGAGCGGGCGGCGACGAGGCCAGAGCGAAGGACTTCGTCGGCCGTCTCTTCAAGAACGTGCCCGTCCTCGACACGGGCGCGCGCGGCTCGACCACGACGTTCGTCGAGCGTGGGCTCGGCGACGTCCTTGTCGCCTGGGAGAACGAGGCGCTGCTCGCGGTGAAGCAGAGCGGCAAGGACAAGTTCGAGGTGATCGTGCCGTCGATCAGCATCCTCGCCGAGCCTCCTGTCGCGGTGATCGACAAGGTGGTCGACAAGCGCGGCACGAGGGCGGCGGCGGAGGCGTACCTCAACTTCCTCTACACGGAGGAGGGGCAGCGCATCGCGGTGAAGCACTTCTACCGCCCGCGCCATCCGGCGGTCCTCGCGGCGGCCGAGTCGGAGGGGGCGTTCCAGAAGGTCGCGCTCTTCTCGATTGACGAGGTGTTCGGCGGGTGGCAAAAAGCTCAAAAGGCGCACTTCTCCGACGGCGGCGTCTTCGACCAGATCTACCAGACCGGCAAGTAAATTTCGGTGGCTCTCCTCTGGCGGCGACAGAGCGTTTTGCCCGGCTTCGGGCTCGCGATGGGGATCACGGTAACGTACCTGTCGTTGCTCGTGCTGGTCCCGCTGTCGATGATCTTCCTCAGGACAGCGACGCTCTCGCCCAGCGAGATCTGGGCCGTGGTGAGCTCTCCGCGCGCCATCGCCTCCTTGAAGATCAGCTTCGCCGCGTCGCTGATCGCGGCGGGCATCAACGCGGTCTTCGGCGTGCTCGTGGCGTGGGTGCTCGTGCGCTACAGCTTCCCGGGCAAGTCGATCGTCGACGCGCTCGTCGATCTACCGTTCGCGCTCCCGACGGCGGTCGGGGGCATCGCGCTCACGGCCATCTATGCGCAGCAGGGGTGGGTCGGCCAGTTCCTCTACCCGCTCGGGATCCAGAGCGCGTTCAGCCGTCTCGGCGTGGTCATCGCGCTCACCTTCGTGGGGCTCCCGTTCGTCGTGCGGACGGTCCAGCCGGTGATGGAGGAGCTCGAGGTGGACCAGGAAGAGGCGGCGGCGTCGCTCGGCGCGGGCCGCTTCCAGATCTTCCGTCGGATCCTCCTGCCGGCGCTCTGGCCCTCGATCCTCACCGGCTTCGCGATGTCGTTCGCGAGGGCGTTCGGCGAGTACGGGTCGGTCGTGTTCATCTCGGGGAACATGCCTTTCAAGACCGAGATCACGCCGCTCGTCATCATGACGAAGCTCGAGCAGTACGACTACGCGGGGGCGACGGCGCTCGCGCTCGTGATGCTGCTCTGCTCCTTCGTGCTCCTGTTCGTGATCAACCGGCTCCAGTCCTGGAGCGGCGCGCGCGTCTCGTCGCGGAGCCCGGTCGAGGCGCCGCGCGCGGCGCCCACGGGCCCGGGCGCGTCCGGGGTCGCGTCGTAATGGCGGGCGCGGCGGGCAAGCTGCGGGTGCGGTCGCGCGGGGCGGTGCGCGGCGCGACCTCCGAGCCCCCGCTTGTGCGCTGGGCGCTCACGGCGGTGGCGCTCGCGTTCCTCGGGTTCTTCCTCTTCCTGCCGGTCGTGGCGGTGTTCATCGAGGCGCTGAAGGACGGCCTCTCGGGCTACTGGCGGGCGATCACCGCGCCGGACGCCGTGGCCGCCATCGAGCTGACGCTCACGACCGCGCTCATCGCGGTGCCGCTCAACCTGGTCTTCGGCGTGGCCGCGGCCTGGGCGATCGCGCGCTTCGAGTTCACCGGCAAGAGCCTGCTGGTCACGCTGATCGACCTGCCGTTCGCGGTCTCGCCGGTGATCTCCGGCATGATCTTCGTCCTCCTGTTCGGGGCGCACGGGGTGATCGGCCCCTGGCTCATGGAGCACGACATCCAGGTGATCTTCGATCGCCCCGGGATCATCCTCGCGACCACGTTCGTGACGTTTCCCTTCGTCGCGCGCGAGCTCATCCCGTTCCTGGAGAGCCAGGGGGCCGACGAGGAGCACGCGGCGCTGTCGCTCGGCGCGAGCGGGTGGAGCATGTTCTTCCGCATCACCCTCCCCAACGCGAAGTGGGGTTTGCTCTACGGGGTGGTGCTCTGCAACGCGCGGGCGATGGGCGAGTTCGGCGCGGTGTCGGTCGTCTCCGGCCATATCCGGGGGCAGACCAACACGATGCCGCTGCACGTCGAGGTGCTCTACAACGAGTTCCACTTCTCGGCGGCGTTCGCTGTCGCCTCGCTGCTCGTCCTTCTCGCGCTCCTCACGCTCGTGGTGAAGCGCCTGATCGAGCACCGGGCGCAGCGCGAGATCGGCCCGGAGCTCGAGAAGGCGAACGCCGGCGCAGGGTGACGCGCCCGCGCGGTAGACAGCAGATCTCGGCGCTCCGCCCCGGGTGAGCGCGGCGACAGGCGCGCTGTCGGGCTGGGTCTTTCCGCCGAGCAGGAAGGCGGGGAGAGGCGCTTGAGGATCTTCATGCCTTCCCGCCTCGATGGGAGGCCTCGCCGGGCGAGCGATAGCGAAAGGCGCCGTCGGGCTTCGCCCAGCTTGCGATGGGCCGCCTGCGCTCCAGGTTGGAGCGAGGGGGGCACCATGCGGTTCTTTGAAGCGATTGGGCGTGCGATCGGGGGAGCCCTGTCTCCTCTCGTCTGGCAGGGCAGCCTCGTCCGGGGAGCGAGGCTGTTCCATCCCGACGGCGTGGTTTACTGCGCGGGGGTGAAGGCGCTCGCGATGGAGGGCGAGGTCGGTGCGCTGGCGCAGCGGCTGGCGGGGCCGGCGCTGGTGCGGCTGTCGGGCGGGATCTGGCGGTGGCGGGGCGGCAAGGGCGAGCGCCGCCCGGACGTGCTGGGGGTCGCCGTGCGCTTCCGGACCAGCGAAGAGGTGACGCCGACGGCGAGCGCCGGCGATCAGGATCTCATCTTCCTGAGCGCGCGCCGATTGTCGCTGCTTCCGATCGCCATCTTCACGACGAGGAGGCGTGATTTCCTGGACAACGATTACTACGCGCAGCTGCCGTTCGACGTGGAGGGCTTCGGTCGCGCGAAGTTCCGCCTGGTGCCGCTGCGCGCATCGACGACGAAGGGCAATCGCCGGGAGAAGCTGGAGCGCGCTGCGGCGGCGGGGCTCGCGCTGCTGCGGCTCGAGATCAGGCGCGGGGGAGCGCGCGCGCGCTGGATGGCCGTGGCCGATATCGAGCTGTACGAGCCGGTGGACATCGACCAGAACACGCTTCGCTTCAACCCGTTCCAGACGGGGAAGGGGATCGTGCCGCGCGGGCTGCTCCAGGCGACGCGGCTCGCGACCTACGCGGCCAGCTACCTCGGGCGGACGCTCGGGGCACGGGCACGGGCACGGGCACGGGCACGGAAGCCGGGGGCGCGGGGGGAGCGGCGGAGCGAGCGGGAGCGGTAAGGGGCGTATTCCGGGGGGCGGAGGCCGGCTCGAGGCTCGAGGAAGCCGGGAAGCGGCAGGCCTCCGCCGGCTCACGGAGGCGAAGCGCCCGTAAAGGCCGCCCGGGCGCATAAATGCGGGTGAGGGCGGCGGTGAAGGCGTTGACAGCTGGGTAGAAATGAGGCATGACCTCCCGCCGCTTCGAACAGTCGGTGAGGTAGCCAAGTGGTTAGGCAACGGTTTGCAAAACCGTTATACGCGGGTTCGAATCCCGTCCTCACCTCCGCAAGGATGACAGTCCGGCCTGCGCGCTGAAACAGCCCCCGAGGGGGCGAGCGAGGAGCGGTGGGCCAGGCTGGAGCACGAGCGCCGGCGACGGGATCCCCGGAAGGCTCATGATTCGCCTCCTGACCCCGGCCGACGAGCCTTTGCTCTGGGAGATGCTCTACCAGGCCATCCATGTCCCGGAAGGCAGCCCGCCGCCTCCGCGGGACATCGTGCACCGGCCCGAGCTCTCCAGGTACGTGCAAGGCTGGGGACAGCTGGACGATCTGGGCGTCGTGGCGCTCCAGGAGGGCGAGGCCGCAGGCGCCGCCTGGCTCCGGCGGCTCACCGGCGCGCTGCGAGGGTACGGCCACGTCGACGACGAGACCCCGGAGCTCGCGATCGCGCTCCTGCCCCAGCACCGGGGACGAGGGCTGGGCACTCGGCTGCTCACCTCCCTGCTGGACACGGCACGGAACCGTTATCCGGCGATCTCGCTGAGCGTCTCGCCGGACAACCCTGCAACTCGCCTGTACCGGCGCCTTGGATTCATCGACGCGGGCCGGAACGGCACGTCGCTCACCCTGGTGCTGGCGCTCTCGGCTCAGCGAGGCTCAACCCCGGTGCGGCCGTAATCCAAGCCGGCGTCCGGCTCGTGATACCGTGGCGCGTTCGGAACACCTCACCTGCGCCGTCATGGCGCTGCTGACCCCGGCGCGCTGACTCATGGCCTCGGATCCCCCGCGACGACCCGCCGTGCTGCCCCAGGCGCCCGGCCTCCAACAAGGGCCGAGCGCCCGCCCGGCCCCGCTGGAGCCCACGCTGCCGTACGACGCAGGCGCGGCGAGCTCCGACCCGACGCCGAGCGAGCGCGCACCGACGCGGCGCTGGTCGCCCCAGCACGCCGCGCCGACGCCGCCCGCGCCGGGGAGCCCGCCGGCGGCACCGCCCTCGGCCGGGCACCCGCTGCGGGCGCGGGCCGCCGCGGCGCTCCGCGCGGCCCTCGCGGCGCTCCGCGCGGTCTTCCAGCGGAAGCCCCACGGCGCCAGACCCAGGCCGCCGCTCCGCCCCCAGCTCGTCCGCTGGGGCAAGCGGCTCGCGATCGCCCTCGCTTGCCTGGCCGTCGCCGCGGTCATCGCGTTCTTCCTCGTCGTCCGGCACTACGAAGCCGAACTGCCGACAACGGCGGAGCTGAAAAATTACAGTCCGCCGCAGGTGACGCGGTTCCTCGCGCGCGACGGCACGGTGATCGGCGAGCTCTTCGTCGAGCGCCGGACCCTCGTGCCCGTCACCGAGATCCCGCCGGCGATGAGCCTCGCGGCGCTCGCCGCCGAGGACGCCAGGTTCTACAAGCACGACGGCCTCAACTACCTCGGCATGCTCCGCGCGCTGATCGTGAACCTGCGCTCCGCGGAGGCGCGCCAGGGCGGCAGCACGATCACCCAGCAGGTCGTGAAGAACGTCCTGCTCACGCACGAGCGCACGCTGGACCGGAAGATGCGCGAGCTGCTCCTCGCCCGCCGCATCGAGCAGGAGCTCACGAAGGACCAGATCCTCGAGCTTTACCTGAACCACATCTACTTCGGCCACGGGCGCTACGGGGTCGAGGAGGCGGCGCGGTTCTACTTCGGCAAGAGCGTCCGCCAGGTGACGCTCGCCGAGGCGGCGCTCCTCGCGGGCATCGTGAAGGGGCCCTCCATCTACTCGCCGCGCGTGAACCAGGGGCGCGCCGAGAAGCGCCGCGCCTTCGTGCTCGGCCAGATGCGCGAGAAGCGCTTCCTGCCCGCCGCGCAGATCGACGCTGCCCTCGCGGAGCCGATCCACCTCGCCCCCGAGCCGGAGCACTCGGACGAGCTCGCGCCCGAGGTCCTCGCCGAGGCCGAGCGCGCGCTGCGAAAGGCCGTCGGACCCGAGGCCAGGTACGGCGGCTACACGGTCGTGACGTCGATCGATCCGAAGATGCAGGCCGCCGCGCGCGCGGCGGTGCGCCAGAACCTCGACGCCTACGCCGCGCGCCACGGCCTCGCCGCGCCGTTCGCCCGCGCCAAGGGGGATCCGGCGCCGTTCCAGGGCGCCCCCAGGGACCCGAACCGCGCCTACCTCGGCGTCGTGACCGGCGCCGACGACGCGCGCGGCACGCTGGCGATCCGCGTGGGCACGGCGCAGGGGACCGCCGACCTGCGCAAGGAGCGCCGGTACAACCCGCGCGGGCTGCCGCCCAGCCGCTTCGCCGAGATCGGCAAGGTGCTCCGCGTGCGCTTCGCCGGCGAGCCCGAGGCCGGCAAGCTGCGGCTGGACCTCGGACCGCAGGGCGCGCTCATCGCGCTGGACGCGCGCACGCGCGAGATCGTCGCGCTCGTCGGCGGCTACGAGGGCGCGCGCGGCGGGCTCGATCGGGCGAGCCACGCGCACCGGCAGCCGGGCTCGACGTTCAAGGCCATCGTCTACGGCTACGGCATCCACGCGCGCAAGCTCACGGCCGTGTCGATGCTCGAGACGAACCCGGCGGCGCTCGAGGGCTACAAGCCCGGCAACCACGACGAGAGCGAGGGGCAGAGCCCGAAGCGCCTGCGCGAGGCGCTCGCGCACAGCGTGAACGTGGCCGCGGTGTCGGCGCTCCGGGACGTGGGCCCCGAGGCCGTTGTCGCGTGGGCGCGCGAGCTCGGGATCACCTCGAAGCTCGGCGCCGACCTGTCCCTCGCGCTCGGCTCCTACGAGGTGACCCCGCGCGAGATGGCGGCCGCCTACGCGACGTTCGCGGCGGGCGGCGCGTACCAGGAGCCCGTCCTCGTGACGAAGATCACGGGCCCGCGCGGCGAGGCGCTGCCCGTGCCGGCGCGGCCCCCGCCGCGGCCGGCGATGACCGCGGCGGAGGCGTACATCACGACGGACCTGCTCACGTCGGTCGTCGAGGTCGGCACGGCGAAGCAGGCGCTCTCGCTGCGCCGGCCGATCGCGGGCAAGACTGGCACGACGAACAGCGCGAAGGACGCGTGGTTCGTCGGCTACTCGACCGACATCGCGTGCGCCGTGTGGACCGGCTTCGACGACGCCACGCCGCTCGGCGCGCGCGAGGCGGGCAGCAGCGCCGCCCTGCCGGCCTTCATCGCGTTCATGGACAAGGCGCACGCGGGGCGGCCGGCGACCGACTTCCCGGAGCCGCTCGGGATCGTCCGCCTCGAGATCGACCCGGAGACGGGCGGCCTCGCGATGCCCGGCCAGGAGAACGCGGTCGAGGAGGTGTTCCTCGAGGGCACCGAGCCGGTCGGCGTGGCGCTGCCGGACCCGGCCGCGATCGGGCAGGGGATCCTGGACCTGTTCAAGACGCAGTGACCGCCGTGGCGTGCCGTGCGCCTCCTCGGGCTCCCGCGCTGCGGCCTCGAACGAGCTGGTCGGGCGCCCTGGCGAGCCCTGCGTCACAACGTCGCGTTACCCGGGCCCGCGGGCGCGCTATGTTCCGGCCCGCCCGCATGACACGGTCGCCGATCCTCGCCGCTCTGCTCCTGCTCCTGCTCGTGGCCGCGTGCAAGGGGCCGGCTCCCGACGAGGGGCTCGCGCTCTCGCCGCGCGCCGCGAAGGGCAAGGCCCTGTTCTCCACCCTCTGCGCGGCCTGTCATGCCCCCGCCGCCAAGCTGGTCGGCCCGCCGCTCAGCGAGATGGCGGCCCTCTATGCGACCGACCCCGAGGGCATCGTCCGCTGGGCCGTGACCCCGGGCCGCAAGCGCACGGACGTCCCTCCGATGCCCAGCTTCCGCGGCGTCCGCGAGTCGGACCTCGCCGACGTGGCGCAGTACATCATCGAGGCCGGCACCGCGGCCGGAAAGCAGCGTCCATGATCTACTCGTTCGTCCTCGTCGTGCACTCGTGGCTGCGCTGGGCCGTCCTGCTGTTCGGGCTGGCCGCGCTGGTGCGGTCGGTCCAGGGCTGGACCCAGCGGAGGCCGTGGACCGAGACGGATCGCAAGATCAGCGCCGCGTTCGTCGGCTCGCTCGACACCCAGCTCCTCCTCGGCCTCCTGCTGTACGTCGTGCTCAGCCCGCTCCGGCCCACCTCGATGGCCGCGCTGAAGGCCGCGATGCCCATCGCCGCGCTGCGCTTCTTCGCCGTCGAGCACATCTTCACCATGATCGTGGCGGTGGCGGTCGCCCACGTCGCCTTGAGCCGGGCGAAGCGGGCCGCGGATCCCACGGCGCGGCACCGGCGCATGGCGCTCGGCGTCCTCTTCACGCTGCTCATCGTGCTCGCCGCCATCCCCTGGCCGTTCCTGCCCTACGGCCGCCCGCTGTTCCGGCTGCCTTGAGGCGCCGGGTCGAGGTCGCTCGGAGAGGCGCGCCGGCTACGCGACGTCCTCCCGGCTCATCCTGAGCAGCCACAGCGGCGCGAGCGCCTGCGACAGGCTCCTCACCAGCGCCGCCTCGGCGTACCCCATCGCGTAGTCCTCGATCTCGATCGGCGCGGCCCTGCCCGGGCGGCCCGGCGGGTCGAACCGGATCCTCCGCACCACCGGCAGGAGCGCCGCCGGGTTCGGCGGGAGCGCGCGCCCGTGCCGCGCCGCCTCGTCGAACGCCGCCTGCCGCTCGAGGTGCTCCCGGACCGCGGTCGCCGGCGAGAGGCCCGGCCGGGCCGGCAGGACGCGCACCCGCACCACCTCGGGGCCGCGCGCGAGCGACGTCCAGACGTGCGCGCCGGTCTCGAGCTCGAAGAAGTCGAGCACGCACAGGCCCACGACGCTCAGCACGAGGAGCTCCGCCCCGCCCGTGAGCATCGCGTCGAGCCCCGCCGTCCCGCGGCCCTGCGCGATCGCGGGCGCGTGCCGATCCTCGGAGGGCGCGCGGCCGGAAGGCGCGCCCGCCCACCCCTCGACCTCGCCCCCCGCCTCGCTGTACGCGCGCGCGAGCGCCTCGAAGAGCCCCTCCTCCCGCGCGCCGCCCGGGCCGCCGGCCGGCCCCTCCTCGAAGTGCGCGGCGCGGAGCAGCTCGATCAGGACCGCGTGCTGGCCCGGCTCGTCCACCTTGCGGAGCGCGCGCCGGAGCGCGTGGCCCTCGGCGATGCACTCCAGCACCTCCTGCTTCGCCAGCCGGGGCAGCGGGCCCGGCAGCTGGCGCCGGTGGAAGAGGCGCACCCGGGAGCGATTCCGCTCGTCCTCCCCCAGGGTCACGTAGCCGAACCGCCGCATCTCAAGGTCGAGCTGCTGCTGCTCGTCGTCGTCGCCGCTCCGCCGCCGGACGAGCTCGATCCGCTCGCGGAACGCCTGGATCGCGCCGCGCATCGCGTCGAGGTTGTAGACCGCCTCCGCGTGCTCGTGCGCCTCGGGCCCCTCCGCGGTCCGGCCGTGCTCCGCGAGGTGGTAGCGGATCCGCGCCGACAGGCGCGCGAGGCCGTCGCCGCGCTCGAGGTCGTCGACGAACTCGAGCAGCGGCGAGAGCTCCGCCGTGAGCGCGTCGAGCGGCCTCGTCATGAGGGGCGCGAGCGCCCACGCCGCGGCCGCGGGCTCGGCCTCCTCGAGCGCCTCGCGGTGCAGCGCGAACGGGGGCGACGCGGCGCCGTCGCTCCCAGCGGGCATGGAGGTCGTGAAGATGCGGAGCAGCTGCATCGCGGCGGGCGCGCCGCGGGTGAGCGCGTCGCTGAGCAGCGAGCCGATCTCGTCCTCGATGAACCGCTTCACCGAGCGGGCGCCGTCCTCGGCCACGAACGCCTCGCGCGCGATCCGCTCGGCCACGCCGGCGCCCCGGCGCACGAAGACGCTGCGCTCGGCGAGCCCGCGCCGGCAGAGCAGCCGGTCGAGCTCCTTCTCGGCCACCCGCACCGCCACCTCGGGCGTCAGCGGCCGGAACGGCACGACGCGATCGATCCGGTTGAACAGCTCGGGCGGGAAGAACTCGCGCACGGCCCGCGCGACCTCCTGGGCCGACTCCTCCGCCATCGCGAGCGCCCGCGCCTCCGGGAGCCCCGCGCCGCCGAAGCCGACGCCGAAGCCGACCAAGGAGCGCGCGCGCGAGCCAAGGTTGGAGGTCATCACCACCACCGCGTGGTTGAAGTGCGCGGGCCTCGCCGCCGCGTCGGTGAGCCGGCCGTCCTCGAAGAGCTGGAGCAGCAGGCTGTGCACCGACGGGTGCGCCTTCTCGATCTCGTCGAGCAGCACCAGCGAGAACGGCTGCTCCCGCACCCGCTGCGTCAAGAGCCCGTCGGGCGCGTAGCGATCGCCGATGAGCCGCGCCGGCGCGTCGGGGCCGCTGTGCTCGCTCATGTCGAAGCGGAGCAGCCGCGACGCGCTGCCGTAGATGAGCTCCGCCATGCACTTGGCGAGCTCGGTCTTGCCGGTCCCCGTCGGCCCGGTGAAGAGGTACACCCCGTACGGGCGCCGCGGATCCATGAGGCCCGCCTTGATGCGCGCCACGAGATCCGCCGCGGCGCGCACGGCCTCCGGCTGGCCGATGACCCGGCGGCCGAGCTCCTCCTCCAGCGCGCCGGCGTCGAGCGGCTCGTCGCCGCCGAGCAGGAGCCTCGGCACCCCGGTCTTCTGCGACAGGAGCCGGAGCACGTCCTGCGACGCGACCGGCCGCGGCGCGTCGCCGCGCGCCGCCGCGTGCTCCCCGGAGGGCGAGGGGCTCCCGCCCGCGCGGACGACCTCGCGCAGGAGATCCATGGCCTTGCCCGGCAGCGCCTGCGCCGACAGGAGCGAGCCGCCGAGGTCGAGGATCGTCCGCAGCACGTACGGGCTCACGCGGGCGGCGTGGCGCTGCTCGAGGGCGCGGACCTCCCGCACCATGAGGCGGAACGTCTCGGAGGGGGTCGCCTCGGGGAGGAAGAGCGGCGTGAACAGGGCCGCGAACGAGGGGGCGTCCTGCTCGAGGAGGCGAAACGCCTCGGGGGAGCACTCCCCGACCATCACGATCTCGCGGCGGGAGAGCGGGCCGCGGAAGAAGTCGGCGAGCGAGCGCTCGCTCTCGCGCGACCTCCCGATCCGGCCGAAGTGCTGGATGTCGTCGACGACGAGGATCGCGCCCCGGCTGCGCGCGTCCTCGACGAGATCGACGCCGCGCTTCTCCCAGTCGCCGAGGTGGCTCATCCCGGCGATGAGCCTGCGGCCGCTCACGGCGACGACGTCGCGCGCGCGGTCGAGGTTCTTGTGGGCGCCGTACCCGTCGGCCTCCAGCAGGTCGACAACCGCCCGGTGGATCAGGGTCGTCTTGCCGCACCCCGGCGGGCCGATGACGAGGACCGGCTGGGCCCGGCCCGCGCCGAGCAGCAGCGCGAGCTGCTCGCGCTGCGGCGACCGCGGCACGCCCGCGTCGAGGCCGCCCTGGGCCGCGCGCTGGGTGAGGCTCACGCCGAGGCTCGGCAGGACCTTCAGGCCGCGGCGCTTCTTCCAGCGGAAGGCCGGGTCGGCGCCTGTGTCGTCGTCGCCCGGTCGATCCGGCAGATCCGCGAGCGCCGAGCGCGGGGTGCACGAGAACGACAGCGCCGTGATGCGCTCCTTGCCCTGGCTCCAGAGCCGCGCGATCTCGTCGTCGTCGAGCCCGGCCCACGCGACCTGGAACAGCGCGCGGAGCTGCTCATCGAGCGGGAGATCGTCGCGGATGGGCGCGGCGTCGCCCTGCCGGGTGGGGTGGTAGGCGAAGACGATGCGCTCGCGCTCCGAGGCCCAGCGCGGCTCGAGCACGACGGGGCAGAGCCCGCTCACCTTGCGGCGCTCGCCGGCCCCGGAGAGCGAGAGCTCGAGGCGCACCTTCTCGAGCCGGAGGCCGCGCGGCATCTCGATCCGCGCGAGCTGCGCCGCGCGCGCCTTCTCGAAGAGGGGCCTGAGCTCCTCGATGAGCAGGCGCCGGACGCGCTCCGGGTGCCGCCCCGCCCGCGATCGCGTGCTCGGGCCGAGGCCGAGCGTCACGCACTCGACGTTCGTGGTCCGGCGTTCGAAGAGCGGGATCGTGAAGTGCACGGCTGCAGGGTAGTGGCTCCGCCGCGTCAGGCGTCCGGCAAATCATCGCCGGGCGCCGCGCCGTCCCCGCCCGCGCTGAAGTACTCGCTCCGATCGAGCCCGCTCCCCTCGTCCTCGAACAGGAGCAGGTGCGCCAGCGCGACCTCGTCGAGGCGCTCCCAGTACCACGCCGGATCCATGGCGATCCGCGCCCGGCGCCCCGCGATCAGCACCGCGCCCTCGACCTCGTCGTGCTCGCGCGCGGCCGCCCCGCGCCGCCGCGCCGCGGTCGAGCCGGCGGGCGGCGGCGCGAGCGATTTATGCTCCCACTGATCCTCGGCGATGCTTGTCGCGTGCGCGACGAAGTGCACGAACACGTGCAGCCGGCCGTCGTCTGACGCGTCGCGCGCGGCGCCCGCGTCCCGCTTCCCCACCACGAACTCGTGGTGCCCCCGCTCGAGCGAGAGGAACGCGCCGGCGTACGCGCCGGTGCAGCGGAAGAGCACGTTCCGGAACCCGCGCTTCGGCTGATCGAGCGCCTCGAGCACGTCGCCCGGAGAGCGCGGCGGGCCCCACCGCCGGCTCGCGGGCCACGCGCCGTCGCCGGGCCCGGCCCGGTCGCCGTCGATGTGCAGCGTCGCGCTCCACCCCCGCCTCGGGAGCGCCCGCAGGAGCGGCGCGAGCCACCGCGCGAACGCCCCCTCGTCGAGCTCCTCCAGGACGAGCGTGATCGCGTCGCGCCGCGCTTCCGTCGCGACGAGCGCGCGCGGCAGCACCTTGCGGACGCCCTCCCACGCGGCGCGCGCCTCGCGCGCGAGCTCGCGCACCTCCTCACCCTCGAGCAGCGCCATCAGGGCGAGCTCCTCGACGCTGTGCATCTCCTCCTGCGCGCCTTCCAGCTGCCCCCAGAGCTCGCTCAGCCGGTGGTGCTCGGCCTGCAGCCCCGCGGTGTCGATCTCGTTCCGGCGGTCGCGCGAAGGGCCGCTCGCCAGGCTCAGCTGCGTCAGCAGGAACTCGATCTGCTCCCGGAGCTGCTCGACCGGCCCGAGGCCCATCCACTGATCCACCTCGCGCCGGAGATCGCCGACCTGCTCGACGCCGAACGCCTGCTGCGCCGCCCGCGCCGCGCGCCGCCGCCGCGCCACGAGGCGGAGCGCGGGCGTCTCCGCGCGGCCGACCAAGACGCCCTCGGCCGGCGCCTCCGGCTCCCCCGCCTCGGCGACCCACACCGTGAGCTCCCGCGCGTCGCCGCCGAGCCCCGCGAGCAGCCGCGCGAGGGGCGCCGCGAGGTGCTCCTCGACGTGGCGCCGGAGCGCCCGCGCGCCGTAGGCCGGCGCGTGGCCGTCCTCGGCCAGCCGGGCGAGCGCCCGCGGCGACACCTCGAGCGCAATGCCCGCCTCGGCGAGCCCGCGGCGCTGGCTCAGGCGCTGCGTCGTGAGGCGCGCGACCTCGGACAGCTCCGCGCCGGTCAGGGTCCGGAACGGCACCACGCGATCGATGCGGTTCACGAGCTCCTGCCGGAACGCGCCCGCGACGACGCGCTGGTAGTGCGCCTCGTCCAGCGCGGCCCGCTCCTCCGGGGGCGCCGCGCCCCGATCGCCGGCGAACCCCGCCTGCGCGCGCCGCTCCGCCCCGCCGAGGTTCGAGGTCATGATCACGATCGCGTTGTGGAAGTACGCCGTCCTGCCGCGCGCGTCGGAGAGGCGCCCCTCCCCGAGCACCTGCAGCAGCAGGTCGAACACGGCCCGGTGGGCCTTCTCGATCTCGTCGAGCAGGAGCACGCAGAACGGCTGCTCGCGCACGCGCTCCGTGAGCAGCCCGCCCGCGCCGTCCGTCCCGCGGATCAGGCGATCGGCCGCGCCCTCGCTCGAGAACTCGCTCATGTCGAACCGCGCGAGCCGCTCGGGCGACCCGAAGAGGAGCCCGGCGAGCGCGCGGGCGAGCTCGGTCTTGCCGATGCCCGTCGGCCCCACGAAGAGGAACGTCGCGAGCGGCTTGTCCGGAGGCGACAGCCCCGCCTTCACCACGGCGATCGTCTCGGCGAGCGCGCGCACCGCGCGCTCCTGCCCGACGACGCTCGCCCCGAGCTCGCGCGCCACGCGGTCGACCCGGAGCGGCAGATCGTCGCGCAGCAGGAACGCCGGCATCCCGGTGCGCATCGAGAACAGCTCGTAGAGGTCGCTCCGCCCGAGCGTGACCGGCTCCCCCTGCGCGGTCCGCTCCCGCTCGTGCACGGTGCGCAGGTCGTCGTAAAGGCGCACCGCCTTGCCCGGGAAGGCGCTGTAGGGGAGGTACCGCTCCGCGAGATCGACGAGCGCCGTCAGCGCGTCGCCCGCGACCGAGGGGCGGTGCGGCTCGACGCGGCGGTCGCGCTCGGCGCGCTCGGCGAGCGCCCTCCGGGTGTCTTCGGCCGAGAGCGGCTCGACCCGGATGCGGCTCAGGCCGGCGAAGAAGGCCCAGTGCCGCCCCTCGAGCGCGTCGAGCCGGTCGTCCCGGAGCTCGCACACGACGCGCACCCGCCCCTCGTCGAGGTAGGGCCGCATCGCGCCGGCCAGGTCCACGTGCCCCCCCTCGGAGCGCTCGGCCAGCAGGTCGTCGAGGCTCTCGAAGTAGAGCACCGCGTCGAGCGCGGCGGCGGCCTCCATCACGCCGTGGATGCGCTCCTGCCACTGCCCGAGCCCGCTCATGCCCGCGACGAGCTGCGCGCCCGAGGTCGCGTAGACGAGCCGCGTCTGGCGCGCGACGTAGGCCTGCATGAGCGCGGTCTTGCCGGCGTGCTCCCGGCCGACCAGCAGCACGCCGAGGCGCTCCTCTCCGTCGAGCAGCGCGGCGAGGCGCGCGAGCTCCGCGTCGCGGCAGGCGAGCGGCGGCGTCGCGGTCGGGCTCCGCTGCGCCGCCACGTGGAGCGGCGTCGCGACAGCGACCAGCGCGTTCACCGCCTTCTTCCGCCGCGCGCGCTCGGCGATGGAGACGCCCCGCCGCGGCCCGCGCCCGCCCGCGGGCTCGGGCAGCGGGGCGTGGAGCACCTCCAGGCGGTGCGCGCTCCCGGGCAGGAGCCCCATGTGCTCCCACGTCGACAGCGTCTGCGAGGCGAGCAGCCGGCGCACCTCGTGCCGGATCGCCGGCTCGATCGGCTCGCCGGCCTCGACGTAGAACGCGTGGCCGAGGCTCGGCACGAGCACCCACGCGTCGCGCTCGTCGCGCGCCGCCGGCCCCGGCGCCCCGCGCGCCGCCCGCTCGCCGGCGGGCACGATGACGCAGGGGAAGCTCACCGGCACCTCCCTCCGCAGCTTGCGCGGCAGATCGTCGCGCGGGACGGCGACGTCCACGGAGAGGAGCGCGGTCCCCTCCGGGAACGACAGCCGGGAGATCGCCTCGGGCTGGGCGCGGGCCGCGTGCTCGCGCAGGAAGAGCTGCTGCTCGACGAGGACGTCCTCGTCGCGGCCGAAGCTCGCGGTGTCGGGCGCCGCGACGGGGAAGGCGACGCACGCTCCGTCGAAGCGCTCGCGCACGAAGACGAGCGCCCTCGCGGTGCGCCCCTCGCTTGCCTCCGGAGCGCCCTCGGCGGAGGCGCCCGCTCCGTCGTCAGGAGCGGGCGCGGATCGGTCGTCGTCGCCGGAGCTCGTGCTCATCCGAGAGGGCGGAGCAGACCCGATCGGCCCGTCCGGCGCAATCGGATCGGCGCTCAGCTCACGACGGGTCGGCCTTGGGCGTGGTCGGCGTGCTCGGGGGCAGCTCGGGCTTCTTGATGTACTCGGTCGGGAGATCGCCGGTGAGCGCCTTGAGGTAGGCGACGATCGCCTTCACCTCGTCGGGCTTGGCCTCCACGCCGAGCTGGTGCCACGCCATCTTGGTCACCGTCTCGTCGAGCGTCGCGATCGAGCCGTCGTGGAAGTAGGGGAAGGTCTTCTCGATGTTCCTGAGGCTCGGGACGCGGAAGAAGAACTTGTCCTTCTCGTCCTTCGTGTGATCGAAGCGGCCGTTGTCCTTGAGGCCGGCGAACTCCTTCACGAGGCCGAGCTTCTGGAACGTCGAGCCGCCTACGGCGACGCCCGTGTGGCAGGTCGGGCAGCCGAGCGAGATGAACTTGTGGAACCCGGCCTTCTCCTCGGCGGTGAGGGCCTTGTCGTCGCCGTCGAGGTACTTGTCGAAGCGCGACGGCGTGACCAGGCCGCGCTCGAACGCGCCGATCGCCTTGGCCATGTTGTCGTAGGTGACCGGCTCCTTGTCGTCGGGGAAGGCGGTCTTGAAGAGCTTCACGTACTCGGGGATCGACTTGAGCGTCGTGATGACCCGCTTCTCGTCCGGCATGGCCATCTCGACGGGGTTCAGGATAGGCCCCTTGGCCTGGTCCTCGAGCGTGGCCGCGCGGCCGTCCCAGAACTGGGCGACGTGGTGGCCCGCGTTGTAGGCGGAAGGCGAGTTGCGGCCGCCGAGCTGGCCCTTGTGCCCGGAGGAGAACGGCTTGTTGTCCACGCCGTAGGTCGAGAGGTCATGACACGAGTTGCAGGAGATATCGTGGTTCTTCGAGAGGCGCGCCTCGTACCAGAGCATCCTGCCCAGGGTCACCTTCTCATCGGTGATCGGGTTCTTGTCGTACTCGAATTTGGCTGGCAGGACCTTGAAGGCCTTGACGTCGTTCGGATCGAAGACGAGCGGCTTCACGTCGCCCGTCGTGGAGGGCTTTGCCGTCGTCGAGGCCTGGGGGGCCTGATATTGGTTATCCGCGGATCGTTCGCAGGCGCTCAGCCCGGCGGTGACGAGGAGCACACAGATGAGAGATGAGGGCCAACGCATGATGTCTCCTGGCTCGTGAGGACGACGTCCACGGTAGATAGAGCCGCCTGCCACGTCAACGCGCGCCTCGGCCGCGTCGCCGCCGCGCCCGCCGGCCGGGGCGCGCGGCTCGGCGGCCGCCGCGAGGGGCGCCTTGTGGCCTGATGTGTGTTACGGCGGGGTTGCGACTCCTGGTCTCGAAGGTAGCGCAAGAGGTGCTGAGGTGCCTCCGGAGCGCCTGTCTTCCGAGGTGCGCATTCCCGCCTCGTCCGATTTGTCCAGGTGCACGCGATGCGCGCCCGCCCGGCGGGCGGGCGCCGGGTGGACGCTCCGGGACGGGATGGAGAGGACGCCCGTCGACGCGCCTCTTGCGCGGCCCGGGGGCGCTGGGCAACCCTTGCGGCCGTGCAATCGCCGATCGACAGCGGGGTCGTGCTCATCACCGGCGCGTCGTCGGGCATCGGCCGCTCGCTGGCGCGCGAGGTCGCCGGCCGCGCCCGGGCGCTCGTGCTCGTCGCGCGCCGCACGGATCGCCTGGAGGCGCTGCGCGCCGAGCTCTCCGCGGCGCGGCCCGGGCTCACCGTGCTCGTCTTCGGCTGCGACGTCACCGATCGGGCGGCGGTCGACGCGATGCTCCTCTCCGTCGCGGCCGAGCTTGGCCAGGTCGACGTCCTCGTCAACAACGCCGGTTTCGGCGATCTCAGCCTGTTCGACCTCTCGGCGTGGTCGCGCACCGAGCAGATGATCGCGCTGAACGTGACGAGCCTCGCGTACCTCACGCACCGGCTCGTCGGCCCGATGGTGTCGCGCGGCCGCGGCGCGATCGCGAACGTGAGCTCCGGCTTCGGGCTCACGTTCGGGCCGGGGATGGCCTCCTACATCGGCACGAAGCACTTCGTCACGAGCTTTACCGAAGCCCTCCGCATCGACCTCGCCGGCACCGGCGTGCGGGTGACGCAGGTCTGTCCGGGGCCGGTGCAGACGGAGTTCGCCGAGATGGCCGGCAACTTCACGGACCTCGAGCCCCCCGCGCTCCTGTCGATCTCTCCGGAGCGCTGCGCGCGCGCCCTCGTCCGCGCGGTGGACCGGGGGCGCGCGCTCGTGGTGCCCGGGGTGGTGGCGTGGTTCGTCGTGTACCTCGGCGTCCTCTGCCCCCGCTGGCTCCTCCGGCTCGTCTACCGGCCGATCGCGCGCATGCTGCGCAAGAAGCAGCTCGCCGTGCGCGGCGCGACGGCGCCGCCCTGAGGCGGGGCGGCGCGGCAGGTTCGCCTCCGGAGGCGACAGCCCTTGTGGTAGCGTCTTTCGCGGCTCGCCAAGCCCCTGAGGAGAACCACGGATGAAGAAATATCGGTGCCTGGTCTGCGAGTTCATCTACGACCCGGCGGTCGGCGACCCTGACAGCGGCATCGCGCCGGGGACCTTGTTCGAGCACCTGCCCGACACCTGGGCTTGCCCGGAGTGCGGCGCGACCAAGGCCGATTTCGAGCCGATCGAGGATTGAGCGATCCGCGCCTCCCCCCCCCGTCTCGAGGGGGCGCGCGCCGCGGGCAGCACGGGAGGGCGGGCACATCGGTTGTCCGCCTCCGTGCCTCTCTGTGCTTCGCCGCTCGCTCCGTGTGCCGCACGCGGCGCGCGACAAGCACGGTGCCGTGAGGGCGAGGAGCTCGGCGCGCTGCGATCGGAGCTCACGCCGCTGACACGAGCTCCCTCTGGCGGGCCGCTCCGCGCGCGGAGACCATGGATCCGACACCGGACCGGCTCACGCAAGGCATGCGCTCGATCGCTTGCCTGGGTCGCTTCGCCGTGAGCTCACGCTCGCGGGGATCAGCGACGGTGCGGAGGGGAAAGAAGAACTGCTAAGAAAGAGAACTGGACGGCTTCGAGGGTGGACCTGACAGGGATCGAACCTGCGACCTCTAGAGTGCGATTCTAGCGCTCTCCCAACTGAGCTACAGGCCCTCGCTTTCGAGAGCGCGGACTCTACTCGCCGGGACGCGGCTGTCAAGCGAAGAACGCCGTTTTCTGTCCGGCGTCCCTGTGCCTCGCCTGCGCGCGCGCCCCCTTGTCCATGTCCTTGCCCTGCTCCTGGTTCTAGTCCGCGGGGCTCTCGTCGGGCGTGGGCGCTCCGGGCGGCTCGGCCGGGGTGCGCGCCTGGGCCTTCGGGTTGTGGAAGGAGAAGAGCCGCTCGCGCTCCTCCCCGTAGCTCTCCGTCTTGCCCCACTTCGGGTTCCAGTCCTTCACCCAGTACACCTCCCCGGAGACGATCGCGTCCTCGGGCCGGCCCGTGCGCTCGGGGTAGCGGTACATGTACTCCTTCATCGCGTCGCGGTACGACGTGTTGGCCGGCAGCTTGATGCGGGCGAAGTAGTCGCACCAGATCTGGGTGTACGCGAAGCTCTTCGCGTGCAGGAGGTCGAAGTTCGGCGGCTTGCCCGTGAAAGGATTGATGTGGCGGCCGTCGACCGTGACGGCGTCGACGACGATCGTCCCGTCATCCATCACCGGGTTGGGGGAGAACATGAACCAGCCCTGGAGGAACCGGAGCTTCTGCGCGAGGACCCGCGTCTCCTCGGGGTGAGGCACCTTCCAGCGGTTCTTGATGACCCAGAGCTCGACCGCCGCCTGGTTCACGGCGCCGGCGAACATCGCGAGCACGGCGAGCTCGCGCAGCGCGGCGAGCGTCTTCCGGCCGGCGAGCCGCAGCGGCGCCGGCGGGGCGGCGACCTCCGAGCGCTCCGGGATCCGCGCGCCGAGCGCCCGGCCCAGGCTGCGGCGGTGCGCCGCCGCCATCGCCGCGGTGGCCGCGTCGCGCGCGAGCGGCAGGCGGAGCACCCACGCCACGGCGGGGCCGAGCGGGATCGCCGCGACGATGTCGGCGAGCGCCCCGGCGCCCTCGAGCGGCGCGCCGTCGGGGCGCCGCGCCGCGAGCCCGTGCGCCGCGGAGCCCGACGCCTCGAAGGTCAGCAGCCCGAACCGGTCCATCCGCTTCAGCACGCGGCAAGCGAGGACGGCGCCCGGCGACCGCGGATCGAACAGCACGACGCGGGCCCGGTGCGCGCGCCGCATCGTGCGCGCGGCGATCGCCCAGTCCTCCCGGCCGAACAGGAGCGTGGAGAACACGCAGAGCGCCCACGCGAACGGCCCCAGCACGAACGTCATGCCGAAGCCGATGTGGAGCACGTTCATCATGACGAGCGCGAGCCGCCGCGCCCACACGCGGCCGAGGGGCGACAGGAGGCACACCGGCAGGGCCGCCTCGAACGCCATCACCATCTTCGTCATGAACACGATGACGACCTTCGGCGCGTAGTCGCGGATGTCCGCCACGATCGGCGTCACCATCCGGTCGACGTAGAGCACGTAGTGGATCGCGGTCCCGTTCTTCCAGGCGGGGCCGGTCTTGTGCACAACGTTGAAGAAATAGATCGCCGCGATCTGGATCAGCAGGACGGGCCCGAGGACGGTCACGTGGTCGTTCGGCTTCAGCGGGTCGTCGACCGTTGTGCGGTCGTTCAGATCGTCCGCGGTCCGCTCGCGGCTCCGCTTCAGCGACGCGAGGAGCGCGTCGACCGAGAAGCGATCGCCGAGCGGCAGGAAGCACGTCCAGAGCAGGAGCAGGTTGTGGACGACGTAGCCGCCGTTCTCGATGAGCAGGACGCGCCCGTTCATGCTCGTGACGAACACGAGCGAGAGCACCTGCATGAGCTTCGTCTTCCAGCCGATGAGCAGGCAGACGTAGGTCGCGAAGATCACGGCCCAGAGGACCCAGAGCTCGCCCGACGTGGAGAAGGCGTTGACGAGCGAGAAGTTCCCGCCGCCCTGCGGGCGCCAGAGGTTCACGTGGTTCGGCAGGACGCCGATGTCCGCGAACATGTCGGTCCACGCCCACGTGCGGCGGAGCAGGTCGCCGATCAGGAAGAAGCCGAGCAGGATGCGCGTGAAGCCGAGCGTCCGCCGGTCGAACGTGAAGAAGCTGTCCCGGAGGATGTCCCACATCGAGGGCCCGCGCGCGGGGGGAGGCGCCGGCGGCGGGGCGTCGTCCTCGCCCTCGGCTTCGCGGTCGTCGTCCGCGGCGGCGCCGCCCGCGGGCGCGTCCTCGCCTGCGCTGGAGCCTCCCGCGGCGGCAGCGGCCTTGCGGCCATCTCCGCGGCTCCCGCTGGGGTCCTCGTCCCGGAGCGCGCCCTCGGGCCCGCGCTCGTCGCGATCGTCGTTTGCGTTCATAAGGCGTCGAGGTCGATTCTACGCGAGCGCAGGGCTCGCGGGTTCCCGGCTCGTACCTACCGCAACCGCGCTGGCGCCGCACGAGGCGACCAGGATCGCGACGCGCCGGCGCGCCGGCTCCCCCTGGAGATCGCGCGGCGCGCTCGATGCGCGCGGGGCTCACCGCGGCGGCGGCGCGGGGCGCTTGATGCGGGCGGCGCGGGGCGGTAACGAGGAGCGAACGTGTCCCCGATGCCCGACGCGGAAGAGCGCCTTGCGCTCGCGGCCTGCGCCTTCCTGGCCGGCTGCATGCTGCTCGCGCCGCGCGAGTGGGTCTCGGCGGGGCTCGCCCTCGCGCTCGCGGCGGCGCTCTTCGCGTGGCACCTGCGGCTGCGCGCGCGGGCCCAGAGGGGCGCGCCGGCGGCGGGCGCGCCGGGCGCCGCGGGCGCTCAGGGCGCGCCGGGTGAGGAGCCGCGGGAGCCCGCCTGAACGCGCAGCGGCGGGCGGCCGAAGCGGGCGCGCACGCGATCGGCGACGGCGCGCATCTTCGGCGCCCCGAGGATCCGCCGCACCATGCGCCGCTTGCCGGGGAGGTCGAGGAGCATCACGCCGATCAGGATCACCAGCGCGCCCGGGCCCGGAATGCCGGGCAGCGCGAGCATGATCCCGAGCGCCACCGCGACGACGCCGAGCAGGTTCTTCCCGATGCGCGCCGAGATGCGCATCCAGGCTGGGCGTCCTGGCAGGAAGGGCTCGTCTTCCTGCTTTTCCAGGTAGTCCTCGGGCAGCCGGACAAGCACGAACGCGGCCAGCGACGTGGCCACGATGAAACTTGTGACGGCCACGCCCGCCCCGATCGCGAACTGGCCGCGATGCGCCTGCACGAACAAGACCGCTGATCGGACGGCATCCATGATCGAGCCCGCGAGGAGCATACGGCGCGCGGTCAGCCGGGGCGAGGCCGGCCGCGCGGGTCAGCGGTCGAGCCCGGCCGCGCGGCTCAGGGGACGAGGCCGGCCGCGCGGCTCAGGGGACGAGCACGGTGCCGATCGAGCCCGGCGCGCTCGCCTCGCGCGCGAGATCCCCCGGGCTCAGCCGTCCCACGATGTGGATGCGGCGGACCCCCTCCGCGAGCGCGGCGAACGACTCCTCGAGCTTCGGGATCATCCCGCGCGTGACGGCGCCGCCCGCGATGAGCGCGCGCCCCTCGCCGACCGTGAGGCTCGGGATGCGCGAGGCGGGATCCGAGACGTCGCGCAGCACGCCGGGCACGTCGCTCACGAGGAAGAGCCCGGCGGCGCCGAGCTCGATGGCGACCCGGTTGGCGACCGTGTCGGCGTTGATGTTGTAGACCTGCCCGTCCGTGCCGGCGCCGAGGCAGGCGAGCACGGGCACGTAGCCGGCGCGCCCGAGCAGCTCGAGGAGCCCGCGGTCGACGCCCGTGATGTCGCCGACGAGGCCGAGGTCCACCGGCTCGGGCCCGGCGCTCCTGTAGACCTGCGGCGGCCGCTTGACGGCCGAGAGGGCGGGCCCGCTCGCCCCGTGGAGCCCGACGGGCCGCGCGCCCGCGGCGAGGAGCGCGGCGCAGAGGTCGACGTTGAGCTTGCCCGCGACGACCATCTTCATGACGTCGAGCGTGTCCGCGTCGGTGACGCGCTGGCCCGCGACCTGCCGGACGGGGATGCCGAGGCGCTCCTGCAGCCGGCTCGCCTGCGCGCCGCCGCCGTGGACGACGACCGCGCGCGCGCCACCGCGGGTGAGCGTCGCGAGGTCGCCGGCGAGGACGGCGAGGGCAGGGCTGCCCACGACCTCGCCGCCGAGCTTGATGACGAGCGGCCCTTCCGACGCTGTCACGGGTGCCTCCGCGCTGCTCTGGGACGGTTCATGAGCGCAACACGTATCACTTCTGCAGCGGGCAGGGCAGAGGTCGCCGGGTCCTCCCCGCGCCCGGCCTCGCGGCGGCGCGGCGGCGCGGCGGTGCCCGGGCTTCCGTGGCATGCTGGTGTGGTGATCCAGGCACTCCGACAGGCGCTGTCCAGCCGCACGGAGCCGATGCTCGCGCTCCTCGAGCGGCTGGTGAACCTCAACTCGTTCACGGACAACCCGCGCGGCGGCGACGCGGTGGGCGAGGTCATCGCCAACGAGCTCTCGACGATCCCTGGCCTGTGCGTGCGGCGGCACGCGAGCGCGCGGTTCGCCGCGCACTGGGTGGTGGAGAGCGAGGCGGCGAAGGCGTCGCCGGCGGGGCACGTCGCCCTCGTCGGGCACCTCGACACGGTGTTCCCCCCGGGGGTCTTCGAGGGTTTCCGCCTGGACGGCGACCTCGCGCGCGGGCCCGGGGTGCTCGACATGAAGGGCGGGCTCGTGGTGGCGATCGAGGCGCTCAGGGTGCTCGAGCAGATCGGCGCGCTGCCGCAGATCGCGGTGCGGCTCGCGATCGTGTCGGACGAGGAGGTCGGGTCGCCCGAGGGGCGCCCGCTGCTGCAGCGCGAGCTCGCGGGCGCGGCGTGCGCGCTCGTGTTCGAGGCGGGGCGCGAGGGGGACAGGATCATCACCGCGCGCAGGGGCACGGGCGCCGCGGTGGTGAGGGCCACGGGCAAGGCGGCGCACGCTGGCAACGCGCACAAGCAGGGCGCGAACGCCATCTGGGCGCTCGCCCGCTTCATCGACTGGGCGCAGCGGCTCACCGACTACGGCCGGGGGGTGACGGTCAATGTCGGCAAGGTGAGCGGCGGGCAGGGCAGGAACACGGTGCCCGACGCCGCGGAGGCCGGGGTCGATTTCCGCTTCGTGAGCCTCGCGGACGGCGAGGCGATCCTCGCGGCGCTCGCCGCGGCGGCGCACGAGGCGGCGATCGAGGTCCCCGGCACCGCGGTGCGCGTCGACGGCGAGATCGCGCGGTCGCCCCTCGTGCGGACCGAGGCGAGCGCGGCGCTCTGCCGCGAGTACGCGGCCTGCGCGCGGGCGGCGGGGCTTGGCGACGCCGAGGCGCCGCTCATCGGCGGCGGGTCTGACGCGAGCTCGACGGCCGAGATCGGGATCCCGTCCATCGACGGGCTGGGGCCGCGGGGCAGCGGCTTCCACACGAAGGACGAGCTCATCGAGGTGAGCACCCTCGTGCCGAAGGCGGAGGCGCTGGCGTCGTTCCTGCTGGGGCGGCGCGCCTCGGCGAGGTGAGGTTGTTCGAGAGCGTGCGGCGAGCGAGGCACGCTGCGTGGTGGCCGGCCTGCGCTCGCCGCGGGCCTGCGAGCTCGTCCCGGTCCGTGAGCTGGGTAGATCCGGAGATGAGAAAGAGGAGCAGGAGAATGAGGAGCAGGAGAATGAGGGTTGCCCACCCCCGGCCCGTGCTCGGCCCTTCGGGCCTGCGCGCGGTCCGCCCCTCCCAAATCGCGCGCTCCGCGCGCTCAGGGAGGGGTGCGCCTGTCGCAAGCACTTCACCCACCTCCCAGACCTCCCAGCCGCCGGCGCACACGTCACCGTACCGCCGTGCTCGGCTTCTCCTCGTGGTCCACCCGCCGAAGTCCGGCCAGGGATCCCGGAGGGAGAGATTTTCTCACCCATGGCGCCCTACTCCCGGGAGCGTCGTGTTCAGGGGAGAGCGCTCTGCTTCCTCCCAATCGGACGCACCGGCCGCGCTCGTCCCCCCTTCGTCGGGCTGCAGCGGGAAGCTCGTCAGGGTGGCAGCGCGACGGGCGAGCTCTTCCCCCGCGACGGCGCGGACAGGGCGCGGTGGCCGGAGCTGCGGCAGGGGAGGCGGCGGGAGCTTCGCCTGCGGGCTCCTGGCCGCGAGCTCGGGAGACGGCACCACGGGAGGTGGAATGTCGAGCGCGCGGGGAGGTATCGGCGGCGACGCCGAGCGCTCACGCTCGGTGACGAGCTCACCGGCCCGGAACACCGCGGTATCCTCCGCGTCCGTTCGGCGGTCGTCGTGCAGCCGCCACAGGCGCTCCCAGTACCGCGCCGGCGTGCCGGTGAAGGTCTCCAGCTGCCGCGCGAGGCCGGGCCTCATGGGCAGGTCGCTCCTCAGCAGCCGCTCCACCTCCCTCGGTTCCAACCCCGTGCTCTCGGCCAGCTTCCTCCTCCACGAAGGCGTCGTCGCGCAGAACGACTCGAGGACCCTTCCTGGCCAGGGGACGGGGCGCCCTCGGGCGTCTCTCAGCTCGGCGAGCGCCGCATCGACGTGACAGTCCAGCAGGCGCCGGCAACGGTCCCGCTCCCCCGCTGCCTGCTCCTTCGCGTCGGTGAGGGCGGCCTCCTCTTCATCATGCGCCAGCTCGCGCGCCTCACGAAACCCCCGCTCGCGTCCCAACGCTTCGCGCGCGGTGACCGCGAAGCCGATCGCGATGCACGCGATCATCGCGAGCCCGATCGGCGAGACGAGCCACATTGCACCCAGCATGTCTTCCATGTTCCCTCCTGAACCGTGAGCACTCCTGTCCGATGCGCCGCGGAGCCCGGCCTTGTGCTACCCGACCCAAGGCATCCCCTCACATCCGCCGTTCGTCGCGCCTGGCTCAGCGCGCCGTCTCGTCCCGCCTCCCAGGCGCGCCAGGACGCACGTCACATTGTCCGGCCCGCCATGCTCGTTGGCGATGTCGACAAGCAGGCTCGCCGCGAGGCTCAGGTCCCGGTGCCTCCCCAGCACGCCCTCGATCCGTGGCTCGGGCACCGGCCCCCAGAGCCCATCCGAGCAGACGAGGAAGATATCGCCCGGCGCCGTCGCCTCCACGCGCGACTCGATCGCCACGCTCTCGTCGCACCCGAGCGCCCGCGTGATCGCGCTCGCCCGATCGCTCAGCGCCTCCAGCGCTGCCAGTGCGCCGTCGCCATCGCGCAGCAGCTCTTCCAGCAGTGTGTGATCCCGCGTCAGCCGCTCCAGCTTGCCGCCCCGCATCCGGTAGACCCGCGAGTCGCCCACGTGCGCGATGTACGCCATCCCAGCTCCGAGCAGCACGCCCGCGAAGGTCGTCGCCATGCCGCGCACTTCCTCTTTTTTCTGGCTCGCGTCGTAGATCGCCCGGTTTGCCCGCCGCACGCTCAGCACCAGCCTCACCTCGTCACGGTCGTGCGGCGTCGCCGTGCCGTAAGGCCATGTGTCCTCGAGATCCTCGTCCTCCTCGAAGCAGCTCTTGACGACCTCGATGGCCATCCGGGACGCCACCTCTCCGGCCGCGTTGCCGCCGAGGCCATCGGCCACCATGAACAGCCCGAGGCACGGCAGCGCCGCGAAGCTGTCCTCGTTGTGGCTGCGGCGGCGGCCCACGTCCGACTGCGCTGCCGCCTCGATGGCGAGCTGTGGATACACGATCGTCCTCCTCGCGTGCTCGTCCACAGGACGAGCCGAGCCATGGCGCGCCGCGTATCGCGGCGCGCTCAATCCTCCTCACGACCACCTCAGCGCGCGAGGCGCTGCTCCCTGCTCAGCGCGCGTGGGCCACGTCGGCGCACGCGCGGCGCGCGCTCATCCCTGTCAGGCGCCAGGCCCCAAAGGGGTCCGCTTCTCCCGGGCTGCTGCCAATGGCCATTGGATAAATATCCAGACTATAGGCCTGACGAAGCAGTGGAGGATTTCAGCAGACCATCGGCCCACCCGCCCGACACTCACGCTTTCGCAGCAGTGTTGTTAGCCCCGAGCAGCCCACCGATCCGCGTTGCCGCGGCACGCTGAAATCTACTGCCTGGGTGCTCTGCACGTCCAGCCTCCTGAAGCGATGCTGCCCTTGATTGGTCCGGAGAAGCTCATCCCCTCCAGAGCGCTTCAATTCTCACACGATCCACCTGAGCCGAAATTCCAGCAACTCCCGGCGCTCCCCGGCGCGCCGGCGCTCTCCGGCGGGCCGCCGGGCGCGGCGTTTCCGCCGGCGCCCGGCGTGCCTGGCGTAAACGTCTTCAGCTCGGGGGGGGCGGCCGGGGTCGACGCGAAGGTGATGCCGACTGCGTAGCCGCCTCGGCCGCCGCCGCCGGAGCCACCGCGGCCGCCGTCGCCGCCATTTCCTCCTTGACAGCCGCGTCTTGAGTCGCCCAGCCCGGAGTCCGCTCCGCCAGCGGCGCCATCCCCTCCTCGGGCGCCCGTCCTGCCGGCCGCGCCGTCGCCGCCTTTTCCGGCCTTCCCTACGGTCACCGCGACATCGGTCAGCACCAGCTTCGTGCCCAGGCTGAGGATCCCGACGCTCGACCCGCCGGTCTTGCCGCCGCCCCCTCCTTTACCGCCGCACCCACCGGCCCCGCCGCCGCCGCCGCTCGCACCCACGCCATCGACGAGGGTCGAGTTGAGCGAGCAGAACAACCCCGACTTGGCGCCGCCGCCCCCGCCGCCCCCTTGACCACGGCCGCCCGTCATGCCTTGGCCGCCGTCTCCGCCGCTGATCCCGGCGAGCGTCAGCGTCGCGCCGCTGCCAGCGTCACCTGGCCCGCCAGCGCTGCCGCTCTTGCCCGGTTCGCCTGGCTCACACTCGCCTTCAGGATCGACCTGCCCGACGCCGCCGATGCCCTTCCCGGATGGATTCGGCTCCGGCATCGGCCCCCCATCCCGCCCGGCCAGCCCGTTGCCCTCCTCTGTCCCCGTGATTCCTCCGGTCCCGCCGTCTCCGCCGCGCGTCTCGCCGTCCTCGCACGTCGTCGCGCCGGCGGTCCCGCCGATGACCAGGTTCGGCGCCATGCACGCATTCGACGCGCTCGTCGCCTCCGCGCTTGCGCCCGCGATGGGCGCCTCTGTCGGCGTCGTCCCGTTCTCGCCGTCCATCCCGTCGCCCGCCGTCACATCCACCTGCGCCAGCTCCGCCTCGATGTCCGCCACGGCCACACCGATCGACGACCCGCCGCTCTTCACCGCGCTGGCCGCGCGCACCGCGAAGCTTCTCACCTTCGCACCGCTCGCTCCCTCGCTCAGCGTCAGCGCGATCTGCCCTGCGGGCCCCACGATCGCGCTCCGCGCCTCAGCGCTCCACGTCCACTCCGCCGCGCAGTCGAAGCCGCCGATCACCTCGACCTCCGCTCCGATCGTCACGCTCTCCGCGAACGCCCCGCTCGCGCACGCCAGCACGCGCTTGCCGTTCGCGTTCGCCACCGCCTCCCCGAGCGACGCGTACGGCCTTGCCTTGGTTCCATCGCCGCCCGGCATCGCGCTCGCGCTCGCGAACACCGCGCATTCCTCCGTCGCCGTGCTCGCGTCCTCCGTCGGGTCCACATCGCACACGGCGCTGCTGCCGCCGCCACCGCCCTCACCGCTGCTCACGTCGCACACGAGCGTGAGCGTGCAGTCGTCCGGCATCGCATACGGGAAGCATCCCAGCGGCTGGCTCACGGCAACCATCACCCCGAGAATGAGCACCGAGCCACAGCGAGCAGTCCGACGCATGCTTCTGTCTCCTCGACCCTCTACACCCTGCTCAGAAGCCACCGCGTACTCCAATCCCGAGGCCGCTCGACCCGACGAGAGGCGTTACATGCACACGCCGCTCGTTCACGGAGGCGCGCGACATGAGACCATAGACGAGTGTTCCGACCCCGATCGTCCCCGCACCGACGAAGCTCCAGAACGCCGCGTTGCTGAGATCGTAGCGAGCGGCGACGGCGTCCTTCAGCTCCGTGCATCGCGCGGGTGCGCCGGGAGCCTCACATGCACCCAAGCCGCCCGCTTGACGCAGCAGCCTTCGCTGCTCTTCCGCGTCGCTGGCGTTCGCGTTCGCCAGCACCGTGAACACCACGCCCGCGACCGCCGCCGCTCCCGCCGTCGCCGCACCGCCGATCAGCACTGCCGTCCTCGGACCGCCGGCGTGCTCCTCCGCGCTGCGGTCGGGCGGTGCCATGGTCGTGTCCAGCAGCCTCGGTGGCGGTGCGCCCGCCGACTTCGGCTGAAGCTGCAGCCCATTCTCGATCTCGCCGCCGGCCCCGAGCTGCACCGTCATCTTCTTCGTCTCGTACTCCTCGTGCTCCACCGAGATCGTGTGCGCGCCCGCCTCCACGAACAGCGGATCCGGCAGCGGCGTCGACCCTCGCAACGTGCCGTCAACGAACACCCGCGCCCCGTCCACGTCGGTGCGCACCACCAGCGTGCCCACCTTCGACCGCGCCTCCGCGTAGATCGCCGCGCCTCGCTCTCGCTCCGCCGCCGTGCTCGTCGCGTCCTCCGCCATCTCCCGCACGTACCTCGCGAGGTGCTCGGCCGCGTCGCGGTAGCGGCCGAGCTTGAGCTCAGCCGCGCCAAGGTTTCCGCGGATCGTGTAGTGGGCGTTCAGCGCCAGCGCCGCCAGGAACGCGGCCCGCGCGTCGGCCCAGCGGGATTGCGCGAAGGCATCGACGCCTTCCTTGAACAACTTCCGCGCCTGCTGGGTCATCGCGGCTGCTTCCGCCTCGTGCGGTGCCGCGCTCGGCTGTGTCCGGCCCGGCGCCGCCCAGCAGAGCAACGCGAGCAAGCCAGCGACAGAGGCGATGCGACGAATGTGCCTGTGCATGATCAGAACTTCGGCTCCGTGTGGGGGGCGCGCTTGCCCGGTGGCTCGGTGGATTCATTTGCGCTGGCAACAGGCGCCGACAGCGGCGCCTCGGCCGACGAGGTGGCGGGCGCTACCGGCGCTGCGGGCGCCTGGGCTGTCGCGTCGGCCGTGGCCACGGATGAACGCTGCCGCTGCACCGGCTGCATCACGGTCGCTCTCGGCGCCGGCGCGTCCGCCTCGGGTGCGGGCCTTCGGGGCGCGCCGTGCGCCGCTTCAACTCGATCCGGCGCCGCGGGAGGCGCGGCGCGTTCGACGGACACCTCCGGCGACGCTCGGACGGGCGCGCTCTCCGCGCGCTCGGCGCTCGCAGGCGCGTCGCTCGTTGTGCGCGCGCCGCTCGCCGCCGCCGCTTCACGCACCGCGTGCGCGCCGCTCGCCGCCGCAGTTTCGCTCCTCGCGTGGGGCCCGCTCGCCCGCGCCGCCTCTCCGGCCGGCGCCCCTTCCTTCACCCCGCACATCGCCGCGGCGCCGATCCCCGCCGCCAGCGCCAGCACCGCCACGGCCGTCCCAGCGCGCCGCGCCTTCGCAGGCCTCGCCGCCGCCTCGTCCTTCTCTTCCGCCGCCTCGCTCCTCGGCCGGTGCGCCGACGGCAGCGCGCTCTTGTCGATCACCGCCGCCCCTGCCGCCGCGTCCGCCGCCCACGGGCTCCCGCCGCCGCTCTTCCCGCCGCCGCTCTTCCCCCCGGCGCTCTTCTCTCCTGGACCCTTCGCGCCGCTCCCTCGCGCCGTGCCCTTCGGCGCCATCGCCTCCCGCAGCCGCGCCGCGGTGCTCGGCTTTCCCTCGTGGTCCACCCGCACGTTCACGCGCGGCTCCCGCGGCGGCGGTCCTTGCTTCGTCCTCTCCCACGCCGCGTACGCGGTCCAGTACGCCTCCACCTCGTCGCGCAGCTCCGGCTCGATGTAGATCACCCCCGTCTGGAACGCCGGGTGGGACACCAGCTGGCTCGGTGCCGGCGCTGGGCTGGCCGGCGCGCCGGCGCCCGGCTCGCTCGCCGCGCCTCCCTCCGCTTCGCGGTCCCCGCGCTCATCCCGGTCCTCGTCCTTCACCGCCTCGCCTCCTGTCCGTGCCACCGATCGCTCACCGCGATCCATCGCCCCCGCGCGCGCGAATTCTCATCTTTCTCATCGCCCATCGACCCATCGCCCATCGACCCGCCCGCCGCCCGCTCACAGTTCGTCCTCGCGCGGCGGCGGCTCGGTCACGCCGGCCGCGCGCAGCAGCTTGCCGAGCCGCACGATCGCCCGGTCGTGGACCCGGTACGCGCCCGGGTGCGGGATCCGGAGCGCGCCGCCGATCTCCGTGAGCGGCCGCCCCTCCACGTAGTGCATCGACAGCACCTCGGCCTCGCGCGGCGTCAGCCGCTCCAGGGTGCGCCGCAGCACCGCGTGCGCCCGGCCGTGGCGCTCGCGCCGCGACAGCACCTCCTCCCCGGTCTCCGGCTTCGCCACGCCGGCGGCCGTCGCGAAGACGCTCGCCGCGAGGCCGTCGACATGGTCGAGGAGCCGCTCCTCCGCCTTGCCGTCGACGTCGGTCATCACGTCGCCGTACCGCCGCTGCCGCGCGATGTAGTCGTACCCGCCCTGCAGGCAGAGCGCGACCACCCGGTCCTGCTCCCGCGCCTCCCGGAGGTACCCGTCGAGCATCGCGCCCCGGATGCGGTGCCGCGCGAAGCGCGGGAAGCTGTCGTCCCGCGCCGGATCGTAGGCGAGCGCCGCCTCGATGAGCCCCGCGCGGCCGAGCGATATCAGCTCGTCGAACGAGAGGTGCCTTCGCAGCCTCGGCGAAAGCCGGCGCGCCGCGCCGCTCACCTCGTGCAGCGCCGACGCCGCGAGCGCCTGTTGCGCCGGCGTGAGCCTCGCCTCGGGGTCAGCCATCCTCGCCGCCCCCCGCCTTGCGCCGGGGCTCCCCGGCGCCGTCCCGGGCCTCCACGCCGCTCCCGAGCGGCGCCGCGCGAGGCCGCGCGCGCTCCAGGAGGTCCCGCCCGACCTCGTCCTCGGTGAGCGCCTCCACGAGCAGCCCGCGCATGGCCTCGATCACGTCGAGCGACGCGATCCCGCGGTAGCGCGCGAGCGTCCGCTCGACGACCTCGGCGAGGAAGGGATCGGTCGCGCTGGGTTCGTCGTTCGACATGTCTTCGCTCCTCGCTCGGCCTCGTGCCTCGTTCCGCGCTCGCGCTTTCATTCATCGCTCCGCGCCTGTCCTCTAGAAGCGGGGCGGCCCGCCGACCGGACCCTCGCCGCCCCTCCCCCGCTGGGCCTTGGCCGGCCTCGCGGGCGCCGAGGTACGCCCGCGCGAGGGCATCGGGTAGATGTCCTCCTCCTCGTACGGGTCGGTGTTCTTCTCCGCGTCGCGCCCCTTCGACGTGAACAGCCAGTCCCACGGGCGCCGCGCGGGCGCTTGCGCCGCCCCCGCGACCGGACGCGCGCGTGTCGCCGGCGCGCTCGGCTGCTCCGGCACGCTCGCGTGCGGCGGCGTGCTCGCCTGCGCCGGCGTGCTTGCCTTCGCGGGCGCGCTCGGTCTGGCCGCGATCCCCCTGGATTCGGCGGGAGGTGACGGCGCGGCCTCAGACGCCTCGACGCCGAGGGGGTCGGCTGCGCTCTCCGGCACGCGCGCGTCCGGCGGTGCCCCGGTCTCGCGCGTGGCGCGCGTGGCGTCAGAGAGCGCCGGCGCCGCCTGTGCGCTCGTGACGACCCCGCCGGCGGACGCGGCCAGCACAGCCCCGCTCTCGGATGCGGACATCGCGGGGCGTTCGCGGCGCACATGGATGTACAGCGCGGTCGCGGCGCCCGAGATCGGGATCGCCAGCACCGCCGCGGCGGCGCAGCGGCGCAGGAGCTGCGCTCGCCAGCGCCGGTCGGCGACGCGGTCCGTCGCCGGCAGGTCAGGTCCCACGAGGCTTGCTCCCTGGCCTCCCGGCGACGATCGCACCGTGACCGGCCCGGGGGTCACGAGCAGCGGCCAGCCCGGGTCGGCCGCCGGCGGCGCGCTCGGCGGCGGATGCCACGGAGGAGCCGAAGGCTGCGCCGGCCGCGCCGCCTCACCGTCCTCGCGCGCCGCCGGCGCCGCGTCCTCCTCCCGCGCCTCGCTCCCGCCGAGCTCGGCCGAGGCTGCCGGCCCAGGGACGATCACCCGGCTCTCGTCGGGCCGCGGCGCCGTGATCAGCCGCTCGGGCGATCGCGGACCGTGGTGCTCCCGCCGGGACCCCGGCGTCCCTGGGTCCGGTGCCGCGGCGAGCCGGCCGGCGCGCACGTCCGAAAGGTAGCGCTCCCGGAGCTCGCGCAGCGCGCTCGCCGCCGCGCCGGCGTGCCTGAAGCGCTGGGCCGGCCGCTTCGCCAGGCCGGTCTGGAGGACCGGCCAGACGTAGTCCGGGATCGACGGCACGAGCTCGTGCACCGGCACCGGCATCCGCAGCATGTGCGCCGCAACGAGCTGGCCCTCGCTGGGCATCCCCGAAAGCCCCCGGCCCGTGGCGAACACGTAACGGCCGGCCAGGAGCTCGTAGATCACCAGCGACAGCGCGTAGACATCGCTCGCCGGTGAGCACGGTTCTCCCCAGCAGTCCTCCGGCGCCGTGTACGCCGTCGTGCCGAATCGCTGGCCCGGCCGGGTGCTCGGCAGACCGTCGACCCGGATCTTCGCGATGTTCAGGTCGAGCAGCTTGACGTCGCCGTGCCGGTCGACGAACACGTTCTCCGGCTTCACGTCCCGGTGCACGATCCCGAGGTCGTGCGCCGCCGCGAGGCCGTCGGCGATCTCGATGCCGATGTGGAGCGCCCGCGCGATCGGCAGCGGCGACTCCACCTGGCAGATCCGGCGGAGCGACTGGCCCTCCAGGAGCTCCATGGCGATCCAGACCGTGCCGTCGGGCAGCATGTCGGCGCTGTGCACGGCGACGATGTTCTTGTGCCGCAGCCGGCAGAGCGCGATGGCCTCCTTGCGGGCGCGCTCGCGCACCTGCTCGGTGCTCGCGTAGCACGGGAGCAGCAGCTTGAGCGCGACCCGCCGCTGCGTGAACTCGTGGACCGCCTCGTAGACGACGCCCATGCCGCCCGCGCCGACCATCCGCACGAGCCTGTGGCCCGCGACGGTGCTCCCCGGAAGATAGGTCGCCGAGGGCGAGGGCGGCTCGGCGTCGTCGTCTCGTGCGCTGCGCTCGCCCTGACTCATCCAAGCCACCTCTGCACCAGGAGCGCGCCGACCATACCAAAGAACGCCGCGGTCGCGGCGACGGCGAGCCAGCTCGCCACCGGCGCAGCGGGACGCGGAGCGAGCGCCTGCGCGGATGACGCGCGCTCCTCCGTCGGATCGGAGCGTGGAGCCCGGCGGACCGGAGGACAGGGCACCTCGATCACGAGGGGTCGCGTCGCGACAGGTCGCGTGACGGCCGCCGGTGCGACCGGCAACGGCGCCGTCGCCATGGAAGCGGGCGGCGCCTGGGACGGCTGCCAGGGAAGAGGCGAATCCGGGCGAAACGACACGGGAAGCGGCGCGGTGAGCAGCGGGGCCGGAGGGGGCTCGACGCGACCCAGCGGCCTGGCGGCGCCCTCGCCGGCACGAAGGACCTCATCCAGGGGCACGGTCGCGAGCAAGCATTCGATCGAGCTGCGGGCGGTCACGGCCAGGTTCCTCTCCAGCAAGCGCGGGCATGAGAGCGCGGGCATGAGACGGCGGCGGCGACGGATCCCGGGCGTGACATCCGAACAGGGTCGTCGCTCCTGCCTTCGACGGGTACTATCGACGCTGCGCGGCGGATTTCTCAGAAAAGTGATCGGTCTCGGGAAAGCCATGGGCGGCTGCGGCTGCGGCTGCGCGCCCCGAGGGCATGGCTGCGCAGGCTGGACCCATGCCTGCATGCGCGGAGGCCGTAGTTGCACACGCGGAAGGCCATGGCTGCGCAGACGGGAGCCATGGCAGCACGCTCGGAGGCCATGGCTGCAGGCCCGGACTCCATGGCCGCGCGGGCTTGAGCCATGGCTGCGTGATGAGAGACCCTCGCCGCGCCCTCCAGAGCCATGGCTGCACGCCTGGAGGGCATGGCTGCGTTGTCGGCCTCCCCCCCTGCGGCGCACCGCGGGACCACGGCTGCGCGCGGGGAAAGGCAGGTACGCGGCCCCGCCGCGCTACACCGGCACGCCGGGCTGGGGCTTCGGCTCCGCCGAAGCGGCCTTCGGCGCCGCCGAAGCGGCCTTCGGCGCCGCCGCGGGGACCTCCTCGGCGGGCTTCTCCGGCTTGGTTCGCCGCGGCGAGAAATACCGGCCGAGCGAGATGGGGACGAGCCGGGGCACCGACGGGTCGACCTGGTGGCCGGCATCGAAGAGGTCGATGACCATCTCCAGGAGGAGGAGGTTCATCCCATCCCAGGTGTCGACCTCCGTCTGGTCGACGCTCGCGCTCGCCGTCACCGCCGCCGCGGCGTCGCCGGCCTTGCGGATCTCCTCGGCGAGCGCCTCGATCTGATCGAGCTTCGCCGCGTCGAGGCGCGTCCCTTTGCGGCGCAGCGCGGCGGCCTCGGACCGGTCGGCGACGACCTCCCGTCCCACCTTGACCAGCGCGGCGAGCGACCTGGCGAGCTTCGCGGCGTCGGGGGCGACGCCGTGGGCGCCGTCGATCTTCTTCAGCAGCCTCGGCTCGCCGCCGCTCAGCGTCCGGAGCGCGGTCGCGAGCTGTTCGCGCACGCCGCGGCCCCTGCGCCGCGCCGCCTCGGCCGCGGCCTCGCGCGCCGCCTTGGCGCTCCCGGCCTTGGCCACGCCGCCGTCGCGCGCGGCCGCGAGCCGGCTGCCGCGGAGCGCGGCCCAGATCGCGGTCCGCAGGAGGTCGTCGGACAGCCCGAGCAAGGCGTCGCGCTGCGCCTCCGTCGCCTTCCTCAGGAACGCGTCCGCCTTGCCGTACAGGCGCGCCGCGTCCCTGTCGATCCGCGAGGTCGCGACGGCCCGGCCCTCGCGGACGAGGTCAGCCTTCTCGACCCCGCCCACGTACGCGAGCACCTCGTCGACCGTCGCCTCGCCGCGCCGCGCGACGAGGTCGTCGAGGCTGTAGATCGCGTCCTCCTCGTCCTGCGGTTCTTGCGCGGGCGCGGCCGGCTGGACCTTCGCCTTCGCCGTCGTCGACTTCACCTTGGGGGCGATCCGGGATGTCCCTCTCGCCGCAGCTTGGGTCTTGGTAGTGAGTTTTGTCGCCATGACCCGATGCTACGGAGTCCGGCGCGCCGAGCGCAATGCATGGGCACGTTGACGCCGACCGTGACGACCGCGCCCGCGCACTTCCGCCCGCAGCGCATCGACAAGCTCACTCCAGCACAACGAACTTGAGATACCGCCCCTCCCACCACGCCGGCAGCGTCGGGTGGTCCTCCGGCTGTCCGTGGATCGCCCGGACCCGCAGGTCGTCCCGCTCCAGCGTGGCGTCGTCGAGCGTCGCCAGGAAGTCCTCCATCGTGATGTGGCTCGAGCACGACGCCGCGCACAGCACGCCGCCTCGATCGAGCACGCGCGCGACCGCGGTGTGCAGCCGCCGGTAGGCGCCGAGCGCGCGCGGCTTGGCGCGCTCGCTCGGCGCGAAGCTCGGCGGATCGCAGATGACGAGATCGTACCGGTCGCCGCGGCCGCGGGCCTTCTCGAGGAAGTCGAACGCGTCCGCCGTCACGAAGTCGTGCGCCGCCGGATCGACGCCGTTCTCGCGGAACGTGCGCTGCGCGGACGCGTGCGCGGCCGGCGCCGAGTCCACGGAGGTGACCCGCCCCGCGCCGCCGAGCGCCGCCGCCACCGAGAAGCCCCCCGCGTAGCTGAACAGGTTCAGCACGCGCCCGCGCCCCGCCGCGAGCGCGCGCACGCGGGCGCGATTGTCGCGCTGGTCGAGGAACGCCCCCGTCTTCTGCCCTCGCGCGAGATCGACCTCCATCGCGACCCCCGTCTCCCTCACGAAGAGGCGATCCGGCAGCGGCGGCCCGTGCAGGTGCGCGAGCTTCTTCCCCTCCTTCCCCTCCGCGTCCCCGCTCGCCGAAGGCGCGCGCGCGCGCAGGCCGATCGAGCGCACGCCGCAGGCGCCCAGCGCGCGCGCGAGGTGCGGGAGCAGGCGATCGAGCCACGGCGCGAGCATGCCGCCGTCGAGGCGGATCACCGCGACGCGGTCGTACCGATCGATGACCAGCGAGGGCACCCGGTCCCCCTCGCCGTTGCACAGGCGGTAGGCCGTCGTGTCGCGGCCGGCGAACCAGCCGTCGCGCAGGGCGAAGGCGCGCTCGAGCCGCTCGGCGATGGCGCGCTCGTCGAGCGCCGGCGCCGGCGTGCGCTGGAAGACGCGGACGGCGATCGCCGAGTCGGCGTCCCAGAGCCCCCGCCCGAGGAACGCGCCCTCGGCCGACAGCTCGACAACGTCCCCCGACGCGGCGGCCGCGGCGCCGCCGCCGGCGCGAGGCGAGCGCTCCCCGCGCCGGCGCTCCCCGGGAGGGCCCGCGTTCCCGCCGCCGCCCGCGATGCCGTCTCGGTACACCCACGGGTGGCCGCGGCGGACGGCGGCGGCGGCTGTCGCGGTGAGATGGACCCGCATCGACCCCGCCTAGCACGGTAAGCTCGCAGCGTGCTGCACCGTGTTCTCTCGATCGGCTGGGCCTGCCTCGGAGGGATCCTGCTCGCCGCGCTCGGCGGAGCCGGCTGCACGCAGGACCACGATCTCCTCGGCCGAGATCCGCCGGGCGCGGCGAGCACGTCCGGCGCCGGCGGCGGCGCGGGGACGACCGCGAGCAGCGCGACCACCACCGGCACGGGCGGCGGCGAGGCGGTCGAGCCGCCAGGGCCGACGAAGCTCACGGTGGTGAACGGCGTCGGCGATCACGACGCGGTCCGCTTCTGCTTCCTCGCCTACCCCGACGGCACCGGCGCCGGCGTGGAGCCCTGGCCGAGCGCCGGCCTCCCCTTCGCCCGGGCCCGCGTGATCGAGCCGCTCGGCGCGGCGATCCCCGAGGGGACCCGCGTGCAAGCGCACGCGATCGCCGGCGACCTCGACGCGACCGAGGGGCTCGACTGCGCCGAGATCCTCGCGCTCGCCGCGGAGCCCGCGGCGCAGATCGTGGCCGCGGGGCTCCCCGTGCTGCCGGCGCCGGTGTTCGCCGAGGAGAAGAGCCTCCTGCTGGTCGCCACCGGCTGCCTCGGCGGCGAGGGGCACACGCACGCCGGGGAGAAGCAGGGCTGCGGCGACGCCTACGCGGTCGACACGCCGACCGCCGGCCTCGTGGCGGTCGCCATGTCGCGGCGGACGAGCTTCGACAGGCTGAGCCTCCAGGTCGCGCACGCGAGCGCGGCGACGCCGAGGGTCCACGTGCGGCTCGCGCCCGGGCGCGCGGAGGCGAGCGCGGCGGCCGTCGCGCAGGACCTCTCGTACGGCGCGATCTCGCCCTCCCCGCCGTTCGCCGGCCTCTCGCGCGGCGATCTGGGCACGCTCGACGAGGTCGAGATCGAGATCTACGATCCGCTCGCGGCGAAGGTGACGTCCTCGGTGCCGATGCGCGAGATCCTGGCGAGCAGCGACGTGCCGGCGGACAGCATCGCGAACGGCCAGGGGCTCGTGCTCGTGGCCGTCGGCGCTGCCCCGGAAGCGGCGCGCGGCGGGTTCTGGCACCCCCTGACGTACGCGCTGCTGTGGGCGGATCCCTGAGCAGGTCCTGATCATCCCTTCTCCGGACTCCCGCGCTGGCCGCCCCCTCAGGAGCTCAACCACACCTCGTCCGGCCGCTCCCAGGCGATGTGCTGCAATTCCGCCTTGGGCATCAAGACGTCGTCGACAGCGGCACGCAATCCCACGTTGGCTCGCGTGGTGCGCTGCGTTGTCCGGCGCTTGCGCACGACCCTGATTGCTTCTGTGCAATCGACGCGAGCGACGCGAGCGACTCCGGGGGTGTCCTGCGCGCCGACGAGCTTGCAGGCGACGTGGTCGTATTGAAGGATAAGGATTCTGCTCCCTCGGTCTCGGGCGCCTACCTCCGCTCCGCAGGTCTCGTCTCGCAGGCCCTTTCGCGGCTCTGTCCGGCTCTTCTCCGAGAGCGTCGCGCCGGGAAAATCGCGAGTCGAGCGAGGAGCGGGAGCGCCCTGTACGGACGACATCCCAGGAGAATGCGCGCGTCGTGACGTTCGGGTGAATCTCCAGTATAACGCGAGTGCCTACATTCCGAGGGGGGGAAGAGAACATGGCGACACAGATGTTTGTGGGGGCGAGCTCCACGGCGGATCCAAAGAAGGCTGCCTCGGAGGCCGTGGCTGCGGCGCTCCGCGGGTCGGCGCGCTCCGAGCACGCTTCACCGCCGCCCCGACCCGCCTTCGCGCTCGTCTTGTCGACGGATCAATACGACGCCGACGCGCTCGCTGCGGCCATGACGAGCGAGCTGCCCGGGGTCCCGTGGGCGGGGTGCTGCACGGCGGGGGTCTTCGCGGGCAGCCGGCTCCTCCGGCAGGGGCTCGTCGTGGGGCTCGTCGCCTCGGAGACCGTGCGCGTGGGCGTCGGGGTCGCGCAGCCGGTGAGCCAGGACGGGCGGCGCGCCGGCGTGCTCGCCGCCGCGCGCGCGCTCGAGGCGTTCCCCTCGTCCGTTCCGGCGGGGTGGAGCCGCGCGCTCATCGTGCTGCCGGACGCGCTCACGGGCAACGCGGCCGACGTCGTGCGCGGCGCGGTCGAGGTCGGCGGCACGGGCGTCGTCTGGGCCGGCGGCGGCGCGGGCGACAACCTCCGCTTCGTGCGCACCGCGCAGTTCGCGGGCGGCCGCGCCTACTCGGACAGCGCGGTCGTGGTCGCGATCGACTCGCCGGCGCGCATGGCCACCGGGATCCGCCACGGCTTCCGGCCCTACGGGCCGCCGACGATGGTCACCCGCGCCGAGGGCACGGTCCTCGCGGAGCTCGAGTACGAGAGCGCCTTCTCGGTCTACCAGCGCACCGCGCGGGCGAGGGGCGATCAGGTCAACCTCGAGGGCTTCGCTTCCTTCGCCATGACCCACCCGCTCGGCATCCCGCAGGCCGACGGCGAGCACGTCATCCGCGACCCGCTGCGCGTGGTCTCGCCGGGCGGCCTCTACTGCGTCGGCGAGGTCCCGGACGGCTGCCTCATCCGCGTCATGGAGGGCGACCCCAGCGGCCTCGTCGGCGCGGCGCGCGAGGCCGCGACCACGGCGCGCGACGCGGTGGCCGGGCCGATCGCCGGCGCGTTCGTGTTCGACTGCATCTCGCGGTGCATGATGCTCGGCGACACGGTGCGCGACGAGCTGACGACCTTCGAGAGCGAGCTCGGCCAGAGCGTTCCGGTGATGGGCTGTCTGACGTTCGGGGAGGTGGGCACGCTCGGCCGGGGGGTGCCGCAGTTCCACAACAAGACCGCCGTCGTGCTCGCGCTGGGGGCCTGAGCCAGGCGCGGCGGGAGCCCTGTATGCCGAGCGGTTCAGACCACGAGATCCAGGAGGAAAGGCTGGCGCTCCTCAGCGTCCTCCAGGAGCTCACGGTCGCAGCGCTCGATCTCTTCGATCCGCGCCAGTCGATGGCGATCTTCCTGGAGCGGCTCGCCGAGCGGCTGAGCTGCATCGCGGTGCTCGTGCTCGTCGAGCCGACGCCCCTCGCCCCGCGGCTCCTCGACGCCGCGGGGCTCTCGGCGAGCTCGCGCGCGCTGCCCATCCCGCCGCGGTCGCCGGCCGCGGCGGGCGAGCCCGCGGGCGAGGGCGCGGGCCTCCGCTTGCCGTACCCCGAGCTCGCGCGGCACGGGCTCGTGACGTGGCACTTCTCGCTGGAGGGGCAGGGCGACAGCGGCGCCTCCGGGCTCATCCTCTGCTTCGAGGGCGAGCCCCCGTTCGCGCCGCGGTACCGGGGCATGATGCGCCGGCTCGCGGGGACCTTCCGCACGGCGCTCGTGCACCGCCTGCTCTACGCGCGCATGATCGAGAACGAGCTCGAGCGGGCGCGGAACCTCGCCGCCGCGGAGGCGGGGCGCGCCGCGGCGGAGGCGGCGCAGCGCCGCGCCGCGTTCCTCTCGGAGGCGAGCCGGCTGCTCTCCAGCTCGCTCAACTACGAGGCGACGCTGGTCCGCGTCGCGCGGCTGCCGGTCCCCTTCGTCGCGGACTGGTGCATGGTCGACATCATCGAGCGCGAGGCGATGCTCCGGCGCGCGGTCGTCGTCCACGCCAACCCCCAGAAGAGCGAGCTCGCGCGCCTGCTGCAGGGCCAGATGCCGATGGAGGCGGTCCTTCCGTCCGGCGTGGCGCGCGTGATGCAGACGGGCGAGGCGGTGCTCTGCGAGATCGCCGGCGCGCCCGCCCCCGAGGGCGAGCGCGGCGCGGTCGAGAGCGAGCCGCCGGTGTCCGCCAGCGAGGCGCTCCTCCGGGAGCTCGGCCTCCGGCGCTACATCTCCGTGCCGCTCGTCACGCGCGGCACGATGCTCGGCGTGCTCACCATCGCCTCGGGCCGCGACGATCTCCTGTACGGCATCGAGGACCGGGCGCTCGCCGAGGATCTCGGGCGGCGGGCCGCGCTGGCGATCGACAACGCGCGGCTCTACGAGAGCGCGCAGCGGGCGATCCGGGCGCGCGAGGAGCTCGTCGCGGTGGTGTCGCACGATCTCAAGAGCCCGCTCGCGACCATCGTCATGAACACGAGCCTCCTGCGCCGGAAGCTGCCGAGCTCGGACGAGGCGGTCGATCTGCGGCGCCCGGTCGAGCGCATCCAGAAGTCGGCCGATCGCATGAACCGCCTCATCCGCGATCTGCTCGACCTGGCGAAGCTCGACGGCGGCCACATCTCGATCCAGCCGGTGCCGCACGACGTCGCCGTCCTGCTGAGCGACGCCCTCGAGCTCCTGCGCGAGGAGGCGGCGGAGAAGTCGCTGCGCCTGGAGCACTGCATCGAGCTCGGCGTCGAGCGGGCGCTGTGCGACCGCGAGCGGGTCCTGCAGGTGATCGCGAACATCGTCGGCAACGCGATCAAGTTCACGCCCGCGGGCGGCGAGGTCGCGCTCCGCGCCGAGCCGTGGGGCAGGGAGGTGCGCCTCTCGGTGCGCGACACCGGCCCGGGCATCCCGGAGGACCAGCGGACGAGGATCTTCGAGCGCTACTGGCAGGCGAAGGAGACCGCCCACAAGGGCACGGGGCTCGGCCTCTCGATCGCGAAGGCGCTCGTCGAGGTGCACGGCGGGCGGATCTGGGTCGAGAGCAAGGTGGGTGAGGGGAGCACGTTCTTCTTCACGCTCCCGGCGGCTGAGGCCGCGGGCGCGACCGCGGGGGTCGCGGCGGGCACGCGCCTCGGGGCCTGATCGCGGTGATCGGGTTTCGCCGGACAGCGATGTAATCAAGCCACCTAGGCGCATCTGTCCCTGATTTCGCGCCTTGGCGGGCCGATCCGTTCATCGCTATACCTACCGCGATGAAGGACGTCGGCGACGACAGGGGCGACGCGGCAGAGGCCCAGGCGCGCGGGGGCGAGGACGAGCGGGGGCTCGTCAGGGCCGCATTGCAGCTCCTGGGCATCCGCAATCTCGTGCTCGCGATCCACGATCCGAGCTTTCCGTCGGACGACGCCGAGGACACCGGGCGCGGGTCCCCGTACACCGACGGGGGGCGCCGGTTCCTCCGGTTTGCGCGCGATCTCGGGTTCAACGGCGTCCAGCTCGGGCCCCAGGGGGAGACCTCGGCCGACAACGCGTCTCCGTACGACGGCGCCATCTTCTCGCGGAGCACGCTGTCGATCGCGCTCGCCCGGCTGGCGGAGGACGGCCCCTGGGGCGCGCTCCTCCGCCCCGAGTCGGTGAGGAAGATCGTGGCCGGGAAGCCCGGCGGCAGCGAGGGGCGCGCGCTGCACGGCTATGCCCACCGCGCGCAGCGCGCCGCGCTGCGCGAGGCGTACGCGTCGTTCGTCGACCGGCGGAGGCGCGGCGAGCTCGGGGCCCTCGCCGCTCGGCTCGACGCGTTCAGGAAGCGGAACGCGGCGTGGCTCGAGCGGGATGGGCTTTACGGCCCCCTCTGCGACGAGCATCGGAGCGACTGGTTTCACGGCTGGTCCGGCGCGCCGGAGCTGGACCGCCGCCTCTGGGCGCCCGGCCCGGGCGAGGCGGTCGCCTGCGCGGAGCGCAGGAGGGAGCTCCTCGACCGGTACCGCGACGAGCTCGACCTCTACGCCTTCTGCCAGCTCCTCGCGCACGAGCAGCACGCGGCGCTCCGGGCGGTGACGGCCGAGCTCGGGCTCAAGCTCTATGGAGATCTGCAGATTGGCTATTCGCCTCAGGATGCCTGGGCCTATCAATCGGTCTTCCTGAAGGGCTATCTGATGGGGGCGCCGCCGAGCCGGACCAACCCGGAGGGCCAGGTGTGGAACTACCCTGTCCTGGATCCGGCGCAGTACACGGACGGCTCCTCCGGCGCGCTCGCGCTCGTGCGGGCGCGGATGGACAAGATGTTCGACGAGTTCGACGGCGTGCGCCTCGATCACCCGCACGGCCTCGTCTGCCCGTGGGTGTACGCCGCCGGCGCCCCCGATCCGCTCCGCGCGGTCCAGGGTGGGGCGCGGCTCTTCTCGTCGCCCGACCTGCCGGACCATCCGCTGCTCGCCCGCTACGCGATCGTCTCTCCTGCGCAGCTGAACCGCGCCGTGCCCCGGTACGCGGACGACTGGGTCTCCTCGCTGACACCGGAGCAGGTCGGGCGCTACAGCGCCATCTTCGACACCATCGCGCGCTGCGCGGAGGCCCACGGGCGCGCCATCACCGACGTCGTGTGCGAGGTCCTGAGCACGCTCCCGTACCCGCTCAGGGCCGTCCTCGAGCGGCACGGGCTCGGGCGCTTCCGGGTCACGCAGAAGGCGGATCTCGACAACCCGAAGGACGTCTATCGCAGCGAGAACGCCGCGCCCTCCGACTGGATCATGGTGGGGACCCACGACACGCCGCCGCTCTGGCGGCTCGTCGACACGTGGGCGCGCGCCTCCGCGCTCGAGCGGCAGGCGGCGTACCTCGCCGCCCGGCTGGCGCCCTCGCCGGCCGAGGAGGGCGCGATGGCGCGCGCGCTCGCGTCCGACCCGCGCGCGCTCGCGCAGGCCAAGTTCGCCGACCTCTTCGCGAGCCAGGCGTCGAACGTGATGGTCTTCTTCTCCGATCTGCTCGGGGTGAAGGAGATCTACAATGCTCCCGGGACGATAGGCGATCACAACTGGTCGCTGCGGGTGCCCCGCGATTACGAGCGCTCCTATTCCGAGATGCGCGCGCGCGGCGAGGCGCTCGATCTCCCGCGCGTCCTCGCGCTCGCGCTGCGCGCCCGGGGAGGCGCGGAGTCGCAGGAGCGCCGCGACCTCGCCGCGCGGCTGGAGCGCCGGTCCGGCCCGGCGCGCGACCAGCGCTGAGCGCGCGCCGGGCCGGTCGCGACGTTGCGCTGCCCCGCCTCGAACGAGCGGCCGGCGCGGCCGCTCGACGCAGGGCGTCGCAGGGTCGCGTCGGTCAAAAAGCTTGCATCCAGCCCCCTCGGGCTGCATTGATCCGGGCGAGCGCCGCGGTCATGGGGCCTCGCCCGTGCGACGCGGCGGCACAGTGCGACAAGGTGGTCAATCGCCCGCAGAGCCCGTGAGGCGAGAACGAGATGGGAGACACCAGGTGAGCACGACCAAAGCGTCTCTTGGCACCCTGTTCCTCATGCTCTCCCTGGCCGCGCCTGCGCTGGCGCAGGAGGCGACGCCGCGGCAGCCCATCACGGACAAGACGAAGGAGCGCTGGGCGAAGACCCAGGGAGGCCGGTTCGGATTCGAGATCGACGTCCTCAGCTCGTCGTACCAGGAGCCGATCGTCGAGGCGCGCCCGGGGTCGGATGAGGTCACGCTCCCGGCGTCCGATCGGCTCGGCGTCGCCATCACCGCCGTCATGCAGTACAAGCTCTTCGCGGGGCTCCACCTCGACGCGGAGATGCCGTTCGCTTACGGCGACGTCTCGGGCCCCCACTCCACGGACCTGTTCGGCAAGCGATTCTGGAGCACCGCAGACTACAGCCATTTCTTCCTCGGCAATCCCACGTTCGGCCTGCACTACGCCGGCAACGCGCTGAAGAACCTCGCGCTCTTCGGCGGCATGAGCGTGACGGTCCCGCTCCACCCGCACCCGGGCGCGGGCCTCGAGGCCGCGGCGGTGGCGAATTTCCCCGCGCGGGCCTACTTCGACGCGCAGCGCGTGCTGCTCGGGCACTGGGCCCTCCGGGCGCGCGTCGGGACCGAGATCCACTTCGGCAAGGTCCTGTTCCTCACCCACGACGTCGCGGCCCAGATCTTCATGCCGACGCGGGAAGGGGACTTCACGAAGACCGTGATCGAGCAAGGCAACGAGATCGAGTTCCGCCCGTTCGGCAACTTCGGCATCGGCATGCGTCTCCAGGCTGCCTTCCCCCTCTCGTCGAGCAACTCCGCCCAGCTGGCGGCGGAGCCGTTCATCGGCTGGGAGCCGCTCGTGAAGGGCTCGTTCACCCGCGTCGGCGCGCTTGTCGCGCTGGACGACGACCTCGGCTTCGGCCTGGACCAGGGGAAGGTCGCCACCATCCGTGTCGCCCTCGGCAGCAAATGGTAGGAGGCGAGCGCGGCGGCGTCGAGCTACGCTGAGCGCCGCACGATGACCGCGAGCTCGATCTCCGATCCTTGGGTGGGCAGCCCTCGGCCGAACCCCGCTGCCCGCCTTCGCCTCTTCTGCTTCCCCTATGCCGGCGGCGGCTCGTCGATCTACGGCGCCTGGTGGCGCGGGCTCCCGGCGCACACGGAGCTCTGCGCGATCAAGCTCCCCGGCCGGGAGGCGCGCCTGAGCGAGCCGCCCTTCGAGCGCCTCACCCCGCTCGTCCAGGCCCTCGCGACCGCGCTCGAGCGCTGGCTCACGAAGCCGTTCGCCTTCTACGGCCACAGCCTCGGCGCGCTGGTGAGCTTCGAGCTCGCGCGCGAGCTGCGCCGGCGGGGCGCTCCCTTGCCGCGCCATCTCCTCCTGTCGGGCCGGCGCGCGCCCCACCAGCTCGGCCCGGCGCCGCTCCACGGCCTGCCCGATCACGAGTTCTTGGCGTGGCTCCGCCGAATGGGCGGCACGCCCGACGAGGTGCTGCGCGAGCCGGAGCTCCTGGCGCTCTTCCTGCCCACCCTGCGCGCGGATGTGGCGGTCAACGAGGTCGAGCCGTTCGTCCCCGAGGCCCCGCTCGATTGCCCGATCTCCGCCTTCGGGGGCCTCGAGGACGAGCGCGCGGGCCGCGCGGAGCTCGAGGCCTGGCGCGAGCACACGCGCGGGCCCTTCCGGGTCGAGATGTTCCCCGGCGGGCACTTCTTCGTGCGGAGCGCCCGGGAGCCGCTCCTGCGGTCGATCGCAGCGCTCCTCGACGGCGTCGAGCGCGAGCTGCCCGCGTGACGGCCGGCGCTGGGCGGGTGTTGAGCCCGGGGCCGGAGCGATGCAAAGAGGGGAGACCCGCAGCCTCCCTGCCCCCGGAGACCCGAACGATGACCGATTTTCAGTACCAGGACATGCTGCCCCTCGGCCACGACGAGGCGCCTTACCGCCTCGTCAGCCGCGACCATGTCTCCACCTTCGAGGCCGCCGGCTCGACCTTCCTCAAGGTCGAGCCGGAGGGGCTCACGCTGCTCGCGCGCGAGGCCATGCGCGACATCGCCCACCTCCTCCGGCCCGGTCACCTCGCGCAGCTCGCGCGGATCCTCGGCGATCCCGAGGCCTCGTCGAACGATCGCTTCGTCGCCCTCGAGCTCCTCAAGAACGCGAGCATCGCCGCGGGGGGCGTGCTTCCGTCGTGCCAGGACACCGGCACGGCCATCATCATGGGCAAGAAGGGCCAGCTCGTCTTCACGGGCGGCGGCGACGAGGCGGCGATCGCGCGCGGCGTCTTCGAGACCTACCGCGCGCAGAACCTCCGCTATTCGCAGCTCGCGCCGCTCGACATGTACAAGGAGGTCAACACGAACGACAACCTCCCTGCGCAGATCGAGATCTTCGCGACGGACGGCGACGCCTACAAGCTCCTGTTCATGGCGAAGGGCGGCGGCTCCGCGAACAAGAGCTATCTTTACCAGGAGACCAAGGCGCTCCTGAACCCCGAGAGCCTGCTCTCCTTCGTCGAGGCCAAGATCCGCGCGCTCGGCACGGCGGCGTGCCCGCCGTACCACCTCGCCATCGTCGTCGGCGGCACCTCGGCCGAGCACACGCTCAAGGTCGCGAAGCTCGCCTCGGCGCGCTACCTCGACACGCTCCCGGCCGAGGGCAACGCGCGCGGGCGCGGCTTCCGCGATCGCGACCTCGAGCAGAAGGTCCTCGAGCTCGCGCAGCGGACGGGGATCGGCGCCCAGTTCGGGGGCAAGTACTTCTGTCATGACGTGCGGGTCATCCGCCTGCCGCGGCACGGCGCGTCGTGCCCGGTGGGCATCGCCGTCTCGTGCTCCGCGGACCGGCAGGCCCTCGGCAAGATCACGCGCGAGGGCATCTTCCTCGAGCAGCTCGAGGCCGATCCCGCGAAGTACCTGCCCGAGACCACGGACGCGGATCTGGGGGGCGAGGTCGTGAAGCTCGATCTCCGCCGCCCCATGCGCGAGATCCGCGCCGAGCTCTCGAAGTACCCGATCCGGACGCGGCTCTCGCTGACCGGGCCGATGATCGTCGCGCGCGACATCGCGCACGCCAAGATCAAGGAGCGCCTCGATCGCGGCGACGGCATGCCGAGCTACATGCAGGAGTTCATGGTCTACTACGCGGGGCCCGCGAAGACGCCGGCGGGCTATGCCTCCGGCTCGTTCGGGCCCACCACGGCCGGCCGGATGGACGCGTACGTCGATCTCTTCCAGGCGAGCGGCGGCAGCTACGTCATGCTCGCCAAGGGCAACCGCTCGCCCGCGGTCACCGCGGCGTGCAAGAAGCACGGCGGCTTCTACCTGGGCTCGATCGGCGGCCCGGCCGCGCGCCTCGCCAAGGACTGCATCAAGAAGGTTGAGGTGCTCGAGTACCCCGAGCTCGGCATGGAGGCGGTCTGGAAGATCGAGGTCGAGGATTTCCCCGCCTTCACCGTGGTCGACGACAAGGGCAACGATTTCTTCGCCGACATCAACAAGCCGACCGGCCGGAAGCTCGACGTCGCGGGCTGAGCTCCCGAGCCCGGGATCGCGGCCGGGCAGCGCTCCCTCGGCCTCCAGCGCCGGCGCGGCCCGGTCGCCCCCGCCTGCGCGCACCCGATCTTCCAGGATCTGGAGGCGCTCCGCGTCGGCGGAGCGGAAATAACGAGCTCGACTGACGATCACGTCCTCCGGATCGAACGCGGAGGGCCCCTGTTGCGTCCATTCGTGACGCGGCTCCTGATCTGCTGCCATGAACGGGGGTCGACCGAGGCAAAAGGTCACATTCGAGGCGTCTTTGCTCCTGTTCGGTCCGGTTTCGGCGCCACGAGCTTCCCTGGCGCTGCGGTCCGCGGGGGCACGGTCCGTGCTTCGACCTCGTGCGGAAGGAGCTGAGAATGACACTTCGACCTGATCGCACGGTGTCCCATGGCCCTGCAGATGCCGGGCACCACCGCTTCGAGGATCGGCACGGCGGTCCGGACGGGGCTCGCCATCACATGGACGGGGAGCGCCTGGAGCGGCTGGTGCGCGCTGCGCAGCAGGTCTCGGATCAGGCAGAGCGCGAAGCGCGCGACGAGCGCCGCGACGCTGGCCAGGGTGGACGGGCCGACGCTGGCGGCGTCGAGGCGCGGCCGGCTCCGAGGACCGCGAGCATCGCCGATCTCGAGCGCGCGGATGATGAGGGGATGCCCTCGCCGGAGGAGACGTGATGGGAGCGCGTGCGATGAGCCTCGATGGGGTCGTCGATCGGTTCGTGCCGAGCGCGCTTCGCAGGACGGAGCGCGCGCCCCTGGCCGGCGCGCTGGACGCGGAGGTCCGGCATGTCGACACGTGGAGCGCGGGGCGCCTCGCCTATTACGTGGACACGCGCGCAGCGGGGCGCCCTGTCGTGCTCGTTCACGGGGTCGACGCGGCCGCCTCGTCCAAGGAGATGGCTCCCCTGTTCGATGCGCTGCGCGGGAAGCGGCCTGTCTATGCGCTCGATCTCCCGGGATTCGGCCTCTCGGAGCGATCCGACCGCGCTTACGATCGCGAGCTCTACCGCGCCGCCGTGCGCCGCTTCCTCACGGACGTGGTGCGCGAGCCGGGCGGCGCCGACGTCATCGCGCTCTCCCTCTCCTCGGAGTTCGTCGCCGCCGTCGCCTGCGAGGAGATGAGCCTCGTCCACAGCCTCGTGCTCATCTCCCCGACGGGGCTCGGCCGCGAGGCGCCTGGCGCGAACGTCGTCCTCCGGGCCGTCTCGCACGTTCCCCCCGTCGCGGAGGCGCTCTATCGCGTTCTGGCGTCGCCGCCGAGCATTCGCTGGTTCCTGAAGAAGAGCTTCGTCGGCGCCCCGGATCCCGGCCTTGTCGACTACGCCATCCGCACCTCGAAGGAGCCTGGCGCCCACCGCGCCCCCCTCGCGTTCATCTCCGGCGCCCTGTTCACGGAGGGTGCCTTCCAGCGCCTTTATGCGCGTCTGCCCGTCCCCACCTTGATCGTCCACGATCAGGACCCGTATTCGCGCTTCGATCGTCTCGACGATCTCCAGCAGCAGAACACGCGTGTGGAGGTCGCTCGCGTCGCGCCCACGCGGGGTCTACCCCACTTCGAGCAGCTCGACGCCACGCTCGAGGTCGTGCGCAGGTTCTGGGCGCAGGACCCCTGGTAGACGCTCCTCGAAGAGCGACCAGGACAGCGCGGGGGCAGCTCCGCGCAGGGCGGACGTCGACGTCTCGCTGAGCCCCGGGCTCGCGGCGAACGACGACCTGCCGGTGTACATGACACCGTTGCCGGACGACTGGGAGGTGGGGCGGGCGCTCTGTGTGCGCGGTCACATGCGAACCGGCCCACTTCGGGCCAGTTCGTTAGGATCATGACATTCGTTGGCTTGGCGGCGTTTTCCCTCAGCCTGCGATGGAGCGCTGCGCAAGAACGGCACGGTGTGACGGCCGGACGATGGAGCGGCGCGGCACGCGTCCGGGAGGTGCGCGGCGTGTTTCCAAAACATAAAAGTCTTTGCAAACTTCCGGTCAACGGGGTAATTAAGCTCTTATAGCGGGGGATGTCGTGAATGCAGGCGGCCAAACCATCTCGACGAACCAGCAAGCGAGCAGCAGCTTGCTTGGTCGATACCGCCTGATTGCAAAATTAGGCCGCGGTGGAATGGCGGATGTGTTCCTCGCCGTCTCCCGCGGGCCTGGGTCGTTCAACAAGCTTGTTGTTGTGAAGTGCCTCCGCGTCGGGATGGCGGAGGACCCGCGCTACGTCCTGATGTTCCTGGACGAGGCCAAGCTCTCGGCCCGGCTCAATCACCCGAACGTCGTTCAGACCTACGAGATCGGGGGCGAGAGCGGCGGGTACTTCATCGTGATGGAGTACCTCGAGGGGCAGCCGCTCAAGGACATCGTGAGGGCGGTGGTCAGCGGCTGTCCCGGCGCCGCGAGCTTCACCCGCGCGGCGTGGGTCAGGGTCATCGCCGAGGCGCTGCGCGGGCTGCATTACGCGCATGAGCTCACGGATTTCGACGGCGACCTGATCGGCGTCGTGCACCGCGACGTCTCGCCGCACAACATCTTCGTCACGTACGACGGCGCGGTAAAGATCGTTGATTTCGGCGTTGCGAAGGCGTCCCTGAACGCGGCGCACACCGAGAATGGAACGTTCAAGGGCAAGATGGCGTACGCCGCGCCCGAGCAGGCGATGGCGAGCGCGGATGTCGACCGGCGGGCCGATCTCTTCGCGATCGGCATCGTGCTCTGGGAGCTCCTGGCGATGCGGCGGCTGTTCGACGGCGATCATGTCGCCGTCATGCACCAGCTGCTCTCGCGGGACATCCCCCGGCTCTCCACCGTCGTGCCGGACATCGCCCCGGAGCTCGAAGAGATCGTGGCGCGGGCGCTCCAGCGGGACCCGGCGCGACGATTCGCCACCGCGCAGGAGATGGGCGACGCGCTGGAGAGCTACCTGCGGGCCTCTGGCGAGGACATCCGGACGGAGCAGCTCGGCGCGCACGTGCTCGAGATGTTCGCGGAGAGCAGGGCGCTCGTGCGCCAGCAGGTCACCACGCAGTTCGAGTACCTGAGCTCGCTGGACGTCACGGGCGACATCCAGCGCACCTCGATGCTCGGCGAGTTCCCGCGCGCCTCGATGGTCATGGGGATGAACCGCTCCATGTGGCCCTCCGCGACCGCGGCGGGGCTGCCCGTCCTCAGCGATCACAGCAGCCCCGTGAACTACCAGCACGAGCCTGTGGCCGTCGATCCCGACAGCCTGGGCGCGACGGTGGGGCGCGTCTCGTCCTGGCGGCAGCGCGGCTATCTCGCCTCCGCGCTCGGCATGGCGGCGTTGCTGACCGCCGGCACCGTCGCGCTGCTCCTCGAGAGGCAGGTGGTGCCGGTCGAGACGGCCTCGTCAGACCGGCCTCTTGTCGATTCGAGGGCCGAGCAGGTGGTCGAACCGAACGTGGCGAAGGCCAAGGTCACGATCCGGAGCGAGCCCGCGGACGCGAACGTGAGCTGGAACGGGAGCATGCTCGGCAAGACGCCGCTCAGCGTCGAGCTGCCGCAGGGAATGCAGGTCGTCGTGGTGTCCAGGTCCGGCTGGTTCGACGAATCGATCTTTCTGCAGCTCTCTGCGTCGGACGTCATCGAGCGCACCGTCTCCCTCCGGCGTCAGGAGGTCACGGTGATGCCCAGGAGAGACTCCGAGTCTCGCTAGCTGGCCGCGGCCGAGTCCCGCGCTCGTCTCGTTTACGTACGGCGCGAGCGGCCCCGAGCCCAGGGAGAGCGCGCCGGCCGGGGGGCCGATACGCCCCCCGGAGGGCCCGGACAGGCGAGCTCCGCGGAGGGTTACTCCTGCTCGATGAGGCCGCAGCCGATGCGGCCGCCGGCGGCCGGGTCTGCCGCGGCGTGCACGACGATCGCGTACTTCGTCACGTCGGTGTCCGCGTCGTCGCCGACGGTCCAGAGGTCGGTCCCGCGCTTGACCGTCTGCGTGCCCTGGCCGCTCGCGTCGCACATGAAGCTGCCGAGTCCTTCGCCGTTGGGCACCCAGTGGGCGCCCGCATCATCACCGTTGCTGCCGCAGCTCTTGTTCTCGTGGATGTGAGCGGAGTGCTCGCCGGCAGGGCAGCCTGACAGCGTGATGGTGAGCGTCACCTCCTCTCCGGTCTGCGTGAAGACCGCGGTCCCGGTCAGGTCGCTCGAGTTCAACCCCTGGATCTCCGCCTCGGCCCGCAGGGACGCGCCGCCGCCGCTCCCGCCGTCGCCGCCGCCGCTCCCGCCGTCGCCGCCGCCGCTCCCGCCGTCGCCGCCGCCGCTCCCGCCGTCGCCGCCGCTCCCCGACGCGGAAGTGCTCGTCGAGGCGTCGCCGCCACCCGCGCCGGTCGTGGACGACGTGCTGCTGGTGCCAGCGGCCGATTCGCCGTCATCCCCGCACGCGGTCAAGAGAGCGCTCGCGCCAAGCGCGAGCAACGAGAGCTTCAACCACCGTGACATAAGTCTCCTTTCCTCGGCGCGACCCGAGCGGGCAGGCAGTTGCCCCCCCGGACGCGACAAGCCATCGAGGGCACGAGTATGTCCTAACATGGCGAGCGTCCAAGCAGCTCCGTCATAAAAATCGTGCATCGATCGCCCATCCGGTGACGAAATTGCGCCGATCATAGAAAGATGTGGCCCGGCCGCCCTGCTCCGGCGCTCCAGCGCGCGGTGGGCTATCCAGCCCCGAGCGCCCGCGTGGAGGAGACCGCCCTGGCAGCGAGACGATCCACTTCTCGACCGAGCCAAGCGAGAAAACCCTCGTTCCAGGGAGGGCCCTCTGGCCAGCCTGCACGGATGCGATCGGCGAGCTCGAGATCCCAGCTCCCGTAGAGGTCCACGAGAGCGTCATGGGCCCTGCGGCCGGCCAGCGCTTCAGGGGCCCCGCGAAGCTCGCCCCCGTGCGCGAAGGCGTCGTCGCAGACATAATAATTGCACGTCGCCGCGCGCCGCTGCGGCGGGATGGTGCAGCCCTCGGCACCGTGGAAAGCGCACCTCTTCGGCAGCGGGTGGCCGTCGCTGCCCTGGGGCTCGACGCGCAGGATGAGCAGGCCGCGCCGGCCGGGGCGCAGGGTGCCTGCGGTCATCTGATCGAGCAGCCAGCCTGCGCCGCCGAGCGACACGATCCTCCCGATGTCCGACCACTCGACCCCCGGCGGGCTGGCGCAGCAGCCGGTCGGCCCCTGCGGGCAAGCGCCGCACAAGGTCGAGTGCAACCGCGTATGCGCACCTGCCAGCTCCAGCCGGATCATCGCTTCACCAGCGCTCGAGGATAACGACGCATCCCGCTTCGTCCAGCGCGCCGGCGCGCTCAGCGGAGGACGGGGATCACCACACCCCGCTGAGCGTCATGCCGCTGGCCGACGCGGTGATCTCGGCGCGTGGGTGCGTGAAGAGCGCAAACCCGAGCGTGCCGGCGGCCAGCACGCCGCCCGCGATGAAGCTGGCGGCGCCGAGCTCGCGCGCCGTGAACATGGTGTTCTCGTACCGGGCGGCCCGCTTGCACTCCGGCGCGATGAGGCGAAGACAGTTGTTGCCGCCGACGCTGCGCGCGGTCTCGTTCCGGCTCATCTCCGCGTCGTGCGCCACGACCATCAGCCCGCCGCCGAGCGCCAGGAAGAGCGTCGAGGCCGCGGCGCCCCCGAGGATGAGGCCGGTCCGCAGCCCGGATGCCGGCGGCGAGCTCGCGAGCGCAGGGCCCCTCGTCGGCGTGGGCCTGAGCGCCGGAGCCGTCACATCGAGCCGTACGTCGCGGAGCTCCCCGCGGCGAACATCGACGTCGACCCGGACGGCGGCGCCGTTCAGCGTTGCCACGACGGCGTGGCGCCCCGGGTTGACGGGAATCGTCTTGTCGCGCTCGACCGAGACCTGCTCGCCGTCGATGGTGCAGGTAGCCCCGGCAGGGAGGACGATGCGGAGCTCGCCGACGAGCTGACGCGCGCGCGCCAGGTCGAAGATCCGCGATTCGTAGAGGTCGCGCTCCTCCGGCGTGCTCGGCGGCCGCATGATCTCCTTGCAGAGCGACAGCCAGCGCACGGCGGCGGGCGCGTCGCCGATCCGGTAGGCGAGCGCCCCGATATTGCAGGCGGCGACCTGCGAGCGCTCCAGTTTCCAGATCGCCTCCCAGAGCTCCCGCGACTCGGCGAAACGACCCTCCGCCTGCGCGGCGTTCGCCTGCGCACGCAAGCGGGTCACCGCGTCATTTCCGGGCTCGGCGTGAACATTGGATGAGAAAATTAGAAGAGCGGCGGCAATGCGCAGTCCCAAGCCGAGTTGCGACATCGTGCTCACTGGGTAGGACCTCCTGGCCCGAGGTTCAGGTCAACCGCGCTCCTGGGGCTGTCCGTCGGCCGCGCAGGCTGGCAGCCTAGCAGAGACAGCCGCCGCACGACTCGACTCTTCGCCTGTCGAGCGGGCCAATCGCTCCACACCAAAGCACCTTCCCCTGTCGAGCCCCGGTGCGAGCGCCGCCGGATACGTCCTCGCGGCGCGACGCGGGCGGGCTCGGGCACCGAGCAGCACCGCGCGCCTCCGGCAGGTCGCCGCGGGCGCTGTACGTCGGGCGCGCGCTCGGCAGGGCGCGCCCGATGCGTTCTGACCGGCTGAACGGAGAGGAAGAGGAGAGGGCAGGTGTGGAATTACACCTTGGGTGTAATCAGTTGCTCCAGCCCGCGCAGCGGGATGTCCAGCCAGTCGGGCCGATTGTTGAGCTCGTAGCCGACCTCGTAGATGCACTTTTCGAGCATGTAGAAGTCGAGCAGGAGCACCGTGTCGGCGTCGCTCGCGGGCACGAACGGCGCCGAGTCGTCGGTCCGCGCCTCCGAAGCGGCCTGCGCGCGCGCGATCGTGTCCAGGTAGCCCGCGAGGTAGCTCGCGGAGACCCAGGCCACCCAGGCGTCGGTCCACGGCTTGAGCACGGCGACGTCCTCCGGCCGGATGCGGCTGTCCCGGAGCGCCGAGGCTCCGGCGTAGTTGAACGAGCGCAGCATCCCCGACACGTCCCGGAGCGGGCACCGCTTGTAGCGGCGCTCGCTGAGCGGCCTCGCCGGCTCGCCCTCGAAATCGATCAGGATGAAGTCGTCGCCCGTCGAGAGCACCTGGCCGAGGTGGAAATCGCCGTGCGAGCGGATGCGGGTGACGTTGAACTTCCGCGACAGGACCTGCTGGAGCTTCGCGTTGATCTCGGCCTCGCGCGCGAGCAGCGCCGCCGCGGGCTCGCGCACGTTCTCGGGGAGCATGCGCTCGCGCTTCCGGATCAGGGTGAAGGTGCGCGAGAGCATGCCGTGCGCCGACTGGAACAGCGACTGCTGGTGCAGCGTCGTGAACGGCTGCTGCCCGAACGCAGGATCCTTGCTCGCCTTCCCGAGCGTGAGGTGAAGCTGCGCGGTGCGCTCGCCGAGCAGCCGCATCCGCACGAGATCGGTGCCCATCAGCTGGTTCACCACGGGGGGAGGCGTCGCGCGCGACGCGTCGATGAGCGTGCCGGCCGGCATGGGCGGCGCGCTCCCCTTCACCGACTCCTCGTCGGCGAGCACCCGCTCGAAGAAGCGGTTCAGCGACTCGAGCGTGGTCTTCCACGCGTCGCTCTGGCTCTGCACGAACTCCTGCAGCATCGCCACCGTGGTCGTCTCGCGACCGCGGCCCTGGTACTCGATCGCCCCGGCGAGCCGCGCCGTCGCGGGGAACTGCTGGTCCGTCAGGAACCTGCCGATCTCGAGCTCCGGGTTGATGCCCTCCTCGACCTGCCGGAAGATCTTGAGGAGCAGCTTGTCGCCGTAAATGATGGTCGTGTTGCTCTGCTCGCTCTCGGCGATGCGCGCCGTGAGCTCTCCCTCCGCGCCGAGCGCATCGAGCGTCGTCCCGAGCGGCAGGGCATGGAGCTCGCCGGCGGCGCCCGTCGCGACGCCCCGCGCCCGGATCGCAGTGAGGATCAGCGCGGCGAACTCCGGGGTGGTCAGCGCGTCGTACAGGACGCCCTCGGGCGACGCCGCGCTCTCCGGGTCCGGATCGCGCACCGTGACGTCCGCGATCACCGCGTGGCGCGTGCGCGTCGCGAGCGCCCGCGCCTGATCGCCCGTGGCGAAGCCGATCGGCACGACGTACGTCTCCGGCGAGCCGTCCGTGTACTCGATGCGCACCAGCAGGAGGTAGTGCTCCGCCGCCGTCTGCTCGTTGCGCACGATCGGGACGACGTCCGCGAGCGCCGTGGCGCGCCGGGTGCGCGCCTTGCCGCGGAACCAGCGACGTGCCGCGATGAACTTCCCGAGCGCAGGCTCGAGCGCCCTGCGCCCGTCGGAGGAGAGGAGCGCCCGCCACGAGCCCTTCGTCGAGATCGCGGGCACCGCCTGGCTCTCGCCCGCGGAGGCCACCGGCGTCGCGGGCTCCAGCGCGAACCAGAAGAAGTCATGCGGCCCGAGCGAGAGGGAGTAGCCGCGGCCCGTGATCTCCGGGAAGCGGCTCCTGCCGAACAGCTCGACAGGCACCATGCCCTCGAAGCGCGCGAGATCGAGCTCGACGTGCTGCGCGTACCGCGACAGGTTCGCCACGATGAGCAGCCGCTCGTCCCCGTGCGCGCGGATGAACGCGAGCACCTTGCTGTTGTCCGGGTGCAGGAACTCGATCGTGCCGCGGCCAAGCACCTTGTGCTGCTTGCGCAGGGTCATGAGCCGCTTCATCCACCAGAGGAGCGAGGCGGGGTTCTGCTGCTGCGCCTCGACGTTGATCGCCTCGTAGTGGTACTCGGGGTCGATGATGATCGGCAGGTAGAGCTTCTGCGGGTTCGCCCGGGAGAAGCCGGCGTTCCGATCCGCGCTCCACTGCATCGGTGTGCGCACGCCGTCGCGGTCGCCGAGATAGATGTTGTCGCCCATCCCGATCTCGTCGCCGTAATAGAGGACGGGCGTCCCCGGCAGCGAGAAGAGCAGCCCGTTCATCAGCTCGATCCTGCGCCGCGTCTTCATGAGCGGGGCGAGCCGCCGCCGGATGCCCAGGTTGATCCGCGCCGTGTGCTCCTGCGCGTAGACGCGGTACATGTAGTCCCGGTCCTCGTCGGTCACCATCTCGAGCGTCAGCTCGTCGTGGTTCCGGAGGAACGTCGCCCACTGGCAGGTCTCGTGGACCACGGGCGTCTGCTTCAGGATGTTGACGATCGGGAAGCTGTCCTCGAGCTCCACCGCCATGAACATCCTGGGCATCAGCGGGAAGTGGAAGTTCATGTGGCACTCGTCGCCGTCGCCGAAGTACGCCGCGGCGTCGGCGGGCCACTGGTTGGCCTCGGCGAGGAGCATGCGATCGGCGAAGTTCGCGTCGATGTGGCGCCGGACCTTCCGCAGGAACTCGTGCGTCTCCGGCAGGTTCTCGCAGTTCGTCCCCTCGCGCTCGTAGAGGTACGGCACGGCGTCGAGCCGCAGCCCGTCGACGCCCATCTCCAGCCAGAAATCGATCACCTTGAACACGGCGGCGTGCACGTCCGGGTTCTCGAAGTTGAGGTCGGGCTGGTGGGAGTAGAAGCGGTGCCAGTAATAGGCGTTGGCCACCGGATCCCAGGCCCAGTTCGACGTCTCGAAGTCCTTGAAGATGATCCGGGCGTCCTTGTAGCGGTGGGGCGTGTCGCTCCACACATAGAAGTCGCGCCAGCGCGAGCCCTTGGGCGAGGTCCGCGCCCGCTGGAACCACTCATGCTCGTTCGATGTGTGGTTCAGGACGAGCTCGGTGATGACGCGGATGTCGCGGCGGTGCGCCTCGCGCAGGAGGCGGGCGAAATCGCGCCGGGTCCCATAAGACGGGTTGATGTTGGCGTAGTCCGCGATGTCGTATCCGCCGTCGCGCAGCGGCGAGGGGTAAAAAGGCAGGAGCCAGATCGCGGTGACGCCGAGGTCTTGAAGGTAGTCGAGCTTGTCGACGAGCCCCTCGAAGTCGCCGATGCCGTCGGCGTTCGAATCGCTGAACGCGCGGACGTGGACCTCGTAGATGATCGCGTCCTTGTACCAGAGGGCGCTGCCTTCGGCGGGCGGGGGCTTTTGATCCTGGCTCATGGCTGCTCCGACGGATGCGCGTTAATCCGCGCGACGACGCCGGGCGCTCAGGACACAGCGGTACGGGCCTGATGCGGCGTGAGCACGCCGCCCGGGCCAGAGTAGGCCAGGAGGGCAAGGCACGCTGCGGAGGTCCACCACTGGGCGCGCACTACCGTCCCACGCAGGTGACGCAGAACACGTGTATAGGTTAACTACTTGGAATTGCAAGACCGCGCAGGCCCGACCTCGGATAGCACGCCACGCGCGGGGCGCAAAGCGGCGCGGCGACAGCGGACGCGCAGCGCTGCGCGGCGCCGTTCGCTGTCGAGGTCGCTGCTTCGTGAGCTCGACCCACACGTCGAACCGCAGCCGGTGTAAGAAGCGCCGGCACCTCGTTCTGTGATCGGGCGAGCTCATGCCCATCGAAGGAGCATTCTCATGATGCGTGTCTTCCAGGTACTCCCGCTCTCCCTCGCAGCGCTCGGAGCGCTCGCGTGCTCGTCGACCCCGGAGCCGACGATCGACCCGAGCAACCCGTGCCCGCCGGGTCAGTGGTGCGCCTCGGCGATGCCGACCACGACCGCGACGGCGGTGCCCACGACCACTGCGGTCGCGCCCGCGGGCTCCGTCGCCACGCCGATCCCGCCGGTCGCCGCGGTGGCCGCGACGCCGATCCTGCAGGGGATGGGCACGACGGAGGCCCCGGGCATGAAGGCGGACGGCGGGCCGTTCGCGGGGCAGTTCCAGGAGGGCCAGACGCTCGAGCAGGAGATCAACATCTCGGCCGGCAAGTGCTACACGGTCGTCGGCATCGGCATCGGCGTCCAGGAGCTCGACATCCAGCTCGTGTCGCAGCCGGCGCCCGCGCTCCCGCCCGTCGTCCTCGCGCAAGACAGCACCACCGGCGCCGCGGCGACGCTCGGCGGCAAGGCCTCGGGCTGCTGGAAGAACCCGCTGCCGCTCGGCGGACCGGGCAAGGTGATCCTCAGGGCGACGAAGGGCGCCGGGCTCGCGGCCGCGCAGGTCTTCTCCAAGTAACGCCGCCGCGCGGGCGGGGAGGGCGAGCCGGCGGAGCGTGCGGCGAGGGCGCCGCTCTGCTCTTCCATATCCCGCCGCCTGCGTGCTCCCCCAATGCAGGCGGACGCGGCCGTGCGCCGCGCGCGACGCCATGAGCGAGACCGTATTTCTCGGCCCCGACGCCAGCAGGACCTGCGCGAGGTCGCGCTGGGACTGGCTGGCGCCGCGGCTCCCCCCGGACCTCGAGCAGGAGGCGGTGAGGCGCGTCGCGTGGATGTCGCTGTGCACGCTCCTCGTGGGCGCCTTCGGCTTCATCGTGTCCGAGCTCATCCCGGGCCTCGAGCTCGGCCCTCACCCGATCCGCTTCGCGGTCTACCTGCCGTTCATGCTCTTCTCGGCGGCGCTCTTCGTCGCCGCGCGGCGTCGGCTGCTCTCGCCGTCGTGGATCGTCGATCTCTCGTTCGCCTACAAGATCCTGGGCGCCGCCTCGATCGCGGTCGTCACCAGCGCGCAGCCGTGGCCGGAGGGGCCGATGCTGCCGGGCTGGTCACCGGTGGCCGTCTGGGTGCTGATGTTCCCGATCATCGTCCCGGCCCCGAGCGTGCGCACGCTGCTCACCTCGACGATGGCGATCCTCACCGAGCCGGCGTGCCTCTGGGTGCTCGTCCGGTCGGACTTCATGGAGGTGCCCTCGCGCGAGGCGATGTTCCGGCGTTTCTTCCCGAGCGTCATCGCGCTGGCGCTCTCCATGTTCGTGTCGCGCGTGGTCTTCGGGCTGGGGCGCAAGCTCGACGCGGCGCGGGAGCTCGGCAGTTACCGCCTCGTCGAGCGGCTCGGCGGCGGCGGTATGGGCGAGGTGTGGCGGGCGAAGCACCGGATGCTCGCGCGCCCCGCGGCCGTGAAGCTGATCCGCCCGGAGGCGTTCCAGGGCGAGGCGGCGAGCAGCGGCAACGCGAAGGCGCGGTTCGAGCGCGAGGCGCAGGCGACCGCAGCGCTCCGGTCGCCGCACACGATCGACATCTTCGACTTCGGCGTCGCCCACGACGGATCGTTCTACTACGTGATGGAGCTGCTCGACGGCATGGACCTCGACACCCTCGTCAAGCTGGACGGCCCGCAGCCGCCCGCGCGGGTGGTCCACCTGCTCCGGCAGGTCTGCCATTCGCTCCACGAGGCGCACAAGGCCTTCCTGGTGCACCGCGACATCAAGCCCGCCAACCTCTTCCTGTGCCGCTACGGCGCGGATCTCGATTTCATGAAGGTGCTCGACTTCGGGCTGGTGGCCGAGCGCAGGAAGGACGCGGCCCCCTCCACGCTGACCGCGGACAACGCGATCACCGGGACGCCTGCCTTCATGGCCCCGGAGGTGGTGCTCGGCGATCGCCCGGTCGACGGCCGGACCGACATCTACGCGCTCGGGTGCGTCGCCTACTGGCTGCTCACGGGCGCCCTCGTGTTCGAGGCCGAGACCGCGATGAAGACGGTGCTGCTCCACGCGACGGAGGTGCCCGTCGCGCCGTCGAAGCGCGCGGCGCGCCCGATCCCGCCGGCGCTCGATCGCCTCGTGCTCGACTGCCTCGAGAAGGATCCGGCGAGGCGGCCGCAGTCGGCGCGCGAGCTGTCCGAGCGGCTCGCCGCGCTCCGCATGGACGCCGAATGGACCGAGCGGCACGCGGGGGCGTGGTGGGAGTCTGTCGCGCCGCCGTCGCTGGCGGGCCGGGCGGCCAAGGCGGCCGTCGACGCCTTCGGCTGAGCCCCGCGAGCGCCGGGCCAAGGTCGTCAGCGGATGTTGAAGTCGACGGTCATCAGCTGGCCGCCGCGCTCGATCGCGACGGACAGGTGGTCCGCGGTCCGGAGCCGCGCGTAGGCCTCCAGCGCCTTCTGCGGATCGGTGATGTCGAAGCCGTTGATCGACCTCAGCGAGTCTCCGCTCTCCAGCCCGAGCGACTCGAGCAGCGAGCCCCGCTTGATCCGGAGCTTCAGCCCGACGACCCGGCCCCCTTGCCTCTCCGGGATCACCCGGGCGGAGCGCATGAGGAGCGCCTGCTGCTCGAGGATCTGGTCGACCGCCGCCCGGTCGACGTGGACCTCCGTGGCGCTCACCCGCCGGATGCGGGCGGCGATCTCCGGGGGGATCGAGCTCATGCCGTCCTCGCTCCCGACCGGCCTCGCCTGAGGCCGCGGCGGCGGCGGTTCCGGCGCCTTCTCGCGCGCGCTCTTCCCGAGCTGCAGCTGGCAGCGCGCGCCGCCCGCGACGATCCAGACGCGGTCCCAGGCGATGCGCGCGAGCGTGCCGCCCGGCGCGTCGCCGCCGAGCCGCCGGAGCTGCGTCCGCCCGTCGGGGCCCTCGATCGCCGCGAACGACCACGCGTCGTCCTGCGAGGCCGCGATGAGCACCACGCGTCCGGCATCGCAGAGCGGATCGCTCCACGGATCGCCGCCCGCCTCGGGCGTGCGCTCCTCGGGAGCGCCGCCCGGCGGCGGGAGGAGCGGCCCCGTCGTCGAGTCGAACGGGTTGCGCTGCAGGATCGGGTCGGCGTTCGTGGCGTGGAGATCGTCGCGCTGCGCGCGGCGTTCGACCTGCGGCAGGGAAGCCATCCTGGAGGCTCTGTCCGGGATGATCGTCCTCCCGAGCAGGTGCGAGACCGCCGCTGCCTGAAAATAGGCTGCGGACGCGATCAGCGTGCCCGCGATCCACGGGAAGTGATGCTTCACAGCCGCATCCAGGTCCACGGATCCTGCTCTTTCTGGGCTCGCGCGCGCCGCCGCCGGGGCGAGCGCCGCGCGCACGCAGGTGTGGAGGCGACCGTGCACGATGCCGCCACCGGCTCCCCCTCTCGGGACGCAGAGCACCGCGCGTGCCGGCGCGCCGCGACACCGCAGCGCGCGCGATCACCGGCCAGAGCGCGCCTTGACCCGAACGGATCGGCGCGCTCCGGCGAGCGCCGCGCCGGCGTTCATCGAGAGAGCGTGTAGGGAGGGAGGTCTGGGACGGCGCTAGCCCGCGAGCGGATCGCTCAGGGCTTCGTCTCGGGCGCGCTGGCGGCGGCCGCGGGCTCGCCGCGGCCGCGGCGGTGAACCCAGGCGGCGAGGACCTTCCGGTCGTTCGCGGAGATCTTCTCCTCGAACGCCGGCATGTGGCCCTCCAGATCCTTGGACATCGCCGCCGGCGGGTAGGCCTTGCCGCTGCCGGGGTTCGTGATCTGCGCCTCGATCCACGCGACCGAGGCCCAGCCCCGGAGCTCGGGCGCGGCCGACTCCTCGTCGTCGGTCTTGCCGTCGAGCCGGTGGCAGCTCGTGCACCGCTGCCGGACCAGCGTCTCTCCCGGCGTCCCGGCGCTCGGCTCCCCGCGCGCCTGCGCCTCCAGGAACGCCGCGATCGTCTCCTGGTCGGCCGCGCTCATCGGCGTGAACATCTTCGCCGCCTCGGGATCCGCGGGCGGCTTGACCATCGACGGCATCATCTCCTTGAACGCCGTCTTGCCGAAGAGGTGATCGGCGTCGGGGTCCCTCAGCACCTCGAGCGCCCAGGCCTTCGTCCCGAACCCGGTGAGGTCCGGCGCCGTCTGCTTGTCCTTGGGCGGCCCGAGATCGTTCAGCCGGTGGCAGCTCGCGCACTCCTTCTTGTAGAGGTCCTCGCCGCGGATCTCGGGATCGTTGCGGAGCATCGCGAGCGCGCCTTCGGGCGGGACGCCCTGCTTGAACAGCGCCATCGCGCGCGCGGTCCGCTGGGCGTTCTGCGCCTGCGAGCGCTGGAAGCCCTCGTCCTTCGCGTCGGACGCGTACGACTTCGCCAGGAAGCCCACGGCCCCGAGGCCGATCAGGAACAGCGGCGCGAGCGCCGGCAGCCGCGCGCGGAGCGGGCCGGGCTTCCTGTCGATGAACGGGAGCAGGGCGAGGTACAGCCCGATCACCCCCGGCAGGCCGACCGTCGCGATGAGCTCCAGCGAGCCGGGGAAGAACTTGCGCAGCTCGAAGAGCGGGCGGAAGTACCACGCCGGGCGGGCGTTGTAGTCGCTGACCGGGTCCGCGGGCGCCTCGAGGGGGGCGCCGTGCTCGATGGCCGCGAGATCGAAGAGGACGACGAGCACGACCGCGCCGGCCAGGAGGATCATGCCGAGCTGCTTCGGGTAGAACCGGTCCGCCTTCGTGAGGTTGGCGCCGTGGGGCGCGCCGAAGCCGTGCTTGCGGAACAGCGCGAAGCTCGCGGCGAGCAGCAGGGCCGTGACCGCCGGCAGCACGAAGACGTGCAGGGTGTAGAGCCGCGTCAGCGTCATGTGGCCGAGCGAGCTGCCGCCGACGACGAGCTCCTGCGTGAGCGGCCCGACGACGGGGACCGCGCCCATGATGCCCGTCTCGACGCGCGTCCCCCAGTAGCCGTCCTGGTCCCACGGGAGCGGGTTGCCCGTGAAGGCGAAGCCGAGGATCACCCCGAGCAGGCCGAGCTTCAGGAACCAGCCGACCTCGCGCGGGGCGCGGTACGCCCCGTGGATCGCGATCTGCGCCACGTGGACCGCGATCAGGATGACGAGCGCCTGCGCTCCGAAGTAGTGGAGGCCCCGGATGAGCCACCCGGCGCGCAGGGTGAAGTTGATGTGCGCGACGCTCGCCCACGCCGTGGTCGCGCTCGGCGCGTAGGCCGACATGAGCAGCGCGCCCGTGACGGCCTCGACGAGCAGCAGCAGCGCGAGCGCGCCTCCCCAGACGTAGCCGATGCGCGCGCCGCCGGGGATGGGCTCGTCGAGCAGGCGACGGAGCGGCTCGCGGTACCCGATGCGCTCGTTCAGCCAATCGCCGAGGCTCATCCTGCGATCTCCTCGAGCGCGGCGGTCCCGTCACGGTAGCGCCGGTAGTCCACCTCGACCCAGCCGTCCACGACGCGCGTCGCGAGCGGATCCATCGGGCGCGGGGACGGCCCCGTCTCCGGCGCCCCCGACAGGGCGAAGCGCGACGAGTGGCACGGGCAGTTGAAGCTCTTCTTGTCGCCGTGGAGCTCGATCCCGCAGCCGAGATGGGGGCACGTGGCGCTCAACGCGCGGATCTTCTCGCCCTCCCGGATGATCCAGATCGCGCCGAGCATCTGGTCCTTCGCGACCGTGAAGGCGTCGCGCTCCTCGCCGATCACCTTGAGGCGCCGCGGCTCGTCCGGCGGCAGATCCGCGAGGCGCCCGACCCGGACCCAGCGCTCGCGCCCGCCCGCCGAGCCGGCGTTGCCAGCGGCGGGACCGGCGATGAAGCTCGCTGCCGGCACGGCGATCGCGCCGGCATAGGCCAGGCCGCCGAGCGCCACCAGCGCCTTCAGGGCGCCGCGCCGCTCCTCGGGGGGCGGACCTCCGAAGGGCGCGCCTGCGCTCGCGGGCACCCCGTGAGCCCCAGGTTCGTTCGGCAATCCATATCCCGGGTACCCAGCGGCACCAGGTTCCTTTTGCGTCGGCTCTGCCATCTCGTAGGCTCTCCCTCGCTCGCGCCGCTCTCCGAAGGCCCACTCAGACTCGGAGCGGGACTCCGGCGGCCGAAGCGGACGGCAGCATATCGAAAATACAGGCGTAACGTTGAATCCTCGCCATCGCGCCCACCGAGGCGATCGCATCGCCGCCGGCTCAACCGAAAGTTCTCTTTCAGGTGTTCAGGTCCCGCTGGCTCGGTTCGTCGCCGCAGCGCTCACGATGTGCGCGGCGCTCGGGGTTTCCGCCTGTGCCGCTTCGCGTCAGCCGCCGGCGTGCACGCGTCCCGATCTCAGCGGCTGCGCCATCGAGGAGGTCTCCTTCGACGGTGACGAGGTGATCAGCGGCGACGAGCTCGCCGGGCGGATCGCGACGGCCGAGAGCTCGCATCTGCTCGGCGGCGTGCTCCAACCCGTGCCAATCCTGAGCATCTGGGACGCGCTCACGGTCGAGTACGAGCGCTTCGATCGGTTCGTCCTCGAGCGGGACCTGGCCCGCATCGAGCGGTACTACCGGGCGCGCGGGTTCTACAACGCGCGGGCCCGCGCGGCGCGGGTGCAGCGCACCGGCGGCCCCGGCAAGGAGGGGCGCGTGCGGGTGCGCATCGTCGTCTCCGAGGGACAGCCGGTGAAGATCGCGTCGGTGGACCTCCAGTGGCGGGACTGGACCCTGGAGAAGGGCAAGGACGTCGCCCGGCCGGTGACCGAGGCGAAGGGCCGGCTCCGGATCGGCGAGCGCCTGGACGAGGACGAGTACGAGGAGCTGAAGAAGACGCTGCTCCGGGTCCTCACGGATCGCGGCTTTGCCTACGCGACCGTCGAGGGGCACGTCGACGTCGACCTCGTGAAGAACGAGGCGCGGGTCCGCTACACGATCGAGCTCGGCCCCGAGAGCACGTTCGGCGAGGTCAAGCTCGAGGGGCTCGGCGAGCTGCCGGAGGCGCCCGTCAGGACGGCGATCGGCATCGAGGAGGGCGAGCGTTTCTCTACCGCGGCTCTGGCGGACGCGGAGCAGGCGCTGGCCGACTTCGGCGTGTTCGGCGCCGTTGCCGTGAAGCCCGAGCTCGCGCCCCCCGGGCAGCCGAGGAACCCGGTCGTCCCCGTGACGTTCTCCGTGGAGCCGGCCGCGCTGCGCGCCGTGAAGCTCGGCGGCGGCGCCGAGGTCGGCTCGCGCGTCGAGGCGCACCTCGTCGCCGGGTGGGAGGATCGCAACTTCCTCGGCGGCTTGCGGCGCTTCAACATCGAGGCCCGGCCGGGGCTGGTCTTCTATCCGGTGGAGTTCGCGAACCTGTTCGGCAAGGAGCTCGGGGACACGTTCCGCCTCCTGCCGGAGATCCAGCTGCGGTCCGAGCTCCGCCAGCCGGGGGCGTTCGAGCGGCGCACGGCCGCGGTGCTGCGCGGCTCGTTCAAGCTCTATTGCCCGCAGACCGGTGAGTTTTGCACCAAGCCTGGCCAGAAAGCCGCCACGGGCGAGGGGGAGTCAGGAAGTGCTTCAAATCCTCCTCAGGAGCCCTCGGACCACGCGATCGTCGGCTACCGCGAGTACGTCGGTTCCATCGGCCTCGAGCGGCCCTTCCTGAAATCGGACCTGAACGCGGCCCTCCTCTACAACGTTCAGCTGAACAGTCCGTTCACCTACAACCCGGCACCGTTGCCCCCGGGTTTCGGGACCCTCTTCATTCCTTACCTCCAGGCGCTCGTGTCCTATGACCGCCGTCTGAACCGGGCGGGGAAGCCCGACCGGCTCACCCCCCATCACGGCTACTACGTCGCGCTGGACACGCAGCTGGCCGGTTATCTCGGGTTCGACACCGCGCTGGCGAAGGCCGTGGTGGGCGAGCAGGACGAGAGCAACAAGCGGTTTCACTCCGCGCGCGACATCCGCTTCCAGCCCGAGTTTCGCGCCTACCTCCCCGTCTCGAGGCGATGGATCCTCGGCTTCCGCCTGATGACCGGGTGGCTGTTCACGGGCGACTACGGCGACGCCTCCCTGGATCCAGCCGCGTGCGACGCCCTCGGGGGCGAAGCCAGGAACACGTGCCAGAGAGAGGTGGGGGCCGACCTGCAGCTGATGCAGTTCCGCGGGTTCTTCAGCGGCGGCGCGACAAGCAACCGCGGATACGGGTACAACGAGGTCGGCCCGCACGCCCGCGTGCCGAGCCTGACAGCCGATGAGAACGCGAACGCCGAGGACGCCCCCCTGGTCCCCATCGGGGGCAGGCTGCTCTGGGAGGCGAGCCTCGAGCTCCGGATACCGCTCGGCAAGAGCTTCGGCACCGTGATCTTCGCCGACGCGAGCGACGTCACCCGGGAGCACCGGCTGTTCCGCCCGGACGCGCAGCGCCTGCACCTCTCGACGGGCGTCGGGCTGCGCTACACAACGCCCGTCGGCCCGCTGCGCTTCGATGTCGGCTACCGCGTCCCGTGCATGCAGGTGCTCGGCGTCTGCGATGAGACCCAGGCAGATGGCTGGCCCGACGACGAGAGGCGTCCGGGCAAGCTGTTCGATGTGCTGCCCGTCGCCGTGAACCTGGCGATCGGCGAGGCGTTCTGATGTCCAGGGTTCCGCCCGGCGGGCGGCGGCGCGGCCCGCGCCTGACGGCGGGCCGCGGAAGCAGGCTCAGCCCTCTTCTTCCTCGACGTTCCAGGCGGACAGCGCGGTCATCCCGATGGCGACGGCGCAGCCGCCGCACAGGGCGGGCTCCTCGATCCGGAGCTCATCGCCGCGCGACCACACGTAGAGGCCGCGCCCGGCGGGCTCTCCCTCGATGGCCGCGTCGCACACGTCGCAGCGGAGCTCGGTGGCGCCCGAGGCTGCTTGACGCGCGCGCAGCGCGCTGTCGGCGACCGCGTCGACCGAGATGCAGATCGGATGAGTCAATGTCCCCGTGAGCCGGTACTCCGCGTTTGCGGTTCCCTCCGGCGTAGGGCGGGGGTCCAGGTTCGCGGTCCCCTTCAGAGCACCTTCAATCACATCCACCTCCGGCGGCACGGCCGAATCTAGCTCAGGCCGAGACGGGACGCACGAGAAGGCTGCGCCTGATCCTCGTCAGGGGTGTTCCAGGGCGCAAATGTAGGCGAGTACGCGGAACCGTGCGCCGCGGAGCCCCGCGGCGCGGCGGCTCCGCGTGCGTTCGCAACGGAATATGGAGGGGATCAGACGCTGGCGGACGCGACCGTCTGGGAACCGGCGGCCTCCTGGGAGGCGGCGTGGCTGCCGGCCGAGCGATCGAGGGCGCAGCTCTCCTCGAGCAGCTCGACAACGTCGAGCTGGCGGATCGACTCCTCCTTGGACTGATCCTTGAGGCCGTCGGTGATCATCGTCTGGCAGAACGGGCAGGCGGTCGCGATCGTCTTCGCCTCGGTCTGGAGCAGCTGCAGCGTCCGCTTGACGTTCATGCGGTCCTTGTTCTGCTCCTCCATCCACATCTGCGCGCCGCCGGCGCCGCAGCAGAGCCCCTTCTGCCGGTTCCACCCCTCGGCCTCGACGAGCTGCAGGCCGGGGATGCGCTTCAGGATGTCGCGCGGCTGCTCGTACACGTCGTTGTAGCGGCCGAGGTAGCAGGAGTCGTGGAAGACCACCTTCCCCTCGACCGGCTTCCTCGGGACGAGCTTCTTCTCGGCGACCAGGCCGAGCAAGAAGTCCGTGTGGTGCACGACCTCGAATTTCGCGCCGAAGTCCGGGTACTCGTTGGCGAGCGTGTTGAAGCAGTGGGGGCAGGTCGTGATGATCTTCCGGATGCCGCCCTGCTCCTTGTAGCCGTTCAGGGTCGCGGCGTTCTGCTCGGCCAGCATCGCGAAGAGGTACTCGTTGCCCGCGCGGCGCGCCGGATCGCCGGTGCAGGTCTCCTCCTGGCCGAGGATCGCGAAGTCGACGCCGGCCGCCTTCAGGAGCCTGGCGGTCGCGCGCGCGATCTTCTTCGCGCGGTCGTCGTAGCTCGCCGCGCAGCCGACCCAGTAGAGCACGGGCGCCTGCGGCTTCTCGGCCAGGGTCGGGATCTCGAGCCCCTCGGCCCAGTTGCCGCGGTCGATGCGCGCGAGGTTCCACGGGTTGCCGTTGACCTCCATCGCGTTGAACGGATTCCCGAGCTCGGCCGGGAACTCGCCCTTCACGAGGACCAGGTGGCGGCGCATGGAGACGATCTTGTCGACGTAGCTGATCATCACCGGGCACTGCTCCTCGCAGGCCCGGCACGTCGTGCAGGCCCAGAGCACGTCCGGGTGGACGACGTTCGCCACGAGGTCGACCGGTTTGTACACCGCCTCCGGGACCGGGACCGGGTTCTCCGGCGCCGCCTGCTCCGCGTGCCCGGCGCCTTCCTGCGCCTCCGCTCCCTGGCCTTCCTGCGCCGCTGCGCCGTCGCCGGCTTGCCCGTTCGCCTGGGTCGCGTGGCCGTCGCCGGCGAGGCCCCTCGGGCCGCCCGGCCGGTTGATGAACTCGCTCTCCCGGCCGTACAGGTGATCGCGCAGGTCGAGCGTGAGCTGCTTCGGGCTCAGGATCTTGCCCGTCTTGTGGGCCGGGCAGTTGTCGCTGCAGCGGCCGCACTCGGTGCACGTGTAGAAGTCGAGGATCGCCTTCCAGGTGAAGTCCTCGATGCGTCCGATGCCGACCGGCGCGGCCTTCTCGGGCTCCTCGGCGGCCTTCATGACCATCTCGCCGATCGCCTCGGCGTTGCCCGCGACGAGCGGCAGCCGGCCGCGCGGGTCGAGGGCGCGCGTGAAGACGTTCGGGATCGACGTGATGATGTGGAAGTGCTTCGAGTGCGGGAGCAGGTTCATGAACACGAGCACCAGCGTGACGTGCGTCCAGAACCCGATGTGCGCGAGGACGACGAGGGTCCCCGGGCCCGCGCCGCCCAGGAGCACGGCGAACAGCGAGCCCGCCGGGGCGGGGAACAGGTGCCAGCGGAGCGCCGCCGGGTCCGCGGGGACGCCCGCGAACGGGGCGGTCACCGTGGCGATGCGCTCGCAGAGCGTCGCGTCGTCGGGGCCGCACGCCGCCGTGAACCCGCGGTGGTGCAGCGCCAGCGCGGCGCCGTCATAGAGCATGTCGGCCACCATCATGGTGACGATGATGCCGAGGATGAGCAGCCCCTCGCCGGACAGGGTCATGCGCCGCTCGCGCTTGATCGCCCGGTAGTAGATGAACACGAGCGCGCCGGCGACGACCAGCGTGGCCATGACGTCCTTCACGAACTCGTAGATGCCGCCGAGCGGCACCGCGCCGATGCCCGGCAGCCGCACCGGAGCATGCCCCAGGATCCAGAAGTCGAACGCCGGATCGAAGCCGCGCCCCCACAGGATCGTCGTGCGGAGCAGGAGAACCAGGAATCCAAAGAAGATGAGCTTATGCGCCAGCCCGGCGAGCGGGTAGTAACCCATCTTTCGCTGGCGGAAGGCATACTCCCAGGTGCCTTTGAGACGCTCGGCGAGCCGGTCGAGCCGGTCGTCCTCCCCGCGCCCGACCTTGAGGAGCTGCCAACGCCGGTTGGCGCTCCACGCAAAGGCCGCGAAGAGGCCGACGAGCAATGTGAGCATCCAAATGGGATTCATTCGCGGGACGTCTCCGGGTGTAAAATGGCCACATCTTTTAAGGTGGGGGGATGGTGGACGTCAACCGCGCGGCGGCGGTGAAGAGCGCGGAGCGTTGTCGCCGGATGCCTTTCCTGCAAGGGCGGATACGCCGGTGCGCGATCGCATCGCGGGTCGCGTCGCGCTTTGGCCGGGAGGCGCGGCGGTGCGCCTCGCGCGCCCCGTCAGCGGCTCAGAGCGTGAACTCGACGCTCTTCTCCTCGCTCGCGGGGGAGGGAGACAGGTCGAGCGCCATGCTGTACGAGCGCTGGCCGACCCGCGCGCTCAGGCGGACGCGGATGGGCGCCGTCGCGTCGTTCAGCTTGTCGAGCCGCACGACGACGCGGTAGCGGCCCCGGGCCGGCTCGCCCTCGGTGAGGAAGACGTTTTCCACGTTCTGCTCCTGGCACTCACCGCTCACGCGCGGGCAGTCGCGATCCTTCATCAGGCCGCTCGCCGTCGGCTCCCCGACGCGGGCGAGCTCTCCCGACGGGTCGTAGACGTTGAGATCGACGTCGGCGTCGGCCTCTTCCCAGGCGATCGTGAACTGGAGGATCCCGGTGTGGAGCCCGCACCCCTCGTCGATCACGCCGTTGCAGTTGTTGTCGCGGGCGTCGAAGCAGAGCTCGACCCCCGTCGGCGTGCAGGCCATCTCGAGCCCGACGCCCTCGGGGACCCGGAGGTCCTTCGGCTCGAGGGGCGGCCTGGGCGGGGGCGGCGGCACCTCGATGCAGCCGGCGAGGGGCAGGGCGACGAGCGGGGCGACGAGCGCCGCGCGCAGCGCGCCGCCGAGCGCCGCGCGCGCGACGGCGAGGCGCGCGAGGAGGCCGCGGGGGGCTGGCGGGCGCGGGACGGCGCCGCGGGCGTGGCGCTCGCGCCGCGGAGGACCGGGGCTTCGCATGGGGTGCTGCATGCTACCCGCCTTCCGGCTCCTTCGGGGCGCCGGCGCCGCGCTCTTCGCGCGCGGGCCCCGCGGGCGGCGTCCGCGCCTTGGGGCCGCGCGGCTTCGGGGGAGGGGGCGGCGCTCCTCCGAGCGGCACGGGCAGGTGCATGCCCCGCGCGGCGAGGATCTCCGCCGCGTGGGCGACGGTGAGCACCAGCGCGCGGGCGTAGAGCCTGATCTGGGTCGGCTCGGGCAGATCGCCCGGCCGGCCGTGCGTCGCGTGCTCGAGCAGGATCGCCGCGGTGACGCTCACGTTGAGGCTCTCCGCGAAGCCCCGCATCGGGACGCGCACGGCGCGGGCGCATGCGGCGGCCAGATCGGGGCGGATCCCGTCGCGCTCGTTGCCGAGCACCAGCGCGAGGCGGGGGATGCCCGCGAGATCGCGCGGGGTCAGCTCGCCGTCCGGGTGCGTCGCGACGAGCTCGTGCCCCGAGGCGCGGAGCGCGGCGATCGCGGCCTCGGTGGTCGCGTGCGTGCGCACGTCGACCCAGCGCTCGGAGCCGCGCGAGACGGTGTTCGAGACGAGGAACGGCTCGGCCCGCTCGATGATGTGCAGCCGCTGCAAGCCGAACGCGTCGCACGAGCGGAGCACGGCGGCCCCGTTGTGCGGGTCGTGCGGCGCGTCCATGGTCACGGTGACCGCGTCGAGGCGCGACGCGATCACCCCGCGCAGCCGGGCCCTGCGCTCGTCCGTGACGAACTCCTCGAGGATGCGGGCGATGGCGGCGGCGTCGAGGGCATCGAGCGCGGCGAGCAGCCTTCGCTGCTCCTGCGCGACGAACGAGCAATTGGGGGTCGAGCGGCGCATGGACGGTTCGGGGCGCCTCTATAGCGCGGCGCGCGCCCGGAGGCTGCGGCGCAGCGCGGCCTTGAGGACCGCCTCCCGCCGCCGCGGTCCCTGCCTGCGGCGCCGGCGCCGCGCTTTGCCGGACCACCGGCGACGGCGGAGCGGTCCGGCGTTCAGGGATCGATCGTGATCGCGACCCGCTCGCCCTCTCCGTACTCGACAACGGCGCAGTCGCCGGGGGAGCCGTCTTCCCAGACCAGGCAGACGAAGTCGACCTCGGCGTCGAGCGCGATCATGGGATGGTGCCACACGCCGGGGCGATAGGTGATGCCCTGGGCGCCGTGGGCGATGAAGGCTGCGAGCGTCGTGAGGTCGGGCCGGTCGCCGCCCAGGGCGACCACGACCAGGTAGCGCCGCGCGTTCATCGGCACGAACGCCTGCGTCGAGCCGGGGTGCTTCTCGAGCAGCGCGATCGGGAGCGGAAAGCTCGCGCGCGGGGCGCAGCGGAACACCGAGACGTTCAGCGCGGCCTGCGCGGGGCGGAGGTTCTCGATCGCGGCGAGGTGATCGAAGCGACGGGCGGTCCCCTGGTTGGCCGGCCTGCCGGGCTGGCCGTGCGGCGAGGCCATGAGGATGTCGCCGTACGGCGCATAGGCTGCAGGGCTGAGCGAATGGGCTGCGATGCGCGGGCGGTGGCTCATCGGAACGGGCGGCTGTGGCGGTGTGCCACGCGTGTGGCCCTCCTGCAGCGAGAGCGCCGGGCTGCGGGCACGATCACGAGGGCGAAGGGTATCACGTCGCCGGAGTCCCCGCGGCGCGGCGCCCCCGTGAGCGGCACGGGGCCGGGGTCTTGCATGACGTGGATCGACGCCGTCCCCGGCGGGTAATGCAAGCGACCCTGGAGCCACTCATGCGGATTGTTCACAAAGCGACATTTCGGAAGCGCCTCGCGGTGGTTTCCCTCTTCCTGGCGGTGCTCGCCCTCATGACGTCGGTGGTGGGCTGCCAGCGCTACGACCTGCTCGTCGAGAAGGATCAGATCGCGGCCCAGAAGTGGTCGGATCTCGAGGCGAACCTCCAGCGGCGTTACGACCTCGTCCCGAACCTCGTGGCGGTGGTGAAGGGGTCGGCCAAGCATGAGGAGCAGACGCTCTCGAGCGTCGCCGAGGCGCGCGCCCGCGCCACCGGCATCCAGCTCAAGGCCGAGGACCTGACGGATCCCGAGAAGGTGCAGGCCTTCCAGAAGGCGCAGGAGCAGCTCAGCGGCTCGCTCTCGCGGCTCCTCGTGGTGCAGGAGCAATACCCGGACCTCAAGGCCAACCAGAGCTTCCACAGCCTCCAGGTCCAGCTGGAGGGCGTCGAGAACCGGATCCTCCGAGCGCGCGAGGAGTACAACCAGGCAGCGCGCGAGTACAACGCGGAGCTCCTGAAGATCCGGGGCCAGGTGGTGAACAAGGCGACGGGCCAGCCGTTCAAGCCGCGCGTTTATTTCACCGCCTCTCCCGAGGTCCAGTCGGCGCCCAAGGTTTCGTTCTGATGACGAGGGAGGCGGCGATGCGCCAGGTTGTCTCGAGCGGAGCTCGGCTGCGGGCCGTGGCCAGGGCGGTCGCCGCCGCGGTCGCGCTTGTCTGCGCGCTCGTCGTCCGGCCTGCCCTCGCCGACTTCACGCCGCCGCAGCTCACGGGGCACGTCGTCGACACCTCGGGGCGGCTCGGCCCGTCCGACCTCCTTTACCTCGACAAGAAGCTCGACCGCATCCGTCGCCAGACCGGGTTCGAGATCGTCGCCTTCGTGGCGGGATCGCTCGAGGGCGAGACGATCGAGGACGTCGCTTACGAGGCCTTCAACACGTGGCAGCTCGGCCAGCGTGGGGCCGACAACGGCGTCCTCCTGGTGATCGCCCCGTCCGAGCGGCGCGTCCGCATCGAGACGGGGAAGGGCGTGGGCGGGGCGCTCACGGATCTCCAGTCGAACGACATCATCCGGCAGACCATCAACCCGCTGCTCCGGCAGGATCGGTTCCGCGACGCCATCGATCGGGGGACGACCGAGATCGCCCGGACGCTCATCGCCGGGACGCCCGAGCAGGAGCGGCGCCCGGCGCCCGGAACCCAGCCGGCGCCCACCCCGGTCTCGCCGATCAAGATCGGCGTCACCCTGGTCGCCATCGTGGCGGCGCTGCTGCTCGCGCTCATCTCACCCGCCTTCCGCTGGTTCCTGTGGTTCGCCCTGCAAGCGCTCCTCTTCCGAGGCGGCAGAGGCGGCGGAGGCGGCGGCGGAGGGTCCGGGTTCGGCGGTGGCGGTGGCGGTCGCTCCGGCGGCGGCGGATCCAGCGACAGCTACTGAGCCGCTGCGCCGCGCCAGCTCGTCCTGTGCTGAACGGAACGGGCCGCTCGGTCGCCGCGACGTCGGCCCGCGGAGCTGTGCTCCACCGGGCGTGACCCGGCGGGCAGGCGTGACATGGCCGTCGCCCCGGCGAGGAACGAAGGCTCGGCGCGCGCGATCTCCAGGCGGCGCCCCGCCGGGGCGAAGCTACGCTCTCTTCATGGCTGCTGCCCTGCGCCCCGTCTTCATCGTCGACGCCGTCCGGACTCCGATCGCCCGCTACGCCGGCGCCCTGGCGACGGTCCGCCCGGACGATCTTGCCGCCCTCGTCCTCGAGGCGCTCGTGCGCCGCCAGCCTTCGCTCGCGCCGCGGCTCGACCAGGTCGTCCTCGGCGCGACGAACCAGGCCGGAGAGGACAACCGCAACGTCGCGCGCATGGCCGCCCTGCTCGCCGGCCTCCCCTACGAGGTCCCGGGCGTCACGGTGAACCGCCTCTGCGGCTCGGGGCTCGAAGCCGTGGCCGACGCCGCGCGCATGATCGCCACCGGCGAGGCCGATTGCGTGATCGCGGGCGGCGTCGAGAGCATGACGCGCGCGCCGTTCACGATGCCCAAGCAGGCCGAGCGCTTCGACCGGAGCGCGCCGACGGTCCACGATACGACCCTCGGCTGGCGCTACCCGAACCCGAGGATGGCCGCGCGGTTCGAGCTCCTGTCGATGGGGGAGACGGCCGAGAACGTGGCCAAGAAGCACGGCGTCAGCCGCGAGGATCAGGATCGGTTCGCGCTGCTGTCCCACGAGCGCGCCACGCTCGCGTGGGAGTCGGGCGGGTTCGCCGCCGAGGTGGTCCCTGTCCCCGTCCCCCAGAAGAAGGGCGCGCCCGTCCTGTTCGAGCGCGACGAGGCCGTGCGCGCCGATGCTTCGCTCGAGGCGCTCTCGAAGCTCAGGCCGGCGTTCCGCGAGGGCGGCACCGTCACGGCGGGCAACGCGTCGCCCCTCAACGATGGCGCCGCCGCGCTCCTGCTCGCCTCGAGCGACGCCGTGCAGTCCGCCGGGGTGACGCCGCTCGCGCGCGTCGTCGCGACCGCGACCGTGGGGGTGGATCCCAACCTCATGGGCGAGGGGCCGATCCCCGCCGTGAAGAAGCTCCTCCAGCGGACCGGGCTGCGCGTGCCCAACGTGGACCTCTTCGAGCTCAACGAGGCGTTCGCGGCGCAGGCGCTCGCGTGCTCGCGCGCGCTGGAGCTCGATCCGGCGCGCGTCAACGTCCGCGGCGGAGCGATCGCGCTCGGACACCCGATCGGCTGCTCGGGGGCGCGCATCGCGTGCACCCTCGTGCATGCGATGCGCGCGCGCGGCGCCAAGGTCGGGGTCGCCTCGCTGTGCATCGGCGTGGGCCAGGGCATCGCGACGCTCTTCGAGCGCGCCTGAGGTGATTTCGCCGCTCGTTCGCGCCGCCAGATGAGATAAGACCGCCGCAGCAGAACGCAGGAGGGGGTCTCGCGGCTCTCCTCCCTCGGCTGACGGCGCCGCCTCGGCGGCAAGGAACAGGAGAAGGCCCGATGGATTTCCCCCCGATCAATGTGCCCGGCACCGGCCAGCTTCACGCTCGACTCAAGACCTCGCTCGGTGACATCACCCTCCGGCTCGAGGAGCAGCGCGCCCCCGAGACCGTCAAGAACTTCGTCGGCCTCGCCACGGGCGCCATCAACTGGATCGATCCGAAGACCGGCCAGGGGATGCAGGGGACGCCCTGTTACGACGGCGTCCGTTTTCACCGCGTCATCTCGGGGTTCATGATCCAGTGCGGCGATCCGCTCTCGCGCTACCCGGACAAGGCGGCGCTCTGGGGCACGGGCGGCCCGGGCTACAAGTTCGCCGACGAGTTCACCCCCGAGCTGCGGCACGACGGCCCCGGCGTGCTCTCCATGGCGAACTCCGGCAAGAACACGAACGGCGCGCAGTGGTTCATCACCGAGGGGTCGACGCCGCACCTCGACAACCGGCACACGGTGTTCGGCAAGGTCGTGAGCGGGTTGGACGTCGTCCATAACATCGCCAACGTGGCGACCACGCGCGATCGGCCGAATCAGGACGTCGTGATCGAGCGCGTCGAGATCTTCCGGCAGTAGCCGCGTCGAGCGCCGCGCGATGCCGTCCAGCGTCGCGCGGCGCGGCCAGCGCCGCCGGCGGACGGCGGATGGAGAAGGGTTGCGGGAGGTCGGAAGGAAGGCGTAAGTCAGGAAGAACGTTCAACTTTCTTCCGAACCGTCCGCCCTCCTGCGCTCTCCGGGGCACACCGGGAGGCGCGCCGCGCTTCGATCGATCAGCCGGCGCAGCAGACGGTGATTTTGTCCTCGCCTTCCTCGACCTCGCCTGTGGGGGCGCCGCCGCGCGGCCGGCAGCTGCCGCTTCCGCTCACCTCGAGCGACACCGAGGCGGCGGGGGGCGGATCGTCGACGCAGGCCCCGTTGAACGACACGGTCTCGACGGGCGTCCGGCAGCCGGACCTCCTGAAGAGCGTCAGCGTCGCTGCGCAGGCCACGCCGCTCGCGTCGCACGTGCATCGCGTGCAGTCGCGGTCGTCGATCACGGAGCTCGCGAACACGTGTCGCTCGCCGAACTCATCAGGGCAGCGCCGCTCCCCCTCGCGCCAGATGCAGACGCCCTGCTCGAACGGCGCGTCGATCTCGCGCGGGGCGCAGGCCTCGGCGGCCGCGCAGCCGCCGAGGTCCGGACCGGGGGCGCACACGACCCCCTCGGTCCCGAAGCGCGGCGGCGGCAAGGTCGCCTCGCCGCCCGACGCGGGGCAGGTCGCCGAGTCCACGTCGGGCGTTTCGGCGCTGTAGCTGCCGGGCTGGAAGTCATCGCCGAGGTTGATGCAGTTCTCGGATCGTACCGGCAGCGTCAAACTCACCCCGTTACACTCGTCGCTCCCGTACACCGTGACCGCCGGTGTCTCGCACGCCACGGTCGGCGCGCCGCACGCGCACGGGCTGCAGGTCGCGGGCGTGTCGAGGACATCACGGCCGCCCACGTCCACCCGCGTGGGGAGGCCCTCGGGGCAGGCGACGTCCGCGGCCGCGGGGCCCTGGTACAGGATGCCGGGCCCTCGCCAGTCCTCGGGCACGGCGACGCACGCGAACCCGCCGCAGTCGTCGTCGGCGCAGTCGACCGCGCCGTCACCGTCGTCGTCGTCGCCGTTCAGGCAGTGCTCGGCCCCGCTTCCGCCGCTGCTCGCGGTGCTCGTGGTCGTCACCTGGCCGCCTCCATCACCGCCGGCCCCGCCGGAGCCGCTCCCGGACGTCTCCGGAAAGAGCTCGGGCTCGAACTGATCGAAGTCCAGGGTGCAGGCGCTCGCCGCGAGGAGAGCGACGAGCGCGGTGACGCTTTGGAGGGCAGAGCGGCGCAACACGACCTCCGGGATGGCGAGCTTCGCCTCGGTGAATGCAGCGATGGCGACGGTATCACGAACCGCCTGCCGTCATGGCGAGCTCCTCGGTCGGCGAGGCGCCATGCCGTCCGAGGCCTTCGTGCTGCGGCGCTCCTTGCTGCACCGCGCCCGCGCGCCGCGTCACCCAGGCGGGAGCGCCGGAGGCTCGTCCGACCAGAGCGAGGTGAGCGTCTCGAGCTCCTGCGCGAGCTCCTGCGTCGCCTTGCGAGCGAGCCGCGCCCGCTCCGCGTCGAGCGCCTCGACGATGGCCGCGCGCTCGTCGGACGACAGCTCCTCCGCCTTCCTCATCTGTGCGAGCGCCTCATCGACGTCGTGCAGCTGGCCGAGGCGGCGCTGCAGCCGTGACGCGGATTTGGCGATGCGCTCGGCGCGCTCTCCGAGGAGCGGCGAGAACGTCTCCGCGGAGTAGCGCAGCCGCTTGAAGCGGATCCGGAGCGCGTGCATGGCCGCGCCGTCGCTCGGATGGCTCGCGGCGAGCGCGCGCACGTCCTCCAGGGCATCGCCGATCGCCAGCCGCGCGAGCGCCTCGGCGCCGCGCTTCTTCGCCTTCTTGCGCGAGATGCGCCGCTCGAGGCGCGCGAGGTGCCGCTCCAGCCGCAGCCTCCCGCCCTTCGTGGGCGCGTCGGCCCGCGTGGCGCCCACCGGCGCGTCGGCCCGCGTCTCACCGGTGCCGCCCGCCGGCGCCTCGGCCCGCGGCGCGCCCTCGTCGCCCGGGTGGTCGCGCCGGAGCAGCTCGACGATGTGGGCCCTCGCCTCGTGCTCGCGGGGCGAGCGCTGCGCGACCCAGGCGGCGACGGCCGCCCGCGCCGCCTCGCCCAGATCGAGCGCGGTGAGCGTCTCGCGCAGCACCTCCTCGTCGCGCAGCGTCCCGGTCGCCCGCGCGAACTCCCGGAGCCCATCGGCGGCGGGGCGGATCCGCTTTCTGCCGTAGATGCGGCGCGCCGGCTTGAGCAGCGTCCGGAGCCGGCGCAGCGAGACCCGGAAATCGTGCACCGCCTCCGCGTCCGGCTCGGCGTCCTCGCCCTGCGCGCTCGTGGCGACGACGCGCCGCGCATCGGCGCGGACGTTCTCGATGTGGGAGAGCAGCACCGGCCCCAGGAAATCCCGCGCGGAGAGCTTCGCCCGGCCGCCGCCTTTCCCGCCGCCGTCCGCCTTCGGGGCGCCCCCCTCGAGCGGCGTCACAGCCGCGTGAGCGCCACCGTCACCAGCGGTCGCCTCCCGAGCTTCGCCTCGATCGTCCGGCGCGCCGCGAGCCGGGCGACCTCGATGATGTCGTTGTCCCGGCGCCGCGCGCGCGGCTCGCAGTCGTTCACCGCCTGCGCGACCGCGCGCGCCGCGGCCCGCAGCGCGCTGCCCTCGAGCTCCCCGATGACCCCGCGGGCGAGGACCTGCGGCGGCGCCGCGAGGGCGCCGTGCACGTCGACGACCAGCGACACGAAGGCCACCCCGGCGCGACCGAGGTTCGCGCGCTCCCGGAGGACCTCCTCGCCGAGCTCCTGGCCTCCCGCCGTCGCCACGCGGCCGGTGACGGCCCGGCCGCTCCGGCCGAGCGGCTGTGTCTTGCCGATCTCGACGACGTGGCCGTTCTCAGCGACGAGCACCTCGGCCACGCCGCGCTCCCGCGCGAGCGCCGCGTGCCGGGTCAGGTGGTGCAGCGCGCCGTGCACGGGGAGGAAGCTGCGCGGCTGGGTGAGGTCGATCATGCGCGCCTGCTCTGTCCGATGCGCGTGACCGCTCGCGTGCACGCGCCGGTCCGTCGACCACGTCACGAGCTCGACGCCGAGGCGGAGCAGACCGGCCATCATGTCGACGACCGGACGGTCGTTGCCAGGGATGACGCGGCTCGAGAGCACGACCCTGTCCCCCTCTTCGAGGCGCAGCAGCGGGTGCGTCCCCGACGCAAACCGCATCAGCGCGGAGGACCGCTCGGCCTGGGTGCCGCTCGCGACCACGAGGAGCCGCTCGCGCGGCATGGAGGAGGCGACCTCGGGCGGGACGAGCAGGTCGCTCGGCCACGGGAGTCGCCCCACCGCCTGCGCGGCCCGCACGTGCGTCTGCACGCTGCGGCCGAGGAGGCAGATCTTGCGGCGCGCGCGGACCGCGGCCTGGCCGAGGGCGAGCAGGCGCTGGACGTTGGAGGCGAAGACGCCGACCACGACGCGCGCCGGCGCGGTCTCGACGAGCTCCGCGAGCGCGTGGGCGACGTCGCGCTCGCTCCCCGCCTCGCCGGGCGAGTCCACGTTGGTGCTGTCGGACAGGAGCAGCCGGATCCCGGCGTCGCCGAGCGCGCGGAAGCGGGCCTCATCGGTCGGCTCGTTGTCGAGCGGCGTCGGATCGAGCTTGAAGTCCCCGGTGTGGACGACGAGCCCCGCGGTCGTTTGGATCGCGAGCGCCGTGGCGTCGACGATCGAGTGCGTCACGCGGAGCGGCTCCACGACGAAGCCGCCGATGGCGACCTCGCGCCCGACCTGCGTCGGCAGCAGCCGCACCTTGTCCTCGAGCGCGTGCTCCGCGAGCCGGTAGCGCACGAGCTCCAGCGCGTGCGGCGGGCCCCAGACGGGGACGTCGAGGTGCCGCAGGAGGAAGGGTAGCCCGCCGATGTGGTCCTCGTGGCCGTGCGTCAGCACGACGCCGCGCACCCGGTCGCGCAGCGCGAGCACGTGGTCGAAGCGCGGGTGGTACACGTCGACGCCGAGGTCCGAGCTCGGGAACGTCACCCCGCAGTCGATGAGCAGCACGCCATCGGCCTGCTCGAGCGCGAGGCAGTTCATCCCGACCTCGCCGAGCCCTCCGAGAGGCACGAGCCGCAGGGTGGACGGGGCTGGCGGGAGGAGCTGGCTCGGGGCGGGGGCGCTCTGCTCGGGATGCACGTTCGGTGAGGGGGTCTGCCACCCAGGGCGCCGGGGGCCCACGGCCCGCGGCTTGCTGAGCTGGTCTGTAAGAGAGAGGACGGCTTCTCCAAGACCTAGCCGAGATCGGCTCGCCGTCCCCTTCGAAACTTGGAGCGACAGTGTAGCCACAGGGTGGCCCCTTGCGTCACGCTCTCTCTTTCCAGCGCCGACGCGAAGCCTGGCGGCGCGGCGTCGCCCCGCTCGGACCGGTTCCTGCGCACCTTGTCTTCTTCGCCGCCTGACCGCCGCCCGAGGGCGGACGCCGAGCCCCCTTTTCCCCTGAACGTTCCGAGGAGCCACCGGTGATCGCTGCCCTGTTCGTCAATCTCCTCCGCCTGCTGCTGCTCCCGGTCAGCGCGCTTCGCTGGGCGTTTGCTGCACCGCGGGGCGGGTATGTCGTCCTCGAAATCGACGGCCGCGTGGTCGATCTGCAGCCTCCCCGGGTCCGTCTCGGCCTCTGGTGGCGTCCCGGGAAGAGGGCTCCGCTCTCGGTGGAGCGCGTCCGGGAGCTCGGCAAGCACCTGAGGAAGGACCCGCGCCCGGCGGGGCTGCTGCTCCGGATGCGGTCGGTCCATGCGGGGCCTGCGGTGCTCGCCTCGCTGCGGGACGCGCTCCTCGAGATCCGGGCAGGGGGCAAGGACGTCGTGGCGTACCTGCCGAGGGGCGCCGACACAGCGATGCTCCTGCTCGCCTCGGCCGCGCGCGCCGTCGTCGTGGGGCCCGAGACGCTTGTGTCGCCGCTCGGGTTCGCGGTGGAGGGCCGCTACGTGCGTCGCGCGCTGGAGCAGGTCGGCGTCGAGCCCGAGGTGTTCGCGAAGGGCATGTACAAGAACGCCGGCGAGGTGCTCGTGCGCGACACGATGAGCACGGAGCAGCGCGAGCAGGTCGGCGCCCTGCTCGACGCGCGCCTCGGCGACCTGATCGCGGCGCTCGCCCAGGGGCGCCGCGTCGACCGCGAGACGGCCGCGCGGTGGATCGACGAGGCCCCCTACGGCGCGGAGCAGGCCGTGGCGCACGGCATCATCGACGCGGTCGCGTACGAGGACGAGCTCGAGCACATGCTCGCGTCGGGGCTGCTCCCGGGCACGACCGCGCCGCGCCGCGCCGAGGCCTCCGCCGGAGGCTCGGCGGGCGCGGGAGCTCTTGCGGCGGGTCGGGACGCGCGGGTCCGCCTCGTGGCGGCGGGCCGTTACCTGAGCGCGCGGCGCGGGCTGTCGCTGCGGCCGATGCTGCCGCGCCCCATCCTCGGCGTCGTCGAGGTGCACGGCGCGATCGTCAGCCGCGCCCGCTTCCGGGGGGCCTCGCTGGCCAGCGAGGAGCGGCTCGTCGCGAGCCTGCGCGCGGCGCGGCAGAACCCGCGCATCCGGGGGGTCATCCTCCACATCGACTCGCCGGGCGGCTCCGCGCTCGCGTCCGACCGGATCCACCACGAGGTCACGCGGCTCGCCGAGGTGAAGCCGGTCGTGGCGTGCATGTCGAACGTGGCGGCGAGCGGCGGCTACTACGTGGCGGCGGCCGCGCACGCGATCATCGCGCAGCCGCAGACGATCACGGGGAGCATCGGCGTGGTCTCGGCGCGCTTCGCGCTCGGTCCGCTGCTCGAGCGCCTCGGCGTCTCGACCGACGTCGTGAAGCGCGGCGCGCGGGCCGACCTGTTCTCCCCGTCGCGCAGGCTCGACGCGGGGGAGCGGGCGGTGGTGGAGCGCGAGCTCGACGCGATCTACGCGACGTTCCTCCGCGTGGTCGCGCGCGGCCGGAGGCGTCCGGTCGAGGAGATCGAGCCGCTCGCGCAGGGGCGCGTCTACAGCGGCGCCGAGGCGCAGGCGCGCGGGCTCGTCGACATGCTCGGCGGGTTCGAGCGGGCGCTCCACGAGCTGCGTCAGATGATCGGGCCGAAGGCGGCCGCCATCGAGCCGGTGATCGTGCGCGCGTCGCGGTACATCCCGCCTCCGCCGCTGCTGCCGGCGCCGGTGCCGACGCTGCTCGAGCTCGTCGGGCTGCGCGGGGTCGCGGAGGAGGTGGCGCTCGCGATCCACTGCGAGGGGGAGAGGGTGCTCGCGTATTGCGCGGAGGCGACGGAGCTCGGCTAGGACGCGGCGGCCGGGCGGGGTGAAGGTGTGTGGGGGGCGCGCGCTGAGGCCCCGCACGCACCCACACCTCGCTCGGCTCCTTTCGGGGGACAGGACGGTGTGGAACCCATTCCTGGATGGGGAGGATTTCGTCGGGGAGAAGCTGTGCGCAATCTGTGCGCCCGGTGGGTAGCACCTGTTCAGAACTGCTCAGGGATCGCTACGAATCCCGCGACGAACGGGCAGACCCCATATGTGGGCCCTGTTCGGCCGGAGATCCCAAGATGTAGCGGTTCTCCTTGACGCACGGGCCCTTCGCGGGTTTGACTAGCTCGCGGTCAGGCGCTCCCGAATGTCGGCGCACGCCTTTCAGGCATCGCACCTGGACCTATGCTCACTGGCCGGAACACGGAACGTTTGAGCAGGTAGCAGGGGAGAAGCGACGGGACCTGTGGAGATCCGAGGCGATGAGGCCTCGGCGTTCTCCCGGGAACTATTTGTGCTTTTGGTAGGACCCGAGTGACCGCCCGGTGCGGTGGCTCACAGGAGGACTTGGAAATGGCCCAGTCGGCAGTTGTGGGTGACGGCGGTAAGCTTCCCGTCGGGAACGGCAAGATGACGGCGCGGACGAAGGAAGATGCAGGGGCCCGTCCGGTGACCGGGGGGGTTGCCAAGGCGCAGACCGACGGCGCGGCCGCGAAGAAGGCCGCGAAGAAGGGGGCCTCGCGGCCGCGCGGGCTCGGGTTCGACCGGCGGTTCACGCACCGCGGCGCGGACCCGCTCGACGAGGTCACCTGGGAGCGCCGCTCGAGCATCATCACCAACCCGGACGGCTCGGTCGTCTTCAAGATGGAAGGGGCCGAGATCCCCGCCGGCTGGTCGCAGCTCGCGACCGATATCGTCGTCTCCAAGTACTTCCGCAAGGCTGGGATCCAGGGCAAGAAGGAGCTCGGCGAGACGAGCGTCCGCCAGGTCGTCCACCGGCTCGCGCGCACCATCCGCGAGGCGGGCGAGCGCTTCGGCGGCTACTTCGCCTCCACGAAGGACGCGGACTCCTTCGAGGCAGAGCTCTCGTACCTGCTCGTCCACCAGTACGGCGCGTTCAACTCGCCCGTGTGGTTCAACTGCGGGCTCTTCCACCGCTATGGCATCGAGGGCTCGGGCGGCAACTACGCCTGGAACGAGGCCTCGGCCGACGCGGGGAACGGGGGCGCCGTGGCGAAGTCGGGCGCATCCACGAGCCGAACGAGCACGGCGGGAGCGGTCGACGAGATCATCGAGACCCGGAACGCCTACGAGCGGCCGCAGTGCTCGGCGTGCTTCATCCAGGCGATCCAGGACGACCTGATGAGCATCTACGACCTCGTGAAGAGCGAGGCCCGCCTGTTCAAGTACGGGTCGGGGACGGGGACGAACTTCAGCGCGATCCGCGGGAAGCAGGAGAAGCTCTCGGGCGGCGGGACGAGCTCGGGGCTCATGAGCTTCCTCGAGGTGTTCGACCGCGCCGCCGGCGCGACAAAGAGCGGCGGCACGACGCGGCGCGCCGCCAAGATGGTCTGCCTCGACATGGACCACCCGGAGATCGTCGACTTCATCCAGTGGAAGGTCCGCGAGGAGAAGAAGGCGATGGCGCTCATCGCCTCGGGGTACCCCTCCGACTTCAACGGCGAGGCGTACCACACCGTGAGCGGGCAGAACTCGAACAACTCCGTGCGCGTGAGCGACGAGTTCATGCGCGCGGCGGCGACGGCCGCGTCGTGGGAGACGCGCTCCCGGACGACCGGCGAGGTCGTCGACACGCTGAGCGCGAAGGATCTCTGGCGCCAGATCGCCGAGGCGGCGTGGGGCTGCGCCGATCCGGGCGTGCAGTACGACACGACCATCAACCGCTGGCACACCTGCCCGAACACGGCGCGCATCAACGCCTCGAACCCGTGCTCCGAGTACATGTTCCTCGACGACTCGGCCTGCAACCTGGCGAGCCTGAACCTCACCAAGTTCCTCGGCGAGGACGGCTCGTTCGACATCGAGGGCTACCGCCACGCGGTGCGGGTGTTCTTCGTCGCGCAGGAGATCCTTGTCGACTTCTCGGCGTACCCGACCCGGGGCATCGCGAAGAACTCGCACGACTACCGCCCGCTCGGGCTCGGCTACGCCAACCTGGGCACCCTGCTCATGCTGCAGGGCATCCCGTACGACTCCGACCAGGGCCGCTCGGTGGCGGGCGCGCTCACCGCGATCCTGTGCGGCCACGCTTACCGGGTCTCGGCCGAGGTGGCCGCCGCAAAGGGGCCGTTCGCCGGGTTCGCGAGGAACCGCGAGCCGATGCTCCGGGTGATGGGCATGCACCGCGACGCCGCCTACGCGCTCGACCGCGACCGCTGCCCGGAGTCGCTCTGGCGGGCGGCGTGCGCCGACTGGGACGAGGCGGTCCGGATCGGGCAGGAGCACGGCTACCGCAACGCCCAGGCGACGGTGCTCGCCCCGACCGGCACCATCGGCCTGCTGATGGACTGCGACACGACGGGCATCGAGCCCGACTTCGCGCTCGTGAAGTTCAAGAAGCTCGCCGGCGGCGGCTACTTCAAGATCGTGAACCAGTCCGTCCCCGAGGCGCTCCGGCGGCTCGGCTACCCCGAGGCCGAGGTGCAGGAGATCGTCGCCTTCGTCTCCGGCACGAACACCCTCCTGGCGGCGCCGCACGTGAACCGGGCGTCGCTCAAGGCCAAGGGGCTCAACAACGACGACCTCGCGAAGATCGAGGCCGCCATCCCCGGCGTCTTCGATCTGGAGCTCGCCTTCGGCCCCTGGATCCTCGGCGAGGAGACCTACGACCGGCTCGGCGTCTCCAAGGAGTCGCGGGCGCGCTTCAGCTTCTCGCTGCTCCAGCACCTCGGCTTCTCGCCCGCGGAGATCGAGGAGGCGAACGAGACGATCATCGGCCGCATGACGGTGGAGGGGGCGCCGCACCTGCGCGAGGAGCACTACGCGGTGTTCGACTGCGCCAACCGCTGCGGCAAGAAGGGCCGGCGCTACCTCGCGCCGATGTCGCACGTCCGGATGATGGCCGCGGCGCAGCCGTTCCTGTCGGGCGCCATCTCGAAGACCGTGAACCTGCCGAACGACGCGACGGTCGAGGACGTGCAGCGGATCTACGAGGAGGGGTGGCGCCTCGGGCTCAAGGCGGTCGCGCTCTACCGCGACGGCTGCAAGGCGTCCCAGCCGCTCTCGTCCACGAGCGACAGCAAGTCGACGGAGACCAAGGGCAAGGCGGACAAGGCCGAGATCGCCGGCCCCGTGCTCCAGGCGGCGACCGCGCTGGCCAGCCAGGCGCGCCCGCGCTCGCCCTCGGCGGCGGCGCCCGAGCGGTTCCGCCTGCCGAGGAAGCGCAAGGGCTTCACGCAGGAGGCGCGCGTCGGCGGGCACAAGATCTACCTCCGCACCGGCGAGTACGACGACGGGACGCTCGGCGAGATCTTCATCGACCTGCACAAGGAGGGGGCCGCGTTCCGCTCGATGATGAACTGCTTCGCGATGGCGGTGTCGATCGGGCTCCAGTACGGCGTGCCGATCGAGACCTTCGTCGAGCAGTACACCTTCACTCGCTTCGAGCCGCAGGGCGTGGTCGAGGGGCACGACTACGTGAAGTTCTCGACCTCGATCGTGGACTACCTCTTCCGCGTGCTCGGGGTCGAGTACCTGAACCGCTACGATCTGGCCCACGTGCAGCCGGTCACCTCGGCCATGGAGGACCCGGTCGAGTCGCGGGCGCAGGAGAGCGGCGTGGCGTCGTTCTCGCAGACCTCCCCGGCGTCGGCGCTGCTCGAGGGCGGGGGACGGGCGTCGAGCGCGCTCGACGCGCAGCTCGAGGACATGATGGGCGACGCGCCGGTCTGCGACGGCTGCGGGCACATCACCGTGCGCAACGGGGCCTGCTACAAGTGCCTCAACTGCGGCAACAGCATGGGTTGCAGCTGAGGGGCGACGGGCGGGGGTTGTGGGGATGAGGGAGGGGCCGGCGGGGGGCCCCTCCCACGAACTCGCGCCTGTTGGCGGCCAGTGCCGCTAGTGCCTCGTGAACGGGAAGGCCGGGACTGGAAGGCCCCGCTGCGCCAGAGCGGCGTCAGGCGAAGTGATCGTACCCCCGCGCCGCGAGGCTCGTGAGCTGCCCGTCCGGTCCGACCAGCGCCACGTCGCTCGTGCCCTCCTCGCGCGGCGCGCAGCGGCCGATCGTCACGAAGCCGGGGAGCGCGCCGACGTCGGGCCCTGCGACCGCGATCGCGTAGTCCTCGCCCCCGTACAGCGCGAGCTCCAGCGCATCAGCGCCGAGCAGCGCGGCGGCCTCGCGGAGATCCGAGCCGACGAGCGCCCCGGGATCGAGCAGCACGCGCACGCCGCTCGCGCGCGCGAGGTGCGCCAGATCCGCGGCGAGACCGTCGGAGATGTCGATCGCCGCGCGGGCGCTCGCGGCCGCGCGGCGGCCCGCGTCGATGCGCGCCGCCGGCCGGCGAAATGCCCGGATCGCCAGCGCGGCCGCCGCGCCGGACGGCGCGATGCCCCGGTCGAGCAGCGCAAACCCCGCTGCGGCCAGGCCGACCGGCCCCGCCAGCGCGAGCGTGTCGCCGGGGCGCGCGCCGTCGCGCCGGAGCGGCGCGGCCGCGACGCCGAGCGCCGTCGTGGTGATCGAGATCTCGCCGCCCCGGGAGAGGTTCCCGCCGATGACCGCCGTGCCGATCTCGTCGCACGCGGCGCGCTGGCCCGCGGCGAGAGCGCCGAGCTCGTCGTCGCTCACGTCCGGAGGCAGCACCAGCGCGGCGAGCAGGCCGACCGGGCGCGCCCCCATCGCGGCGAGATCGCTCGCCGCCGCCATCGTCGCCCGGTAGCCGAGTTCCTCGAAGCTCAGGAGATCGCGCCGGAAATGCACGCCCTCGACGGCGCTGTCGACCGTCCAGACGAGCGGCTCCGCGGCGCCCGGGAGCGCCCCGCCCTGCGGTGCCGCGGGCGCGAGGATCGCGGCGTCGTCGCCGATGCCGCAGAGCACGTGCTCGCCGGCCGCACCGCCGAGCACGGCGCGCAGCAGCTCGATGCGCTTCCACTCGGAGCGCCCGCTCATGGAAACCCGCTCATTGAAAGATGGGCGGCACGACGCTGTTCTTCGCCGGCGAGCCCGCGACCGTGGGCAGCTTGACCACGAACACGGTGCCGCGCGGCTCGTTCGGCTCGATGCGGACCGTGCCGCTGTGCGCCTCGACCAGGCGCTTGACGATCGAGAGGCCGAGGCCCGTGCCGCCGTGCTCCCGGGTCGAGCTCTGATCGATCTGGTAGAACGGGTCGAACACCTTCAACCGCTCGCCAGGAGGAATGCCGATGCCCGTGTCCACGACGCGGATCTCGACCGCCTGCTGGAGCGGCGCGACGAGCACCAGCCCGGGGAGGTCGTCCGTGTCCTCGCTCACGGCGCGGGCGACGAGCTGCACCTCGCCCCCGGCCTCGGTGAATTTCACCGCGTTCTCGACGAGGTTGATGAACACCTGCCGCAGCCGATCGCTGTCCCCGAGCACCGGCGGGAGATCGCTCTCGGCGCGGATCCGGAGCTCGACGCCCTTCTTCGAGGCGGCCGGCGTCATCGTCGACGCCGCCTCGATGAGCACCGGGCCGACCGCCACCTCGGTGCGGTGCACGATCAGCGTACCGCTCTCCAGCTTCGAGAGATCCAGGAGGCTCATGATGAGCCCGAGCAGCTGCTCGCTCTTCGACCGGATCGTATCGATGAACTCGCGCTGCTCACCGGTCAGGGGCCCGCCGATGCCCTCGGCGAGCATCTCGCTGTAACCCATGATCGACGTGAGCGGGGTCCGGAGCTCGTGCGACACCGTGGCGAGGAAGTTCGACTTGAGCCGGTCGAGCTCCTTCAGCCGCTCGTAGGCCTGCTCCAGCTCGGCGTTCTTCTGCGAGAGCTCACGGAAGCTCTCGCGGATCGACGCGACGTGCATCGTCGACGTGAGGAGCGATTTGTGCCCGCTGAACAGGATGAGATCGAGGACGGCGCGGAGGTGATCCGCGATCTCGCCGAGCCGCTCCGGCCGGAGCCGCGGCAGCCCCTCCGCGGCGCGCGCGAGCTGGGTCTGCGCCGCCGCCGTGAGCTCGGCAGCGGGAGGCTCATCGACGCCCTCGGGCAGGTACGGGCCGAGGATCGACCGGCCGATCGCGCGCCCGTCGTACTCGATCGGGAACACCTGGTAGAGCGCGCCGGCGAAGCGGGGATCCGTGTGCTCGCCGACGGCCGCCGCGCCGCGCCGCTGCGCCCGATCCGCCCGCGCCGCGCCGGTCCGCGCGGTCTCCGGCTCGTCTCCGGCCGGGCCGGCCGGCGTCGCGAGCGTCGCGAGCGCGCCGGACTCCGCGAGCGCGCCGGACTCCGCGAGCGTCGCGCCGTTGATCGACTGGATCCCGATCGGCAGCCCGAACAGCTTGTGGAACGAGGCCGCCATCTCGCCGAGGGCCTGGCGATCCACGAGATCCTCGAGCGAGAGCGGGCCGATGCCGACCAGATCGACGACCGGCGCAGCCGCAGGGGGCGGCAGCGTCGAGGGCTCGGGCGCGCTGCTCGGCGCTCCGTCGCGCTTCGAGGAGCTGGGCGCGTCCGCGACGCGGGCCGACGGTACCGGCGCGGAGCTCGGCGCATGGAGGAGATCCTCGTCGTCGAGGCCGAAATCAGCCGGCGTCCCCTTGTGGGCGTCGGGCCTCATGGAACGATCCGGGAGCTCTTCTCGAGGCTGCCGCCCATGCGCCTCGCCAGGAGCTCGCTCACCGAGCTCGTCACCCCGAGCTGGCGCACCGCGCTGTTGAGGAGCTCCTCGCCGCTGATCGACAGCCGCTTCGAGAGCTGGTGCGTCTGATCGAGCGTCTCCCACGTGAGGTGGAGCAGGCCCATGAACGTCTCCACCGTGCCCATGCCGCGGGTCGCGATGGCCCTGTACACCGGCTCCTTGCCCCGCGCGGCGAGGCGCGCCAGCTCCTCGTCGCTCCGGATGTCGGGGAGGTCGCGCTTGTTGAACTGGATGACGAGCGGCATCCGCGCGAGATCGAGGCCGTTCTCCCGCAGGTTCTGGCGGAGGTCGAAGAACGCGTCGGCGTTGCGCTGCGTCTCCGTGAGCTGGGAGTCGGCGATCAGCGCGACCCCATCTGCGCCCTGGAGCACGAGCCGCCGCGTGGCGGCGTGCATCGGTTGACCGGGCACGGTGAACAGCTTGATGCGGAGCGAGACGTCGCCGTCCTTCGCGCGGAAGGTGAGCGGCAGGAGATCGAAGAACAGCGTGCGATCGTCCTGTGTTTCGAGCGTCATCAACCGTCCGCGGGCGTCCGACCCGGCGAGCCCGTGCAGCGAGACGAGGTTCGTCGTCTTGCCGCTGAGCGCCGGGCCGTAATAGACGAGCTTGATCGTCACTTCACGGGCTGCGAAGTCGAGCTGCACAGCCGCATTCTCGCATGAGCAGCGGACGATTGGATATGGCCACGGCGCCCGGCCGAGGATGCCGGGCCGGGCAGCGCCTCCTCCCTTGTCAGGAGGCGTGCGCCCCGCTCAGGCCGAGCCGCCGGGCGCGTTGGGCACGCTGGGCACGGGGGGAGGGATCAGCTTGCTCTCGCCGTTCTCGATGGTCCAGAGCGCGCTCCGCAGCCCCTCCAGGCGCCCCGTCAGGGTCTGGAGCGCCTCGGCCTGGGCGTCGCACGCCTTGAGCTGGCTCTCGCTGCTCGGCTCGGAGCGGACCCGCTCCTCGCGGGCCGCCTGGAGCACCTCGATGACCTCCCGGTGCAGCTCCTGGCCTGCCGTGACCACCCACGCGTCGAGCCGGCTCGCGAACTCCTGGATCATCTCGTCGAGCTTGGGCCCGATCCGGGTGGCGGCCTCGCGCAGGGCGATCGGCGCCATCTCCTTCGCCTTCTTGCGGGTCTCGGCCTCGACCTTGTCCTTTACGTACACGGCCAGGACCGGCGCCGCGAGCGCCAGGATCCCGCCGAGCAGGGCGTTCGTGAACATCACGCCGAGGCCGATCGTGAAGAGCGCGAAGACGCCGACGTCGTAGCCGAACGTGTCGACCTCGACGTTCGGCGTCTTCACGTCGCCCCCGAGCGCCTCGCTGACCCGCTTGGCCACGTCGTGCGCGTCCTCTCGGACGAGCGCGATCGTCTTCTCGGCGAGCGCCTCGAGCGCCGTGGCGATCTCCTTCGTCTCGGCCTGCGCCCACTCGGCCAAGGTGCGCTCCAGGAACGCGCCGAGGTAGACCTTGATCTCGTCGGTCTGGGCCTCGTCGATGATCGCCGGCAGCTGCCGGAGCACGTCGTCGACGAAGCGATCCAGATCGCGGCGCACCCACGCCCGGATGGCGCTCACCTCCTCGCGGATGCCGGCGCGCCGCTCCTCGATGGTGCGCGACTGGCCGGCCAGATCCTTCTCGATCATCTCGATGCGACGGCTGAGCTCTTCGCGCGACATCGCGGCCGCCCGCCGCCGCGCGTCGACGCCCTTGCCGAGCAGGCGCGAGGACTCGAGGCCCTCGCCGAGCGCGTTGTCGAGGAGGATGCGCCCGCGCTCCTCGGCGAGGAACCGCGTCAGGTGATCGAGCAGCTCCGGCATCCCGCTGCCGGCCCGATCCGCCTCCAGCGCCCGCTCGCTCGAGATCGGGAAGACCACCGGCGTCTTCACGAGCTTCCCGAGCTCGCTCCGGATGTAGGCGAGCGCCTCGACCTCCTCGTCCTGGCTCCAGATGTCGCGCTTCGTCACGACGAAGAGGATCTTGTCGCGGGACTGCCCGAGCAGCTTGTCCTGGAGGAAGACGCGCTCGCTCTCCTTGAGCGGCTGGCCGGCGTCGATGAGGAACAGCACGGCGTCCGACCGCGGGATGTAGCTGTAGGTGATGTCCGCCCGCTGGAGCGAGAGATCGTTCACCCCGGGGGTGTCGACGAGGACCACGCGCTCGCGCAGGAGCTCGGCCGGGTACCCTACCTCGAGGAATTTGACCTCGCCGGCGCTCGACGAGCGCTCTCCGCCGACGGTGAAGGCCCGCACGTCCTCGAAGGGCAGGCCCACGCGCTCGCCCGACGCGTAGACCACCTCGGCGCGCGGCTCGGCCGCGTACTCGAGGTGGTGGATCACCGCCGTCGTGGGCGTCACGCCGACGGGCAGGATCGAGGCGCCGAGCAGGGCGTTCACGAAGGTCGTCTTGCCGTGGTTGAACTCGCCGACCACGACGAGGTGGAACCGATCGGCCTCGAGCTTCTTCACGAGATCGTTCGCGATGCGCGTCGCGACGCTCTTGGCGCCGAGGGCCTCGGCGAACTCCACGAGCTCCCGGAGCGCCCCGGTCACGTCGTCTTTGCGGCTGTGGAAGGATTCGAGCATGTGCGTTGGACCTCGGCCTTGGGTCGGGAGCCAGGAGGAGAGAGCCCCTCAGCCCCAGATCTTGATGACTTCGTGCACCTTCTCGTCGACCTCCTCCATGGAGAGGCCGCCCGCGCCGAGCCCGGCGTGGCGCTGGTAGAGCTCGCTCTCGGCGAAGGCCCGGAGCGCCAGGACGCGCTTCGGCAGCCACGGGTGGTTGGCCGTGAACTCGGCGAACCTGCCGATGCCGCCCTTGCCCTCCTCGTGCTGGGCGATGAACGCCTCGAGGTTCAGCTCCTCGTAGAGCTTGGTCGAGCCGAGCGCGAGCTTGGTGAGCGCGCGCGTCGAGACGTCGAGGCTCTTCGCGCAGAGCAGCCCGGCGCGGTCGCAGGTGACCTCGGCCCGGCGCGACCAGCCGGAGAGCGCGATCATCGCCGGGCCGACGATCCACTTCACGAAGACCGACGCCATCCGCGTCAGGTAGTGCATCGCGGTCAGGTAGACGACGTGGCTGTTGTGGATGTGGCCGCACTCGTGGCCGATGACGCTGAGCAGCTCGTCGTCGGTGAAATGGTCGACGAGCGCCGAGTGCACCATGATGAACGAGTCGTCGTTCGTGCCGTAGGTGGCGGCATTGAGGTAGGGGCTGTTGACGATGTAGAGCGTCGGGGTCGCGATCCCGAGCGTGTCGGCGCAGCGGAGCGCGAGGTTGTGGACGCGCGGGAACTGCGTGGGGCCGACCTTCACGGCGTGGCCGAGGAGCTCGTTCTTGCCGACCGTCTTGAACAGCCTGACCGCGGCGGTCACGGCGAGCTCGACCGGACGCATCTTCTCGAAGGCGAGCCGCGTGTTCTTATCGGACACATAGGCATACGCGTTTCCAGCGCCGTCCCCGCCACCCGCGCGCTGGCCCTTCCGTCTCTCGATGAAGCCCTTGAAATCGAGCGTTCCGACCTGTGCCATCCGGCGAAGGTAATGGCCAGGCCGCGGACGCGCAACGCCGCCCTCGCCCGGCGTCGTGAACTTAACGCAAAATCACGGGGCGACCTTCGCGCACACCCCGCGTCGGACGCGAGCTGGCGCAAATCAGGCGAGAGCAGACGTGAGCTGACGCGATCAGACGCGATCAACGCGAAGCAGCGCGAGCAGCCCCTCCGGGCCGAGGCGCTCGAGCGTCCGCTGCCGCGCGAGGAAGCGCCGGAAGTCCTTGTAGACACCGCTGCCCTTCGGGCGGAGCTCGAAGTCGGTGATCCGCGTGATGGAGAACCTCAGCGCGGCGACCAGGCTCTCGTGGAAGATCCGGCCACGCTCCTCGGTTGAAAGCGGCCGCACCGACGTGTAACCGGCGGCGAGCGCGGCCGCGAGCTCCGGGTCGAGGTCGTCGCCGAAGCACCACGCCAGCATCGTGACGGCGAGATCGAAGACGGCGCTCCCGCGCGAGGCGCTCTCGAAATCGAGCAGCGCCGAGATCTCGCCGTCCTGCCAGAGCACGTTGTCGCGGAAGAGATCGCCGTGGATCAGCGTCTCGGGTCCGGACGTCCGCGGCGCCGCGGCGCGCATCCGCTGGAGCCGGCCGGTGAGCTCGTCCACGGCGGCGGCCACCTCGGGCGGGAGGGTCGAGGCGGGAGGGCCGGCGGCCTGCGCGGCGCTCGCGGCGGATCCGGGCGCACGGAGGCCCTGGAGCCGCTGGTCGAGGCTGTCGAGGTCGAACCGGCTCGCGTTCGCCCCCTCGAACGACGCGCCGACGAGGTGCACGCGCGCCAGGGCCGCGCCGACGCGACGGGTCGCTTCGGGCGTGACGCGCGCCTGGCAGAGCGACTCGCCCGCGACCCACGGGAACAGCGCGACCGGCTTGCCGGCGTGCTCTGCGATGAACGCGGCGCCCTCCGACCCGGACGTCGCATCCCGGCGCCGGAGCGGCTGCGGCGTGGCGACGCCGCCGGCCGCGAGGTGCTCCAGCATGAGCGCCTCGCGCGAGGCCGCATGGAGTTGCTGCTCCTCGTAGACCCGCAGGAACGCTTGCCCGCGGCCGTCGGCGAGCGTCAGCGCGAAGTTCGAGTTCACGCTCCCGGCGAGGAGGCCGCGCACGTCGGCGATCTCCAGGCCGTAGAGCGCGCCGATGCGGCGGGCATCTGCGAGCGAGAGGGGGGTCAGGATGGCCATCGTGGGCACGGTTGCCACGGCTCGCGCGCGGCCTCCACAGGAACCTGGAGGAGCACGCCGAGCGAGAGACGCGACGAGGCGGGAAACGGGAGGGGGCCGAGGGGCCGACAGCGGCGAGCGACAGGAAAATGCGCGCCCCGCGTGAAGATCCGCGGTGGCCCAGGTCGCGGACCGGTTCCTCGTGCGTTATGAATTGAGCGGGAGCGACATCCCCTTCGACTATCGAATGCCCACCATCTACGGAAACACCACCGGACTCAGCCCTCTCGCCACCAAGACCCTAGAGCGCATCTACCGCCGCAAGGTGCCGCTCGCGAGCCTCGCCACGCCCGAGCTCATCAAGGCGCTCGCCGAAGCGTCGCACGAGGCGGGGCGCCAGGTCGGCGCCCTGGTCCACCGCTCGGGCGAGGTCGACTACGTCGTCGTCGGCGACGCGACCCGGCTGATGCTGCCCGACATCGGGCGCCTCCGCGCCGCGCAGGGGCGCTTCAGGGCGCTCCGGCTCGTCCATACGCACCTCTTCAACGAGCCGCTCACGCGGGACGACCTTGTCGACCTCGTCCGCCTCCGGCTCGACCTGGTCGCGGCCGTGCAGCTCACCCCGCAGGGCGAGCCGAAGACCATCCAGTACGCGTACAACGTGCCGGTCCGCGGGAAGGAAGCGATCACGGTGACCGTGGACGACGCCGACGGCGACGGCCGCGGGAAGGCGGAGCTTCCGTACCGGACCGTGGGCCCCGTCGCGATCGGCCGCGTCGACGTCGATTTCGGCGCGCTCATCCAGGCGCTCGAGGACGAGTTCGCGAAGCGCTCGCGCACGAGGTCGATCGCGGCCAAGGACGGCCGGGCGATCCTCGTGCACGTCGCCGAGAAAGCCAAGACGGGCGCGCTCGCGCGGGCCGAGGAGAGCCTGCGCGAGCTGACCGAGCTCGCCGGCACCGCCGGCGTCGACGTCGCGGACAGGGTGCTTCAGCTGCGCGACCGCATCGATCCGCGGCTCGTGCTCGGCAAGGGGAAGCTCGACGAGGTCGTGCTGCGCGCCTCGGAGCTCGACGCGGAGACGCTGGTCTTCGACCGGGATCTCACCCCCTCGCAGGCCTCGGCGATCGCGAAGCACACGGATCTCAAGGTGCTCGACCGGACGCAGCTCATCCTCGACATCTTCGCCCAGCGCGCAGAGTCGTCGGACGGCAAGCTCCAGGTCGAGCTGGCCCAGCTGAAGTACACGCTCCCGCGCCTTGGGCAGAAGGACGACTCCCTGTCCCGCCTGACCGGCGGCATCGGCGGGCGCGGTCCCGGCGAGACGAAGCTCGAGATCGGGCGCCGCCGCGCGAAGGAGCGCGTCAGCTTCCTGGAGGCGCAGCTGAAGCGGCTCTCCCGGCAGCGCGAGCAGCGCCGCCGCCGGCGCGCCCGGCTCGGCGTGCCGGTGGTCTCGATCGTGGGCTACACGAACGCCGGCAAGAGCACGCTGCTGAACACGCTGACCGGCGCCGATGTATTCGCCGAGAACAAGCTGTTTGCGACGCTCGACACCCGCTCGAGGCGGCTGCGCTTCCCCGAGGAGCGCGAGGTGGTGATCACCGACACGGTCGGCTTCATCCGGGAGCTCCCGAAGGACCTGTTCGCCGCCTTCCGGGCGACGTTCGAGGAAGCCGCCGACGCCGACCTCCTGCTCCACGTCGTGGACGCGAGCGATCCCGCGCGCGATCAGCACATCGAGACGACCGAGGCGCTGCTGACCGAGCTCGATCTCATCGGCATCCCCCGCATCCTGGTGTTCAACAAGGTGGACCTGATCGCCCCGGAGGAGGGGCGGCGGCTGCTCCTCGGGCATCGAGACGCGGTGCTCCTGTCCGCCACGGACAGGGAGACGACGCGGGAGCTGCTCATGAAGCTCGCGGCTCGGCTCAAGAGCCGCTGGGACGAGGCCGCGATGGTGCCTGCCTACGAGGCCGAGGCCGAAGGCGTCGAGCTGGAGGACGGCGGCCTGTTCGAGGGAGAAGCCGAGTCGATGACGGTGCTCGGTCCGCCATCGGGCGCCGGGGAGATCCGCGCGCGTGTGAGAGGGACGTTCGAGGCGTGAGCTCCGCCGGGCTCCTCGAGGAGCCCGGCGGGAGCCGGGGAGAGCTCAGGGCGTCTCGATCTCGTCACACGTGAAGACGAGGCCGAGGCAGTTGCCGCTCGCGCACTCCCCGTCCTCGTCGCACCGCTCGCCGGCCGCCCGCTTGCAAGCGCCCTGGCCGTCGCAAACGTTGACGTCGCTGCAGTCCGCCCCGTCCTCGCCGCCGAGCGGGACGTTCGAGCACGTGCCCTCCGACCCCTCGACGTTGCAGGCCTGGCAGGCCGAGTCGCAGCCGGTGTCGCAGCAGACGCCGTCGACGCAGCTCCCGCTGCCGCAATCGGCCGCGTCCGTGCATTCCTCACCGTTCGCGGCCTTGCACTCGCCCATGGCGTCGCACGCCTGCTTCTCCTCGCAGCCGAGGCCCGGTGTGCCTGCCGGAGCCAGCGCGCAGGTCGCCGCGTCGTCGTCGCAGACATGGCACTTCGCGCACTGCGTGTCCTCCGAGCACTCGGCGAAGCACGCGTTGGCCTCCTGATCGCAGGCGAACGTCTCGCACGACGTCGCCTCGCCGGGCACGCACTCCACCTTGGTCCCGTGGCAGGTGCCGCGGGCTGTCTGGACGCCCTCGGAGCACGTCGCCTCGCCGCACTCGGCCTCGGCCTTCGAGGGGCCGCACGTGCCGTCCTCGTCGCCCGACGCCTTGAGCTCGGCGGTGCAGGCGTCGCAGTCCTCGTCGCAGGCGGCGTTGCAGCAGACGCCGTCGGCGCAGGAGCCGCTCGCGCAGTCGTCCTCTGCCTTGCACGCCTTGGCGATCTCGCACTGCGGGCAGGTGGGGCCACCGCAGTCGACGTCGGTCTCCTCGCCGTTCTTCGTACCGTCAGCACAGCCGTTGGTGACGCCGTCGTCCCCCGGGATGCGCGAGCGGTCGACCGTGGCGATGAGCTCGCAGCCCATCCCGAGGGTCGAGAGCGCGCCGGCGCAGAGCGCCATCGCGAGAAGGTACTGGTTCTTCCACATAGTAGTCCCCTTAGAAGGTAAACCGCGCGGCGGCGCCGCCGCCTGTCGGGCTGACGAACGGAGTGACGAACGCCTTCTTCGTCACGCTCGAAGCTGCGGCCTTCGGCTCGGCCGTCGCGTCATCGGTGAGGAGCAGGACCGCGCCGGTGACGCCGAACGTGAGCGCCACAGCGAAGGACATGTCCGAGATGAGCGCGAAGCGGTCGACGCGATCCGCGGCGTCGGTCGTCGGTCTCTCGTCGAAGTCGCCCTTCGCGCTGAGCGCCTGGATGCCGAAGATCGTCCCGACCACGACGCCGGCGCCGGCGAGCCCGAGGGTCACGTAGGCCGGCACCCGAGAGCGCGGCTCGACCGCCGGTGCAGGCGGCGGCGGCTGAGCCGGAGGCACCTCGGCGGCGGGCGGCGGGGTCGGAGGCTGCGCCGGCGCCGCAGCGACCGGCTCAGGCGCCTTCGGCGTCAGCGCGACGCTGACCTCGCGCGTCTCGGCGAAGGTGACCTCGAGCTCCTGGCTCGCGTCGGCGAACCCCTCGGCCGAGACGGTGAGCGTGTGCTTGCCGGGCGGGACCGAGAGCTCCTGGCCGGTCTGGGCCACGCCGTCGACCGTGATCTTGAGTCCCTGCGGCGCCTCCGGAACGGTCGCGACCTTCACCTTCGCCGGCGTCTTCTTCAGGGACTCCACGCGCCCCTGCGCCTCGGTGATCTTGTCCTTGAACTTCTCGGCGTCCGGCTTCGAGTCGAGGAACGACTGCCACGCCGCGACCGCCTCGGTCACGAGCCCCTGCCTGTCGAGCGCGAGGGCGAGCTTGTACTTCGGCGCGGCGCCGGGCACGTGCTCGTCCGCCTGGCGGTACAGGTCGGCCGCGACGGCGTACTCGGCTTTCTCGAACCTGGCTTCGGCTTCCTTGTAGAGCTTCTTCGCCTCGTCCTTCTTCTGCTTTTCCGTCAGCGCCTTCTTCGGCTTGGTGATGGTCACCTTCGCCGCGGGCTCGGCGGCCTTTCCGGGCGCCGCCGTCGCGGGCGTACCGGCCGCAGGCGGCGTCGCGCCGGTCGCGGGCGGCGCTGCGACGGGGGGAGCCGCCTGCGCCGCGGCTGCGGCGGGCTTCGCAGGAGCCGGCGTCGGCGCGGCCCCGGCGGGCGCCTGCGCAGATACCGGGCTGACGTTCGTCAGCGTCAGGAGCCCAGAGACCATCGCCGCCGAGGTCAACATCGTCAGCCGGCCCGATCGTGAACGCATACCGTAAGCCCTCCTCCGCGGATAGTGTCGCGTGGGCGCCCACTTAATCCTTGAAGGCCGCTTTACACAAGGGTTTTCGCGTTCGTTGCATCGCGCGCGCCCTCACGTTCGCGGCGCCGGCGCCCCGGTTCGCCCGCGGCGTCTCCGGACATCAAGGCTCGTCGCCTCGCTCCAGCCATGCAGGGAACCGAAGCCTCGCCTCCAGGCCAAAGCCCGAGGTGGCCTGGCGCATTCGCGCGGCCCGCTCGGCGCCTCGAGGGAGGCTCTCGCGGAGCCGCCGCAGCGCCTCGATGTAGCGCCCGAACCGAGGATCCGAGAAGAGCGCGCTGAGGTCCTCCCGGATGCGCCGTATCGTTCCTGGGCTGACGCCGTGGCTGCTGAAGCTCATGGTCAGTCCGGAGGCGGAGACCACCGAAGGATTGACGAAGCTCGACACCTCCGGGCGATCCAGCGTGCAGACGAGGCGCCCGGCGTCCGCGAGCTCGCGATGGAGGCGCCGCGAGAGCGCGTCGTCGCCCGGCGCGAGGAACACGATCGCCGCGCCGGCGAGGTCGCCGTCCACGAACGGCCGCCGGTGCAGCTCGAGCCGCCCTTCCCGGCTGGCGCGCTCGATCGACGCGTCGACCTGCCCCGGCGCGACGACGGAGACGCGGGCGCCCGCCGAGAGGAGCCGCTCCACGGTGTAGGGCACCTCGCCATCCGCGCCGATGACGAGGGCCCGCCGGCCGTTGAGATCGAGCGCGATGGGAAAGAGGCGCATGAGGGTGGAGTAGACACGAACGGGGACGGCCGCGCAGCGATTGTAGACCGGCGGGCGCGGCGCGCGTGACGGCGGGCGAGCTCGCCGTCCGCGCGGCTCAGCGGCTGGGGGGGCTCTGGGGCGGCGGGGGAGGGCTCGGCGGCGGAGCTGGCGGGAGGAAGGCCTGCGTGCGAAACGCGAGCTTCCTGTCGGCGTTGCCGATGCGCGTCACGAACAGGCCGACGAAGGAGCCGAACAGCGAGTCGCCGGGCCCGATGGCGGTGGAGCCGGGCGGGCGGGTGACCCACCGCTTGATGCGATCGAGCATCTCGGCGCTCATGGGGTTCACCTCGACCAGCACGGCGACGAAATAGCGGCTGCCGTCGCGGACGAGGGATCGCTCGACGAGCGGCAGCTTCCGCGCTTCAGCGCAGTTGCGGAGCACGCCCTCGACGTTGATCGCGACCGTGCTCGACGGACTTCCCGCCTGGATCAGCTGGATCCGGAACACCTCGTCCCAGAGGTCATAGACGATCCGGCAGCTCTTGGCGGCGAGCGCGACGGGGTTGCCCCCGCTCTCGTGGAAGAGGTAGCCGCGCATCGTGATGACGGTGGGGAGCCCGCTGAGCAGCTTCTTCGAGATCTCGCCGTCGACCACGTCGCGGAAGCCGACGGTGAGCTGCACGATCGTCTTGTCGAGCGAGAGGCTCGCCACGCGGATGGGCAGCGCGGCCGGCGCGCCGAGCCCCTGCTGCGCGTCTGCATCCGCGATCTCCTTCGGCCCCTGCCGGCCCTCCGCTCCGCCGGGCCCCTCCTGGGCCGCCGATCGGCGCGCGCCGAGGGGGAGCGCCGCGAGCAGCGCGATCCCGAGCCAGCGCGCCGCGGCGCGACCTGCGCCCGGGCAAATCATTTCCGCTCACCGCGCCGCGCTGGGATCAGCCCGAGCAGGTTCGAGAAGGCGAGCGTCACGCCGCCGATCGCCGTGTCGACCCGCAGACCGAGGTTGTAGGTGATGTCCAGGGGCACGCGGGCGAAGCCCTCGTATCCGGTCGGCGCATCGGTGAGCTCGCGGCGGGTCGCCAGCCCGTACAGGCCGGCGGCGCCGAAGAGGTCGACGCCGTAGATCGAGCCACGGCCGGCATAGACCGGGATCCGGTACTCCGCCTCGAGCTTCGCGGCGAAGTCCCCGTACCGGACCTCGATGATGTCCGTGCCGAGGAAGTTCGGCGGCTGCCTGCGATCGGGGGCAAGGTCGAGCAGCCGATCCGGCAGGAGATCGGTGAGATCGCCGACGTAGAATTTCTCGAAGAAGGGCGCGTCCCCGGCGACGGCGCCGACGAACGCCTCCACGCGGAGCACGTGACGCAGCGGGAGGCGGAACCAGCGTTGCGCGGCGAACTCGAACTTCTGGTAGCCGTAATCGCTGCCGAACGGCGGGACGCCCACGGTGACCGAGACGGAGGCGAGCGTGCCTTGCGTCGTCAGGAAGGGCGCGTCGCGCGTGTCGTAGTCGATCGCGGCGCGCAGCGACGAGAGCACCGTCTTGCCGCCCAGGATGTCGAAATCGATGGGCTCGCGGCTGTTTCCGCGCATGTGCGAGGCGACCGTGGGCACGGTCGCGTCGATCTGCTCCAGGTGGTGGTCGAGCGACAGCCGCGAGGCGGAGGAGACGTCGTGGCCCGTTCCGAGCGTCGCGCCGAAGCGCTTGTAGGCGACGACCGCGTATCCCGTGACCTCCCGCTGCTCGAGCAGCGGGGACTCGAACGCGACGTCCCGGTTGCCGAAGAAGTCGCGGGCGTCGTTGTAGAGCACCGTCACCGCGGCCGACCAGCGGGTCCCGACGAACGCGGGATCGACGAAGCGGGTCCTCAGGGCGAGCTGGTCGGCCGCGAGGCCCACGCCGGCGCCGAGCGTGATCCCGGTCCCCGCGAGGTTGGTCTCGGCGACCTGCACGCCGGTGAACGCGGAGAGCGGCCGCGCGTTGCCTGCCGTGTCCTCGTCGGCCGCGATGCCGAGCCAGAGATCCTGAACGACGAACGTGTTGCGCTCGACGACGTCGATCACGAGCGTCGCGCTCCCGCGCTCGGCCCCTTTGCGGAGCGACAGCCCGATCGAGGTGAAGAACCCGGTGCCGAGGAGGCGGTAGCGCGTGAGCTCGATCCCCGGATCCTCGACGTCGAGCACGTCCCCCGCGCGAAACCTGACGTAGCGGAGGATCACGCGCGCGGCGGTGCGCACGTTGCCTCGGATCTCGATGCCATCCAGGGTGTACCGGACGCGGTGCCTCTCCTGGGGCGTCGCGCCCGCGGACAGCCCGGCCGCGCGGGGGCGCGCGGCCGGGTGAGGTGCCGGTTCCGGCGCCGCGGGCCCTGCACCGGCGGCGTCCTCCGCGCCTTGACCGAGCGCGCGACCCGGGTGCGACCCCACGAGCAGCGCGCTACAGAGCGCGAGGAGCGCGCGGCGGAGCACCGGGGGCAGGGGAATGGCGGGGGAGCGTGAGGAGCTCCGGAATCGAGGAGGATTCACAGGATCCCTGCGACACCGCCGGAGCCTCCTGCGACTTCAGCGACGCGCCCTTCGACGACGCATCGTTCAACGGCGCACCGTTCAGAGACGCACCGTAGCACGATCGACTCCTTCTCCGGCGGGCTCGGCCGCGTCGAGCTCGACCACCGGCGCGGCGTCCTCGGCGACGGTGCCCGGAGGGGCATGGCGCGACGGCGTCCCGCGGCGGATCCGTGCCGCCGCAGGCTCGTGCTGCTGCCGCGGTGGCTCGCGCGAGGTCGGGGCGGCATCGGTGTGCTCCGCCAGCACGAGCAGGTCCAGCCGGGCCGGTGTCGGCTCGATCAGGTGATCGGCCGCGGCGAGCAGCAGCGTCCGGACCTCGGTCCGGACGATCGCGTCGCGCGTCCAGCGCGCGCCGGCGCTCGCTGCGATGGCGCGGGCCAGGAGGAGCTCCGCGCGGCCGCGCACGTCCGCGGGGATCCAGTCGGCGATGAGCGGATCCGCGAGCGTGGAGAGCGTCCTGCGCAGCGCGGTGATGCGGCGCGGGCCGAACCGCTCCGGCGCGCGCGCCGCGTGGTGCGCGAGGCGCAATGCCCCGCGGAGCGCGCGCCTCGCCGCCGTGCCGACCACGGCGCCGCGCACGGTGAGCCGCTCGCGCGGCGCATCGAGGGCGCGCAGCACCGCGGCCAGCGAGAGCCCTCCCGCGATCACGAGCGCCACCGTCGCGGCGGTCGCCTCGACGCCGTGCAGCTTCCAGCCGCCGGTCGCCGCGACGAAGGCGCAGGCGGCCACGAGCAAGAGCCCCAGCGAGCCCAGCGCGCCTGCCGAATGCGAACGGTCGCGCCAGGAGCCGCGTTCGCCCTGGATGAGCCGGGCGTAGCCGTCGGGCGCGATGAGCCTTCCGCCGCTCGGGATGAGGCCCACCAGGGCTCGTCGCGCCGCGCGCCCGAGGCCGACCTCCAGCGGGCCGAGCTCGACGCCGGGCGGCTCACGGAACGGGCTCACGCCTCCAGGATAGCCCATCCCTCGCCGGCGCGGAGGGCGCGCCGCGGAGCGGCGACGGCGGTGGGCGCGCTTCGTCCGGCGACGCGGCGCGCGACGAGCGCCCGGGTCGCCAGCGGAGCGCCGCGACGGATTGCGCCCGCTTTTCACGGTCTATACCCTCGGCGCGTGAAGAGCATCGCCGTCTGCAGCCTCGCTCTCGCCGGCGCCGCCGCGGCCGGGGCGATCCTGATCAGCAGCCCCGGTTGCAGCGATACGGTCTCGTCCGTCTGCGATGGGCTCTGCGACTGCTGGCAGTGCAGCGCTTCCGAGTACGAAGAGTGCGTGGACGACGTGGAGGACGCTGTTCAGAGCGCCGAGCGGAGGGGCTGCCCGGAGGCGGCAGACGCCTTCATGCGCTGCGTCGACGCGGACATCGAGTGCATGAGCGACAGGAACGCTGCCGAGCCCACGCGCTGCGAGACAGAGCGGGACGCGCTCGCGACGTGCGGCGTCAGGGTGCCGGTGCCCTTCCTGAGCCCCCTCTGCGAGCGGGGCGTGCAGAGGGTACAGGACTGCGGGGGCGTGGTGTTCGAGCCCGAGCCCGCCCCGTGCGCGGGGCCGTCTCGATGCACGTACGCGTGCTATGCGATAGCGACCTGTGACGAGGTGCTGTCCGGCCGCTCCCGGCAGCTCGACGAGTGTATCGTGCGATGCCTGGGGGACATGCCTCCGCCCGGGCCGTCGCCGCGCTGAGGCGGCGACGCCCGGCGCATCACGGCGCTCCCGCCCGGTCCTTCTGCGCCCGCAGCGCCTTCTCGACGAGGCCGCTCGTGCCCATGCGCGCCGCGAGCGCGGCGAGGACCGCGCGCAGCGGAATGCCGCGCGACGCGAGGCCGACCAGCAGGTGGTAGATGACGTCCGCCGCTTCCGACGCGACGCGCTCGTCGCTCTCCCCGGCGATCGCCTGCGCGAGCTCGCCGGCCTCCTCGCGCAGCTTCGCGCCGATGAGCGGCGCGCCGCCGTCGAGCAGCTTCCGGCTGTAGCTCTTCGTCGCCGACGACGTCTTGCGCGCCTCGATCTCCCGCTCGAGCGACTCGAGCAGCGCGGACGCGTCCTGGCCCTCGTCGGCGGCCTCCGGCTCGCCGTCGCCGCGGGCGTCGACCTGCCGGAAGAAGCAGCTCGCGCTGCCCGTGTGGCACGTCGGGCCGTGGGGCTCGGCGAGGATCAGGAGCGCATCCCCGTCGCAGTCGGCGTGGATGCTGGTCACGGCGAGCGTGTTGCCGCTCGTCGCCCCCTTCTCCCAGAGCTCGCCGCGCGATCGGCTGAAGAACGTGGCGCGCCCCGTCTCCAGCGTCCGGGCGAGCGACTCCCGCGTCATGTACGCGAGCATCCGGATCTGTCCCGTCAGCCGATCCTGCACGACGGCCGGTATGAGCTTGCCCTCTCCGAATGCGATCTTCACAGCCTATGCCTCTCCGTTGGTGTCGGGCGCCTCGGCGGCGTCGCTGCGTTCGCGGGCCGTCGCCCGGTCTCCGTCCTTCTTCGCGCTGCCGCGCCTGGCCCGCGACGGCTTGTCGCCGGCCTCCGCCGTCGCGCCCCGCTTCTCGCTCGGCGTGCCGTCCTCGTCCTCCCCGTCGTCCGTCGCGTCGTCCTCTTCTTCGTCGTCAGCGGCGACGGTCCGGCTCTCCGGGAGGTTGAGCGCCATCGCCTGCTCCGGGTGGTCCAGGGCGGCCTTGTAGTAGATCGCGAACGCGATCGACGCGGCGAGCCCGGTCGCCAGCGCGACCGCCTGCGAGGTCGAGTACTGGAGCGACGTGGACGCGCCGAACGTCTCGGGTTTGAGGGCGAGGTACAGGGCGACCGCGGGGATGAAGGAGAGCACCTGCGTCACCTTGCGCGCCACGTTGTCGCGGATCACGTGCGAGAACCCGATCGTGTACCCCACGGCGAAGACGACGAGGCCGGCGGGGAGCAGCACGTGCTCCGGGAGCGTCGGCGGGATCGAGCCGCGCTCCGCGTCGTCCCGCAGGAGCTCGAGCAGATAGCGGCAGACGCCGTAGGCGAACGTGAAGAGGAGGAAGATCTCGCCGCGGAACTTCTGTCGCCGGCGCGCGAGGAGCAGGAGCGCGAGCAGCCCTGCGCCGACGAGCGACTCGTAGATCTGCGTCGGGTGCACGGCGAGCGACGCCTCGGAGGTCGGATCCAGCCCGCGCTCCTTGACGTGCTGCACCCACGCCGGGGACCCGCTGCCGTGGTCCAGCGTGCCGTCGGCCCAGTGCGGGAACGTGCCGAGCTTCTTCAGCCAGGCTGGCGCCGTCTCGCCGAGCGGCCGGCCGAAATCGCAGCCGAAGAGATAGCAGCCGATGCGCGTGATCATGAGGCCCGAGGCGAGGCTCGGGACGGCGACGTCGGCCCAGGGGAGCAGCGGGAGGCGATGGGAGCGCAGGAACAGGTACGAGCCCAGGAAGCCGCCCAGGAAGCCGCCGTACGCCACGAGCCCGCCGCGGCGGATGTCGAACATCGCGCCGAACGAGTCGAACTCGTCGAGGTTCGTGAGGATGTAGAGCGCGCGCGAGCCGAGGACCGCGGCGAGCGCGGTGACGACGTAGCAGTTGGCCATCGTCTCCTTCGGCAGGCCGTCGCGCTCCGCGAGGCCGAGCGTCAGGTACCAGCCGACGACGAGCGAGAGGCCGAGCATGACCCCGTAGCTGTAGATGGGGATCGGACCCAGGGTGTAGGTCTGCTCCTTGAACTGGGACGCGAGCACAGCGAGCGCGACGCCCGCGATGCCCGCCGCAGCCGCGCCTGGCCTGTTCTTGCCGACGAGCAGCCCGATCGCGCCCGCGAAGGCGATGCCCGCAGCGATCAGGAAGACCCAGAGCAGGGGCACGGTCCAGACGGGCAGCGGGACGCGGAACAGGATGGGATGCATGGCGCCTCTCCTTACGCCTGCGATTGGGGACCATCAAGCGCCGTCTCTCGGGCATGACGCGGCGAGCCAAGGCGCTCGCGGACGCTGGTCCAGCCGCATCGGGCGGTCGCGATGCGCCCGGGCTGGCGCGCGGCGCAGCTCCGTCCCCGATCCCGGCGACGGCGTCCGCGAGCGGCCTCGAAGTCCGCGCGCGCCGCTGCTAGCATCGATTCCGTGCTCTCTGGCCGTGCCACCGTCAGCGTCTTCGCCGTGCCTGGGCTGCTCGTGAGCGCGTCGTGCATCCCCGAGGGGCCGGCCACCGTCGACACGAGCACGCGGCCAGCCGGGACGGTCGCGACGTCGGCGTCCGCGTCGACTGCAGGGGGCGTTCAGGGGACGCCGCGTGCGGGCGTGTTCGAGGACGATTTCAACCGGTCGACGCTCGGCCCCGACTGGAACGCGCTCAGCCCCAAGTGGAAGATCGAGGAGGGGCGGCTCTGCGTCCGCGGCGCGAGGAATCGCGGCGTGTGGTTGAAGCGGCCGCTGCCGGAGAACGCCCGGATCGAGTTCGACGCCATCGCCGAGGCTCCCGACGGCGATCTCAAGGCGGAGCTCTGGGGCGATGGACGGAGCGGAGCGACGGCGGCGAGCTACACGAACGCGACGAGCTACCTCGTGATCCTCGGCGGATGGAAGAACACGAAGCACGTGCTCGCCCGTCTCGACGAGCACGGCGCAGACCGCCTGGAGATCGACGTGGATCCGGAGAGCGACGACGAGCGCGCGCGCCCGGTCGCGCCGGGGCAGCCGTATCGCTTCCGGATCGAGCGTCACGACGGCAGGACGCTCGCCTGGTCGGTCAACGATGTCGAGTACTTGGAGCTCAACGATCCCGCGCCGCTCACCGGCCCGGGGCACGAGCACCTGGGCTTCAACGAATGGGATGCGCCGGTCTGCTTCGACAACCTGCGCATCACGCCCCTCTAGCCGCGATGGAATCGAGCGAGGTCGAACGGGAGCTTGGGGAGCTGGAGACGCGCATCGAGCGGCTGCGCGCGCTGTATGAGCAGTACTTCATGGGGATCGAGCGGCTCGAGCCGCTCATCCCGCGCAAGGACGTCGAGCGCCGCATCTGGGTGATGCGGCGGGAGCAGATCAGGAACACCGGGCTCCGGTTCAAGTTCCAGATGCTGATCCAGCGCTACAACACGTTCCAGCAGTACTGGGGCCGCATCTCGCGGGAGATCGAGAACGGGACGTACCGTCGCGACGTCATCCGCGCAGCGAAGCGGGTCGGAACGAAGGAGGCGCTCACGATCGTCGGCCGGAAGCGGGCGGAGCGCTACGCGGAGCTCGCCGAGCAGCAGGGGGCAGCGCACGAGACGGTGCGCCGCGACGTCGGCGACGACCACGAGGAGATCGACGTCGACGACGAGGCGGTCACGCTGGCGCCCCCGCCTCTGCCCGCCGCGCCGGCGGCGCGAAAGCAGCCGCTGGCCACGCGGGCCGCCGAGGAGGTCCTGCCGCGCGAGGCCGTCGCGCCGTCGACCGTGCCGGAGGCGTCGAGCGCGGCTCCCGCCGTCCCACAGGTGCGCCCCGCGCTCGTGCCGCCCGCCACGCCGCAGGCGGCGGCGGCCGTGAAGCCCGCGCCGCTGGGCGGGTTGCCCCGGGGGCTCGGCCTGACCAGGCCCCAGCAGAAGCCGCCGGAGGTCAAGCCGGCGGAGGCAAAGTCGACCGAGGCATCTGGAGCGGGGACCAGGACCGCCGCGCGCTCCACCGCCGACCGGAATCAGCCTGCGGCGGCGGGCGCCAGCCGCCAGCGACTGGCCGAGCTCGCGGCGGAGATGCGCGCTCAGCGCTCGCAGAGCGCCAAGAACGGCGACGCAGCGGCGGTCGCCGCCGGGCCGCCGGGGGCCTCGACGGACATCGCATCTGAGCCGCCGTCCCCTCCGCCGAAGCGACCGCCGCCTCCGCTCCCCATCAAACCTCCGCGGAGCCCTGCCGCAGCGCCAGCAGCCGCAGCGCCAGCAGCCGCGGCGCCAGCAGCCGCAGCGCCAGCAGCCGCAGCGCCAGCAGCCGCAGCGCCAGCAGCCGCAGCGCCAGCAGCCGCAGCCCTGGCAACCACCGCGGCGGTGGTTGCCGAGGCAAGGGGCGCTGGGGCGAGGCGGCAAGAGCGCGCGCACTCGGAGCGTCCGCCGCCGAGCCGGCGCCGTCGCTCCACCGCGCCGCCTGCAGCGGACACCGGCACGGCAGGCGGAACTCGGCACGCGTCCTCGCGCCCGCCGGACGCCGCGCGCGCCGGCCTCGACGTCGCGAAGCGCCCGCGGCCCGGGCCGCCCCCGCAGCGGCCTGCCGCGCGCGACGATGAGCTCCCGGAGCAGCGTCTGCGCCAGATCTACGCGAAGTACGTCGAGACAAAGCGCGCCGCGCGGGAGTCGACGGCCGGCGTCACCTACGAACGCCTGGCCGAGAGCCTCCGCGCGCAGGCCGCGAAGCTCCGCGCGACGAACCCGGCCAAGTCGGTCGACTACGATGTCGTCGTCAAGGACGGCAAGACGCTGCTGAAGCCGATCCTGAAGTAGCCTGACATCGTCCCGCAGCCGGACGTCGCCGGGCAGGCACAGGTGGCCCGGGCGGGCGCGACCAGCCAAGAAGCGGGCGGGCGCGCACACGAGACCCACCGCTGCGAGCTTCAGGAGCTGAGCTGGCTCCAGGAGCTGAGCTGGCCGGCGGCACCCGGCCAGCTGTATCGCCCCGGAGAGCGCTCGCTACGTCAGATGCCTGGATAGATGAGGTTGTTCGGGCGGATCAGTGCTGTGCGACCCGGCGCCAGAGCTGCGGCAGGCGCTGGATCCGTGTGGGTACCCCGGCCTCCTCCTCGACGAAGAGGATCGCACAGGCAGTACGGTCGGCCTCTCGCATCCTCGCGCACAAGTCGGCCAGGTCATCGTCGGCGTCCACGACGTCGGCCTCGGCCGGCTGGGAACAGCCTTGCGCGTATTTTACATTGTCAAGGGCGATCCATCGCCCAGCAAACTCTTCAGAACGACATATGTCTCGCCACGTCATTCGAGGCGCGGCCAAACGAATCTTACTGCCCATTTCCCGTGAGCGACCTTCTCCCCCATGTTCCAAAGTCAAGCGCCGACCTACTAAGTCAGATCGTGGCGTTCACTGAACTTTCAGAACCATCAGGGCAGGATCTAGCACCGGTCAAAATCGGGCGTCAAGGCAAGCCTGGAACAGTCCGGACCCGTCCGATGTTACGCCCGATCGTGCCCAACCGTCCCACACACCACGTTACGTTTGCCCATCCGTTCCGTCGTTACTGACATTTCGACGGCAACTGGGACATCGCCTCGCCCGCCCCGATGCGCGCGGCAGCCACGGCGTGGGACTTGGCCGCGCACCCCTTGGAGGCGACGGCTCGCTTGGCGCTCGCGCCGATCGCGGCCCTCGCCTCGGCCTTCTTGGGGCCGTCGCAGCCCGCAAAGCGTTTCACCGCGAGATCCGTGTTGCCGCCGTTCGCCAGGTTGATCGCGGCCTTGCACTCCTGCTCGGCCTTCTCGTTGCCGGCGGGCGGGGTCTTGGGCCCCGTGGTCGCGGTCGGCGTGCTCTTCGGAGCGTCGGGGGGCGCCTTGACCTGACCGGCCTGCTCGGGCGGGGGCTCGGGGGTGGAGGGCTCGCTCGTCGGCAGGGCCACGATCGGGTCCGACGTGACGGTGACGGGCGGCGTGCCCGAGGGCGGGGGGATGGCGGTCGATGTGCTCTCCTCGGTCGCGCTCCCGCTGTCCCCCTTCTTCATCATGACGATGCCCACGACGCCGAGCACCGCGACGGCCGCGACCGCGGCGAGGATCGGGGCTGTCTTGTTCTTCTGCGCCGGCGGCGGCGGCGCGGGGAACACCTGACCGCTGCCCGTGTTCACGGGCGGGTGCGCCGGCACGGCGCCTCCCGGCATCGCCGCCTGGTCCATGACGGTGGCGGCGGCGTGATGGTTGACGACGGTCTTGCTCGGTCCCGTGGGCGGCCCCGCGACGAACAGCGGCTCGCCCATCTGCGTCTGACCCGAGCGCGACGGCATCAGCGCGGTCCCGCTGGTCGGGGCCTCGAGCCCGACGTGCGTGCGGGGCGCCGTCCCGAGCACCGAGAGGCGGGGCCCCGCGCCGATCGTGAGGTCCTCGTAGAACTCCCGGGCCGACTGCTGGCGGTCCTCGCGGTTCTTGCTGAGGGCCCTCATGACCGCCGCCTTCATCTTCGCCGGCGCCGCGGCGCCCATGGGCACGGCCTCGAACGGGAACGGCTGCGCCGTCATGTGCTGCGTCGCCCACGCCCACGGCGTGTCGGCGTCGAAGGGCAAGCGCCCGGTGAGCATCTCGTAGGTCAGCACGCCGAGCGAGTAGATGTCGCTCCTCGCGTCGAGCTCCTTCCCCGTGAACTGCTCGGGGCTCATGTACGGCGGCGTGCCGAGCACCGTGCCCTGCTGCGTCAGCTTCTGCTCGGCCCTGGCGCTGCGCTCGTCGCGCTTCGCGATGCCGAAGTCGAGGACCTTGACGTAGTCCTCCTCGCCGGCGCGCCTGGTCAGGAAGAGGTTGGCGGGCTTCAGGTCGCGGTGGACGATCCCCTTCTCGTGGGCCTCCTGGAGCGACCCGCACGCCTGCGCGACGATGCGATCGACCCGCTCGGGCGAGAGCGCGCCGCCCCGCTCGAGGGCCGTCTCCAGCGACTGCCCGGTGAGGAGCTCCATCGCGATGTAGAGCTCCCCGGTGTTCGTCTGCCCGAAGTCGTAGACCTTGATCGTGTTCGGGTGCTCGAGCTCGCTGACCGTGCCGCACTCCCGCATGAAGCGCGCGACAACCTGCGGATCCTTCGCGTGCTGCGAGAGGAGCGTCTTGATGGCGACCTTCCGCACCGACGTCCCCATCGGCTGCTCGCCGTCGTAGACGCGGCCCATCCCGCCCTCGCCGAGCACCCCGACGATCCGGAACCGGCCCCCCACGATCGTGCCGATGAGCGGATCTGCCTCCACCGGCGCGACAGGGAGGAGCGCGCCGCACGTGGCGCAGAAGCGCGCCCCATCGATGTTTGGCTGATGGCAAGCGGGACAGTCCATGCGATCGAACCTCTACCCCCGAAGCATGACGAAATGCCACCGCCGCCCGGCGCTGCTTCGCTGCGCGCCCGAGCGAACGTGTGCCGGGCAGGATCGCAGCAGCGGCGCGCCGAGCGCAAGGGAGCTCTTGCGCGCCCGAGGTGCTGCCACGGCCGTCCCCCGTTCGCGCGTGCGCGTCGCGACGCCGCCGCGCTGCGAGCGCGGCGTGCGACGACGGCAAGTTCGGGCCCCAAGAGCGTCCCCGCGCCGCGCCGCGCCGCCTCGCGTGTTGTGCGGGAGCGCTCAGGTCGACGTCCGGCTTGAAAACGGTCGGCACTCGAGCGAGATCGGCGCTGCCGGACGGAGCGGGAGCTCCGGCCCGCCGCAGCTCGATGGCGCGCTCGCCCCGCGCTCCCGCAGCCGATTCCAGCGAAACGGACGAAAACGATGCACACCGCTTGACACGTCTCTTGCAGGGGGCTAAGAGCCTCCTCCCTTCGCGGGACTCGTCTACCTTCGGAACGACGTGAACGGCACCAGCACCTTCACCTCGCTGCGATCCAGCCCGGCCGGGACACTCCGAGCCGCGCAGGCAGGCGGTCCAGCAGGACCGGGAGTTGATTGCTCGCACAGAAGTGATCGGTCTTGGGACATTTCGCTAGGTCAGCACGCTCGCCTCCGGGAGCCCCGGGGACGGGCAGCGGGTCGATGTCGCTGGCGTAGCTCAATCGGTAGAGCACCTGCCTTGTAAGCAGGGGGTTAGGGGTTCAAGTCCCCTCGCCAGCTCCGATGCAAGGCAGCAGGTAGACGGTTCGGGAGGTCACGGAAGAGATAGGGAGCGGTAAGCTCGAAATAAAGAGATAATCTGGAGGGTTGCCCGAGCGGCCAAAGGGAGCAGACTGTAAATCTGCCGGCAATGCCTACGATGGTTCGAATCCATCACCCTCCACCGGAGTGAGCTTTCGCTCCGATAGCGGTCCGACCAAGATGTAGCTCCGCCGGGGTCGCTCCCGGTGGGACCCCCCGCTCGCGGGCGTAGCTCAGTTGGTAGAGCGTCAGCCTTCCAAGCTGAACGTCGCCGGTTCGAACCCGGTCGCCCGCTCCGTGGTCGGTCGTTTGCCCACCTAGCTCAGTTGGCAGAGCACGTCCTTGGTAAGGACGAGGTCGTCGGTTCGATCCCGATGGTGGGCTCCAGCGAGGACAGCGCAACGCAGCCGCGAACTTCATTTCGGCAGGAGACATCTCGATGGCCAAGGAGAAATTCAGTCGTACGAAGCCGCACGTGAACGTGGGCACCATCGGCCACATCGACCACGGCAAGACCACGCTCACGGCCGCGCTCGTCAAGGTGCAGTCGAAGCGCAACCTGGCGAAGGCGATCTCGTACGCCGACATCGCGAAGGGCGGGACGGTCCGTGACGAGACCAAGACGGTGACCATCGCGGCGGCGCACGTCGAGTACGAGTCGGTGAATCGCCATTACGCGCACGTCGACTGCCCCGGACACGCCGACTACATCAAGAACATGATCACCGGCGCGGCGCAGATGGACGGGGCGATCCTCGTCGTGTCGGCGCTCGACAGCGTGATGCCGCAGACGCGCGAGCACGTGCTGCTCGCCCGGCAGGTCGGCCTGAACCACATCGTCGTGTTCCTCAACAAGTGCGACGCCGTGGACGACCCGGAGATGCTGGACCTGGTCGAGATGGAGGTCCGCGAGCTGCTGTCGAAGTACAAGTTCGACGGCGACAACGCGCCGGTGGTCCGGGGCGCGTCGCTGCCCGCGCTGCAGGGCGACCCCAAGTGGGAGGAGACGATCCAGCAGCTGCTCGCCGCGCTCGACAGCTACATCCCCGAGCCGGTGCGCGACATCGACAAGCCGTTCCTGATGGCGATCGAGGACGTGTTCTCGATCAAGGGCCGCGGCACCGTGGCCACGGGCCGCATCGAGCGCGGCATCATCAAGGTCGGCGACGAGGTGCAGATCATCGGCTTCAAGGACACGAAGAAGTCGATCGTCACCGGCGTCGAGATGTTCCGCAAGCTGCTCGACCAGGGGCAGGCGGGCGACAACGTCGGATGTCTGCTCCGCGGCGTGGAGAAGGAAGAGATCGAGCGCGGCCAGGTGCTCGCGAAGCCCGGGTCGATCACGCCGCACACGAAGTTCACCGGTGAGGTGTACGTCCTCAAGAAGGAGGAGGGCGGGCGCCACACGCCGTTCTTCACCAACTACCGGCCGCAGTTCTACATCCGGACGACGGACGTGACCGGCACGGTGAACCTCCCCGAGGGGGTGAAGATGGTGATGCCGGGCGACAACATCACGATGACGATCGAGCTCATCGCCCCGGTCGCGCTGGAGGAGCAGATGCGCTTCGCCATCCGCGAGGGCGGCAAGACGGTGGGCGCCGGCGTCGTCACCAAGATCCTCGCGTAGGAGACGGACATGAGCGAGCAGGCCGGTGGGTGGCGTGCGGCGCGCATCGCCGTCTCACTGGCCTGCTGCGAATGCAAGTCGCGGAACTACAAGACCACGAAGGCGCCCGACCAGGTGGTTTCGCTCAAGAAGTTCTGCAAGCAGTGCAAGAAGCACACGGTTCACAACGAAACGAAGTGAACGGGTGCTCAGGAAGGCGCAGCGATTCTAGGGGTATAGCTCAGTTGGTAGAGCAGCGGATTCCAAATCCGCAGGTCGGGAGTTCGAGCCTCTCTGCCCCTGCCGGGGAATGTGGGCGCCCAGGGGGCGCCCCCGAAGCCCCATTGAGCAGGCTTCTGTCTGCCGCGGGCCGGCGCGTTTGGTGTGGTTATGGCGAAGGGTCAAAAAGACAAGCAAACGCCGAAGGTCGCGGAGGATGGGGAGCCGGAGGAATCTGGATCGGCCGAGCCCACCGAAGCGTCATCCCTCGTGACGCAGGGCGAAGAGCCAGCGGCCGCTGACACCGAAGATGCCGAGGCGCTGCGCGCCGGTGAGCTCGGAGAGGCCGAGGAGGCCGAGGAGGAGGCCGCGGCCACCCAGCTCGGGACGGAGCGCTATGTGCTCGCCGGTTTCTTCGCCGGCGGGATGCTGCTCGCTTACCTCCTCGGCAAGATCGTCCACGGCGTCTGGGCGACCCTCTCCAACAAGGACTGGTTCAGCCGGGCGCTGCCGGTGGTCTCCGCGGTGGGTGACGACGACCAGGCGACCTACGGCATGGTCATCGGCGGCGTCATCGCGCTCATCGTCGTGCTGCGCATGTTCCGCAACACGGAGCTCCGCACCTGGAGCGACGAGGTTGCCGGCGAGCTGGCGAAGGTGAAGTGGCCGACCAAGAAAGAGGTGACGAACTCGACGTTCGTCGTCATCGCCACGACCACCGTGGCGACCCTCTACCTGGCGCTGCTCGACCGCTTCTGGGCATTCGTGACCAACATCGTTTACGGCGATGGAAGCTGAAGCAGGGAGACCCTGAGGGAATCAAGCGCCATGGCCAAGAAGTGGTACGTCATCCATACCTATTCGGGATACGAGGCGAAGGTGCGCGACGCGCTCCAGCAGCGCGTAAAGCAATACGGACTGGAAGATCGGTTCGGCGAGATCCTCATCCCGAGCGAGACGGTCACGGAGAACCGTCCTGGCGGGAAGACGCGCGTTCGCCAAAAGCTCAGCTTGCCCGGCTACATCTTCGTCGAGATGGAGATGAACGAGCAGGTCTGGCACCTGGTCAAGGACACGCCCAAGGTGACCGGCTTCATCGGCAACCAGGCGCCGCAGGAAGTCCCGCTGGTACAGATCGACAGCCTGCGGCGGGGGATCGTCGAGGGGGCAGTCAAGCCGAAGCCGCGGCTCACGTTCGAGGTGGGTGAGGAGGTGCGGGTCCTGGATGGGGCCTTCGCGAACTTCACCGGCACGGTCGACGACGTGAAGATGGACAAGCAGAAGCTCAAGGTGAAGGTCAGCATCTTCGGCCGACCCACCAGCGTGGAGCTCGACTTCTCAGCCGTGGAGAAGCGCTAGTCGGGGGCGAACGGCTGCAAACCTGCGGGCGAGGACCGCGTCTCCGCGGTGCTTCGCTGTTTCTCTGAATAGTACACCGCCCGTCGGGCGGCGGTTCGATAGGGTGCGAGATTCATCATGGCGAAGAAAATCACTGGGTACGTGAAGCTGCAGCTTCCGGCGGGCAAGGCCAACCCGTCGCCCCCCGTCGGTCCTGCGCTCGGCCAGCACGGCGTCAACATCATGGCGTTCTGCAAGGACTTCAACTCGCGGACGGCAACACAGGGAGACATGATCATCCCGGTGGTGATCACGGTCTACTCGGACCGCTCGTTCACGTTCATCATGAAGACGCCGCCGGCCTCCGTGCTCCTGAAGAAGGCGGCGGGGCTCGAGACCAAGAAGAAGCCGGGCGCGGGCTCCAAGGAGCCCAACAAGGTCAAGGTGGGCAAGGTGACGCAGCAGCAGCTGCAGGAGCTCGCCCAGCTCAAGATGCAGGACATGAACACGACGAACCTCGACTCCGCGATGCGCAGCATGACGGGCACCGCCCGCTCGATGGGCATCGACATCGTCGACTGAGGTTGGTCACAGCGCTCCCCGCCGTCGGGGATGCGCGCCGCCCTGGCGGCGCTCCGAATCGAGGGCGCCCCGGCGGACTGGGAGAAGACTTACCACGGTAGTTTAAGGCGCACCGTGGGAGGCGAGAGCCGTTACGAAGGAGGGCATATGCCGAAAGTCGCCAAGAAGAAAGTCGCAGCGCGAACATTCGTCGATCGCGCGCGAAAGTACACATTGCAGGAGGCGTGCGCGCTCGTGAAGCAAGCCGCGCCCGCCAAGTTCGACGAGACGGTGGACGTTGCGGTCCGGCTGGGGGTCAACCCGCGGCACGCAGACCAGATGGTCCGCGGCGCCGTGGTGCTCCCGCATGGCACGGGGCAGTCGCTCCGCGTGCTTGTGTTCGCCAAGGGTGAGAAGGCCAGGGAGGCCGAGGCTGCCGGGGCCGACTTCGTCGGCGAGGCGGATCTCGTGAACAAGGTCCAGGAAGGCTTCATGGACTTTGACCGCGTGATCGCGACGCCCGACATGATGGGCCTGGTGGGCAAGCTCGGCCGTATCCTCGGTCCGCGCGGCCTGATGCCGAACCCCAAGGTGGGGACGGTGACGTTTGACGTGAAGACGGCCATCTCGGAGGCCAAGGCCGGCAAGGTCGAGTACCGTGTCGAGAAGGCGGGCATCGTGCACGCTCGGATCGGCAAGGTCTCCTTCGCGGAGAACGCGCTCCAGGTCAACGCGGACGCGCTGATCCAGGCGCTCGTCCGGGCCAAGCCGGCGACAGCCAAGGGCATCTACCTCCGGAGCATCACGATGTCCTCGACGATGGGCCCGGGGGTTCGCATCGACCCGGTCCACTTCGTCGGCAAGGCAGAGGAGGCGTAGCCCATGGAACGGTCCCAGAAGGAAGCGGTTGTCGGCTCAGTCCGGCAGAAATTCGAGCGGATGTCTTCCGCGGTCTTCCTGGATTTCAAGGGAATGAACGTCGAGGCGGTCACCAAGCTTCGCGATGAATTCCGGAAGTCCGGCGTCGAGTACCGGGTCGTGAAGAACACGCTCGTCCGCCACGCCGTCAAGGAGCATCCCTGGGCGAACACGCTGGCGAAGAGCCTGACCGGCATGACCGGCGTGGCCTGGAGCTACGAGGATCCGAGCGCGGCAGCCAAGGTCGTCAAGGCGTTCCGCAAGGACAACCAGAAGCTCCAGATCAAGGCTGGGCTCATCGAGGGGCAGATCCTCTCGGGCGACGCCGTCGAGACGCAGCTCGCGACGATGCCCGGCAAGGATGAGCTCCGTGCCACGCTGCTCGCGACGCTCCAGGCGCCGCTCCAGCAGTTCGTGCAGCAGCTCAACGCGCCTCTCCAGAATTTCGCCTATCTCCTGAAGGCGAAGGAGGACGCGGCGGGTACGTCGGCCTGAGAGGGCGCTTTCGTAATAAATGGGCCTTGCGCCCGTCTGGTTTTGGTTTACATCGCCCCCCTCCCCGGGGCGCGCAGAAGAGTTTGAAGGAGTCTTGCAATGGCTGAGATCACGCGCGAGCAGGTCGTCGATTACCTCTCCAACCTCCCTGTCATCCAGATCGCCGAGCTCATCAAGGACCTCGAGAACAAGTGGGGCGTCAAGGCTGCCCCCGCGGCTGTCGCCGTCGCCGCCGGCCCCTCGACCGCCGCTCCGGCCGAGAAGCCCCCGGAGCAGACCGAGTTCGACGTCATCCTTGCGAGCGCCGGCAGCAACAAGATCGGCGTCATCAAGGCGATCCGCGAGATCACCGGTCTGGGCCTGAAGGAGGCGAAGGACCTGGTCGAGGCCGCGCCGAAGACCGTCAAGGAGCAGGTTTCCAAGGCGGACGCGGAAGAGATGAAGAAGAAGCTCGTCGAGGCAGGTGCTACCGTCGAGCTCAAGTAACGATCACCGTTCCCTGCCAGGGGAAATCGGGATCCGCCGGAGGACGGCGGCAGGGCGGTCGTCCCTGCCGCACGTCCCGCTTTTGTCTGAAGAAAGGGACCGCGGGTGCGGGTCCCTGCGCAACGCTGCTGTAGAGGACCGCGGCTACGGGTCCTCGGTCAATTCTGACGAGGACCGCGGGTGCGAGTCCTCGACCAATGCCGGAGCTCAATGGGTCGCCACGCGGTCCGCTCTGCCCCCACAGCCAAGATGTTTTGGGTCCTCACACCCTGGGGACGCTCGCTCGCCATTGGTGCGTAGCTTCGTGTTCGTTGCTCGGTTCGAGCCGTGCGCCCGCCCCGCACGGCTCGTGTGAGCCGGAGGAAATCGATGCCGTCGGTCGTCCAATCCAACTTCCGCGTCCGTAAGAACCTGGGTCGCGTTCGTCGCATCATCGACGTCCCCAACCTGATCGACATCCAGAAGTCGAGCTACGACAAATTCCTCCAGATGAGCGTTCCGCCGAACGAGCGGGAGGAGATCGGGCTGCAGGCGGTGTTCCGCTCGGTCTTCCCGATCAAAGACTTCAACGGCACGAGCGAGCTCGTCTTCGTCTCGTACAACCTCGAGCCGCCGAAGTACGACGTCGATGAGTGCCGCCAGCGCGGCATGACCTACTCGGCGCCGATCAAGGTCACGAACCAGCTGATGATCTACGACACCCGCGACGGCGGGGAGCGGATCGTCCGCGACATCAAGGAGCAGGAGGTCTACTTCGGCGAGCTCCCGCTGATGACCGAGACGGGCACGTTCATCATCAACGGGACCGAGCGCGTCGTCGTCAGCCAGCTGCACCGCAGCCCCGGCGTCTTCTTCGACCACGACAAGGGCAAGACGCACTCGAGCGGCAAGCTGCTCTATTCCGCGCGCGTCATCCCGTACCGCGGCTCGTGGCTCGACTTCGAGTTCGACCCGAAGGACATCATCTACGTTCGCATCGACCGCCGGCGGAAGATGCACGCGACCGTGCTGCTGCGCGCGCTCGGGTACTCGACGCAGGACCTGCTCAACTACTTCTACTCGACCGAGACCGTGTACCTCGAGACGGGGGGCAAGTACTCGAAGAGCATCGAGTACGACCTCCTGGCCGGCCAGCGGACGACGCGCGACATCAAGATCGGCGCCGATGTCATCGTCAAGAAGAACACCAAGTTCACCCGCGCGGCCATCCGGAAGATGAAGGAGGCGAAGCTCGAGCGGCTCAGCCTCGAGCCGGAGGAGCTCGTCGGGAAGGTCGCGGCCCACGACATCGTCGACCCGGAGACGGGCGAGGTCGTGGTCGAGGTGAACGAGGAGCTCACCGAGGCGAAGCTCGAGCGGCTGCGCGACGCGAACATCGAGCAGTTCCGCATCCTCTTCATCGACGGCCTGAACGTGGGCTCGTACCTGCGCGACACGCTGCTCACCGACAAGGTGAAGACGATGGAGGACTCGATCCTCGAGATCTACCGGCGGCTGCGTCCGGGGGATCCGCCGACGCTCGAGACCGCCAAGACCCTGTTCCACAACCTGTTCTTCAACGCCGAGCGCTACGACCTGTCGAAGGTCGGCCGGCTGAAGCTGAACTACAAGTTCTACCGGGACGTCCCCGAGGACGAGCGGCCGGGGCTCGACCTCACCGTGCTCACGCCGCAGGACATCCTGGAGACGGTGCGGCACCTGATCGAGCTGAAGAACGGGCGCGGCTCGGTCGACGACATCGACCACCTCGGCAACCGCCGCGTGCGCGCGGTCGGCGAGCTGATGGAGAACCAGTATCGCATCGGCCTCGTCCGCATGGAGCGCGCGATCAAGGAGCGCATGAGCATGTCGCAGGAGATCGACACGCTCATGCCCCACGACCTGATCAACGCGAAGCCGGTCAGCGCGGTCGTGAAGGAGTACTTCGGGAGCTCGCAGCTCTCGCAGTTCATGGACCAGACCAACCCGCTCTCCGAGGTCACCCACAAGCGCCGCCTCTCGGCGCTCGGGCCGGGCGGCCTCACGCGCGAGCGGGCCGGGTTCGAGGTGCGCGACGTCCACGCGACCCACTACGGCCGCATCTGCCCGATCGAGACGCCCGAAGGGCCGAACATCGGCCTCATTGCGTCGCTGTCGACGTTCGCCCGCGTGAACGAGTTCGGCTTCGTCGAGACGCCGTACCGCAAGGTCGAGAACGGCCGCGTGACCGAGGACGTGATCTGGCTCTCCGCGCTGGAGGAGGAGGGCAAGTACATCGCGCAGGCGACCGTGAACCTCGATGAGAGCGGGCGCTTCAAGGAGTCGCTCGTCTCGGCCCGCTACAACGGCGAGTTCAAGATCGTCACGCCCGAGATGGTGGAGCTGATGGACGTCGCGCCGAACCAGATGGTGTCGGTCGCCGCCGCGCTCGTGCCCTTCCTCGAGCACGACGACGCGAACCGCGCGCTCATGGGCGCCAACATGCAGCGCCAGGCCGTGCCGCTGGTCCAGTCGCACGCGCCGCTCGTGGGCACCGGCATGGAGGAGCGGCTCGCCCGTGACTCCGGCGTCTGCGTCATCGCGCGGCGCCCCGGGGTCGTCGAGAGCGTCGACGCGACGCGCATCGTCGTCCGCGCCGAGGGCGAGGGCGCCGAGGTGCCCGATATCTACCACCTCATGAAGTTCCAGCGCTCGAACCAGTCGACCTGCTACACGCAGAAGCCGGTCGTCAGGACGGGCGAGGTGGTGAAGAAGGGCGACGTGCTCGCCGACGGCCCGTCCACGGACATGGGCGAGCTCGCGCTCGGCCAGAACGTGCTCGTCGCGTTCATGCCGTGGCAGGGCTACAACTTCGAGGACTCCATCCTGGTGTCCGAGCGCATCGCCAAGGACGACGTGTTCACCTCGATTCACATCGAGGAGTTCGAGTGCGTCGCCCGCGACACGAAGCTCGGCAAGGAGGAGATCACCCGCGACATCCCGAACGTCGGCGAGGAGGCGCTCAAGGACCTCGACGACTCCGGCATCGTCCGCATCGGGGCCGAGGTGCGCCCCGGCGACATCCTGGTCGGCAAGATCACCCCGAAGGGCGAGACCCAGCTCTCGCCCGAGGAGAAGCTGCTCAGGGCGATCTTCGGCGAGAAGGCGGGCGACGTCCGCGACAGCTCGCTCAAGGTGCCGCCCGGGGTCGGCGGGATCGTCATCAACGCCCGCGTGTTCTCGCGCAAGGGGACCGAGAAGGACGACCGCGCGCGGGACATCGAGGACCAGGAGCGCGCCAGGATCGAGCGGACGCGCGACGAGGAGATCAAGATCCTCCGCGACTCGTTCTTCCGCCGCATCCGCGAGCTCCTGCTCGGCAAGGAGGCGTCGGGCAAGCTCGTCGACGACAAGGGCAAGGTGCTCTTCCAGAAGGGCGCCATCATCGACGAGGCCTCGCTCGCCGAGATCCCCCGCAAGTACTGGGGCGAGATCCCCGTCGACGACGCCGAGCGGGTCCAGCAGATCCTGCGCGACCTCGAGGAGCTCGTCCGCACGCGCGAGGAGCACTTCCGCGACAAGATCGATCGCCTCTCCAAGGGCGACGAGCTGCCGCCGGGCGTCATCAAGATGGTGAAGGTCTATATCGCCATCAAGCGCAAGCTCCAGGTCGGCGACAAGATGGCGGGCCGCCACGGCAACAAGGGTGTCATCAGCCGCATCCTCCCCGAGGAGGACATGCCGTATCTGCAGGACGGTAGGCCGGTCGATCTCGTGCTCAACCCGCTCGGCGTGCCGAGCCGCATGAACGTCGGTCAGATCCTCGAGATCCACCTCGGGTGGGGCGCCTTCGAGCTCGGCAACCAGCTGCAGCGCATGGTCGAGCAGCAGCGGGCGACCGCCGAGATCAAGGCGCACCTGAAGGCCATCTATGCGGGCGACGAGTCGATGGACGGCTTCTTCGACGACCTCGACGACGGCGACGTCAAGCGCTTCGTCAAGACGGTCGACGAGGGCGTGTTCATGGGATCGCCGGTGTTCGACGGCGCTCACGAGTCGGATATCAAGGGCGCTCTCGATATCGCGGATCTCCCGACCTCAGGCCAGGCGATCCTCTTCGACGGGCGCACGGGCGAGGCGTTCGATCAGAACGTCACGGTGGGCATCATGTACATGCTGAAGCTCCACCACCTGGTCGACGACAAGATCCACGCGCGCTCGATCGGGCCCTACTCCCTCGTCACGCAGCAGCCCCTCGGCGGCAAGGCGCAGTTCGGCGGGCAGCGGCTCGGCGAGATGGAGGTCTGGGCGATGGAGGCCTACGGCGCGGCCTACGCGCTGCAGGAGTTCCTCACCGTGAAGAGCGACGACGTGATGGGCCGCACCCGGATGTACGAGGCCATCGTGAAGGGGGACTACACCCTGGAGGCGGGGCTGCCGGAGAGCTTCAACGTGCTCATCAAGGAGCTCCAGTCGCTGTGCCTGAACGTCGAGCTGGTCGAGTCGACCGGAGGCGTGGAGGCCTCGGCCGCGGAGGAAGAGGAGTGATGCAGTTCGTCACGTCACGAGCGCCGCGCGCCGGGTCGGTGATGGCGAGGGAGGCGCGTCGCGCGGGCGGCGCGCTCCCGAAGGCCGACACGGTGGGCGCGGACAGGTTCATCGGTTTCGTTTCCGTCTCCGGAGGTCTCCATGCGTGACATCTTCAGCTTCTTCGAGAAGCCCAAAGACCCGCTGTCGTTCAGCGCCATCCGCATCTCGCTCGCGAGCCCGGAGAAGATCCGCGAGTGGTCCCACGGCGAGGTGAAGAAGCCGGAGACCATCAACTACCGGACGTTCAAGCCGGAGCGAGATGGCCTGTTCTGCGCCAAGATCTTCGGGCCGGTGAAGGACTACGAGTGCAATTGCGGCAAGTACAAGCGCATGAAGCACCGTGGCATCGTGTGCGAGAAGTGCGGCGTCGAGGTCATCCAGTCGAAGGTCCGCCGCGAGCGGCTCGGGCACATCTCGCTGGCCACGCCGGTCGCCCACATCTGGTTCCTCAAGAGCCTGCCGTCGCGCATCGGCAACATGCTCGACATCACGCTCAAGGACCTGGAGAAGGTGCTCTATTGCGAGGCCTACATCGTCATCGATCCGAAGGAGACCGGCCTCATGAGGGGCGATCTCCTGAGCGAGGAGCGCTATCTGCAGCTGCTCGACGAGTACGGTGACGACAAGTTCAGCGCCGGGATGGGCGGCGAGGCGGTCCTCGAGATGCTCAAGCAGGTCGACGTCCACGGCCTGGCCGAGCTGCTCAGGACCGAGATGCGCGCGGCGACCAGCGAGGCCAAGCGGAAGAAGCTCGCGAAGCGGCTCAAGGTCGTCGAGGCCTTCCGCGAGAGCGGCAATCGGCCGGAGTGGATGATGCTGACCGTGATCCCGGTGCTCCCGCCGGATCTGCGCCCGCTCGTGCCCCTGGACGGCGGCCGCTTCGCGACCAGCGATCTCAACGACCTCTACCGCCGCGTCATCAACCGCAACAACCGCCTGAAGCGGCTCCTCGAGCTGAACGCGCCGGAGATCATCATCCGCAACGAGCGCCGGATGCTGCAGGAGGCGGTCGACGCCCTCTTCGACAACGGCCGCCGCGGCAAGACGATCACCGGCCCGAACAAGCGCCCGCTCAAGTCGCTCTCCGACATGCTGAAGGGCAAGCAGGGCCGGTTCCGCCAGAACCTGCTCGGCAAGCGCGTCGACTACTCGGGCCGCTCGGTCATCGTCGTCGGCCCGACGCTGCGCCTGCACCAGTGCGGTCTGCCCAAGAAGATGGCGCTCGAGCTCTTCAAGCCGTTCATCTACAACAAGCTGGAAGAGCGCGGCTACGTCAACACCATCAAGAGCGCGAAGAAGATGGTGGAGAAGGAGCGCCCGGAGGTCTGGGACATCCTCGAGGAGGTCATCAGCGAGCACCCGGTGCTCCTGAACCGCGCCCCGACGCTCCACCGCCTCGGCATCCAGGCGTTCGAGCCGGTCCTCATCGAGGGCAAGGCGATCCAGCTGCACCCGCTGGTCTGCGCGGCGTTCAACGCCGACTTCGACGGCGACCAGATGGCGGTCCACGTGCCGCTGTCGGTCGAGGCGCAGATGGAGGCGCGCGTGCTCATGATGAGCACGAACAACATCCTCTCGCCCGCGAGCGGCAAGCCGATCATCAACCCGACCCAGGACATCGTGCTCGGGCTCTACTACGCGACCCGCGAGCGCAAGTTCGAGAAGGGGTCGTACCGCGCGGACACCCTCTCCTTCGGCGAGGACGGCGTGGCGCAGGGCTACCTGCGGGGCATCTACGCCTCCCCCGAGGAGGTGCGGATGGCCTACGACAACGGCGAGGTCGCGCTGCACGCCGGCGTCCGCGTCCGGGTGCCGATCATCGACGACGACGGGAACCCGCAGCTCGACGAGTTCGGCCACGTGAAGCGCCGCATCGTCGAGACCACGGTGGGCCGCGTCATCATCTCCGAGGTCCTCCCGAAGGGGGTCGCGTTCGAGTACGCGAACAAGACCCTCGACAAGAAGGCGCTCTCGGCGCTCATCGACGTCTGCTACCGCATCCACCGCAACAAGGAGACCGTCCTCCTCGCAGACCGGCTCCGCACGCTCGGCTTCGACCACGCGATGCGGGCGGGCATCTCGATCTGCATGGATCACATGGTGATCCCGGCGGCCAAGAAGGTCCTCCTGGGCGAGGCCCAGAAGGAGGTCGAGCGCGTCGTCGAGCAGTACCAGGAGGGGCTCATCACCGACGGCGAGCGGTACAACAAGATCGTCGACATCTGGGCGAGCATCGCCGACCAGGTCACGACCGAGATGATGGCCGGCATCGGCAAGGAGACGATCGTCGATCACGAAACGGGCAAGTCCTCGATCGAGCCGAGCTTCAACCCGATCTACATCATGGCCGACTCCGGCGCGCGCGGCTCCACGCAGCAGATCCGGCAGCTGGCCGCGATGCGCGGCCTGATGGCCAAGCCGTCCGGCGAGATCATCGAGACGCCGATCACCGCGAACTTCCGCGAGGGTCTCAGCGTGCTCCAGTACTTCATCTCGACGCACGGCGCGCGCAAGGGCCTCGCCGACACCGCGCTCAAGACGGCGAACTCGGGTTACCTCACCCGGCGGCTCGTCGACGTGGCGCAGGACGCGGTCATCTCCGAGTTCGACTGCGGCACGCTCGACGGCATCCGCGTGGCGAAGCTCGAGGAGGCCGGCGAGGTCATCCAGCCGCTCGGCGACCGCATCCTCGGCCGCGTCGCGCTGGAGGACGTCGTCGACCCGCTCACCGGCGAGGTGCTCATCACCGCGAACACCGAGCTCGACGAGCAGGCGGTGCGGTCCATCGAGGACGCCGGCATCGAGGAGGTCGTCATCCGTTCGGTGCTGACGTGCCAGCTCCGCCGCGGGGTGTGCGCGCTCTGCTACGGCCGCGACCTGGCGCGCGGTTACCGGGTCAACATCGGCGAGGCGGTGGGCATCATCGCCGCCCAGTCGATCGGCGAGCCGGGCACGCAGCTCACGATGCGCACCTTCCACATCGGCGGCACCGCGGCGCGCGGCAAGATCGAGGCGAGCTACCTCGAGGCCCGCACCGAGGGCACGGTCCGCCTCCGCCGCGCGGTCGTCCAGAAGAAGAAGGACGGCACGATGGTGGTCATGAACCGCCACGGCGAGATCGTTGTCGTCGACGAGACGGGGCGCGAGCGCGAGCACAACCGCCTCGTCTACGGCGCCATCCTCAAGAAGGCCGACGGCGAGCGCACCAAGGCCGGCGAGCTGCTCGCCGAGTGGGACCAGTTCGCGACGCCGATCCTCACCGAGGTCTCCGGCGTGGTGAAGTTCGGCGACCTCATCGAGGGCGTCAGCGTGCAGGATCGCCTCGACGAGGTGACGGGCCTCTCGCGAAAGGTCGTCATCGAGTCGAAGGCGGCCGACGTCCGCCCGCGCATCTCGCTGAAGGACCCCGAGTCCGGCAGGACGCTGAAGCTCCCGAACAGCGAGCTCGAGGCGCGCTACCTGCTCCCCGTCGGTGCGCACATCGTCGCGCAGGAGGGGGATCTCATCGAGGCCGGCGAGGTCATCGCGAAGATCCCGCGCGACACGACGAAGGTGCAGGACATCACCGGCGGTCTGCCCCGCGTCGCCGAGCTGTTCGAGGCCAGAAAGCCCAAGGATCACGCGATCATCAGCGAGATCGACGGCGAGGTCACGTTCGGCAAGGACACGAAGGGCAAGCGGAAGGTCATCATCACGCCGTACTCGCCGGACGGGCATGCGCTCGGCGATCAGGCGCGCGAGTACCTGATCCCCAAGGGCAAGCACATCCAGGTGCAGCCGGGCGACCGGGTGCGCGCGGGTGACCCGCTCCAGGACGGCCCGCCGAACCCGCACGACATCCTCCGGGTGAAGGGCGAGAAGGAGCTGTCGGCCTGGCTCGTGAACGAGATCCAGCAGGTCTACCGGCTCCAGGGCGTCGGCATCAACGACAAGCACATCGAGGTCATCGTCCGGCAGATGCTCCGGCGGGTCCGCGTGCGCGAGGTCGGCGATACGAACTTCCTGGTCGATGAGCAGGTGGAGAAGCACATCTTCGAGAAGGAGAACGAGACCGTCCTCGAGCGCGGCGGCAAGCCCGCCATCGCCGAGGCGCTCCTCCTCGGCATCACCAAGGCCAGCCTGTCGACCGAGTCGTTCATCAGCGCCTCGTCGTTCCAGGAGACGACCAAGGTGCTCACCGAGGCGGCGATCAACGGCAAGACGGACGATCTCCGCGGTCTCAAGGAGAACGTCATCATGGGCCGTCTGATCCCGGCCGGGACGGGGCTGCCCGCCTACAAGCGTCTCCAGGTCGTGGTCGAGGGCGAGCCGGTGGTGCAAGCGCCGTACGTCGCCCCCCGGCCGCGTCCCGAGGAGACGCTCACGGCGGTGAACGAGGAGTAACGGCCGCCGGCGCGCCCAGGGCGGGGTCGACCCCCGCCTACGGGCGCGCCGTCCGTCCCCTGGACACCGTCCCGGGGGCGGCTTTCCTCTTTCAGCCCTGAGCTTGTCGGCCTGGCGAGCCGCGCCGGACGTGGCGCGCGCGCCTACCCGGGGTCAGCCTTCACCTCCACGTAGCAGCGCATCGGGTCGAGCGGGGCCTCGGGAGCCAACCAGCGTTGGCCGGTGTTCACGGGGCTCGCGCACCGAGCCGAGCTCTGCTCTCATTCATCGAGCGCACCCCATGGCTGCACACGCCGCGAGCGGCTGGCCAGCTTTCCCCGCGTGCTTTCGTTCCGCGAGGGTTCTTGGGCGCGCTTACCTCCAATTTCCGAGTAGAATCAGGTTTCGATGGCTTCCGTTCACGGATTGAACCAGCGGATTGCCGATCGCCTCGTCCTCGAGGGGCGCATCACTCCGGACGACCATCGTCGTGCGGTGGAGTACGCGATGCGTACCCGCGGCCGCATCGAGGACGCCATCATCGAGCTCGATATCGTCAACGAGGCCGAGCTCCTGAAGTTCATCGCGACCGTCCACAACACCCGCTTCGTCTCGACCGAGAAGCTCTCGAAGGCGATCATCGAGCCCCGCGTGCTCGCCAAGGTTTCGGCGATCACCGCGACGTTGCACGGCGTCTTCCCGGTCCTGCTCGACGATCGGAACACGACGCTCTCGGTCGCGACGGCGGATCCCGACAACGACGTCGCGCTGCACGAGATCCGGCTGGCCGCGGGCGTGCGGGACGTACGCGCCATCGTCGCCAGGCCGGCGGCAGTGCGCGCGGCCATCGCCTACCATTACCGGGGCGACACGACCGCCTTCAATTCGCTGCTGCGGCCGGTCAGCTCGTTCGACGAGATCCTCTACAACAACAGCAATAACCCGTTCGAGCGCACGTCGATGACGCACGAGCGCGCGTCGATGACGCACGTGCCGGCTGCGCACTCGCAGACGATGCACGGCCAGCCGGCGCACGCGCCGCCCTCGCATTCGCAGCCGATGCACGGGCAGACGACGACGATGCACGGGCAGACGACGATGCACGGGCAGACGGCGCACGCGACGCCGCAGCCCGCGCCGGTGCCCGCGGCGCTCGTCACGGCGCCGCAGGCTCCCGCGGTGATGCGGGCGCCCTCCGCGCCGCCGCGCGTGGCCCCGGCCGGGCCCCCGCCCACGCCCGTGCCGCCCTCGCCCCCCGTTCAGCCGCAGGCCGCCCCGCTCTCGGCGCCGGTCGCGGTGGCAGCGGCGCCGCCGCCGCCGCACCCGACCACGAGCCACGCGTATGTCGAGACGCTGAACGTCCTCGTGAGCCTGCTCGAGAACGCGCGGCAGGACCTCCGGGGTCACTCCTCCACGGTCGCGCGCATCGTCCGCAAGCTCTGCGAGCGCATCGGCCTGCCGCCGACGACGGTCGCGAGCTACGTGGCCTCGGCCTACCTGCACGACCTCGGCAAGAACGGCCCGTACCACCTCACCGCGCTCAACGTCGCCGAGTACGAGGGGCACCGGCTCGCCGCGACGAAGAGCGTCGACCTCCCGGCCCACCTCATGGAGTCGGTGGGCCTGCCGCAGGACGTCGTCTCGGCGATCAACCTGATGTACGAGCGCTACGACGGCAGCGGCTTCCCCGACGGCCTGTCCGGCAAGGAGATCCCGCTCGGCGCGCGCATCCTCGCGGTCGCGGACACCTACGCCGACCTCACCCAGAACCCGCGCAACCCCTACCGCAAGGCGCTCCGCCCGCCCGAGGCCTGCGACGTGCTCGCCCAGTACCGCGGCACCATCTTCGATCCGAACATCGTCGATCTCTTCCGCCAGGTCATGACCGGCGACGACATGCGCGCGAAGCTCCTCGCCGACCGGCATCAGGCGCTCATCGTCGACCCGGATCCCGAGGAGACGACGGTGCTCGAGCTGCGGCTCCTCGAGCAGGGGTTCGAGGTCTCGATCGCGCGCAACGTGGCGCAGGCGCGCCGCGAGCTCGAGACGAAGGACATCGAGGTGGTCGTCAGCGAGATCGACCTCGAGGAGCCCGACGCCGGCCTCGTGCTCCGCGCCGACGCGCTGAAGCTCGGCTTCGGCCGCGACAAGACGTGGGTCATCCTCACCGCGAAGACCGACCGGCAGACCGCCCAGCGCGCCTTCGATCTCGGCGTCGACGACTTCGTCTCGAAGCCGGCGTCGACCGACGTCATGGCCGCCAAGCTCCGCCAGCTCATCGAGCGACGCTCCACGACCGCCGTCCCCCGCGGCGTGTCCGGCTCGCTCGCCGAGATGGGCCTGCCGGACATGATCCAGATCCTCTGGCACGGCCGGAAGACGTGCGCGCTCAAGATCCAGGCGAACTCCATGGCCGGCGAGATCCACTTCGCCGACGGGCAGGTCGTCCACGCGCTCTGGGCCGGCGCGCTGGGCGAGGACGCGTTCTACAGGATGCTCACGCTCCGGGAGGGCGACTTCCGTCTCGACCCGAGCTTCTCGCCCAGCACCCGCAGCATCACCGCCTCGCCCGAGGCCCTGCTCCTCGAGGGGATGCGCCGCCTCGATGAAGGGACCTTGTCGTAGGAGCGGCGCGCGGGAGGCCCGGTTGAAGAGCTCCGTCTGCATCGAGACCCCGCGGCTGCGCCTCCTCATCCCGTCCCTCGACTTCGCCGGCCGCTACCTCGCCTATTTCGAGCGCAATCGCGAGCACCTGGCCCGGTGGGATCCGCCGCGACCCGAGGGCTTCTACACCGAGGCGTTCTGGCGGGAGCGCCTCCTCCGCGATCGCGACGATCTCGTCGCGGACCGGGCGCTCCGGCTCGCGCTGCAGTGGCGCGGCGCTCCCGCGGGCGAGGTGATCGGGGTCTGCAACTTCACCCAGTTCGTTCGCGGCGTCTTCCAGGCCGCGACGCTCGGCTACTCGCTCGACCAGCGCGTCGTGGGCTCGGGCGTGATGTTCGAGGCGCTCGAGGCGGCGATCGCGTACATGTTCGGCACGCTCGGCTTCCACCGGGTGATGGCGAACTACCTGCCGCATAACGAGCGCAGCGGTCGGCTGCTCCGGCGCCTCGGCTTCGTCGTCGAGGGGTACGCCCGCGATTACCTGTTCATCGACGGCGCCTGGCGCGACCACATCCTGACCGCGCTGACGAACCCCAGGCCGGCACCCCCGGGCGCCTCGCGGGCGCCTGCCGCGGCGCTCTCTTCTGGCGGCGCCGGCCAGCGACGCGGATGATCGGTCGGCGCTGCAGCGACCGCCGAGCGGCGCCTGGGCCCCCTACCTGCCGCGGCTGTTTCCGTCGGTAACTCTCCACGATCCTTGGTGATTGTGACGAGGTCGGCCGCGGCCGGCGCGCGCCGCGTCTTGCCCTGTAGCGTGCGCGGCTCTAGCCTTTCCGGAGGCGTGGACCGCAGGTGCGGCCGCGACCAGGAGGCACATGTACGGTCCGCAAGGCAATGGTGGCGGCAGCGCGCGTAGACCAGCGCAGCGCTCGACGAAGGTCATGGTCCCCGAGATCCGCGCCCGCAAAGGGGTCTCGCCGATCGCGATGGTGACGGCCTACGACTTCACGATGGCGCGGCTGCTCGACGAGGGCGGCGCCGATCTGCTGCTCGTCGGCGACTCGCTCGGGATGGTCGTGCAAGGGCACCCGACCACCCTCCCCGTCACGGTCGAGGAGATCTGTTACCACGGCCGCGCGGTGACGCGCGGCGCGCGGCGCGCCCACGTCGTGGGCGACATGCCGTTCATGAGCTTCCAGCTCTCTCCGATGCACGCGCTCGAGAACGCCGGGCGGATGATGAAGGAGGGCAGCTTCGAGAGCATCAAGCTCGAGGGGGGCGCCGAGATCGCGGAGCATGTGCGCCGGATCGTCGCCGCGGGCATCCCGGTGATGGGTCACCTCGGGCTCACGCCGCAGTCCGTGCACGCGATGGGCGGCTTCAAGGTGCAGGGCAAGGGCGACGAGGCGGCCGAGCGCCTCATCGCCGACGCGCGCATCCTCGACGAGGCGGGCGCCTACGCCATCGTGCTCGAGGCCATCCCGCCGGACCTCGCGCAGGAGGTGACGGAGGCGGTCTCCGTGCCGACGATCGGCATCGGCGCCGGGGCCGGCTGCGATGGGCAGGTGCTCGTCTGCTACGACCTGCTCGGGATGTTCCGCGAGCTGACGCCGAAGTTCGCGAAGCGCTTCGCCGAGGTCGGCGACCAGATCGTGGAGGCGACGCGCGCCTACGTGGACGAGGTGCAGTCGCGCACGTTCCCGGCCGCGGAGCACAGCTTCAAGCCGAACGGGCCTCGCCGGGCGGCCGTCGTGCCCGCCTCGCCGGCCAAGCCCGAGTTCGCGCCGGCGGACGAGATCCCGCCGCATTGGCAGACGCACTGAGCGCGGTGGCGGCGGGAGCTGGCTGACGCCGGCCGCCCCGCTGCCAGGCCGCGCTGAAAGCGGCCGCCGGCCTCAGCTCGCCTGGACTTCGGCCGGCTGCCGCCGGCCTCCGAGGGCGCGCAGCAGGAGCTCGGCCGCGAGCAGCGCGAGCAGCAGCAGCGCCACGTAGGGCGATCCGTCGATGGATGCCGACATGCCGCCCAGCTCCGCCGCGCGGGCGCTCTCGGCGACGCGCCGGGGGCGAAGGTCGATCTCGCGCTCCGGCACCGACACGACGCGCGTCGAGCGCTCGCCGTCCAGGGTGAGCTCGTAGAGCCCGGCGAGCGGGGGCGAGACGCGCAGCCGCCGATCGACCTCCACGACGGGGAGCGCCTCACGCCCCGCGGGGCCCTGGCCGCGGTCGACCCGCACGCGCTCGACCTTGACGTCGTGGTAGCCGTCGAAGGTCCACGTCTCGCCCGCGGCGAGGCGCCGCGCGCCGCCGCGGGCGCGCGCGGCGCCGACGAACCCGTCGAGCAGCGAGAGGAACGCCGGCCGCAGCGCGACGTCGCTCTCCTCCGTACTGAGCGGCAGCGTCATGAACAGCACGACGCCGCGCCCGAGCGGGCGGCGCACGAGGAAAGGGGCGCCGTCGATCCACCGGGCGAGCACCTCGGCGCCCTCCGAGGCCTCCGCGCCCAGCGTGGCCCGGCCGCGCGGGGCGACGTCGGCGAGGCCAGCCGCGGACGGTCCGAGCCAGCCCGCCGTGGCGCGGTCCAACCCGGGGACCGGGGACGCCGACCAGCGGACGACGCCGGGCACCAGCGGCTCGAACCCGGCGCCGAGCGGCGCGGCGGCGGCGCGCTGGCCGAGCGTCAGGAGCGCGACGCCGCCGCGCTCGACCCACGCGGCGAGCGAGCGGCGCACCTCCGGCGTGAAGCCGGGCGCGTCGTCGACGATGAGCCCCGCGTGCGCGGCCAGCTCGTCCGCGTGCTCCGGGACCGAGGGCAGCGGCCTGATCTGCGCGTCGAGATCCAGCGCAGAGAGCGCCTGCTCGAGCGGCGGCGGGCCGCCCGTCTCGACGTGCGTGGTCGCAGGGTCGACCACGACCGCGATCGAGAGCGGGCCGCCGGCGGTGATGATCGGCGCGCGGTCGTCCTCGGCGATCGCGTCGCCGCCGGTGAGCACGGCGAGCAGGAGCTCGGGCGCCCCCGAGGGCAGATCGATCGTGAGCTCCTCGGCGCGCAGCGCCGGATCGAGCGCGACCTTGCCGAGCACCGCGTCGCCGGCGCGCACCTCGAGGGATCGCCCCGCGGCGGCGGAGGCGCCCGCGGCGGAGGCGGCCGGCGCCGCCGCGCCGCCGTCGCGCTCCGCGGCGGCGGGGTCGGGTCCGGGCGCGGCGGGCGACGCGGCGGTGCAGACGACGCGGATGCGCGCCTTCTGGCTCGATCGATCCGCGCGCACGATCCCGCAGTCCTCGCCCGTCGCCTCGAGCTCCTCGAGCGGCACCCACGTGGCGATGTCGGGGGTGCCCGAGATGGGCGGGGCGCCTGGCGCGCCGTCCGCGAGGTCGCTGAGGAGCACGATGCGCTTGTCGCTCTGGGGCAGGCCCCGGAGCAGATCGCGCGCGAGGTCGAGGGCCCCGTCGAGGTCGGTGGCGCGGTCCGACGGCGTCACCGCGGCGAGCGCCTCGGTGACGGCGGTGAGGTTGGTCGTCGACGCGAGGGCGACCCGGGCCGGGGCGCCCGCGAGGACGAGCGCCGCGGCGTCGCCGGGCGCGAGCCCGCCGGCGAGCTCGCGCGCGGCCGTGAGCGCGCGCTCGAACCGCGCCGGGCCGGCGCGCTCCACGCCGCCGGCGCCCGGGCGCGCGCGCATGCTGAGCGAGTCGTCGACGACGATGGCGAGCGCGACGGACGCGCCGGCCCTGCGGCTGAGCGCCAGGTGCGAGCAGCGCAGGAGCGGCGTGGCGCCGAGCACCGCGAGCGCGAGCACCGAGACGGCCCGGGTGGCGAAGAGGGCGCGGTCCTCGAGGAGGCTCCGGCGCCGCGCTGTCGGCGGCGTGGGCGGGACCAGCCGCGCGGGCGGGAACGGCCGCTCCTCGGCGCGGCGACGGCGCAGGAGGTGCGCGGCGACCGGCGCGCCGACGAGCAGCGCGACAAGCAACGCGCCCAGGGTGACGAAGCTCATCGCCGCACCTCGGCGATCGCCTGCACCAGGGAGCGGACGACGTCGGTCGGGGGATCGGCGCTCGTCGCGCGCAGCAGGCGGCCGCCGCGCGACGCGAGCGCGCGCGACCAGCCCTCGGTCAGGGCGGCGAGGCGCGCCTTGTACTGCGCCCGGACCGCGCCCGCATCGGCCTCGACGACGGCGTCGCCCTCGAGCGCGCGGAGGCGCACGTTGCCCTCGAAGTCGAGCTCCGCCTCGCTCGGATCGAGGACCTGGAGGGCGATCAGCGTGCGGCCGCCCGTGCTGAGCGGCGTGAACGCGGAGAGCGCGCGGTCCGTGCCGGATTCGTGAGCAAGATCGAGTAGATCCGAGATCAGCAGGACGACGGCGCCGCGGCGGGCCTTCTTCGCGACGGGCGCGAGGGCGCGCTCGATCGCGCCCGCGTCGCCGCTCCAGTCCTGGGCCGCGGAGGTGGCCTCGAGGGCGCCCACGATCCGCTCGAACGCCTCGCGCCCCGCCATGGCGGGCAGGCCGTGGGTGCCGGCGCCGCCGAGCCACGCGAGCCCCACCGGGTCGCCGGTGGCGAGCGCGACGCGGGCCATGGCCGCGGCGATCAGCGCCGCGTAGGCGAGCTTGGCGCCGGGCGCGCGCTGGCCTCGGTAGGACATCGAGGCGGTCGCGTCGACGCACAGCCAGAGGGCGCGATCGGTCTCGGTCTCGAACTCGCGCACCATGAGGCGATCGTGGCGGAGCAGGGCGCGGCGATCGAAGAAGCGGAGATCGTCGCCGGGCACGTAGGGCCGCTGCCCGCCGAACTCGACGCCGGCGCCCTTGCGGATGCTCCGGTGCATTCCGGCGTACACGCCCTCGGCGACGGCGCGCGACTTGAGCCGGAGCGGGGCGAGCCCGCCCCAGTCGATGGGGAACGTGGCGAGCGAGGCGCGGTCGGAAGCGAGCGGCACAGGGGCGCTTCTTAGCCTGGATCCACGGGGCGATCACCCCGCGGCAACCGGGCAGCAGGCGCGCGGTAGAGCCGCGGAATCGAACGGTGATCGAACGGTGACCGAGCGGTGACCGAGCGGTGGACGCGTGGTCCCGGGCCGTAGAACCGGGGCCGGGTGGCTCACGGTCAGCCTCCTGGGCTCCCTCCCTCGCGCGGCTTTACCGTGTAATTTCCGGTTCTTCCGGGGCCCGGGGCTTGCCGAGGCGACGCACGCCACACATCAGATCCATGGAATGGCTGACGAGAAAAGGCCGACGTCGCGCACGTGGCTCGGGTACCTGCTGATCGCCGCCGCGGCTCTGGTCTTTTCCGGGATCTTCAAGCCGCCGGGGCCTCCGCTCGTGCCCTACGACGAGGCGGTCGCCGAGGTGCGGCGCGGGGAGGTCGCCGCGGCGGTCGTGAAGCCCGACGAGATCGAGCTCGTCCGCCGCGCCGGCGAGCGGCGGCCCGAGGAGCGCGTCCGCGTGACGCGGCTACCCGGCGTCGAGGACGAGCCGATCGTGCGGGCGCTGCTCGAGCAGCAGGTCCGCATCGAGGCGAAGAGCGCCCGGTCCGCGGCGTGGACGCAGGTGGCGCTCTGGCTCTTGCCGCTCCTGCTCATCAACGCGGTGTTCTTCATGATGCTGCGCCGGGCGGGGCAGGGGGCCGGCGGGCCGCTCGGGTTCCTGCGCAGCAAGGCGAAGATCTACGATCGGTCCAAGCAGGATCCGGTGCGCTTCTCCGACGTCGCGGGGGTCGACGAGGCCAAGGACGAGCTCGTCGAGGTGATCGACTTCCTCAAGGAGCCGTCGCGGTACCGGTCGCTGGGCGGGCGGATCCCGCGCGGCCTCCTGCTCGTCGGGCCGCCCGGCACCGGCAAGACGCTGCTCGCGCGCGCCGTGGCAGGCGAGGCGAACGTGCCGTTCTTCTCGCTGAACGCGAGCGAGTTCGTCGAGATGTTCGTGGGGCTCGGGGCGGCGCGCGTGCGCGAGCTCTTCGAGGAGGCGCGCAAGAGCGCGCCCAGCATCGTGTTCATCGACGAGATCGACGCCGTGGGCAGGACCCGGGGCGGCCTCAGCGCCCTCTCGACCCACGACGAGCGCGAGCAGACGCTCCACCAGCTCCTCGCCGAGCTCGACGGCTTCGACGCGCGCACAACCGTGATCCTGATGGCCGCCACCAACCGGCCCGAGGTGCTCGATCCGGCCCTCATGCGGCCCGGGCGCTTCGACCGCCAGGTCATCGTGGATCGGCCCGATCTGCGCGGCCGCGAGGCGATCCTCGCGGTGCACGCGCGGCGGGTGCCGCTCGCGAAGGACGTCGACCTCGGGCTCGTGGCGCGCCGCACGCCGGGCATGGTCGGGGCCGACCTCGCCAAGATCGTCAACGAGGCGGCGCTCGCCGGGGCGCGGCGCGGCGCCAGGGAGATCGGCCAGGCCGACTTCGACGAGGCGCTCGATCGGTCGCAGCTCGGGCTCCGGCGCCGCGGGCAGATCATGACCGCGGAGGAGCGGCGGCGCGTGGCGTACCACGAGGCCGGGCACGCGCTCGTCGCGCTCGCGCTGCCGGCCGCCGATCCGGTGGAGCGGGTGTCGATCGTGGCGCGCACGATCGGCGCGCTCGGCGTCACGATCCAGGTGCCCCGCGACGAGCGCCAGCTGGTCACCGAGCAGGAGATCGAATCGCGCGTCACGGTGATGCTCGGCGGCAGGGCGGCGGAGGAGATCGCGCTCGGCCAGGTCTCGAGCGGCGCGCACGACGATCTCGGGCGGGCCACGGCGCTCGTCCGCGAGATGGTGACCCGCCTCGGCATGAGCCGGCGCCTCGGGCTGCCCGCGCTCTCGCGCCAGGTCGGCGCGCCCATGCTCGGCGTGATCCAGGAGGAGCGCACGTGCAGCGACGAGACCGCGCGCGAGGTCGACGAGGAGGTGAGGGAGCGGCTCGGCGAGATGTATCTGAAGGCCAAGCAGCTGCTCGTCGATCGCCGCGAGGGCCTCGAGGCGGCCGCGGAGGCGCTCGTGCTCAAGGAGACCCTGCGCGGCGACGAGCTGGAGCAGATCGCGGCCATGTCGGTGCGCCGGAAGATCGCCGTGGGATCGCCGAGCGCGGCCTGAAGCTCGGGGCCGCGCGGCGCCGGGGCTCGCGGCCAGGGCCGTACGGTTCCGGGCACGAGGCTCAGGTCGCGCGGCGCCGGCGCCTGAGGCCGCCCGCGAGCGCGGCGAGCGACAGCCCGGCGGCCGCCCACGCCCCACCGCCCGCGCCCCCGCGCGGCGCGCTCCCGGCCGCGCGGCAAGCGCAGCCGCCGTCCTGAGCCATGGGCTCACCGCCGTCCGGCCCGTCGTCCGGCGCTGCGACGCCGATCCCCCTCACCGTGATCTCCTGCACCGGATCGCTCGGGTCGTTCGACTCGACGAGGACGGTCGCCGCGAACGCGCCGCTCGCCTTCGGCGCGAAGCGGATCGCGAAGTCGACCGCCGTCTCGGGGTCGACCTCGAGCGCCGCGCTCGCGAGCTCGAAGCCCTCCGGATCGTCGGTCGTCACGGCGACGTCGAGCAGCGCCTCCCCTGTGTTCGACAGCTGGACGATCTCCACGTTGGCCTGCCCGACCTCCACCGCGCCGAAGTTGATCTCCTGCGTGTCCAGCGCGAGATCCGGGAGCGGGATATGGACGCGCTCGCTCTCGAAGAGCCATTCCCGCTCGGTGAGCGGGAAGGCGAGCGGGAGGTCGGCGATCGGGATCGACCACTCGCGGCCGAGCAGGCTGACGCTGAACGTGGGGATGAGGTGGAGCGTGCCCTCGTAGCGCACCGAGCCCTCCGGACGGACGTTGAGCTCGACCGACGGGCCGCCCAGGTACTCCGTGAAGGAGGCGCTGCGCTCCGAGGTGATGTCGCCTCCGCTCACCGTCGCCTGATCGAGCGTCTCGATGGCCACGCGGTGGGTCACGTACCGCGCAGCGACATCCATGGCGACGTCGAGCTCGAACCGCCCCTCGATACCGGGGATCGATCCGCCGATGAGGTCGCCGATGGCGACGGACGCGAGCCGCTGCGGCTCGGTCGAGCTCGCCAGCGCAATGCCCGGCTCCCAGCCCCAGGCGTCGAACGGCGCGCTGGCGTGCACATGGAAATCGAGCTGGGGCACATAGGGGATTTCGCCTGTCCAGTCGAAGTCCTGGCCCAGGATGGAAACGCTGATGCGCCCCTGTGCGCTGACGCCGAGCCCGTAATCGCAGCTGAACGTGCCTCCGTCCTGGTCGCCGGGGGCCGTGAGCGCGAGCGCCTCTGGCCACGACGCCTCGATCGCTCCGCTCAGCGAGACCTTCGTGTTCGCATAGACCGCGGCCCGGAGGTTCAGTTGCAACGGTGAGCCCGGTGGGACCCAGCCCGTCTCGAAGTCGAGCTGGAGCGGGATGGCTTCTCTGCGCTCGAAGGCGACTGCCCCCCGCTCGCAATAGAACGGATCGTCGACGCACGGCGCAGCGAGCGAGTCGTAGGCCGACGCAGCCACGGGGGCGAAGAGGGTGAGCGCGGCGGCGGCGCAGGGGAGAGCGCGCCGGGGCCGAGCCGCGCGGGAGGCCGTGAGTGCAGCGTCGCCGGGCAGCAGAGAGCGCATGATAACGATTACCACGAGCCGCGCGCTCCACGCCATGGCCGCATTCCACGATGACGGCGTCGCTAACGTGCCCCGAACAGCGTGCCGACCACGATTCCGGCGGCCGCACAGAGAATGGCCACCACGGTCCAGAGGAACCGCTCGCGCGAGGGGCTCGCCGCCGCCTGCGCGCCGTTGCTGGACGTGTCCTCGAACACCGCGGAGCGGCCCGCGGGCAGCGCCCTGACCACCGCGCTCTCCCGGGGCGGAACGGGGGGACCGACGTCCGAGGTGGAAGCGTCGTTCTGGGGCGTCGCGGCGTGGTCCAGGCCGGTCCGCTCGAGCTCCAGCTCGGTGATCGAGATGGCGTCCGCGAGGTTCGCTGGCGTGTGGCCGACGACGCGCCGTTCGCGGCAGGCGCGCAGGGCGTCGGCGAAGGCCCGGGCGCTCCGGTGCCGCTCGGCCGGGTCCTTGGCGAGGGCCCTCAGGATGACCGCCTCCAGCCCGGCCGAGATGAGCCCGTCGCGCTTGCCGGAGCGCGGCGGCAGCGGTTGCTCGGCGATCTGCGCTGTCATCACGGCGATGGGCGTCCGCTTGCTGAACGGCACGGCGCCGACCACCATCTCGTAGAGGATGCAGCCGAGCGCATAGATGTCGCAGCGCGGATCGACGTCCTCGCCGCGCACCTGCTCCGGCGCCATGTACTCCGGCGTCCCGAAGATCATGTCCTGCTCGGTGAGCCCGGTCGTCATCTGCTCGCCGTGCACCACCTTCGCGAGCCCGAAATCGACCACGCGGACGCAGCCCGCGAGCGGCGGCGGCGCGCCGCCGGCATGCCCGTCCGAAGGCGGCGCGCCCGGGCGCTCGACGAGCACGTTGGCCGGCTTGAGATCGCGATGGACCACGCCCGCCGCGTGCGCGGTCTCCAGCGCGGAGCAGATCTGGAGGGCGATCTCGATCGCCCGGTCGGCCTCGATCGGCGCGCGCTCCTGCAGGAGCTCCTCGAGCGAGCTGCCGTCGATGTGCTCGAGGGCGATCACGAGGAGCCCGCCCTCCTCGACGAAGTCGAGCATCCGGACGACGTGGGGGCCCTCGATGCGCTTCAGGATGGCGGCTTCCCGGTGGTAGCGCCTGAAGATCTGCGGTGTGCCGGAGAGGTGTCTGTGGATCACCTTGAGCGCGACGCGCCGGCCGTCCTCGTCGCGGGCGGCGCGGTAGACGACGCCGGATGCGCCCTCGCCGACGACCGACTCCACGGTGTACTGCGACGCGACGCGGTGCCCGGGGGGCAGGCGCTCGGGCGCGATGGGCTGCGAGGTCACCGCGCACCACCTGCGTCCGCGGGGTTCGGCGGGGCAGGCTCCGGCGGAGGCAGCCTGAGGTGCAGCTCGGTCGATGAGGTGCAGGCGCCCACGATCTTCGGGCTGAGCTCGATGGGGTCGAGCCGCGCTGTCGGATCGTGCTCGCGCCACGCGGCGCAGGCGGTCTCGGCGAGCCCGGCGGCGTCGAGCGCGACGTAGGCCTCCAGCAGATGCCTGTGCAGCGTGGCGATCTGCATCCGGGCGAGCTCGCCGTAGCCGAGCAGGCGGCTCGCCCGCGCCACGGCGTCGATGTACCGGCCGCTCCGCACGTCGCTCGCGAGCTGCGGCAGCTCGGCGTCGACCCGGCGCTGGGCCTCGCGCGCGCGGCCCGCCCCCTCGGAGCGCACCAGCGCGCCGGCGTTCGCTGCCTCGGCCTTGCCCTGGGTCGTGAGCGGAAGATCCGTGAGCGGCACGAGGATCACCGCGCCGCGGCGCAGCGTGTCCTTCTTGAAGTGGTTGTACTTGTGGAGCATCCACGCCTTGTCCCGCTTGCCGAGGAAGCGATAGGCGATGGTGAGCAGCGTGTCGTTCTGGCCGACGACGTACCGCAGGTTGTACGGGACGATGATCTCCTGCCCGTCGCTCGGCTCGATCCACGGCATCGTGTCGTTCGAGAGCGCGAGGACGTCGCTCCGGTCGGCGGCGCCGAGCATCCGCTCCGCGAGGATCGCCCAGGTCTCGCCGGCGGTGACGCGGTGGTGGCCGAGCGCGGGCACCTCCAGCCGCAGGCCGGGCATGATCGGCACGCCGGCGCCCGCGTCGAGCGCGTTCGCGGCGACGAGCACCTGCTCCATCTGCACGCGCCCGTAGGTGCGCTCCGCGATCTGCGCGAGGGTCTCGCCCTCGCGGACGACGTGCGGGAACGCCGCCGCGGCGCTGGCTGCGAGCATCGTCGCGGCCAGGGCGCCCACGGAAAACCAAGTTCGCCGAGAGCTCACGCCGCGGAGGGTACCAGGGGTTTGCCCGCCGTGGGACCGCTCGTTCGGCGGCGCCGGCGGGATGTTCGCCGCGATTTCGGCGCGCCGACAATTTCGTGCCAGAGTGCGCGCGAAGCATGAAAACCACGACGACGGCCGGCAAGATCCCGGCGTGGCTGTCGCGGCGCTCGCCCGCCGCGGCGCGGCTCCTCACGGCCGGTCTGCTCGGGCTGGCGGCGCCGGGCTGCCTCGTCCGGCAGGACCTGTACGATCAGGCGCGCGCGGAGGTCCAGAGAGAGCGCGAGGAGGGGAAGAAGGTCCGGACCGAGGCGCAGAGCGCGCGCGCCGAGGCGGCGCAGCGATCGGCGCAGGTCGCCGCGCTCGAGGAGGAGATCTCGGGCCTCGCGCACGACCTCCGGGCGCGCGATCTCCGGCTGTCGGAGGCGACGACGGCGGAGGCCGGGCTCGCGCGGCAGCTGGACGAGCTCGCCGCCATGAACGAGGAGCTGTCGGCGCGGCTCCGGAGCGCCGGGCAGAGCGTGGGCCAGCTCGCGAACGAGCGCGGCAGCCTGTCGGCGGAGCTCGCCGAGACGCGGGCCAAGGTCGACGAGCTGCGCCGCCAGCACGCCGCGGCCGAGGCGCGGGCGGCGCGGATGCGGGATCTCGTGGGCCAGCTCGAGAAGGAGGTCGACGCCGGCAAGGTCCGCGTCGGGCTCCGCGCCGGGCAGGTGGCGATCGAGGTGCCGAGCGACGCGCTGTTCGACGCCGGCGGGGCCGACCTCAAACCGGCAGGGCGGGCGGTGCTGGACGGGATCGCCAAGGTGCTGCGGGCGATGCCGGATCGGAAGTTCCAGGTCGCCGGGCACACGGACAATGACGGAAGGCGAGCGCGGCGCGCGAGGTTCACGTCGAGCTGGGAGCTCTCGACGGCGAGAGCGGCCGCCGTGGTGAAGCGGCTCGTCGAGCGCGGCGTGCCGCCGCAGGCGCTGTCGGCTGCTGGATACGGCGAGTTCGCGCCGCTCGGACCGAACGACACGGCGGCGGGGCGGGCGAGGAACCGGCGGATTGAGATTGGCCTGGTGGCGGAACAGGAAGCGGAACGGCAACGGGAAGAAGTGACGGGGACCGGGAAGGTCGCCGGCGAGGAGGGGGCTGCGACGGCGCCGTGATGCTGGCACCAGAGCGCTGACGAGAAGGGCTGGCCAAGGCTCGCGGGGCTGGAGGGAGGCATCTCCAGCGCGGAGATGGATGCGGCCCATCTCTCGTTGGAGGCGCTTCCACCGGGAGAGGTAGTGCGGTGCTTCGGCCGAACGTGCGGCGCTTCGTGAACCGCCAAGACGCCAAGTGCGCCAAAAATCCTAAAAGTTTGGCGCACTTGGCGTCTTGGCGGTTCGATCTTCCACGGCAGCGTCCCGTTGGGCGGCGCTCTTGGTTCAGGGGTCGCTCAAGGAGAAGAGGGGCTTCCGCGTGTAGTGTGCGACTCTGGGGTCCAGTCGAAGCTGGAAAGGGAGCCCATTTTTGAGATACAGAGTGCCGAGGCGATCGCCGGGTTTCTCCGGGAACGTGAACCTGGCCCTGGGGCCGAGCGAGTTTCTAAGGACGCTCGATTCGATACGAGCGAAGGTGAGCTCGACCTCGTCCGCTCGTCCAGCCTTGCGCACAACGTTGGCGCGAACAGAATCAAGGATAGAAGACCAGCCGGAGATCGTGACCGTCACGTAGTCAGGCGAGCAGGCTGACCCGCCGTCATCGTCACGAATCGGTTCTATGTCGTAGCGGTAGCACTCCGGATAGTCGGGCTGCGTAGGGCGAGGATTACAGTCCGAAAAAGAAGCGGGCGACAGCGCGCTAGCGCAGGCCGCTTCAGCCCGGGCGCTTTCTGCCGGCCGTGGGCGATCCCCAGGCTCAGCCGGCGAATCGCCGCTGTGCGTCAGGGATGCGGAGGGATTCGCAGTTGAAGACGGACTGGCGCGCTCGCTGCACGCTCCGACGACGATCAACGCGATCCTGCAGAAGCGATTCACGCCGCTCACCATCTTGGTCTCTTGTGTCACAGCCGCCCCTTCAACGCTCTCATCCTCGCGCAGCCGGAGGCCGTCGGGGGCAATGCCTCGTTGAACGAAACCGCGCAAGCGCGTTAGCTCCACGCCGCGGCGCACGCCGATAGGAGCGTTGGTCGCTGCGCGCGCTCACCATGTCTCTCGTGGGACGGCTGGCCCGCCCCGCTCGTCCGCCCGCCCCGCAGCCGGCGCCGCCTCCCCGCGCCGCAGCGCGCACGCCGCGAGGATGCACAGCGCCGGGGTCACGACCATGTGATACCGGTCCTCGCCGAAGAACACCGCGTGCGTCAGCGCCACCGAGGCGACCGCGAACGCGAGATAGCCGACGACCCCCCCGTTCGCGGGCCGGCCCGGCAGCGGCAGCGCCGCGATGAGCGGGATCGCCACCGCGAGCGGCCAGAACGCGTGCTCGTCCCCGAGCACCCCCCACGCGATGAGCCCGAGCACCGCCGCGAGCGCCATCAGCTGCGCGACGAGCCCCTTCCACGGCCGCCGCCGCGGCAGCGCCACCACCCCGAGCGCCGCGACGGACAGCAGCCCGAGGTGCGACCCCGTGAGCACGCCGCGCCCCGCCGCGCGCCGCTCCTCGGGCCACGCCGCGGGGTTCGCCTCGCCCAGGTAGCCGATCGGGAACGACTCGTGATCGAACGTGAAGCTCAGCTTCCTCGGGATCAGGCCCAGCCAGCGGACTGGATCATTTTTGATCCATCTGAGCCCCTCGACCATCCAGCAGCGGTCCTGCGCCACCTGTCCGCGCGCGATCGGGCAGCCGTCGCCCGCGCGCAGCGTCTCGAAGCGGCCCGTGGCGCGCGGGAACGCGCCGATGGCGAGGTTCCAGCCGCCGTTCGTCGAGACGAGCGCGCAGCCGTCCATCACGCGGCAGTTCCGGATCGTCCACGGCGCCACCACGGCGAGGGCCGTCGCGGTCGACAGCGCCGCCGCGAGCGCGCCGCGCCTCCACCCGGCCCGCGCCCCGCCGGACGCCGCGCCCGGGCCACCCCGCGCGAGCAGCGCGAACGCCGGCGCGCAGAGCAAGCTCTGCGGCCGCACCAGCGTCGCCAGCCCGAGCGCCACGCCCGCGAGGACCGCGCCGCGGATGGGGCGCCCGCGCGCAACGCCGCGCGCGAGCAGCCACGGCGCCGTCACCAGGCCGAGCGCCGCGAGCGGCTCCGTCATGACGAGCGCCGCGTAGAGGACGAGCCCCGGCGAGAGCGCCGCGAGGAGCGCCGCCACGCGGGCGCGCGCCGGCGTGGTCGCGTACCGGGCCAGGCGATGGACCACGACGACGAGCAGCGCGCCGAGCACCGCGTTCGCGACGGTCGCCACGTGCGGCCCGGCGCCGAACAGCCGGTAAACGAGGCCCAGAAACCCGCTGTAGCCGACCGGGTAATGGCACCACGGGTGCCACACCGGCTGGCCGCCGACGATGAGATCGTCCGAGTAGCCGAGGCCGGCGGCGATCCGGCGCGCGCCGAAGTCGTAGTAATGGCCGTCCCAGACCGGCTCGCGCGCCCACGCGATCGCCACGTAGAGCCGCGGCAGCAGCGCGAGCACGAACGCGAGCGCCGAGAACGCGAGATCCCCGCCGGCGCGGGGCGGCGCGCGGCCGGGTCGCGCCGCCTCGGCGCCGGCGCGCGCCGCCTCAGCCATGCTGCCTGGCGCGCGTCCCGGCCGAGATCTCGCGCAGGCGACGCATGTACGTCTTCACCACCTGGGCCGGATCAAGCCGCAGGAATTTTGCAAATTCTTGAACGAATCCATGTATATAGACTGGTGCCGGCAGGTCGCCGATCGACTCGTTCTCGATCGCCTGGAGGTGCGCCAGGGAGATCTTCGTCCGCTGCGAGATGTCGGTGAGCTCGACCCCCTGCGACTCGCGCACCTTGCGCAGCAGCGCGCCGCTGAACTGCGTCTCGGCGTTGATCTCGCGCGCGAGCTCGGCCTGGAGCATGGCGAGCTCGGCCGCGGCGGCGGCGTTCTCGGCGCGCGCCGGGCCGAGCGGCGTGCGCGGGTCGTCCGGGTAGGTCGAGAGGTCGTAGGCGCGGCGGCGCACCGGATCGAGCAGGGTGTCGTGCGCCTCCTCGATGCGCGCCTGCTCCCGCTGGAGCACCGCGGGGCTCAGCACGCTCACGACCGGCAGGCTGCCCTCGCGGTAGGTGTCGCGCTGCCGCTTGTAGGCGCGCCGGATCTCGTCGTCGGCGGCCGCCCGGGCGAGGCCGAGCGCCTCGTACAGGGTGGCCGGCGCGGCGCTCTTCGCGGCGGCGGCGAGGGCGCGCGCGTGCGCCTCGGCGGGGCGCGAGTCGCGGGCGGCGAGCAGCGCGAGGATGCGCCGGGCCACGCGCTCGAGGTTGCGCGCGCTCTTCGAGGTCGGGCTGTCGATGAGGAGCGGCTGGCGCCGCCGCGCGGTCAGCCACACCGCGTCGTCGTGCTCGATGTGCCCGAGGTAGTCGAGGGAGATGCCGAGGAAGCGCTCCGAGACGGCGCTCATCGCCGGGCCGAGCTCCAGGTCCGAGCGGTGCCGCGTCTGGCTGACCACGAGGTGCGGCGTCACCCGCGGCAGCTGCGCGGCCGCGAGCGACGCGACCCCCTCGTCGAACCGCTTCACCTCCATGATGAAGTCGCGCGGCGTCGCGAGCGCCGGGAGCGACGAGGCCACCTTCTCGACGAGCCGGATCTTGAAGCGCTCCTTCATGAGCGCCCGGCGCAGGGTGCGCTGGTAGAGCGCGCGGCAGAAGCGGTAGGCGTGCTCGACCGCGAGCGGCTCGGGCGTGGTGACGCAGATGCTGACGTCGGCGTGCAGGAAGAGGTCGAGCGTCGAGGAGCCCGTCGCCGCGCCGAGGCTGACGATCACGTAGTCGACGTCGAGCTCCTGGATCATCTTCATCCAGTAGGCGGCGCGGCTCGGCCGGAGCGGCGTGGCCGTCATCGGGTCGTACGCGGTCGGGACGAGCCGGAGCCCGGGCACCGTGGTCGCGATCGGCTCGGCCTTGCCCTCCTCGATGTCCTCGCGCGTGACGAGCGGCGGCGCCTGGATCCCCAGCGCCGCGTGCAGCCCAGGGCTGTAGGCGTCGGTGTCGACGATGACCACGTCGCGCCCGAGCTGCGCGAAGTACACCCCCAGGTTGACCGCGAGCGTCGCCTTCCCGACGCCCCCGCGGCCGCCCCCGACGGCGATGACGCGGCGGGATCGCGAGCTGGAGAACGAATGGGCCTCGCCCGGCAGGGCGAGGTCGTCGTCCGACGAGCCGGTCGGGAGGGTCGAGAAGCGCGACGGAGGGTAGGACTCACCGGAGCTGGACAAGGTTCCTCTTCGTGCGGCGGGCTGTGTGCTGCGTCGATCACCTGCGCGCTGCTCGTGAAGCGCGCGTGTCCCTCCTAGCACGCGTCGCGCGCCGCCATCAGCGCCGCCGTCGCCGGGGCGCGGCCCGGGCGCGCGCGCCGTCTGCCCGCGCCGTCCGGCCCAGCCGGAGCCGTCTCGACGCGCCCCGGCCGTTGGGCTAGTCGCTCTCCGTGGCCACCGTCCGACCCTTCCGCGCTTACCGACCTCCCCAGGCGCACGCGGCCCGCGTCGCCAGCCCGCCGTACGACGTCATCTCCACCGCCGAGGCGCGCGCCCTCGCGGCCGGAGGCCTGCACAGCTTCCTCCGCGTCTCCCGGCCCGAGATCGACCTGCCCGAGGGGACGGACGAGCACGACGACGCCGTCTACGCCCGCGGCGCGCGGAACCTCGCCGACCTCATCTCTGGCGGCGATCTCGCGCAGGACCCGGATCCGCACCTCTACCTCTACGCCCAGAAGATGGGCAATCACCGGCAGATCGGCGTCGTCGGCTGCGCCTCGGTCGCGGAGTACGAGCAGGAGGTCATCAAGAAGCACGAGAAGACGCGCCCCGACAAGGAGGACGACCGCGCCCGCCACATCGAGGAGCTCGGCGCCCACGACGAGCCGGTGTTCCTCACGTACCGCGCCGACACGGGCATCGACAGCGCGGTCGCGCAGGCCACGCAGTCGCCGCCCATCTACGATTTCACGACGGCCGACGGGGTCGAGCACAAGCTCTGGGTCCTCGGCCGCGAGGCGACCGCCGAGCTCGAGGAGCACTTCCAGGCGATCCCGACGCTCTACATCGCCGACGGCCACCACCGCAGCGCCGCGGCGGCGCGCGTCCACAGGACGCTGCGCGGCGACGGCGGCGAGCACGACGTCTTCCTCGCCGTGGTCTTCCCGCACGACCAGATGAACATCATGCCGTACAACCGCGTCGTGCGAGACCTCGCCGGCCGCAGCGCCGAGGCGCTCCTCGGCGCCCTGGGCGAGCGGCTCGACGTGGCGCCGGCCAGCGACGGCGCGGCCGCGACCCCGGCCAGCCCGCGGTCGTTCGGGCTCTACCTCGGCGGCCGCTGGTACACCGCGAAGGCCCGCCCGGGGTCGTTCGACGCGAAGGACCCGGTGGCCTCGCTCGACTGCTCCATCTGCCAGGACCAGATCCTCGGCCCGATCTTCGGCGTCAGCGACCCCCGCCGGGACAAGCACGTCGATTTCGTCGGCGGCATCCGCGGCATCGCCGAGCTCGAGCAGCGCGTCGACTCGGGCGCGTTCACGATGGCGATCCACCTCCATCCGACGCAGATCGGCGAGCTGTTCGCGGTCAGCGACGCGGGGCTGCTCATGCCGCCGAAGAGCACGTGGTTCGAGCCGAAGCTCCGCAGCGGGCTCTTCATTCATACGTTCTGACGAAAGCGCCGCGCCGGGGGTAGACTGCGCCCATGGCGGACATCAAGCGTGTATCACCCGAACAGGCAAAGAAGCTCATCGACGAGGAGGGGTATCTCTACCTCGATGTCCGGAGCGAGCCCGAATTCGCCGCCGGGCACCCGAGCGGCGCGCACAACGTGCCGCTCATGCACGCCGCAGCCGGCGGCATGAAGCCCAACCAGGACTTCCTCGACGTGGTCTGCTCCCTCTACCCGAAGGACGCGAAGATCATCGTGGGTTGCCGGTCCGGACAGCGCTCGATGCGCGCGGCCGAGGCCATGGTGTCGGCCGGCTACACGGCCGTCATCGATCAGCGCGCCGGCTTCGAGGGGCCGCGCGACGCGTTCGGCGCGCTCACCGAGAAGGGGTGGGGACCGGCCGGGCTGCCCGTCGAGACGACCACGCCCGGCGCGTCGTACGCCGAGCTCCGGCAGAAGGCCGGCAGGTAACGATCCCGCCGAGTGATCCCGGCGCAGGCGGGCGATCCAGACGAGCCGCGCCGGCGTCGCGACCCGGACGTCCGCGCTGTCGGGCGCCTCGGCGGGCGCCCTGTACAGCGCGAGCGGCTTCGACCGCTCCGGATCCGCGGTTTGCCGAGGGCCGCGCCTTCCGCTAGGAACTCGCGTGCTCCACGGTGCGCGCGTCGCAGTGGTCATCCCCGCGCGGGACGAAGCGCGGTGGATCGCCGAGGCGGTTGGGTCCGTCCCCGCCTTCGTCGACCACGTGATCGTCGTGGACGATGCCAGCCGGGACAGCACGGCCGAGATCGCGCGCGGGACCGGGGACGAGCGCCTCGAGGTGCTCGTGCACCCCGAGTGCCGCGGCGTCGGCGCGGCGATCGTCGGCGGCTACCGGCGCGCTCGCGCCCTGGGCGCCGCCGCCGTCGCCGTCATGGCCGGCGACGGGCAGATGGACCCCCGCGACCTCCCGCGCGTCGTCGCCCCGATCACCTCGGGCGAAGCCGATTATGTGAAGGGCGACCGGCTGCGGCACCCCGACGTCTTTCGCGTCATGCCCCTCCAGCGGCTCGCCGCGACGGCGGCGCTCGCCGCGCTCACCCGCCGCGCGGCGGGGCTCGACGCCCTCTCCGATAGCCAGTGCGGATACACCGCCATCTCGGCCCGCGCGATCGACGCGCTCGACCTCGAGGGCCTCTGGCCCCGCTACGGCTATCCGAACGACCTGCTCGCCGCCCTCGCGGCGCGCCGCCTCCGCGTCCGCGAGGTCACCGTGCGCCCCGTCTACCGCGGCGAGGCGAGCGGCTTGCGCGCGCGCCACGTGCTCACCATCCTTCTCCTGATTGCCAGGAATGCCATAAGGCACCGCCTGAGCCCATCAGGGAAATCGCAGATCGCCCAGGCCAGGACGGAACGCGTGAGTCGGAGTTGACCGAATCGACAGGAACCCTCGCGTAAAAGGTCGACAATCCGACCGCTGGTTCCATAGCAAAGCTGCCTGGCGACCTGACTCATCGGCTTGGCGCAGCGTGCCCCGCAGGCGTGGGCCCCGCAGCCATGCTTCAACACGGGGGGTGACGGACGTGGCGATCAGCCGAGCCGCCTGGTCTAGAATCTGGAATCCGGGGAGGGTGCGGACTCCGTCCTTCACGCCCCGGGTCGTGGCTTATGCGTTCGGCATCGAGCTGCCGTATAGCCTGCTCGTCCCGGTCGCTCACCTGCGGCTCCTCGGCGTCGTGGACTCATCGATCCAGGCGCGTATGCTCGGGCTGATCGGGCTCATGTATGTCGTGAAGACCGCGGGCCTCATTGCCCTGCTCGTCCACATGTTGCGCCCGATCGAGCACCTGCGGCGGTACGCCGTGGGCCACCCCCTCCAGAGCGGCGCGGGCGTCGAGGAGCGGGGCGGCGGCGCGGCGCCGCCGGAAGGGCTCATCCTCGCCGCGGCGAACGCCGCCTACGACACGCCGCTGGCGTTCGCGACGGTCTGGGCCGTCTCGTGGGCGCTGCTGTACCTGCCCGTCACCGCGGCGTTCTACTACATCGCGCCGGCCCAGAGCCCGCTCGACGTCCAGCGCGCCGTCGCGCTGGCCCTGTTCGCGCTGGCCCTGTTCGCGGCCGCGCTGCCGCTCGCCTACAGCATCCTCGGCCGCCTGCTCTCGCCCGCCGCCGGCGTCATCTCGCTCATCGCCCGCGAGCGCGGCCTCTCCGTGCCCGGCAGGGGCTACTCGCTCGCCGTCCGCCTCGTGATCCTCGGCGCCTGCCTCGCCATCGCGCCGACGAGCTGGATGGCGGCGATGGTGCTCGGCGAGACGGCGGGGCCGGCCAAGCCCGGCCTGAAGCTCACGCTGGCGATCTTCTCGATGGTCGCGGTCACCTGGGCGCCCGTCTGCGCCGGCTTCCTCGCGGGCGCCCTGGCGGGCCCGCTCCAGCAGGTCGCCGCGGTCATCCAGAAGATCGTCCAGCGCGGCGAGGTCGACCGGCTGGAGCGGATCCCTGTCTATTTCAAGGACGAGATCGGCGCCCTGGCCGGCGGCGTCAACGCGATGGTCGATCGCCTGGAGGAGTCGTCCCGGCGCAGGCGCAGCTACCTGGCGGAGCGCGAGCGCCTGCTGCAGGACGCGGCGCAGCGCGCGGCGCAGCTCGGGGCCGTGCTGGACAACCTCGTCGAGGGGGTGTTCGCGTGCGACCTCCACGGCCGGCTGACGATGATCAACGCCTCGGGGCTCCGGCTGCTCGGGCTGTCCGGTCGCTCGGAGCAGGACGGCCGGATGGTCGAGGAGGTCATGGACCTCAGCCGGATGCGCCACAGCGACGGCCGCCCCTTCACGCGCGACGAGCTGCCCATGGTGCGGGCGCTCGCCGGCGAGACCATCGTGCAGGAGGAGCAGGTGCTCGCGAACGGCCGCGCGGGCCGCGACGTCTTCCTGCGCACCAGCGCGGCGCCGATCCGCAGCGAGGGCGGGGCGATCCTCGGCGCGGTCACGGTCGCCCGCGACGTGACCGAGCTCATGGAGCTCGATCTCGTCAAGGACCAGTTCATCCGGGTCGGCGCGCACGAGCTCAAGACGCCGGTCGCGATCATGAAGGGCTACGCGCTCGCGCTCCTGCGCAACATGGACGATCTGCCGGCGCCCCGCCGCAAGATGCTCGAGGCCATCGACCGCGGCGCAGACAGGATCAACCGCATCGTCGACGATCTCCTGGCCATCTCGCAGGTCTCGCTCGACGTCCTCCACGTCTCGGAGGAGGACGTCGACCTGAAGGCGCTCCTGGACGAGACGGTCGACCGCGTCGCCAAGTCGGCGAGCCGCCACCGCGTGCGGTTCGCGCTCGACGCCGAGCGGCCGCCCGTCGTGCGCGCCGATCCGGAGCGGCTGCGCCAGGTGCTCGCGAGCCTCCTCGACAACGCGGTGAAGTACTCGCCGGACGGCGGCGACATCGACGTCCGCGTCGCCGTGGTCGAGCGCGCGCCGGTGTCCTCGCCGCCCCGCTGCGACGCAGCGCTCTTCTCGCAGCGCCACGGCGCTTCGCCGGGCTTCGAGGCGGTCGTGTCGGTGCGCGATCAGGGCGTCGGTATCCCGACCCACAGGCAGGAGCGCATCTTCGAGCGCTTCTTCCGCGCCCACACGGACACACGACATGATTACGGTGGGATGGGGATCGGGCTGTTCCTTGCGAAGGACATGATCTCCCGTCACGGTGGTCGTATCTGGTTCGAGAGCGAGGAGGACAAGGGCAGCACCTTCTATTTCACCGTTCCACTCAGCAGCGCGGCCCCCGCGGTCGACCGACAATGAGCGAAAGACACGCAAAGACGGTGCTCCTCGTGGAGGACGACGCGGACCTCGTGGCGCTCGTCTCCCTCGTGCTCCAGGAGGGCGGTTACCGGGTCCGGATCGCGAGCAACGGCCGCGAGGCGCTGGCCAAGCTGGAGCACGACCTCCCGGATCTCATCCTGCTCGACATGAAGATGCCGGTGATGAACGGCCCGGAGTTCGCCCGCGAGCTCGAGGTCCGGCACGGGCGGCAGGCGCCCATCATCGTGCTCACCGCCGCGGCCGACGCGCACCGGCGGGCCGCCGAGGTCGGCGCGGACGCGTGGCTGGGCAAGCCGTTCGACCCGGACGCGCTCCTCTCGACGGTGAGGCGTTACACCGGGTGAGCGCGCGGGAGCTGCCGCCGCTCGGCGAGGTCGCGCCGCACCTCGGCCCAGTACCGCGCGGGGAACCGGCGGTGATCGAAGCCGATCGCGCGGAACACCCGGGTGATGCGGGCATAACGGCGCAGGCTCCACTCCCTCATGATCTCGAGCGAGGGGTGCAGCCCGCGCGCGCCGATGAACGGCGCTGCCCGCGCGTAGAGCGACGGCATCACGTCATCGAGCCAGGACCGCATCAGGCGCTCGTATCCGGGTGTATCGACGCACCGTCCGGAGATCACCTGAGCGCGCGTGACGCCGTGACGCGCGAGCTCCTCCTCGGGCAGATAGCAGAGGCCGCGATCGGCGTCCTCCTGCATGTCCCTCAGGTTGTTGAAGAACTGGTCGAGCCGGCCGAACTCCCCGGCTGTATCCCAGTGCTCCTTCGTCAGGAACGGAACCAGCTGGAAGATATGCCCCGACAGCCGCCCCAGCATGGTGTCGTGCTCCTTCATGGTGCGGATGAGGAGGCCGGGAGCGTGGTAGTCGGCGAGGGCGAGCAGGTAGGCGTCCCAGGCGGCGAGCGAGCGCGCCTGCATGTCGTCCTGGTCGCGCCGCGCGCTCGCGGGATCGTGCCCGGGGCAGGCCGCGTCCCGGAGCCACAGCGCGCGGATGGCCGAGAGCTCGCCGGCGAAGGGGCAGCTCGGATCGACGAAGCCGCGTGAACGGAGCAGCCTCCAGGCCTCCATGAACCGGCTGAAGCGCCGCTCGTGAGGCTCGATGCGCTCGTTCTCGGCGAGCCGGTCGACGATGCGGATCCCGCGGAGGCGGTCGAGCCACGCCTGCTTCATGTCCGGTTCGAGGCCGAGCACCCAGGCGGCGTTGTCCTCGTCCTTCAATGCGTCGTCGGAGAGCGCGCGATAGTGCGATGAGCCGACGACCGCCGAGATGGTCTGGTAAGCAGTCCGCTCCGACGCCGGCGCCGCAGCGGGCAGGCAAGGCAGTCGGGTGGAGATGGGTTGAATAGGTTTCACGAGATCGCGTGCCGCACGTTGATGGTGCCTGTTTCTGGTGTCGCCCTGGGCTCACGCGCGGTCGTCGGTGATTATGGACGTGGCCCATCCTGGTTACTTGGGATCACCTGTGTCGATGATGGCTTGTGGCCCTCTGTCTTGCAGGACTTTCCGCTCTTCCGCGAGATGCGGGATGACGCCCGCTCGCCTTCCTTTATGAGACCTTATAGTCTCCCAGTCGACGCGGAAATTCGTCGTCCAGGGCACGGGCTCCGGAGATAATGCATGGATTCCCTGAGTGTTTTGCCCGTGAGTTGGGGACACGCCGGCAATGGTCGTCGGTGTATACCCTGGGTTGATACATTGTCGAACGGACAAAGCCGGGATTGGCTCGACGTTCTCGCCACTTTGTGCTCCGTCGCGGCGGTCTTTGAGGCGTCCTGGGCAGAGGGGTTTTCCGGAGCTCCGGGTGGATGGCGGCTCTGCCCACATGACGTCCTGCGGCCCGACGGCGCGTGTGCGCCGCGGGGCGAGCCTCTTTTCCTGTCGTCCAGTCCGCTTTGGCGCGCGGCGCGATGGGGCCGATCGGAGGCGCGATCCTGCGCGGTGCTAGACGCTCTCGTGAGCTCTATGATTCAGCGCTTGTCTTCGCACTGCTCGTGATGCGGTGAACGCGGCGATTCTGTGGTTGCGAACACGACTCAAAGCGGTCATCCGTGCCTGTCGGACCATCCGCTCCAGACACAGCAGATGGACGTGAGGAGGGGCCCCGGCGAGCCACCTCACCTCTGCCGCGCGGGCGGACGCCGACGGGGGGCCGGCGGCGTCGTCCGCCGCCCGGCGCGGCCCTGCGCGCTAGCGCTCGCGCAGCCGGGCCACCCGGTCGCGCCAGTACTGCAGGTCGAGCGTCGAGAAGAGCGCGACGGCGCGCGCGATCTGGCGCTCGCGCCGCGGATCGCTGCGCGCGAGGTGCCGCGCGAGCTCGAAGCGGGCGCGCGCCTCGTCGACGGGCAGGCCGCGCCGCACCGCCTCGTCGATCGCCGCGGCCCAGAGCCGCCGCGCGCGCGCGCGGCCGCCGGCGAGCCACGCGGCGAGGCCGCGCAGGCGGAGCGAGATCGAGCGCCCGAGCGGGAAGACGCGCGCGTACCGGTCGAGCGCGCGGCACGCCTCCGCCGAGAGCCGCCCGAGCTCGCGCCGCTCCGACGGCGCAGAGGCCTCCTCGAGCAGCGCGAGCAGCACCTCGCTCGTCGCCGCATAGCCGTACAGGCAGTGATAGCCGGCCGGCTGTCCGTCGCGGATCATCGGGAGCGTCCGCTCGGCGGCCGCGCGCGCCTCGCCGCGCGCGCCGCGGAGCAGGTGCCCCAGCGCGACCTGGCCGTGCGTGATCTGCTGCGTGCGGTCGCCGAGCCGCTGCACCTCGTCCGACAGCGCGTCGAAGATGGCCGTCGCGCCCTCGCCGTCGCCGAGCAGCAGCCGGCACTGCGCGCGCCCGCTCTCCGCCCAGAGGTGGCCCTGCGCGTTGTCGCTCGCGCGCGACGCCACGGCGAGCGCGCTGTACAGATCGAGCGCCTCCATCCAGCGGCCCTCTGTGTGCGCCACGCCGGCGAGCAGCGTGATGCACTCCTCCCTGCGGCGGCGGTCCAGCAGCGCCTCCGCCAGCCGCTCCGCCTCGGTGAGCAGCGCCCGCGCGTCCCGGCACCGGCCCTCGCCGAGCGCCGTCAGCCCGCGCAGGAACGAGACGAACGCGACGCCCCGCGGATCGTCGAGCGCCGCGGCGGCCTCGGTCGCGCGCGCGGCGTAGGCGTCCACGACGGCGTTCCACGGCACGTACCCGAACGCGACGCTCAGGGTCGCGTAGCCGCGCGCGAGCGCGAGCGACGGGCCGAGCCGCGCCGCGGCGTTCGTCGAGGCCAGCGCGGCCAGGAAGGCGAGCGTCGGCTCGTTGCGGAACAGGTAGGTCTTGGACAGCGTCTCCGCCGCGAGCGACGCCTCGGCGAGGCGCTCGCGCTCGACCGCGTCGCGCGCGACCGGGATCGGCAGGCCCGCGACGTGCGCGAGCTGCAGGCCGAGCTGCTTCATCGAGGCCGTCGCGGCGCGGAGCCGCTCCCGGAGCGGCGCGCCGCTCCCCGCCACGCGCAGCCACGCCGCCTCGCCCTGCGAGAGCAGCTCGAGCGCCGCCGCGCAGTGCCGCTCCGCGCCGAGCAGGTGGCCGACGTTGTAGTGGGCCTGGCCGAGCCGCCGCTCCCAGCGCGCGCGCCGGAGCGGCGAGGCGCGCTCCTCCGCCGCCTGTGCGCCGTCCAGGTCGAGAGCCCTCCTGTAAAAATCCACCGCGTCGCCGGACGCGCCGGTCGTGAGGGCCTGGTCGCCCGCCTTGTCGAGGTACTCGAGCGTCTTCTGGACGACGCCCGCGATCGCGTAGTGGTGGGCGAGGAGCGGGTACGACAGCGCGAGGTCCGGCGCGTCGCGGTGCCGCTGCTCGATCGCGCGCGCCGCCGCGCCGTGCAGGGCCCGCCGCTCCGGCTCGGGGGTGCCGGCGTAGACGACCTCGCGCAGCTTGTCGTGCACGAAGCGGAGCTGCCCCGGCTCGGTCTCCTCGAGCACGTGGCGGCCGGCGAGCTCCGCGAGCGCGTCCATCGCCTCGACCTCGGCGAGGCCCGCGGCGCCGAGGAGCAGGCGCTCCTCGAGCTCGCGGCCGAGCACCGAGGCGAGCCGCGCGAGCGCGAGCGCCTTCCGGCTCAGGCCCGACAGCCGGCGCGCCACGAGCTCGCGCAACGAGCCAGGCAGCGGCAGCGACGCGGGCGGCTGGCTCGCGCGCGCGGCGCGGGCGAGCGCCTGCGCGGCGGCGCCCTCGGCGCTCGCGCGGATGCGCCACACGTAGGCCTCGTCCCGGTAGATCATCCGCTCCTGGATCGCGGCCCGGAGGTACTCGGCGATGAAGAACGGGTTCCCCTCCGACTGCTCGAAGAGATAGCGGACGAACGCCTCGGGCGGCTCGTCCAGCGCGAGCATGTCGCGCACCATCCGCCCGACCGAGCCGCGGTCGAGCCGCCCGAGCTCGATCCGCGACGCCCAGGGCGCGCCGAGCAGCGGGGCGAGCGCGGGCGCTGCCTCCTCGGTCCGGTACGCGCCGAGCAGGACCACGGGGTGGGCCGCGAAGTAGGCGGCGTCGAGGTGATCGAGGACGTCGCGCGAGCTCGCGTCGGCCCACTGGAGGTCGTCGAGCACGAGCAGGACGGGCCTCGTCGCCGCGAACGCGGCGAGCGTGTCGGCGAGCGCGGTCCGCAGCCGGTAGCGGGCCGCGTCCGGCGGCAGCTCGGGCGGCTCCGGGGCGCGCTCGTGGCCGCGGAGCTGGGCGAGCGACGGCTCGTACGGCGCGAGGACCTGGCCGCGCGGGCCGAGCAGCGCGTCGTAGCCCCAGGGCCCGAGCTCGTTGCACCGGTCGGCCACCGCGAGCAGGAGCGGGCGGAACGGGTGGAGCGGCGCGGCCTTGACCGCGCCCTCGCGCTCGCCCTCGGCGGACACGGCCGCGCACGCGCCCGTGACCACGGCCATGTGGACGAGCGCCGCCTTGTGCACCGCCTCGACCGCGAGGCGCGTCTTGCCGACGCCGCTCTCGCCGCCGACGAGGACGAGGCTGCCCTGGCGGCGCTCGTTCGCGCGCTCGATCGCCTCGTTGATCTGCCGCAGCGCTTCCCCGCGCCCGGCGAGGCGCGGCCGGTACAGGTACGGCTGCGCCGGCGGCGCGGGCGCCTCGTCGCGCGGCGGCGGCGCGTCGCCGGCGCCGAGCCCGGCGAGCGCGGTCGCCACGTCGTCGGCGTAGCCGAGCCGGTCCTCGGGGCGCTTCTTCAGGAGCCGCGCGATGAGGGCGTCGAGCTCGGGGGGCACCTCGGCGACGAGCTCCGAGGCCGGGAGCGGCTCAGCGTAGAGGTGCATGGACAGCACGACCGAGCTCGAGTCGCCGAGGAACGGGACCGCCCCGGTCACGGCCTCGTAGAGCATGCAGCCGAGCGCGTAGAGGTCCGCGCGCGCGTCGACGAGGTCGCCGCGGATCTGCTCGGGGGACATGTAGTCGGGGCTGCCCATCAGCCTGCCGCCGGCCTGGAGCTCGTCGCGCCCCTTCTGGCCCTCGAACCGGAAGGCGAGCCCGAAGTCGAAGAGCACCGGCGCCCCGTTCGCGCGGATGAACACGTTGTCCGGCTTGAGGTCGCGGTGGACGAGCCCCCGGCCGTGGACGTACGCGAGCGGCCGGCAGATCGCGCGGAGGAGCGTCAGCGCCTGGCGGAGCGCGCCGCCGGCCGCGCGGTGGAACGGGCGCGGCGCGAACGGCTGGTACGAGCGCGGGATGACCGAGGCGGGCGCGATCTCGGCCGTGGCGGTGCTCGTCTGCGCGTGCGCGTGCGCGTCGACGCTCGCGGACACGCTCACGGTCACCTCGCTGTTCACGGTCGCGCGGGCGCGCCAGCGCTCCTGGTTGCGATCCCGGAGCGTGCGCCCCTCGAGCAGCTCCATCGCGTACCACGGGATCCCCCCCTCTACCCCCTCGTCGAGGATCCGCACGACGCCCGGGTGCTGGACGCCCCGGAGCGCGTGGATCTCGCGGCGGATGCTGGAGACGAGGCTCGCGTCGCCGACGCAGACGGTCTTCAGCGCCGCGAGCGCGCCCGTTCCGCTGTGCTGCGCGCGGTAGACGACCCCCATGCCGCCGCGGCCGAGGGGCGCGAGCACCCGCCACGGCCCGATGGACACGGGGAGATCCGGAGGGTGCCTGGCCTGTCCCGAGCTAGGCGTCGTGATCATCTGGGGACCGAGGCCCTCCGGGCCTGGGCCGGGATGAGCTCCAGGTGGCAGGCCAAAGGCGGTTCCCCCACATCGCCGCTGGGACTGAGTACATCCACCCGAGGGGCTGCGATGATGTCACGAGGCGGCCGACCCTACAACAAGTCCGTGTCGAGCCCCGATCATCGCACGAGCGCCGCGTCCTGTGGCTGCTGCACCGACAGGCGACTACACGCGGTCACGCGTCGAGGTCGAGTCGCGCGTCGAGTCGCGATGTCGCGGAGAGCCTCCCGGGGCGGCGCTCGGGCGAGGACGTCTCGACTCCTCTGAACGCTCGGGCGGACGCTCGGGTTGTCGAGAATGGTTTCTTTTCTCGCTCGGTGCATCCCGCATCTCCGTGGTCGATGTCCTGTTTTGCCGGGCCGTCGCAGCGTCGAGCGGTCGAATCGTGCACAGCTGTGCTCGCGGTACATGGCTTGCTCCCGGGTGCGCCACGGCCGTGCTCGCGGCCGCACTTAGAAAGGAAGATGGCGAATGAAGCGAACGACTCGTATCGGGGCCCTTCTGACCGTCCTGTCCCTCGTCGCGTGCGGCGGCGAAGGTGCAGATACCGCCCCGACGGACACCGCCATGAGCAGCAAGCAGCTCAAGGACCTGACGGCCGATGACGTCCAGTCCACCTGCGACTCGCTCGAGGCGAGGGTGAAGCTCTCCAAGGAGGATGCGTGTGAGTATATGGGTCTACTCGCGGCTTCCACCCTCGAGAAGCCGTGCGGCACGTTGAGGGACGAGTGCGTCGCCGCGGCGGATCCGGCCGAGGATGAGAACATCGAAGCGGACTGCATGCCTCCGACCGACCAGCGCGCGGGCTGCACCGCCACCGTGGCGGAGTACGAGGTCTGCCTGATCGCCCAGACGCAGCTGGTCCGGGCGCTCACGTGCGACTCTGCCCTGAGCTCGCTGGACGTCGTTCCTACGGAGTGTGATGCGGTGGCGCGCAAGTGCCCGCAGCTCGTCGCGACCGCGGGCGAAGGCCAGGGCGCCGAGGACCCCTGAGCGCGGCGCCGCGGAGCGGGTGATCGGCAATCGTCGGCGCTCGATCGACCGACGCGCGCGCGACCGACGCGCGCGCCTCGCTGCCTGAACGAATTACGGGTAGGCCCGACACGGCCGCTCAGCGGCCGTGAACCCCCTTATCCCACCTCCGTTCTCGTGGATCTTTTGATTCCCACCGATATTCGCGCTCGTCCGCGCCTTCGAGGGCAACTCGTCGTAAGATGGGCCCCGACGCCGGCGTGTCCGGGGGGCTTTCGGCCCCGGCGCATCGGCACGAGCGAGGCCGCGGCTCCCGCCGAGGGCTCGCTCGAACCGAGGAGGATTTCATGAAGATCACCAAGCTTTCCGGAGTGTTCGCCCTGCTGCTGCTCGCCGCTGCGCCCGCATGCGGCAAGGACGAGCAGCCGGCCGAGGCGAACGCGACGGTCGAGGCGACCGCCACCGCCGAGTCGACGATCGGCGAGGGCGCTTACGTCGAGGAGCACGAGAGCGGCAAGGCCGCCTTCAACGTCGCCGCGGACGGGAACGTCAAGGCCGCGGTCACCGGTCCGGACGGCGAGCCGATCCGCGAGGACGTGAGCGGCACGCTGCTGTGGAAGGATGCGTCCGGGGAGAAGAGCGTGCCGCTGACGTTCGACGCGAAGGCCGGCGTCCTGGTCGCCGCCGGCCCCAAGCTCGACGCCGACCTCACCGAGATCGGTTACACCCTCAACGTCGCCGGCAAGCCGTGGAGCGGCACGCTGCACGTCCCCGCGGGCGGCACCGCCGAGCTCTACGCCAACGCCAAGGGGGCGGCGGATCTCGGGCTCCCGGAGGGGAAGCTCGGCCCGCACGGCGGGCGCATCGAGATCGTCGGCGACGACCGCCTCGAGCTCCTCGTCGACGAGGCGACCGGCGAGGTCCGCGTCTTCGCGCTCGACGCCGATCTGAAGCCCATCGACATCGGCGAGCGCAAGGTCACGCTCGGCGTGGTGGCCGAGGCGCCGCAGGTGGTCGTGCTCGTCCCGGTGGCCGCGACCGCGGGCGTCGCCGCGGGGGCGTACCTGACCGGCAAGCTCGCGCTCGCCGCCGATCCGCTGAAGGTGACCATCGCGGTGCGGAACGCCGGTCGCTCGGCGGTGGCCCTGTGCGGCTACCGGGCCGGAGCGGCGTTCGCCGTCCACGCGCGCGCCCCGCGCGTGAAGCTGCGCATGAAGACCGACTGGCACGCGCACGCGCACGCGCACGCCGACCTGAAGGCGAAGGCCGATCTCGATCCGAAGGTCCACGTCCACGCCGGGGCCGGCGCGAAGGCCAACGCGAAGGCCCACGTGAACGTGAAGGCGCCGAGCGTCCGGGTGACGCCGCCGAGCGTGAACGTGAAGATCAAGGCGCCCAGCATCTCGATCCCCAAGCCGAGCTTCAAGGCGTCGGCCTCGGCGCGCGCGAGCGCGGGGGCGAAGGTGGGGACGCACTGACGTGCGCCCCGGGGGGAGGGGCGCGCGGCGCGGGCCCTTCCTCCCGTTCCTTCCGCCGGTTCCTCCGAGGCGTCGGAGAGCGCACCGCGGGTCAACAGGCTCTCATGGGCACGCGACCGAGTTCGGCAAGCACTGGTTGCACGTCGTGCCGCCGCCGGGCTCGCAGCAGTGGAATCCCGAGGGGCACGCGGGGCCGGGGGGCGGCTCGGGGTCGTACACGCGCTCGGTGCACACGGTGCCGCAATCCAGCATGAGGCCCGTGTTCCTCGAGGTCTCGTACATCCAGGTCCGATTGGGCGGGAAGAGCGCGGCCTGCTGCTTCATCGAGAACGAGGGCGCGTCGAGGTAGCGACCCGAGTGGACGCCCACGATCGCGCGCACGCCGTCGCGGGTGAGGAGCCAGGGCGCACCCGAATCTCCGCCGCAGGTGTGCTTGCTCCCGTAGGACGACTTGATGGTGCGGACATTGAAAGACTCTCTGTCCATGACGAAGCCGGTGGCGATGCGCTTCGTGCTGTCGGAGCCGCCGCAGCCCGGGTCCGACAGGCCATAGCCGATGATCGAGAACTCGCGGTCGCTTGTCGAGTTCGACGTCCAGGGCGACGTGTAGCCAAAGAGCCTGGCCGTGCCGGTGACGCCGAGGTTGACGCCGGACGCGCCCGTGAGCCGGACGATCGCGATGTCATGATCAACGTCCGGCGAGAGCCCGGAGCCATAGAACGTGTGCTGGTACGTGCGCGCGTTGCCGGTGTAGACGTTCACGACCGAGCCGGCGGTGTTGCGGGTGCTGACGCTGACCGTCGTGAGCGCGCCCTGGGCCAGGCTGTCGACGCAGTGAGCGGCGGTGAGCAGCCAGTGCGCGGTGAGGACGGACGCCGTGCAGCGGGCCCCGATGCCGGTGAACGTCAGGTTCACGATCCACCGCTCTGCGGTGGTCGCGGGCGAGTTGGTGAGAGGCTGCAGCGCCTCGCCCACCTCGTCGGCGCCCTCGAGCTCCAGCTCGCTCCAGCTGGTCGCGCCCTCGGTATCCATCGCGCAGCCGCTTGTGGCGAGCACAGAGAAAGAGAGGGCGGCTGCGAAAGCATGAGTCGATTTCATGTGATGTCTCCCTGAACTGATTGGCTATGAGCGGGTCATGCCCTGTGTTGGTGATGAACAGCGCTGCGCGCGAACGCGCGCTTCGACCTCGATGAAGGCAAGCTCGTCTCTGCGTGCCCGGTCAAAGCCGCGTGTCGGCGAGGAGAGCAACACTCGGGCCAGCCCTCGGGCGCAGAGCGCGGCAGCCTTCACGGCCCGCGCGCCGCTCGTCAGGCGATTGATCTGCACTACGGGACGGTCCCGCGTTGCGCGCCGTGGCGCGCTGGAGGCCGTCAATTGCGCGAGGACCTGCTCACTGTGCGAAGTCTTGCGCATGCGCGCTGCGCTGCCGTTGCTCGGCCAGATCACGCGCATCGCGCGTCGCCCGGTCGCGTTCCGGAAGGAGCCCGGCGCGTACGAGCCCCCGGAGCGGTCGGACGCCTGAAGCGGGGCCAGGCCAGCGCCGTCCACGCGCGCGCCCCGCGCCCCGGAGGGAAGGGCGGGCGGCGCGGGCCGCCCGGCGAGCTCTTTCCTGCGGACTGCCTACGGGTGCTGGCGGTCCTCGGCGGGGCCGCCGGCGTGGTCGAGGTTGCGGGCCGTGTTGATCAGCCCCACGTGCGAGAAGGCCTGGGGGAAGTTGCCCACCAGCCGGCCGGCGCTCGGGTCGTACTCCTCGGCGAGCAGCCCCACGTCGTTCCGCAGCGAGAGGAGCCGCTCGAACAGCGCTCGCGCCTCGTCGACCCGCCCCTGGAGGGCCAGGTTGTCGGCCAGCCAGAAGGAGCAGAGCAGGAAGGCGCCCTCGCCGGGCGGGAGCCCGTCGACGCCGGAGCGGGTCGGGTAGCGCTCCACGAAGCCGTCGCGGCTCAGGCGCGCCTGGATGGCGGCCACGGTGCCGACCATGCGGGGATCGGTCGCGGGGAGGAAGCCGACGAGCGGCAGCATCAGCAGGCTGGCGTCCACGTCCTTGGAGCCATAGTGCTGCACGAAGCTGTTCAGCCCCCCGTCGAAGCCCCGCGCGCAGACCTCGGCGTGGATCTCGTCGCGCAGCCTTCGCCACGTGGCCGCATCGCCCGGCAGGCCGAAGCGCTCGACCGCCCTCACCGCCCGGTCCATGGCCACCCAGGCCATCACCTTGGAGTGGGTGAAGTGGCGGCGCGGCCCGCGGATCTCCCAGAGCCCCTCGTCGGGCTCGCGCCATGCCGTCTCGAGGAAGCCCATCACCGCCCGCTGCACCTGCCAGGCGTCGTCGCTGAGGGTCAGCCCGGAGCGCCGGGCGAGGTGGAGCGCGTCTATCAGCTCGCCGTAGACGTCGAGCTGGTGCTGATCGTAGGCGGCGTTGCCGATCCGCACCGGCGCCGAGCCCTCGTAGCCTGGCAGCCAGCCGAGCGTGAGCTCGGTGATGCGGCGCTCGCCCGAGAGGCCGTACATGATCTGCAGCTTCGCCGGCTCGCCGGCCGCGGAGTTGACGAGCCAGGTGCGGAAGGCCTGCGCCTCGTCGAGGTAGCCGCCAGCCATCAGCGCGTAGAGCGTGAAGGTCGCGTCGCGCAGCCAGCAGTAGCGGTAATCCCAGTTGCGCACGCCCCCGAGCAGCTCGGGCAACGAGGTTGTCGGCGCCGCGATGATCCCGCCGGTCGGCGCGTAGGTGAGGGCCTTGAGCGTGATGAGCGAGCGCAGGACGTCGTCGCGATAGGCGCCCTCGTAGGTGCAGCGGCCCGACCAGGCGCGCCACCAGGCCGCGGTGGCGTCGAGCTCGTGCACCGGGTCGAGGGCGAAGGGCACGGGCGCATACGTGGGCGACCAGGTGAGCGCGAACGGCACGCGGTCCCCGGCGGCGACGGTGAACTCCGCGACCGTCCGCAGATCTTCGCCGTGCAGCGGGACGGGCGTGTGCAGAAACAGGGTGTCGGGCCCGGCCGTGGCCCGGATGCCGTCGGGGGTGCGCTGGACCCACGGCACCACCCAGCCGTAGTCGAAGCGGATGATCAGCTCCAGGCGCAGGGGCACGACGCCGCGGCGGCCGACGACGAGGCGCATCACGTCGGGGGCGGCGTCGCGGGTCGGCATCCAGTCGATGACGGAGACCACGCCGCGCTCGGTCTCGTGCTCGGTCTCGAGAATCAGCGTGCCGGGCCAGTAACGTCGGCGCACGCTGCGCGTGGGCTCGGCCGGCGCGATCTGCCAGCGGCCGTGCTCGGGCGTGCCGAGCAGCGCCGCGAAGCAAGCGCCCGAGTCGAAGCGCGGGAAGCAGAGCCAGTCGATCGATCCGTCGCGGGCCACGAGGGCCGCCGTCTGACGATCGCCGATCAGCGCGTAGTCCTCGATCCGGGAAGGCATGGGGCGGCTCCTCTCAGCGGGAGAGCGGCGCGGAGCCAGGAACGCCGGGGTGTACGGTCAACGCGCGCATCGCATCGCTCCTGTGGGGCGCTCACCGCTGCACGCCCGCAGCGCACGAGGACCTCGGCGAGGCCGCATGCCGGTCGAGCGCTGCGGTGCCGGGTCGGAGCCGTCCTGGACGGGGAGTCGGGCCATCCAGCGGGCTCGGGCGTGAACGCCCTCCTGCTTCTCCACTTCTCCATCCATCACGGTCTCCTTGTGCCTTCAGGGGAGCGACGGAAGCGGGGGAGGGGCCGTGCTGGCCGCATGACGCGCGCGCAGGCGCTCATCCTGGCAGCGCGCGATAATCGATCTTCCCCGTCGCGGTCCGCGGCAGCTCGTCCATCATGACGATCTTCTCCGGGACCATGTACGGAGGCAGCCGCTCGGCAAGGTACATCCTGAGCGCGTGGTCGTCCGCGTCCCCTGCGAGGGCGACGAAGCCACGGAGCGCCTTGCCGAGGCGCGCGTCCTCGACGGCGATCACGGCGGCCTGGCGCACGGCCGGGTGCGACGCGAGCGCCGCCTCGATCTCGCCCGGCTCGACCCGGTAGCCCCGGACCTTCACCATCCGGTCGATGCGGCCGCGGAAGTAGAAGAGCCCGTCGGCCCTGCGCTCCACCCGGTCGCGCGTCCGGTACGGGCCGCCGTCGACGGTCGTCGGCCCCGAGACCACGAGCTCGCCCGTGCCAGGGCCCTCGATGATGCGGCCGTCCTCGTCTTCAGCGAGCAGCGCGCAGGCGGCGTAGGGGCACGCGCCGCCGATCGGGAGCTCGCTCACCCCGTCGAGCGCCGCGCGGTCGACGCGGTGAAACGTGCAGACGTTCGTCTCGGTCGGGCCGTACAGGTTGTAGAGGGCCGCGCCGGGGACGCGCGCCGCGAGCGCCGCGAGCTCGCGCGGCGGGAACACCTCGCCGGCGAACAGGAGGGCGCGCACCGGCGGGGGGAGCGCCCCGGCCGGAGCGCCCGCGTCCGCCGCGGGGAGCGCCGCGGCGAGCTTCATGAACATCGACGGCACGCCGTAGACGACCGTCGGCGCGAGCGCCGAGACCGCGTCGCGCAGCGCGCGGCCCGAGGCGAGATCGCGCCGCGCCATCGTCGCGAGCGTCGCGCCGGCGCGGAGCGTCGCGAGGTGGTCGAACCACGCGAGATCGAAGACGAGCTCGGCCACGCGGAGGACCCGATCCGCCGGCGCGAGGCCGATGAGGTCGATGCAGAAGGCGGTGAACGCGTCGAGCCCGGCCCAGGTGATGGGGACCGGCTTCGGCTCGCCGGTGCTGCCGGAGGTGTGCAGGATGCACGCGAGCTCCTGCGCCCCGGCTTCGCAGGCTTCGCCGCCCGCCCCGGCTTCGCGGGCTTCGCCGCCCGCGCCTGGGGGCGCCGCCCCGCGCAGCACCCGCCCCTCGGCGTCGAGCTCCACGCGCGCAAGGCCCCCGCCGAGCTCGGCGCCGATGCCGTCGGCGAGGGCCGCGGCGGCGGCGTCGAGCACGAGCGCGCGGCATCCCCGGGCCCGCGCGATCCGCCCGAGCCGCGCGGGCGGCGCGGTCGCGTCGAGCGGGACCGCCACGACGCCGGCCGTGAGCACCCCGGCGAGCGCCACCGGCTCGTCGTGGGCGCGGCCCGAGGAGAGCAGCGCCACCCGGTCTCCGGGGCGCACGCCCGCCCCGGCGAGCGCCGCGCCGACGGCCGCCGCGCGCGCCGCGAGCTCGGCGTACGTGACCGCGGCGCCGCGCGACGCGAGCGCGACGGCGTCGCCGCGCGCGGCCAGGTCCTCGACGCGCAGCCGGTAGGGGCCGGCCACCGCGGCCTCGCTAGCCCTGCGCGGCCGCGATGCGGCCGGCGACGAAGCGCGCCATGCGGTCCACGGTCGACACCTCGTCGACGTCCACCTCCTCGTCCGGGATCTTCACGCCGAAGCGCTGCTCGATGAACACGAGCACCCGCGTCAGCGACATGGAGTCGAACCCGGACCCGCCCTCGAAGAGATCCTCGTCCGGGGCGAGCGGCGCCTTGCGAAGGAGGATCTCGTTCACGATATGGTCGTGCAGCGCGCGCCGCACCGCCTCGAGGTCTTGTGTCACCGCGATGCTCCCTCTCCTGTCCGGGCGCTCAGCCGAGCGCCGGCGTCGCCTTGCGGGCAAGATAGTCGATGAGGTCGATCTTGGACACGACGCCGAGGACCGTGTCCTTGTCGACGACGAGCGCGATCTTCGCGTCGCTCAGGACGCCCTTCAGGAGCTCGACCTTCGTCGCCGGCGTCACGGTCGCATAGTCGCTCTCGACGAGCCCGCCGATGCTCGAGTCGAGCGTGCCGCTCCCCTTCACGAGGTGCCGCAGCAGGTCGACCTCGTGGACCATCCCGCGCAGCTTGCCGTCCTCGGTGACCGGGAGCTGGCTTATCCCGTGCGATTTCATCATGTCGATGACGTCGCGGACCCGGGCGTTCGCGTCGGCGGTGACCACCGCCCCGCTCGGCTTGACGGCGAGCAGATCGCGCACCGTCCCGAGGCCCTTGTCCTCCTCGAGGAAGCCGTTCTCTCGCATCCAGTCGTCGTTGAAGATCTTGGAGATGTACTTGGACGCGCCGTCAGGCAAAAGGACGAGGATGTTCTCTTTCTTCCCGCTCTGCCGCGCATACTTGATCGCGCCGGCGACCGCCGCGCCCGCGGAGCCGCCCACGAAGAGGCCCTCGAGCCGCACGAGATCCCGGGTCATGAGGAAGCACTCCTTGTCGTCGACCCGGACGATCTCGTCGATGATCTCGAGGTTCATCGTGCTCGGAAAGAAATCCTCGCCGATCCCCTCGACCTTGTAGGCAAAAGGCTTCGTGATCCGCTGGGTCTTCACGTAATCGTAATAGAGCGATCCCACCGGGTCGACGCCGACCATCTTGATGTTCGGCTTGCGCTGCTTGAGGACCTTGCCCACGCCGCTGATGGTGCCTCCCGTCCCCATGCCGGCGACGAAGACGTCGAGCTCGTCGCCGCACTGCTCCCAGATCTCGGGGCCGGTGGAGCCGACGTGGGCCTCGGGGTTCGAGGGGTTATGATACTGGTTCGAGTAGAAGCAGTTCGGCGTCTCGTCGGCGATGCGCCTCGCCACCTGGTAATAGCTGCGCGGGTCGTCGGGCTCGACGGCGGTCGGACAGACCACGACGCGGGCGCCGTAGGCGCGCAGGGTCGCGATCTTCTCCTGCGACATCTTGTCTGGCATGACGAAGACGCACTTGTACCCGCGGATCGCGGCGACCATGGCGAGGGCGGCGCCGGTGTTGCCGCTGGTCGCCTCGACGATCGTCCCGCCCGGCCTGAGTCCGCTCGCCTCGGCGTCGCGGATCATGTTCAGCGCGACCCGATCCTTGTGGCTGCCGCCCGGGTTCAGGTACTCGCACTTGACATAGATGTCGCTCTCGATCCCCTCCGTGACCCGGTTCAGCTTGACGATCGGCGTGTTGCCGACGGCTCTCGTGATATCGCTGAGCGCGCCTCGCATCATGGAGGGACCTCTACCCGCCGCGCGCCGCAGCGACAAGAGGAGCGAGCGGGCGCGGAGGGCCCCGTTACATCGCCTCTCGCGCCCGGCGCGCGGCGGCTCACGGGCGCTTTCGCGATCGTCGGGCGGCGAGGGTATAGGGTCTTATCCATGATCTCCCGCCGAGCCGTGATCGCCGCGTGATGCGTTCCACGCGCACCGGAGCGCCCGTCGCCCTCGACGCGGCGCGCCCGGGCGGCGCCGAGCAGCCCGCGGAGGTCGTGCGGGAGCCGGTCCGCGAGGCCGGTTCGCGAGACAGGGCGCCGCGCGCCCCGGGGAAGATCGCCGGGCGGCCCCGGCCATGCGCCGCACCGTCGTGGTAGGCTGGCGAGATGGGCTCCGAGCCGAAGGTTCACCCGAGCGCCGAGACGGCGCTCCTCGATGTCCGCTCCAAAGAGATCGCGTTCAGCCGTTTCCGCGTGCAGGTGACGGCCGGCCCCGACGCCGGGTCATCCCAGGTGTCGGACGCGACCGAGTTCGTGATCGGCACGGCGCCCGGCAACCAGCTCATCCTGACCGACCGGGCGGTGTCGCGGCACCATTGCGTGATCACCGTCACCCCGCGCGGCTTCCTGCTCCGCGATCTGGGCAGCAAGAACGGCACGACCCTCTCCGGCTTCCGCGTCGAGGCGGCCTACCTCCAGCCGGGCGCCACGCTCGGGCTCGGGCAATCGACCCTCCGCTTCGAGCCGCTCGCCGAGCAGATCCGCGAGCCGCTCGGCGACGAGGAGCGGTACGGCCGGGTGCTCGGGCAGAGCACCGCGATGCGCCGCATCTTCGCGGCGCTGCCGCGGATCGCCGCGTCGGACTCGACGGTGCTCATCGAGGGAGAGACGGGCACGGGCAAGGGCCTGCTCGCCGAGGCGATCCACGAGAGCAGCCCGCGCGCGCGCGGGCCGTTCGTCGTGATCGACTGCGGATCCATCCCGCCGACGCTGATCGAGGCCGAGCTCTTCGGCCACGCGAAGGGGGCGTTCACGGGCGCGCAGGCGGCGCGCGCCGGCGCGTTCGAGGCCGCGCGGGGCGGCACCGTGCTGCTCGACGAGATGGGCGAGCTCCCGCTGGACATGCAGCCGAAGCTCCTGCGCGTGCTCGAGGAGCGACAGATCCGGCGCATCGGCACGATCGAGCCGATCAAGCTCGACATCCGGATCATCGCGACGACAAACCGCGATCTCCGCCAGGAGGTGAACCGCGGGAATTTCCGGTCGGACCTCTATTACCGGCTGAACATCGTCCGGCTCCGCGTCCCCGCGCTGCGCGAGCGCCCCGACGACATCGCGCTGCTCACGGCGCACTTCTACCGGCAGCTCGCGCAGGGGCCGGACCAGAGCCCGCCGGGCGACCTCCTCGAGGCGTTCATGCGCCAGGACTGGCCGGGCAACGTCCGCGAGCTGCGCGGCGCGGTGGAGCGCGCGGTGCTGATGATCGATCCGGCGCTGTTCCGCGAGGCGGTGATGGGCTCGGGGGAGAGGGAGAGCGGCCTCTCGGCGCCGGAGGCGCTCCGGGACGACGAGCTCAGCCTGTCGTTCCGAGAGGCGAAGGAGCGCGCCGTGGCGCGCTGGGAGCGGACGTATCTGACGGCGCTCGTGCGCGGGAACGGCGGCAACCTCTCGCGCGCCGCCCGCGCGGCGCGGATGGACAGGAGCCACCTGCGCGAGCTCCTCCAGCGGCACAGCGTCTCGGCGACCGAGGTGTGACGGCGCGAATCTGCACGGAAGTCCGGCCTTCCCCGGCCGGACTTCCGTCGGGCGAGCCAGCGCCCGCCCGTTGCTGCGGGCGAGCAGGGGGCGACCTCTACTGATTGTCCTTCTGCCGGTTCTCTCCCTTGAGCTCCTTGGCCTTCCCTTCAGCGGCCATCTGCTCGTTGTCGACGAGCTTTCCGATCCGGTTCTTGATGGCGCCGGCGGCCTCCTCGAGCGCGCCCTGCGCGCGCTCATCCGCCTTGGCGTCCTCCTGCTGGACCTTTCCTCGGAGCTCCTTGGCGCGGCCCTCCGCTTCCATCTGCTCGTCTCCCATCAGCTTGCCGAGGCCCTTCTTGATCTTGCCGCCCAGCTCGTCGGCAGCCCCTTCATTACGGTCGCTCGCGTTGCTCATTGTACCCTCCTCCGGGTGGACACCCGTAGAACATGTCTGCGGTGCGCCATGATCTCTGCACCTGGCAACATCTGAACCTAGCAACCGCCGCGCCACCGCGGCGCGCCGGGTCTTGTCGAGGTCGTGAGGGCGAATGGGGCAGGCTACCTCGCCCGCCCCCTGTTTTTCAGCTCGCCTGAGGCAATACGCCACGCTGCCCTCAAGCAAGCAGTCCCACAGCGCAGTCCGACCGTCCTGGCTCTCCAGAACGCATTCTGCGCCGCGGTCGAATCTCGCGACGGGAAAGGTGACCCGGCGCTCTGTCCGCGGCGTTCAGCTCGCCTGTGGGCCTGTGGAGAGGCCGGACTCCACGGCATGGCGCGGCGCTTGCTGAACAGGCTGCATAGCAACCAGGAGCGCTTCGCTCCGATCCGGGAGGTTCATCATGTCGTTCATTCTCTTTCTCCTGTTCGGCCTCGTCATCGGCGCTCTGGCCCGCCTTATCGTCCCGGGGCGTGAGCCTGGCGGGTGGGTCGTCTCGATGATCATCGGTGTCGTCGGCTCCTTCGTCGGCGGGCTGCTCGGCCGCATGCTCTTCATGTACCGTGAGGGCGAGCCGGCGGGGTTCTTCATGTCCCTGATCGGCGCCATCCTGCTCACCGCCGGGTATCAGGCGATCGCGCGGCGCCGTTCGGCGGTATGAAAGGGTCGATTGACCCTCTCGTGAGGCGCTACGCCCGAGCTCGTCCCGGGGCGCGACGTGGCGGAGCTCCCGCTCCGCTGCAGTACCCTGTGGCGTCTCGGATCACCTCGGGTCGACCGCACGACGAGCGGTGGATGAGGCGTCGCTGTCCATGAGCCCGTCTCTCGGGCTCAGGCGCCGCGGCGCTCTCCTCCCCCCCGCGGTGGGCCGGAGGGGGCCCTGCTCGTCGCATGGCTCATCCCCCCAGGGTCGTGCGACGAGCAGGACCGCCTCTGGCCGGCTTGCCCGGTAGAGCTTCTTGCCCGGTAGAGCTTGACGCGGCAGGATGCTCTGGGCTTGCTAGCGCGCTCCGCGCTCCCGCCCAAGGTCCTGCCATGTCGTTCTCCATTCTGCCCCCGCCGATCACGCCCCTCGCCGCGATCCTGCCATCCGAGCCGTTGCTCCTCATGGGCGCCGGTCCGGTGCCCATCCCGCAGGCGGTCGCCCAGGCGAACGGGGTCATCATCAATCACCTCGGCCCCACCATGGACCGCGTCATCCAGAACGTGAAGTACATGGCGGCCTACGCGTTCCAGACGCGCAGCGACAAGATCATCGGCATTGCCGGGCCCGCGTCCGCGGCGATGGAGATGGCCGTCTCGAACCTGTGCTGGCCCGGGCGCAAGGTCCTCTGCCTGAAGGTGGGGACGTTCAGCGGGCGCCTCGGCGAGATGGCGCTCGGCGTCGGCGCCGACGTGACCTTCCTCGAGGGGCCGCCCGGCCGGCCCGTGACGCTCGCGGATGTGCGCGAGGCGATGAAGAAGCAGCGCTACGACGTGGTCACGATGGCGCACGGCGAGACGTCCTGCGGCGTCCGCATGGTGGAGCTGCCGGAGATCTGCAAGCTCGCGAAGGCGCAGGGCGCCCTCACGATCGTCGACGCGGTGGTCACGCTCACGGCCATGCCGGTGCACATGGACGAGTGGGGCATCGACGTCGGCATCGTCGGCGGCCAGAAGGCGCTGTCGTCGATCCCGGGCGTGTCGGCCTGTGCGTTCTCGCAGGACGCGTGGAAGGTCGTCGAGGAGCGCCCCTCGCCGCGCCCGCACTGGTGCTACGACGCCACGCGCGCGCAGCGGTTCTGGGGCTACCAGCAGTACCACTACACCGCGCCGGTGCCCGGCGTGCTCGCGCTGCACGAGGCGCTGCGCCTCGTCTGCGAGGAGACGCTCGAGCGGCGGTTCCGCCGCCACGAGATGAGCTCCCTGGCGATGCAGGCGGGCCTCGAGGCGATGGGGCTCGAGCTGTTCGCTTCGAAGGACGTGCGCCTCAACAGCGTGCTCGCCATCAAGCTGCCGGCCGGCGCCGACAGCGCCCGGATCCGCGAGTACATGACCAAGGCCTTCCGCGTCGAGATCTCGGGCGCCTTCGGCCTGAACATCGTGCGCGTCGGCCAGATGGGCGAGCAGTGCCGCTCGCACAACCTGTTCAAGACGCTCTACGCCATGGGCATGAGCTTCCAGCGCGAGGGCGTGAAGCTCGACGTCTCCGAGGGCATGGCCGCGCTCGAGCAGGGGCTCGCGGGCGATCGCAAGTACTTCGTCGACTAGCTCCGCCCGCCTGCGCCACCGGCAGTCCGGGGAGGGATCACCTGGCTTTCGCCATGGGTCGCGGCTGTGAGCGCCGGCTCGCGGCGCTGCGCGGCCTCGATCCGGCTCCGGTGCGCGTCGAGCAGGTCGCTGCGCGTCAGCATCCCGAGCACCTTGCGGGGCGCCTGCCGGGACACGACAGGGAGCCTCCCCACGCCCTCGGTGACCATGTGATCGGCGGCCTCGCGGAGGGAGCTATCGTCGAACACCACGGCGGGCGGCCGCCGGATGAGGTCGCGGATCGCGAGCGCGCCGGGCTGCTCGGTGAGCACATCGCGCTGGGTGACCACGCCGACGAGCTCCCCTCCGCGGTCCACGACCGGGAAGCCCTGGTGGCGCGAGCCTTCCGCCTGCGACAGCAGAAAGGCGCGGGCCGCCTCGACCGTGTCGTCGGCGGCGAGCGTCACGGCGGGGCGGGAGCCGGCGTCGCGCACGGTGATCTGCGCCAGGTGATCGGCCGCGTACTCGACCATCACGCGCGCGCCGCGGCGGGCGAGCTTCTCGGTCATGATGGAGTGCCGCATCAGCAGGCTCGAGACGAGGAACGCCGCGCTGCAGCCGCCGAGCAGCGGCAGCAGCCCCATCGGCTGCCGGGTCGTCTCGAACGCGAAGACGACCGAGGCGAGGAGCGCCCGGGAGGCGCCCGCGAAGATCGCCGCCATCCCGACGAGCGCGGCGACGCGCGCGTCCACGCCGAGCCAGGGGAAGAGCGCGGCGGCGGAGAGGCCGAGGATCGCGCCGAGCCCGCCGCCGATGGTGAAGAGCGGCGCGAGCGTCCCGCCCGAGGTGCCGCTGCCGAGCGCGATCGACCAGGAGACGAACTTCAGCACCGAGAGCGACACGAGCGCGGCGAGCGCGAGGTGGCCGCTCAGGATGTCGTCGATGTTGTCGTACCCCACGCCGAGCGTCTGCGGCGCGACGTAGCCCACCGCGCCGATCGCGACGGCGCCGATCGCCGGCCACCACATCCAGTGGAGGGGCAGCCGCTCGAACGCCTCCTCGATCGCGTAGATCGCGCGGGTCGCGCCCATCGCCGCGACGCCGAGCGCCGCGCCGAGCGCGATGTAGAAGGCGAGCGCGGGGCCGGTCGAGGGCGCCACGGCCGCCATCTCGAACGCCGGCGCGGTCTGGCCCGCGGCCAGGCGCGCCGCGGCGGCCGTGGCGGCGGCGAAGGCGACGGGGATCACCGAGCGCGGGCGGTACTCGAAGAGCAGGAGCTCGATCGCGAGCAGCACGGCCGCCACCGGGCTCCCGAAGGTCGCTGACATGCCCGCCGCCGCGCCCGCGGCGAGCAGCGTCTTGCGCTCGTCCGCGGTGGTCCGGAGCAGTTGCCCGACGAGCGAGCCGAGCGCACCGCCTGTCGCGATGATGGGCCCCTCCGCGCCGAACGGCCCGCCTGTGCCGATCGCGATCGCCGCGGAGAGCGGCTTGAGCAGCGTCATCCGCGGCGGGATGCGGCTCTGGTTGAAGAGCACCTGCTCCATCGCCTCCGGGATCCCGTGGCCGCGGATCGCCTGGGAGCCGTAGCGCGCCATCACGCCGACGACGAGCGCGCCGGCGATCGGCACGACGAGCACGAGCGCGCCCACCTGGTGCTCGGCGGGCGACGCGGGCGCGGCGGACAGCCGGCCGAAGAACGCGAGGTTCGTGATGACGGCGATGAGCGCGGTGAGCAGCTCCGCCGCGAGGAAAGCGACGCCGGCGATCGCGATCGCGAGGCCGCTCACGAGGACGACGCGCCGGTCGACGGCGGCCCTGGGGGCGGGGACGTGGAGGACCTCGAGGGCCGGGCCCATCGAGGGGGCGACCGGGATGCTCTCGGCGGCCGCGGTGTGGGGGGGGTTCACGCTCGACATGTCAGCTCTCGCTCTCGTCTCGGGCGGCGGCGGCGAGGGCTTCTTCGCCCTCGAAGAACAGGGGCGGGGCCTCGTCGCCGGCGCCGAGCGCGCGGGCGAGGGTGGTGAGGCTCTGCGCGAGCCCGCGGCGCTCGTCTTCCGGCAGGCGGTCCACGGCGGAGACGAGCTCGGCCTGCACGGTGCGCGGCGCGCGGCGGAGCAGCGCGCGACCGGCAGGGGTGAGCGAGATCTCGGTCCGGCGCGCGTCCTCCGGCGAGGGGCGCCGGGTGACCAGCCCGCGCTCGGCGAGGCGCGTCACCACGACCGAGACCGAGCTCTGGTGGGTGAGCGTGCGCCGCGCGAGCTCGGCGACCGACGCGGCGGCCGCCTGGTCGAGCTGCTGCAGCACGAACAGCTGCGCGCTGCTCAGGCCGAGACGCCGCTCGCACGCGCGCGAGGAGACGCGCAGGCGCTGCACGATGGCGCGGATCGCGTCCATGACCCGCTGCGCGTCCGGCCCGCCGGGGGCCTGCTGCTCGGCGGCCTTCCGCCGCGCTGGTGGAGATGCATGGGAGCCCATATATTGCGCGGGAAGCTACGCCGCGCGTCGACCGAGCGCAAGCGGCGCGCGGGGTCAGCGGGGGCCGAGGCGGGGCCGTCCTCGACGGGGTACGCCGGGGAGGGCGGCCGAGGCGGTCTTCCACGTGGGCGTGCGGCGCGCGGCGCGCGCCCACGTGGAAGACCGCCCATCGGGCGGACCGCGCGGGGGATCCTTCGCGGGGCGTCGCCTGCGCGGGCGATCCAGGCTAAGAACCGGCCCTCCCACCATGACCTTTCAAGACCTCATTCTCACCCTGCAGAAGTTCTGGGCCGATCGTGGCTGTCTCATCGTGCAGCCGTACAACTCGGAGGTCGGCGCTGGCACCTTCAACCCGGCGACGTTCCTGCGCGCGCTCGGCCCCGAGCCCTGGAATGTGGCGTTCGTCGAGCCTTCCCGGCGGCCCGCGGACGGTCGTTACGGGGAGAACCCGAACCGTATGCAGCAGTTTCACCAGTTCCAGGTGATCCTCAAGCCGAGCCCGATCGATATCCAGGACCTCTACCTGGAGTCGCTGCGCGCGATCGGCACGAACCCGCTCGATCACGACGTCCGGTTCCTCGAGGACGACTGGGAGTCGCCGACCCTCGGGGCGTGGGGGCTTGGCTGGCAGGTGTGGATCGATGGGCTCGAGATCTCGCAGTTCACCTACTTCCAGCAGATCGGCGGGATCGACTGCCGCCCCGTCTCGGGCGAGCTCACGTACGGCCTCGAGCGGATCGCGATGTACCTGCAGGACAAGGACAGCATCTACGACGTCGTCTACTCGGACAGAGGCGGCGAGGTCGTGCGCTACGGGGATCTCTACCAGCGCGCGGAGTGGGAGTGGTCGACCTACAACTTCGAGGAGGCCGACATCCCCGAGCACTTCGCGGCGTTCGACGTGTGCGAGGCCGAGGTGAAGCGGCTCCTCTACCGGGGCGCGGATCCGGCGGCGAAGGGGGCGGCGATCGATCCGAAGAAGGCGCTCGTGCTCCCCGCCTACGATTTCGTCGTGAAGGCGGCGCACCGCTTCAACGTGCTCGACGCGCGGGGCGCCATCAGCGTGACCGAGCGGCAGCGCTTCATCGGCCGGGTCCGCGCGCTCGCGCGGGCGGTCGCGGAGACGTACCTCGCGCAGCGCGAGGCGCTCGGCTATCCGCTCCTCGGCGAGCCGCAGGCGAAGGCGGCGGAGTAGCGCGCGGCGGCGCGGAGGCGGCGCAGCAGCGCGCCGCCCCGCCGGGCGGCCGTCCGCCTCAGGCGAGCGGGCTGTCCGGGAGGAAGTCGCGGCGCGTGCAGAGCGCGACGAGCGGCAGCCCCGCGGCGCGGATGGCGTCGGCGCCGCCCTCGAGGCGGTCGACGAGGGCGATCACGCCGACCACCGAGGCGCCCGCGGTGCGCAGCTTCTCGACCGCCTTCAGCGTCGAGCCGCCCGTCGTGATCACGTCCTCGAGGATCGCGACGGGCATCCCGGGCACGAGCCCGCGATCCCCCTCGACGAGGCGGCGCGAGCCGTGGTCCTTGACGTCCTTGCGCACGTACAGCGCGGGGAGGGGGCGGCCGCGCAGGAAGCTCGTGAGCGACACCGCGCTCGCGAGGGGGCACCCGCCGAGCTCGACGCCGGCGACCGCCTCGCACCGGGGGAGCGCGTCGAGCGCCTCGAACATCAGCGAGCCGACGAGGGCGTGGCCCTCGGCCGTCAGCACCGACTGCTTGCAGTCGATGAAGAAGTCGCTCTCGCGACCGGACGCGAGGACGACGCGCTTCTGCTCGAACGAACGCTCGCGCAGCAGCGCGACGAGCCGCTCCCGCTCCGAGGCGCCGGCAACGCTCACCGCCCGCCCCGCTTGCGGAGCGACGCCTTCGCGGCCCCCTTCCGGAGCGCGGGGACGACGGGCGGCGGCGGCCCGCCGGCGCTCTCCGCCGCGTCGGGCTCGTCGCCCTCGCCGGCGGCCGAGGCCGACAGGTCGGCCTCCTCGTCGTCGTGCACCGCCGCGAGGCGCGGCTCGGGCGCAGGCGCGGGCCTCGCCTCGACCGGCGCGGGGCGGGGCGCAGGCGCGGGGCGCGCAGGCGCCGGCGCGGGGCGGGCCGCAGGCCGCGCGGCCGGCGCCGGCGCGCGCTGCTCCGCCGCGGCCCGCGCCGGCCGCGCAGCCGCAGGCGCGGCCGCTGCGCGCGGCGCAACCGCAGCGGCGGCGGCCCGGACCGGGGCGGGCGCCGCGGCGAGCGGCGCGCCGGTGGTGACGTTGCCGCGCACCAGCGCGCCGGCCTGGATGCCGATCTGCGGCGCGCCGAGGTCGCCGACGACGCGCGCGCCGGGCTCGAGGATCACGGCCTCCTCGCCGGAGATGTTCCCGGCGACCGAGCCGCGGACGACCACGCGCCGCCCCCGGACGTCGCTCTGGATGAGCGCGCCTTCGCCGATGGTGACGTCGCCGGTCATGACGACGCTCCCCTCGACGTGGCCGAGGATCTCGAGATCCCCGTCGCCCTGAACGTTGCCGCGGATGGCCGTCGTCGGCCCGATCGAGGACTGGGCGGCCATCGGCTACACGTCCATGTCGACGTTGCCCTTGAACGAGGCTCCGTCCGCGATGGTCAGCCGCGACGCTTTCACGTCGCCGACGAGGCGACCGCCCGCGAGGAGGTCCACGCGGTCGGCTGCCGTGACGTTGCCGGTCACGTTGCCGCCCACCTGGAGCGACGCCGCCCCGATGTCCGCTTCGACCAGCGCCCCTGCGTCGATGGTCAGCGGCCCCTCGACGGTGAGCTTTCCGCGCACCGTCCCGGCGACGATCACCTCCTCGTCGGAGGTGATCTCGCCCTCGATCGTGAGCCCGTTTCCGATGATCGTACCCGCCACGTTCGTGCTCCTCGTCGCGCCTTGGCGGCGCGATTTTCCGTCCGTCAACGCGCGCTACCGCCCCGCCGATTCGCGTCGGGGGCTCTGTGCGCGCCCGCCGGTCCGCTCCGAGAGCTCGGCCGGCAGGTCGAACTCCGCCTCGATGCGGCCGGCGAACGCCGCGCCTTCCTCGAGGATCACCTCGCTGCCGCCCACGTTCCCGGCGTACTGCGCGGTCGCCCGGATGGTGACGGGGCCGCGCGACGTCACGTCGCCCGTGAGCTGTCCGGAGACGACGAGCGAGCTCGCCTCGACGTCGCCGGTGACCGACGCTCCGTCCTCGATCTCGAGATCGCCGGCCAGCTGGATGTTCCCCTCGACGCTCCCCTCGACCCGGAGCGAGCCGTCGCCGTGGACGCGCCCGCGGATGCGGGCGCCCCTTCCGATGAGCGATTCGGCGGCGTCCGATTCGCGGTGCGTGGTTGTCGAGCCTCGGGCCATTCTCGTCTCCAGTGCGCGGTGGGGGCCGCGCGAGCCGGGGCGCGCACCTGATGCCCGGCTCGTCCGCTGGAGCTGGGCGAGCGACATCGCCCGGCCCTGCGGCGGCGCGGACGCTACTCCAAGGCGCTGCGCCTCGCAACCGGCGGGCGGCCTCGGTGGGGGGTGGCCTCGCAGGGCGGCCTCGGTGCGGGGCGGCCTCCGCGCGCTGCAGGGGAGCCCTCGGGGGGAGGGGGTGTCGCGCGGGGGGTCGAGGGGCCCCCTCCCACGAACTCGCGCCTCGTGGTGGCAATTGCCTCCTGCACGGAGGTGCCAAGTCCATGAGCGACTCGCTGCGACGCGGGCCGGCGCTCGGGTTCGTGGGGCCCTGCCCCTCGGCCCCCCGCGCGACACCCCCTCCCCCCGAGGGCTCTCTCCGGTGGAGCGGACCATGACGCGGTCGTCGGGCATCTCGCGGGAGGCTTCCGGCGCTCCTGGTCGAGGTGATACGGTCTCTCTTGACTGGGCTTCCCTTGCTCGCGACGCCCCCGGTGCCCTGGCGGCGAACCGACTTGGACGGCTCAGCGCGCGTCGTCGTGAGGCGATCGCCGACCAACACAATCCGAGGGGTGCTCATGCGGAAGATGGCTATCGTGGGATCTGGACAGGCTGGCCTGCTCGCGGCGCACGCCCTCGTGAAGGCCGGCTACGATGTGACTCTCTATTCGGATCGCACGCCAGAGCAGTGGCTGAACGAATCGAAGCCGACCGGAAGCGCAGCCCGGTTCGACAGGGCGCTCGAGTTCGAGCGCGAGCTCGGCCTGGCCTTCTGGGAGGACGCCGCGCCCCCGGGCCGGGGCATTCAGCTGACCGCGTGCCCCGCCCCGGGCAACCGCCTGTTGACGCTGGCAGGCCGCCTGGAGCGGCCGTTCATGGCGATCGACCTGCGGCTCCAGAGCCACCGGTGGATGCTCGAGCTGGAGCAACGGGGAGGCAAGATCGTCATCGAGCCCGTCACGGTCCCGCGGCTCGACGCGATCGCGGCGGAGAGCGATCTCACCATCGTCGCCGCTGGACGAGGCGACCTGTGCAGCCTGTTCGAGCGCGACGCGGGGCGCAGCGTCCACACCGAGGCGCAGCGCAACCTCGTCATGATCTGCGTGACGGGACCGAAGCTCGGGTTCGACGGCATCCCGCTGATCCCGGTCAAGTTCAACCTGTTCGGGGGCCTCGGGGAGGCGTTCTGGGTGCCTTACCACCACAAGGACGTGGGACCGAGCTGGAGCTGCATCGTCGAGGCGATCCCCGGAGGGCCGATGGACCGGTTCCAGGGCGCGACGTCGGGAGAAGAGATCCTCGCGATCACGAAGGAGCTGGTGAAGGAGCTCATCCCCTGGGACCATGAGTGGTTCAGGACAGCCGAGCTGTCGGACAAGCATGGATGGCAGAAAGGGCGGGTCGTCCCGGCGGTGCGCAAGCCCGTCGGGCGGCTGCCCTCCGGGCGGATCGTGACGTCGCTGGGCGACACGGCGATGTCGCTCGATCCGATCGGCGGCCAGGGGGCCAACAGCGGCAACAAGATGGCGCGCAACCTGGTCGAGTGCATCGTGCAGCACGGCGACCGCCCCTTCGACGCCGAATGGATGACGCGCACCTTCGATCGCTTCTATGCGCGGCACGGCGGGCCCTCCGACCGGTTCAACAACCTCCTCCTCTCGGGAGCGTCGGCAGGGATCTTCCACCTCCTCTTCGCGCAGTACGGCAGTGACGGGCGGGCGGACAACGCGAGCCGGCAGCAGGCGCTCGCGAACGCCTTCGTGAACAACTTCGACGATCCGGCTCAGCTGACGCCGGTCCTCGAGGACGTGGGGCGGGTGCGCGCGTTCATCCAGCAGACGACCGGAAAGCCCTGGCCGCTCGCGCTCGCCGCCGGCGGCGTCGGCGTCGGCCTCGCGCAGGTGCGGCAGCGCCTCGGGCTCCCGCCCGGGCACCCGAGAGCGCCGGAGCACGCCGGGGGAGCGAGCGCGTAACGCCCACCCCGGCCGCTTCGGCTTTGCCCACGACCGGGGTCGTCATGCTGAGGGGATTCCTCCGATCACGACCGGCTCCGTGACGGTGGGGCAACGCGCGTCGAGCGACCTCCGATTGAACCCCCATCTACACGTCTACACGTCGTGCTTCTCGACGGTATCTATCAGGGCGATATAAACCGTTTGACGCGCGACGTGAGGAGTGCAAGTGAGCATCTTGCAGGTCGTGTTAGCGCTCACATGTGGCGCTGGCGGATTATTACCGGGTGACGGTCTTCGAGGTTCGGACGGTCGCTGCCGATACCCGAGGGACAACCATGGCGCCGGCACGGCGCCGGTGAGGAGCAGACGATGAAACGATGCAGCGCGCCTGTCATGGCGATTCTCCTGATCGGGTCTCTTGTCGCGGCGTGCGGAGAGAGCGGCGATTCGAGCTACACGCTCACCATCGAGACCGGCGGCGAGGGCACGACCGATCCCGCGCCTGGAACCTACACGTACCCGTCTGGCACCTGGGTGACCGTGAGCGCGACGCCCGCCGCGGGCCGCAACTTCCTGGGATGGAGTGGCGCCGGCGCCGGGCTGGACAACCCCGTGACCATCTCCCTGGACGCGGACAAGACGCTGACGGCCACGTTCGGCGCGGCCTTCGAGCCCACGACCTACCAGAACCCCGTCCTACCCGGGGATCACCCGGACCTGAACATCTACCGGGAAGGCGACGCTTTCTACCTGGTCGGGTCCACCTTCCACATGATGCCGGCCTTCGAGATCCTGCGCTCGACGGATCTCGTGCGCTGGGAGCGCGTGACCCGGGTGGTCAATTCCACCGCGACCGCGCTGGACGAGCAGACGGGCCCTGGCCAGGGCACCTGGGGCGGCTTCATCACCAAGGCCGATGATGTGTACCGGGTCTACTACTCCATCGGGGCCACCCAGCACTTCTCTTCGGCGCCGAGCCTCGCGGGCCCATGGTCAGAGCCCACCAAGGTCGACGTCTTCCCCTACACGCCGCCCGGCAGCGAGACCTCGTACGAACGAGGGACCGGCTCCGACAACTCCGTGTTCATCGACCCGGACAGCGGCAAGACGTACATGCTCATCAAGAATGGACTGTGCAAATGGGACGCAGACAATCCCAACGACTTTGGCATCAACCTGGCCACGGAGATCGATCCTGCCACCGGGATGCTGGTGCCGGAGTCGACAATCGATCTGAGCTTCATCAACTGGGACCAGGAGACCGGCGGCTGCGGGGACTTCACCGATCCTGACTGGAGCAAGTGGGCCGAGGGGCCGACCATGGCCAAGCGCGGCGAGTGGTACTACTACTTCGTGTCGACCCACACGGCCTGCGGCGGGCAGCTGCACGCCTGGGCTTCGAAGAAGCTGGCCGGCAGCACCTCCGAGGACTGGACGTGGCTCGGCTATGTCCTGACCGGCGAGGAGCCGTACGCTGGCGTGCAGCACATCACGGCTCCGCTCGAGCTCGAGGATGGCACCTGGTGGGCCTTTGCTCACTCGTACGACTGCAGCGAGGTGGGTACCCAGGACTGGAAGAACGGCGAATGGATGGGGCTGGGCCGCGAAGGGCTGCTCCTGTCGATGGACTGGGTCGAGCAGGAAGTGGGCGGGCAGACCATCCCGGTCCCGCGGTTCGCGACCCAGGTGCGCGATCTGCCGGCGCCCGAGCTGCCGCGGAGCGACGTGCCCTTCCTGCTGCCCGTGAACGACGAGTTCTCGTCGGACAAGATCGGACCTGCCTGGACCTCCTACGGCCGGTCGGAGGACAGGTACTCGGTGACGGACCGCCCGGAGTGGCTGCGGATCAAGCCGGGTGCTGAAGAGACCACGTGGGTGGTGCAGAAGGACGCGCTGCGTTCGAGCACCATGATCGTGAAGATGGAGTTCACGCCCGAGGCCGACGGCGACGCGGCCGGCGTCCGGCTGGGCAACGGCTACTGGCAGGACGAGCAGGTGCTCTCTGCCCCGACGTGGATGGCCAGCGACGAGAAGTTCATGCTTCCCGCCATCATGGAGGCCTCCGTGGCGCGGGTCATGGAGGACAACGCCGACAAGATCCGGTTCTCCTTCCGCTCGCGCTCGGTGATGCCCCCGAGCGAAGAGGGGGGAGCGTACACCGAGCTCGCCGAGCCGGTCGTGGTGGGCGCATCGGTCCCGGCCCCCTCCGGCGCGACGGTCTGGCTGAAGCTGGTCCGCGCCGGCCACATGGCCACGGGCTGGTTCAGCTCCGATGGCGTCGACTGGACCCAGGTAGGCGCCGAGATCGACCTCTCCACGCTCGACCACTTCTATGCCATGGCCCACACCTGGATTGGCAACCAGGCTGGCATGTTCGCGACCAACAAGAGCGCCGACTTCGACCTGTTCGTTTACCGCGACGGTCTCACCCCGATCCCGGCCGCGGAGGCGGACCAGGAGTCCGGCGCCGGCGTCGTGTCGAGCGAGTCGGCGGGATCGGTGCTGGGCGAGCTGGAGAACGGCGACTGGGCCATGTATGGCAGCGTCGACCTCGGCAGCGGCGGAGTGAGCTCGAAGGCCATCGAGCTGAAGGCCGCGAGCGCCGGGCAAGGCGGCGCCGTCGAGGTCTGGATCGATCCGCTGGCCGGTGGCTCGGCGATCGGCACGTGCAACATCCCCGGCACCGGCGGCTGGGAGGAGTGGGTGACCACCACGTGCGACGTGAAGCCCACCGCTGGCACCCACGAGGTCTACTTGAAGGTGACGGGCGGCACGGGCGAGCTGCTGCGCCTCGCGTCGCTGCGCTTCGTGCCGGCCATGTGACCTGTCGGTTTTTTCGTCCCCGAGCCCGTGATGAGCGGCCGACAGGCCATGTCACGGGCGCCCGCGGCGACGCGCCAGGATCTTCTCCGCCGCGCTGAGCGGCCGCTCCTCGCGCGCCGCCTCGCGGCCTGCGGGGGCCGCTGTCCCGTGCGTGCTTCGCCCCGCCGCCGGCGCTCCGGCCGCTCCGCGCTGCTCCGGCCGCGCGGCTGCCTGCTGCGCCGGCGACCCCGGCTGCACGGGCCCCTCGGGCGGCGCCCCCCATCCCGTCTGCGCCGGCCTCGGCGGGGGCGCCGTCCACGTCGGCCCGCCCCCGCCGCGGCCCTCGCCCCCGCCGCGGCCCTCGCCCCCGCCGCGGCCGTCATCCCGCAGCGCGGGTCCCGCCTGCGTGCCCTCGCGCCGCCCGCGCCCCCGCTCCCGCGCCGACAGCAGCGCCCCCACCGTCTCCCCCGCGCCGGCCGCCTCCGCCGCGGCTCCCCACCGCCTCGCCCGCAGCCGCTCTCCCGCCCGCGCGGCCCACGCCCCCGCCGCCTCCGGCAGCGCGAGCCGCCGCGCCGCCACCGCGAACAGCAGCGCGAGCGCGGCGAAGCCGACCAGCCCCGGCGTCGCGTCCCGGTACGCGAAGCGCTTCGACGCCCGGTCGTCGAAGATCCCCGCGAGCGTGTCGCGCCGCTTGCCCCCGGTGAACTCCGCGATCCGCCCGAGCAGCGACAGATCGCTGCCCGTCGGGCGCAGCTCCTCGCCGGCCGTCATCGCCGCCCCCGTGGTCCCGACGGCCTCCCCCGTGAGCTCGTCCCGGGCCACCGCCACGTACGTCCCCGGCCGCGACAGCGGCAGCGTCGCCATGTACGCCCCCGCGCCCGTCGCCTCGAGCGGGAGCTCGCGCGCGAAGCCGTCGGGCCCCGCCACGTGCACGACAAGCCGGCGGAACGACTGCGCCCGCCCGTCGTCGCCGATCACGCTCGCCCGCACCGACAGCTCGCCGCCCGACGCGTCGGCCTCGAGGCGCACGCGCGGATCCTCCGCCTTGCGCGTCACGTCGCGCGCCGCCTGCGCGATCATCCGCGCCGCGCCGGGCCAGCGCGTCCACGCCGCCCCCCAGCGGCCCTTGAGATCGCTCGTGAACGCCGCGGCCCGGCCGAGCCCCGCCGACCACACAGCGAGCACCGGATCCCCCTCCGGCCCGGACAGCAGCACCGTCGCCCGGCTCTTGGGGACCGTCACCACGTAGCCCGCGAGCGGCGGCGCCTCGCCGAACGGCACGCCGGCCGTGATCGACGACGGCGCGCCCAGCGCCACGTGGAACGGCTCCTCCACGATCGCGCTCCTCGCCGCGAGGATGGTCTCCTGCGTGAACACCGCGGGCAGCCGCCCGGCGTCCTCGACGAGGTAGAAGCGGCCGCCGCCGAGGCGCGACAGCGTCTCCAGCTCCGGCACGTCGCCGCCCTGGCCCAGCGCCACGACGCTCGTCGTGATCCCGCGGCGCATCGCCGCCTCCACCATCGCGCGGCAAGGCCCCATGTTCTCCGCGTCCGACCCGTCGGCGAAGAGCAGCACGTGCTTCAGGTTCGAGCCGTCCCGGTCGAGCGCGCGGTAGGCCGCCTCGAGCGTGATGTCGACGAAGATCCCGCCGCCGCCCGGGCCCACGGCGCGGATTGCCCTGTCGATCGCGGCCTTGTCCGCGACCGGCCCGAGCGGCACGCTCCACTGCACCGCCGTGTCGACGTGCGCGACGCCGAGCCGGTCGCCGGGGCCGAGCAGCGACGCCGACCGGGACGCGGCCTCGTTGGCGAGCTCGAGCTTCGTGTGGGCGCCGGCGGTCGCCGCCATCGAGCCGGAGATGTCGATGCCGATCACCTCGGCCAGGCTCGCCCGGCGGCGCTCCTGCTTCAGATCGAACGAGACGGGGGAGACCTCCTCGAGCGGCGTCCGCGCGTAGCCGCCCGGCCCCATGCTCCGATCGCCGCCCATCAGGAGCAGGCCGCCGCCGAGGTCGCGGACGTAGCTCGCGAGCGCGTCGATCTGGCCCGGCGACAGGTCCGCCGCGCGGATGTCGCTGAGCACCACCACGTCGTAGCCGGCGAGCGTCCCGAGATCGGCCGGGACGCGGCTCAGATCTCCCTCGTCCACCCGGAACGCGCCGTCCGCGAGCGCCCGCGCGACGAACGCGCCCTGCCCGGCGTCGCCCTCGAGCACGAGCGCGGCCGCGGCCCCGCGCACGCGCAGGAACGCGCTCCCCGCGTTGTCCTCGGCGGCCTCGTCGAGCCTCGGATCCTTCGCGGTGATCTCGACGTCGTAGCGGTGCAGCCCCGGCCCCGGCGCCTTCTCGCGGATGCGCAGCACGTCCTCCCCCGCGGCGATCGAGGCGTCGGCGCGGGCGATGAGCTCGCCGTCGCGGCGCAGGCGGATCTCGACCTCGGCCAGGGACGGCGACGACGTGACGAGCCGCAGATCGAGCGCCTCGCCCTCGTCGGCCCGCGCGGGCGCGCGGAGGGCGACCACGCGGATGTCGGGGACCCGCCGCTGCTCCAGCGGGAGCACGTCGATCGGCAGGCCGGCGGCGACGGCGGCCGCGGCCGCGGCCATCGTGTCGCCGCGGGTGGCGACCCCGTCGGTGAGCAGCACGACGCGCGCCGCGGAGTCGGGCGGCACCTCGGCGAGGGCGCGGCGGATGCCCGCGGCGAGGTCGGTCCCGTCGCGGCCGAGCGCGACCCGCTGCGGGGCGGGGAGCTGCGAGCGCGGGCGCGGCGGATCCTCGGTCGCCGCGCTGGCGGCGAAGACGATGGTGGCGATCCGGTCGTCCTCGCGCATGCCGAGCTCGGCGACGGAGAGCTCCTGCGCGACGCGCTGGTCGGCGCGCGGCACGAGGTCGATCGAGCGGCTGCGATCGATCGCGAGCAGGACGGTGAGCCGGTCGAGCGGCCGGCCAATCTCGGGCCCGGCCACGGCCATGGCCGCCGCGAACGCCGCGAAGGGGGTGAGGAGGTCACCGAGCCGCGCGCGCCACGCCCCCTGCCTGCGGGCGCGCGCCGAGGCGAGCGCGAGCCCGAGGTACCGGAGCGCGATGAACGACGTGGCGCCCGCCGCGAGCAGCGCGCCCCAGGGCCGCGCGAGCCGGAGATGGGCGTCCGCGAGCAGCCCGCACCAGACCAGGGCCACGTGGAGCGCCGGAAGCGCGCCTGCGATCATCCAGGCGAGCAGGATCGGGCGGCGGAGCGCGCCGCGTCGGAGGGCGAGGCGGAGCAGCGCGGCGAAGAGGAGCGCGCCGGCCAGCGTGGCGGCGTAGGGCAGGGCGCGCAGCGCGGCCGCCGGGATCAGGGAGGCCTCCGTTCGATCCGCATGCGGTGGAGCGGCAGTAAATCATCTTTGCGGCGCTCCGGGGGGGCCGCTTCGGCGGGGTGTGGCCGAGTGCCCCATCGAGGCAGCCGTGCGGCGCCCCTGTCGGTTTGGAGCGGAAAACAGGCGGCATTTTGGCCCTCCTGTCCCCATTTCCATGTTTGTCCAAGATGGCACGCTGTCTGCTTGAGCGCGGGTACGGGCGGCGAGGCCGCGCAGCAGGGGGCAGGAGAGATCATGTCGCGCATCGAGATCACGGACGCCTGGAGCAGCTCGGACGACGGCTCATGGGACCTCGACGAGGGGTTCGGCGAGCCCCGGTGCAGCGTGCACTACCAGGAGGGGGATCTCGTCGCGGGCAAGTACCGGCTGGTCCGCAAGCTCGGCGAGGGCGCGATGGGCACGGTCTGGGTCGCGACCCACGTCGTGCTCGGATCCGAGGTCGCGATCAAGCTGATGCGGCCCGAGCTCCGGTCGGCGGAGCTGGCCGAGTACTTCCTCCGCGAGGCGCGCGCCGCCGGCCGGCTGAATCATGCGGAGATCGTCCGGATGTTCGACCTCGGTGAGGACGCCAAGGGCGATCCCTACCTGGTGATGGAGCTCATCGAGGGCGAGTCGCTGAAGAGCGTGCTGTCGCGCGAGGGGAGGATGACGCCGGAGCGGGCGATCGCGCTGCTGTTGCCGGTGGCGGGCGCGATGCATGCGGTGCACGAGAAGGGCGTCGTCCACCGCGATCTCAAGCCGGACAACGTGATGCTCGTGCGCCGCGGCGGCGGCCGGCTGCAGCCGAAGGTCGTCGATTTCGGCGTCGCGAAGCTCGTCTTCGAGCGCGAGGAGAGCCAGGCGTCGGGGAGCTTCGATGTCTTCGGGACCCCGGACTACATGCCGCCGGAGCAGGTGCTCGCCGCCCCCGACCTCGATGGCCGCGCCGACATCTGGTCGTTCTGCGCGATGCTGTACGAGCTGCTCTCGGGCCGCCCGCCGTTCTCGTCGAGGAACGCGCTGGACGGCCTGCGCGCGGTCCTGCAGGACGCGGTGCCGTCCCTGGTCGATACGCGCGGCCTCGACGCGGATCTCTGGGCGATCCTGGAGCGCGGGCTGCAGAAGGAGCCGGCCTCGCGCTGGTCGAGCATGCGCGAGCTCGGCGAGGCGCTCGCCGCGTGGCTCTGGTCGCGGGGCATCCGGGAGGATGTGCGGGGCGTGTCGCTCGAGGGGGAGTGGCTCCCGCGGGAAGAGACCTGCGCGCCCGTGAGCTGTGGCATGGCGCCACGCCTTTCCTGGGTGGAAGAGCGGGCCCGGCCGAGCCGCCGGTGGTCGTCGCGCCGCCGGGGGCACCGGCTGCACCGGGGGCGGTCGCCTGCCGAGCAGGCGGTTTGCCACTGAGGACGAGGACGCGCCGCTGAGCGGTCGGGAAGCCCCGGCCCCGGAGCCCGCGGCGGTGTAGGCTCGCGCAGGTCGCGCATGAACCTCGTAATCCCGCGTCGCTCGAGGTCACCGCGTCATAGCTGCCCCGAACCGCGTCATAGCTGCCCCGAACCGCCTCCTCGCTGCCCCGAACCGCCTCTTCGCTGCCCCGAACCGCCTCTTCGCTGCCCCGAACCGCTCCACGGTTCCCCTGAAGGGCTCCACGGCTGCCCTTTTCGCCTCGGACCCCCCGTGGCCCCCCGGTCAGGCGCCCTTTTCGCCTCGGACCCCCCGTGGGTGGTGCTCACATCTGCCCGGAGAGAGTTCACATGAAGGCGGGAAGGCGGGAAGATCATTGATCTTTTCTTCCCGCCTTCCCGCCTTCATGTTCAAATCGGGCCACCACCCAGCGGCCGCGGCGCGCGCGTGAAATACCAGACGTCGACGACCACGAAGGCCAGCGCCGCGAGGGCGACGAGCCAGGTCCACTCGACGTGGGCGTCCGGCTCGCCCGCCGCGCTGGAGACCGCGACCTCGCCGCCGCCCTCCGCGACGAGCGGCCTCGGCGCAAGATCGCTCTCGGCGACGCTCGTGAGGTTGGCCGGCATGACGACCGACCCGGCCTGCGGTCCCTGCCAGGCGAGGCGGTAGAGGCCGGCGCGCGGCGTCTCGGCGATCACCGCGATGCCGGCGCGCTGCGCGACCTCGAGCCGCTCGCCGGCAGGGCCGGTGGCCTGGAGATCCCGCGCGGTCGCCGGGACGCTCACCCGCAGCGGCTCGCCGGTGCGCGCCGGGCCGGTGATGCCATGGGCGCGGTGGGCCCGCGCCTGCTCGAGCAGGTTGCGCACGAAGAGCACGAACGACGCCTTGAGCGGCCAGTCGCTCTCGCCCACGTCGAAGCCGAGCAGCGTGCCGGTCCGCGACGAGGTGGAGATGTCGGTCGCGATCGTGCCCTCCTGGGCGCGGATGAGCGCCTGCGCCGCCCCGTCCGGCGCGAGGGACGAGGCGGCGCGGAGGTGCACGCCGTCCAGCGTGAGGAAGCGCAGCCGCGGATCGGCCGTGTCCCACGACGTGAGGGCGGGGCGCTCGAGCGTCTGCCCGACGAGCGTGCCGAAGCAGCGCCCGGGCGGCGGGTTCACGATCAGCAGATCGCCGCCCGGCGGGTCGGGCGGGCAGGCGCCGTCGATCACCACGAACGTGTCGGGATCGAGCCCGGGCGCCCCCAGGAGATCCGCGAGCCCGCCCGAGGTGACCGAGGTCATCGGGTCGGACGCGAGCGCCCGCTCGAGCCACGCAGAGCCGCCGGAGGCCGCCGCCGGCTGCCCGCCCCGGCCCTCGTCGCCTCGACCCGCGCCGCCCGACGCGAGGAACACCGGGAGCCTGTCGCCGGCCGGCACGCGGCCGTAGGCGACGTCGTCGAGCGGCATGGCGTCGGGCGGCGAGAGCTCGAAGACGAGCCCCTTGCGGTAGTCGCCGGGCGACGGCCGGAACGTGAGCACGACCGGCAGGCGCTCGCCCGGCTTCACCAGCACACGCCGCGAGCTGAGCACGTCCAGGGCGCTGTCCTGCCGCATCGTCACGTAGACGTCGCGCGGCTGCGCCCCGAAGTTCGCGACAACGAGGAAGGCCTGCACCTCCTCGCGTCCCTCCGGCCGCCCGCCGTTCGCGCCGGCCGCGCCGCTCGCGCCCGCACCCTCGCTCCCGGAGCGCACGTCGACGCGGACGATGGCCGCGTTGTCCACCGGGTCGCCGACGGTGATGACCTCGAGCGGGACCGACACCCCGCGCAGCGAGCCGGGGCGGGCCAGGTTGCCGTCGGTGATCACGACGACCCGGCGGGCGCCGCCGAGCTGCCGGAGCCGGTCCACCCCGAGGGCGACCGCGGCGCCGAGGTCGCCCTCGACGTCGCGCGCGGCGATCGGATCGATCGCCGCCCTGAGCCGCACGAGATCGCGATCGAGCGCCGCGACGAGGCGCGCGTCGCGCCCCGCCTCGAGGATCAGCGCGTCGCTGCCCGGGGCGAGGCCGGCGAGGAGGTCCCTGGCGACCTGCTTGGCGAGCTCGATGCGCGTCGTCGGCTCGCCGGACGGTCCCCGCGCGGCCGCGGACATCGAGGCGCTCGCGTCGAGGATGATCGCCACGTGATCGCCGGTGAGCTCGCGCCCGCGCGAGGCGGGGCGGGCGAGGGCGAGCGCGAGGAGCGCGAGGGCGAGCGCCTGCAGGACGAGCGGCAGCTGGGCGATGAGCTTCCTGAAGGGCGCGCGCGCCATGAGGTCGCGCTGCGCGGCGGCCCAGAGCCACGTCGAGGGGACGCGGCGGCGGCTCCGCTTGATCTTGAGGATGTAAAGGAGCACGAGCGGCCCGAGCAGCGCGAGCAGCCAGAGGCCGCCGGGCGAGAGCAGCGCGAGCGGAGCCCCCGCGGAGGCCTGGGCGAGCGGCGCGGCCACGTCAGTCGACGCTCCTCGAGACGAAGCGGCGGACGGCGCCCTCGAGCGGCTCGTCGCTTCGCGCCCGCACGTACGTCGCCCCGTGGCGGCGGGCCCAGCCGCGCAGCGCCTCGCACAGGCCGGCGAAGCGCGCCGCGTAGGCGGCCAGGGCCGCGGCGTCCATGGTGACGTCGACGAGCGCCCCGGTCTCGGCGTCCTCGAGCGTCAGGTCCCCCTCGAAGCTCGGCGCGAGCTCCTCGGCGGCGACGACCTGGAGGACCGCGACGTCGTGGCCCGCCTGCGCCGCGCGCCCGAGGGCGGCGGTGACGGGGCCGGGGTCGAAGAAATCGGAGACGACGCAGAGGAGGCCCGGCCGGGCGCTCTGCCGCACGACGGCGTCGATGGCCCGGGCGAGGTGGGTCCCGCCGGCCGCCTTCACGCCGTCGAGGGCGCGGAGGAGCGCGGCCAGCCCGGCGCGCCCGCGCACCGGCGCGTGCTCGCGGGCGATGCCGTCGCCCGCCACGAAGAGCTGCGCGCGCTCGGAGCGCGCGAGCGACATGTAGCCGATCGCGGCCGCGAGCCGCCGGGCGGCGTCGAGCTTCGTGGGCTCCCCGAAGTCGAGCGACGCCGACGCGTCGCACACGATCCGGGCGATGACGTCCTCCTCGGCGCGGAACAGCTTGAGCACCGGCTCACCGGTGCGCGCGTAGGCGGCCCAGTCGATGCGCCGCATGTCGTCGCCGGGCGCGTACGCCCGGTGCTCCTCGAACTCGGCCGACCCGCCGCGGCGCCGCGCGAGGTGCTCGCCGGCGCCCCCGGAGCGGGCGCGGATCTCGAGCCGCCGCCGCAGGACCTCGAGCTCGCGGACGAAGCTCGCGCCGAGGAGCGGCCCGGAAGCGGAATCGGAAGAAGAGGAGCGGAGCACCGGAGACGAGTAGACCTCGGCGCGGGCGGAGGTGCCAGCGGGCCGCGGAGGAACGGCCGCCCGCGCGCCGAGAGAGGCGGCGGGCGGGCCCGGCCCACGGCTGCCGCGCTGTTTTCCTCAAACCCTTTCCCCCGTCGGCGAGGGGGATATCGCCGAAGCTCACGCCGACGACGCTCGCCCTCCGATCCGGCCCGAGGGCCCGGGACGCGGGCGCCCCGGCGCACCCGTCGCGCGGACCGGCCGCGTGACATCGGCGTCAGGGGGCGCGCCGCTGTGTCGTCGCCTAACCTATTGATTTTGTGAATATTTTTTCGGGGTATACCCCTTGCTTCGGGGCGGTCCTCGGCAAGCCGCTCGCTCGCTTGCTTGGCCACCGTGCTGGCCCCTCATCGCACGGAAGGACAGCTCTGATGCATCGAGATCTGCGCTCGTATCGATCGCTCCTTCACCCCCTGTGGCTAGGAGCCCTCGCGCTCCTCGTCCTCAACGATCACGCCCTCAAGGGATCCGGCCTGCTCCCCGGATGGGTGACCGGAAAGCTCAGCGACTTCGCCGGGCTGCTTGTCGCGCCCGCGGTCCTCGCCTCGCTGCTCCGGGTCTCCTCGCGCCGCGGCTTCCTCGGGGCGCACGTCGCCACCGGCGCCGTCTTCTCCGCCATCAAGCTCGCTCCGGAGGCCGCTCGCGCGGTCGAGGGGCTCATGGCGCTCACGCCGCTCCCGTGGCGCATCACCGTCGACCCGACCGACCTCCTCGCGCTGCCGGTGCTCCTCGTGTCGTACCGGGTGCTCGGCGAGGCCGCGCGGCGGCCCGAGCCCGCGCAGCGCCCGATCGCGCACCGGCTGGCGCTGATGGCGGGCAGCCTCTCGTGCGTGGCCACGAGCTACGAGCCGCCTCCGTGCGGCGAGGCCGAGGGCTGCTTGCCGCCGCAGCCGCAGGAGATCGCGTCGCTCGTGATCGGCAATGCGACCGAGACCGAGCAGCTCTTCCGCGTGCGCCGGCTCCGGGAGTCGGCGCGGGTCGACTGCAGCGCCATGCTCGCCGATCCGGCGGGCACCCTCTCGCGCGATCTGTTCGCGAACGCCGAGACCTGGCTCATCGCGCCCGGCCGCGCGCTCCCCCTGCGCAACGCGGGGTGCGACGCCTACCTGATCGACGCCGACGGGCTGCCGCTCACGCTGCTCGCGTGGTCGGCGGAGCAGTTCCCGGAGCAGCTCCTCGTCACCACGACGGAGAACTCGCTGCCGGATCGGATGCTCGCGCTGCAGCGCGCCGGGGCCAGGCTCGAGCTCGCCGAGCACCCGGCGGTGTTCGACGCGCCGCCCGCCGAGCCCCGGCCGCCGGCGGACGCGTGCGGCGTCTCCACCCAGGGGAGCCGCCTCGACTGGACCCTGCCCGTCTCCGAGGCGGCGGTCCTCACCGGCATCACGTCGTCTCCGGACGGGTGCCACGCCCTCGCGCTCGAGCGCGGCGATCGCGGCGATATGTTCTTCCTCTGCGCTCCCGCGGAGGCGATCCCGTTCAGCGAGGGCGAGCTCCTCCACGTGAGCCGGGTCGCGATCGACGGCGGCGACTATCCGGAGCGCCCGGAGGACGAGCGGGCGCTCGCGCGCGGCATCCACATCGAGAGCGAGACGCACGCCGTGCTCGTGCTGCAAGGCAACGTGCTCGCCCGCGGATCGATGGTCGGCCGGCAGGCGTCCACCGACTTCCTGGCCGAGCTCACCCCGCTCAAGGGCTGCAGAGGGTTCCACGACGCGTGCGGCAGCCTTGTCGCGCCGCTCGAGGTGTCGCTCCTCGGCGACGGCGTCTCCGGGGTCGTGTCCCTGCGCGCCGGAGAGAGCGCGGCGCTCGCCGAGGGCGCCGAGACGCTCCTCGTCGTGCGCGCCGAGGACATGCCCGTCCGCAACGCGGAGTGCTTCACCGCTCCCATCGATCAACCCCGCCTGCTCGAGTCGGTCTGGATCGCCGCCGCCGCGGCGCCGTAGGAGATCACGCCATGAAGCTTCGAATCCATCATGTCCTCGCGCTCGGCGCCGCCGCGGCGCTCGGCGCGATCGGCTGCGGCTCCGACGAGAGCAGCTCCGGCGAATTCGTCTCGCCCGAGGGGCCCCCGGGCAGCGTGGGCGTCTCCCAGGGCGGCTCGCAGGACTTCGGCCTGTTCCGCCAGATCCTGGAGGACGGCGAGATCCCCGGGCCGGACACGCTCGACGACGTCGGCTTCTTCGCCGAGCACAAGCTCGACTACCCGGCCGCGGCCTGCGGCGACGACGTGTGCATGCACGGCCTGCTCGGGATCATGGGCAACATGATCAGCGGGTCGCCCTGCACGCTCATCCAGATCGGGATGAACTCGCCCGTGGACCTCGGCGCGCTCGAGCGGCCGCCGCTGCACCTCGTCATCGCGGTCGACACGAGCGCCTCGATGCTGGGCGACCCCATCGCCTACCTGAAGGCGGGGCTCGTCGAGATGATCGACGCGCTCGGGCCGACCGACCGGATCTCGCTCGTCCGTTACTCGAACACCGCCGAGGTCGTCCTGGAGCAGGCGGAGGGCTCGGACCGGGAGGCGCTCACCGAGGCGTTCGAGGGCCTCGTCGCCGCCGGGTCGACAAACCTCTACGAGGGGCTCTTCACCGCGTTCGCGGTCGCGGAGCGGCACCTCGATCCGGCCTGGCAGAACCGCGTGATCTTCCTGTCCGACGGCGTGGCCACCACCGGGCTCACCTCTCCGGAGCGGCTCGTGTCGCTCGCGCGGGGGTACGCGGAGAAGGGGATCGGCGTCACGGCCGTCGGCGTCGGCGCGGAGTTCGACGTCGGCGCGATGCGCGGGATCAGCGAGGTCGGCGCCGGCAACTTCTACTTCCTCGAGGACCCGAAGGCCGTGGAGGAGGTGTTCACGGAGGAGGTGAAGACGTTCCTCGTGCCCCTGGCGCTCGACGTCGAGCTCGACGTCGCCGTGGGCGACGGCTACGTCGTGCGCGGCGCCTACGGCACGAACGGCTGGCAGGGCGGTGAGCGCGGCGGGGCCGTGCACATCCCGAGCCTCTTCCTCGCCGGCCGGACCAGCGCCTCGGAGCCCGTCGGCTCCGGCCGGCGCGGCGGCGGCGGCGCCATCGTGCTCGAGCTCGTGCCGAAGCCCGATCAGCAGGGCGTCGACGATCCCCACGCCGTGGGCTCCCTCGCGCTGTCGTGGAAGCACCCGCTGACGGGCGAGACCCACGCGCAGCAGGTGGACATCGAGGCGCCGAGCACGCCCGACGCGCCCCCGGAGGGCGGCTATTTCTCCGGTGATACCGTCGAGAAGGGCTTCGTGATGCTGAACCTCTACGCCGGGTTCAAGCTCGCCGCCCAGCTCGCCGCCGACGCCGATCCCCGCACCGCGCGGCGCACGCTCGAGGCGCTGCGCCCGAACGTCGAGGCGTGGCTCGAGGAGCACCCGGACCCGGATGTGGAGGACGACCTGCGCTACGTCAACCTGTTCATCGAGAACCTCATCACGGTGGAAGCGGACGTGCAGCCCTACACGCCCGCGGAGCCGCCGAACCCCTGGCCCGCCGATTGAATCACGCGGTCTTCGCGAGGCCCCCGCGGCGGTGATCCGCCGCGGGGGCCAGCGCGCGCCGGGCGATGCTGTGGCCCGGCATTCACGTGGAGCCTATCAACAGGCGTTCACTGGCGCGCTCGGACTGTCTCGGCGCGTCCTGGAACCCTGGAACCCTGGAACGAAACGAAACGCTCCCCGCGCGCCGCGAACGGGCACCGCGCAAATAGCGCTTCCCTGGCGGTAATTACCTTGTGTAGGATCCTGTGTTTGCGGCCGTTCGAGAAGGAGAATTCATCGTGCGAATATCCAGCGTTCTTGGGTTGGCGAGTATCATCGTATGTCTGATGGCCGCTCTCCCCGCGAGCGCCGGCGTCGAGGAATGCGGCAACATTCGCTTCGACGAGCTGTCGAACTGTGAATTGCGCGTCACGGCCGAGTGCTCGGCGGGCTGCAGCGAGCTCGGGATCTACAAGACGGCGTGCGCCACGAAGCTCGTGCCGGTCTGCAAGACGGAGTGCTCCCTCTCGGCGGAGGCGACCTGCACGGACGGCTGCACCACGCAGTGCTCGACGGACTGCGCCAACGGCGTCATAGTCATCTGCTCCCATAACTGCTTCGTCGAGTGCACCACCGAGCGGGACGCCAAGTGCTCCGGCGCCGCCGACGTCGCGCAGTGCGCCGCGACGTGGGACGCGAACTGCGACAGCGAGTGCGACGCCCAGTGCGTGACGGTCGATGGAGACTGCTATCAGCACTGTATCGAGTGCTGCGGCGGCTCGTGCACGGCCGGCGCGAACATGGACTGCCAGACCACCTGCCAGGACGAGATCTTCGAGGACTGCGAGCACGAGTTCCGCGCGAACTGCGATGCTTCCTGCAGCGGGGACGGCGCGCTCTTCTGCGATGGGACGTACGTCATCTCCGGATCGCAGGTCCCGGCGTGCGTGAAAGCGCTGCTCGCGCAGGGCGTCTCCGTGAAGGCCGAGGCGGAGGTCACCATCGGTCCAGACGGCGTGAGCGGAGATCTGTCCGCCGGCATGTGCGCCGCCGGCCCGGGGAACAAGGCCTCCCTTGTCGCGCCGTTCGCCGCGCTCGCCGCGGCGGCAGGCTGGCTCGCCCGGCGGCGCAAGCGGTCCTCGCACGCGTCGAGTTGAGCCGGTACCAGGTGATCGTGCGGCCGACCTCCCAGCCGCTGCGCGCGGTGCTCGCGCTGCTCGCCCTCGGCGCCTCGGGCTGCGGGAGCGAGGACGCCGACGCGCTCGTGGTGGTCGGCCTGACGACGGATATGGCGATCGGCTTCGAGATCGATGAGATCGAGAGCACCACGAAGGTGGATGGCGTCGTCACGCGCGCCGAGCGCCTCTCGTACGGCGGGGGCGAGCTGTCGCTCCCGGCGGAGCTCCCGGTCGCGCCGGCGCACGACGGTGCGGAGGTCGAGCTGTCCGTCGCGGCGTTCCGCGACGGCGACGCAGCGGCGATCGTGACGCGGAGGGCTGTGACCCGCGCGGTCGGCGGGCGGCGGCTGCTCCTGCCCGTCTCGCTCGACGAGGAGTGCTCCGCGGTCTCCTGCGCGGCCGGCGCGACCTGCGCGGCGGGGGCGTGCGTCGACCCCTTCGTCGCCCCGTCCGCCCTCGCCGACCACGACCCGATGTGGATCGCGTCGGCAAGCGACGCGTGCAAGACGCCCTCCTCGGGCGATCCGGAGATCATGATCGGGCAGGGGGAGAGCGCGTTCGCCCCCCTCGAAGAGGGCGAGGTGGTGCCGATCGAGGCGGGCCCTCAAGGAGGTCACCACGTGTGGCTCGCGCTGCGCGTGACCGGCCTCCGGCAGATGGGCTCGCGCCTGAGGGTAGGGGGCTACTTCCGCGAGCTCGAGTTCGAGCTGCGTCCCTTCACCGCGCAGGTCACGCTGCACAGAGCAGCGGGAGACCTCTGCGAGATCTACGGCATACGCTTCCAGGTGGATCGAGGCCTCATGGTCGATGCCGTCCGGGGCCGAGCGCTCGACGTCGAGATCGCCCTGGAGGACCCGAACGGCGATCGCGCGACCGCCGCGCGGCGGGTCGTCATCGCTCCCTGACACCTCTTCGAGCGACGGAGCCCCGGGACCGAACGTCGGGCCGAGCCGCGTCGAGCTCCCGGTGAAGCGCGGCCCGACGGGCAGAGGGCGCACCGCCGTACCGGCCGCGCGCCCGGGCCCGCCGCGCAGGCACGTTTGCTGGAGCAGCGGATCGAGCGTCGCGCCGCTGTAACCGCGACGCACGGGGCCGAACGGGCGCGGCGGTGCGCTTTCGGCAAGACGGGCGCGGCGGCGCGCTTTCGGCAAGACGGGCGCGGCGGCGCGCTTTCGGCAAGACGGGCGCGGCGGCGCGCTTTCGGCAAGACGGGCGCGGCGGCGCGCTTTCGGCAAGACGGGCGCGGCGGCGCGCTTTCGGCAAAGTCGGTGTCCGGAGCCACGGCGACGTCAGGAGGACCGACGTTCGGATTGCATGACGATTGCATGGCGGGGAGGGACACCGGAGGGGGCCGCGACCCGGGACGAGGCGAGAAAGAGCTCGCCACGAGATCGGTTGGCCGAGAGAGCGCAGCACAGCGGGGGCCGAGCGGCCCGTGCCGCCGGCGCCCCTCACGATGCCGGGCCGGAGAATTCCGGGTTGGGGGTAGATATGGTGAAGCAACAGGAGATCACGCGTGGAATGGTCGTCCGGAGCTCGGACGGCGAGAAGCTGGGCAAGGTGACGCGGCTCGACGTGGACACGTTCGAGATCGAGAAGGGCTTCTTCTTCCCGACGGAGTACGCCGTGCGTTACGACGAGGTGGCCGGCATCCGGGACGGGGACATCATCCTGACCCACGCCCGCGACCAGCTCGCCGGTGGCCGCGACCAGGGGCGCGGGGCCGAGGGGATCTCGGCGGGCGGTGAGATCCGCGTGCCGCTCGTGGAGGAGGAGATCACGGCCGGGAAGACGGTGAAGGAGGTCGGTCGGGTCCAGGTCAGGAAGGAGGTCGTGACCGAGGAGAAGCAGGTCTCCGTGCCCGTGGCGCGCGAGGTCGTGCACGTCGAGCGCGTCCCCGCGAGCGGAGCGCGTCCGGTCGCGCCCGGGACGACGGTCGAAGAGGGGTCGATCAGCATCCCCGTCCGCGAGGAGCAGGTGGAGATCTCGAAGCGGCCCGTGGTGAAGGAAGAGCTCCGGATCAGCAAGGAGGTCGTTCAGGAGCAGGCGCAGGCGCGGGCGACGGTCCGTCGCGAGGAGGCCGAGATCCGGACCGAAGGGCAGGTGCGGCGCGAGGACACGCTGGACGAGACACCGGCCACCCTGCCCGAGCAGATGCCGCCGGAGCGGGCCACCGGGACGGGCGGCAGGCGGAGCTGAGCGCTCACGTCATCATCGCGCCGTCGCGCGGCGGCGGCCGCCGCCATGCACGCGGCGGCGAGGGCGCCGGCCCAGCCCCCGCCTGCGCTGCCGGTGTGGCAGCCGCAGCCTCCGTCGCCCAACCGCGCCCCGCCGGCAGGCAGCGCCCCGCCGCCCGGCGCATCGGGCGCTCCGCCCGTACCCCCGGCGCTCGCGCCTCCGCCGCCGCTCGCGGCCGTCCCTCCGCCGACGCCGCTCGCGGCCGTCGCGCCGGCCGCGCCGGTCGCGCCGGCGCTCGTTCCGCTGCCGGCCGCGGGGGAGCCGGCGTCCGGCGTGCAGTCGCGGTGGCTCGTCATCAGCGCGACGCGCGGCCAGTCCGTCGGGCAGAGCGCCCCGACCGCCGTGGTCGCCGCGCAGCCGAGCGGGCCACGGATGCACGCCTGCCGGAGCAGCGGCTCGAACGTCGCGCCGCCGTCGAGCGAGCGGCCGATCGTGAAGTCGTCCAGGAACTCGCTCGCGCACGCGTGGAGGCCCGCCTCCGTCCAGGTGAAGCAGCGCGGCGCGACGCTCGAGACGCGCTCGAACGCGAGCGTCGACGAGGGCGCGCGGAAGACGCCGTCGACGTCGCTGCCCACCGCCACCGTCGCGCCGTCCGGCGAGATCGCGAACGCGCGCACGAAGCCCTGCGTCTCGAACACCGGCTCGAACGCCGCCCCGCCGTCCGTCGAGACGAACAGGCGCCCCGGCGCGCTCGCGACCCGCACGTACAGCACGTCGGCGTCGAGCGGATCGACCCCCGCGATGTAGGGCTCGCGCGACGTCGTGCTCCCCGGCACCACCGCGGTCTCCCACGTCGCTCCGCCGTCGGCCGAGCGCGCGATCACCCCCTTGACCGGTCCGCTTCCGGTCGCGAGGCCGCTCACGTAGACCCGCTGCGGATCCGAGGGCGCGACGTCGACCGTCCGCGCCTGAAAGCCCGCCGGGAGCGGCGTCCCCGCGCTGGCCCAGCGCGCGCCGCCGTCGCGCGACGCCCAGAGGGCGTGCCGGGTCCCCGCGGCCACCGCGACGACGTGCGACGGGTCGCCCTGCCGCACCGAGAGATCGAGCACCGCCTTCCCCGCGAGCTCCGCGGCGCGCGCCCAGGCGCAGCCGCCCTCGGCGCCGACCGCGATCCCGTCGCTCAGCGCGGCGAGCACCCTGCCGCCCTCCGCCGCCGCGATGGGCGGAGCCGCGCCGCCCGTGTCGTCGTACCCGACGGCGCCCTCGCAGATCCAGCGCCAGCTCGCGCCCCCGTCCCGCGTGGCCAGCAGGCCGTACGTCATCCGGGCTACGGCGCGCGCCGGGTCTGCCGGGTCGAACACGAGCTGGTCCGCCGAGGGAAAGACGCCGTTCGCAGCGGCAGGGGAGGGTACCGCCGCGAGCGCCGCGGCGACGAGCGCCGCGGCGCGCACCGGGCGAGATCGCGGCCTCACGACGCGCAGGGAGGACCATCGCATCCAGGATCCATCGTACCCGCGCGTGCGCGCGCGCACGCCAAGAACCACCCACGCGCTTTCCGCGCCCCGCTACACTCGCCGCAATGCCGGAGCGCATCGTCGTGTCCTTTCGAGGTACTGCGGCCCTCTCGCAGCCGGACAGCACGGACGCGGTCGTGCCGTGGCCCGGCCGCCGCGGCGCGACGCGCGCGCCGGGGCCGCCGTCGCGCCACCGGGGCGCGGCGCGCGACCCTCGCCGCGCGCCGCGCGGCGAGGAGAGCTACCTCGCGCGGGCGCTCGCGCTGAAGAAGCGCGCCGAGGCGCTCGGCGCCACCCTGTGCGCCTGGAGCGCGCAGACCTTCTCCTTCGAGTTCAGCCCCGAGGACATCGAGGAGGCCGTGCTGCTCGCCGCGCTCGCCGCGGAGGACGCGTCCGTGCACCCCGACGCGCGCTTCGCGGTCGGCATCGCGCAGGGGGAGATGACCTACGTCGGCGAGGCGGGGCGCTTCACCGCGCTCTCGTGGGGGCAGCCGCTGCTCGTCGCCGTCATGCTCGCCCGCGTCGCGCTCCCGGGCGACGTGCTCCTCGATCCCGCGCTCCAGGCCGTGCTCTCGGGCGAGCTCATGACCCTCGGCATCCACCGCGGCGTCGACGGCGCGCGCCGGGTGCGCGGCCTGCGCCTCGACGCGCAGCAGCCGCTGCGCCGGCAGGTCGCCGAGAGCGTGGCGCGCCTCTGCAAGCCGCCCCTGAGCGGCCGCGACGGCGAGCTCGCCGCGCTCGCCGTGCCCCCCGGCTCCCTCGCGATCGTCCGCGCCGAGCCCGGCGCCGGCGGCTCGCGGCTGCTCCTGGAGCTGCTCAGGGCCCTCGCCCCGTCGCGGAGCCTCTTCGTCGCGCCGATCGGGGCCTCGCGCGAGCCGTTCGGCGCGCTCCGGCGCGCCCTCGTGCGCGCGGCGCCCCGCACCGAGAAGGGCCGCGCGCCGGCGCTCCCGGATCGCCTGACGCCCGCGCTCGCGCGGCTCATCGCCGGCGAGGGCGTCGAGCCGTGGCGCGCCGCCGAGGTGATCGCCGCGTGGCTCGCCCCCGAAGGCGCCCGCTCCGGCCTTGTCGCCGTCGACGACGCCGTCGAGGTCGACGCCGCGAGCCTCGAGGCGATCGCGATCGCGCTCGAGATGGGCGGCCTGCGCGCCGTCGTCCGGCTCGGGCGCGCGGAGCCGCTCCCCGCGCCCCTCACCGCGCTCACCCCCGCCGCGACGGTCGCGCTGGGGCCGCTCTCCGCCGCGGGCGCCCAGGACCTCGTCCGCCGCTTCCTCGACGGCTGCATCGACGAGGCGGGCGCGCGCCGGTGGGCGGCGCGCGCGCCGCCCTTCCCGCTGGCCCTGCGCGAGCTGATCTGCGAGGCGCTGGAGAGCGGCGCGCTGCGCTGGATCGGCAGGAGCGTCGCGCCGCGCCGGCGCAGCGCCGGGCGGGGCAGGCCCGCGCGCACCATGACCGGCGCCGAGCTCGCGGCGCCGCCCGCGTCCCGCGCGATCGAGGGCCGCCTGCGCCTGCTCGCGATCGGCCATCGCACCGTCCTCACCGCGCTCGCGACGCTCGGCGGCGACGCGTCCGAGTCGGCGATCGAGGCGCTGTGCGACGGCACCGGCGCCCCGAAGGTCACCGCGGTCCAGGCGGCGCTGCTCGGCGCCGGCTGGGCCTTCCGGCCGGAGCCGGGCTGGCTGAAGCTCTCCTCGCGCACGCTGCGCGACGCCCTGCTCGCGGCCGTCCCGCCGGGCGAGCGCTCCGCGTGGCACCTCGCCGCGGCGCGCGTGGTCGAGGATCACGCCGGCGTGCTCGGCCTCGCCGACGCCGCGTTTCACGCCGCGAAGGCGGGCGACCGGAGCTCCGCGGCCGATCTCGCCGGGCGCGCCGCGCGCGCCGCCGGCGACGCGCTGCTCGAGTCGTCGGCCGCCGAGCTGCTCGCGTTCGCCGACGAGCAGGAGACCGCGAGGGAGCACCGGCTGGACGGGGCGCCGGACAGCACCTCGAGCCAGCCGCCGACCTACCGCACGCCCATCGAGGTGGTTGGCGACGCGCCGGATCCGCAGCGCGCGACGACCGCCTCGGAGCCCGCCGGCGCCGACGCGCTCCGCGCGGCGGCGGACAGCTCCGCGCGCCGGCGGGGCTCCACGATGCCGGCCGAGAGCGGCGGCGCGCGCGCCGGCGGGCCCCGCGCGTCGCGGCCGGGCGGCGCAGCGCCGGCGCTCCCGGACGAGGCGCCCGCGGACTTCCCCGACGTGCCCTCCCTGGACGAGGACTTCCCGCTCGACGACGCCTCGGGGGATCCGCTCGCGAAGACCTCGGAGTCGCCCGTCCTGTCGATGAACGACATCGCGGTCCGCCTCGCCGAGCTGGCCAAGCAGGCGCTGGTTCAGGGCGATGTCCGCACGCTGGAGCGGCTCGTGGGCGAGCTCCGCCGCACCGGCGAGCACCAGGAGCTGGCGGAGCGCCTGAGCGGCCTGATCTCGCTCGGGCGCGGCGCCAAGGAGGAGGCGCTCCGGCGCTTCCGGATCGCGGCGGAGGCCGACGCGTCGCCCTCGCATCGGGCGCGGGCGCTGCTCGCCCACGGCGTCGCGCTGGCCGCCACGGGCCGCACGGAAGGCGCCCTGCTCGAGGCGCTGAGCGCCCTCGCGCGCGCTCGCGAGGCCGAGGATCGCCGCGGCGAGCAGGCGTGCGCGCAGTTCCTGGCGCGGCTCGCGGCCGCGGTCGGGCACGAGGAGGCGGCCCGCACCTGGGCGCAGGTGGCGCGCCTCGCCGGCGCGGCGCCCCCTTCCTGACAGCGCGTCGATTGACAGCGTCGTCGCGGCTGTTCATACCCGCGGCCATGTCGTCACGAGAGCCCTCCGGCGAGCCCGCTCCCGCGCCGGCAGCGCGCGAGGAGCGCGCTGCGCCGGCAGCGCGCGCCGGCCGCTCCGCGCGCTCCGGCGCCAGCGCGCGCTGGAGCGCCGCGCTCCTCGCGCTTGCGCTCTCGCTCGGCGCGATCGCCGGCGTCGCGTACCAGCGCTACGCCGCGGTGCACCTGCGCGAGCTCCCGAAGGTCCCGCGCTGTGTCCGGGGGGCGCGGGTCGCGCTGCGCAGGCCGGTCGTGGTGTCCGGCACGGAGCCCCGCCAGACGGCGTCGGGCGAGACGGTCTACCTCACGCTCGGGGAGGACCTTGCCGTCGCCTGCGCCCTGCAGTTCGACGAGGCGCTCGCGCGCCACCTCGCCGGAGCGCTGGCCGAGCAGGCGCCGGCGCAGCGCGCCGCCCGGCTGCTCGAGCTCGTGCACGACCGCGTACCGGCGGATCCGGCCCACGATCGCTCGGCCTCCGCGGCCTACATGATGGCCTCGGCGGCCCTTCGCGGCCTGCCCGACGGCGCGCCCGAGGTCCGCGCCGCCGCGGAGGCGATCGAGCAGCGGCACGCCTGCCGCTTCGCCACGCGGCGCGGTTGCCCGACGCGCCCCCCGTTGCCGGTGCTCGTGTGGCTCGCCGGCGTCCCCGCGGCGCTGAGCCTGCTCGGGCTGCTCGGGATCGGCCTCGCCGCGAGCGCCGCGCGCTACCGGCGCTGGACCGAGCGACGGGGCCGCTGATCGCGTCGCGCGCGGTGTCGCCGCGCGCCCGCGCGCCTCAGTCGATCGCCTCGACGCGGAAGCTCGACTGGACAAGCCGTTGGGGGCTCGCGCCGATGTCGGAGACGTCGAACCCGAAGCCCGCGCCCTGCTGGTGGATCCCGCCCGACGTGGCGCCGCTCGGCATCTTCACCGACGAGCTCACCGTGACGTAGACCTTCGCGCCCTTGGCGAACGCGGCGGTCATCGCGAGCACGCGCCCGGCGAGCTGCGCCGCCGCCTCGCGCGCCACCCGCGCCCAGAGCGCGGCGGCTCCGGCCGTCGACGACAGCGCGCGCACCCCGAGCACCGCGCCGGCGCCGCTCAGCTGCACCTCGAACACCGCGCGCGCCGTCGCGGGCGTCTCGGCTGCGCGCACCGCGTCCGCCACCACGGACGCGACCGTCCCGGCGGCGGGAAGATCCAGCCCCAGCGTCTTGTCCCGATCGCGCATCACGTCGCGCAGCACCTCGCCGGCCCTGTCCATCGAGACCTCCCGCGGCGCGGTCGGCGCGGTCGGCGCCGGCGGCGGAGGCGCGCGGTCCGGCAGCACGCCGGGCAGCTGCCACACCGGCACGCCGCCGAGCCCTGCCACGCCCCGCGGCCCCTCGGCGCTCGGTGGACCGCCGTACTCGGCCGCCGGCGGCGGAGGCGCGACCGGGCCTTCCCGCGGCTCGACCGGAGCCTCCGGCGGCGCCGGCGCCTCCAGCGCGCGCCGCTCCCGGCGCGCCGTCCGTCCGAGGAGCGGCGCCGCCTCGCGCGGCCGCGCCCCGTCCGGAGCGTGCGGCGGCGGCGCGTCCGGCTCGTCCTGCTGCGGAACGAGCGGCGCGACGGGCTGCACCTCGATCTCCACCTCGCGGTACGCGCCGCTCGAGCGGGCCACGAGCGCCGGCGCCGGGCTGCCAGCGATCCGCGAGAGCCACGGGATGGCAGCGTGGAGCAGCGTCGCTGCGAGCAGGAAGCGGGCCTCACGGGGAAACAAGCGCGGAGCACCTTGCTGGGTGGCGGAGAGCGGTGCAAGTGCGCGTTTCATCGCCGCCGTGCTCTGTTCACCGCGCGCACCTCACCCGCGCCGCCGCGAGCACTTCCCTCTCGCCCCCCCGCTTCGCCGCCCGACGGGCTCACCCACGCGTGTTCCAGCAGGACACACAGCATTACCGTCACGTTTAAATATGCGCGTACGGCACGGTTGCCGCTTGAGCTTCGTGCCGTGCTGGTCGATCCTCCCGCTGCCACGGCGCCTTCCAGGCTCATGGCAGGAGCAGAAACGCAGCGCGGCGCCGCATGTGCAACGCGCTCACCGAGACGAAGCAGCGCCTGGCAGCGAAGGCCGAGCGCTACGTCCCCGCTGAGGAGGCGCATCGAATGAAGGCAAACGTGCGCGCTGACAGGTCGCCTGTGGACCTCTCGCCGACGCCCACGCCGCCGCCTGTCACCGTGGTCCAGGGTTCCCCGGATCGCGGTCTTCCCCTCGACCCGCCGCCCGGTTCGCTGGAGCAAGGGTCTCTCCTCGATCCGCCGTCCCTCGGCGCGGCGCCCGATCCGCTCGAGCAGGGGCTCGCTCCCGGCCTCGGCGATCCGGCGCTGCAGGGGGCGCCGCTGCACCTGGCCGAGGCCGGACCGTACGGCTCCTGGTCTGCTCCCTCAGCCGACGAGCGCCGCGCCCGCAGGTGGAGCGCCCTCGGGGCGTTCGTCCTGGCCGCGGCGACCGTGATCGTCGTCGTCGTCCTGGCCGCCCGCGGGATCGCCGCGCGGATGCCGGTCAACGCCGAGGCCTTCCGCGCCATGACGCCCGTCAGCCGCGCGCTGCTCCTCGCGTCGCGCTCCGCGCGCGAGGGCGCCGCGGCGAAGGTGCTCGTCGCGCCCGAGGTGTTCGCGCGCTGGCAAGGGGCGACGCCGCCGCCCGAGATCCGGCACGACGGGTACGCCTCGATCCGCGGCGGCGTCCTCTTCACGCCCGAGACGTTCACGCCCGCCGGGTCGAGCTACGATCTCGTGCTCCACTTCCACGGCAGCACCCAGCTCGTCCGCGAGAGCGCCGAGGTCGCCGGGCTCAACGCCGCGGTCGCCGTCATCAACCTGGGCATCGGCTCGGGGGCCTACGAGGACCACTACGCGCAGCCGGGCATGTACGAGAGCCTGCTCGCGGACATCGACCGGGCGCTCGCGCAGCGCGGGCTGCCGACCCCGCGGCTCCGCCGCGTCGCGCTCTCCTCGTGGAGCGCGGGCTACGGCGCGATCGCGAAGATCCTCGAGCTCCGCCGCGGCATCGAGCGGCTCGACGCGATCCTCGTCACGGACGGCATCCACTGCGGCTTCGCCCCCGGGCACCCGAGCGGGCTCAACAACCTGCAGCTCGCGTCGTTCGCGCGCGCGGCGCAGCTCGCCGCCTCGGGTCAGATGCTGTTCACGATCACGCACTCCGAGATCGACCCGATCGCGTACGCCAGCTCCAGCGCGACGGCCGACTACCTGCTCGGCGCGGCGGCCGGGCACCCCGTCGAGCGGGCGCCCGCGTGGGCCGCCCCCCCGCACCTGCGGCTGCGCGCGGCCGAGGGCGCTGTCTCGAGGAAGCTCGAGAAGCAGCTGGTCCCGACCACCGAGGCGAGCGTGGGCGAGCTCCGCGTCCGCGGGTTCCGGGGCAACACGCCGGAGCACCACATGGCGCACCTGCTCCAGATGGCCTCGACCGTCCTCCCCGAGCTCGTTGATCGCTGGCGCGAGGGCGGTGATCGCCCGCCGCTCGAGCGCTGATCGCCCACCGTCGGCGGAGCGGCGCGTCAGCTCCGGCTCCGCGCCTCGTCCATCCACGCCTTGATCGCCTCGGCCACCGGGTGATCCGACCCGAGCTCCGCCGCGGCCAGCGCGAACGCCCGCTCGTAGAGCGGCAGCGCCGCGGAGGGCCGCCCCGCGGCGTGGTGGACCTGCGCGAGCCGGACAAGGGTCGGCCGGAGCGACGGGTGGGCGGCCCCGACGAGCGCCTCCCGCGCGGCGAGCGCGCGCTCGTACAGCGCCGCCGCCTCGGCCGCGTCCCCGAGCGTCTCCCGCGCGACCGCCAGGTTGTGGAGGATCGACGCGAGCAGCGCCCCCTCCACGGACGGGTCCGCCTCGGCGATCTCCAGCGCCCTCCGGAGCATCGCCTCCCGCTCGGCCGCCGGGCGGTCCTCCACCAGGAACGTGGCCGCGTTGTAAAGCACCTCCGCCACGAGCGGATGGCGGGCGGAGGTCGCCCCCTCGCGCAGCGCGATCGCCCGCTGGAAGAGCGGTGCCGCCTCGGCGCGCGCCCCCCTCCGGCCGAGCAGCAGGCCGAGCCGGTTCAGCAGCGCGGACAGCTCGACCGGATCGGGCGCGCGCATCCGGTCGTAGCCCGCGAGCATCCGGCGGAAGAGCGCCTCGACGTCCTCGGCCGCCCCCCGGCGCTCCAGGATCGCGGCGAGCTGCTCGAGCAGCCTCGGCAGCGGGGGGTCCGTGCCCGCCCCCGCCGCCTCGGCGATGGCGATCGCCCTCGCCGAGCTCGCGCGCGCCTCGTCCAGCCGCCCCTGCGCGAGCTGCGCCGAGCTCAGCGCGTACAGGGGCCCCGTCAGCTCGGCGTCCCCGGGGCCGAAGATCTCCTCGGCGACGGCGATCGCCCGCGCGCACGTCGCCTCCGCCTCGGCGTGGCGGGAGCCGGCCAGCTCGGACGCCGCCTCGTCGAGTAGGCGCCGGTACTCTCTCCCCCTCCACCAGCGCCATAGGGCGCGATCGGGTCGCATCCTCCTCTACTACCTCGTCCCCGCCCGCCAGGGCGAGGGGGCCGGCGGGGACGTCCGGCGCCCGCGGCGGCGAGGCGAGGCAGGGACGATCGGAAGAGCATCGCGCGGGCGCGGAGCCGTGTAATCTCCTGGCAGGATCTCGTGGTGCGAAGGTCGGATGCGGACGCTCGATGCGAGCAACTGGCGGTTCCCGTCGATCGGGGCTATGGCGCTCGGCGCATGGTGCAGCGCCTCCCGCACGGCCGCCGGCAGGGCTCCCGGAGGGGCCTGCGACAGGGGGCCATCGGTCTCGCGAACGGGGCGATCGAGGAAAGGTCGCCAAGGACTTTTCTTCCGTTTAGACTGCCCCGACGGCCCCACGCACCGAAGCTCCCCACGATCATGAGGTCAAAGCTCACGCATCGCGAGGCATCGACACCGAGGGGAGGGCTCGCCCGCGCCCGCACGGGGAAGGCGACGGAGTTCATATGAGTGCCAACGAAAACGTCGTCGATGAAGTAGCGCGCAGCGAGCCGATCGATCCGTTGCTCGGGAAGGTGCTCAACAGCAAATTCAAGATCCTGTCCATGCTCGCGACCGGCGGCATGGGCACGATCTATCGCGGCGAGCAGCTCCCGCTCGGGCGCGCGGTGGCGATCAAGGTCCTGATCCCGAACCAGGCCTCGCGGCAGCTCGACCCGAACTTCCACAAGCGCTTCTTCCTCGAAGCGAGCATCCTCGCGCGCCTCCAGCACCCGAACATCGTCACCGTCTTCGACTACGGCCGCATCGAGGCCGACGATCAGGACCGGTTCTTCATGGCGATGGAGTTCCTCGAGGGCGAGACGCTCTTCCGGCGCGTGCGCCGGCAGGGGCGCCTCCCGCCGCCCGAGGCCATGCGCATCGCCCGGCAGATCGCGCGCGGGCTGCGCGAGGCGCACAAGCACGGCGTCGTCCACCGCGACCTCAAGCCGTCGAACGTCATGCTCGTCTCCAACGAGGACTCGGAGGAGGCGGTCAAGATCCTCGACTTCGGCCTGGTGAAGCAGCTCGGCGACGACTCGGAGGAGCTCACGCAGCAGGGCGCGTTCCTCGGCTCGCCGCGCTTCATGTCGCCCGAGCAGATCTCGCACGGCAAGGTCGATCTCAGGACCGACATCTACTCGCTGGGCGTGATCCTCTACCAGATGCTCTGCGGGAAGGTCCCGTTCGAGTCCGAGAAGTCGATCCAGATCCTGATGGCGCACCTCCAGCAGCCGGTGCCGCGCATGAAGGATCGGAACCCGGACGTCGACATCCCGGAGCCGCTCGAGGCGCTCGTGATGCGCTGCCTCGCGAAGGATCCGGACGGACGGCCCGCGACGATGGACGCCCTCATCCAGGGCCTCGGCGAGTGCGCCCGCGGCATGGGCGTGACGACCGCCTTCGGCGGCACGCAGATCACGTCGTTCGAGTCGCTGCCCGGCGTGCAGATCTCGTCGCGTTCGTCCACGGTGCAGGCGCTCAAGGAGGCGGTGACGCTCCCTGCGCCGGCGACGGACGACGAGGCGAGCGGTCGCACCTCCGGCGTCGGGACGGGGGTCGCGGCGGCGACCACGGCGGACGCGTCGAAGGGCGCGGCGGGCGCGCAGGACGCGCGACCCGCCGGGCGCAAGGCGGTGATCCTCGCCGCCATCGGCGCCGTCATCGTGGCGGCGGTCGCGTTCGTGCTGACCCGCAACCCCGCGTCGAGCGAGGCGACGACCGTGCCCCCGCCCGCGGCTAGCCCCGCGCCGACCAGCGCGCCCAGCGACCCCAAGGGCGCGGCCTCGTTCATGCTCATCATCGAGTCGATCCCGCCGGGCGCCGAGGTCCTCGAGGACGGGAAGTCGCTCGGGCAGACCCCGCTGCAGCTCTCGATCGAGAACGAGCTGGTGCGCGCGGCGCCGCGCCGGCTGACGGTGCAGAAGGAAGGCTTCCAGCCCTACTCCATCATCCAGGGGCCGTCGGAGATGTCCGTGCAGACCGTCGCGAGGCTCGCGCAGGTGGAGGCGCCGGCGAAGACGGAGGATCCGCCTTCCAGCTCGCCCAGCAGGAGGACCTGGGGACGGCCTGCTCGCGTGGTCCCGCCTCCGCCCACGACGAAGCCCGCCGCCCCAGAGAACACAGCGCCCCCGATCCGGATCGACCGGTAACGCTCAGGATGCGCCGGACGAGCCGCTCGGCTCGTCCCTGATTTTGCCGCGCCGCGTGGGCGTGGTGCATGCGCCATGCGCTAGCTTCTTCGCGCCGCGCATGTCCCGCCTGCTCATCGTCTCGAACCGCCTCCCCGTGACCGTCCACGTCGATAACGGCGACGTCTCCGTCGTCCCGTCGGCGGGCGGGCTGGTCACCGCGCTCCGCGGCCCCCACGAGCGCCACGGCGGCCTCTGGCTGGGCTGGCCTGGCGACGTCTCGCGCCTCGGCGCGGAGCAGCGCCAGGCGATCGAGGAGCAGCTCGAGCAGCTCGGCGCCGTCCCGGTGCACCTCACCCCGGCCGAGGTGAGCCATTATTACGACGGCTTCTCGAACGGCGTCCTCTGGCCGCTGTTCCACTACCTGACCGAGAAGGTGCACCTCGACGCGCGGCGCGACTGGGAGAGCTACCGCGAGGTGAACGAGCGCTTCACCGAGGCGATCGTCGCCCGGTACAGGCCGGGCGATCGGGTCTGGATCCACGACTACCAGCTCATGCTCGTGCCGGCGATGCTGCGCCGGCGCATCCCGGACGCGCGGATCGGCTTCTTCCTGCACATCCCGTTTCCAGCGGCCGAGGTCTTCCGGAGCCTGCCGTGGCGGGAGCAGGTGCTGCGCGGCATGCTCGGCGCCGACGTCGTCGGGTTTCACACGACGTCCTATCGGTACCACTTCGTCTACTCCGCCGCGCGCGTGCTCGGCCTCGATCCCGACCTCGAGACGCTCGCGTACGAGGGGCGGAAGGTGCGGCTCGGCGCCTATCCGGTCAGCATCGACGTCGACGAGTTCGCGCGGCTCGCCCGGGACGAGGAGGTGCGCGCCGAGGCGCGGCGCATCCGCGAGCGCGCCCCGGGACGGAAGATCGTGCTCGGCATCGACCGGCTCGACTACACGAAGGGGATCCCGCGGCGCCTGCTCGCCATCGAGCGCTTCCTGGAGAGCGAGCCCGAGCTCCGGAGCCGGGTCCGGTTCGTCCAGCTCGCGGTGCCGACGCGCGAGAAGGTGGACGCCTACGCCGACGTCCGGCGCCTCGTGAACGAGCTCGTCGGCCGCATCAACGGCAGCTACGCGACGCTCGACGACGTCCCGATCCACTTCCTGCACCGGTCGATGCCCATGTCCGAGGTCGTCGCGCTCTACCTCGCCGCCGACGTGATGATGGTGACGCCGCTGCGCGACGGGATGAACCTGGTCTGCAAGGAGTACGTGGCCTCGCGGATCGACGACACCGGCGCCCTGGTGCTGAGCGAGTTCGCGGGCGCGGCCGCCGAGCTGATCGAGGCGCTCCCGGTCAACCCGTACGACATCGACTCGGTGGCCGCCACGATCAAGCGGGCGCTCGTCATGCCGCCGTCCGAGCAGCGCGTCCGGATGCAGGCGCTCCGGCGCCGCGTCGTCACGCACGACGTGCACCGCTGGTCGCACGGCTTCCTGAGCGATCTCGAGCGCGCGTGCAGCCCGGCGCCCGCGGTGGGTGCGGTCCGGCGCCGCGCCGGCGCGCCGCAGCTCAACACGATCGCGAGCGCGCGCAGCGCGCCGTCGCTCGTCGTGATGCTCGACTACGACGGCACGCTCGTCCCGCTCGCGGCGATGCCCGAGCTCGCGCCGCCCGACGAGGAGCTCATCGCCGACCTGCGCGCGCTCGCGGCGCGCCCGCGGACGCAGGTGCACGTGGTGAGCGGCCGGCCGCGCGAGGACCTCGAGCGGTGGCTGGGCGAGCTGCCCATCAGCCTCCACGCGGAGCACGGGTTCTTCTCCCGCGCCGGCCCCGGCGAGCCCTGGGTCGCGCTCCGCGAGGCGTCGCTCGACTGGAAGCCGCGGGTCCGCGACATCCTCCAGGGCTTCGTCGACCGCACGGCGGGCAGCTTCATCGAGGAGAAGGTGGTGTCGATCGCGTGGCACTACCGGTCTGCCGACCCGGAGCTCGCCAGCCACATGGCCCGCGAGGTGCCAGCGAAGCTCGACGAGGTGCTGCGCGAGCGCGATCTCGAGCTGATCCCTGGCCGGAAGGTGCTGGAGGTGCGGCTGCGGGGCGTCAACAAGGGGGTGATCGTGCCGCGGGTGCTGGCGACGGTGACGCCCGAAGCGATGATTGTGGCGCTCGGCGACGACAGGACGGACGAGGATCTGTTCGCGGCGCTCCCCCCCACGGCCCTCACCGTCCACGTGGGCGGCGGGGCGAGCTCCGCGGCGTTTCAGCTGCCCGATCCGGCCGCGGCGCGGCGCTTCTTGCGCGCGCTCGTCGCGTGAGCGCCCGCGCTGCGGCTCACGCCCTGGAGCGGCGGCCGCGGCGCCGGAGGGCGGCCCCGAGGAGCGCCGTCATCCCCGCGAGGGCCGCGCTCGATCCGGCGAGCGGACCGCCCGCGAGCGCCCCGGTGGCGCTGCACGAGCCGGCGTGGCCGGCGCAGCGGGCATCGGTGCCCTCTGCGGCCTCGTTTCCGGCCGCGGCGCAGTCGGCGCCGTCCGCGCCGGCGGCGTTGTCGCCGTCCGCGTCGTCGGCGTCGCCGTCGCTGGTGGCGGCGTCGCCGTCCGCGTCGGCGGCGTCGCCGTCGCTGGTGGCGGCGTCGCCGTCCGCGTCGGCGGCGTCGCTGTCGCCGGTGGCGGCGTCGCTGTCGCTCCCGGCGGCGTCCCCGTCGCTCGCGGCGGCGTCTTCATCGCTCGCGGCGGCTCTCGTGGCGTCCGCGGTGTACGAGAGGCCGGCTCCGAACTCGTAGGCCCCGATGTCGATCGCGCCTGTGGTCGGCCGCTGCGGCGCTCCGCTGGCCGCGCGCACGCTCTTCGCGGGCGTGAACCGCGGTGCGGCGAGCGGGTTCGGGAACGGGTGGCCGGCCGGGCTCGGCGTCCACCGGGCGCCGGCGTCGATGAGCGGGCTGCCCGCCGACGGGCGGAGGTCCATCGAGCCGATATCGGCGAACCCGGGATCGGCGCCCTGCAGCGTGCCAGTCCACGCCGCGGGGATGGCCGAAGAGCCGGTCGGAACCCAGTTGTTCGCGCCTGCGAGCAGCGCCGCGCCCGTCACCCAGCTCGCCGACCTGTCGACGTAGACCTCCACGCCGCCGCCGCCGAGCCGGTAGAACACGTTGTTGCTCATCTCGACGCTCTCGATGCCGTCGAACATCCGGATCGCCGGCCTCGAGCCGGGGGCGAGCAGGAACGTGTTGTTGACGAACCGGAAGCGACCGAACGTCTGCCCGGTGCCGTCGCCCCCGACGCGCGCGACGAAGTTCTGGTTTGTCTTGCGGAAGACATTGCCGACAACGTCGGAGTCCTCGCGCGCGAGCCCCTCGTCCTGGCCGTCCGGCCCGATGAGCTCGATCTCGTGGTACTTCGCGCCCTCGATCCAGTTGTAATAGATCTCGTTCCGCTCCGCGCGGCTCTTCACGTTGTTGCCACCGTTGCTGTCGTGGACATAGCAATGCCGCATGCGGAACACCGAGCCGAGGCGCGTCTCCTCGTCGGTCGCGATGTAGATGGGGTGTCTGGTGTCGCCCGAGCCGCAGGCGTAGACCTCGACGTACTCCAGCGTGAACGAGCCCGACTCGGAGTCGGCGCCCAGGATGCCGTGCCCTGGGCAATCGTGCACCACCGCGTCGCGGATGGTGACGTCATGCGCGCGGTTGAACACGCAGCGGTTCGCGCCCCGGGTGATCTCGAAGCCCTCGAAGGTGTAATGATTGCCACCGAAGACCACCGTGTTCGTCCCTCCGGACAGCACAGGACGGCGGCCGTTCACGCGGACGCCGCGGATGGTGATCTTCTGCGCTTCGGTGCCGGATTTTTTGAAGATCAGATCCCCTGGATAGGTGGCGTCGCCCTGGACCTCGACCACATCCCCGGCAACCAGGCGAGGGGCGACCTCGGCGAGGCTCGAATACGGCTTGCCTCGGCCCACCTCGTACGTCGCTGCGCTCGCCGGCGAGGCCGCGAGCAGCACGGAGAGCCCGATGCCCGGCGCGACGAGAGAGAGCGTGACGAGGTGCCTTGTGTTGAGTTGCTGCATCGCCGCAATCTCGCGTGCTGAGGTGCCCTGTTGCAAGATGCTTTTTAATGAAATGCATGATGGGTAATTCAGGCGACACCTGACGGCGGGTAATCCCTGTCTTTCCTTCGCGGTTCCCCGGGGTTATGCCCATTGCTGACTCTCCGCGCCGTCGATCGGGATCGAGGGAGTGAATGTAGGAGTCGAATCCGTGCGGAGGGAATCGGGGAGATTCGAGCGGTGTCCGATCGCGTCTGGCACAGGAATTGTCATGAATTAAAAATACAATGATGTTAAATAAATATGCCAGTGCGCCAGGGGTGCGAGGAGAACAAGAAGATCTGAGATGAAGAAATCGATCGATGGGCACAGGAGGATCCTGATCTCTCCTCTTGGCGTCCTTTGCGTCTTGGCGGTTTTTTCTCTCCCTCTCTCGTCTGCCGGCGCGCGCGCGGCGGGGGGAGGCGGTCTCCCTCGGCACCGGCGTCTTTCCGTGCCATGGATCCGGCCATGTCCCGGATTGTCCTCGCCTCCACGTCTCCTTTCCGGAGGGCGCTCCTCGACCGCCTCGGGCTCGCGTACGAGGCCGTCGCGCCGGCGTTCGACGAGATCGCGCCCGAGGGGCTGTCGCCCGTCGCCTGCGCCCGCCTCTTCGCGGAGGGCAAGGCGCTGAGCCTCGGGCGCGCGCGCGACGACGCCCTGATCATCGGCGCCGATCAGGCGCTCGATCTCGACGGCGAGCTCCTGCGCAAGCCGGCGTCGCTCGACGAGGCGGCGGACCAGCTCGGGCGGCTCGCCGGGCGCGTCCACGCGCTCCACGCCGCGGTCGCGGTGCACGCGCCCCCGGGGCTGCCGCTCGCGCCGGGTGAGCCGCGGACGCTGGCCGAGACCGTCACGGTGGAGCTCCGCGTCCGGCCGCTCGGGCGCGCGCAGATCCGGCGCTACGTCGAGCTGGATCGGCCGATCGGCAGCGCGGGAGGGTACCTCTTCGAGAAGCACGGACCGTGGCTGTTCGACGACGTGCGCCACGCCGACGAGACGGCCATCGTGGGGCTGCCGCTCGTCCCGCTCTGCCGCCTCCTGCGCCGCTTCGGGGTCGATCCGCTCGGCGTGCCCGCGCGCGCGTGAGCGCGCGTGAGCGCGCCGGGGCCGGCGGGCCGCGGGGAAGGCGGCCCCGTCAGCCCGAGCGGCCGCAGGACCGACGCGCGTCAGCCCGAGCAGCCGCAGGAGCGGCGGACGATGAGCTCGACAGGGAGCCGCGCCTGCGGCTCCGTGGCGACGCTCTGGATCCGCCGCACGAGCTCCCGCACGGCGAGGCGCCCGACGAGCTCCGTCGGCGGACGGACGGTGGTGAGCGCCGGGTCGAGGTGCCGCGCGGGCCCGATGTCGTCGAACCCCACCACCGACACATCGGCGGGGACGCGCCGGCCCTCGCTCCGCAGCGCATCCATCGCGCCGATCGAGGCGGCGTCGCACCAGCCGACGACCGCGTCGAACGCCGCCTGCTCGCGGAGCAGCGCGATCGTCGAGGTGCGCGCCTCCTCCGCGCCGAGCCCGCCGCGGCAGAGGCGCGGATCGAACGGGAGGCCATGGCGCAGGAGCGCTCCCCGGTAAGCCTCCTCACGCCGCGCCGCGTCCTCGTTCCCCGCGGGGCCCCGCAGGAACGCGATGCGATGCCGGCCGTGCGCCTGGATCAGATGATCGATCGCCGCCCGCACGCCCGCCTCGTTGTCGATGACGATGCTGGGCAAGGAGAGGCCCGGCGGTGACGTTCGATAGACGAGGAGCGCCGGGAACCCCTCGGCCGCGATCCGCCTCAGGCTCGCCTCCCCCATCGCGGCGCCGAAGATCAGGACACCATCGGTGTTGTGCCGACCGAGCATCCGGTGCAGCGAGCTCTCCGAACGCAATGCGATCAAGAGATCATACCCCTCCTCCGTCGCCGCGCCCGCGACGACCTGGAGGAAGCTCGACATGAAATCGGTGCCGACCGTGGGCAGGAGAAAGCCGAGGGACCCAGTCCGGCCCTGCGCGAGGCTCCTCGCGGCAGCGTTCGCCACGTAGCCGAGATCGCGTATCGCGGCGAGCACCCGCTCGCGGGTCTTCGCGCTGCACTTGCCCCTGTCGTTCAGGACCCTGCTGACCGTCGCCGGAGACACCCCGGCGTGCCGGGCCACCTCCTCCATGCGTACCGACGGCCGAACGCCGGAGCTCATCGTGACCGCCTGAGGCGAAGATTTCATGCTGGCAAACAAGGCAAAGGAAAGCGCTTGCATCCTAGGAGGCGTGGCGGGTTCCTGTCAAACCGTACTCCGCACACCGGCACAGTTTGACTCTCAAGGAAAAATTCCAAGGCACCAGCGCGCGCTGCGGGCTGACCTGACCGCCCCAGGCGTCGCGCTGGCGGCCGGCGGACGTGGGCGGCTCGCGGCGCCGCGGGCGCGCCGGGGCTTCCGGGGAGCGCGGCCGTGGCGCGTCCTTTGCTATCCGTCGGTCGAGGGCCAAGCCTGCCGCTGGGCCCCTCCGACTGAGCACCTTCTGCCGGGCGACGCCGACGGGGCGGGCCAGGCGCTCGACGAGGTGAGGCGATGATGGAACGCCCGCCCTTCAAGGCGGCCGAGACGCTCACGGCCGCCGAGCTGTCCATGTCGTGGCCCGCCCTGGAGAACGAGGAGCGGGTGCAGGCCTATCGCCGCCTGCGGCGCGAGGAGGCGGAGGATTTCTTCCAGGGCCTCTCCACCGCCGACCAGGCCGCGCTCCTCGCCGCCCTCTCGAAGGGCGAGCGCAGGCTGTGGCTCCGCCTGCTCGCGCCCGACGACGTGGCGGACATCCTCCTCGAGGTGTCCCCGGCTGAGCAGGAAGAGCTCCTCGCGCTGCTCGACGAGCCGACACGGCGGGAAGTGAGCGCGCTCCTCGCCTACGCGGAGGACGAGGCCGGCGGGCTCATGAGCCCGTGGTTCGCGCGCGTGCGGCCGGAGGCGACGGTCGACGAGACGATCAATTACCTCAAGCGACAGGCCAGAGATCACCTGGAGACCGTCTACTACGGCTATGTGCTCGACGCCGAGCAGCGGCTGCGCGGCGTGGTGTCGCTGCGACAGCTCATGATCACGCCCGGCCACCGGCGCGTCAGCGACATCATGAAGACCGACGTCGTGTCGGTGAACGAGGACGCCGACCAGGAGGCGGTCGCGCGGCGCTTCGCGGAGCACGATCTCGTGGCGATACCCGTCGTCGACGGCGAGGGCCGCATGAAGGGGATCGTCACCGCCGACGACATCGTGGACGTCGTGGAAGAGGAGGCGACCGAGGACATCCAGAAGCTCGGCGGCATGCAGGCGCTCGACGCGCCGTACCTCCGGACGCCGCTCCTCAGGATGCTCGGCAAGCGCGCGGGCTGGCTCTCCGCGCTGTTCGTGGGCGAGCTCCTCACCGCCACCGCGATGGGGCACTACGAGGACGAGATCGCCCGCGCCGTGGTGCTGGCCCTCTTCGTGCCGCTCATCATCTCGAGCGGGGGCAACTCCGGATCTCAGGCGACGACGCTGGTCATCCGGGCGATGGCGCTCGGCGAGATCCGGCTCGGCGATTTCTTCCGCGTCAGCCGCCGGGAGCTCGCTTCGGGCCTCGCGCTCGGCGGGATCCTCGGCACGATCGGCTTCGTGCGCGTCATCGCCTGGGAGCACCTCTTCGGCGCCTACGGCCGGCACTACGTGCTGCTCGGGCTGACCGTCGCGCTCAGCCTGGTCGGCGTCGTGACGTGGGGCACCCTGGCGGGCGCGCTCCTGCCGTTCGTGCTCCGGGCGCTCCGCTTCGACCCGGCGAGCGCCTCGGCCCCGTTCGTCGCGACCCTCGTCGACGTCTCCGGCCTCGTGATCTACTTCAGCATGGCCGAGCTCCTGCTCCGCGGGGTCCTCCTGTGAGGCGGGCCAGCGCCCGCCGCGGCCCCGATGCGCGGCGGTGATCGCGGCGCCGCGCTGGTGCGGCCGCTCGCGCCTGGAGGCGCCCGGGGAGGGCGCGCTCTGCGGGGTGCGCTCGCGCGCTAGGGGTTGACGCGCGACTCGAGGTAGCGGGCCGCATACGCGCCGATCACGCGCGCGTCCTCGCGCCAGCGGCCGCCGATCGACAGCTTGTCCGCGTCGGCGGCGCTCAGGGTCGTGTTCGGGATGGGCGACGCCGTGCGGCTCGAGAGCTGGATCTCATCGAGCACCTTGCCGTCCGGCGTCGTGAGCCGGAGCGTCATCCTGATCTGGCTCGGGGCCGAGGTGACGACCGCGTAGAAGCCGGGGTTCATGTAGCCGACATAGGGCCTGATCACGAACTGCGCCGACGTCATGCCGGTGGTCGGCGCGACCTCGATGCCCTCGTCCTTGGCGCGTTCGACCAGCGCCTTCGTGAACTCCTCGTTGACCGACTCCTTGTCCGCCATGTGGCGCTGGTAGTCGTCCCCGTCCTTGCTGGCGAGGTACCGGTCCTCGGGCTTGTCGATGATCTGGAGGCCCACGTAGTCGATGGGCATCAGGGCGAAATACCGCTGGCCCACGAACGGATCGGGGCTCGCCTGGGTCACGACGCGCCAGCTCGGCGCGCACCCGGCGAGGGCCGCGAAGCCGAGCAGCGCGGCCGCGATGAAGCTGCGACGGTGCATAGGGGCCCGCCTTGTAGGCCATGTCCGAGCGCGCTGGCAAGCGCGGCCCCGCACCCCGCACCCCGCACGCCGGCGGCGCGGCCCGGCCGGCGGCCCGCCGCGGCCGGTGCGGCGCGATCCGCGGCCGGCGCTCCTCCGGCCCGGACGGGGCGGCTCCCTCGCTCGGGCGCGCGCGAGGCCCCGGACCGCGCGCCCATGTGCAATGGGCGGACATGACCCGAGCTGGCCTGTTGAATGCATCTCGATGCAACCGATGCAATCGCTACCTCGTACGAGGAGGCATTTCCATCGACGTTGGAGGTGAGCTCATGGTCTCGAATTTCATAGCAGGCCTCTTCGGCCTCTGGCCCATCGTGTTCTTCCCGGCGTTCGGCGTCGACCCGCCGGAGGACGCGGGCGACAGCGGCTCGCAGGAGGTCGGCGCGCCCAGCGAGAGCGCTCCGCGGTACGTCTATTCGATTTCCTGTATCGAGGGCAGCACGGGAAAGAAGACCTTCGGCACGGTCGACGATTTCTGCAGCGCCCTGCGCGACGAGCAGGTCTGCTCCGAGAGCGCGGCCCTCTTCGCGCTCCTCCACGGATGTCCCTGAGCTGTCCCTGAGCGTCCGCGCGGTCGCGGCACAAACGCTTGACATCCGAGGGGGGCCTTGCTCTTCCTAGCGGGCGCGGACCGCCCCGCGCGGCCCTCCCCCTCGCCAGGTCGCGCCTCGGAGGCTCAGAACGTGACGAACCTCTATCTCATCCGGCACGGAGAAGCGCTCGTCAACGTGAACCATATCGTCGGGGGGATGCGCGGGGACACCGGGCTGACGTCGCTCGGCGTCCTCCAGGCGGAGCGGCTGCGCGATCGCCTGGCAGCGACGCGCGAGATCTCCGCCGATGTCGTGATCGCGAGCTCGTATCGCCGGGCGCAGCAGACCGCCGAGATCATCGCCCCCGCCCTGGGGCTGCCCCTCACGCTCGACGACGATGTCCAGGAGCTCCGCCCCGGCGAGGCGGACGGGATGCCGGTCGGAGAGGCGATGGTGCGCTATGCGATCGATTTCGAGCGCGAGCCGTACCGCCCGGCGAGCCCCGGCGGGGAGAGCTGGGCTCAGTTCATGCTGCGGGTCTCTGTCGCCCTCGATCGCATCACCCGCGAGCACGAGGGGCGGACCGTCGTCGTCGTCACGCATGGCGGCTTCATCGACGTCGCGTTCCTCCATTTCTTCAAGATGAACGCGCTCGCGTTTCCGGTGGCGCACTTCGCCACCCGCCACACCTCGCTCACCCACTGGCAGCGCCGGCGGCGCTGGGGTCGAGCCGAGGCGTGGCACCTCATCTATTACAACGACAGCGCTCACCTGCGCGACGTCGAGCGCACCGTGCGCATCCCCTGGGCGGAGCTCTCCACGCTGGCGCCCAGGATGACGGAGGATCCGTCTGGGCCGCCGTCCTCGGAGAGCGGCGAAGGGCGCTAGCGCTCGCCGCGCGCGCCTCCTCGACCCCTCCGCTTGCGCCGCTGCCTCGGGGCGAGCTACATGACCCGCATGATGGGTCCTGTCCACGCAACCTTCCTCATCGCCGCTCCCGACCAGCCCGGTCTCGTCGCGCGACTCGCGGGGTTCTTCTACAACATCGGCCTGAACATCATCGACGCGAGCAATCACACGGATGCGTTCATGGAGGAGGGACCGCGCTTCTTCATGCGCCTCGTCGTCGATCTGTCCGGCCTCTCCTCGCCGGCGGCGGTCACCGCCCTGGGCGGCTCGGCCACCCGCAGCGCGATCGAGGCCGCCTTTCGCGAGCTCGCCACGGCGCTCTCGGCGCGCTGGTCGGTCGATTACACCGATCACGTCCCCAAGATGGCGGTCCTGGTGACCAAGGATCCTGCGTGTCTCTACGATCTCGTGCTCCGGCAGCGCGCGGGCGAGCTCCGCTGCGAGATCCCGCTCGTCATCTCCAATCACCCCACGCTCGAGGCGGTGGCCGAGAGCTTCAGGATCCCTTTCTTCTGCCTCCCGATCACGCAGGAGACCAAGCGCGAGCAGGAGCGCCAGGTGCTCCACCTGCTGAAGAGGCACCATGTCGATCTCGTCGTGCTCGCGCGGTACATGCAAATCCTGTCCGAGCAGATGCTCGATGAAGGGCCGCCCGTCATCAACATCCACCACGGGTTCTTGCCCGCGTTCCAGGGCGCGAAGCCCTATCATCAGGCGTACGCGCGCGGCGTGAAGCTCATCGGCGCGACGGCGCACTACGCCACCCGCGACCTGGACCAGGGGCCGATCATCGAGCAGGACGTTGCGCGCGTGAATCACCAGCTGGGCCCAGAGGAGATGACGCGGGTGGGGCGCGACGTGGAGCGGCTCGTCCTCTCTCGCGCCGTCCGGGCGCACCTGGAGCGGCGGGTCATCGTCGAGGGCCGCCGGACCGTCGTTTTCTGACGGTCTTCTTCTCCGGATCGTCGCACGAGGCGCGGTCGATCATGGCCCTCGTGAGCGGGCGGAGAGCTCGCGCGGGGCGATCAGGGGTTGCGCTGCTGGCCAAACCAGGTGCTCTGGCCCGTGGCGCCGGGCCCGTAGCCCGATTGCTGGCCGGCGCCCGACGGGCCATAGGCGCCCGATTGACCGACGGCCGTCTGGCCGAGGGCGGCGCTCTGGCCGATGGCCGACTGGCCATACCCGACCTGGCCCTGCAGCGCGTGGCCGGATTGCTGGCCGCCGTAGCCGAACCCAGCCTTGGACGGGATCTGACCCTTGCCGGGGAGCATCACGCCCTTGCCCGGACCGAAATGACCCTTGCCGGGGATCGTCACGCCCTTGCCCGGACCGAAATGACCCTTGCTGGGGATCGTCACGCCCTTGCTCGGGACGAGTCCAACCTGGCTGGGGCCGAACTCGGACTTCCCAGGCACGAGCTGGGCCGTGCCCATCCCCACGTATCCGCCCCTCGCCCCCTCGAGCGCCTGATCCGCCGACGCGATCGACGCGTCATCGAGGTCGATCGACTCGAGATCGGCCTCGTCCGTGCTCGCCGCGCAACCGGCGGACAGCGCCGCGAAAAGAACTGCAGGCACCAGCATCTTGCTATGCATTGACATGATCGGTTCCCCCCGATGTCCGCGAGGGCCCAGCAGGCCCAGACATCTCGGCTCACCGCAGAGCAGAGTGTGTGCCTGGCAGACGTGTGCAGACGTTTCCGCTCCCGGCATGCTTGACGTTCGCGCAGCGGCGGATGCAGCGCGATCGAGCGATGGGCGCCAAATCCAGCCAGGGCGCACCGTGGACTCGAGGCGCCGAGCGAAGCCTCGCCCGCAGGGCGCGCCGGCGCGGCGACCCCCCTGTGCGGGACACGCCGCGTCGAACCGCGTGTGCATCTCCGGGGCGCCGGAACGGGACGGTTCGTCCGAAGCCGACCCATCCGCCCCGGTCGCAGCCCTGTCAGCGAAGCGCCGCGCGCCTACGACGCACGAGCGCGCCGCCGCGGGGCGCGGAGGCGCGCCTCATGCGCCCCCGGACGGACGGCTCACGCCTGGGGCTTCTTTCCGAACAGCCAGCGCTTCGCCTCGTCGTCGACAGGCTGGCTCTGGTTCCGCAGCTCGCTTCCGGCCGCGAGCCCGCGCTCGACGGCAGGCCGCGCGCGCACCGCGTCGAGCCACCGCTTGAAATTCGGGAGCTCGTCGGCCGAGATCCCGAATCGGTCGTACAGAATCGCCCAGGGGAAGCTCGCGATGTCGGCGATCGAGTACTCGCCCGCCAGGAAAGGCCGGTCCGCGAGCCGCTTGTCCATCACGCCGTAGAGCCGCCGAACCTCGTTCGTGTAGCGCTCGATCGCATACGGGATCTTCTCCGGCGCGTACTGGCCGAAGTGCCCCGCCTGGCCGCTCATCGGGCCGAGGCCGCCCATCTGCCACATGAGCCACTGGGTCACCTCGTAGCGGCCGCGCAGGTCCGAGGGCATGAGCTGGCCCGTCTTCTCCGCGAGATAGAGCAGGATCGCGCCCGACTCGAACACCGAGATCGGCGCCCCGCCGCCCGGCGGATCGTGATCGACGATCGCGGGCATCCGGTTGTTGGGGCTGATCGCGAGGAACTCCGGCTTGAACTGCTCGCCCCGCCCGATGTTGACCGGGATGAGCTTGTACGGGAGGCCCGTCTCCTCGAGCATTATGCTGATCTTCCAGCCGTTCGGGGTGGGCCAGTAGTAGAGATCGATCATCGTGCGCTCCGTCTCCGTGGTGTGTCGCCGATCGCGACGGCGTGCTGTCTCGGGATCTGGATCGTCGCAGGGCGCCGCGTCGCAGCGCGCCGGCGTCACCCTGCGCCTCGGGCATCGGTGGCACGTCGACCCCGGGGGAGCAACCGGCGATCGGCGCCTCAGCGCGGCGACCCCGCCGGGCGCCGCGTCGCTCCGTCGACGAGCGCGCGCAGCGCGGCGACGTGCGCCGGCCCCGTCCCGCAGCAGCCGCCAACGATCGTGGCGCCCGCCTCGATCCAGCCGCGCGCGAGCTCCGCGTAGCGCGCGGCCGCCGAGCGGCCCTGCCCCTCGCGCCAGCCGAGCCCCTCGGTCGCCGCGCCGGCGTTCGCGTAGGCCCCGAACGGAACGCCGCACGCCGCGAGCCGCTCGACGTGCGCGAGGGTGCGGGTCGCGGGGGTGCAGTTGACAAGCACGGCCCGCGCGCCGCGGGCGACCGCCTCCCGCGCGGCGACGCCGATGCTTTCGGGCGACAGGAGATCCGCGTCCGGACCCGCCGTGAACGACACCCACGCTTCGATGCCCGTGGCGACCGCCTCCTCGAGCGCCACGAGCGCCTCGCCGACGTGCGAGAAGGTCTCGCAGAGGAGGACGTCGACGCCCGCCGCCGCGAGCGCCTCGGCGAGCTCGCGGTGCTCCTGCCGCGCGCCGGCCGGGCTGAGGTCCGGCCGGTAGCAGTCCTCGAGCGGCGCGATGCTCCCGGCGACCCGGTGCCGCGGGTCCACATCGCGCACGGCCTCGCGCGCGAGCGAGACCGCCCGCGCCAGGAGCTCGGCCCACGCGGCGCCCGCCTGCCTCCGCTTCGTGCGGAACGTGTTCGCCGTGTGCACCGTGGCCCCCGCGCGCGCGTAGTCCCGGTGGATCGCCCGCACGACGTCGCAGCCGCGCGCGTCGAGCAGGGCCGCGGCGCTCCAGAGCGGCGCCGGCGTCTCGACCCCCCTCGCGGCGAGCTCGGTCCCGAGCGGGCCGTCGAGCACCACGAGTTCGGCCTCAGCCGTTGCGACGACTGGCCTGAACGGCTCTCCGGACCCGTCCACCATGTAGGCGCCGGTATGTCCGTGACCGGCGCTCAACGCAACCCCCGATTCCTGCCGTGGCCCCGCTGTACTGTCGCAGGTATGCGGGGCCCGCACAGCGCACCGTCCCGACCACTATGCCGCAGGAAGAACGATGGAATTCTCTTTCACCCCGGGAATTTACTTGCCAGGTATGGGGGGGCTGCGGCACCGTTTGAAATGAAATCATCTTCCCCTCATTCCACTCAACTCGCGGGAGTCGTGGGGTCCAACAAGCAGCCATCGCTCGAAGGACCGACAGGGGTGGAGCTCCCTCTGGCCAGCCCGAGGCCAGATGACCTCCGTCAGTGAGCCAAACGAAAGGAATGCCCATCATGATTCGTCAGCCCATCCGTTCTTCCAAATCGCTCGCTCTCAGTGTTGCGCTCGGCGTCATCGCGGCGGCCGGTTTCTCCGGATGCATCGCGTCGGACGAGCCGATCGTCGATGACGCGGTAGAGCACGAGCGGATCACGCAGGCCGAGCTGTCCGCCCTCCCGGCGGGGGAGTTCCTGCGCCTCGACATGAACCCGAAGATGGTCTACGCCCTCGACTACTCGGCGTCGCCGATCGACTACGCGCGCATCAAGCTCTCCGCCAGCGACGGCAAGGAGATCCTGCTCGCGGAGCAGATGGCCGCGGTGCAGAACGCCGACTACGGCGATTACCCGCCGCCCGTCCTGACGGAGGCTTCGGATCAGAGGTTCAGCATCTCCTCGGACGCGGCCTCTTTCGGCAAGCTGTCGGCGAGCGAGCTCGACCAGCTGAAGACCGACGGGTTCTTCTACTCGGAGAAGCCCGTGACGTCCCCGAACGCGGGCCCGCAGAGCACCGACCCCGAGTGCATCCACGCGTACTGCGAGGTCTGTGTCGACAACAACACCGGCGGGTGGCCCGAGACCTGGCTGCCGGGGTCGTTCACCTGCTACCTCATCGAGCACGTGTGGTGCTGAGCCCCGCCTGACGATCTCCACCCCCTCGCCGGCGAGGCCCAGTTGATGCGTCCGCTCTCGGTTTGGTGCGTTGCGTCGCTCGCCCTCGCGGCCGCGGCGTGCGGAGACGATGGACCGGTGCTCCCGAGCGGCCTCCCGCGGCCGCTCGCGGGGGTCTACTTCGACTTCGGCCCGGCGCCGGAGAAGGAGCGCTTCCGCGCGCTGATCGGGTTCCCGACCCGGGACGTCCCCGGGCTCGAGAGCGCGATCGAGGACATGTACGATCCCGGGAAGCCGGAGACGTTCCGGAAGTACATGTCGGTCGACACCTGGATGGAGCGTTACGCCCCGTCCGAGAGCGACATCGCGGCCGTCGAGGCCTGGCTCACCCAGCACAGGATGGAGATCCGGCGCCGGTCGAAGAACCGGCTTCTGCTCGAGTTCGCGGGCACGGTCGAGCAGTTCAACACCGCCTTCGACACCGAGCTCCGCGACTTCGAGCGCGAGAACCCCTCGAAGGGCGGCAAGCCGCTCCGCACGTTCGGCGCGCTGGAGCCGCTCAGGCCGCCGCAGAACATCATCGACCTCACGTCGGGCGTCATCGCGGTCGACGTCCCGGCGGACACCGCTCCGCTCCCCGCCGAGGGGGGCTCGATCGAGACGGAGCTCCCGGAGGAGCTGGCGCAGGGGCTCACGCCCGCGCAGATCGCGCGCGCCTACGCGGTCGACAGGCTCCACGACGGCGGGCACCGCGGGCAGGGCGTGAAGCTCGGCGTCGTGGTCGGGGCGACGTTCAAGACCAGGGATCTCCAGTCGTTCTGGCGCTCGTTCGGCGTGATGCCGCGCGACAACCCGGAGGTCGTGGTCACGGCGGATCCGATCTCGACCCGCTACATCGAGACGACGCTGGACATGCAGTGGTCGGGCGTGATGGCGCCCGGTGCGGAGCTCATCGCGTACGAGGGGCCGGACGCGCGCACCCTCTCCATCCTCTATGCGTGGAACGAGGCGATCGCGGCCGGCGAGGTGTCGGTGCTCTCGACGTCGTTCGCGCACCGCGAGGAGACGGAGGCGCAGCCGATCCGGGAGCAGTACCACGAGGCGTCGCGGATGGGCGCGGCGCTCGGGATGACGATCGTCGTCGCGAGCGGCGACTCGAGCCGGCCGGACGTGCCGTCGTCGAGCCCGTACGTGACGTGCGTCGGCGGGACGATGCTCGAGTTCGGCGACGACGGCGAGGTCGCGCGCGAGGTGGCGTGGAGCGGCTCGGGGTCGGGGCGATCGCGCGCCTTCAAGACCCCGTGGTGGCAGGAGGGTGTCGTCCTGGACGCGCAGGGGCAGCGCGCCGTCTCCGACGTCGCGCTGAACGCCTCGGGGGACTCCAGGTACTGGCTCTACTACCTGGGCGAGTGGGAGCGGCGCAACGGCACGTCGTTCGCCGCCCCTGTGTTCGCCGGGCTGATGGCGTCGGTGAACAGCCAGAGGCTCGCGGAGGACAAGCCCGTCGTGGGCTGGCTGAACCGGGCGCTCTACACCGACGCGAAGGTGCAGTCGGCCTTCCGCGACATCACGGCGGGCAAGACCCCCGAGGGGTTCAGCGCGGGGCCCGGCTGGGACTATCCGACCGGCTGGGGCGCTCCGCTCGCGGACAAGCTCGCCGAGGCGCTGCCGTAGGCCGCCTCATCCCCTCGAGCAGGCGCCGGCCAGCTCGCAGCCCGTCGTGTCCGGGACGCCGATGCGTCATCCTGGGCCGGATGACGCTCCCCGCCGCCATGCTCTCCGGCCCGCTCGCATGCCTCGCGCTCCTCGCGGCGGCGGCGCTCGGCTGCGACCGCACGGGCCGCGCCGCGGGGCCGGCGCCCGCGCCGCCCAGCGCCGCGCAGGTCCCGGCGCCCGAGGGCGCGGCGCAGGGCGCGGACGGCGGGGCGGCGCCGGCGGAGCAGGGCGCGGACGGCGGGGCGGCGCCGGCGGCGCAGGGCGCGGACGGCGGGGCGGCGCCGGCGGCGCAGGGCGCGGACGCCGCGGCTCCTGCTGCGGAGATCGCGCCGCTGCGCGCGGACGCGCCGTTCGTGGAGCTTTCGGTCGACGGGTTCCCGAGCGCGGTGGTGTCGGTGCCGATCGGCGCCACGGCGCGGCGCCCGGTGCTCATCGCCTCGCATGGCAACTACGACCGGCCCGAGTGGCAGTGCCAGGTGTGGCGCGACATCGCGGGAGGCGACGCCTTCATCCTGTGCCCGCGCGGCGTGGCGCGGTCCGACTCGCCGTCGGCGAGCGACGTCCGCTTCACGTACGAGAGCAACGCCCGCCTGGAGCAGGAGATCGACGCGGGGCTCGCGGCGCTCCGGGCGCGCTTTCCCGAGCACGTGGACCCCGGCGCGGTGCTCTACACCGGCTTCTCGCTGGGCGCGATCATGGGCTCGGCGATCGCCGCGCGCCGGCCGGCGCTCTTCCCGCGCCTCGTGCTTGTCGAGGGCGGACACGACAAGTGGGCCCAGGCGACGGCCAGGGCGTTCGCGGATGGCGGCGGGCAGCGCGTCCTCTTCGTCTGCGCGCAGGCGGGGTGCGGCGCCGCGGCGAAGGCGGCGGCCGCGCGCCTCGAGAAGGCGGGCGTGCTCACGCGCGTGGTGCGCAGCAAGGAGGCCGGCCACCGGTACGACGGGCCGGTCGCCGAGGAGACCCGGCGCGCGCTCGGCTGGGCGCTCGAGGGCGACACGCGGTGGAACTCGCGCTGAGCGAGCGAAGGCGAGCGGAGGCGCTGCCATGATCGACGATCGCGATGGCCGGCGCGAGGCCCGGCCGCGTGCGATCGAGTACCTCGTCGACCGCGGCGCCGTCGGAGAGCGTAAGATGGATGCGCGCCGCGCCCCTCGCGGCCTCGGCCGGATCGTCGAACGCCATCGCCGTCGGCTCCTGGTTCCTGGACGACGGCTCCTGGTTCCTGGACGACGGCTCCTGGTTCCTGGACGACGGCTCCTGGTTCCTGGACGACGGCTCCTGGTTCCTGGACGGCGGCTCCTGGTTCCTGGACGACGGCTCCTGGTTCCTGGACGGCGGCTCCCGGTTCCTGGACGGCGGCTCCCGGTTCCTGGACGCTAGGCCTCCGGTGACGGCTGGGCGCCGTACCGCTCCGGCTGGGTGCTCACCGGCAAGACGGCCGCCGGCGGCGCCTATGCCGAGACCGACGCGGGCGCGTGGATCCCCGCGTCCGCGCTGCGGGTCGCGCGGCTGAGCCGCGACTTCTGGGGGCATGCGAAGCGCGGCCGGAGGTGGATCGTCGCGGTCGGCAGCACGCGGGTCATCGCGCCGGCGGCGCGGGCCAGCCCGTCGCGCCGGGCACACAGGGCGCGGCCCTGCGACCACAGACGCGCGAAAAATCATCAATGATTTCGATGATTCAGAAGCGGTCCGCGCCTTGCTGACTCCAGCGGTGAGACGGGGACGCCCCGGAACACGGAGGAGTGCTTCGATGACGACGACGATGGCTCGACGGTTGATGTTTCTGGCGCTCTGCGCGGCTTCGCTCGCTGGCTGCGGTGAGCGCCACGACGCGCGGCCTCCGGCGGCGGCCGCCGCCGCGAGCCCCGCGGCGACGCAGTGCCCCGAGCCGGCGGTCGCCGTGGCGGCACCGCCCGCGAGCCCGCCGGCTGCGGCGGTGACGGCGCCGGACGCGAGCGTCGCGGTGGGCAAGGCGGGCAAGGCGGGCAAGGCGGGCAGCGAGAAGGGGAGGGGCGCGGCGGAGCTGAAGGTGAAGCGGCTGGTGCTCGCGGAGGGCGTGAAGGACCGCGAGCCGGTGGCGCCGGGGACGATGTTCCGCGCGCCGGAGACGGAGCGGCTCTATGCGTTCCTGGAGATCGAGAATCCGGGCGACGTGGAGGGCGAGGTGACGGTGGCGTTCGTTCCGCCGGGCGGCGGGGCGCCGGTCGGGAACGTGACGCTCGGGGTCGGGCCGTCGCCGCGATGGCGGACGTGGGCCTTCACGCGCGGGGCGCGCACGGTGGGGGAGTGGACGGCGGTCGTGCGGTCGGAGACGGGCGAGGAGCTCGCGCGCGCGCCGTTCGAGGTGACGCTGTAGCCGGGGCGGCCCAGGCGCGCTCCGCGCGCGTCAGCGCGCGGCCGGCGGCGCCTCGCCCGTCGCGCCCTGGTCGAAGACGTCCTGGTACACCCGGTCGACATCGAGCGTGCAGCCGAGCGACGAGAGCTCGGCGCGCTCGCCCGGTCCGTGGATCCGGAGCAGCCAGCTCCCGTCCTCCTGCCGCGTGAACACCTCGATCCGCGGCGCCTTCTGCGATGCGAGCACGTACTCATCGAGCGACGGCAGGCTCCGGTACTGGGCGAATTTGTCCCCGCGATCGTAGGCCTCGCTCGAGTCGGAGAGCACCTCCACGACGACGCGCGGGTTCAGGAGCGTGTCGCGCTGGTCGTCTTCGAACTCGGGGCGCGAGCAGACGACGGCGCCGTCGGGGTACACGTAGCGGCGCGCGGCGGCGATCTTGATGCGCATGTCCGAGGTGAGCACCCGGCACCCTCGACCCCGGAGCGCGCTCCGCAGCTCACCGAGGACGTTCGTGGCGACGGCGCTGTGCTCCAGCGTGCCGCCCGCCATGGCGAAGATCTCGCCGTCCGCATACTCGTGGCGAAGCGGCGACGAGCGCTCGAGCGTCAGGTAGTCCTGCGGCGAGAGACCGGTGCGCACCGCGGCTTGTGCCATGGTCCACAGTTTCGCCCAGCAGACGGAGCGCGTCCACGCGCGTCAGGCGGACACGAGCTCGACGAGCGTGATCTCCGGCGGGCAATTGATGCGGACCGGCAGCCAGCCGCCGGCGCCGGCGTTGACGTGGAGGCGCCGGCCGCGGTGCACGTAGAGCCCGTTGTGGTAGAGCCCGGCGGGCAGCATCGGCGTGAGGGCGTAATCGCCGATCCGGCCCAGCGAGATCTGCCCGCCGTGCGTGTGGCCGGAGAGCATCAGATCGAAGGGCAGCTCGCGGGCGGCGCGGAAGGTGCCCGGGTGGTGGCTGAGCAGGACGCGCGGCGCGCCGTCGTCCCGCATCTGTCCGAGCGCGCGGGCCAGCCCGTCGGCCGTCGGGCGCCGGGCGGGCTCTCCCGGGCGCGCGCGGCTGGGATAGTCGATGGCGCTCATCCACAGGCGATCGCCGCCGAGGCGGACCTCCCGCGCCTCGTCGACGAGCACCTGGGCGCCCGCTTCCTCGAGCCCCTTCACGATCGCCGGGATGCTGGCCGACCGCGCGGCGATGTACTCGTGGTTGCCCATGCAGAAGAAGAGCTGTCCCCGGGCGGGGCGCAGGCCCCGGAGCAGCCGCACGGACAGCTCGAGCTGGGAGACGTGGTGATCGAGCAGGTCGCCCGTGATGACGTGGATGTCGGCGCGGAGGGCGTTCATGGCGTCGCGGAGCTCGTCGAGGCGCTCCGCGTCCATGAAGCTGCCGACGTGCACATCGCTGAGCTGCGCGAGGGTGACGCCGTGCAGGCTCGTCAGCTCGCGCCGCACGGGCAGCGCGACCCTCACCACGACCGGGCGCTGTCGCGAGGCGAGCACGCCGCCCATCGACACAGCGACCGCCGCCGCGGGCAGCGCCCAGGTCGCGCCCACGAGGAGCCGGCGGCGGGGCTCGTCGACGAGTTCCGGCTCGGTCTTGACGTCCTCTGGAGCGCTGGCGGGCTGGGCGGCTGAGCCGGCCTGAGCGCCTGCATCCGATCGCGCGTTCGCGTCGGCCTCGGCGACCGTGACAGCCCGGGCGCTCGGCGCGGGCCGGCCCCGGCGAAGCGCCCCGAAGGCCACGCGCACCATCGCGGCGATCCCGAGGAGCAGCCCGTAGAGGAGCAGGGCCACCTGAGCGCCCAGGGCGATCAGCGACACAGGCTCGGGCAGGTGGCGCTGGAGCGCTCGCAGCCCCGACCAGCTCGCGACGGCCATGAGCACCGCCGGGTGCGTGAGCAGCAGCAGCCCCGCGGCGCACAGCCCGTTGATCAGCCCTCCATGCCGCGGGAACGCCGCGCGGAGCCGCCGCCAGACGATCAGGCCGAGGAGCGCGTTGACGAGCGTGACGACGAGGCCGCCGAGCTGGAACACGCGATCGAAAGTAGCATCGCGCGGCTCGTCCGTCCGGCCGCCGGCGCCGGACGGCCGCGCGCCGCGTCGGCGAGGCGCGGCCAGCCCTAGAGTCCAGCGCCGCCGCCAGGCATCTCCGCGCTCACCGGGATCTCCCTCGCTTCGAGCCCCTCGAGCGACTCCTTGCCCGAGAGCGCGCCGAGGCACCTGCGCGCGTCCCGGAGGTAGACGTTGAAGAACGCGGCGACGTAGCCCATCGCGATGGCCTGCTGTTCGCGGCGCGAGAGCCCGGCAGGGCCGTCGACCGGCTCGGCGAGGCCGAGCGACGTCGTGTAGCCGAAGTGGCTCGCGCCGGGCACGGTCACGAGGTGCTTCGGCGCGCGCGCGCGGTCGTAGAGCGTCGCCGGGACGGCGGCGGCGATCGGGTCCGCGGTGCCGTGGACGAGGAGCACCGGTCGAGGCGCGAGCCCGTCGATGGGCGGGGCTCGATCGAGCTCGCCCGCCGGCGCGAGGAGCGCGAGGGCGCGGACGTGGAACGGGCAAGCGGCGTCGAGCGCCAGCGCGAGGGCGGCCTGCGCGCCGAGCCCGTGGCCGAGGAGGCCGACATGATCGAAGTCGGCCAGGAGCGGGCCCCGCGAGCCGGCCCTGAGGTGCGAGAGCGCGTCCCGGAGGACCGCGGCGCGGCGCAGCGGCGCGTCGTCCGGGGTGAGCCACGAGAGATCGGGCGCGATGACGGCGAAGCCCCAGCGCGCGAGGTGCGCCATGACACCGGCGAGCTGGCGGTAGTCCTGCTCGATGCCGGCAGGCGACCCCGAGGTGACCGCGCTCGTGGGGAGGCGGCGCTCGTGGGCGATCGCGATGACCGGGAACGGGCCTCCCGGCGAGAGCGGCGCCTCCTCGCCGTCCGCCGACGCGGGGTAGTAGAGCAGCGCGGCGCCCCGCGCGGGGCAGCGGTAGATGGCGCCCTGGAACGGCCAGGCGGCGGGGTAGCAGGCGTCCGCCGACAGCGAGAGCTCGTCGATGCGCCGGAACCCAGCCCGGTGCGGTCCTGCGCGGAGCTGCGGCGCAGCGCTGGTGGGGCGCGGCGCAGGCGCGGGCGGCGTCGCCGGCGAGGGAGCCTCCGCCGGGGAAGGGGACCCGCCGCGCGGCACCTCGCGCTGCGACCAGAGCTCGCCGTCGCGCACCAGGTGGACGATCCGCCCTTCGGCGCGCACGGCGAGCTCGATCCGCCCGAGCGGACGGCTCTCGATGACGGACACCGCCTCACACCGGCCCAGATCGGTGGCGAACACCGCAGGCCCGCGGAAGCGCGCGCCGCGGCCTCCGTCGCCGCGACACCACCGCGCGAGCCCGACGCCCGCGAGCGGCGAGAACAGCTCGAGCGTGCCCTCTCCGCCGGACGTGCCCCGGAAGAGCGCCGGTGTCCCCCGGATCCCGGAGACCACCTCCTCCGGGCCCTGCCACGCAGCCCCGGCCCCGGGAGAGCGCCGGAACATCAGCAGCCGATCCCCGATGCGCGCGACCACCTCGATGTCGCCCGGCGCCCCGGGCGCGCCGGCTCCGCGCTGGATCATCGCGACCGCATCGAACCGCCCGAGCTCCGCGCCGAAGATCGCCGGGCCGCGCCAGCCGAGCTCCGCGGTGTCGTTGTCGCGGTGGTAGTGCGCGATCCCGCCGCTCGCGTGAGGCACCACGAGCTCGAAGTTGCCCCTGCCCCCGAAGCCGCCCTGGATCAGGGCGGGGTCGCCGTCCGCGCCCTCCGCGAAGAAGCGCGGCTCGCTCCATGACGGCTCGCTCCACGACGGCTCGCGCGCGCACCAGAGCGCGGCCAGCCGATCCCCGGCGCGCACCACCGCCTCGAGGTGGCCCGGATCGCCGAAGTTGCTCTGGATGAGCGCCACCGCGCCGACCGGGCCGAGGTCTCCGGCGAACGTCGCCGCGTGGCGCCACGGCCCGGCGGCCTCCTCGCGGCGGTGGTGCTCGACGCCGAACGGCGCCCCGGCGGCGGGCAGGACGAGCTCGAGCGTGTCGAGCGAGGCGCATTGCAGGAAGAAGCCGCTGGTCGTGGTGGGCATGGCGCTGATGAGGTTTTACCGGCGAGGCGCCGCCGCGCCTACCGCAGCATCTCGTCGACCCTCTCCCCGGTCGCCGCGGCGAGCCCCCGGGCGAGCGCGCGCGGGTTCAGCTCGACCGCGATGGCCGCCGCGTCCGGCGCGTGCGTGGCGAGCGGCGGCTCCACCGGCGCGTCGAGCCCGAGCAGGTGGCCGAACGAGCCGTGCGCCAGCTCGTCCCACGCCGCGAGCAGCTCCTCCGACGCCGCCGCTCCGCTCGTCGAGAAATCGCCCGCCACCGCGATCGCGAGCGCGATCCCCTCGCGCGCGCTCGGCCGCGCGGCCGCGCCCACGGCCGTCGCCGCCGCGAGCAGGCCGCGCGCGCCGCGGGCGAGCTCCCCGTCGAACGGCCCCGGCGCGAACGCGCGCGCGGGCGCCGGGCCGAAGCGGGCCGCGAGCGCGCGCAGCGGCCCGTCCGAGAGCGCCGTCGGCGCGCGCTTGAGGCGGCCGAGCGCGTACAGCGACGCGACCCGCGCCGGCCCGCGCCGCGGGCTGCCGCCCTCCTGCACACAGACCACGTCCTCGCCGAGCAGCGCCAGCGCGTGCGGCGCCGTCCCGATGTCGCCCATCACGCGCACGACGTCCCCCCGATCGAGCGCGCGCCGCTCCTTGCCCGTGAGCCGCCGCCGGAAGCGGCGCTCGATCGCCCGCGGATCGCCGCTGTGACGCGCCACGTAGAACCTGGCCTCGCCCGCCGCCCCCGCGTACGACGCGATCGCGGCCTCGCGCACCTGCCGCAGGTCGACGCCGGTCGCGCGGGCGTGCCGGGCCAGGTTCTCCTCCGGCGCCACGAGCGCGATCGACGGGATGAGCCACGGCACCGCCGCGAGCTCGCGGGGCCGGACGAGGATCAACCACCGGAGCCCCGCCTGCGGCAGGAGGCGCGCGAGGTCCGCCGTGCCGAGCGGCGTGAGCGGCGGGCTCGTCCGGGCGGGCGGCCGCGGCGCGCCGCCGCACGACGGCAGCGCGAGGCCGAGGACGCAGCCCAGGACGCCGCCGAGCGCGCCGCGACGGTGGAGCCCCCGCCCGGGCGCGTCAGCCAACGACGAGGTAGGCGAAGCGGCGGTTCTTCGAGCCGACGCGGACCAGGAATCGCTTCCCACGCTCGAGCTTGAGCTGCTCGTCCTTGACCACCTCGCCGTCGAGGTGCACCGCGCCGCCCTTCACGAGGCGCCGCGCCGCGGAGGTCGACTCGGCGAGCCCCGCCTGCGCGAGCGCGTTGCCGATGGGGATCGTGTCGCGGTCGCTCGCCACGTGGAGCTCCTCGATGACCTCGGGCAGGCCGCCGGCCGCGACGCTGCGGCGCCGCTCCAGGGCCGCGCGCGCGTCCTCGGCCGCGTGGAAGCGGGTGACGATCTCCTGCGCGAAGAGCTCCTTCACCTCGATGACGCTCTGCTCGCCGCGCCGCACCGCGTCCCGCAGGCGGGCGACCTCCTCGGGCGGGCGCGACGACAGGAGCTCCATGTACCGCCAGATGACCCCGTCATCGACGAGCATCAGCTTCTGAAGCATGTCGAACGGCGGCTCGGTGATGCCGACGTAGTTGTCGGCGCTCTTCGACATCTTGGCGCCGACGACCTTGCCGTCCTCCACGCGGGCGTTCGTGCCCTCGAGGAGCGGCATCGTCATCACCATCTGGGCGCGCTTGCCGTAGCGGGGCATCAGATCGCGCGCCACGAGCAGGTTGAAGAGCTGATCGGTGCCGCCGAGCTCGATGTCGGCCTCGAGCTCGACCGAGTCGTAGGCCTGGAGGAGCGGGTACATGAACTCGTGCACGTAGATGGGCCGCGCCTCCTCGTAGCGCTTCTTGAAGTCGTCGCGCTCGAGCATGCGGGCCACGGTGTACTTCGCGCAGAGCTCGATCATCTGCGTCGGATCGAGCTTGTTCAGCCACTCGGAGTTGTAGCGGACCTCGGTCTTGTCCCGGTCGAGGACCTTGAACGCCTGCGCCTGGTAGGTCTCGGCCGCGGCGACGACCTCCTCGCGCGAGAGCCGCGGGCGCAGCTCGTTCTTGCCGGTCGGATCGCCGACCATCGCCGTGAAGTCGCCGACCACGAAGATGACCGTGTGCCCGAAGTCCTGGAACTCCCGCATCTTCTGCATGACCACCGTGTGGCCGAGGTGGAGGTCGGGGCGGGTCGGGTCGAAGCCGGCCTTGACGCGCAGCGGCTTGCCCTCGCGGAGCCGCTCCTCGAGCTCGGCGCGGACGTGGAGGTCGACGGCACCCTTGCAGAGGATCTCGAGCTGACGTTCGGCGGGGACCATGGGGCCCCGCTTCTACCGCGCAGCGGAACGGCCCGCCAGGGGGGGCGAGCGCGCGCCGGAGCGCGCCGCCTCATTCGTCGTCGGCGTCCTCGTCGTCGTCGTCGTCGTCGTCGTCGTCGCCCGAGATGGCGTACGCGCGGCTCGCGTTGACGAGCTCCTTGAGCTCCTTGCCGACCTTGAAGAACGGGAGCCGCTTGGCGGGCACGGGCACCGGCTGGCCGGTGCGCGGGTTCCTGCCGCTGTACGGCTTGTAAGGCCTGACCGTGAAGCTACCAAACCCGCGGATCTCGATGCCTTCGTTGCGCTGGAGCGCCTGCGTCATCGCGTCGAAGACGCAGTTCACCACGAGCTCGGCTCGAGCTTTGGTGAGCTCGCCACGTCCCGCGATCGCGTCGATGAGCTCGCTTTTCGTCATGGTCCACCTCCCCCACCCGAGCGGACCGCCGCCGGCGCGCGGCTTGCCGCTTTCCCACCGCAAAGCTCCAGGGGCTGCGCCGGTCCAGGAGCCGCATGACAACAGAATCCTATGAAAAGCTCGCATGTTACGGGACTAGCGGTCAACCGAATTCCCGCCCGCGACCGAGACCGCATCGAGCGCGAAGAGGCCTCCGGTCGCGGGGGGGTCCGGGTCCCGCGGAGCACGCTCGGCGGCGGCCTCGACGCGGATCCGTGCGGCATCGGCGACCGCCAGGGCGGGGGCGGCCTTCCCGTGCGCGTCGCCGGGCGAGAGGGAGAGCTCGATTCCGACGGCGTCCTCGGGGATCGGGTGGGGCGGGAGCTCGGCGCAGGCGAGCGGCGCGCCGGGGGCGTCCGCTGTGGCGGGCTCGACCCGCCAGACGTGGAGCACGGCGCCGTCGACGACGAGGCGCACCTCGCCCGCGCCGTCGCCCGCGACCGCCACGCGCGGGCTGATCCGGGCGCCGCGGAGCCACGGGGCGGGCAGACCGACGCGGACGACGGCCTCGCCGCTCGCCGCCGCGTGCACCGCGAGGAGACGCCCTCCGGACGCGCACGTGCCGCCGGCGTGCTCGGGCAGCGCCCAGGCGCCGCGCTGGGCGCGCGGCGGCCACAGCGACTCGCCCTCGATGAGGTGCTCGCGGGGCGGCGCTGCGTCGAAGGCGAGCGGCGCGATCGAGACCGACGCGAGGCCGCCGCCGTCCGGGATCGCGAAGCCGTAGCGGTAGGCGGGGGGGCGACCGCGGGCCTCCCAGGCCATCCGGTCGATCGCGTCGCCGCGGTAGCGCAGCACCGCGACGTCGCCCGGGGCGGGGTCGAAGCCGAGGTTGAAGCCGTGGTCGGTGTCGACGAACACGAGGCCGCGCGCGACGCCCGCGCGCGCGACCGCGGCGGGGTCGAACATGGGCAGGCCGCCCTCGCGATCGCGGAGCGCGGCGTGGTCGAAGCCCGCGCGGAAGGCGAAGCCGGCGAGGGGGAGCGCCGCCGCGAAGAGCGCCGCCGGGAGGAGCGCGGTCGGGACGAGCGACCCCGGGATGAGCGACCCCGGGACGAGCGACCCCGGGACGAGCGCGCGCAGTCGTCGCGCGAGGCCGCCGCGCGCGGCCGGCGACCCCGCGCGCTCCGCGAGCGCGGCGCAGGCCATGGCGGCGAGGACGTGCTCGACCGGCAGCACGTCGGCGAGGAAACGAGCGCCGCCGCCGGGGTAGTTGCCATCGAAATAGAAGGGGGCGTAGGCGGCGATCTGGAGGAGCGGGGCGACCGCGAGGGCGCGCGAGCGCGGCCGCCGGAGGGCGAGCGCGGCGCCGGCGATCACGAGCAGCACCAGCGGCTCGGCGTTGAGCGCGTCGACGAGGTGGAGCTTCAGGCGGCGCAGCGTCGTGCCGGCGGCGGCAAGAAAACCGTATCCTTCCGATAGGTTATGGCGGACGAAGTCGCCGTGCTCGCCGAGGCAACCGACGCCGGCGCCGAAGCCGTAGCGGAAGCAGCCGAGCGGGCCGTCGGAGACGGCGTAGTAGGCGCTCTGCGACGAGGCGAAGGCGCCCGTCGCGGCGCGCTGGTGCGCGGCGAGCAGCGCGAGGCCCGGGAGGGCGCCGAGCGCGAGCGCGGCGGCGAGCCTCCCGAGCCGCGGCGACGGGCGCGGCGCGGGGTCGCCGTGGCGAGGGCCGGCCGGCGCGCTGACCGGCAGCACCACGAAGAGCAGCGCCGCGGCGAGGGCGAGCGCGCTCGGCGGGCGCGTCGCCGCGAGCCAGCCGGCCGCGAGGCCGGCGAGCGCGGCGGCGCCGACGGCCGGATCGAGCCGCCTCCGCGAGGCCCCCGCCGTGGGGATGGCGCGGGCGTGGTCGAGCGCGCGCCGCGCCGACGCGAGCGCGACCGTGAAGCAGAGGGCCGCGAGCCCGTGCGACATCGTGTCGGCCGTGTGGTAGCGGAGCGCGGCGCAGAGCGCCGAGAAGAGCGCGGCGAGGAGCGGCACGAGGGGGATCCGCGCGGCGCTCCCGGCCGGGGCCGGGGCCTCCGGCGCGAACCGCGCGGCGAGGTCGTACGTGGCGATCGTCAGCGCGGCGGCGAGCAGGGGACCGACCGCGAGCGGCGCGCCCGCGAGGAAGCCCAGCGAGAGGAGGGCGGGGTAGCCCGGCGGGAAGATCACCGCGACCTCGCCCGCGCCTTGCTGAGCCGCCGCGCCGCTGCGGACGAGGAAGCGGCCGAGCACGGAGGCCTCGGGCTCGTCGAGCGGCCACGCGAGGTACCCGGCCGCCATGGCGCGCGCCTCGAGCCAGTAGCTCGTCGCGTCGATGATGCGGGGGCCGCCCCGCAGGTAGACCGCGACGTACGCGGCCGAGATCAGCGCCGCGAGGAGCGCGAGGGCTGCGGCGACGGCGACGCCGGGGCGCGGGGACGCCCGGCCGGAGCGCGCGACGCCGGGCGAGCGGCCGCGGCGGAGGAGCCAGGCGCCGCCGAGCAGCGCGGCGACCGAGAGCGCGAGCGCGAGCCACTGCGCGGGGTCGCGGGGCAGGCCGGCGCGCACGTCACGGCCCGGCGAGCGAGCGCGGCTCGGAGCGCGCGGCGCGCTCGAGGACCCAGATGTGGTGATCGATCCACTCGCCCTCGACCGGCGTGAGCGTGAGCGTGAACGTCTCGGGCAGCCCTTCGGGCAGGTCGAGCGACGCCTCGGTCCAGCCGTCGCTCTCGCGGATGGCGAGCTGGCCGAGCTCCCGGCCGTCCGCGGTCGCGCGGATCGCGGCGGGGCGGGGCGCGGCGGTGCGGACCACGAGCCTGCCCGGGCCCACGCGCGGGGCGCGCAGGCGGGCCGTCTCGCTCCTGCCGCCCGGGATGACGCGCCCCGCGTCGAAGCGATCGCGCCCGGATCCGTGCGGATCCGGCAGGACGCTGAAGCCGACGAAGCCGGCTTGCGGCTGCGGGAAGGTGTAGCCGTGCGCGCGCTCGCTCACGAGGTCGGCGACGTCGAGCTCGTCGAGGACCTGCTCGCCCGCGCGCATCGACGCGGGCGGCTCGCCGTGCGCGAGCGGGCTCCAGTCGGCCTGGTAGATGACCTTCTCGATGCCGCCGCAGATGACATTCCCGAAGACGGGGATCCCGACGATCCGCTTGCCGAAGATGGCCGGGAACTCGCCCCACCAGGTCGGATAGATGGCCAGCGCGTCGGGGCGGTCCTCGGCGGGGATGCGCTCGATGAGCTCCAGCGACGCGCCGAGGCCGTGGACGCCCGCGCGCGCGAACGGGAGGTCGTGGTAGCCGCCGAGCCCGATGAGGTCGAGCCCGGGCCGGTCCGACGCGTAGAGGAGCGCGCCCGCGTCGCCGACGAGGACGCGGCGCACGTCGAGCTGGGCGAGGACCTTGCCGGCGACGAGGTGCTGATCGCGGATGTTGCGGCTGGCGCGGCCGAAGAACCAGATCTGGTCGCGCATCCTGGGCAGCTGGTGGACCCAGAAGAGCGCGGCGAGGGCGAGGGCGAGCGCGACGCGCGCGCCCCAGAGGCCGCGGGCCGGGCGGCTCGTCTCGCCCGCTCCGCCGCCCGGCGCGGTCCATGCGGCCCGCGCGACGAGCAGCGCGAGCCCCATCGCCGTGAGCACGAGCAGCCAGGCGACCGAGGGCATGGTGTAGCGCTCGTTCTGCCAGCGCACCTGGCCGTTCAAGGCCACCAGCGCGAGCCAGCCGGCCACCTGCACCCAGAGCAACGCCGCGATCCCGCGCGTCCTGCGCGAGGCGAGGGGAACGAGCGCGAGGGCGGGGACGATCCACCCCCAGGGCAGGGCGTCCGAGAAGTGGTGGTTTGCGTTGCGGCCGATGACGTAGCTGACGAGGGACACGTAGGTGTCCCATTTCTCCTGCGACGTCATGTACGGGTTGTTCAGCGCGAGCTTGGCGATGGCGCCGCTCGCCGCCCACTCGCCGGTGAACACGCGGTTGGCGACCGCCTGGGCGACGCACACGATCGCGCCGGGCACCGACGTCCGGAGCAGGGTCGCGATCGCGGCGCGCGCGCCGTGGGCCCGCCCCACGGCCACGGCCGCGTAAACGCCGAGGGCCGCGACGCAGACGACCGACTCCGGCCGGGTGGCGTAGAGGAGCGCGCCGGCGAGGCCCGCGGCCCAGCCGAGGTGGGCGAGGCGCGCCGGCGGCGCCGCGGCCCGCTCCCCAGCGCCGGCCGGCCCGCGCGGGGCGCCGGCCGCGCGGGCGACCGAGAGCGCGGCGAGGGTGGCGAGGGCCCAGACGCCGAGGTGGAAGGCGTTCTCCATCCCGCTGAACAGCGACCAGTCGAGCGCGCCGATGGAGAGCGCCACGGGCGGCAGCAGGTACTTCGCCCAGCGCCCGATCGGATCGAGGAGCCGCGCGCCGACGAGCAGGAAGCCGAGGGTCGAGACGCACGCGACGATCGCCGCCCATTGCATGAGCAGGAGGCCGCGGAAGCCGATGAAATAGCCGAACGCGAGGACGAACGGATAGCTCAGGCTTGTGTTCCCGCTCGAGAAGCCGTTGCCCTCGGACCACTCGAACGGGTACCCGCGCGCCGTGGCGCGGGCGTAGTCGAAGTGGATGAAGACGTCGTCGAGCGGCGCCGACCACATGCCGCCCGTCTGCTGGTGCATCGCGCTGTAGAACGCGACGGCGGCGTAGAGCACGCATGCGCCCGCATAGACGGCGAACAGGACCGGATCGATGCGCGGCCAGGCGGCGACCACGCGATCGAGCCGGCCGGGGGGCGTCGCCGGGCCGGCGCCCTGCGAGGCCGCAGCCTCCGTTTCGCCGGGGGAGTCGCTGCTCGGCCGGAACGGAGGCGCAGCTCCTCCGGGCGGCGCGGAGGGCACGGGGTCGGCGCTGGACGGTGACACGCGGCTCTTTTACACGACTTTCACGCGACCCGAGCCCGCGGACCCGTCCGCGGGGAAGCCGGCCCCGGCCGCAGCCGTCCAGCACCCGCCCCGAGGAGCACGGCGGGGCGGGTGAAGGCGAGCGCTCCCGAGGCCACGTCGGGAGCGTCCCAGGCGCGTCCGTCCGGCGGACATGAAAGCGTTCGTTTCAAGGCTGAACGACGCAGACCGTCCTTCCAGGAAGATCTCCATGAAATATGGAGAGAATGCTCTTGGTCCGCGACGTGCTTGATGTCTGGACCAGAGCGCCCGTGACGGTCTCCCCCCCGACCGTCGAATGGGCGCTCTGTTTTTTTGTGCTGGTTCCTGCCAGCAGGTGCTGAGAGACGCGCCCGCCCGCGGTTGCGGCGCGGTCCGGGCGACCTGAGCCTTGGCTGTCCGTGCAGGATCCGTCCGTGGACCGACACCCGAGGGGGCCCATGGCTGCGCCGGTGCCCCGGTGCCGTCGTCTGGAAGCACTCCCCGCTGCCGTTCCACAAGAACGCACCTCGCGGCCGAGACGGTGTTCCGGCTCGGCGGGCCCGAGGCGTTCTGGAAGTTCCACGCGATCGCCTTCGCCAACCAGCGCGCGCTCGCGCCGGAGCGCGCTCGCGCCGGAGTCCGCACTGCCGAGCGCGCGCACGCCCCGCGAGGGTGGATCAGCGCGCGAGTGGACATGCAGAGTCGAGCATCACAGATCGTCCCCTGGGCCGGGATCGCCGTCTACCTCGTGATCGAGCGGGCTTGCATGTTCAGATGACCCCACCACGCCGCGGGCGTGACAGCGGGGATCTCCTGCCTCTACAGGAATACCCGGCGGCCGTTCAGTGCCTGAGCGGATGCGTCTGCGCGGCGCCTCGCCGCGCGCGGCGATTCCAGGACAGGCCCGATCTCCTCGCCGGTCCAGGGTTGAGAAGTTTTCGGGTCCTCCGCCAAAGGCGCCCGCGTGCGCTCCGTGTGGCCAGCGCGTTGACCCATCTCGTGAGCGTCTAGTAGAAAGATCGTCGCGCCACAGCGCGCGACCCGGTCGGCGCCAGCGCGGATGGGAACCGCAAACGATGCGTTGGTTCGTCGAGATCTCGTCGCTAGGGCAGAACGCACCGCCGACCAGGAAGGTGTGCGTCGAGGCCCCGCAGTGGCAGCCCGCGCTGCAGAAGGCCCGGGCGTTCCGCGGCGATGGCGGGCCGCTCAACAATTTCTCCGTGGACCTGCTGGAGAGCGGCTACCGAGCGATCGACCCGACGACGCGCGTGCGGTACGTCGTGCAGCGCGCGCCGGACGACGAGGCGCTGACGGACGGGCTGGACGCTCCGGCGGGCGCGCCTCCGGCCGGGGCAGCGTCTCCCACGCCCGCCGATCCGGGGGAGCGTCCGCCGAGGAAGCGTCCGACGGCGGCCACGGTCCCGTACATCTCGATGGGGACCGCGCTCCTCGTGCCGGAGCCGGCGGGCGCGGCGGCGCAGGCGAAAGGCGGAGAGGCCGCGCCTGAGCGGGAGGCCGCGCCTGAGCGGGACGCCGCGCCTGAGCGGGAGGCCGCGCCTGAGCGAGAGGCCACGCCGGAGCGGGAGGCCGCGCCTGAGCGAGAGGCCACGCCGGAGCGGGAGGCCGCGCCGGAGCCGGCCCCGAGCGCGCTGCCTCCGTTCGAGCTCGTGTCGCAGCGCGAGGAGAACCCGTCCGAGCGCTCACCGCTCACGTACCGAGAGCTCGTCTATGCGGTCCCGACGGGGACTCCGCGCGATCTCGTGAACGCACTGCTGCTCGACCGGCTCGAGAAGGTACGGGAGCTCATCGACGACGCGCGCCCGGGCAAGTTCATCCAACTCGCCGTGTTCGATCACGCCTTCCGCGGCCGGCCTCAGCGCAGCCCGCTCGCGACGCTCGCCTGGAAGGACTGGCGCTCGGCGGAGCCCGAGATCCAGTTCCGCCCGCGCACCGGCGCCACCACACCGCCCCCGGCGGCCGCGCCGGCGGCCGACGCGTCGCCTTCTGCCGTCGCGCCGCCGGTCGCCACGCCGGCGGCCGACGCGTCGCCTCCTCCCGCCGCGCCGCCCGAGGAGCCGAGCGGGCTGCCTCGTCCCGAGGCCGCTTCGGCGTTGGCCGAGATCCCCGTCCCCGCGCCGAGCCAGCCGCCGCGGAGGCGCTCCTCCTTCCCGCCCAGGAGCGGGCGCCTCTCCGGCGACGACCTCATCGCCGAGCTGTTCGAGGCGTGCAGCGATCTGCACTTCCTCCAGGACACGCTCGCGGGCGCCGACTTCATCCTCGCGCTCACGCTCGACAACATCCCGTGCGCCCTCGGGCTCGTGTCCATGTTCGACATCAACCGGCGCGAGTTCGTCGTCGTCCGGCAGTACGGCGGCAAGAACGCGCTCCTCGCCAGGGTGTCCGAGCGGTCGCCGCTCGCGCTGGCCGCCATGCGGTCCAGGCGCGCCGTCGTGGTCCCCGACGCGTCCAGGGACGAGCGCGTCATGGACGACCGGTGGAAGGCGATCGGCGCCGAGCTCCGGAGCGTCATCTGCGCGCCGGTGGAGATCGCGGGCCGCTACCTCGGCCTCCTCGAGATCGGCAACCCGCTCGACGGCAAGCCGTTCTCCGAGAGCGACGGCAACGCGCTCACCTACATCGGCCAGCAGTTCGCCGAGTTCGTCGGGGCGCGCGGCGTGGTCCTCGACCCCGGCCTCGTGACCGCGGGGGCGAAGAAGGCCGCCCGCTAGCGGAGCTCAGCGATGGACCTCCTCCCCTCGGCCGGGCAGCGCCATCGCGTCCCGTACTTCGCCCTCGTCCCCGCCATCGTCGTCGCCGTGCTCGTCCTCGGCGGGATCGCCCTGCGCACCACGCTGCAGATCGAGAAGGCCCGCCAGCAGACCGTCTTCGACGCGACGCTCACCCTCGCCGACGAGCGCGTCGACCGGCTCGACAAGCTGATCATCGCCCAGGACAACGTCGTCGCCGCGCACGTCGACGTGGCGAACCTCTCGGTCATCGCGCGGAGGTGGCTCCCCACCGCGGCCCGCGAGACGCCGACCGTGCGCGCCATCCTGGTCCTCGACATGGACCACGAGGCCCACGACGTGCTCGCGTTCGCCTCGCGCGGCGCGTCCGGCCGGGAGGACGACGCCTTCCGCAAGCTCCTGCTCGCGCGCCTCGTGCCCCAGATGAACTTCTCCGGCGACGCGACCGAGCTGCGCCACCTCCACCACGTCATCGACCAGCAGAGCTTGCTCGTGAGCTACTGGCAGCGCGAGCACCTCGGGCGCCGGTACCTCGTGGTCGCCTGGCACGAGGTGCCGCGCCTCGTCCACGAGGTGATGCCCCGGCTCTTCCGCGACCTCGATCGAGAGAAGAGCCGGATGAACGTCATCGACGAGGAGGGTCGCATCGTGTTCGGCCCCCCCATCATCGGCGGCGAGTTCACGGTCGGGCGCCCGTTCCCCACCACGCTCTACAACTGGCGCCTCCAGATGGCGCTCACCACGGCCGAGGAGCTCGGCGAGAAGGTGGAGCGGCAGCGCCTGATCGAGATCCTGATGGTCGGCTTCTCCGCCCTGGTCGCCCTGGCCGGGCTCGCGATCGTTGTGCTCGCCTCCGTGAACGAGCGGCGGCTCGCGGCGCTGAAGAGCGACTTCGTCGCGAACGTGTCCCACGAGCTCAAGACGCCGCTCTCGCTTGTCCGCATGTTCGGCGAGCTCCTCCTCGGCGACCGCGTCCCCAACGACGAGAAGCGCCGCCAGTACCTGCAGATCATCGTGAGCGAGAGCGAGCGGCTCACCGCGCTCATCGAGAACGTCCTCGATTTCGCCAGGGTCGAGCGGGGCAAGGCCGCCTACGAGTTCGCGCGCGGGAGCGTCGCCGAGGTGGCGGCGCGCGTCGTCGATATGTACCGCTACCGCGCCGAGCGCGAGGAGATGACCGTGGAGCTGACGATCGCCGAAGGGCTGCCCGAGGCGCTCATCGACGCGCGCGCGCTCGAGCTCGCCGTCGTGAACCTGCTCGACAACGCGCTCAAGTACGCGAAGGACGGCGGCTGCGTCGCGGTCGAGGTCGAGGTCGAGGGCGGGGGCGGCGGGCGGCTCGCCGCGCTGACGCGCCAGGCGAGGCGCGTCGCCATCCGGGTGAGCGACCGGGGGCCCGGCATCGATCCGGACGAGCAGAAGCACATCTTCGAGCGCTTCGCGCGCGGGCGGCGGGCGAGCGAGCGGCAGGTGCGCGGCAGCGGGATCGGGCTCGCGCTCGTGAAGCACATCGCCGAGAGCCACGGCGGCGCCGTGCGGGTCGAGAGCCCGCTCACGGAGGACGGGCGCGGCAGCGCCTTCGTTGTGTCGCTCCCCGCGCTGGAGCACGACCGCGAGGCGCCGGAGCGGGACGAGCCGCTCGCGGCCGACGCGGCGCCGGGCGCGGGGGCGGCGTGAGGGCGCGCGGGCGTGGCGGGAGCGGCGAGACGGCCCCCCGGCGGAGCGAGACGGCCCCCCGGCGGGACGCCGCGCGGAGCGCCGCCCTGCAGGCCGCGCTCGACGAGGTGCGCGCGCGGTGCGCCGTCGAGGAGCGCCGCGCGCAGGACCCGGTCTCCTTCGTTCACCGCTACATGGATCCGGCCGATCAGGAGCTCGTGGCGCTCATCGCCGCGTCGCTCGCCTTCGGCAACGTGAAGGCGCTGCGCGCCAAGATCGGCGACGCGCTCGAGCGGCTCGGGCCGCAGATCGCCCTCATCGCGGACGATGCCCGGGCCGTCTCGGCGCGCCTGCGCGGCTTCCGGCACCGCGTTTACCGCGACCGCGATCTCGCGGAGCTCCTCGTCGGCGCGCGGCGGGTGCAGCGCGCCTCGGGCTCGCTCGGCGCCGCCTTCGCGGCCGAGCTCTCGCGCAGCGGCGACCTGCGCCAGGCCCTCGGCGCATGGGTGCGCGCGATCCGGCGCGCGGGCGGCCTCGACCGGCGCCCGGACGACCGCGGCGCGGCGCACATCCTCCCCGACCCCGAGAAGGGCAGCGCCACAAAGCGGCTCATGCTCCTGCTGCGGTGGATGATCCGTCCCGCCGACGGCGTGGACCTCGGCCTGTGGCCTGTGTCCCCGTCCGCCCTCCTGATCCCAGTCGACACCCACATCCAGAAGCTCGGCTACAACATCGGCCTCACCGACCGCAGGGGAGCCACCTGGAGGACGGCCGAGGAGATCACCGCCTCCCTACGCGCCTTCGATCCGGCCGACCCGGTCAAGTACGACTTCGCCCTCTGCCATCTCGGCATGCTCCAGCAGTGCCCGTCGCGGCGCGATCCGGTCCGCTGTCAGGGGTGCGGCGTGAAGCCCGTCTGCCGCCACTGGGACGAGTGAGCACGCCGTGTACAGTCGTTTCGTCCGGGACAACGGTCGACGTTGTGAGATAAGGCCGCGGAATCATTCGGAATTGCACCCGATTTCAGTTTTGTTTTTCAAAAATGAAATATCAGTCTGATTCGTGCGCGGTAACTATCTGAAATCTGGTATCCGGAAGGTCGGCACAGAGCCTGCACTACAGGTGGGCGAGCGCCGTCGCGGAGACCTTCCCCCCCCAGGTCCGCGAGGCGCTTTTTTCATTTTGTTCCAGCGGGCGCCAGGGCGCTTCCGCTCGTCGTGGTCACCGGCGCGGCAAGCAGAGCGCCGCAGCGGAGCCCCCCCGAGCTCCGCTGCGGCGCTCTGCTTGCCCCCGTTGCACCGGGGCTCTTACGGAACCCTGTCCACTTCTCTCTTCTCCCTGGTCTTCTCCGTGGTCTTCTCCGTCCGATGCGACGCGCATGCCACGCCCCGGGCCGGCAGGGCTGGAACCTTTGTGCACGCCTGCGCTGAAGGCTTCGCGCGGCTCGCCGCCTGGTTTCTGGACACACGGCCATGCCACCGCGCGATGCGATGAGGGGCAAAACAAGCCGCCGCCGACATGTGCTTCCGTCAACGGTACTCGTTGCGTGCCCGCTACGCGATCGAAGCGGCGGAGTCGAGTCGAGCGCCGTGTGTGATTTTCTCGCGCGCTGAGAGCAACGATCGTGAAACAGCCTGTTCACATGGATTCGTGATCATCCGGATCCGCGAGCGGTAAGCGGGCTCAGCAAGCGGCTGACCTGCGCTCCGTCCTCGCGCCAAACTTGTCGAGATTGCTCGCATGCGAGAACGGCGGAAGCGGGTAGATTGGGCGTATGGTCTGGACATTCGGGGCTTACCTCCTGGTCGCGCTGGCCCTCGTGGTGCTGGGGGCGATCGGGCTGTGGGCGCACCTCTTTTACTGGGTCAAGCGGCTGACCTTCCCGCTCGAGTACAGCGTGGAAGAGGTCCTGCGGACCGAGGACGGCGCGCCGATCGAGATCCGCCGCGTCCCGGTCCCGCCCGGTGCGGCGGTGCAGCCGGACCTGCCGCCGATCCTCCTGGTCCACGGGATCGCCGCGAACCATAGAAACCAGGACATCCACCCCGATTACTCGCTGGCCCGACACCTCGCCACGCTGGGACGCGACGTGTGGCTGCTGACCTTGCGGAGCGGCCGCCTCCTCACCCGCCTTGAGCGCCGCAGCGTCCGCTTCTCGGCCATGGTCCGGTACGATCTGCCCTGCGCCTTCGACGCCATCCTGAAGCGCACAGGCGCCCGTTCGCTCGACTATGTCGGCTTCTCGATGGGCGGCATGCTCCTCTATGCCGCGCTGGGCCGGAGCGTGCCGGAGGGTCGGGTGCGCCGCGTCGTCGTCGTCGGGTCTCCGGGCCGCTTCACCACGCCGACGCGCCTCATGCGCTTTCTGCCGGGCCGGCTGCTCCCGGGCGTGCCGCTCCGCTTCATGGCACGCAGCGTCGCGTTCGCCTCGGAGTGGCTGCCGACGCCGATTCACCACGCTGTTGCCAATCCGCGCAACGTGCCCCCCGGCGTCACGCGGCTCGCGCTCGTCAACTGCATCGAGGACATCCCCGCTGCGCTGAACGCGGACTTCGCCGCCTGGCTGGCGAGCGACGGAGAGATCCGCGTCGACGGAGAGAGGGTCCTCGACGGCCTCGCGTCCGTCGCGGCGCCGGCCCTGTTCATCGCGGGCAGCGCCGACAGGATAGCCCCCGTCTCGTCGGTGCGCGCCGCGTTCGACGCGTGGGGGCGCGAGCACCCGGAGACGCCGAAGCGGTTTCTCGTGCTCGGGCGCGATTTCGGGGCGCGGGAAGATTACGGACACGGCGACCTGGCCGTAGGCGCCTATACCGGTGTCGAGCTCTTCGAGCCGATCGCCCGCTTCCTCGGCCCGGAGCGGCAGCCCGAAGACGCGCCGGGGCCCGAGACGGGCGCTCCGGCGCTGGAGGCCATCCAGGCACGTCAACCGACCTCCGACGGGGCCGAGCCGCTGCCGGACGTCCCGGCCGCGTGACGCCTGTGTCCCGCGCGGTCGCCTCACGTATTCCGCCGGGCCGCTCCTCGTGCGCGGCCCGAGCGCTCCATCTCACCTAGGCCCGTCCGAGTGCGTGGAGGTCGAACGAGCGCGCGCCCCATGCGCGGTGATCCCTGATTGCAGAGCGAAAGCGAAGAGGCGTACCCTCGGAGTGCCTCAAAGCCACAAGGTGACCGGGGTATCCGCCAAAGGAAGTTCATGAGTCAACCCGGATTGCGCTCCAGGTTCGATCTGTCGTCCACAGCGCTCCGGCTGACGGCAGCTGCCCTCCTCGTCTGCTCTGCGTCCTGCGCGCAGGAAGTCAGCTCGAACATCTCGTGCGATGACGGCCTCGCGCTGTGCGGCGGCGCGTGCACCGACACGCAGGCCGATCCCGGCAACTGCGGCGACTGCGACAGCGTCTGCGCGAGCGGGCAGCGGTGCGAGGCGGGCGAGTGCGTCGGCGCCGACGACGGAGCCGGCGGGAGCGGCGAGGGCGGCGGCGATGATCTCGGATCGAGCGGGACCGGCGGGGCGCTGTGCGCGCCCGGCCTCGCGCTGTGCAGCGGGGACTGCGTCGACCTCGACATCCACCCGCATCATTGCGGGGGCTGCGGCCAGGCGTGCCCGATCGGGCAGCCGTGCGAGGACGGCGCCTGCCGCTGCGACGCCGGCCTCACGGCGTGCGACGGCGGCTGCGCGGACCTGTCGAATGATCCGCTGCATTGCGGGAGCTGCGAGGTCCGGTGCGCCTTCAACCAGACGTGCATGGACGGGGCGTGCCTCTGCGACGAGGGCCTCACGGACTGCGACGGCAGGTGCGTCGTTCTGGCGAGCGATCTGGCGCACTGCGGCGCGTGCGGCGCGGCGTGCGACGCGGGGCTGGTCTGCCAGGCGGGCACGTGCACCTGCGTCGTCGGCGAGCACGAGGACATCGGCTCGACGGTCCCGCAGGTCGTGAGGGGCACAACGCTCGACGCAGGCACCTATTTCGGGCTCGCCTGCGTGGCCGCCGGCTCGACCGAGGTCGTCTACAGGTTCAGGGCGGAGGAGCTCGGCAGGTACAGGTTCGATACCGCCGGGTCGAGCTACGACACCGCCATCGCCGTCCTCGGCTCCGCCGTCTGCGACGAGCTCGCGTGCAACGACGAGCGCGGGGACGCCGAGGCGGCCGTCTCGGTGGTCCTCAATGAAGGGGAGGAGGTCCTCGTCGTCGTGTCGGGCTACAACGGCGCGCAAGGCGACTTCGTTTTGAGCGTCGACCGGGCGGCGCCGCCGGTCTGCCCGGTGGGCAACATCGATCCGACTCTCCCGCAGGCGGTCAGCGGCGACACCTGGATGCGCGACGATGCCCTCGTGCCGAGCTGCGGCTCGCTCGACACCCCCGACGCGAGCTACACGTTCACCGCGCCGCACGCCGGCAGGTACATCTTCGACACGGCCGGCTCCTCGTACGATACCGTCCTCGAGCTGCGCAACGGGACCTGCACCGGCTCGGTGATCTCCTGCAACGACAACATCTCGGCGGGCACGACGTCGCGCATCGTCACGAACCTCACCGCGGGCCAGACGGTGGTCGCGATCGTCGATGGCGTCGCCGGCGAGTCGGGGCCATTCACGCTCAACGTCACCGAGTACGCGGGGCCGTCGTGCCCGGAGCTCGTTCTCGGCACCACGTTCCCGCAGCGGGTGACGGGCACCACCGCGATCCTGGATCGCGAGAGCGCCCTCTCGGCGTCCTGCGGCAGCGGCGCCGGCCCCGAGGTCACCTATGCGTTCACCGCGCCGGCGGACGCGCTCTACACCTTCGACACCTTCGGCTCCGCCTTCGACACGGTCCTCCACCTCCGCGACGGCACGTGCAGCGGGCCGAGCCTCGGGTGCAACGACGACTCGTCCGACCTGCAATCGCAGGTGAAGGCGCTGCTCGAGGAGGGGCAGACGATCGTCGTTGTCGTGGACGGCTTCAGCAGCTCGGCCTCCGGCGCCTTCACGCTCAACGTGAGCCAGACCATGGCCCCTCCGTGCCCGCAGATCGATCTCGGGTCGACGGCGCCTCAGACCGTGACCGGGACGACCGTGGAGGCGGTGGACATCCTGCGCCCGACCTGCGGCAACGCCGGCGGCCGCGAGGCGACCTACAGCTTCACCGCGCCAGTGACCGGCACGTACATCTTCGACACGTTCGGATCGAGCTTCGACACGACCCTCTCCGCGCTCGAGGGCACCTGCTCCGGGGCCACGATCCGATGCAACACCGACGCGGCGGGAGGCCAGCAGTCGCGGCTGACGCTGGAGCTCGAGGAGGAGCAGACGATCCTCCTCCTCGTGGACGGCGGTTCGGCGAGCGCGTCGGGCGATTTCACGCTCAACGTCGATCGGTTCGCCGGCGGCGGGATCTGCTCGGCGCCCATCGATCTCGGCTCCCGCTTCCCGCAGGTCGTCACGGGGAGCACCGTGGAGCAGCCCGAGTCGGTCACCCCGACCTGCGGCTCCTCGAACGCTCCAGAGATGATTTACAGCTTCACCGCGCCGGACCGCGGGACGTACATGTTCAATACGTTCGGCTCGAGCTTCGACACGATCCTCCAGATCTTGAATGGGAGCTGCGGGGGGACGTCGCTCGGGTGCAACGACGACTCGGGCGGCCTGCAGTCGCGTGTCTTCGCCGATCTGGCCGCCGGTCAGACCGCCTTCATCGCCGTCGACGGTCGCGACACCAGCGCCGGCGACTACGTGCTCCAGGTGGACCGGTTCCTCGGCCCGGGGACCTGCTCGACGGCGATCGACCTCGGATCGGAGCTGCCGCTCACCAGGACCGGCACGACGTCGAACCATCCCAACTCGGTGGCGCCGAGCTGCGTGACCGGAGCGAACGCTCCTGAAATGGTGTTCACCTACACCGCCCCGGTCAGCGGCAGGTACGTCATCGACACGATTGGCTCGTCGTTCGATACCGTCCTTCACGTGCACACGAGCGGCTGCAGGGGCCTCGAGCTCGGCTGCGACGACAGCTCGGGCGACTCCGGAGCGTCACGGCTCATTCGAAGGTTCAACGCCGGTCAGGTCATCACCGTGGTCGTCGACGGATACGGCGCGGCGTCGGGCAACTTCACGCTGCACATCTCCCCCGCCGATCCGTGAGAATGCGCCACGCGCCCCCGCCCGTTGCGGATACCTCGGCCATGGGCGTATTCTGGGATGCGGCTCGTTATCCGCTCCGCCTCGAATGGCCAGGTACCCCCAAGGATGGATATGAACAGATCCGGATTGCGCCCCAGGCCCGCCCTGTCGTCCGCTGCGTTGCTCCTGGTCGCAGGGGTTGTCCTGGCGGCGTCCTGCGCCGAGAGCTCCAACGCGCCGAACCCGTGCACGGACAGGCAGTCGCAGTGCGGAGGCCTGTGCGTCGATATCCAGACGAGCGATGAGCATTGCGGCGGATGCGGCAATGCCTGCGAGGCGGAGCATCGCTGCGCGGAGGGCCGCTGCGTCGAGGACGACGACCTCGGAGAGGGCGGGGGGACCGACGGGTGCAGCGAGGGCTGGGCCGAATGCGGCGGCCGCTGCGTGGACCTCGAGGCCGACCCGCGGAACTGCGGCGATTGCGAGGTCCGGTGCGCGGCGGAGCAGGTCTGCGAAGACGGCGCCTGCGCCTGCGCCGCCGGCCTCACGGAGTGCGCCGGCGCCTGCGTGGACGTGCTGAGCGACAGGACCCACTGCGGTACCTGCGCGTCCAGCTGCTCGCCCGCCCAGCTGTGCGTCGAGGGCGCCTGCTCCTGCTCCGAAGGTCTCACGGACTGCGGCGGCTCGTGCGCCAACCTGCAGACGAGCGAGCAGCACTGCGGCGCCTGCGGGGTCGCGTGCGAGCGAGGGGCGTCCTGTCAGGAAGGCGCCTGCTCCTGCGTCATCGGCACGCACGACGTGATCGACGACTCGTTCCCGCAGACCGTGATGGGGACCACCGTCGCGGGAGAGGCGAACTACGGGCTCGCGTGCGTGGCGGCCGGCTCGTCGGAGCGGGTCTACCTCTTCACGCCCGCCGAGGCGGGGAGATACACGCTGGACACCTTCGGATCCAGCTTCGATACGGCCCTTGGCGTGGTGGGGGCGACCACCTGCGCTCAGCTCGCCTGCAACGATGACAGCGGGAGCCCCCAGTCCAAGGTCCGCGCGGTCATCGGGGCGGGTGAGCCGGTCTTGATCGTCGTGACCGGCTTCGACGGATCGGATGGCGACTTCACGCTCCACCTGTCGAAGGCCGGGCCGCCGGTCTGCCCTTCGGGGGACGTCGGCGACGCGCTCCCGAAGACCTTCACCGGCGACACCGACCTGCTCGGCGACGCCATCACGCCGAGCTGCGGCCACACGGGCGGCCCCGACGCGAGCTATACCTTCACGGCGCCGGCAGACGGGAAATACGTATTCGATACCTTCGGCTCCGAGTTCAACACCATCCTGGAGCTGCAAGACGGCGGGTGCAATGGTGAGGTGCTCGCCTGCAACGACGACTCGCGAGAAGGGTCGCAGTCGCGCGCCGTGGTGGATCTCCACGCCGGTCAGACGATCGTGGCCGTCGTCGATGGATTCGAGGCCGCGGGGGGGGCCTATAAGCTGAACATCGCCGCGTGGGAGCCGCCCACGTGCCCCATGCTGGATCTCGGCTCGACCTACCCGCAGTCGGTGACGGGCAACACGTCGGGCCTCGACAACCACCTCGAGTCGCCCTGCGCCATGAGCGACAGCCCCGAGGTCAGCTACAGCTTCACGGCCCCCATCGACGGCCGGTATACATTCGACACGATCGGGTCGAGCTTCGACACGGTGCTCCACGTTCACGACGGCAGCTGCACGGGCCCCTCCCTGGGCTGCAACGACAACGGGATGGCCTCGTCCCAGGCGGTGGTGGCAACGCCGCTCTCGGCGGGACAGACAGCGTATGTGGTCGTGGAAGGCGCGTCCGGTGACTCCGGCGCCTACAAGCTCAACGTGAGCGGCATCCCGGCGCCCCCGTGCCCGGCGAACGAGCTCGAGTCGGCCGTCCCGCTGGTCGTGACGGGGACGACCGACGGCCTCGGCGACTTCTTGATCGCGCCCTGCGGCGTGCCCGGCGGCGCCGAGGCGACCTACAAGTTCGTCGCCCCGGTCGATGGAGTCTATGTCTTCGATACGTTCGGCTCGAGCTTCGACACGGTCGTTCACGTGCACGACGGCACGTGCCGTGGCCCGTCGCTCGGTTGCAACAACAACACCACGGGCCCCCAGTCGCGGGTGGCGGTGCCGCTCGTCGCGGGGCAGGAGACCGTCGTCGTGGTCGATGGCTCCGGGCCGGCCGCCTCGGGCACGTTCACGCTCAACATCAACCTGTTCGACGCCGAAGCCACCTGCGCGAAGCCCATCGACCTCGGCTCGACGGTCCCGCAGACCGTGTCGGGCTCGACGTTGCTCCAGCCGAACTCCGCCGCGCCGAGCTGCACGACGTCGAGCGGCAACGACCGGGTCTACCGCTTCACCGCGCCGGCGGACGGGACGTACATCATCGACACGGTGTCCTCGACCTTCGACACCGTCCTCCATGTGCATGACGGCGACGGATGCACCGGCACCGAGCTCGCATGCAACGACAACGCGAGCGCGTTCGCCTCGCGGGTGAGCGTGACCCTCACCGCGGGCCAGGTGATCACGATCATCGGCGACAGCCGGCCGTCCTCCTCCGGCAACCTCGTGCTGCACATCAACGCCGAGCCCGAGCCCTAGACCCGGCCTGGCCGGTCGGGGATCGACCCGGAGGAGGAACCGCCAAGGCGCCAAGAGCGCCAGGAGACAAGAGAGCTGGAAAAATCTCTTCTTGGCGTCCTTGGCGCCTTGGCGGTTAATTTCCCTCTCCTCTGAGAACCATTGCTGGCCCGCGTCGAACAGAGCCGGGGTGGGGATCGGCTCATGCGACGCTCGCCGGCGGCGCGCCCTCGACCGGTTCGGCCCTTGGCCCCGGGGGGGTGAGGTGTCTGGCTGGGCCGGGCCGCCCGCTGCGCCGCCTCGGCCGAGGGGCAAGCGGAAAAGGCGAAGCTCGAGGCGCGGTGGGGGCAGGTGGACCGGCGTGGCGCGATGGATGACGGATGGCGGCGGCGGCCCGCGATGCGCGTGCGCGATGCGCGTTCCCTAGGAGTTTTCTTGAGAGAAGCGCGCGCCCGTGCGAGTCTCGCCCCCTGGGACACGCGTCCGTCATCCGGGACGCGCCCCCTGTGATCCGGGTCGAATCATGCCAAAGGAACGCGTGTTCTCCCTCGATGCCGTCCGGACCGACGGCTGGTTCGAGCGCATAGGCGACGGCATCGGCAGCTTCCAGGCGCTCTGTGAGATCGTGGGCGAGGCGTTCTTTGCCTTCTCGATGATTACCGGCGCCCGCATCACGGCGCTCACCGTCGACCGCCGCAACCCGGACAACACGCTTGTCGACTTCGTTATCGCGCCGCCGGGCGAGGAGGAGATCGACGGCGACGTCCAGCGGCTCACGCTCGCCGACTTCCGCCACCGCCTCGTCGGCGCCCTCCTCACGGAGGACACGACGCCGCAGGCCCCCGAGCGCGACACCGACCTCGAGGGCATCCAGCTCCACATCGGCGTCCGCTACCTGCTGCTCGCCCCGCTCTACGGCTACAGCCTCCGCAAGCTCTCGGTCGAGGGGAAGACCTCGCGCCTCCTCTTGCTGCGCGATGGCATCGAGGAGACGCACGAGCTCAACGAGTTCCGCGCCCGCATCCGCTCGCACGTGCGCGACGAGCTCGAGCGCGCCTCGGCCGGCGCGCGCTCCGCCATCGACCTCACCAAGGTCGCGGAGGCCGAGGTCGCCTCGCAGCGCGGCGACTTCCCGAAGGTGATCCAGCTGCTCGGCACCTGGCCGGCGCCGCTCGCGATCTTCCTGCGCACCCCCGAGGGGCAGATGCTCACCCCGGACGCCCGCAGCCTGATCGCCAAGGGGCTCGGCCTGCTCGGCACCGCGTGCGTCAAGCTCGGCGAGGAGCACCAGGGCGAGGAGGTCATGCGCCTCGCGGTCCAGTACGCGCACGACGGGGCCGCGGCGGGCGACATCTTCCGCCGGCTGGGCGAGGCCATGCTCGAAGACGGCCGGGCGGGCGAGGCCATCGGCCCCCTCCGGCGCGCCGCGAACCTCGGCGCCCCGCCGAAGCACATCTGGCCGCTCCTCGCGCGGGCGTTCGTGCACCGCAAGAAGTACGTGGCCGCGCTCGCCTGCGTCCGCGAGGCGCGGAGCGTCGGCGTGGCGGACGCCGAGATGGTGGAGGAGATCCGGGAGATCGAGGCCAGCCTGGGGACGGCGCTCACCGCGTGGAGAGGGCTGGTCCTCGTGGCGAACCGCTCCTAGGGTTACGGCCCCGCCGGTTGACCGACCGCCTCCATTGACACCCCCGCGGCGGCCGACTAGATCCGGCGCGGATTAAGCCGGGATCGCTCGGATTTTTGCTGTTTCAGGCAGCAATCGCCGCGTCGCTCTCACCTTGTTGGTCTGCATGGTTCGGGGCCGCGGGCCCTGAGGTCTCGCCCGAGACGCCGCGCGCCGCGGCGAGGCGGTCGACCCTCCCCGGGGCCGACCCGTAGGAGTGCTCTCTCGATGGCCACCTACATCCCCTTGTTCCTGCTGTTTCTCGTCGCCGCGGTCATCGCGCTCGCGATGTTCACGCTGACGTCGTTCCTCGGTCCGAGGAACCCGACGCCCGAGAAGATGATGCCGTACGAGTGCGGCAGCGACTCGACGGGCGGGCGATTCGTCAAGCCGAGCGTGAAGTTCTACCTGACGGCGATCCTCTTCGTCGTGTTCGACATCGAGGCGGTGCTCATCTACCCGTGGACGGTCCAGTTCCGCTCCCTGGGGTGGACGGGCCTCGCGACGATGAGCTCGTTCGTCGCGATGCTCGTCGTCGTGCTCGTGTACGTGTGGAAGAAGGGAGCTCTGGAATGGGAGAAGTGAAGGGCGGAGGCTCCTCGACGCGGGTGTTGGAGGGCTCCGAGCACGGGTTCGCGACCACGCGCCTGGACGCTTTGCTCAACTGGGCGAAGAAGTACTCCCTGTTCCAGTACCCGTTCGTGACGGCCTGCTGCGGCATGGAATACATGGCCATGGCGAGCCCGCGCTTCGACATGGCGCGGTTCGGCGCCGAGGTGCCGCGCTTCTCGCCGCGCCAGGCCGACCTGCTCTGGGTGGTGGGGACCATCAGCCAGCGCCAGGCGCCCGCGCTCCGGCGCATCTACGAGCAGATGGCGGACCCGAAGTGGGTGCTCGCCTTCGGCACGTGCGCCTCGTGCGGCGGCTTCTACGACAACTACACGACCGTCGCCGGCATCGACAAGATCATCCCCTGCGACGTCTACGTGCCGGGGTGCCCGCCGCGCCCCGAGGCGGTGCTCGACGGCCTCTTGCTGCTCCAGGACAAGATCGCGCGCGGCGACCGCGCGCCGGCGATCGTCAAGCCACGCGAGGACCCGGCGCAGACCGCGGAGCGCCTCGTCACCCTCCAGCGCAAGGAGCGGAGCCAGCCATGAGCAAGAAGGTCCTCGAGATCCTCACGGCGCAGTTCCCCGGCGCCGTCCTGGAGACGCACTCGCAGTTCGGCGACGACACGGCCGTGCTCGACCCGGCGGTGTGGCGCGACGCCGCCCTCTTCCTCCGCAACGACCCGCGGACCCGGATGAACATGTTCATCGACCTCACGGCGGTCGACTACCTCTGGCGCGGCGACGTGCCCCGCTTCGAGGTGGTCTGCCACCTGCGCTCGCTCGAGAAGAACCACCGCGTCCGGATCAAGGCGCGCGTGGGCGACGAGGAGGGCAACGGCGCCGAGATCGACTCCGTCGTGTCGGTGTGGAAGGGCGCGGACTGGTTCGAGCGCGAGTGTTACGACCTGCTCGGCATCGTCTTCCGGGGGCACCCGGACCTCCGGCGCATCCTGATGTACCCCGAGTTCGAGGGGCACCCGCTGCGCAAGGATTACCCGGCCGACCGCATCCAGCCGCTCATCCCGTTCCGGGAGGTGCCGAACATCGGCAAGCTGCCGCCGTTCGGCCCGGACGAGGGCATGGCCTTCGGCCGCCAGACGCACGACTTCGCGCGGCTCGACCCCGGGACGGGGGCGTCGCTCGAGTCGACCGGCGGGGATGAGGCCGCAAACAACGGCAAACCGCAGGGCATCGGCGTGGGTGCGCTGCAGGAGCGAAGCTGACCGATGGAACCCCTGGATCGCGATCTGGACGAGGCCGCGCTCGATCTGCCGAGCGAGCCGATGCTCCTCAACATGGGGCCGTCCCACCCGGCGATGCACGGCACGGTGCGGATCGTGCTCGAGCTGTCCGGCGAGACGATCAACAAGGCCGACGTGCAGATCGGCTACCTGCACCGCGGCTTCGAGAAGATGTGCGAGCGCGGCACGTGGACGCAGGTCTTCCCGTACGTCGACCGGCTCAACTACGTCTCGCCGATGCTCAACAACGTCGGCTTCGCGCTGGCGGTCGAGAAGATGCTCGGCGTCACGGTCCCCGAGCGCTGCCAGTACTACCGCGTGATCCTCGGCGAGCTGGCGCGCATCTGCGATCACATGATCTGCAGCGGCGCCATGGCCATGGAGCTCGGCGCCTTCACGCCGTTCCTCTACCTGTGCCGTGCGCGCGAGATCTTCTGGGAGATCTTCGAGGAGGAGACGGGGGCGCGCCTGACGCACAGCTTCGGCCGCGTCGGCGGCATGGCGCGGCCGCCCACGCCCGACTTCAAGGCGATGGTGCGGGTGGGCCTCGCGCGCGTGCTCACGCTCATCAGCGACGCCGAGAAGCTCATCCTGAAGAACCGCATCTTCCTCGATCGCCTCGACGGCATCGGGCGGATCTCGCAGGAGGACGCCCTCGCGCTCGGCTGGACCGGCGTCGTGCTCCGGGCGACCGGCGTGCCGTACGACGTGCGCCGCGCGAACCCGTACATGGTCTACGACCGCTTCGAGTTCGACGTGCCGGTCGGCACGCGGGGCGACAACTACGACCGGTTCATGTGCCGCCAGGAGGAGATCCGCCAGGCGGCGAGGATCATCGAGCAGGCGCTCGATCAGATGCCCGACGAGGGCCCGATCAACATCGACGATCCGCGGATCGTGCTGCCGCCGAAGGAGGAGGTCTACACGACCATCGAGGCGACCATCCAGCACTTCAAGATCGTCATGGAGGGCATCAAGGTGCCCGCCGGCGAGTGCTACTCGTACACCGAGGCCGGCAACGGCGAGCTCGGCTTCTACCTGGTGTCCGACGGCAGCGGCACGCCCTACCGCGTCCGCATCCGCCCGCCGTGCTTCGCCACGACGCAGGGGCTCTCCCAGCTCATCACCGGGCTGATGATCCCCGACGTCGTGCCGACCTTCGGCTCCCTCAACATGATCGGCGGGGAGTGCGACCACTAGCGACGGCGCTCCCGTCATCGACCTAAGGAAGCTGGGGCCCCCGCGGCCCCGCCGGGAATCGAGAGCACGATGCCTACGATCAAGATCGACGGAAGGGAGATCCCCTTCGAGAGCGGTGACACGATCATCCGGGCGGCGCACCGCGCCGGGATCGACATCCCCCATTACTGCTGGCACCCGGGCCTCAGCGTCGCCGCCAACTGCCGGATGTGCCTGGTCGAGGTGCTGCCGCCGCCCGGGAGGCCGGCGATGAGCCTCGACATCCTCCGGTGGGACGCGGCGAAGCAGGACTACGTGCCGGCGGCCAAGCCGAAGCTCCAGCCGGCCTGCCAGATGGCCTGCGCGAACGGCATGGAGGTGCTGTCCGACGGCAGCGATCACGTGTCCGAGGCGCGCTCGGCGGTGCAGGAGCTCCTGCTCCTGAACCACCCGGTCGACTGCCCGATCTGCGATCAGGCCGGCGAGTGCCGCCTCCAGGACTACTGGCTCGAGCACCAGCGCAAGGGCAAGCGGATGCACCAGGAGCCGGTCCACAAGCCGAAGGCGGTCACCTTCGGCCCGACCATCGTCTACGACGCCGAGCGCTGCATCGTCTGCACGCGGTGCATCCGCGTCTGCAACGAGCTCGCGCGGGATCCGGTGCTCTCGATCCGCGAGCGCGGCAACCTCGGGGAGATCACGGTCTCGCCGGGGCGCGAGCTCGACCACAACTACACGCTGATGACCGAGCACGTCTGCCCGGTCGGCGCGCTCACGTCGCGCGACTTCCGGTTCAAGGCGCGGGTCTGGTTCCTCCGCAGCGCCCGGACCATCTGCCAGGGCTGCGCGACGGGCTGCAACGCCTACCTCGACTACGATCCGCGCAACAACACGCCGTACCGGCACCGCCCGCGCGAGAACATGGCGGTCAACACGTACTGGATGTGCGACGACGGCATGCTGTCGTACCGGCACGCGGTCGACGGGCGGCTGCTCACGGCGCTCGTCGGCAACGACGACGCGAGCATCGAGGACGCGCTCGCCGCGGCCAAGGAGCAGCTCGGCGGCCACGCCGACGACCCGTCGCGGGTCGCGATCGTCCTGTCGGCCCAGCACTCGAACGAGGACAACTTCGCGCTCTACCACCTCGCCACGACCTACCTCGGCGCGACCGATTTCTTCGTGTCGGGCAGGCCGCTCGGCCAGGGCGACGACATCCTGATCAGCGAGGACAAGAACCCGAACACCCGCGGAGCCGTGCAGATCGCGGCGGTGACCCCGCCGCGCCCGGTCGCGGAGCTGCTCCAGGGGATCGCGTCGGGGCAGTACGCGTACGTCGTCGCCCTCGGGTCGGACCTCGAGGTCGACGCGGGCGAGGCGCAGCGGGCGCTCTCGCGGCTCAAGGGGGTGGTGACGATCGCCGCCCACGAGGGGCCGCTGGCGAAGGCGGCGCGCGTCGCGCTGCCGGCGTGCTCCTGGGCCGAGGCCGAGGGGACGTACGTGAACAGGAACGGCCTGGCGCAGCGGAGTGAGCGGGCGTTGCTCCCGCACGGCGACGCGCGCCCGGCCTGGGAGCTCATCGGCCGGCTCGGGCGCACGCTCGGGTACGAGACCGGGTGGAAGACCCTCGCCGAGCTGCGCCGCGCGATGCCGCCCGGCGCGGTCGCGGGGGCGGGCGCGCCGGCCGCGGTGCTCGGCGCCGCGCCCCCCGCGCACACCGCGGCGGCGACCGCTGTCGCCGACGGGTCGCGCGTCGAGCCGAAGAAGACGGAGGCCACGGCATGACTGTCGTCGAGCTCGTTCTCGCGATCGTGAAGATTCTCATCGTCGTCATGTTCCTGCTGAACATGGCGGCGATCGCCACCTGGGCCGACCGGCGCCAGGGCGCGATGGTGCAGGACCGCGTCGGCCCGAACCGGGCGGTCGTCTACCTGCCGGCCATGATCGTGCGCGGCATCGTGTTCTTCCCGCCGGCGCTGCTCGGGGCGCTCGCCGTGTTCACGGCGACGCGCGCGATGTCCGCGCCGGCCGCCGTCGAGGCGCTGGTGATCGGCGCGCAGTTCGCGGTCTTCGTGACCTGGCTCGGCCTGCTCGTGTTCTGCGCGGCGGCCCGCCGGGGCGGCCCGATCAACGCGGCCGAGGAGGCGCTCGCCCGCTTCGACCCCCGCAGCATCTTCTACGCGGGCGTCATGGCCCACGTGCTGGCCTTCTTCGTCACGCAGGCGGTCCCGCTCTCGGCGGCGCCCACCGCCGCGCGGGTCGTGTGCGTGCTGCTCGGCGCGCTGCTCGTCGTGACGGGCGCGTACACCGCGCTGCGCGTGCCCGAGGGCAAGGTGCCGCTGCGCCTGCTCGGCACGCTCCACGCCGCGGCCGACGCGATCAAGATGATCTGGAAGGAGGACTTCATCCCGCCGAAGGGCGATCGCCTCCTCCACTCGCTCGCGCCGCTGCTCGCGATGTTCCCGGCGCTCGTGACGTTCGCGGTCATTCCCTTCGGCGACAAGCTCTGCTTCGAGGACAACGGCGACGGGGTCTTCGGCTTCGGTGACCTGCCGCTCCTCAAGCGGACGGTCGACCAGGCGTTCACGTGCAGCGGCCACGTCGCGAACCTCCAGGTCGCCGACCTCAACGTCGGCATCCTCTACATCTTCGCGATGGCGGGCACCGGCATCATCGGCGCCGCGCTCGCCGGCTGGGCGAGCGACAACAAGTTCTCGCTGCTCGGCGGCCTGCGCGCCGCGAGCCAGATGGTCAGCTACGAGGTCGCGATGGGCCTCAGCGTCGTCGGGCTGTTCATGATCTACAGCAGCGTCCGGCTCGGCGACATGGTGCAGTGGCAGGCCGAGCACGCGTGGGGGATCTTCGTCCAGCCGTTCGCGTTCTTCCTGTTCCTCGCGGCCCTCGCGGCCGAGACGAAGCGCATCCCGTTCGACCAGCCCGAGGGCGAGAGCGAGATCGTCGCCGGCTACTTCGTCGAGTACTCCGGGATGAAGTTCGGCATGTTCATGACGGGCGAGTACGTGGAGCTCATCACGTCGAGCGCGCTCCTCGTGACGCTCTTCTTCGGCGGCTACCACCTGCCGTTCCTGGACCGCGACGGCATCAACGTCGTCTTCGGCGAGACGGTGCTGTTCCAGTACAAGATGACCCACCTCGCCGTGAGCCTGACGTACGTCCTCGCGTTCTTCGGCAAGACGATCCTCATGACGTGGGTGCAGGTCTTCTTCCGCTGGACGCTGCCGCGCTTCCGTTACGACCAGGTGATGCGGCTCGGGTGGACGAAGCTCCTGCCGCTCACGCTCGTCAACATGATGGTGACGGGCATCGTGCTGCTGGCCGTCGACTCGGCGCCCGAGGGGCTCCGCAGCGGCCTCCAGGTCGCCGCGGACGTCTCCCACGCGGTCGTCGCCGTCGGCGGGTTCGCGGCGGTCGTGGCGCTCATCGCCGGCCTCCTCGAGCCGATCGAGCGCCAGCGCACCCTCGCTTCAACCTCTGCCCGGTTCGCCGCCGCGGCGGGGGGCACCAAGGCGTCGCCGCAGCAGGCGTAGAGGAGGATCCCATGGCGAGAGCTACCCCGAGCAACCCCTGGACGAAGCCGGCCGGCAGGCCGGTCGTCGGCAAGCCGGTGCCGCGTCCTGTCCGGAGCGCCGACGTGCAGGCCTACATCCCCGAGATCGTCAGGGGGATGGGGATCACGATGAGGCACTTCTTCAAGAACACGAAGGAGATGGTGCTCGGCCAGAAGCCCGACCCGGTGCTCCACTCGCTCGAGCCGGGGGTGACGACGATCAGCTACCCCGAGGAGAAGCGCCCCTACCCGGAGCGCTTCCGGGGCATCCACCGGCTCACGCTGCGCGACGACAACTCGCCCCGCTGCGTCGCGTGCCTCTGCTGCTCGACCGCGTGTCCGGCGCAGTGCATCGCGATCGAGCCGGCCGAGTACCCGGCGGGCGATCGGCGGCAAGGCTACGAGCGGTACCCGAGCAGCTTCGTCATCGACGAGCTCCGCTGCATCTTCTGCGGCTACTGCGTCGAGGCGTGCCCCGTCGACGCCATCCGCATGGACACGGGCCTCCACGCGGTGCCCTACGACTCGCGCGAGCAGTTCATCTACCGGCGCGATCTCCTCATGAGCCTGTCCGATCGCACGGGCTCGCGCCTGACGGCGAACACGCGCCACGAGCCGGGCGACCCCACGCACCCCGGCCTGTCGCGCGAAGCCGCGGATCACTGAGCCAGCCTCGCCCGGCGGCGCCGGGGGGCCTCTCGCCGGGGCGTGGTTCTGCTAGAAGAGCGGGCCATGGCGACGACGTACGGCTCCTTCGAGGCGGTCATCGGGCTCGAGGTCCACGCGCAGCTCCTCACCCGCACCAAGGCGTTCTGCGGCTGCGCGACAAGCTTCGGCGACCCGCCGAACACGCACACCTGCCCGGTCTGCCTCGGCCTGCCGGGCGCGCTCCCGGTGCTGAACCGCGAGGCGGTCCGGATGGCCGTGAGCGCCGCGCTCGCGCTCGGCTGCGCCGTCCAGGAGAGCAGCATCTTCGCGAGGAAGAACTACTTCTACCCGGACCTCCCCAAGGGCTTTCAGCTCAGCCAGTACGACCGGCCGCTCGCGCTGCGCGGCGTGCTCGAGATCGAGACCGAGGCGGGGAAGCGGCGGGCGGGGATCACGCGCGTCCACATGGAGGAGGACGCCGGCAAGAACCTCCACGGCCTCGGGGGCCTGTCGGTCGTCGATCTCAACCGCGCCGGCACGCCGCTCATCGAGATCGTCGGCGAGCCCGACCTCCGCTCGGGCGTCGAGGCGGCCGAGTACCTGAAGCGGCTGCGCGAGATCCTGATGTTCATCGGCGTGAACGACGGCAACCTCGAGCAGGGCAGCTTCCGCTGCGACGCCAACGTCTCGGTCCGCAAGGTCGGGGAGACGAAGCTCGGCACGCGCACCGAGCTCAAGAACATCAACTCGTTCCGCTTCGTCGTCGAGGCGATCGACCTCGAGATCCGCCGGCAGATCGCGCTCATCGAGCAGGGCGGCCGGGTGCGGCAGCAGACCCGCGGGTACAACGCCGAGAAGAAAGAGACGTACCTCCTCCGCGACAAGGAGAACGAGTCCGGCTACCGCTATTTCCCCGAGCCGGACCTGCCGCCGCTCGTCGTGGACGAGGCGTTCCTCGCCGAGGTGCGCGCCGCGCTCCCGGAGCCGCCGGCCGACAAGCGCCGCCGCTTCGCCGAGTCGCTCGGGCTCACCCCGTACGCGGCCTCGGTCCTGAGCGGCCACCCGCGGATCGCGGCGTTCTTCGAGGAGGCGGCGCGCCTCCACGGCGACGCGGTGAAGGTCGCGAACTTCGTCCAGGGCGAGGTGCTGCGCGACACCCGCACCACGGGCCTGTCGGCCGCGTTCCCGGTCTCCCCGGCGCAGGTGGCCGCGCTGCTCCGCCTCGTCGACGAGGGGGCGATCAGCGGCAAGCAGGCCAAGGAGGTGTACACGGAGGTGGCCGGCACCGACAGGGCGCCCGGCGACATCGTCCGCGACAAGGGGATGGCCGTGATGAGCGACGCCGGCGCGATCGAGGCGATCGCCGCGTCGATCATCGCCGCGAACGAGAAGCAGGCGGCGGCGTACCGCGCCGGCAAGACCGCGCTGCTCGGCTTCTTCGTCGGGCAGATCATGAAGAAGACGGGGGGCAGCGCGAACCCGGCCGTCGTGAACGACGTGCTCAAGCGCCTGCTCGAGGGCGCCCCCGTCGCCGGCGCCTGATCCGCCCGGCGACCTGGAGATCCGAGGCATGGCCAGCGCTCTTCCCCTCGACGCCCTCCGCTTCCCCCTCCGGGCCGCCGGCTTCGTCGGCCTCACCTTCGGCATGTACGGCCTGCTCGAGATCGACACAGCGCTCTCCAGCGCGCCCGATCGCGAGGTGGTCCTCCATACATGGATGCGCCGCTACGGGCGCGCGCTCCTGAAGTTGTACGGCCTCGACGTGCGCGCCGGCGGCCTCGTCCAGGCGGAGCCGGTGCAAGGTTCCACCGGGGGCGCGGTCGACCCCGCCATGGCGAGCGGGGCGTACTACCCCGGCCGCGATCCAGCCGGCCTCGGACGGCTGTTCGTGATGAATCACCGCTCCGCGCTCGACATCATGGTCACGCTCGCCTTCTTCGAGGCGACCGTCGTGAGCCGCGCCGATCTCGCCGGCTGGCCGGTCATCGGCATGGCGGCGCGCCGCGTCGGAACGCTCTTTGTCGACCGAGCGAGCAAGCGGAGCGGCTCCGCGGTCGTGCAGGCGATGTCCACCGCGCTCAGGCGTGGCCGTGGTGTGATGGTCTACCCCGAGGGGACCACCTTCTCCGGCGATGAGGTGCGGCCGTTCCGCGCGGGCGGCTTCACCGCGGCGTGCCGCGTCGGGGCGGAAATCGTCCCTGTCGGGCTCGCGTACGGCGGCGACGGCTCCTCCTACGCGGACGAATCGTTCGCGGCGCACATGGCCCGGGTGAGCCGTGCGCGACATATCCCCGCGGCGATCGAGGTCGGCACGCCCATCGCCACGGCAGGCCAGGACGTCGGCGCGGTCCGTGACGAGTCGCATCGGGCCGTCCAGACGCTTGTCCACCGCGCCCGCGCGCGGCTCAGCGCCGACGGTTAGGCGTCGTTCTCTGTTCCTACGCCGCTGGCTTCTGCGATCGGCCCTCGCTACGATGCGGCCGCCGGCGACCATCATGGAGCGTGAAGGCCATCCCAGCGAGACCGCCATGGCATGGCAGGTCGTGAAGCATCCCCGCGGTGGGGCGATCCATAATGAGCTGATGTTCCTGGCGGACGCGAGCGAGCAGCTCACCGGATCGCTTGATCCGCACACGATCCTCGAGCGGCTAGCGCGCCTGTCGGTGCCTTACCTCGCGGACTGGTGCACCGTCGACCTGATCGAGCGCGGCGCCGCCGACGCCATGGGCCTCGTCGGCTCCGTGCCGCCGCCGCCACCGACGCCGCCGTCCGAGGCCGGCGGGCCGCCGTTCGCGCCCGGGGTGAGCGCGCTCGACCTCACGCCCGCGCCGGGGATCCACGCGCAGCGGCGCCAGCGCGCAGCGGCCGAGGCGGCGGGCTCCGATCGGGCGGGGCAGGCGGGCGCGGCGAAGCACCGGTTCTGCCGGGTCGCGGCGAAGCACGTGAACCCCGAGCGCGAGGGGCTCCTGCGCGCGATCTCGCCCGACGCCGAGGAGCGCCTCGGCATCGCCAAGGTGCTGCACAGCGGCGAGTCCGAGCTCCTGCACGAGCTCGACGGCGAGCAGGGCGAGGAGGCCGCCGAGCGCGCCGCCGCGCTGGAGCAGCTCGGCACGCGCTCGGCCATGGCGGTGCCGCTCATCGCGCGCGGCCGCAAGCTCGGCGTGCTCTCGTTCGGCGTCTCCGAGTCGAACCGCATCTACTCCGCGGACGACCTCGTGCTCGCGGCCGAGCTCGCGCACCGCGTCGCGCTGGCGCTCGACAACGCCTACCTCTACCGGAAGGCGGAGGAGGCGCGCCAGTCGGCGGAGCGGAGCGCGGATCGTGCCGCCTGGCTCTTCGCGGTCACGGCCGCGCTGTCCGACGCGATCACGCCGCCCGCGGTGCTCCGCGTGCTCGCGAGCGACGTCGTCGCGGCCGCCGGCGCGATGACGGGCATGGTGGCGCTGCGCGCCGGGCTCGGCGGCGAGCTCGAGACGGTGCGCTCGACGGGCTACCTCGAGGCGCAGATCGCGCGCTTCAAGACGTTCGATCTCAGCGCGGAGCTGCCGCTCGCGCGCGCGGTCCGCGAGCGGCAGCCGATCTTCCTCGAGTCGGAGGGGCGCTTCCGCGAGTTCGAGCCGGGCTTCGCGTCCTGCTGCGACGCGACGGGCGAGCGCGCGTACGCCGCGATCCCGCTCTTCCTCGAGGGGCGCGTGCTCGGGGCCGTGGGCTTCGGCTTCTCGGCGCCGCAGTCGTTCTCCGAGGACGACCGGGCGTTCATGCTCGCGCTGGTCCAGCAGAGCGCGCAGGCGCTCGAGCGGGCGCGCCTCTCCGCGCTGCAGACGGAGGAGGCGATGCACCTCTCGCACGAGGTGCTCAAGCAGATGCCCGAGGCGATCCTCGTCACGGACGTCGAGGGCAACATCCGGTACTGGATGGGCGAGGCCGAGTCGATCTTCGGCTACCTCTCCGAGGAGATCGTCGGCAAGAGCATGGCGCTCCTGCACCGCGACGACGTCCGCGAGGAGACCACGCGCCGGATCCTCCAGCAGATCGAGGACGCGCGCACCTTCGTCGGCGATGTCCCGTGCGTGCGGCGCGACGGCTCCGAGGTGCCGATCGAGGTGACGGCGTACGCGGTGCACGACCAGGAGGGTCGCCCGCTGTTCCTTGTCGGCATCCACCGCGACATCACGGATCGCAAGCGGGCCGAGGAGGAGCGCGCCCGGCTGATCCGGGTGCAGGCGGCGCGCGCCGAGGCCGAGGAGGCGGCGCGGCGCTTCGCCTTCCTGGCCGAGCTCAGCACGGCGCTCGCCGCGTCGCTCGACTTCACGGCCACGCTCCAGTCGCTCGCGCGGCTCGCCCTCCCGGTGCTCGCCGATTTCTGCCTTGTGGACATCGACGACGGCCTCGGCCTGCGCCACGTCGCGGTCGCGCACGTCAGCCCGCTGAAGGAGCCGCTCCTCCGGTATTTCCACCCGAGCCGCGTCGACGGCGAGCCGGGCCCGGTGGCGCGCGTGCTGCGCACGGGCCGGTCGGAGCTCTACGTCGACGTGCGCGGGGACGTGCTGCTGCACGAGGCGATGACGAGCGAGGAGGCGGCGGCCAACCGGGCGCTCGCGCCGCTCTCCTACCTCGTCGTGGCGCTCCGGGCGCGCGGGCGGATCCTCGGCGCGATCTCGCTCGTCTCGTCGGAGTCCGGTCGGTTCTTCGAGCGGCCCGACGTCGCCTTCGCCGAGGAGGTCGCGCACCGCGCCGCGCTCGCGCTCGACAACGCGCGTCTTTACCGCGAGGTGCAGGACGCCAACCGGCTGAAGGACGAGTTCCTCGGGACGGTGTCGCACGAGCTGCGCACGCCGCTCAACGCGATCCTCGGCTGGGCGCGGATGATGCAGGCGGGCTCGCTCGATCGGGTCGCGGAGACGCGGGCGCTGTCGGCGATCGAGCGCAACGCCGAGCACCAGGTGACGCTCATCGACGAGCTGCTCGACGCGTCGCAGGTCGTGACGGGCACGCTCAAGATCGAGCGGCTCGCGGTGGAGCTGACGTTGCCGATGCAGACGGCGGTCGAGTCGATCCTCCCCTCCGCGGCCGGCAAGGGCGTGGCGATCGAGACGAAGCTCGACCCGGAGGGCGTGTTCGTGGAGGGCGATCCGGCGCGGCTCCAGCAGGTCGTGTGGCACCTGCTGTCGAACGCGGTGAAGTTCGCGCGCCCCGGGGGTCTGGTGCAGGTGCAGCTCTCGCAGGACGAGCGCTTCGCCGAGATCCGGGTGACCGACGACGGCGAGGGCATCTCGGCGGACGTGCTCCCGCACGTCTTCGAGCGTTTCCGGCACGAGGACGGCGGCATCGGGCGCCGCCACGGCGGGCTCGGCCTCGGGCTGTCGATCGTGCGGCACCTCGTGGGGCTGCACGGCGGCACGGTGCGCATGACGAGCCCCGGCCCCGGCCGCGGGACGACGTGCGCGGTGCAGCTGCCGCTGTCGACGGGCGCCACGGCGACGGCGCTGACGAGCGCGGGCATCGCGCCCGATCCGCGCAACCCGTTCCCGCGGCTGACCGGCGTGCGCGTGCTCATCGCGGACGACGATCCCGACACGCTCGCGATGCTCTCGGCGGTGCTCCGGCGCTGCGGGGCCGAGGTCAGCACGGCGACATCGGGCGCCGAGGCGCTCAGGCTGCTGGAGACGTCGGAGCCGGCGCTGCTCGTCGTCGACATCGGGATGCCGGGCGAGGACGGGTACTCGTTGATCCGGAAGGTGCGGGATCTGCTGCCGCGCAAGGTGGGTCGTACGCCGGCGCTGGCGCTGACGGCGTATGCGCGGACCGAGGACCGGGTGCGGGCGCTCGCGGCCGGCTACCAGATGCACGTGCCCAAGCCGATCGAGCCGATCGAGCTGGCGGCGGCGGTGAAGAGCCTGGCGACGGGGCTCTTGCCCTGGTCGCGGGACGAGTGACGGGGCCTCCAGGAGGCACGCGCCGGGGTGGGGGTGTGCGTGGCAGCGCGCCGGGGGGCGCTCGGCCATCCGTCAAGACGGGGGCGGGGGAGCTTCCGCTGAGAACACCGCCCGGCATGTCTCACTTCGGGACATGCCCCCTCCGAGACGTCTCGTTGCGCGCCACATGAGGCACGCCTGAGACGTGGAGCCCGCTCGGCGCCGCCGCGTGCGCTGGTCATGCGACGGAGCATGGACGCCTTGAACATCCACGGAGGTGCGATGGCGCTGCACGCCTGCCCGTGGCACGTGTCGTGTTTGCTCCATGGCGAGCGTGTGACCGGACCGCGATCGATCGCAGGGCGCCTGGAAGGGGCGCAACGCCGCCGAGAATCGACCTGCGTTCAGCGCGGCTGACGCGGTGCGGTCCGTTCATGGCGCACTGGTTCCGGTGCGAATGAGCGCGAGAGAGGCTTATGTCAAAGCTGAAGGCGCACACACCCGCCAGCGCTGGTGGGGTGATCAATGGCAAGTACAAGCTCGTCGAGAAGATCGGCGAGGGCGCCATGGGCTCCGTGTGGTCGGCGGTCAACCTCGCCACAGGGCGCGAGGTGGCGCTCAAGCGGATGATCCGCGCGGAGCCGGAGCTCCGGGTCCGGCTCGAGCGGGAGGCGCGGAGCTGCGGCGCGCTCCAGCACCGGAACATCGTGGATGTCTATGACCTGGCCGAGACGGACGCCGGCGATCCGTTCCTTGTGATGCAGCTGCTCTCGGGCGAGACGCTGGCCGAGCTGCTGCTGCGCAGGCGTCGGGTCGAGCCGGAGATCGGCGCGGGTATCGGCAGAGACGTCGCGAGGGGCCTCGCGGCGGCGCACGAGCTCCACATCGTCCATCGGGATCTGAAGCCCTCGAACATCTTCTTGCACCGGGAGGCCGGCGTGGAGGGGTGGGTCGTCAAGGTGCTGGACTTCGGTGTCGCCAAGAACCTGTCGATCAACGACGGACTCCACACCATGCCAGGCGGGATGGTCGGATCTCCGCTGTACATGAGCCCGGAGCAGGTCAAGGCGGACAGGACCATCGATCATCGCACCGATATCTGGACGCTCGGCGTCGTGCTGTTCGAGATGCTCACCGGGGAGCGGCCGTTCCAGGGGGACGCCACGGAGGTCTTCGCGGGGATCCTGAGCGGTGAGATCCCCACCCTGGCGCGGACCCTGTGGCGCGTGGACCGGCGGCTCGTCGACATCGTCGCCCGCTGCATGCGGCGAAACCGCGAGGAGCGGTTCGGGACCGCGGCGGAAGTGGCAGAGCTGCTCGACCCGATCGCGACGGCACGAGGAGCGCTCCCCTCCGCGCCAGGGAGCACGCGGAGCACGCGCGAAGCGAAAGAGGCGGCGCTGCCGCAGAGCATCGCGCGAAGTCCGCTCTCGACGGCGCCCTCCTCGCGGACCTCGGGCGCCGACGGTACCGCGAATGCCAGGGACACCGACAAGGCCACTCCGAGCCACCGGCGGGACCCTGAGAGCTCGACAACGCCGCTGGTCACGAGCTCGTCCCAGGTGAACCTCGCCGTCAGGGTCATCCCGCCCCGAGCGCCCGAGCCCCCGCGACAGGACGTGAGCTCGAGGTGGAATACCAGGGTTGCGGCCGCAGCCGCGGCGGTTGCGTTGACCGGGCTCGTGGCGGTGGTGCTGGTCTTACCGGGGAGACGTGCGCAGCGCCCTCCTGAGCTTCGCGCGATGGCGTCCGAGCCTTTCGTCACGGCATCGAGCCCACCGGCGCTGGCCCCGCCGGGCCCGGCGCGGACCGACGGAAGCACAAGGCGGATGTCGGCGGATGGAGCGAGCCTGGAGCCTGAACCGCCTGCGCCAGTCCCGACATCCAAGCAGCGCGTGGACGCACCGTCTGCTGGCACGAGCACCCAGAAGCCGCTTTCGCCCCGCCAGCCTTCAAATAGACAGCCGAAGGCCGAGCCTTGCGCGGGGGAGAAGGGATTTCTACGGGTCCTCTGTCTGGACAAGGAAAAGCGAGGGCGCAGCCCCTCTGGCCCGCAGTGATGGGAAGCGGTGAGCTCCAGGCGGAGGCGCTCTGGCGGGCCTCCTGGGCCTGTCGCACTGCAGGGGTCGGCGCCGCGGCGCGATGACCGAGACGGCGGTGTCCCTGCGCCTCCCGAGCCCCCTCATGAACCCATGTCATCGACGCGCAGGAGGTACACCATGGCGGGTGTCTTGACGACTTCTGGCCGGCGTGCGGCCGGAGCGATGCTGGGCGCGTTCCTCTGCGCGGTGACCGTGGAGGCGGTCGCCCTGGCGCAGACCCGTGATGCGCCAGGGGCGCCACGCGACGACGGCGCGCGCGCAGCACGCATCTACAGCGACGGGGTCGCGGCGGCCAGGCAGGGCCGCTGGCAGGAGGCCTACGCGGCCTACCTCGAGGCATGGAAGCTCAAGCAGCATTTCCAGATCGCGGCGAACCTCGCTCGGGCGGAGCTCAAGCTCGGAAAGCACCGCGACGCCGCGGAGCACATCTCGTTCTTCCTGCGCGAGGCAGAGGGCGTGAGCGAGCTCGATCGGGCGCGGGCTCGGCAGATGCTCGACGAGGCGAAGGCGAGCATCGGAACGCTCACGCTGATCGTGAGCCGGGCCCAGGCCACGGTGCTCGTCGATGGCGTCTCCGTGGGGACATCCCCGCTCGGGCGAGAAGTGTACGTTGAGCCGGGGGAGAGGAGGATCGAGGCGCGGCTCCAGGGCGAGACCCCGGCGATGACCTCGGTGGCGCTGGCGCCGGGAGCGTCGCAGGAGATAGAGCTCCGGTTCGTGGGGCGCGCCGCTGCGGCGGCGGCGATTCAGCCCCGGACACCGCAGCATCGCCCGCCCACGGCTCCGGATCGCGGCGCCGCCGGGCCGAGCATGGCGCTCGTCGCAGCCGGCGGCGCGGCCACGGGGCTCGCGGCGGGAACGGCGGTCGTCCTGAGGATCCTCGCGGATCGGAGCGCGCGAGCGGGCAGCAACGCCGCGGTGCCCGGCGCGGACTCCTGCTATGCGAGCGGACCTGCGACGCGCGAGACGCCCGACGACGCGAGGTGCCTCGAGGTGCACAAGCGCCGGACCGAGGCCGCGCGCCTGTACAATGTCTCCACCGGGGTCTTCGCCGCAGCGGGCGTGCTCGGCGCGGCGACCGTGGGCTATGCGCTGTACGGATCGTTGCGGGCCGATGGAGGACCCGCGGTGACGGCCGTTCCCGTGGCGCTGGCGCCCGGGGCAGGAGTTTCGCTGAGCGCACGATGGTGACATCGAGGATGTGACACTGGGGAGTGACACCATGCGAGTTCGTCTGTTCGAGGAGGTTCGTCGATTCCGGTGTGCCGCCGTGCTCGCCGCGGCGCTGCACGCGACCGCGTGTCAGCAGGTACCGGATTGCCGGCACTGTCACGATGGGGAGGGGGATTCACGTCCGGTTCCAGTGGACGGGTGCGGCGTGTTTGCGAGAGCGGGCGAGGACGCTGGAGGCTCCGGGAAGAGCGACGATCCTTACACGCGCCTGCAAGACGCGATCGACCACGCGGAGGGAAGGAAGGTGTGCGCGTGCGCCGACGAGGCGTTCGCCGAGGCGGTGACGCTGCGCGCAGGGATCGAGGTGCACGGGGGTTACACGTGCAACGGGGAGTGGGAGAAGAGCGCGGACAGGAAGAGCACGATCGTGGGGTCAGCGGGGCAGGTCGCGCTGACGCTGACGGGCGAGGCGGGCGGGGCGAAGATGCAGGGATTCGAGATCCGGGCGGCGGACGCGACGGATCCTGGCGCGTCGTCCATCGCTGTTGCCGTGGCGGACATCGCGGCGGAGCTGACGCAGATCGACGTGCTGGCCGGCAACGGGAGGGCCGGGGAGGACGGCGAGGCGGAGACGGGCACGGCGGCGGCAGGGGGCGACGCGCCGGCGGACGACGCGGTGGGCGCGCCGACAGACGCCTGCGTGGCTACCCCGAAAGGCGGTGAGCCCGGACAGATGACGTGCGGTATCGTGAACACCAACGGTGGTGCGGGCGGGCCTGGGGGGACGCCGCTCTCCGTCTCCGGGATATCAGGCGAGGATGGCAGACCGCATTCGAACACGAGGGCGCATGGCCAGGGAGGCACGGTCGACATCCGCGGAACACGCCAACCCGGCAACAACGGTTCCGTCGGCTCTATCGGGACCCCTGGCGAGCTCGACCCTGACGGGAGGTTGACCCTCGACGGGCTCACGGGCGGCGACGGTGCGCCGGGCGGGCCCGGAACGCCGGGCCAGGGAGGTGGAGGGGGAGCAGGAAACAACATGATAACTTATTGCGCACAGGGAAGAGTATATGTGAACGGTGCTGGCGCCAGCGGTGGGGGCGGAGGCGCGGGTGGATGCGGCGGGAAGGGCGGCGCCGGCGGGAAAGCCGGAGGGTCCAGCATCGGCATCGTGAGCCTCGGGACGCAGCTGGTCCTGGTCGATGTGGCCGTCACCGTGGGAAAGGGCGGCAGAGGAGGAAACGGAGCGGCCGGGCAAGAGGGCGGACCCGGGGGGAAAGGTGCGGCAGGTGGCAAGAACGTTCTGGGCGACCAAACTGGGCCTCTCTCGGGGGCTGGAGGAAATGGTGGCCTCGGTGGAGCAGGAGGTCCGGGGGCTGGCGGGCGCGGCGGGCATGCGATCGGCATTGCATACAAGGCTGCCGCTGCGGACGCGCCGTCGTTGAAGGAGTTCGTCGCCGGACAGGCGGGCGGCGGCGGCCAGGGCGGACGCGGCTCTTCGACCTACGCGGGCCACCCTGGCAACGGCGCCAGGTGCTGGAACTTCCAGACGAAGGCGGAATGCGGGCAGTGAGCCGCGGCGTGTCACCAACGGCCTATTCGAACACGGGTGGGCTGTCGAACACCGTCGGACCTGCGGTCTCCGAGGTCTCTGCGGCCGGAGGCGGTGTCCTGCGTTGAGTCCACCTCGCCGGACCTCGCTGCGTCCCCCGGCGCTGCGCCCGGGCGCCTCCCGTGGCCGCCGGCGGCGCCTCCGGTGAGCTCGTGCCCACCCGCGCCGGCGGAGGCGGAGGCGCCGCCGTCGCCTCGATGTCCGGCTCGTCTTCCATCACCGCTGCCGGCGGCGCCGCGACATCCCCTCTCCCCTCCTCCTCGCGCGCGGGATCCGACAGGACGCCGAGCACCGATGCCGCGGCCACCGCCGCGCTCGCGCCGACGACCGCCCTCCGGATCCAGCGTCGCGCGAGCGGCCTCTCCACGTCGGGCGCTCTCTCCTCCTGCTCGCCCTCCGCCGCCTCGACGCGCGCGCCGGCGGGCGTCGCAGCGGCCGCGGCCTCCTCGCGCCGCACCGCCTGGGCCTCGGGTCCTGTGCGCGCGGCGCCCTGGGGCGCGCCGGCAGCCAGCGCGCCCTGCGCCGCGTAGCGCTCCCGCCAGCCCACAGGCTTCGACCTCTCCAGCTCGGCGCCATACGGCCTCGCGCTGAACACCGCCCGGGCGATCTCCGCCTCGTCCCCGGGCACCTCCTCGAGGCGCAGGAGCCGGCCCTGGCGCTCCTCCGTCGCGACATCGCGCTCGGCCACGAGCCGCACCGACAGCCCGCCCGGGATACCGGTCTCTCGACCGGTGGTGATCGCCGTCCACTTGATGTTCGAGCGGAACAGCACCGCCGCGAGCCTCGACGCGACGCTCGCGACCGCCTCGAACGGCTCGTCGTCGCCGTGCACGATGACCACCCGCCTCGGCTGCGCGGCCGCATCGGCGACCCACGCCCAGGACAGGTCGCTCCGCGGCAATCGCGGGAGATCGTCGAACGCCTCCACATAGCGCGCCAGCACGCGGGACACGCCGTCCGGATGCTCCAGGACCGCGCGCACGTACGCGCGGTAGAAGGCGCTCGCGGGAGAGCCGGACTCTCCTGCGTTCATCGTGTGGCGGTGGAACGTGATCGCCGCTTCGAGCAGCGACGCAGGGCGCACCTCGCGATCGACCGCCGCGATCCCGTGCGCGAACGGCGGGTGCCCCCTGCCCGCGTGATCCGTCGCGCCGCCGATCCGGAACGCGAAGATCAGGGAGATCGCGCCGTGCCCTGCCTCGTGCTGGGTGTCGTCGCGCGAGAGATTGCCGATGGCGAACGCGTGCGTGCCGTTCGTCTGCGGCTCGATGTACTTCATCAGGCGCGCGAGGTGGCTCAAATGCGTCGGCGTGAGCGGCCCCTGGGGGACCTCGGGGCCATACATGAAATCGATCTGGTGCTCCGGGACGTTCCCGTGGAGCACGTGGTACCACGGCGCGTCGTCCGCGGCGCGGTAGCGCGGAGGCTCGTACCCCGCGGCGCTGGCTTCATTTCTGCGCATGGGGCCCGACCTGCTGAGCCGAGAGTCGCGCTGTCTGGGAGATGGCCGTCGGCGCGAGGACCTCCTGCTTGATGCGCTGGAGGAGCTGACCGTCGTAGGCGTGCTTCGGCAGGATGCGCTCGACGAAGTGCGAGAACAGGTGGTGCGTGCTGTGGCCGTAGCTCGCCGAGCCCACGAGCACCCGCGTGCTGACGTGGTTCTTGAGCCGCTCGATCCCGTCGATCAGCGGCCGGTAATGCCTGTGCGCCTCCAGCTCGATCTCGGCCGGCGTCCCGGAGAGGACGTCCGACTTGTTGATGAACAGGACGACCGCCTTGCAGGCGGTCAGCGTCTTCGAGCCGAAGAAGTAGCGCAGCGACTGCGGCTGAAATTCCCGGATCTGCTCCTCTACCCGGGCCGGATCCACCTGCCGTCCGTCCTTGGACGCGAGATCGACCACGAGGAGCAGGCCGTGGACCTCTTCCACGACGAGCTCGTGCTGGGCCTCGACGAGATGCTCTCCGCCCCAGTCGCCGATCTCGAAGATGTGCTCGGTCAGCTCTTCCTTGGTGGACACGTTGCTCACGGTTCGCTCGTAGCGCTCGATCTTCGTCCCTTGCAGCTTGCCGAGGTCGACGAGGGGATTGGCCCACTTCAACGTGAGCGAGGTCTTCCCGGTCCCTTTGATGCCGAGCGTCAGGATCTTGTACCGTTTCTGCGTGATCTTGGGCCGAGCGTCCAGCTCCCTCCGCAACCACTCGATCTCTCGCTGCTGCGCGTCGAGCCATTCGATCTTCTGTCGATCCTCGCTCCGGGCGCGCTCGAGCGTCTCTCGGTCCTGGGCGTGCTCCGAGCGCAGCTGCTCGAGCTGCACGTTGGATTGACGGAAGGCCTCCGCGTTCCGTGCGGCCTCGCGCAGCTGTCCCTTCAACGAGGCCGTCCGGGCCGCGAGCCAGGTCATGCCCGCACCGCAGCCGAGCGCGCCGAGCCCGAAGAGGATCGATAAATCTACTGTCATCTCCACGCCCCTCACCCCCGCCGACCGGGTGGCCTGCGTCGCGCCGTTCCCGGCGGACGGTCCCCGGGCCGCGGCGGCGCCCATGGGCTCAAGTGCTATCACAGCGCGCCTCGACGACCAGCCGAGTCCCGGCGTCGCCGCCCGTCCGAGGCGCCGTGTCCGGGGCGTCGCGCGCCGCTCCGCGCACGGTCATGTCGCCTCGTCCACGTCGGCGTCCGGCGAAGGGCGAGCGCGGCGGGCCGTCACGGCGGCGCCTGCGGAGCGCGGGGCTCAGGAGGATCGCGGCGAAGCGTGCGTCATGCGGACGGCAGCACGGCGAGATCGACAAGGATCCGTCGAAGCTCCTCGACCCGCTCCTTCTCGAGGGGCTGCAGCGGGGCCCGGAGCGGCCCGACCCGATGGCCCATCAGCTCCAGGGCCGCCGAGATGGCTCGCGGCAGGCCATGCGCGACGATGAACCGAAGGAACGGCAGCTGGCGGTAGAAGGATCGCCGAGCGGCGTCGAGGTCGCCGCGAGTCACCGCGTCGTAGAGCTCGATGGTGAGGCGGGGGATGACGTGCGGGGCCGCCGTGCACCAGCCGCGGGCCCCGGCGACGAATGCGGCGAGCGCGAGCGGATTGCTCCCGTTGTAGAAGGCGACCTCGTCGCCACAGAGCTGCACGAGCCGGTGCATCCGGTTCACGTCCCCGGTGCTCTCCTTCACCATCGTGACGTTCGGGATGCGCAGCAGCCGCGCGATCGTGTCGGGACTCAGGTCGAGGCCGCCCGTCGCCGGGTTGTTGTACACGGCGATGGGGATGGAGATGGCCTTCGCGACGGTCTCGAAGTGCGTCACGATCTCCTTGTCCGAGAGCTTCCAGTAGCTCATCGGGAGGATCATCACCGCTGTGGCGCCAGCCCTCTCCGCGTACTTCGCGTGGTGCACGGTCCGCTCCGTGGTGAGGCTCGACACGCCGACCAGGGTCGGAGCCCGGCCCGCCACGCGCTTGACGACGAGGTCGGTGACGGCCTCGCGCTCCTCGTCCGAGAGGTACGGCAGCACCCCGGTGCTGCCCAGCGGCGCGATCGCATGGACGCCCGCGGCGAGCATGTCGTCGACGATGCGCCCGAGGAGTCGTTCATCGACGCGTCCGGCTTCCGTGAACGGCGTGATGGGGTAAGCGACGATTCCACGGAGAGAGGAGGTCATCGCGCGCCTCCTTCCGCCTCGTGGGCCTTGTCGAAGAGCTGGTCACCCCGATGGGGCACCTCCTCGCGCAGCGCGACCCCTCCCATGTTCTGCAGCATCGGCGCGTTCTCGCAGGCCAGGTAGCGTGCCCGCCCCTCTCCCGTGTTGACGTGGTTGTGCCAGGCCCACACAGGGACGTAGATCGCGTCCCCCTGCTTCCAGTCGACGCGCTTCCCGCCCACGTACGAGTAGCCCTCTCCTTCCAGGACGTAGAGGAGGGTCTCGTACGTGTGCCGATGCCGGTTCGAGGATTGCCCCGGCTCGAGCCAGCCGATGGTCATGCTGATCGCGTGGGACGGGAGGTCCACGAAGAAGACCGGGTGTTTTCTTGCTTTCGAATAGTCGTCGTGGCGCCCGGCGGCCTCGACCGCGGGGTGCGCGAGCTTCTCTGGCATCACCACGCGAGGCCGCGGCGGCGTCTTGTCGAAGTCTGCTGAATGGAACCGTTCGCTCATTTCTGCTCCTTGTCAGCGCGAAGAGCGTCTTGCGCAGGACCAGGGATAGCGCCAAGCTGGACCCATGACAGGCTCCAGAACGAACATATCGACGGGTCCAGCTGGTCGGCCCTGGCGCTTCGACCTGGTGCTCGACGGCGGTGCGTCCGTGTCGCGGCAAACCCAGCTGAGCCGCGCGATCGTCCAGGAGATCCAGCGCGGGCGACTCCTGCCGGGCTCGACGCTTCCGGGCAGCCGGACGCTCGCGGCCCAGCTCGAGGTCAACAGGAAGGTCGTCGTCGCTGCCGTGGACGAGCTTGTGGCCCAAGGGTGGCTCGAGGCGCTGCCCGCCCGCGGCACCCGGGTTGCGCTCAACCTTCCGACGCTCGCTGTCGCCGACGCCGAGGGCCGCCGCTCCGTCGAGACGGCGCTCGACCGGCGACGCGCCGCCGGGATCGCGGTGAACGACGGGGTTCCAGACGCCCGGATCGCGCCCGTGGACGAGCTCGCCCGCGCCCAGCGGCGCGCCCTCCGAGCGCTGGCTCGGACGGGCCTTGGCTACGGAGATGCTGCAGGCGATCCCGTGCTCAGGGAGGTTCTCGCGGGCTTCGTCAACCACGCTCGCGGGCTTTCGTGCTCCTCGGAGGAGATCGTCTTGACGCGTGGCAGCCAGGGCGCGCTGAGCCTGTTCGCGCTGGCGATGCTGGAGCCTGGGGATGTCGTCGCCGTCGAGCACCCCGGCTACGCGCCGGCATGGCGCGCCTTCCAGCTCGCTCGGGCCGACGTCGTCCATGTGCCCGTCGACGCGGATGGCCTTCGAACGGATGAGCTGGAGGCGCACGCCAGGAGGCTCAAGGGGCGCCTCAAGGCCGTGTACGTGACGCCGCACCATCAGTACCCCACGACCGTCGCGATGTCCGCCGAGCGTCGAATGCACCTGCGACGAATCTGTGAGTCTTTCCGGCTCTACATCGTGGAGGACGACTATGATTACGAGTACCACTTCGAGGGGGCGCCGCTCTTGCCCCTCTCTGCGACAAAGGACCTCTCGTCGCGCTGCATCTACATCGCTTCGCTCTCGAAGCTCATCGCCCCCGCGCTACGGCTCGGATACATCATCGCGGACAGGTCCGTTGTCGCGCGCTTGAGGGCGGTCCGCGAGCTGCTCGATCGTCAGGGAGACGTCGTCCTGGAGCGCGCCGTGGCCGAGCTCATCGAGGACGGCGAGGTTCAGCGTCACGCGCGGCGCGCCCGGCAGCTCTACCGAGAGCGCCGTGACCACCTGCTGCAACAGCTCGCGTCGAGGCCGCCCTTGCGCTCCGCGATGGTGTGCGACCCGCCTGGCGGCGGACTGGCGCTCTGGATGCGCTTGCGCAGCTTGACTTCGGAAGAGCTCGTCAGACGCGCGCACGCGCGCGGCCTGGCCCTCACGCCGGGGTCTGCTCACGTCGCGGCTGGGTCCGTACCCGCATTTCGCTTCGGCTTCGCGGCGCACACGAGCGAGGAGCTGTCGAGGATCTGCGACGTGTTGGAGGCGTGTCTCCAGCCCGACTCCGAAAAGGGCGCCAGACCGGGGGGCCCCCGGGGGTCCGAGGCGAAAAGGGCGCCAGACCGGGGGGGCCCCCGGGGGTCCGAGGCGAAAAGGGCGCCAGACCGGGGGGCCCCCGGGGGTCCGAGGCGAAAAGGGCGCCAGACCGGGGGGGCCCCCGGGGGTCCGAGGCGAAAAGGGCAACCGCGAGGCGGTTCGGGGCAGCCGTGATGCGGTTCGGGGCAGCCGTGATGCGGTTCGGGGCAGCCGTGATGCGGTTCGGGGCAGCCGTGAGGCGGTTCGGGGCAGCCGTGAGGCGGTTCGGGGCAGCCGTGAGGCGGTTCGGGGCAACCGTGAGGCGGTTCGGGGCAGCCGTGAGGCGGTTCGGGGCAACCGTGAGGCGGTTCCGGGGCCCGGCGGCCGACTGGCCCTCATCGCCGCTTCGCGCACGCCGGGCACGCGATCCTGCCCTGCGCGTTCGGCGCGCACGCCTCGCAGAGCAGGTGCATCCGATCGTCGCAGGCCGCCGGCCTCGACGTCGCCATGCCGCACGCCTCGCACGTGAGCCTGTCCAGGCTCGACGCGCCCGCCGGGAGCCGCGCGACGAGCTCCCGCGACTCCTTGCGACGCCGGAGACGCAGGCTCACGAGCGCCGCCGGGACCTCGGCGATCACCAGCGCCGCGACCGAGCACGTCACCTTCGCCGCGAACCGCGCGGGCAGGGCCTCCAGCTTCGCGTTCCGCTCCGCCACGAGGTGCGCGACCTTGGCCTCGACCGCCTTCGGCTCCGCGCGCCGCCGCGGCGCCCGCGCCTCCGCGATCAGGTCCGCGAAATACGACACGATGCGATCGTGATCCCGCGCGTGCCTGCGCTCGACCTCGCCGAGCAGCGGCTGCACCGCCGCCCGCACCGCCCGCTCCGCGCGGAGCGCGATCCAGTCCGCCGCGCGGCCGTCCGCCGCGAGCGGCGCGGCGCTCGGCTGCACGAGCGCGCTCGGCCAGGCGAGGTCCAGGTGGGCGCCCACCGCGGCGTCCGGCTCGCCGCCGTCGTGCGCGCTCACCACCACCCGGACGAGCCCCTCGCGCCGGTCGTCGGCCTCGACGACATGAGCGACGCTGGCCGCGACGTACACCGCCGTACCCATCGAGATCTGCCCGGGCTCGCAGAGCCCGTTGCGCAGCGCGAAGCGGTCCGCGGCGGCCCTCACATGAGCAGGCCGCGGCGGATCCGCGGCGAGACGCGCCGACGTGGACACCGGCCGCCCGCGCGCCCTCGCGATCAGCCGCTCGAGCAGCGTCGAGCCGAGGCCGCACGCGACGTCCCCGTCCCGATCCGGGTAGAGCGCGAGGGCGCACTCCTCCGGGACCTCGATCTCGGCCGCGAGCCCCGGCGGCAACAGCGCCACCGCCCGCGCACCTTCCCGCTCGGCGAGCGCTCCGGCCTCCGCGAGCGCCTCGACAACGAAATCGAGCGGAGCGGGCAGCGCGCCCCCCGCAGGCGAGGCCGTCCCCGGCGACGCGGTCATGCCTCGTAGTCCTTCCCGAAGAGCCTGGCGTCGAGGCGCTTCACCTGCTCGTAACGCCCGCGCGCCGCGGCGAGCTCCTCGGCGATGGCGTCGAAGCCGCTCGCGAGCTCCTCCTCCGAGCGCGACGTCGCGTAGAGCGCGACGATCCGCTCCTCCAGGTCGCGCTCGTCGGCCAGGTTGCCGAGGACCATGTCCATCTCGCCCACGACCAGCTCGAACAGGTGCAGGCGGCGATCCAGCAGATCGAGGACGCGCTCCTCGGCGGTGCCGCGCGCGCAGAGGTTGTAGACGCGCACCTCCTCCCGCTGGCCCATCCGGTGCAGCCGCCCGATCCGCTGCTCGATGAGCATGGGATTGTAGGGAAGATCGAAGTTCACGAGGACATGGCAGTGATGGAGGTTGTGCCCCTCGCCGCCGGCGTCGGTGGAGACGAGCACGCGCGCGCGGCCCTCGCGAAACGCCGAGAGGGCCGCGCGCTTGTCCGCGGCGGAGAGGCCGCCGTGGAACGCCGCGGGCTCGACGCCTGCGTCGCGGAGCACGGCCTCGATGTACGACAGCGTGTCGCGGAACCGGGTGAAGACGAGGAGCTGCTCGTCGTGCGCGCGCGCGAGCTCGACCAGCGCGCCGCCCTTCCGGGACGCGCGGACCGAGGCCGCCTGCTGCGCGAGGGCGGCCAGCGCGGCGCGCAGCGCGGGCGCGCGCCTGTCGCTCGCGCTCATGCGCTCGAGGCTCCCGCGCACCGCGGCCGGGCTCGAGCCGGCGCCGAGCAGGAGCGTCGACGTGACGAGCCGGGTGCCGGCGTCGGCCCCGTGCGCGCGCACGAGCGCGAGGACGCGCTCGTAGAGCGCGCGCTCCTCCGGCAGCGGGTCGACCATCGTCGTGCTCACGTAACGGGGCGGCAGCGCGAGGCCGCTGTCGGCGCGGGTGTTGCGGACCATCACCTCGGCGAGCAGGGCGCGCAGCCGCTCCCGGTTCTTGGGCGACAGCGGGTCCTTCGGGTCGACGAACTGGGCGCGGAAGGCGGCCGGGGTCGCGAACTGGCCGGGCTTGAGCAGCGTCACGAGGTTGTAGAGCTCCTCGAGGTCGGTCTCGATCGGCGTCGCCGTGAGCATCAGGAGGAAGCGGCTGTGCAGGCCATCGACCAGCCTGAAGCCGGCGGTCGTGCGGCTCTTGACGTGGTGGGCCTCGTCGACGATCACGAGATCCCACGAGGCGGCCTGGACGAGCGGCGCGTGCCTCGCGCTCCTCGCGAGGGCGAGCGACGCGACGACCACGCCCTCGTCGCGCCAGAAGGCCTCGGGGTCGGCCGTGCGCGCGGCGTCGTCGGTTGTGCGCGCCGCGATCCCGGCCTTCTCCGCGAGCTCGCCGGTCCACTGGCCGACGAGCGCCGGGGGGACGAGGATGAGCGCCCGCCGGACCATCCCGCGGAGCTGGTACTCGCGCAGGATCATGAGCGCCTCGACGGTCTTGCCGAGCCCGACCTCGTCGGCGAGCAGCGCGCGCCCGCGGAACCCGCGGAGGACGCGGCGCGCGGTCTCGATCTGGTAGCGGTGCGGCTCGACGCCGGTGAGGGCGGCGAGCGCGAGCAGCTCCTCGAACTGCTCGGCCGAGGCGAGCAGATGGGCGCGCAGCGCGTGGCTCACCGCCGCGAGCGAGGCCGGCGGCCCCTGGAGCCGCTGGAGCAGCTCGGACCGGTCGAGGCCGGCCATCAGGAGCGGCGCCGGCTTCCTGGGCGGCGGGGCCGGCACAGGCGGAGCGGGCTCGGGCGGGCGCTCCGGGGGCGGGGCGGTGGGGGGTCGTCGAGGCGGCGCAGCGGGCGCCTCGGTCCGCCGAGCCGGCGCGGCAGGCCGGGCCCGAAGGGGAGCGGCAGGGCGTGCGGGAGGCGGCGCTTGCTCCGCGCGATGCGCGTGGAGGAGCTGCTGGACGTCGCGCCGATACACGAGCTGGCCCAGCCGGCGCAATAGACCGACGTTGCGGTCGAGGCAGAACGTCCTCGCGTTGTAGGCCACGAACGCCGGATCCGCGCTCGTCGATTCGCGCATCCGCTCGATGAGCCCGCCGCCCGCGAGCGCCTGCGGAAGGCCGTTCGCCAAGAGCAGGTCATGCGCCTCATCGAGCGTCAGCGGCAGCTGGTGCGACCGGCCCGAGAACGCGAATGCCAAGGTGAAGAGATCAGCGCCGGAGAGCAGCCCGCCGCCGGCGCCCGCGGCGAGCAGCCCCCTCACGTCGCTCGCGGTGATGGACGTGATGGGCGTCGTGGAGACCTGCATGCCTTCGCCGCCTTATCTTGCCGGCACCGGGCTGTCGAGGTGCCATGAGCAGGCGGGCGGCGGAGAATGAGATGATTATTTTGGGAAATATTGCCTGTCTGATCGTAATGTGTCGCCACCGGCTGGCGTCCTGGTCGACAAACTGTGGCGGAACTTCAGGCGGGCGAAACTAGGGGAGCCACTTGCCCACGTCGGCGATGGCGCGGGCGGCGCCCACGAGCGCCGCCGTGCCGCCCAACCGTTGCAGGAGCGGAGCGAGCTCGGTGAGGCTGCCGAAGCCGACGAGCATCCCGGGGAGATCGCCCGTCCAGTCGTTGCCGAGCTCGTTGCAGAGGACCCTGGCTGCGTCGGCAAGGGCCATCCAGGGCGCGCAGGCCGAAAGGACGCGCAGCGCCAGCCGGTCGCCGTGGGCCCAGTACGCGGACATGACCTCTCGTACGGCCTTCTCGCGCATCTCCTCGGGAAGATCGGGCAAGATGCCCGCGAAGGTGACCATCCGCGATTCCCCTTCTCGGCTCTCCGCGAGGCGCCATGCTTCGTCGGGCGAGAGGTCTGTGGGTCGAATCACCATGTCCCTCGACAGGTACTCGTCGACCTCATCGTACGTCGCGCCCGCGCGGATCCGACGGGTGCGCTCGGGATCGGCCGCGCTCCGGTCCGTCGTCACGTGAGGGATCGGTCGGGGAAGGATCTCGTCGAGACCTGCGCACGCGTCTGTCGCCCACCGCTGAACCAGCTGCTGCTCCGAGCCTGTCAACAGGGAGACGAACGTCAAGAGCGCCTCGGCGCGCTCGCGCGCGGCGCCCGTCGGTCGGGTGAGGTCCACGGTCGGCTCGGTGTAGGGCTCGGCGGGGTCGCGTTCTTCATCGCGGCTGCCCTCTTTCGCGCAGAGCGCCGCCTCCACGAGCGCACACCACACGACGTCGCACAGACGAGCGGCCCTTTCGGCTCTGGCCCCTGGGTCGCTCCCGGTCCCCGAGCTACACGCGTCTAGGAGCGCGTCCTTCGCAGCGCCACGAGCCCGACGGGCGTCCGTCAGGAACCCCACGAGGCCTCCAGGCCTGTCCATCCATATATCGAGCCACGCCGGGGAGACGAGCTCCATGCGATCGGCCACTCCAGCGGATCGCCGCGTCATATGAGCACCGAGGTACTCCACCAGGTACGGCGGCCACGTGCCGCGCGGCTCGGAAGCCGCCTTGCACCTACCCAACGCCGATAATCCGCGAGCGACGATGGCGTCCTCGATGACCGCGAGGCGATCGGGCGCCGCCCAGCAGCCGCGCCCCGCGTCGTCGCGGAAGCGGTAGGCCCCCTCGTCGTCCGTGACGACGAGTCCCCGCGCCGGATCAGGCGCGCGCTCGAACGCCTCGAGCTCGGCAATGTCCACGCCCACGGCCCCGACGAGATCTTCTGGCGACACGGGAGCGAGGACCGCGGCGAGCGCGTCGAAGACACGCGCGGCGAGCAGCCCCTCCTCACCCAGCGACGCCAGCGTGAGCCGTGCCCCGGCAGCGTCGTCGAGCGATGGACGATCGACCGGGCACGATATCAGGACCATCTCCTCGGCCGCCCACGCGAGCCTGTCGCGCCACAACACGCCGCTTGGAGCCTGCTCCTCGGCGTCGACGGAAACGACGATGCGCGCTCCCTCGCCGGGCTGGCTCAGGAAAGGGGCTTGCGGATCCGGCCACCCATCGGCCGCGCGCTCGACGCCGTCGAGGACCACGAGCAGCTGGGGGTTGTCCTCGTCAGGCACCGAAGAGACCCATCCGACGCCCGTCAAGGCCAGTCGGATGGCCGACATCAGCTCGCCCGGGCTCCGCGGACGGCTGAACATGGCCGTCGCCGAACCCTTGAACAGGCCGAGGAACAGCTTCAGCATGTCGCGCTCGATCGCGGTCCCGAACCGAGCGCTGACGGGCAGGAAGATCACCTCCGCCGCCCGGCGCTCGGCCACCGACAGCGCCCATCGCGCGAGGAGGGCGGAGCGGAAACCCGGGTCCGGGCCCGCGACGAGCGCGCAGGCAGGCCCTCCTGTGAGCCAGGCATCGAGCGCTGCGAGCAGTGCGTGGGTGTCCTGCGGAGCAGGGCCGAGGAGGACGCCCTCGCCGACGGACCGCCAGAAGGCGGCGAGCCCTCGGTGCGACCGCGCAAGGCCGCCCTCCGGACCGCGCAGCGAGGACAGCGCGACTTGCGGCGGAGAAAGGCCGGTCATCAACGTCCTCCTGCATTCATGAAGAGCTTCCGAGTACCCGGATTGTACGTCGACTCCCCGTTCCAGGGGCCGGTCTTCGTCAGGTTCTTTGGAGAGTGTCCCTGGATGGAGGCGTGCGGGATCCCCATCTCTTGCAGCATCGCCTTGCATGCTGAGCAGGGGTTGGCCGCGATTCGCAGCTTTCTCTTGTAGTTGTCTGCATTGCCTTCGTACGTCTCCAGCGTGTAGCCTTGCTCCTGGAAGAGCTTGGCGATGTCCGCCTTCGTGGTGTTGGGGCCGAGCCGGTGCGCCAGGTTGGTGAGCGCCGAGCGCTCGGCGCAGGGCTTGCCGCTCGGCACCGCGCTGTGCGGCGCCGGGAGAGGCCGACCCGTGTCTTGGTTGTGCCCATCGGCGACGATGTTGCCCGCCCTGTCCTTGATGACCGAGTACATCAGCCCCTCGACGTCGACCGCCGAGGTCGGGCAGTTGGCCGCGTACGCGAAGACGTTGAGGCCGCCCTCGATCCCCAAGGGATCGGCACTGATGTACCGGCCGAGGTCCGGGTCGTAATAGCGATATCTGTTGTATGAGAGCCCGGTCTCCTCGTCCGCGTATTGTCCCCGGAAGCGTAGCGGCGTGCTCGTCTGGGCACCTTCTGCCGCCACCGCCGATCCCCACGGGCCGCGCGTGAGCTCGCAGCCGATCCGGCCATCCGGCGCGACGAGCATCTCTGGCGAGCCGGAGTCGTCGTTCAGATAATGCCACCACGCCGAGACGGTGCGGCCCCCGCCCTCGGTGCGGGCATCGCGATGCGCGAAAGGAGCGGTCTTATCGTGCTCGAACACGTACGTTCGCTCGTCCACGATCGGGTCGCCTCCGGCGTCCGCCCTGCGGCGGATCTCGTGCACGAGCGACCCGCCATCCCAGACGAAGCGCGTCGCCTCGATCTGCCGCTCGGAGCCATCCGCCGCGCGGGCCAGGAGCCGCTTCGCGACGCGCCTGCCGAACGGATCGTACTCGAATGCGACGATCAGGCCATCAGGACGCTCGACCCTCGCCAGCATGCCCGACGCTGACCAGCGATAACGCGTGACCTCCTCCTCGCCTGACGCGGAACGCGTGCGCTTCATGGTGAGGCGACCGTCGTCGTCCCACCTGTACTCGGTGTTCCCAGCGCGCTGGATCCGACCGCCAGCCGCGTACGAGCGCGGCGGGGCCCCGCGCGTGACGTCGTGCAGGTTGCCGGCGAGATCATAGCGGAACGAGGCCACCTCGTGCCCGTTACGGAGCACCTGGGCGAGCTGGCCGACCGGATCGTAGCCGTACTGCGTCGCTCCACCGCGGGAGGTCCAGTGTTCCTGGAGGAGGCCGGTTAGCGCATAGCGGCGCGACTCGGCGTACCGCGTTCCCGGCGGCAAGCGCCCGATCCAGGCGGGCTCCAGGGAGAGGTCCCTGCCCGTCGCGCCGGGCGCGTTCGAGACGAGCCACCGTTCGGATAGGCGCCCGAGCGCGTCGTACGCCATGTCGATCCGCGCCCCGCCCTTGAGCGAGCGCGTCAGCTCGCGTCCCGAGGGATCGCGGGTGGACACGGCCTCGGCCTGGCCGTCGAGGAACAGCGCCACCTGTTGCCGCTCGAAGTCGTAGGACCACTGCGCTGCATGCCCGAGCGAGGTGCGGCGGGCGGCGACCTCCCCGGTGATCCGATAATCGACGTGCACCGCGACAGGAGCGCCCGCGACGTCCTGCGTCTCGGCGACGATCCATCCCCGTGCGTTCCTGTCGAACGCGAAGCGACCCGCGGCGTTCACGGCGAAGACGATCTCGCCGCGCCCGTTGTACTCGAACGATTCCTCTGTTCCATCGTCGAAGGTCCGCTTCGTGAGCTGGCCCGCGAGATCTCGCGCGTACTCGGTGCGCTGACCTTCGCCGTTCTTGAACCACACGACCCGGCCCATCGCGTCGTGACCGTACCGCAGGGTGCGGCCGTCGAACGTACGCTCGGCGACGACGAGCCCGGCGAGGTTCCTCTCGTAGCTGTGTGTCTCGCCCCTGCCGTTCGTGATGCGCACGAGCCACCCTTCGCGGTTGTACTTCAGCTCGGTCACTTCGCCGCCTGGCCTCTCGATGCGAACGGGTTTGTGAAGCCCACCATAGTATATTCGCGTCGTCTGACCATCGGACTCGGTGACCCTCACGAGGTTGCCCGCGCCGTCGTAATCATAGCGCTCGACCGACCCGTCCGGCGAGGTCACGGACAGGAGGCGGCCCCCCGCGGAGTAGGTGAACGCAGTCCGCCCGCCGCGCGCATCCCAGATCTCGACGCACCGGCCCCACGCGTCGTAGCGCGCTCGTGTTTGCGCTCCAGCCTGGTCGATGTGCTTGATGACGTTGCCTTGCACGTCGCGGAGGAAGACGAGCATCCTGCCGTCGGGCCAGCGGACCTCGATGGGCAGACCTCGCGCATCGAAGCGCACCGAGCAGGTGGCGCCGATCGGATCGGTCCAGAACAGGGTGTCGCCCGCGCGCTCGACGCGGGTCGTCTCGCCGTCTGGCCCCATGACCGAGGTAATCTCGCCCGATGCATCGCGCTCGATCACGGTGCGCCGGCCGAGCGGGTCGACGACCTCCGTCTCGCGTCCCATGACGTCGCGCTTCCAGGTGGTCCGCGCCCCGAGCGGATCGGTGAACGAGGTGAGAAAGCCCCGTCGGTCGTAGGTGCGGTCGAAGACGCCGAGCGGCGTCACCGCCTTGTCGACCAGCCCGTACGGGTTGCCGAAGTACCGGTGAAGAGCCACCGAGTCGACGGCCTCCGAGTAGCCGTCCCCTGAGTACTCGAGCTTCGTGTGGAGGATCCCCTTGGCCCTGGTGACGTGATCGGCGAGCACCTCGGGGACGTTGTCCGCCAGGCTTGGATCTGCCTTGCCGGCGTACTCGCCCCACGTCTCGATGCACCGGCTCTCGCCGTCGTACCGGAAAGAGAAGGTGAGCCCCGTCGGATCCGTGGTTGACGTCAATCGATGGTTCTTGTCGTACTCGTACCGCGTGACGTGCCCGTCGGCGTCCTCCACCGCCATGAGCCTGCCTTCCGCGTCGTACGCGACGCCGTCGAACGACAGGATGCGCAGCGATCCGCGGCGCAGGACGAGCTGCCAGGCGAGCGAGTAGGCCCACCCGAACCCGAGGCCCACATCGCGGTCGCGCGCGCTGCTCGAGTACGTACGCTCGATGACGAGCGGGAGCGGGCCGGGAAAGGAGATATCGATGGCCGGCACGGTGAAGACGCGCCCCGTCACCACGTCGACGGGATCGCCGCGCGACATCTTGCCGCTCGCGCCGGAGCCATGATGGTTCGGGCACCCGCCGCCGTCGGTCGAGCCGGTGCCGCACGAGCCGGCGCCCTTGCCGCCGCCGTCCGCGCCGTCGCCTCCGTTGCTGCCGCTGCCGCCCTGGCCGTCGCCCGCGCCATTGCCTCCACGGCCGCCGGAGCCCCCGCCACCGCCGCCGCCCCCCATCACGAAGACGCCAGGGTTCATGCCGGGGATGGCAGGGATGTTCGGGACTGGGGCGGTACGGGCCATACCCCGAAGATACGTCAACGGAACGAGATCCGGGCGGCGGAGTGTCTCCTGCTCGCCGCGAGCATCATCGGATACGGGGCGGGCCACCCGTGGGGGTCTACCCGGCAGCTCCGAGGCGGGGGCCACCGGGGCGCGAAGCGGTTCGGGGCAGCGGCGAAGCGGTTCGGGGGAGCCGGGGGCTCGCGGGGAAGACGCCGGGCGACCTGCCGGAGGACGCCGCCAGTTCGTGGTGGATCTCGGTCTCTTGCGCCGTGCAGAGGGTGGCGGCATGCACGTGGCGACCCCCCTTTACCGCGAGATCATCGTATGTGCTCTCTCGGGCGGCGCGCGGCCCTGACGTTCGAGGAGGCACCGAAGCCTCCTTCGCGCTCGGTCGAGCCGCCGCACCGCTGTCGAGCTCGGCATACCGAGCCTGCGCGCGATGTCGCGGATGCCGTGACCGATCGCGGCGAGGGCGAGCATCTCGCCGTCGCGCCGCGGCAGCCTGGATACCGCGAGACGCACGCTGAGAAGGCGCTCGCGCGCCTCGACGAGGACATCGTCGTCCCGCGGCGGCTCCGGCTGCACGCTCCACGGATCTGCCACCGGGATCTCCCGGCGGACCCAGGCGCGCTTGCAGTGGTGCCCCACCTTGCGCCAGACGATGCCGTAGAGCCAGCCGCGGAGCGCTCGCCGCGGATCGACGGACGCGTCCGGGTGGTACCTGCCCTCCTCGACAGCCATCCACGCAGCCAGGATCACTGCTTGCACCACATCCTCACGGTCGCGGGGCGATACGCCGCCGGCGCGCACGAGCGCGGCGATCCAGCCGCGCTCGGCGACGATGCGCTCCACGGGAATGCGGATGGCCGGGGGCTTCGCGATCGATGGAAGGCGGCGCCGGGGCGCGCTGCGCTCGTGGACAGCGGTTGTCGTGCGGCGTCGAGTCTGCATACCGGACCTCTGCAAGAGGGTGTCTGTCGAGAAGCCCTCAGCACCATCGCGCGCCCGTGACGGCCACGCGCCGGCCGCGCGCGCAGGCCGACATCGCAGCTCGCCGGTCGAGTCGGCCCACGTCGAGCACCTCGGGCGCCGATGCTCGTGATTCCTCGTCGCGGAGGCGCTGTTCTTCAGCCAGCGAATTCAGCGAACGCGCGCTGCGGGCGTCGAGAGCGCCAGGGACACATCGCGGCCCTGCGAGGGCGCGGCGCCTGGCAGGTCGCGGCGGCGGCGCTCCAGCAGCGCACGCGCCAGCGCTTCCTTCCCGATGGCGCGCGCGGCGGCGGCCATCCTCAGGCGCTCCTGCTCATCGCCCTGCGCGATGGGCCAGCGCTGCGCCGGGCGGGACATGCCTCGAGGACGAAGAGCCGCGCTGCCCTGGTCGTGCGAGGCCACCGTCGCTCCTGGTGAAGGATGCTTGTTGCTCGCGGCTGAGTACGAGAGCTCGCTCGCTCCTCCCGCCGGCGCCGCGGTCGACGAGGCGCGAGCACGCGCCGTGAGAGAAGCGCCCGGCGGCGCCGCGCCTCCGGGAACGAGAAGGCCGCTGTGCCCGGCCAGCATGAGCCCTGCTGTCAGGACGACGCCCAAGGCGCTCACCGCGAGCGAGGCGCCGCCGTGAGCGGCTGTTCGCAGGCGCGGTGCCCTTGCGCCGGACACCGCCTCACGGAGCGCGCGCCGGACGCGGTGAGCCAGGCGCTCCCGCGATACGGAGAGGCGGGGACGCTCCCCCGCGCCACCGGCCGCGCGCATCGGGAGCAGGGCGGCGAGGCGGCGGCGATGGCGCGCCTGCCAGCGGCGCGCCGCTGCCTTGAGCTCCTCGCGCCCGTGGCGGACTCGGCTCTTCGCGGTGGTGGCGGAGATCGAGAGCAGCTCCGCGACACGCGGGATACCCGCCTCGCCGAGCTCGTGGGCAATCAGCGCCTCGCGCCGCTCCGGCGGCAGCTCGAGCAGCAGCGTCGACAGGAGCTGCCGCCGCTCGTGCTCCATCTGGCGCTCCTCGGAGCTCGGCGCCTCGTCGGCGACCTCCAGCGGCTCGTCCGGCCACGGCGCCTCGCGCCGGCGGTAGGCGCGGCGCCGGTAGTTGGATGCATGGTTGTGGACAATGGCCTTCAGCCAGGCGCGCAGCTCGCCCCGGGCCGGATCGAAGGTGGCCAGGGCCCGCGAGATGCTGTGCAGCACCTCCTGAAGCACATCCTCCCTGTCGGCCTCCGGGATCCTCGCCGATGCCACGCAGCCGCGCAGGTAGCGGAGGTGCTCGCGGACGACGGTCTCCCAGGTGGGCGGCGGCGCTCCGGCGGACGCGCCGCGCGGATCCTTTGCATCCATGCCCGATCCATTATCCGCCGGTTACCCGATGGCGCTCGAAATCGTTCCCGGTCCCTCTCCCGGGCTGCCGGTATCGCGCTCTTGGCGGATCCGGATCCCCGGCAGGCGCTGAACCGGCGTGGCGAGGGGTGAGCGCGCGCCGGATCCTTGATGCTTTACGTGGACGTCTTCTGATTCGCCATCCTATCTCTCGCTCGTTCCGCGCCTGGGATTCGTGCTTGCGGGCGATCGGCGGGCTGAATAGGGTCGGCGGCCATGCGCTTGACGAGGTGCCTGGGGCTCGCGCTGCTGTCGTGCGCTTCAGGCTGGAGCGGCGGTGCGATGGCCGAGGCGCCGCCATCGCCCGGCACGGGGGCGGGGGGCTCGCTCTCGGCGGTCTCGCCGTCAGGAGGCTCGCGCGCGACCGCGTCGCCGCCTGTCGCCTCGCCCGCGACGACGGCGGCGACGCTCCGCCGCGCGGAGCAGGAGCGGCGCGCCGGGCGGTGGGAGGAGGCCGCCGCGGCGTATCGAACGGCGTGGGAGTCGACCGGTGACCCTCGCTGGGCCGGGGAGCTCGGGCTGGCGGAGCTCTCGCTGCGCCGCTTCCGGGACGCCGCGGAGCACCTGCGCCGGGCGCTCGAGGCGGGGGACGCGCTCGCGCCGGGCGTCAGGGCAAAGCTCCAGCGAGGGCTCCAGCGGGCCGCGCAGGAGGTCGCCGCGGTCGCGATCGTGGTGGGCGAGCCCGAGGCCGAGGTGTTCATGGACGGCCGGCGCGTCGGCCAGGGGCTCGCCACGTACGTGGTCTATGTCGAGCCCGGCAGCCACGAGGCGCGGGCGACGCTCGGAGGCCACGAGGACGGCGTGGGGCGCTTCGAGGCCCAGCGCGGGGACACGCCGGCGATCGGCCTGGCCCTCAAGGAGAAGCCGCCGGCGCCGCGGCCGGCGGCGGCCCCGCGCGCCGCGGCGGTCGCGCCGGGGCCGGCGGCGCTGCGGCCCGCGGCCAACGGGACGGCGATCGGCCCGGCGATCCGGGTCGGGGGGCTCGCGCTCGCGTCGGCGGGCGTCGTGGTCGGCGCGGGGTTCGCGCTCGCGTCGGCGGTGAAGGACGGCGAGGCCGAGACGCTGCGCGAGGACCTGCGCGGCGCGCACGGGGAGCGTGCGTGCCACAAAGACACCCATGTCGTCGATGCGCGGTGCCCCCAGCTGGAGGACGCGATCCGTTCCCGCGATGCCCTGGGCCTGGTCGCGCTCGCGAGCTTCGTGGCGAGCGGCGTGGTCGGTGCGGCGGCGCTCTCGTCGTTCTGGTGGGCGCCCGCGCCGGATCAGGGCGGCGTCCGCATGGTGCCGCAGGCGACGGCGCGCGGCGGCGGCGTTCGGATCGAGGGCTCGTGGTGAAAGGAAAAGGTGCGATGAGGCGGTGCGTGGCAAGGCGGATCCTAGCGGCGCTGGCTGGTCTGAGCGGCGCGGCGGTCGCGATGGCGAGCGGCTGCGGGGCGCTCGACGGCTACGACTGCGCCGAGCTCCTGGCGTGCGACGTCATCAACGAGGACGGCACCAGCAATGCCGCCTGCGAGGGGACCTGCGTCGATGTCGACGTCAGTGGCTTTGAGGACGAGCCGCGCATCGTCTGGATAGGACCCGCCTCCGAGCAGCCCTCGTGCGGCGAGGCCCTGCTGGATGAGCCGCGCAGCGACGCCGGCGTGACCATGATCGAATACGAGCGCCTCGTCGCCGAGCCGGGGCACGTTGGCTGCGGTCCGTGCGCCTGTACCGAGCCCGCGTGCGTGTTGCCGGCCGGCCTCACCGTGACGTCCGGCTGGATGTGCGGCAACAGCCCCGGCGAGACGGTGACCCCGTTCCGCGCGCCGCGCGGCTGGGACGGGGCGTGCGTCGCCCCCGGCGCGGTGGCGCCCGAAGCGTTCGGCTCGTTCGACGTCGCACCGGTCACCGAGCGCCCCTGCGAGGTCGCGCTGGCCCCGGCGCCGCGCAACGGCGATCTGCCGGGCGGGCAGATCGCGGTCGTGTGCACAGGGGGCGTGGAGCGCACCTGCCCGAGCGACGACGCGTGGTGCATGGTCGGCGCGGAGAGGCTCGGCGCGGGCTTTCGCCGCTGCATCTTCTCGACAATGGAAGGGGACCATGCGGTGTGCCCCTCCAGCGATGGCGTCGCGGACCTGACGTTCTCGGACAGGTTCACCTTCTGGAATGTGCGCGACGACACCCGCCGCTGCACGCCGTGCGCGTGTACCGAGACCGCGCCGAGCCTGTGTGAGGCGCTCGTGTCGACGTTCGAGGACGAGGCGTGCGTCGACCTGGTCGCCGCTGCCGCGGTCGCCGAGAAGGGCGGCTGCCACGACGCCGAGCCCGGCTCGGCGCTCGGGAGCCTGCGCGCGGAATGGCGGGTCAACGCGCCCGGGAGCTGCGCGCCGAGCGGCGGAGAGCTCGTGGGTGACCTGATCGTGGAGAGAAGGACGCTTTGCTGTCTGCCGGAGGGAACATGACGCGCGCGATCAAGAGAGCAAGGACGCGGACGATACGGATGGCTGCGGCGCTCCTCTCGCTCGGCGTCGGCGTGGCGCTGCTCGGGGCGTCGTGCAGCCCGTGCGGCGACGGGGAGTGCCCTCAGCCCTATGACATCTATGACGTCACCTGTCCTTGGGGCTGCACGCGCTTTCCGTGGGACGGCACCAGCGACTCCCCCGAGGGCTTCGACATCGATCGGCCCGTCGCTGTCTGGGTGGGGAACCCGCGCGATGTGCCGGACTGCCCGTCGCTCAACTACTACCACCTGGTGGACTATTATCAAGGCCAGAAGCCCATCGACCGCTGTCCCCGGTGCGTCGCCGAGCCGCTGGAAGAAGACTACTTCACCGAGGTCTTTGTCAGGAGAGGCGGCAACTGTGGTCGGAGCACATGGCCTGACGCTACCACCGCCAGCGTGTTCATGGTGCCGGCCATGTGGGACGGTAGCTGCGTATCCGAGAGGTTGGTCCTGGACCCCCCCGAGGAGGACGTCGAGTTCGTTCGGGGATGGACGCGCGGTGACGCGACCAAAGGGTGCAAGTTATCGTTCCCACCGGAGGACCTGGAGGCCACCTGGGAGAGCGTCGTCCGGGTGTGTGAGAACCCGTTTTCATTTGACGAGCTCTGCTGGCGGCTCAACAGCTCCTGTCAGCCGCCGCTGCCGCCAGATTTCCGTCGCTGCCTTCCATACTCCGGCGAGGAAAAGGTCCCAGCGTGTCCCCGCTCGCATCCCGAGCTCGTGCAGGGTCACAGGGGCGTGGAGGGGTGTAGCGATTGCGAGGTCGACATCAACGTTGGGGACTATCGGAGAACGACGTCGACGCTCGTCCTCTATTCGGACGAGCATTGCACCCAGCCCATTCCCGCCATCGAGACCGGCAGTGAATGCCTGGATCTGCCTCCCGGCGCGGTTCCGCGGAGCGTCAGCGCGACGCTGACGGTCGAGCACCCCTACGGCTGCGAGGCGATCGGTGGCGAGCAGGAGGGCGAGAGCACGCCGGAGGACGTGGTGAGCTTCTGCTGCGCGCAGACCGGGTGAGCCGAGTCCCGTGCGCCTTGCGGCGGTTCGTCCTCGCGGGGGCGGCCGCGATGCGTGCCTCCGCAGCGACAGAGCTCATTGGCTCGCGCTCAGCAATGCCTGGATCCCGTCCGCGAGCCTGTCCTGCCGCTGCCTGCGGAGGACGGAGACGAGCGCGGCCGCGAGCGGTCCTGGGGCCACGATCGGCCCGGCGAGCTCGTCGAGCCAGGCCGCCAGGATCTCGCCCGGATCGCGGCCGATGGCGGCGCCGCGGAGCAGCGACGCGAGGGTGTCCGCGAGCTCCCCGCGTCCCTCGGCGCGGAGCTGTGTGCAGAGGTCGGCCGCGAGGCGTGCGGGGTCCACGATCGGCCCGGCGACGTCGCGCGCCCAGAACATCATGATCGAGCCCGCGAGCGTGTCGCGTCCCTCGGCGCGGAGCCTGGTGACGAGCGCACAGGCCAGGACGTCCGCGGGGTAGCTGCGCCCCAGCGTGTCGGCCAGCGTGTCGGCCAGGGCCCGGAGCGCGGCGCCATCGGGCGGGGGCTCGTGCTTTCTGGTGGCCGCTGGCGGCCGGGCCGGCGACGGCGTCTCTGCCTCGCGGCGCTCCCGTTCTTCGTGGGCGTGGATTGCCCTCGCGATGGCATCGGCGAGCTCGTGGTGACCGTCGGCGCAGAGCCGCTCTCGCAACGCCACCCGGAGGTCGAGCGACAGGGAGTTCTCGACAAGGCTCGCGAGCTCGTGACGCCCGTGGGCGCGAAGCGTCGCGGCCTCGTGGCGCCTCGTGGCGATCTTCCCCTGGACCTCGTCGAGCCAGAGCATGGGGTCGGCGTCGACAGGGCCGCCGCCCAGCAACGACACGATCGCGTCCGCGAGCTCTCCTTGCCCGTCGACGCGCAGCTTCCCGACCAGCGCCGTGGAGAAGCGTCCGGCGTCGCAGATCGGCCCGCTGGCCTCGTGGCGCTCGCTCTGCCGGACGAGCCCGGGCAACGCTTCGCGCCTGTCGAGGGAGAGCCTCCCCTGCAGCGCCTGGCTCAGGAGGTGCGCTGCGTGACTGCGGGCGAGCTCGTCTCCGAGCGCGACGAGCGCCGCGCGTTCGCTGGGTTCAGCGGGCCTTGCCATGTGCTCCTACTTCCAGGCCGCGCCGAGGGCGCCCAGGCTGGGGCACTGCGCTGGGCAGGCGTCGTCCAGGCACGAGGCCGCGTCGGTGGAGACCTGGTCGGCGGAGCCGCAGCTCTCGGGTAGGGTGCACACGGAGAGCGCGTTGCCGTCGGACAGGCAGTCGACCAGGCAAACACAGTTGGCGTCGCCGGCGCATGCGTCGTACTCGCTGCAGCACGAGGTTTTTGCGCAGCTCGCGCACTCGTCGTCCTCTGGGGCCGCATCGCAGAGACGCTGCACCGTGAGCTCCGGCTGTACGTCCTGAGGGTAGGGCGTCCCGGTGTCCCTGCACCCCTTGTGTCGGAGCACCACGGATCCTTCCTTCACGTTGACATAGTACTCCAGCTGGTTCTGCGCCGTGAACGGGTCCGGTGCACAGACCCAGTCGGTATATTCCCTCGGTGCCCCGTCACAGGAGCAGGAAGGGGTGGACCGCTCCAAGATCGTGGCCGAGCAGATCCAGTACGTTTCCCCCGGCCCACGGCAAGGCATGTCCAGGGGGCTGGTGCATCCCGGGGCTACCACCGAAAGGAACGGCGCAAGAGAGACCAGCGCCGGCACGACGCGAAGGAGGATACGTCGTTTCACCATGTACCACACCCCCAGACAACGGTGAACGCTGACGTGTGGAGGCATACGCCTGCGCAGGCGCTGGTGTCAAGTGCATCCAGGTGACGGGAAGATCAGATCTCGGATTTCTATTAAAAATACAATGAGATGAAATGAGTGGAAGGTGCGAGCGTCCGGGGTGGATGTCGACGCGATGCTTACGGCGCACCTCGACGAATCATTTCGCGTCTTGCGTGGCGAGCTTTCCGAGGCGCTGGAGGCGCCGCCCCGAGGGGCCATCCTCCACGACCCAGGGGGCCGCAGGGTCGTACGCTGTAACACCCCAAACCGGCAGCGGCGCTCCTTGAGCGATACCGGTCAGTCCATGCCGCATGATTTTACTGCCTGTACCAGACAGCTTGTAGCGTGTAGCCATCATTTCATTGCCTGCCCGGTACGGCTCACTCAGCAGCGCGGCGTCGTCCCCGTTGTGCTTTGCCCATTGCGCGAGGCGAATGGACAGAAAGATATCTCCGGTGAGGCTCACCCACTTGTTGCGCAGCTCCTCGCCGGCCGCTCCGCGGCTCACAAACACATCCACAGCCGTCGACCCTTGCTTTGCGAGGCACGAAAACAGGAGCTCATCGAACCGAGAGAGGGTGAGGGCGTGCCCGTCGAACCGGGGAAAGAAGCTCGCCTGGTAGCCGCCGAGCTCGAATAGCTGTCTGCGCGCGCGCGTGGCGCCGCCGCCCTTGCCGGACAGGATCGGGGAGCGACCGGACAACTTTCGCCAGCAGCGGGCCATCTCCCGGACCCGCGTCAGGGAGAGAGAGCGCACGTGGTCCAGGCTGCGACGGACGTCAGCGGGAGTCACACGGATGAAACCGCCGCCGACCCCGGCCGCGTCGTCCGCCTCTGCTGGGCCGCCCAGCACGGCGAGATCGAGGCTCGGTCGGTCGGGCCACCGCAGCAGTCTCCAGGCGCAGAGCGCCCAGAGCGCTACCGTGTCGCTCCCGAGCTGCGACGCCCAGAGGACGATGCGCTGGCGCGAGTCGATCGCTTTCATGACCTCGCGAAACGAGCCGGTAAATCGTGTTCGTTCCCGCCCCTTGAGCGCCCAGAAGTCACACCGCGCTCGAGCGTGCGCCTCCAGATCCGAGGAGCAGGGGCCCACGAGCCAGTTGTCGGAGATGAAGCACACAGGATCGCGGAGCCCGCGGCGAACCACCGTTCCAAGGTCCGCGGATGTGGCGATATGAATGGTCATCAGGCCCTCAAAACCTGCACGTGCGGCACTGCGATGACGGAGAATCACCGGCCTTGCATCGCTCCCAGCAGCGCTGGCAGAGCGACTGTCCGCCTACTTTCTTCAGACAGGATGTTGGGCCACTGTTCTGGTTTCCATACAGGCCCAGCGGTAACCATGACAACCAGGCTGTCATGAAGAAAATGGCTGCTTCCGCCGGCCCAGTCCACGTTGGCGCTCACGGACGCGCCCAGGCGCCCGGCGAAGTACCAGTCGGACTGGGCGCGGCCGCCTGGAGCAACTCCCGTCACGCGGTCGCAATACACGGCGCCGCACACCGCGATCGAGTAGATCGACAGGGACGGTCCAAGGCTGATGTTGCCTGTCTTCCTGGTGTGCCCGAGAGTGACCGCCGTCCGGTCGTAGATCCCTATACGTGATCCTGGAACGATGCTGAGCATGTTGTGGACTTCGATCCGGAAGTCCCCCTCTCTGCGCCAGAGCACTCCGGCGAACGGGCTCACCGCGAGCTTGGGCTCGGTCCCGACCTGGATCCCGCCCACGCTCACGCCAACGCTGAACTCGCGTGCCTGTACCGCCGTCGGCGCAACGACGAGCGCACAGGCGCAGAGATAACGGCGGAGCCGCAAGGGCCGGAACACGTAGAGCGCTCCTTACCTTCCACGTTCGTCTTTCCCCGAAGGCCGATACGATGTGAGGTGCGAGCCATTGTTCCGGGGGGTGGTTTGGGCGTCAAGCCGAAATTCGTCGAGGCGATCGCAACGAATGCGGCTCGAACCATCCAAGGCGTGCGCGCGCGCTCGCGCGGCGGGCGTGTTCGGAGAGAAAGGCGAAGACGTCGAAGAGCGTCGACTTGCCGCTGCCGTTTGGCCCGAGGAACACGGTGAGCGGGGTGATCGCCTCGAGATCGAGCTGCTTCAGCGCGCGGTAGTTCTCGACGTGGAGCGACTCGATCCGCGGTGGAGGCGTCCCTCGGGGGCCGCATCGAACGGGTCGATCGACACGACGGGCCCGCGGCGGTTGCGCACGGTTGCCATCATGCGAACGCGGGGGTTGCCAGCCGGTTCACTCATGGTCGGGCATCCTATCCTGGGGGCGCTCGTCGCCGCTGGCTGCGGGATCGGAGGACGCGTCAACGGCCAGCTGTAACAACCCGGCCCGGTGTCCGGTGAAAAAAGCTACCCGGCCGTCGCACGGGCGCGCGGGTGCGGCAGTGGTGATGCCCGGAGCGGTGCGGCGTATCGAGAGCGTGCCCGCAGGAGCGCGGGCCGGCCGCCCCCCCGGGTCGAGCTGCGCTGGGGGCTCCCACCCGGGGGGCCCCCCGGGTGACGTGGGGGCCCCCCGGGGTGTGAGGCGGTTCAGGGCAGCGGCGAGGCGGTTCAGGGCAGCGGCGAGGCGGTTCAGGGCAGCGGCGAGGCGGTTCGGGGCAGCGGCGAGGCGGTTCGGGGCAGCGGCGAGGCGGTTCGGGGCAGCGGCGAGGCGGTTCGGGGCGACCGAGCGGGCTGCCGTCAACAGAGGCCGCCTCCGCTTTGCTCCTGGCGTGGAATTCGTGCTCTGGCAGGCAGGCATGCTTGCGAGACCGGACACGCCATCTTACGGTACCCGCTTGCAACTGAAGCACGGGAGGAGAAAGCAATGGCTTCGAAGAAAAATTCGAATTGGACCACGTGGGAAGACATGCCGATCGACGAGTTCCGGGCGCGCGCCGCGAAGGCCAAGGCGCTGGCCGCCGAGCTCGAGGAGAAGCTCGACAGCCTGTTCCCGGGGCTCGTGACGCTGACGAAGGAGCAGCGGCAGACGGCGCCGCGGCTGCGGGACGGCGAGCACGTGATGCTGAACAAGGTGCTCGACGTGGTGGACATGAAGCCCGCCCTGTTCGAGTCGCTGGCGGATCAGGACGAAGGGATGGACCCGAACCGCTTCGAGACCGCGCTGCTCCGGGACCGCATCGAGAAGCACCTGCTCTTCAGCGAGGTCGCGGAGACCCTCGCGCCGATCGGGGGAGAGCTCGGCGACTCGACGTTCTACGCCGCCATCAAGTTCCGCGAGACGCTCTATGCAGCCTACCGGATCGCCAAGACGCACGCGCAGACCGATCGCAAGGTGATGGACGTCCTGGCGCCGGTCATCGACTTCATGCGGAGGAACGTCGCCCCCGGGACCGCGGCGAAGAAGAGCCGCAAGCCGGCGCCGGCCACGAGCCCGCTGCCCGGCGCAGACGAAGCGTAAGCCTCGGAGGCGAGGGCGGGGGATCCCGCCGCGGGTTCCTCGCCTCCTCCACGGTCGAGGAGCATGGACCGAGCGGCGCTCCGTACGAAGCAGGAGACACGGGACATCGCCCCCGCGCCCCGCGCCCCGCGCCCGGACGAGCGGCGCGAGCCGCTTCTCGACGGCCGCGCGAGCATTAAGCTTCCTTCATGAGGCTCGGGGCACGGCTCACCACGCACGCATTCTCGGCTGGCGCCGCCAGCATCAGCTTCATCGTCCAGCTGATCCCGGGTTTGGACCAGCTGTTCGTCATCCCGATCCAGTACCTGCTCACGGCCTCGCTCGCGAAGGAGCGAGGCGCGCACCTCTCGAAGGCGGCGTGGTCCCAGATCCACCAGATCATCTGGGGCGGCGGCGCCATTCGCCTCATGCTCGACTTGACCCTGGGGCTGATCCCGCTGGCGGGCGCGGTCACGAACGCGATCACGGCGTTCGCCATGACCGAGTATATCGGGCGCTACGTGGATAAAGCCCTCGACAACCCGGACAAGCCACCTCCTGACATGTCGATCCAGGATATCCTGGACACCATCACCTCCCTGTTCACCACGCGAGCGCGGTAGGCAAGCAATCCCTGGGGCTGGCTTCGAAGCAGGGATCTTTCTCCGGCCGCCAGAGCAATCCGGCGAAAGGGGACCTGGAGCGAGGCTTCGCCGGCTCGACCCGCCGGCCCCGAGCTCGCGCGGCGAGGCCTGGCCGGCCGAGCGTCGAGCGGGTACACAGGCTCGTCATGAGCTCGACCCTCCTTGCCTTTTGCGGCGCCGCGCTGGTGCTGGCGATGATCCCGGGGCCGAGCACCGCCGTCATCGTGCGGCAGGCCCTGCGCGGCGGGCGCCGCGCCGCGCTCGCGACCATCGCCGCGAACGAGCTGGGCCTCCTCTTCTGGGCCCTCGTCGCGGCGCTCGGGGCCACGGCGCTCGTCAAGGCCTCCGAGGTCGCCTACGACGCGCTCCGCCTCGCCGGCGCGGCCGTCCTCGTCGTGCTCGGCGTTCAGTCCCTCCTGGGGCGGCGTCGGGCCGGCGCCGGCGGCGCGGGGCCGGGAGCCCGGGAACCCGCTGCCGGCGCGTGGAGCGCCTTCCGCATCGGCCTCCTCACCATCCTGGCGAACCCCAAGGCGGCCGTGTTCGCCGCGTCCTTCCTGCCGCAGTTCGTGCCGACCGGTGCGCCGACGCTGCCGGCGCTGCTCCTCCTCTCGCTGGTGTGGGTCGCCGTGGACACCGCCTGGTACCTGGCGCTCGTCCTGCTCCTCGGCCGGCTCCAGGCGGCCATGACCGGCGGTCGCGTACGCCGGACGCTCGAGGCGGTCTCCGGCGTGGTCCTCGTGGCGCTCGGCGTGCGCATGGTCCTGGAGCGTCCCTGAGGAGCGCGGCCGCTCCATCGACGCCGCCGCGCGTCCGTGGGGTGGGGTGAGGTATCGCCTTGGCTCAGCGGCGGAGCGCGGCGGCTGCGCGCCCCGAGACGGCGGTCCCGCTCACGACGACGGCCGACCCCAGCGCGAGGAGGGCGACCAGCGTGAGCACCATGGGATAGATGCCGACCAGCGCGAGGATGCCGAGCACCACCGCGCCGGCGCCGATGAGCGACTGCAGGCCGGCCGCGGCCATCGACGCCTGACGAGCGACGTGGGCGAGGTGCGGCTCCGCGCCGCGCGTGTCGAGCCCGCCGAGGTCCGCCGTTGCGCCGCCGCCGAGCAGGGTCGCTCCACCGAAGACGATCACCGCGATCGAGGTCAACGTCGCGGGGGAGAGGCCGAGGAGCGCGAGGACGCCGAGCACGACGCCGGCCACGCCGCCGACGAGCTCCGCGCCCAGCCCGCCGCCGAGCTCGGCGCGCGTGTCCCACTCGAGGGGCGGCGTGGCGCGGGTCAGCGCGCCGAGGCGCGAGGCGATCGCGCCGCCGTGCGCGATCAGCGCGGCGCCGAAGACGATCGTGGCAATCGAGGTGAGCTCCCCTGGCATGGTCCCCGTCAGCCCGAGGATGGTGAGGACGATCGCCGCCGCGCCGCAGACCACCTCGGCGAGCGAGCCGCCGAGCACGATCTTCGGTGCCTTCTCCTCCTCTGATCTGTATCGCGCGCCTGACAGCGGCGGATTAGGGTTCTCCTGCTGTGCAAAATGTTCACGTTCTTCAGGCTTCAGTGTCGGCATGATTCCCCCGTCCTGTGATGAGCTCTGTCGCGCTCACGCTCCCTCCGGCCTGCACGTGCTGCGCCGGGCTCCCCATCTCGCGCGACGCCCACGCCGGCGCGGCCTGCTGGGACGGGTTCCGCAATGGCGATGGTCATGATCGCGTCCGAACGCGGGCGCAATGACGTTGGGGTTGTCCGGTGAACGCTGAGCCTGCCGACCTGCCGGACACGCCTCGTCGAGCGGGCAGCCGTCGCGGTCGCGGCGCTCGCCGGCCTCGGTATGAGGCTTGCTCGAGCGACGACGGCGCAGCGGGCGGCGGGTGAGTACCGGCCAGCCCGGACTTGATGCCCGAGATGGGCAGTGGGTCCGTCGTGACGCCAGAAAGACGATCGAGGGGGCGATATGAAGTACGGTGATACGGGGCGACGGGTCGGCCGCCGGATGGGGCTCGCGCTCGGTCTTCTCGCGAGCATGGCGCTCGCCGGCTGTGGCGGCCCGAGCGCGCGAACCGTTCACGGCACGCAGCTCGCGCCCGGTGCCGATGCGCAACTCACTGCCGACATCGACGCCGACGCCGCGACCACGCGGCTGGCGGTGGACGTCGTTCACCTCGCGCCGCCCGAGCGGATCGCGGCCGGCAGCAAGCACTTCGTCGCCTGGCAGCGCCCGAACTCCGAGACCCCGTGGCGGCGGCTCGGAGTGCTCGACTACAATCCTGGCAGCCGAAACGGCAAGCTGGCCGAGACGACCGTGCCGTATGCCAACTTCGAGCTGCTCATCACCGCCGAGGAGCAGAGCAGCCCTCATTCCCCATCGTCTGCCGCCGTCATCGGGCCGACGTCTGTCGGGTAGCGTCGCGCCCGGCGGACGTGGCGTCGCTCAAGGCAAGCGCCGTCGCCGCCGCCCGAGCAACCCCACCGCCGCGAGCGCCACGGCGGCCACGCCCGCCGCCTGGAGCCACCGGCCGCGCCGCGCCCGCCGCCGCTCGGCCGCGAGCCGCCGGCCGCCCGCCCAGAGGAGCGCCACGCCGGCCGGCGTCGCGGCGAGCGCGGCCGCCTTCGCGCGCGGTAGCACGTAGACCTCCTCGGGCCCGGGCAGGTAGGCGCGCTCGGGGTAGTCGCCGGCCGGCCCCGCGGGGCCGTGCAGCGCCGCCATGCGCACGACCTGGGCCAGGTGCAGCGCCTGCCGGTCGGTCGTCTGCTGGATTTGCTCGCGGCAGCTGAAGCCGTCGGCCACGACGAGCGCGTCCTTCGGCGCCGACCGGACCGCGGGCAGGAGCACGCGCTCGCCGCACCGGATCGAGACGTCGTACTTGTCGCCCTCCTCGAAGCCGAACGCGCCCGCCATCCCGCAGCAGCCCGAGTCCAGGAGCTCGATGTCGAGGCCCATGCCGCGGAGCACGTCGCGCTCGCCGTCCATCCCGAGGATGGCCTTGTGGTGGCAGTGACCGTGCACCACCGCGCGCCGGTCGAGCCGCGGCAGCTCGATCCCGCGCGCGCCGGGCGAACGCGGGCCGGGATCGCCGTCCGGCGCCCCCTTCAGGAAATCGCCGAACAGGTGCGTCTGCTCCCGGAGCTTCGACGCGACCGGGTCGTCCGGGAAGAGCCCGCGCAGCTCGTCGCGGAAGACCGAGACGCAGCTCGGCTCGAGGCCGACGATCGGCACGCCGCGCTCGATCGGATCGCGCAGCGCGCTCATCACGTCGCGCAGCATGCGCTTGGCCGTCTTCAGGAAGCCGAAATCGTAGAGTGGCCGGCCGCAGCAGAGCTGTGCCTCCGGGACGATCACCTCGTAGCCCGCCGACTCGAGCACCTCGGTCGCGGCGATCGCGGTGTCCGGGAAGAAGTGATCGTTGAACGTGTCCGGCCAGAGCAGCACCTCGGGCCCGCCGGCGTTGCGCCGCGGCCGGCCGTGGAACCACTGCCGGAACGATGTCCGCGCGAACGGCGGGATGGTCCGCTCGGGCGCGATGCCGGCGAGCTTCTTGGCGATCGCGGCGAGGGCCGGCGTCTGCGTCACGAGGTTCGCGAGCCCGGGCACGCGCTGCCCGAGGCGCGCCCACCAGTGGATGAGCCCCATCGAATAAGCGGCGCGCGGCCGGAGCCGACCCGCGTAGTAGTGCGACAGGAACTCGGCCTTGTAGGTGGCCATATCGACGTGGACCGGGCACTCGTCCTTGCACGCCTTGCAGGCGAGGCACAGGTCGAGCGACTCGCGCACCTCGTGGTCGCGGAAGCCGCGGAGCTCGTCGCCCTCCAGCATCTCGAAGAGCAGGCGCGCCCGCCCGCGCGTTGAGTGCTCCTCCTCGTGCGTCACCCTGTAGCTCGGGCACATCGTGCCGCCGTCGTGGCGCCGGCACCTGCCGACGCCCACGCAGCGCAGGGTCGCGCGCGTGAAGTCGCCGTCGTCGTCCGGGAAGCGGAAGTGCGTCTCCACCGCGGCGGAGCGGAAGCCGGCCCCGAGGCGGAGGTTCTCGTCGACGCGGTACGGGTCGACGACCTTGCCGGGGTTCATGGAGAACGAAGGGTCCCAGGCGGCCTTGAAGCGGCGGAACGCCTCGATGAGCTCCTCGCCGTACATCTTCGGCAAGAACTGCGCGCGCGCCTGGCCGTCGCCGTGCTCGCCGGAGAACGAGCCGCCGTAGCGGACCACGAGGTCGGTCGCCTCGTCGAGGAAGCGCTTCCAGTTGCGGATGCCCTCGGCCGTCACCACGTCGAAGTCCACGCGGCAGTGCACGCACGCCTGCCCGAAGTGGCCGTAGAGCGCGGGCTGATAGCCGTGGCGGTCGAAGAGCGCGCGCAGGTCGCGGAGGTAGCCGCCCAGGTTGTCCGGGTGCACGGCGGAGTCCTCCCAGCCGGGCCACGTGTCGGGCTCCCCCGGGACGCGCGTGGTCGCGCCGAGCCCGGATCTGCGCACGTCCCAGAGCGCGCGCTCCTGGTCGGGGTCGTCGTACAGCTTCATCGTCGGCGGGTTCGGCCCGCGCGCGAGGGCGCGCATGGCGTCGAGCGCCCCCGCGTCGGACTCCTCCTGGGTGTCGCCCCCGAACTCGACGAGCAAGAAACCGCGGCCCTCCGGGAGGTAACGCAGGTAACGCTCGTGGAGCCCCTTCTTGTGCATGTCCTCGATGAGCCGGTCGTCGATCCCCTCGAGCGCGATCGGCCGGAAGCGCATCACCTCGGGGACGTGATCGCCCGCGGAGAACACGTCCGGGTAGCCGAGCACGAGGAGCGATCGGAACCTGGGCCAGTCGACGAGGCGCAGGGTGGCCTCGAGCACCGTGACGCATGTCCCCTCGGTGCCGACCAGGGCGCGCGCCACATGGAAGCCGTTCTCCGGCAAGAGCTCGTCGAGGTTGTAGCCGGACACGCGGCGCGGGATGCGGGGGTAGCGGGCGCGGATGAGGTCCGCGTACCTGTCGCGGATGGCGCGCAGCTCGGCGTAGATGCGGCCGCGTCGGCCGCCCTCGCGGACGATGGCCTCGAGCTCGTCCTCGCTCGTCGGCCCCACGCGCAGCCGCAGGCCGTCGTAGGTCAGCACCTCGAGCTCGTGCACGTTGTCGACGGTGCGGCCGCCGAGCACCGAGTGCACGCCGCACGAGTTGTTGCCGATCATCCCGCCGAGCGTGCAGTACTCGTGGGTCGAGGGATCCGGCGCGAACGTCAGGTCGAGCTCGTTCGCGGCGTCGCGCAGGGTGTCGAGCACCGTGCCCGGCAGCACCCGCGCGCGCTTGCTCGCGCGCTCGAGCGAGAGGACGCCGCGCATGTACTTCGAGAAATCGAGGACGACGGCGACGTTGCACGTCTGCCCGGCGAGGCTCGTGCCGCCCCCGCGCGCGAGGATGGGCGCGCCGTGGCGGCGGCACGCGGCGACCGCGGCGATCACGTCGTCCTTGTGGCGCGGCACGACGACGCCGATGGGCAGCTGCCGGTAGTTCGACCCGTCGGTCGCGTAGAGCGCGCGGTCGCCCGCGGTGAAGCGGACCTCGCCCTCGACAGCGCGCGAGAGCTCGGTGGCGAGCGCCTCCACCTCGGGGCCGGCCGCGGGCGCGAGCCGCACGCGCCGCTCGCCGGGCAGGCGGATCACGCCGCGATCGATCTCGCGCTGGACGGGCTCGGAGGGCCTGTCCTCCGCCGCCGCGCTCTCCTCCTTCTGCTGCTCGATGTGCTGCATGATTCCCCCCTCACACTGCGAAGCGCTCGGCGTCGGCGCGCCGGAGCGAGAGCCCCATCCCGGGGCGGTCGAGATCCGGCGCGAGCGCGCCTCCCGCGGGCGCCACGGCGCCCTCGAAGAGCATCTGCTCGATGCGGACGTGGTCGTGGAAGAACTCGAGGTGCGCGAGCCGCTGCACCGCGCACGCCGGGTGCAGGTGCAGCGACGGCGCGCAGTGGCCCGACAGGTCGAGCGAGCGCGCCTCGCACAGCGCCGCGGCGGCGAGGAAGCCGGTGATCCCGCAGCGGCTCGCGTCCGCCTGCAGGACGTCGACGGCGCCGGCGTCGAGCATGCGGCGGAAATAGACGAGATCGTAGCCGTACTCGCCCGCCGCGACGTCCATGCCGGCGGGCGCCCGGTCGCGCAGGAGCCGCAGCCCGTCGAGGTCGTCCGAGGTCACGGGCTCCTCGAACCAGCGGACGCCCTCGCCGGCGAACTGCTCGGCGAAGGCGAGCGCCTGCTTGCGCGAGTAGGCCCCGTTGGCGTCGACGAAGAGCGCGGCGTCCGGGCCGATTGCGCGGCGCGCCGCGCGCACGCGCGCGAGGTCCGCCGCCGGGTCGCGCCCCACCTTCATCTTCACGCGCGGGATGCCCGCGGCGACCCAGCCGCCGAGCTGCTCCGCGAGCTCGACCTCGGTGTACGAGGTGAACCCGCCGCTGCCGTAGATGGGCACGCTTTCACGCGCCATGCCGAGCAGCGCCGCGAGCGGCAACGCGAGCAGGCGGGCCTTCAGGTCCCAGAGCGCCGCGTCGACCGCGGCGATCGCCATCTGCGCGATCCCGGGCCGGCCGAGGTTGCGGATGCTGCGCACCATCGCGGCCCACGCGCCGGGGACCGCCAGCGCGTCGCGCCCGCGCACGACGCCGGCGAGCTTGTCGGCCACGAGCCGCGCCGCCGCCACGTCGGCGTACGTGTAGCCGAGCCCTCGCTCGCCCCCGGCGGACGCGTGCACGACGACCAGCGTCGTCTCGCGCCACTCGAGCGTGCCGTCGGACTCCGGCCTGTCGGTCGGGATTGTGTACGCGGCCACCTCGATCTGCTCGACCGGGATCGCCGTGCGCTGCAGCTCGCCGGCCATCGTCAGCCCCGGTGCGGGATCCAGCTCTCGATCATGTCGCGGTACGTCTGGCGGATGATCCCGCGCGCGTCCGGGTCGCCCCGGAGGAGCGCCGACGTGAGCATCCTGGCCTGATTCACCGTGATGTGCGGCGGCAGCGGCGGGACCTCCGGGTCGGTGACCGCCTCCACCACCACCGGCCTGTCGACCCGGAAGGCCTCGTCCCAGGTGCGCGCGACCTGGTCCGGGCGGTCGATCCGCACGCCCGAGAGCCCGAGCGCCTCGGCGTAGGCCGCGTACGGGAAGTCCGGCAGCGTCTGGGATGCCTCGAGCTTGGGATCGCCGCTCATCACGCGCAGCTCCCAGGTGACCTGGTTCAGGTCGCGGTTGTTGAGCACCAGCACCACGAGGCGCGGGTCCTTCCACTCGCGCCAGTACTTCGCCACGGTGACGAGCACGTTGATGCCGTTCATCTGCATCGCGCCGTCGCCGACCATCGCGACGACCGGGCGGTCGGGGAAGGCGAACTTCGCCGCGACCGCGTAGGGCATCGCGGGTCCCATCGTCGCCAGCGTCCCCGAGAGCGAGGCCATCATCCCCTCCCGGATCTTGATGTCGCGCGCGAACCAGTTCGCCGACGAGCCGGAGTCGGCGGTCAGGATGCAGCGGTCGGGCAGCCGCGACGACAGCTCCCAGTAGACCCGCTGCGGGTTGAGCGGATCGGCGTCGTTCATCGCCCGCGCCTCGAGCACCTTCCACCAGTCGGCCACGCTCTCCTCCAGCCGGCGCCGCCACGAGCGGTCGGTCTTGAGCTTGAGGTAGGGGATGAGCGCCCGCAGCGTCTCGGCGCTGTCGCCGATCAGGTTGACCTCCATCGGGTAGCGCAGGCCGAGCATCCGGCCGTCGATGTCGATCTGGACGCCGCGCGCCTGGCCCTCGTCCGGCAGGAACTCCGGGTAGGGGAAGCTCGAGCCGACCACGAAGAGCGTGTCGCAGTTGGCCATCATCTCCCAGCTCGGCTTGGTGCCGAGCAGGCCGATCGAGCCGGTGACCCAGGGCAGATCGTCCGGGAGCGCCGCCTTGCCGAGCAGCGCTTTGGCCACCCCGCACCCGAGGATCTCGGCGACGCGCGCGACCTCCGGCGCGGCCCCGAGAGCGCCCTGGCCGATCAGCATGGCGACGCGCTTGCCGGCGTTGAGCACGCCGGCCGCGCGCCGCAGATCCTCCTCTTTCGGCACCACGCGCGGCGAGCTGTAGCCGAGGCCGGTGTGCACGGTGCCGTGCGTGTGCGGCGGCTCCTCGACGGCGTCCATCTCCTGGACGTCCTTCGGGACGATGACGCACGTGACGGTGCGCTCCGCCCTGGCGATGCGCATCGCGCGGTCGATGAGGTGCCGGATCTGCGCGGGCGAGGACGCCATCTGCACGTACTCGTGCGCGACGTCCTTGAAGAGCGTGACGAGATCGACCTCCTGCTGGTAGTGCCCGCCGAGCGCGGCGCGGTCCTGCTGGCCGACGATGGCCACGACCGGCTGGTGGTCCAGCTTCGCGTCGTAGAGCCCGTTCAGGAGGTGGATCGCGCCGGGCCCCGAGGTCGCCATGCACACGCCCACCTCGCCGGCGAACTTCGCGTGAGCGCACGCCATGAACGCGCCCATCTCCTCGTGCCGCACCTGGATGAACCGGAGGTCCGGAACACGGCGGAACGCGCCCACGATGCCGTTGATGCCGTCGCCTGGGTAGGCGTACACGCGCCGGACACCCCACGCGACGAGGCGCCTCAGCAGGAACTCGCCGACGGTCTGGGCCATGAGTCTTCCCCCCCGCGAGCTCGGAACGTGAGCTCGACCCTGCGGGGTGTGCGACATCCGTGCCGCCTCGCCGCGCTGCGCGCTGCGTGCCGCGGCTGCGCGTGCGGGCGGGGGCGGCGGCCGCCACGTGGCCCGCCGCCCGCGGTTCAGGCCGTCAGACCACGAGGCCCGGCAGCGGCCCGGTGCACACGCCGGGAATGCCAAACGTGGTCACGTCGTCGAGGCCCATGGCGTTGCACACCGACACGAGCAGGTCGTTGTGCGGCAGGTCGGCGTAGTTCATGGCGCGGCCCATCTTGAAGTACCCGCCCGCGCCGCCCGCGAGCACCCAGGGGATGTCCTTGTACGAGTGCGTGTTGCCGGCGCCGAGCTCGTTCCCCCAGAGCAGCAGGGTGCTGTCGAGCATCGAGCTGCCGTCCACTTCCCTGGCGAGCGCCAGCTGATCCAGCACGTACTGCACCTGCTCGCTGTGCCAGCGGTTGATCTTCACGAGCTTCTCGCTGGCGACCGCGTCGTCATCGCCGGCGTGGGAGAGCTCGTGGTGCTCCTCGTTCACGCCGATCCAGGGGTAGTATTGCCAGCTATCGGCGTTGGCCCACATGAACGTGGAGACGCGGGTCATGCCGCAGATGTGCGCGAGCAGCATCAGATCGGTCTGCAGCCGGCCGACCTTCGGATAGCTCTCCATCGCGCGCGTGTCGAACTTCTCCGGCATCGCGAGCGGCGTGCACGAGACCGCCGAGCTCTGCAGCCGCTGCTCGATGTTGCGAATGCCGCCGAGGTGGGCCTCGAGCCGATTCCTGTCCTCGGCGCCGACGCGCGCTTGCAGCCGGCCGATATCGTCCTTGAGGAAGTCGAGCACGCTGCGGCGCTCGGCGATCCGCCGCTGCAGCTCCGTGTCGGAGAGATCCGCGTCGGCGAAGATGCGCGCGTACACCTGGAACGGGTCGTCGACGGCGATGTTCGGCTGGTTCGGGCCGCGGTACGAGATGACGCGCAGCGGCTCCTGCCCCTCGATGCGCACGCCGAACTCGAGCGACGGGAACGGGCTGTCGCCGCCGATGCGCTGGGCGATGGCCTGATCGACCGAGATGCGATCCGCCCAGCCGGCAGGGCCGCCCGCGCCGGTGAAGCTGCCGGCGAGCAGCGAGCCGCCCGTCAGCATCGCGCCGGGGCCCTTCATGTGCGGGCCGCCTGGCTTGTTCGCGCTCGGGACGCCGAGCTCGTCCTCGACGGTCGAGCTCATGTGCACGCCCTTGAGCACAAGCATCCTCTGCTTGTGCTCCTCGAGCGGCGCCAGGATCGGGCCGAGCGAGAGCGGCGCTTCGTGCGCGTCTCCCGGCTGGAAGAACGACGACGGCACCGTGCCGTTCGCCGAGAAGATGCCGATGAAGCGCCTGGCGCCCGGCTGCCTGGCGTCCTGTCCGAACACCGTGGCGCTCCGCCAGATGGGGCTCGTGAGCGCGACGGTCAGGGCGCCGAGCCCGCCGAGCAGCTTGCGGCGGCTGATCTGGGTCCGGAGATCGATCGGGCCTCTTCGCTTCATGGCATCTCCTGCGTGGGCGTGTGCGTGTCGATCGCGCGACGGTAGAGGAAGGCGTCCGTCGCCACGACGGCGCGGGGCAGCGCGTTCAGATCCTGACCGGCGGCCCTGAAGGTCTCGAGCAAGCTCTTCATCGAGCAACCATCCATGTCCTGTTCGAAGCGGGCGATCGCGAAGCGGAACCACTGGCGCGCCACGCACTCTTCCACCTCGGCGCTGCCCGCGAGCATGGCCCCGAGCTCCGCCACGCCCACGAACTCGCCGTTCATGTCGCGGGTGGCGATCACCCTGCCGCTCGCGTCGACCGGCCTGCCGCCGTCGAGCTCGCGGTGGCGGCCGAGCGCGTCGTAGCTCTCGAAGCCGAAGCCGATCGGGTCCATCAGCTGGTGACAGGCGACGCAGCCCGGGTCCACCTCGTGCTGCGAGAGCCGCTCGCGGGTCGAGCTGCTCTGGTCGACCTCGGGCGGCTTGGGGATGTTCGCCGGCGGGGCCGGCAGCTGCTGGCAGAGCAGGGCCTCGCGCACGAACTTCCCCCGGTAGATCGGCGAGCTCTCGGCGGGCTTCGCCTGCACGGCGAGCAGCGCCGGGAGCGTCAGGAGGCCCGACGCGGTGCCGTCGGTGCGCTCGAGCGCCTGGAAGGAGTCGCCGCCGGTGACGCCGTAGTACCCGCCCAGGTCCTTGTTGTAGAAGACGGTCGTCGAGGTGAAGAGCGCGCTCAGCTTGCCGCCCTCGTTCCGGAGCACGTGCTCGAAGAAGGCGTCGGCCTGCCCGCGCAGCGACTCGCGGAACGATCGAGATTGCCACTCGGGGAAGGCGCTCTCGTCCTTCACCACGCCGGTCACGCCGTTCAGGTGGGTCCAGCTGCCGAGGAAGCGATTGACAAGCTTCTTGCCGCGCTCGTCCTCGAGCATCCAGCCGAGCTGCGCCGCGACGCCCTCCTTGCTGGTCAGGCTGCCGTCGGCGATCGCCTCGTCCAGCCGGGCGTCGGGCAGGGTGCCCCACAGCGTGTAGGAGAGGCGAGCGGCCACCTCGTACGGAGAGAGCTTCACGGCCCGATCGCCCACCTTCTCCGCGGTGCCGATCTCGACGCGGTACAGGAAGCGCGGCGATTGCAGCATGCCGCGGAGCAGGAGCTCGATCCCGTGCTCGTAGCTCGTCTCCGCGCCGGCGCTGAAGAGCTGCAGGTGTCGCTCGATGTCCGCCGCGTCCGTGAGCGGCGCGCGGTAGGCGCGGGCGCCGAAGGTCACGACGAGCTGGCGCGCGCACGCGCGCGGCTCGGCGCCGCCCTCGCAAGGCGCCACCTCGCCGAGCGACGTCGGATCGCCGACGATCGCCGCGGCGATGGCGTCCGCCGCAGCCTGGAAATGCTCGAGCTCGACCTGCGTCACGTCCGGCTGCAAGAGACCGAACGCCGACGCCTCGTTCGCGGGACCGAGCGCCGCCTCCAAGCCGGGCACGTCCCCGGCGAGGTCGCGCACGGTGTTCAGGTACTGCTCCCGCGAGAGCAGGCGCATCGGCGAGGGCCCAGGATCGACGACGTTCGCGTCGCACGCCAGCGCCTCGCCGGGGCCCATCGACCCCGAGCCTCCGCTGCTCGAGCTGCCCCCCGCGTCGTCCCCGGGCGACGAGCCGTCGCCGCCGCCGCCCAGGTTGCCGATACACGCCGACAGCGTGAACGCCAGGGCGAGCAGACCCACGCTTCCGTGAGCGGTGGATTGTTCAATCAAGGATGGTTTCATTCATGGCTCCGCTCGGGACTACCGGCACCTCCGGGTAGGTGGCGAGCGAGCACTGGCGCGATCACATTTTATCGCCGACGAACCGCGGAGACGCTTTGATTGGGTACGAAAGGGTGTGTCTCCGGGCGACGAGCTCCGGCTCGGTGGCGGGAGCGGCTCGGCTCATGGCCCTTCGATGTGGCAGCACACCGAGCAATCGTAGGCATCGAGCGCCTCGCGCCCGGCGCACGCGACGGGGCCGCATTCGGTTCCCTTCAAGGCGCCGCAGCTCGGGAGGCATTCACCGCCGATCTCGATCGAGTGCGGCGGATCGCAGGGCGTGTCGTTGCCCGGAGGCTCGTCGCCATCCGGCGTGAAATACAGCCGATCGAGCCCCACGCCGTCGACGGCATCCGCGATGACGAGCTCGTGAGCTCCCGCCGCGAGGGAGAAGCGGAGCGGCTCGCCGTAACGAGTGTCGTCGTGGAGATCGTCCCAGAACCAGATGTCGCCGACGCTGATGCGCCAGAGGGTCCAGGGGCCGCCGTCCACCCGGAACCAGAGGCGGTTGTTGATGGCGTTCGGAGCGTGAATCCGCCCCCAGATCACGTACTCTGCGCCGCTCGGCGCCTCGAAGCGGTAGCGAGCGCGCGCGAGCCCCGGCGCCTCGCCCGAGCTCACCCCGCCGGGGGGTACGATGAAGCGGCCCCCGGAGGCGCGGCTGTCCTCGCCCACGGTGAAGCCTTCGCTCAGCTCTCCGAGCTCCGCCTCGACGTACGACGCGCCGGACACGACCGGCGTGAAGGCGCCGACCGAGGTGATCTCCGCATCACACCCGGAGGCCGCGAGGCCGCCGAGCGCCGCGATGCACGCGGCCGGCCAGCGCTTCACGGCGGATCCAGGAACCGCTTCAGCTTCGCGCTGTGGGGGCTCCCGGGATATTGCTTGACGAAGGCCTGCGCGCGCCGCTTCGCCTCCTGCGCGTTGCCGCGCGCGGCCAGCACGTCGATGGCCAGCACCTCGCGCTCCTGCCGGAGAACGCCCCTCGGGAACTGCGCGCGCAGGCGCTCGAGGGTCGCCGCAGCCGCCGCCACATCTCCGGAGCGCAGCTCGGCGCGCGCCTCCATGAGCAACGCGCTCTCGGCGCGCAGCAGGTCGGTCGGCTTCGGCCCGCTGTCGGCCGGCTTCGGTCCGCTCGGCCTCCGGCTCGGCTCCCCCGCGGTCGGACCCGCCACCGACGGCTCGGGGAGCGCCCTGGGCTCCGGCGCCGACATCACCGGGGCCTGCGGCACCACCGCCGGCGCCGGCTCCTCGCCCGCCGCGCGGTGCGACGCGGGCGCCTCGACAGGAGTTGAGAGCGCCAAGTAGGCGCCGCCGAGCACCACGCCGCCGCTCACGAGCACCGCCGCTGTCTTGATCGCGAGCGCCGTCGACCCCAGCGAACCGACTCCCGCTCTCGTGGCGGCGGCGGCGCCGGCGCCGGTCGTGACGCCGACGGCCGCCCCCGCGGCCAGCTGGCTCGCGATACCGCGCCACGCGCGCTCCTTGGCGCCCTCGGGCGGACCCACGTGGCGCACGCTCCCCAGGAGTTCGCGCTCGAGCGGGTCCGCTCCGCTCCTGGCGCTCAGCAGTCGTTCCGGATCCCCCGTCACACGGCCTCCTTTCGGTCCGTGCCTTGCGCCAGGGCGAGACGCTTGACCTCGCGCGAGAAGGTCTCGCGCGCCAGGCGAAGGCGTGAGCGCACGGTGCCCACGGAGATACCCAGCAGGTCTGCGATGTCCTGACCGGACATCTCCTCGAGCTCGAACAGGACGAACACGAGGCGCTGCGGCTCCGGCAGCTTGTTCAAGAGGACCTCCGCCGCCTGCGCGCGCTGTCGCGACTCCGCGCTCAGCGCAAGATCCTCGGGCGCGGCGCCATAAAGGTCCATCTCCGCGGCGTCGGTCGTGACCTCGCGCCGGAACCGCGCGGAGCGCCGGTAGTCGCTCGCCACCCGATGGCAAATGCCGAAGAGCCAGGTCGTGATGAGCGACCGACCTTCGAACTCGGCGAGCTTCAGGTGCGCGGTCAAGAACACCTTCTGCGCCAGGTCGAGCACGTCCGCCTCGCGCACGCCAAGGCGCCTGAGCGAGCACCAGACGAAGTTGAAATGCGCGTCATAGAGGGCTCGAAACTTCGGGTCCGGTGTGCTCATGCCCGTGGCGTCCGGGGGACCTGCTAGCGAGCGAGATGAACGCAAGCCGCGAGCGCGGGATTTTTCAGGAACGATATCACTCGGCCACCTAGTGGGGAGCTCGGCCCGGGGCGATCACAAAAAAATGCGCGTGCACCGGGCTGCGGCTAGGCTCGCGCCGTCCCCATGCGGAGCAGTCGCGCTCTTCTCGTCGGTTGCTGCGCGGTTCTGGCCACCTCGGGGGCTGCCAGCGCGCACACCGGGCCGTATCTGAGCGTGACGCGCGGTGACGGCGCCGAGAGCTGTCCGGACGCGGCGCGCCTCATCGAGCGCGTCGAGCAGCTGCGCGGTCGACCCGAAACGGGGGCGAGCGGCGCCTACCACGTCGACTTCACCCGCGGCGCCGACGGCTTCGGCGCGGCCATCCGCAGCGGAGGCGGCGCGCGTGTGCTGCGCGATCGCGGTCCCAGCTGCGCCGCGCTCGAGCAGGCGACGGCGGTGACGCTCGCCCTGCTGCTCGACTCCGACGCGCGGGCGTCGTCCCTGCCGGCGCCCGACGCCGGCGCGCGCGACGAGCCTTCGCCTGCCCCCGAAGCGCCGGCGCCTCCGCCCGCGGCTCCGGCCCGGGCGCCGCTCGCGCCGCCCGGGCCCACGGGAGGCGGCGCGCGGGAGGGCGAGGGCGAGGCGCCGCGCTCGGAGCGCGGGGCCACGCGGCTCACGCTGGCGGCCGGCGCCGCCGGCCTGTTCGGCGTGGTGCGCCCCGTGGCGCCCGCGCTCTCCGCGGAGCTCGGCGTCGGCGGCGCGCGATTTCGAACGACGCTTGGCGCCCTATGGCTTGTTCCTCAGACGCTGAAGCACGGACCGGGCGAGCTCCGCGAAACGCTGCTCGGCGGCGCCGTGCGCGCCTGCTTCGCCGCTGCCGGCACGGAGGCGCTGCGCTTCGAGGTGTGCTCCGGCCTGCATGCCGGCCTGCTGAAGGTGGTGGCGAGCGGCTACACGCGAAACGACGTCGCGGAGACGGCGTGGCTGGCGGTGCCGCTCGAGCTGTCGCTGGCGAGGCTGGCAGGTCCGCTCGGATTCGACGTCGGCGCCGCCGCGCTGGTGCCGCTCCGGCGCAACGATTTCTCGGTGGATGGCGTGGGCGTCGCGTACCGCTCGCTGCCGGTCGGAGCGCTTGTGTCGCTCCGCGGCGTCGCCATCTGGCCGCTTTAGAGCGACGGTCACCCGCTTCGGATACGGGCCCACCTCGACGTTTTCGGTGCTCAGCGCACCGGAGTGCGCTTGCGCGCCGAAAACGCCGATCTGGGCCCGTCTCCTGTGCGGGTGACCGCCGCTCTGCTCTGTACGGAGCAGAGGTGGGCGGAAACCGCTGTAGAGCGGCATGTGCCCGATGCGGCCTGGAGCAGCGGGCGCGCTTGTGGCGACGCTCCTTCCAGGGGGGATTCCCGTGTGCTCCTGACGACGGAGCGCGATTTGTATTGTCCAGGCCGCAGTTGATAAAGTGTACCATGATCGTAAAGCTCGTCGGGGGCGCCAGCCAGGACACGTGGTGGCGAGCCGGCGCCGGTCCTCGGTGACGGTGGAGGGGATCTTCGACGGACCTCGATCGGCTCCTCGACTCGATTGGCTCCTCGAGGAGAGCCCCATCACATCGATTCGACCGACTTGAGCATCTCCGGGATGAAGTGGAGTCTCGGCCGGAGCAGCCTGTCGCGGCGCCCGAGCTGCCGGACCTGGAGCATGGCGCCGGACGCGGCGCCGTTCGAGGCATCGAGGAGGTCGTCCATGAACGTGTAGCTGTAGTTCTCTTGCCTGGTCGGGGTCCTGTCCTGCGCGGCGGCCTCGGGGATCGAGACGCAGAGAACCAGCAGCGCGGCTTTGACCGAAAAGAGCGATCGTGATTTCATCATGCCTCCTCGCCTTCGTCGGACACGAGCGAGGACCGCGCATTGGGACCCTTTTTGCCGGGCTCGATGATGTCGCGCCGCGGAGCACGCCCGCGCGGCCGGGGCGCGCGGAGCTCCCGGCTCCGGGGCGTGCTCCGGTGCCGCGCTCCAGGTGAGGGGATGCGCCGCTGTGTTCTGTGCCGACAGGCGCGCTCGATGTCGTCGCGAGGGGCTTCCTGGACGGAGCGCCGGATCCGGCGACATCGCAGGTGACATCGCCGACCTTCCGCGTAGAATCAGCGCGATGCTCATCCGCAGTCGAAGGAGCACGGCTGGCGGCCTCATCGTTGCGGTCGTCGCGGCGCTCGCCGTGGTCGTCCCCGGCGGAGCGGCGGGCGCGGCCGAGGAGGCGCCGGCGAAGGGGGCGAGCGGCATCGCCGTCGGGGTCCAGCTGGAGGCCCTCGCGGACGTCACGGTCGCCCGCGCCGAGGTCGCCCGGGGCTCCAGGGTGAGCGTGGCCCGGCTGATCGAGCGTCAGGGCCGGCTCACCGCCGTCGACGTCGAGCTCGCGGACGGCCACATCGCGCGCGTGGCGATGGCGACGGTCCGCGCGTCGTTCCGCGTCCTCTCCGAGTAACGCGCCCTCTTCCCCGCCGCGCCCCTGCCGGGCCGCGCCTTCTCCCCGCCGCGCCTGCCGGGCCGCGCCTTCTTCGCCCCCGCGCGCGATCGCGGCTAGGGTGCCGCCATGCGGAACCCCGCCAAGGTGCGCGTCGCCGTCCTGTTCGGCGGTCGATCGGCCGAGCACGAGATCTCCCTCCTGTCCGCGCGCTTCGTCGTCGAGGCGCTCGATCGCGACCGCTTCGAGCCGGTGCTCGTCGGCATCGACAAATCCGGCCGCTGGCTGCTCCAGGAAGAGGCGCTGCTGCTCGGCGCGGCGCGCGATCCCCGCCTCGCCCGCCTGAACGAGGCCATGCCCGAGATCTCGCTCGACGCCCACCCGGGCCCTGCCGGCGAGGCCACGCTGACCGTGCCGGGCGGCGCGCGCTCCCCGATCGACGTGGTCTTCCCCGTCCTGCACGGGCCGACAGGCGAGGACGGGTGCATCCAGGGCCTCCTCGAGCTCGCCGGCGTCCCGTACGTCGGCTCCGGTGTCCTCGGCTCCGCCGTGGGCATGGACAAGGACGTGATGAAGCGGCTGCTCCGCGAAGCGGAGCTCCCGATCGTCCCTCACGTCACGCTCCGCCGGGCCGCGTGGGAGCGCGATCGCGGCGCGTGCCTCGAGCAGATCGCCGGCCTGTCCGCCGCCGGGACGGGCCGCTTCGGGCCGATCTTCGTCAAGCCCGCGAACCTCGGATCGTCCGTGGGGGTCCGGCGCGTGGCGGCGCGCTCCGAGCTGGAGGCGGCGGTCGAGCACGCCTTCGAGTTCGACCTGAAGATCGTCTGCGAGCAGGGCATCGAGGGGGTGCGCGAGATCGAGTGCTCCGTGCTCGGCGACGACGATCCCATCGCCTCGGCGCCCGGCGAGATCGTGGTCGGGCACGCCGATGGATTCTACTCCTACGCCGCGAAGTACATCGACGCGGAGGGCGCCACGATCAGGATCCCGGCCGACCTCTCCCCGGCCGAGGCGAACGCCGTGCAGCTGCTCGCGCTCCGCGCGTTCCGCGCGCTGGAGGCGTCGGGGATGGCGCGCGTCGACCTGTTCCTCTCGCCCGATCGCGAGCTGTACGTGAACGAGATCAACACCCTCCCCGGCTTCACGGCGATCTCCATGTACCCGAAGCTCTGGGAGGCGAGCGGCATCCCGCCGCGCGAGCTGGTCGGGCGGCTCATCGCGCTCGCGCTGGAGCGCGGCGCGCGCAAGGCCCGCCTCCGCACGAGCGCCTAGGGCCGCGCCCGCGCTCCGCTCCCTCTCACGCCGGATCGCGCCGCACGCCCGCCGCCCCGATCGCAGGCCGCCGCACGAGGCACGGCCCGAGGGCGTCCAGGAGGCGCGCGTGGCGCTCGGCGGGCGCCCAGACGAGGATGTGCCCTCCGCCGCCCGCGCCGCACATCCGGAGCACCTCGACCCCGAGGCCGTCGAGCCTCCGCTCGAGCGCGCGCGCCATCGCGCTCGCCGCCTCCGAGAGGCGCGCCTTCGCCGCGGCCCCGCGGCGCATCCCCGAGAGCACCAGCGCGAGCGAGCCGATCTCGAAGCCGCGAACGACCTCGCCGGCCGCGGCCACGAGCTCGCCCTTCGCCTCGCTCGCCGCGCCGGGGTCCATCCGATCCAGCACGTCGCCGGACACGCGCCGCACCGCCGTGTCGACGAGCAGCAGCCCGGCCGAGAGCGCGGGCACGAGCTCCGGGCAGCCGATCGCGAGCGGGCGCACCCCGGAGCAGCCGCGCGCGTCGAAGGCGAGATCGAGCAGCCCGCCGAACGCCGCGAACACCTGATCCTGCGCGCCGCACGCGTTGCCCAGGCGCTCGCGCTCGATCGCGACCGCCTCGCGCGCGAGCTCCTCCGCCGCGGCGGCCTCCCCGACCGAGGCGCGCAGCGCGAACAGCGCCGCCACGGCCACCGACGCGCTGCCGCCCAGGCCAGCGCCGGGCGACATCTCGCTCTCGACCCGGAGGGCGACCCCGTCGCCCACGCCCGTCGCGGAGAGCGTCGCCTCGATCAAACGGAACGCGAGGTCGTCGCGCGGAGGCTCCCCGCGGCGCCGCGTGAGGACGCGCGGCGCGCCGGCGCCCGCGCCCCCCGCGCCGGCGCCCGCGCCCCCCGCGCCGGCGCCCTCCGTCGGCCGCTGCCCCTGGCCGCGCGCGGCGAGCTCGATCCGCACCCAGCCCCGATCGAACGGCTCCACGATCACGCGCACGCGCAGATCGATCGCCGCGCCCACGACGCGCCCGCCGTCCTGCCGGGCGACGCCCGGCAGGTCGCTGCCTCCTCCGGCGAAGGAGACGCGCATCGGCGCGCTCGCGGCCGCGTGCCACAGCGGGCTTCGCAGCGTTCGCGGCGCGGAGAGGGAGCCGGCGCAAGGGGTGCTCATGCTGTCCTTCAGTGCAGGCGCGATCCACCTCGAGGCGAGAGGGCCCCAGGGGACCGAGGCGGGGCGCCCCGCGGCGGCACCCTGTGCAGGGAGCGAGCCAGCGATGGAGCGCCCGGCGTGCACGCACGCCCGCGCCCGCGGAGAGATCGAGCCGCGGCCTCCAGCGCCGTCCTCCGGTGATGCCTGCGCGCCGCGCGGTGTTCGTTGGGGTTGGGTCGTGGACGGAGATCACGGGAGCGGCCCGGCGCGTCGCGCCGCCCGCCGGCGGCGCTCAGTTCAGGTCCTTGCTCGCCGGCTCGTCCCGGGGCGCGGGCTGCGCGCGCGCCGCGTCGAGGATCCGGTCGATGACCCTGAGCCCGGCCGCAAACATGTCCCGCTCGGCGCGCTCGCCCCCGGCGTGCACCTCGGCCGCCTTCTCGCGCAGGGTGAGCGCGTCGCGGCGGACGACCGGGAGGCGGGCCGCGGCGGCCGCCTCGGCGATGCACCCGGCGAGATCATAGACGAGGAACGCGTCCTCCTCGCTGACCCGCGGCTCCGCGCGGCGAACGCCTGCGCGCGCGCGCGCAGGCGCTCCGCCTGCGCGACCCCTGTGGACGTACGGCGCGACCTCGCGAGCGTCGTCGTCCCCGAGCGAGCCGGCGGAGACGCGGTCGAGCAGGCACGTCAGCTCGGCCCGGTAGGCGGCGAGGACGAGCGCGCAGAGCGCCCCGCGATCGCGCAGCGAGTAGAGGATCAGCTCGAGGAGCCGGTCGGACCGGGTCGCGCAGTTTTGCATCGCTGCCTTGTACGGTGTTCGCCCCCGCGACCTCAATCCCGAACGCCACCGCCCGCGGCGGATCCACCGGCGGACGCAGGGCGCGTTACGCCGCGAGGGCGCTCGGCCGGCGCGCGCCGCCCGAGCGCCGACGTGCTGCCAGCGCGCGGTCGAGGTGGGGGGCCCCACGCGGCAGTTGCGGAGCTGAGCCGGATCGGTCAATAGGTCCGACCCTCCTGCGTCAACGGGCAGCGACAGATGTCTGCCGTGCTGACGCTGTTGCTCAGCCTGTCACCTGATCCTCATCGCATCGGCATTCCCGTGACCGCGAATCGTTCTACGAGCCCCACGCACACCGAAGAGCAGTCCACCGAGCCGACCTCGGCCACCGTCATGACCTCGCCGACCCAGCCCGCCGACGGCGCGCCCGGCGCCGGGCTGAGCGCGCAGGGCGAGGCGATCGTGAGCGAGGAAGAGGCCCTGCTCGCCCGCGTGACCGCGCACCTCGCCTCCGTGGCGACCAAGCCGTCGCGGCCGCCGCCCATCGAGAACCACGAGGAGCAGCTCCTCTCGCTCCGCGATCAGATCGCGGCGGCGCGGCTGGAGGACATCCCGGCGCTGGTGCAGCAGATGGAGCGCCTGCAAGGGATCGCCGCGCGGCGGAGCGAGAACGTTGTCGAGCCCGTCGATCCGAAGGCGCCCTACTTCGGCCACCTGCGCCTGCGGGAGAAGGGCCGTCCCGAGCGCGACGTGCTCATCGGGCGCACGACGCTCGTCGACGCGAGCGCGGGCGTGCGGATCGTCGACTGGCGCCACGCCCCGGTCAGCCAGATCTACTACCGTTACGAGGAGGGCGCGGACTACGAGGAGACCTTCGGCGAGCGCGAGGTCGAGGGCACTGTGCTCGTGCGGCGCACCGTGACCATCGACGGCGGCGAGCTCTGCCGCATCTCGGCGCCGCAGGGGACGTTCGTGCGGGCCCCCTCGGGCTTCCGCGAGATCGCGACGCGGGCGGCCGAGCTCGCCGGCGGCCAGGGCAGCGCGGTGCGCCCGGAGGACATGCGCGACATCGCGCGCGCGGCGACGGGCGGCGCGCGCGGCGGGCTCGGGACCGGGGCGACGTTCCACGCGCGCGAGGACCGGCACCTGCCGGAGATCGCCGCGCTCCTCGACCCGCGGCAGTTCGAGCTCATCTCGAAGCCGGACGCCGGCATCGTGGTCATCCAGGGCGGCGCCGGCAGCGGCAAGACGACGATCGGCGTCCACCGGCTCGCCTTCCTCGCCTACAACGGCGGCCGCCGCTTCACCGCCGACAAGATGCTCGTCATCGTCGGCAGCCCCGCGCTCCGCGCGTACATCGGCGAGGCGCTCCCCGCGCTCGGCCTGGGCGGCATCGCGGTGGAGACCTTCGCCGAGTGGGCGCGCGCGGCCAGGAAGCGCGCGTTCCCGTGGCTCGAGGCGCCGGTCGAGGAGAACACGCCCTCGGTGGTGACCCGCTACAAGACCCACCCGGCGATGCTCCACCTCCTCGAGCAGCGCGCGTCGGAGCTCAAGGACGACGCGCGGGCGCGGCGCGACTCGCGCGGGACCCTCGCGTTCTGGGCCGACGTGCTCACCGATCTCGACCGGGTGACGGCCGCGTTCGCGGCGGCGAACGACCCCGAGTTCGGCCCCGAGCAGGTGAAGCGCGCGTGGCGCTGGTGCGCGGACCGCTGCCCCGCGGTGCTCGATCTCGACCCCGGCGATCGCGCCGAGCGCAAGGCGGCGATGGCCGACGAGCCCGCGGACGACGGCGACGACGATCGCGGCGCGGACAGGGCCGAGGTCTCGAGCGACGACCGCGCGGTGCTCGATCCAGAGGACGACGCGCTCCTCCTGCGGGCGTACCAGCTCCTCCGGGGCGAGCTCCGCAAGGGGAAGAATGTGCTCGTCTACGAGCACCTCTTCGTGGACGAGGCGCAGGATCTGGCGCCGATCGACCTGGCGGTGCTGCTCGGCGTGGTGGCCGAGCCGCGCAGCGTGACCCTGGCGGGCGACACCGCGCAGCGGCTCTTCATGGACTCCGGCTTCCGCGACTGGCGCGCGACGCTCGACGACCTGGGCCTGTCGCGGGTCGACGTCGAGCCGCTGCGCATCGCGTACCGCTCGACGCGCGAGGTGCTCGCGTTCGCCCGCGCGGTGCTGGGCCCGCTGGCGGATCCGACGCCGCCCCTCGCGCCGCGCAGCGGCGCGCCGGTCGAGCACCACCATTTCCCGAGCGCCGGCGCCGCCGTCGCGTTCCTGGCGGACGCGATCCGCCCGCTGTTCGCCCGCGAGCCCCGCGCCACGCTGGCGATCCTGGCGCGCCACCCCGAGCAGGCGGACGTCTACTACGACGCCCTCAAGATGGCGGAGGTCCCGAACCTCCGGCGCGTGCGCGCCTACGAGTTCGCGTTCCGCCCCGGCGTCGAGGTGACGGAGATCCGGCAGGTGAAGGGCCTGGAGTACGACTACGTGGTGCTGGTCGACGTGAACGCGTCGACCTACTCGGCGGACGCCGAGTCGCGGCACCTGCTCCATATCGGGGCGACGCGCGCGGCGCACCAGCTCTGGGTGATCTCGACGGCGGCGCCGTCGCCGCTCGTGCCGGACTGGCTGGGCTGAGGGACGGGTAGGGGGCCACCGCCACGGGGGCTGCGGCGGCTGCGGCGGCTCCGGAGCGAGCGGCCGCGCGCCCGGGCCGGCGACTCCGCTGCTGCGCGCGGAAGCGGCGCGTGCGGAAGCGGCGCGTGCGGAAGCGGCGCGCGCGGAAGCGGCGCGCGCGGAACCCATGCCGCCTCGGCTCGCTCGTCTGATCGGGTGGGCTCAGCCGCGGTTGCTTCCCCCGGTACGCGCGGTGGACACAATCGACATGGTGCCGAGAGAGAATCCTTGACCAGGGCGGGTCTGTGAGTAGATTCCACCTCGCGCGGTGGAGCAGCCTGGTAGCTCGTCGGGCTCATAACCCGAAGGTCGTGGGTTCAAATCCCGCCCGCGCAACCACGACCCAAGAAGCATCAAAGTAGCAAAGCATCAAAGCAGCAAGAGAACGCGAGGATTGGCCAGAACAGGCCACCTCGCGTTTTTCGTTTTCTGGGTCGACATCGCAGCACCAGGAACGCCGGCGGAGCGGCGATCTGAGGGACCCCGACGGGCCGCCTTTCCGGTGAGCCCTGTCGTTCTGCGCGTCGCCTGCTCGTCCGGTGCGACCCTCGTGCAAGGTGTCCTGGGTTGCCCGGCCGCGACTCGCGCCCTGGCTCCCCGCCACTCCACCCGCACCGGAGCGCGTCCGACACGGCGCGGCCAGGGACGGTAACAGGTCGCTTCTTCCACGGAGCCCCGAGCGTCCGTGGCGCGAACTCACTCGCTTCTGTCGTTGTCCTCGCGCAATGCCGTGCCGAAGGCGGCCTCGCGTCCTGCTGCGAGCCCCGGCAGAGCGGCGCGAAACGCAGGAGCGCCCGGCCCGCTCTCCACGGCGCCGCGCCCCCCGGGCCCGCTCTCCACGGCGCCGCGCCCCCGGCCTGCTCCCCGCCCGCGGGTGAGCGGCCCTCCCGCGGGGGCGTCCGTGCCGGCGGTGCAGCCGTCTCGCTGTGCCCTGGGCAGGCCCTCTTGCCGCGCCGTAGGCAGGCGCCGGGTCCGTGATGTAGGATGGCGATAGCGGCGGCTCCTGTGCTCTGAACGCGCGCGCCGCGGCGCGCAACTCACCGATGCAATCCCGGTAACCTCCAGCGGACAACCCACGATGGCCAAACCGAACGATCCCTTCGCACCCCCGACCAACACGCGCGGCTCGGCGACGCCGGGGGATGCCGCCAAGCCGCAACGAAGCATCAGCGTGCCTGCTCCCGCGGCGCGCCCGCTGCCCGCGGCGGCATCGGCCGGACCCGCCACCCAGCGCGGGCCGGGAGCCTACGGCGCGCCCGATTTCCTGAACAAGGCCGCGCGCACGACGCCTCCGGCCGAGCTCCTGAGCCAGCGCACCATCGAGCTCGTGCAGTGGTCCTGGGCGAAGGTGATGCCCATCTCGGACGCCGCGGCGGCGCTGTTCTATGAGCGGCTGTTCACGCTGGATCCGTCCGTGCGGCCGCTCTTCAAGAACGATATGGCCGAGCAGAAAAAGAAGCTCATGCAGACGCTCGCGGTGGCCGTCGATGGGCTGAACAACCTGCCCAAGCTCGTGCCCGTGCTCCAGGGGCTCGGCGTCCGGCACCAGGGCTATATGGTGGCCGAGCGCCATTACGACCTGGTGGGCGAGGCGCTGCTCTGGACGCTGCGCGAGGGGCTCGGCGACGCCTTCTCGAGCGACGTCGAGTCGGCGTGGAAAGAGGTCTACGGCGTCGTCTCGGACGTGATGAAGAAGGCCGCCGTCGCGCACGTGGCGGTGGGCACCACGCAGGTGCTCCCGCCGACGCCGGCGCCGGGCGGGAAGGAGGGCTCCCGGGTGAACGCCCCGCCGCCGGCGCCGGGCCCCGCGGGGCGCCCGGCGGATGCGGCGCAGCGGCCGAACTCGGTGCCGCCGCCCTCGTCGGCCAAGATGGCCGCGCGGACCCTCGTCGGGGTCGTCCCCCCCTGGCAGCAGGGCGAGCCGCCGGCTGCCGGGACCGCGGCGGCCGGCGCGAGCCCGGTCGCGTCGATCAGCCCGCGCACCATCGAGCTCGTGCAGCGCTCGTGGGCGAAGGTGATGCCCATCTCGGACGCCGCGGCGGCGCTCTTCTACGACCGTCTCTTCGAGCTCGATCCGTCGGTGCGGCCGTTCTTCAAGAACGACATCGCCGAGCAGAAGAAGAAGCTCATGCAGACGCTCGCGGTGGCCGTCGATGGGCTGAACAACCTGCCCAAGCTCGTACCCGTGCTCAAGTCGCTCGGCGCCCGGCACCACGGCTACATGGTCGTCGATCGCCACTACGACCTGGTGGGCGAGGCGCTGCTCTGGACGCTGCGCGAGGGGCTGGGCGACGGCTTGACGAGCGACGCCGAGTCGGCGTGGAAAGAGGTCTATGGCCTCATCGCCGACGTGATGAAGAAGGCGGCCGCCGAGCACGCCGGCGGCGGGGCTCCGGGCAAGGCCGACGCGGCGCCGGCGCCGCGCGAGCGCCCGCAGCGGCCGCCCCTGTCGGAGCCGCGGGAGCCGGCCGCGCAGAGCGTCACGGAGGTGATGCCGCGGAAGAGGCGCCCGGGCCCCCTCGACGAGGACGCCGACACGCTGCACTACCAGACGAACCCGGCCCACGAGGCCCTGGCGGCCAGCGGCCTCGACCGCGAGGAGCGACGGGCCCCGACGCCCGCCGCCGGCGCGAAGGCGAGCCCGGCGAATCCGCAAGGAATCGTCCTCCCGTGGTCGGGGCAGGAGATGGTCCTCAACGTCCACGTCAAGCTGGACGGCCCGCTCGTGACGGTCCCCGCCGCGGCGCCGGTGGCCCCCGTTGGGCCGGCCCTGGCGGCGCCGGTCGTGCTGGAGCCGACCGGGCCGAGCGGCCTCGTCGCCGGGCTCGCGATCGCCCTGCTCTCGATCTCCGCCTCGATGGCCACGGCCATCCTGCTCACGGTGGGCGGGCCCGACAAGGCTGTGGCCGTGGCGGGCGCCGCGGCGGACAGGGCGTCGCCCAGCATCGCGTCCCTCGCGACCTACGCCGTGCCGATCATCGTCACGGTCCTCGTCCTCTCGGCGTTCACCATGGGCCACGTCCTGGGCCGGGGCCGGGTGCGGAGCGACGCGGGGCAGGGCGCCGGGCGGCTGTGAGCGGCGCGCGCGGGTTGTGACCTCGGGCCGACGCATGCGCTGGGCGAGCGCGGGGGGTTGATGTCAACATGGGAGCAAGCTTCCAATGATCGCGGATCCTGCGATGACGCTGACCCACCTGGTAGGACAATGGCTGGGACCCTTCCAGCTGATCCAGCTGCTCGGCATCGGCGCGATGGGCGCCGTGTACCTGGCCAGGGACAGCGTCCTCCAGCGCGACGTGGCGGTGAAGCTCATCGCGAAGGGGAGCGCGGACACGGACCCCGACCGGCGCGACCGCTTCCTGCGCGAGGCGCGCGCGGCGGCGCGCCTCCTCCACCCGAACGTTGTGCAGATCTTCCAGGTCGGCGAGGACGAAGACGTCCGCTACATCGCGATGGAGTACGTCCACGGCCTGACCATGGCGCAGGCGGCGAAGCAGCACGGCGGCCGCCTGCCGGAGCAGTTCGGGATCGAGAAGATGCGCGAGGCTGCGGCGGCGCTCGAGCTCGCGGCGTCGTTCGGCATCTCCCACCGCGACATCAAGCCCGCGAACCTCCTGCTCACCGCGTCGGGGACGCTCAAGATCGCCGACTTCGGCCTGGCGTCCCACCCGGAGAGCGGCCCGCTCGGCAGCACCGGCACCTCCCGCACGCTGGAGGGCACGCCGTTCTACATGAGCCCGGAGCAGTGGACCGGGCAGGAGATCGCGCCCCCGTCCGACATCTACAGCCTCGGCTGCACCTTCTACCACCTGCTCGTCGGCCGGACGCCGTACTCGGCGCGGGACCTCGCCGGCTGCTTCCAGGCGCACTGCCACACGCCCGTCCCGGATCCGAAGCTGTCGATGCCGGACATCGATCCGCTCCTCGCGGAGCTCCTGCGCCGCTGCATGTCGAAGCGGGCCCAGGAGCGGCCGTCCGCCGGGCACATCGTGGCGTTCCTCGAGGACATGCTGATGCTCCGGCGCAGCAGCGTGCGGCCGCGGGAGCTGCCGGAGCCGAAGGGCTCCGCGCTGGGCTCCGGGGTGGATCTCGCCGATACGCGGATAAGCCAGCTCCCGCTGCCGACGAGGGGCACGCTCGCGACGCCGACGGGCACGATCCTGGTGAACAGCGCGAGCACGAGCGGGCATTTCACCGGCCAGTACAGCTACCGTGACCATTTCGGGCTGACCGGGTATCCGTTCAGCGACATCCGACAGCCGAGCTCCTTCTGGGATGCGGGCCCGTATGCGTGGATCTTGAGGACCCTGGCGTCGCAGATCGTCGCCGGGCAGCGCCCGGCGATCCTCGTGGGCGAGCCGGGGAGCGGCCGGACGTTCGTGTGCGAGATGATCAAGAACAAGGTCCCTCGCATCCAGGTCTTCTCGATCGAGCCGCAGCTGCTCTTCGGGACGCGGCCTCTCGTGTCGCTGTGCAGGCAGGTGGGGGCGTCGGCCGTCTCACCCACCCTGAGCCAGCAGTTCCTCGTCGACGCGTTCCTCGGGCAGGCGCTCCTCCGCGCCGGGTCGGACGCGATCGCGGTCCTGGTCGTCGACGGCGTCGATCCGGAGGATCACGACCTCCTGATGGAGCTCCACGACATCCTCCGCTGCGCCCCCCAGGGCAGGCTGTCGATGATCCTGGTGGGCGCCCCCGATCTGCCCCCGACCCTCGCGTCGAACGGCGTGCCGCGCGAGCTCTACTCCGGCGCCCAATCGCTCCTGCTCCCTGGCATGACGCAGCAGGAGATGATCGAGTACATCGATTTCAGGATGCGGTCGGTCGGAGGGAGCGGGCGGGGGCTCAACCTGGACCTCGCGTCACAGCAGCTGCTGCACGCGAGGAGCGGCGGCAGCCCGAAGCTCATCAACATCTACTGCCACAACGCGCTGACGCTCGCGGCGATCCAGGGCGAGATCGAGGTGAGCCTGTCGTCCATCCGCCTCGGCATGAAGAGCAAGAGCTACCTCACCGCCGAGGCGGCCATGGCCCTGCTCCGCGGCTGAGCCGCGCGCCCCGCTGCCATCGCCTCAGCCGGTCTGGCCGTGGGCTCATTCTCGTCCTCCGCGGGGCGCGGAGGACTCTGCAGCAACCCGGCTTCCCGAGCCAAAGGGCGTTGAGCCCGACCCTGCGCTAGCTATCGTTTCCGACCGCTGGCGGCGCCGCCTGCGGCGGTGGTTTGGCCTTGCCCCCCGGCATGGAGGCGAGCACCGCATCGTCCGTCATCGGAGCGCGCCGCACGTTCTGCGCGCGTCCCATACGTGCTCTCGAGTGCTTGTCGTCGGCGATGCACCTGCCGCGCGTGTAGGCGCTGAGCCTGTCGCGCGCGTCCTGTTTGCGGCACGCGCCGAAGGATTTCCTGATCAGCGCGAACCCTGCGCGAAAGCACTTCTCGCGGTCCGAGACGAGGTCGTCATGCGACCACCCCTCCCGCGTCTTGCCGGCGCCGACGCGGATCTGGAGCAGACAGGAGTCGACCCCAGAGCCGCGCGCGAGCTTCCCGAGGCCGAGATCGACGTCGCGACGGTAGCCGCTCTCGAAATAGGCGATCGACAGGAGCAGCGCCATCGTCTCGGCTCGCCCGCGCGGGCCGCCGAAGACCGGCTTCAACTCGGGATCATACGCCACCTTCGCCGCTGCGCGCGCGATCTCGTGGTAGCGCGCGCGGCCGTCCTCGGGCGTCTCGATGGCATCCTTGATGTGGCTCGTCCCGGGCGGAGCCCATGTGATCATGATGCTGACCGCCCACGCGATGATCGACTCCATGACATATGTAAGGTACTGGTCTCCCTCTGCGTCAAGCATTTAGAACAGCCTGGCTGAGATTATCGTCATGCATTGTATGTTCGTGTGCCGCTCAGCGCGCATTATAACGCCCTCGTCGAATTGCCAATCGTGCGGACGGAGGTACGCGGTGCGCAGTCGGTTTCGCACCCGCTTCGCACCCGCGTGATTTCGCGACGTTTGTCGCGGGCATGAAGCGTGGATTGAGCGTGGATTGGCTGCCTCCGAGCCCCGCGAGGACGACTCGCCCTCATCGAGGCCGCGCGAGGATCGGCGCGACGGCGCCGCGCTCTCCGGGGCGGGCGAGCCACCCCGGCGCGGCGCGCATCACGCCTTCTCGGCGGCGTCTTCTTCGGAGGTCGCGCGCGTGTCCTCGAGCCGGTCCACCGCGCGCAGCTCGGGGAAAAGCCATCCCCAGAGCGCGACGACGACGATCGTCCCGAGGCCGCCGACTATCACGGTCGGGACGGTGCCGATGAGCCGCGCGAGGGTGCCCGACTCGAGCTCTCCGAGCTCGTTCGAGGCGCCGACGAACACCCTATTGACCGCGCTCACGCGGCCGCGCATCTCGGGCGGCGTGGCGAGCTGCTCCAGGGTCATCCGCACGACGACGCTCACCATGTCGGCGGCGCCGATCACGGTGAGCGCGACGAGCGAGAGGAGGAAGCTGCGCGACAGGCCGAACACGACCGTCGCCAGGCCGAACAGCCCCACGCAGAGGAGCATCTTCGTCTCGGCGTGGCGCCCGATGGGCCGGAACGCGGGGAGCACCGCCATCAACCCGGCCCCCATCGAGGCAGCGAGCGTCGCGCGGGTCGCGCTGCGCCGGCGCAGAATGCTGGCGCGCCGACCCGGAGCCATGGTATGCGGCGGCCCGACATGACACCCCTAGGAAACGACGCCTCACCAAGTCGAACGCGCGACCTCGCCGAGCAGGCGCGGCGCGCCTGGACGCTGCTCGGAGGTCACTCCCGCCGCGAGCGTGAGGACGATCGCCGCGACGACGACGACGACGACGACGATCTGCCGCGCCCGAACGCGATCGCCACGCTGCTTCCGTGGCTGGGCCTCGCCGGCTCGTCGCTGCTGCCCGCCTGAGCGGCGCGCCCCTCAGGGGCCCGGCGTCGTCACCCGGAGCACCCCGTCGCCGGCGCTCACGACGCGGTCCTCGGTCGCGACGCGCGACCAGCTGAACTCCCGGAGCAGCTCCGCCGGCGCGCACGGCTCGGGGCGATCCCGCAGGCCGACGCAGCAGGCGAGCGCGCCGCAGAGCGCGGGCGCGCTCCGGGCGAGCGCCGCGCCGCGCGCCGCGCCGTGCGTCTTGGCCAGCTTGCCGCCGCGCTCCTCGAGGAGGAGCAGGTGGTGGCGGTAGACGGGCGCCGGCAGCCCGAGCAGCGCCTGGAGCGCCGCCTGCGTCGCGGTGCTCGGCGCGATGTCGCGCCCCCGGACGACGCGCGTGACGCCCGCCGCGCCGTCGTCGACCACCACCGCGAGCTGGTACGAGAACGCGCCGTCGCGCCGGCGCACCACCGGGTCGCCCATCGCCAGCGCGGGCTCCTGCGACAGGTCGAGCCCGCCCTCGTCGACGGGCCGGAAGACCTCGTCCGGCAGCCGCGCCCGGATCGGCTCGACGCTCGCGCGCCACCCGCCGGGCGGCAGCGCGCGGCCGCGCGCGCGGTTGTCGTACGCCCAGCCGCCGTCGGGCGCGCGCCGGCCGATCGCGCGCACCTCCTCGCGGGTCGCGGAGCAGGGATACAGCGCGCCGAGCGCCTCCAGCCGGTCCATCGCCGCCTCGTGGTGCGCCCGCCGGGTGTGCTGCTCGAGGCGCTCGTCGAAATCGAGCCCCAGCCACGCGAGATCTTCCTCGAGGGCGCGCGCGAGCTCGGGCCGGCAGCGGTCGGGATCGAGGTCCTCCAGCCGGAGGAGCAGCCGCGCGCCCCGCGACCGCGCGTCCAGCCAGCAGAGCAGCGCCGCGGCGAGCGTGCCGAGGTGGGCGGGCCCGGTGGTCGACGGGGCGAACCGGCACACCTCGCTCATCGTTCCTCCTATCGCCGCGGGCGCCCGTGCTCCGGGCGCGCGGCCCGTGTCACGGCGCGCCTCAGAGGAAGCGGGCGATGCGCGCCCGCACGCGCGGCTCGCCCAGGACCGCCATCACCTCGGTGAGATCGGGGCTGTTGCGCGTCCCGCAGACGGCGACCCGGAGCAGCATCGAGACGTCGCCGACATGGCCCTTCCACGACTCGGGAGAGGCCTTGTACTGCTTCACCTCGCCGGCGTAGCCCGAGGCCACCGCGATCTGCCGGATCTTCTCGAACCACGCCTCCTTCGAGTCGGCCGGATCGAAGACCTCGAGCATCTGCCGGAGCAGCGGCCTGCGATCCGCCTCCGGGACGTTCTCGGGGAAATCGAACGACGCCTGGCGGCCGTAGAGCTCGTCGTAGAAGAAGAAGAGCTGGGAGCGCAGGTCGGACCAGGTGACGATGCGCTTGTTCGACTTCTTGCCGCCGCGCTCGATGCCGAGCGCGCGCTTCGTGTACTCCGGATCTCGCTCCATCAGCGCGGCGAGCTCCGTGTCGTACGCCCTCGCCCAGTCGAGGCCCTGGGTGTAGACGTCCTCGGCGCTCATCCGGCTCACGACCGCCTGGCTGACGCTCTTCAGCTTGACCAGGTCGCTCAGGGCGCCGCCGGGGGCGAGCTTGTTCAGCTTGAGGGGGAAGGCGGAATAGGGCTTGTCGGGGTTCGCCTTGCGCCAGTCCTCGAACGCGGAGTTGGCGATGTTGAGCAGGTACTCGATCGTGGCCGTCTCCGGGACGCCGATCTCCCGGTAATACGCGATGTTCGCCTCGGGGTCCTTGCGCTTGCTCAGCTTGCGCCGCGCGTCCGAGACCTTGAGCGCGCCCGTCTCCGGGTCCGCCTCCTCCACGCGGTCGAGCTTCTGGATCGGCGGGACGTGGGCGTACTCGACCGGCCTGAACCCGAGCACGCGGAAGAGCTGCAGGTGGAGCGGCATCGACGAGATCCACTCGTCGCCGCGGATCACGTGCGTCGTCCGCATCAGGTGATCGTCGACGGCGTGGGCGAAGTGGTAGGTGGGGATGCCGTCCGACTTGAGGAGGATGGTGTCGAGATCGTTGACGGGCATCGAGATGACGCCCTTCACGCCGTCCTTCCACTCGACCCGGCCGGAGACGTCGTCCGGGGCGCGCAGCCGGAGCACGAACGGGGTGCCGCTCGCGAGCGCCTCCTTCACCCGGGCGAGCGGCGCGTCGCGCCACTTCGCCCACCGGCCGTGATAGCCGGTCTTGATCGCGACGGGCTTCTGGTCCTGGACGCCCTTCTCCTGGAGCGCCTTCTGCTCCTGGACCGCCTTCTTCTGGAGCGTCTCCTGCTCCTGCCGGATGGCGTCGAGCTCCTCGACCGTGCAGAAACAGGGGTAGGCGAAGCCGCGGCGGATGAGATCGATCGCGTAATCCCGGTAGATCCCGGCCCGCTCTGTCTGGATATAAGGGCCGTAGTTGCCCTGCTGAACGAGCTCGCCTCGCGACGCTCCTCCCTCCTTGGCCGGCGCGCGGAGCACGCCTTCGTGAGGGGAGAGATCGAAGCGTGCTAGCGAGTCGACGATGGTGTCGATCGCGCCGGGGATGGCGCGCTTCACGTCGGTGTCCTCGAGGCGGAGGAAGAAGACGCCCTCGCTCTGGAGGGAGAGCCGCTTGTTGATGAGCGACACGAAGACGCCGCCGATGTGCATGAACCCGGTGGGGCTCGGCGCGAAGCGGGTGACCATCGCGCCTTTGGGCAGCGCGCGCCGGGGATAGCGCGCCTCGTACTCCTCGGGCCGCCTGGCCGACGCCGCGGCCTCGCCGAACAGGAGGCGCACGAGCTCGTCGCGGTCCTCTCCGGGGCCCGGTTCGCGGACGGTGACGGGAAGCGTCGTCTCGGTCGAGGCCTGCTTGTCCATGAGGGCGCGTCGCTCCTTTTCTGACATCGGGCGGGGAGGGGAGAGGGGCAGCCTTTGCACGCCCGCCAGGCCTTGTCAATCGTGGCCTTGGCGCGGGCCGCGTGGGCGCCGCGCGGCGCTACTGCGGTGTCGTCTCGCTGACGAGCCAATACGTCTTCATCGCGCCCTTGCCCTTGATCGTCACGAGGCCCCGCTCCTCGAGGAGGAAGTCCCCCACGAGCCGGGCATAGCTCGCCTCGCTCACCTGGATTCTCCCGGGCTCTCCGCTCGACTCCATGCGGCTCGCGACGTTCACCGCGTCGCCCCAGAGGTCGTAGCTGAACTTCTTCTTGCCGATCACCCCGGCGATGACAGGCCCGGTGTTGATGCCGATCCTCAGCCGGAACGGCTCGCCGTCGTCGGCCAGGAACTGGTCCATGGCGCAGGTCATCGCGAGGGCCATCCGCGCTATCGCCCTCGCGTGATCGGGGCGCTGCGACGGCAGCCCGCCGACGACCATGTAGGCGTCTCCTATGGTCTTGATCTTCTCCAGGCCGTGCTGCTCGGCGAGCTGATCGAACGACGAGAACATCCGGTTGAGCAGGCCGACGAGCTCCGCCGGGCCCTGCCGCGCGGCGAGGGAGGTGAAGCCGGCGATGTCCGCGAAGAGGATGGTCACCTCCTCGAAGTGCTCGGCGATGAGCCGCTCGTGCTCCTTCAGCTGCTCGGCGATGGAGCTCGGCAGGATGTTGAGGAGGAGCCGGTCCGAGCGCTCGTGGGCCCGCTCCGCCGCCGCCTTCGCCTGCTCGAGGGCGGCCTTCTGCTGGCTCTGCCGCCGGGCGTTCGTCTCGAGGGCCGAGAGCATGCCGTTGATCGACCCGGTGAGGCGCGACAGCTCGTCGGTGCCCGGCATCTCGATCCGCGCCGAGAGGTCGCCGACGCCGCCGATCTCGGTGACCTCCCTGCTGAGCCGGGCGAGCCGGTAGAGGACGAGCTTCTCCAGGAGCAGCAGGGTGACGCCCCCGAAGACCAGCCCGACGAGCACCGTCACGAGCACGAGGTAGCGCAGCGTGTCGTGGCCCATCCTGAGGATCGCCCGGTCGTTGTCGACGCGCAGGAGCAGCGCCGGCCGGCCGTCGAGGTCATCGAGGACGGTGTACCCGGCGATCCGGTCCTCGCCGAGCGGGTGGACGAGGATCGCCTCGCGGCCCGTCATGGCGGCGCGCGCCTCGAGGAAGTCGGCGGGCAGGTCGGGGTCGTCGAGGCGGCGCACGGCGAGCGAGAGGCCGGCGGGCTCGGTGAGGCGCTTGATCTCGGCGTCGGTCAAGAAGCGCCCGAACGTGACGGAGCCGGCGACCGGCCCGCGGCCCGAGCTGCCGACGCTCGGCTGGGAGCAGACGAGCATCGGCCCGTCCGGCAGGAGGACGATGCCGCCCCGGACCGCGCTGGCCGGCGCGTCCTGCCCGAACAGGAGATCGCCGACGCGGAGCCGCTCGGCGATGCCTCGCGGGAGCGGGGCCCAGCGCTTCGTGGCGTGATCGTAGCCGGTGCTGTACACGGGGATTCCGTCCGCGTCGGCGAAGACGGCGAGATCGATCCGGGTGATGTCGAAGAGCTCGGCGACGAGGTTCGAGCGGACGAACTCTTGATTGCCGTCCTGCACGAACGCGTGCGCGTCGTCCCACTGGCTCCAGTCGGTCCAGCGCGCGTTGAAGTCGCGGATGGCCTGGTTGAACAGGTTGAGGGCCACCTGGGCGGTGCGGCGCGTATCCTGCGCCTCGGCGGCCATGGAGTTGGCGAGGAGCGCCCTCGACGAGACGCCGTACAGGGCAAAGCTGAGCCCGAGCAGCGTGGCGGCGATCGCCAGCAGCGTCTTTGCGCGCAGCGAGAGCAGGGCGTCGAGCGTGGGCTTCAGCGTCAGCGACGGCGAGCCTATCGAAATGCGCGCCGGCGCGGAAGTGCGCCGGCGCGAGGTGCGGCCAGAGCGGAAGCGCGCTGGTGGGGCGGGGACGGTGCGCGGCGCGGGAGGGGGCGCGGGGTCCGGCGGTCGTCTGGATGGGCCTGCTGGATGGGAGTGGGAGGCGCGACGTCCTCTCATCCCACGCAGCGCGCAAGGCACCGAGTTCCAGACGTGGTTCAAGGACGTTTCCGACGGCCGCCCGTACTGCGCTGCGCCTTCGTGTCCTCCTCGGAAATACAGGTTTATGGTAATGAGAACAACTCTGCAGGTCGTCGGTGTTACGGGGCCATGGTGCGCGTCGTCACGGTATCTCAATTCACCCCGGTGCTTCCTTGGACCGCTCTCGCGAGAGCAGATAGAATGCTCTCGATGCACACGCCCTGCCGGCTGCTCGTCGCTCCTGCGCTCCTCCTCACCCTCGCTGCGTGCGCCAACGGCACCGACGACTTGATGCCCGGGTACTACGAGGAGCAGGCCGGTGGAGGCGGAAGCGGCGGCGGGGGAGGCGAAGGGGGCGCCGGAGGGGCGGATGCGTCTTCGAGCTCGAGGGCGAGCTCGAGCTCGAGTTCCACCGGGGTCGGCGGCGCCGGGGGCGAGGGCGGGAGCAGCGATGGGGGCGAGGGCGGGAGCAGCGATGGGGGCGGTGGGGGTGAGGGGGCCGAATGCGATTACGCTGCACCGAACACGTGTGCTGGAGCAGAGGATCTCGGGACGGTCCCTGGCGATGACGGCGCCGATTGGGCGATGGAGACAGCGACAGGAACCACGTCGAGGTGGTTCAAGGTCCGTGTCATCGATGAGGCGAACTGGCCCACCTCCGAGCGCTTCAAAGCGACGCTCACCTCTCCGCCGGGGATGAATTTCGATCTGATTGTCTACCAAGGGGAGATCGAGGTGAATGCGCCGGATTGCTTCGTGTCCGGCGTGAGGGGGCAAGGAACGCCTGAGTCATTCACGACAACCTGGAATGACCGTATTGGGCCGGACGACCACCGCTGGTTCATCCTCGAGGTGCGTCATGTGGATGGCACCGCGTGCGGCGAGGAGGCGAAGTGGACGCTGACGGTCGAAGGTAGGGTGCCGCCATCACCGGACCCTTGAGCCTGCACGCGAAGCAATGCAGCACGAGGTGTGGCACCGCTCTGTCACTGGAGAGGCCCCGTGCCAAAGATTCTGGCCCACACGACCTCGCTGCACCCCACGCCGTCGCAGTCCTCCTCGCCCCTCTCGTCGCAGTCCTCCTCGCCCGGCAACACCTGATCCTCGCACGCCCCCCCCAGCTCCCATCCGCGACGGCACCGCGCGCCGGCCCGACGCCGCCCCGAGGGGGCCGCCGGTCGCCGGCGACGCGGTGCCTCTGACACACCACATCAGCCCGCGCTGATCGGGATCTGACGGGGCTTGAGCGACGCGCTCTTCGGCAGGTGGATCCGCAGGACGCCCGCCTGGAGCTCCGCGGCGATCTTCTCCGAATCGATGCCCTGCGGGACCACGAAGCTGCGACGGAAGTCCGGCAGGTTGTCCGCGCTCTGCTCGCGCTCGGCCGCCTCGGTGCGCCGGCCCTCGAACGTCAGCTCCCCCTTCTCCAGGCGGATGGCCAGCTTGTCCTGCGTCACACCCGGGAGATCCGCCACGACAAGGAGCTCGTCGGCGTTCTCGTAGATGTCCACCGCGGGGGGCACTGCAGGGCGCTGCTGGATCTTCTCAGGGTTGCTCTCAGCACGGTGGGTCAAGTTGCGATCGGTGCTCATCTTCATCACTCCTTCCTCGGTACATTCCAGATCCGCTGCTCGCCGGATCGTCTCTCTCCTCTCGGTCTGCCTCCGTCTGCCCCTCAGCGCGCCGTCACCGTGATCTGCCGCGGCTGCGCCTCGGCGGCCTTGTTCAGCGTCAGCGTCAGCACGCCGTTCCTGAGGACCGCAGAGGTCTTCTCGGGGTCGACCTTGCTCGGCAGCGTGAAGCTCCGGCTGAAACGCACCCCGCCCCGCTCCCTGCGGTGGACGAGATAGCCCTCCGGCGCGTCCGACTTGCGCTCTCCGCTCACGGTCAGGACGTCCTGGTTGAGCGAGATCTGGACGTCCTTCTCCGCCAGACCCGGAAGATCGGCCTTCACGACAAGCGCGCTGCCCGTGTCGAACAGGTGGATGCGCGGCCCAGGCGTGTACCGCGGCGACTGGTCGAACTCGCCGCGGAGCGACGGGCGAGGCGCGTCGTACTCCTCGAACGCCCGATCCATTCGCCGGCGGAGCTCATCCATCATGGCAAACGTGCGATCGAAATCCGTGTACCGGTTCAGCATGACGACTCCTCCATGACCCCCGCGCGCGGCGCGCGCCGGGGCCTCGCCCGCGGCGCCGTCACCCTGCTCGCGACGGCCCATTTGTTGTAGTGTTACGGGACCTTGGCTCCGAGAGCCGGTCTCCTCGCACCGCCCAATCTTTGCACGGCGCCGGGGGTGTCAAGAGCCGCGCCGACCCTCCCGCTCACCGCGCCGGACCGGGAGGAAGACGAGCTCGACGGGCATCGCCACTCCCCCCAGAAGAACCTCCAGGACACCCAAGGACGCCTCCAGCAGCGACAGCCCGGGAGATCGACCAGCGTTGAACAACCCTGGAGTCACGCTCGAGAAAATGCTACAAACCATGGACATGCCGATCCGCCCGCCCGCTCCCCGCCGCCCGCGGCCCGCCCGCCTCCTCTCGGCCGCCTCCGCCGCGGCGCTGGCCGTCGCGCTGGTCTCGGGCGCCGCGCTGGCGCTGCCGCCTGTGGGCGATCGGGCGCCGAACGCCCGCGTCGAGGACGCCGACGGCCGCGAGCTCCAGCTCAAGGCGCTGCGGGGCAAGCCGATCCTCATCGTCTACGAGGACAAGGACTCGACGACGCAGAACCAGGCGCTCAAGGACGCGCTGGCGAAGCTCGCGAAGGGCGACCGTTACAAGCGCTCCATCGCCGTCACGGCCATCGCCGACGTGAGCTCCTACGACTTCTGGCCGGCGAAAGGGTTCGTGAAGGACGCCATCCGCGACGAGTCGCGGAAGGTCGGCGCGACCATCTACTGCGACTGGGACGGCACCTTCCGCGAGGCCTACCGGCTCCGCCGCGGCATCAGCAACGTCATCCTCGTCGGCAAGAACGGCCAGGTGCTCTTCGCGGCCGAGGGCAAGCTCAAGCCCGAGGCGCAGACAAGGGTCCTCGACCTGCTCCGCAAAGAGGTCGACGGCTGACCGCGGCGCGCGCACAGGCCGGCGCGGGGCGCGCGCTCAGCTCGCGTCCTTGCGGCGCCGGCGCGAGAGCAGCGCGGACTCGACCTGCGCGCGGATCTCCGCCATTTCCGGGGCCGCCACGAGGCCGCCGCGCGCCTCGATGAACGGCCGGAGCGCCTCGGAGCCCGCGCCGCCAACGATCCACGGGGCGCCCCGGCAGGCGTCGGCGTAGGCGTCGATGAGCTCGCGCGCGGCCGGAGGCGGCGGCGGGATCGCGACCGTCAGCGCGATGATGTCCGGCGCGAGCGACTCGACCGCGCGCGCGATCGCGGCAGGCGGCGTCCTCGGGCCGAGCACGATGGAGCGGAAACCCCACGCGCAGAAGCGCAGGCCGACGCCGAACAGCCCGAGCACGTGATCCTCGTCGGCAAAGGCGGCGAGCAGCACGCGCCGCCCGCTCTCGCCCGGCTGCGCCAGCCGCAGGAGGTGCATCAACGTCGCGCCGAGGACCTGCGAGGCGAGGTGCTCCTGCGCGACCGTGATCTTCCCCTCGTGCCAGAGGTCGCCGATGCGCTCGAGCGCCGGGCCGAGCGCGCGCTCGAAGATCGTCACCGAAGGGCCGAGCGACAGGGCCCGGTTCACCTCGGCCTCGAGGCCGTCCGGGTCGAACCGGATCGCTGCGTCGACGATGCGATCGCTCGCGCCCGCGAACGCGTCGCCGCCGTTCATGTGCGCCGGCGCGCGGGGCACCTCCGTCTCGCGCACCATGCGCGCCGCCTCGGCCGCGGCCATCCCGCCGTTCACGTAGTCGCGCATCTTCTTGATCACCGCGACATCGTCATCGCTGTACAGGCGATACGCCGACGCCGTGCGCGCAGGGGACGGCACGCCGTAACGACGCTCCCACGCGCGCAGCGTCGCCGACGTCACGCCACACATCTTGGAGACGGCATGGATTCTGTAACGGCTCAAGTGAACAACCCTGGTGGACCCGCCGAGCCGCGGCCGCCAGCGCCGGCTCGAAGCACCGAGCCGACGGGCGGCGCAACCCCAGGAAGGCCAGCTTGCGCAGATGTTTTCGCCTTTGTCAAAGGCTAGTACAAACATTATCCTCGGCACCATGCGAAACACCAGCGCTTCTTCGGCGCATGAAGAGCGGCCCGGCCCCTCGCCGGGCGACGACGGGGCCGCCCCGCGGCAGGCGTCGCGCGCCACGGGTGCCCGCGGGGCGCCGCGCGCGCCGCGGGCCGTCGTGATCGGCAGCGGGTTCGGGGGCCTCGCGGCGGCCGTGCGGCTCGGGGTGCGGGGCTACGACGTCACCGTCGTCGAGAAGCTCGACGAGCCGGGCGGGCGCGCGTACGTGCACCGCCAGGACGGCTTCACCTTCGACGCGGGGCCGACCGTGATCACGGCGCCGTTCCTCTTCGAGGAGCTCTGGCAGCTCTGCGGCCGGAACCTGGCCGACGACGTCGATCTGCGGCCGGTGACGCCGTTCTACCGGATCCGCTTCCACGACGGCGTGACCTTCGACTACACGGGCGGCGCCGCCGCGATGCGCGCCGAGGTCGCGCGCCTGTCACCCGGCGACGTCGCGGGCTACGAGCGCTTCGTCAAGACGAGCGAGGCGATCTTCCGCGTCGGGTTCGAGGAGCTCGCCCACGTGCCGTTCGGGTCGTGGACGGACATGGCGCGAATCGTGCCCGACATGATGCGGCTGGAGAGCTACCGCACGGTGTACGGGCTCGTCGCGAAGCACGTGAAGGACGACCGCCTGCGCCAGGTGCTGAGCTTCCACCCGCTGCTCGTCGGCGGGAACCCGTTCTCGACCACCTCGATCTACAGCCTGATCGCGTTCCTCGAGCGCAACTGGGGCGTGCACTTCCCGATCGGCGGCACGGGCGCGCTGGTGCGCGGGCTCGTGTCGCTCATCGAGGGGCTCGGCGGATCGGTGCGGTGCGGCGCCGAGGTGCGGCGCATCGCCGTGGAGGGCGGCCGCGCCCGGGGCGTCGAGCTCGCGTCGGGGGAGCGGCTCTCGGCCGACGTCGTCGTCTCGAACGCGGACTCGGCGTGGACCTACAGGCACCTCGTGGCGCCCGAGGCGCGGAAGCGCTGGACCGACAGGCGCATCGAGCGGCAGCGCTACTCGATGAGCCTCTTCGTGTGGTACTTCGGCACGCGCCGGCAGTACCCGGACGTCGCGCACCACACGATCCTCCTCGGGCCGCGGTACAGGCCGCTGCTCGAGGACATCTTCGAGAAGCACGTGCTCGCAGACGACTTCAGCCTCTATCTGCACCGGCCGACCGCCACGGACCCGGCCCTCGCGCCGCCCGGCTGCGACGCGTTCTACGTGCTGTCGCCGGTGCCGAACCTGCTCAGCGGCACGGACTGGCCCGCGACCCAGGAGCGCTACAGGCGCTCCATCGCGGCGCTGCTCGAGGCGACCGTCCTGCCAGGGCTCGGTGGCGCGCTCGCGAGCTCGCGGCTCCTCACGCCGCAGGACTTCCAGGACCGGCTGCTGTCGTTCCGCGGCGCGGCGTTCGGCCCGGAGCCGGTGCTCACGCAGAGCGCCTTCTTCCGGCCCCACAACGCGAGCGAGGACATCGAGCATCTCTATCTCGTCGGGGCAGGGACGCACCCAGGGGCCGGGCTTCCCGGGGTGCTCTCGTCGGCGCGCGTGCTGGATCGGGTGGTGCCGGATGCATCGAAGTTCCGTTGAGGCGTCGGCGGCGGACTTCGCCGCGTGCAGGGCGCTGCTCCGCAAGGGGTCGAAGAGCTTCGCCGCCGCGGCGCTGCTGCTGCCGCCGCGCGTGAGGGAGCCGGCGGCGGCGTTCTACGCGTTCTGCCGGGTCGCCGACGACGCGGTCGACGAGCTCGGGGAGCACGCCCCGCCGTCGGCGGCCGCGGCGGCGGTCGCGGCGCTGCGCGAGCGGCTCGCGCGCGCCGCGGCGGGCGCGCCGGACGACAGCCCCGTCGACCGGGCGCTCGCCCACGTGATGGCGGAGCACGGGCTGCCGCGCGCGTTCATCGAGGCGCTGCTCGAGGGGCTCGCGTGGGACGCGGCGGGGCGCCGCTACGAGACGCTCTCGGAGCTGAACGCCTACGCCGCGCGCGTGGCGGGCACCGTGGGCGCGACGATGTCGACGCTCATGGGGGCGCGGGGGCCCGACGCGCTCGCGCGGGCGTGCGACCTGGGCGTCGCCATGCAGCTCACGAACATCGCGCGCGACATCGGGGAGGACGCCCAGCGCGGGCGGATCTACCTGCCGCTCGCGTGGCTGCGAGAGGCGGGGATCGAGCCGGACGCCTGGCTCGCGCGGCCCGCGTTCGACGACCGGCTGGGGCGCGTCGTGGCGCGGCTGCTCGCCGAGGCGGAGGTGCTCTACCGCCGCGCGGGCGCCGGCATCCCGATGCTGCCGCGCGACTGCCGCGCCGCGATCCAGGCGGCGCGGCTCATCTACGCCGACATCGGGCGCGTCATCGCGCGCCGCGGCTTCGACTCGGTGTCGGCGCGCGCCGTTGTGTCGCCCGGCCGCAAGATGTGGCTCGTGCTGCAGGCGCTCCTCCGCAGCCCGGTCGCGCCGGAGGAGGAGCGCGCGCACGGCGCGGCGCCGCCGCTCGACGAGGTCCGCTTCCTCCTGGAGGCGGCGCGATGAGGGCCGGGGCAGGCGGCCCGACGGGCGCGGCGGCGCGGGAGCTCGACGCGGCGCGTGGGCGCGTGCGCGAGGCGGGCGGCGAGGCGCTGCTCGCGCGCCTGGAGCACCTCGACGCGGCGCGGGTCGCGCCGGCGCCGCAGACGGGCCTCGGGCGCGCGCCGCGGCCGCCGGACCGGGGCGCGGCGGCCGACTACGACGTGGTGATCGCCGGCGGCGGGCTGTCGCTCCTGCTCGCGCCGATGCTCGCGTCGGCCGGGCTGCGGGTCGCGGTGCTCGACAGGGCGCGGATCGGCGCGGCGCACCGCGAGTGGAACGCCGGGACGGCCGAGGTGGCCGCGCTGTCGGCGTCGGGGATCTTCGCGCAGGGCGAGGTGGAGCGGCTCGTTGTCGCCCGCTACGTCGAGGGGCTGTGCCGCTGGCACGGCGGCGGGACGTACCCGGTGCGCGGCGTGCTCGACCACGCGATCGACGCCGGGGGGCTGCTCGCCGCGGCGCGGGCCCGGGCCGAGGCGCTCGGGGTGGCGCTGCTCGACGGGCACGCGCTCCTCGGGCACGCGGAGGGGCCGGACGCCGTCGCGCTCGCCGTGGCCGAGGCGCGGGCGGGCGCCGCGCCGCGCGACCTGTCGGCGCGGCTCCTCGTCGACGCGCGCGGCGCCGCGAGCCCCCACGCGACCGCGGACCTTGTCTGCCCGACCGTGGGCGGCGTGCTCGCGGGGCTCGCGGAGGGCGACGGGGAGCGCCGGATCCGGCCGGATGTCGGCGAGATCCTCGCCACGACGGAGGACGTCGAGGAGGGCAGGCAGCACCTCTGGGAGGCGTTCCCGGGGCGGCCGGGCGAGACGACCGTCTACCTCTTCTATTACGCGCGCTCCGGGGACGTCGGGCCGGGCGCGCTGCTGTCGCTCTACGCGCGGTTCTTCCGGCTCCTCGCGCGGTACAAGGAGGGCGACGCGCGGCTCGTCCGGCCGACGTTCGGGTTCATCCCCGGCTGGTCGCGGCTGTCGGCCGCGCCGCGCGCGCCGGGGCGGCGGGTGCGGCTCGTGGGGGACGCGGCGGCGCGGCACTCGCCGCTGACGTTCTGCGGCTTCGGCGCGAACGTGCGCGAGCTCGCGGCGACGGCCGCCGACCTGGCGCGCGCGGCGCTGGATCCGGGCGCGCCCAGCGCGGCGCGCGACGCGCCGGTGCACTCGGGCACGGGCGCGCTCGCGGCCCTGATGGCGAGGCCGGCCGGCGGGGCGAGGGCAGGGGAGATGAACGCGCTCCTCAACACGGCGTTCGCGGTGCTCCACGCGATGGGCAACGACGCGTACGCGGCGCTGCTGCGCGATGAGATGCAACCTGGCGATTTTGTTAGATTTTTGCGCGAGACAGCGGCGCGGCGGCCCGAGGTGTACCGCGAGGTCGTGAGCGCGCTGCCGCTCCGGGCCCTCGGCCGCTGGGGGGCGGGGCTCGCGCGGGAGCTCTACCGCGCCCGCTGAGGGGCGCGCTCGCCGAGGGGGGCTCCGGCGGAGGGGCGCCCGGGCGCGGCGCCCGTCGAGGGGCGTCCGGGCGCGGCGCCCGCCGCTGCCCGGCGCGCGAGGACGAGGGGCCCGAGGAACAGGCCGTACGGCGGGCCCCCGGTGCTGTGGTGGACGCGGTGCGCGTCGCGGACGCGCGCGAGGTAGGGGATGCGCGCGAGGCCCGAGACCGGGAGCCGCCGGTGGACGAGGCCGTCGTGGACGAGGAGGTAGGCGAGGCCGAAGGCGGTCATGCCGAGGCCAAAGCCGAACGCGGCCTCGCGCAGCGGTCCCGGCGCGCCCTCGCAGCCGTAGATGATGAGCCCGGCGGCGATCGGGGCGTGGAGGAACGCGAGCGCGTCGTTCTGCTCGAAGGCGCCGCGCCGCTTCGTGTGGTGGGAGCGGTGGATGCTCCAGAGGGCGTGGTGCCAGACCCTGCCGTGGAGGAGCGCGGCCCACACCTCCATCGTCGCGAAGGCGGCGAGCGCCGTGGTGATCCAGATCGCGAGCGAGAGCGTCATCGCGCCCTCCGCATGCGGAACGGCAGGAGGAGCTGCACCCAGGGGCTGGCGAAGCGGTCGAGCGAGAGGGCCTCGTGGACGACCATCGCCGGCTTGCCGCCGAACGTCGCGGCCGCGAGGGAACGCGCGTAGAACGGCGTGTCCTCGTAGGTGCGGAGGAGCCGCGGCGCGGAGCCCGGGTCGGCGGCGATCTCCCGCGCCATGCCCCAGCGCGTGTCGCCGAGCGGCCGCGGGGTGAGCGGCGGGAGGTCGCGCGCGCCGCCCCCCGCGTCGAACGCGGGCGAGAGGAGCATGCGCGTGCCGTCGCGGCGCCGGACATCGTAGGTGAGGGCGATGCCGTCCGCCCCGAGCGCGCGCGACCAGGTCCAGCGCTCGAAGGCGCGCTCGAGCGGCTCGTCGCCGGCGTTCGTGTCGAGGTAGGCGCTGCCGGAGAAGCGCAGCGACGGGTGCGTGAGCTCGACGTCGGCGCGCGCGATCGGCGCGATCGGCGACCAGCGATGGCGCCCCCGGCCGTCCAGCGCGACCCCGGGCTGCGCGCCGCTCGCGCCCGGCGTCGCGGGCTCGGGCGCCGACGGGCGGAGGCGCACCGTCCCGGAGAGCCGCGAGGGCACCGGCGCCGTGATCTCGTCGAAGGTGACGCGGAGCTCGCCCCCGGACCACTCCATCAGGCTCGGGCCGATGGCGAGCGACCGCGGCGACCTGGAGACGGCGCCCCGCGGCCGCTCGGTCAGCGCCCAGCGATCGGCGCGCGGGCCGTACAGCGCGACGTTCATCGCGCAGTGCATGAGCGGGTCCGCGGCGCCGCGCGCGCGGGCCCTGGCGTAGTACGGCGAGAAGACGCTCCCGAGCATCGCGATGATCGTGATCGCGCTCCGGCCGTCGTCGCTCACCGCGTCCAGGTACCACCAGGCGTAGCCGCCGCTCGGGATCTCGAGGTCGAAGCGAGGTCCTCCATCACGCTCCGCGCCGCGAGCTGGCCGCTCAGCGCCGCCATCGGCACGCCCGCCCCCGGGTGCGCGCTCCCGCCGGCGAAGTACAGGCCCGGGAGCTTCGAGCGCGAGGCCGGGCGCGCGAAGGTGGAGCTCCACCCGTGGGACACCGGCCCGTACAGCGCGCCCCCCGTCGCCGGGAACATGCGCTCGAAGTCCGCCGGCGTCGTCACCACCGGGGAGGGGCCCGCGCTCTTCAGCGAGAGGCCGGACCTCTGCAGTCGATGGAACACACGCTGCTCGCATTCTTGGATCTCCGTGGATGAGGGGGTGTGCATATCACCTGTCGCGGGGGCGTTGACGATGAAGAACAGACGCTCTCCGGCGTGCGCCTCCGGGGGCGCGCCGGCCGCGGCCCCGCCGGGCCCCGGCGACGGCTCGTCCCAGCGGTCCTCGGCGCCGACATAGACCGTGGCGTCGCGCGGGACCGTGGCGCGCTCGAAGAGGTCGCGGAACTCGGCCTCGTAGTCCCCGGAGAAGAAGACGTTGTGCCGGAGGAGGGGAATGCCGCTCACCTCGGCCACGAGCGCCCAGGTGACCGCCGAGAGCGACCGCGGCGCGCTCGCCGGCGCCTTGCCGGCGACGCGCTGGCCGAACAGGCCGCTCCGCAGCGCCGCCGGGTCGGCGTTCATCACGATCGCGTCGGCCTCGATGCGCTCGCCGCCCTCGAGCACGACGCCCCGCGCGCGGCCGCGGCCTTCCTCGATGGCGGCGACGCGCGCGCCGCAGCGCAGGGTCGCCCCGGCGCGGGTCGCGGCCGCGGCGAGCGCCTCGGCCACCCGGTACATCCCGCCCTCGGGGAGCCAGAGGCCCTCGCGCTCCACGTGCGCGATCACGCTCAGCGTCGCCGGCGCGAGGTACGGCGACGAGCCGCAGTAGGTGGCGTAGCGCCCGAACAGCTGCAAGAGGCGCCGGTCCGCGAAGAAGTCGCCGAGCGCGCGGTGGAGGGTGCGGTGCCCGTCGATCTTCATCATCCCGCCGAGGCCCAGGCTGCCCGCCGTGCTCAGGATCGTCTTGAGCGTGGGCCGCTCCGCGCGCAGGAACGGCGCCTCCACCACGTCGAAGATCTCGCGCGCGTACCGGCAGAACCGGCGGTACCCGTCCGCCTCCCGCGCCCCCGCGAGCGCGCCGATCGCGTCCGCGGTGCGCTCGACGTCGGCGAAGAGATCGAGCGTCGACCCGTCCGGCCAGACGTGGCGCGCGAGCGTCCCGGCAGGGCGGAGCGGCACCTGGTCCCCGAAGCAGAGCCCGAGCGACGCGAAGATCTCGTCGAAGACCCACCGCATCGTGAGCGCCGTCGGGCCGGCGCCGAGGCGGCGACCCCCGAGGTCCACCTCGCGTATCTTTCCGCCGACGCGCGCCGCCCGCTCGAGTAGCACGACGTCGAGCCCGTTCGATGCCAGGAGCGCGGCCGCGGTCAGCCCGCCGATGCCCCCGCCGATCACCACGACGCGATCTCCCTTGTCCGCCATGGAGCCGTAGTTTACCCGTCGCGGACGGTTTGTCTATGCTTTGTGTAAGCGTTGTTCAAACCATTGACAATAACCTGAACCTCGTCAAAAGTCGCCTGTTATGGATTTCGATCGCCGGATCGAGCGCGTCCTCCGCGTCGCCATCGAGTCGCTCTCCTCGCCCGCGTCGCCGCCCGGTCTGCTGGCGGCGACGCACCACGCCGTCTTCCCCGGGGGCGCCCGCTTCCGGCCACGGCTGTGCCTGGCCGTGGCCTCGGCTTATGGCGATCCTGCGCCGGAGGTCGCCGACGCGGCGGCGGCGGCGGTCGAGCTCATCCATTGCGCGTCGCTGGTCCACGACGATCTCCCCTGCTTCGACGACGCGCCGATCCGGCGCGGCCAGCCCTCGGTCCACCGGGCCTTCGGCGTGCCGATCGCGGTGCTCGCCGGCGATCAGCTGATCGTGCTCGCCTTCGAGGCGCTCGCGCGCGGCGCCTTCCACGCGGTGGCGAGCGGCGTGTCCGACGCGCGGAGGGCGGTCCGGTTCTTCGAGGTGCTCGCGGGCGGCGTCGGGATGCCCCAGGGGATCATCGCCGGGCAGGCGTGGGAGTCGGAGGCGAAGGTCCCGCTGTCGGCCTACCGGCGCGCGAAGACGGGGGCGCTGTTCGAGGCGGCGGCGGCCCTGGGCGCGCTCTCGGCGGGCCAGGACGGGGCCGCCTGGGGCGACCTCGGGCAGCGCATCGGCGAGGCGTACCAGGTCGCGGACGACGTGCTCGACCTGATCGGCCAGCCGGAGGACATGGGCAAGCCGGCGGGGCGGGACGGGGCGCTCGGACGGCCGAACACGGCGCTGGAGCTCGGGCTCTCCGGTACGACCCGGCTGCTGCAGCGGCTCATCCAGGACGCTGTCGAGTCGGTGCCGCAGTGCCCGCGGGCCGACGCCGCGCGGTCGTGGGTGGTCGAGCTGGGCGACAGGCTCCTCCGGGCCTGCAAGATCCGGGACGCGGCGCTCCCGAGCGTGAGCTCCATGTAGCGGCCTCTGCCCGGGGCGCCCGGCTCCGTGGCGGGGGTGTTCGCGCGGGGCCTACGGTCGTTCGAGGGGCGCCGTCCGAGACTTAGGATCTGCGGAGGAACAGGCGTGGTTGCGCGTCGCCGGACGGAAGAGGAAAAGGGGCTTCGGGAAGGGCCTTAGCGCTGTCGAATCGAGACAGAGAGCGTGCGGGCCGGCTCGACGAACACTGGTTGAGATGCCATTCTCGGCGAGCCTCTCCGCGCCTGTCGCGGTGGGTAGGACCGTGGAGCGGCGCAGAGGTGGTCGCCCTGCGTCTTGTGAAATAAGGGGTGGGTCGTAGTCCGCGATCGGGGGGATTGGGGATGAGGGCGATTCGGGAGCAACACGCCACCATCGTTTCTCGCAAACTCGAGGCCGATAGCCCGGGGGGAATGCGCGAGGCGATCACCTCCGTCGAGCAGCTCGCGCGCGTCGCGCGCGGGCGGCTCCGGGACCGGGTGGTGGACGTCGGGAGCCCGACGAACGCCGGCCTGCGGGGCGCGCCAAGGAGCGCGAGCTTCGTCCGCGCCGGCAGCGCCGCCGTGCCGCTGCACGTGTCACGGATGCTGCTCGATCGACACCAGCTCGCCGCTCACGCGCTCGCCCACCTCTCCGCGGAGATCGAGGCCTGCCGGGCGCTCGCCAGCTGGGCCTGCGAGGCGGGCGGCGAGGCCAGGGTCGTCGCCGAGGCCCACGCAGGGACGCTGCTCCTGTCGCTGCGCGGGGGCGTCGATCTGGGGGGCGGAGAGGTCGCGCCGCTCGGCGAGCTCGAGCTCCGCGATGACGAGGTCGCCAAGGCGATCGGACACCCCGCGGTCGCCGCGTGGGCGCGCGACGCCGGCTCGGGCGCCGCCGTGGCGTCGCTCGTGCGCACGGCCGCCGAGCACGGGATCCCCGGCTGCGGCGGCGCAGAGGACGAGCGCGTCGGATGGATACGGCACAACATGCGCGACTTCGTCGAGCGCCTCGTCGAGCCGCTCGCCCCGGAGATCCACCGGCGCAACGGGCTCATCCCGGAGTCGATCGTCCGCCGTATGGGGGAGTTCGGGGTGTTCCGGCTGGCCACCGCGCCCGAGCACGGCGGCGACGGGCTCGGCGCGGCCGCCATGGCCGCCGCCGTCGAGGAGCTCGCGCGCGGCTCGCTCGGCTTCGGCGTGCTCACCATGACAGCCTCCATCGCGATGGACCTCATCGCCCGATCCGGCACCGACCTCCAGCGCAGGACCTGGCTGCCGCGCGTCGCCGGCGGCGAGGCGCGCTGCGCCCTCGCGTTCTCGGAGCCCGCCTACGGGTCGGACCTCGCGCGCGTCGCCACGCGCGCCGAGCGCCAGGCCGACGGCAGCTACCTCATCACCGGCAAGAAGGCATGGGTCACCGGAGCGTCACGCGCCGACCTCGTGCTCACCCTCGCGAGGACCACGACGCCGGGCGGACAGGGACAGCAGCCGCTCGGGCCGAGCCTCTTCGCCGTCGCCAAGCGGCGCGGCGCGCCGGGCGCCGACTTCCCGGACGCAGGGATCGCCGGGGCCGAGGTGCGGGCGCTCGGGCAGCGCGGCATGGGACACTACGAGCTCCGGATCGAGGGGCTCCAGGTCGGCCGCGAGGCCCTGCTCGGCGAGCGCGAAGGCGAGGGGATCGCCCAGATCCAGCGGTCGCTCGTGATCGGCCGCGTCTACGCGGCGGCGTGCGGCGTGGGCGTGGCGCAGGCCGCCCTGGAGCTCGCGCTCGAGCGGGCCAAGACGCGCGTGCAGTTCGGGTCGCAGCTCATCTCCTTCCCGCGCGTGGCGCACCGGCTCGGCGGGCTCATCACCCGCGTCGCGGCCGCGCGCCAGCTCACGCGCGCCGCCGCGCAGGCCGCGGACACGGGACAGCCGTGCGAGCTCACGTCCGCGATGGCCAAGCTGTTCTCGAGCCGCGCAGCCTGGGACGCCGCCGACGCCTGCATGCAGATCCACGGGGCGAACGGCTACGCCGAGGGCTCGGTCCCGGCGCGGCTCCTGCTCGACGCCCGCAGCCTCTCCTTCCACCTGGGCACGCAGGAGGTGCTCGCGCAGGGCATCGCGCGCGCCCTGCTCGAGGGATCGCTGCCCTGAACGGGCCCGCCCCGCCGCGGCGGAGCGCGCCGTGGACGAGGGCGAGCGCGCGCAGGCGTGTGCGCGAGCGGCGCCGTCGTCAGCGGTGCGCGCCTGTGCCATCATCGCGCGGACCGATGGTCCGCGTCCGCTCTCCTCGCTACGGCCGCAAGCTCGACGATTTCACGGTGGGCGCGGTGTACGCCCACCCCTGGGACGTCACCGTGGACGAGGGGATGCTCGCGCTCTTCGCGGCCTCGTTCCAGGACGCGATCCCGACCTACTCGAGCCGGGTCGCGGCCAGATCGGCGGGGCTCAGGGACAGGCCGGTGAGCCCGCTGCTGCTCCTCAACCTCGGGATCTCCTTCAGCGTTCACGACGTGAGCGAGCAGGCGATCGCCCACCTCGCGTACATCGACGTGCGGTTCCCGGAGGCCTGCTATCCAGGGGACACGCTGCGCGCGAGCTCGATGGTCATCGGCAAGAAGCCGGTCTCGACGGGCGACAAGGGCGTCGTCCACGTCAGGACGCAGGTGGTGAACCAGGACGGGCTGCTCGTCTGCTCGTTCGAGCGCAAGGCGCTCGTGCCCCCCGGCCGCGTCGCGGAGCGCCCCGCCGACGCGCCGCACGCGATCGTGCAGCCGGACGGGACCCCGGCGCGCCTGCCGAAGGAGCTCGACGGCCCGCTGCCGCCGCCGGCGCGCCACGGCGGCTTCGCCTGCTTCTGGGACGACTTCGAGGTGGACGACGTGCTCACCCACGAGGTCGGCCGGACCGTCGGCGACAGCGAGCACATGCAGCTCGCGACCCTCCTGCGCAACTCCCACCCGCTGCACCTCGACGAGCAGTACTGCAGGACGAGCTCCTTCGCGAAGACGCGCGTCGTCCACGGGGGGCTCGTGCTGTCCTGGGTGCTCGCGCTCTCCAGCCGGGACACCGCCGGGTGCGGCGTCTGGGACCTCGGCCTCGACGACGGGGCCCACCCGAGCGGCGTGCTCGCGGGCGACACGCTCTTCGCCGCGTCGAAGGTGATCGCCCGTGAAGAGGCCGGCGCAGGCGCCGGGAGCGTCACCTTCCGGATCGTCGGCGTGAAGAACACGCCGCCGCGCGCGCTGCTCGAGCAAGGGGCCGATCTGTTCACCCCCGAGCTCGGAAAGACCGACGGCAGGGTCAAGGAAAAGGTCGTGGAGATCACGCGTACGCTGCTCGTGCGCCGACGGAGCTAGCCGCGCTCGCGGCATGGGCCGCAGAAGAGGGATCCCCCGCGGGGCGCGCCGCGGCATACAATGCGCGGCATGAGCACCGCGACGTCACGACGAGGAGCAGGACGGCCATGAGCGCGGCGGCGAGCCGTGACCGTGAGCTGGACTCACTCCGCGCGCGCGTCGCCGAGCTGGAGCAGGCGCTGTCCGACGCCCACGCGTCACGCCAGCGCGCCTCCGCCGCGGATCCGAGCAGCGCGCGGGGCCCCGCCTCCATCGGGTGGGAGGCACGGATCGACGAGGCCGAGCACGCGGCGCAGATGGGCAACTGGCTCTGGGAGCTCGGCTCGAACCACGTCACCTGGTCGCGGCAGCTCTTCCGGATCCTCGGCTACGACCCCGCGACGGACAGGCCGTCGACGGAGACGTTCCTCGCGGCCATCCACCCCGACGACAGGGAGCGGATGCACGCCGGCATGCGGCAGGCGATCGAGACCGGAGAGGGATCGGGCGCGAGCGCGTTCCGCGTGCGCCACCGGGACGGCGCGGTGCGGGAGTGCCTCCTGAGCAGCCTGCCCGTCATCGAGGGGGCGGGCCCGCCCACCCGCTTCTTCGGCGCGATCGTCGACCTCACCGAGCGCCGCCGCGCCGAGCAGGAGCTCCGCCGCAGCGAGCGCATGCTGAAGGAGGCGCAGCGCATCGCCCTCGTGGGCAGCTGGTCCTACGACCTCGCGTCGCGGACCATCCGCTGGTCCGAGGAGCTCTACCAGCTCCTCGGCGTCGACCCGTCCGTGCGCCCGACGTTCGAGCTCTTCGCGGGCCTCATCCACCCGGAGGACCGCCACCGCGTCTTCGGCGGCGCGGAGAGCGCCTCGCCGCTCGGCATCGCGAGCCCCGTCGAGTGCCGCGTCGTGCGCCCGTCGACCGGGGAGCTGCGGCACATGCAGATGGCGGCGCAGCTGCTCACCGACGACACGGGGGCGATCACCGGGCTCGTCGGCACGAGCCTCGACATCACCGAGCGCCGGCGCCTCGAGGAGCAGCTCCTGCACAGCCAGAAGCTCGAGGCGATCGGGCGCCTCGCCGGCGGGGTCGCGCACGACTTCAACAACATGCTCACCGCGATCTTCGGGCACAGGGAGCTCGCGGTGCGCAAGGTGCCGCCGTCGTCGCCCATCCTCGATCACCTCACGCAGATCGGCACCGCCGCGGAGCGCGCCGCGGCGCTCACGCGGCAGCTGCTCACCTTCGCGCGCAAGCAGCTCATCCAGCCGACCGTGGTCGACCCGAACGCGCTCATCCTCGGCGTCGAGCCGCTCCTCCGCCCGCTCGTCGGCGAGGACGTGGAGCTCGCCGTGCTGCCGGGGAGCCAGGTCTGGCCCATCCACATCGATCGGGGCCAGTTCGAGCAGCTGCTCATGAACCTCGTCGTGAACGCGCGCGACGCGATGCCCGCCGGGGGCCGCCTGACCATCGAGACAGCGAACACGACGATCGGCGCGGGCGACGCCGAGCGGACGCCGGAGCTCGAGCCGGGCGACTACGTGGAGCTCACGGTCACGGACACCGGGCAGGGCATCGAGGACGCCATCCGGCAGTACGTGTTCGAGCCGTTCTTCACGACCAAGGAGCCGGGCAAGGGATCGGGGCTCGGGCTCGCGACGTGCCACGGCATCGTGAAGCAGCACGGCGGCCACATCTGGTTCTCGAGCGCCGCCGGCCAGGGGACGCGCTTCACGATCTGCTTCCCGCGCGTGCGCGGCGCGCCTTCCGAGCAGCCCACGAGGACGCCCTCCTCCGTCGCGGGGGGCAGGGAGACGGTGCTCGTCGTGGAGGACGAGGCGCAGGTGCGCGACCTCTGCGTCGCCGCGCTGCGCTCGTTCGGCTACTCGGTCCTCGCGGCGCGGAGCGGCAAGGAGGCGGTCGCGCTCGCGGCCACCCACCCCGGAGCGATCCACCTGCTCGTGAGCGACGTGGTCCTCCCGGACGCGCGCGGCCCCGCGCTCGCGGCGGCGCTCGCCCGCGCGCGCGCCCCGCTGCCCGTCCTCTACGCCTCGGGCTACACGGAGGACGCCCTCCTCCCGGGCGACCTGCTCGACGGGGCCGTCCACTTCCTCGCCAAGCCGTACACGCCGACGCAGCTCGCCAGGGCGGTGCGCGCGGTGCTCGACGCGTCGGCGCAAGCGCGGCGGGCGAAGGGCCCGGGCGACGCTCCGCCGCCGGCCTCGACCGCCGAGCGCCTGCAGTGAGCGCGCCCGTGCGCGACCGGCGGCTCGCGCGCAGAGGCGGCGGTGCCGGAGCGAGCGGCGTGTGCGCGCGTGTGCCCGCGCGCGCGCTCCGCGCTGGCCCGAGCGGCCGGGGAGCCTCTATCCTGGGCAGGCGGCTGTCTCGATGAAGATCCGGGGCTCAGCGCTCATGCACGCGAGGACCTACCTGCAGACGCGGTGGGGGAGCCAGGCCATGTCGGCCCTCGACGCGAAGCTGCCCGCCGCCGCCCGCGCGGTCTTCTCCTCGCCCGACCTCGTCGCGCACAGCTGGTACCCCGTCTCGGTCTGGAACGCCATCGCGGACGAGATCACGAGATGGCCGAACAAGGCCGGTGTCGTCCGCGATCTCGCCGCCTACGTGGCCGAGCAGGACCTGACGCTGGCGCACAAGGTGCTCCTCAAGCTCGGCACGCCCGCGCTCGTCATGCGGCAGGCCGGCGTGATGTGGGGCATGTATTTCAACGGCGGCCGGCTCGCCCCGCTCGCGGAGGGCGAGCGGTTCTTCCGCCTGATCCTCTATCTCGGGGTCGATCCGCAGTCCGACCCGGGGCGCCAGACCTGCAGGGACGCTGTGCCGGCGTGGCAGGAGAACGCGCTCCGGCTCGCGGGCGCGCGAGGCGGGCAGAGCCTCCACACGAAGTGCCGCTTCGAGGGACACCCCACCTGCGAGTACGAGGTGCGCTGGCTCCGCTGAGGCCGCGGCGGCGCGGGCGCGTCAGGTCTTCGTGCAGAACGCGAACAGGTTGACCTGCGCCTCCTCGGCGCGCACCTCGACCGGGGTGGTCCCGAACTTCGAGCGGGAGAACAGCGTCCTGAGATCATCGGAGCTGCGGTGGATCAACTCCCACTCGAGGACGTGGTCCATGAAGGCCTTGCTCGGGTTGTTCACCCCGAAGTTGCCCACGACCGCGATGCCCCCGGGGAGCAGCTTGTCATGCATGCAGTTGAGGAGGCTCACGACGAGGTCGTCGCGGAGATAGTCGGTGAGCCCGATGCTGTAGATCATGTGCTGGGGCTTGAGCACCGTCCTGCCGCGGCCGTGCGCGAGCCGCACCACGTTGTCCTGGGCGAAGCTGAAGCGGTCCATGACGCCGAGATCCTCGGCGATGCCGGCGGCGTAGGCGAGGGCCTGGTTGTCGATATCGATGCATGTCGCCTTGATGTCGGGCGGCTCGCCCCCATCCGCGAAGAGGTCGAACAGCTCGCGGGCGGGTCCGCTCGCCAGGCTGGTCACGAGGACCGGGCCGGACCCGTGCACGTGGAAGGCCTCCCGGAGCGCGCGGCTCAGCACGCCCCGCCTGTTCTTGACGGCGCGGCAGGCCTCGATCGCGAGCCCCCACTGGTCGATGAAGCGGCCGAGGCGGCCGTCGCCGGCGGGCTCGTCGTTGTACATCATCTCGATCGTGTAGAAGTCGCCCGCGTAGCCGCGCGGCTTCGTGTAGCACCGGTCGACGGTGCGGCTCAGCATGAAGAGCGAGAAGGTCTCGCGGAAGACGTAGGCGCCGATGCCCTTCTCGAGGTGGCGCTCGCGCTCGATGTGCTCGCGCAGCGCGGACACGATGGTCTGGCACGCGGCGCTCACCTTCTCCTGGATCTCCGCCTCGGGCTGCTTGGCCTCCTTGACCATCCTGTCGGCGATCATCATCTCGAACTTGAACTGTTCGACCGTGTCGATGAGCTTCGGAGGGATGTTGTTGGTGCCGGCCTGGCCCGTCCTCGCCGCGTGAAAGCGGTTGACCTGGGGCACGTCCTCGACGAGGAGCGGGGGGAGCATCGCGGTGTTCTCGCGGAGGCGCTGGGCGAGCATGATCGCGAGCGACTGGTAGAAGCGCGCGGCGAGGCCGGGGACGGAGGCAAGCAGCGAGTGGACATACGGGCCCTCGATCACGTCGAGGGTGCACTCCTCGCGGGCGACGACGGAGGCGCTCGCGGCGGCGCTCTCGAGGAACGACATCTCGCCGAAGATGGCGCCGGGGCCGAGCTGGCGGAGGGCCACGCCGCGCCCGAGGTGGGCGACCTCGACCCCGACCAGGCCGCTGCGCACGATGAAGATGCCCTGCCTGCGCGAGCCCTCCTCGAGGATCTGCTCGCCCGGTCGGTAGGTGACGCAGGTCGACTTCTCCAGCAGCAGCCGCTCGTCATCCTGGGTCAAGAACTCGAAACCTGTCGTCATGATGCCTCCCGACCACCGTAGGCGCCTCGGCGTCGCGGCGAGCCGGATCCCTCCCCGCCGCGGCGACAGGACGTCCACGCGTGCGCCCCTTCTACCACGACGCATCGCGACCTCGCTGGGGCATGGCGCGCCTCTCGAGGCCCGGCCCCGATCCGCGCCCCGGCGCCCAGCGCGATAGCGCGCGCGCCGCCGCTCACGGCGGGGCGCAGGCCGCGAGGCCGCCGTCCTCGGCGAGCACCAGCACACAGGTGCGGAGCACATCCATTCCGGCAAATCCGTCCGACGGGCAGGCCCCCCTCCGCTGGCCGGGCAAGAGATCGAGTTCCGCGGCGGCGTCGAACCCCGCCAGGTGGAGGCGAGCGCCTGACAGCACCGGAACGGTGTGCTTGCCAGAGGCGGCGTAGGCGCTCCTGCCGCCCGCCGCCCGGCGCGACAGCCGCTTCCCCGCCGGCGCGGCGGCGAAGAGCGAGCTCTGTGACGCGCCCGAGTCGACCTTCAGCGTGACGGCGATCCCCTCGACGGTCGCCTCGACGGTGAGCTCGCGGCCCTGGTTCGGGCCGCCGCAGTGGCCGAGCTCCGCGATCGCGGCCTCGCCGAACCGCGCCCGGAGCGCGCGGGCGGCCTCGTCGCGCGGCGCTTCGGTCATCCGGCCCTCGCGCAGGTCGAGCACGACCGCGCGGCCCGGCGCGGCCAGCGCCTGCGGCGCGAGGACGCCGCCGATCCCGAGGCGCTGCAGCGCGTCGGGGACGGGGATGACGAGCAGCGCGGGGGCGTCCACCGCGCCCCACCCGGCGAGCGCGATGGTCGCGCGCTCGATCCGGGAGACCGGCACGGGCCGGCCCGCGTGGTCGACCGCGACGTCGCCGGCGGTCGAGAGCGGCAGCGCGAGCTCGTCGGCGAGCCAGCGGGCGATCACGTGGTGGGAGGCGCCGGTGTCGACGATCAGCGCGGTCGGCTGGCCGGCGACGACGGCATCGATGAGCGGCGAGGGGAACGGGCGGTCGTTCAGCTCGAACTGGAGGCTCGCCCGGCGCCCCCCGGCGCTCGCCGGCCCCGCGCTCGCCGGCTCCGCGGGCGAAGGTCCGCGGGCGGCGTCGACGGCGGGCGCCGCGCCGTGCGGCGAGGCCGGCGCCGCGCGGACCGCGGCGGGCTCGGCGCAGCCGGCCACCGCGAGCGCGCCGGCTGCGAGGGGGATCGAGAGCGCGAGGGCCGCCCTCCCACGAGCGCGCTGCACCCGCATCACCCGCGCTCGGCCTGCCGCGGTGAGGGACGGCCCCGGCGCCGGGGCTCGCCGCGCTCGCCTCTCCCCGGCGAGGTGGAGAGTCTCTCTCGCATCGTCATCGAGCCATCCTTGGCCGGCGCTCGACCTCGGTCAAGCGGGCTCTGCCGGCGACCCCGGCGCGCCGGTTGTCAGCCGGCTCGTCCGGCTCCAAGGTTTGCGCAGGAGAAGGCAAACGCATGATCCACATCGAGGCGAGGCACGTGATTCACTGCGACGAGGACACCTTCTGGGAGCTGTTCTTCAGCGGTGAGGTCAACGAACGGATGTACCGCGACGTCCTCAAGTTCCCCTCGTTCGAGGTGCTGGAGCAGCGGGAGGACGAGCGCACGAGGGCGCGCAAGGCGACCGGGCAGCCCCGTATCCACGCGCTCCCCGCGGCCCTTCAATCGATGCTCGGGCCGAACTTTCGTTACATCGAGGAGAGCGTCTTCGACAAGGCCGCGCGGACATGGAGCTGGACGATGGCGCCGAGCCTGCTCCACGATCGGCTGCGCAATTCGGGCACCCTGCGGGTCGAGCCGTCGGGCCCCGGCCAGGTGACGCGCGTGGCGAGGGCGACCATCGAGGCGAAGATCTTCGGCCTGGGCAGGGTGCTCGAGGGCATCATGGAAAACGAGATGCGCGCCGGCTGGGACGACAGCGCGGCGTTCCTGAATCGCTGGATCGCGGAGCGCCCCGCCCGGGCGGCGGCGAGCGTTCAGCCGGCGTGAAGGGAGCGTGTTTTGCGCGGCCGCCCGGGCCGAGAGGCCATCACGGATCCAGGGAGGCGCCGAGGCGGCGCTCCACCTCGGCGCGGGTCGGATAGGAGGGCTGGCACCCCTCGCGCTCGACCGAGATGCCCGCCGCCGCGATCGCGCGTCGCAGCGCGGCCTCGATCGTCATCCCGGAGGCGAGCCCGCCGGCGAGCACGCCCGCGAGCGCGTCCCCCGCGCCGGTCGTGTCGACGGCGCGGGCGGGCAGGGCCGGGAGCTCGTCGCCCGAGGGCAGCAGCACCGCGCCGCGGGCGCCGCGCGTGAGCACCACGCGCTCCGGCAGGTGACCGCGCAGCGCCTCGTGCTCGAGCTCGTTGACCACGGCGAGATCGAACCGGCCGACGAGCGCAGGGTCGATGGCGTTGACGGGCGATGGATTGCAGATCGACAGCGCGCCGTCGGCGCGCGCGGCCGACAGCACGCCGTCGATCGCCTCGGCCGGGATCTCGCCCTGACAGAGCCAGACCGAGGCCCCGCACGGCGAGGGCGGCGCGACGAGCGCGTTGGCGCCGGGGATCGCGAGGATCTGGTTCTCCCCGGCGTCGTCGACGCAGATCAGGGCCACGCCCGTCGTCGCGCCGCGGTGGACTGCCACGGTGGACTGGTCCACGCCGCCTTCGGCGAGCGCGGCGGCGCAGAGCTCGCCGTGGGCGTCGTCGCCGCGCGCGCCCGCGAGCCGCACGCGGGCGCCGGAGCGCGCCGCCGCGACCGCCTGGTTCGCCCCCTTGCCGCCCGGCGCCACGAGGAAGCGGCGGCCCAGCACCGACTCGCCCGGGCGCGGCAGCCGCGGGCCGTAACCGAAGAGATCGGCGGTGATCGAGCCGCAGATCGCGAGCAACCCCATGTCCGCCGCATACCACGAACGCGGCGGCGCCGAGCCGCTGGACGGCGCCAATGAGCCGATGAGGCGGCTGCTCCAGGCTCAGCCGCCGAGCGCGCCGTCCAGGTGGCGGGACGCCAGCGTGGAAAGGAGGACGAGCAGCGTCGTGCGACCGAACAGCCATGCGAGCGCGCGCAGCGGCCATCTCTCCTGGCGCGCCGCCTCGCTCCGCGTCCCCTCGGCCAGCTCGTGCTCCCCTTTGCCGGCCCGCGAGAGCCTGTGTCTCCGCGCCCTGTCCATCCTCTTCTGCGCCGACTCGCTGGCGACCTGGGCCGGCGAGCGCGTCGCCGGCCGCGGGCAGATCTCGGCGTCGAAGAGCAGTGCGCCGTCCGGGGCGTAGCGCCGCGCTCCCGAGCTGTTCTCGAAGAGCCAGACGCCGTCGTCGACGGCGAGGAGCACGGAGTCGCGCCACGCGCGGCCGGCCGGGCCTTCGAGGCAGGGGCGGAGCTCCTGGTCCTCCGGTCGGGCCACCCAGAGGCGACGATGGTTGAGCACGCCGACGAGCCCGCTCGGGCTGACCGAGAAAGCGAGCCTATCGAGCGAGCCGTCCTTCGGATTGACAAGGAACGTCCTGAGCGCGCCGCGCGGATCGACGACATCGAGCCTCACCCCGCGGTGGCGGGAGAGGACGCCGAGTCCGCCGCCGGGCAGGCGCCGGACGACCTTCACGCCGCGTCGGCCGAGGACCGCTCCGGGGAGCGCGGCGGCATCGCCTTGCGCCACGGCGATGCGTCCCCTGTCGACCCGCAGATGAAGGCCGAGCGCGCGCGCCTCCCGCCCGTGGAGCGACGCGAGCATCGAATCGCTGGTCGCCTGTTTCCCGAGGGAGGCGCCGGTGGCGCTGTTGAGCACCTCGTGTCCGTCTCGGGAGTAGAGCAGGATGCGTTCACCGTCCGACGCGAGGCCGAGCGCCTGCTCCCCGAGCTTCCCGGGCATGCGCTCGCGCCGGAGCCACCGCACCCGGAGATCCGGGCCGAGCGCCACGACGACGCGCTCATGCACCTCGTCGTGGCTCCGCCGCGGCTCGGTCCGCTCTCCGGTGGAGAGCGAGAGCAGGACGAACCCACCGTCGTCGAGCGGCGCGACCCTGGGCGCCTCTCTCCAGTCGAAGAGCCCCTCTTGCACCGGGGCGGCGCGCCCGCTGACGGGGGCGAACCGCCCCGACACGATGAGCCATGTCATCGGGGCGCGGTCACGGACGCGTTGCGAGGAGGTTTCGGGAACGTGCGGGACCGCGGTGCAGCGCTCGCAGCCTGCTCCGGGGGCGCTCGAGTCGCCCGCAGCGCTGCAAAGGGCGCAAGGAGAAGAGGGCTCGACGCCCGCGGTGCGGGGGCGCTCGGCCGCGGCGCTGATCTCGGCCTCCTCTCCAAGGAGGATCGCCTCGGGATCGAGGCCGGCGATCGGGATGGCCGCCGGCCAGCGGCGTCGCGCGTGCTGCGTCCCGCAGCTCGAGCACGAGAGGGGTGTGAGCGCGCTCGAATCGAGGGAGAGCGGCGCCCGGCAAGCGCGACACGCAGGCTTCGACCGAGAAAATTCGAGTGACAGTGACATTTCCTGCACGCGCTGCACCTCGCCCGGCAGCAGGCGCGGAGCGCGGTAGAGCGGTTCGCGTAGCATGCGATGCCACACGCGGTTTGCGATCTCGGTGAACGTGCCGCACACGGAGCAGAAGATCTTCGTGTCGACCCGGTTGATGGGCAGCATCGCCTGGCAATACTGGCACCGCCCCCGCATCGTTACGCACAGCGCATCCACGGCAGCGTCCTCGCTTCTCGGCCTTCGTCTCGCGCGCCACGCCCGACGACGGTGAATGATAAAAGCGACATCGCAGACGAGATGTCAAGTCACAGTTCCGCGGACCTGAGTTGATCGGAGCTGCAATGGAAGCTGCGCCGCGCTGGAATCCAGTCTGCCGGTTGCTCTCGTCGGTGGGTTGCCGTCGTCGATGGCGCCCTTGCGCATCCACGCGGAGCGGGTGCGCGATACTGCGGTTGCGGGACCGCGAGGGTGGCCGTTGAGGAGAGCCGGCGCGGTGATCCCTCGTGAGTGTCTGTGCAACAGAGTGGGCTTCGGAGTTGCGGCCGGGCTCCGGCGTGTCGTCTCCTGCCCCTGCTCGATGTGCCGGCGCGCATGTCTGGGCCGGCTCGAAGGCGGCGTGGCGCTCTACCTACCTGTTTACCTGTCTGCCGGTCAGTCGGCGACCCGCGCGGCCACGGCGTCCGTCTTGCCGGCCGCGAGCGCGCCGGCGCGGCGGACGACGCCGAGGAACTCCTGCTGATCGCCCTTGCTGGACGCCGCTGCCCTCGCGATCTTCTCGACGTCGGAGAGCCTCCAGGAGCGCGCATGCGGGCTGTGGCGCAGGATCTCGGAGAAGCCGGCCACCGCGGACGCGAAGCGGAGGTCGGCCGGCGCCGCGTCGAAGGTGGGGGCGATGGCGCCAGGAGCCATCTTGACCAGCGTCTCCTCGGCCACGTCCGAACCGAGAGGCGCCTTGTGGCGGAGGCGCACGACGACCGGCGCCGCCCCCTCGCCCTTCTGCGCCGAGGCCTTGAGCTCGACGTCGTAGATGGCCGTCACGCTGTGCCCGGCGCCGATCTCGCCCGCGTCCACCTTGTCGTTCCGGAAATCCCGGTCGGCCACGTTGCGGTTCTCGTAGCCGATGAGCCGGTAGCTCTTGACGAAGCGCGGATCGAAGTCGACCTGGATCTTCACGTCGCGCGCAATGACCTGGAGCATCCCGCCGACCTGCTCGGAGAAGACCCGCCGCGCCTGCGCCTCGCTGTCGATATAGGAGTAATTGCCGTCGCCCTGGTTGGCGAGCTGCTCCATCATGAGATCCTTGTAGTTGCCCTGGCCGAAGCCGATGGTGGACAGCGTGATCCCCTTGTCCCGCGCGCGCTTGATCGTCTTTAGGATCTCGTCGTGGGAGGTCGGGCCGACGTTCGCGTCGCCGTCGGAGAGCACGACGACGCGGTTGATGTGCCCCTTCACGAGCGTCCGCTCCGCCAGCCTGTAGGCGAGGTCGATCCCGCTCGCCATGGCGGTGGAGCCGCCGGCGCTGAGGTCCGCGATGGCAGCGAGGATCTTCCCCTTGCTCTCGATGCCGGTCGGCGCCAGCACCTCCCGCACGCTGCCCGCATAGGTGCAGAGCGCGACCGTATCCCCCGGCTTGAGCGACTCCGTGAGCATCTTCAGGCTCTTCTTCGCGAGCTCGATCCGGTCCGGCGCGTGCATCGATCCGCTTGTGTCGACGAGATACACGAGGTGCACCGGCGTCCGCTCCTTGACCGGCACGCGCTTGCCCTGGACCGCCACGCGCACGAGGTGGTGGCCCACCGTGAACGGCGAGGGCGCGGCCGCGAGGTGCACCGCGAACGGGCCCGTCGTGGGCGACGCATAGCCGTAATCGAAGTAGTTGAGGAACTCCTCGGCGCGCACGGCCTGATAAGGGGGCAGCGCGCCGTCCAGGATCTTGCGGCGCGCGATCGCGTAAGAGGCCGTGTCCACGTCGATCGCGAACGTCGAGAGCCGGTCCTTCGCGGGGTTCTCGACCGGGTTGACGCCATAGTCGCGGTACGACTCGCTGCCCTGGGGCTCGGGCGCCGTGATGGCGACCGCCGCGGGCGGGGCGGCCTGCGCCGGGGCGGAGACCTTCTTGGGCGCGGGCGCGGTGCCGGTCGCGCGGCCGCGCGCCTCCAGCCTGGCGGCCGACGTCGCGGTGGCCGACTGGGCCACCTGCGCCGGCGAGGGGGAGGCCGGCGAGCGCGGGGCAGGAGCAGCCGCCACGGGCGGGGCAGGCGGGGGCGGGGCTGCCACCGCGGGCGCGGCCCCGGGGGCGGCCACCTCGGCCTTCTCGTCCCGAGCAGCGGACGCGCGGTCCTCTTCTTGTTCTTGCGGGGCGTCGTACTCCGGCTGCATCGACTGCCCGGCGGCGGTGCCCGTCGGCACGGCCGGCGATGCAGGTGACGCCGGCTCCAGGGCTGGCGCAGCGCTGCCGCAGCCGACGAGCAGCGCAGCGAGGAGAGCGGGGGCGACGAGATCGAGGGGCCGAGTGCGCATGAGGTGTCCTCCTTGAAGGGGATCGCGAGCGCGGATCCCCGCAGTACGTTCTCGTGGGGCGGTCATCTCCGACCCCGACACAGGTCCTTGCGAGGGCCGCACGCGCGGTCCCCGTTGCCTCGTCCGGGGGCGAGACGGATCCCCCCGCCGCTCTCGCTGCGCGAAAGCCGCGTGTCGCCGGTCGTCCGGCGAGCCGACGGAGGGACCCTCGCGGCCGGGGCTCGCGGTGGCGGGCCCCCGGCGCGTCCGGGTGTCAGGGAAACGCGGTCGCCTCCGCCGGCTTACACCCGAAAGCGAGGGCGCGCCGGCCGTGCGTCCTCCGTGCCCGGGACCGGGTGGCGCGGCGACGGTGTGACAGGCGCCGAGGGTGCGGCAGGCGCCGCCGCGCGCTAGATTGCGCTGGAGCGCGGGAAGCAGGGGGCAGCGACAACCGTTCTCCTGTCTCCCCGTCTCCCTGCTCGATTCTCCTCAGGAGGTCCCGCGATGAGCGCAACGAGCCGCGAGCGCTTCAAGTCCAGCCTGCGCCGCGCCAGGAAGATCGCCGTCCTGACCGGCGCCGGCGTCTCGGCGGAGTCGGGCATCCCCACGTTCCGCGGCGCCGGCGGGCTGTGGCGGCGCTACCAGGCGACGAGCCTCGCCTCGCCCGAGGCGTGGCAGCGCGATCCGGGCCTCGTGTGGGAGTTCTACAACCACCGCCGCGAGCGCGCGCTCGGCTGCACCCCGAACCCGGGCCACCACGCGCTGGCGCGGCTGGAGGCGCGCTTTCAGGAGGCCGGCGGCGTCTTCACCCTGATCACCCAGAACGTCGACGGCCTGCACGAGCAGGCGGGCTCGCGGGACCTGGTGCGGCTCCACGGCTCGCTCTGGCAGGTGCGCTGTCTCTCGTGCGGGGGCGTGACCGAGAACCGCGACGTGCCCATCACGCCCGCCTTCGCGGGCAGCGGCTCCCCCGATCCGGAGACCCGCGCCCGCCGCTTCACCGCCGCGGAGCTGCCTCACTGCAGCTGCGGCGGCGTGCAGCGCCCGCACGTCGTCTGGTTCGGCGAGGCCCTGGAGGAGAGCGATCTCGCCGCGGCGGCCGCCGGCGTCGACGGCTGCGATCTCCTGCTCGTGGTCGGCACCTCGGCCGTGGTCTATCCGGCTGCAGGCTTCGTCCCCCTCGCCAAGCGCCACGGCGCCCTCATCGCCGAGATCAACGTCGAGCCCAGCGCGGTCACCAGCCTCTGCGATTTCGTGTTCACCGGCGGCGCGGGAGAGAGCCTGCCCTCGCTGCTCGACCTCGCACCGGCGTCCGCGCCGTGACGATCGCGGTCTGACGGGCGCGCAGCCGACGCGATGATCTCGACTTCTCTCCGGCGACGCGATCGTCCCCGCGCGCCCGCGCCGGACCAGACGGGCGGACTCCTCGGCGGCAAGCTGATGGCGTCAGCGCGACAGCGGCGAAGCGTGACGACGACGAGCGGGCGATATCAGCGGATTGCGCAGCACGTCGCAGCGCGCGCGCGGTGCACGTCGCGCGCGGCGCGGCTCGTGCTTCTCCCGGGGTATGGAACAGGTCAACCGTGGGATTTCAGGGCTAACGTGGGCTGCGATCGTTCTCGTCGTGATCGGCGCCGTCAACTGGGGGCTTGTTGGGCTGTTCGAGTTCGACCTGGTCGCCGCGATCTTCGGCAGGCTCAGCGCGATCAGCCGCATCGTCTACGTGCTCGTCGGGCTCGCTGGCCTCTACCTCCTCTACTACGCCTCAACCCAGCTCGGTAAGCGCACGAGCGTCACCACGACGCCCTGAGCGGCATCGCTCGACCGGGCGCACCGGCGCCAAGCAGGCGCGCCATGAACCGGATCCGGAGTACCCCGAGGCGGAGGCGTACTCGACAGGGATGTGAGCGCCGGGATCAGGCGCTCTGGCGAGGGGAGGGTCGCGCCGCCCCGCCCGCGGGCCGCCGGCGCTCGGGCGCCCGCGCCGGTCTGGCCGCCCTCTCCGCGGGGGGCTGGCAACAGAGAGCCCCTCGCGCCCCCGGCTGCGGCAAGCGCTCGTCCAGCGCTCCCGCCGCGCGGCGCGTCTCGGGCTTTCGCGCTTGCCCGGAGGGCCGCCGGTCGAGGTATCGTCCCGGCCGTGTCCTCCGCTCACAAGCTCCGCGAGCTCCTCGCGACGCCCGGCCTCCTCGTCATGCCTTGCTGCTTCGATGCGCTGTCGGCGCGCCTGATCGAGCAGGCCGGCTTCTCGCTGACCTTCATGAGCGGCTTCGCGGTCTCGGCCGCGCGCCTCGGCGCTCCGGACACGGGGCTCATCTCGTATGGCGAGATGGTCGACCAGGCGCGGGCGATCTGCGCTGCGGTGTCGATCCCGGTGCTCGGCGACGGCGACACGGGCTACGGCAATGCGATGAACGTGAAGCGCACGGTGCGCGGCTATGCGCAGGCCGGGCTCGCGTGCGTCATGATCGAGGACCAGGTGGCTCCGAAGCGCTGCGGCCACACGCGCGGCAAGCAGGTCGTGCCCCGCGACGAGGCGTTCACCCGCGTCCAGGCCGCCGTGGACGCGCGCGACGAGGGCGCCGGCGTGCTCATCATGGCGCGCACCGACGCCCGGCAGACGCACGGCTTCGACGAGGCGCTGGCCCGGGCCAGGGCGTTCGCCGATCTCGGGGCCGACATCGTGTTCCTGGAGGCGCCCGAGAGCGTGGAGGAGATGCGCACGTTCTGCCGGGAAGTGCGCGCGCCGGCCATGGCGAACATGGTGGATCACGGCAGGACTCCGGTGCTGCCGCCGGCCGAGCTCGCGGCGATCGGCTACAAGATCGCGGCCTATCCGCTCACCCTCCTCTCGGTCGCCGCCGCCGCCATGCGCGAGGCCCTCGCGGCCCTGCGCGCCGGCGGGCACCCGGACCCCCGGACGAGCTTCGGTACGCTCCAGGAAATCGTCGGCTTCCCTGAGTACTATGCTGAAGAGGAGCGCTATGCGCTGCCTCCCAGGAAGGGTTGAGTCGGGAGCCATGTCCTCCGCTCCGCGAGAGGAGAGGCGGAGACGAGAGGGCGAAGCCGGCGAGCCGTCATGCGCCCGCGGGGGGCGCGCGCCTCACGTGAGCGGGAGGTCCACCCAGCGCTCGAAGCCCGGCCGGCGCTTGATGCGTTCGTACCACGCGTCGACGTGCTGGAGCGCCGGCCGGTCGATCGGCAGGTTGTACCACCGCTGCGCCGCCACCCCGAGGGGGATATCGGCGATGGTGAAGTACTCTCCTGCGACCCACGGGTGCCGTGACAGCTGCCTGTCGAGGATCCCCAGGGCGGCGAGGGCCGCCTTGCGCGCACCGTCGATCGCGCCCCGATCGCGGCGCTCCTCCGGCGTGCGCAGGAGCTGGACCAGGAGCGTCCGGACGGGGGGCCACAGGGTCCCGAACTGCCAGTCCGTCCAGGCGTCGGCGCGCGCCCTCTCCGCGAGATCGCCCGGCTGGAGCGGCGGCGAGCCGTAGCGCGCGAACAGATACCGCACGATCGCGTGCGACTCCCAGAGCGTCAGGGACCCGTCCTCGAGCGTCGGGACCAGCCCGTTGGGGTTGAGGGTGAGATAGTCGGCGTCCTTCACGCGGCCGAAGGGCCCGCCGGCGTCGACGCGCTCGAAATCCAGCCTGAGCTCGTCGAGCGCCCAGAGGACCTTCTGCACGTTCGAAGAGTTCTTGTGACCCCAGAGTCTCAGCATGATGTCTCCTGTCCCTCGGTCCCGCTCAGGCGGCCGTCGCCGCCGCCGGTTTCACGAACTTCGCGTAACGCTCCACGTAGAAATCGACCGGATTCGAGGTGGCGCGGACCGCGTCGCGCGCCTGCACCGCCTCGATCCACGCCCGGAGCCGCGTGAGCCCTGCCGGGATGGTGAACCCGCGGAGGCGATCGACCGCGGGCAGCCGCTCGAACCACGGATAAAACGAGAGATCGACGAGGCTGACGTCGGCGCCGAGCCAGTAGGGCCCGCCGCCCGACGACCCCACCAGCGCCTCTCGCTCGATGAACGCGAGCACCTCGCCGAGCGCCTTGCGCCCCTCCGCTTCGCGCTCCGGCGTCTCGGCCCTGAGCAGCTGGGCGAACGCCGGCACGAGGCGCGTGTTCGCGTAGTCTATCCAGATCCGCGCCAGGGCGCGCTTGCCCGGATCCCTCGGCAGGAGCGCCGGATCGGGGAAGACCTCCTCGAGGTACTCGCCGATGATCGCCGACTCCCAGATGCGGCGCCCCTCGTGCTCGATCGCCGGGACCTTGCCGTAGAGCGAGGCGTCGACGAACGCCCGCGGCTTGTTCTGCAGATCGACCTCGATCAGCTCGGCGTCGATCGCCTTCTCCTGAAGCACGAGCCGGGTACGGTGGGCGAAGGGGCACGCCTTCGCGCTGAAAAGTCGCAGCTTCGTCATCCTGTTCTCCTTCGTGGCGTCCGCCACGCGAAAAGCTCTCCTGCAGTCCACGCAATGGGCGCGCTCATCGGGGCGAGACGCGACCGTTGAATCGCTCGTCGAACACCCGCGAGACCTCGATCTTCTGCGGCAACAAGCCCTCCTGGAAGAAGGTGTCCGCCATCTTCTGTTGCGCTTCCTCGATGTCGTCGTCGAGCGGGACGTATCTCGGCTCGTAGTGCGCGAACATGTCCTGAGCGACCTCGAGCGGCAGCTTGGTGACCTCGGCGAATTTGCGCGCCCACACGTCCTTGTGGTCGTTCGACCACTCCTGGGTCCTGTGCGAGCGGGCCAGGTAGTCCGCGATCGCGGCGGCCTTGCCCGGATCGGCGAGGGCCTTCTCGCTGCTCACCTGGAACGCGAGCGCGTCGGTGAGCCCGTTGCCGTCGAGGAGCTTCACCGCCCCTTGGCGCACGTTGTTGGCCACATGGGGCTCCCAGACCGCCCAGGCGTCGACGTCTCCGTTGGCGAACGCCGGCTGGGCGTCGTTCGGATTCATGTACACGGGCACGATGTCCGCCATGCCGAGGCCGTCCCGGCGGAGCGCCGCCAGCAAGAGGTAATGGGCGGAGGAGCCCTTGGCCACCGCCACCTTCTTGCCCTTGAGCTCGCGGAAGGCCTTGATGCTCGACCCCTGGGGGAGCAGGATCGCCTTGTATTCGGGGCGGTTCCGGGTGACCGCGACGATCCGGATCGGGGCCCCGGCGGCCTGCGCGAAGATCGGGGGCGTATCCCCGACGGCGCCGATGTCCACCGCGTCGGCGTTGATGGCCTCGAGCAGCGGAGGGCCGGCGGTGAACGTCGCCCACTCGATCTTGTACGGGATCCCGTCGAGCTGGCCCGCAGCCTCCAGCCCGCTCTTCACGATGCCCGTCTGCTCGCCGATCCGGAGCATCACCGTCCCGAGGTCGACCGCGGGCCGCTCGCCGGCCCCGGGCGAGTCCCCGGTCTTCGAGCAGGCGGCGATGGACAGGGCGAGCAGCGCTGCCGCGGCGTTGCGGAGCGGGGCGAGCGCATCGAGGAGAGCGGCGATGGACATGGTCTTTCCCCTTCAGGAGACGACAGCCGGCAGGGTTCGCCTTTCGGCGGGAGCGAGGGTGGGTGAGGCCGCTCCTTCGGCGCGACAGGCGGCGCGGAGGGCGGCGCAAGGGGCCGACCCGATGACCGGAGCGTCGTCCGGCTCGTCGCCCTCGACGCCGAGGTGGGCCAGGAGCCCGCCGCGCAGCGCCGCGAACCGGCGGTCGCTGCGCCGCCGCGGCGCCGGAAGATCGATGGCGACGTCCGCGGTGATCACGCTCCCGGCCTCGGGCGACGGCCTGGCGAGGACCAGCGCGCGATCGGCCAGGAGGAGCGCCTCGTCGACGTCGTGCGTGACGAGCAGCACGGCGGGGCGGTGCCGGGCGCAGAGCTCGGCCAGCAAGCCGTGCATGCGGATCCGAGTGAGCGCGTCGAGCGCGCCGAACGGCTCGTCGAGGAGCAGGACCTCCGGTTCGCGCACGAGCGAGCGGGCCAGCGCCGCGCGCTGGGCTTCTCCGCCCGAGAGCGTGAGCGGCCAGGCGTTCGCGTGATCCGAGAGCCCCACCTCCGCGAGCGCGAGGAGCGCGCGCCGCCTCGCCTCGTCCGGCGGGCTGGGGAGCCCCAGCGCGACGTTCCGCCATACCCTCTTCCACGGGAAGAGCCGCGGCTCCTGGAAGACGACGGCGCGCCTCTCCGGGACCAGGACGTCGCCGCTCGCGTGCACGTCGAGCCCCGCGAGCACCCGCAGCAGCGTGCTCTTTCCGGAGCCGCTCGCGCCGAGCAGCGCGACGAACTCGCCGGAGCGGACGGTGAGGTCGACGCCGCCGAGCACCGGGCGGGCACCGAACGCCCGCCGGACGTCGCGGAGCCGCACGGCGGGACCAGGAATCGTGCTCATCACATCGGCCTCCACGCTGTGCTCACGGGCGTCACCCCTCTCACCGGCCGGCGAACGCCGCGCGCCAGCCGAGGACATTGCGCTCGAGCCACCGGACGAACAGATCGGTGCTGAGCCCGAGCAGGGCGTAGATCACGAGACCGAGAACGATGATGTCGGTCCGCAAGAACTCGCGTGCGTTCGTCATGAGGTAGCCAATGCCGGCCGTCGCGTTGATCTGCTCGCTGATGACCAGCACGAGCCAGGCGATCCCCATGGAGTGGCGCAGCCCGATGAGGACGTTGGGGAGCGCGCCGGGGAGCACCACATGCGCGACGAGGCCGAGGCGGCCGAGCCCGAGCGTGGTCGCGGCCTCGACGAGCCTGTTGTCGACGCTGCGGATGCCCGCGTACGTGTTCAGGTAGACGGGGAAGAACGTGCCCAGCGAGACCAGCGCGATCTTCGGCGTCTCGCCGATGCCGAACCAGAGGATGAAGAGCGGCACGAGCGCCAGGACGGGGAGGGTCCTGAGCATCTGGATGGGAGCGTCGAGCACGTCCTCACCGAGCCGGAACAGCCCCGCGACGAGCGCCAGCGTCACGCCGGCGCCCACGCCGATGGCGAGCCCCCGGCTGACCCTGCCGAGCGACACCCAGAGGTGACTCGGCAGCTCCCCGCTGGCGAGGAGCGTGAGCCCTGTGTGCGCCACGGCGGTCGGCGACGCGAGCACGCGCGGCGACACGAGGCCGAGCGACGCCACGGCCTGCCACGCGAAGAGCAGGAACAGGAGGACGAGGATCCGGACCCATCGGATACCCCTCCAGGTGCGTCGCGCGGCTCCACGCTCGGTGCGCGCGTCGGCCACGATCGTCGGTTGCGTTCGCGTCATCTCACGAGCTGTCATCTGACGAACTATCGATAAAGCAGGTAGCGTGCCAGAGCGCTGTCGCAGGAACGGATCGCAATCCATCATGCTGGACATGGACTTGCTGCGACAGGAGCAGGGATTGCTGGTGATGTGTTGCTGCGGCAGCAATGCATCCGGCGTGCGGCGGTGACCGAGTCGACCGGCGTCCTGTGATGCCGTGCGGGCTCGCTGGACCGCCTGTCGCGGCGCACGTTCGAGGTGCTCGGGGCCGGCTTGCTCGACCGGTGCTCCGCTGGAGCGTCGAGCGCTGGGATGGGGCGCTGCAGATGGGAGGGTCGAACGACGTCAAACGCCCGGGAGGCGTCGCGCCTCTCGGGAGGGCGCATGTTCAGATCTTCATCCTTCCTCCTCGTGTCTTGTTTGTCGCGTATGCGACAGAAAGAGGCGCAGTCGGCGCCGCTCCATGGGGTGGCGCCCCTGCTCGAGCGGGTCATCCACGCGCAGGCATGGACACCGAGCCCCTCTCAACGCACCGGGAGGGAGAGCTGCTGTTTTCCGCCTTACTCTTTCGCGACGGATGTTAGTCCGTTATAACGGAAATGTCAAGCCGCTCCGGGAGGGCGTTGGCGTTTGGCGTTCCTGGTCGGCGGCGCTGTAACGGGTCTGCGGCGGGGATGGCGCTGTCGGGGAGGGGACTGGGCCGGAGATGCGGGGATGTACCAGGGAGGTCTTCATTGTAAGCTTCGCTGTATGACGACGGTTCGTCTCCATGCTGGAGCGCTCTGCGGCTCGGGACATGGCCCTCGCGCGGTCCGCGGCGCTCGACGGGGCAGCGTCTTCGTCGTCAGGTGCACGATCGCGGCAGGCGCGGAGCGGCGCGATGGCGGGTGAGCGCCCGCCGTCTCGTATCCTGACCGCTCGGCTGGCGCTGCGAGCGTGGCGGCCCGAGGATGCTCCTTTGATCAGGGAGGCGATCGACGTAAGCCTCGAGCACCTGCGGCCCTGGATGCCGTGGGCCGTACACGAGCCTTCATCCATGGACGCCACCACTGTGCTCCTGGAGAGGTTCCGGGACGATTTCGCGGCAGGACGCGACTTCCATTACGGCATCTTCACGCGCGATGAGCGCGAGGTGCTCGGGGGGACGGGGCTGCACCCGCGGATCGGTCCGGACGCGATCGAGATCGGGTACTGGCTCCGGGAGACGGCGACGCGCCGCGGTTACGCGAGCGAGGCCGTGGCGCGCTTGACCCGGGTCGCGCTCGAGGAGCTCGGGGTGAGCCGCGTCGAGATCCGTTGCGACCCGCGGAACACGGCGAGCGCCGCCGTGCCTCGACGGCTCGGATATCGACACGTGACGACGCTCGAGGCCGATGCCCTGACGCCCGCGGGCGAGCCGCGCGACACGATGGTGTGGGCGCAGACGGGCGCGGAGCTCGCGGGGCCAAGGCGGGAGTAAGCCACCTCGGTGCGCGCTGGCAGCGATCAGAGATCGAGCGTCATCTCGATCATCGTGCGACGGAAGCCGAACCGCTCGAACAGGCGCTGCGCAGCGGTGTTCTGCGTCGCGGTGTGGAGCACGACGCGTGGCGCACCCAGGGCGCGGAGCCGTGCGAGCATGGCCTCCAGCAGGATGGCGCCCGCGCCGAGCCGGCGCACGGGTTCGGCGACATAGAGGTCGTGGACCACGCCGCAGGCGTCGAGGAGGCTGTTCCAGTCGCGCGGCTCCCGGCGGCCGTAGGCGTAGCCGGCCAGCACCGGCTCGGCGCCGCCTCGCTCGGCGACGACGATCGCGGCGTCAGGGCTTCCGAGCTCGCTGGTGAGCCATCGCTCGTAGCCAGGCTCGATCGGCTCCAGGCACAGGAAGCGGTGAGGATCCAGGGCATGGTGGAGGCGGACGAGCTGCGCCGCGAAGCGCGCCACCTCGGGCATGTCCGCGCGCACCGCCGCGCGGACCGTGATGGAGGAGGTCATCTATCAGGATAGCTGAGCGACGACTGAGCGACGACTGAGCGACGACTGAGCGACGACCGCTCGCCCGGCGCTCGGCGCTCAGCGCTCCTTGCCCGCCCCCAGGCTCGCCAGCGCCTGCTGCGCGTCGCGCCGGTAGGCGTTGTCGGTCGGCGCCGTCTCCAGGAAGCGCTGGTAGTGGCGGATGGCCTTCTCGCGGTTGTTCGTCGCGCGGAGCGCCTCGGCCAGGAGGAAGTGCGCGTCGAACAGCCACGGCGGGGCCGAGCGCTCCGGCGACTCGCCCAGGGCGACCGCCTGCGCCATCTCGGTCGCGGCCCCGGCCCGGTTGCCGCGCGACGCGTAGATCTTGCCGAGGCGGTAGTGCCAGTCGGGGACCTTGTCGTTGGACGCGATCGCCTTGCGCCAGGCCTCCTCCGCTGCCGGCCAGTTGCCCTGATCCTGGTAGCAGAGCGCCATCGTGGCGTACGCCTCGTAGCGGGACGGCCGCTTCTCGAGCGCGATCTGCAGATCCGCCAGCGCGTCGCGGCTCGCCCCCTGCTTCTGCAGCAGGACGCCGCGCTGCCAGTACGCGTCGCCGAGCTCCGCGTCGAGCTCCAGCGCCCGCCTCAGCGCCATCTCGGCGCGCGCGGTCTGGCCCGTCTCGTTGGCGCCCCAGCCGACGTAAAGGTGGTACTCGGCGCGGTTCGGGTCGATCTCCGAGGCGCGCTCCAGGAAGCGCAGCGCCTCGGCTATGTTCGTGCCGCGCGCCAGGAGCGCGCGGCCGAGGAAGTGGTTCGCCTCGGCGGAGTTCGCCTTGTCCTTGAGCACCTCGCGCAGGATGGGCTCGGCCTGGCTCGCGTGCCCCGCCATCACCTGGGTCGAGCCGACGCGCAGCTTCAGATCGACGTCGTTCGGCGCCTTGCGGAGCGCGTCGGCGTACATCTCCAGCGCGCGCTCGCTCTGCCCGGTCTCCTCGAACAGGAGCCCTCGCTCCAGCGCCAGGCCGGGGTAGTCCTTGTCCGCCGCCATGACCTTGTCGAAGACCCGCGCCGCGTCCTCGAACCGGCGCAGGCGGCGGTAAGCCTCCCCCAGCTTGAACTCGCTGCCGAGGTCCTCCTCCTTGGCGAGCGCGAGCTCGAGCTCCAGCCGGGCCTCCTCGTACTTCCCGGTCTGGAGCGCGACCTCGGCCTTGGCCTTGTGGAGGGCCGGCAGCTCCGGGAACTTCGCCGTCGCCTCCGACAGCTTCGCCGCCGCCGCCTCGTTGCGGCCCAGGCTCGACAGCAGCGAGGACAGCGCCACGTAGGCGTCGACGACCTCCGGGCGGTTCTCGCTCGACTTCACCGCGTCGAGGTACGCCTGCTCCGCTTCCTTCTTGTTGCCGAGCGCGAGCTCGGTGCGCCCGATCCAGTAGGCGACCTGCGGATCCGCCGCGTGGGTCTTCTGCAGCCCCTTCAGGAGGTCCTTCGCCTCCTTCATGCGCTCCTGCGCGAGCCAGGTCTTCGCCTTGCCGATGTGCGCGGCGAGGTTCTGCGCGTCGGCGCGGGCCGCGGCCTCGAAGCGCGCCTGCGCCTCGGAGTAGCGGCCGGACCGGTAGAGGACCTCGCCGTTGCCGATCAGCGCGCGCACCGCTTGCGGATCGATCTTCGCCGCGGCGGCGAAGGCCTGCTCGGCCGCGCTCATGCGGGACTTCGTGAGGTGGATGGTGCCGAGCAGCGTGTACGACTCGACGATCTCGGGGTCGCTCGCGGCGGCGCGGACCGGACCGTCGCCGGTGACCTTGCCGAGCAGGTCGAGCGCCTCCTGCTCGCGGCCCGGCGTCTGCCAGAGGAGCGACGCGATCAGGGTGCGGGCCCCGACGTGGTCCGGCGAGGCCTCGAGCGCGCTCCTGGCGCTCGCCTCGGCGCCGGGCGCGTCGCCGGCGAGCCGCTGCGCCCGGGCCAGGCCGAACAGCGTGCGCGCGCTCTTCTGGAGCTCGGTCGCGCGCTGCCAGGCCGCGATCGCCTTGGGAGCGTCCTTGGCGAGGAGCTCGATCTCGGCGGCGAGGACGGCGACGTCGATGTCGTCCTTGAGCTGGGCGCCGAGCGCCTGCGCGGCCTGGCGCGCGCGCGGGAGCTGGCCCGTGGTCGCGTCCTGCGTCGCGACGGCCAGGGTGAGCAGGTCGCCCGGATGGGAGCTCGCGAGCGTGACCATCTCCTTCCCGAAGGCGTCGTCGATGGTCCGGTGCCCGAAGCGGATGCTGCGCGCGAAGGCGACGTACGCGGCGTAAGCCATCGTCGGCCGGTGGCGGGGCGCGCTCGTGCGTGTGGCCTTCGCGTCGTTCAGCGCGCCGCTCGCGGCCGAGGCGGTGTCCAGGGCGAGGGCCGTCTGGGTCCGCTGCCGGAGATCGGCGAGCGCGGCCTCGTACGCGAAGACGTTGAGCCGGTCGCTGATGAGGTTCACGCCGAAGGCGCCGACGTCCGGAACGAGCGCGAGCGCGCCACCGCCGACGGCGGCGACGGCGAGCACCGCGACGACGTAGCGCTTGATCTTCGACTTCTGCGCCGGGGCTTCCTGGGCAGGCGCGGGCTTCTCGACCTGCGCCTCCGGCCCGGCGCTCAGGTCGCCGATCTCGGTGCCCGCGCCGGTGAGATCGACCTCGTCGCCGACGCTGGGGTTCGGCTCGCTGAGCTCGATGCCCCGATCGTCGTCGTCCGCCAGCGTCTGCGTGAAGTTCGCGGAGCGGTCGGACGGATCGTACACGGTGGGCGCGGCGCTGGCGGCGAGGTGCGTCACGCTCTCGCCGAGCGCGATCTCATCGCCGAAGTCGGCCGGCGGCATCGCGCCGCCGAAGTCGGCCGGCGGCATCGCGCCGCCGAGGTCGGCCGGCGGCATCGCGCCGCCGAGGTCGGCCGGCGGCATCGCGCCGCTGCTCGGGGGCTCGGGCGCCGCGTGCGGGATCGGGCGCGGCCCGGGCGCCTGGAACGCGGCGCCGACGCGCGAGTCGTCGTAGTCCGGCGGGGCCTCGTCGAACAGCTCGGCGCCGACGATGGTGCCCGGTCCGGCGGGCAAGCCGGTGCCGGTGGCCTTCGTGGGAAGGGCGGTGCCGGTGGCCTTCGTGGGAAGGGCGGTGCCCGTGGCCTTCGTGGGAAAGCCGGCGGACGCCGCGGCAGGGTAGCCGGCGGACGCCGCGGCAGGGTAGCCGGCGGACGCCGCGGCTGGGAGCCCGGCGCGCACCGGCGAGGGGAGCGGTGCGGAGACCGGCGCGGGCAGGCCCGCGTTCGAGAACGGGGCGGGCATGCCGATCACGCCCGGGACCGAGTTCGGCAGATCGCTGGCGATGATGGGCAGGTCGCCCGAGGGTGAGGGCAGCTCGGCGTCACCGTCGCCCTCGAGCGGCAGCTCGAGCTCGCCGAAGCCGAACGACATGGACCCGCTGCTGGAACGCGCCGGCGGAGCCGGGGGCGCGTCGTCGTCCAGGTCTCCGAAGTCGTATTCCGGGGCCACGCGGGGCGGAGCGACGTCCCCCATCCCGCGGGTGCGCCCGCGGCTGAGCGGCTGCGAGGCGGCCCCGGAATCGCGCGCGCCGAACCCCGAGGAGGCGCTCGGCCGCGAGTCCCGTATGCCGAACCCGAGGGTGCGCCGGCTGCTGGGAGGATGCGGATCGGACGGCGCCGGCAGGTCGGACTCGGCGAACGCGGTGGGCGTCGCCGGAGCGGTGCGGGACTCCGCGCGCGAGCGCGCCGGAAACGGGGCCGGCGCGGCGGGCATATTGCCGTAGACGACCGGCAGGTCGTCGGGATCGAGCCCCTGCACCTCGGCGTCCGTCGGGCTCGGGAGCTCGACCATGAGATCGATCTCGCCGAAGCCGCGCCGCTGCGGCACGGTCTTGGCGTTGCGCCGATCGGACGGGGCCGGGCGATCGGGGACGTCGGGCAGGCCGATCTCGCCGAAGACCTCGGGGCCCGACGGCTCAGGGGGCGGCGCGGGCGCTGCGGGGGCCGTGGGCGCCGCGCGGCGCGGCGGCGTCGCAACGGGCGCCGGTCCCGGACGACGAGGAGGCGCGACCGCGGGGAACGCGACGTCCTCCGAGGCCGCCACGGGCAGATCGGCGTCGTCGTGCATCGCCGGCGCGCTCCGCTCCGAGAGCTGTAAGCCTCCCACAGCCCGCGGCGCAGGCGTGGGCGCGGGCGTCGGCGCAGGTGCTGCACCCGCGCCCCCCTTGGTCACCAGCAGGCTCGTACCGCACTTCGGACAGCGCATCCTGAGCCCCGCAGGGGGAACGCGCTTCTCGTCGACCTGGTACGGCGATTTGCATCCGTCGCACTCGACCTTGATCATGCTCCCCGACCCGATGCCGGCGCTGCGAGCGCCTCCGCAGGCGCCTCCACGCTCGTTCGACCTGCAAAAGGCCGGGATGCACCGACATCCGCTCTCCTTACTAGCAGGGCTTGTGGTCCTTGGATCGCCTCTTCTACGGGCCGTCCTCAAATTGGCGAGTTCCCCGGGCATGTCGCGTGCTTGTCTCCGGCGTGGAGCCGGAGCAGCGCCGGAGTGAAGCCGGAACAAACGCGGCCGGCGACCGAGCGACGCGCGGCGGGCGCGGGTTCGAGACGTCCGGCCGGCGGAGCGCGCCGCCATCACGGCCTCGCCAAGCGTCCTCCACTTGTGCTAACGCGCTGCCGCCCATGCAGCGCTCGACGGCGGTCATCTACACGCTCTTCTTTGCGGGCGCGCTGGCGTTCGTCATCGTGAACGGCGGCCCGAAGGGGAGCGGCGCGGCCAGCGCGCCCGCCGATGCGGGCGCCGACGCCGACGCCGACGCCGGCTCGCCTGCGGCGACGGCGGCGGACGACGGCGACGCGGGGAGCGACGCCGGCGGTGCCGGCCTCCTCCAGGAGAGCGGCCCGGAGCAAGCGGCGCGATCCGACGCGGGCATCACGCTCCTCTCGGGCGAGGCGCCGCCCGGGCTGCCGGCCGAGGCGCCGAAGAAGGTGCGCTTCGGCGTGGTGCTCATCCAGTACCGTGGAGCGCAGGGCGCGACGCCGAACGCGCGCTCCAAGGACGCCGCGCTCGCGCTCGCCAGGGAGCTCGCCGAGGTCGCCAAGACGGACTTCAAGGCCGCCATCGGCAAGGGGGACAAGGGATCGACCGACGATCTCGGCTACATCCCGCGCGGCGTGCTCGAGCCCGCGCCGGAGTATGAGCTCTTCAGCCTCCCCAAGGGGGGCGTGAGCGGCCCGGTCGACACGCCGCGCGGCTTTTGGATCGCGCGCCGGATCGAGTAAGGATGGCCTACCGCGCGGCGCGTCGCCGCGCGCGCGAACGAGTGGAGATACCGTATGGCGACGATCGACATCCGCCGGCAGCACGCGCTCACCAAGGAGGATGCCAGGCAGCGCGCGGAGGAGCTCGCGCGGGGCATGGAGGACAAGCTCGGTATCCGCTGGCGGTGGGAAGGCGATCTCATCCGGTTCGAGGCCCCGGGCGGCGCAGCGAAGGGGACGAAGGGCCTCGTGCGCGTCGAGGCGTCCGCCGTCCAGGTGGAGATCGATCTCCCGTTCCTGCTGAAGGCGATGAAGGGCACGATCGAGTCGAAGGTCAACGAGAAGCTCGAGGCCGTGCTCTCCAAGGCCTAGCCGCGGCGGCCGGATTCAAGGAAGCGCCGCGCAGACCTGCGCGCGGTAGCGCCGCAGCTCCGCGCTTTCCAGGGCTGCGCGCCTCCACGCGCGCGGCGCTGATCGGGCCCGCCCCCTGCCCGGCGCGCTTTACTCCGCGACGTTCGGTTCGCTACTCTCCGCCATCGTCATGCGTTGCGCAGAGATGAGACCCCCTTCGGAGGCGTCGCTAGCGAGATGACGGTTCAGGCACCCGAAGGGCAGGTGGAGAGCATGACGGCCCTGATCGCGCGGCTTCGCGCGGAGCAAGGCGACCAACCGGAGCGACAGCTCCAGGCGCTGCTGCTGCACGAGCTCGGCGCGCTCGAGGAGGCGCTCGGCGAGGAGCCCACGGCCGCGCGCGACTACCTCGCCGCGTTCAACGCCGATCCCCAGTTCCGCGAGCCGCTCGAGGCGCTGGTCCGCATCCTCACCCGGCGCAAGTCGATCAAGAACCTCGGCAAGCTGCTCGACGCGCTCACGCGCGCCGCCGCCACGCCCGAGGAGCGAGCGCGCGCGTTCTGGGAGCGCGCGGCGTACCTCCAGGACCACGAGCAGAACCTCTCGGCGGCCAAGGAGGCGCTCGAGGAGGCGGCGCTCAGCAACCCGGAGGACGCGACCCCGTGGCTCGAGCTCGAGCTCATCGCGGCCAAGGAAGGGGACATCGCCGGCCGCATGCGCGCGATCGAGGCCCGCGCCGAGCTCGCGACCGACGCGACGTGGAAGGGGCTGCTCTTCATCGAGCTCGCCGACCTCGCGGCGGCGACCGAGAACGTGGAGCGCGCCTACGAGCTGCTCGACGCGGCCGCCGCGCTGGAGGGGCGGGCGCGCTTCCGGTCGCAGCTCGCGCTCGAGGCCATCGCGCGGCGCGAGGAGGACCTCGGCGCGCTCGCGCGCGCCCTCGAGGGGCAGGCCGAGCTCATCGCCGACGCGCTCGACGACGAGGCGAGCGGCGAGGCCAACGGCGTCCCGCGGTACATGCGCAAGCCGGAGTACGCGGCCGACGCGTGGCTCCGCGCCGCCGAGCTGACGCAGCGCGCGGGGACGGGCGGCTTCGCGTCGCTCCTGGAGCGGGCCGCGGAGCGGCTGCCCCAGTCGGCGCTGCTCGGGCGGGCGCGCATCACCGCCCTCGAGGCCGCCGGCGAGGCCGAGGCCGCCGCCGGCCTGGCCAAGCAGGAGATCGCGCGCGGCGCGAGCGGGCCCGGCGCCGCGGCGCTGTGGCTCCGCATCGCCGAGGCGGCGGCGCTGGCGAGCGACCGCGACGCGGCGCTCGCGGCGCTCCGGAGCGCGCTCACGACCGACCCGCAGTGCATCCCGGCGCGCGCGCTCGAGATCGATCTGCTCGGCGACGGCCAGGACCCGTCCGCGTTCGCGGCCTCGCTCGAGACAACGGCGGCGTCGTACGGCAGCGACGAGGCGAGGGGACGCGCGCTGCTCCTCGCGGCCTACGTCTGGGCGGTGCGGACGGACGACGTCGGCGCGGCGAAGGCGGCCCTGTCGCAGGCCGGCATGGCCGGCGTGCATCCGGGCGTGCTCGCGCGCTTCGGGCGGTCGTTCGCGGCGCTCCGCGGCGACGCGGCCTGGTACGAGGAGTCGACGAAGCGGCTGCTCTCGACCGGCGTCGACCCGGCCGAGAAGGCGAGCCTCTGGTTCGAGATCGGCAGGAGCCGTCTGCTCCGTGGCGACGCGGGCGGCGCCGAGGGGGCCTTCGCCGAGCTCGCCGCCGCTGGCGCCGACGACGACGGCCCCGCGCCGAACGCGTGGCTCGGGAGGGCGCTCGGCGCCTTCGCGGTCGATCTCGTTCGCAGCCGGCGCGAGCGCGGCGACGAGCCCGGCGCCCCCGGCCCGCGGCGCTCGCCGATGGTGATCGAGGCGCTCGCGGAGGTCGAGGGCCCGGAGACCGCGCGCGGGCTGTGGCTCGTCGCGGCCCTGCGCAGCGCGCGCAGCGGCGAGCTCGATCGCGCGCGGAGCCGGCTCCGCGCGCTCTTCGAGCAATCCGCGGACGACGAGGTCATCGCGGTGTTCCTGGCCGAGCTGGAGCGGCGCGCCGGGAGCCCCACCTCCGCGGCCGCCACGCTCTCGACCTGCGCCGCGGCGATCGACGACGCCGATCTCTCGGCGGCGCTGCACATCGAGGCGGCCATCCTGCTCTGGCGCGCCGGCGAGCGCGGGCGCGCCGTCGAGGAGCTCGAGGCGGCGCGCGGCAAGGCGCCGCGGGCGGGGGCGACGGCCCTCACCTGGGCGCTCCGCGGCCACGAGGCCAGCGACCTCGACAGCCGGCGCCGCGCCCTCGATGTGGCGGGCGAGGCGGGCGAGGACCCGGCGGCGCTCGCGCTGTCGCGGTTCGGCCTCGAGATCGGCGCGGCCGAGGGAGGCGACGCCGACGAGGCGCTCGCGACGCTCGAGGCGCTGGAGTCGCAGGCGAGCGACGATCTCGCCCTGGCCGCCGCGCTCGGGCGGCTCCTCTGGCAGCCGGCGCTCGAGCAGCGGAGCGCCGTCGAGCGCGCGCTCGACTACGTCGAGGAGCGGGGCGACGGCGCCGCGTCCATCGCCCACGCCGAGCGCTTCCGCCTCGCGCGCACCCTGGATCACGACCGCGCGCGCACCGCGGCGCGCGCCGAGGCGTGGGCCGCGGCCGACCCGAGCCCGCACGCCGAGCTCGAGTGGCTCGGCGCGGCGCTCGGCGCCGAGGACCGCGACGCCGAGGTCGCCGCCCGGAGCGCGCTCGCGCGCCACATGGACGGCGAGGCCCGCGCGGCGATGGAGGCCTCGGCCGCGATCGTCGGCGCGCTCGACCAGCCGAACCTCCCGCGCCCGTTCCTGACGGGCGAGCACGCGCCTGCGCAGCTCGCCAACCTGGAGCTCGCGCTCCCCGGCTGCGATCCGCGGCGCCGCGCCGCGGCGCTGCACGGGCTCGGCGACGCGCTCGGCGAGGACGCGCAGCTCATCGCGCTCGGCCTCGCGGGCTGGTCGGACTTCGCGGCCGGCGATCACGAGCGGGCGCTCGCCGCGTTCCGCACGGTCGTCGAGCGGAGGCCCGACGACGTCGCCGCCTGGGAGGGCGTCCGCGCGACGTCCGAGGCGCTGCGCGACCCAGTCTCGACGGCGCTCGCCTCGGCGCAGCTCGGGGCGCTCTGCAAGGACGACGCGCGCGGCGCGGGGTTCTGGGAGAGCGCGGGGCTCCTGCTCCTCCAGCACACCGAGGCCCACGAGGACGCGGAGATCGCCTTCGACCGCGCCTTCTCGCGCGACCCGCGGCGCGGCGTCGCCTTCGACCGGCTGTTCCGCCGGGTGCGCGCGCGCAACGAGGACGATCGGCTGCTCGACATCATCGAGCGGCGGCTCGGCGTGGCCGACAACGACCTCGAGATCTGCAAGCTGTTCTGGGAGCGCGCGCGCGTGCTCCGCAAGAAGGGCAAGCTCGACGATGCGCTCGCCGCGCTCGAGAACGTGACGCTGCTCGAGCCGGACCACATCGGCGCGCTGGCGCTCTCGGCCGACATCTCGAAGGCGCAGGGCGACCTCGGCCAGGCGGCGGCCTTCTACGCCGAGCTCTCGCGCGTCGCGAAGGCGCCCGGGGAGCAGCGCCTCATGTCGGGGATCACCGCGGTCGACGCGTACGAGAAGCTGGGCGAGCACGACAAGGCGCTCGAGGTGCTGGTCAGCCTGCACCGGGCCGGGCTGTCGACGCTCCCCGTCCGCGAGCGCCTCGTCCGGGTCGCCGCGCGCGTCGGCTCCTGGGACGAGGCCACGCGCCTGCTCGAGGAGCTCATGGTCGAGCGCGACACCCCCGCGGGGCGGATCGAGGCGGCGCGGCTCGCGATGGCCATCTACCGGGACCAGCTCGGCGCGCCTCGCCGCGCCGAGCGGGCGGCGGCGAAGCTCCTCGACGAGGCCCCGGACGACGGGGAGGCGATCGATCTCGTCCTCACGACGGACTACGACCCGGCGTTCCGCACCCGCGTGCTCGGCCGCGCCAAGGCGACGCTGATCCAGGCGCTCGCGTCGGACCCGATCGACGCGGACCGCGTCGCGCTCCTCGCGAAGATTGCCGGCGCCGGGCAGGACGCGGCGCTCCGGCAGGCCACGCTCGGCGCGCTCGTCGCGCTCGGCCGGAGCGACGACGGCATCTCCGCGGAGCTCAGGAAGATCGACGCCCGCGTCCCCGCGCGGCCGCAGATCGCCCTCGACGCCAAGGCCATGGCCGAGATCGCCGATCCGCTCGACAGCGGGCCGGTCGGCGAGCTCTTCGCGAAGATGGCCGAGACCCTCTCCGTGACGCTCGGCCCCTCGCTCGTGTCGCTCGGCGTCGGCAAGAAGGACCGCATCGACTCGCGCGGCGGCCACCCGCTGCGCGTCGCGGTCGCCGAGTGGATGGGCGCGCTCAGCTTCGAGACGGACTTCGAGCTCTACGTCGGCGGCCCCAGCCCGCACGGCGCCACGGGCGTCTACGGCCAGCTGCCGGCGCTCGTGCTCGGCTCCGAGATCACGACGCCGCTCGACGCCGCCTCCCGCTCGGCGATCGCGCGCGAGGCGTTCGCCCTGCGCCGGGGCATCACGTCGCTCCGGACCCGGGACGACAACACCGTCGCCTCGCTCGTCGCGGCGGCGTGCATCGAGGCGGGCTTCGCGGTGCCGCAGCCGCCCTACGCCGTCTTCGGCGAGGTCTCGCGCGCCATCCACAAGGAGATGTCGCGCGCCACCCGGAAGGCCATCGCCGACGTGTGCCAGCGCATCGTCTCGAGCCAGCAGGACCCGCACCACTGGGCGCAGGCCGCGCGCAGGAGCATCGACCGCATGGCCGTCGTCGCCGCCGGCGACGTCTCGTTGGTCCTCTCGGACATCCTCAGTACCCCGCGCGAGCAGCTCGGCGGTGTCGTCGCCGAGAGCGAGCGGGCGCGCCAGCTGGTCGCGTTCGTCCTTTCGCAGAGCTACCTCGAGCTTCGGAAGAAGCTCGGGATGGGGGTCCGGTGAGCAGCAAGAATCCGCAATCCAAGAGCTCCTCTGGCGGCGGCGACGAGGGCACCCCGTCGCAGGAGAAGATCACGGTCCCGCCGCCGGCGATGTACGGCGCGGCGGTCTCGGACGACGACGTCGAGGAGGCCACGCTCCTCGCCAAGATCCCCGACGAGCTCATCCAGTCGATCCGCGCCGAGGAGGGGGAGCGCGCCGGAGAGGGCGGCCTGAAGCAGCTGTTCTCGCGCGAGCCGGTGCCCGTGCCCGCGAGGCCGGCGCAGAGCGCCGGAGAGAGCGACGCGCTGCTCGACATGCTCTTCGAGGACCCGCGCGCCGACGACCCCGACGATGGGGTCGTGACCTCGGCGCCCGCGCTGACCGGGCCGCGTCGGGCGACGCCCCCCGTGCCGCCACCGCCGCGGCCCCCGTCGCTGCCCCGCCCCGCGGCCACGCCCCGCTCGGGCAGGCCGGGCGACGCGAAGGCCTCGCTCGGCGCCGAGCTCGCGCACAGCGATCGGACGCCGAAGATCCCGGCGCGGGCCGCGTCCGCGAGGTCTCCGGTGCTGCGCCCGCCGCCGGCCGCCGCCCCGCCCCCGCTGCCGCCGCAGACCAGGCGCCCGGACGAGGTGCAGGACGAGGACACCGCCGAGCCGGGCGACCGCGCGACGCCCATCCCCGACGGCGGCGACTCCCCGTTCGAGTTCGCGCCGCCCAGCGTCGTCAACAGCAGCCGGCTCGCGAAGGCGCCGGGCTTCGACGACGCCGACACGACGGGCTTCGACGACGAGGAGACGAACGCCCTCGACGAGCCCGGGCCCACGACCCGACCGTACGCCGGCGTGCCGTCCGCCCCCCCGAGCCACTGGGATCAGCCCACGATCGAGAGCGATCCCGGCGAGCTCGTGGACGAGTCCAGCCTGCTCGACGGGTCGGCCGACATGGAGGACGATCTCGCCCAGACGCGCGTCGCGAGCCGGAGGCCGGAGGTCGGCCGGACGTTCGCTCCGCCGCGCTCGTCCGCGCCTGTCAGCGCGCCCGAGAGCCTCCCGCCGCTGCCGTCGATCCCGCCGCCCGCGTCCGTGTTCGACGGCGAGCAGGACGCGAGCGCGATCCTCGTCCAGTCGCAGCAGCGCGACGTCTGGGCGGCGCGCGCTGCCTGGCTCCGCGCCGAGGCGGAGCTCATCGAGGACCCGGCGGCCCGGGCGCGCGCGCTGCTCCCCGTCGCCGAGCTCTTCGTGATGGCCGGAGAGGACGCCACCGCCGGCGCCGTCGCGGCCGAGGCGCGCGAGCTCTCTCCGGGCCTCATCTTCGCGCACCGGCAGCTCCGCGGGCTCCTGATGCGCGAGGGGGATCTGCCCGCCGCGCTCGATGCGCTGGAGAGCGAGACCCGCATCCTCGGGACGCCCGCCGCGCGCTGCCACAACCTGGCGCTCGGCGCCGAGCTCTCGCGCATCTCGCTCGCGGACCCCGAGGGCGCGCACAAGCGCCTGGAGCTCGCGGCCCGGATGCACCCGGCCGATCCGCGCGCGCACGTCCAGCGCTTCTGCGACGCGCTCGCCGCGCCCGACACCGACGCGGCGGCCTCCGCCACGATCGCGAAGCTCCGCCTCCCCGACGCGCCCGAGCTCGCGCCGCTCGCCGCGGCGTGCGCGCAGGTCGCCGCGCACCGCGGCGCCTCGCGCCGCGGCCGCGCCGCGCCGGCCACGCCGTACGAGGCGCTGCTCCGCGCCCGCGCCCTGCTCCGCGCCGGCGACCTGGCCGAGGGCCTCGCGAGCCTCGAGCCCCTGCGCAGCACCTCGCTCGCGCCCGGGGTCGCGTGGCTCACCGCCGCCCTGAGCGCCGCGCGCAAGGAGACCCGCCCGGCGGCGCTCGGCGCGCTCCGCACCGTCGCCTCCGGCTCGCACGGCGGCCAGGCGCGCCGCGCCCTCGCGGCGCAGGCGATCGAGCTCGGCGACGCCGCGGCCGCGCGCGAGGCCACGCTCGACGACGGCGACGCGTTCTCGCCGGCCGATCGCATCGTCCTCTCGGCGCTCGCCGGCGGCTCCGCGGGCGAGATCGAGCCGTGGCTCACCGCCCTCGCCGACGATCCGGAGTTCGCGCCGCTCTGCGCCGCAACGAGCGCCGCCCTCAGCGACGCCGGCGGCGACAGCGCGGCGGCGGACGGGGCGCCCGCGCCGCGGGGCGTGCGCGCCCTCGGCGGCCCCGGCGCCCGCGCCGCCGCGGTCCTCGGCCGCGCGCTCTCCCGCGAGGCTGTCCCGGCCGAGGGCGGCATCGACGCGAGCGACGCCTTCTCCCGCGCGGTGGCCACCTACGGCGACAGCGCGCCCGAGAGCCCGCTCTTCCGGGCCCTCTCGCTCGAGCTCGATCTCGACGGCGATCGCGGCGCCCGCGTCGCCAGGGCCGTCGCGGCGCTCCGCGAGGTCGCGTCCGAGCGCGACAGCGCGCTCGCCGCCGCCGTGATCGCGGAGGTCGCGGGGGATCAGCGGGCGGCCATGAGCGACCTCGATCGCGCCCGCGCCGCGGATCCGCAGCACGAGGGCGCCGCGCGCGCCCGCGCCGCGCAGGAGAGCGGCGTCGGCGCGGCCCGCATCCTCGCGGAGCACGCGCTCACGCTCGAGGAGGGGCCGCGCGCCGCGGTGCTCGTCACCGAGGCGGCGATCCGCCTGCTCGACGGCGGCGACAACGACGACGGCGAGCGCCTGCTCTCCCGCGCCGCGCAGATCGATCCGAAGCTCCCCGTCGCGCTCCACCTCGGCGAGCGCAGCGCGCGCGCCCGCGTGGATCGCGACGGCCTCCTCGAGTGGCTCAGGACCCGCCGCGAGAGCGCGACCGACCCGCTGGAGCGGGCCCACGACCTCGTCCGCGAGGCGCTCCTCGTCGCCGAGGCCGATCCCGCGTCGGCCGCGTCGCTCCTCGAGACGGCGCACCGCTCGCGCCCGCAGGACATCGGCCTGCGCGAGCTCTTCGAGCGGCTCGCGCCGGAGCCTCCGGCCGACCGCGCCGCCTGGCGCGCCGAGCGCGCCACCGAGCTGATGCGCGCCCTCCACCCGGGCGACGACGGCCGCGCCTCGGGCGACGCCGACGCCCGCGGCGACGACCGCGCCGCGACGGGCATCGAGGCCGCGCGCCTCGCGCTCGAGGCCGCCCTCGAGTACGAGCGCGCCGGCGATCTCGCGCAGGTCGCCGCGTGCGCCAGCCAGGCCATCGCCGCGGGCGACGAGGCGCTCGCGCCGATCGCCCTCTACCGCGCCGCCGTCGCCGGCCACGGCGCCGGCGAGCTCGTCGACGCCCTGATCCCGCGCGCCCGCGAGGCGGAGGACGCGACCGAGCGCCTCGAGATCTACGAGCGCCTCGCGGAGCTCGACGAGCTCGGGCGCAGCGACGCCGGCAGCGCCCTGCTCTGGCGCCGCTCCGTCCTGGAGGAGACGCCGCACCACCTGCCCACGCTCCGCCGCGTCGCCTCCTTCCTCATCGGCGAGGGGCGCGACGAGGAGCTCGAGCCGATCGCCCTCGAGATCGCGCGCGTCCTCGACGGCCCCGAGGCGATCGCGCACGCGCTCCTGTCGGCGCGCCTGCGCCTGCGCGTGTTCCCGTGGGAGGAGACGTTCGAGCCGGTCCAGATCGCGTACAGGAACGAGCCCCGGGGCATCTGGTCGCTGCGCCAGATGGCCGCCCACGCCCGCGCGAAGGCCGAGCACGCCCTCGCGATCGAGGCGGATCGCCAGCTCATCGAGCGCACCGATCGCCCGTCCGAGGCCGCTGCCCTCTCGGTGCGCGCCGCCAAGGACGCCCTCCTCGCCGGCTCGATAGAGGACGCCGTCGCCTTCTTCCGGCACGCGATCACGCTCGTCCCGCACTACCTCGTCGCGCACCTCGACCTCGCCGATGCGCTCGAGCGCGGCGGCGAGGCGGCCGCCGCCGCGGCGGCGCTCGAGTCCGCGGCGGGCGCCAGCGTCGGCTCCGAGGGGCGCGCGCACTCGCTCTATGCCGCCGCGGTGCTCTGGCAGGACAAGGTCCAGAACGCCGCGCGGGCCCGCGACGTCCTCGAGGCGGTCGCCACGGTCGACCCCTCGTACGCCGACGTCTTCTCGCGGCTCAAGGCGATCTACATCGCCGAGGGCGCGCGCGCCGAGCTGGCCGCCCTCCTCGAGCGCCGCCTCGACGCGGTGACGGATCCGGCGGAGCGGGTCGAGATGGAGGTCCTCCGCGGCCGGGCGCTGGCCGACGTCGGCGACGCCGCGGCGGCGAAGCGGGCGCTCGCCGCCGCGCTCGACGCGAACCCCGACCACGTCGAGGCCCTGTCCGCGTTCGCGGACGTCTGCGCAGGCGAGGGCGACTGGGCCGGCGCCGAGCAGGCCTGGATTCGCCTCGCGCGCCTCGTGCCGGATCCCGCGAAGCAGGTCGCGATCTACCTCCGCCTCGGCGAGCTCTACGACGAGCACCTCCCGAACGCGGAGCGCGCCGAGCTCGCCTACCAGGAGATCCTGAAGCGCGCGCCGGGCGACGTGAGCGCGCGCGAGCGCCTCGTCGCGCTCTACAAGCGCGAAGGCGACGGCGTCCATGCGCTGGAGCAGCAGAACCTCCTCATCAACGCCGCGGAGGTGCCCGAGCAGAAGTGCCGCCGCACCGCGGAGCTCGCCGAGATCTACGAGTCGATGGGGGACCTGAAGAAGGCCGAGGCCACGCTGCTCACGGCCCGCAAGACGTGGCCCAAGGACGACTTCGCGCTCGGCGCGCTGGCGGGCTACTACCAGCGCACCGAGCAGGTCTCTGCGGCCAACGTCCTGCTCGATCGCGCCCTCGCCGACGCCCGCCGCGCGCTCACCACCGGCCGCTTCGAGCCGTACCTGTTCGCGACGGTCGCGACGGTCGCGGAGCTCCGCGGCCGCGCCGGCGCCTCGAGGATCGCGCGCGCCACGGTCGCCGCGCTCGACGGCCGCGAGGCGGCGATGGGCGGCGCCGGCAACGCCGCCGGCGCGGCCCGCCTCGACGTCCACCTCGCCCCGGACCTCATGACCGCGGCGTTCCGCGAGCTCCTGCTCAAGACGGGCCCGCTGCTCGACGCCGCGGTGCCGTTCGATCTCGACTCGATCCGCGCGACGCCGCTGCCGCCGCAGCACGCCGACATCACCGACCTGGCCCGCGGCATCGGGGCGGCGTACGGCCTCCCCAACCTGCAGGTCTACGTGACGGGCGCGCTCGGCGCCGTCTGCGTCCCGGCCTCCTCGAGCCCGCCGAAGATCGTCCTCGGGCAGTCCCTGGTCGCCTCGCCGCGCGAGGACGTCCGGCTCTTCCTCATCCACCGCGCCGTCAAGATCCTCCAGACCAACGGCTCGGCCTTCTCGCGGACGGCGCCGATCGACCTCTGGCCGCTGCTCGCGGCCTACCTGAAGGCGTTCACCCCCTCGTGGGCGCCGCAGGGCGCCGACGCAGGTCGTCTTCGCGAGTACCAGGGCCGCATCGATCGGGTGATGACGGGCGGCGTGGATCCGAAGCTCAGCGTGCTCGCCGCCGACGTCATCGGCTCGATCGGCAACCGGGCGTCGACGCTCAGCACGGCGATCAACGGCTGGGGGAACCGGGCTGCGTTCCTCGCGGTCGGCGACCTCAACATGGCCCTCACGGGCATCGCCTGGTCGGGCGGCCACACGAACGCGCCGCCCGCTGCGGGCAAGGAACGCGTCACCTGGATCGGACGCAACGCGGAGGCGCGCGACCTCATCGTCTTCGCCGTGAGCGACGGCCTGGCCGAGGCCCGGGAGCAGCTCGGGTTCAACGAGTGAGGGCGCGCGCGCTCGTCGCGGCGCGCCGTCGCGCTATGTTGAGCGCGCGCCGTCGCGGGTACTTCGCCGTCGCGGAGGCTTGCGCGGCCGCGTATGCTCCGCTGCCTGCCAGCGAGCGCTCCGCCTCTTCCCACCGGCATCGGCTGCACGTCCCTCACGACCCATGACGACGACCCTCAAGGCCAAGCGCCGCGTCTCTTACGACTGCTCGAAGTGCCCGGCCTACTGCTGCTCCATCTACGAGCGGGTCGAGGTGACGCCGCGCGACATGCGCCGGCTCGCCCGCCATTTCGGTCTCACGCTCGAGGCCGCCGAGGAGCGTTTCACGAAGCGCTACAGCGGCGAGCGCATCCTCCGGCGGCAGTCGGATCCGGTGCTCGGCCGGGTCTGCCGCTTCCTCGATCTCACGACGCGCGGCTGCACCATCTACGAGGCGCGGCCCGAGGTCTGCCGCGACTATCCTGGCAAGCCGCGGTGCGGCTACTACGACGTGCTCCAGTTCGAGCGGGAGACGCAGGACGATCCCAACGTGATGCCGCTCGTGCAGATCACGTTCCGCTCGAGGACGCCGTCGGGGTAGCTCCGCCGAGGGGGGTGTTCCGGTCGCTCGGTTTCGCCGGTTTCGCCGGTTTCGCCGCGCTCACGCCGTCTCGTTGCGCTCGTCCGCGTCGACCTGCGCCCCGGCGCTGGCCTTGCTCTTCTCGCGCAGCCACTCCTCCGGCCGGTCGGCGGGGTAGACCCGCAGCGAGCCGTCTGCCGGTCCGAGCAGATCCTCGACGCGCGCCACGCCGGTGATGCGCTGCGCCGCCATGAGGCCCGACATCGCGGCGCCGGCCACCCCGTGGCTCAGCGTGCTCGCGCCGCACTGGTACAGCCCAGGGATCCTCGTCCCGATGGAGAACGACAGCGGTCCGAGCTGCCAGGGTGTCTTGGCGGTGCCGTAGGCGGCGCCCCGGTGCGATGCGCAGTAGAAGTCGTTGGTCAGCGGCGTCGCCACCGAGCGAAACGCGAGCGCGCGGGAGATGCCGGGAATGACGTGCTCCGCCGCGGCGATCATCTGATCCCCGAGCGACTCCTTGAGCTTCTCGTACTCTGCCCCTCGCTCGCCCGTGCGGGTCTTGTCCCAGCGCGCGAAGGGGTCGTGGGGCACGAACGTGAACATCTCGATCGTGTGGTGATCGCCCCGGGTCGGGTGGCCCGGATCCTTCAGCGTCGTGATGGTCAGGAACAGCCCGTCCACCGCGCCGCGCGGCAGCTGGCGCTCCGCGCGCTCGTAGATGCGACCCACGTCCCTCCCGCGGTACCACCAGTAATTGCCTGAATCATATCCCATCGACCGTAGATCCATGTCCACGGCGCAGAACACGCTGAGCAGGCTGACCGAATACTCCATCCGCTGGACTTTCCGGCGCTCGCGGGCGGTCAGCTCGGGCGGCAGCAGCTCGCCGTAGGTGATCGCCGGGTCCGCGTTCGAGACGACGCTCGCCGCGCGCAGGGTCTCTCCCCCTTCCAGCTCGACGCCGGCCGCGCGCCCGCGCTCGACGAGGATGCGCCTCACCCGCGCGCGCATCCGGACCTGCCCTCCGAGCCGGCGCAGCGCCCGGATCATCGCGAGCGGTATGCGCCTGGCGCCGCCGCGCGGGTAATACCCGCCGTCGAGATAATGGCAGACGATGCTCGCATGGATCGGCAGCGCCACGCGCGACGGCGAGAGGCCGTGATCGCCCCCCTGCGCGGCCAGGAACGCGCGCAGCAGGGGGTCGCGGACGGTCGCGTTCAGCAGATCTTCCTGGGTGCGAAACCCCCAGCGCACGAGGTCCGGCGCCTTGAACGGCACGAGCAGGACCTTCGGGAACTCGAGCATCGTGTCGAGGCGGACGAGGTCGTCGTTGAGCCCGCGCAGGACGCGGAAGTACCGCTCGATGCCCGCGGCCTCGTGCGGGAACCGCGCCGTGAGCCGGGCGATCAGCCGCTCGAGGCCCTTGGGCACGTCGAGCCGATCGTCGCCGACGATCAGGTGATCGAGCCCGTCCGGGTTGAGCTCGCAGAACTCGAGATCTCCCGAGAGGCCGAGCCCCTCGTAGAGCCGCCTCACGGGGCCTCCGGGGCCGAGCCCGCCGATGTAGTGGACTCCCGGGCTGAACAGATAGCCATCCAGCGAGAAGCTGTGGGTCCACCCGCCGGGGAGGTAATGTTGCTCGACGACGATCACCTTCTGTCCCGAGCGCGCGAGCGCGAGCGCGGCCGTGAGCCCGCCCGAGCCTGATCCGATCACGACGGTATCCGCGTGCTTCATACATCCCCCCTCGGACTCCGATGCTCCGAGGAGGAGCCAGGCTGCGCGATTCTACCCCTCGGTCACCTGCCGCCGTCCGGCGGCGCCCCGGCGTCGGGCGGCGCCCTGTCCTCCTTCTCCATGCCCGTGAGCGGCAGCGGACAGACGACCGGCACGGCCCGGCTCGGTGTCTGCGCCGACTCGCGCATGCATGTCTTGCCGGTCAGGCGAAGGCGCTCGCCCACCTGGAGGTCGGGTGGGCATACGATCGGCTGGGATGCCGAGACGAGGTCCCCGTCGATCCAGAAGAGCTCGCAGCCATCGTCCGTCCGCCGCAGATGGTAGTGCCGCGTCGGGCGCCGCGGCGCCGGCGTGCCCTCTGCCGCCAGCGCGGCGCCGCCGTCGAGCGCCGGCGCCCCCGCGCCCTCCCTCCCGGCGTCGCCCTGGCACGCCGCGATCCCGGGGAGGAGCGCAGGCAGGACCCGGACGAGGAGCCTGGCCAGTCGGCGCTGCAACGTCGGCGACGGCCTCTGGGCCCTTTCCGGACCGGCCGTGATCACCGGCTCGGGAAGAACATGATGGACATCTTCGTCAGGAAGAAGTCGGCGATCAGGATCGTGATCGACGTCACCACCACGGTGCGCGTGGTCGCGTGACCGACGCCCTCCGTTCCACCGCGTGTGATCAGCCCGAAGTGGCACCCGACGAGCGCGATGATCGCCCCGAAGAAGGGCGTCTTGTACATCCCGCTGAAGTAATCCATGAACGTGACCGAGCTGAGCGCCGTCCTCAGGAAGAAGCCGGCCGGGATGCCGAACTCGGTCGCGCAGATCAGCATCGCCCCCCCGAAGCCCAGCACGAGCGCGAACGCGCCGAGCACCGGCATCACCACGATGCTCGCGAGCAGCCGTGGCAGGACGAGCTTCTTCACCGGGTTGGCGCCGAGGGCGCGGATCGCGTCGATCTGCTCGGTGACGGCCATCGACCCGACCTCCGCCGCGATGCCGGCGCCGATGCGGCCGCCCACGATGACCGCCGTCAGGGTCGGCGCGAGCTCGCGCGAGAACGACAGGCCGATGATGCGGCCCGTGTACTCCATGCCGCCGAACTTCTGCAGGCCGATGGCGAACTGCACCGCCATGACCATCCCGACGAACAGCGCCGTCACGGACGCGATCGCGGCCGAGCGCACGCCGAGCGACTCCATCTGGTAGATGGTCGAGCGCAGCTCGAGCGGCCGATCGAAGATCGCCTTGATCGCCCCCCAGGTCATCCGCCCGAACTGCCCGAGGTGCTCGACGAACCCGACGGCCGACTCGTTGATCCTGGCGAGCAGCGGGGGGAGCGGCGGCGGCGGCAGGCTGTTCGGGCCCCGGCTGGCGGGGGCCACGCTGTTCGGGGGCAAGCTGCTCGGGCCCGGGCTCGTGGAAGCCGGGCTGTTCGAGGAGGACGGCGGCGCCTCCGGGGGCCGTTTGCGCTCAGTCGTCATGGGCCGGCAGGGTCGAGAAGCCGCGGACCATCTGTGTGAACGCCGGCTCGCTGGCGGCGTAGCGAGCGGGATCTGCGATGAGGAGCATGTCGTACACGCAGCCGTTCTTCTTGAGCACCCAGATATCGAACACCTTCGGCACCCCGTCGAGCTTGGCCGAGACGACCGTGTGCATCGCCTCGCGGCCGTCGAACGGGACGACCTCCTGCTTCAGCACCTCGCGCTCCGTGAAGTGCAAAAAGAGGTGGTTGGTCAGCGAGACGAGCGGGATGTCCTCTTCGTTCCGGCAGCGTCCGTTCAGGGCGATGGTCGCCCCGTTCGTGTCGTCGCGGTACGCCACCGCCGCGTCCGAGACCGAGATCGGCTTCCAGCTCGCCGGCGCCGGGGGCACGCGGAAGGCGATCTCCGAGCCGCGGTAGACCGTTCCATCGAACGACGGGCCTCCGCAGCCGGCGATCGCGATCGCGATCGCGAGGAGCCTGGCCCGGGGGTTCGCTGCCTCGGCCGCAGAACCGGCGGCGGTGGGGCGCCTTCGAAGGGGTCGTCGCATCGCTGCGGGCCGACGCTATCACGCTTTTGCATCCTGGGCGAACGCCGGCGTCGCGCGCGTCTCTACGCGTCCCAGCGGTCGCGGCGTCTATCAGTCCCAGCGGTCGCGCGGCCGCGGCGCGTCCCACGGCGCGGATCGGCGGGCTGCCGGGCGTCGGGGCGACGCGCGCCAGTGCTGCCAGCGCTCGTGCTCGCGCGCGGAGCGCCCCACCATGAAGAGGCGGACGAGGAAGAGCCCGGCGACGAACCCCCCGAGGTGCGCGAAGAACGCGACGCCGCCGCTGCGCATGTCGATCGAGCCGAGCCCGTTCAGCAGGTTCACCACGAAGTACTGGAGGATGACAAGCCACGCCGGCAGCTCCAGGAACAGGCCGAAGATGAACCACAGGAGAAAGATCGGGTTCAGCACCGTGATCGGCGAGCGCGGGTAGAGCGACGCGTACGCGGCCAGCACGCCCGAGATGGCGCCCGAGGCGCCCACCATGGGGATCATCGATCCGGGATCGATCACGATCTGGGCGCCCGCGGCGGCGATCCCGGACAGCGCATAGAACGCCGCGTAGCGGAGGCTGCCCAGCGCGTCCTCGACGTTGTCGCCGAAGATCCAGAGGAACAGCATGTTCCCCCCGAGGTGGGCCCACCCGGTCGGGTCGTGCATGAACATGCTGCTGAAGACGGTCCACCAGGCGTCGGTTGGCTCCTCCAGCAGCTGCGCCGGGACGAGGCCCCACACGGAGAGCAGTCGGTCGGGCGGGAACCCGGCCGAGATCATCGACCGCATCCAGAAGAAACCGAGGACGTTGAGCGCGATCAGCAGGTAGTTGACGATCGGCACCTTGCGGGTGGGCAGCTGGTCTCGGAGGGGCAGCATCGGATTTACTTAAGCACGGGGGCCCGTGACAGCATCCTTCGGCCTTGATAGACCCGGGGCCCCATGCTCGAGGTGCGGCTCCGCGACACGCTGGCCCAGGGGCCTGCCCTGCTCGTCCTGTGGCGACCCGGCGAGGTCCGCATGTCCTGCTGCCGACGAGCGGCTCCTCGGCACGACCGGCCGCCGCCGTCCTCTGCACCAGTGGACGAAAACTCCTGGCAGATCTAGGTTTCCGCCCGATGAGGGCCCCCGGCGGCCCGCGTCGCGTGCCTCTCCTGCAGCCCAGAATGATGACGGACGACCATGGCTCGTGATCTCTACTCCGTGCTCGGCGTCTCGCGCGATGCGGACGAGGACAGCATCAAGAAGGCGTTCCGCAAGCTCGCGATGAAGTACCACCCGGACAAGAGCCCGGGGAAGGCCAACGAGCAGAAGTTCAAGGAGATCAACCAGGCGCACGAGGTGCTGAGCGACAAGACGAAGCGCGCGCTCTACGACGAGTTCGGCGAGGAGAGCCTCTCGCAGAACTTCGATCCCGAGCGCGCCCGCGTCTACCGTCGCTACGCGAACGCCCGGGCTGCGGGTGGGGGCCGCGGCGGCCCCGGCAACTTCGACGTGCAGGAGATCTTCGGCAACGCCGGCGGCGGCCAGGGCGATCTCAGCGACATCCTCGGCGACCTCTTCGGCCGAGGCCGCGGCGGCGCGGGCCGGCGCGGGCAGCCCATGCGCAGCCGCGGCGGCGACGTCGAGCAGGACCTCACCATCGATTTCGTCTCGGCGGTGCGGGGCACGACGCTCCAGATCCAGCGCGCCGACGATCCGCAGCCGGTGACCGTGCGCGTCCCGCCCGGGGCAGCCGAGGGGAGCCGCCTGCGCATCCGCGGCCAGGGCTCCCCCGGCGTGGGCGGCGGCGAGCCGGGCGATCTGCTGCTGAACATCCACGTCACGCCGCACCCGTTCTTCAAGCGCGAGGGCGACGATCTCCACCTCGATGTGCCCGTCACCCTGGGCGAGGCCTACCGCGGCGAGAAGATCCGCATCCCCACGCCCGACGGCGAGGTCACGCTCAAGATCCCGGCGCACACCCAGACCGGCCAGGTGATCCGGCTGCGTGGTAAGGGCATCGCCCGCAAGGCGAGGGAGCCGGGCGATCTCTACGTGAAGTTCGTGGTGTACGTCCCGACCGTCGACGACCCCGAGGTGGCGAAGGCGATCGATCTGCTCGACGGCACGGTGGAGGCGCCTCGCGGCGATCTCCGGTTCTGAGCGCGGTCGCGGGTCGGCGCGGCCGCGCGTCGGCTCGGGCGAGCGCAGCTCTCGGGTAGACATGGCATGAAGCGGCCTCTCGCGATCGATCCCTGGCCCCTCCTCGCGGCCGCCATCGCGCTCGCCGCGTGCGCCGCGCCGGCGCCGCCGCGCCCTGCGCCGCGCGCTGCCGGTCTCCCTGCGCCCGCTGCCGTCCCGCCTGCGCCTCCGCCCGCGCCGGCGCCCGCCGTCGCTCCCCCCGCCGCGTCGCCCGCGCCGGCCGCGCCGCCCGCCTCCTCGGCGGTCCCGCCGGCGGCGCCGAGCGCCGCCTCCGCGGACGCGGCCGGCGAGGCCGGCGCGCTCCAGGCGCCCTCGATCACGATCGATCCGCCCTACAAGCTCGGCCAGCACCTGGTGCCCCGCGGCCAGGCCGAGGCGGCGGAGCGGGATCGCTGGAACGCCGGGGGCAGGGGAGATCCTCCCGCGCCGCCGCCTCCGGCCGAGGGGCACCCGCTGCCGCGGATCATCGTGGACATCGGCAAGGTGAATGGCCCGCTCAAGGCGCGCGAGGTCGAGCGCATCGCCCGGCGGCACCTCTGGATCCACGTGTACTCGTGCTACCGGCTGCGCGCGTACAGGGACCCGTCGCTTCACGGCAAGACCACCGTGCGGCTCACGGTGAGCCGCGCCGGCAAGGTGACGGGCGCGCGCGCGACCTCGTCCACGCTCTCCGCGCCGGACGTCGTCTCGTGCCTCGCGCAGCGCGCGAGGTCGCTCTCGCTGCCCAGGGCCAGGGCGGGCTCGACCGTCGTCGCCACGCTGCAGGTCTATCCGGGCGACGAGCCTGTCGAGCCTCCGCCGTCCGTCCTCGTTCCCGGTCCCGGCGAGCTCCGGCCCGACGCGATCTCGGCCGCCGTGGCCGACGCCTTGCCCGCGTGGCGGAGCTGCTACGAAGCGGCCCTTGCCGGCGCGCCGGCGCTCTGGGGCCGCCTCGCGATCCGCTTTCATGTGACCGACAGCGGCGCCGTCGACGAAGCCTTCGAGGCCGAGTCGCGCTTCCCGGACGAACGGCTCACCCGCTGCGTGCTCCGGCGCGCGCGCGCCCTCACGTTCCCGGCGCCGGAGGGCGGCGACCTGCGCTTTGTGGTGCCGCTTCGTCTTTCGCCCGACCCGCAAAGCCCGCCGCGATAGCTCCCGCGCTCCCCGCGGTGCGAACGCTCACAGCGCATGCACGGCCAAGGCGGTCTCGCAAGCGAATCGCGCCGCAACAAATTGCGCCCCGGGGTCGATGTGCAACTTTACCGTGGGGGAGGAGGCTCAGGTATATGCACATCTCACCGGGCACCATCGTTGGGGGGAAGTATCTGCTGGAGAGGCAGCTCGTGCGTCCTGGCGCGCGGGTCGCGCGCGATCGGGGCTCGGTCTGGGTCGCGCGCGAGCTGCAGCTGGGCGCGCGCGTCGCCCTGAAGCTCTTCCACCCCGAGGCCGGCGCGACGGGAGATCTCCTCCGGATCGATCGCTGGGTCCGCGCTGCCGCCTGGCTCTCGTCGCGGCACGTGGTGCGCGTGTACGACCACGGCGTCGAGGGCGAGGTGGTCTACCTGGCCATGGACCTGCTCACCGGCGAGGATCTCGCGACCCGCCTGCTCCGGCGCAGCAGGCTCTCGCTCCAGGAGGCTGCGCGTATCGCCGCGCAGGCCGGCGAGGCCCTCCAGCGCGCGCACGCGGCGGACCTCCTTCACCAGGGCCTCCGGCCGGAGAGCCTCTTCTTCGCGCTGGACGGCGGCGAGGAGGTCGTGACGGTGCTCGACCTCGGGCTCCCGAGGGCCGCGCCGCGGCTCGTGGGCGAGGTCGCGGCCGACGTGAGCGCGAGCTCGCTGCACTACCTCAGCCCCGAGCAGATCCGGTCGGAACGTACCCTCGATGCGCAGACCGATCTCTGGTCGCTGGCGGCTGTCCTTTTCCGCGCGGTGACTGGCCAGCTCCCGTTCCCCGGCGACATCGCCAGCGTCGTGGCCTCGAAGATCCTGCTCGCCCCGCCGCCCGCGGCGACGCAGCTCGTGCCGAGCCTGCCTGCCGGGCTGGACGGCTTCTTCGAGAAGGCGTTCGCGCGCGACCTGGCGCGGCGCTTCCGGTCGATCGACGAGATGGTGGAGTTGCTCGTCCGGATCGCCGACCTCGCGCCGCCTCCCTCGTCCGGCGTGCTGCGCCCGCCCCCGCCGGCGCGCGTCCCCTGGGTCCCTTCGGTGCGGCCGCTGTCCGCGCTGTCTGCGGAGGTGGCGGCGTCGGGCGTTACGGCGCGGGCGGAGCCTGGTACCGAGCCACCGAGCGCGGGCCGGAGGGCGGCCCCGGTCACGCAGCTCAGCGCGGAGAGCGCCGAGGTCGTGCGCGGGCTCGACGGGCTGTCTGCGCGCGCGGGGTGGGTCATCCCGGCCGGCCTCATCGCGCTGCTCGGCGTGGCGGTGTTCGCGACGACGGCTCGGCTGGATCAGCCCAGGCTGACGACGGCTTCGACCGGCGCCGCGGCGGCCGTGCTCTCGGCCTCTCTCGCCTCCCGCCGCGTCGAGGCGCCGCCCGCCGCCCCCGAGGTGGCCTCCTCCGCGCTCTTCCGTCGAGCGCCGCTCGCCTCTCCCCAGCGCAGCGCCCACGCGCCGCCGAGCGCCGCGCCGCCGCGTCCTGCGCGGCCGCGCTCCTCTGCGGGGGCCGCCCCCGACGGGCCGCGCTAGGCGCTCCGGGACGCGTCGTCCTCGGCGGCTGCGGCCTTCTCGGCCGCGGCCTTCTTCTCCTCGGCGATGTCGCGCGCCTTGCGCGCCTCCTGCGCCGCGCGGATGGCCGACAGCGGGCCGCGCGCGTCGCGGTGCGTCCGTTCGGCTTCCGCTCGTGGCTCGCTTCCGTTCGCGATGCGCGCGCCGGTCATCACCTCGAAGTACCCGGATTCGCTCCAGACGGCGCCGAGCGTGTGCGCGATCTCCGCGCCCTCCGGCCCGAAGTACCCGATCGCGCCGCCGTAGACCCACCGTGGCCCGGCCTCGAGGCTGCGGCTGATGGCGCTCGCGCGCGCCGCCGGCTGGCCGACGGCGCTGCCGCCCGCGAGGGCGGCGCGCAGCGCCTCGACGGGCGACGCGTCACCGGGGCGCGGCCCGGCCGACGGATCGTGCTCGACGCGCACGAGCGTCTCCCCCGAGGTCCCAGCGATGGTGAGCCCCGGCGCGAACGGCGACTCGGCGAAGTCGACGAAGTAGAGGTGCGTCGACGGCGCGAGCACCCGCAGCGCGCGGTACACGTCGAAGGGATCTGCGCCCCGGAGCGGCGCCCGGAACCTGCGGGCGAGCACGATCTCGCTCGCCTCGCCGGCCGTGATGCGCTGGCGCGCGGCGGCCACCTGCGCCGCGTAGCGCTCGTCGCTCACCGGCGTCTCGAGGTGCTCCGGCAGGGCCTCCGGATCGAGCGCGGGCAGGCTCTGCTGCTCGGGCCCGTGCGCCATCTCCCACGCGCAGCGGTTCACCGCGCCCTGCGATCGGCCGGCGATGGTCATCGTCTGCGCCACGCTGTCGAACACGACGACGGTCGCGTCCTTCAGCACCCGTCCGAGGTACATCTCCTCGGGCCACGGCTCGATGCCCATGAGCTGGTGCACCGTATCGTACGAGAGGAAGCCGACCCATGCCTGGCAGACGCGGGCTGCCAGGTCGCTCGGCGGGCCCGACGCTGCCGGCTGGCCGAGCCCCTCGGCCAGCGTCGCGAACGGGTCGAACCCGCTCGGGAGGAGGCTCTCGACGCGCGCCCGGTATCCAAGGATCGCGTAGCGGCCCCAGCGTTCACCGGAGACGGCGGACTCGAGCATGAACGATGATCGGCCCGGCGACTGGGCGCGGAGCGCGGCGTAGGCGCGGACCGGTGTGATGTGATCGGCCGGGAGGGTGCGGGTCACGACGGAGCTCATCGCCGGCGAGCCTACACGACGTTGCGCCGCCCGGCGAAGGAGGGCAAGGTACCCGGAGGAACACGGTGCGAAGCGCGATCGCCCTCTCCTCCGTCCTCTGCCTGGCCGCTTGCGGCGGCGCTCCGCCCGCCGCGGCGATCGAGCGCGGCGCGCGGCGTTGACACGGCGTGGATCTGCGCGCCTGCCCGGGCGTGCGGGTCGGCGGAGGGCGGAGAGCCGCGCGTGGCGGCTCCGGCAGCGCCCCTCGCTGATCAGTAGTGGCCGAAGAGGTCCTGGATCCGCGACTCGAGCGCGACGGCGATCTTGTAGAGCGACGAGATGGACGCCGACGACTCGGCGCGCTCGATCTGCGAGAGCAGCGACACGCTGAGCCCTGTGCGGCGCGCCATCTGCTTGAGCGTCAGGTCCTTGTCCTTGCGGAGGTTCCTGATCGTGTCGCCGATGACGCGGTGGAGCTGCTCTTCGGGGGTCCGCGCGAGGCCCTTCTTGCGCATGACGCGGGCGAGCACCTCGCGGAACTCGTCCACGTTGAACGGCTTCTTGATGTAGTCGACCGCGTCGAGCTTCATGGACGCGACGGCGCTCTCGAGGTTGGGGAAGCCGGTGAAGATGACGACGGCGATGTCGTTGTCGACCTTGCGAATGCGCTTGAGCACCTCGATGCCGTCGAGCTTCGGCATCATCAGGTCGAGGATGATGAGGTGGTAGCCGCCCGCGCGGACCTCCTCTTCCACGGTCGTCGGATCGCCCAGCGTCTTGACCTGGTAGCCGTCGCGCTCGAGCAGCGTCTGCATGTAGTCACAGATCGCCCGGTCGTCGTCGACGATCAGAATGCGTACAGCGGGAAGCTCAATTGCCACCTGTTCCTCCTCTCACGTACGACCGCCGAAGTCGGTCGCTCTTGTCTTACGTGCGACCGCCGAAGCCGGTCGCCCTTGTCCGTTCTGGAAGGGGCCGCACAAGACGGTCCCTGACTCCACGTTGCATGAGCAGGGGCGAAGCCCTGACCGGCGCCCAGGCACCTCGCTCTCTGCTTCCTATCGGCAACATCGGGATTCCAGTGACACTTTAACACGACCTGAGCAAGGTGGAGACGGGAGTTTTTTCTTGCGCTCCACTGATTCTTGGCTTCGTGAAACGTCCCGGGCGCCGGATAGGCGCCAAAGAGCTGTGTTTCCGGCCATTTCCCGCCATTTGTCCGGGCTGTGGTGCGCCATCGTTCGGGGGAGCGGGGGCTGCGCCGGTGGGGGCCTGATTTATTTCGTCTTGACAGGAGGCTCGCTCTTGGCGATGTTGCGCGCCCGCTGTTCAGCGGGCGTTGCTTCGCGGCAGCGTACGGGGCGTAGCGCAGCCTGGTAGCGCACTCGGTTCGGGACCGAGGAGTCGGAGGTTCAAATCCTCTCGCCCCGACTCATTTCTTCGCATGCTGACAGGTAGAATCGCCGCGGGACGGCCCTCGCCGTCCTCGCTGGCGTCCCTGTCGTTGATGCCCGACAGGAACCCCTCGCTGAGGCGTTCGCTCGGCGTGCGGCAGGACCGAAGGGGTCCCTGCTCGCCGCGGGAACGTCGGTCTGAGGCGCTCGTTCGGTAGGCGGTAGGCCGAGGAGGCCCTCCGCCCCGGACGACCTGGAGCCTCGCCGCTACCCGGTGCGCCCGGCCAGGTTGGCGATCACCGCCGCGAGCTCCGACGCCTCGATCGGCTTGGGTACATGCGACTGGAATCCGGCCAGGAGCGCCCGCGTCCGGTCCTGGGCGCTCGCGTACGCGGTCAGCGCCGCGGCCGGGATGCGCCCGCCCTGCTCGGGGCTCTGCGCCCGCAGCCGCCGGATCAGGCTGTAGCCGTCCTCGCCGGGCATCCCGAGATCGCTCAGGATCACGTCGGGCCTCTCGCGCGCGATCGCCGACAGCGCCTCCTCGACCGTCGCCACCGCCGTGATGGTCGCCCCCTTGCGCTCCAGCACCGTCGTCACGAGCTCCCGCGCGTCCGGCTCGTCGTCGACCATCAGCACGCGGACGCCCTGGAGCGTCGGCTCCGTATCGGCGGCCATGTGGCTCAGCCCGTCGGCCCTCCGGAGCGCCGCGATGGCGCCCCGCGGCGCCAGCGGGATGTCCACCACGAACGTCGCGCCCATGCCCTCGCCCCCGCTCTCCGCCTTCACGGTGCCGCCGTGGAGCTCGATCAGGTGCCGGGCGATCGCCAGGCCGAGCCCGAGCCCGCTGTGCGGCCGCGTGCTCGTGCTGTCGGCCTGCCGGAAGCGATCGAACACGTACGGCAGGAACTCCGGGACGATGCCCTGGCCTGTGTCGCTCACCTGGATGCGCGCCAGGCCCTCGGCCCTGCCGAGCTGGATCGAGACCTTGCCGCCGCGCGGCGTGAACTTGATCGCGTTCGACAGGAGGTTCCACACCACCTGCTGCAGCCGGGTCTGGTCGCCCGAGATCGGCCCCGCGTTCGGGTCGAGCTGCACGACGAGCTCGATCCCCTTGGCGTCCGCGCCGTGGCGGACCGCGTCCATGGCCGCGTTGATGATCGGCGGCAGATCCACCAGCATCACGTCGAGCCGCAGCTTGCCGGTGATGATGCGGGAGGCGTCGAGGAGATCCTCGACGAGCTGCGCCTGGAGCGTGCCGTTGCGCTCGATCGCCTCGAGCGCGCGGACGTGCGTGTCCGGCTTCAGCGAGCCCTGCCGGAGCATGCGCGCCCAGCCGAGGATCGCGGTGAGCGGGGTCCTGAGCTCGTGGGAGAGCGTGGCGAGGAACTCGTCCTTGGCGCGGTTGACCTGCTGCGACTCGCGGTATAGCTGGGCGTTGTCGAGCGCGAGCGCCGCGAAGTTGCAGAGCTCCTCGGCGAGCGCGAGATCGTCGATGCCGTAGCGCCGGCTCGACTCGGTCGAGAGCAGCGTGATCGCGCCGCGCGTCCGGCCGCGGGCGCGCAGCGGGACGATCATCGCCGAGCGGACGCCGAGCTCCCGGAGCAGCGCGAGGTAGACCGGATCGTGCGCGCCGGACCAGGCCTCGTTGCCGGGCTGGAGCGACGAGGCCCGCTGCCACGCCATGCCGTCGACGTCCGGGAGCAGCAGCGAATCGCCGCACCGGAGCACCGCGTGCACCGCGCGCGGCATCTCGGGATCGGTCGGGTAGCGGGCCGACAGCTCCCTCCCCAGCGACAGCTTCGCGCCGCTCGCGTGCACGGCCGCGAGCCGGCTCAGCGAGCCGTCGGGCTCGACGATGTCCACCACCGTGGCCTCGGCGATGTGCGGCACCGCGAGGCGCGCGACGTTGGACAGGGTCGTGTCGTACTCGAGGCCCGACAGGGCGAGCTGCCGGCTCGCCTCGCCGATGAAGTAGCGCCGCTTGTCGGCGAGCCGCTTCTCGGTCACGTCGCGGAAGACCAGCACCAGCCCGACGAGCTCGCCCTCGTCGCTCCGGATCGGCGCGCCGTTCGAGTCGATCGCGAGCTCCGAGCCGTCCCTGCGCAGGAGCAGCGTCGTGTCGTCGAGCCCGATGATCCCGCCGTGCCGCAGCACCTCGGTGACCGGGTTGTCGAGATCGTCGCGCGTCTGCTCCGAGATGGCCCGGAAGACCTCGGACAGCCGGCGATCCCTCGCCTCGTCGAGCGTCCATCCCGTCAGCGTCTCGGCCACGGCGTTCATGAAGTCGATCCGGCCCGAGCCGTCGGTCGAGATCACCGCGTCGCCGATGCTCTTCAGCGTCGTCGAGAACTTGGTCCTGCTGACGCGCAGATCCGCCTCGAGCTGCTTGAACTGGGTGATGTCGGCGAAGATGGAGACCGCGCCGAGCATGTCGCCGTCCGGCGAGAAGAGCGGCGCGCAGCTGCCGAGCAGCATCCCGTGCGTGCCGTCGAAGCGCTGGAAGTGGACCTCCTCGGCGGGGACGGTCTCCCTGAGCGTGAGGCACCGCGCCATCGACCAGTCCTCGGCGGCGAACGGCCGGCCGTCGGGGTGGAACGCGCGGTAGCGCCCCCACCCCTCGACGTTCTCGGCGGTGGCGCTGCCGGCCCAGATCCGCTCCGAGGCGCGGTTCTGGAGGGTCAGCTTGCCCTGGGTGTCGGAGACGATGATGCCGTGCGGGCTCTCGCTGAGGAGCGCGTCGAGCAGCCCGCGCTCGTGCCGCGTGATCGCGCGGAGCCGCTCGACCTCGCGGCGCAGCGCCTCGAGCTCGGTGTCGATCGGCGGCACCGACGCGGCGAGGGGCGTGAGCTCGAACGAGGCGCTCGCGGTCGGGTCGAGGCTCGCGATCGCGCGATCGATCTCGACGACCGTCGGGCCGAGGAGCCGTCGCTGCTCGGCGGTCGAGGCCGCCTCGTACAGCAATGCCCTGGCCTGAGCGAGCGCCGTGACGATCGGGATGTCCGAACGTTCGGGCATGGCCTTCAAGGGATCCCACGGCCGCCGGTCGCGAACAAGATGCTAGGCGGGCGACCTGACACGGAAACTACGTTGCCGGACGCGGACTTCTTGCTGGACGGACTCTTCCGGTGTGCTGGGGTACGGCCGCGGGCTCTCCCGGTGTGCCGGGGTACGGCTGCGGCCCTCGAGGGCGGCGCTGGCGCACCCCGGCGGGGTCGGTGGCCGCGACGGTCAGCTGCGCGCCGCCTGGATCTGCTTCACGAGCTCGGGCACGGTCGTGAAGAGGTCGGCGACCAGGCCGTAGTCGGCCACCTGGAAGATCGGCGCGTCGGCGTCCTTGTTGATGGCCACGATGACCTTCGACCCCTTCATCCCGGCGAGGTGCTGGATGGCGCCCGAGATGCCGATGGCGAAGTAGAGCGACGGCGCGACGACCTTGCCCGTCTGTCCGACCTGCAGGTCGCTGGCGGCGTAGCCTGCGTCGCATGCGGCGCGGCTCGCGCCGACGGCGGCGCCGAGGACGTCGGCGAGCGGGTCGAGGATCTCGTTGAAGCGCTCCTTCAGGGCGCGGCCGCCGGAGACGACGACCTTGGCCTCGGCGAGCTCGGGGCGCTCGCTCTTCACCTGGTCGAAGGAGACGAACTCCACGCGCTCCGCGGCGGCGCTCGGCGGGACGACCGCGACCTGCTCGATCGGCGATTTCGACCCGGCGGGCTCCGCGGCGGCGAACGCGCTCTGCCGGACGGTCACGACCTGGACCTGGGTCGTGACGGTGCAGATCCCGTACGCGTTGCCGGCGTACATCGGGCGTTTGTACCTGAGCGTCGAGCCCTCGGCGAGGAGCTCGGAGATGTCGCTCGCGAAGCCCGCCGAGAGCCGGGCTGCCACGCGCGGGAGCAGGTCCTTGCCGTAGGCGCTCGCGGTGCCCACGACGACCGCGTATCCCTTGGCGGCCGCCGCGACGGTCGGCACGTAGCGCTCGGCGACGTAGTCCTTGAGCGCGCTCGACTCGGCGACGAGCACCTTGGCCGCGCCGAGCGTCGCCGCTTCCGCGGCCGCCTCGCCGAGGGCGTCGCCGATCACGAGGATCGCGTACGTCCCGCCGAGCGCCGCGGCGGCTTGCCTGGCGAACGTGACGGCGGAGTGGGTCGTCTTCTTCAGCTTTCCATCGGCGGCCTCGGCCACCACGAGAACGTCAGCCATGAATCCCTCCTGCACCTCGTCGACTTGTGTCGGTTCATCCCCGCGCGCGCGGGGGCCACGACCTGCATTCGCGGTCCGTCAGAGGACCTTCGCCTCGTCCTTGAGGCGCGTGACGAGCTCACCGACGTCTTTCACCTTGATGCCTGCCTTGCGCGCCGGGGGCGCCTGGAACGCCTGGTACTGGACCTTGAGCGTCGGGTCGGCGGCGAGGTCGACGAGCTTCACCTCGACGAGGGGCTTCTTCTTGGCGGCCATGATCGCGGGGAGCGCCGCGAAGCGCACGCCGTCGTTGTACTTGAACGTGGGCGCCGTCTTCATCGAGTAGACGCTGGTCGGCGCGACGATGCGGAGGTCGACCGTGACCACGGCCGGCAGGCGCACGCGGAGCGTGGCGACGCCGCCGTCGACCTCGCGGCCGACGAGCAGCGCGCCCTTTTCTTCCTTGAGGGTCGCGGCGAAGGTGGCGAGCGGCCAGTCGAGCAGCTCGGCGAGGATCTGGCCGACCTGGTTCGAGTCGCCGTCGACGGCCTGCTTGCCCATGACCACGACGTCCGGCTTCTCGCGCTCGACGAGCGTCTTGAGGGCGCGGGCCACGAGGTCGCCGTCGAGCTTGTCGTCGGTGACGTCGACGCGGAAGGCCCTGTCGGCGCCCGTCGCGAGGGCGGCGCGGAGGGTCTGCTCGGTCTCCTTGGGCCCGAAGGTGACGACGACGACCTCGCCCGCGCGCGTCTTCGGCGCCTTGCCGTCCTCGGTCAGGCGCAGCGCCGCTTCCAGGGCGTACTCGTCGAACGGGTTCGGTTTCCACTCGAGCCCGGTCGTCTCGATTTTGTCCCCTGAAGGAGGGATCTTCACCTTGTTCGCGTTATCCGGATCGGCGACGCGCTTGAGCGGAACGAGGATCTTCACGGCTCGGTTGGCTCCTGTTGCTGTGGGGTAACGCAGAGCGTAGTCCCCCGGGGCAGGGGCGCGCCAGACACGACAGACGGGCCGGCGGACCCGAGCGTGGATCCGGCGAGCCCGACTGAAATAACGCGCCCGAGGCGGAGGAAATCGGTCATGGCAGCGCCGACGTGGTGCGTCAAGCAGGCGTGGTGGTTCTGACGGCATGGACGCGATCCGTTGTGAGGCGCCTCGCGGCGGCGGGGGGCGCGATGGATGCGAACCGTTGAGAGGGGGCTGGCGGGCGGGGGCTGCCACGTCAATCCACCCCGGCCACGGGCGCTTCCTCGTCGATCGCGGGCTCGCCTGCGCCGCCGTCTGCCGGCGGGGCGCCGTCGGCCGCGTCGGTCTCCTTGCCGCCCGAGCGCCGGCGCTCGACCTTGCCCGCCTCACGCTGCAGCTCGGTCGCTCCCGGCTGGTCCTGCGCCTCCAGGTGGATGCGCTGCGCGTCCAGCTTGCCGAACTCGTCGCCCCCGGCGAACCACGCCTGCACCCGCCTTGAGCAGGTTGCCCCCCAGCGTCGGCAGCGCCTTGAGCGCCGCCTTCGACTCCGGCGTCAGCTGGTCGCGCGCGAGCTTCACCTCGCCCGCCTCATCGCTGTAGCTCGCCGAGATGAACTTGAGCCCATCGGCGAAGAGCTGATCGCGGAGATCGAGGTAGATCGCGGCGTCCTCGCGATCGTCGGCCAGATCGGCGAAGCCGGTGAGCACCGCGTGGGCGCCGCGGGCCTTGCGATCATGGATCTGATCGAACACGACCTGCTTTTGCTGGATGCCTGTGAGCTCGTCATTCGCCTTCTTCTGCAGGCGGTGCGACTTCAAGATCCCGTCGTGCGCCGCCTCGATATCGTCGATGAGCGGAGCGCACCGCTTCAGCGATACGAGGCGCGGCCTTTCGCGCTCCGGGTCGAGCCACGCGGCCGTGATCTGGACCATCTGACGAGGAGGGAGGTCTTTGAGCGCCATGGTGCCTCCTTGGTCTTCCTCCGGCGACGATCGCCGGGGAACGCACCCTCGGTGAGGCTTTCAGATCGGGCGCTGTCCGTGAAGGCCGTTCGCGCGACGCAAACGTGCCCGCGCCACCAGATCTGCGGCAGGTTTTCGGCCGGCTTGAACCGCGGCCGCCCGGCGCCGCCCTCCAGCCGTCGTCCTGCCTCGCAGGCCGCCTCGAAGGCGAGGACACGACAAGCAGCTTTTCGACCTTGGACCTGGTGATGCTCGGTAACGGTTGAACGCGGTGGGCGCTCTACGGCGGTTCGCTCGGCGGCGGCGCATCGACGTCGCTCGCCCGCAGATCGCCCCTTAGCCGCCTTCGCAGCTGCTCGTCCATGCGCAGCGCGTACTTCTCGTGCACGCCGAGCGCGGCGGCGACGTTGGCCCAGGAGAGTTCCTGCCAGTACCGGAGCTCGATGAGGCGCGCCTCGCGCTCGTCGAGGCCGTGGAGCGCCGTCCTGAGCGCCTCGAGGGCCTGGGTGCGCGCCATCGCGTCCTCGGGGTGCGCCCTGAGCCGCTCGCCGGCGTCCGCGACGAAGCGCGCGAAGACGAGCGCGCGACACTGGTTCTTGAGCTGGTTCAATGCGTCGGTGTCGTCGTCGCCGAACGGATCGCCGGCGTCGCGCATCGACTCGGCCGCAGCGAGCGAGGCGGCGAGGCCGGCGCGCCGGAACGACGCCTCGCGGGTGAGCAGCCGGATGACGGCGCCGGCGACCCGCTTCCATGCGTAGACGCCGAACGGGACGCCGCGCGCGGCGTCGTATCCGGGGCTCGCTTCGAGGAGCGCCTGATAGGCCGTCTGCTCGCAGTCCTCCAGGCCCTGTCGCGTCCGCACGCCATAGACCCGCGCGGTCGTCCGCGCGACGTGGCGCGCCATGGACAGCGCCTCCAGCACGCGCTCATGATCCGGAGGCGATGGAGGGGGGCGCTGGCTGCCTGTCACCGCCGCCCACCGAAGGTCCCGTCAACGGGCTCCGGCGCCGCCAGGGTCGCCCGCGCCCCTTCCGCGCCCGCGCCCTCGCGGGCCACCTCGCCGCTCTCGGACAGGACAGGAGGCCTCGCCCGCAGGCGATCGTAGAGCGGCGCCGACGCCGGGTGCGTCGTGATGAAGACCGCGAGGAGCCTGCGGTAATCCTCGATCTCCTCGGGCGAGAGCGCCCCGAGGTACGGGCTCAGCGCGTCTTCGGCACAGGCATCGACGAGGGGATCGACGTCGCCCGTGATGGGGAGGTCGTCGTGCTGGGGAGCGTCGTGCGTCATGGGGACCTCGCGTGGCGGGGCCCCGCGTGCGGTGCGGCGCCCCTTCGTCCTTCCTCTCTCAAATCACCTTCAGCGGACCGGTTCGGACAGAGAAAGCGACGCGCCAGGGCCTTTTCTTGGGCCGCCCGGGGGCGCGGCGGCGGCGGGCGCGGGCCGGGGGCTGCTGTCCGAGCGCTTCGTGGGCCGGCAACTACTTGAATCGACGTTGTTTTTCAACAATCGACAGCGCCGGAGCATTTTCTTTGTCTGAACCGGCCCCGTGCTCGTGATTTCCACTTCAGGAGACCCCGCTGGTGGCACGCCTCACGTCAGACAGCGCACGGCTTCCCGGCGACGGGGGGGACGCGCTGGAAGGAACGCCGTACCGCGCGCTCCGGGCGCTCGGGCGCGGGGGCATGGGGGAGGTGATCGAGGCGGAGCACCGAGCCCTCCGGAAGCGGGTCGTGGTGAAGCTGGTCCGCCGCACGCTCGCCGGGGATCCGCGGTTCGCGGATCGGCTGCGGGTCGAGGCGCAGGCGCTCGCGGCGGTCTCGTCGCCGCACGTGGTGGCGGTGATGGATCTCGGGACGACGCCGCGGGGGCGGGCGTATCTCGTGATGGAGCGGCTCGAAGGGTGCACGCTGCGGGAGGAGCTGGAGCGGCGCGGGTCGTTGCCGGTGTCCGAGGCGATCGAGGTCACGCGGCAGGTGCTGGCGGGGCTCGCGGCGGCGCACCGGGTCGGGATCGTGCACCGCGACGTGAAGCTCGACAACCTGTTCCTGTGCGCGCCGGACGCGGCGGCGCCGGGGGCGGCCCGCGTCGTGAAGGTGCTCGATTTCGGGGTCGCGAAGGTGCTCGACGCGGGCGTTGCCAGGACGGGGCCGGGGACAGCGCCGCCGCGTTTCCTGGCCGGGCCGGCGGTTCCGACCGAGGCGGGGTTGCTCGTCGGGACCCCCCGGACGGCCTCGCCGGAGCAGGCGCGATGCCAGCCGGTCGATGCGCGGACCGACGTGTATGCCGTCGGGTTGCTGATGTATACGCTCTTGGTGGGGCACGGTCCGTTCGCTCATGTCGAGGACGCGCTGGAGGTGCTGCGTGCGCACGTCGTGGAAGCGCCTGCGGCGCCGTCGCGTCACGCGGCGCAGGTGATCCCGCGGGCGCTGGACGGGGCGGTGCTGAAGGCGCTGGCGAAGCTGCCGGAGCACCGCTTCCAGAGCGCCGAGGCGTTCGCGGAGGAGCTCGCGCGGATCGGGGCGGGGCTGGGGGAGGAGGAAGAGAGCGGGGCGGGGGCGGGGACGGCGGGAACAGGGGGAGGCGGGTGGATGGCGGGGGCGAGGGGCGAGGGAGGGGAGGGGGAAGCGGCGTGGGAGCCGGAGAGCGGGGCGTGGTTCGAAGCGATGCCGTCGGGCGGCGGAGAGGCGGGAGCCGGGGGGCTGGTGGAGGCGGCCGCGGAGGAGGGTGCGGCGGGGGTGGACGCGCGGCTGTTCGCGGGGCTGACGCTGGCGAGCACGGTGGTGTTCTCGGTACTGGGGGTGCTGGCGCTGCGCGGCCTGGGGGCGTGGTGATGGCGCGAGGACCGCTCCAGGCCGGAGACGTGTTCCTTGACTACCGTGTGACGGAGTTGATCGACGCGGGCGGGATGGGGGAGGTGTACCGAGCGGTGGAGGACTACTCGGAAGACGTTGTGGCGATCAAGTGCATGTCGCCGCGGCACGTGAGGAGAGAGGACTTCGCGAGGCGTTTCCGGCAGGAGTGCAAGTTCTATCCGAAGCTGAAGCACCCGAACATCGTGCGGATGAGGAAGGCCGGGGTGTCGCCAGAGCACGTGGCGTACATCGTGATGGATTACCTCGAAGGGAGGACGCTGAGGAAGCTGTTGACCAAGGCGTACCGACTGGATTTTTTGAGCGCGATGCACGTGATGCTGCAGGTGGCGGACGCGATGACGTTCGTGCACTCGAAGGGGATATGGCACCGTGATCTGAAGCCCGAGAACATCATGGTGGGGACGAAGGCGGACGCGAAAGGGCACGTGTGGCTCCTGGACTTCGGGATAGCGAAGTTCGCGGACGGGGGGATGAACACGGACGACCTGCCGGACGTGGGGACGGTGAGGTACATCTCGCCGGAGCAGGTGAAGCTGCTGTACGGGGCGTCGAAGAAGGCGGAGCGGGCGAAGCCGGACGGGCGAACGGACATCTACGCGTTCGGGGCGATCTTCTACGAGGTGCTGACAGGCAAGCACCTGTTCCTGGACGACAGCGAGCCGGCGACGGCGGAGGAGACGCTGACGGGTCATCTGGTGGCGGCGCCGGAGCCAGTGCACGAGATCGTGCCGGATTGCCCGGAGTTCGTGTGGCCGGTGGTGTCGCGTTGCATAGCGATCGACGTGGAGGAGCGGTACGCGAAGTTCGACGAGGTGGCGCGTGACCTTCGGTCGCTGCTGAGGGACACGGTGCCGGCCGGGCACGTGCTGGCGCGACGGCTGGCGCAGGAGCGGATGAAGGCGGAGCGGGAGGCGGCGTTCGCGGGGGTGGAGCTGGGAGAGGACAGCGCGCCGGTGAGCGGGAGCGGAGAGGCGGCGGGGAGGCTGGCGGGCGAGGAACAGACGGAGGAGGCGCGGGCGCGGGGCGAGAGCGAGAGCGAGGGGGGCGGGATGGCGGGGGCGAGCGAGGAAGAAGAGGGAGGGAAGAGGGTGCGGCGGGTGGCGCACGGGGAGACGGCGCGGGTGGCGCACGGGGAGACGGCGCCGCTGGCGCAGTTCGTGGCACCGGCGAGCGCGCTGCCGTTCGCGGCGGCGTCGAGGGCGCGGGCGCGCTCGCTGCGGGGGCTCGGGGTGGGGTACACGGAGCCGTTGCCGTCGACGCTGCCGGCGCTGAGGCCGCGGGAAGCCGCGGGGCCGGTGAGGACGGGGCGGGAAGCCACCGCGGTGCTGGCGGGAGCGTGGGCGGAGAGGAGCGCGCAGAGGACCGCACCGCCGGAGGCGGGGGCGGGGGCGGGGGCGGGGGCGCAGTACTACGCGGCGCCGCCGTCGTTGCCGGTGATGGAGTCGCAGCGAGCGGTGCCGCCTCCGCCAGCGGAGGCGGGGGCGCAGTACTACGCAGCGCCGCCGTTGCCGCAGGCGGGAGCGCAGCACCACGCGGCGCCGCCGTTGCCGCAGGCGGGAGCGCAGTACTACGCCGCGCCGGCGTCGCCGGTGATGGAGTCGCAGCGAGCATCGGCGCCGGCGTTGCCGGCGATGGAGTCGCAGCGAGCATCGGCGCCGCAGTTGCCCTGGAGGGAGGCGCAACGAGCGGCGGCGGCGGCGGCGCCGGAGGTCGGATCGCCGTACGTGACGCCGGAGCTGCGCGAGATTGCGGCGCGGTACGTGACGCCGGCGTTGCCGGTGATGGAGCCGCCGCGAGCGGGAACGACGCCGCTGCCTGTCGCAGGGCGGCCGACGGCGCCGAGGGAGGTTGCAGCACCGGCGATGCAACCGCCGGGGTCGCTGCCGAGAGAGACAGCGAGCCCGCCGGCCGCGATGCTCGCGCAGCCGCGGCGGTCGATGCGGGCGTACTTGCTCGCGCCGCTTGTGGCGCTGGGGCTCACGGGGTTGGGGCTGGGCGCTGCGCTGGGACTCCGAGCGATGAGCGGGGACGCGTCGGAGCCGGCGGCCTCCGCGGAGCCGGCCGAGAGCGTGACGGCGAGCGCGGCGCCGGGAAGGGTCGCGCCGGCGCCGCCGGCGAAGGCGGTCTCCGCGGCGCCCGCGCCGGAGACGACGGCGAGCGCCGCGGCGGCGAGCTCGGCCGAGGCGCCCGCGGAGGTGCAGGCGCCCGTGAAGGAAGCCGATGCGCCCGCGGAGGTGCAGGCGCCTGCGAAGGATGCGGCGCCCGCGGAGGCCGAAGCGTCGTCGAAGGAGCCGCGGCCCGAGGCGGCGAGGCCAGCGCCGGTGAGGACCGCGCCGGCGGAGCCCGAGGACGACGAGGACATCTACGAGATGCCGAAGCGGCAGAAGCCGTCGTTTCTGCGGGTGCTGGCGGAAGAGAAGAAAAAGGCGGCGCCGGCACAGAAGGCGGCGCCGGCGAAACAAGGGGGCGCGAAGCCAGCGGGCCCGTGCCCGGCTGTCGGGTGCAGGCCGTTCTAGTCGCTGATGGAGAGAGGTCTTGGATATGGGCAGCAACAAGGACAGCGACGACATCCGGCAGTACCTGCCGGACCTGGAGAGCATCCAGCGCGAGGCGGATCCGGCGGTGGCGGAGCGGAAGCTGCAGCAGGCCCTGGACAACCCGGAGCTGGACCGAGCGCTGTCCGAGATGCAGCAGCAGAAGCGGACAGGGCAGCCGCTGTTCCAGTTCCCGGTGGTGCCGGCACTTCCCAAGGGGCAGGCGGCGCCGCAGGGGGCAGGGCAGCCGCAGGGGGCAGGGCCGCCGCAGCGAGCGGTGCCGCCGCCGCTGCCGGCGATGGATACGCAGCGCTCGGTGATGCCGCCGCTGCCGGTGATGGAGACGCAGCGCTCGGTGACGCGGCAGGGCGCAGCGCCGCAGCACGGACCGATGATGCCGCAGGGAGCGGTGACGCAGCAGGGCGCGGTGATGCCGCAGCACGTCGGGGTGATGCCGCCGGGCGGAGCGCCGCAGCAGCGCGCGTCGGCGCCGCCCGGAGCGATGGCGCCGCAGCAGCGCGCGTCGGCGCCGTCCGGTGCGCCGGTGCCGCTGTACGGTGGTGCGGCGGCGCCGGTGTACGGCGGTGCGGCGGCGCCGCTGTACGGCGGTGCGGCGGCGGTGCATGGATCGGCGGTGCCACGAGGTGCCGTGGTTGCGCCGAGCGCAGCGGCGCAGCAGGGCGCGCTGGCGTCGCACGGCGCGATGGCGCCGAGCCAGTGGGCGGACCGGGGGCTGCCGCCGATCGACAAGGCGCTGCTGCCCTCGTCGTTGCTGCCCGTGACGCCGCTGCCGGTCGCGACACCGAAGCCGCCGGCCGGCGCGCAGGCGGCCACTGGGGGCTGGTGGAGCAGGAGGTGGTGGGTCGTGGCGCTCGCGTTGCTGGCGCTGAGCATGCCGTTCGTGACGCTGGCGATCGCGCGACGACAGGCGCCGCCGAAAGAGAAAGAGCCAGCGCCGCCGTCGAGCGGGGCGCCGGCGCGGAGCGCGCTGGTGGCCTCGGAGCGGACGCCGACGGCAGCGCCGCAGATGGTCGACGGCGAGCCGCCGGCGCCGCCGGCGGCGGTCGAGCCAAGCCTTGACGATGTCGCGCCCGAGAGCGACCCGCCCGCGCCTGCGCCTGCGCCTGCGCCGCTGGCACCTGCGCGGCCGGTGCGTGCGGCGCCGAGTCCGCCGGAGGCGCCGGTGCCGGCCGAGAAGCCGCTCGCTGATGACGTGATCGAGTGAAACCGCGTGGAGCCATGATGATGAACTGCCGACCCCTTGCTCTGTTGCTCACTGCGGCGACCGTGATCGCCGCCCCTGACATCGCCGCCGCGCAGCCTGCGGCGCCGCGGGAAGCCTCTGCCAGCGCCGATGCGGCGACGCGCGCCGATGCGTTTTTTCGACGAGGCCTGCGCCTGTACTCGGATGGAAAATACGTGGAGGCGGAGTCGGAGCTTCAGTCGGCGTGGGAGCTGAGCCCGACGTTCGACGTGGCGTACAATCTCGGGAACACGAAGTACCAGCTGAAGAAGCACAGGGAAGCAGCGCAGTACCTATCGCATGCGCTGCGGCACTGGCCGCTGATGAAAGCGGCGGCGAAGCTGAAGCCGACGGCCGAGAAGCGGCTGGCGGAGTCGCGGGCGCAGGTGGGAGCGCTCGTGGTGACGGCGGGCGTGGCGGGGGCGGAGGTGATGGTGGACGGCAAGGCTGTGGGGAAGGCGCCGCTGGAAGGAGAGGTGTTCGTCGAGCCAGGCGAGCACCGGGTGGAGGTGAGGCTGGAGGGGTATGGGCCGGCAAGCAAGACGGTGAAGGTCGCCAAGGGAGGGACGGCGGTGGCGGCGCTGGCGTTGCCGCCGCTGCAGAGCGAGGGGCAGGAGGCGGCGCCGGGCGCGAGGGCGGCGGAGGGGGGGAGCGCGCCGGGCGCCGCTGCGGGGGCGCCCGTGGCGGAGATGCCGCCCGCGGTGCCAGCATATCCGGGGCCGGAACCGCAAAAGCGGAGCTGGGTGCCGGTGATCGCGCTGGGGGCGGCGAGCGCGGTGGGGCTCGGCGTGGGGATCGGGACGACGGTCGCGTCGAACGCTGCGAGCGATGACGCCCGCGAGCAGAGCGCTGCGATCATTCAGGGCCGCGGACAGTGCGTGAGGCCGGAGTCAGCGTGGGTCGGGCCATGCGAGCAGGTCCGGAACGACGCGTCTCGTGCCGACACGTTGGGCAACGTCGCACGCGTGGCGTTCATCGCGTCGGGCGCATTCGCGATCGCTGCGGCAACGTACGTTCTATGGCCAAAGCCGAAGCGCTCCGAATCTGCCGTTGCGCTGCCCGTGGTGCACTCGGACGGCGCGGGGATCGCAGTGATGGGGGCTTGGTGATGGAGCTCCGGAAGGCAAGGCACATGCGGAACATGCGCAGGACAGTCGGCGGGTTGGCGTTCGTCTTGGCGGTTGGTGGTTGCGATAGCTTCTGGAGCGATCTGGCGGAAGACTGCGGGCTCCTGGTCACCTGCGATCACTTTTATCCGTCAGGCACGGGAGGGGGCGGAACGCCGGACCCCGACTGCGATACGGACCCGACCGAGGATGCGAGTACGGTGATTGACGAGTGCGCGGTGTTCGCGAGCGCGAGCGCGGAGCCTGGCGGAGACGGGACGAAGGCGAAGCCATACGCGTCGCTCGGGGAAGCGATCGCGAACGCGGACGGCAAGCGGGTGCTGGCGTGCACGAGCGGTGCGTTCGAGGAGAGCGTGACGATCGAGGCGGGGCTGAAGTTGATCGGGGGCTTCGACTGCGACGCGGAGTGGACGTGGAACGAGGAGGCGCGGAGCGTGATCGCGGCGCCCGCCAACCAGATCGCGCTCACGCTGGGGGAAGGTGCGAGCGGGGCGAAGGTGCGGAGCTTTTCGGTGCGTGCGGAGAGCGCGACGGAGCCGGGCGGGTCGTCGATCGGCGTGGCGGTGGCGGACGTCGAGGCGGAGCTTGCGCAGGTGGACGTGGCTGCGGGCGATGGGATGGACGGTGCGAGCGGGGAGACGCCGACAGAGACGCCGCAGGCGGGAGTGCACGCGGTGACGATGAGCGCGTCGTCGGCGTGTGTTGTGGCGGTATTCGGCGGCGAGCCTGGCGTGACGACGTGTGAGGACGGCGAGACGCGCGGCGGAGCCGGTGGGCCCGGCGGGATTACGGGCATCGAGGAGGGCAACGGGCAGAAGGGTGCAGACGGCGCGCCGGTGCCCGAGCTGAATCCCGAAGAGTACGGGCTAGGCGGCGCAGGGCAGACCGGTGGCAATTGCCGGCAGGGAGAGCCCGGCGCGCCTGGTGAACTCGGCGGCGCCGGGGCTGCCGGGAGCGACACGCAGCTGACGCTGGCCGGCATCGCTGGCGGTGACGGAACCGGCGGCAGAACTGGAATGCGAGGTCAAGGGGGAGGTGGTGGCGGCGGAGCGAAAGCCGGGCAGTTCTGCGGGGCCAGTACGAACACCGTGGAGGGCCCCGGCGCGAGCGGCGGGGCTGGCGGAGCCGGCGGCTGCGGCGGGAAGGGAGGCGGGGGCGGGAAGGCCGGTGGTTCAAGCATCGGGATCCTGAGTCTGGGGACGAAGCTGGTGCTGACGGAGGTGACCGTCGCGGTGGGCAAGGCGGGCAAGGGGGGAGATGGCGCCGGTGGAAGAGGGGGTGCGGTTGGGGGCAGCGGCGGAACCGGCGGCACGCCGTCGACCCTCGGTGGTTCCGCTGGTTGCCGAGGTGGAGATGGCGGCCAAGGCGGGACGGGCGGCCCCGGTGGCGGCGGTCGAGGCGGCCACGCGGTGGGCATCGCCTACGCTGCGGGGCAGGGCGGAGCCGTCGAACTGGCGAACTTCATGGCGGGCACCGCCGGCACTGCGGGCAGCACGGCGCCGGGCGGAAACCCAGGCGAACCGGGGTTGAGCGGAGAATGCTGGGACTTCATCGCCAATGCGAGCTGCGGGCAGTGAGGAGAGCGGCGTTGTTTTGGTGGTAATTCCGTGGAGCTCAACGGAATGCAATTGGTCGGAGAACGAGAGCTGCGCTTCGTGAGCTGGTGAGCTGAAGGAGACAACAAGAAATGGTTGGACGTGCCCCGCGCCGGGGTGGTAGGGAGTGGTTTGTCGTGGAGACGCGGCACGGTGGGCTGCCCGGCGCTTACAACCTCGCCACTACAGCGTGGAGTGCCCAAGGCGCGGGCGGACGGACCGGAGATCTGCTGACCCCTTCTGTGTCGGGCCGCGAATACGGATATTATCCGACGGTCGCTGAAGGCAGCCCAGCAGCAGATCGCTTTTGCCTTCTGCGAGAGCCGTTGGTCTTGGCCGCGGTCTGGTGGATGCGTCGCAGGGCAGCCGCGAGAGCCGCCAGCGAGCAGGGGACCCCTCCCGTCCCGCGCGTAGCGCGGGGCGTGGGAGGGGCGGACCGCGCGCAGGCCCGAAGGGCCGAGCACGGGCCGGGGGTGGGCATCCTTGTATTCCTCTCTCTTGTCTTCTGCACCCCAGCGCGAGCTGCGTGGTGCGAGGAACGCGGTCCGTCGTCCGAGCTGCGGCCACGGAAGTACCAAGAAACGGAGGCGGAGCTTCAGTCGGCGTGGGAGCTGAATCCGACGTTCGACGTGGCGTACAACCTCGGGAACACGAAGTACCAGCTGAAGAAGCACAAGGAAGCAGCGCAGTACCTTTCATTCGCGCTGCGGCACTGGCCACTGCTCAAAGTCGTAGCGAAGCTGAAGCCGACGGCGGAGAAGCGGCTGGCGGAGTCGCGAGCGCAGGTGGGAGCGCTCGTGGTGACGGCGGGCGTGGCGGGGGCGGAGGTGACGGTGGACGGCAAGGCTGTGGGGAAGGCGCCGCTGGAAGGAGAGGTGTTCGTCGAGCCAGGCGAGCACCGGGTGGAGGTGAGGCTGGAGGGGTATGGGCCGGCAAGCAAGACGGTGAAGGTCGCCAAGGGAGGGACGGCGGTGGCGGCGCTGGCGTTGCCGCCGCTGAAGAGCGAGGGGCAGGAGACGGCGCCGGTCGCCAATGCGGCGGAGGGGGGGAGCGCGCCGGGCGCCGCTGCGGGGGCGCCCGTGGCGGAGATGCCGCCCGCGGTGCCAGCATATCCGGGGCCGGAACCGCAAAAGCGGAGCTGGGTGCCGGTGATCGCGCTGGGGGCGGCGAGTGCGGTGGGGCTGGCAGTCGGCGTCACGACCACGGTGCTATCAAGAAATGCGCGAGGAACGGCGAATGCGCAGCAAGAAGTGATCCGACAGGCCAGCGGACGGTGCATCGAGCCGCCGAGCCATGTGATAGAAAACTGTCGCGAGCTCGAGCGCGAGGCAAAGCGCGCTGAGAGCTTTGGCACGGTATCCGTGGTGAGCTATGCGGCGTCGGGCGCGCTGGCGATTGCCGCGGTCACGTATGCGCTGTGGCCTCAACGCCGCGCATCTGCGGATCATGGGCTGCGTGTGCTGCCTCAGGTGCACGCAGGCGGAGGCGGAATCTTCGTCGTGGGAGCATGGTGAGTGGGGCAATGGTGAGCACAGTGAAGACGAGACGGATGACGTGGTTGCTGCTCTGGGGCATTGCGGTATCGACGGCTACGAGCGGCTGCGACGCTCTATCTATCGGGCTGACGAGCGACTGCGATTACCTGCTCACGTGCCCTAGTTTCCTCAGCGGCGGTGGTGGTGGTGGTGCCGGAGGCGGCACGCCTGAGGGGTGCGTTCCAAACGAGGCGCCGGCCGCTGTGGGCGATTCATGCGGCGTGTTCGTGTCGACGAGCGGTGACGACAAGGGCGTCGGGACGAAGGCGGAGCCCGTGAAGACGCTGAGTGCGGCGATCGCGCTGGCGGCGAAGCAGGAAAACGCTGTGTACGCATGCGCGGAGGAGTTCAAGGAGGCGGCAGAGATCCCCGCGGGCGTATCGATTTTCGGCGGGCTCGACTGCGCGAACGGGTGGGAATGGATCGGCGAGGAGAAGAAGACGATCGTGGCGCCGGCCGACGAGGCGATCGCGCTGAAGGTGATGCGGGGCGTGGGGACGGTGCGGATCGAGGACGTGTCGGTGCGTGCTGCGGATGCTCAGGCGGCGGGAGACTCGTCGATCGCGGTGCTGGTGGATGGCGCGACGGCGGAACTGGCGCGGTGCGAGCTGATCGCCGGGAACGGGGCGGATGGCGCGGAGGGAACGGATGCGCCGGGCGAGGTGCCGGCGCAGGCGTCGGCTGGGAACCCAGGAGCGGATGGGTGCAGCGATCTCGATGGCACGCCGGGGCCGGATATGACGCTGTCCGGCGGCGCTCAGGTGGTCAACGCATGCGGCGGCGAGCTGTCGATCGGCGGTGGCGGTGGTGATGGCAACGTGACCAATGGCACCGGCGGCGACATCGGAACGCCAGTGAGCCCGGGTAATGGTGTTGGTGGACTCGGAGAGAGTACCGATGGCTGGAACTGCAACGTCGGCGGCACGAATGGCGGCGCTGGCGCCGGCGACAACGGCCCTGCCGGCGATACCGGCCTCGCGGCGAGCGGTCTCGGCGCGTTGAGCTCATCCGGCTACGTGGGCATGAGCGGAGGCGCGGGCGGACCGGGCAAGCCCGGGCAAGGCGGAGGCGGAGGAGGCGGCGCGAAGGGCGGCGCGGCGATCTGCTCAGGCGCCGTGCAAGGGGCCGGAGCGAGCGGAGGCAGCGGCGGACCTGGCGGCTGCGGCGGGCTGCCTGGGCAAGGCGGCGGTGCCGGCGGAGCGAGCATCGCGCTGGCGAGCGTGGAGGGGAAGGTGACGCTGAAGGACTGCGTGCTGACGGCAGGCAACGGAGGCAAGGGAGGCGCAGGCGGCGACCTTCAACCGGGCGGGCTCGGTGGCCTCGGCGGCGTCGGAGGCACGGGCATGGGCGGCTCGAAAGCCGCGTGCGACGGAGGAAAGGGAGGCCAGGGAGGCAACGGCGGCCCTGGAGGAGGAGGCCTCGGCGGGCCGTCGCTTGCGATCGCGTACCGAGGGGAGGCGGTGAAGCAGGAAGGGCAGACAACGCTGATGCCCGGCACAGCGGGCGCGGGCGGGCCCGGCGGAAGCAGCAACGTGTTGGAGAACGCGGGAGCCGAAGGCACGGCAGCGACGGAGCAAGCGTTTCCGTGAGCGAGCGGTGAGGTAGCGGGCGTCGTTGAGAGCGGCGCCCGCACCGCCGCGGGATGGAGCGGAAGGAGGTGGTGGCGATCGCGCAGAGCGCGATCGAAGGGGAGAGGTGCGTCCCGAGGGGGATGTGTGCGGCGGCGAGCAGGGGTGCTGGAGCGTTGCCATCGGCGAGGGCTGCGGAAAGTGGAGACGACCGTATGATTTTATGACAATTCCAGATGGGTGATCGTAAGTCGGCGAAAAGACATCCGTTTCCAGAAGAAACCCCTTGGCATGCTCCTTCGGTATCGGCAGAATCCGTGCCGTCCGTCCAAGGAGTACTCATGTCGATGCGCCGGAAGTCCCGTCGAGACGCGATGCCTCCCTCTGGTGTGCGCTCCAGCCTGAGGATGGGAGAGTGGGAGCGGGAATGGGTACGGAAGCTCGGCCTCGAGGACATCGCGTGGGACCCGGAGCAGTACTGCGAGCACTGCATCGCCAAGCGAGCGGCTCGCGGAGAGATGGTGACGAGCTGGTGCCGCCGTCGGGGAGCCGTGGGAAGCTGCTGATGAGCCTCGGCTGGGCGAAGACTCCACCCACGGCGGTTGGTCCAAGAGGGCGGAGCAAGCGCGGCGGCAAGCTGAAGCTCGTGCGCGCGCCGCGCCACGAGCACAAGGATTCTTGAGCGCTTGAGCGAGAGGCGCCGCCGCGAGGGCGCCGGTTCGAGCGAGCAGACGTGACGGCCCGGGCGCGCTGAAGCCGCACGGCGGCAGCGCCGTGCGCAGGGCGACAAACTAGGATCTGGCGCATCGCGGGCGTGGTGCGCCGTGACTCGGCTCGTCCCTGGGACGAGCGCGCGAGGTGGATGATGGTGTGCCCAACGCTCGCCATCGAGGCCGGGGCGGATGCCCCTGTGTCGAGGCGTCATGCGAGCAACGAGGAGAGCCTTGGCGCGTTGCCGTGCCTGGGACTATTCGTGGTCGCCGGAAGGGTCGGCGGAGAGGCCGTCTCCCGCACGGCGATCGAGATGGTGTACGCATGTATCGAGCGGGACAGCGCGGACGATATTCGTGCAGGTGAGATGACTGCACCGCGATGCCGTGACGAAGTGCGGCTCATGATGAGTCCGCATCTCACAAGCTGCCGCCGTCCCGAGAGCGATTGCCCGGAGGCTGGACGGAGCCGCGCGCCCACGAGCTTCGCGGGTGTGCTGCTCGCGCCGGGGGCGGCGTACATCGCCTACGTCGGCGCTATGCGCGTCTACCGATTTCGTGGTGGGAAGCTGGAGAAGCGCACGTGTGATCTCGCGGCGCTCGATGGCGTGTCGGATGGATCCATCTCGCCGGACACTCTGGCCATGTTGGTTCAGCACGCGGATGCAGCGACGCGTGCGCTCGGCTGCGAGGCGGCGGTGAAGCCGAAGATGCAGGTCGAGCGCACCGCGCCGGGCGACATCTTCCTCGCGTGCTCGGCCGGCCTCTGGAGCTCTGTGCCCGAGCACCGCATCACGGGCATCCTTGCAGCGCACTGCGAGCTACGCCTCGCAGCGAGCCTGCTAATGGACTGCGCTCATGAGCACGGAGAGACCGAGCACGTGACGTGCATCCTTGCGCGTGTCGGCGACGTCTGAGCGCAGGAACTCATGAGGAGGAACGGTGTGCAAACACGACAGGGCCGCGGGGCGGAGGCAGAGGGACCCCTCCCGTCCCGCGCGTAGCGCGGGACTTGGGAGGGGCGGGCGGCGCGCAGGCGCGAAGCGCCGAGCACCGACCGGGGGTGGGCATCCTCTCTCGCTTCTTCTTCTTCTTCTTGTTCTTCTTCTCTCTCTGCTCGTGGGTGCGTGGTGATGGGGCGAGGACCGCTCCAGGCCGGAGACGTGTTCCTTGACTACCGTGTGACGGAGTTGATCGACGCGGGCGGGATGGGGGAGGTGTACCGAGCGGTGGAGGACTACTCGGAAGACGTTGTGGCGATCAAGTGCATGTCGCCGCGGCACGTGAGGAGAGAGGACTTCGCGAGGCGTTTCCGGCAGGAGTGCAAGTTCTATCCGAAGCTGAAGCACCCGAACATCGTGCGGATGAGGAAGGCCGGGGTGTCGCCAGAGCACGTGGCGTACATCGTGATGGATTACCTCGAAGGGAGGACGCTGAGGAAGCTGCTGACCAAGGCGTACCGACTGGATTTTTTGAGCGCGATGCACGTGATGCTGCAGGTGGCGGACGCGATGACGTTCGTGCACTCGAAGGGGATATGGCACCGTGATCTGAAGCCCGAGAACATCATGGTGGGGACGAAGGCGGACGCGAAAGGGCACGTGTGGCTCCTGGACTTCGGGATAGCGAAGTTCGCGGACGGAGGGATGAACACGGACGACCTGCCGGACGTGGGGACGGTGAGGTACATCTCGCCGGAGCAGGTGAAGCTGCTGTACGGGGCGTCGAAGAAGGCGGAGCGAGCGAAGCCTGACGGTCGAACGGACATCTACGCGTTCGGGGCGATCTTCTACGAGGTGCTGACAGGCAAGCACCTGTTCCTGGACGACAGCGAGCCGGCGACGGCGGAGGAGACGCTGACGGGGCATCTGGTGGCGGCGCCGGAGCCAGTGCACGAGATCGTGCCGGATTGCCCGGAGTTCGTGTGGCCGGTGGTGTCGCGCTGCATAGCGATCGACGTGGAGGAGCGGTACGCGAAGTTCGACGAGGTGGCGCGAGATCTGCGGTCGCTGCTGAGGGACACGGTGCCGGCAGGACACGTGCTGGCGCGACGGCTGGCGCAGGAGCGGATGAAGGCGGAGCGTGAGGCGGCGTTCGCGGGGGTGGAGCTGGAGGACAGCGCGCCGGTGAGCGGGAGCGGAGAGGCGGGGGCGAGCGAGGAAGAAGAGGAAGGGAAGAGGATGCGACGGGGGGCGCACGTGGAGACGGCGCCGCTGGCGCAGTTCGTGGCGCCGGCGAGGGCGCTGCCGTTCGTGGCGGCGTCGAGGGCGCGGGCGCGCTCGCTGCGGGGGCTCGGGGTGGGGTACACGGAGCCGCTGCCGTCGCTGAGGCCGCGGGAAGCCGCGGGGCCGGCGAGGACGGGGAGGGAAGCCACCGCGGTGCTGGCGGGAGCGTGGGCGGAGAGAAGCGTGCAGAGGACCGCACCGCCGGAGGCGGGGGCGCAGTACTACGCGGCGCCGCAGCCGTTGCCGGAGACGGGGGCGGGGGCCGCTGGAAGGAGAGGTGTTTGTCGAGGCCGGCGAGCGCCGGGTGGAGGCGAGACTGGAGGGGTATGCGCCGGCAAGCGAGACAGTGAAGGTCGCCAAGGGAGGGACGGCGGCAGCGGCGCTGGCGCTGGTGCCGGTGAAGAGCGAGGCGCAGGAGGCGGCGCCGGGCGCGAGGGCGGCGGAGGGGGGGAGCGCGCCGGGCGCCGCGGCGGGGGCGCCCGTGGCGGAGATGCCGCCCGCGGCACCGGCGGAGTCGGGGCCGGAGCCGCAAAAGCGGAGCTGGGTGCCTGTGATCGCGCTGGGGGCAGCGAGCGTGGTCGGGCTCGGCGTGGGTATCGGGACGACGGTAGCGTCGAACGCTGCGAGCGATGACGCCCACAAGCAGAGCGCTGCGATCATTCAGGGCCGCGGACACTGCGTGAAGCCGGAGTCAGCGTGGGTTGGGCCATGCGAACAGGTCCGGAACGACGCGTCTCGTGCCGACACGTTGGGCAACGTCGCACGCGTGGCGTTCATCGCGTCGGGCGCATTCGCGATCGCTGCGGCAATGTACGTTCTATGGCCCAAGCCGAAGCGCTTCGAATCTGCCGTTGCGCTGCCCGTGGTGCACTCGGACGGCGCGGGTATCGCAGTGATGGGGGCGTGGTGATGGAGCTCCGGAAGGCAAGGCACATGCGGAACATGCGCAGAACAGTCGGCGGGTTGGCGTTCGTCTTGGCGGTCGGCGGTTGCGACAGCTTCTGGAGCCATCTGGCGGAAGACTGCGAGCTCCTGGTCACCTGCGATCACTTATATCCGTCAGGTACGGGAGGGGGCACGCCGAACCCCGGGTGCGAAGCGGATCCGACCGAAAATGCGAGTACGGTGAGCGACGCGTGTGCGGTGTTCGCGAGCGCGAGCGCGGAGCCTGGCGGAGACGGGACGAAGGCGAAGCCATACGCGTCGCTCGGGGAAGCGATCGCGAACGCGGATGGCAAGCGGGTGCTGGCGTGCACGAGCGGTGCGTTCGCGGAGAGCGTGAGGATCGAGGCGGGGCTGAAGGTGATCGGGGGCTTCGACTGCGACGCGGAGTGGACGTGGAACGAGGAGGCGCGGAGCGCGATCGCGGCGCCCGCCAACCAGATCGCGCTCACGCTGGGGGAAGGTGCGAGCGGGGCGAAGGTGCGGAGCTTTTCGGTGCGTGCGGAGAGCGCGACGGAGCCGGGCGGGTCGTCGATCGGCGTGGCGGTGGCGGACGTCGAGGCGGAGCTGGCGCAGGTGGACGTGGCTGCGGGCGATGGGATGGCCGGCGCGAACGGCGAGACGCCGACGGAGGCGCCGCAGGCGGGGGCGGGCGCGCCAGACACGGAGCAGACGCGCGCGTCGAATGCGTGCGGTCTACCCGCGGCAGTTCGAGGTGGCGATCCTGGCGTGACGATGTGCGAGGACGGCGAGACGCGAGGCGGTGTCGGTGGCCTCGGCGGGATCACGGGTACTGAGGAGGGCAACGGGCAGAAGGGTGCAGACGGCGCGCCGCTTCCGGAGCCGAATCCCGAAGAGTACGGGCTAGGCGGCGCCGGGCAGACCGGTGGCAATTGCCGGCAGGGAGAGCCCGGCGCGCCTGGTGGACTCGGCGACGCCGGGAATGCCGGGAGCGACACGCAGCTGACGCTGGCCGGCATCGCTGGAGGCGATGGCGGTAACGGCACAACCGGGAAGCGAGGTCAAGATGGAGGCGGTGCGAAGGCGGGGCTGTTCTGCCCGGCCGGTCCGAACACCGTGGAGGGCCCCGGTGCAAGTGGCGGCGGCGGCGGCGGTGCCGGTGGCTGCGGCGGCAAGGGAGGAGGCGCAGGGAAAGCCGGCGGTTCGAGCATCGGGATCATGAGCCTGGGGACGAAGCTTGTGCTGACGGAGGTGACCGTCGCGGTGGGCACGGCGGGTAAGCGGGGAGATCGCGTGGCCGGGCAGAACGGGGCCGACGGCGGCGCCGGTGCCACCGCCGGAGTAGCATCGCCGAATCCGCCATCAATCCCGGGCTGCAAGGGGGGAGATGGCGGTCGAGGCGGAGCCGGAGGCCCCGGCGGAGGCGGTCGAGGAGGCCACGCGGTGGGCATCGCGTATGCCGCGGCGCCGGGCGGAGCCGTTGCGCTGGCGACCTTCAAGTCGGGCACAGCCGGCCCCCCAGGCAACATGGCGCTGGGTGGGACGGCCGGCGAAGAGGGCAAGAGAGGAGAATGCTGGGACTTCACGGCCAATGCGAGCTGCGGGCAGTGAGGCGTGCGGTGTTTGCGTGATAATTCTGAAGAGCTCAACGGAATGCACTCGGTCGGAGTCGGAACGAGCACTGCGCTTCGTGAGCTGCTGAGCTGAAGGAGACAACAAGAAATGGTTGGACGCCCCCCGCGCCTGGGTGGTAGGGAGTGGTTTGTCGCGGAGACGCGGCACGGTGGGCTGCCCGGCGCTTACAACCTCACCACCACAGCGTGGAATGCCCAAGGCGCGGGCGGACGGACCGGAGATCTGCTGACCCCTTCTGTGTCGGGCCGCGAGTACGGATATTATCCGACGGTCGCTGAAGGCAGCCCAGCAGCAGATCGCTTTTTCTTTCTGCGAGAGCCGTAGGCCGCGGCCGCGGCCTGGTGGACGCGCCGCAGGGCAGCTGCGAGAGCCGCCGGCGAGCAGGAGACCCCTCCCGTCCCGCGCGTAGCGCGGGGCGTGGGAGGGGCGGACCGCGCGCAGGCCCGAAGGGCCGAGCACGGGCCGGGGGTGGGCATCCTTGTATTCCTCTCTCTTCTCCCCTGCACCCCAGCGAGCGAGGCGCAGGAGGCGGGGCCGGTGGCGAAGGCGGAGCAAGGAGAGGGCGCGCCAGCCGGTGCGCCTGCCGCGGAGAAGCCGCCTGCGGCGCCGGAGCAGCCGGTTCCGCCGCCGAAAGAGCGGAGCTGGGTTGCCGGTGATCGCGCTGGGGGACGCGAGCGCGGTAGGGTTTGGTGTGGGGATCGGGATGACGGTTGCGTCGAACCGTGCGAACTCGGAAGCTCGTGGTCAACAGGGCGAGATCTTCGCCGCAGGCGGTGGGCGCTTGGCCTCGCCGTCGTTCGCAGCGCGATGCGCTGAGCTTCAGAGCGCAGGTGAACGCGCCGGTCGCCTGGGGGATATCGCATTGGGCAGCTACATTGCGTCGGGTGTGCTCGCCACGGCCGCCCTGACGTACGCCCTCTGGCCAACGGGACAGACAGAGGCATCCACAGCAGTGCTCGTGCTTCCGGAGCCGCGGGGTGATGGCGTCAGCTTTGTGATGGTGGGCGTATCGCTCCGGCGCGCAGCGGACAAAGGCACGGGGGTCTATGCGTGCGCCGAAATGTTCGAGGAGGCGGTCGAATTGCCGGTCGGCGTCAAGCTGTTCTGTGGGCTCGACTGCGCGAACGGGTGGGGATGGATCGGCGAGACGACGAAGACCATCGTGGCGCCCGGCGAGGAGGCGATCGCGCTGAAGGTGATGCGAGGCGAGGGGACGGCGAGAGTCGAGGACGTGTCGGTGCGTGCTGCGGATGCGCAGGCGGCGGGAGCGTCATCGAACGCGGTGCTCGTGGATGGCGCGGAGGCGGAGCTCGTGCGGTGCGAGCTGATCGCCGGGAACGGGGCGGATGGCGCGGAGGGAGAGAATGCGCCGAGCGAGGTGCCGGCGCAGGCGGCTCCCGGGAACGCCGGAACCAACGCGTGCAGCGATCTGGATACATCAGGAGCGCCGGATGAGACGCTGCCAGGAGGCGCGCAGGTGGAAAGCGCGTGCGGACTGCGTGCTGACGGCGGGCAACGGAGGCAAGGGAGGCGCCGGCGGCGAGCTTCAGCCGGGCGGAATCGGAGGAGTCGGCGGTACACGGGTGTCGGCGGGTCGAAGAATGCATGTGCTGGCGGGCAGGGCGGCCAGGGAGGCAACGGCGGCCCTGGAGGAGGAGGCCTCGGCGGGCCGTCGCTTGCGATCGCGTACCGAGGCGGTGAAGCAGGAAGGACAGACGATGCTGATCCCGGCACGGCGGGCACGGGCGGGCCCGGCGGAAGCGCCAACGTGTTGGAGAACACGGGCGCCGAAGGCACGGCAGCGACAGAGCAAGCGTTTCCGTGACCGAGCGGTGAGGTAGCGGGCGGCGTCGTCGAGAACGACGCCCGCGCCGCCGCGGAATGGACCGGAAAAGGAGGTGGTAGCGATCGCGCGGGCGCGATCGAAGGGGACGACGATCGAAGGGGACGCTCGAAGGGGAGACGAGCGTCTCGAGGGGATCTGTGCGGCGGCGAGCAGGGGTGCTGGAGCGCTGCCACCGGTGAGAGCTGGGGAAAGCGAGGACGAGCGTGTGATTTTTTGACAATTCCGCATGTCTGAGCGTAACCCGGCGAAATGGCATCAATTTCTGGGAGAAACCTCTTGGCAAGCTCCTTCGGTATCGGCAGAATCGGTTCCGTCCGCCCAAGGAGTACCCATGCCGCTGCACCGGAAGTCATGCCGAGACGAGATGCCTCCCTCTGGTGCGCACCGCAGCCTGAACAGGGCGGGGAAGTGGGAGCGGATGTGGCTACGGAGGCTCGGCCTCGAGGACGTGGCGTGGGACCCGGAGCAGCACTGCGAGCACTGCATCGCGAGGCGAGCGGCTCGCGGAGCGATGGTGAGGAGCTGGTGGCGCCGTCGGGAAGCCGTCCGAAGGTGCTGATGAGCCTCGGCTCGGTGAAGACCCCAGCCACCGACGGTTGGTCCAAGCGGGCGGAGCAAGCGTCGCGGCAAGCTGACGCTGGTGAAGAACGAGCGATCGGCGCATCGCGAGCGCAAGGATTCTTGAGCGAGCGGCGCCGTGTCGAGCGAGCAGAGATTGACGGGCCGCGCGCGCTCACGACGTACGGCTGACGGCCTGTGCGCGCTGACGATGCACGGCAGCGCCGTGATGCGCTGCGCTGCGCGATAGATAGGACCCGGCGCACCGCGGGCGCGGTGCGCCCCGACTCGGCTCGTCCTTGCGACGAGCGCGCGAGGTGGATGATGGTGTGCCCAACGCTTGCCATCGAGGCATGGGCGGATGCTCCTGTGTCGAGGCGTCGTGCGAGGAGCGAGGAGCGCTTTGAGGCGTTGCCTTGTCTCGGGATGTCCCTGGTCGCCGGTGGGTTTGGCGGAGAGGTCGTCTCTCGTACTGCCATTGAGATGGTGCATGCATGTGTCGGAATGGATAGCGGTGGCGATGTATTGGTGTATGCGCTCTGGCCTCGGCCGGCCACGACGGGCAGCTCGGTCGGCGTTCGACCGATCGTCTCGCTGGCGAAGAGCGATGCGTTGGTTGGTGTCGTTGGTGCGTGGTGCGCGGTAACGGGAAGGACGCGAACGTGAGAGGACATAGCGGCTTTACGATCGGCGCCATCTGTGCGGCGCTCGCGGCCGTCGGGTGCGATGCGCAGTCGATCGACCTGACCGGCAACCGCGAGTACATGCTGGCGAACGCTCCTCATGACTGGCTCCAGGGAGCGGGCGGCGGACCGCCGAACCCCGCGTGCGAGGCGGATCCGACGGAGGACGCGAGCACGGCGACGGAGGAGTGCGCGGTGTTCGCGAGCACGAGCGCGGCGCCTGACGGCGATGGGACGAAGGCGAGGCCGTACGCGTCGCTCGGGGAGGCGATCGAGAACGCGAACGGCACGCGGGGCTCGCGTGCGCGTGCGGGGCGTTCGCGGAGAGCGTGACGATCCCCGCGAAAACCGAGGGGATCGGCGGCTCCGACTGCGACGCGGGGTGGACGTGGAGCGAAGGAGCGCGGTACCTGTCGCATGCGCTGCAGTACTGGCCGCTGTGCAGCCCCGCGCCGGTTCACGCCGCCGGCCCACGCCGGCGCTCGCCTCGACGCGGCCCCCTCGCCTCGGCCCCCTCGCCTCGGCCCCCTCGCCTCGGCCCCCTCGCCTCGGCCCCCTCGCCGCGGCTCGCCTCGGCGCGGCTCCCGCCCGAACGCCCGGCCGCAGCGCCGTCGCGCGCAGGACGCATACCACGGCCTACCTTCACACGCCCCGCTCCTGCTACCCTCCGGGCCGTGGCCATAACCACCGATTTCCTCGTCATCGGCAGCGGCGTTGCGGGGCTTACCTTTGCGCTCGAGGCGGCCGAGCACGGCGAGGTGATCATCGTCACCAAGCGGTCGCGTGACGAGTCCAACACGAAATACGCTCAGGGAGGGATCGCCGCGGTCTTCGCGCCGGACGACTCCCCCGAGGCGCACATCGCCGACACGCTCGAGGCAGGCGCGGGCCTCTGTCACGACGTGGTCGTCGAGATCTGCGCGCGGGAAGGCCCGGAGCGGGTGCGCGAGCTCATCGCGCGGGGCGCCCAGTTCGATCACGAGAACGGTCAGGTGCGCCTCGGGCGCGAGGGAGGGCACTCCGCGCGGCGGATCGTGCACGCCGCCGACGCCACCGGCCTCGAGATCGAGCGCGCCCTCCTCGAGCAGGCCCGGCAGAACCCGAACATCCGCTTCGCCGAGCACCACACGGCCATCGACCTGATCCTGCTCTCCCGCTTCGGCGGGCCGGACATCTGCGCCGGCGCCTACGTGCTCGACGAGACCGACGCCGCCCTGAACCCCGCGCCGCCGCGGCCGCGCGACTCGGAGCGCCCGGTGCCCCGGCACCGACCGGCCTCGAAGCCGCACGTCGTCGAGACCTACCTCGCGCGGGCGACCGTGCTCGCGACCGGCGGCGCAGGCAAGGTCTACCTTTACACAACGAACCCCGATGTCGCGACGGGCGACGGCGTCGCCATGGCCTACCGCGCCGGCGCCGAGATCGCGAACATGGAATTCTACCAGTTCCACCCGACGTGCCTGTTCCACCCGGAAGCGAAGAGCTTCCTCGTCAGCGAGGCGCTGCGCGGCGAGGGCGCCATCCTCCGGCTGCCGGACGGCACGGCCTTCATGGCGAGCCACGATCCGCGGAAGGACCTCGCGCCGCGCGACATCGTGGCCCGGGCCATCGACTTCGAGATGAAGCGGACCGGCTCGGACTACGTGCTGCTCGACATCACCCACCGGCCGGCCAGCTTCGTCCGCGAGCACTTCCCGACGATCCACGCGCAGTGCCTCCGCTACGGCATCGACATCACCGCGCAGCCGATCCCCGTCGTCCCGGCCGCCCACTACATGTGCGGCGGCGTCACCACCGACCTCTACGGCAGGACGACGATCCCCGGCCTCTGGGCGATCGGCGAGTGCACGTGCACCGGGCTCCACGGCGCGAACCGGCTCGCCTCGAACTCGCTGCTCGAGGGGCTCGTCTTCGGCCACCGCGCCGCCGCGCGCCTCTCGACGCAGATCGGCGAGCTCCGGCAGAGCCCGTTCCCCCAGGTGCCCGAGTGGCAGGCCGGCAACGCGGTCGCGAGCGACGAGGAGGTCGTCGTCGCCCACAACTGGGACGAGATGCGTCGGACCATGTGGAACTACGTCGGCATCGTCCGGTCCGACGCCCGCCTCCGGCGCGCCGCCCGGCGGATCTCCCTGCTCCAGGAGGAGATCCGCGAGTACTACTGGAAGCACCTGGTCACCCGGGATCTGCTCGAGCTGCGCAACATCGCCACCGTGGCCGAGCTCATCGTCGGCTGCGCCGCCGCCCGGCACGAGAGCCGGGGGCTGCACACGACCATCGACTACCCGGAGCCGGACGCTCGCATCAGCACCGATACGGTCGTGAAGCGGGGTGTCCTGCCTCATCTGCGAGGTCGATGAGCGATCTGCGCGGCACCGCCGGGCCCCCGCCCAGCGACGGAGCGCCCGGCCCGCTCGCCCAGCGCGGCAGCGGGGAGCGACCGATGTCGGTCCTCGCGGCCGCCGGCTGGACGGCGGCCGTCACCTTCGTCTTCCTGTGCCTGCTCGGCGTGCTCGCCCTGCTCCGGCCGGCGCTGCCGCCGGGCGGCGCGGTCAGCTCGCTCCAGCCGGTGACGAAGCTCGACGTGGTCGGCAGCTTCGCGTGCCAGGCCGCGGCGTACCTGCTCGGCCTCCTCGGCGTGCGCCGCGTCCACGCGCCGCGCGCGCCGGTGCGCGAGCTCCTCGGGGTGCGCAGGACGCACGCGGCGTTCTACCCGCTCGCGGCCGCGCTCGGCCTCGCGCTCGCGGGGCCCGTCGCCGCCCTCTACGAGGCGATCGAGCGGCGCTGGCCGTCGGGCCTCAGCGACGCCCGGCTCGTCCAGGCCTTCGTCGAGGCGAGCGCGCTCGATCGGGTCGCGTTCGGCCTCATCTTCATCGCGCTCGGCCCCGCGCTGGAGGAGGCCTTCTTCCGCGGGGCGCTCGCCCGCCCCCTGCGCTGGCAGCACGGCGCCCCGCTCGTGGTCGCGACCACGGCCGCGCTCTTCGCGGCGGCCCACGGCGAGTGGCAGAAGCTCCTGCCGATCGCGATCTTCGGCGTGGCCCTCGGCGTCGTCCGTGTCGCGAGCGGCTCGCTCTTGCCGCCCGTCGTGATGCACGGGACCTACAACGCGATCCAGTGCTTCGCGCTCCTCTCCGCCGGGGGCGCGGGCCCGATCGACGAGGTGCCCGCCGCCGCGGGCGCGGCGTTGCCGGAGACCGCGTCGCTCCCGGGTTGGCTCGTGGCGGTGAGCTCCGCCTGCGCGCTTGTGTTGACCGCGCTCGCCTGCGCCCTCGGCAACCGCGCCGAGGGGGCAGCCCGCGCGAGGGAAGAGGACCTCCGATGATGCCGGCTGTCGAGAGTCAAGGCGGCGGCGCGAGCCGACCCGCGCAGATCGCAGCGGGCGACGGCGAAGGCCGCGCCCCCGAGACCGTGGAAGCGAACGGCGAGGGCCGCGCTGCCCCTCGCCGCGAGGCGAGGGGGGCGCGCGTCAGCCTCTGCCTGCCGGGGGGCGGCCTGACGGGCGCGCTCTACCAGATCGGGGCGCTCGCGGCGCTCGAGGACGGCGTCGAGGGGATCGACAACCAGAGCTTCTCGCTCTACCTCGGGCACGGCAGCGGCGCCGCGGTGGCCGCGGCCCTCGCCGGCGGCATCCCGATCGAGCGGCTCTACCGCGCCCTGCTCGATCCGGTCGACAATTTCTTCCCGCTGGAGCGCAGCCACCTCCTCCACCTCGACGTCGGCGAGTGGCGGCGCGCGCTCACCACCAGCCTGGTGGCGCTCCGCCACGCGATCGTCCGGCTCTCGACCCGGGGCGACGCGACCCCGAACGCGCCGGCGCAGCAGTACCTGTTCGAGCAGCTCGATCGCTTCAACGACTCGCTCCCCGCGGGCCTGTTCCAGCTCGATCGCTACGAGCGGTTCCTCGCCGAGTTCTTCCTGCGGCGCGGCATCCCGAACTCGTTCCGCGCGATGCCCCGGACGCTGCGCATCCCGACGTACGACCTCGACTCGGGCGAGCGCGCGATCTTCGGCGCCGAGGGGTTCGACGACGTCCCCGTGTCGCTCGCCTGCGCGGCGTCGCTCGCGCTCCCGCTGTTCTTCTCGCCGGTGCGCATCGACCAGCGGCACTACCTCGACGGCGGGCTCGGCGACGTGGCGCACCTCGATCTCGCGCAGGCCGCCGGCGCGGAGCTCACGATCGTCGTGAGCCCGCTCGTGCCGGTCTCCACCGCGCACCGGCCGGTCCCGACCGGGCACGGCGTGCGCGAGAGCGTGCGCGACAAGGGCCTGCTCTGGGTCTTCAACCAGGCGATGCGGATCGGCGCGCACGCGCGGCTCCACCAGGCGGTGGGCCGGACGCGCGCCGAGGGGAAGATGCAGGTCCTCGTGCTCGAGCCCGCGCGGAACGACGCGCTCCTGTTCCTCCACAACCCGGCCAACCTGCGCGCGCGGCGCGCCATCCTGGAGTACGCCTACCGGACGACGCGCGAGCGCATCACGCTGTGGATGGAGAAGAACCGCGCCGTGGTCGAGGCGATGGGGTGGCACGAGGCCCGCGCCTCCGGCGCGGCATCCGGCTGAGGCGCGGCAGCTGGCTGACCGCGCCATCGGCGGCCGAGGGCGCGGTCACCCGGCCAGCGACGAGAACCGGGCGATCGTCAGCTCGTCGGGCGGGACGCTGATGCGGGCCCGGGGGATGGCCATGCCGTGGAGGTAGCGCCAGCCCTCGCCGTCGTGGAGGAAATCGGAGAGCTCGATGAACGAGCGGTCGGCGCCCGCCTCGAAGATCTTCGCGAGGAACAGCACCGACGCGGAGTCGCCGCTCTGCAGGCTGTCGAGGATCTTCAGGCCGCGGTACCGGTGGTGGTGGGTCGTCGCCTTGAGCTCGCGGAGCGCCTCGTCCCTGTCGCGCGCTCGGTCGACGTGGCCCATGTGCAGCGTCCGCCAGAGGTAGGCGGCGTCTCCGACCGCGAACGCGGCGTACCTCGATCGCATCAGCGCCACGGCGTCGGGCGCCTCGCGATCGCCCAGATGGCAGGGGGCGCAGCACTCGCGGTACGAGCGCCCCGAGCCGCACGGGCACGGGCGGGACAGGGTGCCCGTGCCAGGACGAACATCTCGGGTCATGGGGCGTTCTCTACACGGGTTCGTGTCGCGCTGCAGCGCCCGGCGCGAGGCGAGGCGAGCCGCAGCGCCGCGCGCTGCCACCCCCCCGGCGGACCCGGGACCACCCCGGCACGAAGCCCCTTGCGGGGCGCCGGGGAGGACGGTAAGGCGGGCGAGACGTATGCCCGCAGCGCGCGCTCACGCTGCGGCCCTCCTCCTGGCCCTTGCCCTGGTTCTGGGGGGCTGCAAGCGCCAATATGCCATCGGTGACGATGTCCTCGTGACGTGGGAAGGAAACGACTACCCCGCCAAGGTCATCGAGGTCGTGGGTCCGACGAAGTTCAAGGTCCACTACCAGGGGTACGATGACATCTGGGATGAAACTGTACCTCGCGAACGGATCCGCGGCCTCGTCGAGGGCGACGTTGTCAACCCCCCGCCGCCGCCGAAAGTCCGGAGCAAGGGGCTGCAGGCCTCGCAGACCAACCTCTACAAGATCGGCGACAGGGTGCGCGTCGAGTGGCACGGGCAGATGTACCCGGCGGTCGTCACCGGCATCGTGGGGCAGGAGCGCTACCGCATCCACTACGACGGCTACGGTCCGGAGTGGGACGAGACGGTCGGACTTTCCAGGATCCAGGTCAAGTAGTTGAAATGATCGCGAAGAATCATTTTCCCCCTGGCGCTTGGGATGGGGCCGATTTAAGAGCCGCGCCGAATTTCTGACTGGGCGCTCGCAAGAGTGCGCACGCCCGGCTGAGGTTCATTGCGTGCCGCACGCCCTCCACGGGTACGCCCTCACGGGTGCGCGGCGGGGAGCCTTCTGTGATCAGCGATCTGTCCAAGCTGCGCAATATCGGGATCAGCGCCCACATCGATTCGGGCAAGACGACGCTGACCGAGCGCATCCTCTTCTACACCAAGCGGATCCACGCCATCCACGACGTCAAGGGCAAGGACGGCGTCGGCGCGAAGATGGACTCGATGGATCTCGAGCGCGAGCGCGGGATCACCATCCAGTCCGCCGCCACGCACTGCTTCTGGAACGGGCACCAGATCAACGTGATCGACACGCCCGGCCACGTGGACTTCACGATCGAGGTCGAGCGCGCGATGCGCGTGCTCGACGGGGCGATCCTGGTCCTCTGCGCCGTCGCCGGCGTGCAGAGCCAGTCGCTCACCGTCGACCGCCAGATGCGCCGCTACGGCGTCCCGCGCATCGCGTTCGTGAACAAGTGCGACCGCGCCGGCGCGAACCCGCTGCGGGTCCGCACGCAGCTGCGCGAGAAGCTCAACCTGAACCCGGTCCTCCTGCAGCTGCCGATCGGGCTCGAGGACAAGTTCGAGGGGGTCGTCGACCTCGTCGCGATGAAGTCCTACCGGTTCGAGGGGCAGAACGGCGAGACGATCCTCACCGGCGAGATCCCGGGGGAGATGGCCGACGAGGTGAAGGCGGCGCGCGAGGAGATGCTCGACGCGCTCTCGATGTACTCCGACGAACTCACCGAGGCGATCCTCGAGGAGCGCGTCACCGAGGAGCTCCTCTACAAGACGATCCGCGACGCGACCGTGAAGCTCCAGATCGTCCCGATGATGATGGGGTCGGCGTACAAGAACAAGGCGGTGCAGATCCTGCTCGACGGCGTGACCCGCTACCTGCCGACGCCCGCCGACATCACCAACAAGGCGGTGGATCTCGACAAGGACGAGGCCGAGATCTCGCTGTCGAGCGACCCGGAAGGGCAGCTCGTCATGCTCGCGTTCAAGCTCGAGGATGGCCGCTTCGGCCAGCTCACGTACATCCGCATCTACCAGGGCACCCTGAGCCGCGGGAAAGAGGTCACGAACACGCGCACGGGCAAGCGCCACAAGGTCGGCCGGATCGTCCGCATGCACTCGGACGAGATGGAGGACATCGACGGCGCGAGCGCGGGCGACATCGTCGCGATCTTCGGCATCGACTGCAACTCCGGCGACACGTTCACCGAGGGCGGCCTGGCCGTCGCGATGACGTCGATGCACGTGCCCGACCCGGTCATCTCGCTGACGGTGACGCCCAAGGACAACAAGGCCCAGGCGAACATGTCGAAGGCGCTGCGCCGCTTCACCAAGGAGGACCCGACCTTCCGCGTCGGGGCGGATCCGGAGAGCGGCGAGACGATCATCCAGGGCATGGGCGAGCTCCACCTGGACGTCTACATCGAGCGCATGAAGCGCGAGTACGCGGCCGAGGTCGTCACGAGCCCGCCGCGCGTCGCCTACCGCGAGACGATCACGCGCCGCGTGGACTACAACTACACGCACAAGAAGCAGACCGGCGGCTCTGGCCAGTACGGCAAGGTCGGCGGCTTCATGGAGCCGTGGACGGAGGCGCCGTTCCGGTTCGAGGACGAGGTCGTCGGCGGCGCGATCCCGCGCGAGTTCATCGCGGCGGTCGAGAAGGGCTTCGTGTCGATGCTCGCCAAGGGGCAGCTCATCGGCGCGCCGGTCACGGGCGTGTCGGTCACGCTGAACGACGGCGCGTCCCACTCGGTCGACTCGTCCGACATCGCCTTCCAGGAGGCCGCGCGTGGCGCCTGGCGCGAGACGTACCCCAAGGCCGGCCCGCAGATCCTGGAGCCGCTGATGAAGGTCGCCGTCGAGGGCCCGGGCGAGTACCAGGGCGGCATCGTCGGCATCCTCATGCAGCGGCGCGGCATCATCGTCGGTTCGACCGAGGCGGACGGGTTCTGCCGTGTCGAGGCGGAGGTGCCCCTCGCCGATATGTTCGGCTTCTCGACGATCCTCCGTTCTGCCACCCAGGGCAAAGCCGAGTTCACGATGGAGTTCTCGCGCTATGCTCCCCTTCCGGCGGCTCTCTCGGAGGAGCTCATCAAGAAGTACCGGGAAGAGCTGGCCAAGAAGGCCAAGTGAGGGGGTCGGCATGTACCGCAAAGAGGTGAACGAGCGGAGCCCCATGCGGGTCTTCGAGGGGTCGATGCACGGCGGGCTGGGTCGCGGCAACGTCGGCGTCATCGTCGCTCGGCCCGGCGTGGGCAAGACGGCGTTGCTCGTGCAGATCGCGCTCGACGATCTGCTCCGGGATCGCAGGGTCCTGCACATCTCGCACGAGAACGCGGTCGACCACGTCCGCGCGTACTACGACGAGATCTTCCACGATCTCGCGCAGTCGATGCGGCTCCAGGAGCCGGAGGCCGTCCGGCTCGAGGTCGAGCGGCACCGGCAGATCTACTCGCACCTCGGCCATGTGAAGGCGCCGCCCGACGCGACCGAAGAGGCGGCGCGGCTGTGGGTCGAGAAGATGCTCGAGACGGTGGCGTTCGCGCGCGGCGTCGCCCACTTCGAGCCCGACGTGATCGTCGTCGACGGCTTCGACGTGGCGATCGCGTCGGAGCAGGCGATGGAGGCGCTCGGCCGCCTCGCCAAGGAGCGCTCCGCCGAGATCTGGATCGCGGCGCAGGTCGATGAGTCGATCCCCCCGGGCAAGCTGCCGGCCGCGCTCGAGAAGGTCGAGCGCCACCTCAGCGTGGTCGTCTACCTGCAGCCGGAGCGCGAGGTCGTTCGCCTGCGGCTGCTGAAGGACCACGGCAACAAGGACCTCGCCGAGCTCCACCTGCGCCTCGATCCGCACTCGATGCGGGTCATCGACGAGGACGTGCGTCCCCCGTCGGAGCGGCCGAAGGACCCGCGGCAGTTCCGCCTGCACTCGGGCGGAGCCAAGGGGGCCGAGGCCGAGTTCGGCGCCTGCGCCGAGCGGTACGGGGTGCAGGAGCTCAACTACAGCTTCGAGGGCCACCGGCTCCTCGAGCGCCAGCGGGGCGTGGTCGTGCTCGGGGACGACGAGCTGCGCAAGGGCGACTTCAGCCTCGTCTACGTGTCGCGGCGCCTCGGCCGCGTGCTGAGCGAGATCCCGCTCGTGCGCAACATCCTCCAGACGATCTGGCACCAGATCAACGCGGCCAACCAGGTCTTCGTCGTGGGGACGCTCCAGGACGACGGCACGGTGCGCGGCGGCACCGGCTGGGGCGCGGAGCTCGCGCGCCTCTGGAAGAAGCCGCTGTTCGTCTACGATCAGGAGAAGCGCGGCTGGTTCCGCTGGAGCGGCTCGGCCTGGGAGATGGCGCGGCAGCCGAGCATCATCAGCGAGAACTTCGCCGGCATCGGCACCCAGGATCTCAACGACGCCGGCCGCGAGGCCATCCGCGATCTCTTCGCGCGGAGCTTCGGCGAGCCCGGCTGAGCCGGCGCGCGGAGCGCCTCCCGTCCCCCCCGACACCTCTCGTCGACGTGAGGCGCTCCGGCCGCGCTGCGGAGCGCAGCGGGCCGGCGCGCGCCCCAGGCCGGCGTGGGCGCGCGGGCCTGCGGCGCCGGGCGGCTCAGGACGCGTGCTTCTGGATCAGCTGGGCGAGGCGGGGGACGGCGTCTTCGACGTTCTTCTTCGCCGAGCCGCGCAGCTTCTCGTAGGTACCGCGCACCACGCCGCTCGTCGAGGTCTTCGCCTTCTCGTCGGTGACGCTGAGGAGCGCGTCGGCGACCCGCGAGCGGTTCGTGGTCAGGTACGAGCTCGCATTGCCGCTGCCCGCAGCCTCGGCCCAGAGGGGATCGAGCTTCTTGGCGAACTCGGGCAAGAGCTTCTCGACCACCTGGGCGATGAAGCCGGGCTTGATGCCCTTCACGGCCGCGTAGCCGGCCTTGACCGCCAGGCCAGAGAGCCCGCCCTTCGAAGCCACCTCCTCGTCGACCAGCGTGCAGCAGTCGGCGATGACCCGTGATTTCTTGTTCGCATCGAGCAGCGTTTCGCTGAGACCCATTCTCGAACTCCTCCGGGCGCTTCGGGGACCGGACGAGGCCCCCGGACCCATGTCAGCGTGACCCCCGGCAGGGAGCCCCGACCACGTCGAGCGGACCTCCGGCCCGCTCCCGACACATCGAAGCGCGGCTCTTACCACAGCAGGTCAGAGGCAGGCATCGCAAGCGCCCACCCGAAAACCCTTCGGTCCAGGACGGTTCCTGCTCCTCCACGACCGCCCAGGATGGCCGCACATGGAGCGTCCAGCGCTTGATCTTCATCCGATTCCGTCCGATTGCCGTCCAATTGCCGTCCGCTTCCGTCCAATTGCCGTTCGCTTCCCGCTCGATTCTCGTTCGATTCGCGGGGAGACCGCATGCACGCCCGGCCCGAGCACGCCATACTCGCGATGTAAGTTAGATCACAAGTTTGGCGTAGCGGGCTCTCGCCGCCGTCATGGTGCGAGGCCTGCGGGGGGCTCATGGACGTCTACTGCGAAGTCTGCGGACTCGTCACCACGGTTTCCGGCGGCGCGCGGGGCGGGGCCGCGCCCGAGTGCCGCGTCTGCGGCGGCACGATGCTCCGCGCGCAGGGGAGGGGCACGGCCGGGCTGCCGGTGGCGGGCGCCGGGAGGCGCTCGAGCCGGCCTCCTCCTCCGCTGCGGCGGTCGAGCGCGCCCCCGGTGCCGCGGGACGACGACGACCCGACGATGATGGATCTCCGATCGCTCGCGCTGAAGTCGTTCCTCGCGAACCCTCCCGCCCCGAGGACGGCGGCGGCTGCGCTGGCGGGGAGCGCGGCTGCGCCGGCGACGGGCCGGGTCGCGGCGGCGACGCCGATCGCGGCGGCGACGCCGGTCGCGGTCGATGCGCCGCCGAGCGTGACCGATGTGCTGCGGGTCTACGACGCGCTCGCGCCGGTCGCGGCGCCCTCGCGGGCGCGGCACCGGGCCCGCGTGTGCGCGCTCATGGCGTCGGCGGCCGGCGCTCTGGCGATCGCCGCCGGGCTCGCGCTGTTCACCGGCCCGAGGTCCAGCGCGCCGGGGGACGTCCTGCCCCCCACCGCGCAGCGCGGCGTCTCCCGGGCAGGGGAGGTCGCGCGCGAGGTGAGCGCGCCGGACGAGGCGCCCGGATACCCCAACACGGCGCCCCCCGCGCGCGAGGCGCAGGCGCCTGGGGCTGGCGAGGGCGAGGCGGATGGTGCCGAGCCCGACGCGGCGCCGAAGCCGGCCGCCGCGGTCGAGGCGGGGGCGCGCGCGGCCACCGGTGCAGGCGCCCGCACGGCCTCCAGCGCAGGCGTCCGCGCCCTCGCCGCGGCAGGCGCGCGCGCGGCCTCCGCGTCGGGGGCCCGCGCGCGGCCTGCGCACCCGCCGGCGCCGCCGCCCGCGTCCGAGGAGGCGCCGCGGCCCGCGCCGCCGGTGTCGCTCACCGATGCGATGGCCGCCGCGGTCGCCGGCACCCCGTCTCCCGCCGCCGCGCAGGCAGAGCGGCAGGAGGACACCCGCGAGAAGTAGCCCGCGAACGCGGCGCGCGCCCGGCGAGCGTCAGCGCCGCGCCCTCCCGCGCCGCCGTCGCCCGAGGCCGGCTGCGGCCACGGCCACGGCCGCCGCGAGCGGCGGCCAGCGCGCCGCGCCCTCCGCCGTCGCGAGTCGGCAGCCGCAGCCGGCGTCGTCCTGGATTCCGTCCGCGCCTCCACCTGCGCCTCCGACGCCCGCCCCGCCGGAGCCGGCGCTGCCGCTCGAGGGGCCGCCTCCCGGGCCGGAGCCGGCGCTGCCGCTCGAGGGGCCGCCCCACGCGCCGGCGCCGCCCGCGCCGCCCGCGCCGCTCGTGGCGCCCTCGTCGAAGTACGCGCCGCAGGCCGGCCCGACGACCTGCCCGTCGCGCGCCGCGAGCGCGAGCGCGTAGACGCCCGCGCCGAACCCCACCATGGGCGCGTTGAACTTGTAGGCGCCGCTCGTCTCGTCGTAGGTCTCGGCGATCGCGAGGTAGTTCGCGGTCGACTGATCGAGCACCCAGCGGAGCAGCCGGTCCGAGCGCGCCTCGTCCCCCATGAGCCGCGCGGCGACCGCGCCGCGCAGATCGGTCACGACCCACTCGGCGCTGTCGTACTCGCTGCCCCAGGGGCTCAGGTCGTTCGCGCCGGCGTGATCGAAGCGGTCGTCGTTCCGGGACCACCCGGCGCCCGCGGGGACGAGCAGGTGCTCGTCGAGCCCGGCGAGCGTGGCGGCGGCGATGCGGCCCCGCGGATCGAACAGGCCCATCGCGATCCCCTCGAGCACCGCCGCGTCCCAGTAGCCCGCGCCCGACTCGAGCTCCTCCAGGCTCGCGGCCAGCGCGCCCGAGGCGTCCGTGAGCCGCGCGGCGATCGCGTCGCGCAGCCGGCTCGCGGCGTCGCGGTACCCCGCGGCCCGCTGCGCCTCGCCGCGCCGCGCCGCGATCTCCGCCGCGTCGCACAGGCCGCGCGCCGCGGTGATGCTCGTGTACGCGAACGAGCGCTCGCGCCCGTTCCAGTGGGTCTCCCAGATCGACGAGTCCTTCCGGACGAGGCCGGTGTCCGGGTCGATGAGCGCGACGAGCGCGTCCGCGACCTTCGACGACACGGCGGCCCAGCGCTCGTCCACGAAGGCCGTGTCGCCGGTGAGCTCCTCGTAACGGCGCAGCGCCCAGAGGAACAGGCCGAACCCGTCGAACTCGAGGTTCGGGCCGAAATCGTTGAAGTCGGTCTCCTCGACCCCGAAGCCGTGGTAGCGCACCAGGCTGATCTGGTACGGCGGCATGTCGTACGACGCGAGCTCGTTCCAGCGCTGGAAGCGCCCCGCCTCCGCGTCCAGGTAGTAGCTCAGCGCGTCGCGCGCCTCGGCCTCCATGCCGAGGACCGCCATGGCCACGGTGGCGTAGGCGCCGTCGCGGATCCAGGCGACCGTCCACTCGCCCGGCGGGAGGCTCGCGAGGACGGCGCCGCGGCCGCGGTGGGCGATCGTCGCCGGCAGCGCGGCGGGCGCGCCGCCGAGCGTCGTGCCGAAGCGCGTGGCGCGCGGCTCGGCGTCGCGCGTCAGGTGCTCGCGCAGGAAGGCGTGGCTCTCGCGGGACTGCGCCATCCGGAGCATCACGGCCGACTGCCGGAGCAACGCCGTCTCTTCGGGCGTCGCCGTGGGCGGCACCTTCAGCGAGCCCTGGAACGCGCGGTACGCGGCGATCTCGTCCGCGACCACCTCCGCCGCGCCCTTCGCGCCGAGGTACGCGTCGAGGGCGCCCTGCACGAGCGGGTCCGCCGCGCCCGAGGGGTCGCCGTGATGCGCGAACGCCACGCCGACCCACCGCGCCTCGCCGGGACCGATGCTGCCGAGGTCCCACTGGAACGCGCTCACGGAGCCGTCCGCGGTGGGCGCGGCCCCGTCGAGGTCCGGCAGATCGGCGACGGCGCCCTCCGCGACGATCCGGTAGACGTTGAGGTCCGCCGGGCTGCCCGCGCTCGACGCGCCGTGGCGCGCGGCCGGCTCGAGCGCGCGCGCGACGACCACGCCGGCGAAGGCGCGCTCGAGGAAGTCGCGCCGGCCCCCGCTCCCGTCGTAGGCGACGGTCTCGCCCGACTCGCCGATGTCGGTCATCACGCCCGGGCGCCCGAAGCCGAGGTGGAAGTTGTGCAGGGAGAAGGCCGACACGCCCTCCGCCGGCACCTCGCCCCGGTTCTCGACGCGCATCGCCATCACGAACCCCGCCTGCCCGAGGCCCTGCGGCGCGAAGAAGAGCTGCGTGCACTCGAGGTTGCCGACCCGCTGCACCATCGTGACGACGCCCGTGCCGCCGCGCTCCCCGTCGGTCCAGCCGGCGTAGCCGCTCGCGTCGAGATCGACGGGGACCTCGGTCAACCACCGCTGCCTGCCCTCCGAGCGCAGCCCGAAGTACGCGTCGTAGAGCAGATCGCGCGTGGGCACGGCCTGCGGCTGGTTGCCGATCCAGACCTCCTCGCCGCGCTCGTCGAGGAGCGGTTCCTCGGTGGCGAACAGGTGCTCGCGGAAGTGGGTGAGCCTCGCCTGGTTCAGATCGAGGAGCACCGCGCCGAACCCGTTCGACGAGGGCAACCGGAAGAACGTGCGCTGCACCGGGACCTCGGCCCGCGCCGCGCCGGGAGCGGCGACCGCGGCCGCCGCGCCGAGCGAGAGGAGCGCGGCGCCGAAGGCATGGAAGGCGCTGCGGGAGGCGCGAGGCGGGCCAGATCGTTGGTGCCCAAAATATTCCCGCAGCGGGGGCTGGCGATGCATCGCGGCACTTTACAGGAATGATTGTCCTCCCGGCGCGCCGGCCCGCCGGCGGCCGCTCAAAATGCTGCAACACGCTCCGTGGCGTGGTAACGGCATGCCCATGACAAAACTGCCCGCGTTGATCCTCGTGGTCGCGGCGCCCCTTGCCGCCTTCGCGGCCGGCTGCGGCTCCGATCCGCAGCCGCCGGCGAATGTCGGCGGCACCGTCGCGCCCCCTCCGGTGATGAACACGGCGGCGCCCGCCCCGAAGCAGGACACGACCAAGCCGACGAGCGGGTCGATCCGCATCGACGACAAGATCCTCAAGGCCTGCGGCGATCTGCCGACGGCCCGCTTCGCGTTCGACTCGACGGCGATCGAGGGCGAGGCGGCGAGCGCGCTCGACGCGCTGGCGCGCTGCTTCGTCTCGGGCCCGCTCAAGGGCAAGGGGATGAAGCTCATCGGTCACGCCGATCCTCGCGGGGAGACGGAGTACAACCTGGGCCTCGGCCAGAAGCGCGCCGGCAGCGTCGCGGAGTACCTCGCCAAGAAGGGCCTCGAGCAGGGCCGCATCGCGACCTCGTCGAAGGGCGAGTTCGAGGCGACCGGCGCGGACGAGGAAGGCTGGGCGCGCGACAGGAAGGTCGACATCCTGCTGGCGGACTGAGCGTCGCGCGCGGCGCTGGACGATGTGAAGAGGGCCACGGCCGCGCTTCCAGGTGAGAGAGGGGGCCGCGGTCGCAAACTGCACTGAACGGGGCCGCGCGCGCGGATCCCCGACGAGCCGATTCCCTGACCCGAAGAGATCGATATGGCCTTCCTGCAAAGCGCGCCCGAGGCGGCGACGGCGGTCCCGATCAAGCTCGATCCCGTCTCCCTGGTCCTCCACGCCTCCGGTCCCGTCTTCCTGGTCGTCTGGCTGCTGATCTTCGCGGCGATCCTCGTCTGGGTGATCGCCGTCCTGAAGGTCCTCCAGCTGACCCGGCTCTCGGCGCAGCAGGCGCGGTTCGAGCAGGAGTCGGCGCACGCCCACTCGCCCGATCAGCTGTTCGCGCTCGCGCAGCGGCACGCGGACGCGCCGGGCGCCCGCGTGGTGCTGGAGCTCAGCCGCCGCGCCGGGACCCACAAGCTCCTCGACTCGATCGCGAAGCGCGCGATCGTGACCGAGACGCAGCGGGCGAGCGCGCTCATGCCGACGCTCTCGTCGATCGCGGCGGCGTCGCCGTTCATCGGCCTGTTCGGCACCGTCTACGGGATCATGGACGCGTTCCTCCGCATCGGTCAGCAGAAGAGCGCGTCGCTGCCCGTCGTCGCCCCGGCCATCGGCGAGGCGCTCATCGCGACCGCGATCGGGCTGTTCGCCGCGATCCCCGCCGTCATCGCCTACAACGCGCTCAACAAGCGCATCGACGACCTGCTCTCGGCGCTCGAGGCCGCGAGCGAGGGCTGGGTGGAGATCGCGTCGCTCTCGGCGCGGGCGGTGCAGGAGTCCATCCCGCTGGCGCTCCAGCGGACGAGCGACCGGCCCACGCCGGTGATGTCGAAGGGCTGAGGGGCGGGGCCGGTCATGGCGATGTCGGTGGGCGGAGGGCGCAGGCGGCGGGGCGGCGGGTTCAGCGAGATCAACGTCACGCCGCTCGTGGACGTGATGCTGGTGCTCCTCGTGGTGTTCATGGTCACCGCCCCGCTGCTCACGGCGGGGCTCCGGGTCGAGCTGCCCAACGTCTCCGCCGAGGAGGCGCCGACAAAGGACACGAAGCTCGTCGTGACCATCACGAAGGAGGAGAAGATCCTCTTCGGTGAGGACGACGCGACCGCCGACATCGAGGGGGTGCTCGCGTCGAACGGGCGCGTACAGAAGGAGAAGGAGCTCTACATCCGCGCCGACAAGGACGCCCGCTACGGCGCCGTGGCGCGGGTCGTCGCCGCCGCCCGGGCCGCCGGGGTCGAGGGGCTGAACCTCCTCGTCCAGCCAGAGATCGAGCCGGAGGGCGCGGCGCCGCGGCCCGGCGGCGGCGCGCCGCCACCTGGAGGAGCGGCGCCTTGAGCCCGGCCGCGGCGCGCGCGCCCGGGCCGATGACGCCGCCAGGGAAGCGCCGACCGAAGAGCGACTTCCGCCCGCGGGACGTCGCGCTCGCCTTTGCGGTGGCGATGGGCGTGCAAGCGGGCGCCGCCGTCGCGGTCAGCCTGGCGGACCTCGCCGTGCCCGCGGCGGTGCCCGAGATCGAGAAGGGGCCGAGCGTCCCGGTGAAGGTCACCCCGGTGCTCGACATGGACACGCCGCTGCTCAAGCTGGGCGGCAAGCGCGACAAGATGAAGCTGCCCGACCGGTGGGTGCGCCAGACGCCCAAGCCGCGCGTCGAGCAGAAGGCGTTCGTGTCGCCGGACGCGGGCAAGACCGAAAAGGACATCCCGCCCCCGGAGGTGAAGGTCGCCGACGCGGGCACCGCGCCGCCGCCGCCCGACGCCGAGATCGCGAAGCAGGTCGACACCGAGCTCGAGCCGAAGACCGACGCCGGTGAGGTCGCCAACGTCGACCAGGAGGGACACCAGGACGGCGTGGCCGAGGGGACGGAGACCGATCCCCTCAAGGCGCGCGCGGTGGACCTGTACCTGGCCCGCATCGCGGGCTGGTTCTCGAGCAGGTTCCGCGTGAGCGGCTCGGGGCTCCCGCCGGAGGAGCTCACGAAGCACAAGCCGCGCGCGGTGATCGTTTTGTCCGACGGGCAGATGGTGAGCTACACGCTGACGCCGAGCGGGAATGCCATCTTCGACGCGGCCGCGCGGGCGACGCTCGAGGGGGCGAAGGGGCAGGCGCTGCCGCCGCCGCCCGAGAACTATCCCGACCTCGGTCAGAAGCAGGTCAGCGTCACGTTCGTCTGTAGGGAGACCACATGCGACTAGCTCAATACGCCCTCGGCGCGCTGGCGCTCGCTGCCGCCGCGCTCGCTGCCAACCCTGCTCCGGCGCAGGCGCCGGCCTCCACGGCGCCCCCCAACCCGGACGAGATCCTCGGTCACATCACGGTCGTCGCCGGCGCGTCGCGCCCGCTCCCGAAGATCGGCGTCCTGCCGTCGCTCGTCTCCGACCCCGAGGACGTGACGCTCCACAGCGTGGTCCGGCGCGACCTCGAGCTGTGCGGCGAGTTCGAGGTGCTGCCCGACAGCGCCGCGCCCGACGGCCTGTACCTCTCCGACAGCCCGGTGGACGTGAAGGCGTGGTCCGCGAAGGGGGTCGAGGCGGTCGTGAGCGTGCGCGGCAAGAAGGTCGGCCCGGACAAGGTCGAGCTCGTCGGCCAGGCGTTCCTGGTGAACCGCGGGCAGGCCCCGGTGTTCGACAAGAAGTTCATCGTGCCGCTCCGCGACGTGCGCTTCGAGTCGCACCGGGTGGCCGACCAGCTCATCGGCGCCCTCACCGGCCAGAACGGCGGCTTCGCCAGCCACATGACGTTCGCCTCGGGCTCGGGCTCGCTGCGCCGCGTCTTCACGATCGACGCCGACGGGCACGACGCCAAGGCCGTCTCGCCGCCCGATCAGACCGCCATCGCCCCGGTGTTCGGGAAGAACGAGCAGCTCCACTACGCGGCGAGCGTGAAGGGCGACGAGTACAAGATCTTCACGCCGGCGGGCGGCCCGCTGGCGCTGCCGGTGAAGGGCTCGGTCTACGGGATCGCCTTCTCCAAGGATCGTTCCCAGGTCGCGCTCAGCATCGGGGTGGGGTCGACGATCAAGCTGTTCTCCGGGCCCGACTTCCAGAGCATCAAGCCGACGTCCGAGGTGGGGATGGCGCTCCACCCGGCGTTCACGCCGACCGGCAAGCTCGCCTTCTCCGGCGAGGGCAGGTACGGGCAGCGCATCTACGTGGGCGACAAGGCGATCTCGCCGGAGGGGCTCTTCGCGTCGGCGCCCACGTTCTGCAACCACCCCGACGGGGTGAAGGCGGTCTATGCCGTCGGGGTCGGCAAGAACACCGACCTTGTCGTCTCGGGGGAGACGGGCGGCGGCCTCGCGCGGCTGACCCAGAGCCAGGGCAGGAACGGGTACCCGGCTTGCAGCCCTGATGGGCGGCTCGTGGCCTTCTTCTCCACGCGCACGTCCGGCGAGGGCCCGGGGCTCTACATCATGCGCGTCGACGGGCAGCGCCCCAAGCGCATCTCCAACCTGCTCGGGGACTCGCTGCGGTGGGATCCCCTTCCTCCCGGCAAGGCCGTCGAGGCGAAGAACTGACCCGCTCGCGGGCGCCGTTCCAGCGCGGCGCCCGCTGACCCGAGCTCGGCGGTGCTGCGCAGATCGGGGGCGCGGCGTGCGGACGCTGCACACGCTGTGGCAAGGCGTCCCGCGCGGTCGGCCTCCAGAGCCCCGCTCCAGCGCGCGACACGCCGCGAGCCGCGCCGCGGGCGGTGCGGCCCGGACATCCGGCGCGCGGGACCAGGGGGCGCCGCGTCGCGGCTGGATCCAGGGGCTCTCCGTCCGACAACTTCTTCGGCCCAGGCCCGTCTGACGTGGCTAGCTCCTGCGCGATCACGTGCGTCGCCGCGGAGAGCGGAGCGAAGGGAGGCCGCGCCGGCGGTCACCGCTTCTTTGGCCCGCTGCGTCGGACGCGGTTAGCCTCCGGACTGCTCAGGGGTGAGTTGGCTGGAAAATTGCACGGGAATTGCAGTAGGCCGCCCTGGTCAGCCAGCGAAACGAACATGGAGAAGAGCATGGTGTCGAGCCGTATCTGGACCGCCATCGCGATCGTCTGGTCCTTCTGCGCCGGTGGTTGCAGCTCGGCGGCGGCGGTTCACGAAACGAGGATCAGCGAGCAGGGGGGGTTCCGGAACCCGGATCACCGGCTCGCCCCGCGAGAGGACGGGGGATACTGCAGCGCCGAGGTGCTCCGCTGGCAGTACGACGAGCCGTCGGCGACGCTCCGGCTCGCCGATTCCCGTTTGATGCTCGATTGCTGCGGGAAGCGCGCGATTCACGTCGAGCGGATCGACAGCCTCTACGAGGTCACCGAGCGGGACGAGCCGGACGACGTCGAGGGGCGCTGCAGCGAGCAGTGCGCCTTCGATCTGTCCGTGGGCATGCAGGACGTCCCGCGGGGCGAGATCTATGTGAAGCTGCTGCGCGACGTCGTCGATCAGCAGGGCAGTCCGGCCGTGGTCTGGAGCGGCACCCTCGATCTGGACGTCACCGCGGGCGCGGTCGTCCTCGACGACGCCCCCGCGGACGCCGGCTGCCATGAGCAGAGCTCGCCGCGCCGGCGCAGCACGACCGTCGCCTCGAGGTGACCACCGCACCCCCGTCGCCCCGCCGTGCGCCGTGTCAGCGGGACGGGCGGCCGGCAACGGATCGCGGGCAGCTGTCTGGCGCCGCACCTTGATGGTGGGATGCTGGAGCAGGTCGACCGACCATGACGTCCAAGGTCAGAGAGCCGGGCGTATTCTGCCACGTTTCACCTGGACATTTATTCCCGAAACGCGTAGATCACACTCGAGTGTGCGTGCAGCTGCTCCGGGGTGTGGTGGCACGCGCCTCCTACGTACGCCAGACAGCGACTGTCTCCGCGACAATTGCCGCAGAGACAGATCGAGCCTTCTTATTGAAGCCCTGGTTCTTCATTTTGGGCGTATTTTAACAGTGGGGCCATATAGCCAAGGAAGTCTGGGCATGAAGTACGCGGCGGTCTGTAGGGCACTTGCAACGGTGGGTTCGCTGGTTCTCCTGAGCGCGTGTCTGGAGACCGAGCCTGCGCAGGTGGGGATCGTGAGCGAGGCCGGCGGCTTCGTGGAGCCGGAGCGGAGGCTCGCCGTCGAGGGGGAGGAGAGCTACTGCGGCGCCGAGGTGCTGCGCTGGCGCTACGACCGATCGAGCGGATCCCTGACGGTCGCGGACAGCCGGCTCCTGCTCAACTGCTGCGGCCAGCGTGTGATGCACGTGGACCGGATCGACAGCATCTACGAGATCACCCAGAGGGACGAGCCCGACGCGGCGAACCCGAGGTGTGATTCGGTCTGCGCGTTCGACTTCGCGGTGGCGATTCCCGAGGTCGCCCCGCGCAAGATCTACGTGCGGCTGCTGCGGGACGTCGTCGACGCGCAGGGCAGCGCGGAGCTCATCTGGCAGGGGGAGATCGACGTCCGGAAGCTGTCCGGCGAGGTGGTGATCGACCACGTCGCTGCGCCGGGCGAGGCCTGCAGCGAATCGTCCCAGTAGGCGCTCGCCGCTCCGGCGCGCGCGAGAGCCGCCGGCGAGCGTGGGCTCGCGCCAGCGGGCCACGCGTCCTGCATGACGGGGGCTGCGCCTCCGAACGAGCACGCGGCCGCGCGACGGCGCCGGCCGAAGGACGGCTCGTCGGCGGCAACGCGCGGTAGCCGCAACGGCGCGGCCGTCGCCCTCAGTCGATCAGCGTGCGCGCGGGGCGACCGGGCTCGCACTTCACGAGCGTGGCGGTCAGCTCGAGCGTCTCGGGGAGCGTGCCCTGCACCTGCGCGACGACCTGCTCGACCACATGCTGGGCCTCGTCCAGGTTGGGACCCACGATCGAGACGACGAACGTGAGCGGGCCGGTGCGCCCGGCCGCGGCCGGCGTCAGGCTGAGCAGCAGCGTCTGGGTCAGGTCCACAACCTGAAGCGCCGCCTTGCGCAGCGCGAGCATCTCGAGGATCGTCGGCCGCAGGCTCACGAGGCCGTTCTGGCCGCGGAGCTCGAAGCGCGCGATCTCCATCGGCACCTCGGCCCACTCGGCGAAGAAGCCGTCCTCGTCGATGGCCTTCATCAGGTGCTCGCGCACGAGCAGCCCCGTGAGGCCGTCGCGCCGCGCAAGGTAGCGCTTCGCCTTGTCGTGGTGCGGCGAGTCCGGTCCGAACGTGACCACCATGAGGCGGCACTCGCCGAGCTGCACCTCGGCGCCGTGGAGCAGCGAGACCTGCGCTTTGCGCTCGAAGGGGAAGTCCGCGTACGTGCCGTTCGTGCTGTTCAGATCCTCGACAAGCCAGGAGCCCGTCTGCCAGCGAAGGAGCGCGTGCGACCCGGAGACGGTCGCCTCGGCCAGGACGAGATCCTGATCGCTGCGGCGGCCGATGGAGAGCACCGGCTTCTGCAGCGGGAACAGCGTGGTGACGCTGTCCGGCGCGTTCGTGGCGTACGTGATGAGCAGCGACTGCGCGCCGGGGGTGAACTGCGTCTTGATGGCCCGACCGGGCGCCGGGCCGGGGTCGATGCGCTCGCGCGGCAGCTGGATCGGCGCGGTCGTGGTCTGCGTCGGGTTGAAGAACCGCATGTGCCGCGCCTGCGGGCGCATCTGCGGATCCGGGTTCAGCCCGCGGAAGATCTGCCTGATCTCGTCGTTCGTCAGCGCGGCGGGCACGTCGAACGTGATCTGCTGCTTCATCGTCTTGAGCCGCGGCTTGTAGCCGGGCTCGGGGACGCGGCAGGTCCACATCTCCCAGAGCGTCAGCGACGCGGCGTAGACGTCGTCCTCGGGGCTCGCCCCGCCGCTGCGCAGCCGCTCCGGCGACATGTAATGAGGCGTGCCGCCGTCCGGGGGCGCACCCGGCTTGCGCACGGCCGCGCGGGCGCGCTCCTTCGCGAAGCCGAAGTCAAGGATGACGGCGCGATCGTCGGCGACCATCACGTTGCCGGGCTTCAGGTCGCCGTGCACAAGCCCCTGCTGGTGGATGGCGGCGAGCCCCGCGCAGACGTCGGTCGAGATCTTGCGGAACTCGTCGGCGCTGAACCCGCCGGACGTCTTGCGCTTGCGGATGTGGTTGTGGAGCGTCTGCCCGGGGATGTACTCCATCACGAGGATGGGCCCCCACGTGCTCGGCGCGAGGTCGTGCACGCGGCAGACGTTCGGGTGACGCGCCTTCTGCGCGAGGATCACCTCCTGCCGCAGGGCCTCGTCGTCGCCCGGCATGGCGGAGGCCTCGGGCACCACCTTGAGCGCCACCTGCTGCTGGGTCAGGCGATCAAAGGCCAAGAACACCTCGCCCATGCCGCCTTTGCCGATGCTCTTCAGGACCTCGTACCGGTCGTTGATGACCGTTCCGACGTCGATGGGAGGGAGGGGATCTTTGGTCACGGCCACGGGCGCACGAAGGGTGAGGAAGAGCTCCGCGCCGGCGCCGAAGCTGACGCGCCGGCACGTCGATACGGACTGCGCGCAGGGTCGTCCATTCGAGCCCCGGGCGCAACGAGTCGTTGCACAAGCGTTGCGGCTTGCCCGTTCGGCGCGGGACGGGGCGGGGCCGGGGAGCGCGCCGCACGGCCGGCAGCGCGTGGCCGCCGCGGCCGCGGCGCCGTCCACAGGAGGGCGGCGCCCCGCGCGGTGTTCAGGAGAACGGCCGCGCCGTGTGGGCGTGGTTCAGCGGACCGTGGCCGTGGCCGAGCCCGGGCGCGGCGCGCATCGCCTCGCGGAGGTAGCGGCGGGCACGCGCGATCGCAGGGACGAGGGCCAGGCCCTGGGCGAGGCCGGCGGCGATGGCCGAGGCGAGCGTACAACCCGTGCCGTGAGTCGCGCGCGTCTCGATGCGCGCGTCCTCGAACAGCTGCTCACCCCCGGGGCGCCCGGAGGCGCCGGGCTCCGGCGCGGTCCGGAGGACGTCGACGACCGCGGCGCCAGGGAGGTGGCCCCCCTTCAGCAGCACGGCGCGCGGGCCCATGGAGAGCAGCTGCGCGGCGGCGCGGCGCATCGCGTCCACGCTGTCGATCACCGTGCCGGTCAGCGCCTCGGCCTCCGGGATGTTCGGCGTGAGCAGCGCGGCGAGCGGCAGGAGCCGGACGCGCAGGGCGCCCTCCGCGTCGGACTCCAGCAGGCGCGCGCCCCCCTTGGCGACCATGACGGGGTCGACAACGAGCGGCGTGCCGCGGCCGAGGCGCTCGTAGACGCGCGCGACCTCGGCGATGACCTCGGCCGAGTGGAGCATGCCGGTCTTGATCGCGTCGGCGCCGATGTCGTCGAGCACGAGCTCCATCTGGCGGCCGATGAAGTCGGGCGGCACCGGGAACACGGCGGCGACGCCGCGGGTATTCTGGGCGGTGAGCGCGGTGATCGCGGTCGCGCCGTACGCGTCGAGCGCGGTGACCGCCTTGAGGTCCGCCTGGATGCCGGCGCCGCCGCCCGAGTCGGACCCGGCGACGATGAGGACGCGGCCTTTCATGAAGCCTCCGGGCCGCGAGGGGCGGCCGGCCATGTGTCGTTCACGAGCACCCGCGCTGCACGTCAGTAATGCTTGTCGAGGACCGCGGGATCGGTCGTCGTCGAGAACACCGTGTCGCAGCGACGGCACCTGTACTTCACCTTCGTCGGCCGGGCCGAGATCCCGAACGCGAGCTGGATGTACCCAAGGAAGCGGTATTCTGCCTCCGCGCTCACCATGTGGTGGTCACGGCCGTGTCCGCAGGGGCACTGGACCAACCCGGACGTCGTGCTGTTGCGGTAGGGCATGGAAGGGGCGCTCGTCGACATGGCGTTCCGGGTATTCTAGGGGGTCTGCGGCGGACGTCGAGGGGGGCGCCGCGGAACAGGCCCGGAGGAGGCGATCGGGCGGCGCGGGCAGGCGTCTCGCGGCCAGGGCCGTGCACTGCGGCGCATCGGCCCTGCGCCGACCGGCGCTTTGCGTCCCGCCGCGGACCGAATAGGACATGCCGCCATGCGCCCCGCACTTCGCGCCGAGCAGCTGGTGAAGCGGTACGGCGACTTCACGGCCGTGGACGGGATCGACCTCGCCGTGCACACCGGCGAGATCGTCGGCCTGCTCGGGCCGAACGGCGCGGGCAAGACGACGACCCTGCGGATGCTCGCCGGCATCCTGTCGCCGACCGCGGGGCGCGTCCTCATCGGCGGCGTCGACCTCGCCGCGAGGCCGCTCGAGGCGAAGCAGCGGATCGGCTTTCTCTCGGGCGACACCCAGCTCTACCAGCGGCTCACGCCCCGCGAGGTGCTCCGCTACTTCGGCAGGCTGTACGGCATGGGCGAGGCAGCGCTCTCGCGCCGCATCGACGCGCTCGTGGCCGACCTCGAGATGGACGCGTTCGCCTCGCGGCCGTGCAGCACGCTGTCGGCGGGGCAGAAGCAGCGCGCCAACATCGCGCGCGCCTTCCTCCACGAGCCCGAGGTGCTCATCCTCGACGAGCCGACGACCGCGCTCGACATCATCAGCGGCCGCTTCATCGTCGAGTCGATCCGGCGCGAGCGCGCCGCGGGCAGGGCCGTCCTCTTCTCGACGCACATCATGGGCGAGGCCGAGTACCTCTGCGATCGGATCGCCCTCGTGCACGAGGGGCGCATCGCGGACACCGGCGCGCTGCCGGAGCTCCTCGCGCGCACCGCCACGACGAACCTGACGGACGCCTTCCTCCACCACGTGGAGCGGCGCCGCCCGCGCGAGGCGCGCGATACGCCCGGGGGCGCCGGCGCGCCCGCTCCGGGAGGGACGGCGCGATGAGGCTCGCCATCGTCTGGACCATCCTCCGCAAGGAGCTCGTCGAGTCGCTCCGGGACCGGCGCACGCTCGTGCGCCTCGTCCTCGTGCCGATCCTCCTCTATCCGCTCTTCGCGCTCGGGATGAGCAAGCTCATCGGCTCCGAGGCGGCGGCGCGCGAGGCGCGCGCGTCGCGGATCGCGGTGTGGGGGGAGCTGGCCGAGGGCCTGCGGACGCGGCTCGAGCCGGCGGGCAAGATCGAGCTCGTGCCGTGGGCCGGCGCGCCGCCGGACGTGCGCGACGGGCTCCTCTCGGGGGCGCTCGCGCCGCCGGCGGGACCGGTGCCCCGGAGCGAGGAGGAGGAGGCGCCCGGGGCCGAGGACCCGCCGCCGAGGTGGAGCGAGCCGGAGAACCCCGTGCTCGCCGCGGCGCGCGCCGCGGTGAGCGAGCGCAAGGTCGACGCGGTGCTCGTCCCGTGGCCCTCGCTGGGGACCGAGCTCGGGCGGGGCGGAAAGGGCTCGGTCGCGATCTACTTCGACTCGGTCCGCGCCGACTCGGCCACGGCGGAGGCGCGCCTCCAGGGCGCGCTGCGGCGCGCCCGCGCGGCCATCGTCGCGGAGCGAGAGGCGGCGCGCGGCCTGCCCGAGGGGTTCTCGATCGCCTACGACGTCGTGCCGCGCGACGTCGCGGCCGACAGCCGCAAGGTCGGCCAGATCCTCGGCTCGATGATGCCGATGATGCTGATCCTGATGTCGCTCCTCGGCAGCTTCCTCCCGGCGATCGACCTCACGGCGGGCGAGAAGGAGCGCGGCACGATGCAGACGCTGCTGTGCGCGCCCGTGCGATCCATCGAGATCATCTCGGGCAAATTCCTGGCCGTGTGGGTCATCTCGCTGCTCACGGCGCTCGGCAACGTGGTGAGCCTGTCGCTCACGGTGAGCCGGATGCTGCCCGACGTGATGGTCGTCGATCCCTGGATCTTCGCGCTGACGTTCGCGCTGCTCGTGCCGGTCACGCTCCTGTTCTCGGCGCTGTTCCTCGCGCTCGCCGTGTTCGCGAAGGACTTCAAGGACGGCCAGAACGCGCTCATGCCGGCGTACCTGCCGCTCTCGCTGCTCGCCGGCATCACGGCCCTGCCGGTTGTCGAGCTCAACCCGTGGACGGCCTACGCTCCGGTCCTCAACATCGCGGTGCTGATCAAGGCGCTGTTCGTGGGGGAGGCGCCGGCCGATCTCCTCTTCACGGCGCTCCTCTCCTCGGCGCTCTACGCCTGCCTCGCGCTCCTCTTCGCCGCGCGCGTGTTCGAGCGCGAGAACGTGCTGCTCGGGGGCCAGGAGTCGGCGCGCGCCGTGCTGGGCCTCCGGCGCCGGGCCGGCGGGACGCCGTCGGCCGGGTTCTCGCTGGCGGCGTTCGCGGGCGTCCAGGTGCTCTTCTTCTATGGCAGCCTGCTCATCGCCCGCGCCAGCGTGGCCGTCCAGCTCGCGGTCTCGCAGGTCGGCTTCTTTCTCGCCCCGACCCTCGCGCTGGTCGCTGGCTTCGGCTACTCGCCGCGGGCGACGCTCGGCCTCCGGCGGCCCTCGGTCCGGGGCCTCGCCGGGGCGCTGCTCCTCGGGGTGTCGGCGTGGGCCGCGATCGGCGGCACCGTCCTCCGGTGGTTCCCCGCGCCGGAGCCCTTCGCCCGCGAGCTCGGCGAGCTCGTGCTGCTCGGCGGGCAGCCGTACCCTGTCGTGCTGCTGCTCGTCGCCGTGACGCCGGCTGTCTGCGAGGAGCTGCTGTTCCGCGGCCTCGTCTATTCCGGCCTGCGCCGCGCCGGGCCCGCGGTGGCGATCGGGGTGTCGGCGCTCCTCTTCGGGCTCGCGCACGGCTCGGTGTACCGGCTCTTGCCGACGTTCTCGCTCGGGCTGGTGCTCGGCTACGCGCGCCACCGCACCGGCTCGGTGCTGCCCGGGGCGCTCCTGCACGCCTTGAGCAACGGGCTCGCGGTGTCGCTGCTCTATTTCAAGCCGCCGTCGGTGCAGGGCATCATCGAGGGAGAGGTGCTGCCGTGGAGCGTGACGGCCGCGGGGGCGGTCGTGTCGCTGGCCGGGCTGCTCCTGCTCCGGTCGACGGTGCCGGGAGAGCCGGAAGACGGGGCGGCGACGAAAGCGAGCGAGCGCCGAGAGAGCGAGGCTGTCGGAGACGGCGCGGGAGCGGACTGAGGCTGGCGAACGCGGTGGCGGTGTGGGCGGGCGCTCGGGGATGGGCGGCCGCCGCGAGCGCAGCGCCAGTGGAACCACATCGCCGCGGCCGCAGGCGCGGAGTGCCGCGACGCGCTCAAGCTCTCCGGCGCGCGGTTTCAGCCGCTGCCGGACATCGCGAAGCCCAGCAAGAAGGGGTGCGGCATCCCGCACGGCGTGCTGCTGACGCGCGGCCCGACTGGCATCGTTTACTCGCCTCCGCTTCAGGTCGACTGCTCGCTGGCCCTCCGACTGGCCGATATCGAGCGCGTGGTCCAGGGAGAGGCGGAAGCGCGCCTGAGCTCGCCGATCTCCCGCATCAGCACCCTGGGGAGCTACGCTTGCTAGGGAAGTGGTCGGCAGGATGCGCCGGTGGAGCGCGGTGCTGAGCGAGCACTCGTTCGGCAATGCATTCGATGTCGCGCGCTTCTCGCCGAAGCGCGGCCGCGCGATCAGCGTGCTCCGCGATTATGTGCGCTACGGGAACGACCCGAGCACCCGCGAGGGGCGCTTTCTCCGCGGCGTGACCCGTCGACTCCGCGCCGAGGGGGCGGCATCGCGCGTCCTCGGGCCGGACTGCGACGCGAGCCGCCGGGACCACCCGCACATCGATTGCGGCACGCCGCGCTGGTACTGAGCCGCGGCCCCCGCGCTCACCGCGGCCCGGCCCGCAGCTCGAGGATCCGCACGTCGTACGGCGCGAGCTCCACGGCGTGGACCGGGGATTGGCCGCCCAGCTCGGTCAGGTGTCCCGAGGCCAGCTCGGGCTCGACCGAGAGCGGCTCGCCGGCCTGGCTGACCAGGAACACGAAGCGGCGGCCATCCCGGTGGCGCAGGGTGTCGGCCGCGACGCGCGGGTCGTCCACGATCACCGGCCGCCGCACGCCGGCGAGCTCGGCGAGCGCGTCGTACAGCCTGTAGGTGGGCTCCGGGTTGATCCGCGGGGTCGCCGCGGCGAAGTGCTCGATCGGGTAGGTGCAGAGCACGACGCTGCCGCTCCCGATCTGGCGCCGCAACAGCGCCGGCCGGCCGCGCTCGTCGACCGCGACGACCTCCGCCCCCCTGGGCCGCACCGGCAGGTAAGCGCGGCTGTGCTCGGTGCCGGCGACCGGGAATGTGAGCGTCGTGCCCTCGGCGATCGTGCCGAACCGGCGCTCGAAGGTGAGCGTCACGCGATCGCCCTCGATCGGGTCGACCATGCCGTAGCGCAGCTGGTGCTCGACACCGAACATCGCATTGAGGTGCGCGTACCAGGGACCGCGCTGCGACCCGTGCGTGCCGTGGGAGTACGACGCATAGACCACCGCGCCGCCCGAGGCCAGCCGCTCCAGGAGATGCCAGCTCGGCGCGGTGAGCTGCTTGGCCGACGGCAGGAGATACAGCCGGCAATCCTCGGCGATCCCGTCCCGCTCCCGGGTCAGCCCGAGCGGCAGATCCGCCTCCTTCGCCGCGATGTAGGCCTGTCGCAGCATCGTGAACAGGTAGCTGCGATCCTCGGCCTCGGTGAACGGAAACGCGCCCTCCAGGTACGACGGCACGATCAGCGCCGCGTCGGCCGGCTCGCGCTCGCAGCCGAGGACGTCGATGTCGGCGAGCACCCTGGCGAAGCGGGCCATCTCCTTTAGCTGCGGCTTGGGGCGACCGTCGGTGGTCGTCAGCCCGAAGTGGAGCTCGAAGGGGTGATGCCTGTAGGGATCCTGGTGAATGAGATCGAAATCGGTGTTGTTCCAGCCGATCCAGCCGGTGGCGCCGGCCAGCAGCGTGTTGTGGAGGACCTGCCGGTAGTAGTGCGCGGCGTTCTCGTCGGACGCGAAGCCCGAGGACACGCCGAACTCCTCCAGCACCACCGGCTTGCCGAGGAAGCCCGTGAGCTCGCAGACGAACGCCGCGCCGTAATGCTGGCGCACCAGGTCGTTCTCCATCCGGTACACGTGCGGGCCGAGGAAATCGACGAGGGCGCCGAGGTCGCGGACGGAGAACCCGTTGTCGTTGCCGGTGACCTCGATGCCCCACGCGCCGTCGCCGATCGAGATTGGCTGGCTCGCCCCGCCGGCCCGCAGCGCCTGCACGAGCAGGCCCGCCCAGCTCGTGACCGTCTCGCGGACCGAGCGCTCGCGCTCGCCGTAGATCGGCATTTCGTTGGAGATGAGCCAGCCGGTCACCGCCGGGTGGCCCGCGAAGCGCCGCGCCATCTGCTCGCCGAACCACGCCTGGCGGGCGACCATCCACACGTCCCCGTAGAGATCTCGCCCGCGCCGCCAGACCGGGTCCCAGTTCTCGCCGGACATGTGGCCGACGAGGAGGGTCGGGATCGTGGTCAGGCCGGCTTCCACATGCGCCTCGAGGAAATCGCCGTAGCGCTCCACGCAGCCCTCGTCGATCCGGTCGGGCTCCGGCATGAAATGGGGCCAGTAGAAGAACGATCGGGTCATCGTGAGGCCGTGCTCGGCGAGCACCCGGAGCTCCTCGCGGACCAGGGCCGGATCGTAGCTCTGCCACATGAGCGGGCCGCCGCGCCTCGACCAGAAATTGGCCCCGAGCCAGGCGACGGCCTGTTGACGAACAGCGACTTTGGCGAAATTGCGGTGCATATCCCTCGATCAGGCGACTTAATCGGTTCAGTGTGCAGCCTGCAAGGGAGGAACGCACCCCCGGCGGCGCGAGGTCGGCTCAGGTGCGAGGGGGCGGCGCGGTGCTGCCCCGCGTCGCCAGCGTCGGCGCGCTGCACTCGACGTCGGCGATCTCCTCGCCGGCCACGAGGCGCAGGAGCAGCGCGGCGGCGCGGGAGCCGTGCTCGGCGATGTTGCGGCGCACCGCGGTCAGGGCGGGGTGCACGAGCTGGCACAGCGCCGAGTCGTCCCAGGCCACGATCGAGAGGCGCTCGGGCACGGGGACGCGCATCTCCTGGGCGACGGCGAGCGCGGCCACGGCCATCACGTCGTTGTCGAAGACGATGGCCGTGGGCGGCGTGGTCCCGGCGAGCAGCCGCCGCGTGGCCTGGCCCCCCGCCTCGCCCGTGTAATCCGCGTGGACCGTCTGCACCCGCTCCAGCCGGCGCTGGCGGGCAGCCGCGTTGAACGCCTTGGTGCGGAGCCCGGTGTGCATGAACTCCGCGGGGCCGGCGACCCGCGCGATCGACCGGTGACCGAGCGCGGCCAGGTAGTCGACAACCGCCCGCATCGCGCTCGCGTCGTCGCTCCACACACCCGCGAGCCGCCCCTTGCCCGCCGGTCCGCCGACCACCACCGCCGGGAGCTTCAGCTCCTCGATCAGCTTCACGCGCGGATCGCCCTCGCAGAGGTCGACAAGGATCACCCCGTCCACCCGCCGCTCCGCCCACCAGCGGCGGTACGTCTCCAGCTCGGCCGCGCGATCCTCGGTCACCTTGAGCAGCAGCGCCTCCGCCTTCTCGGACAGCTCCGCCTCGATGCCGGAGATGAGCTGCATGAAGAACGGCTCGATGCCGAGCGTGTGAGCGGGCCGATCGATGACCAGACCGATGGCGCTGGCCCGGCCGTCGGAGAGCGCCCGCGCCGCGTTGCTCGGCTGCCAGCCGAGCTCCGCCGCGATGGCCAGGATCCGCTCGCGCGTCGGCTCCGACACGCCGGGCCTGCCGTTCAGCGCGTAGGATACCGCTCCCTTGGACACTCCCGCACGCCACGCGATGTCCGTGATCGTCGGACGCTTCACGCCTCACCTCCGCTCCAGGCGACGGAGCGCGCCTGCCGTGTGGACCTGCTCCGTCTCATGGCCCCGGTTGGATAGCACGACGGCCTGCGGGCGAGCCTCACGCCGCGCACGGCCGGACGCCGCGGGAGGCTGCCGAGCCAGCGCAGCCGCTCCCACACCCTCGCCCACCGCAGGCGCCGCGGGCGAGGGGCCGCGCCGGACGAGCGCGCTCGGATCGGCGTCGCGTCGACAGGCAGCCGTGGACTGAATCGGTTCAGCGTTGTGAGCCGGCGCGCCTCTCAGGGGCGGCGCCGGTCACGTCACTTCCAGGAGCTCGCGCCCGGTGATGCCGAGCAGGAAGAGGATGGCGTCGAGGCCGCTCGCGGACAGCGAGGTGTCCGCGGCCTCTCGCAGCTTGGGCTTCGCCCGGAACGCGACGCCGAGGCCGGCGCGCTGGAGCATCAGGAGGTCGTTGGCGCCGTCGCCCACGGCGATGGTCTGATCGAGCAGCACGCCCTCCGCCTGCGCGATGGTCTCGAGCAGCTCCGCCTTGCGTTGCGCGTTGACGATGGGCCCGGTGACCCGGCCGGTGAGCTTCCCGCCCTCCACCTCCAGCGCGTTCGAGTAGGCGTAGTCGATCCCGAGCCGCGCCTTCAGCGCCTCCGCCGCGATCGAGAAGCCGCCCGAGATCACCGCGGTCCGGTAGCCGAGCCGCCTCAGCACGCGGATGAGCGTCTCTGCGCCCTCGGTGATGGGGAGCTCGGCGGCCAGCTTCTGGAGCACGCCGACGTCGAGGCCGCGGAGCAGCGAGAGCCGCTGGCGGAGCGACTCGTCGTAGTCCATCTCCCCTTGCATCGCCCGCTCGGTGATCTTCGCGACCTGCTCCGCGACGCCCTTTGCGCGCGCGAGCTCGTCGATCACCTCGATGCGGATGAGCGTCGAGTCCATGTCCATCACGACGAGCCGCTTGCTCCGGCGGAAGAGGCCCTCTCGCTGCAAGGCGAGGTCGAAGCTGCTCTGCGTGGCGAGCGCCAGGAGGGCCTGCTTGAGCGCGTCGGCCTCCTCCTCGCGCTGGAGCAGCACCTGGATCTCCACCGAGGAGAGCCGCTCGACCGACAGCCGCGCCACCTTCTCGATGTTCGCGCCGTGGGCGGCGAGGGTGGAGGCGACGTCGTGCAGCTCCTTGGCGCCGAGCTCCCGGCCGATCGCCGTCACCACGTAGCGGCTCCCGGGAGCGCGCGGCGGCGCGCCGCCGTCGAGCGGCTTGAAGTCGAGCGCCACGCCGAGCTCCTTGGCGGCGAACAGGAGCTCCTTGAGCGCGCTGCGCGCCTCGGGGAAGAGCACGAGCAGCGCGAGGTTCAGGTTTCCGTGGATCACCACCTGCTCGATGTCGAGCAGCGTGGCGCCGATGTCGCTGAGGACGCCGGTGAGCCGGGCGGTGATGCCAGGGTGGTCCCTGCCCGTGACCGTGACGAGGATGGGATCGGAGGCGGCCATCGCGGGCCCCTTAACAGGGCCGCGCCGCAGGGTCGACGTGGATTGCGCGCGAGGCAGGGGAGGGCGCCTGTGCCGGATCACCCCCCTTTCCCCCGCGCGCGCTGCCCCCTCCCTTGCGGGCTCCGTCGCTATCTGTAGCGCCCGCCCCCGCGCCCCGCCGCCGCCCGCCCGCCGCCCTTGCCGCCGGCCGCCGCCCGCGCGCCGCCGTTGGCGGCCGCGCCACCCTTGCCGCTCGCGCCCCGCCGGCTCGCCGTCCGCCCGGAGCGCGCCGGCTTCGCCTCGGCCACCTCGCGCGCGGCGCCGGCCTCCCCGTCGCCCTGCTGGGCCTTGAGCTGGCGGAGCTGATCGCGCAGCCGCGCCGCCTTCTCGAACTCGAGGTTCTCCGCCGCCGCGAACATCTCCTGCCGGATCGCGTCGATCTGGTCGACCACGTCCATCGCGGCGCGCGCCGCGTCGGCCGCGTGCTTCGCCGGGCCCTTCGACACGGCGTAGTAGTCGCGCGTGCCCGAGGTGGGCGACAGGTCGAGGATCGCCTTCTTGACCGTGGCCGGCGTGATGCCGTGCTCCTTGTTGTACGCCTCCTGGATCGCGCGCCGCCGGGTCGTCTCGTCGATCGCGCGCTTCATCGCGTCGGTGATGCGATCGGCGTACATGATGACCTCGCCGTTCACGTTGCGGGCGGCGCGGCCGATCGTCTGGATGAGCGAGCGCGGGCTCCGGAGGAAGCCCTCCTTGTCGGCGTCGAGGATGGCGACCAGCGACACCTCGGGCAGATCGAGCCCCTCGCGCAGCAGGTTGATGCCGACCAGCACGTCGAACTCGCCGCGCCGGAGATCGCGGAGGATCTCGACGCGCTGGAGCGTGTCGATGTCCGAGTGGAGGTAACGGACCCGGATGCCGAGCTCCGTGTAGTACTCGGTGAGATCCTCGGCCATCCGCTTTGTCAGCGTCGTGACGAGCACGCGATCGCCGCGGGCCACCCGCTCCCGGATGCGCGCGAGCAGGTCGTCGACCTGCCCGCCCACCGGCTGGATGCGGATCTGCGGATCGATGAGCCCGGTCGGCCGGATGATCTGCTCGACCACCGAGCCGGCCGACTTCTGGAGCTCGTAGTCGCCGGGCGTCGCGCTCACGAACAGGACCTGCGCGTAGTGCTGCTCGAACTCCTCGAACTTGAGCGGCCGGTTGTCGAGCGCGCTCGGGAGCCGGAACCCGTACTCGACGAGCGTCTCCTTCCGCGCCCGATCGCCCCGGAACATCGCCCCGACCTGCGGGACCGTCTGGTGCGACTCGTCGATGATGAGGAGGAAATCCTTCGGGAAATAGTCGATCAACGTGGGCGGGGGCTCGCCGGGCTTCCGGCCCGAGAGGTGGCGCGAGTAGTTCTCGATGCCATTGCAGAACCCCATCTGCTCCAGCATCTCGAGATCGTACATCGTGCGCTGCTCGATCCGCTGCTTCTCGAGGAAGCGCACGGCCCTGTCGTAGTGGTCGATGCGCTCGCGCAGCTCCTCGCGGATCGCGTGGATCGCGAGCCGGAGCTGCTGCTGCTCGGTGACGTAGTGGGAGCCGGGGAAGACCGCGTAGCGATCGAGCTGGCCCACCACCTTGCCCCGGACGGGGTCGACCTCCTTGATCGCCTCGATCTCGTCGCCGAAGAACTCGACCCGGATCGCGAGCGACTCCTCGTAGGCGGGGAAGATCTCGACCACGTCCCCGCGGACGCGGAACGTGCCACGGTGGAAATCGACGTCGTTGCGCGTGTACTGGATGTCGACGAGCCGCCGCAGCAGCTCGTCGCGGCGGATCTCGGTGCCGCGCTCGAGCTTGATCAGGAGCCCGTGGTAGCTCTCGGCCGAGCCGATGCCGTAGATGCAGCTCACCGAGGCGACGATGATCACGTCCGGCCGCGAGAGCAGCGCGTGCGTCGCCGCGTGACGCATGCGGTCGATCGCGTCGTTGATGATGGCGTCCTTCTCGATGAAGGTGTCGCTCGTCGGGACGTACGCCTCAGGCTGGTAGTAGTCGTAGTAGCTGACGAAATAGTGGACGGCGTTGTTGGGGAAGAGCTCCCTCATCTCACCGTAGAGCTGGGCCGCCAGCGTCTTGTTCGGCGCCATGATGAGGGTCGGCTTCTGCAGCTTCTCGATCACCTTGGCCGCGGTGAACGTCTTGCCGCTGCCCGTGACGCCGAGGAGGACCTGGAAGGCCTCGCCCTGCTCGAAAGCGGAGCAGATCTCCTGCAGCGCGCGAGGCTGGTCACCGCACGGCTTGAATTCGGAGACGAGCTCGAAGGGTGTGGGCATGGAGCGGAGGACCCTAGTGCGGCGAGCCCCTCCTCGCAACCTCCCCCGCGGCCAGGGCAGACGGCCGGGGCGTCCTGCCCTGCCTGGCCCTTCCAGAGCGGCGAGGGCCGGTTCTCGTCGGTTCTCGTCGGTTCTCGTCCGCTTCTCGTCGGTTCTCGTCCGCTTCTCGTCGGTTCTCGGAGGCGCTTGACGGCGGCGCGGCGCTGGCGGATTCTAGGCGCTGCCGCGTCGTTGTGACGTGAGCCGAACACGGAGGTTAGGTCATGAGTGGGAATACGCAGCACACCCATTGCGCCGCCGCCGTCGTCTCCGCCGCGGCCAGCTGAGCTCGTCTCCACGCCTTCGCTCCGGCGCGCGCGTGCCCTGATCGGCGCGCGTCCGTCCTGCGCTGCGCGCGCCTCGCAGGGCGTCCGCCCTGGCCGGGCGCGCCCTCCGGCGTGACGTCCTGATCGGTCGACGAGCTCCGCACCGCGGCGGCCCCGCGCGTGGAATGGCCGGCGCGGGCGCGTCCTCGCGCGCCGCCGCGCCCTGTCCGTCGATCGCCGCGCGCCGCAGCCAGCGCCGCGCGGCCGAACGCCATGGAGCGCTCGTCCGTCATGCAAATCGACTCCGATTCTCTCGTTGATCCGTCTTCTCAGAACGAACCGCGACCCGATCTGATCGGGCTCGGATGGACTCCCTTCTTCGCGAGCCAGCTCGCCTGTCTGGAGGACGCCGTGCAGCCCGCGCGCGTCATCCTCGCCTCCGCCTCGAGGCACCACGTGCAGACCGCGGACGGCCCGCGCCTCGCGGTCATCAGCGGGCGCCTCGCGCACGAGGCCGCGGACCGCGCGGCGCTCCCCACCGTCGGCGACTGGGTGGGGCTCAGGCCCGGCGACGGCGCCGGGCCCGCGTACATCGTGCACACGTTCGCGCGGAGCACGTGCCTGCGCCGCAAGGCCGCGGGGCCCACGGTGGAGGCCCAGGTGCTCGCGGCCAACGTCGACAAGGTGCTCATCGTCACGTCGCTGAACGCCGACTTCAACCTGCGCCGCCTGGAACGGTACATCGAGGCCGTCCTCGACAGCGGCGCTCGCCCGGTGCTCGTGCTCAACAAGGCAGATGTCTGCCCCGATCCGGGGCGGTTCGTCGACGCCGCGCGGGAGGTCGCGCCCACGGCGCCGGTCGCGCTGGTCAGCGCCCTGTCCGGCGCCGGCCTCGACGCGCTCCGCGCCGAGATCGGGGCAGGGGAGACCCTCGCCCTGGTCGGCTCGTCCGGCGTGGGGAAGTCCGCGCTCAGCAATCGCCTGCTCGGCGCCGAGATCCAGCTCGAGGGGGAGATCCGGGCGTCGGACGAGCGCGGCCGCCACACGACCGCCCACCGGGAGCTGTTCCTGATCCCGGGCGGCGGCCTCCTCATCGACACGCCGGGTGTGCGGGAGCTCGGCCTCTGGTCCTCGGATGGGGCGGGTCCGGCAGGCTTCGACGACGTCGAGGCCCGCGCCGCCACCTGCCGCTTCCGGGACTGCGCCCATGACGGCGAGCCCGGGTGCGCGGTGCGCCGCGCCATCGAGGACGGCGAGCTCGACCCGGAGCGCCTGGGCGCGTACCTCAAGCTCGGGGCGGAGCGACGCTACCTCGCCCGGCAGCAGGACGTGCGCGCGAGGGTCGAGGAAAAGCGGCGCTGGAAGCAGATCTCGAAGCGAATGCGCGCCAATCCGAAGCAATAGAGCGATAGAGCGATAGAGCGACAGAGCGATAGAGCGATTGAGCGATTCGTCGCTGCGCCGCGCGGAGGGGGCGGGCCCTCGGGAGCAGCCTCCCGAGGGCTCCCCCGCGTCGTGGCGCCCTCGCCGTCAGATCCCGTACTGCCGGAGCTTCTTGTGGAGCCCTTCTCGCGTGATCCCGAGCGATTTCGCCGCGTTGGTCTTGTTGTTGTTGTGCCCGCGCAGCGCTTCCAGGAGGAAGAACTTCTCGACCGCGTCCATCATCTCCTTGAGCGACCCCTTGGGCGTCCCCGCCCGCGCCACGAGCCCCTCGACCTGCCGGATCCGCGGCGTCAGCAGCTCCGGCGTCGCGAACGCCCCCGGCTCCAGCTGGATGACGAGCCGCTGCACCTCGTTCTGGAGCTCCCGGACGTTGCCCGGCCAGTCGTACGCGACCATGAGCTCCAGGGTCTGCTGGCTGAACCCGCCGCACGGCTTGCCGATCTCGTCCGCGTAGCGCTCCAGGAAGTGCGCCGCGAGCAGCTGGATGTCGTCGCGCCGCTCGCGCAGCGGCGGCAGGCGGATCGGGAACACCTTGAGCCGGTAGTAGAGATCCTCGCGGAATCGCCCCTTGGCCACCTCGTCCTCGAGGTTCCGGTTCGTCGCCGCGACGATGCGCACGTTGACGTGCTTCGGGCTCGTCGCCCCCACGGCGCGGATCTCGCCCTCCTGGAGCGCCCGGAGGAGCTTCGACTGGAGCGACAGCGGGGTCTCGGTGATCTCGTCGAGGAAGAGCGTGCCCCCGTCGGCGATCTCGAACAGGCCCTTCTTCTCCTCGGTCGCGCCCGTGAACGACCCCTTCTTGTGGCCGAAGAGCTCGCTCTCCAGGAGGCTCTCGGCCAGCGCAGCGCAGTTCTGCGCGACGAAGAGCTTGTCGCGGCGGCGGGAGCGGTAGTGCACGGCGGCGGCGATGAGCTCCTTGCCCGTGCCCGTCTCGCCCTCGATCAGCACCGTGACGCGCGTGTCGACCACCTTGTCGAGCTGGCCGATGACCTTGCGCATCGCGTCGCTGGTGCCGATGATGTCGACCGCGCTCCCGCCCCCGCCCCGGCGCTTCTCCTCGCGCCCCTTGAGGAAGCTGTTCTCCTTCTGGAGCCGCTCCTCCGCGAGCACGAGCCGCTTGATGAGCCGGGCGTTCGCCACCGCGAGCGACGCGTTCGCCGCCAGCACGAGGAGCGTCTCCAGATCGCCCGCGTTCAGCATCCCGGGCGCGCTCCGGTTGTCGGCCTGGAGCACGCCGATGATCTCCTCGCCCTTCCAGAGCGGCACCGCCAGGGTGCTGCGGATCGAGGCGCCCATCAGCGACTCGGTCTGCCCGACCTCGATCGGCGCGTCGGCGGCCAGCACGGCCGCGCGCTCCTTGATCACCTTCCGGTACACGCTGCGCGTGATCGGCACCGGCCCCGCCGGCGGCGCCCCGCCGCCCGACGCGGAGCGGACGCGCGTCAGCACCGGGACGAACACCGCCGGCGCCGCGCCCGCCTCCTGGTCGTCGTCGCGGAGCACCACCGTGACGTGCGTCGCGCTCGGCACCAGCGCGAGCACCGCGTCGGCGATCTCGGCGAGCACCTGGTCGAGATCGTTCGCGGCGCCGATGCGCTTCTGCGCCGCGTACATGGCCGAGAGCGCGCTCGGATCGCGCTCGATCTTCGCCTCGGCAGGCTCGATCTCGTCGAGGCGCCGGATCGAGACGACCCGCGTCTCGTCGGCCTCTTCCGGGATCTTCACCACCATCCGGGTGACCGCGTCGCCCGAGCCGAGCTCGATGACGTCCCCCGTCTGGAGGGCGACCGCGCTGCGACCGGGGCCGAGCTCCAGCCGCTCGCCCCGCCGCGTCACGCTCGTCCCGTTCGTGGAGCGCAGGTCCTCGAGGATCACCCCGTCGGCGCCGCTCACGATGCGCGCGTGCGCCCCGGAGATGTGGCGATCGTCGAGCACGACCCGGTTGTCCGGCGAGCGCCCGAGCGTGATCAGCTCGCCCTGGAGCTCGAAGGCGCGCCCGGCAGCGAGACCCTGGGTTACCTCGAGCACGATCATGGTTCTTTCAGCCAGGAAGGCCCCGTGAGAGGGCCCGGAGTAAACCGTCAAGACGGAGGAGACGCCAGGAAAAATCGGGATCCAGGCGCTCCGGCGAAACATCGCCCCCGGAGGGCGCCGGGAAAAGAAAATGTGTAAATTAGTTCTGGATCTTACGCTTGTGCGCCTGCGCGCTTGCCCCGTCCCGGGAGCTGGCCGCGGGACGGGGCGCGTGGCGCTGCGGGCTTACTGGGCGCGGGCGGTCAGGCGGTAGATGACCGTCTTGAAGGGCGCGTTGCCGGAGATCTTCTCGGGATCCCTCGAGGCCTCGCCCTCGTCGACGATCTTCTGCAGCTTGCTCGCGACGTCGGCGTCGCCCTTCGGCGAGAGCGCGTCGATGACCGAGACCGACACGAAGCGCACGGCCGCGTTCGAGGCCTTCGGCAGCGCGTCGATGATCTGCTGCCGGACGTCGGGGGAGCCGAGGACGCCCGTCATGTAGGCGGCCTTGATCCCCGTGAACTGGGTCTCCTTGGTCTGCGCCGCCGGGTCGCCGAGCTTCCCGATGTAACACTCGACCTTGGCGCCGCAGGCCCCGAGCAGCTCCTTCGCGAGCTTGATCTCCTTCTCCATCGACTTGCCGACCGTGCCGCCGCCGCTCGTGCGGGTGTTCGCGAGCCGATCGACGTCGGCGACCTGGTCGGGCTTCATCAGCTTGAGCGCCGTCTGCAGCGACACGTCGCGGATCTGCGCGACGTCGTCCTCCTCGCCGCGCGCCTCGAGCCCGGTCTTCACGATCCACGGCACGAGGCTCGCGTCGAAGAAGTTGCTCGCCGCCTCGGCGAGCATGACCCGCGCGTTGAGGCCGGCCGGCGGCATCTCGAGGCCCGCGGGCGTCTTCTCGTAGGCCGCCTGGAAGGCGGCGAGGGTCTCCGGCGTCCTGGGCACCTTGGTGAGCTCGCGCGCGATGATGGCGCGCGGCACGTCCTCGGCCTTCGCGAGCACGGCGAGCAGCGGCTGCACCGACTCCTGCCGGCCGATCGTCGCCAGGACGAGCGCGGCCGCCGCCACGTGGGCGGTCTCCGCCGCCTTCTTCTGCTCCGCGCTCGCCTTGTCGCCGGCGCCCTTCAGGTTCTCGATCTTCGAGTACTCGATGAGCTCCTTCTGCTCGCCCTGGAGCAGCGCGATCGCCGGCTGGATCGCGGGCTTGCCGATCTTCGTGAGCGCGAGGATCGCGGTCGTGGCGGCGTCCGCCTTGAGCGGCGACAGCACGATCTTGAGCAGCGGCACCACCGCCTTCTCGCTGCGCTGCCAGCCGAGCAGCTCCGCCGCGGTGATCTGCCAGAACAGCTCGTTCCGCATCGTGGCGACGTCCTTGGGATCGTTGATCGGACGCCCGAGCATCGTGATGAGCCCGTCCTCCCACGACTTGCTGTTGATATCGATCATCGCGTCGTGCACGTCGCGCGAGATGCTGGAGCCCTTCGCCTTGCCGTGCTGGAGCTTCGTGAAGACGGCCATGAGCGGCTCGGCGGCCTTCTCCGACTTCATCGCCCCGAGGCCGCGCACGGCCCAGCGGACGTCCTCCTCGGTCGACTCGGGCTTGTAGTCCTTGAGCGCCTTGATGAGGCAGGCGTCGCCGCGCGGGTCGCGCGTGTCGGAGATGAACTTGATGAGCTTCGAGTTCGTGCGCTCGTCGAGGTCGCCGGCCACGCATCGCTGCGTCATCGGCTCGATGATCTTGTCGAGCAGCGGCTTCACGGTCGGGCCGCTCCGGTCCTTGTTGTCGCGCGTCATCGCGTCTTCGAAGAACTGGACGAGCCGGTTGACCGAGGGGGTAACCGTCGCGGGGTCGTCGAGTCGCTTGACGTGCGTCTCGGGGTCGTTCTCGTCTGCGCAACCGGCGACGATCCCTACGGAGAGCGCCATCGACGACGCGGTGGCGGCCCCCAGGAGGAGCGAGCGAAGGAGCGGCAGGATGCTGCGTGCTGAGCGGGACATGGTGTTTCCTCCGGGACCTCGGTGATGCTGCCGGCCTGACCTCGCCGTCGCGCGGCGCGCGCTGCAGGAGAGGGGGTCAGCGGCTAGCCTTCGTTAGCCTGAGGGGACGAAAGCGGACAAAAACAGCGCGCGGCAGGGGGCGCAGCCCCCCTTCGGCCACGACGTGGCGCCGCTCCGCCATGGAAACGGCGGTGCCGAAACTATTCGGGGCCAGAGATCGTGTCAACGCGAGCGCGGCGCGGACACCAGCCGGCGGATCGCCGTCGCGAACAGCCGGTCGGGGATGACACGGCGCAGCGCGACGAGCGCCCGTGCGTCCCGGCCGATGAGGGTCCGGAACGGCGGCGAGGGGGCCTCGATGAGGCGGAGGATCGCCGCCGCGACCGGGGCGGGCGGCGGGGCCTTGGCGGCGTCCTGGAGGACGAGCTGCTCGATCGTCCTGGTCATGGCCGCGTAGGGGCCTTCGGGCGAGATGTGGGCGCCGCGACGCTGGTTCTCGTAGAAAATTTCGGTCTTGAAGGTGCCGGGCTCGACGAGGCAGACGTGGACGCCGAACGGGGCGACCTCCCAGCGCAGCGCCTCGCTGAAGCCCTCGACGGCGTGCTTCGTGGCCGCGTAGATGCTCACGCCGGGGAGGCCGACGAGCCCGGAGACGCTCGAGACGTTGATGACGCGGCCGCGCCCGGCGCCGCGCATCGCCGGGAGGACGGCGCGCGTCGTGGCCATGAGGCCGAAGACGTTTGTCTCGAACTGCGTGCGGACGTCGTCGTCCGCCTGCTCCTCGAAGGCGCCGCCGACCGCGATGCCGGCGTTGTTGACGAGGGCGTAGACGGGGCCGTGCTTCCGGAGGATCTCGCGGACCCGGTCGGGGGCGCTCGGCGAAGCGACGTCGAGCGGCTCGACCTCGAGCGAGGCGCCCCGCGCGGCGGCCGCGGCGAGGAGGGCGCCGGCCTTCTCGGGGCGGCGCATCGTGGCGATGACCCGATGGCCCGCGGCCGCGCACGCGACCGCGGTGGCGAGGCCGATGCCGCTCGAGGATCCGGTGACGAGGACGAGGTGACCCATGGGGAAGGGGGGCGAGTCTAGGCGAAGCGCGGGGCGGGGAGGGCGGGCGAAAGGGCGCGGGCGGCGTCCTCGGCCTCCCCGCGCGAGGCTCAGCCGATGATCATCGCCTCGCTGAGGAGCCGGCCTTCCTTGAAGCGGCGGAGGTTCCAGCGATCGAACAGGGGGAGGGCGGTGCCCTCGGCGATGTGCTGGGCGATGAGCTTGCCCATGACCGGCGCGATCATGAAGCCGTGACCCATGAACCCGGAGGCCTGATAGAAGTGCTCCACCTCGTCGACCCCGCCCACGATGGGGTTCTGATCGGGGGTGAGGTCGTAACAGCCGGCCCACTGCCGCAGCACCTTCACGCTGCCGAGGACGGGGCACGCCGTGACGAGCGCCCGCGCATACAGCGCGAGGAACTTGTGGCTCGACCCCATGTCGAGGCCCTCGGGGACGTCCTCGTTGGAGATGCCGCCGACGATCTCGCCGCGCATCGACTGGGAAAAATAGAGGCCGTTCGAGAGGTCGGCGACGAGCGGGCCGAGCCAGGGCTTGAGCGGCTCGGTCGAGCAGATCTCGTGGCGGTGCGGGTGGTTCGGCAGCTCCACCCCGAGCAGGCGCGCGATCTCCGGGCTCCACGCGCCGGCGGCGTTGACAACCCGGTGCGTCCGGATCTCGCCGCGGTCGGTGACCACGGCGTCGATCCGCGCGCCCTGCGTGCGGAAACCGAGGACGTTCGTGAAGGTGGCGATGTCGACGCCGAGCTTCCGGGCGCGCTCGGCGTAGCCCCAGACGAACGGCCAGGGGAAGACGACGCCGTCGTCGGGGTTGTAGCTCGCCGCGACGACGCCCTCGGTCGAGAGCTCCGGCACGATCGCGCGCGCCTCGTTGGCGGTGAGCATCCGCGTCCCGAGGCCGCACGCGTTCTGCACGGCGACGCTCTTCTCGAGCGTCCGGCGGCCGGCCTCGCTGCGCACGAGGAAGAGGTAGCCGCCCTGCCGGAACCAGATGTTGATCTTCATCTCGCGGGCGAAATCCCGGCAGATGCGGATGCTCTCCTGCATGAGCCGGATGTTCCCCTCGCTCGAGAACTGCGCCCGGACCCCGCCGCCGTTGCGGCCGCTGGCGCCGCCGCAGAGGTAGCTCCGGTCGACGACGACGACGTCCGTGATGCCGTGGTGCCGCGCGAGGTTGTAGGCGATCGCGAGGCCCATGATCCCCGCGCCGACGATGACGATCTCCGCCTGCGCCCGCATGGCGCCTCAGCCGAGCTCCGCCCTCGCCGCGTCGACGACGGCGTCCTGGAGGGCGCCGTTCGAGGCGATGATGCCGCGCGCGAGCTTGAGCCCGGGGCCGGTGTAGTCGATGGGCGCGCCGGTGAGGTCGGTGAAGCGGCCGCCGGCGCCGCGGAGGACGGCCTCGGGCGCGCAGCTGTCCCAGAGCTTGGCGCCGCCGCCGCCATGCACGTAGAGGTCGACCTCGCCCGTCGCGATCCGGGCGATCTTCACGCCGACCGAGCCGCACGGGACGACCTTCGAGATGCCGAGCCGCGAGAGGAGCGGCTCGATCTCCTTCGGCCGGTGCGACCGCGAGACGATGAGCGTGGCGTCGGCCGGCGAGGCCACCGGCGAGACCTGGAGCGGGCGGCGGCTGCCGTCCCTCGCCTCCAGGAAGGCGAAGCCCCCGCCGTCGCCGGCGCGGCCGGCCAGCGCCTCGCCGGTCGTGGGCATCACCACGACGCCGAGCGCCGCGCGGCCGGAGACCGCGAGCCCGATCATGACGGCGAACTCGCCGTTCCTGTCCGCGAACTCGCGCGTGCCGTCGAGCGGGTCGACGAAGAACACCCGCTCCCGCCCGAAGCGCGCGGCGAGCTCCTCGGCGGCCGGGACGCTCTCCTCGGCGAGGATCGCCTCGCCGGGGAACGCGGCCTCGAGCGCGCCGCAGATGAGCGCGTTCGCCTCGCGATCGGCGCGCGTCACCGGATCGCCCGGGCCCTTCATCTCCACGATGAACGGCGTCGCGTACACGTCCATCACGATCGCCGCCGCCGCGCGCGCGATGCGGACGATCTCGTCGAGCTCCCTGTCGCTCTGGCTCATCCTGCTCCCCCCTCGATCCCCGCCTGCTTGAGGCGCTCGGCGAGCTCCATGAGCGCCGTGCCGCGGAGGTAGGGTGGCATGCCGGCCTCGCGGACGAGCTGGTCGAGCTGGGCGACCGAGCGGGGGCCGAGCACCGCCGACGAGACGAGGTTGTTCGAGAGGACGAAGCGGAGCGCCGCCGAGCGGAGCGAGACGACGGCGCCCGAGACAAGCGGCCGGAGCGCGTCGAGCTGGCGGAGGCGGGTCCTGAACTCGTCGCGGGTCCACCGATTGACGCGGTGATCGTCGGCGTAGAACTCGCGATCGGCGCTCCACTGGCCGGCGAGCAGCCCGTGCGCGAGCACCGAGCGGGCGAGGACGCCGGCGCCGCTCTCGGAGACGTCGCCGGCGACCTCGTGGAGGTCGCCGGGGAGGAAGGCGTTGTAGGCGATCTCGATGACGTCGGCCTCGTCGCGCAGCGCGGAGCGGGCGACGTCCGCAGAGCCGGCGCTCACGCCGAAGGCGCGGATCTTCCCGGCCTGCTTGAGCTCCTTCAGGAAGGCGAGGGGCTCCTTGTCGCGCATCGCGGCCACGGTGGGGTTGTGGAGCAGGACGACGTCGACGACGTCGCGGGCGAGCCGCTCCTGGGACCGCTCGAACGCGGTGCGGAGGTAGGCCGGGTCGAAGCGCTTCGTCGGCGGGAGGCCGTCGAGATCGGTGCCGATCTTCGTGACAACGAACGTCGTGCCGGCGCCCTGGAGCCGCTTGCCGAGGAGGCGCTCCATGTCGCCGCGGCCGTAGACGTCGGCGGTGTCGAAGAGGTCGATGCCGACGGCGATCGCGCGGTCGATGACGCGATCGACCTCGACCTGGGAGACCGGGCCGTAGCCGTCGCTGGAGAGGCCCCAGGTGCCCAGGGCGAGCTCCGAGACCTGCAGGGTTGTCTTGCCGAGGGGGCGTTTCCTCACGGGCGGCGATCTACACCAGCGCGGGAAGGGCGCCACGAAATAGGCAGCCGCGCGAGGAACAGCCCCAGGAGGAGCCAGAGCGGGCCGTGGCCGGCATCCCTCGCGGCGCTGCCGGCGGCATCGTCGAGCAGGCAGCCGCCGGCGATGCAGACCCCGCCGGGGCACGGAGAACTCTCGGCTTGCTGCCCTCGACGCAGGCGCCGTTCGGCGCCTCGCAGACCGCGAGCCTGCAGGTGCTCGGATCGGGCTGGGGGCACAGGAACGGGTCGCTGCCGACGCACCGCCCCGCCTGGCAGGTCATGGCATCCTGAGCGCGCGCCGCGATCGGCGCGCCGCGCGGCCAGCTCACGCCCGTCGGTCCGGACGTCGAGGTCGAGCCCGCGCTCCGGTCCGTCAGCGACGACGGTCGCCCCCACCTGGCCGCCACCGGCGCTGCCGGCGTCTCCGTCGTCTTCTCCCTCCTTCTCCCTCATCGACGACCACCCGCGAGACGGCGCGCCGCGTCGCACGCGCCGCCGTGCCCGGAGCGGTGGGGCCGCCCCGTGGTCAGGCGTCCCCCATCGAGCCGCCGCGTCCGGGCGAAGGGCGCCCCTCCAGTGGCCCGCGCGCCGGCACGGGCCGCCGGGGCGCCACGTCCCTGCGCGCTTGGTCGCGGAACGATCCATGCCAGAGGAGCCGGGGAAGGGGAGTGATGTGGGAGCGCGCGGGGCGGCTCCGCCGAGGGCAGGTCTCCACTGGACATGCAGAGTCGACCCCTGCCCGTGGGCGACGAAGGGGGCTGTAGAGTATGGCGAAATGGCCTAATGAGGCATCGAGGGCCGAACCCGTCAGCGACCGGAAGTCACGGCCGCCTGCGGCGAGCACCTCCGCGCGGCGCGCGCTGGAGCTCGTGGCCGTCCGAGGCAAGGACGTGATCGGCGTCCGCCACCTGCTCGCCGAGGGGCGGGCGCACATCGGCGATACGCCCGCGTCCATCGCGCGCGTGCCGTCAGGAGAGCTGGATAGAGCGGCCCCCGTCATCGCGGAGGTGACCGGGGCGCGCTATGTGCTGTACGTACCGCGGCGAACGCGGGCGCGCGTCCACGGCGCCGACGGGCTCGGTCGCCTGCTGACAGGCCCCGCCGACATCGAGCTCCAGGAAGGAGACCGCGCCGTGCTCGTGATCGGCGCGGTCCAGATCCGCGCGCAGATCGTGCCCATCGAGATCATCTCCCGGCTGGGCGCGTCCGGTCTGCGCTGGATCGGCCTCCTCGGCGCCCTCTACCTCGTCGCGCTCGCCATCTGCGCCGTCCTCGCGCCGCGCGACAGTGCGCGCCTCGACGAGGGCTCGATTCGCCGCGTGGTCAGCGCGGCTGCGGCGCAGCTCTGGGCAGAGCAAGCCCCGGCGCCCTAGCGCGCAGCATCCTCCCCCACGGACGTTTCCGGCGGACAGGCCCGCAAGTCGCGGAATGCTATCCTTTCGCCTGTCATGCGACTCAAGGCCCCCGCGTTCCTTCCGTTCCACCTCCCGCTGTGTCTGCTCGCCGTCGCCAGCTGTGGCGGCCCGTCCGCCAAGGACGAAGGCCCGACCAGCCCGCTACGGGCTGGAATCCTGAGCTTGCCGTCCGGCTGGAACACCCTCGAGCCGGGCGGCGAGACGACGTGCGCGCGCGGCGCTCCGTTCAAGTACCTCGTACGCCCGGGCACCGTGAATCGCCTCGTCGTCGAGTTCCGCGGCGGCGGCGCGTGCTGGAGCGCCGCCACCTGCGCCCCTGGAGTAGAACTCTTCCAGGAGACGGTCAGCGAGGATCCCATGACGACCGGGATCTACGATCATGAGAACCCGGACAACCCGTTCAAGGACTGGCACCATGTCTATATTCCCTACTGCACCGGGGATATCCACTGGGGCGACAACGTGGCCACGTACGGAGAGGGGAGCAGCGCCGTCACCGTCCGGCACAAGGGCGCCGTCAATGTCCGCGCCGCGCTCGACTGGGTCTACGCGAACGTCCCCGCCCCCGAGAAGATCTTCGTGACGGGGTGCAGCGCGGGCGCGTATGGGTCGATCATGTGGTCCGCGCACCTGCGGGAGCACTACAAGGACGCGTCCGTGGTCCAGTTCGCCGACAGCGGCGCGGGGATCATCACCGAGGCCTTCTTCGAGGACAGCCTCCCCTCCTGGAAGCCCGAGGGCGTCTACCCGACCTGGATACCCGGCTTCGACCCGGCCGAGCTCGCGAAGCTGTTCGTGCTCTACGAGAAGCTCGGCGCGCATTACCCCGACATGCGCCTGTCGCAGTACAACACGGTCCAGGACGACGATCAGATCTTCTTCTTCAATGCGATGGGCGGCGGCGGCGCGGAGGCGTGGTCGGACGCCATGAGGGCTTCCATCGCCCATATCGAGGCGTCGACGCCGAGCTTCCGCTCGTTCCTCGCCCCCGGCAGCGCTCATTGCATCCTCTGGCGGCCGGAGTTTTACTCCGTCGCGTCGGGCGGAACGCGGCTCGTGCGGTGGCTCGACGCGCTCGTGAACGGCGAGCCGCCGCAGAGCGTCGCCTGCGACAGCTGCGGTTCGCCGTAAGAGGGGACACCCGCGTGGGGTGAGCGCCGCCCTCGACGCGGCGGGCCGGGGCCGCGGCGCCTCCGGGTGCGCTCCGGAGCCGCCGCGGCGGCGCAGGAGCGCGCCGGCCGGGGCCGCGGGAGGCGCCGTGGGCCGCTCGGGCGCGCGCCGTCGAGGCTGCTGTTGACACGCAGCCAGAGCTCTAGATGATGTCCGCCGCGATCGCGGGCGCGCCGACGTGCCCGCGGCAGCCCCGGAGGACGAGCTCCGGGAGGAGACAGAGGGATCCATGCGCACGCTTTGCATCGATATCGGCGGAACGGGGATCAAGGCCACCATCCTCGACGAGCAGGGGACTCCGATGACGGATCCCGTGCGCGTGGCGACGCCGCAGCCGGCCTCGCCGGACCCCATCCTCGACGTCATCGCGGACGTCGCTCGCGCGCAGGGGGAGTTCGATCGCGTCTCGATCGGCTTCCCCGGCGTCGTGATGGACAACGTGACCATGACGGCGCCGCACCTCGACAACGAGAAGTGGAGAGGTTACCCGCTCGCCGAGGCCGTCGAGCGCCGCCTCGGGAGGCCTGTGCGCGTCGCCAACGACGCGGGCATCCAGGGGCTCGCCGTCATCGAGGGCAGGGGGCTCGAGATGGTGCTCACCTTCGGCACGGGGCTCGGCTGCGCCCTGTACATCGACGGCCACTACGTGCCGAACCTCGAGCTCGGGCACCACCCTTACGGAAAGCGCGACCTGAAGTACGAGGACCGCGTGTTCGACGCCGAGTGCAAGCGCATCGGCCCGAAGCGCTGGAACAAGCGCGTGCGCCAGATGATCGCGCAGCTCGAGCCGATCTTCAACTACCGCAAGCTCTACCTCGGCGGCGGCAACGCGCGCCTGCTCGATGTCTCGCGGTTGCCAGAGAACGCCGTCGTCGTCGACAACGTCGCCGGCCTGCTCGGCGGCATCAAGCTCTGGGCCTAGCGCCGCGCGGACGGGCCCGGCTTCGTCGCCCGCGGCGCGCCGGCCGATTGCGGGCGCCGGCGGCTGTGGGCCGCGCCGCTCCCCGCGCGGGCGTGGGCCGCGCCGGTTCCCAAGCGGACGCGACCGGCGTACCCTGGGCCGATGAACTCGCCGGACGCACCGAAGCCCGACGCGACGCCCGCGGCCACTCCAGCGGCGGACGCTGATCTCGACCCGTTTCGCCTTCAATCGCCGGAGACCCTCGCCAACCCGTACCCCGTGTACGCACGGCTGCGCGAGGAAGCGCCCGTGTACTTCAGCGCGGCCTACAACGGCTGGCTCATCACCCGCTACGACCAGGTCGCGGCGGGCTTCCGCGATCCGCGGCTATCGGCGAAGCGCTCCAGCGCCTTCGTGACCAAGCTGCCCGAGGACGTGCGGCAGCGGCTCGAGCCCTTGCGCCGCAACCTGGCGTCGTGGGCCTTGCTGCTCGACCCGCCGGAGCACACGCGCATCCGCTCGCTCATCAACAAGGCGTTCGTCCCGCGGCTCGTCGAGGGGCTGCGCTCCCGGGTGGAGGCGCTGGTCACCGAGCTGCTCGACGCTGTCGCGCCGACAGGGCGGATGGACGTCCTCCGCGACCTCGGCGACCTCCTGCCGCTGCTCGTGATCGGCGAGGTGCTCGGCGTGCCCGCCGAGGATCGGCACCGGCTGAAGGGCTGGTCCAACGCGCTCGGGGGTTTCCTTGGCTCGGGCCGGCCGACGCTCGAGATCGCGGGGAACGCGCTGGCCGCCGTGGCCGAGCTGGAGGACTATTTCCGCGGCGTGATCGCGGTCCGGCGGCAGAGCCCCGGGAGCGATCTGCTCAGCCAGCTCCTGGTGGCGGAGGAGCAGGGCATGATCCTCGGCGAGCAGGAGCTGCTCTCGACGTGCTGCATGTTGCTCTTCGGCGGCCACGAGACGACGAAGAACCTGATCGGCAACGGTCTGCTCGCGCTCCTCCGCAACCCGTCCGAGCGCGAGGCGCTCCGCGCGTCTCCCGCCCTGATCGGCCCCGCGACGGAGGAGCTGCTCCGTTACGACTCTCCGGTGCAGTGGATGAGCCGCGTCGCGCTCGAGGACATCGAGCTCGACGGCGTGCGCATCCCGAAGGGGGATCGCGCGTTTCTGGTGCTCGGCGCGGCGAACCGCGATCCCGCGCAGTTCCCCGATCCTGACCGGCTGGATTTCCGCCGCACGGACATCCGTCACATCTCCTTCGGTCTTGGCGTCCATTACTGTGCCGGCGCCGCGCTGGCCCGGCTGGAGGTCCAGGCCGCGATCGTCACGTTCCTGCGCCGTTTCCCGGACGCCCAGCTCTCCTCCGCCCCGCTGACCTGGCGCCAGACCCCCGGCGTGCGCGGCCTCACCGCCATTCCCGTCGAGCTGGCCGCGCAGAGCTCCGCTTCCTGACGCTCTTCAGCCATCGCAGAGCGCCTCGACCCGCCGGCGCCCGTTGCCCTCTCGTCAGTTGCCCCGCATCCCCGGCGCCAGCTGCGGAGGCAGCGCCACGCTCGCCGCCTCCAGCCCCGCGACCGGATACGCGCAGTAGTCCGCCGCGTAATACGCGCTCGGCCGGTGGTTCCCGCTGCTGCCGATACCGCCGAACGGCGCCGCGCTCGACGCCCCCGTCAGCGGCTTGTTCCAGTTGACGATCCCCGCCCGGGCCTCCCGCCAGAACTGCTGGTAAAGCTCCTTGCGATCCGAGAACAACCCCGCGGCGAGCCCATAACGCGTGCGGTTCGCCAGCGAGATCGCCTCATCGAAGGTCGCGTAGCGCTGCACCTGCAAGAGCGGCCCGAAGAGCTCCTCGTCCGGGAGCTCCTCGACCGCCGTCACGTCGATGATGCCGGGCGAGAGCAGCGCTGTCCCCTCCTCGATCCGGCGCATCTCCAGCAGCGCCTCGCCCCCGAGCGAGAGCAGCCGCGCCTGCGCCCCGAGCAGCTGATCCGCGGCCGCGAGCGAGATCACAGCGCCCATGAAGGGCTGCTCGGCGTCATCGTACCTGCCCACCTTGAGCCGGCCCGCCGCGTCGACAAGGCGCTCCACCAGCGCGTCGCCCTCCGGCGTCGACGGCACGAGCAGCCGCCGCGCGCACGTGCACCGCTGGCCCGCCGAGATGAAGGACGACTGCAGGATATGGTGAATCGCCGCCTCGGTGTTGGCCACGTCCTGCACGATCAGCGGGTTGTTGCCCCCCATCTCCAGGGCGAGGATCTTCTCCGGCTGGCCCGCCAGCTGCCGGTGCAGGGCGCTGCCCGTGCCGGAGCTCCCGGTGAAGAACAGACCGTCGATCCCAGGATGACCCGCGAGCGCGACGCCGGTGCTCTTCCCCCCCTGAACCAGGTTGAGCACCCCGGCCGGGACGCCCGCCTCCTGCCACAGCCGCACGATCGCCTCCGCGACCTTCGGCGCGAGCTCCGAGGGCTTGTAGATCACGCAGTTGCCCGCGATCAGGGCCGGCACGATGTGGCCGTTCGGCAGGTGGCCCGGGAAGTTGTAGGGCCCGAACACCGCGACCACCCCGTGCGGCCGGTGCCGCACCACCGCCGTCGCGTCGCCCGCCTCGGCGTGCCGCTCGCCCGTCCGCTCCCGGAAGGCCATGAGCGACACGTCGACCTTGCCGATCATCGTCTGGACCTCGGTGAGCGCCTCCCACCGCGGCTTGCCTGTCTCGAACCCGATCGCGTCGGCCAGCCGGGCCTTGTGCTCGCCCAGCAGCCCGGCGAACCGCTTCACCCGCGCCGCCCGCTCCTCGACGCCGCCGTCGCGCCACGCCCTGAACGCGCCGCGCGCCGCCCTCACGGCCGCGTCCACCTGTCCCTCCGCCGCGGCGCACCCCTCGAAGACGAGCGCCTGCGTCACGGGGTTCCGGCTCGCGAACGGCTCCCCCGTGCCGGACACCCAGCTGCCGCCGATGAAATGGGTCGACATGATCACCTCTCCACGTCCACGCGCGGGACCCCCGCGACCTCGGCCGTCCGTCTATCCAGCCAGGCTGGCGAGCGTCCACCTTGCCCCGCCAGTGTGCACCGTACCAGAGGCCGGCGCAGCGAGCCCGCGCCCACCCCCGGCGAAACGGCTCGCCAGCGACCCGCCTGCCCCGCCCCCGGCCGGGGCCGCCCGCCGGGCGCCCCGGATCCGCCCCTCCCGGGTGCGACCCCAACAGCGTGGGTGCCGGCTCGATTGGCCCCCGACCCGATGGGGTCCGCTCGCCTGATGAGAATCTCTGAAGGAGGAACTCGATGCACTCTGTGCGCCGGCGCCCGACAGCGCTTGTGGCGAGCTCGCGACATTCACAGGAATGCACGGTGGCGAACAGGTGTGCTGAGCGCTCTCTGGCCATGGAATCACGCTCCGGGCGAACTGAAGCAGGGCGCCCCCGTGGTCCTGTGACACCAAGTCTTGACGGTCCCGTGGCTGGCGTGGAAACGTGGATATGTCAGTTTCTCCGCCGATGCATCACACGGTGGCTATCTCAGACATCCATCTATGTGAGCTCGAGCCGACGGCCGGCCTCTGGATGCGCTACCGGCAGGCGCCGTACTCCCCGGACGGGGAGATCGCGGCGATGCTCGACGCCCTCCGAGGAGAGATACGGAGGGGCGCGGGCGGCCCTGGCGGGCTCAACGGGCTCAACGCGCCGCCGGACGAGCTCACGCTGGTCCTGAACGGCGACATCTTCGACCTGGATGCGCCTCGCGTGCTCGACAACGAGAGCGTGGTCCACGACCTGCCGCGCACCGCCGAGCACGCGGTGCCGGCGATGGAGGCCATCCTGCGCGATCACCCGGTGTTCGTCGCGGCCGTCGGTCGGGTCGTCGCGGACGGGCACACGGTGGTGTTCGTGGCAGGCAACCACGACATCCAGCTCACGCTCCCCGAGGTGCGCGACGCGGTGAAGCGGCGCCTCGTCGAGGCCGCCCTCCACGCGCTCTCCGCCCGCGACGGCGCCCCCCCGGCGAGCGCGGCCCTGGCGCTCCGCGCGGCGCTCGCGGAGCGGGTGCTCTTCCGCGCCTGGTTCCACCGCACCCGGGACGGCGTGATCGTCGAGCACGGCAATCAGTACGACTCGTACTGCTGTTACCGCTACCCGATGGCGCCGTTCGGCCGCAAGCCGGGGGAGATCCAGCCGACCATGGGCTCGCTCGTGAGCCGCCTGCTCGTGTCGCGCATGGGGTACTTCAACCCGCACGTCGACTCCTCGTTCATGCTCTCCGGCCTCGGGTACCTCGCCCACTGGGCGCGGTACTACCTGTTCACGGGCCGGTCCCTCGTGCTCGCGTTCGCCGTGGGCGCGCTGCGCACGATGATCGAGCTCGTGCGCCGGCGCGACCCGTGCCGCCGCGCGCTCCGGCGAGCGGACCTCGGGGCCGCCGCCCGCGAGACGGGCGCGCCGTTCCCCGCGGTGGTGAAGCACGCGCGGCTGTTCGCCCGGCCCGCCGAGGACTGCCTCGGCCGGGTGGCCCGCGAGCTCTGGCTCGATCGGCTCGGGCTCGTGCTCGTCGGGCTCGTCGCGACGCTCGCGTGCCTGTGCTGGATGCCGGCAGGGCTCGCGCCGGCGGTCCTGCTCGCCCCGACGCTCCTCGTCGCCTATGAGCGCGCTATCCCGAAGCCCACGCTCGATGCGGTCTGGCAGGGCGTGAACCAGGCGGCGCGGCGCGTGGCCAGGGCGCACCGCGCGAAGGCCGTGATCTTCGGGCACACCCACAACCCGGAGGGCAGCTGGGAAGACGGGGTGTTCTTCGGGAACACCGGGTCCTGGTCCGCGGCGTTCGAGGACATCGCGTGCACGAAGCCCGTCTTCGAGGCGCGCCCGCTCGTATGGCTGCGCTCCGACGAGGGCGCGCGCCCCGAGGCGCCCCTGTCGGGCGGCCTCGTGATGTGGAAAGACGAGCGCTTCCAGCCCTGGAGCGCCGACGCCAGGCCCTCCCAGCCCCGCAAAGCAGAGATCGCCAAGCGGCCGCGCCCCGCGCTGCGACCTCAGGCGACCGCCGCGCTGCGCAGCTAGCCCCGCTCGTCTCGGACGCGCGTCGGACGCACGCGCCCGCGCGCGCCTGGCGCCCGGCAGCGAGGTCGACAGAGCAGATCGCGAGAATGTCGTCCTCGAGAACGGACGAGAACGGAGGAACGGAGGAACGGAGGAGCGGAGGAGCGGAGGAGCGGAGGAGCGGAGGAGCGGAGGAACGGAGTTCCACCTGCCCGGCGCCGACAGCACGGCGACATCGGTGGAGGGCGATTCCTTCACGCTCTCCAATGACCGAAACGAACGCTGCAATCGCTGAACATCGCGACAGGGCGGCTCGCTGCGCTGGGTGCTCACACTGCAATTTTCATGCAGGGACGCCATGTCGGGCTGAAACCACGTCTCGGCGCCGGCGCTCGGCATGGGAATTCTGCATTGCGAGCGCGAGGCGAGGTGTGATATGCGTCGCCTATGAAGGTTGGGGGAATTCTTTTCAATACCATTGCCCTGGTCCTCGCCTGCGGGTGCGCCTCGTCGTCGCCGCTGTCGCCGTCGCTGCCGGAGAGCGCGGGGGATGGCGCGCGCGCGCCGGGGGACGGCGTACCGTCGGCGGGCGCGCCGGCGCCGGCCGGGGGCGCCGCGACGGCGAGCGCTGCGGGTCCCCGGGGGCGCGTCTATCCCGCCGAGGAGCTGCGCCGGGTGGCCCGGGTCGCGTCCGCGCGCTGCAAGAAGGCGAGTGTGCCCTCGGACTCGGCGTGCCTTCTCAACGAGGCCACGTCGTTCCTGAAATACAGGCCCGAGGACCCGGACTGCCGTTACGTGTCGGGGACCGCGCTGTCCGTCGCCGAGTGCTCCGACTTCGCCGAGGGCTGCCAGAGCGTGGATCCCAAGGATCTCGAGCACCAGCTCACGGCGCTGCAGAACGCCGGCAAGGATTGCAATCGCGAGCCGACCGAGGTCGAGCGGGCCGAGGTGCTGAAGCTCGCGGGCTCGCAGTAAGAGCGCCGAACAGGAACGGGAAGCCGAGCTGGAACGCGACCGTCGCGTAGGTCAGCGCCGTCACAAGCGCCACGCTGCGGTAGAGGCTCTCGCCCGGGCGGCCACCGGGGCTGCCAATGCGGTTGAACGTGGGCAGCAGGCGCGGCTCGACCCGGCGGAGCAGCCGTCAATGCGCGGGCTGCCAGAGCTCGACGGGGTTGCCGGACGGGTCATCGAGCAGGATCTGGGAGCCACCGACTCCGCTCACGATGTCGTTGCGGAACCGGAGTCCGGCCGCGCGGAGCCGGGCTACCTCGGCGGTGAGATCCGCCACTGGCAGCTGGATGCGGCTCCAGCCGCCGGGGACAGGCTGGCGTCCGTCGGGCATCGGCCGCGCGCCGGAGCTCTTCTTCCCGCTGAGCAGGAGCCGCAGGTCGCCGCGGGTGACGGACGCGAACGCGGGGCTGGCGTCGGATTCGAGCGCGAAGCCGAGGTGCGTCGTGTAGAAGGCCATGGCGGCGTCGACATCGTCGACCATGTAACGGACGCTCACCGTGCTCATGGGCTCCAGTCCTCCTCGTGGTGATGTGCTGGGTAAGGGGGTGCAGCTGGACTGCCATGCCAGCCACAGGACCGACGAGGCCCTGAACGCCGACCTCGCGAGGACCGATCTTCTGTTGAAACACATGAATCGCGCGTCCTCCGTTCCTCGGGGGACAAGATACCTGCTCGCGCGCGGAGGACCATGACGAGCTCGGGCAAAGCATTGTCAACCCCAGGTTAACGACCTACCCTCGCCGCCGTGGACCTCTTCTCCGGTGTGATCCCGTTCGTCCGCGTGGCGGAGGCGGGGGGCTTCCGCGCCGCGGCCGCGCGCCTCGGCGTCTCCGCCGCCGCGGTGAGCAAGTCGGTGGCCAAGCTGGAAGCCGAGCTCGGGGTCGTGCTCCTCGAGCGCACGTCGCGCCATGTCGCGCTCACGCCGGAGGGCGCGGTGTTCCTCGAGCGCTGTCGTGCGGCGATGGCGCAGCTCCAGGCGGGGCGCGAGCAGGTCGCCGGCGCGCAGCGGGAGCCGCACGGCATGCTCCGCGTGACGTTGCCGCCGGTGCTCGGTCGCAGCGTCCTGCCGGTCGTCGCGCGGCTGTCGGCGCGTCACCCGCGGCTGTCGATCCGGCTCGTCGTCACCAATCGCCTCCTGCGGCTCGTGGAGGAGGAGATCGATGTCGCGCTGCGCCTGGGGCCGCTCGAGGGCTCATCCCTCATCGCGCGCGCTCTGCGGGCTCCGCGCTGGATCACCGTCGCCGCCCCGGCTTACCTCGCGAGCCGGGGGGCGCCGACCTCGCCGGCTGACCTCGCGCGGCACGAATGCATCAAGTTCGTGCTGCGCGGTAAGGTCGTCGAGTGGAGCTTCCGCGCTGGCCATGGCGCCATCGACGTCGCGACGCCCTCGCGCATCCTGCTCGACCAAGGCGATCTGCTCATCGACGCGGTGGTGCAGGCGGTCGGGGTGGCGCAGGTCCTCGATTTCATGGCCGCGCCACTGCTCGAGGCGGGGCTCCTCGTGGAGGTCCTGGCGCCGTTCGCGACCGACGGGCCACCGTTGCACGCGGTCACGCCGGCGCGCCGGGCGTCTGTCCCCCGCGTGCGCGTCTTCCTTGATGCGCTCGGCGACGCGCTCGGCCGCGGCGGTCATGGCGCTCGGAGCCCGCCGGAGAACGGGGTGCGGAAGGGGTGACGAGCCGCCGGCGCAGCGGTCCCGGTGCCCGTGGACACGCGCCCGTGCACCCGAGCGGGGAGCCGGCCGGGACGACCACCAGGGTGAAGGCGTCATAGCCGCTCGACGGTTGTGCCATGTCGGCTCAATCCGCGCGGCCTCCGCGCACGGCGCTCGCCGGCCGAAAGCGTCCCGCGCCGCCGAGCGCCGCCTGGCACACCCGCTGCTCAGAGAGCCGGCATGGCCACCGACGCTCCGGCAACCGTCGCTCCCGAGGTGCGCGAGCGCACCCTCGAGCTCTCCTGTGGGGCCCCTGCGCGAAAGCTCCGCCGCGAGATCACCTCCTTCATCGCCCTCGCCGCCGCGCTCCTCGTCATGGCGCGCGTGGTCCAGCGAACGGTGACTTCAGGGCTGCCCCCCGCCCTGCACATGGCCTATTCTTGGGGGCTTCTGCTGGTCCTTCTCATCCCCGTGGCGTGGTACGTGCGCCGCCAGTCGCTGCCGCTCTCGCGGATGGGCGTGACCACGGCCGGCCTGCGCCGCAGCGTGACGGAGTCGCTGGTCGTCGCGCTCGGCCTGGCCGCCGCCTGCGCCGCCCTGCGGTTCGGCGCGTGGAGCCGCGGTGAGCCCCTGATCACCTGGGGATCGATCGCCGGTTACGACGCGACCTGGCGGGCGCTCTTCCTGGTCCTCTACGCGCCCCACTGCCTGCTCCAGGAGTTCGTGGCGCGCGGCGTGATCCAGACCTCCCTGGAGCGCTTCCTGCCCCGGTCGGGCCGGGGCGCCCCTCTCGCGCTCACCTCGGCGTTCTTCGGCGTCTACCACCTGCACGTCTCGCTCGGCTTCGCCTTTCTCACCTTCGCCATCGGCCTTCTCTTCGGCGCTCTCTATGCGCGGCACCGCACCCTCTTCGGGGTGACCCTCGCGCACGCCGCTCTGGGCCTCGCGAGCGTCGCTGTCGGCCTGAACTGAACCAGGAGCTCCCCTCGATGCGCATCGCGATCATCTCGACCTACACGCACCCGAGCCGCCTGCACCGCAAGGAGCGCTCGATCATGCAATCCACCGTGCCCGAGCTCCTCGCCGCCCTGTGCCCGCCGGACGCCGAGATCGAGCTCTACAACGAGAAGGAATCGGACGTTCCCCTCGACCGCGATTGGGACCTCGTGTTCTTCTCGTACCTGCACGCCTATTACGAGCACACAAAGGTGCTCTCCACGCTGTTCCGGCGGCGGGGCATGACCACCGTGGCGGGCGGCCGGCACGCGAGCCATTTCCGCGCGGACGCGCTGGAGCATTTCGACGCGGTGGTGGCGGGCGACCCGGAGGCGAACATCCCGGCCCTCATCGCGGACTTCCAGCGGCGCGAGCTCCAGCCCGTCTACGCGCTCCCCCCGGTGCCCCCGGAGCAGATCCCCACGTACCGCTACGATCTGGTCGATTACCGCACAAACCTCGTCCGGATGCCGGGTATCGAGGCGTCGCGCGGCTGCCCCTTCTCCTGCAACTTCTGCGTGCTGACCGGGCACGAGCAGTACCGTTATCGCCCCGTCGACCACGTGATCCGGGACATCCGCGATCGGATGATCTTCAACCAGCGCGTCCCGGGGCTGATCAAGGATACGTTCGCCTTCGTCGACAACAACCTGGGAGGCTCGCCCCGTTACCTGCGGGAGCTCTGCGAGGCGCTGATGCCCCTCAAGAAGATCTGGGGCTGCGCGCTCACCTTCAACGTGCTGCGCGACCCGGAGCTGGTCCGCCTCATGGGGCGCGCGGGGTGCCGCTACGTCTACACCGGGCTGGAGTCGCTGAACCCCGAGTCGATCAGCGCGATGAACAAGGACCAGAACAAGCTGAGCGAGGTCCGCGAGGTCATGCAGCGGGCCTTCGCGAGCGGGATCGTGCTCTCCTTCGGGCTCCTCGTCGGCGCGGACGGGGATACAAATGAGTACTTCGAGCGGCTGCCCGAGTATCTCCACGACCTCGGGGATCATTGCCCGACGTTCCTGGGGATCGTCTGCCCGTACCCGGAGACACCCTTCTTCGCGCAGGTGGCGGCCGAGGGCCGGCTCCTGCCCGGGGTGACCAGCCGGGACCTCGACGGGTACACCCTCTGCCACCGGCCGACCCGGCTGCACCCCTCCGAGGCGATCGAGCATTTTCAGCGCCTGAGCCGCGCGCTGGGGAGCCTGCGGAACGTGGGCCGCCACGTCTGGAACCGGCTGATGGCGAGCGATCTGCCTCGTTACAAGGCGAGCGTCCTGATGTCGGCGCCCGAGGTGATCAGCCTGCGCGGGCCGCTCGTCAACCGCTCGCGCAGCTACATCGCCGGGCGCGACCCGATCGAGGCCTGGGACGAGGCGAGGATGCGAGAGCTCGGCCTCGAGCCGCAGCGCCTCGACGCCTCGTCCTGCCGGGCGGATCCGCGCGGCCTCGCCCGGATCCGGCCCCGGAAAGCGGGCCGCTCCGCGGCGGTCGCGTGAGCCTCAGCCCTCGCTCTCGGGCAGAGGCGGAGGCGGCGGCAGCGCGCGGGGGGGCTCGATGCGCGTCGGCTCCGCCCTGCAGTCGATGGTGCGGCCCTCGCAGCCACAGACGTTCCCGCCCAGATCCTCGTAGACCGCCGGGGAGCGCTCATCGACGTACCTCACGATGTCGAGCGGCTCGCACGTGAAGGTCGTCGACGCGATCTGCACCGTCGCGCCGAAGTTGTAGATGCCAGCCGCGGCGCTCCGCTCGATCACGCTGTCCCGGACGAGGACGTTCGCCTGACCCGTCTCGTTGTTGTAGGCGATGATGCCGCAGCCGTTCGTGCCGTCGCGCGCGCGCCCCAGGGTGTCCGCGATCGTCGTCGACTCGACGGTCGCGTCCGAGTCGCTGAGGAAGAGGCCGCCGTCGTTGTTCCGCTCGATCAGGACGTTGTGCAGGCGCGCGCTCCCGCGCTCGCCGAGGTCTGGCAGCGACTGGACATTGACGCCCCGGCCGAAATCCTGGTTTGACGGCAGCGGCCTCGTGTCGCGCACAACCGTCGAGTCCAGGGCCGCGTCGGCCCCGAAGACGGCGATCCCGGTCCCGTAACTGCCTTCCACCGCGCTGCCGCGCACCCGGACGTTCGCGCGTCGCTGATCGTGCGCGATCTCGATCCCCGCGCCGTAGTCCGGCGCGCCGGGCACGAGCTCCCGCACGAGGAGGCCATCGATCTCGGCGTCGGAGCCGTTGACGACGACCCCCCTCTCGCGGCTCCGCTCGACGAGGACGTGCCGGAGCGCCACGCGGGAGGGGCGCCCGTCGATGCGGCTCGGCTCGGCGTAGAGGCCCATGCCCTGGCCCGGATCATCCTCGGCCGGCCCCGAGCCCGTGTCGCGCACGACCGTCGCCTCGATGGTCGCCTCCGCGCCGATCATCGCGATGGCGGCGGTGTGGTTCCGCTCCAGGACGCTGCCCCGGACCGTGAGCGTCCCCGGATCGAAGTTCCGGATGTGGGTCGCCGTGAGCCCAGCGCCCGGCATGTCCGCCGCGAGCCAGGCGACGTCGCGGACGACGCTGTCCTCGACCACGCCGTCCGCCCCGGAGAACCTGATCCCGAGCCCCCCGACGCGCTCGATGACGACGGATCGCGCCGTCACGCTCGCGCGGCGCTCGAACGACTCGACCTGCACCGCCATCGCATGGCCGTCGAACGGGTGCCCCGGGTCCCCGGTGGCGAGATCGATGTCGCGCAGGACCGTGCCCTCCAGCGTCACGGCGGCGTCCGCCACGACCATGCCCGCGCCCGTTGTGTGCTCCACGAGCGCCCCGCGCACGGTCAGGCTCGTTTCGGACTCCAGGCCTGCGGCGAGGAGGCCGACGTCGCCCGTGTCGTGGATCCAGACCCGCTCGAGCACGACATCGCGCGCGTTCCTCACGCCGAGGCCGATGCCCTGTCCGCGGACAGCGAGGTCGTGGATCTCCGTGGCGCTCGCGCGCCTGTCTACCTGGACGGCGATCCCCCCCGCGGTCGGCCCGACGATCTCGACGCGCGCGGGGCACCGGCCCCAGAGCCGCACGGGCTGCCTCGAGATCAGCAGCTCTTCGACGTAGCTGCCCTCCGCGATCGCGACCAGGGCGCCCTCGGCCGCGTTGTCGATCGCGTCCTGGATCGTCGACCACGGCCTGGCCTCCGTGCCGTCGCTGTCCGCCCCGGCGTAGGCCGCGTCGACGAACTCGGTCGTCTCGTCGATCGGCGCGCCGCCCCACCGGCCCGCCCCGCACGGAGCGACCTCACGCCACGCCGCCTCGCCGGGGACGGCCATCTGACCTGGCGGGCCCGCCTCCTCCGGCAGGACGGGCACGCAGCCCTGCGCTCCGTCGGGCGCGAAGCCGCTCCCGCACCGCCCGGGCGGGACCCCCGCCGGCTCGCAGCCCGCGCCGGTCTCCAGCGCGCCCGGCGGGCACGGGAACGTGGGCGCGGCGCCCGTCCCTGCGCCGTCGTCCGGGTCAGGGGGCTGCGCGCACGCCGCGAGCAGGGTGAACTGCAGGAGAGAGAGGGCGAGCTGCTCTTTGCGCATCGTGTTCCGGTGCCTCGTGGGAACGATACGACGGCTGGCCTCGCGGCGCGCTCCCCCTGGATGGGCGCCCTCGGAGGCATCCGCGCGCATGTTGGGCAAACCCTTGCTCAACATGCGCGCGGATCTGCGCATCGCGGGCCGCTCCGCCGATTGCCGCCCGCGCCCTGGCGGCGATCCGCCGGTCCCGGGCCGCGGTCGTGAGCTCGGGCCCCGCGGCACGCGCGTTGCTTAGCCTCAAGGATAGCGAGCCGCGAGCTTCGGGGCTGGAGCGGCGCCGGAAGGCACGCTCGTTGTCCGGCTCGACGATCATGGGGTGTCACAGGCGACATGCCGCCCTGGACCTCAAGGACTCTTCGGAGCGAATCCGAGAGGGCGCGCGCGGCCGTTCGCGAATCATCGGGAGCGACCGCGCCCGTCGCTACGTAGTCACCGTCTGAAGGAGATTGTCATGTTGAATATCCAGAACACCGAGTCGATGTTCGAGGTGCAGACGACCGCCGGCGCGTCCGACGTCGTCGACACGAAGGCCGGCGTGCAGCGTCTCGAGCTCACCCTCAAGAAGATCAGCGAGAAGAGCAACGAGACGCTGCGGGACGTCCCCATAAGCTCCGCCTGTACGAGCGGGTGCTTCTCCTCGGTCAGCTCGATCGGCGTCTCGTCGAACTCGTCCTTCGACAGCCTCGACGAGGGGCAGCTCGAGAGCGTCATTCGCATGCACGACAAGGCGCTCGACGTCATGGGCCAGGACGCCCTCGTCTCGGCCGCGATCGCCAAGGGCGTCGAGCTCGGCGCCGACAAGAAGTGAACCCGTAGGCGCGCCCTGGGCGGCCCGGACGTGCGTCGCGCGTCCGGGCTCCTGGGGCGCCGCCTGCCCCGTTCAAGGAGTCGCCGCCATGTCGGAGATCTCGCTCATCGATCGCCTCGCGCCGCTCATCGACGAGCGCTGCGGGATCATCCGCCGTGTCCGGCGGTTCATTTTTCCCCCCGGCTTCGAGGGGCAGATGCACGGCTTCACCGCGTTCCTCGGCAGGCCCCCGGCGCTCCACCCGGGCCCGTCCCACGTGGGCTCGAAGCTTGGGTCGCTCACCGGCTCCGGCACGGCCGTCGACGAGACCACGGCCCAGATCCGGGCCGTCTGCGAGGCCCTCGAGCGCTACTGCGGCGTCATGTACCCGACCGAGGGGGTGCTGCGCGCGACGCCGCGCTCGCTCGGCGATCGCGCGCTCGACCCCGCGCGGCTGCCGCGCTGCTCGGCGCGCGAGCGGGCCCGCGCGCCGTCGACCTTCCGCCTGCGCGAGCCCGATCCGGATCGCGACGAGCTCTGGGTGCGCGGCTTCTCGCTCACCCACGGGCGCCCGATCTGGGTGCCGCTCACGGCGACGTACATGGGGTTGCCGCTGCCGATCCGCGAGCACGCGCTCTTCCCGCTCTCGACGGGGTTCGCGGCGGGCGCGAGCTTCGGGCAGGCGATCCTCTCCGGCGTGTGCGAGGTGATCGAGCGCGACAGCCTCGCGCTGTTCTGGCTGCACCAGCTCCGGACGCCGCGCATCGCGCCCGGGAGCGCGCGGAGCCCGCTCGTCGCGGCGCTCCTCCGCGGCGCCGAGGCCGCGGGCACGGAGACGACGCTCCTCGATCTCACGACCGACGTCGGCGTCCCCGTGATCGGCGCCGTGCAGACGTGCGCGCACAGCGCGCCGCACGCGATCGCGATGGCGGCCTGCCGCCCCGACGGCGAGGCCGCGGCGGCGCGCGTCCTCGAAGAGGTGGGGAGCCTGCGGGTGGCGCTGACCGAGCCCGCTCCGCCGGTCACCCGGGCGTCGTTCTTCACCGACGCCGATCAGACACCCGAGTCGTTCGGGCGCCTCTACGCGGGACCCGACGGGCCGGCGCGGTTCGCGTTCGCCACGCGCGAGGCGCCGCTCGCGACCGCCTTCCCCCGGCCGATCGAGGGCGCCGACCCGCTCGCGGCGATCGTCGCGCGGCTCGCCGCGCTCGGCATGGAGGTGGTCGCCGTCGACGTGACGATGCCCGAGGTCCGCGACTTCGGGATCGTCGTCGTGAAGGTGATCGTGCCCGAGCTCCTGCCCATCAGCTTCACCCACCACGCGCGGTACCTCGCCCACCCCCGCCTGTACGACGCGCCGCAGAGGCTCGGGTACGGCGCTCGCACAGAGGAGTCGATCACCGATGATCCGATCCCGTTCGCCTGAGGAGACCCCGGCCTCGGAGCGCGCCGCCGGCGCGCCCGCGGTGCACGTCATCCGTGACGGAAAGCTCGGCGCCCGCTGCGCGGAGCTCCTGACCGGCGCGGGGGCGCGGGTCACGACGTCGGCGCTGGGCACGGGCGTGCCGGAAGCGCCGCCCGACGCGGTGATCGTCCTCGCGACCGATCGTCCCCGGCCCGCGGAAGCGCTCGCGCTCGACGCGGCGGCGTTCGCGGCGCGGGTCGCCTGGACGTCGGGCACGTGGCTCGCGCACGAGCTCCGGATCGGGCCGTCGATCGTCCCCGGCCGCACGCCGTGCTTCGCCTGCTTCTCGCGGCGCGTGCGCTCGGTCGCGCTGGACCTCGAGGCGCACGACGCCCTCGAGGCGCTCGGGGCCTCGGGCGACCTTCGCCCCTGGTTCCAGGGCGAGCTCGCGGCCGTCACCGAGCAGGCCGCGGCGCTGCTCGCCGCGGAGGCGCTCGCGCTCTTCGAGGCGCGCGGCGCGCCGGAGCCGCCCCGCGCTGGAGCGGCGCGCATGGGGCGCTTCTGGGAGTGTGACGTCACGTCGGGCGGGCTCCGCGCGCGGCGCTTCGCCCGGGTCGGGCTGTGCGGGCGGTGCGCCGCCGGCGAGCACGCGGCGGGGCGCGGGGCGTCGCTCGCGGGCTACTTCGCCGAGCACCCGCTCGAGCTCGCCGGATCGTCCGGCGTGGGAGGTGAGCGATGAGCCCGCCCGACGATGCCTACGAGGCCCGCGATCTCAGCCGCTTCGCCGAGCTTTACTGGGAGCTTCGCTGCCCGGAGCGCCCGCGCTTCGTCGAGGATCTCCTCCGCGCGGCGCTCCCGGGCGGAGATCTCTACATCGTCGGCGGCGAGGCGCAGATCATCCAGGGCGCGTCGCTCCCGTGGGTGATGGAGAACCTCGTGCCGCTGCTCGACGGGACGCGCACCGTCGGCGACGTCGAGGCCGCGTTTCCGGGCATCGCCGCCTCCGACCTGCGGGACGCGATCCACCTGATGCACATGCACGGCATGCTCGAGGAGGGCGAGGGCGCCGCGGCCGACGAGGCCGAGGAGCCGCGCCGGGCGCAGCGCGTGTTCTTCAGCAGGTACCTCCGCCGGACCGGGCGCAACCGCAGCCGGGGGGAAGCGCAGCGGGCGCTCGAACGCGCGCGCGTGCGCGCGCTGGCGGACGAGGACGAGCCGCTCGCGGGGATGCTCGTGACGATGCTCCGCGAGGCGGGCGTCGCCGACGTCCGGCTCGCCGCGGGCGCCGGGGAGCTCGCGCGGGGCGAGGTCGATCTGGCCGTGGCGATCGGCGACCAGGAGGCGCTCGAGGCGGCGGCGCGCGCGTGCATCGCGGCGCGCGTCCCGATGCTCGCGGCGAACCCCGGCACGTGGATGATCGGGCCGCTCACGATCCCCGGGGCGTCCGCGTGCCCGGCGTGCGTCCGGCTCCAGATCGCCGCCGCCGCGGCGGATCCGGCGCTCGAGGACGCCGCGCAGCGCGCGCTCTGGGGGCGCGCGCTCGCGAGCCGGGTCGCGCAGCACGTGATCTTCCACGCGAGCGGGCTCCTCGCGGTGGCCCCGCTGGAGCACGTCGAGGTGTGGCGGCCCGGCGCCGGCGAGACGGCGCTCCACCCCTTCATGACCAGGCTGCCCAGCTGCCCGGTCTGCGGCGGCGACGCGCCGCCGCGGACGGCGACGCTCCCGTCCGGCCACGCGGAGAGCCTCGCGCGGATGTTCCACAACACGACGGTCGTCCAGCCGTGGCACATCGGCCAGCACGCGGGGATGCAGGTGCACATCAGCCCGGAGGTGCGCAAGCTGCAGAGCGCGCCGGCCGCGCCGTCGCCGCGGCGGCCTCCGGAGGGCGCCGGCACCCAGGTCGCCACGCTGCTCGGCGCGGCGTTCGGCGCGCCCGCGGGGGTCGCGCTGTCGCGCCGGCGCGACGCGACGGGGACGCTCGACGCGGGAGCGCTCGGCGCGCTGCTCGAGCTGAGCTTCGGCGGGCGCGTCGAGCGCCGCGCCGAGGGCGAGGCCCACGTGCGTCGCGCCACCGCGTCGGCCGGGAACCTTGGCTCGGCGGAGGCGTACGTCGCGGTGGCGCGGGTCCCCGGGATCGCGGCGGGCGTCCACCGGTTCGAGCTCGCCGCGCGAGAGCTCACGCCGCTCCGCGGCGGCGTGGCCGCGGGCGCCCTCGGGCGCGCCGCGCTCGAGGGCGGGAGCGCCGAGCACGCCGCGGCCGTGGAGTCCGCGGGCGCCGTGATCGTCGTCGTCGGCTCGGTCGCGCGGGCGTGCTCCAAGTACTACGCGCGCGGGTACACCTACGCGCTGCTCGACGCCGGGCTGATGGCCCACCGCGTGGAGCTCCTCGCCCAGGAGCTCGGCCTCGCGGCGACGACGGTCTGGGCGTTCGACGACGAGGTCGTCGCCCGCGTGGTCGGCGTCGACGGCATCGATCTCGCTCCGCATCTCCTCATCGCGCTCAGGGGCGCAGCCACGGAGGCTCGCGATGTCTCTCGCTGAACACAGGATCTCGTCCACGCTCGCCGCGGCGACCCAGCCCCTGCGGGGGGTCGCGGAGCTCGCCCTCGCGAGCCGCTACCCCGAGACGCGGCCGTCGCCGGAGCCGGTGCTGCCCGCGCCGCCGCCGCTGCCCGCGCCGCCGCCGCTGCCCGGGGACGCGGAGCGCGCCCTCTCGCTGCCCGCGCCGCGCGCGCTCGAGTCGGTCCAGCGCTCGCTCGCGTCGGTCATCGCCGCGCGGCGGAGCGGGAGGCTCTCGACGGGAGCCCTCGACGCGACGACGCTCGGGACGCTGCTCGCGGCCGCCGCGGCGCGGCCGGCGGGGCTCGCGGACCCGACGCTCGATCCGCTGCTGTTTCCGGTGGTCTTCGACGTCGACGGTGTCCCGCCCGGCGCGCACCGGTACGACCGCGGCGAGCATCGCCTCGCGCCGATCGGCCCGGCGCCGCGCGCGCGGATGGCCGAGACCGCGATCCTGCAGCACGAGCACGCCACGGGCGCGGCGGTGCTGTTCCTTGTGGTCCCGATCGGGCGGTGGCTCGTGGCGTTCGGCGATCGCGGCTACCGGGGCGCGGCGTTCGCGGCGGGGTGGCTCACCGACCGCCTTTACCTCGTCGCCGAGACGCTCGGGCTCACCTACACGGCGACCGGGGGCTTCGCCCCCGCGGTCGTCGACGAGGTCCTCGGGCTCGACGGCCGCGATCATACGGCGTTCTTCGCGTTCGCGGTCGGAGGGCACCGCCACCCGACGTCCCGAGAGGTGCCTCGCGGAGGGCAGCCGCGATGAGCCGCGGGCTCCAGATCGCGCCGTGGGGCGCGCTGCGCGTCGCGGGGATGCCGGCCGACGCGCTCGCCGGGCTCCGCCTCCGCGAGAGCCCCGCGGTCGAGCGCGAGCTCGCCGCGGCCGAGCTCGAGCTCGCGGCCGCGCGGGCGGAGGCGGCGGCGACCCTGTTCGACGTCGTGCACCGGTGCGAGGACGAGGCGCTGCGCCGCGCGGCGCTCGAGGCGAAGCGGCGGCTGTTCAACGGAAAAGCCGTGGCGGCCGGCGCGCTCGAGGGCGCGAGGACCGCGCCGCCGGAAGGGGCGCGCGCCGCGCTCGCGCTCGTCGGCGCGCGCGCGGCCCGGTGCGCCGCGCTGGAGGAGCGCTACGAGGCGACGTTCGCCGCGGAGTGGATCGCCGCGTCGGAGCGCTTCCGGCAGGCGCTCGGGAGCTCGCGCCTGCTCGGGGGGATCCTGCTCTCGAGCGCCGACCACTTTACCACGGCGAAGAAGCTCGCGGAGATCCCGGGCGGCGCGCCGCTCACCTCGGCGCAGCAGATCCGCGAGGCCACCATCGCGCGCTACGTCTTCCGCGCGACGGCGCGGACGACGCCGTTCGCGGGCTTCGCGGGCGTCGCGCTGCTCGACCTCTCCGCGTCGCCCGCAGGCGCCAGCGACGCGCCGCGCGCGCCCGGGGAGGCGCGGTGGCGCAGCCTCCCGCAGCTCGCGCTCGCGCGCGCCGGGGAGCTCGTCGCGCGCGCGATGTCTTCTGATCCGGCGGCTCACGCCCACGCGCGCGCGCGCCTGCCGCTCCGGATGAACCCGCTCCGGCGCTTCGCCGCGGGTGCCGCGCCGTCGGTCGTGTTCTCGCGCGCCGGATCGGGCGAGCTGATGTCGCTCGGGTGGACCCCCGCCGTCGCCCGCCTCGTCGAGGGCGCCGAGGGGCGCACGCTCGAGGACGCCGCCCGGGCGCTCGCGTCGGACGACGCCGACGAGCGAGCGTGCCGCGACGTCCTCGAGCAGCTCATCGAGGCGGGCATGCTCGAGCCGGCGAGCGTCCCGATGGGGCCGACCCCCGCGGCGCTGTGCGCCGCAGCGGACGCCCTGGGCGAGATCGGGTGCGCGGGCGCTCCGGACGAGCTCCGCTCGGTCGCGCGGCGCCTCGAGGGCTACGCGACCGCCGACGTCGAGGCGCGCGCGCGCCTCGCCGCCGAGCTCGGCCGCGGCCGCGGGCGCTCGTCCGTGCTCGAGGACGTCATGGTGGACGGCGCCTTCGGCGCGGAGCTCCCCGTTCCATGCGGGGCGCTCGCCGCGGCGCTCGAGCCGGTCGTGCGCTTCGTGCGCGCGAGCGCCTGCGGGGCCGCGCACCGCCGCCTCTGCGCCGCCTTCGTCGAGCGGTTCGGTCGTGACGGCGTGTGCGACGACGTCGGCGGCTTCGTGACCGAGATCCTCGAGGATCCGCGGCGCGTCGCGCGCATCCGCGGCGCGTCCGAGCCGATCCGCTGGATTGACGCGGAGCTCGGCCGCGTCGCCGCCGCGGCGACGGGCGACGTCGTGCGCCTCGATCCAGGGCTCTTCGAGGGGCTCGCCGCCCCGGACGCGCCGTCGTCGATGGCGCTCTTCCTCCAGATCGCGCCTCCCTGCCCGCGCGACGGCGGCGAGCCGCGCGTCGTGCTCAACGGCGCGCAGGCCGGGCGCGCGAAGTACCTGTCGCGCTACCTCGCGGACGCCGCGGGGCGCGCCCCCGAGGCCCTCGAGGCGATCCGCCGCCGCCTGGCGCAGGAGGACGGTCCGCTCCCCGTCGAGCTCTCGCCCACGCTCGGCCTCAACTTCCAGGTGCACCCGCGCCTCACGGCGTGGTCGCTCGAGCTCCCGTGGGAGCCGAGCGCGCCCGGCGACAAGGTCCTGCCGCTCCGCGATCTCTCCCTCCGCTTCGACGCGGCGGCGGTCGAGCTCCGGCTCGGATCGCGGCGCCTCGGCCGCGAGATCGAGCCGATCCACCTCGGCTTCCTGCGGGACGCCGCGCTCCCCGATCCGCACTTCCTGCTCCGCGCGCTCTCGCCGCGGCTCCGCGACGACACGGTGGCGGAGCGGGCGGACCTCTACAACGTGCTCGATCGCCTCGACCTCGCCCGGGGCGCCGCGCTCGCCCCGCGGCGCCCGCGCCTCACGGTCGGCCGCGTCGTGGTGGAGCGCGCGCGGTGGGCGATCCCGGTGAGCGCGGTCCCGCGCAAGGAGCCGAAGCAGCCGTACGCGTCGTACTTCCGCGCGATCGCGCGCCTGCGGCGCGAGCGCGAGATCCCGAGCCGGGGGTTCGCCCGGTACGTCGGGCAGGACGCGGCCGGCTGCGGCTTCACGGAGACGAACCTGTACGTCGACTGGGAGAGCCCGTTCACGCTGATCGGGCTGGCTCGCCTGCTCGGCGCTCCCGGCGACGGGAGGCGCGGGTACCTCGTCTTCACCGAGCTCCTGCCGGAGCCCGAGGCGTCGTGGCTCTGCCTCGGCGGGAGGCCGCACGCGGCGGAGCTGCTTGTCGAGATCGACGGCGAGAGGAGCGCGCGATGAGCTGGATCTATCGGAAATTGTTCCACAATCGTGGCTCCGAGGGCGAGGGGACGGACGCGCTCCTCCTCGGCCTCATCGATCCGCTCGTGTCCGGGCTCGAGAAGAGCGGCGCGATCGATCGCTTCTTCTTTCTCCGGTACGCCGAGGGAGGGGACCACCTGCGGCTGCGCGTGCGCGTGGCGCCCGGGCGCGACCCCGAAGGCGTGGCGGCGCGCGTGGACGCCGCGGCGGCGTGCTGCGCCGCCGTGTCGCGCACGGAGGCCGCCGCGTACGAGCCGGAGCTCGAGAAGCACGGAGGACCCGTGGGGATGGAGATCGCGGAGCGGCAGTTCTTCGCGTCGAGCCGGTTCGCGCTCGGCTGCATCCGGAAGACGGCGGGGCGACCGCGGGCGCGCGCCCTCGTCGCGGCGTGCGCGCTCGACGCGTCGCTCGCGCGCGCGGGCGTCGCGGGCGACGCGCGGCGGTCGTTCCTGGCGGCGTACGCGCGGCACTGGCGCACGTTCGCCCGCGCGATCTCGGGCGTGGAGCTCGTCTGCGCTGCGCCGGACGTCGCGTCGGTCGCGCTGGTGCGCGCGCTCATGCGGGGAGAGGGGCTCGCCGCGCTCGGCGAGCTCGTCGACGACGAGCGCGCGCTCCTGGCCGCGTTCGACGCGGATCTGCCCGAGCTCGCCGAGGCGTCGCGGCGCGGAGCGCTCGGCGCGCCGCTCGCGACCGTCATGACCAACCTCGCCCACACGTTCCACAACCGCCTCGGGCTCACGCTCGCCTTCGAGGTGTGGGTGGCCGACGCGCTCGCCGAGGCAGGCGCCCCGCACGAACCGCCGCGGGCTCGCCCGCCGAGCGTCTCGCCGGGCGAGGCGTGGCGGCGCCTCGCCCGCGCGGCCGAGCAGCGCCGGCCCGTCACCGCGCTCCTCGACCCCGGCGAAGGCGCCGCGCTCGACGCGCTCCGCGACGCCGCCCGCCGCGACGGCCTCCGGCTCATCGCGCCCGCCGCGCCCGCCGGCGGGATGCCCGCGCCGTTCGCGCTGCTGCGCGCCCTCGCGGACGCCCACCCGGCGGGCAGCGCCCTCCTCGCCGCCCTCGGCCGCATCGAGGCCGCGCACGACGCGCCGGAGTGCCCGCTGCCGCCCGACCCGTCCTCCGTGGCCGAGGCGCTCCGCGCCTTCCTCGCGGCGCACACGCTCGAGCCAACGGTGCTCGTCCTCCGCGGCGTCGACGGCGCCGACGCCGACACGCAGCACGCCGTCGCGTTCCTCGCGCGCGCCCTGGAGACGGAGCCGCTCTCCCTCGTCCTCGCCGCGAGCGGGCGCCCGAGCCCCGGGTGGGCCGCGATCGTGGCCGAGATCGAGGACGGGCCGGGGCTCCTCCGCGTCGCGACCGCGCCCGGAGGCGAAGTGGCCGCTCCCGCGGTGACGCCGGGGCCCGCGACGGTCGCGCGGGGCGAAGCGTTCTGCCGCGCCGGCGCGCTGCACGAGGCCGCCGCGATCCTCGGCGACGCCCTGGCGTCCCCCGGCCTCACGCCCGCGGCGCGGGCCGACGCGCTCGTCGCGCTCGCGAGGACGATGCTCCGCATGTCGCGCCCCGCCCTCGCGCGGCAGGCGGCGGAGGCGGCGCTCCGCCTCGGCCTCCCGGAGCGCCGCCGCGCGCTCGCGCGGCGCGTCCGGATGGCCGCGCTCCACAACCTGGGCGAGACCGTCGCGCTCGACGCGCTCCGGGACGAGGTCGCCCGGGACGCCCTGTCCGGCGCGTCCGCCGCGGAGCGCTGCTGGGCGGAGCTCGACGCCGCGCTCGCGAGCGCCGCCGACGAGCGCCGCGCCGAGCACGAGGCGCGGCTCGACGCCCTGCTCGCCGCGCCGCGCGGCGACGCGCCGCCGCAGTGCCTCGCCGCCGCGCACGCGTGGCGCGGCGCCGCGCACGCGGCCCGCGGCGAGCTCGAGCGCGGCCTCGCGCACCAGCGCCGGGCGCTCGCCTTCGCCGAGGAGCTCGCCGATTTCCGCCGCGCCCTCATGGTGCGCGTGCGCCTCGCGAGCAGCGTCGCGGCCGCGGGCGAGCTCGCCGAAGCGGCGGCGCTCTTCGAGCTCGCGGCCTGCCACGCGGCGTGGATCGGCCTCTTCGACCTCGCGTCGCTCGCCGCGCAGAGCGCGATCTCGCTCGGCCTCGCGCGCCGCGACGCCGCCCCGGTCCGCGCGTGGCTCGACGACGCGCGGCCCGCGCGCGCCCGCGTGTGGCGCTCGCCCTACGGCGAGCTCGCCGTGCTCTACGCGCGCGCCGAGGCGGCCCTCGCGCGGGGCGAGGCCGGGGCGGCGGGGGCGCACCTCGATCGCCTGCGCGCGCGCCTCGCCGCGCTCGGGCGCGCCGCCCCGCGGAGCGCGCCGCTGCTCGCGCTCGCCGCGGCGCACCTCGAGGCCGACGTCGCCGCCTCTGCGGGGGACGACGCCGGCAGGGCGGCCGCGCTCGGGCGCGCCGCCGAGCTCACCGCGGGCGTGCCGCCGGAGGAGCGACGGCTCGTCGCGGCCCTCGCCCGCGCGCGGCGCGACGCGGGTCGCGGTGACGGCCGCCGCGACCGGCCGGCGGCCCTCGGTTTGCAAAGCACCTGAACGAACTCGAGTCGCGCCCGCCGCGGGCGCAGAGCGAAGGAGGAGCACCGTGGAGACTCAGACAAAGCTTCCGCCCATGCCGGGGCTCTCGGGCCCCGAGAAGAAGCGCTTCATGAACGGCACCCACCGCACGGCCTCGCCCGAGGAGACCTTCGATCGGATCAAAGGCTTCATGCCGGCGATGGGGATCACGCGGATAGCCAACGTCACCGGGCTCGACGCGATCGGGATACCGGTCGTCGTCGTCTGCCGGCCCAACTCGCGCTCTCTCTCGGTCAGCCAGGGAAAGGGGCTGACGCTCGCGGCGGCGAGGGTCTCGGGGCTGATGGAGTCGATCGAGGCCTATCACGGCGAGAACATCATCCGGCCGCTGCTCCTCGGCTCCTCTCGCGAGCTCCGGCGCTCCCACGCGATAGCCGACGTCTTCGCGCTGCCGCGGACATCGAGCGTGCCGCTCGACGAGGACACCCCGCTGCTGTGGGCCGAGGGCTACGACCTCATGCGCGGCGCCCCGGTGTGGGTCCCCTACGAGCTCGTGCACGTCAACGCCACCACGACGGGCCGCGTCAACCCGGGGATCTTCTGCTGCTCGACCAACGGGCTCTCGTCGGGAAACGGGCTCCTCGAGGCGGTGAGCTACGGTATCTGCGAGGTGGTCGAGCGCGACGCCACGGCCGTGTGGGGGGCCCTCACCGACGAGGAGCGGGACGCGAGGCGCCTCGATCTCGACACCATCGATGATCCCGGCTGCCGCGAGGTGCTCGCGAAATTCTCGGCCGCCGGGATCGCCGTCGGCGCGTGGGAGACCACCTCCAACGTCGGTATCCCCTCGTACGAGTGCCTGATCGCCGAGCGGACGGAGGACGCCATCCGTGCGCTCCACGGCTCCGGCGGGCAAGGCTGCCATCCGTCGCGCGCCGTCGCGCTCCTGCGCGCCCTCACCGAGGCGGCGCAGACCCGGCTCACGGTCATCTCGGGCGCGCGCGACGACCTCCTCCGGACCGACTACGACCGCCACCGGAGCCCCGATCAGGTCCGGCACCTCCGCCGGCTGCTGACGGCGCGCGGAGAGCGCCCGTTCTCCGCGGGGCCGACGTTCGCGGGCGACACGTTCGAGGACGACGTCGCCTGGCAGCTCGAGCGGCTGCGCGCGGTCGGGATCGACAGCGTCGTCGCCTTCGATCTCACGAAGCCGGAGTTCGGCATCGCCGTCGTCAAGATCGTGATTCCCGGGCTCGAAGGGATCCACTCGTTCCCCAGCTACATCCCTGGCCCTCGGCTCCGCCGCGCGCTCGATCGCCGGAGCGCGAAGAGCCTGAAGGAGATCGCATGAGCATCATCGTCTTCATCGGTCCTACCCTCTCGCTCGAGGCCGCGCGGGCGGAGCTCGACGCCATCTATCTGCCGCCGGTCTCGCAGGGGGACGTCTACCGGGCATGCGCGAAGCGCCCGAGCGCGATCGCGATCATCGACGGCTACTTCGAGCGGGTCCCGGCGGTCTGGCACAAGGAGATCCTCTTCGCGATGGCGCAGGGCATCCACGTCTTCGGGAGCTCCAGCATGGGGGCGCTGCGCGCCGCCGAGCTCTCCGCCTTCGGCATGGAAGGCGTGGGCGCCATCTTCGAGGGATACCGCGACGGCCTCATCGAGGACGACGACGAGGTGGCCGTCGCCCACGGCCCCGCGGACAGCGGCTTTCGCGCCGGCTCCGAGGCGATGGTCAACATCCGCAGCACGCTCGACGCCGCGGCGGCCGCGGGCGTGATCACCGCCGTCACGCGCGACGCGCTCACGGCGATCGCAAAGTCTCTTTACTATCCAGACCGCGCCTATCCCGTGATCCTCGACGCCGCGTCCCGCCACGGCGTCCCGCAGAGCGAGCTCGCGTCGCTGCGCGACTTCCTCCCGAAGGGGCGCGTCCACCGGAAGCGCGACGACGCGATCGCGCTGCTCCGGCACCTCCGCGCGCGCGCCGAGGCGGGCTTCTCGCTGAAGACCGTCACGTACAGGTTCGAGGTCACCGAGTTCTGGTGCCGCACCGAGCAGCTCGCCGGCGAGATGGTCGCCGCGGAGCGCCCGGGCGCCGGCGACGCGTCGCCGTACGACACGGTCGTCTTCGACGGCATCCTGGACGAGCTCCGGCTCGACGCGGCGGCCTACGGCCGGGCGAAGCGCGGGGCCATGCTCCGCTACCTCGCGCTGAAGGAGGCCGAGCGGCGCGGCATCACCGTGGACAACGCCGCGCTCGAGCGGACGTCCGACGCCTTCCGCCGCGAGCGGCGGCTCTACGAGCCTGACGACGTGAAGGCGTGGATGCGTCAGTTCAGCGTCGGCTGGGGCGAGCTGACGAGGCTGCTCCGCGACGAGGCGCTCATCGGCTGGGTCGACAAGGCGCTCGACGAGGCGGCGCAAGGCCACGTCCGCGACCACCTCTCGGTCTCCGGCGAGTACGCGGAGCTGCTCTCTCGGGCCCGCGAGAAGCAGCGGCGCCTCGCCGAGCTCGGCCTGTCGAACCCCGCCTTTTCCGACGCCGGGATGACCGAAGGCGATCTCACTCGGTGGTATTTCGAGCGGTGCCTGGGCGCGCCCGTGCCGCCCGATCCGGCGAGCGCGCTGCGCTCCGCCGGCTTCGCCGATGCGGACGAGTGGAAGCGCGTGGCGCTGCGCGAGGTGTGTTATCGCCGCGCCGCGCCCGGCGACCGGGCCGCGGGCGCCTCGGCCCCGGAGCGCCGATGACGCCCGCGATCTCGCTGCGCGGGGCGACGAAGGTCTTCGCGTCGCGCCGGGCCGTCGACGCCGCGTCGTTCGAGGTGCGGCGCGGCGGCGCCACCGCCCTCCTCGGCCGGAACGGCGCTGGAAAGACGACGACGATGCGCCTCGTGACAGGCATCCTCCTCCCCGACGAGGGCGCGGTCGAGGTCCTCGGAGGCAGGAGCGACAGCGTCGCGATCCGCGATCGCGTCGGGTACCTCCCGGAGGAGCGAGGCCTGTACAAGCAGATGCCGGTCGCCGATCACCTGGCCTTCCTCGGCGAGCTCAAGGGCGTCCGCCCGCGCCGCGCGCGCGAGAGCGCCGCGCGGCTGCTCCGGTCGCTCGAGCTGGAGCACGTCGCGCGCGCGCGGATCGAGACGCTGTCGAAGGGCAACCAGCAGAAGGTGCAGCTCTGCGGCGCGCTCGTCCACGACCCGGAGATCCTCGTCCTCGACGAGCCGATGTCGGGCCTCGATCCCGTCAACGCCGTGCTCGTGACGAGGCTCTTCGGGGAGCTCCGCGCCGCCGGAAAGACCCTCCTGCTCTCGACCCACGTCATGCCGCTCGCCGAGAGCCTGGCCGACCACGTGGTCGTGGTCGATCGGGGGCGCGTCGTCCTGGAGGGGCCCGTCGGCGAGGTGAAGGCGTCCTTCGCCGGCAACACCGCGCGCATCGAGTTCGACGGCGACGGGACCTTCCTCCTCGGCATCGACGGTGTTGTGAGCGCGCGGTTCGAGCCCGGCGCGGCGGAGCTCGTGCTGCGCGACGCCGACGACGCGCAGCGGGCGCTCTCGGCGGCGCTCCCGCGCCTCCGGGTGCGGAGGTTCGAGGTCTCGTCGCCGTCGCTCGACGAGATCTTCTCTCGCGTCGTCGGCGAGGGCGCCCCGCCGCCGCTCGCCCCGAGGGCGCGCGCGGGCCGGGGCTCCGCGCTGGAGGCATCGTGAGCCGCATCCTCGTCGTGCTGAAGCGCGAGTACGTCGCCTCGGTGAAGACCGCGTCCTTCGTCCTCACGACGCTCGTCCTGCCGGTCCTCTTCGCCGCGGTGGGCCTGCTCCCTGCGCTCATCGTCGCCGCGGGCGTCGGCGACCGCTCGGTCGTCGTTGTCGACGGGACAGGCCGGCTCCGCGGGGTCGTGGAGGCCGCCTTCGCGGGCCTCGCCGAGGAGGCGTCGGCGCGGTCCGCCGCGAGGTCGCTCGGCGCCGCGATGGGCAGCGCGGTGCTCCCGAGGGCCGCCCGGCTGCGGCTCACCTACGTGGCCCCCGGGGACGCTGCCGCCACGAGCGCGGCGGTCGCGGCGCTGCTCGACGGCGCGAGGGCGGGCGTCGCGACGGGAGGGCACGGCGCGGACGCCGTGGTGGTGCTCCCGCCCGCGATGCTCGAGGACGCCGGCGCGCGGGGCGCGCTGTACGCGAGCGGGGCTGACCTCGAGGCCGTCGAGCACGCCGCGGCGGTGGTGGCGCGCGGCGTCGCCGTGGCGAGGTGGACGGCGCGCGGCCGCGACGCCGCCGAGATCGAGGGCCTCCTCTCGCCCCCCGCGTTCGCGTCGGCGCCTCTCTCCTCGAGCGGCCCCGGGGGACCCGGCGGCGACCTCGACATGCTCGTCGCCTTCGGCTTCGGCGGCCTGCTCTTCGTCGCGATCCTCCTGAATGGTCGCGAGATCTTGCGCCGCATCGTGCAGGAGAAGTCGGACCGGATCATGGAGATCCTCCTCTCCTCGGTGACCCCGTTCGAGCTCCTGTCCGGGAGGATCCTCGGCCTCGCCGCCGCCGGCCTCACGCAGATCGTCGTGTGGCTCGGGATGGCGGCCGCCGCGGGCGTCGCGATCGGCGCGCTGGGAGGGCCGCGCCTCATCGACGCCGAGACCCTGTTTCGACCCATGGTCGCCGTGTACTTCGTCGTGTTCTTCCTCCTCGGATACCTCGTGAACGTGGCTGTCTATGCCGTCGGGGGCGCGGCCGCGAGCTCGGAGAAGGCCGCGCAGCAGCTGATGAGCCCGATCTCGATGGCGCTCTCCGCGCCGCCGTTCTTCCTCGTGGTCATCGCCGGTCACCCCGGCTCGACGCTGGCCGTCGTGCTCTCGATGATCCCGATCTACGCCCCGATGGTGATGTTCGTCCGGGTCCTCGTCTCCGAGCCGCCGCTCTGGCAGATCCTCGTCTCCATCGGCGGCACCGGCGCGACCGTGCTGCTCTTCGTCTGGGTCGCCGCGAAGATCTTCCGGATAGGCGTCCTCTCCCATGGAGCGACGCCGACCCTCCGCGAGCTCTGGCGCTGGGCCCGCGCCGGGTGACGCGGTCCGGGCGTGTCGGGAGCGCCGCCGGCACGCCCGAGGGCCTCCGCCGCGGCCACGGCCTCCTCGGTCCGGGCTGGCTCGCGGACCGGAGGAGGGGCGCTCGGTTGCGGGCGATCGAGCAGGCGTGGTAGTTGTCGCGCCATGAAGCCTGGGGGATCCTTGCCTGTCCTCGTCGGCATCGGCGTGTGCGCCCTCTTCGCGTGCGCGTGCTCCGAGGCGGCGCGGCCCGCGGCCGGCCCGCGGACCGCCGGCGCTGCGAGCGCGCCGCCTCCTCGCCCTCGGGTGCATGTGATTCCGGCGGAGGATCTGGCGCGGATCGCGCGCATCGCCGCCGCGCGCTGCAAGGAGGCGAGCACGCCGTCGGACGCGACGTGTCTGCTCACGCATGCCTCGACCTTCCTGAGGTACCCTCCCGGGGATCCTGATTGCCGCTACGTCGCGGGGACCGCGCTCTCCGTCGCCGAGTGCTCGGAGTTCGAGGAGGGCTGCATGAGCGTCGACCCCGGGGATCTCGTCCGCCAGCTCGACGCCCTCGAGAGCGCCGGCAAGGACTGCCAGCGTGAGCCGACCGACGCTGAGCGGGCGGAGGTGCTGAGGCTCGCGGGCGCGAAGTGATGGGCTGAACCGCCGTCGCGAGTCGGCTAGCATGCTCGGCATGAGCGGCGTCAGCCTCGAGAACGCGTGCCCCGATCTCCGTGACGAGCCCGATGGCATCCTGCGTCTGGAGATCCACGGCGACGTCACGGGCGACAGAGCGCGCACGATCCTCGGCGCGCTGCGGCGCCTGGCGGAGAGCGGCCGCGAGGTCCTGGTGCTCGCCGACGCGCGTCACACGGGCGCCATCCCGCCGTCGGTGCGCAAGGTGGTGGCGGAAGAGGTGCGCAGCGCGCGCATCGATGCCGTCGCGATCCTCGGAGCGGGATTTTCCCTGCGCGTCATCTTGACGCTCCTCGCGAAGGGCGTGCAGCTGCTCACAGGGCGATCCTACCCGCAGCAGTTCTTCGGCACGGAGGCCGAGGCGCGCGCGTGGCTGCTCGCCCAGCGGGACGCGCTCCGGGCCAGGCGGGGCTCGGTCCCATGAGCCGGAACGGCTACAGGTGAGAGCTCACCGCGGGCGCCGCGGCCGCTGAGCGATGTCACCGGGCGCGCGGTTCGGTCGCGACCTCCGCGGCGCCTCCTTGTGACTCGGCTGCGTGATAGCAGACGTCGAGCCTCGGCCTGCGCGCGACGTCGGGGTATTCGCTCGCGCGGAAGTCGGTCCTGTTGCTCGCGTCGACCAGCGCGACACCGTGGTTCGGCTGCGCGCCGTTGATCCAGCCCTGGACGAGGGACGTCAGCTCGGCGGAGGCAAACGCGTCGGTTTGCGCGAGCGTGGTGAGCGAGGCCTCGACGGTCGGGCTGTATCCGCTGAAGCCGCCGGCATCGAGGGTGAGCTCTTCCCAGGCGCCGTTCACGCGGTGCACGGTGACGACGCTGCCCGCGGGCTTCCAGGCATAGGAGAGCGAGAGGGTCGCCGAGGTCACGCTGGAGCCTGCCGGGATGAACGACAGATCGTAGGCCAGGACCGCCGTCGCCGGGCGGACCGCGCCCGCGCCGGTGATGAGGTAGGGATACGCGCCGTACGCCCAGCCGGTCGTGAAGTCCTCAACGAAGGAGTCCTGCACACCGCCGAACGTGTCGCGCCGCACGCTGACGCACTCGAGGTCGCAGGCGTTGCCGAGGCTGTCGCCGTCCGAGTCCGCCTGGGAGGCGTTGGACACCGTCGGGCAGTTGTCGCGCGCGTCAGGGACGCCGTCGCCATCCATGTCCGGAGCGGGCGCGATGCGAAAGCGCGCCACGCCGGGATCGTGGTCGCTGGCCTGGTCGGCGAACTCCGCGTTGACGTGGACGACGTCGAAGCCCAGTAGCTTCGGTCCGGCCAGGTTGGCGCTGACCAGCACGTGGTCGAGCGCCTGGCCATTGCCGTCGAACACGTACGTGTAGCGCTCCTCCGGCGGGAGCGTCTCGATGAGGGTGGTCAGCCCGGCTTCCTTGAGGATCCCGAGGGGCGCCGAGAACTGGAAGTCGTTGAGGTCGCCCAGGACCACCACGTTTGCGGACGGGTCGCTGTCGAGGATCCGGCGCACGAAGCCGGCGACCACCGTGGCCTGCTGCCGTCGCTGGGCTTCGCTCGAGAGGGCCGGGGGCTGGAAGCGCCCGTACAGTGGCGCATCGCCGCCCTTTGAGTTCCAGTGGTTGGCCACCACGAACAGCGGCTCTCCGTTCCAGCGGAGCTCGCCTGCCAGCGGCTTGCGACTGTTACCGAAGGCCGGGTTGCCCGGGTCGATGCGGCCCGGGCTGTAGCGCAGCGACACGCCGCCCGCGTCGCTGAGCACCTCGTTCGGCGTGAGGGCGCCGGCGCCCGGGCGGTCGACGAACTCGAGCCCGCGGTCGGTCCGGAACAGGAAGCCCACGCGGATGTTGCCGCCCGGCTCACCGCCGTCCGCGCCGTCGACCGGATCGATGCTGCGGAATTGATAGGTGGTGGGCCCGCCTGGCACGGCCGCGACCGCGGCGATGAGCCGCGCGACGGTGTCCGATGCGTCCACGACCCCATCGTTGCTCGGGCCGCTGTTGTCCTGGACCTCTTCGAGCGCGACGAGGTCGGGGCTGCCGAGGCCATCGACGAGGATCCGGGCGAGGCGATCGAACTTCTCCTGCGGATCGCCCGGATCGAGGTTCTCGACGTTGAACGCGGCCACGTCGAGGTCGTCGGCGCTCCGCGCTCCCAGCGACGCGCTCTCACGCGGGAGCGCCGAGATCGCCGCGGGGAGCGCATCGTCGACCGGCAGGAGCTTGTAGTTGGCGAAGTTGTAGTCGACCGTGCCCACGATGGGCCCGGCGAACGTGGCGCCGACGTCCAGCGCCGGCGTCGAGGTCCTCAGAGGGACCTGGAGCAGGATCCGCTCCGGGTTGAAGTCGCCTGGGCTGATGACGACGGCCCCGCGCGCGCTGCGCAGGCCGGCCGCGTCGCCGGTGGCCGGGTCGCTGTCGCCCGGGATCAGCGCGATCTCCGCGGTGCCGGAGCTCGTGAACCGGCGGGTGGGGCCCACGACGGTCGGGTCGTTCAGGCTCACCCGCGTGCCCTCGAGGCTCTCCCAGAAATCGATGCCGTCGGCCTCGGGGTCGACGTGGTTCGCGGCCTCCACGCTGCCGCTGGCGTCGTCCTCGATGGTCTGCGTCGGGGGGCGGCGCGAGCCGGGCGCGAAGCCGACCGGGACCGGGGGCGGCAGCGCGTTGCCGGTCGAGAGCACGGCGATCCGGGGGCGGTCGAGCTCGGTGACGGTCAGGTTGTGGTACGCGCTGCCGCGGGAGGGCGTGCACGGGTCGGCGCAGCCGGCGCGGTACTCCGCCACCTCGCCGGTGAGCTCGACAAGGTCGCCGACCCTCACCGCCGGCGCGGCTCCGGTGAAGACGAGCAGGCCTTCGGAGGTGGCCGGATCGCCGTCCGGCGCCGGCGACTCGACGGTGAAGCCGTTGCTGCGCAGGCTCGCCACGAGGCCCGTCGTCTTCACGACCGTGCCCAGAAGCGGCGAGAGGTGCGCGCGCCCCTGGATGTCGTGGATCGCGACCGCCGGCGCCGCGTGCCCCGTCGTGAACGAGACCGACACGTCGGCGGGCAAGGGCTCGATCGTCGCGTTGCTCCCCGGGTCCTGCTCCTGCACGCCGCTCGCCCGGACGACGAGGAGGCAAGCGGCGCTGGCGGGGAGCAGCTCGGCCGGCGTGAGCGTGAAGGCGAGGGGGCCGCCGCTGATCGCGATCGGGCGCGCGCTGCCCGCGCAGGAGAGCTCGAAGGCGTCTGCCGCGACAACCGGTTCGCTGAACGTCACGCTCAGGCTCGCGGTCGGGTCCACGCCGGTCGCGCCGTCGCTGGGCGCCGTCCCGGTCACCACCGGCGGGGCGTCGCCGCCGCACGCGAGCGCCGCGGTCGACGTGTTGCGGGGCGCGGGGGTCCCGGTCGAGAGGTCGTCGACGTTGCTGCCCGTGTCCTGGCAGCCAGCGTCTCGCCGGAGCGACGCCGTCGCGTTGGCGATCGCCGGAGCCGGCGCGGCGCCTTCGAAGTAGCTGGCCCCGCCGTACCCGACAAGATCCTCGATGAGCGCCTCCTGGGCCGCCGAGCACGGCGCCGCGCCGCCGTTGCAGCCGAGGCCCGCGGCTTGCCGGACCAGGGCGACCTTCCCCGCCGAACCGCTCAGGTTGATGGGGGTCGTGTCGACGAGATCGGGGGCGGGGACCGGCGCGCCGTTGCCCGACCCCGCGGCCTCCTGCACGAGGAGGTACTGGCCGGGCTGCAGGGTGATCGCGGGCAGCTCGGTGAGCTGCGTGGTCGTGGCCCCGAGGGCGCCCGTGCCGCCGGCGCTCGCGTACTGGAGGGACCACCCCGCGAGCGACACCGGGCTGTTCGACCGGTTGAACAGCTCGACGAAGTCGTGCGTGTACACGGCCCCCGCGTTTCCCCCGCCGCCGTACACCTGGCTGATGACCACGCGCCCGCTCGGGAGGGAGACGGCCTGTTCGGCGCTCCCGAGCGCAGCGCCCGGCTCGACGCTCCCGAGCTCGCCCGCATCCGACGAGTCGCCGCAGCCCCAGGCGGTCGCGAGCGTCAGGGCAGCCGTCCATCGAATGGAGTGAAGCCGAAGAAGAGAATTCCACGGGCGCGAGCGCGCACGCGGACACAGGAACGAATTTCGCACGATGACACCTGTTGGCGTTCGAATACGATTGGAGGAAGTGGCCGCGGCAGACAGTGGCGACCACTCTCACATTACGCCGTGCCATGCATTCCGGCTGTTACTTCTTCATGAAGTCGCGCCTGGCCAGACCGACCGACCCGGGCGTAAGCGAGGAAGGCCCATCATCCCACCGGCGCATTCGCCGATCCTCGCCGGACCACGAAGAGGTGGTTGTCATGGCCAGCGGAGGATCTCGGAGCCACCTGTCCTCAAGCCATCCAGCTTGGATCCACTCAAGTAGCTCGCCATCGACCCCGCTGCGAGCGACGCGCCCGCCCGCCCGCAACGACGGCGGCGTTGACCCGACAGCACGCGTGTCGCCGCGCGGCGGAGGAGCTAGCATGCCCGGCATGAACGATTTTGGCCTCGAGGACGCGGGCCTCGACGTGCGCGACGAGCCCGACGGCATCGTGCGGGTGTCGCTGCACGGCGACTTCACGGAAGAGCGAGCGCGCGCCATCATCGGCGCGCTGCGGCGCGTGGCGGAGAGCCGCCGCGAGGTCCTCCGGTCGCAGGCGATTCTGGTCACGTGACTCCTGCTCTCCCGATGTTCGAGGTTCAAGCCGCAGGTCATCGAGCGCGTTCTGTCCGTCCAGGAATGCGGTGCCTCGCCGTCGCCAGACGCCTCCTTTCGCTCGCGGAGGCGTGGGGCGTGGAGGGCAGGTGATCCGCCGGATGTCAGATCTGGGGCGGGAGATCGGCGAACTGCGGCAGCTCGCCCGTGATCGGGAACCAGCTCGCCTTGGAGCCGACGAAGATGTGGGCTCTCGGGCGGATGCCGGGATCGGTGTCGAGCGCTCCCGCGGGCACCACGGCAAAGCCGCGCTCGGGTGACTGGCGCGGCGCCGCGCTGCCGCAGCGCGTGCAGAACGCCACGCCGAAGCGCTGCGCCTCGGGCACCTTGTAGCTCGCGACCTGCGCGTCGCCGCGGACCCAGCGGAGCTTGTCCAGGCCGACGAGGACGTTGGTCGCGTGGGCGGCGCTGCGTCCGCGGCGACAGCGCGAACAGTGGCAGTTCATCATGAGGATGGGCGCGCCGTCGAGCTCGAAGGCCACGTCGCCGCACAGGCAGCTCCCCTGGGTGACGCCCTCCCTGGGCGGGACCGCGGGGCGCGAGACGACCGGCCTCTGGATCTGGGGCGGCCACCCCTCGAACTGCGGCAGGGGATCCGTGATCGTGTACCAGGGCGCCTTGGAGCCGACGAACTGGTGGAACTGTGGCTCGATGCCGAGATCGCCCTCGAGGTTGCCGGCATGGACCAGGGCGAGCTGCTTCTCGGGGACGAGCAGCGGCATGGCCGAGCCGCAGGTGACGCAGAAGGAGCGATGGTCGCTCGCGCAGGACGTGCGGATCGTGTGCTCGCCGGCGAGCCAGCGAAAGCCCGACAGCGGCGCGACGACGGCCGTGGCGAACGCCGAGCCGTGGAATTTGCGGCACATCGAGCAGTGACAGTTCAGCATGGTCTGGAATGGACCGCCGATCTCGTAGCGGACCGTTCCGCATAGACACGCGCCCTTGATCATGGTCGTACCTCTCGTGGTCGTGAGCGATCCGTGTGAGCCGGAGCGATGACCTGGGCGTGCACGTTAGCACCGCGGGGTTCACAGGCACGCGTCCGGATCCGGCGCTCGACGCGAGATCGGAGAGCCGCAGGTGGGTGAGGGCCAGCGCCTCGAATCCTCTGTTGCCGTCCCATCGAGCCGCGGCCCCGCGGGCTTGGCCAGCGCTGCCCCCGCGCCGCCTCAGATAGACCGCAGCGCGATCATCCCGATCAGATTGATGCTCGCGTGCGCCACGACGCACGGCCAGACATTGTTCCGTCGCACCGCGAGCGTCCCGAGCACCAGGCCGATGGCGAAGGTCTGCACGACGCCGAGCATGGATTGATAGAAGTGGCCGGCCGCGAACAGGGCGGACGACAGCACGACGGCGCCGACGGCGGCGGAGCGGTCATGGGGTCTGGGGGACAGGGCGGCGCGCAAGCGCGAGACGAAGAAACCACGGAAGACCAGCTCTTCGTAGATGCCGGTGAAGAGCGCCAGCGGAAGGACGAGGGCCGGCGGGAGCTCGGAGAAGCCGACGAGCGCGGCGGTCCTCTCGGCGGCGAGCCGCTCAGGGTCGAGGCCCGCGACCAGCGCGTAGACGGCCGCTCCCACGCCGGCGGCCAGGTAGCTGGCCACGAGCCCGAGCAGGCCCGAGGTCAGGACGGCGCTCGGAGCCTCACGCCGGAAGCCGAGCGTGCTCCAGGGCTCTCGAAGCACGGCGAGCATAACAGCGACGCTGCCGAGCAAGACGCCACCGCCGAGGGCGACGCCCTGGCCGATGTCCCGCGATGAGAGAGCTCGTGCGTCGCGGCCCGCCGCCTGGCCGAGCGCGATGAGCGCCAGCAGGATGGCGGCGACGACGAGGACTTGCAGCGCTGCCTTTGCGCGGCGCGTGCTGGCAGGGGCGGTGGTGGACATGGCAGGAACTCGGGAATGAGGGCTCGGCGCCCGCGGCGGGTGAGGCGAAGCGGGGCGTCACGAGCCCGCGCGAAGCGCAGGCGTCGCTCGACCCGGCGCGACGCCGTAGAGGACGGCGTTGTGAACCAGGTTGCCGGGCGCGTCGACGACCAGATCGGGCCGAGTCGGCCGCGGTGCGGAGCGCCTGCTCGCGGCTGTAGACGCCGTTCCCGCCGGTGCCCGCGATGACCGGGCTCCTCCGCGGCGCCCCGCCCCTCCGGCTCGATCGCGTTCACGTTCGTGCCACGCTCCTCCAGCGCACGGCGCTTGCACCCCAGGAGGGCCATGCGACGCCTTCTGACCCTCTCCCTGCTGGGGATGGCCGCCTGCGCCTCCCAGCAGCGATTCTACCATCAGCCCGAGGAGCAGGCCTCGGCGAGGATCGCCGGCCGCCCCGCCGCGCGGTACACGATACCGCCAGAGCAGCCGCGCGGCGACGTGCGCGTGGCCACCTTCGGTGTCCCGGAGATCGAGCTGGGCCGCGGCGAGCCGATTCATGGCCACGCGCGCTGAGCAAGGCCGATCTGCCGCCGCGCGCAAGCCTGCCCGCGGCGGGCGGACCGGGCGTCTGCCCCGCGCCGAGCAGGCGCCCTACCCCAGTGGGGCGAGCCTCTACCTCGGCGGGTTCGGCCGGTACCCGATCCTCACGCGCGAGGCCGAGATCGAGCTCGCGCGGAGCATCGAGGAGGGCGAGCGAGCCATCTTGCAAGCGCTCGTGGGATCGCCGCTCGCGCTGCGCGAGCTCGGCGCAGCCGGCGAAGAGCTCGACGCGCGAAAGCTCCGCCTGCGCGATGTGCTCCGCGCAGCCGACGAGGGGGTGCTGGCCGGCGAGGAAATCGCGCAGCGCCTCGTCTCTGTGCTCCGGCGCGCAGGGGCTCTGGCCCGGGCGCTCTCGGCGGGAGAGCCGACCGAGCCGGGGGAGCGCGCGGCGATCCTCGAGGAGCTCGAGCGCGTCCGCCTCCATCGTCGGCTGCTCGATCGCATCGTCGGCGCGCTCCGCGCGAGCGGCTCGGCTGACGAGGTGACGCGGACGACACTTGAGCTCATCGAGGAGGGCCGCCGCGTCGCGGACAGCGCCAGAGCCCGGCTCGTCGAGTCAAACCTCCGTCTCGTCGTCTGGTTTGCCAAGCGCCATCTGAACCACGGCCTACCGCTCCATGATCTCATCCAGGAGGGGACCATCGGCCTGATGCGCGCGGCGGACAAGTTCGACCATCGGCGCGGCCATCGCTTCACCACCTATGCCTCATGGTGGGTCGATCAGCAGATGACGCGTGCCATCGCCGAGCAAACGAAGACCCTCCGCGTGCCGGTCCATCTCCTGGGCCGCCGCCGGAGAGTGCAGCGCGTGCGCCAGGAGCTCGCGGCGGAGCTCGGCCGAGAGCCGACCGAGGACGAGCTCGCCGAGAAGAGCGGCCTGTCGCCCAAGGAGGTGCGCGGGGTCCTCGAGATCGCTCCCGAGCCGCTGAGCCTCCAGGCGCCCGTCGGCGAGCAGCAGGACGCCGAGCTCGGCGACCTCATCCCTAGCCGGACTGCAGCGGCGCCGGATGAGGAGGTCGCCGAGGCGCAGATGCGCCGCCAGACGGCGGAGCTGCTGGACACACTGCCCCCGCGCGAGCGGGAGATCCTCCGCCAGCGCTTCGGCCTCGACGAGGCGCCCGAGCGCACGCTCGAAGAGATCGGCAGCTCACTCTCGTTGTCACGCGAGCGCATCCGTCAGATCGAGGCCGCCGCGCTGGAGCGGCTGCGAGCCTCTCCGAGGAGCAAAGGGCTCAACGCCCATCTGGGAAACCGCCCTTCGAAAGACCACCGCGCAAACAAGGGCTCGAAGCGGCGGCGGAGCCCGGCGGCGCCGCCGCGGTAGACCCGGGCGGCGGCGGGGCCCGGCGGCGCCGCTGCGGTCGACCCGGAGCGAGCCCCGGAACATCGCTCTTCCGGTTGCGAGCAGCCGTCCGGGCCTCAAACCTCGGACAGCACGCCCACGATGGCCTCGCTGATGCGCGATAGCTCCGCTGGCTCGATGATGTACGGCGGCATCGTATAGACAAGCTTCCCGAAAGGCCGCAGCCAGACGCCGCGCTCCACGAACGCTGGCTGCACGCGCGCCATGTCGACGGGCTGCTTGAGCTCGACAACGCCGATGGCGCCGAGCACGCGCACGTCGGCCACCGCGTCGAGCGCGCGGCAGGGGGCGAGCTCGCGGAGGAGCTGCGCCTCGATGGCCGCGACGCGCGCGCGCCATGGCGAGCCGAGCAGCAGCCGGATGCTGGCCAGCGCGGCGCTGCAGGCGAGCGGATTGCCCATGTACGTGGGGCCGTGCATGAACGCGCGCGGCTCGCTCCCGGCGATGGTCTCGGCCACGCGCTCGGTGCAGAGCGCGGCGGCCAGGCTCATGGTGCCGCCGGTGAGGGCCTTGCCGAGGCACATGATGTCCGGCGCGACGCCCGCGTGCTGGCAGGCGAACAGCTCCCCGGTGCGGCCGAAGTTTGTCGCGATCTCGTCGAGGATGAGCAGCACGCCGTGGCGGTCGCAGAGGGCGCGCAGCTCGCGCAGGTACCGCGGGTGGTAGAAGCGCATCCCGCCGGCGTTCTGCGCGATCGGCTCGAGGATGACGGCGGCGACCTCGTGCGCGTGCTGCTCGAGCAGCGCGGCCATGCTGCCCAGGGCGTCCGGCGACCAGGGCGCGTCGAAGGCCGGGCCGGGCGCCGCCGCGAACAGGTGCTGCGCGAGCGCGCCGCGGAAGAGGTGGTGCATGCCATTGACGGGATCGGTGACCGCCATCGCGCCGAACGTGTCGCCGTGGTAGCCGCCGAGCACGCTGACCAGGCGGCGCTTCTCGGGCTGCCCCCGCGCGATGAAGAACTGCAGGGCCAGCTTGATGGCCACCTCGACGGCCACGGATCCGGAGTCGGCGAGGAAGACGCGCGTCAGCGGCTCGGGCGTGATCGCCACGAGCGTCTCGCACAGCGCGACCGCGGGCTCGTGGGTGAGCCCTCCGAACATGACGTGGCTCATCCGCCCGAGCTGGTCGCTGACGGCCGCCGTCAGCGCCGGGTGCGCGTAGCCGTGGATGGCGGCCCACCAGGAGGACATGCCGTCGATCAGCTCGCGGCCGTCGGTCAGCGTGAGACGAACGCCCTCCGCGCGCTCGACGGCGAAGAGCGGGGCGGTCGAGATGGGCGCGGCGTAGGGGTGGATGACGCAGCGGCGGTCGCGCGCGATGAGATCGTCTCGACTAGGCACGGAGCTCTCCTGGTGCCTGGCGGGCCGACGGGTTGCGGGCTCGTTCGAGCAGCCCACCCGGCGGGCTGCGGCGCGCGAGCGCGCGGGTTCCTCGGAGCTCGACCGATCGCCAGGGCATCGCGACGCGTCTAGCCCAGGACGCGCAGCGCCACCAGGGGGCGGCCGGGCGAGCCGCGGCGGCGCCGGACGGCTCCCCGGTGCCCGGCGCCGCGGCGCCCGACGCGCTCTGCCCGGCGCCGCCGCGCTGGAGCGATACCTGACGAGGGGGTGAGCGCGCATGCTCGTCACGTGCTGTCAGCTGACGGAGATGATCACCGACAGGAAAGAGGGAAAGCTGTCCTCGGAGCAAGAGGAGGGCTGTGCGCGGCACCTCGCGTGGTGTGACAGGTGCCGCACCTACCTGCGGCAGATGGAGCTGACGGTCGACGCGCTCCGGGGGATCCCGGGCGAGCCGCTGCACGACGAGGTCCGCGCCGCGCTGTTCGCCCAGTTCCAGCGGCGGAAGGCCACCGCCGACTGAGCTGAGCTGCCTGGGCAGCGGTGGAGCTCAGGCCGGAGGGCGGTGCCGCGGGGATGCCGTGCCCGCCGCGCTGCCGTGGGCGTCGGCCGCGCCGGCTCTCCCGAGGAGCAGGCGCCGGCCCGGGCAGCCGTGGACTCAGACCCGGATTCGACGCCGGGTCGTGCTGTCAGTTGCCAAGAGGGTTCCACATGGAGTCGGGAAGACGGGAATTCATCCGGGCTTTCTGCCCACCTTCCTGCCTTCCCGTTCGAACGACTGCACCACCACCCGACGCCGAGGGGGGGACATGCCGGTCGCGCCGTCCCGGCTCTCGACCGAGCTGGCCCGCGGCTTTTCCGTGGCCGCGCCGCTCCGCGCCTTGGCCTTCGCCGCGCCGCCTCGCGCCTTTGTCGCGTCGTCCGGCGCCTCGGCCGCGTCGCCCCGCGCCTTGACCGCGCTGGCTCGCGGCTTTTCCGTGGCCGCGCCGCTCCGCGCCTCGTCCGCGCCGCCACGGGCCTCGTCCGCGCCGCCACGGGCCTCGTCCGCGCCGCCTCGCGCCTCGCGCGCGCCGCCGCGGGCCTCGTCCATACCGCCTCGCGCCTCGCGCGCGCCGCCTCGCGCGCCGCCGGGCCCCTCGTCGTGGCGGACCTGGACCTTGCGCCCCTTGATCCGGGTGGAGCGCAGCGCCTCGATGACGCTGTCCGCCGCGTCGGCCGGGACCTCGACCACCGAGAAGCCGTCGGCGATCTGGATGGCGCCGATGTCGCGGGACGTCAGCGACGCCTCGTTCGCGATGGCGCCGACAAGATCGGCCGGCCGGATGCCCGCGGTGCGCCCTGCGCCGATGTAGAGCCGCGCGACGTTGCCGTCGGTCTCCCGCTCCTCACGTCCCTCGCGCCGCGGCGGCCGCCCCGACCCCTCTCCCGGGCGCCCGCGCGCCCCCGGCGGGCCCCGCCACGTGCGGTCGTTGTAGCCGTAGCCGCGCTCCGGCCCGGGCGGCGGCGGCCGGATCGCGGGGATCTCCGCCTCGTCCTCCTGCCGCTCCCCCTCCGTCGCGTGGTGTGCGAGCTTCACCGCCGCGGCGGCGATGTCCATGACGTCGAACTCCTCGGCGAGCCCCTCGACAACGACCCGGAACCCCTCGGCGCCGCCCTCCAGGAGCGCCTCCCGGAGCGAGGCGCGCGTCAGCTCGAGGCGCCGGGCGCGCAGGTCGGCCACGGTCGGGATCGTGGCGACCGTGATGCGCTGGCCCGTGAGCCGCTCGACGTTGCGGATCAGGTAGTGCTCGCGCGGCTCGACCAGCGTGATCGCCGCGCCCTCGCGGCCGGCGCGCCCGGTGCGGCCGATGCGGTGGACGTACACCTCGGCGGCGCAGGGGACGTCGTAGTTGATGACGTGCGACACGTGCTCGATGTCGAGCCCCCGCGCCGCGACGTCGGTCGCGACGAGCAGGTCGGCGGTGCCGGCGCGGAAGCGGGCCATCACGCGATCCCGGTGCTCCTGCGAGAACCCGCCGTGGAGCGCCTGGGCCTCGTAGCCGCGGGCGCGCAGCGCCTCGCTCAGCTCGTCCACCTCGTTGCGGGTGCGGCAGAAGAGGATGGCCGACGATGGGTCCTCCATGTCGAGCACCCGCGTCAGGGCGGCGGGCTTGTGCGCGCGCGGCACGATGTACGCCGTCTGGCGGATGCGCGGGAGCTCGCCCGGGGCGGTCTTCTCGCCGGCGATCTTGACCCGCACCGGCTCGCGCAGGTGCCGGCCGGCGATCGCGGCGATGCGCGGGGGCAGCGTCGCGGAGAACAGCACCGTCTGCCGCGCCGCCGGCGTGGCCGCGAGGATCGCCTCCAGCGCCTCGGCGAAGCCCATGTCGAGCATCTCGTCCGCCTCGTCGAGCACGACGGTGCGGATGCCGTCGAGGGCGAGCGTACCGCGGCCGATGTGGTCGAGCGCCCGGCCCGGCGTCGCCACGACGACGTGGACCCCGCGGCGCAGCGCGCGCAGCTGCTGCCCGAACGGCTGGCCGCCGTAGACCGACAGCACCTGCACGCCGAGCCGGCGGCCGTAGCGGTGCATCGCCTCGGCCACCTGCATGGCGAGCTCGCGGGTCGGCACGAGCACGAGGGCCGCGGGGCGGCTGGGCGGCTCGTTGCCGATCTCCAGCCGCTCGAGGAGCGGCAGCGCGAACGCGGCCGTCTTCCCGGTGCCGGTGGCGGCCTGCCCGAGCAGGTCGCGCCCGCTCAGGAGGTGCGGGATCGCCTCGCGCTGGATCGGGGTGGGCTCTTCATAGCCGAGCTCGGCGAGCACGCCGAGGAGGGCGGGCCCGATGCCGAGCGCGGCGAAGCTGACGGACGGATGGGTCGGTTCCACGGGGGCCCCCCGTCTCATGGGTTCACGCCGGCGTCATGGCAATCCGACAGCGAGCCGGCGCTATCCGGGTCAGCCGAGCTTGGCGGCGAGGGCGCGGTGTCGCTCGGCCAGGCGCGCGGCGTCCACCCGGCCGAGGAGCGCGCGCGCGGCCTCTTCTGCGCGGGGGTTGCCCTCGGGCGCGCGGCTCATCGCCTCCAGGTGGAGCTCGAGCGCGCGCCTGCGCTCCGCGAGCGCCTGCCCGGCCCGGCCCCGGAGCTCGAGGAGCTCGGCCCGCTCCGCGCAGAGCGCCGCGTATGCGCCGATCTTCTCGTGGTCGCCGAGCAGGGTGGCCGCGCCCGCGGCGTCGAGCCGGTCGAGCATGTCCCGCATCGGGCCGAAGAGCCCGTCCGCGGTGGAGCGGACGAGCAGCTCCGCCTCGTCGAGCTGGCCGGCGCGCCGGAGCCCGGCGATCCGGCCGAGGGCCTCGGCGAGCTGCTCGATCATGCGGAGGATGTAGTCGCGCTGTCGGATCGACATGAGGTCTCCTGATCGAGCCTAACCGATCGCGGAGCCTTTTCATTCACCGCGCCGGCTTCCGTCGGCGCTGTTGGCTCCCATCTCCAGCGCACGATTCTGTCGCCGCTCGGGCCCTCCGCCCGCCGAGCCCGCATGATACGATCCGCTCATGCGCACGCCCCTGTCCCTCGTGCTCCTCGCCGCCGCGACGCTCGCGGCGTGCGTTCCTCCCGCTGCGCCTGCGGAGGCGCCCGATCCCTTCGCGTCGAGCGTCGACGAGGTAGGGCCGTGGGCCGAAGCCGCGCCCGACGTGACGGAGAGCCCGGCGGGACCCGAGACGCCGGAGCAGCGGGCCGCGCGGCTGCAAGCCAGGGCGCTCCTCGTGGACGGCCACAGCAGCGTGCCCTCGCTGCTCCCCGGCGGCTCGTTCGATCCGGTGAGCCTGGACCGCGAGCCGACGGCCGCGGAGCTCGCGAGGCTCAAGGCGGCGGGCGTCACGGGGAAGTTCTTCTCGATCCACGTCGGCCCGCCCGCGCCGCAGGCGCCCTCGTCGCTCGGCGGCGGCGTCGCGCGCCGCGCGCTCGACCTCATCGACGCGACTCACCGGCAGATCGAGCGCCACCGCGAGACGCTGGTGCTCGCGCGCAGCGCCAGGGACGTGCGCCGCGCCGAGCGTGAAGGCAAGATCGCCGTGCTCATGGGCATCGAGGGCGGGCACGCCATCGAGAACTCCCTGCCTGCGCTGCGCTCGTTCTACCGCCTCGGCGTCCGCACCATGGCGCTCACGCACACGACGACGAACGACTGGGCGGACTCCGCGGGAGGCGGCCTCGATCCCGGGCTCGTCCGCCACCGCGGCCTCTCCCCCTTCGGAGAAGCGGTGGTCCGCGAGATGCAACGGATCGGCATGCTCGTCGACGTCTCGCACGCGTCGGACAGCACGTTCCAGGAGGTCATGAAGGTGGCCAATGCGCCGGTCATCACCTCTTCCACGATGCGCGCCGTCGGCCACCACCGCCGCAACCTCGACGACTACATGCTGCGCGCGATCGCGGAGAAAGGCGGTATCGTCATGGTGAACTCCTGGGCGCTCTACCTGGACGAGGCGTATGCGGCGCAGTCGGCGCGCGTCGCGCAGAAGTACGGGGCGTACATCAAGGAGCTCGGCGAGAGGCTCCAGGGCGACGCGGGGGCGCTCCGCGAGCTGGTCGAGAAGCTCAAGGCCCAGGACGGGCCGATGGCGCCGCCGCCGCCGGTCTCGCGGATCGTGGACCATATCGACTACGTCGTGAAGATCGCGGGGATCGCTCATGTCGGCCTCGGCTCCGTCTTCGGGGGCGACGAGGTGCTGCTCCAGGACGGGCTCGCTGGCATCGACGGGCTCCCGAACATCACGCTGGAGCTCGTCCGGCGCGGCTACTCGGACCGGGACATCCTCAGCCTGCTGGGCGGCAACTTCCTGCGGGTCCTCGAGCAAGCCGAGGCCTACGCGGCCTCGACGGACACCACGCTGTCCGGGCACGGCAGCCTGCGGCAGCTCAGCGCGACCGAGCTGCCCGAGCCGCCCGAGCCGCCGACGCCGCCGGTCACGTCGCCGCCGGCCGGGCAGCCGCTGGACCCGCCGTCGCGGCCGCGGGTGTCGGCTCCACCGCCCCCGCCGCCGAAGCCGGCCCCGCGGCTGCCGAAGGAGGGAGCGCCGGAGCGCTCGCCCGCGGAGCTCAGGATGTCGCGGTAGCGCGCGCGAGGGGGCATCGATTGGCAACGTGGCGCATCACGTGCCAAGTTCCTGGATCATGAGATCGATGAAGCGCCTGACACGGGGCTCCAGAAGACGTTGGGTCGGGTAGATCGTCACGATCTTCACGTCCCCAGCCTCGAGGTCGGGCAGCACCTGCCGGAGGCGACCGGCAGCCAGGTCCTCGGCCACCAGAAAGTCCGGAAGAAACGCGATGCCGAGCCCTGCGACGGCAGCATTCCGGAGGGCTTCTCCGCTATCCAGCCGCAAGCGGCTTCGACCCTGCGCCTTGACCCAGGCTCCATCGTCGCCGAGAAAGCGCCAGCTCTGCCTGCGATTGCGACTGCTGAAGATCAAGCAGTCGTGTGCTGCCAGCTCATCGACGTCCAGCGGCTCGCCGCGCTCGGCGATGTAGGACGGAGAGGCACAGAGCATGGCCTTGTACTTGGCGACCACCCGGGAGATCAGCCGGGTGTCCGGGGGCGCTTCTCCGATTCGTACCGCCAGATCGAAGCCTTCCTCGACGATGTCCGCCTGGCGATCGGTGAGGTTCACCTCGATCTGGATGTCGGGCCAGGCCTCGAGATACTTCTTCAGCAGCGGAAGCACCACGAGCCGCCCGAAGGCATCGGGGACGGTGAGCCGCAGAACTCCCCTCGGCGTGCCATGGCGTCCGGCCACGCTCGCCTCGGCGTCATCGACCGCCGCGAGGATCTGCAGACCGCGGTCGTAGAACACCCGACCTTCATCGGTGAGGCTCAGCGCCCTTGTCGTGCGGTTCAGGAGGCGCACGCCCAGCCTGTCTTCCAGGCGGTTCACGGCCTTGCCCGCCGCCGACCGGGTCAGGCCCATCGCCTGCCCCCCGGCGATGAAGCTCCCTTCATCGACGACGGCCATGAAGACGAGGATCTCGTTCAGGTTCGCGCGCGGCATATCGCAACTCCACCTGCTCCGGCGCTGGGCTGAACCGGGCGTCTGGAACGTGTCAAGAAAGTCCTTCGCGTCTGTGTAGAAATCCGTTCGTCAATCGGCTGACTACAGTTCTCAGCGCCTCGTCGATGTCGCGGCGCGGAACTACAAACAGAAGGGAAACGAACATGACAAAAAAGGCCACCACCTACGACCACGGCGTCCCGTGGGAAGATGGCTTCGGCGTCACCCAAGGGTACAGCGTGAATGGCACCATCTACATTTCGGGCCAATTTTCCCACGACATGCAGGGCGCGTTCGTTGGTGAGGGCGACTTCGAGGCACAGACCCGGAAGACGCTGGAGAACCTTGATCGGGTGCTGGCGGGATTCAACATCACGAAGTCCAATATCGCTGAAATGGTGATCTACCTGACGAACCCGAGCGAGCATTTCGAGCGATGCGTGGGTCTGTACAAGGAGTATGTGGGGCAACACCGTCCGGCAGGCACCCTCATCGGCGTGTCGGGTCTGGCGTTCCCTCATCAACTGATTGAAATCCGCGCCGTTGCGCACACCGGTTAACCTCGACGGCGGCCAGCTTCCGCCCCTCCGGCGTTTCAGCACCGCCGCACCCAGCCAGGCGAGCTCGAGCATCGTCACGAGCGCGCTGTCGCACGACGCGCGCTGTGCGCCGATCGCCGGCTACTTCTTGGCAACGGGCGTGGGCAGCGCGACGTTCAGCGGGGCTTTCAGCCACGACGAAAGGGTCGTCTCCAGCGGGCACGCGGCGGCCTCATTGCAGAGCAGCGCGTGTTTGGCGGCCAGCTGCGCCCCAAGCTCCTCTTCGCTGACGCCGTGGGCGCGGGCGCACACCAGGTTCTTGGCGGTCTGAGCGGCGTTGAGGCTGCCGGCCACTTCCACCACGACGACAGCGGGCTTGTTCGGGCAAGCGCGCTTCAAAGCGCCCCGCGCTGCGTCGTCCGTTTCGGAGAAGCCACCATCGGGCAGCGCGTGGAAATAGAGCTTGGGGCCGGTCACGCGCGCCGGGCAGGTCTTGAGGCCGCAGTCCGCTCCGAGCCAGGCGACGAAGCCGCCGTAGCTCCCGAGATCAGGCCGCATGTCGAAATCCAGGTGCTCGACGCCGACGCCACCCGAAACACGCGGCGCTCTGGCATACGGCTTGATGCCCGCGGCATCGAACGACCAGATCGGCGCGGGCAGCTCCGCGGGGCTCGCGCCGGCGTTGGCTTTCAGCTCGTACGGGACGATGAGCTCATTGTTGCCGTCGTCGTCGTAGTCGTAGACCTGGAGCGCCGAGATCTCGAGCCCACCGGGCGCAGCGGAGAGCGCGCCGAAGCTCGCGGTCTTGCGCTGGCCCTCGATGTCCACGCGCACGACCTCGAGCTCGAGCCGGAGGCTGCGCGTCGCGCCTTCACCTTGCGCGGAGGCGGCCTTGAGCGCGAGCGCCCACGAGCCGAGCCCCGCGGGGTGGCAAACGCCGAAGCGCGGGAGCTTCGTCGCCTCGGTGGCCGTGAGGCGCTCCGCCGGCTCGAGCTTCTGCGCGTTCTGCAAGGCCGCCTTGCTCTCTTCGAGCACCGCGGCGCAGCCGCGTCGGTGAGGAACGCCCGACCCCGCCCAGACAAGGCGGGCTTTCGAGCCGCTCACCTCGAGCGTGTAGCGGGTGTCACTCCATTCGAGCGTCACATCGCGCCGCTCGTCGCCGCTGAACGGCACCACCACGGTCAGGTCGCCGTATTCGTTGGGGAACAGCTCCTCCCCCGGGAGCTCGGCGCCTTCCGCGGCCGCGACGGCCTCGGGCGCGGGCTCGCGACCTTCCTTCTCCGCGCCGCCGGGCGTGCGGATGAGCGCACGCTTGGGGTGGCCGCCAGTGCCGTTCTTCTTGCGGCAAAGGAACTGCAACCAGCCGTCGAGGCTCACGGCTTCGCAGCCGAGACCCACGGCGCTCTCGATGTTCTCCTTCGCTCCGCCCTTGAAGGAGCTCGGCCGGCTGGCGCTGCCAGGCGACGGCGCGCTGGGCACCTCGGCGGTCGGCGCGCTGGGCACCTCGGCGGTCGGCGCGCTGGGCACCTCGGCGGTCGGCGCGCTCTCCGCGGCGCTCTGCGAAGCCGCGGCGCTCGCGGCGGCCGGCGTGGAAGCGCTCGCTCCCGCGCTGCCGCTCGCGCTCGTTCCTGCGGGCTCCGCCTTGCTACACGAAAGCACCGCTCCCAGCACCCAGATCAACCCCACTGTCCTCATGAGGCGCCCATGGATAGCACCCCGTATGCCAGGTGACGTAACGCAAATCTGCCGACCTTTCGTGAGGTGTGCGGGCCCTGGCCAACGCCGCGCGTGGAGCGCGCCCCGCTTTTGTGTGGACGCTCAACCACAGGCGAGGGTGCAAGCCCAGCGTCGAACACGACGCGCTCGGACTCGTGTCGATGAATGGCGTTGCGGCGCTGGCTGCTACCCCTCCGCGGGCCTCGGGTCTCGTCGAAGACGCGTATCCCCGCTCGCGACCTCCGGGGCGCGCGCCAGCCGCTCGGCCGAGGCCCTGCCGAACCGGAAGAAGACCGCCGGCGTCACCATGATATCGAGCAGCGTCGACGACAGCAGCCCGCCCAGGATCACGACCGCCACGGGCTGCAGGATCTCCTTCCCCGGCTGCCCCTCCGAGAGCGCGATCGGCACGAGCGCCAGCGCCGCCGTGAGCGCGGTCATCAGCACCGGGACGAGGCGCTCCAGCGAGCCGCGGACGATCATCGCCTCGCCGAACGGCTCGCCCTCGGCCTTCATGAGGTGGATGTAGTGCGAGATCATCATGATGCCGTTGCGCGAGGCGATCCCGCACAGCGTGATGAACCCGACGAGCGTCGCCACCGACAGGACGCCGCCGGTGAGGACGACCGCGAGCACCGACCCGACGAGCGCGAGCGGGATGTTCAGCAGGATCTGGAGCGCGACGGTCCACGAGCGGAACTGCGAATAGAGCACCACGAGCATCCCGGCGAGGCTCGCGATCGACAGCAGCCCGATGAGCCGCGACGCCGATCGCTGGCTCTCGAACTGCCCGCCGTACGTCACGTGGTAGCCCGGCGGCCTCGGGATCGCGCCCACCGCGCGCTGGACCTCGCCGACCACCCGCTCCAGATCGCGCCCGGCCACGTTGGCGGACACAACGATCCGCCGCTGCGTGTCGTCGCGGCTGATCTGGTTCGGTCCCGCGCTCTCCGTCACGTCGGCGAGCTCCGAGAGCGGGACCTTCGCGCCGCTCGGCGTGTCGACGAGCGTGCGCCGCAGAGCGTCGATGTCCTCGCGGAGCTCCGGCGGGTACCGGAGCACGACATCGATGGTCCGCTGGCCCTCCAGGAGCTGCGTGACGGTGCCGCCCGCGAGCGCCAGCTCGAGCAGCTCGGACAGCTGACCCGCGTTGACGCCGAGCTGCGCGGCGCGCTCCCGGTCCACCCGGATGGCGATCTGCGGGATCAGCACCTGCGGCTCGAGCTGGAGATCCTTCACCCCCGGGACGGCCTCCATCGCGTCGCGCGCCGCCTTGCCCAGGCGCCGCAGCTCGCCGAGATCCTCGCCGAAGATCTTCACCGCGATCTGCGCGCGCACGCCCGAGAGCAGGTGATCCAGCCGGTGCGAGATCGGCTGGCCCACGTTGATCGCCACGCCGGGGATCCTGTCGAGCGCCGCCCGGATGTCGCCGAGGATCGCCTCGCGCGCCCGCCCGGAGGCGGCGAGATCCACGTCGATCTCCGTGTAGTGGACCCCCTCCGCGTGCTCGTCGAGCTCGGCCCGGCCGGTCCGCCGCCCTGTCGAGACGACCTCGGGGACCTCGTGCATCAGCTGCTCGGCCAGCGTGCCGAGCCGGCTCGACTCCGCGAGCGACGTGCCCGGCCTGGCCACCACGTTGACCGTGAGCGTCCCCTCGTTGAACGGCGGCAGGAACTCGGCCCCGAGCAGCGGCACCGCCGCCGCCGCCGCGAGGACCAGCGCGCCCGCGGCCGCCATCACCGCCCCGGGGTGCCGCAACGACACAGCGAGCACGCGGCGATCCGCGGCCTTGAGCTTGCGGACGAGCCAGCCGTCCTCGTGGCTCATCTGCTTCATCGACGGCAAGAGGACCGAGCAGAGCGCAGGTGTGACCGTCAGGGATACAACCAGCGAGGCCAGGATCGACACGATGTAGGCGATCCCGAGCGGGGCGAAGAGCCGCCCCTCGATGCCGCTCATCGCGAACAGGGGCACGAAGACGAGGACCACGAGGATCGTCGCGAACACGATCGAGCCCCGGACCTCGCTCGACGCGTCGCGGATGACGTCGAGCGGCGGCCGTGGGGAGGCGAGCGCCCGGTTCTCGCGCAGCCGCCTCCACACGTTCTCCACGTCGACGATGGCGTCGTCGACGAGCTCGCCGATCGCCACGGCGAGCCCGCCCAGGGTCATCGTGTTCACCGACAGGCCGGCGGCCCGGAAGACGAGCGCGCTCACGAGGAACGAGAGCGGGATGGCGGTCAGCGTGATCGCGGTCGTCCGGAGGTTGAGCAGGAACAGGAACAGGACGATCGCGACGAGGATCGCGCCGTCGCGCAGCGCCTCCGCCACGTTGTGGATCGCGCTCTCGATGAAGGTCGCCTGCCGGAACAGCCGCGGGTCGAGGGTGACGCCGGCGGGCATCGACCTCCCGAGCTCGGCCACCGCCGCGTCGATCCGCTCGGTGAGCGCCACGGTGTCGGCGCCGGGCTGCTTCTGCACCGAGAGGATGACCGCGGGCTTGCCGTCGATCGAGCCGTCGCCCCGCTTGACCCGCGCGGCCTCCTCGACCGTCGCGACCTGCCGCAGGGCCACCGGCGTGCCGTTCCGCACGGCGATGACCGTGGCGGCGATGTCCGCCTCGGTCCGGGCGCGGCCGAGCACGCGGACGAGGAACTCGAGCCCCCGCCTGTCGACGTACCCGCCCGTCGCGTTGGCGTTCGCGCCGGCGAGCGCGCGCGCGACCTCGTCGAGCGACACAGCCGCCGCGGCGAGCCTCGCCGGATCGACGGTCACCTGGATCTGGCGGACCTCGCCGCCGATGGGGATCACCTGCGCGACGCCGGGGATCGTGAGCAGCCTCGGCCGGATCACCCAGTCGGCCTGCGTCCGCAGGACCCTCGGCGAGACGCCCTCGCCCTGCACCCCGATCAGCAGGATCTCCCCCATGATCGAGGCGACGGGCCCCATCTGCGGCGTGACCCCCCGCGGCAGCTGCTCGGTCAGCGTGGCGAGGCGCTCGGCGACGAGCTGGCGATCGCGGTAGATGTCCGTGGACCAGTCGAACTCGACGTAGACGACGCTGAGCCCCACGCCCGAGGTGGAGCGCACGCGCTCGACCCCGGGGGCGCCGTTCATCGCCCGCTCCAGCGGGATCGTGACGAGCGTCTCCACCTCCTCGGGCGCGAGGCCCGGCGCCTCGGTCATGAGCGTGACCGTGGGCCGGTTCAGGTCGGGGAACACGTCGATCGGCAGCTTCAGGAGCGAGTACGTCCCGTAGACGAGCACGAACGCCGCGGCGGCGAGGACGAAGAGGCGGTTCCTGAGCGAGAAGCGGATCAGGGCGTCGAACATCGTCGCGGCTAGCCCCCCGCGGCGAGGAGGACGGTCATGGCGCCCTCGACGACGACGCGCTCGCCCGCGGCGACGCCCGCCGTGATCCCCACGGCGCCGGCGGACCTCGGCCCGACCGCGACGGCGCGCAGCTCGAACGTCTCGGGGCCTGTCTTCACGACCACCGTCGGCGCGCCGCTGCGATCGAGCAGCGCCGACACGGGGACGACAACGCTCTCGACGGCGGCGCCCCCGGCCATGCGCACGTGGACGAGCGCGCCCACCCGCGCGCGCCTGTCCTTGTTGTCGATCTCGAAGAGCGCCTGGACGGTGCGGGTCGACGGATCGACGAGCGCGGCGACGGCGAGGCGCCTCGCCTCGAAGCGCGCCGCGGGATCCGCGACGAGCGCCGCCTCGGCGCGGTCGCCGGAGAGGCGCGCCGCGTCCGCCTCCGGGATGCGCACGTCGAGCCAGAGCGTCGCGAGATCCACGATGCGCCAGAGCTCGGTCCCCTCGGCGACCTGGGCGCCCGGGCTCACGCGGCCGGAGACCACCGTGCCGTCGATCGTCGCGCCGAGCTTCTGCGCGCCCGACCCGCCCGCGAGCGCCCCGACGTCCGCCCGGGCGCGCGCGGCCTCGGCCCGGGCGATCTCGACCTCGGCCTCGGCGGCCTGGATCTCCTTCTCGGCGACGAGGCCCCGCAGCTCGCGGCGCCGCGCGAGCTCGCGCTCGGCCACGCCGAGCCGCGCCTCGGCGACCGCGACCCGGGACGCGGCGTCGCTGCGCGACAGCCCGAGCTGCGCGCTCTCCGCGCCGCCCAGGCTCGGCCTGAGCGTGGCGAGCGGCTGCCCCTTCTTCACCTCGTCGCCGAGCCGGACGAACCCGCCCTCGGGCGGGAAGAGGCGGCCGGCCGTCGGGGCGACCACGGCGAGCTCGCCGGCCGGGCGCGCGATCACCGTGCCGATCTGCCCGAGCCCCGCCGCCAGCGCCCCGCGCCGCGCGCGCTCGGTGCGGAGCCCCAGGAGGAACTGCGTCTCGATCGGCACCTGGGCCACGTTCGGATCCGCCGCCGTCGCCGCGGCCGGCCTCGCCGGCGCGCCGTGATCCTCGCCCCCGTGCGCGTCGACGCGCTCTGCGAGGCCGAAGGCCGCGAGCGCCGAGGCGACGGCGAGCGCCGAGGCGACGGCGCCGACGGTGAGCGGGCGCGCGCGGCTCACGAGGCCACCTGCGAGAGCGCGGGCCGGTCCTCCGGAGGCTGGCTCCCCGCAGGCGGCTTCCTCCGCGCGCGCCGCCCGAGCGCATAGCCGAGCGCGCCGCTGAGCACGGCGAGCGCGCCCGCGCCGACGGCGAGGCTGCCGGCGGGCACCCCCGGGGCCGGCGGCGCCGCGGGCGGCGCCGCGGCGGGCGGGGCGGCGCCGAAGCGGAGATCGCCGACGATCACGAGGTCGAACGCGTCCCCGGCCTCGACCGACACGACCCCGTTGGCCGTCGTCCCCGGGGCGGCGGCGGGGAGGGCGAGCTCGTACACGCCGGCCGCGCCCGTCTTCGCGGCGTCGGCGGCGAAGGTCAGCCCGCCCTTCAGCTCGAGCCGGACGCGCGCGCCTTCGACCGGCGCGCTGGAGTCGGCGCGGGCCACGTAGACGCGCGCGGGCAGCGTGCCCTCCGCGTTCCGCGCCGGGTACTTCACGACCACCGAGAACCTCGCTGTCTCTCCCGACACGACGTGCTCCGTCCCGGTGCTCGCGGCGCGCGGCGCGGCGGGCGCCGTGTGGTCCTCGCCCCCGTGCGCGAGGGCGCGCGGGGCCGCCGCGCAGAGCGCGAGCGCCGCGGCCAGGGCGGCGGCAGCGACGCCCCGCTTTCGCCGGTGCCGCGGGGTCGTCATCTCAGTGCCCGTGCCCGTCGTGGCCGTGCCCCTCGTGCCCCGTGTGGCCGTGCCCCTCGAGGTGGAACGCGAACCGGAGCGAGGCCGCGGCGCCCCCGGCCGGCGTGATGCTGAGCACCCCGTCCAGGTGATCCTGCTGGACCGGATCGACCTTGCCCCGGAGCACGTCGGCCTTCTCGTCGTAGGCGAGCTGGACCTCCTTCGCCCCCGCGACGACGGGGCGGAGGCTCGCCGTGACGCCCTTCGCCGAGCGGGGCTTCTCGCCCGCGTCCAGCATCCAGACCGTGATGTCGCCGGTCTTCTCGAGCTTCACCTCGACGTGGCCGTCCCCGAGCGACTGCACGACGCCGCCGTGGGGCGAGCCGTGGGCGTGCTCTCCGGTCGGGTGATGCGCCGGCGTGTCGGCGAAGGCCGCCGTGCCTCCGGCCGGCACCGTGAGGGTCATCTTCATCGGCGCGCCACGCACCTTCAGATCCCACGTGTAATCCGCCTTGTCCGGCGCCGGGCCCTTCGCCGAGAGCGACCCCTTCGCCTCGTCCGGCGCGAGCGGGAGGGTCTTCTTCTCCTTCCCCTTCGGCTCGATCGTGATGGTGCCGGCCACGTCCTTCGGCGGGATCGGCGTCCGCACCGCGTCGCTCACGTAGAGGTCGACGGCGCCGTCGGCCCCGACCACGACCTCGACGTGGTTGTCGCCCTCCATGGTGACCAGGCCTCCGTGGCGGGGGTTGTGATCCGCGTGAGGGCGCTTTTCGCTCGCGGCGTGGTCGTGGGGCGCGGGCGCCGCCGCGGGACCCTCCTTTGGGCCGGCCTTCGCGTGGTCGTGGCCAGGCGCCTCCTTCGTGGAACAGGCCAGGAGCGGGATCGAGACGAGCAATGAGAAAAGGATTTGGCGCATCGTGCTTTCCTGGAGCCGAGGTTCTTGCCCGGGAGAGCATGCCCCCGAGCAACGAGCGCGCCAAGACGCCACACGCGCGGATCCCGCGCTCCGGTGCTGCAGATCGCCCTCTCAGTGACCTCCAGGGTCACCCCGTTGTGACCATCTCGGTCACAGATCGCCCCCTCGCCGGGATCGGCGAGCGCGTCGCCCGGCCGGATCGGGGCCGAGCGCGCCTCTCGCGGCCCCGGTACGCGGCTTGCGACGCGGCCGGCGGTGTCCTCGGCCATGGCTCCGCCTCCCGCTCCGCAGCGCCTCTATCGGCTCCGCCGCCGGCTGCTCCTGCTCATCAGCCTCCTCGTCGCCCTGGTGGTCGCGAGCGGCGCCGCCACGGTGCTCACGGGCCTCGCGTCCCGCCGCGCGATCCTGGAGGCGCACGACCTCGAGGTCGCGTCCCGCCGGGCCGCGCTCCTCAGCGTCACCGCGCGCGAGCAGTACATCCACGAGGCCCACACGATCATCCTGCGCGACCGCTCCCACGTCGCGCACCACGACGCCTGGGTGAGCGAGCTCGGCGACAAGCTCGCCGAGCTGCGGCCCAGCCTCGAGGCCGAGGCGGCCGCGCAGCTCGACGACATCGGCAGGGCGAGCCGCGAGCTCAGCGAGCTCTTCGCGAAGGAGATCCTCCCGGCGATCGACAGGCAGGACTGGCACGCTGTCCACCACGCGCACGATCGCGCGAACGCGCTCGTCGACCGCATGACCGAGCACGCCGACCGCCTGGCGCGGCACTACGACGAGCGCGCCCTCGCCGCGGAGCGCCGGGCCGAGCAGTTCATCCGGTTCGCGCTGATCCTCGCGACGGCCGTCTGCGCGCTCGCCGCCGCGCTCGCCCTCATCGCCGGGCGCAACCTCTGGCGCTCGTTCTCCACGCCGCTCGCCTCGCTCGAGCGCGTGGCCGAGCGCGTCGCCACGGGGGATCGCAGCGCGCGCGTGGAGCCGGTCGCTGCCGTGGAGCTCGCGGCGGTCGCCGACGCGTTCAACCGCATGCTGGACGCGCTCTCGCGCGCCGAGGCCAGCCTCGTCGCCTCGGAGCGGCTCGCGGCGGTCGGGCGCGTCGCCGCGGGCGTGGCGCACGAGATCAACAACCCCATCGCCGTGATCCGCGGCTACGTGAAGACGATGGTGAAGGAGGCAGGGACGCCCGAGCTCCGCGAGGAGCTCTCGATCCTCGACGAGGAGGCGGCGGCCTGCCAGCACATCGCCGAGGAGCTGCTCATGTACGCCCGCTCGCCGGTCCTCGCGCCGCGCCGCGTGCAGGCCGACGAGCTCCTGCGGGACGCCGCCTCGCACTGCGACGGCCCGCCCGGGCGGGGCGACCCGCGCCTCTGCGTGGACGCCGAGCCGGCCTTCATCGCCGTGGATCCGCTCCGGATCCGGCAGGTCGTCGTCAACCTCGTGGCCAACGCGCGCGAGGCGACCGCGGGAGACGAGGAGATCGTCGTGCGCGGGAGGCGGCTTGACGGCGGATACCTCATCGAGGTCCTCGACCGGGGCGCCGGCGTCCCCGACGAGGCGCGCGAGCGGCTGTTCGAGCCGTTCTTCACCACCCGCCGCGACGGCACCGGACTCGGTCTCGCGGTCTGCTATGGTCTCGTCACCGCGCACGGCGGGACAATCCGGGCGGAGCCCAGGCCGGGGGGCGGCTCCCGGTTCGTTGTCGAGCTGCCGGGCGTCCTCGTCGACGAAGCAAGGGAGAGCCAGGAGCGCGCATGAAGCCGACGGTGCTCGTCGTGGACGACAAGGCGAACATGCTGACGCTGCTCTCGAAGGTGCTCGGCAAGGGCGCCAGGGTCCTGACGGCGCGGGGGGTGCGGACGGCGCTCCAGGTCCTTGAGACCGAGCCGGTCACAACGGTGCTCTGCGATCTGCGCATGAACGACGGGGACGGGCTCGACGTGCTGCGGGCGGTGCGCGCGCGCTGGCCCGGGGTGCCGTTCATCCTGATGACCGCGTATGCGTCGGTCCCGACCGCGGTCCAGGCGATGCGCGAGGGCGCCTACGACTACGTGATGAAGCCGTTCGATCCGGACGAGCTGCGCGCGCTCGTCGAGCGGGCGACGGCGCAGGCCGCCGTGCTGAAGGGCGAGCCGAGCGCGCCGGAGGCGCAGGGCTTCGCGGCCATGACGGGGCGCTCGCCCGCGATGCGGGCCCTCTACACGATCATCGAGCGCGTGGCGCCCACGGACGCGACCGTGCTCATCTTCGGCGAGACGGGCACCGGCAAGGAGCTCGTGGCGCGGGCCATCCACGAGCACTCGTCGCGCGCGTCGCTCCGCCCCATCGCCGTCAACTGCGCGGCCATCCCGCGCTCGCTCATCGAGAGCGAGCTGTTCGGCCACGCCCGCGGCTCGTTCACGGGCGCCGTCGCCGACCGCGCGGGCCTCTTCGAGGAGGCGCACGGGAGCACCCTGTTCCTCGACGAGATCGGCGAGCTCCGGCCGACGGTCCAGGCGAAGCTCACGCGCGTGCTCGAGGAGCGGGCGGTGCGGCGCATCGGCGAGTCGCGCGAGCGCAAGGTCGACGTGCGGCTCATCAGCGCGACGCACCGCGATCTCCGGGCGATGGTCAAGGCGGGCGCCTTCCGCGAGGATCTCTGGTTCCGGCTCAACGTCTGCGTCATCGAGCTGCCGCCGCTCCGCGACCGCGCCGAGGACATCCCGCTGCTCGCGCACCGGTTCCTCGCCGAGCGGGCGCCGCAGTCGCGGTCGGCGGTGACCGGGTTCTCTGCCGCGGCGATGAGCGCGCTCCAGACGTACCGCTGGCCGGGCAACGTGCGCGAGCTCAAGAGCGCTGTCGAGCGGGCGCTCGTCGTCGAGACGGCGGGCGAGATCCGGCTGGAGTCGCTGCCGCCCGAGGTGCAGGGGGCGAGCCCGCTGCGGCTCACGAGCTCGAGCGACATCGACCTCGCCCAGCTCTCGTACCGCGAGGCGGTCGACGCCTCGCGCGAGGAGATGAACCGCCGCTACCTGGAGGCCGTGATGCGCCGCTTCCGGGGCGACGTGCTGAAGGCCGCCGCGCACGCCGGCGTCGAGCGCGAGAGCTTCTACCGGCTGCTGCGCCGCTGCGGCCTGTCCGCCGACGACTTCCGCGAGGAGCGCCGGGGCGCGGACGGCGCGAAGAGCTGAGTCGAGCGATGGACCGTCCCGGAGCGACGAGGGTCGCGGGGGCGCTCCTCGCCGGCCTGCTCGGCGGCGCGTGCGCGGAGGCGTCGCCCCGCAGGCCCGGGCAGGGCGGCGCCGGCGCGACATCCGTGACGACCCCTTTCGTGAGCATCGGTACGGGCTTCGGGGGCGCCCCGGAGGAGCTGCCGCACACGTTCCTTGTGACCGGCGTGGTCACAGACGGCGTGGCTTCGCCGTTACGCTCCAGCTCGCGCGCTGCTTCACCAGCCTGCTCACCTTGATCCGTTGGCGGCCACGCCGCGGACCGACCTGGCGTCGAGCTCGCCGCCCAGCAAGTTGCGCCCGGCATCTTACGCGGTGCGCGCGACCGTAGCCGGCAGCCACATCTGCGTACCCTGCACGAATTTGTTCTTCGACCTGGATCGGTCACAGCTGAGGGTCTGGAACCCGAACGTACACCACAAGGGCGATGCGACAACGCAGTAAACGATGGAGCGGACGTGTGGCAACTCATGTGCGGCGCTTTGGTGGCACCTCCCAAGACCAAACGGTAATGCCATGCCGAGCACAACGAAGGTCGCGCAAAGGCTGTGGCAGCCTGCCGATTTGTCACTTGCGAAAACGCCTGCAGAACGCTCAATGAACGATGGGATCTGTATTGCTCGGAGAGAATTCCACCTAAGCACCGAAAAGTCTGCGGGAGAGCACGCACGTTCGGCAACGGCAGGTGTCTTGCAGTATGCAGAGGACGGACGCTTGACGATGCTGAGGACGGTGGCACCATCGGCGCATGCAGCTCCCCATCGCAGAGCGAGAGCTCACGCTGAAGCGGCCGGACGGTAGCGAACAAGCGATCCGTGTTCTGCTGTGGAAGCCGGAGTTCAGGCATGAGCGCGGATGGGAAGTTGATTTTGAAATCCGAGGACCGGATGGCGAAGTCACGCGCTCTCATGGGTCAGGGCTCGACGCCTTTCAAGCTTTGTATGGTGCGTTGCACATGATACCGATCCTAATGGACGGTCTCAGTGCATTGGGCCAGGTGAGTGCGCATGAGGACGACTGGCACTGGTTTCCGTCTATTCCGCAACTGACGAAGCCGACACCAGGCAAGCCCCGCTCCGAGTAGTGGCTACGCGAGGGTCTTCGACACAGCGCCGACCCCGGATCGGGACGTCGAGCACCGGCCGGCGAGATCAGCTCGTGCCGGTCCTCTGCGGTTAATACGTCCTGTGCGGATCTCTCACCAGCGCCCACCTCCCCGCTGCATTACCGGCAGCCCCCCGGGTTCGTCATGCCGTGTGACCTCCGTGTGCCCCGCCGTCCGGGCACGAGGCTCCACGAGAGGGCACTCGGGTATACGAGAGGAACTGAGCCCTCGACGGCTGCTGATACCGCTCCGACGCGTCCGACGCGGCTTCCGCCGTATCTCTCGCGCATGCGCCTCGCAGGTTCGTCACCGGGTTCGAATCCCGGCGCCTCCACCAAGAAGACACGGTGAGAGCTGTCGCTTCGGCGCCCATCCGAGCCGGCGTGCTCGCGTGGCGCGCACGCGGCTGTTGGATACCCTGCTGTAGCGGCCCGCATTCTCACCGAAGGCGCCGATCGCCTCGGCGATCGGCCAGGAGACGGTGCTCCCTCCCTCCGTACCCGAGCATGCGGCTGATGGCGGCGGCGATGTCCAGGAACCGGGCCTCGCCCGCCTCGGCGAAGCGGAAGTCGCCGGGCCTGCGCCCGGGCGATGACGAGCGAGTAGAGGTCCACCAGATCATCGATGTGGACGTTCGACCAGGTATTGAGCCCGCGGCCCAGGTGCACGCCGGCCTGCTGGGCCAGCGACAGATGGATCAGCGCGGGCACCTGGATGGAGGCGCGCTTCGAGCCCGTCCCCCGCCCGTAGAACATCGGCGGGCAGATGACGACGCCGCGGACGCCCTGCCGCGCCGAGCCCTGAACGAGGCGGTTGATGGCGACGCTCGCAACCTGAATGCTCCGGTTTCATGAAATGCTGGAGTTCCGTTCGACGATTCGATCGGACACGGAACACCTCCTCGCCTCCTGCGCGTCCCGTGAAACCTGGCGGCGCGCAGGAGGCCGTCAATGGCGCGTCCGCTGCCGAGGCCCTGTGCTTCCTTATGCGTCCGCCTTAGATTCTCCGCGGAATGGAGGGACCCATGACGAATACGACAAAACTCTTCGCCTTGCTCGCGACCTGCGCGATATCCGCCGTCTCCGCGCCCGCGCTCGCGCTCGGGGGCGCGGGTACGCAGGCGGCAAATGCGGAGAATGCGGCCGCATCTCGGCTCCTGACGGTCGCTGGACGCGGGGAGGTGATGCTGAAGCCGGATTCGCTGCGCACGAGCATCTCGATCCAGGCGCGGGCCGCGACGCTGGCGCAGGCGCGCGCGGAGGCCGGGAGCAAGACGCGGGCGGTGATCGCGGCGCTGGAGGGCCTCGGGATCCAGGCGTTGCAGGTCCGGACCGTGGAGATCGCCGTGACGCCGATCCCGGAACGCCAGAGGCCGGGGGACGACACGCCGCCCCGGATCATCGGCTACGAGGCGGAGAGCAGGCTCTCGGTCGCCCTGCGCGACGTCACCGTCAAGGAGCTGCGCGCCCACGGCTCGCGTATCCTCGATACGGCGCTCGCCGCGGGCGCCAATGTCGTCGGCGGGGTCGATTTCTTCCTCAGCAAGCCGCGGGAGGCGCACAGGCTGGCGCTCGCCGCGGCCGTGCGCGACGCGCAGGAGAACGCAAAGGTGGTGGCCGGCGCGGCGAACGTCACGATGAGCGGGCTCCGCACGATCAAGACCGCGGCCGCGGAGAGCTACGGATACGCGCAGCAGGCCATGAAGGCCGACGTCGTGGAGACGGTGAACGGCTTCCCGGTCGAGCCCGGGGAGATCCGCGTGACCACCCAGGTGACGGCGAGCTTCCTGTTCACGAAATGACCCGGCTCGAGGCGCTGTCCTGGGTGTGAGCGCCAGCGCATCGGGCCGCTCGCAGCCCGCGCGGCGCCGCGCGCCTGCGCCACGGCGCCGCGGCGCCGCGAGGGCGCTGGCGCTGGACAGGGGGGTACGCTATGGCCGGAGCGATGAGCGAGCAGCGTGAGGAGACGTCGGGCGTGGAGGGGAGCGCCGCGCGCGGAGAGGCGGGAGAGACGGAAGCGTCGGCGTTCCGCGATTACCGCGCCGAGGCGCGGCCGAGCGTGAAGGAGTTTTACCGGCTGAACCACGAGGGGCAGACGCTCGCCTTCGTCCAGGAGAAAGAGCGGCAGTACCTCGGGCTCGACCGCCGCCGGATGGGCATGTGGGAGGTGCTCGAGCTGCTCGATCAGGTGGTCGATGACAGCGATCCCGACACGGAGCTGTCGCAGATCGCGCATGCGCTCCAGTCCGCGGAGGCGGCGCGGCGGGACGGGCAGCCGCGGTGGTTCGTGCTGACCGCGCTCATCCACGACGCCGGGAAGATCCTGTGCACGTGGGGCGAGCCGCAGTGGGCCGTGGTGGGCGACACCTTCCCGGTGGGCTGCGCCTTCTCGGACCGGATCGTCTTCCCCGAGCTCTTCGCGCGGAACCCGGACATGACGAACCCGGCGTACCAGACGCCGTGCGGGATCTACGAGGAGGGCGCGGGGCTCTCCCGGGTGCACATGTCGTGGGGGCACGACGAGTATCTGTATCATGTGGTGAAGGACCACCTGCCGCCCGAGGCGCTCACCATGATCCGATATCACTCGTTCTACGCGGCGCACCGCGAGGGAGCGTACGGGCACCTGATGAACGAGCAAGATCGGCGGATGATGGAGTGGGTTCGGCGGTTCAACCCGTACGATCTGTACTCGAAGGCCGACGCCCCGCCGGACGTCGAGCGGCTGAAGCCGTTTTACAAGGATCTCATCGCCGAGCTCCTGCCGGCCGAGCTCCGCTGGTGAGGGCCACCTGTCGCGCTTGCTGGCGGCTGCTCGAGCGGGTGGCAGGTGCGCTCCAGGAGCAGGGCGAGCCAGGTGTGGGGAGCCCTACTGATTCGCCTTCGGACACACGTTGTTGCCAGAGCAAAATTATAGATTAATCGTGGAATTTTCCCGGAGACGCATATCCCTACAAGCCCGCATCGTGAAGCTGTAGGCTGGGGGGGATGGCGGCCGATCGACTGCCGCTTCGGACCCCCTCGGGGGCTGCCCGTGCGCGGTGTGGCCGCGGCGACGATCAAGGCACGCCTTCGCGGGATTTATGGCAGGGATTTTCCCTTTGGAGGATGCAAGCATGAGGTCAACACCCCTTACCCTTCTACTCTCGGCATTCCTGTGCGCTACCGGCTGTTCGGACGGCGGTGGCGACGGGGGAGGGGAGACCGGCGGCGCGGGCACGACGGGCGGCACGTCGGGCGGCACGATAGGCGGCACGGGTGGCGCGACGGGCGGCACGACGGGCGGCACGACAGGCGGCACGGGTGGCGCGACGGGCGGCACGACGGGCGGCACGACAGGCGGCACGGGTGGCGCGACGAGCAGCTCGGTCGGCACGGGCGGCGGCGGCACGGGCGGCGGTGGCACGGGCGGCGGCGGCGCGGCCGTCAGAACTCCTGCTGCAAGCGCCGCCACCATGAGGGAGGCCGGTGAGAAGGCGAACCCCCCGATCCTGATCGGCGCGGCCATCTCCGGCTCCGGCCTCGGTGATAACAACTACAAGCGCGTCGCTGCTGCTGAGCACAACTACGTGACAGCAGAGAACGAGATGAAGTGGGACGCGCTGGAGCCCAATGCGGGGCAGTTCAGCTGGGGCGCCGCTGACAACATCGTGAACTGGGCGCGTGACAACAACATGAAGGTCAAGGGTCACACCCTGGTGTGGCACAACCAGTTGCCGGGGTGGGCGAACAACCTGAACGGGGCGGCAGCGGTAGAACAGGCCATCCGCAGGCACATCGAAGGCGTGATGGGGCACTTCAAGGACCGGATCAAGGACTGGGACGTGGTCAACGAAGCGGTCCTGACCGACAGCGACACCGGCGTCGGCAATCCCCGCATGCGACCCTCGGTGTTCCAGAGAGCGCTGGGGGAGAGATTCCTCGACCTCTCTTTCCAGATCGCGAGAGAGCAAGACCCTACCGCCAAGCTCTATTACAATGATTACAGCATCGATGCGCTCAATGACAAGGCCGACTTTGTCTACGAGATGATCAAAGGGATGGTCGAGCGCGGAGTCCCGATCGACGGCGTCGGGTTTCAGATGCACATCGGGCCGCCGAACAACAAGGCCGATGGAGCGGCTGTGGCGGCAAACCTGAAGCGCTTCTCCGATCTGGGCCTGGAAGTGCTGATCTCCGAGATGGACATCAACCGTTGCGGCGGTCAGGTCTCCGCCGAGGAGCAGCTCACGTTCTATCACGACATCGTGGAGGCCTGCTTCGTGCTGCCCAAGTGCGTCGGCATCACCTTCTGGGGGATCAACGACGGCAGGTCGTGGCTCAACGGCTGGAGCGGGGCGCTGTGCAACGGGCAGAGCTCTCAGTCTCTGCTCTTCAATGACCAGTATCAGAAGAAGGAGACCTATAACAGGGTGCTGGACGCCCTGCTGGGCCGCTAGGGTCCTCCTCGCGCCGCGCGCGGCGACGGCCCGGTCACCGGTACAGGTCGCCCGCCCGCTCTCCTCTCCTTGCTCCCCGCCCTCGCGCAGCGGAGCTGCCTGGCGGCCGCCCGTCGCCACGTCGGCCGCGGCAGCTCCGCTGACCCATCACCGCAGATCCATCCCTGGGCGACGCGGTGCTAGCGCGACCCTCGACGATGTGGGAGATGCGCCTGGCCCGCGGGGTCCGCGACGCGTCCGGTGAGCATGGCCCATTACGTCTCGGTCTTCCTCATGTCGCTGTCGGCGATCTTCTTCGTCGTGGATCCGATCGGCATCGTGCCGCTGTTCCTGACGATGACGGCGGGCGATCCGCCGGAGAAGGTGCGGCGCACGGCGCTTCGGGCGTGCGCCGTCGCCGGCGGGCTCATGCTCTTCTTCGCCCTCTTCGGCGGCGTCATCTTCAAGGTCTTCGGCGTCTCGCTGGCCGCGTTCCGGATCGCGGGCGGCCTCTTGCTGCTCATCACGGCGCTCGACATGCTGCGCGCCCGCTCCTCGGCGACGCGCACCACCCCGTCCGAGGAGCAGGAGGGCATCACGAAGGAGGACGTGGCGCTCGTGCCGCTGGCCATGCCGCTCCTGGCCGGGCCGGGCGCCATCGCCACGGTGATGGTGCTGATGTCGCGCGGGGGCGACGACCCCGTGGCCATGGCGCTCGTGCTCGCCAGCGTGACCATCACCTTCGTGGCCTCCTACCTCGTGCTGCGCGGCGCGGGGCTGGTGCAGCGGGCGCTCAAGGCGTCCGGCGTGGCCGTGCTCGAGCGCGTCATGGGCCTCATCCTCGCCGCCATCGCGGTGCAGTTCATGGCCGACGGCGTGAAGGAGCTCTGGCGCGGGTGAGGGCCCGCGCCGCGCGGACTCACGTGAAGGCGTGCGCGTGGGCGCGGGCGAAGTCGCGGAAGGTGCGCGGCGCGCGGCCGGTCACGCGCTGCACGACGTCGGTGACGCGGTCCTCGGCGCCGTCGCGGATGGCGAGGTCGAGCCGCACGAGGAGCGCGGCGTACGGCGCGGGCACCCCCGCCTTCACGAGGTGCGCGCGGGCGGCGTCCTCGTCGACGCGGACGTGGCGTATCGTCCGGCCGGCGACCTCGGACACGATGGCCGCCACGTCATCGTAGCTGAGCGCCTCCGGGCCGGTGATGACGTGCGCCGCGTCGTGGGGCGCCTCGTCGAGGAGCGCGCGCGCGGCGACCTCCGCGATGTCGCCGGCGTCGACGAAGCCGACGCGGCCGTCGCCCGTCGCGGTCGTGAGCTCGCCGGGCCCGGCGATCCCCGCCCTGTGCCAGTGGCGCGGATCGATGAAGTTCTGCATGAACCACGAGGGCTGAAGGACGGTCCACTCCGGCGCGCGCTCGCGGAGCGCGCGGTGGACGAGGCCGATCCCGGAGCTCCCCTCCGGCACGGCCGACGAGCTGAGCAGCACGAGGCGGCGCGCCCCGCCCGCGAGCGCCCGCTCGATGAAGGGCACCATGACCGTCGAGGGGTCCTCGACCATCGCGGGCGCCACGAGGTACGCGCGATCGACGCCGCGGAGCGCCTCCTCGTGCGTCGCCGGGTCGGCCCAGTCGAAGCGCGCGTGCTCCACGCCCTCGCGCGCGTCCGCGTCGCGCGCCGTCCGGCTCGCGACGCGGACGCGCGCGCCGGCGGCCTCGATCCGCGCGGCGATGGCTCGCCCGGTGGTGCCCGTCCCGCCGGTGAGCAGGACGCGCGGCCCGCCGCTCCCTGCGCGCGCGCTCACGACGCCGCCTCGCGATGCGCGGCGAGCGCGCCGCCGAAGGCCTCGAGCACGGGCGCCGGATTCCAGTACTCGCGGTACCGCACGATCTTGCCGTTTCGCGTGGCGACGACCATCACGTAGTCCTGCTCGTAGCGCTTGCCCGCGGGGAGGATGGTCGCCGAGCCGTGCACCTCGGCGAGCGCGACGTCCGGGTCGGTCGTCGGATACCGCCGCACGTCCCGGAGCGACAGATCGCGGAAGCTCTCGAGAATGCCCTCGAAATGGCGCCGGATGGCCGGCTTGCCCTCGAATCGACTCGGCGCGCCGACCGCGGGCGCATACGGGAACTCCACGATGGCGTCGTCGGCGAAGAGATCGAGCCATCGCTCGATGTCGCGGCCGATGAGGTCGAGGTGGGCGTCGAGCGCCTGCGCGGCGTCGAGCGGGCGGGGGTGCGGCAGAGGGGGAGTCATACAAGGCCTCTTTCTTTCATGGTGACGAGGCCAGCGTAGCCAGGCCGCGATCACCGCGCGTCCAGCTCCACGATCCGCGCGTCCACGGCGCGCGCCGGTGACGGGGCCGGGCGCGTGCGGTACAGTCGATCGCGCCATGTCCGCCGCGTTCGACGAGCTGGCCCGGAGCGTCGCGCTCCGCGAGACCGAGGTGATGCGCTTCGCGCTCGGCGATCGCTGGGGCAAGCGCCAGCCGGCGCGGCGCGCGTCCGCCCGGGTGTACGCGGCGAGGAGCGGCGGCGGGTGGATCGACGTGGCGCGGCGGCGGCTCGCGCTCGGCGCGGGGGAGCTCGCGTTCCTCCCGCGGGCCGACGAGCACGCCATCCGCGATCGGCCGACGACGTCGCTCGCGCACCCGGAGGCCGTCTGTCGCGGGATGCACGCCGTGGCTGAGGGCACCCTGGCGATGGAGGCGCCGCCGGAGGCGCAGCTCGTCATCGTCGACCTGCACCTCGACGCGGCGGGCGCCCCGTGGATCGCGCTGCTCCCGCCCGTCGTGCACGTCACGGGGGCGACGCCGGGGCTCGCGCGCTGGCTCAACGAGACGCTCGCCCTGCTCGCGGGCGCGCCGGAGCTGTCGCCGGCGCTGCGCCGCTCGGTCGGCGAGACGTGGGCGCACGCGCTGTTCGCGATCGCGCTGCGCGACCCGGCGGCGTCGCTGCCGCGGGCGGAGGCGCTCCGGGACGAGCCGATCGCGGCCGCGCTCGCGCGGGTGCGCGCCTCACCCGAGCGCGCGTGGGAGCTCGCGGACCTCGCGCGCCAGGTTGGCCTCTCGCGCTCGGCGTTCGCGGCGCGGGCGACGGCGCTCCTCGGCGAGCCGCTCGGCCACCACGTGCGCCGGCTGCGCCTCGAGCGCGCCGCGGTGCTGCTCGGCGAGACGACGCTGCCCGTGAAGCTCGTCGCCGCCCGCGTCGGCTACGACAGCGAGCCCGCGTTCGCCCGCGCCTTCGCGCGCGCCCACGGCGTGAGCCCCGTCGCCTACCGGCAGGCGAGGCGGCGGGAGGACGACGCGCTCGCGACGCGACGGCCTGAGCGCGTATTCTCGATTGCATGAGGCAAAGCGCGAGGATAGGGGCCCTGCTCGTCGCGATGGCGGCGTGCGGCGGCGATGACGCGACTCGTCAGCGGTCGAGGAAGTCCATCAGCCAGGTCATGGCCGGCCGCATGGTGCCGTTCGAATGCTGGATACCCGTGTTGTCCCTCCAGGTCGCGCCGACGATATAACCCCACAGGGTGATGCCGGGCACGGAGGGGTGGTTCCAGAACATCGTGAACTGTTCCTGCATCACCCGGCGCTGCTCCGCGTCGTTCGCGATGCCGATGTCGTACTCGGTGATGTGCACGGGCTTGCCCAGCGCGGCCATCTTGTCGATGTACCCCTTCACCGTGTTCGTGTTGATCCTGTAGGCGTCGTGCGCCTGGGCGCCGAGCGCGTCGACCGGGGCGCCTGCGTTGATCACCGCCCGCGCGATCCGCATGAAGTTGTTGTGGTCGTTCTCGTACTCGATGTTGTTGTAGTCGTTGAGGATGAGGACCGCGCGCGGGCAGTACTCGCGGGCCCACTTGAAGGAGTTGACGATCCAGTCCCAGCCGCTGGCGCCGTCAATTCCCGGCCAGAGCTCTTTTTCCCACGACCGTGTACACCCATCTGCAACGGCCGTCTGCCCGGTTACACCGTGGCTGTTGAAGCGGGTCTCGCACAGGCATGCCCGGCGCGAGAGGAGACCGGGCATGATTCGATATTGGAACACGTAAACACGGTCCGAAGTCAAGCTCCTCGTGCGGCTGTTTCGGTCGTGCAGTCACGTTGCATTCACGGGTTCGCGACGGAACGAGATGCGCGCCGTCCGCCCTCCTGAGAAAGCGACGATGTGTCGATGATTGATCTGTGCATCCAAGAGGACACCCTTGCTCCAGCAGCAGGGGCGAGCGCGCGAAACGCGCGAAATGCGAACGATGGCAGAGATCGCCATGGGGCGTCGCTGGTTCACGTTGCCCCCCGACATCACATCCCGGACACCTCCTGAAGAATGCTGCCGACGTTGCGCCTTCCTCTCACGACGTGTATGACGATCCGCGCAGACGAAAGGTGACCGATGAGCAAGGGCCCTGACGTCGCGCCGCCGGAGGCCGATCTGCGCACGGCCGAGCACCTCGGCCGCCGCGTCGCCGAGACCACGCGTCAGCTCACGTGCGGCCGCCTCGTCACCGGACAGGTGGTAGGATGCGGTCCATGAAGCACGTTTCCAGGATGATGACGGTCACGGTGGTCGCCCTCGCGGCGGTCGCAGGCGGCTACGGGCTCCTGAGCTCGCGCGGGTCGGACCCGAAGACGCTGGTCGGCCGCGTCTGGATCGAGCGAATTCCGAGGAACGACACGGATCAGGTCGAGCTCATCGCGCTGCTCGCCGACGAGCCGATCGGCATCTTCCGGCGTGCGTCCCAGTACGAGGGCTCGTTTGCCCTGTTCCGCTACGAGCTCCGCGGCAACGACAAGGTGCAGCTGCTCTTCCCGCAGGACAAATCGAAGCACGAGGCAGCCTTCGATGCGCGGCCGTGCGACGTGAAGGGCTTCGACTACTGCCTCGATCTGAGCGGTGCTCCGCGGGGCGCGGCGAAGTACTACAGCCGGAAGGAATGGGAGATCGAGGGGAGCGACCCGCCCGCGCTGGAGAGCGCGCTGCGGGCGCTCGGCGAGGAGCTGCTCGCGTCTCCGCCGGAGCCGTGACGGGGCAGGGGACGAGACGCCAGCAAGGACCTTCGCCGGCCACGCCCCGCACGGGGGTGACGAACAGCGAAGCGATGAGAGAACGTCAGGGGCGAATGCGTCGCGCGCGCGTCCGTCCGCCCCGCTGGCACGGCCACATGCCGCCGCCGCTGCCATCGGGGCCTCCGCGGCGGTCGCCGGAGACGTGCTCGATCCCGAGCAGGTCTACCTTGCCGGGACGCTGCACGAGGGGATCTGCGGGCAGGACGCGGTGGTGCACCGGGGCTCGCCCGGATCGGCCGCGGTGGGGTTCGACTGCGATGTCAACGAGCGAAGCGCCCAGAGCCTCCCCGCCGGCGGACGGCTGCTCTACATCAACGTCTTCGAGGACCTGCTCCGCGAGTTCCGCTGCGACGGCTGCCCGTAGGATGGCGACGCCTACCCGGCAGCGCCGCTCGAGGACGATGCCGTCCTGTTTCACGGGGCCGTGATCGGGGGGCCGTCAGCCGCCGTCCGCCGCGCGGCGGGTCGCTTCAGCGTGGTTCGTGCCGACGCGCCCTGCGGGCGAGCGACGCGCTTGAGCGGATACGGCGCGGCCTCGCGCTCGGTCATCGTGAAATACCCGGATCCTTCAGCCTCGTACGCGATGGACTCGCCCTGTCCCTCGACGGTGTCCGTGAGCGCTACGGGCGACGCCTCGAAGGCCGCTCCCACCGGCGCTCGGTGCTCGTAGACCGCCCGGTGGGCGCGCAGCAGGAGCCGGCTGGCGCACGGGTGATTCGCGGGGTCGGCGCCGCTGAACGCCACGATGCTCCCGGCGGGCACGAGGGCGGCGAGAAGCACGCGCGTCGCGCGTCGAGGCGTGATACGCAAGCTTCATGTTCCGAGACGTCGAGCTCCAGTGTCGTTGCGGAAAGCTCCACGGATGGCTGCGCGATGTGGCGCCGAGCGCGGTGAACCGCGTCGTCTGCTACTGCGACGACTGCCAGGCATTCCTGCACCATCTCGGCTGCGCGGATCTGCTCGACGACCACGGCGGCTCGGACATCGTGCAGGTTGCTCCTTCGACCGTCTCGTTCGACCGCGGCAGCGAGCTCGTCGCCGCCGTGCGTCTCACGCCGAAGGGCACCTATCGCTGGTACGCGAGCTGTTGCAAGACGCCGCTCGGCGACACGTGGACGCCGCGACTGCCGTTCGTCGGCCTCGCCACCGAGCTGTTCCAGCAATCGCCGAGCGCAGTCCCGTGCGACGAGGTCTTCGGCGCGCCGCGCGGCCGGCTCTTCGGCAAGTTCGCGATCGGCGAGCCGCCGCCTGGTTCGGTGAAGCCGAACGTGCGCCTCATCGCGCGCACGATCCGGAAGGTGCTCGCCTGGAAGGTCCGCGGCAAGACGTGGCCACATCCGTTCTTCGACCGCGCGAGCGGCAATCCAGCGTGCCCGGTCACGGTACTGTCCACGGCCGAGCGCGACGCGCTACGCCCGCTGTGCGGCCCGCGTCCCGCGCGCGCATGACGGCCGGCTCGAACGAAGGAGACGGCGGCGATAGGGCGCGAGCGCGGCGCCGCGCTCCTGCGTGGCCCATGCCTCGAGGCGATCTCGCCCTGCCGCGGGTCGTGGATCGACGCGTCGCGCCCCACACCGAGGAGAGATCGATGGGAAAGATGACGACCCACGATGAGGTGAAGGTGCGCCTGCCGCGCGACGCCGCGTGCTGCTCGCCGGGCGCGGCCGGGCGGCCGCGGGAGCAGGCGAGTCGCCTGCTCGTGGGCGCCGGTGCCGGGCGGATGGCCCTGCCGGCGCTCACGCCTGCTTGAGCAGCTGGATATCGAGGGTGATCGAGATCTCGTCGCCCACGAGGACGCCGCCTGTCTCGAGGACGGCGTTGAAGCTCATCCCGAAGTCGCTGCGGCGGATCTTGGTCGTGGCGGTCGCGCCCAGCTTGCGGTTGCCGTACGGATCGCGGTGCTCGCCCGAGAGCTCGCTGACCGCGAGCGTCACCTCGCGCGAGACGCCGCGGATCGTCAGGTCACCCACGATATCGAGCCCGTCGCCGCGACGGCGGACGCTCCTTCCGGCGAACGTGATCGTCGGGTACGTCTCGACGTCGAGGAAGTCGGCGCTCCGGAGGTGCGCGTCGCGCTTCTCCTCGCGGGTGTGGATCGACGCCGCGTCGATCGTGGCGGAGATCTTCGACGCCTCGGGGAGCCGCGGATCGTAGAGGACCTCGCCGGAGACGCCCTCGAATTCGCCGCGCACATTCGAGATCATCATGTGGCGTACGGAGAACGAGACGCTGGAGTGCGCCGCGTCGATCGTCCAGCGGGCAGCCTGGGAGGGGGTCGCGGTCGGGGTGGTGGTGCTGGTCGTGGTGTTCATGGCGGGTTGTCCTTCGTCGAAGAGGTCCGGGCTCGCCGCACCCGGGTCATCCGGGGCGCGCTGGCCGTGGGTCACAGGAGAGAAGATGCATCGTTGCTCGTAAACGCACTAGACAGGTGTTCTAGAACAGGCTGTTCTCCAGGGACGAACAATGGACCTCAACCGGATCGCCGTCTTCGTCCGCGTCGTCGATGAGCGGGGCTTCACCGCGGCGGCCAGGGTCCTGGGGCTGCCGAAATCCTCGGTCAGCCGCTCGGTCGCGCTCCTCGAGCAGGCGCTCGGAGCGCGGCTCCTGCACCGCTCGACGCGCAGCGTGAGGCTCACCGAGGCCGGCGCGGCGTTCTACGAGCGGGCGTCGCGCGACGTCGCGAGCCTCGAGGAAGCCGCCGCGATGGTGGCCGATCTCGAGGCCGTGGTGCGCGGCACCATCCGCATCACCGCGCCCGTCGACGTCGGCGTCGCGATGCTCGAGCCGGCGGTCGCCCGGTTCGTGCGGCGCCACCCGGCCGTCCGCATCGACGTCGTCCTCACCGGGCGCGTCGTGGATCTCGTGGAGGAGGGCTTCGATCTGGCGCTGCGGGCCGGGCCGCTCCGCGACGGCTCGGTCATCGCGCGGAAGATCGGGCAGGTGGAAGATGCCCTGTACGCCTCGCCTCGGTACCTCGAGCGCGCCGGGGTCCTCGGAAGCCTCGGCGACCTGGCAGCGCACCGGTGCGTCCTCTTTCGCGCGACGCGCGGCCGCGCCGCGTGGACGCTCCAGGGGCCCGCGGGGGACGAGACGGTGGAGGTCGATGGGCCGCTCGCCGTCGACGAGCTCAGCTTCGCGCGGCGCGCGGTGCTGGCGGGCGTCGGCGTCGGCCTCCTCCCGGCCGTCCTGTGCGCCCGCGAGGTCGCGCGAGGCCGCCTCGTGCGCGTGCTGCCGTCGCACGTGGCCTCCGGGGCGCCCTTGCACCTCGTGTACCCCTCCGCGCGGTACCTGCCCCATCGCATCGCGGCGTTCCGTGACTTCCTCGTCGAAGCGCTCACGCCGCGACTCCAGCGCTCGTTGATCGCAGCCACGCCGCCCGGGGTCGTGTCCGCCATATAAGATATAATGTCCGTTATGGTGGACGATGCCGCCGCTCCGTGCTACTGGACGCCCCACGGAACGGAACAGCGATGAACTACCGACAGCTGGGTGACAGCGAGCTCCGGGTCTCGGAGCTCTGCCTTGGGACGATGACGTTCGGCGAGCAGAACACGCTCGACGACGCGAAAGCGCAGCTCGACCACGCGTTCGACGCGGGCATCAACTTCGTCGATGCGGCCGAGATGTACCCCGTGCCGACCCGCGCCGAGACGCAGGGGCGCACGGAGAGCTACGTGGGCGAGTGGCTGAGCCAGAAGCCGCGCGACAAGGTGGTCCTCGCCACAAAGATCGCGGGGCCGGGCCGCCCTATCCCGTGGGTCCGCAACGGGTCTCTCGCGGTCAACCGCGCGAACGTGCGGCGCGCGGTCGAGGACAGCCTGCGGCGCCTCAGGACCGATTACATCGATCTCTACCAGATCCACTGGCCGGATCGGTATGTGCCGCAGTTCGGCGCGACCGCCTACGATCCGTCGAGCGAGCGCTCGAGCACCCCTATCCCCGAGCAGCTCGCGGCGTTCGCGGAGGTGATCCGCGACGGCAAGGTCCGATATCTCGGGCTCAGCAACGAGACCGCCTGGGGAGTGACGCAGTTCAGCCGCACCGCGGAGCACCTGGGGCTCCCGAGGCCGGTGGCGATCCAGAACGCCTACAGCCTCGTCAACCGCACGTTCGACTCGGCGCTCGCGGAGGCCTCGCGCCGCGAGAACGTGTCGCTGCTCGCGTACAGCCCGCTCGCCTTCGGCCTGCTCACGGGCAAGTACCTCGGCGGACCGCCGCCGGGCTCGCGCCTCGCCCGGTTCGAGACCTTCGGCCAGCGCTACCGGAAGCCCAACGTGGAGGAGGCGGTGCAGGCCTACGTGAAGCTGGCCCGCGCGCACGGCCTCACCCCGGCGTCGCTCGCGCTCGCCTTCGTGCGCAGCCGCTGGTTCGTGGCGAGCACCATTATCGGGGCGACCACGCTCGAGCAGCTCGACGAGAACGTGAAGAGCGCGGGCGTGGTGCTCGGCAAGGAGGTGCTCGCCGAGATCGACCAGATCCACGCCCGCTATCCGAGCCCGGCGCCGTGAGCGCGCGGGGATAGCAGTCCTCACGGCGAGCCAGGAATCTCGCGCTGGTGCGGCGTGACGGGACGGAGCCGACAGCGCGGAATACCGCGATCCGCCCCTCGCTGCGCGCTGTAAAAAGCTGAATCTTTACAGTTGGTTACTGCTCATTCGCGGCGCCCGTGCATACTCGCGGCCGGCGCGGCGAGGGAGAACATCCCTGCTCGCGGCATCGGAGCGCTCGTGGGCGAGCGATCCTGCGGCTCCGGAGGGGCTGCGCCGGCACGGAGGGAGGAAGCTGCAGATGACGACAAAGCTACCCAGGCGAAGCCTGCTCGAAGGCCTGCTGGCGCTCGGCGCCGTGGGCTGCGCGGCCCCGGAGGCGGTGAAGGCCGCGGGCGGTCGGCCGCGGGCGCCGGCCGACGCATGGCAGCGCGTCCGGGACGAGATCGAGGTGTCGCCGGCGTGGATCCACATGGCGAGCTTCCTGCTCGCCTCGCACCCGCGGCCCGTGCGCGAGGCGATCGAGGCGCTGCGGAGGGAGCTCGACGAGAACCCGGTGGACGCGCTCCACGAGCACGAGGATCCGGCGCCGGTGCGGGAGGCCGCCGCGGCGTACATGGGCGCCCGCGCCGAGGAGATCGCGCTGACGGACAGCACGACGATGGGGCTCGCCTCGCTGTACCTCGGCCTGCCGCTCGGGGCCGGGGACGAGGTGCTCACGACGGTGCACGATCACTATTCCACGCACGAGTCGCTCCGGTTCGCGGCGGAGCGGACGGGCGCGGCGGTGCGGAAGATCGCGCTCTACGAGAGCAGCGGCGCGGCGACGGCGACGGCGATGGCGGGCGCGATCGAGCGGGCGATCACGCCGGCCACGCGGGTCGTGGCGATCACGTGGGTGCACTCGAGCACAGGGGTGAAGACGCCGGTGCGCGCCGTCGCGGAGGTCGTCGCCAGGGCAAATCAGGGGCGGGCGCCGGGGGATCGCGTCGTCTGCTGCGTGGACGGCGTGCACGGCTTCGGGGTCGAAGACGTCACGATGGCCGACCTCGGCTGCGATTTCTTCGCGGCCGGCTGTCATAAATGGATCCTGGGGCCGCGGGGCACGGGCGTGCTCTGGGGCAGGGCCGAGCTCTGGCCGATGCTCCGCCCGAGCATCCCGCACTTCGGCCGTGACGGATACGGCGCCTGGCTGCGGGGGCAGCCGGCGCCGCCGACGACCGCCAACATGATGTCTCCCGGAGGGTTCCACTCCTTCGAGCACCGCTGGGCGCTGCCCGCGGCGTTCGCGTTCCACCGGCGCATCGGCAAGGGCAAGGTCGCGGACCGCATCCACGCGCTGAACCGGCAGTGCAAGGAGGGGCTCAAGGGCATGCGCCACGTCACGCTTCACACGCCGCTCGACGGCGCGATCTCCGCGGGGCTCGTCTGCTTCGAGGTGGCGGGGATGACGCCGGCGGCCGTCGTGGGGAAGCTCCGCGAGCGGAAGATCATCGCGTCGACGTCGCCGTACGGGATCTCCTATGCCCGCGTCGCGCCGAGCCTGCTCAACTCCGAGGCGGACGTCGAGGCGGTGGTGCGCGCGATCCGGGCGCTCGCGTGATGTGCCGGCACCGCCCAGCGGCTCACGGCGCGGACGCGTACACGAGGTCGCCTGAGCGTCGATGTCGCTCGGGGGGCGGCCGAGGGCCCCGGGGGAGCGGCCTGCCGGGCGCAGGAGCTCGCAGGTGAGGGTGGAAGCTCGTGTTGATCCGTGAGAGAGCACGCACATGAGACACATCATCGCGCGCTCGATGGGGCTCCTCCTGGTCACCGTGCTCTGCTGTGCTGCGTGCGGGGCGTCGTCGCACGAGCCCCCCGGCTCGAAAACGCCTCCGGCGCAGGATCCGGCCACGCCGCCCGCGGCCACCCCGACGGACGAGACGATCGTCGCGGGCAGCGACCCGTGCCAGAGCGACGCGGACTGTGTGCCCGTCTGCGGGTGCCACCCGGCCGCCTGCGTCGCGAAGGCCACGGCGCCCGCGTGCGAGGAAGGGCTGATGTGCACGCAAGAGTGCCGGCCAGGGACGATGGATTGCGGCGGCGGCTGCCTCTGCAAGGACGGCCGGTGCGCGGCTCGCCTCGTCAACGCGCCGGCGCGCTGAGACGCGGCTCGGCTGCCCCTCTGGCTGTCTTCAGGGCCTGATGGCGAGCAGCGCCGGCGTCTGGCCGGGGGCCGCGGCGGCCATCGCGTCGATCAGCGTGCGCGGCTCGCCGGGCCCAGCGGCGCCCGTCTTGCGGACGATCTCGAGCCTGCTGAGCGTCCACAGGAACGTGGCGAGCATCGGCTGGGGCAAGCGGCTCAGCCACGCCATCGGCTCCGGGGTGATGGTGTTTCCGAGCTGACGCACAAGGCGAAGTCCTTCAACCATGGCGCGCGCCAGGTTCATCGATTCGGTCCACGACACGCCTGCTCTCCGCGTATGGGCCGTGAGGATGGCAACCATCGCAGGCGCGACGAGCGCCGCGTGCGTCCGCAGCCAGCTTTCCATGTCGGAATGCACGACGCTGGGAATGCCTGCGTCGGTGAAGACCTTCGCCCAGGCTGCGTCGGTGACCGTGGTGACCATGCCCCGGGAGACGATCTTCGACGTCAGCTTGCCGTCATCGACGGTCGCCAGGATCGCGGGGAAGCCAAAGGCGAAGCGCGCCGAGCCGACCGCACCCTGGAGCCGGCCGAGCGACTCGAAGGTGTTGAACATGAACATCACCGTCCTCGCCGCGCTGGCGGCCAGCGCGGGCAGCACCGCGTCCACCTGCGACGCGAGCACCGTCACGAGCACGAGGTCCCACGCCGCCGTCGTGTCGAGCGCGGCGCTCACGTTCACCTCGGCACGCTGGCCCGAGGCGTTCACGATGGCCTGGTCTCGCTGCAGGTGATCGAGCCGCTTTCCACGAGCGACAACCGTCACCTCGTGCCCCGCTCGCGCGAGCTGAAACGCAAATGTGCTTCCGATCCCGCCAGGTCCAACGATGGCGATCTTCATGCAGCGGACGGTAACACCCGTCGATCGACCCGGCAACCCGCGCTGGCTGCGTGCGGAGGCACCAGGTCGAGCTGCGCGGGGGGTCGGGCTACCGCCCTCAGAAGAGCTCGCGCTCGACTCCCGCCGCGTCGAAGATGTAGTCCCTGGACGCCTCGAGGGCGGCGCGGAGGTGGTGCATGTGCACGTCGACCAGGTGCCCTCGCCATTTCCGGATCCGTCCCGCGACGATGACGGTGTCCACGTTGCTGCGGTCCATCAACGTCACGACGGCCCCCGGCACATTGTTGAGCGGGGCCACATTGATGGCATCCGCCCGCAGCAGGATGATGTCTGCCTCCTTGCCCGGCGTCAGCGTGCCGATCTTGTGAGAGAGCTGGGCCACCCGGGCCCCCTCGATCGTGGCGAAGCGGATCACGTCGCGGCACGTGAGGAGCTCGGGCAGACCCGTCTCTCCGGCCAGCGCGCGCTCGTTGATGAGCGCCCGCTGAAGCGTGAAGACGGTCCGCATCTGGGTGAAGAAGTCCGCGGTCATCGTGCACTCGACATCGGTGCTGAGCGAGGGCTGGACGCCGAGATCGAGCGCGGCCTGGATCGGAGGCATGCCGTGCCGCATGGTCATCTCGATCGGGGCCGCGACCGAGACGTTCACACCTGCATCGGCGATCGCCTGCCAGGAACCGGCCGAGATGCCGCTGGCGTGGATGAACTCGAGATCAGGCCCGAGCAGGCCCTCGCTGTCGAGCTGCTCGATGAGCGTCTGCTGGCCGAGGCCGCCGACGAGGTGAGTCACGATAGGCAGGCCATTCTGCCGCCCGATCGCCCAGTAATCACGGAACGCGGGGTCGAACAGCTCCCCGCCCATGGCGAGGGTCAGGAGCTGGTCGCTCGAGGAGAAGTACCCGCTTTGCAGCCGCGCAAGGTCGTTCGGAAAGATGTTGCCGGGGCCCGCACCCGGTGAGTACACGAACAGCGCGCGACGGCCCGATTCCTGCAGCGCCTCGATGACCGCATCGGTGTGCTCCGGAGTATGACCCACCTGCGACGTGTCGACGACCGTGGTCACCCCGGCGTCCAGCTGGCTGAGCGAAGAGGCGAGGACGGCGATGAAGGCGTCCGCCGGCCTGAAGACCGGCGTGATGGTGGAGTGGATATAGTCGAGGTAGTTCTTCTCGCCGTGCGGCAGCCCGTCGTCGGCCAGCAGGCCGTCCGACAGGAAGCTCCGCAGCGCGGTCTGGTACTGGTGGTGATGGGTGTCGACGAACCCCGGCATCACGATCATCCCTCTTGCGTCGATGATCGTCGCGCCTGGGGCGTGCAGGTTCGGCCCGACCGCGATGATCTTCGAGCCCTGGACGAGCACGTCGCCGCGGGCGAAGTCCCCCACGTTCGGATCCATGCTGAGAACGGCGCCCCCTTTCAGGAGGTAGCGCCGGTGCCCGGTGCCGGTGTGCCGCGGCAGGTCGTCGTGCTCCGCCGGCCCCCGCGCTGACGCGGGAGCCGAGAAGGTCGCCGCGGCGCCGAGGGCTGAAGCCCCCACCGCGAGAAACTGGCGACGAGAGGCGCCCGGCTTCGCCGGCTCCTGGTCGTGGATCGAGTTATTTCCGCAGAGCTTCTGACACATCTTGCGTTCCTCCTGCTGAGTTCACGAGTGCCATGGCGTGCCGCGACGTCGCGAGACACGACGCCGTGCTCGGTTCGGATCAGCAAAGGATAACCCGGGACGGAACCCAGCGTCGAGCCTCGCGGTATGCAGCGGAGCTCCAGGCCCGTACGGCGGACGTGTCTTCGGTATCGTGGATTGCTCTTTTTCGAGAGTCGTGGGGATCCACGAGCCCGGGGCGACCTCGCCTGAGGAGGAGGCCACATTTCGTATGTGGGTCACCACGCGACATCGAGGTCTGGGACGGCGTGCTCACGCTCCCCATGGCTGACTGCGGAGTGAAGGGCGGACGCGGCCCGGGCGTGCCCGTCAGGGGCAGCGGAGCGCTGTGTGCTCGCGGTTGGCGTCGAGCTCGTAGGTGTCGGTGCGCTCGAGTCTGACCACGACTTGCCTCTCGGCGGGCTGCCCGTACAGCAGCAGCCCGCCGAGAGGGGGCGTCACTTGTCGGCGGGATCCGTGCACACGCTCCCGGCGCTGCACTCATCCAGCGCGGCGATCGCGTCGAAGATACCCTCCGAGCAGGCGACCGCCTTTGCGCGCTCTTCGCAGACGTCGTAGCGGCTATCGTTGATCTGTCCCGATCCGCACTCGGTCGCGGGCCAGAGCTCGCCAGCGCGATCCTCGAAATCGCGCTGGCAGTCCTCTTCCGTCGCGTAGGTCTGGTCGTCGGTGCCGTAACCGGGGCAGCCCGCCTCGGTGTCGGCGTACCGGTCGCACGCCGCCTCGGCGATCTGTGTTATGCGCGCCTCGCGCGACGCCTCGCCGGGCAGCACGTCGTTCACGGCGTCCGCAGCGTCGTCACAGCCGGCGGCCCCAACCAGGAAGAACGTCGTGGCCAAAGAAGCCCAGAGATACTTTTGCATCGTTGTTTCCTCTCTCGCAGCTCGCCAGAATTTCGGATGGCGGCCTCACGCGTAGCCCGATTCGCAGCAATGCGCCGCGGGCCCGCTATCGAGCACGACGCTCAAGCACCGTCCATGCCAGGTCGCACTGCGCCGCTTCCACGGACGCTCGGAGGCGCTCTGCGCTGAGGATCGCACGTGTCCTCTCCGGCGCGCGGCGATGCGCCGGGCGCGCGGTTGTGGCAGATTGCGACGCTGCGTGCGCGCTTGTACCAGGAGAGGTGCAGAACGTCTCGCCGGCCCGTCGCGGCGGCCGCCTCGCCGCCTCCGTGGCGCTGCGCTCGTCGAGGACTGCCGTCCTCGCCGCCGTGGACGGTGTTCTTCCTTGCGAACAATCCGCCCCGCCGCGCACAGTGGGGGCATGATCGACCCGCTCTTCGACGACCTGCCTGGCCTGCTGTGCTTTGCCCGCGTCGTGGAGCGCCGCTCCTTCACCGCGGCCGCGGCCGGGCTCGGGGTGTCGAAGTCGATGGTGAGCACCCGGGTCGCGCGCCTGGAGGAGCGCCTCGGCGAGCGGCTGCTGGTGCGCACCACGCGCAAGCTCACCGTCACGGACGCCGGCATGAACCTCTACGCCCGCTGCGCGCGCGTGCTCGAGGAGGCCGCGGCGGCGCTGCGGGGCGCGTCCGACGCCGACCGGGGCCGCATCCGGCTCAACGCGCCGGTCAGCTTCGCGCAGATGTACCTGGCGGAGCCGCTCTCTCGGTTCCTGCGGGCCAGCCCGGGCGCGCACGTCGAGCTCGTGCTGAACGACCGGCTTGTCGATCTCGTGGAGGAGCGCGTGGATCTGGCCATCCGGATCACGAAGCTCAAGGACTCGAGCCTTGTCGCGCGAAAGCTCGCCACGACGGCGCTGCTCGTGGTCGGCGCGCCGGGCTACCTCGAGCGGCGGGGGCGGCCCGAGCAGCCGGGGGATCTCCTGCGCCACGACTGCCTGCGTTACCTCCACCTGCGCGTCGAGGACGAGTGGCGCTTCCACGGGGCCTCGGGGCGCGTCTCCGTCCCCGTCTCCGGCCCGCTCACGGCCGGCAACGGCACGGCGCTCCGCGAGGCGGCCGTGGCCGGGATCGGCCTCGCGGTGCTCCCGCGCTTCATGGTCGACGAGGACCTCCGGGCGGGGCGCCTGGTCACGTTGCTCGACGCCTTCGCGCCCCGGCCCATGGGCATCTACGCGGTGCACGCGGCCGGCCGGCGCCCACCCGCGCGGGTGCGGCGGCTCATCGAGCACCTCGCGGCCGCGTTTCGCGGGACCTCGTGGGCGTAGCGACGCATCGTTCTCCCTGAAGAACAGTTCGTTCCCGGGCGCGCTCTACCGTCGCGCTGCGCCGGGGCTTATTCCTCGGGTCATGGAGGCATCACCCATGAGCCGTCTCGACAAGATCCTCTCCGTTCCCCGCTCGGCCGAGCTGGCCGCGCTGATGTTGCGCGTCGGGCTGGGCGCCGTGTTCCTGGCGCACGCGCTCGCCAAGCCGTTCGTGTACACGCTGCCGGGCACCGTGGCGTTCTTCGCGGCGAGCGGCTTCCCGGGCTGGACGGCGTACCCGGTGTTCCTCGTCGAGCTGCTCGGCGGGGCGGCGCTCCTGGCCGGGCTCAGGACGCGCCTTGTCGCGCTGGCGCTCCTGCCCGTGATGGCCGGGGCGCTGCTCGTGCACCTCCCCAACGGCTGGATGTTCGCCGGCCAGGGGGGCGGCTGGGAGTATGTCGCCTTCCTGATGATCGCGCTCGGCGCGCAGGCGCTCCTCGGCGACGGAGCGCTCGCCGCGGGCCGGCTTGAGCGCCGCTGACATGCAGTGGCGGCGGCGTACGGCGCTCTTCGCGCGTGACATCGCGCAGCGCGGCGCGAGGGGAGCTGGAGCTGACAATCCGCGAGGCGCCGTTCAACCGGCATTCGGTCCACTGACGAGTCCCGGAGCGGCGCAGTCGTAGCCGTGCCTTCGGGCGTGGCCGCGCGCGAGCTCGTGCATGCTCCAGCGATCCTGCGCGGGGGCCCGGTCGACCAGGGCCCGCGTCTCGAGCTCGCGGAGCTGCTCGCGCGCGAGCTCCGGCGTCACACCGCTGACCTGCGCGACCACCGTGGCATCGAAGTCCTCGTCGAGCTCGCCGAGCCTGCACCACGTCTGCTGCAGGCCGCGCGGGAGCAGGTCGACGCTCGAGCAGAGCGCCGCCTCGGCTGGGCGGAGCCGGCGCAGCGCGGCCCGGAGCCGATCGAGATGGTCGGCCGGAGCCAGGGTCGCCTCCGCGGCGAGCGCGCTCGCGGCCACCCGGATCGCGAGCGGCAGGGACTGGCACTGCGCCGCCAGCGCTCTGGCGCCGGCCTCGTCCAGGCGCGGAGCGAGGGCGCACGCCAGAGCGCTGGCGTCGTCCGCCGAGAGCGCGCCGAGCTGCCGCGTGTACAGCCCCGGGAGCGCGAGCGGCTGCGACGACATGACCAGGAAGAGGGACCGCGTGCAGCCGGCGACGAGCGGCGCCACCTGCTCGGGATCCCTTGCATCGTCGAGGAGCAGCAGCGCGGGGGTGGAAGAGAGGGTGTGGCGGTACATCGCCTCGAGCGTCGCCGCATCGCCCGGAGGCTTGAAGTCCGCGATGATCTTCTCGAGGACGCGCACCATCGCGAGGGTCGGATGCAGGGACATGGCGCCCGCGCCCCCGAGCTCGACGTGAATCCGCCGCTCGGCATAGTGAGGTTCGAGCTCCAGGGCGAGGCGGAGGGCGAGCGTGGTCTTCCCGACGCCCGCGGGGCCGATGATCGCGGCGCCCGCGGGGCCGAGGTTCTGGAGGAGATCGGAGATGTCGTCTTCGCGGCCCAGGAAGTCCGCGGGCGGCGCGGGGAGCAAGAGCCGGGTGTGCCGCCGCTGCGCGGGGGCGCCGCCGTCCGTGCGGGGGTCGCTGCTGCCGGGCCACGACAGGGCAGGAGCGCCCTGGGGCGGCGGAGGCGGCCACGACGAGGGGATGTACCGGCGGTCCTCTTCGATTGCGCGGCCGTCCCCGTGGCGGGTGGCGCCGGGCGCGCAGCCCGGAGAGGGTGGAGAGGGCGCCCCCAGCGGAGCGCCCCCAAAGCAAATCTCGTGCGTCGCGAGGGCGCTCTTCGCACGCGCTTCCACGAGGCGCCGGATGCCGCGCGCCACGTCTGCCCATGCCTCGTTGCGATTGCGCCAGCTCGAGACGGGCTTGCTCCCCGTGGGGAGCACCGTGAGCCTGCCGAACGGCGCGCTCGCCCAGTCGCACGCATGGAGGAGCACGGGGACCACCTGCGCTTCGCTGCGCTCGTGGCGGATGAGCGCATGGAGCACCTCGCACGCGAAGCACTCCTCGGAAGCGAGGTAATCGGCGCTCACCAGGAGCAGGACGAGCCAGGAGCCTTCGAGGCTGGCCGCCACCGCGGCGTCGACCACCTCCCCGGCGCGCACGCGCCCTCGGTGGAACGTGCGGAGCAGCCCTTGCCGCATCATGAGACCGAGGTGCACCTCGAGCCGCGCGCGATGGCGTTCATCCGCCGGCACGTGCGAGATGAACACCTCGACCGGCCCGGGACCGGGTGGCCAGGGCGAGGAGCCGCCCGGGAGCGTTGCAAGCGCAGGCGAGCCCGGCGGCGACGGCCCCGAGAAGCCGCCCGCCTGGAACGCGAGCGCGGGCTGCGCGGCGAGCCCCTGCACCGGTGCACCGCACCTGATGCAGGCGCGATCGGCGTCCTTCAGCAGCCACGCGCAGACGGCGCACCAGGTGCTCACCGGAAGGGAGCTTAACCCCGGAAGCCGGATGGGAAAACATCGGTCGACGTCGGTGCCGCCACGCGACGGGCGGGCCGCGACGCCACCTGGGTGAGCACCGGGCGTGGAACGCCTCTTCGAAGCCTTCCCCGGAGCCTTGCCATCCGATCTGCGTCGAGAGCTCCCCGTCCCGGACGTGTCACGGCAAGTTGGCGTCCATCCAGGCGAGTCGGGCCATCATGAAGTCGCGCATGACTTGCAGCTGCCCCTCCCACGTCGGCGCGGTGGGGCCGCCGAGGAAGCCCTCGCTCGACTCGATGATGTCCGACACCGGCCACCTGGCGAGGTCGCGGACCGCGGCCTGCGCGAGCGGCGCGCTCAGCTCGTTCATGCGCTGCTCGATCGCGGCCTCGGACAGGAGCGTCTGGCGAAGCGCCGTGTAGCGCGTCCTCACCTGCGCCATGAAGGCCGGATCTGCGGTGAGCTTCTGATACCAGTTGTTGACGTTCCTCTGGCCGCTGAAGCGCCAGCCGGTCTCGCCGTTCGATGCCGGCGTCGGGCTCTGGGCGCCCACGCCGCCGAGCGCGAAGTTGTAGTCCCAGAGCGGGCCGGCCTTGAGCTTCTGATCGCGATCCTTGTGGTAATAGCAGCTCCGCACGTACGCATCCACGTTGAACGTCAGCTCGCTGATGATCAGGTAATCGATGAACGACGGCACGTCGATGTACGCCGAGTAATCGCCGATCGGCGTCTGATGGACGGTGTCGTGGAACTGCTGGATGTACTGCGTCAGCCAGGTCGCTTGCTCGTCGTTCAGGGGATCGGGATCCACGACCTCGAGATCGATCCAGCACGTGCCGCCTTCGTCGGGGCGCGGGCCTCCGCCCGGGCCCCCGAAGCCTCCGAACGACGGGAGGGGGTCCGCGCCGGTGCAGGTGAGCTTCGGCTCCTCGGCGGCCGCCTGGTCGAACTTGAAGATGTAACCGCCGCTGATATCGGGCAGCGCCCGGTCCGTCTCCTCGAGGCTCTTGAGATCGGTGCGGACCTTGTTGTTCTTGATGGTCTCCGAGATCCAGTAGATGCCCTGGTAATCCGCCTCGCCGATGGAGCGCGCGTCGTAGTTCAGGTAGACCTCGGCGAACTCGTTGCGCGGCGCCTCGAGGCCCATGTCGCGGCCGAGGGTGAAGGTGAACGGATTACGGATCAACGTGCGGTCGTAGTAGGGCGGGATCAGCGCCCAGTCCGAGTCGGCGGGCATGCCCAGCACCGGGTAGTCGAGGTCCTTGTCGTCGTTGTCCCACAGCTCGAGCTTGTAGGGTGTTTGCGGGAAGTTCCGCGACGACTGGCCGCGCACGTGATACCCCCCGCGCATCGCCATCGTGGGCAGCGAGGCGATCGAGGCCACCCCGTTGACCGGCTCCCAGATCATCACCGCCGCATCGAAGTAGATCTCCTTGTCGGTCGGCTTGCCCTCGCCGTAACCGTCAATGATCATGATGGGGAGGTCGGAGGTCGCGTCGACGGTGCGCGCGATGTAGATGCCGGTGCTCACCGCGCCGCTCGCGGCGCTCCCCACGAAGGCCTGCGCGCGGACCTGCGTCGTGGTGGTGAGGGTCACGGGCTCGCCCGTGTACAGCGTGGAGGCCGCGGTCGGTCGCTGCCCGTCCACCGTATAGCGGATCTCCGCCCCCGCCATCGTGGTGGACATCTCCACCTGGATCTGATCCCTGAACGTCTGGCTAGGCGTGGAGAACGCGACATCCCCGTTCAGGGACGGGATCTCCGCCGTGGTGTCGTCGCCACGCGGTCCGCCGGCATCGGTCGGTGCCTGGCCACAGGCAACGCACAGAGCGATAAGGCCGAGCGAGATGGAGTGGCGAAGCCGGGCGAAGCGCGGACGTTTGGTCATAATATAATTTTCCACTACAACCTCGTTCAGAGTTCAAGATTCCGCCATTCTACTGACACACAGGGCTGCCGCGCTACCCGTTTCTCGCGCGGCGCGGAAGGCGGGCCTCCTCGCCGCATGGAGAGGTTTTGAGCACGGCGTCGCTTTCCCAGGAGGGTGGACGGAGCGGTACCGTGGTCTCCAGAATGCTCCTGATGGCGAGCGGCGTCGGAGCCCCCTCCAGGCGGAGCGTCCTCCACAGTCGCTCTCTATCGCGCCTTGGCCTTGGCCGGCACTGTAGGGGATGGCGGCCGAGGTGGCACAGGACCGGAGCAGGTGAGAACCAGCGCCAGCAGGCCGAAAGCGAGCCAGATGATGAGAGGGTAGTCCGCGCAAAGCCATTCCGATTTGTCGAAAACTTTATGCCAACGACAGCCAGTTGACATAACGTCCAAAAGCACCATCCACTGATCCGCCTACAAAACCAACAGATCCAACGAGTTTGCTCGGTTGTGTGATATTGCCTACGTCACGCCGGCGTAAGGTCTCGAGCGGCGGACTGCGGCTCGATTGAGACGGCCTTTCTCTCCGGTCAGGAATTCATGGTGGACAGGACATGGCTTTTCTCGCCAAGATGGCGAGCGTCAATCAGGGCCGCGAATGTCGCCCGAGGGCACCGGGGATCTGCTGTGAGTCTGGTTCGATCATCTCTCCTCGCGAGCCGGCGGACCTTGGTGTGATTCGGGCGGCATCGCGCCTCGTACGAAGGACTGGAAGATGAGAATAGTCAGATACCCATTTTTGACGAATCCGTTCGGTTTTCCGATGACCTCGATCAACGAGGCGGATATCGATCTAGCTTACGCGGAATTCTTGGACCGCGAGCTACCGCGTCTTCACGCCAAGGAAATCGACCGTCCGGTGCTCGATTTCGTGCTGGACGACGTCGCGCGTCTGGACGGGTTGGTGATGGAGTTCGGTGTGTTCTCGGGCACAACCGTAAATAGGATCGCCGACGCCTGTCCGGACGAGAGAGTGTTTGGTTTCGACAGCTTCGAGGGCTTTCCAGAGGCGTGGGGTGTCATCAGCAAGGAAGCGTCGAAGCAGTTCTTCAGTAGACGTCCTCCCGAAGTGCGAAAAAATGTCACGCTCGTCGAGGGCTGGTTCGATCGGACACTCCCCGAATTCATGAAAGAGCATCCTCAGCAATGTTCGCTCGTTCACATCGACTGTGATCTGTATGTGTCGACTGCAACCGTCCTCGATTCACTCCGCTCGCGAATCGTATCGGGGACTGTTCTCGTGTTCGACGAGATGGTCAACCTGGGGGCCCAAAGCGCGCTTCACGAAATGAAGGCATGGTGGGAGTTCGTTCGAGACTCGAAGATTGAATTCGAATGGCTCTGCCTCGGCTATGACTGCGGCATCGTCTTTCAGTCGGATGCACGCGACACAGAGGATGCTCCCGAGGAGCTCGCGTCCGCTGCGAGGCCGGCGCAGGGGTCGGGCGTCCAGGAGTTCGTCGCGACCTTGCGTCGCACTCGCCGGCGATTCAACTTACCCCGCGGGCTCAAGGTCGCTGCGGCTGTGAAGGTTCACTGACCGCGAATGATTGCGTCTGTCGGCGCGAGTCGGCGTGCGATCGCGTCAACCTGATCCCACAGAGCCTGAGTCGTTACCTCCAGCCGATGGCGATGCAGGATGTACTCCTGTCGCGCCAGGGGCAGGTGATCGAGGTACTTGTCCAACGCGACCTTGATCGCGAGGTCGATAGATTGGCGTCCGCCGCGAATCGCGCAGTGCGGTTTCGACGACTCCTCCACACCGGCAGGAGTACTTCTGCTGCTTCACCTTGAGTACTCGTTCTGTAGACCCCATCCTCGCGTGGTCCGGGCCGTCGCCATAGATTCGCGTTGCGATGTGAGAGCGAGAGCAGCCTACGGAGAAGGGGGGAAGCGGGAACGAACAGATGCGTATTCCGACGGACGTGACGGCTCGGTGGGTCATTTCTGGGTGAGCGCCGAAGCATTGGCAGGAAGGAGGGGAAGGAGGGTTGTGATGGTGCATTTTTCGATAACTGCTGCACTAATTCGAGCCTCTTGACGGCCGGACGTTCCCTGGTAAACTGGCATACCAACGGCGAAGGGGGCATCTGACGACGGGGGCATCTGACGACGGGGGCATCTAGCGACCGACATCCTCGGGGCGTTCTATCCCCTCATGTGCTCGCTGCTTGCTCAGTATGGCTGCCTGCACGGTCTTGATATCTTGATGATTTAAGATAGACACGTGATCTTCGCGCGCTTGAAAATCGTTAGACTGGCCGGGCTTGGTACGCTTGCCGGGGGGGCTCGGAGCGCAGGCGGGCCATAAGAGGGGTTCGTTGGAGCGCAGGGCTCAGAGGAGTGTACCAAGACCGGCCAGCACCCGCTCTAACATTACGGTGCCACGCGGGTATGCAAATTATCGAAATTATTCGGGTTTTTTTTGTTAGCCATTGTGGCATGGTGGTAGATCCTGAGCAAATTGCGCGATGCGCGTGACGCACGTAGCTGCTACGTCGACCAGAGGGGGTTGACTCGGTGGACAAGTCTTCTCATTTTTCGCGCCAGACCGGTTCCTCAGGTGGCCCATCATTCCTGGAAGAGGCGGCGTCCCGCGTTCATGAGCTCATGGCCGAGCGGCACGCGCCCCCGGATCTCACGGCTTCTGTCGAAAAACGGCTTTCCGGGCTGAACGCCCTCGCAGCGCTTGCACTGCTCGAATACCTGAAACGCTGTGGAATACTGCTGTCCGCCGGAGAGGAGCATCAGATGGGCTCGCTCTGGCGCACTCTCGGGATCATCGAGAAATATCATCGACTCTTCGAAGCCTCGCTGCACATGCTTCATCGCAGGGGGTGGATCCATCTCGACGAGGGTCGGATCCAGGCGACCGCGGAGCTGCCGCCGGGCGACGCCCAGGGGGTCGCGCGGCTACTGGCGAAGAAGAAGAGCGATCTCCTCCGGGCGTTCCCCGAGCTCAAGCCCCACGTCCAGCTTTTCGATCAGAGCGGGGCCTCCTGTTCCAGGCTCTTCGGCGGAGAGATCTCCGCCACCGAGGTGCTCTTTCCGGGCTCGTCGCTCGCGCTCCTCGAGCCAGTCTACGCCGAGTCGCCTGGGGCGTCGCATTTCAACCGCGTCCTTCTCGTGGCGCTCAGAGCTGTCGTCGAGCTGTGGCGCAATCGTAACAGAGGCCAGAAGATCAGGATCTTGGAGCTCGGCGCCGGGACGGGCGCGACAAGCGCCATGCTCGTCGAGGGGCTCGAGGAGCTCGCGGATGTAGTCGAGTATACCTACACCGACGTATCCCTCGCGTTCCTGGACCACGGACGGAGGCGGCTCTCTGCTCGCTATCCGTTCGTCAAGTTCGAGCTCCTGGACATCGATAAGGATTTCCTGCGACAGGGCCTCGCGCGTCACGGCTTTCATGCGGTGATCGCCTCGAACGTCCTTCACGTCTGCTTGAAGCTCAAGGAGACGCTGCGGCGCATCAGGGGCGTTCTGGTCCCGGGCGGATGCTTGATGCTGAATGAAGCCACTCAATTCAGCTCCTTCCTGACCATGACGTTCGGCTTTCTGGATGGCTGGTGGCGATACCAGGATCCGGAGGTCCGGCTGCCGCACGCTCCGCTGCTGAGCCCACCGATGTGGCGATCTCTGCTGGACAGCGAGGGCTTTGCCTGCTGCACGAGCTTCGGTCTCCCAGGTCAGGAAGACGAGGCCAGCCTCCCGCAGGCGGTCCTCATCGCAGAGCGTGACGCGCGTGTCGACCGGGCGGAGGAGGGGCCCATCGCCGAATATTCGGTATGCGGCGGCGACGAAAACTCGGCCCCGGGGCCGGCGCGACCTGGCGATCGAGCACGGCCCACGGCGGCCAGGAGGACGCGCGTCGCCGCGGTGGAAGAGCTGCTCCGCCGACGGACCGCGGAGGTGCTCCACATGGATCCCTCGGAGCTCACCGCAGATCAGGCGTTCGCCGAGGCCGGCGTGGACTCGATCATTGCGATCGAGCTGGTGAACAACGTCAACTCGGAGCTCGAGATCGAGCTGAAGGCGATCGATCTGTTCGACTACGGCTCGATCTCCAGGCTGGCGGAGCATATTGCGATCTCATGGCCCGAGCCGGGCGCGAGGGACGGCGAGAAAGAAGACGGGCGGGGGTCCCCGCCACCGCCGGTGGACTCGAGAGCGCCGTTCGGCGGCTCGCCCGTGGCGGCGGAGGCGCCCGCGAAGGCGGGCCAGAGGGCCGCGCTCGGAGCCTGGGAGCCGCGCCCCGAGCGGGGCGGCGGGGTATTCAACGGTTCGGCGCCCGCGGCGGCGGAGGCGCCCGCGGCGGCGGAGGCGCCCGCGAAGGCCGGCCGAGAGACCGCGCCTCGGACTCGGGAGCCGCGTGCTCGTGTAGAGGAGCCGCGTGCTCGTGTAGACCTGGGAGCGCTCGTCGGCTCAGCGGCCAGAGCGGCGGAGGCGCCCGCGGCGAGCCGGGAGGCCGCGCCCCCGGCCCGGGAGCGGCGTGTGGATCCGAGGGCGCTGTTCGGCGGCTCGGCTTACGCAGCGCAGGCGCATACGGCCACGAGCCAGGTGGCAGCATTCCGGAGTCCTCCGCGACCCGACGGGGACAGAGCGACCGAGGCGGAGTCTCCTGCGGCCGCGGGCGCCATTGCGATCATCGGGATGTCTTGCCGCTTTCCGGGCGCCGACGACCCGAGGGCGTTCTGGGACAACCTCGCGCGGGGGACGGACTCGATCCGAGCGCTTCCGACGGAGAGGAGGACACTGCAGCAGTGGCCGAGCGACGACCGCGACCTGCGCAGCGCCGGCATCGGCTATTGCGGCGGCTTCCTGAGCGCCATCGACGAGTTCGATCCGTCGTTCTTCAACATCTCCCCCCTCGAGGCGCAGCTGATGGACCCGCAGCAGCGTCTGCTGCTGCAAGAAGCCTGGAAGGCCCTGGAGAACGCAGGATACGACCCTGCGGACCTCGCCGGCGGACGCTGCGGCGTCTTCGTCGGTGCGAAGGCAGGGGGCTATCTGGACCCGCTCCGGGCTGCACGAGAGGAGGCCGGGACCTTCCTGCTGTCGGGAAACGCCGTTGGCATGCTCGCCGCCCGGATCTCGTATTTCTTGAATCTGAAGGGGCCCTGCCTGGTGGTGGACACCGAGTGTTCCTCGTCCCTCGTGGCGCTCCATCTGGCCCGAGAGAGCATCCTCCGGGGAGAGTGTGAGCTCGCCGTCGCTGCAGGCGCCTACCTGCTCGGTGGGCCCCAGTCGCACCTGGTGCTCGACGCGGCGCAGATCCTCTCTCCCAGCGGGCGCTGCAGGACCTTCGACGACTCCGCGGATGGCGCCGCGGTAGGCGAGGGCGTCGGGGTCGTCGTTCTCAAGCCGCTGGACAGGGCGGTTGCCGACGGCGATCACATCTATGCCGTCATCCTCGGCTCGGCGATCAATCACGACGGACGGTCGAACGGGATCACGGCGCCTGCCAGCACCTCGCAGACAGCGCTGCAGGCAGAGGTGTACCACCAGGCCAAGGTGAACCCGCAGACGATAACCTACGTCGAGGCCCATGGCACGGGGACGAAGCTGGGTGACCCTATCGAGATCCAGTCCCTGACCAGGTCCTTCAAGATGTGGACCGAGGCGAGGCAGTTCTGCGCGATTGGCTCCGTCAAGACCAACATCGGGCATACGATGACCGCGGCCGGGATCGCCGGGGTCATCAAGGTCTCGCTCGCCTTCGAGCACCGGCAGATCCCTCCGTCGCTGCACTTCACGCGCGAGAACAGGTTCCTGAGCTTGACGGAGACCCCGTTCTACGTGCAGACGAGCCTCGCCGACTGGGCGACGCCTCCAGGCGTCCGCCGCCGCGCGGCCATCAACTCGTTCGGCGCGAGCGGGACCAACGCCCACGTCCTCCTCGAGGAGGCGCCGCCGTCGACCGCGGCGCCGAGGAAGTCGAGAGAGCCGTCGTCGATCATCCCGCTGTCCGCCAAGACCCGAGAGGCGCTGCAGCGTCGATGCGAGGATCTCCTGCGCTGTCTAGAACATGAGGAAGGGCGGCACGAGCTGCACGATATCGGCTATACGCTCGCCGTCGGCCGGAGCCATTTCAACGTGAGGGAGGCGCTCGTCGCGCAGGACGTCGCAGAGCTGGCCGCGCAGCTGCGCGGCCTCCTGCGCCAGCAGCGCGTCTCCGGCGAGCGCCCGCTGCGCGGCGTGGGGCCCGAGTCGCGCTCCGCGGGCGAGGCTCGGGCAGAGGAGCTCACCCGCGCCCTGCGATCCGAGGCGCCCGGCGCGGGAATGCCGCGCCGGGAAGGGTTGCTGGAGCTGGCGGAGCTCTACGCGCAGGGTGTCGACATCGACTGGCGGCAGATGTACGGACGAGGAGGCGGGCGACGCCTCGCTCTGCCCAGCTATCCATTCGCCAGCGAGCGCTACTGGCACGAGCCCAGACCTCGCCCCGAGGAGCGCCGTGCTATCGCCGATGCTACGCCGGTGCAGTCCTTCCTGGGTCAAGGAGCGCCGGGAGGCGGGGGCCTGTCCTTCACGAGGGTGGTCGACGCGGACGACCCCGCGCTCGCAGACCACGTCATCCATGCGCGGAAGGTGCTGCCCGGCGTCATCCTGATCGAGATGGCCCGCGCCGCCGGCGCCTCCTCGCTGGGCGCGACAAGCCCGCTCACGATCCAGAACTTCGTCTGGAGCCGCCCGGTCCTCGTGGACTCCTCGCCGCGCCCGCTGAAGATCACCACCTCCGGAGATCGCCGCGCCGTCAACGTCGAGATCCGCTCCGAGGGCGATGAGGAGCCGGTGCTTCACGCGTCAGGGACCTTGGCGCCCTCGCGTCTCCAGGATCCGGTGGAGGAGCCGTTGCAGCTCGATCAGATCCGGCGTCGCTGCACGCGCCGGATGGGTGGCGAGGAGCTCTATCGCCTGCTCGAGGAGAGGCGCTTCCACTACGGTCCCCGCTTCCGGGCGATCGCCGAGCTCTTCCACGGTGACCGGGAGATCCTCGCGAGCATCGATGCATCCGAGGTGAGCTGGCCGTCGCTCCCCGCGGGCGCCATCCATCCATCCATTTTGGAGGGGGCCCTCCAGGCGGCAGCATGCTTGACCTCCAGCGAGAGCGCGGGGTCGTTGAGGGCTTACCTTCCGTGGACGCTGAGGGAAATGCGGGTCCTCGCGGTACCTCACGGCCGCTGTTACGCGTATGCGCGCGCGCTGGAGCCCTCTTCCGACATGCGGACGAGGAGGTTTGACGTCCTGATCACCGATCCCGAAGGGCGACCGTTCGTGATCCTGCGCGAGTTCTGCGTCATGGCTGTGCAGCTCGACGAGCGTGAGACGGACGATCAAGGCGCCAGGCGTGCGCCGCGGCCGGGGAGCGCAGCGGGCCTGTCCTACCATCGCTCCGCGTGGGTCGCGGCCGGACTACCCTCCGGCGACGCGCAGGTGCTGGCGGACGGCGCGGTCGTGCTGGATAGCCATGCCCGGCGCTGGAGCGCGCTCCGGAGGATCCTGGGGAGCAGCGCGGCCGTACCGGGAGGAGGGCTCGTCCTGGTGCTCCCCGGCGAGCGGTTCCGGGCGCTCGGGGACATGAGGTTCGAGATCGATCCTACGAGCTTCGACGACTACGGCGCCCTGCTGACAGAGCTGGAAAGGCTCGGGATCCGACCCAGGCACTTCCTACACCTGTGGAGCTGGGACGCGCCGCCGCTCGATTACCAGTCCGGCGCGCAGTTCGTTCATCAGCCGGGCGAGCTCCAGCGGCAGCTCTCCACCGGGCTGTACAGCCTCTTCTATCTCAGCAAGGCGCTCATCGCGCGACGCCCAGTCGAGGTGACCAGCCTGCTGACATTGTATCGATGCAGCGAGGAGGAAGTCCCGCCGCACCTCGCCGCGCTTGCGGGGTTCTTGCGGAGCTTGCGCCATGAACATCCGTTAATCCGCGGCAAGCTGGTCGAGGTCGCGCGGCGCAGCGACGGTGCATCGCCGGACCTCCTGGAGATCCTCGGGAACGAGCACCTCCAGGGCGCCGAGCAAGACACGGAGGTCCGGTACGACGCGCGTGGTGAGCGGTGGGGCCGCAGACAGCAGAGGATCGAGCCACCGGACGAGAGCTCCACGCGCGCTCAGACGGCGACCGGCGTCCTCAGGCGGGGAGGCGTCTATCTCGTCGTGGGAGGGACAGGGGGCCTGGGGTACGCCCTGAGCCGTCATCTGGCCCGCGCTTATCAGGCCAAGCTAGTGCTCGTCGGCCGCTCTGCGCCCGGGGAGGCGTCGCGGCGAGCCGTCGAGGGGCTGCGTGCGCTCGGAGGCCAGGCGCTTTACGTACAGGCCGATGTCGCGAGCTACCCGGCGGTCCAGCGGGCGGTGGAGCAGGCGCGCGCCCGCTTCCACGGGATCAGCGGGGTCATCCACGCAGCCGGGGTGATCCGGGACAATTACATCGTGCGGAAGAGCGCCGAGGAGATCGACGCCGTGCTGGCACCGAAGGTGCTGGGGGCCATCCACCTCGACGCCGCGACGGCCCAGGACCATCTGGACCTGTTCGTGATGTTCTCGTCGATAGCGTCCTTCTTCGGGAGCCCTGGTCAGAGCGACTACGCGGCTGCCAACGCGTTCATGGATGCCTACGCCACGATGCGCGCCCACTGGGTACGCCAGGGCACGAGGCGCGGCCTTACGGTGTCAATCAACTGGCCCCTGTGGGAGGCCGGGGGGATGGGGGTTTCGTCCGAGGTTCGCGAGCATATCACCCAGACGACCGGTCTGGCAGCGCTTCCAACCGAGCAGGGCTTGGAGGCCTTCGAGGCAGTCCTCCGCACCGGCCTGTCCCAGGCGGCCGTGCTCTTCGGGGACGATGCGCGGGCAGCGCCGGCCAATCCGCCCACGACCGCGGGCGATGGAGCCGTCGGTGCGCCGGTCCGCGGCGCGACTGTCGAGCTGCGAGCGCACGTTGAGGAGTATCTGAAGGAGATCATCGCGCGCACGACCAAGCTGCCCACTCACCGAATCGACGCGCGCGACACCATGGAGCGATTCGGCCTGGACTCGGTCTTGACCCTGAAAGTCATCGCCGAGATCGAGCGCGACCTTGGGGAGCAGCCGAAGACGCTGCTGTTCGAGCACCCGACGATCGCGTCGCTCGCGAGCTACCTCATGGACGTCCAGGGGGCCCGGGAGCTCGCCGCACGGCGCGCCGGGGAGCGCCTGTGCGAGGGCCCGAGGGCCGAAGCAGAGCCCCGGAAGGGCAGGTCCGAAGCGAACGGCGATCGCTCCCCGAGCGTCGCGCAGCTCCTCGACCACCTGCGCGGGCACCGGGGCGACTTGCGGCGCCACGTCGAGTGCCTGCCCGAGGCCGCGATCGACGAGCTCCTCCAGCACCTGCTCCTCGACAGCATCGCAGTCCACTAGGCCGCCTGCGTGCGGCGATGTCATCGAACGCCTCCTGTGAGGCAGACGGTAGCTGCGGATCCAAATCGATGAAGAACATGCCCTTGGAGCAAAAGCGGGAACTCCTTCTTCGCCTCATTCAATGGGAGAATGCTGCGCTTCCGGCGAAGCCGAGCAGGCCCGACGATGTCGCGATCATCGGCCTGAGCGGCCGCTATCCGATGGCGGACGACATCGACGCGTTCTGGAAGAACCTCCGCGCCGGACGCGACTGCATCACGGAGATCCCTCGCGACCGCTGGGATCACGCTCTGTATTACGACGCCGAACCAGGTAAACCGCGGAAGGCCTACGCGAAGTGGGGAGGCTTCATCGGCGACGTCGACAAGTTCGATCCGCTCTTTTTCAACATCCCTCCCAAGGACGCCGGCCTGCTCGACCCGCAGGAGCGCCTCTTCCTGGAGATCGTCTGGGAAGCCTTCGAGGACGCCGGGATCACCCGTGCCTCCCTTCACGAGCGCGGAGTCGCGCCGCCGGTCGGCGTCTTCGTGGGCGTGATGTACAGCGAGTACCACCTCCTGCCGGGGGGCTCGGATGGCTCCCGGGAGCTCGTGCTCACGCCGTCCTACGCGTCCATCGCGAACCGGGTGTCCCATTTCTTCGGCTTCAGCGGGCCTTCCATCGCCCTCGATACAATGTGCTCCTCCTCGTTGACCGCGATCCACCTGGCCTGCGAGAGCCTGAGATCGGGAGGGTGTGAGCTCGCGGTCGCCGGGGGAGTCAACCTCTCGCTCCACCCGAACAAGTATCTCTCCCTCTGCGAGTACCGGTTTGCATCGAGCGACGGCAGGTGCCGGAGCTTCGGCGATGGCGGCGACGGCTACGTGCCGGGCGAGGGCGTGGGCGCCGTCCTGCTGAAGCTGCTGAGCGCGGCCGTGCGTGACGGCGATCCGATCTACGGAGTCATCAAGGGGACAGGAGTCAATCATGGCGGCAAGACGCAAGGGTACACCGTCCCCAATCCGCTGGCCCAAGCGTCTCTGATCTCCGGGGTGCTCAACGCGGCGGATGTGGACCCGCGGACGATCTCCTACGTCGAGGCTCACGGGACGGGGACTTCCCTCGGGGATCCCATCGAGATCGCCGGGCTGTCCCGGGTGTTCTCAGGGGTCGATCCCGAGCGGCAAGTGCGCATTGGCTCCGTCAAGTCGAACGTCGGCCACCTCGAGGCGGCAGCCGGCATCGTGGCGGTGACGAAGGTGCTCTTGCTGCTCAAGAACAAGCAACTCGTCCCGTCGCTTCACTCCGACGTGCTGAACCCGAACCTCGCTCTGGCGAATACGCCCTTCCGCGTGCAGCAGCAGCTCGAGCCCTGGCCTCAGCCGCAGGTGGTCGAAGGCGGGGTCGTCAAGACGTGCCCACGCCGCGCCGGCATCAGCTCGTTCGGCGCTGGCGGCGCGAACGCGTTCCTGCTCGTGGAGGAGTACCTCCCGGCGCAAGGGACGGAGCCGAACCCCGACGGGGAGGACGATGGACCTGAAATCGTGGTGCTCTCTGCCAGGAACGAGGAGCGTCTCAACGCCAGCGTGCGCCGGCTGAAGAACTATTTGGAGGCCGGAAGGGCAGAGGCGCACCGGGTGAGCTCGGGCGCCCGCGTGGTGAACGCCGCGCTCCGCCTGCGCGACGTCGCCCACACGCTGCAGGTCGGCAGGGAGGCCATGGAGGTCCGGCTCGCGTGCGTCGTGAGGAGCCTCGAGGAGCTCACGAGGAAGCTGGGGCAGTTCCTCGACGGTGCGGGTGAGCGGAGCGTCGAGGAACTCTATTTCCATGATGCGCGCCGGGCTGGTGAGGGCGCGCCGCGGCCCCTTCGGCACGACGAGCAAGCACCGTTCGGCGCATGGGCACGGAACGCCGATTTCAGGAGCTTGGCACGCAGCTGGGTCGCCGGCGCCGAGATCGACTGGTGCCGGGTGTGGGACCGGCCGCGAGGACGGCGTATCTCCCTGCCGAAGTATCCATTCGAGAGGAGGCGCTGCTGGCTGACCGCCCCCCCGCCAGCGCCGCCGAAGAGGGAGGCGCCCCGGCCTGCCGCGGAGCCGCGCAGCGAGCGGTCCAAGGCGCAGGCGATGTTCGTCCGGCAGACATGGCTGGAGCAAGCGCACGCGCCTGGCTCCGGTCGCAGTGAGGCGCTCGGCGAGCTCCTCGGCCGGGAGCGCAGCGTCCTGCTGCTCTTCGGCCGGGCTCCTTCCGAGCTCGACGCGCTCAAAGCGTGGTTGTCCGCGTCGGGAATAGAGAGCAGGGCGGCCATCCTCCTCATCTTGCCGGGTACACGCTACCGCGAGCTCTCCCCTGAAATGGTCGAGATCGACCCGGACAGCCCGCAGGACTACGAGAGGCTCGCGGGAGGGCTCTCCGATCGGGGGGCCGCTCCGACGGTCGTCGCCTTCCTCTGGGGCCTGTCTCTCGGACACGCAGACGTGCCCGACGAACGACGCGCCGTTGCATCGAAGCTGGCGGACGCGCTGCGCTACGGCGTGAGACCCGTCTTCTTCATGACCAGGGCCATCTTCGCCCGCTACCCGAGCGAGCCGGTCAGGATGGCCTACTGCTCCCCGGGAAGCGGGGAGATGCTCGACGTCGTCTCGTCCCACCACCAGGCCGTGGGGGCGTTCCTGCGCTCCGCGGCCCAGGAGCATCCCAGTCTCGTCTTCAGGTCGATCCAGAGGGGGGACGATCCGAGCGACGCCCGCGCGGCCATCGGCGCCGCGATGACGGAGCTCGCGTCTTCCGAGCCGACGGCGTCAGCAGAGGTGCTCCTCAAGGGCGGTCGGCGCTGGCTTCGGACTCTGGTGCGGCAGCCGGACGAGCGTGTGGAGGCCGCCGGAGCGGCGCCCGGTGCCGCCGTGTTCAGGCGCGGCAGCAACTATCTCCTGTCCGGAGGCCTGGGGGCGCTTGGGCCAGCATTCGTCAGGCACCTCGTCGAGCGCTACGACGCTCGGGTGTTCCTGCTCGGGAGGAGGTCCCTCGGCGCGGCCGACCTCGAGCGGCTCCTCGGCCCGATCACCCGGTCGTCCAGCGTCGAGTACCATCGTGTCGATATCAACGACTTCTCCGAGCTGCGGAGGTGCTTCGCCGAGATCCGCGAGCAGCGCGGTCCGTTGCACGGCGTGCTTCATCTGGCGAGATCAGTCGAAGACAGGATGATCTTCATGAAGGACCCGGCCTCGTTCGAGAGGGTAATCGAGGCGAAGCTCTTCGGTACGATCAACCTGGACCAGGTCACCAAGGCGGAGAACCTGGATTTCTTCGTCATGTTCTCGTCGATGGCGTCCATCACCGGCCTCGGAGGCGCCTCTGATTACGCCTTCTCTTGCGCCTTCCAGAACGGATTTGCAGAGATGAGGAGCCGCCTTGTCGAGCGTGGGATCCGCTCCGGCGTGTCGCTCGCGCTGTCGTGGCCGCAGTGGGAGCAGGACGCCTTCCTCGACCCCGCGAAGCAGGCGCGGCTCAGGGCGGCGGGCTTCGAGCTACTGGACGCCGAGCGCGGCATTGCCGCGCTCGAGAGGGCGCTGGCCTCGGGCTGCCCCTCCGTGAGCGTTGCCTACGGGGACGAGGAGAAACTCTCGCATCTGCTCGGCGTTGCACAAGAAAATCGAGTCGAGGCGAGCGGCGCCGGACGTCAGATCCGCGCCTCGAAGGCTCCTCGTGCGCCGAGCAGAGGAGAGATGCAGGGCTGGTCCGATGCGCAGCTGGACAGTTACCTGAAACGCTTGCTCGCCGAAGCCGCTTACGAGAGCCACGCGAGGTGATTGGTGATGAGAGCGGATGACGTCACAGGTCGAGAGATCCGAGAGAAGATCCGAGCCGCCTTCGGCGAGCTCCTGGCGATCGAGGCGTCGTCGATCGATGCCTATGACGACTTCGCCAAGTTCGGTATGAGCTCGCTCGACGCCCTCAAGATCGCCGAGCGGCTGCAGTCCGATCTCGGCGCGCGCGTCGCTCCCAAGATGTTCTTCGATCATCCCAACATCGCCGAGCTCGCCCGGGTCATCTCCCCGGAGGCGCATGTGCCGAGCGCGTCGCGGTCGCCGGACGCCCCCGGGGACGTGGTCGAGGGGCGCGACGCCAAAATCGAGGCCATACTCCGGCTGCTCGAGGCGCGAAAGCGACCGGGGCTGCCCGACGCTCCTCCTCCCGGCGAGCAGGTGAGCCTCGCTGCCAGGATGAGGTTCAGCCTGCTGTTCTTCTCCGACAGGGGCAGCGCGCACCAAGACGCGAAGTACGATCTGATCACGTCGGCGGCGAAGTTCGCAGACCGGCACGGGTTCGAGGCTATCTGGATGCCTGAGAGGCACTTCCACCCTTTCGGCGGGATCTACCCGAACCCGTCGGTGCTGGCCGCCCACCTGGCGGGCATCACCGAGAACGTCCGCCTCCGCGCGGGTAGCGTCGTCCTCCCGCTGGAGCACCCGGCGCGGGTCGTCGAGGCATGGTCAATGGTGGACAACCTCTCCCGCGGCCGCGTCGATCTCGCCGTCGCGAGCGGTTGGAATCCAAACGATTTCATCCTGTCCCCCCAGACGTACAAGGATCGACGCGACATCTGGCTGGAGAGGATATCCGTCGTCCAGAAGCTCTGGCGCGGCGAGCCGGTGAGCTTCCCGAACGGGAGCGGCGTGCCGACGGAGATCGTCACCTATCCGAGACCGATCCAGAGCGATCTGAACATCTGGCTCACGGCGACCAGCAAGCTGGAGTCCTTCCTGGCTGCGGGTCGGGCCGGCCTGCATGTCCTCACGATGCTCCAGGGCTCGACGCCCGAAGAGCTGGCCGAGAAGGTGCGCGCGTATCGGAAGGCCAGGCAGGACGCGGGGTACGACCCGAGCAGCGGGATCGTGACCTTGATGCTGCACACATTCATTCATGAGGACGCAGAGTACGTACGTCGGAAGGTACAGGCTCCGTTCGTCGACTACATCCTCAGCGCCATCGACGCGCACACGCGCACCTTGGCGCGCCCTGAAGAGGTTACGCATTCACAGCGCGAGCAGCTCGCGCAGTACTCCTATGAGCGTTACTCCAGGGTCGCTTCCTTGCTGGGCACACCGGCAGAGTGCCTGGACAGGTTGGAGAAGTTTGAGGCGATCGGCGTCAACGAGGTGGCGTGCCTCGTCGACTTCGGCGTGGAACTGGACGCTGTCCTCGATGGCCTCCCCCATATCGCCGAGCTCAGGAGGAGCTATATGGATCGGCGCGGCCGGACCGGGGAGAGCGCGCCGCCGACGCTCGTTCCGTCCCGGCGGCCCGCCGGCCTCGCTCCGGAGCCGCAGGGCGGCGCGGCGACGCAGCAACGGGAGGCGGGCGACTGTCGCGGTTCAGAGCCGTCGGCCGGGGAGCGGAGGTCGAGCCCTGCGGCCGCTACCTCGCCCCGTGAAGCATCGCGCAGGGCCTCAACGGCCGTGAGGTCGCGCGACTCCCAGCCTGGCGTCTCTCCTGAGCAGGTCGCACCGCCGACGGCCGGTGAGCCGATCGCCATCATCGGGGTCGCTGGACGCTTCCCGGGCTCTCCGATGCTTCAGGACTTCTGGCACAACCTCCGCCAGGGGAGAGAGCTGACCTCCGATGCTCCCGGCGACAGGCCGATCGGCCGGCGCGGATGGCCAAGGCAGCGCGTCGGGTACCTCTCCGATGTGATGTGCTTCGATCCTCTCGTCTTCGGTATCTCGCCGCGAGAGGCGGAATACATGGACCCGCATCACCGCGTCTTCCTGGAGACGGCCTGGGCGGTCGTCGAGGATGCGGGGTATGATCCGTCCGCGCTCTCGGGGAGCTCGACCGGCGTCTTCGTCGCCGTCTACAATCATGATTATATGGAGGCGCTCCTGGACAGCGGGGGCGACCTGGAGGCCCACGGCGTCGTCGGCGTAGTCCACTCGATGCTTCCAAATCGCCTCTCGTACCTCCTCAACCTCTCCGGACCGAGCGAGGTGGTCGACACCGCCTGCTCGAGCTCTCTGGTGGCCATCCACCGCGCGGTGAGGGCGCTGCGCTCCGGGGAGTGCGACATGGCGATCGCGGGAGGGGTCAGTCTGCTGCTCACCCCCTCTCGGCTCGCGGGCCTCGCGAAGCTCGGGATCCTCGCCGAGGACGGGCGGTGCAGAGCGTTCGACAGGTCCGCCACGGGGCAGGTCATGGGCGAGGGCGCTGGAGCCGTCCTGCTCAAGCCCCTCGCCAAGGCTCGGCGCGACGGAGATGCCATCTACGGCGTCCTGCGTGGCTCTGCTGTGAACCATCACGGGCGGCTCTCGGGATCGCTGATGACCCCGAGCGCGGAGGCCCAGGCCGACGTGATCGAGAGAGCGCTCCGAGACGCAGGCATCCCTCGCGACTCAATCACTTACATCGAGGCGCACGGCTCCGGAGGCGTGGGCGACCTCGCCGAGCTCAGCGCGTTCATCCGGGTGTTCCGCGGGACACCTGAAGGCGGCGCGAGCCGCGCGCCATGCGCCGTGGGTTCGCTGAAGCCGAACATCGGGTTCCTCGAGGCGGCGGGAGGCGTCGCCAGCCTCATCAAGGTCCTCCTCTGCTTCGCGCACCGAACCATCCCGCCTCTGATCAACTTCGATGAATGTCCGCCTGGGTTTGATCTCGCCAGCGGACCGCTGTTCATGCCGGGGAGCGCCCAGCCGTGGGGCGGAGCGAGGGACGGACAGGAGCTCAACCCTCCCCGCAGGGCATGCGTCCATGCCTATGGTCTGGGCGGCGTGAACGCACACCTGGTCCTCGAGGAGCCTCCGCCTGTTGAGGTCGGACATGCCGCGGACGAGGAGGAGCGCAGCGAGCTCATCGTGCTTTCTGCCAGGACAGACGAGCGGTTGCTGGCCTACGTACAGCGGCTGCTGAGCTATCTCGAGGCCGCCACGGGGCCCGATGTCCCCGGCCCGTGCCCGTCGCTGGGAGACGTCGCCTATACGCTTCAGGTGGGTCGGCCGGCGCTCGAGGTCCGCCTGGCGCTGATAGCAGACAGCGTCTCCGAGCTGAAGAGCACGCTCAAGGCGGTGCTCAATGGAGGGGAGAGCGGCCGCGTCCTTCGGGGCTACGTCCGAGGCCATCAGACACGGTTTACCGGTCTGGGAGACCATCCGAAATTCAGAGAGTTCGTCAGGTCGCTCGAGGCAGACGGCGAGCTGGACAAACTCGCGCACCTGTGGGTCGAGGGGTTCGCCATCGCCTGGGGCGACCTCCACCAGGGCCGACATCGGAGGCGCACTCGATTGCCCACCTACCCGTTCGCCCGGCATCGATATGGTATCCCTGCGGTCCGTTCCCCGGGCGACACCCCGCCGGGGCAGCGCGACGGACGCGATGTCTCGACCGAGCGTGAGACCCAGCTCTCCAATGGATCAACGCACACGTCGAGATGCCTCGACGATCGTGTCTCTCAGGTCGAGGCGGAGGTCATCGCCATCCTCACGGATTTCCTCAAGATCTCGGCCCACGATCTCGATCCCGGTCGGCAGCTCAGCGAGTATGGCATCGACTCCCTGCTCGGCCTCGAGGTGATGAAGCGCATCCAGGACGCATTCGGCGCCGAGATACCGACCACGGCGATCGTGGAGCATGCGACGGGCGCGAGCCTGATCAAGTACATCGCCCGCGAGGCCGCCGCCAGGCCCCGCCTCCGCCGGCCGCGCATGGCTGTTCCAGCGACCCCGGCCGATCTGGGCGATGGCGTCGCACCTCCTGAGCTCGGGAGCGTGCAGGCGGCCGTATCGGCGATGGCACCCGACGCGAAATCGCTCCTGATCACCGTTCGCTCGACCGGGGCGCGGCGGCGGTCGTTCTGGATCCACGGCTCACCGGGCATCGTCGCCTGGGTCAACAGCTTGGCGCATGCGCTGGGGGAGGATTACCCGGTCTATGCCCTCCATGCCAGCGGCCTCAGAGAGGGTGAGGCGCCGCTCGCCACGGTGCGTGAGCTCGCTTCCCGTTACATCGACGAGATCCGTCGCGTGCAGCGATCCGGGCCATACATCCTGGGGGGATACTCCTTTGGAGGTATGGTGGCCTTCGAGATGGCGCACCAGCTGCTCGAGCGGGGCGAAACTGTCTCGCACCTTGTTCTCCTGGACTCCTATGCCCCGGGGTCGAAGATCCTCGACGCCGCCCTCGCGACCATGGACGCTCCACGCAGGCTCCTCCTGTGCGGGAGCATCCTCTGCGCGCTCTACAGGTGTCAGGCGCTCCCTTCGTTCGAAAGCCTCATGGCGGAAGGATCCGGCGATCTGGTGGCCGGTGCTGTCGCTCATATGATCCGGAGCGGACAATCACCGCTGCCGCCGAGTGAGCTGCGGGCGCTGCTCGAGAGGATGGCGAACGTGCTCGCCGTGCACCTGAACGCCGAAGGGCAATACAGTGCGCGGTGCTATCCAGATCCGGACATCAAGGTGGCGCTCTTCCGTGCTCGAGAGCCGCTCAACGCGCGCGAGAGCCCCTTCGCACCGCCAGCGGTGCACCTGCCGGACGCCGATCACGCGGAGGTTTGGTCGCGGCTGTTCACAGGGAGCCTCACGCTCTTCAACAGCAACTGCGATCATTTCTCCCTGATGCAGAGGCCGTACATCGATGGTGTGGTCGCGCACCTCTCGAGGTGGATCGATGACTAGCGGCACCGCAAGCGTGACGCACGACCCGAAGTTGTCGAGGCCGCCGTGGAGGACAGGTTCGCTCCGAGTGGCCGCGGGCAGGGTGCGCGTTGCTGCCGACCGCCCGGCTGCCGGCGGCGTCGCCGACGCTGTTCGCATGACTTGTCATGAACCTTGAGAGCTCCCGGATGACGACGGAACATCGGAGGCCTTCGGCTCGGATCGGCCCGGAGAAGCTAGGAGACCCCGGATTCCAGAAAACTTACCGAGTGAGGTATAGCTATACGGCAGGCGCAATGTACAAGGGCATCTCGTCCGTCGCGCTCGTCGTGCGTATGGGAAAGAGTATGCTCCTCAGCTTCTTCGGGACAGGCGGTCTGAGCCTTCAGGAGACCGAGGCAGGGATACTGAGAATACAGAGCGAGCTGAGCGATGGACAGCCCTATGGTATGAATTTTCTCGCCGATCCAGGTGATCCGGAGCGTGAGATCGCGAGGGCGAACCTGTACCTGAAGTACGGTATACGGAACATCGAGGCCTCCGCATTCACACAGATAACGCCCGGCCTGGTGCGGTACCGCGTCTCAACCCTCGCGGCGAATCCTGATTCCAGCATCCATGTCCCGAACAGGATCATCGCGAAGCTCTCCCATCCCAAGGTCGCGGAGGCCTTCCTCAGCCCGCCGCCGGAGAAGCTCCTCGCCCAGCTCGTTTCGGCATCGCTCATCACCGAGCAGCACGCGTCGATGGCCAGGAGAATCCCCATGGCGGACGATGTTTGCGTGGAGGCCGATTCGGGGGGGCACACCGACAAGGGCGTCGGCTGGGTGCTGCTGCCTGCGATCATCCACCTGCGAGACGAAGCTCGCGCGAAGCACGGCTACCAGCACCGCGTTCGCGTGGGCCTCGCGGGCGGTATAGGCACGCCGCAGGCGGCCGCCGGCGCGTTCGCCCTCGGCGCAGACTTCATCGGCACCGGCTCGATCAACCAGTGTACGGTGGAAGCGGGGACGAGCGATCTCGTGAAGGAGCTGCTGCAGGATATGGACATCCATGATACCGCAATGATCCCTGCTGGTGATATGTTCGAGCTCGGCGCGAGGGCGCAGGTCCTCCGGAAGGGCCTGCTGTTTCCGGGCCGTGCGAACCGGCTATACGACCTGTGGCGCCATCATCAGAGCCTCGACGAGTTGGATGACAAGACGAGGGCAGAGCTCGAAAGGAAGTATTTCAAGCGGAGCCTGGAGCAGGTCTACGAGGACGTGAAAGCGTACCACCTCCAGAGGCGACCCGCGGAGATCCACCGGGCTGAGCGGGACCCGAAGCACAAGATGGCGCTGGTGTTCAAGTGGTACTTCGCCCACACCTCGAACCTGGCTCTACGTGGCGTGGCGGAGCGCAAGGTGGACTTTCAGATACACTGTGGACCAGCCCTCGGCTCGTTCAACAGGTGGGTCAGAGGAACTCAGCATGAGAGCTGGCGCAACCGCCACGTCGACGACATCGCCGAGATGCTGATGCAGCAGGCGGCCGCCACGCTCGAGCAACGCCTTTATGCGTGCTCGGTGGAGTGAGACACGTGGAGGCGCGGAGGTCGGTGGTGCTCATGGCCGGCGGGCAGGGCTGCCAGTACTATCATATGGCGGCCGAGCTCTACCACAAGCACAGCACGTTCAGGAGGGCTATGCAGGAGGGCGACCGCATCGCGCACCAGATGCTCCGGACCTCCATTTTGGACGTGATTTACGACGAGCGCAGGAGTCGGTTGGACACCTTCGACGATATCCGGTTCACGCACCCGGCAATACTCATCGTGCAGTACAGCTTCGGTCGGATGATCCTGGACTGGGGTGTACGACCGGCTCATCTCCTGGGATATAGCCTGGGTGAGCTCGTGGTGAATATCCTCGCCGGCACGGTGTCACTGGAAGATGCCATCTTCGCGGCCGTTATCCAGGCCGAGCTGGTGGCGAGGCGGTGCCGTGTGGGCGGGATGATGGCCGTGCTGGGATCGCCGCGGCTCCTCGAGGAGCACGAGGAGGTGTTCTCTGGCTGTAGCCTTGCCTGTATCAACTTCGACGGCCACTTCGTGGTCGCTGGACGCAAGCGAGAGCTACGTCGGGCGGCGGACATCCTCGCCACGATGCCGATCTCTACCCAGGTGCTGCCGGTGAATTATGCGTTTCATTCCTCGATGATGATGCCGGCGCGAGAGGGCTTCGAGCTGCTGTTCGATGCGATACGCTATGCTCGGCCCGCGACCTCTGTGATCTCGTCGAGTTTCGCCGGTCCGCCGCCGGCGATAGACGGAGAGTACTTCTGGCAGATAGCTCGGGGACCGGTGATGTTCGGCAAGACCATCGACTGGTTGGAGGCGAGGGGACCGCATCTCTACGTTGATCTGAGCCCCAGCGGCACGCTCGCCGCGTTCGCGAAGCGCATCCTCGGCGACGGCGTCGGTGAGTCGATTGTCCTTCCGTCCCTGACGATGTACGGGCGAGATTGCGATAGCGCCAAAGAGCTCAGGAGCGCATTGATGGATCTTGGAGCGGCCTGAAAGCTCGAGCAGAGACAGCTGCTTCACTGGGAACACACGTTGGACGACGGATGCAGATTGAGAGAGGGACGTGTCGCCAATGTTCATCGACAGTAGGAAGGCAGTCGAAGGCACCGGCCGCCGAGCACGCAGGGGCAATCTGGTGTCCGAGGAGAGCCGCGCGGCGCGGCCGCCTGCAAGGCCCGCCATCCTCGCTGGAAGCGGTCGTGCGCCGTCGACCGGGGGGGCACCATGACGACCATCTACGTTTTCCCCGGGCAAGGCTCGCAGCGGGTCGGCATGGCGGCCGACCTGTTTCTGGAGTTCCCTGAACTGGTCAGGGAGGCGGATACGGAGCTTGGGTACTCCATCGTGGAGCTTTGCACGAAGAATCCAGATCGCCGCCTTGGAAAGACCCAGTACACCCAGCCGGCGATATATGTGGCGAACGCCCTCCATTATTTCAAGCTATTGAGACAGACGCGGGAGCGACCACATTATGTCGCCGGGCATAGCATAGGCGAGTACAGCGCGCTGCTCGCCGCGAACGTCTTCGACTTCCGCACAGGGCTTCGGCTCGTCAAGGAGCGCGGTGAATTGATGTCTCAGGTCGTGGGCGGATCCATGGCGGCGATCATCGGTCTGACGCTGCCGAAGGTCGAGGTCGTCCTGCGGGAGTCCGGATACAAGGGCATCGACGTAGCGAACATCAACGCGACGGATCAGATCGTGATCGCTGGACCACGCTCGGAGATCGAGTGCGTGGAGCGCGTGTTCCTCGACGCCGGAGCTACTCGATTTTTGATCCTGAACGTGAGCGGTGCGTTCCACTCGCGATACATGAAGCGGGTCAAGGATGGGTTTCACGCATTTCTTGACGGATTTCGCTTCTCATGCCCGCAGATCCCCGTCGTGGCGAATACGACCGCCGTGCCTTATCCCGAGCATGACGTGGAGATCAAGAGCAGCCTCGCGATGCAGGTCGTCAGCTCCGTCCGCTGGAAAGAGACTGTTGAGTACTTCCTGGCGTTGCCGAAGCCCGAATTCCGCGAGGTGGGCGCAAGCCTGGTCCTGACGAAGCTCATCCAGCAGATGCAGCGCAACTAGGAAGAGCCTTGGCGCGCGCAGTGATCTCATCGGCGGTCCCGCGCGGCTGAACATCGACCCTACATTGATGTCGCAGGTTTATCATGAACAGCAACAGCGGATCCGCGGTCGGTCAGCAGCAATCGAGTGGTGCACGTGGAGAGATGAAAGGCTTCCTCGCCTCGGAGGTCCAGGAGATCCTGTCGCTCAAGCTCGGTCGAGATTCGTTGAGCATCGGCGCGGATACGACTTTCCTGGAGCTCGGCGTCGACTCGTCGCTCAGCGTCGACTTCCTCGTGGCGCTCAATGAGAGATTCGGCCTCTCGCTCGGCGTGGAGGCGATCTTCGACTACATACGAGTGATGGATTTCGTCGAGCACGTCGTCGACTCGTGCAGTGACGTGCTCGGCCTGCGCCAACGCGTGGGCGGCCAGGGTGCGTCCGGGCGGGAGGCGAGCGCGCTGGAGAGGGCGAACCACGACGCGCCGCCCGAGTCCCAGGGCATCGAGGGCGTGAAGGCACCTGGCCTGGCGCGCGGTGCCGAGGACACAGCCGCGGGGGGCGCGATCGATGATCTCGCGATCATTGGGCTGAGCGTGAGGTTTCCCGGGGCAGAGGACGCGAACGAGTTCTGGAGCAGCCTGTACGGCGGCCGCTGCCTCGTCCGTGAGGTCGTGGACGCGGAGCATCGCGCTCAGGGTCAGGCCCTCGGCGCTGCGTCATTCCCGAAGGCGATGGCGCTCCTCGAGGGAGTCGATCTCTTCGACGCCGAGTTCTTCGGCCTCTCGCCGGACGAGGCGTCGGCCATGGATCCTCAACAGCGGATCGTGCTGGAGGAGGCGTGGCGCACGATCGAGGACGCCGGCTACTCGCCCGAAGCGCTCGCCGGTCGCTTCGGCGGGGTCTTCATCGGGGTGATGGGACAGGATTACAGCGAGCTGCAGTGGCCGGAGGCGACCGAGCACAGCCTGGTCGGAAACACGGCGTCGTTCATCGCTGGAAGGGTCGCCGACTTCCTCGACCTCAAGGGAACCAGCCTGTCGGTCGACGCGGCGTGCTCGTCGACGCTCGTCGCGCTCCACCAGGCATGCTCCGCCGTCAGGAGCGGAGACCTGGACTTCGCCCTCGTCGGCGGGGTCTCGCTCTGCCTGACCGAGCGATCTTATCTGGCCATGCAGCGAGCTGCCATGCTGTCCGCCTCGGGCCAGTGTCGTCCGTTCGACGACCGCGCTGACGGGTTCGTCCCGGGGGAAGGCGCCGGGATGATCATGGTGAAGCGGCTCACCTCGGCGATCGCGGACCGGGACAACATTTACGCCGTCATCAAAGGAATTGGAGTTGGCCAGACAGGGCGCACGAACGGAGTCACGGCGCCCAGCTCGCGCTCGCAGGCGGCCGTCCAGAAGCGGGTACACGAGGCGGCGAGGATCGACCCTGGGACCGTCTCCTACGTCGAAGCTCATGGCAGCGGGACGAGGATCGGCGATGCCATCGAGCTGGCGGCGCTCACGGAGACGTTCCGTGGCCATGCGAAGGGACCTGGCTCATGTGCGATCGGCTCAGTGAAGGCGAACATTGGGCACCTGTCCGGTGCGGCGGGAATGGCGGCCCTTGCCAAGGTCCTGCTGTGCCTGAGGAGAGCCAGCCTCGTCCCGAGCCTCAATTTCTCCCGGCTCAACGGGCTCATCGACTTGGAGAGCGGTCCCTTTTACGTGAATACTAGCGCGCAAGAGTGGTCAACGACGCACGGCGTGCCGCGGCGAGCTGCAATCAACTCGTTCGGCTTCAGCGGCACGAACTGCTATGCGGTGCTCGAGGAGTATACGCCGGCGCGAGAGAGCGCACAGCGTCAGCCGGCGGGCAACCACATAGTCACTGTGTCGGCAAGGAGCGAGCCAGCGCTTCATCGAGCGCTGTCTGGGCTCCGGGACTGGTTGCGGATCGCGCCCGAGCGCGTCTGCCTGGCAGATGTTGCGTACACGCTGAACTGGGGGCGTAGGCACTTCTCATGTCGCCGAAGCTTTGTGGCCGATGGAGCCGCCGACCTCCTGACCCAGGTCAACTCGGCCCTGGCGCGGGATCATGACGGTCGCAGGCCTGCAGCGGGCGCGTTGTCGACGCCGAGCGAGCGTCACGCAGCCCTGGACGAGACCGCGCGGCGGATCCTGGAGGATATCGCGGCGGCCGGGGGCGCTGGCAGCGTGTCAAAGCAGAAGCTCGTGGCGCTCGCGGAGGCCTACAACGCCGGGGCGAGCGTCGACTGGCATCGCCTCTATCGGGATCAGAACGTAAAAAAGACATCTCTTCCTACATATCCGTTCATCCGGTCCCGCTTCTGGCAGGGGCGCGCCGCGTGGCCAGAAATCAGGGCCGCTTCGCGCGCCGAGGCTGGCGATGGTCGTGGGGGCTGCGGGCGCGAGCTCGTCGAGACGCACGCCGTCTTCCTGGAGCTCGAGCGTCACGCTCGCGACCTCCTGCTCTCGTCCTTTCAGCGGAAGAGCCTGTTGCTAAAAGCAGGCGAGCGCTACATGAAGGCGGAGCTGCAGCGCGCGTTGCGAATCGATGCGGGCCATGCGCGGCTATATGAGGCGCTTCTGGAGATCCTGCTGCGAGAGCGGTGGATCAGCCTAAGTCAGGACGAGATCGTGGCCACGGCGGCCGTGGAGGACCCGGCGCTGAGGCGGCGGTTGCGAGACGTCTCCGTGGCGGCGCCTGAGCTGCTGCGATCGAGCCCGGGCGCCGCCCCTTACGTCGCCTTGCTGCGTGGTTGCCTGGGTAAGCTCTGGGAGATCATGTCAGGTGAGGACGACGTCATGAGCGTCCTGTTCCCGGACGGGTCTCTGGCGCTCCTCACGGCGGCGTACGCGGCCAACGGACTCGCCATCTACTCCAATGAACAGCTCGCCGAGGAGGTGTGCGCGGCGGTAGAAGAGCGTTTGCTGTCGGGCCCCGGTACGCAGAAGCTCCGGATCCTCGAGATTGGCGCAGGCACCGGGGCCACATCGCGACACGTCCTCGATAAGTTGGCGCGTCATCGGGATGCGGTCGAATTTTGGTACACAGACGTCTCACCCTTCTTCACACGGCAGGGGGCTGGCGCCTTCGGGGATCAGTATCGGTTCGTCACTTTCAGGGAGCTCGATATCGAGAGGGACATCGCCGCACAAGGGTTCGACCGGCACTACTTCGATATCGTGCTCGCGACGAACGTCTTGCACGCCACGACGCTGATCCGCCGCACGCTCGACCATGTCCATGAGCTGCTGAAGCCCGGCGGGCTACTCGCCCTCTGTGAGCTCACGAAGCGTGCCGACTTCTTGACCCTGATCTTCGGCCTCACGAACGGCTGGTGGTCGTTCGAGGACGGTGAGGACAGGATCGAGCACAGCCCCCTCCTTCAAGCAGCTTCCTGGACAGCGGTCCTGCGTGAGCGCGGATTTCGGCGGATCAGGGAGCTGGGCGGTCCGCCGGGCGACAGCGAGCGCGCGTTCTCGCAGACCGTCATCCTGGCGAGCGCGCCCGAGATCCAGGACAGGCAGGGCGCGCCGGCGGAGTTGATCGCGAGGTCGACGGCGGTGCGGGGGGGAGCGCATCGGTGGCCGGCCGCGGACGGAGACCTGTACGATGCCGTCGTGGAGCGAATCGTATCGCATGTCGCGAGCGCGGCGACGGTGCCGAGAGAGCGCATCGACCTGCAGAGGAGGTTCGCGGACTACGGTCTGAAATCCAAGACGGGCATCCTCATGATAGAGAGGCTCGCGAAGGAGCTTCAGGTTCCGCTCAGGGCGATCGATCTGTTCAATTATCCTGCTATCGGCGAGCTGGCTCGATACATCAGCTCGGAGCACAGGGACAGGATTCTTGCGCTTGGCGCTTTGCCGGAGCCCGCCGGCCACTCCGCCTCTACGCCGGGCGGCGTCGGGCGGGCCGCTCGCGCCGACCGGAGAGACGCGAACCCGGGCTCGCGCGACGCGCAAGGGGTCCTGGAGTTGGCCGTGATAGGCATGTCAGGGCGGTTCCCCGGGGCGAACAACGTACGAGAGTTCTGGAGCAACCTCGCCGCTGGGCGCAGCTGTATCACCAGGTTCCCGGACGCCCGGCGGCGCTACAAGAGCAGGCTCGACGTCGGTGATGGCGAGGACGGAGTCCCGGACCATGGTGGATACCTGGATGACGTGAGCCTCTTTGATCCCTTGTTCTTTCATATGTCCGGGGTCGAGGCCGAGCTGACGGACCCTCAGCACAGGCTATTCCTGGAAGAGTGCTGGAAAGCGATCGAAGATGCCGGGTACAATCCGCACGATTTCTCCGAGAGGAAGCTCGGCGTCTTTGTCGGTGCAGGTGCGGGAGACTACCGAGAGCGCCTGCGGGAAAATGGTCTCCACAGCGAGTCCCATGCGTTCGTCGGCAATGAAGCGTCGATCCTGGCGTCTAGGATCGCATATTTCCTGAACGCGAAGGGGCCGTGCCTGGCCGTCGATACGGCCTGCTCGTCGTCGCTAGTTGCGGTCCACCTGGCCTGCCAGAGCCTGGCCTCGGGCGAGAGCGAGGTGGCCATCGCAGGCGGTGCGTTCATCATGACGACGCTGAGCTACCATGCCAGCTGGGCGAAGGCTGGCATGCTCGCGCGCGACGGCCGGTGCAAGGCGTTCGACGACAGCGCGGACGGGTTCATTCCGGGCGAGGCGGTAGTGGCGATCGTCCTGAAGCCCCTGGCCAGGGCGGTGGATGACGGAGACTTCATCTACGGGGTGATCAAGGCGTCGGGAGTGAACCAGGACGGCAAGACCAACGGCATCACTGCGCCGAGCGGCCTGTCGCAGGCAGCGCTGATCAACAATGTTTATGAGCGAGCGTCGATCGCCGCAGACAGCATCAACTACATCGAGGCACATGGCACCGGAACGAGGCTCGGCGACCCGATCGAGGTGGACGCTCTTTCCAGTGTCTTCCGGAAGCATTCGTCCGAGAGCCGGTACTGCGGCATCGGATCCGTGAAGACCAATGTGGGGCATACGATATTTGCAGCGGGTCTCGTGGGCCTCGTCAAGGTCTTGCTGGCGCTCAGGCACGGCAAGATCCCTCCGAGCCTCAATGTTGCACAGGAAAACACGGAGATCGACTTCGCGCGGTCTCCGTTCTACGTGACTCGCGAACTGTCGGATTGGGCCCCGCGCGGGGGATCCCCGAGACGGGCGGCTGTGAGCTCGTTCGGAATCAGCGGTACCAACGCTCATCTGGTCGTGGAAGACGCGCCGCCGGCGCCGGCCAGACGCGCCGACGAACGCCACGGCTGGTTTCTCGTAACGCTCTCAGCGAAGACCGATGACGCTCTCCGGGCGCGGTGCGACGAGCTGGTCGCGTGGCTGGACGAGAGCGGCTCGATCGCCAGCATCGAGGACGTGAGCTATACATCGAACGTAGGCCGCAGCCACTTCTCGAGGCGCGAGGCATACGTCGCGGTCAGCCTCGAGGATCTCGCCGAGCAGCTCCGGTCCACGGCCAGGCTGCCGGGGCGCGGCCCAGGTTGCGGCAAAGCGCCCGGCCTGGGGCACGAGAGAGATCGAGCGCTCGACGAGAGGGCCGCGGGCATCGTCGATGAGCTGACGCGAATGGACCCCAGAGCGGCGGACGCGCGCAAAAAGCAGCTGTCGGCGCTCGCTGAGCTCTATGTCACAGGCGCCTCGATCTCATGGCAGGATCTCTATGCCGGTGGCCGGCACCGGAGGCTACAGCTGCCCGGATACCCATTCGCTCGAGAAAGCTACTGGGTGCCTGGTCGGCAGGAAGTGAATACGGCTGACCGCCATCCCGCACTGTCGCCCGAGCTGGCTGTGCCGGCGGGGGACGAACGAACCCGCCCGCAGCCGCCAAGAAGAAACAGCTTCGAGGTCGGAGGCATGGGCGCGGCGCAGACGAAGTACTACCGGCCGGTGTGGATCGAGGCGCCTCTTTCAGATCGAGACCTCGAATTGGCGCCAGGGTCGGTCGTGATCCTCGATCGCACCCGTGCACGATTCGATCTGCTGAAGAAGCGGTTGCGCGGGCAGGAGCGGACCAAAATCATCTGGATACGCCCGGGTGAACGATTCCGTGATCTTGGAGACGGAATTTACGAAATCAGCCCGCAAGAAGGCGAGGGTTTCGAAATGCTTCTCCGTGCTCTGTCGGCAGACGTCCCTCCCGTCCACACAGTACTGCATTGCTGGAACACGGACGTCCAGGCGGCGAGCTGCGAGCGCGATGAGGACCCGCTTGCCATGGCCGAGGCGGTGGACGAGGAGCTGGAGACCGGCGCCTACACGATACTTCGGTTGACGAGGGCCTTGCTGGCTCAGAAGCGGCGCGGCAAGACGCGCATCATCAGCCTGTATCAGTGCAACACTGCATCCTCCCGGCCGCACGAAGCAGCCATGGCGGCGTTCGCCAAGAGCCTGCGTGTGGAGGAGAGCTTGATGATTCACAAGGTCGTTGCCATGGAGCGCGACGGCGAGGACAGCGCTGACAGGGACGTCCGTGTGCTCCTGAGCGAGATCGGAGCCGGTGAAGAGACAGATGTCATCTACCGAAAGGGCTCGCGGTGGACGCGCAGCTTCGAGAGGATCGATCGCAATTTCGTCGCTGCCCGCGCCGCGGCTGATGGCGTCCGGCTGAAGAGGGGCGGAGTCTGTATCGTTACGGGCGGAGCGGGTGAGCTCGGCCTGCTCGTGGGCGAATACATGATGAGGAGGTTCGAGGCGCGTCTTGTCCTGGTCGGACGCTCGCATGTCTCGCAGCTGTCGCTCGATAAGCGGCGGAGGCTGAGCGAGCTCGATAGACTGGGAACTGCGGTCTACCAGAGGGCAGACGTGAGGCGGCTCGACCAGCTGTGCGTGGTCGTCGAGGAGGCTCGCCGTCGCTTTGGTCGTATCGACGGCGTCATCCATGCAGCAGGGGTTCTGCGTGACGGCCTCGTCGCCAAGAAGCAGGACGACGTGTTCAAAGAGGTGGTCGAGACGAAGCTGAAGGGAGCGCTGTTCCTGGATGCCCTCACGGCGAGGGACGAGCTCGATGTGTTCATCATGTTCTCATCGCTGGCGTCGATCGTCGGAAATGAGGGGCAGAGCGACCACGGCGTGGCGAACGCCTTCCTGGATCGATTTGCCGAGCTGAGGGCGGATCTCGTCCGAGGTGGGCACAGGTACGGCCGGACCTTGTCGGCGAGCTGGCCTCTGTGGGCCGAGGGCGGAACTGTTTTGGCCGCTGAGCAGCTGAAGCTCCTCTTCACGCAGATGGGCATGGCCCCCATGCCCAATCAGGAGGGCCTGGGTGCATTTGCTGACGTCCTCCGCCTCGGCGGCGAGTCCGTCGCTGTGTTTCACGGTGATGCGGCGCGGTTCGAGCGCCTCCTTCGACCAACGGGCGCCGCATGTCCCCCGAGAGCCGCTGGGGCAGCCAATGGAGAGAAAATGCTGGAGAGCACCATTGATTACGTCAAGAAGCTCATCTGCGGGGAGCTTCGGCTGCCGCTGCAGACCGTGAGCCACCGCGAGGTTCTCGAGACCTACGGCGTGGATTCCCTCGTCATCAGGAAGCTGAACGCAGCTCTCGAGAAGGTCTTCGGGCCGCTGCCGAAGAGCTTGCTGTTCGAATACAAGACAATCGAGGACTTGTCGGCTTACCTGGTGGCCAATTGCGAGTCGGAGCTGAAGCGGCTGTTGTTGATCGAGGAGCCGGCTGTAGCGAGGATGCCCGACCGTAAGCCCGAGCGGACGAGCGCGGCCTCAGCTACGGCGCAAGATCCAGGGCGGAGCGTCGCGCCGCCCGTCCCTTGTTCGAGGCTTCATGGCGATGGAGGTGGCGCGAAGGAGGGCGCTCGATATCCGATCGCGATCGTCGGTATCAGCGGCCGCTTCCCGATGGCCGATAACCTCGACGCCTTCTGGAGGAATCTGGCGGAGGGCAAGGACTGCGTCATCAGGGTTCCCAGGGAGCGCTGGGACAACGAGCACGTCTACGATGCCGCAGGTTCCCGGTACGACAGGACGGACTGCAACTGCGGCGGCTTCCTGAGCGGCTATGACGAGTTCGATCCTCTGCTGTTCAACGTGTCGCCGTCCGAGGCGCGGACGATGGATCCACAGGAGCGCCTGCTGCTGCAGGCGGTCTGGTCAACGCTCGAGGATGCCGGCTACACAAGGGAGCGGCTGAATCTCAAGGTCAAGAGCAATGGACACAAGGGCGTCGGCACCTACATCGGAATCACCTCGGGGACATACCAGCTGGTCGGCCTGGACGCGTGGCGCAACCAATCTGGCGGCATGGTCCTCCCCGAGGGAGCGCACTGGACGGTAGCGAACCGTGTGTCGTACACGTTCGGGTTCACGGGGCCGAGCATGCCCGTGGATACGGCGTGCTCGGCGTCACTCGTGGCGATGCACCTCGCCTGCGAGGCGATCCGCAACGGTGAGTGCGGCGCGGCTGTGGTGGGAGGTGTGAACCTCTATTTACATCCATATCGCTATGTCGTTCTGAGTCAGCGGCGGTTGCTCTCCAGGAGCGGCCGGTGCCGCAGCTTCGGCGACGGGGCTGACGGGTTCGTCCCCGGTGAAGCTGTCGGAGCGGTATTGCTCAAACCGCTGCACGACGCGATCGCAGACGGCGATCACATCTATGGCGTCGTCAAGGCGACGGCGGTCGGTTACGCTGGCAGAACGAACGGGTATGCCGCGCCAGATCCGCAGGCGTATGCGAGGGTGGCGAGCGAGGCGATCGCGAGGGCCGGTATAGACCCGAGGACCATCAGCTATATCGAGGCCCAGGCGGTAGGGTCCGATCTGGGCGATTCGATAGAGGTCGCAGGTCTGACCGCTGCGTTCCGGCGCTCCACGGAGGACGTCGGCTTCTGCACGATCGGGTCGCTCAAGCCGAACATTGGACATGCTGAGTCCGCGGCGGACATCGCGAAGCTCGCAAAGGTGCTGCTGCAATTCAAACACGGCACCCTTGCGCCGACCATTGTGCCGCCGAATCTGAGCTCGTCTATCGACTTTGCAACTACGCCGTTCGTCGTTCAGGACAAGCTGAGTCCATGGTCCAGATCGGGCGTCGATGCGGTGAGGGCGGAGCCTCGACATCCGAGGAGGGCGGCGATAAGCTCGCTTGGAGGAGGCGGAGCGCTGGCGCACCTCATCGTCGAAGAGTGGGTCGGTGAGGACGAGCCTGGCTCACGTGGCGAGCAAGCGCCGGCAGGCGCGCAGCTGATCGTCCTCTCTGCACGGACTCAAGAGGCGCTCAGGCAGGCGGCCGAGAACCTGGCCGTGTTTCTGGAGGAGGACCTCGCTCGTGAGAGGGACGGGGGCGGCGGCGCCACGCTGCGCGACATCTCCTACACCCTGATGGTGGGGCGGGAGGCGATGAGCGAGCGCCTGGCCGTCGTCGCGACCTCGAAGAGAGAGCTCGCCGACTCGCTGAGCGCCTTCCTCCAGGGATCGAGCGACAGGTCGAACTACGTTCGCGGCAAGGCCGATGCAAGGATCCGGAACGGTGAGCCGCCGGTGCGCCCGAGCGGGGACCTGAGGCCGCTCGCGGCGTGGTGGTGTCTCGGTGGGGGGGTGGATTGGGACGAGATGGTCAACGGCGGTGATATGAAGCGTGTATCGCTGCCCACGTACCCGTTCGCGAAAGAGCGCTACTGGCTCAACGATCGAGTTGAAGCGCATGACCGGGGCCTCCCGCTGGCCGGCGGCTCGGAGGTCGTGGCCGATTACTACAATACGGCGACGCGCATTTTTCGAGCTCAGGACCGCTACCTGAGATACATCACGCTGGCTCCGCTCCCGGCGGTCATCGATGACTTCTCCTGGCTCGTGACGTTCTCTCGGCCTGAGTCGCGGCCCGAGCACCTGAAGATGGTCGTCGAAAAGCAGGAGGAGCTCAGGCGAGCGTTGTTCTGGAACGTCGACTTTAACAAGGTGCATTCGTTTCTCGACATCGGTTGCGGCCTCGGCACAGATCTGGTGGAAATCGCCGAGAGCTATGTTCACGCGCGAGGGGATGGCTATACGATCGCTCGGAAGCAGTTCGAGTTCGCCAGTCAGGACATAAGTAATCGTGGGCTGTCCGACCGTGTCCATGTTCATCTCTGCGATAGCTCACAAGACCCGTTTCCGGGGCAGTACGATCTGATATACGGAATCGAGGTTTGCCATCATATCAAGAATAAGAATGGCCTCTACTCGAACGTCGCGAGTCACCTGAGGCTGGGCGGCCTTCTGAACCTGGCGGACACCATCGCGCGCACATCAGGGGATATCAACAATGAGGAGGTTGGCTCCTACTCACCCACGGAAATCCGGTATAGTCGGCTCCTGGCGACGAACGCGCTCGAGGTCATCGAGTGCATCGACGTGAGCGAGGAGATCGCCAACTTCCTGGAGGACGCCAGGTTCGAGGACAACCTGGCGCTCCTCGGAGCCGATCACACTCGTCGCGGCTTGGCCGGCGCGGCGGAGCACCGCGCATGGAACAATTACGGGAAGGCGCTGCGGATGGGCCTGGTCGCGTACGTGCTGCTCAGCGCGCGAAAGGTGGATCCGAGGTCCGATCTCGATGCGGTCTACGAGAGAAATCTCCGCAAGATCCAGGCGCCCCGTCGCTATGCGGATACACCGAAAGGGGCGCCGTACCTGCGATCGATCTCGGCGCCCCGCATGGCAGCCGAGCCGCCGGACGCCGCCGGTCGTCCGAATGGGGCTGACCAGGGGCCGCGTCCGCAGGCCGCGCCTCATGAGCCGGCCGCGGAGCGCAGAGGCGATCAGCGGCGGGAGGGTAGCGACGATCGGTCGAACCAGCGGGCGCGTTGCGAGCGTCTGGAGCAGCGGATCAGCAGCATCGTGTCGGAAGTGCTCGAGGTACGCATCCAGGAGCTCGAGATCGAGGCGCGATTCGCCGACTATGGCGTTGATTCACTGCGCGGCCTCCGCCTCGTGGAGGCGGTGAACCGGCGATTCGGCCTGCACCTGCCGATGGAGGTCCTCTTCGACCACTCCAGCATCAGAGACCTGTCTGTGTACCTCCTCTCTCAGCACCAGATACAGATGCCCGACGTCCAGCAGGAGAGGCCGGAGACATCAGAGCAAGCGCGAGCCGAGGCAAGCTCGCAGGGGGTGGGCAAGGCAGAGCAGCCCACCGCGGCGGCGCATGCTGCGCCGGCACGCGCCGAAGACGCCCAGGCTGGCGGGTCAGGCGGGATCGCGGTTATCGGGATCGCGTGCCAGTTTCCCGGGGCTCGGAACAGGAGAGAGTTCTGGACGAACCTGACCGCGGGCGTCGACGCTGCCAGGGAGGTCCCCGCGGACCGCTGGGACCCGGACAGCATCTATGATCCCGATCCCGATGCGCCCGGAAAGAGCTACAGCAAGTGGGGGGGCTTCCTGGATGGCGCGTTCGAGTTCGATCCCCTCTTCTTCAACATCTCGCCGAAGGAAGCTACGCTCATGGACCCCCAGCAACGACTGCTGCTCCAGCAGTGCTGGCACGCGCTCGAGGACGCTGGGTACAGCGGCGAGTCGACCAGGGGGCTCAAGTGCGGAGTCTTCGTCGGCGTGGCCGGCAATCCGTATCAGCCCCTGTCCGAGTCAAACGAGAGCGCGCTGAGCGATGGCCACGAGCTGCTGGGTCACTCTCCAGCGATCCTGGCGTCCAGGATCTCGTACTTCCTGGACCTCAAGGGGCCGGCCATCGCGGTGGATACGGCGTGCTCGTCATCGCTGGTCGCCCTCCACCTGGCTCAGGAGCAGATCCGCTCTGGCCAGATGAAGATGGCGCTCGTCGGGGGCGTCACGCTCTACCTCGACCCTCGGACCTTCGTTTCCCTGAGCAAGCTCGGGCTGCTGTCTTCAACGGGCAAGTGCAGGCCCTTCGACGAGCAGGCCGATGGCGTCGTGGTAGGCGAAGGGGTCGGCGTGATCCTGATCAAGGACCTGGCGCAAGCGCTGGCTGACGGCGACTCGATCTACGGCATGATCAAGGGGTCCGCGATCAACCAGGACGGCAGGACGAACGGCATCACCGCGCCGAGCAAGGCGTCGCAGGTCGAGCTGGAGCTGGAGACCTACCGCACCTGCGGCATCTCTCCCGAGACGATCAGCTACGTCGAGGCGCATGGAACCGGGACCCGGCTCGGGGATCCGATCGAGGTCAACGCGCTGATCGACTCGTTTCGCTCGTTCACGGACAGGAGGCAATTCTGCGCGCTCGGCTCGGTGAAGGGGAACATTGGTCATACCACGGCCGCGGCGGGCATGGCTGGGCTGATCAAGATCCTCTCCTCGTTCGAGCACCGACAGATCCCTCCGAGTCTCAACTTTGATTCAGCGAACCGCCACATTGATCTCGCCGCGAGCCCGTTCTTCGTTAACACGGAGCTACGAGACTGGATCGCTCCGACAGGCTCCGCCCGGCGGGCCGCCTTGAGCTCCTTCGGATGGAGCGGAACGAACGCACATGTGGTGGTCGAGGAGGTCCCTACGCGCGCCGCGGCGGTGCGGCGCCGCGACGTTGGGCACTTCTTGATCGTCGTGTCAGGGAAGACCAGGACGGCGGCGCTCGGCAGGATCGCCGAGCTCAAGGACTGGCTCACGATAGAGGATCCAGGCGTCGATCTGGGCGATGCTGCGTACACCCTCAGCGTCGGGCGGAGCCACTTCCGTTACAGGGTCGGCATCGTAGTCAAAGACATCGACGAGCTGGTGTCGAAGGCCTCGGAGCTCCGCGAGGGCAAGGTTCCCGGCGGCTGCATCATCAACCTGGACTCGGAGAGCCAACGGGGCGCGGAGCCAGCGCTCAGGCGGCTCGCTCACCAGCTGGTAACGGACCTGGCCGCGGCCGGAGCGAGCTCGCAGCCGAGCTACGCCGACCGCCTGCTCGCCCTGGCCGACCTGTACGTGAAGGGCTACGAGATCGACTGGCCTTCACTCTACGAAGGGCAAGGCTATCGCAGGGTTCACCTCCCCGGCTACCCTTTCGCGAGAGACCTCTATCACATCCCGACGGACGGCAGGACCGTCAAGGAGACCGGCTTCGAGCCTCATTGTCTCGACCAGATGATCGATGAGGCCACCGTCCGCCGACGGGAGCTGATCCTCAAAAAGAAGCTCGGTGCGCAGGACTCGTTGGCTCGGGACCACGTTGTGAACGGCAGGATGGTACTGCCGATTTCGGTCGGCTGGTCGATGGCGATGGCCACGGTTCGACGGGAGCGGCCTGGTGCGCGAGGAGGAGTGGGGCGCCTGCGCGGCGCCACGTTCCTGGCGCCGCTCGTGGTCGAGAGGGACGGCGTCGAGGTGGAGATGACCATCGATGCCGTCGACGGCTGGTCCCGCTACGAGATCAGGGGCTCGTCTGGAGCGGCGCCGGTGGTGCATTCGCGAGGTGAGCTGTACCTGGGTCGAGGCGAGCAAGAGGTGCGCGCGGACTCTGTGGATCTGAAGGGACTCCTCTCCGGGTCTGGGACCATGCTGCGCGCGGGCGATGCCTACGCGGTGTTCGAGGCGATGGGATTGACGTACGGAGGCTCCTATCGGCTCGTCGAGTGGGTCAGGCTGTACGAGTGGGGCGCCCTCGGGCGGCTCGCGACCGAGCACGACGCGCGGCGAGGGAGCGGGAGCTCGGCGCTCGAACCCAGGATCGTGGACGCGGCGCTTCAGGTCGCGATGCTGATGAGGTGTGGCACCGGGCACGAACAGCCCCTGATCCAGCCGTTCTCGGTCGACGACGTGGAGATCAGCGCGAGCTTGCAAGCCTCGCGCTACGTCTGCGCCAGGATCGCGAGCGGCGATGCGCGTGGGTTCAAGGTCGACGTGACCGCCATCGATGAGTCCGGCAAGCCGCTGCTGAGGGTGTCAGGGCTCCGGGCGCTGCAGGTCGGCGCTGCCGTCAACGGCGACCCGCGGACCAACGGCATGAAAGCGAAGGGCGCGACCGAGTTGCGGTCCGACGCTCGGTCGAGCGCCCCGCCGTCGCCGCTGCCCGCCGGACCGGCGGCGCACGCGACGCATGACGCGGAGGACGAGCAGCTCGCGGCCCTTCTTCCACGTCGGAATGTGGACACCGGCGCAGCGCCGACGCCCGAGGCCGCGTCCCGCGCGCGGATGCTCGTCCTGATCCAAAATGAGATCCGCAAGCACCTCGGAAGCTGCATCGGCGTCGATCCGCTGCAATTGCACCTCGATGAGGCGTTCGCGGACTACGGAGTTGACTCGATCGTCGCGATGGATCTCGTCAAGCGGATCAATGACGACATGGGTATCCAGCTCAAGGTTACTTCTATCTTCGATTATTCGGGGATAGGCGATCTGGCGAGGCACATCCTGGCGTCCTACGAGGTGGAGCTTTCCCGCGGCCTCGGGAGGGTCGAGGCCACCGCGGGTCGAGCGGCAGGAAGCGCGTCGCGGTCGGGCGAGGCGGACCCGCTCGGCCAAGGGCGCACGGAGCGCACGGAGAGTGGCGCGGAGCTGACGGCGCGTGATGCGACCGGTTCCCGCGCGCTCGGGAGGTCGAGCTCGCCCAATGCAGATCTGCTGAGCCTGCTCGAGCGCGTCGAGTCGAGGGAGGTGAGCGTCGACGACGCGATTGAGCGATTGGATACGCTGAGCTGACGGCCAACGGGTCCAGGCACGTTGAGCGGCGATCCAGGCGGCCTGTGGGCCTGAGGGTCGGACCGGCTGAGAGGGCGATTTCGGTTGTCAACCGGGGCGGACAGGGCCGAGGAGAAATGAGATCATGAGGAACGTCATCGCCGAGCAAGCGCGCAGGGAGACACTCGAGAAGCTGGCGAGGCGTGAGATCGACGCCGGGCAGGCCCTGTCGATGCTCCAGGCGCTGCGGCAAGGAGAGCAGGGGACGGATGCCCACGAAGCATCGAGCGTTCCCGCGGATCGTATCGCCATCATCGGCATGTCGAGCAGGTTTCCAGGGGCGAATGACTATAACGAGTTCTGGCAGAACCTCGCTCAGGGACGGAGCTCCATCGTGGAGGTCCCAGAGGACCGCTGGCGGGCAGATGAACACTTCGGTGACCATGTCGATGAGGCGAAGCGAGTCCGCAGCAAGTGGGGTGGATTTTTGTCGGATATCGACAAGTTCGACCCGCTGTTCTTCAGAATTTCCGGCAGAGAGGCGGAGCGCAGCGACCCGCAGCACAGGCTCTTCCTCGAGGAGTGCTGGAAGGCCATCGAGGACGCGGGTTACAGTCCAGAGGTCCTCTCGGCGAGGAGGGTCGGAGTCTTCGCTGGAGCCAATTCGGGTGATTATATACATAAGATCCTGGAGAGCGGACTCGGACTCGACGCGCTGAGCTCCGTGGGGAACACCGCGTCTCTTCTGTCTTCGCGTATCGCCTACTACCTGAATCTGAAGGGCCCCTGCGTCACCGTCGATACCGCGTGCTCCTCATCTCTCGTCGCCGTCCACCTCGGTTGCCAGAGCATCCTCACGGGTGAAAGCGAGCTCGTCCTTGCGGGAGGAGTTTTTGTCAGCACGACGGCGCTATTCTACATCATGTGTAGCAGGACGGGGATGCTGTCTCCCAAGGGGCGCTGCAGCGCCTTCGACGCGAGCGCCGACGGGTTCGTGCTCGGCGAAGGCGTGGGCGTGGTCCTGCTCAAGCGGCTCGACGCCGCTGTGCGAGACGGCGATCACATCTATGGCGTCATCAGAGCGTCCGGGATAAACCAGGACGGGAAGACGAACGGGATCACCGCGCCCTGCACGCTGTCGCAGACCGAGCTGGAGCTGGACGTCTACCGGAAGGCCGGCATCAGCGCGGCCGACATCACCTATGTCGAGGCACACGGTACCGGGACACAGCTCGGCGATCCCATCGAGATCGAGGCGCTGACCAACGCGTTCCGCGCGCACACCGACGAGGTCGCGTACTGCGCCGTCGGATCCGTGAAGACGAACGTGGGCCACGGTGCGTTCTCCGCCGGCATGGCAGGTCTCCTCAAGGTTCTCCTGTGCCTCAAGCACAAGCAGCTCGTGCCGAGCCTGAACTTTCACGTTGTCAATCCGCATATTGGGCTCGAACATAGCCCGTTTTTCGTGAACACGGAGCTCAGGGCGTGGGAGATAGCCAGCCGGCGCCCCCGTCTCGCGGCCTTGAGCTCTTTCGGGTGGAGCGGCACGAACGCCCACCTCGTCGTGGAAGAGTGGCCGGACGCGGGTGCCCCCGTTACAGAGGCAAAGGCTCCATCGCCGTGCTTGATCGTCGTGTCTGCTACGAACAGACCCGCCTTGATGAGCCGCTGCCGCGACCTGGCGAAGCACTGCCGAGGGGACGGGGCGCGGCTCTCGCTCAGAGACGTCGCGTACACGCTCGCCGTGGGGCGTGCTCATCACGCATGGCGGGTCGCTCTTGTCGTGACGACACGAGAGGAGCTGATCGATGAGCTGGAGGGCCTTCTGAGGGCAGACGGTCGAACGTCGCCCGGGAGGAGCTCGGCGGATGCATCGCCTGCGGCAGTATCGTCGGCCAGCGAGCTCATTCGAGCGCTGAAGCAGGACACGGCCGCCGGGCCGGAGGTCCGCGAGCGGTTGCTGCGGCTCGCCGAGCTGTACACCTCGGGGTGCAGTGTTGACTGGAGCGCGCTCTACCGAGGAGAGGCGCGGCGACGCGTGCCGCTGCCGGCGTATCCGTTCGCGAGGGAGAGCTACTGGCTGCCGGTCGCCGGAGATGGCCGCCGGACGGGGGCAGCGGTCGGGGAGACCTCGAGGAGGCACGCGCTGCTCGGGACAACCAACGTGAACGAGCGCGGGGGGGAGTTCAACGCGGTCCTGCTGCCGAGCACCGATCTGGTGCGGGACCATGTGGTCCGCGGCCAGCGTCTGCTTCCTGCGGCGGGGGCCATCGAGATGGTGATGGCCGCCGCCGCGCCCGTCAGGAAGAGCGCCCCGAGCTATAAAGTCAGGCGCATCACGTGGCTCGTCCCGATGGCGGTCGGCGAAGCTGGCCTGAGGATACGCGGGAGGATCTCCGCGGCGTCGGAGGGCTATCGTTACGAGCTCTCCAGCGAGAGCAACGGTGAGCGCACCGTCCACTCGCGCGGAGAGCTGTGCGCATCCGGGATGAACGACGCCGGGGCACACGAGCGAGTGAACCTGTCGAAGGTGCGCTCGCGATGCCTGAGGAGCCTTTCAAAAATCGATATTTACGCCGCGTACAGGAGCCGTGGCGTCGAGTACGGCGCGCAGCTACAGGTTCTGGACGCCGTCTGGGTGGGCCATGGCGAGGCGCTGGGAAGGCTCGCGCCGGTGGAGCCGGACGCTGCCGGGTACCATCTGGATCCTCGGATAGTGGACGGGGCGTTGCAAACCGCGGGCATGAGCGTGGATTGGGGGGAGGACGGGAGGGTGATGGTGCCGTTCTCCGCCGAGGAGATGGAGATCGCGGCGGCGCTGGAGGCGAGCGCGTACGTCTACGTGCAATGCCGAGAAGGCAGCCCAGAGAGCCAGACAGCGCGCTTCAACGTCACGGTCCTCGACGAAGAAGGGGTCGCGCTCCTGAAGATGAATGATGTATGTACAAGAGCGCTCTCCGCCGGGCGCAGCCATCAGGAATCTTCGGGGATGAGGCCCGAGAAGCGACTGATGGACGAGCTGACGTACTATCGTCCTGTCTGGCGGAAGGCCGCGCAGCGGGGCGGCCAGCAGGATGGACTGAGCGACGGCAGCGTGCTCGTCTACCATCATGGCTTCGATCTGGGGCTCCCCGCTCGGCTGGCGGAGCGCCATCGCGGCGCGGAGTGCGTCCGTGTTCTTCTGGGGAGCTCGTTCAGAGAGCTCGCCGGGCAGGGGTTCGAGATCGACCACAGGGCGCGGAGCGACTACGAAGGGCTCCTCGCGAGGCTGGGGCGGATCTCGACGATATACTTCCTCGGCGGACTCCAGGACGCGTCCGCTTCCCCGATGGACCTGGAAGCTCTGGAGTCGATGCAGCAGCTCGGCGTCATGTCTCTGCTCCGCCTCACGCAGGCGTTGGGCGGAAGGGGTGAGATGGGCCGGGGGTTGTCCTTGAAGGTCGTCACGAACGACGTGTACCGTGTCGTATCATCCGACGAGGTGCAGCCCGTCCAGAGCTCCTTGCTCGCTCTGGCCAGGGTTGTCTCGCGCGAGTACCCGAGCGCCCGCGTGAGCGCGATCGACCTGTGCGCCCGCGAGCTCCAAGGCACGTCGCCGTACAAGGACGAGCTCGTGCGCTGGCTGTTCGACGAGCGACCGGAGGCGCCGGCCTCGCTGGTCGCCTATCGGCGAGGGCGTCGCTACCGGCAAGGGATCGAGCGGGTCGAGGTCCGCTCGACCAGGCTCGAGGATGTGCCGCTGCGACATCGCGGGGTTTACGTGATCATCGGCGGCGCCGGGGGGATCGGGCGGGTGGTGAGCCAGTACCTCGCGGAGGCAGTTCGGGCCCGCGTGGCGATCATCGGCAGGAGCGAGCTCGACCATGCGAGGCAGGAGCAGCTCGATCGCATCGTGCAAGCAGGGGGCGAGGCGATGTACCTGCAGGCGGACGCAACCGAGCTCCGCTCCATGGAAGCCGCAGTCGCCGAGGTCAAGAAGCGATGGGGGAGCATGCAAGGAGTGATCTACTCCGCGCTCGTGCTCCGGGACAGCTCGATCGCGCGGATGGAGGACTCGTCGTTCCGAGCTGCGTTGGATCCAAAGGTGAAGGCCAGCGTCATCTTGGGACGGCTGCTGCAACATGAGCCTCTGGACTGGTTGACCTTCTTCTCGTCCGGGAACTCGCTCACGTGCAGAGCTGGGCAGTCCAATTACGTGGCCGGTTGTGCGTTTCAGGACGCCTTCGCCGAGCACTTGAGAGGCCTGGTGCGGTGGCCGGTGAAGGTGATCAACTGGGGCTACTGGGGGCAGGTCGGTGTCGTTGCGTCGGCCAGGTATGCGAAGGAGATGACGAGGATCGGCGTCGGCTCGATCTCCTGCGAGGAGGGGCTGGACGCGCTCGGACGCGTCCTCCATGGCCGGGTCAACCAGGTGATGCCGCTCAAGGCGGCAGCAAACCTCCTTGAGAGCCTTGGCGTGAATCTGGCGGAAACGGCGCTTTGCTTGCCGGAGTCGCCGTCCGTCATCGGCGACATGAACGACCGACTCCGGGCTCACGTGAACTCATTGAGGGGCGGCGCGGAGGGACGCCTGGATGGGCTCGAGGAGGTGGAAGCGTGGGGGCGCGACGCCATGCTGGTCGCGCTCCAGGCGATGGGAGCATTGAAGAGTGCAAATGAGGTATACGACGAGCGGGAATTCGCGCGGAAGATCGGCGTCGTCGAGCCTCACGAGAAGCTCTGTAGCGTGCTGTGCGCCATGCTGGAGCGGCACGGTGCGATCTCGCGGGTCGACAGACGGATCAGGTCGTCGGCCGTCCTCGATGACGAGACGTTCCTGCGACGGCTCCGCAGCTTGCCAGAGAGACGTAGACAGCTCGAGGAAAAATATCGCGAGCTGGTGCCCCATCTGGCGCTCCTCTCGAGCTGCCTGAGCTCCTATGGCGATGTCCTGCGAGGAGAGAAGCTGCCCACCGATGTCCTTTTCCCGGGCTCGTCATTGCATCTGGTGGAGAGCGTGTACAAGGGTAATCGACGCGCAGATTACTTCAACGATCTCACCGCAGAGGCCGTCGATCAGCTCATGCGGGCGAAGCTGAGCAAGGGGGAGCCGGCGCGCGGGGAGCGGATCAAGATCCTCGAAATTGGCTCCGGGACCGGCGGGACGAGCGCACCGGTCCTGAAGAAGCTGGCGCGATACAGCGAGGTCGTTCAGTACTACTACACGGATATTTCCCTGGCTTTCACGAGGCACGGCGAGCGCGTTTACGGACGCCGTTACGACTTCGTGAAGTTCAAGACTCTGAACATCGAGAAGGACGTCGAAGCGCAGGGCTACGCCGTGGGCGAGTTCGACGTCATCGTCGCCGCCAACGTGATCCATGCCACGCAGAGGATGGATGCCACGCTGGAGCGGGTGAAGAAGTTAATGAAGGCGAACGGCGTGCTCGTGCTGAACGAAGGGACGCTGGAGCAGGACTTCGCTACGCTCACGTTTGGCCTGACGCCGGGGTGGTGGGCCTACGATGACGCGGAGGAACGGTCGGGATCCGGGCCGCTGATCACCGTCGAGAAGTGGCGGCGGCTGCTCGAGGAAGGAGGCTTTCGGCAGTTCGCTGCGTTCGGTACGCCGAGCGCCAGGGGCGAACAGGAGGACGCGCAGCATGTGATGCTGGCCGAGAGCGACGGCCTCGTGATCCGACGCGCGTCGAGCGGTGGAGACAGCACATCGGCGGGGCAGGCCGGTGCGGAGCGTCGCCCCTCCGGCGAGGGGGTCGCGCCCGCGCCAGCGCAGCCGCCAGACGCGAGCGCTGCGCCGAGGCCGAGCGCGCCGCGAGCTGCGGAGCCAGAGCGCCGGCCGACCTCGGCGCCGGCTGGTTCCGTGGCTCTGGAGCCAGGGACCGGCTCACCCCGAGGGCGGGAGCTCCACGGCGCCGCGCGCCGGTACCTTCAGCGGGTCTTCTCCGAGGTGCTCCGGGTGCAGTACTCGGACATCGACCCAGAGCAGCCCTTCGAGAGGTACGGTGTCGACTCGTTGGTGGCGATGTCGGTTGTCGAACGCTTGCAGGCGGACTTCGGTCCCCTGCCTGCGACGGTCCTGTTCGAGTTCCTGTCGCTCGACGCGCTCGCTGATCACCTGATCCAGACCCGTCGAGAGAACCTTGTCGTCTGCCTGGGGGCGAGCGGGCGGCCACCCGCCGCCGCGGCGCCGGAGGAATCACGTGGGAGCCAGGAGGCCAGGCCCGGTCGCTCGCCCGCCAGCGCCGTGGAGGGCGGGCGCAGGCTCGTGTCGGATCCGGCTCGTCAGGACATCGCCGTCGTCGGGATGGCTTGCCGCTACCCCGGAGCCGAGGATCACGAGGAGTTCTGGAGGAACATCAGAGAGGGAAGGGACTGCATCACGGACGTGCCTCCGCGGCGCAGGCCGCTCGGGTTCGGAGGCGCGGAGCGTGGGGAGTGGGGCGGCTTCATCGACGACATCGACTCGTTCGACCCGACATTCTTCAACATCTCGCCCCTCGAGGCGGAGCTGATGGATCCCCAGGAGCGTATGTTCCTGGAGACGGTGTGGCGGACGATCGAGGATGCCGGGTACAGCAGGAGGAGCCTGGTCGCCGCGGGGGGGGGCGATGGGTACGATATCGGCGTGTTCGTCGGCGTCATGTACGGCGAATACCAGTGCCTCGGGGCCAAAGAGTGGGCGTGCGGCAACGAGGTCGAGGCGAGATCGGCCTACTGGTCGATCGCGAACCGCGTCTCGTATCACTTCGGCTTTCAGGGGCCGAGCATGGCCGTCGATACGGCTTGCTCCTCGTCGCTGACGGCGATCCACCTGGCCTGCGAGAGCATCAGGCGGGGCGAGTGCGTCGCGGCGGTCGCGGGCGGGATCAACCTGATCATGCAACCCGAGCACTACGAGTTCCTCCGGCGAGCGCAGATGCTGGCGCCCGACGGACGGTGCCGATCGTTCGGCGAGCGTGCTCAGGGGCTCGTACCGGGCGAAGGGGTCGGAGCCGTACTGCTCAAGCCGCTGGACCTCGCGCGCCAGCACGGCGATCACATCTATGGCGTGGTCAGGGGCACCGCCGTCAACCATGGCGGCAAGACGAGCGGGTACACGGTGCCCAACCCGAACGCTCACGCACGGCTGATCCTGAGGGCGTTGAGGTCGGCAGGCGTGCATCCCAGCACGATCACGTATCTGGAGGCGCACGGAACGGGGACGGCGCTCGGGGATCCCATCGAGATCGCGGGGCTGTCGAAGGCGTTTTCACAGCTCACGCCGGAGCGTCAATTCTGCGCGATCGGCTCCGTGAAGTCCAACATCGGGCACCTCGAGGCCGCCGCTGGCATCGCGGGCGTGTCGAAAATCTTGCTGCAGATGAAGTACGGCGAGCTGGCTCCCTCGTTGCACACAGGACGGGGCAACGCCGAGATCGATTTCACCCGCACTCCCTTCAAGCTCCAGCGTGAGCTGGGGGCGTGGCGGAGGCCACGTGCGCAGGTCGATGGTCGAGAGGAGGTCCATGCTCGGCGGGCTGGAATCAGCTCCTTCGGCGCCGGTGGCGCGAACGCCCACGCGATCCTGGAGGAGTACGACGACGAGGATCCGGTGGGCGACTCGATCCGGGAGAGCTGCGATCCGGAGCTCGTCGTCCTGTCCGCGCGCACCAGGCCGGCGCTCCAAACGAGAGCAGCGCAGCTCAAGGGCTACCTCGAGCGCGACGCGGACGCCGCGGGTGCGGGGCAGTCGCCGGGGAGGAGGCCCACGAAGCTTCGGGATGTGGCTCATACCCTGCGCGTTGGAAGGGAGGCCATGGAGTTTCGCCTGGCCGTCGTCGCGCGCGACAAGGCGGACCTGCTTCGCAAGCTGACCGGATATCTGGGCGACATGGATGAACATACCGGCATCTACTATGGACAAGCTCAGGCGAGGAATCTGCGCGGCACACGCGATGCCGAGGATCTGCCGGACTTGGCCCGCCGCCTGCTCGACGAGGGAAGGCTCGAGGAGCTGGCCAAGCTCTGGGTCAGTGGGATCGAGCTCGACTGGGACGCCGTGTCTCCGAGAGGCGATAGACGGCGGGTTTCCCTGCCCGCTTACCCGTTCGCTGGAAAGCGCTACTGGATCCACGCCCGAGGCGAGGGCGCTCCGCGTGGTCTCCAGGCGCGCGACGGACAGAGGCGGAGCGAGCCGCCGTGCGGCGCCGAAGCGAAGGGTGGGGCCGGGGACGGTGACGGAGCGTTGGAAGAGATCCTCAGCAGGCTCGCCGAAGGCGAGCTGACCATGGACGAGGTGGCTCGTCGGCTGCAGTTCGAGGCGTGACGTCCTGTCGATGGCTCAGTGGAAAGATCATCATTTGCGAGGCGGCGTAGAGCAATGGACATGAAAGGCATACTTCTCGCGGTGAAGACTGGGAAGCTCAGCGCTCGCGAGGCGGCCGCGTTCATCAAGCGAGTCCAATCGCAGGCCTCGGAGGAGCGCGCGCCGGGCGGAGGCTCCTCGCCGCCGCGCCAGGCGGCGCCGTCCGGGAGAGGCGACGCTCAGCCCTCCAGGGCGCTGTCGCCGCTCGACCGGGACGGCGCACAGCACGCAGCGCGAGCCCGCCTCCAGCGGATCGTCACGGACGTGCTTCGGCTCGACGAGGACGTCGATCCCGATAGGCCCTTCTCCGAGCTGGGCGTGGACTCCATCATCGCGATGCAGGTCGCTAGCGAGGTCAACGCCCAGCTGTCCACGAAGCTCAGGGCGACCGATCTCTATAGCTACCCCAGCGTCGGCGAGCTCGCCTCCCTCGTTCTGGAGAAGTTCCGAGACGAGGTGCTGGAGAGGTGCCTGGGGAGTGAAGACCCAGCCGCTCCCCCGACGGCGGATCGAAGCGCCTCCGGCGCAGAGGGGGCCGCGCAGCGGCACGTCGGGCAGGTGCCGGGTAGCGGCCGCGCGGGCGCGGCGCCCGGCGCCGCGACCGACGCACCGCGAGCCGGGATCGCGGTTATCGGCATCTCCGGCCGGTTCCCCGGCGCCGCGGATCTCGACCAGTTCTGGGACGTCCTCGCGAAGGGAGTCGATTGCATCCAGGACGTGCCGGTCGTTCGCTCCACCTTGGCCACGGGCAAGGCGCGGAGCGGCGGCGCCGGGGGCGCTGACAGTCCACGCTGGGGCGGGATCCTGTCGGACGTGGACATGTTCGACCCCCTCTTCTTCAACATCTCACCCCGCGAGGCAGAGCTGATGGATCCTCAGCAGAGGATCTTCCTCGCGGAGGCGTGGAAAGCGATCGAGGACGCCGGTTACTCCGACAGATCGATCGATAAGCGGTGCGGGGTCTTCGTCGGGGTGGCTCCCTCCTACTACCTGCCGGCGCCGGCGAGCACCATGGAGGTGATGGGCAGCTCCAACGCGATCCTGCCTGCCAGGCTCTCCTACTTTCTGGATCTCAAGGGACCGGCCGTCGCGGTCGACACCGCCTGCTCTTCCTCCCTGGTGGCGATGCACCTCGCCTGCCAGAGCATCTTGAGTGGCGAGTCGAAGATGGCCATCGCCGGAGGCGTCTCGTGTACGCTGATCAGGCCGCAGGCCCACTCCTTCCTGGTAGACGCTGGGATGCTCTCGCCGAGCGGCAAGTGCCACGTCTTCGATCGCAAGGCGGACGGGTTCGTACCTGCCGAGGGCGTCGGGGTGATTGTGCTGAAGCGCTTGGACGACGCGCTCCGAGACGGCGACCATATCTACGGCGTCATCAAGGGATCGGCGCTCAATGAAGACGGCAGGACCAACGGCATCACCGCTCCCAGCGGTCGCTCGCAATCCGCCCTGGAGTGCGAGGTATACGAGCGAAGCGCCATCGATCCGAGCACGATCACCTATGTGGAAGCTCACGGTACGGGGACGAGGCTCGGGGATCCGATCGAGGTCGAGGCGCTCACGGACGCGTTCCGCAAGTTCACCGACGAGGAGCAATTTTGCGCTCTGGGCTCCGTCAAGAGCAACATCGGCCATGCGCTCGCAGCGGCCGGCGTGGCTGGCGTGCTGAAGGTGCTGCTCGCGCTCGACAGGAAGCAGATCCCGCCGAGCCTGCATTTCGACGAGGCGAACGAGAACATCGACCTCTCGAACACGCCGTTCTTCGTGTGCCGTGAGCTCCGAGAGTGGCGGGTCGAGCGTGGCGGCGCCCGGAGGGCCGCCGTGAGCTCCTTCGGCTTCAGCGGCACGAACGCGCACCTCGTCGTCGAGGAGGCGCCGTCCATGCAGCACGAGGCCACGAGACGGCAGAGGGTGCCTTGCTTCCTGATCACGCTGTCCGCGAAGCGCGAAGAGGCGCTGCGCGGGCGCTGCGCGGAGCTGAGGCGGTGGATCGAGGGGACGGGCACGGGTGAGGACGTCTTTGACGTGAGCTTCACGCTGAACGCCGGACGCAGCCATTTCCCCTTGAGGCGGGCGTTCGTCGTGGAGGACACCACGGAGCTCGTGGAGGAGCTCCGGCGGGTCGAGGCGGAGCGAGCCCCGGCGCCCGGGGGCTCGCAGGTCGCGCAGCAGGACCTCGCTCCGCCGGCGATGGCAGCGCTCGGGCGCCGCCTCCTGGATGAGCTCCACGGAGCCGCGATCGACCGGGAGTCGTACAAGGAAAAGCTGAGGGCGCTCGCCGACTTGTATGTCGCGGGGTACGACGTCGACTGGGACCGATTCTACGCTGGGCAACGTGGGCGCCGCATCAGGATGCCTACCTACCCGTTCGCTGCAGAGCGCTTCTGGCACGAGGCTCCGGGCGACATCGAGCGAGGTGGCCGTGGATGCGTCGCGGCGAGCGATGGACAGGGGCTACACCCGCTGCTCGACCGCAACGAGTCGACCTTCGAGGAGCAGGTCTTCAAGAAGACCTTCGACGGGAGCGAGTTCGTCTTGGAGCACCACGTCGTGGCCGGCGACAAGGTGCTACCGGGGGCCGCCTACCTGGAGATGGCGAGGGCCGCCGCGGCGGCCTCGGACCCGGGACGGCCGGTGAGCCAGATCAGGAACTTCGTCTGGAGCAGGCCCATCGTCCTCAAGGACGCGAACGTCAAGGTCGATATCAGGTTGAAGCGGAGAGCGCCGGGGATCGACGTGCAGATCTCCGCGGAAGGTCCCACGACCAGCCTGCCCAACGGCCAGGGAGTGGTGGTATATCATACGGCGGACGAGCATGACGGGAGGGATGAATCGCCGCGCGTCGACATCGCGCCGATCAAGTCTCGCTGTGACGTTCACGAGGAGGAGGCTCGGATCTACTCCGAGCTCAAGCGCGCGGGCTTCGCGTATGGCGAAGGGTTCCGTGGCATCCGGGAGTGGTGGAGCAACGAGGCCGAGGCCCTCTCGAGGATCGAGCTGTCGGACGACGTATGGCGCCGCTTCCCGCCGGAGGCGCTGCATCCGGCGATCCTCGACTGTGCCGTGCAGACGGTCGCCGCGCTGGGTCGCCGCAGCGGGGTGAACGAACAGCACCTGCCCTTCTCGGTCACAGAGCTTCGTCTCGTCAGGCCGCTGGGGCGCCGCGTCTACGCCCACGTCAAGCGGTGCGAGGGACGGGAGCAGCGGAGCGGCCAGCGGTACGACGTCTGGATCCTCGATGAGCAAGGCCGCTTGCTGGTGGAGCTGCGAGAGTTCCTGCTCCGCTCGGTGTCCCGCGGCGGGGAGAGGAGCACGAAACCGCTCGCCAGGGCGGCGGCGAGCTCCGCGAGCTGGGAGCGCGTCTACTATCGTCCGGTCTGGTCGGAGTCACTCCTGAGCGAGGGGAGCGGTCAGAGAGGGCGCTTCGATCCGTCTGGGTCGCTGCTCCTCCTCGCGGATGGCAAGCCGGGCGCGAGCGAGCTGTCGACTGCCGCGCGAGCGCTCCTTGGGACCTGTCGCCGGGTCATCCTCGTGAACCACGGAGACCACTTCCAGCGCTGTCGGGAGGACGTATACGAGATCGATCCCCGGGCGCAGCGGGATTACGACCTGCTCGTCGAAGACCTGAGCAAGCAGGGGGCTCCGCCGCGCGGCGCCGTTCACCTCTGGGGTTGGGGGGCCGCTCCCGTGGATGTGCATTCCGTCGCCGATGCCGCGATCCTGGAGGAGTCGCTGGACGAGCAGCTACGCCTCGGGATGTCGGCGATCTTCGGCCTCGGCAAGGCGCTCATGGGCCTCGGCGGCGGCGACGCGGTGCGGCTGATCAGCGTCTATCCAGGCGGCAGAGGCGCGGTGCCCATCCTGTCCATGCTGGGAGGGTTCGCTCGCAGCGTGAAGAGGGAGAACTCGAAGCATTCCTACAGGGCCGTCGAGGTCGACGATGCGCGGACCGATCTGAGGGGGGCGCTGGAGATCGGCGTGGAGGAGCTCATGGATCCAGAGGACGGCGACGTCGAGATTCGCCGTCGCGCTGGCCGGAGGGAGGTGCGGCGCTTCGAGGAGGTACGCGACGCGCGAGGCAAAGACATCGCCCGCAGCGCGCAGGCGCCGTTCAAGCCGCGGGGGGGCGTCTACCTGATCAGCGGCGGAGGCGGCGGGATCGGGCGGATCGTCGCCAGGCATCTCGCGGAGGCCTACAGCGCCCGGCTGGTCCTGGTGGGCCGGTCGGCGCCGACCCGGGACATGCACGCCGAGATCGAAGCGCTGCGGCGCCTGGGGGGCGACGCGTGCTACCTGCAAGGCGACGTCGCGGTCCGCGCGCAGATGGCGGAGGTCGTCGCGCAGGCGCGGAGGCGCTTCGGCGAGATCAACGGTGTGCTCCATGCGGCAGGCGTCGTGAGGGACGCGCTCGTGGCCGAAAAGACGTGGGGCGCCATGCAGGAAGTCCTGCGGGCAAAGGTCCTCGGCACGATCAACCTCGACGCCGTGACCAGCACCGAGCCGCTCGACTTCTTCACGATGTTCTCCTCCCTCGCGTCCGTCACCGGGAACACCGGCCAGGCGGACTATGCGGCCGGCAACAGCTTCATGGACCATTTCGCCGCCGCGAGGAGCGCGTGGGTTGCGGCGGGCCTCCGGCGCGGGAGCACCGTGTCGGTCAACTGGCCGCTCTGGGAGAGCGGGGGCATGCGGCCGCCCGAGGAGCTGCTGAGGAGCTGGGGTATCCGGCCCCTCACCGCGGAGGAGGGCGTGGACATCCTTGCGGACGCGCTCTGTCGCGGGGAGGCGCAGGTCATCGTCGTCCAAGGGGAGCGGACCAAGATCGCGCGCGAGCTGGGGAGGACCCCGGGGCCAGTGGACGACAGCCTGAGAGCTGCAGATGGAAAGCGTGCGAGCGATGGCGAGGCTCGGGCGCGCGTTCAGGAGACGTTGCTGGCGGCCGTAGAGGACATCCTGAAGGTCAGAGAAGGGGATGTCTCCATGGACCAGCATATGAGCGAGTACGGCTTCGACTCCATCTCGCTCACGGCGTTCGCGAATCGCATCAACGACGTGTATGACGTCAAGCTGACGCCGGCCGTCCTGTTCGGGCACAGGTCGCTCGGGAGCGTCCTCGAGCATATGTGGGAAGAGTACGGAGAGCGGCTCAGGAGCTATCACGAGGAGCTCGGTCTGCCTCCGCCCCCGGGCGAGGCTGGGGAGGATGGGAGCGCCAGCGCGCCTCATGAGGATCGAGCCGGTTACCTGGTGACCCCAGGCGGGGACGAGCGCCAGCGTTCACGGAGACAGGCCGAATTCGCACCAGACGATGATGACATCGCGATCATCGGGCTCAGCGCCGTCCTCCCTCAGTCGCCCGATCTCGAGAGGTTCTGGCGCAACCTGGAGAAGGGACGGGATCTGGTGATGGAGATCCCTCCGACCCGCTTCGACTGGAAGAGGTGCTACGGGGACCTCGACGCAGCGGACAGCATCACCTGGTCGAGGTGGGCGGGCCTGATGTCGGACATCGACAGGTTCGATGCCGGATTCTTCAACATCTCGCCCCGCGAGGCCGAGCTCATGGACCCGCAGCAGCGGATCTTCCTGGAGGCGGCCTGGGGAACCATCGAGAACGCAGGCTACGCGCCGTCCAGCCTCTCTGGCTCGAGTGTGGGGGTGTTCGTGGGGGCGTCGACCAACGACTACGGTCAGCTGCTGGCCGAGCTCGCGGACGGCGGAGGGCATGCCCTCACAGGCATCGCGCCCTGCATGATCGCAAACAGAATTTCGTACATGCTCAACCTCCGCGGGCCGAGCGAGGCGATCGATACAGCCTGCTCCAGCTCCCTCGCAGCCCTCCACCATGCCATCAGAGCCATCCGTCTGGGCGAGTGTGACACGGCGCTCGCTGGAGGAGTCAACGTCATCCTCAGACCGACGCCCTTCGTCGCCTTCAGCAAGGCGGGGATGCTGTCACCGGACGGCAGGTGCAAGGTGCTCGACAGGAAGGCCAACGGGTATGTTCGCGGGGAAGGGGCGGGCGTCGTCCTGCTGAAGCCGCTCCGCAAGGCCCTCGCGGACGATGATACCATCCACGCCGTCATCAAGAGCACGGCGCTGAACCACGGTGGCCGGGCCAACCAGCTCACCGCTCCCAACCCTGGCGCACAGGCGGACGTCATCGTCGCGGCGCATGAACGAGCCAAGGTGGATCCGAGGACGGTCGGCTACGTCGAGCTCCACGGGACGGGCACCTCGATCGGAGATCCGATCGAGATCAACGGTCTCAAGGAGGCGTTCAGGCTGCTCGCGGCGCGGTCCGGCGGGAGCGCGCCATGGAGCAGGGGGGCACCTTTCTGCGGGCTGGGCTCCGTCAAGAGCAACATCGGTCACCTGGAGCCCGCAGCCGGGATCGCAGGCCTGATGAAGGTGGTGCTCGCGCTGAAGAACAAGCGGATCCCCGCGACGATCCACTTCGAGGAGCTGAATCCCTACATCGAGCTCGACGGCTCTCCCTTCTATGTCGTGGACCGGACCACGGACTGGCAGCCGCCGCGCGGGGACGCAGGCGAACCTCTGCCTCGGCGCGCGGGGGTCAGCTCGTTCGGCTTCGGCGGCGTCAATGTCCACGCCGTCGTCGAGGAGGCGCCCCGTCGAGGGGACGCGCCCCGGCCCGAGAGCGGTCCGGAGGCCGTGATCCTGTCAGGAAAGAGCCAAGATCGGCTCCTGGAGTACGCGCTCCGACTGCTCGAGTTCCTGACGCGACGCGAGGAGTCCGGCGAGGAGCAGCCGTCGCTGGGCGATATCGCGTACACCTACCAGGTCGGCCGGGACTCGATGGAGTTCCGCTTGGCGCTGGTGGTGAGCTCGCGGCGCGAGCTGATCGAGAAGCTGAGGCATCTGGTCGTGGATGCGCAGCGAGAGAGCGGTGTCTACCTCGGCGGCGGGCGTGGCGGCGACAAGCCGGCGAACCGTGGCTCGGTGGATGGGTCAACGCTCCGGGAGTTGGTCGGGAGCGGCGAACTGGCGCGCGTGGCCGAGCTCTGGGCGCAGGGGCTGGACGTGGATTGGCGCATGCTCTTCCCGGGCAGGCGCCGGACCCGGGTGCCCCTCCCAGGCAGCCCGTTCATGGGACGGCGGCACTGGTACTCGGCGACGAGCGCGTCGACCGAAGCTGCTGGGGGAAGCCTGGAGCGTGGCTGGACGCGCGAGGAGATCCCTCCTGGCACAGGCAAGGTCGTGCTCTCCAGACCAGCGGAGGCGACGCTCCAGCTCGCCGCGGGCCAGCTCCAGGCTCGGAGATCGCCGGCCGTGGATTCCATGGCGCTGCTCGGCGATGTCGCCTCGGCGTGGAGGGAGCTCGACGCGCGAGGCGAGCTCAAGCGGATACGCAACATCACCTGGTGGACCCCGCGCGATGCCGCCGAGGTGGACAAGGAGCTGATCGAGATCGAGATGGCTGCATCGGGCGCGAGCTGCAGCCTCTGTACGGAGCGCGGCGGGAAATCCGCCGTCCATCTGACGGCCGAGCTGCTCCACGGGCACGGAGGCGAGAGCGACACACCCTACGTCGACGTCTCGCTCGCCGAGTCCCGCTGCGTTCGGCGGCTGAGCGGCGACGATATCTACACTGGGTTGCGAGCCGCGCTTGATCGTGGAGCTCGGCCTCGCTTGCTGCAGCAGATCTCCGCGGGCGAGGACGAGGCTGTTGGAACGCTCGCCGTGATGGCGCAACAGGGATCTACCGCAGGCCTGAGCGCCCTGCAGGCGGTGATCCATGCCGCCCAGGCGGTGTGGCTCGGCGAGGAGGGGACGTTCCTTCCTCGAGAGCTCGCCGAGCTGGAGATCCTGAGCGATGAGGGGCGAGCCCGCTACGTGTATCTGCACCGGACAGCGAGCGAGGGGGCCGACGACGCCGGGTACAACTTCGCCATCCTGGACGAGTCCGGCGGCGTGATGCTGAAGGGGGTCGGGCTGCGGGTCGGGCGGGCGCGCGGGGAGGCGTCTCTGGGACCGGAGCGCGGCGCGACGAGCGGCCCATGGACCCGTCCCGTGACCGCGAGCCCAGCGGCGCGCGTCGCGTCGAGGGACGGCGCCGCGGCGCGCGCTGCGCGCAGGCCGCTCCAGGTCGAGCAGGACTGAGCGGAGAGCACGCCGCGATCGAGTTCACCGAGGAGATCCGCAGCACAGGGCCGAGGAGCAGCGAGTGAGCATCCAGCGGACACTCATTACGTCGGTCTCAGGGGGCTCCGGCGCCTCGAGGCTGGAGATCTTGACACAGCCGCCCGAGCTGCCGGAGCGGAGGCCTCCGCTGCTCTTCGTACACGGGTCGTTTCACGGGGCGTGGTGCTGGTCCGAGCGCTTCATGCCGTATTTCGCGGAGCGGGGATACAGGACCTTCGCCCTCAGCCTGCGCGGCCATGGCGGGAGCGAAGGGAGCGGCGACCTCGACGCCTATACCCTCGAGGACTATGTCGACGATGTCGGCGCAGCAGCAGCGAGCCTCGAGGAGCCCCCCGTCCTCGTGGGGCACTCGCTAGGCGGCGCGATCGTGCAGAAGTACATGACCAGATCGGAGCGGCGCTGTCGGGGCGCTGTCCTCGTGGCCTCCCCGCCGCCGCAGGGCGCCTCGACCGCCGCCGTGTTCTGCGCGCTGGCCCATCCGCTCGTCTACGGCAGGTTGGTCGCCTTCAATGCAGGGTGGAGCGCCCGCGCTCCGAGGGATCTCTTCTTCTCGAAGCGCATGGAGCGTGCGAAGGCAGATGCCTGCATCGGGCGCTTCCGGCGCCAGTCACGCCGCGTCTTTGCAGATTTCAAATATTTCCATATCGACGACCCCGGCGAGCCCAGGCTGCCCATGTTGGTCGTGTGCGCCAGAGGTGACAAGTTCCTGAGCCTGACGAGCGCGCGCGAGACGGCTCGTTTCTACGGGGGAGCCATCAGGGTGATTTCCGGGCCGGCGCACGACATGATGCTCGATGACGGGTGGCAGCTGGCGGCGGAGGAAATAGCAAGCTGGTTGAGCGCCGTCGAGGAGCGCAGAGGCTTCGACCCCGGGCCGCGGCACGCGGACGGGGGACAGCCGGGCTAGACGGCAGGCGAGAGGGTGCATGCCTGCAGACCGCTGTGAAGGACGAGAGAGCACTTACCTATGACACTGTCGGGTTCATACCAGGTCAACCAGGTTTCGGTCCACGTCGACGTGGAGCTGCAGCGCTTGCGGGCACAGGTCGACCTGTTCTGGGAGAAGGAGCTTCAGCGTTACATCGCGCACGGGCTCCGGGATGGAATGTCCATCGTCGATGCGGGGAGCGGCCCCGGCTATTTCACCTCGAAGCTGCTGCACCGGTTCCCGGGATCTCACGTGACGGCGATCGAGCAGGACCCGGTGATGACCGAGAGGGCGACGGCGTACTGGAAGGAGCAGGGCCTGGCGCGCGCCGTGATGGTCGAGCGATCGATCCTGGACACGGGGCTCCCGGAGAGCTCGTTCGATTTCTCGATTGCGCGGTTGCTCCTCGAGCACCTGGAGAGCCCGGCGATGGGCGCCAGGGAGATCCTTAGAATATTGAAGCCCGGTGGAAAGGCGGTGTTTGTCGATAATGACTTCGATTTGTACACAAGGACCTACCCGCCGGTGAAGTCGCTGAAGACGCTCTTCGAGGCCTACTGTGCGTGCCGCGAGTCTCAGGGCGGACATCCGAGGCTGGGTCGCAGGCTGCCGATCGTCCTGAAGGAGGCTGGGTACCGTAACGTGGATCTGGACGTCGTGGTGGCCCACAACACGCTGATGGGCGACAAGGCATTCCTGGAATCCGAAGGGATGAGCATCCCGCTGAAGCTGGTCAAAGAGGGATTCCTGTCGAGCAACGACCTGGCCGAGCTGGTGAAGGAGTGGCGAAGCTTTCTGCAGAACGAGGAGCACGTGATTGTCCGGCAGCTGTTCGTGTGCGTGGGCGAGAAGTAGCCCGTTCGAATCCCTTGCTGCAAGTGAGCTCTTCGCGTTGCCGCCTCCGGAGCAGCTCCTCCGGCGTGGGGCACTCGTCCCGGACCTCGCGCTCATCGAACGACGTCAGCTCCTCTCCGCGGCAGCGCGCGTCACGGACGTGATTTCGCGCCTGGTTGATCGCGATCGTGACGCGGTATGGCGCCGGGTCGCCGCCAGGCTCGATCCGCTTGTCCGCCTCCAATCCGCGCAGCAGCGCTTCCTGGGCGACATCCTCTGCGTTTCGCTCCGGGACACCGTGGCGCCTGGCGAGGTGCCGGAAGAGCTCGAATCCGGAAGAGCCGGTCGATGGCTTGTCCACGCGGGTAGCACACTTGAGCCGGCCAAAACGGTTCAGGAAAATGAGTCGCGGGGCAACTTCGGTGGGATAATGTGTGCATGCGTGGGGTTTTTTGATGTCCGCACCCGGCCGGTCCCTGAGGATGAAGCGACTCATTCCGGGATCGGGCTGTTCTTTCTCGTCCCAGAGCTCGTTTGACAGCGATCCATGGCGGTTGACGCCGTGCAGCTGGCGTACGTCCCGGCCGTCAATGCATCGCGTTGCACATGCGCTGTTGGTTTGCGAGTTCGAGAGGGCGCATGCGCTCGGTCGGCCCGCCGATCCGCAGCAGGCGCGCGCTTGAGGATGCGGTCAAGGCCATCCTCGATCGCGGCCAGCTGGGCCTCATCTGCCTCCGGGTCCACGGACCGGCGCTCCTGTGTGGACCGCCGATGTATCCGAGCCCAAGCCCCATGCCCCTCCGACGCATCGTGGGGAGATAGCGTAGCCGAGGGCCAACCCGACATGTCAAGCCTTCGGTACGCGGCGATCAGGCGACTCGAGCGACGCAACGTTGCGACGCGTTGCAGGCGGCGGCGACGTTGCCGGAGGTGGCGACGTCAGCGGACGGCCGATGCCTCTTCGGCAACGGGGCGGCGCCGCCTCGCCGGCGCTGGAGGAGCACCCCAAGCCTTAGCAACGGCCCCTGGGATGCGATCTTGCCCAGTCGCCGCGTACTCCGACGTGATCCGAGCAGCCATTCCGGCGCGACCCGAACGGTCGTTCCGACGGCATCCGGGCAGCTGTTCCAGTTACCCGAGCGCTCGTTCCGGCGACACGCGAGCACCGGTACCGGAGACCGGGCGGCCTCCCCGAGGGCACCCGGGCGCTGCGACGGGCGCAGGTGACGCGCGAGCGGGGGACGCGCGCGCCGGGTTGGCAGGGCTGCGCGATGACCGTCAATAGGCCGGTCACACGGCGGGACACGGCGGCGCGCACAGGCCGCGCGGTGACGGCGCACTGACGGCCGCTCGCGCGTAGCTGCACGATTCCCCGATGAGGCCGTCGAGCGCCGGCTCCCCGGAGGAACGACAGAAGGGAGAGGCGAAGGAGGCGAAGGTAAGCCGCTCACGCGCACCGTTTGCGCCCACGCGCCGTGATTGCGCCTTCGCTGGCGCGGCGCATCGCCGGAAAATCCGTTTGCGTCCGCGCTCGGCCTCTCGAGACCCGGCGCGAGCCGGCGGCACGATCGTTGATTGGTCTCGTGGCCCGTCGAGGACGCGCCCTGCGCGGCCGCGCGGCCGCGCTGCTGCGTGGCGGCGGCGGCGGCGCGCTCTCCAGCCCGAGCCTGCGCAGCGCGCGTGGGCCCACACCCCACGAGGTCGACCATGACCATGTTCTGCAACCAGTGCGAGCAAGCATCCCACGGGACCGGGTGCACCACGGCCGGCGTCTGCGGCAAGGACGAGGACGTGCAGTCGCTCCAGGAGATCTTGATCTTCGGCCTGAAGGGCGTCGCCGCCTACGCGCATCACGCGCGCAAGCTCGGCATGCGCGACGAGCGGGTGAACGCCTTCATCGAGGAGGCGCTCTTCTCCACGCTGACCAACGTGAGCTTCGATCCCGAGGCGCTGCTCGAGCTCTGCCTGGAGTGCGGCCAGGTGAACCTCCAGGTGATGAAGATGCTCGACGAGGGCCACCGCCTCCGCTTCGGCGAGCCGCGGCCGTCGATGGTCCGGGAGGGCACCGTCGCGGGGCCGGGGATCCTCGTCTCGGGGCACGATCTCGCGGACCTCGCCGAGCTGCTCCGGCAGTGCGAGGGGACGGGCGTGAACGTGTACACGCACGGCGAGATGCTCCCGGCGCACGCGTATCCGAAGCTCGCGAGCCACCCGAACCTCGCCGGCCATTACGGCTCTGCGTGGCAGCACCAGAAGAGCGAGTTCGCGGCGTTCTCGGGGCCGATCCTGATGACCTCGAACTGCGTGCTCATCCCGAAGGAGGCCTACCGCGATCGCCTCTTCACCGCCGGCGTCACCGCCGTGCCCGGCGGCCGGCGCGTGTATGGCGGCGATTTCTCCGAGGTCATCCGGGCGGCCCTCGCGAGCCCGCCATTGCCCGACCATTTCGTCCGCGAGACAGAGGTCGGCTACCATCACGAGGCGATCCTGGCGCACGCGGGCGCCATCGTGGACGCGGTGAAGGCCGGGCAGATCAGCCGGTTCTTCCTGATCGGCGGCTGCGACGGCCCGGAGGCGGCGCGCAGCTATTACACCGATTACGCCGCGCAGACGCCGGCGGACTCGTTCATTCTCACGCTCGGCTGCGGCAAGTACCGCATTCGCAACCAGGACCACGGCACGCACCTCGGCTTGCCGCGGCTGCTCGACATGGGGCAGTGCAACGACGCTTACGGCGCCATCCGCGTGGCCGGCGCGCTCGCCCAGGCGTTCGGCTGCGGGGTGAACGATCTGCCCCTCACGCTGGTGATCTCGTGGCTCGAGCAGAAGGCCGTGGCGGTGCTCCTCACGCTGCTCAGCCTGGGCGTGAAGGGCATCGTGCTCGGGCCGCGCCTGCCGGCCTTCATCTCGCCGAACGTGCTGCGGCTGCTGCAGCAGCGCTACGACCTCCGGCTCACCAGCCGGCACTCGATGGCCCCGCTGCAGCTGCACCGGGCTCCTGCGAGCGCCTGAGCGCAAGCGCCTGAGCGCCCGCGCGCAAGCGCCGCGGTCGCCGTCTCGACGCGGCGCCGCCCGTGGCCTAGCCTCCTCGATGCCGTGAACAGCACACCCCATCGAACCACCGCCGCCCTGGCCCGCATCACCGCCCGCGCGGCCCTCCTCGGGGGCGCCGTGGCGCTCCTCGGCTGCGAGGCGCTCCTCGGCATCGAGGACGTGTCGCTCGACCCGGGCGCGGGCGCGGGGGGCAGCGGCGGCGCAGGCGCGTCGTCGTCATCCGCCTCGTCCACCGACTCGACCTCGACGCACGGCGGGGGGGCCGCCGACGGGGGCGGAGGGCAAGGGGGCCAGACCCAGGGCGACTTCACGTTCGCCATCCAGTCGACCGGGGTCAACGTCCCGTACAACGGCATCAACCACGTCGACGTCGCGATCACCCGGATCGCCGGCTTCGACGGGCCCGTCGAGGTCGACGTGCAGGCGCCGCCTCCGGGCCTCGTCGCGGCGGCGATCACCATCCCGCCGGGCAGCAGCGCGGGCAGGCTGGAGGTCGGCGCCTCCGGCGCGCTCACGCTGGGCACCGCGTTCGACCTCGATCTCATCGCGACCTCCGGCGGGACCGTGCGCACCGACTCCGTGCGCGCCGTGGTCACGGGCAAGCCCGGCACGCTCGATGAGAGCTTCGGTCAGGCGGGCATCGCCGCCTGGAACCTCGGATCCGACGGCGGGGGGCTCTACGACATCCGGCAGACGGCGCAGGGGAAGATCCTGACCGCCGGCAACGGCATCGACGGCCTCGGCGGGGCCAGGCTCAAGGGCTTCCGCCTGCTCGGCGACGGCGCGGCCGACGCGTCCTTCGCGGGCGGCAGCGTGGCCGACGCCTTCTGTGGGTGCACGAAACCCCAGTATATTCGCGGGATTACGCGCCTCCTGAACGGCGCCGTCTTCCTCGTCGGCCACGCCAGCGGGAAGACCGCAAACGACATCGCCTTCCTCCGCTACCGCGACGACGGGACCCGGGACGGCGTCGACTCGGGCAACACGGGCAAGGACCAGATCGATCTCGGCGGCGACGAGTCTGTGGCGGCCATGGATCTGTCGCCCTCGGAGCGGCTCCTCGTGACCGGCGAGCGCGACGGCGAGCTCTTCGTCGCGGCCATCAACCCCACGTACGGCTACCTCGATCGCGACTTCGGCACGACCGGATGGACCGCGCCGTTCACGGGCAGCGCGAGCGCGGGCACGGCGCTCGTTGCGCGCGCGGGCGGCTCGACGCTTGTGGCCGGCTGGGTGGAGGCGGACGGCGATCGCGACATCGTGCTGCTGGAGCTCACGTCGGACGGCGCGATCGGCGGCCTGGGGCAACAACGGATCACGAGGGCCGGCGATCAGGAGCCGGTCGCCATGGCCGTCCAGTCCGACGGTCGCATCCTCGTGGGCGCCCGGAGCGCCGAGGCGGGATCGACCGACTTCCTCGTTGTGCGCTTCGAGCCGGACGGCACGTTCGACACGACCTTCGGGGAGGACGGGTACGCGCTCGCCGGGCTCCCGGGCGGCGTCGCGGTCGACATGGCGCTCCAGGTCGACGGCCGCATCGTGGTCGCCGGCAACGTGGGTGAGCGTGCGACCCGCCAGCCCACGCTCGTGCGCTTCTTGCCCGACGGCGCGCTCGATCCGACGTTCGGCGACAAGGGGGTGCAGGCGCTCTTCCTCGGCGAGGAGAACGCCGTTCAGTCGATGACGGTCGCTGGAGACGGCAAGCTGCTCGTGGCCGGCACGCGGCAGACATACCCCACGTACGGTCTTGTGGCGCGGCTCTGGAACTGAGCGCAGGCGCGTCGTCGCGGCGGCTGCCTGTCGGGCGCGACGGACGCGGCGCCGACAGGCAGCTTCGGATCAGAACGGCGACCCGTCCACGCGCGTGCCGGGCGAGCAGTCGCTCGCGGAGAGCGCGGTGTGCAGCGCGAAGAGCTCCTCGCTGCCCGGCTCGTTCGCGAGGATCTCGTTGAGGATCACGGCGGCTGCGTCCGGCGTCGGATCGACGGGAGTCGTCGTGTCCACGGGGATCAGGAAGTCGCGCACGACCCCCATGTGCTGCATCTGGCTGGCGCCGCTGTCGTCCGCGAGGGCGGGGCTGAGCTCCTCGATCGGCGCGTAGACGCGGGTGTCCGCCACGAGGCCGCTGGCGAAGCTGCTCTCGCCGATCACGACGGCGGTCTCGTGCGCATCGAGGTCGCCGTCGACGAGCACCCAGTCGTACGGCCTGCTCCTGCCGGCGTTTGTGTCCGTGTCGCCGTTCCTGTCGGCGGGGTAGGGGCCGGACGTGACGACGACCTCCGACAGGGTCGAGAGGCACGGCTCGCTCCGGTTGTCGGTGTTGAAGTCGCCGCCGATGACCAGGTAATCGCCCTCGGGCAGGCTCTCGCGGATGATCGTGACGAGCTGCCGCGCCTCGGCCTGGCGCTCGCTCGAGCCGGCGGTCAGGAAGTGGACGCTGACGGCCCAGAGGTCGATCGGGCCGGGGATGTCGATGCGGGCCCAGGCGAAGTCCCGGTTGGGCGCCGAGCCGTCCTCCCACTCGCCGGCCTCGAGGATCGGATAGCGGCTCACGATCCCGTTCGGGATCTGCGCGCCTTCTTCGCGGTAGTAGCTGAAGGTGCTGTCGAACGTGGCGTCCACGAAGGCGCGGAGCGCGTCCGCGCTGTCGTCGCCGTAGTTGAGCTCCTGGAGCAGGACGATATCCGGTCCGACGCCCTGGATGATGCGCTGTCCGTGGCCGGGGTCGTAGCTCTGACGCGTGCCGCTCGTGAGGTTCGCGGCCATGAGCCGGACGCGCACGGGGGGCGTCTCCTCGCCGCCGCCGGAGCCGCCGCCGCCGCCGCCGCCGCCGGAGCCGCCGCCGCCGCCGCCGCCGGTGCCGCCGTCGCCGCCGGAGCCGCCGTCGCCGCCGGAGCCGCCGGAGCCGCCAGTACCGCCGTCGCCGCCACTGCCAGTCTCGCCGCCTGAGCCGCCTCGGCCACCGGAGCCGCCCTGGCCATCGGAGCCGCCCTGGCCACCGGAGCCACCCCCACCGCCGGCGCCGCCTGTGCCACCCCCATCGCCCTCACCACCGGCGCCTCCCCCGCCGCTGGCATCCCCGCCGCCGCCACCCAGCCCGCCGGCGCCCGCGGTGCCGCCATCCCCGCCGGACGAGGTCGACGACGTGAGATCTTCTTCTTCCACTGGCGGCGAATCGGCTCCGCAGGCGGCTCCGGCGAGCGCGGACAGGAGCAGGAGCAGGTGCCCCACGGTCAAGGATGACGACACACGCATCTCGTAGCACCGGACCTTTCTTGGTTTCCTTTTTATGAGAGCACGAACGCGGGCGCGGCAGGTACCCTGATCGCCGGCGAGGCCCCGAGCTACGGGACGTGTAGCCCTCTTGTCGAAGACGAGCACCGAACACGCGCACGCGCCTTGGGGACGGAACGCGGGCGCCGCACAATGGCTGGCCCACCCTGACGCCCCGCCTGAGCAGCCTCGCCACCCTCCTGAGCAGCCTCGCCATCCTCCTGAGCAGCCTCGCCACCCTCCTGAGCAGCCTCGCCACCCTCCTGAGCAGCCTCGCCACCCTCTCTACCCGCGTCGCGTCGCAAACCGGGATTTCCTGGCCGGATCTCTGAAACGCGGAGCCAGCCGCGATCGCAGGGCCCGCGCCGGTTACGACGCAGGCCCTGCGACCCCGGCGCTGGCTCAGTGCGATCCCGTGTACTTGAACTCGAGGATCGCTCCCGGGTTCTCCAGGGCCGTCGTGGCGCCGCCGTTCGGTGAGCTCGCGTTCCCGGCGGTGTCCGTGATGATGTAGAGTGTCTTGCGGTCCGGGCTCATCGCGAGATCGCGGTAGCGGTTGGTGCTCTGGAAGTGGACGACGGGCTCGCCGACCACGGATTTCCCGTTCGCGCTCAGCTTCACCTGGTACAGCGCGCCCTTCTTGAGGGCGGTCATCAGGAGAGTGTTCCCCCACCCGGGGATGCCGTGCCCGGAGGGGTAGTAGTGGAGCGAGGAGGGCGCGATCGTCGGCCAGCAGATGTACTGGAGGAACCCGCACGCCGGGTCGAAGAAGTCGTAATCGTTGTCGACGGTGAAGAAGGTGAGGAGCGGCTCCTTGAAATACGGGTGGCTGAAGGCGCTCTCCAGCTGCCGCGGGACGGAGGGAGGGGGCACGTAGTCGTTCCACGCGAGCGACTCGCAGGACGCCGGGCTCGAGGCCGACCAGTTGTCGTACGTGTAGGCCTGGTCGTCCCGATAGCCCGCGACGTGGGGCCAGCCGTAGTTCTTGCCGGGCTTGATGAGGTTCAGCTCGTCGTCGCTCTTCGGCCCATGCTCGTTCGCATACAGCTTGCCATCGCGGCCGAACGTGAGGCCCTGCGGGTTGCGGTGGCCGTACGAATAGACATGGCTGCGGACCCCGCCGATCCACGGGTTGTCGTGCGGGATCGAGCCGTCGACGTTCAATCGCAGGACCTTGCCGACGTACGTCGACCAGTCCTGCGCCGCGACCTCGGCCGCCGTGGGCAGCGCCTGCGCGCGGATCGGGAGGCACTTCCTGGCGAACTGGTTGTTCCCCTGATCCCCCACCGTGTAATAGAGCTTCCGATCGGGGCCGAACAGGAGCCGCGCGGAGTTGTGATCGTCGCTCCCCGGCAGGCCCGTGATGACGTCGAAGGGGCTCCCGAGGGTCTCGGTCGCCGGGTCGTACGTGTAGCGGCGGATCTTCGTCCTGCGGTCCACCGCTGGACCTGGATCGACGTCATAGGTGAAGGAGACATACACGTAATCCTTCCCCTTGCCCTTCAGCAGATCCGGGTGCAGGGCCAGGGCCAGCAGCCCGTCCTGGCCACCCGACTGGAACACCTCCGAGAGGGTGATCGCGGTCGTCCGCGCGCCGTCCTCCGGCCTCACGCGCACGACGCGCTTTCCGACGCGCTCGGTCAACCAGAGATAGCCATCCGGTCCCCAGACGATCCGCATCGGAAACGAGAGATCCCGTGTGATCTCGCGCGAAACGAACGACGCTTCCTCATCCGCGCAGTCCTCCTCGTCATCGCCAGGATCCCCGGAGACGATGGCCTGGCCGTGCGATTCGAGCGGATCGTCCGGGAGATCCGCGTGGCCGCATCCGGCGAGCGTCCACGAAGCCGTGGTGAGCAAACCAACTTGAATCAGGAAAACAGCTGGGCCGCGTGCGATAAATAGCGACATACAACTACCTCACTGTTTCTTTTCAAGTGACGGTGCTGATCGAATCCAGCCGCGTCAGGGCGCGGCGGACGTGCTGGGCAAGCCTCGGCGTGAAACCGGGGACCGCATCGCGTCCGGTAAGTCGTCCCCCGGTCAGAGTAAGGTCTTTACTATAGCAAGCGCAGAGCTCGCCTGCACCATCAAGGTTGACTTACGGCGTCATGAGCTGCCGAGTTGCCAAGGAGCCCGAGAAGAGAACCCTTCTGGGGCCTGCTGGCGTGCTTGGCGCCCTGGCGGTCTTCCTGTCCGGATCGCTGTCTCAGGACGGGTGAACGTCGCGACGTGGCGTGTCGCGCAGCCCCGCGGGGATGCCGGAGCGCGGCGTGCTTACTTGGCGGGCGCCGGCGCCGAGGAGACGCCGAGCTTTTCGATCGAGCGCGGGGTCCCGAACCCGGGGCCGCCGAGCGCCGTCTCGATCTGCTGATACACACCCTCGCGCCCCGCGGAGCGCGCGGCGTCGAGGAGGACGTCATTGCGGTAGAGCGTCACCGTCAGCCCCGCCACGACCGACAGCGCGAGCATCAGGCGCTGCGCCCGGCCCGTGTCGCGCGCGCGAGGCGCCGCGGCGGTCACCTCGGTCACGTCGCGCTGCAGCAACATCGGCGCCCGTAGATCCGGCGCCCGCAGCTCCGGCACCCCCGGCGGCGCGGTGGGCCGAGACGCCGCGAGCATCGCCGCCGGCGGCGCCTGCACCTCGGTCCGCGTCACGAGGTGCTGCGGCGAGCTGTCCAGCGCCTCGAGCGTCATCGTGCCCGCGAGCGGCATCGTGGACGGCAGGCTCGACACCACCGGCGTCGGATGATCCGACTCCATGTTCCGCGACGCAGGAACGGCCGGGGGCGGCGGGCGCGGCGGGTCCCGACGCGACGTGCTCGGCGGACCCTGGACCCGCGCCGACTCGGCCGGGGTCGGGTCGATGCCCGCCACGACGCCGAGCGGCTGCCAGGCGGCCATCCCGGGCCGCCATATCTTCGTCGTCTCGTCGATGAGGTCGAGCCGAAACAGATCGTCGAGCTTCTCCAACGTGAGCACCTTGATGTCGTCCGGCGTGACCGCGACGTGCCAGAGCGTCTCGCGATCATCGGTCACAGGAACGGGCGGCGCTGGGCGCCTGGCGGGAACGGGCGGCGCTGGGCGCCTGGCCGGAAGGGGCGGCGGTTTCATACAAAATCCTCCCTTGCGCGCACGAGGATGCCACGGCACGAGCGCACCTGTACACACCGACATGAGGCAGGGCGCGCTTTCGAGACGGTGCGGATTTTTGCAATGAATGAGGTGCGATCCGTGGCGCTGGCAGGATCCTCGCCATGTCGGTATTCTCGCCGCCGATGGGGGCGGAGCATGGAGACATTCATGAGCACAGCGAATGAGGCAGTCGCGGCCAGCAACAGCGCTGGAGCCTCCGGCTTCCGGCGCTGGGTCCGGCTGGTGCCGGCGCTCCTCCTCGTCGCGAGCGCGACGTTCGTGGCGGCATATTACGTTCCGCTTCGCCGCGCTCACGTGCTCCTGCTCGAGGAGCAGCGAAAGTCGAACGAGAAGGGCAAAGACCTCGAACAGACGCTGAGCCAGGTGCGCGGAGAGCTCCAGGCAAAGACGGCGCAGGTCGAGAAGCTCGAAGCGGAGCGGCAGCAGACCGAGGACGCGAAGAAATCGGGCCTGGAGCGGGTCGAGCAGCTCAAGACCGAGCTCGCAGCGAAGCTCGACAAGCAGATCAAGAAGGGGGTCGCGGCGCTCGCCGTCGCGGACGGACAGGCGTTCGTCGTGCTCCCGGAGACCGCGGTGTTCCTTCCGTACAAAGTCGACGTGAGTCCGCAGGGCCGAGCCCTCTTGTGCCAAGTCGCGAGCTCCGTCGCGGCGGTCGGCCCGGCGCCGATCCGCGTCGGCGCGGTCAGCGGTTCTCCGGACCTCGTGCCGCCCGTCCTGCAGCGCGACTATCCGACGCCGTGGGCGCTCTCCGCGGCCCGGGCGGCGAGCGTCGCGCAGGCGCTCCAGGAGGCGTGCGCGGTGCCAGGAGCCCGGCTGTCCGCGGTCGGTCACGCCGAGCACGACCCCGCCGGCGCCGCGCTCGGAGAGACGAAGCTGCCCGCGGAGCGGGTCGAGATCTCCATCGCGCTGCCGGGCGGGCCGCGCGACGTGAAGTGACGGCCGCGGGGGGGCCCGGCGCGCAACGTCTCCCGCGTCGTCAGCGATTCAGCGAGGGTCGCGCAGCGCCTCCGCCCGGCGCACCGCCGCGCGCCGCAGCGCGTCCGGGTCGACGTTGCGGGCGCCGGCGGCCGAGCAGCGGAGCACCCGCTGGAACGCCGCCCGCGCCTGCGCCCGCTCGCCCCGCGCCAGCAGCGCCTCCCCGAGCAAGAACCACCCCTCCAGGTGCTCCGGATCCGCGTTGAGCAGCGCCGACAGCACCTGCTCGGCCTCCGCGGCGCGCCCGGCGCTCAGCAGCCTGGCCGCCGCCTCCGCGCGTCGATCCTGCGCGACCGCGGCGCCGGGCGGCTGCGCGACCGCGGCGCCGGGCGGCTGCGCGACCGCGGCGCCGGGCGGCTGCGCGAGCGCCGGGACGCCGCCGACCGCCGTGCCCCCTCGCGCCGAGACAGGCCCGCTCTCCTCCTCGACCTGCGCGACGGGCGCCCTCGGGCTCGCCGGCTCCGGCCCGACATCGCCCTCCGGCAGCCGCAGCCAGCCCGGCGCAGGACCCCGCCGGAGCTCCGGGGGCAGCGGCAAGATGCCCTCCGCCGGCGAGAGGATGACGTGGCCGTCAGGAACGAGCTCCGCGGCGAGCCGACCGAGCAGGCGCGGCACCTGCTCGCGATCGAAATAGATGAGGACGTTGCGGCAGAAGATGACGTCGAACGGCCCCGCCCCGAGCGCCGGCTGCGCGTCGGTCAGCGACGCCACCTCGAAGCGCACGCGCCGCCGCAGCGCCTCGGGCACCCGCTCGGCCCACGCCGCCGGCAAGGGCGCGCCCACCGACCGCCGCTGCGGCAAGAGGCCGCTCCGCGCCACGGCGATCGCGACCGGGTTGACGTCGGTGCCCAGCACCGCCGCGTCCACCCCCGCCGCCTGCGCGCTCTGGGCGGCGCTGTACGCCTCCTCGCCCGTCGAGCAGCCGGCGCACCAGATGCGCAGCGGGCCCGGCCGCCTCGCCGCGAGGCCGACCAGCGCGCGCTGCAGGCGGCCGAACTGCTCCGGGTGCCGGTAAGCCGCCGTGTGCCCGATCGTCGCGGCGTCGAGCAGCATCGCGAGCAGGGCCGCCTCCCCGGCCTGGCCCACGCGCTCGACGTACTCCGCCTCGCCCTGCCCGGCCCGCTGAGCGCGCTCCCGGACGTGCAGGTAGAGCGTCTCGGGCCACCGCGAGGGCACGTGGCCAAGCCGCGGCGACAGGACGCGCGCGAGGGCGCGCTCCAGCGAGCGATCATCCTTCACCGAGCACCCACCTCCGCGCGAGCGCGACGAAATCCACGACGCGGATCGGCCGCACGCGCGGCGACGAGAGCAGCGCCGCCCGCGGCATGCCCGGCGCGCTGCACTCCGAGGGCTCCTGCGCGAAGCAGAGGCCCCCGCCGTCCGAGAGCCCCGGCAGCGCGCGGACGCCGTCGTCGCCGAGGCCCGACAGCACGAGCGCGGCGACCCGCCGGGCGAGCGGCACCGCCGACGCGAACAGGACCTCCGCCGAGGGCCTGTGGCCGCTCACGGGCAGGTCGCCCGTCAGCTGGATCCGCTCGCGCGCGTCGATGGCCATGTGAAACCCCGACGGCGCGAGCAGGAACCCCGGCGAGAGCGCGTCCCCGGCCCGCGCCGGCCGCGCCCGCGCGCCCAGCCCGCGGAGCGCCCGCGAGAGGTCCCGCTCCCGCCGATCCGGCAGGTGCTGCACGATCAGCACCGGCACATCGAGGGGCCCGAGCCCCCGCGCCAGCGCCTCCAGCGCGGGGATCGCCCCGGTCGAGCCCGCGACAAGGATCACCCGCCCGCCCCGCGCCGCCGCCGGCCGCCGGGCCGCGCGCAGCACCGCGGCGCGCAGCCGCGCCCGGGCCGGGGCGCCGGCGAGCTCGCGCTTCTCGACGGTGGCGCCTGCGCCCTGCGCCAGCGCCTCGCGGACCGCCGCCGAGCCGCGCGGGAGCGAGCTGACCACGATCACGCCGGCGCGGGCGGCGAGGGGCCGGATCACGGACAGGCCGTCGAGCTCGGGCATGAGCAGATCCACGAGCACCACGTCGGCGATCGCGACCGCCGGCAAGGACAGGAGCTCGGCCCCGGTCCGCGCCCGGCCCACAACGCGGATCCCCGCGTCCTCCTCCAGGATCGCCTCGAGCAGGGCCGCGGCGATGTCCGAGTCGTCGGCGATCACGACCCGCGTGGTCACGCGCCTCCGAGGCTCTCCGCGATGATCCGGCGCAGCTCCTCCTCGACGAACCGCTGCTTCGACAGCACCGCCCGCACGCCGAGCCCGCGCAGCGCGGCGACGTTCTGCGCGTGCGTCGCGGTCGTCTGCGTGGTCAGCACCACGACCGGCACCCGGGCGAGCGCGGGCGTGCGCCGGAGCTCCGCCACCATCTCGAGGCCGTTCATGTACGGCATCTCGATGTCGGTCAGCACCACGTCCGGCGGCGTCGCCCGCGCCCGCGCGAGCCCCTCCCGCCCGTCGCTCGCCTCCTCCACGCGCAGGCCGAGCGCCCGCAGGATGCCGCAGAGCAGCTCCCGCGCGACAGGGGCGTCCTCCACGACGAGCGCGAGCGGCTCGCGCTTCGGCTCGGGGGCCGCGGCGAAGGGCGCCTCCCGGGGCGCCTGCCGCGCGCACGCGAACACCCGCTCGACGTCGAGGAGCAGCATCGCCTCGCCGTCCGCCGTCGGCGCCACGCCGCGCACGAGCGGCGAGCTCCACGGCAGCTCCTCCGACCGCACGAGGGCGCAGAGCCGCGGGTTCTCGTAGCCGTCCACGCTCACCGCGAACAGGCCCGCGGCGTGGTGCAGCACGAGCGCCGCGTCCCCCGGCTCGGGCGGGCCCCCGTCGCCGAGCACCGCCCCGAGCGCGTAGACCGGCACGAGCTCCGCGCTCGGGCCGCTGGTCAGGCGCACGCGCGGCCCGTCCGAGGTGTGCAGCAGCTCGTCGAGCAGCATCACCGAGTGCACGGCGTGCGTCGGCACCGCGCACCGGAACCGCCCGCAGGAGACGGGGACCACCTCCTCGCCATGGAGGTTCTTCGGCACCACGAGCAAGATCGTCGTCCCGAGCCCGGGCCTCGAGTCGACCCGGACCTGCCCGCCCAGCGCGCCGATCTCCCGGGCCACGACGTCGAGCCCGACGCCCCGGCCCGAGATCGCGCCGACGCTGCGGCTCGTCGTGAGCCCGTGCGCGAACAGGTACGGGATCAGCGCGGCGTCGTCGAGGGACGCGGCGGCGGGGTCGGCGACGCCCGCCTCCGCGAGCACCTCGCGCAGGCGCGCGAAGTCGACCCCGCCGCCGTCGTCCTTCACCTCGACCCGCACGGCGGCGTCGGTCTGGACCACGGTCACCGCCACCGTCCCGCGCGCGGGCTTGCCGCGGCGGGCGCGGACGTCCGCCGGCTCGATGCCGTGATCGACGGCGTTGCGCACGAGGTGCAGGAGCGCCGGCTCCAGGCGGCGCTCCACCGCCGCGTCGAGGAGCCCCGTCCCCTCGACCCGCGCCTCGACGTCCTTGCCCAGCATGCGCGCCGCGCTCCGGGCGGCGAGCGACACCTGGTTCAGGAGGCGCTCGGTGCGCACCACCGACGCCGCGCGGACCACCTCGTCGAGCTCGCCGAGCGCGCGCCCAGAGGCGAACTCGTTGCTCGACCAGTCCGCCCGCACGGCGCCGAGCAGGCGCTCGATCTCCGCGCCGTAGCCGAGCGTCTTCGTGATGCGCTCGGCGACCCGGTCCGCCGCCGCCCCCCGGGGGTCGATCTCCACGAGCAGCGCGCGGAGCATGCGCTGGGCCTCGCGGAGCCTCCGCTGGAGGACCTCCCGCTCGCCGTGGAGCCGCTGCAGCTCGTGCAAGCGCGCCCCGACCGCCTCCGCGTCGAGGACCGCGGGCGGGGCGGCCTGGTCCGGCGGCGCGGCCGGGTCCAGCCGCGGCGGCAGGGCGCTCTCGGTCATGGGGGCCGCGGGTACCCCGGTGGGCGAGCGCCCGCTCGTGAGCTCCGCGTGCGCCGCGCGGAGGGTCTCCTTCACGACGTCGAGGTCCGGCGCGGCCTCCTCGCCGGCGCTCGCCGACAGGAGCCCGAGCGCCTCCAGCGCGCCGAGGACGCTGTCGCCGGTGAGCTGCGTGGGGCGCCCGCCGCCCCGCACCGCGTCGATGACGGTCTCGGCCAGCTCGGCGAGGTCGCCGCACGCGGCGAGCTCCAGCATGTGCGCCTCGCCCTTCAGCGTGTGCAGGAGCCGGCGCAGGACCGGCAGGTTGCCGCTCTGGCCCTGCTCGTAGCCGAGCCAGAGGTCCGTCGCCTGGGCCACGCGGTCCGGCATGGCCCGGTGGAACGTGGCGACGAGGTCAGCCCGGCTCCTCATCCGCGTCCGCCTCTGCGATGGCCGGCTTCTCGCGCTTCGCACCGGCCGCCTTGACCCGGAAGGCCCTCGCCGTCGCCTTGAGCGCGTGCGACAGCTGGAGCAGCGACTCGGCCGAGCGCGTCGCGTCCGCGCTGCTCGTCAGGGTGTCGTTCACCGCCCCGACGATATCGACGATCGCGGTCTTCACCTGCGCCGTCCCCTCGCGCTGGTGGCCCACGGCGTCCGAGATCTTCGCGGCGGCCGCGGCCGTGTCACGGGCCAGCTTGATGCCGTCCTCGGTCGCGAGCACGGACGCGTGGGAGGCCGCGTGCATGTCCGCCACGAGCTTGCGGATGTCGCGCACCGAGTCCATCACGTGCTCGGACAGCCGGCGCATCTCGGCGGCCACGAGCGAGAACCCGCGCCCCACCTCGCCGGCCTTCGTGCCCTCGAGCGCCGCGTTCAGCGCGAGCAGGTCCGACTTGTCGGCGATGCTCTGGATCAGCGACAGGATCTCGCCGATGCGGTCCGAGTGGGAGCTGACGAGGCGCGTCTGCTCCGCGGTGTGCTGGACGCTGACGAGGCTCCGCTGCGCCATCTCGTGCACGGTCGTCGCGTCCTTCGCGATGTGATCCGCGCTGCCGGTCAGGGCCTCCACGGTCCTCCGGATCTCCTCGAGCGCCGCGTTCTGCTGGTTGGCGGTCGTCTCCTGCTCGCGCACCGACGAGAACATCCCGGCGGCGGCCGAGGCGACCTCCGACGAGGTGTTGCCGATGCGCGTGGCGAGCTCCTGGAGGCTCGTCACCATGGCCCGGAACGCGGCGAACAGCTCCCCGTCGCCGGTGATCTTGCAGGTGAAATCGCCGCCCGCGACCCGCGCCGCCGTCTCCTGGAGCTCGCGCAGCTGGGCGTTCATCCGCTCGAACGCGCTGGCCATGTCGCCGAGCTCGTCGTCGGAGATCCTGAGCGACAGCCGCGCCGAGACGTCGCCGCGGGCGATGCGGTCCGCCGCCTCCTTGATGTGCGCCATCGAGCGCGTCATGCGCGCCGAGATGACCCACGCCAGGCCCAGGCCGAGCAGCATGATCCCCGCCGACTGGAGGGCGATGGTCCGGCGCGAGTCGGCGCGGCGCTGGGCGATCCGGTCGCTGCGCAGCCCCACGGCGAGCGTCCCGAGCTGGCGATCGCCGTTCCGCGCGCGGATCGGGGCCTCGCTGACGACGACGCTGGCGTCGCCCTCGCCCTGCGCGCTCTCGGGCGCCTGCACCGCGCCGATCGCGGCGATGCGCTCTCCCTTGGCGTCGTAGACGGACACCCAGCTCACCAGGGGATCCGTCATCGCGGCCCGCAGGGTGTCCGGGAAGGTCTCCGGCGGCTGCTCGAGGTCCATGGCCACGCCGATGGGCTCCTTCAGCATCGTGGCGAGGATCCCGGCGCGCTCGCGCAGCTCGGCCTCGCTCGCCCGCGCCGTGCGGTCGGGGATCAGCCACAGATCGAGCGCCGACAGCACGATGGCCACCGACGCGACGAGGGCGGCGATCTTCCAGCGGATGGAGCGAAAGTTGAACATGGCGGCTGAGGGAGGATCGGTGAGGGACGCTGGAGGAGAGATCGTGCGTGGTGAACCGTGAGTCGTGAACCGTGAATCCTGAGAGAGACGACGCGCCGGGTCGGGCGGCCGACGTCGCGAGGGCGTCAGTCGACGATGCGGGCGAGCCGGAGGAACTGCGGGTCGAAGCGGAGGCCGATGGCGTTGGCGTGCTTCACGTTCAGCAGGAGCTCGGGCTTGGCGCCGGCCAGCCCCACGGCCACGGCGCAGCCGCGCTTCGTGTCGTCGCCGTCGCCGCATACGACGATGCGGACCACGGCGCCCTCGCGGGACGGGACGTCCGGGATGGCCGCGGCCAGCCCGCGCGCCACATAGACCACCTCGGCGCCGCCGGCGCGCAGCGCCTCCTGCAGCTGGGCCCTTCCGCTGTACGTCACGCGCAGGACGCTCGCCGGCCGGCTGGCCACGGTCGTCTTCGCGGCCAGCTTCGAGAGCACGGCCGCCATCGCGTTCGCGTCCTCCGCGCTCTCGCCCGACTCCCCGCCGACGACGGCGAGCACGGCCGGGCCCTTCCGGCTCGCGAACCCGCGCTCGTAGCCGATCGAGCGCAGGAGGATGGCGCCCCGCAGCTCGTACGGGACGGACGCGGCGGAGCGGCCCTCGGCGCTCGCGGTGGTGACGAGCAGGAGGGCCATCAGCATTCGAATCGAAGAGCTCGGAGACACCATGTTTCTCGGGTCAGCCTTGAACGACCTCGGACGGGTCCTCGATGGGCGCCGCATCAGGCGCCGGCGTCGCGGAGGCGGCGGGCGTCGATCACCCAGTGCAGCGCGCCGTCGATCTCGGCGAGCCCGACGACGTGGGGCATGGCCAGGAGCTCCGCGAGGAGCTCCGGCAGCGGCCACACGTGCTCCCGGTCGACCTCCACGAGCCTGGGGAACGCGCAGGCGATCGCCTGGGCGCCGCCGCCGGTCGACAGGCGCACGCTCCGCGTCGCCGGCTCGGGCGCCGCGCGCGCCGCGCGATGCGGGCCAGCGTTCCCCGGGTCGACGCTGCCCCAGAGACAGGCGCCGCGCTCTGGCGCGGGGCCGCCCTCGGCGAGGAGCACCTGCTGCGCTGGAAACGCGCATCGCAGCCCGGCGTGCAGCATGGCGACCACGGCCCCCACGTCAGCGCTCCTTGCCGGCGAGCCGCCGGACGAGGGCCGGCAGGCGATCGAGGTGGCGCTTCGAGAGGACCGCGTCCGCCTGGACCTCCATTTGCAGCTGCTCGAGCTCCTTCTCGGAGTGCCCGGACATCAGGATGACGCTGAGGTGCCCGAGCCGCTGGTTCTTCCGGAACAGGGTGAGCAGCCGGTCCCCGCGGATGGTGGGCATGAAGACGTCGAGGACGACGATGCGCGCCTGGTGCCGCACGATGGCCTGCGTCGCCCCGATGGGGGAGGGGAGCGCGATCACCTGGAAGCCGGCCGCGCCCAGCACGCGGCACACCTCTTCTCGGGCGATCTCGCTGTCGTCGATGACGAGCACGGGCGGGTTCGCCGGCACGCTCGACGGCGAGGACGCGCTCACCGAGGTCCCCGCCTCATCGACCGGATCGCTCGGCAGCCTGGGCTTCGTCGGGGGCGACCGGGAGCTCGGCTCGCTCATCGACTCGACCCGGCGGCCGGATCGCCGCGCGGCGCGACGGACGGCTGCGGCGCGCCCTCGGAAGCGTCGAGCAGATGGACCACGTCCAGAAAGGTTACTACCCCCTCGCTCGTGTCGACCACAGCTTTCGGCACGAGCTCGCCGAACACCTTGACCGCGGCCACACACCGCGTCTTGCCCGCGGGCAACCCCAGGTAGCCGCGCTGTGTGCGGCAGACGACGATGCGGAGCGGCGCGGCCGCCGGCTTGGCGAGCGGGGCCGATACGATCACGATGATCCTCCCCCGGTCCTGGAGGATGCCCATCACCCGCGGATCGGTGCGCGGCAGCGGCAGGGGCGTGCGCCACGCGATCACCTCTTCGACCTGCTGCGCCCTCAGGGCGAAGGTCACCGCGCCGAGCTCGAAGAGCAGGAGGTCGAGGACGGCCCTCTCGCGCGGCCCTTTGTCCGGGGCGTCGTCGCGCAGGTCGAGCAGCTCGTGAACCTGATTGAGCGCTTCGGACAAGGTGTTCTCCGGTTTATCACGAGGGCGAGGCGGCGTCAGTGAGCGACCTCGACAGAGGCGCCGACGTGGGGGCGGCCGGCGGCGAGGATCAACCGGCGCGCGTCGTAGGTCGGAGGAGGAACATTGTTGAAGGTGAGGTTCTTGCCGAACACCGAGACCCAGACGTGCTCCAGCGGCGAGAAGGAGACCGCCGCGTCGAGGTTGAACGCCGAGCGCGCGTACAGCCTGTCTCTCGGCGGCAGGTCGTCCGTGTCGCGGGCGGGCGCGTCCCGGGTGCCGTGGCTGTTCATGCCAGTCCGGAAGGTCGCCGCGAGGCCCGCCGTGAACCGGCTGGCGCTGTAGCTCAGGTGAGCTTTGACGAGGTGGATGGGGTAGTTGGCCCAGGCCTCGGCGTCCCAGCTGGTCAGGATGTGGATGGGGCTCTGCGCGCCGAACGGCCTCGTCACGCTGTACCACACGTCCCCCGCGAACCCGCCGCCGAGCTCTCCGAGCACGCCGAGCTCGCCGCCGAGGGCGTGGACGTCGGTGGTGCTGTTCGCGAAGCTGCCCCACCAGCCTCCGCTGGAGGGGTGTCTCGGGTTATTGACCACGTGCTCCTTGAAGTCGTCCGGCCGCACGAGGTCCCACGACACCCAGCCCAGGGTGTCCCTGTAGCGCTCGTAGAAGACGGCGACGTCGAGGACGAGGCGCTCGTCGAGCAGGCCCACGAGGTAGTCGAGCTCCACGAGGTGGGAGGACTCCGGCTTCAGCGCGGGCAGCGGCGCCATCGGCTCGTCCTCGAAGGCGGCGTTGAACTGCTCGAGCCAGTTGAAGTAGGCGGCGTCCGGGAAGCGGAACCCCTTCTGGTAAGACAGCTTGACGTTCTGCGTGTCGCTGATCGCATAGGCGGCCGCGACCCGGTAGGAGGGGCTGACCACCGGCGCGACCTCGCGGGAGCCGTTCCTCAGGACCAGCTCGCCGAAGCGCGCGTGATCGAAGCGCAGGCCCGCGGAGACCGTGAGAGCGCGGAAGGTGGCGGTGCTCTCGGCGAAGGCGGCGAGCTCGGTCCACGAGAAGCGCTCCGGCGACTCGTAGGCGGCGCCGTGGATCCGCCCCCATCGGGACCTGTGACCGTCGAAGCGCTTGTGGCTCGCCGAGGCGCCGAGGGCGAGCTGGGTGTTCCGGATCGCCGTGGTCTTGTAGACGAGCTTGACGTCGCTGTGCTCCTCGCCGAGGCCCCCGGTCGACACGACCCCTTCGCCGGAGCCCGGTCCGGAGACCTTCTCCACCTCGTGGATGACCCAGTCGGCCGGGACGAGGGTGGTCTCGAAGGTCGAGAAGGTCGGGATCAGCTCGACCCTGTGCTCCTCGGACAGGCGGACGTGGAGCTCCGGCGTGACAGCGAGGCTCCGCTGCCGCACATGGCCGGTGTTGCTGTCGGCCCACTGGGCGATGATCTGGTCGACGGTCCTCGTCCGGTTCGGGACGTTGCTCATGATCGATGTCTGCGCGTAGTCGAGCCGCAGATCGACGCTGACGAGGCTGCGCTCGGAGCCGTAGCGGAAGCGGCCGAATCCCTTGTAGCTCGGCTCGCCGAGGGCGTTGACGCGCGTGTGGTGCAGGAAGGGAGACGTCGTGACGCCGGCGTAGGCGCCGCCGTAGACCTCCGCCGTGTCCGGCCGGGGGGCCGCGGGCTTCTCCCCCTCGTTGCCGGCGGTTCCGAAGTAGAGGAAGTAATCGGCGTTGTGCTTCTCGCTGAGCAGGCCGCCATAGCTGGCCTCCAGGGTGCGCGTGTCGCCGGAGGCATAGGACGCCTTGCCCCAGAGCCCCGGGCGGGTGATCCCCGTGGGCCTGAGGACGTTGACGAAGCCGCTGATCGCGCCGGAGCCGTGGACGATGGCGCCGGGGCCGAGGATCACCTCCACCTTCTCGATGTCCCCGGTGAGCGGCACGGCCAGCGTGCTCCCGATGGCGCCGAAATGGGCGCGCATGTTCGTGTTCACGCCGTCGTGCATCACGAGCGTCTTGGCGTTGTTGTCGATGAGCACCCCGCGCACGCCGATGAGGCGCGAGGTGCGCTCGTGCTCGCCGATCACGACGCCGGGCTGGTGGGCCTGCAGGAGGTCGTCGAGCGAGCGGACGCCATAGAGCTTCAGCGTGCGCGCGTCGTAGAGGCGCGCCTGCCCTGTCGACGATTTGCTCTCGGTCTCGAAGAAGCCGGCCGAGGAGACCTTCACGCTGAGCAGCTCCTCGAGATCGAGCGAGAGGAACCGCCCCTCACCGCCGGCATCGCCTCCGGCCGGCGCCCCGCGCGCGGGCTCCTGCGCCCGCGAGGCGCCGGTCACCCCCATCGGAGCGAGGAGCGAGCAGAGGAGCAGAGCCGACCTTCGCATAGAATCCCCCCATCGTTCGAACACCGGGCAAGAGCGCGCAGGGATGGTCTCGGGCGAGCCTGCGTGCCGGTCGCCTGGTGTCCTCTGAAGGTCGCCTGGACCGCCGGCGACCTGCTGCGCGCGGCGGTGCGTGGGTGTAGGGAGCGCGCGCTGCCCGGTATTTCCCCCACGACGGTTACCGTGGTTTGCGCGCTGTCTTGCTATGTTGTGCGAACGTCCAGGATGCTACACGAACGCGCGGATCCGTCAACGGCGTGTCAGCGCCCGGCGACCCAGTAATGAAAGGCGTGGAATCCGGAGCCACGCCGCAGGGTTATCGCGATCGGGGTCGGCCCGGAGAGGCGCGCGGCGGGGAGGGGGAGCGCGCGCTCGACCCAGGCTCCGGCCGGCACATCGACGGTCCCGGCCTCCTCGCCTGCCACGGAGACCGCGAGCTCGGCGCCGTCGTCCGAGGCGACCCGGAGCACGAGGCGCGCCTCGGTGGGGGGCGCGGCGAGGTGGGCGACGAAGCGGTCGGCGGTCCGGTGGTACCGGCCGCCGTCGGCGATCTCGGCGCGGGTGGGGTCGAGCTCTCCGGGCGCGTCGCTCTCGGGGGCGGCGAGCGAGAGCGCCACGTTGCGCTGGTCGGCGAGCGGCTCGAGCTCGTAGGCATGCGCCCACTCGGACTCGAGGTCCGAGACGTCGAGCTCGTCGAGGATCTTCTCGCCGGGCACGGACCGCACCGGCAGCGCCCCGGAGCCGAGGAGGTCCCAGCGCGCCTCGTAGGCGACCATCGTGGTGCCGCCGAGGATGGACTGATCCTCGACGGTGGCGTCGATGAGCTCGCGGCCGAGCACCGGCGCGCAGGCCATCCAGTGCGGGTAGACGATGAAGTGCGTCGGCCGGCGCTCCGGGGGCAGCGTCTCGTAGTGCTCGAACCTGGAGCCGGCGCCCGCCACCCAGTAGCGCGCCTCGCCCTCGGTCGTCAGGCCGACGACGTCGAAGGTGCTGCGGCCGCCGAGGTAGGCGAGCGCGCCGGTGTCGTTGACGCCGATCCTGGCGTCCGAGGGCAGGTGGAGCGCGGCCCAGCGGCCGAGCCAGACCTGCTGCCGATCGATGGCGCGCGCCGAGTTGGCGAGGTCGTCGATGGCCCACGGGAGCCGCGCGGCCAGGGCGCCGGCGAACGCGCCGGCGACGAGGGGCGTGACGTGGTGGAGCGAGGGCCGGAGGCGCTGGGCGGCGTCGCCGAGCTCGCGCGCGAGGCACGCGGCCATGACGATCCACGCCGGGGCGAAGGGCCAGACATAGCGCACGCGATTCCAGAGGAAGCTCAGGTACGTGCAGGGCAGCAGCGCGCCGAGCGCGAGGACGGCCACGACCGCGGCGTGGACGGGCCGGCCCCGCCGGTGCGCCGCCACGGCGAGCGCGACGGCGCCGAGGGCGATGACGACGGCGGAGCCCTCGGGGAGGAAGACGGTGGTCCACCGGCCGCCGTCGATCACGTCGGTCACGAGCAGCCGGACGTTCTCGAGGACGGCGGCCCGGAGCGTCGGTCCGTCGTAGTTGGGGTTGCCGAGCAGCCACTTGACGGTGGTCGTCGACGAGGTCGAGTGGCCCGCGAACAGCTGGTTCAAGGCGGGGACGACGAGCGGGCCGAGGAGCGGCGCGAGGACGAGGAGGCGCCCGTCGAGGAGGCGGAGGGCGCGGCGGCCATGGGAGGGCGGCGGGAGGGGTGCGGCGGGAGGGGCGGGAGGGGGGCGGCGCGCCGCCGCGACGGCGAGCGCGAGCGCGGCGATCAGGGAGGCCAGGGCGCCCTCGGGGCGGAGCAGGGGCGCGGCGAAGCCGGCGAGCGCGAGGGCGCGGGCGGCGGAGGCGGGGGGCGGCTGGGCGGGGCCGGAGGGCGGCGCGGGCTGTGCGCCGTCCGCGGCGGGCTCCGGCGGATCCGGCTCGCAGAGGGCGGCGGCCAGGCGGGCGGTGCGGGTGAGGATCCAGGCGAAGGCGACCGTCTCCATGCCGCTCCAGGCGAACCAGGCGAACGCCGCGAACCCGGCGCACATCGCGCCGGCGCCGGCGGCCGCCGCGGGGCCGGCCAGGGGGCGCGCGAGGCGCGCGGTCTCGACGGCGAGGGCGGCGTGGAACACGAGCCCGAGCGCCCAGATCGCATAGACGAGCGAGAGATCCCGCAGGCCGAGCGCGTGGAAGGGGGCGAGCAGCACGGGCCAGAGCAGGCTCGTGGCGCCGGTCGAGTACCCGTCGCCGGCGACGAAGCTGAAGAAGCCGCCCTCGGCGAGCCGCCGGGCGTACTGCATGTGGATGAACGCATCGTCGAGCGGCAGGGCCGGGCGCCCCGCCTGCTCGAGGACCGCCCGGATGCACACCGCGCCGAGCGCGCCGCTCGCCGCGAGCGCGGGCGCGTAGGGGAGGGCGCGCGCGGCGAGGGCGCGCAGCGGGGAGGGGGCTTGGGGCGCCGCCATGGGGCCCGACGAATACCACCGCGCCCCGCCCGGAGGGCCTCGATTTCCCGCGCGTGCGCGGCCGTCATTTGGTAGAGCGCCGGGGCTCCATGGTCTTCCAGCCGCGCCCGAACCACCCCTACGCCGACGCGCCCCGCTTCCCCGACGGGGACGACGTTTCCATCGACGAGCTGCTCCCGGGCACCGGCCCCGTCGAGATCGAGATCGGCCCCGGCCGCGGCGGCTTCCTGTTCGAGCGCGCGGCGGCGAGCCCCGAGGCGCGGCTGCTCGGGCTGGAGATCCGCCTGAAGTGGTCGGCGATCGTCGACGAGCGCCTGAGGAAGGTCGGGCTGGGCGGCCGCGTGCGGGCGCTGAACGCCGACGCGCGCGAGGCGCTCGCGCGGCTCCGGCCTGACGCGTCGATCGCGCGCTTTTACCTGCACTTTCCGGATCCGTGGTGGAAGAAGCGCCACGAGAAGCGCCTCGTGATGGGCCCGGCGTTGCTCGACAGCATCGCGCGCCTGCTGGTGGACGGCGGCGAGCTCTTCGTGCAGACCGACGTCGAGGAGCGCGCCGCGCTCTACGCCGAGCAGATCGGCGCGCACCCGGCGTTCGAGCCGGCGGGCGACGCGCCCGGCTCGCCGCACCTCGGCGAGAACCCGTACGGCGCGAGGAGCCCGCGCGAGCACCACGCCATCGCCGATGGGCTGCCGGTGGGCCGGCTGCTCTACCGGCGGCGGCCGCGCGAAGCTGGGGCCGGGGCGCCGCCGGGCGGCGGATAGGCCCTCTCGGACACCGTACTCTCCTGAGAATTTTTACTGGAGGGGACCGCTCGCATCCCGGTCTCTCTCGCCTGCTGGATACTGCGGTGGTGGGCCGTCCGTCACCCCATCGTGTGCGGCCATCTCTTTTTCGAAAGAAGCCTCCTGTCGCACTGGCGATCTCGATCTCCTCAAGCCGGAGCCCGCGGAGATCCTCAAGCTACACGGCGGGAGCATGCGAGGCAGGGTCGGAGACGACGCGCGCGGGGGGGAGGGAGAGCCCCGCGCGCGGTACCGACCACGCGAGGATGGGGTCTACAGAACGGATACGTGCGTCCCGTGTCGTCACCGGGGCCGACCTCGGTGCCGCCGCCTCCGCCCACGATGAACGCCTGGGTGCTCCGCCGCGCCTCGCCGACGCTCGTGGCCATCTACGTCTTCCTCCGGCCGCCCCTGGCCGCCGAGCCAGCAGCCGGCCGGCAGCGGCTCCATCAAGACATGAGCCTCCGAGCCCACAAGTCGCGCGCGACTCGCGCCCTCGTCGCAAGGCCCGAGCAGGCCGAGATTGCGGGCGATCGCGCCCGAGAGGTAAGGCGCTTGACAGCCGAAACCGGGTACGTGACGATGCGGTCGAGGTCAGCGACGACGCGTTAACGCACTCACGCCGGGGGGAACGGCAGCGCTCCCACGCAGGCGCTCAGGGGAGGTGAAGGGATGGGGACCGAGCAGCCGTCGCCCGGGCTCGTGCTCGTTGCCGACGACGTACTCGTGAACCTCGAGGTGCTCTCACGCACGCTTGAGTCGGCAGGGATCGAGGTCAGCATTGCGACCGACGGCCCCATGGTGCTCGAACGCCTGGAATACGAGACGCCCGACCTCATCCTGCTCGACGTCACCATGCCGGGCATGACGGGCTTCGACGTCTGCGAGCGGCTGAAATCGAGCCCGGCGACCGCCGATATCCCCGTCATCTTCACCACCGCGCACGTCGCGATGTCGGACAAGCTGCGCGGGTTTCGCCTCGGCGCGGTCGACTACGTGACCAAGCCGTTCGAGCGCGACGAGCTCCTCGCGCGCGTGAAGACGCAGCTGGCGCTCCGGCGCGCCCTGACGTCGCTGGCCAGGAAGAACGCCGAGCTCGAGAACGAGATCGAGGTGCGCGCCGCCGCACAGACGGAGTTCGTCCGCCTGGCCGACGAGCTCGAGCGGCGGGTGGAGGAGCGGACTGAGGCGCTCGCCCGGGCGGTCGCGGAGCTCGAGCGAGCCAAGGAGTCGCTCGAAGAGACGGTGGCGCGGCGCACCCGCGAGCTGCAGCGCGCGAACGAGCGGCTCGAGCGCGAGCTCACCGAGCGAGCGGCGCTCGAGGAGGCCCGCTCCGCGCTCCAGGCGCAGATCATCGCGGCGCAGGCGGTGCGGCTGGCCGAGCTGTCGACGCCCATCATCCCCATCAGCGACCAGGTCCTGGTCATGCCCCTCATCGGCATGGTCGACGAGGAGCGCGCGCAGGGCATGGTCGACGCGGCGACGATGGGGGTGAGCGCGCGCAGGGCGGCGGTCATGATCCTCGACATCACCGGCGTGTCGCGGGTCGACGCGCGCGTGGCCGAGGCGCTTGTGAGGGCGGCTCGAGCGGTGCGCTTGCTCGGCGCGCGGGTCGTGATCACCGGCATCCGCCCCGAGGTCGCGCGGGAGCTTGTGGCGCTCGGCGCCGAGATGACCGAGATGGTGACGCAGAGCACGCTCCAGGGCGGCATCGCCTACGCCATGAGCAAGACCCGCTCGCCGCCGCGCCGCGCGGCCAACTCCGCGGCGCGCGGGTGATGCGGCTCCGGTGGGCGTCTGAGACCGGTTGAACCATACTCCGCGTCGAGGAGCAGGTGCGTACATGGACTTCGACGTCGACTTCGCGATCGTGGGCTCCGGCTTCGGGGGCAGCGTCTCGGCGCTGCGCCTCGCCGAGAAGGGCTACAAGGTCACGGTGCTCGAGTGCGGCAAGCGGTGGCGCAAGGAGGATTTTCCGAAAACCAACTGGAATGTCCGGAAGTTCCTCTGGGCGCCCAGGCTGCTGTGTCACGGAATCCAGCGGCTGACCCTGCTCCGCGACACGCTCATCCTCTCGGGCGCGGGCGTGGGCGGCGGCTCGCTCGTCTACGCCAACACCCTCCTCGTGCCACCGCCCGAGGCCTTCACCAGCCCGGGTTGGCCCGCCGGCACGAGCTGGCGCGACGAGCTGATGCCCTTCTACGAGACCGCGAAGCGCATGCTCGGTGTGACCGCGAACCCGAAGCTCTGGCCGGCGGACCATCAGCTCCGGCAGATCGCCGGCGAGATGGGCCGCGCGGACACGTTCCACGTCACCAACGTGGCCGTGCTCTTCGCGAAGGAGGGCGAGCAGGAGGGGCAGCGCGTGCCCGATCCGTTCTTCGGCGGCGAGGGGCCGGAGCGCGCCACGTGCGTCCACTGCGGCGGCTGCATGGTGGGCTGTCGCTTCGGCGCCAAGAACACGCTCGATCTCAACTACCTTTACCTGGCCGAGAAGAAGGGTTGCACCATCCAGCCCGAGACCATGGTCACCGCCATCGACGCGCTCCCGGGTGGCGGCTACGAGCTCACGCTGGAGCGCTCCACCGCGGTGTTCGGCAAGCGGCGACGCACGCTCCGGGCGCGCGGGGTGGTGCTCAGCGCCGGCGTGCTGGGCACGGTGAAGCTCCTGCTCGAGGCGAGGGCCGAGGGCCGTTTACCGCACCTCTCACGGCAGCTCGGCAACTACGTGCGCACCAACAGCGAGGTCATCCTCGCGGTGACCGCCAGGGACGGCCGGGTCGACTACTCCCGTGGCATCGCGATCGCGAGCGGCATCTACCCGGACGCGCGCACGCACATCGAGCCGGTGCGCTACCCGGCCGGCTCCGACGTGATGGGCGCGCTGGGCACCGTGCTCACCGACGACGGGCCGGGGCTGCCGCGCTGGCTGCGCTGGCTCGGCCGGCGGCTGCTCCACCCCATCGATCTGATCTTCGGGCTCCTGCCGTTCAAGTTCGCGAGGCGCTCCACGATCCTCCTCGTGATGCAGACGGTGGACAACTACATGCAGCTCGTCTGGAAGCGCGGCGGCATGACAACGCACAGGCCGCCCGACCAGCCGAAGCCCCCGGCGTACATCCCCATCGCCAACGAGGTCGGCAGGCGGCTCGGCGTGCTGATGAACGGCACCCCGCGCAGCGCCATCAACGAGGCCGTGCTCAACGTCCCGACCACCGCGCACATCCTCGGCGGCTGCGCCATCGCCGACAGCCCGGAGCGCGGGGTGATCGACCAGCGCAACCAGGTGTTCGGCCACGAGGACCTGTATGTGGTCGACGGCTCGATGGTGCCCTCGAACCTGGGCGTGAACCCGTCGCTCACCATCACCGCCATGGCCGAACGGGCGATGAGCAAGATGCCTCTCCGGCGCGACAACCCCGCCTTCACCGGGGCGCCGACGGGGCTCGATGCGGCGGCGTCCACAGAGCACGTCCACCTCTGAGCAGGCCTACCCACCTCTGAGCAGGCCTACCCACCTCTGAGCAGGCCTACCCACCTCTGAGCAGGCCTACCCACCTCTGAGCAGGCCTACCCACCCCTGAGCAGGCCTACGGCAGCTCCGCCAGGGAGCCCTTCTTGTTCCTCGGTGCGATCCAACCCATGGGCCGCATGGGACTCATGCATCAGGTGCATGGTGCATGTCATCGCCTCGAATAACGTGAACAGCGGCGGATGAAGAGAGCCGCCAAGGCGTCGAGCACGCCAAGAGGGTCAAAAAGCTCTCTTCTTGGCGCCCGTGGCGTCTTGGCGGCTCAAACGCTCCTCGCAGAAGCACCGCTATGCTCGATGTAAGGAACGCACCGCCAGCAAGGCTTCCGCTGAAGTGAGGTCGAGCCCGATACTGGATTACATCCTGCTACCTGAGGCGCAGGTTCTGCGACAGCAGCAGTGTTCGGTCGCATGACAAAGGACGTCGGCGTGTCATCCTGCCTCACCGGGGCAAAATTGCCTCACCGCGGCATTGTAAAATTCCAGCGGAACTTTTCAAGTAATGAGGAGGATGCTTCTGTGAGAGTTCGAGCCTGCATCACCGGGTTGCTCCTCGTCGCCGGCTGCACCGGCGAGCTCGGCGGAACGACGGATGGCGGCAGGGATTGGGGCCCGGTGGCGCTCCCGCCGCCCGTCAACATTCCTCCGGTCAACATCGATTGCACCCACGTCGGGAGCGGCAGGGACTACCAGGTCGGCCCCGGCAAGGAGTTCGAGGCGATCGGCGACGTGCCGCTCGAGTCGCTCGTCGCCGGCGACACGGTGCGCGTCTTCTGGCGCGCCGAAGGGTACCACGAGAAGATCATGCTCGGCGGCCAGGGGACCGCCGAGCAGCCGATCCGGCTCTGCGGCGTCTCGGGGCCGAACGGCGAGCTGCCGGTGATCGACGGCGAGGACGCCACCACCCGGCCCGAGCTTGATTTCCCCTTCGACGGCCACCAGGTGAGGGGGCTCATCGTCGTCGGGCACAAGCACGACGACCCGTACGATCTCGAGCCGAGCCACATCACGATCGAGGGGATCGAGATCAAGAACGCTTCGACCCCCTTCCGCTTCACCGACAAGGCGGGGTCGACGGCGTCCTACGCGCGCAACGCGGCAGGCGTCTTCGTGGAGCGCGGCGACCACGTGACCGTCCGCGGCTGCGAGGTGCACGAGAACGCCAACGGCCTCTTCATCGGCACGGCCGGCGGGGACATCCTCACCACGAACGTGCTCATCGAGTCGAACTACATCCACGACAACGGCAGCCTCTCGGATTACAACGAGCACAACGTCTACAACGAGGCGTCGAACGTCATCTATCAGTTCAACCGCTTCGGCCCCACGCGCGGCGGCAACGGCAACAACATCAAGGAGCGCTCGGCCGGCGTCGTGATCCGGTACAACTGGATCGAGGACGGCGCCCACCTGATCGACCTCGTCGACGCGCAGGAGGCGACCGACTCGGTCGCGATGCCGTCGTTCCACGAGACCTTCATCTACGGCAACGTGCTCCTGCGCACCGGCTACGGCCCGTCGATGATCCACTATGGCGGGGACAGCGGGCAGACCGAGTACTACCGGAAGGGCACGCTCCGCTTCTTCGCCAACACCGTCTTCGTCAAGAACGAGACGTACCGGGATTACGAGCGCTCTGCGGTGTTCGAGGCCTCGACCAACGACGAGCGGATCGACGCGCGCAACAACGTGTTCGCCAGCAGCCACGAGCCGACGTCCCTCCGCGCGGTCACCTTCCTCGGGGACCGCGACGACGTGGCGTCCGGGGTCCTCCTCCTCGCCGGGAACTGGGTGAGGCAGGGGTGGACCGCGTTCGACCCCGTGCCGGGCCCGAGGCTGCTCGGGCGGGTGGACGGCCTGGACAGCTCGATCTTCGGCGTCGACCCGGCGTTCGCCTCGGCGGCATCCCACGATTTCATCCCGGCCACGGGCGCGCCGCTCATCGGCGCCGGCGCGGCGCTCGACGGCCTCCCCCCGGTCGACCACCAGTACTCGCTGCACCAGCAGGCCGAGCCGCGCAACGACGGCCCGACGCTCACCATCGGCGCGTTCGCGCAGTAGCCGGCCGAGCGCGCTCGAGCTCATCGCCCCGGCCGCGTCGCGCGCGACCGGGGCGCGCTCGGAGGCCGGCGGCGAAGAGCGCCCAGTCGCGCAGGCGGCTGGCCCGGGGGGAGAGCACGGGCGCAGGATCGGACGGGAAGGTCACCGCAATGTCACGGGTCGGGGAGAGGTGAGCCGTCCGCTCGCCGGCACCACGACAGCGTCGCCGGCGCCTTCACCGGGCGCGCGGCGTCCGCCGAGCGTGCAGGCTCAGATCCACTTCTGCGTGGCGGGATCCCAGCGCTTCCACGCCCCGCGGACGTCCCGGTAGATCTCGCTCTCCCCGCGGAGGGTGCGGAACCGCTCGCTCCCGACCTCCAGCGCGCCGCTGTTCTCCGCGTGATCGGTCAGCGCCTCGGCGGCGTCGATGCTCCGCATGTCGGCGACGAGCTCTTCCCCGTTCGCCTCGATCACCACATAGCCGTGGGCATAGCTGTTGGCGTGAGCGAGGTGGGGGTTCACCTTCGTCTCGGTCGACATGAGCAGACTGTCGATGCCGGCGGCGAGCAGCGTGGCCCCCGGGATCGTGCTCAGCACCGGATCGCCGGCCAGCTGGCTCAGCAGGATCTCGCGGAAGGACGCCGACGAGACCGCGCCGCCCACGAACTCGACGATCTTCTTCGAGGGATCGCCGCTGAGGCCCGCCGTCCCCGCGTAGAAGGCGTGGATGTCGCCGGTGATCGCCACGACGCCGCCCAGCTCGGCGAGCCGCTCGAGGAGCTCATTCCGCTTGCTGGGGAACCCGTCCCAGGTATCAGCGTTCATGATGAAGCGACGCTTGAACTGCTCGGGGACGTTGTAGGGGCCGAGATCGACTGCGAGCGGGAGGAGGCAGAGCGCGTTGCCCCAGACCTTCCAGGTCGCCCTCGAGCGTTCCATGGTGTCGAGGAACCAGGACTCCTGCGCGGCGCCCATCATGTCCTCGCTCGCGCCCTGCGTCTCCTTGTAGCGGATGGCAGCGTAGACATCGAAGGTGTCCTTGATCGTGAGGTAGCGAGCCCCGATCGAGCCGTGGGCGCTGAACTTGCCGAGATCCACGTACGCGATGCCCCGGTCGAAGAAGTTCGCATCCATGGGGCCGATGAGCGGGATCTGCATGTCCTCCGGCAGGCCCTCGTTCACGCCGGCGACGATCTGGTTGATGACGAGGACGCTGATCTTCCCCGTCACCTCGGCGGCGTCGTAACCGGCGGCCTCCGCGGCCCCCTTGAGGACCGAGGCGTAGATGCCCGCGGCGTACGTCTCGATGTTGTCCACGTACGGCATGGCGAGCTCGGGGACCTCCCCGAGCTCGGCCACGAGCTTTCCATGATCGAGCACCACCGTGCCGGGGAAGGCGCCCTCGGGGATGAGGTGATCCGGCCGGTAGCTGCGCAGATCCGTCATCACCAGGTGGACGTGCTGGCCGAACACGAAGTCGCGGTAGATGCGGAAATTGTCCGGGAGCGAGGCGCCGGGGTCCTGCTCGACGTCGTCGCCGTAATCGACCGGCTGGTACTCGAACCAGGCCTGGCTGGCGGCCTTGCGGCGCTCCACGTCGGTCTCGTCCTTCCGGTCGTCGAAGTAGGTGGCCGTCGCGCCGAACGCGTCGTTCGAGAACTCGTGATCATCCCACGTGGCGATCATCGGGAAGCTCTCGTGGACCTCCTGGAGGCTCGCGTCGGAGCGATAGGTCCTGTAGAGCTCCCGGTAGTTGCTGAGCGACCTGGCCGCGTGAAAGGCGGTATCGCCCTCGCCGAGGGCGATGGCGCCGGCCGCGTCGGTGAAGACGACGCGGCGCCCGCCGGTGCTCTGGAAGCCGGGATCGCCGGTCGTCTCGTAGATGTAGTCGCCGAGGTGGACGAAGAAGTCGAGCTCCTCCCGGGCGAGCGCCAGGTAGGTATTGTAGAACCGTCCGATGTAATCCTGGCACGACACGTAGGCGAACCGGACCTTGACGTCGGCCCCCTCGGCCGGCGCGGTCTTGGTGCGCCCCACGCGAGACACGTAGCCCGTGTCGCCCTTCACGTAGACGAAGCGGTAGTAGTAGACCGCGCCCGCCGACAGGCCGCGGACCTTCACCTTGACGCAGTGATCGTGCCTCGCGAGCGCCTTCACCTTCGCCTGCCCGGCGTCGAGCGCCACCCGCTGCGTGAAGCCGGCGTCGGTCGCGACCTCGACCTCGAGCTCCAGATCCTCCTCGCCGTCCTGCACGCGGGCCCAGAGGACGACGCTGCCGGGGCGCGGGTCGCCGGAGGCGATCGACTGGGGGAAGTACGCCGAGCCGTCGGTGAGCTCGCGCTCGGGCTCGGCGCCGAGCGGATTGACGATCTCGGGGTCGCCGCCGCAGGCCGGGACGACCAGCGCCCCCGCGGTGACGAGGGTCGCTCGAAGGAAATCTCTGCGGTTCAGCATCGGGCATTCAGGGAATCCTGGAACTTTCTCCGGTGTCAACCTCCTTGTGGAGCTCGCCGTGCGAACCGCCACGCGCGAGCGCGTGACGAGGACCTCGACGGGCAGGCGCCGATCCGAGCGCCGTTCGACGCGCGCGGGCAGGCGGTCGACGAGGGCATCCTCCGCGAGCTCTGCCTTCGCGATCGCGCGCCGCACGCGCGCGCGAGATGGGTGAGATGATGAAGCGAGCGCAGGTCTGTCAAGATCCTCGACGGCCGGCAAAACAGCTGTAAATGTGAACAAGCCAGCTGGTCTGAATCATAGTCAGCGTCGGAGGTCCGATGCTGGCGCAGCGCGTCTCAGCGGCCGGGCGTGGAACGCCCGCCCGGCCGGTGGCGCCCACAAGGGGGCAGATGTCGATTGACGTGGGTGAGCGTGGCGCGATGTGCTCGCGCATCTCGTCCGAGAACATCATTGCCCCATAAAGGATCGATGAGCTACGCTGTGCGCTTAGTATGGTGCGTCGCCGGGACATCACCAGCGATCGTCAGTCCGAGGCGCGGCCTGGGCCCAGCATCCATGAGCGCCTGGGCATCGAGCAGCGCGCCCCGAGCTCCTCGCAGCGACCTGCGCCGCCGTCCGTGCCCGGGCGTTCCAGCCCGCCCAGCGAGCCGTCGCCTACTTCCCGGCCGCCTCCGTCGCGCAAGGTGCGGACGATCGACGTCCTGGTTCAAGGCGCGACCGTGGAGCTCTTTCACTTTTACGGAGTCGCCATCGCGCCGGCCGACACCGGAGATAGCCGCGAGGAAGCGCGCCTTCACGGCGATCCCGCGAGCATGGTCGAGTTCTCGGCGCGCGGCTTCTCCGGCGTGCTGGCCCTGTCCGCGCACCCTGGCGTGTTTCGCTCCATGACCGAGGTGCCGCCCATGGTCGACGGCGTCGGCGACTGGATGCGCGAGGTGGCCAATCAGCTCATGGGCAAGGTGAAGAGCCGCCTCGCCCGGTTCCAGATAGCGCTCCACGCCGAGCTGCCGCAGCTGCGCCACCCGAGCGACGTGGAGCGCCGGACCCGGAGCTGCAAGCAGCAGTTCTGCTACTCTTTCAGGACGTTGAAGGGTGAGGTGCTCGTCACGTTGAGCGGCGACTTCGACGAGAGCTCCCTTGTGTTCTCGAACGCGTCCCCGCTCCCCCTCGACGGCAAAATCATCCTCTTCTGAGCGGCGGGCGCCCGCTTCGGATACGGGCCCATCTCGGCGCTTTCGGTGCTCAGCGCACTGGAGTGCGCTTGCGCGCCGAAAACGCCGAGCTGGACCCGTCTCCTGTGCGGGCGACCGCCGCTCGGAGGCGCATGCACAGGAGGACGGCCGAGGTTGGCGTAGGAGCGTGGGGCGCAGCGAAGCGGATAAAGCAAGAGACGCCAGGATGTCAGAGGGACCAGAGATTTGTCGTCCTGGCGGCGGGACGGTCGACTCCTTCCCATTCGGACTCGACTCTAGAATACCGAACAGGTTGAATGGCTGCGAGAAAGAGAGATTTTGAACCACTGAGGCACGGAGGGCGCAGAGGAGAGAAATGAACGTGCCATCCCCCTGCCTCTCCTCTGTGTCCTCTGCGACTCCGTGGTTCATTCTCGGTCTTCTAGCGAATCGGTGTTCTAGGCCTCAAACAAGCGCTTGGCGACCCTCGAAATGGGCCGAACCGCCGTCTCGAATCGCCGAGCGGATCCGTCCTGCCGGAGAGCCGGGATTCGGTGATCGTCGCTGCGGCTGGTCAAGGATCCCTCGTTTCGTGGTTCGAGGTTGTGGGTTCGCGGTCGGGCTGCCCGTGCCTCAGTGCGTCGGGCAGCCCCGGCCGTCAGAGCGCATCAAGGAAGCGGAAGAAGATGGGCAGCTCGGGACGCCAGGCAAGGAGCCGATAGACGAGAGTTCGACCGGTATGGAGGATCTGCGCCGGAACGAGAATGAAACGCTGCACGAAGGAGCGGAATTCCATGCGCAGAACGCGCTCTCGATCGGCTTGGTGTGCTTCGTGCCATCGCGGCGCCGTGGGCATGAGCAAAGAGAACCAAGCCTTGAGCGACCACGCGAGCGACGCGATCACCATATAGGCCCAGTTCGACTCGAGCGTGTTCAGCGGGGCGCGCAACGCCGGGACGCCGCTCTTCAATTGCGCGAGCAGATTTTCCTGGTTGCAGCGGCAGTTGGCCTCGCGGACGACCTGCTCGCACGTCATCTCGCGATCGTTGGTCACGTAGAAAAAGTAGCGGAAGGTCTGTCCCAGGTACCGCTGGCCCCTTTCCTCAACGATCGTCTTGCGAAGCACGACGAAGCGGTACGATCGCGCCGCCTTGGTGGGTCGATGCTCGAATTCCGCCAACTCCTCACGCTCGAGGCGCATATTACGATACTCGCGCTCACGGACGATCTGCTCCTTGATGCGTGGTTGCTTCGCGCGCCGCTTGCTCTCCTCGAAGAGGGTGTCGGCCTTGCGAACGAGCTCTTGATAATCGCTCACATCGTCACCTTCAGCGCGTGCCACCATCGGCTTGTAGGCATCGTACCCGAACACGAAGCGTACGCCGTCGTCGTGCCAACGGTCGAAGTACGCGGCCTGCGAGAAGGCCGTGTCGCCGCGCAGCAGGATGTCCGTCCAGCCGGCGCGACGGCAGAGCGTGATCGCGCGCGCGAAGAATTCGGGCGCTCTCTCCTCGGAAGGTCGGTTCCCGCTGCGGTTGACGACGAACAGCGGCTCCCCGGTGTTCGCCAGCGAGACCACAAGCGGGTGGTAGCCCCATATTCCGTTGTACGCGATGTCCATGCCCTGCTTGCACTCACCGCTGGTGGCGACGAGCGAGCCGTCCGCGTCGATTCGCGCCGTCTGCTCGAAGAACGCCTGCGACTGCCTCTGCCAGACGCCGACGCGCACGTCGTTCACGACGTCCATCAGGCCCTGGATCTGCTCGGCCCCGAAGCGCCTGCAGAAGTCGCCCGCAGTGGTGGGATCCGGGATCGTACGCGCACCGAGCGCATCGAGGAACGCCCTGTCGTTGCGGCGCACCTCGATGTCATCGAGCACCGCTCCGCCGCACAGGAAATTATAGGCAATGTTGAGAACATGGTCGGCCTCGCTGTACGGGCGCCGGCGCTTCAAGATCGGCAGCCTCGTGTCGAGCGCGGTCACCAGCCCGACCTTCCAGGCCAGTTGATGAATGGCCCCGAGCCCGCCACAGGGGATGGCGTGAACCCGGTCGGACGCCTCGTAACGAATCGTGCGTGCAGCGAACTCGGGACCCGTTCCACGCGGCTCGCGTCCGCCCTCGACGGGCTTCAGTCGGCGCGCGATCTTTCTCGCTTCACTTTCGGCCCAATTTCGTCGATCCTTCACCTGAAAAGCCTCCGGGTGTTTTGTGTCAAGCTTCAGCAACTCGACGAACACCCGGGCTTTTCATTTTGATCCCGCTACGAAGCGATTTCGACGCGCTTGATCGAGGTCTAGGCGCCGCCGCCGCCGCCGCCGGTGCCCGCGCCGCCGCCGCCGGTGCCCGCGCCGCCGCCGCCGGTGCCCGTGGCGCCGCCACCGCCATCACCGCCGCCGGTGCCCGCGGCGCCGCCACCGCCATCACCGCCGCCGGTGCTCGTGGCGCCGCCGCCGCCGGTGCCCGTGGCGCCGCCGGTGCCGGTGGTGCTGCCGCTGCCCGTGGGGGGGGCGGCGGGGGGGGTTGAAAGCAGCCGTTGAAGAAGACGACCTGGCCCGGGTCGCAGGGGTCCGAGTCCCAGCAACCCACAAGCATCGCCGCGGAAAGGGCGCCAAGGACAACGACCAAGGCCCCACGGCAGCTGGACAGCAACAGGCGAGACGACTGGATGTCCATCGTTCGTTCCTCTCTCGACAGGCTCACGGCGGCACCACCTTTCCGTCGCGGATGCGCGCGATCACCTTGACCGTGGGGTTGACGTCGCTGGCGGCCATGTACCCGATGCCGCCAGCCTCCTCACCCACGGCGCGGAGGACGGCGCTCGAATTCGGTACCTTGCGCGGCGGCCGCTCGCCGCCGCGGATCTTTCGATCGATCCAGTAGCGGGCGACGCCCTCGGGATCGAGGCCCAGCACCGCCATGTCGAAGCGCTGCCGCATCGAGGAGTCCTCGGGGAGGTTCACCGGCATCGCCGACCTGCCGTACCACTCCGTACGCGTCGTCTGGAAGAGCGGGCGGAGCGTGTCGCGCCCCGCCGCGCGCGCGGGGTTGGCCTGGTTGACAACGATGACGATCTCGTCCTCCTCCGCGAACGACGAAGCCGACGGGGTCATGCCGAGGAGGGCCAGGAGGAGCAGAAGGGATAAACGCTTCATGATGGCGTTGAACCTCTCTCAGAAGGCCAGGATGAGACGAGCGAGCGCGTTCGTGGTGTGGAAGTCCAGCACCGGGAACTCCGGCACCTTGTTCTCCTCACGCATGACGGTCATGATCGTGCGCAGCACCTGGGTCCGAAGTGTGACGTCCGGGGTGATGTAGAAGTTCAGACCGCCGCCGACCTGGAACATGGTGTCGTGCCCGGAGAACGGCGCGTGCACGGTGGCGCCGATGACGAACGGCTCCATGTCCAGGAAATCCAGCCGGTGCGCCGCCACGGCATACGCGGAGGTCTTCCAGGCGTTCGGCGCGAAGAACCCGAATCCCCCCTGGCGTTTCCCTTCGTCGAAGACCGCGCGGACGACCGCCGCCTCCGCGCGCAGGCGCGTCTTCCCGACGTCGAGCGAGACGTCTCCGGCGCCGACGTACTCCTGGAGCGACCACGTCGAGTGGATGGTCGGAGTGAACTCGCCGAGCTTTGTATCGGAGACCCAGTCGCGGGACCTGCTCGCGATGAACGACGCCCCGAGCTTCAACGTCAGCTTGCCGGGGTCCTCGTAGCTGGCGTGCAGGCGGCCGCCGTACCCGCGGTTGTCGTCGAAGGCGAACGGCGCGTTCTCGGTGCGCCCGTTGCTCACGTACGCGTTGTACCCGAGCTCCCACGGGCCCGTGAACATGTTGCCGTAGACCATGACCCCGGTCTGCCGCGTGGGAAACAGGCGCGATGTGATGAAGTAAGGGACGGCGGCCGTGATGAGCACCGGGCTCCCATGGTCGACGTTGTAGATGCCGATCGGGGTGAAGAACTGGCCGACGCGCACCTTGAAGAGGTTGAAGCGCGTCCAGTCGACGTGCGCGCGCTCGATCGACACAAGCCCGCCATAGGTGGTCGGCGAGCCCATCGCGATCGCCGTCGAGTCGAAGGTCCCGTACGGCTGTGTGGTCGTCCGCGCCGCCAGGTCGGGCGGCAGCGGCCCCGTCACCGGGACCGGGGCGCCGCCGGGCGAGGTCGTGAACCGCAGCTCCCCGAGAAAGCGAAAGTGATCGCCCGGCTGCGCGTCGAGGTAGAGGTTCATGTTCCCGACGACGAAGTTCAGCGCGTTCGCCTGCGGGAGGGCGGCCGCGAGGCCCGAGTTCTCCGGGACCTACGTGCGCTGGACGCCGACGTCGATGAATCCGTAGAGCTGGAGGAGCTCCCTGTTGTCATCGTCCTCCGGCGAGACCTGCGCGTGCTCGAGCGTCGCGAGGCGCTTCTCGAGCTCCGCCGATCTCTTCTCCGCCGCGTCGAGCCGCGCGGCGAAGGAAGCCTCTCCGGTCGCGGCGGGCGCCGCGGCGGCCACCCCGGTTGCGGGCGCAGCGACGGCCGCTCCGGTTGCGGGCGCAGCGACGGCCGCTCCGGTGGCGGGCGCAGCGGCGGGCTCCGGGGCGACGCCGGCGGCAGGGCTCTGCGCGTGCGCGAGAGATGCCGTGGAGAGCACTCCTGCGATGGCAGCGCCCGATGCGCGCGCGAGGCACCCTGCTCGCGCTCGCCGCTGAGAACTCCGACCCATGTTCATTGCTCTCTCCCTGTTCGAAGAGCTTTCGTTGCTGTACAGGCCGACGCCGCGCGCGCTCTTGCAGACTCGCGACCTTCGCGCGTAGCATACGCACCCTCGATGCCACGTGATGGAGCAACTCGATCCGCCACGAACGGGCGCACCACAGCAAGTGAAACGTCGCAACAGGAAAGAGCCTGAATCAGCGAAACACACATGGTGCGCCAGGGCGCGCACATGACAGCCGCGTCCGCCTGCCTCCCTGGTCGTTTGCTCTCTTTATCTCTTCCGGGGCTCCAGGAGAGCGAGGCGCGGGATCCAGTCGTCCTCGTGGGGCGCCTTGCGGTAGAGCGTACGAGGGCGAGCGGTCGTCGTGCCGCGCGGGCCACTCCGGGGAGACGGAGGCATGCCGACATTGCGTAAAGCTTCGATTCGTCTGAAGCTGTGGTCGCTCGCTGGCGTCCCGGTCGTGGGCGCCCTGCTGCTCGCGGCGATGATCGTCGGCGATGCGCGGCAGCAGGCGGTCAGGGCGGCGGCGATCGGCTCGATAGAGGACCTCGCGCAGCTCTCGTCGATCATGGCGCAGCCGCTGCACGCGCTCCAGAAGGAGCGGGCGTGGACCGCGCTGGTCGAGGGGCTCGAGGTCCGGCCGCCCGACGCGAGGGACGCCGAGGCCGCGCGGGGCGCAGCGCGGCCGTTCCAGCGCGCCGCGGCGCTCGCGCGCGCGAGCGGCCAGCTCACGGCCGTGCGGGCGGCGACCGACGAGAGCCTCGCCCACCTCGACGCGTTCCTGGCCGAGCGCGACCTCTCCCGGCTGCCGCCCCGGCTCGCCCGCGATCTCGCCGACGCGCGCGCCCACGTCGCCGAGCTCGGCCCGTTCCGGAGCGGGGCCGACGCGAAGGCGGTGTCGCTCGACAGCGTGCTGAAGGTCTTCGGCGGCATCAACGTGAGCCTGATCCGGGCCAACGCGGGGCTCTCCGAGCTGAGCGACGAGGGCGAGCTGCTGCGCAGGATCCAGTCGCTCGTCGCCGTGCACGAGTTCGCCGAGCGCGCCAGCCGCCAGCACGCGCTGCTCGCCCACGCCTTCGCGTCCACGCAGTTCGAGCCGGGCGCCTTCAAGACGCTCGTGACGCTGATGACGGAGGAGCAGCTCTATCGCGAGGTGTTCATGGCCAACGCGTCGGACCCGGCGCGGGCGCTCTACGACTCAGCGCGCGCGGCGCGCCGAGGAGCTGCGCGCCGCCGCGATCGCGTCGACGGACGAGGACCTGGCGATCGACCACGACGCGTGGTTCGACGCGCAGCAAGGGCGCGTCGACCGGCTCGCCGCGATCGAGCACGAGGCGATCGCCGGCATGCGGCGCGCCGCCTCGGCCAGGGTCGCGGACACGCGGAGGACGGTGACCAACGGCGTCGCGGTCTCGGCGTTCGTGCTCATCGTGTCGGTCGCGCTCGCGTTCGTCCTCGTGCGGGGCCTGTCCCGGTCGCTCGAGGTCCTCGGCGAGGCCGCGGCCCACGTCCGGCAGACGCGCGACTACACGACGCGCGCCCGCAAGACCGCCGACGACGAGTTCGGCGCGCTCACGGACGCCTTCAACGAGATGCTGGCGGGCATCCAGGCGCGCGACGAGGCCCTGGAAGCCACCGGCAGAACCTCGAGGCCACCGTCGCCCAGCGGACCTGCGAGCTCGAGAATCGCAACCGGGAGATGCGCCTCGTGCTCGACAACGTCGATCAGGCCCTCGTGACGATCCACCGCGACGGCACGATGGATCCCGTGCACTCCGCCGCCTTCGAGCGCCTCTTCGGGGTGCCGGCGGTCGACGAGCACTTCGCCGATCGCATCGCCGGCCACGACCCCCGGGCCCGCGCGTTCCTCAGGATGGGGTGGGAGGCCGCCTGCGACGACTTCCTCCCGCTCGAGGTCGTCCTCGACCAGCTGCCGAAGATCCTGCACCGCGAGGGCCGCCACCTCACGCTCGGCTTCAAGCCGATCCTGACCTCGGAGGGCCAGTTCAGCGGCGCGCTGATGGTGATCACGGACGTCACGGCCACGATGGACTCGGTGCGGGAGTCCGAGCGACAGCGCGAGTACATCCAGGTGTTCGAGCGCGCGGTGAAGGACCGGCTCGGCCTGCTCGGGTTCGTCAGCGACACGAGCAAGCTCGTCGACGCGGTGAGCTCGCGGAGCATCGGCGAGGTGGATCACGTGATGCGCCTCGTGCACACGATCAAGGGCAACGCCGGGCTCTGGGACGTGACGAGCGTGGCGAAGGTGGCGCACGAGATCGAGAGCTTCGTCGTCGAGGAGCGCTCGCTGCCCCCCGACGAGCAGCTCGACGCGCTGAAGGACGCCTGGTCCGCGTTCGTCGCGCGGGTAGGCGGCCTGCTCGCCTCGACGGCGCAGGCCTCGCGCGTGGACGTCGACCACGAGGAGATCGAGGCCTTGCTCGCGATGGTGCGCCAGCGCCGCGACCCCGCCGATGTGGAGCGGGCCATCGGGGCCCTCCGCGACGAGCGGACGGAGACGCGGTTCAGCCGCATGAAGGACCAGGCCGAGACCCTGGCGCGGAAGCTCGGCAAGCCGAAGCCCGACGTGGACATCGACGACGGGGGCGTCCGGCTCCCCGCGCCGCGCTTCGCTGCCATGTGGCAGGCGCTGGGGCACATCGTCCGCAACGTGATGGACCACGGGATCGAGCGGCCGGAGGTGCGCGAGGCGGCCGGCAAGCCGCCGCGGGGTACGCTCACGCTCCGCTCGCGCGCGACAGCGGACGAGGTCGTCATCGAGGTCGGCGACGACGGCGCGGGCATCGACTTCGAGCGCGTGCGCGAGAAGGCGGCGGCCGTCGGGTTGCCGAGCGCCACGCGGCGGGACCTCGAGGCCGCGCTGTTCTCTCCCGGCTTCAGCACCGCCGAGCAGGTCACCGACGTCTCGGGCCGCGGCGTCGGCCTCGGCGTCGCGCTCCACGAGTGCCGGCGGCTCGCCGGCCGCGTGGAGACCGAGACGGAGCGCGGCAAGGGGACGACCTTCCGCTTCCGGTTCCCCCGGGAGCTCGGCGAGGCCGCCGCCTCGCCGCTGCCGGCGTCGAGCCGGCGCGGCGCGCTCCTCGCCGGCCCTCCGCGCGGCGGATCGAGCCCGGGACCTTTGACGAGCGCGGGCCACCCGGATCGGGTAACACCGTGACCCCATCGACCCTGCAGAGCGAGAGATCGAGGAGAGGCGAATGAACTCCGAGAGCTGGCACCGCATCTACGAGGAGCTTGCGGCCTCGTGCGTCCACCTGTTTCGCGACAACGGCGTCGAGCTCCGGCCGCTGGAGAAGGCGGAGTCGGAGGCGACGCCGGGCAACGCGGTGGTCTCCTTCATCGGCTTCACGGGGGATCACCTCCGCGGCAGCTTGACGATCGTCGCCCCGGTGGCGCTCATCACGCGCTGCCACCCGCTGCGAGAGCGGCGCGCGCTCGGCGAGGACATGGTGTGCGACTGGGCGAGCGAGCTCGCCAACCAGCTCCTCGGGCGGGTGAAGAACCGCCTGCGCCACCTCGGGCTGATCATCGTGCTCTCGACGCCGAGCGCCGCGATCGGCGAGCACCTGCGCGCCCGGGAGGAGCAGAACGAGGGCTTCCGGCGGCTCGTGTTCGACGCGGGACCCGACCGGCTCGCCGTGCTCTTCGACGCGATGGCCCTCGACACGGGGCTGGAGCTCGAGGAGGTCGACATGCCCGATCCGCAGCGCGAAGGTGAAGTTCTGCTGTTCTGAGCCGCGGGCCCCGCGCGCCGAAGGAGACACGACAGATGGCCAAGAAGATTCTTCTCGTCGAGGACTCGAACACGGTCCGCCAGCAGGTCGGCATCCTCCTGTCGGCGGCGGGCTACAGCACCGTGGAGGCGGACAACGGCCGGGACGCGGTCGCCGCGGTCACCGCCCACAAGGGCGATCTGGCGATGATCATCGCGGACGTGAACATGCCCGTGATGAACGGCATCGACATGCTCCAGAGTCTACGGGACAAGAACCTCGCGTCCGACATACCGGTCCTCATGCTCACCACCGAGGGGCAGCCCGAGCTCATCGAGAAGGCCCGGAAGGCCGGCGCCAAGGGCTGGATCATCAAGCCGTTCAAGCCGGACCTCTTGCTCGCCGCGGTGAGGAAGCTCGCCGGCGAGCCGTGATCGCTACTGGGCCGATCCGTACCTCCAGCACAACCTCATTGCGAGGAGCGGCGTCGCCGTGTTCAAGAGCATCTCGAGCCCTGGGACTCGCGGCGCGTCGCGCCCTGCTCGACGATGAGCGGACTCGAGATCTTCTGGAGTCGCGTCCGCGCCCACGCCGATGCGACCCCACCCGGGGTGGTGGTTCGCGAGCTCACGACGCTGGACTTTTATTCCCCGATCCGTATTCTGTCCGCACAGGCCACTCGTGTCCAGGGCGTCTTGGCGCGCGGGGGCGTGGAACGGTGAGCGATACGGCTTCTTCGGGTGGAAGAAGCGGGGTTGGGGGACCCTTCCCGCGATGATCGATCTGTCTGGTTATACCCTGTCCGAGAGGGTCTACGAGGGCGCCGAGAGCGTGCTGTACCGCGGCCGCCGGGACGATGACGGCACGCCGGTCGCGGTGAAGGTAACAAGGTCTGATTTCCCGACGGCCAGGGATCTGGCGCGGTTGCGGCGCGAGCTCGCCATCCTGCGGGACGCGGGCGAGGTGCCCGGCGTCGTCAAGGCGTATGCCCTCGAGAAGTGCGGCAGGGGCCTCGCGCTCGTCATGGAGGACCTCGGCCCCTCCTCGCTGCAGACCGTGCTGAGGACGCGCAGGCTCGACGTGGGGACAGCGCTCCGCATCGCGATCGCGCTCTCGGGCACGCTCGACGCGCTCCACGGACTCCGGATCATTCACAAGGACATCAAGCCGCACAATATCCTGATCGACGAGGCGACGTACAGCCCGCGGCTCGTCGACTTCGGTATCGCGGCGCGCCTGTCGCGGGAGACGCCGAGGACGGCCCCGCCGGACGCCCTCGAAGGCACCCTCTCGTACATCGCCCCCGAGCAGACCGGCCGCATGAACCGGATCGTGGATCTGCGCGCCGATCTCTACTCGTTCGGCGTCACGCTGTACGAGATGGTGACAGGGGTCCTCCCGTTCGCGGGGCTCGACCCGACGGCGCTCATCCACAGTCACATGGCGCGCACACCGACCCCGCCGGACGAGCGGGCGCCGGAGGTGCCCGGCGCGCTCTCGCGGGTGATCATGAAGCTCCTGGCCAAGACGCCGGAGGAGCGATACCAGAGCGCCCGCGGGCTCAAATCGGACCTCGAGGAGTGCCTCCGGCGGTGGCAGGCGACAGGCCGGATCGAGCCGTTTCCGCTGGGGCAGCGCGACATGCCGCTCGATCTCCGCGTCCCGCAGCTGCTCTATGGCCGGGAGCACGAGGTGAAAGCGCTCCTGTCCGCGTTCAACCGGGCCCGCCACGGCGCGGCCGGGCTCGTGCTCGTCTCCGGCTACTCCGGCGTCGGCAAATCCGCGCTGGTGAACGAGATCCACAGGCCGATCGCCCGTCATGGCGGCTATTTCGCGAAGGGGAAGTTCGATCCAATCCACCGAGGTATCCCGCTCGCGCCCATCGCCCAGGCCTTCCGTGAGCTGATCCGGCAGATCCTGACCGAGTCGGCGGGCGCCGTCGAGGCGTGGAAGGGCAAGCTGCTCGGGGCGGTCGGCGCGAACGGGCAGCTGCTCGTGGAGCTCATCCCGGAGCTCGAGCTGCTCATCGGGCCTCAGGCGGAGGTGCCGGCGCTCGGGCCGAGCGAGGCCAGGAACCGCTTTGATCTGCTGGTGCAGCGCTTCGTGCAGGTCTTCGCCTCCCCGACGCGCCCGCTGGCGATCTTCCTCGATGATCTGCAGTGGGCCGATCCGGCGTCGCTCAGGCTCGTCGAGCGCCTCCTGACCGACGTCGAGTGCAAATACCTCCTGCTCGTCGGCGCTTACCGCGACAACGAGGTGGACGCCGCCCACCCGCTGCTCGCGGTGCTGGGCGAGCTCCGCGAGGCGGGCGTGGAGATCGCCGAGCTCGAGCTCCGGGCGCTCGACCTGCCCACGGTCACGCGGATCGTCGCCGATACGCTGAGCGCGCAGCCGCACGATGTCGCGCCGCTCGCGGCGCTCGTGTTCGAGAAGACCGAGGGCAACCCGTTCTTCCTGAGCCAGCTCCTCGGCGCGCTCCACGACGCGCGGGCGCTGTGGTTCGACGCATCGCTGGAGGCGTGGGCGTGGGACGTGGCGCGCGTCCGGGAGGCGATGGTCAGCGACAACGTGGTCGATCTGATGCTCGACATGCTGCACCGGCTCCCGGAGGCCACGCGGCGCGCGCTGGAGCTCGCCGCGTGCCTCGGCCACGCGTTCGAGCTGACCACGCTGGCGACCATCCATCAGAGAGCGCCCGTCGCGACGGCCGCCGACCTGTGGGATGCGCTGCGCGGCGGCCTGATCGTGCCGCTCGACAGCGACTATCGCTTCTTCGACGGCGGCGCCGGCGCCGAGCCCTCGGCGGTCCCTTGCGAGCTCAACGTATCGTATCGATTCCTGCACGACCGGGTGCGCCAGGCGGCCTACTCGCTGGTCGAGCCGGCGCGCAGGGAGGCGGTCCACCTGGAGATCGGCCGGCTCTTGTGGGCGCGGGTCGGTGAGACGCCGCCCGACGACCACCTGCTCGATGTCGTCCGCCACCTGAACCTCGGCGCGCGGGGCATGCGCGAGGAGGCCGAGCGGGTGGCCGTCGCCCGGCTCAACCTGCGGGCCGGCAGGGCGGCCAAGGCGAGGACGGCCTATGCCGCGGGCGCAGACTACTTCGGCGCGGGGCTCGAGCTCCTGGGAGACGCGGGCTGGGTGCGCCACGACGCGCTCTGCTTCGCGCTCAGCCGCGAGAACGCGGAGTGCGTGTACCTGAGCGGCGCGCCGGAGCGGGCCGAGGAGCTCTTCACAGCCCTCTTGCCTCGAGCGCGATCGAGCGCGGAGCAGGCGCAGATCCACAACCTGCGCGTGGTGCTCTACTCGACGCTGGGGAAGTACGTCGACGCGGTGCAGCTGGGCCGCGAGGGCCTCCGCCTCCTCGGCTTCACCCTGCCGGACAGCGAGGCGGAGCGACAGGCGTGCGTCGAGGCCGAGCTCTCGGCGGTGGACAAGAACCTCGCGGGCAGGCGCATCGAGGATCTGATCGACGCACCGGTGATGGACGACCCGGAGCGCAAGGCGCTGCTGCAGCTCCTGTGCGACCTGACCATGCCGGTCTTCTTCGCCAGGCCGGAGCTCTACCAGGCGATCGTCCTCAAGCAGGTCAACATCTCCCTGAAGCACGGGAGCTCGGACGTGTCCGCGTTCGCGTACCTCGTCTACGGGTTCATGCTCGCGACCATGCAGGGGCGGCCCGCGGACGGCCACGCGTTCGGCCGGCTCGCCCTCGCGCTGAATGACAAGCTCCGGAACGCCAGCCTGGCCGGCAAGGTGAACGCCGCGTTCTGCGGCTACTCCTACCTGTCCGAGCCCCTGCGCGACGCGATGCCCTATTATCTGAGGGCGCGCCAGGAGGCGCTGGAGTCAGGCGATTTCGTCTATCTCGGCATCGCCTGGTACGCGATGGTCAACGTGAAGCTCGGCGCGGGCTACCAGCTCGAGGAGCTGCGCGAGGAGGTGGATCGGGGCTTCCTCGTGGCCCGGCGGCTCAAGGACGCGACCGCGACGGCGGTGCTGCTCGTCGTGAGGCAGGCGATCGCGGCCCTGCAGGGCCGGACGCGGGCCCGCGACAGCTTGAGCGACGCCGACTTCGACGAGGACCAGTTCCTCGCGGGCCTGAACGCGAGCGAGCAGGGCGCGGCCGTCTTCTTGCACGCGATGTCCAAGCTGCAGCTTCGGTATCTCCACGGCGATCACGAGGGGGCCGCGGCGATGGTCGATGACGCCGAGGCGAAGAGCGTGGGCATGTTCGGCATGTACCACACGACCCGGCTGCCCTTTTATGCAGGCCTCTCGCTCCTCGCGCTGCCCGCCGCCGCGCCCGACGAGGCGGAGCGCCGCGCGCAGACCGTTGCCCGCCACAGGGAGCGGATCGCGGGCCTCGCGGCGAGCGCGCCCATGAACTTCCTGCACCAGCTCCTGCTCCTCCAGGCCGAGGAGGCGCGCATCGCCGGCGAGCAGCTCGAGGCCATGCGCCTTTACGACCGGTCGATCGAGCTGGCCCGGGAGAACGGGTTCCCGCATGACGAGGCGCTCGCGAACGAGCTGTGCGCGAAGATGCACCTCCGCGCGGGCAGGGCGAAGGTGGCGCGCGCGTACATGATCGACGCGTACCTCGGCTATCAGCACTGGGGAGCGACGGCCAAGGCGGACGCGCTCGCGCGGGACCACGCCGGGCTGCTGCCGTCGTCCGGCGACGGCGTGAAGGTCTCGTCGATCCCCTCCAGCGTCTCGGGCGCTGCGGCCGGGAGGACGATCCTGGGCCGGACGACCGTCGGCAACCTGCGCGACGCGGCGCTGATCGTCCGGGCCGCGCAGGGCATCGCCGGCGAGACGGAGCTCGAGCGGGTGATCGAGCGCCTTGTGACGCTCGTGCTCGAGAACGCGGGCGCGCAGCGGGGGGCGTTGCTCCTGGAGCGCGACGGGCGGCTCTTCGTCGAGGCGACCTTCGGCGTGGAGCCCGAGGCGCTCGTGCTCGGCCCGAGCGAGCCGCTCGACGCGCGCGCCGATGTGCCGCACGCGGTGGCGCTGTTCGTGGCCCGCATCCGCGAGCCGCTGGTCGTCGACGACGCCGGCGCCGATGCCCGGTTCTCCGGCGATCCCTGCGTCGTCGCGCGCGGCACGAGGTCGGTCCTCTGCCTGCCCATGCTCCACCAGACGCGCCTGAGCGGCATCCTTTACCTCGAGAACAACGCCACCTGCGGTGCGTTCAACTCGAGCCGCGTGGAGCTGCTCGGGCTCTTGTCGTCCCAGGCTGCCATCTCCATTGAGAACGCGCTGCTCCTCGCGAGCACACGGGCGGCGAACGACGAGGTCCAGCGCGTCAACGGGCGGCTCGAGGCCGACGTCGCCCAGCGCACCGAGGAGCTCCGGCGCTCCAACGCGGAGCTCGGCGCGGCCAACGAGCGCCTGCAGATCGAGCTCGCGCAGCGCGAGGAGGCGGAGCGGGAGCGGACCGCGCTGCAGCGGCAGATGCTGGACACGCAGCGGGCCATGGTGGCGGAGCTCTCCACGCCGCTCATCCCGATCACCGACCGGATCATGGTGATGCCGCTCATTGGCACGATGCACGCCGAGCGGGCGGCGCAGGTGCTCGAGGTCGCGCTCGATGGGGCCCAGCGCTACCAGGCGAAGGTCGTGATACTGGACATCACCGGGATGAAGCATATCGACACCCACATCGCGGGGACCCTCCTGGGGACCGCGAGGGCGCTGCGCCTGCTCGGCACCGAGGCCGTGCTCACCGGCATACGCGCCGAGGTGGCCCAGGCGATGGTGCGCCTGGACATCGAGATGAGCTCGATCGTCACCATGGGCACCCTCCAGAGCGGCATTGCCTATGCGCTCCGCCGCTGCGGGCCATCGCAATCACCTGGGCTCGGGGCGCAGCCGCCCTCCGCCGGGCGCGCCGCGCCCGGCGCGCGCGCTGGAGAGATCGCGAGCACGGCGGCGGCGCTCGGCCATGCGGGGCGCACGACGGCGCAGCGGCGCTCGTAACCCGCGCGGGGAGCGCTCCGCGAGATCACCCCTCCCGGGCGCAGGGCGATCCCGCGGATCGCCCCTCCCGGCCGCAGGGCGATCGCGCGGATCGCCCCCGCGCCCCCTGGATCTCGGCGAAATGGCCGCGGAGCCACCGCGGCCGGGTCGGGCGCCCTGTTCTGCCCGCGTGGAATGCCGCGTGCAATGACGCCTCGACCAGCGTGCGCACATCCAGGGCGCACCGCAACGCCGAGGAGGGCATCATGGCTCGAAGAATCGCGGTGGGGGGTCTGTCGCTGGCGCTGGGGTGGACCCTGATGATGGGGGGGTGTCTGGTCGCTGACGACGAGACCGCGTTGACCGAGGCCAGCGTCGAGGATTCGGATGCTGTCCTCGTCTCCAGCGTCTCCGAGGGGGACTACGTCATCCGCTCGGCCGCGACAAACAAATGCCTCGACGTGCCCTCGTCCAGCACCGCCGACGGCACGCGGATGCAGCAGTGGACCTGCAACGGGACCAACGCGCAAAAGTTCCACGTCTCCCCGACGACCGACGGCTACTGGAAGATCGTCAACGTCAACAGCAACAAGGCCCTCGACGTGCGCGACGTGAGCACCGCGCAGAACGCCGTCATCCAGCAATGGAGTTACAACGGCGGCGCCAATCAGCAGTGGAAGCTCGTCAATCGCGGGGGCACCCAGTTCAGCATCCACGCGCGCCACACCGACCAGGCCGTGGACCTCGCGTGGGGCAACGCCGCCGACGGGACGGACATCCTCCAGTACCCCTACGGGGGCACCGCCAACCAGCGCTGGGTCCTCGACAAGGTGAGCGGCGGTCCGTCCCCCGGCGCCCGCACGCTCAAGATCATCAACAACTGCTCGGCGCCGATCTGGGTCGCCCACTCCACCAACGTGCAGGGCGCGCAGAACGTCAAGCTCACCCGGGGCGCCGCGTACACCTACGACGTGCCCGAAGGCGGCATCAGCGCGACCCGCTTCTGGCCGAAGACAGGCTGTGACGAGGGCGGCCGCAACTGCACAACGGGCGACAGCGTCGCGCCTTGCCCGGCCGGCGGCTGCCAGCCGCCCTTCGAGTCGAAGTTCGAGGCCACCTTCGCGGCCAAGGGGAGCACGGCGCAGACCTGGTACAACCTCAGCCAGGTGGACGGCTACACGCTGCCCTTCAAGGTCGTCCCCAGGGGCGTCGGCGCCGAGCAGGGCAGCTGCATCACCTCGGACTGCTCCGGGCTGTCGCTTGCGCAGTGCCCCGGCGACGAGGATCTCGGCAACGGCCACTTCCCCGCGTACGCGCACCAGGATCTCCGGGTGCGCGACAGGAACGGCGTCGTGGTCGGCTGCATGGCGCCCTGCAAGAAGTGGAACTATCCGGCGCCCTGGGGCCTGGGCCAGCCGGAGAGCGCCGATCCCGGGCTGCACCTCTGCTGCCCGACGCCCATCGATCCGGCCACGGGCCAGTGCACCGCCGAGAGAGCGTGCATGACCTCGGACGCGTGCCGGAACACCGCGGACCCGCGGAGCGTGGAGCACACGGACTACGTGATCCGGATGCACCAGATGTGCCCCACCGCCTACAGCTATGCTTACGACGACGCCGCCGGTCTCCACGCCTGCTCGTCGGAGACGAGCTTCGAGGTCACCTTCTGCCCGTGATCCGCGCCTCGCCGGAGCGGGGGTGAGCTCCCTCGCTCCGGCGGCTCGGGGCCGCCGGGCCGGCTCCCCGGGCAGCGGCCGCGCGCGACGCGCGTCAGGCAGGGCCTACTTGCAGGCCGCCGGACCGAAGCAGACCGCGGGATCCTCGGCGAAGCGACGGAAGTTGTCCGCCTCGGGGTGGCCCGGGAACGGGACATAATAGTAGACGGGCTTGCTGTCGAAGTCGGCCCCGTCGTAGTAGGTCTGCCACGTCAGCACGTAGGCGACGCCGGCGCTCTTCGCCAGGTCGAGCAGGTGCTCGTTGTACCAGTCCTCGGTGAGCGCTCCCTGCCCCGCGTCGGGGAAGAGGCCCGTCACCTCGGTCGGGGAGAGCGCGACGGCGGACGCCGAGCTCAGGCCGTAGTTGGCCAGAAACTCCGTTTGCAGGCCCTGATCGAACAGGGTCTCGTACCACCGGCTCACGTGGTCCGCCGAATAGAGCGTGAGCGACTGGCCCGCCGCGAGCTTGCTGACCCGGTGCAGGAGGTGCAGCCGGTAGGTGCCCGTCTCGCTGAGCGCGTGCGGCTTGCCCTTGGCCTCGCCGATCGCCGCGACGGCGCTCGCCATCGCCTTCATGTCCTCGAGGTCGGCCGGGGACGCCGCCCGCTCGTACGGGTAATAGAGATCGATGCCGAGGACGTCGATGAGGTCGTCTCCCGGGTACGCCTCGAGGTAGTACTCCTCCAGCATCTCGGAGGGCGGCTGGCCGTCGTGGGCGACGATCGCCTGCTGGGGCGGGCTCTCGTACGTCGCGCCGAGCTCGGAGAGCTCCTCGAGGAGGCGCGCTCGGAGCATGTCGCGCGAGAGGCTCTCTGGATCTCTGACCTTCGCCTCGGCGGGCGTCACCGAGCTGTCGCTCAGCTTTCGCAGCTTGTCGGTCGAGTACGCGAAGATCACGTTCTCCATCCCCGGCTCGCTCCGGATGGCCTCGGCGAACGTGCGGTACGCGGCGCGGTAGGCGTCGGGGCCGGTGACGGCCTGGTCGTCGCCGAGCAGGCCCTGGCAGTTCCAGTACGGCTGACCCCACCAGAACCACCCGCCTGTGTGCTCGTGGAACGGCCTGAGGACGACCGGCTTGCCCTCGAGCCCGTGCTCGCGGAAGAACTGGGCCACGTACTTCGCGTGGGCCACGAGCCAGTCGCGCGCCGAGATCCCGGCGTGGGTCCCCTGCTCGATCGGCACGTCGTTGGCGATCTTGCAGATGCACTTCAGGTTCTCGGGGATGTCCGCGCTGGAGCTCAGGGCTCCCGAGTAATACGTCTCGGCGTAAAACGGGGTGCCGCCGCCCTGGGCGTGGATCGGGACGCTCTGGCCGTCGACCGTGATCGTGGCGAGCGGCGTCGCGATGTCGGTCGCGAAGTCGGAGCTCGCGATGTCGTAGTTGCACGGGGGCGTGTGCCAGTCGATGGCCACCATGCCGCCCGGCTGTTCCAGCGCGTGCACCGCGCCGGCCGCGGTGACGTCGCGTCGATTCCAGGCGACCGGGTCGAAGACCATCGCGTCGAGGGAGAGGCCGAGCAGCCCGGGGTTCTCGCCCACGGTGGCGCCGGCGTCCGACGCCCACGCCCGCTCGCCGCGGCTGGCCGGGCCCGCGATGGTCGAGAACCAGTCGTTTGTCGACACGAACTCCATCGCGCCCGGATCGTAGAGCCCCCACAGGATGCTGTTCTCGTATCCGAACCGGAACTTGCCGGCTCGGGACGAGGTCCAGAGGTCCTCGAGGAGCTTGCCCCGTGGCGTGTCCGGAAACTCCGGGTCGTCGCCGGGCGGGTCGTCGCCGGGCGGGTCGTCGCCGGGCGGGTTGTCGCCCGGCGGGTCGTCCCCCGGCGGGTCGTCCCCCGGCGGGGTGCCGTCGTTCGACGACCCGCAGGCGGCTGCCAAGCACAGAAGGAACGCGGCGCAGATGCGTGGACTGAACTGGTTAAGATTCATCGGTTCTTCCCTGCAAAGAGCACAAGTGGCAGGGCAAGAATAAACCGCTGAATCGGTTCAGTGTCAACGGCCACGTCCGGGGCTGGGCGAGCGCGGCATGGTGCTCAGCGCCGACATCACGGGGCCACCTCCACGGGCCTGTTCACGCCCCGAAGAGGACCGCGCCGCGCGAGCCGCCTCGTGGGTCGTCGCTGCGCTCGCCGCTCAGGCTCCGGAGAAGGGTAACGACTCCGCTCGAGCGGCCGTCAGCGATCCGGCGGGTGAGCGTGGGCGAGCGCGATCGACCGGCAGCCGATCAGACGCTGCCGCTCACCTTCGCCGTGCGGGTGTTCCCGTCGAGCGACGACTCGATCATGTACTGCGCTCCCTGGTAGGAGATGCTCCCGTCCTCGCCCAGGTTTCCGCCGCGCAGCACGTTGGCGGCGCTCTCGTAGAGAAGAAAGGAGGCGTGGCCGGTGGGCAGCGCGCTGGACAGCATCCAGGTGCCCTCCGCGCCGCTCGCGTCGATCACGAGGTGCTGCTGAGCGCCGGACGCGTCAATCAGCACGCCGAGCGTCGAGCCGCTCCGGTCGCGCGACGTGGCGCGGAAGTTGAGCGGAGCAGCGGTGGCGAGCAACTGGGTGGAGGCGACTGGCTTCTGGGGTATGGACATGGCGGTGTTGAACAGCTCCGTTGATGGCCGTTGCGTGCGGCCCAGGTGATGTATTTCTCCGGGATGGTCCTGCGGCCGAGCGCCCGTGGAGCAGGCGCTCACGGGAGCGCACCGGCGATCGAGCTCTTCGGCTGCCACACGAGCCCGTTGTACTTCCGGGGAGAGCCCGAGCGGTCGAGCCGCTGGAACGTCTCACCCGTCCTGAGGTGCCGCTGCCTGTCGCGATCGAAGGGGCCACGCTGGCCGCTCGCCGGCTCGTACGTGACATCGCTCCTCCCGTGCACCTCGAACCGCCAGCAGAGCCGTTGCTCCACGCCGTCCACCACCCGTGACAACCCCTCTTTCATGGTCTGTACCTCTCTGCGCTCAGCACGCGAGCTCGCGGCGCGGAAGCGGCGGGCGCGGCGGGACCGGCGAGCGCGGCCTTCCCGTCCGACCCTCGAACAGCGCGAGCGCCTCCCCGAAGTCGGCCTCGACCTCCGCCACCATCCACGCCTCGTCGTGCTCCGAGAGCGGCGGCGCGTCCCCGGCGGAGCGGAGCGCGAACAGCGCGCTCAGGAGAAAGCGAGCCCACGAGCGCACGTCGTCAGCGGCATCGGGGAGCGCTCCCTGGGTCTCGATCAGCTCGGCGAAGCCGTCGCAGCGGCGGGCCAGGCTCCACCTCGCGCTCTTCGAGAGGCCAGCGAAGGGGCCGGCGAGGCAGAGCGCCAGCGCGCGCAGGTCGGCCGGCATCCGCTCCGCGCGCGATGGCGCGTCCGGAGCGAGGCTGTCACCCAGCGCCGCGCTGCTCGGCGCGGTGGTGATGCTGGGTGTGGACGCGTGGCTCATCTCGACGTTCTCCGAAGGTGGAAGGCACAAAACGCACGTGTGCCCCACGGCTGTGCAAAAGTTGCCTCGAACGTCGCATGACGGCCGTGCCTGCCGGGTCTGGTCGATGGGCCAGACGGCATCGCCGACAACTTCACTGCGTGTGCGCAAATGTATAGCAGAAAGAAGCGCCGGCGCACCACGCTTATCGGTGAAGCGCGCGCCGATTTCGCCGGTGTGACGCTTTTTCTCGTGTTCGTTCTCGTGTTCGCGCCGATTTCGCGCGGTGTTCGCGCCTTCCCGCCAATTTTGCAGCGTTTTCGCGCGGTATTTGCGCCTTCGCGCGGTGTTCGCGCCTTCGCGCCGTGCTCCTCGGGCGTCACGAGAAACGTCTCTTCCACGCAGGGGCGCTCATCCCTCGACACCCGCGGTCCCGGTGTCCAGCCGGGCGACCTGGCGCTCCTCCGGCATCTGGAGAGTGTGGAGTGAGCGATCAGGACAGCAACGAGCTCCACGGTTCGCTTGTACATCGATTGCGGGCCGGCACGCGGTCAGCGGATGGTCATGCGCCGACAAGTCCGGAGCCGCGTTTCTCGCGCACGAGCGTCCGCCTGCCGCTCGATCCGTCCGTGCGGCGAGCCCGCAACAAGCGAGTTCATCGAACGGAAACAAATCTATGCTGCCCGGTGCAACGTCGCTCCTGCCCGCCATTGACGTTGCTGACGTCGCTGACGTCGCCGGCGTCGCGTGTGTCGCCTCCTCGGAGCGGCCAGCGCGCGAGGGCCGCTGTTTCACGGGAGTTCACGACGATTCGACGGTTGGCCGCCATCGGCGGCGGTTCGTCCTTGACGCACTTGCGCGCTGAGTGCAGTATGGCCCAGCAAGCTGGTTCGAGCGTGCGTCGAAGCATCTATCGCGCTCGGGCTTCTGGTGCTCTCGGCGTCGTCACACGGCGAGCACGCGGCGCGCGCCGCGAGGCCAGGGTGGCCTGCTCGTGACGTGAGCCGCGCGATCACCTCGAGGTGCACGGATGCAGATCCGCGTAGGTTACGAGCTGGTCTACGAATTCCCACAACCCACGCCGGTGATCCTGACGCTCAGTATCCACTACTCGCGCGTGTCGGATCTGGTGCGGCCCGATCATATGATCACCAATCCGCCGATCCCGGTCCGGTCCTACCGGGACGCGTTCGGCAACTGGTGCAGCCGGATCGTCGCGCCGGCGGGGCAGCTGAGGGTCTCCGCCGACGCGGTGGTGAACGACACGGGCGCGCCGGACCGCATCGTGACATCGGCCGCGCAGCACCCGGTCGATGCGCTGCCGGAGGAGACGCTGGTGTTCCTGCTGGGCAGCCGGTACTGCGAGACGGATCGCCTGTCAGAGGCGGCATGGGGCCTGTTCGGCCAGTCGGCCACCGGCTGGGGCCGCGTGCAGGCCATCTGCGATTTCGTTCACCGGCACATCGCCTTCGGGTACGAGTTCGCGAGCCCCACAAAGACGGCGTGGGAGGTGTTCAACGATCGAAAGGGCGTCTGTCGAGATTTCGCGCACCTCGCGATCGCGCTCTGCCGTTGCATGAACATTCCGGCCCGGTATTGCACGGGCTACCTGGGCGACATCGGCGTGCCTCCGCCCCACGGGCCGATGGACTTCTCCGGCTGGTTCGAGGCCTATCTCGGCGGCGAGTGGCATACGTTCGACGCGCGCAACAACGTGCCTCGCATCGGGCGCGTGCTGATCGCCCGCGGGCGCGACGCCGCCGACGTGGCGATCACCACGACCTTCGGCGAGAATACATTGAAGAGCTTCCGCGTATGGACGGATGAGATCGTCGGCTCGCTCGCCTGATCCTGCCGGGTATGTACAGCATGGACGACAGGGAGGTACGGCGGCGGAGTGAAGGCGTCCGGACCACGCGGATGTGATGAAGCATCGCCGGTGAGGCCGACGGCGCGTATGCCGGTTCGGGGGCAGCGTGGTAGTCTGCGCTGCCATGGACAATGCACTGACGGACGGCATCGACGGGGAAGACTGGGGACGACTGCACGTCACGCGTGCCTGCTGCGGCGCAGGCGTTTGCAGGAACTTCGCGCCTGAGCTCCTGGGCGAGGTCGAGCCCGCGCACTGGGGAGCCATGGACGGCGACGTGAAGCGCCGCGGCCCCGCCGTGCTGGAGGGCACCTACGACGAGGGGTCGTTCACGGGCATCCTGCGCCAGCCGCGGAGCCAGGCCGATCTCGAGGCGGCGCGCACGGCGGTGGCCGCCTGCCCGGTCCACGCCCTGCGCCTCAAGCCGCCCGCCGCGCGCCCTCGCCCCGGCGCGCTCGGCGCCCCCTTCAGCACCTGGCCGCGCCGCGTCGAGGAGGACGTCTGGGCCCTCGGTCATCCCTCGACCGGAAACATCGGCGCCACGACCTACTTCATCGAGCGCCCCGGCGGCAACGTGCTCGTCGACCTGCCCAAGCCGAACGAGGCCATCTTCCGTTTCCTCGAGGAGCACGGCGGCGTGCGGTGGATCTTCCTCACCCACCGTGACCACACCGCGCATCACGCCGAGTTCGCGGCCCGCTTCCCCGGCTGTCGCCGCATCCTCGGCTTCGCGGACGTGAGCGCGAGCGGCGGCGAGTACAGCGCGATCACCACCGACGTGGAGATCCAGCTCCCCGATCGCCCCGAGCCCATGACCCTCGAGGGCGCGCCGCTCACCGACGCCGAGCTCGCCGGCGCCGAGCTCGCCGTGCTCTCCCAGCCCGGCCACACCGCGGGATCGATGTGCCTGCTCTACCGCGGCCGCTTCCTGTTCACCGGCGACCACCTCGCCTATTCGCGCCGCCTCGGCCAGATCGTGGCGTTCCGGCTCCAGTGCTGGGACGACTGGGAGCGCCAGAGCGGCTCCGTGCGCCGCCTTGTCGCCCTGGCGGAGGCGGGCCACCTCGGCTTCGCGTGGCTCCTGCCCGGCCATGGCGAGTGGCACCGCTTCGAGGGCGACGGCGGCGCTCCCGCGACGGCGGCCGAGCTGCGGCGCACGCTCGCCTGGATGGAGCGGCAGGCGCCTGGCAACTTGCCGCTCGCCCGGTTCATCCCGTGGGTGCAGAGCCGCACGCGGCCCCGCACCCGCCTCGCCCGCGCGATGCGCGCGATCAGCGGCGAGGGCCCGGGGAGCGAGGCGTGGGTGCTGCCGCGCGCCGTCCGCCCGTACCTGCCCGATTACCGGCCGGAGAAGGTGGCCCCAGCGCTGGTCCGCGCTTCCGTGGTCGCGACGAGCGCGCTCGGCGCAGCAGCGTCCGCCGTCTGGCTCGCCGCGCGTGCGGCGGGGGCGGTCCTGAAGAGATGGGCGTGAAGCGGGCCCGGGGGAGCGCGAGCTCCCCGTTCAGCCGCTCGCGCTCCCCTGAGCGTCCTGGCGCAGCAGATACCGTGTGTCGGGGTTCTCCCGGCGCCAGATCACGTTATCCATGAAGTAGTGGTGAATGTTCACGAACACGTAGGCGGCCGCGAAGTACGGCGTCGGGCCCAGGCCGGCCAGCGTCTCATCGTCGCTCGCGCCCAGCACCAGCGCGCCGTCGAGGAGCGCGGGCGCGCCGCGGAACACGACCCATCCGAGGCCGACGGCGGACGCGGCCAGGAGGCCGAGGCGCAGGCCGGTCGGCCTCCCGAACAGCGGCGGACCCTCGGCGTCGCGCGCCTCGTTCCGCTTCAGGAGCCAGACGAAGTACAGATACTGGATGGAGTGCAGCGCCGGGATCACGTACATCATGAGCCGGTCGAGGCTCGAGTACACGGTCCAGAGCCACACCGTGATGAGGAACCCCGAGAGCGGCCCGAGCGGCGGTAGCCGCCTCTCCGCTCGCCACCTTCGCGCGAGCACCCAGAGCAGCGCGAGCACGCTCAGCGCGAACGCCGCGCGGGTGACGGGCTCGAGGGCCGGCGGGTGCGCGAGCGACGTGTAGATCACGCCTTTCTCCTCGAGCTCCCTGCCCGGATCGGCCGGGCTCGCCCACGCATAGGCCCAGGCCGCGAAGCAGTGCGCGAGGACCACCTTGCGCTCCAGCGGGCTGAACCGGAACCCGCGCCGCGCCGACAGCACCGTCAGGACGCCGAACCCCTGCTTCACATAGTGCCATCCCACCAGGAGAAACATGAGCTGGATCATGAAGCCCATCGTCCGCGCGGAGCCGGTCGCGAGCGCGCAGGTCGCCCACGCGAGCAGCGCGAGCGGGACGAGGAGCCCGGCGACGATGTAGCGGGCCCGCTGCGCCGGGGCGAGCGCGCCGCCGAACGCGCGGCGCCGCGCGTCCTTGTAGAACAGGAGGTACGTGACCGCGAAGTGAGGATCGTTGATCACGGTCGCGGCGTGGAACGTCAAGAAGCCGAGCGCGAGCTCCGACGCGTCGAGCCCGACGGCCCTGCGGAGCAGCCACGCGAGCGGAAAGAGCGCGAGCGTCGCGCCCCCCACGAGCAGGAACTCGATGAGGCGGGCCCGAAAGCCCTCTCGGCGCGGCGCCGCGACCGGGACTGGCAGCGTCGCGCTCGCGCTGGTCATGCGCCGAGGCTACCACACAGGGGCGCATCCCATCCTTCATCCAAGCTCGTACGAGCGCTCCCCCGGCGCGTACGCGGGGGCCGGGCCCCGCGCTGCCGCTGCCCGCGCTCGCCCGCGGGGGATGGCGCCGCGCTCTGGAGGGGGACTGCCGTCATCGGCGCTTCAGCGCATACGCGATGCCGCCTTGCAAGGTCCCCTCCGTGACCAGGCCCCGCAGGTCGATGTCGAGCCCGATCAGCGTCCGCGCGATCGCGGGCCGGATGCCGGTGAGCACGACGTCGGCGCCGAGCAACCCGGCCGCGCGCGCGGCCTGCACCAGCATCTCGGCGACCGACACGTCGACCGCCTTGACGCCGGTGATATCGATGATCGCGATGCGGGCCGAGTGCCTCGCGACGCCCTGGAGCAGCGTCTCGATGATCCGGCTCGCCCGCGCGCTGTCGAAGAAGCCGATGAGCGGCATGACGAGGACGCCCTCGGCGATCGGCAGGAGCGGCGTGACGAGCTCCCGTATCGTGTCCTGCTGCGCCGCGATGAGCTCGTCCCACGCCGAGGTCTTCGCGCGCGGCGCCGTCCGCGCCCCGCGCGAAGACCTCGGCGCGGACGGCGAAGAGCCGCTCGCCCTCCCCGCGGCCGCGCGCCCGCAGCTCGGCCTCGACGACCTTGCCGTCTCGCGCCGCCTTCAGCTGCTCGGCGCGCGCGGCGAGCCCGGCGAGGTCGTCCGGATGAATCCGGGCCGCGAGCGCCTCGATGCCGCGCGTCGCGAGCTCCTCGTCGGTGCAACCGAGCGCGCGGGCGAGGGCGGCGTTGTGCGCGGTGAGCCGCATCTCGGTCATGTCGACGACGCACAGGATCGCCAGCGCCGCGTCGACGAGCCGCGAGAGCGGGCGCACGATCTGCCACCGGGCGAACCCGAGGAGCAGGATGGCGGTCATCGCGCCGACGAGCCCCGCGTATTCGAGGATATCGCGGCGCGCCGCGGCGAACGCGGCGTTCTCGGGGGCGAGGGAGAAGACGAGGACGAGCGTCCCGAGGCGCCGCCCGTCGTCGCGCACGACCGGGCGGGCGACGCGTAGCTCGTGCTCGAGGACCTGGTTCTCGGCGCCGCGCGTGGTGAAGACCGACAGGCCCTCTGGGAGCCTTCCGACCCTGGCGACGGGCTCGGCGGCGTCGCTGCCCCACGCGACGGCGCCGGTCAGCGCGCGGTTCGACCGGAGCTGCTCGAGGTCGCCCTGCGCCGTGTCGTGATCGCCGAAATCGAGCGGCGCGGTCAGGGCCCCCGAGAGCAGATCCGCCATCATCGAGGCGGCGCACGAAGAAAGCGGCATGGCCGGACGCCGTCGGAAGCTCCCCGGGGGAGCGCGGACAGGCGCGCGGAGATGCCTTTCAGCCCGAGACGGTACGTAGCTCATTTCAAGGTTGCAACAGGATTCTCTTTGCCTACGCCGGCCGTCGGTGTCGACTCGGGGCGCCTGTTTGTCTACCCATTGTCCACGGGCGCGCGCTGGCCGGTGCCTTCTCTGGCTCTACGGTCGATTCGTAGAGAGGGCGGATCTGTCAAGGGACATGAAGACAATGAACGACGAGAGCTGATGTGAATCGTAGAGGCGTGTGCAGCCAGGGCCGCGGCGGGCGCCCCTCGCGCCGCACAGGCGTCCTGCGCCGCGTGCCGGGCGCTCCCTCAGCCCGCCCTCTCCGCCTGTAGAGCGGGCAGCCACATGCGCACCGTCGTGCCTTGGCCGATCGCGCTCTCGATACGGATGCTGCCCTGGTGCTCCTCGATGAACCGGTGCGTCAGCGCCAGCCCGAGCCCGGTCCCTTGTCCGGGCGGCTTCGTCGTGAAGAACGGCTCGAAGATGCGGCCCAGGTCCTCGGCGCGGATGCCGCAGCCGGTGTCGCGCACGTCGATCTCCACACCGTGGATTTCCCCGCGCGGGAGCGGGCGAGCCCCGACGACGACGGCGCCGCCTCGACGGCTGGCGTCGAGGGCGTTGCCGATCACGTTGAGCAGGGCCGACTCGAGCTGCGATGTGTTGGCGAGCACCGCGGGCAGCGCCGGCGCGGTGCCGTTCGCCTGGAGCTCTACTCTGCGCTCGCGCGCCCGCGGCGTGGAGAGGTCGACCGCGCGGCGGAGCGCCTCGCGCACGTCGCACGGTTGCCGGCCGATCGGCTTGCCGCGCGCGTACTCGAGCAGCGCCGTCACGAGCTCCGAGCAGCGGTTCGCCTGCCGCTCGATGGTGCAGAGCGCCTTCAGGATCGCGGCCTCGTCGGGCAGGCCGTGCCCCTTCCGGTGCCGCCTGAGCAGGAGCTGCGCGTTCATCAGGACGACCGAGACGGGGTTGTTCATCTCGTGCGACAGCCCCGCGACCAGCGTGCCTATCGCCGCCATCTTGCCCGCCTGGAGGAGCTCCTCCTGCGCCTCCGAGAGCCGCTCGAGCGCGGCCGCGAGCTCGCGGTTCTTCGCGGCGAGCTCCAGATAGGCGCGGTGCAGCCGCTCGGCCGCGCGCACCCGCGCCCTGAGCTCCAGCGGGTCGAACGGCTTGCTCATGTACTCGTCGGCGCCGACCTCGAGCCCGCCCACGGCCTCCGCGCGGCTCGCCCTCGCCGTGAGCAGGAGGACCGGGATGTCGCGGAGCTCGGGATCCCCCTTGAGCCGCCGGACGAGCTCGAAGCCGTCCATCTCGGGCATCATCACGTCCGACACGATGACATCGGGCCTCGTCGTCCTTATCGACTCGAGCGCTTCCCGGCCGTTCGTCGCCAGCACGACCTCGTGCTCGGCCGACAGGATGCCTTCCAGGTAAGACGCCATGTCCGGGTTGTCCTCCGCGACGAGCACGCGCGACGCCTGCGCCTTCGCGAGGCCGCCTTCGCGGATCGCCCCCGCGACCCGCGGCGCGGGCGCGGCGAGGTTGTCCGCGGAGCGGGGCGCCCCCGCCGGCCTCGGCGGCTCCGCCGCGCGAGGCGCCCGCGACGCCATCACGCCGTCCGCCGCCCGCGGGAGGCGCACGAAGAAGCGGGAGCCGACCCCGGGCTCGCTCTCCACGCCGAGCGTGCCCCCCATGAGCTCGGTGAGCTCCCTGGCCAGCGACAGGCCGATCCCCGTCCCCTCGTGCTTGCGCGTCGCCGACGCGTCGATCTGCTGGAACCGCTGAAAGAGCAGGTGTCTCTGGTCCGGCGGGATGCCAGGACCGGTGTCCTCGACCGACAGCTCGAACTCGCCGTCCGCCGCCCGCAGGCCGACCGCGACCCTGCCGCCCGGCGGGGTGAACTTCAGCGCATTGCCCAGCAGGTTGAGCGCGATCTTCTCGAACTTGCGCCGGTCGAGGGGGACCGTCTGCAGCGCCGGATCCACCCCGAGCGACAGCCGCACTCCGCCGCGCTCCGCCGCGGGGCGCGTCTCGTCCACCATGTCCGCGACGAGGTCTTTCACGTCGACCGCCTCCCAGTCGACCTGCATCTTGCAGGCCTCGATCTTCTGGTAATCGAGGACGTCGTCGACAAGCCGGCGGAGCCGCCGCCCGCTGCGCTGGATGCGCTCCAGATCCGCCCGCACCCGCGGCGACAGCGGCTCGTCCTGGCTGGACAGGAGCGAATCGAGCGGACCGAGGATGAGCGAGAGCGGCGTCCGGAGCTCGTGGCTCATCACCGTGAGGAACTCCCCCTTGGCGCGGGCGGCGGCGTCGGCGGCCTCCTTGGCCTTCTGGAGCTCTGTCTCCATCCGCTTGCGCTCGGTGATGTCGGCGTAGATCCCGAGGAGCCCGGTCACCTCGCCGCGCTCGTCGCGGATGGGCACCTTGCTGGTGAGCAGGACCCGCCGCTCGCCGTCCGGGCGGCGCAGCGGCTCCTCAATGTCGAGGGACGGCGTGCCGCGCTCCATGACCTCCCGGTCGACGCGCACGAAGGACTCCGCGTCATGCGCTCCCCAGACATCGAAGTCGGTCTTGCCGACGAGGTTCTCCAGGACCTTCGTGTTCGTGTCGTTGAGGAAGTTCTGATTTCCTCCAAGAAACCTGCCCTGGCGATCTTTCCAGAAGATGGCGTGGGGGACGTTGGCGATGACGTACTTGAGCACCGCCTGCTGCTGCTCGAGGGTCTCCCGCGCGGCGCTGCCGGCAGCGCCGGTCGGCGCCTCGTCCCCCTCGCCCGCCGGCGCCGCCCTGGACGTCCGTGCCTGTCTGGCGCGAGCTCGACTGGCCTGGAGGAGCTTGCTGATCTTGGCAGAGAGGCGGTAGCGACGTCGCATCGTTCTATTGTCGCGGGAGCATAGGACGAGCGCGAGCGACCTCAAAGCTTGACCGCGCAGGAACCCAGGCGCCGAGCACGAGCGGTTGGTTGGGGAGATCGAGCGAGCGAGCGCGCCGGCTCTGCCGCTCCATATCCTCCCTCATGTGCCCTGGATGAATCCTTTCGTCGCTCTCGTCGAGACCCGGCGGAAGCGCGCCGGCTGCGGTCTTGTCGAAGACACCCGTCATGGCCGGCGGTGCCGGCCAGAGCGCGTGTCCTCTACCATCTATCCGCCTTGAGCCGGCGCAGGTTCACGCGGCGGCTCCGCCGTGGTATCAGTCTTTGGCTTGCGTCGCCCGAGCTCGTCGCTGGGGGCAGGAGAGAAGGGTCCAGTCTCGGATCCACCGGGGCGCGGAAAAAGCAAGCGCCTTCGCTCCTCTCCTGCACAGGGCTCGTTCAGCCGCCCGCGGGAGCGGAGCCGCGGCGCGTCACGACGGCGCGGAGCGCGCAAAAGCCGAGGGAAAGCGCTTTCACGGCCCGATCCGGGGATCCGGCGTGATCGGCGTTCCGTGACCGAACCATTACCGCGGGGCCGAGACGACGGATGTTACAGAGGGGCTGCTTGTCATTTGGAGGCAGCTCAGCATGATTAAGGAACCGCAGGCCCTCCGCAGCGCGGGCCTCCAGCCGATCGGTATCTGGCGCAGCGGACCGTGGCTCCCCGCGTTCACGTCGACCGATCTGAGGGAGGCCATCTCCTGCGTGCGCGAGCCGGTGCACGTGGTGCGGGAGATGCCGGAGGGGCGCGTCGGCGTGTCGCGCGGCGGCGCGCTCATCGGCGAAGATCAGGTCAACGGGGTCCCCACGTTTCCGCTCCTCGGCACGCTCCCGGCGCTCTACCCGGAGTGGCTCGGGGACCGCTCCTTCCTCGAGGTCCATCGCCTGCGCTTCCCCTACGTGGCCGGCGCGATGGCGAACGGTATCCACACCACGCGGCTCACGATCGCGATGGCCAGGGCAGGGATGATGGGGTTCTTCGGCGCCGCCGGCCTCGGGCTGCACCGGATCGAACAGGCCGTCGATGAAATCATCGCTGCGCTCGGGACGGAAGGTCCCACCTGGGGGTGCAACCTCATCCATGCTCCGAACCAGCCGCGGCTGGAGAGCGACACGGTGGAGCTCTACCTGAGAAAGGGAGTCCGCCGGGCCGAGGCCGCGGCCTACATGGGCCTGAACCCGATGGTCGTGCGCTTCGCCTACAGCGGCATAAGGCGCCTGCCAGACGGCCGGATCGACCGGCAGAACCACCTGTTCGCGAAGATCTCGCGCCCGGAGGTCGCAGCGCGCTTCCTGTCGCCCGCGCCGGCCGAGATCCTCGATACGTGCGTTCGGAACGGATGGCTCACCCGGGAGGAGGCGGAGCTCGCGCGCAGCCTCCCGGTCGCCGAGGACATCACCGTGGAGGCCGACTCGGGGGGGCACACCGACAACCGGCCCCTTGTCGCGCTGTTCCCGGTGATCCTCGGTGTCCGCGACGAGCTCGCGGCGAAGCACGGGTATCAGCGCCCGATCCGCGTCGGCGCCGCCGGCGGCCTCTCCACGCCGTCCACGATCGCCGCCGCGTTCGCGCTCGGGGCCGCGTACGTGCTCACGGGCTCGGTCAACCAGGCATGCATCGAGTCGGGCCTGTCCGACGAGGGCAAGAAGATGCTCGCCCAGGCCGACCTCCCGGATGTGGTCATGACGCCGGCCGCCGACATGTTCGAGCTCGGCGTGCAGGTCCAGGTGCTCAAGCGCGGCACGATGTTCGGGGTCCGCGCGCAGCGGCTCTACGACCTGTACGTCGCCCACGACTCCATCGCGTCGCTGCCCGCCGACGTGCGCGCGCGCATCGAGCGAGAGCAGTTCCAGATGTCGTGCGACGAGGTGTGGGCGGGCTGCGAGCGGTTCTTCGCGGAGCGCGACCCGGCCGAGCTCGAGCGCGCCGCCCGCGAGCCGAAGCACAAGATGGCGCTGATCTTCCGCTGGTATCTCGGCATGTCCAGCAAGTGGGCGATCGCCGGGGACCCGAAGCGCCGCGCCGATTTCCAGATCTGGTGTGGCCCGGCCATGGGCGCCTTCAACCGCTGGGTCAAGGGGTCGTTCCTCGAGGACCCAGCGCGCCGCACCGTGGTCCAGGTCGCGCGCAACCTGCTCGAGGGCGCGGCCGTCGTCACGCGCGCGCAGCAGCTCCGGACATACGGCGTCCCCGTGCCGAGCGCCGCCTTCCACTTCACTCCTCGCCCGCTCGACTGAGCGCCTGATCACCTGCTGAGGTCCGTCATGCACCCTTCGTCCTCGCGTATTCCGCCCATCGCTGTCGTCGGCGTGAGCGCCATCTTCCCGGGCTCGCTCGACGCTCACGGCTTCTGGCGCGACATCCTCGCTGGAACCGACCTCATCACGGACGTCCCGAGCACCCACTGGCTGATCGAGGACTACTACGATCCCGATCCGTCCGCCCCGGACAAGACGTACGCGAAGCGCGGCGCCTTCCTGAGGGACGTGCCGTTCGATCCGCTCGAGTGGGGCGTCCCGCCCTCGATCGTGCCGGCCACGGACACGACGCAGCTGCTCGCGCTGATCGTGGCGAAGCGGGTGCTGGAGGACGCGGCGCAGGGGCAGTTCGAGTCGATGAGCCGCGAGCGGATGAGCGTGATCCTCGGCGTCACCTCGGCGCAGGAGCTCCTCGCCTCGATGGTGAGCCGGATCCAGCGGCCGGTCTGGGCGAGGGCGCTCCGGGACCTCGGGTATCCGGAGGACGAGGTGAAGCGCGCCTGCGACAGGATCGCGGGCAGCTACGTGCCCTGGCAGGAGTCCAGCTTTCCGGGCCTGCTCGGCAACGTCGTGGCCGGGCGCATCGCGAACCGGCTCGACCTCGGCGGGACGAACTGCGTGACCGACGCGGCGTGCGCGTCGTCGCTGTCGGCGATGTCGATGGCGATCAACGAGCTCGCGCTCGGCCAGTCCGATCTCGTGATCGCGGGCGGCTGCGACACGATGAACGACGCCTTCATGTACATGTGCTTCAGCAAGACGCCGGCCCTGTCGAAGTCGGGCGACTGCCGCCCGTTCTCGGACAAGTCCGACGGCACGCTGCTCGGCGAGGGCATCGGGATGGTGGCGCTCAAGCGGCTCGACGACGCCGAGCGCGACGGGGACCGGGTGTACGCGGTGATCCGCGGGATCGGCTCGTCCTCGGACGGGCGGAGCAAGAGCGTGTACGCGCCGGTGCCGGAAGGGCAGGCCAAGGCGCTGCGCCGGACCTACGCCGCCGCCGGGTACGGCGCCGAGACCGTGGAGCTCGTGGAGGCCCACGGCACCGGGACGAAGGCCGGCGACGCGGCCGAGTTCGAGGGCCTGCGCGCGATGTTCGACGAGTCGGGGCGCGCCGATCGGCAGTGGTGCGCGCTCGGCAGCGTGAAGTCGCAGATCGGCCACACAAAGGCGGCCGCCGGCGCGGCGGGCCTGTTCAAGGCGATCATGGCGCTGCACCACAAGGTGCTGCCGCCGACCATCAAGGTCGACAAGCCGAACCCCAAGCTCGAGATCGAAAAGACTCCTTTCTATCTCAACACCGAGGCGCGGCCGTGGATCCGCGCGGGCGATCACCCGCGGCGGGCGTCGGTGAGCTCGTTCGGCTTCGGCGGCTCGAACTTCCACGTGGCGCTGGAGGAGTACACGGGCCCGGCGCCGCGGGCGTGGCGGGTGCGGTCGGCGCCGGCGGAGCTCGTCCTCTTGTCGGCGGACACGCCGGCGGCGCTCGCGGACCGCGTCCGGGCGCTGGCGAAGGCGGCGGAGACGCCCGAGAGCCTGCGCTTCCTGGCGCGGGAGTCGGCGCTCTCGTTCGACGCGTCGCGGCCCGCGCGGCTCGGGCTGTGCGTGACGGACGAGGCGGATCTCCGGAAGAAGCTGGAGCAGGTCGCGGCGCACCTCGGGGCGAAGCCCGAGCAGGCGCTCGCCGCGCCGCTCGTGCACTACGCGAGCGGGGAGGCGCCGGGGCAGGTGGCGTTCCTGTTCCCGGGGCAGGGGAGCCAGTACCTCGCGATGGGCGCCGACGTGCTGATGACGTTCGACGCGGCCCGCGAGGCCTGGGACGCGGCGGCGGGCGTGTCGATCGCGGACGCGCCGCTGCACGAGGTGGTGTTCCCGCGGCCTGTGTTCTCGGACGAGGACCGCGCGGCGCAGGAGGCGCGGCTCCGCGAGACGCGGTGGGCGCAGCCCGCGATCGGCGCGACGAGCCTCGCGCACCTCGCGCTGCTCGGGGCGCTCGGGGTGCGGGCGGACGCGCTCGCGGGCCACAGCTTCGGCGAGATCTCGGCGCTGCACGCGGCCGGCGCGCTGTCCGCGGCGGACCTCCTGCGCGTCGCCCGGCGGCGCGGCGAGCTGATGGGCGCGGCGTCGTCCGAGCGGGGCGCGATGATCGCGGTGCCGCGGGCGATCGACGAGGTGCGGGCGATCGACCTCGGCGACGTGGTTGTCGCGAACCACAACGGCCCGAAGCAGGTGGTCCTGTCGGGCTCGGTCGCGGCGATCGAGGCGGCGGAGAAGCGGCTCTCGGGCATGGGGATCCAGGCGCGGCGCCTCGACGTGGCCGCGGCGTTCCACTCGCCGCTCGTGGCGGAGGCGAGCGCGCCGTTCCGCGAGTTCCTGGCGGGCATCGCGGTGCAGGCGCCGGGGGCGCCCGTGTACAGCAACGCGGAGGTCGAGCCCTACCCGGGCGACGGCGACGCGGTGCGCGATCGGCTGGCGCGGCAGCTCGCCGAGCCGGTGCGGTTCGTGGAGGAGATCGAGCGGATGTACGCGGCCGGGGTGCGCACGTTCGTGGAGGTCGGGCCGGGCTCGGTGCTCACGAACCTCGTCGGCGACATACTGAGCGGGCGGCCGCACCGCGCGGTGGCGCTCGACCGCAAGGGCAAGCACGGCGTGACGAGCCTGTTCGAGGCGGTGGCGCGGCTCGCGGTGGCCGGGGTGCCGCTGGACGCGCGGGTCCTCTGGGACGGGTTCGCGGCGCCGGTGGACCCGCGGGCGCTGCCGAAGCCGAAGCTGGCGCTGCCGATCAACGGCAGCAACTACGGCAAGCCGTACCCGCCGCAGGGCGGGGCGAAGGAGCTGCCGAAGGCGAGCGCGGGGCGGCCGGCGCAAGAGACGGCGCGGGCGGCAGCGAGCGCGTCGGCGCCGGCGGGGAGCGCGTCGGGGCCGGTGGTGCGCGCGTCGGTGCCCGCAGTGAGCGCGCCGGTGCCGGTGGTGCGCGCGTCGGGGCCGGTGGTGAGCACGTCGGCCGCGGTGGTGCGCGCGCCGGAGCCCGCAGTGCGCGCGTCGGTCGCGGTGGTGCGCGCGCCAGAGCCCGCAGTGAGCGCGTCGGCCGCGGTGGTGCGCGTGTCGGTGCCGGCAGGGAGCGCGTCGGCGCCCGCAGTGAGCGCGTCGGCGCCGGCAGTGAGCGCGCCGGGACCGAGGATCGTGAGCACGTCGGCGCCGGCAGTGAGCGCGTCGGCGCCGGCCGTGAGCGCATCGCGGCCGGCCGTGAGCGCGTCGGTGCCCGTGGCGAGCGCGTCGTGGCTCGCCGCTTACCAGGAGGCGCAGCGCGCCACGGCAGAAGCCCACAGCGTGTACCAGCGCACGATGGCCGAGACCCACATCGCCTTCCTGCAGGCGGCCGAGGCCTCCTTCGCAGGGCTCGCCGCGCTCGCGACCGGCGCTTCGTACCCGGTCGCTGCCACGGCGGCGCCCGAGGCGTGGCCTGCGCCCGCGCTCCTCGCGCCGGTGCATCGAGGGCCGGTCTCGGAGGCGGCGCTGGGGCCCGCAGCGGCGCAGGCCCTGCACAACGGCGGGGGCAGAGGCAGCGCGATCCACGACGGCCTGAACGGCACCGGCGGGCAGCATCACGCGGCGCTGACCGCGGCGCCGGCCGTGGCAGCGAAGGCGGCGGTCGCGACGCCCGCGGCGCCGGCCGTGGCAGCGAAGGCGGCGGTCGCGACGCCGGCGGCGCCGGCCGTGGCAGCGAAGGCGGCAGTCGCGACGCCCGCGCCCGCGGCGCCGGCCGTGGCAGCGAAGGCGGCGGTCGCGACGCCTGCTGCGCCCGCCGCGGCGACGCAGGCGGCCGTTGCCGCCGCGCCGGGCGTCGATATCGAGCGGATGGTCCTCGAGGTGGTCGCCGACAAGACGGGATACCCCGTCTCCATGCTCGGGCTGCAGATGGAGCTGGAGAGCGATCTCGGGATCGACAGCATCAAGCGGGTGGAGATCCTGTCCTCGGTCCGGGACCGGACGCCCGGGCTGTCGGAGGTCGACGCCTCGGCGCTGGCGCAGCTGCGCACGCTCGGGCAGGTCGTCGACCACCTCCGCGCTTCGATGCCCGCCGCCGCACCGGCGGCCGGCGCCAGGCCGGCTGTGGCTGCTCCCGCCGCCGCAACGGCGCCCGCAGCCGCAGCGCCGGCTGGCGCTGCGGCGCCCGCGGCGTCCGACGTCGAGCGGATCGTGATGGCGGTGGTCGCCGAGACGACGGGCTACCCGGCCGAGATGCTCGGGCTGCAGATGGAGCTGGAGAGCGATCTCGGGATCGACAGCATCAAGCGGGTGGAGATCCTGTCGGCGGTGCGGGATCGCACGCCGGGGCTGTCGGAGGTCGACGCCTCGGCGCTGGCGCAGCTGCGCACGCTCGGCCAGGTGGTCGACCACCTCCGCGCCTCGCTGCCCGCCGGGACGACAGCGACCGGCGCCAGGCCGGATGCCGGCGCTCCCGTCTCGGCAACGGCATCCGCCGGCGCTGCGGCGCCCGCAGCGGCCGAGGTCGAGCGGATCGTGATGGCGGTGGTCGCCGAGACGACGGGCTACCCGGCCGAGATGCTCGGGCTGCAGATGGAGCTGGAGAGCGATCTCGGGATCGACAGCATCAAGCGGGTGGAGATCCTGTCGGCGGTGCGGGATCGCACGCCCGGGCTGTCGGAGGTCGACGCCTCGGCGCTGGCGCAGCTGCGCACGCTCGGCCAGGTGGTCGACCACCTCCGCGCCTCGCTGCCCGCACCCGCGCCGGCGGCCGCCGCCAGGCCGGCTGTCGCCGCCCCCGCCGCGGCGCCTGCGGCCACGCCGGCCGTCGCTCCCGCCGCTGCGGCGCCCGCGGCGTCCGACGTCGAGCGGATCGTGATGGCGGTCGTCGCCGAGACGACAGGCTACCCGGCCGAGATGCTCGGGCTGCAGATGGAGCTGGAGAGCGATCTCGGGATCGACAGCATCAAGCGGGTGGAGATCCTGTCGGCGGTGCGGGATCGCACGCCGGGGCTGTCGGAGGTCGACGCCTCGGCGCTGGCGCAGCTGCGCACGCTCGGCCAGGTGGTCGACCACCTCCGTGCCTCGCTGCCCGCAGCCGCGCCGGCCGGAGCTTCCGCCGCGGCGCCCGCAGCCGCGCCGGCCGGAGCTTCCGCCGCGGCGCCCGCAGCGGCCGAGGTCGAGCGGATCGTGATGGCGGTGGTCGCCGAGACGACGGGCTACCCGGCCGAGATGCTCGGGCTGCAGATGGAGCTGGAGAGCGATCTCGGGATCGACAGCATCAAGCGGGTGGAGATCCTGTCGGCGGTGCGGGATCGCACGCCGGGGCTGTCGGAGGTCGACGCCTCGGCGCTGGCGCAGCTGCGCACGCTCGGCCAGGTGGTCGACCACCTCCGCGCGAGCCTCGGCTCCGCCGCCGGCGACGCCCCGGCGACGCCCGCCGAGGCGCCGCCCGTCGCGCAGCTCGGCCGGTGGACGCTCGTCGAGGCGCCGGCGCCCGCCGCCGGCCTGGCGATGCCCGGCCTCTTCGACGCCGGCACCGTCGTGGTGACCGGCCACGACACGCTCGGCCCCGCGCTCGTCGCCGCCCTCGCGGCCCGCGGGATCGCCGCCGAGCACGCCGCCGCCGTGCCCCGCGGCGCCCGCGGCGCCGTGTTCCTCGGCGGCCTCCGCGACCTCGCCACGGCCGACGAGGCGCTCGCCGTCCACCGCGAGGCGTTCCTCGCGGCCCAGGCGATCGCGGCGAAGCCGGCCCTGTTCGTCACGGTCCAGGACACCGGCGGCGACTTCGGCGTCGCCGGCTCGGACCGCGCCTGGGTGGGCGGACTGCCAGGCCTCGTGAAGACCGCGGCGATGGAGTGGCCCGAGGCGTCCTGCCGCGCGATCGACATCGAGCGCGACGGCCGGCCCGCCGCCGAGCTCGCCGACGCCATCGTCGCGGAGCTCCTGTCCGGCGGCGTCGAGCTCGAGATCGGCCTGCGCGCGGACGGCCGGCGCACCACGCCGCGCAGCGTCCGGCAGGACGCGCAGCCCGGGCCGCTCCCGCTCGGGCCGTCCGACGTGGTCGTGGCGAGCGGCGGCGCCCGCGGCGTCACCGCGGCGACGCTGATCGCGCTCGCCAGGGCCAGCCGCGCGAGGTTCGCGCTGCTCGGCCGCACCGCGCTCGAGGACGACCCGGTCGCGTGCCGCGGCGCCGACGGCGAGGCCGCGCTCAAGGCGGCGCTCGTCAAGGCCGCGTCCTCCGCGGGCCAGAAGGCGACGCCGGCGGAGATCGGCCGCCAGGTCGCGAAGATCCTCGCCAACCGCGAGGTCCGCGCGACGCTCGACGCGATCCGCGCGGCCGGCGGCGAGGCCCTCTACGTCCCCGCCGACGTGAACGACGCGCGCGCCGTGGCCGCGGCGCTCGACCAGGTGCGCCGCGCCCTCGGCCCGGTCACCGCGATCGTCCACGGCGCGGGCGTGCTCGCCGACAAGCTCGTCGCCGAGAAGACGGTCGAGCAGTTCGACCGCGTGTTCAGCACGAAGGTCGACGGCCTCCGGGCCCTGCTCGGCGCGACCTCGGGCGACCCGCTCAAGGCGATCGTCCTCTTCAGCTCGATCGCGGCGCGCACCGGCAACAAGGGGCAGTGCGACTACGCGATGGCGAACGAGGTCCTGAACAAGGTCGCCGCCGCCGAGGCCGCCCGCCGCCCGGGCTGCCGCGTGAAGTCGCTCGGCTGGGGGCCCTGGCAGGGCGGCATGGTGAACGCGGCGCTCGAGGCGCACTTCGCGCAGCTCGGCGTGCCGCTCATCCCGCTCGCCGCCGGCGCGAAGATGCTGCTCGACGAGCTCTGCGACGGCTCGGGCGACCGCGGCGCGAGCGGGCCGGGCTCCGCTTCGCCCGGCGCGGTCGAGCTCGTGCTCGGCGCCGAGCCGGCGACGCTCGCGGCCCCCGAGCATGGCCGGAGGGTCGCGCTGGCCGTCCGCGCCGACCGCGCGACGCACCCCTACCTCGGCGATCACGCCATCAACGGCGTGCCCGTCGTGCCGGTGGTGATCGCCCTCGAGTGGTTCGCCCGCGCCGCGCGCGCGTGCCGGCCGGATCTCGTCGTGACCGAGCTCCGCGACGTGCGGGTGCTGCGCGGGATCAAGCTCGCGGCGTACGAGTCGGGCGGCGAGGTGTTCCGCGTCGACTGCCGCGAGGTGAGCAACGGCCAAGGCGCGGTGCTCGCGGCCGAGCTGCGCGGGCCCCAGGGGGCGCTGCATTACGCGGCGACCATCGAGATGGGGCAGGCCGAGGGGCGTGTGGCCCCGAAGGGCCCGGCCCTGCCGGAGCTCGGCCCGTGGCCCTCCGGCGGCGACCTGTACGACGGCCGCACGCTCTTCCACGGCCGCGACTTCCAGGTGATCCGGCAGCTCGACGGCGTGAGCCGCGACGGGATCGTGGGGACGGTCGTGGGCCTGCGCGAGGCCGGCTGGGTGTCCCAGCCGTGGAAGACCGACCCGGCGGCGCTCGACGGCGGGCTGCAGCTCGCGACGCTGTGGACGCAGCACGTGCTCGGCGGCGCCGCGCTCCCGATGTCCGTGGGCGCGCTGCACACGTTCGCCGAGGGGCCGTCCGACGGCCCGCTGCGCGCGGTGGTGCGCGGGCAGATCGTGGCCCGCGACCGCACCAAGGCGGATATCGCGTTCGTCGACAACGAGGGCACGCTCGTCGCCGAGCTGCGCGACGTGCAGTACGTCCTCCGCCCCGACACGGCGCGCGGCCAGGCGTGATCGAGGCAACCGTGTTCGAGCCCATCGCCATCGTCGGCCGCGGGTGCGTCCTGCCGGGCGCGCTCCACCCCGCGGCCCTCTGGGACAACGTGCTCGCCGGCAGGGACCTCGTGTCCGGCGCCCCCGACGGCCGCTGGCGCCTGTCGCGCGAGCGCGCGCTCGCCGGCGGCGCGCGCGACGTGCGCGACGTGAAGGACCGCGCGTGGAGCGACCGCGGCGGCTACGTCACCGGGTTCGACGAGCACTTCCGCCGCGTGCTGGCCGGGGACCCGTTCCCGCGGCGCAGCGGTCCGCCCGAGTCCCTGCTCGCGCTCGACCCGCTCTTCCAGTGGGTGCTCTACGCGGGCCGCGAGGCGCTGCGCGAGGCCGGCCACGAGGGCCGGTCCGACCGCGCGGGCGCGGTGGTCGGGAACCTCTCGTTCCCCTCGTCGGCGATGTCGGCGTGGTGCGAGTCGACGTGGCTCGGCGATCTCGCCGGCGTCGCGCGGCCCGATCCGCGCAACCGGTTCATGTCTGGGCTGCCTGCCCACCTGCTCGCCGACGCGCTCGGCCTGGGGGCCGGGGCGTTCGCGCTCGACGCCGCGTGCGCGTCGTCGCTCTACGCGATCGCGCTCGCCTGCGAGCGCCTGCAGGACCGCGAGGCCGACCGGATGCTCGCCGGCGCGGTGTGCCGGTCGGACGATCTCTTCATCCACATCGGGTTCTGCGCGCTGTCGGCCATGAGCCGCACCGGGCGCAGCCGCCCGTTCTCGTCGGAGGCCGACGGCCTGGTCCCGGCGGAGGGCGCGGCGTTCGTGGTCCTCGAGCGCCTGGCCGACGCGGAGGCTGCGCGCAGGCCCATCCTGGGCGTGATCCGCGGGATCGGCCTGTCGAACGACGGCCGCGGCCGCGGCCTGCTCGCGCCGGCGGTCGAGGGGCAGCTGCGCGCGATGCGGGCCGCGTACGCCATGGCCGACCTCGATCCCGGCGAGGTCTCGCTCCTCGAGTGCCACGCGACGGGCACCCCCCTCGGCGACGCGACCGAGATCGCGACCCTCACCGAGGTGTTCGGCCCCCGCGAGGTCCCGCTCGGCTCGCTCAAGTCGAACCTCGGTCACCTCGTCACGACCGCCGGCGCGGCCGGGCTCCTCAAGCTGCTCGGCGCCATGGCGGCGGGGGTCCGCCCGCCCACGTTGCACGCCGATCCGCTGAGCGACGCGGTGGCCGCGAGCCCGTTCCGGGTGCTGCAGCGGGCCGAGCCGTGGGAGGGCCGGCGGCTCGCGGGCCTGTCGGCGTTCGGGTTCGGCGGGAACAACGCCCACCTCCTCGTGGAGGCGTACGAGCCCGCCTCGCCGAAGGGGCGCGCCGCCCACGCCACGCACGCCGCGTCGCACCCGGCCGCGTCGCGCCCCGCCCCGGCCGCGCCCCCCGCCCCGGCGGGTCACCTGGCCGTTGTGGCGATGGGCCTGTGCGTCGGTGAGCTCCGCGGCGTCCGGGCGTTCGCCGAGCCGCTCCTCTCGGGCGGCGGCGCGGATCCTCGCCGCGCGACCGTCGCGCTGCCCGCGGACCGCCTCCGGTTCCCGCCGCGCGATCTGCAGCAGGCGCTCGCCCAGCAGACGCTGCTGCTCGAGGCAGCGATCGAGGCGACCGAGGGGCTCGCGCTGCCGCGCGACCGCACCGCCGTGCTCATCGGCATGGGCGCCGACACCGAGGTGTGCCGGTACATGACGCGCTGGCGGGTCGCCGAGACGGCGCCGGCGCGGCTCGGTCCGTCGGTCGACGTCGGCGCGCTGCGGGATTCGATCATCCCTGCCCTCCAGGCGGCGGGTGTCGTCGGGAACATGCCGAACATCCCGGCGAACCGGCTGAACAGCCAGCTCGACGTCGGCGGACCGTCGTTCACGATCGCGGCCGAGGAGCTCTCCGGGCCCTGGGCGCTGCGCGTCGCGTCCCGCGCCCTGCGCGCCGGCACCGTGGACGCCGCGATCGTCGGCGCCGTGGACCTCTCGTGCGAGCCCGCCCACGTGGCCGCGCTCGAGGCGCTCGGCGTTCACCTGCCTCCCGGCGACGCCGCGGTCGTGCTCGTGCTCGAGCGCCTCGACGACGCCGTTCGACAGCGGCACCCGGTCCTGGCCGTGGTCGTGGACGAGCCGGCCGACCCCGGGCTCGTGCTGTCGGCCACGGATCTCGCGCCGCGGTTCGGCCATGCGCACGCCGCCTCCGGCCTGCTGCATGTCGCCGCCGCGGTGCTCGCCTGCCGTCATGCCCGGAAGCCCGACGGAACGCCGTGGACCGACGACGTCCGCGTCGCCGAGGTCCGCTGCGCCGGCCTCGGCGGGGGCTCGCTCTCGGTCCGCATCGGGGCCGGCGGTCCGGCCGCGCCGCTCCCGCCGCCACGATCGGCGGAGGGCCCGGTGCTCACGCTCCCCGCCCACCCGCCGGCGATCGTCGTACCCGGCGCGGCCTCCTGCTCATCCCCTGGAGACTCCATGGAACCTGCGCCGCCTCTGCCGTCCGCTCTCGACGACCTGCCGCCGCTGTACCCCGGGCCCACGGGCTTCTCTGCCGCCGACGCGCCGCCTCCGCCGTCCTGGGACGAGCCGCGGCCGGTCGGGCCGGAGCTCGTCGGGGCCCCTGCCGCCGACCTCCCGATCGAGCCGTCGCCGCTCGCGCCGGCGCTCGTCGAGGCCGCGGCCGTGTACCTCCCGAACGAGCCGCTGCCGGTCGCGCCGGCGCTCGTCGAGGCTGGAGCCGTGGACATCCCGGGCGACGTGATCGTCGGTGCGGCGGCGTTCACCGTTCAGCTGGCGCGGATCCACAGGGAGTGGGCAGAGCAGCAGGCCCAGGTCCACCGCCGGTTCCTGCAGATGCGGCAGCGCGCGCTGGACTCGCTCGTCCAGGCCTCGTCGGGCGCGGCCGCGGTGGTGCATGCGACGCCCTCGGCGCAGGTCTCCCGCGTCGCCCCGGTCGGCGCCGAGTCGCCGCGCCCCGTCGAGTCGCCGCGCCCGATCCGGGTCGAGTCGCCGCGGCCGATCGAGGCGCTGCGCCCCGTTGAATCGCCGCGCCCCACCGCTGCGCCGCAACCGCCGCCGCGGCCGGTGGAGACGCCGCGCCCGACCCGCGCCGAGCCGTCGCGCCCCGCCGCCGCGCCGCCGCCTTCGCCGCGCCCCGCCGCGGCTGCCCTCGCGCCGCGGGGCCCCCGGTTCAGCCGCGAGCAGCTCGAGCGCCTCGCCTCGGGCCGGATCTCCGACGTGTTCGGCCCGCTCTTCGCCCGGCAGGACGGCTATCGCCGCCAGGTGCGCATGCCGATGCCGCCGCTGCTCCTCGCCGACCGGGTCACCGGGATCGACGCCGAGCCCGGCTCGATGAAGCTCGGCACGATGTGGACCGAGACCGACGTCCGGTGGGACTCCTGGTACCTGCACGACGGCGCGATGCCGGCCGGCATCATGATCGAGAGCGGCCAGGCCGACCTGCTGCTCATCAGCTGGCTCGGCGCCGACTTCGAGAACAAGGGCGAGCGCGTCTACCGGCTGCTCGGCTGCGAGCTCACCTTCTACGGCGGCCTGCCGCGCCCGGGCGATACGCTCGTCTACGATATCCACGTCGACGGGCACGCGAAGCACGGCGACGTCCGCCTGTTCTTCTTCCACTACGACTGTCGCATCGGCGGCGAGCTGCGGCTGAAGACGCGCAAGGGCCAGGCCGGCTTCTTCACCGACGAGGAGCTCGCGAGCTCCGGCGGCGTCCTCTGGGACGCGGACACCGCCGAGCACGCGGCGACCGCCCGCCTCGATCCGCCGCGGATCGCCTGCCAGAAGTCCGCGTTCGACCGGGCCGACCTCGTCTCGTTCGCGGCCGGCGACGGCGCGGCGGCGTTCGGCCCCGGCTTCGAGCGCCTGCGCACCCACGTCAGGACGCCGCGGATCAGCGCGCCGCCCATGCTGTTCTTCGAGCGCGTCGACGTGTTCGATCCCGCGGGCGGCCCGTGGAAGCGCGGTTATCTCAGGGCCACGCTGCCGATCACGAAGGACGGCTGGTACTTCGAGGGCCACTTCAAGGACGACCCGTGCATGCCGGGCACGCTCATGTTCGAGGGCTGCCTGCAGGCGCTCGCGTTCGCCATGGCGGCGATGGGCTTCACGGTAGACGCGGACGGCTTCCGCTTCGAGCCGGTGCCGGAGATCCCCTACCTGCTCCGCTGCCGCGGCCAGGTCGTCCCGACGAGCCGGCAGCTCACGTACGAGGTGTTCATCGAGGAGGTCCACGACGGCCCGCACCCGACGGTGTTCGCCGACTTCCTGTGCACGGTCGACGGCCTCAAGGCGTTCCATGCCCGCCGCGTGGGCCTGCGCCTGAGCCCGGACTGGCCGCTCTCGAGCTCCCCCGAGCTCCTCGACGGCCACGTCGAGCCGAAGCCGGTCGCGCGGGTCCCCGGGTCCAAGCTCGGCGCGCCGCCGCCCGACGGCGCCGGCTCTGACGACGCGCACGCCGGCGGCTTCCCGTTCGACTATCGGAGCCTGCTCTCGTGCGCCTGGGGCAGGCCGTCGGACGCCTTCGGCCCGCTCTACCGCAGGTTCGACGAGGGCCGGCACGTCGCCCGGCTCCCGGGGCCGCCGTACCACTTCATGAGCCGGGTCCTCTCGGTCTCGAGCCCCATGGCCGCGATGAAGGCCGGCGCGAAGGTCGAGGTCGAGTACGACGTCCCGGAGGACGCCTGGTACTTCGACGAGAACGCGAGCCTCACCATGCCGTTCGCGGTGGTGCTCGAGGCCGCGCTCCAGACGTGCGGCTGGCTCGCGAGCTACGCCGGCTGCGCGCTCTCGAGCGAGGGCGCGCTGTACTTCCGCAACCTCGACGGCAAGGGCACGCTGCGCGGCGAGGTCCTGCCGGCCGCGGCCGGCGGCGCGCTGCGCACGACGTCGCGGCTCACGAACCTCTCGCGGTCGGGCGGCATGATCATCCTGGCGTTCCGGGTCGAGTGCAGCCTCGGCGGCGCCCCGGTGTACGACCTCGACACGGTGTTCGGCTTCTTCCCGAAGGCCGCGCTCGCGACGCAGATCGGCATCCCGCCGAAGCCCGAGGAGCTCGCCGCGCTGGAGGCGCCGTCCGATTTCGAGGTCGATCTCCGCGAGCGCCCCGCGCGTTACTGCGGGGACAAGCTCGGGCTCGCGCGGCCGTCGCTGCTGATGATCGACCGCGTCGATGGCCTGTGGCAAACCGGCGGCCGGAAGGGGCTCGGCCGGCTGCGCGCGCAGCGGGACGTCCAGGCCTCGGAGTGGTTCTTCAAGGCCCATTTCCTGGGCGATCCGGTGCAACCCGGCTCGCTCGGCATCGAGGCGATGCTGCAGACGATCCAGTTCTGGATGCTGCACCACGACCTCCACGCGGGCCTCGCCGATCCGCGGTTCGAGCCGGTGATGACGGGGCACGAGCACTCCTGGCGCTACCGCGGCCAGGTGCTGCCGAGCAGCCGGCGGGTGACGGTCGAGACCGACATCCTCGAGGTCGGCCGCGACGACCGCGGGCCCTTCGTCATCGCCGAGTCCTACCTGTGGGTGGACGGCCTCCGCATCTACGGCGCGACGCTCGGCGTGCGGATCGTCGACGGCGCTCCGCCGCCCCGCGCGCGGCGCGACGTCGGCTTCGACGTCCGCGGGAACGCGCGCCACCTCGCCTCGCTCCCCGGCGCCGTGCTCCGGGGCCAGGGCCCTCGCCTCCAGCAGCAGCCCGCGGGGCGGGCCGCCCCGTCGCCGGAGGCCGAGGACGCCGAGGAGGTGCTGGATCCGGCCGGCTGGGTGGCGGACCACTGCCCCACCTGGACGCTCCCGGCGCTCCCCGGCATGAGCATGGTCGACCGGCTGGCCGGCGCCGCTTTGCGGGCGCGCCCGGGGAGCGTGGTCGTGGCCGTGGAGGACGTTGTTGTGCTCCGCTGGCTGCCCGTGCCGGGGCCGGTGCGCGTCAAGGCCGAGGCCACCGGCTCCGGCGATGTCCTCGACGTGCGGCTCCTCGCGTGGCGCGAGGCCTCGAACCCGGCGCTCTCGCGGTTCGAGCCGGTGTGCACCGGCCGCGTGCGGGTGGCCGGCGCGTACCCGCCCGCCCCCGCGCTGGAGCCGGCGCTCGACGCGCCGGAGGCCGACGATCCGTACGCGGTGGGCACGCTGTTCCACGGCCCGGCGTTCCGGTACCTGACCTCGCTGCGGCTCGGCGCGCGCGGCGCCTCGGCGGTGCTCGATCCCGGCAAGGGCTCGGTGCCTCCCGGGGCGCTGCACCAGGGCATGCTCGACGCGCTGACCCACGCCATCCCGCACGACCGGCTGTTCCTGTGGGATCCGGAGAGCCCTCCCGCCCACATCGCGTTCCCGTCGCGCATCCCGTCGCTCCGCCTGTTCGGGCCGTCGCCCGACGCGCCCGTGCGCATCGAGGTGCGCTACGAGGGCCGCGAGGATCGCTTCGTCTCGTTCCGGGTGCAGGCCATCGCGGGGGCCGGCACGGCCGCCGGGGAGCGCGTCTGGCTGGAGCTCCGCCTCGTCGAGGTGCTGATCCCGCAGGGGTCTGTCGGCGGCGCGCCGCCCGGGATCCGCCGGGCGTTCCTGCGCGACCGCGCCCCGGTCGACCTCGGCGTCTCGCGCGTCGACGCGGCGTCGGGCGAGGCGCGCTGCGGTCCGGCCGACGTGCGCACGATGGACTGGATGCCGGGCACGGTGGCGCACCTGTACGCCGCGTCGGGCGATCTCGTCGAGGCGGCGGCCGTGAAGGATCACGTCGCGCGGCGCGCCGGCGTGCACCCGTCGACGGTCTCCCTCGCCGGCGTCTCCTCGGCGCAGCCGCTGACGCGCTGGCCGTTCGATGTGGCGCGCGAGGGCTCCGAGGTCGTTGTCCGCGACGCCGGCCCGCCGGTGATCGACATCGAGCCTGTGCGCCGCTACTGGGGCGCGGCCATGGGCCTCGGCCGGTGGCCCGCGGAGGACCTGTACTTCGGCCTCATCGAGCGGTTCATCCGCCGGGTGCACATCGCCGACCCCGCGGCGTTCCGCGCCGTGAAGGGCCGGAGCCTGCTCTACGTCGGCAACCACCAGGTCGCCGTGGAGTCGCTGCTCTTCGGCATCGCCGTCTCGGGCCTCACGGGGGTCTCCACGGTCACGCTGGCCAAGGCCGAGCACCGGGCGACGTGGCTCGGCACGATGCTCGCGCACTGCTTTGCGTACCCGGGCGCGCGCGATCCGAAGGTGATCACGTACTTCGATCGCGAGGACAAGGCGTCGCTCGGGGGCATCATCGCGGAGCTCGGGGCCGAGATGCAGGGCTCCGGCAAGGGGGTGATGGTGCACGTCGAGGGCACGCGGTCGCTCGAGTGCCGCACGCCGGTGCGCAAGATGAGCGGCGCGTTCATCGACATGGCGCTCGCGGTGGGCGTCCCGGTGGTGCCGGTGCGCTTCTCGGGCGCGCTGCCGCCGGAGCCGCTCGAGACGCGGCTCGAGTTCCCGCTGGGCATGGGCGTGCAGGACATCTGGATCGGCCGCCCGCTGCTCCCCGAGGAGCTCGCGGGGCTGACCTACAAGGACCGCAAGGACCTCGTGATCAGCGGCATCAACGGGCTCGGCCCGAGCAACGAGGTCGAGCAGCCGTTCCCCGGCGACCCGGCGTTCGCGGCCTCGGTGGACGCCTGGGTGGCGGAGGCGGGCGTCGCGCACGAGGACGCGACCGTCTTCCGGGTGCTGGAGGCGTGCGCCGACCCGACGCCCGAGACGGCCGCGATCCTGGAGGCTGGGCGCACGGGGCGGCTCGTTCCCCCCGACGCGCGGCGGGCGGACTGGCTGCGGACGCTCGCGGCGCGGCTCCTCGGCAGGCGGCTCGCGGGGTGAGCCGGGGCGGCTCTCCCCGCGCCCACCCCCTCTCTTCTCCGAACGCCGCCGCGACGGTGGCCGGCGCTGCGCCGGCGGCCGGGATCCCGGCCGCTCCCGGCGTTTCCACGGCTCACGCCTGCTTCCGCAGCGACTCCACGGCTCCGCGGATATCCTTCGCGATCTCCGCTCGGGCCGGTGGGGGCGCCCCGGGAGGCGGCGGCCGCCGCGCGGTGGGCTGCCTTCCCGCTTGATCGCGCCGCGACGCGGGAGATACCCTCCGCGCATGCGCCGCCTGGTCTCGTGCGTCCTTCTCCTCTCGTCTTTCGCCCTCGCGCCGGGTTGCGCGACCTACACGCAGGATCTCGATCGCGCCCGCAGCCACTACGAGGCGAACCGGTTCGAGCAGGCGCTTTCGCTGTTCCGCGTGCTCGAGCACGACATGGATTCGTTCTCGCTCCCGGAGCGGGCGCAGTACGCCTACCTCCGGGGCATGACGGACTACCGCCTGGCCGAGCTTGCGCCGCAGGGCACCGGTGTCGCCGATCCGCGCAAGGGCTACCGCGACAACGCGCGCCACTGGCTCGGGCTCGCCGCGGCGATCGAGAAGCAGACCCCCGGAGGCGTCACGAGCGAGCAGAAGATCCGCCTCACCGAGACGCTCGCGGATCTCAACCGCGACGTGTACGGCGGCGCCGAGGGGCTGCCGGAGACCGGCGCCGCGCACGACGCTGCGCCGCCGCCCGACGCGGCTCCTGGATCGCCGGCCGACGCGCCGGAAGCCCCGGCGCCCACGCTCTGACCTCAACGCGCCGGCGTCCGCGGTCGTCGTGCCGCGGCGCGCCGGCGGCGCTGCGCCGCGCGCTGGCATCGCGCCGCGTGCGGCCGTCCCACCGTGTGGGTGCGCCGGATCGACTGGACAGCAACAGTGAGGGGGAGATGCGGGGCGGGGCGCCGTTCGTGGCGCTGGAGATCGTCGGTCCGTCGGGCTCCGCTACGAGAGCCGCTGGCGCAGGGACTCGATCTCGTCCTTCGCGGCGAGCTTGTGTTTCTTGAGCTGGGCTGCCTCCATCCTCTCCCCCGGTGTCAAGAACGCCCGCCGACCCAGCTGCCTGAGGCGCGAGTCGAGCTCGCGATGACGCGCTTCCGCCATGCTGAGCCGCTGCTCCGGGCCGACCGACGTCACCGCGCGAGGAGAGATGATCTGATGCTTCATGTACCCACCTCCAAGGCCCCACCACAGGGCCGTGAACCCTTCGAGAGCCCACAACAGGAACCCTCGTTTTGATCGTCGCTGGAGAGGAGACCGCCGCCGACGAGCTACGAGCCCAAACAGCGGCCTGTGGAACGAATGCGAGATTACCGCAACATGGCGGATCAATGCAGGCTTTTTGTCGGGCGGTACCCTCTGCAACGCCACGGAGCAGCAGCCGAAACAGGGGATTGCCCTAGTGCGCACAGCAATCCACCTCCGTTGCGGACGGCCAGACTGAGAGCTCCGTCCATGCACGAAGCGGAACAACCTCGAGCGTGGGGCTATTCTTCCCGGGCCATGTCGAGAACCAGCACCGCCCCGCACGCTCTCCTCACCCTTGCGGCGGTCCTTGTTTTCACAATATTCCAAGTATTCCTCGGTGGATGCACTTCGGAGGCCACGGCGCCGGCCCGGGCGCGTTCGCCGCAAGCGGCCTCGGCGCGCGCGCCTGTCGAGCTCGCACCGGTCGTCATATCGCCCTATTCGGACGCCGAGCTCGCGGCGGAGTTCGAACGGGCGCGCGCGCTGCTCCTGGCCGACGAGGCGCGCGAGGCGGCGCCCCTGTTCGATCGGCTGGTCCGTCTCGCGCCCGACGGCGAGGTCGCGCCGCCGAGCCTGTTCAACGCCGGGCTCGCGCACGAGGCGCTCGGCGACCGCGCGCTCGCGGCCGAGCGCTACCGCGAGGTCGCGCGGCGCTTCCCGGACCACGCGGTCGCGCGCGGCGCCCTCTTCCGGCTCGCGCGCGCGGCGGCCGCCCTCGAGCGGTGGCCCGAGCTCGTCGAGGTCTCGCGCCGCCTGCTCCGCCTCGGCGATCTGAGCGTGCTCGAGGCGATCGAGGCGCGCGGCGCCCTCGCGCTCGGCCTCGTCGAGCAGGATCTCGTGGATGAAGCGGCGCGTCAGGTCGGGCTCGCGCGCGATCTCATCGAGGCGCACCGGCTGGGCGAGTCGGGCAAGCCGCCGATCGAGCTCGCGCAGGTGAGCTTTGCGCTCGGCGAGGTGCGGCGGCGCCGGAGCGAGGCCATCACCTTCGTGCCGGTGCCGGCGAGCTTCGCCGAGGCGCTGGAGCGGCGCTGCCAGGGGCTGCTCGATGCGCAGGGTGCCTACACCGAGGCCATGCGGAGCCTCGACGCCCACTGGTCGGCGATGGCGGGCTACCGCATCGGGCAGCTCTACAAGGAGCTCCACCGCGACGTGATGCGGGTCCCGCCGCCGCCGAGCGCCGACACCCCGCGGAAGAAGCAGCTCTTCGAGGGCGCGATGCGCCTGCGCTACCGCGTGCTCCTGGAGAAGGGGCAGAAGATGCTCGCCGGCACCGTCCACCTCGGCGACCGCACCGGGGAGTCGTCGGGGTGGGTCCTCCGGGCCCGCGACGCGCAGCGCGAGATCGAGCTCGCGCTCGCCGACGAGCAGGCGGCGCTCGCGCGGCTCCCGTTCACCGAGGCCGAGCTCCTGGCCGCGCTCGACGCCTTGAAGACGGCGGCGCCGCGGCGGCCGTGAGCCCCGCGCCGCGCCGATCGTGAGCCCCGCGCCGGCGGCCGGGCGCGAGGCGCTCAGTTCAGCGTCGGCTCGCACCCGAAGAGCACGTCGAGCTTCGCCTGCACCTCGCGCTGCACGACCCCGCAGGAGGCGGCGCAGAGGATGATCTTCTTCGGGAGCAGCTCGTCGTCGTAATACCACCCTGGCCCCCGACCGCAGTCGGCCTCGTCGTCCGCCTTCGGGATCTCCAGCGCGCTGGAGCTCCCCGCCGCGAACCTGACCGCGACCCGGCTCGTGTCGAGCGTCGCGCCCGCGGGCGGCTCGGGGAGGAGGAGCTCGCACGGGAGCGCCGACGCGCGGATCTCGGCCATCTTCGCCGAGAACGCGGCGACGTCCGCGGTGACGTCGAACGCGCGCGCCGTCCCGCCGGCGGCGGCGATCTGGTCCAGGTTGGCCAGGGTCGCGCCTTCCACGGCGATGACGAAGGTCTGAACACCGTTGTAGTTGAGCGCCCGCTGCGCGATCTCCGCGGTGCTCGCGACCGTGTTTCCGGCGCACCCGGAGGGGTCGCCGTCGGTCGCGAGCACGACGATGACCTTGTGGGACGGGTTCGCGTCCTTGTAGGCGGTCGCGTTCGAGAGCACCCCCTGGAGGGCCGGGCGCATGGGCGTCCCGCCGCCCGGCGAGGTGCCCCGGATGGAGCCGGTGATCTCGGGCGTGTGCAGCGGCAGCTCGCCGATGGTGACCGCGAGCTGGTCGTAGGCCGTGTGGTCGCAGTCGTTCATTCCGTTGTTGCCCCGCGGGAAGTAGGTCAGCCCCACGTTCATCCCGGCGGAGGCGGCGTCGTTCACGAAGGCCGAGAGCGCGCTCGTGACGCCGCTCCATTTCGAGCCGAGCATGCTGCCGGAGCGGTCGAGCAAGATGAGCATATCGAGCGGCATGAGCGCGGCCGCTGCGCTCGTCTGTGCGCAGGAGGTCCCCTCGTCGAAGCCGCCCGCGCCGGTCGCGTCGAACCCTCCCGCGCTGAGCGACGCGCCTCCGCCCGTGCCGCTCGCCCCGAAGGCGCCGCCTCCGCCGCTCTCGGCGTCTTCCGGCGGGTCGGCGCGCGGGGGCCTCCTGTCCTCGGTGGCCGCGCAGCCGCCCGATGGAGCGGCCAGCCCGGCGGCGACGAGGAAAGGGGCAAACACGAAATGACGTCGGAAGGACATCTCTGCGCTCCTCTGCAAATGGATGCGACGTGGCTCGCGGCCGCGCGGGCTCCACGCGCGAAGTAGTCTGTCTATCGAGGGGTGGCCGAGCTCCGAGACGATCTCGTCAGCATAGTGCATCTCTCGATCGCGGGGCGATAGGGGCTCTCCGGTTTGTGGGCCTTGCTGGTCTCGTGATGTCTTCGCTCTCGTCGCTGTCTTTGCTTTCGCGGCTTCTCACGGCTCCTTGCAGCTCTCTTGTCCTCGCCCGCGCCGCCGGCGCGGCGCTCCTCGCCGCCGTCGTTCGTCGCCGTTCGTCGCCGTTCGTCGCCGTTCGTCGCCGTTCGTCGCCCTTCGTCGTCGCTGACCGTTCCGGGTGCTCGCGCGCCGGAACATCATGTTTCCTTGCGCAGCCGCGAAGGACGCGTAATTCCCACGAGGTGCGTCACGATTGCTGGAAAGAGGCGAACATGACTAGGTGGATTCCCTGGGTAATTGCCGCTGTCGCCCTGACGGAACTTGGCTGTTCGGCCGCGACGTCCGCTGGCAGCTCGGGCGCGGCGGGGGGCGGCGGCGGCGCTGCCGGGCCGGATGTCTCGAGCGGTGGGAGCGGCGGCGGGGCCGGCGCTCCGTGCCAGATAGACTGCTCGCTCGTCCCGACATCGCAGTGCATGACGGCCGTGTGCAACGAGGCGACGCGCGCGTGCGAGCTCGTCCCCAGCGCGGGCGGGGAGCCCTGCGACGACAGGGACGCCTGCACGGTCGGCGAGACGTGCGAGGACGGCGTCTGTCAGGGCGGCGCGCAGGAGGACTGCGGCATCGCGCCGGACGGCTGTCACCTCGTCACGTGCGTCGACGCGGGCGGCGAGCCCCGCTGCGGGGTGGAGGCGAAGGAGAACGGGGCGTCGTGCGCGACGGAAGACCGCTGCGTGCTCAACGCGGCGTGCGTGGACGGCGCCTGCGTCGGGACCCAGCGGGATTGCTTCTTCTTCCAAGTACCGGACTCCTGTCATATCGGCGCGTGCAACCCGGCCACCGGTGCGTGCGAGGCGGTCCCGGGGAACGAGGGGACGCCGTGCGCGGACTCCGGCGACCTGTGCAGGGTCGGCAAGACCTGCCAGAGCGGCCGCTGCGAGGGGGGCGTCCCCAAGGACTGCAGCGCGCTGAGCGTCGGGTGCGACGGTGGCGCCTGTGATCCGGGCTCTGGCAATTGCTATGCTGAGCCGATCGCGCCGGGCGGCGCCTGTATCTCCGGGACCGACGAGTGCAACCGTGGCGTCTGCGACGAGCACGGCGCCTGTATTTCCATCCCTACCCCCGGGGAATCGTGCTCCTCACAGACCGTCGGCTGCACGCGCGGCGTCTGCAGCGACGCCGGGGTGTGCACGCCGCGCCCGGTCCCCGACGGGGGCGTCTGCGTCGACAGCGACTGGTGCACCGTGGGGGAGTCCTGTCTGGCCGGCGTCTGCCAGGGCGGCGGCGCCGCGGCGGCGCCGGTTGTCTACTTCCGGGATACGTTCGAGAGCAACGCGGCCGGGTGGGAGCTCGGTCCGACCTGGCAGATCGGCGCGGCGGCGGCCTCCACCGGGCAGACCTACGGGCACGCCGATCCGGCGCTCGATCACACGGCGACGCCGGACAACGGGCTGGCCGGCGTGGTCATCGGAGGGAACGCCCCCCCCGGCGTCCACCCGTATTTCCACCTGACGAGCCCTGTCATCAACGCCGATGTCACGGGCGGCGTGTACCTGACGTTCTGGCGCTTCCTGAACAGCGATGAGGCGCCCCACATGACGAACCGGGTCGAGGTCTACGACGGCGTCCGGTGGGAGGTGCTCTTCGAGTCGGGGCCCTACCCCGGCGTCCGCGACTCGGCCTGGACGAAGATGCGCTACGACCTGACCCCCCACAAGAACGCGAGCCTGCGGATCCGCTTCGGCTACGAGATCGGGCGGGACTCCTTCGTCGACACCGTGTCGAGCTGGAACATCGACGACGTGGAGATCGCGAACGCGGCCTGTCCGTAGCGCGCGACTCGAGAGCTCGGACGACCGAGGCGCAGAGAGCGCGGGGAGACACGGACGCTCCGCGTCCTCCGCGGCTCCTCTCGGAGGCTCGATGAGCCGCCGCCCCGGCTCACCGCTCCACGAACGGCCCGAGCGCGGCGGTGATCGCGCGGGAGACCTCCTCGACCGGGCCACCCCCGTCGATGTGGATGACGCGGTCGCCCGGCACGAGCTCCTCCGCCCGCCGGTACGCCTCCGCGAGCCGCGCCTGCAGCTCGGTCCTCTCGAACAGCTCCTCTGCCCCCCCGCGGCCGCGGCGCCGCTTCTCGGCGATCTCGGGCGCCACGTCGATCACCACCGTGGCGTCGGGGCGCCGCGCGTGGCGGTTAAGTATTCGGATCCATTCCAGGATTTCCTCTGGATCCCCGCCGTCGGCCGCCGTCGTGGACTGGTAGGCCAGGCTCGACAGGTCGTAGCGATCCGAGATCACGACGTACCCGTCGCGGAGGAGCGGCTCGACCTCGGCGCCGAGGTGATCGAGGCGGTCGGCCGAGAAGAGGAGCGCCATCACCTCGGCCTGGCGGGCGCTGGGCAGCGAGATCCGGCGGGTCAGCACCTGCCGGAGCAGCGCGCCCACCGGCCCGGCGCTCGGCTCGCGGGTGACGTGGACGAGGCGCCGCGCGGCCCTGAGGTGCGCCGCGTAGCGCTCGGCCTGCGTGCTCGTGCCGGCGCCGTCGATGCCCTCGAAGACGATGAAGACGCCGCCGCCGGTCTCTCCCGCCGGGCGCGGGGAGGGCGCGGGGCCCTCCTGCTCGGAGCTCCTCTTCGCCATCTAGCTGACCTCCTCGCCCGCTTTCGCGACGGGCGGCGCGTCCTCCCCGAGGACGACGTTGTCGATGAGGCGCGCCGTCCCGAGGCGGATGGCGACCGCGAGCAGGGCCCGGTCGCCGATCGCCGCTTCCTCGCTCCAGATCGTCAGCGACTCCGGATCGGCGAGGTCCACGTAATCGATGCTCGTCGCGACGGCCGCGAGGCGCGCGCGCGCGGGTCCGAGGAGCGCGGCGGGGCGCCGCTCGCCGCGGGCGAAGGCGCGGCACGCCTCGGCGAGGGCGAGCGGGATGGCGCGCGCCGCGCTCCGCTGCTCGGGCGACAGGTAGGCGTTCCGCGACGACATGGCGAGGCCATCGGGCTCGCGCACCGTCGTCGCCCCGACGACCTCGACCGGCAAGAACAGATCGGCGACGACCCGCCGGATCACCTGGAGCTGCTGGTAGTCCTTCCGGCCGAAGACGGCGACGCACGGGCCGGCGAGCGCGAGCAGCTTCGTGACCACGGTGGCGACGCCCTCGAAGTGCACGGGCCGGTGGACGCCGCAGAGCGGGGCCGCGGTCGCGCCGACGCGCACGCGCGTCTCCTCGCCGGGCGGGTACATCGCCGCGGCCTCCGGCGCGAACATGCCCGAGGCGCCGGCCTCGGCGCAGGCGGCGCGGTCGCGCTCGAGCGTCCGCGGGTAGCGCGCGAGATCCTCGCCGGCGCCGAACTGCGTCGGATTGACGAAGAGGGTCACCGCCACGAAGTCCGCTCTCCGCCGCGCCTCCGCGATCAACGCGAGGTGGCCTGCGTGGAGCGCGCCCATCGTCGGAACGAGACCGACGCGGCGTCCCGCCGCGCGCGCTCGCTCGCAGGCGTGCCTCAGCTCGCCCGGATGTCGCCAGAAATCCATGGGCGGACCCTATCAGACCTGGGCTAAAATCGGAGCTTCGACCATGGTTGACCTGCCCTCCTCCACGGATACAACCCTCGCCTCCGGCTCCGGCGGCGACACGGATGCCGACCAGGCCGACAGGCCCGGAGCGGGCTCCAGCGACCCGGCCGGAGCGATCTCTGGAGGGAGCGCCGCGCCGGCGAGCGGCCCGGTGTCGATCCCTGTCCCCTCGGGGCCGATCCCGATCGAGGGCGACCCGGCGCATTACCTGAACCGGGAGCTCTCGTGGCTCGAGTTCAACGCGCGGGTGCTGGCGGAGGCGAGATCGCACGAGGTGCCGCTGTTCGAGCGCCTCAAGTTCCTGAGCATCTTCTTCTCCAACCTCGACGAGTTCTTCATGGTGCGCGTCGCCGGCCTCCAGGCGCAGACGCAGCGCACGATCGCGGAGGTCCCGCCGGACGGGCTCACGGCCCACGCGCAGCTCGTGGCGATCGGCGCGCGGGTCCACGCGCTCGTCGACGACGCCTACCAGCTGTGGAACTCGGACCTGATCCCGGCGCTCCGGCGCGCCGGCATCGTGATCGTCCGGCCGGACGAGCTCGGCCCGGCCGAGCTCGGCGCGCTCGACGATCGGTTTCGCACGGACATCTTCCCGATCCTCACGCCCATCGCGATCGATCCGGGGCACCCGTTCCCGCACCTGCGCAACAAGATGATCAACCTCGGGATCATGTTCTCCCGGGAGCATGAGGCGCAGGAGCCCGGCTTCGCGGTCATCCAGGTGCCGCCGATGCTGAGCCGGCTGATGAAGGTCCGCCTGGAGGGCGCGACGCGCGCCTTCGTCCTGCTCGAGGACGTGATCGCCCGGCACGTGAAGGACTTCTTCCCCTCGGGCAGGCTGCGCGGGACGTACGCCTTCCGCGTCACCCGGAACTGGGACCTCGAGATCGACGAGGAGGAGGGCGAGGACCTCCTGGAGACGATCCAGGCCGAGCTCCGCCGGCGCGATCGCGGCAACGCCGTGCGCCTGGAGATCGGCATCGGCGAGGGCGCCGGCACCTCGGTCCAGCGGCTCTGCCGCGCCCTCAAGGTCGACGCGTCGCTCGCCGTCTACAGGGTGCGGGGGCCGCTCCACATCGCCGACCTCATGGGCATCGTCGCGGACGACGAGCGCCGCGAGTACCGCGACGAGCCGTTCTCGCCGCAGGTCCCGCCGGTCTTCCGGGACGTGGAGGACATCTTCGCCGTCATCCGGGAGCAGGACGTGCTCCTGCACCATCCGTACGAGTCGTTCGATCCGATCGCCGAGTTCGTCTCCCGCGCGGCGGACGACCCGAACGTCCTCGCGATCAAGCAGACGCTCTACCGGACCGGCGGCGACTCGCCGATCCTGAAGGCGCTCGCCCGCGCGGCCGAGAGCGGCAAGCAGGTGACGGCCATCGTCGAGCTGAAGGCGCGCTTCGACGAGGCGAGCAACATCCAGTGGGCGAGGATGCTCGAGCAGAGCGGCGTGCAGGTGATCTACGGGCTGCTCGGGCTGAAGACGCACGCGAAGGCGCTGCTCGTCGTGCGGCGCGAGAAGGACAGGCTGCGCCGCTACGTGCACCTCTCGACGGGCAACTACAACCCGCAGACGGCGCGGCTCTACACCGACATCGGCCTGTTCACGGCGAACCGGGAGATCGGCGAGGACATGACGTCGCTCTTCAACCTCCTGACGGGCTACAGCGCGCCGCCCAAGTGGAACCGCATCATCGTGGCGCCGCTCGGCCTGCACCAGGCGGTGCTGGGCCTCATCGCGCGCGAGACGGCGCACGCGCGGGCCGGGCGCAAGGCGGAGATCTTGGCGCAGATGAACGCGCTCGTGGACGTCGACGTCATCGACGCGCTCTACGCGGCGTCGCAGGCCGGGGTCGACATCAAGCTCGCGGTGCGCGGCATCTGCTGCCTCCGGCCTGGGATCCCTGGGCTCTCGGAGCGGATCCAGGTGCGCGCGATCATCGATCGCTTCCTCGAGCACAAGCGCCTGTTCCGGTTCGCGAACGGCGGCAACGAGGAGGTCTACATGTCGAGCGCCGACTGGATGCCGCGCAACTTCCATCGCCGCGTCGAGCTGATGGTCCCGATCATCGAGCCTTCCCTCCGCGCGCGCGTGGAGGACATGCTGAGCACCTCGACCTCCGACACGGCGAAGACCTGGGAGCTCGCGAGCGACGGCAGCTACCACAAGCTCCAGGTGCCCTCCGGCGCCCCCACGCTGCGGTCGCAGCAGCGCTTCATCGAGGTCGCGCGCGAGCGGGTGAAGCTCAGCGATCCGCTGGCGCGCGGCGGCGGGCGTTTCCACATCCTCCGCATGCCTGCGAACGCGTCGGACGGAGAGTCGCGGCACCGCAAGGGCGGCAAGAAGAAGAAGGGCCTCTCCTGAGCGACGGGCGCCCCGGCGGCCTCGCGCGCGGGCAGCGCAGACGGTGAAGCGGGCAAGGCGAGCCGCTCGGGGCCGCCGCGCGCGCCGGGAGCGGGCGAGGGGGCGCTCTCAGAACCGCGTCTGCAGCGCGGCGGATCCGGGGCCGAGCGAGAGCGTCGTCTGGGCGGGTTTCTCGGGGGCATCGGCGGTGGCCGGCACCTTCTTGCCGCCGATGATCCAGAGCGGGATGCCCACGGCGAGCATGATGCCGCCTCCGATCGAGACGAGCGCGCCGGCGACCTGACGGGGGCCGTCGGTGCGCGTGTCGCAGATGCCGGTGTAGCCCCCGAAATCGCAGTAGATTTCGTAGCGCTCGCTCGCCGAGGCGAGCAGGCCGGTCCCGGCGAAGAACGCGATCGTGCCGCCGGCGGTGAGCGCGATGCCGCCCAGCATCAGGCTCGGGCTCTTTCGACGCAGCGGAGCCGGGGGCGGCGCAGGCGGGATCTCCGCCGCGCTCGACGGATAGCCCGGCGGCAGCGGCGGGTACGCACCGCCATAGGGAGCGTAGCCGCCCTGGTAGCCGGGGGGCGGGTATCCCGGCGGCGGGTAGCCCGGCGATGCTCCCGGCGCGGGCTGAGGGCCCCCCTGCGGCGTCGCGGCGCCCGGAGCCGCGGGGTAGGGCGGCCCGGGGTAGGGCGCCGCGGGGTAGGGCGCCGCGGGGTAGGGCGCCGCGGGGTAGGGCGGCCCGGCGGGAGCTGGCGGAACGGGCTGTGGCGTCGCGGCGCCAGGCGGCCCGGGGGGAGCGCTGCCGGGCTGCGGCGCCGCGGCCAGTTGCGGCGTCGCGGCCGCGCCGGGCTGCCACGGAGTGGCCCCAGGCTGCGCCGGCGACGCCGCAGGGGGTTGTCGTTGCGGCGCCGGTTGCGCGACCGCCGTCGTCGCGGCGAGGAGGCCGGAGAGCGCGACGCCGAGCGGCAGGGCGAACGCCCGCCCGCAGGAGAGCGGCGAGCGGCGCGGCGCTCGGGCGGCGTCGGGCAAGGCATTCAAGCGAAGCATCTCGGGCGTCCTTTCATCGCGGCGTTTTTGATCCTTCGAGGGGAGCCTCGGCGGGCCGTGGTGCCGCGGCCGGCGGCGTCGCCCCCGCTGGCGTCGCCGCTGGCGTCGCGGCGGCTGTCGGCGTCGCGGCGGCTGTCGGCGTCGCGGCGGCTGTCGGCGTTGCCGCGGCTGTCGGCGTCGCGGCGGCTGTCGGCGTTGCCGCGGCTGTCGGCGTCGCATCCGCTGTCGGCGTCGCGGCGGCTGGCGGCGTCGCACCTGTCGGCGTCGCTCCGGACGGCACGGCGGCCGGCTTCGCCGCGCCTGCTCGCTTCTTCGGCGGTGCTGCAGCCGCGGACGCGGCGCCGGTCGCTGCTCCTTGCGGGCCGGCGCTGGCCGCAGCGTGCTGCGAGGCCGCGGCGCTCGCCGGCGCCCCTGCGGCCGCCTCGGCCGTGACGATGGTCGGCGGCGACGAATCGACGGGAGGTCGCGCCGGCAGCTCGCCCGCTTCCGTCGGCGCAGCGGGGGTCGCGGTGGAGGGTTCCGGCGCCTCGCGCTCCTGCGGCGTCCGCGCGGTGCTCGCGGGCTCCTCCCTGGCGCGCTCCGGCGCGCGGGGCGACTGCGCGGCGAACACGATCACCGCGGCGAGCCCGACGAGGCCCAGGAAGACCAGGAGCACGCGATCTCTCCCCGCCTTCGCGCGCGTGCCTCCGCCGCGCGCTCGCGCCGGTTGCTCGCCCTTCGCAGCGGCGGCGCCGCGCGCTGTCGCGCGGGGGGCGTCGTCTCCCTGGCGGCTCGTCGTGGGAGCGAGGCGCGCCGCGACCGGCCCTCTCTCCGTCGCGCTGTCGCCCGGGTCGCTTCGCGACGAGGGCCCCGCGACCCTCGTGTCCAAGCGGGACGCTGCCCCCGACGCGGCGCCGCTCTGAGGCGCCTTCCGCCGGCTTTCTCTACGCTGAGAGCGTGAAAGCTTCTTCGCCACGCAGCGACCGTACCGAACAGCCGCCGGGCCGCCAAGAGCCGCCGGCGCGTGTCGGCGTCCGCCTCGTGCCGCGCGCGGGCGCGACGCGCAGCCCCCCGAGCGCCCTGGAGCGCCGTCGGCGCGCGTCAGTCACCGCTCCGGCGATGCGCCCCGCGACGCGCCCGACCCCCGCGCGCCGCGCCGAAGACCCGGGCGCGGACGCATCCAGCACGAACGGGTCTCGTCCCGCTTGACATGGTTGTGCTCCTGGGTATCCTGCGCGTCCCCATCCCTCAGGTGGAAATCCGCGTCTCTATGCCGACCATCAGCCAGCTCATTCGCCAAGGCCGCGAGGCCGCCCGCTACAAGACGGCCTCTCCTGCGCTCAAGTCCTGCCCGCAGCGCCGAGGCGTGTGCGTACGTGTTTATACCACGACGCCGAAGAAGCCCAACTCGGCGCTCCGCAAGGTCTGCCGTGTCAGGCTGAGCAACCAGATGGAAGTGACGAGCTACATCCCGGGCGAAGGCCACAACCTGCAGGAACACTCGGTCGTCCTCATCCGAGGCGGCCGCGTGAAGGACCTGCCGGGCGTGCGCTACCACGTCGTCCGCGGCACGCTCGACGCGTCCGGTGCCGCCGGGCCCAGCTCCACCAACAAGGCAACCCGCAACCGCAAGCGCTCGAAGTACGGCGTGAAGCGCCCGAAGGCCTGATCTGGCGAAAGCCGAGCAGAGGAACGAAGAATGCCCCGTCGTCGCGAAGTCCCGAAGCGGAAGATCATTCCGGACCCGAAGTACAAGGACAAGCTCGTCGCCAAGTTCACGAACTCCCTGATGCAGTCGGGCAAGAAGGCGACAGCCGAGGGGATCCTCTACGGCGCGTTCGACATCGTGCGCGAGCGCTTCAAGGAGGAGCCGATCGACGTCTTCCGCAAGGCGCTCGACAACGTGAAGCCGAAGCTCGAGGTGAAGAGCCGGCGCGTCGGCGGCGCGACCTACCAGGTCCCCGTCGAGGTCCGCCCGGAGCGCCGCGTCGCGCTGGCGATGCGGTGGCTCGTGACCTACTCCCGCGGGCGTGGCGAGAAGACGATGCGCGAGCGGCTCGCCGCCGAGCTCGTCGACGCGGCGCAGAACCGCGGCAACGCGGTCAAGAAGCGCGACGACACGCACAAGATGGCGGAGGCCAACAAGGCGTTCGCCCACTACCGGTGGTAGGTTCGCGAGGCGGCCAGCGCAGATCCAGGGTCTGCGCTGGTTCGTCCATTTCACGTATGTCACGTCGCATTTCCAGGCGAGGAGACGCGTAGAGCGAGATGGCACAGTCGACATAAGGATCGGGTTACAGAGCCGGTCTTCTCGAGGGAGCGCGACAGCGCTCGCCTTGGCGAGACCTATAAAAGCTGCTGCTGTACCCCGACACCCTCTCCAGGTTCAAGTGCCCGCCACAATGGCGGCGGGCCGGGCTGGAGAGGGTGTTTTGCATCCTGAGTCCGAAACCCTCACCCCACGCATCACACGACGGAGAAGGAATAGTGGCACGCGAGTACAGCCTGGAACGGACGCGCAACATCGGGATCATGGCCCACATCGATGCGGGCAAGACCACGGTCACCGAGCGCATCCTTTATTACTCGGGTGTCAACTACAAGATCGGCGAGGTCCACGAGGGCGCCGCCACGATGGACTGGATGGTCCAGGAGCAGGAGCGCGGCATCACCATCACGTCCGCCGCGACGAACTGTTTCTGGACGCCGGAGCAGGGATCCCAGAAGGGCGTCTCTCACCGGATCAACATCATCGACACCCCCGGTCACGTCGACTTCACCATCGAGGTCGAGCGGAGCCTGCGGGTGCTCGACGGCGCGGTCGCGGTGTTCGACGGCGGCAACGGCGTCGAGCCGCAGAGCGAGACGGTGTGGCGGCAGGCGGACAAGTACGAGGTCCCGCGCATCGCGTTCATCAACAAGATGGACAAGGTCGGCGCCGACTTCGACATGTGCGTCGACTCCATCCGCGAGCGCCTCGGCGCGAATCCGGTGGCGATCCACTACCCGCTCGGCGCGGAGGACTCGTTCCGCGGCGTCATCGACCTCGTGACCCTCCGGGCCGCCGTCTTCGACGACGAGACGAAGGGCCAGCAGTACGAGTGGAAGGACATCCCGGGCGATCTCCTGCCGCGGTGCAAGGAGCTCCGGGAGCGGCTCCTCGAGGCGTGCGCCGACTCGAGCGACAAGGTGATGGAGAAGTTCATCGCCGGCGAGCTCGACAAGATCACCGAGGAGGAGATCCACGCGGCGATCCGCGCGGGCACCCTCGGCTTCAAGATCGTCCCGGTCCTGTGCGGCTCGGCCTTCAAGAACAAGGGGGTCCAGCTCCTGCTCGACAGCGTGGTGAACTACCTGCCTTCGCCGATCGACATCCCGGCCGTCGAGGGGACGCTGCCCGACAAGAAGGACAAGACCGTCCTGCGCAAGGCGAGCGACGACGAGCCGTTCGCGGCCCTGGCGTTCAAGGTCATGAACGACCAGTTCGGCAACCTCACCTTCTTCCGTGTCTACTCCGGCACGACCAAGAGCGGCGTCAGCGTGCTCAACTCGACCCGCGGCAAGCGGGAGCGGTTCGGGCGCATCCTCCGGATGCACGCGAACAAGCGCGAGGAGATCGACGTCTGCTACGCGGGCAACATCTACGCCGCCGTCGGGCTCCGCGACACCCGCACCGGGGACACGCTCTGCGACGAGAAGCAGCCGATCGTGCTGGAGCGGATGGAGTTCCCCGACCCCGTGATCTCGATCGCCATCGAGCCGAAGACCAAGGTCGATCTCGACAAGCTCGGGCTCAGCCTGCAGAAGCTCGCCTACGAGGATCCGTCGTTCCGCACCTTCACGAACGAGGACACCGGGCAGACGATCATCGCCGGGATGGGCGAGCTCCACCTCGAGATCATCGTCGACCGCCTGAAGCGCGAGTTCAAGGTCGACGCCAACGTCGGCAAGCCCGAGGTCGCCTACCGCGAGACGATCTCGAAGAAGGCGACGGACGTCGAGGGGCGCTTCGTCCGGCAGTCGGGCGGGCACGGCCAGTTCGGCCACGTCCGGATCGACATCGAGCCGGCCGAGCGCGGCGCGGGCTTCGTGTTCGAGAACGACATCGTCGGCGGCATCATCCCGAAGGAGTTCATCCCCTCGATCGAGAAGGGCATCCGGGACGCGATGGGCCGCGGCGTGCTCGCGGGCTACCCGGTCGTCGACATCAAGGTGCGGCTCCACTTCGGCAGCTACCACGAGGTCGACTCCTCGGGCCCCGCGTTCGAGGTCGCCGCGTCGATGGCCTTCCAGGAGGGCGCCAAGAGGGCGGGCCTCGTGCTCCTCGAGCCGATGATGTCCGTCGAGGTCGTGTCTCCCGAGAACTACCTCGGGGACGTCATCGGAGATCTCAACTCGCGGCGTGGCCGCATCCTCGATATGGGGCAACGCGCGAACACCCGTGTGATCCGCGCGGAGGTCCCGCTCGCCACCATGTTCGGTTACGCGACCGACGTCCGTTCAAAGACGCAGGGCCGCGCGACTCATTCGATGCAGTTTTCTCATTACGCACCGGTTCCAGCAGCGATCCAGGAAGAGATCGTCGCCAAGCAGCGAGGTTAAAAAGACGCCATGGCCAAGGAGAAATTCACTCGTACGAAGCCGCACGTGAACGTGGGCACCATCGGTCACATCGACCACGGCAAGACCACGCTCACGGCGGCGCTCGTGAAGGTGCAGTCGAAGCGCAACCTGGCGAAGGCGATCTCGTACGCCGACATCGCGAAGGGCGGGACGGTCCGTGACGAGACCAAGACGGTGACCATCGCGGCGGCGCACGTCGAGTACGAGTCGGTGAATCGTCACTACGCGCACGTCGACTGCCCCGGACACGCCGACTACATCAAGAACATGATCACCGGCGCGGCGCAGATGGACGGGGCGATCCTCGTCGTGTCGGCGCTCGACAGCGTGATGCCGCAGACGCGCGAGCACGTGCTGCTCGCCCGGCAGGTCGGCCTGAACCACATCGTCGTGTTCCTCAACAAGTGCGACGCCGTGGACGACCCGGAGATGCTGGACCTGGTCGAGATGGAGGTCCGCGAGCTGCTGTCGAAGTACAAGTTCGACGGCGACAACGCGCCGGTGGTCCGGGGCGCGTCGCTGCCCGCGCTGCAGGGCGACCCCAAGTGGGAGGAGACGATCCAGCAGCTGCTCGCCGCGCTCGACAGCTACATCCCCGAGCCGGTGCGCGACATCGACAAGCCGTTCCTGATGGCGATCGAGGACGTGTTCTCGATCAAGGGCCGCGGCACCGTGGCCACGGGCCGCATCGAGCGCGGCATCATCAAGGTCGGCGACGAGGTGCAGATCATCGGCTTCAAGGACACGAAGAAGTCGATCGTCACCGGCGTCGAGATGTTCCGCAAGCTGCTCGACCAGGGGCAGGCGGGCGACAACGTCGGATGTCTGCTCCGCGGCGTGGAGAAGGAAGAGATCGAGCGCGGCCAGGTGCTCGCGAAGCCCGGGTCGATCACGCCGCACACGAAGTTCACCGGTGAGGTGTACGTCCTCAAGAAGGAGGAGGGCGGGCGCCACACGCCGTTCTTCACCAACTACCGGCCGCAGTTCTACATCCGGACGACGGACGTGACCGGCACGGTGAACCTCCCCGAGGGGGTGAAGATGGTGATGCCGGGCGACAACATCACGATGACGATCGAGCTCATCGCCCCGGTCGCGCTGGAGGAGCAGATGCGCTTCGCCATCCGCGAGGGCGGCAAGACGGTGGGCGCCGGCGTCGTCACCAAGATCCTCGCGTAGGAAGAGCACCATGGCTGATACAACGAAGATCCGGATTCGCCTCAAGGCGTTCGACCACCAGCTGCTCGACAAGTCGACGAGCGATATCGTCGAGACGGCGAAGCGGACCGGCGCGCACGTCGCGGGACCCATCCCGCTGCCCACCGAGATCCGCCGCTACACGGTGCTCCGGGGGCCCCACGTCGACAAGAAGTCGCGCGAGCAGTTCGAGATCCGGACTCACAAGCGGCTTCTCGACATCATCGAGCCGACTCAACAGACCCTCGACGCGCTGATGAAGCTCGACCTTTCGGCCGGCGTCGACGTCGAGATTAAGAGCTAGGAGTCCAGGTACCATGAAGGTTACCGTCTACAACCTCAAGCGGGAGCAGGTCGGCGAGCTCGACCTCTCGGACGAGGTCTTCGGGACCGAGGTCAAAGAGCACCTCTTCTACGAGGTCGTGAAGGCGCAGCTCGCCTCCCGCCGCTCGGGCACCAAGGCCACCAAGGAGCGGAGCGCGGTCTCCGGCTCCTCGAAGAAGCTCTATCGCCAGAAGGGCACCGGTCGCGCTCGCCAGGGCTCGATCCGCGCGCCGCACCACGCGGGCGGCGGTATGGCGCACGCCCTGGAGCCGAAGGACTGGTCGTACCGTCCGCCCCGCAAGGTGCGCATCGGCGCCCTGAAGAGCGCGCTCTCCCTCTTCGCGAAGGAGGGCCGGCTCATCGTGCTCGACAGCCTGGAGGTCCCCGAGATCAAGACCAAGGCGATCGCCGCCACGCTCTTGACCCTGCAAGCGGATCGCAAGTCGCTGGTCGTCGACACGGCCGGGAACGAGAAGCTGGTGAAGAGCCTCCGCAACCTGGAGAATCACCAGTATCTGCCGCCGGAGGGGGTCAACGTCTACGACCTCCTCAGGCACGACCACCTCATCGTCTCGAGGGACGCCGCCAAGGCGCTCGAGGCGCGTTGCCTTCGCTAGTCAGGGGAGCCCGCCATGCAGCCCGAGCAGATCATCCGCCGACCGATCATCCTCACGGAGAAGTCGAGCCGGCTCCGCGACCAAGGCAACAAGGTCATCTTTGAGGTCCGCCGCGAGGCGAACAAGATCCAGATCAAGGACGCTATCCAGACGCTCTTCAAGGTGGGCGTGGTGGACGTCAACACCATGATCATGCGCGGCAAGGAAAAGCGCATGGGGCGTGGCTATGCGAAGCTGCGCAATTGGAAGAAGGCGATCGTCACCCTCAAGCAGGGTGACGAGATCCAGTTCTTCGACGAGAAGGCGGAGTAGCCATGGGAATCAGATCCTTCAAGCCGACCTCGCCGGCGCGGCGTTACTACTCGGTCAGTGACTTCAAGGAGCTCACGAAGGTCGAGCCCGAGCGGTCGCTGCTCGAGCAGCAGACGTCCAGCGGCGGCCGGAACAACAACGGCCGGATCACGTCGCGGTTCCGCGGCGGCGGTCACAAGCAGCGCTACCGGATCGTCGATTTCCGGCGTGACAAGATCGGCGTCCCGGCGAAGGTCGCCTCGATCGAGTACGACCCGAACCGGACGGCGCGGATCGCGCTCCTGCACTACGTGGACGGCGAGAAGCGCTACATCCTGGCGCCCGACGGCCTCGCGGTCGGGGCGACGCTGCTCGCGAGCCGGAACGCGGACATCAAGCCTGGCAACAGCCTGACGCTCCGCTTCATCCCGCCCGGCACCTCGATCCACAACGTGGAGATCAAGAAGGGCAAGGGCGGCCAGCTCGTGCGCTCGGCCGGCGTCGCCGCGCAGCTCATGGCGAAGGACGGCGACTACGCGCAGGTCCGCCTCCCGAGCGGGGAGATCCGCAAGGTGCACCTCGACTGCCGCGCCACGATCGGGCAGGTGTCGAACTCCGACCACGCGAACATCAGCCTCGGCAAGGCGGGGCGCTCGCGCTGGCTCGGACGCCGACCGCACAACCGCGGTGTTACGATGAACCCCGTCGATCACCCGATGGGCGGCGGTGAGGGCCGGACGAGCGGCGGGCGCCACCCGTGCTCGCCCTGGGGTCAGCTCGCCAAGGGGCTCAAGACGCGGAACAACAAGCGCACCGACGGCATGATTGTCCGGCGGCGCGGGACCAAGGGTTAGTCATGCCGAGGAGCGTTAAGAAAGGGCCCTTCATTGACGGTCACCTGCTGGAGAAGATCCAGGCGGCCCAGGCGACCAATGCCAAGAAGGTGATCAAGACATGGTCGCGCCGCTCGACGATCCTGCCCGAGTCGGTCGGTCTGACCTTCGCCGTGCACAACGGGAGGAAGTTCGTTCCCGTGTTCGTGACGGAGAACATGGTCGGCCACAAGCTGGGTGAGTTCGCCCCGACGCGGACGTTCCACGGTCACTCCGGGGACAAGAAGTCCAAGGTCGGCAAGGGCCCTGGCGGTCGCTGATCGCTCCGCGGCAACGCGAGAGCATTGACGACAGGCGGGCGGGGTCGCAGAAGCGATCCCGCCCGTTCGTTTTTTCGGTTGAGCCCAGGCGGACGGCCCGCGCGACGGCACGGAACGAGCGATCGCCGTGGCTCCAATGGCGCGAAATGGCTCAGGAATTTGTGTTCCTGACGCGCCTCTCGCCCCGGCGGCCCGCCTCCTCCTCGACGGAGCAGCGGTCTAGAACGTGCCGCGCAGGCCGGCGAAGCCGGGACCGACGAGCAGCTGCGTCGAGGCGGTGGTGCGCTGGGGTTCGCCAGCGCTGCCGCCGGTGAAGCTCAGGACGAGCAGCGTCGTGCCGGCGACGAGCCCGATCGCGCCGACCACCACGCCGACGTTCGCGACCGTCTTCTCGGCCTTGCCCGCGTCGACGTCATCCCTGCGATCGACGGGGCAGGGGCCCCGGCAGCTCTCGGCGAGATCGCTGTAGGTGCTGTTGGCCATCAGCCCGGCGACGGTGAACACGGCGAGCCCTGCCACGCCGACGCCGCCGGCGGCATAGGCGTACGGGCGCAGGTGCGCCCTCGCCGAGGGCGCCTCCGACTCGGGCAGGCCCGCGCCCTCGTCGAGGAGCACCGGCTCGCCGACCGGGTCGCTCCGATCGGCGTCGAGCGCGACGGTCTTCGCTTCGCCCGCCGAGAGATCGAGGGTCTGCGGGATCGAGGTGGCCCTCGTGCGCAGGACGACCTCGGTCTTGCCGGGCTTGACCGGGAACGGCTTGCCCCACCGCTCGCGCGGGACGTCCTTGCCGGCGATCGCGAGCGAGGTCGCGGCCTCCGGGTGCGCCACCGTGACCGTCACGAGCGCGATCTTGCGCGCGAGGTCGTCTCGCTCCAGCTGCGCCGTCTGCTCCGTCTGGACGTAGCGCGGCTCGGCCTTGGCCCGGGACGCGGCCTCCGCCGCGACCTGATCGAACTCGAGGTACGCCTCGGTGTGCTCGCCGAGATCCGCGAGGCAGCGCGCGATGTAGAGATGGGAGTTCGGGCTCGCCACCGCGGCGTACGAGGCCCGGAACTGCTCCAGCGCGAGCGCGTAGCGCTTGCTCTCGTAGAGGGCAGCGCCCTTCTTGAAGAGGCTCTGCGCCTTCTCCACCGCGTCCGGCGCCGGCGTGGCCGCGGCGTCGTCCGCGCCCGCTGCGGGCCCGGGGAGCGTGCACAGGCAGAGGCAAGAGACCGCACCGAAGAGCAGCGCACGGAGCCAGGGTCGAGATCGCACGGTGGTCAGATACCCGAAGGGTTGTACTTCTTTTTGGTGGTCGATACCGGCTTGGGCGCGGGCTTCGTCGACGTGGACGTCGTCCGAGGGCGCGCGGTCGAGGCTGGGCGCGCCGTCGACGTCGGGCGCGCAGGCGGCTGCGTCGCAGCGGGAGCCTTGGCCGTCTGGGGAGGCGGCGGCGTCTGGGGAGGCGGCGGCGTCTGGGGAGGCGCCTCCTCGGGGAGCGGGGCCGAAGGCGTCGGCGCCTCCTCGGGAGGCGGCGGCGATGGCGGCTGCGCCGCCTGCGAAGGCTCCGCGGTCGCCGGGGGCACCGCGGGGAGGGCCTCCGCCGCGCCTGTGGCCGTGACCACGGGCGCGGCGGTGTCCGCCGTCGCGGGCGCGGGCAGCGCGTCGACGCGCGCCTTGCCGATCTCCGAGGGAGAGCGCTCGTCGCCGCTGCGCACGACCAGCGCGACGGCGCCGAGCGCCACGCAGAACATCGCCGCGCCGGCCACGATCAGCTGGAGCCGCTTGCGTCGTTCCCCGGTCTCGAACGACCTGTCGACGATGGTGACCTCGCCGGTGTCGTTGGCCATGCTGCGGGAGCCGCCCCTCGCGAAGCGCGCGGCGAGCGCCGCCGCCCTGGAGGCGGGCGGGTCCGCCGCGGCGAGCACCTTCGTGGCAGGGTTGCCGGCCGCGGGGAGGACCCGCGGCACGGACGAGCCGAGCAGCTTGCCGTCGCGGGAGGAGGGCCGCGGGCTCGCCGGCTCGGCCGGCTCGACGGGCGGGATGTTGGCATGCAGCGAGGGCGCGATGATGAGCCGCGGCGCTCCCTCGGGAGGCTTCGCCGGCACGGCGATCTCCTCGAACGAGATCGGCTCCAGGCTGACGGGGGGCTCCTCGTCGTGCGCCGCCGCCGGGGACGCCGCCGCGAGGGCCGCTGCGCCGGCAGCGAATGCGCTCCCGCGGGCGCCCGCGCCCGCGTCGGCCGGCGCGGTGTGGGGCTCCGGGGCGGCGCCGGAGCGCGGCTCCGAGTTCACGGCCGCGCCGGCGTCGACGGCTGCGATCGCATCGCGGAGCTCCTGCGCGCGCTTCGACTGGATCTCGCCGATCGCCTGCCGCACGAAGGCCGCCACGTCCTCGTCGGTCGTGGGCTCGCCGAGCGTCGACGCCACCTGATCGATGGCCCGCTGCATCTCGGCGCACGTCGAGAAGCGGTTCTCGCGATCCTTCTCGAGCGCCTTGAGGATGATCCTGTCGAGCTCGGGGTGGATCGCGCCGTTCAGCTCGCGCGGGGGGAGCGGGTTCTTGATCGTGATGTTCTCCACGGTCGAGAGCTCGGTCTCGGCGCGGAACGGGTGCAGCCCGGTGGTGAGCACGTACAGCAGCGCGCCGAGCGAGAAGATGTCGCTCCGGCGATCGATGGAGAGCCCGCCGAGCTGCTCGGGCGAGAGGTACGGCGTCTTCCCCTTGATGATGCCGCCGGCGCGCGTGACGTGCAGGCGCCCCTTCGACTTCGCCACGCCGAAGTCGACGATCTTCACGAAGCCGGCGGTCGAGATGAGCACGTTCGCCGGCGAGATGTCGCGGTGGACGAGGTCGAGCAGCGCGCCGCTGTCGTCGCAGAGCTCGTGCGCGTTGTGGAGGCCAGCGCAGATCTGGGAGGCGATGCGGAGCACGATCCGCTGCGGGATGCCGCCGAGCCGCTTCGCGGCCTTCTGCAGCGTGCCGGCCGTCTCGCCGTCGACCCACTCCATGACGATGTAGAGGACGTCGTCCTCCTCGCCGAGGTCGAGGATCTCGACCACGTTGGGGTGCCGGATGCGCGCGGCGACCCGCGCCTCGTCGAGGAACATCGACTCGAAGTCGGGGTCGTCGGAGACGTCGGGCAGCATCGTCTTGATGGCGACGATCTTCCTGAAGCCGCGGGTGCCCTGCAGACGCGCGGCCCAGACGGCCGCCATGCCTCCCTTGGCGACCGGCATGAGGATCTCGTACCGGCCGAGGGTGCTCCCCGGCCCGAGCCGGTCCACGGCCGACGCCGCGCGACCCCACAGCTTCATCGGGCCCTGGGCTCCGGTCGGCGTGAGGAGCGCCCTGCCGGAGGTCGATGCCGGACCGCTGCCGAGCGCGATCTCCTGCGTGGCAGCCGCCGCCCCACCGCTCGCGGAGGCGGCCGCCGACGGGAGCGGTGGACCCTTCAGCACGGCGGGGATCGCAGGCGCGGTGGCCGATGCCGGCGCAGGAGGGATCGGCGTCGGACGAGGGCCACGCGCCGCGGCGGGCACCACGGCGACGCGATGCGCGGCCGGGGCCAGCCGCGCCGCGGGCGACACAGGGACACGCGGCGTCACCGGGCTGGACGCGGTCGCAGGCCCCGTCGCCACGGACGCCGCGGCGCCGAGGGCCGTGGACGCCGCAGCGGAGGTCTTGCCGGGGACCTCGGGCGGCGACGGCTGCACCACCCGGGGCGGCGGCGGGCGCGGCGGCCTCGCGTGCGGCCCGGCCGGGATGGGCGTCGGCCGCTTCGGCACCGTGCCGTCGGCCGGCGTCGGCGTTACCCGCGCCGCCACGAGGCTGTCGCCCGGATCCCCCGGCCGCGGCACGGCTGGCCGCGCAGGAGGCTGCTCCTTCCGCAAGGCCGCCGCCGGCGTCGCCGACGCCGCGGGGACCTCGGGTCTCGCCACGGCGGCGCCGCGGCTCTCCCTCCTCTCGCTCGACGGCTCGATCTGCGGCAGCGTGTCCGCAGGAGGGCGCGGCGCGGGCAGGCCGCGCGCGGCGCCGTCATCCGCCGAGCCCCACTCGGCGTCGATGCCGGCGTGCGCCGCCGGCACGGCGCCGTTCGACGCGCCGGCCCCCGTCTTGGCCGCCAGGCCGTTCTTCAGCGCCGCGGCCTCCTTCGGCGCGGTCGCGCCGCTCGATGGGCGGAGCTGGCTCGCGGTGACCGCGGCCGGCGGCGGGCCCGGGGTCCCGCGCGGGCGCGGAGACGGCGCGGTGATCGCGTGACGCGGGCCGTCTCCGTGGGGCGAGAGCGCGCCGTCGGGGAGCGCCAAGCCCACCAGCGTCGCGCCGCGCGCGCGCGGCAGCGGCCGCGAGCTGGCCGCATCGGCCAGGCGCGCCATCGCCGCCGCGACCATGGTCCTGCGCGGCTCGATCGTCTTGCCGGCCAGCCTGCTGAGCGCCGCGGTCACGTCCTCCACCCCGGCGATCCGCCCCGCGCCCGCGGCCTCCAGCGCCGCGAGCATCGCCGACGCGCTCTCGAACCGGCGCGCGGGATCGCGCTCGAGCGCGGTCCGGACCACCTCGCCGACCTCGGCCGGGACGGCGTTGCCGGCGAGCGGCGGGATGGGCGCCGTCAGCACCTTCTGGATGACCGCGGACTCCAGCTTCGACGAGAACAGCCGCTGCCGCGCGAGCAGCTCCCAGAGGAGCACGCCGACCGAGAAGAGATCGGCGGGCGGATCGAGCGGGGCCGCCGTGTGCGTCGCCATCGCCTTGACCCGCTCCGGCGCGGCGTAGGCCAGACGATCGGGGTTCCTCGTCCCCATGGGCGCGAGCCCGGCGATGGCCCGCGCGACGCCGAGCCCGCTCACCCGCGTGACCCCGTCGATGCCGACGGTGACGTGGGTCGGGTTCAGCTCGCCGTGCACGAGCGGCGCCGGCTCCGCCGCGTGCGCGGACGCGAGCGCGCGCAGCACGTCGGCCCCGATCCGGAGGGCGACTGGCAGCGGCAGCCCCTCGGCGCCGGCGGCCGAGACGAGCGCGCCGAGCGGCTCGCCCTCCACGTACTCCGAGACGATGAAGACCTCGCCGTCGGCGACGCGGGCATCGAGCACCGAGAGCACGCTGGGGAAGCGGACCTGCTGCGCCATCCCGGCCTCGCGCAGGATGCTGTCCGTGGTCTCCGCCCTCTTCGTGAGATGCCGGTAGATGCGCAGGATCGTGACAGGCGACGCGCTCGTCGCCGCGCCCTCGTCGGACGCCGTCCGCGCGAGCCACGTGGACCCGATCCCGCCGCCGGAGAGCTCTTTCAGCAGCTCATAATTGCCGAGTCGCGAAGCAGAGCCCGCAGCGGGCGGCCTGTCGAGCGCCATGGGACTTGCATGCTATCAGGACGTCAGAAGCTGGATCCAGCGTTCACGCCCGATAAAACGCGAGCTTGGCCGTGTCCGGAGCGCCCTGTCAGGCGAGCTTCCAGCGTGGTCCGGAGCGGACGCCTGGCGCCCTGGCCAGCGCCGCGCTTGCCTCGAAAAGCGGTTGTTTCGGCGCGATCTCGCCGGCGCGCCGCGGCCGCTCTCGCGGCTTGACACACGTCCGCGACGAGCTCCAGGCCCGAGCTCGCTTCCGAGGCGATCGTGGCCACAGCGCGCCCGCGCTCGCAGCGAGGGGTGTGAGCTCCTCCGCGCGCACACACGTGCTCGGGTGTGGGGGGGCCGACTCAGGGGCGCGGCGCGCCGATCGGGCGCGGCACGCCGATCGAGACGGGGTGAACGGTCAGCGTCACGAACCTCGTGCGGCGCTCGTGGCTCGAGAACGCGCTCGCGGCGACCGGGATCCCGTGCCGGAGCGCCACGGCCACGTGCGGACCCGGATCGACCCGGATCGCCCGCGATGGCTGCGCCACCTCGCCGTCGAGCAGCAGCGTCACGCCCTCGGTCGCGCCGGCGAGGTTCAGCACGATCCTGGGCATGCGCCCCTCGAGGTCCTGGAGGCGCGCGTCGATCTCGGCGAGCACCGCCGGCGCCGCGGCCCGCGCCGTCGCGCGCGCATCCTGGTACGTCCGCTCGGCCGTCCGCAGCCGGCCGAGCCGCTCGTGGCAGAGACCGATGTGGAACGCCACGTTCGCCGTCGGCCGCTGGCGGGCGATCGCCTCGAACCGATCGAGCGCGTCGGCCCAGCGTCCGGCGACCTCAAGGGTCAGCCCCTGCGCGAACTGGAGCCGCAGCGCGCGCGTCGCGCGGTCGTCCTGCGCATGTCCCCAGGACGGCGAGAGCAGCGCCCAGCCGGCGAGCGCGAGCGCGAGCGCAGCGGCGCGCCGGCGAGCGCGCCTGCGCAGGGCGGAGAGCGGTGCGGCGCTGCTCATCAGAACCCGGGGCTCGTGATGCGGGATCTCGAGGGACCGCGCGGCGCCGGCGCGCGCGGGGGCTTGTCCCCCGGGGCCGCGGTGATCTCGGGCGAGCCCGGGTCCGCCGAGGCGAGCTCGGGCGAGCCCGGCGTGCCGTCGCGGCTCGCCGACTTGCCGGCCGGCGCGTGCGGCGCGTGCGGCGCGTGCGGCGCGTCGAAACCCGCCGGATCGGGCGCGCCCGCGCCGCGCCGCCACGCGGCGCCGCTGTCGGCGAAGGCCGCGGCCAGCACGGGGCGGAGGCTCTCGCGCGCCGCGGCCCCGGCCCCGGCGTCCGTCTGCTCCCGCAGCGCGCCCGAGCCGAGCGCCGCCGCGAGCACCGCCGCGCCCGCGAGCTGGAGCGCCGTGATCGCCCGCGCGCGCCGCCGCGCCTCCGGCGGCGACCCGGCGCCCTGCATGCGCCCGAGCGTCGTCGCCTCGCGCCACCGAGGCGCCCGCGTCCCCGCGGTCCAGAGCCGCCCGAGGGCGCGAAGGGCGAGCCGCGGGGGCGCGGCGAGCGCGCCGCGGGGGCGCGTCGTCGCGAGCGACCGCGGGCCCGTGGCGGCCGGCGCGAGGATCACGATCGGCGCGGGCGCGCTCGCGCCGAGATCGCCGAGCGCGGCCTGGAGATCCGCGCGCAGCGAGGCCGCGTCCGGGTAGCGCCGCGCCGGTTCCTTCTCGAGGCAGCGGCCGACGATCTTCCGGAGGCGCTGCGGGATCGAGGGCGGGAGCGGCGCGGGCTCGGTCTCGAGGATGCGCCGGAGGATCGCGTGGTGGTTGCCCCCGCTGAACGGCTGCGCGCCGCTGAGCGCCTCGTAGAGCATCACGCCGACCGCCCAGAGGTCGGCGCGCGCGTCGATGGTGCGCTTGCCCAGGGCCTGCTCCGGGCTCATGTACGAGGGCGTCCCGAGCAGCTGTCCGTCGATGGTGATCGCGTCGCCCGCGTCCGTGACCTGGCTGATGCCGAAGTCGACGATCTTCGGCACGATCCCCTCGCCGGGGACCATGGCCATCACGATGTTCTCGGGCTTGATGTCGCGGTGCACGACGCCCTCGGCGTGGGCGGCGGAGAGCCCGCTGCAGACTTCGATGAGGACGGGCACGACCTCCTCGGGCGGCAGCGGCCGGTTCGGCAGGAGGCGATCCGCGAACGGCGCGCCCCGCAGGAGCTCCAGGGCCAGGAAGAGGTAGCCCTCCTCCGGGAGCTCGCCGGCGTCGACAACGCCGACGATGTTCCGGTGCTGGAATTTGCCGATGATCTTCGCTTCGCGGATGAACCGCCCGACGACCTGCTCGTCCCGGTGCGCCGGGGACAGCTTGAGCGCAACGTCCCGGCCGATGAGCTCGTGGCGCGCCCACCAGACGCTCGCCATCCCGCCCGAGCCGATCGGCTGAATCAGTCGGAAGCGACCTCCTGCGACGTCCCCGGCATGCAGCATGTGCCCCCTTCGCCCATCGCGCGTGAGAAGCCTTCACGCCGATCGAGCATCGAGAGCCGAAAAGCACGAGCAAGGCCACGGGCTCGGCGATCCGCCGTCGCCGTCGAACGGAGCCGCTGGGTCGATCCGCTCGTCAGGGGCGATAGCGCTCGAGGATGGCGCTCGAGAGCTTCACGCCGAGCTCCCGGTAGCCGCGGAACGTCAGGTGGACGCCGTCGCGCGACGCGCGCGGCGGGCGCTCGCGGTACCAGGTCTCGATGGAGCCCCTCCCGCCCATCGCCTCGTACGTGTCCCAGAACGCGCAGCCGCCCTCCCGGGCGGCGTCGCGCAGCACGTCTCGGACGAGGGGCGTGCGCTCCGCCGTGTCCTTCCGGTCCGTGGGCGCGAGGACCAGGCAGTCGGCGTCGGGCTCGACCCTGCGGGTGCGGGCGAGCAGCTCGGCCAGCTGCTTCGCGTAGAGGGATGGATCCGTGGTGACGTCGCCCGCCTCGTTCGTGCCGTACTCCAGCACGACGAGCTCGGGCGAGCGCCGCGCGAGCTCGGCAGCCCAGGCGAGCTCGTTCCACCGCAGCGCCGTCGCCAGGCGGGCGCCGTTGATGCCGAGCGTGTCGAGCACCACCCCGGGCTGGACCTCCGGATCGGTCTCGACGACGAGCCCGCAGAGCTCGGGCGCACCCGACGGCACGACGCCGAGCTTCGCCGCGCCCACGCTCGCGAGCTTCGTGTGCTCGAGCGCGCCGGGGACGTCGCCCGCGGCCCCGCGGAGGACCTCGCTCGGGCCGCCCTCGATCGTCACCGCGAGCTCGTCGGTCGGCGCGCTCGATCGGAAGCACACGTCCCAGAGCAGCCGCGTGGAAGGCCCCGCCCCGGTGACCGTGATCTCCGCGCGCGCCGGGCCCTTGTGCGCGCTGAAGAGGATCCCCCCGAGCCCGAAGACGCCGTCGTCGATCGGCGTGGAGCCGCCCGGCGTCTTCGGGCGGGTCCGCCACTTGCCGTCGGCCGTGAGCCGCGCGCGCTCGTGGCGGTAGGCGGCATAGCCGAGGTGCACGAAGCCGACGCCGCCGTCGCCGAAGCGCCGCTGCAGCGCCGAGCGGACCGCGCCGCTCCAGAAGTCCGCCGCGGCGTGCGAGTCGCCGAGCCAGGCGATGCGCACGTGGTCCTTGCGGCGCCGCTGCTCGAGGGCGCGGAGCGCCGCGAAGAAGTGCGCGTAGGGCCCGTCCTCCGGGCGCAGCAGCGCGAGCTCCGGCGGGGGCTCAGGGAGGCGCGGCGCGGCCGTGCGCTCGCCGCCGGGCGCGGCGATCTCCGCCGGGCGCGGCGGGGGCGCCCCGGCCGGCGCGGCCCCCACCTCGGGCGACGGGGGCGCGACGTGCTCGCGTGTCGAGCTGCAGCCGAGCGCCGCGGCCACGAGCAGCGCCGCGAGGAGGCGCCGAGGAGGCGCGGAGATGCCGCGCTCCGGGGCCTCCGCGCGAGGCGCGGAGCGGGCTGCGCCGCTCACGAGAGCGGATCCTCGATGTCGAGCTCGGCGTCCGCGCTGGCCTCGATCTCCTGGCGCTCGCGCCGCTCGCGGACACGCTCCTGCACGGCGCCGACGAGCACGTCGACGTACGACTCGAAGGGGGGGCAGGCGAGCCCGGCGCCGGTCAGCACGAGGTCCGCGTTCCGGGCGTCGTAGCGCACGGGGGTCATCAGCTGCTCGACGAACGCGCGCGGGCTGCGGAGGAAGCGCTCGATCCCGGGCGTGCGGAGCAGCGCCTTGGCGAGGTTCGACGGGATGTGACCGCGCGCGGCGCGGCGGCCGCTCGCCCGGGCGATGAGGTCGAAGACCCGCCGCGCCGACAGCGGGTGCGGGTCGGCGATGTGGAACGTGCGGCGCGGCGCGAGCCGGTGCAGGCCGATCGCGTGCGTCGCGCGGACCACGAAGTCGATGGGGACGATGTTGAGCGGGACGTCGCCGCGGCCGGGCATCGGGATCGCCATGTCGGCCGGCGCCGCCATGATGAGCAGCACGAGGAGGTACAGGCCGTCGAGCCGGTCGATCTCCCCGGTCACCGAGTCGCCCACCACCGTGGTCGGCCGGACGACCGCCACCGGCACGTGGCGCATCGCCCGCCGCACGAGCACCTCCGCGCGCATCCGCGTCTCCTCCACAGGGTTGCGGAACGCCTGACCCGCCTCGAGATCCTCCTCGTACACCGTCCCTGTACGATCGCCGGCCACGAACGCGGTCGATTGATGCACCAGGCACTGGAGCGAGGTGCAGGCGCGGGCGAGCTCGAGCACCTCGGCGGTCCCGACGACGTTCAGGGCGTGGGCGGCGCTCCGGTCGGCGCCGGCTTTGCTCACGTACGCGAGGTGATGGATCCGGTCGACCTCGCCGGCGAGCTGCCGGAACTCGGCGCCGGACAGGCCGAGATCCATCGCCGCGACGTCCCCCTCGAGCAGCACGACGCGCTCGCGGTCCGCCGCCGGGAGCGCGTCGCGCTCCGCGGCCGCCTGCGCCGACGAATTCGCGACCACCACGGCATACACGAGCGTGCGCGGCTCCGACGCGAGGATGTGCTGCAGCATCCTCCGCGCGATGAACGAGGGGAAGCCGGTGATGAGCACCACGCTGTCGTGGCCGGGGCGAGGCATCGATCGAAGCTTACCGCAGCAGTGTGCCTGCTCCGCAGCTTTCCGTTGACGCCGCCTCGGACGAGCGCGGAGCGATGGGGGCATATGCGGCAGCGCGGGCCGCCCTCCGGCGGGGGCGCGCGGCCGAGGGCTGCCCCTATCCGCGACCGCGGCCCCACGTATAATCGCCCGGTTGATGCGCCCGGGAGTCACGGTCGCGGACCGGTTCAGGATCGAGGGCCTGGCGGGATCGGGCGGGATGGGCTCGGTGTACCGGGCCACCGACCTGACCGACGACAGCCCGGTCGCGCTGAAGATCCTGCACCGCGGGGCCGAGCATCAGGAGAGGCGGCTCGAGCGTGAGGCGCAGCTCCTCTCCGGGCTGCGCCACCCGGGGATCGTCCGCTACGTCGCGCACGGGGTCACCGCGGATCAGCAGCGGTACCTCGCGCTCGAGTGGCTCGACGGCGAGGACCTCGCCGCGCACGTGGCGCGCGCGCGGCTCAGCGTGGACGGCGCGGTGACGTTGCTGCAGCGCCTCGCGGGCGCGCTCGGCGCGGCGCACGAGCGGGGCATCGTCCACCGCGACGTCACGCCCGGGAACATCTTCCTGCCGGGCGGCGCGCTGGAGGGCGCCAAGATCGTCGATTTCGGGATCGCTCGCGCCGGCGCGGACGCCGGGGCTCCCGTGGGCCTGCCCGCGCGCGCGCACGACGCCGGCGTCCTCCGGGCGGGCGAGCTCGCGCGCGACGGGGTGACGCTCGGGACGCCGGGGTACATGGCGCCCGAGCAGGCGCGCGGCGACCCGCACGTCGACGCCCGCGCCGACGTGTTCTCGCTCGGGTGCGTGATCTGGAACTGCCTCACCGGCCGGCCTCCCTTCGCCGGCGATCAGGTGATGGCGATCCTCGCGAAGGCCGCGCTCGTGGGCCCGCGCCGGCTCTCGGAGCTGCGACCCGACGTGCCCGCCGCGCTCGACGATCTGGTCGCGTGGATGCTCGAGAAGGATCCGGACGGCCGGCCGCGGGACGGGAACGAGGTCCTCGCGAGCGCGGCGCAGCTCCGCGTCGCCCGGGAACAGGCCAGGGACACCGGCGAGAGCGGGACGCCGAGCACGCGGCTCGCCCGGGCGCTGGCCGAGAGCGCCGCGGGCGAGCCGCGGCTCATCAGCGTGGTGCTCATCCACGGCGCGCTCCCGGGCGACGCCGCGGCGGCGGCGCCCGCCGCGAGCGCCGGGCCCGCCGCGCCGGGCGCCGCTCTGCCGCCGGCGCACCCCCAGGAGCCCGCGCCGAGGGCCGCGATGGAGGCGGCGGTCCGGGCCGCGGTCGCGCCCTTCGGCGGGCGCGTCGACCGGCTCGCTGCCAGGTGGCTCCTCGTCACGATCGCCGGCGGCGGCGAGGCCAACCTGCAGGCGGAGCCGCCGCGCCCCGCCGGAGCGCAGGCGAGGACGCCGACGGACCAGGCCGCCCACGCGGCGCGCTGCGCGCTCGCGCTGCGCTCGCTGCTGCCCGCGGACGTCTCCGTCGCGCTCGCGACCGGCCAGGACGTCGCCTCCGGCCGCTGGCCTGCGCGGCAGGTGATCGATCGCGCCGCGGCGCTGCTCGGCGCGCGGTCGCGCGCGGAGGGGGAGCGCCCCGCCGGCGCCGGGAGCGACGGCGCGCCGCCGCACGGCGGTGTCCTGATCGACGACGTGACGGCCGGCCTGCTCGCGCTCGGCCGTCACGAGATGGAGCGCCTCTTCCCCGAGCTCTGGGCCGCCGGCGCCCCCCTCGATCCTCGGCCCGGCGAGCGCGCTCCCCGTGCCCCGGGGCAGCTCGCCCGCGAGGTGATGGGGCAGGGCGCCGCCGCGGAGGCGCGCGCCGACGGCAGCGCGGCGGCGCGCGCGTTCTACCTCGAGGAGCTGATCCGGTCGGTCGCCCGCGGCGACGCCGAGGGCTCGCCCGAGACGGTGCTCGCGATGGCGCACGCCCGCCTCGACGACCTGCACCCGGCGGTGCGCCGCATCCTCCGCGCGGCGAGCATCTTCGGCGAGGCGTTCTGGCGCGGCGGCGTGGCCTCCCTGCTCGGCGGGGCGCAGGGCGCGCCGGACCTGGACAGGTGGCTCCTCGAGCTCGTCGCGCGCGCGCTCGTCGAGCGGCGCCCCGCGTGCAGGTTCGCCGGCGAGGAGGAGTACGCGTTCCGGCACGCGCGCCTCCGCGAGGCCGCGTACGCGACGCTCACCCGGGGCGACCGGCTCCTCGGCCACCGGCTCGCGGGCGCGTGGCTCGAGCAGTCCGGTGAGATCGACGCGATCGTGCTCGCGGAGCACTTCGACCACGGCGGAGAGCACGGCCGGGCGATGCAGTGGTTCCTGCGCGGCGCCGAGCAGGCGCTCGAGCGCGGCGATCTCGCCGCGGCGATCGCGCACGCGGAGCGGGGCGCGCGGCACGGAGACCTCTGCGATCGGCTCGCGGACGAGGACCTCGCCGGGGAGCGCGGCGCCTCGGCCGACCCGTACGGCCCGCGCGAGGGCGAGACGCTGAGCGCGCTGCGCCTGGTCCAGGCGGAGGCGCACCGCTGGCGCGGCGAGTTCGAGCAGGCCCAGCGCTGCGCCGCCCAGGCGGCGCGGCGCCTGCCTCGCGGCACGCCGCCCTGGTTCCGCGCCGCCGACGAGCTGATGAGCGCGAGCGGCCGGAGGGGCGACTACATGCTCACGACCGCCTGGGCGAAGGAGGTCGCCGCGTGCGGCGATGCCGGAGCCACGGCGGGCGGTCCAGGCGACGCGGGCGCGCCCCGGAGCGAGCCGTCCGGGGCCCGGGCCGCGGCCGACATCCGCTCGGCGCGCGTCATCGCCCTGTGCTCGGCGGCGCGCCAGCTCTTCCCCGCGGGGCGTTACGCCGAGGCGGACGCGCTGATCGCGCGGGTGCGCGCCCTCGCGGGGGATCTCGCGTCCCTCGCGCCGCGCGCCGCCGCCGAGGTGCACCGGCTGCGCGGCGCGCGGGCGCGGCACCTCGGCGATCCCGCGGGCGACATGGCGGGCTACGCCGCCGCGGTCGACGCGTTCGAGCGGGCCGGCGACGTCCGCGACGCGTGCAACGCCCGCGTCAGCCTCGGCTGCGCGCTCCTCGAGCTCGGCGATCCAGAGCGGGCCGGCGAGGAGCTCACCGCCGCGCTCGCGGCGGCCGAGCGCATGGGGTTGCGCACCGTCGCCACGCGCGCCCGGCAGAACCTCGGCCGCGTGCTCGCGGCCAGCGGTCGGCTCGACGACGCGCTCGCGCTCTCGCGGCAGGCCATCCTGGAGGCCCGCGCGCAGGGCAACCTGCGCCTCGAGGGCGGCACCCGCATTTACGCCGCCCTCATCGCCCACGCCGCCGGGGACTTCGCCGCGGCGGAGTCCGACGCCCGCGACGCCGCGGAGCTCCTCCAGGTGGTGCCGCCCTCCCGCGCCGGGGCGCTCGCCGCGCTCGCGCGCGCCCTGTCCGCCCAGGGGCGCGCCGACGACGCGCTCTCGGCGGCGCGCGAGGCCGAAGGCCTCCTCGCGCGCCACGGCGGCCTCGAGGCGTTCGAGTCGCTGGTCCTCGTCGCCGCCGTCGAGGCGGCGCGCGCCGCGGGGGACCTCGAGGGCGCCCGCGCCGCCGCTGCCCGGGGCCGCGATCGGCTCCTCGTCCGGGCCGCGGCGATCCCGGAGCCCGCCCTGCGCGAGAGCTTCCTGCACCGCGTCCGCGAGAACGCGATGCTGCTCTCGCTCGCGCGCATCTGCCTCGGCGAGTCCGCCGTGATCGTCGCCGCCCGCCGCTCCCCGAGGTCCTGACGCGCCGCTGCGCCGCGGCGCGGCGGCGCCCCGGGGACCCAGCGCGCGGCGGTTCTGCAGGTTCGTGGTCGATCGCGGCAGGAAGGCGCTACCGTGCGGTCGTGATCGCACGACCGACCTCCGCCGTGCGCCGCCGCGCCGCCGCGCTCCTGGCCCTCGTCCTTGGCCTGAGCGCGGGCGCCCTCGGCTGCAAATCGCCGGGCGCACCGGCCGACGCCGGCGTCGCGGGCCTGAGCCCCGTGCCCGCGCCGGCGGGGCTCATCGCCGAGGCGTACCTCCCGACGCCCGACGCCACGTGGGCCAAGGCGCGCGCCCTCCTCGGCGGCCCGGCGGCGCTCCTCCCGAGCAGCGCCGGCGCCCTCGCCGCGTCGCTGCTCGGCCTGCCCATCGCCGTCGCCTCCGAGATCGACGGCAACGTGCCGTTGCTCGGCGCGGCCGTGGAGTCCCCCGACCGGCCGCGCCCCCGGGCCGCGCTCGGCATCCATGTGAAGGACGGCGGGCGTCTGATCGACCAGCTCACGCGGGGCGAGGGGGCGCGCTTCCGCGCGAAGCCCGACGCGGCGACCTCGATCGCGCTGCTCGAGCCGCTGCAGGGAGCGAGCCCGGTGGCCCTCGGCGTCCTCGGCAACTACCTGCTCGTCGCGGAGAGCCCGAGCGACCTGACCACCCTGGGCCCGTACGTCGCGCGGACGATGCCGCAGGCGCAGGTGCCGAAGGAGGATCTCGCGATCGAGATCCCGCGGCCCGCGATCGAGGGCCCGGTGCTCAGGGCGGCGCGGAGCGCCTGGGACGAGGCGCGCGGGCCGGACGGCGCGCCGGCCGCCACCGCGGTCCCGCTCGCCCCGATGATCGAGGGCGGGCTCGCGGTGCTCGGCGATCTCGAGCGGGCGCGCCTCACGCTGGTGCTCGACGAGAGCGCGCACCTGCGCGTCTCCGGAACGCCGAAGGCCGGGGGTGGCCCGGCGTCGAAGGCGTCGACCGAGCTCGCGGTCGGCGACGTGAGGCCGCTGCTCGATCTGCCCGCCGACGCGCTCGCCGGGATCCTGGTCCGCGACCGGGCCGCGTCGCGCGCCGAGAACGTCCCCAAGCTCGTCGACGCCCTCGCGGGGCTCATCGAGGGCGGCCTCCCGCCCGCCGAGCGCGAGCGGCTCGGCGCCGCGATCCGCGCGGCGTCCGACGCGCGCGGCGACTGGTTCGCCGGCGGGCTCCGCTTCGACGGCCGGGGCCCCACGGCGTTCGTGCGCGCCGCCGTGGGCGACCGGGCCAAGCTCGAGGCCGCGATCCAGGACCTCCTCGGCGCCACGGAGCTCCCGCCGATCAAGGCCGCGCTGCAGCGGGAGGGGATCCGGGCCTCCACGGGCAAGGCCGAGCTCCCGCAGCTCGAAGGCGAGGTGCGGCGCGTGCGCTTCGAGCAGACCGCCGCGGCGATCCGGCCCGGCGGCGCGGGCGCGTCGCCGGCGCCGCCGGCGCGGAAGGGAGCGCCGGCGCCGCCGGCGCGGAAGGGAGCGCCGGCCGCGGCGCCGCCGCCGGCCGCGATCGAGCTACTCTACCAGATCCGCGACGACGGCCTCTTCGCGTCGGTCGGCAACGATCCGGGCGCGGGGCTCCGCAGCGCCGTCGCCGCGGTCCAGGGGGAGAGCCTCGGCGACGTCCCGGCCATGAAGGCCGCGCTGGCCCCGCTCGGCGCGGACATCGCGTTCGCGCTGGTGGTCGAGCCGCTGCGGCTCGTCGCGAGCCGCCTCGGCCAGCCGGGCGCGGGCGATCCGGCGCCCGTGGTGATCGCCGCCGGCGCCGCGCCGGCCGGCGCCGGCGCCCCCGCCGCGATCTGGGTGCGCGCTGACATCGCCGCCGCGGCGATCCGGGAGCTCGCCCGCCTCGGAGGCGCCTTTTGACGAGCGTGGCGCGCGCGGGGGCGCCCGTCGTCCGCGGGCTCCGTGCGTTGCTGCTCGCGCTCGCCGCGGGGTGCGCGGCGAAGGGGGGCGCGGACTGGGTCGAGGACGGCTCGAGCGATCCGCGGCTCGCGCGCGGGGGCGCCGGCTGGCTCAATGCGCGACCGCCGGACAGCGGCGATCGCGACCCGACGGCCGGCGCCGCCAGCGGTCCCGGGGGCCGCGCCCTCGGCGGGCCCGACGCGGCGCCCGACGCGGCGCAGGCCGATCTGGGCGGCGCCGCGGGCGCGGCCTCTGCGCAGGACGAGCCCGCGATCCTCGTGCGCGAGCACGGCAGGCCCGCCCGCGCGGCGCCGGCGCCGCCCGTGGCGCCGGGGCTCGCGCCCGGGCTGTTCCGGAACACCTACTACGACTTCCCGAGCGAGGGCGGCGGGCCGAAGGACGCGGTCCTCTACGACGCTGCCTGCGCGCCGCTCGCGAGCGTCCCGCGCGCGTTCCACGACCAGGTCTGCGTCCAGGGGAGCGGCCGGCTCGCTTCGGGCGACACGGTGAGCTTCGCGCGGCGCGGCTGCGCGTGCGCCGACGCCTGCCCGCGCACCGGTCAGCAGATCTGCTTCGAGCGGCTCGACCCGCGGCGCTTCCCGTACGGCCGCGGCGCCACCGGGCGCGCCATCACGCCGCTGCGCACGGTCGCGGTCGACTCGAGCGTCATTCCGCTCGGCACGGCCCTTTACGTGCCCGAGCTCGTCGGGCTGCCGCTCCCGGACGGGGGCCGCCACGACGGCTGCTTCGTCGCCGAGGACCGCGGCATCAAGGTCGTCGGCCGCCAGATCGACGTCTTCACCGGCGATCCCGCGGTCACCGCGCGCCTCAACGCGCTCTTCCCGTCGAACCGCGGCGTGCGCCCCGTGCTCGATGACGCGCGCTGTCGCGCGCTCGGGGGCCCTGCCGGGCCGTCCTAGCTCCGCGCACCAGCGGTCCCGCCAGGGATCTCCGGAAGCGGATTCGAGCACGCCGTGGACCTCGCGCATCGAGCCGCCCTCCGCCCATCGGTGTTCTGAGCCCCAGCGGGGATGGCCATCACGTGCCGGGCATGCGGCTCGGCGGCTCTGGCGGCGGCGGTGCGCCGGCGGGCTTCCGCTGGAGCGTCAGCCCGTTCTCGATCTGGCCACCGGCGCCGAGCTGCACCGTCATCTGCGTCGTCTCGTGCTCCTCGTGCTCCACGGAGATCCTGTGCACCCCGGGCTCCACGAACAGCGGATCTGGAAGCGGCGTCAGCCCTCGCAGGGTGCCGTCCACGAACACCAGCGCCCCCTCCACGTCGGTGCGCACCACCAGGGTGCCCACCTTCGCCCGTGCCTCTTCGTACATCGCGGCGCCCCGCTCACGCTCCGCCGCCGTGCTCGTCGTGTCCTCCGCCATCTCTGGGGGACGGGACGAGCTCCCGTACCAGCGATCGTCCTGCACCCGCCGGGCGCCAGGAAACGGTAAGGAGCATTGCCTGCCCCTCGAAATCCGGAACCTGGCGAGGGCGCGGAGGTGATACGATTTCCCGCCTTCCGGTGGCCGAATGACCTCACGTGGCGTCATCCCCGAGTCCGTCCTCCCTCCTCCCTCGGAGGTCTCGGACGCCCCGGACGAGAAGCAGCGGGCGCGCGCCCGCGTCGGGATGACCCTCAACAACAAGTGGCGGATCGACGCCCTCCTCGGCGTGGGGGGCATGGCGTCCGTATACGCCGCCACTCACCGGAACGGCTCGCGCGCCGCGCTGAAGATCCTCCACGCCGAGTTCGCGCGGGACGTCGGCATCCGCGACCGGTTCCTGCGCGAGGGGTACGTCGCCAACAAGATCGATCACCCTGGCCGGGTCGCGATCCTCGACGACGACAGCACCGAGCAGGACGAGCCGTTCCTCGTGATGGAGCTGCTCGACGGCGAGACCGTGCAGCAGCTCTGGAAGCGCAAGAGCCGGAAGCTCCCCGTCGCCGAGGCGCTCTGGATCGCCGGGGACGTGCTCCAGACGCTGGAGAGCTTCCACGGGGAAGGCATCGTCCACCGCGACCTGAAGCCCGCGAACATCTTCGTCACGAAGGACAACGTGGTGAAGCTGCTCGACTTCGGCGTGGCGAGGCTGCGCGGCGCGCCCGGCGACAAGACCAAGGCGGGCACCGCGCTCGGCACCCCCTCGTTCATGGCGCCGGAGCAGGCGATGGGGCTGACCGAGGGGGTCGACGGGCGGGCGGATCTCTTCTCGATCGGCGCGACCCTGTACGCCGTGCTCAGCGGCCAGCGCCTCCACCAGGGGCGCTCGGACAACGAGGCGTTCATCCTCGCCGCGACGACGCCGGCGCCGTCGCTCGCGCGGATCGCGCCCGAGCTGCCCGCCTCGGTCATCGGCCTCGTCGACAAGGCGCTCGCCTGGGACCGGCGCAACCGCTACGACTCGGCCGCGCAGATGCGGCAGGAGGTGCTGCGCATCCTCGAGGAGACCGGCGCGACGGTCCCGCGCCGCCCGGAGCCGCAGAGCACGCGGCGCCCCCCGCCGGACGACTCGCCCACGGCCGTCGGGGGGCGGCCGCCGGAGGAGCCCGCGCCCCAGGAGGAGCCGGGGGACGCGGAGCCGGACGATCCCGCGGTCACGCGGCTCACCGAGGTGTTCCGCCGCGTGGAGCGGCTGCTCCCGGCGGTGCGCCACTACGGCTTTCGCCATCCGGACGCGGACAACAAGCTCCGCGCGACCTTCCAGGCCATCGTGGAGGCGCTGCGCGCGGACGGGAGCCTCGTCCACTGGGCGCTGACGCCGTACGCCTTCGAGCACCGCCGGCGGACGGTGTGGGAGCCGCCGCACCCGCTCGACCTGGTCCCGTACAACCTCTTCGCGGCCGGCGTGCGGCGCGTCCAGCTGCTGCCGGGCATCACGGAGGAAGAGCTGCGCTCGTTCTGCGAGGTGCTGCTGCTCGACCCGCTGCGCGACCTCGCCCCCGAGGACGACGTCGCGGCCGCGCTGTGGGAGCGCCGCCTCGAGCACGTGCGCTACGACGTGGTGAGCATCTTCGCCGAGGGCGACGCGGCCGATCGCGAGCAGTTCTGGCACGAGGCCGACGACCTCGAGGGCATGGCCCGGCGCGCCGCCGAGGAGAAGGCGAACCGCGCCGAGGCGGCCGCGATGGTGATCGACACCGACGCGGCCGCGCTGCGCGCGGCGCGCCGCGCCGCGAGCGCGCTCGCCCTCGACCCGGTCGCGCAGCGCGCGCTCGGCACGCAGCTCGTGCTCAGCCCGGACCGCTGGAGCGAGCGCTTCGTCGAGATCGTGGCGGACGCCTTCCTGAACGCGAAGCGCTACCAGGACGTCGCGCTCGTGACCGAGCCGATGGCCGCCTCGGCGCGCGATCTCATCCTCGCGCGCCGCTTCGACATGCTCTTCGGCATGCACGACGCGGTCGAGAAGGCGCTCGACGCGCTCGCGCCCAGGCAGCAGGGCGGCGCGCTCGCGACGGAGCTCGCCCGGGGCATGTTCCCGCCCGACACGATGCGCCTGCTCCTCCGCGAGGCGACGCGCGTCGTCATGCCGGGCACCCCCGGCGCCGCGGCGCAGCCCGCCCCCGTGGATCTCGATCTCGTCGCGCAGCGCCTCGCGCCCATCCTGCACAAGCTCGGCAGCGACACCCTGCCCGTCGCCATGGAGGTCGTCGGGCACATCGGCCACGAGCCCCTGCGCCGCGCGCTCCTCGGCTACTTCGAGCGGACGCTGCCCGGGCACGAGGAGGGGGTCGTCGACGCGCTCATGACGCTGGATCTCGACGTCGCCCGTCCGATCCTCAAGATGTTCGCCGCGTCGCGGACGCAGGGCGCCCTCGGCGCGCTGAAGCGGCTCGCCGGGTGCGCGAACGCGGCGCTCCGCTGCGAGGCGATCGCCCACCTCGCGGCGAGCCCCGAGCAGATCCGGGACGAGCTGCTCTCGCTCGCCGAGGCGGCGCCGCCCGAGGTGCGCGTCGCGGCGCTCCGCACGCTGGCGCACCACCAGGTCCGCGCGGCCGGCCCGCTGCTCGTCCGCCGCGTGCAGGACGGCTCGTTCCACCAGCTCGCCCTCGACGAGCGGCGCGAGTTCCTCGGCGCGCTCTACACGCTGAACCCGGCGCGCGGCGAGTCGGTCGCCGTCGAGCTGCTCCAGCGGCACGGCCTGCTCGCCGACGAGGCCACGGAGCAGACCCGCTGCCTCTCGGCGGAGCTGCTCGGCCGCGAGGCGCGCTCGCAGGAGGCGCTCGACGCCGCGCTCGCGGCCTCGAAGCGGCGGCCCTGGAACAGCCAGGCGCTGCGCGACGCCGCGAGCGCCGCCGCCGAGGCGATCGCCGCGCGCCTCGGCAAGGGGATCTCGACGGCCGGAGATCTCCCGTGACCGCTCCCCAGGTCGACGTCATCAGCCAGAACGTGTCCGAGAACATCCGGCGCGAGCAGGCGCGCGATCTCGCCGCCAGCGTCGTGCAGGCCCTCTTCCGGCTGGTGAAGCTCTCGACGCTGCACGCCATCGACAACCAGGCGATGGTGCGGCAGGTCGAGGAGACGGTCTCGCTGATCCAGGACTTCGGCCAGCGCTCCGGCCACAACGTCTCCATCCTGTTCACCCGCGGCTCGGTCTTCGTCTCCGGGCAGCTCCTCAAGGCGAACCGCGCCGTCTACGAGGGCGCGCTCGAGCTCGGCGACGTCCTGAGCCGCTGCGGCTACTCCGAGATCGGGGTCGCGAAGGACGTCCGCGCGAGCGATCTCTACGCGCTCGCCTCCGCGCTCGCCGAGGCCCTCCGGAGCAGCAAGCCGGCGCTCGCGGACCGCCCGGCGCCGCGCGTCCGCCTGCGCGCCGTGGACGAGGCGGTCCTCCGCCGCGAGGTGGCGGCCGATCGCGAGGGCGACGAGACCTCGGCGATCGTGCGGACCTACGCGACGGCGATCGTGATCCTCCGCCGGTTCTACGACGACCTCCGGCACGGCCGCTACACCCTGCGGCAGGGCGTCAAGCGCATCACGCAGCGCCTCGTCGACCTCTCCGCGAACGAGACGCCGGCCTTCCTGGGCGTCACCGCGCTCCGCAACCAGAACCACGACGACGCCGGGCGCGCGGTGAACACCGCGATCCTGAGCCTCGCGATGGCCCGGCAGATCACGGGCGACGTCGTCCTCCTGCAGCGGCTCTCGATGGCGGCGCTGCTCTTCGACATCGCGCGGCCGCGGCTCACCGGCGCCGCGGGGAGCGGCGCGGGCGGGCTCGTCCCGCAGCTGAGCGAGCAGCAGGAGGCGGACGTCCCGGCGGGTACGGCGGTCGTGCTGACCGCGCTCGGCCTCGTCAACGAGCCCAGCGTCATGCGCACCGTGGTGGCCTACGAGGCGCACTGGGTGCGCCGCCAGGCGGCGCTCGGCCCGGTGTACCGCGGCCTCCGCCAGCCGACGCTGCAGGCGCGCATCCTCGCGACCGCCCGCGCCTTCAACGATCTCCTGACGCCCGCGCCGGGCGAGGCGCCGCTCTCCGCCGACGAGGCGATCGCCAAGCTCGAGCAGGAGGTGACCGATCCGGCGGACCGCGCGGTGCTGCGGCTGCTCGTTGGCGCGCTCGGGATCTTCCCGACCGGCACGCTCGTGGAGCTCTCGACCGGCGAGGTCGCGCTGGTGGTGCAGACGCCGACGCACCCGGCCCGCTACTCGCAGCCGCGCGTCCGCCTGATCCTCGACGCGTCGGGCGGTCCTATCGCCGCGCGCGCGCTCGAGGTCGATCTCGCCGAGCGGCCTCGCCAGGGCGAGCCGACGCGGCACATCCGCCGGATCGTCGCGACCAGCGACGACCCCGCCGCCGCGTCGATGCGCGCCCACGCGGCCGTCCAGGAGGCGCCGCAGGCGTCGCTCCGGTCGCCGGCGATCGCGGCGGAGCCGCCGCTCCGCGCCGCGCCGGCGTCGCCGCTCGCCAGCCTGCGCATGCCGCCGCAGCAGATCACGCGGCCCTCGTCGCCCACGCTGCCGATGACCAGCTCGCCGGGGAGCCGGAGGACGCAGCCGTGGTCCAGCGACGCCGGCCGCGGCGCAGCCTCGCCGGCCGAGGCTGCGCCGGCGGCGCTGGCCGACGACGGCGGCGAAGAGGCCAGGATGCTCGCGGACCTGCCGCCGGCGCCGTCCGGCAAGTGCTCGCCGACCTTGCGGCCCGGGCGCACCACGGCGCGCTGGCCGGATCGACCGCAGCAGCAGGAGCCCGCCGCGGCGGCGGACCGGTACTCGCCCCCGCCGGGCGCTCACGGAGAGGAGTCGTGGTCGGTGCAGACAGACAGCGATCCAGACGAGGTTCCCGAGGAGAGCGCGCGGCCGCTCGCGCTGCGCGCCCGCGGCTGGGGAGAGCAGTCACCGCGGCGCGAGCGCACCCCGGTGTCGGACCTGCCTCCCCCGGCCATGCAGTCCCCGCGGCGCGAGCGCACCCCGGTGTCGGACCCGCCTCCCCCGGCCATGCAGTCACCGCGGCGCGAGCGCACCCCGGTGTCGGACCTGCCTCCCCCGGCCATGCAGTCACCGCGGCGCGAGCGCACCCCGGTGTCGGACCTGCCTCCCTCGGCCATGGCGGGCCCCATCGCGGTGCTGTCGCTGCCGGGCGAGGCGCCGACCGCGGAGGGCACGCTCGCGCGCACGCCGCTCGTCCACCTGCTCGTGTACATGCTCGATCGGCGCCTCACCGGCACCACGTGCTTCATCGACCCCGCGGGCGTGCGCCACGGCATCTTCTTCAGCGACGGCGTGCCGGCCAAGATCTGGACCGGGACGATCATCGCCCCGCTCGACCGGGTGATCCTCGATCTCGGCCTCCTCGACGAGCCGACGCTCCGGGAGACGCTCCGGGACATCACGAAGCGGAGGGTGCTGCACGGCCGGCTGCTCGTCTCCTGGGGCCTGCTCGACAGGGAGACGGTCTACGCCGTGCTGCGCGAGCAGCTCGTGCGCAAGCTGGTCGCGCTCTACGACCTCTCGCCCGAGACGCGGTACGCCTACTACGATGGCCAGAACCTGCTGTCGTCCTATGGCGGTCCGGAGCTCATCGGATGCGAGCCGCTCGCGGTGATCGTGGCGGGCGTCCGGCTCCACGCCGACGATCCGCTGATCGACGCGACCCTCGACCGGATCCAGAGCCGGCAGTTCGGCCTCCACGTCGAGGCCGAGATGAAGCGGTTCCAGCTCCACCGCGACGAGGCGGCCGTCGTCGACCTGCTGCGGACGCGGCGCATGACGCTCGCCGAGCTCCTCCGGGCCGGCGTCGCGCAGGAGCGCGTCGTGCGGCTGACGATCTACGCGCTCGCGATCACGCGGCACCTCGATCTCGGCGCGGTGGGCCGTCGCCCTGTGGGGCTCGGCGGGTCCGGTGGATCTGGGCGGGAGCGGGCCGCCGGCGCCGTCCCTGCCGACGCGGGCCAGGCCCCCCAGCGCGAGCCGGCCGGCGCGGCGGCGCGCTCGCCGCGCCCCACCTCGGGCTCGACGATGCCCGGGCCGCGCCCGGCGCGCGGCGAGGCCGACGGCCGCGCCTCGCCGCGGCAGACCGAGGCCCCCCCGGCGCCGTCCAGCAGGCGCTCGGGGTTCCCGTTCGCCGAGCCGCTCGCCCCGCGCCGCTCGACCATGCCGCCCCCGTCCGGGGCGCTGGACGGCCGCGGCGCGGATCCGAAGGGGCCGAAGCCGCCGCCTGTGCCGTCCTTCGTCGGCACCCGCGCGCAGCCGCCGCAGCCGCAGGCGCCCACCGTCAAGATGGCGGCCGTCGGCCAGGAGGGCAGGGCCGCGCGGGGGGCGGGGCGCGCCGGGTCCACGTCGCCTCCGCCGGCGCGCGCCACGGCGCCCGCGCCCGCTCTCCCGCCGTTGCCGCGCGCCGCGCCGAGCCCCGAGCTCACCGCGCGCCGCGCCGAGATCGAGGCGCGCGCCGCCGCGATCGACGGCGAGAGCTTCTTCCAGATGCTCGGCGTCGCGGAGGACGTCCCTCCTGAGCGCGTGCAGGCCGTCTATTTCGCGCTCGCCAAGCAGTGGCACCCCGACCGGACGCCGGCGGAGCTCCAGGACGTCAAGCCGCTCGTCGCGCGCGTGTTCGCCCGCATCAGCGAGGCCTACCAGACGCTGAGCGATCCGAAGCGGCGCGCCGAGTACATGCAGGCGCCGAAGGAGGCCGCGGCCCCCGCGGAGGACGACGAGAAGATCGCCCGCGTCGTCGACGCCGCGCTCGATTTCCAGAAGGCCGAGATCCTGCTCAAGAAGAACGACCTCATGGGCGCCGAGATCCGCGCGCGGCGCGCGTTGAACGCCGACCCGGAGCAGCCCGAGTACATGACGCTGCTCGTCTGGATCCAGGCGCAGCGGCGCGGCGAGCCGCCCGCGTTCGCGGAGGGGGCCACGAGCGCGCACTACGACGACCTGATCGAGACGCTGGACGTCGTCCTGGGGAAGGAGCCCCGCTACGAGCGGGCGCTCTTCTTCCGCGGCATGCTCCTCAAGCGCACGGGGCGGGTCGACCGGGCGAGCCGCGATTTCCGCCTGGCGGCCGAGATCAACCCGAAGAACCTCGACGCCATCCGCGAGGTGCGCGTGCAGGAGATGCGCAGCCGCACGAACAACGACCCGACGCCCGCGGGCGGCCTCCTCGGCAAATTCTGGAAGCGCTGACGCGCGTCAGCGCGCCGCCGCCCGGACCGCGCCGAGCGACCGCAGCGCGCGGCAGACCGTCTCGTCGCGGCAGGGCCCCACCCGCCCCGCGTGCGCCGACCACGGCACCTCGCGCACGCGGTGCAGATCGCGCACGTCGGGGCCGCGCCACGGGCCGAGCGCCCGGTCCACGCGCGCTTCCCGCTCGTTCGTCGCTGGCAGCGCGAGCTGCACCTGCGGCACGATGCCGACCTTCTGCACCGGCGCGCCGTCGGGGAGCGCGTAGAGCAGCGTGGTGAGGCGCAGGACGCCGACGTGGGCGTCGTCGTCGAGGTACTCCTGGGCGCACCCCTTGCCGTAGGTGCGATCGCCGATGACCACGCCGCGCCGGTAGCTGCCGATCGCGCCGGCGATCATCTCCGCCGCGCTCGCGGAGTCGCCGTCGACGAGCACCGCGAGCGGCCCGCTCCACCCGCGCCCCTCGGGCACGTCGGGCGAGCGCTCCACCTCGACGCCGCCGTCGCGGCGCCGCATCGGGAACAGCGGCACGCCCGGCAGGAACAGCCCCAGCGCGGCGATCGCCCCGTCGGTCGAGCCGCCGCCGTTCGCGCGCACGTCGAGCATCACGCCCCGCGTGTCGCTCTCCGCGCGCGCGCGGAGGAGCGCCGCCGCGACCCGATCGCCGAGGTCGTCGGGGACGTCGGGGACGGTGATCACCGCGACCTTGCCGTCGCCGAACCGCACCAGATCGAGCTGCAGCGAGGCCGGCGCGGGCTCCGCCGGCTGCGGTCCGATCGGGTGCGGCGCCACGGCCAGCTCGACGGGCGCCGCGGCGCCGCGCCGGAGCAGCGCGACGCGCGCGGTCGTCCCGGGCCGCACGTCGGCCAGCACGGCGAGCTGCTCGGCTTGCTCGACGCTCATGCCCGAGATCGGCAGATCCTGGATCCGGATCACCACGTCGCCGTCCGCGAGCGGCGCGAGCGCGCCGCGGTCGATGCGCACCCCGATCGCGGTGCGCGTCATCTCCTGCCAGAGCCGGGCCGGCGGGCGCGCCTCGAGGTCGAGGTCGTAGATGGAGACCTCCTCCTCGAGCGGCGCCCAGGCGCCGTGGGCGTCCAGCTGGGGCACGTAGGCGCGCACCGCGGCCGCGATCACCGTGCGCGCCCAGCCGTCCCCGCTCAGCGAGGGCGCCGCGCGCTCGCGCACGGCGTCGGCGTAGCGGGCGAGCGGCTCTCCGAAGCGCGCGTGCAGCCCGCCGACCTCCCGACCGAGCTCGCGCGCGAGATCCCGGGCGCTCCGCGTCACCTCGCCGTCCTCGAACGGCGCCGCGGAGATCAGCTCCCACGCCTGGGCCAGGGTCGCGGGCGGGCTGGCCAGCCCGCGCCGGTAGCCCTCGTCGAAGAGCCCATCGAGCTCGCGCGACCACCGGGAGAGCTCCTCGCCCACGCGCAGCGCCGCCGAGCACGGCCCGCTGCCCACGGGCGCCTGCAGCTCGGCGAGGAGCGCAGCAGCTTCCCGCCCCAGCGATGCCCCCACGGGCGCGTCGGGCGCGACCGACCAGAGCCCGTGCGGATCGAGCCAGTCGGAGGTCGCCTCGGCAAACTTTGCGGGATCGACGCGGAGCGGCGGAGCGGCCAGCGTGGTGCGGGCCTGGGCGACGATGGCGCGCGCCTGCTCGCAGCCGAGCGAGGTCGGCGCCCCGGTCGGCACCGCGATGCCGCGGTCGAGGGCGTTCGGATCGCAGCCGGCGCCGTCGATCTCCTCGTCGTCGGGCGCGATGGCGTGGAGGAGGGGCCGAGCCAGCCCGCGCCGCGCCTTCGCGAGGGGCGTCTCCGCCTCGCGCGACAGCAAGGCGAGCGCCGCAAGGCATGCGGCGATGCACGCGACGGAGCTCGCGACGCGTGTCCTCACGGCTCTCCGAATATCACGACGCGGGTGGCGGGGGCAGAGGCGACGGCGGAGACCGGGGCGCGCGCTCGCGGGGCGCGGAGGGCGCCGCGGGCGCTGCCGACGCCCGAAACCTGGAAGACACGCCCTGTTCTCATTCGCCGCTCGCGCGCTATGGATCTGGGCTCAGCGCCGCGCATCCGTGCTCCTCCGCTCCCCGCAAAGCTTTCGCGTCCCTCGGGAGATCCGAACACGTTGCGCATTCCAGCGCAAAAAAAGGCGATTTTGTAGGGTTTGTCCCGGCATCGCGCCTGCATCTGGCCCGGTGCCGCCCACCGGCTTGCAGGGGTCTCCCAACCCAAGGCCTCCTTGAACAGTGCGCGCGGCGGAGAGCGAAGAGACCATGAGCATCACCTGGGATCGTGCGGCATTCTCGGCTTATCGTACAGAGCTCGCGAACTACGCCACCCTGAGCCCAGAGGCCGAGCGGGAGCTCGCGTTCCGCTGGCGAGCTGGTGACCGGGATGCTGGCCGGCGCCTCATCGAGGCGTGCCTGCCCTTCGTCATGACGATCGCGCTCGAGTACCGCCGGTGGGGGCTCCCGATGGAGGACATCGTGCAGGAGGGGAACATCGGCCTCCTGAAGGCCGCGGAGCGCTTCGATCCGGACCGCGGCTGCCGCCTGGCGACCTACGCGGCCTACTGGATCCGGGCGGAGATCCGCGAGCACGTGGCGCGGGGGTACCGGATCGTGCGCCTCGGCTCGTCGAAGAGCGAGCGCCGCGCGCTGCGCATCTACCGCAAGACGCACGAGAAGGATCCGGCGGTGCTGGCGGAGCTGAGCGGCCTGTCGGAGGAGCGGGCGACCGAGCTGCTGCCGCTGCTCATGGCGCGCGACGTCAGCCTGGAGCGCTCGCCGAGCGAGGACGGCGTGGCTCCGGTGGAGCGGCTCGCGTCGAGCTCGCACACGCCGGAGGAGGAGGCCTGCGCCGCCGACGAGCGCGAGCAGCTCTCGCGCGCGCTGCTCCAGGTCGTGAACGAGCTGTCGCCCCGCGAGCGCCGCATCATGAACCAGCGCTGGCTGACCGACAGCCCCGTGACGCTCGAGCAGCTCGGCGCCGACTTCGGCGTCAGCAAGGAGCGGGTGCGTCAGATCGAGGAGCGCGCGAAGAAGCGGATGCGCGCGCGCATCGAGGAGATCACCCGGGAGCCCGTTTCGCCGCTGGCGAGGAGCGCCTGAGGCGGCGCAGCGCCCCGCCGCTCGGACGGCGCGCCCCCGGGTAGGCGAGCCGTCGCCGACCGCGGCGTGCCGATGGGTGCGCGCCTCGAGCCCGGCGGGGCGGGGCGCTAGATCTCGATGACCGTGCCTTCGCGGGCGGCGATGGTGTTCGGGAAGAGCTCGCGGGCGCGCATCTCTTTCTCGCGCACCATGGCGTCGGTCTGGTTGGGGTCGTGGTGGTGCAGGACGAGCTGCTTGGCGCCCGCCTCCTTCGCGAGCTGGCAGCCCGCGACGAACGTGGCGTGGCCCCAGCCCGTCTTCGGACCGCCGCCGACCTCGCCCGCGTACTCCTCGGGCGTGTACATGGCGTCGAAGATCAGCACGTCGGCGCCCATCGCGAGCTTCTTCAGCTTCGGATCCACGATGGCGTAGTGCTCGGAGTCGGTGATGTACACGACGACCTTCCCCTCGTGCTCGACGCGGTACGCGTACACGCCGTTCGGATGGTTGCCGCGCGCGTTGGTCACGCGCACGTCGTCGTTCGGGCCGATCGTGACGACCTCGCCCTCGTAGAGATCGCGGAAGGTCATCGCCGCGCCCATCTCGGTGAGGTGCACCGGGAAGCTCGGGTAGTCCATCTGCCCGGCGAGCGTCTCCTCGAGCGTCCGAGAGACGTTGAGGCCGCCGTACAGATGGATCTTGTTCCCGCGCACGAACGCGGGGGTGAAGAAGGGGAAGCCCTGGATGTGATCCCAGTGCACGTGACTGAAGAACATCCAGGCTTCGAAGGGCATCTCCTTGACCAGATCCTGGCCGAGGAGACGGAGCCCCGTCCCGCCATCGAGGATGACCAGCGTCTCGCCGGCACGAATCTCATAGCAGCTCGTGTTGCCGCCTACTTCGACCGTGCCTGCACCGGGCGTGGGGATGCTTCCGCGAACCCCCCACATCTTGATCCGCATCCTGCCTCGCTCGCTGAACCCCGCCCGTTTCAAGGTAGAGCTATTAGATTCCGCGCGCGGGCAGCGTCAAGCTGCCTGGTGCACCGGGAGCAAGGAAGGTCGCAGACGTGGAGACCTGGCCGGGGGAGCAGGGCCACGGCGCCGATGTAGTTGCGGGGTAGGTTGCAGGCCAGCGGCAGGCTGCGGCAGCGGCGGGAAGGGCGGCGGGGGCGCCGGGGGGCGCCGGCGGGGCGCGGGGGGGGCGCGGGGGGGGCGCGGAGGCGCGGCGGCGGCGGCGCGGCGGCGGCGGCGCGGCGTGGCGGCGACCTGGCGTCCGGCGGGAAGGACGCCACCGCGCAGCAGATGCGCGACGCCCACGGCCGATGGGCTATGGTCGGGCGCATGCCGCTCCACGCGGACGCCATCGTCGTCCTCGGCTGCAGGATGCTCCCGTCCGGGCGCCCGGCGGCCCCCGGCGCGCGCCGCGCGGCGCGCGCGGCGCAGGCCTACCGCGACGGGGTCGCGCCGTGGGTGATCGCCAGCGGCGGGCGCCGCTGGGGCGCGCAGATCGAGGCGCGCGTGCTCTCCGCCGAGCTGCGGCGCGCCGGCGTCCCGGCGCGCGCGATCCTGCAGGACCTCTGGTCGCTGACGACGCACGAGAACGCGATCTTCAGCGCGGCCCTCCTGCGCCGCATGGGCGCGCGGCGGGCCGCGATCGTCACCTGCCCCTGGCACATGACGAGGGCTCTCCAGAACTTCCGCGAGGTCGGGATCGACGCCTGCGCGCTGCCGGCGCCGCACGTGCGCGGGTCGGTGGTTGCGCGCGCGTGGCAGCGCGGTCACGAGGTGGTCTCGATGTGGCTCGACGCGCGCGCGATGCGCCGCCGGCGGATCCTCTGCGAGAGCGCCGCCTGGCTGCTCGACGGCGCGCGCCGGGGTGAAACGTGATCATGCCGGGAAGGCGCTCCTCCTTTCTCCTCGCTCTGCCCCTGTCTCTCGCGGCCTGCACCGAGCAACCGGCGCCCGGCCCCGCGCCGGACGCGGGGAGCTCCGCGGCGGCTCCGGCCACGAGCGCCGGAGCGCAGGCGTGGTTCGACGCCCTCCTCGCCGCCGAGCAGCGCCGCGCCGCCCTGGAGGTGAGCCCCGCAGGCCAGCAGAGCCGCGACGTCGACGTGCGGCGCGCCGCCGCGCGGGCGCTCGCGCGCATCGGCGGCGACGCGGCGCGGCCCGGGCTCGTGCGCGCGCTCGCCGACGAGGACGACGAGGTGGTCGCGTGGGCCGCCTACGGGCTCGGGTTCTCGTGCAAGGGCCACGAGGGCGAGACGGCCTCGGCGCTCGTCGCGCGCGCCCTCGCCCGCGACGCCCGCCCGGGCACGACGGCCGCGTCGAGCGCCTCCGCGGGAGCGCCGCGGCTCGACGCGGGCGGCGCGCTCGCCCGCGCCATCGGGCGGTGCGGCGCCGAGGCGTCGGAGCCGACGATGGTCGCGTGGCTCGATGGGCCGCGCGAGCGCGCGATCCACGCGGCGTACGCGCTCGGCGACCTCGCCGCGATCAAGCTCAAGCTGCGCGAGGAGACGCTCGTCGCGCTGCTCAACCTCGCCTCGGGCAGCGCGGCCAGCCCGCCGGTCCCGGAGGCGCTCTACCCGGTCGGGCGGCTCGAGCACGTCCCGCTCACGGTCATCCCCCGCATCCGCGACGTCGCGACCGCGCGGCTCGCGGAGGCGGGCGACGCGCGGCTCTTCGCGGTGCGCGCGCTCGGCCGGGCAGGTGACGCGGCCGCCTCCGAGCTCGCGCGCGTGCTCGGCACGAAGGGCGTGTTCACCGCGAGCGAGCGCGCCGAGGCCGCGCGCGCGCTCAAGCGGCTCGGCGCGCCCGGCCAGCGCGCGCTCGCCGACGCGCTCACCGCGCTCGTCCCGAGCGCGGATCCGATCGCGCTCACGGGCCTCGTGAGCGAGGACTTCGGCGTCCTGCTCACCGCCCTCGACGCGCTCGGATCTGCAGGCGCCGCGCGCAAGCCGCTCCGCGAGCTCGCCGCCCTGCCGCCGCCGCCGGGCGCGCCCGCGGCGATCCTCCGTCGCGTCGCGTGGCTCCGCTGCGGAGCGGCCAGGCTCCTCGCGGGCGCGAACCATCGCGAACCGTTGCTCCTCGGCTGCGACGTCACGGCGCCGGCGGATCCGGGGAGCAAGCCGGACGCCGCCGCGCCGGTGCGCGGCTCGATCGGCGCCCGGGCGGTCGTCGAGGTGATCGGCCGCGGAGCGATCACGGGCGCGCGGCTCGCCGCGCTCCGCGCCTACGCCGAGTCCGGCGATCTGCGCGCGCGGGAGGCGGCGATCGAGCTCATCGCCTCGCACGAGGAGATCGCCGGTGCGCCCGACCTGCTCGCGAAGGCGCTCGCCGCGGAGGAGCCGGGCCTCGTCGCCGCCGCGGCGGGGGTCATCGCGCGGCAGCCCCAGCGCGCGTCGGAGGCGCCGGGGCAGGCGAAGCGGAAGCGCAAGCGGCGGCGCGACGACAAGGACGCGCTCGCCGCGGTCACGTCGCCGGCGATCGAGGGCGCGCTGCTCTCGCTCCTCGATCGCCCTGGCGTGCGCGACGATCCGGAGCTCATCGGCGCGGTCATCGACGCGGTGGGGGCGCTCGCGCTCAAGCCGGCCGAGGCTCGCCTGGAGGAGCTCTGCCGCTCGAGCTATCCCACGACCCGGGCGCGCGCGGGGACGGCGCTCGGCGTGCTCCGGGGCCGCAAGATCGGGTGCGACGCCGGGCTGCCGGGCGACGCGGGGCGGCCGGCCATCGCGCCGCCGGCCGGCGAGCTGCCGGCCGAGGCCTCCGCGCTCGTGCGCGCGCCGGCGGTGCTGACCTTCGACACGGACGCCGGCGAGCTCACGATGACGCTCGACCCCGCGCTCGCGCCGGTCGCGGTGACCCGCTTCGTCGATCTCGCGCGCTCCGGCTACTACGACGGCAAGATCGTCCACCGTGTGGTGCCCGGCTTCGTCACCCAGCTCGGCGCTCCGTTCGGCGACGGCGCCGGAGGTCCGCCCGGCAGGCCGGCGCTCCGCTGCGAGACGTCGCCCGTCCCGTTCGAGCCGCTGCGCGTCGGCGTGGCCCTCGCCGGCCGCGACACCGGATCGAGTCAGCTCTTCGTCATGCACGCTCGCGCGCCGCACCTCGACGGCCAGTATGCGGCGGTCGGCGTCGCCGCCGGGCCGTGGGCTGCGCTCGTGGATGGGGACGTCGTCCGGAGCGTGAAGGTGCGGGACTGATCGCGGCGTGCGCCGCGCGACGCTCGTGCGCCGCGCGCGAGACGCGAACCGCTGGGTCGCGGCGGCGCTCAGCCATGTCGATTGACAACCGCCCCCGACCGGCGCTTTACAGTTTAGCGTGGTCATTGCCTCCTTTCTGGCCGTCGCGGTGCTCGTGTACACGTACTTCGGGTACCCGATCGTTATCGGCATCCTGGCGCGCCTCTGGCCTGCGCAGCGGATGGAGGATCCGAGCTACGTCCCCACCGTGACGGCGTGTATCCCCGTCTACAATGCGGCGTCGTATCTCCAGGCGAAGGTCGAGAGCCTCTTCGCGCTCGACTATCCCAGGGACAAGCTGGAGGTCCTGCTCTACTCCGACGGCTCGACCGACGACACGGTGCTCGTGGCCCGGCAGCTGGCGGAGCGCGACCCCCGGGTGAAGGTGATCGTCAACGAGGCGCGGCGCGGCAAGCCGATCGGCGTGAACACGATGCTCGGGGTCGCGACGGGCGAGGTGCTGCTGATGACGGACATCCGCCAGCCGCTCGTGCCCGGGGCGCTGCGCGCGCTCATGCGGCTCCTGGCCGATCCGAACGCGGGCTGCGTCTCCGGCAACCTGGTCCTGAAGGGCTCGGCGGGCTCGGGGGCGTACTGGCGTTACGAGAACTGGATCCGCCTCCAGGAGGGGAGGTTCAGGAGCATGGTGGGGGTGACCGGTCCCATCTACGCCATCCGGCGCGCCGACATGAGCCAGCTCCCGGAGGGCGTCATCCTCGACGACATGTGGGTGCCGATGCGGCTCCGGCTCGAGGGCCGCTCGATCCTCTTTGCGCAGGACGCGATCGCGTACGACGACGCCTTCGGCGACGAGCGCGAGTTCGGCCGCAAGGTGCGCACGCTGGCGGGCAACTACCAGCTCTTCTCGCTGCTCCCGGCGCTGCTCGTTCCGTTCAAGAACCCGTCGTGGTTCGAGATCTTCTCTCACAAGCTGCTTCGCCTCGTGTGCCCCTGGGCGCTCGTCGCGCTGCTGATCGCGTCGACCGCCGCGTGGATCGGCGCCGAGGCCAGCGGCGATGTCTCGTGGACGCTCTACGCGACGCGCGCGATGTTCGGGGGCCAGGCGGCGTTCTACCTGCTCGCGGCGCTCGGGGGCGCCGCGGGCAAGCTCGGCTCGCTCGCGCGCACCTTCGTGGTCCTCAACGCGGCGGCCGTGGTGGGTCTCTGGCGTTTCGTCCGCGGCTCGCAGAAGGTCACCTGGTAAGCGCGACGCGCGAGCGCGCGCCGTGATCTCTGCGGCTACGGCTCGAGCAGGCCCACGAGCTCGTGGACGGCGCGGTGCGATCGCCGGAGGGTGAGCGACGATGGAATCAGCTGCCCCGGCCCGTCGGGCGGCGGGGCCTGGAACCTGATCGGCGCGGGGAGGACGTCGAGGCCCGCGCGCTCGAACATGCGGATCGAGCGCGGCATGTGGAGCGCGCTCGTCACGACCACCACGGCGTCGGCCGAGAGGCTGCGGGCGATCTTGGCGGAGTAGATGGCGTTCTCCCGGGTGTCGCGCGACTCGGTCTCCAGGAGGATCTTCTTCCTCGGCACGCCGAGCTCGACGAGCAGGTCGGCCATGGCGCCGGCGAGCTCGGTGCGCTCGCGCCGGACGTCCTGCCCCGAGACGATGACGTGGCCGAAGCCGTAGGTGCGGTAGATGCGCGCGGCGCCGAGGCCGCGCTCGATGCCAGGCGCCGACTGGCGTTCCATGGCGGGTGTGCCGAACTCGTCGGGGTCGATCCCGGCGGTAAGGATGATGAGGACCCGCCGCTCGGGCGAGCTGGCGGCGAGCTCCGCGCGCAGGTCTCTCGGCTTCGTGCTGATGCTGCGCACGAGCGCGCTGGAGACCCATGGCATGGAGAGGAGCCACAGCGCCAGCCAGGCGCTCCACGCGAGCGCCCGCCCGACCTTCGCCCGGCGCGCGCGGTAGGTCCACCCGCCGCCGGAGAGCGCGAGGCCGAGGCCCGCGGCGACGAGGAGCACGAAGAGGGGATCGACGAGGCGGGCGATGGGCAAGGCGAGGCTCGCCGTGAGGCGCTCGGTGGAGCTCTATCTATGCTGTCGCCGGGGAGCGACGCGAGCGAAAAGAGGCGCGTTGTGAAGGCGGGACGGACGCGGGCGGCGATGCGCCCGTTCCGGCGCTGCTTCTCGTGGCGGGTGGACGCTCAGCGCCGCCGGTGCGCTCGTCGCCGCCGGGCTGCGGCGGAGGCGAGGGCGAGCCCCGCGAGGCCTGCGGGGAGCCATCCGTCGTGGCCGTCGCCGGGGGTCCGGCAGCCGCACCCGCCGGCGTCGCGCGCGCCGTCGGTGCCGCTGCCGGTCGGGCTGTCGCCGCCGCCGCCTCCGCTGCCGTTGCCGCCGCTGCCGTTGCCGGTGGTGTCGGGCGGCTCTCCCAGATCGATCGGCGCATCGGCGTTCGCGACGAGGATCGGCGGCGCCTCGCCGGTCTCCTCGTAGATCTCCAGGAGCCGTTCTCCCGTGTCGTCGGTGACGTTCTCGGATCGCAGGAACTCGATGTACTCCCTCGTCATCGACTGGTAGTAGACGCGCGCCGAGAGCGTCTGGGTACCGAAGGTGCCGGCGGGCACGGTGAGCGTGAAGCGCGCCTCGTCGTAGTTGCGGAATCCGCCGTTCCCGTCGCTGAAGTCGACCTCCGGCGTCGGCTGGGTCGTCTTCGACGGCACGAAGCCCTTCGGCGGGATGCGGGTGTCCGAGATGATCATGTCGTGGAGCGCGAGGTGCTCCTCTTTCTCGCCCACGCCCGCGCCGCTGTTCCAGCGCCCGTGCACGGCCCGGTACTCGTGGGTGGGCGGCTCGTGCTGGATCTCGCCGGTGTCCGCGTCATAGCCGCCGAGCAGCGGCCGCTCGCGCCCGTCCTCGTCGACGAGGACCACGGCGATCCAGGCGCGCCGGCTCTCGGCGTAGCCGGTCGGGAACTTGTGGCCGGTGAGGTTCTCGACGCGGACGGTGAGGGTGATCTCGTCGCCGGGCTCCGCTTCCTGAGGGGCTTCGACGAGCGTGACGGAGGCGGCCGACGCGAGGCTCTCGAGGGTGCGGTCGAGGGCGAGCTGGAAGGCGCCGGCGTGCTCCGCGGCGAACTCCTTCTCGGCCGCCATGACGGCCTGGATGCCCCAGTGATTGCCGCCGACGAGGACGTGGTCGCGCGGATCGGCGCGGATCGGGCCGAGATCGGCGATGGTCCACTCGCCGGGTTTCCTGCGCATGTGGCAGTCGACGCAGCTCCGAGGGGCCGCGCCGCCGTCACGATAGTCGCTGGAGGCCCACTCCTCGAAGGTCGTATCGAGCGGAAACTCGATCCTGGTCTCGGTGCCGTCCGCGTCCCTCAGCATGATCTCCGGGTTCGTGACCTGGTGACATTGCCCGCAGAACTGCGATCCGGCGAGCGTGGGGTTCTGCTCGCCGATATGGGAGTTCGAGACCACGTTCTCGTACGGCCCATACATCACGGGTGTGCTGGTGAACCCGGCGGCCTCCGGCGTTGTATCGAACACGAGCTGAGCGTTGCCGATGAGGTACGATCTCGTATCGTCGGGGCCGAGGGTCGTCATCGCGCGGTGGCACACGCTGCAGCTGACCCCCTGGCCATCGACGATCTTTCCGTCGGACGCGGCGTTGGGGTCGAATCCAGAGCCATCCGGGGGCGTCGCCCTCCCGTTCACGAAGCCGACCGGGGAGTGGCAGCGCAAGCAGAACGTGCCGACCCCCGGAGCGTCCTGGTTGGCGATCGTGAGGGCGGCCTTGAAGACGGGATCGCGCCACGCGTTCGCCATCATGGTACCTGCCCACGTGTCCGTGGGCATGTAATCCATGCCGCTCTCGTCCTCGGCGCGATGGCATCCAGCGCAGCGCTCGGCGGTGCCGAGGTTGTTCTGCTCCGGCATCGCGCCTGCCTTCGTCCCCTGGAGGTCATCGATTCCAGCCGCCGCCTCGCGGCTCAGCAGCCCGAACGCGAGCACCCAACCTACCCCGAGTCTCGACCTTTTCTGCATGGCTTGAATCCAGCTCTGGCAAGCTGCCCTTCGGAGAGCGTGAACCGATGACAAACGGTGTTGCGGTGCTGCGGTCCGCGGAGCGCCCTATTCCGGATCGATCCGGAAAATCGTGCCCCCATAGGAGACGATGTAGAGCTCGCCCGCGGCGTCCTCGCCGAAGGAGGCGAGGCCTTCGATGGTGCTCACGGAGTCGAGATCCTGGCTGAGCGAAGTGCCCAGCTGGGTCGGCATGGCGGGCGTGGCGACACCGTCCTTCCACGTGAACATCCACACCCTGTCCGAGGCAAAATCGCCGTACAGGTACTTCCCACGGAGTGCGGGGATCTTGCTGCCGCGGTAGACATAACCGCCTGTCACGGAGCCGTCGCCGTTGTCGTGATCGTATCGCTTGACGGGCGGCGTGATCGTCGACGAGTCGCATCCCGGCGATTGGCTTGCCTTCAGGCATGTCGCCCCCTCGGTGACGCTCCATCCGTAGTTCTTGTGACCCTGGCCGCGCGGCTCGATGTTGATCTCCTCGAACAGGCGCCCACCGACATCTCCGATGTAGAGATCGCCTCGGCAGCGGTCGAAGCTGAATCGCCACGGGTTGCGCAACCCGTAATCCCAGATGTCTGGATCTCCACCGGTGAGATTCCCGGCCGGCGCCGTCGGATGATTGTCGACGTCGATGCGCAGGATCTTGGCGAGCTTCACATCGATGTTCTGTCCATTGTTATTCGGATCCGGGTTGTCGCTCTGACCGCCGCCGTCGCCGACGCCTACGTAGAGCATGCCGTCAGGGCCGAACGCGAGCATGCCGCCGTTGTGATTGCCCATGACGCCGGATGTGATGCGAAAGAAACTGCGTTTGCTCTCGGGGACGGCGATGTCCGGGTTGCTCGGTGAGCGCGAGAATTCCATGAGAGTGAGGCCTGCCGGTGACTCAGCGCTCTGACGGCGTGCGTTGAAGTACACGAAGAAGCGCCCGTTTTCCGCGTAATCGGGATGAAACGCGAGGCCGAGTAGCCCCTTTTCGTCATCGTAGCTCGTGTCAACCGGCGTGACGAGCCCCGTGATGTCGAGGAACGATGCGTCCTGAAGCGCTCCGTTCTTCACGAGGCGAATCCTTCCGACCTGCTCGATAACGTAGAGTCGGCTCGCGTCGGCGGGCTCGCTGGTCACGTAGAGCGGCCGGTCGAAGCCGCTCACCACCTCGGTGAGCTTGAGCGGCGGCACGGTCCCGCCCGGCTCGTCGCACTCGATCGTCCCATGCCCGCCTGCGCCGGTTCCCGTCGCAGGGCCGGCTCCCGCCCCCGTCGTTCCACTCGTGGCCGGCCCGGCTCCGCTGCCAGTCGTGGGGGTGCCCGTGCCCGTGCCCGTGCCCGTGCTTGTGCCCGCGCTCGTGCCCGCGCTCGTGCCCGTGGTAGCGCCGCCGCCGGTGCCGGTTCCGCCAGGACCGGATCCTCCGCTGCCCCCTGATCCTGGTCCGGTCTCGTTGCTCCCGCAACCATTCAAGGTGAAGCTCAGACCGACGACGGCGGCTGCGATGGGCACGAAAGACAAAAGGAAACGCTTCTGGTCCATCATGGCTTAGGAGACTATCCGAAGCGCGCGCCCCTTGGTATAACTTTCCACCTCATGGCGCCCCGTCTGCGGCTTCCCACGCCGCCGGGACCGGTGAACGCGATCACAATGCAAGACCCTTCCCTACCGCTGCTCGAGATCCTGTCACGCCGGATTCCGCCTGCGGCCGGTTCCTGGCGAGAGCGCGTCGAACAGGTGACCGGGATTGGCGTGCGCCGTGGCGAGGTGCCTGACGCGGGGGCGAACGAGCTGTCCACCTGGTTCGATCGCGACCGCTTCCTGTCGACGTTCACTGCCGCCGCGCGGGTGCTCGGCAAGGCACCGCTCGAGCTCCACGCCGACGAGCGGGACGCCCTGGAAGCTGCGGGGGCCGCCAGGTCGGTGGATGGCTGGCGGCTGGACGAGCTCGGCCGAGTCACGATGCTAGCGCTTGTGTCGAGGCGCCTGCTCGCAACGGAGCTCGAACTGCTGCTCTCGACTGGCTACCAGCAGGGCGACAGCCGAGAGCGGCAGGCGCTCCTGCGGGCCCTGCCGCTCGTGACTGGAGCCGAGCGCTTCCTCCCGCTCGCGGTCGATGCGTGTCGCACGAACGAGCTGCCTGTCTTCGAGGCGATCGCCTGCGAGAACCGTTACCCAGCGGCGTATTTTCCGGAGCTCAATTTCAACCAGATGGTCCTCAAGGCCATGTTCATGGGCGTGTCGCTCGCGCGGATCGCCGGGCTGGAACAGCGCCGGTCGAGCGAGCTCGCCAGGATGGCGGACGATTTCGCGAATGAGCGGAGGGCGGCTGGCCGGAGCGCTCCGGCCGACATCGGCCTGCTCTCCCCGGAGCACGAGCACGAGCGCGCGACTCGGATCCCCGAGTGAAGCCGCGCGAGGCGGAGAGACAAGTGAAGCTATTCGATCCCCATATCCACATGACATCGCGGACGACCGACGACTACCAGGCGATGGCCGATGCCGGCATCGTCGCCGTCCTCGAGCCCGCGTTCTGGCTCGGTCAGCCGAGGGCGCACGTCGGCACGTTCGAGGACTATTTCGCGTCCCTGCTCGGCTGGGAGCGCTTCCGGGCCAGCCAGTTCGGCATCCGTCACCTCTGCACGCTCGCGCTCAACCCGAAGGAGGCCAACAACCCCCGCGTGGCGCAGGGCGTCATCGATCTCTTGCCGCGCTATCTCGACAAGGAGGGCGTGGTCGCGGTCGGCGAGATCGGGTTTGACGACATGACGCCCGAGGAAGAGAAGTACTTCGTCCAGCAGGTCGAGCTCGCGCGAGAGCACGATCTTCCCATCCTCGTGCACACGCCGCACCGCGACAAGAAGCGGGGAACCGAGCGGACGCTCGCCCTGGTGCGGGAGCTCAAGTTCCCCGAGGAGCGCGTGCTCATCGATCACAACAACGAGGAGACGCTGCCGCTCGTGCTCGCGACCGGCTGCTGGGCCGGTCACTCCATCTACCCGAACACGAAGATGGACGAAGACCGCATGGTCGCGCTGGTCAAGAAATACGGCGCGGAGCGGATCCTGATCAACAGCGCGGCGGACTGGGGCGTGAGCGATCCCTTGAAGGTGCCGAAGACGGCGGCGCGGATGCGCGAGAACGGGATCGCGGACGAGGTGATCGAGCTGATCGTCTGGAAGAACCCGCTCGCCTTCTTCGCCCAGAGCGGCCGGCTCGACCTCGCGGAGTTCGGCGAGGCGCCTGCGGTGGACCAGCGCGTCCTGTTCGAGGGAAACTCGGTCTTGCGCGGGCAGGCGCCCATCGTGCAGGGCTGACCGAGCACACCCATGCACCGCACCGTCGTCCTCAACGTCGTCGGGCTGACCGGCGAGCTCCTCGGCGACGCCACGCCGAACCTGCAGCGGCTCGCGCAAGAAGGCGTGATGCGCCCTCTGGAGACCGTGCTGCCTGCCGTCACCTGCACGGTCCAGTCGACCTTCACGACAGGTCTCCTCCCGAGCGGGCACGGCTGCGTCGCGAACGGCTGGTACTTTCGCGACATTGCCGAGGTGAACCTGTGGCGCCAGGCGAACCAGCTCGTGACGGGGGAGAAGATCTGGGAGGCTGCGCGCCGCCGGGATCCGACGTTCACCTGCGCCAAGCTGTTCTGGTGGTACAATATGTACAGCTCGGCGGATTACGCGGTGACGCCGAGGCCGATCTACTTGGCGGACGGGCTCAAGCTGCCGGACATCTACACCGATCCGGCGTCATTGCGCGATGAGCTCGTCTTCCGGCTGGGTGAATTCCCGCTCTTCAATTTCTGGGGTCCGAACGCGGACATCCGATCGACGGAGTGGATCGCGCGGTGCGCGCGCCATGTGTACGACACGCGGCGGCCGACGCTGACGCTCGTCTACCTCCCGCACCTCGACTACAACCTGCAGCGGCTGGGGCCGGATCATCCCGCGATCAAGGAGGACCTCCGCGCCGTGGACGCCGTCTGCGGCGAGCTGATCGACCACGTGCGCAAGGACGGAGCGCGGGTGATCGTCCTGTCCGAATACGGTATCACGCGGGTGTCCGGGGTGGTGCACATCAACCGGACGCTGCGGGAGCAGGGGCTGCTGCGCGTCCGGGTCGAGCGTGGGCTCGAGAAGCTCGACGCCGGCGCGTCCGAGGCGTTCGCCGTGGCGGACCATCAGGTGGCGCATGTCTACGTGCGTCGTCCCGAGCGCGTTCAAGAGGTGAAGTCTCTCCTCGAGAGGCTGCCTGGCGTGGACTTCGTCCTCGATGTGGAAGGCAAGCGTTCTGCGGGGTTGGATCACCCTAGGTCGGGCGAGCTGATCGCTGTCTCCCGCGAGGATCGATGGTTCAGTTACTACTACTGGCTTGACGACGAAAAGGCGCCGGAGTTTGCCAGGACCGTCGACATTCATCGTAAGCCAGGTTACGATCCTGTGGAGCTGTTTGCCGATCCCAACCTGCGCGTCCTGCCAGCCAGCGTCGCCTGGAGGCTGCTCAAGAAAAAGCTCGGGTTTCGCTACTTGATGGACGTGATCCCGCTTGACGCGGGGCTGGTCAATGGCTCGCATGGGCGTTTGACCGAGCGCCCGGAGCGGGGGCCGCTCGCGATATCCACCTGCGACTCGCTGCTGACAGACGAGCGTGTTCTCGCTGTTGATGTCGGCGAGATCGTGCTGCGTCACATCTTCGATTGATATTGGGACCAGGCTCTGCCTGACGAGCTGCTGCGCGGCCCGAACCGTCGGTCACGCACACGCGTGATACGGAATCGTTCCTCGCTGGCTCTCCCCGGGGTCGGGCCGCTCGCGACCTTCGTCAGGCAGAGCCTAGATCCCAAGTCTTGCGATGAAAATGGCGTCGGCTTCTGCCTCCAGCGTGCCCGTTTCAAAATCAATCTGGCGGTAGTACAGTCCTGTGATGATGACCTCGTCGCTTGGATCTGTCGTGGAAGCGACTCCGAATGAAGCCCCGCCGGACATGATGGATTTCTTCCACAGTGTTTTCCCTGTCGCGTCCAGCTTGAGCACCCACGGGGACGGGAGCTCGAAGTGATCAATGGTGTTGTTGTCCACCCTCAGCTCTTTCGAGAATTCACCGACGAGGATAAGATTGTTCATCGCGTCGGTGCTGATGTCGCCGATGGCATTGTGGCCGCGGCCTTCGAAGTCACGGCTCCACACGTGCTCTCCGGATGTGTCGAACTGTGCGACGAAGATCGCCGTGTAGCCTTCTGGTGACGCCAGGGGTGCGGCGCCTCCGAAATTGATGCTTTCGTCATAGTTACCCGTGGCAGAGATGTTGCCGCGCGCATCGACGTCCAGAGCAGAGGGATAGCCGCCGTCGAAGTCACGGCTCCACGTCGGTGTGCCATCTCTGTCAAGCTTCACCAGGAACATCCCGGAACCGCCGAGCGCCGGTCGGTCGCCGAAGCTGATCGAGTCGCGGTGCTCGCCAGTGATGATGATGTTGTCGCTTCGATCCACGACCGCGTCGATCAACGCATCATAACCGGAGCTGCCGAACTTCCGCGCCCATCCGCCTTGCTCGGTGCTCGAGGATCCAGTCTTCCCGTCGAGCTTCGCGATGTACATATCCAGCGTATTCGCTGGAGTCGAGGTCAGGATCGTGTCGTCGAACTCGATGTCCCCCCTGAACGTTCCTGAGATGATGATGTCCCCGTGCTGTGTGCTGTCGACCTTCGGGCGGACAGTTCTGACAAATCGATCGAATTTGCGTTCGCTTATGGGGTTCGCCGAGAAGCTTCGACTCCAGATGTGTTCTCCGCTATTGGTGAGCTTCGCGACGAACAGGCCTGGGCCGACGTCTTGATCGCCGAATTTGATGGTGCCGCTGCTCACGCCGGTCAAGATGATGTTGCCCGATGCGTCCACGCTGACAGACGTCGCCTCCTGGGCCGCGGAGTCTCCGAATTTGTGGCTCCAGAGGTGACTTCCGGTTCTGTCGAAGGCGACGATGAAGATGTCGGATTCTCCGGCGCTTTTCAGCGGTTTGGATCCAAATTGTATAGACTCCGAGAAGCTGCCTACCGCGATGGTGTTTCCATCCTTGTCGGCTGCCACCGCGTGGGCCACCGCGTCCTTGCCGAATGTTTGCGCCCACAAGGTGCAGTCAAACGTGTCGCAGTTTTCGTCCTCGTCGGACGCGCAGCGCTCTTGGTCGGGTACACGCTCGCCCTCGCACGCGCCCCAGCTGTTTTGGCTGCTGTCGCACCTGCGTGTCCCAGCTCGGCACATCCCGACATTCACGGTCCCTTGTGGGCCGCTGTAACATCGCTCTATTTCATTCAGGTTGCAAACGCTCGCGCCACCGCTTCCGCCTGAGCTCTGGTTCCCTGGTGCAGGCGCGTCCTCAAAGTCGTCGAGCCCGAGGACGAGCGCGCATCCGGACCCGGCCAGGATGAACGTGAGGAGGCTAGCCGGTAGGGTGCGAGCGCTGCGTAACGTCATGAATCGCGTCTCCGGTGGCTCAAGATGTCGTCTTCCAGTCTTGGCGAGTATATCCGCTCAGGCGCCGGCCAGGCGCCCGCCTCACGTCCCCCGCACCACCCGCTGCATCGCGAGCGTCAGCGGAAATCCCATCAGCGCCAGCGCCGCCGCGCCGCCGGCTCCAGGCGCGCCGCTCTTCGCGATGAGCACCGCGTCGAGCAGCGATATGCCGGCGATGAGCGTCACCACGGCGCGCGGGATCCGGTCTTTCCGCGTCCCGCGCAGCAGCCTCACGGCGTGGATCACGCAGCCCGCGAGCGCGCCGTACGCGATCGTCCCCATCAATCCCGTGAGCGGCGCCCCGATCGTGTAGAGGAACGGCACCGCCATGAAGCCGAGCGCCCACAGGCTGCGCACGGCCAGCAGATTCTCCTGCTTCGCGATCGCCGTCAGCCCGATCAGATAGAAGAGCAGCGCCACCCCTCCTCCGATCACCGCGCTCCCGAGCTGCCCCCCCGCCGCGAGCGCCGCCGTCGCATAGACCAGCACGCGGCATAGCCCCATGAGCGCCGGGCTCAGCGGATTCCCCTTGTGCCAGGCGTCGTACAGCACGATCGCCCCCGCGAGGAGCGCGCTCGCCACGATCGGCGCCGCGCCCCGGCCCTCCAGGTACGCGTGGCCCCCCACGAGCAGCACCCCCGCGCCGAGCAGGCCGTACCCCACCGCGAACACCTCGCGGGCGCTCACCAGCCCGGACGGGATCGGCCGCTCCGGGCGCTCACGGGCGTCGATCTCGCGGTCGAACGCGTCGTTCAGGAACATGCCGCCCACGTACATCAGCGACACGGCAAGCCCCACCAGCGCCACCTCGGGCGCCCGCATGCCGGACCCCGCCAGCGCCATGCCGCACAGCACGTTCGTCCAGACCGTGGGCAGGTTCGAGACGCGGCCTAGCCGCAGATACACCCGCGCGCGTGAGCTCATGGTCAGACCCCCTCTCCGCCAGCCGCGCCGAGGACGCCGCCTCGAGCGTCGCCTCCGCTGCCCGCGCCGGCTCCGGCGCCGCCGCTCCCTTCCACCAGCATCCGTTCCTCCACCCAGCGGAGCTCCCTCGCCACCGCCTCGACCAGGCCGCCGCGCCGCTGATCCTCCGGCAGGACATCCCAGGTGTAGGTCTCCACCTCGAGGTGCTGCGTCGCGGGCAACTCTCGCAGGTGCGATAGAAGCGTCGCAAGCTCCGGCTGCGTCGTCGCGAGCGCGCCCTCGATCCGCTGGAAGATCGGCATGTGGAAGTGGATACGCCACTCCTCCGGCCACTCCTCCGGCGACGCCGCCCCCGCGCCCTCGAGCGCCGACAGCGCCTCGGGCAGATCCAGGTAGCGAACGAGCTCACCCGCGCCCGCCCGCCGCTCGACCACCTGGTGCAGGTAGACGATGTCCGCCGCATACGCGCGCAGCCTCGCCATCGTCGCCGGATCGCGCTCCGCCACGCGCGCGCGCAGCCCGGCGCTGATCTGCACCTTGTGCACGCCGACGCCCGCCGCGCGGAGCGCCGCGAGCGACGCCGGCGCGTCCTCGAACTCCACCGCCATGTGGCACGCATCGAAGCAGAGGCCGAGGTGCGTGTGGAGCGCCTCCTCCGCGTCCGGCAGGCTCATCCCGGCCAGCACCGAGAGCTCCCGCGCGCGCTCCCGCGCGAACACGTGATCGGTGAAGAAGGCGATCGCCTCGGGCGTCGTCTCGAGGAAGCAGCACGGCTCCGGCTCGAGCGCCAGCGCGACGCGCTTGCCCGTGCGGCGGCGGAGCTCGACGAGGTGCGCCGCGTGCCTGACCAGCCGCCGCGCCATCGCCTCCGCGTCCTCCCGCCCGCGCACCCGCGGCCTGAACGCGCCGGGCACGGTGCTGACGCTCCCCATCAGGCCCTCCTCGGCCGGCAGCAGCGCGGCGAGGAGCGTCGCGAGGAGATCGCTGTACGCGAGGCGCTCGTCAGCCAGCCAGTCCGGCAGGTACACGCGCTCCTTCACCGGCGCGCCGTGGAACCGGCCGTAGGGGAAGCCGTTCAGCGTGAACACGTACAGGCCATTTCGTTCGAGAAAATCGCGGAACGCCTCGAGCTCCGCGGGCGCCGCGAGCTCCGCCGCCGCCCTCGCCGAGAGCCGTAGCCCCACCCCGCAGCGGCGTCGCTCGCCGGGCCCGGCGCGCTCCACCCCGCCGCCTCCGCCGCCTCCGCCCGATCCGTCGCCTCCGTCCGGTCCGCCGCCGCCGCGCGGCTGCGCGCCCTCCCGCCCGCCGGCCGCGCGCGACCAGATCTCGATCAGGTGCGTCTCCAGGCTCTGCTTCACCTCCGCCCACGTCTCGCCCGGGTGGATGTTCGTGCAGTACGTCAGGTGCGGCGCTCCCGCGCACGCGAGCCTCATGATCGCGCCGCCCCGGCCGCCCCGGTTGCCACCAGCGCGCCCCGCCGCCCCGCGCGCTCGCGGAGCCGCGCGATCGCCGCGACGATGTGCCGCTCCTCCATCGCGTGCACCTCGCGCGCGCGCCCCACGTCCTCGAGCAACGTCACCGTGAGCTCTCCGCCGAGGTGCTCGCGGAACTCGTCCAGCCCGTCGAGCACGCAGAGCCGCTCGCCCCGCTCGCCCCGCTCGCCGCCCGGCCGCGTGAGCGCGAGCGCGTCGTCCCACAGCGCGAAGCCGAGCGCCTCGAGCGTCGAGAGCACCGCGGCCGACGTCGACTCGCTGCAGAGGCCGGCCAGCTCGGCGTAGAGGGTGTCGAGCGCGATCCCGATCGCGACCGCCTCGCCGTGCCGGAGCCGGTGCTTCGTGAGCGACTCGAGCTTGTGCGCGGCCCAGTGCCCGAAATCGAGCGGCCGCGCGCTCCCGAGCTCGAACGGATCGCCCGCGCTCGCGATGTGCTGGAGGTGGATCTCCGCCGAGCGACGCACCAGCTCCGCGAGCGGCGCGAGCGAGCCCGACGCGAGCGCGGGCGCATGCTCGGACAGCCACGAGAACAGCCTCGCGTCCCGGATCAGCGCGACCTTCACCGCCTCCGCCATCCCGGCCACCTTGTCGCGCAAGGGCAGCGTCTCCAGGAAGCGCGGGTCGAGGATCACCGCGAACGGCGGGGCGAACGTGCCGAGCAGGTTCTTCTTCCCGAACGCGTTGACGCCGTTCTTCACGCCGACGCCGGAGTCGGCCTGCGCGAGCACCGTGGTCGGGATGCGCACGACCCGCACGCCGCGGTGCACCGTCGCGGCCGCGTAGCCGGCCATGTCGAGCACCGCGCCCCCGCCGACGATCATCACGAACGACTGCCGATCCATCCCCAGCGCGTCGAGCCTCGCCTGCAGCGCCTCCGTCGCCGCGGCGTCGTTCTTCGCCGCCTCGCCGCCGGGCACAACGATCGGCTCGGCCGCGAGCGCGAGCCGATCCGCGTGCGCGTCCACGTACCGCGCGATGTCCTCCGCGAGCGACGGCCACGCCGCGGCGACGCCGCCGTCGATCACCGGCAGCACGCGGTGACGCCGGCGCGGCTCCTTCGACGCGACGGCGGACGCAAGGTCGCCGTTGCGCGGCGAAAAGACGCCGTTCGTGAGATAGACGGGGTACTCGAAGGGGACGGTGATCCGTTGGAGATGAAGCAGCATCAAAGCCGAGCTTTGAGAGCCGTCATCGGGCCGTCAAGTTGGTTCCTCGCCGAGGATCCCGCGTCCTGCCGCAGCATGAAAACTTCCCCTTGGCGGCGGACGGCCTTCCTGCAATGCTGGCGCCGCTCGTGAGCTGCGCGGCTGCGCGGCCGCGATCGCCTCGCAAGCGCAACCCCGTACTGCCTGACATCCTCCTCAATGCAGACGCCCATGGAAGGCACAGCCCGTCCCACGAAACGGTCCTTCATGAGAGGAGTGCTTTTGACAGCAGCGGCAGGCCTCGCCCTCGCCGCGCTCTCCGCTGGGTGTGCGCCCACGTACGTTTACAACCCGGCGAACTACGCGAAGGAGTACGACCCGCGCAAGCACGAGTACGTGATCGGGGTGGGGGACCAGCTCCGGGTCAACGTGTGGCGCATGGCCGACCTGTCGAGCGAAGCGCTGGTCAGGGCCGACGGCTTCATCACGATGCCGCTCATCGGCGACCTCTACGTGGCCGGCAGGACCCCGACCCAGGTGCGCGAGGAGATGAAGAAGCGGCTCACCGAGTTCGTGAAGGACGAGACGGCCGTGATCACCGTCGCCGTGACCGGCATCAACAGCTACCGGTTCGTGGTCAGCGGCAACGTCGCGCGCACCGGTATCTTCAACTCGAACTACTTCGTCTCCGTCTCCGAGGCGCTCGCGATGGCCGGCGGTCCAAACCAGTTCGCCTCGACCGATCAGATCCTGCTCATCCGCATGGATAGCCCGGGCAAGTTCCGGCACATCCCCATCAACTACGACGATATCGCCTCGCGCAAGCGGCCCGAGCAGGACCTCGTGCTCAAGTCCGGCGATACCATCTTCGTGCCCTGATCGTGGCCGGCTCCTCCGCGCTCGCTCGCAAGGCCGTCCTCGGCGCGGTCTGGACGATCGCGACAGGGCTCGGCTCACGCGTGATCGGCCTGATTGGCACCCTCGTGCTCACCCGGTTCATCGCGCCGGACGTGTACGGCGAGGTCTCGGCCGCCTCCGTCGTCATCATGACGGCGCATTTCGTGTCGAGCCTCGGGATCGGCCAGTACATCGCCTCGAGGCCCGAGCTCGACCGCCAGACCGTCTTCAACGCCACCATCTATTTCCATGTGGCGGGCCTGCTCGCCATCAGCGTCGTGTACCTCTTCCGGGAGCCGATCGCCGTGCACCTCGTCGGCGCGCCCGGGATGCTCGAGTTCATGCCCTGGCTCATCGTCGCGATGATCATCGATCGGCTCTGGTACATCCCCGATCGCCTGCTCATCCGCGAGATGCGGTTCCGCAGCGTCAGCCTTCGCAACGCGGCCGGCGAGCTCACCTACACGGCGGCGTCGGTCGTCCTCGCCATGCGCGGCTGGGGGGGGAATGCCATCGTGGTCGCGACGGTCCTGCGCGCCGTCGTGCGCGTGGTCACGACGGTCCCGGCGGTGAAGCTCGCCGAGTGGCTGACGCCGAGCCCGCTGTCGCGCGAGAAGGCGCGCGACCTGTTCGCCTTCGGCATCCCGCTCAACTTCGGGTCGCTGGCGAACTTCGGGGCCTCGAAATGGGACAACCTCGTCATGATCCGCCTCTTCGGCGAGCAGGTCGGCGGCCTCTACAACCTCGCGTGGAACCTCGCCGACATCCCGGCCTCCCAGGTCGGCGAGCGCATCGGCGACGTGCTCGTCCCGTCGTTCTCGAAGCTCGAGCCGGAGCAGCGCAAGGTCGCCCTCGTCCGCGCGCTCACGCTGCTCTCGCTCCTCATCTTCCCGCTCGCCATCGGCCTCGGCGCGGTCGCCCCGACGATCCTCAACGACACGTTCTTCAACGAGGCCTGGGAGCCGGCCGGCCCGCTCCTCGCCGTGCTGGCGGCGCTCGGCGTCACCCGTCCGATCGGCTGGGTCATGTCCTCGTACATGCAGGTCTACGGCCGGACGCGGGCGATCATGGTCCTGGAGTGGCTCAAGGTGATCGCCATCATCAGCGGCATCGCGCTGCTCGGCTCGATCGGCGGCGTCCTCTGGGCGTGCGGCGGGGTCGGCGTCGCGTTCGGGGTCCACGCCCTGGGGAGCCTCTGGGTGGTGAAGCGCGCCGACGGCGTGCCGTACATGCGGCTCCTGCGCCCGCTGGTCCGCCCGCTCGCCGCGTGCCTGCCCATGGTCGCTGCCGTGCTCGCCGTCCGCTACGGCATGCGCTCGCTCGGCGAGCTGCCCCGCGGCTCCCGCCTCGGCGCCGAGGTGCTCGCGGGCGGGCTGGTCTTCGCCGGTTCCGCGCTGATCATCGCGCGGCAGGCGTCGCGCGACTTCCTCCAGCTCGCCCGCGAAGCGGTACGCCGCCGTCGCTGAGACGTCGCCCACGGCGCCGGCAGACCCTCACGAGGAGGCCCTTTCCCGGCGCCGGTGGGGACCCTTTCGACACTCGAGCGAAAATTGGGGGCCTGTGGTAGCGTCGGGCCCCTCTCTTCGAACATGGGTCGGGATCCGCGTGGCGGCTCCCCTCCACCACTGGAGATAAACGGAAATGGCAGAGACGCATCCCGCTGCGGTCGAGAGCCTCCTGGCCAAGATCACCTCGCACGAAGCCCAGGTGGGCATCATCGGCATGGGCTATGTCGGCCTGCCGCTGGCGCTCACGTTCATCGAGAAAGGCTTCCGCGTGCTGGGGTTCGACGTCGACCCGGCGAAGGTCACCGCGCTCGGCGAGGGGAAGAGCTACATCAAGCACCTTGACCCCTCGCGCGTGGCGGCGGCCTCCAAGACGGGTCGATTCGAGGCGACGGCGGATTTCGGGCGGCTCGGCGAGCCTGACGCCATCCTCATCTGCGTCCCCACCCCGCTGACCGCCCAGCGGGAGCCCGACATGAGCTACGTCGTCGGCTCGGCCCAGAAGATCAAGGAGCGGCTGCGGAAGGGGCAGCTCGTCGTCCTCGAATCCACCACGTACCCCGGCACGACCGATGAGCTCGTCCAGGGCATCCTCGAGCAATCAGGCCTGCGCATGGGCGAGGATTTCTATCTCGCCTTCTCGCCCGAGCGCGAGGACCCGGGCAACCGCGATCACAGCACAGCGACCATCCCGAAGGTCGTCGGCGGCGTCGATCGCGCGTCGCTGGTCCTCTCGCAGGCGCTCTATTCCCAGGCGATCGCCCGCGTCGTGGCCGTCTCGTCGGCGCGCGCGGCCGAGGCGGCGAAGCTGACCGAGAACATCTTCCGGGCGATCAACATCGCCCTCGTGAACGAGCTCAAGGTCGTCTACGACGCCATGGGCATCGACGTCTGGGAGGTGCTCGACGCCGCCGCGACAAAGCCGTTCGGCTTCATGCGGTTCAACCCGGGCCCGGGCTGGGGCGGCCACTGCATCCCGCTCGATCCGTTCTACCTCGCCTGGAAGGCGCGCGAGTTCGGCGTGTCCACGAAGTTCATCGAGCTCGCGGGCGAGGTGAACGTCGAGATGCCGCACTACGTCGTCGAGAAGCTCCAGCTCGGGCTCAACGACCGCGGCAAGGCCATGAAGGGCACGAAGGTCCTGCTCCTCGGCGTCGCCTACAAGAAGGACATCGACGATCCGCGCGAGAGCCCCGCGTTCGAGATCATCGAGCTCCTGCGCCGGCTCGGCGCCGTGCTCAGCTACCACGACCCGCACGTGCCCAAGCTGCCCCGCATGCGCACCTGGCCGCACCTGCCGGAGCTCGCGTCGCTCCCGCTCAACGAGGACACCCTCAAGAGCCACGACGCGGTCCTCCTCGTCACCGATCACTCCGTGGTCGATTACGACCTGGTGCTCAAGCACGCCGCCGTGATCGTCGACACCCGCGGCGTCTACCGCGCGGCGCACCCCAAGGTGATCAAGGCCTAGCGGAGGGCGCCTCGAGCGGTACGCCCGCGCTCCGCCTCGCCTTGCCCGTGCGAGCGCGCTCGATCCGCGTCGCCTGCCCGCGCGCGCCGCGGCAGGCGCGGCGCGCTTGGTGACCGGGCACCCATCGGCGGCGTCATCGCCTCGTTCGTGGTCCCGCACCGCGATGGGTCGCTCGACGCCCGCGCTGTGGGCGGCGCGGGGATGCTCAGGGCGCAGGGAGACTCACGGCCTTACCGATGCGGATCTCGCCGCGCTCGCGAAATCGCGAGCATCCCCTTGATGTCAGGGCGCCGGTTCGGTACCCATCGAGGACGGTCCATGTCCACGCCGCCGCCCATGGTCGGGCCAGGTCGAACGATGTCGCCTGCAGATGACAGCCTGGGCCCTGCGCCATCGAGCTCGGATTGGAAGGGCCACCTGGAGATCCGGCTCGGCGATCTCCCGGCGACCCGGCGGCCGCTGACGGAGTCTCACATCGTCATCGGCAGGGCGCCGGGCGTGCAGCTCACGCTCGACCACTACACGGTCTCCCGGCGCCACGCGGAGCTCTTCTGCGATCCGTTCGGCCGGTGGTGGATCCGCGATCTCGGCAGCACCAACGGCACGCTCGTCAACGACGAGCGGGTCAACGAGAAGGTGCTGAAGCCAGGGGATCGCATCGGGATCGGCGACTACGTCCTCGAGTTCCAGCTCACGGCGCGCGCCCCCCGCGTGCCGATCGAGCCGGGCGGACTCCATTTCGAGGAGGACAAACCGACCGCGATCCGCAAGCTCGGCGAGCTCGACCCGCCGCGGATCGCGGCGAAGCACCTGTTCACCCTGATGGACCTGTCGCGGCGGCTCCTCAGCATCGAGGACGCCACGGATCGGTTCGACGCGCTCTGCCAGCTGATGGTCCGGGAGGACTTCCACGGCAGCATGGCGCTCGCGCTGCGGCTCCGGCAGAACGGCGCGCTGACGATCCTGTCCGGGCCGCACCGCCCGTTCCAGTCGCTCCGGCGCGAGGACTCCGTCGCCCCGCCGTACATCTCGCGCCGCGTGCTCGCGGCCGTGCAGGACACGCGCGAGCCGGTGCTCGCCGGCAACCTGGTGAGCGACAGCGCCACGGTCGAGCTCACGATGTCGCGCGACGTCATGGCGCTCTGGGTCGTCGCCTGTCCGCTGCGCGTCGAGGAGCAGCTGATGAACCTGCTCTACGTGACCCTGCCGCCCGACTTCGGCAGCGTCGAGTGGCTCGGGCTCATCGCGCTCGCGTCGGAGGTCTATCAGCAGGCCGAGTCGGCGTGGGAGGCGCGGCGCCACGCGCAGGCGCACGCGGCGATCGAGCGCGAGCTCGAGATGGCGCACCAGATCCAGCGGACGTTCGTCCCGAAGCGGCTGGAGTTCAAGGCGCTGGACGTGGCGCTCGGCTTCGAGCCGTGCCGGTGGGTCGGCGGCGACTACGTGGACATCGTCCCGATGCCGGACGGCCGCCTGATGCTCGCGGTGGCGGACGTCTGCGGCAAGGGGCTCCAGGCCGCGCTCATCGGGTCGAGCGTGCACACGATGGTGCGGGCGACGGTCGACGCGGGCCGCGGCATCACGGGCATGATGGATCGGCTGAACGCCTATCTCTGCGAGTACCTGCCCGAGCAGTCGTTCGTGACGATGGTGGCCGTCGCGCTCGACCCGGCGACGGGGCGCATGGAATGCGTCAACGCAGGGCACCCGCCGGCGCTGGTGGCGACCGCGGAGGGCGGCCTGCGCCACCTCCAGGCGGCCGTCAACCCGGCGCTCGGGATCGGCCTTGTGCCCATGGAGGCGCACCAGAGCGTGCTCGCGCCGGGCGAGGTGCTCGCGATGTACACCGACGGGCTCACCGAGCTGCGCAACTCGTCCAAGCAGATGCTCGGCCTGCACGCGCTCGGCACCGGCTTCGCCAAGCTGTGCGCCACGAACGCCGGCCGCCCGGTCGCGTCGATCGCCGACAAGCTCACGCACATGCTCGAGGAGTTCCGCGGCGATCAGCTGCCCGAGGACGACAGGGCCTTCCTCCTCGCGCGGCGCACCTGAGCGCCCTCGCGCTCAGGGCGCGGCGTCGCCGGCGGACGACGGCTCCGCGCCCTCGGTCGGCTCGATCGGCGTCGGTTCCCGGCGCGGCGCGCCCGCGGGGCCGGCCGAGCCGAAGGGCTGGGTCATCGAGATGCGCGAGCCCGGCTCCATCCGCCGCGGGAACGCGCCCGACACGGACACGAGGAGCGTGTTCCGGACGATGCGCGTGTCGGGGAGCTCCGCCGTCCTCGCCGCGGTGCGCTGGTTCGTGTGCTGGTACCGGAGCGCGAGCGCGAAGTCGGGGATGACGATGGGAGGGCTCCAGAGCAGCGCGACGTCGGTGAGCACGGCGATCGTGGTCGGCCCCGTCTCGAGCTCCCCGGCCGCGTTCGCCTCGAGAGCTTGCGCGATCTGACCGCCGGCCGAGCCCTCGACGGACAGGTGCCAGGCAGGGCGGAGGGGCGCGGCGGCGCGGAGCGTCAGCTGATGCGAGAGCTGGATCTGCTGCAGGAAGACGTTGGGCGTGGCCGAGTAGGCGTACGCGAGCTCGGCCTCGCCCCGATCGTGCGTGTAGCGCAGCGCCGCGAGCCCCGCGGGCCGCACGAGCGAGTCGGCGCCGCCGGTCAGGTCCGTCGCGACGACCCCGCCGAGGTCGAGCTGGCTCGAGAAGCGGCGGCCGAGGTCGTGCTGCCAGCTCGCCACGAGCGTCGTCAGGAGCTGGTCGCGCGCCGTTGTCGTGTCCTCGGTCGTGGGATCGGTGTCAGTCACCGGGACGTTGTCGAAATGGGTGTAGCCGACCGAGAGCGCGAGGGCCGCGGTGTCGTGGCGGAAGATGCGCTGCGCGCTCAGCGTGTTCGCCGCGCTGTACGTGCGCTGCGGGCGAGCCTGGAGCGGGTTGTAGACGAGGAACGTCGCCGCCTGCCCGAGCGCCCAGACCGGCGAGGCCTGGAACGAGAAGCCCTCGTTGAACGACGCCTGCACGAAGTTCGTCGTCCCGCCCGCGGTGCCCTGGACCGTCGTGGTCCCCGGCGTCTGCTCCAGCTGGAAGGTGTTGAGCTGGCCCTGCGACCCGGCCGCGCCGAGCGTCAGCGACGTCCTCGGCGAGGTGACGAAGCGGCCGGACCACATGGCCATGTTCGAGTACGAGCTCGCCTCCGAGTGCAGGAAGAAGAAGCTCGTCGAGAACGTGTAGGACAGCGTCTGCGCGGTCCGCGGCGTCGTGTAGGTGAAGATCAGGCCGGGGCTCGCGGTCCCGAAGCCGTCGGCGTCGGGGCCGGGCCCGGCCGGAGGCTCCGCCGCCGAGCTCACGTTGTCGGTGATGCCGATCGACCCGGTGAAGACGCCCTGGAGATACGCCTCCTGCGCTCGGGCGTCGTCGTGGGTGAGGATCGCGCAACCGAAGGCCGCGACCGCAATACCTCGTCCGGAGCGCATGAGGGTCGCAAGGTAACCATGGAGCCGGCGCGCGGCTACGCCTCCCCGACCTTTCGGGCAGGGAAGTCGCCGGCCGTGCGCCGAGCGCTCAGGCGTCGAGCAGGACGACACCGAGGATGGGCGCCGGTCGGAGCTGGTCGATGGCCTGGCGGATCGCCTTGCGGGTCGACTTCTTGACCAGCGACGTCAGAAGGACGCCGTCCACCGAGTCGCCGATCACGTTCATGTCCATGCTGCCGAGCACGGGCGGTGTGTCGATGACGATGTATGAGTAGCCCGCGCGCTTGAGGCTCTCGATCGCGGTCGAGAACGCCACCGAGTCGAGGATCGGCGGCCGCTCGGTGCGCGGATCGACGGCCAGGATGTGGACGGGCGTCTGGACGGAGAGCCTCGGGTCGGGCGACCTGCCGCCCATCGGCGCCGCGCTCCGGTCCGACACGTCGATGCCGTCGTCGCCGGGCGCCACGGCGGGCGCCGGCGCCGCCTGGTCGACGACGACCCAGGGGGCGAACCGGTCGGAGGCGTGCCGCTGGAGCTGCTCCGTGAAACAGCTCGGGGGCTCGAACCGCAGCGCCTTCGCGATGCCGGGCTTGCGGATGTTCGCCTCGACGAGGAGGATCTTCCCGCGGACGGTCTCGCGGAGGGCGAGCGCGAGGTTGATGGCGCACGACGTCTTGCCCTCGCCCGGCCCGGCGCTCGTCACGGCGATCGTGGTCCCGGAGCCCGACGGCAGCTTGCGCCGGAGCGTCCGGTAGGCGTCGGCCTGAGGCGAGTACGGCGCGTGGATCATCACGATGTTCGCATCCACGGCGTCCGGCAGCGGCAGCGGGCGGACGGTGACCTCGCCCGGGCCGCCCAGGGACTCCGCCGGGAGCAGCCCGGCGCTCTCCGGCACGCCGGGCAGCGAGCGCATGTGCTCGATGTGCAGCGACGGCGGCTCCTCGAACGTCGGGTCCAGCGACTGCAGCTTCGCGTCCACGGCCTGCTGCGCCGGGGTCGACACCACGCGGTTGAACATGAGCGACGGCGGCGAGGAGAACGCGGCGGTGCCCGAGCGCTCGAGCGGCCTCTCGGGCGGCGGCTGCTGTTGCTGCTGCCGCGGCGGCGGCGGCACCTCGCGCACCGTCACCTCGTGCGCCGCGGGCGGCACCACGCGATCGAAGACGAGCGACGGCGGCGAGCGGAAGGTCGCGCTGAACGAGCGCTCCAGCGGCGGCGCCGCGCCCGCAGGAGGCCCCGCCGCGTTGCGGACGCCCACGTCGCGCGCCGGCGGCGCACCGACCCGCTCGATCGGCCCCGGCAGCGCCGATGAGCTCGCCGCTCCCGGGCCGCTGGACACGAGCCCGGGGCTGCTCAGCGTGGCGCTCAGGTCCACGACGCGCGTCACCACCGGGCCCGCGAAGTGCCGCTCGGGGCCGGGCGGCAGCGCCGGCGCAGGCGCGCCGTGCATCGCCGGGTGGCCCTGGGGCGCGCCGCGCTGCTCCCCGGACAGCCCCGCCAGGAACATCGCCGCGGTCTGCGGCGGCCCCTTGATCGGCGGCTGCATGCCGGGATGGCCCCCCGCCATCGGCGCGGGGCCGATGCGCAGCCCCATCCCGTGCGGCGGCTGGTGCCCCATGTGCGGCAGGTCCTGGCGGATGGTCGGCGAGTCGAACGCGGCGTTCGGGTCCTCGTGGCTGGAGCTCGGGCGCTCCGCCGCGACCAGGTCCTCGGCGTCGTTCGCGAGGCGCAGGACGCGGGCGATCATCTCCTCGCGCACGTCCGGATCCGGCGCGATCGAGCGCCAGTTGCCGACCACGTTGCGGAGCCGGCGCGCCTCGATGACGAGCGCGCGGACCCGCGCGGTCTGCTCCGCGCGACTCAGGAAGTCGCAGACCTGATCGAGCGCCCGCTCCAAGGAAGCGACCGGCGGCGGCTTTCCCGGCTCAGCTCCGCCTGCTTCAGCCACGGCGCCCCCGGGACCCGCGCGCGGCGGCCGGCACGACGACGAGCACCGGAGCGAGCGCCATTCGATCGATATCTTCCATGTCGTAAACCCGATCGTCGAGCACGATGCCACGCGCTGCTGCGGCGGCGATCCCGGCCGCGACGGACGCGAAGAGCCCCGCGACGGCGAGGATCAGCCGCGACGGGCTCGATGGAGCGCTCGGCCTGTACGCCGGGTCGAGCACCTCGATCTGCGCCGAGTAGCCGCCCTGCTCCGAGCTCGCCGCCATCTCCGCGCGGAACGACTTGCCCTCGAGATCGGCGAGCCGCTGCTGCGCCCGCGCCTTCTCGCGGCTGAGCCGCGACCAGTCGGTCTCGGTGTTGATGATCGCCTTCGCCGTCTCGCTCGCGTCGGCCGCGGTCCCGATCTTCGCGCCCCTGCGCGCCGCGATCTCCCGCTCGATCTTGGCGAGCTGGGCCCTGATCTTGGCCTTCTCGGCCTCGTCGGTCGCGGGGACCTCCATCACGGGCTCCGGCGGGGGCGGCACGAGGAGCGCCGCCTCGGCGCGCCGCAGCGCCGCCTCGGCGTTGTTCACGCGGGCGACCGCGGCCCGGACATCGGGGTGCTGCTCGGTGAAGCGCGACTGCTTGTCGCCCAGATCCCGCCGCGCGGTCGCGAGCTCTTGCTCCGCCTGCTCCTTCTGCCGGACGAGCGCGGGGGAGGGCAGCCCCGTGGCGCTCTGCGCCGCCTGCTCCGGCTTGCCGGTGAGCCGGCTGCGCAGGCGGGGCACCTGCCGCTCGAGGGCCTCCAGCGTCGGGTCGGTGGTGGTGGAGCGGCGCTCCCGCTCGCGGACGGCGGCGCCGGCCTGCGCGCCGCCCGCCGTGTTCTGCTCGGCGGCGAACTCGGGGTGCTCGGCCAGGAACGCCGCGAGCTCGGTCTCGGCCTTCTCGACGTCCTGCTCGGCGCGCTTCAGCTCGGCGTCGAGGAACTCGTTCGTCAGCTTCGCCTGCGACCTGCGCATGCGCGTCGTCTCCTCGACGAGGATGTCGGCGAGCCGCTGCGTCACCTCCTGCGCCTGCTCGCGCGTCTGCCCTTCGGCCGAGATCGCGAAGGTGTCGGTCGAGCGGGCCTTGAAGGTGATCTTGAGGCGGAGCCGGTCGACCGCGTCGACCATGCCCCGCTTCTCGAGGACCTCGGGGAAGAGGTTGAACTCGGTCACGACCTTCTCGAGGTTGGAGCGCGCGAGCAGCGTCTCCTTCAGCCGCGCGGAGAGGGTGCGGAGCGGGTCGGGCCCGTCGGGCCCGAGGTACGTCGCCTTCACACCCTCCCGGTAGAAGATCACCGTCTCGGAGCGGTACGCGGGCTTCCTCGACTGCACGACGAGCACCGTGAACCCGATCCCCGCGAGCGCCACGAGCACCGCCACGTACCAGTGCGCAAGGGTCCGGTTGATCATCGCGCTGATGCTGGGCGGCTGCGGGCCCCCAGGTCGCGCCGTTGCATCGACGGGAAGCGCCCCGAGCGCCTCCTGGGGCGGGTTAGGCCCGGAGGTCTGCTGGTTCATCTTCTTTGTCCATATTCCGCGCTCCTCGAAGGTTGCGTTGCCCTTGCTCCGCCCGACCCGGAGAACGCGCACCCCAGTCCGGCAGACGGCTGCCTATCGTAGACGTGCGACGCCCGAGCGCCAGCTTGTTGCACGCGGCCTGTGCTCACCGCGTGCTAGCTCACGCCCATCACGCCCCCGGCGCACGCAGGAAGCGGCGTGGCCACGGCCCCGGTCGCAGCGGCGCGCCGAGCGCTCCGAGCGCTCCCGTCGCGGCGCGCCGCCGCGGACGCTATCGCCGGGCCGGCGGCGCGCGCGCCGCCTCCGAGCGTCACGTGGGGAACACCCGATCGAGGCGCAGCAGGCGGAAGATGGCGCGCGGCTGATCCCGCAGCCCCACGATGCGCACCTGGCCGCCGTTGGCTCGTACCCGCTTGAACAGCGAGACGATGACGCCGACGCCGGAGCTGTCGATCAGCCGGAGCGACGAGAGCTCGAGCGTGATGTTCTGCCGGCTCTCGGCCACCAGCTCGTCCACCAACGTCCTGAACTCCGGCGCGGTCACCGCGTCGAGGGTCCCCTCGAACTGCACAACTGTCTCACTGCCGTTATCGGTCCGCGTATAGCTCATTGGATTTTGATTCCCCCTGCGGCGCGGGCTGCGCCCAAGCGGGAGACGCTCCGCATTCGAAAACTGCTCGTCCGATGCCCCGTCGCCCCGGCGAAATCGGCATCGGAATGCTCTTGTTCGCTGCTGCCTTCACTGTCGTCGCCGGCGATGCATGAGCTGCCCTCCCGCCGCTTCACCAGGCGGAGGACATTCGGGCTGCCAGGACAGTAATCGACCTCATCCATGAACGACTTGATGATGAAGAGCCCCATCCCGGACTCGGGGAGGTCGTCGATGGGAGGGTTGTCGATGGCCGCGGGATCGAAGCTGCGACCCGTGTCCATCAAGCGGATGATGATGCCGTCCGCGCCGGATTCGATCTCGATGTCGACGTCGCCCGGTGGCCCATCGCGGTATCCGTGAATGGCGATGTTGTTGAACGCCTCGCCGAACGCCGAGACCGTCTGGTCCTCGAAATCCTCCTGGGTCATGCCGGGCGATCCGCCTTCGACCCTCCCAGGCGTGGCCATCTTGCATGCGGCCGCCACCACGCGGAGGGCGAGGTGGCGATAGGTCAACGAACCTGGTACGCGGAGTCGGATCACGCCCAAACCTCCATCCGAGCTTGTACCCTACCACGTTCTCGACTATGGGAGCCACAAGGTAAACAGTGACACCTGGCGTTCGTGTAGCGAAACGTGCGATCGACCTCGCGGGCTCGCTCGTGGGTCTCACGCTGACCCTCCCGCTCTACCCCTTCATCGGCGCGGCCATCTACCTCGAGTCGCCCGGGCCGATCTTCTATTTGCAGCGCCGCGCCGGGATGCTCATCGGCACGGAGGTGCGGGATGGCGTCAGCTACCCGCGGTTCGTCGAGTTCCATATGCGCAAGTTCCGTTCCATGCGCGTGGATGCCGAGAAGATGACCGGGCCCGTGCTCGCCCAGCAGGACGACCCCCGCATCACGCGCGTCGGCCGCTTCCTGCGCAAGACGCGCCTCGACGAGCTCCCGCAGTTCTGGAGTGTGCTCATGGGCGACATGAGCATCGTGGGGCCGCGCCCCGAGCGGCCGGAGCTGCTTGTCAACCTGGCGCTCGCCATTCCCTTCTTCGAGGAGCGGATGCGCGACATCAAGCCGGGCATCACGGGGCTCGCGCAGGTGTCGCTGGGCTACACCGGCCGCGCCCCGGCGGAGAGCGAGGTCGCCGCCTTCGAGGCGACGCTGACGAACCCGTTCGGCCTCGAGGAGGCGGAGGGGGCCGAGGCCGACGACATGCGGATGAAGCTGCTCTTCGACCTCGCGTACGCCGCCTCGCTCGAGAAGCTCTCGACGTTCCTGCAGATGGAGCTCTCGATCATCCTGAAGACGCCGCTCGTGATGGTCCTCGGCCTCGGGCGCTGAGCAGGCGCCGCGCGCCCCGCACCCCGGCGCCTGCGCCGCGGCCGCCAAAGCTCCGCGCGCCAGCGATCCCCGGCGGGATTTCGGGCGCACGGAGCTAGCCCCTCCTGCTGAGCGCGAAGATCACGAGCATCACGACGACGTCGGCCAGGATGAGCCGGTACGCGTCGCGCTTCTCGAGCCGGATCGAGAAGTTCGGGTCGACGCTCCTGATGGCGCAATACAGCGCCCCCGCGAGGCCGAAGTAGATCCAGAGCACGTAGTGGTAGGTGAACGAGAGGAAGAAGATCCCGACCATCATCCCGCAGAACCCGGCCATGATCGCCATGGACCAGGCGCGGATCATCGCGAACTGGGCGCCGTGCTCGTACCGCTTGAGCGCGACCAGCGAGATCTTCAGCGTGAGATAGATCATCGCCGTCCACGCGAACATCCCGAGCGGGCCGAGCTCCGAGAGCGCGAGAAGGTACGCGTTGTGCGCCGTGAGCCAGTGGTGCTCCGTGAACTGGCGGTAGCCCGCGCCGATCAGCGGGAACATCCGGTAGATCAGGAGGCCCTCGGAGAGGATCTCGGTGCGCTCGTTCGCCGACTCGTCCGCCTCGCCGCCGCCGCGGCCGCCGAGGAGCATGAGCGGCGCCGCGAAGACCGCGCCGAAGACCGCGCCGCGGAGGCCGTACTTCTTGACGAAGTAGACGCCCAGCACCGTCGCGAAGACGAGCTGGCCGCCCCGCGACTGCGTGAGGATGATCGCGGTCGCGATCACGAGCAGCGAGGCGAGGACCAGGAGCGCTCGCATGAACGAGCGCTTCTGCTCGAACAGGGCGAAGCTGAACGGCAGCACGATGCCCGACGTGAGCGCGAGCTCGTTCGGATCCTGGAGCACGCCGCGCCAGCGCACGCGGCCGTTGATCGTCGACGTCTTGAAGAGGCCGACGCGCTCGCACAGGTACTCGGCCTCGGGATCGGCGCCCGGCGCCTCGCGGCAGTCCACGCGCCTCTCGCAGGACCGGCCGTCGGGGATGCCGGCCTCTCCGCGCGAGCCGCCGATGGTCTGGGTCATCGCGAGGCACTGAAACGACGAGAACCCCTGGTGCACCGCGACGCCCGCGACGAAGAGGCCCATCACGAGCACCGTCGTCGCGAGCTTCTGGAAGCCCTTGAAGCCGTCGGGGCTGTGCCCGATCAGGAAGAAGAGTACGAACGTCACGCTGATCGCGACGAAGTTCGCGGAGAAATCGCCGGGGTTCCGCAGGCCGAGCGTGATCACGCACCAGACGTAGACGACGATGGCCCACCGGAGCTGCGGCGTCGCCTTCAGCCGGACCTTGCCCAGGGCGAGGTCGAGGCCCATGCCCATGAAGGAGAGGGCGAACCAGAGGTACAGGAACGGCAGGCTCTCGAAGCGCTCGTCCCATTCCTGGGGCCTGCCGTAGATGAAGATGATGAGAAGAATGACCCCGGGGAGCGCGAGCATGACGAGGGTCCTCAGCGAAGACGCGGTTCGGGTGAAGGGGGACGTTCCGGAGAATCGCGGCCTGCGTCAAGCAACTTGCGCTCGCTCCTCCCGGCGACATCGGTCGCCGCCCTCTCGATCTCGATCTCAATCTGGATCTACGTGCTGAGGCCCATGCGGCGCACGGCCTGGTTCAGGAACGGCACGAGCTCGTCCGCGGTCCTCTCGTTGCCCTCGCGCGAGGGGTGGTTGTCGGTGTTCCCCTCCGAGCCGAACAGGGAGAAGTTGGACTCGCCCTTGTTCGTGAGCACGTCGTAGTAGTCGAAGACAACGACGTTCTTCTCCGCATAGCCGCTGAGCCAGCCGTCGGGCGACTTGACCCAGTTGTTGAACGAGCGGGCGAGGTCGGCCTGCCGCTGCGCGACCTCGGCCTCGGACGGCTTGCCGAGGATCTGCTTCGCGGTCCACTTCCACGCGGGCTCCTTCGAGCGCTTGAGGACGTTGGCGGGGGCGGTGACGTAGACGAACAGCGTGTCCTTCCGCTTCGCGAGGTCGGGCAAGAGCGAGGCCAGCGTGGCCTTGGCGTTCCAGACGGTGAGCTCCGGGCCGGCCGGGTTGCCGGGGGCGGTGCCCTCGCCGACGAAGCGGTTGTTGGGATAACAGGACTTGAAGACGACGATCCGGTTCACCACGCCGTCCGGGTGCATCTGGTCGTTCAGCGCGACCCGGAGCACCTTGTCCATCTTGTCGCGGAACTTGGGCGCCCAGTCGAAGAGATCGGTGTTCTCGCCGATCTCGCTGCCGTAGGAGGCCTCGTGGACGCGGTAGCCGTGCTCCGTGAGCCTCTTCTTGAGGCCCCCCCCGTTCGGGTGCGCCTCGTAGACGCACGACGCCTTCTCCTTCTCGGCGCCCGGGTCCGTGAGCAGCTGGCCACCGCAGGAGTGATGGATGAACAGGAGATCCAGCGGGGTGTCGGGCCGGGCGCTCGAGAAGCCCGACAGATCGAGCGAGGTGGCCTTCGCGATCGGGCCGGTCGCGGCGGGGGCCTTGCCCTCGATAGGGATGAACAGGGCGCCCAGCGCGACGAGGAATGCGCCGGCTGAGACGAGGTGCTTCTTGTTCATGACATCTCCGTGGAGGGGGCGGGCAAGGAACCTAAATTATCGCAGGGCGCCGCGCCGAGGACAAGCCGACCGGGAGTCCCCCTCGCCCCCCGAGCGCGGGGGCGACCCAGGTCCACCGCGGGCGGCAGGGCGATCGGCTCAGAAGGTGAGGACGCCGCCCTCGTCGGCCTTGGCGGCCGAGCCGGGACGGATCGTGATCTCGTCCCCGCCGCCCGCGGGCTTCCGGATCACGTCGTACGAGGCGCCGGGGGCGAGCCCCGTGACGAGGTGCTTCGTCACGCCGGGCAGCGAGGTGAACTGCACCTGGGACACGGCGCCCAGATCGACAGGGAACAGGACCAGGGTGCCCTTCACCGCCGCGCCCACGAACGGCGTGCCCTGCTTCGTGCGCACGAGCGTCGCCGGCGTCGCCGCGGCGTTGCCGGCCGCGCCCTCCAGCACGTGGAGGAAGCGGGCGTCCTTCGGCATCGGGGCCGGCGGCTCGGTCCGCAAGGTCGCGAGCATCGGCTCGAACTCGGCCGGCTTCGTGTCCCAGGTGCCGGTCGGCTTGTACGGCTCGGCCACGACGACGGCGCTCTCCGGCAGCAGCGCGGTCACGAAGAGCTTCTGCCCCTTGGGCGTCGTGACGGTCGCGAGCTTCCCCGCGACGAGCGCGGCGCTCGGCGTCTGCAGGAAGAACCGCTTGAAGCGCCCCTCCTTGCCCGTCGCGGCGCGGTCGTAGATCACGAGGTGGTCCGGCTTGAGCCACACGAGCGAGCGGCTGACGTGCGTGACGTCGTTGATGTTCTCGTAGTCGGAGTTGTAGAGCGGGGTCGCGTCGCCGAGGACGTAGACGTGGTCCTGCGCGAAGCTCTTCGCGAGCACCCGGGGATCGTTCGTGTGCACGAGCGGCCACTGGGACCCGCTCCGCCAGAGCCAGCCGCGGTTCGGGTCGTCGTGGCGGCGGTTCCGGTCGTTCTCGACGGCGAGCGTGTTGTGCTGCTCGGAGCTCCCGAAGAAGGCGCCGTACCCGATGCGCTCCTTCGTGAGCCACTCGCCGCCGCGGTAGAAGCCGAAGCTGAGGCCGTCCCCGTGCTGGTGATCGATGTGCTCCCAGCCGAGCTGGAACTGGAGCCACGCCGCCTCGGGGCCCCAGCTCGTCCTCGCGAAGACCTGGCCGAGGCCGGGGCCGTAGTGCGTGAGCGGGATGGAGGGGCGCGGATCGGTCGGGGTGACCGCCGGGTCGAGCAGCAGGAAGTACAGGATCGAGTGGCGCTTGTGGACCTGGCCGAGCTGCGAGCGGGCGCGCCGCGCGAGGCCGGCGGCGCCGCCCGGGCTCGCGTGGACGGCCATCCAGCGGAGCGCGTTGAGGCGCTCGGCGTTGCCGCTGTTCTGGGCGTGGAGGCCGAGCGCCGCGAACGGATCGATGTGATCTGTGTACTCGTAGCGCTGGCCGTCGCCCGTCCACGCGGCCTCGTGGGTCGGCCCGATCCGGCCCGCCGGCGCGGCGGGGCTCAGGCTGTGGACGTGGGCCGGGATGAACTCGTGCCAGAAGGGGTTGCCGTCGAGGTGCACCTGCGGGCCCCACTTCGCCGGATCGGCCTCGCCGGCCGTCTGGATGGCGAGGAGCGTCTGGCTCACGTAGGCGAGCGTCGCGGGGCCGTACTGGAAGCCCTCCGGCGGCGCGCCGCCGCGCGCGTCGTTCCGGAGGATGTGGTCGGTCATGTAGAGCCACGCCCCGGTGACGTTGGCGAAGTAGTCCCTGAGCCGCGGGTAGGTGCCGCTGTGCTTCGGATCCGGCGGATCGTCGGCCTCGTCGAACGCGAGCGACAGGAGCGTGAGGTTGCGCATGTGCGACGTGAAGTAGTTGTTCACGGCGTACCTGCGCTTCCGCGGCTCCTTCAGCATCGCCGGGTCGTTCAGCTTGCCCACCGGCTCGGGGTGGTCGTGGCTCGTCGTCGACGACTTCAGCTGATCCTCCGCCCAGCGCAGGAACACGGGCCGTATCGCCGCCTTGTCCTGGGCCGAGAGGTACCCGTAGATCCAGTCGACCGTGAGGCCGAACGACTCGCCGGCCCAGCGGGCGCGGTCGCCTGTCGAGAATCTGTGGTTGAAGGGGTCCTTCGGATCTCCCTTGTTCACGCGGTCGACGATGTAAAGCAGGATCTTCCGCGCGCGAGCGGCGTAGTCGTTGCGGGCCGCCTCGTCGCTCGAGACGAGCGACATGAAGGCGAACAGCTCGGCGTGCGCCTCGCAGTAGACGCGGCTGAAGGCGCAGTCGCCCTCGGAGGGGATGCTCCCCTTGTCCATCGCGGCCACGGCCTCGGCCGTGACGGTGGCGAGCTCCTTGAACATGGGGTTCGCCGGCGTGGCGCGCGCCCGGAGCCCCGGCAGGTCGGCCGCGCGCACCCAGAGCCGCGGGTGCCCCTTGACCGGCGCCGCCGCCGGCGCGGGCGGCCCCGCGAAGCGCGGCGCCGCGACGCCCGGCGCCGCGACCCCGAGCGCCGCGGCGCCGGCCTGCGTCTGCGGGTCGGCGCCGCTGTGGACCGCCGGGGGCCCCGGGGTCTGCCGCCGGTCGCACCCGGCGAGCAGGCCCGCGAGGCCGAGCGCCAGGGCGAGCGACGCGAGCGGCGCCCGCCGCGTCATGTCGCGCGGTCCCGGAGGTAGGCGAACGCCCGCTGGAGGCCCTCCTCCGTGGAGACGAGCGGCTTCCAGCCGAGCGCCTTCAGCTTTGTGTTGTCGAACCGGTTCCCCTTCCAGGACGTCGCGGTCTTGTACGGCGTGAAGACGGCCGGGAGCTGCCCCTTCGAGTAGGCGTGATAGCGCTCGACGAGCTTCGATATCCTGGTGAGGGCGACATAGGGCACCGAGAGCGAGCGGATCGGCTTCACCTCGCGCTTGTAGCGGGCGAGGTAGACGTCGGCCGTGGGCAGGTCGTCGTCGTGGACATTGTAGACCTGCCCCTTCGCGACCTCGCTCCGGCCGGCGATGGCGATCGCCTCGGCGCAGTTGTCGACGTACGAGAGCGGGAGGAGGTTGCGCCCGCCGAGGTGCAGGAACACGCCGAACAGGCTCATCCCCACGCGGCCGGAGAAGGCGTTGCCGCCCGGGCCGTAGATGACGCCGGGGCGGAGCACCGTGAGCGGGAAGCCGTAGCGCGCCTGGTACTCCCAGAAGAGCTTCTCCTGCCGGAGCTTCGCCTGCGAGTAGAGGTCGCGCTGCGCGGGGCGCGACTCGAGCGGGGTGTTCTCGTCGACGATGTACCCGCGCGGGAGGTCGGCCACGCCGTAGACGCCGAAGGAGCTGACGAGGATGACGCGCGGCGATCGGCCCGTGTGGACCAGCGCCTCGAGCAGGTTCTTCGAGGCGACCACGGTGTTCAGGAACATGTCCGCGGGCGCGCCGCCCATGGCCGCGGCCACGTGGTAGACGACGTCCACGCCCTCGACCGCGCGCTCGGCGGCCTCCTTCGTGGCGAGGGAGCCCACCGCGACGTCGAGGGGGGCGCCGTGGCGCTTCTCGAGCTCCTCGAGCCGCGCGCGGTTGCTCGCGGGGCGGACGAGGCAGCGGATGTCGGTCTCGCCGTGGGCGAGCAGCCGGTCGACGAGGGCCGACCCAAGGAAGCCGTTCGAGCCGGTGACAAGGACTTTCATGTGCGCGCCTTCTCCTGCGGGACCTGCCGGAAGATCTCATCCATCATCCACGCGACCCGGATCATGTCCCGGTACGAGATGGGCAGCTCCGCGCCCCGCGTGATGCTGTCGTAGAAGAGCGCGATCAGGCGGTTCATCCCCGAGAAGAAGTGGAAGTCGCTGCGGGCGAACCTCACCACGTTCCTGCCCCCTTCGCGCAGGTACGAGAGGGCCTGATCGAAGGCCGGGACGACGCGCCCGATGGCGCTCGGGAGCTTCGGCGACGCGTCGAGCGTGACCGTGCGGCTCGTGTAGTCGACGTGGAGCGTGTTCTTCGTGCCGTAGACGCGGAGGAAGTGCCCGGGCGGCCGCGCGTGCGACGAGAAGGTCCCGTAGGCGCTGACGCGCGCGCCCTGCACCGTGACGCGGAGCTCGTCGAGCATGTCGTCGCGCGCGTCGCCATACCGCTTCTCCCGGAGCGCGTAGGCCGTCGCGGTGACCTTCGGCTGCTCGTCGTCCACGAACTCGACGATCTTGTTCAGCAGGTGATCGATGTTGTTGTGGAACAGCTTGCCCGGCAGGCGATGGACCCAGTGCGTGCCGTCGCCGAGGAGCGCCGTGCCGAAGGGGCCGGAGAGGTTGTAGCCGAAGCAGCTCTCCACGTGGACGGGGTCGCCCAGCACGCCGTCGCCGATGAGCCTCCGCATCTCGATGGCCGGCGGATCAAACTGGTACTCCCAGCCGAGGGTCATCTTCTTCCCGGCCGCGGTGCAGAGCTCGATGAGGCGCCGCACGTCCGAGAGGTTGAGCGCAATCGGCTTCTCCACGTAGACGTGGGCGCCCGCCTCGATGGCCCGCCGCGCGAGGAACAGGTGCGACTGCGGAGGCGTGGTGATGTGGACGACATCGGGCTTCTCGACGTCGAGCATCCGGTCGAACGAGTCGTAGTGGCTCGGGATGCCGTAGCGCACCGCGATCTGCTCGGCCATCAGGAGCTCTAGGTCGCATACGGCGACGACCCGAGCCCGCTCCGGCATCTTCTGGATCTCTTCTATGTGGCCGTCGGCGATCTTGCCGCAGCCGACGATCGCGATTTTGAGGGTCATGGGGCGGCGGAGCGTACCGCAACGGGGCAGGCGAGAGCTAGGCTCTCGGGCGCCTCGCCTCGCCGCGCGGGCGCTTCGCCTCGCCGCGGCTCGCCTCGCCGCGCGCCGCGAGCCGCCGGAGCGAGGGGCCGGGGCGGGCCGCGCCGCCGCGGCGCTCCTGCGTGGACGAGCTTGGTGACGGTCGCGACGGCCTCGGGTAGGCTGCGCGGCGCATCATAGAGAAGGGCGGTGATTCGTGCGCGTGCTTCATGTTCTTCATACGTCGTTGCCTGTCATTGCGGGGTACACGATCCGCAGCGACTACATCGTCAAGCATCAGGCCGAGCACGGGATGCGTCCGGCGGTGGTGACCTCGGCGCAGCAGGGGTCCGGGGACGCGCTGAAGGAGGAGATCGGCGGCATCTCGTACTGGCGGACGCGCGAGCCTTCCGGCAAGAAGCTGCCGCTCCTCCGCGAGCTCTCGCTCGTGCGGGCGCTGGAGGCGCGCGTCGAGGACGCGATCCGGGAGTTTCAGCCCGACGTCGTGCACGCGCACTCGCCGATGCTTGTCGGGCTGCCGGCGCTCGCGGCGGCGCGCCGCTTCGGGCTGCCGCTCGTCTACGAGGTGCGCGACCTCTGGGAGAACGCCTCCGTCGACCGGGGCAAGTTCGCCGAGGACTCGGTGCCCTACAAGATCGCGGCCGGCCTCGAGACGGTGGTGTACAGGTACGCTGACGCGACGGTGACGATCTGCGAGAGCCTGAAGAACGCGGTCGCGCCGCGGGTGCGCAGCACGGACGCGCTCCACGTGGTGGGCAACGGCGTCGACGCGGACAAGTTCGCGCCGCGGGAGGCCCCGCCGGGCGCCTGGGAGCGCTTCGGGCTCGCCGGGAAGAGGCTCATCGGGTATGTCGGCACCTTCCAGCCGTACGAGGGGCTCCAGACGCTCATCGCGTCGATCGGCGACATCGCGCGGGAGGTCCCGGACGCGCACGTCGTGATCACGGGGGCCGGCGGCCAGGAGATGGAGCTCAAGGCGTTTGCCCGCGAGCGAGGCGTGGAGTCGAAGGTGACGTTCACGGGGCGGGTGCCGCACGACGAGGTGTTCAACATCTACGCGATGGCGAGCCTGCTCGTTTATCCGCGCATCCGGACCCGGACGACCGCGCTCACGACGCCGCTGAAGCCCCTCGAGGCGATGGCCATGGCCCGGCCCGTGATGGTCAGCGACGTGCCGGCGATGGGAGAGCTCGTGCGCTATGGCGAGACCGGGTTCGTCTTCAAGGCGGGCGACAGCGTCGACCTCACGAGGCGGTGCGTCGAGGCCCTCAAGGACCCGGAGCGCCTCGATCGCGTCGGCAAGAACGCGCGGGAGTGGATCCTGAAGGAGCGGCAATGGCCCACGCTGCTCTCGCAGTACCAGGCCATCTACGAGCAGGCGATCGCCGCGCGGCGCGGACGGGGCAAGTCGCCCGTCGGCGAGGCGCGCGCGGCGTGAACGGCCGCGCGCGACGGGGAGCAGGCGCCCGGCAGGCACGGCTCCGGGCGCGCTCCCTGCGCGCGTGAGCCTCCGGAGAGCGCGCCGCGCGCCGGGGGGCCTCGGGGGCTCTCCGGCGCGCGGGGCGATCCCGAGGCTCGCCCCGCGCGATCCGGGGTATGATTCTGCGGCCCCATCCCGCCCCTTCGGGAACTGGCAGGAGGTCCCTCAACGTGTTCGAGATCAAAGTCGACCGGATCCACTCCATCGTGGATTTCGTCCTCGAGGGGCGTGTCCGCCTCGAAGAGATGCAGAACTTCGTCAGCGAGCTGAGGAAGGCGTGCGAGGGCCTCCAGGGGCGGGAGATCAAGATCAAGGCCGATGTCCGGGGCTTCCGGCCGATGTCTCCCGATGTGGCGGAGAAGATCCGCGCCGTCCAGGAGTTCGGCCTGGAGCTCGGGGTGATGCGCGTGGCCGAGATCATCGAGAGCGACATCGTCGCGCTCCAGCTCAACCGCGTGGCGCGCGAGAGCGGCACGGACAAGGTCCTCCGCCGCTTCTGGGACGAGGACGCGGCCCACGAGTGGCTCCTCCACGGGGATCCAGAATAACGCCGGAGCGCGGGCGACGCGGCGCTAGAACAGGGGGGCCGGGTCGCACGGGTGCGGCGGGCGGTACCGCTTCAGGATCTCGGCCACGGCGTCGAGCGGCAGGGCGGGGGCGTGGTGGCCGCTGTGGCCGGTCGTGTCGACGCCGGCGCACATGGCGTTGAGGATCGCCTCTTCCACCACGTCGACGGTGGCCTCGTAGAGACCGTCGATCTCGGTGTCGAGGACGAGCTCGGCCATGTGCCGTCCGGGCGCGAGGGGGTGCACGCTGAGCGAGCGGCTCGACCGGGGGGCGCTCCATCGCTCGGTGGCGACGCGAGGCACCCGGTTCGCGGTGCTCCACGCGAGGACGATCTCGCCGGAGTTGTTGGCCGCGTACCCGCCGGTCCGGCCGATCGCGAGCGCGGCGCGCCGCGCCAGGCGCGCGAGCTGGCGGTGGATGAGCGGGGCGTCGGTGGCGACGAGCACGATGATGGAGCCGGCCGGGCCCCGCCGCGGGATGTGCGCGAACCGGTCGCTGATCAGCCGGCCCACCGGGACCCCGTCGACGCGGAGCAGCTCGCGATCGCCGAAGTTCGAGAGCACCAGCGCGCCGACCGTGGACTCGACCCCGCCGACCGGGACCGAGCGGCTCGAGGTGCCGATCCCGCCCGCGAAGTGGAAGGTCTGCATGCCCGTGCCAGCGCCGACGCTCCCCTCGGCCACAGGGCCACCCCGGACGTTGTCGAGCGCCTCCTCGACGTCGGCCTGCGTCACGTGGCGCCCCACCGTGTCGTTGAGGAAGCTGTCGTCGCACTCGGCGACGACAGGGATCACGACGTCGTCCTCCTGGCCGATCCTCGGATGACGGTGCGAGAGCCACGCGACGCTCGCGTCGAGGACGCGGCCGACGCAGAGCGTGCTGCAGAGCAGGATCGGCGTCTCGCAGAGGCCCCACTCGTTGATCTGCGAGAGGCCGGTCACCTCGCCGGCGCCGTTCAGCACGTAGCTGGCGGTGAACACCCGATCCAGGAAGATGTCGCCGTCGGCGGGCATCACCGCGGTCACGCCCGTGCGCACCGGGCCGATGCCCGGGACGAGCTCGCCCTCGCCCTCGATCTTTGTCACGTGGTGGACCCGGACCCCGGTGACGTCCGTGATCGCGTTCTCGGGACCGGTCGGAAAACGACCGATCGCGACGCCGAGATCGCGCAGCCGAGGGCGCCTGATCGAGGCCGAGGGCGCGCTCACGGGCCGGCGACCTCGCGGTCCGCGACGGCGGCCGTGGACGCCGTGGAGGAGAGGGGGGCGGGCTCCGCCGCGAGCGGCGCGGGCCCGGCGAGCGCCGGCTGGGGCGCGGCCAGCAGGCCGGGCTCGGCCGCCGGTGAGGCGCCCCCCGCGCCGGCGGAGACCGCGGCGGGAAGGGCGGCGGCGGAAGGGGCGGCGGCGGCAGGGGCGGCGGCGGCAGGGGCGGCGGCGGGAGGGGCCGCGGCGGCGAGGGCGGCGGCGGCGGCAGGAGCCGCGGCGGCGAGGGCGGACTGCGGCGCCGCGGCGCGGGCCTCTCGGTGGCGCTTGAGGCAGCCGGCCATGATCTCGCCGATCAGCGTGCGGTAATCCATCCCCGCCACCCTCGCGATCACGCAGAGATCGCTGAAGTCGGGGGTCAGGCCGGGCAGCGGGTTGATCTCGATGACGTACACCCTGCCGTCCTTTGTCATGCGCAGGTCGACCCGCGCCACGTCGCGGCAGCCGAGGGCCGCGAACGTGTCGCGCACGACCTTCTCGATGCGGCGGAGCTCGGACGGCGTGAGCTGCGCGGGGCAATCGAAGCGCACCCGCGGCGTGTCCGCCTGCTTCTCCTCGTAGCCGTAGACCGGATAGGAGGGCGGGTCGACGAAGACGACCTCCATCGGCGGCAGCACCTTCGTCCGCCGCTCCCCGAGCAGGCCCACGGTGAACTCGCGCCCCGTGACGTACTCCTCGATGAGGGCCGGCTGGTGGTAGCGATCGACGAGCTGCCTCGCCGCGGCGCGCGCGGCGGCCTCGTCCTTGACCACGGACGAGGAGGTGATCCCCTTCGAGGTCCCCTCGGCGTTGGGCTTCACGATCACCGGATAGCGGAACGGCTTCAGCTTCTCGCGCCCGGTCGTGACCACCTGCCACTCGGCCGTCTCGATGCCGGCGGCCCGCAGGATCTGCTTCGTCAGCCCCTTGTCGAGCGCCAGCGAGAGCGTCGTCGCGTCCGAGCCGCTGTAGGGGATGCCGAGCAGCTCGCAGAGCGCCGGCACCTGCGCCTCCCGGCCGCGGCCGCGGAGCCCCTCGGCGATGTTGAAGACCACGTCGACCCCGGAAGCGGCGAGCGCGCGCGGCAGATCCGGGGTCGCCTCGAGCGGGACCACGGTGTGGCCGTAGCTCTCGATGGCGCTCGCGATCGCCTGGATGGTCCGCGGCGAGTCGAACTCGGCCTCGGAGTCGGACGCGGCGCCGGCGCCCGCCTTGCCAGCGCCCCCGTCGGCCGCGGCCGGCTCGCCCCGCTTCATGTTGTAGGTGAAGCCGACGCGGAGCGCGGTCCGCTTCGCCCGGCGCGGCGGGTTGCTCTCCAGGAGCGGCAAGAGCCCCCGCCGCTTGCAGGCGCTCCTCACGATGGCCCGGATCACGCCGTCGAAGTCGACGCCGCGCTGGGCCGCGGCCACGAAGACGCTCGCGCCCGGCTGGAGCGTGGGCAGCCCGTCGACCTCGAGGAAGTGCACGTCGTGGCCCTGGCCGCGCACCGACGACGGGGTGACCCGGAACTCGCAGCGCGCGTGGTCCTTGAGGTCGAGCGCGCGCACGATGCGCGCGGTGAGCGACCGGATGCGCTCGATGACGGGCGCGGGCAGCTGCGCGGGCCGGCGCGTCACGTGCTCGGGCCTCGCGTGCTTCAGGTTGAAGTCGTACACGTTGTAGCTGCCCGGCACCTGGGGATCGATCACGAACTCGATGGGCGTGAGGACCCCCTCGGGGACGCCCGCGCCGTTCGGTCGCGCGCCGCTCGCCTCCTTGAGGCCGTCGACGAAGGAGCACGCGACGTCGACGCCGGCGATGTAGTGCTCGACGAGCAGCCCCGCCTCGAAGCGCGCGAGCTGCCGCTCGACCACCTCGGCGAGGTGGTACGCGTCCTCGCAGACGCTCCACTCCCGGGAGATCCCCTTCGAGGAGCCCTCGAAATTCGGCTTCACGATGACCGGGAAGCTCATGTCGTCGAGCGCGCCGCTCTCCAGGGTGGTCCGGTTGACGAGGCGGGCGCGCGGGGTCGTGACGCCGTAGCTCGCGAGGACGCGCTTCGTGAGCGACTTGTCGAGCGCGACGTTCAGCGTGTAGGCGTCGGAGCCGGTGTACGGGATGCCGAGCTCGTCGAAGAGCGACGGATAGAACGCCTCGCGCGTCTTGCCCTTGTGGCCCTCGGCCGTGTTGAAGATGAGGTCCGGCTGGACCGCCTCGAGCCGCGCGAGGACCCGGGAGGCCGGCCCGCTGACCTCGATCCGCTCCACCTCGTGCCCGGCCCGCTCGAGCGCGCCGGCGATGGCGGCGATCGTCTCCGGGCTATCGAACTCTGCTTCCTCGGCGGACCCCGTGATCTTCAGGTTGTGCGTGACCGCGATACGCATGGTCTCTCCTGTGCCGCTCGTCCGGACCGCGCCTCCTGTGCTCTGTCGGAGGCGCATGCGCGTGTGAGATTACGGTGAGCGCGCCTGATTTGCGGGGGAAAAAACGGGGATGCCTGGCGGCGTACGGTGGGACTGGCCGGGCTCCCGCTCGCGCGATGGTCGTGCTAGCGACCCCCGTGTGGATCGTTTTGCCGCACACGACGCCGACCGCCCCCCGCCGCCCGAGCCCGGCCTCCCTTACGAGGAGCTGAACGAGCCGCAGGCGCGCGCGGCCCGCCACGCGGCGGGGCCGCTGCTCATCTTCGCGGGCGCGGGGAGCGGAAAGACGCGCGTCATCGTGTACCGGATCGCGAACCTCATCGTGACGCACCGTGTCCCGCCCTACCGGATCCTCGCGGTGACGTTCACGAACAAGGCGGCGTCCGAGATGAAGCGCCGGCTGGAGGGGCTCATCGGGGCGGACATCGTGAAGGACCTCTGGGTCGGCACGTTCCACTCCGTGTGCGCGCGCCTCCTGCGCCGGCACCACGAGGCGGCCGGGCTCGACAAGAACTTCATCATCTATGACGACGACGACCAGCGCGCCGTCATGAACCGCGTCCTCAAGGAGCTCAACCTCGACGATCGGCGCTATCCGCCCCGCCAGGTGCTCTCGCGCATCCACGCCGAGAAGCAGGAGGGGCGGGGGCCCGGCGAGTTCGAGCGCAAGGGCTACTTCGACGACGCCATCGTGCGGTGCTTCGAGGCCTACGAGCGGCACCTCAAGGCGGCGAGCGCTGTGGACTTCGACGACCTCCTGCTCGCCGTGCTCCGCCTCGCGGAGGACCCGGAGAGCCTGGCCGGCGAGGATCTCCGGGGGCGCTTCCGCCACGTGCTCGTCGACGAGTTCCAGGACGTGAACCAGGTGCAGTACCGGCTCGTCCGGGCGTTCTGCAGGAGCCACGACAACCTCTGCGTGGTCGGCGACGACGACCAGAGCATCTACCGCTGGCGCGGCGCGGACGTCCGGATCGTCCGCGGGTTCCGGCGCGATTTCCCGCACGCGGAGGTGGTGAAGCTCGAGCAGAACTACCGCTCCGTGGGGCACGTCGTGCGCGGCGCGCTCGGCGTGATCCGCCACGCCTCGGACCGCGAGCCGAAGGAGCTCTGGACGTCGAACGAGGACGGCGCGCCGATCGACGTGGTGGCGGCCGACAGCGAGCACGACGAGGCGGCGTGGGTGGTCGAGTGCGTCCGCGAGCTCATCGCGCAGGGCGTCTCTCCGAACGAGATCGCGGTGTTCTACCGGATCCACGCGCAGTCGCGCGTGCTCGAGGAGGTGCTGCGCGAGGCGCGCATCCCGTACCAGATCATCGGCGGCACGCGCTTCTTCGAGCGGGCGGAGGTGAAGAACCTGCTCTCGTACCTGCGCGTCGTGGCCAACCCCCGCAGCGACGTGGATCTCAACCGCATCATCAACGTGCCGGCGCGCAAGATCGGCCAGAGCACGGTGGACAAGCTCATCCAGGCGGCGGACGTGCTCGGCGTGTCGCTCTACGAGGCGATCACGCCGCTCGTGGAGGGGGCGGTGCCGCCGTCGGAGATGCCGGGGGGCCAGCTGCCGCCGCTGCCGACGGCGGCGAAGCGGAGCCTGCTCGGCTTCCGCGATCTGATGCAGGGGCTCATGACGGAGGCGAAGAGCGCGTCGCCGAGCGCGCTCGCCGAGGAGGTGCTCGCGCGGTCGGGCTACGCGAGGATGCTCGAGCAGGACGACAGCGTCGAGGCCGAGGCGCGGCTCCAGAACTTGCGCGAGCTCGTGCAGTCGCTCGTGGACTACGAGCAGGAGACGACCGCCGCCGGCGACGAGGCGACGCTCTCGGGCTACCTGGAGCGGGTGAGCCTCGTGTCGGACGTCGACGCGCTCGTGGACATGCCGAAGGTCGCGATGATGACGATCCACGCCGCGAAGGGGCTGGAGTTTCATGCCGTGTTCCTGACGGGCATGGAGGAGGACCTGTTCCCGTTCCGGAGCCAGGATCCGAACCGCAAGGGTGACATCGAGGAGGAGCGCCGCCTCGCGTACGTCGCGATCACGCGGGCGCGGGCGCGGCTCTGGATCACGCATGCGGCGCGGCGGGCGATCTTCGGCCAGACGCGTTACGGCTTGCCGAGCCGCTTCCTGGCCGACCTCCCGCCGGCCGCGGTGCGCCCGATGGCGACGCCGACGGCGATGATGGCGCAGCGCCGGGGCGACGTCGGGGGCGGCGGGTACGCCGGGTCCCGGTCCGGCGGCGGGGGAGAGGCCCGTGGCTTCTGGGAGGGCCGGGATCGGAGGCCTGCGGCGCAGCCCGAGGAGCGGCTGGCGTGGTCGCGGTTCGCGGCGGAAGGCGAGCCGGCGAGGGCGCCGGCGCCGCGCGGCGTCGAGCGACCCGAGCGGGCGCCGGGCGAGCGATATGTCGAGCGGGAGGCGGTCGACGCGGGCGGCGATGGCGGCGAGGGGCTTGTGCTGCGGCGCGGGACGCGGGTGTTCCACGAGCGGTTCGGGCCGGGCGTGGTGGAGAGCGTGGACCCGGGGGCGGATCCGATCGCGACGGTGAAGTTCTCGGGGTGGGGGAAGAAGCGGATCAAGGTGGCGTTCTTGCGCGCCGGGTCGTGAGGGGTATCGGGAGCTGGAGCGCCGATCACGTTGGGATGCACGGCTCGTCGCGCTTGCGCATGGCGGTTTCTCACGGGGGAGACAGACGACTTCGGAGAACTTCCCGCCCCCTCGGCGACCCGATGCGGGGCCAGGCGTGGTGGGGGTGGACCCCGCCACGCGTCGAGGCCCGGCCAGGCTTGATGGGAGTGGACCCCCCCTCGATCAGGTGCAGGGCCAGGTCTGGCGGGGCCCAACCTGCCGGCGACCTGACGTCCGGCCAGGCTTGACGTGGGTGGAACCCCCCCCGCGACCAGGCACAGGGCCAGGCGTGAGGGGGGTCGACCCCCCCCACGAGCAGGTGCCCGGCCAGGCGTGAGGGGGGTCGACCCCCCCCACGAGCAGGTGCCCGGCCAGGCGTGAGGGGGGTCGACCCCCCCCCACGAGCAGGTGCCCGGCCAGGTGTGGAGGGCGTGGGCACCCCCCTCGCTCTGGTCGATGGCCAGATCCCGCGGGGGTCGACCACCACATCCGCGGGTGCAGTACCCGCCCCGGTGGGGGTCTCACCCCGCCCGGGCGCCGCCGCTCCTTCCACGGCCGTCCTCGTTCTGGTACGTGACCCGTCGCGCGCCCCGGCGGGCGGCCCCGCGGCGCCCCCGCGCGCCCGAGCCGGGGCGAGGAGGGCCATTCCCATGCACAGGAACATCCGTCGTGCCGTCGCGCCGGCGCTGGCCGGCGCGCTGCTGTCGATCTCGGCGGTCGCCGCGGCCGAGCCTCCGTCCAGCGCCCGGGACCGGCTCGTCGCGCAGGCGCACGCCGCGGTCGACGAGGCGCGGCTCGCCGAGGCGCGCGATCTGTGGATGGCGGTGTGGAAGCTCGAGCGCTCCCAGGTGGCCGCCTGCAACATCGGCGCGCTGTCGTTCCGGATCGGCGATATGCCGGCCGCCGTGCGCTGGCTGTCGCTCTGCAAGGAGATCATGCGCGCGCCGAGGACCCCCGACGAGCGCGCGCTGTACGAGTCGCGGCTTGTCGATCTCGCGCGCGCGCGCCAGCTCGCCGGCGAGCTCCGCATCCTCGCGCCCGCGGGCGCGGCGGTCACGATCGACGGCGCGCCGGCCGAGATCGAGGGCGACGAGCCCATCCCCGTCGAGCCCGGGCGCCGGGTCGTGCGCGCGGCGCTGGACGGCAAGACAGCCTCGGCCGAGGTCGACGTCCCGCGCGGCGAGACGCGGGAAGTGAGGCTGACCTTCCCCCCGCCGCCCCCGCCGCCCGAGGGGCCGCGCGCCGCGCGACAGAGCCCCGCGCCTCCTCCGCCCGCGCGACCGGGGCCGGATGCCACCCTCGTCAAGGGCGGCCTCGGGCTGTCCGTCACCTTCGCGGTGGTCGGCGGCGTGCTGCTCGCCGGCGCCGAGAAGCGCGAGGAAGCCGTCCTCGCCTACGCCCGCGCCGCAGGGCCGAACGGTTGCTTCCGGGCGAGCTGGCCGATTTGCCAGCAAGCCGTCGCGGCCCACGGCGAGATGCGCACCCTCAGGCAGCTCGGGGTGGCCGGCCTCATCACCGGAGGAGCGGTCCTGGCCGTCACGCTCGGATACACGTTCTACCCGCGCGGCCAGGCCGACGTCCGGCTGTCGGCGGATGGCTTTACGGTCACTGGCGTGTTCTGACCACGGATTCGACATCGACCCTGGTCTGACCGGCGCGTGACCGGACACCGGCGCCTGCGTGCCGCGCACTGGCGAAAACTTGCGTGACGGCCGCGGGAAGAGCGCGGCATAGTGAGCCTGTTCGAGGAGCAGGCCAACGACACCCCGGCGGATTGGGGCCGCCAGGGTGTCGGCTGCCCAGCCTTGTGCCGGAGGACTGGACGTACGATGAGCTCTGTCAAGCATTGCGCCTTGGCGATTTTGTTTCTCATGGGTTTTGCACTTTCTTTCGCCTGTGGTGCCGAGCCGTATGTGGGGGGCGACTGCGCGACCACGGACGACTGTCTGTCCGACGGCCAGAGCGTGCCGGGTACCGTCTGCATCAACGGGCGCTGCGAGTGCGCCGAGCCGGGCAAGGTGGTCTGCTGCCCGCGCGGCGAGAACGAGCCGGACTGCTTCCTGATGTGCCGGCCCTGCGACGAGTGCGCGGAGGGGACGGCGGAGTGCTCGGGCGTGGTGGACCCGTCGGCGCAGTGCAAGAGCGACGCGGAGTGTCCCGGCCCGCCGGACCCGCGGTGCGGCGCGGGACGCTGCGTCGAGGGGAAGTGCGCGCTCGAGATCAAGCCGGGCCGCCTCGGCTCGCAGCTCCGCGGCGACTGCAAGCAGGACGAGTGCACGGAGGAGGGGAGCGTGGTCAGCGTGCCGGCGTACGACGTGTACAACGACGGCAACCAGTGCACGAACGATCTCTGCGACTATGACCGGCCGCTCAACGCGCTGCTCGACGGGGTGATCTGCCCGAGCTCGGGGTCGGGGCGGTGCCATGCGGGGCGGTGCATCGAGTGCCTCGCTGAGGATCCTACGCTGCACTGCGCCGCCGGGCTGGCCTGTGATGGGGTGTTCTGCGTGCCGGCCCACTGCGTCAACCTGGTGTTCGACGCGAGCCGCGGAGAGACCGCTCAAGACTGCGGTGGTTCGTGCAAGCCGTGCAGAGATGGGGATCTATGCAACGCCGGGGCAGATTGCCAGTCGGGCGTGTGCGCGATGGCGCATTGCAAGGCGCCGACGTGCGCCGACGGCGTGAAGAACGGCGGCGAGGCCGGCGTGGACTGCAGCGGCGCGTGCCCTCGCCTCTGCCCCGAGGGCGGCGGCTGCGCGTCCGGCGAGGATTGCGCGAGCGGCGTCTGCTGGGCCGGCGCCTGCGAGGAGCCCACCTGCAAGGACGGCGTGGAGAACGGCGACGAGCTCGGCGTGGACTGCGGCGGCAAGGGATGCGCCGCGGCGTGCCCGGGGTGACGAGCGACGCCGAGCTCGCCGACGGCGAGCCGCGTCCACCGGCGGCGCCGGTCAGTCGCCGCCGCGAGGGCCCGGGATCACCGGCCCCGGCGCGAGGACGCGGCTCCCCTCCATCAGCCATACGGCCATCTCGCTCGTCCCGGCCCTCTGCCAGATCACATCCGCCATCCCATCCAGGTTGACGTCGCCGGCGGCGCGCGCGCTCCACCCGTCGCCGATCGGCCCCGGGATCACGGGCCCCGCCGCGAGCAGCTGGCTCCCTGCGAGCAGCCATACGGCTATCAGCCCGCTCTCTTCGTTGCCCCAGAGCACGTCTATCATGCCGTCGGCGTTGAAATCGCCCACGCCGGTAGCGACCCAGCCGTCGCCGATCGGCCCCGGAATCACGGGCCCCGCCGCGAGCGGCTGGCCTCCGTGCATCAGCCAGACCAGCATCAGGTCCTGCTCGATACCGATCCAGATCACATCCGCCATTCGATCGAGATTGACGTCGACCGGAAAGCCGAAGCTGAAGCCGCCGATCGGACCCGGGATCGGGGGCCCCGCCGCGAGCCGCTGGGTGCCGTTCATCGGCCAGACCGCCATCTGGTTCTGATCGGGATCGAGCCAGAGCACGTCCGCCATCCGATCGAAGTCGAAATCGCCGGGCAGGGCGGTCCAGCCACCGCCGATCGGCCCTGGAATGAACGGTCCGGGCGCGCGCAGGCGGCTGCCGTCCATCAGCCAGACCGCCATCAGGTGCCGTTCCTCATGGGACCAGAGCAGGTCCGCCATGCTGTCGGCGTCGAAATCGTTCGCCCAGACGACCCAGCCGTCGCCGCCGGGCCCCGGGATGAACGGTCCGGGCGCCAGGAGGTCGCTTCCGTTCATCAACCACACGGCGATCCGGTTTCGTTCGGCGTCGTACCAGATCACATCCGCCATCCTGTCGGCGTTGAAGTCGGCCGTCTGGATGATCTCCCACCCGTCGCCGTGGCGCCGCTGCGTCGCGGCGCCGGGGGATGGGGCCGAAGGTCCGATGGGACGGCCCTCGTCGCCCGGATCGACGCCGCGCGCGCAGGCGGCCGTCGCGGGGATCGCGGCGGCCACACCCAGCGCCCTCACGACCTGCATGAACGTTCTCAGGCTCGCCTCCCTGGCCCTCATGCCGTGCAGCGCGGCGAAGGCCGTCGTCGGGGATCTGTGGCCTCCGCTCGTGGGCGCGCGGTTCACGGCGCCGGGGAAGGTAGCAAGCGCCGGTCCATCCGGAGCCGCGTCGGCCCCGGAGAGGGGGGTCGCGCGCACAGGGGTTGGCCCTCGGAAGAGGAGAGTTACCGGGGCGTCAATTGCATCGGGGGGCCCCGGCTGCTTGCCGCGCGGCAGAGGAAGAGGGCCGCAGCCGTCGGGGCGCCTGCTCAGGTGAGCGGCAGGGCGCCCCCAGCGTTCAAGACGTCCTCGCCGAAGCTCTTGACGTCGTCGAAGCCCATGTAATTGAAGCAGCTCACGAGCATGTCGGCGAACGAGCGATCGCCCCGGAAGTCGACGAGCCGCCCGCGCCGGAAGTGGTCGTGAGCTTTGCCCGCGAAGACGACCAGGCTGTCCTCGATGCTGTGGGTGTCGCCCTGCCCGAGCTCGTTCCAGTGCACGACGAGCGTATGATCCCAGAGCGTGCCGTCGCCGTCGCTCGTGTTCTTCAAGATCTCGTAGAGCTTCGTGTTCTGCTCCCAGAGGTGCTTGTGGATCTTGCGCACGTCGGCGAACGCGGCGGCGTCGCTGTTGTGCGAGATGTCGTGGTGACCCTCGCTGAGGCCCAGGCTCGAGTAGACGCGGTTGCTCGTGTTGCCGCTCCAGTTGAAGTTCACCACGCGCGTCAGATCGCAGGCGAACGCCAGGGCGCTGATCTTGAAGAACAGCTCGCCCATGATCACGTGGTTGTCGTCGGCGTAGGGGTCGAGCCTCGTGCCGAGCGAGGTTTGCACGCACGCGGCCGCGTCGTTGCCGGTCTGGAGCGCGCGCTCGACGTCGCGCATCGAATCGAGGTGCTGCTGGATCTTGGCGCGGTCCTCGGCGCCGAGCTTTGTGAGGAGGGAGTTGCCCTCCTCGCGCACGAGATCGATGGCCGACTGCTTCTTCGCCAGGCGCCTCAGCACCTCTTGCTGCGCGGCCCCCTCGCCGGACGCGAAGGCGAAGATGCGGGCGTAGGCCTCGTACGGGTCGGTCTCCGGCGGGATCGGGCTCTGGTTGCCCACGGGACCCGCGTGGGCGTGCGTGTTCCAGATGTCGTTCCGCTTGTTCCCGACGCGGAACACGAGGTGCCGGTGCGCGACGCTCTCGTCGGCCTCCAGCACGCGACCGCCGATCGCGTAGTCGGCGCTCGGCCCCTCCACGTAACCTATCGTGGACTCGGTGCCGCCGATCGGGAACGACCCGGTGCCGGACTTCCACGGCGCGAGCGAGCTGCCGCCCTGCTGGTGGTTGTCGGCCCGCTCGGCCTCCGGCAAGTCGTAGAAATGCTTGTGCAGTTTGTTGAGGAAGACGAGATCCTCGCGGTAAGGCTCGAGCGGGGCGAGGAACTCGCCGAGCTGAAAGCTCGTCTCACCGCCGGCGCTGAAGCGCTTCGCCGTCTCGTCGCCGTTCGCCTGGAACACGAACATGATGCGGCGCGGGGAGGGCGTCGTCTGGGCGCGCGCGCGGCTCGGGCGCATGGCGTCGAGGAACGGAAGCGCGAGCGCAACTCCGGATGCGCCACGCAGGAAAGTACGGCGGCTCAGCGGTTTCATGGTCTCTCCGGGGTGATCACGGGGCGGTAGCGGAAGGCGTCGGTCTGCGTGAGCGCGACAACGAGCTCGGACAGGCTGTAGCCGCTCTCCTTGAACGCGACCGAGAGCGCCGCCATCGAGCAGCGATCGGCGTCGGTCTCGTCGCGACCGTGGGAGAAGCGGAAGTTTTGCAGCACGTAGCAGGCGCGCGCCTGCTCGCTCTGCGCGAGGCGCTGGCCCAGCTCGGCGGCGTTCGCCACGGGGCCGTCGGCGTCGCGCGTGAGCGAGATGTCGCTCGAGGTCGCGACGGGCCGACCCTCCTCGTCCGTGGTGCGGGCGCGGCCCACGGCGTCGAACGACTCGAACACCACGCCGAGGGGATCCATCATCGCGTGGCACCCCGCGCAGCTCGGCTCGCTGCGGTGGAGCTCGAGGCGCTCGCGCTGCGAGAGCCCCTCTCCCAGGCCCTCGAGATCGAGCTTCACGTCGTTGGGGGGAGCGGGCACGATCGCGCACAGGAGATCGGTGCGCACCTTGAGGCCGCGCCGGACGATCGAGGTGCGCGTCGCCTTGTCGTGCGTGAGCATCATGCCCTGGGTCAGCACGCCCGAGCGGCCGGGCATGTCGACCCTGACGAAGCCGTCGCCGCTCACGCCGTCCACGCCGTAGTGCCGCGCGAGCGCGCCGTTCACGAAGCTGTACTCGGCGGTGAAGAGCTCGTCGAACGAGCCGCTCGGGCTCGAGAACAAGCTCTTCACGAACGTGCGCGTCTCCTCTTGCAGCAGGCCGGGCAGGCGGGGCACGAGGTCCGGATACACCGCCGGATCGCGCGTCATGCCGCTCAGGAGGTCGATGTCGAGCCACTGGTCGAAGTACTCGAGCAAGCGGTCGGCCCGGGGATCGGCGAGCATGCGCCGCACCTGGGCCTCGACCTGCTCCGGCGTGCCGAGCTCGTCCGCCGCCGCCGCGCGCGTGAGCTCCGCGTCCGGCTGCGACTGCCAGATCAGGTACGAGAGCCGCGAGGCCATCTCGTACGGCGTGGGCTCGGTGACGTCCCCCGTGCTCGCCTGGCCGAGCTCGACGCGATAGAGCACGTTCGGCGACTGCAGCATGCTGAAGACGACCCACTCGATGCCGTCCTTGAAGGTGTGCCCGTCCGAGCCTGCGGTGAAGCGCTCCTCGTAGCTCTGGACCTCGGCCTCGGTGAGCGGCCTTCGGTACGCCCTGGCGCCGAAGGTGCGGATGAAGTCGCTGGCGCACTCGAGCTCGCCGAGCGCCGCCGGATCGCAGGAGACAAGGCCCGGAGCCTGCGCCGCGACGGCGGAGATCTGCTCCGCGGCGTCGAGGTACTTCTGCGCGACGAGCGAGCCGACGGTCAAGAAGCTCGCGTTGTTGCGGAAGCCGAGCGACTCGGGCTCGCTCGGGAACGTGGCGACCACCGTGTCGATGGTGGAGGCCACGCCCGAGACGCCGGAGAAGAGATCTTTCAGCGTATTGGAATACTCGTAGTTGCTGAGGCGGCGGAGCGGCGACGCGCCGGGCTGCGGCGTCTGGCAGAAGGGCGAGGCCAGCACGTCTTCCGGGGCCTGGGCGCTTCCAGGCCTGTCCCCGCCGCTCCCGGAGCCCGAGCCGGGCGGCGTGGATTGGCCAGGTCCGCCGATCTGGCCGTTGCAAGCCGCGAGGAGCGCGAGCAAGAGCGGCGCAGCGTACCTGCGTTTTGAGCCCGGGAGCTCGAAAGGCCAGCGATGCGTGTGATGCTCGGGGTTCACCGTGTCCTCCACGCCGCGCCCGACGAAAGGCACGAGCTGGTGCGAGCGCCGACCCCATGGATCGGCGCTGACATGGGTTCCCGGCGCTGAGACTCAACAGCGCCGAGGTTAGAACCTACCAGAACCTGTCCGGTCAGCCACACATCACGAGTCGAACGCGAACACTTTTGTCCTCCAACGACCCACTCGCTTACCCAATTTCTCTGCTCTCGCCGAGTTTTTGAATCTCGACGGTAGCGGCGCGCGGCGCCTCGCGCCACGCCGCCACGCTGGCCGCCGCTGCGCGGCGCGGGCTCATCACGGCGTCGAGCTGTTCGATGAAACAGCTGTTTTCCGCCGGCAGGCCGACGGTCACGCGGAAGTATTCATCGTATCGCTCTTCGCCGAACGGCTCGAAGACCTTCACCTTCACGCCTCGAGCGAGCAGCGCGTCGTGGACCTTCGCCCCGGACCACGCCCCGCGCGCGCGGCACAGGATGAAATTCGTCTTCGACGGGAAGGCCTCCAAAGGGCGATGACCGCCGATCGCCGCCATGAGCCTGGCGCGCTCCCTCCCGGTTTGCTGCCGGACGAACCCGAGGTGTCCTCTGTCCTGCAACGACGCCTTCGCGAGCTCTGCGGCCAGCTGCCCGACACGGTGAGGCGTCAGCCTGGCCTCCATCTGCGCCACCAGCTGCAGGTCCGCCACGGCGTACCCGACGCGCACCGACGCGAGCCCGTGGGCAAAGGAGAAGCTGCGCAGCACCACCAGGTTGGGATGGCGGAGCACCAGGTCCGTCATGCGGGTGCCCGGGCTGTCCTCGAGGTAGTGGACATACGCCTCGTCGATGAAGAAGCAGGACTCAGGGAACCGGGCGAGCAGCGGCTCGAGCTCCCGCCTCGTGATGAGGACGTTCCCCGTGGGGTTGTTGGGGTTGCAGAGGTAGACAAGGCCGTCCTGCCGTGAGAGCCGCGATGCGAGCATCTCCACGTCGAGCGCGAAGCCGTTCTCCGGACCCAGCGGGAGCAGCTCGCATCGCAGCCCCACCCGGACGCCCGAGGCAGGCACCTTGGAATAGGTGAGCCGCGTGGTGATGATGGGGTACGCGACACGCCTCAACAGGAAGCGCAGGGTCCGCATCGCCGAGCGCTTGATCTTGTTCTCGATGAGGAACGGGATGCATGCCTTGAGCAGCGGGCCGCTCCCGTTCGCGACCAGCACGTTCTCCGGTCGCACGCCTGCGTCTTCGGCGAGCGCGCGCCGGAGATCTCCGTTGTCCGCGGCTGGATAGCGCCGCAGCGCCACGTTGCCGTCATGGCGCCTCATGACGTCCGCGCACCGCTCGGAGCAGTAGGTGCCGTGGTTCAGCGCCATGTCGATGGGCGGCGCGCCGGGCCGGCAATCCGGGTCGAGGGGTGTGTCGCTGGCTGTCGCTCGGGGCTGCATGGGGTGCTCCTTGCGTGGGTTGCGATCAGGATCAAGCAAGCTTCGAGACCCGCGCGGCCATGACGTCGAAGAGCCTCTCGGGCCACAGCCGCTTGAGCAGCAGGGCCGCGAGATCACGGCGCTTGCCCACCGCGATCTCGCGCTTGCCCTTGTCGAGCCCACCCAGGATGACGGCCGCAGCCTCGGAAGGATCCATGCCGGCCTCGATGTTCGGGTCGGCCGAGCCCGCCGTGGTCCCGTCGCCGCGAAGGGCATTGACGTCGATGGCGGTCCGCACGAACCCCGGCGTGACCACCGAGACCTGCACGCCTCGGTCCGCCACCTCGGCGCGGAGCGCATCGAAATACCCCACGAGCGCGTGCTTGGCCGCGCAGTATCCGGTCCGGAAAGGAACGCCCAGCTTGCCCGCGATGCTGGCCACCGCCACGAGGTGACCCGAGCGGCGCTCCAGCATCCGCGGGAGCACGAGCTGCGTGAGCCGGACGGGCGCGAAGAAGTCCACTTCCATGATGTGCCGGTAGACTTCGAACGACGTGTCGACGCCGAGCGAGCGCTGCGAGATACCCGCGTTGTTGACGAGCATGTCCACGGCGCCCGACCACGCAAAGGCGCGGTGCACGACGGCCGGCAGCGCGTCGAGGTGCGTCGCGTCGAACGGAAGCACAAGAGCAGGCGTCGCGCACGAGCTCGCCACGCGCTCCAGGACATCGGTACGCCGCGCCGAGAGGATGACGCTGGCTCCCTCTCCGGCGAACGCGAGCGCGAGCGCCTCACCGATGCCCGACGACGCGCCGGTGATCCATACTACCTTCCTCGCAAAGCCCATGACGCTGCTCCTCCTGACGTCGCGATGATGCGGTTGGCGCCTGCGCGCATGACACGGACCGGGCACAGCGAGCGTCCGATGGCCCCGGAGCCGCGTTCGCCTCCCACCCCATCCGAGGCGCTCACTCCCGCGTCCCCGGGCTCGGGTCTCCACCATGCGGCGACGTCATCCTGATGTTCGAACATTCGTCCCCGAGATCCAGGAGGCCACCGTCGCGGGCCAGCTGCAATGGCGATCTCGAGGCGCGCGGCCGCCGGTCCGGAGGGGACCAGCAGGCGGAGGGAGGGCTCAGGCCGCCGGGCGCCATGTCACCAGGTGTCGGAGTGGAGCTCGACGGTGGGGAGGCTGCTGCTGCGCGGCCGCCCCTCCGGGCTCGACGGAGGGCGCCCGATGTGCGATCGTCGGCCGATGGCGCGCGTCGAGTTCAGCACTCATCTGCCCACGTTGTTTCCTCAGCTCGCCGGGGGCCCGCTCTCCATCGAAGCGTCGACCGTGGCCGGGGTCGTCCAGCGCCTCGAAGAGCTCGCGCCCGGAGTGGCGTTCTATATCTGCGACGAGCGAGGCCGGCTGCGCAAACACGTCAATGTGTTCGTGGCGGGGGAGATGATCGTCGATCGACGCGCCCTCACCGATGCCGTCTCCTCGGACACCAGCGTCTTCATCGCTCAAGCCCTCAGCGGCGGCTGAGCCACGCGCCGCGGCACGTCCCCGGACGCCGGCCCCGCTCGAACCACCCCAGACAGGAGCTCTCGACAACATGGTCCAGCGACTTCTCATCGGTACACGCAAAGGCACCTTCATCGCGGAGCGCGGGGCGACCGGCTATCGCCTGCGCCTCGCGGGTCATGCGGGCGTGTGCGCCAACTATGTGGCGGCCAATCCACACGACGGCAGCCTGTGGGCGGCGCTCGGCTTCGGGCACTGGGGCGCCAAGCTGTCGACGTCCCGGGACGGAGGGCAGACGTGGAAGGACGCCCCCTCGCAGATCAAGTATCCCGAAGGCGCACGGTACCTGTCGCCGCCGGACCCGGGGCAGGAGGGCGAGGGAGAGAGCCGCTTCACGATGCGCCCGGCCACGCTGCTCAAGCTATGGGTCATCGGCTTCGGCGCGCCGGGCCGCATCTACGTCGGCACCATCCCGGGAGGGCTCTTCGTCAGCGATGACGCGGGAGAGCGCTTCGAGCTCAACCGTCCGCTCTGGGATCACGAGAGCCGCGGTGGAAACCTGTTCGACGGGGACGGCAGCGGCAAGACGCACTGGTTCGGCACGCCGGCGTCCGAGGGCGGCGAGTTCGCCGCCGGCATCCACTCGATCGACGTGGACCCGCGCGACCCCGACCGCGTGCGGGTCGGGATCTCGACGGCAGGCGTGCTCGAGAGCCGCGACGGCGGCAAGACCTGGCACGGCAGAAACAAGGGCCTGACCAACGACTATCTGCCCGAGCAGCAAGCCGAGTGGGGGCACGACGCTCACTTCATCCAGTGTTGCCCCGGTCAACCCGAGCACGTCTGGCAGCAGAACCACTGCGGCGTTTTTTACAGCAGCGATGGCGCCGCGACGTGGAAGAAGGTGAGCCAGCCCGAGCAGGGCGTCCATTTCGGTTTTCCCATCGTCCCGCACGACGAGGATGGGCGCACCGCCTGGGTGGTGCCCGGCGTGTCGGATCAACAGCGCATGACCATCGGCGGCGGCCTCTTCGTGGCCCGCACGCGCGACGGCGGACAGTCGTGGCAGGCGCTCCGGGAGGGGCTGCCTCAGGAGAACGCGTACGATGTCGTGTACCGGCACGCCCTCGCCCTCAGCGGCGATGAGCTTGCCTTCGGCAGCACCACCGGCAATCTTTATGTGAGCAGCAACGGCGGAGAGCGCTGGCAGGCCATCGCCCAGAACCTGCCGCCCATCTACAGCGTGCGCTTCGGGTGACACGAAGGGTGGACGCGGGACACGTTCTGTTCCGCGTCGCGCTTCGGATCGGGTTCAGGGCGATGGTCGTGCGGTCAGGCGCCACACGAGCGTACGCCACGCGCCCCGCTCGAAGATCTCCGGTCGACGACCGGCAAGGAGCGGCGCATACCGCGCGACGATCTCCGGAGCGTCGGTGGACACGAGCCCCGAGAGGATCAACGTCCCTAGCGGAGCCAGGCGAGCCACGATCCGGGGGGCGAGCTCCGCGAGCACACCGCGAAGGATGTTGGCCACGACGATGTCGAACGTCCCGTCCGGCCACGTCGTCGCGAAGCTCACGCGACCTTCCACCGCGCTCCGCCGTCCATTCTCCTCGGCGATAGCGATCGCGGCGGCGTCGATGTCGACCCCGATCGCCTCGCCGCCGAGCTTCGCGGCGCCGATCGAAAGGATGCCTGTTCCGCACCCGACGTCGAAGAGGCGGAAGCCGCTTCGCGGCGCGAACGACGCGAGCGCTTGCAGGCACATCCGCGTGCTCTCGTGCCGGCCGTCGCCGAATGCGTGGCTCGGGCCGAGGACGATGGTGCGCTCGTCGATCTCCTCGTCCCGCGGACCGAGGATCACACGAAACCGAGGCGGTACTTCGATGACGGTCGAACGGGCGCTCATGCTCGTGGAAGCCTGCCACCGCGCGGCCGCAGCGTCATCCGAGCCGCGGGGGCTGGCCGGCGGGCGGGGGAGGCTCGGCGGCGCCCGGCGCGGGCGCCGCTAGATCCAGACCTCTCCCAGCAGCGGCAGCACGCCCATCCTCACGTCGCGCGCCGCCCGGCCGCGCCGAGCCACCGCACCCGGACCGTTCCAGCCGGCGCGAGCGACCGCGGAGAGAACGTGTCGGCGATCATCGGCGCTGGCTCGCCCGGTCGGCAGGCGTGGTGAGTCGGTGCGGCGTGGTCATCGAGGCGGGATCGCAATCGAACCGAGATCGACCCCCAGTGTCCGTGTTTCGGGCGACCGAAGCTCGTCCGCTCGATTACGATTGTCGGTCGTGGCAGACCAAACGCGCGCCGGCAAGATCGCCGCCCTCGGCGCGCTGTACTTCGCTCAGGGCATCCCGTTCGGCTTCCAGGCGACGGCGCTGCCCGTCTTTCTGCGGGCGAGCGGCGTCTCGCTCTCCGGCGTGGGCTTCGCGGGGGCGCTCGCGCTCCCCTGGGTGGCGAAGGCGCTCTGGGCGCCGCTCGTCGACCGCTTCGGGTGGGAGCGGCTCGGCAGGCGCCGCTCGTGGATCCTGCCGCTCGGCGTGCTGCTCGCGCTCACGTGCGCGGCCGCGGCGTTCGTCCCGCCGTCGCGCCACCTCGGCGCCCTGCTCGCGCTGGTGTTCCTGATGAACCTGCTCGCGGCCACCCAGGACATCGCGGTCGACGGGCTCGCGATCGACCTGCTCGGTCATGGCGAGCTCGGCCTGGCGAACGCCGCGCAGGTGGTCGGGTACAAGGTCGGCATGCTCGTCGCCGGCGGGCTGCTCGTCTGGGCGAGCGCCTGGATCGGCTGGCGCGGCCAGTTCGGCGCGATGGCGGCGCTCATCCTCCTGTCGGTGCTCGCCTCGCTCGCGCTGCGCGAGCCGCCGGCGAGCGAGGTCGAGGCGCGCGCGCGCCGCTCGCTGCGCGAGGTGCTCGCGACGGTGCTCGTCGCCCTGCGGGCGCCGGGCGCGCTCTGGGTCGTCGCGTTCCTCGGGACCTACAAGCTCGGCGAGGCGATGGTCGACATGATGTTCAAGCCCTTCCTCGTCGACGCCGGCTTCCCGCCGCACCGGATCGGCCTCTGGGTGGGCACGTACGGCCTTGTCGCGTCGATCGTCGGCTCGCTCGCGGGGGGCCTGCTGTCGCAGCGCATCCCGCTGCTCGCCGCCGTCGGCGTGACCTCGGCGCTCCGGTCCGCCGCGATGGCGGGCGAGTGGTACCTCGCCGCGGCGGGCCCACCCACCGCCGGGGCCGTCATCGCGGTCACCGTGGCCGAGCACCTCTTCGGCGGCGCCCTCACGACCGCGGTGTTTGCCTTCATGATGTCGCGCGTCCGTCGAACGGTCGGCGCGACGCACTACACGCTGCTGGCGAGCGTCGAGGTGCTCGGGAAGTCGCCTGCGGTGTGGCTGTCGGGCACGCTCGCCCAGCGGCTCGGCTATGCAGGCCTGTTTGCCCTGGGGACCGCGATCTCGGTCGTCTTTCTCGGGCTGCTGCTCCCCTTGCGTGAGCTGCGTGAGCGGCGAGCGGGCGAGAGGTGAGCAGACCTGGCCGTTCGATCCGCCGGTCGACAGGGCGCCTCGTCTCCGTCCGAGGGGATACCTCACCCCGGTGAGCCGCTCGGACTCTTCCCAGAGCCGCCGCTGCGCGCCCTCGTCATACGACCGTGCGCTCGACGCGTGCCGCACCGGAAACCCCGTCATCCCGAACGGCCCTGTCGGCCCGTAGTACTCTCCTCCCCTCGCGCCCGGATCGACGGCCGCTCGCAGCGACGCGAGGGCCCCCATCGCGGCGCTCTGCCCGAGGCCGAGCCCGAGCCGCGAGGCGAGCTGGCTCAGCCCGCGAAACAACCCAGGCGCGCTCCGCGTGATCTCTGTATGCGACCCGCCCGGGTGAGCCCCCAGCGCGATCGTCTTCGCGCCGGCCGCCGCGAGCCGGCGCTGGAGCTCGTAGGTGAACAGCAGGTTCGCGCGCCTGGACTGCCCGTACACGGAGAACCCCCGGAACGCCCGCCCGCTCTGCAGATCGTCGAAGGAGATGTCGGCCTGCCGATGCGCGACGCTGCTCACCGTCACGACGCGCGATCCTGGCACCTCGCGCAGCCTCCCGACGCGGCGCGACGCGACGCGACGCGACGCGACGCGAGCAGGCCGATCGCCGACCCGGCGCGCGGACCCTCGCTCCCGAGGGCCGCGACCCGCCGTCGCGCCGTCGCCCGCTTCCGTGACGGGGGAAATTGAACCTCCGAGGCACAGAGGGAACACAGCGCGAAGAGGAGAGGGGAGAATTTTTTTATCCCTCCTCTTCCCTCGGCGCCCACGGCGCCCTCTATGGTGCCTTTTGTCATGAGACCCGAGGGGCGAGCTTTGTCGCCGATGTGGTCGATGATGCGAAAGAGGATGATCCGCGCGCCCATTTCATGATATAACGAGACAGCCCTACGGCTGGCAGCTCCAAGAATCTCTCGTGACCGGGGTCGCACGACTCCTTCCATCGATCGCCTGGCCGGCGACGACCCTCACCGCCTCAGGGGGCGAGATCCTCCTGGGACCGGGGAGCTCGAGTCGGCCACGATCCGGGAGGCGAGCGCCTCGTAACGGCCGTCCCGGCGTGTCGTGCATGCTGCAAGCGCTGGTCGACGGATAGAGCCTTCCGCGAGCCGCCTCCGGGCCAAGCAATCTCTTCTCAAGCATCGTTTACGCATCGTTTACACATCGCTTACGCATCGCTTACGCATCGAAAAAGTATTTTTGAATCCACAGCGTGCGGCAGGTCGCCGTACTGCATGGCGCCAGCTATGCCGGCGCCCCAACGAGGAGCTCTCCCATGAGAACCACCTATCCGTCGATCTCTGCGTTCGCGCTCGCCTTGATGATCTCCGGCTGCATGGCGGCACCCGAGCCGCATGACGACAACGAAGAGGCCATCGGCGAGGGCGCGGCGGCGCTCGTCTCCTGCTCGGTGCTGCCCTCCGGCGACATCGTCACGAACGGCAGCTTCGAAACGCCGAACGTGTCGAACGGCTCGTCGTCGCTGTACAGCTCGATCTCCGGCTGGCAGGCTGCCTATGGTCAGATCCAGATCCATGACCACTCGAACGGCATGAGCCCCGCGCACGGCAGCCAGCACGCCGAGCTGGACGCCGACACCTCGAGCGGCATCTACCAGAATCTCACGACCATCCCGGGAGCGACATACCAGCTCCGGTTCGCCTTCGCCGCGCGCCCCGGCACCAACGCGAGCCAGAACGTGCTCGGCGTCGTCTGGGGCGGCCAGGCGGTGGCCACGCTCACGACCGCCAGCTCCACATGGGTCAACTATACCTATACCCTCGTGGCCTCCGGCACGACGACGCGCCTCCAGTTCAACGATCTGGGCATCTCGAACGGCCAGGGGACGCTCCTCGATCATGTCAGGGTGGTCGCCGCCGATACGGATCAGGACGGGGTCTTCGACTCGTGCGACAACTGCCCGGCGCTGGCCAACCCCTCCCAGGCCGACGCCGACGCCGACGGCATCGGCGACGCCTGCGAGCCCCCGTCCTCCCAGTGCGTCGTCGTGCAGCGCGGCACCTACGGGACCGTGCAGGATGCGCATATCCAGCCCGGGGTCTCGTGGCCTTACGGCGATTACCCGTACGTCGTCACCAACACGCTGCCGGAGGGCGAGCAGCCGGGCGTGCTGTCCTTCGATCTGTCGTTCATCCCCGCGGGCGCCGACATCGACTCGGCGATCCTCTCGCTCTCGCACACGTGGAAGGCGAGCGCCGGCGTCATCGAGGTGCACCGCGTGAACGGCCCCTGGCAGGAGTCGACCCTCCACGCCGGCAACTTCTCCGGGTACAACGCGGCCGTCGAGGCCACGATCACCACCGTCGCCGCGGACGCCGTCGCGACCGCCAACGTGGCGGCCCTCGTCCAGACCTGGGTCGATGGATCCCAGCCGAACTACGGCGTCGCGCTCCAGGATGTGAGCGGCCGGACCGACATCCGGTCGAGCGAGCAAGTGAACGTCGCCAACCGGCCGAAGCTCGAGGTCTGCTACACGTCGGGCCAGTAGCGGGGATTCCAGCCGAGGCGCGGAGGGGCGCGCCGGGGCACGATCGTGCGGGCGTCCGGGGCGATCTCGGGATGTCGATCGGCATTGCGCACGGCGATCCCGGCCACCTCCTCCAGGTGGGTTTGCCGAGAACCTGACGCCGCACCCCGCTTTTGATAGCAAGCGGAGCCGCGGTGATCTCGCGCAGGAAGCTCGTCCTCGGTCTCGCCGGCGCCGCCGGCGCCGCCGCCCTTTCACGGGCGCTCGCCCCCGGCGCTCCGCGCGACACCGCGGCGCGGCGCGCCCTCAAGCTGCCGATCGCGCCGAGCGGGTGGCCCTTCCCGGGAGCCCGCATCGTCGCCCCCTCCGCCGTGTTCCCGCCGGAGTTCGGGGTCCGCCGCATCTACCTCGACGCGGGCCACGGCGCCCCGGGCAACACAGGCAACGTCTCCTGCTTCTGCGTCGAGGAGCAGGACTTCACGCTCTCCGCGGCGCACGCGCTCGCCGAGCGGCTCAACGCCACGGGGCGCTTCGAGGCGCGCGTGGGCAGGACCGTCGACCGGCCGTTGCCCTACCCGGTGCGCGTCGAGGACGCCGCCCGGTGGGGCGCCGAGGCCTTCGTCAGCCTGCACTCGGACGTGCGCGGCAAGATCGACACGTGGTCGCCCGTGAAAGGCCGCACGTGCCCGCTCAGCCTCGCCGCGCCGGGGTTCGCGGTGCTCTGGTCCGACGAGGGGGACCCGGCCCTCGGCGCCCGCCGGCTCGCCCTCGCCCGCGCCTTCGCCCGGCGCATGGAGGAAGCGGGCCTCCTGCCCTACAGCGGCGCCGGCTACAGCGGCCTGTACTCCCCGGACGCCGCCCAGCCAGGCGTCTTCGTCGACCGGCGGCCCCAGGAACAGCGGATCTTCGTCCTGCGCCGCCCCTCGATGCCCTCCATCCTCGTCGAGACCCACCACGCGCTCGACGCCCGCGAGGCCACGCGCTGGAGCGAGCCCGCCACGCTCGACGCCTTCGCCGCCGCCGCCGCCGCCGCGCTGGCCGACGCGCTCGGCGGCGAAGGCGCGCAGGCCTCCCAGCCGCCCACCTGAGGCGCGCGCCGTGGCCAGCGCGCCCCCCGTCCCGGCTGCCGAGCGGGCCGGGCGCTTGACTTCCCGGGGGGACATTGGGGCTTTTGATCCGAATGGGCCGTCTCCAGAGCGACCCGTTCACGCGGGTCCCCGGCGTCGACAAGGTGGTCGTCCCGGATCCGCGGCTCGAGGAGGAGAGCTGCCAGACCGCGAAGCTGCACACCTGATGGGGCAGTTCCCCCAGCTGCTCGGCCTGCCCGGCGTCGCGCAGCGGCCTGTGCTCGGCGAGCCCGACGAGGGCGGATATATGAGGACGTCACCGGCGGAGGAGATCGGCTTCGGTGGCCGCCGCGCGAGTCTACGCGGTCACCCCACGCGCTCCCAGGCCTCCTGGTCGAGCGCCGGGAAGGTGACGAGGCACGCGCCCGCCTCGATGCCGTCGAGCCGGGCGTGGCCCTCGGCGTCGAGCGATCCTTCCCGGACCGAGCCGTCGGGCAGCTCCACCCGGTAGCGCTCGCGCGGGATGGGCTTGTCGTCCTCGCCGATGAGGCGGATCTCGATCCAGGTGAGCTCGGTCCTCGGCGCGCGCGGGGTGGCGTCTTCGGGCGCCTGGTCGTCGACGCTGGTCGCGTCGCCGCCGTAGGACGGCAGCCCGGGGAGGGGCGCCTCGCGGAGCCGCACCCGGCCGCTCAGCAGCAGCCGGCTCAGCGTGTCGAGCACGTCGGCGTCGGCCAGGCGGTGGACGGCGCCGGCCGGCGCGGCGTCGTCGAGCAGCCGCCGGAGCGCCGGGCGGTTCTGCGGCTCGGCGAAGAGCTGGCGCAGCGAGGCGGCCGCCCTCGCGCGATCGTCGAGCCGGTCAGCGCCGCCCTCGCGGCGGTCGGAGAGCTCGATCGCGAAGCGCCGCGAACCCAGCGATAGCAGCCGCTTCAAACCACCATGCTCCTTCCCGGGCCCGCGCGAGCGTATCAGCCTGCCCTCGCGCAAGGAAGGCCCCGGACGTGAGGGGCGATCCGAGGCGGGACGCGCGACCGTCAGGGCAGGGCGCCCGCTTCGGCCATGGCGGAGAGGAACGCGTCGCCGAGGCCCGGGGGCTCGGCGGCGAGCTCCGGGGGCAGCATCGGCGGGGCTGCCGCCGTGGGCATCGAGGGCGCAGCGGGCGCGGACGCCGGGAGCGGCGCGGGCGCAACCGGAGGGCGCTCGGGCGGGGCCTCGAACGGCGTCGCCGGCCCGCGCACGGGCGGGCTCAACGCCTCCACCGTCCCCTTGAGCGGATGGTCCTCGATCACGGGCGCCCGCGGCAGCGCCGGGCTGGCCTGCAGCGTGGCCGGAGGGCGCTCGGGCGGGGACTCGAACGGCGTCGCTGGCCTGCGCGCGGGCGGGTCCAGCGCCTCCACCGTCGCTCTGAGCGGATCGTCCTCGATCACGGGCGCCCGCGGCAGCGCCGGGCTGGCGGGCAGCGCGGCCGGAGGGCGCCTGGGCAGGGACTCGAAGGGCGTCGCCGGCCTGCGCGCGCGCGCGCTCAGCGGCTCCACCGTCCCCTCGAGCGGATGGTCCTCGACCTGCCCCACCACCGGCGCCGCCCCGGCGGGCAGCCGCAGCGTCGCGCGCAAGGACGCCGCCGAGAGCGGCGACGCCGTTCGCCCCGCCTCCTGCACGAAGGGGTCGACCCACCGCAGCGCCTCGCCTGGCAGCTCCACGCCGGCCACGACCCGGAGCGCCGCGAGATCCTCGTCACCCACGGCCGCGTGCCCTCGCCACACGACCGAGCAGCACCGCCGATCCGCGTCGATCTGCAGGGTATCGGCCCGCAGGGACAGCGCCGCTCCCTCGCGCGGCGCCCGCTCCTCGCGCCGGTACAGCCGCGCGACGCCCCGCGCGCCCGCGAGCTGCGTCCGCAGCCGCGGGCGCTGCGCGAACATGCCGCCCAGCACCACCCACTCGTCCCCTCGCAGCCTCTCCATCCGCTGCTCGGCCGGCGCCGCCTGGAAGTACCCCCAGTCGAGCCCCTCGGGCACCTCCAGCGCCACGCCCTCGAGCCGACCGGGATCCGCCGTCCCGAGCAGCGCCGCGCGCCGTGGCCAGCGGCGCGACAGCGGCCCCATCCCGTCCACCCGCACGCGCCTCGGCCCCTCGCCCCCCGGCGCGGGCCCGTCGAGCGTCACGCAACGGTCGAGCCGCAGCGCCCCCTCCTGCACCACGACCAGCCGGACCAGGATCTCGCCCGCGACCGTCGGAGGCACCCCGGCGTGTCCGGTCAGCAGCACGTCCACCTCGCGCAGGTACGGCGCCAGATCCCCCGCCGCGCGCAGCCCCACGCCCGAGGGATCCGGCACCTCGCCCGGCACGATCGGGTCCGGCTCGCCGAGCGTCACCGTGCCCTCGGCGACGAGCCCGAACGTCGCCTTGACGACCGCGGTCACGAACCGCTGCCCCCGCAGCCGCCAGACAAGCGTCGCCGCCGAGGCGCGGCCGAGCGACGTTATCGCGACAGGCCATCGAGCGGAGTGCACGGTCCACTGGAGTACCACGCCGCGTTCTCCCGGCGCGAGGACGATGCGCAGCCTGGAGAGGTGGTCGTGAGATAGGCGCGCCGCGCGCTATCCGCGTTGCCCGAGCGCCTCTTGCTGCGCGAAGCCCGGCCCCCGCACCTCGAACACCGCCCGCCCCCGCTCCCGCAAGCTCAGCTCCACCGCCGCGGCCCCGCGCGCGATCTGGTTGCCCTCCCGCAGCGCCTGCTCCAGCCCCTCTCGCGTCATCGCCCGGCCGAGCAGGTACCGTGTCCCCGGCCTGTACTCCGCCGCGCGACGGCGCCACCAGGCCGCCACGCCGGCGACGTCGGGAAAGGCCAGGTCCTCGTCCGGATCCATCGCCACGACCCCGTCTTCCGGATCGTCCGTCGGCCCGGCGCGGAGGCCGCTCGGCGCCCTCCTCGCGAGCTGCTCCGCCGCCAGATCGAGCCCGGTGATCAGCGCGATGGCGTGACCTGCCAGGCGCGAGAGGGCCGGATCTCCTGCGACCTCCAGGAGCCACGGCACGCCCGCCGGGTCGCCCAGCGCCCACGCCGCCGCCACAGGCGCCCGCGGATCCCGCGCGGACCTCGTCAGCGCGCGCAGCCAGGTGGACGCGACGGCCGGGTCCATCCGCCGCATCGCCATGCTCGCGGACTCGGCCGCGAACGGCCCGCCTCCGTTCGCGAGCTCCCAGAGCACCGGCGCGGACGCGCTCTCGCCGAGCAGCGCCGCCGCCCACGCCGCCCAGAAGCGGCACGCCTCGTCGCCTGCGCGGAGCGACGCGCGCACGTCGGGGAGCAGGTCGACCCGCCCGAGCTGCCCCGCGGCCCGCAGCGCCCGCGCGCGCAGCCGCTCGTCACGCGCGAGCAGCGCGTAGCCGAGCGGCGCGCCGGGGTCCTCCCCGTGCGCCGCGCACGCCGCGATCCCGAGCCATTGCAGCGCCGGCGGGCACCGGCCGGAGACGAGCCCGGGAAGGAGGCGCCGCACGCGCTCGAGCGACGTCCACCCGAGCGCCGACGCGATGCCCCGCGACACGTCCGGCGCTCCGCCGCCCACGTCGAGGACCCGCGCGAGCCCCCGCAGGTCCCAGCGATGCACCGCCACGACCGCCGCGCCGAACACCTCGCCCCCCTCGGCCCGCTCGAGCAGCGCGCGGCACGCCTCCCAGCCCGCGTCTCCCGCCAGCCTGAGCCCGTCGAGGTGCGCCTCCAGCCGGTCGTCGAGCCCGGCCAGATCATCGAGATCGTAGGCCGCGCTCCGGGCGGCGCGATCCCGGAGGAGCCACAGGAACGCCGCCTGGTCCGCGTGCTCCTCGCACAGCGAGGCTTCGAGGGTCGAGCTCATCCGCTGATGCCCGCGCGGTCCGTCGATCTGCACCGAGCCGCCCAGGATCCGGCGCACGCCGCCGCTCCGCTCCCGCTCGCCCGCCTCGCCATGCGCTCTCCTCTGCTCGACCCGCGGCCTCGATCGGACACGCCGTCAGTTCATCCCGATCTTGCCGCCCTTGACGCTCACGTTGCCCGAGGCCTGCACGCTCACGTCGCCGTCGGACTTCACCGCGAGCTTCTGCCCTTGCACCTGGATCGGGCCGTCGGCCTTCACGACGAGCTGCTTTCCCTGCACCACGATGTCGCCGCTCTGCTTGATCACGATCTGCGCGTCGCCGACCTGGAGGGTGAGCTCTTTGCCCACGATGACGGCCTTGTTCTCGCCGATCTCGTCCCTCGCGCTCTTGCTGACCGTGACGGTCATGTCCTTGCCGACCGTGATGGCGTAGGCCTCGTCCACGCTCACCGACTTGCTCTTGCCGACCGTCTCGTCGCTCGCCTCGCCGACGGATTCGCTCTTGCTCTTGCCGACCGAGATCGACGCCGACTTGCCGATCGAGACGCTCTGGCCGCCGCCCACGTCGATCGACTGGTCCTCGCCGATCGACTCGGCGTGGCTGCCCGACACCGAGACGCTCCGGTCGCCGCCGACGTCGAGGCGCTCGTCCTGTCCGATGCTCTCGGTGTGCGTCTTCGTGACGTCGATGGTCTTGTGGCCGCCGACGATCTCGCGCTGATCGTTGTCCACGCGCTTCGTCCTGTCGCGGGCGACGTGGAGCGCCTCGTCGCGGCCGATGTCCTGGGTCTTGTCGTTGCGAACGACGATGTTCCAGTCCTTCTGGCCGTGGAGGAAGATCTCCTCGGAGCCCTTCCGGTCCTCGAAGCGGAGCTCGTTGAAGCCGTCGCCGCCGGGCGAGCTGTTCGATTTGAGGGTGCTCTTCGTCTTCTCGGCGGGCAGCGGGTACGGCGGCACGTTGGCGCCATGGTAGACGCTGCCGACGACGAGCGGGCGATCCGGGTCGCCCTCGATGAAATCGACCACGACCTCGTGGCCGATGCGCGGCAGGACGACCGCGCCCCACGCGCCGCCGGCCCACGTCTGGCTCACCCGGATCCAGCACGAGCTGCGCTCGTCCCGCTTGCCCTGCCGGTCCCAGTGGAACTGCACCTTGATGCGCCCGTGCTCGTCCGTGTAGATCTCCTCGCCCGCGGGGCCGGTGACGATCGCGGTCTGGATGCCCTTGATCGCGGGCTTCTGGGTGACGAGCGGCGGGCGGAACGGGACGTCGGCGGGGATGGCCTGGAACCGGGTCTCACAGGGCGGCCTGTCCTCGCTCGCCACGGCTTCCATGGCGGGCTCGTGGCCGCTGTGCTCGACGCGGACGAGGAGGTAAGCCTGGTTCACGTCGTCGCGCGGGTGCTCGGCGAGCGTGAACGTGCGGCCGGCGAGCAGGCGGGGGCAAGCAGCCTCGCCCTCGGCGATGCGGCGCTTCGCCGCGAGCTCCTCCAGGCGGACGCGCGCGCGCTCCCGCCCCGCGCCCGGCGCGTCGTAATCGCCGGGGTGATCGTAGATCTCGAGGTCGTCGTCGCGCTCGCCCTGCTCGGAGCTCTCCAGCGAGAGCGCCGGCTTCTTGAAGTTGTAGTCGCGCAGCGTGACCTTGCCGGGCTGGACCTGCTCGGCGTAGCGGAAGCGGGAGACGTGCTCGCCGCTGACGAGCGCGCCGAGCGGGGGGCGGAACACGATCGTCGCCTCGCCGTCGATCGGGGGGTGGGCCGAGGGGGCGTCGCAGAGCACGAGCGCGTGTGCGCTCGCGTCGTGATCGAACCAGTAGGCGATGCCCTCTTCCTCCATCAGCCGGCAGGCAAACGCCCAGTCGGTCTCGCGGTACTGCACGCAATACTCGCGGGGCGCGTAGCTCTTCTGGAGCGAGAAGCGGCGTTCGCCCGGGGCGACGCCGGCGGCGTCGAAGACCTTCTTCAGGATGTCGGGGACCGAGAGCTCCTGGAAGATGCGGCTGTCGCGCCGGTGGAGCAGGCGAAAGACGTCGGGCACCAGCACGGCCCTGTAGGTGGTGAGCTTCTTCCCCTCTTCTCCCAGCTCGAAATGGGCGACGATCCCGTGGACGTGGCGGACGTCCTCGCTGACGCTGAAGGTGAGCGACGCGCGCTTGCCGACCGCGCTGTCGAGGGCGAGCTCGCCCGCGCGGCTCACGAGCGTGATATCGAACCGGAAGAGCTCGGAGACGGCCTCCTGCCCCTCGAAGCGGACGACCCGGAGATCTTCGTCGACCCCTTCGATCTGGAATGTGTGCACGGGTCCCGCTCCTCCCGAGAGGCGAGCGCACGGGAGCGCGCGCACGCGAGCGGCCCGATGATACATGGTTCGTGCGGGGCGGTGTCGAGCGGCTTGTCGTGGGCCGGCGAGTCTGAAATCATCCTCGGTCACTGGCTGGATGCCCGCCCTCGACAACCTCACCCCGTTCGCGGCCGCCGATTTCCCCTCGCTCACCCGGGATGGCGCGGAATGTCTCGTCGTCGTCGTCGCCGGCAGCTTCGTCCTGCCCGCGCCGGGGCGGCCCGCCGCCGGGCCGCTGCGCCTCTGCGACGAGCAGCCCGCGCCGCGCGCGGTCGACGCGTACTGGGGCGAGCCCGGGGCGTCGAGCCTTCGCTATGAATCGGAGGCCGCGTACACGCGCCCGATGACGGACGTGCTGCTCCATGGCCATGCATGGACCGCCGGGGGGAGGCGGGCGGCCACGGCGCCGGTCGCGGTCCGGGTGGGCCGGCTCGAGAAGCGGGCGCTGGTCTTCGGCGCGCGCGTCTGGCAGCGAGGCAGGGCGGGGCTCTCCCCCTCGAGCCCGGAGCCCTTCAGGTCGATGCCGCTCCGTTACGAGCAGAGCTTCGGCGGGGCGGCGGCCGGCGCGTACGACGCGCGCAACCCGGTGGGCATGGGCCTCCATGCGAGCGAGCGCGACGCGCAGGGCCGCCCGCTGCCGTTCATCGAGGACCCCGACGCGCTCATCGAGGGCTGGTCGGACCGGCCTGCGCCGTGCGGCTTCGGCCCGGTGGCCCGGAGCTGGCAGCCGCGCCTCGGGCTCGCGGGCACGTACGACGCGGCGTGGGTCGAGCGGCGCGCCCCGCTCTGGCCTGCCGATTTCGATGAGCGCTTCTTCCAGGCGGCGCCGCGCGGCCTCTCTGCCTCGCCGCGGCTCCGCGGCGGCGAGCCGGTCCTCCTCGACGGCGTCTCGCCGGACGGCCCGATCGCGTTCTCGCTGCCCGTGTGCCGGGTGGTCGCGAAGTGCGCCTTCGCGCGGCGCATGGAGCGGCGGCTGATGACGCTCGACGCTGTCTACCTGGAGCCGGACGAGCGGCGCGTCTCGCTCGTCTACCGCGCGACGTTCGCGGCCCACCGCGAGCTCGCCGGGCACGAGGGCACCACCGTCCGCCTGCTGGAGCCGTGGGAGCACGCGCCGTGAGCGGCGAGCGCGTCGTGGGCCTCGGGCTGTGCACGCCGGTCGGGACGACCGAGGCGATGACGCTCGCGTCGATGCGGGCGGGGCTCGCCCGCTTCGCCGAGACCGCGGAGCGGGGCGCCCACGGCGAGCCGGTGCGCGCGTCGCGGCTCTCGACGCTCGATCCGTCGTCCACCCGCACGGAGCGGATGATCGCGCTCGGCCGCGCTGCGCTGGACGGGGTGCGGGAGCGGCTCAAGGCCTCCCCGACGGGGCGGGTGCCGCTCTACCTCGGGTTGCCGGAGCCGGGGCTGGGCGCGCCGGTGGCGCGCGAGTCGCTCCTGGCCGCGCTCCAGGCCGCGCCGCCGGGGCAGGCGGGGGGCGCGCTCGTGCTGACCGGGGCGTTCGACGGCGGGCGCGCGGCTTTCTTCGAGGCGCTCTCCGCGGCGCTCGGGGACCTGCGCGCGGGCCGGGTCGGTTCCATGGCGGTGGTGGGCGCCGTCGACTCGCTCTGCGACGCGGATTCGCTCTCGGCGCTCTCGGCGGCGCGGCTGCACCTCTCCGCGCAGAACCGCGACGGGCGCATCCCGGGGGAGGCGGCGGGTTTTGTCGTCGTGGCGCGCCCCGGGGCCGCGGCGATGGGCCTCGAGGCGCTGGGCGTGGTGCTGGGCGTCGCGCTCGGGGCCGAGCCTGCGCCGTTCGCGTCGCGGGTGCCGAGCGCGGCCGACGGGCTCACGGGCGTGCTCCGCGCGCTCCGGGGGGACGAGGCGGCGGGGGCGCGGCGCGTGGACGAGGTGATGAGCTGCCAGCCGGGCGAGTCGTTCTGGGCGACGGAGCTCTCGCGCGCGTACCTGCGCAACGCCGCGCTGATGCCGGAGCCGCTCGCGCTGCGCGCGGCGGGCGAGTGGCTGGGCGACGCGGGCGCGGGCGCCGCGCCGGTGATGCTGGCCGCGGCGCTCCACCGGCGGCGGAGGCGGGCGCAGGCGGCGGGGCGGGCGCCGCGCACGCTCGTGTACGGCAGCGCGGACGGCGGGCGGGGCCGCGGGGGGCGCGTGGGGGCCTGCGTTGTGGAGGCGGTCTTCGGGGGCGCCGACGGAGGAGAGGGGCGATGAGCAACGTCTTTGCGAATGGCCGGCTGGTCCTGCATCAGGGCGACGGCCTCACGCACATCGCGGCGCCGCCGGACGTCTGCAAGGTGCCCACGCCGGCCGGCCCGGTGCCCACGCCGTTCGTGAACACGGCGCAGGACGCGATGCTCGCCAAGGGCAGCAAGCAGACGAGCATCGCGGGCAACCCCGTGGCCCTGGAGAGCTCGGAGCTCAGCACGAGCACGGGCGACGAGCCGGGGGCGGCCGGGGGCGTCATCTCGTCGAAGATCAAGGGCAAGCTGACCTGGAGCGGGTCGAGCATGGACGTGAAGGTGGAGGGCAAGGGCGTCGCGCGCTTCCTCGACCCGGCCCTGCACAACGGCAACACCTTCAACACGGCGTTCATCTCGAACGGAAGCACGGGGCTGGCCTATGGCGACGACGCGCCGTGCGCTGTGTGCGGGGAGTCGATCGACAACCACCGGGTTCACGAGACGAGCGCTGTCGTGGAGACGCTGCTCGCCCTCTTCAAGGAGCTCCGGGACAGGTTCCGCGCGCAAGAGGCGCTCCTGCGCAAGTGCCTCGGCCTCCTGGAGGAACGGCGGGAGAAGCGGGCCGTGTTCGAGCTGAAGGCCGACAACGAGAGCGAGACGTTGAAGAAGCTGAAGGACACCGCCGCATCCGCGTTGGTGGCCCTCCAGAAGGCGCCCGCGGAGGACAAGGCCAAGCTCGGCAAGGCCTACAACGACGCCAACAAAGAGGTCCTGAAGAAGGAGGGCGAGATCAAGGCCATCAGGAAAGAGGCCGAGATCGCGACCGAGGCCTTCTCGAAGGAGCTCCGCGAGATCAACAAAAAACTCGCGGAGATGTCCCCTGTCCTCGGTGAGGACGAGAAATCCGGCACGTACACGAAATCCTATATGATCGGGGCGTGCATCTGCAAGTGCGACAAGAGCCCCAAGATGCTCGCGGCCGCCTCCGGCGAGGTCACACCCGGCTTCAAGGACGCCGTGAAGGCCACCAGGACGTTCGAGCTCGTCGACGGCTTCACGCAGAGCGAACGACAGAAGAGCGCCCTCGAGAAGATGGACCGCAATGTCTGGGACTGCGCCGCTCCCAAGCTCCTCCAGGCGGGAGGCGCGGGGGGACACAAGGTCAAGACCATGTCGGAGAAGTGGTATTCGCCCCTCGGCAAGCTCGTCAAGGTCACGTACACGAAGACGAAAGACGGAGAGAGCAAGCGGGGCCTGCAGGAGTTCCAGCACGAAGAGTCGGTGCCCTCGTGCGAGACCTGCCAGGCGCTCGTCCCGGAGATGCTCTGCAATAACCACGCGGAGTGTGCCTGAGCGATGGAAGAGCTCCTCTCGCTCCTCGACCGCTACGCGCCGGGGTACCGCGGCCGGGTCCAGGGCGTCTACGACTGGCGGCTCGACGAGCTCGAGGACCGCTTCGGCCGCCCTTGCCCGGGCTTCTACCGATCCTTTGCGGTGGCGATGGGCGCCGAGGGCGGTCCGATGCTCGAGGGCCTTCACGAGTACCATCCTTCCAGGATCGCGGAGCTCTATGACCTGGCCCCATGGATGCCGCCGCGCCGCTTTCTCTATGTCTTCGGCGACGCTTCCCCGGATGGGCAGCACTATTTCCTCGATCTCGACGCCCCGTCCGGGGCCGAGGACTGCCAGGTGGTCCGCTTTCCCTTCGGCGAGCAGACGTGGAAGACGCGCCTCACCCGGCGGTTCGTGAGCCTCCGGGAGATGCTCTTCGTGCTGGCCATGAGGAACGTCCACCTCCCGACCTTCCCTCACCGCGCCGAGCATCTCTCCGCGAACGGGCCGGCGGGCGCGCCTCCGAGCGCCGAGGACGCGGCCGTGATCTTCGAGCGGCTGGGGTTCACGCGGCTGCCGTATGCGCGGCGCTGCCTCCTGTTCGAGCGGGAAGACGCGGCCATCCTGCTCTACCGGCGCCCCGACGATCCGGGCTTCTCCATCCGTGTCGGGATGCGTGACGCCGGGAAGCTGCGGAGCTTCCAGGCCATCGTCGAGGATTCCGCCGGGCTGACCGAGTGGCGAGGGGCCGCTGCAGCCAGCGCCGGCGGCGCCGACCGCCGCTGAGCCCGTTCCAGAACGCGCGCCTCGAGAGAGGGCTCTTCATCGGCCGGAGGCCGGCGCGCCATCGCCTCGCCCGCGCGCCGCCCGCGCCCCGGCCTCAGGACGCCCGCGCGTGCGGCATCTCCTCGGGCGGCTCCAGGCGGATCGTGCGGAGCCGCAAGCAGAGCGCGATCGCCTCGTCGAGCGTGCTCACCAGGTAGAACTCCAGCGAGCTCCGCACCTCGGCGGGCAGATCGTCGAGATCCGCCTCGTTGTCCGCCGGGATCAGGATCTCGAAGATCCCCGCCCGGTGGGCTCCCAGCACCTTCTCCTTGATCCCCCCGATCGGCAGCACCGTCCCGCGCAGCGTGATCTCCCCGGTCATCGCGATGTCGCTCCGCACCGGCCTGCCCGACAGGGCGCTCACGAGCGCCACCGCCATCGTCACGCCCGCGCTCGGACCGTCCTTGGGCACCGCCCCCGCCGGAACGTGGATGTGAACGTCGCGCCGCAGCAGCCGATCGAGCGGCACGCCGAGCTCCGCCGCGTGCGCGCGCGCGTAGCTCAGCGCCGCGCGGCCGCTCTCCTTCATGACGTCGCCGAGCTGCCCCGTCAGGACGAAATCGCCCTTGCCAGGCATCACGCTCGCCTCGACGTGCATGATGTCACCACCCATCTGCGTGTAATACATGCCGGTCGCGACACCCGGCTGATCGTGCTGCAATCTCCGCTCTAGGCGCATCTTCGCGCGACCGAGCAATTCCTTCACGTCAGCTTCGGCGCCGACCACAGCCCGCTCGCTCTCGCCGTCCGCGATCCGGCGCGCGGCCTTTCTCGCCAGGGCGCCGAGCGTCCGTTCGAGCTGCCGTACGCCCGCCTCGCGCGTGTATCCGCTGATGATCTCGCCGAGCGCGGCGCTCGTCACGCGCAGCTGATCCTCGCGCAGCCCGCACTCCTTTCGCTGGCGGGGGAGCAGGTACTTCCGGGCGATCTCGTGCTTCTCCTGCTCCGTGTATCCGGCGAACAGCGCGGTCTCCATCCGGTCGAACAGCGGGGCCGGGATCGTCTCGCGGAAGTTCGCCGTGCAGATGAACAGCACCTCGGACAGGTCGAACGGCAGGCCGAGGTAGTGATCGACGAAGCCGTCGTTCTGCGCCGGATCGAGCACCTCGAGCAGCGCGGCGCCGGGATCGCCCTGGAAAGAGGCGCCGAGCTTGTCGACCTCGTCGAGGACGATCACCGGGTTCTTCGAGCCCACGCGCTTGATCCCCTGGAGGATGCGGCCCGGCATCGCGCCCACGTAGGTGCGACGGTGGCCTCGGATGTCCGCCTCGTCGCGCGCCCCGCCCAGCGAGACGCGGACGTACTTGCGCCCGAGCGCACGCGCGATCGACTCCGCGATGGACGTCTTGCCGGTCCCGGGCGGACCGAGGAAGAGCAGGATCGGGCCGCGGGACACCGCGCGGCTCCGCTCGCCCTCGCCCCGCGCCTGCTCGACGCGCAGCTTGCGGACGGCCAGGAACTCGAGCACCCGGTCCTTCACGTCGCCCAGGCCGTGATGATCCTCGTCGAGGATCGCCCGCGCCCGATCGAGATCGACGTGGTCGTCGGTCCGCTGGTTCCAGGGCAGATCCGCCACCCACTCGAGCCAGGTCATCAGCACCTGCGCCTCGGGCGATGTCTCCCGTCCCATGCGCCGCAGCCGCGCCAGATCGCGCCGGGCCTCCTGCAGGATCTCCGCCGGGAGATTCGCCCGCTGCAGCTTGTGCTCCAGACGTGCCGCGGCGTTCTCGTCGTCCTCCTCGCCGAGCTCCTTCTGGATCGCGCGCAGCTGCTCGCGCAGGTAGATCTCCCGCTGCCGCTCGCCGAGCTCCTCCTCGACGGTCGTCCGGATCTTCTCCTGGGTCTCCACGATCCCGATCTGTCGGTAGAGGTGCAGCGCGAGGCTGCGCATCCGCTCTTCCGTCGAGAGGATCTCGAGCAGCGCCTGCTTCTCGGGGGTCGAGAGGTCCAGATAGAAGGCGATGTGGTTCACGAGCTCGGCCGGGCCGTACATGCTGCCGGCGAACTGCTTGAGCACGTCCTCCGGCGCGCCGCGGTGGCGGCCGTACTCGACGGCGCGCTCGCGCACCTCGCGGGAGAGCGCCTCCAGGGCGCTTTCCTCCTCTGGACGGAGGGGGAGATCGGCGAGCTCGATGACCGGGGCGCGGATCACGCCGTCGGCCTCGGTGTAGCGGGGCGCGGCCGCTCGCCGCTCGCAGTAGAGCACGAGCTGGAGGCCCGAGCCGAAGCGCTGCACCTGGGTGATGCGGGCGATCACGCCGATCGAGAAGAGGCCGCCCGCGGTGGGCTCCTCGGCGGCGTCGCGCTGGGCGACCGCGAAGATGCGCTTGTCTTCTCCCTCCATCCGGAGGGCGGCCTCCACCGCGCGGAGCGTCTTGAGCCGTCCGACCGTGATGGGCGTCGCTATCCCAGGGAAGAGCACGGTGTCGCGCAACGAGAGCACGGGCAACGATCGGCGCTCGGACATGGTCCCGAGCGTCGTGCGAACCTCATGCCACGGAGGACCGTACCGAAAACTCCTTTCGGCGCGGAAGCATCGAGAATCGTGGTCAGTCGCGCGCGGAGCGGTGGTAGGGTCCGCTCCCGATGCCCGCGGACACCTTCACGTTTCAGGCGGACGACGGTCGAGAGCTCTTCGTGTACCGCTGGCTCCCGGACGAGGGCGCGCGCGGCATCTTCCACATCGCCCACGGCATGTCCGAGCACGCGGGCCGCTACGCGCGCCTCGCGCAGGCGCTCTGCGCCGCCGGGTGGGCCGTCTACGCGAACGACCACCGCGGCCACGGCAGGACGGCGCGCGGGAGCGGCGAGCTCGGCTTCTTCGCGAGCGAGGGCGGGTTCCAGCGGGTCGTCCGCGATCTCGCGCAGCTCATCGCCCGGGAGCAGGAGGCGCACCCGGGCCGGCCGGTCGTGCTCTTCGGCCACAGCATGGGCTCCTCGCTCGCGCAGGAGTACCTGATCGAGCACGGGGGCGCGATCCAGGGCGCGGTGCTCTCGGGCGCCTCGGGCAAGCCGAGCGCGCTCGTGGACGCGGGCCGGCTCCTCGCGCGGGCGGAGCGGCGGCGCCTGGGCGAGCGCGGCAAGAGCCGGGTCCTCCAGTCGATGAGCTTCGACGGCTTCAACAAGCTGTTCGCGCCGACGCGCACGTCCTTCGACTGGCTCTCTCGCGATCGCGCCGAGGTCGACGGGTACATGGCCGATCCCCACTGCGGCTTCCCCGCGACGACGTCGCTGTGGGTCGACCTGCTCGACGCGATGGTGGAGATCGCGCGGCCCGAGCGGCAGGCGCGGATCCCGAAGGATCTGCCCCTCTACGTCTTCTCCGGCTCCCGCGATCCGGTCGGCGGTCCGCTCAGGGGCGTCAGCCAGATGATCGAGGCGTACCGCGCCGCCGGCCTCCGCCGGGTGACGCCGCGGTTCTACGCCGGCGGGCGCCACGAGATGCTGAACGAGATCAACCGCGAGGAGGTCGTGCGGGACCTGCTCGCGTGGCTCGCCGCCGAGGTGAAGACCGAGGCGGCCGCCCCTGCGCGGCCCGCGCGGCCGGGCGCCGGCGCCGCGACCAACTGACGGCGGAGGGCCGGGATGGGCAGCAAGGGGCGGCCGTACCGCACGCTCACGATCGATGGCTTCGAGGTGCTCATCGGCCGCGGCGACGAGGACAACGACGCGCTCACCTTCGAGGTGGCCGAGCCGCACGACCTCTGGCTGCACGTGGCCGGCGGCACGCCGGGCAGCCACGTGATCGTGCGCAATCCGGAGCGCGTGGAGGTCCCGCGCGAGGTGGTCGAGCGCGCCGCCGCGGCCGCCGCGTGGTACTCGAAGGCGCGGGGCGCCGCCAAGGTCGAGGTCCACGTTTGCCGCGTCGCCGACGTGAGCAAGCCGCGCGGCGCCCCTGCCGGGCTCGTGCAGCTCGCGCGGTGGAAGAGCGTGCGCGTGCGGCCGGAGGTCCCGGGGCGCGAGCCGGGGTGAGCTGAGCGACGGCGGCTCGACCTGCTTTGCACGACCGGGCCAGGTAACTCTTACCTGATGCCGGCAACTCCTGCTCCCGGCGGGCGCCCTCTCGGCGCGCGCGGCGGCGAGCCTCTCGGAGCCAATGTGGGCTTTGCGATGACCTACCGGCGCTGACCCCGCCGTTTTTCATCACGGAACCAGCGCGCTCCAGGAACACTCATGGACATGAAGCGCTCCTCGTTTTTCGCGCAGGCTGCTCTCGTCCTCCTCGCGTGCGCCTGCGGTGACGGAGGCGACCTCGGAGGAGAGGGCGGCGGCGGAGGCAAGGCGAGCGGAGGGCCCTCCACGAGCGCGACGGGCGCCGGCGGAGGCCCGTCGTCCAGCAGCGCGACGGGCGCCGGCGGAGGCCCGTCCAGCAGCGCGACGGGCGCCGGCGGAGGTCTCGGCCCCCACGTCCCCGAGCCGAGCACGCCGACGCGCGGCGGGACGATGACGTTCACGAATATCGGCGCGCCCGGCGGGTGGCCTCGCCGCATCGACCGCGATCCCGGGGATCCGGCGTGCGACTACAAGGACGGCGACGACACCTGGGGCGGGCACTGCTGCATGACGGAGCATCACACGACGAGCGACAGGCTCGCTCCGTTCGACGAGGAGATGACCCTCATCATGAAGGCCATCCGCGTGAAGCAGCTCGCCGTCTACCAGCCCGGCGGCGACCCGGCCGCCTGGCAGATGGTCTCGTCGTGGGACGCGAGGCGCGGCGTGGGCTCGAACCTGCTCGTCACGGAGGGGCAGAACACGTCCGCCGACTTCACGGGCGACCTCACGAAGAAGGACTGCGTCACCTATTTCGCGCAGGACAAGCCTTTCCAGTGCGGAGACGGCGAGGACTACTACTGCCCCGATGACCCGGGCATCCTGCACCTCGGCTGGGCGGGCTCGAAGCTCGTCGTCTTCCTCGCCTCGATGACGTTCGACGACGCGGACGTCGAGAAATGCGACGGCGGCGGGCAGGGCCACCCCGGCCCGTGGGTCGCGTTCGTCGCGTCCGAGCTGATCCGCGACGGCGGCCGCAAGTGGAACGGGCTCTGCAATTGCTACTCGAAGACGGGCACGGTCGGCGACGGCTGCGGCGAGATCAACGTCTTCGAGGTCGTGATGGACAACAACGAGTACAGCAACCGCGAGTTCATGAGCACCGGCGTCCGCTCGTACCAGGAAGGGCACGTCGGCGGCAGCGTCTGCGGGGCCGGCTGTGATCGCGACGCGCTCGCCGAGGACGTGGAGGTCGTGGACGCGTGCGCGCAGGAGGCCTACGAGAAGGGGCCTGTCATCGAGGCCGGCGGGCGCTCGGACGGCTGTCCGACGTGGCGACGGCCCATCGGCGATCGCTACTTCATGATCCTGCTCGACGAGGCGCGGCGCGCGATCCAGGTCGCGGTCATCCACCCCGAGCGGATCCCCTCGGCCGCCGCCGAGATGCTCCCGGATCTGCCGGGCGGGCTCTCGCGCGGCGCGATCGACGCCATGCTGTCGATGCGCCTGCCGGAGTGAGCCCATGAAACCGAGCAACGCCAGCGACATGAAGTGAACGTTCGGCAAGGAGCTCTCGATGGGTACGCGTCTGATTCGTGGTTCCCTCGGTTCGGGTGCGGCGCTTCTGTTCATCGTCGCGGCGAGCCCGGCGGCCTCGGCGGCGACGCTCTCGGTCGGGCCCGGCGAGACGTACGCGACGCCCTGCCAGGCCGTGTCGGCGGCGGCGGACAACGACGTCATCGAGATCGACGCGGCCGGCAGCTACGACGGCGACGTCTGCGCGATCCCCGGGAACGGCCTCACCCTGCGCGGCGTGGGGGGACGCGCGAAGATCGACGCGGCCGGGAAGAGCTCCGGCGGCAAGGCGATCTGGGTCATCCAGGGCGATGACACCGTGGTCGAGAACATCGAGTTCAGCGGCGCCACGGTGCCCGATCAGAACGGCGCCGGGATCCGCCAGGAGGGCGTGAACCTCACGGTGCGCGGGTGCTACTTCCACGACAACGACGACGGCATCCTCGCGGGCGACAAGCAGGGGAGCACCATCCTCATCGAAACCACCGAGTTCGCGAACAACGGCTTCGGGGACGGCCAGTCGCACAACGTGTACATCAACCACGTCGACAAGCTCGTCTTCCGGTACAACTACTCGCACCACGCGAAGATCGGCCATCTGCTCAAGACGCGCGCGCTCGAGAACCACATCCTCTACAACCGGATCACGGGCGAGGATGGGAACAACAGCTACGAGATCGACGTGCCCAACGGCGGCAAGACGATCCTCCTCGGCAACCTCATCCAGCAGGGCCCGAGCACCGACAACGGCGGGATCATCACCTACGCCGTCGAGGGCGCCTCCAACCCGAGCCAGTCGCTCTTCGTCGTGAACAATACGTTCGTGAACGATCGCCAGAGCGGCGGCACGTTCATGAACATCGCCACCGGTGTCGCGCCGGCGATCGTGCGCAACAACCTCTTCGTCGGGCCCGGGACGATCGTCACGCAGGCGGATGCGGTGCAGGAGGGCAACGTTCAGGGGGACGCGATGTTCGTCGACCCGGCGGGCTTCGACTACCGCCTGCGGGCGGGCTCGCCGGCCGTGGACAAGGGCGTCGCGCCGGGGCAGGCCGAGGGGTTCGAGCTGACCCCCAGGCACCACTACGTGCACCCCGCGGGCGCCATCGGCCGCAGGACGGTGGGCACCATCGACGTCGGCGCTTACGAGCTCAACGGTGATGTCGAGGGCGGCGGCGTGGGCGGCGGTGGCGTGGGCGGCGGTGGGCCGGGCGGGGGCACGCCGGGCAGCGGTGGCGCAGGGGGCGACACCTCGAGCGGCGGCAACCTCGTCGATGCGGGCGAGGACGGTGGCTGCGGTTGTCGCGCGGCCGGGTCTGAGCGCGGTGCGGGGGCAGGCTGGCTCGCGTCGGCTGCGCTCACGTCGATCGCCGCTCTCCGCTCGGCGCGCAGGCGCCGCCGCTGATCCGATCCCTTTCCCCTTTCCAGAAATCATGCCGCCGGAGGCGGTCTTCGCCTCGAGCGCGAAGCGTCGAGTCTATTTTCTGACCGTTGAATGTGCAAAGTGCAGCTTCCACTCATTCCCAACTTTTTTGAAGATCGCGCTCTCCAGCCAGTCGCGCGTAAGTTGGCTTGAGTCATTCGTTACAAATTCACCGTGATTGAAATAGACTGCGGTTCCTGAGTTGTTGTCGACGTTGATCTTGAAATTGTCGAATGAGTAGTCGGCTTTGACTATCGGGGACTTCTTGATGATATCGATCAGGCCATCGTGGTCTATGACTTTTCCGTTCTCGAATAGGATAAAGTCAGGCGTTGTCAGCGCTCTCATTCGTGCAAAGTCCTTTCGGCTGATGCAGTCGAAATATGCTTCGATCACCGCTTTCAGCTCTTCGGGACTATCGGGTCTATTTGGCTGACAAGCGGATAGCGTTCCGGCAAGAGCCAGGAAAATGCATGCTTTTTTCATGGAGAGCGTCGACCTCTTTGCTGTCACTGACCTGAGGAATCCCCTCAAATTTTCGGTAAATTCACGTGAAGACAGGGAGACGGGAAGCGAAATCTCTGGAAAACATTCTTGCTTTCCCGTCTTCATGTTCAGTTTTTCGCTGGAAACGAACACAGAATGAGGGGATTTGTCAGCCAAGGCCCCTCAGGGGATCTGCACCTCGGTGGAGCCGACTTTCTCCGGATCGTTCGGCTCGTTGAGGTTGTCCCAGCGGCGATACAGCGCGACGTTGACGGTCCCCTCGCTCAGGCCCTCGATCGCCATGCCGACGTCATAGCGGCAGTCGCACCCGGCCACGGCGCCCGGATCCATGTCCGCCGGCTGCACGAGCACGTCCACCCTGCCGCCGGCCCTCCGGACGAACCCCTCCACCTCCTGCTCGCAGCGAAAGTGCGCAGCGCGGTACTCGAGGCGAACGGCGCCGCGCTCCGCCGTCGCCAGGAGCGCCTCCTTCACCGTCTCGTCGTACGCGCTCGCCGTGCACTCGCTCTGGGTGAGGCCCTCGATGGCCTCCGCGTTCTCCCAGCCCTCGGGCAGGTCGGCCCCGCCGCAGCCGACCAGCAGGAGCGCTGCGACCATCCATCTCGTGTTTGGCATCTCGTTCCTCCGGCCAGCGCTTGTTGCAATGCATGTACCCGTCGCGTTCCTGCAAGGGCGCAGGCCGCGGCGGCTGACGTGGCGTGACATCGGCGTCCCGGGTGTGCCAAGGCCGCGTGCGCGCGCTGGCGCGGAGGACGACCTCCTCCGCTCCTGCCGACCCGACGGCACCCAGCGTGGAGCAGTCCTTCTGCGGATCGTCGCCACCCCCGCCCGGCCCCGCCGCCGGCGCGACCCGCTGGACGCGCGAGCGAGGCGCCGCCGGAGCCGGGGAGCGTCCCGCGAGGGGACCCTCACTTCGTGTAGCGCTTGTCGAGCTTCCTGAGCTGGCTGGTGAAGCCGGCTTTCTGCATCTCCGTGAAGTGCGGATCGTGCATCGCGTGGAGCGTCACGGCCATGTGGGCGCCGTGCGCCAGCGGGGTGAAGAGGACGTCGATATGGCTCTCGTAAGCCTCGACGCCCGGGAGAAAGTCGATGACGCTCGTGATGGTGAGGGTCTCCTGCGGCGAGAAGGCGCTGAAGCGGGCGCGCACCTCGTGGGACGTCGGCTGCCCGCCGCGCTTCATGGCCTCGATCATCTCCGGAGCGTCGGCGATCATCGAGTAATGGAGGAGCCCGTTTTCCTTCGGTTCGAGCGCGTGGACCTCGACCCGAAATCCCTCCGGGCCCCACCAGGATTCGAAGCCGTCCTTGGTCGCCCAGAGCTCCCAGAGCTCGGAGACCGAGGCCGGGTAGGTGCGTTCTACGAGGATGCTGGCTCTTTCGACTGTCGCGTTCATTCACTTCGTCCTTTCTTGAGGCTGGTATTGCGCGCCGTTCGTCTCGCTTCGAGCGCCTCGCCGAACCGATCCAGGCGCTTCTCCCAGAGCGACCGATAGCGCCCCACCCAGTCGTCGAGCTGTCGGAAAGGCTCCGGGCGCAGCGAATAGAGCCGCTTTGTGCCCTCCGCCCGCACCGCCACGAAGCCGGCCTCCCCGAGGATGCGCAGGTGGCGCGAGACGCCGGACTGCTGAATCGAGACGCGCTCGACGAGCTCACCGACCGCGCGCTCGCCGTCGAGCAGCGCCTCCACGAGGAGACGCCGCGTCGGGTCGGCCAGCACTTCGAACAGCTCCGAGCTGGGCATGCGTTTAATATGCACGTTAGTGTATATATGCGCAAGTAAATATTTTCCGCGCGGTGGGGGGGCCTCGTCACCTCGGCGAGGGTCGCGCCGCGGATCGTCGCGCCGGGGTCCAGGTGAGGTCGAGCTCGGCGGCGCGCACCGCGGCCCTCGCCGGGGAGGCCCGGAGCGTCGAGGGCGTCTTCAGGGCGAGGTGCTCGCCGCGCTCGCGGTCGAGCGCCTCGTACACGATCCCGAAGCCGCCTGCCCCGAGCCGCCGGACGATCCGACGGCGCTCGGGGACGTGCGGCAGGGAGGGCTACGCGAGGTGAGGCCCCGTATCGGCGCCGTATCAGGTCGTGGCGCACGGCGGCCACCGTGAAGCGTGGCCTCCCCGGGCTCTTGACGCGGATTGACAATGCCCCGGCGGGTCCCGCATCCTGGGCTCCGATCACCCCCGAGAGGCCCTGGGCCGCAGGAAGATGCCATGAGCACCGTTCTCCATCGTCTGGATCAGTGGGCCAACGAATCTCCTGACGCGCCGGCCCAGCGCTACAAATCCCAGGGCGAATGGAAGGCGCTGACCGCGCGTGACTTCCGTGACCGGGTTCACCATCTGGCGCTGTTCCTCGAGTCGAAGGGCTTCGACGCGAGCCAGATCGGCGCGATTCTCTCGTACAACTGCCCCCAGTGGGTGCACGCCGACCTGGCGGCGCTGCTCGTCGGGGGCAAGTCGGCGGGGCTCTATCCGAACTCCACGGCGAAAGACATCCAGTACATCCTGACGCACACCGAGGCGACGCTGCTCTCGGTGCAAAACAAGGAGTATTTTCAGAAGATCTCCGGCGAGAAGGGCGAGAGCGCCGTCCCTGACAGCGTGCGGTGGATCCTCGTCTTCGACGGCGACACGTCGATCTCTCCGAAGGCGATCTCGTACGACCAGGCGCTGGCCGAGGGCCGCGCGCTCGCGCAGCAGCCGGGCGCGAAGACCTACGCCGACTACCTGGCGAAGATCGAGCCCGGGGCCGGCGCGTTCCTGATCTACACGTCGGGCACGACGGGCAACCCCAAGGGGGCGATGCTCTCGCACGACAACCTGGCCTACACGTCCGACGTCGCGGCGAAGTACTGGGGCCTGCCGTTCGCGCGTGGCTCGATGTTCTCGTTCCTCCCGCTCTGCCATATCGCCGAGAAGCTGCAGAACGTCGGGGTCGGCATCACCCAGCGCTCGACCGTCAATTTCTGCTCGAAGTTCGAGAACGTCTCGGTCGAGCTCCCCGAGGTGCAGCCGACGCTCTTGCTCTGCGTGCCGCGGCTCTGGGAGAAGATGATGGAAGGCGTGATGGCGAAGGTGCGCGGCGGCAAGGGCGCCAAGAAGAAGCTCGCGGAGTGGGCGCTCGCCGTCGGCGCCCGCGTGGCCGAGGCGAAGTACGCGAAGCGGGCGCCGAGCCCGCTCGATGCCCTGCAGCTCAAGCTCGCCGACAAGCTGGTGCTGAGCAAGGTGCGCGCCGCGCTCGGCCTGGGCAAGGCCGAGATCCTGGCCTCGGGCGCGGCGGCGCTCGCGCCGCACATCTCGACGTGGTTCCGCGCGCTGGGCCTCGAGATCCTCGAGGATTTCGGCCAGACCGAGTCGACGGGCGTCATCTGCATGACCGAGCCGGGCGTCGAGAGCGCGGGCACGGTGGGCAAGCCCGTGCCTGGCATGGAGTTCAAGCTGGCCGAGGACGGCGAGATCCTGACGCGCGGCCGGCACGTGTTCGTCGGCTATCATAAGGACGAGGCGGCGACCGCGGCGGCGCTCGAGGACGGCTGGCTGCGCACGGGCGATCTCGGCGAGTGGAACGAGCGCGGGCAGCTCAAGATCCGGGGTCGCAAGAAGGAGATCCTCAAGACCTCCGGCGGCAAGATGATCGCGCCGCTGCCGATCGAGGAGAAGCTCAAGGCGGCGGAGATCATCAGTCAGGTGTGCATGGTGGGCGACGGCCGCAAGTACCTCTCGGCGCTGATCACCCTGACCGAGGTGAAGCTCGCCGAGCTGAAGGGCGGCGGCGCCCTGAGCGGCGACGCCGCGATCACGAGCCCCGAGGTGGTCGGCCAGGTGAAGGCGCACATCGACGCGCTGAACGCCGAGCTCGCCAGCTTCGAGCAGATCAAGAAGTTCACGGTCCTCATCCGCGAGTTCTCGGTGCAGGACGGCGAGATGACGCCGACGCTCAAGATGAAGCGCGACGTGATCGAGCAGCGCTTCCGCGCTCTGATCGACCAGATGTACTCTGACTGAAGCGGGTGAGCCCCTCGGGCGCCGTTCAGATCGGAAGTGGAGGAAGGAGAGGGGGCCGCCAAGATGGCTGGAGGAGAAGGGGGCTTGGCGGCCTCTTTGTGCGAGCGGGCCTCAGGGGCGATGTCGAGAATCAGCCCTTCGCGAGGTACGCCTCGAGATCGTCGGCCCCGCCGATGTACTTCCCGTCGACGAAGACCTGCGGCGTCGACGACTTGCCGCTCACCGCACGCAGCCGGCGCGGCGAGGCCGCCACCTCCTCGTAGGGCACGTTCCGCTCGTCCAGGAGCCGCTTCGCCTTGGCGCAGTAGCTACACCCGGGCTTCGTGAACAGCAGCACGTCGTGCGGCGCCTTCGACGACGGATCCAGGTACTTCAGCATCGTGTCGGCGTCCGACACGTCGAAGGGATCGCCCTCCACCTCGGGCTCGATGAACATCTTCTTGATCACGCCGTCGTCGACGAGCATCGAGTAGCGCCACGAGCGCTTGCCGAACCCGAGGTTCGCCTTGTCGACGAGCATGCCCATCTTCTCGGTGAACTCCCCGTTCCCGTCGGGCAGGAACTGGACCTTGTCCGCGTGCTGGTTCTTGCACCACTCATCCATCACGAACGCATCGTTCACGGACACGCACGCGACCGTGTCCACCCCGCGCCGCTTGAACTCGTCCGCGAGCTCGTTGTAGCGCGGCACATGGCTGCTCGAGCAGGTCGGCGTGAAGGCGCCCGGCAGCGCGAACACCACCACCTTCTTGCCCGCGAACACGTCCTTGGTGGTCACGTCCTTCCACTGACCGTCGATCCGTGTGCGAAACGTGACATCCGGAACGCGCTGCCCTTCGAGGTTCTTCAACATGACTGTCCTGCTCCTCCAGTGAGCTCCTCGTTGCCATCGGAACGGCAACGGCTTGTTCAACGTCGTGCGGCGCTCCACGTGGCGCTCTGCGGCCGGCGAGAACTTAACCCCGACCTTCGACGCCGGCCAGCCGTCGCGCGTCATCTCGGGCGCCCGCGCGCCATGCTGCACAGCCCGCTGTGGCGTTTCTGCAGCCGCCCGGCGCCGGAGCGCGCCCGACAGGCGACCGCGACGCAGGGCCGCTCTCCCGGGACAAGGCGAGCCGCCCGGCCGCGCCGCGCCGGCTCGGGACGCCGCCCGCGAGCCCCCGCAGCGGCGCGCGAGCAGGCCGCCGGTCAATCGCCCCGCGCCAGATCCACCGCGCGCCAGAGGTACCAGCTCGCCGCCGTGCGGTACGGCTTCCAGCGCTCGCCGCGCCGCTCGAGGTCCTTGCGCGCCGGCAGGTCGGGCAGCTTGAACGCGATCGCGAAACCTTTGCGGATGCCGTAGTCGTCCACGGGCAGCACGTCGGGGCGGCCCAGGCGGAACATGAGGAGCATCTCCACCGTCCAGCGGCCGATGCCGCGCACCTGGGTGAGGCGCTCGATGATCGCCTCGTCCTCCATGCCGTGGACCTCGGCGAGCGTGGGGAGCTCGCCGTCCTGCGCCCTCCGCGCGAGGTCGCGCAGCGAGAGGAGCTTCGCGCGCGAGAGGCCGGCGGCGCGGAGCTTCTCGTCCGAGGCGCGCAGGATCTGCTCGGGCGTGGGGCCCTCGTGCGCGCGGGCGAAGAGCGCGCGCACGCGCGCGAAGATGGTCGCCGCGGCCTTGCCGGTGAGCTGCTGGTAGACGATCGACTCCGCGAGCGCGACGAAGAGGCTCGACGTCCTGTCGAGCCGCATCCCGAAGGGCCCGACCGCATCGATGAGGCGCGCGAGGGCGGCGTCGGACGCGCGCAGGCGCTCGACGGCGACGGCCGGATCGAAGCCGAGGGCGCCGCCGCCGCCGTCGTCGGCCTGGAGCGCGCCGGCCGCCCGGGCGCTCTCGATCGAGAGGAGGCGGAGCTTCGTCGTGACGCCGCCGTTCGCGGAGAAGCCGCCGACCTTGCCGCCGGCGGCGAGCACGCGGTGGCACGGCACGAGGATCGCGAACGGGTTGCGCCCGAGCGCTTGCCCCACGGCGCGCGCCGCGCCGAGCGACCCGAGCCGCGCCGCGATGTCGCCGTAGGTCAGCGTGGCGCCCGGCGGGATGGTGCGCGCGACCTCGTAGACGCGGCGGTGGAACGGCGGCACGCGCTCCATGTCGAGCGCGACGCCGGACAGATCGCTCGCCTCGCCGCGGAGGAGCGCGACGATCGCGTCGACCGCGCGCTGCACGTCGGGCGGGGGCGGCGCCTCGCGCGCGGCGTCGGGGACGCGCTCCAGCAGGCGCGCGCGCGTGTTCTGCTCGCGCCCCTCCGGGAGCTGCAGGAGGGTGATGCCGCGCGTGCCCCACGCGATGCCGCACCGGCCGATCGCCGTATCGAAGAGGAGGAAACCGTGTGCCGTCATGGGGGTCGGCGCGGCGGAGCGCCCGCGTCCGGCGGCCATCCTAGGAGCGCGCGGCGAGCCGGTCTTGGAAGATCTTGCGATCCCCCCGCGCCGCCCGGCGGAAGCCGCGGGGCGAGACGCCGGCGGCGCGGTGGAAGGTGCGGACGAAGTTGGAGAGGTCGCCGAACCCGACGTCGAGCGCGATGTCGGTGATGGACCGGGCGCCGTCGGCCAGGAGGCGCGCCGCGCGGCGCAGCCGGGCGCGGACCAGGTCAAGCACCGTCGTGACCCTCATGAATCACCGACTGTACCCGCGGCGGAGAGGCCGAGCAACGCGTTGCCGCGGCCGCCTGGCGCGCCCGGGGAGCGGAAGGATGGCGCGGTCGCGGGGGCGAGGGGACGTGTCGCGCGGGTCCCATGACCAGCTCGCCCTGTTCTATCCGCTCCAGGCCGCGATCCCCTCGGCGCGACCGCTGGTGCCCTCACGGGCTGTTAGCGCCGCGTCGCCCAGGTTCGTTCCTGATTCCGTGATGGGAAGAATTTGAACCACAGAGGCACAGAGGGCACAGAGGAGAGAGAAGAATTGATCTATCTCTCCTCTGTGCCCTCTGTGCCTCTGTGGTTTCTTCTCTCTGTGGTTCCTTCTCTCGTGAAACCAGGGAAGTAAGGGGTCAGGGAGGCCGCTCCGGCACGGCCTGGGTGAACCTGCTCTCCTCACATTCTCGCACCACTGCGCCGCAGCGGCGGCTATGGCGTCGCGGCGCGTCAGCACCCCTGGCTGCTCCCTGAATGTCCTGCGCGTCGCCTCGCCGTCCCAGGGTACGGACCGGCGCAGGCACGCCCGCGGGCGCAGCGCGCGTCGTCCTGGCCCCGTTGCCCCGCCCTGGCGCGGTGTCGCCCGTTTGCATACCGCCCCCTTCTGACGGTCCTGTGGAGGACCGCTCCCCGCGCCGGATCGACCACACGAAGCTTCGCGTCCTGCCCGGGATCCGGTATCCTCTCGGTTCCCCCCTCGGGAGGTTCGCTGGCGTATGAAGTTCGAGAAAGACGTCATTCTGGCCGGCAAATTTCGCCTGGAGAGAGAGCTGTCGCACGGCGGGATGGGCTCGATCTGGGTAGCGCAGCACGTCCAGCTCGACACGCTCGTCGCGGTCAAGTTCATGCGCGACGTGTATTCGGAGCTGCCGGTGCTTCGCGCGCGCTTCGAGCGGGAGGCGCGCGCCGCCGCGCAGCTCAAGAGTCCTCATATCGTGCAGGTCCACGACTTCGGCTTCGAGGATGAGGTTCCCTACCTCGTCATGGAGCTCCTGCAAGGCGAGGATCTCAACAAGCGCCTCCAGCGGTGCGGCCGCCTCTCGCTCCCGGAGACGCTGCACATCATCGTCCAGGCCGGGAAGGCGCTCCGCAGCGTCCATGAAGCGGGGTTCGTCCACCGCGACCTCAAGCCCGCCAACTTCTTCCTGGCACGCATCGACGGCGAGGATGGCGAGATCGTCAAGCTGCTCGACTTCGGGATCGCGAAGGACGTCTCGGCGGCGCTCGCGTCCGACATCTCGGCCACGGGCGAGGTGATGGGCTCGCCCAACTACATGAGCCCGGAGCAGTTCTATGGCGAACGGGACGTGGACGCGCGCAGCGATCTCTGGTCGCTCGGGGTCATCCTGTTCAAGATGCTCACGGGGCAGCTGCCGTTCCCGGGCGACGCGATCGGCCGCGTGGTCACGAAGGTCATCCTCGGCGCGGTGCCGTCGGCGAGGAAGATCGCCCCCGATCTGCCCAGCGGCATCGACGCGTTCTTCCTGCGGGCGCTGGCGCGCGATCGGGACAAGCGGTTCCAGAACGTGCGCGAGATGGTCAACGAGCTCGCGCGCGTCGCGGGCGCGCCGCCGTTCTTTTCGCTCGCGGGCGACACCTCGCTGAGCGCCGGGTGGTCAGGGCGCGGCTCCGGCGGGGCGCCGGGGTTCGCCGACCCCGGCGCCCCGCCGGTGGGGCAGCTGACGACGATGCCCATCCAGCGGCGCTCGGACCCGAACGATGTCCGCGCGTCGATGCCGGGCACCTTGACCGGCGCGATCAACCTGTCGGCGCCGCACACGGCGCGCGCTGCCATCGCGCGGGCCGCGGGGCGCGTCGCCATCGGGGCGACGGTCGCCGTCGTGGGCGTCGGCCTGGGCGTCGCCGCGCTCAGCGGATCGTCGGCCGACGGCGACGGGACCGCGACCCGAGCGTCCGCGGCCGACTCGGCGCCCGCGCTCGCCGCGCCGTCGAGCGGCGCGCCGGCCGGGCTCGCCACGGTCCCCGCCAGCGCGAGCGCTCCCGAGGCGCGCACCGCGGCCGCTCCTGCGGTGGTGCCGGCCCCGTTGCCGCTCGACCCGGGCGCGGACGCGGGCGCGCCGAGCGCCGCTTCCCTTTCGCCGGCGCAGGCATCGCCCGTCCCCTCCGGGGCGGCGGCGCAAAGCGCCGCGCCCGCGCGCCCCTCGTCCCTGGCCACCGCTCGGGCCGCGCCGAAACAGGCGCCGCGCAAGGCACTACCGGGTGCTCGCAAGAAGTCCGGCGGGCGCGAGCCGGATTGGGGACTCTAGCCGGGTGGCTCGGCGTCCCCAGAGAGCAGGAATGCGTTTTCGAGCGGCGGTGATGGGTACGCTCCTCCTGGTCACGCTCGCCGGCGCGGAGGCGTCAGCGCAGGCGCCGCCCCCGTCGCCGAGGACGCGACAGGCGGCCGTCGCGTACGCCAACCAGGGGTGGACGGCCTACCGAGCCCGCCGGTACCGGGAGGCGCTCCAGGCCTTCCGGCGAGCCGAGGCCACGGTGCATGCGCCGACCTTCCTGATCATGGTCGCGCGCTCCTGCCACAAGCTTGGCCGCCTGACCGAGGCGCGCTCGGTCTACCAGCTCATCGTCGACGAGCAGCTCTCGGCCGACGCTTCGCAGGCGTTCCGGCAGGCCCAGGCCGAGGCGAGGACGGAGCTCGAGGCCGTGGCGTCGCGCATCCCCACCGTGGAGATCACCGTGACGGGCGCGGGCTCGGGGGGCGCGCAGGTGGCGCTCGACGGGCTGGACGTGCCGGCGTCGACGCCCGTCGCGCGCGATCCGGGCAGCCACACGCTGGCCGTCGGGGCGCCTGGACGACGCGGGCTGACGAAGCAGATCGTCCTCAAGGAGGGGACGAGGACCAGGGTCGAGGTCGATCTGGCGGCCGGAAAGGTGCGGATCGGGAGCGACGAGACCGAGCAGGGCGCGGGCGGCGCGCCGCAGCCAGCCGGCCCTGGGCGGGTCGCGGCCGACGGCGGCGCCCAGGAGGGCGGCGAGCCGCAGCCAGTCGGCCCTGGGCAGGTCGCGGCCGACGGCAGCGCCCAGGAGGGCGGCGACGCGGCGGATGGACGCCCGAGCTCGCGCAGCACCGCGGTCGTGATCACGGGGCTCGCCGGGACCGCCGTGGGGGCGGGGCTCGGCGCCGCGTTCGTGCTCCTGTCGAACGAGAAGGCGAGCTCGCAGCAGCTCCTCCTGGGGCCGGCCTGCACGGACCCAGCGCGCTGCCCTGGGCTCGATCTGCGCCGGTACAACGACCTGGGACACGCCAAGGCAGACCTCGCGAACGCGGCGGTCTGGAGCTTCCTGGCCGCGGGCGCGGCGGGGCTCGGCACGGCGGCGTACGTCCTCCTGACAGGACAGCCCGACGCGCGGGACGCGACGGCGACCAGCCTGTCGGTGATCCCCATGCCGGGCGGGCTCGTCCTCAGCAAGCGCTGGTGAGGCTTCCGAAGAGAGGGATCTTCCCGATGGTGCGCATCGTATCTTGGAGGTGGATGGGCTGGGCGCTCTCGGCGATCGTCCCGCTGGTCGCGCTCACCGGAGGTAGCTGCGTCTTTTTCAGCTACGAGGATGTCGTCCCCGGCACGGGCGGAACGAGCGGCAGCGCCGGTGGCAGCGTGGAGCCTTGCGGGCAGGGGGGAGGCGGCTGCGGCGAGGCGCCCCCGGAGGGCTGCGCCGGGCCGGGGAGCCATAGCTCGACTTGCCTCATCGATGATGGCTTGATCGCGCGGTACTTCCTCGACGCGTACACCTCGGATGGCCAGCTCGTCGACTCGGGACCGGAGCCGGGGCTCTCGCTCGACGTGGTGCGGGACGGAGAAACGCTCACGCTGGAGGGCGAGGCGGGGCGCGTGGGCATCCGCTGGTCGACCCTCGGCGGCAACGCGCGCGTGGAGGCCGCGTTTTCGTCCACCGCCACGCCCCCGGGCAAGCTCCTCGTCTCGAAGGCGGAGCTCACGCTCGAGGCCGTGGTGAGCGTGACGGCCGCGGCGGTCGACGGCGTGCCGTCTCGCATTCTGTACGTCGGGACCGGGACCGGAGAGCTCGGGAAGTACTCTCTGAGCGCGGGCGACTCCGACGCGATGGGCAACCGAGAGCTGCAGTTCCACGTCTTCGTCGGCTCGCAGGCGCAGTTCGTGGGGCAGTGGTTCATTCCCTCCGGGGAGATAGAGCGGTCATGCGTCCTGCACCTCGTGCTGAACGCCGCCGAGGGCGTCGTCGATCTCTACGTGAACGGCGACCTGCGGACGAACGTGATGCAGGCGCGGCCGCCCGCCGACTACGTCTTCACGTGGGCGGAGCCGACGTGGTATCTCGTGCTCGGAAACAGGCGGAGCGGCGGGCGCGCTTTCCGCGGCTCGATCCAGTATGCCGCGGTCTACGGCAAGCCGTTGACCCCCGCGCAGGTGAAGGCCAACGCCGCGACGCTGGCGAAGAGCGACGACGGCCCCGGGATGTGACGAGGACGCCGCCCGGCGCGCGCCGTCGGCATGCCGACGAGGTGACCCTCCTGCGATAGCGTCCGCCGCTCGCCGCCGAGGCGCGGAGCCAGGGGCGCCGCGCCGGCGAGCCGGCCGCTCGTGAGCGCCTCGATCCGCGCGCGCTCGTCGACGATCGGGCCGCGTGAGGTGTTCACGAGCAGACTGGAGGGCATGCGTGTCTGGTAAGCTTGCATTTTAGCGGATACGCGTCCACTATAACGGACATGCCTTCTCCGCGTCCCGTCCGGCCTGGCCCTCTGCGCGTCGCATCGCCTGCGGTCTTCCTGCTCGCCCTGCTGGCGTTGTGCGGCGTGGCGGGCTGCTCGCGCGCCGACGCTTCGCGCGCCTCCACCGCCGGACCGGAGAGCGAGTTCGAGACGCTCGAGCTCCGCTATCAGGGCAACAACGGCACGGTGTCGCCGATCGAGCTTGCGGAAGATCTCGGCTATCTCGCGCCGATCCGCCTGCATTTCGTCGGCAGCACGGTGAGCGGCCCGCAGAGCGTGCAGGCCGTGGTCACCGGGGACACGGACTTCGGCGGCGCCTTCAACGGCGCCATCATCAAGCTGATCGCGGCCAAGGCGCCCATCATCGCCGTCGCGGGCTACTACGGTGTCGACGAGCAACGCCAGAGCGCCTTCTACGTGCTGAACGACAGCCCGCTGCGCACCGCGCGCGATCTGCTGGACAAGACGATCTCCATGAACACGCTCGGCGCTCACAGCGAGTTCATGGTCAAGGAGTTTCTGTCGCGAGGCCAGATCACGCCCGAGGAAGCCCGGCGCGTCACGCTGCTCGTCATTCCTCCGGTGAACGGCGAGCAGCTGCTCCGCCAGAAGCAGGTCGACGCGGCGACGCTCGGCGACATCTACCGCGATCGCGCGCTCGAGCGCGGCGGCATTCGTCCGCTGACCTCGGACTACGAGCTCTATGGCAAGTTCACCGCGGGCAGCTACGTGATGAAGACCAGCTTCATCAAGGAGAACCCCAAGACCGCGCGGCGCTTCGTCGAGGCCGCCGCCAGGGCCGTCGAGTGGGCCCGGAGCACCCCGCGCGACACGGTGGTGGAGCGCTGCATCGCGCTGATGAAGAAGCGCGGTCGGACCGAGGAGGACTCGGTCATCAGGTTCTGGCGCAGCTACGGCGTCGCCGGCAAGGGCGGCTTGATCGCGGAGCGCGAGTTTCAGATCTGGATCGATTGGATGGTCAAGAGCGGCGAGCTCAAGCCGGGCGAGATCGCCCTGAACCGCCTCTACACGAACGAGCTCAACCCCTACGCGAACGAGCAAGGCGCGAGATAGTCGACGCCGGAGGCGGCGCCGCTCTGGACGCCCCCCCCGACGCGCGGCGTACCACGTTTTCGGCTCGCCGCGCGGGCCTCGCTCAGGGCCGTGGCGTGGAGCGCTGGACGAAGGCGTCGATCGAGCGGCGCGCGACGCTGACCCTGGGGGGAGATCGGGCAGACAGCCGAGCGAGAGGTGAGAAGCCATTCCTCCGCCATCGCCCTCATGCCGTTCACGCCCCCGCCGTCACGAAGTCCACCAGATCGGTCAGGGTCGCTCCCGTGGCGTCAGCGCTCACGCCCAGCTCCTCGGCCGGCAGGCCGAGACGGTTGACCCAGAACGTGGGATAGCCGAACCACCGGGCGCCCGCGGCGTCCCAGCCGGCGAACGGGACGAAGAGGATCTCCTCGCGATCGAGGCCGAACGCGTCGAGCGCCATCCGGTACGCGCGAGGATCCGGCTTGTACGTCCGCGCCCGGTCGGTGCTGAGCACGTGATCGAACAGGCCCCCCAGGCCGGAGCGCTCGATCGCGGCGCCGAGCATCCCCGGCGTGAAGTTGGACAGGAACGAGAGCCGGACGCCCGCGCGCCGCAGCGACTCGAGCGCCGGCGGCACGTCCGGCCACGCGTCGAGATCGAGATACGCCCCGAGGAGCCGCGCCCGCCTGTCCTCGCCGAGATCGAGCCGCAGCGCCCGCTCGGCGAACGCCAGCGCGTCCGCCGTCACCTGCCAGAAATCGACGTACTCGCGGGCCGCGACCCGGAGCCACGTGTACTCGAATTGCCGGGTGCGCCAGGCCTCGCTCAGCAGGGCTCCCTTGCCCGGACAGAGCTCCTCGGCGAGCGCGGCGATCGGCCGCGGGTCGAGGATAGGAAAGGCGTCGAAGGCGATGGCCCTGATCTTCGGGCCCGCCGCCGGCCGCGGCGGCGCCGGCCCGCGCTCGGCGACGCACGAGGCGGTCATGGCCGGCGGGGCCGAGCCCAGGATGCCTGTCGCGGCGGTCCCGGCCATGCGGTTGAGGAATTCACGACGACTCGAATGCATGCTGTCCTCGATCGGATCATCCGATGTGAAGCGCGCGGAATCACGCGGAGAGGAGGCGACGACGCGCCAGGGCACGCGGAGACGCGCCGGAGACGAGCGCGCGAATGCGTGGAGGAGAGCATGCGCGCTCCGCCGTTGCCCGGCGATCCGCCATCGCCGTATACTCGCCATGCATCTTTGCATGGCGCGGCGCGCTCCCGGGCAGCCGCGCCCCGCGCGCGAGAGCCATGCTCGACTGGGACGATCTGCGCTACTTCCTCGCCGTCGCGCGGCACGGCAACCTCTCGGCCGCCGCGCGCGCGCTCAAGGTCACCCAGCCGACCGTGGGGCGGCGCATCGACGCGTTCGAGCGGCGCCTCGGGGCGAAGCTCTTTCAGCGCTCGCCGTCGGGGTTCGCGCTCTCGGCCGCGGGCGAGAGCGTGCTCGGCCACGCCGAGCGCATGGAGCAGGGCGCGCTCGCCGCCGAGCGCGCCGCCTCCGGCCGCGACGCCGGCCTGAGAGGCCACCTCCGCATCACCGCGTCCGAGTGGCTCGCCGTCCGCGTCCTCGGGCCGCTGCTCGTCCCCTTCCTCGCGCGCCACCCCGCCATCTCCGTCGACCTCATCGCGGATGCGCGCTGGCTCAGCCTCCCGCGGCGGGAGGCGGACATCGCCCTTCGCCCCGCCGCGTTCGAGCACCACGAGGTCTTCCAGCGCGAGGTCGCGCGGATCGGGTTCGGCCTCTACGCCTCGGAGGCCTACCTCGCCGAGCGCGGCCTGCCCGACTGGGACCGGCAGTGCGAGGGCCACGCCCTCGTCACGATGAACGACGAGCCGCCGGCGATCGCCGATCTGTCGTGGCTGCGCGCCGTCGCCGCGAAGGCCCGCGTCGCCGCCCGCACCAACGGCCGCGAGACCCAGGCGACCATGGGGGCCGCCGGCGTCGGGCTCGTCTGCCTGCCGCGCCCCCTGGGCGACGCGACGGCGGGGCTGCGCCTGCTCTCGCCGCCGTCGCCGCCGCCCGAGCGCGCGCTGTGGCTCGGGGTGCACCGCGACACGCGCGGGGTGCCGCGCGTCAAGGCGCTCGTCGCGTTCGTCCTCGACGCCCTCGGGCCGCTGCGCGGCGCCCTGCGGCCCGGCGCGCGGCCGCGCGAGACCCGGTGACGCGCGCCCCCGGCTACCGGTCCTGGCCGAGCTGACACTCCCTGTGCGCCTTGAAGGCAGGCGCGCAGTCCACGTACACGAATTCGGCGTCGCACGCCGACTCGCGGGAGCCCAGGCACTCGAAGAGCGGATCGAGCCACGCCGAGATCTGCTCGCAGGTCGTGAACGACCCGATGTGGACGATCCCGCCCATGCAGTCGAAGTACGGCGCGGCCAGGGCGTTGCAGGGGCGCGGCTCCGAGAGCAGATCGGCGCAGGCCTCGCGACAGCCGGGCTCCCGGCACGCCGTGTCCTCGAAGAGGTCGCAGAAGAAATTGCACGAGGCCCTCACGGACTCGGCCGATCCCGTCCCGCTGGAGCTCGCCGTCTGCGGGCCCGCGCTCGCGCTCGACGTCGCGTTCGAGGTCGCGCTCGCGCCGGCGCCCCCGGAGCCGTCGTCGCCGCCCGGGGAGCCGTCGAGCACCACGTTTCCGCCGCAGGCGCTCGCCCCCGCGAGCGCGACGAGCGAAGCCAACCGCGCTGAAAGCAGCGTCGTTCTCATCCCCGGAAGCCTACACCCGGGCGGGCAGGGGAGGGGCGCTCGCCGCCGGGCGCCCCCGGCCGATCACTCCACCGCCTGCGACTGCTCGATCGCGTCCTCGCGGCGCTCCCGGCGGTTGCACGCGAGCACCTTCTTGCGGACGCGCACCGCGTCGGGCGTGACCTCGACGAGCTCGTCGCCGTCGATCCACTCCATCGCCGTCTCGATCGTGAGCAGCCGCGGGCTGGCCAGGAGGACGTTCTCGTCCTTGCCGTGGTTGCGCACGTTCGACAGCTTCTTCTCCTTGATCACGTTGACGTCGGTGTCGTTCGGCCGGTTGTGCTCGCCGATGATCATCCCCTCGTAGACCTCGACGCCGGGGACGATGAAGAACATCCCGCGCGGCTGGAGGTGGTGCAGCGCGTACGGGGTCGCCACGCCGACGCGATCGGCGACGATGGCGCCTGTCGGGCGGCGCATCATCGGGCCGCCCCAGGGCGCCCAGCCGTCGAACATCGTGTTGAGCAGGCCCGTCCCGCGCGTCGCCGTCAGGAACTCGCCACGGAAGCCGATGAGCCCGCGCGACGGCACCCGGAACTCGAGGCGCGCGCGCCCGAAGCCGGGGTTCGTCATCTTCACCATCCGGCCGCGCCGGCCGCTCAGGCGCTCGGTCACGATGCCGACGTAGGTGTCCGGCGCGTCCACGACCACGAGCTCGACCGGCTCCATCACCTCGCCGTTGATCTCGCGCGTCACGACCTCGGGGTTCGAGAGCTGCATCTCGTACCCCTCGCGCCGCATCGTCTCCACCAGGATCGCGAGCTGGAGCTCGCCGCGGCCGAGCACCACGAACGTGTCGGGCACCTCGGTCGGCTCCACCCGGATCGCGAGGTTCTTCATCGCCTCGCGCTCGAGCCGCTCCTTCAGGTGACGGCTCGTCAGGTACTTCGACTGCTTGCTCTTGCCGGCAAACGTCGACGTGTTCACGCCGATCTTCATCTTGATCGTCGGCTCCTCGACAACGATCCGCGGCAGCGCCTCGGGGCGCGCCAGATCCGCGATCGTGTCGCCGATCGTGACCGCATCGATCCCCGCGATGGCGATCACCTCGCCCGCGACGGCGCTCTCGACAGCGACCCGCTTCAGCCCCTCGTAGGCGTAGAGCATCTTCACGTAGCCGCGCGACTGCCCGTCCTCGCCGAGGAGCGCGACGTCGGCGCCGGACCGGGCGGTGCCCCGGACCACGCGGCCGACCGCGAGCCGGCCCACGTAGTCGTCGTGGGTCGTGTTGCTGACGATGACCTGGAGCGGCCCGTCGGGGTCGCCGGAGGGGCCGGGGACCCGCTCGAGGATGGTCTCGAAGAGCGGCACGAGGTCCGTGGCCTCGTCCTCGAGCTCGCGCTTGGCCTGGCCGAACTTCGCGACCGCGTAGAGCGTCGCGAAGTCCATCTGCCCGTCGCTCGCCTCGAGATCGCAGAAGAGGTCGAACACCTCGGAGAGCACCTCGTGGGCGCGCGCGTCGCTCCGGTCGATCTTGTTGATGACGACGATGATCGGGAAGCCGCGCTGGAGGCACTTCGAGAGCACGAACCGCGTCTGCGGCAGCGGGCCCTCGGCGGCGTCGACGAGGAGCAGCGCCCCGTCGGCCATCATCAGCGTGCGCTCGACCTCGCCGCCGAAGTCGGAGTGGCCGGGCGTGTCGACGATGTTGATCTTGACCCCGCGGTACCGGATGCTCGTGTTCTTCGCGAGGATCGTGATGCCGCGCTCCCGCTCGAGGTCGTTCGAGTCCATGACCCGCTCGGCCACGACCTCGTTTTCCCGGAAGGCGCCCGACTGGCGGAGCATGTGATCGACGAGGGTCGTCTTCCCGTGGTCGACGTGGGCGACGATGGCGATGTTGCGGAGGTCGTTACGCGGCATATATGTACAGCGGCGGCCGTGTAGCACGCGCTCCACGAAGGAGCGAGCCCATCCTCGCTAGAGCTCGAACGTTCGGCCCGCACGCCGGACGTCGCGCAGGGGTCGAGCAGGCCTCACGCGAGCGGCGCGAGCGGCGCGAGCGCTGCGAGCGGAGCGGGCGAGGTGAGCGGGAACGATTGACAGCCGGAGGGGCGCCACCTTAAGGTGCGACCGCGCTGGTGCCTGGGCGCCTGTCCAGGCTGAATAGGGAACCCGGTGAAATTCCGGGGCTGCCCCGCAGCGGTAAGCGAGAACGACCTCCCACGACAAGCACTGGCCCGCGAGGGCTGGGAAGCGGTGGACAGTAGGAAGCCGGCCCGGCCGGAGCGCTCGCGAGCCCGAAGACCTGCCAGCGCCCGGCGACGGGGAGACATCCGATGCCGGTTCGACCTGGGAGCCTCGAGGGAGGCGGTTAGGTCCGAGCCGGTGCATCTCTGCGCACGTCCCGGATCCCGAACCGCCCCCCGCGATGCCTTTCGGTCGCCCGTGGGGGCGAGAGGTCGGTCCAGCGCATCGCGCCGGATTCGCATTTTCCTCCCCGCGGAGCTCGACACGAGCGGCCCGCCGCCGCTCCGCGCGATTGCAGCGAAGGAGGACATGAATGCTCCGCGAGACGGTCACGATCGGCCACGCACACCGCCATCCGCTCGGTCGGATGGCCGCACTGGCCCTCTTGCTGGCCGCCGCGCGGCCGGCGCGCGCCGAGGCGCCCGCGGACGGGGGCGCGCTCGAGGTCACGGTGCAGGCGGAGAAGCCGGGCAGCGAGGCCGCCTCGCGCGTCTCGGTCGGGCACCGCGAGCTCGAGCTCAGGCCCGGCGCGCGCCGTGTGCGGCGAGGGCGAGCAGGGCGGCCTGAACCCGCCGCCCTCCGCCTTCGGACAGCCGTGCATCGATCATTTCGGCGCGGTCGATCCGACCGAGGGCGGGTCGACCGCGCGGCACATGGGGTCCGTCTCCCTCTCGACCGCGTGGCGGGACGCCGACCTGAGCGCGATGGCCTACCTCCTCAGCTATCGCTTCACGCTGTACTCGAACTTCACGTTCTTCAGCGAGGACCCCGACCACGGCGACCAGATCGAGCAGAACGACGACCGCACCGTCGCAGGCGCCGATCTCCGGTTCCGCAAGCAGTTCGAGCTCGGGGGGGCGAGGTTCACGACCTCGCTCGGCGCGCAGCTCCGCGCGGACGGGATCGACAAGTCGCTCCACCACGACCAGGCGCGCGAGCGGCTCGAGGAGAGGGACCGGACCCACATCGACGAGGGCCAGATCGGCGTCTACGTCGAGCAGGACGCCCGGCTCCGGCGCTGGCTCCGCCTCGTGCTCGGCGCGCGCGGGCAGTGGATCGACGTCAACGTGGACGATCTGCGCGAGGACCTCCAGGCGACCGGGAACAGGTCGAGCGGCGTCCAGGGGCAGATGCAGCTCCTCCCGAAGCTCACGGCGATCGTCTCGCCGATCGACGGGGTCGATCTCTTCGCCCACTACGGGCGCGGCTTCCACTCGAACGACGCCCGGGGCGTGGTGCTGGCCCAGGGGGCGGCGACGCTGATCACCCCCGCGATGGGCTACGAGGTCGGCGCGCGGGTCGCGCCCGTGCGCGGCCTCTCGCTGAGCGCGGCCGGGTTCCTGCTCGATCTCGACTCCGAGCTGGTCTGGAGCGGCGACGCCGGCGTGACCGAGGCGTCGGGGCAGACGCGGCGCTACGGGGTCGAGATCGGCGCGCGTTACCGGCTCGGGAGCTGGCTCTTCGCCGACGTGGACGCGACCTTCACCCGCGCGCGCTTCCGCGTGAACGCCGGCAACGCGAGCGCGGTCGCCCTCGCGCCGACCCGGACGCTGACCGCGGGGGTCGGCGTCCGCCCGACGTTCGGCGCGTTCACGCCGTTCGCCGCGCTGCGGGTCAAGGCGATCGGCGCGCGGCCCGCGACCGAGGACGAGTCGCTCACCGCCGAGGGGTTCACGGTCGTCGACGCGAACGCGGGGCTCCGGTGGAGGAACGTCGAGGCGGCCGTGGACATCCAGAACCTCCTCGACACGACGTGGCGCGAGGTCCAGTTCGCGAGCGACTCGCGGCTGCCGTACGAGCCGGCTGCGGTCACCGGGATCCACTACTCGCCGGGGTGGCCCTTCACGGCGATCGGGCGGGCGACGCTTCATTGGCAGTAGCCCCAAGGCGCGCGCCGTTGCGATGGCGCGCGCCCTGCGCTTCCATGCCGCCCTCCCCGTGAGCCCCCCGCCGCCCTCCCAGCTCCGCGCCCCGCGCGCGCCGCGCGCCCGCGCGGAGCTCGTCGCGACCGGCTGGGAGCTGTTCTCGGCCCTGCTGTTCCTCTCCGCCGTCGTCCCCGTGGCCCTCACCACGCCGTGGCCGGCGATCCTCCTGCTCGCCTCGATGGCCCTCTCGGCCGCGCTCTCGGGCGTGCTCGTCCGCCGCGGCGACCGCGGCTTCGCCATCGCCGCGGCGATCCGCACCCTCTCGTGGCCGCTCGCGGTCTCGCCGCTCGCCTTCATGGGCGCCCCCACCGCGCCCTCCTCCTGGCCGGGTCCGCTCGGGATCGGCCACGCGACGCCCCCCTCGTGGCTCGGCCTCCTGGTCACGGCCGTCGCCTTCGGCGTCATGGCCGGCGGCATGCGCCGCGCCATCTACCGCAGCCTGCTCCGCGCCGACGCGGCCGACGGCGGCGCCTCCGAGGCCGACTCGGCGCGCGCCCTCGCCGCGGCGCTCCGGCCGAGGCTCGCCGAGTCGGCGACGGCCGCCGGCATCGTCGGCGGGCATGTCATGCTGCTCTTCTGCGTCGCGTTCCTCCGCACCCAGAGCCAGGTCGTGTTCCAGGCGTGGTTCGAGGTCGTCCCCCTCCTCGCGCTCTCCGGCACCCTCGGCTTCACCCTCGCCGTCCGCCCCGCCACGCGCCCGATCGTCGCCGCCCTCCGGGCCGGCCCGTCCGGCGACCGCGCCCTGCTCGGCCGCGGCCTCACCCGCGCCGAGCGGCTCCCCGACGTCCTCGCTTCCCTGAACTTCGCGCTGTGGCTCGGGTGCACCGCGATCGGCATCGCCTACGTGCGCCCCGGCGCCACCTTCAGCCCCGGCGCCACCTTCAGCGTCGCCGACGCGCTCATGCAGCTCGGCTTCGGCGCGCTCTTCGCCTTCGGCGTCTCGTTCTACCAGCGCGCGTGGCACAAGGACTCGGTCGCGCGGGCGGTCGACCTCCTGCGCGCGTGGACGGGCGCGCCCGAGCGCGGCGGCGCGGCCCCGATGCCCCTCCGGCGGCGCATGCTCCGCGACTTCGGGCTGCCGCTCCTGTTCACGGGGCTCCTCTCGCTCTTCTCCTCGATCGGCCTCTACCGCGCGCTGGCGACCGGCTCGTCCTTCGACGAGGACTTCAACGCCATCACCGCGCTCTTCGCCTCGTTCTCCCTCCTCGTGCTCGCCGCCCTCGGCGTCGTCGCGCGGGCGGCGCGCGAGCTGTCGCGGCCGATGGCGCAGCTCGCCCGCGCCGCCGACGAGGTCGCGCGCGGCGAGCTCGACGCCGCGGTGCCGCGCCTGTCCGGGCCGAAGGAGGTCGTGGGCCTCGGCGAGAGCGTCGAGCGCATGCGGCAGGCGCTGTCGCGGACGATCGCCGAGCTCGAGGGCGAGCGCGCCGGCCTCGAGGAGAACGTCGCCGCGCGCACCGCGGAGCTCACGCGCGCCCTGTCCGAGCTGAAGCGGGCGCAGGCCGCGCTCATCCATGGCGAGCGGCTCGCCTCCATCGGCGAGCTCGTCGCCGGCGTCGCGCACGAGATCTACAACCCCCTGAACGCCATCGCCGGCGCCGCTCAGCCGATCGAGGAGCTCGCCGCCGAGCTCCGCGCCGTCCTCGACGCCTACCGCGCCGCCGAGCGCGAGCTCCCGGACGACCGCCGCCGCGCGCTCGAGGCGCTCCGCGCGCAGCTCCAGACCGAGGCGGCGCTCGACGATCTCGTCGGCATCTCCACGCTCGTCCACCGCGCGGTCGAGCGCAGCGTCCGCATCGTGACGAACCTGAAGAGCTTCTCGCGCGCCTCCGGCGAGCCGCTGCCCGTCGATCTGCACGCCGGGCTCGAGGAGACGCTGCTCCTGCTCGGCCCGCGCCTCCGACAGGCGCGCATCGAGGTGATCAAGCGCTACGGCGAGCTGCCGCTCGTCACCTGCCAGAGCGGAGAGATCAACCAGGTGTTCATGAACCTCCTCGTCAACGCCATCCAGGCGCTGGAGGAGGCGAGCGCCGCGCCGCCTGCGCGGGCCTCCGCCCCGCCGGCCGGGGCGGAGGGGGCGGGCGAAGGCGAAGCGGCGCCGGGCCCGCCCGGCGCGCATGCGATCTGCATCGAGACCTGGCTCGACGAGGACGAGGACATGGCGGCCGTCGCGATCTCCGACAGCGGCCCGGGCGTACCGCCCGACCTCGCGCAGCGCATCTTCGATCCGTTCTTCACCACGAAGCCGCGAGGGCAGGGGACGGGCCTCGGGCTCTCGATCTCGACGGACATCGTCCGGCGGCACGGCGGCACGCTCGCCCTCGTCGCCGCGGATGGCCGCGCTGGAGATCTGCGCCATGGCGAGCGCGCCGGGGCGCGCTTCGTCTGTCGCTTGCCCCTCGATCCTCGCCCGGGGAGCGCGCGTCTGCAAGGCGATGCGCCCCCGCCTGCGCGGCCGTCTGCAGCCGGCTGCCCGCCTGCGGAGGCTTGCCCGCCTCCACCGTTATCCGTGGACGCTCGAATGCGCGCAATCGGCGCCGGTCTCCCACCCCACCTCCACGCGGAGCGCGCTCCAGATTCCTCCCCAACCGGACCGCGGGCCCATAGACCGGCTGTTTCAAACCGGATACCTTCAGCGAGCGATCCGACTCACCGCACAGCGCAATAAGCCCCCTGAGAGACGCGAACCGCCCTTCTGGGGAGCGCTGAGGAGAAACGAAGGCACCATGGAGCGCGCGATTCAGCGACCGGCAGGTCCCAAGGCTTCGAGCACCGATCCGTTGATCGGTAAGGTCGTGGCCGGCAGGTACCGGCTCGAGGCACGGCTTGGCGAAGGCGGCATGGGCGTCGTTTACCGCGCCCGTCACGTGCTGATCGACCGGGTCGTCGCCCTGAAGCTCATCCGGCCCGATCTCCGCGGAGAGACCCATCTCCGCGCGTGGATGCTGCGCGAGGCGCGCGCCGCAAACCGCGTTGACCACGCCCACATCATCGATATCCACGACATCGGCGAGACCGAGGAGGGCGAGCTCTACCTCGTCATGGAGTACCTCGTCGGCACGCCGCTCTCGGCGGAGCTCGCGCGCGGCCCGATGCCGATCGCGCGATCGGTGGACATCCTCGAGCAGATGTGCGCCGCGCTCGCCCGCGCCCACGACCTCGGCGTCGTGCACCGCGATCTGAAGAGCGACAATATCCTGCTCACCCACCGCGGCGGCCGGAAGGACTTCGTCAAGATTCTCGACTTCGGCCTCGCCGCCATCGCGCGCGACCCGCGCCTCGCCCCGAAGGGCGCGGTCTTCGGGACGCCCGAGTACATGTCGCCCGAGCAGGCCCGCGGCGAGGAGGCGACGGCGCAGTCGGACCTCTACGCGCTCGGCGTGCTCTTCTTCGAGATGCTCACCGGGCAGCTCCCCTTCCGCGCGAACGACCGCGACACCCTCCTCGAGATGCAGCGGACCCACGCGCCGCCGCGCCCCCGCTCGATCCGCCCCGACGCGCACTCGCAGGGCGAGGCGATCGTCCTGCGCCTGCTCGAGAAGGACATCCGCAAGCGCTACCGCGACGCCCATCACCTCCAGGAGGAGCTGAAGGCGCTCCAGCGCGGGCTGCCGGCCCACGCGTGGGAGGTCGAGGGCGGCGACGGCGTGCCGCTGCCGCCGCCGCCGCCGCCGCCGCAGACCGCCGGCGTCATCGAGTGGGCGAGCCGCGCGGCCCTCTTCTCACGCATGGTCTCCCGCGCCTATCCGTCCGGGCAGGTGCCGCAGGAGGTCCAGAACGGCCTCGCGCAGGCCTGGGACCTGGCCGCGCGCGCCAACAAGCTCGAGGGCGAGGTCGCGAGCCTCACCCGCAAGCTCGAGGCGCTCGAGCGCCGCGGCCGCGCGCTGCGCGCCGAGATCGGCCGCAAGGTCGAGGAGCTTGCGCACGAGGAGTCGCGCGTGATGCGCGAGGCGATGGCCGACGGCGAGGACGTCGAGAAGGTCCGCGTGGAGCTCGCCGCCGCCGAGAAGCTCGCGCTGTCCGGGCGCCAGCTCGCGGACGTGGCGGTCCGCCAGGGCAACCACGATCCGCTCGTCTACGAGCGCGCGGGCGCGGCCGGCGCGACGGCGCAGGCGAAGCGCGAGCAGCTCGGGCGCTACGAGCACAAGAAGAACACGCGCGAGGCGAACGCGCGCGACCTGCGCCGCCAGATCGACGAGCTCCGCGCCCAGCTCGCCCGCTACGCCGAGGCCCTCGAGGAGGATCTCGCGCAGGGGCGCGAGCGCGTCGCCGCGCGCACGCGCGAGGGGCTCGCCTACGAGAAATCGTTCAGCGAGGCCTCGAACCTGCTCCTGAGCCACCTCCGCAACAAACCGGAATGCCGGGATCTCGTGGCGGAGCTCCTCACGTCGCACGCCAGCCCCAACGCGGACTCGGGCTCGGATCAACGGCTCTCCGGCTCGGACCGGCGCCTGAACACCGCGACCGAGCGCAACTGAACGCGCGCTGAACGCCGCCTGAACACGACAATCCGCGGAGGAGCGCGACCCCGCGCGCTCCGTTTCATTTTCCTGCGCGATCTCCCTACGCGATCGCCCGACGCCGCGGCGGTGACAAGGGCTCTTGTCCTGCGCATGCATCGCACCCTCTCGACGGCGTCTGCGACGCATGGTAGCTAGCGCGCGCCTCGGCGGTCCTGGTCACGGTGGAGGCTTGCCCGGCAGCACTGGGTACCCCGACACCACCGGTCGCTGAGGGGCGAGGCTGTGCTGAAGCGTCGGCGTTAGAGCAAGAACCCCTCCGGCAGCGCGCCGGTTCCCTTCCCCTTTACGCAGGCGGCCAACCCCTCGGAACCACGAAGCTGCGGGTGGCGATGGCGCTGCCCCCGGCCTCGGATTTTGCGATGGAGGCACACCGTCCATGAACGTCATCCGGTCTCGAAAGGCCTGGCTTGCACCGCTGCTGGCCGGGCTCGCCGCGCTCGCCCTGCTGCTCAGCGGCGGGCTGGCCAGCGCCAGTGAATCCGATCTCATCCTCCCCGACCTGAGCTCCCAGTCGTTCGGCGGCATCGACGGCCGCACGCTCCTCCTGGGCGGCATCGGCGTCTGCGTACTCGGGTTCGTGTTCGGGCTCGTCACGTTCTCGCAGCTGAACAAGCTCCCGGTCCACCGCGCGATGCGGGAGATCTCGGAGCTCATCTACGAGACCTGCAAGACGTACCTCGTCACGCAGTTCAAGTTCATCCTGCTCCTCGAGGTCCTGATCGGCGGGGTCATGGTCCTCTACTTCGGCGTGCTGCGCCACATGGAGGCCACGAAGGTCGTGGTCATCCTGCTGAGCAGCATGGTCGGCATCGCCGGCAGCTGCGGCGTCGCGTGGTTCGGCATGCGCATCAACACGTTCGCGAACTCGCGCGCCGCGTTCGCGAGCCTCAAGGGCAAGCCGTTCCCGACGTACGCCATCCCGCTCAAGGCGGGCATGAGCATCGGCGCGGTCCTCATCAGCACCGAGCTCATGCTCATGCTGATGATCCTGCTCTTCATCCCGGCCGACTACGCCGGCCCGTGCTTCATCGGCTTCGCGATCGGCGAGTCGCTCGGCGCCTCCGCGCTCCGCATCGCGGGCGGCATCTTCACGAAGATCGCCGACATCGGCTCCGATCTCATGAAGATCGTCTTCAACATCAAGGAAGACGACGCGCGCAACCCGGGCGTCATCGCCGACTGCACCGGCGACAACGCCGGCGACTCGGTCGGCCCGAGCGCCGACGGCTTCGAGACGTACGGCGTCACCGGCGTCGCGCTCATCTCGTTCATCCTCCTCGCCGTCCCCGACACGGGCGTCCAGGTCCAGCTCCTCGTCTGGATCTTCGTGATGCGCATCGTGATGGTCCTCGCGAGCATCGGCTCGTACCTGCTCAACGAGGCGATCGCCAAGGCGTCCTACGGCGACGCCGACAAGATGAACTTCGAGGCCCCGCTGACGCGCCTCGTCTGGCTGACCTCGATCGTGTCGGTCGTGCTCACGTACGCCGTCTCGGCGTTCATGATCCCGAACCTCGGCGGCGACCCGACGCTCTGGTGGAAGCTCTCGTCGATCATCACCTGCGGCACCCTGGCGGGCGCCATCATCCCGGAGATGATCAAGATCTTCACCTCGACCGAGTCGCGCCACGTCCGCGAGGTCGTGACGGCGTCGCGCGAGGGCGGCGCCTCGCTGAACGTGCTGGCGGGCCTGACCGCCGGCAACTTCAGCGCGTACTGGATGGGCATCGTCCTCGTCGTGCTGATGGGCATCTCGTACTTCTTCGCCATGATGGGCCTCGGGGCGCTCATGATCGCCGAGAGCGTCTTCGCCTTCGGCCTCGTGGCGTTCGGCTTCCTCGGCATGGGCCCGGTGACGATCGCCGTCGACTCCTACGGCCCGGTGACCGACAACGCGCAGTCGGTGTACGAGCTCTCGCTCATCGAGAGCGTCCCGAACATCGAGGCCGAGCTGAAGAAGGACTTCGGCTTCACCCCGAACTTCGAGAAGGCCAAGCACTTCCTCGAGGAGAACGACGGCGCGGGCAACACGTTCAAGGCGACGGCGAAGCCGGTGCTCATCGGGACGGCGGTCGTCGGCGCGACGACGCTGATCTTCTCGATCATCGTCGTGCTCACGAGCAAGCTGACGATCAACGTGGACAAGCTCTCGCTGCTCCACCCGCCGTTCCTGCTCGGCCTCGTGACGGGCGGCGCGGTCATCTACTGGTTCACCGGCGCGTCGACCCAGGCGGTCTCGACCGGCGCTTACCGCGCGGTCGAGTTCATCAAGGCGAACATCCGCCTCGAGGGCGTGGAGAAGGCCTCGATCGCCGACAGCAAGAAGGTGGTCGAGATCTGCACGCAGTACGCGCAGCGGGGGATGTTCAACATCTTCCTCGGCGTCTTCTTCTCGACGCTCGCCTTCGCCTGCCTCGAGCCGTTCTTCTTCATCGGCTACCTCATCAGCATCGCGCTCTTCGGGCTCTACCAGGCGATCTTCATGGCGAACGCCGGCGGCGCCTGGGACAACGCGAAGAAGCTCGTCGAGGTGGAGCTGAAGGAGAAGGGCACGCCGCTCCACGCGGCGACGGTCGTCGGCGACACCGTGGGCGACCCCTTCAAGGACACCTCGTCCGTCGCGATGAACCCCGTCATCAAGTTCACGACCCTGTTCGGCCTCCTCGCGGTCGAGCTGGCGATCGAGATCGACCGCACGACGAGCCTCGTGCTCGCGGCCATCTTCTTCGTGCTCTCGACGGTGTTCGTGTACCGCTCCTTCTACGGGATGCGCATCCACTCGGGCGACGAGAAGGCCGCCGCCGTCGGCGCCAAAGCCGCGGCCTGAGCCGGGCGACCCCCTCCTTCCGCGCTTCCCCTCCCTCGCGCGCTGACCTCCCCCGCCGCCGCTCGTCCACGGGCGCGCCGCCGGGGGAGGGCCTTGCACCCAGCGCGCCTGCACTCTAGTGACCCTTCATGCGAGCGCTCTGCCCCTCCTGCGGCTTCCATCATGAGGTGGTCCGGGTCCTCGAGGACGGACACGGTGAGGAGCGCAAGGACGTCTATCAGGTCGCGCCGCTCGTCAGCTGCGAGCGCACCTGGATCTCGGACAAGGAGTTGCTCGAGGCGCGCGCGCGCTTCGGTCAAGACGTCGTCGTGCCCGACGACGACGACGATGCGTAGCGCCGCGCCGGCGAGCTCCGCGGCGTCGGCGTGCCATGCGGCGCCTCCGCTGGTGATCTCGCGCGCTCTACCGCCCTGATCTCGCGCTTCAGCGACGAGCGGCGGATCGCGCGCCGCGCGATCCGCGTGGCGTCTGACAAGAATTTGTCGCACTCGTCGCACCGGGGCGTCACCGTCGGCGGGCATCGTCTCCGGCCAATCCCCAGCGAAGAGGATGCGATGATGACGAGGCGGACCCTGAGGACGGCGTTGCTCCTGGTGCTCGCGAGTGGCCTTGCCGCGATCGGGAGCGGTTGTGGCGAGGATGGCGCTCCCGGCGAGGACGGGGCGCCGGGCCGGGACGGGGCGCCGGGCCGGGACGGGGCGCCGGGCCGGGACGGGGCGGACGGCGCCGACGGCGGGCCGGTCCAGGACGGGCAGCCGGGGCCGAAGGGCGATCCCGGCGAGGACGCGCCGCCGCGGACCCACGCCGCGAGCCTCGCGGACTACGTGAAGGAGCGCGTGGAGATGTTCGCCGCCGGCGCCTTGCCCGCGGGCGAGCAGTTCCCGCTCGACGCGGCCGCGACCGACACCCTCCGGACGCTCGCCGGGGTGCGCTCGGACGTCGTGGTGACCTGGCTCGATCCGCTGACCTTCAGCACCGCGCCGGACGCGCCCCGGTTCGGCGCCAACAACGACTACACCGCCTTCTTCGGCCAGGGGTGGTCCGTCACCGCGGACAACGCGCCGCAGTGGAACGGCTCTGGCACCGCGGGCTGGCTCTGGGTCAACCACGAGTACGTCTCTGGAAGGAGCCCGACGGCCACCTCCGCGCCGACCGGGCAGCACCTCACGCTGGCGCGGCACTTGAAGAAGCTCGGCGTCCTCGCGAACGACGTCGAGGCGAGCGTCTGGTCGCAGGAGGACGTCGACACGTACATTCGCTGGGAGAAGAGGGAAGTCGGAGGCTCCTGGCTCCGGACCGTGCAGGATCCGGCGACCGGCGCGTGGTCGGTCGACCGGAGCGCGAAGGCCGTTCGCTACGACGCGACGAGCAAGACGCTGAGCCGGATCGCGGGGCACGAGCTCTCGAGCCCGGGCAAGGACGACACGACGGGCGAGCCGCTCCACGAAGGGATCGTGGCCGGCATCATGGGCGACTGCGCCGGCGGGCAGACGCCCTGGGGCACGGTGATCACCGCCGAGGAGAACGTGCAGGACTACTACGGCGATCTCGAGGCGAGCTGGTCGAGCGATCAGAGGTTCCTCACCGGTCGGGGCTTCGACCCGGGCGCGCGGGTGAGCCCGATCTTCGAGGCGAGCACCAGCGCGGAGTTCGGGCGCATCTCGGATCCGAACGGCCGGCAACCCCGCGACCACTACGGCTATCTCACCGAGATCGACCCCGGAAAGCCCGGTGGCGAGTACGACGGCAAGACGGAGGCAGGCACGGGCCACAAGAAATACGGCTTCATGGGCCGCGCCCGCTGGGAGGCAGCGACGTTCGCCGTCGACGGCGACTGGAAGCTCGTGCCGGGGCAGCCGATCGTGATCTACGGGACCGACGATCGCCGCGGCGGCCGCATCTACAAGTACGTGACGGCCGGCAACTACACGGCCGGGATGGCGCGGGCGGAGATCCGCGGGCTGCTCGACGAGGGCAAGCTCTATGCGGCGCACCTCGCGGGGCTCGACAACAGGACTGGCAACACCCTGCTCGCGACCGGCGCGGCCCCGACCGAGGCGGCCCCCGGCACGGGGCAGTGGATCGAGCTCTCGGTGGACAGCGCCGCCGTCGCGCCGAACGCGGCCGCGCTCGGCGAGGCGACCAGGACCGTCGGCGCCGCGCTGCGCGACGTCAACTGGAACGGGATCGGCGGCTTCGAGACGGACCGCGACGTCGCGCGCGCGCTGTTCACGGCGAGCAACAAGGTCGGGATCATGGAGCTGAACCGGCCCGAGGACATCGAGTGGAACCCGCGCGACCCGAGCGGCACGCCGCGGATCTACGTGGCGTTCACCAACCACACGGGGCAGACGGCGCTCGATCAGGAGGGCAAGCTCCACGATCCGGCGACGCACGCGACAACGTCCCCGAAGCGCGCGGACGCCGTGGGCTGGCTCCTCGCCTTGGAGGAGGCCGATCCGGCGAACCCGGGCGCGTCGATCGCGTTCCGGTACTTCGAGGTGTGGCACGGCTCGAAGGCGCAGGGCGACTTCGACGCCTCCTGCCCGGACAACCTGCTCCTCGACCGCGAGGGCGGCGTGTGGTTCGGCACCGACGGCAACGTCGGAGTCGCCGCGCACGCGGACGCGCTCTACTACCTCGATCTCGATCCCACCCACCGCGAGGGCCAGCCCGGCGTGGTCCAGCCGAGCTTCGGCAAGGCGTTCCGCGTGGTGGCCATGCCGAGCGACGCGGAGGCGACCGGCCCGTCCTTCACGCCCGACATGGGCTCGATCTTCATGTCCGTGCAGCACCCCGGCGAGAACGCCTACAGCACCTGGCCGAAGGGCGACGGCGCCCTTTCGAGCGTGATCGCGCTCACCTTCCTGCCCGAGTGAGCTCCATGCGTAGTCGCCGCGAACGCCTGCTGTCCGCGTCCCTGACCTTCGCGGCGATGTCCGCCGTCCTCGTCGCGGCCGCGCGCTGCGGAGGTGGCGACTACGATCCGCTCGCCACCGCGGTCGCGCGCGCGGGGCACGCGGGCAACCCCGAGGCGTCGATCCCGCCGATGTGTTACGCGGTGACGGCGGGCGGCGCGAACGGCTGCTGGACGTGCCACACGATCGGGATCGGCCCGAACACGCTCGCGGATCACGACCTCCAGCGCGCGTACAGCTTCTCGGACGCGGCGCGGAGGAACCCCTGGACCCACCTGCTCGAGGACCTCTCGGCCGCCGCCGCCCGGACGAGCGACGCCGAGATCCTCGATTACATCCGGGAGGACAACTACGCGCCGCTGCGCAAGGCGCTCGCCGCGCGCCCGGATTACCCGGGCTATGTGCCCGATCTCGACCTCGAGGCCGGCTTCGATGAAGAGGGCTTCGCGCGTGACGGGAGCGGCTTCCGGGCGGTGCGGTACAAACCGTTCCCGGGGAGCTTCTGGCCCACGAACGGCAGCGCCGGCGACGTGTTCGTCCGGCTGCCGGCCGTGTTCCGCGAGGACGCCTCCGGCGCGCCTTCGCGCGAGGTTTACAAGCTGAACCTCGCGCTGCTCGAGGCGGCGATCGCGTCCCCATCGCCCTTGCCCAGGGAGGGCGACGCGCCGCCCGCCGAGGCGGCTGCAGGGCGGGAGGTCGAGCCGGTGAGCGAGCTCCTCGCCGGCTTCGATCTCGACGGCGACGGCGCGATCGAGCCCGCGGTGACGCGCGTCCTTCGCCTGCCCGCGCGGTACGTCGGCGGGGCGGCCGGCGTCCCGGTTCGCGCGTGGATCTACCCGCGCGGGGCGGAGCTCCTTCACTCGGTGAGGTACCTCGATCCGGACCGCCCGACGCTGCTCTCGGCGCGGATGAAGGAGCTGCGTTACGCGCGGAAGGTCGACGAGCCGGACGACTGGGCGATCGCGCGCGCGTACGAGCGCGAGGCCGAGGAGAAGGAGGAGGGGCAGCCGCCGTTCCACCCTGGCGCGCCCGAGGTCGGCCTGCGGAACGCGTTCGGCTGGCAGATCCAGGCGTTCATCGAGGACGAGCGGGGCCGGCTGCGGCTGCAGACCGCGGAGGAGCACCGCGCGTGCATGGGCTGCCACGGCGCCGTGGGCGTCACGGTGGATCACACCTTCTCGCTGGCGCGCAAGGTGCCCGGCGCCGCCGGCTGGCGGCACCAGGACCTGCGCGGCATGCCCGACGTGCCGCAGGCCGGCCACGCGGAGCCGGAGGTCCTGACCTACCTGCGCCGCGCCCGCGCGGCCGACGACTACCGAGGGAACGAGGAGATGCTCGCGCGCTTCTTCCCTGGCGGCGCGCTCGACGAGGCGGAGGTGCGGCGCGGGGCGCGAGGAGGAGATCGCGATCTCGCGTACCTCGTGGCGCCGTCGCGCGAGCGGGCGCTCCTGCTCGACAAGGCTTATCGCGTCCTGGTCCGGGCGCAGCGCTTCGAGGCGGGGAGGGACGTCGCGCTCGGGCCCGTGAAGGGGATCCTGCGCGTGGTGGAGGTCGAGTCGACGGGGCTTGAGGAGGCGAAGCGGGTGTACGTCGACGGGCGGGCTCACCTCGCCTGGTGAGGTCTGGCGGAACGAAGAGACGAGGGCCGCCAAGGCGCCAAGAGAGAAAAAACGCCAAGGCGCCAAGGCGCCAAGGCGCAAGAGAGAGAGAGAGAGAGAGAGAGAGAGAGAGAGAGAGAGAGAGAGAGAGAGAAAATCTCTCGGCCTCCGAGCGTCGTCTTTTTCTTCCGCGACTGACCCTTTTCTTCCTTTTTGCGCCTTTGCGCCTTTGCGCCTTTGCGCCTTTGCGCTGTATTCTCCTCTCGATCTGACCCGTCGAGCTCACAGGAACCCCGGAAGATCGTTGATCTTTCCCCCATGCGCCTCACCTCCGGCGCCACCCCGGCGAGCGCGCTGCCCCCGGTGCGCTAGGGTGGCGCCCTTTCTCGGTTCTGCGATTCCGGTGCCCCTGTGAACCTCGCTTCTTCCCCTCTCGCCGCCGACGGCGCGCGGTCCGAGCTGCGCGCCCTCGCGCGCCTCGCGCTGCCGATCGCGGTGGCGCAGGCGGGGCTCGTCGCGATGGCGCTCGTCGACGTGGCGATCGTGGGGCGCGTCTCGGTCAACGAGCTCGCCTCCTGCGCGATGGGGAGGACGATCGTCCACACGTGCAACGCGCTCGGGATCGGCATCTCGGCCGCGCTCGATCCGCTCGCGTCGCAGGCGATCGGCGCCGGCCGCCCCGGCCAGGCGTGGGCGGCGCTGCGCGCGACCCTGCGCGCGAGCCTGCTCGTCAGCGTCGTTGCGCTCGGCGCCGCCCTCGCGGCGACCTCCGCGCTCGCGCCCATGGGCGTCGACCCGGCGCTCGTCCCCGGCGTCCGCCGGTACATCCTCGGCCACGCGCTGTGGATCTTCCTCTGGCCGGTCTTCCTCGCCGGAAAGAGCTTCCTCCAGGCCCACGGCGCGACGCGGCCCGCGCTCGTCGCCGTGATCGCCGCGAACGCCGTCAACCTCGTCGCCTGCAACCTGATGGTCCGCGGCGACGAGGCGCTGCGCTGGGTGGGCCTGCCGCCGCTCGGCCTGCCGCAGCTCGGCGCGCTCGGCGCAGGGCTCGCCGCGAGCCTCGCCAGCGTGGTACTCTCATCGATCGTGCTCCTCTCGGCGCAGCGCCGGCGCGCGGCGTCGCCCGGGAAGAAGGAGGACGACAGCGCGGTGCCGGTCGCGGTGATCTACCGGCTCGGCGTCCCGATCGGGCTGCAGCTCCTCGCCGAGGTCGGCGTGTTCGGGATGACGGCGCTGCTCGCCGGGCGGCTCGGCGCGACCGTGATCTCGGCGCACCAGATCGCGATCGGGCTCGCCGCCTTCGCGTTCATGGGCGCCATCGGCGTCGGCGGCGCCACCGCCGTCCGCGTGGGGCACGCGATCGGCGCGGGCCGGTCGCCGCTGCGCCCCGGCCTGCTCGGAGTCCTGCTCGGCGCCGGCATCATGTGCGTGAGCGCCTCGACGTACGCCGCGTTCCCCCGCGCCCTGATCGGCGCGTTCACCCCGGACGCCGACGTGCTCGCCATCGGCGTCCCGCTGCTCCGCATCGCCGCGCTCTTCCAGCTGTTCGACGGCGTCCAGGCGGTCGCCGCCGGCGCCCTGCGCGGGGCGGGCGACGTGCGGTTCCCCTTCTGGGCCAGCCTCGGAGCCCACTGGGGCCTCGGCCTGCCGCTGTCGATCGGGCTCGCCTTCGGGCTCGATCTCGGCGTCCGCGGCCTCTGGTTCGGGCTCACCGCCGGGCTCGTCGCCGCCGCGGGGGTCCTCTCGGCGCGCTTCGTCCGGCTCGCCCGCGCGCCGGTGGCGCGGGCGCTGCCGCACGCCGGGTGACGCGCGCGATCAGCTCGGCGCGAGCGGCCCCGGCGCCTCGGGCGGCTGAGCGGCCAGCGGCCGGTTCTGCCCGTCGACGCGGAGCACCCGCGGCTCGTGCCGCCGCGCCTCGGCCTCGTCCATGTCCGCGAACGTCGCGATGATCACGAGGTCGCCGGGCTGATTGAGGTGCGCCGCGGCGCCGTTGATGCAGATGACGCCCGACCCGCGCGCCCCCGCGAGCGCGTAGGTCGTCAGCCGGGAGCCGCGCGTCACGTTCCAGATGTCGACCGCCTCGTAGGGCAGGATGTCGGCGCCCTCCAGGAGGTCGGCGTCGATCGTGACGCTGCCCTCGTAGTGCAGATCCGCGTGGGTCACGGTCGCGCGGTGGATCTTGCTCTTGAACATCCGTCGGTTCATGCGTGCTGACCTCTGCTCCTCCCTGCTCGGGCCGTCGCCGCGCGCCGCCGGCCCGCGAGCGAGGCGCGCGCCGCCCACCGTTGAAGGACAGCCTTTCTCCTTAGTCCAGGTGGCGATCAGTCAAGGAACAATCGCTGCCGGAGGAGCCGGCCGCCCGCGAGCTGGACGGCGCCCTCGGCGGGCAGCGCCTCGGCGTCGATGGACGGCGAGCCGGGCTGGCCGAGCACGAAGACGACCTCGCACGGGCCCGCCGCGACGTCCCTGAAGAGCGCCTCGCGCGTGCCCGAGACGCGCGCGCCGCCGCCGCCGTCGAGCTCGATCTCCACGGGCCACGGGCGCGTGTTCCCGCCCTGCAAAAGGAACGCCCTCACGGCGACCGGCGCGTGCACGCGCGCGCCCGGCGACAGCGCGATCGTGAGCCGGGCGCCCCTGCCGACGTGGGGCGGGGCGCCCGGCTCACGATCGCGCTGCTGCGGGCCGCCGCCGAGGGTCGTCGCGATCGTGTAGTCGGGGAGCGGGGCAGCGCCCGGCGCGAACGGCGCAGGCCGCAGCGCGAGCAGCGACACGAGCGCCGCCGACACGACCCACCCGGCCACGCCCACGGCCGTGCGCACCCGCGCGCGCGCCCGCGGAGCGCTCCGCCGCTCGACGACCAGCTCGGGGCCCACCGGGCCCGGGCGCGGCGCCAGGGCGCCGGCGTCCATCCCGCCCGGCGCGCGCTGGGTCGGCTGCCCCGGGGCCCCGCTCGGGCGCGCCTCGCGGGGCGGCTCCGAGGCCCCGGGCGGCACCGATTCGCCGCCGAGCGCGCGACAGACGGGCGCATCCGTGGTCGACGGCGAGCTCGTCCCGCTGAGCGAGTCGGCGTCGGCGCCCAGCAGCGGCGCGTCGGCGACGTCGCCCGCCTCCTCCGCCTCGCAGTCCCACTCATGGGGGCTCCGGAAGCGGACCCCGGACTTCCGGTCGACCAGCGGCCGCGCCAGCGACGGCGGCGCGGGCGCTTCGCCGGGCGCATCCCGGAGCTGGGCGACCAGCTGGTCGGCGAGCCGCGCGCGGGTCTCGTCGTCGAGGGGCAGCCGCGCCTCGCGCTCCTCCCGTCCTGCGCTCGCGGAGGACGCCGCGGCGTCGCCGGCCTCCCGCGGAGCGCTCCGCGCGTCCTCCGGGCGGGCCTCCTCGGCGAGCCTCCGCCGGCTCGGATCGCCCGGCGGACCCTGCTGCGCGATGCGCGTCAAGGCGCGCAGCAGCTCGTCGTCGTCCATCAGCCGCTCCCCGCGTCGGGCCGCGCTGCAGAGCGCTCGGGCTGCCCGCACCGGCGCAGCAGCGCGGGTGCGACACGAGGAACCAGAAGGGAGAGGCGCTGCTCGCCGGGCGCCAGGGGGGCCTCCCCGTTGCTCCGATCCGCCTCGTGGATCAGCGCGAGCGGAAGCTCAGGCATCTGATTCCCTTCCCCTGGGGCTCGAAGAGCCCCAGTTTGCCATCGACGTTATCCGGTCCGCGCGGGGCCCGTCAATGGAGCAGACGGGCGCCGCTGTGTTGTTAGCGCTGTCCGCGCTGTTTGCGTCTCATCCGTCTCTCACGTCTCTCACGCCTCTCGCGCCTGCCTCGTTTCCGGCTGCGCTCGCTGCAGCTGCAGTGCGAGATCGTTTTGCAAACGGCTCTGATATTTTCTCACGAGGGCGCTTACTTTTTCTCGCGGCTCGCGCTGGTCGCATCGCCCGTCAAGGGCCGCACGGTGTCGCCGACGATCTCCAGCGCCGCCGGCTTTCCGCCGTAGTGCGTGGCCATGCCGACGTCGATCCGCCAGACCTTGTCGCCGCAGGCCGAGGTGATGCCGTTCCTCTGGACCGTGTGGCCCACGACCATGCGCTTCGCGGACATCGCCGCCAGGACCTTGTCGAGCGCCGCGCAGGGGCTCGACCCCGGCGTCGGCGGCGGATCGGTCGAGTAGAGGCGCGCCCACACCGGGCTGTCCTCGGCCGCGATCACGCCCGGCGTGGACGGGCCCTTGCCCTCCATCCACGCGCGCACCTCGCGGTTGATCCGCGCCACGCCGTAGCGCGTGTGCGACGGGAGCACACCGCCGTGCGCGAAGACGGTGTCGCCGACCGTGATGATCACGTCGCGCGCCGCGAGCTTCTTGGCGTAGACACCGCCGGGGACGAACGCGGCGGCGCGGGCGCGCGCGGGGGGCGGCACCGGCGTGAGGCGCGGGGACGAGGCGTCGAGCCCGGGCACGTCCTCGAAGTCCTTGAAGCCGCCCTCGGTGACGTAGCGGAAGTCCAGCTGGACGTTCATGACCTCGTGGTTGCCGTTGAGCGCGTACACGGCGCCGCCGGCCGCGCGCGCCTCGGCGGCGAGGCGATCGAAGAGGTCGACGATCTCCTGCTCGCCGTCGCCGCGGTCGAGCTCGTCGCCCGTCTGGACGAGCACGAGCTTGCCGCCGCTCCAGCGATCCGAGCCGTCGATCGCGCCCGCGAGCCGCAGGGCCGCGCGCGTGGCCGCGAGGTCGCCGTGGACGTCGCCGATGGCCACCACGCGGTCGGCGGCGGGGTAGGCGTAGGAGCGGTCCGCGTCGGGCGGCGGCGCGGGCGCGGCGCCGGCGGGAGCGGCCGAGGTGGCGGCGGGCGCGGGCCTCGGCGCCGTCGAGGCCGGGCGATCGGCGTCGCAGCCCGCGGCGAGCAGCGCGGCGAGCAGCGCGGAGAAGCAGGGAGCGGCTGACATCGGACGCGTTCCTCCGGGGGGATGGGCCTTATGTACTACGCGGCGGGTGGGCGCGCTGCGGCGAGCGGCGCGCGGGCGGCGCGCCGCAGCGCGCGGTCAGGCCGGGAGCTTGGCGGAGAGGAAGGATTTCAGCTTGATCAAGTTCTTCGCGTCGCGGCTGAACGTCGGTGCGGTGTAGCTCGACGCCCAGCCGGTGATCTCGTGCATGAACGAGGCGCGGACCTGCTCGTCGCCGAGGATGTCGTCGACCGTGCGGCCGCGCGCGGCGCCCCTCTCCAGCGAGCGCACGTAGCCCTTGAGCCGCGCGTGGTCGCCGCCGAGCAGCTCCGCGATGAGCTCCGCGTCGCGCGCGAGCCGCGCGAGGGCCGGCACCTGGTCGCGCAGCTCCGGGCTCTCCGCCGCGGCGAAGGACGCGGCGACGCGCAGGACGAAGGCGTCGTCGAGGAAGCCGAGATCCTCGATGCCGTCCGGGATGAGATCGAGCGACTTGAAGAGGTAGTTGAGGCCGGCCGCGAGCGAGCGGCGCGCGGGCTCCGGGCTGTCCGGCGAGGCGAGCAGGCCGGCCAGGTCGGTCGCGTCCGAGGCGAGGCTGCGCAGCCACTCGGGGAACGTGTCGAGACAGCGGTCGTCGAGATCGGTCATGGGATCCTCCCGGCGGGGAGCGGGAGGGTAGTCCGACCGGCGCGGCGCCGTCCACGCCGTCGATGCAAACGACGGCGCGCCGGCGGGCGGCGGGCGCGTGCGGCGGCGCCGGACCAGCGATGCGCGCCGCGCGCCTGGTCATGCTTGAGCCCCCCGCGCGTGCCGCAAGCTGGGCGGCGACGACCAGATCGAGCGCGGTGCCCTCCGGCAGGTCGGTGGGTTCGTTCACGACGATGCGACCGTTCTGAACGCGGGCCTTGAGCGCTTGGACGGAGAGAACTCTACCGCCGTCACGCTGCGCCGCACTCGCCGTGCTCCGCGGCGCCGTCGGTGTCCCTCGCACGTCCCGCTCGCCTGCGCCCCCGCCCCTCGCCGTTCCTGCCCCGCCGCTACCCGCCCGTCGCGCCGACGCGCCCGGTGACGCTCGCGCTGGCGCGGACGCTCACCTGGATCCGCACCGACGCGCTCGTCGACGCCTCGGCCGCCCCGGCGACGCACGCGAGCGCGCGCGTGCCCGCGCCGCCCACGATCCGCGGCAGCGCGGCGCCGACCTGGACCACCGTCTGGGCGTCGCCGAGGAGCCGGCGCCCGAGGGCCACCTCGGCGTGCAGCAGCGCCGGCAGGTTGACCTGCAGCGTCGCCGCGAGCCGCGCGGCCATCTCGGCGCCGTGCGACGCGCGCACCTGGACGAGCGCCGGCGTGCAGGCGGCGTGGACGTCGGCGTGCGCGCGGCAGCTCGCCTCGCACTCCGCGTCGGCGCTCGGGGGGCGCACCATCCCGGCGCACTGCGGCGCCTGCCAGGTGCCCTCGCAGCGCGCGTGGCACGTGGCGTCGCAGCCGCCGTCGCACTCGCCATGGCACTGGCCCACGCAGCGCCCCTGCGCGTCGTAGGCGGAGCACTGCCCCCGGCACTGCCCGGTGCAGCGCCCGTCGCACTGCCCCGTGCAGCGGCCCTGGCAATAGCCGGAGAGCCGCGCGGGCTCGCACTGCGCCACGATCTGCCCCGGATCGAGCTGCACGTCGCACGCGCCGCTGCAGCGCGCCCCGGCCTGGGCGTTCGCCTGGCACATCGGCGGCGTCACCGCGACCTGCACCGCGGCGCCCTGGCGCAGGATGGCGTCGATCGCCGCCGAGACCGGGCCGCAGGCGCCGCTCGCCTGGCCCCCCGCCTCGTCGCGCGGCGCCATCTGCGCGGGCGGGATCCCGAGGTCCGCGCCGATCCGGCGGCAGGCGTCGGCCACCTGCGCCTCGATCGCCGCGGACACGGCGGCCATGTCCTTGGCCGCTTGCACGAACGTCCGCACCTTGGCGTTGGCCCGCGCGTCGGCGGAGAACTGGGCGCCGAGGACGTCGCCCGGCCCGCGCAGCTCGGGGCAGACGGCTTCGCCCACGCCCTCCAGGTGACCGAGCTCCGCGCAGCTCAGGCCGGCGGACGACGCGACGACCGCGAGGGCAAGCAGCCCCCGGACTGACGACTGGGCAACGGCCATCGGCGTGCTCTTACCACAGCTGCCGAAGGTCGGAGACGAGGCAGGCGTCGCGCTCGTCCCGCGCGCCGGCTACCCGTGCGGCTGACCCCCGCTCCAGCCGCCCGCCGGCCGCCAGCCGAGGACGCGCAGCGCGTTCTGCGAGAAGATCTTCACCGCGTCCTCGCGCGACATCCCGCGCTGCCGGAGCCGCGCGGCGAGCGCCGGCAGCGCCGACGCGTCGCCGAGCCCCCTCGGCGTGACGATGCCGCCGTCGAAATCCGACCCGATCGCGACGTGATCGACGCCGGCCACGCGGACCATGTGGTCGAGCTGCGCGAGCACGTCGTCGAGGTCCGCCTCGTTCGCGCCGCTCACGAACGTCGCGTGGAAGTTGAGCCCCGCGACCCCGCCGCTCCGCCCGATGAGCCGCAGCTGCTCGTCGGTCAGGTTGCGCGGCTGGTTCGCCACCGCGCGCGCGTTCGAGTGGGTCGCGACGATCGGCGCGCCGTGCGCGGCCGCGATCGGGACGAGATCCGCGAACGCGGCGTCCGAGATGTGCGAGACGTCGATGAGCGCGCCCTGCGCGTAGACGCGCTCGCAGAACCGCTTGCCGAGCTCCGTCAGCCCGAACGCCACGCGCTCGCCGGTCGCCGACGACGAGAGCCGCGTGTTCTTCGCGTGGTTCGGGCTGATGAGCCGCACGCCGCGCGCGATGAAGCGGTCGATCTGCGCGATGTCCTCGGCGAACGCGCCGGCCCCCTCGATCGAGAGGAAGGTGCTGATCTTCCCCGGCTCGGCCCGCGCCGAGCCGAGCGGGAGGAGCACCGGGCTCGCGGCGATGATCGCCTCGATCGTCGCGAGGACCGCGCTGGCGTCCTCGATGCGCGGGCCCTCGGGCCGCACCCGGTCGGGCAGGTAGATCGGCAGCACGATGCCGAGATAGCTGCCGGCGACGAGCGCCTCGCTGCGGGCGTGGCCCTCGTCGAGGCGGGGGTCGCGCCCCTTGAAGTGGACCTGCCAGGGCACGTCGACGTGCAGGTCGACGACCTGCACGGGCGGCTCGCGCGCGCCGCCTCCGGGCGGGTCGCCGCGCGTGGGCCGCGGCGCGCCGAGGACGAAGGCGGCGCACGCGACGGCGAGCAGGGCGCGGAGGCGGCCTCCGGCGCTCATCCGCTCACCAGCACGCCCAGCGCGAAGCCGACGCCGAGGCACACGAGGCCGATGACCCCCACGAGCCACCACGCCGCGCCCCCCGGGGCCGCGCTCGCGGTGGCGAGGGGGACCTCGACGACCCGCACGTCGTAGTGGCCGCCCGTGAGCGTCGGCGTGCCCGTCGGCCGCTGCGCGCTGATGTGGGTCGGCCCGGGGGCCGCCGGGAAGCTCGCCGTGGGCGCCACCGACGGGTTCTTCTGGGGCGGCGGCGTGGTCAGGTGCCGGGGCGGTATCGTCTCTGGCCTCGGCCCGACCGGCGGTAGGCTCGGCGCCGGCTGCGGCGCGTACAGCTGCGACGTCGGCTGCGCCTGCGGCGCGTACGGCTGCGGCTGCGGCGCGTACAGCTGCGACTGCGGCGTGTGCAGCTGCGGGGGCGGCGGCAGCGACGGCAGGTGGTGCGGCGGCGGGAGCGACGCCTGCGGCTCGGACCAGGGCGTCGCGATGCCCGTGCGGTGCGCGACGGCGCTCAGCGTCTGCGCCATCTCCTCGGCGGTCTGGAAGCGCCCGGTCAGGTCCTTGGAGAGGGCGCGCTGGAAGAAGAGGCCCCAGGCGAAGAGGTGCGGCGCGACCTGCTCGAGCGGGCGCACCTCCTTGGCGAGCACGGCGGTGAGCCGCGCGAACTCGTTCTCGGCGGGGAACGGCTGCGTCGCCGTGAGCATCTCGTAGAAGATCACGCCGACGCTCCAGAGGTCGGTGCGCGCGTCGACGCCCTGCGCGTTCCTGATCTGCTCGGGGCTCATGTAGCCGGGGGTCCCGAGGAGCGTGCCGGCGCGCGTCTTGAGGCCCATGCCGCCGGCCGCGTCCATCACCTTCGCGATGCCGAAGTCGAGCACCTTCACGCGGAAGCCGCCGCGCGGGTCCCGCACGAGGAACAGGTTCTCCGGCTTCAGATCGCGGTGGACGACCTTGTGGCTGTGCGCCGCCATGAGCGCCTGGAGCACCTCGTGGATGATCGGCACGGCCTGCTGCGGCGGGATCGGGTTGCCCGTGTCGATGTACGCGGCGAGCGGGACGCCCTGCAGGAGCTCCATGACGAGGTAGGGCGTGCCGTCCTCGGAGCGGGCCGCCTCGTAGACCGAGGCGATGTTCTGGTGGACGAACCCCTTCGTCGCCTCCGCCTCGGCGAAGAAGCGGTGGAGGACCTGCTCGTCCTCCGTGAACTCGGGGTGCAGCACCTTGATCGCGCGCTTGCCCTCGCCGCGCAGCCCATCGGCCTCGTAGACGGCGCCCATGCCCCCCTCGCCGAGGAGACGCACGAGCCGGAAGCGCCCGTTCAACACGGCGCCCACGAGCTGATGGGAAGGGCTCGAGGGGTCGACCACGCGCGGACTCTACCAAAGCTTCCGCGCTGCCCGCTCGCCGAAACCTCGGCGCGGAGCGGCTGAGCAGGCCGCCGACGCGCGATCGACGCCGGCGCGCGTCAGGGCGCGGCGTTCGCCACGGCCGAGCGCGCCGCCGGGCTCGCGGGCAGCGGCGTCCGCAGGGCCTCGCTCGGCTGATCGCCGGTGTAGAGGTGCTCGTAGACGGCGAAGCTCGCGAGCACGCGCTTCGTGTAGAGCCGCGTCTCCTCGTAGGGGATGCGCTCGACCCACAGGTCGAAGCTCTGCGAGGGGCGCTCGGCGATCCACCGCTTCGGCGCGCCGCCGCCCGCGTTGTAGGCGGGGATCGCGAGCAGGGGGTTGTCCGAGAACTGGCCGCGCAGCACCGACAGGTAACGGCAGCCGAGCGCGACGTTGACCTCGGGCCGCTTCAGCGCCTCGACGCTCGACGGCAGCCCGAGCGGCTTGGCCATGCGCTTCGCGGTCGGCACGATGAGCTGCATCAGCCCGTACGCCTGTGCGTGCGAGGCCACCCTCGGGTCGAAGGCCGACTCCTCGCGCATGATGGCATAGGCGAGGGCCTCGGGGATCGCGCTTCGCTTCGTCTCCGCGGCGACGACGGCGGCGAACGGGCGCGGGTAAGCGAGCTCCCAGGCGCCGCGCCAGCGCCCGACCGGGTAGTGATCGACCCACTCGCCCGCGAGCTCGACGCGGCTGTCGCCCGCCGCCGGCGCCGCCATCGCCGTGCGCAGGATGCTGTACGACTGCGGCAGCGCGCCCGCGCGCGCGAGCAGGAACGCCGAGGCCCACATCACCTCGCGCGGCGCCGTGCGGCTCCCGACGCCGAGCGCGTCGAGCTCGAGGCGCGCGAGCTTCGCCTCACCCTGGCGCGCGAGCTCGACCGCGCGGGTGAACGCGGGGTGCGCGAACTGGACGCTCCTGAGCTCGGTGTACGGCGCGCTCGCGTCGCGCTCGAGGGCCGCGGACAGGGCGCGCTGGGCGGCCGCGGCATCGACGTCGGCGAGCCGGGCGTGGGAGAGCGCCATGTAGAACGAGAGCGGGTAGTCGCGGATCACCTGCTCGAGCAGCGCCTTTCCCTTGTCGGGCGAGCCCGTCTCGATGTGGGCGCGCGCGAGGTAGTAGGGGAACCTGCCGGCGGCGTGGTACGCGCGCTCGTGGGGGAACCGCGCGAGCCCGAGCTCGAGCGGCCTGACCGCGCCCGCCCAGCTGTCGCGCTCCATCTCGAAGAGCGCGAGCTCGAACAGGCCGTCGGCGACCATGTCGCCCGACGGGTAGTCGTCGGGCATGGCGGTGAGCATCTGGACGAACTGCGCCTGGTCGCCGAGCGCGAGCAGCGCGCGCGCCCCGAGGTAGCGCGCGTCGTCCGCGAGCCGGTGATCCGGGTACTCCTTCTCGAGCAGCGCGAAGCGCGCCGCCGACTCGGCGTGCCGATCGACGCGGAACGACGCGCGCGCGGCGTTGTAGAGCGTCTCGGGCCGCCTGGGGGCGGGCGCGCCTGCCCCTGCGGCCACGGCGGGGGCGCCTGCCCCTGCGGCCACCGCGGGGGCGCCTGCCCCTGCGGCCACGGCGGGGACGCTCGCCCCTGCGGCGGGCGCGGCCGGCCCGCAGCGCTCGATCGCCGTGCCGTAGATGTCGGCGGCCTCGGCCCGCCGCCGGAGGCGCCCGAGCGCCTCGCCGCGCGCGGCGAACGCGTCGCAGGCGAAGGCCGAGGGGGCCTGCGCCTCGGGCAGGGCGATCAGCGCGTCGGTGACGGCGAGCGCTTCCTTGTCCTGGCGCGAGGTGAGCAGGGCGCGCGCGCGGGCGAGCAGGTCGGCGGGGCCCGGGTCGAGGAGCGGCTTGCGCCGCGCGAACGGCAGCGTCGACAGGGCCTGGTCCAGGATCTCCTTCGCCTCCCCCGCGCCCGCGCCGCCCGGCGCCTGGTCGAGGATGCGCCGGGCGAGCCGGATCGCCTCCTCGGCGCGGTCCTGTCCAGGATGGCGGAGCAGCGCGCGGGCGAAGCGGAGCGCCTCGGGCACCCACGTCGACGCTGGCCAGCTCCGGGCGAGGTACGCTTGCCAGCGCGCGGACGCGCCCCCGATGTCGCCCTTCTCGGCGAGCGCGCCGGCGACGATGCGATCGATCTCGTCGGCGATCGCGACGTCCGAGGCGACGGCGCGCGCGCGCTCGATCGCCGCGTCGGGCTGTCCCGCCCTGGCGAGGAGATCGGCCGCCGCGAACCGCGCGTAGTCGGCGAGCGGTCCGCCGGCTGCCGCCGCCGCGTCGTACTCCTTCGCGGCGCCCAGGGGGTCGCCCGCGAGCGCGCGCAGCCGCCCGAGCTGGTAGCGAAACGCCGCTGCGTCCCCGGGCGACAGGGGCGCGGAGAGCGCCTGGACCAACGCGGCGACCGCGCTTCCGTACGCCTCCTGCCCGACGAGCTTCTGCACCGGCGCGAGCCGCGGGTCGTCCAGCACGAGGGTGAGGCGTTCGGGGTCGAACACCGGGGCCTCGCCCGGCGTGCCCGGGACGACGGGCCCCGGCGGCGCCGCGGGCGGCGGGGGCGCCTGCTGCGGGCAGAGCGGCGGGCAGGCCGTCGTCCCCCGCTGCGCGGGGGGCGCCCCGGCGCAGGAGGCGCCGAGCGCGGCGGTCAGCGCGAGCGCGGAGGCCAGCGCGAGCGCGGCCCCGGAGCGGGCATCCAGCCTGAACATGCCCGCACCATACCCCGGATCGCGCGGTCGCACAGCGATCGAGGGGAGCGGGCGCCGGAGGCGGCGTCGGGCGGGAGCGTGAGCGGCGTGTACAGGAGCCCGTCGGGAGGTGCGTTGACGAGATCTCGATCGGCCCGTCGAAGCCGTTGAATCGACGGATCGAGATCTCGACGGACGTCAGCCCCTCCTACGGGATGTCGACGGTGGTGGGGGCGATGAAGAGCGCGAAGTCCGGCGCCGCGTCCGTGCCCCCGCCGCCGGCGCGCCATCTTGTGAGATGGCGCACTGGCGTTTGGACGTGGTGTGAACGGTGTCGGGCAGGAATGCGGCTTACTGTGCCGCGTCGCAGGCGAGGTAGACCCGGATGGACTCGATCGTATCGTCGGGGAGCCTCACGCCGACCGGCATTCCCTCCGCCGTCCCGCCCGCCTCGATCGCATCGAGGATCTTCTCCGCCCCGGCGCTGACGCTGGCGGGGTCGTCGACGTTGATCTCAGGGGGAGCGCCGCCGCGGCTCGGGCCCGACACCGTCGTCCCATGACAGGCCACGCAGTTGACCTGGAGCGCCTCGAGGCCCGCTGCCTGCTGCGCGGCGGAGTCGGGCGGACATTCGCCGAGCGCTCCCGTGGACGGCTGGTCCTCGGGGCCGCCGTCATCACCGCCGCAACCTGGGAGAACGCCAATGGCGAAGGGCGCAAGGCAGAAGAAGAGAATCGTACGAACGCGCATCAAAGCACCTCAGCAGCTTGTTAGGGGAAGGCGGGCGAGCCGGGGTCGAGCTTCCAGCCATGCAGGCCGGCCTGGCGCCGCGCGGGAATGGTGCCTGGCGCCGCGCACCGGGTCAACTAAGACGGGCGGGTTTGATGCGAGAAAGAGGTGATTCCAGTCGGTGCGCGGCGCGATGCGGCGCTCGCCGCGTCGTCCGGGTGGCGACGCCCACCCTCCCCGGGGCGGGGGCGCTCGGCACTCTCCCCGAAGCACACCCGCCGCGCCCGCGCGGAGCCGCCGCGACGCAGCGCAAAAATCCGGCCCTCTCTGGCCGGACTCCCGGCGGGCGGCGCTAGCTCGCCGGCCGCCGCTCCAGGTGCGTCTTCATCGCCTTGAGATCCCCGTGCACGGCCTTCTTGAAGCTGCCGATGAACAGCCGCCCGAGCGTCTCCATGAACCACCCCATCCCGGCGATCTCGCCATCCATCCGGAGCAGCGTGCCGGCGCCCTGGGGCTCGAAGACGTAGCGAAAGCGGTATTCCCCGCGTCCCGTCGTCCCCTTCTGCCCGTCGACGAAGAGATCCAGGCTCTTGCCGGGATCAGCCGCCGTGACCTCGAACAGCTCGGTGGACTCCTTGCCGAACATCTTGCGTGTCTCACGCCACATCGCGCCCTCGCCGACGATGCCGACCGTGAGCTTCTCCACCCGCACGAAGTTGGGCATCCAGTCGCCGAAGGAGTCGATGTCGGTCGCGAGCCGGAAGACGTCCTCGGGCGACGCATCGAATCGCTCTTCAATGGTGAACCGGAGCGGCATCTCGTTCTTCTCCTACGTTACCCCGCACACCGGGCCATCGTGCCGGAACCGCTCCATTCCCGTCAACGAGCCCGTCGAGCGCGCACCGCGGCCCGGACGCCGGCAGCGCGCCGTCGTCCGCCGTCCGTCCGGGCGTCCTCTGGCGGCCAGGACGACGGCGCGCTGCCGGCGTCCGGGCCGCGGCGGCTTCAGCCCTTCTTGCCCGGCGGCAGCAGCCTGCCCCGCTCGCCGGTCGCCGCCTGCATCGGGCGGTGCAGCACGATCTTCCGTCCCGCCTCGCGCCCGTGCGCGTGCGCCGCCGTCCGCTGGTTGCCCGCGTGACGCAGGTGCTGCACGTGCGGATGGCGCGTCCGGTAGTAGCCGTCCAGGTCGGCGTCCCTCACCCAGACGAGCCCCTGCTCCGCGGACACCTTCCGCTCCGTGTTCAGCTTCTCGAGGAACCCGAGCATCACGCCGGCCTGGTAGGTCCGCCGGTCCTTGTTGCCCTTCACGCCCTGGGTCCGCTTGTGCTCTTTCCACAGCTGCTCGGCCGTGTGGTGCAGGAACGCGTGCACGTAGGCCGCCATCTCCAGGTTCGCCGGCGTCCCGCAGATCTCGAGGATGCTGCCCCGCTTGCCCTCGAGCGGCGCGTAGACAGGCACCCAGATCGCCTCGACGAAGAAGTGCTTTCCAAGGATGCCCCCGACGATGCGCTCGCTCTCGCCCACGCGCCCGCTCGGCGCGCCCAGGTGGCGGAAGCCGTAGAGCCGCGCGGCGCGCGCCTTCGCGACGTCGAGGTTGTACTTCAGCATCAGCCGCTGCGCGGCGCTCATCGCCGCCTGCGCCTCGTTCGCGTTCGGGCTGTCGGCGAGCGCGAGCAGCCGCGCGATGCGGTCGAGGATCCGGGCGTCCGCGCTCGCGCCCTCCGCGCTCGCGTCGCCGCGCGGCGCCCCGCCGGGCTCCGCCGGCGACGGCCCGACCGACGGCATCCCGGCCGCCATCGCGTCGATGCCGAGGCGCTCGCACACCTCGCGGAACGCCGGCCCGTGCGCCGCCTCGTCCGTGACGCCCAGCACCTCGTGCACGTACTGGTGCGCCATCTCGTGCTTGAGCACCTCGATCACGACGCCCCACGGCTGCGTCAGGACGAGCGGCCGCGAGATCTCGATCGCGCGCGCCTCCGAGATCCAGCGCCCGAGCCGGCTCGCGGCGTCGGAGAGCTCGATGGACGCCGAGCGCAGCTTCCGCCGGAAATGCGTGTAGTTGAGGCTCTGGTAGGCCGCCATCAGCTCGCGCACGAGCGCCGCCTCCAGCTCGGCGCTGAGCCTCGCCGCCGTCTCGCGCGGCGGCTCGGGCGCCGGCGCGCCGGGGGACGGCAGCGGCTCGGGCTGCGCGGCGGCTGCGGCGGAGGATTCGTCCGGCGGCGCGCCGGCCCCTGGGGCCTGTTGAGCGCCGCGCAACCCGTTCAGGAAGAGCTGCTCCGCCATGTCGGACGCCACTCATGGCACGCCTCGGGCGGCTGTCGAAGGGTTTTCTCCGCCCGGGCGCCCCTCCGTTCGGGCGGCCCCTCCGGCCGGCCGGACCGGCCATCGCGTCGTTGGCGAGTTACCGACCCGCCTCAGAAACGTTCCAGATACGTCACGTCCTCGCTACACTCGCGCCCCTTCCCGTGCTCCGTTTCAAGGCGTTGAACGATCCCCGGGCGGCCGACGCCGACGCCGGCAGCCGCTCGTCCCGCGGTCTCGCCCGCGATCTCGGCCCGGACCGCGCCGCGGCGCGCGCGCGGCTGCGCGCGCTCGCCCGCGTCCGGCGCCGCTACGGTCGCCTGTTCCTCGCGCTCCCGTTGCTCCTCGTGGTGCTCGCGGACCTCCACATCCGCGGAGATCGCCTGCTCGATCTGAGCGGCAAGCACGTCGCGAGCTACCTCGGCGCGATGGTCGAGAGCGCCGCGCTCTGGGGGCTCCTGCTCTTCGCGGCCTCGTCGCGGCGGGGCGCGTCGCGGTGGATCGCGGCGCTGCTCTTCGTGACGCTCGCGACGCTCTCGCTCGGCGGCCAGCTCTACTTCCACCGCCAGTACGCCACGTACCTCAACCTCGACGCCACGCTCTTCGGGACCTCGCTCTCGTCGAGCCTCTTCGGCCAGCTCCGGGCCGACGGGGAGAACTTCCTCCACTCGGTCCTCCCGCCGCTCGTGCTCGCCATCGCGCTCGTCTGGCTCGGCCGGCGGATCGTGCGCCCCGGCCGCACGGCGGGGGCCCGCGCCGCCCGCCTCGCCGCGCCGGCGGCCGTGGTGGCGGCGTTCGTGCTGCCGTGCTCCTACCGCACGGTGCAGGCGTCCACGCCCGACGTCATCTACTTCCACGCGATCGGCGGCCTCCTCAAGGAGCTCGCCGGCGTCCAGACCACGGCGCAGGTGCGCCCCGGGCTCCGCACGCCGCCCGCGCTGCCGCGGCTGACCCCGGAGCCCGGCCCGCGGCGCAACGTGCTCTTCATCCTGACCGAGAGCGTGCGCGCCGACGCCACCTGCTCGGCGCCCGCCGGCGACGGCGCGGCGCCTGCCGACGACGGCGGAGGGGCCGCCGCGTGCCCCGGCACGCCGCGCATCGACGCGGCGGCGCCCGGCCGGCTGCCGCTCCTGCAGATGCGCTCGAACGCCTCGACGACGGCGATCGGGCTCGCGGTGCTCTGGTCCGGCCTCCAGCCGATCGCGACGCGCGAGGAGCTCCACACGGCGCCGCTCGTCTTCGACTACGCGGACGCCGCCGGCTTCGACAGCGCCTACTGGACGAGCCACCACATGATGTTCGCCAACTCGCGCCTCTACGTGCAGGACCTGCCGGTCTCGCACCAGTGCGGCGCGACCGAGCTCGATCCGCTGGCCGACATCGATCTCGGGGCCGACGATCGGCTGCTCTCGGCGCACGTCCGGTCCGAGGTGCTCTCGCTGCGCGAGCCGTTCCTCGCGGTCGCCCACTTCGGGAACACCCACGTCCCCTACCTGGTCGACCCGGAGGACGCGCCGTTCCAGCCTGCCCTCGAGAGCAAGGCGCCGGACGACAACGAGGCGTACCGCAACTTCTACAGGAACGCGGTCTACCGGCAGGACGCGGCGATCGCCGATCTCATCCGCTTCGTCCGGAGCTCTCCGGTCGGCGAGCGCACGGTGATCGTCTTCACCTCGGACCACGGCGAGGCGTTCCGCGAGCACGGCCAGCTCGGCCACACGGGCTCCATCCTCGAGGAGGAGATCCGGGTGCCCGGCTGGATCGACGCGCCGCCGGGCACCCTGACGGCCGCGGAGGAGGCCGGGCTGCGCGCGGCCCGGGACGAGCCCGTCTTCCACACGGACGTGGCGCCGACGCTGCTCGACCTGATGGGCCTGTGGGAGGAGCCTGCGCTCGCGGCGTACCGGGCGGCGATGGTCGGGCACAGCCTGCTCCGGCCGTCGCCGGGGCCGGCTGCGCTGGCGCTCACGAACTGCACAGGGATCTGGGGCTGCGCGTTCAAGAACTGGGGGATGATGCGCGGCAACATGAAGCTCGAATCCCGCGCCTGGGACACCGCCTGGCATTGCTACGACGTGCTCGCCGACCCCCGCGAGCAGCACGACCTCGGGCCCGCCGCCTGCGGCGACCTGCCCCGGCTCGCCGACGCGATCTACGGCGGTCCTGCCGGCAGCGTCGACGTCCCGGTCCACCTCCGCGACCTCGCGGCGGGGCCTCGCCGCGACTGATCCGGATGGCGCCGGACCTCGATCGAGAGGGCGCCGCGCCCGGCGCGCCGCCCGCGTCCCCCGCCGGCCGCCCGCGCGCCGCGCGCCGGGCAGCGCGCCGCCGGCGCCGCTGGATCGGCCTCGCCCTCCTCGCGTCGCCGGCGCTCTGGTTCCTCGTCGCGGACGTGCTGCGGCGGGGTCGTCACATGACCACGTTCGACCGGCTGCACGCGGCGGGATACGCCGCGACCGTGGTCGTGTCGCTGGGGTTCTGGGGCGTCCTGCTCTACGTCGCCTCGGGCCGCCGCGGCGCGATGCGCGGCGCGACGGGCGCCCTGTTCGTGGCGCTCTTCACGCTTGCCTGCGGCGTGCAGGGCGGCTTTCACGCCCTCTACAATATCTACTGCTCGATCGACTCGCAGATCCACTCGCAGTCGATCCCCTGGTCGATCGTGGGCACGCTCCCGCTCGGGCACCCTCGCGTGCTCGCCCACGTCGCCGTCGCGTTCGGGCTCGCCCTTGGGGCGCTCTGGCTTGCCCGCCGGTTCGTGCGCCCGCGGCGGCTCCGGCGGCGCGTCGCCGCGGTGCTCGTGCCGCTCGCGCTGGCCGGCGTGACGAGGATCCCGGTGAGCTACCGGGTGATCCAGTCGTCGTCGGCCGACATGATCTACTTCCACGGCGTCACCGCCGTGGTCAAAGAGCACCTCGGCATCACCGACGACTCGTCGGATCTGCGGGTGCAGCGCCGCGACCCGGAGCGCGTGCCGCGGCTCGCCGCGCGGCCCGCGCGGCCGCGGAACGTCGTGCTCATTCTACAGGAGAGCCAGCGGGCGGACGTGACGTGCGTCGAGCACGACCCGGACTGCGCGCTCGCGACGCCGTTCTCCAACGCCGCCGCGCCGGGCCGCATGCCGCTCTTGCAGATGCGGGCCCACGACTCGACGACGGCCATCTCCATCTCGAACCTCTGGTCCGGCGTCTCGCCGACGGAGAGCCACGCGGTGCTCAGCTCCGCCCCGCTGCTCTGGGACTACGCCCACGCGGCCGGGTGGGACACGGCGTACTGGACGAGCCAGAACCTCATGTTCGGGAACGCCCGGCTCTACGTGCAGGACATCCCGGTCTCGCGCCGGGTTGTCGCGACCCAGCTCGATCCGGGCGCCGACCTCGATTACGGCGCTTACGACCGGCAGCTCACGGATCGCGTGATCGCGGAGTGGGGCGAGCTCGTCGAGCCGTTCTTCGCGGTCGTGCATTACTCGAACATCCATTTCCCGTACGTGAGCGATCCGCTCCATTCGCCGTTCCAGCCCAGCGAGCTGAGCAAGGCGCCGGACAAGAACGAGCATTTCAAGAACTTCTATCGCAACGTCGTTTACCTGTCGGACATGGCGGTCGGCCGGCTCATCGAGCACATCCGCGGGACGCCGAGCGGCGAGCGCACGGTCCTCGTGTACACGTCGGATCATGGCGAGTCGTTCCGGGAGCACTGGCAGCTTGGCCACACGAGCTCGCTGTGGGACGAGGAGATCCTCGTCCCCACGTGGATCGACGCCCCGGAGGGGACCCTCTCCCCGGAGGAGCGGGCGAGCATCGCGGGCGCGAGGGACGAGTTCGTGTGGCACCTCGATCTGGCGCCGACGTTCCTCGATCTGATGGGCCTCTGGGACGAGCCGCGGCTCGCGCCGTTCCGCGGCCGGATGATGGGGCACCCGCTGACGCGGCCGGAGCGCACGGTGGCGCCGGTGCCGCTCACGAACTGCACGTGGGTGTGGGGGTGTTCCTTCCGCAACTGGGGGATGATGCAGGGGCCGCTGAAGATCGAGGCGCGCGAGTGGGACGGCGAGTTCCACTGCTTCAACGTGCTGGAGGATCCGCTGGAGCTGACCAACCTGGGAGAGCAGGCGTGCGCGCCGCTGCCCGACCTCGCGCGCGCGCTCTTTCACGAGATGCCGAACGTGACGCCGCCGGGGAGGCCGAAGGTCGACTGGGGCGGGTGAGTTGTCCGGGTCGACCCTGGATCGAGTAGCCTTCCGTTTCACCGTGATGCTCCGCTCCCTCGGTCTCTCCGCGCAGCTCTCCGTGCTCGTTCTCGCTGGATGCAACGCGATCTCGGGCGTCGACAGCCTCACCTTCGACGGCGGAGGCGCGGGGGGGCGAGGCGGCGGCGCATCCGGCGGTGGTGGCGGCGGCGCCTCCGGCGGCGGCGGCGCGGCCGGCGGCGGCGACGCGTCCGGCGGCGGTGGGGGCGCGGCGTGCGAGGGGGAGGCCTGCCCGGCGCCGACGGGGGTCGTCCTCGCGGATCAGACCTTCACCGAGGTGCGCGGCGATGTGACGATGGGCAACGTGTTCATGGACGCGTGCCCGGAGGGACAGGTGATCGTCGGCGCTCAGGGGCAGATCGACGATGATGGTGATGCGTCCATCCATGGCCAGATCCAGGCGCAGTGTGGTTATTTGAACCTCGCCGGGACCGGCCCAACCACCCTCACCACGACACCCGGCGACCTCACCCCGAACCGGGGGGACTATGGCTCGGTCCCCTGGACGAGGATGTGCCCGGAGAACCAGGTGGTGGTGGGCTTCAGCGGCCGGGTGGGCGATTTCGTGGACCGCCTCGTCCTCGATTGCGCGCCGCTCCTCGTGGAGGGGGAGCCTTCCGCTCTCCGCGTCGAGGTGGGACCCGTCTCCTCGTCCGAGGGGGTCGGCGGCCTCGGCGGCGACGCCTTCCCGGACACCCGCTGCGGTGAGCGCGAGGTCGCGAACCTGGTTCATGTCATGGAGGACGGAGCCATCAACGCCTTCGGCCTCGGCTGCAAGACGGTCTCGCTCGCGTACTGACCCGCTCCCCGGAGGCGAAGCGGCGGCTCGCGCCGGGCGCCTTCTGGCTCTCGTGGGCGCTCGAGTCGCTCCACCGCCGGTCCGAGGGGAGGGCGGTGGCCCCGCTCCGGCGGGGCGGGGGAGGCCGCCGCGGTCACATGTCGCGGAGATCGAGCGATCCGATGTAGTCGGCCTTGCCGACGTCGAGCCCGTTGTGCCGCAGGATCGAGTACGCGGTGGTGGCGTGGAAGTAGAAGTTGGGGAGCGCGAACTGGAACACGAAGTCCGCGGCCTTCATGCCCTTGCCCGGCAGGAAGAAGAGGGGGATGGTGCGGTCCTCCGCGCCCTGGAGCTGCTCCGGCTTCAGCGCCTTCACCTGCTCGATCGCCTTGCCGATGCGCGCGCGCAGCGCGGCGATCGTCTCGTCGCCCGTCTCGGGCTTCGGCGGCTCCCCGCCGGTGAGGAGCGCGCTCAGCCTCGGGGGCCAGGCGATGACGTTCTGGATCTGACGCCTGAAGTCCCACTGATCGGGCGCGAGGCGCGCGGTGAGGAGCACCTCCGGATCGAACTTCTTCTGCTGCGCGCAGGCCTCTACCTTGTCGAGCCAGACCAGCACCTGGCCGAGCATGCGAGCCATCTGGGGGAACGAGCTGTCGTAAAGGCTCATGATCTTCTCCTCGTCGGCGGTAACAGCCGGCGCTGCTCGTCCACCCGCAGCCTCAGCGCGTCAACCCCGCGCGCCGGCCCCCGTCCACGGCGCGATGACCTGGATCGGCTGTCGACGTTGGGTATAAGATATTGAAATTATTTATAAAATTACATCGACGCGACCTCCTGCCCGGAGGCGCTATGCTCGATGCGTGCCCACCGCTGCGCAGAAGCCACACCCCGCCACCGTGCCGGATCTCCTGGCGATCCCCGAGGAGCAGCGCTTCCACGAGATCGTCGACGGCGAGCTCATGCAGAAGGCCGTGCCCTCGTTCGAGCACGGCGATGCGCAGTCCGCCATCGTCGCGCACGTGAAGATCCCCTTCCAGCGGCGCCCCGGCGGCCGCTGGCCCGGAGGATGGTGGTTCGCCACCGAGGTGGAGGTCGAGCTCGCACCGGACCAGGTATACCGGCCTGACGTCGTCGGCTGGCGTCGCGAGCGCGCGCCGGAGCGCCCCAGCGGGAGCCCCGTCCGGATCCGGCCCGACTGGGTCTGCGAGGTGCTCTCCCCGGACAACGCGCGAAACGACACGGTCAAGAAGATGCGTGTCTACCAGCGCTGTCAGCTGCCTCATTACTGGATCGTCGATCCCAGGGAGGAGACGATGACCGTGTACCGGTGGACCCCCGAGGGATACCTCGTGGCGCTCCGCGCGGAGCGGGGCGAGCGCGTCCGGGCCGAGCCGTTCGATGCGATCGAGCTCCAGGTCGGGGTGCTGTTCGGGGACGAGCGCGAGGAGGACGAGTGACGACCCCGGCGGAGCCCCGGGCGGCCGCGCGGCACGCCGGGGCTCCGCGGAGCGCCCGGGAGGGGCTCAGTCGATCCGCTTGAACTCGCCCGCCGCGCCGGCGGTCCACATCTGCGGAAGCATCTCCGGGATATCGGAGGTGCGGATGTAGATCAGCCGGATGTCCTTCCCCTCCAGCTCGGCGAGGAGCGCCGGGTCCAGGCCGGGCTCGAGGCGGGGCTCGAAGACGAAATCCTCCGAGAAGTTGTGGTGCGCCGGGTGGTACGTCTGCGCGTGATAGCCCTTCAGCACGATCGGGCTGCTCGTCAGCCCCTCGATGCGCGTCTCCACCCACTTGTGGAGCGGCGCTGTGTATCCCGCCGTCGGGCCCGTGGGGGAAGGCGGCCAGTAGAACGACGTCTCCACCACGAGTCCGGACTCCGACGACAGCGAGCGCTCCTGGAGCAGCGCGCCCTCGACGGGGGGACCTTCCGGGGGGCAGGCGTCGAGGTGCACCGTCTCCGACGAGACGCTGAGCGGCGTGCCGTCCCAGTCGAGCGACGGCAAGGGCGTGGCGTAGTCGGCGCGGAACATGAGCTGGAAATCGCGCAACGCGACGAGCGGCCCCACCGACGGCGGCAGCAGCTCGGACACGGGCGAGGCGGCGAGCGCGTAGGTGACCGCCGAGGCCCCGGCGCCGTCCACGAACGCGTCCGTGACCGTCTGGTCGGCGTACGCGTGCGACGCGGCCGGCCACGCCGCGGGGCTCCCGGACAGCGTCGCCACCGATCCGCCGGAGAGGTAGTCGAGGGTCGCGTCCTCGAAGAGGGTGCCGGCGAGGGCCTCCGGCGTGAGGAACGCGCCCTTCGCCGAGAGGCGCGCGCGCACCTTGAGCCGGTGGTTCGCGAACACGTTGCCGACCTCGCCCTGGAAGGTGCAGAGCTCCCGCGGCTCGGCGAGCAGGAACGGCGTGAGGCTCGGCGTCGTGTTCGGGAGCGAGACCTCGCGCACCTGCTTCACGACGAGCTCCCCGGGCTTCATCTTCTTGAACTCGTAATCGAGCAGGAACGTCGTCTTGCTCGGGTGCACCTCCCGGAACCTCTCCTCGACGCGGCCGAGCAGCGCGGTGAGCGCGCGGTAGTCGTCCTCCCACTGCATCACGTGGCCGCCGAGCGGGACGAGCGTCGAGCCGGAGCGGAGCTGGACGTAGGTGTCGCCATCGAGGCCGCTCACGGTGACGACCTCCGGCAGCGCTCCCCCTTCCGGGTTGGTGACGGACGTCGCCCCGAGCTGGGTCACGATCTTGATCTCGTCCGAGGGCGGGACGCCCCGCGACAGCGTGGCCACGCCGTTCGCCATCTCGTTCTCGTCAGGATAGGAGTAATGGACGAGGACGCCCATTCCGACCTGGTCCTCGTTCACGCCATAGAGGAGCCGGGCGAGGAAGGCGTTGTCGTTGTAGAAGCTCGCGTACACCTTGCGGATCGCGCGGAACACGCCCCGCTCCGCGTCCTCGCCGGCGTCGCAGAGGCTCGGCCCCGCGTCGTCGGCGTCCTGGTCGTCGGCCAGGCAGCCGCTGTAGCTGTCGTAGAGGCCCGCGCCCGTGAAGACGGCGCTGTCCTCCACGTTGGTCGAGCTGCGGAACCGGATCTTCCTCGTGGGCGTGAAGTCCGCGATCGCCGCCTCGACCGCCTGCCGCTGCCCCGCGGAGAAGGCGGTCTCCTTGGTGATCCGCTCGCGGATCGCCGCGAGATCGGCCTTGAGCGCCCGCATGTCGGGCGGGTAGCTGTAGCCTCCGAGGCGCTCCGCGATCTCGGCGCGCAGCGTGCTGCCGCCGGGCATGACCTGGTCGAGGAAATCGTCCCAGAGATCGAACGACAGCGCGACCGCGACATCGGAGCTCTCCGGGATGGCGTCCCGCAGCAGGCCGTAGTTCGCGGCCTTGCCCCCGAAGTGGACGACCTCCGCGGGGCCGAGATCCTCGGTGGAGCCGGAATAGGCGCCGAGCGGCTCCTTGGGCTGGATCCCGAGATCGCCGGGCCGCTTCAGCGAGAGGAGCTGCTCTCTGTCGGCCGGCGCCATCCCTTCGGCGTCGAAGAGCGCGGCGCGGCACACGACCCCCCACTCCAGCGAGGCCCGCAGCGCGACCTCCTTGCCGTCGAGCGCCTTCGCCTGCTCCGCGGTGGCCGGGTCGCCGACGTACACGAACGGGATGCCGAAGGACGTCGCCAGGAGGGCGGTGTGCGCGTTCGGGGTCGAGGGCGACAGCGAGATGATGCCCGCCACATAAGGCACCTCCGCCGGGATGGAGTCGGTGAGGAGGATGTCCTCGGGCCGGAGATCGCCGCTCGCGTAGGCGGCGTCGATCCTGTCCGGGGGGACATAGCGGAGCCGGCCCACGGCCCAGCCCGTCGAGTAGCACGCGTCGCCGCTCAGCCACCGTTCGACCGAGCTCACGGGGAACCCGCGCTCGGCGAAGAACGCGCTGTTCGCCGCGGCCGCCCCGGCCTGCTCGTGGGTCGGGAAATAGAAGGAGACGGGCGGCGCTCCGTCGGGGGCGACGATGCTGTCCTTCACGAGCTGGAGGACGATGCGCGCCATCTCGGGATCGTAGGCGTCCTGCCGGACCAGCTGGATGCCGTACTCCGGCTCGGTGACCGCATTCGGGGAGATGAGCACCGCGCCGAGGATCGCCTGCTGTCCCTCCTCGTGGAGCGAGACCTTGTCGTACTCGTCCTGCGACATGCCGAAGAACGGGTCGAGCCGCGCGGTGGCGAACTCGCCGTGGAACGGGAACTCGTTGCTGTTCTGGTAATAGACCTTGGTGGGGTCGTGCATCAGCACGGTGAACTTCACCCACGACGGCCCGTCGTACGTCGAGTACGCCGCGAAGAGATCGAAGGGGAATTCGAGCTGATTCTTCCAGTCCGCGGACGGGGTGATCTCGATCGGGTAGGTGTCGACGGGCCATTCGTAGCCGCCGCCACCTCCGCCTCCTCCTCCGCCTCCTCCTTCGCCGCCGTCCCCCCCACCCTCGCCGCCCGTACCCCCGGCTCCGCCGGTGGCGCCCTCGCCGCCCGCGGCGCCGCTGCCCCCGGAGCCACCCGCCGAGCCGTCGCCGCACGCGGTGAGCATCCCTGCGCCCAGGAGCGCGAGCGCAAGGCAAGCCAGTCGACCGATTCGTTGAAACCTCATGGGTACTACGGATCTACAATTGCCGTGCCATCGCCTCTCCAAAAGCGCTCGAGCGCCGCGAGGCGGGGCATTCGTGTCACGACAATGGCGCACGCAGGCACAACCCCCCGGGAAGCGCCGGGCGAGCGAGCGGCAGGGCGCGACGAGGGTCGAGCTCGGTCACGCCGGCTCCGGCGCGGCGACCCGCGGCCTACCTGTCGAACTTTCTTGGGGTTTCGACCGGTGCGGCGGTCTAGGATACGGCGATGACAGAGCGGAGAGCGGCGCTGATCTTCAACCCTGCTGCTGGCCATGCAGGCGATGCGGTCGAGTCGCTTCCTGCGCGGCTCGAGCGCGAGTTCGCGCTGAGCGTCTACGAGACGAGCGCGGACCGCAGCGCCGCCGCGTGCGCCGAGGCGGCGCGCCGCGAGGGCGCCTCCCTGGTCATCGCGGCGGGCGGCGACGGGACGATCTCGAGCGTGGCGTCCGCGCTCCTCGGGACCGACACCTGCCTGGGCATCCTGCCGCTCGGAACGGCGAACTCGATCGCGGTTACGCTGGGCATTCCGGACGACCTGGAGGGGGCGATCGAGGTCCTCGTCCACGGCGCGCCGACGCGCATCGACGCCGCCCGCGCGAACGGGAGGACCATGATCCTGCTGTCGGCGGTCGGGCTCCACGCCGATACCGTCGGCGAGACCCCGCAGGACGCCAAGCAGCGCTGGGGGGTGCTCGCGTACATCAGCACCGGTCTGAAGAAGCTGATGAGCCTGGAGCCGTTCGGGGTCGAGATCGAGACCGACGAGCAGCGGATCCACTGCCGCGCGGTGGCGGTGACGGTCGCGAACATGGCGCCTGCGCGCACGGTGCTGGCGCAGGGGCCGCCGGTGGTGTCCCCCGACGACGGGCTGCTCGACATCACCATCGTGTCGGCCACGACGCTTGTCGAGGCGGTCGCGACCGGCCTGCACCTCCTGAGGACCGCGATCGACGGCGAGGCGGCCGAGCGCGACAACATCGGGTTCCTCGCCGCCCGGAGGGTCCGCATCACCACCGATCCCCCCCAGGACGTGCTCATCGACGGCGAGGAGGTCGGGACAACGCCCCTCGTTGTCGAGTGCCTCCCGGGCGCGCTGACGGTCATGGCGGCCCGCCGCGAGGAGGTCGACGCCCCCCCGCCGCCCGCCCCGGAGGCCGAGGTGAAGCTGGAAGGGCTGCCCGAGCTCGAGGTCGAGCTGAAGGCGTGACGCCAGCTGCCTGCCGCTCGCCCTCCGCGTGGCTGCCGGCGCCCTCGCCGAGCCGCCTCGATGCGCCCTCGTGAGGGCGGCCGGCGCCTTTCTCCTGCCTCCCCGGCGTGGTAGGGCGAGCGGCCATGAGGCTGACCGCGCGGGCCATCGAGCTCCCGGCGCTCGTGAGCGCCCATTCCCACGCGTTCCAGCGCGGGATGCGCGGAGAGGCGCAGCGGCCGGGGCCGACGGGGGCGGACGACTTCTGGTCGTGGCGCAGCGCGATGTATGCGCTCGCCGGGTCGCTCACGCCGGAGTCCATTCATGCCATCTCGAAGGTGGCCTATCGCGAGCTCCGCGCCGCGGGCGTCCGCACCGTGGGCGAGTTCCACTATGTGCACCACCAGCCCGACGGCGCGCCTTACGCGGATCGCACGGTCCTCGCGGACGCGGTGATCGAGGCGGCGCGCGCGGCGGGCCTCCGGATCGCGCTCCTCCGGGTCGTCTACGCGCGCGCGGGCGCGGGCCGGGCGCCCGAGGGGGCGCAGCGGCGGTTCTCGGACGGCTCGCTCGACGCGGCGCTCGCGGACATCGAGGCGCTCCGGGCGCGCTACGCGGGCTGCGAGGACGTGCGCGTCGGGGTGGCGCCGCACAGCGTCCGCGCGGTGCCCCCGGCGTGGCTCGGGGAGATCGCGCGGTACGCCGAGGAGCGCGGGCTCATGGTGCACATGCACGTGGCCGAGCAGCCGGCCGAGATCGAGGCGTGCCTCGCCGAGACGGGCCGGCGCCCGGTGGAGCTCCTGGCCGAGCGCGGGGTCCTGAGCGAGCGCTTCGTGGCGGTGCACGCGACGCACCTCGCGCCGCACGAGCCGGCGCTCCTCGGCGCGGCGCGGGCGTTCGCGTGCCTGTGCCCGACGACCGAGCGCGACCTCGGCGACGGGCTGCCCGACGTGGGGGCGCTGCGCGGGGCGGGCGTGCGGCTGTGCGTGGGGATCGACAGCCACGTGATCACCGATCCGTTCGAGGACCTGCGGGGCGTCGAGCTGGGCGAGCGGCTGCGGACGGGCAAGCGCGTGACGCTGCGGCCGGAGGACGGGGGGACGCCGGCCGAGGCGCTCTGGGAGATCGGCTCGCTGCGGGGGGCGGAGGCGTGCGGGTTCGCGGATCCGGGCGGCAGCATCTCGCTACGCCGGGAGGCGCCGGCGCTCGCGCTGGTGCGGGAGGAGCGGCTGCTCGACGCGGTGGTGTACAGCGGGAGCCCGGCGCTCGTGGAGGGGTGAGCCGAGGAAATCAGGGTAGAGGTGTGGGAGCGGTGGTCGTGGTCCTATTTGAACATGAAGGTGGGAAGAAAAGCTCAGTAATCATCCCGCCTTCCCGCCTTCATGTGAGCTCTCTTCGGGCAAGTGCGACCCCTACCACGTGGCACGGTGAGCTCGCCGCTCACCCCATCGCGCCCGCCACGAGCTGGGCCGCCCTCAGCACCACCGCCACCACCACCCCCACGTCCCACGCGCGCGAAAGCCACCACTGCGTCTCGCCGCCGTTGATCCACGGCGCCACCCACGCCGGCGGCTCCACGAGATCCGCGACGGTGAGGACCCGCTCGCGCTGCTGCGCCTCGCGGTAGCCGCCCTCGCCGCCGCGGACGTGCTCCTCCGCCCGCACGTACGCGAACAGCCGCGCTCCCCGGCCCTCCGGGAGCAGCGCCCCGCTCGCGCCGAGCGCCTCCGGCGTCGCCGGCAGCTCGATCCGCGCGCCGCCCTGCGTGAGCCGGAGCGCGCCGCCGCCCGCGCGCTCGACGCGCGCGCGGACCCAGCCCTCGGGGCGGTCGCCGCGGAGCAGCGCGCGGAGCGGCGTCAGCTCGGGGCTCGGGCCCAGGCGGGGCGCGCGCCGCCCCGGGAAGAGGCGCGCGGCGAGGAACCAGAGGCAGATCGGGAACACCGACAGGACCAGGTGCAGATCGAGCGCGCTGGCCACGCCCGCCGTCCCGTCGAGCACCGGGAAGGAGAGCACGCCCGCGGCGGCGAAGGCGCCGACCGCGATCGTCGCGCCGAACCCGCCGACGACGCCGAACGCGACGTTGCCGATCGCGATGACGCCGACGGCGACATTGCCGATCGCGATGAACCCGCGCGCGACGTTGCCGATCGCGATGAAGCCCGTGACGACGTTGCCGAACACGAGGAATCCGTTCGCCATGTTGCCGACGTCGACCCAGCGCGCCCGCTGCGCGGCGCCGGCCCCGTCGCCCTGGAGCGGCGCCTTCACTCGGTCACCTCGAACGCGGTGCGGCCGACGAGCTGGCCGTCCTGGGTCTCGACATCCACGGTCCAGTGCCCGGCCAGGCGGCGCGGCAGGCTCCCGCCCACGAGCTGCGACTTGAGCCGCACCGCGCCCTCCGGCCCGGGGACCCGCAGCGTCTCCTCCGGCGCGCGGAGGATCTCGCGCCCCTCGTGCCGCCAGACATGGAGCAGGCGATCGCCGTCGCCGCCCGGCACCACCACGTCGGTCACGGCGCGGAGCTCCCGGATCACAGAAAAATGCAATGATTTCACGTACATGTCAAGGCGGCCGTCCGGGAGCACCGCGGGGCCCACGGCCGCGGAGGACAGGTGCATCGGCACCGGAGGGATGATCGCCCGCGTGCCGTAGGCGAGCCCGACCCCGGCGGCCGCCGCGATGACGAGGAACACCGCGCCCATCCGGCTCCAGAGCGCGCCGAACGGCAGGTGCAGCGTGCAGAAGCCGAGCACGGACACGAGGGCGGCGGAGAGCAGCGTGTAGAGCGTCCGGGTGTCCGGGAGGAGCGCGGGGATGACGAGGTTCAGGCAGGCGAACAGCGTCACCCCGTAGAAGACCGAGGCGAGCGTCTTCCAGCGCATGAGCACGCGGTCGAAGACGAGATCGAGCGTCGAGAGCACGGCGCAGGCGCCGAGGAGGAGGACGAACCACCGGTTCGGCGCGTCGAGGCTGGCGCTCTTCCAGTAGAACGGGAGGAGGAAGAAGAGCATGCCCTGATAGAGGTTCTTCAGGACATAGGTCATCACGAGGAAGCGCAGCCGGGCGCCGCGCCACGCCGTCGCGAAGTCCTGGCGAGCGCCGGTGCCGAAGAGCCGGAAGAACAGGATCACGAGCAGCCAGGCGACGCTGACCGAGACCGCGAGGAAGCGGGCGTGCTGGAACCCCTTCTGCGCGAAGGTCACAACGAAGGCGCCGAGGCTGAGCGCGTAGGCGGTGTGCAGCCACCAGAGCTTCTTGTGGTGGCGCTTGAAGAAGGCGCGGGCGGCCGACTTGAAGTCCTGAGGCTGGCCCTCCTGCGCCTCGGCGTCCAGCTCGGCGTAGGACGCCTTGGGCTCGGCCTTGACGGTCGGAGAGTCGTCCTCTTCGGCGGCCCGCGAAGGCCGCGCGGGCATCTTGAGCGTGCGGTCGTCGTGCTCCCCGCCCGCGGCGCCGGCCCGGGGCGGCATGCGCAGGGTGACATCGTCGATGACGCTGCGCTCCCGGTCGCCGGGCGCTGCGGCGCCTCCGCGCGGCGCGCCGGGGGCGCGGGGCGAGGCAGCGCCCGGGGTGGGGCCGGGCTCGCCGCTCGGCACGTACAGGATGGTCGGCGCCTCCCCGAAGGCGTCGGGCAAGCGCGGCTTCTGGACCTGGGTCGGGGCGCTGGAGGACGGCGGCGACGGCCGCGAGGGCGCGTTCGCGTGGGCCTCGGGGGCGGAGGCTTCAGGGGAGCGCGGCGCGGGCTGTTTCATGTCGTTTCATGTCCGGCGCGCAGCGTACCCGACCGGCGGCCCGCCTTCGAGCGCCGGGCGAGGGGGCGCCGGCGCCGGGCGGCGCGCGGCGTCCCGCAGCGCCGGGGCGGCGAGCGCCCGGGCCGGGGCGCGGAGGGGCGCTGGGCCGCGGAGGCGCGCCCGGCTGGACCGGCTCAGGGGCCGGGCGGGGCCGGCCCTGCGTCGCCGGGCCGGGCAGGCCTACTCCACGGTGATGAACGCGACGCTGGTGCTCAGATCGGGGACGCAGAGGATGCGGCGCTCCGGATCGAAGCCGATGTCCGCGGCCGAGGTGATGGCGTGATCCGCGGCCAGGTCGTACGCGATCGTCCAGGTGCCGTCGGCCGAGACCCGGAAGACCTTGCCCGAGGTCCACTCCGACGCCCACAAGGCGTCTCCGTCCCTCTCGACCCCGTCGAGCTTGCCGGCGAGATCGCCGATGCGCGTGATGGTCCTGTCGGTGAGATCGATGGAGAGGAGCTCCCCGGGCTCATCGTCCGTGCTGCCCCCCGAGCCCGCCACGAGGAGCGACCCGCCGTCGACGAGCACGCCGTTCGGGCCGACAACGTCGTCGAACGCCAGGAAGAGCTCGGCGCTCGTGGGGGCACCGACGTCGAGTCGATAGATGACGTTTCCGGCCGTGTCGGAGGCGTAGAGCTGACCTGTGCCCTCGTCGACGGCGACGTCGTTGACGAACAGGCCCTCCGGGATGGGGTACACGGTGACGCTGCTGTCCGCGACCGAGATGCCGAGGACGCGGTTGACGTCGGTGACGTAGAGGACGCCTTCGAAGACCCGGATCCCCTTGGGATCGTCGAGCCCCTCGATCCACCTCGCGTCGAGCACCGTGCCGTTCTCGTCGAGGCGGCTGATCCAGCCCGCCTCGCCCTCTCCACCGATGTTCGATACGTACCAGAGCCGGTCTTCCGGATCCCAGTAGCAGCTCTCCGGCGTGGAGAATCCGTCCACCTGCTGGAATGCGTAGGCCGGTCCGCCGCCAGCGCCGCCGGCGCCGTCGCTGCCGCCAGTGCCGCCAGTGCCGCCAGCACCGCCGGCGCCGCCGGTTCCGACGGCGCCGCCAGCACCGCCGGCGCCGCCAGCACCGCCGGTTCCGACGGCGCCGCCGGAACCGCCGGCGCCGCCAGCACCGCCGGCGCCGCCGGTTCCGACGGCGGAGGTAGCGCCCTCACCGCCGGTGCCACCGCCTGTGCCGCCGGTCTCACCGCCTGTGCCGCCGGTCCCACCGGTGCCGCCGGTGCCGCCTGTGCCACCGGTCCCACCGCCTGTGCCGCCGGTGCCACCGCCTGTGCCGCCGGTGCCGCCGGTCCCATCGGTCCCGCCGTCACCGCCCTCGCCCCCCGTGCCCGAGGAGGTGGACGACGTGGCCCCGCCCTCACCCCCCGTGCCCGATGACGTGCTCGTACCGCTGGAGGTGGTGCCGGGACCGGAATCGCCGACATCGTCATCCCCGCACGCTCCGAGCATCGACGTGAGGCAGATGGAGGCCAGCGCAACATAGCGTCGATTCAGGATCATGATTTTTCGTCGTCCTCCGTTCAGATGTGACCGTATCTACAAGCGCTCGCGCGCCAGCGTCAACCGCCCAGCACCATTCGGTCCGCGAAAGCCGCAGCATCCCTTGCTCGTCCGGACGCGGGCCGCGCCGCCGGAGGAGGGGTCAGCGGCTCGAGCCGCTCAGCGCTTCGTCGTAAATGCGCTATAAGCTAGTACAAATAGGAGCGGCCCAGGTTGATGATCGGGAGCGCGTCGCCCATCTCACCGGCCGCGTCGCCGCAATGCTGGGTACCGCCGGTGCAGCCCGGGCCGCCGAGGTTGCCGCCCACGCTCTCCCCCCAGCATTTGATGTGGCTCGTGTCGAGCAGGGCGCACGTCGAGTGGCCGTTGGTCGAGGTGACGACCGCCTTGGCCCGGCGGCCGAAGCCCAGGTCGACCGTGGGAAGGCTGTCCCCCATCTCGCCGGCGCTGTCCCCGCTCGTCGCGCTGTTGCCGAGGCCGAGCTGGCCTCTGTGGTTTCTTCCCCAGCACTTGATCGTGTTGTCGTCAAGCAGGGCGCAGGTGTGATTCCTGCCCGCAGAGACGGCCTTGGCGGTGCGACCGGAGCCCAGACTGACCGCCGGGAGGACGGCCATCTCACCGGCCGCGTCGCCCCGGTTCGAGCTGCTCTCGAGGCCGAGCTGGCCGTAGCCGTTGTGGCCCCAGCACTTGACCGTGTCGTCGTCGAGCAGCGCGCAGCTGTGCTCAGCGCCCGCCGAGATCGCCTTGGCCGTACGGTTAGCCCCGAGGTAGACCGCCTGGAGATTCTGCATCTCGTTCGCCTGGTCGCCCTGGTCGATCGTATCATCGCGGCCGAGCTGCCCGCTGCCGTTCTCTCCCCAGCACTTGACCGTGTTGTTGTCGAGCAGCACACAGGTGTGATTGGCCCCGGTCGCCACGGCTCTGGCCGTGCGGCTGGCACCCAGGTAGACCGTGGAGAGCAAATTTCCCATGTCGCTGGAGGAGACGCCTCGGTTGGTGGTGTCGTCGAGCCCGAGCTGGCCGCTGCTGTTGGACCCCCAGCACTTGAGCGTGTCGTCGTCGAGCACGGCGCAGACATGACTGTTGCCAGCGGACGCAGACTTGACCGTACGGTTGGTACCGAGGTTGATGAAGTCGAGGCTCGACATCTCGGCAACGCTGTCACCCTGGTTGCTCGTCGCGCCGTTGCCGAGCTTCCCGCCAAAGGAGCTGCCCCAGCACTTGATGCCCGTGAGGGACGAGGAGGGGAGCTCCTGCAATGCGCAGGTGAACGACTCGCCCGCGATGATCGACTCCACGACACCGATCAGGCTCTCGTCGAGACTCACCCCCATCTCGCCGTTCACGTCGCCCCGGGCATCCGCGTCGCCGAGCCCGAGCTGGCCGGCGCCGTTGTAACCCCAGCACTTGACGCCGCCCCCGTTCAGGTGGGCGCAGACATGATTGTAGCCGACGGCGACCTGGTGCACTGTCTGGCTGCCCGTGGAGGCGAAGGGGAGCGAGCTGCCCATCTCCCCAGGTTCATCGCCGCGGGCGGGCGGGGGCCCGGGGGCCATCATGCCGACGCCGAGCTGGCCGTAAACGTCGGAGCCCCAGCACTTGATCTGCGAATGGGTGGACTCGATGATGCACGTATGGTCCCCGCCGGCGACGATCGTTGTCGGCACGAGAGGCGTCGCGCCTACGATCTCCGTGCCGATGTCGACGAACGGCAGCGCGTCGCCCATGCTCCCGGTCGGATCATTACCTCGCGCGGTCGTGTCTCCGAGTCCGAGCGCGCCGTACCAGTTGAGCCCCCAGCACTTGATCCCATCGTTGGTGAGCAGGACGCAGGTGCGGCTACCGTTCGCGGTGATGGCCTTGGCGGCGAGGTTGGTGCCGAGGTCGACCGGCGGGAGATTGTCGCCCATCTCGTTCGGGTCATCGCCGCGCCTGATGGTGTTGTCGTCGTCGTAGCCGAGCTCGCCGATCTCATTGGCGCCCCAGCACTTGACCTGACCGTTGTCGAGGACGGCGCAGACGTGGTTCTCCCCGGCGGCAATGGCCTGGACCGTGCGACCGGTGCCGAAATCGATGGGCTGGATGCCGCTCATCTCCCCCGCTTGGTCGCCCAGGTCCGTGGATCGATCGGGCCCCGTGCCTCCCGGGAGACCGAGGCCTCCAAAGCTGTTGTTGCCCCAGCACTTGACCGTGTCGTTGTCGAGCAACGCGCAAGTGAAATGCTCGAGCGCCAAAGCGAGGCTCTTGACGGTGCGCCCGGCGCCGAGCTCGATGGGCGGGAGATTGTCGCCCATGTCGGCCGCGTTGTCCCCCACGTAGGTGTCTGCGGTCGTGTCCTGGCCGAGCGAGCCGTAGATGTTCGCGCCCCAGCACTTGGCCCGATCGTTGTCGAGGATGACGCACGTGCGGTAACTATTGGCATAGATCGCCTTGGCCGTGCGGCCAGTGCCGAGATTGACGGTCGGGAGGCTGTTGCCCATCTCGCTCGGGCTATCGCCGATCGTATCGAATATGGTCACCCCGATGCCGAGCACACTGTTGCTGCCTGTGCCCCAGCACTTGACGGTGTCGTCGTCGAGGATGGCGCAGGTATGGCCGCCGCCGGCCGCGATCGCCTTCGCCGTGTGGGGCTGTCCGGAGCTGTTCGTCCCGAGATTGACGAACGGGATGCTATCGTTTGTCGTGCTCATGCCACGATTGGCCGTATCGCCGAGGCCGAGCTGCGCGCTGTCGTTCTTCCCCCAGCACTTGACGAAGCCGGCTTCGAAGATCGCGCATGTGTGGTTTGACCCGGCGGCGATGGCGCTGGGCCCCAGGACGCGGAGCTCGCCTGATGCAGCGAGCACGGGCTCCTCCAGATCGCCCGTCTCCGCGCCGCCGCCGGCGCACGCCGACGCGAGGAGGCTCGCCGCGAGCGCGGCCAAGGGAACCCGATGAGCTGACAGGCGGCCTGCGCGGGTCGTGACGTCCGTCGTCCGCCGGCGCGCAGCGCGGGCCGTCGGATCGGGGAGAGCGTCTCGCTGAGAGTCGCGTGGGGCGTTCGTCGATAGGGAATATGCATGGAGAGGCATTATTGAACAGTCCTCTTGTCGAACAGATGAAAGGCGCATGAGCTGCCACGCGCCCGGCCAGGAACGAGGAAGGCAAGCCCGCGAGCGGCTGAAACAGCGGGCCTCCCTGGAGCCAGCCTGAACGTCGGCCCGCGGGCCTGAGCAAGATGGGTGCCAGGCGACGCCGCTCCCAACCTGGCCGTGCATCGCTTCCATGTCCGGCGCCTCGGGCACACCCGCCGAACATCCCGCGGAGGCGCGCTCTCGGCCGGTTGCGCACCGCGCCCGCGCGCCCGCGGCACGACGGGTTGCGCATACGACATGTCACGGCTTCAGAGCGTGACATGTCACGGCTGGGGCGTGACATGTCACGGCTGGGGCGTGACATGTCACGCTCCAGCCGGCCCGGCGGACGGACTCATCCTGGACATGCGGGGCTTTCCGGGCATCAACCTCGCCGAGGTGGCGCAGCGGGTGATCCCGGGGCCGTGGTCGGGCGCGATCTTCCGCGTTGCCATGCACACCGGGCCGGATGACGTGTCCATCGACGAGCTCGTCGATACGTTCGGCCCGCTGGATTCGCCCGCGTACGGGGGCCCCTCGTGCTGCTCGTCGGCAACGGGACGCTGTCGGCGGCCGAGCATTTCAGCCTCGCCCGCCGTCGTGCCCCGTCCACCGGATTCGAATGCACGAGCCGCGCGCGCAGCCTGTGCGGCGCCCGCCGCTGCACAGCCGAGGTCGAGCGGATGCAACCGGAAGCCCGCCGGCGTCGGTGCGGGCGGCGGCGTCATCGATACGCGCAGATGCGCCCCGCGCGTGAGCCTGAGCCTGCGCGGTGACGGATCGACCCCCCGCTGTCACGAGGCAGATCCGAAGAAGTTGGCTGCGCTCCCGGAGACCGCGGCGCGCGCCGACGCTCCGCGGTAGGATCCGAAACCACGCCGATCGGAGCGAAAGCCACGCCCTCGCGCGGGGCGGCGCGCTGCGCTACGCATGGGAAGAGGTGCCGAGGATGACCGAGCTCTGGGAGACCGTGTTCGCGGACAAGCAGATGATGTGGGGGCCCGAGCCGAGCCGATCGGCGGTCTTCGCGCGGGACTGCTTCGCGCGTACGGGCGCGAAGGAGATCCTCGTTCCGGGCATCGGCTACGGCCGGAACGCCAAGCCATTCCTCGAACACGGGATGTCCGTGACGGGGATCGAGATCTCCGGGACGGCGATCGGTCTCGCGCGAACGCAGATGGGTCTCGAACTCCAGATTCACCACGGGTCCGTGGCCGACATGCCGTTCGACGCTCGCCTGTACGACGGCGTCTTCTCGTACGGGCTCCTCTATCTCCTCGCCCCTCCCGCGCGGGCGAAGTTCCTCCAGGACTGTCATCGCCAGCTGCGGAAGGGCGGAGCGATGATCTTCACCGTCATATCGAAGCAGGCTCCGATGTTCGGTCGGGGGCCAAAGCTCGGAGACGACTGGTACGAGGTCCACCCGGGCGTGCAGATGTTCTTCTACGACGCCGAGTCGATCCGGCGGGAGCTCGGTCCGCACGGCGAGATCGAGCTCTCCGAGATCGACGAAGCGGCGGGGGGCGGCACGCTCCCGTTCATCAACGTGGTGTGCAGGACGGCGTGAGCACCTCGCGGTCGCTCGCGGCGGGCTACCACGGCCGAGCTCGTTCATCCGTGCTCGGTGCTCGCCTCGAGCGCGTCGAACCGCGCCCTCGCCGGTCTACCCGTGGAAGCGCTGGCAAATGACCACGTGCGCAAGGGCATGACCGTCGCGGAGGTCGAGCGCTGGCTCGGCCCGCATCTCAACTACGACGCTTCAAACGAGTACCTCGTCGCCCAGGTTCGTCCCTGGTTTCGTGGGGGGTATCGAAGGGGCCGCCTTCACGCCACAACCTACCGGGACCCCGGCGCCCAACGGCTCTTCAGGATCTCCTCCACCTGGTCGAGCGCCAGCTCCTGATCCCCCTTCTCCGCGGCGAGCTGCCGCCGCAGCTCCAGCAGCGGGAGCGCATGCTTCGCGACCGCGTCAATGACCCCCGCGCTCACCTGCGGCACGCGGCAGCTCTTGTTGCTGTTCACCCGCTTGTGGCGCTTGATCGCGGCCTGATCGAGCACGACCTCCGTCGACACCCGACCGATGTACTGGGCCATCTCCGCCGGCGTCTTCGGATCGGCGTCCTCGTAGCGGTACGTGCCGAGGAGGTTGTCCCGGAAGTATGTGAGCACCACGGGAGCGTCCTCGCTGGCCTCGACGACGTGGCGCCACATGCCCAGCGCCTCGGTCCGTTTGTCGATGTCGTACGTGAACACCAGGTCGAGCTGACCCTTCGTCCGGAGGTCGAGGCCAAAGAGATCACAGCCCGCCACGACCGGCTGCTTACCATACCAATGGGGACCGCGACCGAGGAACACGGTCCCGGAATCGCCGACGACCTTCGCCGGATACAGGTTGTCGGGCCGGTATTTGTTCAGCTCCCAGAGCGACGGGGTGACGAGCGCGAGCGTGCGCATCGCGGGCGCCTTGTCCCCCTTGGGCCAGAGGCGCTCCATCTCGGCGAGCAGCGGGATCGATAACGAAGCGTCCAGGTGCCACATGAAGACGTGGGCCGGCGCGCCCTTCTCGGACGACACCGTCACGCCTCCGGCGCAGCTGCTGATCCCGGCGGTCACCGCGCAAGTGAGCTTGAGCGGCGGGTCGAATACGTGCCGCTTCCAGTCGGCGCCCTTCGCCAGGCGCTTGCCGCCCTCGAGCTCAAAATCTTTGATGCCCTCGACCTCCTCGAAATCGAGCACGAGCCCCTTCTGGAGCAGGTCCGCCTTGCGTCTGAAAATCGCGGCGTACATCGCGTCGCATTGCCTGACGCAGGCCTGGACGTCGAGCATCTGCACGATCGGCTGCACGGCGTCGTCGAAGGCGGGGAGCGCGAGGCCTGTCGTGTCATGGCCTAGCTTGAGGAGTATCTGCCGCGCTTCCACGTCCGCCTTGAGCGCGCCGACCCTCTGGAGCGCGACCGCGTGCCGATCCCGGAACGTGCTCAGGAGCGCGAACTCCGCCCGCTCCTGGCCGTTGAACACCCATATGGCGGTATAGAAGCTGCGTGCCCGCAGCGTCGGGAACATCCGCGAAGCCTCCAGGCCCGCCGTCACGCTCGCCGCCGCCGAGAGGGCGCTCCGAGCAGCCGAGACGAGCCCGAGCACCCGCTCCACCGCGAGCACCTCGACGCCCTGCGCCCGCTGGTTGCGGGCGGCGAGGTCCGCGGCGCTCGCCTGGTATGCGGCCCGCGCGTCACCCGACCAGTAGAGCGCGTGCAGGTAATACCGGCCCTCTTTCTCGTTGAGCTGGAGCGACGCCATGCTCGCCCACGAGGTCGACGCGTACCACTCGCCCTCCGCGACCTCGACCAGGTAATTGTGCGCGTTCGCGTCGAGCCGGCCCAGCCCCGCGACCCCGGCCAGCTGCTCGAGGGCCTGCCGTTTGTCGAGCGGCATCGCGAACGTCTCGCGGCCCTTCGGCTGTTCGCCCTCGATGGCGGGGTTCGCGAGGTCGTTCATCGACGCGTCCACGCCCAGAGCGCCGAGCGCCGCGGGGCTGTCGTCGAGCATGAGCACCAGGACACGGGCCAGGTACTCGGCGTGGAGGATATCGATCTCGCTCGGGACGTGCGCGTGCGTCCACGCGCTCGCGGCAGGATCGAACCCCCTGTCGCTGCTCGCCACGACCTGGAACGGCGAAGCCTGCCATTCCATCATTCGCACGAGGTGGTCGGACAGCGCCGACGCGTCGAGCGTGAAGCGCGTTCTGTCAGGCTTGTCGAGGTCCTCGGATTTGGCCTTCAGCTTGGCGAGGTTCAGCTCGATCTCGTCGAGCAGACCCCCGTTGGGCACCCCCCTGCCCAGGCGGCCGAACGCGCGGCGGCAAAGGCGGAGATAGACGACGGCCGGCGCCGCCGCCTTGCCGCGCTCGACGTCGATCAAGAGGTCCGTCGAGGAGAGATCGAGCAGGTTGACGCAGGCCTTCTCCACCCGGACGAGCGGCAACACCAGGGGCTCCTGGACCGCCTTCACGAGCTCGCCCGGGTCCGTCGCCGCCGAGAACGATTGCGATGCGAGCTGTGCCTTGTCCTTGCGATTACGAAATGACACCGCCACGACCGGCGCAGGGCGCTCCACCACGTTGAGCTCCCTGCCCAGCGCCACCGCCACGGGCTTCACCACCAGCCTGGATTTGCCCAGCGCATCCAGCACCGCCCGGCTGTACGTCATCTGGCGCGGGCCGATCGCCGGGCAGAAGAGCTTCAGCCCGTCGGGGTTCATGTGGTAGGCCCACGGCTCCTTGGCCGATTGCGACACCTCGTCGCCCTTCTTGACCACCTCCACGACGGCGTTGCCCCCGTCGCGCTCCGCGTCGTAATCGGTCAAAAAAACGTCGTAATGGACCGGGATGTGGCCCACGAGGCGAATGCACAGGCGAAGCTTGGCGTCCTTCGCGTGCGACGCGGTATAATAGGGAATGCCCAGCGCCTGGTCGCCGCCCTGGTCGTCGAACACCAGGACCTCCACGTCATAGAGCCGCTCGATCGCGGTGATGCACGCCTCGTCCCCCCAGCTCCTGGCCCCGCGCAGGTACTCCACCCGCCGATCGATCGCGGCCCTCTGCGCGTCGCTCACCGCGTCTTGCTGGTTGCCGGTGATGCCCATCCCGTCCCGCAGCTTGAAGCCGAGGGCGTTCGTCTCCTTGGCGTGATCGGCCACGTACTGGACCACGTGCGCCCGGAAGCGCATGTGATCGGCGAACTCCGCCCCATGGCGTCCGGCGGTCACGAGCCCGTGGCCGGCCGCGTGGAACAGGCAGTTTCCGTCCTTGCGGGCCCGGATGAGCTCGTAATCGGCGTCACGGATGCGGACCGTATTCTCTCGCCCTCGGACGTCGAAAGGCACGGTCGTCCTCCAGCCCGATCAGCAGCCGTGCGCCGAGAGCAGCGCGGCGCGCGTGGCGTCGTCCGGCGCGTCCGTCCTGGGCAGGCCGCTCCGCGCCTGGAAATCGTGCATCGCCCCGATCGTCGCCGGATCGAGATCGTCGCCCGTGGACCCGCCGAGATACCCGAGGTTGCGCAGCCGGTGCTTGAGCCCGCGCACGGTGTCAATGGGGTCCAGCTCGCGCAAGCCAACGGCGTAATGCTCCTCGGGCGCGTCTTCCGGCCGGAGCACGAGCTCGGCGTCGCGCGCGTTCGGTCGGAGGAAACACACGAGTTCTCCGTTCGCGTCGGTCTTGCCCGGCAGCGGGTCCCCGTCGATGGTCAGCACGTACGGGACCCCTGCCCGCGGAAACTCCGGGGTACCGAACCGGATCCGGAGCTGCTCCGGCACACCTTTACGGCGGAAGGTGTGGCGCTTCCCGGTGGCGGCCTCCTCCTCTTTGGGCCGCCGCTCGGGCACGACCACCCGATCCCCCTGGCGGAGCACGTGCGCGCTCGTGCGCGCCGCGCGCAAGGCCGCGTTGTCCGGGTGGTCCCACAAAGTGCGCCAGGAATGCCCGTGCTCGAAGGCGATGCTCGACAGGCAATCCCGAGCCCCGACTACGACGGTGATGGGCATGCCAAGCCACGATATCGAATTGCGTCGATCCTGTCAAGCACCCTCATCCAGGGCGATGGCGACGGCGTCCCGCATGACCAACCCGCGAGTGTGGCGCCCCGCGAACGATCGCGGATACAATGAATGAATGTGCGTTGTCGCTCATTGAGTGAGTCGCAGTGAGTCGCAGTGAGTCGCAGCGAGCCGCAGCGAGCCGCGCCGACCGATGGCCACGGCGGGGCGCTGGCCATGTTTGCGGGCCTGCTCCTCGCCGCGCGCAGGCGTCGAATCCATACATGGCTTGTTCGTCGGCGGCTGCTCGGATAACAATCCTGGCCATGAAGCACCACCGCGTCGCTGCAGGGGAGTGCATATCGAGCATCGCGTTCAGCTACGGCTTTGCGCCCGACACGCTGCATGTCCGTCGCGCGCCGGTCACTCGAGGTCGGGCCGCGCGCTGTCCATGCCGATCGCCCACGCCATCGTGTACCGCGCGTTGATCTCGCACCGGGGATTCCAGCGCAGGCTCCCGCGCTCGTCCTCCCAGCGGAAGGCGTCGATCCCGAAGGGCCCGAAATAGCCCGCGCCGGCGAGCGCAGCTCCCGTCTCGAGCGCGGCCTCGACGAGCCGCCGGCGCTCGCCGCCGTCGAGGTCGCCCTCACCGGCGAGCGCGGCGCCGAGGTAGGCCCCGTTCGCGTCACAACGCTGGACGCAGGGGGCGCCGAGGCGCACCGCGCCGCCGCGGGCGACGTGCCCGTGCAGCGAGAAGTCGCCGCGGCGCTCGACCCAGGGCTCGACCTGCAGGCCGCTGTCCGGGGAGGCGGGGTCGAGCGACGCGACGGCCCAGGGCCGCGCGTCGGGCGGCAGGGCGCCGCGGGCGACCCGGCGCCGGCCGCGCCCCGCGAAGCCGAACGGCCGCTTGAGCAGCCAGTGACCGGTCGGCGTGGGCCCGGCGATCGCGGCCTCGAGCTCGGCCAGGGTGACAACGTGGCGCGCGCCGGGGAGCGTCTGGCCGAGGTCCGCGCAGAACCGCCGGTGGTTGACGCGACGCAGCACGTCGAGCGGCGGCGCCTCCGCGGGGGTGACGCCGGCGCGGGCGAGGAGGCGCCTGGCGCGGGGCGTGGGGCACCACGCGCGCCCGACGAGCGCGGCGCCGGGGGGCGCCGGCGGCACGAGCGGCGAGGGGAGGTCGGGGCTGAGCACGACGTCGCCGGGGCGCAGCAGGGCCGCGATCCGGCCGGCGAGCTCCGGGGCCCGGCCGGCGACCGCGGCGCGAGGGGTGTACCCAGCGGGGCGGGCCAGCTCCTCGTCGGCGTCGAAGTTCAGGACCCAGGCGCTCGCTCGGTCCATGAGGCCAGCGCGTCGAGGAACGGCTCGGAGAGGCCGGAGCGGCTGCGGTCGCGGCGGTTCATCGGATCGCCCCGCATGAGCAGCGGCGAGAGGGGCGGCGGGATGTGGCGGACCCACGTCTCGAAGTCGCCCGCCGCCTGCGGCGAGGCGGCGCCCGGCGCCTGCGTGAAGCGGCGGAACCAGCGGACCCCGAAGCGCACGTGCGGGATCTCCTCGGCGCGGACCCGCTCGGTGAGCGCGGCGCCCTCCACGTCGCCGATGGCGCGGAAGCGCTCGGCGAAGCGCGCCGTATGGTCGAGGTTGCCCCCCTCGAGGCCCATCCCCATCACCGCCACGAACTGCGCGGGCGACGCGGCGGCGGGCACCCGCGACCAGAACCAGTCGCGCACCGGGAAATCGCCGAAGCGGTGGCCGATCGCGGCGAGGTAGGCGGCGTAGAGCCGCATGTGGCGCGCCTCGTCGAGGGCGATCCGGACGAGGCCGCCGCGGAACGCGCGCGGCGTCTCCGGGAAGGCGAGCAGCGCCCAGGCCATGAGCTCCGCGGCCTGGAGCTCGTGGTGCAGGAACGCGTGGAAGAGCTGCGCGCGGCGCGCCGGGTTGCGCAGCGCCTCGGGCCCCGGGCTCTTCAACGCGCGCTCGGAGATGCGCAGCTCGGCGGGCCGGCCCGGCCGCGCGAGGCGGCGCGGGGGCGCGGGGGCGGGCTCCCAGACCGACGGCACGGGCGGCGGCTCGAGCTTGTGCGCCAGGTCGGTCGAGAGGACGTAATCCCAGGCCCAGCGCTCGACGGTGCCCGGCGGAGGCGGGTCGCTGGGCGGCGAGGAGAGAGACATCATGGCACGGCAGGGCAGGGCAGGGGGGACGCTGCTCCCTACCACAGCTCCAGGTCGCCGGCGGGTCGCCGTCGCGCCGGCGCGACGGGAGCTCGCAGGATGGCGGTAACTGTGGAAGATGATTGATTTTTTATTCTTGCATTCCCGCCTTTCTCGTCGAGCCCGACCACCTCCCGCGCGCACCCCCTCCCCGGCGGCGGGCGGCGACTGCCGGGCAGCGCCGGGCCCTCGCGCTTGCCATGTCACGATGACAGAGGCCTCCGCATCTCGACGACAATTTGCCGGGGAATAGACCAGGATCGCGAGATTTGCGCGGGAATGGCCGGTCGAGGAGCGTGGCTTACGCCTTGCTCTGAGACTCGGCATGAAGGCGGAGCGGCGTTCCCAGGCGGTCGACAGGAAGCGCGAGGACCAGACGGTGCTTGTCATCGGGGGCAGCGGCGGCATGTCCAGCCGCTACCGCGATGTGGTCGAGGAGCACGGCTTGTCGCTGCGCCATTACGAGAACCGCGTGCCGCCGGGGGCGCGCCGCGGCGTGGGGAGGATCGCGCTCATCGTGATCATGGTGACGATGGTCTCGCACGCGCTGCGCGATCAGATGCAGAGCCTCGCGGCGGACGGCGCGCCCGTCGTGTACCTGCGCAGCGCCTCGGTCTCCGCGCTGCGGGCCGCCATCGAGCAGCGCGCCGCTTGACGAGGGGCGCCGCGCCGGAGCGCGCCGCGCCGGGGCGCCGTCAGCGCACGCCGACGAGGCGCTGCATGAGGCGCTGGAACTCGGGGACCGAGAGGTCGATGTGCTCGACGACGCGCCCGTAGAGCGTGGCCGTGGGTACGTTGCGGCCGCCGAACTCCCGCTCGAGCTCGGAGAGCTTCCAGAGGATGATGCGCTCGGCGCGCGTCAGGCCGTCGCGCACATCCGGAAGATCATCGAAGGGGGATCGCCTCGTGGACATGGTCGGGCTCCGATCAGGCCTGCGCCGCCGCGCGCCGGGCGTTGCGCCCGCCCCGGCGGCCCAGGGGATCCGCTGCCTGGGCGATACCCACGCGCGTGGCCGCGCTCACTGCACGACCCCGAGCACCCGCTGCTGGCGCGCGAGCTCCGCCGCGTTCTTGATCGCCTCGAACAGCTCGCGCGACGCCGGCAGGCCCCGGATCACGAGCTCGGGGTCGCTCGCGTCCCGCGTGAACACGCGGATCTCGGCGATGTCGAGCAGCCGCTCCATGAACGTCTGGCGGAGGTCGATGTCGTGCACGCGCCAGAGCTGGAGGGTCTCGACCCGCCGCGTGAGCAGGCCGGCCTCGTAGTCGATCGTGCGGTCGGTGATCTTGTAGCGGAGGCTCCTGCGCTTCCAGTGCAGGATGCCGAGCCACACGAGGCCCACCAGCACGAGCGAGAGCACGCTCGCCGCGACGTAGGACCAGAACCACGCCTTCCAGCTCGGCGTCCCCTCGAAGAGGACGCGCGCCGCGCCCGGCGAGGCGGCGAGCGCGCCGGGAGCGGGGGCGAGCGCGCCGGGAGCGGGGGCGAGCGGCGCGGCCAGGGCCGCGGCGGCCACGGGCGCCCCCTCATCGAGCATGCTGCCGCAGAAGCGGCACTTGATCGCGGCGTCCTGGATCTGCTCCGCGCAGAAGGGGCACGGTTTCACGCCGGCGAGTGTAGTACGGCGCGCGCCGGCGGGAAGCGCGCTCGCCACGACGCCCGCCGATCCTGCGGAGCATCCGGTCGGCGCGATTGCATCTGCGCGGGACCCTCGTCAGGATCCCCCCCGCCCGGCACCCGACGGGCCTGGCGACGGCCGCCCGGTGGAGCGATCTCGATGAGCAACGTCAAGGGCAACGCGCTGGGGGGGTTCAAGAACTTCGTGGCCGCGCAGCACGGCGCCGCCGGCGTGGCGCGGTGGCTGGAGGGCCTCGGCCCGCAGGACGCCGCGCAGGTCGGCGGCATCGTCCTGCCGCACGGCTGGTACCCGGTGAGCCTGTGGAACCGCCTCGTCGACCGCTACGTGGTGCTGTTCGGAGAGGGCCACCCGCAGTGCTTCCGGCCCGTGGCCAGCGCCATCGCCGAGGCGGACCTGCAACGCTTCTTCACGGTGCTGCTCAAGGCCGCGTCCCCCGCCACGGTGCTGCGCCGGTCCGCCTCGCTGTGGGAGCGCTACTTCGACGACGGCACGATGGAGGCGAACGAGGTCGCCGAGAAGCGCTTCACGGTCCGCCTCACCGCCTCGCGGCTCCCCGACCGCGGCCCCGGGCCGGTCACCTGCGCGGTGGGCATCCCGGTATGGCAGGAGCGAATCATGTCCCACCTGGGCGCCCGGGAGGGCCGCTGCCTGCACACCCGTTGCCGCTTCCGCGGCGCCAAGGCCTGCGAGTTCGAGGTGTCGTGGTCGTGACCGGGCCACGAGGGCACGTTCCACAGGACCGGCGGAGGCCTCAGCTGCCGTGCGGCGGCAGCTGGGCGCGGGGCGCCGGCATGGCGAGGGCGGGCGCCGGCCGCTGGAACACGCGCCGGAGGGCGGCCGCGGCGGCGTGGTAGCCGCACATGCCGTGGACGCCGCCGCCGGGCGGCGTCGAGCTGGAGCAGAGATAGATCGCGGGGTTGGGCGTCGCGTAGGGGCTGAGGCTCGCGACGGGGCGCGCGAAGATCTGGATCCAGTCGTTGGCGCCGCCGGCGATGTCGCCGCCGACGTAGTTCTCGTTGTACCGCTGAAAGGCGGCGGGGGTGTGGACGGCGCGCGCGCGCACGAGATCGCGGAAGCCGGGGGCGAAGCGCTCCATCTGGGCCTCGATGCGCGCCGTCATGTCGACGGTGCAGCCGGGCGGCACGTGGCAGTAGACCCAGGCGGTGTGCTTGCCGGCGGGGGCGCGCGTGCCGTCGAACAGGCTCTGCTGCGCCACGAGGCAGAAGGGGCGCTCCGCGGGCGCGTCGCCGGCGAGCGCCCGCTCGGAGGCCGCCACCTCGTCGAGCGTGCCGCCCACGTGCACCGTCGCCGCGCGCGCGGCCGCGGGCGCCTTCCACGGGATGGGGCCGTCGAGGGCGTAGTCGACCTTGAACGCGCCGGGGCCGTGGCGGAAGCGCTCGAGGCGGCGCCGGAAGCCCGGCGGGAGCCTGTCGCCCGCGATGCGCGCCATGGCCGCCGGCGTCGTGTCGAAGAGGTAGGCGCGCGCCTCGGGGAGCTCGTCGAGCGACGAGACCGTGCGGCCGGTCTCGATCTCGCCGCCGCGCGCGCGCAGGATGGCCGCGAGCGCGTCCATGAGCGCCTGCGAGCCGGTGCGCACCATCGGCCAGCCCGCCGCGTGCGCCGCGAGCGCGAGCACGAGGCCGAAGGACGCCGAGAACAGCGTCTCGAGCGGCAGGAACGCGTGCGCCGCGCAGCCGCCGAAGAGCCCGCGCGCGGCGTCGCCGCGGAAGGTGTCGCGCGCGAGCCCCTGCGCCGAGCGGATGCCGGAGAGGCCGAACCGCGCGAGCAGGAGCGGGTGGCGCGGCGGGAGGCGCAGCGGGCCGAGCAGCTCGGTGAACAGCGCGCCGTCGTGCGCGAGGAGCGGCGCGAACAGGTCGCGCCAGGAGGCCGCGTCCTCCTCGTCCAGCGTCTCCGCCATGCGGCCGAGATCGGGGTAGAGCAGGGCGGCCCTGCCGTCGGGCAGCGGGTGGGCGAGCGCCGCGTCGGCGTGGATCCAGGCGACGCCGTGCTCCGTGAGCGGCAGCGTCCGGAGGAACGGCGAGAGCACCGCGGTGGGGTGGATGGCGGAGCAGACGTCGTGACGGAAGCCGGGGCCGGTGAGCTCGGCCGTGCGCGCGCCGCCGCCGACGGTGTCGCGCGCCTCGATGACGCGCACCGAGAGGCCGGCCCCGGCCAGCGCGATGGCTGCTGCGAGCCCGTTCGGGCCCGCGCCGATCACCACGACATCCATGGCGAGAGGCCCACGGGCAGCCGGCATGAGAGGAGGGGGTACCCGATCGCCGGTTGGACGGGAATGGAATAGCGCGGCTGGGCTCGGCGGCCGAGCGCGTGGACGGCCCCGAGGATCGCCGCGACCGACAGCACGTACAGGGGGGACCGGAGGAGCGCTCCAGCGGAGCGATCTCGGCGGATCGCCCTCGCACCCATGGTGGCCTTTGGCGGCGCGCCTGAGCGCCCATGCACAGGTCCTGGTTCGCTGGTAGGATGAAACGGACTGCGCAGGCGCCGTCAGGTCGTCAGAGCGTGCTCAGAAGGACATGGGAATGGTCTCAGAGGGAAACCCCGCTCGTGCGGATACGGGGAAAGCAATAGATATATCCATCAGTATGGGTGGAGCGGCCTTCTTGATGGGCATGTGCCTCGGGTGCAATGGGATGCTCGACATCGATCCGGGCGTGCCTCGAGAGGTCGGAGCGACGGGCGGAGGGGGATCCACGAGTGCGGCAAGCTCGGCGGGCGGCATGGGCGGAGGGGGATCCACGAGTGCGGCAAGCTCGGCGGGCGGCATGGGCGGAGGGGGATCCACGAGTGCGGCAAGCTCGGCGGGCGGCATGGGCGGTACGGGCGGTACGGGCGGCGGTTACGAGGCGGGAACAGCAGGGGCCGGAGGCGCACAGGTCTGCGGTGACGCCACCTGGGCGCACTGGAGTCCCGGAGACCTCCTCCTCCCCGGTCGGTACAAGGACCGGCCGATGGGCACGGTGTTCGATCCGACGACGGCGTCGGATACGGTGTTCGATTCGGTGACGGAGCTTCAGTGGCAGCGCGGCGTGGCACCGGATCCGGAAACCGGGAAACCGGGGGAGTTCACCTGGGAGGAAGCGAAAAAGGCATGCGAGCGTCTCGGTCTGGAAGGATATGAAGGATATGATGATTGGCGGATGCCGTCACGCATCGAGCTGGTCTCGATCGTGGATTATGAAAGCGCTTATCCGGCCATACCGGACTCACCGTTCAATGGACCGGCTGGTGACTATTATCTCTGGTCGTTGCGCTTCGCGAACCCCTCACCTCCAGAAGCGTGGTGCGTCCACGTTGAGGATGGCAACGTTGGGAGCTGCGGGATCGACGAACCCCATCGCGTCCGTTGCGTTCGAACGGGGAGACCCGCGAGCGGAGAGCGCTGCGAGTACGCCTTCGACATGGATCGGCTGACCGTGATAGACGAAAAAACGCGCCTGGTCTGGCAGCGTGACGGGAAAGGCGATTGCTCTGACGATGATATTGAGGGCAATTGCTCCCAAAGCATGGCGGATACTCACTGCAAAAATCTTGATTTCGCCGGGTCCACATCATGGCGGCTCCCGACCGTTCAAGAGCTGCAAACGATCGTGGACCATTCCAGGCACCATCCAGCGATTGACCGAATGTGGTTCCCCGAGCCAGAACCGTCCCGCGATGTGGATGTACCAGGATACTGGTCGTCGACCGTCTACTTCCCGAGGCGAAACTCCGCGCCAGCTGACCGCGCAGCGTGGTCGGTGAGCTTCCGGGTCGGTTACGCCACCAACAAGTCGATCGAGAGCGACGGCCGTGTTCGCTGTGTTCACGATTGGCCTTGAACCTGCCCCGTGACTCGGCCCCCTCCGCCGGACGCGGGTCCTCGGACGGGCGACCAGATGGAACGCCAGGGGCCGCCTCGCCCGACCCTGGCTCTTTTGTCAACCTGGCCCCTTGCTGTCAGGGCGAGGATGCTGTCCCCTGGCAGGGACTCTCTTCTGGGTCTCGCGTTTGCCCTCCCCGACCCGCGCCTGCTCGATGGACACTCTCGTCAAGACCGGTGACGTCCTCCTCGGCAAGTACAGGGTCGAGCGCGTGCTCGGAAAAGGCGGCATGGGCCTAGTCGTCGCGGCCCGCCACCTCCAGCTCGGCGAGCTGTTCGCCATCAAGTTCCTCCTGCCTTCCACGCCCGAGCAGCCCGAGCTGTTCGAGCGTTTCGTGCGCGAGGCGCGCGCCGCGGCTCGTCTCCGGAGCGACCACGTGGCCCGGGTCCACGACGTCGGCCGCACGGAGGCGGGCGCGCCGTACATGGTCCTGGAGTACCTCCAGGGCAGCGACCTGCGGGACCTCGTCCGCAAGCAGGGCCCGCTGCCGGTCGACGACGCCGTGCTGTTCGTCCTGCAAGCCTGCGATGGGATCGCCGAGGCGCACGCGGCCGGGATCGTGCATCGCGACCTCAAGCCGGCCAATCTCTTCCTGATCCGCCGCCCGAACGGCAGCCCGAGCGTCAAGGTCCTCGATTTCGGCGTCTCCAAGCAAACAGGCATCGACGAGGTGGAACTGACCACCACGGGCGCCATGCTGGGGTCACCGATGTACATGGCGCCCGAGCAGGTCGCATGCTCGAAGTCGGTCGACGCGCGGGCCGACATCTGGGCGATGGGGGCTGTGCTGTATGAGCTCGTGACGGGCCGAAGGCCGTTCGACGCCGAGACCGTTCTCAAGCTGGTCGCGCTGGTGGTGCAGGCGGAGCCGGCGCTGCCGTCCGAGCTGCGGCCGGACCTGCCGCGGGCCGTCGAGGCGGTGATCCTGCGCTGTATGCGCAAGCGGCCCGAGGAGCGATTCCAGAGCATCGGCGAGCTCGCGGCCACGCTGCGCGAGGCCCTGGCTCCGGCCGCCCTGGCGGCGTTTGACGGCGCGACGATCGCACATCCTGTGCGGTCGAGCGTGGCCTCGGCGCCGGCCCTGCGGCCGCCGAGCGTGCCTTCGCCGGCGCTGGAGCGAGCGTCCGCAGCGCCCCTGGGCCCTTCGCTGATATCGACCATCCAGGTGGAGGCGCCTGCCGCGCCCCTCGCGGCCACGCCGGAGGGGGCGAGTACGACCGTCGATCCGAGGACGACCGCCAGCGAGCCCGCGCCGGCGCTCCACGAGCTCGGCGCGCGGAGAGCGACCGGCGGCGCGCCGGCCCCGCGCCGGAAGACGGCGGGCATGGCCGTCGGCGCAGCGGTGGGGCTCGCAATCCTGGGCGGCGGGGCATGGTTCGTCCTCGGTCGCTCCTCCGGGACTGCTGCGGCGCCTGCGTCGGGGGCGCCGGTTGCCGCGGCGCCCGTCGAAGCTGCGGCGCCTGCCGGTGCCGCGGCGCCTGCGCCGCCGCCGAGCAGCACGGCGGCGATCGTCGCGGGCGAGGCATCGCAGCAAGGCCCCGCTCCTTCGAGCACGCCCTCCGCGCCAGCTGCCCCCGCCGCTCCGAGCCCGCCGCCCGCGCGGCCGTGGGCGCCGGGCCCGACGACCCAGCGTCCCACCCTCTGGTAACCTGGCGCCATGCCAGGTCTCCCGTTACGCCCCTGCACGCTCGCCTTGACGCTGCTGCTCGTCCCCGCAGCTGCGCGTGCGCAGGCAGCCGATTCAAGGGCCATGGCGGCGGCCCAATCCCTCTTCGAGCAGGCCGTCGAGGAGATGGACAAGAAACAGTACGCGAGCGCCTGCCCCAAGCTCGAGCAGACGACGCAGATGCTCCCCGAGGCGCTCGGGGCGAAGGAGACGCTGGCGAGGTGCTACGAGGCCCAGGGCCGGCTCGCGAGCGCGTGGGCGCAGCACGGGCTCGTGGAGGCGCTGGCGAGCCGCGCCGGTCAGACCCAGCGCGCCGCCGCGGCGGGCAGGAAGGCGGCGGCCTTGAAGCCGAAGCTCGCGACCTTGACGGTGGAGCTGCCGGACGCCGTTCGTGGCCTGTCAGGGCTCTCGATTGCAAGCGACGGGCTCGCGCTCGGCGCCGCCGTCTGGGGGACGGCGCTGGCGGTCGACAAGGGCGAGCACGTGATCGAGGCCAAGGCGCCCGGGTATCGCCCCTGGTCGAACAAGGTCGTGATCGGCGAGGATGGCGCACACGCGCGCGTGGAGGTGCCCATGCTCGAGACGCTCGAGGAGGAGGAGGAAGCAGCTCCGCCGCCCGCGCCTGCGCCCGTGACCTCCGTCTCCGTGCCCCCGCCGGCGCTGGCGCCTGCGCCTGCGCCCGCACCGGCGGCGCGCCCCTGGCAGCGACCTGTAGGCATCGCGGCGATCGTCGCCGGAGGCGCGGGGCTCGGGGCGACCGGGGTGCTCGCGGCGCTCGCCGTCGGAAAGAAGAACGCGAGCAACCAGGACGGTCATTGCGACGCGCTGAACACGTGCGACGAGACCGGGCTCGACCTGCGCGCTCAGGCGAGGCGGTTCGGAAACGGGGCGACGGCAGCGCTCGTGGTCGGCAGCGTGCTGGCGGCGGGCGGCGTGGTGCTGCTCGTCACCGCACCTTCGGGGAAGGACAGGCCAGAAACGACGGGCGCCATCCGCTGGGGAATCGACGTCTCGCCGGCGCGCGTCGGGGTGCAAGGAGCGTGGTGAAGGCTGGATCGACGAGCTTGCCCAGGTGCACGGGCAAACGTCGGTCCTCGCCTCGCAGCAGGAGCCGCTCCACGCAGGCGTCCCCCGGGGCGACGCCCCCGGATCGAGCCTGCACACGCCCGGCGATCACGCGCCGACCAGGCCCCGGTTCGACATCCTGCTGAGCGGGCATGTCTCCGCGCCTGCCCGCCGGCCGACCTGCGGCCTCCTGATCGGTCGTAGGGGTCCACCGGGATAGAGGACGTCCGGGCGTCCAGTGCAGCCGGAGTGCCACGTCGCCTCTTCGCGGCGTCAAGCCCTCCCGGCGACGAAGTAGGCAAATTTTGCGTACTTGGGCCGCGAGCACGAAAGCAAGCTTTGCCGAGTCGGCAAGAGCTGCTCGGCCACGGGCGCATTCACGCTCGCGGCCCGGTCGAGGACAAGCGCTTTCGGTCGGAAGCGCGCCTGTTGAACAGCATGGCACGAGCCCTGCAAGGCGGCCGTCGACCCACCGAGTCTCGACATGAGCGGGAACGACTCGGGAACGACGTTGAGTGGAGAACCATGAAAAGAATTTCGATGTTCACAAGGATCATGACGCTCGGCGGGCTCGGACTCGTCGTCGCCGCATGCGCCGTGGATCGCGCCGGGGAAGGCCCCGCCGACTCCAGCGCTGCGGAGGAGAGCTCCGCGATGGTCGCACCTCAAAAGGCCGGCGCAAAGGAGCAGCTCGATATCGCCCTGGAGGAGAGCGGTCTGACAGAAGCAGAGTTGATTGATTACGCGATTCAGGCCGAGGCAGAGCGTTCGTGCGACGACGCGCGCTTGATCGTCGAGGAGATCCACAGCGACGGAACGCAGCGCGTCCGAAAGGCGCTTCCTCTCGAAGAGGCGGCCATCGGGGCGAGCGCCTCGGCCGGCCCCTGTCCGGCGACATGCACCATCTGCGGTGGAGATTGCTTGTTCGGGGGAGTCGTGAAGAAAGCGGGGAAAGTGGCCTGGGACGGAGCGTCGTGCTGGTGCCAGGGCACCATCTATCCCTGGGATTACTGGAACTCGTGCGCGCCGTCGTGCCCCTAGTCTGACCGCCCCCCCCGGCTCACACGTAGTCCGGGCGGTGAACGCTCACGGACCGTGCATCAGGCTCACCAGCGAGAACGCGGAGCTGCTGCCGATTTCCGCGAGGCCGGCCTCTTCCGACTGTGCCAGGCCGGATAGGTGAGCAGCACACCGCTCATCGTGCTGCGCAGCGCCGAGCGCAAGCCTTGTGTCATGCTGCGCGCCGGGCAACGAGCGGAGCGCGCCGGCGCCGAGCAACGCTGGCCGAGGTGAGCAAGACTTGCGTTCGCGCTGCGGCGCGGTGAGCAACGATTGCGTGATCGGCGCTGCGCCCGCGCGCTGCCCCGGCGCCGCGACCTGGCCCGCGAGTTGCCAAATGGATGGCGAGGGTGGCGAGGGCGGCGACGAGGGCGAGGGTGGCGAGGGGTGGCGAGGATGGCGAGGGGTGGCGGCTTGCAGCTCAACATTTCACAGCGAGACAGCGCAATGCAACTTCAACGTGGCTCTTCGATGACAAGGAATATCGGGGACGCGCCGCGCGCGGCCCAGCCGGACGCCGCGGGCGTCCTCTCGGCCCCCGCACAGCGGACGGGGCGATCGCGCCTGCGCCGGGCCACGGTGGCCCTCGCGGCGACGTTCGCGGTGGGCTGCGCGGACACGGCCGAGCCGCTCCAGGCCGAGCCGGTCGCCGCTGAATCGGCGCGTCTCATGGCCTCTCCGCCGTCGCCGGTCGCGCTGTGGCACCTGGATGAGGATTGCTCGAGCACGACCGTGATCGACGATTCGGGCAACGGCGCCCACGGCGTGAGGCACAACGGGGTGGGGTGCGGTGCAGGCCGCGTCGATCGGGCCGCCGCCTTCGACGGCGCCGACGATCGCATCGAGATCCCGGACCGCCCAGCCTTCCACTTCACGACGCAGATGACCGCTGCAGCGTGGGTGAAACCGTCGAGCTCCTCGGGACTCCGGACCATCGTGAACAAGTGGTATTCGATGGATTCGTACGCGCTGTTCCTGCAGGACGGTCAGTTCGGGTTCAGCATCGCTCTCCCCGGCAATGGCTGGGGGACCACGGTCACCGTCGCCGCCCCGGCGAGCCCGGGCGTGTGGTCGCATGTCGCGGGGGTCTACGACGGGACGCGCGTCTCGCTCTACGTGAACGGCGCCCTCGTCGCGTCGACCGCCGTCTCGGCAGAGCCCCGCGCGCTGCAGGACTCCACGCGGCCCATCGTCATCGGCAATCACCCCTCCTGGAACGCGTACGCAGGGACGATCGACGAGGTGCGCCTCTACGATGTCGCGCTGACCGCCGCGCAGGTCAAGGCGCTCACCAGGGACATCTACCATGTCGCGACCACCGGGCTCGACACGAACCCAGGCACGCTGGCCAGGCCCTTCAAGACGCTCGTGAAAGCGGGGCAGATGGCGCAGGCCGGCGACACGGTCTATGTCCGCGGCGGCACCTATACCACGGACAGCACGAGCCCGGTGAAGCTCGACCACCTCGGCACCGAGGAAGAGCACATCGTCTTCCAGCCCTATCCCGGCGAATCGGTCGTGCTCGACGGCAGCCTGGGAGGAGGCAGCAACGAGAACATCCTGCAGATCCGAGGAGCGTATTACGACATCCTCGGATTCGAGATGCGCGACGCGAAAGGCGTCGCGATCAGCCTCTGGAAGTGGGACGGGTCGAGCAGCGGCCGGCATATCCGTATCGCAGGGAACACGATCCACGGCTCGTTCAAGGGCGCCGTCTATCCCGGTCACGAGTCGACCCATATGCGGTTCGAGAACAACGTCGTCTACGACAACGTGAAGATCAACGCAGACAAGCGCCTGTTCTGTCACGAGGGCGGGTGGCCGTCGGCGGTGAACCTGACGCGGGGCGACGACGTGGTCGTGGGCAACACCATCTACGAGAACTTCGGGGAGGGGATCGGCGCCTACGGGACGAACCACCACGTCGCCGACAACGTGCTCCACGACAACTACAGCGTCGATCTCTACCTGAACAACCTCGCCGACTCCACGATCGAGCGCAACTTCATCTACTCGCTGAGCAAGCCGGCGTTCCACCGGCCCTACTGCCCGGACGGCGTGAGCTGCCCCGATCGACCCGCCGGCGACACGGCTTGCTCGTGGGCCGGGGACCTGCGGATCCCTGCCGCGGCGGTGGGGATCGCGCTCGCGAACGAGGACCCGGGCGACGTCCTGCTGGACAACAACCGCGTCCGGAACAACATCGTCGTCGGTCCCGGCCCCTCATCCATCCCCCGCCGCACAGTCCTCCAGCTGAGCGCGTGGGGCGGCACGGGGCCGAGCGATATGGGTCGAACCAGGATCGAGAACAACACGGTGGTTGGCTCGGGAGACGCGGAGCTGTTCGGCATCCGGGGCCCCGCGCCCTCCGCCGAGGGCGGGCGAGCCCAGGTCGTCAACAACATCTTCTACCAGCTGAGCAGCGACAGGCCGCTGACGAGGTTCAGTCACACCGTCAGGATCGACTTCGCCAGCAACAACTGGTTCGGCGGCAACGGGAGCTCCTCGCCGGGAGGTTCTGGGCAGAGCGCGAGCGACGTGGTCGGAGATCCGCTGCTCGTCAACGAGAACGGCATCGATCCCGCCGGCTTCCGGCTGCTGGGCGATTCACCCGACAGGAACCGGGGGACGCTGCTCGTCGATGTCCAGGGGGACTTCTTCGGCACCCCACGCCCTCAGGAGAGCGCCCACGACATCGGCGCCCACGAGGTCGTCGCCGGCTCCCTGGACGAGGAAGAAGCCCTGTCCGGCCGGCCGAGCGCTCGATGAGTGGACCGGATGCCGGCGAGGCGCGCTGGGTGACCGGCGCTCTCAGGACGGACGCTTCGCCGGCCGCGCCGCGAGGCCGTACTGCTTCAGCTTGAACACGAACGTGCGCGTCGGCATCCCGATGAGCTCCGCTGCGCGCGTCTGCACCCCGCCCGTCGCCTCGAGCGCCTCCTGCATCCGCCGGCGCTCCAGCTCCTTCAGCTCCTCGGCGATCGGCCGGAATCGCGGCGGCGCCCCCGGCGGCGAGGAGGGCGTGCCCCCACCGGCCGCCGCGCCCCCGTCCGCCGCCGCGCCCCCGCCCGCCGCCGCGCCCCCACCGGCCGGCGCCGCGGCCCCTCGCCCCACGATGCGGTCCGGCAGATTCCACAGCTCGACGACCTCGCTCTCCGCCGTCGCCGCCGCGAACTCCATCGCATTCTTCAGCTCGCGCACGTTGCCAGGGAACGCATAAGCGGCGAGGGTCGACTGCGCGGCCTCCGAGAGCTCGACCGGCGCCTTGCCGCCCCGGGCGCGCGCCTCGGCCAGGAAGAGGCGCGCCAGGATCGGCACCTCGCGCGGCCGGTGCCGGAGCGGCGGCAGCTCGACCACCGCCGTGCTCAGCCGGAAGAGCAGGTCCTCCCGGAAGCGGCCCGCGCGGCTCTCGGCCTCGAGGTTGCGGTTCGTCGCCGCCACGATGCGGAAGTCGACCTCGCGCTCGCGCACGTCGCCGAGGCGCGTGATCCGCTTCGCCTCGAGCGCGCGCAGCAGCTTGGCCTGCGCGCCGAGCGGCAGCTCGCCGATCTCGTCGAGGAACACCGTGCCGCCGTGCGCGCGCTCGAGCAGGCCCGGCTTCGGCGCCCGCGCGTCCGAGAACGCGCCCCGCTCGTACCCGAACAGCTCGCTCTCGACGAGCGTCTCCGGGAGGGCCGCACAGTTGAGGGGGATCAGCGGCTTGCTCGCCCGCGCCGACCACTGGTGCAGCGCCGCCGCGGCGTTCTCCTTGCCGGTCCCGGTCTCGCCCAGGACGAGCACCGAGAGCTCGCTCGCGGCGAGCCGGCGGACGAGCTCGAATACGCGGATCATCGCCGGATCCGCGAGCACGACCTCGAGCTCGCCGACGCGGTGCCGGACGGCGGTGTCCGCGGCGACGGCCACCGTACCCGGCCCCGCGATCGAGGCCGCGGCGGCGGCGCCGGAGACGAGCGTCTCGGCATCGCCGCCGTCGGCCGGGTACGCAGCGACCCCGCCCCGGGTCCCGGGCGCGAGCGGCGCGAGCACCTCCAGCAGCTCGAGCGTCGCCGCGCGCGCCGCCTCGGCCCCGAGCTCGGGCATCAGGACGACGAGCTGCGCGCCGCCGTCCCAGGCGAGGACGTCGATGAGCCGCAGCGCCGCCGCCGCCGCGGCCCCCGCGACCGCCTTGTCCCGGACGCCGCCGGTCGACACGACGGCCACCGCGAGCGGCCTGCCGTAATCGCCCGCGCGCTCGATCTCTTCCTCGAGGCGCCGGCGCCAGCGGCCCGCATCGACGAGGGCGCGGTCCGGCGCCCGGGGCTCGCGCCGGAGGATCAGCACGGCGTCGCCGATCGTGACGACGTCGCCGGACGAGAGGAGGCGCGATCCCTCCAGGCGCTCGCCGTTGACGAGCGTTCCATTGTGGCTCTTCAGGTCGATGACCTGCACCTCGCCGCCCGTGACGAGGAACTTCGCGTGCCGCCGGGACGCCGCCGCGGCGGTGACGCAGATCGCCGCGTCGGAGGAGCGCCCGACGAACAGCACCCCCTCCCTCGGCAGCGGGCACCGCCGCGACGAGGATCCGTCGATCACCAGGAGATAGGCGTCGGCGTCCAGGTCACCGCCGGAGAGCTCGCTCTGTTGGAGGCTCTCGGTCTTCGCGCTCGAGGTCGACTTCCTCACCGTATCTCCTCATTCACGATGATACCTCGGCCCGGAGAACAGCGCTTCGACGCGGCTCGGCCACGAAGATGCGCGGAGCGAGAGAACGACGCCTACGTCATCGGCCGCAGCCTGCTCGGCATCGGCAGTGGCCGCCGGGTCCTGGGCGTCGTGGGAAAGGCTCGGGTAAAGACGAGCTCCCTCCCCGGGGGCCGGGCGGCTCGGCGACCCCTCTCACGACGTCGACGCGCTACCCTGCGCGGCGCGGCCCGCCGCGAGCGCCATCCCCGGCGCCCCTGTCCTCCCCGCCGCGAGCGCCTCCTTCCCCGCGCGCCCCATCCGCCGGATCGCCGCTTCCCGCCGCAGCGCCTCGCCCTTGCCGGCCGCCGTCTCCACGTGGACCACCGCGAGCGGCCCCCGGCCGCGCGTGTACCGCGCCCCGCGCCCCGCCGCGTGCTGCGCGAAGCGCGCCTCCACGTCGCGGGCGATGCCCGTGTAGAGCGACCCGTCGCCGCAGCGCAGGATGTACACGTGCCAGGCCTCGGTCACTCCTTCGGCCCCTCGTTGTAGCCGCGCGGCCGGTACTTCGGGTCGACGCCGCCGTGCTTCGCGCCGTTGTCGAGCGTGTCGATCGCGAGGTACGCGAGCCACGTCCCGGGGTGCTCCTCGGCGAGCTGCCGGAGCTCCGCCTCGTACGCCGTGAGCCGCTGCTCGTCGTGCAGGCACTGCAGCGCGAGCGCGATCAGGCTCAGCTCGTTCGGGCCGAGCTCCATGCCGCGCCGGTAGTGCGGGAAGGCCTCGTCGGGGCGGTGCATGCGGCAGAGCGTGTCGCCCGTGTACACGTGGGCCATCGGCCAGCTCGGGGCGAGCTCCACCGCGATCTTGCTCTCGGCGAGCCGGGCCGGCAGGTCGCTGCGGGCGCCCTTCATGACCGAGTAGTTGAGGTGCGCCTTGGCGCTGTTCGGGACGGCCTCCTTTGTCGCCGCCCAGAAGTCGAGGTCGTTGCGGTAGTCCATCGCGTGCCGGTAGGCCTGCGCGCACTGGAAGCCGAAGAAGAGCACGAACAGCGCCGGCGTCACCCACGCCCGCCACGACCAGCGGGCGCGCGGCGCGAGCGTCGAGCCCGCGAGGGCCTCGTGGAGCCACGAGAACGCGACGGCGAGGACCAGCGACGAGCCGATGGCCGGGAAGTACCAGAAGCGCTCCGCGCGCACCGTCGGCAGGACGACCGGGATGTTCGAGTGCGGGAAGTAGCTGACCACGATCCAGGTCAGCCCGATCGCCACGAGGCACAGCCCCGCGTAGCCGCGGCGCAGCGGCACCCAGACGCTCCGGTCCGCGGTCGCGGGGCAGGGCAGGGGGCGCGTGCCCTCGACGAGCAGCCCGAGCCCGAGGAGCAGCGCGGGAAGGAACGGCAGCGGCCAGAGCACGAGCGGCAGCGCCCGGAGCAGCGGGACGCGCCCCGCCGGGCGGAGCACCTGCCAGTCGTACACGGCGAGCGCCGCCGCCCCGATCGCGAGCAGCGCCCCCGCGAGGAGCAGCGACCACCGCCGCGACGTCGCCTGGCCGCCGTCGACGAGGAAGGCGGCGCGCACCGAGCGCCGCTCGCGCCGCTCGAGGTGCTCGCGGCGGAGGGCCGCGATCCAGAGCGCGAGCGAGCCGAGCGGGGGCAGCGCCATCATCGCGGCGCCGGCGACGCTGCCGAAGAAGACCAGCCGGTCGGGCGTCGGCTCCTGCGGGTACGAGTAGTCGCCGCTGAGCGTCCACGGGAACACGAGCTGGGTGAGGCCGCGCCAGTAGACGCGCAGGGCGCCGGCGATCCGGTGCGGGGCGTCCGCGGTGCTGAGCGGGTTGTTGAGCGGATCGCGCGGCAGGGGCGCCTGGTGGAACCAGACGAGCAGCTCGTGCAGCGCGCGCTCCACGAGCGGCGTGCCTTCCGCGAGCGGCGTCGTGAGCTCGGCCGGCAGGGGCGACGGGAACCAGCGCCGCCGGAGCTCGACGTACAGCACGAACGCCGCGCCCGCGGCGAGCAGCGCGAGCAGCGACCGGACGAGCCGCGCCGGCCGCGTGGGGTGCGTGAGGGGCGCCGCGATCAGCGCGGCGAACGGGATCAGCGGCACGCAGACGAGCGCGCTCTCCTTGGAGAAGAGGCCGAGGAGCACCGCCGCGAACACGCCGAACGGCATCGCCCACGCGGGCAGCGTCAGGGCGGCGAGGGCGGCGATCGCGCCCAGGCCCCCGAGCACGTCGGCGATGCCCACGATGCCGCTGACCGCCTCGGTGAGCACCGCGCAGCCGACGAAGATGAGCCCGGTGAGGTAGGCGAGCCCGCGCTTGCGCGTGAGCCAGAACGTGACGCACGTGAGCAGCGCGCCGTTCGCTGCGTGGAAGAGGACGTTGTAGAAGTGATGGAAGAACGGCTGCTTCGTGACGGCCCAGACGGTGCGCCAGAGGAGGTTCGGCAGCGGGCGGTAGGAGCCGACGCTCCGGTCGGGCGGCAGCCCCCAGAAATCGCGGTGGATCGCGTCGATGAAGCGGAGCCCGCCCTTCGCGTTCACATACGGGTTGGCGAGGAGCGCCTCCTGCTCGTCGAAGATGTAGTTCGTCGACGGAGCGCGCGTGAAGAGGATGACGGCGATCACCGCGAGCGGCGCGACCGCCGACAGGAAGGTCGGGTCGAGCGCGAGGAAGTAGTCGCGCACCCGCCGGGCGACCCGCCCGAGGAAGGTGGTCGGCTCGGCCGGCGGCTGCGCGGACGACGGCGGCGCGGACGACGGCGGCGGCCCGAACGGCGGCGCCAGCGCGTCGGCGAGCGCGCCGGAGGTGGGCTCCGGCGCGGCCTGCTCGCCGGCGGCGTACGGGGGCGGGTAGGTCACGCCGCGCCCCTTCAGCCCTTGCCGTCCGGCGGAGCGCCGGGCGCGCCCTCCGGCTCGGGGATGGACCAGATGTCGCCCCAGAGCGGCTGGCCGCCGTCGATGCCGTAGACCGCGCCGGTGATGAAGTCGTTCTGGTCGGTCGCGAGGAAGACGATGAGCCGCGAGACCTCCTCCGGGGCGGCGAGGCGCTTGAGCGGGGTGGCGCGCCGCGCGAGCTCGAGGAGCTCGTCGCCGTACTGCGACGTGCCGCTCGACCGGATGTTGCTGCCGGGGGCGACGGCGTTGACGCGGATGCCGAGCGCCGCCCACTCGACGGCGAGCGAGCGCGTCAGGTTCTCGACGCCGGCGCGCGCGGCGCCGGTGTGGGCCATGCCCGGGAAGCCGCGGCTCACCGACGCGGTGACGTTCACGACGCGGCCGCGCTGGGCCGGGATCATCGCCCGCCTGGCGACCTCGCGGGTCATGAAGAAGGTGCCGTTCAGGTTGTTGCGGACGACCGCCTCCCAGCCCTTCGGGGTCATGTCGATGGCCGGGCTCGGGAACTGGCCTCCGGCGTTGTTCACGAGGACGTCGACGCGGCCGAAGCGCTCCAGGACCTGGCCGACGAAGGCGGCGATCTGCTCCGGCTCGCGGATATCGCACGGCGCGGCGAGCACGCCGTCGCCGGGGACGCCGTCGCCTTCGAGCGTCTTCGCCGCTGCGTCGAGCTTGTCGCGCTTGCGGCCGCAGATCGCGACCTTCGCGCCGAGGTGAGCGAGCTCGCGCGCGCACGCGAGGCCGATCCCGCTGCCCCCACCGGTGACGATCGCTACCTGGTTTCCGAAGAGTCCTGGGGCGAAGATCGAGCGCACCTGGGTCACGCCCCGCGTTTACAACGGGTCAGCTGGCGGCGCCACAAGCTGGGCGGTCCCGGGGTGTACCCGGCGTTCCAGGCAGAACGGCCGTCGTTCGGGGGCGCTGGCCCGCCCGGCCCCGGCGGCCGGCGCGGACTTCGCCGTGGCTCAGCGGTCGCCCAGCGCGTCTGCCAGGGTCGTAGCGGTCAGCACGCGGTCGAACCACCGATCCAGCTGCGGGATGTCGGCGCTGTTCACGCGTGCGACGATGTCCTCCGGCAGCGCGCCGAACCGCGCGCCGAGCAGCTTGAGCAGCGTGTGCTGCAGCCCTTCGCGCCGCCCCGCTTGCAGCCCTTCGCGCCGCCCCGCTTGCAGCCCCTCGCGCCGCCCCGCTTGCAGCCCTTCGCGCCGCCCCTCTTGCAGCCCTTCGCGCCGCCCGTGCTCCACCAGCTTGTCGGCCACCGACACGACCTCCTCCTTTCCTTCGTCTCCCACCGCAGCCAGGAGCCGCTGCAGGACCTCCGCCGGCTCATCGCGCTCGTTCGTCGCCAGAATATAGCGCCAGAGCGCACGAAGCGCCTCCGCCCCGTTCGGCGCTCTCCGCGTCTCCCGTACGAGGTCCAGCCATCGACGCAGCTGCTCGAGCAGCAGCTCCGGCTCTCGCGCATGCCGCAGGCACCAGAGCGCGAGCCGTGCGAACGCGCTCATCGCGCGCGCCCGCAGCGCGTCGTCCTCCACGAGGCTGATGTCGTCCAGCACGAACCGTAGCCGCAGCACATGCTCGCCCGCGGCAGTCCGAGCCGCGTCGTCGAGATCGAGCAGATCCTCGAACGCCGTCTTCGCCGTCCACCCGGTTTCACTGTGGTGCAACACCACGGGCACGATCGCCGGCAATCGCCTCGCGGCAGGGTGGGCGGCCAGGTGCTGCTCCCAGATGCGGACCATGTAGCGCAGCAGCCGGAACGCCATCAGCGCTTCCACCGTGCTCTGGTGCTCGAACAGGAGATAGAGAAGCGCGCTGGCCTCGCCCAGCGAGGCCGAGAAGAGCAGGTCGCTCTGCCGCTCCTTCAACGCTTCATCCACGAAGCTCCCCGGCGCGAGCTTCAACGAGTTCCAGTCGATCCGCGCGGCCAGGGCGGGCGGCAGCACCTCCCGCAGCTCACCCGCCGCGTGCTCCACGTTGGAAAAGGCGGTCTTGAACAGCGCGTCGTGGACGTTGGGCTGCATCGGTCGGCCCTCATCCTGCCTCACCATCGGGCCGCCCGCAGCGCCTTTTGCGCGGCGTATTTTCGAACGAATTGGCTTACTTGCGCGCAATCACGACGTCCCTGCCCACCTCGGAGGCGCCCTCGTCCTCCCGGCGCCGAACGTCCGAACGGCGCGGCGCGCTCGACTCGATCAGAGCGCCCTGCGCATCACCTGGCGCATCACCACGTCCTGGAGCAGCTCGGGGAGGGCGCGCTTCAGCCGCCAGACCCAGCGGCCATCGCGGTGAGGCACGGCGTAGAGGCGGCCGGCGTCGACCGCTTCGACCGCGCGCCGCGCCACGTAGTCGGCCTGGAGCCCCTCGCGCCCCATGAGCTTCTCGGCGGTCGCCTTCATGGGCCCGTCGAGGCCGCGCCCGCTCGAGGCGATCTGCGTCCTGAAGAAGGTCGGGCACAGGACGGTGACCCCGACGCCGTGGGGGGCGAGCTCGAGCCTCAGCGTCTCCGACAGGGCGACGACGCCGGCCTTTGTCACGCAGTAGGGTGCGATGCCCGGCACGGAGATGAAGCCGGCGGCGGACGCGACGTTCAGGAAGTGCCCGCTCCGCTGCTCCTTGAAGCGCGGCGCGAACGCGTGGCAACCGTGGATGACGCCCCAGAGATTGACGCCCATGACCCACGCCCAGTCCGCGAGCGGGATCTCGCCGACCTGCCCGCCGGCGCAGACGCCCGCGTTGTTCACCACGAGATCGACGCCGCCGAGCGCGCGATCGGCCTCGCCCACGAGCGCCGCGACGTCCTCGCTGCGGCTCACGTCGCAGCGCACCGCGTGCGCCTCGCCGCCGGCGCCGGCGACGAGGCGCGCCGTTTCCCGGGTGCCTTCCTCGTTGAGGTCGGCGAGGAGCAGCTTCGCCCGACGGCCCGCGAGCTCGAGGGCCAGCGCGCGGCCGAGGCCCGAGGCGGCGCCGGTGATGACGGCGCGGGGGTGCTTGGGGAGGGGCATGACGAAGGCGCATATCATGAAGGCTGTCCCGCGTGGCGTCCGCCCCCCACGCGCGAGCCGCGCCCGTCGCGCTGCGACATGAGGATCATGCGCTCTCAGGGCTCCCCCTCACGCTTTGGACACAAAGCAAGGCGCCAAGCACACCAGAGCAAGACCGTGCTCCCCTGGCGTTCTTGGCGCCTTGTCGATTCGACCCGCGGATCGCGTCAGGCGCTGCCGCGCGCTCCTCCCTGGCCCGCGCGCGCGCCGCCGCTCAGCCGCTGCCCGAGGAGCTGCTTCGCGCGCTCCGCGAGCCGCAGGTGCTCCTGCCGCACCTCGCTGATGAACGAGGCGAGCTCCTGATCTCCCTGCTTCTGCGCGTCCTGAACGTACTCTGAACAGGTCTCCGCGCCCTGGAGAGCATGGTAGAGCACGCTGACCAGGTTGTAGTCCTTGTCAGGGACAACACTGCTCTCGCTGCGGCCTTCCTGTAGCCCGGAGCCCTGCTGTCCCTGCGCGCCCATCCTCTGCTTCTGCTCGTTCGCCATTCCAAACCTCCTCGATTTTTCTCAGCGCGGCCGGGGCAATGCAAGCGGGAGGCCGCCCAGCGGAGAGCCCGCGACGACGAGGACTCCTCGCTGCCGGCGCGGTCGCTCCGCTCCGCGCGTCGCGTCCTGCCGCAGCAGGCGGACGCTCGCGCAAGATTGCACCACCTGAGCGCGTCGCGCCCCTCACGTCCAGGAGCCTGCGGGCGCGCTCGACGCCGCCCGCGCCGACGCGCCGCGACGGGCTCTGCTCAGCTCGCTCGACGCGCGCCTCGAGGTCATCCGGTGAGGGTCGCGTCTGCCCAGATGGCAACGGAGGCTGATCGGATTACATCGGATTCCGTCATGACGGGTGATGTGGTGATCGGCCCCACGCCCGCGAGATGTCGAGCCGATCCAGGCCGGCGCGAGCTGATACGCTGCTGCAGCTCGCGCACGAGCGCCTTCCTGTCCTGTCCAGCCCTCGCCCGATCCTGCCATGCAATCACGGTCCCACGGCGTGTCTCTGTCCATCCGAACCCTCTGTCGTACGCGCGCGGCGCGCGCGGCCCTCGCGACGCTCGCGCTCGCGCTCGCCGCGTGCGGCACCGACGTCCCCGCGCCGAGCCAGCCGCGGGACACCGGCGTCCATCCGCGGCTCCTCGCGCGGCCCGAGCACCGCGACCTGCTGCGCTCGCGCGTCGATCGCGAGCCCTACGCCTCGATCCTCGCCACCCTGAAGCGCCGCGCCGAGCGGCCGTACACGGAGGACCCGGACCCGGAGTCCTGGGACCCCAGGACGAACGGCGACAACGCCTCGACGGCGCAGGCGAACGCCCTCCTCGCCTGGGTCTTCGAGGACCAGGCGGCGGCCGGGAAGGCGCGCGAGTTCCTGCGCCGGCTCGAGCCCGATTGGGACACGAACTCGGTCCTCGATATCAACATCCGGATGGCGAAGACCCTGATGGGGTACACGAACGCGTGGGACCTCCTGAGCGCCACACCGTGGCTCCCAGACGAAGAGTCCGCCGAGGCAGAGCGCAAGATCACCGAGATCACCGGCCAGCTCTTCGCCAAGTACGTCGAGCACGATTTCTATCGGAATCTCCTGCTGCTCCCCGCGCAGAACAACCACCCGATCCGGACCGCCGACGCGATCGGCTACGTGGCGCTCGCGTTCCCCGGGCACCCGTCGGCCGCGACCTGGTGGAACTGGTCGATCTCGGAGCTCGCCTACCTCTGGGGCCCGGACGGCCAGTACGTACAGCCCGACGGCGGCGCCTCCGAAGGCCCGTACTATGCCAGCTTCGCCTGGGGACCCACCGCGGCGTTCTTCATCGCCCTCGACAACGCCCTCGAGGGGCCCGTGGCCTTCGCGCGCGACTGCCGCACCCGCTCCGACGAGGACCCGTGGGCCGGACACGGCTGCGTCGACGGCGAGCAAGCCACGCTCGAGCTCCCGTTGCGCGGCGGGCTCTTCACGAAGTCCGTCGACTGGTCGCTCTCGCTGCGCCTGCCCTGGGGCAGCCGCCCCCCGGCCGACGACGGCGTCTTCACCCCGTTCAACGGGAGCCCGCTGCTCACCTCCTTCGGAGGCAGCGGGGTGTATCGCTGGGACTGGGAGCAGAACCGCGACAGCCCCCAGGATATGGAGTTTGGCAGCGACCTCATCGCCCATCACCTGGTTTACCTCGACGACGCGGCGGCCGCCGAGGAGCCGCCCTTCCTGACGCGCTTCATGCCCGACGCGGGCAATGCGGTGTTCCGCTCGGACTGGGGCGAGGAGGCGCGCTGGCTCCTGCTCCTCGCGGAGCACGGCTCGGCGCGCAAGGCGATCCACGACCACGTGGACGGCACGTCCTTCTCGCTCGCCGCCTACGGAGAGTACCTGTTGATCGACCCCGGCTACTACAAGCCCGATTCGCTCGACAACGCGAAGACAAGCCAGTCGCCGTCGCACAACGTCATCCTCATCGAGGGCCGATCCGCGCCCGACAAGGGGGTCTTCAACAACTTCGGCGACGCGGACGCCTGGATCCGGAACACCCACGACGGCGCCGCCGTCGAGTACGCGGAGGCGCACCAGGACTACCAGGACACGCACGTCGAGCGGTCCGTGGCCTTCATCGACGGCCGCTACTTCGTGGTGGGCGACCGCCTGGCGACGTCGCACCCGGCGGCGCGCGCGCACGCGTGGCGGCTGCACGGCTACGCGGGGCTCACCTCCGGGGGCAGCTTCGAGCGCCTCCCCGACGGCGCGCGCTGGGAGCGGGCGCGGGCGGGCGTCGAGGTGCGCGTGCGGTCGACCGCGCCGGGGCTGGCCGTCGTGGAGCCGCCGTACACGCCGCTCACCGTGCCCCACGTCCACGAGTTCGAGAAGGACCGCAAGGCCGCCGACCACGCCGTCATCGACGCCACGGTCGAGGCCGAGGCGCCGGGGTTCCTGGCGGTGCTCCTGCCCTACAAGGTCGGCGCGGACAGCGGCCCCGACGCGCCCCTCCGGGCGGCGCCGATCGCGCCGGGGCCCGGCATCGTCGCCTGGCAGATCGAGAGCGACGGCGGGACCGACGTCGCGATCCTCCGGGGCGCGGGGGCCCCGGAGGAGCTCACGCTCCCCGGCGGGCAGGTCCTCGAGACCGACGCGGAGCTCGTGGTGCTGCGGATCCAGGGCGAGCGGCCGTTCGCGCTGATGGCCCGGGGCACGCGGGTGCTCCTCGACGGAGCCCCGCGTGTGACCGCGCCCGACGCGACCGGCGTCGCCGTGGAGGAGTGAGGTGCCGATGGCCGCCCTGTCGCGCACGCCCCGCACGCTGCCGCGCCTCCGCGCGCTGCTCGTCGCCGCCGCCGCGAGCGCCGCCGCGGCTGCCGGCTGCTCGAGCGACCCGGGCGATCCGGGCGCGGCGTGCACGCCGACCTCGCCGTCGGCAGAGGACGCGTTCGCGCGCGAGCGCGCCCCCGGCTCCGAGAGCATCGCGCTGGCGCGCGCCGTCGCCGACCGCTGGATCGCCGAGCACCCGGCGGAGTCGCTCCTGTGGGACTGGGGCGAGGGCACCGTCATGCTCTCGCTTGTCGAGCTCTACCGCGTCACGCAGCACGCCCCGTACCGGGACTACTACCGGCGCTACATCGACCGGCACATCGAGTACGGCTACGAGATCACGACCAGCGACCGCTGCCCGCCGGCCACCGCCGCGCTCGCGCTCCACGCGGAGTCGTGCGCTGCGTCCTACGAGAAGATCGTCACCGACGTGCTCCGCTACCTCTACGAGGAAGCGCGCCGGACGGAGCAGGGCGGCATCAGCCACCTCGGCGTGTCGCCGCTGTTCGAGCCCACGCTCTGGGTCGACTCGCTGTTCATGTTCGGCAACGTGCTCATCCGCGCCGGCGACGCGCGGGCGCTCGACGAATTCTCGAATCAATTCGATATTTTCGCATCGCTCCTCCAGGACGGGCCGGGGCTCTTCAGGCACGCGTACAACTGGGCGACGCCGCAGGACCCGGACGTGTACTGGGCGCGCGGCAACGCCTGGGTCACGGCGGCCGGCTACGAGTACCTCCGCGTGCGCGCGGCGCGGGGCGAGCGCGACGAGTCCGTGGCCGCGTCGCTCGATCGGCAGGTCGCGGCGGTCCTCGCCGCGCAGGACCCGGGGACCGGCCTGTGGTGGACGATCCTGGACCGCCCCGGCGAGATCTACCTGGAGACGAGCGCGACGGCCCTCTTCGCCGCCGGGCTCGCCCGCGGGCTCCGCCACGGCTTCCTCGACGACGCGGTGCGCCCCGCGATCGACAGCGCCATGGCGGGCGTGCGCTCGCGCATCCAGGAGGACGCGTCAGGGCGCCCGGTCGTCACCGGGATCTCCGGCCCCACGACGGTCGGCAGGCTCGACGACTACGCGGAGGTCGAGCTCGGCGACGACATCTCGTACGGCGTCGGGGCCGTCGTGCTCGCGCTGGTCGAGACGTCGGGGCTGTAACGCCGCGTTCTGCCGGTCTTCCGGCCACGTCGCTCCCCCGCTGCGTCCGTGCGCTCCGGTTGCTTCGCTGCCGCTCGTCGCCTACGCCTCACCGCACCGACTGGCCTTCACGGCACGATGGTGGGAGCAACAAGCGCGGCGCGCCCTGGGACCTCAGGCCCGCGCCGGGCGAACCCAGGGCGAACCCAGAGATCGCGCGCGCCGCGGCCACCGCCGAGGACGGCGCGCCGATCGCGGCCGAGAACCCTCATGTCTCCACTCGTGAAGCTCGAGGCGATCACCAAGATCTACTGGATGGGCGAGGTGGAGGTGCAAGCGCTCCGCGGCGTCTCCCTGGAGCTCTCCCGGGGCGAGATGATCGCGATCATGGGCGCCTCGGGGTCGGGCAAATCGACGGCCCTGAACGTCATCGGCACGCTCGACCGCCCCACCGCCGGCCGGTACCTCCTCGACGACGAGCCCGTCGGGGAGCTCGACGAGGTCGAGCTCGCGCGGCTCCGCAACCGCAATATCGGGTTCGTCTTCCAGTCGTTCAACCTCCTGCCGCGCGACAGCGCCCTCGCGAACGTCGAGCTGCCCATGGTCTACGCCGGCGTCCGTCCGGCCGAGCGCCGGGCGCGGGCCGAGCGCGCCCTCGCGCGCGTCGCGCTCGAGGATCGGGCGCGCCACCTGCCGAACCAGCTGTCCGGCGGCCAGCAGCAGCGCGTCGCCATCGCCCGCGCCATCGTCAACGAGCCGCCGCTGCTCCTCGCGGACGAACCGACGGGCGCGCTCGACTCCGCCACGAGCCGGCAGGTCATGGAGCTCTTCTGCGCCCTGCACGCCCAGGGCATGACCGTCATCGTCGTCACCCACGACCCCTCGATCGCCGACTACGCCACCCGCGTCGTCACCTTCCGGGACGGCGCCATCGTCGAGGACACCGGCCCGCGCGGCCGGCGCGCGGACGTCCCAGCGCCGCCTCCTGGACGAGCGTCGTCGGTTCCTGGACCAGGGTCGTCGGTTCCTGGACCGTCGTCGCCGCCTCCTGGAGGCGCCTCGTGAGCGCCCGGCGGCGGCGGTGGCGCCTCTGGCCGTGGCTCGCCGGCGCCCTGGCGCTCGCCGGAACGGGCGCCGCCGTCGTCGCGATGACCCGCGGCGGCCCCCCGCACATCGACCCCGCGCTCGTCGTGACCGCCAGGCGCGGCGACCTCGCCGTCGAGATCCTCGAGACAGGGCGCATCGAGGCCCGCGAGAAGGTCGAGGTCAAATCCAAGGTCGCGGGCCAGGTCGCCGAGGTGCTCGCCGACGAGGGCGCCCGGGTCGCCAAGGACCAGCTCCTGCTCGTGCTCGACCCGATCGACAGCGAGCGCGAGGTCGCCCGCGCCGAGGCCGAGCTCGCCCAGGCCCGGGCCGCCGCGGGCTACGCGAAGCGCGTCGTCGCGCGGCGGACCGCCGGCGTCGAGGGCAGCGTCATCGCCTCGGAGGAGCTCGACACGGCCAGGCACGAGCTCGCCGAGAAGACCATCGCCGTCCGGCTCGCCGAGGTCGCGCTGAGCGCCGCGAAGGACCGGCTCCGGTACACGAAGATCTACTCGCCCCTCGACGGCACGGTGATCCAGCGCAACATCGAGCCCGGCGAGGTCGTCACGCCGGGGGTGGAGTCGACCTTCAACGGCAAGGCGCTGCTCACCGTGGCCGACCTCTCGACGCTCGTGGTCAAGGTGGACCTCAACCAGATCGACGTGGCCAAGGTCGCGCTCGGCCAGCCCGCGACCCTGACGCTCGACGCCCTGCCCGGCAAGACGTACGCGGCCAGGGTCACAAAGATCGCGCCCGCCTCGGTGAAGCTCGAGGGGCGCGAGGTCGACGTCTTCCCTGTCGAGGCCGAGCTCTCCCACGTCGACGGCCTCATCAGGCCCGGCATGACCGCCGACGTGCGCATCCGGCTCGACAGCAGGCCGGGCGTGGTCTCCCTGCCGATCGAGGCCGTCTCCGACGAGGGCGGCAAGCAGCTCGTGACGCGCGTCGTCGACGGGCCCGACGGCGAGCAGACCACCGAGCAGGTCGAGGTCGCGCTCGGCGCGCGAAACGACCGCGAGGTCGAGATCGTGAACGGCGTCCCGGAGGGGGCCCGCGTGCTCATCAACCCGCCCTCGGCGGCCGAGAACGAGACAAAGATGTGAGGTGGGCCGTCTACCTCGCGATCGCCGCGAAGGCGCTCTCGGCGCACAAGCTGCGGTCGCTCCTTACCGTTCTCAGCATCACCCTTGGCGCCTTCGCCATCGTCCTCATGACCTCGCTCGCCGAGGGCGGCCTGCTCACGCTGAGCCGCGGCATCGAGCAGCTCGGCGGGGCACGGCTCCTCCTCGTCGCCCCGAAGGAGCCGGCGCGCGCCGAGCGGAAGAAGACGATGTACGTCACCGGCTTCACCCGCAAGGACCGCGACCGGCTCGCGCGCGGCGTCCCCCACGTCGCCGAGCACGCCATGTACGCCATGCTCGGCTCGCGCGACGTGACCTCCGACGAGGGCATCGAGGACCGCACCGATCTCGTCGCGGCCGACAGCGGCTTCCTCGACGCCTTCCGGATGCCGGTCGCCCGCGGCCGCGCGTTCTCCGACGAGGAGGACCGCCGCCGCGCCCCGGTCTGCGTCGCCGGCTCGAAGCTCGCCGCGCGGCTCTGGCGGGGCGACCCGATCGGCCGGTGGGTCACGGTCGGGTCCCTGCGCTGCCGCATCATCGGCGTGCTGGCCGCGAGCGAGCGGGTGGGCGTCAGCTTCGGCTTCAGCTGGGACGACCTGCTCGTCGCGCCGATCGACACCGCGGCGGACGTCGAGAAGGACGTGAGCACCTCGGCGCTCCTCGTCATCAAGACCGATGATGTCCGCAACAACGACCCGGTGAAGCGCATCGTCAACGCGCTCCTCATCGACCGCCACCACGGGGTCGACGACTTCACCCTCCTCGATTTCAGCACCATCATGGAGAAATTCGAGGCGATGTTCGCCACGATGAAGGCGATCGTCGGCCTCATCGCGGGCGTCGCGCTGCTCATCGGCGGCGTGGGCGTGATGAACATGATGCTCGTCAGCGTCTCCGAGCGCGTCCGCGAGATCGGCATCCGCAAGGCGCTCGGGGCGGCGCCGCGCGACATCAGCGCGCAGTTCCTGTGCGAGGCGGCGCTGCTCTCCGGCTGCGGCGGCCTGCTCGGGGTCGCCGGCGGCGCGCTCGCGGCCGAGCTCGCCTCGTCGGTCATCCGCCGCTTCACGCCGGGCTGGGTCGGCGCGGTCTCGACGTCGGCGGTGATCGCGGCGCTGCTCGTCTCCTCCGGGGTGGGCGTGGTCTTCGGGTGGTTGCCGGCGCGGCGCGCGGGCCGGCTCGACCCGGTGGCGGCGATGCGGCGATGAGGCTCGGCGACCTCCTCCACTCGACGCGCGCCGTCGTGGCCGACCGCACCCGCGCCGCGCTCACGCTGCTCGGCATCATCATCGGCACCGGCTCGATCGTGCTGCTCGCCTCGCTCCTCGCGGGCGGCGAGGAGGCGCTCCTCCGGGCGAGCCAGCAGGCCGTGGAGGCCGACCTCATCCAGGTCCACGCCGCCGAGGTGAGCGTCAAGGATCGGCGGCGCACCCGGCGCGATCTCTCGCGGGACGACGCCCGCGCGCTCGCCGCGTCGCGCGCCCTCGGCGGCGCCTCTGCCCTGAGCGAGTCGGTGCGCGCGACCGAGGCCCGCGTCGGCCCCAAGAAGAAGCGCGTCACCCTCGTCAGCGCGGCGCCGGCGGCGCCCGCGCTCTACGACCTCGACCTCGCGGCGGGCCGGTTCCTCGTCGAGGCGGATCTCGCGGCGCGGCGGCGCGTGTGCGTCGTCGGCCACGAGGTCTGGGCCGAGCTCTTCGGCGGCCCTCCCGCGCGGGCGGCGCAGGCGGAGCCGCTCCACATGGCGGCCGACGGCCACCTGTGGACGGTCGTCGGCGTGCTCAAGGACCGGCCGATCCTCGGCTCCACGGACGACACGAACATCTGGAACCGCAAGGTCCTCGTCCCGGAGACGACCTTCGACGCGCTGTACTCGCCGGCGCACCACACAGATCGCATCTACGTGCGGCAAGATCCGCTCGCGGCCGTCCAGTTGCCGCTCGCCGCGCTCCGCGGCGTCATCGACGCGACGCTCCTGCGCCGCCATCACGGGGTCAAGAACTTCAGGATCGAGGACAAGGGCAGCCACGCTCAGGAGCTGCTCGTCCTCGACATCATCAAGATGCTGCTGCTCAGCACCGGCGTCGTCGCCCTGGTGGTCGGGGGCATCAACATCATGAACATCATGCTCGTGACCGTGACCGAGCGGACGCGGGAGATCGGCGTTCGCCGCGCGGTCGGCGCCTCGCCCCGCGCGATCCTGCTGCAGTTCCTGTGCGAGGCGGCGGCCGTCTCGCTGCTCGGGGGCGTGCTCGGCGTGCTCTCGGGCGTGGCGCTGTCGTGGCTCGCCGGCGCGGTGCTCGCGCAGATGGTCGGCCGCTGGGCCTTCCATGTGGAGGTCTGGTCGATCGTCCTCGGCCTCGGCCTCTCGGTCACGATCGGCGTGGTGTTCGGCTTCTACCCGGCCTGGCGCGCCGCGCGGCTCGATCCGATCGAGGCGCTCCGCGCCGAGTAGCGCCCGCTTTCGGCGCCGCCCGCGACGGCGCGCCGCGGGCGGCCCCTTACGTCGCGGCGGCGGTCTCCGGCGTCTCGGTCTTGGCGGGGCTCTCCTCGTGATCTCGCCTCGCGTGCGGGAAGCGGTCCATGCGGCTCAGCACGGGGAAGCCGAGCGCCCACAGCGCCGCGACCACGAGGGTGGCGCTGCCGCCGAGGAGGATGGCGGGGAGCAGGCCGAGCCAGCCGGCGGTGAGGCCGGACTCGAACTCTCCGAGCTCGTTGGAGGCGCCGATGAACACCGCGTTGACCGCGCTCACCCGCCCGCGGATCGCGTCCGGCGTCTCGAACTGCACGAGGATGTGGCGGATATAGACGCTCACCATGTCGCCTGCGCCGACGAGGAACAGGGCGATGAGCGCGACGGTGAGGCTCCGCGTCTGCCCGAGGCCGATCGTGGCGAGCCCGAACACCGCGACGCCGCCGAACATCCAGCGGCCGACGTGTCGCGTGATCGGCCGGAAGGCGAGGACGCCCGCGGTGAGCGCGGCGCCCACGGCCGGCGCCGTGCGGAGCATGCCGAGGCCGGTCGGGCCGGCCTGGAGCACGTCGCGCGCGTACGCTGGCAGGAGCGCGACCGCGCCGCCGAACAGCACCGCGAACAGATCGAGCGATATCGCGCCGAGCACCACCGGCCTCGACCACACGAAGCGCAGCCCCTCCAGCACCGCGCTGAGCGACGCCGGCTCGGACCGCCTGGCCTGCTGGGTCGCCCGCACGAGGCCCATGAGGACGAGAGAGACGAGGAGCAGCGCCGCGACGATCACGTACACGATCGTCGACCCGGCGAGGTAGAGGAGCCCGCCCAGCGTCGGCCCGATGATGACCGCGACGTGGAAGCTCGACGAGCTGAGCGCGACCGCCTTGCTGAAGCTCTCGGCCGGCACCAGGTTCATCAGGATCGCCTGCTGGGCCGGCATCATGAAGGCGCGCGCGCTGCCGAACAGCACGAGCACCGCGAACACGGGCCACACCGCCTTCAGGCCCGACACGGTGAACGCGAGCAGCAGCAGCGAGCAGAGCAGCTCCGCGCCGAGGCCGACCGTGATGATGCGGCGCCGGTCGAACCGGTCCGCCGCCTGCCCGGAGGGGAGGATCAGGGCGAAGAACGGCGCGAACTGGGCGAGGCCGATGAGGCCGAGATCGAAGACGTCGCCGGTCAGCGCGTAGACCTGCCAGCCGATCGCGACGCTCTGCATCTGCACCGCGACCGCGGAGAGCAGCCTCGCCGCGAGGTAGAGCGCGAAGCTCCGGTGGCGCAGCACGCCGAGCCCGGTCATGTGGTTTGAAGACATTCGACGCCGCCGGCGATCCTCGATGGGCAGTGTGGACTCACGCTCACGCTCGATGAGCAACAGCGCATGTCGCGACCGAGCCCGGGAGCCGCGCCACCGACATCAACACGCGCCGCTGAAGCAACGCCCGCGCCACGGGGCCCGTGGAGCTCGCGCGAGCGCGATCAGGCCGCGATCCATGCGAGGACCCGCGGCCGCTGCTGCGTTGGCAGCAGCCGGTGTTGCTCGGCTGCGTCTCCACGAGCAGCACCCCAGGCGAGCGGCGCTCACCCGCGGAGCCGGGCGGGGGCGAGCTCTTCATCCCTGGGCGAGCCGGGCGAGCGCCTCGCCGGTGAGACGGTAGACGGTCCAGTCGTCCATGGGTTTGGCGCCGAGCTTGCGGTAGAAGCCGATGGCGGGCTCGTTCCAGTCGAGCACGGACCACTCGAACCGCCCGCAGCCGCGCTCGACCGCGAGCCTCGCCAGGTGCACGAGGAGGGCCTTGCCGTGGCCTCCTCCGCGGTGCTCGGGGAGCACGAAGAGGTCTTCGAGGTAGATCCCCGGCTTGCCGACGAAGGTGGAGAAGCTCTGGAAGAAGAGGGCGAATCCGACCGCGACCCCCTCCGCCTCGGCCAGGACGACCTCCGCGGCGGGCCTCGGGCCGAAGAGGTGCGCTTCGAGCTCTTTTTCGTCGAAGACGACCTCGTGCGCGAGCCGCTCGACCTCGGCGAGCATCCGGATGAGGCGGGCGATGGTGGGGATATCGGCGGCGGTGGCGGGGCGGATCATGGCGTCTCTTCGGCGCGTCATACCGCATCGACCTGCCGGAGCGGAAGGCGTGCACGCGACCTGCCGCGGATCTGACGCGCCCGCCCGGCGGGGCGAGCGCGAGAGCGGCAGCGCGGCTTGCCGCTCGCCGCGCGCCCGTCCTAGGCTCTCCCGCACCTTGATGACCACGACACCGCCCCCCGCCGCCGGCCCGCGCTGGCTCTACCTGCACGGCTTCGCCTCGGGCCCGGGCTCGACCAAGGGCGTCCGGATCGCCGCGCACTTCGAGCGGCGCGGGGTCGTCGTCGAGCGGCTCGACCTGCGGGTACCGTCGTTCGAGCGCCTGCGCCTCGGCGCGATGATCGACGCCGTGAAGCAGGCGCTCGGCGGAGAGCGCGAGCGGGCCGTGGTGATGGGCTCGAGCCTCGGGGGCCTCACCGCGTGCCGCGTCGCCGAGGAGGACGCGCGGGTGTGCGCGCTTGTGCTGCTCGCGCCGGCGTTCCGGATCATGGAGCGATGGCGGCAGCGGCTCGGCGAGGAGGGCTTTCAGGCGTGGAAGGAGCGGGGGTGGCTCGAGGTCGACGATTACGCCGAGAAGCGGCGAGCCCGGGTGGACTTCGGCTTCGCCCTCGACGCGGCCGAGGTGGATGACCGCTCGGGCGGCTGGCCCGACGTGCGGATACCGACGCTGATCGTCCACGGCCGGAACGACGAGGTGGTGGACATCGAGCTCTCGCGGACCTTCGCGGCAGGGAAGCGGCATGTCCGGCTCATCGAGGTGGACGATGGCCACGAGCTCGTGGCGTCGATTCCGCGCATCATTCGCGAGACCGACGATTTCCTGCGCCACTTTCTCGGCAGCTGACGAGCGCGCCTCGCGCGCTTCGTTCCGGCCGGAGGCTGCCTGGACCGCGTTTCCTGAACACCCGCTCAGTGATGCGCGCCAGCTGGCCGTCCCCTCATCAAGCGAGTCGCATTTTATGCGAGAAGGGCACAGCTATCAAGAGTGAAGCGCTTCGCCTATCGCTCGTGTGCATCCGGCTGTGGATTGGCCGCGGCCGAGCGATCGGAGGAGCGAATGGAGACAGCGCAGGACCTCGGGCGGACCGCGTCCGTCAACGGCATCGACATGTATTACGAGCTTCGCGGCGAGGGGCCGCCGCTCGTGCTGCTTCACGGCTTCACCGGGGCGGGCGGCGACTGGGCGCACGTGTTCGATCTCGTGGAGCTGGGGCGCGATCACCGGGTCATCGTCCCCGACCTGCGGGGGCACGGCCGGTCGACCAACCCGGCTGGAACCATCACCCTTCGCCAGTGTGCCCTCGACGTCTTCGCCCTCCTCGACCACCTGGGGGTGAAGGCGTTCCGGGCCATCGGCCTCAGCTTCGGCGCCAAGTCGCTCCTGCACCTGGCCACGCAGCAGCCGGAGCGCGTCGAGTCGATGGTCCTCGTGTCCGCGACTCCGTACTTCCCCGAGCAGGCCAGGGCGATCATGCGGCAGGTCTCCGACGAGGGCCGATCGGAGGCGGAATGGGAGGAGATGCGGGCCCGCCACAAGCTCGGCGAGGCGCAGATCCGGGCGCTGTGGCGTCAGCCGCGGCGCTTCGCCGACAGCCACGACGACATGAGCTTCACGCCCCCTCACCTGTCGACCATCACCGCGCGGACGATGATCGTGAGCGGCGACCGCGATCCCCTCTATCCGGCCGAGATCGCCCTGGAAATGTACCGCGCCATCCCGCGCTCCTGCCTGTGGCTCGTGCCGAACGGCGGACACGGGCCCATCTTCGGCGAGTGGAAGCAGCCGTTCGCCCGCGCGGCGCTGGCCTTCCTGCGCGGCGAGCAGGCGGCTCTCCACGGCTAGGTGGAGAGGAATTCCTCGCTGCGTTTGCCCGCTTGGCGTGGCCCTGATTCAGCGAAGCGGGTCGGCGAGGCCCACGCCGATGGCGCCGGCGGCCATGCCCAGGCCTGCGCCCGCGGCGATCAGCGCGCCGTCGGGGTGACCCGAGGCCCAGAGGGCGAGGGCGACCAGGCCGGCGAGGGTGCCTCCCAGCGGGAAGTTGGCGCGCCGGTAGCGGGTGGGGCCCAGCGGGGCGTTCCAGAACCGCTTCCGTGGGTTGGCGTGCAGGCCGCGGGTGACGACGACGCCGAGGGCCAGCCCGGCGACCAGCGCGCCCAGCGCGATGAGGTTCGTGATGTCCATGGCCGGCCAGTGTGGCACGGCGAGCTATCGGCGCGGAACGCGCGTCTGCCTCGAGCCTGACGCGCACAGCGCCCTTCACGTGACGCAACGTTCACACTCTGCCCCCAGAGCTGGCTGAGCGGCGAGCGCCGCGCCTGGCGCGGGCTTTGCTGAACCATGGTTTTGATGAACGCGATGAATGATAGATCGGCTGGTGACACGATGGGTCCGCGGTTGCAATGGAGTGCCTCGGTGCTGGGGGCCGCGCTCGGAGCGGCTGCCTTGACGGGCTGCGCGACGTCCGACGAGGACGCGCGGTTGCAAGGGCCGCAGAACGCGCTGGCGGAGCAGAGCTTCGCGAATCTGTGGCTCGTGGATGGTTGTATCGGCGGGGGGAAGGTGAATTTCTGCAGCACGGAGTCGGTAGAGGAGGTGCTGGAGCTGGCGATCGATGAACCGTCGGTGTTGCGCTTTGCAGAGGAAGGAGAAGCGCCGGAGGGCCTGTATTGGGATACGGCGCACCTGGTGGTGCAGGGGTTGGCGGCGGGCACCGCGAACGTGCGCGTGAAGGCCCGCTTCAGCGATGCGGAGCGCGAGACGGAGCTGAAGGTGGAGGTGGTCGCGGTGGATGCGATCGAGGTGCGATCGAGCTGCGCGGAAGCGCAGGCGCCGCTACGGGTGTCGCCGGGCAAGACGCTGAGGTTCGATGCGGTGCCGCAAGGCGGGGGCAAGCCGCTGGATGGTCTGTTGCCGGGCCTGGTGCAGGGCGATGGCGTGACGTGTTCGGTGGGCGGCTCGGGCTCGCGTCTGAATTGCTCGTGGACGGCGCCGCTCGAGGGGGGCGCGGTCGAGCTCGTGTCTGGCGTGCTTCCCGGCTTTCGCGGCCGCATTCAGAGCTACGGCGCGAGCGATGTCACCGCGGTGCACGCGTTCACGCAGCGCATCTGGCCGAGCACGGTGGGCCCTGGCTGGACGGTGCGCCTGCCCACCGCCACGGCCTTGAAGGAGGGGGTGCCCTGTGAGTCGTTGCCGGTGCACGCGGTGACGGCCACGCCTTCCATCTGTACGGGCCCAGAGGGAGAGCTCGCCTGGGACGCGAGCGTCGACCACGAGATCCCGGTCAAGGTTCTCCAGACCGGAACCTGCAAACTGCAGCTCGGCGCGGTCGGCGCCGCGACGCTGCCCAGCACGGCGGAGTTCGCGATGCGCGTCGTGACCCAGGCCACCGTGGACCACCTGGCCCGTCCGGAGACGCCGTGCGCGGTGGAAGGCGCAACCGCATGCAATACCTTCAGCGGTTCCATGCGCTGCGAGGACGGCCGCTGGCATGATCTGACCACGTGCGACCCTGGCGTTTGCGAGTTCGTGCGACAGGGCGAAGCGGGATGCGCGAGCGCGGAAGGCTGCGCGGTTTGTCGGCCGTAGCGACACGAGAACATCAGACCTCCTCGACCATCGTCTTGCTCACCTGCTCGAGCGAATCGCCCATCGCCTCCACCCCGACGAGCGCCGCGTCGTCCAGGCTCGCCTCCGCGGCCTGCGCGGCGCTCACCGCCGTGTAGGCCCGCGTCAGCGCGGCGACGTGATCGGCGATCCGCGCGTCCACCTTGCCGATCACCGCCTCGGCCGGCGTCCCCGCGGCCCCCTCGCCGGCCGGCGGAGGCTCCCCCGGGCTCGCCTCTCGCTCCTTCGCGGCGCGGCCCACCGCGAGCGTGCGCTCGAGCCTCGCCCGCGCCTCGGCGAGGCGCAGCAGCGACGCCCAGGTCGCCCGGGCCTGGCGCGCCGCCCTGCCATCGAGCAGCTCCTCGTCCGCGACCGTCCGGCGGAGCTCCGCGCCCTCGCGGAGCGACGCGCGCGCGGGGCCCGTGATCTCGCCGGCGGCGCCGTCGAGGGCGTGGGCCACCGGGTCGTCGGCGTCGATGAGGAAGGGGAGCGCGACGAGCACCGCGGACACCACGAGCGCGACCCCGCGGAGCGCGAGCGACCCCGCGCCGAAGGCGGCGGTGAGCGAGCCGGCCAGGGCGCCGCCGGAGAGCGCGGTCCCGACGTGCAGCAGGCGGGCGCGCCTGCCCCGCACCCGGACCGAGCGCTCCGCAAAGCAAAGGCCGGCGAGCGCGGCGCCGGCCGCCGCCGGGGACGTCGCGCCGAGGACGCCGAACGCCAGCGCCCCGAGCGCGCCCCCGGCGACGGCGAGCGAGGCGAGCGCCCCGCTCGCCGCGACGGCGAGGAGGACGGCGGCGGCCACGAGCAGCAGCGAGCCCGGGACAGGGCCGAGCCGGAGCGCGAGCGAGGCGAGCCCGAGCGAGAGCGCGGCGGCGGCGACGAAGGCGACCTTGCGGAGCATCGTCAGCGCCTCGACAGGTTGGAGATGTCCTTCTCGACCGCGCGCTTGGCCGCCGCCTTCCCGGCGGTGCTCGCGGGTGGGGCGGAGAGGAACTCCTTCTGCGTTGCCTTGTACTCCATCAGCTGCTTCCGGAGCGGGGCCGCCGCGGCCGCCGGCGCGGCGGCGGCGACGGCGCTGAGCTCGTTCATGCTCTCATCGATGAGGCGCTGGGCCCGCCCGACGTCGCCCTGCTGGTAGGCGTCGGCGGCCTCGAGCTGACGGCGCGAGGCGACGACGCTCATGGCGTCGGCGAGGACCGCGAGGTCCTTGCCCGCCTCGACGGCCTCGGCGGAGGTCGAGCCGGTCAGGGGGAGCCCGGCGATCCGGGCCTGTACGGCGTCGCCGCCGACCCGGCTCCAGCTCACCTGCGCCTCCACGGCCCGGGTCACGTCGCTGTCGAGCGAGGCCGCGAGCTCGAGGATCACGCGACGCTCGTCGCCGGAGAAGAGCGAGCCGAGCGCGAGCTCGACCTCGGCGCCGGAGGCGAGGGGCCTCGCGTCGGCGCCGGAGGCGCGGACGAGGCGGACGCCGGCCGGGAGCTTCACGCGGGCCGACGCGCTCTCGATCGTCGTGGCGGCCGTCTCCTTGAGCTCGCGCTGGAGGAAGGTGGCGAGGGCCGAGGCGTCCTTGACGAAGGCGAAGTTGCCGCGGCCCGCCTGGGCGACCGCGCCCATGTACGCCTCGTCGAAATCGAGGCCGATCCCCATGGACGAGGTGGTGATCCCGCGCCCGGCGCTCTCCCGGGCGACCTGCTCGCTCTGGGCTCGCGTGCCGTCGAGGCCATCGCTCGCCAGGATCACGCGGCGCACGCGGCCCTTGCCGGCGTCGGCGAGGGCGAGCACGCCCTTGGCGAGCGCGGGCGCGATGTTGGTTCCGCCGCTCGACTCGAGCTCCAGGACCCGGGCGATCAGGTCGGCCCGGACGCGGCCGGCGCGGGCGAGCGGCTGGAGGAGCTCGCTGTCGCTCGAGTAGCGGACGAAGGCGATCTCGTCGTCGTCGCGCAGGTCGCGGAGGAGCTGGACGGCCGATCGCTTGGCCTGATCGAGCTTCTCGCCGGCCATGGATCCCGAGGTGTCGAGGACGATCACGATCGAGAGCGGCGCGCGCTCCCTGGCCTGCTCGACGGGGTCGGCCTCGACGATCAGCTCGGCGAACACGCGCTGTTCGCCGCCGCTGAGCACCCTAGTGTGGCTGAGGGCGAAGGTGCCGTGAGCGCCGGGCCCCGAGAAGGAGGCGCTGTTCGATCCGCTCGAGGCGACCGCGGTGAACGCGCTCGAGGGGCCCGGGTCAGAGGCGGCGGATCGGGCGAGGACGAGGCTACCGGCGGCGAGGACGACGGCGCTGGCGGCGAGTCCGTGGCGGACGCGGGCCGTGCGAAACCAGGTGCGAATGGACATGGGCTTTCTCCCGGGGCTCCGGACGGACGAAGTCCACGCGCCCGGGGACGGGTGGGCGCCGCTTCGTCAACGTCGAGTGGACCCGTCGACGTGTCAGGTCGCGGATGGATCTGGAAATGTGACCGAGGTCCTCCGGCGACCTCGCGTCCCGCGCGCTAGCGCGCGGCGCAGCGGGCCGCGACGTGGCGGCCGTTCGGGTCCTGGCCGGGAAACAGGGGGCCCACGTCGGAGAGCTCGAAGGCGACCGACGTCGGCTCGATCGCCGTGATGGTGAGCCTGCCGAAGCCCGCGCCGACGCCCCCGGTGACGCCCCCGGTGCCGCCGCAATGCGCGCTGGATGACGTCTCGAAGATCCTGAAATCGTCGCTCGCCGTATCCACCTCGCCGACGGCGAGCATCGACGCGGGCATGCTGAGCTCCAGAGCCCACCAGTCGCTGCAGGGCGAGAACGCGGGGCGCGCTTCGGGATCGCGGCAGGACAGGGGCAGGCTGGCGATGCGGAAGGTCACGGTCGCGTCGCCATAGACGACCGCGCTCACCTGCGTCGCGGGGCTGCCGGAGGTCGTCGGCGAAGGGGCGGTCGTCGGCGAAGGGGCGGTCGTCGGCGAAGGGGCGGCGGAGGAGGTGGTCGTCGAGCCCGGGCCGCCCGGGCCGCCCGCGCCGCCCGCGCCGCCCGCGCCGCCCCCGCCGCCGTCCATGATCACCGTGCCGCCGCACGCGGCTTGAACGAGCAGGGCGAGCGAGCCCACCGCCCTGGAGATGTGTCGAGGTGAGAGCGTCATCGTCGCATCGTATCGCGCTCCGCCGAGGCTCGTGGACACAGGTCGCTGCGCCACGAGCTCGTGTGCTACCATCGCCCACAGCAGATTCGGGTGGCGGCTGCCCCCGTGCCAGAGCGCGCTGCGCGGAGCTCTCATGAATGCACCCGTCGTCGAAGGAGAGGTGATCGCCGGCAAGTACCGGGTCGATCGCGTCCTGGGCCGCGGCGGCATGGGGATTGTGGTCGCGGCGAGCCACCTGTTCTTGCCGCAGCGGGTCGCGATCAAGCTCCTCCTGAGCGACGAGGACGGGAGCCCGGCGCTCGCGCAGCGGTTTCTCCGCGAGGCGCGCGCGGTGGTTCGCCTCAAGGGCGAGCACGTCGTGCGGGTGCTCGATGTCGGCGAGCTCGACTCGGGTGTCCCGTACATCGTGATGGAGTATCTGGACGGCGAAGATCTCTCCGAGGTGCTCCGCGAGCGCGGGCCGCTCAGCACCCTGGACGCGGCCGACTACGTCCTGCAGGTCTGCGTGGCGATGGCCGAGGCGCACAACGCGGGCATCGTGCACCGCGATCTCAAGCCGGCGAACCTCTTCCTCACGACGACGCCTGGCGGGGCGAAGCTCATCAAGGTGCTCGACTTCGGGATCTCGAAGGAGCTGCCGGGCGGCAGCGAGAGCGGCGGCGCGTCGCTGACGCAGACGCGGGAGATGCTCGGCTCGCCCATCTACATGTCGCCCGAGCAGATGCGCTCGTCGCGCTCGGTCGACGCCCGCTCCGACATCTGGGCGCTCGGCGCGATCCTCTACCGGCTGCTCACGGGGCGGCCGCCGTTCGAGGCCTCGGCGCTCGCCGAGCTCGTCCTGCAGGTCGCGAGCGCGGACCCGGTCCGGCCCACCGAGCTCCGGAGCGACATCCCCCCGGCGCTCGAGGCCGCGATCCTCCGCTGCCTCGAGAAGGATCCCGCGCAGCGGTGGCCCACCGTGGCCGATCTGGCGCACGCGCTCGCTCCCTTCGCGCCCGCGGGCGCGATGGAGCGCGCGGAGTGCGCTGCGCGGATCCTCGGCGCGCCGCCGACGCCTCGGCCCAGCGCGCCCGCGGCGGGCCCCGAGCTGGACACCCTGTCGAGCGCCGAGCCGGGGCCGATGGAGACCTTGCCGCCCACGACGCGGGGGCTCGCGCGGACCTCCGCGATGCCAGCGCGGCGCCGGACCTTGATGGTGGCGCTCGGAGCGGCCGCGATGGCCTCGCTCGCGCTGGCGGCCGCGATCGCGCTGCGCCGCGGAGCGCCGGTGGACGAGGCGCGGCTGTCGAGCGCGGCGATCGCGCAGGACGATGGGGCGCCGCAGCGTGCGCAGCCAGGCGTGGCCGGCGACCCGGCGGGCCCGCTCATCGCGTCGGAGCCGCCGGCGACGGCGCGCGAGCCGGCGCCGGCCGCGCCGCCGCAGCCGTCGGCCGCTCCGGTCGATGCGGAGGAGCGCCCCGCGAAGGCGCCGCCGCGCCGGCGGCCGGCGGCGGTGCCGAGCTCGCCGCCGCCGGCCGCGCCGCCGAGAACGCCGCCGCCCGTCGAGCCCACGAACCCCTTCGCGATTCCTCTCAAATGAGATAGGCATGACCGGTCTTCGACCGGCGGCACCCTCTCCAGACGAGGTATCGATGCGCTTACGCATGCCGGCGATGCGGCCCGCGGCCGCGATCGTCCTCCTGACGCTGACCACGGCCCGCGGAGCGGCAGCGCAGCAGGCCGCGCCCCCTGCTGCGCCCGCCGCGGCGCCGCTCGCCGAGGTGCTGACCGGCGCGGCCAAGGCCGATTACGAGCTGGGGAAGAGCCTCTTCGGCAATGGCGACTTCGCCAACGCGTTCACCAAGTTCGAGCACGCCTACGCGCTCTCGAAGGACGTGCGCCTCCTCTGGAACATGGCCGTCTGCAAGAACAGGATGCACCGGTACAGCCACGTGCTCACGCTCGTCGAGCGGCTGAGGCGGGAGGACCGCGGCGCTTTGACCCCGCAGGACTGGGCGACGATCGACGCCCTCGAGCGGGGCGCCAGAACCCTTGTCGGGCACCTGGACATCGCGGTGAGCGAGGCGGGCGCGGAGGTGACGATCGACGACGCGGCGGCCGGGAAGACGCCGCTCTCGGGCAAGGTGATCGTCGACTCCGGGACACGGCGCATCCGCGTCGACAAGCCGGGCTTCAAGGAGCATGTCCGGGTGGAGCGCGTGGCGCCCGGCGCCGAGGTGGTGGTGCAGATCCAGCTGGAGCCGCGGGTCCACGCCGGCAAGCTCTCCGTGATCGCGCCGCCGGGCGCCCGCATCGCGCTCGACGGCGAGCTCCTGGGGCAGGAGCGGTGGGACGGCACCGTGCCGAGCGGCCGCCATGCGCTGCGGGTCACGGCGCCGGGGATGATACCGTATGAGTCGGAGATCGTGATCCAGGACGACGAGCTGAGCCGGCTCCGCGTCGGCCTGACGCCGGTCGCGAGTGGTCCGCGGACGTGGGTGTGGCTCACGGGCGGCGCCCTCGTCGTCGCGGCGGGCGTCGTCGTCGTCGGCGGCGTCCTCCTGCTCCAGCCCTCGCCGGCCCCGCCGATCGAGGGCACCCTCGGCCCCACGCGCCCCACCGCGTTCGGAGGCCGGTGGTGAGGGCGCCCGGCTGGCCCACGGCGGCCACGGCGGCGCTCGCGGTGACCCAGGCGGCGTGCTCGGCGCCCGTCACGGGGGAGCTCATCGTCGCCATCCAGACCGACATGGCCGTTCCCAAGGACCTCGAACACTTCGAGCTACTGGTCCTGTCCGACGGCAAGCCGGTCCCCCCCCTCTCCAACGCTCGCTTCCTGCTCGGCCCGGAGGGCGTCAGTCTGCCCGCGACACAGGGGCTGACGGTCTCCGAGGATCCCGGCCGGGAGATCAGCATCCGCGTGCGGGCGATCCTGCCCGGTCAGCGCCGCGTGGAGCACGCGGTGATCACGACCGTCCCCGAGCACCGGGTGGCGACGCTCTGGGTGCCGCTCCATTTCCTGTGCAGCGAGGACGAGGCCAGTCCACCCGGCGCTCCGGACAGGTGTCCGGAAGGCCAGACGTGCTTTGCCGGCGAGTGTAGGGACCACCGCGTGAGCTCGGCGCACCTGCCCGACTACGTGGAACAGGATGTCCTGCACCGCGCCTGCTTCGACGCGGCGAGCTGCTTCCGCGACGTGGTCCCGGCCGCGGGCCTCGATCCTGTGGCATGCACCATCGCGGCGAGCGGCGACGTGAACGTCGCGATCGCGACCGAGGGAGACGGCGCCTGCGGCGCTTGGGGGTGCTTCGTGCCGCTCGACGCGGAGAGCGACCTCGGCTGGCGCAGGAGCGGCGATCGGATCGAGCTCCCGAAGGCGCTCTGTTTGCCGGACGAGCCCGGGCGGCTCGCCGGGTTCGGCGTTGTCACGTCTCCCGTCACCGCGGCCTGCCCGCTCAAGCGGATCGGCGACCCGATCTGCAGTGTCGACGAGCGCCGGCCGGTCGTCCTGGCGGCGCGGCAGCGCAGCCCGGGGTCGCTCGCGCTGAGCGACAAGGCCGTGTTCTGGACCGAGCAGGGCTCGCTCGACGGCCCCGCCGACGGCGCCGTGAAGCGGGTCCCGCTCGGGGGCGGCGCGCCGGTGACGCTCGCGCAGCGGCAGGCGGTGCCGCGTCAGGTCGCGCTCGACCCCGCGGGCCGCCGCGTCCTCTGGACGAACCGCGGCGCCGGCGGGGCGATGACGGCGCTGATGGAGCGGAGCCTCGAGGTCGACGACACCGCCCCCCTGCTCGACGCGCAGCGCCTCGAGCCGCTGGGGCCTTCAGGCGCCCTGGAGGGGCTCGCGGCGCGCGGCGCGTACCTGTTCTGGACGCAGCTCCGCGGGGCTGCGGCGCCCGGCCACAAGGCGCTCGGCCGCGTGGGCCGCGCGGCGCTGGATAGGCCGATGGAGGAGATGTGGCACGCCGACGCCGTCTCCGCCTACCACGTCGCGGCGGCGAACAGCGTCGTGTGCTGGACCGACCTCGGTGAGGACGACGGAACGGACGCAAGCGGCTCGGTCTCTTGCCTGAAGACCGGCGCCACGGTGCCCGTGGAGGTGGGCAGCCGGCAGCGGAAGCCCCACAGCATCGCGCTCGACGCCAAGGACCCGACGGAGGTGTTCTGGGTGAGCTTCGGAGGGGAGGTCGTGCGGGGCGCGGTGAATGGCAACAGCCCCGAGGTGATTTTTCAAGACCACGAGAACGAGGGCTTGTACGGCATCGCGCTCGATGAGCGCTGGGTATACTGGACCCACCGGCTCAGGGGCACCGTGAGCCGGCTGCCCCGGGACGCCGCGCCGGTCGGCGCGGGGGGCGGGGAGTCGCCGCTCACGCTCGCCGAGGGGCAGCGCAGCCCGGGGGCGATCGCGGTCGATGCCAGCGCTGTCTACTGGATCAACGAGGGCTCGCCGAAGCAGGCCAACGGCGCCGTCGTGAGGTACGCAAAGCCGCTGCCGCCGCGATGAACAGCGCGGCAGCAGGGCCGCCGCCCGGCGCCGCCGCGCCGGCGGCCGTGCAGCTGCAGCCTCGTTCCTCGTCGGCCACGGGGCCTGAGCCCCCGCTGCCCGCGCTGTCCGTGGGCCCCGCGCCTCCCCCGGACGACGACGACGCCTCCGGCGGGGTGTGGAGGCAGACTCCGGCGAAGCACACGCCATCGCCTTCGCACAGCGCCCCCTTCGCCTTCGCCTCGGGCACGCACGCGCCGGTCGCCTCGTCGCAGACGCCGTCGGTGTGGCACTCGTCCGTGGCCTCGCAGGTGATCGCCTCGACGACGCAGGCTCCCCCCCGGCAGGAGCTGATGGTGCAGAGACCCCGTCCCTCGCAGGCCGCGGTGTCGTCGGGCGTGCTGACGCACTCGCCCCCGCTGCAGGCGTCGCGCGTGCAGTCGTTCCCGTCGTCGCAGGTCGCGGCGTCGTCGGCCTCGCCCGCGCAGGTGCCCGCGTCGCAGGCGTCGTCGCTCGTGCAGTCGTTGCCGTCGTCGCAGGCGCGACCCGTCACGGGCGAGCACGTGCCGTCGGCGCTCGCGCCGGCCGCCTCGGCGCAGGCGTCGCAGGCGCCCTCGCACGCCGTGTCGCAGCAGACACCGTCCACGCAGAACCCGGTCTGGCACTCGCAGCCGGCCCCGCACGCCTCGCCGGCCTGGCCGAGGACGTACCGCTCGGACGTCGCGTGTACCTTCTGTGTATCGCCAGAATCCCGGTATTCCCCGCCCGTGATCAGGACCGAGCCGTCATCGAGGAGCGTCGCCGTGTGGAACGAGCGAGCCGCGATGAGCGGCCGCGCGCCGGTCCATCCCCTCGTGACCGGGTCGTAGAGCCACGTGTCGGCGAAGCTGATCCTGTTCAGCCGCCCGCCTGCGACGAGCACGCAGCCGTTCGGGAGCCGCGTCGCCGAGTGCCGGAATCGCTTGGAGTTCTCGAAGCTCCCGGCCTCGCTGAAGGCCCCCGGGCCCGGCGCTCCCGGCGTGTAGATCTCTGCCCCGGAGGAATGCCCGACCAGGAGGACGTCCCCGTCCTGGAGCAGCGTCGCCGTGTGCTGGTAGCGCTCGCTGCGCATCATCGGCCCCGGTGCCCAGGTGTTGGTCGCCGGATCGTACAGCTCGGTGCTCCGGAGCCCGAGCTGGTTGTTGTGGCCGCCGGTGACAAGGATCTCGCCCGTCGCGAGCCGCGTGGCCGCGTGCATGGTGCGGGCGATCTCGAGGTCAGGACCCCTCGTCATCGTATCGGTGCTCTCGAAGAAGCGGAAGACGTAGGGCAGCGGTGCGTAGTCGTTCAGATTGGACGTGCCCCCGACGATCAGGACATCTCCGGCGGTGATCGCGTGCTCTGCCGGGAGCACGGTCATCGTTTGCTGGTAGAGCGGCGCGAGCACGCCCATGGCGGGCGGGGATTCCGGCCCCCACGTGTTGTCTTCCGGATCGTACAGCTCGTACGTGGAGCCCATGGGACCGCTGTCCCCGCCCACGGCGAGGAGGCGCCCGTCGTGGAGCGCGGCGAGCGCGTGCTCGGCGCGCGGCGTCTTCATCTGGTTGCCCGGCTCCGCGGGGGGCGACCACGTACCGTCGGTCGGATCGTAGATCTCCACCGTGCGGAGCTCGGCGGACTCCTGGTTGAACCCACCCGCCACGAGCAGGCGGGTCCCGAGCTCCGCCATCGCGTGACGGCGGCGGCCGACCCCCATGCTCCCCGCGGGCACCCACACCGGATCGACGAGCACCAGCTCGCCCTCCGCGTCGACGAACAGCTCGATCCGCGCCCCGCGCGCCGCGAGCCGCGCGTCGACCTCGCGCCCGCCGGCCGCGTACGCCGCCGGCGCCGTCACGCGGAGCCGCAGCACCCCCGCCGCGTCGGCGATCTCGATCGCCCCGTCCCGCGCCGCCAGCGCGCCGCCCTCGACCTCCCACGCGGCCACGGGCGCGTCGCGCCGCACCGCCTCCGCGTCGAGCAGCAGCCACTCCTCGACCCCGTCCGGCGTCGCCGTCCAGAACGAGGACCCGCCCGCGCGCCGGTAGACCACCGCGCGCTCCGCGAGCATCGCCTCGCCTCCGGCCCCCACCTCGCGGACCCGGAGCGTCGCGCCCCCCGCGAACTCGAAGACGATCGCCTCGCTCCCTTCACCGGGCAGGCTCACCGCGAGGCCGCCGTGGCGCGCGGCCGCGGCGCGCTCGAGCCCGCCGCCTCTCCGGAGGAACCCCGGACCCACGCTCAGGACGGCCGCGACCTGGTCGGGAAAGGCGCTGCGCAGCACCTCGTCAGGCGGCGGATCGGACGCGGCGCACCCGGCGAGCGTCTGGAGCGCGGCGAAGAGCGCGGAGGCAGCGAGCGGGAAATGTAGGCCAGGGCGAGGGTAGATCATGGCGAATTGGAGGAGAGCGTATGCGAGCGCACTCCCGGCGGCCTAGCTCCTCGTTCGTCGAAGGGCGAATTGGGGCAGGGAAGCGCTCAGGGTCGCTCGGGTTGCTCGCCGCCGGCGCGCTCGATGCCGACGCGCAGCACGACCTCGCCGGCGTTCAGGTCGACGCCGAGCAGCGCGGCGTCGCCCGTGGCGAGCAGGAAGCGGAGCGCGCGCGGGGCGATCCGGAGCGGCGGCGACAGGCGCAGCGCGTCGCTCTCCTCCTCCACCCACGCGATCCGGCAGGCGTCGCCGGCGTCCAGCGCGAGCACGAGGTGAGACGCCGAGAAGGCGTGCAGCACGGCGCGCCCGGGCAGCGGGATCCGCCGGGGGGGCGCGCCCGCCTCGCCGCGGCGGACGATCGCGCGCCCGCCCGCCTCGAGGTGATCGCGCCCCACGGCCCGCGCCGAGGGCGGCGCGCCGAGCCCGAGGTGCGCGAGCGCCTCGAACGCCTCGCGCTCCTCGGGCGTGGGGCCGAGCGGCTCGCCCAGGGCCGGCGCCGCGGCCGGCGCGGACCAGGTCGCGGTGATGGCGCGCGCCGCGGCCGTCTGCTCGGGGGTCGCGGCGGGGTGCACGGCCACGACGTTCCCCCGCGCGTCGAGCTCCTGCACGCCGCCGCCCTTGCCCACGAGCAACCGGCTGCCCCGGACCGCAAGGACGGCGTCGCCAAGGAGCTTGCCGAGGACGGTGCGCGCGCCGCCTTCGAGGCGCACGATGTCCTGGAAATCCATCGCAATCACCGCGTCGCCGGCGGCCACCGGGCGGCGCAGGTGCAGCGTGCTCGAGGCGCCGACCAGCGCGGTGTGCTCCGGCGGGACGAACGGCGCCGGGAAGAGCCGCTCGCGGAGCAGATCCGCGTCCTCGCCGGACGCGAGTCGCCGTACCGCGTCGATGATCGCCTCGCGGAGCTTCCCGTCGAGCGGATCGAGCCGGGCGCGGGCGCCCGGGGGGAGCGGCCCGGCATCCAGGAAATCGCGCCCAGCGCCCGCGAGCGCCTGGTCGCTCGGCTGGGACTGGAGCGCGCGCTGGAGACCCTCGCCGCGGAAGCGGCCGAGCAGGAGCCGTGGGAGGAGCTCGTAATCGGGCCGGCGCGCGAACGGCCCCGACCCAGCCCCGTACCATTCCAGGAGCCCTCTGGCCTTGCGCATGTTCGCGCCGGCCCGATCGATCCACGCCGCCGCCTCCAGGATGTGCCAGGGGTCCAGGAGGCGATCTGCCGAGGCGCACCAGGGGCCCTTGAGGTTCGGCGGGATCGCCTTGCGCCATTCACGCCGCGCGCGCTCGCCCTCCTCGCTGCTCCAGCGCGTCACGTCCTCGAGCGGCTCCGGTACGCCGTGCGCGGCGAGCCACTCGAGCAACGCGCGCGGAACGCTCAGCTCGGCCCAGCCGCACCACTGCTTCCAGTCGAGCCCGCGCCAGTAGATCGAACGGTTCTCCGGGTAGAGGTCCACCCGGCCCACCGGCCCGCCCTCCGCCGCGAGCACGATCCCGAGTTGCGGCAGCCCGCGCGGCGCGCGGCCGAGCTCGTCGAAGTAAGGCTTGTCCTCACAGATCTCGAGCGCCGGTCCAAGGGCCTTCAGCGCCGTCCGGCCGAGCTCGGCGAAGACGCGGTCGCCGCCGTCGACAATCTTGCCCCGGACCGCCGCCGTCAACGCGCTCTGCAGGTCCTCGTTCCGCGGAGGGTGACCGTACGGGTACGGATTGATGAAGCGCACGGCAGATCCAGTAGCACTCGTCAGGCTCTTCGTGTCAGCGTCGGCGACGGCCACCTGCCGGCCTGGGGCGCGCCTGGACCCAGGAACCGCGGTGCACGTACGGTGTCGTCCCGCCGGTCCAGTCCGGCGCCATCATGCCAGGCCCCCACGGGTGGCCGCCTGGACCGGGCTCGGTGATTCCGCGATACGTGTCGTCCGGGATTCGGGAGCGCGCGCCGTGCGTGATGGCGCGGGTCTCCGAGGCGACCTCCCTCGCCACGCTCGACCCCCCGCCCTGCGCCGGGGTCAAGCTGTTGCACGCATAGATATCGACGCGCCGCCTTCGCCCTCGCTTCTGGCCGCGGAATCCCGCCGACGTGAGCTGCTGCCCGAGCTGGCGGCCGTCGATGTATCCATTGCCCCACTCCACCAGGTTGGGCGCGCCGTGCGTCGATACGATGACGTGATCCTCTCGCGCCAGGCTGCCCGGCGTGAGCTGATCGTACCGGAGCACGCGAGCGCCAGGGTTCTGCGCCTGGATCATGGCGACATGCTGCTGGATGGTCGCGTCGTGCGGCGCGCCCACGACGATCGTCGTGAGCCCGGAAGGATCGATGAAGATCGTGACGTTCGGAACGAACCCGATCTCCTGCAGCGAGCCCAGCAGGCCGATCGGGTCGGGGGTCAGGAAGACGTGCGTCGTCGGGTCGTAAAAGCGGTGGCGGTTGTAGTGCAGACCGGTCACCGCGTCGGCGCGCTGCCCGGCGAAGCGGAGCGCGCCCGGATCGCCCGCCGCGCGCGCGACGCGGCCGAAGGCGCCGAGATCGATCTCCGACGCGCGCCCGTCGCGGTGCAGGTAGAGCCAGGGCGTGGAGGCCGCGTCGGTCACGACCATCCGCCAGTCCTTGCCGTCGCGCGCCTCGAGGAGCGGCGTGAAGCCGTCGTCGTCGAAGACGCGCTGGATCGACGGCCCCCTCGTCGGGCGCTCCTCGACGAGGCTCTCGCCGTCCCAGCCGAACCAGGTGCTCTCGCCGTTGCCGTGCGCCTGCGCGACGCAGCGGCCGAGGGGGTCGTACAGGTAACGGACGGCGAGGCCGTCGCCGCGGACCGCCGCGACGAGGCGGTCGCGCTCGTCGTACGTGTAGCGCCAGGTTTGCAGCGGCCCCTGGCCGACGCGGGCCGCGAGGCGGCCGCGGGCGTCCCACTGGATCTCGGCGCTGCCCGCGCGCAGGGGGCGGCCGTCCCCGCCGATCGACCATGTGGGGCCGCGCGACGGGATCGGCGTTCCCTGGGGCGCGTACGTGAACTGCTCGTCGGCGCCGAGGCCGTGGAGGCGGAGCGGCCTGCCCTCGACGTCGAGGTCGTACTGGCGCGCGCCGCGCTCGCTGTCCGTGATCGCCGCGACCGGGCCCACCCGGCTCCACGTCCACGCGCGCGCCCGGACCGGCTCTCCCCGCTCATCCAGGATGGCGACGCTCTCCGGCAGGCCCTGGACGTCGCGCGACCAGACGAGCGCGCGCGTCCCGTCGAGCCGCCTTCGCCGCGACTCGCCGCGCGCGTCCCGCGTGAAGGCGAGCCCGTCCGCCTCGGTGGCGGCGACCTCGAGCGACGCCGGCGCGCCATCTTCCTCGCGCCGGCGCACCTCGACGGACCACCCCGTCGCATAACGACGGTCGAGCACGCGGCCCGCGTCGTCGAAGCGGCGGGAGACGGCGAACGCGAACCCGGCTGCCTCCTGGACCTCCCGGACGACCCGGCCGTCGTCGTCGCGCTCGAACGTGATCATCACCTCCGCGTTCCGCGCGCGCGTGAGGTGGCCGAGCGCGTCGTACTGGAGCTCTTCCACGAGCCCGCCCGAGGTCTCGAGCCGCGTGACGCGCCCGGCCCCGTCGCGCTCGTAGCGCACCCATGCATCGTCGGCATGGGTCGTCCGGGCGAGGTGGTTCGAGCCGTCGTACTCGTAGGTCGTGGTGACGCCGCCGAACGAGGTCTCGCGGGAGAGGTTGCCGCTGCCGTCGTACTCGCGTGCATGGCGCTCGCCCGCGGCGTTCTCGATCCAGCGGAGCCGGAGCAGAGCATCGTAGCCGAGCCGGAATCGCCTGCCGTCCGGGCGCACCACCTCCACGAGCGCGCCGGCGACATAGCGGTACCTCGTGATCCCGCTCGCGTCGGAGCGCGCGGTGACGCGGCGGCTGGCATCGATCTCCAGCTCCAGGACGTTGCCGTTCGGCTCCTCCAGGCGCACCAGCGCGAAGCGCGAGTCGTACGCGAATCGATAGACTCCGCCCTTCGGGGTGCGCGCCTCGACGGGGCACCCGAACAGATCGAAGACGTACTCGTGGACGTCGCCGGCCGGCGTCTCGACCCGCTGCGGGTTGCCGTGCGCGTCGTAGTCGTACGTGAGCTCGGCGCCGTCCGGCCCGGTGGACGCCCGCACGAGGCCGTGCTCGTCCCACTCGAGGGCGTGCTCGCGGCCGCGCCAGTCGACGCTCCCGGTCGGGGTGCCCCTCCGGTACGTGGTGCGGGTCTTCTTCCCGTCGGGCCGCGTGCGGACGATGGCCTGCGCCTCCTCGTCGACCGCGTCTCGCCAGGTCGCGCCGTCGGGCTCGGTGACGCTCGCGAGGTGCCCCGCGGCGCTGTACGACCACCGCGTGGTCCGCCCGCCGCCGTCACGCATCGAGAGCAGCCTGCCGACCGTGTCGTACGTGTACGTGCGCGCGTGGCCGCGCGGATCGACATAGGCGGTCACGAGGCCGAGCGCGTTGCCCGTGTACGTGTGGGTCGCGCCCCCGCCGTCGATCACCACGGTCCTGCCCCGGGCGGAGTCGTACGACAGCCGGGCGTGGTGGATGCCCCGGGCGCCCGGGAGGCGGGGCGCGCCGAGCTCCGCGAGCACGTCGCGGCCGGCGATCTCGCCCCACGTCTCGACGCACCGTTTGACGCCGTCGATCGCCTCGTACCTGAAGTGGAAGGCGAGCCCGTCGGGCAAGATCTCCCGGATCAGGTAGTGCTCCTCGTCGTATTCGTACCGGATCTCGGCGCCGCCCCCGTCGATGACCCGCACGAGATCGCCCGCGCCGTCGAGCTCGTAGGTCACCGCGCGGCGGGTGTGCGGGGTGCCCTGCTCGTCGGTCGCGGTCACCTCCCACCAGGCGAAGAGCCCCTGGCGCTCGAGCCGGGCGCGCCGCCCGACGGCATCGACGATGCCCGTGAGCTCGTCGCCTCGCCATTCCATGGTGGCCTTGTTGCCGAACGCGTCGCGGATCTCGGCGAGCGCGAAGCGCTCCTCCGGGGCGGCGCGGCGCAGCACCCGCACGAGCCCGTCGTCCTCCTCCACGAGGAGATCCTCTCCGATGACGGCGACGCGGACCCCGAACGGCAGGAGCAGGACGTGATCCTGCGCGGGCCAGGAGAGCGCCTGGGTACGACCGCCCGGCGCGGTGAGCTCGAGCTCATCGCCGCGGCGCCGGGCGCTCCAGGCGAGATCGTGCGACCACCCCCACCCCATGCCGCAGCGGTGCCGCACCGCCGCGGTCGAGTAGCTTCGCTCCAGGGTCACGACCAGGGGCCCCGGCAGCTCGAGGTCCGCGACAGGGTTCGTGTACATGGCCCCCGTCACGACGTCGACCGGGTGCCCCGCGGAGGCCTGGCCGTCCGCCGCCGGCGGCGCGGGTGGGCTCGGCGGGCCCGCGCCCTGGCCGCTGCCCCCGCCGCCGCCGCCGCCGTTGCTCGGGCCCTGGGGGCCGCCGCCGCCCGGACCGCCGGCGCTGCCCCCGCCGCCGCCGCCGCCCCCGCCGCCGCCCGCGGCGTTGCTCGCGCTCGCCCCGGCGCCGACGGTGATGCTCTTGTTCATCTGGCCCATGCTGCCCGTGATGCCGGCCATGCCGAGCTCGATGAGGACGTTGGGCGCGCCCAGCCAGGGAAAGCACGGCCCCCCCGTGTTGAGGCTGACGACCTCTCTGAGCGTGCCTGACTCGTTGCCGTGACAGGCCTTCATGCAGCCGCCGACCGTGAGGATCTTCGCCCCTTCGATCTTGGTCCGCATGCACGGATCGATGATCCCCTCGGCCACGGAGCCCACCGTCGGGTACGGGATCGGCAGCGGGCTCGGCGCCGCAGGCGTCAGGCACACGCTGACGGCCATGCCGGTCATCTGGTGACCCGACTTCTCCGTGATCGTGTCCATGTGAAGGGCGGTGACCTTGGCCATGGCGCTCTCGAGCGTCGCACGAGGGGTGCACCGGCCACAACTCGGATGTCGGCGCCACGCGCGCGCGGGCCCGATGCGAGGCGGGTACGCCCGCGGTATCTCTCGCTCCGGCGGTCAGGCGCTCCGGCGCGACATCACACTCGGCTCCTCAGCTGGTCAGCCCCGTCAGGGGCCCGGTGCAATACTTCGGGTCGCCGAACGACTCCGTATCGACGCCCATCGCCTGGAGCAGCGAGACGAGCAGGTTGTTGTGCCCGACCTGCTTCGTCTGCGAGACGAAGCGGCCTGTCTTGAAATGGCCACCTGCGTCTCCGGCGAGCACATAAGGGATGTTCTGGCGCAGGTGATTGCCGTCGGCGTGCTCGTTCGTCCAGAAGATCACCGTGTTGTCGAAGACCGAGCCGTCTCCTTCCGGCATGCTCTTCAGCTTCGCGATCAGGTAAGCGAGCTGATCGGCGTAGAAGCGGCTGATCTTCGTGAGGCGCTGGCGGTTTGCCGGGTCGGCGTAGCCGTTGTGCGCCATCGGGTGGTGGCCCTCGGTGATGTCGGGGCCGAGGAAGCTCAGCACCTTGGTCGTCGCGGAGTTCGTGAACTGGAGGCTCGCGACCCGCGTCAGATCGCAGGCGAGGGCCATGGCCATGAGATCCAGCTGGAGCCTCGTGAGCTCGGGCATGCTGGCGACCTTGTCCGGGTTGATGTCCGGCGTCAGCACCGGCTCCGCGCAGGCCGCGGAGGTCGGCGCCACGCCGCGGTCGAGGCGCGACGCGATGTCCTCCACCGACGCGAGGTGCCCCGCGAGCTTCTCCTGATCCGCGGCGCCGAGTCGCCGCTGCAGCCGCTTGTAGTCGGCCGCCACCTTGTCGAGCACCGCCCTGCGCTGATCGGTCTTCTTCGTCGCCGCCTCGGGCGTGATGGACAGGTCGGAGAAGAGGCGGTCGAACGCGGCATAGGGGCTGTTCTCCGGCGGCAGCGGCTGCGCCGGGCCCCGGTAGGCGATGCGCGCGCCCACGTTCGCCCCGTACACGAGCACGCCGAGCTCCAGCGACAGGAACTTGGTCCTCGTGCCGATGTGGTTCGCGATCTCCTGGTCGACCGAGATGCCGTCGGCCCAGCCGCACGACAGCCCGGCGTCGCCGGGGAAGTCGCCCTCCTGCATCGCGCGCGCGGTCAGGCACTGCCCCGTGCCCTTCTGGTGCGCGTCGCCCGGCCCCACCAGCGCCGACAGCGCGCTCACGTTGCCGAGGACCAGCAGATCCTCGTTGTGGTCCTTGAGCGGCGCCAGGATGGGCGACAGCTCCTCGCCGTTCTGGAGCTGCGTCGACGACGGCCAGAAGTCCGGCGGAACGGTGCCGTTCGGCGTGTAGATGACGACGAAGCGCTTCGGGAACTCGGCCCCGAGCGCGGCCCGCCCGGTCTGCTCCGACGCCGGGGCGAGCCGCTTCGAGCAGCCCATCACCTCGAGGAACGGCAGCGCGAGCGCCGCGCCGCCGAGGCCCCGGAGCGCGGCGCGGCGGCTGAGTCGGAACGGCTTCATCACGGCTCTCCTTCTGCGGCGCCTGCTGTGGCGCCTGCTGCGTCGATCAAGCGCCGGTAGCGGAACGCGTCGGTCTGGGTGAGCGCCACGAGCAGCGCCCGGATGTTGTACCCGGACGCCTCGAACGCCTGCGTCGCCTGCGCGAGGCTGCAGCTGTCCTCGCTCTGCTCGGCGCGGCCGTAGCCGAAGCGGAACCACTGCTTGACCACGCACGCGCGCACCTGCTCGCTCTGCGCGAGCCGGTGCGCGAGCTCGACCGCCCCGTCGAACGGGCCGTCGATGTCGGTCTGCGTGAGCTCGCCGCTCGCGTCGACGGGGATGCCGTTCTCGGCGTCGCGCCAGCGGCCGAGCGCGTCGTAGTGCTCGAAGCCGAACCCGATCGGGTCGAGCAGCGTGTGGCAGCTCCTGCACCCCGGATCCGAGACGTGCTCGGAGAACTGCTCGCGGGTCGTCTTCGTCGGGTCGACCATGGGCGGCTCCGGGACCACGTCCGGCGGCGGCGGCGGGATCTGGCAGAGCAGGCTCTGGCGCACGAACCGGCCGCGGTGGACCGGCGACGACCGGTTCGGCTTCGCGTACAGCGAGAGCAGCCCGGCCTGCGTCACGAAGCCGGCGCGCTGCGACGGATCGAGCTCGACCCGCTCGAACGCGTCGCCCTTCGGGCCGCCTTCGACGCCGTAAAACTCGGCGAGCTCCCGGTTCATCATCGAGTAAGGCGCCGTGAACAGCGCGCTCACGCTCGCGTCCTGCTCGAAGATCGCGTGGTCCAGGAACGCCTCGGTCTCGGCCTGGAAGAGCGGCAGGAGCTCGTCGCGGTACTCGGGGTAGAGCTCCGGGTCCTTCCCGCCCGCGGCGATCTCGTCGATCTTCGCGAGCCCGAGCCACTGGCGATGGAAGCCCTTCACGGCCTCGCGCGCCCGCGGGTCCTCCAGCATGCGCCGCGCCTGCGCCTCGATCTCCGCCGCGGTGCCGAGCGCCCCCCGCTCGGCGGCCGCGAAGAGCGCCTCGTCGGGCATCGTGCCCCAGAGCAGGTACGAGAGCCGCGAGGCGACCTCGTGGGACGTGAGCGGCGCGACGTCGCCCTCCACCGGATCCGGCATGCCGAGCTCGACGCGGTAGAGGAAGTGCGGCGACTGGAGCATCGCCTGGAGGAGGAGCGCGAGGCCGGTCGACGCGTCGTCGGGCGTGTCCCCGAGGGCGATCCCGCGCCGGAAGAGCGCCACGAAATCGGCGATCTCGTCCTCGGCGAGGGGCCGGCGGAACGCCCGCTTGCCGAACGACGCGACGAGCGCCGCGATCTCGCCGCGGCACGCCTCGCCGCCCGCGGCCTCCCGGCACGTGGGCGCCTCGCCGAGCAGCTTGCCCGCCGCGCGCGCCGCGATGCCCTCGGCCGCGGCCATGTACTGCTCGGCGAGCAGCGGGCTCACCACGAGCGCCGCCGCCTGGTTGTTGAAGCCGAGCGACTCCTCTTCAGGCACGAAGCCCCGCGCAGGGCGGCTGTCGTCGCCGAGGAGATCGGAGATCGTGTTGTCGTACTCCACGCGTGTCATCCGGCGGAGCGGGGACTCGCCGGGCTCGATCGCGGTGCACAGCGGGGCCGTCGCCTCGCCGTCCTCGTCGTTCCCGGGCAGATCGCCGAACTGCCCTGTGCAGGAGGCGAGGAGGAGCAGGCCGATGGGCCAGCGGAGACTTCGTGGTTCAGCCATGATGCCTCGTCAGCGAGCGCAAGCAGGGTCCGGGGGCGGGATCGCGCGCCGCCGTGCAGCGCGCGCGGCGCGCGCCCTCTCGCCATCCGCCTGGGAGCGTATTGCAATCGTCTGCTCCGGGATAGGAGCCGCGCGAGGAGAGGGCGAATCAAGTGGGAGCACGGGGCCGATGCGATCCTCCCCTGCGCGCTCGCCTTACCGCGGACGCCGCCTGCCGCGCACACCCCGGATGACCGCGGGGGGCCATCGACTCGGTCTTTCGAAAGCGGCGCTCGACCCGCGACGTGCGGAGCGACTATGCTCGCGCGCAATGCAAAGGCGAACGCTCGCCTGTCCTGTGTTCTCTGTGGTATCGCGGCGCCGCGCGCGCCGCTCCCGGGCGGCCGCGCTGCTCGGCGCGGCGCTCGCCGCGCTCGCCGCGTCCTCTTCCGCGCTCGCCGCCGAGGGCGCGCCGGCGCTCCGCCCCGAGGCCGCGGAGCGCGATGGCGGGGACGACCCACCCGCCGTGGGAACCGAGCTCTTCAGCGCGGGGTTCGATCTCGAGATCGCGGGTCGTACGCTGTCGTATAGCGACCTGCTCTCCGGGAACCTCCGCACCTACGAGGTGCTCGGCGTGCCCATGCCGTCCCTCCGGGCCGAGCTGTACCCGCTCGCGCGCAGCGCCTTGCCGGTGCTCCGCGACCTCGGGATCGCGCTCTCGTACGCCCGCGCCATCGGCCTCGACTCGGAGGGCGCCGCGGGAGCGGGCGTATCGACCTCCTGGAGCCGGCTCCACGCCGGCCTCAGGGGCCGTTACCGCCCGGCTGGGCGCACCGGGCCGGTCCTCTTCGCCGGCGGCGGGCTCTGCTGGACCGACTTTGATGTCGAGTTGACGGGCGACCCGTCGCGCGACGCCGCGTCGGTGTCTTACCTCGCGCTGCGCCTGGGCGTGGACGGGCGCTTTCCTGTCGGCCCTGTCGCGCTGGAGGCGGGCGGAGGCTACCAGGCGCCGCTCTCGATGGGGGCGCTCGCGTCGCATTTCCGCGAGCCGAGCGCCGGCGGCGTCGACCTCCGCGTCGCGGTCGCCGTCCCGTTCGCGCCGGGGCTCGAGGCGCGCGCCGGAGCGTCGTATACGCGCTTCTTCTATGACTTCGACTCCGAGCCTGGGGACCCGTACATCGCCGGTGGAGCGCTCGATCAGCTCTTCGGCGCGCACCTGGGGGTGGCTTACCATGGGTACTGAGGTGCGCGGATCGCGCGCGGCGCGCGGCGTGTCCGGCCTCCGTCGCGGCTTCTGGACGGCGGCCGCGCTCGCCGCGCCGGCCTTGCCGCTGCTCGCGGGGTGTCCCGGGACGATCGACGACAGGCAGCGGTTCAACGGGCCCGACGACCGCCCGCCGTCCGATTGCGCCGACGTGCCGTCGGTGTTCGCCGAGCGCTGCGGCGGCGCGAGCTGCCACGGGCCGGGCGAGCCCGCGGCCGCCCTCGACCTCGTCACGCTCGGCGTCGGCGCCCGCGTCGCCGGGCGCCCGGCCCAGAGCTGCGCGGGGGTGCTCGCCGACCCCGACCGGCCGGAGGAGAGCGTGCTCTACGTGAAGCTCACCGACGCGCCCTCGTGCGGCGCGCGCATGCCGCTCGGCGCCGCCCCGTACTCGTCCGGGGAGCTCGCGTGCGTGGCCGCGTGGATCGCGGAGCTCGCGCCGGCCACGTGCAGCGGCCCCGACTGCGGCTGTCCCGGGTGCGTGTGCGCGCCCGGCGCGCAGGAGGCGTGCTACACGGGCCCCGAGGCGACGCGCGGCGTCGGGCGCTGCGCGGCCGGCACGCGCGCCTGCAACGCCGAGGGCACGTCGTGGGGCCCGTGCACGGGCGAGGTCCTGCCCGCGTTCGACGCGTGCGACACGCCCGACGACGAGGACTGCGACGGCGTCGTGCCCGCCTGCGAGGAGGTGTGGAGCCGCGGCTTCGGCGACGCGAACGGCCAGTACGCCCGCTCCGTCGCCGTCGACGCCGACGGGAACGTGATCGTGGCCGGCCAGCTGGAGGGGACCGTCGACTTCGGCGGCGGCCCGCTCACGGCCACGGGCGCCGACGCCTTCGTGGCGAAGTTCGACAGGTTCGGCACGCACCTCTGGAGCAAGCGCTTCGCGGGCGACGGCAACCAGTTCGCGATGGCGCTCGCGGTCGACCCGGTCGGCGACGTCCTCGTGGCGGGCCGCGCGTTCGGCAGCGTCAATTTCGGCGGCGGCGTGCTCGTGTCGCACGGCCGTGAGGACGTGTTCGTCGCCAAGCTCGACGCTTCCGGCGAGCACGTCTGGAGCAGGCTCTTCGGCGGATCCGGCGCGGATCGCTGCGATCGCATCGCCGTCGACCCGGCGGGCAACGTCCTCGTGGCCGGCGGCTTCCACGACGCCGTCGATTTCGGCGGCGGCGTGCTCACGAGCGCGGGCCTGCGCGACGCCTTCGTGCTGCGGCTCGCCTCGGAGGACGGCCGCACGCTCCTCGCCGTGCGCGCCGGCGACAAGGGCGACGACCTCGCCCACGGGGTCGCGGCCGACGCTGCCGGCAACCTGCTCGTCGCGGGGCATTTCTCCGGATCCATCGACCTCGGCGGCGCGCCGCTCGCGAGCGCGGGGCTCACCGACGTCTTCCTGGCCAAGCTCTCCCCCTCGGGCGACCCCGTCTGGAGCGCCCGGTTCGGCGGCGCCGGGGCCGACGAGGCCCACGACCTCGCGGTGCACGAGGCGACGGGCGACGTGGTGCTCACGGGCACGTTCGCGTCGACCATCGACTTCGGCGCCGGCCCCCTGACGAGCGCCGGCGGGCAGGACCTGTTCGTCGCCCGGCTCTCGGGCGCCGGCGCGCACGTCCTGAGCCGGCGCTTCGGCGACGCGGAGGACCAGCTGTTCACCGACTTCGAGACGGGCGCGCGCGCGAGCGCCGCGGTGGACGCCGCCGGCAACCTCGTGCTCGCGGGGCCGCTCTTCGGCGCGGCGGATTTCGGCGGCGGGCTGCTGACGAGCCGCGGCAAGACCGATGTCTACCTGGTCAAGCTCGGCCCCTCGGGCGATCACCTGTTCAGCGCGTTGTTCGGCGACGCCCAGACGCAGGTCGCCCTGGACGTCACAGCGGGCTCGGGAACGAGCGTGCTGCTCGCCGGCCGCTTCTACGGCGGCATCAACTTCGGCCAAGGGACGCTCTCGGGCGCGGGCCAGGGAGATGCGTTCCTGGCGAAGCTTTCTCTGTAGCTCCCCATTGTAAATGTACAGACGCGCTGTCCACTGAGCTGTTCACCGAGGCGGCCCCATCCGTGTGCCAATTTGCCTCGCCTGGGGCAGGGTGGATGTTCGCTTGTTGCCGGCGCGGGTCCGCTGCTTTCATTCCGGCCTCGTTTCCAGCCTCTCCGTGGCGGCATGTTCTCTGCTCAACGTGGCTCGACCGCGCGGCGAGGCCGCGCACCCCCATTCACCGGAGGACTCCTGTCGCGCCGGTAGGCGAGCCCGAAGGAGCAGAGGTATGCGCATCCTGCTTATCACAAAGATCTTCCCGAACGCGATGAACCCGGGCCAGGCGCCGTTCAACCGGCGGCAGTTCGCCGCGCTGTCGCGCCATTGCGACATCGACGTCTTCGCGACCATCCCCTGGTTTCCGGGGGCCTCGCGGTTCTCCAAGTGGTCAATCGCGGACGAGGCGCCTCGCGAGGAGGTGATCGAGGGATTGCCTGTGCGTCACCCGCGGTTCCTGTATCTGCCCAAGGTCGCGCCGTATCTCAATGGCCCCCTCTATGCCGCCTCGATGCTCCTGGAGCTCGCGCGGAGCCATCCGGCGCCGGACGTCATCGTCGGCTCGTTCGCGTATCCGGACGGCTTCGCCGCGGTGTGCCTGGCGGAGCTGCTCGGCGTCCCGGCGGTCGTCAAGGTGCACGGCTCGGACATCGACGTGCTCTCCCGGCAGCCGGCGGTGAGGCCAGCGCTGGCGTGGGGGCTCCGGCGCGCCACGCGCGTCGTCGCCGTGAGCCAGCAGCTCGCGGAGGGGGTCCACGCCCTCGGCGTGCCGCGCGACCGCATCGATGTCGTCATGAACGGCGTCGATCGCGCCATGTTCCGGCCGCGGGACCGGGGCGAGGCCCGCGCCGCCCTGGGCCGCTCCGCGGAGCGCCGGACGCTGCTCTACGTCGGCCACCTGCTCCGCGACAAGGGGGCGCTCGACGCGATCGCCGCCTTCGAGCGGATCGCCGCGGCGCACCCGGACATCGACCTCGTGATGGTCGGGAGCGGCGCCGACGAGCAGGCTTGCCGCGCGGCGGCGGAGCGGCTCGGCAGCCGCGTCCTCTTGACGGGTCGCCTGCCGCACGACCAGGTGGCGCGCTGGGTCGCCGCCTGCGATGCGCTCGTCCTGCCGAGCCATCATGAGGGCACGCCCAACGTCGTGATCGAGTCGCTCGCGTCCGGCCGCCGCGTCGTCGCGACGCGGGTCGGGGGCATCCCCGACGTGCTGAGCTGCCCCGAGCTCGGCGAGCTCGTCTCGCCCGGTGATCTGCATGCGCTGTCTCAGGCCCTGGTGCGCGCGGCGTACGCGCCGTACGAGCCCGAGCGGATCGTGGCGCTCGCCGGGTGCAAGGGGTGGGACGAGAGCGCCCGCGCCTTTTACAACTCGATCCTGGCGGCGCGGGGCGAGCGGCCGTTGCCGGCGCCGGCGATCGACAAGCGCCCTGTGCTCCAGCTGGATGGGCAGTCCACCTCATCGACGCGATGGCCGCCGCCGGCCTCGTGGCGCTTCCCGGACAGGGCGCAGCTCGAGGCGAGCCGGTCCTGAAGCACCTCGCGGCTCCGTATCTCGCCTCGGGCCGCCGAGGCCGCTCCGCCCTCGTCGGCGCGATCAGGTCGATGGGCAGCTGGGAGCACCCCTTCGTTTTCCTGCCGGGCACCCGATGCACTGGTCCGGTTCTTGGACGCCCTCAGCCGACAGCCGATGCTGGCGATCCGTTGCTCACATGAGCGAGCGGCCTGCGCCGAACCGGGAGCGAGGTAGCGATGAAGAACGAGCTGATCATGCCGACGCGCGTCGTCCGGGACTATCTCTCCAGCTCGCTGGTCTGGGGGGATTTCGTGGCTCAGGGCGGCTTCGTCTCCGGGGACATCGTCGTGGTGGACCCATTCAAGGCGGGCACCACGTGGACACAGCGTATCCTCCAGCAGATCCTCGACAACGGAGAGGAGCGGGAGCAGGGGCTGTCGGACACCTCCCCCTGGCTCGACTCCAGCTTCGGCGATCACGCCGCGATGCTGGCGGTGCTACAGCGGCAGCGCGAGCGCGGGCAGCGGCGGGTGATCAAGTCGCACCTGCCCGCGGACGCCGTGCCCATCGCCCCGCAGGCGCGCTACCTGTTCGTCGGCAGGAACGGCAAGGACCTCGGGATCAGCTTCCACAACTACCTGAAGCAGTTCTCTTCGGCGACCATGGCCACCATCAACCGCATCCACGCGGAGTGGTCCGGCGACCGGACGCCGCTCGTGATCCCCGAGAGCATGCGGGGGTTCTTCGATCGGTGGCTGGACACCGACGGGTACGGCTGTTGTAACCTGTTCGACGTGGTGAGGTCGTGGTGGGCGTTCAGGGGCGAGCCGAACGTGCTCCTCATCCATTACGGCCGGCTGAAGGAGGACCTCCGCGGCCAGATCGCGCGGATGGCGGAGTTCATCGGTGTCGAGCCGGCGCGGCTGCGGATGGATCGGATCGTGGAGCAGTGCTCCTTCGGCTACATGCGCAGCCGGGCCGAGCAGATGGCGCCGTTTGGCGGCGCGCATATGGTCGATCCCAAGGCGTTCTTCCACAAGGGTCCGACCCGCGACCACCGCTCCGAGCTCACCCCGGAGCAGATCGAGCGCTTCGATCGCATGGCCCTGAAGACGCTCGGGAAGGAGTGCGCCCGCTGGCTGGAGACCGGCGACGAGCGGGCCGGGATGGCGGCCGTCGCCTGACCCGGCGAGGTCTGTGGACATGGGCCGCGGGAGCGGCGAGCGCCGGCGGCGCCGGTAATGGACATCAGGGGCGAGGTGCAGCTACATGGCGGCAGCGTACCTGATCGCAACGCTCGGCGTGTGCATCGGCGTCACGGCTGGGCTCCTCGGGGCCGGCCCCTCGATCCTCACCGTGCTGCTCTTGACGCGCGTGGCCGGGCTCGAGCTCGACCGCGCCATCGCGACCTCGCTCCTCGTCGTCGCGCTGATGAGCGCCATCGCCGTCATCCCCTACGCCAGGGCGGGTGCCGTCGCCTGGCGCGCAGCGCTCGGCGTCGGTTTGGCCTCGATGACCGGCGCCTTCCTCGGCGGGCGCATCTCGGCGCTGATCCCGCAGGAGGTCCTGCTGATGATCTTCCTCCTCGCCACGGTGGTGGCGGCGGTGGCGATGCTCGGCAAGCGCCCTCCGCTGCCGCTGGACCCCGGCGGATCGCGCCCGCGCGGGCAGTCGATGGCGGTGCTGGCGACGGGGGGGCTCCTGGTCGGCGGCTTGACCGGCCTGGTCGGCCTCGGCGGCGGGTTCGCGATCGTTCCCCTCCTGGTCGTGGTTGTCCGCACCCCCATGCGCGCCGCGATCGGCACCTCAATCCTGGTGATAGCGATGAATACGCTGGCCGGTCTGGCGGGCCACCTCCCCCACCCGTCGATCGAATGGCGGATCGCCACCTACCTCGCCGTCGCCGAGTGCGCCGGGAGCGTGGCCGGCGCCCGGCTCTCCACGCGCGTCAGCGCGGAGGCGCTGCGCCGCGCGTTCGGCGGCATCATGCTCGCGGCAGCCGCGTTCATGCTCGGCCGGCTCGTGCTCCGCTAGGGCGGCGTGGCGGCGCTAGGGCGGCGTGCCGGCGCGCATGCAGCTCCGTGCCACGCTGGGTGTTCAGTTCCGTGGCAAGGGGCACGCACCGCGCCGGCAGCGTCATCCAGCGCGGGCGAGCGCTTGCCCCTGGGCCGCTTCCAGGAGGATTCGCGCCACCTCGGGGCGGCTGAACTCGGGCGGAGGCAGGTTCCCTGCCCGCAGCATCTCGCGCACCTGGGTCCCGGAGAGGGCGATGCGCGTCGCCGGACCCCCCGGCGCGGTCTTCTCGGTCGCCATCCCGCCGACGGTCGTCGACCAGAAGGCCTCCTCGAACCGGAGCGGCTCGACGCCGAGCTCGCTCGGGAGGAAGTCGTCGAACGCCCGCTGCGCGTCGTACGGGCCGTAAAACCGCCCGACGCCGGCGTGGTCGCGCCCGACGATGAAGTGGGAGCAGCCGTAGTTCTTGCGCACGATCGCGTGAAAGAGGGCCTCGCGCGGGCCTGCGTAGCGCATGGCGGCGGGGTAGAGCGCGAGGACGACCCGGTCCTCGGGGTAGTACCGCTCAAGCAGGACCTCGTAGCAGCGCATCCGGACGTCCGCCGGGACGTCGCCGGCCTTGGTCGCCCCGACGAGCGGGTGGAGCAGGAGCCCGTCCGTGATCTCGAGCGCGCACTTGGTGAGGTACTCGTGCGCCCGGTGGATCGGGTTGCGCGTCTGGAACCCCACCACCCTGCGCCAGCCTCGCGCCTCGAAGGCGGCCCTCGTCGCGGCCGGATCGCGCGGGTACTGCGGGAACAGGGGCACCACGGAACGATCGACCAGCCGGACCTCGCCGCCGAGGTACACGTCGCCCGACGATCTCAGGTACGAGACCCCCGGGTGGCTCGCGTCGGTCGTCCCGTAGACATGGCGCGCCTCGAGATCCTTGTCCGGTGCCCAGCGATCGCCGAGCTCGAGCACGCCGACGACGCGCCCGTCCGGCGACGCGAGCGCCACCTCGGCGCCGACGGAGAGGCCGGCGGCGGCCTCCCTCGACACCGCGAGCGTGATCGGGATCGACCAGACGGCGCCGCTCTCGAGCCGCCGGTCGCGGACCACGCGCAGGTAGTCCCGCTGGGTCATGAAGCCCTTGAGGGGGGAGTAGGCGCCGTTCCCGATGAGCTCCAGATCGCTCGCTCCCCGCGCGTCGAGGGCCACCCGGGGCAGGCCGGCCGCGCGCTCGCGGAGCTGCTGCGCGGCCTCGTCGCGGGCGATCCGATCGACGAGCTCGCCGCCGTGCGGCGGCACGAGGCCGCCGGCACGGGCCGGGGCGCCGCGTTCGCGGGTATCTCCGTCGCGCGTCGGCTCGGCGGGCCAGTCGCGCGGGCGGAGGTACCCGAGCACCTCGAGCCCGGCGATGATCTTGGCGAGGCTCTCGCGGGGCGACTCCCGATCGGTGTGCACGACCACCTCGGGGGACAGCGGCGGCTCGTACGGGTCATCGACGCCGGTGAACCCCTTGATCTCGCCGGCGAGGGCGCGCGCGTAGAGCCCCTTGGCGTCCCGGCGCGCGAGCACGTCGATCGGGCATTCGCAGTACACCTCGCAGAAGCGCCCGATCGCGCGCCGCTGCTCGTCGCGGATCGCGCGATAGGGGCTGATGGCCGCGGTGATCGCGCACCCGCCGGAGCGGGCCACGAGCTTGGCGACGAAGCCGATCCTCCGGATGTTCGTGTCCCGGTCCTCGCGCGAGAACCCGAGCCCCTTCGAGAGGTGCATCCGGACGACGTCGCCGTCGAGCGATTCGACGTGCACGCCCCGCTGCGATAGCTCGGCGGCCAGCATGGAAGCCAGCGTCGACTTGCCGGACCCGGAGAGCCCGGTGAACCACACGATGAATCCCTCGACCGAGGCCATGCGGTGCTTCCCTCCTGGCGCTCGATCCCGGCGCCGATGCCTCTCTGGCTCCAGAGCTCAAGCATGCGGCATGCCGCCCCTTCCGAGCGCGCGGGCCCACCGATGCGGCCGGCGTGCGAGAGGGGGAGTCCCCGTCGACACTCCAGGTCCTCCGCCGGTGCGACCCTCACGATATTTCCGCGAGCGGCGCCGCGGGGCGTGGGCAGGACCGGGGTGCCCGCGGGCGCGTGTGCAGCTCCGTGGCGCGCCTCACGCCACGGGCACGGCCTTCTCCGGCCGCAGGCGCAGGGTGGGGCCGGGATCCGGGGGCGGGGGCTCGCCGCGCGGCATCGCCGCGCGCGCTGCCCAGAAGCTCCTCGCGTCCTCCGGCGTCCAGGGCGGCGCCGGGGCGCATGCGTCGAGCGTGGTGAGCAGCTCGCGCGCGCTCTGGTAACGATCGCTGGGCCGCTTGGCGAGGCACCGCATCACCACCTCTTCCAGCTCCGACGACAGCGGCCACGGCGAGCGGAGCGACGGCGGGATCGGCGGCATCGTCAGGTGGGAGTAGACGAGCTTGCCGAAGCTCCGGCCCTCGAACGGGGCCACCCCCGTCAGCAGGTAATAGAGCGTGACCCCGAGCGAGTAGATGTCGCTGCGAGCGTCGACCGTGCCGGCCGAGATCATCTCCGGTGACATGTAGGTCGGCGTTCCCTTGATCACGCCGACGTCCGTCATGCTCGCGTCCCCTTGCAGGGTCACCTGCTTCGCGATCCCGAAGTCGAGCACCTTGAGCACGTCCTGCTCGTCGCCGACGCGCGTGATGTAGAGGTTGTGAGGCTTGATGTCGCGGTGGATGACGCCCGCGTCGTGCGCCTCCGCCAGCGAGAGGCAGGCCTGCCGCGCGAAGTGCACGACGCGCGAGGCGGGCATCGGGCCGTGATCGCGCACCAGGGTGGCCAGGTCGGCGCCGGCCAGGTGCTCCATCGCGATGTAGAAGATGCCGTCGCTGCTCGCCCCGAAATCGAAGATCCGGATCGTGTGCGGCGACGTGAGCCGGCTCGTCGCGCGCGCCTCGCGCTCGAAGCTGCGCACGTCGCTCTCGGATTTGCTCTCGCTGCGGAGCAGCTTCAGCGCCACGTCGCGGCGGAGCGACTCGTCCCAGGCGAGCCACACCTCGTTCTGCCCGCCCCGGCCGACCGGCGCCACGAGCCGGTAGCGGCCGAGCTTGCGGGCCTCGTAGACCTGCTGGCGCGCCGACCAGAGGCCGTGGCTCGCCGCCGACACGAGGATCGCGGTGGCGAACACGAAGATGTAGTTGCAGGCGAAGATCACGAGCGACCGCGGCGACGTCCACTGCGCCGCGAGCGCCGGGTCGAGGGACGCCCCGGCGCCCATGATGATCGGGAAGCTCAGCGCCACCGGGAGCGTCATCCGGAGCGAGCGCGTGAAGTGCGTGGGCAGGATCGTCGCGTCGACGAGCATCACGATCGAGAGCCCGTGCATGTAGTTCCAGGTGAGATCCCCGAGCTCCAGGGCCATCACCGAGATCAGCCCCGCCGTGCTCCAGACCGCGAACACGTGCGCCGCGTCGAGGAGCTCGGCCGAGGTCTGCTGGCGCCGGGCGAGGAGGTAGAGCCAGAGCAGGATGATCTCGCCGAACAGCCGGTAGAGCAGCAGCCGGGCGATGGAGGCGCTCGGAAACACCGCCAGCACGACGAACACGTCGAGCGCCGCGAACGTGGGCCAGGCCACGAGGGCCGTGGGGAGGCCCCGCGCCATCGCGCGGCGCTCCTCCGTCGAGGTGGCGCCGCGAGACCCCAGGGATCCCATCGGATGAGAGCTGCTCGAGGCGGTCATGGTGCGGCGCGGCCCAGGGTGCTGGCCCCATTGGAGCTCTGCGCTGGCGGGGAGTCAAAGCGCACGTCGCGCGGTCACGCGGGATGGCGCGGGATCTCGTGGGTCCGTGGGATCGCCCGGAGGGAGGGCTGCTACAGTGCCGCGCGATGCCGGAGCGATGCCCTTGGGTGACCGCGGATCCAGAGTACGCCGCCTATCACGACGAGCAGTGGGGCGTGCCGCTGCACGACGACCACGCCCTCTTCGAGATGCTGATCCTCGAGGGCGCGCAGGCGGGGCTCAGCTGGCTCACCGTGCTGCGCAAGCGGGCGGCATACCGCGAGGCGTTCGCGGGCTTCGACCCGGCCCGCGTGGCGCGCTTCACGCCCGCGCGCGTCGAGAAGCTCCTCGCGAACCCCGGCATCGTGCGCAACCGGCTCAAGGTCGCGTCGGCCGTCACCAACGCGCAGCGCTTCCTGGAGGTGCAGCGCGAGCACGGCAGCTTCGACGCGTACCTCTGGGGTTTCGTCGGCGGGGCGCCCGTTGTAAACGCGTTCCGCGCCCTCCCGGAGGTCCCCGCGAAGACGGCGATCTCGGATGCGCTCAGCAAGGATCTCGCGCGCCGCGGTTTCAAGTTCGTCGGCTCGACCATCTGCTATGCGCTCATGCAGGCGACCGGGATGGTCAACGACCACCTCGTGAGCTGCTTTCGGTACGAGCAGGTGAAGGAAATCGCCGGCGCCCGGGGGGCCAGAGGGAAACGGAAATGAAGCAGACGACCGCGCTCGTGATCATCGATGTGCAGAATGGCGTCCTCGACGGGGAGGCGCCCGTGCAGGGGGCGAGCGGGCTGCTCGCGCGCATCGGAGGGCTCCTCTCGCGCGCCCGCGCTCGCGGCGTGCCGGTGATCTTCGTGCAGGACGACGAGGTGGGGGAGGTGGGCTCCGCCGCGTGGGAGATCCACCCGTCGATCGCGCCGGCGGACGGCGAGGCGCGGGTCCGCAAGCTCGCCTGCGACGCGTTCTTCGAGACCGAGCTCGCCGGGCGCCTCGAGCGGCTCGGGGTCGAGCACCTCGTCGTCGCGGGCTGCAAGACGGAGTTCTGCGTGGACACGACCTGCCGGCGCGCGGTGACCCTCGGCTTCGGCGTGACGCTCGCCGCCGACGCGCACGGCACCTCGGACAGCCCGGCGCTCACGGCGGCGGCGATCGTCGCGCACCACAACCGGCTGCTGGACGGCTTCGGCGTCATGATGGACGGGCGCCCGCGCGAGATCCGCGCCGTGCCGAGCGCGCAGATCGAGCTCTGATCGGCCCGTGGCGAGGATCGGCTACTACGTCCACGGCCGCGGGCGCGGGCACGCGAGCCGCGCGCTCGCGATCGCGGGGGCCCTCCGCGAGCGCGGCCACGAGCTCAGGATCTACGGCGGCGGCCAGGCGGCGGATCTGCTCGGCGCCCTGCCGGAGCACCGCCTCGTCCGGCCCATCTACCCCGGCCTCGGGGGCGTGCTCGAGCTCCCGCGCCGCCTCGCCAAGGAGATCGTCGAGCAGGCGGGCTTCCGGCCCGACGCCATCCTGAGCGACGGGGACGTGCCCTCGCTGCTCGCCGCCCGCGCGCTCGGGATCCCCGCCGTCGCGCTCGGCCACGACCTCCTCTTCTCGCGCTGCCGCCTCCCCGAGGAGCTGCCGCGCCTGCGGAGGCTCGCGTGCCGCCGCACGACGTGGGCCGTCACCCGGCGGACCTACGCGGTCGCCGTCCACTTCCTGCCCGCCGAGCCGGCCGCGCCGCGCACGATCGTCGCGCGCCCGGCGCCGCGGCGGCCGCCCGCGGGCTCGGGGCAGGGGATCGCGCCCGGCGCGGTCGTCTGCTACTTCCGCGATCGCAACGCGCGCGCGGCGATCGAGCTCGTCGCGGCGGGCGGGCGGCGCGTCGTCGCGTTCGGCGACCCGGACCTGCGCGTGCCCGGCGTGCAGGCGATGCCGTTCGACAGCCGCGATTTCCTCGCCCACCTCGCCGCCGCCTCCGCCGTCGTGGCCTCGGCCGGGAGCAACCTGCTCGCCGAGTGCGTCCTCGCCGGCAAGCCCGTGCTGGCCCTCCACGCCGAGCACGATCACGAGCAGGCGCTCAACGCGAGCCTGGCCGCGCGCGCCGGGGTCGCCGTCGCGCGCTCGTTCGCGTCGCTCTCGTCGCGCTGCGTGGCGCGCTTCTTCGAGCGCGTCCGCGCAGGCGACTTCGCGCGCGTCGACCTCGCGGGCACGCTCCCGGATGCGCCATCGGCCGTGCTCGCCCTGCTTGATGAGGCGCGCAGAATCGCCTAGGTGCATCGTCGCGTTCGCACTTGCGCGACGACGACAGGTGTGAAATCGGCACAGGGTTTGCTAAACGTCCCCGCCGACCCGGACTTACGAGGGCGAGGAATGGCTGCTGTGGCCAGCATGCTGTGGCCAGCGGCAGGCTGCGCTCGCGGGCGCGGAACGACACGGCTGCCAGAGGCACGACATGAACGTCATATCGATCGTTGCGCCGCGCGCACCGGTCGTTGACGGCGGTCTGCGCCGCTTCTCGAAGGAGCAACGAAGATGACCATGGATGCAATACGGCCGCTCGGTGAGCACCGGATCGATCGCGCACAGCACGAGGCGATCGCGTCGGTGCGCCACACTTCATCGACCGGATCGGCGCGGGGAGGGCATTCCCTCGTCAGGGCGCAGGCGGCGCTTCCCGAAAATCCCTTCGCTGCCCTCTCCGGAGCCAACGGGCGACCGCTCAAGGTCGCCATCCTCAGCGACTTCACGCGCATTCCTTACGCGAACGGGGCCGTCTTCCAGACGCGGGCCCTGTATCGCGCGCTCAACACCTGTGGTCACCAGGCAACACTGATCGGACCGCGGGATCCGGACGCCTCGGCCGACGAGATGCCGCCCGGCACCATCGCCCTGCCCAGCCTGCCGCTGCGCACCTATCCGGGGGTGCACCTGCCGATGCCCCTGGAGTCCTTCGTGTTCGATCCGATGCGGTGGGATTTCGACATCTGCTTCGCCCAGACCACGACGCTCCTCGTCGAGTTCGGCATCTGGCTCCGCAAGATGCGCGGCATCCCGCTGCTCTGCGTGAACACGACGCACCTCGCGGCCGCGTACGACGTCCTCCTGCCGGAGCGCGTGTCCCGGATCGGCGCGGTCCACACCGTGCTCCACAAGACGCTGCGCGCCCCGATGGAGCGGCTCTTCGTGGACCTGTACAACCAGGGCGACGGGCTCGTCGTGCTGAGCGAGGGGCTGCGCGACTACTGGCGCGAACGCGGGGTGACTGTGCCCATCCACGTCATCCCGCGGATGGTCCCGGAGGACGTGTTCGATCGCCCGCTCGGCCCCGACCCGTACGCGCCGATGCTCGAGGAGCGCGGGCTGGACGCGCGCGGCCCGCGCTTCGTCTGCGCCGGGCGCCACACGCGCGAGAAGTCGCAGCACCGGCTGATCCGCATCTTCGCCGAGCACATCGCGCCGCACCACCCGCAGGCGACGCTCACGCTCGTCGGCGACGGGCCCGACAGCGCGGCGTACGCGGCGCTGGCGCGCGAGCTCGGCGTCGCCCGGCGGGTGATCATGACGGGCGAGGTGCCGTACAGCCGCATCTCGGACTATTACCGGCACGCGACGGCGTTCCTTCACGCGTCGCTGAGCGAGACGTTCGGCAACGTGCTCAGCGAGGCCCTCTGGTGCGGCACCCCGACGGTCGCGTTCGCCGACGGCATGGGCGTGAGCTCGCAGATCCAGAGCGGCTACAACGGCCTGCTGCTCGAGCCGGGCCGCGGGACGCTCCCCGAGGACAAGGCGAACGCCGCGTTCGGCAACGCCGCGCTCGCGCTCGCGCGCGACCCGCAGGCCGCCGCGCGGCTCGGGAGCGCGGCCGCGCAGCGCGCGCGCGAGCGCTCCTCGCCGCTCGTGGTCCAGAGGATGATCGCGAACGCCTTCGTCAACGCGCGTGAGCACGCTGCTGGGTCCGGCCTCCGGCCGCTCGTCGACGGGCCGAAGGCGCTCCAGTGGCTGGAGACTTTCCGTCACTTCCGCTCCTGGTTGGGCTTCACCGGCGGTCTGTTCGCCTTCGGTCACCTGCGCCCGGCCGCGGCGCCGCGGCCGAAGGGCATCCAGCCGTCGTTCTGCGCATGAGGTCCGTCTAGCCATTGACCACCATGCGCGCCTGGCGCGCATGGTAGACCTGCCCGGCGTCGCCCTCCGCGCGGCGCCGGCTCGAGGTGTCTTTCGCAATGCTCCTCAGGATGATCGGGGCGCTCGTCGACTTCAGCGGGCGCCGACCCTGGCTCGTGATCGGACTCGCGATCGCCGCCATGGCAGGGCTATGGGGGTACGCTTCGCAGCTCGAGCTGCGCACGGAGCTCCGGGAGCTCTTGCCGAGCGACAGCCCGGCGTTCATGGCGTACGAGCGCCAGGCCAAGCGCGTGGACGGCGGCGCGCAGCTCATCGTGATCGCCGAGTCGCCGGAGCGCGGCGCGAACGAGCGGTTCATCGACGCGCTCTCGGAGCAGCTGGAAGAGCCGCTCCGGCGGCGCGCGGCCTGCCTCGCGGCGTGCGCCGACGACGCGTGCCGCGCGGCGTGCGGGCCCGCGTCGCTCATCCGCTACGTCGAGACCGGCACGAAGGAGGTGCGCCGCTTCTTCGACGAGAACAAGTGGCTCTACGCCGGCGTCCGGGAGCTCGAGCAGGCGGACGAGGCGATCGAGCTCGAGATCGCGCTGCGGAGCGGCCTCATCGACGACCTGGACGCGGGCGAGAGCGGCGGCGCGAGCGGGGGCCAGGCGGCGGGCGCGCCGGCCGAGAAGGGCACGGCGCTCGACGAGACCTGGGCGGAGCTCGAGCGGCGGCTGAAGAAGATCGACGAGTTCCCGAGCGGCTACTTCGCCACGCCCGACGGCCGCATGGTCGGGATCCGCATCGTCTCGCGGAGCGCCGGGATGGGCGATCGCAGCGCGGCCCAGCTCCTCGACGACGTGACCGCGCTCGTCGGGCGCCTCGACCCGGCGAAGTTCCACCCGGCCATGCAGGTCGGGTACGCGGGCGACATCCCGAACGCGATCGCCGAGCAGCGGTCGCTCGTGAGCGAGGCGGTGTGGGCCACCGCGCTCGCGCTCGTGCTGATCCTCGGCGGCGTGGTGATCTACTACCGCTCGCCCTGGTCGCTGCTCGTGATCTTCCTGCCCACGGCGTTCGGCGCCAGCGCCGGGTACGCGTTCGCGACGGCGACCTACGGCTACGTCAACACGGTCGGCGCGTTCCTCGGGGCGATCATCGTCGGCAACGGCGTCAACTACCCGATCGTGCTCCTGTCCAGGTACCGCGATTTCCGCGCGCGCGGCATGGCCGCGGACGAGGCGCGGCGCGAGGCGGTCGTCAACGCGTTCCGGGCCGAGCTCGTCGGGGCGTGCGTGGCGGCGATCGCGTACGGGTCGCTCACGATCACGCACTTCCGCGGGTTCAGCCAGTTCGGCACGATCGGCTTCGTCGGCATGCTCATGGTGTGGGCCTCCATCGTGCCGCTCGTGCCCGCGACGCTGGTCGCCATCGAGCGCATCCAGGCGAGGCTCCCGCGCTGGCTGCGCGATCCGCCGCCGCGCGTCTCGGAGGAGGGCACCGCCGGGCCCGGGGCGCGGGCGCTCGCCCGCGTGACGAAGCGGTGGCCGGTCGTGCTCCTCGCCATGGCGCCGATCACCCTGCTCCTCGCGGCGTGGAAGCTCCCCGAGTACGTGAGGGACCCGTGGGAGTACAACTTCGCGCGCCTCGGCTCGAAGAGCTCGCGCGAGAAGGGCGCGGGGAGCTGGTCGCGCAAGGCGTCCGAGGTCTTCGGCGGCAAGATGAACGTCGCGGGCGCGATGATGCTGGCCGACAGCCCCGAGCAGGTGCCGGCCATCAAGGCGCAGATCCTGGTGAACGACGCGAAGGACCCGCAAGGGAAGCTCGTGGCCGACGTCGCGACCATCGCGGACGCCCTCCCCGGCTCGCCCGAGGAGCAGCGCCGCAAGATCGAGATCCTGGGGCGGATCCGCGACCGGCTGACCCCGCGCGTGCTGAAGGCGCTGACCCCGGAGGAGCGGGAGCGCGCCCTGCTCATGAAGCCGCCGGAGACCTTGCGCGTGATCACGCCCCAGGATCTGCCCGACCTCATCCGGCGCAGGTTCGAGGAGAACAACGGGGTCGTGGGCACGGTGTTCTACGTGAAGTACAAGAACGAGGTCTCGTTCTCGAACGGCAAGAACCTCCTCCGCATGGCGAACACGACCGGCAACGTGGTCCTCCCCGACGGGACGCAGGTCGTGACGGCGAGCAGGCCGACGGTCTTCGCCGAGATGATCCGGTCGATGGAGCGCGACGGCCCGCTGGCGACGGCGGCGTCGTTCCTGGCCGTCACGGTCGTGGTGGTGCTCGCGACAGGCAGCCTGATGGGGGCGTTCTCGGTCCTGTCGTCCCTCGTGCTCGGCGTGCTCGCGACGGCGGTGGCGATGGCCATGCTCGACGTGAAGATCAACTTCCTGAACTTCATCGCCCTCCCGATCACGTTCGGCATCGGCGCCGAGTACCCGTTCAACGTCTTCGACCGCGCGCGGCTGCTCGGCGGCGACGTGGCGCTCGCGGTGAAGCGCTCGGCCGGGCCGGTGGCGCTCTGCAGCTACACGACCGTGCTCGGCTACGGCTCGCTCGTCTTCGCCGACAACCAGGCGCTGAACTCGTTCGGCTGGGTCGCGGTGAGCGGCGAGATCGCGTGCGTGGCGAGCGCGCTCCTGTTCCTGCCGGCGCTGCTCCATGTCATGAACCGCGCGGGGAAGATGCGGGGCGCGTGGCGGGGCGGCCTCCTCTTCCGCGGGAGCCACCACTCATGAAGATCCTCGACGTCGCGGAGTTCTTCTCGTCGCGCGGGGGCGGCGTGCGGTCGTACCTCGAGGAGCTCGTGCGCCAGGGCAGCCGGCGCGGCCACGAGGTCGTCGTCGTGGCGCCCGGGCCGCGCGACGAGGTGGTGCCGCTCGAGCAGGGCCGCATCGTGCGGGTGGCCGGCCCGCCGATGCCGTACGACCCGACCTACCACGCCCTCCTCCGGCTCGGCGCGGTCCGCGCGATCATCCGCCGCGAGGCCCCCGACGTGCTGCAGGCGAGCGCGCCGTACACGGCCGCGCTCGTCGCGGCGACCGAGCGCTCGGTCCCGCTCCGCACGTTCGTGTACCACTCCGACCAGATCAGCACGTACGCCGCGCCGCTGCTCGACCGGGTGCGCCCGCGCGCGGTCGCCCGCGCGCTGGAGGGCGCGCTGTTCGCCTGGCCGCGGGCCCTGTCGCGGCGGTTCGACGCGACGATCGCCCCGGGGACGTTCATCGCCGAGCAGCTCCGCGCGCACGGCTGCGAGCGCGTCCACCGCGTCACCTTCGGCGTGAGGCGCGAGTCGTTCGACCCCTCGCGCGCGGACCCCTCGCTGCGGCGGAGCCTGCTCGGCCGGTTCGCGGACGACCCGTCGGCGACGCTGCTGCTCGTCGCGTGCCGGCTCGCGGTCGAGAAGCGGGTCGCGCTCGTGATCGACGCCGCGCGGGAGCTCGCGGCGCGGCGCCCGGTGGCGCTCGTGGTGCTGGGCGACGGGCCGGAGCGGGCGCGCCTCGAGCGGCGCGCGGCCGGCCTGCCGCAGGTGAGCTTCCTCGGCTTCGCGAAGGACCGCGCCACCTACGCGGCGCTGCTCGCCAGCGCCGACGTGTTCGTCCACGGGGGGGCCGCCGAGACGTTCGGCTTCGTGCTGGGCGAGGCGCTCTGCTCGGGCCTGCCGCTCGTCGTCCCCGCGGCCGGCGCCGCGACGGATTTCGTGAGCCCCGGCGCCGCCGAGGCGTACCCGCCGCGCGCCTCGGCCGCCGAGGTCGCGGCCGCGATCGAGCGCGTGCTGCAGCGCCCCCGGGGCGAGCGCGCCGCGGCGGCCCGGGCCGCGGGCGAGCGGCTGCCCGCGAGCGACGACCACTTCGACGCGCTCTTCGCGCTCTACGCGGACCTGCTCGGCCGCGGCCGCGGGACGAGCGCCGGCGACGGGCCGCCGCGTGACGCCTGAGCGCCCGAGCGCCTGGCACGTTGCGATGGATCCCCCGACCGTGCGCCCGTTCCTGCTGATCTCGCCCTATTTCGCGCCGCAGACGAGCGTGGGCGCGTTCCGCTGGGTGAAGCTGGCGCGGCACCTGCCGCGCCACGGCTTCCGTCCCGTCGTCCTGTCCGCGACCTTCCCCGGAGATGCGCGCGACGACGGGCTCCTCGCGGCGCTGCCGCCCGAGGTGGAGGTCGCCGATGCGTACCTCGACCCGGCCGTCCTCGCCGCCGAGGCGGCGTTCGCCGCCCTGCGCGCGCGCGTCCCGCGCCGGGCGCGACCCGGGGGCCCGCTCGTGGGGCTCCGCCCGTTCCGGGCGCTCACCGATCGCTGCATCCTGCACGCGCCCCACGCCGCGCGCGTCGCCGTCTCGCTCGCCCGTCGCGCCGGCGCGCAGGCCGTCGTGGTGAGCGCCGGCCCGTTCTCGGCCTGCCCGGTGGGCCTCCACGTGAAGCGCGCGCTCGGCGTCCCGCTCGTGCTCGACCTGCGCGACCCGTGGTCGCTGCACGAGAGCGGCCATGGCCCCCCGTCCGGCCTGGCCGAGCGGGCGCGGCGCGCCCTCGTGCCGCGCATCGAGCGCCGCTGGCTCGCGGGCGCCGACCACGTGATCCTCAACACGAGGAGCGCTCTCGAGGCTTATCGCGCGCGGTTCCCCGAGCTCGCGACGAAGTCGTCCTTCGTGCGCAACCACTTCGATCTCGCGCTGTACGCGCCGGCCTCTGCGCCGGAGCCGCCGCGCAGCTTCGTCATCCTCCACCTCGGCACGCTGCGGGAGGAGACCTCGGCCGACGCGATCGGGGCCGCGCTGCGGCGGCTGATCGACCGCGAGCGGCTCGCGCCCGGCGACCTCGTCCTGCGGCAGATCGGCCGCACGTCCGCCTACGATCGCGACCGCTTCGAGCGGCTCGGGCTCACCCCGTACATCGAGATGCTGCCGCCGATCCCGCAGCGCGACGTGATGGGCGAGCTGCGGCGGGCGCACGTGCTGCTCACCGTGGTGGCCCCCCGCGTCGTGCTGCGGATCGCCGCGAAGACCTACGACTACGCCGCGTCGGGCATGCCGATCGTCAGCGCCGCGGCGAGCCCCGAGGTCGACGAGCTGCTCGCGCACCGGGACGACAACGCCCGCGTCTCGCCGGCCGACGTCGAGGGCCTCGCCGCGGCGCTCGCGCGCCACCTCGCGCGCTTCCGGGAGACGGGCGCCCTGCCGGTCCCTGCGCCGCCGCCCCGCGAGCTCTCGTCCGAGGCCGCCGCCGCCCGGATCGCCGCGGTCCTGGACAGCGTCATCGCCGCGTCGCCCGACGTCGCCCGTCGTGCCTGCCGGTCTCCATCCGATCGGTAGGCCCTCGGAGGACCTCCCGCGCAATCGGCGACGGGCCTGGGCCACCGGCACTAGACTGTCGGGTCGCGCCGCCATCGCGGCGCGACCCCCCTTGATCGGAGCCATGCATGCGCTTCCTCCACCCCGAGCGTGACGAGAGCCTGGAGCTTGCCCTCGAAGACGTGTTCCTGACCCCCGGCTACTTCGCCGGCGGCTCCCGCCTCGAGACCGACCTGCGCCCGACGGACTTCCCCGGCGGCTCGCACCCCATCGTCTCGGCGAACATGAACGCCGTCACCGGCAAGCGGATGGCCGAGACGATGGCCCGCTTCGGCGGCCTCGGCGTGCTCCCGCAGGACATGGATCTCGACACGGTCGAGCGCATCGTCCGCCACATCAAGCGCGCCGATCCGCGGTACGACACGCCCCTCTCGGTCTCGCCGCGGGCGACGCTCCGCGACGTGCACGGCATCATCCGGAAGCGGTCGCACGACCTGGTGGTCGTTGTCGACGACGAGCGCCGCCCCATCGGCATCGTCACCCACGCCGACCTGCGCAACCGCGACCAGTACACGCCTGCGTCCGCGCTCATGTCGTCGCGCCTCATCACCATCCAGGCGGGCACGCCGAACCGGACCGCGTTCCTGCTGATGGAGGACGCGCGCGTGAAGGCGGTGCCCGTGCTCGACCAGGAGGGGCGGCTCCACGGCGTGCTGACCCGCGACGACGCCGTGCGCCTCGAGCTGCTCAGGCCGACGCTCGACGACCGCGGCGACCTCATGGTCGCCGCGGCGATCGGCATCTCCGCGCAGGCGGCCCAGGGCGCCGCGCGCCTGATCGAGATCGGCGTCTCCGCGATCGTGCTCGACACGGCGCACGGCCACCAGCGGCGGATGATCGAGGCGGTCCGCGCGGTGCGGCGGGCGACGGGCGACGCCGTCCCGCTCGTGGCCGGCAACGTCTGCACGGCGGAGGGCACGCGCGACCTCATCGACGCGGGCGCCGACATCGTGAAGGTGAACGTCGGCCCCGGCGCCATGTGCACGACGCGCATGCAGACCGGCGCCGGCCGGCCGACGTTCTCCTCGGTGCGCGTGTGCGCCCGCGAGGCCAGCCGCCACGGCAAGCGCGTCTGGGCCGACGGCGGCGTCCGTCACCCGCGCGACGTCGCGCTCTACCTCGCCGCCGGCGCCTCGCGCGTCATGGTCGGGACGACCCTCGCCGGCACCTACGAGAGCCCGGGCGACGTGATGGAGGACCGCGATGGGCTGCTTTACAAGGAGAACTACGGCATGGCGAGCGCCCGCGCGGTCAGCGAGCGCACCGCCGATCTCGACCCGTTCGAGCGCGCCAAGAAGGTCTTCTTCCGCGAGGGCATCTCGACGTCGCGCATCTACATCCACGACGGCCGCGAGAGCGTCGGCGCCATCCTGATCGAGATGATCACCGGCGTGCAGTCGGCGTGCACCTACGCCGGCGCCGCGAACCTCGACGAGCTCCACGACAAGGCCGTCATCGGGGTGCAGACGCTGTCCGGCTACGGCGAGGGCAAGCCGCACGGCCTCGAGCGGCGCTGAGCGCGCAGCGCGGCGCGCGCCGTCATGTCCGTCCGTGCGCGCCGCGCTGCGTCCGTGCGCGCCGCGCTGCGTCCGTGCGCGCCGCGCTGCGTTTCACGCGCGCACGGCCGCGGCGTGGATGACGGAAGCGTGACGTGACATCCGGTCGGGCAACGACGAATCTCCGGCTGCTTACCGTCGAGGTCCTCTATGCCGAGCGCCGCTGCCCCGAGTTTTTCAGCCTCCCGCCGCGCCATTCGCCGGTTTGTCGCCCACACCTGGCTGTCCGTATTCGGCTGGCGTGTGGAGGGCGTGGCGGATCTCCCGCCGAAGGCGGTGCTGATCGCCGCGCCCCACACGTCGAACTGGGATTTCCCGTTCACGCTCGCGGTGAGCTACGCGCTCGGCCTCGAGTTCTCCTGGCTCGGCAAGCACACCCTCTTCGAGGCGCCCTACGGCTTCTTCTTCCGGTGGCTCGGCGGTGTCCCCGTCGACCGCCGCGACCGCAACAACCTCGTCGCGGCCGTGGCCGACGTGCTGAAGCAGAGCGACGAGCTCACGCTGATCATCGCGCCCGAGGGCACGCGCTCGCGCACGAAGCGCTGGAAGACGGGCTTCTATTACGTGGCGCTCGGCGCCGGCGTCCCGATCCTCCTCGGATACCTCGATTTCTCCAAGAAGCGCGGCGGGATCCTCCACGTATTCCACCCGACGGGCGACATCGACGCCGATATGGCGACGATTCGCCGCTACTACGATGGCATTGAAGGCAAGCACCCGAGCCGGATGAGCGAGATCACGCTCGGCTCGAGGAATGTGCCGTCGAACGGGGTCGTGCAGCACCCGTGAGCGCGGGTCGGCGGCGCGCGATCCACCCGCGCGTCGCCGGGGGCGCTCGTCAGCGCGGGGACGGCATGCGCACCGACGAGGCGGGTCCCGCCGTGATCCTCGTCGTCAGCACGCCCGCGAGCGCCCATTCGAACGCCGAGCGATCGGTGTAGATGTTGAAGCGACCGCCCGTGGCGAGGTTGGCGACGGTGACGCCCATGGCGACGAGCCCCGGCTTCACGAGGATATGGACCTCCTTCAGCTTGCCGGGGTTCCGCAGGTGCCACGCCGTGAGCTTGGCCCGGACGTCGCTGTCATAGCCGGTGCCGAGCTCGAAATCGTCGAACACGATCGGATGCAGGCCCGAGTCGATGAGGGCCTCCACGTGCCGGACCGCGGGCTCGATGAGCTCGAGCGTCGCGTACCCCTCGAAGCGCCGCGTCACGACGTCGAACGCGGGCGTGCGGACGTCCAGGATCCCCCTCGAGGTCGCCCAGCGGTCGCCCCGCGCTCCGAGCCGTGTGTGTGCCAAATCCATCTCGATTTCGAGACTTTAGTCTATGGCCGGCGCTTCGCCATGCGATCCGTCCACCTTGCTCGCCGACCCGGGGACACCTTGTCGCGCGTGCCGCGCTCGCCGGCGATGCGCCGCCTGCCTGGCGGCCGGGGGGTGCTGTCATTTGCCCAGAGAGGTTCCCCATGAAGGCGGGAAGGCGGGAAGATCATTCAGGTTTTCTTCCCGCCTTCCCGCCTTCATGTTCAACTGACTGCACCACCCGGCCGGGCCCCGCCGCGGTCCTGCGGGCGCCGCGCTGTTGTCCTGCGGGCGCCGTGCTGTTAACGAGGCGCGCGGGGCGGCGGAGCGGCCGGCTTGCCCAGCGCGTCAGGCCGCCGTCCTGCGTCGGCGAGCGCCGTCGGCGCCGTCGAAAGCGGCTATGATGCCGCGGCAGTTTTGGCCGCCGGCCGGTGCCGGCGGCTCGCGAGGCGTCTTGGCCCGCAGCAGAGGGACGAAGGAGGAGCTACCGAGATGAGAGGACATGTTTCCAAGGTGCTGCGGCTCGCTGTCGTGGCGTTTGCGTGCGCGATGATGGCGGGTTGCGGCGGCCCGCTGCGCTACACGCCGCAGGGCATGGGGAAGGCGCCGGGCGCCGACGCCGTGATCGTGGCCGACGTCAACTTCGACGCGGCGATGACCCGCCTCGACATCACCGCGAAGAACCTCCCGCCGCCCGAGCGCCTCGACTCGAGCAGCTCCGCCTACGTCGTCTGGGCCCGCCCGGACAGCAAAACGCCCTGGCAGCGGGTCGGCGCGCTCAACTTCGACGCCGATGCCCGCACGGGCAAGCTCAAGGACGTGAGCGTGCCGCTCACCCGGTTCGAGCTCGTCATCAGCCTCGAGCAGAACGTCAGTGCCGGGTCGCCGTCCTCGGAGCTCGTCTTCCAGCAGGACGTCGAATACTGACGAGGCTGCCCCGCCGCTGAACGGGCGGGGCTCGGCGGATGCCTGGCGAGGGACCGGCGGGTACCTGGCGAGGGACCGGCGGGTACCTGGCGAGGGACCGGCGGGTACCTGGCGAGGTACCGGCGGGTACCTGGCGAGGGACCGGTGGGTACCTGGCGAGGCACCGGTGGGTACCTGGCGAGGCACCGGTGGGTACCTGGCGAGGTACCGGCGGATGCCTGGCGAGGGACCGGCGGGTACCTGGCGAGGCACCGGTGGGTACCTCGCGAGGCATCGCCGGATACCCCGCGCGGCGGAGCATGAACCTCGGTCTAGGTCGACGGACGGCAGCGCCGGGATCGAAGGTAGGCGGATTCACCAGTCGCTGCGGTGCCAGGTCGGGGCAGCGGGGCTGCCTGGGCGAGCGCGCGCCGCCGTCAGATCGGCTCGGGCGCCGGCGGCTCGGGCCTCGGTGCCTCGGGCTTCTTCCCCTTGCGCGCCTGCTTGGTTATCGCCCGGAAGTCGTCCAGGACCGCGCGGAAGCTCGCGTTCTGGCGGGCGATCGTGCGCGCCAGGTCGGGCGCGACGAGGCCCGGCCCGATGAGGTCTCGGCGGTGGCGAGGGCGTCGTCGTCGAGGTGGCGCGCCAGGTCCTCGAGCGCGTCGGCGACCTTCTGCTCGGCCAGGGCGCGGTTCAGGCGCCGCTCGAGCAGCACCACCTCGAACCGCTCGGAGGCATTCCTGTCTTTCTGCTCGCCGAGCCCGTGGAACGACCTGGCGAGCGCGCTCTCCTTGGTCATCCTCGGGATGCCTGCGGAAGTCCAGGAACGTCTCTAGCCAGCCATGCTTGCCCTCGCCGAAGACGGCAAAGTCGTCCCAGCCCTCCGCCCCGCGGATTATGCCGAGGGTAGCGATGGCGACGATGTCCAGCAGCTCGTGAGTCGACTGTCGACGTCTACTCGGCACGCACTATGTTCACGAGTGCGTGCGGCTGCTTTCAGGGCAAAATCCGGTCATGCGATAGGGGGGATCATGGCGAAGAAGTGCGTTGTCCGACATCCGTGGTACCTTGCGTTGTCGCTTGCGGCGTTGCCTGCAACCGCACATGCAGAAATCCGGGAGGATGAGCCGACGATGGAGATCATGGTCGCCGGGGAGACCATGGACGCTGTTTCGAGCTCGAGCACGACCGCATCTCTTGAGCGAGACAGCGATGCTTGGAAGGTGACAAAGTGCGCAGCGGCCATCACAGTCGTGGTTGTCAGCGTGGCGGTTCCTGCGGCGAAGGTCGTGAAGCTCCGCAAGTTCGTGATCGCCGTCGGTGGGGTGCGCGAGGCAGCCAGATTGCTGGTTGGCGCGACCACCTTCGCAGAGAAGGCACGCGTAATCGGTGGCGCGATCGGTGCCGGGGCAGCAGAAGTCCTGAGCATCGACGCCATCATCACCAACTGTTAGGAGGCGAAGTTGAACGTCGTCATCGTATACGCTGCCACGCTGCTGACAGGTATCGCAGCCGTTGCGGTCGCGGTGTCTCACTACGTTGTCGTGGCGTGGCGCAATCGGAAGGCCGATGGGCGTGCTCTCGCCGGGGCCCTCGAAGCTCGTCGACAAGGTGTCATGGCGCCGCTGCCCGATAGCAGCCGGGGCTTGGATCTCGGGCTGCTGTTGAGCGCATTTGGGTTTGCATTCGCCTGTGACGCACTGGTGTCCGCGACGGGCGGAGTGTTCACCCTGCGAGGCGTCGGGGGTCGCTCCGTGGCTGCTGCGATAGTGGCAGTGGGAGTACACTACGTGCTCGCCCGGATCGGACGCGTACAAAGGCGTCCGGCCTGGTCTCGCTCACAATGGCTGTGCTGGTTCGTTGCCGCAGCCTTGGGACTGCTCGGCGGGGCCGCCGCGATGGCATCGCCTCACGTGATGGCAGCCGAGTAAATCGCTCAGCAAGAAGAGGGGCCGGTTGCGCGGTGCTCGCCCGATGCGGGAAAGGCACCGCCTTGGCTCGCTGGGCATTCCGGCCTTCTCCCAGTGTAGATGACCATCACGAACCGCCGGTTCCGGACGCGATCTCGCCGCCGGCTGACGAGATCGCGCCCGAGCTCCGGCTCGTCACCGCCGCGGGGGCGGCGTGGACGCGCGCCGCTTCCCGGTCACCTGCCGCGCGAGACGCGCGTGGTGACCGCCCCCGAGGCCGAGCGGACCGTGCGTCGTCCCGTGCCCATGCGCGCGGCGGGCCGACGCCGCCCCGCGTCCACCATCGTCGACCGCGGCGAGAGCCGCAAGGGGCATACCCATGGCGATCGGCGGGCGGCTACGGCGGGTCGGAGGCGTTCGCGGGCGAGCCAGCGGCAGCCAAAGTCGTCCGCTGAGCCGGCCGGCGCGGCAGCCAGTCGTTTCGCGCGTCCTTCCCGATGAAACGAGCTGGACCGGTGCCATGATCCCGAGGATCGGGTAAGGTCACGAGCGTGCGCCCTCGATCCCGACGCTCGACGCAGCCGCCTTCCTCGGCACGCCTCGCGAGCGCTCCGTCTCGTGGGAGGATGGCCAACCTTTGCCCCGCCGAGGCCTTCATCTGGTCGAGCAAGGCGACCGACGAGGCCTTCACCAAGGGAGGGGTCGAGATCCGCTGCCGCCCGCGAGTGACGCACCATGGGGGCGCAACGATGACGGCGGTGGGGCCATGACCGACGGATATCTCGCTCCGAGTACAAGGTGCGGCTTCCCGGGCCGTAGGGGCAGTGGGCAATGACGACTACCACGTTCTCGGCAACGGATTCGGCGCTCGGGTACCTCTACCAGGTGCGCGTGGGGCTCCTGTGGTCGCTGCGCCGAGCAAAGGCGGGCGATGGCTTCCTCGTGTCCCTCGAGACGCTCGACGACGTCTCGTTCGAGACGAAGGGCGGCGCGCCACTGGAGCTACTCCAGACGAAGCACCACCTGAATCGCGAAGCGTCCCTGACCAACGCGAGCGCCGACCTCTGGAAGTCGATGCGGGTTTGGTTCGAGGGACACGCATCGGAGCAGATCCCTGCGGGGACCGAACTGCATCTCCTTACCACCGGCACTGCACCGAAGGGCTCGGCCGCGGCCTACCTCCGCGTCGAGGGCCGCGACGTGGGTAAGGCGCTGGCGCTCATGGAGTCCACGGCGCGCTCGTCTGAGAGCAGCTCGAACGCGCCCGCATACAGGGCCTTCCTCGCTGTGACGCCCGCGGAGCGTCGGGGCATCCTGGACCGCGTTATCGTGCTCGATCGGGCACCCGACGTACTCGCCATCGAAGACGATCTCAAGAAGGAGGTTTTCTGGTCGGCCCAGCCCAAGCACCTGGATGTTTTCTTGAAGCGACTGGAAGGCTGGTGGTTTCGACGCGTGGTCAAGCAACTCGCGTCGGCGGGGGACGTCACATGCATTCTCAGCGACGAGATAGAAGCGGAGATGTCGGACCTGCGCGAGCAGTTCAAGCAGGATGCGCTTCCGATCGACGAAGATCTACTGGCGTTCGAACTCGACGAGTACACGTGTGCGTCGCACGCGGGGGCGACCTTCGTTCGTCAGCTCGAGATCGTCGAGGCAGGCAAGAGGCGAATCGCCGCCTCCATTCGGGATTATTATCGAGCATTCGAGCAGCGCTCGCGCTGGCTGCGCGATGACCTTCTGCATATTGGTGACCTGTCTCGCTATGAGCGAAGGCTCGTGGACGAGTGGGAGCTGGTCTTCGAAGCGATGAAGGACGACGTCGACGCCACCGCCGCCGAGAGTGCGAAGTGCAAGGCTGCCCGAGAGGTCTTGAAATGGGCTGAGCGGGCGACGATTGCAATCCGGCCGGGCGTCACGGAGCCGTTTGTTGTTCGCGGTTCGCTCCACATGCTCGCGGACGAGCCCAGGGTTGGATGGCACCCGGACTTCCGAGACCGTCTTGCGTCACTTTTCGCCACCGAGGGAGGTGAGGCAGGATGATGATGTCCTGGAGCGTGAGATCGCCGGAGGAACGCAGCTTGCTCAATCCGAGCTTCTGCGCTGCGCTCCTGTGGCATTCGGCGTCAGGGTATGCGTCCGAGCGCGATTCGGCGCTGCCGATCGATCTCTCGTTCCTCGTGCTTCCGCTCGTGCTCCATCGTGAAACTCGCGAGATGCTCCCTCGCTCCACGACCACATCTCTCGCTGCGTGGCTCACTGAAGCGCCGCTGGTCCGTGTACGAATCGGAGAGCGAGCTGCTTCCCTCGGTCCGTTCACCAAGGAGGCGATGCTCTTCGGCGGCATGCACGGCTTCCTTGCGTTGGGAGTCGACGGGGTCCGCGCGAACAGCACCTTTAAGAAGCACGTCACGACCGCGCTCAAGGCATCGAGCGACGAGGTTCGGACGTGCGCCAAGCGCGCAGAGTTCCTCGGAAAGTGGTTTGAGAAGGCCGGACGATCCGAAACCGTGATGGCTCTTCTGGGAGTGCGTCCATGAGCATCCAGCTGCTCGACATCGTTCTTTACAGCCATGACGGACGCCAACGTGTCCTTCCGCTCAATGCGGGCCGTGTCAACGTCGTAACTGGCGCGTCGAAGACCGGCAAGTCGGCCCTCATCGACATCGTCGACTACTGCTTTGGGAGCAGCGTTTGTCGCGTTCCTCACGGGCCGATCCAGCAGCGTGTTGCGTGGTTCGGGGTTCGCCTCCAGCTTTCTATGGGGCAAGCGTTCATCGCCCGTCGGTGCCCCGCGAAGGGAGCATCGAGCGAGGACTTCTTCGTACAGACGGGAAGTACCGTCGAGCTGCCGGCAAGCGACGAGCTTCGCCAGACGACGAACGCGAAGGGCGCCATCGCCCTACTCACGTCATGGGTCGGCATTCGGGACAATCTGCACGAGACGCCCCCCGGTCAGAAGAGGCCGTCGCTGTCGGCGACGGTTCGCCACGCCCTGGCGCTCTGTTTCCAGCGACAGGACGAGATCATCAGGCGCCAGCAGTTGTTCCACGGAGCCGACGACACGTTCTTCGCTCAGGCGCTCAAGGACACGATTCCGTATCTCTTGGGCGCCGTCGAGGATGACCACGTTCGGAAGCAGGAGGAGCTGCGCCGTCTCCGTGACCAGCTCCGCTTCATCGAACGACGTCTTGCCGAAATCGCAGCGCTGCGCGGCGATGGCGTGAGCAAGGGTGATGGGCTCATCGCACAGGCCAGGGACGCTGGACTCACGAGCGCCGTGCCCACGTCGTGGGAAGGGACCGTGGCGGCGCTCCGTCTGGTCGCTCAGACGCCGCTCGCGAACGTCGACGTAACTGTGCCGGAGGGCTCCGAGCATCGCCGGCTGTCGACCGAGCGGGCCGAGTTGCTTGAAGCACAGCGCCGGATCCGAGCCGAAATCGATGCGGCACGTTCCTTCGCTAAGGACGAGAAGGGATTCTCTCGCGAGGCGGACGAGCAGCGAGCACGCCTGGCGACGATTGGCATCTTCGATGGAGCAACGCCGGGGCACTCGTGTCCGTTGTGCTCGCAGGATCTTCCCGCCGAACGCACGCCTCCTTCGGTTGCGAGCATCCGAGGAGCGCTAGCCGAGGTCTCCGTGAGACTGGAATCAGTGGCGCGCGTGGAACCTCAAATCGAGCACGCCATCGGTGAGCTGGAGAAACGCCTTCAGAGCGTTCAGCAATCGCTCATGAAGAACCGTGCCCAGATGGAGGCGGTTCGCGTCGCCAACGCAGGCGTGTCCGAAGCTCAGACGGACACCGCCCGCAAGGCACATGTCCTCGGTCGGATCAGCCTTTACCTCGAGAGCATGCCGGACGTCCCCGACACGAAGGGACTCGAGGAGCAGGCGGAGACGCTGCGGGCGAAGTGCCAGCTGCTGGAGGAGGAGCTCAGCGATGAGCGCATACGAGAGCGGCTCGCGTCGATAACGTTCCTGCTGGGCGAGCGGATGACCAAGTGGGCTCGCGAGCTCTTCCTCGAGCACTCGTCGTCGCCTCTGAGGCTTGACCTCAAGAAGCTCACCGTGGTCGCAGACACTCTCGACGGTGCTGTTCCCATGGAGCGCATGGGCAGCGGCGAAAACTGGGTTGGGTATCACCTGATCGCCCATCTGGCCCTGCACCAGTGGTTCACCCAGCGCTCCAGGCCTGTGCCGCACTTCCTGTTCCTCGATCAGCCTTCGCAGGTCTACTTTCCTCCGGAGAAGGACGTCGAGGGATCCATGGCGCTCGTCTCCGAAGATGATCGCCTGGCAGTCTCGAGGATGTTCCGGCTGGTGTTCGATGCCGTCGCGGAAGTCGCGCCAGGGCTCCAAGTGATCATCACCGAGCACGCTGACCTTGGAGAAGAGTGGTACCGGAAGGCGGTCGTGCAGCGTTGGCGTGGGGGGGAGAAGCTCGTCCCCGAGGACTGGCCGCGCGCCGAGGAGGTGGGATGACCTCCTTCGTCCCGCGCTTCACGATCACCAACCACATCACGGGCGCCCTCACGACGATCGAGCGCGCCCGCGGTTTCCTCGAGGCGGTCACGCTCTCCGAGGATTGGGTGCGGTGAATGAGCCAGTGCGCGCTCCTGCTCGAGGCGCACCACACGACGCACATCGAGGGCACACAGCTCAGCATCGAGCAGGCCGAGCAGCTCTGGGCGGGAAAGGCCGTCAGCGGCGCAGACGCGGACGACGCGCGGCAGCTGCTGATCGTGCACATCCACCCGTTCGTTGACGGCAACGGGCGCACCTCGCGGCTGCTCTCGACGCTCTGCCTTTACCGTGGGGCTACGACTTCAAGCGACTCTTCACGAACAGCGAGTACTACGACTGCGACCGTGCAGCGTTTTACGCGGCCTTGCAGGGAGTCCGCCAGGCGGACCTGGATCTCACCGGCTGGCTCGAGTATCTCGTGACCGGCCTCTCGACGCAGCTCCAGCAGGTGAAGTCCAAGGGCGAGCAGGCGATCCGCGCCGACGTCGTCGCGACGGCCAAGAAGCTCAACCCTCGCCAAGCGAGCCTCGTCGCGGCCTTTCTCGGGGAGGGGAAGCTCTCCCTGGCGGCCTGCGAGAAGCTACTGCCCGACGTCGCGCGCCGCACCCTCCAGCGAGACCTCAAGGCCCTCATGGAGGCAGGCCTCATTGCCGACGTCGGCCGGGGACCGACCGATCCGACGCGGCACTACAGATGGCTCGGCGGGGAGCTGTGACGAGCTGTGACACGGAGCTCTGACACGGAGCTGCGACGAGCTGTGACATGGATCTGAGCCACGTCGGTAGGTCCGAGGAGACCCTGTTCGTCGTGCGGCGCGGGAGGGCGATGTTTGAGCCCGGTTGCCCTCGCTCCTCCGGCTCTGCTGGAGGAGCGAGGGCGGGGCCACCTGGACGAGTCCGCGGCGCCGTCAGATCGGCTCGGGCGCCGGCGGCTCGGGCCTCGGCGCCTCGGGCTTCTTCCCCTTGCGCGCCTGCTTGGTCATCGCCCGGAAGTCGTCCAGGACCGGCGCCAGGATGGCGCGGAAGCTCGCGTTCTGGCGGGCGATCGTGCGCGCCAGGTCGAGCGCGGCGAGGCCTGGACCGATGACCATCTCGCCGGTGGCGAGGGCGTCGTCGTCGAGGTGGCGCGCCAGGTCCTCGAGCGCGTCGGCGACCTTCTGCTCGGCCACGGCGCGCTTCATGCGCCGCTCGAGCAGCTCCACCTCGAACCGCTCTGGATCATCGCCGTCGTCCTGGTCCCCGAGCACGTGGAACGATCTCGCAAGCGCGCTGTCCTTGCCGTCCTTGGGTCGCAAGAGCGCGAACAGCTTGGCGAGCGGAGGCCCCAGCACGCCGAGGCTACGGCCGACGCTGCGCGTGCGCCGGCCCTCCTCGAGCCGCTCGAGACCAGGCCAGAGCGCCTTGATGGCCTCGATGTGCTGGAGCGTCTTCTCGACGCGTTCCTCGATCTGAACAGCCGAGAGCTGATCGACGTCCGTGGGGTCTTGCACAGGTTGCTTGGGCATGAACCGACCTCCTGGATAACGGCGCGCGCCGGAAGCGGCGCGCGCGGGTCCGGGGAAGTTACGTGGAGGTCGCTGCCGGAGGCAATCCGCTCGACGCGACGAAAATGTGCTCGACGGGCGCCCGGCTCGCGCGGGGGTCTCCGGTATCTACGCGCTCCGCACCTTGGGGATCGTCAAGCAGACCGGATCGGCGTCTTCCTCGAACGCGTCGTACTCGCGCGGATCGCTCTTGTGCTGGAGCTGCATGTGCACCGCGCGCGCCACCTCTTGCACGCGCGCGGGCGGCGCCTCGGCGCCATCCCACGCCTCGCAGAGCGCGCGCAAGGTCTCAAGACGTTGGATCAGCGTAGCAAAATAGGCGCGCCCTTCGGCGTGCTTGCTACGCGCGGTCCGGAACAGAGCCAGCAGGTTGTCGAGGTGACCCAGCGCCGGAAGCCGGAGATCCGCGGGTGAGATCTTCGCGACCATCCTGGGTGACCCGAGATACTGGCACCACCCGCTGGCCACGCCGAAGCTAAACGGGTGCGGTCGCGCCGCCAGCTCCGCTTCGGTCGGCGGCGGGCGGGGGTCTGGGTCCTCGGGCTCGGGCGGCACCTCCGGCGGGGGTTCCAGCTCGTCCCAGCCTTCGGGCGGCTCGGGAAAGCCGAACGCGGCGAGCAGGCTCCGCGTGGCTTGCTGGATCGCGACCGGGACCTCGGGCGACGGCGTCCAGGTCTCGCACAGGGCGCGGAGCGTCCGCGCGTGGCGCGGCGAGCGCCACACCTTCGTGCATGTCGGCACCGGACGGCATACGACCGCTTCAGCGTATCCTGCTGGACGACGGTGCGGTGGACTCAACGCACGCTCGCCGCCCTGGCCGCGCGCCGGGGTGTGAATGTCCGCACGGTCTCACAGGCATGTCGCGAGCTCGGTGGCTGGCGTCTTCTCGATTCCATATCAGTCTAGTGCGCTGAGGATCGAGCCCGCGCGCGTGTCCGTCAGGCCTGGATCGATCCTTGAGTGACATCGCCGCTCCCGCGAACCGCGGAGGAGATCGAGGTGCCAGTGCCAGAGGACCTCTTCAGAAGCGCTCCGTTCATGAGGTTCCTGTCGTCGCTCGTCCTCGCCGCTGCCATGACCGCGGCCGGCTGCGATCGTCCCCGGGATCCGTCGGGTCCGGAGGCCGGCGGCGGCGGGAACGGCGAGGGCGGCGGGGACAGCGGGAACGGCGGGAACGGCGGGAACGGCGGGAACGGCGGGAACGGCGGGGACAGCGGGAACGGTGGCAACGGCGGGAACGGCGAGGGCGGAGGGGCCGGGGCGCCGTGCAGCGTGGCCGCGGAATGTCCCGGGACCGACAGCGCGTGTCAGCGACGCACCTGCGAGGGCGGCCTGTGCGGCCTCGACCCCGCGCCGCAGGGGAAGCCCGTGGCCGAGCAGGTCCCGGGCGACTGCAAGAAGCGCGTTTGCGACGGGCGAGGCGCCGTGATCGAGCTCGAGGACGAGCAGGACGCCTTCTCCGATGGAGACCCGTGCTCGGCCGACGTCTGCATCGGCGGCGCGCCGGAGAACCCGCCGGCGCCGGCCACCACGGTGTGCGGAGGGCTCGATCCGTCCGGAGGGCGCTATTGCGACGGAAACGGCGCGTGCGTCGAGTGCCTCGCCGCGGGCGATTGCCTGAGCAACCTCTGTGTCGGGAACAGGTGCGTGGCGCCCGATTGCGGCGATGGCGTGATGAACGGGGCGGAGACCGACGTCGATTGCGGGGGCTCCGCCTGCACGCCGTGCGCCGACGTGGCGGCGTGCCTCGCCGACGCGGACTGCCGGAGCGGGATCTGCAGGGACGGGAGGTGCGGCGCGTCCTCGTGCACCGACGGCGCGACGAACGGGGCGGAGACGGACGTCGACTGCGGCGGGCCGGCGTGCTCGCCGTGCGCCACCGGCAAGGCGTGCGCGGCGGACGGCGATTGCCTGGGCGGCCGGTGCTCGGGGACGACGTGCCTGCCGTCGTGCACCGACGTCGCCCGGAACGGCGACGAGACGGACATCGATTGCGGCGGGCCGTCGTGCGTCGGGTGCGCCGCCGGCATGCGCTGCGCGGCCGGGCGCGATTGCCTGAGCCATGTCTGCGGCGCGGAGGGGACGTGCGCGGCGCCCGCGTGCGGCGACGGGGTCGTCAACGCGGCCAGCGAGGGCTGCGACGACGGCAACGCGAGCAACACCGACGCGTGCCTCGCGACGTGCGAGGCGGCCGCATGCGGCGACGGGTTTTTGCAGGCCGGGGTCGAGGCGTGCGACGACGGCAATGCGAGCAACACCGACGCGTGCACGACCCGCTGCGCGCGGGCCGCGTGCGGCGACGGGTTCGTGCGCACCGGCGTCGAGGCGTGCGACGACGGCAACCAGAACGCCGGAGACGGGTGCAGCCCCGGGTGCCTCATCGAGGGCTGCGGCGACGGCGTGATCCGGTCCGGCGAGGAGTGCGACGACGGCGACGCCGACAGCGCCGACGGCTGCCCCATCACGTGCCGCGCCGCGCGGTGCGGCGATGGGTTCGTGCGGGCCGGCGTCGAGGGGTGCGACGACGCCAACAGGGCGAGCGGCGACGGCTGCAGCGCGGCCTGCGTCGTGGAGGCGAGGTACACGTGCCGGGGCACGCCGAGCGTGTGCACCTATGCCACGGAGCGCGACTGCGGCGACGCGGAGGACGACGACCTCGACGGCGAGACGGACTGCGCCGACCCGGACTGCGCGCTCGGCTGCGACGCGGCCGTGGGCGGCTGCTCGCCGGGGCAGGTGCTGTGGGTGCAGTCGTCCACGGACGTGCCCAAGCCCATCAACGATCGCGCGGTCGCCGCCAGCGTCCTCTCGGTCGGCGCGAGCGGCGCGATCCGGCGTGTGACGCTCGAGGTCGACATCACGCATTCGTTCGACGGAGACGTCGATATTTCGCTCACCTCTCCGGCGGGCACGACGGTCGATGTCTCGAGCGACAACGGGGGTTCCGGCGACAACTACCGCGGGACCGTGTTCGACATGGGCTGCGCGATCCCGGTCGCGGCGGGCAGTGCGCCCTTCCGCGGGTGCTTCCGCCCGGAGGCGTCGTTCGCGGCGTTCCTGTCCGGATCGGCGAACGGCACGTGGACGCTCCGGGTCGGGGACGACGCCGGGACCGACTCGGGCACGCTGAGCGCGTGGTCCCTCGCCCTCTGCATCGACAGGTGACCGCGCGGCGGCGCCCGCATCGACCGGTGACCGTGCCGCGGCGTGCGCCTGGTCGCGCCCGTCCGGTCAGGTCCGGCGCGCTCGGGGGGTCGGGTCTCCCGTACCGCCGGCTCCCGATCCATGCCAGGGTGCGCGCGTGCCCTGGGTTCGCGCATCGCTTCGAGGTCAATCCGTCTATGCCCGCGCTGATGCCGCGGGGGCTCTCCTCGCGGAGGAGGGGGGCGGTGTCGAGATCCGCTACAAGCCGCACGACGGCCGCAAGTACAAGGCGCGCCCGGAGAACCTGACCATCGCCGACCCGAAGGTGCTGCCTGACGACACCTGCGGCCCGGCCGAGCCGGTCGTGAAGGCGCGTGCCGGCGAGCAGCCCGAGGGGGGCGCGGGCGCTCCGGCGCCGGCCGCCGGGGCGGCGCGCGGGCAGCGCAAGGCCTCGGCGCGGGGGGCGACCGCCGCGGCGCCTGTCCCGGAAGGGGCCGTCATCGCCTACGCCGACGGCGCGTGCTCGGGGAACCCGGGGCCCGCGGGGCTCGGCGTGGTGATCATCGACGGCGGCCGGCGGATCGAGCGCAGCGAGTTCCTCGGCACCGCGACAAACAACATCGCGGAGCTGACGGCCATCCTCCGGTCGCTCGAGGAGGTGGACGAGCCGGAGCGGCCCATCGTCATCCACACCGACAGCCAGTACTCGATCGGCGTGCTCCAGAAGGGGTGGAAGGCGAAGGCGAACGCCGAGCTCATCGCCTCGCTGCGCGGCGTGCTCGCGCAGCGGCCGCGCGCGCGCCTCGTGTACGTGCCCGGGCACGCGGGCGTGCTGCTCAACGAGCGCGCCGACGCGCTCGCGCGCGAAGCCGTCCGCGAGCGCGCGTCCCGGAGGACCGTGTATCCCGGCTCCAGCTGATCCCGCAGGTTGAATCAAGCATCAGGGTAGGCTCGCGGAGAGCCTCCTCTCCGCGAGCCGCGCGGCTCAGGAGAAGCCGTCGATGGCCGCGTTCAGCGTGGCGCTGGGCCGCAGCACGGCGGACGTCTTCTGATCGTCGAAGTGGTAGTAGCCGCCGAGGTCGACGGGTTTACCCTGCGCGCCGATCAGCTCGCCGTCGATCTTGGACTCGTTGTCCTTCAGGGTCTTGGCGAGCTCGCCGAACCTGGCCGCCAGCTCCTTGTCCTCGGTCTGCTTGGCGATGGACTGCGCCCAGTAGAGCGCGAGGTAGAAGTGGCTGCCGCGGTTGTCGATCTCGCCGACCTTGCGCGCCGGGCTCTTGTTGTTCTCGAGGAACAGGCCGATCGCCGTGTCCAGCGCCTTGGCGAGCACCTTGGCCCTGGCGTTGTCGGTCTTGTTGGCGAGGTCCTCGATCGAGACCTGCAGCGCCAGGAACTCACCGAGCGAGTCCCAGCGCAGGTAGTTCTCTTTCTGCAGCTGCTGGACGTGCTTCGGCGCCGAGCCGCCGGCGCCGGTCTCGTAGAGGCCGCCACCGGCCAGCAGCGGCACGATGGAGAGCATCTTGGCGCTGGTGCCCAGCTCCAGGATCGGGAACAGGTCCGTCAGGTAGTCGCGCAGCACGTTGCCGGTGACGCTGATGGTGTCCTTGCCCTCCTTCATGCGGCCGAGCGTGAGCTTCATCGCCTCCACCGGGCTCTTGATCGGGAGCTCCAGGCCCCTGGTGTCGTGCTCGGGTAGGTAGGCCTTGACCTTGGCGATCAGGTTCTTGTCGTGGGCGCGGTTCTCGTCGAGCCAGAACACCGCCGGGGCGCCCGTGGCGCGCGCGCGGGAGACGGCCAGCTTGACCCAATCCTTGATCGCGATGTCCTTCGTCTGGCAAGCGCGGAAGAGGTCGCCAGCTTCGACCTTCTGCTCCAGCAGGGCATTGCCGGAGGCGTCGACGACGCGCACCGTGCCGCTCTCGGCGATCTTGAAGGTCTTGTCGTGTGAGCCGTACTCCTCCGCCGCCTGCGCCATGAGCCCCACGTTCGGCGAGCTGCCCATCGTGCGCGGGTCGAACGCCCCGTGCTGCTTGTGGAACTCGATCGTGGCCTGGTAGATGCCGGCGTAGGAGCGATCGGGGATCGTGAACTTCGTGTCGTAGAGCTTGCCATCCGTGCCGTACATCTTGCCGCTGGAGCGGATGGCCGCCGGCATCGAGGCGTCGACGATCACGTCCGAGGGCACGTGCAGGTTGGTGATGCCGCGGTCGGAATCGACCATGGCCAGCGTCGGGCGTTGCTCGTAGACGGCCTTGATGTCCGCCTCGATCTTCGCCCTCTCGTCGGCCGGCAAGCTCTGGATCTTGTTGTACAGGTCGCCGATGCCGTTGTTCGGGTCGAAGCCGACCTTGGCCAGCGTGGCCGCGTGCTTGTCGAGCGCCTCGGCATAAAACACGCTGACGGCGTGCCCGAAGAGGATCGGGTCGCTGATCTTCATCATCGTGGCCTTGAGATGCAGGGAGAACAGCACACCCTGCTTCTTCGCGTCCGCCACCTGCTCGGCGTAGAACGCGCGCAGGGCCTTGGCGCTCATCACGCTGGCGTCGACGACCTCACCCGCCTGCACCTTGACGCTCGGCTTGAGCACGGTCGTCTTGCCGCCGGCGACGAGCTCGATCTTGAGCTCCTGCGCCTTGTCCACCACGACCGACTTTTCGCTGCCGTAGAAGTCGCCGCCCGACATGTGCGCGACGTGGCTCTTCGAGTCACGGCTCCACGCGCCCATCGAGTGCGGGTGCTTCCTCGCGTAGTCCTTGACGGCGGGCGAGGCGCGGCGATCGCTGTTGCCCTCGCGCAGGACGGGGTTCACGGCGCTGCCGAGCACCTTGGCGTAACGTGCCTTGAGCGCCTTCTCCTCCTCCGTCTTCGGCTCGGAGGGATAGTCCGGCACGGCGTAGCCCTGCTGCTGCAGCTCCTTGATGGCGGCCACGAGTTGCGGGATGGAGGCGCTGATGTTGGGTAGCTTGATGATGTTGGCGTTCGGCGTCTTGGCCAGCTCGCCGAGCTCTGCCAGGTGGTCGCCGACCTTCTGGCTGTCCGTCAGGCGCTCCGGGAAGTTGGCGAGGATGCGGCCCGCCAGGGAGATGTCGCGCGTCTCGACTCGGACCCCGGCGGCTTTCGTGAACGCCTCGACGATCGGGAGGAGAGAATAGGTGGCCAAGGCCGGCGCCTCGTCCGTCTTCGTATAAATGATGGTAGAATTTTGCGTTTCCACTGTTTCCTCGAGGGTTGAAAGGGCCGGGACTGTCGGGAAGGTTTTGTCCGGCGCCAAGGGCCCATCGCACCGGCAGAATGCCTGGCATCGAAATTTGCGCAAGCCCCTGGCTCCGGGCCGGAATCTTCGGGTCCGACGGGTTCAACAGGCTCATGTCAGAGCACTATCCGATAGACCTCCACGGTCCCGTCCGGGAGCCAGCTGCCGAGCTGGTTGAACGCCTCCTCGCCCGCGTACGCCTCGTACCAGGCGATCTCGCGCTTGCCGCCGTACGCCTTCTCGACCGCGGCGTCGAAGACGCGCTGGCTCGCGCGCCAGATGTCCGGCCCGGTCCCGTCTCCCTGCGATGAACGGGACGACGGGGTTGTCCGGCACGACCCGGCGGGACAGCGGCGGCGCGGCGCAGGGGGCGGCGAGACGCGTCGCGTCATTCCGGGCCGCGCTGGCCAGGAAACGCGTGGAACCGGCTGGGGCCCAATGGTAGAGGCGCTCGATGCGCGCACCGCTTCGCCTCGCCCTCGCCGGGCTCATCGCCGCCGCCGCCCTCGCCTCGCCGCTCGCCCACGCGGTCGTGAGCGAGCGGATCGTCGCGGTCATCGGCGATCGCGCGATCCTGCTCTCGGACCTGCGGCAGCGGGCTCGCCCCTTCCTCCTGCAGATCCAGGCACGGGTCCAGCCGGGCGCGCAGCAGGCGGCGGCCGAGTCGCAGGTCTTTCGCGAGCTCATCCAGAAGATGGTGGAAGAGGAGCTCGAGAGCCAGGCCGCCGAGAAGGCCAATATCCGCGTGACCTCCGAGGAGATCGAGAACGCCTTCCGGAACATCGCCGCCGCGGAGGAGACGACGGTCGAGGAGCTGTTCCGGATGGCGCGGGCGAGCTCCGGGCTCACCGAGCAGGAGTACCGCGACGAGATCCGCCGGCAGATCCTCGAGGGGAAGATGCTGCAGCTCCGGGTGAAGGGCCGGGTGCGCCTCACCGAGCAGGACGTGCAGTCCGCCTACGATCGGCTCGTGCGCGAGGAGCGCCGGCGGCGCGAGTACCACCCGGCGTGGATCGTCCTGCGCGTCCTGCCCGGCTCGAGCGCCGAGGCGCTCGAGGAGCGCCGCGCGCTCGCCACGGCGCTCGCGGAGCGCGCGCGGCGGGGCGAGGACTTCGCGGCGCTCGCGCGGCAGTTCTCGGACGACAGCGCGACCCGCGAGGAGGGCGGCGACCTCGGGGTCCGCGCGCCGCAGGGGACGCAGGCCGCGACGACCGGCCAGCGCCAGGTGATGGCCCCGGAGCTCGAGACCGCGCTGATGGCGATCGAGCCGGACGGCGTGACCGGGCCGATGCGCGCGGGCGACGCGTTCGTGATCATGAAGCTCCTGAGCCGCCAGCCGTCGCGCTTCACGACGCTCGAGGCCGCCCGCCCGGAGATCCTCCAGCGGCTGCAGGCGGAGGTCCTGCAGAAGGCCAAGGTGAAGTGGATCGAGGAGCTGAAGCGCGGGACGCACGTGGAGGTCCGGCTCTGACGCGCAAGGGGGCAGGGGGCGCGGGCCGCCGCGGCGACGTGGTCGTCCCCGAGTGCACCGCGTGCGGCACCTGCTGCTTCTCGAGCCTGCCCGAGTACATCCGGGTGTTCGGCTGCGACCACGACCGCATGGACGATCGCGCGCGGGGGCTCACGCACTTCATCGGCAACCGCTGCTACATGCGCGTCGAGGACGGCCACTGCGCCGCGCTCAGGCTCGACGCGGAGCTCGGGCGGTTCTTGTGCTCGATCTACGAGATGCGGCCCGACTGCTGCCGCGCGCTCGAGCGCGGCAGCGGCGCGTGCCTCGGCGAGCTGCACGAGAAGCGGGAGCGGCCGCTGATCGCGCTCGACGCGCTCCGCCGCCGGGTCGTCGGCGAGGGCGGCGCGGGGCAGGGTGGCGGCGCCGCGTAGGCGCGGTCGGCCTCGTCGTCAGGGCGAGGCGTCCCTGTCCTCCACCGGCGGCGCGCCCGCGTCGAGCTCGCGGCGGTCGATCCGCATGCTCACGTCGAGCGTGACCGTCTGCCGGGCGGAGACGGTGATCGTGCGCTTCTCCTCGGGCGCGTTCGGGTGCCGGAACGTGACGTAGTGCCGCCCCGCCGCGAGCGGGATCGGCCGCGCCATCGGCGTCACGTCGACGAGCTCGCCGTCGATGACGATCTCCGCCCACGGCCTGGCGAGCACCTTCAGGTAGCCGCGTTCCTCCGAGCTCGCGCCGGACTGCCTGGCCTCGGCGCTGGGCGGACCGACCGCGGCGTGCTCGCGGAAGCCGAGCTCGATGAGCGCGCCGCCCGCGACGACAAGCGCGAAGATGCCGCAAAGCCGGGCCACGTCGGGCGCGAGCGACGGCGCGCGGCGCCGCTCGGCCGCCGGGCGGACGGACGACGCGGGCGTCGGCGGCAGCTCGTCCCCGCCGAGCTTCGCCGCCGCGAGCGCCCTCGCGATGGGCGCGCGCGGCTGCGGGTGACCGCGCTCGGCGAGCTCCTCGGCCAGCGCGTCCGCGACGGCGCGGCCGTTCTCGTAGCGCTGCTCCGGCTCCTTCTCGAGGCACCGGAGCACCACCCGCTCCAGGCCGCGCGACACGTCGGGCACGAGCCCTCGCAGCGGCTGCGGCGGCGCGCTGCGGATTCGGTGCGCGACGGCCCGGCCCTCGGCCCACCGGTCGTCCTCGCGCGGCGCGTGCGACGCGCGGGGCGCTCCGGGCGCGCCCGGCGCCTGATTCGCGTCCGCCGGCTCGGCCTTCGGCGCGTCGAACGGGCGCACGCCGGCGAGCATCTCGAACAGCACCACGCCGAGCGTGAACACGTCGGCCTGCGGCCCGGTCTCCGCCCCGAGGATCTGCTCCGGCGCCATGTAGTCGGGCCGCGCGAACGTGTCGCTGCCCTCGAACGGCTCGGGCAGCGACGGCAGCCGGCCGTCGTGGGCCGCGGCGAACTCCAGGATCTTCACGCCGCCCGACGGCGAGATGATGACGCGCTCGGGGCGCAGCTCGCGGTGCACCACGCCCCGCTCGTGCGCGTGCCCGAGGCCGCGCGCGATCTCCAGCGCGATGGCCGCCGCGGCGCCCTCGTCGAGGCGGCCGGCGCGCGCGCACAGCGCGGCGAGCGTCGGCCCCGAGAGCGGCTCGAGCACGAGCCAGATCCGGTCCTCGTCGCGGTGGAAGTCGTGGATGTCGATGATGTTCGGGTGCCGGATGCGCGCGAGGATCTTCGCCTCGCGCTCGAGGCCGGCCGCGAACGCGCTCGCGGCAGACACCGTGGGCTTCAGCGTCTTGATGAGCGCCGCCCGGCCGAGCTCCGCGTGCTCGGCCCGGTACGTGACCGTGAGCGCTCGCGCCGAGACGGCCTCGCGCAGGATGTACGGGCCGAGCTGCCTCTCCGACGTGACCACTTACCGCTGTCGGACGCGGAGCGTGCGCCCCGTCATCGCCGCGGGCTGCGGGAGGCCGAGGATCTCGAGCATCGTCGGCGCCACGTCGCAGATCCGACCGCCCGACCGGAGCACGACGCCGGGATCGTTCTTGTTCAGGTAGTAGAGCGGCACCGGGTTCAGCGTGTGGGCGGTGTGGGGGTTGCCGTGCTCGTCCTTCATCTGCTCGCAGTTGCCGTGGTCCGCGGTGATCATCAGCGCGCCGCCGGCCTCGCGCACGGCGTCCGCGATGTCCCCGAGCCCCTTGTCGACCGCCTCGACGGCGTGGATGGCGGCCTCGAGGATGCCCGTGTGCCCGACCATGTCCGGGTTCGCGAAGTTCACCAGGATGAAGTCGTACTTCCCGCTCTTGATCGCGGCCACGACCTCGCTCGCGACGCCCGCCGCGCTCATCTCGGGCTTCTGGTCGTAGGTGGCGACGTCGCGCGGCGAGGGCACGAGCTTCCTGTCCTCGCCCGGGAACGTCGCCTCGCGCCCGCCGTTGAAGAAGTACGTGACGTGCGCGTACTTCTCGGTCTCCGCGCACCGCAGCTGCGTGAGCCCGGCGCGGGAGATCACCTCGGGGAACGACTCGGTCACCTCGTCCTTGCGGAACGCGACCGGCAGGTTCAGCGTCGCGTCGTACTCGGTCATGCAGCTGTAGCAGTGCTCCTGGAAGGCGTAGACCGGCTTGCCGCGGTCGGTGAGGAGCTCCTCGACCTCGGGCGGCAGGTTCCGCCGCGTGAGCATCGCCGAGAGCTCGCGCATGCGGTCGGGCCTGAAGTTGACGGAGAAGCCGACCTCCTCGCCCCACCACTCCCAGCGCGGCTCCTTCGAGGCGAAGTCGGCCATGAAGTCCCCCTTGATGCCGCTATAGTCGCCGATGCGGACGGGCTCGACGAACTCGTCAGTCTTCCCGAGCGCGTACGACTGCTGGATCGCGTCGAACGCGGAGTCGGCCCGCGGCGCCTCGCCGCGCACGATCGCCGTGTAGGCCTTCATCACGCGGTCCCAGCGCTTGTCGCGGTCCATGGCGTAGTACCGGCCCGACACGGTGCCGATGACGCCGACGCCCTCGAGCGCCTCCTGGATCTTCTCGACGTAGCCCCACGCGCTCTTCGGCGGCGTGTCGCGCCCGTCGAGGAAGGCGTGCAGGACGACGGGCACCTCGTGGAACTTCGCGAGCTTGAACAGCGCGAAGAAGTGATCGAGCGACGAGTGCACGCCGCCGTCCGAGACGAGGCCGAACAGGTGCAGCCGGCACTTGCGGTCCTGCGCGATGCGGAACGTCCGGTCGATGACCTCGTTCGAGCCGAGCTTGTCCTCGGCGATCGCGACGTCGATGCGCGAGATGTCCATCAGCGCGATCCTCCCCGCGCCGAAGTTCAGGTGGCCGACCTCGCTGTTGCCCATCTGCCCCACCGGCAGGCCGACGTCGGGGCCGCTCGTCCCGATCAGCGTCTTCTGCGCGTCGCGCTGGATTGCGTCGAGGTGCGGCATCTTCGCGAGTGCGATCGCGTTCTGGTCCTGCTCTTCGCGCTCGCCGAATCCGTCGAGGATGCAGAGGACGAGCGGGCGGGGGCGTTGACTGGGAGAAGGTGCGGCTTCGCTCATGGCGGCGGAATCTACAACGAAGCCGCGGCGATCGGGGGGGGCTGCTCGGGGAATTTCGACCCGCCCCGGGCGCCTCCCGGCCGAGGCCCCGGGCGCGCCGGCGGCGGGCGGGGCAGGGGGGGCGGCCGGATGTGGCGGGGGCCGCAGGTGGCGGCAGCGCAGGCAGCCCAGGCGGCCGGCGGAGGCGGCGGGCGGCCCAGGTGGCGGCAGCGCAGGCGGCCCAGGCGCCGGGCGGCACAGGTGGCGGCAGCGCAGGCGGCCAGCCGCTGCGCGCGGCGTGCGTGCTAAGTTCCGACCATGTCTGACTCCGGTCGTCGCGCCACGTACCAGGACGTCCTCGACACCCCGCCGAACCAGGTGGCGGAGATCCTGAACGGCGTGCTCCACGCGACGCCGCGGCCGTCGCTGTCCTGCCGCAACGTCACGTCGGTCCTGGCAGGCGAGCTCTACCTTCCCTTTCGCCGGGGCATCAAGGGGCCTGGCCGGTGGGCGTTGCTTGTCGAGCCCGAGCTGCACCTCGGCGCCGATCCGGACATCGTGAACCCCGACATCGCCGCGTGGCGCCGCGACCGGATGCCGCAGATCCCGATGCGGAACGCGGCCATCTTCCTCGCGCCCGACTGGGTGTGCGAGGTGATCTCGCCGTCCACCGAGGCGCTCGATCGCGGCGACAAGATGGAGATCTACGCGCGCGAGCTCGTGACGCACTACTGGCTCATCGACCCGCGGCTCCGGCGCCTCGAGGCCTATCGCATCGACGGCGGGCGGTTCGCGCGCGCGGGCGCGTGGGAGGGCGACGTCACCGTGCGCGTGGCGCCGTTCGACGCGGTGGAGATCGAGCTCGGCGTCCTCTGGCAGGAGTAGCGCCCGGAACGGCGCCGCAGCAGCGCCGGGCGCGTCGCGTGCCGCAACCGGCAGCCCGGGATCGATAAGCTGCCTCCGGGCCAACGTTGGCCCCGAGAACGGCAACGCCGCGCCCGGAGCCGGGCCAACGTTGGCCCCGAGAACGGCAACGTCGCGCCCGGAGCCGGGTCAACGTTGGCCTGTGCCGCGGAGCTCCTGCGCTGCGTCGCCTCGGCGCGGGCCTCGCGCCGGCGCCGCGGCCGGAGCGCGGCCTCGCGGGGCAGAGCGCGCCGTCCGGAGAGGTGGAGCGCCTTCCGGGGGACGGCGAGCCCGGCGAGCGGAGCACGAGCGCGGCAACCCGCGGGGAGCGCCGCGCGGGATCTCGCGCGCGGCGCTCCGGAGGGCGATGGCCGAGCCCGCGCGGCTGCCCTGGGATCGGCCGGTGCGCGCCGTCGGGATCGGGGAGCTGCCGGAGAGCCTCGTGAAGGGCGTGCCGCCGGTGGACGGACCGCCGTTAGAGCGGGCGATGGTCGAGTTCCAGATCGGCTCGGGCTCGCTGCTGGTGCGGGACGCGGAGGGGGCGTTCTCGTTCGTCCACCGGTCGGTGCTGGAGTGGCTCGTGGCCGAAGCCGCGGATGACAAGAAGGTAAGAGTGTGGGAGGTCGAGAGTGGATGGTCCCTTTGCGTCCTCGAGGGCCATGGTAATGCAGTGATGAGCGTTGCGTTCAACCCTGGTGGCCAGACGCTGGCCTCCGGATCGGGTGACAGCACCGTGAGGTTGTGGGAAGTCCGAAGCGGTCGAGCTACCGGTTCGGCGGCGACATCGCCGGCTCCTTCTGGCACGTGATCGGCCTCTGCCGCTTCGAGCCCGGCGAGCTCGATCCCTACCTGCCGAGCCCCCTCCGCCTCCCCGACGGCGAGCCCCTCATCGCGCTCCCGCTCGCCGGTGCGCCGCCCGCGAACGGAGCGGCACCGGCGGAAGACACCTGAGCCGCGCCGATCGGCCGACTTGGGAGCCGCCGTGTTCCGTCGCACGCGCCGCAGACCGCGCGCATGTCCGGGTCGTGCGCATGCTCTCTGGAAGCAACGTCGCTCCTCGTGAGCGGCGCAGGCACCTACTCCTGCGGCTCGCCGCGGCGCAGCTTCTTCGCGATCAACTCCCGCACTTCGGGCGGAATCGCGCGCAGGATCTCCTCGGGCGTGAGCCCCTCGAAGCGCTGCTCGGGCGTGAGCCCCTCGATGCGCTGCTCGGGCGTCAGCTTCGCGAGCAGCTTCTCTGGCGGCAGCTGCGCGACCATCTGCTCCAGCACCTCTTCGTAGCTCTGACGAGCCAGCTCGTAGTCCTTCATGGCCATGGTGCCCCGCTGCCTCCGGAACTGTTCGACCTGCTGGTACAGGGCATTATACACCTGGGTTTCCTCCGGATCCAGCGGCATGATCTGCCCCGCTCCCTTCAGGTACGCCCGGGAAAATGTGTAAAGCAGATGCTCCGTGGGGCTTTGCCGGCAGGCCTCGCGTGTCTCCACGCCGTGGAGCAGCAAGCCGTTGAGCTCGCCCCGCCAGAGACCCCTTCCCACCGGCGCGAAGGTTCCGCGGTGGCGCTCGACCTGCCTGGCGAAACCCGCGGGAATGCGGTCGGCGATGACCATGAGGCACAGCTCGTCCGGGTCGAGCAGCTTGTTGTGCCGCATGTACAGGGCGCCGTAGGCGAGCAGGGTCAGCACGTCCTCGGGCTCCAGGTCGTCTGTGGGGCCTTTGTGCTCGATGAGCGTGTGATGCCGCAGGTGACCGAAGATGCTGTGGAGCTTGCGCGCGTTCCCGGCAGGTTGGTCGACCAGACGCAGGACAACGATGTCCACCCGGAGGGGCATGCGGTTCAGCAAGAGCTCGGGAGAGAGCCGCCAGCCGCTGGGCAGGTAAAACTCGAGCAGGGCGACCAGCATGGGGTGCCAGGCAGTGACGCTCTCGAGCGGAGGTGCTTCGGGCTCGTCCATGACGCAATGTGCCTGTAGTTCGTAGCAGCGTCCGAGGCCAGGAGAAATCATGATGATCCTGCTCAAGGTGCATGAAAAATAGTGTATCGATTTGCGCACGACGGCGAGATGTAGAACGTAATGAGTGTGCTGGTGCGGGGGATACGCATCCCGCGCGACAGGTGATTGCGCGTCAGTGCGCAGCCGCCAGCGGCACGCTCAGCGCGAAGCCACGCTCGGCGCCCTGCGCGAGCACCTGAAGCGCGACCGCCGCCGGCCTTGAGCGGAGGACCGAGCAGAGGCGTCGGGCTCGCCTTCGTGGTCGCCCGGCCAGCCGAAGGCGCCGCGCTCCATCGTCGGTGGCCGTCGTGATGTGTGTCGACCGGCGTTGGCATCCGAGAACGGCAACGTGGGCCTCGCGTCGGGCCAACGTGAACCGATCCGCTTTGCTGGAATGTGCGGAGGCACCGATCCGAGCCGCCGCTCTCTCCACTCTCCCGTCACACATCGCCTATCCCATCCTCGGGACATCCGACCTGAATGGGCCCCTTGTCGGATTTGTCGCCCAGGCAGCAGCAGGAACGACCGTCCGCCGAGCACAGGCGGGGCGTGCGGCTTGCATCAACGTCGATGACGTACGGACATGTCCGGCGCTCATGGTGGGCAGCCATCACACGGGGGATCTGACATGAAGCGAATCAATATCGTCGGCATCGTTGCCGCGCCGCTCGCGTGCATCGCGATCGCGCCGCTCGCCTCGGCTGAAACCACGACGCCTATGGAGGAGCTCGTCCTCGTCGAGGAGACACGAGCTCCCGTCGCCGCGGATACATCCAACGATCGTGCCTCGCGCCAGTGGCACTGGTACGGCGGGTGGCATGGTCGCTGGCACGGCGGCTGGCATGGTGGCTGGCACGGCGGGTGGCACGGCGGCTGGCACGGTGGCTGGCACGGCGGGTGGCACGGCGGGTGGCACGGCGGCTGGCACGGCGGCTGGCATGGTGGCTGGCACGGCGGGTGGCATGGTGGTTGGCACGGCGGCTGGCATGGTGGCTGGCACGGTGGTTGGCGCCGCTGACGTTGCCGGCGGCGGTCCGATGTGGCGCCTCGCACCCTGGATGCGGGAGCCCGCGGTGAGCAGGGCGGAGCGCTGAGGGCACCGGCGTCCAGGCGCCGGCGCCACGGGCAGGGAAGCTGGCCTCAGGCCTGCTTCCCCGCTCGTTTTGTCTCTCAGGCTCGCAAGAGCTCGTCCACGGGCACGAACGGAGGAAACTGCATGGGAGGGAAACCGAACCGCCGCGGCCGCGCCGCAGCCCTGGTCGCCGCCGCGGGCCACCTCGGACTCGTCACGATGGGGGCCCTCCAGATCCACCCGCAGGGCGACGGCTGGCCCTCCCGGGCGATCGCCTATTACGGCGCGCTCTCCGGGGCCGAGAGCGGATATGCCTTCTTTGCTCCCAGCGTCACCCCGCTGCCCAGGGCCAATTTCCACGTCTCGGATGCCACCGGCGCGACAACCACCGATGCGCTCGAATCCGGAGCCAACCGCGAGACGGAAATTCGAATCCTGAACATCATCACGCCTTTTTTGAGAAATGAGGATCCGGCAATCCAGCGCTCGATCGCCGCGTCCTGGGCAGGCAAGGTGCTCGCGAGGCACCCCGGTGCCCAGAGCGTCGCCGTCCGGCTGGAAACCTGCGACCTGCCGTCGATGTGGGAGTACCGAGAGGGGAAGGCGCCCCGCTGGAACCTGCACTACGAGGCGAAGTTCATGCCCCGGTCCAGGCCGCGAACCCCTCGGGATGCGAACGGAGGTGTGCTGTGAACGGCCACGCGATCGGCCTCCACGCGTCGGCGACAGGCCGGGGCCTCGCGCGCGTCCTCGGCTCGATCGAGCGCTTCGCGTTCGCTCCCGCCTCGGCGGCGCCCCTCGCGGCCCTCCGCGTCGGGCTCGCGGCCGTGCTCCTGCTCCAGGCGGCGCTCGTCGCGCCTGCGCTCTTCGAGCTCCTCGGTCGGTCCGGGATCCTTCAGGAGCCTCTGCGCGACCTGTTCGCGAGGACCGAGCTGCCCAGCATCGGCTGGCCCGTGGCGCTCCTCGCCCCGCTCGGGATCGGAGAAGACACCGTCATCCTGGGCACAGGTTTGATTTACGTGCTCGCCCTCGCCGCGCTCCTCGTCGGGTGGTGGACCAGGACAGCAGCGGTGGTCGCGTGGCTCACCCACCTGATGCTGATGATGACGGCGAACTCCACCGTCTACGGCGCAGACAGCTTTGCCAACATCTTTCTCTTCTATCTCGTCTGGATGCCCTCGGCGGCCGCCTTTTCCCTGGATCGCCGGTACGGGCGCGTCGAGGGGGCGCCCACGCCAGGGGCCCGGCTCGGGCTGCGCGTGGTGCAGCTGCACCTCTGCATCGCCTACCTCACCGGCGGGCTGGGAAAGGCGGCAGGTGAGCAGTGGTGGAACGGAGAGGCGATCTGGCGATCTGTCATGCTGCCGGAGTACCGCCAGCTCGACTTCTCCTGGCTGGCCAGCCATCCCTGGCTCGCGGCGGCCATGGGGTGGACGGTGCTGCTCGTGGAGATCGGCTATGCATTCCTGATCTGGCCGCGCCGCACGCGGCGGGCATGGGTCGTCGCCACCGTGGCGATGCACGTCGGGATCGCCCTGTTCATGGGCCTCCTCGTGTTCGGGGCGATCATGATCGTGTTCACCATCGCCGCGTTCGCCGTGCCGTGCGAGCCTCCCGGAGCGACGGCTGCGGCAGGCGCGGCGCCGGGTCAGGACGCTGACGCCGCCGCGGGCCGGGTCGGCTGAGCGCCGCCGCGGGCCGGGTCGGCGCTCCCTTTTTGTGCGACGCCTGAGCGACGGCCATCGCTACCGCGGTCCTCCCGAGGCCGGGCTTGCAGGCCGGAGCCTCGCCGTCGAGAATCCCGCCATGATCAAGCAGGCAGCGCCGGCAAGCGCAGCGGCCCGCCCAGGGCGCCCGCAGCTCGACGCGCTCACCGGGCTCCGCTTCCTCGCGGCGCTGCACGTGGTCACGTTCCACTTCGGCGTGTCGGCTGCCGCCTCCTCCGGCTCCGCGGTGGTCGAGAGCGTCGCGCGCATGGGCTTCATCGGCGTGGGCCTCTTCTTCGTCCTCTCCGGCTTCGTGCTCGCATACAACTACGCTGGCGAGGACGGCGGCCTCCGCGGCGATCGCCGCAGCTTCGTGGTCGCACGGTTCTCGCGCATCTACCCGCTCTTCGCGTTCGCGCTGCTGCTGACGGCGCCGATCTACCTCGCGCAGCTCGTCGAGCTCTACGGTCCGCGGGTCGGCCTGGTGCGGGCGGCGCTGACGGGCGTGCCCGCGCTGCTCATGCTGCAAGCGTGGACGCCCTTCACGCTCTCGTCGTGGAACGGGCCAGGCTGGTCCCTCTCGGCCGAGGCCTTCTTCTATCTCACCTTTCCCTGGATCGTCGCTCGCCTGCGCTGCACGACGTGGCGACAGCTCGCCGGCATCGGCGCGGCCCTCTTCGTCGCCGCGATCGCGGCGCCTCTGGCGCTCTTCATCACCGGGCGCTTCCTGCCGCTCGAGGCGACGACGGTCCGCCTCCTCGGCGGCGCGCTCACCCTCCAGGATCTCGGCGAGCGCATCGTCGGCTTCAACCCGCTTCTGCGGCTCCCGGAGTTCGTCTTCGGCATCTGCCTCGGCAAGTACTTCCTGGCGCGGCGGGCCCGCGGCGCGACGCTCGGCGGCGGCACGGGCGCGTGGCTCGCGGCGGGCTCGTCCGCCGCGCTCCTCGCGATCTTCAGCGTCGTCGGCCACTTCCCCGACGTGCGCTACGTGCTGCAAAACGGCATGTTTCCGCTCTTTGGCCTGCTCATCCTCGGCCTCGCCGAGGGCGGCGGCGCCCTCGGCCGCGTCCTCTCCACGCGGGCCATGATCCGGCTCGGCGAGGCGAGCTACGCCGTCTACATTCTGCAGACGCCGCTCTGGCACCTCTTCGCCAAGGCGGTGCTCTCTCCGGAGGTGCGGGCCGAGCGCAACGCGAGCGCGCCCGCCTACCTCGCGTTCCTCGCCTCCCTGATCGTCGCCTCGCTCCTCGCCTACGGCCTCATCGAGGCGCCGGCGCGCGAGTGGCTCAAGCAGCGCCTCCGCGTCGGTCGCGCCCGCCCCGTCCCCTCCGCGCTCGGCACCTGATCCGCGCCGGGGAGCTGCCGAGGGCAGCTGCCCGACATCGCCCATCAGCACAGCTGCCAGATCTTCACGGTGCGCGTGACCGGCGCGGAGCGGTTTCCTCCGGAGTCGATCGCCTGGAGCGTGATCCTGTGCGTATCGCCGACGCACTCACCCGAGTACAGCCGCGCGATCACGCTGTTGCCAATCCCGAGCTCCGCCGGCTGCTCGGTGATCCGGTCCGTGGTCCAGACCAGGCCCTCGCCGCTCAAGGGGCCGTCCTCGGTGTCCGTCGTCGAGCCGACCAGCGTCACGTCCTTGAACCACCTGGATCGCTCCCTGTCGTAGCCGTCCCACGAATCGAGCTCCAGATCCCCTGCGGGCGTGACGATGCTCGCGACGGGAGCGTCGTCCGTGCAGGTCCTCGCGGAGATGAGCACGCTGTCGAGCGGCGCCGGGTCGTCGTAAGCGAGGAGCTCCACGTGAAAGCTCCCCGCCGCGAACGACGTCGTGAGGGATCTGCCCGTTCCATGGCTCGCGCCGTTCGCGACCCACCGGATCCGGGCATCCGGCACGACAACGGGGTCGAACCCCGGGAACAGGACCTCGGCCATCAAGGTCATCTCCTCGTTCGCGCAGACCTCCACGGCGCTCGCCGGACGGGTGATGACCCCGAGCGGCCGCGCCTGGACGGGCGCGGAGGCCGTGACCTTGTAGACGTTGTCTTCGCCCATCGCCGCCCCCACGGAGAACACGACGCGCGCTCCCGCCTCGGCGACGACGCGGTAGGTGCGCCGCGTGGACGAGGCGCTGACCGCCATCAGGCGACCCCGGCCGATCGTCACGTGCCCGTAGGTCGTCGCGTCGGGCATCTCGAGCGTCACCGTGACCTCCTGCGGCCTGGCCGGGGAGGCCGGCAGCTGCAGCCGGTAGAAGTCGACGTCGGGGGCCGCGGTCATCGGTTGAGCGGCCGGCAAGGTCAGGATGGTCCCGCTGATCGATCGCCCGAAGGGCAGCGGCGTCGCCGTCTCGGCGGTGTCGTTCCGCGCGACGATCTCGCTGTAGTTCAGCGACGTATCGGCGAAGCCCATGGCCACCACGTCCGGCACGTCGGCCGCGGCCATGACCGCCGCGAGCGGGTTCACCAGCTTGCGGCGCCGCTCAGGCTGATCGGCGTAGCCGAGCGCCGCGAGCTCGGCGTTGCTGAACGTGTTGTCCGGGGACAGCAAGATCTCCTTGATGCGCGCGACGATCCGGGAGCGCTCCGCCGCGCTCATGCCCTCGGAGCGCGGGTTCAGGCGGGGATTCGCCGCCTGCATGTTCGCGATGACGCCGGTGATGAACGGGGCGGCGGCGCTCGTGCCGCCGAGCGGCCTTTGAGGCACCCGCGGAGAGTCGATGTCATCGACGCTCTGGGGCGCGAGGTACGCCGTGGGGACGGGGGCCCAGACGTCGACGCGGTCTCCGTAGAACTCCAGGTTATCGAGCCCCTCGCCGACGGCGCCGGCCACGATCGTCTCCGGGATCATGGCCGGGACGATGCCCCAGCGCTCCGTCCTCGGGTCGCTCAGGTCGACGAGGGCGCGCACCACCGCAGGGAGCGACCCGCGGGACAGCGTGTTGCCGGCGATCGTCACGACCGGGACGCCGGCGCGGGCCGCGCCGCGGACGCCGGTGCTGATCGGGCCCTTCAGGTCGCCGAACGAGAGCGTCGCGACGCAGGCCCCGGTGGCGGCGGCGGCCGATCCCGCGACGACGGCGCACACGATCGGGCCGAGGATCGGGATCGCGCCGGCTGCCGCGCACGTGAGCGCGGCGGCGGCGTGCGCTCCCGCCGTGACGACGCTGCAGAGACCGAGGCGGCCTTCCGGCGAGCAGATGTCGACGTCGGGGCCGATGTTCGTGAGGATCCGGCACGGGTACCCGCCGCTGATGTTCACGACCGAGGCGCCGTGGGACACGGCGAGCTGAACGCCGCGCCCCATCTCGAACGCATACGCGGCCGTGTCGTACTTGTAGAGCATCGGGACGGCGACCTGGCCCGCCACGCCCGCCGAGCCGATGCCGTTGTTCACCTTCGCTCCGATCGTCGCGACCACGCCGGTCCCGTGCCACGACCTGGCGCCGAAGAGGCTGTTGCCGACCGTCGGAGGCCCCCACGCGGCACCGGGCCCGCAGCGATGGCCGCCGAACAGGCCCCCGGTCATGTCGCACGCGACGAGGTCGCCGCGCTCCGGCCAGCGGACATCGTCGGTCGGCGCGAACCCCATATCGAGGACGGCGACGTTGATCCGCTCCTCGTCCTTCTCCCACAGCGCGTTGAACGCCCACACCGCCGGGACGTTCTCCACGCAAGGTCGGCTCGCGTCCCCCGGCACGCAGGGGACCTGGCCGCCTCTCGCCGGGGCCATCTTCATCGCGTGCGTGAGGTGGCGCTCCTCCGTCGCCGAGATGGCGGGCGCTCCCTGCAGCTGCAGGCGCGGGTTCACCGCGACGAGGTAGCCGTCGAGCTGCAGCTTCATCGCGAGCGAGGCGATCTGCGTCGCGCCGGCGTTGCTGGCGTGCAGCGGACCGTCTTCCCCGAGCAGCGCCCGCAGCGCGGTCACGTCGGAGGCCCGCTCGCCGCCCGGGTCGACGTCGACGAGCACCGCGTCGCGGCCCCCCGCGTCCTCGCTCTCGAGCGTCGCCTTGACGCTCCCGCCGGTATCCCTCAGGAACGCCTCGAGCTCGTCGTCGTCGGCAGGGTAGACGATGAGCTCCCGCGTCGCGATCTGCACGGGCAGCCCTCCCCTGGGGAGCAGGGTGCCGTTCGGCTTCGCGCCGGCGCGGCCCTCGTCGTCGCCCATCGCGACGCCGGCGTCGACGATCGGCGCTTCCGCCGCAGGGTCCGCGAGCAGGGCGAAGTCGAAGACCACGTCCTCCTCGATCGCGCCCGGCGGCGTTTGCGTCTTGTCGACGAAGTACTGCGCATAGAACAGCTTTCCGGGCTGTGCGCTGAGCACGCCGTCGTCGAACGCGCGGCTCCCGTTTGCCTGGACGTGGAGGGGGGCCGTCGAGGCGAAGCCGGCGCGCGAGGCGACGAGCTCGATGAGCTCCACGTCGCCCGTCTCCGGAGCGGCGAGGGCGACCGTCAGCGGCCCGGGGCCGAGGTCGACGCCCCCCGGATCGAGCGTCACCGACAGCGCGTCGCCGGCATCGTACACGACGCGGTCGAGCCGCAGCGCGAGCCTCGGTGGCCTCTCGACCGGGGAGAACGTCGAACCCCTCGGCGGGCTCGGCGCATCGCCATGGCGATCGCCGTCTCCGGAGCTGCAGGCCGCGATGGCCACGCACGCCAGCGAGATCCACCGGAAACACGGGAGCTTGAGCATGGACTCCTCCTCCTGGGGTGGGCTCGGCATTCGCGGAGAGCCCGCAGAGGCGCTGGGGGGTCAGCGAGAGCGACGGGCGGCGACGCGGGCCAGCGCCGCCGACATGGTGGTTGCCGCGATGCGCTGGCCTGCGCTGCGCTGCGCTTCGCGCACAGCGTCGAGCCGTGCGCCGATCTCTCCGTCACAGGCGGTAGGAGCAAACGCGGTGCCGCCCTCCCGTGCCGCGATTTCACGGCCACCGTCCTGCCGTCGAGTGGCCACCTTATGGTGAGCGGCGTTTCCGGATAAGCTGTCGACCGGAACGATCATGCCCCGCACAGCCATCCCGACCTGGTGCTTCGCCGTGGTGCTGGTGAAGCGCGGGCAGCGCTTCCTCCTGGTGCACGAGCGCAAGCACGACCAGCTCTGGTATCTGCCGGCGGGCCGCGTCGAGCTCGGGGAGACGTTCGCCGAGGCGGCGCGGCGCGAGGCGCTGGAGGAGACGGGCGTCCCGGTGGAGCTGGAGGGCATCCTGCGCATCGAGCACAGTCCGACCCGCTTCGGGTCGCGCTTCCGGGTCATCTTCCTCGCGCGCCCTGCGGACGGCACCCCGCCGAAGAGCCAGCCGGACGAGCACTCGCTCGAGGCGCGCTGGGTCACGCTGACGGAGCTCAGGGCCTTGCCGCTGCGCGGCCCCGACGTGGCGTCGCTCTGCGGCGACGTGCTGGCCGGGGCGCAGGTGTTCCCTCTCTCGCTGCTCGGGGCCGAGGGGGAGCCTCTCCTCGTGAGCGGGCGCGCGCCGGCCGACCGCTGACCCGGCGCCCTCGGTGCCGTCGCGTCTCCGCTGCGGTGCGGGGGCGCGCCCTCGCGGCGGCGCGCCGCTGCCCCTGCCCCTGCCCGCCCCGCGCCGAAGGAAAGCCACGCCCGTGATCGGACACCGCCGCGGCGCGCCCGACCACCGCGCGCGAGCGCTCGAGCAGCGAAGAGGGAGCATCGTTGAATTAAATTCGGACTCTCTTCTTTCTCTGGGTCTTTTGGATTCGCATCATGCCCGCGTGCGATCTGGACACAGGCGATCAAGCCGTGCAGAGTCACGGCATCTCGAAGTCGACCGGAGGACGGTGCAGATGCGCGTAGTTAACACAGGCAGCATCCCCGCGAACGAGTCCCTCAAAGCGGATGAGCGCACCCTGCTGGGGCTGTTCAAGGATATCCGGAAACACGCGGAGCTCTCGGCATTCTTACCGGAGGCATGTCGCCTGTCCCTGAGATGGGTGCGACTCGCCTCCGGTCAGCCGCTCAGGCCTCGTCAGCTCCCCGGCAAAGGCATGATCGTCATCACCGACGGCTCCGGCGAGGTCATCGGGGCCTCGGCCCGGAGGGTCCAGGCGGGAGACGTCGTGCTGGTCCCTCCCGGCGGGCTGCGCGGGCTCGTAGGCGGGGCGCCTGACGGGCTCTCCGCGATATCGATCCACTTCGAGGGAGAGGGCGCCCGCTGGGACACGCCGTGCCTGTGCGCGACGCTCGCCCCGGGCGGCGCGGGCGATGGCCCCGCGGAGGGGACGGCCACTCCGCTGGATCGCCTCATCGAGGAGAACGAGGCCCACGCGCGAGAGTTCGCCGTCAGCCCCCTGATGCAGCTCATCCGATCCGAGCGCGCCCTCGCGGACGACGTGAAGCGACGGATGCTCGGCGCGCTCCAGATCTGGTCGAACGCGTTCCAGAAGGTCCTGTGTGCCAGGGTCGTGTTCGAGTCGCACCCGGCCGCGATCAAGATCGCCGAGCGTCACCTGGCCGACGAGGTCGGACACAACCGGAGGCTCGCCCGGATGCACGGCCCGTCGCGCTTGCCGTCCTGGGACCGCGGCATCGCCGCGGCGTCGTCCTGGTTCATCGAGCGGATGGGCTCGGCGTCCAGCGAGGAGCGGACCGTCCTCATCCACTTCGTCATCGAGCGCTGCGCCGACATCCTCCTCAGCGCGGCCCAGCAAATTTTCCCCGACTCGGACTACTTCGCCACGCACGCCGAGGTGGACGCCGAGCACTTCAAGCTCGGGTACGACCTCCTGAAGAGCTTCCCCGGCTTGGACGTCGCCCCGCTCCAGGGCGCGCTGACCGAGGGCTGGCAGATGATGAACCTGATCTGCCAGCGCATCAGCGACATCGCCGAACGCGGCTGCGACGCGACGGCGGATCTCCCGGCGGCCTGGGCCGGCCCCGGCGAGCTCGCCGGCGCCTCAGCGCGCGAGCTCGCGGCGCTCGCGATGGCTCCTGCCGCGGAGTGAGCTGCGGACGTCTCGGATGGCGTGAGGGGAAGAGAGGAATCACAGAGAGGCACAGAGAGCACAGAGGAAAGAGATGAGATCCTCCTCTCTTCTGTGGTCTCCGTGCCCTCTCCGTGGCTCCTTCTCTTTCATGAGCCCGGAATCGATCCGGGCAGGGCGTCAGCTCGCGGCTTTCACCACGTCGGTGATGCCCTGGACGCTCTTCGCGCTCTTCGCGAGCATCTCTTTCTCTTCCGCGGTCAGCGACAGCTCGACGATCTTCTCGATGCCCTTGCCCCCGAGGATGACCGGAACGCCCATGTAGATGTCCTTGTAGCCGTACTCGCCGTCGAGGTACGCCGCGACGGGGAGCAGCCGCTTCTGGTCGAGCAGGAAGCTCTCGGCCATCGCGACGGCGCTCGAGGCGGGCGCGTAGTAGGCGCTCGTCCCCATGAGCTGGACGATCTCGCCGCCGCCCTTGCGGGTCCTCGCGATGAGGGCGTCGAGCTTCTCCTTGCTGATGAGCTCGGTCGCGCGCACGCCGTTGATCGTGCACGCCGAGGGGATGGGCACCATGTCGTCGCCGTGGCCGCCGAGGACCATCGAGCGCACGTCCTTCACGGACACGTTCGCCTCGCGCGCCAGGAACAGCTGGAAGCGCGCGCTGTCGAGCACGCCCGCCATGCCGAGCACGCGCTCGCGCGGGAAGCCGGTGCGGCGCTTGAACTCGTACACCATCGCGTCGATCGGGTTCGAGATGACGATCACCAGCGCGTTCGGGCAGTGCTCCTTGGCGCCGTCCGCCACGCTGCGGATGATCGGCAGGTTCGTCGCGACAAGGTCGTCGCGGCTCTGGCCCGGCTTGCGCGGGATGCCGGCCGTGATGATGAGGACGTCGGCACCGGCACAGTCGGCCCAGCTCGAGGTCCCCTTGATCGACGCGTCGTAGCCGAGGACGGCGCCGTTCTGCTCGAGGTCGAGCGCCTTGCCTTTCGCGAAGTCGGCCTTCTGGGGGATGTCGAAGAGCACGACGTCCCCGAGCTCCTTGCGCGCGATCAGGGCCGCGAGCTCCCCGCCGATGTTCCCGGCGCCGATGAGTGCGATCTTCTTTCGGTTTGCCATGGGCGGCCCTTTACCACCCCCCCGGCCGGAGACCAACGGGGGTCCCGGGCGGGCCGCGGAGGGGGAGGAACTCGGCCGGCGTCTACGGAAACCTGTCGACTCGCCCCGCGAGGCCGGGTAAGCCGCGCCCCATGGTCACCGAGGACGATCTGCGCACCGCGCTCGGCAGGGTGCTCGAACGCACCTCGCTCGCGGGCCCCTTCGCCCGCTACGAGGGCAAGGTGCGGGACTGTTACACGACGCCGGACGGCCGGCGCCTGCTCGTCGTCACCGACCGCATCAGCGCCTTCGACCGCGTGCTCGGCACGCTGCCGCTGAAGGGGCAGGTGCTGAACCGGCTCTCCTCCTTCTGGTTCGAGCGCACGCGGGACGTCGCGCCGAACCACATGATCTCCCAGCCCGACCCGAACGTCCTCGAGGCGATCGAGTGCACGCCGCTGCCGGTCGAGATGGTGGTGCGCGCCTACGTGACGGGCGTGACCTCGACAAGCATCTGGACGCACTACACGCGCGGCGAGCGCGTCTTCTGCGGCCACCGGCTCCCCGACGGCCTCCGCAAGAACGAGCGCCTGCCGCGGCCCATCCTGACCCCGAGCACCAAGGCGCCGAAGGGCGGGCACGACCTCTCCGCCTCGCGCGAGGAGATCCTCGCCCTCGGGACGATCGCGCCGGGCGACTTCGACGCCGCCGCCGGGATGGCCCTCGCGCTCTTCGAGCACGGAGCCCGCTTCTGCGCGGATCGGGGGCTCATCCTTGTCGACACAAAGTACGAGTTCGGCAAGGACCGGAACGGGAACATCGTCGTCATCGACGAGATCCACACCCCCGACTCGTCCCGCTTTTGGTTCGCCTCCACCTACGACGAGCGCTTCGCGGCCGGCCAGGACCCGGAGTCCTTCGACAAGGAGTACGTGCGCCGCTGGCTCGCCGCGCGCGGCTTCCAGGGCGACGGGCCGATCCCGCCGATCCCCGACGAGGTCCGGATCGAGGCGTCCCGCCGCTACATCGAGGCGTTCGAGCGGATCACCGGCGCGGTGTTCGTCCCCGACCTCGAGGACCCGGCCGTGCGCATTCCGCGCAACCTTGGAGTGTAGGTGGGCGCGCCCGCGCCCGTGCTAGCGTCGCGAAAAGAGCGCTTGGAGCAAAGCCAGTGAAAGCCGTCGTCACCGTCCGACTGAAGAAAGAGGTCCTCGATCCCCAGGGCGACGCCGTGAAGCGCGCCCTCACCTCGCTCGGGTTCCCCGGCGTGAAGGGGGTGCGCGTGGGCAAGATCATCGAGATCGAGCTCGACCCCTCGCTCGGCAGCGCGCCCGACCTCGAGCAGCGGCTGAAGAAGATGGCGGACGAGATGCTGGCCAACACCGTCATCGAGGACTACGAGGTCACGCTCACGCCGTAGCCTCGCCGCCGCGCGGCGGTTCAGGCCTCGGGCGCGACGAGCTTCTTCGCCCAGAGGATGGCGTCCTTGCGGGTGCGGCCGACGACGAGGTGGCGCGCCAGCACGGCCGAGCGGCGGAAGCCGTTGGCGAGGAGGGCGGCGCACAGCTCCTGGTCGTCCGCGGGGGCGAAGGTGAACGTGCTCACCGCCTTCTCCTCGACGAGGCGATCGCACAGGGCGCCGATGGCCGCCGTCGTGGCGAGCCGCTCCGCCTCGTGGCGCGGCGAGGAGAGGATCTCGAGGAACGAGTTCCCGAAGCACGACTGCATCTCCCACGCCGCGTGGAGGGTGAAGCCGCCCCGCGCGGAGAGCACATAGCCCGTCCGCACGGCGTCGCGCCCGAACGGCTCGAAGCCCGTGAGCGCCCGCCCGGTCCGCTGCGCGACCGCGACGGCCCGCCGCAGCTCGACGGCGCTCGCCGGCGCGATCTTGATCGCGGGCAGCGGCCGCCCCTCGCCCTCCCGGAGCAGCCGCCTCGCGCGGGCGATCGTGCGCTCCGCGAGCAGGACCGCCGGCGAGCCCGCCCTGTCGTCGCCCTCGTCGTCGCCGCCCTCCTCGCTCCGCGAAGGCGACGTCTCGGACACGACCGCCCCGAGGATCCAGGCGTCGCTGCGCTTGTAGAACCCGGGGATCGAGCCTTCCCGGACGAACCCGAGGCGGGTCCAGGTCGGCACCTCGTCGCGCTCGACCAGGGTGTAGATCTTCTCGACCCCCTCGCGCTTGGCGGCCGACAGGACGAAGTTTCGCTTCGACGGGGTCGGCCCCGCCCGGAAGTCGATGATGCGGAGCGTCCGGTGCCGTCGGTTGACCAGGAGACAGAGCGAAACAGCGTCGTTCCGGAACAGGAGCTCGTCGACACCGCTGCTCGACGTCGAAGACAAGTTTCTCGCTGCCATACCCCTCGTGCTCGGCGAAGGCGTGAAGCCTCAGGTCACGCGATCATTGCAGAATTGCAATTTGCAAATCTGCAATGCCCGTAGCAGCCGGGGCCCACAGCGTCAACGATGTCGGTGAAGCCGGGGAATGGGAAGCGGGGGAGGGTCAGGGGGGAGCGGCGAGCCGGCCTGCGTCGGTCGGCTTGACCCCGAGCGCCACGAGCGACTCCTTGAGCTTGGAGCGCTGGAGGGAGATGCGGGTCGGCATCCCTCCGGAGATCTTGAACGTCTCGAGGAAGTTCACCCCGCTGTCGAAGCGGGCGGCGAAGGTGACGCTGTCGTTGTCGACGACGACGGAGATCGGCGCGCGCTCCTGCCCGATGAGGAGGAGCAGGGTCTTGTCGTAGGGCCCGCCTCGCTGGGAGGCGTCGACGAGGACCAGGCCTGGCTCGACGCGCTCGTAGCGGAGGGCGATCCGGCGGGTCTCGGCTTCCATGGTGGCGAGCTCGGAGCCGGCCTGGTCGATGGGGGTCCAGAGCGACGGGTCGGAGAGGCCTGACGCGAGGTGCCGGACGATGAGGCCGAAGAGGGCCTGGTCGCGGGGGCGGGCGCGGAGGGCGCGGTCCATGCGGGTGGCGGCGGGGCCCGGGACGCCGATGCGGGTATCGATGGCGCGGGCGTCCTCGTCGCAGCCGGGGTAGGGCTCGACGCCGCCGCGCATCCACTTGGCGCCGCTGGCGAGGCCGTCGAAGTCGACGTGGCAGACGAGGGTGTCGACGCGCCCGGCGCGGGCGACGACCTCCGGGGTGATCATCTCGGGGCAGGCGCCGTGCTCGGCCTTGGTCGACAGGACGAAGCGGGGGTCGCCCGCGAAGCGCGCGTGGTGGGCGCTGTCGTGGTGGTCGACCCAGGCGCCGAGCCGCGGCCCGAGCTCCTGGATGAAGGGGAGCGTGACGGTCTCGAAGCTCTTGCCCCCCGCCTCCGAGGCGAAGGCGATGTCGAGCACGGCGACGTTGCCGCGCAGATCGCGGGCGCGCGGGAGCTTGCGGGGGGAGGCGAAGGCGAGATCGAATGCGTGCATGGCGTAGCTCCGGGGGAGGCGGGCAGCGTCCAGCCGGGCTACCCGGCGCGTGCCGCGTCGGGCGCCTTGCTCCATACACCCGAAATGACGGAAGCGCTGCGACGGAGACCTTTCTCGGGCGAGGCCTGAATGATCCGCTAGGATGATCCGACCAACGGCAAGGACGGCCCGGGGCGCCCGGGCGGTCTTGCCGTACGCCGCCGCGCAGGAGGCCGACGGCACCAGAGAGACTCGACAGGAGGGGACCGCGCCCGGGATCGCCTCGAGCGGGACTGCCCGTCTACGTCGGAGGAAGTGGATGAGAAGCGACGTTCTGGGACTTGGTCTTCTGGCTCTTGGGGCGGTGCTCTGCGGTGGAGGGCTCCCGGGAACGCCGGCCATCTCCGAGGCGAGGGCAGAGCCCGCTCAGGTGGCGGTGTCGGCCGCGCAGGTGACGGGGGCAGCCGCGCAGGCGGCGGTGTCGGGACCGACGTGCAAGCTGAAGGGGACGGCGCCGGTGAACAAGGGCGCCCGGCTCCACGACGCGCCGAGCGGCGGCCGGGCGATCGCGAACTTCACCGGCGCGCTGGTCCCGATGACGCTGAGCGCGATCCCGGCGGACCCGTCGGCAGGCCGGGCGAGGCTGAGCACGTCGGAGGGCTCGCCGGCGCTCCGGCTCGACGGCTACATCGCGCCCTCGGACGTCGCGGTGTACACGACGCGCGACATCCCGGTCATCCAGGGGCACATCTGGATCTCGAGCGCGCAGAAGGTGAAGCTCGTCGCGGCCACGGGCGACTCGCTCCGCGCCGAGCTCTCGATCTCCGGGTCCGAGCGGCAGACGGCGAAGGGCTCGGCCGCGTGCGACGCCTTCTCGCTGCAGCGCAGCTCCCCCGTGAAGATGGAGGTCCCCGGCAGCGCCCGCGGCTACCTGATGAAGACGTCGACGATCGAGCTGCTCGATCGCCCGGACGGCGACGTGATCTTCACGCTGAGGATGCTGGAGGGGACGGCCCAGCTCTTCTGGAGCACCGAGGCCAAGTCCGGGTTCGTCCACCTGATGTCGCGGGGCGACCTCACGATCGACGCCTGGGCGCGCCTCAAGGATCTGGAGCCGCTGAAGAAGGGCGAGATCATGGATCAGTACATCCCGCCGACGACCGCGGTGGCCGGCGCGCAGCTCGCGCTCGACAAGGCGCCGCCGATCGTGAAGGCGATGCGGGCGATCCCGGTCCGCGCGCGGCGCGACGTGAAGGAGAAGGCGGTCGGCGAGATCGAGGCCGGCGCGGAGATCTACCTGCTCGAGACGGTGGCGGGCTGGACGAACGTGCTCCCGAAGGCGCTCGGGATGACGCCGCCGGACGAGGGCGGCTTCTGGATCCCCGCCGCCGAGACGCCGAAGTAGCGAGGGCGCGGGCCCGCCGCGGCGCGCGGTGGGCCCGACCGGACGACGCGGCGCAGCGCGGTCGGGCGCACCGTGGCGCCCTGGACGAGGGGCTCAACTCTCGAGAGCCCGGCTGCCCGACGCGACTAGTTCCGCCCGCCAGAAGTCCGGCCAGGGTCGGCCGGACTTCTGCGCCGCTTCGCGGCGGCTTCGCGCGGGCGGCCCTAGTTTTGTTTCCTCGGGGCTCTGCCCCGAACCCCGGCGCCCGCTTCGCGGCCGCCCTAGTTCCGCGCGTCAGCAATCCCTGGCTGGATTTCTGACACGCGGAACTAGGATGGCGCGCATGAGCAGATCGCCGTTTCGTTCCCGGCGGCCTCGCATCGGCGCCGCCGTCGGGGTGATCGCAGCCTCGTCGACCCTCCTCGGCAACGCCGCCGCGCAGGTCGCGCCCGTGGTCCTCCCGCACGCGGCGGGCCAGCAAGCGCTCGCCGTCCGCATCGATCCGGGCGGGATCACCGCCCGCGCCTGTCCTGCGGCTGCCGCGTGCGCGCCCGACGGCGGCAAGGTCCTCGCCGTGCCCTCCGAGGTCGCGCCGCTGCTCGGCAGCGCGCGCGTCGTGCCGATCACGCTGCCCGGCGGCAAGCGCCTCGCGAAGATCGAGGCGCCCGCCGCGGGCAAACCCGCTTCCGCGAGCGCGCCGGGCGCCGGTAGCGGCAGCTGGACGATGCTGCTCGCGGCGCCGCTCGCAGGGAAGGGGACGGAGCCGATCGTGCTCTGGAGCGGCTGGACGGGCGTCGCGATCGGCGAGCACGGCGAGGCGCGGAGCGACGCCGTGGTCGTGGAGCCGCTCGGCAGCGGCAGCCGCGTGCTCGTCGGGCAGCTGCGCGAGGACGTGACGATCTGCGGGCGACCGGCGCTGGTCGGGGCGAGCGAGGTCGATCCCCGGACGATGACGCTCGTGAAGGGGGCGAGCTTCCAGAACCTCCCGGCCGAGGAGCGCCGCGCCGCGGGCAAGCTGGCCGCGGAGCGCCGCGAGGCCGACGCGGCGGCGCCCGCCTTCCGGCTGCTGCGCCCGACCGCGGCCTCGAGCGCGGTCGGCAAGCGCTTCGCGGAGATCGCCGACGGCGACCCGAAGACCGCGTGGTCCGAGGGCAAGGTGGGCGCGGGCCGGGGCGAGTTCGTGTCGTTCTCGTCGGCGGACGAGGTCGGGATCACGGGCCTCGGCCTGCGCATCAAGCCGCCCGACGGCGTCGAGGGCGGCGCCGCGCCGCGCACGCTCTTCGTGGCGACGCCCGATCGGCTCTTCCAGGTGAGCCTGCCCGAGGACGCGTGGCTCAAGGATTCCGCCGGCTACGAGGTGAAGCTCCCCGAGGAGATCAGGGCCTCGTGCCTCGCCGTCGTCCTCGACGAGGCGTACGCGCCGCGAGGCGCGGAGGACCGCGGCGCGCCGTCCGCTCCGGAGGTGCGCGTCACGATCGCCGAGGTCACGGCGCGCACGGCGTTCGACGGCCAGGGCCCGGGGACGCTCGTGGGCGCGCTCGCGGGCGGCGGCGAGCGATCCAGGGCGGCGGCGGCGCTGCTCGCGCGCAGCGGACCGGAGGGGATCGATGCGGCGATCGTCGGCTACGACAAGCTCGACGCGGCGGGCAGGCAGCTCGCCCGCGGCGTGATCGACGCGGCGCCGTGCGCGGCGCAGATCCCGTTCTTCACCGCGCGGCTCGCGTCCGGCGCGGCGGCGGCCGCGCGGCCCACGTCCGGCGCGGCGGGGGCCGCGCCTGCGCGCGCCCCCCGCGCCGCGGCGCCCGAGCCGGATCCCGAGCTCCACCACGCGCGCGATCGCATCCGCCGCTGCGGGCGCGCGGCCGCGCCTGCGCTGGCGGAGATCGTGAAGGAGGGCGGGGCCGCGGCCAAGGTGGCGGCGGCGGGGGAGCTCGCGCTCGTGGCGCCGGCGGAGGCGATCCCGGCGCTGCTCGACGCCCTCCCCGGGGCGCGCGGCGCGACGCGGCGCGATCTCAGGGCCGCGCTCGCGCTGGCGTCGCGGAACGGGCGGGCCGCTCCCGTCGTCGAGGAGGAGGTGCAGATGGAAAGGCTCCGCGCCCGTCCGGAGGACACGCAGCTCGATCTGCTGCGCGCGCTCGGGCCGGCGCTCGGGCGGGTGCGAGGCGGCAGCGCGGCGTTCCAGGCGCTCGCGTCCGCGGCTTCCGCGCCCTTCGCGCGGCGTTACCTGCTCCAGGCGCCGGCCGCGGCGCTCGCCCGCGCCGGCGAGGCGTCGGCCGAGGCGTACCTCCGCGCGTCGCTCCGGAAGGACGCGGACCCGCACGTGCGCCTCCGCGCCGCCGAGGTCGCGGCGGAGGTGCCGGCCCTCGCGCCGGACCTGCTCGCGGCGGCCTCCGATCCGGACGTGCGCGTGCGCGAGGCGGCGATCGTGGCGCTCTCGCGCGCGGCCTCCGCCGGCGCGAAGCTGCCCGCGGGCGCGGCCGAGGCGCTCGCGGCGCGGCTCGCCTCGGACCCGTGGACGTTCGTCCGCGGCGGCGCCGCGCTCGCGATCGGCGCGATGCCGGCGACGCCGGCGGGCGACCGGGCGCTCGTCGGGGCGCTCGCCGACCGATCGCCCGAGGTGCGCCGGCACGCGCTCGACGGCCTCGGCGCGCACAGGGCGACCGCGCACATCGAGGCCGTGCGCGACCGGGCGGAGGACAAGGCGGAGGACGTCGAGGTGCGCGCGCGCGCGATCCTCGCGCTCGGGGCGATGTGCGACGCGAGCTCGGTCGACCTGTGGACGCGGCTCGCGCTGCGGGCGAAGGCGCCGATCGGCGAGGGCGATCAGCGGCTCGGCTCGGCGGCCCTCGCGGCGCTCGGGGCGGTGCACCCGGCGGATCTGCCCGCGCGCCTCAAGCCGCTGCTCGACAAGGACACGCCGCACGGCCTGCGCGAGGCGGCGAGGGCCGCGCTCTCCGCGGCGCCGCAGTGCCGCCGGTGAGCCGCGCCGCGCGGCCGGGCTTCCCCCGCGCGGTCGTCGAGCGCACCGGCTGAGCGGCTCACCTCACGCCGCGGCCGGTCCGCCGCGGCAGCACGGCGCGGGCGCGCGCGAGCCACTCCGCGAGCGAGGCGGCGTCCTGGGGCACGGCGTCGAGGTCGGCGTCCTCCGCGACGCGCACCATCGCGGCGCCGTCGCCGGGCATCATGCCCTTCGCCGCGAGCATCGCATGCGCCCGGAGCGGCGACAGCTCCTCGGTCGCCTTCTCGCCGAGGAGCGCCAGGATCCAGCCCTCGAGCGCCGGCACGGCCACGCCGCCGATCACCTCGGGCGGCGAGGACAGGCTCGACGAGACGCGCCGGATGCCCTCCGCGATCGCCTCGCGGCGCGCCGGATCGCGGTCGATGTCGCGAGAGAACGCGAGGACGTCGCACCCTGCCTCCTTCGCGTCGATGGCCGCCCCGAGCACGTGGCGCGTGTCCTCGTGGGCCGCGCCGCGCGCCTGGTACTTCCGGATGCTCTTCCACTCGCGGGCGCCGCCGACGACCCACCCGCTCGGCTGCACGCGCGAGAGCAGCGTGAAGAGCACGCCGGGGTGCTTGTCGGACTGGTAGGCCGGGGCCCCGGCCCGGCTGCCGAGCTCGTTCTCGCCCTCGCCGACGAGGAAGACCCGGGTCCTCTCGAGCGGCTTCATCACGGCCGCGGGCCTCCTCCGAGGAGCGGCGCCTCGTCCGCGCCGTTGGCGTAGCTGAGCCAGAGCTCGCCGAGCGCGTACACCCTCGCCCGGTCCTCGAAGCCCGGCGTGTCCAGGATGCGCGTGGCCCTCATCCCCTGCTCGCCCGCGCGCGTGACGACCGTGACCTCCTCGGGCTGGAGCTCGTTCACGACGAGCGGGCTGTGCGTCGCGAGGAGGACCTGCGTCTTCTCGGAGACGATGCGCAGCGCGCGCATGACGTCGGCGATGCGCGCGGGGTGGAGCCCGTGCTCGGGCTCCTCGACGAGGAGCAGGGGCATCGGATCGAGGTGCGGCAGCGCCGCGAAGGCGAGGTAGTAGAGCATCCCCTCGCTCATCAGCGCCGCCGGCACGACGGCGCCGCCTTCGAGCTTCACCCCGATGGCCTTCGTGGTGGAGCTCGGGTTGGCGAGGTGGAGGCTCCTCACGCTGGGAAAGAGGCGGGTGAGCTCCTCGTTCAGCTCGATGTAGGCCGACAGGTCGCGGCTGATGACGGCATCGTAGAGGGCCGGCAGGCCGGTGCCGCGCTCGTCGGCGAAGCAGAGCGGCCGCCCGTCGGGGATCAGCGGGTGCGGGGCCCTCAGCGCGTCCGGGTCGAGGCGGAGCATCTGCGTGCCGCGCAGCGCCTGGACGATGTCCGGGGCGGGGCGTTCAGGGCTCGGCCCGCCGTTCGCGTCATCGTCCTCGTCGGCGTCGTCGAGCAAGGAAGGGGGCTCCAGGTCTCTGGGGAACGACGTCGAGCGGACCCGCCCTGCGGCGTCGAGCTCCACGCGCCACGTCGTGCTCGCCGCCGACACCTCGAACACGGCGCCGCCGTGGGCCTTGCTCGCCGGGGCGCCGCGCCCGAGCGGGTCCGGCGCCGGCGCCCCGAGCGCCCGCTCGAGGACGGAGGAGAGGGTCCGGAGCGCGCGCAGCACGGTGCTCTTGCCGCTGTCGTTGGGCCCGATGAGCGCGTGCAGCGGCGTGAGCTCCAGGGTCGCATCCTGGACGCAGCCGTAGCCCTGGATGCGGAGCTGCTCGACGTAGGGTCGGTCCATCGACGTCGACGCCAGCATACCCGCGCGCGCGCTGGCAAGGAACTTGGCCCGTCGCCGCCGACCCCTCTACGCCGCGATCATGCGCCGCCTCCCGTCGATCGCGCTCCTCCTCGTCGCGCTGGCCGTCCCCCTGGCCAGCGGCCTCGGCGCGAGGCCCGCCAGCGCCAGCGTCGCCCATGAGTCGCCTTACACTTTCGAGCAGACCTTCGGTACGGCGCTGCGCCTCGTGCGCGTCGATCTCGGCTTCAAGATCGTCGAGAAGGACGTCTCCAGCGGCTACTTGCTCTTCGAGTACAGGAGCCCGGAGAGCGGCGGCAGGGTGACGCAGGGCGCGATCGAGGTCGTGAACGGCCGCGCCGGCGTGCACGTCGCCGTGCAGCTCCCCGCGATGCCGCAGTACCACGAGCAGGTGCTCCTCGACGCCCTCGTGAAGAAGCTCGCCTCCGAGCACGGCGATCCGCCGAAGAAGGCGCCGCCGCCGCCCGTGGACGCGGGCGCCCCCCCGCCCGTGGACGCGGGCGCTCCTTCGGGGTGAGCGCAGCTCGCCGGCGCGCCGCCCCGGCCGAGCAGCGCTCGCCGCGCGCCTAGCCGCTGCGCCGCACGTACTCGAAGTCGACGGGCTTGCCCTTGAGCCCCTTCGCCGGCGCCGCGATCCAGTTCGCCATCTGCTTCGGATCGAACACGGGCTTCTCCATCAGGCTCCTCACGTACGCCTCGTCGCTCGCGGTCGGCAGCCACGCGTCGCGCCGGCGCTCCCACGCCTCCTTCGAGAGCGGGTCGCCGTCGACGTCGAAGTGGAGCCCCGCGTAGATCCCCGAGCTCCGGTGGAAGCGTCGGCTCGGCAGCCGCAGCCTGAACGGCACGCCCGCCTCCTCGATCACCCGGTTCATCTTGTCGATCCCGCGCTGCGAGTCGCTCACGTACTCGTCGCGCAGCACCTCGTTCATCGCGTTCCGGAGCGGCACCTCCTCGCGCCGCCACCCGGACACCGCGCCGCCCGCCGCCGCCACGGGCACGTCGAGCGCGTAGGCGCCGTCGATCGCCCGGTGATCCTCGTACGACTCCTCCTTCGCCCGGCCCTTCACGCTCGAGGCGAAGAACGACGCGGCGTTCGAGGAGATCTCCCCGCCGAAGAGATCGAGCGACACCGAGTACCAGAGGTTCAGGTACTTCTGCATCGTCGGCAGATCGACGCCGCCCTCGGCGCGCGCGTCCTCGTTCTTGTTGCGCTTCATCAGCTCGCACGTCCGCTGGACGATGCGGAGCAGGCCCGTCTCGCCGACGAACATGTGGTGCGCCTCCTCGGTCAGCATGAACCGCGTCGTGCGCGACAGCGGATCGAAGCCGCTCTCCGCGAGCGCGAGCAGCTGGTACTTGCCGTCGCGATCCGTGAAGTAGGTGAACATGAAGAACGAGAGCCAGTTCGTGCACGGCTCGTTGAAGGCGCCCAGGATCCGCGGCTTGTCCGGGTCGCCGCTCCGCCGCTCCAGGAGCGCCTCCGCCTCTTCCCGGCCGTCGCGGCCGAAGTGGCTTTGCAGGAGGTACACCATCGCCCAGAGATGCCGCCCCTCCTCGACGTTCACCTGGAACAGGTTCCGCAGGTCGTAGACGCTCGGGCAGCTCTGGCCGAGCAGCCGCTGCTGCTCCACGCTCGCCGGCTCCGTGTCCCCCTGCGTCACCACCAGCCGGCGCAGCATGTTCCGGAGCTCCCCGGGCACCTCCTGCCACACCGGCTCGCCCAGGTGATCGCCGAAGCCGATCTTCCGATCGGGCACCCGATCCGCGAGGAAGATGCCCCAGCGGTACTCGGGCATCTTCACGTAGTCGAAGTGCGCCCACCCCTCGTGATCGACGCTGATCGCCGTGCGCAGGTAGATGTCGTCCGCCTGGAAGCCCACGGGCCCCGTCTCCCGCCACCAGTCGATGAACTTCGGCTGCCACGCCTCGAGGGCGCGCTGGAGCTTCTTGTCCGACGCGAGGTCGACGTTGTTCGGGATCCTGTCCGAGTTGATGACTGCGCTCACGTCCGCCTCCAGTCGAATTCGGGGCGCTCCGGGCGCCCGTACATGGTCAGCGCGCCCCGCTGGCCCACCGCGTTGGGGCGCTGGAAGATCCAGTTCTGCCAGGCCGACAGCCGCGAGAAGATCTTCGTCTCCATCGTCTCCGGCCCGCAGAAGCGCAGGCTCGCCTCCATCCCGGTCAGCGCGTCGGGCGACAGGCTCACGCGCTCCTCGATCGCGAGCCGCACCTCGTCATCCCAGTCCATCGCGTCCGGCGCGAAGGTGCAGAGGCCCTCCTCCAGCGCCTCCTCGGCGGACAGGAGGCCCGTCCTCTCCTTCAGCGCGGCCGCGCGCTCCGGCGCGCCCAGGAAGCGCGACGCGAGCCGCGTCAGGCCGTTCGACATCGTCAGCGGACCGAAGCTGAGCGAGCTCAGCGCGATCGTCGCGGCCGATGTGGGCGACGCGTCCTCTCCGCCGTCCAGCATGTAGGACCGGTCTGCCGCGAGGGCGAGCTCGAACAGGCTCCCCGCGAAGCACGAGCCCGGCTCGATCAGCGCGAACACGCTGCGCGCCGTGAGGTCGAGCCGCTTGAGCACGCGCCGCATGTGGAGCAGGACCTCCTTCACGAACCAGTCGTCCCGGCTCGCCCACAGCGCCTCGTCCGCGGCCCGCACCGCGTCCGGAGAGCCGGTCGTCCTCAGGAGGACGAGGCCCACCATCGGGTGGTTGAAGCGGAGATCGAGGAGCGCGTCGTCGAGCTCGCGGAACGCGCGGAGCGCCCACAGGTCCGCGCCGGCCCGGCGCATCCCGGCGGCGTCCGCCGGCCCGTCGCCGTCCGGCCCGAGCACGCGGATCTCCGCCGTCCGCGCGGCGCGGTCGACCTTCAGCGAGACGTGGCGGTAGTCGCAGGTGGACGCGTCGCCGTCCTCGGCGCGCCGCGCCTCGAGCGGCGCGAGCTTCACCCCCGGCCCCGGCCTGTCCGGCGTCGCCGCCGCGAGCTCGGCGGCGCGCTGGGCCACCGCCTGATCGAAGCGGCTCCTCGGGATCGAGCGATCGACGAGGCCCCACTCCTGCGCGCGCTTGCCGCGCACCCCTTCGGCCAGCGTCGAGAACACGTCCGCGAGGTCGCGCCGCACCTTGCGCTTGTCCACGAGCCGCGTGAGCCCCCCCGTGCCCGGCAGCACGGCGAGCAGCGGCGTCTCCGGGAACGAGACGGCGCTGCTCCCGTCGTCGCACAGCAAGATCTCCTCGCACGCGAGGGCGAGCTCGTAGCCGCCGCCCGACGCGACGCCGTTCAGCGCCGCGAGGTAGCGCTGCCCGCTCTCGGAGCACGCCTCCTCGAGCGCGAGCCGCGTCTCGTTCGTGAACTTGCAGAAGTTGACCTTGAACGTGTGCGACGACGACCCGAGCATGTAGATGTTCGCGCCCGCGCAGAAGATCCGCGGCTGAGCGCTCGTCACGACCACCGCCTTCACCTCGGGGTGCTCGAAGCGCAGCCGCTGCACGATGTCGGCGAGCTCGATGTCGACCGCGAGGTCGTAGCTGTTCAGCTTCAGCTGGTAGCCGGGCCGCATCGGCGCGTCCTCGTCGACGTCCATCGCCACGCGCGCGATCGCCCCCTCGAACGAGAGCTTCCAGTGCCGGTAACGGCCCGGCTCGGTCTCGAAGCGGAGGGGCGCGCCCTCGCCGGATGAGCCCTCTTCCCGGGCTCGGGTCTGCGGCTCCGACGCCGCCGAAGGAGCAGAGGTGGTCGCTTCCATACCCGACGAGCCCACCACCGCGACGGGTCTCAGTCAAGCAGTATAGTTCTTGATGACGCGGTTCTCATGAAATATAGTGCATCAAAGAGATGCCGCCCCGCCAGACATCGCCTCGGGAGCGCGTCCAGCAGAGCCAGGGCCCGGAGGCCGTCGCCGACGACGCCGGCGGTGGTGCGTCGCCGATCCTCGCGCACCTCGCCGGGCGGCTCCGGCAGCGTCGCCAGGAGCTCGCGCTCACCCTGCGCGAGCTCGCCGAGCTCGCCGGGGTGAGCGAGCGCTTCCTGGTGCTGCTCGAGAGCGGTCGGGCGAACGTGTCCGTGGTGCGGCTGGAGGACATCGGCCGCGCGCTGCGCACCTCGGCCGCCGCGCTGCTCTCGGCGGGCGAGCTCGTCGAGGAGGAGGCGTCGCGCGGCCCGTCATCGGGCGAGGCGGGGGCGGCCGGCGGGGTGCTCGTCGCGCTGCTCGGCCTGCGCGGGGCCGGCAAGACCACGATCGGCGGCCGCGCGGCGGCGCGGCTCGGGGCGCCCTTCCTCGAGCTCGACGGGCTCGTGGCGGCCCGCGCCGGGATGAGCCTCGCGGCCCTGTTCGAGATCCACGGAAACGCCTACTACCGGCGGCTGGAGCGCGAGGAGCTCGCGCGGCTCGCCGACGCGCGCGCCCACGGGATCGTGGCCACGGGCGGCGGCCTGGTGACCGATCCGGCGACCTTCGAGCGGCTGCGGCGCTGCGCGGTGACGGTCTGGCTGCGGGCGAAGCCCGAGGACCACTGGCGCCGCGTGGTCGAGCAGGGGGACGCGCGCCCCATGGCCAACCGGGCCGACGCCATGAAGGAGCTCAGGGCGCTCTTCCAGGCGCGGCGCGCGCTCTATGAGCAGGCTGACTTCGTGGTGGACACGTCGGCGCTCGGACTCGCCCGCTCTGTCGATCGCGTGGTCAAGATCGCTCGTGAAGCTGGTAGAAGGGACGCGACGCGCTCGCCTTGATCTGGGGCGCGCTCCCTCCTTCCATGTCCATGCCGCGCATGAAAATTCTCTTCGTGGTGTCCGAATGCGTCCCCTTCAGCAAGACCGGTGGCCTCGCCGACGTGGCGGGCGCGCTGCCGATCGCGCTTGCCGCAGCTGGCCATGACGTGCGCGTCGTGATGCCGGCCTACCGGGTCGCCAAGCGCTACCTCGCCCGCCAGATCGCGCTCGCCGAGCAGCAGGCCGGGGGCAGCGGGGCGAGCGCCGCGAAGGCCGCCGACACGCCGGCGAGCGCCGCGGCGCAGGGCGAGGACGGGTCGTCTCCGGCGGAGCGCTTCATGCCGCACCGGTTGCCGGAGCCGCTCGGCGTGCCGCTCGGCGGGGGTGAGGCGTGGACCGGCATCTGGGAGACGCGCCTCGATCCCGGGACCCCCGGCGCGCCCGCGCCCAGCGTGTACCTGCTCGAGCACGACGTGTTCTACGATCGCGACGGCATCTACGGGGACGCGCACGGCGAGTTCGGCGACAACCTCGCCCGCTACGGGCTGCTGTCGCGCGGCGCGCTGCAGCTCTGCCACGCCCTCGGCTTCTGGCCGGACGTCGTCCACGTCCACGACTGGCAGACGGCCCTGGTCCCGCTCTACCTCAACGTCCTCGAGCACCGCTCGCCGCTCGCGCGCGCCGCGTCGGTGCTGACGATCCACAACCTCGGCTACCAGGGCTGGTTCAACAAGACGCAGCTCCCCACGACGGGGCTCGGCTGGGATCAGTTCCACAGGTTCTGCCTGGAGGCGTACGACAGCATCAACCTGCTCAAGGCCGGCATCTACAACGCCACGCTCGTCTCCACGGTCTCGCCCAGGTACGCGCAGGAGATCCAGACGTGGGAAGGCGGCGAGGGGCTCGACGGCGTGCTCCGGGATCGCGGCACCGACGTCATCGGCATCCTCAACGGCATCGACGATTCCATCTGGAACCCCGCGACCGATCCCCACATCGCGGCGACGTACTCGGCCGAGGATCTGGGCGACAAGCGCCTCTGCAAGGCGGCGCTCCAGCGCGAGATGGGCCTCGAGGAGCGCCCCGACGTCCCGCTCCTCGGGCTCATCAGCCGCCTGGCGACCCAGAAGGGGATCGACATCCTCGCGGGCGCGCTCGACCATATCCTGTCGCTCGACGTCCAGCTCGTGATCCTCGGCTCCGGCGAGCGCTGGGCCGAGGACCTCTTCTCGCGGATCGCCGGCTCGAGCGATCGCCTCCGTGTCCATGTCGGCATGAACGAGGGGCTCGCCCACCGCATCGAGGCGGGCGCCGACCTCTTCCTCATGCCGTCGCGCTACGAGCCCTGCGGCCTGAACCAGCTCTACAGCCAGCGCTACGGGACGCTGCCGGTCGTGCGCGCCGTCGGCGGCCTCGACGACACGGTCGAGAACAACGTCACGGGCTTCAAGTTCGAGGAGATGTCGTCGATGGCGCTCGGGAACACCGTCGCCTGGGCGGTGCACCTCTACCGCGCCGACCCGGCGTACTTCCGGACGATGCAGCTGCGGGCGATGAAGAAGAACTTCGGCTGGGCGCACGCCGCGCGGCAGTACGAGGCGCTCTACCGCCTCGCCATCTCCCGCCGCACCGGCCGCCCGCTCTGATCGCGCCCGCGCCCCCGGAGGGAGGCGCGGCGCGTTCAGAGCGCGCGGGCGCCGGCGCCTCCCTTCCGGGGAGCGCCGCCCGGGGCGCGCTACTCCTTCTGCGGCGCGTCGGCCGGCGCGTCGGCCGGCGCGGCCGGCTTCGCGGCCCTGGCGGCCTCGCGCGTCGCCGCCTGGCCCTTCGCCATGAGCGAGCGCGAGAGCGCCCGGTGCTTGCCCTCGATCACCGACACGAAGCTCGTGACGACCGGCAGGAACAGGGCGGGCGAGGAGATCCCCTGGCCCGTCAGCTTCGGCTCGGCCGCCTTCACGTCGCGGAGGAAGCCGTCGAGCGCGGGCGTCATGATCTTGGACCACGGGTCGGTCTGGTGGGTCGTGCCGTGGGCCTTGAGCGCTGCCGCCGACGTCTCCACCTTCTGGAGCGCGGTCTTCACCGCCGCGGGGTCGACGTTCTTGCTGGAGAGGATCACCATGAGCGCGCGCGCGTCCTCGAGGGCCGTGATCGCCGCCTTCTGGCCCTCGTCCGCCTTCGCGAGGTCGGGCATGTGCGACGAGTGCCACGCGGACACCACGAGGCCGAGCTTGTCGGAGTGCGCGTCGAGCTTCTGGAAGTCGGCGATGAGCTTCGCGTGGAGCTCCTTGCCCTTCGCGAAGCTGTCCTTCTTGTACTCCTCGCGCTGGTAGTAGTTGGCCGCCGAGGCGATGGTCTTCGCGAGATCGGTCGCGAACGGCGCGTACTCGGCGAGCGCGGTGTCCACGTCCGGCATGGCCGGGTCCTTGAGGCTGAGGGCGACGGTGCAGGCGCGCGCGTTGCGCTCGTGCGGCGCGCGCGCGCTGAAGTTGAACGGCCGGCGGTCGTCCTTGCCGGGCCCGGTCTTGGCGGCGGCGGCGCCGGGCACGGGCGGCTTGGCGGGGAGCAAGCCCTTCGGGGCGTCCCCGGCCTTCGCCTGCTCCTCGGTGCCGAACTTCGGGATCTTCTTCTCGCTGGGCTCGTCCTTGCCGAGGCTCGCGAGGTACGTGTCGCGGGCCTGTTTCAGCGAGAGCGTCCCGAAGTAGCAGACGTCGACGCGGTACTCCTTCAGCGACTGCGGGTCGACCTTCGTGAGCGGCGACACGGGCGTCCGCAGGCTCGCCTTACCCTTGTTCGCCGCCGCGGAGCTTGCCGGCTCCGGCTGGGGAGGAGGCGGGTCCTCCTTGCAGCCGGCGGCGCCGCTGGCAACGAGCACGAGCGCGATGGAACAGAGAGACCTGACGGAAATCATTCGGTGTGCCTCCTCGGCTGGCGCAGAACGGGCGCATCATGCCTAAGCCGGCGGCGCTTGCAACACCGGCCATGGACGGGAACTTGCGGCGCTGGTAGGGAAAACCCCGGCTCGGGCCCCAAACACGCGAGGTCTCTGGGTTCTTCCTGGCGTCCGCTGTGGCTGATGAAACGATCAGGGTCTAAGGTCGGCCGCGTGAAGCTGCGAAGCCTGACCTTGGACGAGCTGACCTTCGACGACGAGCGCTCTTTCCGGCACGTCGCGCTCTACGACGATCTGAAGCAGGTGCTCCGGCGCGACGGGTACCGCTTCCGGGTGCCCGAGGGCGAGGCGAGCTGGGACCGCGTCGTCTTCTTGAACCTGACGTTCTGGAGCCAGAGTGAGCAGGGTGACCTGATCGCCAGCGAGCACGTCGCCGCGGACGTCGTGACGCACGTCGCGTGGCACCACCTCGCCCACCGCGCCCTCACCGCCGCGAGCGCCGGCGCTCCGCCCAGCGCGGAGGCGCTCCTGCTCGCCGAGTCCATCGCGAGCGCCTTCGATCTGTACCTCGTGGGGCGCCTCCTCGGGCACGCTCCGAACGCCGAGTTCCTGGCCACGCAGGTGCCGGCGATGGCCGAGGCGGCCGAGGCGAGTGGGCTCTCCGATGCCGGCTTCGAGGCGCTCCTGGAGAGCGTGTCCGCGGATCCGGAGCGCGCCTTCGAGGACCTGCGCGCCCTGCTCTTCGATGTGACCACGGCGCTCCTGCCCTGCGATCGCCTGAGCCGCGCGGCCGAGATCCTCTCCGGCTTCGACGCGCACCGCTTCGCCCCGCTCCTCCACCACTACGAGCTGTCGAACTGGCTCCTGTCGACCCGCGCTCCCGGGTCCCCGCCCGCCCCCGATCCGGTCGCCCGCGCCGTCGACGCGGCGCTGCGGAGCGCCGCGGTCTCGCTGGAGTGGCTGGAGCAGCGCTGGGTGCGCCCTCCCGCGCCGCTGCCGGTGAGCGCCGAAACGCCCTCCGTATAGGGCGAAACCTCGCGAAGGCTGCGGTGGAGGGGGTGGAGGCCGGAGGCGCCGAGCGGGCGAGCCGGAGGGCGACCGCCCCGGTCAATTGCCAAGAAGATTGCGCGCCCTGACGAGCTGCGCGATTCTCCTCCCACGGTGCAACTCGCCTGCTCTGTCTGCAGGGCCTACGTGGAGATCGGGGTAGGACGCGAGATGCGTCCGTCCCTCCCGTTTGTCTGCAAATCCTGCCGCACGAAGAGCAAGCAGTTGGCGTCTGACCGGGGCGAGCCGCGGTCGTCACCCTCGGTCGTTCCGAGCTCCGCGAGCGGGCGCGACCGGGGCGAACCGCCGGGCGAGCCGGAGCGGGCGAGGCTGTCCTCCGGGCCTGCGCCCGAGAGGGAGCCCGAGCTGCCCGGCGACCTGCTGGACGCCGAGACGACGCTCCCGGGCGCGGGCATCCAGCGCAGGCCAGCGCCCGCGGGCGACCCGGAGCGGCGCGCGGCGTCGGCTCCGCCGGCGCGGAAGCGAGGGCTCACGCTCGCGGAGCGGATCGCGCAGCAGGAGCTGGACGCCGCGCCGGAGTCGAGCCCGAGGGCGCATCGGCTGGATGCGCTCGACGTGGCGGCGGAGGCCTCGCTCGAGCACGCGGTGGTGACGCCGGACGGCGGGCTGGGGCGGCGTGAGGTCCCGATGCGGCCTCGCACGTTCGCCGGCGTCCCCTGGGAGGACTCGCGCCGCGGCGGCGGGGCGGCGCCGTCGACGGGCGGCCGGAGCCCGTCGGCGCTCCCTCCTGCCGACTCCGATCCCGTCTCGATCCAGGATCTCGCGCAGATGCTCTCCCCCGGGGTCGAGCCGCCCTCGCTCTCCTTCGGGTCGGGCGCCGCCGAGGCCGAGCGCGCGAGCCAGCGCGCGCCGGCGCCCGAGGCCGCCGCGAGGCCGCGCGCTGTCGCACGGTCGCCGATCCCGGTCCGGCCGCCGGCGCGGCGAGAGCACCGCGTCACGACGGCGCCGGCGGCGGTGCGACCGCGATCCGCCGCCACCCCGCGCGCGGGCGCCTCCACTCGGCCTATCGCGCCGCCGTCCGAGATGCCGCCGGCGCCGCTGTCCGAGATGCCGCCGGCGCCGCTGTCGATCGACGAGGCCCGGCCGTCGTCTCACCGCTCGTCGCCCGAGCTCCGCCTCCAGGACGTGCAGGCGATGGCGGCGCTCGCCCCGCAGCCTCTGCCGTCCACGCGGCGCGTCCGGTCCGGCCGGGGACCCGCGGACGCCTCCCCGGCGGACCTCGCCCTGCTGGGGTCGCTCTCCCCGCCGCCGGCCGCGAGCCCGCCGCCGATCGCTACTTCGACGCGCGCCCCGGAGGCGTCGCGGCGAGAGCGCGCGAAGCCGACGGCGGCGGAGGCGCAGGGCGCCGCGGAAGGGCTGCGCGAGCAGGGGAGCGACGAGCGGCCCGCGCGCGAGCCGCTGGCGCGCGCGAGCGACGCCCCCAGGGCGACCGGCCGCCCGCCGGGCGACCGGATCAGCCAGAGCGATCTTCGTGGGCGCGCCGGTCGCAAGGAGGACTCGGGTCTGATCGACCTGCGCAGCATGGCGCCGCCGCCTGACGCGGCGGGTGAGGCGCGCCGCAACGAGAGCCGGGCCGACGAGGAGATCCTGAGCATCAGCGGCGGGCTGTTCGAGGGAGCCGCCGCTGAGCGCAGCTCGTCTTCGTCGTTCCCCGAGCAGCCGAGCGAGCCCGACCTCGTGGCCGTCGAGGGGCACACGTCCTCCGAGGATTCCGAGGAAGAGACGCCGGTGCGCACCTCGATCACGGCCAGCTCCCTCGTATCGGAGGGGCTGCGCATCCTCTCGACGCCGGCGTGGCGCCAGTACATGGCGATCACCGGCTGGGTGACCGTCGTCTTCATCGTGTTCGGCGCCGCGCTGTACCTCGCGCAGGCCCACGGTCGATCGTCCAGCGCCACGGCGAGCCATCCCGCGCCGGCGAGCAGCGGCGACGCGCTCGCCGCCGCTCCGCCGGAGGCGGCGCCGCCGTTGCCGGCTGCACCTGCCCCTGCCGACCAGGCCGCCGACCGCGAGCCGTCCCTCGATGACGAGCCGATCGCGGATCTGCCGGCCGTCGCCCCCGGCCTCGTGGAGGAGGCGCCGGTCGCCTCCGCCGTCTCGACGGGCGAGCCGGCCGCGCCGCCCCCCCCCGAGCCGGCGCAGGCGCGCGCTGCACCGCGGCCGGCGCCTCCGCCGAGCGCCGCGCCGGCGGCGAGCGTCGTGCTCGCGGCGGGCACCGCGCCGGCGGCGAGCGCCGCGCCGGCGGCGAGCGCCGCGCCGGCGGCCAGCGTCGCGCCGGCGGCGGGCACCGCGCCGGAGGCCAGCGCCGGCCCGCGTATCGGCGAGGAGGCTCAGGCGGCCGAGAAGCCAGCCCGGGACGCGGCGGCGTCCGCGCCCGAGCGCTCAAAGCCGGCGGCCAAGCCGCCGACGGCGGCCTCGCCGCTCCTGCCGGCGAAGGACGAGCCCGCCCGCTTCGATCAGAGCGCGGCGACCAGCGCCCTCGCGTCCGCGGCCGCGGCCGCGGCCGGCTGCACCGGCGAGGGGCTCACGGGCACGGCCCGCGTGGCCGTCACCTTCTCGCCCTCGGGCAAGACCATGTCGGCGCGCGTGGAAGGGGGCGATCTCGTCGGGACCGCCACCGCCGCGTGCATCGCCGCCGCGTTTCGCAGCGCCACGGTGCCGCCTTTCGAGGGGATCCCGGTCACCGTCATGAAGCAAGTGAAGATCCGCTGACGACGGGCCGAAAGCTTTCTATCCTCCCGCCGCTGTGCTGGTCGCGCTTCGGGTCAAGAACTTCATTCTGATGGATGCTCTCGAGCTCCGGCTCGAGCCTGGCTTCAACGTGCTCACCGGCGAGACGGGCGCGGGCAAGTCCATCGTCGTGGGCGCGCTCTCGCTGGTCCTCGGCGGCCGCGCGAGCGCGGAGCAGGTCCGCCCCGGCGCGGACGACGCCGAGATCGAGGCGCTCTTCGACGTGCGCAGCTCGGATCGCGCGATGGCGATGCTGGACGCCGCCGGCATCGCGAGCGACGGCGAGATCGTGATCCGCCGCGTGATCCAGGCGACCGGCCGTTCGCGCGCCTACCTGAACGGCCGCCTCTGCACCGCGGGCGAGCTCCAGGCGTTCGCCCCGGAGCTCGCCGACGTCGCCTCGCAGCACGAGAGCGTCGCGCTCACCGACCCGTCGACGCACCTCGGGTACCTCGATCGTTTCGGCCGCCTGGTGCCGGCGCGCAGCGAGCTCGCGGCGGACGTCAGCGAGCTCGAGGCGCTCACCGCCCAGCTCAGGGCCGCCCGCGAGCTGGAGCGCGGCCGCGCCGAGCGCGAGGCGTTCCTCTCCTTCCAGCTCCAGGCCATCGACGCGCTCTCGCCGCGCCCCGGCGAGCTCGCCGATCTCGCGGCCGAGCGCAACCGGCTCCGCCACGCGGGCCGCCTGCACGACATCACGCGTCGCGCGGCGTCCCGCCTCGATCAAGGGGACGACGCGATGTGCGACGAGCTCGCGCGCCTCGCCTCGGAGCTCCGGGCCGCCGCGGAGATCGACCCCGCCCTCGACGACGTAGCCCGCGCCGTCGACGGCTGCTGGACGGAGCTCAGCGAGGCGGCCCGCCAGATCGGCCGCTACGCCGAGCGCGCGGAGGCCGATCCGGATCGCCTCTCCGAGATCGAGGATCGCATGTACCGCCTCGAGGGCCTGCTCCGGCAGCACGGCCCCACGCTCGACGACGTGCTCGCCGCGCGGGCGCGCCTCGCGGCCGAGCTCGGGCACCTCTCGGGGGTCGAGAGCCACGTCGCGGAGCTCGAGCGGCGGCGCGACGCCCTGCTCGCCGTCGCCGCCGATCGCGCCCGCAGGCTGTCGGCGAAGCGGCGGAAGGCCGGCGAGAAGCTCGGCGCCGCGATCTCGACGGAGCTCGCTGACCTCGGCATGGGCGGCGCGCGGGTGGTCGTGGACATCGAGCCGCACGGCGGCGACCGCGCCGCGCTGGTGGTCGACGGCGCCCGCCTCGGCCAGGACGGGATCGACCGCGTCGAGTTCCTCATCTCGCCCAACAAGGGGATCGAGCCTCGCCCCTTGCGCCGCATCGCCTCGGGCGGCGAGCTGTCGCGCGCGTTGCTCGCGCTCAAGCGCGTGCTCGCGGAGTGCGGGCCGGCGGGGCTCTACGTCTTCGACGAGGTCGACAGCGGCGTCGGCGGCGCCGTCGCCGACAAGATCGGGCGCGCGATCGGCGACGTGGCGCGCCACCACCAGGTGCTGTGCATCACCCACCTGGCGCCCATCGCGGCGTTCGCCAGCGCGCACTTCGTCGTCGCCAAGGAGAACGCGGGCGGCATCGCGAAGAGCTCGGTCTCGCGCGTCGACAAGAAGGACCGCATCGCCGAGGTCGCACGGATGCTGTCGGGCGCGAAGGTCACGGGCGCGTCGCTCCGGGCCGCGACGGAGCTCATCGAGGCGGCGCGCCTCTAGCGCGGCGGTCGTACCCGAGGCGGGGCCGGCGCGGATCCGCCGCGCGGCGCGGATCCGCCGCGCGGCGCGGATCAGCTCCGCGCGAGCGCGTAGTCGTTCAGATCGACGCGGACCATGTCCTTGAGCCAGGGGTGCACCGTGATCGCGGTGCGGTACAGCCCCTGGGCGATGCGCCGGTAGCTCGTGTGCCCCTGCTTCGCCGAGCGGAGCTCGATGACGTGGAAGAGCTCGCGCAGGTTCAGCGTCCAGAGGGTCCTCACGCGGAAGCCGAGCGGCACCGCGTACTGCGCCTCCAGGGGGTAGCGCTCCTCCATGGCGTGCCAGGCGTCGCGCGCCGCGAGCATCGCGTCCTGGTAGGCCTCGGCGTAGCCGAGCTCCGACAGGGCCTGCGGCGTCTCGAAGCCGAGGCGGCAGGTGAGCCGCTGCGTCGCGGGCGTCAGCATCCGGTGGCGCTGCAGGTCGCGGTACGCGCCGTAGTCGAGCATCAGCTCGAAGGTGATCGTCGACGCCTCGAACGCGCGCGGCGGCGCGTCGTACGGGCCGCGCTTCTCGCACGCCGCCTGCGCGATGGCGATGAGCTCCGGCAGCGTCGCGCGGCGGAGCGCGTCGCCCAGGTTGTAGGCGTGCGCGCCCGGGTCGCTGCCCTCGTACGCCAGCGCGAGCGCGATGCGCTCCAGCGCGTCCTTGTCGTAGCGCACGAGCCGGACGGGTTGGTTTATCACCATCGTCGCGCTCGCGCCCTCCTCCGGCGGCGTGTAGACCCGCTTCATCGCCGCGGCGACGGTGGCTTGCAGCCCCTTCCGGAGCTCGTTCGGCGCGGCGTACTTCACCAGCGTCGGGGTCACGGCGAGCGCCGCCGCGTGCATGTCGCGGGCGACCCTGCGCACCTCCTCGAGCGGGTGCGACATCATCTTCGTGAGCAGGATCTCGAGCGCCCTCGCGTTCGCGGTGAGGCCGATGTTCGTCCGCGTCCCCGCCGGCAGGAGGCCGCGCAGCAGATCGCACGCCTGCGAGCGCAGCGCTCCCCTGTAGGCGGCGTCCGACATCTTCTCGGGCTTCGGCTCGCGCGTGCTCAGCCGCTCGGTCACCTTCGGGACCAGGTCGAGGTAGGTCGCGAAGAGCCGCTCGCTGGAGGCCTGGTACCTCGCGCTGTCCTTCGCGTCGAGCTCCGGCAGGTCGACGAACGAGTGCTGATCGAAGACGACGTAGCGCGTGCTCTTCTCCGTGTACGAGCCGAGCCTCAGGTCCTCGATCGTCTTGGAGGCGACGATGCTCACGTTCTCGATCGCGAGGTGCACAACGGCGTGCTCTGCGACCGACGCGTGGCCGTAGCCGACGACCCACTTCTCGTGGAAGCTCCGCGCCTTGTCTGACGCGAACGCGAGCCCCCGGCGCGGCCGGTCGTCGGCTTCTGGGGCCACGTCGAGCTCCTGGTCGCCGAGCAGGCGTGCCAGGTTGGTGCGCAGATCATCGCGGCTGCGCGAGTAGTACGCGAACAGGACGGCGATGACTTCTTCCGGCAGACCCGACAGCGAGAACACGTCAGCCGTCAGGCTCGACACATACGGCGCGATTCTGGCACGCGACGCTTCGTCCAAGGCCATGCCCTGCTTCTACCCCTAATCCTCGGCCGATCGGTCGACAAAACTCCGTTCCGATCGACGGCGCCGGTCCACCTCGGCCCTCCTGGTCGGGCCCGGCCGGCGCGCGCCGCCCGACGCGGCGCGCCCTGCCTGCGTGCGGCGCACAGCGCCGGCGCGCGCCGCGCCTCAGAGCGCCCGCGCCGCGGAGACGGCGAACGGATCCGGGAAGATCTCGCTGTTCGCGAGCGGCCGGCTGCGCCGGGTCAGCACCTCGCAGCCGGTCCTCGTGACGACGATCGTGTGCTCGAACTGCGCCGACAGCGAGCGATCGGCGGTCAGCGCGGTCCACTTGTCTTCCAGGACCTCGACCTCGTAGGTGCCGATGTTGATCATCGGCTCGATCGTGAAGCACATGCCGGCGCGGAGGCGGGTGCCGCTGCCGTACTTGCCCACGTGCGAGACCTGCGGCGCCTCGTGGAAGCGCCGCCCGATGCCGTGGCCGACGAAGGCCCTCACCACCGAGCACCCCTCGGCCTCGGCGAACTCCTGGATGGCGGCCCCGATATCGCCGAGGCGCGCCCCGTCCCGGACCTGCGCGATGCCGAGCTGCAGGCTGCGCCGCGACACCTCGGTCACGTGCTTCGCCTCGGGCGACGGCTTGCCGATGTAGAAGGTCGCGGAGGTGTCCCCGTAGAAGCCGTTGTAGATGGTGGTGACGTCGACGTTGATGATGTCGCCCGGCTCGAGGACGCGGTCGCACGGGATGCCGTGGCAGACCACCTCGTTGATCGACGTGCAGACGCTCTTCGGGAACCCGTGGTAGTTGAGCGGCGCGGGATAGCCGCCGCGCCGGATCGTGTCCTCGTGGACGAAGGTGTTGATGTCCTCGGTGGTGATGCCGGCGCGGATCATCTCGCCCACCGCGAGGAGCGTCTCGGCCGCCATCTGGCTGGCTACCCGCAGTGCGTCGACTTCTTTGACCGTCTTGATGCTCACGTTGCTCACGGCGCAGACAGCTCCCCGAGGACGACGGCCTCCTTGACGGCCGCGGCGACCTCCGCTGTATCAGGTGAAAGGTGCCAGTGGATCTCCGGCTCGTCGTCCTCGCCGGCGAAGCGCCGGATGAAGGCGATGAAGGTGAGCCCGCGGAGCCGCGCGTCGACCGCCTTGGCGATGCCGAACGCGCGGCTGGTCGGGCGGATGTGGAGCTCGAACGTCCGATCCGGCACCCTGGGTGTGGCCAGGGGAGGGTAGCCGACCTGGATCCCGAGGTGATAGGTGCTCTGTTCTCCGATCGTGTCGACGGTCACCGTGCTCACGCGGACCCGCGCGACCACGTCGGCTGTCTGCGCCCTCTCCCGGAGGAAGGGGTCGGATCGGGGCGAGGGGCCGTCCAGCGAGAAGCCCACGGCGGCAGGCTCGATGTTGTCGTCGAAGACGTCGCGCGCATGCCCCTCCCACGCGACCGCCCCGCCCTGAGGGTCGACGGACGTCGCGGGGCGCCCCTGGCCGGCGACGCAGCCGCCGGCGGGGCCAACGGTCGCCAGCGCGGCGAGCGCGAGGCGAAGGGGAGCGGCACCGGCGGCAGGGATCATCCTTGGGACCGGAGCTCGTAGCACGTCGCCTGGCCTCTGTCAGGACCCGGCACACATCGGTTGCCCCCTGTTGCAAGCTGTTACAAACGCTTACCCGCGCCTACGCCCGCTGTTGAGGCCGATTTCCCCCTCGTCGCCCGCGGCCGCTCTTCCGCCTCTGCGCTCCGCGCGCCCGGCGTTCGTCCTTCACCGGCTCCACCGGACCGGCTCCATCGATCCGGCCGAGCCGCCGTCCAACGTCGGCGGTTGGCCCCGGTCGGCGGGGATCCTATTCTCCCGTCCTACCGCTGGTGCTAGCGTTCCCCGGCTTGCCGGGCGGGGTTTCTAACTTTTGCGATTGCAGAGCGCGCAGGGACAGCGCCTGCGCCGGCTGGAGGAAGAACATGAAAGCGAAGAGGCTCCTGGGAGCAGCGTTGGCCGTCGGGCTGGGCCTTGCGGCGATCGCGAGCACGACCGAGGTCGCTGCCCAGCCGAAGAAGGAGAAGAGCGGGGCACCTGCCCGGCCCGCCGAGCCGCCGGCGACGAGGAAGACGATCGCGCTGACCCCTCCGGGGATCGCGTGGGGGATGAGCACGAAGCAGGTCGCGGCCGTGATCGACAAGATGCTCGATGCGGCGTACGTGCCGCGTTACAAGGCGACGTCGCCCGGCGTGAAGATGAGGGCGCTCGACGCCGAGCTCGCCGAGGAGAAGAGCGCGTTCCGCCGCAGCCGCATCGACTTCGGCAAGCTGCCGACGGGCGTGGACGCGACGCCGCTCAAGAGCGAGTACACCTACCTCAACAGGGAATCGATGATGACGCTGACCCGCGACAGCGGGAAGCGGTACTTCTTCTTCATCCAGGACAAGCTCTGGAAGATCATCGACGAGCACGCGCTGGGCGAGGGCAACGCGCGCGGCAAGGACTACCAGTCGGCCGTCGTCAAGCTCTCGACGACGTTCGGGTTGCCTGGGCGCGTGATCCCGCCCGAGCCGGAGAAGGGCCGCTACGTCACCGAGGTCGACTGGAAGGACGCGGCCACGCACTTCCGCGCGATCGAGCGCAGCGAGGGCGAGATCGCGTTCGCCTACGAGGATCTGGTGACGCTCAGCAGCCTCGAGTCGCTCCGTCCCAACAAGCCGGTCGACGCGAACGCCATCGATCCCGCCGTCGCCTCCGCCGTCCGCAAGGAGGAGCCCCCTCCGGGCCCCCCTCCCACCGACAAGCCCGGCAAGAAGAAGTAGCCCCGTCTCCCGCCCCCGACCCACGGCGCCGCGCCCGCGGCGCTCTCCGCTCCCGACCCATGGCGCCGCGCCCGCGGCGCTCTCGCTCTCGACCCACAGAGCCACGCTCGCGGCGCGGACCCGCACAGGAGACGGGCCCAGATCGGCGTTTTCGGCGCGGAGGCGTACTTCTGTACGCCGAGCACCGAAAACGTCGAGATGGGCCCGTATCCGAAGCGGGTCCGCGCCTCAAGAAATGAGGGAGGCGCCGTCGGGGACGCGCATTCCGTTGGTCACGACGACCCGCGCAGATGGCGCGACCGCGAGCACCGCCGGCTCGATCACCGCGCGCGCGGTGAGCATGGCTCCGGGACAGCCCGAGCATGCGCCGGCCAGGTGGAGCGTCAGGTGGTCGGGCTCGACGGCCACGATGTAGAGCTCACCGCCGTCGGCTCGGACGAGCGGCGCGATGACCTCGCGGCAAACCTTGAGAAGCTGATCGATGGAAGCCGGCATGGGGGGGTGAGCTCGGCAGCGCGAGCCAGGCGCGAGCCTAGCACGGCAGCGCTCGATCGGGAGATCGGCCCCACCTCGCTGTCGGCTGTCACGGCGCCGAGGCCGCGGCCGGGGGCCCGCGCTCGTCTCGACGCTCAGGGTCGACGCTCAGGGCCTCGCGCTCAGAGCGTCGAGCTGAGCGCGGCGACGCCCGCGTCGGCGGCGAGCTCCGGCGTGCGCTGCGCCGCGGCGCCGAAGGTGCGCCCGGCGATCTCGAGCGTCCCGCTCCACGGACCCGAGGCGGTCTTCGCCGGCAGGTCGAGCTTCTCGAGCGCCTCGGTGTTGACATCGGGCGTCTCCGGTCCGCCGTACGCCTTCCCGCCCTTCCACACGAAGACATAGAGCAGCGGCGTCGCCTTCAGGCCGTCGCGCTTGGCGATCTCGGCGACCTCCCGCTTGGCCGCCTCTTGCAGCCGGTACGCGTAGGCGCGGAACGACCAGCCCGTGACGAAGAGGCCCTTGAGCTCGCCGTCGCTCGCCTTGACCGGATGCGCGGCGACCCACTGGAGATCGGGGCCATTCCTGACGCCGCGCATCTCCTGCATCTCCCCGAACGCCTCGACCAGCCCGCTGTCCGGCGCCAGCACCTTCCTGAGCTCGGGGAACGAGGCCAGGACGGACCTGTTGGCGAGCATGTCCGGATCGGTCTCGCTGCGCAGCACCGTGCCGCTCGGATCGGCGAACGAGAAGAAGGTGCTCTTCGCGAAACCGAGCTCCTTGACCGAGGCGCGCGTGCCCGCGATCGCCCGCTGGAGCCCGAGCAAATTCGCGCCCGGGTCGGTGTCAACCAGCGTCGCGAGCGTCTGCGAGCCCACGGGGAGGCCCGTCCGCACCTGGCCGACGTCCTCCGCGACGATCGGAGCGAGCTTGGCGCAGAGCTCCGCGGCCTGCTTCTGCGACGTCTTGCCGTCGTCCTGACACGCGCTCACGAGGGCGGCGACCAGCGCACAGGTGAGCACGACGGGCTTGCTTTCGCTTCGCGCGAAGGTTGAAGAGCGCATCATCGGGAACGACTCTCCACGGGGAGCGGTGTTCCGTCGGCCAGGACCATCGCGCCTCAAAGGGTTTCCGGGGTTACAAAGACGATCTCGATCCGCGCGTTGCGAGCGCGCTCGCTGCCGCCCGGGTCGACGACTGGGGCCGCGGAGCCCGCGAGGAACGGCGCGATCTGCGGGGTCGCGGGGGCCCCGGCGGCGTTCGCGCCCTGCGCCGGATCGAGGGCACGGACGACGGCATCGGCCCGTGCGGTCCACGCGGGCTCTTCCCTGGCGCTGATGTCCCGGTCCGTGTGCACGACCACGGCCACGGGGAACGAGGGGTGCGCGGCGGCGACCCGCGAGAGATCGCGGAGGCGCGCCTCGCCGGCTTTCGTGAGGGCGTTGCCGGCGAACAGGCCCCGGAGCGTGACCGCGATGCCGCGATCGTCGCGAACGGGCGACCAGGTGCCTGCGGCCGAGAGCTCTGCGAGCAGCGCGTCGCCGGCGCCGGGCGCGCGGGTCACCGGCGTGGCGGCGCGGCGCGCGGCGGTCAGCGCGGCGAGGCAGCCTGCACGCGCGCGGGAGGCCTGGTCGATCGGCGCCGGGATGGCGCGGGCAGAGCCGCCGGCCTCCGCGAGATCCGCGTCGAGCTTCTTGATCGCGGCGGTCGCCTCCTCGAGCTGCGCCGCAAGGTTGCCGCGGCCGGGCTGCGCGCTGCTGGGCTGCGCGGCGCCGGCGGGCTGCGCGCTGCTGGGCTGCGCGGCGCCGGCGGGTTGCGCGCTGCTGGGCTGCGCGGCGCCGGCGGGCTGCGTGTTGCTCGGCGGCCCCGACGCGGCCAGGAGGCGCGCCGCACCGCACAGAAGGCGGGCCTGGAGCGCGAGCGAGCGCGCCGCGGCGAGGCGCGCCTTCTCGCGATCCGCGTCGGCCTTGCCCGACGGGACCACGGGCTGCGCGTCGCGCGCGACCTTGATCCGCATGTCGAGCGCGTCGACCTCGGCCGCGACGCGCGCCTGCTCGGCCTCGAGGCCCGCGAGGGACGCCTCGCCGGCCGAGCTCTGCGCCTTCGCCTCGGTCTCGGCCGCCTCGGCCCGGGCCACCCGCGACAGCGCGTGCGCGCGCGCGTGCGCGGCGACCGCCTGCTCGCCGAGGATCTGCGCCCCGGAGTGATCCTTGCTGTCGAGCGCGGCGAGCGCGTCGCCACGGAGCTTCTCCGCCCGGGCGAACGCGCCCGGCGCGTACCGCTTCGACTCGGCTGCGGCCGCCCCGGCGCGGACGTGATCGAGCTCATCGAGCACCACGGGCCGCGGGATCGGCGCGCACGCGCCGAGGAGCACCCCCGCGACGGCGACGGTTGCGAGGCGGCGCGCGCTCAAGGCGTCCCCTCCTTGCTCGCCGGAGCCGCCGCCTTGCCCGCGTTCCCGCTGCCCTTCGCGGCGGCGGGCGGCCGTTGAGCCCCCGGCGTTCCCCCCCTGCCAGCCGCCTTCTTGCCGGCCTCGATCCGCTGCGCTTCCACGCTGCTCGCCGCCCTGGTCGCCTCGCGCGCCTCGGCCTCGATCCGATCGAGCTCCGCCGCGGCGCGGCCACGCCGCGCCTGCGTCTCCTCGAGCAGCGCGCGTGCCCGCTCGAGCTTCGTCTCGACCTCGCGCGCCCGCTTCGCCGCCTCCACCGCCGCGGCCTCCGCCGCCGCGGCCCGCAGCAGCGTCCTCGCTGTTTCCGCCCACTCGAGGGCCACCGCGTCGAGCCGCCGCGCGTTCGTCGCGTCGCCCGCCGCGCGCGCGCCGTGCGCGCGCTGGAGCGCCTGCTTCGCCTGCGCTACCGGCTCGCCCACGACCTTCGCGTCGCCCTTCGCCGGTCCTCTCGCCTGGGCCGGCTCGTCGCGCGGCGCCCCGCCGGCGGCCTCCTCGCCGTCGGCGGCCTTCTCGCCTCCAGCGGCCTTCTCGTCGGCGGCGGGTGAGGGCGCCGTCGCGACGCGCCCCTCGATCTCGTGGAGGATCTGCGCCGCCTTGGCGCCGTCACCGGGCGGCGGCGCGGGCACCGTGGCGAGCGGCCTCTCTCCTTCGCCGTGCGCCAGGGCGTCGCCGCCGCCGAGCGAGGCCGCGAGGGCGAGGAGCAGCGCTTGGCTCGACCGGCGCCGCCGCGCGTCGCAGAGCATGGGGCGGGAACGCACGTCCGCCAGGTAGCAAACAGGGCCTCCGCGAGCAAGCGCGGCGGGCCCTCCGCGCACCGCCCGCGAACGCCGCGCGGAGAACGCGGGCCGCTCGCGCGTCAGTTCGGCAGGAAATTGCGGATGGCCCAGTCGATCTGCTGCTTGTGGCGCTCGACCAGCTCCTTCCTGCCGCCTGCCTCGTGGAGGAAGACGCGATCTTCGTTGACGAAGACGGCGAGGTAATAGAGGTGCGCCTCCTTGCCCTCGTCGTGCCCGAAGCGCAGCTGGACGCCCGGCAGGCCGTTCCGGCTCTTCACGTCGGCCTTGCCGAGCAGCGCGTAGCCGCCGCCCTCGCGCAGCCGCTTCTCGACCACGCGCGACCAGAACGCGAGGTCGCCCTCCGGCTCGTTCTCGAAGGCGCGGATCCCGAGCACCAGCCCCTCGGCGGTTGTCGCGCGGTACTCCTCGTCGCCGTAGCGATCCCCGAGGTCGACGAAGCCCGGCGGGGTCGCGGGCACGAAGGGCCGGCCGCAGCCGAGCGGCGCCGCGGCGGCGGCGGCGAGCGAGGCGATGAGGACGAAGGCGTGGCGAAGGGAGTGGATCATCGGAAGCGCCCCGGTCACAGGTTGAGGAGCCGCGAGAGGCCGAGCTCGTTGAGCCAGTCGATCGGGAGCCGCGGGCCCGACGGGGTGATGGTCTCCGTCGAGCGCGACTGGAAGGAGACGGTGAGGGTCGAGAACGCGACCCGATCGCGCAGGAACTTGAGGCGCCCCTCGAGGCGCTCGAGCTCGCCGGCGACGCGCGCGAGCTCGCGCTCCAGCTGGATCGACTCCTCGACCTTGGCGGCCTTCTCGAGGAGCTTCTCCAGGCGATCGCGCACGGCCCGCGCGTTCCGGATGCGGATGCCAAGATCGAAGAACTCCTCGGTGACGTCCTCCGCGACCACGTTGCGCTGGAGGACGTCGCCGAGGCCCTCGAGGCGCTTCAGCGCCTCGTCGAACCGGGCGGCGGGGATGCGGATGGTGATCGTCCGGTCGTCGCGGCGGGCGAGGAAGCCGCCGAGGTCCCGGGCGAGCGCCTCGACCTTGCCGAGCGACGCGCCCACCTCGAACACCGCCATCGCGATCTGCGCCGTGTAGATGAGGAGGGGCGCGGGCGCGGCGCTCGTCTCGGCGGTGCCCTGGTGCGCGCCCTGCGCGGCAGCGCCGGCCGGCGTCGCCGCCGGCTGCGGCGCAGGGCCCGTCGGCGCGGGCCGGGCGGCCGAGGGCTGCGCAGGGGGCACGGGCCCGGGCGACGGAGGCGCCGCCTTGGCGAGCGCGACCGTGCTCGCCGACGCGTCGAAGTCGACCGACTCCTCGATCGACGACTCGCCGCTGTTCCTCTCGGCGCGGGGCGGCTCCATCCCCGGGGTCGGATCCTGCGGCGGGAGCGGGGCCGGCGTCTGCGTCGCCACGGACATCGGCGCGCCCCTCGCGTACATCGGCGCGCTCGCGGCGTAGCCCTCGGTGGAGCGGCTGGATGCGCAGGCGGCAGGGCCTGCGAGCAAGGCAAGGAGTGCCCAGGAGGGCAGCGTTCTTCGCATGGTTCCTCGGAGCGTGGAGCCGGTGACAGGCGCAGAACGCGCTGCCTCGATCGACCTTACACCCTTGGCGGCGAGCGCCTCCCGGCGGGGCCTCGGCGCAAATCAACTGGCGGCGAGCGCCTCCGTGCGGGGCCTCGGCGCAAGCCGACTGGCGGCGAGCGCCGCCTGGCGGCATATCTACGTAAGCCAGCTTGCTCGCGCTCTCCGCCTGGCACCACCTGGGCGTAAGACGTCTTACCGCGATCCGTCACGAGCCGCTCCGCGCTTCGGGTTCCACCTCGGGCGGGGTCTACGCCGCGCCGGGGCCGCGAACGCGGCGCAGCTGGCGCGCCCAGTACGAGACGCCCGCCGCCGCGCCCACGAGCGCCGCCGCGGCGAGCATGGCGGAGAGCGCCGCGGGGAGCGCGATCGCGCTGAAGACCGCCGCGAACTGCACCGCCGTGGCGAGCTTGCCCGGGATGTTGGCGCTCGCGGTCGAGAGGCGCGCGCCGCGGAAGCGGCGGCTCACCGCGATCCAGAGCGCGAGCGGCAGCTCGAGGAGCTCGCGGGCGAGCAGCGCCGGGATGCCCCAGAGAGGGAGCACGCCGCCGTGGAGGAGCGTGCCGACCACGGCCAGCGCGAACACCTTGTCCGCGATCGGGTCGACGATCGCCCCGGTGCGGGTCACCTGACCCGAGCGGCGGGCCAGCCAGCCGTCCAGCACGTCGGTGAGCCCCGCGCAGCAGAGGACGCCGAGCGCGAGCGTGGGCCGCGTGGCCACGAACGGGAACAGCACCGCGAGCGGTAGCCGGGCCAGGCTCATGAGGTTCGGCGGGAGCACAAGCTCGCGAGCAGACAGGGTCGACATGCGAGGAACTCCATGCGTCGCAGTGGCCGGGGAGTCCTGGCCCACGTCGAGCGCGATCAAGCCCGCAGCGCCCGCGCCGGCAGCCGCCGGCGCGCCCTAGAAGAGACGCTCGCGCAGGATCAGCTGGCCACGCGCACGGTGAGCACCGGGACGCTGCTCTTGCGGATCACCTGCTGGGCGACGCTCCCGAGGAAGAGCTGCGAGAGCCCGCGGCGGCCGTGCGTCCCCATGACGATCATCGCCGCCCGCTGCTCCTCGGCGGCAGCCAGGATCTCGGTCGCCGGGTCGCCCTCGCGCAGCGCCGTCTCCAGCCCTCCTGTCTGCGCCGAGAGCTGCTGGATCGCGCGCGAGGCGGCGGCGCTCACCTCGGCGTGGAACCCGGGCATCAGCGTCGGTTCGAGCCCCGGGTACGTGTAGACCGGGAGCTGGTAGACGTGCAGCAGCACGACCTTGTGCCCGAGCCTCGCGCCGAGATCCTTCGCGAGCTCGACGGCCTTCATCGAGGCCGCCTCGAAGTCGACGGGGACCAGTATCACGTTCGCGGCTTCCTTCATCGCGCTCTCCTCGCACGCGGGACCGGGCGTCCCTTCGGTCGTTGCCCGCCCCCCCCGGGACGCTTTCGCCGCCGGCGGAGGCGTGTCGCGCGCATCTTGGATCCAAACATCGGTCGATCCCAGGACAAACTGCGCCGTCGGGCCGGCGCTGACGCCCGGGGCGGTACGCCGCGCGCGGCGGCGGCCGCCGCGATCCGCCGCGGTTCCGGCGGCGCGTCCCCGGAGCGTCTACGGCTTTCGCGCGGCGGTACGCCGTGCGCGCTCGAGCGCGCTCTGGTTCGCGCGCACGAGCGACGAGAGCAGCGAGCACTGCGCCCGCCGCCGCGCGACGTAGGCGGCGTCGCTCGCGGTCGCCGAGCGCGGGCGCTCGCGCTCCTCGCGCTCGGCGACCGCGAGCGCCTCCTCGGCCCGCCTCAGCTCGGCGATCGCGAGCGGCGAGAGCGGGCTCTCCTGCGCCTGCACGACGGCCGCGCGCGCCGCGAGGAGCTCGGGAGGGGGGGCGGCCGCGCTCCTCGCGCATCCGGCGAGCGAGAGGGCCATCGCGAGCGGGGCTCCGGCGCGCATGCGGCCCCCTACTCCGCCCGATCGGCGAGCGTGCTCGCCTGGTCCAGCGTGCGATCCGCGGCGTCGCGCAGCCCCGCCTCCCTCACGATGAGCGCCGAGAGCTCCGCGTCGACCTCGGCCCTCCGCAGCAGCCAGCGGGCGCCTTCCCGGTCACCCACCGACATCCGCCGCCTCGCCTGGGCGAGCTCGCTCCGCGCCAGCGCGAGGTGCATGGCCGCGCGCCGGTCCGCGCTCGCGCCCTCCCGCTCTGCCTCGCCGATCGCCGCCTCGGCGCGGGCGAGCTCGGGCGGTGACGCCGGCGGGCGGATGGCGGCGCACCCGGCGAGCTCCAGGCAGGCGATCACGAGCGCGGTTCTGGCGAGCATTTGCGTGGATTCCCGATCTCGCGGCGCGCCGGTGCAACGGTTGCTCCCGGCGGCGCGCTCGGGACAGGACAGTGCATCGAACAGGCCAGTACGCCCCGCGCGTGAGCTTCTCGTTGCGGTGGGGCGTTTCGTGGCGTGGTTCTGGCGGGACCGCGCCGCTGGCTCCCATGGACACGTCCCGCGCGCGAGGCGGCGCGGGACCTTCCGCTTTCGCCAGGCTCGGCGAATAAACGGCGGGCGCCCGCCGTCTGCCGTTCGCCGGCTTTTTTCTCCGCGCTCGTCGCTTCCGCTACCCTGGCAGCCGCCGTGCCGCTCGTCGATCCGAACCTCCGCACCACGATCGTCCACGCGTTCGCCGTCACGGTGGCGGACCCGGCGAGCCTGGTGCGCTCCTCGTCGCGCGGCGGCACCGACGACCCCGGGACGAGCAGCCGCGGCCCCTCGATCCTCCCCGACGTGGGCCAGATCGTCGGCGGGCTCTATCGCCTCGGGCGCCTCCTCGGGAAGGGCATGTTCGGCAAGGTCTACGTCGCCCAGCGCGTCGACGTCCCCGAGCACCAGGTCGCCCTCAAGCTCATGCCCCGCTCGCTGTACGCGATGCGCAACGTGGAGCGCGAGCTCGTCATGCTCGCCACCGTCGGCCACCCGCACGTCGTCCAGCTGAAGGACCACGGCATGACCGCCGACTACGTGTGGCTCACCATGCCCGTCTACGAGGGGGAGACCCTCGCGCAGCGCCTCGAGCGCAGCCCCCTCAGCCTGCGCGAGGCGTACGACACCTTCCTCCCCGTCGCGCGCGGGCTCGACGCGCTCCACGCCGCAGGGCTCCGGCACCAGGACGTCAAGCCGGACAACATCTTTCTCGCCAGGTTCGCCGGCCGCGTCCACCCGATCCTGCTCGACCTCGGCGTGGCCGCGGAGCGCGAGGCCTCCTTCTGCGCAGGCACGGCGCTCTACGCCTCGCCCGAGCAGATCCGCGCGCTGAACGGCTTCCCCGGCGTCGTTCCGCTGACCGAGAAGATGGACACGTACGGGCTCGCCACGACCCTCCTCTACGCGCTCGTGAACCCGCGGGACTTCCCGGGTGAGTCCGCGCAGACCCGCACCGAGCTCATCGCGTCCCACGACGTCCGCGCCGACAAGCCGCTCGCCGACAACGCGCTGCCCGACCTCACCGGACGCCCGCGCCAGATGTTCCAGGAGGCGCTCCGGCGATGGCTCGCGATCGACCCGAACGAGCGCCCGTCGATGACCCAGCTCGCCGAGGAGCTCGACGTGCTGCTCGAGCCGGAGCGGGAGGCCGAGCGGGAGGCCGAGCAGCTGCGGATCAAGCAGAAGACGTCTTACCTGCGCGTGCGCATCGCGGCCGGCGCGATGACCCTCGTCGGCTGCGCGGTGGTGCTGCTCGGCTTCTCGAAGCGCGAGACCCTGCGGCTCGCCAACGAGCTCGAGCGCGCCCGCCAGAAGGGGGCCGAGTCGTTCGACCAGCTCGACACCTGCGTCGCGTCCCACCAGATCGCAGCGGCCGAGGCGAACACGTGCCGCTCCGGCCGCGAGCAGGATCGCGCGGACTTCAACGACACGCTGGCCACCCTCCAGAAGAGCGGCTCCATGACCGACGCGGAGCACGCCCGCCAGATCCAGTCGCTGCACGCGACCCACGCGGCGCGCCTCAAGACCTGTGAGGACAGCGCCGCGGCCGCGGAGAAGGCCGCCATGGCGGACCGCGAGCGGCTCGCCGAGGCCGAGAAGGCGCGCGCGGCGCTCACCACCGAGCGCGATGAGGTCAGGGCGCTCGCCGAGCAGCGCGCCGCCGAGCTCGCCGCCGCCACGCAGCAGCGCGCCGCCTGCGACGCGGAGCGCGCCAGCTGCATCGCCGAGCGCGACCGCCTGAGGGACGAAGCGGCCGAGCCCTACGACTCGCCGCCCTCGCCGGGGACGCCGGCGGCGCCCGCCGCGAGCGGCGCGCTGCCCCAGCTGCCGCCGCCGCCGGCGAGCACAGGCGCTCCCCCCGCCGCGGGCGCGCCGGCGACCCCGGCGGTCTCGACGCCGTCCACCGCCGCGCCTCCCCCCGCCGCTCCTCCCTGAGCGCCGTCGCTGGAAGGCGCTGAAAGGCGCCCCGCGTCATCGCCGCCAGGCCGGCTCTGCTTGTGGCGACCGCCCGGGAAGGCTATCCGTAAGGCCAGGGAAGGCGAGGGGCATGGACGACATCTCTCGGCGTGAAATGCTGCGTCGGCTGGGCGCAGCAGGCCTCGTCCTCGGGGGCGCGGCCGAGGTCGCGGCGGCCCGGTGGGACCCCGGCGGCAGCACCGCCAGCGCCGTGGAGCGCCAGCAAACGCGGGACTACCGGCTCCGCGACGCGCCCGCCGGGGTGCCGGAGCTCGTCGTCGCGCGCGCCGGCGCCGAGGTGCTCGCCGCGGGCGCCCCGGATCCCGCCGCCCTGGTCCGCAAGGCGATCGACGCGCTCGGCGGGATGCGCCGCTTCATCTCGCGCGGCGACGTCGTGGTCGTGAAGCCGAACATCGGCTGGGATCGCACGCCCATCCACGCCGCCAACACGAACCCCAAGGTCGTGGCCGAGGTGGTGCGCCTCGCCTACGACGCCGGCGCCAAGAGCGTCATCGTCACCGACGCCTCGTGCAACGAGCCGAACCGCTGCTTCCAGCGCTCCGGCATCTGGAAGGCCGCCTACGACGTCGGCGCCGAGGTCGTCATCCCCGCCGCGCACCGCTTCCGCGGCATGCGCCTGAAGGGCGAGGTGCTCGACGACTGGCCCGTCTACACGCCGCTCGTCAACGCGGACAAGGTCATCAACGTCCCCATCGCGAAGCACCACAACCTGTCGAAGTACACCGCCGCGATGAAGAACTGGTACGGGGCGCTCGGCGGCCGGCGCAACCGCCTCCACCAGAACATCGACGTGTCGATCGCCGACCTGGCGACGTTCATCCAGCCCACGCTCACGATCGTGGACGCCGTCCGCGTCCTCATGCGCAACGGGCCGCAGGGCGGGAACGTCGCCGACGCGAAGGACATGCACACGATCATCGCGACGACCGACCAGGTCGCCGCCGACGCGTACGGGTGCCAGCTCATCGGCCGCAAGCCCGAGGAGATCCCCTACATCAAGATGGGCCACGAGCGCGGCCTGGGCACGATGCACTGGCAAAACCTGCGGCTCGCCGAGGTGTAGTACTCATGGCAAATTCCGATCCGACGCCGGTGGGGCCGGCGCACCGTGACGCGGCGGCTGCGGCGACCGCGGCGCCCGCGAAGGCGAGCCCCGACGGCACGACGGTCCCTGCCGCGCCCGCGCGCGTGGCCCCCTGGACCGCGCTGCTGCGCCGGGCCGGCGCGCTCGTCCGGCCTGGCCCGAAGCGCCGGGCCGGCTCGGGGCTGCCGGCGCGCAAGACGATCCAGGTGCTCGTCTGGGTGCGCCGCGCCGTGCAGGCCGGCTGCCTCGGGCTGTTCCTCTACTTCCTGTTCCAGACCGGCTTCCGCGGCTCGTTCGCCTCGTCCGAGGCGCGCGTCCGCCTGCCGCTGCCCGTCGAGGGCTTCCTCCTCGCCGATCCGTTCGTCGGCGCGATGACCCTGCTCTCGACGCACACCGTCTACCGCGGCCTGGCCTGGTCGGTCGGGATCCTCGCGCTGACGCTCGTCTTCGGGCGCGTGTTCTGCGGCTGGATCTGCCCGTTCGGCACCCTCCACCACTTCTTCGGGTGGATCTTCCCGTCGCGCTACGGCAAGGGCGGCAAGCGCGTCGAGTCGAACAAGACGTACGCGCGGCAGCGGGTGAAGTACTACCTGATGTACGCGTTCCTCGCGGCGAGCATGGCGGGCAGCGTGATCGGCGGGCTGTTCGATCCGATCTGCGTGGCGGTCCGGGCGATCGGCCTCGCCGTCATCCCGGCGGCGCAGTACGTCGTCGCCGTGGTGACCGGCTCCGCGGCCGAGACCGGGAGCCGGCCGGTGCAGCTCGTCGCGGACCACACGCAAGATTTCCTGGCCGCGAGCGTGTGGCAGACGAAGCAGTTCTACTTCCACCACGCGTGGTTCGTCGGGATCCTGTTCGTCGGGATCCTGTTCATGAACCGCTTCATCCCGCGCTTCTGGTGCCGGGTGCTCTGCCCGCTCGGCGCCTTCCTCGGGGTGTTCGCGCGCTTCGCGCTCTTCGGGATGGAGAAGGATCACGCGAAGTGCACCGACTGCAACCTGTGCCTCGTGCACTGCCAGGGCGCCGACTCGCCCCAGGGCGGCGTGAAGTGGCGGCAGGACGAGTGCCACATGTGCCTCAACTGCGAGGACGCCTGCCCCGAGGACGTCATCAAGTTCCGCTTCCTGCCGAACCGGAAGAGCGCCATCGTGACGCCCGACACGGGCCGCCGCACCGCCCTCGCGACCGCCGCCGCCGGCGCGGTGATCATCCCGACGGCGCGCATCGCCGACGTGCTCGACGCGAACTACGATCACCGCGTCATCCGGCCGCCGGGCTCGGTCGAGGAGCGCGAGTTCCTGGAGCGCTGCATCCGGTGCGCCGAGTGCATGAAGGTGTGCCCCAACAACGCGATCCACCCCGCGTTCTTCGAGGCGGGCATCGAGGGGCTCTGGACGCCGATCGTCATCCCGCGCATCGGGTACTGCGAGCACTCCTGCGTCCTCTGCGGCGACGTCTGCCCGACCGGCGCGATCCAGAAGATCACCGAGGAGCAGAAGATGGGGGTCGGCCAGAAGCCGATCTCGATCGGCACGGCGTTCTACGACCAGGGGCGCTGCCTGCCGTGGTCGATGAGCGTGCCGTGCATCGTCTGCGAGGAGTTCTGCCCGACGTCGCCCAAGGCGATCTGGGTCGAGGAGGTCGACATCCCGAAGCGCGAGCCGGTGGCCGCGGAGCACGGCAAGGAGCCGCTCATGAAGATGGTCCACGTGCAGCGCCCGCACGTCGATCCGGCGCTCTGCATCGGCTGCGGCGCGTGCGAGAAGGTCTGTCCGGTGCAGGACAAGCCCGCGGTCTACGTCACGAGCGTCGGCGAGACCCGCTCGAAGACGAACGTCATCCTTCTCGAGGACACGGATTACAACAAGCCGTCTTGACCCGTCCGCGCGCCTGCTCCGCGCGGCGGGACCACGGTAGGAGGCAGCTCGGGTGCGCACGCTTCGCTTGTACGGAACCTTCTCGCTGGCCGCGATGTGGGCCCTGTCCGGCTGCGGCGAGCCGTTCGCGGCGGCCGGCGCGCCCGCCGCGTCGTCGTCGTCGAGCGCGGGGAGCGGCGGCGCCGGCGGCGACGGGGGCGGGGGCGGGGGGGCCTCCGCGACGTCGTCGTCCTCGTCGGCGGGAGGGGGCGGCGAGGGCGGCTGCGCGGCGTGCGAGGCGGGGGAGTTCTGCACGGCGAGCGAGACGTGCGTGCGCTGCGCAGGCCGCAGCGGCGCGCTGTCGTTCGGCGCGCCGATGGCGATCGAGGTCGAGGGGACGGCGCCCGCGTTCCCGCGCGTGCGCGAGGAGCCCGGCGAGGGCGGGGCGACGCAGCGGCTCGTCTACGTGGCCGCCTTCGGCTCGGGCGACACGCAGATCGCCACGGCCACCGGGCGGCCCTGGACGGCGGGCGAGGTGGTCGCGAGCGCCTCGGTCAACTCCACGGACTCGGAGTCGGGCCCGCTCCTCCTGCCCTTGGACGCGCTGTCGCCGCGCGACGGCCTCCCTCGGGGCTCGCTGCTCTTCGATCGCCTCCTCGCCGGGCCGGGCAGCCTGCCGTCGCTGTTCGTCGCGGACGCGCTCGAGGCGACCCACGCGGACGCGTTCGACGCGCTCTACCTGGACGGGGGGAGCTACTCCGTGGCGGTGGCCCACGGCGTTCGGCCCTACCGGTACTGGTTCATGAACAAGCACCAGGACCAGAGCGGGACCACGAGCCGGCTCGTCACGAAGCTCGCCGAGGACTCGGAGGTGCAGGTGCTCGACATCGTCCTGCCCGGCGACTGCCCGGCGAAGGGCGACGACCTCGCCCCGTGGGTGACGCCCGACGGGGGCGTGCTGTTCTTCCAGGCGCCCTACAGCGCGCGCGGCGATTGCGCGCAGGCGTCGGTGCTGCGGAGCTTCTACGTGAAGCTCCGGGCCGACGGGCTGCCGGTGGAGGGGCAGAAGGCCAAGATGCTGCTGTCGGGCCTGAAGCCGGAGATCGCCGTCATGACGCCGTCGCTCTCGCCAGACGAGTGCACGCTCTATCTGGCGTCCGACCTGAACATGGCGGACCGGCGGCAGAGGCTCTACTCGGCCACGCGGCGGTAGGGGGCGGGGAGGCTTACTGCGCGCGGAAGCCTTCGGCAGGGCGGAGGCGCGCGGCGTACAGGCTCGGCACGATCGTCGCGGCGAGGCAGATCAGGATGGCGATGCCGCCGGTGATCAGGAACTCTTGCGGGCGCGCCTGCACGGGGAGACGGGAGATGAAATAGACCTTCGGATCGAGCGGGAAACCGTAGACCAGGAGGCCCTTGCACACCGCCACGCCGAGCAGCAGCCCCAGCGTGGTGCCGCCGACGCCGATGATCCCACCCTGGTAGAGGAAGATGCGCAGGATGGAGCCGTCGGTCGCGCCCATCGCCTTGAGGACGGCGATCTCCTTCTTCTTGTCGAGCACCACCATGATCAGCGTCGCGATGACCGTGAAGGCGGCGACCACGATGATGAGCGCGAGCACCGCGCTCATGCCGATCTGCTGGATGCGCAGCGCGGTGAAGAGCCCGTGGTTCAGCTCCTCCCAGTCCATCGTGTAATAAAGCCCGTTGCTGAGGAGCTGGCTGATCTCACGCGCGATGGTGCTGGCGTTGTCGATGTCATCGACCTTCATCTCGACGCCCGTCACCGTGTCGCCATGATCGTAAAACGCCTGCGTCTCGTAGAGATCGGCATACGCCAGCTTGGTGTCGTACTGCTCGAAGCCGGCCTCGAAGATCGCGATGACCCGGAATCGCTTGGCGACCGGCGGCTTGATCGCGCCGTTCGAGATCGAGAAGCCGATCGTGGGCGAGGTGACGGTGACGCACTGGCCGATGTCGAGGGACAGGTTCTTCGCCAGCGCAGCGCCGATCACGATGCCCGGCATCCTCGCGATCTGCTCCTTGTCGGCGCAGGGGTCCGGATCCACCTCGGGCGGCAGCTCGTCGTCCTCGGGGAGCACGCTGCCGTAGCCGCCCTGCGGCTCGATCGAGCCCCGCGGGGCACCGTCGTCCACCGCGAGCTCGGCGCCCTCGGCGCCGGTATCCGCGGCGGCGTCGAGCGCGGCGACGTCGAGGTCGGCCGGCTCAGCGGCGGGCTCGGCGCCGGCGCCGCGCGCGGCAGCGGCGCGCTCGTCCTCCAGGATGCGCGCCTCGTACGCCTTCAACAGATCGAACTCCCCGCCCGCGTCGGGCTCGAGCGCGCCGCGTGAGCCCGCGCCCTTCTCCAAGGAAGGAACGTCGGGCAGGGACGGCGGCGCCGCGCGCTCCGGAGGCCTCGCGCCTGGGCGCCGCAGCCCGGCGAGATCGCCGCCCGGGAGGATGTGGCGCGGCAGGTCGAGCACGGGCGTGGCGCCCTCCGCCCCGACGCCGAGGCTCCTCGCCGGGTCCACCCCCTTCACGAGGACGCCCGTCGCCGTCGCGTCTCCGTGCGTCAGCATCATGGGGTTGATGCTGAATGGCGCCACTCCGACGACACCGGGCACCTTGGCGACCTGATCCATGATCGAGCGGTACTCACGGAAGTCCGTGGAGTACTTGATCACAAGGACGTGCGCGTTGACGCCCAGGACCTTCTCGCGAAACTCCGCCTGAAAACCCCCGGTCACGCTCATCACGGTCGCGAGCGCCGCGACCCCGAGCGCGACCCCGAGGATCGCGAACGTGGTGCCGACCGAGATGAACGCCCGCTTCTTGGAGCCGAGATACCGCAGCGAGACGCCGAGCGCGAAGCGGTCCTTCCAGAGCAGCTTCCCGAGCAGATAGAACAGCGCGAGCGCCAGGCCAACCGCCGCGACGGCTACGACGAGCACGATGATGATGGAGTTGAGCCGGGCGGGGTCGCTCATCGCGGTGCCCTCCTAGCAGAACGCCGCGCGCGCGGCACGCCGGGCCGCGGTGATCGACGGCGCCCGCGCCCACGCGGGCTTTCACGGGCAGGGTCCGCATGATCTCGCTTCCCGGACCGAACGCCTGCTAGAATCCGACCCTGCCGCAGATGCCGGCATGTGGCGTGCACCTCTGCCCGCGAGCCTTTCATGAGCGCCACCAAAAACGAGCACCACACCGCGCGCAGCAGAGTTTTCGACGACGAGGCAGGCGCGCTCGATGAGGCACCGGCGTCACGCCCCAGCGGCGCGCCGGCCGGAGCTCGCTCGTCCGGCGTCGGCGCCGCGTTCGCGGAGCCCGAGGGCGCAGGCGACGAGGACGTGCCCGTGGAGGTCGAGCTCCGCCCCTCGTCGAGGCCCTCCAGGTCGGGCTGGGTCGAGGGGCCGGCGAGCGAGGTGCCGCCGAGCTTCAGAGCGCCGCCGCCGCTGCGCCAGCAGACCCCGCGGTTCGGGCGGCAGAGCCAGCCCGACGCCGACGAGATGAGCGGGAGGACGAGCGCTGCCCCGATCAGCGAGGCGGAGCCGTCCATGGAGATCCCGCCGCCGGACGAGGTCGAGCCGCGCGAGCGGCGGCCGCCCGGCGCCAAGGATCCGTACATCGGGACGACCTTCGACCACCGGTACAAGATCGAGCGGCTGCTCGGCGAGGGCGGGATGGGGTTCGTCTACCTCGCCCGCCACAAGGTCATCGACAAGCGCGTCGCCGTGAAGGTGCTCCGCGCGGAGCTCGCGCGGGACCGCGAGATCTTCGAGCGCTTCGTGCAGGAGGCCCGCTCCGCGTCGAGCATCGGCAACCCGCACATCGTCGACATCTCCGACTTCGGCGACCTGCCGGACGGCTCCACGTACTTTGTCATGGAGTACCTGGAAGGCGTGAGCCTGGCGCAGCTCATCGACTCGCCGAACGAGCTGCCGATGGATCGCATCTGCCACATCGCGCAGCAGCTGTCCGCGGGCCTCGCCGCCGCGCACGACGCCGGCATCATCCACCGCGATCTCAAGCCGGACAACGTCTTCGTGGTGGCCCGCGGCAGCGATCCGAGCTTCGTGAAGATCCTCGACTTCGGGATCGCGAAGGTGTCGACAAGCACGACGACGAAGCTGACGCGCGCCGGGGCGGTGTTCGGGACGCCGCACTACATGTCCCCCGAGCAGGCCGCCGGCGCGCCCATCGATCACCGGACCGACATCTACTCGCTCGGCGTGATGCTCTACGAGCTCGTGAGCCGGCAGCTGCCGTTCAACGCCGACAACTTCATGGGGATCCTGACGCAGCACATGTACAAGGCGCCGGTCCCCATCCGGGCGCTCGTCGGCGGCCCCGATTGCCCGCCGGGGCTCGAGGCGGTGATCCTGAAGTGCCTCTCCAAGAAGCCGGAGTCGCGCTACCAGACGATGAGCGATCTCCACGAGGACCTCGAGCGCGTGAGGGGCGGGGGCGTGCCGGGCGCGGTCGCGGAGATGATGGCGCGCTCGGGCGGCTTCAACGTGCCGCACGACTACTTCAAGACGTCGAAGGTGATCGTCCCCGCGACGCCGCCGTCGCCGCCGCGCTCGCCGTGGCCCCGCTACGTGTGGGTCGCCGGCGCGGCGGCCGCGGTCGGGATCGTGACCGCCATCTTCGTCATCGGCGCGAGCGGGTCCGCCAGGGACAGCGGCCTGCAGGGGGTGCAGAAGCCGCCGGTCGAGGTGCCCGCGGCCAGGCCGCCGGCCCCCGAGCCGCCGCCCGCCGTCCAGAAGACGGTGGTCGCGCTGGCCGCCGTGCCGGAGACGGCGGTCGGCTACCGCAACGGCGTCGAGATGAGGCTGCCCGCAAGCATCGACGTGGAGCAGGGGCAGACGGTCACGATCGACATCCGGGCCGAGGGGTACGTCCCCAGCACGGTCGTGCTCGACGGGACCGAGCAGAGCAAGCTCGTGAAGCTCGTCGAGGTCGACGAGAAGGGCGGCACGAAGGTGAGGCCCTTCCGACCGACGCCGACGCCGGTCCGGCCTCCGAAGGGCTCGGACGTCCGGGACCCCTGGGCGAACCAGAAGAAGTGAGCGGCCGCTCGGCGCAGGCCCCGCTCTGCGGGCGCCGTGATAAGCCGCGGGGGTGACCCGGATAGATCACCTCATCGACCTCGTCCCCGAGGACGTGCTCGGCATCTGTCGCCGCCTCCGCGAGCGCGGCAAGCGCGGCTGGATCGTCGGCGGGTGCGTGCGCGACCTGCTCCGCGGGGAGCCCGCCAAGGACTGGGACGTGGCGACCGACGCGCGGCCGGACGAGGTCGTGGCCGCGTTCCGGAAGGTGATCCCGACCGGGATCCAGCACGGGACGGTGACCGTCGTCGTGCGCGGCGTGCCGTACGAGGTGACGACGCTGCGGGGCGACGGGACCTACAGCGACGGCAGGCGGCCGGACCGGGTCGAGTTCGTGGACGACATCACGGCCGATCTCGCGCGGCGGGACTTCACCATGAACGCCATCGCGATCGACCCGGTCGACGGGCACCTCATCGATCCGTTCGGCGGCCAGCGGGACCTCGAGGCGAAGATCATCCGCGCGGTCGGGGATCCGGGCGAGCGCTTCGCCGAGGACGGCCTGCGGGTGCTGCGCGCGGCGCGCTTCGCGGCGACGCTGGAGAGCGCGCTCGACCCCGAGACCGAGCGCGCCATGGGCACCGCGCGGTCGCACCAGACGTTCCGCTGCGTGAGCGCGGAGCGGGTGCGCGACGAGTGGCTCAAGGCGATGCGCGCGCGCCGTCCGAGCGTGGCATTCGAGATCATGCGCCGCACGGAGCTGCTCTCGATCACCTGCCCGGAGATGATCGAGTCGGTCGGGTGCGAGCAGAACCGCTGGCACGCGTACGACGTGTGGGGGCACGCGATGGCCTGCCTCGACGCGTGCAAGCCCGAGCCGATCCTCCGCGTGGCGGCGCTGATGCACGACATCGGCAAGCCGAGGACGCGCGAGTTCTCCGAGAAGACGAGCGACTACACGTTCTACGAGCACGAGCGGGTCGGCGCCGAGATGGCCGAGCCGATCCTGACGCGGCTCCGCTTCTCCAACGACGAGCGCGCGCGGATCGTGGCGCTCATCCGCCACCACCTGATCTGCTACGACGACTCGTGGACGGACGCCGCGGTGCGCCGGTGGCTCCGCCGGGTGACGCCGGGGCTCGCGCCGGATCTCTACGAGATCGGCGTGGCCGACGCGCTCGGCAAGGGGCGCGAGGTGACCGAGGACATCGCGACGATCGGGCGGCTCCGGGAGCGCGTGGAGGCGCTGCTCGCCGCGGGCGCGGCGCTGTCTGCCAAGGATCTCGCCGTGAACGGCAGCACGCTGATGAAGGAGCTCGGCATCCCGCCGGGCAGGCTCGTCGGGGAGCTCCTGGAGCGGCTCGTCGAGGTCGTGACCGAGGAGCCCGAGGCGAACACGCCGGAGCGCCTGCTCGCGGCGGCGCGGGACATGGTCGCGGCGAAGAGCGCGGGCCAGTAAGGGTCGAGCAAGGGCGTACCCGGTTGCGGGGGGAGGTCTCGCCGAGCTGCCCGGCCCTCCTCGGGCCAGCTCGTCGCGCGGCGCAGGGAGGGCTGAACTCGCCTGAGACAGAGCTCTTCCGGCAAACCTGGAGGAGCTCTGTCATTTGGGCTCAGACACCGGCCCTCCCCACGCCGCGCGACGAGCTGGCCCGAGGAGGGTCTGCCGTCTACGAAGCGGGGACGAGGAGGGTGACGCGGGGGGAGCTTCGCGAGGAGCGCGCTCAGGGACGACACGACTCCTGTGCACGGCGGCGAGGGGAGCCGATAGGATCGCTGTGCGCGGCGCGCGTCGCGTGTACCCGAGGGTGGTCTCGACGGGCCGCACCGGCCCTCCCTGTCGCGCGTCGCTCCCGTCCACCCGCGCTCGGCCATCTCCTCGCCCCTTAGGGGAGGCTGTCCCAGATCGCGAGTCGATCGGTCGCAGGCAAGGTACATGGGCCGACAGTGGTGGTCGGTCGTCTACCTCCCGTCAGGTTCGATTATTTCATGCAGATCGCATCCATCCGGACGTGTCTCTGGTAACATCCGTTGCTGCGCACTATCGCGCCCCCCATTGGGAGGTCCATTTGAAGCTCTCGACGAAGACGCTTGTTGGGCTGGTTGGTTCGGGTTTGCTTGCGGCGGCGGCGTTCATCGGTGGATGCTCCGGCGGGGGTGGTGGGGCGAGCTCCGGCAATAACGGCTCTGGCAGCGGCGGGGGCGGCGAGGGCGGGGGCGGGGGCGGGGGCGATGATACGACCGGGAGCGGGGACGGCGGCGGGTTCCAGTTCGATGGAGGGACCGGGGATGCGTCGCTCAACGAGGACACCGCGTGTGTCGCGACCAGCTTGCAGGCCGATTACGAGCAGCGCCCGGCCGACATCATCTTCATCATCGACAACTCCGAGAGCATGACGGAGGAGATCGACAGCGTCCAGCGGAACATCAACCAGAACTTCGCCTCGATCATCGAGCGGAGCGGCATCGATTACCGCGTCATCATGCTCTCGAGGCACGGCAGCTCGACGCAGGAGCAGTCGGTCTGCATCGAGGCGCCGCTCGGCAGCGGGAGCTGTTCGCCGCTCCCGGCGAACCCGAACACCAATCCGCCGCACTTCTATCAGTACAACCTGGATGTCAGCAGCCTCGACTCGCTCTGTCTGGCGCTCGACACCGTGAAGGGCGCGATCCCGCCCCGGGGGGAGGCCACATCGCCCGGGTGGTCGCAGTGGCTCCGGATGGACTCGCTCAAGGTGTTCGTCGAGATCACCGACGACGGCGTGGACTGCTCGACGAGGTCGCTCGGCGCCAGCGCCACGCAAACCGACGACGGCGACATCACCCTTTACGACCTCGACGACGATCTGCCCGAGAACGAGAACGTGGCCGGAGGCACCCGCTCGGCAGAGGCCTTCGACGCGGCGCTGACGGCGCTCGCGCCGGAGTACTTCGGCTCGACGAGCGCGCGCAACTACATGTTCTACAGCTTCGTGGGCATCGTCGAGAACACGCCGCCGACCGCGCCCTGGCCGCCGGACGCGCCCGCCACCTGGAAGCAGTGCCGGCCCGGCTCGGTCGATCCCGGGACGACCTACCAGTCCCTCAGCGTCATGACCGGGGGGCTGAGGTACCCGATCAACCAGTACGACACCTACGACGCCGTGTTCCAGGCGATCGCAGACAGCGTGATCTCGGGCGCCAAGCTGTCGTGCGAGATCGAGGTGCCGGAGGCGCCAGGCGGGCACGCCATCGATCTGGCGACGGTGCAGATCGAGTTCACGCCGAGCAACGGCGGGCAGAAGCAGACCTTCGCCCAGGTGAAGAGCCCCGAGGAGTGCAAGGCGATGTCCTTCTACATCGACGAGGGGCTCATCCGGCTGTGCCCGGAGACGTGCACGGTCGCGGTGCAAGACAACACGGCGAGCATGAACCTGCTCTACGGCTGCTCGGTCACCCCCGACTGAGCGAGGAGGCGCTCCCGGGCGCGATGCGTGTGATGCGCGCATCGCCTCGAAGAGCGCCGGTCCAAGGCGCCGCCCGGCCGGCGAGCCTCCCCTCCGGGGCGGATCGCGAGAGCCGGGCGCCCGGGCCTGCTACCCTGCGCGAGGACAGATGCGGGTCGATGTGGCGTGCCGTGCCGGCCACGGCGGAAGCGAGGAGCCCGTGGCGTTCACCCTGGGCGAGCGCCGCGTGCGGGTGACGGAGATCCTCGACCGATGGCCAGGGGGCGATCACCTCTACTTCAAGGTGCGCGGGGACGACGGCGCTCGGTACATCCTGCGGCGCGATTTCGAGATCCTCGTCTGGGAGCTCGAGGTCTACGAAGCGGAGTAGACCGGCCCCCATGGAGGGCGTGGACGGGATTGCCGTCACGGGGGCCTACAGGTGAATCAGGGGGGGAGAGCCGGGGGGGCGGGGGTGGACGGGATTGCCGCGGACGAAGGAGCGCTTTATTGCGGCGGTCTCGGGGGCGAAGGCGAGATGGTTCAATAGATCCGACTCGCCGAGCACGTGGTCGGGGAAACGGACGGCGAGGAAATCAGCCTCCTTGCCGGCTTCGAGGCTGCCAATCACCCGGCCCAGTCCGATGGCGTCGGCCGTGCCCTGCGTCGCCATGACGAAGAGCGCGGACGGGGTGAGGCGGTCGCCAAGGCAGAGGGCATTGTCAAAGGCGCTCGACATGCTGCGGCGCATGTCGAAGCTGCGACCCGCGCCGACGTCGCTGCCCAGCGCGACCGGGACAGCTCGGGCGCGGGCGTCGCCAAGACGCATGCGCCCGCTGCCCAGGAAGAAGTTCGAGTCAGGACAGTGGACGACCGACGAGCGGGCCTCGGCGACGCGATCCCACTCGCGCGGCGAGAAATGAATGGCGTGCGCGAGCAGGGTACGCCCGGTGAGCAGGCCAACCCGGTCGTAGACGTCGACGTAATCGCGCGCCCACGGGTGCTCGCGCAGGGCGGCCTCGCACTCGGCCGGACTCTCGGCGACGTGCGTCTGCACGAGGAGGTCGTGATCCCGCGCGAGGCGCGCGGCCGCCTCCATCAAGGGGCGCGAGCACGTGGGGGCAAAGCGGGGCGTGATCGCGAACTCGAGCAGGCCGCCGCCCTCGCCGTGCCAGCGCTGCACGAGATCCCGGGCCGCCGCGATGGCCTCGTCGCGAGGGACACAGAGCGCCTCAGGGCAGTTCTGGTCCATGAGCGTGAGGCCAGCGATGCCGCGCAAGCCAGCGCGCAGCAGGGCGCGGAAGAGCTGGTCGGTCGCCCCGGCGCACGAGCTGGAATAGACGACGCAGGTGGTCGTGCCCGACGCGAGCAGACGATCCGTGAACTCGCCCGCGACCAGCGCGGCATAACCCGCGTCGCGGAAGCGAGCCTCCTCGGGGAAGACAGACCGATCGAGCCAGTCAAGCAGGGCGCCGCTGGCGCTGCCAATGATGCGGGTCTGCGGGAAATGCAGGTGCGCGTCGATGAAGCCGGGCATCAGCACCGCAGGGCGCAGGTCGAGCACCGGACCGCGGAAAGCGCCCGGGGCGAACGGCGCCACCTGGACGATGAGGCCGTCGGCGCCGACCACGAGCAAGGCGTCATCCAGGAAGCGGACCTGTGCACCGCCGTCGGGCGCGGCGAGGGGCGTGAGCAAACGGCCGCGGTAGGCGCGCGGCAAGCCGCCGTTCCGGGCGCTCATCGGATCGCGATCTCGCTCCGGCGCGCCCAGCCCATGACCATGCCGTCCCCCTGGTTCTTTGTAACGAGGGCCCACGCGCCGGCCTCGCGCACGATCATCACGAGCTCGCCGGCGGCAATCGCGCCAATCCGGGCGCCGCCCGCCCGCGGCTCCTCGAGCAGCGTGATGCCGCGCGAGGCGATGCCCAGCTGGAGGCGCGAGGGCGCGCCCGGCTCCTCGCCCTCGTCGTCAAAAGAAGGGCCGTCGTCGTGCCGCGACCGCGGCTCGTCAGCGCCCGGCTCCTCGTCGAACGGGAAGCGAGGGTGAGCCCGCGAGCGCGCCGCCGCCGGGGAACGCCCCTCCAGGAGGTGCGTGAACCGGCCAGCGCCCTGCACCGGCGACCGCTCGCCGGCGACCGCGCGCAGGACGAGCGGCGCCGTCGGGAGCAGCGCGACGGCGGCGGCGGCGAAGAGCACGAGCCCGGTCAGCCGATCGAGCCGGCGCGCGCGCGGCGGCGCAGGCGCGGCGCCCGGCGGCGGCGCCGCCCGGGCAGCGAGGCGCGTGCCGGCGTGCGCAGCGCGCACGTCGCGGGAGCCAGGCGAGGCACCCTGTCCGGCGGGAGAGTCGTCCATCAGCGCAGAGGATACGCGCTGCGGCGAGCGCGGTCGACTGCGCGGCGGAGCGCGCCCGGCGGAGCGCGCGCGGCGGAGCGGCGCGGCGCAGCGGTCGAACGAGGCACCACGCCGGCGAGCGCGTCAGCGGAGCTCGCGCGGCAGCGGGGCGGCGGCAGGGTCGCTGGAGACGGCGCGCTCCGCGGGCATGGCGTGCGCAGCCCCGGGGGCCGCACAGCAGCGGAAGCCCTGCTGGTAGAACATGTGGTTCTCGTCGTGCGAGCGGGTCGAAGGGCGGCAACGCGTGCGCACTGGGCCCCAGTAGCCGCCCTTCAGGATGGAGGGGCGCTCACCTTCGCGGACGGAACGGGTCCACTCATCGATGTTGCCGGTCATGTCGTACACGCCGAACGCGCTCCGGCAGCGCGGTTGAGCGCCGGACGGCATGCCCTGCCAGAGCCGATCCATCTCGGCCATGGCGGCAGAGCCGCCCCGCGGGCGCAGCGCGGTCTCGATGAACGCGCGCCACGGCTGGTCGACGACGCACGCCTCCGGGTCGCGGACGTACCCGTACGGGTAGGGGCGCGCCTCCTCGCCCTCGCAGGCGAAGGTCCACTCGGCCTCGTCACAGAGGCGCTTGCCCTCCTCGGCGCAGAGCTCGCTCGCCTCGTAGAACGAGACGAGGATGAACGGATAGACCCCCTTCTGGTTGGGGTACTCGTAGCGATCCATGCAGAAATGCATCGGCTTCGTGTCGAGCTCCCTCGACATCGAGAGCCATTTCTCGCGGTCGAACTCCGCGCACCGCTCCGGATAATTCCGGCTGATCCAGTGCTTGCAGGTCGTCCGCTGCATCTCGTCGATGGAGCGCAGGTCGCCCTGAGCGCTCGGCGTCGGGTCGAGCTTCATGAGGCCGGAGACCTCGACCATGCCCGTCGCACAGACGCCGCGGTTGCCCTCGATCTGGTCGATCGCGTCGCGCGGCTCGGCGGGAGACGACGCGATCTGCCAGTGGCGATCGCGGACGAGGCGCCACTCGAACCGGAGTCGGCGCGGCAGCGCGCCCGTGATGGCGCTCGCTCCGAGCGTCAGCGGCACGGTCGGCGCCTCCGCGAGCCGCACCACGAGCAGCGCGAGCGCGGCGATGCCCAGCGCGAAGCCGACGGCGACGGCCGCACGCAGCGCCCTCGCGCGGGGGGGCGCGGGCTTCCGCGTCGGGTGGGCGAACCTGTGCATGCTCCCTCGCGTAGACTTTACTGCGCGGGAGACTCGAAGGCAGACAACTTTTCGCGGAGCCGCGCCACGTCGCCGGCGCGCTCGTTCGACAGATCGCGGGTCTCCCGGGGATCGCGCTCGAGATCGAACAGGAGCATCCGGTCGCGCTTCTTGCGCTTGAGCACGAGGAGCTTGAGGTGCCCGTCGACGACCGCCGCGCGGCGGGCGGTGCGGGCGAACACCGGTCCTCGGGGCGCGCGGTCCGCGCCGGCGGCGATGGCGGCGAGGGAGCCGCCCTCGACGGCGGTGACCTCCGCGCCGCCGAGCTCGAGGACGGTGGGCGCGATGTCGACCGTGCTCACCGGGTGCGGGTAGCGGCCGGGAGCTGCGCCGGGGAGGGCGACGACGAGCGGGACGCGGATCGCTTCCTCGTAGAGCTCGACCCCGTGGCCGAAGGTGGCGTGCTCGCCGAGGCCCTCCCCCTGCGTGCCGTGGACGATGATCGCGGTGCGGTCGGCGCGGGGGCCCCGGGCCACGGCGTCGAGCAGGGCGCCGAGCTGCCGGTCGACGTAGGCGATCTCGCCGTCGTAGGCGGCCGTCCTGCCGGAGCCGAAGCGGATGCCGGGGTGGGCGACATAGCGCTCGTGGGCGTCGAAGAGGTGGAGCCAGAGGAAGACCGGCTGCGCGCGCGGGGCGTCGCCCTCGAGGAGCTCGATGGCCTTCTTGACCGCGAGGTGACCGGTCGCCTCACGCTCGGGGTGGGCCTCGTCGTAGACGGTCTCGAAGCGATCGAACCCCTGGTCGAAGCCGCGCTCCCGGCTGATCCACGTGAACGAGCTGACCGCGGCGGTGAGGTAGCCGGCGCGCTTCATGCGCTCGGCGAGGGTGTCGTTCTCGGGCAGCAGCGTCGGCCAGGCGCGGCGGTCGCGCGCCGCCCGGTTGAGGCGGCGGCCGGTGACGAGCGGCGCGATGGCCCGCTGCGCCTCGCTCGAGGCGGCATAGGCGCGCTCGAACAGCACGCCGCGGGCCGCGAGCTCGGCGAGCCGCGGGCTCGTGTCGCGGCCGTAGCCGTAGGCCGACGTGTGGTCGGCGCGGACCGTGTCGAGGGTGACGAGGAGGATGTCGGGACGCTCCGGCGCGGACGCGGGGGCGGGCGTCGGCGTGGCGGCGGGGGAGGTGGCCCTGATCAGGACGGCCGGGATCACCGCGCCGCGATCGTCGTGCGCCGCGGGCACGGCGGCGGCGCGCGCGGCCGTGGCCGGTGCGGCCGGCGCGGCGCTGGCAGGAGGGGCAGCGGTGCCCGCGAGCGCCCCGGCGGGCCGGGAGGCGTCGCCCAGGGCTGCGTCGCCGCAACCCTGGTCGATGCCGTCGTCCGGGATGTCCGGCGCGCCGTGATACCGGGTGGGGTCGCCCTCGTCGCAGTCGAGGCCGCCGAAGTGCGAGCCCATCCCGTCGCCGTCGCGGTCGGTCCACCGCTCGAGCGCGCCGAAGAGGGTCGCCGCGAGCCCGCCGCCGGCGCGCACGGCCTGGCCGAGCGGGGGGAACGACTCGACCCGGGCGGTCGCGCTCATGAGGACCAGGGCGGCGAGCGGGACGCCCGCGAGGCCGGCGATGCGGCCCACCGCGGCGCTGAGGTCGACGCTGGAGACGAGCGCGGTCGCCACGAGCGCGATGGCGCCGTCGACGATGGCCGCGCGCACGGCGGCGCCGGCGTCGCCGGGGGCGCTGCCCGCGAGGGCGGCGAGCGGCGCGAAGGCGGCGACGAGGGGCAGGACGCCGATGGCGGCGCCCGCGACGGCGAGGATCCATGGCTTCACGCCCCGGGCGGCGAGGCGGTCGCCGAGCGCGACGAGGCGCTGGGTGAGGACCGCCGCGGCCACGACGCCGGCGAGGCCGAGGACGCCGAAGGTCGCGCCGGCGAGGCCGCGGTGGTGGGTCGCCGCCTTGAGGAGGGCGGCGAGCGCGGCGAGCACGGGCACGGCGACGCCGATCCACAGCGCGACGCGGAGGACGGCGAGGCGCTCGCCGCCCGCGCCGACGATGCCCCGGAAGCCGCGGCCGGCGGCGCGCGAGAGGATGAGCGCGAGCGTGACGAGCGGGAGCAGGATCGCGGTGCCGACGAGGAGCCCGTCGAGGAACGACGCGCCGGCGCGCGCGGTGCGCAGCGCGGTCGGGACCGCCGAGAGCGACGCGACGCCGAGGCCGAGCACGCAGGCCTCGCCGAGGCGGGTGGTCCAGGCGCTGCGGCGCGGCGGCGGGGGGACGGACCGCGCCGACGGCGCGCTCGTGCGGGCGGGCGGACCGCTCGGCGATCGCGGCGGGGCGCTCTGATGAGCGTCAGCGGCGCTCGGCGGCGGCGGGGGACCTGGTTCGGCGGTGATCATGGGCACACAGGGGGAGGGCCGGGCGAGCGCCTCGCGAGGGCCTGTCGCGCCTGGCCGCGAGGTCGTGCGCCCTGCAGAACGGGGGCCTACCATCGGTGCACGCAACCGGAAAGTATCCTGCGGGAGCGGATGGGTCGGGGGCGGATGGGCCGAGGGCGACGGGGCCCGCACGAGCGTCCTTCGCGTGCACCCCGGGAGCTCAGCCTGGGTCCTCCGGCGCTTGCCGCGCCGCGATCACCCGGCTCATCACGCTTCGCAGCGCGTCGAGGTCGAACGGTTTGTCGAGCACCGCGACCGCGCCCAGCGAGCGCGCCAGCGCGTGGGTGGAGCTCTCGCCGAACGCGGTGATCAGGACGATGGGCGGCCGGCCCCGCACCGCGGACAGGCCGGCGAGCACCTCCATGCCCGTGAAGCACGGCATCTGGATGTCGCTGACGATCGCGTCGACCGGCGCGGGCGGCTCCCGGCCGGCGAACAGGGGGAGGAGGTAATCGAGGAGCTCCAGCCCGTTCTTCGCCTCGACGACCTCGAAGCCGTCACACTTCAACGTCGACGTCAGCAGCGCGCGCATCTCGTCGTCATCCTCGGCCACGATCACCCGGCAGCCCGCGCCGTACCGGCCGGCGGGCGGGGGGGGTGGCGGATCGCCGACCCACGCGTCGATGAGGCTCATGCACAGCTCCTTCCGTGCCGACGAGGCCGGCGACCCCACGCTCACTGCACGTTGCGTGCCTCGTTCCGCCAGGGCCAGGGGCCGGCCTGACCAGGGGAGTTTTGCCCCACCCGGGGAGGTTCGGGACGCCCCCTGCCGAGCCGCGCCCCGACCTCGGCCTCGCAAGGTCCTGACGCCGTCATTCCAATGCAGCCCGGATAGACGGTCAGTCCAGCGAATCGACTTCATCGAGGTGCATCCAGAGCGGGTCTGGCCGAGGGGGAGGGGTTGCTCATGCGATATGAAGGCGTCCTGGTCCTGTGATCCGTCATGAGGGTGAGTGAGCCGCTCCGAGACAACGTGACAGCGGACCGAGCCCGCCGAGCATGGATATCTCCCGCCACGCGGATTCCGCCACAGCGTCTGTCCTGCACACGCGCGCCCCGACCGCACGGATACCCGCCAGGCAACAGAGCGACAGAGCGACAGAGCGACAGAGCGACAGAGCGACAGAGCGACAGAGCAGCGGCGCGCCGCGGCAGCGCGCCGGCAGGTGGCAGGTGGACGACGGCCAAGACCGACAGAACCAGCGAAGCGGAAACCGCCGCAAACCCGCTTGACCCCCCGCGCGGCCGCAAGCTATGTTCCCCGCATGCCCCGCGCGCTCCCCGCGTCCTCCGCTCGCTCCGGCTCCGAGGCTTTCGTCCTCGGCGCAGCCGGGCCGCGCGCGGCCGCCCAGGTGGGCTCGCGCGTGGCCCGGCTGCGCTGGTGGTGCTGGTGCTGTACCAAGGCGGGCCCCAACGACGGGTAACGCGCCTCCCTACTCGGGGGAGGCCGACCTGAAGGAAAGAAGAAAGTGGGCCCGCCGAACAACGGTGGGCCTTTTCGTTTTTGTCCGCTATGCAAGGCGCCGCAGTCCGACGCTCGAATCGCGAGGAGCAGTGTCTGTCGCAACGGCCGTGAACATGAGGAGCGAACCATGATGCATGCAGTGATCGATGCGCTCTGCGCGGGCGTGGACCTCTCCGCCGAGCAGACCGAGGCGTTGTTTCGTGACGTGGTCGCGGGGGCGCTGACCGAGATCGAGCTCTCCGCGCTGCTCGTCGCGCTCAAGGCGAAGGGCGAGACCCCCGCCGAGATCGCCGGCGCCGCGCGCGCGCTCCGGGGGGCCTCGGCGCCGTTCGAGCGGCCGGCCTACGCGTACGCCGACTGCTGCGGCACCGGCGGGGATGGGCAGCGCACCGTCAACGTGTCGACCGCCGTCGCCTTCGTCGCGGCCGAAGGGGGGTTGCCGGTCGCCAAGCACGGCAACCGCTCGGTCTCTTCGCAGTGCGGCTCCGCCGACGCCCTCGAGGCGCTCGGCGCCCGGCTCGACCCGCCGGCCGCGGTCTCGCGCCGGGCCCTCGACGAGGTCGGCTTCTGCTTCCTCTTCGCGCCGCAGTACCACGCCGGCCTCCGCCACGCGATGCCGGTGCGCCGCGCCCTCAAGGTGCGCACGATCATGAACCTGCTCGGCCCCCTCGTGAACCCGAGCGCGCCGCCGATCCAGGTGATGGGCATCTATGATCCGGAGCTCGTCGTCCACGCCGCGCGCACGCTCGGGATGCTCGGTTGCCAGGCCGCGCTCGTCGTGCACGGCGGAGGCCTCGACGAGATCGCCCTGCACGCCCCGACCCGCGCCGCCCGGCTCCGCGACGGGGTCGTCGAGGAGCTCACGATCGACCCGTCGGACGCCGGGGTCTCGCCCGCGCCGATCGAGGCGCTCCGGGGCGCCGGCCCGGCCGAGAACGCGGCGTGGCTCCGCGATCTCCTCGCCGGGCGCGGCGAGCCCGCGCACCGCGACGCCGTCGCCCTCAACGCGGGGGCGCTGCTCTGGATCGGCGGGCGCGCCGACAGCCTGCGCGAGGGGACGGCCACGGCGCTCGACGCGCTGAGCTCGGGGCGCGCGGCCGAGCGGCTCGCGCGCTTCGTGGCGCTCAGCCGGGAAGGGTCTCAAGAAGCGCGCAAGGAGGCGAACCATGGCTGAGCAGAGCAATGTCCTCGCGCGCATCGTGGAGCGGAAACGGGCGGACGTGGCGGAGCGCGAGCGGCGCACCCCGCTCGCCGTCCTCAGGGCGAACGCCCCGCCCACCTCGCGGAGCCTCCGGCGCGCGCTCTCCGCGCCGGGCGCGCGGTTCGTCCTGGAGTGCAAGAAGGCGTCCCCGTCAGAAGGCCTGATCCGGCCGGACTTCGACCCGCACGCCGTCGCCGCCGCCTACTACGGCGTCGCCGACGCGGTGAGCGTGCTGACCGACGAGCCCTTCTTCCAGGGCAGCTTCGAGATCCTCCAGGCCGTGCGCGAGGTCCTGGACGTCCCGCTCCTCTGCAAGGACTTCGTCGTGGGCCCTTACCAGGTGGTCGAGGCGCGGTCGCGCGGCGCGGACGCGATCCTGCTCATGCTGTCGGTGCTCGACGACGCGACAGCGCTGCTCTGCCTGGGCGCGGCCGAGGCGCTCGGCATGGACTGCCTCGTCGAGGTCCACGACGAGGCGGAGCTCGACCGCGCGCTCGCGCTGCCCGCGCCCGTGATCGGCATCAACAACCGCGATCTCAGGACGCTCAAGGTCGATCTCGCCGTCTCGGAGCGGCTCGCCCCGCGCGTGCCGCGCGACCGGATCGTCATCGCGGAGTCGGGCGTCGAGTCGCGCGCCCACGTGGAGCGGCTCGCGCGCTCGGTCGACGGGTTCCTCGTCGGCACCTCGCTCATGCGCAGCCCCGACATCGCCGACGCCGCGCGCGCGCTTGTGAACGGCAGGGTGAAGGTCTGCGGCCTGACCCGGGCCGGGGACGCGCGCGAGGCGGAGCGGCTCGGGGCCCGCTTCGGCGGCCTCGTCTTCGCCGAGGCCTCGCCGCGGCGGGTGACGCGCGAGCAGGCCGAGATCGCGATCGCCACCGCCGCGGGGCTGCCCTTCGTCGGCGTTTTCCTCAATCAATCCGCGGGCTTCGTCGCCGATACGGCGCGCGCTCTCGGGCTCCGCGCCGTGCAGCTGCACGGCGACGAGGACGCCGCGTACGTCGAGGGGCTGCGGCGCGCGCTCCCCGAGGGCTGCGAGGTCTGGAAGGCGGTCCCCATGGCGCCGTCCGGCGAGCATGCGGCCGGCGCGCCCGGCGCCTCGGGGGCGGCCGGCGCGGGCGCCGAGGTCGAGCGCCGCGCCGATCGGCTCGTCTTCGACACGCGCACGGCCGAGGCGCGGGGAGGCACCGGGCGGACGTTCGCCTGGAGCGCGATCGAGCACCACCCGGCGCGGGCCCGGAGCCTGCTCGCGGGTGGGCTCACGCCGGACAACGTCGCCGCGGCGCGCCGGGTCGGGGCGTGGGCGCTCGACGTGAGCTCGGGCGTCGAGAGCGCGCCCGGCGAGAAATGCGCCGACCTGCTCGTGCGGCTGTTCGACGGCGCGCGCGGCCCCTCGCGCCACGACCCTGGCCCCGCGGCCCCGGCGGACCGCGCTTCCCCCTGACCGCATCTTCCACGACGCACAACGCACCACGCACCATCGACGGATCGAGGCAATCACCATGCAGCAAAGCGGTCGCTTTGGCGCCTTCGGCGGCGCCTATGTCCCGGAGATCCTCGTACCCGCGCTCGATCAGCTCGAGCGCGCGTACCTGGAGGCGCGCGGCGATCCGTCGTTCGCGGCGGAGTTCAACGCCTTGCTGACGAGCTACGCGGGGCGCCCGACGCCGCTGACCCTGTGCCGCAACCTGACCGGCGACCCGCGCGTGAAGGTGTACCTCAAGCGCGAGGACCTGCTCCACGGCGGCGCGCACAAGACGAACCAGGCGCTCGGCCAGGGGCTGCTCGCGCGGCGCATGGGCAAGCGGCGGCTCATCGCCGAGACCGGGGCCGGCCAGCACGGCGTCGCGACCGCGATGATCGGGGCCCTGCTCGGGCTCCCCACGCGCATCTACATGGGCGCGAAGGACGTCGAGCGGCAGCGGCTCAACGTCTTCCGGATGCGCCTCATGGGGGCCGAGGTGGTGCCCGTGACCTCGGGCTCGCAGACGCTGAAGGACGCCCTCAACGAGGCGCTGCGCTACTGGACCGAGAGCTACGAGGACACGCACTACCTGATCGGGACGGTCGCCGGCCCGCACCCGTTCCCCACGATCGTGCGCGACTTCCAGTGGGTGATCGGCCGCGAGGCCCGCGCGCAGATCCTGGAGACGGAGGGGCGCCTGCCCGACGCGGTGGTCGCGTGCGTGGGCGGCGGCAGCAACGCGATGGGGATCTTCTCCGAGTTCATCCCGGACAAGGACGTGGCGCTCGTCGGCGTCGAGCCCGCCGGCCACGGCCTGTCGACCAGCATGCACGGCGCGACGCTCCTCAAGGGCCGCCCGGGCGTGCTGCACGGGTCTGAGACCTACATCCTCCAGGATGAGCACGGGCAGGTCGCCGAGACGCACTCGGTGTCGGCGGGGCTCGACTACCCGGGCGTCGGGCCGGAGCACGCGCACCTCATGACGTCGGGCCGGGCGACCTACGTGGCGGCGACCGACCAGGAGGCGCTCGACGCGTTCCAGCGGCTCGCGCGCAGCGAGGGCATCATCCCGGCGTTCGAGTCGGCGCACGCGATCGCGCACGCGATGAAGATGGCGGCGGAGGCGGCGCAGGCAGGGCGCGAGGCGGTGCTCGTCGTGAACCTGTCGGGCCGCGGAGACAAGGACATGGAGCAGGCGCAGAAGCTGCTCGAGCCCGGGAGGTCGACATGAGTCGGGAGGCGATGACGACGCGCTACGATCGCGCATTCGAGCGGCTGCGGCAGCGGGGGGAGGGGGCGTTCATCCCCTTCCTGATGCTCGGGGATCCGGACCTCGCCACGAGCGCGCGGCTGCTCCGCGCGGCGGTGGAGGGCGGCGCCGACGCGATCGAGGTCGGGATCCCGTTCTCGGATCCGATCGCGGACGGCCCGACGATCCAGGCCGCCGCCGTGCGGGCGCTCGCGGCCGGCGTGCGGCCGCCCGACTGCATCGAGCTCCTCGCGCGGTTCCGGGCGGAGGCGAAGGACGTGCCGGTCGGCCTCCTGACGTACGCGAACCTGGTGAAGCACCGCGATCTCAAGGGCTTCTACGCGTCGGTGGCCGCGGCCGGGGTCGACAGCGTGCTCGTCGCCGACGTGCCGGTGAGGGAGTCGGAGCCGTACGTGGCGGCGGCGCGCGAGGCGGGCGTGGCGCCGGTGCTGATCGCGCCGCTCAACGCCTCGGAGCCGACGCTGCAGCTGCTCGCGGAGCGGTGCGCTGCGTACACCTACTGCGTCACGCGCAAGGGCGTGACGGGGGCGGACGAGCAGCTGCGCCTCGGCCACGGCACGCTCCTCGAGACGCTGCGCCGGTTCGGCGCGCCGCCCGCGATCCTCGGCTTCGGCATCTCGAAGCCCGAGCACGTGCGCGACGCCCTCGCCGCCGGGGCGTTCGGCGTGATCAGCGGGTCCGCGGTCGTCCAGCGGATCGCCGCGAACCTCGGCGATCCCGAGGCGGCCGCGCGCGCCGTCGCGGGCTTCGTCCGCGAGATGAAGGCGGCCACGGTGCGCTGACCGCGGCGGTCGCCGCCGTCCTCTCGATGCCGCGCGGCGCCGCCCTCTGCGCGGCTCGCCGCGCGGCGAGCTGAGCTCACGGGCACGCGACGTTGCACCGTATCCGCGCGAGCTCGATGCAGCTCTCGTCCCAGCTGTTCATGCAGCAAAAGGGGTCTCCATCGAGCTCGTCGCACACATTCCCGACGCAGCTGTTGCACGACGCGTCCAGCGCATCGCCCGCCTCGCAGAGGTCGTGTGCGCACCCGCAGGCCCGTCCGCAGGCGGCGGCGAGCCCGTCGACGCAGTGGGCGTCCCACGCGCTCATGCAGCACGCGGGGTCCTCGGCGCACAGCGCGGTGACGCACGGGTCGCAGCCGTCGAGGAGCGGGGCCCCCTCCTCGCACAGGTCGTGGCTGCAGTCGTCCGGCGGGCATGCGCCGCAGTCGGAGGCGCACGCCTGGCAGTTCTCCCGCAGGGGCTCGCACGTGCCGTCGCCGCAGACCGGCGGGCACTCGCCGCAGTCGCCGGCGCACGATGCGCACGTCTCCGGCGCCTCGCAGCGCGCGTCCCCGCAGGCTGGCGCGCATCCCTCGCAGTCGCCGGGGCAGCTCTCGCACGTCTCGCCCTCGTCGCACCGCGCGTCGCCACACACCGCCGCGCCGCCCGAGCTGCTCGACGCCGCGCCGCCGGCACCGCCGGCTGCCTCGGCACCGCCGGCTGCTCCGGCACCGCCGGCACCGCCGGCTGCCCCGGCACCGCCGGTTCCGCCGGCTGCCCCGGCACCGCCAGCACCGCCGGCTGCCCCGGCACCGCCGGCTGCCCCGGCACCGCCGGCTGCCCCGGCACCACCGGCACCGCCGGCTGCTCCGGCACCACCGGCACCACCGGCTGCCCCGGCACCGCCGGCTGCCCCGGCACCGCCGGCACCGCCGGCACCGCCGGCTGCCCCGGCACCGCCGGTTCCCCCGTGCCCGCCCTGGCCTCCCGCGCCGCCGCCGCCGCTCGAGGCGCTGCTCGGTGCGGCGCTGTCGTCCCCGCAGCCGGCGGTCGTCAGGATCGATGTCAGGGCGAGCAGGGCGCACACGCGGAGAGTGCCGTTCATCAGGGGAGCCTCGTCATGGTGAGTTGGGAGCTGCTTTTGCGACCCTCCGGCCGCCGAGCGCGTCCGGCGTCGTGAGGGCGCGAGCCAAGCGTCGCACGCGACGCCGCCTGTCAGAAGAGCCCCACGGAGAAATGGAGGGCCCCGTCGAGCTCGTCGAGCTCTTCGCGCGGATTCAGGTTGAAGCCGTAGTCGAAGGCGAGGGGGCCGATGGGGGTGTTCACCCGCAGGCCAGCGCCGAGCCCGTAGCGGAGCCGCCGCGGGTCGAGGTTCACGTTCCTCGCCCGGATCCAGAGGTTGCCCGCGTCGAGGAACAGGCCGAGCTGGAGCAGATCGGTCAGCGGAACGCGCAGCTCGACGCGCGGGTTCACCATCACCGTTCCGCCGCGCGGGATATCGTCGGTGGAGACCTGGGCCTCCGGAGCGTCCGGGTCCGACGCCTTCAGCGCCTCCCTCGCCTCCTCGAGCCCGTCCTCGGGGTACAGCGACTCGGCCAGATGGGAACGGAGCGAGTCGACGCCGCCGAGGAAGAACAGGCGGTCAGGGTAAGTCCCGCTCTCGGCGACGAGCGGCTGGATGTACCCTCCGGACAGGCTCAGCGCGAGGGTGAGCCTCGACCGGTTCGCGAGGGGGATATAGCCCGATACGCGGCCCGTGAACCGCAGGAAGTGGCTCTCGGGGAAGCTCGACTGGGTCCTCGCCGAGTCGAACGCGTCGAACGCGTCGACGTGCTCGACGCCGCCGGAGAGGAGGAAGCCCCGGGTCGCGGCGAAGGGGGTGTCCCGCGTGTCCCAGGACGCGTCGATCCGCTGCGCCAGGGCGATCGTGCGGCCCTCGGGCATGCGCAGCTGGTCGAGGACCTTCTGCTTGTCGTCGCCGACGGCGCCCGGGAAGAAGCCGACGTCGTTCAGCTCGGTCGAGACGGCGAGCTGCGTCGTGACGGCGCGCCGCGGGCGGTAGGTGATCGCGGGGATGAGCGCCTGCTTCGTGAAGCCGAAATCCAGCTGGTTGTCGCGCACGTCGATGCCCGCCAGGGACAGGCTGACGAGCGGGCCGAGGCCGATCTCCGGGAGCGTGATCGAGACCGTGTTGCGGCGCTCCAGCTGATCGGAGCCATTGAGCTCCTCGTAGTGGCGGCGCGCCGCGGGGTCCACGATCATGAACTCGAACAGGTAGCTGAGCTGGACGCGCATCGTGAGGCCGATGGCCAGGCCGCCGATGTTGCGGTGCCCGTACTCGAAGGCGAAGCGGGCGCCCTCGCCGGTCGAGAACCCGATCTGCGGGTTGAGGTACTGCGGCAGCTGCTCGACCACATGGATGATGACCCGCTTGTTCTTCTGCGGGACGTCCGGGTCCTCCAGCGAGATGGACACGCTGGAGAAGGGGCCGAGCGTCGCGATGCGCTCCTCGCTCAGGCGGGCCTGCGACTGCCGGAACGGCGCCCCCTCGCGGAGCAGGACGCGGCGGAGGATCAGCTGCTCGTCGGTCCGGACGGCGCCCTTGACGACGATGCCGGTGACCGTCACCCGATCCCGCTCCGACACGATGAACCGCGCGCGGGCGCGCGTGCGGTCGGGCGAGGGCTCGATGGCCGTGCGGACCTCGGCGAACGCGTAGCCGAGGTCGCGGTAGGCATCGAGGATGCGCAGCCGCGCGGCGTCGAGGGCGAGCGTCGAGAGGGGCTCTCCGACCTTCAGGTCCGCGACCCGGCTGAGCCAGCGCTCGCTGAACGGGCTCTCCTCGGCGCAGAAGCTCCGGTCCCGCTCGGTCAGGCCGCCCTGGCCGCAGAAGCCCTTGTTCCCCTCGAAGGCGAGATCGTAGAGCCGGGTCTGCGGGCCGGGATGGACCGGGATGCGGAGCGTCACCTCGGGGGCGCACGTGATGTGCCGCGCCGGGTCGGGCCGGCAGGTCAGGGCGGCGGGGACGGGCGGCTCGGGGACGGGGAGGCCCAGCGCGTCGGTGCGGCACTGGGCCGTGACGCGCTCGGTGACCGGCTCGGGGACGCAGGCGCCCGGCGTCGAGCGGCGCGAGCAGGTGGCGCGGAGCACGGAGACCGGACCGACGACGGCGTTCAGGTAACCCTTGCTGTAGAGGTCGCGCAGGTGCTTGAGGGCGCGCTCGTAGGTCTCCTGCTCGTACGTCATCGCCGGGATGAGCTCGACCGGGCGGGCCCGGCCGCCGGCGCCGCGGGTCGGGCCGAACAGGTCCGGGATGCCGCGCGGGTCGGGCATCGAGAAGGCGTCGGCGCCGGGCAGGTCCTCCTCGAGGAAGCTCTCGATCTCGCGGCCGAGATCGTCCGGGCTGAGGTCGCCGGTGAGGCAGGGGAAGACGCGCTTCGTGACGCGCACCTGCTCGTGCTCGCGGACGGTGAAGGTCAGGTACCGGACCGGATCCTCCGGCTTGCCGCCGAGCGACGGGGTCACCTTGGCGTCGAGGAAGCCGCGGGCGACGTAGAACGCGGTGAGCCGGTCGGCGAGATCGTCCGGCTTCGTCTCGGTGGTCTCGCCGAGGTCGAGCGCGGCCTCGAGGGCGTCGCTGTCGAAGGCGCGGTTGCCGTCGAAGGCGGGGACGATGCGCGCGCCGGGATCGAGGTAGACGTAGAGGTAATTGTTCGGGCCGACCGCGAGCACGCGGTGGGAGACCTCGGCGTCGTGAAAGCCGCTCCGGCGGAGGAGCTCGGCCATCTCGCGGTCGGCCTCGGCGAGGGCGGGCTCGTCGACGCGGGCGCCGACGCCGAGGCGGTAGCTCTCCCTGAGCGAGCCGAGCTCCCGGTCCGCGCGCGGGTCGACGACGAACACGCGCTGGGCGACGACGCGCGGGGCGCCGGCCTCGACGTTGAGGGAGAGGACGACCTGCGACGGCTCGTCGGTGTCGACCACGCGGACCGTGACCGCGGCCGCGGGGTAGCCGTGCTGCGCGTAGAACGCGCGGATGCGGGGGTCGATCTCGGCGAGCGCCGCGGCGGTGATCTCGCCGCCCTCGGCGATGCCGGCGGCCTCGAGGGTGCCCTGGCGATCGAGCGCGCCGCCGGTGATCTGGACGGTCGCGATGCGCCGGCGCGGGACGACGACGATCCGGAGCGCGGCGCCGTCCGGCAGCAGGTAGGCCTCGGCCGACGCGCGGGCGAAGTTGCCAGAGGCGAGCAGCTCGCGCATCGCGCGGCGAGCGGCGTCGGGGCTGAGCGGCTCGCCGAGCTCGACGCTGGTGACCGGCGACGCGTTCTGCCAGCGGTCGCCCTGCGCGGCGACATCGATGCGGACGATCGGCTTGCCGACGAGCTCTCCGAGGGCGAGCGGCTGCTGGAGCGACGGCACGTCGGCGCCCTCGGCGCCGGCTTCAGCCTGAACCTGGTTCGCCTGGGCCGGGCGCGCGGGCCCCTGGTCGGCGCGCGCGGGGACGGCGAGCGCGCCGAGCGGCAAAAGGCCGAGCAACAGGGGAATGAGGGCGGAGCGGAGGCGAGCCATCAGGTGCGGAGCGCCGGGGGACGAAAACGAAATGAACCGGCGCCGGCGTGCACGAAGACCGCAGCGTAGCCCGGTTGGACGGCGGTTGGGCAAGAGGCCTCCCGCGCGGCGACGCCGCCCGCGCGCCCTGCATCGCCGCAGCGCGACCGCCCGCATCCGCGCGTCGCCGCGCCCGCGCCCCGTTCGCGCACCAACACGAACGGCGCCGGCTCCAGCGCCCGGGAGGCCCGGGGCCCGGTCGGATCGACGCCTCGACGCGCCGATGTGCGAGACGCGGGGCTCTCGGCGGGCGGACCTCGTGCTAGCGTCGCCGCCCGTGCGAGGCACCGGATGAAGGATCTGGCGATGCTGGTCGGCGCCGTTGCGCACGACCTCAAGGTCGTGACGCTGTGGGAGAGCCTGCGCGAGCACTTTCGCGAGCATGGAATCGTGATTGATTTCGCGCTATTCTCTACGTACGAGCGCCAGGTGGAGTCGCTGGTCCGCGGGCACATCGACGTTGCCTGGGACAGCGCCATCTCGCACGTGCGGGTCAAGCGGCAGACCGAGGGCCGGTCCCGTTCGCTGGCGATGCGCGAGATCGACCGCGACTTCCACAGCAAGCTCCTCGTCCGCCGCGACGCCGCGGTCGGGGCGCTCAGCGACCTCGAGGGCAAGGTGCTCGCGGTGGGGAGCGCCGACTCCGCGCACGCGCGCATCCTGCCGCTCCACTTCCTCCGGCAGGCGGGGGTGGCCGTGGACAGGATCCAGCTCATGCCGTTCGAGGTGGACCTCGGCAAGCACGGGGACACCGCGACGAGCGAGGTCCAGGCGCTCGCGGCGCTGCACGAGGGCAAGGCGCAGGCGGCGGCGGTCGGCGATGCGGTGTGGCTGGCCGAGCAGGCGAGCGGCCGCATCGATCTCCGCCGGGTCGACGTCCTCTGGACGACGCCGGCCTACGACTTCGCGATGTTCGACGCGCTGCCGGCGCTGCCCGAGGCGAAGGCCGAGGCGTTCCAGCGCGCGCTGCTCAGCATGACCTGGAAGAACCCGAAGCACCGGCGCATCTTCGAGCTCATGGGCCACAGGCAGTGGGTGGCCGGCCGCGACGACCGGTACGGCGCGCTCGACGCGGCCACCGCGGCCACCGCGGCGCTCGCCGCCGCCTCCTGACGGCGATTGTCCGCGCGCGTCACTCGAACTCGAGCCGCCACCGGAGATCGGCGCCCACGTTGCCGAGCGGCGAGCTCGCGGCGTCGTTCGCGTTGTCGTAGGACCCCTGGATGCTCATGCGGTCGCTGAGCTTCACCTCGACGCCCGCGCGCACCTGGCTGCCCTGCGAGAGCCCCGTCGTGACGTTGGCGCGCACCGCGTCCGTGATGCGCTTGCCCAGGGTCACCGTCGGCTCCGGGGCGCCGTTCTTCGACGAGTAGCCGGTGCCGAAGCGGAACTCGTCGATGATGGGGACGATGTTCTTCACCGCCTTGTCCGCGCCCGTCAGCGACGAGAGCGCCTCGAGGCCCATGGTCTCGCCGAGCGACGACACGACGCCCTGGTTGAGCTCGGCGCGCGTCATCCCGAGCGTCAGGAGCAGGACGATGTCCTCCTGGCTGAGCGGCGGATCGCTCGTCAGGTTGAGCTGCAGGTTGTCGGCGTCGCCCTGGGCGTGCAGCCTGATGCGCCAGTGCCCGCCGGCGTTCGCGCCGGCGCCGATGCCCGTGGGCGCCGCCGCCTCCGCGCCGGCCGACGGGTCCGCCGCGGCGCTGCTGCTCATGGCCGTGTAGCGGCGGTACTCGCTCTCGGCGCGCACGTCGACCTTGGGGGCGATGCGGAACGGATCCTCGAAGCGGACGTAGCCCTCCCGGACGTTGAACTCGGTGCTCCGCAGCATGAGCTTCGATTCGGGCAGGATGCGCAGCGACCCGCGCGCGCCGAAGCGCTGGTTCGTGCCCGACAGCTCGAGCCCCGTCGGCGAGACCTCGAGCCGCATGTCCGCGAGATCGTTCGAGAAATGGAGCGGATTCGGCGAGAGGACCGTGACGCGGAACCGGACCGCGTCGGCCGCGGGGTTGTAGGTCTGCACCGTCGTCCGCTGCCGGCCCGTCAGGTCGCCGAGGTCGACGCTCATCAGGATCGGGCGCGTGTAGTTGAACGACGTGAGCGTGATCTTGCCCTCGACCTCCGGGAGGTTCTTCTCGCCCGACGCGTCGTCCTCGACGCCGGGCTGGAAGCGCGCCACGAGGTTGGCGTTCGCGGTGAGGTTCACCCCGTCCGCGACCGGCAGCTTCACGCCGGTCGCCACGATCGAGGCCGTCGCCATGCCGAGGTTCAGGCCGCGCACCGGCATGTGCCCGGCCGCGCTCACCGTGCCCGTGCCGACCCGCGCGGTCGCCCGCGTGAGGCGCACGACATCGTCGCCGATCGCGATCTCCACGTCGATGTCGTCGAGCGACACAGGCAGCCCCACGACGTCGAGCTCCCCCTCCTTGAGCGTCGCCGAGCCCGTGTAGCGCGGCGCCTGGAGCGGACCGCTCACGTGGACCTCGGCCTGCACCGTGCCCCGCGCGTGCCGGATCTGCGGGATGTCGGCGCTGAGCCGCGACAGGTTCGTCGGGCTGACCCGGATCGCGATGTCGAGGTCGGGCGCGGTGAACACCCGCTCGACCTCGCCGGACGCGGTGAACGCGGCGGACAGGCGCGAAGCGGTGTGCGCCTCGAGGCGGAGCTCCGGCACCCGGAGCGCGTTCTCCGCGAGGCGGATCGGCCCGGTCGGGGCCGTGAGGTGGAGCCCCTGGCCCTCCCGCTCCAGCTTGAACGCGCCGACCGTGAGCGTGAGCGCCGCCTGCTTCGGGTCCGCGAGCGGGAGCCGCTCGACGTCGAGCGTCGCGGTCAGCGTGCCCTTCGGCGTCGCCGCCGAGAACGCGACGCCCGGGATCAGGTTCGCGAGCGTGCCGAGGTCGAGCGCGTCCATGCGCACCTTGCCGTCCACGATCTTGCGCTGCTGGCGCGTGACGCGGAGCCCCTCCAGCGCGACCTGCCCGCCGAAGAGCGAGCCGTTCGCGATGAACGAGCCGTCGGGGAGGTCGCGCTCGAACTCCACCGGGTCGAACGGCGCGCCCTGGGGGTTGCCGCAGATCGGCGTCCTGCCGAGGATCCTGGGCGCCCTCTCGGTGGGCACGATCGTGAGCTCGACGCGCGAGGGGGGCAGGCTCGCGTGCGTGCGGCGGATGCCGACGCGCGAGACGTGGACGTCCGCGAACCCGGCCATCCGGCTCACGGTGCCGCCCAGGCTGGCGACGAGCGACACCGACCCGTCGAACAGCGAGCCCGCCGGCCCGAGCGCGTCGATCCGCGTGAGCGGCAGGCCGCTCGCGATGACGCTCCCCTTGAGCGCGCCGCCGTGCGCCACGGATACGCTCGCCAGCACCGAGCCCGTGCCCTTGCGCAGCGACGCCGAGCGGACGTCGAGCCGCATCCCGTCGCCGCCGGCGGCCTGGTCGTCCCAGATCAGGTTGAGGTCGACCTCGCCCTCGTCGAAGCGCTCCTCGAGGAGCTCGACGCCGCTGAGCCGCATCCCGGCGCTCACGGCGAGGTAGCCGCCGCCGCAGCGGTCCTCGGGGCCGCCGAGCGCGAAGTGGGCCCGCGCCGTCCCGCTCGCGGTCGCCTTGTAGCCGGCGTACCGCGGATCCTTCTCGAGGCGGAGCATCTCGAGGAGGTCGCGCGCGGCCAGGTGCGGCGCCTCGCGCGTGTCCACGGTCGCGTCCACGACCACGATCCCCGACGCGCTGTCGAGCGGGCGGCCCTTCGGCAGGTTGCCCGCCGGGTCGAAGTCGATCTTGATCGAGGGGACCCGGACGCGGCTCGCCCCGTGCCGGACGCGCGCGCTCTCGAGCGTCACGGCGAGCGGCTCGAACGCGACCGGCGAGGGCTCGAGGTCGCCGATGGGGAACCCGGCGAACACGAACTTCTCGATGCCGACCTCGCCCTTGAGCTTCGGGTGCCCGTAGGGGCCGTGCATCGAGGCCTTCAGCGTGGCGACGCCGGCGAGATCGAGCGCGGCGAGCGGCGAGACATCGGCGAGGTCCACCTGTGAGCCCGGGTGGATCTCGACCCCGAGCTGGTCGTTGAAGCCGAGCGAGACGGTGGCCCGGAGGTGCGAGCCCGGCGTGTCGACCGAGAAGCCGGAGAGCACGACGGCGTTCGGCCGCACCTGGAACGAGCCGCGGACGGTGCCCTCCTTGACGCCCATCAGGCGCTGGCGGGCCGGGTCCGTCGTCGGGCGATCGAAGATGTCGAAGCCGTGCGTCTGCACGGCGAGCGGCCCCTCGAGGGAGAGCGGGGAGAGCGTGCCGCCGAAGCGATCGAACCGGCCCTCGCGCAGCGTCCAGGCGACGTGCGCCTGGGGGTGCACGCCGAGGTCGCGCAGGAGGCCGGGCAGCTGGATGCCGGCGAGGTCGACCGGCCCCACCTGGAGCGGGATGCCCTTCTCGAACGGCTTGATCTCCGCGCTGGAGATCTTGAGCGTGCCGTCGGCCCAGGCGATGGCGGTGTCGGAGAGCTGCACGGCGTCGGGGGTCGTCGCGAGCTTGCTCGAGAGGCGCGTCACGAAGACCCTGCCGTCGAGGCCCGGCTGGTCGATCGCGAGGGTCCCCTTCACCCGGGGGAGCGCGAGGCCGAGCGGCGCGGACGCCGCGTCGTACTCGGCGTCGACGTCGAGCGCGAGCGAGCCGGACGAGGGCGGCAGGCTCACGAAGCGGTGCACGATCGGGACCGGCAGGCGCGCCCGCACGCGGCCCTCGATCCGGTGGGGCATGCCGCCGCCGAGGCCCACGGCGCGGAGGGCGCCGAGCTCGAGCTCCACCCGGCGCCAGTCGCCTTCCTGGAGCGCGCAGGGCGGCGCGGTGCCGGGATCCGGATCGAAGTCGGCGGCGCCCTCCAGGATGAGCCGGCGGACGAGCGCGCGGCCCGGCTCGACGCGGATGCGCGTGTCGAAGCGGCAGACGACGTCCTCGTCGACGCTGTCCTCCTCGGCCTCGCGGCCGGGCGCGGCGTGCGTGTGGACGACCGAGATGAGGCCGGAGCGCAACGCGATCTCGAACGCGTCGGACGGCTCGGCGGAGACGTCGAGGTCGACCTCGCGGGCCTGGATGCGGAGGTTGTCGATCGTCAGGTCGACCTGCGCGTCGGTGATGGCCACCGAGGAGAGCGGCGCGCGGTCGAGCACGCTCTCGTCGCTGCTGCTCCTGGTGCGGGGGAGGTTGAGGTTGCGGAGCTCCCCGTCCTTCACGACGGCGCGGACGCGCGGGCCGACGATCTCGACGTCGCCTGCGTCGATGCGCCCCGCGATCAGCGAGAACAGGCGCGGGCGGATCGCCACGCGCTCGAGCTCGAGGAACGGCGCGCCGCCGTCCGAGGAGTCGACGACGAGGCGGTTCAGGCCGACCATCAGGGGCCAGGCCTGGACGCGCACGTCGTAGCGGGCGGTGATGCCGAGCTCGCTCTGGAGCAGCGCGGCCGTCTCGACCGCCGCCCAGGCCCGCACGGCCTGGGTCCGCACGAGGAAGCCGACGGCGAGCGGGATCGCCCCGATCACCGCGAACACGACGCACAGCACGCGCACGGCGAGGCGCCCCCAGTCCCTCCGGGCTCGCGGCGGGGAGCCTTTTCTCCTCGTGCCGTGCATCGGGGCGCAGCTTAGCTGAAGCGCGGTCGAACGCTTACGTGGGCGGGGTGATCCTGTACGCGGAAAAGATTGGCGCGTGGTCGCTCGCGTCCTCGATCCACGGCCCGTGCGGGATGTGGACCGAGCCCGGGTCGAGCATCCGCCGGAGCAACGGATTGACCATCTGGTGGTCGATGAGCTCTAGCTGTCCGTGAAAGTCGTACGTCCACTGATCCGCGGGCGGCGCCGCGGTCGCGACGTCCTTGAACGCGGCCCGGCCGGAGCCGGCGATGGCCTCGACCGGGGGTGAGTCGGGCAGGTCGTTGAAGTCGCCGAGCACGATGATCACGGCGGTGGGGTGCGCTGCGGCGAGCGCGTCGGCGATGGCACGGACGCGCTGCGCCTCGGCGAGGCGCCGGTCGGGGTCGTCGGGCGCTGCCTTCGATTTGAAGTGGACCCCCAGCAGGATCACCTGGCGGCCGCCCCGGGTGAGGTGGAGCTCGAGGCAGTCGCGCGCGAACGTGTAGACGGGCCCGTGCGTCCCGCGCAGCGTGAAGCGATCGTCCCGGTGCGACACGACCTTGTCGAACGGGATCTTCGAGAGCGCGCCGACGTCGATGCCGCGCGGGTCGTACGCCTCGACGAGCGCGGCGTGGGGGTACGCGCCGCCGAGCTCGATGCGGTTCAGGTCCTCGAGGACGTCGAGGTGCTCGACCTCCTGGAGCACCGCGACGTCGGGGTCGAGGTCCGCGAGCACCGCCGCGATCGCCTCGCGCTTCTCGCGGTAGCGCGCGGTGCTGAGCACGATCTCCTTTGTGCCTCCCGTGTCTTCCTTGTCGTTGAAGAAATCCTTTGTGTTCCACGTTACGACCGCGAGCGGCACGGCCTCCGCCGGCGGGTCGCCCGGACCGGCGCCGGCTCCCGAGCCGCCCGCGCCCGCGCCCCCGCCGCCATTCGACGTGGCGACGGCGAACGGCGAGCGGAGCTCCGCAGCATCCCGGCAGCCGGCGGCGGCCGTCGTCGCCAGCGCGGCCGCTGCGGCGACCGCGCTGAGCCATGCACGCCATGCGCCGAAGGGGCTCCGGACCATAGGAGAGAAAGAGCTACTGCGGGCACCCGCGTCGCGCCAGACCGGAAACGTGCTCCGAGGGTGGAACGCCGCGGGCGCAGCGCGCTGCGTTGCGTCAGCTCGCGGTGAGCTTGCGGTAGCGGAGCTTGCGGGGCTCGGCGGCGTCGGCGCCGAGGCGGCGCTTCAGGTCGGCCTCGTAGTCGGCGTAGTTGCCCTCGAACCAGACGACCTTGCTGTCGCCCTCGAAGGCGAGGATGTGGGTCGCGATCCGGTCGAGGAACCAGCGATCGTGGCTGATGACCACGGCGCAGCCGGCGAAGCTGAGGAGCGCGTCCTCGAGCGAGCGGAGGGTGTCGACGTCGAGGTCGTTCGTGGGCTCGTCGAGCAGGAGGACGTTGCCGCCGCGGCGGAGGAGCTTGGCGAGGTGGAGGCGGTTGCGCTCGCCGCCGGACAGGTCGCGGACCTTCTTCTGCTGGTCGCTGCCGGCGAAGTTGAAGCTGGAGACGTAGGCGCGCGAGTTGACCTCGCGCTTGCCGACGATCAGCCGGTCCTCGCCGCCGGAGATCTCCTGCCAGACGTTGTTGTTCGGGTTGAGGGCGTCGCGCGACTGGTCGACGTACGCGAGCTCGACGGTCTCGCCGATCCGGAGCGCGCCGCTGTCGGGCTGCTCCTGGCCCATGATCATGCGGAAGAGGGTGGTCTTGCCGGCGCCGTTCGGCCCGATGATGCCGACGATGCCGCCGCGCGGGAGCGAGAAGGTGAGGTCGTCGATGAGGACGCGGTCGCCGTAGCCCTTGCGGAGGTGGTCGGCCTCGACGACCACGTTCCCGAGGCGATTGCCGGCGGGGATATGGATCTCGTTCTCCTCGACCTTCTTCGACCTGTCCTCGGCGAGCAGCGACTCGTAGGCGGCGAGGCGGGCCTTGCTCTTGGCCTGGCGGGCGCGCGGGGCCATGCGCACCCACTCGAGCTCGCGCTCGAGGGTGCGCTTGCGCGAGCTCTCCTGCTTCTGCTCCAGCTCGAGGCGCTTCTTCTTCTGCTCGAGCCAGCCCGTGTAGTTGCCCTCGTACGGGATGCCGGCGCCGCGGTCGAGCTCGAGGATCCAGCCGGCGACGTTGTCGAGGAAGTAGCGGTCGTGGGTGACGGCGACGACGGTGCCCGGGTAGTCGTGGAGGAAGCGCTCGAGCCAGGCGACGCTCTCGGCGTCGAGGTGGTTTGTCGGCTCGTCGAGGAGCAGGATGTCGGGCTTCTCGAGGAGGAGCCTGCAGAGGGCGACGCGCCGGCGCTCGCCGCCGGAGAGCTTCGTGACGTCGGCGTCGGGCGGGGGGAGGCGGAGGGCGTCCATGGCGCGCTCGACGACGCGGTCGATCTCCCAGCCGCCCGCGGCCTCGATCTTGTCCTGGAGCGTGGCGTACTCCTCGAGGAGCGCCTCCATGTCGGGGGGCGACTCGCCGAGCAGGGTGCCGATCTCCTCGAAGCGCTGGACGAGGGAGCGGACGTCGTGCACGGCCATCTCGACGTGCTCGAGGACGGTCTTGCCCGCCTCGAGCTGCGGCTCCTGGGCGAGGTAGCCGATGCGGACGCCGTCGGCGGGCCTGGCCTCGCCGAGGTAGTCCTTGTCGACGCCCGCCATGATGCGGAGCAGGGTGCTCTTGCCGGCGCCGTTCGAGCCGAGGACGCCGATCTTCGCGCCCGGGTAGAAGGAGAGCCACAGGCCCTTCAGCACCTCCTTGTTCGGGGGGTGCACCTTCCGGACATCCTGCATCGTGAAGATGAATTGAGGAGCCACGTCTTCGCCTGCCTGGGGTGCCGGCGCGTCGCGTGGCGCCGCTCGGCCTTCGAGCGGGCGCGGCGCTGGCCGGGCTGGGGGAGAGGCCGTATGCGAGATCGCCGGCTGACGGTCAAGGGGGCCTCGAGGCGGGCGTCCGAGCCGGAGAAGGCGGTCGGAGAAGGCAGGCGGACGCTGCCGGGCGGCGAGCGCGGGCCTGGCGCGGCGCTGGCGCCGCCTGGGCCTAGGCCCGGCGCGCGCCGCGCCCGAACGCCTGCCGCAGGGCGGCGAGATCGTCCCGGCCGACCTCGCGCGTGACGACGAGGAGGGCGATGTACACGAGGCCGACGAGGACGGCCTCGCCGAGCACGGCGACCTTGCCGAGCCACGGCAGGCGCGTGCCGACGGCGATCGCGGCGGCGAGGGCGACGCCCACGCGGAGCACCGTCAGCGCGGGGACGAAGCCGCCGGCGACGCGGTGGAGCAGGACGCCGGCGACGACGGCGGAGGTGGCGAGCGCGAGCGAGGTGGCGGTCGCGGAGCTCACGAGCATGTCGGGGCCGAAGGGGGCGCGGGGGACGGCGACGGAGCAGCCGACGGCGACGAGGAGGACCGTGGCGGCGGTGAGCGCGGCCGCGATGCGCTCCCTGCGGAGGCTCGTGAGCGCGGCCGAGGCGACGCCGAGGATGGCGAAGGCGCCCATGCCGAGCGAGAGGACGCGGAGCGTGTCGCCGCCGCGGCTGTAGATCTCGACGGGGAAGGCGAAGCGCAGCACGTGCGGCGCGAGGCCCGAGATGGGGCCGCAGAGGAGGCCGGTGAGCAGGAACGAGAGGCGGACGCCGGTCATCGTGTAGCGGCGGACGGCGGCGCGGTCGCCCTCGGCGCGGGCGCGGGCGAGCATCGGGAAGAGGATGAAGGAGACGGAGAGGAGCAGCTGGTACGGGAGGAACGCGAAGAGCTGCGCGCCGCGGTAGACGCCGATGAGGTCGTCGGCGGCCCTCGGGCCGAGCGCGAGGTGGTTCGTGGCCTGGCCGAGGAAGCGGCGCAGGAGGAAGAAGTCGGTCTGGAGCAGGAAGTTCAGGAAGGTCTGCGAGACGGCGAGCGGCAGGAGGAAGACGAGGTGCTCGCGGATCGAGGGGCCGGCGTTGCCGCGGCGGCCGAGGCCGGTCTTGAGGGTCGCGAGGGGGACGATGATGGCGGCGGCGGCGACGAAGCCGGCGATGGCGCCGAGGACGCCGCTCTGGCCGGCGCGGAGGAAGAGGAGGGCGCCAGCGGCGATGCTCGCGGTGCGGAGCGCGCCGTAGCCGACGTCGAAGGCGGCCTGGGTGAGGAAGCGTCGCTGGCCGTTGAGCGCGCCGACGAGCGGGGCGTAGAGGCCGTAGAGGAGGACGACGCCGGCGGCGAGGCGCAGCGGGCCGGCGACGTGCGGGGCCTCGGAGAAGTCGGCGATGGCGCCGGCGAGGAGCGCGAACGAGGCGGAGACGGCGATGGCCAGGACGGCGTGCAGGGCGAGCGTGCGGCGGAAGGCCTCGGCGGCGTCGCGGTCGGCGACGCTGGAGACGGCGCGCGAGACGCCCTGGATGCCGGTCGCGACGATGACGTTGTTGACCACGCCGACCCCGGCCAGGACGATGGAGACCTCGCCGTAGCCGTCGGTGCCGAGCAGCCGGGGAAGGATGAGCTGCTGGACGAAGCCGAAGACGATGAAGGAGACCTTGGCGCCCGCGATGGCGAGGCCGCCGCGGCCGGCGGAGCGGGCGGCGGAGGGGGAGGGGGCGGCAGGGGAGGGAGAGGGGGCGGCCGAGGGCGGAGAGGGGGCGGCCTGCGCGGGGTCCGGGGGAGCCTGCGAGAGGTCGGGGGCTTGGGGCGGCGGCGGGGAGGGCACGGCGGCGCGCGGCACGGCGGCGTTGTCGCAGAAGCACGCCAGGCGGGCAATCTCGCCGGGGCGCCGGGACGCACGCGGGGGACGGGCGGGGCGGGGGGGAAGACCGGGCGAGCTCACATGCGCGTCACCAAAGCGATGCGGCGTGCGGATTCGCTTGACGGGAAGGTCCGGCTGACTATTCTCGCGCCGTCTCCGACGCATTCCAGCTTAGCTCAGTTGGTAGAGCAGGCGGCTGTTAACCGCCGGGTCGCTGGTTCGAGTCCAGCAGCTGGAGCCATTCATGCGGGGTCGCGGAAACGCGACCCCGCAATTTTTAACAGCGGCCTCGAAGAGCGATCTCCGGGGCCGTTGTCTTTTCTCCCCTGATTTCCCGAGGGTTTGCGCGAAGTCGAGCGCGGCGCGCGCCGGGACGGCGTTCGCGCTGAGAACGCCGCGCGCGTGAAGAGGCGCGCGTCGAAGGCGCGTGGGACGGCGTTCGCGCTCTCTTCTCGTGCCCGCGGGGAGAGAGAAGCCGAGACTCGGTTAACAGCCGACCCTCGTTCTCCGGGACGGCGACCGGGCGATCAACTGTCCCGCGCGGGGAGGGACTGTTGATCATCGGGGCGCTGTCCCGCGCGAGCGCGGAATGGGCGCCCACGTTGGCGCGTGGCGCGTGCAAACCGCCGGTCCCGAGCGTGGCGCGAGTCGTGGGCAACGGCGCGCAGGTGGGCGCGCCCTGCGCGTCCGGCGCAGCACTGTTGGACGCCGCTGCCATCATCGCCGTCGTCAGATCGCCCCTCCCGTCTTGGCCGCCGCCTGTCGCTCCTCCTTCATGCAGTGAAGCTCCAGAGGAGCGCCTTCGGCTGGGCAGACGAAGGCGCGGAAGATCCGATACCCCTCGTGAATCCCGGCGCCAAGGATCAGAAGTAGCGGCTCCTTGCAGTCGTACTCGCGGGCCTGACTGATCTCGAGCATCTGCGCGAAGTCGTCGCCGCTCGGCTCCACGTGGTTCGCGGGATGGAAGTGCCACTCGCCGATGTAGAAGGTCCGTTCCTTGGCCCTCCACCGCTTGCTGAGCATCTCGCGCAGACCGCTCACGCCGCGCAGGAACCACGAGCGCCTTCGCTTCGAGTCGGTCGGCGGCGGCGTCGCCTCGCGTACGATCGCAAGCGCGAGGTCGTCGGAGTAGCGCCCGATCAAGATGCCGCCCGTCTCCACGGAGCCTGCGTCGCGACAGTACCGATCGAGCGCCCCGAGAACGGAGGCCTGTAGCTCCACGGCGAACGTGCCGTCTTCGGTCTTGCCCCTCCAGGTCCTCATGACGCCAACGCCTCCAGGGCGGGCGGCGCGCTCTCGGGCGCGAAGCCCTGGAAGCCGTCGTCCGATGACGATTGTGCGAATACCCGGAAGCGTGGCGCGGTTGGCCTCTTCGCCACCACCGTCTCCAGCTCCTTGACGCAGACCGCTGCCGCCAGAACGACGTCGTCGCAACGAGCGGGAAAGAGCGGCGACCAGCAGCCTGCGCCCTCGAAGACCTCGTCGTTGTCGGCCCAAGCTTTCGACTCGTGCTCAAGCCAGGGGCGGACGTTTCTGGCGAAGTCTCCTTGCGGGAAACGGTTGCCGCTCACGCCGAACGAGAAGAGGCGCTTCCCACCGAAGCCCATGGAGAAGGAAGCGAAGGTGCGAGGGATCGACCACCATGCTCGTTCAAGTGTCGACAGAACCATGTCCGACGACGTGCAGTCGATGATGATGTCGTACTCGTCGAGCTGCGTCTCGATGGCCTTGGCGTCGCTGGGCAGCTTCTCGCTGAACTCGGCGACTCGAATGGTCGGCGAGATCTGCCGGAGCCGCTGTGCGACGACTGGCACCTTGGACTTGCCGACGTCGACGAGCGTTGCCACGTGCCGGTTGACGTTGCCGGACTCCACTACATCCTCATCGATCAGCGCGATGTTCTTCACGCCGGCGCGCACGAGCAGCTCGCTGAGGACCGAACCGAGCGCGCCAACACCGATGACCGCGACGTTGCAGTCTCGCACTGCGCGCGGCAGTCGCCCGCGAGCTTGCAGGCGATCGCCGCTCCAGTTGTCGGTGAACAGGTACTCGAGCGCGACGGTGTCAGCGAACTTCCCGTAGCGATCGCGGTGCCACCAACCACGTGCGTTCGGGCGAAAGCCGTGTGGCTGCCCTTCGGCCTTTTCAAGACGGGGCAGGAGCAATGCGTCCCAGTGGACCTCATTGGCGTCTTCTCCGACGCGCGCGGGCATCGGGTAGCCGAGCATGAGGATGCCGCTGCTCTTCGAACCACGAAGCTGAGGGAACAGCCATCGCAGCATCGCGTCGACGTCGATGTTCATCGCCTTCGCGATTCGCCGAAGGTCTCGCCACGTCCCTGGCGCCTGCCACGGCCGCACAACGACCGGCTGCGGCCACAGCCACCAGAAGCCGTTCACGCGTCGTTCTTGCGCCAGGTCACCGAGCTCGCGTCCTGACCATGCCCGGACAACGTCACCGCTCTGGTCCTCAAAGCTCTTGATGGTGAGAACGTTGCCGATGTCCTTCAGCGCGCCGAACCGAGCGATGCCGAAGCTCCCCGCGCGCCCATCCCAGGCAGCGAAGGACGCCGCGCTCTCGTCGTGAACGACGCGCTCGCGGATCCAACCGCGCGCGGTGGTGTGAGGTCGATCGGGCAGCTCAAAGGGGTCGCCCGCTGCGAGAAGCTGGTCGTTCGCCGCTCGGTGCAGCCACTGGAGTGCTCGCTCGGTATGCCATCGAAGCCGCTGGTCGGCGTCGCCAACGGGATCGCGTACGACGACCACGCGCCGCTCGCCGCCGAAAGGTGTGTCGAGGCAAAGCCGTCCATCTCGCCACGCACGTCGATCGCGCCCCGGCGCGTTCCGCGACTGGTGAGGAAACGTTGCGGTGAGCCCACCTTCGGAAGCCGGGTAGAACGAGACACGCCCGAAGGGATAGGTGTCGTCGAGCAGTACGCACCATCGGGTTGCAGCGGCAACGAACTCGGCGCCGGCGTCACGTCGGAGCACGAGCCGCACGACCCACCGCTTCGCCTTTTCATCGAACTTGGGACCGTCCTCCACCGAGCACGCAACGACCGCGCACAAGCCGCGCAGGCCGCGTTCGATCGCAGGCGGTGGAAGGACGGTCGTCGAGGTCACGCGAAGCGGCCGCTCCCCGGCGTGGCAGGACCCGTGGGCGGCGTGTAGCCACGCCCCGAACCGCCCGAGCCGCCGCCACCGGCCTCCGGGGGCTTCGGGAACTTGCTGCCGAACAGGTCGCGCCAGAGCTTGCCGCTCTCCGTGCGGTCCTGCGAGTCATACGCGCGTCGCGCAAGAGCGGCGCCGTCCTTGACCTGGTCGTAGAACCTCTTGAAGTCGTCAGCCGTGATCCGCTTGAAGACGTCGTGCGTCGACACGCCGTAGTCCGGGAGACTCGGCTTTCCGCCGGCCAGCACCGACAGCGCGTACTGCGAGACGATCTTCTCCAGCGTCTTCACGACACCCTCGGCGACGCTCTCGATGCCGTCGGGGCAGCACTCGCCGATGAGCCGCTCGAGCGGGAAGCCCTTCGGGTGCTTCGGCTCCTCGTGCTTCTCGACGCGCCACCACTTGATGGCCTTCACAACGTTGACGAAGTGCTTGTTCGTGCGGTTGTTCTTGTCGCGCGTCCACCTGATCTGGGCGATCGGGTGCGTCGACTCCCACTTGTTCGCGTCGCGGTCCGGGATGCGAAGGGGCTGTGACTTCCACTCGGGCTCGTTCTTCGCCTCGGCGAGGAGCGTTCGCGCGTCGCTCCTATACCGGGAGCCCAGCGCGAGCCACGACCGGTGGAGGCGCCACTCGGGATCATCTTCGAGACCATCGTCGGCCGAGAGCGCCTCGGACCGAAGGATGCCCGCCTCGGCCTCCGAGGGCGCAGAGGTGAGCACGAGGTCCAGCTCGACGTAAGACAGCTCGATGCCGAACGAGCGCCCCTGCTGCCGCCACTTCCCCTTGTAGTGCTTGTCGAGGAAAGGCTTGAACACGTCCATCGCCTTTGCCGGCGTGTACTCCTCCTCCGAGAGCTTCGTGACGACGATGATGTCGACGTCGGAGCGCCGGTCCCCCTTCGGGCGAATCGCGGTCGAGCGCTTGTAGCTGCCCTGCAGGAAGTCCGAGACGAGGCACTTCTTCAGCCCCTCGTCCGCGTTGAGGCGGTCACGTAGCGTCTGGTGTCCGGTCTTCAGATCATCGCGCATCGCCTTGGTGGGTCGGATGTCCTGCAGGAAGTCAGCGAAGTCGGTTTCAAGGATCATGGCGTGGGCTCTTGGTGTTCCGCGACGGCCTTCGCCGGGGGCGGGAGCGAGATGGAGATCTGGTAGGACCCGTCGCGCTCGATTCCGAAGTCGAACTCATAGAGTGCGAGTCGGCCGAGTGCTTCGCGCTGCTGCCCGATGAAGAACATCAGCGCGTTGGGGCACGCGAAGAAGACGTGCGCCCTCGCGGTGCGACTCGGGCGTGCGCTCGTGAGCAGCGCGGGAAGCGCATTCGCGAGCTGGTAGGCGTGGTCGGCGCCCTTGATGCTCCGGGGCGACGGCCCGCCCTCCGGGCTCAGCACCACGAGGCGGCGCACCGGGGGCGCACCCGCCGATGCGAGGTAGGCCTCGACGTCACCACGCGCGTCGTGCGTGACGGACAAGCAGATCGCCACGTCGTCGGCGTTCGCATTCTTCTCGATCGCCTGCGGTGCCGCCCACGACGGGCCCACAGTCGTGTTCTCGGTCGGTCGCCACACATCGAGGTTCGGCTTCTGCAGCGGCGCTGCCTTCACGCCGGAGTTGCGGCTCAGCTCCCAGCCCGCAAGCAGCGCGAACGAACCGTGGCACTCAAGGGCGATCACGGACTCCCCAGCGCGGAGACGTGCCCGGCGCTCCTGGTCGCCAAGGAATGCGAGCACCTGCGCCGCGCTCGCCTCCCACGAACCGCCCTGCGCCAGGTGGCGGCCGTCGAAGTTCGACGAGACGCAGACGAGCTCGTCGACCTCGGACTCGAGCCGCTCGGCGAAGCGCATGAAGCTCCGCACGCCGATGGCGAAGGGGCGTGACGGCTTGGCGCCGAGATCGGCCAAGAGCCCCTCCTTCTGGCACAACGCGCGGAACGCGGCCTCGTCGAACGAGTGCTGGCCGCTCATCAGGAACTGCTGCACCAGGCTCTCGTAGGGGCACGCCGCGCGGTCAGCGCTTGGCGTGCGGAGGCCGGCGGCCTCGAGGGTTGCGTAGACGTACGCCTTGAAGTCGCGTCGCCCGAAGTGATCGAGCTGGAACCGCAGCGTGCGAGCAAACGCCGTGAACGGCTCGACGTCGAGGCTCAGATGGGTGCGCCACTTCTCGCGGATCTTCCCGAGGTCGCCCTTCGCGCCATCCTCGAAGAACTTGGGCGGCAGCTCACCGTCGAATTCGCGCAGAAGGCTGGCGAGCTTATCGTCGTCCTTCCATCGCCAATTGGACGCGAGGTGGAGCCGAAACGGGACGCGCTCCTGCTTCGACAGGTGGGCGTAGGCCTCATGAAAGCGCTTGAGCAGCGAGACCTTCGCGTTGATGAACGACGGGTCGATCAGCGCGTCGGCGCTGTACGCGTCGCGGTTGTCGACGTGGTACTTGAGCTGGAAGTAGTCAGCGCTCGCCTGCCAGCCGCCCGCGTTGACCCCGGGCGCGCGGTAGAAGACGGCGACGTCGTCGACGCCATCGGCGTCGTCGTGTTCGAGGACGACGCGCTCGACCAGGGAGTTCGGGCGCAGTAGGTCGGCCGCCTGCCGCCAGAAGAACAGGCCCTGGTAAACGTCGCCTTCGGTCCGTGCGCCGACTTGGTGAAGTGCCATTGCCTCCCCCTCACTCCACCAGCGACTTGAAGACGGCGTCCGACGCGTCCTTGTAGAACTCGATGTTGAGCTTGGTCCACAGCTCGTCGGGCAGGTCGTTGAGCTGCCGGCGGGCGGCGACGGGCATCAGCAGGGTCTGCGCCTGCTTGTCGACGGCCAGCTCCGCGATGCGCACAGCGTTCGGAATCATCTCGATTGAGCCGCCGAGGTTGAGCGCGCCGACGACGATGGTTCCACCGCGCGTGTTGCGCCCGAGGAGCGCGCCGCATAGGGCGACGAGGACCGGGACGCCGAGGCCCGCCCCGGCCTTGTCGGCGTCGAGTGCACGCATCTGGATTGAAAACTCGTGTTCGCGTGGGTTGCGGTCGCCGACGAGTTCCTTGGCGCGTGTGTAGAGGTTCTGTTCGCCGACCTTCACGCTTTCGCGGAAGGCGGGTGGCGTCGGCTGGTTGAGCACCTTCACGCCCGCGCCCGGTCCGCTGGCCACCTCGAGGCGATAGAGGCCCGGGCCAGCGTCAGGGCTCGCGGGGCTCACCGCCCAGACCTGGCCGGGTGGGAGCGGATCGCTCTCGATGGCCTCGTCGCTGTGCAGCTCGGGCGTCGAGACGAACTGCTCCACGCCCTCAGGGCCGACGATGTAGCTGAAGTGCGTGTTGCGGAACTCGCTCTTGAAGCAGCGCTTCTGTTGCTCCTTCACGCGGCGCCGCGATTCGAGGGCGACGCGCACAATCCACTCGAGGTCCTCGTCGGGCACGGGCGCCTCGGGGTCGGGGAAGAGCAGCTTGGTCAGGCCGCTCACCGTCTTGTTCACCGCCTCGATGTCGCGGCCGGAGAGCGCGCCGCCGAGGTGAACGCGCCCTTGCATCACCGAGACGCGGTTGCCCGAGCGCAGCTTGCTCCAGCACTCGCTGAGGAAGTCGCTCACCAAGCCGAAGTGGTCCGTGAAGTGGTCATTGGGGTTGAGCTTCGGGAAGTCCCACCCCGGCACGAAGGCGTGAAGGCGGTCCATGAACGCTGTGTCGTTGCGCATCTCCGGCGGCAGCGGGCTGAGCAGGTGCGCGACGCGCTGCTGCTGCTCAACGTCAACGTCGAAGTTGCCGACCATGACGATGCCACCCTCGGCGCGGATGTTCTCCTTGCCCCGGCTGAACTGCCCCGAGGCCATGTAGCCCTTCATGATGTTGATGCCGTCCTTCTGATCGAAGGAGACCCCCGACACCTCGTCGAAGCAGACGACGTCGTACTGGCACACGAGCCCGCGTTGGCCGCTCGCGTTATTCACGAACATCTTGGCGACCGTCGCCTTGCCGCCCGAGATGAGGTGAGCGTACGGCGAGATCTGCTGGAAGAGGTGGCTCTTTCCGGTGCCGCGCGGGCCGAGTTCGACGAGGTTGTAGTTGCGCTCGACGAACGGGACCATGCGCAAGATGGCGACGCGCTTCGCGCGCTCGGAGAGCGATGCAGCCTCGAGACCAATCGAGCGAATGAGGAAGTCGATCCACTCCTGCGTCGTGAACGAGCGGCGTGCCTTGGCCAGCACATCGAGCACGTCCGACTTCGACATCTGGATCGGGCGCATTGACTGGATGGAGAACGGGCGGCCTCCCTGCTCCTGCGCGGCGACTCCGTCGTAGGCGAGTGTAACCTCGGCGTAGAAGCCGTCGGTCAGCATGCGCTCGTTCTCGCGCACGAGCTGGTCGTCGATGAGCACATCGCGCAGCGCGAGGCTCGGAAGCTCGGCGAGGAAGCGGTCGTTCTTCGCGTCGAGGCGCGCCTTGATGATGTCGATGAGCTTGACGCTGCCGCTGTCCTTCGCGCGCGCCTTGAACAGCTCCTCCTCGCCCGTGCGCACCGTGCGGTCGCGGAGCTGCTTCTCGACGATCTGGAGTCCCTCCGCGATCTCCTTCTCGTCGGTGCTGGCGCAGTAGCGACCAAGGAGGAACTCGACCACGTAGGTCGGCACCGGGTACTGGCGCGCGTACTTGCGAACGAGGTCCTTGCGAACGAGGTAGCCGTCGAAGACCGCAGCCGCCTGCTGATCGAGATGGTCGAGGGTCATGGTCATGACGCTTCTCCGACAGTCGTGGCTTTGCGGTCGAGCACGTTGCCCGCGCCGTCGAGGACGACGACCATGGCGGCGTGACCTTCGTGGCTGTCATCCGCGACGGCGAGGCTCTGCTCGCCGGCCGGGCCGACCTCCTTGGGCGACGCCGCGATGCTCGTGTTCGCCTGTTTCCAATTGGTGCGCAGGTCGACGCGCACGGAGGGATCGTTTGTCCTCACCGCCACGCGGCAGCGCATGCCGCGCCAGGTGACGGCGGTGATCGACGCGGTGGTGCCACCGCCGCCGCGCTCGACGAACAGCTCGGGAACGATGCACTCCTGCGGGCTGATGCCTCCGTGCGAGTACTCGGTGTTCTTGGCGAAGCTGCCGACGCCGGGCGGTGACGCGATACGGACGTGCGGGTTCCAGTGCCAGGGGTAGACGGGCACCTCAGGCTTCGCGTCGCGCTTCACCGTGGCTGCGCGTGACCACTTCGTCGCCGTGAGGTGTTTGGGCACCTCGACAGACGGCAGGCCACCCGGCATGAGCAGCCAGCCGTGGTCCGTGACAATGCGGATGCGCGTCCAACCCGCGTCGATGAGCCCGGTGACCTGGTCGAGGAGAATCTCGAGCTCGGTGTCGATCTGCGCGGCGAGACGCGCACCCAGCTTGTGGCCCAACTCATCGAGCTTGCCGGTCTCGAGCCAGCCGCCCGTCGTCCCCTGCTTCGCGGGGCGAATCTCGTCGCCGAGGAGGTCGATGCCTCGGCTCGCCATGTCGTCCCGCAGCCGCTGCGCGTTGGCCGCCTGCGGGCTGTTCTTGAAGCGCGGGTTGAAGTCGACGATGTCCTCGCCGCCTTCGAGCTTGTCGTGCGAGAGCGTCGCAAAGGGCTTCGCGGTCGACGTCACCGTCGGCAGCGGCGCGAGGCGGTGGTTCAAGCGCGCGCGGAGGCCCTTCGCTTCGAGGCGCTCGGCGAGCATGCCGGCGACGTCGTACCGGAGGCCGTCGGCGAACATGAGGCACGCGTCCTTCTCGTGCTGGCTCCCCGTGACTTTCGCGCGCACGGCGTTTTCTGCACCGTCGATGAGGCCCTGGAAGTGGCGCGCGGAGGCATCGAGCCACGGCAGGTAGAGCGCGCGCACGACGCTCTGGATGAGCGCCACGTCGGCGGGCTGCTTCACCGAGGCGAGCGCTTCGAGCGCAGCACGGTCGCAACGCCAGCCGTCGTTCACGTAGGCGGTGACCGCCGCGTCGACGGTGGCGCCGCCCAGCGTGGTGGCGGCGGCCGTGGCGAGCTTCGCGAGAGGTGCGAGGGCGCCGGCCAGCGGGCTTTCGCCGAGCTCGGCCCAGACCCACTTGCGCCGCTTGCCGTGCGCGGCTTCGAGCGCGGCCACCACGGCGAGCGCGGTGGCGTGGGGTTTGTTCGCGAGCGATTCGAGGCTTGCACGGAGTTCCTGCTCGGCCTTGGTGTTGCCGCCCGCGTCGCGCTCGCTGCCGCGATGGAGGAGCGGCGTGGCGGTGTCGCGCAACAGCTTGGCGACGGCAGGATAGAGCTTCGGCGCTTCCTTGAAGCGCTGCCAGACGTTGGCCCACTTGCCGCTGCCCTCGACGAGCGCGCTCGCGGCGTCGGCGGGAGACTTCTTGTCCGGGTCGAACTTGAAGTCCGAGTTGCACACGCCGCAGAAGGCCTTCCAGCGGGCTTCGCCCTCGGTCTTGCGAAGACCATCGCCGACGCCCATCCAGCGCAGGAGGTCGCGGGTGGGATCGCTGACGGCAAGGCGATCGAAGTCGTCGGCTTCGAGGCGATGGCCGCGCAGGCCGTCGAGCGGCGTCTCGGCGAGGAGTGGCAGGCTGCGCTGCGCGGCCTCGCGGGTCTTGGCGTCCTGGGCCACGTCGAGCTGGAGCCCGTCCTCCGAGACGAGGAAGGCCTCGACCGTCCAGTCGCGCCCGTTCTTCTGGTGCCAGACGCGGCCTCGGTACTGCAGCTCGACGAGCGGCTGCAGCTCACGCAAGCACTCGTCGCCTGCGCGCAGGGACTGCCGGGCCACGCCGGGCAGGTAGAGGATCGGTACGACGCCGGGATCGAGCGCGACCTCCTCGAGCACGCGGTCGACCACGCAACGCAGCCAGATGGCCGGGCCCGTGCGCTTGGCGGCGTCGTAGGTCCCGAGCACGAACAGGTGCGGCAGCGCGGTCTGCAGGCGCGCGACGAGGGCCGCCCACTGCTTGTCAGCATCGGCCCAGAGCAGCGCGGCGGGCGCGGCCTCGCCCTCGCCGCTGCGCAGCGCGTGAAGGAAGGATTTCTCGAGCTGGTCGAGCAGCCCCTTCACGTGCGGCGGCGGGTTGGTGCTGCGACGGCGAGAGGTCGACGCGGTCACGACTTGCCTCCCTTGGCGCGCTCACGCGCGGCGAGCTTCGCGGCGCGCGAGTAATGAAGGTCGTTCCAGCGGTTGCCGTCGAACTCCTTCCCGCCCGCGAAGTCCTGCGTGCTCTCGTCCCAGCCCCAGAACCACGGGAAGTCGGCCTTCTCGCGCGTCGGCTCCTTGCCACGGTCCTTGTCCCACTTGATCTTGGGGGCCACGCGCAGAATGCAGGCGTTCTTCCCGCGCGCGTTCAAGGGCTTCGCGGTCATGAACGGGCGGATGTTCACGCGCACGCCGTCGTCGAGGTCGGGTTCCCAGCCGACCGGCTGCTGGTGCAGCGGCTTCCAGCGAACGAAGAGGTCGTAGGGCGGCTCGCCCTCGAGGATCTTCTCCAGCTCGCGCTTCAGGTGCTCGGCGGCGGCGACGCGCCCGTCGGCGCCCTCGACGCCCGTCTTCTGGTCCGCGCGCTGTCGGTCGACCCAGTCGCCTAGGTACGTGTAGATCAGCTTCTCGAGTGTGCGCCGCCCTTCGCCACGTGGAGCGGCAAGCCTGTGGTAGTTCAGTAGCGCGCTGAAGCCGTCCTTCAGCCCATCCCATACTTGCCAGATGAAGGGGCGCTGATGAAAGACCTCGCAGTGCTGCTCTGCGAAGCGTTCGCGCACCCACGTCTCGAGGTTTTCTCCAGCGCGACCGGCATGCACGAGCGCTTCCGCTAGGGTTGCTCCGTGCTCCATTTGCGCCAGGAGAACGCGCTGAATGCAATCAGCAGCTGAGAGCTCTCCACGGAGCGGAGGGACACACACGATGCCGTCCTCATCAGCGTGTTCATTTGCCATCGAACCATGTTCGGGCCAACGAAATCCCATTGCCGTCGCCACAGCGACTTGGAATGCTGCTCTGCCTCGAGCGCCTCCCTTGAACAGCCATTGCGTAGGATCCTTAGACGACGGCTTTGGTAACTCACTCAGTCCCTGGGCCGCAGCAATCCTTTCCCACTTATCTAGATCGAAAGGAACCTTGACCAAAGTCGCTGAGGTGACCTTCAAGGCCGAGTCGAGTTTTCTGACTTCCTCCGCGTATTCTGCCGAGGTGCAGTAAGCCCAAAGCGCCGCGGCATGCTGCGGATCCTTCGGACTGAGCACGGCAACGTTCGCGTCGTACGCGTCGCCGCCGTAGATCGTGCAGGGAAGGCCGCGGGTTGCAACAACAACGACTCCGGGCTTCCCCCAGTCGGATTCCCCTCGAATGACTGCCGAAGTCGTCTCCACCGCGTCGTGCAGAGTTGCGTCCCAGCGCAGAACCCACTCTCGTCCGCCGTACTCTACTGTTGCTGATACTGAGCTTTGCCACCGAACCCAAGGGTGCTCCATAGCCGGGTGTTCCCAAAAGCGATGCCCAAACCGGCATAGGTCGGCGGGCGAGATGCCCCAGGAAGAAGTGACATAGTCGCTTAGCGGCGTCGTGTCCGAGTTTACGGCGAAGGCAATGCGAGCGTCTGGGTTGGATAGTTGACGGGAACTCATCGTGCGAGCCACGCCGCCGCGACACAGACAATCCGCCCTACCGGACGACGAAGGAGCGTCTGTCTCAAGTCCCGTAACCTCGTAGTCGCCAAGCGGCTTCGAGTCCGTGACGATGATGAGCGCTCTCAGTACATCCCAGCTCGCGGTGGCGGTCGCACCGGACCCGAGTTTCGCCGCGTGCAGAAACGTTCGAGAATTCAGCAAGGACCGGCGCATGGGCTCGTAAGAAGACAACGACATCAGGTTCAGCGGAACCACGGCAGCGAAGGTCGCCCCTGGCGAGCAAAATCGGATGCAACGTTCCACGAACACCGCCGCTATGTCTCCGCGACCAACTTCATAATACACGTCTGTAAACTGCAGCAGCTCAACACTCTGCTTTCGCCGCGCGAGGTACGGAACGTTGGTCGCCACCAGCGTGTAGCGATGTGCCAGAATCGATGCCGCCTTGGCGATGCCCTGCGCGACGACCGCCAGCTCGGCGTCTTCCGACTGTTCGGACGCAAGCGCCGACGAAAGCAGCCCACGGACCTTATCGAAGCCCGCAACAAACAGCTCGCCGCCAACCCGAGTCGGGTCGATGAGCGAGCCCAGGGTCGGCGCTTGACGGAACAGCTCGTACAGCTGCTTCATCGCGTTCTCAGCTAGCGCATCTCCCGCCGCTAGCGCCGTCCACGCCGCAACCGGCGCGTTGATCGCGAGGCCCGCACACGCGAGGTTCAGCGCGGGCAGCGGCCGGTAGCCCGCGAGCTTCCACGCCGTGAGCCCGACGTTGAACGCGGCGATCTGTGTGCAGCGCGGGTCGAGCTCGAGCCCGAAGAGGTTGTCGCGCAGCACGGCGTCGACGGCTTTGGCGATCGACAGCTTCTCCTCCTCACGCCGGAGCGCCACCAGCATCGGCAGCGCGAACGCGAGGAAGTGTCCGCTGCCCATGCAAGGGTCGAGCACCGTGAGGTCCTTCGCCGCCGTCAGCCAGCCAGGGAACGTGCCGGCAGCGGGCCGCCACACGTCGCCCTCGCGCACGAAGCGCAGGTAACTCCACTCGATGCCCTGCACGGCGCACGCGGCGCGACACTCGTCCTCCGACGCTGCCGACCGCGCGAGGTAGGGCTTCTCCGCGAGCACCTTGCCGGCCCACCACGCGCCGAGCGTATTGTGCAGCAGGAAGAGGACCATGTAGTCCTCGGTGAAAAGCTGCGTGACGGCGGGCAGCTCGTCGGCGCCGATCTTATTCTCCGAGGCGTTGACCGCGTCCTTCTGGTCCGCCTGCCAGAACTGGTAGACCCAGCCGAGGCTGTCGTCGGCGATGAAGACCGCGCGCGGCAGCCCTTCGAGGATCGCCTCCAGCTCCTGGCGCTTCTCGGGCGGCAGCGCCACCTCGAGCACCGGGTCGCCCGCGCGGAAGATCTGCGGCAGCATGCGCTGCGCAAAGTCGCTCGCGAGCACGAGCCAGTCCTTGCTCTGCTCCCGCGCGAGCTCGCGGCACTCGTCGAGCGAGAGCGCCATGCCGCTCTCGGGCTCGACGAGCAGGTCGTTCTCCGCGAGGAAGCGCGCAAACAGCAGCCGATGCCAGTGCTCGTAGGCGCACTCGCCGGTGAGCCGCTCGATGGTCTGCGTACCCTTCTTGTCGTCGAGCTTGTCGCCGAGCTGGCGGCCGTGCGCGCGCAGGCGGTTGCGAAGCTTGCGCTGGTCGGGCGAGAGCGCGGACCACGGCTCATGGTGGCCCACGGCGAGCTGCTCGACGGCCTGCCGCGCGCCGGCCTCCGCGGCGCGGCGGGCCTTCTTCACGGCGTTCTCGAGAGCTCTGCGGAGGTTGCGGTCGAGCGATGCCATCACGCACCTCCGATGGCGGCGTCGAGCCACTGCGTGAGCTGCTGGAACGACACGCAGCGCTCGGCGACCTTGCCGGGTCGTACCATTTTCAGCAGTGCGCTCGCGTGCTTGACCTTGCCGTAGCTGCCCTTCTTCGTGGCCTTGGTGGCCTTCTCGATGGCGGCGTAGAGAGAGGTCTTCGGCTCTTCGTCGAGCACCTTGCGCTTCGGCAGCGCGTTCTTCTTGAAGTCCTTGCCGTAGAACTCCTCGAGCTTCTCTTCGTCGGCGACGACCCACGCCTCCATGCACCTCGTCATGAGGTGGACGTGTTCCGGCGTGGCCTCCTTGAGCTGCTCGGTCCAGCCGTCGCGCGTCTCCAGGTGCTTCACGCGCTCAGCCGGCGTGGGATGCGAGGGCGTCGCGGACGTGACTTCGTCCTCCGCGTCGACAACGAGCACGACGAAGTCCGCGTCCTTGCGCTTCAGCGCCTTTGCGAACTCGTCGGCGGTCTCACTTCGGCCGCCACAGAAGACGGTGTCCCACTTCATTCGCTTCTTGCGGGCGGCTTCCTTCTGGGCGCCAATGAGCGTGTCGAACGCGACGCGGAGCTCGCCGCGCCCGTCGGCATTCGTCTCGCCACCACCTTCGACGAAGATCTTGATGCTGCTCACGGGTTGCCCCCGATCGCGCCCATGCGCCACACCTCGCCGAGGCGGTACTTCTCCAGCCAGCTCTTCAGATCGTCAGCCTTGAGGCGCCGCACCTGCGTACCGCCGATGTTCTCGCAAACGAGGACCGACTCGGGTTCGAGGCTCAAATACGAAAGCAACGCATCGGAGTGCGTCGTCACGATGAGCTGCGTGTGCTTGCTCGCGTCGACGAGGAGGTCGGCGACGATTGACAGCGCGTCGGGATGGAGCCCCAGCTCCGGCTCCTCGATGCACACGAGCGGTGGCGGCGACGGCTGCAAGAGGACGGCGCTCATCGCGAGGAATCGAATCGTGCCGTCCGAAAGGCGCGTCGCCGGGACCGGCGTCTTCAAGTCGTCTTCGTGAAGGAAGAACTGGATCGTGCCGCCCTGGGTAAGCGTGCTTACGCGTTCGAAGCGCGGGAGGAGGCGCTTGAGCAGCTCGTTGAACTTCTTGGCCGCGCTGCTGTGCTCGATCTGGTTGAGGATCAGCCCGAGGTTACGGGCATCGGGGAGCAGCACTTCGGTCGGAGACGTCGCGGGCTGGGGCTGGCGCACGGCTGCGTAGCGGCCAAAGCTCCACTCGCGGAAGGTCTGGATGCGAGAGAACGAATTCGCAGCCCAGGCGAGCTCGGGATAGAGGTCAGGCTCCTTGCGCTGCGAAAGCACGGATGCGTCGGGCGCGAGGCTGTCGCGCTGCAACTTGCGCTCGACGCGCTTCCCGTCGTCCGAGGCGACGTTCAGCACCGGGTGCCCCTTCTGGAAGCGGTAGTAGAAGTAAACGTCCTTGGCGCCGTCCTTGTGCTTGTCGGCCTCTTCGAGCGCTTCGTCCGTGACCTCCACGCGGTCGCCTGCTGCCGTGAACTCAAGCCGGTAGCGGAGATCGCTCTTCTTGCCGCCACGACAAAGGCGGGCGTCGATCGTGCTCGTCTTGGGCGAATCGCCCTTCCACAGCCACTCGCGCACGCCGCCACCATCGCGGATTGCCGATGCGAAGCCCGTAGGCGTGGAGCGGAGCAGCTCGACGGCTTCGATCAGGTTCGACTTGCCAGAGGCGTTCGGTCCGATGAGGACGTTGAGCGGCAAGAGGTCGATCGTCGACGTTCCGGGCGCGAAGGAGAGGAGGCTGTCTGCTCGAAGTGATTTGAGGAACATGGTCTTCTCCTTCAGCTCACCAGCACCGGACCATCCTTGATGGCGGCGACGAGGGACTTCTTCTGCCGATCGAGCCAAGCGTCGACGTCGGCTTCGGTCGTCAGGGTGGAGCGCTCGATGGAGATGGCGCGCACCTTCGGCTCGAGCAGCTTCGCGGCCTGCTCCAGCGCCTTCTGCACGCGGCCCGGAACGGCGTCGGCCTCAGCACGCCGCGACGAAAGCGACTTCGTGTCGAGCGCCGACGCGAGCGCTTCATCGCTCGGCACCGACAACTGCGCGGCCGGCGTGAGCCCGACGCTCGTGAGGATCGACGAGCGCTCCGCGTCCGAGAGCTTCGGCCACAGCGAGCTGGCCTCGAGCGAGGCCACGCCCTTGCGGAACTCCGTCTCGTACGCGCCGTGCGCTTCGAGCAGCGCCTTCCGGAGCGCGTCGGCGAGGCCCGAGCGAAGCGGCGCCACCGGGTCGGTTGGCTCGAGCAAGAGGCGCTGCGCGCGCACCGCCTCGACCTGCTTCAACAGGTCCTCCGCTGCGGTGAGGCCGTGGGCGTGCTTCGCGAGCCGCTCGACGAGCCCCCACATGGGCAAGCGCGCGTCGACGAGCTTCTTGGTGGCAGTCCACTCGGCGATCCGCTTCTCGAAGGTCTGGGCGTTGTCACGGATGCCTGCGAGCTGGTCGTTGCCGACACGCGCGCGGATGTCTTCAATGTCGGTGACCGACGCGGGCGCGGGCAGCGGGGCGTCACCGCCGGTCGCGCGCCCGAGGGCAGCGAGCTGCGCGAGAAAGACCGGCGCCTTGGTCAGCTCTTCGCCCGCCTTGCAGCCCACGCCGAGCGCCTGGAACACCTTGCGGATGGTGAGCTTCTCGGTGACCGAGAGCGTGATCTTCTCGACGCGGAACTCGGCCTTCGAGATCCTGTTCTGGTCGAGCTGCCCCGGCACGAGCACCGTACCGTTCAGCGTTGCCGAGACGTGCTGCGTTCGGTGCAGCGCGATGAGGGCTGCGTCGATGGCGTCCTGTGGCCAGCCATAGGGGCTCGCGCGCAGCACCTTGCGAACCTCGATGCCGACCTTGCCAGAGCCGATGGTCGAGAGCACCGCCTTGCAGACGGCGTGTTCTTCCGTCGCGACGGTGTGGCCCACGGGCTGGAGCGGCTGGTCCGCGCCTTCCTTCGCGCGCTTGATGACTGTCTCCCACGCAGCGTGGTCGGCCTCCTTGAACCGCGGGAAGAGCCGCACGAGCGCGGCGTTGGTTGCCTCGCGAACGCGCTCCTCGAGCGTGGCCTGCAGCAGTTCGGAGCCGCCGCCCTGGAACACCTTGGCGTTGGCGACGATCTGCTTGATGAGCTCGTCGCGCTGCCGGACGGCCGCGTTGCGACGGCTCTCCATGCTGTGCTTCGCCTCTTCGCCCTCACGGGTCGTGGGCGTACCCCTGGCGTCGATGGTCTGCTGCGCAGCTTCGGCGTCGACGATCAGCTTGCGCAGCTCGTCGGCCGCCTGACGCGGCAGGAACACGAACACGGTGGGGCTGTCGGTGCCCGCCGCGCGCGCGGCATGGAGCAGCTCCTTTTCGCTGGCAGACCAGCCGTCGCGAATCCACAGCGGCACGCTCTCGCCGTTGCCGGCGGGCGGCGTCTGGTCACGCGAGACGACGACCTGGCGGGCCTCCTTCGCGGCGCCCTGCACGACCTTCACCGTGCGGATGACGCGATCGGCTTCAGCGTAGATCTGCTGGTCACGACGGATCTGGATGTCGGCGTCGTCGTTGGCGAGCTTGCCCTGGCGGCGGCGGAACTCGGCGTCCCACTCCGCGCCCTCCTTGGTCTGCAGGCGGTACTCGTCGCCGACCTTCATCAGCGCGCCGCTCGACGCCAGCTCCTCGAGCTCCGTCTCGACGGTGCTGCGCAGCTTGCCGTTGTCGGCGAGGAGGTCATCGACGAGCAGATCGGCGATGTGCTCCTTCGACGCGCGCACGCCGATGTCAGAGCCCGCCTCGCGAGGCAGGCGGCTAATGAGGAAGACGAGCCCGCAGATGCGCCGCGCGAGCTTGCCCTTGCCGGAGCCGTCCTTCGAGAGGTTGATGATCCGCTCGTTGATCTCGCGGAGCAGCACACCCGTATTGACCATCTCCGGTGCGAGCGCCTCGAACAGCTCGTCGCCCGGAACGGTCGCACCGAGGCCACGGTCCGAGAGCCGTGCGACGGCGTCGTGGATGATGCGGAGCTGCGAGCGGAGCTGGCTGTGCGTGCCGGCAGCGTCGACCGCGCGGAAGCAGTGCTCCCAGAAGCGACGGCGCACCGGCAACAGCGGGTAGTCGTCGACGATGACCTCGCGGTCCTGTGCGCTCTCACCGATACGCGTGCCCTGGAGCTGGCGCGAAACCTCGCCGCCGTGCTTCTCCAAGAAGTCCTTCACCGTCGAGATAGACGCGGCCTTCTTCTGCAAGAGTACCTTGCGGATGACGGCCTCGACGTCCTGGTCGGAGAGCTGGACGCGGATGGTGTAGCGGTCGGTCAGCTTCTGCAGCTTGGGCGTCGCGGTGAGCGCGCTCTGGCCCGAGGCGACGACAAGCACGTGGCTATCGAGCTGCTTCGAGAGCGCTTCGGTCACCTCGGTGACGAGCGTCGAGCGGTCGTTGGAATCGCCGATGTACTGCTGCACCTCGTCGAGGATGAGCAGCGTGCAGGGCGTGCGTCCATCGCGACCGACGAGCTTCAGCACGCGCTTGATGGCGGTGAGGAACTCATCGGTCGTGATGTCGGTGCTACGCGGCGGGAACTGCGCCTTCAGCGTGTTGCGCGCCTCGGCCTCGGTGGACGCGAAGCCCGGGTCACACGCGAGAAGCGCGTTGGCGATGTGCTTGCTGACGTAGAGGTTGTTCAGCTCGGACTGCCACGCCTTGCCGGCACCTTCGACGGCGCCCTTCACTTTGTCGAACCAGCCCTGATCGTAGAGCCACAGGCAGAACTGCGCCTGCGGGTACTGGTCGGGCAGGCCGACGCCGCGCAGGAGCACCGCGAGGATCGTCAGACGAACGTGATCGGTTATGCCGCTGGGAAGCGCGCCGGCCGCCGCGAGCAGACCGCCCGCGCGCTTGCCCGCCGTGTCGAGCTCGCGGAGCAGCTCACGCAGCTCGTCGGGCATCGACGGCACGAGGCTGCGCGCCGTGGCGCCGTCAGGGAACTTGGTGTCCTGCCAGAGGTGGCAGGCCATCTTCAGCAGGTGCGACTTACCGCTCCCGAAGAACCCGCTGACCCACGCGGCTTTCTGACTCGTCGACGTGAGGTTCGCGAGGAACGACTTGAGGATCTTGATGATGCCTTCGGCGTACTGGCCCTCGCACACGAAGGTGGAGAGCTCGCCGCGCAGCTCGTCGAGGACCTTCTCGTTCGACTTGTCGGCGATGCGCGCCTGACCCTGGTTGACCAGCGGGTGGGTGGAAGGGTCTCGCTGAAGGACGTCTTTGATTTTCATGCTGCACCGCCGGCGCTGTGGATGGAGATCGGGACCGCCATGTAGTTCCAGCCGTCACGAGCATCGAGCAGCCGGTAGTTGTTCTGCTCGAGCGTGCCCGGGAAGAACACGACGAGGCGACCGCGAACGTCGCGCTCGACGCCCTTCAGCACCTCGGAGACATGGGTGAAGCCGTAGAGCGAGCCCGCACCGAACACCGCGACGACCGAGGTCTCGGTCACGTCGGACGACGAGAGCACGGCGCGAATGCGGTCGGCGACGTACTCAGGGAACTCGCCGGTGAGCTTCAACTGCAGGTCGTCGGGCGATTCGAAGTAGGCGTCGCGGTACTCATCCGCGGCGAGCCATGAGGCGAATGCGTTGGTGAGGTCGACCTCGTGCCAGTCGTGGCCAGCGGCCTTGGTGCGCGTCTCGAACTCGCCCTTGCGCGCTCGGAGCACCCGCTCGAGCTCCTTGTCGTAGGCCACCATGATCACGCGCTGCGCTCCCGCGACGGTGCGCTGCCAGGGCGTTGCGATGTGCTGGCCATAGAGATCTGCGAGGTCTTCGAGTCGCGCCATGCGGTCACTTCCTCCCGAGTCCTGGGTCTAGCCGGTCGAGGCCGAACTCGACGACGTCCCCAGCGGTACGCAGGTCGATCAGCCCGATGCGCTTGGCTTCGAGAGCCAGCGTCCGGGCTGAGGTGGCGGTGCAGTCCAGCGCCGCGATCCACCCCGTGGTGAGAAGCTCCTCGCCACGGAAGCCAGCGGCGTTGCCGAGCCACAACGCGAAGGCGACGGCCCTGGGCGGCGCGCTCACGCGCTGGCGGTGTTTGAACGTGCGGCCGGTGAGATGGCCGGTCTGGGTCCATGAACTGGAGACGTTGCGCACGACCTTGTCGAGCGTGTCGTCGTTCATGCGCTCGCCGACCAGCTTGCGAAGCGCCTCACGGATCGGGGCGCGCTGGATCTCGATGCCTGCCGGTTGTGACAGCACGGGAGCTGCCGACGCCATGAAGAGCGGATCGCGCGCGAGCGCCGCAAGCATGGCGAGGAGCGGCCGTGCCTTCGGATCGACGTCCCAGAGCCCGCGCAGCACGCGGAACACGACCACGAAGGGATCCAGGGCGTAGAGCTCGGTCAATCGCTGGCTGGAGATGCGCCGGGTGGATGCCGTCGGTTTGCCGAGACAGTTGCCGTCGATGATGGCGCTCCCGTAGGCGGCGCGATCGACGGGACCGGGAGCGGCTGCGAGGACGGCCTCGAGCTCGGCGAGCATCAGCGTTCGGCTCGAGTGCGTGCCCTTGTCGCCGAAGCGAAAGCCGAGCTTCGCCGCCCCCGGCGGGGGGCCCGCGGGTGGAAAGAACTCGATCGCTTTAACCTCTGCAAGGGACATGGAGAATCCGCCGGCAAACTTGCCGGCATAGAAACTGACAGAGTGATGTTCTGATGTCAAGACGCACCTCCGCGCTCGCCGGCAAGTTTGCCGGCGAGAGGTGACTGGGCACGACGCGGCGCATCCACGCAAGCGCAACGTGCCGGATTAATTGAGTTCGGTGGGCTGGGCGGAGCTGGGCCCACGCCGTCCGCTGCCCGGCCGACGTCCCAGGGGGGCCACCGCCCGGAGCATCCGCTCAGCCAGGGGCGCCGGCCAGGGGCGCCGGCGCTCGCGGCCCGCCATCCGCGTCGCTCCCGCCGCTCGCGCCCCCGCCCATCTGGACACCCCCCCCCGACCCATCTGGACATCCCGCCCGCCCATCTGGACAGGGGTTGGGCTCATCTGGACATCCCCCCCGCCCATCTGGACATCCCGCCCGCCCATCTGGACACCCCCCTCGCTCATCTGGACATCCCACCCCGCCGCCTCACCTCCCGGCTCCCCCCACCCACGTCCAGATCTTGCTCCGCGCTGGACATCCCCCCGACCGAGCTCATCCTTGCCGCATTGCGCCGTGCCCCGCGGGGCGCGGGTCGCAGGAGGAGGGATCAAGCAATCATCATGGCAAAGCAAGGAACCAACTTCGATCGCTGGGTCAAGGTCGCCGCCGGGTCGGAGCGGACCGACAACCCGCTGAATATTCCGTACGACATTGCCGTGCGCGAGGCGGTCGCCGCCGCGGCGTTCGTGAACAAGTACTGGGAGCCCGACGGCGAGCGCCCGGGCCTCAAGCGGGTCAAGAACCGCCTGCCCGCCTCGAGCGGCGAGGAGCTGCTCTCCATCGTGCACGCCGTGCAGGAAGCGCAGACGCGGCTGCTCCTCATCGTCGATCCGGCCGTGGCCGATCTCGGCGAGCGCGCCCGGCTCGTCGTGGATGAGCTCGAGTCGGCGGTCGAGTTCCTGCTCGACGACGACGTCGACGAGCCCGCCGACGCGCAGCTCGCGCGCATCAAGGAGTTCCACGCGCAGGACGGCCAGCGCTCGAGCGCCCTGTCCCAGGCGCTCCGCGACTACGCGGGGCTCGCGGAGTCGCTCAAGGGCCGCCTCGTCGAGGCGGATGAGGCGTTTGACGTGCGCCTCATCGCCGAGGCCAGGAAGCTCGCGGAGGACCTGCAACGGCGAGCGCTGGAGGTGGCCCCCGAAGCCGGCGCCTCGGCCGCCGCGACAACGACCCGCAACCAGCTGCTGCACCTCATGGTCGAGCGGGTCGGCGCCATCCGGAAGACCGCGGCCCACGTCTTCCGGCGCCACCCCGAGATCGCCCGCGAGGTGACGAGCGCCTACGAGCGGCGCCGGCGCGCGGCGGCGCGGCGCGAGAAGGCCCGCAAGGCCGCCGAGCCCGGACAGGCCAACGGCAAGCCGGCAGAGGCCAACGGCAAGCCGGCGGCGGCGCCCGCGCCCGGGACCCCCGCGCCCGCGACCTCCTAGATCGTCGCCTTGCCCATCGACACCCCGTCCATCGCCACATCAGGCACCGCCTCATGACCAAGCTCCGGCGGGAGCGGCGCTTCTCCCTGGGGCGATGATCCGCTGGACCGCGCCGGCGGCCCGGCCTCGTCGAGCTCGGCGAGGCCGGGCCGATGTCCAGCAGGGCGACCTCGGTGCGGCCGGCGTCGAGGCGGACGTGGTCGCGCTCTGATCCGGCGCGGAGCTCGCCGCTCGTCGGTCGATCGGTTGACGAACACCTCCACCGAGGGGTGTTCCGCTACCAACGGATGCGCAGGGTGCACGGCCTACCCCATGCGCCCCTTTGGCCGCTGCGGCGCATTGTGACCGTCAAATACCCTTGACGGTCTCCAACATGACTCTTGGCCACCACAGATCGGGGCCGTCCTCGTTGGTGAGCTCTCCTTGCTCTTTGATGAAGTCGAGGTGCATGGGGCACTCCATCAACGCGATGGTGAGTGCCTGAACCGCGTCAACTCCGCTCCCAGCGTGCCGGCGCACCTCTTCGTTAGGTCCCACGATTTCGTAGGGGACTTCCCAAATGATCACAGGACGGCCTGCGGGTCGACCGAAACGTACCCTTACGTCCGCCTCCGTTCCATCCGGTTTCTTCAGTTTTAGCTTTCGTTCTGCGATGATATCTTCGTCCCTGATAGGGTCTCGTTTCATCCGTCGACCGTATCGCCACATTCGGCAGCGTCAAGCGACCGGCCGTTGCACTTGTTGTGGCAAGCGGCCACAGCAACGGCGCGGGTGATCTCACACGCCAACTCCGATTCTCTTGGGGCTCGCTCCTCACAGTACAGCTCCCACCTTCGACTGATCGCGCTACACGCTTTGCTGCACCCGTTCCGGCACTCATGGTAGCAGATGCCGGCTCCCTCGTTCTTTTCCTGAAGACACAGCGGGATGGCTCTTCGGTTCTTGAGAACTGAGCAGAACCTGGCCCATGATTCTGCTGTGTTTTCGCATGCGTCCTCGCATCTTCCTCTGGATCCATGTGCCTCGCGGGCGACTAGATCGTCTGTGGCGTATGGGTCTGTCCACGGCGTGTCCGCCGACTCTGGTTCCTGAATGCAGGATACCGTGCAGAGCGCAGGCAATAGAAAAGCCGCTCCGGTGGTGACCATCTCATGGGTTCGCATGGAACTTCGCCTGTGCGAAGTGCGAGCCAAGCGACACCAGGCGGCCAGGCCGCTTCGGAGCATTGGGATTCGCGGAGCCTCACGGAAGCCTCACGGAAGCCTCACCAGATCCTGGTAGTCCTTGAGATCGAACGGCAGCGTCAGCGCTCCGAAGTCTGGGATGCTGCCGCTGGGGGCGGTCTGCCCCTTGTCCGTCGGTTCGTCAGGCTTTGCGTTCTGCTCCAGCGCGATGTCCTGATTGCGAATCACGTAGGCGCGCAGGCCGTCCTCGTACGCGGCTATGCCACCCACCAGATCCTCCTTGTGCATGGCGAGCTCACTGGCCAGAACGTAAGCGCCGACCATCGCGACCGAGGTGGCTTGCCCCGTCCCCAGAGAGACGGCGTAGCCAGCATCGCCGGCCAGCACGATCCGCCCACGTGACCAGCTGCTCATGCGGATCTGGCTCAGCGAGTAGAAGTGGAAGTCGGTCGCGCGCAGCATGTGCTCCACGATCTGCGGAATCACCCAGCCAGCGCCTGCGACGCGGTCGGCGAGAAACCGCTTCTGCGCGTCGATGTCGCGGACGTCGTAGTCGATCCCCTTCGGCGCGTTGAAGCCGAGATACGTCCTCGCGTTGACATCCCTCCGCAGGCCCATGACCAGCGCGCCGACGGAGTCCGGCTGCTGGTACATGACCTGCCAGCGCTCGAGACCGAGAAAGTTCGGCATGCCGAACGTCGCAATGTACAGGTCGCCGAAGGCGCGGACGAACTGCTCATCGGGGCCGAAGGCGATCCGCCGCACCCCCGAACGCAATCCGTCGGCGCCGACCACCAGCTCGAAGCGGCGAGGCGCAGCCGTGACGAACGTGACGTCGACGCCCGACTCGTCCTGGGTCAGCGACGCGATGGAATCGGCGAAGAGGTACTCGACCTGGGCGCCCACGGCTTCATGAAGCACGTGACACAGGTCGTCGCGCAAGATCTCGACATCGGGGCTGTCGAGTCGGCCGCCCGTCAAGGTGCTCTCCGTGCTCCGGAAGATCTCCTGACCGGCCGAGTCGACCACAGAGATGCCCGTCAGCCTCGTGCTTCGATCGCGGAGCGTGGCGAGGATGCCCATCCGCTCCGCGACCTCCAGGGCTGGCCCCCGGACGTCGAGCGCGTGCCCGCCCGGGCGTAGATGCGGCGCACGCTCGACCACCGTGACCGCGAAGCCGTAGCGGGCGAGCCAAGTTGCGATGGTGAGACCGGAGATGCTGGCGCCGGAGACCAGCACCCGGGAGGCGGGACGCTTCGGGATCGTCGAGTTCATGGGAAGCATGGTACGTTTCTCGAACCGAGCCGTCCAAGACATGGATCGCACGGCTATGATGCCTCCAGGGTAACGGTTGAGACCATGGAACTCCGACACCTCCGCTACTTCGTCACCATCGCCGAGGAGCAGAGCTTCCGCCGAGCCGCCACCAGGCTCCACGTCTCGCAGTCTCCATTGAGTCGGCAGATGAAGGACCTCGAGGAGGAGATGGGCGTTGAGCTCTTCGCGCCCGAGGGACGCGGGATCAAGCTCACGGCCGCCGGGAAGTCCTTCGCGGAGAGAGCCAGGAGCATCCTCGCGAGCGTCGACGCGGCCGTCGACGAAGCCAAGGGGATCGCCGAAGGCAGGCTCGGTACCGTGGTCATCGGCTTTGAGACGGGCACGACCTTCATGGGCTCGTTCTTGTCCCTCGTCGCGGCGTTTCGTCGGCGAGCGCCCCACGTCGGCCTCCAGCTCGTCCCCACGAGCAGCCTGGAGCAGTGGACGGCGCTGCGGCAGGGGACGATTGCCTTCGGCTATGGGGCCTACGCGCCCGATGACGACGCCCTCGGCCACCTCGAGATGACCCGCGATCGACTCGGGCTGCTCCTCTCCCCTGAGCATCGACTCGCACGGCGCAAGAAGATCCGGCTTCGAGACCTCGAGAGCGAGCGCGTGCTACTCCAGCCGCGTCAGCTCTATCCGAGGCTCCACGCGGACCTCATCACGGCGGCGCGCGCACAGGGCGTGACGCTGCACGTGACGGCGGAGGTGCTCGACCTGGAGGCGCTCCTGGCGCTGGTCGTGATCGGCGACGCGGTCACCTTCCTCTCGGAGAAGTTCTGGGAGCTGGCTTCGCAGACCTCGTTGCTGTGGCGGTCCGTCGAAGATCTCCACATCGATCTGAGTGAAGTCGTCACATGGCGCGCGGAGGACGACGGCGCGCCCGTGGTGCGAGCGCTGATCGAGAGCGCGCGAGAGGTGAGCCCGCTCCTGCAGCACGCCGCGGACCGCGCGCGCCCCCCCAAGGCCGCCAGGCGAAAGCGCAACAAGCGCTGAGGCGTCTTCCCGGGCGGTCACGAGAGCAACACGTGCCCCCTCCGCGCTTGGGCGACATCCCCGACGAACGGCACGATGCGGCCGTCACCGCGGGCCAGTTCGTTGACCGCCGGGTGGATGTCCTCGGCCACGACCGCGGCTCCGCGCGCCTCCAGCAAGAGCGCCGTGGCCCGACCGATGCCGCTCGCTGCGCCGGTGACGATCGCGACCCTGCCTTCGAGATCACGCTGCAGATCTTCGGTCTTGCTCATGTTCTTCTCCCGAGAGCGTTGTGCGTGTGCTCTCCAGTCTCTCCTGGTAACATCCAGGAAGATCGCAAGGCCCAGGAGCCAGGGGTTCCGACCTCCTCAGAGAGCGTGTTTCGAGCTCCACCAGATTCGTACTGCGCCACGCCCGCCGGGAGGCGCCGCCCTCAGGGACTTGCTATCCTCGGGGCATGACCGCATCCGGGCCGAAGGCTGCCCGTCCCGCGACCTTGGAGGATCTCCTTGCGATCCCGGAGGAGGAGCGGCGCCACGAGCTCATCGAGGGCGGCATCGTCGAGAAGGGGGCCGCGACCGGCGAGCACGGCGCCGTGCAGCGCAAGCTCTCCGCCTACGTCGACCCCTACGATCAGCGCCCCGGCGGGCGCAGGCCCGGAGGATGGTGGTTCGCCACCGAGGTCGATGTCCACTTCGACGCCGCGAACACCGTCCGCCCCGACGTGGTCGGCTGGCGACGAGACCGCGTCTCGGAGCGCCCGCGCGGTATCCCGATCATGGTGCGCCCCGATTGGATCTGCGAGATCCTCTCGACGAACAAGCGGAACGATCTCATCAAGAAGAAGCGCGTCTATCACCGGCACCAGGTTCCGCACACCTGGATCATCGACCCCGAGGAAGAGACCCTGGCCGTCCACCGCTGGACGCAGGAAGGCTACGTCGAGATCCTCGCCGCGGAGCGCGGCGAGCAGGTCCGGGCCGAGCCTTTCGAGACGACTCCGCTGCAGGTCGGCGTGCTCTTCGGCGACGACGAAGACGACGAGCCCGCGCGGGAACCCTGGGCTCCATGAGGACATGGGTCGATGACCCGACTCACGGCTCGCCGCCCTGCACACCGTCGGCGGCCATGCCACCGATGAGGACGAGGGCGAGCATGTCGTTCGGTGAGAGATCCCGGTGCGTCGCTTGGGGATGACGCGGATCAGGAGGACGAGGGCGAGATAGACGAGCGTCGTGCGCAGGGCGATCTCCCAGAGGGGCTTGGAAAAACCAAAGAACCCTTCCATGGGCGTCCTCCCGCCGGCACGGCCACGCGCGTCAGCGCGCGGAATGGAAGCGCCGAGACAGCTGGCGAACCTCTTCCGCGAGGCTCTGGATGGGACCCTCCACGGGCAGCCCCGGGACGATATCGTGGATCGGCAGGCATCGGACCGGAGGCGACGGAAGGCCCCACTCGGCGAGCCAGCCGGCCAGCTGTGCCGAAGAGCTCGCGTACACGATGCGGCCGAGCCGGACCCAGCCATGGGCCGCGGCGCACATGGGACAGTGCTCGGTCGAGGTGAAGACCGTCGCCGCGGCTCGCTCGTCGGGGGCGAGGTTCGCAGCCGCCCAGCGCGCCAGCGCGAGCTCCGGATGGCAGGTCGGATCGCCGCCGCCCACGCGGTTGTGATCCTCGGCGAGGACCGTTCCATCCGCCGCGACGAGCACGGAGCCGAACGGCTCGTTGCCGGTGTCCAGCGCCAGCGCCGCGAGCTCGATGCAGCGGTGCAGGTGTCTCATCTCGGTCGTGCTCGGCATGGTCGTCTCCTTCGGGGGTACGGGCGTGCTGCTTCGTTCGCGCCGGAGGGGCCCTCGCAAGAAAGGGACCGCTCCAGGCCATCGGTGAATGCGTGCTCGGCCCGCCACCGCAGACCGCCGAGCCCCCCGACCACGGGCAGCCGGCGCGATCCCGCTACTCACCGCCGTCGCCGCCGCGCGCCGACGCCACGAGCTCCTCCACGAAGCGCGACGCCGGCCGGGCGGCCAGCTCCTCCCACGTCCCGGCCTGCGTCACGCGCCCCGCCTCGAGGACCGCGATGCGCTGCCCGAGGAGCCGCGCGTCCGCGGCGTCGTGCGTGACGACGATCGTCGGAAGGGCGAGCGCCCGCAGGTAGTCGGCGAGGAACGCCCGGACCTCGCGGCGGGAATGGACGTCCAGCGCCGCGAGCGGCTCGTCGAGCAGCAGCGCGCGCGGGCCCACGGAGAGCGCGCGCGCGAGGGCCACGCGCTGCTGCTCGCCCCCGGAGAGCGCCTGCGTCCGGCGATGGGCGAGCGCGGCGATGCCGAGCTCGTGGAGCATCGCGTCCACGCGCTCGGCGCGGGCCGCCCCCCTCCGCCGCGAGGCCGCGCTCCTCACCGCGAACTCGACGTTCTCACGCACGCTGAGGTGCGGAAACAGCGCATAATCCTGCGGCACATAGCCGATCCCGCGCTCCTCGACAGGCACGTCGATCCCGGCCCTCGTGTCGAGGAGCACCGCGCCTCCGACCTCCACCCGCCCGCGCTCCACGGGCAGCACGCCGAGGAGCAGCGAGAGCAAGCTCGTCTTCCCGGAGCCATTCGGCCCCACGAGCGCCAGCGCCCCACGCCCGGTCTCGAGCGCCGCGTCGAGGTGCAAACGCCCGATGCGCGCCGTCACGCGCGCGCGCAGGCCCTCCGCCCCGGTCACGGCGTCGCCTCGCGGCGCGCGGCGGGTCGCCGCGCCGCGGCCCGCACGAACAGGAGCAGCGCGAACGCCACGACGACCAGCACCATCGACAGCGCCTGCGCCGCGCGCATGTCCGACTCGAGCGCCGTGTAGATGGCGAGCGGCAGCGTCTGCGTCTGCCCTTGCAGGTTGCCGGCGAACATCAGCGTCGCGCCGAACTCGCCGAGGGAGCGGGCCCAGCTCATCGCCGCCCCCGCGACGAGCCCCGGGGCCGAGAGCGGCAGCGCCACGCGGAAGAACACCCGGAGCGGCGACGCGCCGAAGGTCCGCGCCACGACCACGAGCTTCGCGTCGACCCGCCGGAACGCGCTCGTCGCCGCCTGCACGAAGAACGGCGCCGAGACGAACACCTCGGCCATGACGACCGCCGCCGTCGTGAACGCCACCGACCACCCCTCCGGGTAGAGCCAGCCGGCGAGGAGCCCGCGCCGCCCGAAGGCGAGCAGCATCGCGACCCCCGCGACCGCGGGCGGGATCACGATGGGCAGCTGCACCGCCGTCTCGACCGCGCGCGCGAGGCGCCCGCGCGCGCGCGCGAGCGTCCAGGCGAGCGGCGTTCCCAGGAGCACCACGACGACGAGGCTGGCCGAGGTGGTGACGAGGCTCAGGCGCAGCGCGGGCCACACGAGGGGGTGACGGAGCCCCTGCTCGACGTCCGCCGCCGTGGCCGTCACGAACAGCGCCAGGATCGGGACGGCCAGGAACGCCACGAGGACGCCGCCGACCGCGGCCAGGACGCCCCGCTCCGCGCCGAGGCGGACGCTCACGGGCCCGAGCCGCCCCCGGGAGGCGCCAGGAACCCGGCGCGCCGCAGCGCGCTCTGCCCGGCCTCCGAGCGCACGAGGTCGACCCAGGCGCGCGCGAGCCCGGGGTGCGCGGCGCCGGCCACGACCGCGATCGGGTACTCGGCGAGGACGTTGACCTCGGGCGGGATCGCCACGACGGTCACGCCGTCCTGCGCCGCGTGCGCGTCGGTCCGGTAGACAACGCCGGCCTGCGCCTCTCCGAGGCGCACCTTGGTGAGCACCTGACGCACGTTGAGCTCGCGCGAGACGACCCTGGCCTCCACGCGCGCGCGGAAGTCGGCGCCCAGGGACGCGGACGCGCGATCGAGGATCTGCAGCGTGTAGCGGCCGATCGGGACCTCCGGGGCGCCGAGGACGATGCGGGTCGCCGCGGGGAGATCGGCGAGCCCCCGGATCGTCCCGGCGCTCTCGCGCGCGACGACGAGGACGGGCTCGTTGCGCGCAAAGACGACGGGGTCGACCGCGCGCCCGGACCTCACGAGCTCGTCCATGTGGCGCTGATCGGCCGAGGCGAACACGTCGACCGCGGCGCCGTGCTCCAGCTGCGTGCGGAGCTGCTGCGTGCCGGCGAAGTTGAACGTGACCTCCACGCCGGCGTGCGCGCGCTCGAAGTCCTCGCCCATCGCGGTGAACACCTCCCGGAGGGAGGCGGCGGCGAAGACGACGAGCCTGTCCTCGCGCCCTGGAGGCGCCGGCGCCGAGCGCCCGCAGCCGCAGGCGGCGACGAGGCACGCCGCGAGCACCAGGAGCGGGAAGGCCAGGAGCAGCCGTCCTCGGGCGCGCCGCCTCTGCATGGCGCCTCGGCTCCGCGTCTCCGCGCGTGCCGTCATGCCGCCCAGCGGCCCGCGACGCGCGACGGCGCGGCGCGGCCCGACGCCGCCGGGGCGCCGGTCTCGGCGATGATGTTTGCTCCTCGATCGGCCACGACGCGTGTTCTTTACATCGAGGAACGCATGCTTGTCACCTCGGCCCGCGCGCGTTCGGCCTGCCGGCCGCGGCCAGCAGGGTGGCTCGGCCGGCAGGCCGAACGCGCGCGCCGGGCCCGCTCCCGCTGTGTCGAACCAGCACAGAGGCAGCGATGGAGAGGAAAAGGAGATGGAGAAAGGAGATGGAGATGGAGAGGAGAAGGAGAAGGATCCTCCATGAAGGAGCGAGGCCCCCTGATCCGCTGGCCCCGTCGAGAGCAGGAACTAACCTCGGTCATGCTGACGCGGACGCGCTTCGAGGCCACGGCGAGGATGGGCTACGCCATCTTGACCCTGCTCCTGGCCGTCGGGATGGCGTTCTCGGTGCGGCGGTTCTCGTCCGTGGCAGACGCTCAGAGCGAGCGTCTGAGCGCCAAAGAGCGCGAGATCACGCTCGTGGAGCGGCTCCGGTGGAGCTGCGAGCTCATCGTGTCTCACGGCAGGGGCTACCTCCTTTCCGGAAATCACGATCTCCTCACCGAGGCCGAGGGCGCCAAGGCGCTCTTCCGTGAGACCGTCAGCGCGCTTCGCAGCCGGCCGCTCAGCCCGACGACTCTCCAGCTGCTCGGGGACGTCGAGCGGTCGGCCGAGCGCTTCCTGCGGCTCCAGGAAGATCTGTTCGCCGCCCGGCAACTCTCCGAGGACCCGATGTTGATCGCGCGTCAATTCGAGGAGCTGCAGCCGCTTCGCCATGAAGTCGAGCTCTCCCTCGGGCGTCTCACCGGCTACAAGGAGAGCGTCGTCGAGAGCATCTATGTCGAAGCGAGGGCGGAACGAGCCGGGCTCACGCTGCGGCTGTACAGCCTGCTTGCCTTGCTGGTGTCGGCCAGCCTCGGGATCGCGTGGTACTTCACGAGGCGCCTCGGCGGCTCGTACCACCAGGCGCGGGAGGCGCGCGAGGCCGCGCGCAAGGCGGTGGCGGCCCGCGACGATATCATGGGCATCGTGGCCCATGACCTGCGCAACCCGCTCAGCGCCATCACGCTGAAGGCCGCGCGGCTGCGAAGGACAGCGGACTCCGAGAGCGTACGGCGGCAAGCGGAGTCGATCGAGCACGTCGCCAAGCGGATGGAGCACCTCATCAGGACCATGCTCGACGCGGTGACGATGGAAGCCTACAAGTTCTCCGTGACGCCGGCGCCGTGCGCGGTGGACGAGCTCCTGCGCGAGACCCTGGAGATGTTCGGGCCCCTCGCCGAATCCAGGCAGGTCCGGTTCGAGCAGCGCGTGAACGAGCCCGATCTCGTGATCTGCGCGGAGCGGGAGCGCGTGCTCCAGGTGCTCTCGAACCTCCTCGGGAACGCGCTGAAGTTCACGCCCCGGGGCGGTCGCATGACCCTCTCGGTCGACCGGGAGGGGGCGATGGCCCGCTTCGCTGTCGTCGATGCGGGGCCGGGGATACCCCCCGAGAACCTCGCGAGCATCTTCGAGCGGTTCTGGAAGGTGGAGGCGTCGGGGCAGGGGGGCACCGGGCTGGGGCTCTACATCGCCAAGGGGATCGTCGATGCGCACGGAGGCCGCATCTGGGCGGAGAGCGAGGTCGGGCGCGGCGCCCGGTTCTACTTCACGCTCCCGGTCGCCGAGCCGGCCGCGCACCAGGCCCCCGCCGCGGAGGAGGTCCCCGTGCTCTCGGCAGGAATCGACCCGCGTCGAGGCGGATGAGGCGCCCGTCGCGACAGCCGTCTTCTCCCGGGGGCCCGGCGCTTCATGGCCGCTCGCCGGCCGGCGCGTCCTCACGGATCCGCGCGTAGAGCAGGACGTCGCCCACCCGCCCGTCCTTCACCACGTGGCGGCGCATCCGCGCCTCGAACGTGTAACCCGCCTTCTCGAGCACGCGGGCCGACGCGCGGTTCCAGTCGAAGACCCCCGCCTGGATGCGCTCGAGGCCGAGCTGATCGAGCCCGACCCGCGTCAGCGCGATCACCGCCTCGGTGGCCAGCCCTCGGCCCCAGTGGGCCGCGCCGAGCCAGTAGCCGAGCTCGGCGGTGCGGCGGTGCACGTCGTCGAGGCGCTCGAGCCCGATCGCGCCGGCCGCCTCCCCGTCGACCACGATCGCCAGCGCCTCGGCGGGCTGCGCGCGCGAGGCGCACAGCGCGACCCAGCCCTCGGCGTCGGCGCGCGTGTACGGGTGCGGGAAGCGATCCCGGACGTTCGCCCAGATGCGGCGGTCGTTCGCGTTCTTCACGAGGGCGTCGACGTCGGCCAGGGTCCAGGGGCGGAGCGTGAACGAGGGCGTCTCGAGGATCATGGGGTCGCTTCCTCCGGTCGAGCCTCGCCGGCCCGAGCGTCCGATCGATCGAAGAGCTTCACGAGCATCTCGGTCCCGAGGCCGGTCGCGACCATGCGCTCGCGGCGGTTCGAGAGCAGCGCGCCGAGCCACGGCACCGCGCCCCCGTCCCCGAGCGGGAGCTCGAGGCCGTCGTCCCGCCGGACGACGAGCTGGACGAACGGCCCGGCGTAGTAACCAAGCCCCTGCAACCGCGCGAGATCGTGGACGATCTCGACCTCCGGCCGCGCGCGCGAGAGCGGCTCGCCCACCTCGGCGACCCAGCGCTCGGCGCGCGCGACGAGCTCCGGACCGAGGCCGAGCGAGCGCACGGCGCCCGCGTAGTCCGCCGCGGCGCGCGGCAGGTCGACGGAGGCCTCGCGCAGGGCCGCCTCCGACGACCCGGGCTCGTGCGCCTTCGCCCGCTGCGCCAGCGCGTCCGCGTCGAGGCCGCGCGCGCCGAGGCACGCCCGGACCACGGCCGTGTCGGAGAGGATCACGCGCAGGCCCGCCGCGCGGAAGCCGGCGGACGGCAGCGCGCGGACCAGGTCGGCCCAGACGAGGAGGTGCTCGAGCAGGGCGCGCCGCTCGCACGCGTCGTCCTCACCCCGGCCCGGCGAGCGGGCCGCGGTCACGAGGGCGAACAGGCGGAAGTGGGGCGTGAAGCCCGGGTGCTTCGTGGGCTGCATGCGCAGCACGCGCTGGCTCGCGCAGAAGCGCAGCGGCTCGCCGCGCCGGGTCTCGCGCCGGCGCCGCGCCGCGTGCAGCGCGAGCCCCGTGGTCGGGTCCGCGGCGACCTCGGCGAAGCGCACCGTCGCGAGCACGTTGTTCGGCTCGACGCCCGCGCACGCCGTGGCGCCGAGCGGCCCGACCGGCGCGAGATCCACCGCCTCGAACCCCGCCGCCGCCGCGTACGCCGCCGCGTCGAAGGCGTGGATCCGCCGGGCGTCCGCGCCCGAGGCGTGGGTCATCGGCGCGCGCTCGGCGTGATCGAGGACCTCGGCGAAGCTCCGCCGGAGCGCGCGTTGGCGCAGGCAGTGGAGCAGGAGCGTGGTCAGCTCGTTGCCCGGGAGGCCCTCCGCGAGGAGCCGATCGAGCGGCTCGCCGGCGTGCGTCTCGGCCGCGCGGCGCGCGATGCGCGACGACAGCTCGCCCGTCCTGCCGTCGGCGAGCGCCCGCGGCTTTCGGGCGGTGGCCTGCTCCGGGCGAGCGGTGGCCCGTGTCGTGAGGTCGTCGGCGGTGGGCATGGCGGGCTCCTCGTCGACACCGTGCCGCGGATCTGGCACCCTGGAAAGTGCCACGGTAGCCGGCTTCGATGGTGCCAGCGTCCTCCGCCCCGCACGCCGCCCACGCCTTCCTCCGCCTGCAGCGCGGCGCGCCGGCGACGCTGGCGGCCCAGCTGGTCGAGCAGCTGCGCCGCGCCGTGCTCGAGGGCGTCCTCCAGCCCGATCACCTGCTCCCGTCGTCGCGCGAGCTCGCGCGGGAGCTCGGCGTGTCGCGCAACACCGCCGTGGCCGCGTACGAAGCGCTGGCCGCGGACGGCACGATCGTGGTCCGCCCTCGCCGGGCGCCTGTCGTCGCCCACGTGCCGACGCGCGCGGGGGGGCAGGGCGCCGCCCGCGTCCAGCCCGCGGCGGCCCCGCCGCGCCTGTCCAGGAGCGCGCGGCGGCTCGCGGCGGTGGTGCCCCCCGACCGGCTCGACGCGCTCCTCGACAGCCGCGCGCGCTCGCGCCCGTTCGGCGTCGGCCTGCCGGACCTCGAGCTCCTCCCGTGGCGCATCCTCGAGCGATGCCTCGCGCGCCGCTTCCGCTCGATGTCGGCCGAAGGCGCGCTCCACCACGATCCGCGGGGCGCGCCGCTGCTCCGGCGCGCGGTGCTCCACCACGTCGCGGTGGCCCGCGGCGTGCGCGCGACGGTCGACCAGGTCTTCATCACAGAGGGCTCCCAGGGCGCGCTGGACCTCTGCTGCCGCTCGTTGCTCGACCCGGGCGACGCCGCGTGGGTGGAGGACCCGGGGCCGCTCGCCCTCCGCGCGGCGGTGCGCATGGCGGGCGCTCGGCTGGTCGCGGTCCCGGTGGACGAGGACGGGCTGCGCGTGCACGTCGGCGCGCGCCGGGCGCCGCGCGCGCGGGTCGCGTTCGTGTCGCCGGCCTACGCGTTCCCCTCCGGGGCGCGGCTGACGCTTCCGCGGCGCCTCGAGCTCCTGTCCTGGGCCGGCAAGGCGGGGGCGGTGATCGTCGAGATCGACTACGAGGGCGAGCTGCGGTTCGACGGCTCGCCGCTGCCCTCGCTCCTCGGCCTCGACATCGAGGGCGTGAGGGACCGCGTGATCCACGTGGGGACCTTCAGCCGTTCGCTGTTCCCGGGCCTGCGCCTCGGCTTCATGATCGTGCCGCCGGCGCTTGTGCGCGCCGTGGCCCAGGTGCGCGCGGCGTCGACGCGCTCCCCGCCCTATCTGCTGCAGGCCGCGCTCGCCGATTTCATCGACGAGGGGCACTTCGCGCGCCACCTCCGGAAGCTGAAGCAGGCGACGCGGCGCCGCCGCGATCTCTTGCTCGCGGAGCTCGGGCTCGTGCTGCCGGGCGCGCTGCGGGCGCGCGCCCCCGCGGGGGGCTCGGTGCTGACGCTCGATCTGCCGGCGGGCTCGAACGACGTCGCCGTCGTGCGGGCGCTGGCGGCGCGGGGCGTGGACGCGCTGCCGCTCTCGCGCAGCGCGGGGGGGTCGCGCTCCGGGACGCCGTGCGCGCCCGGGCTCATCCTGGGGTTCGGGGCGCACGCGGAGCCCGCGCTCCTGGACGCGGCGCGGACGCTCGCGGCCGTGGTGAGCGAGGCGATCGGCGCGGGCGAGCGGCGCTGACGCGAGGGCGTCTCGGCGGGGCTCAGCGGCCGCCGGCGATGTCCAGGAGGGAGCCGGTGCAGTAGGAGGACTCGCTGGAGGCGAGCCACAGGATGGCGTGCGCGACCTCCTCGGGGCTGCCGGCGCGGCCCAGCGGCAGGCTCGCCTGGAGCCGCTCGACGCGCCCTGGATCGCCGCCGCTCGCGTGGATGTCGGTCGCGATGATCCCGGGTCGCACGGCGTTGACCCGGATGCCCTCCGCGGCGACCTCCTTGGCGAGGCCGATCGTGAGCGTGTCGACGGCGGCCTTCGAGGCGGCGTAGTCGATGTACTCGCCCGGGGAGCCGAGCTGCGACGCCCTCGCCGAGACGTTCACGATGACGCCTCCCGCGCCGCCGCGGCGCGTGGACATGCGCCGGACCGCCTCGCGCGCGCGCAGGTAGCTCACCGCGACCGTGTAGCCTCGGCTCGCGGCGAGCAGCGCCGTGGCGGCGCCGATCCCGCGGCTGCCGCCCGTGACGATCATGATCCCGGCCATGGGGCGGGAGGATAACCCGGGCGCTGGGGAGGCCGGCGCATCGCCGGGGTCGCCGGGGTCGTCGGCGCGCTAGACTCGTGTCCGGCCGCCGTCTCCGGGCGCGCGCGCCGCGCCGGATGTTCCGATGGCCCTGATCCGCCCGTACGCCGCTGCTGTCCTCGCCGTCCTATCGTCCGCGTGCGCCGGCCGGGCCGCGACGGCACCGCCGATGACGGCACCGCCGGTCGATTCGGCCCCTCCGCCGGCCGGACCGGCCGCTCCTCCGGAACGCGCGCCTCGGGCCCGTGCGCCCGAGGCGCGGCCTGGCGAGATCACGGCCGGGATCGCGGAGCCTGCCTGGGTGCCGCCGATCGTGCACACCCTGGCCATGTTCACGGTGACCCGCAGCGTGGAAGCTGTGTTGTGGCCCGAGCCGTTCGCCGACTTTCGCCCGGAGCGCTGGGGATACCACTATGGCGAGGCGCTCACGAAGCCGCCGCTCTTCGACGCCGCTCAGCCCGCCTTCCGGTGGGATCACGACCCGTGGCCGATCAACGTGATCGGTCATGGCCTGCTCGGGAGCGAGATCTACTTCAGGGCGCGGAGCTGCCGCTTCGGCGCGCCGGCCGCGGTCGCCTTCGCCATCGCCGGCACCCACCTCTGGGAGTACGGCTACGAGGCCAACGGCGTCCGCCCGTCGGCGCTCGATCTCGTCTACACGCCGCTCGCCGGGGCGCTCCTCGGCGAGCTCCGCTATGCGACGTGGCGCGCGGCCGGGGGCATCGAGAGCGCACCGGCGCGCGTGCTCGTGCGCGCGCTCATGGATCCATTCGGCGAGATCGAGCGGGGCGCCGGGGTCTTCGACTGCTAGCTCCGCGCGTGAGAAACTCCGCCAGAAACCATAGCGAGCAGCCCCAGCACCAGGGCCACGATGGCCCCGGCTCGCCCGTCGCCGGTGCCGATACGACCGACGGAGCGGGCCACTCCGCCGCTGAGCGGCCGCCGCTCTAGGGCGAAGTCGACACGTAGCGCGGCTGCATCGGGCTCAAGCTGCCGATCGTGGACGCAATGGGCGGATACAGCCGCAGGTACTCCTGCTCTTCCTGGTGGCACTGACGCGAGAGCGCCTCGCAGGTCGACGGTTGGTCCCTGCATCGCTCGTTGGCCCGCGCTTCACACGACGCGCGCGGGTTCTGCGGACGCCACACCTCGACGAACAGCGAGGACGGGGCCGCTCCGCCGGTGAGCTGCTGCAAGAAATCTCGCCGCACGATGAGCACGCGCTTGCCGTTCTCGAGCTTGAGGGCCGCGTTCAGCTTCTGCTGCAGCGCCTCCTGCAAGCCTGGCCCGAAGCGCGCGGCGGACCTCTCAATCTCGCGTTCACCCCGAGACTCGATCAGGCCGAACACCGCATCCTCGAGCGGCCGAGGCAGAGCCCCGATACCCAGCAGGAGGGGAGCCCCAAAGTCCCAAGCGGCGCTCCCCTCGACGATGCGCGACACGCTGTCCCCGCTGAACAGGGCCGTGACCGACTTGGCCACGGTCGAGCTGAAGCCGGTCGCGAACGTCACGACGGGAGTGATCGGACTGACGCCTGACACCCGCAGATCGAGGTTGGTGTTTCTGAGCGCGGTCGCCACGGCGACCCTGGGCTCCAGGGTGATGGCGTAGTCTCCGTTATCTCGGAGCCCGAACTTGGGATTCAGATCCAGGCCCAGCACGATGTCTGCCGTGGTCGCCAAGCTGCCACGCAGGCTGTAGCTGTCGCTCCCCGACTTGTTGCAGGAGCCGAGGACCCTGTAGCCGAACGTCTGGTTGACATCGATCTTTGCGGAGTACTCGACAGGCAACGACAGCTTGATGGCCAGCGGTCGAGTCAGCGAGTTGCCCGTGATGTCCAGGCTAGCAGAGCTCTTGAGGAGCGCCGTGTAAGAGGCGTGCCGCTGTTCGGCCCTCACCGTACACGAGTGTCCGGTGTCGATCTTCCTGTCCGTCGGATCATCGAGCTTGAAGAGAATCCCGTTGCTGTCGATGGTGATGCCTCTGGCGTCGAGCTCCGAGTTCACGCGATTCAGGGCCATCTCGCATAGCGATCGGACTTCTTGAGGGCCCGTGTCACAATTGATGATCCCGGGAGCGATCAGGTGCTGTTCGGCGACGCCGACATCGCTCTCCGAGTCCTCCTCTCCTGCCCAATAACCTTCGTCCTCAACTGCCGCGGTGCAACTGATCAGCAGCGGCAGCAGGGCGGCCAAACCAATGATCTTATTCATGATTCGTGTGTGTTCTCCTAAGCAAACTTTCCGCCAGGCGCGGCCCAGATCGAGCCGCGCCCCGAAGCCGGTGGCAAGCGATCCAAGCAGCGCCAGCCTCGATGCAGGCGGAAGAGTGTTCGATGCGAGCGCGACCGTCAAGCTCCGGCGAACAAAAGCCCATCGACTGAATCTTGCGTTCAATTGTGAAGAGATGCCCGTTTACGCCGAGCGTGCGACAGGCTCGTCGAGGCGCTGCGAGCGCCTCGATTGGACAGCTGTCAACTCGCGTTCACGGCCCGCGCGGCGGGATGAACGACGGGATGCGCCGATCGAGGCGAGCTCGCCTGCCGTAGGAGCGGCGACGCGTCGGCCGAGCGTCGCTTGCGCTGCCCTTGCGCTCCGCAGGCCGCTTCGGTGGGTGAAAGACGGACGCGCGCACCGCGGGCTGGGCTCAAAAAGCGCCGACTTCGCCGAGCAGCGTCCCGTTCTCGATCAGGTACACATGGCCCCGACGGGTCGACTCGGCCGTCTCCCAGCGCGATTCGACGGAGAGAGCGAAGGCGCCGACGCACCCCGTGCAGCTGCCCCCCGATCCACCGCCGGCGTACACGTCCTCCACACCGAGGGGCCTCGGGTCGGTGAGGTCATGGTCCACGGTCGGACCAGCCGTCTCCGGGGGGAGTTGCAGGGATCGGAGGCGATCCTCCCCGGTCTGTCCCCCAGCGTGCGTGCACCCCATGTGCAGCCCCGCCAAGAGCCAGCAAGTCGTACGTTCATCGAGGCCTCCTTGGCATCCACTTGCCGCAGCGCAGGAGCCAGCGCAAGCGTCGCGTGGCGCAGCTACGCATTATCTATCGTTCCGATGTGCTGTCGTAGATGCATATATGCGATACAAGAGGTCGCAATATGATGAAATCGCAATGGATTTCTGCCGGGCGCTCCGGGGCCGGCGCTCGCAGCGGCAACTGAGCGTCACCGGCAGCCCGAGCAGCCGCCCTTTCGCCTCGTGAACGACCTACCCACCAGCTCTTCACCGAGGAGCTGGGACTGCCCGCGTCCGCATTTCAGGTCACGAACTCCGTGCCCTGCCTGCCGGCCGGCTCCGGCGGAAAGTACCCTGTGCGCGTCTTGCAGACCCGCAACTGCTCGGGGAACCTCCAGCGGCAGATCGCGGTCCTGCGGCCAAAGGTGGTCGCGCCTGTGGGGGTGCAGCTCTGGCCGCCACTCGGATTGTCGAGCCGTCCCTGGCCGGATTTCTGGCGCACGGAGCTCGACCCGGCGCACGGCCGGACGAGGAGGGCGCGGTCCATCGACGCCCCTGCTATCCTGCCTGGAATGACTATCCGGCACAGAGCCCTCTGGGGGCGAGGTCACCTGCTCGTCATCGTGGGCTCCGAAGGGCACGTGCTGCGCTCGGAGGATCGCGGCCAGCGCTGGAGAAGGATGCAAACGCCCGTCCGCCAGGACCTGAGCGCGCTCGCAGGCGCCGGCCCGGCGCTGATCGCCGCCGGCCAGCGCGGCACCCTGGTGTCCTCGAGCGACGAGGGGCAGCGCTGGTCCGACGTGAGCTGCGGCGCGGAGGCCGACCTGCGCGGCGTCGCCCTGCGCGACGACGGCGAGGCCATCGCCGTGGGGCTCGGCGGGACGGTGCTCCGCTCGCGCGATCATGGCCGGACCTGGGAAGCCGGGCCGAGGCTCGACGACCTCTGTCTGGAGGCCGCTGCCATGGACGCCGAGGGCCGCTTCCTCGCGCTCGCGCTCGAAGGAGAGCTCGCCACCCTGCAAGGAGCGACATGGGCGCGCCACAAGGTCCCCGGCCGGTCTCCGCGGGCGCTCTGCGCGCGCGGAGGGATCGTGGTCGTGGGCGACGGCGACGGTCATGTCCACACGAGCCGGGACGGGGGCGCCTCGTGGGAGTCGCGCTCGACCGGGAGCGGGCGCTCCATCCAGGCGCTGTGGCTCGGCTCCGCCGGCCGGATGATCGCGGCCGGCGACAGCGGCTTCCTGGCGGTCAGCGACGACGAGGGCCGCACCTGGGCGCGCCCATCGATGAAGTCCGATCAGCAGCGGTACGCGGTGTGGAGCGACGACCAGGCTTCGATCTGGTGCGTGGGGACTGGCCCCGCCTTCCGGTCCATCGACGGCGGCAAGACCTTCGCCAAGGTGCCAGTCCAGGCAGGGGACGCGCCGCTCGAGGGCCCGTGGGAGAAGGTGCCTCTCCGGGGGAAATTCCGGGGACTCTGGGTCGAGGGATCCGGGAGGGTCGTGCTTGTGGGCGACGGGGGGAGCGCCGCGTGGACCCGCGATGGTGGCCAGACCTGGGAGCGGAGCGCCGAGGAGGGCGCCGGCTCGCTGATCGCCGTGTGGGGTCGCGGCGAGGAGATCCTGGCTGTCGGCGAGGGCGTCGCGCAGATCCGGTCCAGGGACGGCGGACATCGCTGGATCGACGTGACGGGCACGCCCGGCGGCTCCTCGGTGCACGGTCAGGGCGCAGGGAGAGCGTTCGCCGTCCTCGATGGCCGGGTCTGCCGCCTCAGCGCGGACGGATACCGATGGATCGCGCTGGAGACCCCGCCCGAGCCGCGCCTCGGCGCCGTCTGGGCAGGGCCGGAGCAGCTCGCCGTGGCGGTGGGCCGCGGCGGCGCCATCGTCCGCACGGCCGATGACGGCGCCACGTGGGAAGCTGTCGAGAGCGGCAGCACGCGTGATCTGTCGGCGATCTGGGGCAGGGGCGACGAGCTCTTCGCGGTCGGCGGAATGACCCTCAGCGACGTGCTGCGCTCCCGGGACGGCGGCGCGACCTGGGAGGTGCTGGCTCAGGTCTCCGGCAGCCTCAGGAGCGTCTGGGGAGACGAGGCCGGGACGCTCTGGGCGTGCGGCCTCGATGGAGTTCTCCTGCGCTCGACGGATGGCGGCTGGACCTGGCGAGGCGAGGCGTCCGGCGCCTGGAGCACCCTGTTCGAGGTGCGCGGGAGCGGAGCCGAGATGTGGGCGCTGGGAGAGAACCTCTTGCTGCGCCGGCGTCATGACGACGCGCACCTTCCCGGCGGCGCCGCAGAGAGCGCGGTGAGAGGTGCCTGACGCTGCGGTCGCATCGCGACCTCCTGGGTTCTCATGAGCGAGCCGAGCGAGCGCCAGCCGGTGCGCGTGATCCCCGTCGATGACTACCCATGCCCGCGACGGCATCGGCTGCTAGAACCCGGCGCGTGAATCCCCCGCCGATCGAGCGCCTCCGCGAGCTCTTCGCCAAGGTTGACGCGTTCTTCTCGAGCGCGAGCGCGCGCCACGGCGGGCGGATGGCCTGCGCGTCGGGGTGCAGCGACTGCTGCCGGCGGCGGTTCTCGGTGACGTCGATCGAGGCCGACGCCATCCGCGAGGCGCTCGCGGCGCTCCCGGAGGCCGACCGCGCGGCGCTCGCCGGGCGCGCGCGGGCGGGCGACCCCGGCGTGTGCCCGGCGCTCGACGGGGAGGGGCGGTGCGCGATCTACGCGGCGCGGCCGCTCATCTGCCGCACCCACGGCCTGCCCATCCGGTTCGCGCCGGCCGGCGGGCGGGCACTGCCGGTCATCGACGCCTGCCCGAGGAACTTCGTTGGAGAGGACCTCCAGGCCATCGAGGCATCGTCGGTCCTGGACCAGACGACGCTCTCGACGGTGCTGGCCGCCCTCGACATGGCCCACGCCGACGCGGCCGGGCGGCCGCGAGGGCAGCGCGCCGCGATCGCCGCGCTGCTCTCGGGCGAGGGCTGACGCGTGCGCTTCGTGGCGCCCGCGCGGCACGAGCCATCCTGGCGCGAGGGCACCGAGCAGGTTGAAAGGCGATGAGCCGAAATCAGCGCTCACTGCGCGAGCTCTGTCCGCGCTGCGCGGGTCGTCGTATAACGTCTTCATGGGGAGCACGAGACCACCGCAGGGAACGTCCGGATCTACCGTGAGGTCAGCGGACTGGTACGCGGCCCTCTTGCAGCGAGCGCCGCTCGGGATCGTCGAGCTCTCCCGCGATCTCGACATCGTCGCCTGGAACGGTGCGGCGGAGCGCCTGCTCGGCTTCGCGCCGGGAGAGGCGATCGGCCGGAGGATCGACGCGCTGGTCGCCGCGCGGGGCGACGCCGCGGCGTGGCGGCGGTTGCTCGAGGAGGACGCCGGAGAGCCCCGGATCTGGGCCCATGTCCGCAAGGACGGGGGCGAGACGCACTGCGAGTGGCTGCACGAGCGCATCGTCGACGAGCGGGGGGAGGTGACCGGCGTCGTGTGCTTCGGGCGGGATGTGACGGCGCGGGTCCAGAAAGAGGCGCGCCACGCCCTCGAGGAGCACCTGCTCCGCACCATCGTGGAGAGCCTCCCGGTCTCGTGCTGGGCAGTCGACGAGGAGGGCACGTTCCTCTACTACGATGGCGCGGCGCTGAAGGTGCTCGGTCTGGCCCCGGGATGGGCTCTCGGGCAGAACGTGTTCGAGCTCTACGCGGGCAAGGACATGACGGCGCTGAGACAGGCCCTGGACGGCGAGGCGTCCCACAACGTCGCGGAGGCGAACGGCCGCACCTGGGAGACCTGGTTCATGCCCGTCCGCTCCGGCGGCGAGACGACCATGGCGGCCGCGTGCGTCTCGATCGACATCTCCGAGAGCCACAGCCGGGAGCAGGAGCTCCAGGACAAGCTGGCGCTCATCGAGGTGCAGCAGCGGGTCATTCGCGATCTGTCGACGCCCATCCTTCAGGTCTGGGACGGGGTGCTGGCGCTGCCGATGATCGGGGTCATCGACAGCGCGAGGACAGCGGAGGTGATGGACAGCCTGCTCGAGGCCGTCGTCCGCACGCAGGCGCGGTGCACCATCCTGGATCTCACCGGCGTCGAGACGGTGGACACCCAGACCGCCAACTACATCATCAAGCTCATCCGCGCCCTCCAGCTGCTCGGCGCCGAGGGCATCATCACGGGGATCCGGCCGACCGTCGCCCAGACGGTCGTGAGCCTCGGGCTCGATCTGCAGAACCTCATCACGCTGTCGAACCTGCAGGCCGGGCTGAAGCACTCCATCCTGCGCCAGCAACGGAGCGCCCCCGCAGGCGAACAAGGCAAGACGATTCGAGGCGCTCAGGGCCAGAGCGCCGCTCGTCCCCGGTGACGGATGAGCCCTCACGCGCGCTGTCCTCCAGGAGAGCATCCGGCGGGAGGGCGACGCGGAGGGCGAGGGCCGGACGTCGCGGATCTCGCTCACCTTCCGGCACATCGGAGGGCAGGGTGCGCGGGAAGGTCGTCATCACCCTGTAACAGGGCGCCTCCTTGCCGTGGCTTGGCGGTCGTGCTGAGGGATGGCTCATGCGCCACCTCGAACCATGGGCTCTGTGCATCACGATCCTCTCTGCCGCTTGCAGCTCCGGCAACGGTTCGCGCGGGGACCCAGGGACGGTCGGGGCCGGCGGGTCCTCGGGCGGCAGCGCGTCCGGCGGCGGTGAAACCGTCGCCGTGAGCTCGGGCAGCGGCGGGACGGGCGGCAGCCCGGTCAGCGCTGGAGGCGGCGGGACGGGCGCCGGCGAGGGCAGCTCGGGAAGCGCGGGAGGGACCCCCGCAGGGCCGGCGCCCTGTGAGCCCCTCGCGACAGGACAGCGGCTCGCGTTCCCTGGGGCCGAGGGGTTCGGCCGCCTGTCGTCAGGCGGGCGCGGCGGGGACGTGTGTCATGTGACCCACCTCGACGATTCGGGCCCAGGCTCCCTCAGGGAATGCGTGAGCGCGGGCAACCGGACGGTCGTGTTCGACGTGAGCGGGTGGATCACGCTCAGCAGCAATCTGGGAATCACGCAGAACAACATCACCATCGCCGGACAGACGGCTCCGGGGGGCGGCGTCGGGGTCCGAGGCAGGAAATTCTCCATCGGGGGCCATAACATCATCGTTCGCTTTCTGCGGGTCCGGCGCGGCATCGTCGCGACCACGGCGAGGGACGACGCGATGACCGTGAGCTCGGCGGCGAGCGATGTGATGATCGACCACTGCTCGGTCGGCTTCGGGACCGACGAGAACTTCTCCATGCCAGGGGACGAAGCCGTGGGGCCGAGGAACCTCACGGTGCAATGGTCGATCGTCGCCTGGGGACTCGCGCGCAACAACCACTCCGCAGGGTCGCTCCTCACCGCGAGCAACGCCACGATCCATCACTCCATTTATGCTTTCAACGGTACGCGCAACCCGAAGGCGCGCTCCGAGGACGGGCGCGTGCTCGACTTCGTCAACAACGTCATCTATGGCTGGAACGCTCCTGATCCGTACGGCGAGTCGCAGGGCTGGAGCATCAGCAAGCACCCGTTCATCATGGCGGACACGGCGAACGGCATGCACTACGCGAACGCCGTCGGCAATTACTTCATTTCCCACGGCGAGCGGACCGCGACCCAGGCGTTCGTGTCGGGGTCGACCAACGCGGATGGGGTCCCCACGTACAACCTCTATTTCGAGGGCAACCTGCTCGACGGTAACGGCAACGGCGTGCTCGACGTATCGAAGGACGACTGGAGCATGGTGGGTACGGCGACGCAGCTGAACGAGCGGCTCGCCGCGCCGCAGGTCTGCACCGACGATGCGCCTCTGGCCTACGAGCGCGTGATGGCCGGGGCTGGCGCGGTGATTCCTGCCCGCGATGAGGTCGATGCCTTGCTCGTGCGACAACTCGGCGAGCAAGGCGGGATCAAGATCCAGGACGAGTCGGACCTCGGCGCGGGCGCCGATGGATACGGTGCGCTCGCCATCGGAGCGCCGATGGCCGACACGGATCGTGATGGCATGCCCGACGCCTGGGAAACGGACCGAAACCTCGACCCGAACGGCGCCGACGACCGGAACGGGGATGACGACGGGGACGGCTACACGAACCTCGAGGAGTACCTCAACGAGCTGGCCGCGCCGGCCTTCCCGTGAGGGGGAACCCCTCAAGTCGAGGTGGAGCGGTGGAGCTCTTGCTTCCGTCTCCCGGTGTGCCTCTCCCGCGCGCGGCGCCGCGGTCGATCTCCTCGATCGGCTGAAGCGCGATCTGGCGACGTGAAGCGGGAGGCGCGCGCAGCTCGAAGCGCCCGCGCCTCGCGCAGGGAGCGCCTCGCGGCCCCTACAGCCGCTTCTCGAGCACGACGAGGCCCCCGCGCCGCACGAACCCGAGCTGCTCGTTCAGCGCCAGCATCCCCGGGTTGTTCGACTCGACCGCCGTCGCGATCCGCGCGTAGCCCCGGCGCCGCGCGAAGGCGACCGTCTCCAGCTTGAGCGCCCTCGCCACCCCGCGCCCGCGGCTCCCCGCCGCCACGCCCGTGAACAGGTGGTCGAGGCACGCGGGGTCTTCCTCGTTCCGGTGCAGGATGCACAGCCCGACGTACCGGCCTCCCTCCTTCGCGAGGAAGCACGCCTCGGGCAGCGACGCCGGCGACCCTTCCAGGTAGGCAGCGAACGCCTCTGCCGGCAGCTCGGGGTCGACGTGGTTCGGCAGCGGCACCTCGCGGCTCACGGCGAGGTAGAGCGCGTGCAGCTCCAGGAGCCACCCGGGCCGGCGCGCCCGCTCCTCCGAGAGCGGCGCGATCGCGATGCCCGGCGGCGGCGCGCCCTCCCCGGCGCGCGGCGCGCCCTCCCCGGCGCGCGGCGCGCCCCCCGGCGCGAGATCGAGCTCGAAATCCCAGCTCCGGAAGAGCTCCCGGAAGCCCCGCCTCGCCGCGAGCGCGACCATCTCCGGCTGCGTCTCGCGCGCCATGGCGCGGAGCTCGCGGGCGCCCAGGCGCTCGAGGTCGCGCTCCATCGCCGCGAAGAGCCGGGCGCCGATGCCGCGGCGGCGGTGGCCCGGAGCGCACCGCACGGAGCACCAGAACCGCGCCGGGTGATGCGCCCACGGGACGTGGAACCAGTGCCCGTACGCCACGACCTCGCCCGTCGCGACCACCTCGGCCACGTGGCGCCCGAGCGCGTGGCCGCGCCGCGCGAGCAGCGCGTCGAGCTCCCCCAGCGCGCCGGGAGAGCGCGGCTCGATGTCGTGCCGCTCCTCGCGCGGGACGGCGGCGTTGAGGCGCGCCACGGCCCCCCGGTCAGCGTCGGTCGGCCGGGCGGCGCGGATCCGGATGGCCTCGTCCATGCGGCACCTCAGCGCATCTCCGCGCCGCGCGCAAACCCATCGGCCCCTCGCCCGCGGGCGGCGGCTCACCGGCCCAGCGCGGCCATCTTCTCGTTCACCCAGTCGTCGCCCACGAGCGGGTGCACGCCGGCCCCGTCCCGATCGAGGCCGATCCCCAGCGAGAGCAGCCCGCTCTTCACGAGGAACGCTCCGAGCGGCTCCTGTCCGTCCGACTTCGTGAGCCGCCCGCGGATGGCGAGGTTTCCCCCCTGCGCCTCCAGCAGCCTGAAATCGACGTCGCGCTCCTTCCGCCTCACCGTCGCCGACGCCTTGAGCCCCTCCATGGTGAGGAGCCCCGCGGCCCACCTGGGGATGACGTCCTCGGCGTCGAGCAGCTTCACCGCAGGCATCGCGTCCTTGCACTCGAGCCGGATCGCCGCCTCGATCAGCCCCCGTCCCACCTTCGCGTCGTCGATGTCGACGCGCGCCCACCAGCCCGGCCACGCCTCGCCCTCGTGCTCGATCGCGAGGTCCTTGATCTCGATCCGGCTCTTCCCGAGCGTGGCCGTCGGGCCAAGGACGTTCGCCGCGGCGAGCGCCACGCGCGCCTCGACGTCGCCCTTCACGCGGGTCTCCTTCCACGTCAGCGCCCCGTGCTTGAGCAGGAGGCTCAGCGCGCCCGTCCCGCGGCCCAGCCGGTCGATATCGAGGCTGCTCCGCACGAACGCGGCGCCGCCCGTGAACCGCGGCGCGTCCGGCGCGGCGCCGTCCGCGTTCAGCCAGCGAAGATCCGGGATCGCCGCGGCGACGACATCCACCTTCGACGAGAACCCCGGCGGGAGCCGCAGGAGGTGGAGCTCCGGCGCATCGAAGACGGCGCTCGCCCTCTCCACCACGATGGGCGGCAGCCCCTTCTCCGGGCGCTCGAGCGTCGCGCGGGGCACCGCCACCGCGAGGCGCGCCTCCCCGCGCTCGTCGACGCGGAGATCCACGTCCGCCGCGACGGTCGCCCGGTGCGACGAGGCGGAGGCCACGAGGTGGCTCGTCCCGTACGAGAGGGAGCTGCCCGGCTCGAGCTTCCCCCGGTTCACGACGAGGTTCGTCCGGAGCCCTCCGCTCCCGTCCTCGATCCGCGGCTCGGCGCCCTCGCCCGTGTAAAAGTGGATGAAGTCGAGCCCCGGCAGCTGCGCGTCGAGGCGCACGCGCGCCCAGGTCGTGTCGAGGATGTCGAGCCCCTCGATGTCGCGCGGATCGAACGTGTTCATCGTCACGTCGGCGTCGGCGTCGAGCCGCGCGATGACGCGGTCGGCGAGGTGGACCTCGCCCGACCGGAGCTCCAGCGCGATCGGCCCGACGCGGACCGAGCGGAGCGGCTTGTAGTAGAACCCCCCGCGCACGCGGCCGCCGCCGGCATACCGGACCTGCTGGATCCAGACCTCCTCGAGCGTCGTGTCCACGCCCTCCAGGTGCACTGTCCAGAGGTTGTAGCCCTCGTCCGAGCTCTCGAGATCGCGCTTCGGCGGCAGCTCCGGCTTGAGCGGAGGGTTGGTGAACTCCGGGATGGGGGGCAGCGCCTGGATGTGCGGCGCCTCCAGATCGCGCTCGCTCGTCGGATCCACGAGCAAGCGCATGCGGAACATGAAGCCTTCCCCGCGGACGTCCTCCGCATGGAACTTCTTCCAGAGCAGATCGGTCAGGTGGATGTCGGCGTGCACCTCGTCGAGCACCACCGCCCACTCCAGCGTGCTGTCGGCCCCGCTGAGCCGGATCTCCTCGACGTGCACGACGCCCGGCCAGAGGCTCCACGCCGAGCCGTAGAACAGCGTTACGTCGATCGGGTTGTAGCTGACGAGCCTCGCCATGAGCTTCGTGCTCAGCAGGACGTTGACGATCACGACGTAGCCGAGCCATAGCGCGACCGGCAGGATCAACACCGCCTTCAGCGCCTTGCTCGCGCGCGGGCCGAGCCACCCTCTGAGCCCAGACGGTGACCTCACGGCGCCAGCTCCCTGCATGAACGGGTGGAACGCACGTGCCGTGCCGCCGAGCTGACCCGTGACGTGAGCGGGCGGGCGCTGGGCTCGCCGTAGCGATCTGTCTCGCGTGTGGCGGACCTCGCCACGCACAGCGCGCAGATGTGCGCGATTTTGCCCGGATTTCCGGAGAAATTGTCGGGTCGGGGCGGTCGTCCCCGCCGGAGCCGGCGGCACCCAGCTTGCTCTCTATGACCGACGGGCTGCCGAGCCTGTCGCGCGTCAGCTCCCGCTGGAGCCGAGCTTCCAGCCATCACCCGAGGTCATCATGAAGCACACGGTCCATCACGACCTGAACGACGAAGAGGCGAAGAGTGCCGTCCTGAGGGCGATGGCGCAGTATTGCGACCGGTACGCGGAGTACGCCCCGTCCATGCTCTGGAGCGACGAGCGGCGCGCGGATCTCGGCTTCTCTTTCAAGGGCTGCAAGCTCGGAGGGCGGATCGAGCTCCGGCCCCGGACCGTCGATCTCGAGATCGACGTGCCGCTGCCGCTGCGCATGTTCCAGCGCATGGCGATCGCGGCGATCGACACGGCGATGCGGCGGTTCATCGACGAGGCGCACCGCGAGCGGTCGCGGGGCGCGGCCCTGGAGGGAGCCCTCTGAGCTCGACGCGCCGCGCAGAGCGCCAGCGCCACGACCCCCCGCGCCGCGCTCTCCGCGCCCCGCGCCGTGCCGCGGGGGCGCTGCCGAGATCGCCGTGTCCATCCGTCACAGCGTGACCGCCTCGCCGTGGCATTGTGCCCCGGGCGCGAGGTGTTCTGCCACCCATCTGTGAGCTCGCAGACCTCTCGCGACGGACACGTCCGGTACGTTTCATGTTCTGCGAAGGGAGAGCGAATCTCCGTGCGAGTGGAACGGGATTTGAATAAAATCCAAGGAGTTCAACCGAGGCCGACCCCGTGTGAGGCGAAAATGTACCCCTGAGGCAAGAGGTCGTAAGCTCTCCGCGGCGAGGTCCGATTGTGGCGGTCTCGCTCACCATCCTCGCGCGGACGCAGGGCGCGGTGGCTGCTGCTCGGGAGGTAGGGAGGAGACGAATCGGCGTTCATCAGCAACCTCAGGAGAGTACCCATGGAACAGCTCGCATACGCAGAGGAGAGCGTGGGCCTCGATGGCCTGATCGATGACGACGCGATCGAGCAGCTCAAATCGTTCTGCCGCGGCGAGATGTCCGCGGTGGAGACCTACCGTCAGGCGATCGCCGCCGCGCACGAGGATCGGGTGATCGAGCGGCTGCGGCGCAACCTGGCGTCGCACCAGGCGCGGGTGCAGCTGCTGCGCCGGAGGATCGAGGAGCTCGGAGGCGACCCGCCGTCGAGCTCCGGGCCATGGGGCGCGTTGGCCAAGGTCGTCGAGCGGACCGCGCTGGCGCTCGGCGACAGGACGGCGCTCTCGGTGCTCGCGGAGGGAGAGGATTACGGCCTGAAGGACTACCGGAACGACATCGAGGAGCTCGACTCCGAGTCGCACGTCCTGGTCCGCGACGTGATCCTGCCGCAGCAGGTGTCGACGCTGCGCTCGCTCGCCGATCTCAAGCGACAGATGCCGTGACGCGGCCAGGGCCCTGCGGATTGTTCCGGCGGGCCCCCGCTCAGCCCTTCACGTCGTACTCGGTCTGGAGCAGCTTCGCGATCGTGGACAGCTGCATGTTCGACGTGCCCTCGTAGATCTTCCCGATCTTCGCGTCGCGGTAGAGCTTCTCGACCGGATAGTCCCTGGTAAACCCGACGCCGCCCATGAACTCGATGCTGAGCGACGCCGTCCGCTCGGCCACCTCGGACGCGAACAGCTTGGCCATCGCAGCCTCCTTCACGAACGGCTGGCCCGCGTCCTTGAGCCGAGCGGCGTTGTAGACGAGGAGGCGCGCGGCCTCGATCTCCATGGCCACCCGCGCATACTGGAACTGCACGCCCTGGAAGCTCGCGATCGACTGCCCGAACTGCTTCCGCTCGCCCATGTAGCGCATCGCGTGCTCGAACGCCCCCGCGGCCAGGCCGAGCATCTGCGCGCCGATGCCGATCCGACCCTCGTTCAAGGTCTCGATCGCGATCTTGTAGCCCTTGCCGACCTCGCCGAGCACGTTGCCCTCCGGCACCTCGCAGTCCTCGAGGACGAGCTCGCACGTGCTGGAGGCGCGGATCCCGAGCTTGTTCTCCTTCTTGCCCACCGAGAACCCAGGGAAAGAGCGCTCGACCACGAAGGCCGTGATGCCCTTGTACCCCTTCGACGGGTCGACGCTGGCGAACACGAGGAACAGCGAGCTCTCGTTCGCGTTCGTGATCCACAGCTTGCGGCCGTTCAGGACCCAGCGGTCGCCCTTGCGCTCGGCCCGGGCCGAGAGCGCGAACGCGTCCGAGCCGGAGCCCGCCTCGCTCAGCGCATACGAGCCCACCCAGTCACGGCTCAGCCGCGGGAGGTACTTCTCCTTCTGCGCTTCGCTGCCCCAGCGGAGGAACGCATTGGCCACCAGCGTGTTCTGCACGTCGATGAGCACGCTGAGGCTCGGGTCGACGACGGCGAGCGCCTCGACCGCGAGGATCGCGTTGAAGAAGCTCGCGCCGGAGCCCCCGTAAGACTCCGGGATCTCGATGCCCATGAGGCCGAGATCGAACAGCGGAGGGAGCAGATCGCGGTCGAGCGCGCCCTGCTCGTCCATCGCCGCCGCGCGCGGCGCGATGCGCTTCCTGGCGAAATCAAGCACCGAGTCGCGGAAGAGGCGCTCCTCGTCGGAGAGCTGGGTGAGCGGAGGATGGGACACGACGGTTTCTCCTTGTGGGTCCATGGCGCGGCGCGCCGTCGGGGCTTCCCACTATGCACCGCGAGGACCGCAGGCGAAAGCCGTTCGAACGCGCCCGACGCGCCGCGGGCCGCCTCATCCGTCGTGTCACCGCCCGCCCGGGGGCCGGATCGTCCAGGTTGCTACGCGCTCTCCGCCGTCCAGCGGCTCACCCGCGCTTCTCTGCGGGCACGTCGCGCCGGCGGCACCGGAGCAGCGTGTGGGCGAGGCCGAGATGGTCGATCTCCGCGTCGACGGTGAGCCCCGCCTCATCGATGCAGCGCTTGATGTCGGCGGCGCTGTACATGCGGCTGTTCCCGTTCGCGAGGCACGTGAAATACAGGGAAGAGCCGTGCAGGCAGTGGACCGCCACCTCGTTCTCCTGCCGATCCCAGAACGTGTCGAGGATCCAGAGCTCCGTCTTCTCCCCCATGGCGGCGCGCGCCCGGCGGAGGATCTGGAGGATGTCCGCCTCGGAGAAGCACACGAGGAACTGGCTCATCCAGATGGCGTCGAAGCCTGTCGGGAACGCCTGGCCGTGATCCAGGAAGTCGATGGGCGTGCCCATGACCCGGCCGAGCAGGCCGTGCTGCTCCACGTTGACGCGCGCGTCCTCGAGCTGGCCCGGCAGATCCAGGATGGTGACCCGCACGTCGGGGTCGTGCGTGCAGCACTGGACCGCCCATCGACCGGTGTTGCCGCCGATGTCGAGCAGCGTCCTCGGCCGACGCTCGAACACGACGGGCAGCGCCTGCGGGAACGCCGAGTCGGAGTAGAGGTGATCGAAGGCGAACCAGCTCTCCCTCACCTTCGGCGGGAGCGCCGGGAGCGCCTCGTAGACCGTCGGCCACTCGCCGAAGACCTTCAGGCCCGCCGGCTTGCCACCCTCGATGGCCTCGTCGAGGAAACGCATGCCCTCGTAGCAAACGTCATGGATGAAATCCATGTTGATACGGGTCATCCGGTCGTTCTCGACGATGAGCCCGACCCGCGTGATCGCGTAGCGCTCTCCACGCTCGCCGCGGTCGCCGGCGGGCTCCACCAGGCCGAAGCTCAGGCTCGCCTCCAGCAAGGTCTTTGTCGCGTAGGCGGTGAGGCCGGTGTCCTGAGCGACCTCCGCCGCCGTCCGGCCGCCCTTGCCGGCGCGCTGGAGCGCCCTGAGGACGCCGCGGTTTCGCATGACCCGCGCCACCTGGAACATGACGGGCGCAAACGCGATGCGCTGGGCGGCGAGCATGGCGTCGAGGGTGGGATTCGTCGGGGCGGGATCGTTCTTCATCGAGCTCCGGTCGTCGGGGATGGGGAGGGGGAGGCTAGCGAGCGCCCTCGCGCTGGAGGAGCAGGGCGAAGCCGCCGAGGCCCGTGAGCAGCGCGCACTCTGCCCGACCCTCGTCGGCGAGCGACAGCCCCATCACGCCGCAGGCGAGGCCGAAGGCCACGGTCGCCACGCCGAGCCGCCTCTCATCGGTCGGCCGGGCAGGCGAGGAGGACGGCCTCGTGCGGTAGGGGCTTGCCACCTCGGGATGATACCACCGGCGCCGCCGTCACAAGGACGCCGCGGCGATGTCGGTCAGCTCCTCGTCGGTGAGCGGCAGCGGGTTCGCCTTCATGCTGCTCGCCGCCCTGGCCTTGACGACAAGCGCCGGGAGGTCCGCCTCGCTCACGCCGTAGCGCCGGAGCCCCGGGATCGCGAGGTCGCGGCAGAGCTCGCGCACCCACGCGATCCCCTCCTCGGCGCCGGCCCCGGCGCGCCCCGTGACGAGCGCCGCGAGCTCATCCAGGCGCGGCAGCGCGGGGTGATCCGGGGCGCGCGCGCGCAGCGCCCGCAGGTTCACCTCGAGGACGGCCGGCAGGAGCGCGGCGCACACGGCGCCGTGGGGCGCGTCGAACGTGCCGCCCACCGGCGCGGCGAAGCCGTGGACCGCCCCGAGGCCGGCGTTCGCCAGGCACAGGCCGCCGAGCAGGCTGGCCACGGCGAGGTCGTCCCGGGCCGGCGCGTCGGGGCCCTCGAGGACCGCGCGGCGCAGCGAGCGCGCCGAGCGGCGGATGCCCTCGCGCGCGAGCCCGTCCGTGATCGGGTTGCTGCGGCTCGACAGGAACGGCTCGATGAGCTGCGAGAGCGCGTCGAGCCCGCTCGACGCGAGCACCTCGGGCGGCGCGCCCGCGAGCAGATCGGGGTCGATCACCGCGAGGCGCGGCAGCATGTGCGGGCTGCGCAGGCTCGCCTTCACGCCGGCCTCCCGGGACGCGAGCACCGCGTTGCGCGTCACCTCCGAGCCGGTGCCCGCCGTCGTCGGGATCGCCACGAACGGCACGGCCGGTTTGGAAAGCGCTTTCCCCTGGCCGATGACCTCGAGGTAGTCGAGCGGGTCGCCGCCGTTCGCGAGGAGCGCGGCGATCGCCTTGCCGGCGTCGAGCGCGCTGCCGCCGCCCAGGGCCACGACGACGTCGCACCGCTCGGCCGCGGCCCTCGACGTGCCCTCGCGGGCGATCTCCACGGTGGGCTCGCCCGCGACGGCGAAGGTCACGGCGCCGATCTTCGCCTCGGCGAGCGCGGCGAGCAGCGGCGCGGCGCGGCCGGGGCGCTGCCCGGTGACGACGAGCGCCCGCGTCCCGCCGAGGGCCCGCACGGCCGCGGGCACCTCGGCGAGCTTGCCCGCGCCGAAGACGATGCGCGTCGCGGTGGCGAGCTCGAAGGCGAGCGGGTTGGCCGGAGACGCCATGTCAAACCCCCCCGTCGTCAGGGAAGAGATTGACGTATTTCCGGCTGGTCCGCGGCTCGGCCATCATCTCCGCGACGGTGTCCCGCCACCGCTTGTAATGCTCCGTTTCCTTGTGCGCGGCCGGCGCCTCCTGGGTCCTGTAGATCTCGACGAGCACGAAGCGCGCGGGATCCTCGATGTCCTGGACGACGTCGAACCGGGCGATCCCCGGCTCCTTGACGCTCGCGCGCGCGTTCTCGAGCGTCGCCTGGCGGAAGGCGTCGGTGAGCTCGGGTCTGACGTGCACATGGACGTGCACGATGAACAGGCTGTTGGGCATGCGCGCAATCTAGCTCGGGTGCGCTGCCGCAGGAACCCGGCTCGTGACGCGCGGGCGCGCGGGCCTCCGGGTCTACCGGCGCGCGGGCTTGCCGACGGCGCGCCGTCGGCCGAGCGCCTTCGCCCCCTGGGTCGACTCCCGACTTGGCCCGGCCGGCTCCGGCGTTACGATCCCCGTGAATCGGCGGGTGGCCCGGCAGGTGTCGAGTCCATGAACGCCGTGAGCGAGGAAGGTCGATATGGCGGATCCGACCACGGAGACCCCGCAGCCCGATGCTGCGCAGTCCATCGCGCTGAAATCCATCGAGTTCGTGTCCGATCACGGTCTCCTGAAAGGCTGCGCGGGGGAGACTCGCTGGAGGAACGCGGGCGACCCGTGCCCCCGGCCCGAGTGGACGCCGGAGCGCGCCGTCCCTCTGTCGATCTCGATGGGCCGGAGCGTCGTCATCCGGCTCGGGCTGTCGTCGAGCGGCGGCGCGCCCGGCGCGGCGCCGGTCGAGATCCGCGGCGTCGGGCCGGCGGGGCTCACCTTCGAGAGCCGGGGCGTCGCCGCCAGCCCCGCGCCGCTCGAGCTCTCGTCCGCGCGGAAGATCGGGAGGAGGATCCAGAAATTCGACCTCAACCTGAGCTGGTCGGCGGGCGGTGGAGCCACGCTGTCGCCCGGCCGGACCTCGAACGTCGTTTATGTCACGATGGGCAGGCCGCAGACCGACCGACAGGACGTCTGGCAGGAAGACGGGGTGACCTTGAAGCGGATGGACAGGGCGGTCTCCTGGATCTCGCCGCTCAACACCCTCGACCCCCACGAGATCGTCTACGGGATCATGGCCAGGTTCCCGACCTACACGCTCCTGCCGAGCCCCAGGGTGCCCCGGGAGTACCACCACCCGACGTACCTGAACGACCAGGGCGGGGCCTGGGCGATGACCGATTACGTGGAGGAGACGGGCGAGTGCCAGGCGATCGTCCGCCTCCTCCGCGGGATGCTGCGCCAGCTCGGGATCCCCGGGCGGACGCGCATCCTCGTGGTCTGGGGCGATCCCAACGTGGACGGCGGGCGCAGGACCCTGTCGGCCGATCTGGAGGAGCAGCCGTGGGCGGGGCTCGATGTGGCGAAGGTCGAGGGCGGCCGCGTGTGGCGCGCGGCGCTCATCGACGGCCCGGTCGAGGAGGGGAGGACCTATCCCGCCTCCCATACGCGCCTCCCCGACGGGTCGCTCAGCCCGGGGCTCAACCGGTACGAGGCCCTCCTCGAGTTCACGCACGGCGGCGTGACGCGGTACTACGCGGGGGGCGCCGGGGTGTTCGACAGCGTGGAGCCGATCCTGGGCGTCTTCTGGGGGCTCATCTGGTTCAGCTCGGCGCCGAACGACGGTTACCGCGTCGAGAAGATCGTGGCGAGATACGGACGTTCTGGAGGTGGGCGATGAACGCGCAGGAATGTCTCACGCAGGAGGTCGGCGCCAGGGTCGCGGCGTGGCTCTCGGCCGTGGCGCGCGTGGCCCCGGACGGCTTCACGCCGGTCGGGCGGTTCGACGAGGTGCCGGCCCAGGCACGCGCCGATTCGCTGTACTGGTGCGACTCCATCTTCCGGAGCGAGCTCAACCCGCACAGCGAGGCGGTGGGGGCGCGCCACGCGCTCCACGAAGCCACGGACGACACGCCCGACCTGCTCCGTCACGAGTACACCGCGGGCGGGCTCGGGCTCACCGTCACCGAGGGGCGCAATTTCGTCCTCGTTCAGGTCGATCGCGCGAGCCTCGATATCCTCTCTCTCTGCGGTCCGGACCGCGCCGCCGCCGCGCGCCGGGTGGCCGAGGCGATCTTCAACACGGGCATCGAGTCGAACACGGTGGGGGTCCCGATGACCTCCGGCCCGGTGGGCTGCCCCGGCGACATGCCGGAGCTCGAGGAGGGAATGACGATCGCGAGCAACCCGGCCGTGGATCCGGAGCTCCTCGCCTGCTGGAAAGACCGCACCGAATGCGGTGTTCAGGGCGGAAGGCTTTATTTCCTCTGTTACAAGAAGTCGTCTCAGCGCGCGGGGTTTGCAAACGCATGCCAATGGTTCGACGACCGGAGGACCGGGGTCGGGTGACGCACGGAGGAGAGTGAGGCGGGGGAGGAAAGAGGGGTGAGGGGAGGCGAAGGAGCAGGGGGGAGGCGAGGGAGCAGGGGGGAGGCGAGGGAGCAGGGGGGAGGTGAGGGAGCAGGGGGGAGCAGGAGCGCGCTGCGCCGGTATTGCGTCTGCGCGCCGCGCGCGGGATGTTGCGCCGGTGGCGGGAGCACAGCAGCCCAGGATCCTGATCTTCCCAGGCGGCTCCGCGGGCGCGGCGCAGGCGCTCGCGGCGGCGCGCGGCTACGTCGCGGCCCGGGCCCGGGACATCGAGGCGGGCCTGGATCTCCTGGCGACCCAGCCGTTCGACGTGGCCGTGCTCGGGGCCGAGGGGCCGCTCGACGAGGCGCTCGCGCTCTGCCGCCGGCTGCGCGCGGCGCCGGGCGGCGATCGCGTGGCCGTGGTCGCCGTCACCGGGAGCGCGGGCGCGGCCACGGCCCTGCTCGAGGCGGGCGCGACGGTCGTGGCGGCGGCGACCGAGCCGTCGATCTCGATCCAGCTCGACGCGGCGGTGTGGTGGGGGCGGCGGTCGTCCGCGCGCGCGGCCGACCGGGCGCCGGCGGAGCGCGCGCTGCTCGAGCGCGCCGCGCGCTCCTTCCGCGACGTGTTCACGGAGGTGATCGGCCTCTTCGTGTGGGACGCGGCGGGGAGCATCCTCGACGCGAACGACGCGTTCCTCGGCATGATCGGCCACGCGCGCGAGGAAGTCGAGGCGGGCCGCCTGAGCTGGGTGGCGATCACGCCGCCCGAGCTCCGCGCCGCCGACCAGCGCGCGCTCTCGGAGGTCCTGAAGCACGGCATCTGCCCGCCGTTCGAGAAGGAGTTCCTCGCCCGCGACGGGCGGCGGCTGCCCGTGCTCGTCGCCCCCGCCCTGGTCGAGGGGGCCCGCGATCGCGGCGTCGGCGTCGTCGTGGACATGACGGTGCGCAGGGCCGCCGAGGACGCGCTCCGCACGAGCGAGGAGCGCATGCGGCTCGTCGTGCGCGCGACGAGCGACGCCTTCTGGGACTGGGACCTCTCGTCGGGGCGCGTCACAGGGAGCGAGCGCATGCGGAGCTTCTACGGCACGGGCGGCGCCGACATCGAGGAGGACGCGGCGTGGTGGTTCGAGCGGGTCCACCCCGACGATCGCGACCGCGTGATGAACGGGCTGCGCCGCGCGATGGAAGGGGGCGAGAGCACGTTCGAGCTCTGGTACCGGTGCCTGCTCGCGGACGGCAGCTACGCCGACGTCCACGACCGGGGTATCGTCCTGCGCGACGTGTGCGGCAAGGCGTACCGGATGCTCGGGGCCGTGTCCGACGTCACCGAGCGCCGGCAGATCGAGACGCGGCTCCTGCTCGCCGATCGCATGGCCTCGCTCGGCACGCTCGCGGCCGGGGTGGCGCACGAGATCAACAACCCCCTCGCGTACATGGTCGCGAACGTCGATTTCGCGCGCAAGGAGCTCCGCGCCAAGGGCGCCGCCGCGCGCCTCGACGCGCTCCTCTCGGCGCTCGACGAGGCCGCGGAGGGCGGCTCGCGCGTCCGGCACATCGTGGGCGGCCTGAAGACGTTCTCGCGCGCCGACGACGGCGAGCTCGGCCCGGTCGAGGTCGACCGCGTGATCCAGCTCGTGCTGCGGATGGCGCAGCAGCAGATACAGAGCAAGGCGCGGCTCGTCCTGGAGCTCGGCGCGGTGCCGCCCGTCCACGCGAACGAGGCGCAGCTCGGCCAGGTCATCCTGAACCTGCTCGTGAACGCCGCGCAGGCGCTGCCGGACGGGAAGGAGGCGGAGAACGAGATCCGGATCACGACCGCCCCCGCGCCGCCCGGCCGCGTGCGCATCGAGGTGAGCGACACCGGGCCCGGGATCGCGCCCGAGCTCCGGAGCCGCATCTTCGACCCGTTCTTCACGACGAAGCCGATCGGGGAGGGGACGGGGCTCGGGCTGGCGATCTGCCACGGCATCGTGACGCGCTTCCGGGGCGAGCTCGGGGTGGAGAGTGAGGTCGGCCAGGGCGCGTGCTTCCGCGTGCTCCTGCCCGCGTGGCGCGCGCGGGCGGGCGAGGAGCGCGGCGGCGCCCCGGGCGAGGCCGACGACGAGATGCCCGAGGAGGCCGCCCAGTAGGCGCGGCGCGCCGTCCTCGACGGGAGAGGCCTCCGACGAAGAGAGGAGGGCAGGAGGGCGGGGCCGCGCGCCGGGCGCGCTTCTGTGACTTCTGCGATCTGCGCGCCACGCCGTGGGGCCGTCCGCTTGCGGCGGCGGTTGCGCGCGCTCAAGGTGCCTCATGGGCCCCATGAACGCTCGACCGGGCAGGGCCGCAGCTGGGCTGCTCGGTGGAGCAGCGAAGCGGAAGCGTGCCGCGCGGCGCGGTCCAGTGGTGAGGTTCGAGCATGACCGAGAAAACGGGCCGCATCCTGGTCGTCGAGGACGATCTGGACATCAGGAGCATCCTGTCGCAGCTCCTCGTGTTCGAGGGCTACGACGTCGACGAGGCGTCGGACGGCGCCGAGGCGCTCGCGATGCTGCGCAAGGACCCGCTGCCCGCGCTGATCCTGCTCGATCTGATGATGCCGATCATGGATGGGTGGCAGCTGCGCGCCGAGCTCCAGCGCGACCCGACGCTCTCGTCAGTCCCGGTGGTGATCGTGTCCGCCGATGTGCGGGCCGAGCAGGAGGCGTCGCGGCTCCGCGTCGCGGGGCTCCTGAAGAAGCCGCTCCAGATCGAGCCCTTGCTCGATCTGGTCCACCGCATCTGCGGCGCGCCGGGGCGGTGAGCCGGGCGGCGTGGTCGCCGCGCCGGCGAGCTGGCTGGCCCGAGCCGGCGGCCGGGGGACGACGGCATCCCCTCCTGAAGCTCACCCCGCCCGCCCGGCGCCATGGTTGCCCCCGTGCTCCGGGGGCCCTCCTGGCCTCGCGCATGTCTCACCTCTCGGCCTGAAGACCGCGATCCACGGACAAAAATCGCGATCCCTGAGAACCGGTATCGGCCGTTGTGTTCCGTATTGCACGATGGCGCGAGTCTTCGCTCCAAGACTCGTTGCTTGAGCTCATGCGCCCTTGACAGATCGATCGTCGATGTGATGGCGTATCTTCACTTCAAGCATGTACCTTCGGATGCCTGCCGCGTCGGATCGCTCCCCTCGAACCGGCATGGGCCCCGCGGCTCGCCGACGACGGTCGCGCTGTAGGGAGACCGGGCTGCTCGTGGGACTCGCGTCCCTGCTCTCGGCCTCCTGCGCGCCGACGGAGCCCGATCACCCCGAGAATGCGGTCGTCATCGGGGCGCTCCTGCCCTTCTCCGGCAGCGAGTCGGCCATCGGCCGCAACCTCGAGCAAGCGATGTTGCTCGCGATCGACGACCTGAACGCCGCGGGGGGGATCGACGGGAGGCCGTTCGACCTGCGGAGCCGAGACAGCCACTCGAGCTCGGAGCGCGGGCTCGATCAGCTGTGGGAGCTGCTCTATACGGATCGGGTCGCCTACTTCGTAGGGCCCGAAGAGAACGAGATCGCCCGTCGCATCACGCCGGACGTGAAGTGGCTCGACGCGTTTCAGATGCTGCCGGGGTACGCCGCGCCCACGGTCGCGCGCAGCGAGGCGAGGGGGGGCTGGATGCGGCTCGCCCCTTCCGCGTTCGACGTCGGCTGCGCGCTGGCGCTCATCGCCGTTCGCGAGGGGATCAGCACGGTGAACAGCCTGGCCGCGACGGACGACTACAACGCCAGCGTCAGCAGCGAGTTCACGACCAGCTTCGCCTCGCTCGGCGGGAGGATCCTCCCCTCGGTGACGTTCATGTCGGGACGGCCGTCGTACACGACGAAGATCGAGACCGCCTTCGGCGCGCGCGCCGGCCGCACGCTCCTGGCCGCGTATCCCGCCACCGGCTCGACCATCGTGACCGAGTGGACCGTCTCCGGCCGCCCGGGCACCTGGCTCCTCGGCCCGGCGCTGCGCACCGAGGTGCTCCTCTCCAACATCCCTGCGGGCTCTCTCGACGGATACTTCGGGGTCTCGCCTTCGCTGAGCCTGCGGAGCGAGTGCCGCACGACGGACGGGGCCGAGGCGTCGGTCGACTGTGAGAAAGGGAACGCCGACGCCTTCATCGGACACTTCTCCAGCCGGTGGGGCGGCGAGGCCCCGCTGCCCGCAGCGCACTTCTATTACGACGGGGTCGTCCTCATCGCGATGGGGCTCACGTACGCCCACGCGAAGAGCGGGACGATCCCTTCCTCCGGACATGAGCTGCAGAAGATCATTCGTGAGCTCAACAGCCCCGACAACGAAGCGGCCTCGTGGCGGGATCTGGGCGCGGCGATGGCCAAGCTCCGCGCGGGGGTCCGTCTCCGATACGTCGGCGCAGCCGCCGAATACGGCTTCGACGGATACGGGGCGAACAGGCATTCATTCATGCAAAGATGGACCGTGAACGGCGACGCCTTCGTCGATCTCGCCCCCATCGCCGTCAGGTGCCTCGCCGGGCCATGATCTCGCCGTGAACTCGAGTTCACGTGATCAACCCGCGCACGACCGAACGAACCACTGACTTGAAGGGGGGGCTCATGAAGTTGATTCGAAGACGCTGGATGGCGGCCTTTGGGCTCACGCTGACGACGGCGGCATGCGGGACGAGCGGCACCACCGGCGCGGGCGAGCGAGCCTCACTCATCAAGCGAGCGCCGCTTCCCGAGAACGAGTTCACCGCGAAGGAGATCGAGGCGACGCTCGACAACCTCATCGCCGAGATCAACAAGGGATCCATCGAGCCGATGCAGATGGCGGTGCTGCTGAAGGCCCTCGGCGGGTTCTTCACGCCGATCACCACGGGGGCGAACCGAGCCATGGGCGAGCTCGGGGTCACGGGCAACGTGGTCGGGCCCAGTGGACAGGGGAGCGATCAGCAGCAGAGGGCGGAGGCCCAGGGGGAGCAGATTCAACAGGCGGTGGCGGACGGAGCCGAAGGGATCGGTGTCTCGCCCTTCGGCGACGCCATCGGTGCCGACATCGATGCGGCCGTCGCCGACGGGGCTGCTGTGGTGACGCTCGACACCGACGCGAAGGACTCGACGCGTTCGCTCTATGTCGGAACCATCAGCGAGTCGGCCGGCGTCACGGCAGGGCAGACCCTGCTCGCGTTGCTGCCCTCGGCGCCGGGCACGGTGGTGATCCACGGCAACGCCGACCCGTCCTGGGTCGACGGATTGAACCGAATGCTGGGGGCTCGGGGCGTCCTCGAGGACGCCGACTACACGGTCGTGGTGCGTCAAATCGCCTGGGGCCCGGCTGGGGAGGTCGGTGACATCGAATGGATGAAAGCCCAGATCAAGACGGCGGACCCGCCCGTCGTGGGGTTGCTCGGCCTGCATGACATCTCGTACCGGTGCGCCATGGCCACGGAGGCCGCGGGCGCGCCGGAGCTCCCCGTCGTCGCCTTCGACTTCGATCCGAAGACCGTCGAGTACATGCGCCGGGGGCTCATCGAGGCGACGCACACCCAGCGCCAGTACTACGCCGGGTATCTCGTGCCCTACATCCTCTACGGCATCAAGACCATCGGCCTCGAAGCGACCCAGGCGAGCCTCGCCCCGCAGATGTCCGATGACAGCCGGCTCAACGTCGGCCTCGACGTGGTCCGGTGGAACAAGGTCGACCAGTACAACGCCTTCCTCGACTCGATCGGCGCGAGTCAGTAGCGGTGCCGTAGCTCGAGGAACAGCTCGCGCGGCGAAAGCGGGTACTCGAACCCCGAGAACCCGGGGTCCGGCCCGGTGGCGCCAAGGAGGTTCTTGGCGCGCAACGCCACGGTCGTCTCGTGACCCGGGATGACCCACAGGTTGCGCGCCACCAGGCTGGCGTTCCACCCGAGATACGGCGGCAGGTCGAAGCTGCCGCCTTTCTCCAGGATGCTCGCGTCCGCGGCGCGCCGGGGCCCGACGACGATCCCTTGCGTCGAGAGCTCCAGCGGCACGGAGCTCGGCGACGGCAGCTTCACGTAGGCCCCGACCCGGGCGATCCAGCTCGGGTAGGCGACCATCGCCGGACCGACCAGCTCCGCCTGGTAGCCCACCTGGCCGGAGTCCCGGGTCGAGTGGACGGTCTCGAACGACCCGTAGCCGCCGAGCGCGTCGCCGTGCCGCAGCTCGGCGCGCGTCGCCCAGATCAGCGACGTCTGGCTGGCGACGTTCTCGGCCGTTTGATTGATGCCCCGCGGGACGAACTCTGCCTTGTCGTTCAATCGGCTGTAGGACACCCCCGTGCTCGCCGAGGCCCAGGCGGCCGGCCTCCACGTCACCTCGGCGTCCACGGTGTGGATGAATTGAGGCTTGAGGTCCACGTTCCCGATCACGTCGCCCGGGACGAGGGGCTCGGCATAGAGCAGATAGGGGGACGGCGCCTTGAAGGCGCTGCCGTACAGCAGCTTGGCCACGACCGTCTTCCCCAGGTGCGAGGTCGCCCCGAAGCGACCGGTCAGCTGATTGCCGTATTTGCTGTGGTGATCGTAGCGGAATCCCCCCGTCAGCTTCAGCCAGGGATCCAGCACCTTGAGGTTGGCGCTGAGCAGCGCCCCGACGTCGACAAGCTCGACCGAGAGCTGCTCCCGCTCCGGCGAGCCAAACGCCTCGCCCGTGATCTTGCTGACCCGGCGGAAGGACGGCAGGTCCTCGTCGTCATAGACGGACTCCAGGTTCAAGATCACGTTGAACCGGTCCCACGGGACCCACCGGAGCTCGACGTTCGCGTCCACGCCGCGATAGGCCATGCGCCGTTCGATGTAGTACCAGCCGCCGGCGACATCCACGCGGTCCCCCGGGAGGACGCCGCCCTGGAAGTACGTGCCCTGCACGGCGAGCGCGAGCTCTCGGTTCAGCTGGAGCTGTCCATCGACCGCCACGCGACGTTGATGCAGGCTGACCACGGTGCCGGCAGGCCGCCCGAAGGCGTCCGTTCCGCCGGTGAGCTGCGCCCATTGCGCGAAATCGCCGCCGCGCCGGAAGCCGGACCAGGTGGCGCTGAGCACGAGGTGGTGACCGCGGTCCGGATCGCGGAACGCGATGCGCGAGCCGATGACCCCCGACAGGCGCTCGAGGTTCTGGGCGTCCACGCGCCCCGTATTGTACGTCGGGACGCGGGGGGCCGGAGACTGGCGGGGCATCTCCAGACCGCTTCGGTCGTCGAGCTCCCCCGCGGCCATCAACATCATGTCGAAGCGGCCATCGCTCCATCCTCCGAGCACGTCGAGGCGGCCGCTCGGGTGGTCCTTCGTCACGCCGGCGTGCACCGTGCCGTCGGCGAAGGGGATGTCCTCGGGCGACAGGGTGATGATGTTGACGACGCCGAGGAACGCGTCCGCACCGTAGAGCGCCGACGCCGGGCCGCGCACGACCTCGATCTGCTTGATGGCCGAGAGCGGGATCAGCTCCGTTCCCAGCCAGTTGCCGCTGGTGGTCCGGAACGCGACCGAGCGGCCGTCGATCATCACCTTGATTCCACCGCTCTCCGCCCCGAGCCCGCCCGTCATCCCCTGCACGCCGGCGTTGGGCAGGATGTGGTCGTCCGCCAGGTAAAACCCGACGACGTGCTGGAGCGCCTCGCCGACGCTCTTGTAGCCCCAGCGCCGGATCTCCTCCGCGGTGATCGCCGTCACGATGGCAGGCGCGTCGTCCAGGGTCTCCCGCGTCTTGGTGGCCGTGGAGACCTCGACGGCGAGCAACCGCAGCAGGTCGACGCCCTCGAGCGCGTCGTTCCGCTGCTCTTTCCCCGTGGCCTTCGGCGCTCCCGGCGCTGGCGCGGCCGTCGGCTGAGCCCACGCGACGCCCGGCATCGCGGCGATCGCCAGGGCGACAATCCACTTTGTATCGAGCGAGACAAGGGTCATGCGGGTACGGTTCGTTCTGAGCCTTCGGCCATGGTGAGAACGGCGCAATCGTCAGGTCGCCTCGGCGGTCGCGGCGAGCTCCTCCGTCAGGGCGGCGCTGACGGAATCGAACTCCCGCCGTATCCGCGCCAGGTCGCCCTTCCGTGGCAGATTGCCCTGGCCGGCGGCGAGCTGCATCTTCTCCGCCAGCTCGGCGACGCGCGGTGCGCCGATCGACAGCATGCTGCCTTTCAGCTTGTGCGCGCTCGCCATCACTTCTTTCGTCATCGCCTCCAGGAAGGCGGCCTCCAGGCTGTCGAGCTGCCCCGGCACGTTCTTCAGGACGAGCTGGATCAGCTTCCGCGAGCGCGGGACCTCGGGGTCGAGCACGGGCAGGGCCGATGGATCCTTGTCGGCGCCGGGGAGCGTGGTGGTCAGCTCCGGCTCGTCCCGGTTCAGGATCACGTGCCGCCACAAGGTCTTCTGCAGCGACTGAGGCCGTACCGGCTTGGCCAGGTAGTCGTCCATCCCGGCAGCGAGCACCCGGTCCCGCTCGCCGACCAGGGCGTGCGCGGTCAGCGCGATGATCACCGTGTGGCGACCCGTCCCGCTCTCCCATTCACGGATCTGCTGGGTGGAGGTGTACCCGTCCATGACCGGCATCTGGCAGTCCATCAGGATGGCGACATACTGCTTTCGCTTGACGCACTCGAGCGCCTCCAGGCCGTTGCTGGCGGTCTCCACGCGCAGGCCCAGCTGCTCCACCTGCTCCATCGCCACGTAACGGTTGATCTCGTTGTCATCGACGACCAGCACGGGCAGCTTGCTCGCGATCCGGCCCGGCTCCACGCCGGGCTTGCTGACGGGCGCGGCCGCGGCGCCGGTGAGCGCGCTCTGCAGCGTGTTGTAGAGCTCGGACACGCGGAGCGGCTTGGGGAGCTGCGTGACCAGGCTCGAGTCGAGCCCGCTCAGCGCCACGCTCGACCCCATGTGGTAGAGCGCCACGATGGGCAAGCTGCGCAACGTCGGCACCGACCGGATGGTCCGGACGAACTCCTCGAGGTCGAGATCCTGCATCTGAACGCCGACCACGGCGGCGCTGAACGGCCGATTCTCGAGCAGCCCGAGCTCCAGCTGGTTGATGGCGTCTCTCCCGGAGGTCGTGGAGTGGGCGTCGAAGCCCCAGGCCACGAGGTGCTCCACGACGACGTCGCGCCAGCTCTTGCTGATCTCCACCACGAGCGCGCGGCGTCCGCTCGCCCACTCGGCAGACCGGATCTGCTCGCCCCCGGACGTGACCCCGACCTTGAGCGTGAACCAGAACCGGCTGCCCTGTCCCGGCGTGCTCTCGAGGCCGACCTCGCCGCCCATGGCCTCCGCCAGGTGCTTGCTGATCGCCAGCCCCAGGCCGGTGCCGCCGTGCTTGCGGACCAGCGAGCCGTCCACCTGCGTGAAGGCGGAGAAGAGCTTCTTCTGGTCGTCGGGGGCGATGCCGGGGCCGGTGTCCACGACGGCGAGCTTGATCAGCGCCGAGGTCTTGTCCTGCTGAGGCGTGGGAGGCGTGGAGGCGTCGATCAGCACCTCTCCGCGCTCGGTGAACTTGATCGCGTTGCCGACCAGGTTGGTGAGCACCTGGCGAAACCGGTCGGGGTCGCCCACGACGCCGGTGGGGACGCGGCGCTCCACGCGGTACACGAGCTCGAGCCCCTTCTCGTGCGCCTGGCTCGCCATCAGCTCCGCGACCTCCTGGATGACGAGGCGCAGATCGTAGGACACGTGTTGCGCCACGTATTTGCCGGCCTCGAGCTTCGAGAAGTCGAGGACGTCGTTGATGATCGCCATCAGCGTGTTCGCGGACGCGTCGACGGTCTCCACGTATCGCCGCATCTTGCCTTCGAGCGCCTGGTTCTGCATGAGCCGGATGACGCCGAGGATCCCGTTCATGGGCGTCCGGATCTCATGGCTCATGTTGGCGAGGAACTCGCTCTTCAGCCGGGACGCCTCGAGGGCCTGCTCGGTCTTGACGCGCAGCTCCTCGAACGCCTGCTCGTTCGCCTCGACCATGCTGTTGAACGCCGCGCCGAGCAGCTCGAGCTCGTCGCCGCTCGCGATCTGCACGCGCTCCCACTTCTTCCGCGCCACGCCGGTCGACTCGGCGAGCGGCCCGTTCGAGCGGAGCCCGGTGGCGATGGCCCCCGCGGCCGAGCGCAGCGCCAACAGCGGCTCGGTGATGTGGACCGCCACCCGCTTGACGAGGAAATAGCTGGCCGCGATGCTGCCGAGGATCAGCGCCCCGATCAGCCCGAGCGTGGTCGCGAGCCGGCTCGCGGCGAGGTCGCGGGCCTGAGCCAGCCGCTCGGCGACGTGCCTCGTGCTGATGCCGTAGATCACGGTCCCGGCGTGGGTCCCCTCCGAGACGACCGGCGCCGTGACCTCCAGGACGTCGACGCCGCCCAGGGGATGCGCCCGCCGCCTCAGCGCCGCCCGGGGCTTGTGCTCCGTGCTGATGCCGAGGGCCTGCAGATCCTTCGCGGTGAGGCTCGGCGCGTCCTTCGCCTCGTTCGCCAGGGTCAGCCCGCTCGCCGCCCAGACCCGGTTCTCCGAGTCGAGGAACAGGCCATAGGCGATGTCGCCGTTCTCGGAGACGGTCTGAAAAATGAGCGCCTTGACGTCCCCGAAGAGGTTGTCCGCCACCAGGCTGCGCAGCGCCAGCGCCTGGTTGAAGCCGAGCAGGCGCGCCTTCTCTTCGAGGCCGCCCAGGAGCTCCTGCTCGCGCTTGGTCTGGACCTCGCGATCCGTGGAATAGATGAGGGCGCCGCTCGAGAGGAGCGTGGTGCCGCCGAGGAGCAGCAGCGCGCCCAGGATCAGGCGCAGCAGCTTGATACGGAGCGAGCCGTGGGCGTTCGGGCTAGGCATCGTTCAACGCGGGCGCCATGACGAGGACGGGGGGCCCGAGGGGACGGGCGTCGCGGACGAGGACGCCGCGGACGAAGGCGGGCCGGACTTCCCGCCGCGCACGGCCGCCGCGCGCTCGATCGCCGGCGCCAGGTCGGCGTGCAGCCTGGATTTCGAGACGATGCCGTCGGCGCCGACCTTCTGGCCGAGCGCGCTCAGCTGCTCGACCTCGCAGCCGGAGACAAGGACGATCCCGAGGTTCGCGAGCTGCGCGTTCTCCCGGAGCAGCTTGGCCAGCTTGTCGCCGTTGATGGTCGGCATGTTGATGTCGAGCGCCACCACGGTGATGCCGTCTCGCTTGATGACCGACGTCGCGCCGATGGGGGTCGCCAGCTCGAAGACGCAGAAGCCAGCCCTGACCAGGACGGCGCACATCGCCTCGCGGGCGATCTCGTCGTCGTCAATCACGAGCACCCGGATCATAAGAGCGCCCTCCAGGACCGCCGGCCACGTGCGCGATGCTCCCCTCGTAACGAGGGGGGCGAGCCCGTGCCCGGGCGCTCCAGCGCGCGAGCCGCCCCGCCGCATCGGGGCCCTGGTTGCGGTTGAAAAGGCAACTGCATGGCATCTCCAGTCCTCCCCGACACCCGTTCACCGCCCGATGAGAAAATCGACCTGTCCGAACTGGCTTGAATCGAGGCCGAAGCGCCGCGCGAGCCGCACGTCGACCAGGCGCTTCACGGAGACGGGCAGCCGAACATCCGACGCCCGGAGCTTCCAGTCCGCGTCCGCGAGCTCGTAGAGGAAATCCGCCGCCTGCACCGTGAGCGCTTGCGTGTCGGGGATGGCCGCGAACGTCCCGAACTCCGCGTGCTCGTTCACGAGCGAGCGCACGGCCACGACCACCGGCGCGCCGAGCCGATCCACGTACGGGAGCCAGACGTTGGTCAAGAACGTCGGGCTCAGCAGGCCATTGTCGTTCGGCAGCCAGATCGCGTCAACCTCGGCGCGCTGGAGGCGCACCAGCGCGGCGCGGAGGTCCTGGACATGTGGCTTGTTCGAGAGCTCTTGCCTCACGAAGGTCAGCTTCTCCACCTGCATGAGGGTCTCTTGTCGGGCGATGTGGCTGGTGAACCCCTGGCGGTACACGACGCCTACCCGGCGGACGTCGAGCCCCAGCGTGCGCAGGCCCACCATGGCCGTGACCGCCGGCACCTCGTACGAGATCGCCACCGAGTTGGGGACGGTGCGCTGGAGCTCCTCCGCGAAGGACGCCATCAGGATCAGCGCGACCGGCGGCGTCGGGGTGCTGCGTGCCCAGTTGCGATACAGGAGCACGGTCGAGTTGTTGACCAGCACCACCGCCCGCGGGCGATCTCGCGCGACGATCCGCCCCACGATCTCGGGGCTCGACTCCTCGACGTGCAGCGGGGAGATGGTGACGCGGTATTCATCGGACAGCTCGACGCGGAGCGACTTCAGCATGTCGTCGAGCTGCGCGTCCGAGGGAGCGATGATGGAGATGACGGGCTTCCCATTTGGAGGCGGCGTCTCGGACAGCGGAGCCGGATCGCTGGCGACCTGGGGGGCCGGGCCGGACGAGCAGCCCAGGACCAGCGAGAGGCCCACGAGGGCGGAGGCGCGCCGGAGCCAGCGCGAGCAGCGGGGACGCGTTGACTTCATTTCCATTCGTCCACCCCCAGATCCGCCAGTACGTGTTTCGGGAGCTTCCGGATCGCGCCCTCGACAAATTGGCGCTCGCTCAGGAACGTGACGGCCACGAGCCCGACCTTGGCCGTCGAGAGGCTCAGCATCGTGAATTGCATCTTGCTCTTGGACTCGAAATCGGAGCGGAACCGCTCCGGAAGAAGCACCGCGTCCGCCGTTTGAAACTGGAGCAGCTGCAGCAGATCTTCGATCTTCGTGACGCGCCGGACCTCCGGCGCGTCGCTCACACCGAGGAGCCCGGCGACGAACTTCGGGAGCGCTTTTCGTTCGACAAGGTCGATCATCCCGTACCTGAGGGATAAAAGCATGTCTCGGGTCAGCGATTTCGTCGAGACCAGGAGGTATTGTTCCGCGTCGCTCCCCGCCTTCAGGCCCTGGAGGTCGGCGCTCCGATTGAGCGAGGTCAGGACCGGCCTTGGCGAGAGCGCCGCGCTCGGCGGGCTCGTCTCGAGCGCCGTCTTGAAATCGCTCAGCTTGCCAAACACCGTGACGTCGACGCCGGGCATCGACTCCTCGATCTTCTGCTCGAGCGCCCGAGCGCGGAGCGGCGTCACGGCATAGACATAGAGCGTCGCCTCAGGGCCGGCCGTGGTCGGCGGACTGAGCAGCAGAAGGCAGATCCCGACGAGCAGCGCCGTCGTGAGCAGGACCGCCGGCGCGCGCCGGGGCTGGATGGCGCGGCGAGGCAGGCATCGGGCCTTCACGCGCCGAGCCCAGGCGGCGAGAATCTCGAGGATGTGACGAAATGCCCCGGGTTGAGCAGGAGCTGCCAGGTGGTTGTTGGGCGGCGCACAAGACGACATCCAACGGTGCGCGACCCGCGCTGGAGTTGCGAGGTGCCCCAAGGCCCGCTCGATCGCCGACCGACCTCCCCGCTTGGAGCGGCTGCGTGTTCTTTCCACCCGCCTCATGCCCTCCTGGCCATCGTAGTAGACAGCGTAGCCGACGACTAACCCTCCCTGTCAAGCGCCCTAGGAGGCGGCCCTGTGATCCGAACGAGCGTTGCTAAACGTGGATCTTGGAGAGGGAAACAACACCTGGGCGGCCGCTGCACCCGCCAGAGCGCGCCGGCGCGGCCCGCGCCCGCGTGGCCGCTTACGAAAGGTGCTCGGATGCGCGCTTGACACGTGCACCTGTCTCTGAGCTCGATGTCGCGCCTCGGACGCGCCGCCCTCTCACCCGTTGTGCGCCCGCGTGTGGCGGCGCCCTGCCCTGGGCAATCGGGCGCTGGCAACCCCGATTGCCGCGAACTGTTCGGCCTCGTCGACCTACATGTGGAGCGATGGGGCACGTGATGCCCGAACACTTCACCTCGTCACGCACCGGCGGTGGAGGCCGTGCGTGCGCCCACCTCCCCATCGCCAGGATGGAACCAGGCGCTCGAACTGCCACGGTCCCGGAGGATCGCGGCGCCCGGATCTCCTCGGCGGCGGCCTACGTGGGATCCGCCTGGCGACGGGAGAGCGCAGGTGGGGGCTTGTTCAACACAGGAGTCCCCTCCGCGGGCTGGCGGCCGTCGTGGTCCTGGAAGTACTCCAAGAGCCGCCGGTCGGCGTCGTCCCCGAACAGGATCCGGCTCGCCTCCCGGAGGCCGGGCGACCTCGCGAGCTCGTCGCGGCGGACGAGGAGCGCGATCTTCGTGCGCCGCCGCAGGAGGTCCTCGAGCTTCACGATCATCTCGCGCCGCGCGGCGTACGCGATCTCGCACCGCACGTCCTCCGCCCCCTCGACAAGCGCGTCGGCCATCCTCCGGTCGCTCCGGATCTCCTCGAGCAGCTCGAGCGCCTGCGCGCCATACCGGCGCCACAGGCGCGCGCTGAGCTCCTCGGAGGAGCCCTGCGGCGTCAGCGCGTCGAGGCCGAGGACGCGCGCTCTTCGGAAGAACTCCTGACGAACCTCCTCGCCCGGCTCGCCGTACCAGCGCTGCGCCGGGCGGGGCAGCGCGACGCCGAGCTCCTGCACGGCGGCGCAGATCTCGTCGCCCACGTTGATGCAGTCGGTGAGCTTGCCGCCGAAGATGCTCACGTGGGCCTCCGCGCGGTTCACCTCGATGGCGTGCTTGCGCGAGAGCTGCAGCCAGTCCTCGCCGCCGCCGCCGTCCTCGACCGCGAGGGGGCGCACCCCGCAGCGCTCGGCGATGATGTCCGCCTCGCGGAGCGGGCGCGGCAGGGCGAGCCGCTTGTTGATGTTCGAGAGCACGAAGCGCCGATCCTCGGGCGTCACCGCGGCGCGCGGGCTCTCGACCCGGGTGTCGGTCGTGCCGATGCACGTCCTCGGGCCCATCGGGATCACGAAGAACAGCCGGCCGTCGTCCGCGAAGAACGTCAGCACCCGCCGGCTCGGGGTCAGCCGATCCACGATGAGGTGGATGCCCTTCGAGAAGATGTGCCTGTGGCTCGTCCGCTGGCCCGTGAGCCCGTTGTGCGCGTCAACGAACGGCCCGCAGGCGTTCACGAGCACGCGGGAGCGGATGGTGAGCTCCTCGCCCGACACGACGTCGCGGGCGCGCGTGAGCCACGCGTCCCCCTCGCGCCGCGCGCCGAGCGACTCGACGTAGTTGGCCGCCCGCGCGCCGTGGTCGAGCGCGGCGCGGACGAAGCCCCAGACGAACCGCGCGTCGTTGTCGACGAGGTACGCGTCGGAGTACTCGAATCCTCCGTCGCAGCCGTCCAGGTTGATGATGGGCTCTTCCCGCGCCATCGCCCGGCGGGAGAGCAGGCGGGGGATCTTCGTGAAGAAGCTGCCGATGATCCAGTAGAGCCAGGTGCCGAGGAAGAGCTTGAAGAGGCCGTGGCGGAAGCCCCGCTCGTGCGCGGTATAGAACCGGATCTCCCGCACCGCCGACGGATAGCTCCTGAGGAGGAGGTTCCTCGATTTGCAGAGCTTCCGTACGAGCGGAAACTCGAAGCTTTCCATGTACTTGATGCCGCCCCAGGCGAGGTTCGACGACTCCTGGCTGGTGAATCCGGCGAAGTCGCCGCGGTCGATCAGCGCGACCCTGGCGCCCTTCGCGGCGAGGGCCGAGGCGGCGACGGCGCCGTTGATCCCGGCGCCGAGGACGAGGACGTCGAAGGTCTCGCGGCTCAAGCTGTCGATGTTCGTGGCCCGCAGCATCGATGGCGATCCGGCGTGAGGCGCGGTGGGCGCGCAGCCGGAGCTCTATCACGTCTCCGCCGCGCCGTCCCCGGCTCAGCCCATCAGGCCATCGGCCCACAGGCCGTCGTCGTCCCGCAGCGCGTCGGGCGACGGCATCGGGTGGGCGCGGCGCGGGCTGCTCCTCGGCGCGATGGCGTGGCCGGTGTGCAGGTGCTGCCACCGCGCCATCTTCGTGTAGACGCCGCCCCGCCGCAGGAGCTCCTCGTGCGCGCCGTGCTCGACGATGCGGCCGCGCTCCATCACGAAGATCTGATCGCAGTCGACGATCGTGCTCAGGCGGTGGCTCATGAGGACGATCGTCCGCTGGCCCTTCAGCGCGCGCAGCGACTCGCCGATGGTCCGCTCGTGCTCGGCGTCGAGCCCGTCGGTCGGCTCGTCGATCACGAGGATGGGCGCGTCCGTCAGCAGCGCGCGCGCGATCGCGATGCGCTGCCGCTGGCCGGCCGACAGGTTCAGCCCGCCGTCGGCGATCTGGGTGCCGTAGCCGTCCGGCAGCGCCTCGATGAGGCCCGCTGCCCCCGCCATCTCGGCCGCCTCGCGGATCTCCGCGTCGGCCGCGGAGGGGCGGCCGTAGGCGATGTTCTCCGCGATCGTCGTCGGCAAGAGGATGCTGTCCTGGAGGACGAGCGCGATGTGACGGCGCAGATCGGCCACGCGGACCGCGCGCGTGTCGATCCCGTCGAGCCGCAGCGCGCCGTGCGTCGGGTTGTGGAAGCGCGGCAGCAGGCTGAGCAGCGTCGTCTTGCCGGCGCCGACCGAGCCCACGAACGCGACCATCTCGCCCGGCCGGATCGTCGCGTCGACCCCGCGCAGCACCGGGTGGCCCGGGCGGTACTCGAACCCGACCGCGTCGAGCGAGAGCACGCGCGGCTCGGGCGGGAGCGCGGCCGCGTCGTGGTGGTCGATCACCGCCTGATCGCGGTCGAGCACCTCGAAGACGCGCTGCGCGCCCGCGACGCCGCCCTGCACCGCCGCGCCGGCGCCGGTCAGCTTGCAGAGCGGGTCGTAGAGCATGCCCAGGTAGCCGAGGAACGCCGTGAGCGCGCCCAGCGTCATGCTGGAGTCGCCCGCGCCCGTCCGGGCCTCGACGACGAGGGAGCCGCCGTAGCCGAGCACCAGCGCGATGCCGAGCCCCAGGATCGACCCCACGGCGAGCGTGTGGCGGAGCTCGTCCAGGTGGAGCCTGAGCCACGCCTTCACGCTGTTGCGCAGCGTCGTGTCGAAGCGCGCCTCCTCGTCCGCCTCGCGGCCGAACGCCTGCACGAGGCCGATCGACGCCATCGAGCGCTGCACGGACGTCGTGAGCTGGCTCTCGACCTCCTTCGCCTCGGTGCACTTCGTGCGCAGCGTGCGCCCGAACCGCGCGTTCGTGAGCAGGAGCGGCGGCACGACGGCGAGCGCGATCAGCGTGAGCGTCAGGCTGCGCGAGGCCATGATGCAGATCATCACCGCGAGGGTCAGCGCGCTCCCCAGCACCGCGACGGCCACGTTGAGGATGCCGTGGAACCCGGCGGCGTCCTGGTTGAGCCGGTAGAGGGCGTCCCCCTGCGGCTGCGCCCGGTGATAGCCGATGTGGAGCGCCTGGAGCTTGCGGTACACGTCGCAGCGCACGCGCGTGAGCCCGCCGTAGCCGATGCGGAAGTTGAGCAGGGTGCGGCCCATGCCCACGCACTCCTGCGCCACGCGGAGGACGAGCGTTATCGCCGCGAGCCCGAGCACGCGGCCGAGCAGGCTGTCCGGGAGCGGCGCGAGCAGGAGGCGATGGATGAAGCCCTCGTTGCGCGGCCCGCTCGAGATGAGATCGACGATCACGGCGACGGGCCACACCTGGAGGAGGCTGATCGCGATGGAGACGCAGACCAGCAAGGAGAGCGCCCCGAGGCGCGCCCACTCGCCCCTGAAATAGGCGCCCACGCGGAGGAAGAACCGGAGCCGCGCCGCGCCGGCCGAGCGGCTCGGCGCGCGGCTCCGCTCCGCGGCCATCGCCGGAGAACGCCTCGATGACCTGCTCCTGCCTTCGCGTCGCGGCGGAGGGTGGTAGTTCTTGCGCTGAGCCTGCGCGCTCATGGTTCGCTGCGCTCTCTTCCTGTCCACGGTTGAGGTGGCCGCCGGCGGCCCGGGATCGGGCCCTGCCTGAAGGACCATCGGTTTCGACCAGTAGCGAGGTATCAGCGCAGGTGTAACAGCCCATCGCGGCCGCGCTCGCTGCATTGTGTCGGAGAGCAGGTGAGCTCCTGCTGATTTGCTGCGCGGTTGTCCGGGACTCCAGGGCTCATCGCGGCGACGCGGTCACGGCCCAGACCGGCGGCGCGGCCGGCTCTCCGCGCCTACCCGCGCGTCCGTTGTCTGGCCAGCGCGAGGCGGCGGCCGAGCGCGCGCGCCGGCGTGAGATCGAGCTCGTCCTGGCTCGCTCGAGTCGGGCCGTCGCGCCGCGCCGTCCTGCTCGCCGGAGCCATCTCGGCGCGGGCGGGGGGCTGGATCAGGACTCCATGATTGAGGAGGGAGACCATCATTGCCTGGAGCGCCGCGCGCTGCGCCCCCTCGACCGGAGAGGGCGAGCAGAACACAGACGCCACCTTGCCGGCGAGATCGCCCGAGAGCTGCCTCGCTCCGTCGAGGAAGCGCCGGAGCTCGGCGCTCATCGTGCCGTAGCGCGCAGGCGAGCCGAAGGCGATGCCGTCCGCCCAGAGGAGGTCGTCGCTGCGCGCCAGCGGGACGGCGGCGAGGTGCTCGCGGGCCGCACGGATCCGCTCACCCGTCCTCCAGCGGTCCTGCGGCGCCGCGAGGTCGGCGAGCTGTCGGAGCCGGACGGTCGCCCCGGTCTGCTCGGCGCCCTCCGCGACCGCGGCGGCGAGCGCGGCCGTGTCACCGTAGAGGGAATAGAAGATCACGGCCACGTTCACGGTCGGGGGGTATGCAGCGCCCATACCGCCGTCCTCGCGCCCGGAGCGCACCTCGCCGCCTCTGACGAGCTCGCTGCGCGTCCCGTCATGCGTAGTTCGTCGCGCGCGATCCGTCCGCACACGTCGCGCGCTGCGGCGCAATTCGAATTGCGCGCTGTGGCGGAAGGTTTTATGGGTCCTCGGTGGGCACGAACGGATCGCGCTCGGGCGACAGCGAGGGTGCCTCGCGCGGTCCCGAGCGGGAGGGCGACGTGGAGCCGGGCGATCCGTCGGTCGCGCCGCCGCTGGCGCCGCGCGCGGCCGGGCGAGGCGTCGTGGCGGGCGGCCCCGCGCGGCCGCGGACGATCTGCGTCATCGAGGACGACAAGGGCGTCAGCGACGCGCTCGCGGGTGTGCTGTCGGACGAGGGCTACGCGGTGATGACGGCCGCGAACGGCGCCGAGGCGCTGGCCAGGCTCCGCGATGTGCCGGCGCCGGCGCTCATCGTGCTCGATCTGATGATGCCGGTGATGGACGGCTACGCGTTCCGCGCAGAGCAGCTGCGCACCCCCGCGATCGCCGATGTCCCGGTGGTCGTGCTCACGGCGGGGGCGGCGCCGCGCGCGGCCGAGCTCGGACCGGTCGACATCCTGAAGAAGCCTGTCGATCTGGTTACGCTGCTCGATGCGGTGGGGCGCTATGTCTGACGGGGCGCGCTGAAGTGAGGAGGAGCGAGAGATCCGCCGATACCCGGCGAAATCTCTCCTGGAAGTCGAGGCAGTGGTAAGATCCGTCCCCACGCCATGCTGTGCGAGCGTCCTCTTGTTCTTTTCCTGAGCCCTTTGCTTGCTGTCGTGATGATCGGCTGTGCGACAGATCCTCCAGCTCAGCCCGAGGGGTGGGACAGCGCGGTGGCGCTGCGGCCGGCGGTCGATCTCGACGCCAGGCCGGAGGTGGTCGAGGTCGATCTGACCGCGCGTGTCGAGGAGCTGGAGATCGTGCCCGGCAAGAGGACGCCCACCTGGACGTATGACGGCGGGCTGCCTGGCCCGCTGATCCGCGCCAGGGTGGGAGATCGCGTGATCGTGAATTTCCGCAACGAGCTCTCGGCGCCCACCACGGTTCACTGGCACGGCGTGCGCTTGCTGGCGGAGATGGACGGCGCGCCCGGGCACAGCCAGGCCGAGACGCCGCCGGGCGGCAGCTTCACCTACGACTTCGTCGTCCCCGACGCGGGGCTTTACTGGTATCACCCGCACGTCGACTCCGCCGTGCAGTCGGGTAACGGCCTCTACGGCCCGCTGCTGGTCGAGGATCCGGGCGAGCCTGCGGCGCTCGGCGACGAGCTCGTCCTCGTGCTCAGCGACATCACCGTGCGCGACGACGGCACGCTCGAGGACCCGGACGTGGGCGGCAATCTGGGCACGCTGTTCGGGCGCGAGGGCGACCTGTTGCTCGTGAATGGGCGGGTGAACCCGGTGATCGAGGCGCGCGCCGGGCTCAGGCAGCGGTGGCGCATCGTCAACGCGGCCAGGTCCCGCTACTACCAGCTCGCGATCACGGATCACCGCTTCACGCGCATCGGCGGCGACGGCGGGCTCCTGGAGCGCCCCGTCGAGACGGAGATGATCCTGCTCACCCCCGGCGAGCGCGCCGACGTGCTGGTGGCGCCGCGCGGCGCGCCGGGCTCGACGCTCTCGGTGCGCTGGGTGCCCTACGATCGCGGCTATGGCGCCACCTTCGGGAGGCCCGAGGTCGAGGCCTTCCGCCTCCGCCTCGCGGACGAGCCCGCGGCCGAGGACGAGCCGCTCCCCGAGGTCGCGCGGGCCATCGGGGCGCTCGACACGGCGGGGGCGACGCGCGTCGATCTGAAGCTGACGCTGCGGGAGGGGCCGGGCGACGTGGTGATGGGCATCGACGGCGTGGCCTCGTGGGAGGCGGAGCCGCTCGTGGCGGCGGTGGGCGAGACCTCGGTGTGGACCGTCGAGAACACGATGGATTTCGATCACCCGTTCCACCTGCACGGCTTCTTCTTCCAGGTGCTCGGCGAAGGCGGGGAGCCGGTGAGGCCGCTGGAGTGGAAGGATACGGTGAACGTGCCTGTCGACGGCGGGGCGCGCTTCGTGGTCCGTTACGACAACCGGCCGGGAATGTGGATGTTCCATTGCCATATCCTCGACCACGCCGACGCCGGCATGATGGGGATGCTGAACGTCGTGCGGTGATGGCGCCGGAGCGGGTGGGCTGCTCCGGCCGGGGGCGGTGGAACCGAGGTGTCTTCAGGTGGTAAGCTGGCGGCATGCCTGAGCTGCCCGTCGCCTTGCGGTCGATCGATGTCACCGAGCTCGATGCGTTCGTCGAGCTCGTGGTCTGCTCGTATGCGGACGAGCGCGCGAGCGCCATGGACGCACGGACGGAGGACGCGCAGCGCAACGCGCGCTCCCAGGTGGAGGCGCTCTTGCCGCAGGGGCTCGCCACCCCCGACCACCACCTCTATTCGGTCCTGGAGGGGAATGCTGCGGTCGGGCATCTCTGGATCGGGGTGACCCACGTGGACGGGTTTCGAAGCGCGTTCATCTACGATATCCACCTGCGTGAAGACGCCCGCGGCCGGGGCCTCGGGCGCCGGGTCATGGTGCTCGCCGAGGAGGCCGCCCGCGGCCTGGGCGCGCGGGATATCGAGCTCCACGTCTTCGCGCAGAACACGCGGGCGCGTCGGCTCTACGAGTCGCTCGGCTACCGGGTCACGAGCCTGAGCATGAGAAAGCACCTCGGCTGAGGTCCGGGCCAAGGGGCATGGTCGCTCTGGTCAAAAAGCAGGCTTCAGAGTTCGATGCGCTCTACATCGATGGAGTCCACGGCTGCACGATCTGCGGGGTGAAATAGGCATCGAGCAGGAATGCGGGAAGGTGGGAAGGCGGGCGCGAAGGCGGGGGAGACAGAGTGACCTTGTTCATTCCCTCATGTCGTCTCCGCTCCTTTCTGTTGATTCCGCTCTGTCGACTCGGTAAGGCAGGAAGGAGCATGAGGAAGAGATCTGCGCGATGGCTGTGGGCGGCGCTGTGCCTGCCGGGCGTCGGGTGCACGACGATCGCCGGGCTGGACAAGCCCTATCATCCGATAGAGGAACAGGGCGCTGGTGGCGCTGGTGGCGCTGGTGGCGGTGGCGGCGGAAGCGGTGGCGTGGAGAGCGGCAGTCGCTGCGCTGGGCTGCCCACGACGTGCGGGCCGGCGGGAGACGAGAGCTGCTGCGCGAGCGAGCTGGTGACGGGGGGGACGTTCGCCCGGAGCAACGACCCGGCTTTCCCGACCACGGTGAGCGACTTTCGGCTGGACCGGTTCGAGGTCACGCTGGGGCGGTTCCGGGCGTTCGTGGAGGCGTATCCCGGGAGCCGGCCAGCAGCGGGCGCCGGCGCGCATCCGCGGATCACGGACAGCGGGTGGGATGCGGCGTGGGACGAACGCCTGCCGCCGGACCATGCCGAGCTCGTGAAAGGTCTGTTCTGCGATTCGGAGGGCACGGCGTGGGTGTGGACGGATGAGCCCGGCGCGAACGAGCGCTTCGCGATGAACTGCGTGAGCTGGTACATGGCGTTTGCGTTCTGCGCGTGGGACGGCGGTCGACTGCCGACGGAGGCGGAGCTGGGGTACGCGGCGGCCGGCGGCGCCGAGCAGCGTCCGTATCCGTGGTCCGCCTCGGCGGACGATGAGACCCTCGATCGGGACCACGCGGTGTATGCCTGCAATGGCAGCGATGTGGAGGGGTGCGTGATCGAGGACGTCCTGCCGGTCGGATCGAAGTCACCGCAGGGAGACGGGCTGTTCAAACAATCGGACCTGTCGGGGAGCGTGTGGGAGTGGACGCTGGATTGGTATGGAGATTACCCGCCCGACTGCGTGGACTGCGCCGTCACGACGGGCGGCACGGAGCGGGTGATGCGAGGCGGCGGCTGGCGCAGCGCCGCGGAGGCGCTGCACCTCTCCACCCGCGACTACCGCCCCCCGGCGAACCGCGCGATCGGCATCGGGGTCCGGTGCGCGCGGGAGCCGTGAGCGAGCAGGTACGCGTCGAGCTTCTGCGGGCGAAGCGCTACTGGCCCCGCGCCCTCGCGGCGGCCGTCGCATAAGGCGGCTCGCGGCCCGCGCGCACCGCGGCGAGGTCGGCGCGCATCATCCTCGCGTCGGGATACCGCTCCTGCTTGAGGAAGGCGAGGGCGCGGTCCACGACGGCGCACAGCCCTGGCGGCGCCGTGGGGGCGTGCTGCGCGAGGGGCGGCGCCTTCTCGGTGGAGACGGCGATCAGCAGGTGCGCGTCGCTCAGGTTGCCGTGGATGGTGCGGCCCGCGAGCAGGCGGAACATCGTCGCGCCAAGGCCGAACAGGTCGGTCCGGCCGTCGATCTCGCGGATGAGGCCCAGGGCCTGCTCGGGCGCCATGTAGTCGTCGGTGCCGATCGACACGCCCGTGCTGGTCTTCGTCATCTCCGGCACGCCGGCGACGTCCTCGAGCAGCGGGTCGAGGACGCGCGCGAGGCCGAAATCGAGCACCCGCACGCGCCCGTCGTTGCCGATGTGCAGGTTCTCGGGCTTGAGATCGCGGTGAACGATGCCGTGGTCGTGCGCCACGGTCAGCACGTCGAGGACCCGCTCGGCGAGCGCGATCACCTGGCCGACAGGGAGCGTCCCGTGCCGGACCATGCGGTCGAACACCGTCTCTCCCTCGAGCACCTCCATGGCCATGTAGACCGCGCCGTCGTCGGTGGCCCCGGACTCCAGCACCTGGGGGAACCCATCGCAGAGCGGCGCGACGGCGGCCAGCGCGTTCCCGATCGGCCCCTCGCGCAGGAACCGCTTGCGCACCTCGTCGATGCCGGCGAGGTCGGCGTGCAGGACCTTGACCGCCGCCACGCACCCGTCGGCGCGGCGGCAGAAGAAGACGCTCGCCATGCCGCCGACCCCGAGGACGCTCTCCACCGCCCATGGGCCGATCCGCCTGCCGACGCGCTGCTCTGCGAGCTCCTCTTCGGTCACCATGGGACGATGGTATCACTGGCATCGCCCCGCGGGGTCTCGTCTGGGCGGGCGCTCCGGCCGAGTCGAGCAGACGCCGCTCGGTGCCGAGGAGACTACATGATGGCTGCCATGCGCTCCCTCCCGCCTGCCCACCGCCCTCTCGCGGACGCGCTCGCGCTCGGCCCGGCCCTGCTCGCGCGTGCCCGCTCGGCCCCCGAGGCGCCGTGGATCGCCGCCAGCCTCGTCGAGGGCCCCGCCGTGGTGCTCGGGGCGGTCCAGCGCGCCGCGCGCGTCGTCGACCTCGCGGCCTGCGCTGCGCGCGGCGCGAAGGTCCTGCGGCGCTCCACGACCGGCACCGCGGCCTTCCTCGGCGGGCGCGGCGTCCTCTGGACCCTGGCGTTGCCGCACGTGGCCGCGCTCGCGCCCGACGCCACCACCCGGACGCTCTTGAACCGCAACGTGCGCGGCTTCCTCAAGGGCTTCGCCCGCGCCGGCGCGCCGGCGCTCTACGGCGGGCGCGAGTGGATCTCGCTGCAGCACCGCCCCGCCGCGCTGCTCGGCATCGACGCCACGCGGGACGGCGCGGTCCTCATCGAGGTCTTCGCAGGCCACGACGCGCCCCTCGCGATCCCCGCGGAGCTCGCGGCCCCGGACGAGCGTGCCGTCGATCGCTGGCTGGGCAAGGCGCCGGCGGCGCTCTCCGAGGTCCTCCCGGCGCGCGTCTCGCTCGAGGCGCTCGCGCGCGCCGTCGTCGAGGCGGTCGCGCTCCGCGCGGCGCTCCCGCTGGTCGATGGCGGAGAGGCGCCGGAGCTTGCCGCCGAGCGCTTCCAGCCCATCACCGCGCCCGACGACCCGGCGCCGCCGGGCGCCGGCGACGCGGTGCTCGCGCGTGTGCCGATCGGCTGGATCGAGGCCGCGGCGCTCGGCGAGGCGCCGGCGCGCGCGTGGCTCGGCGGCGATGTCCTCGCGGCGCGCTGGCTCCTGGAGGATCTCGGCCGGGGCGCGGCCCCTGCGCCCCCGGATGCCGGGACGTTGCCGCTGGAGGGGGCCAGCCTCTCGGATCTGCGCGCGCTCGCGCAGCGCGCGCTCTCGGCGGAGCGCGACGGCGGAGCACGCCCCCCGCGCGTCGCCCACGACGTCGAGGGGGGCTGAGCAGCTGACGTCGAGCTGCGCAGCAGCAGACTGCGCAGTCTGCTGCTGCGCAGTCTGCTGCTGCGCAGTCTGCTGCTGCGCAGTCTGCTGCTGCTGCGCAGGCCGCGCGCCTCAGGCCAGCGCCTGGCACGGCGCGAGATCGCTCGCCAGGAGCCCATGCAGTGCGCCGGTCGCGCCCCCGGCGAGGAGGCCGGCCAGCGCAGGGCGGGGGCGCGGATCCGGCTCGGGAACGTGCCGCCCTCCGTCGAGGCGATAGCGCCAGCGGGGACCCCGGTCGATGAGATCGGTGATCGCGCCGAGGAATCGATCGATGTCCGCCACGCTGGTGCCGACGCCGAAGCTCACGCGCACCGCGCCGGGCACCGCCGCGCCTCCGGACCCCTCCTGGGCGTGAGCCCCGGCGAGCGCGCTCATGAGCGGGTGCGCGCAGAACGAGCCGTCGCGGACGCCGATGCCGTGCTCGGCGCTCAGCGCCGCGGCGAGCACGCCGGGATGGAAGCCCCGCACATTGAACGTCACGACGCCGATGCGCGGGCTCGCCGGGCCCCACATCGCGAGCTGCTCGACGCCCGGCACGGCGCGGAGGCCGCGCGTGACCCGGTCGAGCAGCCTCGCCTCGTGCGCCGCCACGGCGGACATGCCGACCTCGCCGAGCGCACGGCAAGCCGCGGCCAGCGACACCGCGCCAACGACGTTGGGGGTGCCGGCCTCGTGGCGCGGCGCGCCGCTCGCCCATTCGACACCATCGAGCGTGACGCGCCGGACGGCGCCCCCGCCGGCGAGGTAAGGGCGCGCGGCGTCGAGCCAGTCCCCGCGACCGACCAGCACGCCGCCGCCGAAGGGGGCATAGAGCTTGTGACCGGACAGCGCGAGGTAGTCGGCCCCGATCGCGTCGAGATCGATCGCGCGGTGGGGCGCGAGCTGGGCCGCATCCACGGCCACCCGCGCCCCGCGGCGATGGGCCACAGCGGCGAGCTCCGAGAGCGGCCACAGCTCGCCCGTGACATTGCTCGCCCCCGTCACGGCGAGCAGCCCGTGGCGCGAGGACACGCCGCGCAGGGCGTCGTCGGCCCGCGCGATCGCCTCGTCCGCGCTCGCGGGCACCGGCAGGACAATGGACCGGCCACGCCGCCACGGCAGCTGATTCGCGTGGTGCTCCGAGGCGAAGGTCACCACCGTGGTGTCCTCGGGCAGCGCCGCGGCGAGCAGGTTGAGCGCATCGGTCGTGTTCCTCGTGAACACCACCGTATCTCCGGCGCGCGCTCCGACGAACTCGCCCACCTCCCGGCGAGCGGCGGCATGGAGCTCGGTCGTGACCGTGGACGCGAACCCCGCGCCGCGATGCACGCTGCTGTACCAGGGCAACAGCGTTGTGACCGCATCGAGCACCGCGCGGAGGCACGGGGCGCTCGCCGCGTAATCGAGGTTCACGTAACCCACCTGCGCTCCGGTGACGAGCGGCACGGTGAGGTCCGCACCGACGACGGGTAAAGGGAGAGCGCCGATTGCGGGCGGCGCCGGCACGGCCGCAGCAGGACGCCAATCCACGACGGGAGCGATCGACATATCACCTCACGAGTCCAGGAGACTCCGGGCGACCAGAGTCCGCGCTTGCCAGCCGCTCATGCGGCCGGCCAGGTCGTCACCCGGGACACCCCACCGCGGTTCGGAGGGTTGTCGGCCAGCGAGCCGGGGCTACGCGCTGGCGCTCATGACCTGCGCATACAGTACCTCGATGGCTGCCTCGTGGCAAGGGCCTGCGCGACAGCGCAGCGGCTCGCCCGGCTGCGGGCGCCGGTACGGCGGTTGCATCGTGATGTTCCACGGTACGGCGATGCTGCCCATCGCCGCTCCTGGACAGGACCCTCACGGCCGCTCTTGCCGGACGAGGCAGAAGGCGCCCGTGTGCCCTGCACCCTGCAGCGCTTGCCGAGAGAACCCATGAAGACAACCACGCCCGCCCTCGGTCTCCTCTTCTTCCTGTGCGCCTCCTGCAGCGTGAACGAGAAGGTCGCTCCGCTGGGCACCGGCGGCGCCGCGCCGGACGACGCGGGCGCGGTGCCGGACGCCTCCGGGGGCGGCGCCGGCGACGACCTGTTCGCCCAGCTCCCGACGATCACGCCGACGGCCACCGGGCAGCGGGGCGCGGCGGCGACGGTCGATCTCCGCGGCTCGCTGGCCGCCATCGAGGTCCTGAAGCGAGGCGGCAACGCCGTCGACGCCGCGGTCGCCGCGGCGGGCGTGCTCGGCGTGACCGATCCGTTCTCCTGCGGCATCGGCGGCGGCGGCTTCATGCTCATCTACCTGGCCAGCGGGGACAAGGTGATCGCCCTCGATCACCGCGAGACGGCGCCGTCGCGGCTCGAGGCGGGGTCCTACTACGAAGACGGCGTCCCGGTGGCGTTCCCCGAGCTCGTCACCAGCGGCCTCTCGGTGGGCGTGCCCGGCACCGTGCGGGGCTGGAGCGACGCGCTCCGCCGTTATGGAACCCTCGGGCTCGGGGACGTGCTCCAGCGGGCCATCCAGGTCGCGGAAGCGGGGTTCGACGTCGACCCGACCTTCTTCGAGCAGACCCGCCGGAACCTGGCGCGCTTCCAGGCGATCACGAGCACCAGGGCGCTCTTCCTGGGGCCTGACGGCCAGCCGTGGCCCGTCGGCACGATCTTCCGGAACCCGGACCTGGCCAGCACCTACCGCCTCATCGCCGCGGGAGGAGAGAAGGCGTTCTATGAAGGACAGGTCGCCGCGGCCATCGTCGCCGCGGTCAAGGCGCCTCCGGTCGAGCCCGGGAGCGCGCTGAACGTCCGCGCCGGCGTGCTCGAGCTCTCCGACCTCCGGGACTACGAGACCCGCGTGCGCCCGGCGCTCTCGACCACGTACCGGGATCGTACCCTCTACGGCATCGGCCTCCCGAGCAGCGGCGGGATCACCGTCGCGGAGGCGTTGAACCTCCTCGAGGGCTACGACACGGCCACCCTCACGCCGGTCGAGGTGCTCCACCGCTACCTCGGCGCCTCCCGGCTCGCCTTCGCCGATCGAGGCGCCTTGCTCGGCGATCCCGAGTTCGTGGACGTCCCCGTCAAGGGGCTGCTCTCGAAGGACTACGCCGATTCGCGGCGCGCCCTGCTCGACCTCCTCCAGGCCCCGGCCGCCGCGGCGGCGCCGGGCGACCCGTATGCGTTCCAGCGCGATCCGAGCCCCGCGCCGGCCCGCGCCAGGAAGGCGACGGGCCGGCGCGCCGGCGCGAACGACGCCCACGACAACGAGACGACCCACATCTCGGTCAGCGACGCCGCCGGGAACATCGTGTCCTATACCTGCACCATCGAGGACGAGGGCGGCAATGGCATCGTCGTCCCCGGCCACGGTTTCTTGCTGAACAACGAGCTCACCGACTTCACCCTCCTGCCCGACCCGAGCGCGCCGCACCCCAACGTGCTCGAGCCGGGCAAGCGCCCGCGCAGCAGCATGAGCCCGACGCTCGTCTTCAAGGACGGCAAGCCCGAGCTCGCGCTGGGCTCGCCGGGCGGGGCCACGATCATCACCACGGTGCTGCAGATCCTGGTCAACACCATCGACCTGGGCCTCCCCATCGACGAGGCGCTCGCGGCGCCGCGCGTCTCGCAGCGCAACTCCGGCGACGGATCGACCGACGCGGAGACGGCGTTTCTGAGCGCCCCCGAGGCCGAGGGGCTCACCTCCCTGGGCCACGTCCTCTCCGACGCGGCCACGCTGGGAGGCGAGATCGGCGCGGCCACCGCCCTCCGCTTCAACGGCGACGGCACCGTGACCGCGGTCGCCGAGCCGGTCCGACGCCACGGTGGGAGCGCGATGGTCGAGCAGGAGCGGTAGGCGCGGCGCGCTCGCGTCCCTGGAGCTCGAGGAGGGGTGAGCTCACCGCGCCGGCGGCCAGGCGCCGATCTGCGCGAACGCGGTGAACCAGTCCTCGAGGTGCCATGTCCGCGCGATCCGGCCGTCCCGCAGCGCATGAAAATCGTGGCACGGGATGCTGATCTCCTTCCCGCTCGGCGCCACCCCCATGAAGGGGCCGGCTCGGTCGGATCAACGGCACCCCTGTTCGCCATGCTGGCCCCTTCTTTCCCGGGTGGTTCGGCGGTTCACGTCGCCGACAGCCGGGCCGTGCCGATCGGCAATGAGCACGCCAGCGCTCAGCTCGCCCACCTCTCGGCACGTCCGCCCCGCGGCCTGCCCCATCGAGGCGCTCGTCCAGCGGCCGTCGCATCAGCCATTCACGGGGGCCGCCGTCCGGAATGGCTGCTGGCGCAGCAGCAGGCGATCCGTAGGGGTGCTGCGGCGGCAGCAATTGAACGATTCATCACGATCTATTGAAATCCTGCTTCCGCCCGGGATGTCCTCTATGAAGGCGCAGATCATCGATGTCGCCAGCTTCATGCCCGAGCGCACGGTCGTGAACGAGCCGCCCGAGGCGAGCGGGCAGGACGCTCTGGCGGACAACGCGTTCTTCAGCGGTGTCAACGAGCGGAGGTTCGCGTCGCCGGATTACCTCTCCGAGGACCTCGGCGTGCGCGCCGTCGAGCGGCTCCTGGAGAAGACCGGAGTCCGTCCCGAGACCCTCGATCTCATCGTCTGCTCGTGCATCTTCTCGGACACGTTCTGGCCCGGCATCGGTCCCGCGATCCAGCACCGCGTCGGCGCGAAGCAGGCGACGATCCTCAACCTCGACACGAACTGCTCCTCGTACCTGTCGGGGCTCAACACGGCGAGCTTTCCGACCGTTCCCGTGCTGGCGAGGACCAGGAAGTCGCTGGCGCGGGAGGCGGGGCTGTCGCGCGCGGCGTTCGCCCGCCGCTTCACGGCCGAGCTGGGCGAGCCGCCGCTCGCTTACCTGACCCGCTGGCGCATGGGGGCTGGCGTCGCGGATCCTGCTCCAGGGCGAGGCCTCCCTGGCCGAGGTGGCGCGCCGGGTGGGGTACGAATCGGAGTTCGCCTTCCGCCGGGCCTTCAAGCGCAGCCGGGGGGGTGGCCCCGGCCTCGTTCCGGCGAAGCGGGGCGGGGGCGCCCGCGGCGGCGGCGACGTGAGCGCGCAGGGAAGGGAGGCCGGGGTGGTGGGGGCATTGGCCCAGAGAGATGTCACATGAAGGCGGGAAGGCGGGAAGATCATTGATGATTTCTTCCCGCCTTCATGTTCCAATGACCCCACCACCGGCGGGGGGCTAACCAAGAACGCCGCGCGCGGTTACCAGACCGCGCACGTCTTGGCCGGTCGCATCGGCGTGCCGGACGCGCACTTGAAGGCCTCGCCGAACTCCGGGAGGTTCGCGACCGGCCCGTTCACGCGGAAGCGCGGCGGGGAGTGCGGGTTCACCTGCACCATGAGCCGGAGCGCCTCGTCGCGCATCTTGCCGCACCAGGCCTGCCCGTGCGCCAGGAAGAACTGCTGATCTTCCGTGAAGCCGCCGGCGACCGTCTGCTCCGCCGCGCCCTTGCGCATCGTGCGGTACGCCATGAACGCGAGCTTCAGCCCCCCGAGATCCGCGATGTTCTCGCCCAGCGTCAGCTTGCCGTTCAGCTTCAACCCCGGCAGCGCCTCGTAGGCCGAGTACTGCGCCTCGACGCAGCCGGTCTTCGCCTTGAACGCCGCCGCGACCTCCTTCGACCACCAGTCCTCCAGGTTGCCCTTCTGGTCGAACTGCGAGCCCTCGTCGTCGAACCCGTGCGTGAGCTCGTGCCCGACCACCATGCCGATGCCGCCGAGGTTCACCGCCACGCCCGACGTCACGCTGTAGAACGGCGGCTGCAGGATGCCGGCGGGGAAGACCATGTGGTTGCGCTGCGGATCGTAATAGGCGTTCACGGAGGGCGGGCTCATCTGCCACTCGTCGCGATCGACCGGCTTGTCGATCTTCCCGAGATCCCACCGCGTGTGGAAGGCGCGCGCCGCGAGCGCGTTCTTCGCGTACGACCCAGGATCGACCTCGAAATCGTACGTCCGCCACTTGTCGGGATACCCGATGAGGTACGCCATCGCGCCGAGCTTGGCGAGGGCGCGCTGCCGCGTGCCCTCATCCATCCAGTCGAGCGCCCGCACCTCGCGCGCGAACGCGTCGCTGACCTCGCGCACCATCGCCTCGGCCGCGGGCTTGCTCTCGCCGGGGAAGCTCGTCTTGACGAACGGCTGCGCGAGCAGCTCGCCGAGCGCGTTGTCGGTCGCGTCCACGCAGCGCTTCCAGCGCGGCCGGACCTCCTTTTGCCCGGTCAGCGCCGATTGCATCGTGAAGCTCTCGTCGACGAACGCCTTGGGCAGCACGGGCGCGCTGGAGCGCACCACGTGCCACGCCAGGTAGTTCTGCCACGCGGCGGGCTTCGCCGATCTGAGCAGCCGCGAGAGGCCCTCGAAGAACCGGACCGAGGTCACGTTCACCTCCTTGACGTCCGGGCGGCCGAGCCCCTGGAAGTACGCGTCCCAGGGGAACTCCGGCGCTGCCTTCGCGAGCGCCGCCCGGTCCAGCTTGTTGTACAGGCCCTTCGGGTCCCGCCGCTCGACCCGCGTCTTCGACGCCTTCGCGAGCTCGGTCTCGATCTGCATCACGTCGAGCGCCGCCGCCTTCGCCGCGGCCTCCTGCGCCCCGGCGAGCCGCATCATGCGCGCGACGTGCTCCTCGTAGGTCTTGCGGATGGCCTTCGATTTGTCGTCCTCGTTGACGTAGTAGTCGCGGTCCGGCAGGCCGAGCCCGTTCTGGTCGAGCTGGGCGATGACGCGCGTCGCGTCCTTCATGTCCTGCGCAGAGGCGATGTCGAAGAGCGCCCAGATACGGCGGCTGTGGAGCTCGGTGACGAGCGCCCCGACGCTCTTCGGGTCGCGCACCCGCCGCGCCTTCGCGAGGAGATCCGCGATGGGCTTCGCGCCGGCGGCCTCGACCGCGGCCTCGTCCATGCACGAGCCGTAGTAGGCCCCGATCTTCTTGCTCACCGGATCCCGGTCGCCGGCCTGCGCGGCCTCCTCGAGGATGCGCCGGAGCTCCGCCTCGTTGCGCCGCTCGATCTCGTTGAAGCTCCGCATCCAGTAGGCTTCGTCGCCCGGGATCTCCGCCTTGGCCAGCCATCCGCCGCAGGCGAACTGGTAGAAGTCCTCGCAGGGGCTCGCCGAGCGGTCGAGCGCGGCCTCGTCGAGCCCGACGTTCGCGAGCTTCGTCTCGACCACGGGGAGGCCCTGCGGCGCCGGCGGCGCCGCCGTCCTGGCCGCGGCGGAGGGGGGCGCCGGCGGCGGGCCCGCGGCCGGGCCGCAGGCCGGCAGCGCAGAGAGGGCCAGGGTGATCGCGAGGGGAGCTGCGAGCGGTCGTTGCGTGCGCATGCGGCGCTCTACCATGGACCGCCGGCCGCGCGGACAGGGACCGCCGGCCGCGCGGATCAGCCAGCGATGTCGACCGGCCTTCAACTTCGCCGCCTTTGCCGCCTTCTCTTTCGCCCGGAACGCGCGGCCGGCCTCACTCGCGGTCGAGCTTCCCCATCAGGCTCAGGGTGAAGTAGGCCCCCATGTACTTGAGGTGCGGGCGCACCTCGAGGTGCACCCGGTACCAGCCCGCGCTCCCCTCCACCTCGCTCACCAGGGTCCGCGCCTTGCGGAGCGGCCTGCGCGAGCGCACGGCGGGCGACACGACATCCATGTCCGCGACATACCCGCTCAGCCAGCCGTTCAGCTCGCGCTCGAGGTCGCCGCGCTCCTTCCACGTACCGATCTGCTCCCGCTGCATCACCTTGAGGTAGTGGGCGAGCCGGCTGACGAGGAACACATAAGGCAGCTGCGTGCCGAGCCGGTAGTTGATCTCCGCGGCGCGCCCCTCGTCGCTCTGCCCGAAGTACTTGGGCTTCTGCACCGAGTTCGCGGAGAAGAAGCAGGCGTTGTCCGTGTCCTTGCGGAACGTGAGCCCGATGAAGCCCTCCTCGCTGAGCTCGAACTCGCGGCGCTCGGTCAGCATGATCTCGGTCGGGATCTTCGTCTGGATCGCGCCCAGCGCCTCGTACTCGTGGAGCGTGAACCCCTCGACCGTGCCGCCTGACTGCGGACCGATGATGTGCAGACACCAGCGGTGGCGCGCGAAGCTCTCGGCGAGCCGCGTCGCCATCGCGTAGGTGGGGGCGCCCCAGGAGTACGCCGCGTGGTTGCCGACGACGTCCTCCTCGTAGGAGAACGCCCTGACCGGGACGGTGCTCGCCCCGTAGGGCAGGCGCAGGAGGAAGCGGGGGAGGAGCAGGCCCACGTAGCGGGCGTCCTCGGACTCGCGGAACGCTGTGTACTTCATGTACTGCGGCCCCTCGAAGAGCGCCTTGATGTCGCCGAGGTGCGGCACCTTCCGGTAGTCCGTCAGCCCGAAGAACTGCGGGCCCGCGACGGCCAGGAAGGGCGCGTGCGCCATCGTCGCCACCGCCGCGCACTTCTGGAGGAGCGCGATGTCCTGGGGCCCGGGGCCGAACTCGTAGTTCGAGACGACGGCGGCGAACGGCTTGCCGCCGAAGGAGCCGAACTCGGACGAATAGACGATCTTGTAAAGGCCGCTCCTCACGAGCTCGGACGAGTCCTCGAAATCCGCGAGCAGGTCGTCCTTCGAGCAGTTGAGGACCTCGACCCGGATGTTCTCGCGGAACTCGATGTGATCGACCGCGAACTTGAGGCCGCGCCACGCGGCCTCCAGCCGCTGGAACACCGGGTGGTGCAGGATCTCGTCGATCTGGCGCGACAGCCGCTGGTCGATCTCCGCGATCCACAGGTCGATCAGCGCATTGTCGAGCGCCGCGCCGGTGTCGGGCCGGCCGGCCACCTTGTCCAGCGCGGCCTTCACGCCGCGCTTCATGTCCCGGTACGCCTCGTTGGCCGGGGAGATCCTCGTCTCCGCCAGGAGCTCCGCGAGGAGAGAGCCGCTGCTCTCCTTCGCCGGCTCTTCGTGCTGCCCCGCTTGCATGTCCACAAATTACCACGGTCGCTCGCCGGCTGGAAGCGATGGACAGCCGGCGCCCGCGCGCGGCGCGGCGCGGCGCGGTCCCGGGCACGCCCCGCGCCCCGATCGCGCATCGACGTTGACGACGTGACGGAGCCGCGCCCCTCGGACGCCCGCGCGGAACGGTGCAGAACGCTCCGTCAGCACGCAAGTCAGGTGTCGAGTGGACATGAAATGTACATGGCGATCGAGCGACTAGAGTGTTACAAATCATTTGTGGGTGCTCTCAAGGAAGTCGCGGAAGCAGGGGTTCTCGCGCGAAGGTGCCCTCCCACATTCCCGGATCCGGGGCCGCCGCCTCCGCGACGGCGCCCGTCCTGGTCGTGGCTGCGCAGCGCCGACACCGCGCGTCGCTAGCGCCCCGAACGGCAAAAAACTCAGTGAAATCAGCGGCATAGGCACGGAGGGGCGGGGCGCATCTTCTGTCTCTCTCTCTCTCTCTCTCTCCTCTGTGCCTCTGTGGTTCGAATTCTCTGTCTTCCATCGGCGCGCCGTCGCGCGCCGCCGGTCGTGAATTTCGAGGAGAGGAGGGGCGATGGTACGCGTCGGGTTTGGCATCATCATCGGCGTGGGACTCGCCAGCTTGACAAGGATCACCCGTCCGACCGTCAAGAGGGCCATGCGGCTCGGCTTCGTCGCCGCCGCCGCCGTCAAGGGCGCGCTCGGCGAGGGCAAGGAGCGGCTCGCCGACCTCATCGCCGAAGTGAAGGAGGAGGTGGCCCGGCAAGAGCAGCGCGCCGGCACCGGCGGCGCGCAGGCGTCCGCGCACGACGGGATGGAGCCGCCCGCGAGCTGACGAGAGGGGTGTTCCGGTGACCCGGCCTCGCCGGCCGGGACCGGGAGGTGAGCCATGCCGAGCGATCGAGGGGTCTTCATCATTCACAGGGTTCCAGGGCGCGTCCGCCTCGGCGTCCCCGCGCTGCGCAGGGATCCGTCGAGGGCGGCGGAGATCGCGGAGATGGCGCGCGCCTGCCCGAGCGTCGTCGACGCGCGGGGGAGCGCGTGGGCCGGGAGCCTCACGGTCGAGCACGAGCCCGATGTCGCGCTGGAGGCCGTCCTCTCCGAGCTCGCGCTCATCCCGGAGCTCTCGGACTGCGGCTGTCATCCGCTCGATTCCCTCACGCCCCCGCCGTCGCACTGCGCCGCGCCCGTCGAGCCGCCGAGCCCCGGCCGGACGGCGCGCTTCGTGGTCAAGGCCGCGGACCGGCTGAACTCGGCGTCGCAGGTCGTCCCGCCGCAGCACGTCGACCTCAAGCTCCTCGTGCCGGCGCTCCTCGTCGGCTCGGGGGTGCTCCAGGTGATGATGGGGCGCTCCTCGGGCATGCCCCACTGGATCACGCTCATCAAGTATGGAGTCGACGCCTTCGTTGTGCTGAATCACGCCCGCATCCAGGGCTTCTTCGCGGGCGCGCCCACCGGCGGCGAGACGGGGTGACCATGGCAGCGCTTCCGCCGAGCGGGACCGAGCCGGTCTCGGTCGTCCACGCGATCTCCGGCAGGGTCCGCCTGCGGCTCCCGCGGCTCGGGCGGGACGCGGCCTTCGGCCCGCTGCTCGAGGCGGGGCTCACCGCCGTGCCGGGGGTCCTGTCCGTGCGCATCGCCGAGGGCGCGTCGAGCGCCGTCGTCGAGCACGACCCGCGGCAGGTCGACGTCGGCGCCATCGCGCGCGCCGCCGCCGCGGCCTCGGCCGCGCCGGCCCCGCGGGGGGCGCTGCGCGCCGCGCGCGACGCCAGGAAGGCGCGCCGCGCGTCCGCCCTCGCGAAGCGCCCGCTCTACCTCTCGAGCGCCGGCATGGTCCTCTCGCTCGGCAGCTTCGCCTCGCCGCTGCTCGCGTACCCGTTCATCGCCGCGACGTGCGCGCCCATCTTCGGGCGGGCGTGGGACTCGGTGGTGCGGCAGCGCAAGCTCAACGTCGACCTGCTCGACAGCCTGGCGATCGCCTCGGCCGTGGCGACCGGCGACGCCATCAACGCGGCCGGGATCATCTGGCTGGTCACGCTCGGCGACCACATCCGCGATCTCACCCAGGCGCGCGCCCGGCGCGCGATCCGCGGCCTGCTCGGGTACCAGCAGGACTTTGCGTGGGTGGTCCGCGGCGACGCGAAGGTGCAGATCCCGGTGGCCGAGCTCGCCGTCGGGGACGTCCTCGTCGTCTACACCGGCTCGGTGATCCCGGTCGACGGGACGGTCACGGACGGCGAGGGGCTCGTCGATCAGCAGACGCTGACCGGCGAGTCGATGCCGGTGCTCAAGGGCCCGGGAGACCGCTGCTTCGCCGCGACGGTGATCAAGGACGGCAAGCTGTACGTCCGCGCCGAGCGGGTCGGCGGCGACACGACCGCCGCGAGCACCGCGCGGCTCATCGAGAACGCGCCCGCGCTGGAGACGCGCGCGCAGAACTACGCGGAGGTCGTGGCGAACCGGCTCGTCCCGCCGGCGCTCGCGTGCTCGGCGGTCGTGCTCGCGGCGACGAGGGACCTCGGCCGCGTGTCCGCCATCCTGACGATCGACTTCGGCACCGGCCCGCGCGTCTCGGCCCCGACGACGGTGCTCGCCTCGATGAACGCCGCGGCGCGGCGCGGGATCCTCATCAAGGGGGGCGCCTACATCGAGAAGCTCGCGAAGGTGTCGACGGTGGTGTTCGACAAGACCGGCACGCTGACCTCCGGCGTCCCCGAGGTGACCGACTTCCTCGTCCACGACGCCCTGCCCGAGCGCGAGGCGGCGACGCTCGCCGCCGCGGTGTCCGCGCGGCAGACGCACCCCGTCTCGCAGGCCGTGCTCCGTCTCGCCGACGCGTGGCGGCTGTCGATCCCGGACCGGGAAGAGTCCCGCTACCTCGTCGGCCGGGGCGTGCAGGCCAGGGTCTCCGGCAAGATCGTGCAGCTCGGCAGCCCGCGCTTCATCGAGGAGCTCGGCATCCCCTGCCGCGCCGAGGCCGGCGCGAAGCGGGCGCTCGAGGCGGCGGCGAAGTCGCTCCTCTTCCTCGCCGTCGACGGGCAGCACGTCGCCACGCTCGCCTACCGCGACGCGATCCGGGCCGAGAGCCGCGCGACCATCCGGAGCCTGCGCGAGCGCGGGATCGACGACATCGTCATGCTGACGGGCGACAGCCGCGAGGTGGCGCGGCAGGTCTCGCTCGAGCTCGGCATCACGCGGTGCTTCGCGGAGATGCTGCCCGAGGACAAGGCGGAGATCACGCGCCGGCTGACGCAGGAGGGCCGCACGGTCGCGGTCGTGGGGGACGGCATCAACGACTCTCCGGCGCTCTCGTACGCCGACATCGGCATCAGCGTGTCCGCAGGCGCGGAGATCGCCCGAGAGACGGCGGGCGTCGTGCTCGTGGAGGACGACCTGTCGAAGCTCGTCGAGGCGATCGACATCTCGCGCGCCGCCATGCGCATCATCCACCAGAACTTCTCGATGATCCTCGCCGTGAACGCGGTCGCGTACGCGCTGTCGATCCCCGGGTTCCTCAACCCGGTCGCGGCGACGCTCATGAACAACGGCTCCGCGGTCCTCGCCTGCGTGAACGGTCTCCGTCCGCTCATGGCGGCGCCGCGCAGGAGGGCCCGCGCCGGCGGCGAGCGGCGGTGAGCCGGCGCGGCGCGCGGGTCCGACGGCGGCGGACGCGTTCCGCCCCGCGCCGCGCCGCGGCCCGGTATGCGCGCTGCACGACGGATGGAATGGCCGGGAAGGAGAGCGAGATGCGCGCTGGATCGAGGTCCTCCGCCGCCGCGCGGGCGCGCGCGGCGCGCTGGGCTGTGCGCGGGCTGCCGGGCGCGGCGGTGGCGGCGGTGATCGGCTGTGTGGCCTGTGCCCAGCCGCCTGCCTCGCCGCACGTGACGGCGGTGAGCCCGGAGGAGGCCGGCCGGTACCTGATCCTCGTGGGCGGGTGCAACGACTGCCACACGCCGGGCTGGGACAGATCGAGCGGCAGGCTCCCGGCCTCGGAGTGGCTGACGGGCAACGACATCGGCTACCGCGGTCCGTGGGGGACGAGCTACGCGGCGAATCTCCGACTCTCCGTCCAGGACCTCGGCGAGGACGCCTGGGTGAAAATGTTCCGCGCAGCCGCGGGCCGCCCGCCGATGCCCTGGCTCAACTACGCCACCATGCACGAGAGCGACCTCGTGGCGATCTATCGCTTCATCCGGAGCCTCGGCGCGAAGGGCGCCCTCGCGCCGACGGCGGTGCCACCGGGGCAGGAGCCGGAGACGCCGTACATCCTCATGGTCCCCCAGCAGCCGGGGCGCAGGCCGTAGCGGCCCCTCGGGTCGGCGCGCGTCAGGGGCGCAGGGCGTCGAGCGACGCCGGCGCCGTCCGGCTCGCGGCCGGGGGCTCGCAGGGCAGCTCCACCGTGAACCGCGCCCCCTCGCCCAGGCGGCTGTCCGCGCGCACCGCGCCGCCGAGCGCCTCCACGATGCTCTTCACGACGTGGAGCCCGAGCCCGAGCCCCCCGAAGTGGCGGCTCGACACAGCGCGCTCGAACCGCTCGAACACGTGGGGCAGTCGCCCGGCCGGGATCCCGATGCCCTGATCCTGCACCACGAGCTCCGCCGTGCCGTCCTTCCGCGCCACCGTGATCTCGATCGGCTTGCCCGCGCCGAACTTGAGGGCGTTGTCGAGCAGGTTCGACACCACCTGCTCGAGCCGGCTCCGGTCCCACGACCCCACGACGGAGGGCTCGGCGCGCACGCTCACGAGCGAGCCCGATTGCGCGACGCGCTCGTCGAGCCGCGCCACGACCTCGTCCACGACCTCCGCGAGGTCGACCGGCTCGACGTGCAGCTCCAGCCGGCCGCTGTGGAGCTGCGAGACGTCCAGGAGATCGTCGATCAGCCGGGCGAGCCGCTGCACCTGCCGATCCATCCGGTGCAGGGCGCGCCCGAGGCGATCCTCGGGCGCGTGGCCGCTCCGGCGGAGCAGCGCCTGGAGGCCGAGGCGCAGGGAGGTGACGGGCGTCCGGAGCTCGTGCGACGCGACGCTGAGGAAGTCGTCGCGGGCGCAGACGGCGCGCTGCGCCTCGCGGTAGAGGCGGGCGTTCTCGAGGGCGATCGCGATCTGGTCCGAGAGGAGCTCCAGCACGCGGACGCGGTCGCGCGTGAAGGCGCGCGTGGTGAGGTTGTTCTCGAGGTAGACCACCCCGAGCCGCGCCTCCTTCCGCTGGATGGGCAGGACCAGGACCGACCGCGACCCGCCCTCGGCGAAGTGAGGATCGCGGCCCTGCTCCGGCTCGCAGGCCGCGTCGTCGATCACGAGGAGCTCCCGCGCTCCGTGCGCGTGCTCGACGACCCGCCGCGGGACCTCGCGCGACCGGGAAAGCGGCGTGCGCTCGATGGAGACCGGGGCCGCGACCGACCCCAGGGCCCGCACGAAGAGCTCCCCCTCTTCCTCGAGCACGAGCGCCCCGCGCTGCGCGCCGGCGGCCTCCAGGCAGACGCCCAGGAGCTTCTCGAGCAGCCGATCGAGCACGATCTCTCCGGAGAGGGTCTCGGCGGCCTTGAGCAGGCTGAGCGCGTCGAGGGCGACCGCCGGCAGCCGCTCCTCGACGAGCTCGGGCTCCTCGCAGGGCCCGTAGAGCCCGAACTCGTCCGTGAGCGCGCGGGCCTTCTCCGAGGCCCCCCAGCGGGCGAACCCCTGCCGCGCGGCGCGCAGGTACAGGGCCGCGATCCGCGCCCGCCCGAGCCCGTGGTAGAAGCGCCCGGCCAGCTCGTTGCCGAGCGCCGAGAGATCGAGGAATCCCCCGCGCGTCGCCGCGGCGACGGCCTCGTCGTATCGCGCGCCGGCGAGCTCGAACTTGCGCTCGACGCGGGCGATCTCTGCGTCGACGAGGAGGCGCCGCGGGAGGAAGTTCTCCGCGCAGCCCGACTCCCACCTTTGCAGGACGCGATGCAGGTCGGCCACGCGCGCGAGCAGCGCGGCCCGCTCTCGCGCGTCGGCCTCGTCGCACCGCCACAGCAGCGTGAGCGCGGCATACAGCGCGTGCTGGCACTCGGGGATGTATCCGCCGAGGAAGTGCATGTACGGGACCGCGGCGTCGGCGTGCGCGGCGGCCTGGGCCAGGTCCCGGTACGTGTAAGAGGCCTGGAGGCGCACGATCTGATACACGCACATCGTCGACGGTTCCCTCTGCGCCGCCTCGAGGAAGGCCCGCTCGTCGAACTCCGCGTCATCGGCCAGGCTCCGGCTCCTCGTCAGCCCCTTGAGGCACCGGATGGTCTGCCGGTAGGCGAGCTGGTGGAGGAGCGTCGACTTGTTGCCAGTCTGCCGGCTGAACGCGAGCGCGTCGTTCAGATCGACCAGCACGCGATCGAGCTCCACCCCTGCGGCGAACGAGTGCTCCACGAGCCCCGTGCGCGCGTACGAGGCGAAGCGGAGCTCGCCGGACGACAGGCCCAGGGCGATGATCTCGCGGAACGGCCCCGCGCTCGACGCGAGCGGCGCGATCCACGGGTGAACGAACTCGTTGTACATGTACCGGGCGATCGTCTCCTGGGCGCGATCCTCGAACCTCCGCGCGAGCTCCACGGCGAGCCGGCCGAAGCCCTGGGCGCTCTGGAGCTCGCCCTCGGCCGCCAGGAGCAGCGCGTGCCCTGCGTAGGAGAGGATCGCCTCGCTCGAGTTGCCGTGCTCCAGCGCGAAGCGGACGCCGAGGGCGGTGAGGAGCAGCAGCTGCTTCCGGTCCGCGAACCACGCGGGGGCCACCAGCTCGCCGAGGAGCTTCATGTGGGCCCGGGCTCCTGGCGTGGTCACGCGGGGGAGGTCGACGAGCGACTCGGGCGAGCGCGCCGCGACGTGCCCGGCGATGGCCCACCGCTGCGCCGCGATCGCCCCGTCGAGATCCGCCGAGGGCAGCTCGACCCCGAAGTCCGCGCGCAGCGCGTCGCGCCCCCAGCCGAGCGCCAGATCGTGCTCGCCGGTGATCGTCGCGCTCATGATCCGGAGCGCCTCCAGATCGACCTTCTCGGGGATCGACGCCGCGTGGCGGAGCCCCTCCTCCACGAGCGCGCGGGCCATGGCGTGCTGATCGGTCAGCGCGGCGCACTCCGCCGCGTCGCGGTGGAGGGAGAACCAGAGCTCGTAGCACGAGCGGGAGGCGCCCTCCGGCAGCAGACGGAGGCCGCTGCGGAAGTATGCGAGCGCCGGGCCGTAGGCCGCGGCGCGGCGCGCCTTGAGTCCGGCGCGGTGGTTCAGCCGCGCGAGGCGGCCCCGCTGCTCCGCGTCGAGCGGAGCCGGGCCGAGGTTCAGCTGGTCCACGGCGTGGAACAGCGCGCTCTCCACCCCGTCTCCGCAGGAGGCCTCGAGGAAGCGGCCGATCTCCAGGTGCAGCTGCCTCCGCCGCTCCGCTGGCGCGAGCTCGTAGGCGGCCTGCTGGACGCGATCGTGGGCGAACCGGATCGCGAGCTCCCGGCCGCGCTCGCGCGCGCTGTCCGGCAGGATGAGGCCCTCCCGGAGCGCCTGGCCGAGCGACGCGATCGTCTCGTCGATGGACCGGCCCGACACGGCCGCGACGATCCCGAGCTCCGAGCGCCTGCCGATGCACGCGGCGATCAGCAGGAGCTCCTGCGCCTCCTCGGGCAGCTTGCGGACGGACTCCGCCATCAGCTGGACCACGTTGTCGGTGGCCCCGACCCGCTCGATCCGGCCGAGGTCCCACGTCCACGTCGAGCGGCTCGCGTCGAAGCAGAGCAGCCGTTTCCCCTGGAGCGATCGGAGGAGCTGGCGGACGAAGAAGGGGTTGCCGGCGGTCTTGGCGAGGATGAGCTCCGCGAGCGGCCGCGCCCGCTCCGGCTCGCAGCGGAGCGCGTCGGCGAGCAGCGCGACGATCGCTCGCGCGTCGAGCGGGCCGAGCGGCAGGCGGGTGATCGGGACCCCGGCTTGCCGGAGCTCCTCCAGGGTCCCGTGGAGCCGGTGCATGAGGCCGACTTCCATCGGCCGGTACGCGGCGATCAGCAGCACGTGCCGGCTGCCTGGATCCACGGCCAGGGCGTGCAGGACGCGGAGCGACGCGGCGTCCGTCCACTGGAGATCGTCGAGGAAGATCGCGAGCGGCGGCCGCTGGCCGGCCACCGCGCGCACGAAGTCCTGGATCGCGAGCAGGAAGCGGCTCTCCGCGCGCATCGGATCCACGGCGGGCAGCTCGGGCGCCCCCGCGAGGAGGTCGGCGAGCTCCGGGCAGAGCGCGGCGAGCGCGCGGCATGGCGCGCTCGCCGCGTCCCTGAGCTGCGCGCGGCTGTCCTCCGGCTCGGCGTGGAGCGCGGCCGCGAGGGCGCGGAGCGCCTCCGTCAGGGGGGCGTAGGGCACGTTGGCGGCGCGCAGATCGAACTTCCCCTCGATGAACCGCCCGCCCCGCTCGGCGACGGCGCTTTGCAGCGCCTCGACGAGGGCGGTCTTTCCGATGCCCGCCTCTCCGGTCACCAGCATGAGCTCTGTCCGGCCCTCCGACGCGCGGGCGAGCGCGCCGTGGAGCGTGGCGAGCTCGCGCTCGCGCCCGAACAGGCGCTCGGGCAGCGGGAGCCGCCGCGCGAGGTCGAGGCGGCCGAGCTCGAACGGCGCGATGTCGCCGGTGGAGAGCCATCGCCTCCGCGCCTCGCGCAGGTCCTGGGCGAGGCTCTCGGCGCTCTGGTACCGCAGCTCCGGCATCTTCGCGAGGAGCCGCTGCACGAGCTCGGACAGCGTCGCCGGGACGTAGGGGCTCACCTCGTGCGCGGGCACGGGGCTCCTCGCCATGTGGGCGTGCACGAGCGCGAGCGGATCGAGGTCCTGGAACGGCGGCGCGCCGATGAGCATGGCGTAGAACGTGGCGCCCAGCGCGTACAGGTCCGAGCGCGCGTCGATGAAGCGGCCTGTGCGCCCGAGCTGCTCGGGGGACAGGAAGGGGAGCGCCTTCAGCTTCTCGATCTCCACGGCGCCGGGCGCGCTCGTGAGCTCGGCCGCGTCCACGAAGTGGACGAGGGTGACCTGCCCGTCCGCGCCGAGGACCACGCGGCTGGGGGCGATCGCGCGGTGGACGACGCCGCCCGCGTGGATGCGCGCGCAGGTGTCGGCGAGCGCGACGGCGATGTTGAAGAACGCGTCGAGCGCGAGCGGCCCTCGGGCGAGCCGCCGCTCGAGGTCCTCGGGGCCCGCGTCCTCGAGGAGGAGCGCGGGCGCGCTCTCCGGGCCCTCCAGCGCGAGCGGCCGCGCGACCCCCGGCACGTCGAGCCGGCGCAGGAAAGCGTGCTCGCGCAGCAGGAGAGCCGCCGCGCCCGGGGCCGGATGGCTCCCGCGGACGGTCTTCTGCACGACCGTCCTGCCGGCGACCGTCAACCTGCGGAGCAGAAAGCGGCCGCATCGGTGGACCTGGGTCGCTTCCGCCCGAGTCATACGCGTTCCCCCTCGCGCAATTCACGGGAATATAAAACAAGGTGTGTGTGCGCGCGAGCCGGGAAATCCTCGGCCTCAGGATACGACCCGGCGTCGTCGGAGCGAACGTCGTGGAGCGGGCGCTCGATCCTCCCGTCCGGTCCTCGTGGCCCGCTCCTGCTCGCGCTGCTCCTCGATCAATCCAGCGAGCGAAGGTGCTAGGATGAGGCTGCGCATGTCCGGCGGGTGGGCGGCTGCCCGGCGCCGGTGCGCACACCGGGGAGCTTCGATGGACGCACCTCAAGTAAGCCGGCGCCGATCGCGCCACGCCTCCGGCGAGGGCGCCTCCGATCCTCGCCGAGGGGGCGCAGCCGCCTCGGAGCAGGGCAGGCATGGAGAAGCCGGAAGGCCATCCCGATCGCCCACGGGCGCAGGCGTCATCACGCGCGCAGGTCCCCGCGCCGGCGTCGAGAAAACGTGACATCGGCGTAGACCGGCCGTCGTAGTATCCGCCGCATGCCGCATTCTCTCCCACATCCCAGGGGCGGTTCCGCTCCGCCCGCGCGCATAGGCAAGGTCGCATTCCTCGGGTATGGCCGCTTCGGCGCGGCGCTCGGGTCGCTGCTGGGCGACGCGGGGATCGCGGTGCGCGCGTTCGACCCTGGCGCCGAGATCCACGGCGCCGTGCGGGCCGCCTCGCTTGCGGAGCTCGTGGACGGCGCGGACCTCGTGCTCGTTGCCGTCCCGGTGCCGGCGATGCACGAGGCCCTCGTCTCGCTGAGGCCGCACCTCGCGCCGGGGCAGGCGGTGGCCGACGTGGGCAGCGTGAAGACCGTGCCGGCGCGCGCCATGGCCGAGGTGCTCGGCGCCGACCGGCCCTGGGTGGCGACGCACCCGCTCTTCGGCCCGGCGAGCCTCGCCCGCGGCGAGCGCCCGCTGCGCGCCGTCGTCTGTCCTAACCCGGTCCATCCGGACGCGGTGCGCCGCGTGGTCGCGCTGTTCGAGCGGATCGGGTGTCAGGTGCTGGAGCAGGCCCCGGACGAGCACGACCGGGTGATGGCCTTCACGCACGCGCTCGCGTTCTTCATCGCGAAGGGCATGCTGGACGCGGGCGTGCCCGCCGGCGCGCCGTACGCGCCGCCCTCGTTCCAGGGCATCGCGCACACGATCGAGACGGTGCGCGTCGACGCGGGGCACCTGTTCGCCGCGCTGCACCGCGAGAACCCCTTCGCGAGCGAGGCGCGCCGCCGCCTCATCAGCGCGCTCGTCGCCGTCGATCGCAGCCTCGATGTCCCGACCAAGGACGCGGCGCCCGAGGACCTCGCCGCGCTCTCGATCCCCGATCTCGGCTCGCTCTCCCCCGAGCTCCGCGAGACGCGGGAGCTCATCGACGAGCTGGATCTGGAGCTCGTCGACCTGCTCGCGCGCCGGTCCGAGCTCGTCCAGCGCGCCGCGCGCGCCAAGGCCACGATCGGCGCTGCGGTCCGGGATCCCGTGCGCGAGGCGCGGCTCATGGAGTCGCGCCGCCGCCGCGCCGTCGAGCTCGGCCTCGACGCCGACGGGATCGCCGAGGTCTTCGAGGTGATCCTCCGGCACTCGCGCTCCCTGCAGGAGCGGCGCTCCTCCACCTAGCGTGGCGACGGCGCGCGGAGCGCGGGAGAAACTCCACACCACGGAAACGCGACGGACACGGAGAGCGTCAACAACAACCGCGCTGCTTTACGCGCCTGTCGCGTCGGTCCTCGCGTCCGCTCTTGCATCGTTTGTTGCATCGCGTTTCGCATCGATTTCCTCCGTGGCCTCTCTCTCGATTCGCGATCTCCCTCACGGCCTCTCCAATGAGGTGGCGCTCGCTCCATGGCGCCGCGAAATCCCTTTCCACGCCGGCGCGCTTCGGTGTACGGTCGGCCTTTCGGGGATCATGGCGCCGCATCGGGAGCTCCCTTATTGGCACTGCAGGTGACCCCTGGGTCGCGGGTACGACGGCGCGTAGACTACGATACGGGCTCGTCAGTGCAGTTCAGGGAGGGCTGGAATGGATCAACCGGGCGGCCATGCCGAGGAGGCCGAGCGTTCTGGGGCCGGCGGCAGGAGCGGGGGCCGCGCGCGCTCGACCGCCGTCGGGGGCGCCTGAGGATGCTGCGAGGTGGGCCGCGGCGCTGACGCCGGGCAGGAGGGCAAGGAGACGCGGGATGAGGGCAGAAGTAGGCAGGGTCAACATCCTGATCGTTGACGACAGGCCTGAGCAGCTCCTCTCCCTGGAGGCTGTTCTCGCTCCGCTCGGCGAGAACATCGTCAAGGCGGCGTCCGGCAGGGAGGCGCTCCGCAGCCTTCTGCAGGAGGAGTTCGCGGTCATCCTCCTCGACATCAACATGCCGGAGATAGATGGGTTCGAGACGGCGACGCTCATCCGCAAGCGGAGGAGCACGCTGCACACGCCGATCATCTTCCTGACGGCGCACAACGATCGCGCGTATGTCGAGCGCAGCTATTCGCTCGGGGCGGTCGACTACATCATGACCCCGTTCGCCCCCGAGGTCCTCCGCACCAAGGTGTCTGTCTTCGTCGACCTCTCCAAGAAGACACAGAAGATCAGGCTCCAGGCGGAGTCGCTGCGCGCGCACGCGGAGCAGCTCCAGCGGCTCAACCGCGCCGCGCTCACGATCAACTCGGCCATGTCGCTCGACGCCATGGTCGCGGCGATCACGGAGGCGGCGCGCGACGTCGGCTGCGCCCATCATGCCATGACGCTCGTGAAGCTGGAGAAGCCCGGAGAGCGGGCGCGGACCGCGGTGTCGCTCTCGGAGCGGTACGCCACGTTCCAGCAGGAGGCGCCGCCCCCCATCGCCGGCGGGCTGTGCGCGCACGTGTGCGGCAGGAACAGGCCCCTCCGGATGACGCAGCGCGAGCTCTCGCAGCACCCGGAGTGGCTGGACGACGCCGGGCAGAGGCCGCCGCCGCGGGGGTACCTCGCCGTGCCGCTCACCGCGGCCGACGGCCAGAACATCGGGACCATCCAGCTCTCGGACCGGCACGACGGCGAGTTCTCGGATGACGACGAGACGGTCCTCGTGCAGCTCGCGCAGCTCGCTTCCATCGCCATCCAGAACTGCGTGCACGCCGAGGCGCGCGAGGCGAACCGCCTGAAGGACGAGTTCCTCGCCACGCTCTCCCACGAGCTGCGCAGCCCGCTCAACGCGATCCTCGGCTGGACGCACCTCCTGCGCGGCGAGCCGTTCGACGAGCAGCGGGTGTCGCATGGCCTCGAGGTGATCGAGCGCAACGTGGCCGCGCAGACGAAGCTCATCGAGGATCTCCTCGACGTCTCCCGGGTCGCGACGGGCAAGCTGCGCATCAGCGCGGCGCCGATGGCGCTCGCGCCCGTCGTGGAGATCGCCATCGACGCGATCCGTCCAGCCGCCGAGGCGAAGGGGCTCACGATCGACGTCTCGCTCGACCCCGTGATCGAGGTGAACGGCGACGTGAATCGGCTCCAGCAGGTCGTCTCGAACCTCACGTTCAACGCGCTCAAGTTCACGCGTCCCGGGGACCACATCCTCGTCTCGCTCCGGCGGACCGGCGCCTACGCGGAGCTCACGGTGCGCGACTCGGGCGAAGGGATCGCGCCGGATTTCCTGCCCTTCGTCTTCGAGCGCTTCCGCCAGGCCGACAGCACGAGCCGCAGGACGCACGCGGGGCTCGGCATCGGGCTGTCGCTCGTGCGTCACATCGTCGAGGCCCACAGCGGCTCGGTCGTGGCCGAGAGCCCAGGGCTGCAGAGGGGGTCGACGTTCGTGGTCCGGCTCCCGCTCTGCGGGGTCGAGCGCAGCTCGCTGGCGGCGTCGATGAAGGAGGCGCGCTCGCGCTCGCTCGCGTCGTCGGATGCCGCGTTCGATCTCGGCGGGCTCCACGTCCTGCTCGTCGAGGACGACGCGGACGCCCGGGAGCTCCTCCAGGAGGTGCTCTCGCAGCACCACGCCGAGGTGACGGCCGTGGCCTCGGCCAGCGAGGCGCTCGCCGCGTTCTGCGCGGCCCGCCCGCACGTGCTCGTGAGCGACATCGCCATGCCGGGCGAGGACGGCTACGAGCTCATCCGCATCATCCGGCAGCGCCCGCCGCACGCCGGCGGCGATCTGCCTGCGCTGGCGCTGACGGCCTATGCGCGCAAGGAGGATCAGAAGCGCGCGCTCGACGCCGGCTTCCACATGCACGCAACGAAGCCGATCGAGCCCGCCGCCCTTGTGGCCGCCGTGGCGAGCCTCGCGGCCAGAGCCCGCGCCGGCGAGCTCACCTGCGCCCGGGAGCGAGGCCCCGGCGACGAGATCAACCCGTGAGGGTCGAGGGAGCGGAGGGCGCTCTCCCCCTGTCGACCGGTGAGCGAGCGACGGGGGTCCGGTGAGCGAGCGCCGGTTGCCCGGGCGCCCCCTCTCGCTCGCGCATCCCATCTGATCTCGAACGCTGCGCCCGAGCGAGCCCGAGCGGGATATCGCGTCTTGTCCCCTGCCGGGTCGGGCGCCTGATCTCGTGGGCGTCCGCGGGCTCATCCGTAGGACAGCGACCCTGGTGCGGGGCGCCCGGGGCGCGACGGGCGGTAGGCCTGGGACTTGCACTGCATTCCGCGCAACATGTCCTCATGGGCCAGACGGGAGGCCAACCCCGCACGGGGGAGCCGGACGAAGCGCGCCCGCACCGCGGCCGGGCCGTGGATGCGTGCTGCGCGGCCCCGGCGCTGCTCCTCGACGTCGATCACGCGAGCACGCTTTGGCTCAAGGGGCTTCACCTCTGGAGGTTTGTCCGTTATAGCGGACGCCGCGTCAAGCAACGTCGCTTTCATGCCTCACGTGCGCCTGGGCGCACGTCGGCGAATGTGCTTGACCGGCAGGTGCTCGCGGTGGGCCACCCACATGCAACGATGATGCAGTGAGACAAAAAGCTTGCGTAATCCAGTATGGTGGCCTATCATCCACGATAACGGAATCACCAACGAACCGACATCGAACCATCACATGGTGTGAGCGCTCGTGTAGCTCGCGAGCGCACAATTTGCGCGATTTTGGCGTGGATTGAGTCGCCGTGGCGGTGTGGAGCGGTAAACGGTTCGGGTCTGTACCGGCAATTCTTTGGGGGGGAACAACCCAACGGAGAGAACGATACATGAAAGCTTCGATGAGCATCTTTGCAAGCGCGCTGCTGCTTGGCGCAACCATGATGATTGGCGCCGGATGCGGCGATGATGAGGGTGACACCAACTCCGCTGGGACGACGACCAGCTCGTCGGCGAGCGGCACGGGCGGCGCCGGCGGTACGGGCGGCGCCGGCGGCGCTGGCGGCGCTGGTGAGGGCGGCGCCGGTGGCGCTGGCGAGGGCGGCGCCGGTGGCGCTGGTGAGGGCGGCGCCGGCGGCGCTGGCGAGGGCGGCGCCGGCGGCGCTGGCGAGGGCGGCGCCGGCGGCGCTGGTGAGGGCGGCGCCGGCGGCGCCGGCGGCGCTGGTGAGGGCGGCGCCTGAGGCGAACGCCTCGTTGATGCGCTTCCCTCGCCCGATCCGCAATGCGGGGGGCGGGGGAGCGGCCCCGCTTTAGCTCGAAGGGGATCACGGAAAGGTTGGGAGACGGAAGATGCTTTGCGTCTTCCCTCCTTTTCGTGAGATCCGGAGCACTTTCATCCCAGATCATGTACCTTCCGGCACCGGCTTATCCGGTCTGGGGGGCGCTGCGCCAGGCGCCATCTGCGCTGCTGCCGCGCTGCCACGCGCTTTTCGCGCAGCAACACGCCTCTTTCGCGCTGCTGCGCGTCTCTTTTGCTTTGCGGCGCCGTCTTCACGCTTCGACGCGTCTCGGACGGAGCTCCGGCGCGCAGCTCCCGGACTACGCATCATTTGCGGCCGCCCTGATTCCCGCGTCATGGCTCCGTGATGAGATCTCCGCCGCGGGGAACCGGCGCTGCGTTGTCCAGCGCGTCCCAGGATCCATGGAGATCCTAGGCCGGAGCAATCCAGTTCACCGCGCGACGAGCAGCGTCTCCTCGGGTCGGGCAGCTCGGCACGACAAAGGGCTGACCGTGCACCGCGGATCTACCGTGCGTCGCTGCAGCGCCTCAGCTCGCTCCAGGGGCTCTCCGCCTCGCGGTTGCTGGCGCGGAGCTCCTCGGTGAGGCGAGCGACCTCTGACGTGAGCGCCTCGTTGCAGCGCCGGAGATCGCTCACGGCGCGCTGCGCCTCGCCGTGGCGCAGCGCGTTGTTCACGGCGACCGCCGCCTGCGACGCGAGCAGACCGCAGAGCTCGAGCTGCGCCGCGCGGAACGCCCCGGTGCCCGCGTCGTTCTCCGCGTAGAGCACGCCCGTGAGGCGCCCCTGGTGCGTCATGGCGAGGCACAGGATCGAGCGCGGACCGGCCTCGATCAGGTAGGGGTCCTGCGCGAACCGCTCGTCCGCCGTTGCGCTCGCGAGCACGACCGGCTGCTGCGTCTGCGCGACGTGCTGAACGACGCTCGCGGCGAGATCGGCGATGCGCTCGAGCGGCGTCCCCGCTCCGAAGCGGACCCCCTCGGCCTCGCCGGCGAGCTCGGCCTCGGCGGTCAGCGCGCCGTCGCGGGCGAGGAGCAGCACGGCGCGCCGCGACCCGGTGCTCTCGCGCAGCAGCCGGAGGAGCCGCTCGAAGAGCCGCTCGAGGGCGAGCTCCCCGTGGAGAGCGCGCGAGGCGCGGAGGACGGCGAACGCATCGATCGAGCCAGGGCGCTGCGTGCTCGCCGGGGGCGCGGCCTCCGGCGGCCGGCTCGCCTGCCCGAAGAGCGTGGTGCGCGCCACGAGGTGTGGGTACTTCCGAGACAGCTGTCGCACCTTGGCCGTCGCGCCCCACCGCAGATAACCCTCGTGGGCGTCGGTCATGTAGACGTGAGCGATCCGCTCCCTCCCGCTCGCCAGGTGGAACTTCGCGCAGAGCTCGCTGGCGAGCGCCTCGTCGCGCACGAACCCGTTCACCTTCGCCGCCTCGATCGCCTGATCGTAGAGCTTCATCGCCGCGAGCTCCTCGCCGGCGGCGCGCGCGGACTCCGCGCGGACGAGGAGGTGCTTGTGACGGTAGTTGTCCGGGCACCGCTCCGCCCACGCCGCGAGCCGGTCCTTGTAGCTCGGCACGGAGATGGGGGTCAGCTGCCGGCCGCGCGACAGCGCGGGCGAGAGCAGCGTGAGGCATGTGTAGAAGACGACCTCGGTCGCGAGGTGATCGTCGACGCCGCCCGGCATCTTCGCCTCGGCGAGCGACCCCATTCGCAATGCTCCCTCGTGGTCCTCGAGCAGGAAGCAGACCTGCTGCCGCAGCGCGCAGTGGATGAACGCGACGGCGCCATAGGCCGGCGCCGAGAGCTTCTCCTCGTACGCCGCGGCCGCCTCGTCGACCACGGGCTCCGGCGCGCGCGACGCGCCGACAGGCGCCGCGCTCATCAGGTCGTCGAGCGCGCGGCGCACCCCGGTCAGCGCCGCGAGGGCGTGCTCCTCCCGGCCGCGCTGCACCAGCGCGAGGAACCCGTCGACCTCGGCCCGCACCGCCTCGCACTCGTCGCCGAGCGCGAAGCGAACGAGGGCGGTGTGGACGCACGTCTGCGCCACGTACGTGAGATCGCCGGCCGTGAGCCCCGCCTCGTGGGCTTCCTTGAAGAGGTCGAGGCTCGAGAGCAGGTGCTTGGTGAAGACGCTGATGTGCGCCCCGAGCACGAGGCGCAGCCGGCACGAGAGCTCGTCCTGTCCGGCCCTCTCGTTCAGCTCGAGCGCGAGCTCGCCGAGCTCGTAGGCCTCGTCGTAGCGGCGGAGCACCCGCGCGGTCATCCACGCGTGGGCCATGTAGCCGTACGGAGAAGCGCCGCTGTGCCCGCGCTCCAGCGACAGGTTGACCTGCCTGGCCGCGATGAAGGTGCAGAGCGGCGGGCAGATCAGCGCGGCGGGCATCGTCAGCGTCATGAGGAGCCGGAGCGCCGCGCGGGTCCTCGGGTCCGACGTCTCGGGTTCGTCGAGCAGGTCCCTGAGCCGGCGCGTGCCGAGCGCGGCGCGCGCCGCCGCGAGCTCGGCTTCCGCTGCCGCCTTCCGCGTCGGCCCCTCTTCGGGGAGGGGGACGCCGAGCATCGCGAGCGCCGTCTTCCCGAGCGCCAGCGCCTCGTCGAGCCGGCCCTGCGTGGTGTACAGCGCGATGCGCAGCTCGTACGCCCGGGCGCGCTCGAGATCCGAGCGCGCCTCCGCGGCGAGCACGTCGAGCAGCGACTCCGCGCGCTCGATCTGGCCGCCGAGGTACGCGCACTCGGCCGCCTCCGCGTGCAGCGAGAACGCGAGCTCGTGGTCCTGCTTGAAGCTCCCGTCCGGCAGCGCCGAGATCCCAGCCTCGAAGAAGTCGGCCGCCGCGGGGGGCGCGCCCCGCTCCTTCGCTCTGCGGCCCGCCGTGAGGTTCATCGCGGCGAGCTCCGCGCGCGCGCGCGGCTCGACGGTCAGGGGCGCGCCGAGGTTCAGGTGCTGCGCGGAGCGCGCGTCAGCCGATGTGTAGAGGAGCTTCATCGCCATCTCCGAGGCGATCGCGGGGGGGCGCTCGCAGCGAGGTCGGCGCCGGCGCGGGTGTCCGCGCGGTGGCCCCTTCGTTCGCTGGGAGCTCCGTCGTGATCGTAGATGGATAGGGGATCATGGAGGGGCCGTCGCCCGCATCAACGGGCTCCTCCAGCGGCGCGACGTCCACCGGAGCCGTGCATAGCATTCTACCCCAAGTGGGCAGGGGTGCGCTACTGTGGCAGTCTGCCGGCCTTCCTGGGCTGCGCGCGCCACGCCCGGAGGAGCTCGGCCTCGCGGTCCGGCGAGAGCCCCGCTCGCGGCCTTGGCTAGCCGCTCCGGCGGAAGCGTCTCCGCCACGGCAAGAAGCGGCTCTGGCCGATCGCGCGTCGCCGTCCCGGATGAGCACGCACGCAACGAGAAAGACTGAGGTTTTTGTAATTCCAAGAAGTCTGAAATGGAAGGGTCATGGTCCACAACCTGCAGTGTTTCCAGTCTGCCCGCGTCGAGGCGGGAGAGGAGAATGCGGTATGCGGTCTGTCTTGGGGGCGCTGGGCGCGCTCTGTGGCGTCATCTGCTGCGGAGCTGGTTGTGTCTCGGGGGCTGCGGGCGGCGTGGCGGAGGGCGAGCCGGGGCGCGACGGCGTCGCGCCGGTGGGGGCGAACGCGGAGCACAGATCGCCCTCCGGAATGTGCGGGACGGGGACAGCTGACCCCGACGGCGTGTGTCAGGACGCCGCGGTCGAGCGCGGCCGCAGCGTGTCCGGCGCGGGCGCGCGGGCCGAGCCGGGTTGCCGGCGGCGCCCGTTCAGCCGGCAGTTTCCTGTCACGAGCGCGACCTTGCGCGGCTTCGCCATCGACCCGACGGGCGGTGTGTTGCTGGCCGGCTCCTTCGAGGGCGAGCTCCGCTTCGGCGACACCCGGCTGGAGAGCGCGGGCGCGGCGGACGCCTTCGTGGCGAAGCTCGATGCGTGCGGCGATCCGCTCTGGGGCAAGCGGTTCGGCGACGCCGTGGCGCAGGGGGCCATCGACGTCGCCGCGGGCAAGGGGGGCCACGCGCTCGTGCTCGGCGAGTTCTCCGGCACCGTCGATCTCGGGACGCGCCGGCTCACGGCGGCGTCGCCCTCGGGCGCCGATCTGTTCGTCGCGAAGCTCGGCCCGAACGGCGCGACCCGCTGGGCGGCGCAGATCACCGCGGAGGAGGGCGCCATCCTGAGCGGCACGGCGCTCGCGGCCGACGGCGACGGCGGCGCGCTCGTGCTCGGCAGGCTCGAGGGGGCGGCGAAGGTCGCCGGCGTGCGGATCGAGCGGCGAGCGATTGGCGCCTTCGTCGTCCGGCTCGACGCCTCCGGCAGCGTCGCGTGGGTCAGCTTCCCGCCGAGCGGATCGGACAGCGAGGAGATCGGCATCGAGGTCGATGAGAACGGCAACGTGTACCTCGCGAGCCAGGACGGGCGCGGCTCGGCGACGTTCGTGACGAAGCTCGACGACGGCGGGGATCTCGAGTGGCACCAGCGGTTCCGCGGCTCGTCGGATCAGCTCGAGATGGCGTTCGACCTCGCGGTGGCTCCGGGCGGCGCCGCGTTGCTCTCCGGCAGCGGCGTCTTCGGCGATCCCGATCTGCCGGGCGGTCCGCGGCCGTTCGTGGCCAAGCTCGACGACAACGGCGACGTGCTCTGGGTGAAGCGCTTCGACGCGCAGAGCCCCCGCCAGGTCACGGCGAGCGAGGAGGGCGTGGTGCTGGCCGGCGATGCGCTGTGCGAGGCGGCGGAGGATCCGGCGTCGTGCAGCGCGTGGGCGGCCGGGCTCAGCCCGAGCGGGGAGGAGGAGTGGACCCAGCGTCTCGGCGCGGACGTCCGTGTCTCCGGGCTGGAGATGGACCCGTGGGAGCGGCCGGTGCTGGCCGGGTGGTTCCGGGGCACGATCGCGCTGGGGGGCGACGAGCTCTCCAGCGAGCAGGGCGCGCTCTTCCTGTCCCGCCTGTCCGAATCGCGCTGACCCGCGCGCAGGCGCTGCGGTCCCGCGCGGGCGCTGCGCGGCGGACAAGGCTCACAGGCCGAGCGCGCGGCGGACGTCGGCGGCGATCTCCTCGGGAGCGCCGCCGATGTCGACGCGGATCGCGTCCTCCGGCGGCTCCAGCGCGGCGAGCTGCGTCGTCAGGAGGCCGGGCGGCATGAAGTGCTCCGTCCGCGCCGCGAGGCGCGCGGCGATCAGCGCGGGATCGCCGGTCAGGTGCACGAGGCGAATCCGCGCGGGGTCGACGAGCAGCTGCGCGCGGTAGGCCGCCTTGAGCGCCGAGCAGGCGAGCACGGCGTCGCGCTCCTCGTCGAGGAGCCGGCGGATGCACGCCGAGAGCGCGGCGAGCCACGGCGCGCGATCGCGGTCGTCGAGCGGCTTGCCGGAGCGCATCTTCTCGACGTTGGCGGCGGGGTGGAGGTCGTCGGCGTCGATGAACTCCCATCCGAGCTCGCGCGCGAGGCGCACCCCGACCGTCGTCTTTCCGACGCCGCTCACGCCCATCACGATCGCGATCACAGGCGCCGCGCCCCTCCGAAGGCTGTCTCTGGGGCTCTCCGCATGGCGGGGTCGCATCCTATCACGCGCGGCTCCGTCCCATGCACCGCCTGCCGGCGCTCGCGCCACGGTGGGCCGGCACGCCCCCTGCTGAGCCGGGCGCATGCGTAGGCCTCCGATCTCTGTGGTCCTGTTGCCCTTCTCCCTGATCTTCGCCGGTTGCGTCTCTGACGGCACCGGGCCGGCGCCGCAGCCCTCGCCGTCCGGTTGCAGCGATCCGGACATCGCGGGCTGCGTCGTCGCCTCGGACAAGCAGCGGATCCGCGAGCCCGACGTGCCGGAGGCCGATGCCAAGGCGCTCGCCTCCGGCAACACGGACTTTGCGCTCGAGCTCTATCGTCAGGTCGGCGCCGGGCCGGGCAACCTCTTCTATTCGCCGTACAGCGTGTCGAGCGCGCTGGCGATGACGTACGCCGGCGCGCGCGGAGAGACCGCGGAGCAGATGGCGCGCGCGCTGCGCTTCTCCCTGCCGCAGGAGCGGCTTCATCCGGCGTTCAACGCGCTGGATCTGGCGCTCGCGAGCCGCGGCGAGGGCGCCGAGGGGCAGGACGGCGAGGGGTTCCGGCTCAACGTGGCCAATGCGATCTGGGGGCAGGTCGGCTCCTCGTTCGCGCCGCAGTTCCTCGACGTGCTCGCGGAGAGCTACGGGGCCGGGCTGCACGTCGTCGACTTCGTCCAGGCGCCCGGGGAGGCGCGGAGGATCATCAACGGCTGGGTGGCCGAGCGCACCGAGGACCGCATCAAGGATATCCTGCCCGAAGGCGCCATCCAGCCCGGGACCCGGCTCGTGCTGACGAACGCCATCTATTTCAACGCAGCATGGCAGTTTCCGTTCGAGGAGGAGGAGACGGCCCCCGGCGATTTCACGCTGGCGGACGGCTCCACCGTCTCCGTGCCGATGATGACGGGCAACGCGCATGTCCGTTATGGCGAGGGCGACGGCTACGAGGCGCTGGAGATGCCCTATGACGGCGGCGAGCTGTCGATGGTGCTCGTGCTCCCGTCGGAGCTCGGGGGCTTCGAGGCGGGGCTCGACCGGGAGCGGCTCGATGGCGTCCTTGCCTCGCTCGGGTCGCGGAGCGTCGCGATGACGCTGCCGAGGTTCGAGATCGAGTCGAGCCTCGATCTCGTCCCGCCGCTCACCGAGCTGGGGATGCCCATCGCCTTCTCCGGCCACGCGGATTTCTCGGGGATCAACGGGCAAGGCGGGCTCACCATCAGCGACGTGCTCCACAAGGCGTTCGTCACCGTGAACGAGGCGGGCACCGAGGCGGCGGCGGCGACGGCGGTGGTCATCGGCGAGACGTCGGCGCCCGAGCCCGCCACCATCCATTTCGACCGTCCGTTCCTCTTCCTCATCCGGGACCACGCGACCGGCGCGATCCTGTTCGTCGGCCGCGTGGTCAACCCGTCCGGTTGAACCGCCGAGCCCGCCGGGGCGGGGCGCCGCCGCTCCTCCGATCCCGGCGGCGCCAGAGGGGCGGGCTCCATGCGGATTTTGTCGCGCGGCGCCGCCGGGGGTGAGGGGCCGCGCGAGCGCCTCGTCAATACACGCGGGGGATGAGCCGCGCAGAGGTACGGCGCGCGTAGTCGTCGTATTCGGGGAAGGTGTCGCGCAGCACGCGCTCCTCGTACCCCATGCGGATGATCTGCAAGACCACCTCGACCGTGTAGATCAGGAGCGCGGCGATGGACGGATAGAGCAAGATCAGCCCGGCGCCCTGGATCACCGTCGCGAGGTAGACCGGATGGCGCACCAGCCGGTACGGGCCGCCCGTGACGAGGCGGCGCGCCTCGGGCATGAGGCTGAACGACTTGCCCAGCCATCCGATGCTGGTCACGGCGAGCGCCAGACCCGCGACCATGAGTAGCGTACCCACGACCTGACGGCCGGGCGTCGGCGGGACCCTGGGCAGCCACGCCAGGCTCGCCGGCAGCAGGCCGGCGGCGAGCGCCGTGATGCGAGGCACGATGCCGCTCAGCTTGCGTACCGGGCGGAGGCGAACCAGCGTGAGCGTCGCGATGAGCAGCAGGTACGCTTCCGTGACGAGGAGCGCGGCCAGCGTCGTCCCGTACGTGAGCCCCGCAGGCTCGCGCCAGACAAACAGGTGAACGTAGATATCCCGCCCGACGAACAGGGCATTATAGAGCATCAGGAAGGTGAGCGGCAGCCGCATCGCGAGGTCGTAAAGCACCACACCATTCATTGTGTTCCCCCTTACGTTGGATGGTGAGAGGGGGTGAGGGTGCGGTCAAGCCAGCAGGGCCTGGTGCCGTGTCGGATCCATCATCCATCCACCGCGGGCGCAGCGCGCCTCGTGGCGGGGAGCCGGGGACATACGGGTTCTTGCGCGGTCGCCGGGCTGGCGGGAAAAGGGCGGTTCAGCCGTATCGGAGCTTGAGGACGAACACGGTGCCCGAGAGGACGAACGTGATCGCGTTCGCGACGATGATCGGCATGTCCCTGGTGAGCAGGCCGTAAACGAGCCACAGGCCGACGCCGGTGACGAAGGCCGCGTACATGCCGACCGAGATCGAGCTCGTGTCGCGCGTGCGCAGCGTGCGCAGCACCTGCGGAAGAAAGGAGATCGTGGTGAGGGTCGCCGCGACGAGCCCGAGCGCGGTCACTACGTCTGGATTCATCTGGTGGTGCGTGTCCCTTCGGTTCGCCCCCGCTGTACAGCGGTAAGCTCGCCAGAAGGTAGAGACAGCGGTTTTGTCGGCGTGCCGCCATCGCCCGAGGGGTGGGAGCTGCCCTCCCGACCGCGGACAGACAGGCGGAATCTCCTGTCACTCTGCCGGGTTCGCTGCTTCCACGCGCGGGGCCGTGGCGGCGCTCTGTCGCGCCGCCCGCCTGGCCGCTCACTGCGCCTCGACCCTTCTCTCCACCGCCTCGCGGATCTCTCGCTCGTCCAGCGCTGCGAACCCGAGCCGCAGGAAGGGGCGCTCCTTGCCGTCGAACGCGAACCGCCGCCCCGCCGAGGACGCCACCGCCCGGGGGCGAGGATCTTCGACAGGGGGCCGGCGTAGACGACGCTGCAGAAGCCCAGCCCCCCTCATCGGCTCCGCTCTCCGGGAAGCGGTGGCCCAGACGACCCCCGAGGTTACGGGATCGTCGAACACCCAGCGCGCCACGCAGGATTCGAACCTGCGGCCTTCGGCTCCGGAGGCCGACGCTCTATCCAGCTGAGCTAGTGGCGCACTCTCGCGGGATTCGCGAGGGCCCCGAACCTACCCGGGGCCGGGCTTCCGCGCAACCACTTCCAGCAATGTCGTGCACCGTCGCTGCGCGACGGCGCTCCCGGCCGCTGCGCGGCGGCGTCGGCGTCGGCCAAAATTTGGCCACCGGGCCGTCTGTCCGGCATTCCCGGGGCATGGACGCCCGACAGCGAAGCTCCGCGATCCCGGCCCCCGCGCGCGGTTTCTTCTCGCCCGCCCTGGCAGTCGCCGCCCTCGCCTTGCCGGTCCTGCCGGCCTGCAGCAGCGGGGAGAACGTCACGCCCGAGGGCATCATCAGCCTCTCCGCGGGCGCCGCCCAGACGTCCGCCGAGAACGACCCCGCCACCCTCCCGCGCGCCGATGGGCCCCGCATCGGGGCCGTGCAGATGGTCGCGCCCATCTACGAGAAGGCGGACCGCCGCTCCGCCAAGCTCGGCTACGTCCGCGCGGGCGGGACGGCGCCCCGCGGGGAAAAGCCCGCCTCGTTCGACGACTGCCAGGGCGGCTACTACCGCGTGCTGCCCGCCGGGTACATGTGCGCCGACAGCGACGCCACGATCGACATGCAGCACCCGATCCTCCGGGCGCTCACGCGGCGGCCCGACCTGTCCAAGCCGATGCCGTACCCGTACGCCTTCGTCAGGGCCATCGCGCCGAACTACTACCGGATGCCGGCGATGAAGGAGCAGCTCCGGTACGAGATGAGCCTCGAGCGCCACCTCCGCAGCTACAAGAAGCTCAAGAAGAAGTGGGACGAGGTCAAGATCGGCGCCAACGACGTGCCGCTCGACGCGCTGGGCAACGCGACCGGCGACCCGCCCACCGAGCCGCCCGAGCTCGGCGACAGCGAGCTCTTCGGCGGCAACGGCAGCGACGAGATCCCCTGGTTCTTCAAGGGCGGGCGGCAGATCCCGAACATCTCGTCGTTCAAGGTCCCGGGCTACGCGATCATCACCAACCGGATCGCGCGCAAGGCGGGGCTCGCCCTCATCGACACCTTCATGGGCGACGGCGGGCGGCGCTTCGCGATGACCACCGACGCGCGGCTCGTGCCCACGTCGAAGCTCAAGCCCGCCCGCGGCTCCACGTTCCACGGCGTGGACATGACCAAGGGATGGGAGCTGCCCCTCGCGTTCGTGACCCGGCAGAAGGCGAAGCGCTACGACATCTCGGGCGGCCAGATGGAAAAGGCGGGCGAGCTTCCCTGGCACACCGCCGTGCAGCTCACGGGGCGCTCGAAGAAGGTCGGCGGCGCGCGCCTCGTCGAGGCGAAGGACGGGACGTGGGTGCGCGACTCCGACGTCGCCATCGCGGTGAAGCCCTCGGAGCTGCCGTCGTTCGCGCAGGGGGACGTGAAGTGGATCGACATCTCGATCCTCAGCCAGACGCTCATCCTTTACGAGGGCAAGAGGCCCGTCTATGCGACCGCGGCGGCGACGGGCCGCGACGGGCTCGGCGACCCCAGGAAGACCTTCTCGACCGTGCGCGGGACGTTCCGGATCCGCGACAAGCACGTCACGACGACGATGGACGCGCACGAGGTCGACAACAAGTTCGAGCTCCGCGACGTGCCGTGGGTGCAGTACTTCGAGGCCGGCTACGCGATCCACGCGGCGCCGTGGCACGACGACTACGGCAAGCCGCGCAGCCACGGGTGCATCAACCTGTCGCCGGTCGACGCGCGCCGGGTGTTCCTCTGGACCGATCCGCCGGTGCCCGACGGGTGGCACGGGGTCAGCGCGGGGCGGGCCACGGGGGAGGGGACCATCGTTCATATCCATCCGTAGGGCCCGAGGGCCTGCGGTTGAACGACCGGGTGAGGGCGCGCGAGGTGCGCGGTCAGTCCTCGTCGGCCTCGACCTTGAAGCCGCTCTCCTTGATCACCTTCTCTTGCACCGCGGGCGGGCAGACCTCCAGGTGCTCGACGCTCATCGTGAAGGTGCCCTTGCCCTGGGTCATGCTCTTCAGCTTCGACTCGTACTCGAGCACCTCGGCGAGCGGGACGAACGCGTTCACGATCGTCTGATCCTCGATCGCGTCGGTGCCGATGATCCTCCCGCGGCGGCTGTTGATGTCGCCGATGATGTCGCCCATCGCCGCGCTCGGCACCGTCACCGAGAGCCGCACGATGGGCTCGAGCAGCACCGGCGCGCACTGCGCGGCGGCGGCCTTGTACGCCTTGCTGCCCGCCATCTGGAAGGCCGCGTCCGAGGAGTCGACGTCGTGGTACTTGCCGTCGAAGAGCCGCACCTTGACGTCGACCATCGGGTAGCCGGCCAGGACGCCCTTCGACATCGACTTGACGATGCCCTTCTCGACCGAGGGGATGAACTGCCGCGGCACAGCGCCTCCCACGACCGCGTCCTCGAAGACGAAGCCGCCGCCGCGAGGCAGAGGCTCCATGTCGATGTAACAGACGCCGAACTGGCCATGCCCGCCGGTCTGCTTCTTGTGTTTGCCCTCGACGTTCGTGACCTTCCTCGAGATCGTCTCCTTGTAGGCGATGTGCGGCGGGCCGAGCCGGCAGTCGATCCCGACGCGCCGCCGGATGCGCTCCACCGTGATCTCCAGGTGCAGGGCGCCCAGGCCCGAGACGACGAGCTCGCGGGTCGACGCGTCCTGGTGCACGCTGAGCCCCGGGTCCTCCTCGGTCAGCCGGTGGAGCGCGTTGCCGACCTTGTCCTCGCCGCCCTTCGCGTCGAACCTCACGCCGCGCGAGAAGAGGGCCGGCGGCAGCTCCGGCGCGCTGAACAGGAACGCGTGCCTCTCGTCGCAGAGCGTGTGCCCGCTCAGCGTGGTCTTCAGCTTGTGCAGCGCGACGATGTCGCCGGCGCGCGCCTCCTCCATCTGCTTGTGGTCCTTGCCGACGACGCTGTGGATCTTGCCGAGGCGCTCCGCGCCGCCCGTGTTCGCGTTGAGCAGCGTGGCGTCGGGCCGGAGCACGCCGGAGAGCACGCGCGCGAACGAGGTGCGGCCGGCGTGCGGATCGATCGACGTCTTGAAGACGAACGCCGCCGCCGGCGCGTCCGCCGACGACGGCCGCTCGGCGGCCTGCGGCGCGGCGCCGGGCTTGCCGCTCGGGACGACGCCGGTCCACGCCGGGTGCTCGGTCGGCGGTGGCACGAGCTCGACGATGCCGTCGAGCAGCGCGGCGGCGCCGCTCGGGCGGACCCCGGAGGCGAAGTAGACAGGGACCAGCGCCCCCCGGCGAACCGCGGCGCGGAGCCCCTGATCGAGCTCCTGCTGCGTGAGGTCGCCCTCGGTCAGGTACCGCTCGGTGAGCTCGTCGTCGCTGCCGGCGACGTCGTCGACGAGCTTGGCCCGGGCCTTCTCGGCGGCCCCGGCGACGTCGGCCGGCGCGGGAGAGCCCGCGGCAGCGGCGGGCGCCTCGGGCTTGTCGAGCCAGGCCTTCTTCGTCCGGGTCGCGACGACCCCCCGGTACTGGAGCCCTTCGCCGATGCGCTCCTCCATCACCGCGAGCGGCGCCTTGAGGCGCGCGCGGACCTCGGCGAGCACCTCGTCAGGCCGCGCGTTCTCGGCGTCGACCTTCGTGACGACGATCATGCACGGCAGCTTCGCCTCCTTCACCCAGCCGAAGACGCGCTCGGTGATCGGCTGCACGCCGTCCTTGCCGCTCACGACCACGATGGCCGCGTCGACCGCCGCGAGGGCGAGCCGCGTCTCGGCGAGGAAGCTCCCCTCTCCCGGCGTGTCGACGAGGTTGATCTTCTTCCCGCCCCAGGAGAGGTGCGCGACGCTCGCCTCGAACGAGCAAACGTGCTCCTTTTCCTCGGCGGTGTCGTCGAGGACACTCGACTTGTCGTCCACCTTGCCGAGCTTGGCCGTCGCCTTGGCGACGTACAGCATGGCCTCGGCGAGCGATGTCTTCCCAGCCCCCTTGTGTCCGATGATTGCAACGTTCCTGATGTCCCCTGCCTCAGTCGTTGTCATTCCTCGTTCGTATCAATCCCCATCGGGATCGAGAAGGCCGGCACGCGATTTTTGCGGTGCTTTCCTCGACGCAGGAAGACAGCGAAGACGGGCACGGAGTCGCTCACCCGAGCTCTGCCGCGACGCGCCGCGGCGTGCTCGATCGAACAGCGCTTGTCCGGCGCTGCCTGAGCGGATGGCGCGCCCGGGCTCCCGGAGCGCGACATGAGCACTCTCCGCCTCGCAATCCAGATGGTGCTCGGCATCGCGCTGCCGCTCGCGCTGCAGCGGTGGGATCGACGGCGGCTCACGCCCGAGCAGCGCGCTGCTTGCTGGAACGGAGCGACCTGGGGCGCGGCGCTCTACGCGTTCGGCCCGCTGTCCATGCTCGGGTGGTGCTGGGTCACGCGCGGCGTCCAGCACGGGCGGCCGGACGCCCGCGGGCCGCGGCGCTGGCGCGGGCTGAAGGCGCTCGGGCTCGGCGCGGCGTCCGCCGCGGCGCTCGTCCTGGTCCTGAGCGGCGTCGACACCCTGGCTGCGCTCGCGCTGGGGCTCCCGCCGTGAGCCGCGTGGACGGCTGAGAGGCGGGGCGGCGGGCAGGGCTCGCGTGGCATGGACGGCGCATCGCTGGGCTCCATGGCTGGGAATGTCTGGATGGCGAAGCAGGGTGGAGCGGCTGCATCGGCTGCAACGATCGATGGATGCGGGCCGGCCGGCCGGCCAGCTGGCCGGCCAGCCGACGGCGCACAGAGCGGACATCCCCCTGTCGTCGTGGTCGGTAGACGACACGTCATGGACGCCTTGCTGCACTCTGGATCTGCTATTCAGAGGACAGGTTCTGACGCTGTTCGCGGAGCTCGCGGACCCCACCGAGGCAGTGCGTTGACGTCGCTGAAGCTCAGAGGAGAGGATCGCGCGGCCGCACAGGAGCGGACCGACGCCGGGCGTGTGTCGCGGGCGGCCGAGGCGGGTCCGGGGCAGCAGGAGGTCGTCGCCGGCAGGTACGCGGTGGAGACCCGGATCGGCGCCGGCGGGGTGGGCGTCGTCCAGCTCGCGACAGATCGCGCGTCGGGCCGGCGCGTCGCGCTCAAGCGCGTCGATCCGGTGCTCGCCGAGAACAGGCATGCCGTCGAGCGGCTGCTCCGGGGCGCGCGCGCCGCGCGCTCGCTCTCGGGCAGGTACGTCGCGCGGATCCTCGACGTCGGTGTCGAGGACGGCGTGCCGTTCGTCGTCAGCGAGTACCTGGAGGGCTCCGACTTCTCGAGCTACCTGCAGCGCCGCGGGCCGCTGCGGGTCAGGGAGGCGGTGAAGTACCTCCTGCAGATCTGCGAGGCCGTCGCCGAGGCGCACGGCATCGGGATCCTCCACCGCGACCTCAAGCCCGAGAACCTGTTCCTCAGCTTCGGCGACGGCGCGCCCAGCGTGAAGGTGCTCGATTTCGGCGTGTCGGCCGTGGCGTGCGGCGTCGAGAGCGAGGGCCCGAACGCCGTCTCGGGCGCCATGCGGACGTCGCTGCTCTACATGGCGCCGGAGCAGATGCGGTCGGCGGGCGGCATCGACGAGCGCGCCGACATCTGGTCGATCGGCGCTGTGGCCTACGCGCTCCTCTGCGGGGCGAGCCCGTTCGACGCGCGGACCGAGCTCGAGATCTGCAACAAGGTCCTGCACGATCCGCCCGCGGCCTTCCCGCCGCGGTTCGAGCCCGTCGAGCTCAAGGAGCTGCTGCTGCGCTGCCTCGACAAGGACCCGGGGGCGCGCCCCCCGGACGTCGCGAAGCTCGCGTTCGCGCTTGCGCGCTTCGGGGGCGATGGCGCGGAGGACGCGGCCGAGCGCGTGTGGGAGGCGCTCCGGGCGGACGAGACGCTCCGCATGGCGACGCCGGCCCCCGCGCCCGTCGAGGACGAATGGGAGCCCGACACGCTGGCCGATCTGCCGAGGATGTCGCCCGACGACCTCATGGGCGACCTCGAGACGACGGCCAAGTGGGACGCGCCCGGGGGCGGGGGCCGTCAGTCCGACGTCACGCTGGTGTCGCACGCGGGCGCGTTGTGGGACGGCGGCGAGCAGCTGCGGGCGAGCCGCACGCCGCCCCCGCGGGTCGTGATGGTGAGCCCACCGACGCGCCCCTCGGAGCCGCAGGCGGCCGCGACAGGGCATCGCCCGGCAGGTGAGACGCCCATTCCGCTCGGTCGCCATTTTGCGCATCGCGTTAGCGCCGACCCGGCGCCGCGCGTCACACCGGCGGAGGCGCGCGTGCCGGTCGAGACGGAGCGGCTCACGCTTGTGCGCCGCGGGCCGTCGCCGTGGCCGCGCCGGCTCGCGATCGGGCTCGCGGTGTTCGGGATGATCGCGGGGCTCGGCGGCGTGTGGCTCGTGCAGACGGGCACGCTCGACGCCGGCGGGAGCGCCCTGCCTGCATCGAAGGGGGTGGCGAAGCGCGCGGTCCAGGCGGCGCGCTCCTCCGCCGTGGCGAGGCGACCGGACATTGTCGTGCCTGCCGCGTCCGATCTCGCGCCCGAGCCCCCGCCGGCCGTGCCGGACACCGCGAGCGCCGCCGGCCCGGCCAGCGAAGCGCCGCGGGTCGTGCCGCCGGGGGGGATCCGGCACCAGCCGCAACGCCCCGAGGTGATCTACGACGAGGTCGAGCGCGAGCGGCAGCGGCTCGAGAAGAGCGAGCGCGAGCGGCGGTGGCGCGAGGGGACCGAGCGCGCGCGGCAGCAGCGCGACGCGATCGGGCGCGCGCCGCAGCCGCCGGAGGAGGGCGCGCGCGCGCCGCAGCAACCTGAGCAGGGCGACGGCGCGCAGCGGCTCCAGGACACCGACGGCGGGTGACGTCCGCAATACCACGAGCCGCCTGCCTGGTATAAGGCGTCCCGTGCCAGCGATGAGTCGAGAAGTATGCGCGCTCGCCGGCGCCGCGGGCGCCGCGCTCGCCGTGTCGGCGGCGGCCGTCAGCTGTCCTTCGCGGCCTGCGAGCGCCGCACCGCGGGTCGCGCCGGAGGCACCCCGGATCGCGGTGGAGGCGCCGCGGGCGCCGCGGATCGCAACGGAGGCGCCGCGGATCTCGCCGGAGCGCCTGCCGCACGGCGCGACGGGGTGGGCCGAGTCGGGCTGGGGCGGCGTGCGCGGCGTGACGATCGGGCCGATCGAGAACCTCCGGCACCCGGGCCGCGGCTACGGCACCGCGGCGAGCGGGCGGGCGATGGACGAGGCGGTGGCGATGGGCGCGACCTGGATCAGCCTGACGCCGTTCGGCCGCGTGTGGGACGGCAAGGGCACCGGCGTCGATCTCGTCTTCGAGGCGCCGTTCGAGGAGAACCGGCGCAACGTGCTCGCGGCGATCGCGCAGGCGCACGCGCGCGGGCTCAAGGTGCTGCTCGTCCCGCACCTCTGGGTCGAGAGCGGCGAGTGGCGGGCGCTGATCGATCCGGGGGATGACGCCGGCTGGGCGCGCTGGGCCGAGTCGTACCGCCGGTTCCTGCTCACGTGGGCCGCGGTCGCGCGCGAGGGCGGCGCCGAGATGCTCAGCGTGGGCGTCGAGCTGCGGAGCTGGGTGACGACGCCGCGGGCGGCGAGCTTCCTGCCGATCATCGAGGCGGTGCGCCGGGTGTACCCGGGGCTGCTCACCTACTCGGCGAACTGGGACGACGTCGAGCACACGCTGATCTTCGACGCGCTGGACCTCATCGGCATCAACGCCTTCTACCCGCTGGCCGAGCGCGAGGGCGCGTCGTTCGAGGAGCTCTTGCGCGGCGGGCGCAAGGTGGCGGCCGGGGTGGACGCGGTGGCGCGCGCGTGGGGCAAGCCGGTCCTGCTCACCGAGATCGGCTACACAACGCGGCGCGATCCCGCCGTGCGCCCGTGGGAGTGGCCCGACCGCATGAAGGACGTGGTCATCGATCAGCGCTCGCAGGCCGAGGCCTACGCCGCGGTGATGGCGCCGTTCCTCGACGCGCGCACCTGCGCCGGCTTCTTCGTCTGGCGGCTCTACGCCGACCCGGACGACGTCTCGCAGGAGGCCGAGTGGGGCTTCTCGCCGAGGGGCAAGCTGGCGGAGCTCGTGCTGCGCGACGCCTTCTCCACCCGCTGGGCCGCGGACGGCCCCTGGCTGCCCGGCGAGGTGCTCGGCAGGCACCGCGCGCGCACTCCCGGCGTCCTCGGCTGGGAGCTCGACCCGGACGAGCTCTAGGACGGCAGGCGCAGGGTGAACGTCGAGCCCTCGCCGGCGGCGCTCGTCACGTCGATGCGCCCGCCGTGCGCCTCGGCGATGCGGCGCGCGGCCCACAGGCCGAGGCCGACGCCCGGGGCCACGCGGCTCGACGACGGCGCGCGAAAGTAGCGCTCGAACAGCCGCCGCTGGTCCTCGGCCGCGATGCCGACGCCCGGGTCGGCGACCGCGATCGCGACCTCGGCGCCCTCGCGCACGACGGCGACCTGCACGGCGCCGCCCTCCGGCGAGTACTTGATGGCGTTCGCGACCAGGTTGTTGAGCACCTGCTCGATCCTTGTCGGGTCGCAGCGGAGCGGGATGGGCTCCTCGGGCAGCGACAGCCGGAGCTCGTGCGCGCTCGCCGTCGGCCGGTAGAGCTCCACGACCTCGCGGGCGAGCTCGCACGCGTCCCGGGTCTCGTGGCGCAGCTCGATCTCGCCGCCCTCGATCCGCGCGGCATCCATGAGGTCCGTGAGCATGCGATCGCAGCGCGCAGCCTCCTTCCCGATGCGGGCGAGCATCGGCCTGAGCCGCTCCTCGGGCGGCAGGGGCCGATCCGGCCGGAGGCGGTCGACGGTGAGCTTCAGCGCGGCGAGCGGGTTGCGCAGGTCGTGCGCGACGCTCGCGAGGATCCCGAGCTGCTTCCGGCGCTGCTCGGCCAGCGCGGCGGCCATCTCGTTGAACGCGACGGCGATCTCGCGCAGCTCGTCGAGCCCGCCCTGCGGCGCGCGGGCGTCGACCGCGCCGGCCCCGTAGCGATCGATCGCGGCGCGGATCGCGAGGAGAGGGCGATAGGCACGCCTGCTCAGCTGCCAGAGCGCGAGCAGGACGCCGGCGAGCAGCATCGCGACGGCCCCGAGGCTCACGGCCTCCGAGAGCCTGTTCATCTCGTCGACGCGTTCCCGGGCGATCCGCGCCTCGCCGAGCTTCGCGGCGAGCAGTTCATCGAGCGCGGCGAAGGCGCGATCTTGCACCTGCTCGGGGAGCCCAGCCTCCGGCCCGGCGACCGGGAGCGCCGTCTCGCTCGCCTGCGCGCGCGCGGCGAGGTAGCGCTTGATCTCCCGCTCGGTCGCCTTGAAGACGTCGGCGTTGTCCGCGGTGACAGGGTTCATGCGGAGGTCCTCGAGCCACCGCTCCACCTCGCGCCCGGCGGCGTCGCGCGCGCGGGCGTGCTCGGGGAGCTGGGTCAGCGCGACGCGGGCGCTCTCGCGCTCGTAAGAGAGGAGGTCGACCTCCAGCTCCAGGATGGACCGCACCTCTCGAACCAAGTTGAAGAGGCACGCGACCTCGCGGTCCAGGTACGCGGTGCTGAGCGTGAGGCCGCTCGCCGTCAGCAGCGCGAGGGCGGCGAGCCATGCGGTGCTCGCGGCCGCGAGTGTCTTCAGCTTCATCGTTGTTCCCCGATTCCGGCCCTGAGCGCGCCGAGAAGGCGCAGAGTGTAGCGCCTCGAGGGGGCACCGACCGTCCGGCTGGACGATTCGAAGCTCCCGAGGCCGCTCCGGCGAGGCGGCCGCGCCAGGGCTCTCCAGGATCGATGCCGGCACCCGGCGAAAGCGGCGCGCCTGCGCACCGTCGCCGCGGTGTCTCCGGGATCAGGCGGGCGTCTTCTCCACGCCCTTCGGGATCGACAGCGCCGCTCTGGCGATGGCCATCTGGCGCTCCAGCTCCTCTGGCGACGCCGGCGTCTCCAGGATCAGCGCCGCGTCGCCCGGGACGTGGGCGGCGACCCGCTGAAATGCGTGCGCCGCGTTGAGGCTCAGCGCGTCGTGGCGGCTGCCCGCGTTCACCTCGCTCACGTGGAGCTGCTTCAGCCGTGTCCGGTGCGCCTTCACAAGGAAATGCGCCTCGGTCATCGTGCGATCGACCTGGTGCGCGTGGCCGATATCGAAGCAGAACGACGCGTCGGGCAGCGCGTCGAAGAACGGCCCGAGCTCCTCCACCGTGCGGCCCGTCCGCTTTCGCTTGTCCATGTTCTCGAGGGCGAGCAGGCCGCCGAGCTGCCGGAAGGCGCCGAGATCATGGACGGTGTCGGGGTGGAGGACGATCAGCCAGCCCAGCGCGGCCACCTCCGCCATGGCGTCGGCGACGACGCGCTCCTCCGCCGCGTCGAAGCGGCTCGGGGCGTGGAACGAGACGTAGCGATACCGCGACAGGTCCAGGGATCCGAGGCGCCGGAGCAGCGGCTTGAGCTCCGAGATGCGCAGCGCGGAGAGCTCCACCGCGGTCGCGGAGCTCCCCTCCAGCATCGAGAGCGCTCGCTCGACGTCGCTGAGCGCGAGCGCCCCCGTCGAGTAGCCGATGGGTCGCATCAGAACACCCCGTACGTCTGGATGAGCTTGCGGAGCTCCGGGTCCTCCTCGAAGAAGAGCCGGTTGAGCCCGCCCTGGAACTCACGCCCGATATCGCGCACCCGCCTGAACGTCGGGTCGCTGCCGAGCTCGTCGAGCGGCAGCTGCTTCAGCCGGCCGCGCTCCTCCTCGTTCGACAGGAGCGCGAGGAACGCGTCGTAGCTGTCGAACAGCATCCGCGCCGTCTCCGCGGAGATCGCGGGCCGGAGCAGCACCTCGGCGAGGCTCTCCAGGGGCGTCACCCGGATGCGCTCCCGCAGGAAGCGCACGAACTCCGGCGTCGAGATCCGTTCGGCGTCGTCGGTCCACGTCGCCCGGTCCTTGCCGAACAGCTCGAAGCCGAAGCAGGTGATGAGCCCGCTCACGAAGATGAGCTTGCGCGACATCCTGAGCTTCGCGTTGCGGAGCGCCCAGCCCGAGCTGCGTTCCCGCTGCTTGTAGACGAAATCGACGGCGACGGTGCGCCAGTACCGGACGATGTCGTTCAGGAGGAACATCGGGATGATCTCGCGCTTGCTGCCGTAGAGCAGCCCGCGGTCGTCCTCCACGTAGCGCGAGAGCACGAGCCTGAGCACGCGCTCGTGGGCGTCCGGCGTGCCGATCGCGAGCGACTCCAGGAGCAGCAGGATGCGCTGGGTCGTGTTCTTGTTCGTGTCCTCCTGCCCGCCGATCTGGTGGAGGATCGGGTGGCTGAAGGCCACGTTGCCGAACACGCCCGTCGGGCCCGGCTCATGGAACTTCGCCCCCCTCAGGATCTTCGTGATGGCCTGGACCTGGCTGAAGTGCCCCTCGTCGGCCTGACCGTCGATGAGCAGCGTCCAGTCGAGATCGCTGCCGGTCGTGTACTCGCCCCGCGCCAGCGAGCCGAAGACGACCGCGCTCGTGTCGCACGGGATCTGCTCGCGGAGCAGCGCCGCGAGCCGCGCCCGGGTCTCCGCCGAGAGCCGCGCGGCCGCCTCGATGCTCGGCCATGACCGCCCCGCCTTCTCCCCGATCCGCTCGATGGCGCTCCGCGGCGCCCCGCCTTCGTCTCGTCTCATCGATCGCACCCTCGAGCGCGTCCGCCGCGCCTCACGCCCCGCTGTCGCCCGGGAGCGAGAGCCCGAACCACCGATTCACGAGATCATGGTGCTCGGCGAGGTGCTCGCGGTAGCGGGGGGTGCCGTCGAGCGCGGCCCGCTCGAAATCGACCCAGTACAGGGCGCTCGTCTTCTCGCCGATGAGCACGTTGCCGAGCTTGACGTCGAGCGGCGCGACGCCGCGCGCGTTCATCGCCCGGACGATCTCCTCGATGCTGCCGCGGTGGGCCTCGCCGCCGCCGCTCGCGAACGCCTCGATCTCGCGCCGATCGCGCTCCGGATCGAAGAGCTGCCCGAGCGGCGCGAGGTCGATGTCGAGGACCTTCTGCCCGCGCTCGGCGACCTGATGTTGCAGCGTCTGGCCGCGCACGTAGTCGATGAACAGGGTGCGCGTGGTGAGATGGAGATCGCGAATCCTCGGGACGCTGGGGAGGTCGCGCAGGCGGAGGAGCGCGGCCGCTTCGTTGTAGAAGAAGAGCCCGAGCAGGGCGGAGATGTGCGCGCCGACGGGCGCGTTCCGCGGCTGGCCGATGAAGCGCTTGCGCACGCACACGTACCCGCGGCGCAAGACGACGTGCAGCCGGTAGCGCAGGCGCGGCATCTTCTCGCTCCGCCGGTTGAAGAAGGGCACGTCGGCCGGGTGGATCGCGAAGGCGAAGCCGTCCTGATCGAGCTCGGCGAGCACCCTGTCCCCCGGGCCGAGCTCGGCGACCGACGGGATGTCGCTCGGGGTCACGGCGTCGGACACGGGGAGCGGGTTCTCGTCGAGCCGGCGCGCGAGGAGCGCCTTGACGGTCTCGATCCGCACGGCGAGCAGCCTCGTCGCGGTGTTCATGCCTGGCACGCGGCGCAGACCCTGGTCCAGGGCGCGCCGAAGTTCAGGGTTCATGCCCGTCTAGTAGCCGCTTCCGCTCGCCAAATCAAAAGGCGCCGTGGCGGCGAGGCGAGGTGGTAGGATGATCGAACGACCTGCCGCACCATCGAGCAGCGACGAGCAGCGACGAGCAGCGACGAGAAGCCGCGAGCACGACTCGGCGCGACGGAGCGCCAAACGTCACGATCGCCGGCGTTCAGGTGAGGCGTGTTGGCAGCGTGGGTGGCGGTGCACGGCGCGGTTTGCGCTTCAACAGGAGACCCGATTCGGGTAGCAACCCTCCATGGGGACTTCGACGCTGCGGATCGTCCATGTCGTGAGCAGCCTCAACGGCGGAGGCATGGAGCATTTCGTGCTGCGCCTCGCCGAGGCGCAGCGGCGCCACGGCCACGAGGCTTCCATCCTCGCGCTGCGCGGCGGGCCGCTCGCGGAGCTGGCGCGCCAGCGGGCGCTGCCGGTCACCGTGCTGGGCGGGCGCCTGCCCGCGCGGGTAACGCACGCGGCGCTGGCCTTCGCGCGCTCGCGGCCGCAGGTCATCCACGCGCACAACCCCACTGCGCTCCACTACGCCACCGTCGGCAAGGTCCTCACGCGGGCGCGGCTCGTCTTCACCGATCACGCCCAGACGCGCGGGATCATCCGCGTTCCTTCGCGCTTCGAGTGGCGCGCGACGGACGCCGTCGTCGGCTGCTCGCAGGACACGGCCGACAAGAGCGGCGCTGTGGGCGTGGCCGGCAACATCTCTGTCATTCACAACGGGATCGACATCACCCCGGCGCGGCGCACACGCGAGGAGGTGCGCGCCGAGCTCGGCTTCGACGCCGGGCCAGCGGCCCAGTCCGGACCTGCGAGCCCGCCCGGCGGCGCGTTCCTCGGGATCATGCCGGCCGCGTTCCATCCGGTGAAGGCCCACGAGGTGCTGCTCCGGGCGCTGGCGCGGCTGCGGGATCGCGGCGTCGCGGTCACGGTCCTCATCGTGGGCGACGGGGACGAGCGCGACCGCATCCACGGGCTCGCGAGGGAGCTCGGGATCCACGGCAAGGAGGCGCGCTTCCTCGGATTCCGCAAGGACGTGCCCGATCTGCTCCTCGCCGCCGACTTCTTCGTGCTGCCCTCGCGCGATGAGGGGCTGCCGCTCGCGGTGCTCGAGGCCATGGCGCGCGGCCTGCCTGTCGTGGTGACGCCGGTCGGCGGCGTCCCGGAGGTGGTGCGGAACGAGGAGCACGGCCTGCTCGTGCCGGTGGACGACCCCGACGCGCTCGCGGGCGCGATCGAGCGGCTCGCGGGGGATCCGACGCTCGCGCGGCGGCTCGGCGAGGCAGGGCACGCGCGGGTCCGCGACGACTTCTCCTTCGAGAAGATGACGCGCAAATACGAGCAGCTCTATCTCGGCCTCGGGTGACAGGCGAGCGCGCGATGAAGGTCCTCGTCTTCACCCACCATTACCCTTCCATGCGGCTGCCGATGATGGCGCCGTACAGCTATCACACGTACCGGGCGCTCTCGCGCCGCTGCGAGCTCAGGCTCGTGGGCCCGACGCCCTGGTGGACGCGCGTGCGCGGGGCGTCCCGGGAGCTCCTCGGCGGCGCGCGCGAGTCGCACACCGGCATCGACGCGCTGTTTCCCACGTACTGGTCGATCCCGGGGCTGCCGCGCCTGCACGCGCGGGCGATCCACGCGTCGCTCCGGGGCACGATGGCCGGGCTGCGGCGCGAGTTCCCCTACGACGTGGTCCTGGCCGCGTGGGCCTATCCCGACACGGTCGCCGCGGCGGCGTTCGCGCGGGAGGCGGGCGTGCCCCTCGTCACCACGGTGCTCGGCAGCGACATCAACGAGCAGCCGAGGAACGCCGTGCTGCGGGCGCAGATCGCGCCGGCGCTCCAGCGCTGCGCCCGGGTGGTGGCGGTGAGCGGGGCGCTCGGCGAGCGCCTGGTGGAGCTCGGGGTGCCGCGCGAGCGCGTCGTTGTGCAGCTCAACGCGGTCGACGGCGCGCGGTTCTCGATCCGGGACCGGGCCGCCCCGCGGCAGCGCCTCGGCCTGCCGGCCGACGCGAAGATGGTGCTCTACGCCGGCTACCATGTGCCCGAGAAGGGCGTGGACGTCCTCGTGGAGGCGATGGGGCGCCTCGCCGAGGCGGGCCGCCGCGACGTTCACCTGATGATGGTGGGCGGCGGCGATCTGCTCGAGCCGCTGCGCGCGCGGGTGCGCGCGCTCGGCCTCGAGGATCGCGTGCGGCTGTTCGGCTGGGCGTTGCCCGCGGAGATCCCGGAGTACATGGCGGCGTGCGACGTGTTCTGTCTGCCGAGCCGCCGCGAGGGCTGCCCGAACGTCGTCCTGGAGGCGCTCGCCTCGGGCCGCCCCGTCGTCGCGACCCGGGTGGGCGGCGTGCCGGAGCTCGTGCGCGAGGGGCAAGGCGGCAACGGCATCCTCGTCCCTGCCGGCGACCCCGGCGCGCTCGGGAGCGCGCTGATCCGGGCGCTGGACACGGCGTGGGATCCGGAGGCGCTGCGGGGGAGCGTGGGGGCGCTCTCGTGGGACGTCGTGGGGGATCGCTATCACGCGCTCCTCGAGGAGGTCCTCGGCGAGCGGCGCGCGGTGGGCTGAGGCGCTGCCCGGCTGCCGGGCCCTCGGCTTGCGGTGCTGTTTGGCGGGGAGCCCGGCGCGTCAGCTCGCGCAGGGGGGCGGCTTCAGCCGGTAGTCTCGGTAGTCGCCGGGGTTGCCCGCCTTGCCATCGAGCGCCGCGATCGCGATGTTGTACATCTCGCGCGCGGTCACGTAGTGGAGCATCCACTCCTTACCATCGTTGTACCGGGTGGTGAGCTCCCGGTGCAGCGTGTGGCTCCCCGCGCCGAGCAGCGACTCCGCCTGATCCTCGGGCGCGCCGTGCGTGTAGACCTTGACGAACACCCACTCGGGCCTCCCCTCGATGTGAATGTTCTGATCCACCCATGTCTTCACCCGGTCGGGCGTCGGCGGATCGACCGCCTGGAGCGCGCCGTACTCCATCCGCACCCGCACCCGGCTCCCCCGGCGCGTCAGCGCGAGCGCGAGCGGCCCCTCGATCATCAGGAGCCGGTCCTCCAGCATCTCGCCGACCTTGGCCCGGGCGCCCACGGTGTGGGCCTTCCGGCGCGACAGGTTGCCGGTCGGCCAGTAGATCTGGTTCACGATGCCGTGCTGCGACTCGTCAGGGGCCGACGGGAACGTGTAGTCGGCATAGCAGCCCGTCTCGAAGAGGAGCGGGAGCTCCGCGTCGACTCCGCAGTTCCGGGAGTCCCGCCCGGAGTTCGCCAGACACCAGTTGCCGTGGATGAACCCGTATCGCATGCGCCCGTCCGCGTCGCGCGAGAAGTGCCCGTGCTTCCCGAGGATCTCCAGGTACCTGAGGATGTCCGCGCGCAGGTTCTCCTCCGTGTCGTTGTGGTGGTGCAGATGCAGCTCCACCTCGCCGAAGCCGCCGCGCGTGAGATCCGCCAGCGCGTCGAGCCACCCGGGCGTGTACTGCTCCCCCGGGAAGAAGAAGCTGTGGCGCGGGTGCCGGCCGTCCGCGTCGCGGTAGGCGCCGGCCATCTCGGGATATCGCTCGGACCACGCCCTCACCCGCGCGTCGCCGACCTCCGGTGTGGCGTTCTCCCACCCTGGCTCCCAGTGATCGCAGACGGCAAAGAGGAGGTGCCGCGGGCCGCTCGGACGCGGACTGCGGGCGTTCTCGAGCCTCTGTCGGGCGTAGCCGCCGAGCCAGTTGTGGAGGTTCTTGTTCCTGAGATACTGGAGCTTCGCCTGGAGTGTTCCGATCATGAGCTTTCTCGACCGCGGCGCGTTCGACCGGCGGCCGCCGCGGCGGACCGGATACTAACCCGGGCCCCCCGGGCACTGCTATAGCGGCTTCGGGGTCGACGCCGCGATCGAGACGGCCTCTCCGGTTGCACGCGGCTTCACGCGGCCTGCCCTCCACAGATGTGCGCGATCGGCTGCCCGCCCCGGTCTGCAGGGTACGAGCGGCGCAGGTGTCCGCGCGCGGCCGTTCCCGGCCGGCGTGTCGCCAGGAGCTGGGCCAGGAGCTGGGCCAGGAGCTGGGCCAGGAGCTGGGAACGAGCGCTCACGACACGCACGCCCGCTCGCCCGTTCGGCGCGGCCTCACCGCCGAGGTGCACGCAGGCGGTCAGAGGCCCAAGCGTGCCCCAGCAGAGGCGACAAGGCCGTCCAGGGCAGCCACGGGGGCGCGCTCGCCCTCGAGGCGCACAATGTGCTTGCAATTCTGTTGTGTGGCTGTCCAACCTGCTGATCGACAGCTCTTGTGGGCGACAATTTGCCCCACCTGTGGCGATTTTGTTCGACCCAACTTCACAGCGCGACCACCGGCTGTTGTGCTCGCGGTGAGCACCCCTACCGGAATCGCGCTGGCATGATCTCTGCTTTTCGTGGTAGCCGATTGTAGGCATCACTGATATCGAAGGAGCCAGGCATGATTTCAACCCCGATGACGCCGACCGAAGATCTGGTTTCCCTCCCGCAGCGGAGGGCCTCCCTCGAATCATCAGCTTCCATGGCTGAGGCGTGCGAGCTAGCCCGGCGGCTCGCCGACATGATCGAACGCCTCAGGTTCTGCACCCCGGAAGGTGACCAGGCCCAGACCCTCCGCATCGCCGAGGGCATGGCGCGCAGCGTGGCGGACGCCGTGAGCGACGTCATGCGCAGCCGCCGCACGCACGTGGCCTAGCCCGGCGCTCACAGCGCCCATCTCGACAAGGCCGAAGACGGGGGGGCCCACTCCCGGCCTGGAGACCTGCATGAATCCGAAGCGCAAAGGATTGCGACCCGGGGATCCGTACCCGCTCGGCGCAACGTGGGACGGCGTTGGAACGCAGTTCGCGCTGTTCTCCGAGAACGCTGAAGCGGTCGAGCTGTGCCTCGTCGACGACGAGGGGAACGAGCAACGCCTGCCGGTGCGTCACCGCACCTCGATGGTCTGGCACGTCTACGTGCCCGACGTCGGACCAGGGCAGAAGTACGGCTATCGCGTGCACGGCCCCTGGGCGCCGGAGCGCGGGTTGCGCTTCAACCCGCGGGCGCGCCTGCTCGATCCCTACGCGAAGGCGCTCGCGTCGCGGGTCCGATGGGAGGCCAACGCGTTCGCCCATCGCAGCGGCGAGCCCGACGGAGACCTCGTGATGGCCGAGGACGAGGCGCTCGGCTCCCCGCTCGGCGTCGTCATCGACCCCTCCTTCGACTGGACCGGAGAGCAGCGCCCGTGCGTCCCGTTCCACCGCAGCGTCATCTACGAGGCGCACGTCCGCGGCCTGACGATGCTGCACCCGGAGGTCCCGGAGGAGCTCCGCGGGACCTACCTGGGCATCGCCCACCCCGCCATCCTCGGGTACCTGCAGTATCTCGGCGTCACGGCCGTCGAGGTGCTGCCCGTGCACGCCTTCGTGCACGAGAAATTCCTGCTCGACAAGGGGCTACGGAACTACTGGGGCTATCACTCGATAGGCTTCTTCGCGCCGGACGTCGGGTACCGCGCGGGCGCGGAGGTGGCGTCCGAGGTCCGGCAGTTCAAGGAGATGGTGAAGGCCCTCCACGCCGCCGGGATCGAGGTCATCCTCGACGTCGTCTACAACCACACGGCCGAGGGCAACCACCTCGGCCCGACGCTGAGCCTGCGCGGCATCGACAACCCGACCTACTACCGGCTCGTCCCCGGCAACGAGCGCTACTATTTCGATTACACCGGCACGGGCAACACCCTCAACGTGCGCCACCCGCAGACGCTCCAGCTGATCATGGACTCGCTGCGGTACTGGGTCCTCGACATGCACGTGGACGGGTTCCGGTTCGACCTGGCGGCGGCGCTGGCGCGCGGCCTCCACGACGTCGACCAGCTCTCGAGCTTCTTCACGATCATCCACCAGGACCCGGTGCTCAGCCAGGTGAAGCTCATCGCCGAGCCCTGGGACGTGGGGCCCGGCGGCTACCAGGTGGGCAATTTCCCGGTGCGCTGGGCGGAGTGGAACGGCCGGTACCGGGACACGCTGCGCGACTTCTGGCGCGGCTCCGGCGGCGTCGCCTCCGATCTCGGGTTCCGGATCACGGGGAGCAGCGACCTCTACGAGAACAGCGGGCGCAGGCCGTACACGAGCATCAACTTCGTCACGGCCCACGACGGCTTCACCCTGGCCGACCTCGTCTCGTACGAAGGCAAGCACAACGAGGCGAACGGGGAGGGCAACTGCGACGGCGCGGACGACAACCGCGCGTGGAACTGCGGCGCCGAGGGGCCGACCGACGACCCCGAGATCCTCCGGCTGCGAGCGCGCCAGATGCGGAACATCATGGCGTCGCTCCTCTTCTCGCAGGGCACGCCGATGCTCCTCCACGGCGACGAGCGGGGGCGCACGCAGGAGGGGAACAACAACGGGTACTGCCAGGACAGCCCGCTCACGTGGCAGCCGTGGACCTGGGACGAGCCGTCGCGCGCGCTCCTGGAGTTCACGCGCAAGTGCCTCCGCATCCGGCACGAGCACCCGGCGCTCAGGCGCTCGACCTTCTTCAAGGGTCGCCCGATCCGCGGCGGAAAGACCTACGATATCCAGTGGTATCGCCCGGACGGGGAGCTGATGACCGACGAGGACTGGTCGAACCCATGCACGCAATGCCTGGGGGTGTTCCTGTCCGGAGAGGGCCTGGACGATGTGGACGAGTCCGGCGATCGGCTTGTCGACGACGACTTCTTCCTGCTGCTCAACGCGTCGCCCTGCGACCTGCCCTTCCTCCTCCCCTTCGCCGATGATCCCAGGCCGTGGCAGCTCGTCGTGGACACCCAGGACGACGCCGCGACCGAGGCGCGGAAGGGCGGGGAAGAGACGGCGCTGCACTCGCGCTCCCTCAAGCTCTTCCTGCGGAACCGGCGCGGCGCCTGAGCGGCCGCGCGCGGCGCGCCTCAGAAGCCGTTGAAGGCGCCGAGGAACAGGGGGGGCCCGGCGAACGCCGCGTCGAGGAGCGCGGCCGCCTTGGCGCTGCCCACCACGAAGCCCTGGCTCAGGAGATCGCGCGCCGACGTGGCGCCGAAATAGATCTGCGTGAGCCGCTCGATCGATAACGAGAGGCGATCGCCCGCCGTGCTGCCGGGCGCCGTCTGGACGCCGCGCGCCGCGAAGGTGACGTCGAAGGCGCGCGGCGCGTCCGTGAACACCGGGTCCTCGACGTCGAGGCCGATGGCGCCGCGGACGCCGTGCTTCCTCGGCGACGGGTGCAGCGCGAGCGCGGCGGCGACGTCGATGATGCGCCCCATCGCGCCGGGCGCCGTCAGGCCGAGGACATTGCGGCGGTGCGCGACGTGCACGGGCGGGCACAGGCCGGGGTGCCGGGCCGCCGTCTCGTACGCGATGGGCTCGTCGCGGATGCCCGGCTCGTCGAGCAGCGGCGCGCCGTAGCCGCGCGGGAGCACGAGCTCCACGGCCTCGTACTGGTCGCCGAGCGCGCCGAGGAAGCCGATGAGCCCGCGGTAAGCGCCCGGCGTCGGCGCGCGGAGCTCGCGGACGAGCAGCTGCTGGACGCCGTAGGCGCCCCCCTCCGGGACGTCGAAGAGCAGGTAGCCGGCGATCGCCTTGGAGCCCGGATCGACGTAGACCGCGCCGCTCTGGGAGCGCTTGAACACGCGCACGTCCCACCAGTACTCGCTCCGCTTCAGCTGGCCCGTCGTGTCGGTCCGCGCGAGATCGTAGGCCTGCTTGATGAGCGGCTCGTCCCGCGGGCGGGAGAAGGCCCGGACGTGGCGGCGCAGCACCGAGTCCGGGAGCCGGTCGGGCGAGGTGCGCACGACGTCCCGGAGCTCGCAGACGCCGAAGCCGAACCTGCGGTAGAACGAGAGCCGGAAGGGGTGGAGCAGCGCGAGCGCCTCGCCCCGGCGGCGCATGCGGCGGAGGCTCTCGCGGACGAGCCGATCGGCGATGCCCCGGCGGCGGAACTCCGGGAGCACCGCGACGGAGGCGAGGCCCTGGAACGGCACGTCCGCGCCCGCGAAGCTCATCGTCAGGTCGAGCGAGGTGACGTGCCCGACGAGCTGGCCGTCGGTCTCCGCGACGATCACGTTGTCGAGGGCGAGGTGCGCGTGCTCGGTGAAATACCGCAGCCACGCCTCCGGATCGCCCGCCTGGAACGCGCGGTAGGCGGTCGTGGCGAGCGTGCCCTCCTCGCCCTTGCGGGCGCTGCGAAACACGAGCTCGTGGTTGGAACGGCTCGGGGTGCGGGCGCGCGCCATGACGGCCAGGCTAGCCCGCCTTGGAAGGCGCGCCTACAGGGCTCGGCGGTCCGGCGCCGGCCGCCTGGTGCAGCGCGTCCGCCATCTCCTCGGCCGCGCCGAAGCGGCCGGTCGGCTCGCGGGAGAGCGCCTTGACGAACCACGCGTCGAGGGCAGGCGTGATGTCGGCAGAGCGCTCGCTCGGGAGCGGGAAGATGCCGAGACGGATGGCGCCCAGCAGGGCCTCGAGCCCCTTCTGCTCGAACGGCGGAGCGCCGGTGAGCGCCTGGTACGCCATGATGGCCACCGACCAGAGGTCCGAGCGGCCATCGACCCCCTTCGGGTTGAAGAACTGCTCCGGGCTCATGTAAACGAGGTCGCCGACGACCGCGCCCGTGGCCGTCAGCGTCGTCCCGTCGGGGTCGACATCTCCCCTGGCCACCCCGAAATCGAGCAGCTTGACGCAGGTGCTCCCGCCGGCGTCGGCGAGGAAGACGTGCTCCGGCGTGATGTCGCGGTGAATGATCCCGAGCCCGTGCGCCGCGGTGAGCCCCTTGCAGAGCTGCGAGACGATGGAGACCGTCTCTTGCAGGGAGAGGCGCGCGGCGCGCGCGAGCCGGTCGGATAGCTTCTCACCGCACAGCAGCTCCATCACGATGTACTGGAGGCCGTCGCCGGAGACGCCGTGCTCGTAGACCTCGGCCACATGAGGGCTCTTGATCCTCGCCATGAGCGCGCCCTCGCGGTGGAACCGGGCAACCGCGGTCGAGTTGGTCGCGAGCGACGCAGAGATGAACTTGACGGCGACGTCCTTGCCGAGCCCGAGGTGACGCGCCGTCCAGATACTGCCGACTCCCCCCATCCTGAGGAGGCTGATGAGCGTGAGGTGCGGCGCGACGTGGGACCCAGGCTCAAGCCGCATCGACGTCAGTATGCATGATGGGTCCTTGCCTGGCCACCGGACGGCGGGCAGCGGAGCGGTTCGTTGCGCCGCCGCCGCCGCCGCCGCCGCCGCCGCCGCCGCCGCCGCCACGGCCTCGCCGCGCGAGGGCGTCCCCTGTCTCGACGGTCGCGGCGCGTCGCGCGTGCCGGCGCGCGACGGGCATGAGCGCGGGGCGGCTCCCCTCGGAGCACGCAGGGCGTCGCGCGGCTCAGTACAGCCCCTCGGGGGGCCGACCATCGGACATGAACTTCTTCGCGACGGCCGCGATCCGCCGCACGCCGAGCTCCTGCCGGACGGGCACGAGGTAGGTGAGCAGCGCCTCGAGGTAGGCGCCGTCGGGCTGCGGATCGGACGCCTCGAGCCGATGCAGCGCCTCGAGCGTCTTCACGGCGTGCGCCGTGAAGATCGGCCTCACCGCGGCGTCGAACGCGGCGAACGGGGCGAGCTCGGCGAAGGCGCGCCGGCGGCCGTCGGCGTCGAGCTCCCGCGCGATCGCGAGCGCCCCGGCGACGTCGCGCGCCTCCACCGCCTGGCGCAGCGCGCCGCCGGACGCTCGCGCCGCGGGCGGGGGCGCGGGCGGGGCGGGGGCGTCGCCGTTGCGGAGCTTGCCGACGAAGCCGGCGGCGAGCACGGCGAGCCGCGCGGCCTCGCGCGGGAGGGCCTCGCGGCCGAGCGCGGCCGCCGCCTCCGCGAAGGTGACGGCGTGGGTGACGTCGAGCACCCCGACCTCGGCGTCGAGGCGCTGTTCCCAGGCCGAATCGAAGCGCGCGAGGCGGACGGCCGCGGCGTGGCCGACCGCGCCGAGCAGCGCGAGCGGGCCGGCGCCGCGCGCGAGCCAGCGCGCGGTCGCCTCGACGGCCGGCCGCTCCCCGGCGAGCACCTCCGCCTCGAAGGCGGCGCGCTCCGCGGGGTCGAGCGGCACCGCGCCTGCGGCGCCCGCGCCTGCGGCGCTCGCCCCCGCGGACCCGGCGCAGGCCTCGGAGCCGGGCAGGGGCAGCTCGGCGAGGCCCGCGAGCGCGGCGCGCGTGGCGGCGAAGGGGGGCAGGCTCGTGTCGGCGGTGGCCCAGGCGAGCTGCACCGTCGAGGCGGCGAGGACCTCGTCGGCCGCGGAGGGGAATCGCTCGGCCAGCTCGAGCGCCTTCGCGAGGAAGATCGCGCCGTGCCCGTAGTCGTAGAGGTGCTGCGCGACGAAGGGCAGGAGCGCCCGGCGCGCGCCGGCAGTGCCGCGGACCTCGACGAGCTCGCGCATCCGCGCCTCGGCCTCGTCGCGCCGCTCCGCCGCGAGCGCCTCGCTCACCTTCGCCGGCTCGTCGAGCTCGAAGTCGGCGATGCGCACGAGCGGCGAGCGGCCCGTCGCCTTGCCGGCGCCCTTGCCGCGCGGGCCGAGCCGGGCCGACGCCTCGCCGATCGCGTGGGCGGCGACCACGAACGCCTCCTCGGCGGGGACCCAGCCGCGCTCGACCCAGGCGCAGAGCTCCGAGAGCAGCACGAGGCCGTGATCGAAGCCGTACTCGGCGCGCTCGGCCCCGTCCTTGGCGAGCACCTCGAACGCGAGGTGCAGGCTGCCGAGGCCGGTCTCCATGCGGTGGAGCCCGAGCGCGCCCAGCCGGAGGCCCTCGCGCAGGGCGCGCGCCGGATCGTCGCGCAGGACCGCCTCGCGCAGGCCGGCGACGAGGCGCCGCACCTCGGCCGCGGTGTCGACGGCCCGGTTGAGCAGCACGCGATCGCCATCGATGCGCGTCGCGTAGCGCCGCACCGGCTCGCCGCCGAACGCGCAGGCGCCCGAGGCGAGGTCGAACTTCCAGTTGTGCCACGCGCACGTCAGCACGCCGCCGCGCAGCGCGCCCTCCGAGAGCGGATAACCCTGGTGGGGGCACCGATCGTCGAGCGCGTGGACCTCGCCGCCCCGGAGGACGCAGGCGAAGCGCCGCCCGGCGCCGTCCTTGCGCAGCACCGGCTCGTCCGCCGGAAACTCGGAGAGAGGGCCCAGATCGATCCAGTCCGACTTCATGGCTTTCCCGCGCGGCGGCGCACGGCACATCCGATCACTGCGTGCGTCGCGCCAGCGACGCCCAGGGTAGCCGAGAGCAGGGCGGGGAGGGACCGCGAATCCCGGGCGCGCGCCGAAAAGGCCCCGCCCGACCCGCGCCGCGCGATCACCCCTTCACGCACAGGACCTGCCGGAGCTCCGCGACGATCTCCACGAGATCGCGCTGGTCCTCCATGACGCGCTCGATCGGCTTGTAGGCGGCGGGGATCTCGTCGAGGACGCCGCCGTCCTTGCGGCACTCGACGCCGGCTGTCTGCGCGGCCAGGTCCTTCGTGGTGAAGCGCCGCTTCGCCTCGCCGCGGCTCATCTTGCGCCCCGCGCCGTGCGACGCGCTCTCGAACGCCTCGGGGTTGCCGAGGCCCCGGACGATGTACGAGCGCGTGCCCATCGAGCCGGGGATGATCCCGAGCTCGCCCTTGCCGGCCCGGATCGCGCCCTTGCGCGTCACAAGCACCTCCTCGCCGAAATGGACCTCCTCGGCCACGTAGTTGTGATGGCAGTAGATGGCTTCCTGGATCTCGAGCTGCGGAAAATGCCGCCGGAGGACGCCCTCGGCGAGGTGGAACATGGCCTCGCGGTTCGCGCGGGCGTACCGCTGCGCCCAGAAGAGGTCGTGCCGGTAGGCCTTCATCTCCGGGGTGCCGGCGAGGAACACAGCGAGCTCGCGATCGGGCAGGTCGCAGTTGTGGGCGAGCTTCTTCGCCCTGGCGATGTGGATCTCGGCGAGCTCCTTGCCGATGTTGCGAGAGCCGGAGTGGAGCATCAGCCACACGCCGCCGCCCGTGTCGAGGCAGAGCTCGATGAAATGGTTGCCGCCGCCGAGCGTGCCGAGCTGACAGCGCGCCCTCGTGAACAGCCCCTGGACCTTCGGGGTCAGGCTCGCGAACTCCTCCCAGAGCGGCAGGCCCGCGAACCCCGTGAGCGGCGTGTCGTGGGCGGCGAAGCCCACGGGGATCGTCCGCTCGATGTCGCTCCGGATGCGCTTGAGGTCGTCGGGCAGGTCGGCCGCGGTGAGGTTCGTGCGGAGCGCGCCCATCCCGCAGCCGATGTCGACGCCGACGGCGGCCGGCGCGACCGCGTCCCGCATCGCGATGACCGAGCCGACGGTCGCGCCCTTGCCGAAGTGGACGTCGGGCATCGCGGCGACGTGGTGGAACACCCAGGGCAGGGCGCTGATGTTGCGCAGCTGCTCGAGCGCGACCCGCTCGACCTCCTCCGGCCGGGTCCACAGCTTGATGTCCACGTTCTTGCCCTGGATCTGCGCGGGTCCCATCCGGGCAGATATAGCGCGCGGCGCCGCGCCCGCTGAGGGAATCGGCGGCTTCGGCCGTCTCCTCCGCAGGGTCGCCCTCCTCCACGCGATCCGCTCCGGCCGTGCATTCCGGACTGACCGCGAGGAGCGCCACCGCGAGCCACATTGTTGGCGCCGTGTTGCGTTGGACAGGGACGCGTGCGCCGGACCGCCGCGGGGGCGCGTACCCCGTTCTGCCTTGCAGGGCCTCGGAGTTGCTGATACGCGTCGATATCGCCGCTTCCGGGGTACTTGGCCATGTCGTCTGCACGCGCCCTCTCCATCGCAACCCTGGCGGCCGTGGCCGCCGCGCTCATCATCGGTTGCGACAGCCGCAAGCCCACCGGCGAGGCCGCGGCCGGCAAGCCCGACGCCGCCGCGCCGGCCGCGGCGGCCGGTACCCCGGAGGTCCGCAAGGCCGTCGCGCCCCCGGCCGACGATCGCTTCGCGGCCCAGATCGCCGCGAATTTGCCCCGGGTGCCCGACCCGGCGATCCAGGTCCCGGAGGGCGGCGGCGCGGGCGCCGAGCTCGACAATGCCACCTTCCGCGATCGCACCATCGCATTTGTCCGCCAGGTCGCCGCGGGCGGCGACAAGGTGGCGTGCGCTCTGTCCCTGTCGTCCAAACGCCCTTTCCGCGCCGTGGTGATGGGGTTCCAGGAAGGGAAGCAGATCGCCCGCGCGGAGGCGTCGGACGCGGGGCTCTGCGTCGCGCTCAAGGAGGCGACGCGCCGGGCCGTGGCCGCGGCGGGGGGCGCGCGCGAGGCGCTCGCCGGCGCGCGGCTCGTCGTGGAGCTGCCGGATCATCATGAGTCGATGGTCGAGAGCGTCGAGCGGAAGGGGAAGGGCGTCGAGCTCACCCAGGGGCTCGTGCCGGTCCGCGCCCTCGACAAGGCCCTTCTCGCGAAGCGCATCGAGGACGGCAAAGGCTATCTGCTACGCGTCATCGACCCGCTGCACAAGGGGGTTCACAAGTACTATCACGCCCCTCAGGACCGGTTCGAGGACGAGCTCCACACGATCTACACCGCCTCCACGGCGCTGACCTTGCTGAAGCTGCACGCCTACAAGCCCGACGAGCGCCTGCTCCGCCAGGCGACCGAGGCCGCCGGCTTCATGATGGGCATGCAGAGCCGCGAGGCGCGCGATCGGACGGCCGGCGCCTTCTTCTACGCGTTCGATCTGGAGCGCAAGCGGCCCGAGCGCCGGCTGGTCGTCGGCACGGCGTCGAAGTCGATCTTCACGCTGATCGAGCTCCACGGCGTCACGAAGGAGAAGAAGTACCTCGAGTCCGCCGTGATCGCGGCCGACTGGCTGATCTCGATGCAGCGGCCCGACGGCAGCGTGCGCTCGGCCCTGGCCGGACAAGAGGGCGGCACATGGAAGGTCCAGGGCAAGGAGTCGACGCTCTACACGGGGCAGGTCCTGTCCGCGCTGTCGCGCACCTACCGGGCCACGAACAACAAGAAATACCTCGACGCCGCGGCCCAGACAGCGGACCTCCTGCTCGCCAGGATCGCCAAGCAGGGCTGCTTCCTCGGCGACGATTACAGGAAGCCCAACCCGATCTCGAGCTCGTGGGCGGTCATGTCTTTGCTCGACTTCGTCAGGGCGAGCGGCGACCAGCGCATCGAGCAGACCGTCTTCCGCTGCGCCGACGATCTCGTGAAGCGGCAGTGGCGCAGGCCCGAGGACGCCTACCGCTACGGCCGCTGGCAGCGGTCGCTGTCGAGCAGCGGGAGCGGGTGGCTCGCCGAGGTGATGTCGGAGGTACACCACCACTGCCGGCAGAAGGGCATGACGGGCTGCGACCGGTACAAGGACGCTGTGGTCGCGGCGATCCGGCAGATCTTGCAATATACCTACGGCCCCGAGAACTCCTTCATGGTGAAGGACCCACAGGCGGCCGCCGGCGGGGTGTTCTGGAGCGTCAGGGATCGCTACGTGCGCACCGACTCGGTGTGCCACGCGATGAACGCATACCTCAACATGATCGACGAGCTCGGCGACGGCCCGCTGCTCGCGCTGCCCGAGCGGCCCCTCGCCGAGCGGATGGCGCTCGCGGCGGAGTCGGCGAGCGCGGGCGCGGCGGATGCCGGGCTCGCCGAGGAGGACGGCGAGGAGAGCGACGAGGCCGCAGCAGGTCAGTCCGGGCCGAAGGACGAGGCGTCGGACGACTGAAGAAAGCGCGCGCCGGCGGGCCGGCGGCGCTCTGGACCACGCGACCGCGACCCCGCGTGCCTCTCCGGGCCGAGCGCTGGAGATCCCAGGGATGAGCTCGCGGAGAGCTCCACTCCTGCGGTCGAAACCGGACAGGGCCGGCGCGGGGTGGTGTATATGGATCCGGCGTGATCGACCCGACCGGGGGCACGGCAGGAGGTCAAGATGCCGATGAGCAACAGCGACGTGGACAGTGGGACCAGCGCTCTTCTCGACGCGAAAGAGGCCGGCGCGAAAGAGGCTGGCGCGAAAGAGGCCGGCGCGAACGAGGCTCCGCGGGGGGGCCGCGCGGGCGCTGAAGGGGCGGCGGAGCGCATGAAGATGGCCACCGCGTCCTCCACGGCGGGCTCGACCGACGTCGCTTTTGCCGAGGCCATGTCCGCGCTCCGCGCGAGCCTCGGCACAGAGCCGGACCAGCTTTTTCTGAGCTACACCGAGGGCCACGATCTCGGCGAGCTCGCGCGCGCCACGGCGGCACTTCCGCCCTCGGTGCGCGTCCACGGATCGAGCTCCTGTCTCTCGGTGATGACCGCCGCCGGGGTCCACGGCGCGCCGGGCCCCGGCCTGGCGCTGTTCGGCATCGCGGACGCGCAAGGGGCCTACGGCGCCGCGGTCGAGCCGATCGGCGAGTCGCCGCGCGCCGCCGCCACCCGCGCGGCGCGCCGCGCGATGGAGGACGCCGGCCGGGCGGGCAAGCCGCCGGCGCTGTTCTGGCTGACCGCGCCGCTCGGGGTGGAGGAGCAGGTCCTCTGCGGGATCGAGGACGCCGTCGGGGCCGATGTGCCGGTGTTCGGCGGCACGTCTGCGGCGGACTCGCTCGACGGGGCGCTGTCGCAGCTCGGGCGCGGGCAGGCGCATCGCGACGCGGTGCTGCTGTCGGCGTTGTACCCTTCCGGCGAGGTCGCCCATGCGTTCGGCTCCGGCTACGCGCCGACCGAGCACCGGGGCTGGGTCACGCGCTCGGAGGGGCGGCGGGTGCCCGAGATCGACGGGCAGCCGGCGGCGGAGGTGTACAACCGCTGGACCGGCGGCATGTTCGCCGCGCAGCTCGGCGGCGGATCGATCGCTGCGGAGAGCGCCCTCTGCCCGCTCGGACGGCCTTCCGGCTGGGCCGGCAAGGCCCCCCAGTTCCTGCTCATCCATCCGAACGCGGTGGACAAGGACAACGCGCTGACGTTCGGCGTGCACATCAACGAGGGGGACGAGCTCGCGCTCATGAAGGGGTCGAGAGGGGGCGTGCTCCATCGCATCCAGTCCGTGGCGGGCGCCGCGCTGGAGGCCACGCGGCCCTCGTTCCAGCCGCAGGGCGCGCTGGTGATCTTCTGCGCCGGGTGCATGCTCGCGGTGCGTGACGACATCGGCCGCGTCGTCCAGGGGATGACCGCCGCGCTGGGGACGACGCCGTTCCTCGGCACGTTCACGTTCGGGGAACAGGGATGCTTCGTCCGCGGCAAGAACCAGCACGCGAACCTGTCGATCGCCGTCGTCCTGTTCGGGCAATCGACGCAGAACGAGCCGTAAAGGGCGGCGGCTGTTGCGCTCTCCAGGAGAACCCCGATGTCGCAGGTGAAGGTTTACGGTATCAAGGACAGGCTCGACCCGGTGAAGGAGACCCTGTCGCGGGTGATCCACGCCTGCGTCATGGAGGCGCTGCAGCTCCCGCAGGACAAGCGGGCGCACCGCTTCTTCCCGATGGAGCGCGAGGACATGCTGGCGCCGGGCGGGCGCACCGACGCCTACACGATCATCGAGATCTCGATGATGACCGGGCGCAGCGTGGAGACGAAGAAGAAGCTCGTGCGGCTCCTGTTCGACAGGATCCGGGACGAGGTTGGCATCGACCACCAGGACATCGAGATCTGCATCTCGGAGTCGCCGCCCCACGACTGGGGGTTCCGCGGCATGCACGGCGACGAGGTCAAGCTGAACTACAAGGTCAACCTGTAGTGTCCCGTCCCTCGACGTCGCGCCCGAGCCACGCGCGCGAGAGCTCGCCCACCCGCGGAGGCGGCTCCGCGCCATCAGGACCCGCGCCAGCGCGCCATGGGCTGGCCCCACGGTCGCCTCCATGGCGCCGATCTCGATAAGCTGGTGCGCGAGCTCCGTGAGCTCCTCCAGATGATCCGGCGCATCTGAGGGATCCCCTCATTTCGTCACGAAATGAGGGGATCCCTCAGATGGCATCCTGCAGACCATGACCGTCGACCAGATCGGTCCCGCCATCGGGTACGAGAGCAGCCGCCGGGGCTCCTCGTGGCGCCCCACGCGGTTCGCGAGGCCGCCTCCCGCCATGGCGCCGCCACCTGCCCGACGGCACGCGTCACCGGGAATCCCTTGATCTTTGCCACCTGAACCCCTGGTGCGCGATCTGCCATGAGCGCCGCGCATGGGAGACGCCGACATCACCTTGCGCCACCTCGCCCGAAGGCGCCCCGAGGACCTGGTGCGTGCCCTCGTCCCCGAGGGGTGCCCCATCGAGGTCCTCGGCTGGGTCGACAGCCAGGTCACCAACATCGAGCGCCGCCTCGATAAGGCTTTGCGCCTGCGGGTCGGCGGCGAGCCGCGGGTGCTGCACGTCGAGTTCTGCTTCACGCTCCGCGACGACGTCCCGGATCGCGTGTTCGAATACCTCGGCTTCCTCTTCGCCGCGCTCCGCCTCGAAGCCCCCGGTGAGCCGGTGCCGCCGATCGAGAGCGTCGCCGTGGTCCTGTCGGGCCGCAGGCGGCGGTTGCCGGCGACGGGCAAGCGCCGCATCGCCTGGCCGGGGCGGCCGTTCAGCGGCGCGCACTTCCGGGTCGACGCCGTCTACCAGCGCACGCTCTCCGAGCTCCGGTCGCGGGGCAGCGTGCTCTGGCTTGTGTTCACCCCGCTCGCGCGTAACGCGACCGCGGCGGCGCTGCGGGACATCGTCAGGGAGATCCATGCGGGGGCGGAGACCGCCGAGGAGCGGGCCGAGCTGTACACGGCGCTCCTGGTGATGGCGACCATCGATCCCTGGGGGCATAATCTGCTGAAGGAGCTCATCGTCATGGTGGAGGACAAGGAAGAGGGGCTGCTCCGGCGCACGCCGATCATCGGGGAGATGATCATCGAGGCCGAGCGACGAGGAGAGGAGCGCGGCGAGCGACGAGGAGAGGAGCGCGGCGAGCGACGAGGAGAGGAGCGCGGCGAGCGACGAGGAGAGGAGCGCGGCGAGCGACGAGGAGAGGAGCGCGGCGAGCAGAAGGCGATCGCGGAGCTGCTCGGTCGGCTCTTCGCGCGGCGGATCGGGCGACGACCGACGGCCGAAGAAGAGCGCTCGATCGTCGAGCGAGCCCGCGCGCTCGGTCCGGGCGAGGTCGAGGATGCCTTGCTCGATCTCGACGGCGAGGCGCTGATTCGCTGGCTTGCGGAGCCGATTCGCCCATCGTAGCTCCCGCAGGAGGATGGTTCTCCGCGCGCGGGAGCGCCGCTGCGGCTCGCGGCGTCCTTCAAGCTCCGCTTCACTCCAGCATCGTTCGATCTCCCCTGACGATGCCGAGGGCGAAGCCCTGGCTCAGCCCGACTGCGTGCGCCGCGCCGCGAGCGCCGCGTCGAGGGCCTCGGTCTCGCGCTCGACGAGCTCGACGTCCAGCTCCGGGGGCGCGGTCTTGCGGGCGCGCTTCTCGGCCTCGGCCATGCGCCTCGCGTCGTCGGGCGCCTCGACCCAGGGGTGGGTGAGGCGCTCCGGGCGCACAAGCGGCATGGAGGGCCGCGGCCCCGCGGTCGCCTGGCGCCCCTCCTCGGCCGCGATCTCCAGCAGGCTCTCGCGGCTGATGCTCACCAGCTCGAAGCGCAGCGCCTCGGGCATCGAGCCGGCGCGCGCCGGCTGCTGCAGGTCGGCCTCGATCGCCGCCAGGGTCTCGTGGCCCACCGACGCCATGCCCACCCGGATCTCGGGCAGCGACGGCTGGATGTCGGCGTCCGGCAGCGACGCGGAGGGCTGGGGCGAGGCCGCGGGCGGCGGGGGCGCGTCGTGGAGCATCACCGGGCGCGCCAGCGAGCGGGGCGGCCCGCCGTTGGCGAGGAGGACCAGGCCCGCGACGGCGCTGCGCCTGCCGGCCGGCGGCGACGGCGCGGCGCGCCTGGAGGGCGACGGCGGCCGCTCGCAGGAGGCCGCGACCGCGCAGGGGGACGGCGGCGGCTCGCGGACCTCGGCGACCGCGCGGCGCGCCGAGGGAGGCGCCGCCTCGATGCGCGGCCGCGAGGCCGAGGAGGGCGCCGCCTCGGTGCGCGGCCGCGAGGCCGAGGAGGGCGCCGCCTCGGTGCGCGGGCGCGAGCGGGTGCGCCGGTGCCCCTTGCGGACCGGCTGCGGCTCCGCCGGGGTGCCCTCGTCGATGGCGCGCAGGCCGCGCTCGATCGCGGGCAGCACGCCCTCCCGCTCCGCCCACGTGGGCATGACCACGCAGAGGATCACCTCCGCGGTCACACCGAAGTACAGGTCGACGGGCGCCGCGCCGCCGTACGGGACCAGGTCCTCGCGCGACAGCTCCACATGCCCGAGCCGGCCCCGGTCTCCGAGGCTCAGCGCAGCCTCGACGATCCGGCTGCGGCCCTCCTTGGACATGTCGCGCGGCGCTCGTCGGGTGACGAGCTGTCCCCGCCGGGTGATCACGAAGGCGAAGTCTGCTCCCGCAGCGACGTAGGTCCGGTCCGAGATCGCGTCGAGATCCACCACCTTCGCACCCTACACGATCCAGGGCGGCAGCGTCCGAGGATCGTGTCTATCCGGGGCCATCAGGCCCCGCACGAGCGAGAAATTGCCGGCGCTGGTTGGAAGATTGCCAGTAGGGCGCAATGCGCCGCGCGCTCCCTGCGGAGTCTCCACGGCGAACGCCGCTCGTGCATCTCCTGCGGAGCGCCTTGAAGATCGGCCGCAACCGCCATGGGCGGGCTCGCACATGCGTTGATGCCGGGCGCTCGATACCGGGTGTGAGCCCAGCCCGCGCGAGCGCGGGGCGGGTGATCCCAGGCCGTGCGTGGAGGCTCCGACACCTCGCCCCATCCCCGGATTCCCACCTGGGCTATGCTCCCGCCGTGCTCGCCATCGAAGCCGCCGCGCTCCGCAAGACCTACGCGGGTCTCTTCCGGCGGGAGGGCCAACAGGCCCTGGCCGGCCTCGATCTCGCCGTCCCCCGCGGCGCCGCGTTCGGCCTGCTCGGCCCCAACGGCGCTGGCAAGACCACCTTCATCAAGACCCTCCTCGGCGTCGTCCGTCCCACCTCCGGCGTCGTCCGCGTCCTCGGCGGCGCCCCCGAGGACCGCGCCGTCCGCGCCCGCATCGGCTATCTCCCCGAGCGCCTTCACCTCCCGCACGCCTGGACGCCGGTCGCCTTTCTCGCCAGCGTCGCCCGGCTCAAGCGCCTCTCGATGACCGAGGCCGCGCTCCTTCGGGATCTCGCCCGCGTCGGGCTCGGCGACAGCGCCCAGCGCCGCATCGGCGGCTTCTCCAAGGGCATGAAGCAGCGCCTCGGCCTCGCCGCGGCCCTCCTCGGCGCGCCCGACCTCCTCGTCCTCGACGAGCCCACCGACGGCATCGACCCCCTCGGCCGCGCCGAGATCCGCCGCCTCCTCACCGAGGAGCGCGCCCGCGGCGTCACCCTCTTCCTCAACTCGCACCTGCTCTCCGAGACCGAGCGCGTCTGCGACCGCATCGGCATCCTCGCCGGCGGCCGCCTCATCCGCGAAGGCGCCCTGGAGGCCCTCTGCGGCAGCGCCACGCGCTTCCGTGTCCGCTTCGCGCCCGGCTGCGATCCGGCCGCGCTCCTCCCGCTCGGCTTCGTCGCCCGCGACGCCGAGGGCGCCTTCACCTGCGACGCCGCGAGCCCCGAGGACCTCAACGCCCTGCTCGACCGCGCCCGCGCCCGGGGCGCCCTGCTCGTCGAGCTCGCCCGGGACATGCGCGACCTCGAGGACGTCCTCGCCGAGGCCCTCGGCGCGCGGGAAGGGCCCGAGGCCGCCGCCGCGGGCGGGGGTGGGCCCGGCGACGGACCGAGCGACGACCCCGGCGGCGGCGCCGGCCGCGCGCGCGCTCCCGCCCGCTCCGCCGGAGCTTCGCCGTGACGACCGTCCTCGCCGTCGCGCTCGACCTCATCCGCGAGGCGGCCTCGCGCAGGTGGTTCCTGGCCCTCGGCGCCGGCATCACGCTCCTGCTCGGCGTCGCCGGCCTCACCCTGCGCATGGACGTCGTCGACGGCGCCCTCGCCGCGACGCGCCTCTTCGGCCAGGTCGTCCCCACCGACATCCGGTCGGTCGACGTCGCCCTCCGGCCCATCTTCCGGGCGGCGGCGTATGTCATCTTCTACGGCGGCCTCGGCTTCGGCGTCCTCGCCTGCGCCGACTTCGCCCCGAGCCTGCTCGCGCCCGGCCGCATCGAGCACCTCCTCGCGCTCCCCGTCCAGCGCTGGGAGCTGCTCGCCGGCACCTTCCTGGGCGTGCTCGGCCTCGCCATGGCCGGCGCGCTCTACGGCGCGGGCGGCCTCACGCTCCTGCTCGCCGTGAAGACAGGCGTCTGGACCTTGCGCCCGGTCCTCGCCGCCCTGCTCGCGAGCGTCACCTTCGCCGCCCTCTACGGCGGCATGCTCGCGGCCGCCGTGTTCGCGCGCAGCGCCGCGCTCTCCGCCGCGACGGGCGGCGCCCTCTTCCTCGCGGGCATCGTCGCCGGCTACCGCGAGCGCCTCGCGACCTTCTTCGAGCCCGGCGCCCCCCGCGCGCTCTTCCGCGCCGTCACCTCGCTCCTGCCGCGCGTCTCCACGCTGGCCGACACCTCCGCCGATCTCGCCGCCTCGGCGCCCGTCGAGGCGCTCGACCTCGCGAGTCAGCTCGCCGGGATAGCCGTCTTCGGCCTCGCCGCCGTCGCCTTCGGCATCTGGCGATTCGAGCAGAAGGATTTTTGAGCACCATGCGTCATCGAGCCTGGCTCCTCGCTGCGGTCCTCCTCCTCGGCCTCGCCGCGTGGCTCATGGCGCGCGGCGATGACAAGACAACGTCCGCGAAGAAGCCGCGCGTTGAGTTCCCGCGCGGCCCGCGCGGCCCCGAGGTCGAGCGCAGCCAGCGCCGCCGCACGCTGCCGCCGCCGCGGGAGGTGGACCCGAGCCAGGAGCAAAAGCCCAGGCGCGACCCGCTGCTGACGGCGCTGCCGACGGACAAGGCCACGTCGGCGGTCGTCTTCGAGGCGAGCGCCATCAAGGAGTCGCCGGCGGGCAAGCTCTGGCTCGACTGCTTGCTCGCCAAGATGGAGATGGATGGCTTCGAGGAGCTCGAGGGTGAGTTCGGGATCGACGTGCTCGAGGACATCGACCGGATCGCGGCGTCGTCGGGGGGCCTCGTGGTGATATCGGGACGACAGTCCCCGTCGGAGCGCCTGGACTCCCTGCGGGGGAGCGGCCGCGCGTACGGCGCGAGAGGTACGCTGTTCGAGGAGGAGGGCTTGCTTGTGTCCGGCAGCTGGGGTGACGGCCTCCTGTTCGTCGGCACGGACGTGCAGGCGATCGAGGCCGCGATCGACCGGCTCGAGGACAACGTGGCGCCTGCGCCGCCGGTGATCCCGGAGTGGGCGAGCTACGGGGATGCGTACGGGGTGCTCTCGGCCGACGATGTGGCGGCGCTCCTCGAGAGGAGCGCGCCGGACATCGCCGAGCGCCTGCGCGGCGCGGTGGGCCAGGTGGAGCTGCATGTCGACGCGTCGGAGGACGTCGCGATCGTGGCCGATGTGACGGGGCCCGTGGCGGCCGACGTGGACGATCTCGGCAAGACGCTCGGGACCGCGCTCTCGCTGGGCCGGCTGAAGGCGCAGGCGGACGGCGAGGAGCAGCTCGCCGAGCTGCTGGATCTGGCGCGGGTGAGCCCGCGCGAAGGCCGCTTCTCGCTGGATCTCGCGCTGCCGCTGCCGATGATCCAGAACGTGCTGGGCCGCTGCCGGGAGCGCCGGAGGGACGGCGGGGCGCCGGGCGAGGAGGGGGCGGGAAGAGAGGCGCCGGGCGAGGAGGCGCCGGGAGGGGAGGGGGGGAGAGGCGCGGTGAGGGCGCCCTGACGCTTGGGTCGCGATCCGGCGATCCGGCGTTGTTCAGCTAGCGCGAGCGACCCGACCCAGGTTGGGGTTGCCGGGCCACTCGTCCGCTTCGCCCGTTCGATGCCCTGCAACGGGATCGTCGACTTTTTCAAGAGCTGCGGGGATGGCATCCTGCCGGACATGACCGTCGACCAGATTGTCGCCGCCATCCGCGCCCTACCTGTCCCCGATCGGCTCCGCGTGATCGAGCTCGTCGCGCACGAGGCGGCGAGCGACGTCCCTGGCGCAGAGGAGCCAGCTCGCTGTGGGGGCGTGACCTTGACCGAGCGGCATGGTCTTCTGCTGGTCGACGCCGACGCCACCGTGCCCGCCGATGCGTTCGATCATCGCCCTGAGCGCGATGCAGGGATGGAGCGCATCCAGGGTGGTTCGTGAAGATCGCCTTCGATACGAGCGCGCTCGTCGCCGGACTGCACCGGGCGCACCCGCTTCATCGTGTCCTGGCATCGACCAGGGCTTCCTGGTGAGGATCGCATCGTCACAGAGGCTCGCCCGCGTCGGATCTTCCTCTGTCATGCGCCCGACGATCTCAAGCATGCAAGAGCGCTGTGCACACACCTGAGCGTGCTCCGCCGACAGGGGCTTATCGAAACCTTTCGCGCCGAAGACCTGCTCCCGGGCTGAGGAATCCCCTCATTTTGTGGCCGCTTCCAGCGAGAAATTGAACATGAAGGCGAGAAGGCGGGAAGATTTCTCAGAGATTTTGCTTCCCGTCTTCCCGTCTTCATGTGAATTCCCCGAAAAATTTGAGGGGATTCCTCAGGCTCCCGGGTAGCGCGATTGCGGATGCGCCCGCCGAACGCCTGGAGCGACAATCAGGTTGAAACCGCTTGAAAAGAGCGAATTTTGAACCGCCAAAACGCCAAGGACGCCAAGACTTGGTTCTCTTCTTGGCGTCCTTAGCGCCTTGGCGGTTCATTTCTCGCTCGATCAACGTGAATGATAGCGTCGTCCTCGCCGACGTTCATCCAGGGCGACGCGCGATGGATGGATGATGGGGTGGAGTCCAGGGTAGCGGCGCGAGAACAGCTACTCCACGGTGGGCTCCAGGAGAGGCTCGCCGCCCGGCGCGCCCGGCTCGGTGCTCGCGCCGTCGTCGTCGCCGCCACCCGCGTTGTTCTTCCCCGCCCCCGGCTTGCGCCCGCCGCCCCGCGCGAACAGCGACGGCGCGATCGCGTCGGCGTCGCCCTCCTTCCAGCGCAGGTACGACACCGCGCGTCGGCATGCATCGTAGGCGTTCACGAGCAGCGTGAACGCCCGCGCGCGCCGCTCGGCCGCGTCGCCTGCCTTCGGCGTCGGCAGGCCCGGCTGCTGGCGGGCGCCCAGCGCGACGAGCAGCTCCGGCCCGAGCTGGGAGGCGCGCTCCACGTCTTTCCACTCGACCGTGGTCCTGTTCTTCACGGCGTCCCATCCCTCGCTGAAGAGCGCCGCGAGCGCGACGAGGTCGTTTGCGGTGTCGAGGTGCCCCTGACCTCTGCGGATCTCGGCCACCCGCGGCGCGTCGACGATCCCCTTGTGCGCCAGCGCCTCCGCCGCGACGAGCAGGTCCTCGCGCAGCGGCGCCGCCTCGTCGACGAGCCGCTTGAGCGCGTCCTGCCCGACCGAGGCGGGCAGCGCGAGCAGGTGCGCGTACCAGGCGGCGAGTGCCGCCAGATTGGCCAGCACCTCGCGCAAGCGGCGGCCTGAGCCGAGCAGCCGCCGCAGCAGCAGCAGCAGCAGCAGCAGCAGCGTCGCACGCGTCCGGGGCAGCTCCGTTGTTATCGCGCCCGATGGATGCATCTCTTGATGCACTTTCTGAGCCGACTCCTTGAGTGCCCATCCGGAGGCTGGAACCCCCAGCCGGCGGCATCCGTATGTTTATCACCCGTAGCGGCAGCCAGCGGGCGCGCGCAGGGCGAGTCAAGGACGCGCAGCGGCAATCGAAGGGAGCCAACCCTTAACGCGCCCGAGCACGCCCGCTCCATCGCGGCTGCGGTGGGCGTGCGGCCGCGCGATGATGGCCGTCATCCAGTTCGATTTGATGGCTATCAATGACCTGGCCTGGTAAGGCGCTGTAAAAGAATAAAATCGCCAACTTCTGATTCGGAGTCTAGGCAAGCAGGAGTCGCGAGGCGCTGCGGCGTGATGATCTTGATCGTGATTGGAGCTATCAAGTGGTCGCACTGATCAATTTATTTTTTACAGCGCCTAACCGCTAGGTATGCAGCCGAAATCCGAAGAATGTCGGTCCCCAGTGCGTTTCTCCCGGTTGGATCTCCGGAGGGGTCAGGTGTTCGAAGCCGGTGTCCGCGCAGGCAAGGAAGACGCTAGGCGGGTTGGCTGCACGGAGGTACTGCGCTCGCCGCCATGCTTCGATGAGGTTGTGGTTTGGTCGTAAGAAGCGCTCGCGCGGCAACTCGGACACATCCATCGCGATGCGGATCAGGACGGGCTGCCCCGGAGCCCAGAGACGTTCCATCGGTTGCGCCACTTCTCCGAATACACGGCCTGCGGCCAGCGAACCGTCTTCAGAGGCCCACGCCAACCGGACGCACACCCATGCGAGCGCGAGTTCGCCCAGTTCGGGATCGAGGTCAATGTCGAGAGAACTTGGCGTCTTCACCCAGCTGCGCAGCCGAGCGGCCATGGGGGGAGCGTCCCTGCCTTCTACCACTGCCAATGCATCCGCGATCGACGAGAAGCTCTCTAGCGCGACAGCCTGCAGCGATCCGCTGGAGCCAAGCGCGCGCGCTGCGGCCTTGCGCACAGTGCTGTCGGGATCGTTATACAGGCGTTGGCGAAGCAGGCCGAACGCGTCCGCGTCGCCCGCGATCGCCTCAAGCAACGCGAGCCGCAGCTTTTCTTCCGGTTCGCTATCGACTCTCTCGCGTAGGGCGCGCCGGATCGATGGGTCGCGGTCCGACTTGAGGACATCGATGGCGGTCTCGCGGGTGCCTCTTTCCTCGTCGTCGAGCAACGCGATGAAACGTGATCGTACCTCCGGAACGTTGCTGAGTGCGGTCGCCGCAGCATGGCGCTCGTACTTGTCCTCGCTCGAGAGCGCCGAGAGCAACCGCGTGCGCGCAGCCTCGTCTCTGCCCAGCGACATGAACGCGGCATGTCGAACGTTCCCATCCGGATGATCGAGTAGCTCGAAGGTCCTCAGGCGGGCTGGTGGATAGTCCGCCAAGGCGCGCACGACCAGCGACAGCAAGTGCTCGTCTTCTGATTCAAGGTAGGACGCCAAGATCGGATGCGCTTCTGGATCGCTGGCCAGGATCCTACGAACCTGCCTGTTGTTACCAGATGGTAACGATAGGCTTCGCAGCCAACGGACGTCTCGCGCTCGATCCCTGAGCATCCGGCGTACTTCGTTATCGTGCTTAAATATACTCAAGGCGGCATTGCAAACGTCGTTATTTTGATCGAATATTTGACCGCGTAGAAGCGCGAGCGAGTCGGGGTCGCGCGAGAGTGGCTCGACGGCGGTAGCTCGTTCTGTACCGGGCGCGTCGGCCGACGTGAGCAGGGAGCGAAGTTTCTCCCGGGCCGCTGCATGATCCGCGAGGTATCGAAATGCCGAGACTCGGACAGCCCACAAGTCCTCGTCGAGGAAGGCCACGAGACGAGCTCGAATCTCTGGGTCGTTCTTCGTGGCTTCATACGCCGCCCACATTACCAGATCGTCCTTGTCTTCGACGAGGTGTTGTAGGCGAATATGCATTGATGGATCTGAGGAAAGTGCTTTGATGGACGCGATTCGTACGGCCCCGTGAGGGTCTGCTAACGACTCTTCGATCAGGGCGCGTGAGCGGGCGTCCACGGGACTCAGCACTCTCACGATCGCAGCGCGAATGTACTCGTGAAGATGCAGGCCGCGCCCCCCGTCTATAATTTCATGTGCCGGCTTCGAGCGAGTTTCGTAAAAATATTCGCGCAGCGCCGCATGCGAGCGCCGATGACCGCCTATCGCATCCACAACCGCGCGACGTACCCGTTCCGCGGGATCATGAAGCATCTGAGCTATTTCGTCGAGCGCCATGTCATCGCGGCACAGCGCTTGAACGGCCGTGGCGCGCTCGTCGTCCGTCGACGCTCGCAGGAAGTGGCGGATCTCGGGCCAAGTCTCGTGCTGCTTCCCTAATGCGTGGATCGCAGCGCAGCGAACAAATGACTTCGGGTGGTCCAGGAGGGCCACAATTTGGCGTCGTGCACTGTCCTCTAGGGCCACGGTATCGATGATGACGGGAAGCAGCTGGTTTTGAGCCCGGTCGAGCAGTGTGACGAGAAGGGGGAGCGCTTCGAGATCACCAGCCAGGGCGGCCACCTCTGGCCACGACACATCCGTGGTGGTTAGCCTGCTCAATACCCGGTCGCGCCACTTCGGGTTCTTGGATAGCTGGCGAACCGTCTTCTCGTCGTCCTCCACTGACCATTTCAGGCCATCAACATATCTCTGGATGAGCGATTTCGACAAGGTGTCGTCTGCAAGCGCGCGCACCGCAGCGGAGCGGAGCGCGACGAAACTGCTTGAACACCGGGCAGGTAACTCGATCGACTCTTCGAGTGCCGCTCGGATAAGGCGCAGCGATGCAGGATCGTCTGTCAGGGCATCGATGGCGGCTGCGCGAACCGCATAATCTGGATCGCACCTCAAGGTACCGCGCAGGCGGTTCAGGTAGTTGGCCCGTTGTTCGGAGCGGCGGCCGAGCCAGCGCACGACGAACTTCCGGGTCCGGGCTTCGTCGTCTGTAAGCCGTTCTACGACCTGAATTTCCGCACCCGCGTCGTCTGCCAGCGCCATGACAGCGTCGTTCCGAAGCTCCTCCGAGGTGTGATCGAGAAACGGCCGGAGCCGGGGCCAGTGCTCCGGGTACTGGCCTAAGATTCGTAGCGCGCGCCCCTGATCCCACAACTCCGCACCCCGAGTTAATTGCCTCAGCTGGTCGACATCGTTGCAGTGGCGCACGATCGCGCGCGCCTGCCGGTGAATAGTCGACCACCATCGCGCCTCTCGGCGCTGCGGCTCGCGAAGACCGAGGAGCCAGGTCGAGACGTGCGCCTCCGCCGCAGCCTCGCCGTGCGTCTGGAGCACCGGCGCGAGCATATGCTCGACCAAGCTTGGGGTGACATGCTCCCGCAGCACGAAGAACGCACGTTCGGCCGAGGACATCAGCGCACGCTCCGCGTCACCGAACCTTCCGCTCGCAACCTGGAGCCGCTCCGCCACAAGGCGAACGATGTCGTCCGCATGACGGCCGCAGAATCGGCGCACCACCTCACCTCCATACCCGATCGCACGGAGCACCAGACGCGCCAGCCGGTGGTCGCGCCGATCGTGGGTCCGCGCGTCAGCCAAGGCTTCGACCAACGCGTTCGGTGCCTGCAGGGCGTGGGCCATAGGCAGCACTTCGAGAGCGCTGCCCTCAATATCGATCGCCTCCGTGCTGTACATCCGCTGGCGCTCGCGGCCGAGGTCGACGTCCGCCTCCGCGGCGAGCCGCTCTCCAAGGCCAAGATGTGTGAACCGAATTTGTGACATGCCATCGAAGAGCCCGGTGTGCGAGAAGAACCTTCGGTACGGTGCCGGAAGCTCCACTTCTTCGAACACGACCCTCGGAGGTCCATTTGCAGGAATGAGCATCCGCCGTGCGAACTCCTGGAGCGCCGGCCGCAACGCTTGTCCGCGGAACTGGGCAGGCAATCGATCCGACTGCAGCATGTGATCGATCGCCTGATCCCAAAGCTGAAGTGTCGAGGTCGGGAGGTCTGCATGCACCTGATAAAGGGTCGCCGCTAGCCCGAGCAGTACCGGTGTCTCGAGCCAGATCTGTCCATCTGGAAAACCGTGAAGATGCTTTATGAGCGCCTGGATCCAGGGTGCCTCATCGAAGTAAGACCTCAGCATTCGTTCGGCGGCAATCCTTGGGATACCGTGGAGTGTGACCCGGGTTGTGTTATTCCAGATCATCTCGGCCAGCAGCGGCCGCGAGGCCACTATGACTCGGCTGTTCAGCTGGCTCAGCCACTCGGCGGTATGACCCTGCTGGACCGCATCCGCCTCGTCGAGGCTGTCGATGAGGATCACCGCGTCGCCACGGTTGATCGCCGCTTCTAGCCCTCGGCGTGCATCCGAAGGTCCATCGTCAAGGCCGACGCTCAGCAAGGCACGTTTCGCCAGAGCCTCCGCGAGGTTGTCACCTAGGTCGCGGTGGGAGGGCAGCTTCGGCAACCACACAGGGAGCCGCGACCCGGGCTTTTCCTCGTACCCTTTTGCGGCTTCACAGGCGAGGTAGCGGAGCAGTGTCGACTTGCCCGTGCCCGCCGCGCCAACGATCAGGGTACGCACAGCGAGATCAATCAACGCGGACGCCCGAAGCGTCTCCGTGCCGGAGCGGTGTGCCCACGGTGCATCGCTTCTTCGGGAGAGTTCGGTCCTCAGCGCTTCCCTGTGAGGGTCCTCTTCGCGCTCGCCGAGCGGCTCATCGGCATCGTCCTCGGCCCGTCGAACCGCGCCCGTTTGCGTGATTTCAAGCTCGACGTAGACATCTTGTATTGGATGAGAACGCGTGTCGCCGGCCAGAGTAACAAATCCCGCTCGCTCGCGAATGCGCGATAGGTAGGTTGTGAGCGACAGTTCCGATGAGCGTGCCGTCGGAACATGGCGAAGTGGACGACCATCCGCAGGCTTCAGAGTGGCGTCGCCGTCTGATCGTCCCTCGGGACCGAAATGACCTTTCGGCCAGAGCCGCTTGCGTGTCTGGTCGAGTTGGTTTCGAGCGCGGAGGCCCCCGCAAGCTTCCCAGATCGAACGAAACTCGTGCTCGAGTGTGCTCCTTGGACCATGTCGGACTATGATTTGATCGAATCTCTCCTGTTTTCCATTGGCGAGACTAACGACATATCCACCACTTTCTGGTCTGATATTTGTCGCACTCAACGTCTCCGACATCAGTCGGACACGGTTGTTGGGCAGGTGGTGACAAATTCTAGAAACGAGGAATCTGTTCAGCATCGATGCGCCTAGGGTATAGTGCTCACCTCCCATGCTGCAGAGGACCGCCGACGTGTCGTTTCGCAGACGGAAGGCATTGTCGACGCCAGAAGGGGCATGGAGGTCCTGGTACATTTGCTTTAAATAGTGGGAAACAGCATCGTTTCCATTTGTCTTTTGGACCCGACGCGCCTCGGTTTCGATATCCAGAAGCGACTCTTGTAGCGCTTCCATTCCGTCATCCGAGAAGAACTGCTCCACGATTTGATCGTGTCGGAAATCACAGATACGTATCCGCAGAAGGTCGACGAGCCCGCCGTCTCCACAGCCGGATACAAGGTAACGGTGTTCCCTGCCTTGCGGGTCCAGTTGATGTAGGCTGTCGGCACGCCAGTAAGACTGGGCATGGAGCGGTGCTGAATCTTCTACTCCGAAACCGACGGCGAGAACGATGATCTTGAATTGCTCGGCACGATTTGTCTCCCCGCTCCACTCGAGAGTGCCGTTAGTATTAGGGGTGATGTTGTGCACGTTCAGATGGACCTTCAGCCGATCCGTCGCTGCGATCGTCCTCCAGGATGATTCGAGCTCACGCACCACGGCGTCGGCATGGCCCGCACTCCAGTTCATGAGCGGCAGTTCGGCGTCACGATGAGTCGAGTTCGGTTCGGGCCAGTCGTAAATGTGTGGATGCAGCCAACGATGTGTACATCCACGTTGCATCGGCAGCAGCGTCTGCGCTTTCTCGAGCACGGTGACTTTGCACCCGAGCTGCAACGCTGCGGCCGTCGTCATGAGACCAGCTGCACCGCCGCCAACCACGGCAACGCTGTCGCCTTGAGCGAGGCGCTTCTCGGAGCATAGCGACCAGATGAGGTTTAGCGCCCGCACCTGCTGCGAGTACACGGTCACCCGCCTCTCGAAACAGCCGAGCACATAATACGCCGGCCAACCTGGAACCTGCATGTGACTTAGAAGCGTTTCGGTCTCGCTGGGGGTCATCGTGCCTCTGCCCGCTCGGAGCCACCCGCGCGGGGTGTAACGGATGGTCAGATGCATGCTCTGCCAGCGGACACCTCGCCGTCAACTGGGCGCGCCCGCCGCGCGCGGAGGCGGGTGGCGTTGGCCGGCTCCCGGCCCACAACCAGGATCGGCGGCGACCCCGACCCCGAGGATCGGAGGCGACCCCGACCCAGGTTCAGCGAGGGCAACGTCGGCGGCGACCCCGACCCAGGTTCAGCTAGGGGCAACGTCGGTCAGTTAAGGCCGCCGCAGGCACCAGCGATCGCGTAAGTGCCCGAAATGACTAGGCGCCACAGTGCGCGAAGCGCTGCACGGACCGGCATTGAGCGATCCAGCGACCCGACCCAGGTTGGTGTCGCCGCCCGAGAGCAGCGAGCCGGCGCCGGACAGCGAGGCGTGTGAGCGGGCGCTCGCCATCGCGGCGCGGTGCGACCCGATCGAGGTTGAGGTAGCCCGCGTCGGGAGCCGCAAGTTGGAACGGGCTGCGCCGCTCGGAGGGCGCGGCGTGAGGAACAGCTACTCCACGGTGGGCTCCAGGAGAGGCTCGCCGCCCGGCGCGCCCGGCTCGGTGCTCGCGCCGTCGTCGTCGCCGTCACCCGCGTTGTTCTTCCCCGCCCCCGGCTTGCGCCCGCCGCCCTGCGCGAACAGCGACGGCGCGATCGCGTCGGCGTCGTCCTCCTTCCAGCGCAGGTACGACACCGCGCGTCGGCACGCATCGTAGGCGTTCACGAGCAGCGTGAACGCCCGCGCCCGTCGCTCGGCCGCGTCAGCTGCCTTCGGCGCCGGCAGGCCCGGCTGCTGGCGGGCCCCCAGCGCGACGAGCAGCTCCGGCCCGAGCTGGGAGGCGCGCTCCACGTCTCTCCACTCGACCGTGGTCCTGTTCTTCACGGCGTCCCATCCCTCGCTGAAGAGCGCCGCGAGCGCCACGAGGTCGTTGGCGGTGTCGAGGTGCCCCTGGCCTCTGCGGATCTCGGCCACCCGCGGCGCGTCGACGATCCCCTTGTGCGCCAGCGCCTCCGCCGCGACGAGCAGGTCCTCGCGCAGCGGCGCCGCCTCGTCGAGGAGCCGCTTGAGCGCGTCCTGCCCGACCGAGGCGGGCAGCGCGAGCAGGTGCGCATACCAGGCGGCGAGCGCGTACGTCTGGAGCTTGTCGAGCTGGCTCAGAGGGTGCCTGGGGAGCTCCTCCACGAACCGCGGGCGCAGCGCGTGAAGGTGCGGGACGGCCCCGATGGCCACGGAGACGGCGCGCGGAATATCGACGTTGATCGGCACCACCTCGCCGACGTCGTCGAGCTCGGGCTCGACGAGCGCGAACGCCTTGGCCGCCTCGCTCGGCGCGCCAGGCCTGGCGGGTACAGATTTCTTCGTGCTCGGCTTGGATCTCGGCATCAGCTTCTCCCTCGCAAGGTGAGCGGGCACCCGTCGATGCCGTGATGAACCACAGCGGACGGGTGGTATCGCGATCGCCCTCAGACGATGCCTCAGGAGGAATCAACAGCCATGCCAGCGCGACGAGGTCTGCTGTCGATGTCCGGCAGCGGATGAGGCTGGAACAGCTCGGCATCGCCGAGACGTACGCGGGCGGAGGGGGGCGCGGGACGCGACGCGCCTTGCGCTGCTGCGCAAGCGCTTGCGCGCAACGGCTTGCGGTCGCACCGACCCGCGCGCGCGCCTGCGATGACGGTGGTGGAGGGCGGTAGAGCCGCCTCCGGACCATCGACTGGGGCCTGGAGGGGCGGTTGAACCGCCATCGGAGCACCGATCTCGGCGCCGGAGGGGCGGTTGAACCGCCTCCGGAGCACCGATCGGGGTCTTGGATGAGCGGTCGAACCGCCATCGGAGCACCGATCTCGGCGCCGGAGAGGCGACCTAACCGCCATCGGAGCACCGATCTCGGCGCCGGAGAGGCGGTCTTACCGCCTTCGGAGCGCCGTCACCGCATGCGCACGCGCGGCTCGGTGCGAGCGCGCGCCCCCCCGCCGTCCCCCTGGCGCGCCCCGACGCGGAGCGCTAGCCTGCTTACCTGGGTGCGCAGGGGCGCCCTCCCCGCCGGAAAGAAGCCTTTCACCCTGCACGCGACGAACGCGGGTCACCTCGCACCGTCATGACCACGTCGACATCCTCGGGCCGAGGGAGCGGGTAGCGGCCGATTCGAGAGGAGACGTCCATGATGGATCCCGTTCGCGAGCTGAAGATCCGCGCCGAGCTGCTGCACAAGCGGCTCGCGTCGAACGACGCCGGGGCGCTGGCGCGCCTGCGCGCGCTGCCCGAGCTCGGACGCGCCGACGAGGCCGCGCTCGCCGCGGCCGTTCCCGGGTTGCGCCGGAAGCACTGCCTCGCTGTGGTCGCACGCGAGTGCGGCTTCTCGAGCTGGGAGCGCGCCCGCCTCGCCCTCGCCGGAGCGCCCGGCGCGCCCGAGCTCGGGACATTGCTCTACGGAGGGCATGGCGGCGTGCTCCACCACTGGTTCGCGACCCACGACGAGGCGCGCGCCCGCGTCGCGGCGCTCCCCGAGGCGCCGCGCAGCTATCTTCTCACGTACAAGCACCACTTCTTCGTCGCCGATCGCGCGTTCGTCGCGTCGCTCGGGCTCGACCCCGACGACCCGGACTGGCAGGCGATCGGATGGGACTGGGCACAGCCCGCCGACCTCGCCGCGCGGAGCCGCCTCTACGCGAAGCGGCTCGCCTCGACGCGGGGGACGGCATGAGCGCCCCGGAGATGCACCCGGACCTCACCGCCGCGCTCGAGGCCGCGTTCCCTGGGCGCCCAGTCGAGGATGTGACCTCGCTCTCGGGCGGGTTCTCCGGCGCCGCGCTGCTCGCGTTCGTCGTCGACGGCGCGCCGTACGTCGCGAAGCGTTTCGCGCTCGATCCGAGCGATCCGGAGCGGGTCGCGCGCGAGATCGCGTGCATGCGCGTCGCGTCCGAGCGCGGCGTCGCCCCGCGCCTGCACCACGCGGACGCGCGGACGGGCGCGACGATCATGGACCGCATCGCGGGGACGCCGCTCCGCCCGACGGGCGACCCGACGCTGCTCGAGCGGATCGCGACGACGTTGCGGCGGCTCCACGACGGTCCGCCGTTCCCGCGCAGCCCGTCGCGCATGGACTTCCTGCGCTCCCTCGACGCGCGGTGCGCCGCGGTCGCAGGCGTGGGCCTCCCGGCGGAGCTCGTCCGCGCCGTCGACGAGCTCGAGCAGGTGAGCGCGCCCCACGCGCACGCGGCCCCGTGTCACCGCGACCTCAACCCGAACAACGTGCTCGTGACGACCGACCGCGTGTACCTCGTCGACTGGACCACCGCAGGCGCGGGCGATCCGCTCGTCGATCTCGCGCAGCTCGGCATCTTCGCGTATCCGCGGCCCGAGCAGCGCGAGGCCCTGCTCGGGGCGTACCTCGGAAGGCCCGCGAGCGACGAGGACCGCGTGCGGGCGCGCATCGGGCGCGCCATCGCCCTCGCCTTCTACGCCGCGAGCTTCTTCTTCGCGGGAGCCCGCCTCGGCGGGCCGACTCCCGCGGACGAGGAGCCCCGCCCGCTCGCGGAGGTACTCGCCGCGTTCGGCGCCGCGCCGGAGCGCACACACCCCGGCACCGTCGCCGCCGCCCTCCTGCGCGAGATGCGCCGGGAAGCACAGGACGTCTTGCGCGCTCGGCCGTGACGCCCCGCTGAAGGCGGGGCGCGGGCGCCCGGCCGCGACCGCGGATCGTCTCGGTCCTGCGCAGAGCCGACGCGGCCGGGCGCCCGGGCCAGCCGGGCTCGACTCGGTTGCTGTGCGGCAGGACAGCAATGCTCCCAGCCGACCCCGAGGCCGCTCGACGTCACGCCCAGTGTCGAGCTCGCCGTTGGCCTGGAGTCGCCGCTTGACGCGTGAGCGGCAGGTCCGCATCCTCGCGCCCCATGAGCTACATCGACGGCTTCGTCACTCCGGTACCCGCGGGCAAGAAGGCAGCCTAGCGCGAGCTCTGCGCGAAAGCCGGCCAGATCTTCAAGGAGTATGGTGCGACGCGCACTCGTCGAGTGCTGGGGCGACGACGTCCCCGACGGCAAGATCACCGACTTCAAGGGCGCAGTGAAGGCCGAGGCAGGCGAGACAATCGTGTTCTCCTGGATCGTGTGGCCATCGAAGGAGGTGCGCGACCGGGCGAACGAGAAGATGCAGAACGACCCGCGCATGAAGATGACAGAAGACGTGCCGTTCGACCCCAAGCGCATGACCCTTCATGGCCATCAGCGCCGGCCCGCTCGACCCGTTCAACCACGCCATCAACACGCTGAGCGCCGGCGCAGGGGCACGCCGCCGCCGGCGCTTCCCCACCAGCGCGGATGTGAGTGAACGCTGTAAGCACGGAAACCTGCGCAAAGGAGCCTCGCAGCTCTGGTTGCGACAAGGAGCGCGCTGGAGGGGCGTCGCGCGCGCGATGTGCGGCAGGCGGCGACCGCCCTCGCCGGCAGCGCGCGCGCCAGGCCGCTTCGAGCGCCACGCACCGTGCTTCTTTGATATACAGTCCAGGATAGAACCGAGGGCACGGATGAGCGGTGATTCGAATTACAGTGATGTGGTTGCGGAGAACCAGCGCCTGAGGCAGCGCATCCGCGAGCTGGAGCAGGCGGACGAGGAGCGGGAGCGCCTCCTCGTTGCGCTGCGCCGCAGCGAGGAGCATGTGCGCCTTTTTGTCACCTACACGCCGGCCGCGTTCGCCATGTTCGATCGAGACATGCGCTACGTCCTGGCCAGTCAGCGTTACGGGGCAGATTTCGGCATGGACAGTCGAGATCTCATCGGTCGGAGCCATTATGAGATCTTCCCCGAGATCCCCGGGCACTGGAAGGCGATCCACCAGCGCTGCCTCGCGGGGGCCTCGGAAGGGAATGATGAGGAGCCCTTCCCGCGGGCCGACGGACACGTCGAGTGGGGGAGCTGGAAGATCTTCCCGTGGCACACGGCGACCGGCGAGATCGGCGGGATCATGCTGTTCACGGAGGTGATCACCAAGCGAAAGCAGCTCGAGGACACGCTCCGGATGCAGGCGAAGACGCTCATGGAGCTGTCGGCGCCCATCGTGCCCATCAGCCAGGGCGTCCTCGTGCTGCCGCTGGTGGGCGTGCTGGACGCGGGGCGGGCGCAGCAGATGATGGAGAACCTGCTGGGCAAGGTGGTCGAGCGGCAAGCGCGGGTGGCGATCATCGACGTCACGGGCGTGCCGCACATCGACACGGGCTCGGCGAACGCCCTGCTGCAAGTGGCGCGGGCGGTCCGGCTGCTCGGGGCGCAGGTCGTCCTGACCGGCATCCGGCCCGAGGTGTCCCAGGCCATCGTCGGCCTCGACATCGACCTCGCCGGCATCGTGACCCGCCGCGATCTCCAGAGCGGGATCGCGTTCGCGGCCACGGCGAGCCCGGGAGCACCGTCGCCGTCGCCGCGATGAGACGTACCCGGCCTCGCCGCAGCGGCGGAGGCCGGCGCGGCTCAGGAGCGCGACGCGGGTGTCGGCCGGGGGCGAGCCGGCGTGCGGGGGCGAGCCCTCGCGGCTCGGGTCTTCGTCCCGAGGGCCTCGCGCACCGACGTGGCCGTGGCGGCCTGCGTGATCCACAGGTCGAGCTTCGCCGCGTCGGCGCAGGCCCGGATACGCGCTTCGTCGTCCTGCGAGGGCGAGAGCCCGCGCGCCCGCAGCAGCGTCAGCAGCGCGTCTTGCCGGCCCTTGGCCTCGCCCTCGGCCCGGCCCTCGGCCCGGCCCTTCTTCCGCCCCTGTGCTTCGAGGAAGAGACGCAGCTTCCTGGCAGCGGGTGTTTCCGGGATCTTGTCGGGGTTCATCGAGGCCTCCCTGAGGAGCTCCAGCATCCGCTCGCTGAGCACGGAAAGGATCGCACGCTGCTGGGCCCGTCGCAATGCGCGCGGCAGCCGCTCGGTCAGCTCGAACGCCCGCTCGACGACGGCGCGCGCCCCGGGCCCATGGCGGTGTTGCATGGCCCAGGCCGCGAAGAGCGCGAGCTCCGGGTGACGCTCGTCGAGCAGCGCTCTGCCCTCGGCGTCGCCGAGGTGAAGCACGACCGGCTTGAGCTGGAGCACGGTCCCGAGGCGCGTCCGCACGCACGCCACGCGCTCGGCCCAGCGGGCGACAGCGCGGCGCGCGGTGATGACGATCACGTCGCCGAGCGCGCCGGTCTGGCTGAAGAGCAGGCTGGCCGCGAGGGGCCACCGGCGGCGCTTTGCCGGGTCGACGCTGCGCTGCAGCTCGACCAGGACCCAGCGGCGCCGGCCACCCTGGAGAACGAGATCGAGCCGCAGCTCTGCAGGCTTCACGAAGCGAAGCGTGGCGTCGGCCGGCTTGAGGCGCCGCGGCAGCTGCACGCCGGTGAGCTTGGAGACGAGCGCGCCGAGCAACCCCGGCTGCTCTCGCAATGCGACGATCAGGACCTCGTGCGGTGTGCTCGGCACGGCGCCTGACTACGCCGAGAGGGTGGTGACCGGCCAAGTTCCGCTCGTCGCCCGAGCCCACATTCCCGCGGCGCATCGGGGCCACGCAGAAACCGAAATGGACGCATCGAACGGCGCGGAATCAATCAATCCTTCACCGTTGCGCCTGCCTCACAGCAACCCGGTTGACGCTCGGCGATCGGGCTCCAGAGGGACACCATGAAACGCACGAAAGAGCATGCAGGACCGAGCAAACAGGCGGAGCAGCAGGTGGGCGGCGAGCAGCAGGAGCCGGGAGCGCCGACGCGGCATCTGAACGACGACAAGACGACGCAGGGAGCGAGCGATATCGAGAAGATCGCGCGCCAGCAGGGCGCCTCGCAGCGGGGGTACACTGCGGACGGACCGCACGAAGATCGACCAGCGCAGTTCGACCCGGCGCACCCGGGTGGGCGGCCCGAGGGCGATCCGCGCCGCTGACGCGGATGGCAGAGGCCGCGGCACCCGCGCGCGGCGCGATGGCCGCGGTGAGGGGGCGCGTCGCGCGATGGCCGCGACGTCGGCGATTCGAGCGAGCGGGCTACTGCGGCGGGGCTTCACAGGCCCGCCGCGTCACCTCGTGGCGGTAGTCGAACATCCGCTCCAGCTTGCGCCGGACGAAGCGAGCGCCGCCGAGGCGGCCAATGAGTCCGAGCGGGAGCTCGTACTCCACGCGATCGGTGAGCGTGCAGCCGCCCGAGCCGTCGGGATCCATGCGGTGGGTGTGGACCCAGCGCTTGAAGGGCCCGCTGCGCTGCGTGTCCTGGAACATCCGGCCCTGCTCGTACTGCGTGTGCTCCGCGACCCAGCGCACCGGGACGGGGCCGATGCGCGCCTCCAGGACCACGCGCGCGCCGACCAGGATGCCGCCGGCCTTCTCCAGGACCCGCGCCCGCTCCCAGGGGGGCGTGAGCCGCTCCAGGGCGTCGGGCTCCTCGTGGAAGGCGAAGACCCGCTCGGGGGGCGCGGCGATGCGCGTGCGCTTCTCGAAGATCGGCATGGCGCGACCATGGATCGCGGCCTGCCGGCGCGCCCGCGCCCCGCCGCCGCCTCAGGCGACGGCGCGCCGATCGAGCGGGTCCTCGGGATCGGCCGCTCGGGCGACGCGGTCCGCTCGCGGTGGCCTGCGCGCTCGGGTGCCCGGCGCGTTCATGCATCAGCGACGTCCTGAGCGCCCGCGAGAAGGGGTGGGGGACGCCGGCCGGCGAGGTGGCGCCGCCGGGCCCACCTGCGCGGCGGCTGGCGTGCTCCACGCCAGCGCGCCCACGCAGGCGAGCGGCACCGCGATTCTCACGGCTTCTTTGCAGGGGGAGCCGCCGGCGCCGCCGCGGGCTTGCCGGCCTGGGGCGCGGCGGGCTTGCCGGCCGCCGGCTGTCCGGCCTTCACGCCCGGCGCCTTCTGGACGGTGACCTCACCGAGCTGCAACGCCGGGAGCTGCTCTCCGAGGGCGCCGGCGTCGCCCACCAGGACGACCCGGAGCTGCTCGGGCACGAGGTACTTCTGCGCGACCCGCTGCACGTCCGCGGGCGTGATCCGCTGGAGCCTCGCCGGCCGCGTTCCGAACTCGTCGAGCGGCAGATCGTAGACAGCGAGGCTCGCGACCGTCGACGCTGTCGCGCCTGCCGTCTCGAAGCGGGCCGGCAGCTGGCGGATGAGGTTCGCCTTGGCGTCCGCGAGCTCCTCGATCGTGACCGGCTCCCTCCGCATCCGCTCGAGCTCGGCGAGGATCTCCTTCACGGCGGGGCCGGTGTTCTCCCGCACGATGGCGCCGCCCGCGGAGAACGGGCCCGCGCCGTGGCGCATGTCGAAGCCGGAGCGCGCGCCGTAGGTGTAGGCGTGCTTCTCGCGCAGGTTCAGGTTGAGCCGGCTCGAGAACTGCCCGCCGAGGAGGGTGTTCATCACGAGGAGCGCGTCGTAGTCCTTCGTCGCGCGCGGCACGCCCGGCAGCGTCACCGTCACGGTCGACTGCGTGAGCCCGGGTCGATCGACGAGCACGATGCGCGGCGCGCCCGCCGCGATCGCCGGCGGCTCGGCGGGGAGCGCCGCCTTCGCCGGGACGGGCGGCGCGCCGATCGGGCCCTTCCAGGCGCCGAAGACCCGCTCCACCTCCTTCACCGCGTCGGCCTTGGTGATGTTCCCGGCGATGGCGACGGTCGTCAGCTCCGGCCGGAACTGCGCGGCGTGGAACCTCGCGAGGACGCCCGCCGTGATCTTCTTCAGCGCCGCCTCGGTCCCGAGCAGCGGCGTGCTGTACGGGTGGCCCTCGGGGTAGAGGACCAGGCCCTGGGTGATGGAGAGGAGCGACGCGGGCCGGTCGTTCATCTCGGCGAGCTGGGTGATGCGGCGCGACCGCTCGCGCTCGATCTCGGCCGGCGCGAACGCCGGGTTCATGTACGCGTCGCCGAGCAGCGTGAGCATCTCGCCGAACCGCGGCGTCACGCTCTGGCCCTGCACGCCGCCGCCGTCGAAGTCGACCCCGGACGAGAAGTTCGCGCCGAGCTTGCCGAGCGCGTCGCTGAACTGGAGCGCGGTGCGGGTCCTGGTGCCCTGCGTGAGCATCGCGCCCGCGAACGCGCCGACGCCCGGATCGGCCTGGTCGGCGCCGCGGACGGTGGTCACGTCCACCGCCACGATCGGCAGCTCGTGCCGCTCCACGACGAGGACGCGGATCCCGTTCGCGAGCTTCGCCTCCTCGATCCGCGGCGGCACGAAGACCACCTCCGGCCCGGGGGGCGGCGACGATTTCCGGAAAGCGTCCGCCGGCGCGGGCGGCGGCGCCGCGGCGGGGGGCGGCGCGGACGGCGCCTTGGCGGTCGCGGCGGGCGGCGCCGGCGGGGTCGAGGCGCAGGCGGCGAGCGCCGCGGCGGCGAGCGAGACGGAGAGGATTCGTTTCATGCGCATGGCTCAACCCCCCTTCGGCGCGGCCGTGCCGGCCGCGGTCTGCTTCACGAGGCGCCCGGCCTTCGGGGCGCCCGGCTTCGGCGTGACGAGGGCGATCACGCGCCTGCCCCGGGGCAGGAGCTCCGCGGTCGCCTTCTGCAGGTCGGCGGCCGTGACCCCCTCGTACCTGGCCACGTCCTTCGGGAAGTACCCCGGATCGCCGGCGAGCTGGTTGTAGTTGTTGATGGCGTTCGCGCGCGCGGTCACCCGCTCCATGCTGAAGATCAGATCCGAGAGCAGCTTCGCCCGGGCCCGCTCGTGCTCGTCCTGCGTCGGCGGCGCCTTGCGCAGCTTCTCGAGCTCGGCGTCGATCAGCTTCAGCGCCTGCTCGGGCGACTTGCCCTTCTTCAGCGTGGCCGTGATCTGGAAGGTGCTGGCGAGCTGGCTCGACGCCTGGCCCGCGAACACGTCCTGCGCGATCTGGAGATCGTAGACGAGCTTCTTGTAGAGCCGGCTCGTCTTGCCCGAGGCAAGGACGTTGGCGACGAGGTCGAGCTCGGCGTCGCCGGGCGCGAAGCCCGGCGGCGTCACCCAGCTGATCGTCACGCGGGGCAGCTCCACGTCCGCCTCGATCTCGAGGCGCTTCTCGGTCGCGAGGTCGCCGGGGTCGGGCTTCGACACGACGGGCGGCGGGGCGCCCTTCGCGATGGGGCCGAAGTACTTCTGGATGAGCTCCTTCGCGCTGTCCCGCGCGATGTCGCCCGCCACGACGAGGGTCGCGTTGTTCGGCACGTAGAACGTCCGGAAGAAGGCCTGGACGTCCTGCATCCGCGCGGCGTCGAGGTCCTCGGGCGTGCCGATGGTCAGCAGGTGGTAGGGGTGGCTCTCCGGGAACAGGGCCGCGCGGAGGAACTGCGGCACGAGGCCGTAGGGCGCGTTCTCGTAGTTCTGGCGGCGCTCGTTCTTCACGACGTTGCGCTGGCTCGCGAACGTCTCCTCGTTCGCGTGGTCGAGCAGCCACCCCATCCGGTCGCTCTCCAGCCAGAGCGCGAGCGCGAGCTCGTTGGCCGGGACGGTCTCGAAGTAGTTCGTGCGGTCGGCGTTGGTGGTCCCGTTGCGTTCGCTCGCGCCGGCCCGCTCCAGGTACTTGAAGAACATGTCCTCGCCGACATGCTTCGAGCCCTGGAACATGATGTGCTCGAAGAGGTGCGCGAAGCCGTTCTTGCCGCTCGGCTCGTCCTTGGAGCCGACGTGGTACCAGACGTTGACGGCCACGACGGGCGTGCGGCGATCCTCGTGCAAGATCACCTCGAGCCCGTTCTGGAGCGTGTACTTCTCGACCGGGATCATGACGCTCACGCTGGTCGTGGCCGGCGCTGACGCGGCCAGGGGCGCCGCGGCCGGGGGCGCCGCGGCCGGGGGCGCCGCGTCGGCGGGCAACGTCAGGCCGAGCGCGGCGACGAGCGCGCTCGACAGGGACGAGAGCGCCCGGAGGCGCCTCCGTTCGGACGGATGGTTGGCTCGCATGGCGCGGTTCTAGCGCAGATCGACCAAGGTCGAGCGCAAACTTCGCTCGTGGAGAGGGGGCGGAGCGCCGCCGCGGGGGTCACGCCTTGCGGCGCGCTCCCTCAGCGCAATGGCGTGACGAAGAGCTGGTACGGACCGAAATCCACCGGCGTGCGTCCGCTCACGGTGATGGATCCGAGGCCCCCTCCCGGGCGCATCCCGAAGATCGAGGCGTTTGCGCCCTCGGGCGCGCCCGCGCACGCGTTGAGCGCGCTGGAGCACTGGACGTTGACCGGATTGCAGGCATCGTCCGCGGTCTTCAGCGTCATCGGGAAGTCCGTCAGGCCGCACGAGGACACAAGGACGGGGACCCCCGGGCACACGGGGACATAGAACGGCTGCTCGGGGCTGCTCGGGCCGCACACGGCCGCGGGAGGGATCGGCGCCCGGGTTGTGTCGCCGCTGACGAGGCCGCTGCCCGCGATGACCCCGGCCCCCTCCCCGAGGCACGACGGGCGCTGGAACCGGAGGCGCACCCTGCCGCGATCCCCGGGCCTCACGGCCTTGACCACCACCGTGTAGGTCCCGGCCGGGAGCTTGGCCGCGTAGTGCGCGCCCAGCGCGATGCCGCCGCAGCTGCGGGCCGCGCAGCCGATGGGGGCGCCGCCGCACCCGTCGCCCTCGAGCACCGCGAGCACCGTGTCGAGCTCCGATTCCAGGGTCCCGAGGTACACGACCTGCTCGGACGGCAGCGTGAACCGGAAGAACACCTCGCCGCCCTCGCCGCCGCACGAGAGCGCCACGTCCGGCGTGTTCTCCGCGGTGATCTCCGCCGTGTAATCCGCCGAGTCCGAGAGCTCCCCCGGCGTCTCGCAGCTGTCGGCGCCCGGGATCGGGGCGCACCCGTCGTCCGGGACCCCGTTGCAGTCCTCGTCGAGCCCGTTGCCGCACACCTCGGGCGACGGGAAGCTGCACGTGCTGCCCCCGCATCCGTTGTCGGCGATCCCGTCGCAGTCCTGGTCCACGAAGTCTCCGCAGATCTCCGGCTCGAAAACGCAGGGCGTGAACGCCGGGACGTGGACGGGCACCTCGACCACGTTGTTCTCGATCGACTGCTCGGCGACCGCGCCGGTCGGGTTGACGGCGACGCGGAGGATGTAATTCCCCTCGGGTACGTCCGTCACGTCGATCCACTGGCACGGCGTGCCGACGCTGTAGATGTCGGCCCACCCCGCGCTCAGGAAGTTGCACCCCGTGCCCCCCGAGGTCGGCAAGCCCGGCGTCGCCGGGGACTCGAAATCGAGAGGCTCCATGTCCGTCAGGCAGAACGCCTGCTTGTGGCCCTGCGAGACGACCTCGCCGTCCGCGTCGAGCAGCCGGTAATCGGTGAACTCCCTGAAATGGAAGTGCCCGTGGCATTGCGCGTACTCGAAGAGCGGGCTGTCGAACTCGGGGCCCGGGTCGAGGTGGCCGGGCCCTGCGTTCTCGATGCGCCCCTCGAAGTGGAGGAGGTGCCGCCTGCCGGGGCCGCCGATGCACCCTTCCATGATCTCGCAGGCGTCCGCGGGGAACGTCTGGTACGCGAACTGGACCGTGTCGACGATGCGCTCCCTGTCCGGGCGCAGGTCGGGCACCATGCAGACGCCGTCCGAGCACGCGTGGCCGTACGGACAGCACGCGCCGCCGCACATCGCGCCGTCGCAAGCGGGGTAGTCGACGGGGAGGACCAGGGTGTTGTTGTCGAAGCTCGCCTCCGCGAGGGTCCGGTTCGGGTTGACGGTGATCTCGAGCTCGTAGAGCCCGGCCGCCACGCCGGTCACGTCGAGGGCGTTGCAGGCGACGGTGCCGGGCTGCTCGACGCGGTCCCCGGGGCCGAGGCCCTGCGCATGGCAGCTGTACCGGCCGCCCCGCATCGCGACGCAGCGCGCGTCGAACTCGCCCTCGGCGACCGCCGCCTCACCCTGCTTGAGGCGCGCGCGGAAGAAGCGCGGGACGACGTAGCTGTCCTCGCAGAAATTCGGCTCGAACACGGCGCTCTCCGAGGGCACGCCGAGGTCGAGCGGCACGTCGCCGGCGTTCCTGAGCGAGACGTTGAAGCGCATGAGCGCCCGCCGGCCGCTCGCGCCGACGCAGCCGTGCATCAGCTCGCACGCGTCCTCGCCCACGCTGATCGAGGCGAAGGTGACGGGCTCTCCGCGCTGCGTGGGCTCGAGCACGAGGTCTGCCGCCGCGCAGGCGCCGTCCACGCACGCGGCGCCGGGGCTGCAGCACCCCGTGTCACCGCAGGCGCGCGCCTCCTCGCACCCGGCAGCGCAGCCCGACGGCTTGCCCTCCGTGTCGATCTGGCACCGCGACCCTTCGGGGCACACGACGTCCGAGCCAGCGCACCGGACGCCCCCGGCTCCGCCGCTCCCGCCGCCGGCGCCGCTGGCTCCTGCTCCGCTCCCGCCCTCTCCCGTGCTGCCGCCTCCTCCCGTGCCCGAGGGCGGCTCGGTCCGCCCGTCGTCGCAGGCGGCGGTCGCCAGAAGCCATGATCCCATCAACAGCGCTTTGACGAACTTCTTCATGTACACCCGGGTCGGGAGGGCCGATGAGCGGCGCGAGCCGGGCGGCGTACGCTGCTGCGGCTGGCCGCCAAGCAAGCTGCGTATCGTAGGGGTGCGCGCGGCCTGGGGCAGCAAGTTTCACCTCGCCATCCGCGGGGCGTATACTCTCGCCGACATGGCCCTTGTCGTCGTCATCACCGGTGCATCCAGCGGAATCGGTCGGTCGCTCGCGTTCTCCTGGGCGAAGCGCGGGGCGAGCGTGGTGCTGAGCGCGCGCGGGCACGAGGCGCTCGAGCGGGTCGCCGCCGAGGTGCGCGCGGCGGGCGGCGACGCCCTCGCCGTGGCCGGCGACGTGACCGTCGAGGAGGACCGCAGGGCGCTCTGCGAGCGGACGCTCGGCGCGTACGGCCGGCTGGACGTGCTGGTGAACAACGCCGGGCGCGGCTACTACGCGCCCTCGCTGGAGATCGACCCCGCCGAGCTCGAGGCGATCTACCGGCTCAACGTCGTCGCGCCCGTGCGCCTCGCGCAACTCGCGATCGAGCCCCTCTCGGCCGCGAAGGGCACGATCGTCATGGTCTCGTCGATCGCGGGGATCGTCGCCGCGCCGCGGATGGGCGCGTACGCCTCGTCGAAGTTCGCGCTGGAGGCGCTCGCGATGTCGCTCCGCGCGGAGCTCGCGTCGCGCGGCGTGCGGGTGCTCGTTGTGCGTCCGGGCCCTGTCGCGACCCCGTTCCACGCGAACGCCGTGGTGACCGACGACAACGTCGGTTACCGCCCGCCGGGCCACAAGCCGCAGAGCCCCGAGGCGGTCGCCGAGGGGATCGTGCGCGCCGTCGAGGCGGGCCGGGACGTCCTGGAGACGAGCCTCTTCGTGAAGACGGCGAGCCTCGCTGCCCGCGTGGCGCCCGGCCCCGTGCGCTGGTTCACGAAGCGGATGGCGCGCCGCTCGGGGCTCTGAGCGAGGCGCGCCCCGTCCGCACCCGGAGCGCCGTGGAGACCGTGATTCGCCGCGCTACCGCAGGATCTCCTCGAGCAGCGCGTTCGGCTCGCCGCGGCGATCCTCGCCGAACGACGAGATGCCCAGGCCGTAGTACTGGTTCATGATGGTGAACCACAGATCGCGGAGCTGGCGATCGTTGCCGAGGGCGTCGTAGGCGACGTGCGCGTCGTTCAAGAAGACGCCGTCGCCGCCGAGGAGCACGATGGGCAGGTCGTACCCGTCGTGATCGTGCGAGCGCATCTCGCTCATGTGCACCATGACGCTGTGATCGAGCACCGTGCCGTCGCCCTCGGGGATCGCGTCGAGCCGCTGCGCGAGCTGCGCGGTCTTCTGGGCGAGCCAGCAGTTGATCGCCGCGTAGTCGAGGTTGCTCTGCTGGACGATCTTGTACTGGCCGTTCTGGGTCGCGCGGTCCATGTTGCCGGCGGCGTGCTGGGAGGAGTGGAAGTGCAGGCTGCTCTCTCTCCTGTACGCGAGTCCCACCTTGGCGCGGACGTCCTCCGGGATGCACCGATACTCGAACTCGGAGCGCATGTCGTCGAGCATGTGGGTGATCACGCGCGTCACGTCGCATTGAATGGCCATGACGATGAGGTCGATCATGACGTTCGCGTGATCGTCGTGCTTGTACGGGCCGGCTCCCGTGTTGTCGTTCTCGTTGAGCCCCTCCGCCTGGCCCGGCGGCTCGGGGACCGCGCCGGGCTTGTCGATCAGGCTGCAGCTCAGGCCCGCCGGGGGGGTCATCGTCGACTGCACGCGGGTCACGTTCTTCTCGATCTCGCGCAGCGAGTCCAGGTATTGCTGGACGATCTTGCGATCCTCGGAGCCGACCCGGTTGATGAGCGAGTTCGCGTCGGCGAGCACGCCGTCGATGACGCTCTTCTCGGTCGCCGCGCGGCGCTCCGCCTCGATCCTGGTCTGCTCGTCGCTCTGCCCTGGCACGGACCCCCCTTGCGCCGCGCCCGCGCCGACGAGCGCGTCGAACACCGCCTTCGGGTTGACCGAGCGCTTCAGCGGCTCGCGCGGGCTCTTCCAGGAGAGCACCTGATTGTAGGCGTAGCTGCGCTGGTCGAAGAAGCCGGGCTTGACCCCGAGCCCCGTCTGCAGCGACGGGATGCGGGTCGCCTGCTCCGGGCCTGCCTTCTGGACGATGAGCTGGTCGACCGAGACGCCGTTGCCCACCCACTCGCCGAGGTCCTGGCGCGCCGCCCTCCCCAGCTGATCGGCGTCCACGCAGGTCGAGAGCGCCGCGCCGAGGCGCGAGTGGGAAGGCTCGATGTAGGGGTGCTGCTCCGTGCTCCACGTGTAGTTGCCGAGGCGGCTTATCATGAGCATCTTCGACTTCACCGGCGCGAAGTGCTCGAGCACCCTCGGCAGCTTGAAATCGGCGCCCTTCAGCGTCTTTCCGAACGCCGGGGCCGTCTCCCACCAGTGATGGGGCGCCCCGTTCGGGAAGGTGCAGAGCAGGAAGCGCTTCGGGGTGCCGGGCTCCCCAGCGCTCGCCCGGCGCGGCGCGAGGCTCTCGAGCCACGGCAGCGCCAGGCAGACGCCCGCGCCGCGCAACAAGTTTCTGCGTGTCATCAAGCGTTTCATGTGCGCATCGCTCCTTCGTGCCTCGTCTTGTGCAGAATCAACCCGCGCGGCCTCACGGCGCCTTGTCCTTCGCTCGAAGGCGGAACGCCTCGCTGGTCACCACCTGCTTCACCAGATCCGCGACCGTCCCGCCGCCCCAGCGCTCGGCGATCTCCGTGAGCCTGGTCCTGTCCCCGCCGTTCGGGCGCCGGCGCAGGGCGTAGCTGAAGACCTGCTCGGTGGGGCACCTCCCCGACTGGGCGGACTCCACGAGCACCGGCACGAGGCCGGAGATGTCCTCGAACACCACGCCCTCGTACACCCCCGTCGCGTCGACCGGGTCGCCGTTCGGGTACGCGGTCCGGTAGGCGCCGATCGGGTCGAAGTGCTCCAGGCTCAGCCCGATCGGATCGAGCACGTTGTGGCAGCTCGCGCAGTCGGGCGACGCGCGGTGCTTCTCGAGCGCCTGGCGCACGTTTTCGATAGGGCCCTCGCCCCCGCCCGCGTCGCCGAGCTCCGGGATGTCCACGTTGGCGGGCAGCGCCATGGGCACGCAGAAGAACTGCTCCAGGATCGTCTTCGCGCGGGACGTGGGAGAGGTCCGGTCCGCGCGGGACGACAGCGTCAGGAACGCTGGGAGCGTGAGGAACCCCTCGCGCGCGCCCTCGGGGTCGTTCGCGTAGAGCGGCTCGAGCAGCCGGCTCTCCGGGTGGGGCGCCGTGAGGAACTCGGACCAGGGCCGCCCGCCGGTCGTGAAGCTCACGAAGTAGGCGTTGACCTGGTCGAGCATCGCGCCCTTCACCTCGTCGTTCCAGATCGGGAACCGGGTCGCGTCGGCGTTGTGGCTGGGGAGCGTGCGCGTGCCGAGCCACTGCCCGAAGAAGTTCTGGAAGAAGGCGGCGCTCTTCGGGTCGGCCAGCATGCGGTCCACCTGCTGCCTGAGCTCGTCCTCGGTGGCCAGCTGATCGCCCTCCGCCGCGTCGAAGAGCGCCTCGTCCGGCAGCGAGCTCCAGAGCAGGTACGAGAGGCGCGACGCGATCGCGTGGCCGTTGAGGGCGCCCGGCGATCTCTCGGAGTCGGGTCCCTCCTCGATCCTCAGAAGGAAATTCGGCGACGTCAGCAGGGTCCGGACGACGAGCTGCACCGCCTCGACGGGAGACATCTCGAGGGTGGTCTGCGCGTCGGCGTACTGCGCCGCGTACCGGTCGACCTCCGCCGCCTCGAGCGGGCGGCGGAAGGCGCGCAGCCCGAAGCGCTCGATGATCTCGCGCGCGCACCCGTCGCCCGCGCTCTCCGCCGGGTCGCACACGAGGATCGCGGCGCGCTGCGCCTCGTCCGAGAAGGCGTCCGCGGCGAGCTCCTTGGCGGCGTCGTAATACCCCTGGACCAGGACCTGCGAGAGGTTCGAGAGCGCGTTGACGTTCGCGTCGAAGCCCTTCGCGCCGAAGGCGGGGAAGCCATCCGCGGGCCTCAGGCGCGTTCCCAGGAGGTGGGCGACGGTGTTGTTGTACTCCGACGCTGTCATGTGGTGCACGGGCATCCCGTCTGGCGCGACGGAGACGTCTTGCTCCGGATCGTCCTGGCTTCCATCGTCCTGGCTTCCGAGGCTGCCAGTGCACGAGATGCCGAGGAGACATCCCCCGGCGGCGAGCCACGGACTCGCGAACACTCGGTCAAGTCTGAACGTCATCGTCGTCTCCCGCGTGTGGATTCGGCATTTGTCCCCTCGTGACCGGAGCGTGCCGATTTCGTGATCAAATCGACCACGGGGCCGCGTTAAAATCAGGCCGTGCCCTGCGCGCAGAAAACTCCGGTGATGGTGTTGCTCCTCGGGCTGTCCGGGTGCGGGGCGGACGAGGAGATCGCGGTGGGCCGTATGAATCCGGCGTCAGCGGCGAGCGTCAGCGGTGGTCAGACGGGCAGCGGCGGTGGGGTGGGCAGCGGCGGTGAGGCGGGCAGCGGTGGTGGAGGGGGTGATGGCACGATCTCCTGTGATGTATTGCCGTCGCCGACACATCGGTACACGTTCGACGGTGTGGGGGATGTCGTCGCCGATCTCATCGGAGGTGCTGACGGCGCGATCCTCGGCGGCGCGAGCCTCGACGGCGGAGGGGGGCTCACCCTCGACGGCGAGGACGACTACGTCGATCTGCCGGCGGGGCTCCTGGCGGGATTGCGCGATGTCACCGTCATGGTCTGGGTCGCCCGCGACCGCGGAGGCGCCTACCTGCGCATCGTCGATTTCGGCCTCGCCAGCGGAGGCGAAGATCCCGTCGAAGGCGAGGGGGGTGTGGGAACGTCCTACCTGGTGATCACCCCCTCGACGGGCTTCGAGGTGCGGGGTGTCTCCGCGCTCGCGAGCGACAGCGGCGTGAGGGGCGAGGTGGCGATCCACGCCGAGCCGACGCTCGAGGACGGCGAGGTCCATCAGGTCGCCGTCGTCTTCGACGGCGCGGCGGCGACCCTGGCCCTCTACCTGGATGGCGCGCTCCTCGGCAGCGACACTGTCGACTTTCCGCTCTCGGGGATCCAGGACGTGAACAACTGGCTCGGGCGGTCCCAGTTCGATGCGGACCCGTACTTCGGTGGGCGCTACGACGAGCTGCGCATCTACGGCGAGGCGCTGGCCGGCTGCGCGGTCGAGGCCGCGTGGAATGCCGGCCCGGATCGGCCCTGAGGCTCAGAAGGCCAGCGCGAGGCCGAGGCGGGCGCTGAGACCTGCGGCCGGAGGGCGATAGACGGCCCCCTCGAGGTTCTCGACGATGAAGCGGGGCCGCCGCAGCGGGACGACGGCGTGCAGCGCCCCCTCGACCTTCAGGGGCCCGGCGATGCGCCACTCGAGCAGCGTCCCGAGCCCGGCCGCGAAGATCGGCGCCGTGTGGCTGAAGGCCTCGTCGACCTCGCGCCCCCTGGCGAGGAGCCAGTGCTGGCGGCCGAGCGCGCAGACGTACACGCCGATGGGGCGCGCGAGGGCGCGCGCGCACGCGTCGACCTCGAGGAACCAGAGCTGGAACTCGGCGCCGGCAGCCATCCCGGCGATGCGGCTCGAGCTCGACGGCACCACGCCGGCCGCCCCGTCGGCGCGGAACCAGCCGCTGCGGATCCCGCCGCCCGCGGCGAGCCCGACGCCGATCGCCGGCACGAGCGCCTGCTCGACCTGCGCGCTCAGCCAGAGCGCCCCCTCCAGGTCGCGCTCGGCAGCCGCCGGAGGCCGGGCCGCCGCGGGAGGCGCGCGGCGCGGCGCGCCGGCGACGGGGGCGGCGACCGCCGAGGGCGGCGCGGGCTGGGCGGCGGGTTGCGCGGTGGCGTTCCGCGCGACCGCGTCGGGATCGATCGACATCGCGACGATCAGCGCCGCCGCCCGCGACATGGACGCGCAGTCGTCGCCGCGGATCACGCGCTCGCCGGGCGACGGCGCGCGGATGAGCAGATCGAGCCGGAGGCGCGCGCCGCCTCCGCGGGCGACGGCGATCTCGACCTCGATCGGCTGGCGCTGCTCCGACGCTCCCAGGAGCCGGGCGATCTCGCTCCGGACCTCGTCGATCGGCGGGCACCCGTCCGGCGCTTCCCAGCGGAGATCGATGGCGCGGGGCTCTGCGGGCGCCGCGAGCGCGCGCGCGGGCAGGAGCCCCGCCGCGACGAACAGCGCCTGCAGGGCCGACGGGGCCCTGGCCCACCTTGAGACGTGCACCCGCGCACTCTACTCCTCCTGGCCGCACGCGGCGCGCACGCGCGTCGCGAGCGGCGAGCCCGGGCTCTTCGCGAGCAGCCTCGCCGCGATCGCCCTGCCGGACGCCGTGCGGCCGGAGCGGCAGAGCGCGATCGCGCGCGACGCCTCGCGCTCGGTCGAGAGCACGCCCCTCGGGTACCGGCTGGCGTGCTCGTTCAGCTTCGAGAGCGCTTGCGCGAACTGGCCCGCCTGCAGCGCCTGCTGCGCGTCGCGCAGCAGTGCGATCTCCGCATCGAGCCCGTCGGAGCCCGGCCTCGCGGCAGCGGCCGGTGGGGGCGGGCGCGGGCGCGGGGCTGGCGCGCGTGGCGCGCTGGCCTCGGCGGAGGCGCTGGCCTCGGCGGAGGCGCTGGCCCTGGCGGGGGCGCCGGCCTCGGCGGGGGCGCCGGTCTCGGCGGGGTCGCCGGCCTCGGCGAGGGCGCTGGCCTCGGCCGGAGGAGGCGCCCCGTCGCTCGACGGGCCGGAGGGGGCGGCGGCGTGCGGCGTTCGGGGCATCGGGTCCGCGATCCTCGCCGCTTCCTGCGCGCGCGGCGCATCGGGCGCCCCGCCAGACGCCGGGAGGTAGAGCGCTGCGCCCGTCGCGAGGCTCACGACCAGCGTCGCGAGCCCGATCTTCAGCGGGGCGCCGAGCAGCGTGAAGGCCGCCCCTTTCGCGACCGCCGTGCTCGCGTTCACGGCCATGCTCGCGGCGGCGGAGCCGACCGTGTGCGCCGCAGCCGCGGCGCTCGCGGAGCCGGCGGCCCCGGCCTCCGCGGCGCTCAGGGCCACGGCGGTGGCCGCCGTCCCGGCCAGGCCGAGCCTCGCCCACACGGCCGCGCGCATCCGCCGCCGGTCGTCGTCGGTCGGCTCGTCCGCATTATGAAGGGCGTCCAGGAACGCCCGTTCGCCAGTCCCCAGCTCATCCATTGCGGCCTCCTCGGATCCTGGCGTGGTGGCGTTGCACCGCGTCGGAAAATGCCTGTCGAGCGGCCCTCAGCCGCGCATACACGGTGTTGATGTTCACCCCGATACCCTGCGCGATCTCCGTCACCGACATCTCTTCCAGCTCGGCGAGGAGGAGCACCACGCGCTTCTCCTCGTCGAGCGACGCCAGGAGGTCGTGCGCCACGCGCGCGGCCTCCGCCCTTGTCATGGCCTCGTAGGGGCTGAGGTTGCTCGGCCCTGCGAGCAGCTCCGGATCCACGGTCTCTCCCGTCCCGCGGTGGGCCGGGCTCTTGCGGCGCAGCGACCTCCGGTACGCCTGCACGACGTTGACCACGATCCCGAAGATCCACGTCTTCAGCGACGAGCGGCCCTGGAACTCCGGCAGCCGCCGGTGCACGACGACGAACACCTCCTGGCACACATCCTCGTGCGCGGAGGCGTCCACGCCGAGGCGGCGCACGGTTCGCCAGACGAAGGGAAAGATCTCCTCGTACACCTCGGCGAAGTCGCGCGGCGCGGCCTGGAGGCCGGTCGCGGGGAGGGCGGCGACCGCGCCGGCGGGTGGGGGCGTCGCCGGAGCGACCGCCGCGCGGGCGGTCATGGGCTGCACCTCTCCGCGTGGGGCAGCGAGACGTAGAGCTCGCCGAGCGCGGTGAGCTCTCCGCTCGCGCCGAGCAGGTCCACGTTGGGGATCGCCTCGGTGCGCCCGGAGAACCAGGCGTAGCGGAAGACGTCGGGGTCCGATTCGAGGAGGGGCACCGCTTCTCGCATGTAGGCTGCCTGCGCTTCGGGCGATCGATCCGCGCCGTCTCCGCACGAGAACTCGGTCAGCCAGATCGGGCGCCGGTAGCGTCTGAGCTCGCCGAGGTACCACTCGAGCGCCGGCCTGTCGCAAGCATACCAATGCGCCGCGATGAAATCGACGCGGCAGCCTTCGCAGGCGGCGAAGAAGGCGTCGAGGTAGGCGAATGGATCTGTCTCGTGGCAGCCGTCGCCGCAGAAGTTCACGGCCGGCGAGACGAGCTGGAGCCCCTTCTCGTCGGCGATCTCCTCGAGCTGCGGCCACAGCGCGGCGGCCTCCGCGGCGGAGAGGTTGGCTTGAGCGAAGAAGTTCGGCTCGTTGAACGCGAGCAGGTACTTCGCCCCGCTCGGGATGGCCGCCTTGACCTTGTCGGCGTCGAAGCGGCCGCCCCAGACCATCGGTACGAACTCGACGCCCAGCTCGACGTAGTCGCCTCCCCGGAGCTCCTCGTCGGGGACGTTCGCCCAGTTGTACCACCAGCCGACGCTGGCCGAGAGGGCCGAGAGGTCGGCGACCGAGTGGTGGCCGTACGCGACGCCGCGCTTGCACGGGCGCCCCGCGGCTGCGCTGCCGCTGCCGCCGTCGCCGCCGTCGCTGCCGCCGTCGCCGTCGCTGCCGCCGTCGCCGTCGCTGCCGCCGTTGCCGTCGCTGCCGTCGCTGCCGTCGCCGCCGCTGCCGCCGTCTGCCGTGCCGGCGCCATGCCCTGCCTCGCCGCCGGTGCCGCCTGGGGCCATGAGGCCCGTGCCCCCATCGCCCGCGCTGGTCGTCCCATGGACATTTCCACCACCGCCGTCCGCGATCGCATCTTGGTGGAAGCCTTCCCCCACGCAGGCGACGGACAGGAAGATCCCGAGCAGGGGGCTGATGCCGCAGAGAAGGGCTTCGGGGTCTCGACGCATGGCTCGAGGGGTCTGGTGACCGGAGCCACCTCGTTCCGTGAAAGAAAGTGGAGGGATGGGCTGCGGGGCTCCTCGGGGGTCACCGGTGGGCTGGCGTTCCGCGGCTTGCGGGCGGATCGTCTGCTGCTGCGCACCACGGCCGACACCTCGCACTTTCGCGCGCTTGACGGCCGCGAGGAGCGCGTTGAGAAAAAACGGATGACACCCCTTCGCTGGCTTGCCGCGCTTGCGGCGTTCACCGTTCCGTTTGCGATCTCGGCGACGGCCCTGACCCAGGACGGCTCTCCTCTCCCGCCGCCTGCTCCGGAGCCGATCCCCTCTGCCTCCGTGCAGCCAGCGCCGCCGCCGGCGCCGACGTCGCCGCCGTCCCCGGCGCCGGCGCCGCCCGCGCCCGCGCCGCCGCCTGCACCCGCGCCGACGCCGCTCCCGCCGCCGGTGCCGCCCGCGCCGCCGCCGCCGCCTGTCGCGCCCGCGCCGCCGCCGCCGCCTGTCGCGCCCGCGCCGCCGCCGCCCGTTGCGCCTGCGCTGCCGCCGCCCGTTGCGCCTGCGCCGCCGCCGCCCGTTGCGCCTGCGCCGCCGCCGCCTGTCGCGCCCGCACTGCCGCCGCCGCCTGTCGCGCCCGCGCCGCCGTATGCGCCCGCGCCGCCGTATGCGCCCGCGCCGCCGTATGCGCCCGCGCCGCCGTATGCGCCCGCGCCGCCGTATGCGCCCGCGCCGTCGCCTCCGGTGGCGCCTGCGCCGCCTCCTCCCGTCGCGCCTGCGCCGCCGCGTCCACCGCGGAGCCAGCCGCCGGCGCGGCCGAGCGCTGCGCCGCCCCCGGTTGCGGCCCCGGTGGCCGTGGAGCCGGCGCCTTCACCGGCCGAGTCCGAGGAGAAGGACAAGGAGCCCGAGGACGAGGAGCCCGAGGACGAGGAGCGGGACGGCGTCCGGCTCCGGTATGGCAGCACCCTGGGCGGCGGGATCATCAAGGCGCCGACGGGCACCGGCGGCGTCTTCGCGTGGACGGGCCGGGTCGGCATCCAGATCAACCACCAGTTCGGGATCTACTACCAGAACACGCCCATGCTGACGCTCACCCCCGAGAGCACCGAGAACAGCGCGGGGTTCGACGCGGGGTTCATCGATTACAACTCGCTCCTTGCGAGCTTCACCGTGTTTCATGTCCTCGACTTCGGCGCAGGACCGTCCATGGACTACGTGGCCGTCGCGAGCTGCGGCGCGACGCTCGCGGGCCTCGAGTCGGGCGCCGGCTGCGCCAGCACCTCGGACTGGTACTTCGGCGCGCACGCGCGGGGCGCCCTCCTCCTCGGCGGCCTGTCCGGCGATGGACCGCGGCGCAGCGGGTTCGCCCTCGCCGCCGAGCTCCACCCGGTGTTCATGCCGGAGGGCACGACCTTCACCTTCACGCTGGGGCTCGGCGGAGAGTGGTACTGACGAGCCCGAGCCTCGCGCGCTAGCGCCCGTCTCTCAGGTTCGTCCCTGGTCCCATGATGGGAGAGAAAGTGAACCACAAGGCACAGAGGACAGCGCGTCGTTGGCTCTCTCCTCTGTGGTTCCTTTGCCGCGGAGTGAATCCCATGAAGGCGTGAGGGCTGGAAGAACATTGATCTTTTCTTCCCGCCTTCCCGCCTTCATGTTCAAATCCGGCCACCACCCGAAGGGGAGACCTCATGCCACCGACCCGACCCACCCTGGTTGACTCCACCCCGCGCTTCAGACGCTCAGCCTCGTCCAGGAGCGCCGCCGCAGGCCCGCAGCGGGGCCGGCTCATGCCCCGGACGACAGAGCCTCTCGCGACGGTGATGGCCGCGGTGTTCGCCCTCGTGTGCGGGAGCGCGGCATGCAACGCGATCTCGGGGGTCGACCAGCTCGACTTCTCGGGCGCCGCCGGCACGACGGGCGGTGACGCGGCCGGCAGCGGCGCTGGTATTGCCGGCGGCGACGCGGCCAGCGGCGGCGCTGGCGGCGCTGGCGGCGCTGGCGGCGCTGGCGGCACGGGCGGCACGGGCGGCGCCGGCGGCACGGGCGGCGCCGGCGGCACGGGCGGCGCCGGCGGCACGGGCGGCGCCGGCGGCACGGGCGGCACGCCCGTCGACATCTCTTACGATATCCCCTGTGGGAGCGGTAATGTGGCTGTCGGCATCCACGGCCGGAGCGGCGGCTCGATTGACCGTATTGGCCTGATGTGCGCGCCGCTCGCCGGCGACGGCACCCTGGGCACCGCCTTCCAGACCGTGAGCGCCGGTGGCGACGGCGGCTCGCCGGGCACCGTGATCTGCCCTGCGAGCCAGGTCCTGGTCGGGATCAACATCTGGGTCGACTCCCTGGTTTACCGGATCGAGCTGCTGTGCCAGACGATCGACGCGTGGAAGCAGAGCGACAGCAACACCAATGTCGTCCCTGGCATCGGCAACGTCCATAGCACAGCCTACGTGGTCAAATGCGCGGCGGGGTGGGCCATCGCTCAGATCCACGGCGACGCCGACCAGCTCGTGCGCTCCGTGAATCCAAAGTGTCGCATGCTGTGATGGGAGCAGGTACGAGAGCCGCGTCGCCGTCTCGTCGCCCGTCAGCCGGCGGAGCCCGGGGCGCGCGGGGTCGGGCGTGCCCCACTCGACGCGGTAGAGGAAATCCGGCGACTGGAGCAGCGCCTCGATCACCGTCGCGGCGCCGACGCCGAACGTCGCGCCCGCTCGTGCGGCGCTGTACAGCGCGAGCAGCGCGTCGGCTTCGCCGGCGGCGAGGGGCCGGCGGTAAGCGCGCGGGGCGAGGTGCTCGACGATCTCGCGCGCGCACGCGTCCTCGTTCGCCGCCGTCACGTCGCTCGCGCAGGGGTCGAGCTTCGCCAGCGCCTCCGGGGTCGCCGTCGCGCGCCGCGCGACGCCCTCCGCGACGGTGCCCCTCAACAACAGCCTTTACGAAATGACCAAGGGGATTGTCGCGCGGGGATCACCGGACAACGAAGTGTTCACCACGAGCGCGTATGCCACGGAGATAAAACTTTCTCATGCGCGCCTCTCCGGAGCAGCTCCGGCCACCAGCGTGCCTGGCGAGGATACAGGGGTCGGGGCCGCCCCGCCGCTCGAGCCGGCGCGTCGCACACGCCATCACCTTGCGCCCCCGCGCCTGGCTCCTCGGTGGTATCCACGACCGCGCACCGCTCGGGTCCCGAGGCCGCCGCCGGCCTTCGGCGAAACCTTTGCGGATCGCCCGTGTCCAAGGAGACGTGATGCGCTCGATCCCCCGCTCGATCTTCACCGCCCTCGCCGCCGCGATGGGGCTCTCCCTCGCGGCCTGCGCCGCGGCTCCTCCGCCCGCGGCGCACGCGCCCGTCCCGCCGGGCGACGCCCGCGCGGCGACCCCGCCGCCGCCTCCGCTCCCCGAGAGCGAGGCCTTCGCCGTCCACGGCACGCTCAAGGACGAGTGGCTGCCGCTCCTCAAGCCGACGCCGTTCGACCTGAAGGCCGCGCTGGTCCCCCCGGCGCCGGCCGGGGTGCCCGCCCCGCCGCGCGTCTGCGAGGCGTTCGCGCGGCGCGCCCCCGTCGCGCCGGCGCAGCCCTGCGGTGATGCCCGGGGCGCCCTCGACGCGCTCGACGCCGCGATCGCCGAGGAGGACGCCGCGAAGCGCGACGCGCGGCTCGCGGGGGTCGAGGCGTGCGCGGGCCTCGAGGCGGGCCTCGCGCGCGCGCTCCGGGCCGAGCTTGCGCCCGTCGCGTGCGGCGACTCCATCGCCGTGCCGTACCTCGAGGCGCCGCCCGCCGCGCTCAAGGGCGACCTTTACCAGGTGCTGCTCGGGCTCACGCTCTCCGCCCGGCTCGCGCGCACCGCGACCGAGCCGCCCGCGCTGCGGCCGCCCTACGATGTCCAGCGCGTGCTCGCGTTCACCAAGGGGCCGCTCTTCACGTGGGTGACGGACCAGGCCCGGGCGATCGAGGATCTCGGGCGCCGCGGGGTCGAGCTGCCGTTCTACGCGAAGGGCATCGTCGCCGTGGAGTCCGGGCGGGCCGACATGCGGCTCGTCGAGGCGGTCCGGTCGGCGCCGCTGCCCGACGCCATGCGGAAGGACGCGGAGCTCAGCAACGTCTACTACGCCGAGCTCGATCAGCTGCTGGAGCCCTGGAAGAGCCGTGGCCGCGACGCCGCGCTCGTCGGCCTGCGCGAGCTCTCGTCGGTCGGCGTGCTCCGCGACGCCCGCGTCGAGGGCGCGCGCGCGATGCTCTCGCGCCTCTACGGCGGCCGGCCCGTCGACGCGCTCGACGCGCTGGAGCTGCCGCCGCCCCCGGAGGTCGCGCCCGCGTCGGGCGTCGAGCGGCTCGCGGCCGGGCTGCCGACGTACTACGCGGGCCGCCTGATCCCGTCCGAGATGGCGGCGCGGCCGGAGCTCCTCGGCATCTTCCTTGGCCGGGGCGTCCCGCTGCAGCACCGCGCGGCGCTGCGCTCGGCCGAGCTCTCGCCCGACGCGCGGCTGCTCTATGCGCGGGCGCGGATCGAGCTCGGCCGGCTGTACTGGCGCGCCGTGGACTTCGACCAGGCGACGGCGCTGCTCGCGGCGTGGCCCGAGGGCACCCCGCGCCCGCCCGAGGCGACGACGCTGCTCGCGGTCGCCCTCGGCCTGCGCAACGGCCCCGAGGACGCGGCGCTCATGATGCGGCGGGCGCCGCTCACCGGGCTCGGCCTGGGCGATCTCGCGGCGCTCGACTGGGTGGCCCGCGCGAAGCCGGCCTCGCCGTACGCGGGCATCGCGGCGTACGACGCGGCGCTGATCAAGCAGCTCGCCGCCCCGCAGGGCGCGGATCCGAGCTACTGGGCCGACGTGGCCGCGCGCTTCCGCGAGGCGCAGGCGCTCCTGACGGGGCCGCTCGCGAAGGCGGCGGAGGAGCGGGCGCGGGCGGCGGAGGAGATCGGGCGGACGGCGCGCTGAGGCGCGGGCGCTGAGAGCGCGGAGGCGCGGGCGCTGAGCGCGCTGAGGCGCGGGCGCTGCGCCGCGGGGTGGAGGACCCGGGAGGCTGGGTCGAGTACGGGCCCCCTCCCGGACCCTGCGAACCCTGGCGAAATTTCTGACGCGCGGAGCTAGACGACAGGCGGCGCGCCGTTGGGCGCAGCGCCGGGCGCCACCGTGCCCGGCGCTGCAGCGCCGGGCGCCGCCGTGTCCGCCGGAACCACCGGAGGCGCGGCGCCGGGCGATGCCGGCGCCGTCGGGCCAGCCGGGGCGGCGTCCTGCGGCGCCGCGGCGGTGTCGCTCGACGACGCCGTGCGACCGCCGCGGCCCTTGTACAGCGACGGCGCGATCGTGTCGGCATCCCCCTCGTTCCATCGGAGGTAGGTGACGGCGCGGCGGGTCTGATCGTAGGCGTGCACGAGCAGCGCGAACGCACGCGCCCTCTTGTCGGCGGCCTCGGTCGGTCCGGGCCCCTTGCCGTGCTCCCTCACGCCGAGGGCGGCGAGGAGCAGCGGCCCGATCTCCCCGGCGCGGTTCACCTCCTTCTCGGTCGCCGCCGTCTTGCCGGTGATCTCCGACCAGCTTCCGCTGAACAGCGCCGAGAGCGCGACGAGGTCGTTTGCCGTGTCGATGTGCCCTTGTCCTGCGCGGATCTCGGCGACCGCCTCCGCGTCGAGCAGGCCACGGCGGGCGAGCGCCTCGGCGTCGCTCAGCAGGTTCTCGCGGAGCGGCACCGCCTCTTCGACGAGCGGCTTCAGCGCGTTCTCGGCGCCTCCGCTGGACAGCCACACGAGGTGCGCGTACCACGCGGCGAGCGCGTATGTCTCGAGCCGATCGAGCAGGGCGACATCGTGCTTCTGCAGTCGCTCGGCGATCTCCGAGCGGAGCATGACGAGGCCAGGCAGCACGCCAAGCACCTGGGAGACCATGCGCGGAATGTCGAGATTGATGGCGATGAGCCGATCCGGGCTCAGCGCCTCGATCTCGGGGAGGGTCTTGTCGAACGCCGCCGCCGCCTGGGGCGTGGCCCCGGGCTTCTTGGGAGCCGGCTTCTTCTTGTTCGAGAACGGTCTGGCCATGAGGGGATTACCTCTCGTTGATCTCGGTCGCAGAGAGGCACAAGAACATGAGCATCATGCTCCCTCCCCCCCGCGCTGAACATGATAGGAGCGCCCGGCGCGCGCCGGACGTTCCGGGGAGGGATAATCATCCGCGCCTCACTGTCAATTCATCTATCGATGATTTTCCGGAGGCGTGCCCCCTCTATCAACGTCGGAATGTTACGTCGGAATGTTACGTCGGAATGTTGCGCATGGCTGGCGTGCCTGCGCGCGTCGATCGATAGAGAGGAGCCGCCCTGTCGCCCTCGCGCGCGCCTGGCCTCCTGCGGGGCGGGCGCCGTGCGGGGCCTGGAAGGTGGAGGAGCGGGCAGCCCGGTTCGGCGAGGCTGCTCAGCTGCCTGCCGGCAACCGGTCCCGGTTAGGCGAGGCTGCCCAGCTGCCTGCCGGTAACCGGTCCCGGTTCGGCGGGGCTGCCCAGCTGTCCGCCCGCAACCGATCGCGGTTCGGCGGGGCTGCTCAGCTGCCTGCCGGTAACCGGTCCCGGTTCGGCGGGGCTGCCCAGCTGTCCGCCCGCAACCGATCGCGGTTCGGCGGGGCTGCTCAGCTGCCTGCCGGTAACCGGTCCCGGTTAGGCGGGGCTGCCCAGCTGTCCGCCCGCAACCGATCGCGGTTCGGCGGGGCTGCTCAGCTGCCTGCCGTCAACCGGTCCCGGTTCGGCGAGGCTGCCCAGCTGCCTGCCGGTAACCGGTCCCGGTTCGGCGGGGCTGCCCAGCTGCCTGCCGGCAACCGGTCCCGGTTCGGCGGGGCTGCCCAGGTGGTGCTGCACTTTGCCTCGAAGTGCAGCACTCGCGCTCAAAGTACAGCACCCTGCGCGAGCAAAGTGCAGCACTCACGACCCCTCCGGGGGATCGAACAGGGACAGCTGGACTGGACCGGGCGGCGGTTCGGGAGGAGGAGGCGGGACGACCTGGACCTGCGGGACAGGTGCGGGCGGAGGCTCGCTCCGGCGGCGCTGCTTCAGCGCGGGCGTCGGCTCGGTCACGAGGCGCAGGAAGCCCCGGTTGTTCGGGAGCGCCCTCGCAGGCGTGGGAGGCTCGCGACGAGTGAGAGGCTTCGCCTCGGGGACGGCGGCCTCCTCCTCGGTCATGAGCGTCTCCAGGAGCTCGTTCACGAAGCCGAAGAACAATCTCCCCATCGGCCTCTCCTCCTCGTGGTGGGTTCGTTCACAGCGGCCACGAGCGCACGGAGAGATCGACCTGCAAGCTTTCCGTTCAAGTACTTGGAATTGCTGGCGTTCCCGATCAGGATCGGCTGTTTGGCTCCATCGCGGAGAGTGCGGGACCATGCGCGTGCCGTGAACACGACGAGAGTCCAGGCATCTCAGGGCGCAGCGCCCCACCCCGGAGCTGCCGTGATGCGGTTCGGTGAAAGTAACCAATCCAGGACGCCGTGTACGTCGATTAGGCCATTCACCACGTCATGGACCAGTTTGGCCGCTTCCTCCTGCTGCGCCACGAGATGGATGCCGTTCGCGTCGAGAACACGGATGGCCGAACTCCATGCGACGCGCTTGTTGCCGTCAACGAAGCAGTGGTTCTTCGCGAGGTATACGAGAAGATAGGCTACGGCCACTAACAGGTCTGGCTCTTCCTCTTCTGCTTCGTACATGGAAGCGCTGACGGCGCCCCCGATGCTTCCTTCGACGCAGCCGTCCTTGGGGACCGGTGACGGATTGCCGCCATACAGCTGAATAGCAGAGTCATGTAGGTGCATGACTTCTTCGGCATCGACGAAGATCCATTGTAGCTCCTCGTTCATTGAGCCAGGATCCTCATGGTCTCAGCCCAGTCCGTGCGCAGTAGATCCACCGTGCTCTCGAGGGGCACGTTTGGCGGCGGCGCCGCCGCATCTAGAACCCAGATCAAGGTCGGCTTCTGCCCGTTGAGTACGGCGGCAATCACATCCTTGTGACGCAGCGGGATGGCGCGCTCGACCTGCTCGGACGAGGCAGCGCACCGCACGACACCTCTGCTCGTCTTTAGAGCGATGTAGTTCGAACCCGGATCGAACCCCACGCTGGTGATCCGACCACGAAGTCTAACCAGGCGAGCGGCTTGAACTGGGTCCGCCGCCAGCGACAGCTCGCCGAACTGCACCTCAGCGAGCAACTTTCCGTCAGCGTACGCGGCGTAGCGCTGGACGAGCACACCTGCCGGCAGTGACCGGAGGTACTTGCGCGCGGAGCCGTTGACCGACTTTCCTTGGCGTTCAGCGTCCAGATCCTGGACTAGACGCTGGACGGCTTGTTCGCCGAGCATATCGAAGCTTCGGAGGTCTAGCTGCGTTCCAGGATGCGCCGTGCAGACGAAGGTCGGCGCAGCGGACCCTCGTTCGACCGAGGCGAGTTCTAGGTCCAGCAGCTTCGCGTCCGAAGCCAGTCTGCCACCTCGGGTACCGTAGTCCGGATCTTCCAGCGCCGACGCAAGGATCCCCGAAGCGGTGCGCTGCAGGGCGGATAGGAGGAGCTTGAGCGGCTCCCCGAAAGACGACAGGCTCAGGCGATGCTGTGCGAGCCCCGGTTCGTCCCCGTCGAAGGTGATCTTCAGCTCCACGGCCATAGGAGCACGCTGGTGGAACATGCAGCCGGCGTCAAGCCGGGCGGTCGCTCGGGCGGGTGTCCTAGGCGCCCCTACTCGCCGTCCGCATTTGCGCGAGCACGGCGATCTCGCGCAGGATCTCGCCGGGCGTGACCTACTCGTCGCGGCGCACGAAGTGGCGCTCGATGGCGTCGAGGATCTGCAAGGCGCCGCGCGCGTCGGCGACGGCCTCGCGTTCGGCGCGGGTCCTCGCCTCCATCTGAGCGGCGAGCGATGTAGTGCCCCGTCTTGCGCCATGCGATGCCGTAGAGCCACTTCCGGAGCGCCTTGTGGGCGTCGTCTGCGGGGTCCGGCCGGTACATGCCCGGCGCACGGAGTTCCACGCGCCCATGAGCACCTGCTGCTCCACGTCGGCACGGTCGCGCGACGGGACGCCGCTCGCGATGAGCACGGCGACGATGACCGAGCGCTCCGCAAGGATCGCCCCGATCGTCGGTCGCTTTCTGGGGTGTGTCGCGGCAGGCGGGCTCGTCGCCCCCTTCCGCGGGCGGGTCACCCAGACCTCCCGCAGGTGGGGGCAGCTTGGTCGGTTGGCCACGACGCGGGCTGCACTCCCGCTGCCCAGCTGCCCGCCCGCAACCGGTCCCGGTTCCGCGGGACCGCTCAGCCGCCCGCCGGCGAGGCAGGCTTCAGCGGCCTCCCCCGCGGGGGCGAGCGTGGGGCTCCTCCTCCGCAGCGAGGCGCCTCGCGAGCCCTTCCTGCGCGCGATGGAGCGCTCTGGCGCGCCATTTGTACACCGTGCTGATTTGTACACCGTGCTGACGGGTATCCCTCTCGTCGCGGCGATGTCTCTCATGGAGATCTCGTAGAGGTCGTGCTGGAACAGCACCGAGCGCAGCTCGAACGGCAACTCCAGGACGACTGATCTCAGCAGGCGCCGCCGCTCCGCCGCGAGCAGGCGCTCGATGGCCGTCGCGCGCGTCGACAGCAGCGTCCACCTCACGGAGAGCGCGACCTCGGCCTGGGGAGAAGCCGGCGCTGGTGGGCTCGGCGGCGCAGGCGATCCGGGCGATGCGATAGCCAATGGAGAGCGCGGCCGGACCGCGCCCCTCTGGGATTTCCCCGAGCTGGTTGTGCCGCCCCGATGACGGATTCCACAAGGGGATGACCAGGGAGAGAGGATCATGAAGATCACAACCGCTGCATGGGTCCTTCTGCTGTCCTCTCCGGCCGCCCTGGGGTGCGGAACGGAGCCGTCCACCACCCCGCCGTGCGCGGAGGGGGGCACCCGCGACGCCGAGCCCGCGGCCGAGCCCTCGGAGGAGGCGTGTCTCGAGGGCCTCGCCGCGCTGCGCGTGCAGGCCGGCTGCGGGGTGTTCGCGAGCACGACGCAAGGGGACGACAGCAATCCCGGCACGATGGAGAAACCGGTGAGGACGCTCGCCCGTGCGGCCGAGCTCGCGCCGCGCGTACGGGGGCGAATCTTCGCCTGCAGCGAGCCTTTCCTCGCGGGCTTTACGTTGCCCTCCGGCATCGATCTGTGGGGCGGTTTCCAGTGCTGGGGGCAGTGGAGGCACACGACGGACAATCTGGGCGGCTTGCTGGCAACCATCGGAGGCGCACGGCGCCGCGACGCTCTGATCACCGTGGTCGCAGCGCAGGGCGACGGCGAGGTGGTCGGCGACGGCGTATCCACGATCGTGGAGGTGCACCTGTTCGCCGAGGTCCCACCGGACACGAGCCTCGATGTCGTCGCGATGAGGCTAGAGCCGGGTGCGGTCGTGGAGGTGCTTCGGAGCAAGATCGAGACGGGCCATGCCCAGAGAGGCGCGGACGGCGTGGACTGGGGCCTCATCAATCCGCAGGCGCCGCACGGGGAGACCGGCGCGATCGGGAAGGACGCCTGCTCGGCAGCCACCGTGGCCGGCGCCCCCGCCATGAGGAGCGTGTGTGGCGACCTGGTCTCGACCGGCGGCAAAGGGGGCGACGGGACTCCGGACCGCGGCGGCGATGGCGACGACGGGAAGCCGCTGCCGATCCCGAACCCCGGCAACGCGGGCGCGGGTAGCGTAGGCGCGAAGGACGGCGCCGGGTGCAAGGACGGCCTCGATGGGGAGCGCGGCGCGCCGGGCGCGCCAGGCGCCGGTGGCCAGGGTGGACGCCTCACCGCGGCCGGGTGGGAGGGCGTGCCTGGCGAGCAAGGCGGCGCGGGAGCGCCCGGCCAGGGGGGGCGGCGCGCGGGGCGGCCGGAGCGCCTGCGGCAACGCGGCGCTGGGCGGTGCGTCGGGCGGCTCGGGCGGCGGCGGCGGTTGTGGCGGCCAGGGCGGCTACGGCGGCGGGGGCTCCGGCGGGCCCTCGATCGGCATCGCCCATGCCGACGACGAGCAGCTCACCCTGGATCGCGTCACGTTCGAGATCGGCCCAGGGGGCCGGGGCGGCATCGCGGATGTATTCGACGAGACGCTCGAAAAGGCGAACCGAGGCGGCGACGGCTTCTCCGCCGAGACGATGCGCTTCGCGCCGTGAGTCCGCGCGCGGGGTCGCCGCCCGCGACCGGCGCAAGCTTACCCCAGGACCTCGAAGCCAAGCTTCGCGCCCGCGACGAGAAGGCGACCAAGCTCGCCGAGGCGCTCGTGGCGGAGGTCCTGGGGTAGGCTTGCGCCTTCAGCCGGGCGCACCGCGCGCAACACCCCCGCGTCCGTTGCGCTAGGATGCCGCCGTGTACCTCCGCGAGATCCACATCCGGAACCTCAAGCTGCTCCGCGATCTGCGGCTGTCGTTCACCACCTCCTCCGGCGAGCCGCGGATGTGGACCGTCATCGTCGGCGAGAACGGCCTCTGCAAGACCTCCATCCTGCAGGCCATCGCCCTCGCGGCCAGCGGCCCCGACCGGGCCAACCAGCTCGCCGACATCCCGTCGCTGCCGGATCGGCGGCACCCGGACGAGCCCCTCGACATCGCGGCCAGCTTCGCCTTCGGCCCCCTGCCCGAAGGGCGCTCCCGCGTGTATCCGCGCTGGGGCGGCAAGCCGGGCCAGCCGCCGAAATTCCTGCGGAGCCAGCTGTTCCTGGAGCCGGGCTGGAAGGTCTTCGTGGGCTCGTCCGACTACGGGGAACCCTCGGCGCATCCCCAGGAACACCTCGATCCGGCGCGCAGCGCCGACCCGGGCCCCTTGCGCGAAGCCCGCGCCGTCGGTGCGCCGTGGTGGTTCGTGGCCGGGTACGGCGTCAACCGGCGCCTGCCCAAGCCGTACGGCGCCGCGCGCCCGGACGATCCGACGTTGAGCCGGCTCGACTCGCTGTTCGACGGCGCCCCCATCCTGGGTACCGGGTTCGCCGACATCCTCCAGGACCTCGGCATCGACCCGACCCGCTATGCCGAGATGCTGTCCGACGCCCTCTTTCGCCGCTCCCGCCTCCTCCCGCGTGTGCGCGGGCTGGAGCTCCGGCGCCGCGGCGGGGTCAAGAGCGCCGCCGACCTCGTGGAAGCGCACCGCTTTGAGCTGCGATCAGGCTCCTCCACATTCAAGCTGCCCGCGACGTGGCTGTCCCATGGCTACCAGGGGCTGATCTCCTGGATCGCGGACCTCATCGGTCAGATCGTGGCCGATACTCAGATCCTGGTCGATAAGTCGATGTCCGGTACCCTCGTGGATCCCTCGGAGAAGAGCGGCCTCGTGCTCATCGACGAGATCGACCTCCACCTGCACCCGAGCTGGCAGGCCGAGCTCGTGCCGAAGCTGAAGAAGGTGTTCCCGCGGATGCAGTTCGTGGTGACCACCCACTCGCCCATGGTCCTCCCCGGCTTCGCGAAGGACGAGATCGTCCGGCTCGGCCGGAACCGGGACGGCGACGTGATCGCCCGGAAGACCGGCGAATCGCCCGCGCTCATGACCGGGAGCGAGCTGTACGAGGAGTTCTTCGGGATCGATCGCCTTTACCCGACCGACCTCGGCGAGGCCGCGCAGCGTTACGGTCTGCTCGCGAACGACCCCGGTCGCTCGGACGCGGAGGAGCAGGAGATGCTCGCGCTGCGAAAGAGGCTCCGCGCCGCCGAGGTCGAGCCCGAGTGGGAACCCGTGCCCCGGACCAGGACGCGCGAGGGGCGGCCAGCGAAGAAGGTGCGGGGCCGGTGATCCGCGTGGACCGAGGCCCGAAGCCGGAAGGGCTGGAGGCCATCCGCAAGGTGGAGGTGAAGAGGCTCGCGGCCATCGTCCGGAGCGCGCCACCGAAGGCGAAAAACTTCGGCAACAAGTACAACGTCGCTCGCCGCGATCTCTGGAAAGCGCAGGGACGGACGTGCTGCTACTGCGAGCGCCGTATCGACCGCCTCTACAACGACGTCGAGCACTTCCGGCCGAAGACCCGCGCCTACCGCGGCGGGGGCCGCCCCACGCACGGCTACTGGTGGCTGGCATGGACGTGGGAAAATCTCCTGTTCGCCTGCCCTCGCTGCAATCGAGGGCACAAGAGGAACAAGTTCCCGCTCGCTCGGGGCAGCCGCATCCTCCCGACGCGCCACAGTCCACCGGGGCCGGAGCGACCCCTCCTCGTTGATCCTTCAGGCAAGGATGACCCGATCGATCACATCCAGTTCGTGCCGTTCCACCAGGCCGGAAAGAAGGAGAAGTGGATCCCAGTGGCTCGTGGCGGGAGCCGCAGGGGCAAGCGGACGATCCAAGTCCTCAAGCTCGATCGTCCTGCGCTCGTGACCGATTACGGAGATCACGTGTCCGATCTCGTCAACCATCACGTGAAGAAGATCCGCGAGGCGATCCACGCGAGAGACGGCCGCGCCACCGCGAAGGCCTGGCGGTCCGTCCTGAAAATTCTGTTTCATCCGCGTCAGGCGTTCAAGGCGCTCTCCTATGACGTCCTAGATCATCACTTTCCGCTGGTGATCCGGCAGCAGTGGGGCCTCGATCTCTACCGACCGTGATCAAGGGTGTGGAGCTCTCCTGGCGACCCGCCGGACGGGCGGGCGCGTTGTGCTCCGGGTGATGCAGAGCGGTCGACATCGCCGGGGGGCACCGGGCGCGGAGCGCGGACCGGATGTCTCAGGCGCACGACGTCCCGAGCGTGATGCGGGCGAATGCCACGACACCCTGCCGGCGTGTGCCAGCGGTGCCCACGTCCAGCCGGCCCGGCGAGTGCTGCGCGGAGGGAGAGGTAGCGCAATGAGCGGCACGAGTGACGTGGTTCGCCTGGAACATGCGACGCGCAGGCGCGGCGGCGACCCGCCGGTGTCGGAGGTCTCCGGCGTGGTGCTCGTCGACAACATCGCCCCCGAGAAGCAGGTGCTCATCCATTACCGGGACGCCGGCGGCGCATGGCGCGTTGCTCCGGCCAGGTACGATTCCGCGCCGCCGTGGGGCTCCCCGGAGCGGTGGGTGTTCTCCGGGATCGTCTATCCTGCCGACTACGCGGAGCCGGCGCGGTTCGCGATTCAGTACATCGTCGCCGGGCGCGAGTACTGGGACAACAACGGGCAGCACGACTACCTGCTGGATCCCGAGGGGATCCTGTTCGGCGATGCGCCGCTCTTCGGGGTCGATCGTCTGCAGCGTATCGTCGAGTTCGTGAGCTGGCGATACCACATGGATGTGATACGGATCGAGGAGGTCATGCCGATCTACGGGCGCGGCCACGTCTTGCGATACAAGGTCACGATCGGGCGAAGCGTGGGACCCGGCCGTTACGCCTATGCCCGCTGCGTGGGCATCGCCGTTCGTGGCTCGGACGTCAGCGTCCTGAGCCACACGGCGTGCGAGTCCGTTCCTCCGGTCGAGCTGGTCACCCCTTGATCAGGGCGCCTCGCGGGCTCACGGGCCGCCCCCCGAACCGCCTGCTCCGCCGGTTGCTCCCCCGCCGCCCGCGCCAGGATCGCCGCCTGCGCCGCCGCTGCCAGGATCGCCGCCTGCGCCGCCGCTGCCAGGATCGCCGCCTGCGCCGCCGCTGCCAGGATCGCCGCCTGCGCCGCCGGCGCCCGCTTCCCCGCCGGTGCCGCCTGCGCCGCCGGCGCCCGCTTCCCCGCCGGTGCCTCCCGTGCCGCCGGCGCCCGCTTCCCCGCCGGTGTCGCCCCCGCCGGCGCCGCCCGCGCCGTCCGTGGGAGGACCCAGGATCGGGCCCGGGTTGATCACTCCTCCGCCCATCGCGGCAAAGTCATAGACGCGGTTCGTCGCAAAATAGACACCAATTGGCTTGAGCACGACGCCGGAGCCGACGACGATGCCCCCTGCCGGGCCGCCTCCCCAGTTCCAGCCGCCGGTGTTGACGATCTGCCAGGTGATCTTCTGGAAGACGGGATAGGCCGAGATGCGCGCATACGCCGCCGTGGGGACGAAGTAGGCCGAGCTGGCCTGAAGCGTGATGGTCTCGCTCACGCTGAATCCAACGGCATCGGAGATGTCCGAGAGCGATAGCGTGCAGCTGCCTGGGATGCCCAGCCCAGCGCTACTCGAGGGCGCGCCGTTGCCCGACATGCTCCACGGGGGTTGGCCGTTCGAGGGCGCGCCGTTGCCCGACATGCTCCACGGGGGTTGGCCGTTCGAGGGCGCGCTGTCGCCCGGCATGCTCCACGGGGGTTGGCCGTTCGAGGGCGCGCCGTTGCCCGGCATGCTCCACGGGGGTTGGCCGTTCGAGGGCGCGCCGTTGCCCGGCATGCTCCACGGGGGTTGGCCGTTCGAGGGCATGCAGTCGCCCGGCATGCTCCACGGGGGCTGGCAGTCTGCGGGGGCGCGGGTGCCCGGCGCACCCGGCGCACCCGGCGCACCCGGCGTGAAGGGGGTGCCAGGGGTGAAGGGGGTGCCAGGGGTGAAGGGTGTGCCAGGCGTGAAGGGTGCGCCAGGAGTGAAGGGGAAGCCAGGTACGCCCGGGAACCCGTTGAAGGGGGGCATTCCCGGAATGCCCAGCGTGCCCGTTGCGGGCTGGGTGCCCGCGGGCGTCACGGTGCCCGTGACGGCCCTGTCAATGGTCACGGCGGGCTGGACGCTCGCCGCCACGCTGACATCGAGCGTCCGCGGGCCGAACCCCTCCGCGACGCTGAGCAGGTGGGCGGCATCCTCCCAGTGATACGTCTCCGGGAGGGCGATCACATTCGTGATCATCTGACCGTGACAGAGAGTCTGGCGCGCCTCGCCGATCTCGGCGTACTCGCCGCCGCTCTCCGCAGGCACGGGCGCCTCCCGCGGGCCCAGGCAGCCGAGGGATGGAACGAGCGTCATCGCCATGCCGAGTGTGATCTTTACGTCGGGTGCAAACATCGTTGAACCTCGAGGTGCGGTCAGAACCACAATGATCCGAGCTGCCGAGGCGTGGAGAGCTCCGGGGAACGAGCGTCTCCCGCGGCGCCCCTGCGCCCCCCGAGGCCGCTCCTCCCAGAGACCGGAGATCAGGGCTCATGTGCCAGCGCATGAAGCGCGGCATGCGTCCGGATTTCTGGTGAGCGAACCGCTCGATGAGCACAGAAGGCCTATGCGACGACCCGCCATGCAAGAAGCGGGGAATGCCCGGTTTGGCTCGCATGTGGGCGCTGCGCCGAGAACCGCCGCATGACGGGAATTCGATGGACCGGCCTTTGCCGCTACCCCCGCGCGCGTGATCGGCGCGCTCACGGGCCGGATCGTCGCCGCCGGAGCCCCCATCCATCACCGCGCGCGAGGCGCGAACGAGGCGAGCATGAGAAAGCCTGCTGCTGTCGTGAGGGCCGCGAGCGCGGCCTGTGCGCTCCTCACCCCCATCGCCTGCGCGCAAGGCGTGGATCCAGAGCGCGAGGTGCTGCCTGCCGGGCTCCCGGGGCGGTCCGCCGGCGCCGCGGGGCAGCGGAGCAACGAGTACGGCTGGGAGATCACCCAGGCGAGCGACTTCAACGGTGACGGCATGGCGGACGTGCTCTGGAACAACACCGAGCAGAACCTCATCGCCGTGTGGTTGATGGAGGGAAATCGGCTGCTTGCGCCGGGGTCGTTCATCCCGGGGCCGGTCGGCGACCGCTGGTTCGCCAAGGCGAGCGATTTCAACGCCGACGGCATGGCCGACCTGCTCTGGCGCCATGAAGAGCTGGGGGTGATGGCGATCTGGCCGATGGACGGAAGCCAGCTGCTCGTGCCGGGGCCCATCCTCCCGGGGCCGGGCGGCAGCGGCTGGCTCGCCAGGGGGATCGACTTCAACGCAGACAACCTTGCGGACGTGCTCTGGAGCCATGGGGAGCGGAGCGTGATGACGGTGTGGCTGACGGACGGCACCCGCCCGCTCGCGCCGGGGCCGCTCATTCCGGGGCCGCTCGGCGATGGCTGGGACGTCGGCGCCGTGGGGGACTTCAACGCCGACGGCATGTCGGATGCGGTCTGGTACCATCCCGAGCAGAACCTGATGGCGGTGTGGCTGATGGAGGGCACCGGCCTGCTCGCGCCGGGTCCGCTGATCCCGGGGCCACTCGGCGACGGCTGGGACATCGTCTGGAGCGCCGACTTCAACGGCGACGGCATGGCGGACGTGCTCTGGAACAACACGGAGCAGAACCTGCTGGCGGTGTGGCTGATGGAAGGGAGCCAGCTGCTCGCGCCGGGGCCGTTCATCCCGGGGCCGCTCGGCGATGGCTGGGAGGCGCGCACCGCGGGCGACGTCAACCTCGACGCCATGGCGGACGTGGTCTGGCAACGGGCCGGGACGAGCGAGATGACGGTGTGGCTGATGGAGGGGAGCCGGCTGCTCGCGCCAGGGCCGGTGATCCCGGGACCCTACGACGGCGGCTGACCGCGGCCCCTGCGCCGGAGACAGGAGAGGGCGTATGAGAGGGCTCATGGTGGTGTTGAAGCGCCTGTGTGCGGTCGCTGTGGGGCACGCCGCGTCGTCGGGCTGCACGCCTGATGCTGAGCTGCGAGAGCAAGGAGGGCCCATGCTGGAGTCTCCGGCGGGATCGCTCGGCGCCGCGATCCGCCCACGTCGCGCAGCCGGTACGTGGGGACGACGAAGAGTGGTGGCCTGTTCAGCGTGACGAGCGCAAAGCTAGGGCCGCCGGCGTCAAGAAGCCGTCAAGAGGCGGTCGGGCGCCGTCAAGAGATCGTCAATGCAGAGGGCGCTCGCGGCTCGGCGGCCACGGCAGGGCGGGCGCGGCGCCCGCGAGGGCCGCGCGCCGACGCCGGCTGGGCGGCCTTGCCGCGGCCGGGAGGCGTGATCGATGCGGTCTTTACGCCGGGAGGGCGCACCTTGAGGCGACCTTGACGAGGCGAGAGCTACCTTGTCGCAGCAGTCGTTGGACAGCCAGCCACGGAGCGCCGTCATGAAGCCGCCGAGCACCCCCGCCGCCGCCTACAGGGTGCGTACAGGACACGACCCCTCGACCTCCGAGGAGAGCCCCCGGACCGACGGGGACCTCGTCGCCGTCTTCGCGCTCGCGTGGCTCGCCTGCCTGCTCACGACCCTCTCGGCGATCTCGAGCGGCGAGGCGTTCGGGGGCGCGACCACGCTGGCCGCGCTCGTCGTGATCCTCGTCCCCTACCTGCTCGGAGGCTGGCTGAGGTCGCTGAGCCCGCCGGGAGCCCGGCGTCGGCGGCGCCGGTGAGCGCGCCCGGGCGCAAGGCGGGGGCCGGCGGGACGCTGGCGCGCTGCCTCGTCGCCCCCGCGCTCTCCGTTGCTCGGGCGAGCGAGGCAAAGGCGCGAGACGCGCGGTCTTCTTGATACTTTCTTGACGTCGCGCCTCCCGGGTTTGATGACCCCTTGACCCGCGGCGGACTACGTTCAGTCCCGCTCGGTCGGCGCGGGCGAAAGAGCGCGCGATCGCGGCCGATTGCGCCCGATGAGGTCGCCATGGACATGATCTACCTGGGGCTGACGGTCCTCTGTTTCTCGCTATTTGCAGGGCTCATCAAGCTCTGTGAAAGGGTCTGAGCGCCATGATCGCGTTCACCTGGATCTCGGGCGTGCTCGCCCTGGGGCTCCTCTTTTATCTGATCTTCGCCCTCCTCAAGCCGGAGAGCCTGTCATGACCGCCAGCAGCGCGCTTCAACCAGCGCTCTACCTGGCCGTCGTCCTCGGCCTCTCCGTCCCGCTCGGCGCCTACATGGCGCGGGTCTACCAGGGCGAGCGCGGCCTCGTGGCCCGCGTCCTCGTGCCGGTCGAGCGGCTCGTCTACCGCGCCGCGGGCGTGCGCCCGGATCAGGAGATGCGGTGGAAGGACTACGCCTTCGCGGTGCTCGCGTTCAACCTGGCCGGGCTCCTCGTCGTCTATGCGCTCCAGCGGCTGCAAGGCGTCCTGCCCCTGAACCCCGAGGGCATGGCCGCCGTCCCGCCCGATCTCGCGTTCAACACCGCCGCGAGCTTCGCCTCCAACACGAACTGGCAGGCGTACGGCGGAGAGTCGACGCTCAGCTACCTGACGCAGATGGCCGGGCTCGGGGTGCAGAACTTCGTGTCCGCCGCCACCGGCATGGCCGTGCTCGTCGCGCTGATCCGCGGGATCACGCGGAAGACGACGGACACCGTCGGGAGCTTCTGGGTCGATCTCGTCCGGAGCACGCTCTACATCCTCCTGCCGCTCTCGCTCGTGCTCGCCGTCCTCCTCGTGTCCCAGGGGGTGGTGCAGGGGTTCGGCGGATACCAGAGCGCGTCGCTGCTCCAGGCCGTCAAGGACCAGAGCGGCAACGCGGTCGTTCATCAGGTGATCCCGATGGGGCCCGCGGCCTCGCAGATCGCGATCAAGCAGCTCGGGACCAACGGCGGCGGGTTCTTCAACGTGAACTCGGCGCACCCGTTCGAGAACCCGACGGCCCTGTCGAACTTCCTCGAGATGCTCGCGCTGCTCCTCATCCCCGCCGCGCTCTGTCACACGTTCGGCCGGATGGTCGGCGACAGGCGCCAGGGGTGGGCCCTGCTCGCCGCGATGACGCTCCTCTTCGTGATCCTCCTCGTCCCCTGCATCGCCTCGGAGCAGGCGGGCAACCCCGCGCTCTCCGGGCTGGGCGTCGATCAGGCGGCGAGCGCGCTCCAGGCCGGCGGCAACATGGAAGGGAAGGAGACGCGCTTCGGTATCACGAGCTCCGCCCTCTGGGCGACCGCCACCACGGCGGCCTCGAACGGCTCGGTGAACGCGATGCACGACTCCTTCACGCCCCTCGGCGGGCTCGTGCCCCTCTGGCTCATGCAGCTCGGCGAGGTCGTCTTCGGCGGGGTGGGCTCCGGCCTCTACGGCATGCTGATGTTCGTCGTCATCGCCGTCTTCGTGGCCGGCCTGATGGTGGGGCGCACGCCGGAGTACCTCGGCAAGAAGGTCGAGGCGTTCGAGATGAAGATGGCGTCCCTGGTCGTGCTCTTCCCGGCGATCACGGTCCTCGTCGGCACCGCCGTCGCCGTGATGACCGAGGGAGGGCAGAAGGGCGTCTTCAACCCAGGGCCGCACGGGTTCAGCGAGGTGCTCTATGCGTTCTCGTCCGGCGCGAACAACAACGGCAGCGCCTTCGGCGGCCTCGGCGCGAACAGCCCTTTCTACAACACCGCCATCGGCGTCGCGATGCTCATCGGCCGCTACGCGGTGATCGTCCCCGTGCTCGCGCTCGCGGGCTCGCTCGCGAGGAAGAAGCTCGTCCCGGCCGGCCTGGGCACGCTGCGCACGCACACGCCGCTGTTCGTCGCGCTCCTGACAGGCACCGTGCTGCTCGTCGGAGCGCTCACCTTCGTCCCCGCGCTCGCGCTGGGTCCGATCGTCGAGCACCTGGAGATGACGCGATGACCATGAATCCTCACTCCTCCGCCGAGGTGATCGCCAAGCGCGGCGCGCCCGCTCCTCCTCCGCCCCCCGCGCTGTCGCCGCCGCCGAGGCCGCGTCACCCGTCCCGCGACGTGGAGGGGAAGAAGACCGCGGTGAGGCCGCTCCTCGACCCCGCGATCCTCCGGCCGGCGATCGCCGCCGCGTTCTGCAAGCTCGACCCGCGCCATCAGGCGCGCAACCCGGTGATGTTCGTGGTCCTCGCCGGGAGCGCCCTCACCATGGCCATGTTCGTGCACGCGCTCGTCGGCCAGGGCGGCGAGGGTGAAGAACCGGCCGGGTTCATCCTCGCCGTCTCCCTCTGGCTCTGGTTCACCGTGCTCTTCGCGAACTTCGCGGAGGCCGTGGCCGAGGGGCGCGGCAAGGCGCAGGCGAGCACGCTCCGCAAGGCGCGGCGCGACGTCGAGGCCGTGAAGCTCTCCGCCCCGGCGCGCGACGCAGCGCGGACCACCGTGCCGGCGTCGAGCCTCCGGCGGGGAGACCTCGTGCTCGTCGAGGCAGGCGCGATCATCCCCGGCGACGGCGACATCGTCGTCGGCGTCGCGTCGGTCGACGAGAGCGCCGTCACCGGCGAGAGCGCCCCGGTCGTGCGGGAGAGCGGCGGCGACAGGAGCGCCGTCACCGGCGGGACGCGCGTCCTGTCCGACTGGCTCATCTTCCGCGTCTCCCGGAACCCCGGCGAGGCGTTCCTCGACCGGATGATCGCGATGGTGGAGGGGGCGAAGCGGAAGAAGACGCCGAACGAGATCGCGCTCGACATCCTGCTCGCCGCGCTCACGATCGTGTTCCTCCTCGCGACCGTGACGCTGCTGCCCTACGCGATCTTCGGCGTCCGGCAGACGGGGCAGGGGACCCCGATCAGCATCACCGTGCTCACGGCGCTGCTCGTGTGCCTGATCCCGACCACGATCGGCGGGCTGCTCTCGGCGATCGGCATCGCCGGCATGGACCGGATGATCCAGGCGAACGTCATCGCCACGTCGGGCCGCGCCGTCGAGGCCGCCGGCGACGTGGACGTGCTGCTGCTCGACAAGACCGGCACGATCACGCTGGGCAACCGGCAGGCCACGGAGCTCATCCCGGCGGACGGGGTCGAGGCGAGGGCGCTCGCCGACGCCGCGCAGCTCGCGTCGCTCGCCGACGAGACCCCCGAGGGGCGCAGCATCGTCGTGCTCGCGAAGGAGAAGCACGGCCTGCGAGAGCGCGACCTCGCGGCCCTCGGGGCTCGCTTCGTCCCCTTCACCGCGCAGACCCGGATGAGCGGCGTCGACTACGGCGCGCGCGAGATCAGGAAGGGCGCCTTCGCGGCGATCGAGGCCTACGTCGAGGAGAAGGGTGGCGCGGTCCCGGCCGCGGTGCGCGCGGTGACGGAGGCCATCTGCCGGAAGGGCGGCACGCCGCTCGTGGTCGCCGAGGGCGGCGCGGTGCTCGGCGTCATCCACCTCAAGGACGTCGTGAAGGGCGGCATCCAGGAGCGCTTCGGCGACCTCCGGCGCATGGGCATCAAGACGGTGATGATCACCGGCGACAACCCGCTCACCGCCGCGGCCATCGCCGCCGAGGCCGGCGTCGACGACTTCCTCGCGCAGGCCACGCCCGAGGCCAAGCTCTCGCTGATCCGCGAGTACCAGGCGGGCGGGCGGCTCGTCGCCATGACCGGCGACGGGACGAACGACGCCCCCGCGCTGGCGCAGGCGGACGTCGCGGTCGCCATGAACACGGGCACCCAGGCAGCGAAGGAGGCCGGGAACATGGTGGACCTCGACTCGAACCCGACCAAGCTCATCGAGATCGTCGAGATCGGCAAGCAGCTCCTGATGACGCGGGGCGCGCTGACGACCTTCAGCCTGGCGAACGACGTGGCCAAGTACTTCGCCATCATCCCGGCGGCGTTCGTATCGACGTACCCCTCGCTCGGACGGCTCAACGTGATGGGGCTCGCCACCCCGCGGAGCGCGGTGCTCTCCGCGGTCATCTTCAACGCGCTCGTCATCGTCGCGCTGATCCCGCTCGCGCTCCGGGGCATCCGCTACCGGTCCGTCGGGGCGGAGCGCATGCTCCGCAGGAACTTGCTCGTCTACGGCCTCGGCGGGCTCCTCGTGCCGTTCGTGGGGATCAAATGCATCGATCTCCTCCTCTCCGCGCTCGGCCTCGCCTGATCACCAAGGAAAGAACGCTATGCTCGCGCACCTGCGACCCGCCCTCGTCCTCGTCCTCGTCCTCACCGGCGTCACGGGGTTCGTCTACCCGCTGCTCTCGACCGCGATCGCGCAGGCCGCCTTCCCCGAGCACGCGAACGGCAGCCTCGTGCGGAAGGACGGCCGCGTGGTCGGATCGACCCTGCTCGGCCAGCCGTTCGACGATCCTCGCTATTTCTGGGGACGCCCCTCGGCGACGAGCCCCGTGCCCTACGCCGGGCAGGCCTCCGCCGGGAGCCACCTCGGGCCCACGAACCCCGCCCTGGTCGAGGCGGTCAAGGCCAGGATCGACGCGCTCCGCGCCGCGGATCCGGAGAGCGCCGCGCCGGTGCCGGTCGACCTCGTGACCGCCTCCGGCAGCGGCCTCGATCCGCACATCAGCCCCGCGGCGGCGGAGCACCAGGCGCGGCGCGTGGCGCGCGCGCGCGGCCTCCCCGAGGACGAGGTGCGCCGGCTCGTCGCGCGGCACACCGAGGAGCGGCTGCTCGGGCTGCTCGGCGAGCCTCACGTCAACGTGCTCCTCCTGAACCTCGCCCTCGACGGCGCCCGCTGAGGGGAGGCGCCGGCCGTGGACGCACGCGACGATCGGCCGGATCCCGAGGCGCTGCTCGCCGCCGCCCGCGAGGAGGAGGAGCGCGAGCGGCAGGGCAAGCTCAAGATCTTCTTCGGCGCCGCGCCCGGGGTCGGCAAGACATTTGCGATGCTGAAGGCGGCGCGTTCGCTCCGCGAGGAAGGGCTCGACGTCGTCGTCGGGTGGGTCGAGACGCACGGGCGCGCCGAGACGGAGGCGCTCCTCGATGAGCACCCACAGCTGCCACGCCTGCAGGCGATCGAGGTCGAGCACCGCGGCAGGACGATGCGGGACTTCGACCTCGAGGCCGCGCTGAAGCGCCGTCCGAAGCTCCTCGTCGTCGACGAGCTCGCGCACACGAACGCGCCCGGGCTGCGGCACCCGAAGCGCTGGCAGGACGTCCTGGACCTCCTCGACGCCGGGATCGACGTCCACACCACCGTCAACGTCCAGCACATCGAGAGCCTGAACGACGTGGTGGCGCAGGTGACCGGCGTCGTGGTCCGGGAGACGGTGCCCGACTCGATGATCGAGCGCGCCGACGAGATCGAGCTCATCGACCTGCCCCCGGACGACCTCCTCGAGCGGCTGCGCGAGGGCAAGGTCTACCTCTCGGAGCAGATCGAGCGGGCGGCGAGCAGCTTCTTCCGCAAGGGCAACCTCATCGCCCTGCGCGAGCTCGCGCTGCGTCGCACCGCCGAGTGCGTCGACGGCCAGATGCGCGGCTACATGCGCGCCCACGGGATCCATCAGACGTGGGCCGTCGCCGAGCGGATCGTCGTCTGCGTGGGGCCGAGCCCCATGTCGGCGCGGCTGATCCGGGCGACGCGGCGGATGGCCGGCAGCCTGAAGGCGGAGTGGCACGCGGTCTACGTACAGACGCCGGCGCAGGCGCGGCTCTCCCAGGCGGATCGCGGGCGGGTCGACCGGAACCTCGCGCTCGCCGAGCGCCTCGGCGCCAGCACGGTCCAGCTCCACGGCGCGGAGGTCGCCGGGGAGGTCCTGCGGTACGCCAGGCGCCACAACGTCAGCAAGATCGTCGTCGGCAAGCCGACCCACCCCCGCTGGAAAGATCTCGTCTACGGCTCGCTGCTCGACGATCTCGTGCGCCAGAGCGGCGGTATCGACGTCTACGTCATCCAGGGGACGGCGGGGCCTCGCCAGCCTGAGCCCGGGCCGCCGGAGCGGCGCCCGGTCAGGCCGCTGGCCTACGCCTGGAGCGCGTGCGTCGTGGCGCTCTGCACGCTGGTCTCGCGGCTCATGCACCCGTTCTCCGACCTGGCGAACCTCATCATGGTGTACCTGCTCGGGGTCGTCTTCGTCGCGAGCCGCTTCGGGCGGGGTCCCGCGGTGCTCGCGTCGGTGCTCGGCATCGCGGCCTTCGATTTCTTCTTCGTACGGCCGTACCTGACCTTCGCGGTCGGCGATCTCCGGTACCTCCTCACGTTCGCGATCATGCTGATCGTGGCGCTCGCCATCGCCGGCCTCACCGCGCGCATCCGCCGGCAGGCCGCGAGCGCCGGCGAGCGCGAGCAGCGCACGGCGGCGCTCTACGCGATGAGCAGGGAGCTGACCGCGCTGCGCGGGATCGACAAGCTCAGCCTGGCGGCCGCGCGCCACGTGCGCGACGTCTTCGAGGCCGACGCGGCCGTCCTCCTGCCCGGCCCCGACGGCCGCCTCGCCGTCCGGGCGGGGACGGCCGAGGATCTGGCCTCCAGCGAGGAGGAGCGGGCGGTCGCGGAGTGGGCGTATGCGCGCGGCAAGTCGGCGGGGGCCGGGACCGACACCCTCCCGAGCGCGGGCGCGATGCACCTGCCGCTGGAGGGCTCCTCCGGGCCGATCGGCGTCCTCAGCGTCCGCCCGCGCCTGCCGTCGTCGTTCCTCGACCTGAGCCGGCGCGAGCTGCTCGGCGCCTTCGCCACGCAGACGGCGCTCGCGCTGGAGCGCGCCCTGCTCGCGCGGGAGGCCCAGGGCGCCCAGCTCCGCGCGCAGGCGGAGGAGCTCCGCAACGCCCTCCTTAGCTCCGTCTCGCACGATCTGCGCACGCCGCTCGCCACGATCACCGGCGCCGCGGGCGCGCTGCTCGACGATGGCGACGAGGGGGCGGCGCTCGGCCCGGCGGCCCGGCGCGATCTGACGCAGACGGTGCTGGAGGAGGCACAGCGGCTCGAGCGCCTCGTCCGCAACCTGCTGGACATGACGCGGCTGGACTCCGGGGCGCTCGCGGTCAAGAAGGAGTGGCTGCCGCTCGAGGAGGTCGTCGGGGCCGCGCTGAACCGGGTCGAGGAGCGCCTCGAGGGAAGGGAGGTCTCGATCGAGCTGGACCGGGCGACTGGGCTCGTCCCGATGGATGGCGTGCTGATCGAGCAGGTGCTCATCAACCTGCTCGAGAACGCGCTCAAGTACTCGCCCGCCGGCAGTCCGATCGCGATCCGGGGGTTCACGGAGGGGGACGTGGCGGTGCTGGAGGTCAAGGATCGCGGTCAGGGCATCGCGCCGGGCGAGGAAGAGGCCCTCTTCGAGAAGTTCTACCGGGGGCGCGGCCACGGCCGCCAGGGCCTCGGCCTCGGCCTCACGATCTGCCGCGGCATCGTGGCCGCGCACGGCGGGCGGATCACGGCGGAGAACCGGCCTCACGGGGGCGCGATCTTCCGCGTTGTGTTGCCCATCGAGGGCCGCCCGCCGGACCTCGCCGGCCCGGAGCTGCCCGCAATGGCGGGCGATTCATAGCGTGGCCGGGCGAATGTCGGACGCGTCCCTCCTCGTGCTCCTGATCGAGGATGACCCGCAGATGCGGCGGTTCCTCCGCGCGATGCTGGCGGCCCGAGACTACCGGCTCGTGGAGGCGGAGACGGGCGGCGAGGGGATCGCCCAGGCGACGACGCGCAATCCGGATCTCGTGCTCCTCGATCTGGGGCTCCCCGATATGGATGGCCTGGAGGTGACCCGGCGGCTCCGGGAGTGGAGCGCTGTCCCGATCATCGTGCTGTCGGCCCGGGGCCAGGAGCAGGACAAGATCGACGCGCTGGACGGCGGCGCCGACGATTACCTGACGAAGCCCTTCAGCGCGGGCGAGCTCCTGGCGCGGCTGCGCGTGGCGCTGCGCCACGCCGCCCGCGCGGCGCGCGGGGCGAACGCGGAGAGCTCGAGCTTCCAGGTGCAGGACGTCGAGGTCGATCTCGCGCGGCGGGTCGTGCTGCGGGCGGGCGAGGAGATCCACCTGACGCCGATCGAGTACAAGCTGCTCACGACGTTGATCCGGCACGCGGGGAAGGTGCTGACGCATCGCCAGCTCCTCGGCGAGGTGTGGGGCCCTGCGTACGCGGGGCAGACGCACTACCTGCGCGTCTACATGGCGCAGCTCCGGCACAAGCTGGAGCGCGATCCCGCGCGGCCGCAGATGCTGATCACCGAGCCCGGCGTGGGCTACCGGCTGAAGGGGGCTTGAGCAAATACCGATCTCGGTGGGTCAAGGGCGCCGGCAGAATTCCGACGGCAGGCGACAGACGTCGTGATCTTGCGCCTGGGCAGCTCAGCTGCCCCGAGGAGACCGTTTCCGGTGCCGGAGGGGCAGCTCAGCAGCAGGCGGTCCCCGGCGATCCGGCGGAAAAGGTGGTCCAACCGGCGTGCCGTGGCGCGCCCGGCCTCCTCGGCGGCGAGGCGTGCGCCGGAGCACATGGATGCCGCTCCTCGTCCGGGACACGTTCTGCGGCAGCGTGGCCCGGTCGTCGAGCGCTGCGACAACAGGTCGCATTTCCAACGGATGGCGGCCCCACTAGAGTGCTGGAGCTTTCCCTGGTGGAGGTCTTGAGATGAAGAGGGCGTTGCAGAGTTGCCTGATTGTTGCAGGCTCGTTGTTCACCGTGGCCGCCGCACAGGCGCACATCTCCGTGTCGGGCCCAGCGTTCGCCGGCGACACCCATGAGGCCATCTTCGGTGTCGGCCACGGATGCGACGGCGCGGATACCTACCGGGTGAGGGTCCAGATCCCGGCGGGCGTGACGGCGGTGCGCCCGATGGACAGCACGTTCGGCAAGGCCGCCCTGGAGAAGGACACCGAGGGCAATGTCACGGCCGTCGTCTGGACCAAGCCCGTCGCCGACGTGCTCCCTGCGGACACAAACTATTACAAGCTGGCCGTGCGGTTCAAGGTCCCGGACGCGCCGTTCCAGATGCTGTACTTCCCCACCTTCCAGACCTGTCGCACCGCGGACGGCACCGAGACGATCACCGAATGGGTGGACACCGCCGGCGAGCACGGCAGCCACGACGCAGACGCGGGCACCCCGGCCACGAGCCCAGCGCCGTCGCTGGCGGTCCTGCCGCCGCGCTCGCCCGGGTGGAACAAGTACACCGTGAACGAGCATGTCCACGACCTCTCGGTCTTCCAGGACGCGCTCATCGTCTGGGCGGGGAAGGCGGCGTACAGCCCCAACCCGAACACCCAGAGCCTGATCATGACCGAGCCGGATACCGAGGTGCTGACGATGATCCATCCAGGCACCGAGATCTGGGTCAAGTACTGAGCGGGGGAGGCAGACCATGCGACCGTGGCTCCTCCTGATCGCCGCCTGCGCGCTCTGCGCCTGCTCCGACGACACGCGCCCGCCCCCGCGCGATCCAGGAAACGACGCCGGGGACAGCGGTACATCCGGCGCCGGCCCCCAGCCCGACGCCGGTGACCAGACCGACGCCGGTGGCCAGACCGACGCCGGGCCGGACGCGGCGTCACCGACGTCGCCGCTCGAGCGCTTCCCCGAGCTGCCGCGGCCGCCCGCCGGGAGGTTGCCGGACGACCTGAAGCCGCCGGTGCGCTGACGCGGGGAACGCCCCGCGACGGCCCAGGGGCGAACTGGCGGTGCCGAACCGCAGCGGCGGCAGCGGTGCTGCGCGAGGCGATCGCGATCGGCATCGACCACGTCGACACGAGCGACGCCTACGGGCCACACGTCACGAACCAGCTCATTCGCGCCACGCTGCATCCGTATCCCAGGAACGTCGTGATCGTGTCGAAGCTCGGTGGGCGGCGTGGCGCGGACAAGTCGTGGCTCCCGGCGCTGTCGCCCGCCGAGATCCGCGCCGACCTCCAGGACAACCTGCGCCACCTCGGGCTCGACGCGATCGACGTCGTGAACTTGCGCATGATGAGCATGACGCCGACGGAAGGCCCGCTCGACAAGGAGCTCGCCGTCCTCATCGAGCTCAAGCGCGAGGGGCTCGTTCGCCATATCGGCCTCAGCAACGTGACGGCACGTCAGGTCGAGCAGGCGCAAGCGCTCACCGAGATCGTGTGCGTGCAGAACCACTACAACCTGGCGCATCGCGGAGACGACGCGCTCATCGACGCGCTGGCGAAGCAGGGCATCGCCTACGTGCCGTTCTTCCCGCTCGGCGGCTTCACGCCGCTCCAGTCCTCGACGCTGTCGGAGGTCGCGAACGAGATGGGCGCGACGCCGATGCAGGTCGCGCTCGCGTGGCTGCTGCACCGCGCGCCGAACATCCTGCTCATCCCGGGCACGTCGTCGGTCGCGCACCTGCGCGAGAACGTGGCCGCGGCGTCGCTCGTGCTGCCGGCAAAGAGCATCGCCGCGCTCGACGGAATCGCGCGTTGAAATAGATGGTCTAACCAGCAAGATTCGTGGTTCATGATCTCGTGAACGTGCGTGGACATGGCCAATCCATCAACAAGATTCATTGACGAGATTCATTGACAAGATCCATGCCGGAGACGGACGGCTGAGGTGCGCGTCCACGGGCGCCTGGGCAACCTCGACCGTCGGGATCGGGCCAGGAGAGCCCGGGCCGCCTCCTGGAACACCCTCCTCGAGCCAGGTCGGCGCGTCTCCGACCTCGTCGAGCTCGGATGCGCGCCAGGCCTGCCCGCTCGGCGGCGCGGCACTTGACGAGCGCTGTCGTGGCCGCAGGGTCTCTCGCATCGGGAGGGATGAACCCATGGCACACCCCGTCGGAGAGAAGCTGCACTGCGACGACTGCGGCGCGCAGATCGTGTACCTCGCAGCGTGCGACTGTCCCCCGCAGGAGCAGAGCAAGCACTTCAACGTTTGCTGCGGCAAGGAGATGCGCAGCCTTGGCGTCGTATCCGAGGCCGAGCGGCACGCGATCGCCGCGATCGCGCCGAAAAAGTCCGCCGCCTGAGAGGTACTGAGCACGTACCGAGCACCCGGGGGTAATGCTCAGATTTCAACATGAAGGCGGGAAGGCGGGAAGAAAAGATCAATGATCTTCCCGCCTTCCCGCCTTCATGTGAACTCTCTCCGGGCAAATGTGAGCACTACCCACCCGGGTGGGGGCGCTTGTACGCGCCTCCCCTCCATGGATCTCTCGTTCAGCGCTCGGCGGCCCCCGCGGTCCGGGGCGGCGCGCGCGCGGGCACGGTCGCGCGATCGCGATCGCGCCGGGCAGCGCCGGGCGCGATCGCGATCGGACTTCCGGGCTGAATCGCGGCCCTAAGTCCACGAATTCACGTCAGATCTCGCCGGCACACGGGCTGCAACAGGCGGCGCTCGGAGAGGAGCCCGATGTCGATGATGCCCCGAAATACCTCCGATACGTCCGTCACATTCTCGCTTGCCGAGCTCGCGGAGCTCGAGGAGGCGCGCGTGCGGGAGGAGCACCTCCAGCGCGCCAGGGCGCGCGAGCAGGAAGCCCGCGAGCAGCGCGAGGCGGAGGCGCGCCGGCGCGCAGCGGAGGCGGCGCGGGCCGCCGCCGAGGCAGAGGCGCGGGCGCGGCGCGAGCGGGAGCAGGCCGAAGCGGAGGCGCGCGCCGAAGCGCGGGCGCGGGCGGCGCTCGAGGTCGCGCGCATCGAGGCCGAGGCGAAGGCGCGCCTCGAGGCCGACAGCGCGGCGCGCGCGCACGAGCTGGCCGTCGTCCGCGCGCGCGCCGAGGGCCGGCGCCGCAGCCTTGTGCACGCGCTCGCCGCCGCGCTCGGCGTCGTGCTGTGCGGCGGCGCAGCGGCCGCGTACGGGGGCGCGCAGCACGTGGCGAGCCTCCAGCAGGAAGCCCGGCGGCTCCGCGACGCACAGGCGGCGCTGGCGGAGGAGCGCGCGAGCGCGAGGGCCGCCGAGCTCGCGGCCCTCGACCGGCGCCACGCGGCGCTGCGCGGCCGGCCCCTCGCCGACGACGCCGAGGAGGCGCGCGCGACCGCCGAGGCGGCGCGGAATGCCCTCGATCCGCGGGCGCTGGACCACGACCGGCTGCGGGCGTTCGGGGACGCGCTCGACGCGCTGGAGGCGCGGCTCGACGCGCTCGAGAGGATCGCGGCGCTCGATCGGCGCCACGCCGATCTCGCCGCCTGGGCCGCCGAGGGGCGGCGGACCGAGGCCACGACGGCGGCCCGGGTCGCCGCGGCGCGCGCGAGGGCGGCGGGCGCCGACGAGGGCGCGCTCCGCGCCTATGAGAGCGCGCTCGTCCGCCTGCGGGAGGCGCTCGCCCGGCCCGCGGCGCCGGGCCCGCAGCCGCAGGTCCGGCCCCCGCAGCCCGAGTGCACGAACCCGGGCGACCCGATCTGCGGGCTCGATGGGCGGCGTCTCTGAGGCGCTGACGCCGCGCTCCTCTCCGGGCGAACGACCGCGCCGCCGCCCCCCGGCGCGGCGCTTCCACGCTCCGGGCGTGCATGGCACCCTGCGAGGAGAATGGCCAAGGACGTGCCGAGCACCAGCGAGCACCGGAGCCCGGTGCGGCCCGAGGCCGGGCGGCGGCGGCCGGCGCTCGTGTGCGCCTTCCCGCGGCCCATGGCGTTCGCGCTGCCCGACTCCGGGTCCGTCATCGGCCGCGTCTGGCTCGCCGAGCGCGGCCTCGCCGACACGGAGGTGTCCGGCAGGCACCTGCGGATCGATCGCGCCGGCGGCGCGCTGCGCGTCGCGGACGTCGGGTCGCGCAACGGCACGTGGGTGAACGGATCGAGGCTCGCGCCGCGCGACCTCACGCCGCTCGATGACGGCGCGGTGCTGAGGCTCGGGCGCATCCTCTTCGTCTTCCGCGAGGAGCTCCACGGCCCCCTCGAGCCGGCGCCGCCCGTGGGCGGGCTCGTCGGTCCGTACGGCCTGCGCGCGGTCGCGCAGCCCCTCGCGGGCCTGCCGCGGAGCCGCCCCGGCAACGTGCTCATCGAGGGGGAGACCGGCGTGGGCAAGGAGCTCGTCGCGCGCGCCGCGGCGGCGGCGCTCGGGCGCGCGGCGCCGTTCGCGGCGGTGAACGTGGCCGGCGTCGCCCGCGGCGTCTTCGAGTCGCAGATGTTCGGTCACGTGGCGGGCGCGTTCTCGGACGCGCGCAGCGCCGCGCCCGGGATCGTCGTGGCCCACGACGGCGGGACGCTGTTCCTCGACGAGATCGGCGAGCTCGACCTCGATCTGCAGGCGAAGCTCCTGCGGCTCCTGGAGAACCGCGAGGTGCTGCCGGTCGGGGCGCAGCGGCCGGTCCACGTGAACGTGCTGGTCGTCGCCGCGACCCACCGGGACCTCGAGGACATGGTCGCGCGCGGGGCGTTCCGGCGCGACCTGTTCGCGCGGCTCGCGATGGCGCGCATCCACGTGCCGGCGCTCCGCGAGCGGCGCGAGGACCTCTTCAGCGTGGCGTGCGAGCTCGCGCGGCGCGCGGGCGTCGCGCTCCCGGCGGAGGCGGTCGAGGTCGAGGCCGTGGAGCGGCTGCTGCTCGATCCCTGGCCGAGCAACGTGCGCGGGCTCGACGCGGCCCTCGCGGCGGTGCGCCGCCTCGATCACGAGCCCGGGCTGCGGCTGTGGGCGCTCGAGGAGGCGCTGGGGAAGGCGCCGGACGACCAGAAGACCGCGCTCACGCAGGAGCGCGTCGAGTCCGCCCTCGCCGCCGCCGGGGGCAACGTGACGTCGGCCGCGGAGCGGCTCGGCGTCTCGCGCGGGAAGCTGCTGCGCTTCCGAAAGCGCACACAGCAAGGGGAGTGATCGCGCCACGTTCCCTCCACGAGGATTCCCGCCAGGGATCCGGAGAGAGCTTTCAACGCAAAGCCGCAAAACATCGGCGCTCTCGCTTCTGGGTCCTTGTCTGCCTGATCGCGGGATCAGCGGGCCCGGAGAGGCGATGCGTGAGGCGGCGACGCGAGCAAGCTGGCTGGAGCGCCATCCAGCGGCGCACCGGGTGCTGGGCGAGCGGCTCTCCGAGCAGCTGGACGCGGCGGTGACGGCAAACGAGCCGGCTGAGGCGTGGTTGCTGTCGGAGGCTCACAAGCTACGAAGTTGGCCCGGTTGATGACCGTGCCAAGGCTGGGACCGCCCGCGCGGCACAGGCGGTCGCCGCCGACGTAGCGCCGTAGCGGTTCCGCCCAAGGCAGAAGTTGTGAAGTTACCGCGGTCTGGGTTTTTGGTCACCAGTTTTTTGGTGGGACCCGCTGGCTGAACTAGATCCGTCCTGCACGAAGGATCCCGACCCGTCTGTACGGGCGAGCCGCACAAGCGCGTCGTCGCAAATCTGCGTGCGAGCGTCCGGGACACGCACCGCCAAAGACATTCAGGTCGCCCGCGTCGCCCCTATCGACGTCGCGCGAGAGAAGTCAGCGAACATGCAACCTTTCAAGCTGCCCGACTTCTACATGCCGCATCCGGCGCGCATCAATCCGCACCTCGAAGGCGCGCGCGCGCACACCAAGGCCTGGTCGTACGAGATGGGTATCCTGGAGGAGAACCCGCAGGGAAAACCCATCTGGACCGAGAGCGACCTCGACGCGCACGACTACGCGCTGCTCTGCGCGTACACCCACCCCGACGCGCCCGCGCCCAAGCTCGATCTGATCACGGATTGGTATGTCTGGGTGTTCTTCTTCGACGACCATTTTCTCGAAATCTACAAGCGCACCAAGGACATGCGCGGCGCGAAGGCGTACCTCGACCGCCTGCCGCTCTTCATGCCCGTCGTGCGCACGGGGACGCCGCCGGAGCCGACGAACGTGGTCGAGCGCGCGCTCGCGGACCTCTGGGCGCGAACCGTCCCGCTCACCTCGGTCCAATGGCGCGAGCGTTTCCTCGAGGCGACGAAGAACCTGCTGCTCGAATGCATGTGGGAGCTCGCCAATATCCAGGAGAACCGCGTCGCGAACCCGGTCGAATACATCGAGATGCGCCGCAAGGTCGGCGGCGCGCCCTGGTCGGCGGGCCTCATCGAGATCGCCGTGGGCGCCGAGGTCCCGGCCGCCATCGCCGCGACGCGCCCCCTCGAGGTCCTGCGCGACACGTTCTCGGACGGCGTTCACCTGCGAAATGACCTGTTCTCGTACCAGCGGGAGGTCGAGGACGAAGGGGAAAACGCCAACTGCGTGCTCGTCTTCGAGCGTTTCCTCCGCGTCCCCACGCAAAAAGCGGCCGATTTGACGAACGAGATCCTGACGTCGCGGCTCCAGCAATTCGAGAACACGGCGCTCGTCGAGGTGCCGGCGCTCTGCGTGGAGCACGGGCTGACGCCGGCGCAAGCCCTCGACGTCGCCAGGTACCTGAAGGGGCTGCAGGATTGGCAGTCCGGCGGCCACGAATGGCACATGCGGTCGAGCCGCTACATGAACGAAAACGCGGACAAATCGGCGAGCGTCCCCGATCTCCTCGAGGCGCCGACGGGGCTCGGCACCTCGGCGTTCCGGATCAGGCTCACGCCCGGCGCCCTGGGTTTGCAGCGGATCAAGACCCTCACCCACGCTCCGTTCCAGCCCGTGGGCAGGTCGCCGCTCCCGAAGATTTACATGCCGTTCAAGCTCAGCTTGAGCCCGCATCTGCCCGCGGCGCGCCGGAACATCGTCGCGTGGGCCCGTAAGTTCGCGATGCTCGACGTCGTGCCGGGCGTCTTCGGCTCCGGGATCTGGGACGAGCGCAGGCTCATCGGCTTCGATCTCCCCATCTGCGCCGCGGGCATTCACCCGGACGCGTCCCCGCACGAGCTCGACCTGAGCTCGGCTTGGCTGACGTGGGGGACGTACGGCGACGATTATTTCCCGCTCGTGTTCGGCGCGACCCGAGACATGGCGGGCGCGAAACGGTTCAATGCCCGGCTCTCGATGTTCATGCCCCTCGACTGCGCGGGCGCCCCGGTGCCCGAGAACCCGGTGGAGAGCGGCCTCCTGGATCTCTGGATCCGTACAGCTTCCCCCATGTCGATGAACTCGCGGCAGTCGCTCCGCCGCAGCATCGAGACCATGACCGAGAGCTGGCTCTGGGAGCTCCTGAACCAGACCCAGAACCGGATCCCGGATCCGGTCGATTACGTCGAGATGCGCCGCAAGACGTTCGGCGCCGCTCTCACGATGGGCCTGCCCAAGCTCGCGCTCGGCGATGTGGTCCCGGCCGCGGTCTTCCGCACGCGGACGATGCGAGGGCTCGACAACACCACGGCCGACGTGGGCGGGTGGATCAACGATCTCTATTCGTACCGCAAGGAGATCGAGTTCGAGGGCGAGCTCAGTAACCTCGTGCTGGTCGTCGAGCGGTTCCTCGAGTGCGACGCGCTGCGGGCCAAGGAGGTCGTCAATGACCTGATCACGGCGCGCGTGCTGGAGTTCGAGCACATCGTCGCGACCGAGCTGCCCCGCATCCTCGACGAATTCGACCTCGACAAGGCGGCCCGCGAGGCCGTGCTCGGATATGTCGAGAATCAGCGATCGTACATGGCTGGCGTCCTCAACTGGCACGTCGCGACGAGCCGGTACGTGGACGCGGAGCTCGAGCGCCACCCGATCGAACGGGCGATCGAGGGCGCGCGTGGGTTTGGCGCCTCTGCGGCGCGTATCAGCAGTTTCTTCGGCGCCGGAAGAGCCGGCGCCGCGGCGCCTGCTGCGAAGGTGGATCTTTCGATGGGTACGGCGCGGTCCGTGCCGGTGAAGCACGGGCGGTCCTAGCCGTCCGGGAAAGAGGAACTCATGTCTATCTCAGGGAAGTTGGGTTCGATCGATCAGCTGCCGACCAGCCTCGCGACGGCGGCCGCGAGGCAGCTCGCGACGACGACCAAGTCGGCGCCGCAGATGCAGGGCATCTCGTCGCGGTGGCTGCTCAAGCTCCTGCCGTGGGTGCACGTCAACGGCGTGTACCGCGTGAACCGCCGCCTGAGCTATGCGGTGGGCGACGGGCGCGTGACGTTCACGAACACCGGCGCGAAGATCCAGGTCATCCCGCAGGAGCTCTGCGAGCTGCCGCTCCTCCGCGGTTACGAGGACGTCGAGGTCCTCACCGCGCTGGCGAACCGCTTCGTGCAGCGTGAATACAAGCCCGGCGACATCATCACCGAGCGCGGCAAGGAGGCCGATCACATCTGCCTCATCGCGCACGGCAAGGTCAACAAGATCGGCACGGGCAAGTACGGCGATCAGACGGTGCTCGCGGTCCTCGCGGACGGCGACCAATACAGCTACAAGGCGCTCCTGGAGACGCAGGATTACTGGACGTTCACGGCCAAGGCCGTCACGGCGGTCACGGTGCTGACGCTCCAGCAGAACGTCTTCGAGGAGCTGGTCGCCCAGTACCCGTCGCTGAAGAAGCACCTCGACAACTTCAAGGCGCTCGCCGCGAAGAAGCAGGACGACACGGGCGAGGCGGCGATCGAGATCTCGGCGGGCCACTCCGGCGAGCCCGTCCTCCCCGGCACGTTCGTCGATTACGAGACCTCGCCCCGCGAGTACGAGCTCAGCGTGGCGCAGACCGTGCTCCAGATCCACTCGCGCGTCGCGGATCTGTTCAACGAGCCGATGAACCAGACGGAGCAGCAGCTCCGCCTGACCATCGAGGCCCTGAAGGAGACCCAGGAGCACGAGCTCATCAACAACCGCGAGTTCGGCCTCCTGCACAACGCCGACCTGAAGCAGCGCATCCACACCCGCAGCGGCCCCCCGACGCCGGACGACATGGACGAGCTCCTCGCCACGGTCTGGAGGGAGCCGTCGTTCTTCCTCGCGCCCCCGCGCGCCATCGCGGCGTTCGGCCAGGAGTGCAGCCGCCTCGGCATCTATCCGCAGAGCACCGAGGTGAACGGCAATCACGTCCCGGCGTGGCGCGGCGTGCCGATCTTCCCGTGCAACAAGATCCCGGTCTCGGAGACGCGGACGACCTCGATCCTGCTCGTGCGCGCGGGCGAGAAGAACCAGGGCGTCATCGGCCTGCACCACGCCGGCATTCCGGACGAGGTCGAGCCGAGCCTCAACGTGCGCTTCATGGGGATCAACGAGAAGGCCATCATCTCGTACCTCGTCAGCCTCTATTACTCGGCGGCTGTGCTGGTCCCCGACGCGCTCGGCGTCCTGGAGAGCGTCGAGATCGGACGCGCCCACGAATGAGCCGCGAGCGGTAGCCGCTCCGCGTGTGCCCCGTGCAAACGCGGGGGACACGCGGAGCGCTCTGCTCTCCGAAGCGCGCAGAAGGAAAGGTACGTCATGGCAAACGCCGATAAAGCTGGGATCGGGAACGAGGTGGAGCGTTCGAGCCTCGGGACGCTGGGGGCGCGAAAGCTCGCGACGACGACCAAGTCGCACCCGCAAATGCAGGGGATCACGCCCCGGTGGCTCTTGCGGGCCTTGCCCTGGGTCGAGGTCACGGGCGGCACGTATCGCGTGAACCGCCGCCTGAGTTATGCCGTCGGCGACGGGCGGTTGAGCTTCGGCAACGTCGGGGCGAAGGTGCACGTGATCCCGCAGGAGCTCTGCGAGCTGCCGCTCCTGCAAGGTTTCTCGGACGACGCCGTGCTCGACACCCTGGCGAGCCGGTTCATCCAGCGGGAGTACAAGCCCGGCGCGCTGATCGCCGAGCGCGGAAAGCCCGCGGAGACGATCTTCCTGCTCGCGCACGGAAAGGCCCAGAAGCTCGGCGTAGGCAAGTACGGCGCCGACACGATCCTCGACGTCCTCGCGGATGGGGACCATTTCGGGGATCAATCCGTCATCGATTCGAACGACGTCTGGACGTATTCGGTCAGGGCCGTCACGCCGTGCATCGTGCTCGAGCTCCCGCAGCGCGTCTTCGAGGAGCTCATCTCGCGATCCCCGGCGCTCCACGCGCACGTCGAGTCGCTCAAGGAGCGGCTGAAGAAGCCGCAGGACAAGCTCGGACAGGCGGCGATCGCGATCACCGCCGGTCACAAGGGCGAGCGCGCGCTCCCGGGGATGTTCGTCGATTATGAGACCGCGCCGCGTGAATACGAGCTCAGCGTCGCGCAGACGGTCCTCCGGCTCCACACGCGCGTCTCGGATCTCTTCAATGATCCGATGGATCAGCTCCAGGAGCAGCTCCGCCTGACCGTCGAGGCCCTGCGCGAGCGGCAGGAGTACGAGCTCATCAACAACCGTGATTTCGGCCTCCTGCACAACGCCGACCTGAAGCAGCGCCTCCATCCCCGGAGCGGCCGCCCGACGCCCGACGACATGGACGAGATCCTCTGTCGGCGCCGCAAGTCGCAGTTTTTCCTGGCGCACCCGCGCGCGATCGCCGCCTTCCACCGGGAGTGCAGTCGCCGCGGCATCTACCCGGCCATCGTCGAGCTCTCCGGCGCGAAGGTCGCGGCGTGGCGCGGCGTCCCGATCCTGCCCTGCGACAAGATCCCGATCAACAAGGACGAGACGAGCTCCATTCTCGTCATGCGGACCGGGCGGGAGCATCAGGGCGTCATCGGCCTCCACCGCACGGGCCTCCCCGATGAGATCGAGCCCGGCGTCTCGGCCCGCAGGATGGAGACCGACGGGAAGGCCATTACCTCGCACCTTGTGAGCACCTATTACTCCGCCGCGGTGCTGGTGCCCGACGCTCTCGGCGTGCTTGAGAACGTCCAGATCGGGCGGTAGTCTCGACGGCCTCGACGACTCTGCATCTCGACCTGCTCCTCCACAACCTCGTCGCGCTGTGCGGCGCGATCGTGGTGCTCCTGCTCCTCTCGGAGCTCGTGGTCCGGCTGATCCATCGGGGCTACGCCTTCGTCTTGCGCTCGCCGACGCTGGAGTAGGCTCGCCAGCTACACGCGGGGCGCATTTTACGTGAGCCGCCTCGCGACGGGGTTCGGATACCTCCTGAAATTTCAAGAGGACCACAGGTGAGCTTCATTACGCTGCCATATTCATCGGGCAACCGTCCGCCTCTTTATATTCGGCCTCGCGCCATCGAATTTTTGTTGCAGGAGGAGAAGGGGACGCTCCTCAATGACCTCCATGGACGACGTTACCTGGAAAGTCGCTCGATCGAATCCTTGTTGAGCGTCATCCAAGGGGATGAGCCATTCGTGGAAGTTCCATTCTTGAAGAGCTCGATGCGTGTGTGTGGATACATTCGCCTCGGCGCGATTGAGTACATTACGGCTGTTGGCGGCGCGACGAGGGTGCACACTTCAAGCGATCGGGATTACATGGCCGCAGAGTCGCCGAGCGAGTTGGTGGCCAGATTTCCCGACGAGATGTTCGATTGCATGCGCGGCGGCGAGGAACAGGTCGTTTATTTTCGGCGCGATCGATTGCTTGGAGTATCTCCCCTTGAATGTTCGTCCACCTATGTCTACACATTCGACAGCCGGGAGCATGTGTACAGCGACCAGTTCGATCCGAATTGGGTAATGGGCATGACGGTCGCTCAGATCGAAGACGAACGAGCGTTTTTCCGGGCGAACCGGATAAAAGGCTTCCGGGTGGACCAGGGTGGAAATGTTGAATTGCACGGGGCAGTCAAGCTTGCAGGCCTGTCGGCTGAGGCTGTGCTGAAAGTGTGTCCGATCGCGCGTCCGGTGTCTTTTGCGCAATGCGCCGCCGGGCAAGGCGGGGCGGAATATAGATACGATTGGGTGTTGGATCGGGACGCAATCGATGCGATCGTTCCGAGAAACCCTGGGTTGGGCTTGGACACCCGTGTCGGTACCCCATTTTTAGGTCTCGACACGGTCGATCCGATCGACGAGCTTATAGCTCAGCTTGACTTGACGTCGTTTATTCGATTGGCCCGAAGCTCGGACGGGCGCGGCCCGAACGTTCCATCGGACTACAACAGACGGCATCCGTGGGCCTACTATCGTCCGGAATCTGTTCTGGCCATGGAAGCGGGAGTCCATGGGACAGCAATCGCGACGAGGACCAGTTCGCATATCGTCGATGAAGCACCGGAAGAAATTCTGCGTTCTTGTGTTGAGCCAGGGGTGCGATAGGGTGCTCTGCTCTTGGTGAAGGCAATGGGGGGGTGTCGATTGGATTCACTGCTTCGGCCGAGCCTGCGGGCCTGATTCAAGGGCCGCTATCGCAAGCTGCTCAATCCTTGTAGCACTGGCCAGGTGGGTGCAGCCTGCCGCAGATGTCCTGGCAGGATCTCTGACCCGCAGAACTAAGGGGCCTTGGCGCAGCGGAAGCCGATGCTCCAGCCGCGCGCCGTGGGAGCGCTCGGGCGGCGGTGGGCGGAGCGCACGTACTGGCTCTCGACCGTGTCCCACCCGCCGCCGCGGAGCACGCGGCGGGAGTCGTCGCAGTCGTCCCTGTCGTAGGGGCAATAATGGCTGTCGGTCCACTCCCAGACGTTGCCGGCCAGGTCCAGGACGCCGGCGGGCGATCTCCCTGCCGGCGATCGTCCGACGGGGGCCGTCGCCGGGGCCGCGTCGCCGTCGTTGTACATGCGAGGCCACGGGCCCTTGCCCACCTTCTCTAGCCGCTCCGTCAGCATCCCGCTGCACTCCGGCCCGCAGGCGTTGAGGCGCTCGCCCGAGGGAGGCGAGTCGCCCCAGGGGTAGGTCCATGCGTCGTTGCCGCGCGCCGCGAGCTCCCACTCTGCCTCGGTGGGCAGCCGCTTGCCGGAGGCGGCGCAGTACGCCTTCGCCTGGTACCAGTCGACGCAGTTGATGGGGTGGTCCGGCGCGTCGGGGCCGTTGCAGAACTGGCTCCAGAAGGCGCGGCCGTTCGGCGTGAGCCCCTCCGACTCGACGGTTCGCCGCGGGCGCTCACAGGCCTCGCAGTCCGAGTAGGCCTTCACCGTGACCTCGGTGACGTCGAGACAGAACGCCTTCACGGTCACGCCGTGCCGCGGCGTCTCGTCGCTCGGCGTCTCCGCGTCGGCGACGGAGCCCATCTGGAGCTCGGCGTCCTCGATGAGGACCATGCCGCCCGGGCAGCCGCCCGACGCGGCCGGCGGCGGGCGCAGGAAGAGGTACACCCCCGCGCCCGCCGCGCACGCGGCGGCGAGCGGCACGGCGCGCCGGAGGCGGGGCGCGCGCGCGCCCGAGGGGCCCCGCGCCGCGGGCCGCTTCGCGCCGGGCGGGTGGAGCGCGGTGTGACCGGCCGCGGAGTCGGCGGCGGAGCCCGCCGTCGCAGGGGCGCCCGCAGGCGCGCCCGATGCAGCGAGCGCGCCCGATGCAGCGAGCGCGCCCGAGGTCGCGGGCTCTCTCGCGAGCTCACCCGCGCCGTGGGGGGCGCCCCGGAGATCGACCGGCGCGGCCATCGTCGTGGCGAACGCTGCGGGGTGATGGCGGTCAGCGGGCGCGTCGACCTCCACGAACGGCGCCTCCAGGGCGAGGAAGGCCTCGACCATCTCGCGCGCCGACTTGAAGCGGCTGCTCGGATCGACGGAGAGCGCCTTGGCGAACCAGTCGTCGATCGACGCCGGCAGGTCCGGCCTCTGCTCGGTGACGGGGCGGAACTTCCCCTTCAGGACCGCCGCGCCCACGGCGACGAACGAGCTGCCCTGGAACGGCTGCGCGCCGGTCAACGTCTCGTAGAGGACGACGCCGAGCGACCAGAGATCCGAGCGGAGATCGACGTCCTTGCTCCCCTCGAGCTGCTCGGGGCTCATGTAAGGGGCCGATCCGATCACCATCCCGGTCTCGGTGAGCGCGGGGTTCGCCGCCGGCGCCGCCGCGTCGCCCGCCATCTTCGCGACGCCGAAGTCGAGCACCTTGACGAAGAGCGGGTATCCTTTGCCCCCCTCCGTGATGAAGACGTTGTGGGGCTTGATGTCGCGGTGCACGATGCCGCGCTCGTGGGCGCTCTCGAGCGCGCTCCCCACCTGCCGCGCGAGCGACCTCGCGGTGGCGAAGCTGAGGCGGCCGCCGCGCTCGAGGAGCTCGGCGAGCGAGAACCCGCGCAGGAGCTCCATCACGAGGTACGGCACGGCGCCGTCGACGGCCCCGTAATCCATGACCTGCACGACGTGCGGGTGCGCGATCCGCGCCGTGGCCCTCGCCTCCCGGTGGAAACGCGCGACGAGGGCAGGGCTCTCCGCAACCCGCTCGGGGCGGATGAACTTCACCGCGACGTCGGTGTCGAGGGCGAGGTGCCGCGCCGCCCACACGACCCCCATCCCGCCCTGCCCGAGAGGCCTCAGCAGGTGCAGCTTGTCCGCGATGACGGCGTCGGGTCGGAGCTCCACGATGACCGGGCGATGGTACCACCGGCGCGCCGGCGGCTGCACCGCGGCCGGCGGGAGCCTGCCGTCACCTGGGGATCAGCGCACATGGCGGTCGAGGGGCGTGTCTACTCGCAGCCACCGGGGTAGATTCGCAGCTGGGAGCGGCGTCGGTCGGAGCGCCGCCTCAGTTCGTGTCCAGCTCGCAGACCGGGAAGCCGCCCTCCTCCAGCTCGCAGCTCGTGCCGACCGCGCACGGAAAGATCTCGATCCCCATCCGCGGCGAACAGACCCGCTCGGCGGACACGCCTTCCTCGGTGACGACGCAGTCGCCGGCCTCGGGCACGGACGAGCAGTCGTACGGCGTGGAGTTCGGCCGGAACCAGCAGCGCGGACGCGCGCCGGGGCCCTCCGCGCAGGCGGCGTACGCGGCGTCCGCCTCGACCGTGGGATCGATCTCGACAAGGCGCGCGTACGGCGGGACGAGACCGGGGATGTCGGCGCCGGGGTTTCGCACCGGGCACAGGGCGCCGGCGAAGATGGTGTCCACGCGGCACTGAGCCGCCATGTTGTTGACGTTGGTGCCCGTCAGGACCCTCGTCGACGGCGTGTCGGTCGATGCCGGCGTCCGGCCGAGCCAGACGCCGAAGTCGTTGGCGACCGCCGCGAGGCGGTAGCAGAGATCGCGCTCCGCGTCGCTCGCCCATACGCCGTCGCAGCGGGCTTTGGTCGCCGGCGACACCCGCGTCCGGTACGTGCTGTTCTCGTCGATGTCATCGCCCCAGATCCGGGCAAGGCAGTCCTTCGATGCGAAGTAGTCGGCCTGGCCCTCGGATGCGCTCACCGTGCCGAACTGGCCTTCCGCGAGCCCGTCCACCTGGGTGCGCTGCGGCGGACCGTCCTTGAACGGGAAGCCGCCAAGCGCGTGGCCCACCTCGTGGCAGCCGATGAATGTCGCGAGGTCGCGCGTGAGGCCGGCCCGGAAGAAGTCGGTCCCCACGACGATGTTCCAGGTGCGATCCGCGGCGATATCGATGTGCGTTGACGAGCCCATGACGCGTACGGTGAACTGCGCCGCGTGGGCCTGCGCGTCAGCGGCATAAGCTGCCGCGACGCCTTCGACGATGAGCTTCACCTCCGACTCTGACACAGGCTCATCACCGGCCAGCGCCATGACCGGCGCCTCGACCCCATCCAGATCCTCTCCCAGGCCTTCCGCAGGGGGGCTCGAGCACCCCATGATTGCGCTCGTGGCGATCGCCACGGCGAGGAAGGTTTCTGCACTCCGCATACCAACAACGACCATGATGCTCCTTTCGCCGCGCATGCTGCGCGGAACGGTGCGCGCCAACTGCAGCTCGCATGACGAGCGCCGCACCCGCTGCGGGACCACGACACAGGACAACTCCGTCAGAGCCAGATACGACTTTCTCATGGAGTCATCCCCCCTGCGTGCGAGGCACGGAGCGCCTCGACAGGAATGGCCGACGGCGGGCTCGACCCTCGAGGCCCGGCTGGGCCCTGCGTCGCTGCTCGGTTGCCTTGTGGATGCCGGCGCCCCCGGTCGTCCTTCGCTCGAATCGCGCGGGACGGCGTCGTTTTCTTGCTGCGTCGACCGGGATCTCGAGAAGCGGCGCGGTGCGCGCGCGGACGCTGCTGCGGAGGCGGCGCGGCGCGCCGTGAGGGATCAGGCGGCGGCTGGCCGTCGGGGCGGTTGATCCCGGCGCGCTCCCGGGGTGCGATCGCTCCCCCGCGATGCGCCAGATCCTCCACATCGACATGGACGCGTTCTTCGCGTCGGTCGAGCAGCTCGACGACCCGTCGCTGCGGGGCCGCCCGGTCCTCGTCGGCGGCGCCTCGCGGCGCGGCGTCGTCGCGGCCGCCTCGTACGAGGCGCGCCCCTCCGGCGCCCGCTCGGCGATGCCGATGGCCGAGGCGATCCGCCGCTGCCCGCAGGCGGTCGTCGTGCCCGTGCGGCACGCCCGCTACGCCGAGGTGAGCGCGCAGGTCTTCGGGATCTTCCGCCGCTTCACGCCGCTCGTCGAGGGGCTGTCGCTCGACGAGGCGTTCCTCGACGTGACCGCGAGCCGCGCGCTCTTCGGCGAGGGCGCGGCGATCGCGGCGCAGATCAAGCGCGCGATCCAGGGCGAGCTCGGGCTCACGGCCTCGGCCGGGGTCGCGTCGTGCAAGTTCGCCGCGAAGATCGCGAGCGATCTGCAGAAGCCCGACGGCCTCGTCGTGGTCCCCGAGGACGTCGCCGCCTTCCTCGCGCCGCTGCCGCTCGAGCGCATGTGGGGCGTGGGCCCGCGCGCGGCCGAGCGCCTCCGCGCGGCGGGGCTCGCGACCGTCGGCGACCTCGCGCGCTGCCCGGCGCCGCGCCTGCACGAGCTCCTCGGCCCGGCGTGGGGCGAGCACGTCCGGCTCCTCGCGGCCGGCGTCGACGACCGCGCGGTCGTCCCGGGCCGCGAGGCGGAGTCGATCGGCGCGGAGGAGACGGTCGAGGAGGACCTCCTGGGCAGGGAGGCGATCGAGCGCTGGCTGCTCGAGCTGTCGGGCCGCGTGGCGCGGCGGCTGCTCAAGGCGGGCCTGTCCTGCCGCGCGGTGGCGGTGAAGCTCAAGTACTCGGACTTCACGCTGCGGACGCGCCAGACCCGGCTGTCCGAGCCGGTCGGGGACACCGACTCGATCTACGCGTGCGCGCGGGGGCTGCTCTCGAGGTTCGACCTCTCGCGACCGGTGCGGCTCGTCGGCATCGCCGCGGGCGACCTGACGCGCCAGACCGGCGGCCCGACCCTGAGCCTGTTCCCCGTCGCCTCCGAGCGCCGCCGTCGGCTAGAGGGCGTCGTGGCGGAGGTGGCCGAGCGCTTCGGCGGGAAGGGGCTGACCCGCGCGGCCCTCCTGGATCGTGCGCCCGCCGACCCGCGCGGCGCGGTCCCCGGCGGGCGCAGGATCGCGCGAGAGAAGAAATAGACGGCGGAGCTCGTGTAGAGTTGGACGATGGCAAGGATCGTCGACACCCGATGCCCGCGATGCGGCGCCCCGCTGCCGGTTCAGCCGGCGATGGACGCCGCCACCTGCCAGTACTGCGGCGCGCGGTCGCTGATCGATCGCGGCAGGAAGCCGACCACCGCGCCGGTCCCGCAGGGCATGCACGTCGTCCGGATCGCCCCGCCATCCGGCAACGTCGCGGCGTTCACCGTGATGGGGACCGTCGTCTCCATGGTCGTGGCCGGCGTGGTCGCCGGCGTCGTCGCGTTGCGCACGCCGGGGGCGTCCGGCGCCGGGGCGCGGCCTCTGAGCGGCATCGGGCCCAAAACGCACTTCAAGGACCGGCCGATGCTCGCCGACGTCAACGGCGACGGGGCGCCGGACGTGATCGGCAAGAGCGCCATTCCCGGCGGGGAGGAGTGGATCGCGGCCTACGACGGGCGCGACGGGAAGCAGGTGTGGAAGACGGCGGTCCTCACCAAGGACGCGACCGGCCACGAGGCGCGGCGCGCGGTCGTCCTCGATCGGGTGATCTCGATCGACGGGCTGGGCAAGGCGCAAGCCTACGATCTGCGCACCGGGACGCCGTCGTGGTCGGCGTCGCTCGGCGAGAAGCCGAGGCGGGTGTGCGAGGGCAACGGCGTGATCGTCGTCGAGACGGTCGACGACGCGAAGCACGGGCTGGAGCCGGCGAGCGGAAAGCGGCGCGAGCTCGCGAAGGACGCGGCCTGCAAGCCGGTCCCGAGCTCGAACGCCGGCGAGGCGCCCGGCTATCGGCTCGTCAGCTGGTCCGATTTCGACAAGCTCGGGCTGCCCCGGCTGCACGACGTCGAGGGGATGTCGGCGCATAGCGCGCTCGTCCCGAGCGGGCCCGGGCCGCGGTTCCTGCTCGGCCGCCGCAGCAAGGGCAGCCAGGTCAAGATGGTGGCCGCGGTCGACAAGAAGAAGGTCCTCTGGAAGGACGTGGTGCCCGGCGTCGATCCGCTCACCACGAAGGCGTCGGGGACCGAGGAGGCGGCCTACGAGGGCGGGCTCCTCGTCGTCCCTTACGACATGAACGATCACAGCCAGGGGACGCGCCTCGCCTGCTTCGACGGCGCCGCCGGCAAGCGGCTGTGGGACGTGCAGGTCCACAAGAAGTCGCAGGTCTCGTCGGGGATCTCGGTCTCGGCGAACGACGTCTTCTTCGCCAGCTGGACGGCGGTCTACGTGATCTCGCTGAAGACAGGGCAGCTCAGGTACATGATCGGGACCGAGTTCTAGCGGGAGCGAGGCTGGTTTCGAGGACGAGAGGATTCGAGTGAGAAAGATCATATACGACGTCGCGGTGACGCTCGACGGTTTCGTGTCGCACGAGGACGGCTCGGTCGACGGTTTCCTGATGGAGGGGGAGCACGCTGCCGAGTACGCCGAGCGCCTGAAGGGCTACGGCACCGTCTTGATGGGGAGAAAGACGTACGAGTGGGGCTATCCCTTCGGGCTCGTCCCGGGGAAGCGGGCCTACCCGCACATGGAACACCACATCTTCTCGAAGACGCTGCGCTTCGACGAGAATGCGGAGGTCCGGGTCGTCGATCGCGACGAGGTCGCGGTCGTCGAGGGGCTGAAGGCGGTCGACGGCGCGGACATCTATCTCTGCGGCGGCGGCGCCTTCGCCGGCTTTCTCCTGGATCGCGGGCTCATCGACCGGCTGATCCTCAAGGTGAATCCCATCCTCTTCGGCCATGGGGTCAGGCTCTTTGGCGGCAGCACCAGGAAGGTCGAGCTGGCGCTCGTCGGCTCGAAGCCGTACGCGAACGGCGTCCAGCTCCTGAAGTACGACGTGAAATACGGGCGCGCGGCATAAGGAACGCCCGCGACGCCGAAGCGGGTCGGGAGCTCCGCGCCATCCCCGCGTCACCCCGGTGCTTCCCTCGTCTCGCGATCACGGTAGGCCCGAGGAGAGGCTGTTCGTCGCGCGGCGCGGGGCCCCGCCGCTCGAGCACGCGGCGCCCTCGACGGCGTAAGCTCGCGCCCTCCTGTCATGTCGCCCGTCCAGCGGAACCCCTGGCTCATCTGCGCCTACTACGGCGTGCATTCGTTGATGTTCCCGGCGGCCATCTTTCCGCTGTTCTGGACCAAGGACATCGGCATGAGCGTGGCCACGATGATGAGCGTGCAGGCCTCGTTCAGCCTGAGCATCGCGCTCTTCGAGTTCCCCTCCGGCTACATCGCCGACCGCCTCGGCCATCGCCGCGCGCTCGTGCTCGGCTCGTGCAGCATCTTGCTCGGCTGGCTGGTCTACGCGCTCGCGCACGCGCTCTGGTCGGTGCTGCTCGCCGAGCTCGTGCTCGGCGTCGGGTTCTCGCTCGTCTCGGGGGCGGACTCCGCGCTGCTCTACGACTCGCTCCGCGAGCAGGGCAGGGAGCACGAGTTCGCCCGCTGGTACGGCCGCATGCGCTCGATCGCGCAGATCGCCTCGGGGAGCTCCGCCCTCATCGCGGGCTTCCTGTACGCGCGCTGGTCTCGCCTGCCGTTCCTGCTCGAGGTCGTGGCCTGGGTGCTCGCCCTCGGGATCGCCCTCCGGTTCGGCGAGACCCAGCGCGCGCAGCCGAAGGTCGAGGACCACCTCGGCCGCATGCGCGCGATCGTGCGCGACGCGCTGTTCGAGCGCGCCGACTTCCGCGCGGTGCTGCTGCTCGGGGTCGTGTTCGCGCTCGCGTCGTATCTGCCCACCTGGCTCATGGCCCTGTACGCCACCGAGGCCGGCGCCGAGGTCACGTGGATAGGCCCCATGTGGGCCATCGCGAGCTTCACCACAGCGATCGGCGCGATGCTGAGCGAGCGCGCCGGCCGCCGCCTCGGCATGACGGGGACGCTGCTCGTGTGCGTCGCCCTTGTGGCGGCCGGGTACCTCGGCCTGGCGCTCTCCCATCACGCGCTCGGGTTCGCGTTCTACTTCCTGCTCACGTTCATGCGCGGCCTCCACATGCCGCTGCTCCACCACGCAGAGCAGCGGCTCGCGCCCGACAGCGATCGCGCGAGCTGCGTGTCGCTCCGCAGCTTCCTGTTCCGCCTCGCCTTCGTGCTGCTCGCGCCCGTCGTGGGAATGGGCGTCGATCGCTATGGGCACCGCCCCGTGCTGTGGGTCGCCGGCGCGCTCATGGCGGCGCTCACCCTCGCGGCGTTCTGCCTGTTCCTCGCCCGTGCGGCGCGCCGCGGCGACGGGTGAGCCGGGCGCTGCCCGAGCCGAGCCGCGCCCGGGCGCGAGGCGGGCGGACGCGCGAGGGGCATGAGGCGCGGGCGCCGGAGTGCTACGGCGTCGGTCATGAAGAGCGTTGCGCGAGAGGAAGAGGTGGACCGGTTCATCAAGCTCGTCGGGGCCGAGTCCTGGGAGGTCGCGCACAGGATCGTGGAGGGGCAGTTCGCCGTCCTCCACAACCGCGCCCAGGTGCTCATCGGCCTGTGCGGCATCGTCATCACCACGACCGGCTTCTCGGGCCGCCTCATCGCCGGCACGAGCCGCGCCGCGCAGGGGCTGATCATCGCCGGCGTGGGGATCGTCCTGCTCGCCGCGACGCTGATCGTCTGGGGTGTGCAGCACATCCGCTGGCTCACCCAGCAGCCGGGCAACGACATGCGCAGCTGGCTCCTCGTCTCCCTCGCCTACCGGGATCGCAAGACCACGATCTACCGCGTCGCCATCGCGTTCCTGCTGGCGGGCCTCTCGTTCTATGTCGCGGCGATCGCCCTGATGCTACTCCACCCCACCGCGGCGCCGGCCTCGGGCGGGCGCTGAGCCCTGCGCCTTGACGGGCCCCGTGAACGGCGCCGCCGTCGTCTCGGCGTCATCGCGCCACGGTCGAGCGCCCCTGAGCGCTCGGCCGCCGGCGCCAGAGGCGCGCTGCGCTCCGAGCTCGACTCCACAGGTGGTCTGATGTGGCTGCCGCCCTCGCAGCGTACCCAGCGATCCATGATCGCAAAACGCGCTCGCTGTGCTCCTGACAACGTATTCGATCGTCCTTGCTGTTGAGAAAGCGCTCGGTGCAAGATAATCTCGAGGTTGCGGCGTTGGCTCGGAGGAGCTCGGGTGCGGCGGCAGCCGTTACGGCGAACGGCGGCTTCGGCCGCGCATCCTCGCGGGATAGATCCAAGGAGGGGCTCGGATGAGAACCGTTCATTCTCTGGCAATAACCGGTTTGCTGGTCGGCGCGTTCGCCGTAGCGGGTTGCGGTGACGACGGCGGCTTGGGCAGCGGCGGCGCTGGCGGGAGCCCCTCCAGCTCCAGCACGTCGAGCTTGACAGGCGGGACCGGCAGCTCGAACGGCACGGGAGCTGCCGGCGGCGGCTCGGGTGCAGGCGGCGGTGGGAGCACCGATCCGAACGAGCAGTGCTCCGGTTGCGCGCGGCTCTCCGTGCCGCTCATGAGCGCAGGGCAAGCGACGCAGTTCTTCATCGGGTTCGACGAGCCGGTCGACCTGACCGGCTCCCTCGTCACGTTCCGCGTGAAGGCCCACACCGGCACGAAGGGTGGCCTGCAGCCGTTCGTGCAAAACGGGGCTGACCTGTTCTGGGCGAACATCGGCTATGAATGGAATCCGGTCGCCGGCCTGGGAGAGTGGGTGGACATCACGATCGATGTCGATGCCGCGGCCTCGACGTCTCCCTTCTTCAAGGGAACCGTGGTGGCGTTGCTCGGGCTTCAGGTCACGGCGGGCGACACGGGGCCCTGGGCCAACCCGACCGTCATCTACGTCGATTCCATCACGGTCACGAGGCCCGCGAGCATGAGCGGTGCGCGCGGCGCCGGGAGCCCGAGTGGCGAGCGCGGCGCGGGCGGCGAGGGCGCTGAGGGCGGCGCGAGCGGCGAAGGCGGCGCGGGCGGCACGAGCGGCGCCGGCGGCGAAGGCGGCGCGGGCGGCACGAGCGGCGCCGGCGGCGAAGGCGGCGCGGGCGGCACGAGCGGCGCCGGCGGCGAAGGCGGCGCGGGCGGCACGAGCGGCGCCGGCGGCGAAGGCGGCGCGGGCGGCACGAGCGGCGCCGGCGGCGAAGGCGGCGCGGGTGGCACGAGCGGCGAGGGCGGCGCCGGCGGCGTGGGTGGCGAAGGTGGCGTGGCTGGGGCCGGCGGCGTGGGCGGCGCTGGCGGCGCTGGCGGCGCTGGCGGCGAGGGCGGCGAGGGCGGCGAGGGCGGCGGCCCCGGTGGAGATGTGGTTCATGTGGTGGGCCCGTTCGAGTTCACGACCGGCGTGGAGCCCATGGTGATCGGCGATTATATGCCAGTGGCAGGCTCGACGCTGCTTCACATCGCCGACTGATCGCGCGAGCTCCCGAAGGCGCTCGAGAAGGAGGTCTCGCCTGCGCCTTCACGCCGAATCCTGCGCGTGCGCGCGGCCGCGCTGGTATCAGGGCCGTCATGACGACGATGCGCGCCAAGCGAACGGTCTCGGCCCCGCGTAGAGCCTCCAGCGGGGCCGCTCCAGCGGCCCCTGCTCCGCGCGCGGCGGCGGAGCGAGCCCATGTGCTCGACGTCCCGTTCGCGATGCGCGCGGTCGCGTCCGCGAGCGGCGCGCGCTGGGACGCGGCGCACGGCGTGTTCGTCGTTCGCGCAGAGACGCTCCCGCCGGCCCTCGCGCCGCTCCGCGCCGCGCCGTACTCGTGGGAGCGACGCATCGAGCTCGCGCTCAACGACGACCCCGCGCCCGCGCCGGCCGCCCCCGCCGGCGCGATCGTCCCCCGCCCGCACCAGTTGGACGGCGTGCGGGCCATCGCCGCCGCGAAAGCCGCGAGGCGCGCCGGGTTCCTCCTCGCCGACGACGTCGGCCTCGGCAAGACGATCACCGCCTGGGCAGCGGTCCTCGGGATGCCGGACGTCACGACGGTGCTGATCGTCTGCCCGCTCGCCGTCGTCGCGCACTGGCGCCGCACCGTCCAGGCCATGGGCGACGCAGGCAAGCAGGTCGTGATCATCAACTATGATCGGCTCGGCAAGCTCTTCGAGGTGACCCCGGAGGCGCGGCGAAGGATCCGATCGAAGAAGGGACTGGCGCGCGCCGGCAGCGCCGCGGAGTTCGACGTGGTGATCTGGGACGAGAGCCACCGCTGCAAGAACCCGGCGGCGGCGCGCTCCAAGCTCGCGGTCAAGCTCAACGCACGCGCACGGTTCGTGCTGTGGCTCTCGGCCACCGCGGGGCAGAACCCGCTGGAGCTGTCGTATCTCGCGCCGCTCCTGGCCAGCGCGACCGGGAGCCGCTCCGCGGATCTGAAGGACTTCGAGCAGTGGTGCGCCGACCAGGGGCTCGGGGTCGCGCGCGGCGCCTTCGGCAGGTGGGACTGGCGCGGCGATCCGGCGGACTGCGAGAAGGTGCGAGCCCTCCTGTTCGACGGCCGTCCCGCGGTAGGGATGCGGCGCCGCCCGGAGGACGTGGCTGGCTGGCCCGAGATCAACCGCATCCTCACCCCCCTCGAGCTCGATGCCTCCGCGCGGGAGCTCTACGCGCAGGCCTGGACCGCGTTCCGCCGGGAGATGGAGCTCGTGCCGAAGGGCGCGAACCCGAGGTCGGCGCTCGCCGCGACGCTGCGCCTGCGGCAGAAGAGCTCGCTCATCCGCGTGCCAGGCACCGTGGAGCTCGTGCGTGAGCTGCTCGACAACGGGCATCAGGTCGCGGTCTCCGTCGCGTTCATGGAGACGCTCGAGGCCGTGCAGGCCGCGCTGGCCCGGGAGCGCGTCCCGTGCGCGCTGATCCACGGCGCGCTGCCGGCCGGCGAGAAGGAGGCCGAGCGCCTCCGCTTCCAGCGCGGCGAGCCGCCCGTTGTGCTGTTCACCGTGGAAGAGGGGATCTCGCTCCACCAGGGCGAGCACAACGAGGCGCCGCGCTCGGAGGTGATCCACGATCTGCGGTGGTCGGCCATCCAGATGGCGCAGATCGAGGGCCGCTGTCACCGCGATGGACGCTTTGCGCAGGTCTACTGGGCGTATGCCGACGACACCGTTGAAGAGAAGATCGCCGCGATCGTGTGCCGCAGGATCCAGTCGATGAAGGCGATGGTCGGCGATGATGTCGAGACGATGCACGAGATCGAGCGGTTGCTCGCCGGAGCCGCCTGAGAGGCGCGACTGCACCGAGGCCGTGTTCGCCGCATGCGAGCCAGATTACGAGCGCGCCGTGCTGGCCCTGTTTCAAGAAGCCGGCGCCGTCGAGCTCCACGGCCATCAGCGCCATGTCGTCTCGCCGGACGGTCGGGTCTCCAGGCGGGATCCGAGAGCACCTCGGGCGCGGCCCGCGCAGGCGGCGAAACCGACGATCGATGAGCGTCCGGCGCGCCGAGGGCTGCGTTTCGGAAAAGTCCACCTGCGCCGTTGAGAAAATTCCGGCTTCGGGATAACGTCGCGCCCGCGCGGCGGGTTCGGAGAGAGCTCGGGTACGGCAAGAGCAGGTACGGCGAACGGCGATACTCAGCCGCGCGACCGCGCGTAGGACACATGGAGAGGATGCGATGAGATCAGTACTTTCTTTGGCGCTATGTGGATTTGTGGCCGGCGCGTTCGCGTTGACGGGTTGCGGCGACGACGACGGCGGCGGTAGCGGCGGGGGCACCTCCTCCAGCACGTCGACGAGCGGCTCCGGGGGCTCGACCAGCACGGGGGGCGGCGGCGAAGGCGGCGAAGGCGGCCAAGGCGGCGAGGGCGGCGAGGGCGGCGAGGGCGGCCAAGGCGGCGAGGGCGGCCAAGGCGGCGAGGGCGGCCAAGGCGGCGAGGGCGGCACGAATGAAGGCGGCGGGGGCGGCGCTCCAGACATCGGTCCTGGTCCGGACGAGAGCTGCTCGGGTTGCGCCCGGCTGGCCGTGCCGCTCACCGCGGCCACCACAGGGACGCTGTTCCAGTTCGACTTCCCGGCGCTCGTCGACCTGACCGGCGCCACCGTCACGTTCCGTTTGAAGGCCCACGCCGCCACCGGCGGTGGGGTGCAGACGTTCGTACAGAACGGACAGGACCAGACCTGGGCGGGCGTCCCCTGGGCGTGGACGGACTTCAGCAGTCTGAGCGAGTGGACGGAGCTCACCATTGACGTCGATGCCGCCGCTGCGGCCGCTACGGACCCTCCGAAGTTCGAAAAGGACAAGGTGAGGCGCATCGGCCTCAAGGTCGATGCAGGTAGCGCGGGGCCCTGGGCCAACCCGACCGTGGTCTACGTCGACTCCATCACCGTCACGAGGTCCGGCGGCACGAGCGGCGCTGGCGGCGAGGGCGGCGCCGGTGGCGCGACGGGCGCTGGCGGCGAGGGCGGCGCCGGTGGCGCGACGGGCGCTGGCGGCGAGGGCGGTGCCGGTGGCGCGACGGGCGAGGGCGGCGCCGGTGGCGCGACGGGCGAGGGCGGCGTCGGTGGTACGAGCGGCGAGGGCGGCGCCGGTGGTACGAGCGGCGAGGGCGGCGCCGGTGGCACGAGCGGCGAGGGCGGCGCCGGTGGCACGAGCGGCGAGGGCGGCGCTGGCGGCACGAGCGGCGAGGGCGGCGCCGGTGGCGCGAGCGGCGAGGTCATTCATGTGATCGGTCCGTTCGAGTTCACGGCCGATCTGCAGGGATTGCTGCTCGGTGACTACCAGACCGTGCCTGGCTCGCGGCTGGATCACCTCGGCGAGTGAGCCAGGACGGCCTGCGGCGCTCGTTCTCGCGCAGCTGCGCGGAGCGAGCGCCCGGCCGGCCTCATCGATCATCGAGGGCGCGCGTTCGGGTGCGACCCAGCTCGACCCAGCTTCCCCGTTTCACGTAACGTAAATGCACGCCTGCTGTCGTCGGTGCTGGCCGCGGCGTCGCCTCGCGAGCCGCCGGACCCGCGCGCGGCGGCGACGCGCTGGCATCGAGCGCCGAGATGTCGTCAACTACCGCCGCCTGACCCGAGGGGCGCGGTCCGTCATGGCGCCAAGGTCCCCCATGATCCGAACTGTCCACACGACCCGCTACGTCACCCCGCTCCGCGAGGGCGGGTCGCTGCCGGCCCTCGTCGAGGCCGACGACGACGGGCTCTATGTGCTGAAGTTCCGCGGCGCCGGCCAGGGGCCGAAGGCGCTCATCGCGGAGCTCGTCGCGGGGGAGATCGGGCGCGCGCTCGGGCTGCCGGTGCCGGAGATCGTGCTCATGGAGCTCGACCCCGAGTTCGGGCGCGCCGAGCCGGACCCCGAGCTCTCGGACCTGCTCTCGGTGAGCGCCGGCCTGAACCTCGCCCTCGACTACCTGCCCGGGTCGCTCGCCTTCCATCCGCTCGCCGGCCCGGCGCTCGACCCCGGGCTTGCGGCGGCCGTCGTCTGGTTCGACGCCTTCGTGAGCAACGTGGACCGGACGCCCAAGAACCCCAACCTGCTCCTGTGGCACCGCCGCCTCTGGCTGATCGACCACGGCGCGGCGCTCTACGTCCACCACGCCTGGACCGACGCGACCGATCCGCTCGCCGACGCCCCCGACCGCTTCCCGCTCATCGGGAACCACGTCCTCTTGCCGTTCGCCGGCGACCTCGCCGCGGCCGACGCCGCGCTGAGCGCCCGGCTCACGCCCGAGCGCATCGCGGAGATCGTCGCCGCGATCCCGGACGCGTGGCTTGTCGAGCAGGCGCCCCCGGTCCGGCTCGCCGGAGAGCGGCGCTCGGCGTTCTCGTCCGACCCGGTGGACGAGCCCGGGCCGCAGGCCGCGCCGGTCGCGGAGGCGCGGCGCGCGGCGTATGCCGCCTACCTGACCCGCCGCCTCGCGGCGCCGCGGGGCTTCGTCGAGGAGGCGCTCGATGCTCGAGCCCGGCGCTAGCCCTCCGCCTGCCCGCGCGGGGGCCGACCCCTTCGATTACGCCGTGCTGCGCGTGGTCCCGCGCGTGGAGCGCGGCGAGCGCGTCAACGTCGGGGTGGTCCTCTTCTGCCGCGCCCGGGGCTTCCTCGACGCGCGCCTCGAGCCCGACGAGCGGCGCCTGCTCGCCCTCTGGCCCGATCTCGACCTCGATGCGGTCCGCAACCACCTCGACTTCATCCGCCGCGTCTGCGCCGGCGATCCGGCGTGCGGGTACGTCGCCGGGCTCCCCCAGGCCGAGCGCTTCGGCTGGCTCGTGTCGCCGGCCAGCACCATCGTCCAGCCCTCGCGCGTCCACGTCGGCCTCGGCGCCGACCCGGCCGCGGCCCTCGACAGGCTGCTCGCGGCCCTTGTGCGGCCGGGACAGGGCTGATCACCGCGGCGATGCGGCCCTCCTGTACGCGCCACCCACGCCGCGGCGTCGCGCACGTCGTCGAGGTCGCCGCCGCCCCAGTCGAACCGGTTCGCGAACGCGAACTCGTCGCCGTAGCCCGTCGAGCCGCGGAAATTCGGCGCGATCACCACGTATCCCTGGTTGACGAGGTGCCGGGCGGCGGCCGCTTAAGGGGCGGCGTCCGCCGGCCGTGGCGCGGGCGCTGTGCAGCCGAGGGCGGACGCTGCGACGAGGAGGAGCGAGGCGAGCTCGCGGGTCGTGTTCGGCCTCAGGGGGCGTGCTTGTCGCGGCCGAGCGCCCGCTTCACCGCGGTCACGACGCCCAGCACCACCGCGCCGGCCGCGACACCGACCACGGCGTTCGCCAGCGACGGCACCACAGCGCCGAGCACGGGGCCGACGCCGTGGGTCATGTCCTCGATGCGGTGATGGAGCCACGGCACCCCGTGCGTCAAGATGCCGCCGCCGACAAGGAACATCGCCGCCGTGCCGGCGACCGACAGGCCCTTCATCAGCCAGGGCGCCGCCCTCAGGATGCCGCGGCCCAGCGACTGCTGGACCGGATCGCCCTGGCGGCTCAGGTGGAGGCCGGCGTCGTCGAGCTTGACGATGCCGGCGACCAGGCCGTAGACGCCGACCGTCATGAGCAGGGCGATGCCGGTCAGCACGGCGACCTGCGTGCCGAACGGCGACGCCGCCACGGTGCCCAGCGTGATCGCGATGATCTCGGCCGACAGGATGAAGTCGGTGCGCACCGCGCCCTTGATCTTGTCCTTCTCGAACGCCACGAGGTCGATCTTCGGGTCGGTGAGCGCGTGCACCAGCTCGGCGTGGTGGGCCTCGTCCTCCTGCTCGGAGTGCAGCACCTTGTGCGCGACCTTCTCGAACCCCTCGTAACAGAGGAAGGCGCCGCCGATCATCAGCAGGGGGGTGATGGCCACGGGCACGAAGGCGCTGATCGCCAGCGCCGCCGGCACCAGGATCGCCTTGTTGATCATCGAGCCCTTGGCCACGGCCAGCACGACCGGCAGCTCGCGTTCGGCGGTGACGCCGGTCACCTGCTGCGCGTTCAGCGCGAGGTCGTCGCCCAGCACGCCGGCGGTCTTCTTGGCGGCCACCTTGGTCAGCACGGCCACGTCGTCCAGCACGGTGGCGATGTCGTCGATCAGGGCGAGCAGGCTGCTTCCGGCCATGGAGTGAGGTCCTCGTCGAGTGGATGGGGTGAGGGGCGGGGCGTCGCGGCGGCGCCGCCTGGCGGCCGCCGTGGCCCGCAGGATAGCGGCGCCGGCCGTCGCCGGTCGAAGATCCTAGGCGTTCACGCCGACCGGCGAGCCTAGCATGCGCGGCAGCTCGACGTCGCCGCGCCGCCGCGCCCCGGGCGACGCCGGCCGAGCGCCAGGGCCCGCGCCTCGACGGCGAGGCGGCGGATTGGACACTGTCCAACAGGTTGGAGCGCGCGCTGACAGGATGGACACCCCAGCTTACCCTGATGAGATGTTCGTTCCTGGCTGGAGGGAGCCCTCATGAAGATCGGTATTTGCCTGGTAGCACGCGGGTCGGAAGGCAGCCGTACAAGGTCGCGCATCACCGAGCGCGCCGCGCCGCCGCTCAGGCGCTCTCTTCGATCCCCGAGGGCGACTCCAGCCCCGGCGGCTCTTCCAGGCTGATGCGCCCGAGGCGCCCGGCGCGGAAGTCGTGGACCAGGATGTCCGACGCCTTGTGCAGGTCCACCGACCCGCCGCCGCGCAGGCAGCCGCGGCGGCGGCCGATCTCCTCGATCAGCGCGGCGGCCGTCTCCGGCAGCTCCTTCAGCTTGTAGCGGGCGACGAGCAGCTCGGGATAGCGCCGCAGGAAGTACCCCGCCGCGAAGAGGGCGACGCTCTGGTAATCGATGGCCGTGTCGGGGATCGCCCCGCCCACGGCCAGGCGGAACGAGGCCGCCTCGTCGTCGATCTTCGGCCAGAGGATCCCCGGGTTGTCGGAGATGGCCATGCCGCTCTTCAAGGTGACGAGCTGCTGGCTCTTCGTGACCGCGGGCTCGTCGCCGACCTTGGCCACCTTGCGCTCCATGAGCGTGTTGATGAGCGTCGACTTGCCGACGTTGGGGATCCCCACGATCATGGCCCGCACCACCTTGCCCGGGCCGTTCTTGGGGGGCACGAGGCGCTTGCAGAGCTCCGGGATCCGGCGCCGCGCCTCGGACGACTGGGTCGCGGAGATCGCGATCGCGAGCACCTTGCCGCCGGGCGGCGCCTCACGCGATGTTTCACGTGAGGCCTCACCGAGGAGCGCCGGGGGCTCCTCCTCGAGGTGGCGGAGCCACGCCCGGGTCACGGCCGGGTCCGCCAGATCGCTCTTGTTGAGCACCTTGATGCACGGCTTCCGGCCGCGCAGCTCGGCCACGACGGGGTTCTCGCTGGCCTGCGGCATGCGGGCGTCGAGCACCTCGATGACGATGTCCTGCGACGGCATCGACTCGGCGATCGTGCGCCGAGCCTTGGTCATGTGGCCGGGATACCATTGAATCGACATCGGCCGGCAGCTCTATCACGCCCGGCGGCTCACGCGCACCCGTCCGGGCCGCAGGCCGCTCCCTCGGCGAGCGCGTGGTTGGGCGCGTCGGGCGCGTCGGCCGCCTCGTCCCACGCCCGCTGGAGCACGCCGAGGAGGGCCTCGGCCGGCTGCGCGCCGGAGACGCCGTACCGCCCGCCGATCGCGAAGAAGGGGACGCCCGTGATGCCGATGGCGCGCGCCTCGGCCTCGTCGGCCCGCACCTCGCGCGCGAACGCGTCGCCCGCGAGCGCCTCGCGGACCTCGGCCGGATCGAGCCCCGCCTCGCCGGCGAGGCGCGCGAGCACCTCGGGCTCGCCGATCGCCTCGCCCTCGGTCATGTAGGCCCGGAGCAGCCGCTCCTTCACCGCGTCCTGCACGCCGCGCTCGGCCGCGAGGTGCAGCACGCGGTGCGCGTCGAAGGTGTTGCCGGGCCGGACCTTCTCGAAGTGGAGCTCGAGCCCGTCCGCCGCGGCCACCTCGGTCATCTGCCGGATCATGCCCTCGGCCTTGGCGACGGACGCGCCGTACTTCCTCGCGAGCCGCTCGGCGTAGGGGACCTCCGCGTCCTGGACGCGCTTCGCCGCGGGGTCCAGCTCGAACGCGCGCCAGACGACCTCGACCGCATCCCGGCGCGGGAACCTGGCGAGCGCGGCCTCGAGCCGGCGCTTGCCGACGTAGCACCACGGGCACGCGATGTCGGACCAGACATCGACACGGAGCTTCTTCATGGCGGTCAAGGTAGGGCGCCGCGGCGCCTCCGGCCAGGCGCGTTCGCCGCCGGGGCGGAGGGCGGCCGCGCGGGGGCGACGGCGGGCGGGGCCCGGCTGGCCCCGCGCGTCAGAAATCCCGCCAGGATTTCTGGGACGACGAGGCGGACACGGACGAAATATCAAAAATTTCAATCTGTTATGTCTGATTCGCGGCCGAGTCGCTCGCCGGCGTGGCCCAACGCGGGCCCAACGGGCCGCATGCAGCCACCGGGGCGCCCGCTGCGGGCTGGCCGGCGTGGTCAACGACCGCGGCCGGCGCTCGGTGGTGCAGCGCGCGGACAAGGGACGCGCCGTTGCTCGGCGACGGCGAGCCCGCCTCCCGTCCGGCAGACATGGGATCACTTCCACCTAAACGGCCACCCCTGCCGTTCAGCTCGGGGATCGCCTCGTCCAGAGGCGCGAAATCCCCCATGTCGTCGAGCACCACGGCGCCGCGCTCGAGATCGAGGTCGGACGGCTCCAGCCTTCCTGCCTCGTCCGCCCGCATTCCCTCGCGAATCAGGAAGCCATAAAGATCCGATAGGACAGCGGCATATTCACCGCCGCCATGAGGCGCCTATCCTCGTCGGGATAGAGGGAGCCTTTGGCCTTGTTGTCCTCCGCCTTGGGGATCCATCCACGCGGCAGCGGATTGCTTACGATGATGCGCGCCGGATAGGTCGCGAGCGCGAGTATCCGATGAATGACCTTTGCGACTCCCTGACGCGAGGAGTCCTCAAGATGTCCTGGCAGCATGGAGATCGCTCGATCCGCATGATCAAGCGTCAAACGAGGGAGAGGAACGGGGCCGAGTACCCCTAGAACATGATTGAGCTTATGCCGGTATTGCTCCGGATGGCGAAGCGCTTTCACATGCAGTGGGTATTGCTCGGCGAGCCTTCCAGAAACAACCAACTCGGCGAACTCAGCGAAGGTTGTTTCCCCGGACGCGCGGGCACGCTCTTCGCCCCTGCAGAGCTGCTCGATGGCAAGCCGGACGTCGCGGAGCCCGCTTCCCTCGCGCGCCGCCGCCCGCTCCAGCAGCGGCAAGATCGTTCGCGCGGTCAGCCAAGAGACCATACGAAGAACCCTCGCCGACCAGGACATCAAACCCTGGCGGGAAAAAATGTGGTGCGTTCCGAAGATCGACACGCCGTTCGTCGAGCGGATGAAGGACGTGCTGGAGCTGTACGCCCGGCCCCACGACCCGAGCGAACCGGTCATAGCGCTCGATGAGCGCCCCGTCGTCCTGCACGACAGCGCAAGGCCCGACAGGCCGATGCGCCGAGGGAAGCCACGGCGCATCGACTACGAGTACGTCCGTCGGGGAACCGCCAACATCTTCTGCATCGTGGAGCCGAAGACCGGGCGCCATCTCACCCACGCGACCGAGGATCGGACGCGTCCTTCCTTCGCGCTCGCCGCCGAGCGCATCGCCCGCGCCTACCCGCGGGCGAGTCGGATTCACCTGGTGCTCGACAACCTCAATACTCACACCCCTGCATCGCTCATCAAGGCCTTCGGGGCCGAGCGGGGCCACGCGCTTGCCTCGCGTTTCGCGTTTCACCACACGCCGAAGCACGCGAGCTGGCTGAACGCCGCGGAGATCGAAGCCAGCCTCGTGTCCAGGGAGTGCCTCGGCCGTAACCGCATCCCGACGCTCAAGGAACTCCGGGCTCGCGTCCGGCAATGGAATGCAGTTGCGGACCGAGCTCGCCGCAAGAACAACTGGAAGTTCACCGTCCGCGACGCCGAGCGAGTTTTCGGATCCGACTGGTTCAACAGAATCGCGTCAGAGCACTAGGAGAGGCATGCTTGGATAATCAGCCTTTCATTCCGTGTGATTCTCCAGCCTGGTAGCGTATAGGCAAGATACCGATTGACTTCCCGACGACGCTTGTACGGCCTATACGCATCCGCCGTCAGCGACAAATCCGCTTGCGTTCACAAGCGTGACGAGGCGTGGCGCTGGGAGCGAGTCTTGACACTGCCGCAGCGATTGTTAGGTTCCGAGTGAAAACATTTGATCTCGTCAGCCAGGAATGACAAAACATGATGTCATCGAAGTCCTGTTGCTCCACCGTTGCTCTCACTCCGTTCTGGGCTCTGTGCTGGGCCATCGTGGTCAGCGGATGCAGCACCGATGGCATGCCCGAGCTCGACGAGGAGGGCCCTGAAGTCTCCGCACAAGCCCGTGGGGTGGGTGACTTCGTCTCGATCGAGTCGCACAACTTCCCCGGCATGTACATTCGTCACCGAGATTACCTGGGAGAACTGACCACGGTGGATTCTGCGCTGGATAGGGCGGATGCTACTTTCAGAATCGTTGCCGGCCTGGCCAATAGTAGCTGCGTTTCCTTCGAGTCCAGCGATGTTCCTGGAGCCTATCTCCGCCACCAAGATTTGCGGCTCAAGCTGCATCCGTTTGCCGATAAAATCCTCTTCAAGCGAGACGCAACATTCTGCATCCGGCCCGCGCTTCAACCTGGCGTCGGGGATCCCTGGCTCTCTCTCGAGTCGTACAGTGTCTCCGGCTATTACATTCGTCACGCCGATTTTCATCTCTTTGTAAGCCGAGACGGGGGCTCCTTCCAGGCCGACGCGACGTTCAGGTTCGTGGACCCGCTATGACTTCGGTTCGCTCGCCGATTCTACCGTAGTTAGCCACCCTTTTCCCCTTCGGGCCTGGATTTGCGGGCGGTCGACGAGGAGAGCCTCCGGCCTGCGCGTCTGCCTATTCCGCGATCCGCGACGATTGCGACAAGCGTGAACAACGAGCCCAATCTCGCACGAACAGAGCACTCCGGCGCGTAGGCAAATCAAGCCGGATCGCAGCGCGAGGAAGTGTAGCGCGGCAGAGCGAAAGGGTGGGACCGCGGTGCCGCTGCCCCCGGCGCCGTCGCAATAGAGCACCGGCCGCCCGTACCGGCGAGCCTCCTCCAGGGCCTTGCCTGTGAATTCGGGCAGCGTGTGGTGCGGCGTCAGGCTCGGCACGGCGAGAAAGCGACACGCCCCGAGCCGCGGCGCCACGAGATTCCGGTGCGGCTCGCTCTCTCGAAACAGGAAGTCGAGACAGACCAGCACGCCCATCGGCCTCGGGATGCCCTCCGGCATCTCGACGGGCGCCCAGGCCTCGCTGGGCCGCAAGGAGCTCCGCTCCGGAATCTCACGTCTGGCTGTCGGTGGCCAGACGCCTGGCTGTCGGTGGCCAGACGTCGTGAGCGCTGCGCGAACACCGTCTCGCGCGGTGGTCACCGCGTCAGCAAACTGGGTCCGTGCGCGCCGCGCCGCTCCCCAGCTTCACGCTTCTAGGCAGCACGTCGCGCCCCTGGTCGAGCCCGAGGTCCTCGGCTCCTACCAACGAGGGCGCTGAGGCAGGAAGCGTCCTTGAAGGCGGAGCTGCGACGGCGCGGGACGGTCATCGTCTTCCGTTCCTAGGCCATGCACCGCGTCCTCCTGTTGGAGAGCGAGATTCGCCACAGCCTGGTCGCGTGGACGTAAGGTATCCTCTGTCGCTGACACAGCGGCGGACACACACGGGTCAGTCAATATGTGAGTTGACCTAGAGATTAAATGGTGCGAGAAGGGAATCGCGGAGGCCGACGAGTAAGCGGTCCGTACGAAACACTCGTCGCAAGGAACGTCAAGCGTCCCGGGCACAGATGTGCCACGTCATGGTGCGTGGTGCGCGTAGGGGCAATCGTCGCGCGATGACTCATGTCTCCATTGACTAGGAGGATTCATGATTGCGAACTTGCGGGCCGAGCAGCTCAGTGCCTTCACGGAGCAGCTCAGTCTATATGGCATTTCCGTGGACGACGTGGAGGGCCAACGCCTGGAAAATGCCAATGGTGGTCCGATCGTTCTCGACACGAGCGGCGGCCCGAGCGCGGTGCAGCCCAAGATCCTCACCACCACCGATCTCGACGAGATGCGGCGTTGGCTGAACCCGGCCGGCGACGCCCGTGCGGCGATGACGAGGACGGTCAGCACGCCCTTCCCCTACGCCGCGGCGGCGGCCGAGGACGCCGGTGAGGAGTACGCCCGGCTCACCGCGGCGGCATACGATTATATCTTCCACGGGGCCGGCTTCGCTGCGGCGAGCCCGAACGATCCCGGCCTCAAGTCGGCCATCGAGGCCGCCTTCAGTGAGATGAATCTGGCGGTGTTCGCCGGCGAGACCATCGTCGTCCGCCCGGGGCAACCGCTGATCATTAGCGGCGCCGTGCCCGTCGCCCTGAACTATGCGGAGATGGACATCTACACCGGCGGCCAGGTTCTCATCTATGCCCCCGGGGTGATGACAATCCAGGTGCTCAAGAAGCTTTCCTGAACGCTAGGCTTGGAGGCTCCAACCATGACACTCGCCAATGGTTACGATTTCTATGTCGTCGGTCAGGACGGCGCCGACGGTACCGACGGCTCGAATGGAAAGAACGGCACGGATGGCCCAGCCGGTACCAACGCCAACTGTGACTGGAAATCCACCTGCAGCCCGGCCTCCGGCAGCGGCGGGACGGGTGTTTCCGGAACCTCGGGAACGGACGGCGGCAAGGGCGCGGACGGCCAGCCGGCGCAGCCCTTCACCATCACCATCAACGACCTGCAAAGCAGCATCACCATCTATGGCAAGGGCGGCGACGGCGGCAGGGGCGGCAACGGCGGCGCCGGGGGCGACGGCGGCAACGGCGGGAGCGGCGGCAACGGGAGCTCGTGCCCGGCCGGCGGCGCTTGCAGCGGCTCGGCCGGCGGCAACGGCGGCAACGGCGGCAGCGGCGGCAAGGGCGGCGATGGCGGCAACGGCGGCAACGGCAGCGCGGTGAACGTCAGCTTCACATCCACGAACGGATCGGTCGCGCAGGGGACAGGCGTCGCCTCGGTCGGCGGCGACAACGGCAACGGCGGCGCCGCGGGCGTGGCCGGCAGGGGCGGCACCGGCGGCAGCGGCTCGGGCAATGCCGGGAACGAGGGCACGCCGGGCGCGCCCGGCGCTCCGGGCAACAAGGGAACGCCCAGCACCATCTACATTGGCTAGGGCGCAGGACACCATGGAGGCTATCCCCGCTGGCGCCAACGCCCCGGCCTGGCCCGCGGCGCTGGTGCGTCTGGGCGCCGACCTTGCGGCCCTCGGCATCGACGACGTCGGCCGCCTGGCGCACCTGCTGACCGCGCGCGACGATCGCGCGCCCGGTGCGCCCGGCAAGTCGTCGCTCAACGCCGATGGGACGCCCCTCCAGCTCTGCCTGACCAGCCGCCGCGACGGCTGGGACATGCGGCTGATCGGAGATCCCGCCACCCATCTCGCCGATCCTGAAGCGCGCGCGGAGGCGACTCGGGCGGCGGTCGGACCGGTGCTGGCCGCCGCGCGGGCCGACCGGCTGGCGCCGCTGGTGGCGAAGAGCTGGGACCTCCTGTTGCCCCATGACGGCGAGCTGACAGTCTATGTCGAGGGCGTCGCGTGGTTCGGCGCCGCCCCTCGGATCCCAGGGTGCGCGATCTATTTCGACGTCACCAAGGGTGCGCTGGAGGCGCGCTGGCGGCGCGTCGCCGAGTGGCTGGCGGCCATCGCGGGGCCCGAAGCGGCCCGGGTCGTCGATCGGCTGCGGCCAGCAGGCCTGCCGATGGCGGCGGGGCTGGAGGGCGTCGACGAGCGCTTCGTCCGCCTGAAGATCTACTGGCGGCTTGCCTGCGCGGCTCCGCTCGCCGCGTTCGGCTTGCCCCTGCTGACCGATCCCGCGATGGCCGACTTCGTGCGCCTGCTGATCGGCGACCGGGTGATCGACGGCGACGGGCTGGTGCTCGCGGTCGGGCTCGACCCGCGCGACGGGCGTGTGATCGACGTCAAGGCCGATGTCTGCGGCGCTCACTGCCTGGGCTACGCGGCGGCCGAGTGGATCGACCGCATCGGTGCGCTCTCCGCGCGCTTCGCTCTCGCCGCCCTGCCCGTCGCCCGCGCCTTGGCGCAGGGCGGCCGGGTCTCCTATGTGGGTTTCGGCCTCGACGTCGCGGGCGGCGCGCGCCTGAACCTCTATCTGGGAGCCTCGACGTGAGGGGCGTCGCAGCGGTGTTCAACGATCCGGCGCGGCAGGCGGCGTTCGAGCGAGACGGCTTCGTCATGGTCGACCTGCTGGACGAGGCCGCGATCGCCGAGCTCGACGCCGTGTGCCAATCCCTCCGCCACCATCACGTCAATCCCTTCCACTCCAGCATCTTCACCGCCGACCTGGGCTATCGCTGGCAGGTGAATGCAGCGATCACCCGCGTGGTCGCGCCGCGCATCGCCGCCCTGACCGCGCATGAGCTGCTGTTCGGCGGCTTCCTGGTCAAGCAGCCGGCGCGGCGCAGCTTCGTGAGCTTCCACCAGGACTGGGCCTTCGTGGACGAGAGCCGGTACGCCACCCTGACGCTGTGGGCTCCGCTGCGCGACGTCGCCAACGAGGACGGCTGCCTGCTCATCGTGCCCGGAAGCCACACGCTGAACCGCAGCCCGCGCGGCTTCAACACGAGCTTTCCCTACGACGCGCTGATCCCGGAGCTGCTGCGGCGCCATACGCGCGTCGTCCCCATGCGTGCAGGCCAGGCGATCCTGTTCCATAACGGCCTGTTCCACGCGTCCAACCCGAACCGCGGCCAGGACGAGCGGCGCTGTGTGCAGGCCTTGCTGGCGCCGGGCGAGGCGGCGCTGCGCTTCCATTACGAGACCGAGGCCGAGGCGGGCGAGCCGACCGTGTTCGAGACCTACGAGGTCGGGCGCGACTTCTACACCGGGTACCAGTGGGGGACGCGTCCACCGACCGAGCGGCGGACCGCGATGGCCCCGCCCGCCTTCGATCCGATCGAGATCAGCGACCTCGCCCAGCTGCCCCCGTTATGAAGCTCTGGCCGACGCCCGCGGCGGACATCGGCACCACGGCGCTCGAGGTCCTGCTCGCCGCTGCCGATGACGACTTCGCCGAGTCGAAGCACGTCATGTCCTTCCCCCGCGCCCAGGGCTTCCGTGGGCCAGCCGACGAGCAGGTGGGCGACGTGTTCGCCCGCGCGCTGATCGCCGACGCGCTGCAGGACGACGACGCCGAGGCCCATGCGCCGCTGATCGTCGGCGCGATCGAGCATCTCCTCGACCGCCGCCGGCGAGACGAGGTCGGGGGCTGGAGCTATTTCCCGGACCTCATCGAATTGCCGGCCGATGCGGACGACCTTGCGCAGGTCATGCTGGTGTTGCTGCGCGGCGGCCGGCGTGATCTCGTCGCGCAGTATTGCGAAGCCCCGCTGGCGGCGCTGCTGGCGCTGGCGAGCGACGAGGGCTTCTTGCCGACCTGGATCGTGCCCGATCCGCCACGAACCGCCGAGCAGGCCCTGCAAGCCGAATGGGTGAGGCTGGCCTGGGGCTCGACGGCCGACCCCGAGGTGATCGCGAACCTGCTGCATGCCCTGGTGCTTTACGATCCCGACCGGTTCGGCGCGATCGTTGTCGCCGGCGCGAACTGGCTCGCCGCCGAGCAGCGCGCGGACGGGAGCTGGCGGTCGACCTGGTACCACGGTCCCTATTACGCCACCTGGCAGGCGGTGCGGCTGATCGCCGGCATCGTTCCGCACCACCCCTGTGTCGCCCGGGCGCGCGCGTTCTTGCTCGAAAGCCGCCTGGGCGCCGGAGGGTGGGGCCTGGGCCCCGAAAGCGATCCGCTCTCCACTGCGTTCGCGCTGCTGGCGCTCACCGCGTCGCGCGCCCCGCTTCCGGCACGGGTGGCGCAAGCCGGCCTGGCCGCGCTCGCCCCGGTAGGCGGCGCGTGGCCGGCGACGCCCTTCATCCGTATGCCGCTTGGCCGCACCGGGGGCGGTCCGGTGCAGGTGCTGAGCCATGGCAGCCGCACCGTCACCGCTCTGTTTGCGCTGAAAGCGGCGCTCGCCCTGCGCGAGCCCAAATGAGCCATGAAGGGATACCATCATGCCGAGTCTCACCCAGACGTCCGGATCGCAGGCGACGCTCGTCCCGCCGGTCCGCGCCTTTCAATTCGATTCCGCCGTCCCCGACGCCGCGAATCTGGTCAACCTGTTCCGCGGCACGGTCGCGCTGCCGCTCCCGTTGCTTTCGTTACCTGGCCTGAACGGCAACGATGTGACGATCCAGGCCAGCTACAACGGCGAGGCCGCGAGCAGCGCCGACACATGGAACGTGACCGCGCCGACCGGGCTGCTGGGGCTCGGCTGGTCGATTCCCTTCGAGTTCATCAGCGCTGAGGGCGTCGGCGCCGACACTCGCTACTTCCTGATGGGCGGCGCGTCGGCGACGGAGCTCGTCTGCACCGACGCGCGCGACCGCACCGCGATCCGCTTCGAGCCGATCGACTTCAAGTTCTGGCAGGTCACCTATGACGCGACGCGCGAGCTGTGGACCATCGTGCAGGAGGACGGCACCACCAGGATCTACGGCGACGCGTCGAGCGGGCGGAGCACGGTCCAATATGGGGTCCGCTGGGGCGCCTGGCGCGAAGCCAGCACCAGCGCCGGACAGCAACGCTATGTCAATGCCTGGAACCTGAGCCAGATCCGCAGCGTCTGGGGCGATGTCGTCACCTTCACCTTCGACGCCGTCGAGCAGGCGGTGGGCAGCGGCGGGCAACGGTACACCAAGGCGAGCTATCTCTCGCGGATCGTCGACACCTTCGGGCGGACGGTGACCTTCGTCTATGGCGAAAAGGTGTACGACCGCGCCAAGGGCGTGTGCGAGTACCAGGACCCGCACAAGACCGCCCCGAGCAACGTCCCCGACGCGTACCAGAGCCGTTACCAGACGCGCTTCCTGCAGCAGATCGCCGTGGCCGCGGCCGACGGCGCGCCGCTCACCTCGATCGACTTCGGCTACGAGATCCGCAGCTTCGCGCGCCTTCCCGTCAACGACCCCGACGCGCCGCTGTACGCTAAGCGGCTCCTCGTCTCGGTCGTGCAGCGCGACGGAGCGGGTAATAGCCTTCCCGGGTTCGCCTTCGACTATGGTGGAGCCAAGGACCCGCTGCCCGGCGGGCTCACGTCGATCGTCTATCCGGCAGGCTCGATCGTCACCTTCTCCTACAGGAAAGACGCGATCCTCGGCACCGGGCGTTCGCTCGCGGTCCCGGCGCCAGCGGCCGGGGCGGTCCCGCGCGTGTGGCACGGCAACGACTATGTGCTCGTCACCTGGCACGACCGGGCAGGCGGCGAGCTGCTGACGACCATCTACAGCTGGAACGGCCGCTGGACGGGCTGGTCGCTGGCGACGATCCGGGGACAGATCGATCCGGCCAGCCTCGTGGTCATCCCACGCGCCGCGTTCGCCGTGATCGCGTTCCGCAACACCGCCACGAACCGCGACGAGTTCCACATCCTGCGGCGCGATCCCCGCCGGTTCGGGGACTGGACCGTTCATGTCGACACCGTGCCACTCGCCGCCGGCGCAGGCGCCACTCAGCTGGCCTCGGGCGATGAGTTCTTCATCGCCTTCAACGCCGCCTATGCGGGCCCGCGCTTCCACGGATTCGGCTGGAGCTGGCGCGACCAGGCCTGGGAGGCGCTCCCCAGTCCAACCATCGCCGCCGATCCCGCCAGGACCGTGACGCTGGGCGCGGTCCGCAACGCGTTCGTGGCCTGCTCGTTCGATCCTGCTGCCGGGACCGTCACGTTCCAGACGGTCGCCCGCGACATGGCGGGCCGCTGGTCGGCGCTCGCCGCCTGGACGACGACCAACGTCAGGCCCTATCTGATCGACGACAAGCCGGCGCTCACGACGACGACCGGCGAGGTATTCCTGACCCTCGCCTTCCTCAAGACCGTGACGTCCGGCGCCCCGGGGTCAGCCGACTACGAAGTCCGCACCTGGATATGGGACGAGCAGTTCCGCGTCATCGACATGGCTTCGCCCTACACCTACACGGCCAGCGTCGACATCTGGCAGGGCAAGCCAGACATGCAACCGCTTGAGATCGGGTTCACCGGATCGCTGCTCGGCAACAACCGGACGGTGTCGCGCTACAGGGGCCCGGCCGCTCCCGCCTGGTCGTCCCAGGCCTTCCCCGCGCCCTCCGCCAGCGGCGCGACCTACAACTTCGCCTACGGCGACGACGTGGCGGCGATGTCCCGCGCGGCAGGCGCCGCCCTGGTCAACCAGCTGCTCGCCTATGATCCAAACCGCAATGGCTGGACGACCGTGGCCCTGCCGGCGAAGGGCACCCGCCCGACGCTCTCTGGCGATGTCGCGACCGTCGGCGCGGCCGTATGGCGGCGGGGGGTCGACGGCATCTGGCGACCGCTGGCGACGGGGCTGACCGCGCCGGTCGCCGACGCCTCGGTCGCGAACTTCGCGCCCAACTACATCGTCTACGGTGACGGCGCCGGCGCGCTGCGCGTCGCGCTCTTCCGCGGCGGCCGCATCGCCGTCGACGAGCTGGTCGCCTCTGGCCAGACGACGGCGGTCGCCAGTGGCGGCCCCGGCACGCAGCTGACCGCGCCCGCCGCCTTCGTCGCCTATCCGGCGGGCAAGCCGTTCGATCAGGCGACGACGCTGTGGCTGTACCAGGTCGCCGGCCGTTCGATGACCCTGCCGCTCACCAACACGCCCGTGGTGACGGTACGGGTCCAGGACGGCTATGCCGGCGACTCGCCCACAGCGGAGGCGTTCAGCTACGACCAGTCGACCTGCACCTTCGACGCGACGACGGCGCTCACCCAGTATGGCCGTGTCCGGCGGGTGAGCGGCAGCGCCGACAGCCATGTCGCGCCACAAGGGTACACCGATTTCTACTACTCGAACGGCTTCTCGAATGACGCCAGCAGCTACTCCATCTTCGGAACGCCGCTCAATTACATGAACGTGCTGAACGGGGTGCTGCTCGCGCGCCTCGCCTATGATACCGGCGGCAAGGAAGTGAGCCGCACGGTCAATGCGTTCGACGTCCGCACCAGGGCCCGCGCGCTGAGCACAGGCGCCTGGCGCAACGTGGCCGGGGCATGGTTCGTCGCGGTGGCGCAGCTCGAGATCAAGGATGGGGTCCAGAGCCGGACGGACGCGGCCTATGACGACGCCACCGGCCAGCAGACCGAGAGCCGCATTGAGTTCTGGAACAGCGATGGGCACAAGGTCCGCAAGCGCACCACCTATGAACGCGCCGCCGCGCGCTATCCGGCCATGGCGGCGCGCAACATGCTGAACCAGATCGCCGCCGAGACAAGCTTCAGCGCGGTCGACGGCGCCGACGAGGCGATCGTCGCCCATCGCGTCACGACCTGGCAGGCCTGGGACGTGGATGCCTCCGGGCCCTGGGGCAAGGCCAGCGTCTACGACTGGCGTGGAGGCGGCGACGCGACCATCCCGGCCGAGGCGTGGAACGGAGCGCCGCCCGGCGCGGACTGGCTGCGACTGAGCGCCATCCAGGCGGTGACCGCCAGGGGCCAACCCCGCCTGATGCTCGATGTGGGCGGGCGGCTGTCCGAGAACCTGTTCGCGGCCGACGGCGCGACGCCGATCGCCAGCTTCGTCAACGCCGCTGCGACGACCAGCGGCGCGGCCTACCACGGGTTCGAGCCCTACGAGGCGTCGGACCAGGCCTGGACCTGTACGCCCGCCTCTAGCGGCGCGGTCACCGCGGGCGATTCGCGGGCCGGCACTTGCTGCTTCGCCATGACCGGCGCGGCGGTGCTCAGCCGGGTGCTGCCGCTGCCAGTCCCGCGGAAGACCTATGTGCTGTGCGGCTGGATCAAGACCGCGCCCGGTGATCCTGACGGGGCGGTGAGCTGGTCGGTGACGCTGGCGGGGGCCGGCGGGCGGATCACCCACCCCGTCGCCGCGACCGCCGGCTCCTGGGCGTTCCGGCGCTGGATCTTCGATCTGCCCGGCGACGGCTCGGCCACGACCGCGACGCTCGCGCTCGAGGTCACCGGCGGAAGCCGCTGGGTCCGCGTCGATTCCCTCGCCTTCTTCCCGCTCGACAGCACCTATTCGGCCGCGGCCGTCGACATGGCGCTTCGCGTCCCCACCGCCCAGCTCGGGCCCAACGGCGAGTGCGCGACGCTGTTCCTCGACGGCTTCGCGCGCCAGATCGGCAGCGCGGGCCCCGGCGAGGCGCCCGTCGCGCTCAACGCCAGCTTCGCCACCCGTCAGGTCAACGCCGTCAGCCCCACCGTCCCCTTTCCTCAGGGGCAGCCGAACCAGATCGTGGAGTTCCAGGCGCGCGCGGCCGGCGTGGTGGACCGCTTCGCCGATGGCGATGAGGGGCTCTGGACCTTCGCCGGTCAGGCCTGGCGGATCGCCGGCCGCGCGCTCGTTCATGCGGGCGCCTCGGCCGATCCCCTGGGCGACACGGCGCTTCGGCGGGGCTTCGCGTCGCCTGACATGGCGCTGAGCGTCGAGGTGGCGATCGATCCCGGCGGCTCGGCCGCGGTCGGTAACGGCGACGTGTTCGCCGCCTGGAGCGCGGTCGACGGGTGGCGGCTGCTGCGCTCGAGCAAGGGCGTGATCACGGTGCTGGCCCAGGCCGCCGCCGGGCCAGCGCGACGCTGGCTGTTCGCGATGATCGATGGGCGCGCGCTGCTGTTCGCCGACGGCGCTCCGCTGTTCGACATCAGGGTGACGCCGGCCTCGCCGCCACCGGACGGCCTGGTGCTGGCGGCGAGCGGCGGCGTCCGCTTCCAGCGCCTCATCGCGCTCGCTGATCCGACCGCGAGCTTCAGCTTCACGGACGGCGGGAACAAGACGCGCCAGCGGGTCCGGCTCCTCGACGGCGCGACCGGCGTGCGCGACGCCACACTGTACGACGCGCTCGGCCGCGCGGCGGCGGAGACCTTTGCCGCCTACTCGACCGGGCCCTCGGCGTTCGCCTACGACGTAGGCTTCGTCACCAACGCCGGACCGGGCGGCGCGCTGTGGAATGGCGCGCCGCTCACCGGCGGCCTCGCCGACGCCTATCCGGAGGCCGGCGGCTATCCGTTCCGCCGCAGCGCATTCGAGGCTTCGCCGCTCGGCCGCATCGTCGCGCGCGGCCAGGCGGGCGTGGACTTCGCGCTTCGGCCCGACCAGCCGCACGTCACGCGCTTCGAATATCGCGCCAATACAGCCGCCGATGCGCCCGACCTGCCCCCTGGCCAGTATCGCGCGGAGGTGCGGTACGACCCCAACGGCGTGTCGACCACGACCCTGGTCGACCTCGGCGGCGCCAGGGTCTGGGCGCGGGTGGGCGCGACGGTCAAGGGCGTCGAGCACGGCGCGGCGGCGAGCTTCCGCTATGACGCCATGGGACGGATGGCGCGGGCGATCCCCCCGGCGAGGAGCGTCGCTCCGGTCGACAGGGCCTATGATTTCCTGGGGCGCACCGTGTCGCTCACCTCGCCGGACACCGGCCTCGTGCGGTCGCTGCCGAACGACGAGGGGCAGATCCGCTTCATGAGCACCGCGGCCGGCGCCGCGGCGAGCCCGCCGTTCATCCTCTATCAAAAGTTCGACACCCTGGGCCGGCTGATCGAAAAGGGGTACTACCCCTTCGTCTGGGATGCGGCGGGCGAAGCGGAGCTGCGCGCCAAGGCCGACGGTGACCCGGCGTGGCCGCCCGCCACACAGACCTGGCGGCAGCGATATTGGTGGGACTGGGACGGCGGGCAGGACGCACCGACCATCGGGCGATGCTGGCGCACCGAGAGCAACAACAGCGATACCGCCACCGCCGACGTCATCGAGACGAGAGTCCACGGGCTGGACGGCGCCCCGATCGCGACAAGCCTGGTCTGCACCGGATTCGGTCCGCAGGCCCAGAAGGTAGGCTATGGCCACAATCTGCTCGGCGCCGTCATCTCCACCGCGGCCGGCGATGCAGAGCCGCCGGTCCTGACCGGTTACGATAGGCTCGGCCGCGTGACAGGCGTCGGCGTCGCCGGCGATGCAACGCGCTTCGCCGCGTATGCGTACGACGCCAACGGCCGCATGACCGAAGAGCGCCTGCATCCGGGCGCCTCGGGTTTGATGCGCAGCTACGAGCACGCGCCTCCTGGCTGGCCGCTCCGCATCGCCGACGCGACGACCAGCGAGACCCTCACCTATACCGAGGGGGGCTACGATGGTGCCGGATACTGGGACGGCCAGGTGGCGAGCCAGGAAGTGGCCTACCCGCCGCTCGGCCAGCACATCAAGCGGACGTTCCGCAACGACAGCCAGGGACGGCTCACCGCCATCGGCGGTGGCGCCGCCAACGCCGAGGTGCTTGCCTATGACGCCAACGGCAACATGCTGTCGCGCAGCGGCGGCGGCGGCGGCGCTGTCTTCACCTATGAAAGCGGGACCAACCGGCTGCGCAGCACCGACGGCGGCCAAGGCGACGCCTACCGTTATGATCCGTCCGGCAATGTCATCGAGGCGACGTCGAGGTCGCTCTCGCTGGAGTACGACCGCGGCACGGGGGCCGTCCGCAAGGTGCTGCTCGGCGGCGGCGCCCAGGTGGCCTATGCCTACGGCGGCGGCAGCCGGCGGGTCTTCAAGAGCGCCGGGAGCGACCGGCTCTACGTGCATGGGAGCGAAGCCCTGCCGCTGGTCGAGATCGAGCGGACCGGAGGTGCGGAGGTCCGGTCGCGGCTCGTCTACGGGCCGACCGGGCTGATCGCGGTCCGCGTCGACGGGGTGCTCTACTTCGTCGCCAAGGACCATCTCGGGTCGATCCGCACGATCACCCGCGAGGATGGAACGCTGGTCGCCGCGTTCGACTATGACCCGTTCGGCGAGACCAGCTCGCTGTCCGGCGACGCATCGGCGTTCCGGTATCGCTTCACCGGCCAGGAGGTGGACCTCGAGACGGGCCTCTATAACTTCCGGCTGCGCCTCTACGATCCGGCGCTCGGCCGCTTCTACCAGGTGGACCCCGCCGGCCAGCAGGCCTCGCCCTATATCTATGTCGGCGACGCGCCGCTGCTGTTCGTCGACCGTAGCGGGGCCGACTTCGGCCTTTCGCTGCTGATCGCGATCATCATCGGCGCAGTGGTGTCGGCGATGGTCAGCGCCGTCACCTACGCGATCGTCAACCGCAACGACTTCCATTCGCGGGATTTCGGCATCGCCATCGGCGCAGGCGCGCTGGCCGGCGCGATCGGCGGCGCGGTGGGCTTCGCCGGCCCCGCCGTGCTGGCGGCCGGCGCCACGACGATCGGGGCGGCGACCGTCGCGCAGAGCGCCGCCTTCTCTATCACCGCCGGCGCCGCCTTCGGCGCGGGCGGCGGCGCCCTCGGCCAGCTGGCCGCCAACGCGGTGACGGGGCAGGACCTGGGCAGCGGGATGCTGATGGCGTCGCTCACTGGCTTCGTCGGCGGCGGCATCGGCGGCTATGTCGGCTGGCGCGTGAACGTCGGCCGCCAGCTCGGTTATCACGGCACCACCAGCAACTACGTCAACTCCATCGCCCGCCAGATCAATCCGCCCCCGGGGGGCGTCAGTTTCGAAGGCGCGGAGCTCGGCGAGGGGTTCTACACCTCGGCGGAACGCGGCACCGCCGAGGAATTCGCGTTCTTGGCGCGGCGCAACGCCGGGGTGGCGCGGCGCAACGAAGCGATCCTGAGGATCTTCTCGCGTAGAGAGCCGAACATCGGCCAGATTCCGGAGGAGCTGGGGTGGACGCCGCTGCCCTGGGCCCGGCTTCCCTCGCACCCGTCCTACGATCCCTTGCGCGCGGGCTATATCAACAACTTCGACGCGCTCGCCGGGGTCATCTCCGACATGGAAGGGCAGACGCAGATCAAGTACAATCCCCGCTTCTACGGGCAGCTGAAGGCGTTTCCGGAACAGGCGACCGGCATCTGGCGCTATCTTCCGGGGCACGGGTAGGGAGCGGCGAGGACATGGGGGCATTATCGGAACATGTGCGGCATCCTCTGAAGCGCGAGCTCTACTGAAGCGCGAGCTCTACCAGCCGGCCGAGCTCAGCGAGCCGCTCATCCTGGTGTACAAGATGGTGGCGGCGGCGCTCGCGGACGGGGCCGAGCGGATCGACTTCGCCATGCGTGGCCTGTCCTGGAGCGGCCGAGCCGGCCGGCAGGAGGTCAACATCAGCATCGACATGCGCCCCTTCGTCGAGCGCGTACGGGCGCGCGACACGCTGATGCGCGCCCGCCTGCTTCCCCTGGGCGCGCAGCTGGAGAGCGATAGCTACGGGCTCGACGACGCCGCGGGCTAGATCTGGCGCTCGGCCGTATGCGGCGACGCCGGAAGAAGAGGAGCTCGTGATGACCACCCAGGAGCTCGTCGAGCCGTTCATCCAGCAGGGGCGCAAGCAGGGGATTGGATGGACCGTCGCGAGCTCTCCGGGCCCAGGGCTCGGCGGTTGGGCCGGGGTTGGGGCCATGCCGCCCGAAGGGGTGCGATCCGTCGTCACGCCCTCCCAAAATCCCTGGAGATGCGACGGATCGCGACGGTTCGGCGCCGCGGAAAAGTCCCGCCAGGATTCCGCCGCGGTGGCGAACGGTCGCGATCCGTCACTTCTTGCGGGGTTTCGGGGGGGAGCGACGACCGATCGCAGACCCTCGGACGGCATGGACCCAACCCTGGCCCAACCGAGGGGATTCGGGTCCGGAGAGCTCGCGATGGTCGAGCCGTCGCCTCGGGCCGCCGTGGTTGCGTCGCTCGCCGGCACCCTAAGCCGTGCCGTCGCCCTCGGCGATGAGGAGGCAGCCCGGGTCGTGCACGAGGCGATCGGTCAGCTACTCGGGCTGTCGGTGGCACCGGAGGGGTGAGCAAGCTTGGGCCGAACGTCGAGCCCGCCGCTCGCGTCGACTCGCTGCCGGAGCCTTGCCGCTCGCCAGTGCCCGCAGGCTCTACTGGGATCGCCCGCACGCAGCGGTTGCGTGCCGAAGCGCCCCGGAGGCATCCGGAAAGTGATGCCGGCAAGCAGCAGGCCTGTGCCGGGAGGCAAGCGCGGCGGCGTGCGCAGGCGACGACCCTCTCGCCGCGTTGCTGCATGGCGACGCGATACCATGACGCAAGTCACCGCTCCTGGCACGGACCCGGATGCGGTGCGCGGAATCGAGCAGCGCGGCACGGAAGAAAATCCGCTGCTCGGACGCAAAAGCGACAAAATCAGGGGGAACAAGATCTCCGGTATCTCGGAGCGTAAGCAGAAAACGGCGCGCGGACGTCAGCGGCTCGCCAAGGGAGATGGTATATTGGCCGGCCGCAAACCCAGTCAAATGCCTGCACTCAATACCTTGAACGCCAAAACCTGCAAATAGCCCTGGAGGGCAAATGTATTCAAAAGAAAATCAGGTCGACTCGCGGGCACTGAAGTCACTATTGAAATTCGATCCGTTCAGCAGTGGCCGCTACGAAGCGGAATCGTCCGGCGGCCTTAGCGATGACGAATACAAACACGCCGTGCAAAGCGGCCTGTTGTTTTCGCCGAACTTGATCACCTGCGACCATGGCAGCGCTGTCAAAAGACTGCTGCTGGCCAAAAAGCAGTGCCGTGATCGGAAGTTTTATACCGACCTGTTTATCGCCGGATTGGCCAGCGGGAGACTGGATTATCGGGCCGGTTTGCCGGCGTATGCCATAGCGTTGAACTTTCCCGACCACAAATTCGAACCCTTGAATGGGGGGGCATACTGTCGTGTCTGTGGTCTTCAGAAAGAGGGCAACAGTTTGGCGCGGACCGACCGCAATTTCGATCGGTTTGCGGCGGGTGGTGTCATAGGGTCAAGTCCATTGGATATCGCCTTCTATCTCGAATGTCATCATTTGCTTTTCCCAGTGAGGCCTGATGATAAAAGCCTGAAGGTTACGAAGGCGATATTGGATATCCTGAGAGAAACGCCGCCAGAAGAGACCGCAAAAAAACAGGTAGTGAAGAGCGTCCGAAAAATTCCCGACTTCAAAGCCAGCGTCGAGCAGGTGCAATTGGTGTTGGAGACGCTCGGATATTGCAGTGTGCTGGGAACGCCCGAGCATAAAGGTTATCTGCATGAGTTTGTGAATCTGGGGTACGCACCCAGGTCTTCGCCGAGAACGGACTGGCGCTATCCCGTCGACTTGTGGCGCGGTGAATTCGGTTTGGATAATGATGCGGTTGATTACTGGTTTTCATCCTATCCGCTCCTTGACTAATACCTTGGCTGTTTGTTCACCCCGAGAGGGTTCTCTGCCAAGCCGGATTAAAATGTTGGCCTGACCGAGTGCGGATGTCGATCGCGGGTGGTGCCCCACAGAATTATCGACCCGCTCATAAATATCACGACGATTGAATACAACGAACATTTGCCGCCCCGGAGAAAGCTATTGCTTGGCTCTAGCAATATCCTTTTGCCGCTAATAAAAATAAGCGATGTAAAAATCAGTTTCGTGTTTTTGCAAACGTCGGCCATTGCGGTTTCCAAGGAATCTTACATGGTCTGTAGCCGATGAATTCACGCGAGAGTTGGGGCCGTCTTTTATCTGACGCCAATTATTTTTCGGAGTGGCGAGTGTCAAAAAAATTCGACCCTCTGTATGGGCGTGGATATCCATATAATGGTGACTTGCCTTCAACCTGGAACACGGAAATAAACTCGCTCGATGCATCTAACGAAAACCCACCTGCCGAGCGAAGCCATATGTCCAGAAAATTTTCGGCTGGAATTTGCGGAGTGTCGCACAAGTGAGTGTCCCATACCTTTCTAGTCCCGCCGCCGCGGGTATAATGCCCCGCCAAACCTAGCTCGCTCCGTCTTTATAATACGCACGGCGCATGTATATGGCGCGTATCCCATCTTTGCTTCGCCATCCAACACCAGGGAGCATCTCGTGGCTTTCGATTTCGACTTCGCCAGTCTTATATTTTCGCAAGAAACCCGTCGTTTACGTATCGAGACCAATCTCGATGATGGCCACCTATTGTTGCGCCGCCTTCACTGTGTGGAAGGGGTCTCCCAATTGTTCCGCCTCGATCTGGACCTGCTCTCCCCCAACGGGGAGATCAAGCCACAGGACATAGTGGGAGATAAGGTCGGGGTCATCGTTCAGCCGGATAATGAGCCTAAGCGTTTTTTTTTATGGTTATGTGAAAAGCTTTCAATACGCGGGACTGGAGAAACGCGGGCTCTATGCCTATAAGGCAGAGCTGGTACCTTGGTTTTGGTTTCTCAGCAAACGCACCAATTGTCGCGTCTTCCAGAACCAAACCGTTCAGGAAATTATCGAGTCCATTTTGGCGAACTGGGGTTTGCGGATTATATTTTTGCCGGCGCAGGCTCGCCCAGGACGGGGCGTTGTTCGGGGTGCTGACCCGCATCTTCGTCGAGAGCGTGGAGCGGTTCTACGAAGAGCGCGCCGCGCGCCGAGGCGCGTGCGGCGCGGTCAAGAGCGGCGCGGTGACCGCCGTGCAACGCACGTCCGGCGACATGCGGCTCAATCCGCATCTGCACGTGGTCTTCCTCGACGGGGCTTATCACGAAGACGGCACCGAGCTCGTGTGGAACGAACTCGGTCACCTGCGAACGCGCGAGGTCGGTCAGGTCATAGAGCACGCCGTCGGGCGGATGCTCCGTTACCTTCGGCGGCACGGGCATCTCGAGATCGAGCACGACGTCGAGGAGGACGGCGAGCCCGAGGCAGCGCTCTGTGCCTCCGCCGTCTCGGGACGAGAGTCGCCCGCCGGCCCGCAATGGCTCCGCGGGCTCTCGCCGTCTTCTCCGAGCGCGCTCGCGTACGACAAGCCGCTGTGCGCTGCGCTCGATGGCTTCACCTTGCACGCAGCGACGCGCGCCGGTGCGCACCATGCCGCGGCGAGGGAGGCGCTGCTGCGTTACGTGCTGCGACCCCCGATCGCAAAGGAGCGCGTCGAGCCGCAGCAGGACGGCCTGGTGCGGCTGTCGCTCAAGCGCGCCTTCGCTGACGGGACTGTCGCGGTGGACATGGATCCGCTCTCGCTCTTGTGCCGCCTCGCGGCCAGCGTCCCGCCGCCGCGCTTTCACACCGTCAAGTACGCGGGGGTGCTCGCCTCGGCAAGTCCATGGCGCAAGCGCATCGGACCGCGCCCTGCGAAGCCACAAGAGCCTACGAGGGCGGACGAAGACGCCGCTTCGAAACGCAAGCGTGGCGGCTATCGGCCGTGGGCCGAGCTCTTGCGCCGCACATTTGCGATCGACGTCCTCGAGTGCCCAACTTGCAAGGGGCGGATGAAGCGCGTCGCCATGGTGACCGAGCCAAGGAACATCGCCCGCTTCCTCTCCGCGCTCGGCGAGCCGACCGACGTCCCAGCACGCTCTCCCAACCGAGGGCCGCCGTACTGGAAGAGCACCGTTCTGCGCCGCAAGGCGCCCGGTGACGCCGCATAGCGTCTCGCGACGCGCCTCCCGGGCCAGACCAACGCCCGGACGGACACGTGTGCCCACGGCACGCCGATGCGCCCCGTAGCGCGCTCGGCGCCGCCCGGACCACGCTCTTTCGGCCCAGGACCGAGCCATCACGACGCTCGCGGCCCCACCCTTTCGGTTTACTGCGCTACACTTCTTCGCGCTGCGATCCGGCTTCTTTTACCTACGCGCGCTACACTTCTTCGCGCTGCGATCCGGCTTCTTTTACCTACGCGCCGCGCTGCTCGCGACGGAGGCGCCGCGCGAGGTCGTGCAGTTCCGCGGGCAGACGCTCCACGTGGCGACCGGCCCGCGCGTGCTCCCGCAGGGCGCGCCCACCTCTCCTGCGATCACGAACGCGATCTGCCTGCGGCTCGATCGGCGCGTGTCCGGGCTCGCGCGCAAGCTGGGGTTCCGCTACACGCGGTATGCGGACGATCTCACCTTCTCCTTCCGCGCGCCCGATGCGCCAGATGCGCCCGGGCTCGCCGGCGCCGCGCGGCCGCGCGCGCCGGTGGGCGCGCTGCTCCGGGGCGTCCGGGAGATCTTGAGCGCGGAGGGCTTCCGGCTGCACCCGGGCAAGACCGTGGTGATGCGCAAGGGCAGCCGCCAGAAGGTGACGGGCCTCGTCGTCAACGGCGCGGGCGAGGCGGCCCCCGCGGCGCGGGTCCCGCGCGAGCGGGTGCGCGCGCTGCGCGCGGCGATCCGCAACCGGGAGCTGGGGAGGCCCGGGAAGGGGGAGACGCTCGCGCAGCTCAAGGGGCTCGCGGCGTTCGTGTACATGACCGATCCGGTGCGGGGGCGCGCGTTCCTCGGGCGCATCGAGGCGCTCGAGCGGAATCCGCCGGCGCCGGCCGATGGGGAATCCGGGCGGTAGGCGGGCCAGGCAGCCTGTTCAGAGCGCCGCGCGGGCGGTAGCCAGAGCAGGCAGCGAGAGGGTTACTGTCGCTCCATCCTGAGCAGCGTGACGTCCCCCGCGTCCCTGGCGATCGCTGTCCCCCGCTGCCCCTGCGCCGTCAGCACCCAGTCGAAGACGCTGACGCCGCCGGACGAGTCGACCGTGGTGAAGGTGCCCGTGCCGTCCTGGTCCAGCGTCCATGTACCGGTAAAGGTATCGGAGAAGTACGCACCCTCGAGGTTCCCCGATTCCGTGGCGGTGAGCGTCCCATTGCGGTGGAATGTAATGGTCCCATTCGCCACGAAATTGCCCTGCCCGACGATGGTGCCGGAGGCGTCCCAGCCGAAGCGGCCCTGAAAACCGCCGCCCCTGCGCTCGGACGCCGCAGGCTCCTTCGCGTGCGCGATCCCGGCGCCGCGCTGCTCCACGTCGAGGAAGCACGCGCCAGTCAGCAGACCAACGATCGCCAGCCTTACCAATGACTTTTTCATGTTGCACCTCCACTCCCGGCTTTCGCGGAGCGGGTATGTTCGAGATGGTCCGATGAGGGGCACAGGCCCCCTCGATCCGAGCGCTTGCGTCTTCGCGCCTGCGGCGTGCCCAGATGGGTCATGACCCGAGGGACGCCGCGAGCATCGAGCACCCAAGTCTCGGTATCTGATCGAGGCTACGGGCTAGCGGGCTCAGCTGTCAACACCGAGGGCACGCTCACGACGAAACCTGCTCGAATGTCGGAGCCCGAACAAATCTGCGCGCCTCTACGCTCCCCGCGGACGCGCCAAAAGGAGCGCGAAGCGCCGACGGGGGCGCGCCGCGCCGACCTCGCGGCCTCAGCTCCGGGTCGAGAAGAGGCGGATCGCGTCCTTCGGGGTGCGCATCGTGACCATGCTCGAGAGATCGATGCCCAGCGAGGTCATCGTCTGCGCGACCGCGGGCTGTATCCCCGTGATCGCGGCGCGCGCGCCGAGCAGGCCTATCGCGCGGACGATGCCGACGAGCCGGTCGGCGGTGCGCGTATCCATCGCCTCGAGCGCCGAGAGATCGATCACCACGCTGCGCACGTGCCGCGTCGCGATTGCGTCGAGCAAGCGCTCGGTGAGCATGGCCGTCCGCTCTTCATCCATGGCGCCGATGAGCGGCACGCCGACGATGCCGTCGGCGACCTCCAGGATGGGCGCGGAGAGCGCGAGGATTTGCCGGTGCTGCGCCTGGATGACGGCGAGCCTCCGGTCGAGCTCGGCGGCGAGCGCCGATTTCTCGTCCGCCTCGCGCCGGGCCGCCGCGGCCATTGTCTGCAGCTCGCGCGCCGAGCGCTGGAGCGCCTCCTGGGCGCGCTGGCGCTCGGAGACATCCACGCTGAAGCAGGCGACCTGCACCTCGCCGCTCCTGCGGACGATCGGCTTCTTGACGGTCTCGTACCAGTGCACCTCGCCGTTCGGCCGCGTCTCCTTCTCCTCGATGACCGCCGGCTGCCGCGTGTCGATGACCTGCCGGTCGACGCTGGCGAACCCTGCCGCCTCCTCCGCGCTCGCGGTGAGCTCGTGCTGGGACGCGTGGACGACCTGCTCCGGGGTCATGCCGTAGCAGTCCGCGAGCGCGCGGTTCGCCATGACGAAACGGCTGCGCCGGTCCTTGATGAACATGAGGCTGGGCGCGAGGTCGATGAAGGTACGCAGGAGCTCCACCTCCTCGGCGAGCTCCTCCTCGCGGCGGCGCGGCGCCGCCCCGTCCTGCGCGCGCGCGTGCACGAAGACGAGCGGCTCTCCCTCGGCCCTCGCGCAGCGCAGGAACGTCCAGCGCTGCGGGCCCGATCCATTCCCCGGCCCCGCGTCGATCTCCATCCGGCGCTGCGCCCCTCCGAGCACCGCGCGCGCGGCCTCCTCGGCCTGCGGCGCGAGGACCGGCGCCGCCCCGAAGGCGTGGCGCCATGCCGCGTTGACCTCTCGCAGCTGCAGGGTCGCGTCGAGCACCGCGAGCGGCTCAGGAAAAGCGTCCAAGTCTGCGCGCATGCGCACCTCCGTGGCGGCCGGTGCGACGCTGCAGACGCACCGTGTCGACAGCGACGACGATGCCTGTACGGCGCGCGGTTGTCTACGGCGTCCGCCGGTGTGATGTCGTGAGCACAGGCCCGTCCCGGGCGCTTTATCCATTCAATATAGGAGCGTGTTCGTCCGCTCCGCAACGAGGGTGTCCGGGTCGCTCGCCAGCTGTGAAGCCGGGCTCGGACCTGAAGGCCTAAAGATGGTTGGGCGGCTCACTCACCTTCAGGGGGAGCCGCGCCGCCGGATCGCCGAGCAGCACGTAGCCGCGCAGATCGTTGCGGAGCATGAATGCGCGGCTGCGGTGGGTGGGCTCGACCGGGGAGGGCCGGTTCCATGCGCGCGCGTCCTCTTCGGCCTGATAGCCGGCGATCAGCTCGTCGTTGACCTCGCGGTACGAGCGCATCAGCGCGTCGAGCGCCACGCCGGCGCGGCTGCCGCGGGCGGTCGACTGGAGGCTGCCGAAGATCCGGGAGGCGCGGCTCTGCGCCGCCCGGGCCGGGTCGACGAAGCTGTAGGTCCAGGCGAGACACGGGCATCTCGAGATCGAGCACGACGTCGAGGAGGACGGCGAGCCCGAGGCAGCGCTCTGTGCCTCCGCCGTCTCGGGACGAGAGTCGCCCGCCGGCCCGCAATGGCTCCGCGGGCTCTCGCCGTCTTCTCCGAGCGCGCTCGCGTACGACAAGCCGCTGTGCGCTGCGCTCGATGGCTTCACCTTGCACGCAGCGACGCGCGCCGGTGCGCACCATGCCGCGGCGAGGGAGGCGCTGCTGCGTTACGTGCTGCGACCCCCGATCGCAAAGGAGCGCGTCGAGCCGCAGCAGGACGGCCTGGTGCGGCTGTCGCTCAAGCGCGCCTTCGCTGACGGGACTGTCGCGGTGGACATGGATCCGCTCTCGCTCTTGTGCCGCCTCGCGGCCAGCGTCCCGCCGCCGCGCTTTTACACCGTCAAGTACGCGGGGGTGCTCGCCTCGGCAAGTCCATGGCGCAAGCGCATCGGACCGCGCCCTGCGAAGCCACAAGAGCCTACGAGGGCGGACGAAGACGCCGCTTCGAAACGCAAGCGTGGCGGCTATCGGCCGTGGGCCGAGCTCTTGCACCGCACATTTGCGATCGACGTCCTCGAGTGCCCAACTTGCAAGGGGCGGATGAAGCGCGTCGCCATGGTGACCGAGCCAAGGAACATCGCCCGCTTCCTCTCCGCGCTCGGCGAGCCGACCGACGTCCCAGCACGCTCTCCCAACCGAGGGCCGCCGTACTGGAAGAGCACCGTTCTGCGCCGCAAGGCGCCCGGTGACGCCGCATAGCGTCTCGCGACGCGCCTCCCGGGCCAGACCAACGCCTGGACGGACACGTGTGCCCACGGCACGCCGATGCGCCCCGTAGCGCGCTCGGCGCCGCCCCGGACCACGCTCTTTCGGCCCAGGACCGAGCCATCACGACGCTCGCGGCCCCACCCTTCCGGTTTGCTGCGATACACTTCTTCGCGCTGCGATCCGGCTTCTTTTACCTACGCGCCGGTCTGTTCGCCGAGCCGCTGGAGTGCCGCGCGCGGTACCCGGCGGACCCCGCGTGACGAAACTGAAAGGGGAGGGACGCTGCTCGACGACGTGGCCGGGGGGAGGTCTGCCCTGAGGTGCGTGCGCCGGCCATCACGACGCGCCGCGAACCGCGACGGCGGCCGTTTGGACGAGCTCAGTAGTGTACAGCTATACGGTAGGATGCCTTCCGCTTGGTGCCAGTAGTGTACAGCTATACGGTAGGATGCCTTCCGCTTGGTGCGACGTCGCGGTAATCGCAGGCGTTTCACGAGTGGAAGGCCTGCCTGATCGCATAAGGCCCGTTCTGTCAATGAGCTCGTACAGTCGGACTGCACGAGCCAGGAACGGCTCCGAGAATCTTGACTTTGCGGAACGCGTTTGCTTGTCCTATCCGCCAAAGCGCTTGACGACGCTGAGCGGCTGGGCGAGGACAGAGTCACCATGAGGCGTTGGCTACTGGCTTTGGGCGTGTGCGTTTCCACCGCGGCGTGTGGTAACGGATCGAATGGGGACGCTGCCGCGAGCGGGGGCGCGGTTGGCACGGACAGCGGTGGGACGGGCAGCGGGGGCACGGCCTCCGGTGGTGCGACGGGCTCTGGGGGAATGGCCGAAAGCGGCGGCGCATCCAGCGGCGGCGCATCCAGTGGTGGGGCTGGCGGCTCGAGTGGGGCCACGGGTGGCGCGGCTTCGGGCGGGCAACCGGGCAGCGGCGGCCAAGGAAATGCCGGAAGCGGCGGCACGACCGGTAGCGGCGGCTCGGTCAGTAGCTGCGTCGGCGACCCGTTCCCCACGGCCGATCCTACCAAGACGGGCCCCTTCTCGGTCACCGCAGACAAGAACGTCGGCCCCCTCGCCGGCGTCGTTCCCGATCCGATCTATGGGGACGAGCAACAGCGCTTCAACGTGTACCGCCCGAGCAATATCGCAACCAGCGGCCACTGCCATCCGATCCTGATCTGGGCCAATGGCTACCGGGACAATCCGGAGCAGAAGCCGCCGAAATGCGTCGTCAACGCCGGCAGCAATCAGTGGTGCGGACAATACGGACCGATCGTCAACCATCTCGCGTCCCACGGTTTCGTCGTGGTGGCTTCTCTCAGCACCGCGACCGCCGAAGGCGATCCTTTTCCCACGACCGCGGGCCTCGATTGGATCTTGGAACAAGCCGAGGATGCGAGCAGCCCGTACTATCACGCCCTCGACACCACGAAGATCGGCCAGCTTGGCCATTCCTATGGGGGCATGTCGACTTGCAAGACGGCCTCCGATCCCCGTTTCTCGGCCCTCGGCACGATTTGCGGCACCAGTGCCCTCGAGGGAGTGCACACCCCCATGTTGTTCTTCTGCGGGGGGAACGACTCCACGGTGAAATGCAGCGGGGTCCACGATGTCTTCAAGACGGTCACCGATCAGCCCGCGTTTTTCCTCAACGAGCTCAACGCGGATCACGGTAGCTGGGTCTATCAGGGCGCAAATGGCGTGTCCCTGTCGTCGGCCGCGGCCTGGTTCCGCGTTCATCTGATGGATGACACAGCGAACAGGAACTTCTTCTACGGCGACAACTGCAAGTTCTGCACCGATGGCCGCGTGCAAGCAGAGCAGAACGCCCTGATGAAGGTCCCCTGAGCGACGGGGCCGATCTGGCTAGGCTTCACTGACTCACGAACGTCTTCACGCTCATGGCTTCGAGGGCCATCGGGAGCGTGGCGTCCGTTACGGTGACGGGAGTTCCTTCGGCCCAGTTCTTCGAAGCGGCGGTCACGAAGGGGACCATCGCGCTTGGCGCGGTGCCGCCTGCGAAGGCGAGGGGAACGGTCTGGGCGGAGGTTGTCTCGTTGATGGCGACGACGACGACTTTGCCGCTGTCGTTTGTGTAGGCGCTGACGAGGACCTTTTCCGGGAAGACGCCGGTGACGGCGACGCGGTGGTAGCCGGGGCGAATGTAGCGGGTGAAGTTTCCGAACGTGTAGTAGCGCTTGGTGGTGACGCTGCCTGACTGCTGAATCAAGCCTTCGTTCGTGGTGTTGCCCGAGTACCACCACCAGAGCCAGGCGTTGGCTTCGCCGACCACGAGCGCGCTGTGCACCCAACGGGCGATGGCCACGCCGTTCTCGATGGTGTTGCTCGGTCCCTGTTCCGGCCACCACTTCACGCCGGACATCTCGGTCTGCCAGACTTCCTTGTCGCCCCGAGGCGGGACATCGTCCGGCCAGGGGTAGGCGACCTGAGTGTCATATTGGTGGGTCCCGAGGATGTCGAAGGCGGCCCACGCGTCCGGGTCGGCAGCGAGCGCGTGCCCATAGTCGTACCCGCCAAAGTCCCTTGCTGAAATTTATCAGGTCACACGCAGGGCACACAAAAAGCAGAAGACACGACTCTCGCCGTGTCTTCTTGGTTTGGTGGAGGCGCCGGGAATCGAAACGCCTGCCGAGGGTGGGGATCCGCAGGGATCGCGTGTGTTTCCGCATGAGTCGGGAGCGGCAAGCGTGCCGACGACGGCGGCTAAGTGCGCGAAGCCTCGTGAGCCGGACGAATCGCGGACGAAACCGGCGGACCCGCGGACGGTGCTCCTCCGTCAGCTGGCGGACGGCATGAGGGCGGCGCTCGCGGCGGGCGACGTCGAGGCGGCGCGCATCGCCCACGAGACGATCGGGCGGCTACTCGGCGCGCCAGGGGCCGACACGGCCGGCGTCATCGACCTCGCCGCCGAGCGCAGCCGGCGCGTAACCGCCCACCCATCGCCATGGGGGCGACCCCTTGCGGCTCTCACCGGGGTCGACGATGCTGGGCGCGGGGCGGCGCCTGCCGATGGTCCGGGCAGACGCGAGCGGACACGAGAGGGCCGGCGAGGGGCTCTCCCCCCGGGACCCCCGGCGGCGAAGATTGAGGTTCGCGTCTTCAGGACGTGTCGGCGTCGTCAGCGACCGGAGCCGCGAGCGACGCTCGCGCCCATGCGTCGGGCAGCAGCTCGTCCAGGCGTTCGCGCGGCCAGCCCGCCTGCAGCTTGCCGAGCACCTCCGTCGCCCAGGCGAGCGGGTTGACTCCGTGCATCCGGCACGAGCCAAATACGGTGTAGCCGACGGCGAGGCGTTCAGCTCCCTTGTTCGAGCCCGCGAACAAGTAGTTCTTCCTTCCGAGCGCCACACATCTTATCCGCCGTTCGACTTCACCGTTGTCGATCTCGAAGCGCCCATCCGTGAAGCAGCGCCGCCACGCTGCCTCCTGGTTGATGGCGTACAGCGTCGCGACGTATAGCGGCGTACTTGGCACGAGCCGCAGGTGCAGCTCGTGAATCCACTCATAGAGCTTCTCGAGCACGGGGAGCGACAGCTCCTGCCGGCGCGTCAGGCGTGCCTCCGCGGACAGCGCCTCAGCTTTGCAGGCAGCTTCGATGCGGTAGATGGCCTTGAAGTACGCAAGCGCTACAGCGGCTCGCTCGTCGCCGCCCTTCGCCGCCTTCTCGAACTTCGCGCGGATGTGCATTCCACAGCCGAGCCGGCGCTCCTCGGGCACGATCACCTCGCCACCGTCGTCTCCGCGCAACATCGCGCCGTACCCTGCGTACCCATCGCCCTGCAGGTAGCCTGTGAAGCCCTGCAGCTGAGCAGCCGGATGCTTCGCCCTCCAGTCCGGTGCGTACAGGAACGCGACGAGCTCCGCCCCGACGAAGGCCCAGATGTGCCCTCGCTTCACCCCCGCTGGATGATTCTGATCCAGCACGCGCATCCCGGTGTCATCGGCGCGCAGGTAGCATGCGCCCAGCACACGCTCCTGGATCCTCTTGGCCACCGAGGCAAGCACATCGAGCGCGAACGCCGACCACTCACCCAGCGTCGACGGCGACAGCGACACGCCGAAGCGAGCGTACTGCTGCGCCTGCCGGTAGAGCGGCATCGCGTCCTCGAACTTCTCGACGATGATGCTCGCGAGCAGCCCCGGCCCCGGGCGACCCCGATCCATCACCTTTGCCACGATCACATAGCCGGTGCGGTCCCAAAATAGGACTCGCACCTGGTCGCCTCGCCGATTCCTGAACACGAACAGATGCCCACAGAGTGGATCGGTTCCGAAGCACTGAGCGACCAGCACCGACAGGCCATCAAAGCTCTTGCGCAGGTCGGTAGGCTCCGCCGCAACGTAGACGCGCACCGACGGCGGCTGCGTCAGCACGGCACCTCCTCGGCAGCGAGCGCCAGCACCCGCTCGAGCGTGGCCGGGTCGAAGCCCGGCCGAACGCGGACCACCCGGCCGTTGGGCAGCGCGAGCTCGATCGGCTCCGCCGCGACCGGCGATGCGTCGGTCACCACGTGCACGGGCAGGAAGCGCGGCGTCTCCGTCAGCGACAACGGCACCGGCTGCGCGGGCCCGTCAGCCCGAAGCTTCCAGCGCCAAAAGGACTGCTGCTTGGGCTTGTAGCCCTCGCGGCGCGCGAACTTCTCGGCACTCAGCCCGCTCCGCTCCCATCGACCCACCCGCTCGGCCCACTCCACTCTCGTCGCCATCGCTTCCTCCTTCGTCGCGATGGGAACAGGTAACCGACGCCGCGCGGACGGTCACGATGCCCTTGGCCGGGGGCTTACGACGCGCTGGCCCGCGAGCTGGGCGCGATGGGGCTCCTCTGCGTCAGCGCGCGCGCCGGTAGTGCATCGCCACCGCGCCGCAGCGGAGCGGCTTGGCCGAGACCAGCTCGAGCCGCCGCGTGGCGGGCAGCCCGCTCTGGTACAGGGTCGGGCCGCGGCCGGCGAGCTTGGGGTGGACGAGGAACTTGTACTCGTCGATGAGATCCAGCCGATCCAGCTCGGTCGCGAGCTTGCCGCTGCCGAGGAGCACGCCGGCCGGGGTCGCGTCCTTGAGCTTCTGCACGCCCATGCGCAGATCGCCGGCGATGTGGTGGCTGTTGGTCCACGGGAAGTCCTTGCGCGTGGACGACACCACGTACTTCGGCTTGGTCTCCAGCTTGAGCGCCCACTCGCGCATCGCCGGAGGCGCCTCCTCGTCGCCGCGGGCGACCGCCGGCCAGTAGCTCTCCATCATCTCGTAGGTGACGCGGCCCCACAGCATCGCGCCGCTCTCGTCCATGAGGCGGGTGAAGAAGGCGTGCGTCTCGTCGTCGGCGATCCCCTCCTGGTGGTCGACGCAGCCGTCCAGGGTGACGTTGATGGTGAAGGTCAGCAGTCCCATGCGGCGAGTCTCCTTCGGAACGAGGCATCGGTCAATGTTCTGGTATTGCAATGCGCACCGCGAGGCTCCCGGCTTTGTCATCCCGCAAGACTCTCGAGTCCCTGTAGTCGCAAAGCACAGGCCCAATGAGACGTTCTGGCAAGATGTGCAGCTGCAGGGATTCCTGAGTCCCCCCTACGATAGGTGGGACGTTTTCGGGCGTTGGTCTGGCCCGGGAGGCGCGTCGCGAGACGCTATGCGGCGTCACCGGGCGCCTTGCGGCGCACAACGGTGCTCTTCCAGTACGGCGGCCGCCGCGTGGACGCTGGGAGAGCGTGGCTTGCGCGCCTCCGGACGACGCGCAGCCCTCTGTGCCAACGTCGGGTGAGACAAGCTACCCCCTGGAAATCTGTGATGAGAGCGCGGAGAATGGACCTGACCCGTGCCGAAGCCTTCCCATCTCCGAGCGGTCGATCCTACCCCCGCCCCAGCGGCGCAGGGCGCTGCTGCTCGCCCGAGTGGCGCCGCCGTCGAGAGCGTGCCGAAGCCGGGCAAGAGGCGGAAGTTCTCGGCGGCGGAGGAGCTGCGCATCGTTCGCGAGGCGGCCGCGTGCGCCCAGCGCGGGGACATCGAGGCGTTGCTGCGCCGCGAGGGCATCTACAGCTCCCTCCTGGCGGCGTGGCGCAAGCAGCTCGCCCTCCACGGCAGCGAGGCTCTCGCGGAGCGCAAGCCCGGCCGCAAGCCGAAGCAGGACGCGAAGGGTCGGCGCATCGCCGAGCTCGAGAAGCGCTCGGCGCGGCTCGAGGAGAAGCTCGCGTTCGCCGACAAGCTCATCGACCTCCAAAAGAAAGTCTCTGCCATTATGGGCGTCAATCTCACGACCGACGGAGAGCGCCGATGGACGTCATCGAGGAGCTCGATGACCCGCACATCCCCATCGCGCAGGCGTGTGCGGCGCTCGGCGTCAGCCGCGCCACGCTCTACCGGCAGACCCGGCCCGCGTCGCCTCCCGCGCCGCCCCGGCCCGCTCGATGTCGGTGGGGTAGAATTGATGGCGTTCTGGGCATGTGCAAATTGATCGGTGCACAGCAAGCTTTGCACATGGATAATTTTCTATATCGATCCGCCAGCCACTTTTAGAGCACTGCGCAAACAAATAAATACAAAAAACAATGCACTCAGCCATGGAAGAAAAAAGTTTCTGGCAACGCAATCAGTCCGACAAGGCACAGAATCAGATAGCGCGCGAAGCGAAGAGGTTTGGTCTTGATAAAAAGGCGCTGAATATCGCATACAACACGTGTAAAGATCTGGATGCTTTTGATCCGGCGCTGACGGATTATCTGGAGCCGCCGGAAGAAGATCTTGCTTATGCTATAGAGAAAAAAGTGCTGTTGCGTTTGCCGCTCAACGATCACGATCGCGTAATTTCCATGTTACGCGACAAGGTTAGACAGATAGATCGTGCAGACATTGTTAATTCATTTGTCGCCAGTTTGAGTGCCGGTCGGCCCGATTGGCGCTCGCCGCTTTCTTCTTATGCCTATCATTTGCATCACCCCGCGCATGATGCGCAAGAAAAGGCACTTGGCCACAATGGGAATTACGAATGCCAAATTTGCGGCCTTCGTCGAAATCCAAATAAGGGACAAGCGGCGGTCATCGAAGATATTTTAGTTCGCTTGCGCGGAGGCGGCATTCACCATTCGTCGCCAGGCTATGCGCTGGCAGATTTAATCTGGTCTCAGGAAGGCGATAAAATCAAACCAAGCGAAGCGGATTGGAAAATTTTTTCGAAAATTTTCCCAGCCATCAGGGCATTACCTGAAACGGCGCAATTGAAAGAGCTAAATGAGAGCCTATCAGGCCTTGTTAAAGGCAATAAATTTGATCGCCAGGGCATACTTGAAACACTGGGTTATTGCGGCATTCTAACCGCGCGCAGCAGGCCGATTGTTTGCAATACCTGGTTTCGTCCACACGAAGATCTTCCTTCACATTTTTATAAAAAAGAATGGCGCTACCCGACTTGCTGGTGGACAGGTGAAGAAGGATTAAACGAGGAAGCAATTGCGTTCTGGTTTCCGGAATTGAGTCCAATGTGACAAGTTCATTTTCCGGAAAGAAAAAAAATAAACTTGCGCGTAGGTGAAAGAAGCCGGAGCGCAGCGCGAGGAAGTGTAGCGCAGCAAACATAATGGGTGAGACCGCGAGCGTCGTGATGGCTCGGTCCTGGGTCGAAAGCGCGTGGTCCGGGCGGCGCTGCGCGCGCTAAGGGGCGCATCGGCGTGCCGTGGGCACACGTGTCCGTCCGGGCGTTGGTCTGGCCCGGGACGCGCGACGCGAGACGCTATACGGCGGTAGCCGCTCCGCGGACCGCATCTTTTCCCTGGCCAGCTTCGGTTGCACGCTACGCGACGTCCGATGAGGGCCGCGCCCTCGTCGAGCGAAGAGGAGCGAGCAATGCCAGGAAGCAGGGAGCTGGTGCAGCTGCGTGCAGAGCTGTCGAGGTATCGAGAGCAGAAGAGCCGTGGGAAGTACCCGAGCGAGCTGCGGGAGCGAGCCGAGGCGTACGCCAGGGAGCGTTCCCGCGCGGGGGCGACGCCGACCGAGATCGCCACGGAGCTCGGTGTCCACAAGATGACCGTCGACCGATGGGTGGCTGGCGGTGAGCGCGCAGACGAGGGTGCGTTGCCAAGAGCCACCAATGCGGCTCAGCATGTTCCGTTTCTCCCCGTCGTGGTGCGCCCGGAGCGCCGAGAGGCGCCGCCTGTGCGGCTCAACGTGGCATTTGCCGATGGGACGCGGATGCAGGTATGTGGGATAGGCGCGCGCGACCTCGTGGAAGCGATCGAAGCGCTGCGGAGGGGACGGTGACCCCCGCGACGATAGCCGTCTATCTGGCGGTCGGTCCAGTGGACTTGCGTGGCGCGTTCGACCGGCTCGCCGCGATCACCCGGCAGGTGCTGTGCCTGGACCCGGCCAGTGGCGCGCTGTTCTTGTTCCTCAACAGGAGGCGCAACCGGCTAAAAGCACTTTGGTGGGACCGCAACGGATATACGATTCTGTATAAGCGTCTCTCGAAGGGTGCGTTTGCTCTGCCCTCGTTCACCGAGGCCGACGGCAAGTGTATCGAGCTGTCAGCACAGGACTTCGCGCAGCTGCTCGCCGGCCTACCCGTGGAAGAGCTGGCAAGCCGCCGCCGGCTGGTCCACTGAGGCGCCTGCGCCGGCGCTCGTTCACCACGCTGCCGGCGTCAGCGCGGCCCGATGGCGGCCGGCGCAGCCGGATGCGGAGATGGAGCAGGGCGCGAGCTGCATCGCGCCCGAAGACCTCGCGGGAGCGCGGCGCCGATGGCGCACCACGTCTGCCCTGCATTCCCGTCTTCGGTGAGAGATTCTCGTCGAAAGTAGCGACACGTCGGCTGCATAAGGTACTTGTCAAGGGCAAGCGGAGAGGGCATCCATGGCGCGCCTTGACCTCGACGACACGATCCGGTGAGGCCGCGCTGCCGCAGTCGGCGGAGCCAGAGCGCCTTGACGGCGCGGCGCTCGTGCTCGGCTACCTCCAGGCCAGGGGACAAGCCCAGGGGAGCCCCGCCGACCCCGGGTCGGCGGTCGACGCGCTGCTCCGGCGGGTGCAGGAGCTCGAGGCGAGGCTGGCCGAGCTCTCGACGGCGGAGCAGCAGGCCCAAGAGCTCGCTCGCACTGTCGAGTCGCTCAAGGCGTACAATCAACAGCTGCAGGAGACGATTCGGACCTTGGAGATCGGGTTCCGGCGCCACGTCTCCGAGCAGGTCTCGCCTGACCAACTGCGGCTTTCGCTGGCCGGCGAGCCAGGCGCCTGTCCGGCGGAAGCTTCGTCGCAGGCCGAGCACTGCGCGTCGCGCGATGCGGACCCGAGCGACGGCAGCAACCAGCCGCCGGGCTCCGCGAGCCCGCCGGAGCGCGCGGGGACGGCAGAGTCCTCCTCCGGCTCGGAGCCCAGAGGCGGCAAGCGAGCCAAGCGCCACGAGCACGGGCGCCGTCGCATCGGTGTCATCCCGAGGGTGGTCATCGAGTCGCTGCCGCCGGAGGTGCTGCTCAAAGGCATCGAGCGCTTCGAGCGTGTGGGCGCCGAAGACAGCTCGGTGATCGGCCACCGGCGCGGCGGCCCCGTGGAGATCGTCTGGCGTCGCCTCAAGTACGTGGCCAAGGCGGAAGCCCCGGCGGCGAGCAGCGGAGCGGGCGAGATGCCTGCTCCTTTGCCAGCAGGTGGGCCGGCCGTCACGCACGAGCTCGACGAGCCCCTGGTCGTGCGGGAGCACGAGCTCTTGGGGATCCCCGCGGACACGGGCTTCAAGCAAAACCCCTTCGTCGACGGCGTCCTCGTACGCTACACGCCCGGGTCGGACGCTGCGGAGGACAGCGGCGGACCGGTGAAGATCGCCTCGCTGCCGGAGCGCCCGATCGATAGATGCCTTGCCGATCCGAGCCTCTTGGCCCATCTGTTCGTCCACAAGCTCGATTACCACACGCCCTACTACCGGCAAGAGGTGGAGTCGGAGCGCCGCGGCTTCCGCATCAGCCGCGGCAACATGACACGCTGGCAGTACGATTGTGGTGGCATCGCGATGCGCATCGCCGATGCCCTGTGGAGCGACGCGCTCTCGAGGTCGTGGTTCGCCATGGATGCGACGGGCACCGCCATCCGGGCCAAGGAGAAGCACCGCTACGGGCATGTCTTCGTCCTGGTCGCGCCGGGCGATGGGGTGCTGTTTCGCTATACACCGACGTACGACGGCCCCACGGTCGCGAAGCTCTTCGGCGGCTACCAGGGGACGCTCGTCGCCGATGCCTCGGCCAACCACAACGTGCTGTTCGGGCCGGGCAAGGCGCGCGAGGCCGGCTGCTGGAGCCATGCACGAAGGCGCTTCTTCAAGGCGTTCAAGGCCGGGGCGGGCAAGGAGGCGGTGTTCGCGCTGCAGGCCATCCAGGCGCTCTTCCGCGTCGAGGAGGGATGTGCCCTGTGCAGCCCGGACGAGCGTCTCGAGATCCGGCAGCGCGAGTCCGCACCGCTGATTGAGAAGCTCTTCGCCTGGGTCGAAGCGCAGCGGCAGGTCATCCCGGAGCATTCGCCGTTGCGCGAAGGGCTGGTCTATCTGCACAACCAGAGGGAGGCACTCTGCGAGTTCGTCTCCAACGGGGAGATCCCCATCCACAATAATGCCAGCGAGAGGGCGCTGCGCCGCGTCGTCAAGGGACGGCGCAACTGGCTCTTCCACGGCAGCGACGAGCATGCTGTCCGGGCGTGTGCCATCACGTCGCTCATCGCTACCTGCCAGGTACACGGGCTCGACCCCGAGCTCTACTTGCAGGAGATCCTGACCGTGGCTCCGAGCTATCCGCTCAGTCGCATCCTCGACCTGAGCCCCAAGAATTGGGTCGCGACGCGACAACGCCTCATCGCCGAGGGGCGGCTCAAGTACCTGGACTTGGCTCGGATCACCGGCTCGCGCCTCGCCCTGCGCGATCGCTGATCGCGCCGCGTTGCCCGCGTCCGTCGCGCCCACAGCGCTCGCCGCGTCCAGCACGGCCGAGCCAGGCGCGCGTCCTTTCCGCGCCGAGGTGCGTCGGGTCGTCGAGCCGGTGCTGTCGTCGCATCGCCCTGCCACCGTCGAGCGCGTCTTGGCGGGGCGCCTTCGGGTCGCTTCGCTTCGGAGCTGCTTGTCTGCGCCTCGGGTCGGCCGCCGTTCGCCCATCTCGTCCGCGGACGGCTGGGCGGCGCTCTTGCGGCGCCGCACGCCTGTGGCCTCGGCAGATCCCGCGCGCTCCTCCTGCCCGGCCGCGCCACGCGCGCGCCCCTTCGCGCGGGCGGGGGCGTCCTCGCGGCCTTGCCACGCGACATGCGGCGCGGACAGCTTCAGCACCGCCGTCGTCAGGCTCGGGACTTCGACCCCCTCCTCCCCGCTCCGTCGCTTCGCCATCGCACCGCGACTCTACGCACGTGGCCGCCTTCCACAAGCACGCTTCAGAACGCGCTCTGCGGAGCGGCTACATACGGCGTCGCCGAGCGCCTTGCGGCTTGCGGCGCACAACGGTGCTTTTCCAGTACGGTGGCCCGCGGCTCGTCCGGCATCTTCCTCTCCGAGGGGTTCGAGCGCACGCCGCTCGGCTTCTTGCCGATGGTCCCGGTCGGCGTGGCCGCGCTCGCCGCGAACCCGCTGCTCACGCGCCGCTCCCGCGCCGCCAAGGCGTGGCTCACGTGGGTGACGCCGATCGCCGCCGCGGCCAGCGTGTGGGACGGCGTGGTGAGCACGCTGCGCGTCTACTCCGAGGCCGAGCTGCGGGAGATGGTCGCCCCGCTCGGCGACGCGTTCACCTGGGAGTATGGTACCTAACGATTCCCCCTGTGGTGTAAGGGGCACTACTTCTACGGAGCTCCTGCGCGGAGGGCCACGTCCCGCGGCGTAGACAGGCCGTGACGAGCTTCAGATGCGTTTGAATTTTCTGCTCCTGATGCAGAAGGTCTCCGGGGTTGCGGCCGGGGACGCCGAGCTTTTTTTGTCGAAGAATTTTTTGACCCGTTCGAGCCACCACTGCCCACCGGGAAGGACGCTGGCGACGTGGGGCCTCCGACGTCGTCCCGTGCGGGTTCGATGGCTTCTGGCGGTCGGGAAAAGGTGCGAGACATGATGGCTTATCGGCGGATGGTGGTGGCGGTGGCGGCGTGCGTGACCCTCGTGGCGGCGACCGCGTGTGCAGGAGGGACCAGCGACGCTGGTGACGCTGCCTCCTACGGCGCCGGGACGGCGAGCGGCGGCTCCGGGACGGCGAGCGGCGGCTCCGGGACGGCGAGCGGCGGCGACTTCGGGCAAGACCCGTCTTTCGGCGATATCGGGGGTAGCTCGGGCGGTAACCCGAGCTCGGGCGACGACGCCTGCGGCAGCGATCTCATCGCGATCGTCCGCGACTTCAACGACACGCACCCTGATTTCGAGGCGGGCCGGTTCGGGAGCGACCGGGGCTTCGTGGAGGCTCAGCTCGGCGCGGACGGCAAGCCGGTGTATGCGGGCGGCAGCGAGGGCACGCGGACCACGACCGGCAAGGAGGCCTTCGATCAGTGGTTCCGCGACGTGCCCGACGTGAACACCGCCGTCCAGATATCGATCCCGCTCGCCGACAACGGGAATGGCACGTCCACGTACGACAGCTCCGACTTCTTCCCGATCGACGACATGGGATTTGGCAACGAGGACCGGCTCCACAACTACCACTTCACGCTCGAGCTCCGCACCAAGTTTGAATACGAGGGCGGCGAGGTGTTCACCTTCTCGGGCGACGACGACCTCTTCACCTTCATCAACGGCCACCTCGCGATCGATCTGGGCGGTGTTCACAGGCCGGAGAGCGCGACCATCGACCTCGACGCGCGCGCTGAGGAGTTCGGCATCACGCCGGGCAACAGCTACACGCTCGACTTCTTCTTCGCCGAGCGCCACACGACCGAGTCGAACTTCCGCATCGACACGTCGATCGGTTGCTTCACCCCGGTCGTCAACTGAGCTCGGTCGCCCGCTGACCCGGCGCGACCTGAGCCCACAGCGCCCTTCGCGAGGAAGTGTAGCGCAGCAAACTTAAAGGGTGGGACCGCGAGCGTCGTGATGGCTCGGTCCTGGGTCGAAAGAGCGTGGTCCGGGCGGCGCCGAGCGCGCTACGGGGGCGCATCGGCGTGCCGTAGGCACACGTGTCCGTCCGGGCGTTGGTCTGGCCCGGGACGCGCGTCGCGAGACGCTATGCGGCGTCACCGGGCGCCTTGCGGCGCACAACGGTGCTCTTCCAGTACGGCGGCCGCCGCGTGGACGCTGGGAGAGCGTGCTGGGACGTCGGTCGGCTCGCCGAGCGCGGAGAGGAAGCGGGCGATGTTCCGGGGCTCGGTCACCATGGCGACGAGCTTCATCCGCCCCTTGCAAGTTGGGCACTCGAGGACATCGAGCCCGGGCCCGAGAAGGCCTCGAGGAGAGGCACGAGGAGGGTGCTGGCGTAGACCAGCGACCCGCCGCCCACGCCCGCGCCCGACAGGATGAGCGTGTCCCGGAGCAGGGTCAGCCGCTGGATACCGTGACACAGCAGCCTGGGCGCCAAGAGGAACTGCCGTACATTCCAGCCGGCCTCCGGCGCCCACGGCGGACGCAGGTCCGTCCCGCCGCTCGCCCGCCCGCGCGCCGAGGAGCGCTCGGCCGCCGCGCGTACCAGGAGTCACAGAGAGCCTGCCCCTGCGCCACGCGGGAGGGCATCGATCCGATGCGTGCTGTCGACGGGATGTCAGTACCAGGTGGTGGTGAATCCCAGCTGGCCGCCTCGTGCGCGGTCTTCTTTCCCTCGCGGCCCGCCGTCAGATCACGCCGAGCGCGATCATGGCGCGCGCGACCCGCAGGAACCCCGCGACGTTCGCGCCCACCACATAGTTGCCCGACACGCCGAGCTCCTCCGCCGTGTCGTAGCACGTGCGATGGATGTTCGTCATGATCTCGGCGAGCCGCTTTTCGGTGTGCTCGAACGACCACGAGTCGCGGCTCGCGTTCTGCTGCATCTCGAGCGCCGAGGTCGCCACGCCGCCGGCGTTCGCCGCCTTGCCGGGGCCGAACGCCACCCCGGACTCGAGGAAGACGCGCACGCCGTCGGGCGTGGTGGGCATGTTCGCGCCCTCGGCGACGGCGCGGCATCCGTTCTTCACCAGCGTCGCCGCGTCGCGCGCGTTCAGCTCGTTCTGCGTCGCGCAGGGGAGGGCGATCTGGCACGGCACCTCCCAGACATTGCCGCCCGGCACGAAGCGCGAGCGCCGGCCGCGCCGCGTCGCGTACTCGCTGATGCGAGCGCGTTCGACCTCCTTCACCTGCTTGAGCAGCGCGAGATCGATGCCGTCGGGGTCGTGCACGTAGCCGCTCGAGTCCGAGCACGCAACGACGTGGGCCCCGAGCTGCTCCAGCTTCTGGCTCGCGTAGAGCGCGACGTTGCCCGAGCCCGACACCACGCACGTCTTGTCCGCGAGCTTCTCGCCGCGCACCCGCAGCATGTCGGCGACGAAGTAGACGGCGCCAAAGCCGGTCGCCTCCTTGCGCACCAGCGAGCCGCCCCACGCGAGGCCCTTGCCGGTGAGCACGCCCGACTCGTAGCGGTTCGTGAGGCGCTTGTACTGCCCGAACATGTACCCGAGCTCGCGCTCGCCCACGCCGATGTCGCCCGCCGGCACGTCGGTGTGCTCGCCGAGGTGGCGGTGGAGCTCGGTCATGAAGCTCTGGCAGAAGCGCATGATCTCGCCTTCGGACTTCCCCTTGGGGTCGAAGTCCGCGCCGCCCTTGCCGCCGCCGATCGGCATCCCGGTGAGCGCGTTCTTGAAGACCTGCTCGAAGCCGAGGAACTTGATGGTCCCGAGGTAGACCGTCGGGTGGAAGCGGAGGCCGCCCTTGTAGGGACCGAGCGCGCTGTTCACCTGCACACGGAAGCCGCGGTTCAGCTGCACCTCGCCGCGGTCGTCGACCCACGGCACGCGGAAGATCACCTGGCGCTCGGGCTCACAGATGCGCTCGATGATCTTGTGCCGCGTCAGCTCGGGATGCTTGGAGAACACCGGGCCGAGGGACTCGACGACCTCACGGACCGCCTGGTGGAACTCCGATTCGCCAGGGTTGCGGCGAACGATCTGCTCGAAGAGTGACTCAACTTTCTCGTCCAAATGCACCATGTCGAAGGGGGGGTATACACCGGCGCGGCGCGCGGTGCAGTCGTCGTCGCCATCGCCCCCGTTTATTCGGAGTATGCAGCCCGCCCACCTGGGTAGTATCGGTGTTAAATTGTTAATGCAGTGTAATTTCAGGAGGGAGGCGGACCGCAAAGGGACCTTCTGTCACCTGACGCGGGCGTGGCGGGTTCGCCCTTGACATCGCATGGCGTCGAGCATTGTTGAGAGGACTAGTGACCGAGCTTACGGCGCTCAGGCGAGAGAGGGAGGGGGCGGCGACGGCCCAAGCCGCGGCGACCTTCGAGCTCTGCTTCGGCGAAGCCGCCCCGCACGGCCTCATCGCAAGATGCGCTAACGAGGCTGCGCTGCGAGGCGGAGGCTCCGCTGCCCGTTGCGCGCTGCGCGCGAAGCCCTGAAGGCGACTCTTCCTGCTCGTCCCGTCGGTGACGTCCAGCAGGAGGAGGGCGGCAGCGCCAGACGGTATGTCCGTGATCGGGACGGTGAGCGTCGGCTCGCCAGACCAGGGTCACGTCGCCTGCGGCCGGTGCCGAGAGCAGCTATCGCCGGTGCGGATAGGACAAGCAAACGCGTTCCGCAACTTCAAGTCGACAACCTTCGATAGCCCCGCGAACAACGTCGGCCCATGGCCCGCTAGCCTGGGCCGCACGACGAACTCGTACTCATCGATCCATCCCAGCGCTCCGCGTTCCAATCGACCCGATCCAGGGGGCTCGACACGACGTGCTTCTTTGTCGCTTCGATCGTCCGGGCGAAGGGTTCCATCCAGTCAGGCCTCGCTCCCGTCCGCGCCTGCGGCCGCCACGCTGCCTCCCCGCTTGATGGAGGGGTCAGGTGCCTGATCGCTCATGGGATGTGCTCGGCGTCGGGAGGGGGAATGACCCAGCTGTGCATTCGAGCCTCGTAAACAGAGACGAGCGGCGCTGGAAAGCTTGGATCAGCAAACGCCCCAACAGGGATTTCCAGGTATTCTTCCATTCCCTCAGACTCGTAGTAGACGGTCGATCCGCAGCTTGGACAGAAGTGGAACTTGCTATGAGAGCCTTCGTCGCCCACGCGCCTCGAAGGCGAAGATCTGCCGCCCTTCGCTGCAATGCTGGACTTCGAGGAGGCATTCGGCGGCATCCTGTCGTCGCCAGACGAAACGGGGCTCACGCTGGGCACCTTTCAAGCCCTCTCGCGCCAGAGAAGCAGCGCACCGGCTGCACGCCCGGCGCATTCCGCCAGAGTCGAGATTTCGCAAGAGCCGAGAAAAGTCCACCTGAGCGGTGCGCGCAGCGCGCGGACGCCACGAAATGACACAAAATCGACTTGAAGACGACCGGCAAAGTGGGGAATAACCTCGGTGGCCCTCGCGGGTCGGGCCCTCGTCCACCACCCCATCGCCCGACCCCGGCGGGATACTGCTTCACGACCTCCTCACGAGGAGCGCTCAACATGCGTCTACGCGTTGCACGTCGCACGACCTCTTTGGCCTGGTTCGCAGCGCTGCCTTGGGCGCTCGCCGCCTGCGCCACCGGAGGCGGACCGGATCCCATCGGTTCAGGAGGAAACCCTGCGGTCGGCACGGCGGGCGTCGGCGGCAGCGGCACCGGAGGGGCGCCGACAGGCACTGCGGGCACTGGTGGAGCGCCCTCTTCGGGCGGTGGCCCGGCCGGGACGGGCGGCGACGTGGCGACGGGCGAAGCCAGCACCGGTGGAGGGGGCCCGGTCGGAACGGGCGGAGCGCCGGGAACCGGTGGTACCGATGGCAGTGGCGGCGGTGGCGGCGGCGGCGGCAACGCCGTGAGCGGCGAGTGGGGCCAGGTGGAAAACCCTGGAGCCGGGTGCACCGTCGGACCGATGCCGAGCGTCGCTTCGCTCACGGCGAACGCGAAGCTGCCGGACCCCTTCAAGAAGATGGACGGCAACCGCATCGCCGCCAAGAGCGAGTGGGCCTGCCGGCGCGAAGAGATCCTCCAGCAAGCCTACAAGTTCATCTACGGCGACAAGCCCGTCCCGGCAGAGGGAGCCGTGTCCGGTACCGTGAGCAACAGCAGGATCACGGTTCAGGTCAACGATGGCGGCGGCAGCGCCTCGTTCAACCTCACCGTGAACATGAACGGGGCGACGGCGCCCGCCCCGGCCATCATCGGCTACGGCGGCCTGAGCGGCATGCCAGTTCCGAGCGGCATCGCGACGATCACCTTCACCGCGGTCGAGTCGACGGGCGGCAGCGGCGCGAAGAACGGGCCGTTCTACAGCGTCTACGGTTCGGATCATCCCGCGGGTTACCTCGCGGCACAGGCCTGGCAGATCAGTCGCGTCCTCGACGTCCTGGAGCAGAACCCAGGCGTCATCGATCCGTACCGGGTGGGTGTGACGGGTTGCTCACGATGGGGCAAGGGTGCCTTCGTCGCCGGCGTGCTCGACAACCGCATCGCCTTGACCATCCCGGTGGAGTCGGGTCTCGGGGGCACGATTGGCCTGCGGCTCGTCGAGGTGCTCGACAGCTACAGCGGCTCCGAATGGCCCTATCATGGCATCAGCTACGTCCGCTGGCTTTCGGAGGTGGCGCTCGGTCAGTTCACCACGGGCAATAACGCTGGGGCCGACAACACGAACAAGCTGCCCGTCGACATGCACGAGATGATGGGCCTCATCGCTCCACGCGGCCTCTACATCGTGGACAACCCGAGCACCATGTTCAACGGGCTCGATCGGAACTCGGCGTGGGTCACCGCCAACGTCGGCAAGATGATCTTCGAGGCGCTCGGCGTCGGAGACCACATGGCCTACACGGGCGCTGGTGGGGGCCACTGCAACTGGCGCACGCAGTACACTCCATCCCTCAACGCCATGGTCGACAAGTTCCTGAAGGGCAACGACGCCACGGCGACGGGCAATTTCGCTACGGACCTGCCCAACCGTCCCAACCACCTGGACCACATCGACTGGACACCGCCGACGCTCACCGGCGAGCTTTGATCCAGCACAGAGGTAGCGCATGAAACATAGCTCATTCCGTTCTCTCGGGGTCGCTCTGGCCCTGACGCTGGGCGCTTGCGGCCCTGGCCAAGACGGTGACGCCACGGGCGGCAATGGAGGTGGTGGCGCCTCTGGCGGCGCGGTGGGCTCGGGCGGCCAGAGCCCCGCGGGAGGCGCCGGCGGCACGCCGCAAGACACCGGCGCCGCCTCATCGGGCGGCGCCGGCGGCGGGGCGGGGCCGAGCGGCGGCACCTCCAGCGGCGGTGGACCCGGCGCGGGCACCGGCGGAGCGTCGGGGTCGGGCGGCGCACCGGGGGGCGACTGCACGCGCGAGCTCTTGGATGGCCTCCTGGACGACTACTTCGCCGCCCTCGCCGCCGGGGATGCTTCCAGCCTACCCCTGGCAGATGGCGTGAAGTTCACCGAAAACGGCATGCAGGCCGAGATCGGCACGACGGACTTCTGGATGGACGCTGGCGAGGTGAAGCATTCGCAGCGTGCCCTGGATACCGAGGCGTGCAGCGCCGGCGCTCAGGCGGTGGTTCCGGAAGGCGGGAGGGATCTTCCCATCGCCCTCCGCATCAAGGTGGAAGGCTCGGAGATGACGGAGATCGAGACGATCGTCGTCCGCCCGGGCGACTACACGGCATCCTTCGCCGTCGCCTCGGATCCCGCCGCGATCATCGCCATCTCGGACGACATCGGTTGGCACGACGAGGTCCCGGAGGCCGAGCGGGCCACCCGGGAAGAGCTGACGAGCTGGATCGACAAGTACTTCCGCGCGTTCCCCTCCGGCGTCTGCGACGTCACGGGAGCCTGCAAGCGCCTGGAGAACGGGGGCGGCAACTTCTCTTGCCGCACCGGAGCATCCTGCAGCGCCGGCGCTCCTGGGTCCGGCGGCACCTTCATCCCGCGCGTCATCCTGGCCGACGAGGTGCGCGGCATCGCCATCGGTTTCACCATTTTCGACTTCATGACGGACGGGCATCTGGACATGCATATGATCAAGATGTCCGGCGGTGAGGTGCACGCCGTCCACGCCATCCTGCGCGACACGAACGGCGTGTCCGGCTGGGAGTGATGGCGACCTCCCTCGCCGCTCGCGTCGAACCGCCGCCCGGTTGACGCTCGGCGGGGGTACAGCTCTACGGTAGGTACTTCTCGCTCGCAGGCGAACGCCGCCGAACCATATCGGACGTTCGGTGACCCAGCTGGAGTCTGGCGCGACGACTTCGAGGACGCTGGGAGCTGCCATCAGGGGTGGCATGCCGTTCGTTGAGCCTCTCTGCCAGGAGGCCCCAACGCTGTCCAGCGCCATAGGGTACGTCTAGCGGGAGCCCATGAGCGCCGAGAGGCTCTGGCGCTGGCGGCCCGATCCGTCGAAATTCGACGGGTCGAGCCAGCGCTCGAACGCCGCCTTCGCCGCCGGCCACTCCCTGTCGAGGATCGCGTGCCACGCGGTGTCGCGGTTGCGCCCCTTGACCACGGTGGCCTGCCGGAACACGCCCTCGAAGCGGAACCCGAGCCTCGCCGCCGCCGCCCGCGAGCCGGCGTTGAGCGCGTCGCACTTCCACTCGTAGCGCCGGTAGCCGAGCTCATCGAAGGCCCGCCGCATCATCAGGTACATCGCCTCCGTGGCGGCCGGCGTCTTCTGGAGGAGCGGCGCGTAGTGGAGGTGCCCGACCTCGATAACGCCGCTCCGGGGGTCGATCCGCAGGTAGCTCGCGACCCCGACCGCCCTCCCCGTCGCCGCGTCGACGATCGCGTGGAACAGGGGATCCTCGCCCATGCACGTGGCCTCCATCCAGGCGCGGTAATCCGTCAGGGTCGCGAACGGGCCATAGGGCAGGTAGGTCCAGCTTCGCCCCTCCGCGTCCGCGAGGTTGGCCGCATGGAGGTCCGCGGCGTGCCGTTCGGGGTCGAGCGGCTCGACCCGGCAAATCCGCCCGATCAGGGGCTCGCGCGGCGGATGCGCCCGCGGCGTCCAGCCGGGGAGGGGATGACCGATCGGCTGCATCAGAGAGTTCGTGTGCTCCACAGGGGGAAGGCCTCCGCCAGGTTGTTCGTTCACCACGCTCACCACGCTCGCCGCGTCCTGCCGCATCTCATCCTGCCGCGTCTCATCGCAGTCCGATCGTCGCTGCCACCTTGTCCTCGATCCCGTTCCAGGACGCCGGTCGATCCTTCGTCGAAAAGGCCTGGAAGACCACCTCGCGGTCGCCGAGCACGAGGATGTAGGTCACCCTCTGCAGCCCGTTCTTGAGCTCGCTCCTGAGGCTCACCGCGGGGCGACCGCCCAGGTCGACGCGCGTCGCCGGGCCCTTCGTGGTGCTGTTCGCCGGCCGGTGCCCGTCGAGCTGCTTGCGCTCCCGCTCGAGGAGCTCGTCCACCTGATCGGGCGGCACCTCGCCCCCGAGCGGGAAGACGGCGAGCTGCAACATCATCGGCGTCTCGGGCAGCCGCCCGTACGTGTGGAAGCGGACGCCGTTCAGATCCTCCACGGACGCGGCCCTCGCGAGCGACTCCGGCAGGTCCAGCGCGACGCCCGTGTCCGCGACCGCGGTGCGCGTCATCGCCGGCGGCGCGCGGAGCTCCCAGGGGCGGCCGGCGGCGAGCGCGACGGCCACGGACACCGCCATCGCCGCGGCCGTGAGGGCCGCCGCCACCGCGAGCAGGGGGCGCGGCCTCGGCTCCGCGTCCGCCGCGCGCTCGCGCTGCTCCACCGGCGTGAGGCCCCGGGGCAGGACGGTGACGACGAGCGCGAAGCCGACGACGCCGCCGCCGAGGTGCGCGAGCAGATCGATGCCGGGCTGCAGGCTGTAGATGAGGTTCAGCCCCAGCGGCCACCACGCGCGGCTGCGCATCTGCGCGATCATCGCGGGGGGCAGGAGCCCGTGCGGCCGGAGCGCGATGCCGATGCCCGCCATCATGAGGCCCCAGATCGCGCCCGACGCGCCGACGCTCCATCGGTCCACCAGCATCGCGCTCGCGAGCGACCCGCCCAGCGCCGACGCCCCGTAGAGCAGGAGAAAGCGCCGCGGGCCGAGGAGCGCCTCGAGCATCGGGCCGAACGACCAGAGCGCCAGCATGTTGACGAACAGGTGCACCGGGTCGGCGTGCAGGAAGGCCGAGGCGAGGAGCCGGTAGAGCTCGCCGCGGCGCACCGCCTCGCCGCTGTTCGCGCCCATGCGCCAGAGCGCCGCCTCGTGGGTGCCGGAGCCGAAGGCGTAGCTCACGGCGAGGAGCACGGCGCACGCGATCACGAGCGTCGCCGTGACGCGGCGGCTGCCCGTCAGCCGGTCCACGATCGCGCGCTCCTGCTGCGCCACCGCCTGCCCCTGCGCGAGCGCCTTGTCGATGTCGTCGGGGCCGAGCGGGCCCACCTCGCCGAGGCGCCTGTGGGCGTCCTCGAGGGCCGGCAGGGCCTGCCCCTTCACGCGCGTGAGCGCGCCCGTCGCGTCGAGGTGGTGGAAGCCCATCCGCACGAGCTGCACGAGCGGCGCCGCCTTGGCGAGCGCGGCCCGGCCGGCGGCGGCGCCGCCGCCCACCACGACGAAGTGCGCGGGCGGCCCGCCGGCGCGCACCGCCTTCACCAGGGGCGCGATCCGGGCGTGGAGCGGGTCGGCCGAGGCGCCGTCGGCCGCCGTGATCAGCACGATCCGGAGCGGCCCCGCCCCGCCGACCATCTCCGCCACGGCCGCGTCGCAGCGGAGGAGCACGAAGGCGCCCGGCCCGTGGAGCAGCGCGGCGAGCAGGCGGTCGCGCCGATCCAGCGTCTCGTCTTCGGGCGCACGGTCCATGATCGGCTGCTCCACCACGGTCTCTTCTCCTGCGCCTGCGAGAGGTCGCGCGGCGAGCGTAGCGGAAAGGCGGCGCGCGCTGGCTCGCGAAGCGCGCCGCGCGAGCGCCGGGCCGCGTCAGGCGAGCTCGGCGACGACCGCGTGGTGGTCGGACGCGGCGCCGACGTCGACGATGTCGGCCAGCGCGAGCCGCCCGGCGAGCGGCGGTGAGAGCAGCACGTAGTCGGTCCGCGTCTCCACCTGCGCGCCGGCGCGCCCGCGCAGCGCTGTGGCCCAGCGCCCGGAGCGCGGCCGGAGGAGCAGGGCGTCGGCCCAGCCGGACGCCTCGAGGGTGTCCATCGTGTCGAATCGCGGCGGGCTCCCGTACTTCTCGATGCCGGCGGCCGCGAGGCGCGCGTCGAGGTCCGCGGGGTAGGGGTCGCGCCGCGAGAGCGCGTTGAGGTCGCCGGCGAGCGCCCAGAGGCCCGCGGCGAGCCGGGCGGGAGGCACGAGCGAGAGCAGCCAGCGGGCCTCGCTGACCCGGCGATCCTCGCTGCCGGCGTTGAGGTGGGTGCCGAGCACGAGGAGCGGCTCGCCGGCGAGCGAGAGCTCGACCTCGACGAGGCAGTGGGCCAGCGCCTCGGGCGCGTGCACGCGCGCCTTCACGAGCGGCCCCCGGCTGACCACGCCGACGTGGTTTCGCCGGCCGCTCGGCCGCGGATTGGCGCTCCCTAGGACGGCGTGCCGCTCGCCCGCGGGCGCGCCGATCGCCTCGGCGACGGCCCGGAGCCGGGCGCCGTCCTCCCAGCCGACGCACTCCTGGAGGACGAGCAGGTCCGGGCGCGCGGCGGCGACGATCGCGAGGATCGCCTCGAAGCGATCCTCGCCGCCGGAGAGGATGTTGAAGGTCATGATCTTCACGGTGGGATCAGGCTAGCTCGTCCGGGCTGAGCAGCTCCAGGGCGCGCTGAATCCGGTGGACGCGGCGCTCGTGACAGCGCACGAGTCGGGCATGGCCGAGCGCGTGATGGCCCGCAAGATCCTCCCGATCCGCAGCGACTCGCCGCTCTACGCCGGCGCCCTCCGCCTGCGGTACGAGGTCTTCGTCGTCGAGCAGGCCGTGCCCGAGGACATCGAGGTCGACGAGCTCGACGAAGGCGCGCAGCACTTCGTCGTCCTGGACGGCGACGAGGTGGTCGCGACGATGCGGATCCTGCCGTACGAGGGCGCGCTCAAGGTGGGCCGCGTCGCCGTCCGGAAGGACCTTCGCGGCGCCGGCCTCGGGCGGCGGCTGCTCGAGGAGGCGATCCGCATCGGCGCCGCGCAGGGCGCGCGCGCGCTGGTCCTGAACGCCCAGGTCGTCGCCGCGCCGTTCTATCGCAAGCTCGGCTTCGTCGAGGAGGGGCCGATCTTCGACGAGGCCGGGATCCCGCACACCAGGATGGTCCGGCGGATGACCTGAGCCCGCTGTCGATTGACACGTTGTGTCTGCGCGGCGCGTCCGCCGGAGCCGCCGTGAGACCTGTCTGTCCGCCGGCAGATCCCGTGATCCTTGACGTCGACGCCGACATGCTGGAAAGGCTTGTGTCGCTGCGCGGCTGGCCCGGGAGCGACGGAGCGCTCCCGGGCGCCGCGCTCGAAAGGAACGGGTGCCCCGATGACTGTGCAGCGGATCCTCCTCGCCGGCGCCACGGGCGTGGTCGGCACCGAGCTCTTGCGCTTGCTCCGCGCGCGGGAGCAGTTCGTGCGCACGCTCTCTCGCACCCAGGGCAACGCGGCGCGCCTCCGCGGCCTCGCCTCGGAGGTCGTCGTCGCCGACGCTGCGGAGCCCGGGGCCGTGAGCGGCGCGCTCGACGGCATCGATACGGTCATCTCGTGTCTCGGCGCGAATGTGTCGATGACGCTGCGCGAGCGCAGGAGCTACCATGACGTCGATGTCGTGGCGAACACGAGCCTGCTCGAGGCGGCGAAGCGGGCGGGGGTGAAGCGCTTCGTTTACCTCTCCGCGCACCCGGGCCCCGGCTATGCCCACACCCGCTATCTCGCCGCCCATCTCCAGGTGGAGGAGCGCATTCGCGCCTCGGGTCTCTCGTTCTCGTTCGTGCGCCCGACCGGCATCTTCTCCGCGCTGAACGACCTGGTCACGATGGCCCGCGCCGGCGTGGGCACGGTGCCCGGCGACGGCCTGGCGAGGACCAACCCGGTTCACCCGGTGGACGTCGCGGAGGCCCTCGCCGAGGTGCTCGCCGGGGGCCCTGACGTGGTGCCCGTGGGCGGTCCCGACGTCATGACCCGCGACGAGGTGATGCGGCTGGCCTTCGACGCCGTCGGGAAGAAGGGGTATATCGTGCACATCCCCGCGGGGGTGCTCCGGTCCACGAGCGTGCTGCTCGAGGGCATCCATCCGCGGATGTCGGATCTGCTGGAGTTCGTGGCGGCCGTCATGACGTCCGACTCGGTCGCGCCCACGCGCGGGACACGGCCTCTGCGCGCCTGGTTCGAGGCGCTCGCCAGGTGAGCGCGGCCATGGCCGCGCGCGGCGCACGAGCGAGGGAAAGCCATCGCCGTGCTCCTGCGAGGAGGAGTTGAGCCGCCGAGGCGACAGGCTCACCCCTTGTGCCGCACGCCCCTCGATCTCCGGTACTCCTCGAGCTCCTCGCGGCCCGCCCTCCCGTTCCGCTCGAGCGTCTTCAGCCAGTCGTCGCGGTATTCGCGCATCGCCTCGGCCACGGCCTCGGCGACGACGAGGTTGCGGTACCACTTGGCGTCCGCCGGGACGATGCACCAGGGCGCGTGCCGCGAGGTGCAGCGCCGGAAGACCTCCTCGTAGGCCTCCGTGTACTCGTCCCAGTGCTCCCGCTCCTTCCAGTCGTTCACGTTGAGCTTCCAGGCCGTCGAGGGGTCCTCCTCGCGCTCCAGGAGCCGCTTCTCCTGCTCCTTCTTGCTGATGTGCAAGAAGAACTTGAGCACGAGGGTCCCGTGCTCGGCGAGCAGCTCCTCGAAGTCGTTGATATGGTCGTAGCGCTCGCCCCACAGCGACTTCGGCGCCAGGTCGTGCACGCGCACGACGAGCACGTCCTCGTAGTGAGAGCGGTTGAAGATGGCGAACTCCCCTGCGCGGGGCGCCTGCCGGTGGATCCGCCACAGGAAGTCGTGCTCCCGCTCCTCCTTCGTGGGCACCCCGAACGAGCTCACCGAGACGCCGCGCGGGTTGAGCGCGCCGACGACGTTCTTGATCGCGCCGTCCTTGCCGGCCGCGTCGCGGCCCTGGAGGACGATCAGGACGCTGTGCGTCCGCGCCCCCCACATGAGCTCCTGGAGCTCGAGCAGCTCCTTGCCGAGCTCCTTGAGCCGCTCGGCCGCCTCCTGCTTCGTCGCGTCGCGCGGCGGGTCGGTCGAGATGTCATCGAGGCGAACCTTCGAATCGGCCTTCGTGAGTCGCGTGATGGGCATGCCCGCGAGCGTACACGATCCTGCCCGGGCGCCCTCCTGGAGCGACGGCGAGCGGCCGCGGCGAGGCGCGCCGCCGGCCTCGGCGTTCACCGGCCCTTCAAGCGGGGCCCCGGCTCGAGCCATCGAGCGCGGCGGCGTCGTCCTGCTCGCGCCGGAGCAGCGGATCACCACCGGGTGCTGCCAGGGCAGCAGCGCGAGCGCGGGCTGCCTCGAAATGCGGCGCGCGGCGGGGCGGCACGGGGGTTGCTGAGCGTCGCTGGCACGCGGTGACGGCTGCTGATCGCTGGCGCGGATCAACAGGCCTGATGCGAGCCGTGCCCCGAGGTCAAGCTGCGCTCCTTCATCGACAAGAACCGCTTTCTTCTGGTGTTCGCGGCGCTGTCCTCGGTCATGGGCATCAGCGTCGGCGTGGCCAAGGTGACCACGACGCTCTACGCGCTGGAGCTCGAGGCGAACGAGGCGCTGCTCGGCCTCATCGCCGGGTCGCAGAGCATCGGGGTGCTGCTCATGAGCATCCCGATCGGGCTCCTCGTGGAGCACCTCGGGCCGGCGCGGCTGTTCGTGCTGGGGAGCCTCGTGGCCGGGACCCTCTACATGGCCTTGCCGGCGGTCCCGTCTCCGGTGTTCCTGCTGGCCTGCACGACCGCGATCAGCTTCTTCATGCCGCTGCGCTTCGTCTCGCTCAGCACCGTGTTCATGCAGCAGCTCGAGACGGTGGGTGAGGGCAAGGCCGGCTGGTACCGCGGCACCCATATGGTCGGCATGTTCCTGCTCGGCCCCATGCTCGCGGCCACCCTCACCAAGGCCCTGGGTTTCCGGGGCACCTACTGGCTCATCGGGGTGTGCTTCCTGGTCACGGTCTTCATGTCGCCGATCGTCTTCGGTCGTTATGCGGCGCGGTCCACCTCCCCTCGAGCGCTCCGGCTCTCCGGCGTCCGGTCCGACCTCGCCCTGCTCGCGCAGGACATCGAGCTGCGCAGCGTGTGCATGATCGAGTTCGCGACCCAGTCGGTCAATTCGTTCTTCATGTTCTTCATCATCCCGATCGGCATCACCGTCGCCCAGCTGACGGCGGCCGACGCCTCGGGGCTGCTCGCCTGGGAGGGCGTGACGTACATCTTCGCGCTGTTCGCGCTGGGCGGCCTGGTGGGCCGGCTGGGGCACGAGCGCGTCTATCTCGCCAGCTTCGTCCTCGTCCCGAGCGCGCTCTTGCTGCTCGGCCTCTCGCGCGATCTGACCCTGCTCCGGGCCGGCGGCCTGCTCCTCGGCCTCGGCCTCGGCCTCTTGCAGATCGCGAACCTCACCCGCATCGCCCGGATCGGCGCGCGGGTGGGGCGGGGGAAGGTGGCCGGCCTGCACGCCCTTGTGGGGCCGTCAGGAGGCCTGTTCGGCAGCACCGTGGGCGGCCTCGTGGGCAAGAGCCTGGGGCTCCAGTCCATGTTCCTGCTCCTGACCGTGCTCTTCGGCCTGCTCCTCGCCCTGGCGCGCAGGACGTCGAGCGCGGTGGCGGCGGTGCACCCCGCGTCCCCCGAGCCCGCGGCCGCCGAGTAGAGGCGCGCGTCGCCGCGCCGTCGAGGGGGCCCCGGCAGAAGAGAGATGAGCCAGACCCGGCGCCGACGCACGGCGCACAGAGGCCCTGCATCATGAGTGAACTCGACAGCCCTGCTCCGCTCTCCGCCACCCGCCGCGCGTTCGCGGCGGCGCTCTGCGTCGCGCTCGCGCTCGCGGCCTGCTCGAAGGCCGAGCCCGGCGGCGGCCGGGGCAAGGGCGACGGCGAGCACGAGGTGCTGGAGCTGCGCTATCAGGGGTTCTCCGGCGTGGTCACGCTGCCCGAGCTGGCGGAGGATCTGGGGTACCTCGCCCCGATCCAGCTGAGCTACGTCGGCAACACGATCAGCGGGCCGCAGGACATCCAGACGGTGGTCACCGGAGACACGGATTTCGGGCAGGCGTTCAACGGCGCCGTGATCAAGCTGATCGCCGCCGGCGCGCCGCTCCGGGCGGTGGTGGGCGGCTACGGGGTCGACGCGAAGCGGTGGAGCGGCTTCTACGTGACCGAGGACAGCGCCATCCGGGGGCCGCGGGATCTGCTCGGCAAGAAGGTCGCCATGAACACGCTGGGCGCGCACCACGAGCTCATGCTGAAGGAGTACCTGTCGCGTCACGGGCTGACGAGCGACGAGATCGCGCAGGTCACGCTGGTGGTGCTGCCGCCCGTGAGCGCGGAGCAGGCGCTCCGGCAGGGGCAGGTCGACGTCTCGGTCCTCGGCGACATCCTGCGCGACAAGGCGCTCGAGCGCGGCGGCCTCCGGGCGCTGTTCTCGGATCACGAGCTGTTCGGGGAGTTCACCGCCGGCAGCTACGTGCTGACAAGGCGCTTCCTGAAGGAGAGCCCGAACAGCGCCCGCAAGCTCGTGGAGGCGGCGGCGCGCGCCATCGAGTGGGCCCGGACGACCCCGCGCGAGGAGGTGGTGGCCCGCCTGGAGCGCATCATCGCGCGGCGGGGCCGCAACGAGGACGCGTCGCTGGTCAAGTACTGGACAAGCATGGGTGTCGCCGGCAAAGGAGGGCTTTTGTCGGCCAAGGAATACCAGGTCTGGATCGACTGGCTGGTGAAGGACGGCGAGCTGAAGGCGGGCCAGCTCAAGGCCGAGGACCTGTATACCAACCAGCTCAACCCGTTCGCGGCGACGCAGGTCGAGTGACGGCCTGAGCCCCGGCGAGCCCCTCCCGGGGCGTCACGGCACGACCTCGACCGCCATCCCGTCGGTCAGCTCCGCGCTCGCGAGCTTCACGATGCGCTCGCTCCCGTCGAGCCCCGTCGACACGTGGATCGTCGCGCCCGTGTCGCGCCCGACGGTGATGGGCGCGAAGCGGATCTTGCCCCCGGCCTCCACGACGGCCACGCGGAGCCCCTTGGCGTCGTTGTAGAGCGCCGTCGCCGGGATCTCGAGCACGCGGTGCGGCGTGGACAAGGTCAGCGCGACCTCGGCGTACATGCCCGCGAGGAGCCGCCCGTCAGGGTTCGGCACCCGCACCTCCGTGTTCATCGTCCGCGTCGCCGCGTCGAGCGCGCCGGCCGTGCGCGCGATCGTGCCCTGGAACGGCTGCGCCGCGAACTCGCGCACCGTGACCTTCGCGGGCGCGTCGACCCGCACGCTGGGCGCGACGTCCTGCGGGACGCCCACGAAGACGCGCACGGGGTCGGTCGCGGCGATCCGGAAGAGCGGCGTCCCGTTGCCCGCGGTGACCAGCGCCCCGCGCTCGATCGTCCGCGAGGTGACCGTCCCCGCGAACGGCGCGACGATCTTCGCGAACTTCTTGAGATCCAGGAGGCGCTGGATGCTCGCCTTCTGCGCGGTGATCGCCGCCTGCGCCACGGTGACGCCCGCCTCGGCGACGTGCGCCTGCCCCTGCCGCTCCTCGAGCTCCTCCTGCGGCGCCACCCCCGCGGGGACGAGCTGCTCGTAGCGCTTCACGCTCGACCGCGACAGGTCGCGGCTCGCCTGCGCCTGCACGAGGCCTGCGCTCGCCTGAACGAGCTGCGCGCGGGCCTGCGCGAGCTCCTGATCGAGCTCGGGCGTGTCGATCTCGGCGAGGACCTGCCCCTCCTCGACCCTGTCGCCGAGGTCCACGGCCCACCTCCGCACGTAGCCGCTCACGCGCGGGTAGACGACCGTCTCCTCGAGGGGCTGGATGCTCCCCGGCAGGGCGAGCGCCCTGTCGCTCGACACAGGCTGCGGCGCGACGACCACGACGCGCGGGGCGGCGCCCTCGGTGGCCCGCACGCCCTCCTCGAGCGCCGCGCGGGCGCTCCGGCGGGGCAGGTAGGCCGCGGCGAACGCGGCCCCGAGCACGACGACGAGGCCCACGCCGAGGGCGACGCCGCGCGTCCGTGTCATCGCGGCGGGCGGCGGCAGATCGAAGCCGAGATCGTCGGCGGGAGGGCCCGGGGGCGGAGCGGGGGCAAGAGCAGGGTCGGGGGGGCTCATAGGTCCTCTGCGAGCAGGTCTCGGGCCGGGGCCTTGTTCCGGAGGAGGCTGTACATCACCGGCACGAAGAAGAGCGTGCTCAGCGTCGCGACGAGCAGGCCGCCGATGACCGCGCGGCCCAGCGGGGCGTTCTGCTCGCCGCCCTCGCCGACGCCGAGCGACATGGGCAGCATGCCGAAGATCATCGCGAGCGCCGTCATGAGCACCGGCCGCAGGCGCGTCATGCCCGCGGCGAGCGCCGCGGTGCCCGCGTCGCGGCCCAGCTTGCGCTGCTCGTTCGCGAACGTCACGACGAGGATGCTGTTGGCCGTGGCGACGCCGACGCACATGATCGACCCCATGAGCGCGGGCACGCTCAGCGTCGTGTGCGTCACGAAGAGCATCCACGCGATGCCCGCCACCGCGCCCGGGAGCGCCATCAGGATGATCAGCGGGTCGAGCCACGACTGGAAGTTGACGACCATCAGCAGGTAGACGAGCACGACCGCGAAGAGGAGCCCGTAGCCGAGCCCGGTGAACGAGGAGTCCATGCTCTCCGCCTGCCCCTTGATGGTCACCTTGGTCCCGCGCGGCATCTCGGGCCTGAGCTCGTCGACGACGCGCGCGACCGCGCCCGCGACCGAGCCGAGGTCGGTGCCGTCGACGTTCGCCTGGACGTCGAACGTCCTCGCGACGTTGTAGTGGGTGATGTTCGCCGGCCCTGTCGTGCGCGACAGCGACGCGACGTTCGACAGGAGCTGGGGGCGGCCGTCGCCGCTCGACAGCGGCGTCGCGTTCAGGTCGTCGATGGAGCCGATCGCGTACTGGGGCGTCTGCACGGCGACGAGGTACTGCACGCCGCGCTTGTCGAGCCAGTAGGTCGGCGACGTCTGCCCGCTCGACGAGAGCGAGACCAGGACGTCGCTCGCCACGTCGCGCTGGGTGAGCCCCATCTGGTCGGCCATGGTGCGGTCGACGTCGATGCGGAGCTGCGGCCTCGCCGGCACCTGCGCGAGGTGGACGTCGACCGCGCCGGGGATCTTCTCCATGCGGTCGGCGATCCGCAGCGCGACCGCGTAGGTCTCGTCCTCCTTGCCGATCGGGCCCACGACCTGGACGTTGATCGGCGCCGCGAGGCCGAAGTTCAGCACCTGCGTCGAGATGTCGGGGGCGAGGAAGAAGAACGTCGACTCGGGGTACGTCGCGTTGAGCTTCGCGCGGAGCTTCCGGACATAGTCGGCGGTCGGCTGGTGGTGCTCCTCGAGCGCGATGAAGATCTGCCCGTCGGCCGACGAGATCTGCGCGCCCTCGCTCAGCGACAGGTTGATGCCGCTCGCCGGGATCCCGAGGTTGTCGAGCATCGTGCGGATCTCGCCCGGCGGGATCACCTCGCGGATGGTCTCCTGGATCTGGGCGAAGCGCCGCTCGCTCTCCTCGAGGCGGGTGCCCGCCGGGCCGCGCACGTGGAGCTTGATGAGCCCGGCGTCGACGGTCGGGAAGAAGTCGCGGCCGAGGAGCGGGATCAGCGCGACCGAGGCGGCGACGAACACAAGGAACGCCCCGACGAACCCGGCGCGGTGCGCGAGCGCCCACGCGAGCCACCCGCCGTACGCCGCCCGCAGCCGGTCGAAGGCGCGGTTGAACGCGGCGAAGACGCGCCCGAAGAGGCTCTTCGCGTTCGCCGTCCCCTCCGGGCCATGGCCGCTGGCGTGCTCCGCCGCCTCGCGCTCGAGCAACAGGCGTACGAGGGTCGGGACGAGCGTCCGCGACAGGAAGTACGACATGAGCATGGCGAAGACGACCGCCATGGCCATCGGCACGAAGAGCGACTTCGCGGCGCCGGTGATGAAGACCACCGGCACGAAGACGATGCAGATGCAGAGGGTGGAGACGAGCGCCGGGAGGGCGATCTCCTGCGCCCCGTCGACGATGGCCCGGATGAACGGCTTCCGCTGCCCCAGGTGGCGGTGGATGTTCTCGATGGACACGGTCGCGTCGTCGACGAGGATGCCGACCGCGAGCGCCATCCCGCCGAGCGTCATCACGTTGAGCGTGTGGCCCAGGGCGTTGAGGGCGATGATCGAGACGAGGATCGAGAGCGGGATGCTGAGGACGACGATGAGCGTGCTGCGCCAGCTCCCGAGGAACAGCAGGATCATGAGCGCGGTGAGCCCCGCGGCGATGAGCGCCTCGTGCACGACCCCGTCGACCGCCGCGCGCACGAACACCGACTGATCGAAGAGCAGCGAGACCTTGAGCTCCTTCGGGAGCTTCTCCAGCGTGGCCGGCAGCATCGCGTGGATGCGCGAGGTGACGTCGAGCGTGCTCGCGCTCCCGTTCTTGAGGATGCTCAGGAGCACGCTGCGCTTGCCCTCCACGTGCACCATGTTCGTCTGCGGCGCGTTCCCGTCGCGGACGCTCGCGACGTCGCGGAGGTACACGGTCGTCCCGTTGACGGTCTTGAGCGGCAGCTTGCCGAGGTCCTCGAAGGCCTCGGGGCTGCTGTTCATGAGGACGGGGTACTCGTTCTCCCCCATCTTCGCCGTGCCGGAGGGCAGGATGACGTTCTGCAGCCCGAGCGCGGCGTTCACGTCGCGCGGCGACAGCCCCCAGGCGAAGAGGCGCTGCGGGTCGATGTCGACCATGATCTGGCGCTGCTTGCCGCCGTAGGGCCAGGGGATCTGCGTGCCCCGGATCGTGGCGATGTCGGCGCGGATGAAGTTGACCGCGTAATCGAAGAGCTGCTGCTCGCTCAGCGACTCGCTCTCGAGCGCGGCCTGGAGGATGGGCACGCTCGAGGCGCTGTAACGGATGATGAGCGGCGGGCTGATGCCGGGCGGCATCATGCGGATGGCGGTCTGCGAGACCGCCGTGACCTGCGCGGTGGCGGCCTCGATGCTGGCGCCCGGCTGGAGGAAGATCTTGATGATCGCGATGCCGGTGAGCGACTGGCTCTCGATGTGGTCGATGTCGTTGACCGTGGTCGTCAGGAAGCGCTCGTAGTTGTTGACGATGCGCTTCTCCATCTCCTCGGGAGGGAGGCCGCCGTAGTTGAAGATGACGGACAGGACCGGGATGTCGATGTCGGGGAAGATGTCCGTCGGCATCCGGGTGATGGTGAACACGCCCAGGATGACGATGAGCATCGACATCACGATGAACGTGTACGTGCGTTGCAGCGCGATCCGGACGAGCCACATGGGCCATTTCCCGTCCCCCGCCGGAGCGCCCCGGCCGGGGCGGCGCCCGGAGGGCAGGCGTCGCATTTAGGGTGCCCCTGACGTTCGTCCAATCTATTATTTCGTATCACACGATACCTTCAAGGTATGGATCTGCGCCACCTCCGGTACTTCACGGCCGTCGCCGAGGAGCGGCATTTCGGCCGCGCGGCGCAGCGGCTCGGCATCGCCCAGCCCCCGCTGAGCCGGCAAATCCAGGATCTCGAGTCCGAGCTCGGGTTCTCGCTCTTCGATCGCTCGCGGCGGCGGGTGGAGCTGACGCCGGCGGGCGCGGTCTTCCTCGCCCACGTCCGGCGGGTCTTCGACGCGCTCGAGCTCGCGGTGCACGAGGCCAGGCGCGCGAGCGTCGGCGAGACCGGGCGCCTCGTGGTCGGGTACCTGTCGTCGCTCGCCTACAGCGGCATCACCGAGCTGGTCCGCGCCTTTCGCACGGACTTCCCGTCGGTGGAGCTCGCGCTCCGCGAGATGCCACCGCAGGAGCAGATCGACGCGCTCAAGGACGGGCGCATCGACGTCGGGTTCGTGCGGGCGCCGCTCAACGACGCCCGGCTCGCCTCCGAGTGCGTCCGCCGCGAGTCGCTCCTGGTCGCCCTGCCGGCGGATCACCCGCTCGCGGGGCACAAGCGCATCCCGCTCGAGCTCCTGTCGCACGAGCCGTTCGTCGTGTTCCCGCGCCAGCGCGGGTCGGCCTTCTTCGACCTGGTGATGGGGCTCTGCCGCGAGGCGGGCTTCTCTCCGCGCATCGTGCAGGAGGCGCTGCACCTCGACATCCTGAGCCTCGTGGCGGCGGGCTTCGGCGTCTCTATCCTACCGGAATCCATCAAGAATATCCGACGCAGAGGGCTCGCGCTGCGGCCGATCGTGGGCGCGCCGTCGACGGTCCTCCTCGTCGCGTGGCGCGCCGACGACGCCTCGCCCACGCTCGGGCAGTTCCTCTCGTTCGTGCGGCGGGTGGGCGTCAGTCGGAGCAAGCCGCGCGCGCCGCGCCGCGCACCCGGCGAAGGCGAGCGCGGCGCGCGGGCCCGCGGGGCAGGGGCGGCGGAGCCAGACGTGGAGGCGTCGTAGAGGAGCCGAGCGCGCGCCTGCCGTTCGGATCCCGACGGCGGGGTGAGCTCATCGGGCTTGCAAGCAGCTCTCGACTTTCTGTTCGAACGAGTCGCAGACTGCCAAGCATACATCGATGGAACGCAGGCAACAGCCGTCGGCTGTACACTGCCCAGCGCGCCCTGTGAACCCGCCGTTGCACCGGACGACCCAGAAGGGGCAATCGTCGGTGGTGCTGCACTCGATGGGATCCTCGTCGCACTCACCGCCTCCGCACCCGCTGGTGCTGGTGACGAGCACGCCGACGTGCATCGCGACGGCCGCGAGCGCTGTCGCGGCGGACAGACGTACAAGGTTCGACATGGCTTGCTCCTCCGGAGGCAGCCTCCTCTACCCGGCGCGATCAGGTCAACGACAATGTGGACCCATGCACGGCGAGGTCAGCGCCGGTCCGCTGCGCAGGCGGCCGCTCCGGGAGCGCCGGACGCTGCCGGGCGGCGGCTCAGGCATGTGGCATCCGTGGTCCGGTGATCGGCTGTCGCCTGCGGCGCAGCGCCGAGAGCGCGCTGGCGACGGTCGGGTAAAGCGTCATCCCCTCGAGGTCGATGCCGAGCTGGGTGAACTCCTGCGCGACCTGCGGCCGCATCCCCACGACGATGACCTCGGCGCCGAGCAGGAGGGCGGCGCGGGTCGTCTTCCTCAGCGACGCTGCGACCTGCATGTCGGCGAAGGGCACGCCGGTGATATCCATCAGCAACACCTCGGCTTCCTGGCGGCTGAGCTCCGCGAGCACCACCTCGAGCACGTGGCTCGCGCGCTCCAGATCGATGGCCCCGACGAGCGGCACGAGCAGCACCCCCTTGTCGAGCGGGATGACCGGGCACCCGAGCCGGCGCACGGCGTCGGCGAGGGCGCGCTCGCGCTCGTAGGCGGCGCGCGTCTGCTTCTCCTGCTCGATCAGCGACTCGATGAGCGACGCGCGCTCGAATGTCGCGGTGAGCATCGCCACCCACATGTCCATGTCCCGGTGATCCAGCCCGAGCGGGCTGCTCACCGGAGCGCAGATGGCCAGGACGCCGCGATCCTCGCCCTGGCTGCGGAGCGGGATGAGCCGGATGACGTGGTCGCCGTCGACCTGGACGGCGGCAGGCAGCCAGCCGCCGCGCGGGAACTCCGCCGTCGCAATGCGCGTGTCCGCCGCCGGCGAGGCGATCGGCGTGCCGGGGCAGGAGCTCTCGACGATCCGCAGCATGGGACCGGCGTCCCCGGGCTCTTCCCACACGGCGAGGCAGCCCCAGCTCATCTGCACCGCGGAGAGCCAGCTCAGCTTGCTCCCGCCGTTGTCGGCGTGCTCCAAGAGCGTCTCCCGGACAACGAGGTTGATGTCGAGGAGGCTGTTCAGGTAATCGGCGCGGGTCGCTTCGATCGCCACCCGGCCTTCCATCATGTCGTGGCGGGCCCTCCGGATGTACCCCGTGACGCGCCGCTTCGCGGCGGCGTCCCCGGCGCCGCGGAGCATCGACTGGCCCGCTTGCTCCAGCCGGTCGATGATCGCCAGGAGCAGGTCGATATGGGGCATCTGCTCCGCGGCCTCCCGCCATGCCCGCTCCAGCGCCGCCGGAGGGGGGCCTGGCCTCCCCTGGACGGCCGCCTCGAGCCCGAGGACCACGTCCGTCACGCCAGGCCAGGTATCGGTCGGCGGCGCGCTCCGGTCGGGCGCCGACGAGAAGGTGGCGAGAGCGACAAGCTCGCGAGCGAGCGTGTCGGCCTGGTCCGCGGCGCCCTCGGCCGACGCGGGCGCCTCGGGCTGCTCCGGGGCGGGCGAGCAGCCGCACGAGCGGCGCACGACAAGGAGCGTCGGCGCGATGTGCCCCGCGCTCGGGACATCCCGTCCAGCGAGGAGATCGATGAGCAGCTGGGCGGCCGTCCTGCCGATCCAGTCGAAGCGCTGGCGGACCGTGGTCAGCGGCGGAGAGGTGTACCTGGCCGCCTCGATGTCGTCGAACCCGACGAGGGCGAGGTCCTCGGGGACGCGGACGCCCGCCTCGGAGAGCGCGTCGATGGCCCCGAGCGCCCCCTGGTCGGTGGCCACGAACATCGCGGTGCAGGACATGCCCGATTCGACGAGGCGTTGCGCGGCGAACCGCCCGCTCACCCTCTCGTTGTTCGGGAGCTCGAAGACGAGGGCGGGATCGAACGGGATCCCGCGCTCCTCGAGCGCATCGCGGTACGCCTGGAAGCGCTGCCGGATATCCTCGTGCGCCATGTTGCCCGCGAAGACGATCCGCCTGTGCCCGTGCTCGATCAGGTGACGCACGGCCGCCAGGGCGCCGCCGTGGTTGTCGGGCAGGACGTACGGGCAGCGCCCGTCCCTGGAGCGCGCGCTGAGGGTCACGACCGGCCGGCCGTCGTCGAGGAAGAGCTCGATGTCCGTCGGATCGATCAGGGCGATCCACCCGTCGATCTGGTCCCGCGCGAGCTTCAGCCGGTGAACGTCTCGCGGCGACGACTTGACGGCGATCACGCGATATCCGGAGCGCCCTGCGGCCGACTGGATACCGCCGAGCACCTCGCAGAAATACGTGCCCCAGATGTCGTGGCACATGAGGCCGATGGCTCTATCGAGCGACATGGTGGCAGAATCCTCGGTTGTCCCCAGCACCGGCATTCCGCCGCGCCGCCGTCATAAACAGGTACGTTTAGCATGGAACGCGCGCGTGCGTCATGCCGGTCGGCGGCGGGTAGTGCTCACATTTGCCCGGAGAGAGTTCACATGAAGGCGGGAAGATCATTGAGCTTTTCTTCCCGCCTTCCGGCCTTCCCGCCTTCCCGCCTTCATGTTGAAATTTGAGCACTACCCGGCAGCGGGATCACAGCGGAGACGTGACCGGGGCTCACGCGCCGTGCGGCGAGCGTTGCTCGGGGTCGCCCGTGAACGGGAATGCCTGCTGCTCGAGGGGCACCCGCCCCTTGCGCTTCGGCCGGCGCGGCGGCGCCCCGACGTCCGGCTCGGCCGGCGCTGCCTCGGTCCGCTCGGCGCAGCGCGGGCAGAGCGCCGACAGGAGCCCGTCCGGCTCCGGCGCGGCGGCGGGCCGGGGCGGAGCGGGCGGCTCCGGCGCCGCCTCGGGCACCGATGGCTCGACCGGCTCCGGCTCGGCCCTCTCCAGCTCGGCGCGGCCGCGCGCGTGCTCGGCGGTGACCAGGGCGCGGAGGGCGCGGGCGGCGGCCCGGTGCTCGGCGGCGGCCCGGCGCAGGCGCGCGACGAGCTCGATCGCGGCGCGCGGCGGCGCGTGGAAGCGGGCGCGCTCGCGGTGCGCGCAGCTGTCGTGCGCGCCGCCGCTGCTGCCGCAGTCGATGCAGATCCGATCGAGCGAGGGCGGCCCTCCTGCGGCGGAGAACGCCTCGTCCGCCGCGGTGTCGTCGGGTGGGATCGCGTCGACGGGCTCGTCGTCGTCGGGCGGCAGCTCTTCGACGACGACGGCGGCGGCCTTGCGGGAGCGCATGCCTGTCGGCTAGCAGATGGATGAACGAATGTACAGTGCGGGCCGCCTGGCTCCACGAGCGCGTGACCGCCGGCGCCGCCGCGGCGCTGCGTCCGGCGCGGAGCCGGCGTGATAGCCTCTCGCCAATGATCCTCCCGTTCGCGCAGAAGCGCGCGCTGGCCCGGCCAGCCCGAAGTGTCCGGCTCGCGCGCGCAGCCTGCCTCGCGGGCGCGGCCGCCGCCTGCCTCGCGCTCGGCTGCCAGGGGATCCTCGGCATTCACGATGTCTCGCGCGACGGCGCCGGGGGCGCCGGGGGCAACGGCGCCGGCGGTGACGGCGGTGATGGCGGCGCCGCGTCAGGCGAAGGTGGGAGCGGCGGCGGGCCTGCGTCCGGCAGCGGGGGCGGGATGCCCCAGGCGGGCTTCTCGATCGCGCTCGACCCGGCGGCGACGCGCGTGGTGCGCGGCGGCTCGGCGGACCTCACGGTCACCGTCACGCGATCGAGCGACTTCGCGGGTGAGGTCGAGCTCTCGCTGGCGGATCTGCCGGGCGGGGTCACGGCGGGCCCGGTCGTGGTCCCGGGCGACGAGACCACCGGCGTGCTCACGCTGGCCGCGGATCCGCTCGCCACGGTCGGCGGCGCCGCGCCCTCGCTCGTGGCCAGCGCGCCCGGGCTGGAGGACCGTGTGGCGCCGGTCGCTCTCCTCGTCGCCGACCCGCCGGGGACGCTCGACCAGTCGTTCGATGGAGATGGAATCGCCACCAGCGGGACGGCCCACGAGGCGCGCGCCGTCGTCGTCCAGGAGGACGGCAGGATCGTCGTCGCCGGGGTCGACGGAGACACCTGGGGGCTCGCGCGCTTCCTGCCGAGCGGCGCGCTGGATCCCGAGTTCGGCACAGGCGGCCTCGTCGTCGGCCAGGAGGGATCGGTCGCGTCGCTGGCGCTCCAGCCGGATGGGCGCATCCTGGCGGTGGGGACGCGGAACGCCCAGCTCTCGGTCGTCCGGTTCAACGCGAGCGGCGGCGTCGATCAGGCCTTCGGGGCGAGCGGGGTCGCGAGGCTCGATCCTGGCTGGATCAGCGGCTCGGAGGGGTTCGACGTCGCGGTCCAGAGCGACGGCGCGATCATCGCTGTCGGCGTCGGGATCTCGGGCAACCGCGGCATCGTCGTGAGGTTCTCGCCCACGGGCGACGCCGACAGGGCGTTCGGCGGCTCGGGCATCTTCTCGCTGGACGAGCGCCCGCTGCACTCCGTCGCGCTCGCCGCGGACGACAACATCATCGTCGGAGGGACGGAGCGGCCCCAGGGCCCCGCCTTCCTGGCGGCGCGGCTCGATCGCGACGGGGTGCTCGATGCGGGCTTCGGAACGGGCGGCATCGCCTACCTCGATCGGACACCGTACAACGATACAGATCTCGCCCTCGGGAGCGACGGCAAGCCGGTCCTCGTGGGCTATGCGCTCGACGGCGTGAACGAGTGGACATTCGCGCGGTTCAACGCGGACGGCTCGGCGGACTCGACGTTCGGCGGGAGCGGCCTTGTGCGCGGGAGCGCGGGTGACGCGCACTATGTCCGAGGCCGGGGCGTCGCTCTCCAGGCGGATGGCAAGATCCTCGGCGCGGTCGCAGGGGGCACCGTGGCCTCGGGCATCACGGCCTCGATCCTCCGGCTCCTGCCGGACGGCACGCGGGATGTCGGGTTCGGCGCCTCGGGCGCCGTCGTGCTGAACGACCATCCGGAGACCAACCACCTCTACGCCGTCGCCGTCCAGCGCGACGGTCGCATCGTGGCGGTGGGGAAGCGGTCGAGCCTGGGGCTCATGGTGGTGCGCGTCTGGGATTGAAGGGTACGATGCACCTCGATCGCTGCGTCGACGACGACCTTGGCTATCTGATTCTCGGTCATTCTCTCCGCCTCTTTGCGCTTTTGCGTCTTTGCGTTGAAATCCGAGATTCTCGACGACATCAGCTGCAGGCACGATGAGGCACCCAGCGCTCTGACAAGCTGCGGTTTGACGCCCTCCGTCGACGTGACTTCATGGCCAGCTCGTGGCTTCGCGAAGCGAGGAGCTCGCGAGGAGGATGAGAGCGACGCGGGGCTCGGTCCTTCAAAGCTTCTTCCGGGATGCGATACGATCGCGCGACGTGCCGGCGCTCATTCCCGGCGCAGCAGCCCGTGCCGGGCGAGCTTCCGGTACAGCGTCGTCCTCGGGATCCCGAGGCTCCGCGACACCTCGCACACGTTCCAGCGGGCGAGATCGAGCGCGGCGCGGATCCGCTCCGCCTCGGCGCCCCGGTAGTCCGCGCGCGACCGGGATCGCGGCGCGGGCGCCGCCGCCGGCAGCTGGAGGTCGGCCGGGCCGATCTCGGGGCCCGGCGCGAGCACGCACGCGCGCGAGAGGACGTTCTCGAGCTGCCTCACGTTGCCGGGCCAGCCGTACGACATGAGCCGTCGGAGCGCCCCCCGCGACAGCCGGAAGGCCGGGCGGCCCTGGCGCGCCGCGAGCTTCTCGACGATCGCCTGCGCGATCGCCGGGATGTCGTCCGGCCGCTCGCGGAGCGGCGGCAAGCGGATCTCGATGACGCTGACCCGGTAGTAGAGATCCTCGCGAAAGCGCCCCCGGGCGACCTCCTCCCGCAGATCCCGGTTCGTCGCGCAGACGACCCGCACGTCGGCGACCGAGAGGCTCCGGTCCGACCCCACCGGGCGGATCGAGCGCTCCTGGAGCGCGCGGAGCAGCTTCGCCTGCACGCCGACCGGCATCTCCCCGAGCTCGTCGAGGAACAGCGTGCCGCCCCGCGCCGACGGGAACAGGCCGCCGTGATCCCGGACGGCGCCGGTGAAGGCGCCCTTCACGTGGCCGAAGAGCTCCGACTCGAGCAGCGCCTCGGGCAGCGCGGCGCAGCTCACCGCCACGAACGGCCCCTCCCGCCGGGGCCCGCCCGCGTGGATGGCGCGCGCGACGAGCTCCTTGCCCGTGCCGCTCTCGCCCGTCACCGTCACCGTCACGTCGCTCTCCGCCACGCGCTCGCAGAGCGCGAGCACGGCGCGCATCGGGGCGCTCCTCCCCGCGATCTCCGGGAAATCGCGGCGCGCGTCCGCGCGGGTCCGCTCGAGCTCGTGCGAGAGCCGCTCGATCTCGTCGGCCTGCGAGCGCATGAGCTCCGCGACCCGGCGCTGCTCCTCCTCCAGGGCCCGGGTGCGGTCCCTGAGCTCGGCCATCAGCCTGCCGTTGTGCAGCGCGACAGCGATCTGGTCCGCGAAGGCGCCGAGTAGATCCGCGTCGCCCTCCGCGAACTTGCCGCGCTGGAACCGGTTGTCGAGGTAGACGGCGCCGAGCACCGCGCCGTGCGCGCGGATCGGCACGCACACGATCGACCGGAGCCGCAGGGCGTGCACCGACGCGTTGCCGTGGAACCGCTCGTCGGCCAGCGCGTCGACCGTGAGCACCGCCTCCCCGCGCTCGACCACCCGCTTGGCGATCCCGTGGCTGAACTTGAGCTGGCTCTTGCCGACGCGCTCGCGGTCGAGGTTCCGCGCGACAGCGACCTCGAGCCTGGCCTTCCCTCGGTCGTCCGGCGAGGACGGGCGCGACGCGAGGATCACGAACCCCCGCTCGGCGCCGGTCAGCTCGATGGCCGCGTCCATGGCGAGGCGGAGCACCTCCTCCGCGTCGAGCGTCGAGCTCAGGCGCCGGTTGATCTCGAGGAGCCTCAGCACGAGCTCCATGCGGGCGCTGCCCGCGCTCGCCACCCGCGCGGGCCCGCCGCGGAGCGCGGCCCGCCGGGGGTGCCGCCAGAAGGCCTCGGCGAGCTCCGCCGGGAGCGTGCTCCCGATGCGCTCCCAGCACTCGATCGCGGCCGTGCGGTGCCGCTCGGCCAGCGCCGCCGCCGCCCTGCGGCCGAGCACCTCGGCGGACACCTCCTCGTGCTTCGCGTGGAGCTCGAGCTGCGCCACCTGCGCCACGAGGCCCGCGCCCCGCTGCACCTCCCTCAGGGCCGCGTCCGCGTCGCCGAGGGCCAGCGCGAGCTCCGCGCCCGCCGTCGCGTGGCGCAGCGCGAGGTCCGCCGCGTCGGTCTCACGGAGCAGCGCCGCGGCCTCGGCCAGCCGGTCGCCCGCCGCGGCCCTGTCCTGCGCCGCGAGCGCGACCTCGGCGGCGTGGATCGTCGCCTCGCACGCCTCGCGCTTCGATCCGCGCGCCGCGTGGCCGGCGCGGGCCTGAGCGAGCAGCCGCGCCGCCTCGCCGAGCGCGCCGCGCGCGGCGGCGATCTCGGCGGCGAGCCCGAGCGCCGCCGCGGCGATCTCGTCGGGGACCTTCGCGCCCTCGAGCGCGCGCGGCGCGCGCAGGCGCGCGACGCCGAGCTCGGCCCGCTCGAGGAGGCCGACGTCCGCGTGGATCTTGGCGAGGTTGAAGCGCAGGGTCGCCTCGGTCCGCTCCTTGGCGAAGGCGATCGCCGCCCGCAGCCCGCGCTCGTAGCAGCGCAGCGCCGCGCCCCAGTCGCCGAGCTGGTGCCGCGCCGTCCCCAGGTTCAGCGCGGCGGTCGCGAGCAGGTCGCCGAGGCCCTCCGCCTCGGCCAGGTCGAGCGCCTCCTGGAACCCGCGCGCCGCGAGGGCCGCGTCCCCGGCGCGGTAGGCGTGGAGCGCATGGTAGCTGAGCGTCCGGGCGCGGGCGCGGGGCGAGCCCGACGCGGGCCGCAGCGCGACGGCGCGCGCGAGGCTCCGGAGCGCGCCCTCCTGGTCGCCCAGGTACCCGAGCGCGAGGCCCAGCGTCTCGGCGAGCTCGGCGGCGGACGAGGCGTCGGCGAGGCCCGGCGCGAGGGCGCCGTCGAGCTCGCCCGCCGCGAGCGCGTCGCGCGCCTCGCGCCGGGCCTCGTCGTAGCGGCCGAGGCGCAGCAGGCAGCGCGCCGAGAGGCTCGCGAGCCGCGCGCCCGGCGGCCCGGGCGAGAGCGTCCTCGCGCGCTCGAGCTGCCCGAGCGCCCGCTCGACCTTGCCGAGCTTCTCGTAGCAGCGCGCCGCCCGGTACGAGAGCTCGGCGCCGACGTCGGCCGGCGGCCGGGCGCGCCTCGCCCGCGCGAGCAGCGAGAGCGCGCGCCTCGGGTCGCCGGCCGCCTCGAGCGCGGACGCCGCGGCCACGAGCGTCCGCGGCGCTGGCAGGACCTCGCAGGCGGCGTCCGCCGCGCGCACCCAGGCGCGCGGCGCCCACTCGAACATCGGCTCGGACGCGGCGAGCGCCCGCCGCGCCGCCTCGTGATCGCCCGCCAGGACGAGCGCCCTCGCCCGGTCCGCGGCGCGCCGGCTGCGGAGCGCCGGGGCGAGCGCCGCCTCGCCCTCGCCGGCGAGGTGGTCCGCCATCGCCCGCGCGACCTCGCGCACGGCGCCCGCGTCGAGCCAGGGCAGCAGCGCCCGCGCCTGTCCGGGCTGGCCGAGGCGGAACCCCTCGCCGTCGAGCCGCGCGAGCCCCGCGGCCTCGAGCGCGTCGAGCGCCGCGCGCCCCACGCCGAGCGCCGCGGCGGCCTCGGGCCCGAGCGGGTCCGCGACCGCGAGCGCCGCGAGCGCGCGCGCCTCCGCGGGGGCGAGGGCGTTGAGGCGCCGGCGCCAGAGCTCCGGGGTGCCCGTCGTGGTCACGCACCGATCGAGCTCCGCCTCGCTCAGGCTGCGCTGCCCCAGGGCGGCGCAGATCTCCTTGAGCGCGCGCGGGCGGCCGCCGCTCGCCCGCAGGAGATCCGACACGCGCGCCGCCGTGGCCAGGGGCGCCGTCCACACCCGGACCGCCGCCTCGCCGAGCGGGCCGAGCGGCAGCTCGACGACCGCGCCGCCAGCCACGTCGAGCCGCTCGGCGGAGGCGACGAGCCAGAGGAGGGCGTCGGTCGGCTCGGCCGACCGCACGAGCGCCTCGAGCAGCGCCCGGTCGGGCGCGCCCAGGCGGTCGGCGTCGTCGATGGCGAGCACGAGCGGTCCGCGCGGCGCAAACGGCGCCTTCGGTAAATTCGCTGTGAGCGCAATTTTCTTCGTGTGCAGAACGTTGGCCGGCCGCCCGGCCCCCGCGAGCTCGCTGCGGGCGCCGAGCAGCGCGTCGACGCCGGCCGGGAGCGCGGGGCGGCCGAGCGCGCGGAGCAGCAGCGCGCGGAGCGGATCCTCGCCGCGGGGCGCGCCCTCGAAGACGGGCGCGCTGAGCTGCGCGCGCCACTTCAGCTCGCGGAACAGCCGCGACTTGCCGGCGCCCTCCTCGCCCGTGATCACCACGGCGCGCGGCCCGCGCTCGCCGCGGAGCAGCGCCGCGAGCGCCGCGCCGAACGCCTCGACCTCGCGCTCCCGGCCCACGATCTCGCCCGGCTCGCTCACGACGGCGGGCGCGCGCCGCGGCACGCCGCCGGCGGAGAGGGCCTCCAGGACCTCCTCGACGCCGGAGGGCCGGCTGCCCGGATCCTCCGCGGTGAGCCGCCCGGCGAGGCGGCGCAGGGCGACGGGCGGCGCCCCGGAGAGGAGCGGGAACAGGGCCTCGAGCGTCCGCCCCACCGCGAAGAGATCCGAGCGCGCGCTCGGTGGGGCCCCCCGGAGGAGCTCGGGCGCGAAGTACCGCGCCGTGCCCGAGAGCTCCCCCGCCTCGGCGCGCATCCGCCGCGCCGCGCTGAGGTCGATGAGCACGCCCGCGCCGTCGTCCCGCACGAGCACGTTCTCGGGCTTGAAGTCGCCGTGGACGATGCCCGCGCCGTGAAGCCACCCGAGCGCGTCGAGCGCGTCGAGCAGGACGGGCAGGGCCGCGCCGAAGGCCTGTCCGCCGGTGTGCTCGGCCAGCGTCCGGCCCCGGATGAGCTCCGCCGTTGTGTACGTGAGCGGCGCGCCGCCGCACGTCGTCCGGGCGAAGTCGTACGCGCGCGGGAGGCGCGGGTGCGCGCAGGCCGAGAGCAGCGAGAACTCCCGCCGGAACGCCTCGGTCGCGCCCGCGGAGTCGAAGCGCAGCGACTTCAGCGCGACGTCGCGATCGAAGAGCCGATCGCGCGCCTCGACCACCGAGCCGAGCCCGCCTCGCCCGAGCGCGCGCACGACGTCGTAGCGGCCGTCGACCACGGCGCCTGGCGCAAGGCCGTCATGTACCATCGGTACAAGATGGTACAGAATGGTACAACAATCGGCCAGAATTCCCGCGATTTGCCCCGCGAACGCGCTGGCACGGCCGTTGAAAAGGACGTTGAACAGGATGTCGAGACGATGAACCGCGTTCGACGGGATGGAGGCCTGATGCGCTGGCTCGCGGTTCTTCTCGTTGCCTGTGTCGCCGGGTGCGGGGTGAACCCCATCCCGGAGCCGCCCTCCGCGCCGGCGCTCGCCGGGGACCTCGTCGGCGCGTTCTGCGACGGGTGCGACGGCGCGCCGGTGGAGCTGGAGCTCGCCGGCGGGCCCGGGAGCGTGAAGGACGCCGAGCTCGTCTGGGCGGTGAACCTCGACGGCGCCGGGCCGCCGGTGGTCGCGCCGGTCGCGGACGACGGGAGCTTCGCGCTTCAGATCGGCGCCGTCCGAGGGGACGAGCTGCGCGTCCAGGCGCGGCGCGGCGCGGCCCGCTCCGAGCCGGCGGATCTCGTCGTCGAGAGCGGCGTCCTCGAGCGCGCGCCCCGCCCGCTCGCCGACTGCTTCCAGGTCGAGCCGGAGCTCGCCTTGCCCGCGACCGCCGCCGGCGCGGCGGTGAGCCGCGCCCTCCGGCTCGTGCACACCTGCGCCGCGCCGCTCGCGATCGACGCGATCGCGCTGCGCGCGCCGGCGCCCGGGGTCCTCCTGGAGGGAGCGACGGCGCCCGTGGTCCTCGAGGCCGGGGAGGCCACCGAGGTCCGCGTCGTGTTCCAGCCGGTCGAGGACGCCGCGCGCGAGGAGGTGCTGCTCGTCGAGGTCTCTTCTCCGGAGGTCTCCCGGCGGGCGGTGACGCTCTTCGCCCGCGACGCTCCCTGAACCCGGCCCGAGCTCTCGCTCCTCCCCGGGGGCCCGAGGTGGGCCCCGAGGGGGAGGTGCATCTTCACGGATCAACCCTCTCGAAGAAAGAACTGGAGACGAACATGCGACTCTATGCCTTGTTGTTCCTTGCGGCCTCCTCGATCGTCGGACAGCTCGGGTGCGGCCCCTCGCCGGGCGGCGGCGGCGGGAGCTGCCCGGATCCGCAGGATCCCGACGTTCATTACGTGTCTCGCGAGCCGGAGTGCCCCGGCGTTGATTTCGCCTGTGGGCCAGAGCAGAAGCCGTTCTCCGTCGAGTGCGGGTGCGGTTGTATCGGCCCTGCGCCGCAGGCCTGCCCGGATCCGAGCGACCCGAAGGTCCTCTATGTCTCTCACGACCCGAGAGAGTGCGCCGTCATCGACTTCGATTGCTCGCCGCCGGACAGGTTCTTCTCCAATGAGTGCGGGTGCGGCTGCATCAGCCCTGAGCCGGCGGCTTGCCCGGACCCGAGCGATCCGAGCGTCCGCTACGTGTCGCACGATATCGAGGAGTGCCACCTCATCGACTTCTACTGCGCGGAGGGACAGACGCTCTTCTATGACGAGTGCGGGTGCGGCTGCATCAGCCCCGAGCCGGAGGCTTGTCCGGACCCGGGCGATCCGGACGTGCGCTATGTCTCCAAAGATCCGATGGAGTGCATGCTCCTCGACTTCGCCTGCTCGCGGCCGGAGACGCTCTTCTCCGGCGAGTGCGGGTGCGGCTGCATCGGCCCGCAGCTCCCTGTCGGCCACGCTCGCTGAGGCGCGCGACCCCACCCGCGCTCAGCCGTCTTGACAGAGGCGCCTTGACAGAGGCGCCTTGACGGAGGCGCTCGCGCGGACGGCCGGCGGCCCTGCCCGGCGAGATCGCCGTGCCCTGATGAGCCCCTCCGCCGGCCTCGCGCTCTGCGTGGGGCTCCCCACGAGCCAACGAGCCATGGTCAGCGCGCCCACGACGTCGCGCAGAAGCCTCGGTAAAATCGACCGTCCTGGCGTGGCCGTGCAGGATTATTTACATGCGCGCACCGGGGAGCGTCGCGCCGGATCGAGCGGCCCCGGGCCTGGCGCCGAAGTTCTCCAGTTGCTTCGTCAAGGTCGGTGATAGGCTCGCCCGTCGGATACGGGGGAGGACACGACCGGGATGAGCGAGAGGCATGTCGACCAGCGGACACGGGATGTGATCGGGGTCGCGGCGGTCTTCATCGACAACTCCTTCAACGCCGGGGCATTCGCTGGCATGCACCGCGCCGCGCGAGAGCGCGGCTACGAGCTCCTCCTGATGTACGGGCCGCCTCGGGCCGTGATCGAGCGCGGGGTGGGCCTCGACCGGGTGGCCGGGTGGATCGCGATGTACACGATTGACGGCCTGGAGGAGCTGATCTCCGACGGAAGGCCGGCAGTGATCTTCTGCGCGCCTGCGCTCGGCTCGCGCTGTCCGGTCGTGCGGGCCGAGAACCACGGCTCGATCCACCGGATGGTCGATCACCTCGTCGGCCTCGGCCACCGCCGGATCGCTTACATCGGCAAGTCGTCATCCGGCGACTTCATCGAGCGGGGCGCGGCGTTCGATGAGGCGCTCCGCGCGCGCGGGCTCGACACCGATCTCAACCTGCTCTCCGACTTCGACGAGTGCACGATCTTCTACACCGAGCAGCGCTTGCGCGGGGTTCTCGAGCGCGACGGCAAGTTCTGCACCGCGCTGGTGGCGGGAAACGACGAGATGGCGATAGGCGCCATCAACGCGATCCAGGCGCACGGCTACCGCGTGCCCGAGGACATCGCGGTGGTGGGGTTCGACGATATCACCGCCGCGCAGCACTGCGACCCGCCGCTGACCACGATGCGGCAGAACCCCGAGCTCCTCGGGAGCATGGCCGTGCAGCGGCTCGCCGATCTGCTCGAGGGCCGTGCTCTGGATCGGCTCGTGACCCGCATCCCCGCCGAGCTGGTGCTGCGGCGCTCGTGCGGCGGCGGCGCCGCGTGGGACGCCGCGCTGCACGCGGGGCCGGTCGGGCCCACCGACGACTGGCGGCGAGGCCTCTGCCGGCAGCTGAACGACGTGCTCGCGGGGGGGATGCCGTCGCCGCTCGAAGAGGCCCCCCTCGTCTGGCCGGAGGTCGAGGGGGTCGTGCGGAGCCTCGACGCGGCGCTGACCGGGGCGGAGCTGCCGGACGTGACGGCGCTCGAGCGCGCGTTCGGCGCCGCGGTCGCGTACAGCGACAGGATCGAGGTCCTCCTCGCGATCGTGAAGCGGATCGAGCGGGCCGCCGCGCAGCAGCTCGCCCTCGCTCCGGGGCCGGACGCCGCGCTCCGGGTGGCGACCTTCCTCGATCGGGCGCGCCTCGCCCAGCAGCGGGCGCTCGCGGCGTGGGAGCGCCGCAGCGTGCAGAGCCTCGAGCGGCTGGTCCGCGTCAACATGGAGACGAGCATGCTCCTCGCGTCGAAGCAGGCATGGCTCGAGGATCGCCTGGGGTGGCTGCGACATACCTCGATGCGCGTGGCGTGCCTGGCGCTCCCGGCGGCGCATCCTGGCCCGGGCGGGCCCGAGCTCGTCATCGACAGCCTGAGCGCCGTCGGGCCGGGCCATCAGGCGCTCGCGGGGCAGCGGGTTCCGGCGGGCGTCTTCCCGCCGCCGGCGCTGTTCGAGGCCGCCTCGCCGGACGAGCCGAACGGTTACCTCGTGCTGATCCCGATCGTGAACGGGCGGCGCGACTGGGGGACGCTGGTGCTCGGCGGGCTGAGCACCGAGAGCTTCGCGGACAACCTCCAGCCGGTGAGCATGTGGACCCTGCTGCTCACGGCGGCGTTCGAGCGTTACGAGCTGGAGACCGCGCTGCAGGCGGAGCGCGACATGCTGGCCGCCGCCTACGAGCGGGAGCGCGCGCTGTCGAGCACGGTGCGGGAGCTCGGCTGTCCGGTCATCCCGCTCTTGCCCGGGGTGCTCCTGATCTCGCTGATAGGCGCGATCGGCGCGTCGAGGGCGCAGCAGATCCTGGAGGCGGTGCTCGCGGGCGTCTCGCGCGAGGGGGCCCGGTGGGTGGTGCTCGACGTGACCGGGGTCCCGCTCGTGGACGCGGCGACCGCGGGGTCGCTGGTGCAGACGGCGCAGGCGACGCGGCTGCTCGGAGCGCGCGTGTGCCTGGTCGGCGTGGGACCCACGATGGCGCAGCGCATGATCGCCCTCGGGATCGAGCTGAAGGGTATATCCATCTTCCAGTCGCTGGCCGCCGCGATAAGCCACCTGACGGGGCGCTCTGGCTGACCGATGTTCCCGGACGCGTCGTCGACAGGGGGGGTAGGCTCGCCGGCGGGAGGGGAGGGCACGAAGGGGATGAGCACGAGGCATGTCGGTCAGCGCACCTCGAATGTCATCGGGGTCGCCTCGGTCTTCCTGGACAACTCCTTCGATGCCATGGCGCTCGCTGGCATGCACCGCGCCGCGCGCGAGCGCGGTTATCAGCTCCTCCTGAGCCAGGGGTCGCCTCGGTCCATCGTCGAGCGCGGGGTGGGCCTTCGCCAGATCGCCGGCTGGATCACGATGTACACCATCGACGGCCTGGAGGAGCTCCTGGCGGGCGGGGCGCCGGCCGTGATCTTCTGCGCGCCTGCGCTCGACGCGCGCTGTCCGGTCGTGCGGGCCGAGAACCACGCCTCGATCCACGGGATGATCGAGCACCTCGTCGGCCTCGGCCACCGCCGGATCGCCTACATCGGCAAGTCGTCCTCCGGCGACTTCATCGAGCGGGGCGCGGCGTTCGACGAGGCGCTCCGCGCGCGCGGGCTCGACGCCGGCCTCAACCTGCTCTCCAGCTTCGACGACTGCACGAACAGGTACACCGAGCGGCGCCTCGGGGCGTTCCTCGAGCGCGACGGCAGGTTCTGCGACGCGATCGTGGCGGGCAACGACGAGATGGCGATCGGCGCCGTCAAGGCGATCCGGGCGCGCGGCTACCGCGTGCCCGAGGACATCGCCGTGGTGGGGTTCGACGACATCTGCGCCGCCCAGTACTGCGATCCTCCGCTCACGACGATGCGGCAGAGCCCGGAGCTGCTCGGGAGGACGGCCGTCGAGCGGCTCGCCGATGTCATCGCCGGCCGCGCTCCCGAGCAGCTCGTGACGCGGGTCCCCGCCGAGCTGGTGCGGCGGCGCTCGTGCGGCAGCCCTGCGTGGGAGCCCCGGCCGTCGTCGCCGGAGCTCGGCGGGGAGCGGGGCGACTGGCAGCGCGACCTGGCCCGCCGGATGAGCCGACTCGTCGAGGGGCCGTCGCACTCGCCGCCCGGAGAGGCGCCCCTCGTCTGGCCCGGGGCCGAGGTCATCGCGCGGCACCTCGGCGCCGTGCTCGCCGGGGCGGAGCTGCCGGAGGTGGGGGCGCTCGAGCGCGCCTTCGGCGTCGCTGTCGCGCACAGCGACAGCCGGATCGAGGTGCTCCTCGATGTCGTGGAGCAGATCCATCTGACCGCCGCGCAGCAGCTCGCGAGCGCGACGGGGCCGGACGCGGCGCGCCGGACGGAGGCGTTCCTCGACCGCGTGCGCCTCGCGCAGCAGCGGGCGCTCGCGGCGTGGGAGCGGCGCGGGGTGAGGAGCCTCGAGCGGCTGGTCCGCGCCAACATGGACATGGGCGGCCTGCTCGCGTCCAGGCAGAGCTGGAGCGACGAGCGCCTCGGGTGGCTGCGGCACACGAGCGTGCGCTTCGGGTGCGTCGCGGTCTGGGCGAGCGAACCGGGCCCGGGTGGGCCCGAGCTCGTCATCGACAGCGTGCATACGGCCGATCCGGACGTGGCCGCGCTCGTGGGGCGCCGGTGCCCGTCGGACGCCTTTCCGCCGCTCGATCTGTTCGAGGCCGCCTTGCCGGACGAGCCGAGTGGGTACCTCGTGATGGTCCCGATCGTGAGCGCGCAGCGCGACTGGGGGATGCTGGTGCTCGGCGGGCTGCACACCGAGAGCTTCGCCGACAACCTCCGGCCGCTGACCATGTGGGTGTCGCTCCTCGTCGCGGCCTTCGAGCGTCATGACATGGAGGCCGCGCTGCAGGCGGAGCGCGACATGCTGGCCGCCGCCTACGAGCGCGAGCGCGCGCTCGCGAGCACGGTGCGGGAGCTCGGCTGTCCGGTCATCCCGCTCTTGCCCGGGGTGCTGCTCATCTCGCTGATAGGCGCGATCGACGGGGCGAGGGCGCAGCAGATCCTGGAGGCCGTGCTCTCGGGCGTCGCGCGCGAGGGGGCCCGGTGGGTGCTGCTCGACGTGACCGGCGTGCCGCTCGTCGACGAGGCGACCGCGGCGGCCCTGGTGCAGACGGCGCAGGCGACGCGGCTGCTCGGAGCCCGCGTGAGCCTCGTCGGCGTGGGGCCCACGATGGCGCAGCGCATGGTCAGCCTCGGGATCGAGCTGCACGGCATCGCCATCTTCCAGTCGCTCGCCGCCGCGATCCACCGGTTGACGCGGACATGAAGACGAGCAGGCGGACAGGGCAGTTCCGCCGGGCGTACCGCGCCGCCGCCGGCCGGCGCCCGCGAGGTTCCCGGATCCCGCCGCGCGGAGCATGGTACCTCTCGGCGGTGGTTCATCCGGAGATGGGAGCGAGTCAAGATGGAGGATAGCGCGCGCGGCGATCATGCGTTCACGGCCGAGGGCCTCACCGGCGTCTCGTACGAGCCGTTCTACGCGGGCGCGCTGTCGTTCCTGCGCCGGAAGTACTCGCGCGATCTGACAGGGGTGGACGTCGCGGTGACGGGGCTGCCGCTCGACACGGCGACCACGCAGCGCTCCGGCGCGCGCTTCGGCCCGCGCGCCGTGCGGGAGGCGTCCGCCATGCTTGCCTGGGCCCCCCCGTACGGCTGCAAGGTCAGCCCGCTCGATCGGCTGGCGATCGTCGACTACGGCGACTGCCAGTGGGATTTCGGCAGGCCGATGGAGATCCCTGCCGCAATCGAGGCGCACATCGCGGGGATCCTCCGCGGCGGGGCCGCGCCGCTGTCGATCGGCGGCGACCATTTCGTCACGCTGCCCGTGCTGAGGGCGCTGCACAAGCAGCACGGCACGCTCTCGCTGATCCACTTCGACGCCCACTCGGACACCTGGAGCGTCGGTGACGACGGGGGGAGGATCGACCACGGCACGATGTTCTTCCACGCCGCCCGGGAAGGCATCGTCGATCCGGCCCATTCGGTGCAGATCGGGATCCGCACCTACAATCCGGAGCCGCATGGATTCCAGATCCTCGACGCGCCCTGGGTCCACCGGAACGGCGCCGCGGCCGTGGCCCAGCGCGTCCTGGAGGTGGTCCAGGGGCGCAAGGTCTATGTGACGTTCGACGTGGACTGCCTGGATCCCTGCTTTGCGCCGGGCACGGGCACCCCCGTTTGCGGCGGGCTCAGCACCGCGACCGCCCTCGAGATCCTGCGCGGGATAGCGGGCGTGGATGTCGTCGGCGCGGACGTCGTCGAGGTCGCGCCGGCCTACGACATCGCGGGCATCACGGCGCTGGCCGGCGCGACAATCGCCTACGAGCACCTCGCGCTGTACGCGAGCCGGCCGGGCGCCGCCGCCGCGGCGCCTGCACCCTAGCGTCGCCGTGGCAACGCCCTTCCCGGGGAGCTGCCGACCTGCCACCTTTGCAAGCGCAGATCTCAGGAGTGAAAGACCGCGAGCGGTTCCCACGCGGACGATCCCGCGAAATGCGCCAGGAACATCCTGGCCCGCATCCTGCTAATGTGGACAGAGCAGAGCGCCCGTGATGGCTTTCCCCCCCTGCCGTCGAGCGGGCGCTCTGTTTTTTTTGCCCGCCGTGGGGCGCTCGCGCATCACGGGCCCATCGGGGATGAGCCTCGCTGCGCGGCGGTCTCATGCTACTCGATCAGCAGATCGGCCGCGGCGACGCCGACGGCCTGGGTCAGCCGCCGCATGTAGTCCCAGTTGAGCTGATCGACCGTGTCGCAGCGCTTGTGGTAGCAGGGGTTCCCGTCGTCGCCGAAGAAGTCCTGTGACACGGCCACGGCCGGCGCTCCGTAGCGCCAGAACGCCGCGTGATCGCTGCGGTTGGTGCAGGCGTCCGTCCGGATCAGGCCGAGCTCACCGCGCGTCGCGGCCGCCTCGACCCGGGCGGCCAGCTCGGACGACGTGTTCTCGTTGCAATGGATGACGTGATAGTGCCCATCGTCGTTGGCGTCGTATCCGGTCATTTCGAGATCCAGGACGCCGACGACCTGCTCCAGCTGCCCGTTCTGGTCGAGCATGCGCGCATAGGCCTTCGAGCCGAGGAGGCCGTTCTCTTCCTGATCGAAGGCGACGACGCGGAGCCCGATGCTCAGGCGTGCGTCCTTCAGCGCGCGGGCGATGGCGAGCGACGACACGATGCCGGAGCCGTCGTCGTCGGCGCCGGCGTTGTTGACCGAGTCGTAGTGGGCCGAGAGGATGAGGACGCGTGACGGATCGGCGCCGGGCTTGTCCGCCGTCACGTTGACCCCCTGGCTCCAGCCGCTTCGATAGGGGTGCTCTCGCACGGTGAACCCCAGCGCCTCGTACTGCTGGCGCAGCCAGGTTCGGGCCATGGAGCGCCCGCTCTCGGAGCCGCGCTCGCGGAGGACGACCGAGCGGCCGCCGAGGGTCACGGGCACGGCGCCGGAGAGCTCCTTGAGGCGCGCCTCGAGGAACTCGGCGTCGATCTGGAGGTCGGCGGCGGCGCCAGCGAGCGCCGCGCGCCTCCCGGCCGGGGCGGGGGCTCCCTGCCGGCTGCGCGTGTGCGACAGGACCACTTCGGTCTCCGCGATCGGCTCTGCGTGGTATCGGTGCGAGCCGAGCCAGTCGTGGGGCTCGTGGCCTGCGGGGATGGCGACGACGGCGAGCCCGCCGACGCGCGCGCGTTCTCCCGGGAGCGCCGCGGCGGGCAGCGGCCCTTCGACGACGTGCAGCGACGAATCGCGCTCTTCCTTCAGCGCGACGCTCTGCCAGGCGTCCTCGACGGCGGCGCGGGTCACGACGACCTGGCCAGCCTCGGTCGCGAGCCGGTTGAGGAACGTGCCGACCGTGTCCTTGCCCACGTGCGAGACGTGGATCACCTCAGCTGCCGGCGCGCCCGCATCTCCGGACGCGCACGACGCGGCGAGCAGCGCAAAGACGGCACATCCAGCGGCGGCGCTCGAACGATTGCGGCATGTTGCCATGGTGTCATCCCTTTCCGCCGCCACCGTACGGATCTCAACTGGAGGATCCAAGCACTATCTCGTGACGAGATGGTCATTTGAATCGAGCCGCTTCAGATGCATGGAGGGACACAAGTACGCTCCGCTGGAGCCATGGAATCAAGGTCCAGCTCGCCGGCCCGGAGGATGTTTCGAGGAGAGCCCGCTCGGCGGTGAGGCGCTCTTCGTCCTCACTCCTTCCGCGCGACCAGCGTACCTGCGAGAGCTCGTGTCTCGTGTGACGAGGGCTCAGCGGCCCCCGGCGTCCGCCGCAGCGGGGTCGCCCGGCGTCGCCGATCCCGCGTCCGCCTCCGCGCCCGCCGGCGCCGCGATCGCCCCGGCCGGGGCGCCGTCGCGCAGCGCGAGCTGGCCGCGGCGGCAGGTGTCGATGGCGGACGCGAGGATGCGCATCGCCTCCTGGGGCGCGTGGAAGCCGGACGAGTTCTCGGCCTCGGCGAAGTCGACGAAGAACTGGCACTTCCGCTGCGCCGCGCGCGCGTCCGCGAGCGCCTCGTCCGTCATGCCCGCCTCCCTCGCGCGTCGGATATCGCCGATCAGCGCGGTCACGGCGTCCATCGCCCGGTTGCGCGTCTCGAAGTGGCGCTCCTGGATCGTCTCCACGCGCTGCCGGAGCTCGTCCTCGGGCCACTTGTGGCACGTCTGGCACGCGCGGTTGATGTTGAGGAGCGGGCTCTGGATGTGGTGATCGGTCACCTTCGCCGCCCCCACGCGCTGGTACGGCATGTGGCAGTCCGCGCAGGCCACGCCGGAGCGGGCGTGGACGCCCTGATTCCACATCTCGAACTCGGGGTGCTGCGCCTTCAGCACCTTCGCGCCCGACTCGGCGTGCGTCCAGTCCGAGAAGCCCGTCTCCTCGTAATAGGCATAGATCTCGTCGACCTTGATGCCCTTCGCCCACGGGTACACGAGGCGCTTCTCCGGGCCCTTGAAGTGATACTCCACGTGGCACTGGCCGCAGACGTACGAGCGCATCTCCTGGCGCGTGGCCATCGTGTTGACGTCGTAGTCCTTCTCGCCCATCGACGCCTTGAGCGCGCGGATGCCCTCGAGGAACCCGGGCCGCGTCACCCTGAGCTGCATCGACTCCGGATCGTGGCAATCGATGCACGAGACCGGGTGCGTCACGAGCTTGCGCGCCTCGGGGAACGGCATCTGGTTCATCGCCTCCCACCCGCGCATGAGGTCGCCGCCGCCGAGCTTCTTGTACGGCACGTACACGGACGCGTGGCAGTGGATGCAGGTGCCCGGCTGCTTCGTCGCGGCCTGCCGCTCGGTGTACACCTGGTCCTCGAGCATGTAGGCGTGGCCGCGCTCCTCGCGGAAGTCGCGCGAGAAGGCGTAACCGGCCCACATCGTCTTCAGCCGCCCGTCCTCCTCGAGCTTCGACTGCGCGACCACGCTGCGCGGATCGGCCTCTGTCGGCGTGCGCGGCACGGCCTCGCTCCCGCCGAAGCGCGTGCGCTTCTGGTCGACCGTGCGCCGGTAGCTGTCGTACTGGATGGGGAAGTTCTTCCCCCAGATCGCGGGGTCATCTATCGTATCGTCAAGCTCGACGACACGATAGAACGGGTTCTTCGCCTCCTGCTTGTGCTCGAAGATGTTCACGAGCAGCGCCGCGAGCCCGGCGGTCGCGGCCGCCGCGGCGATCGTGATGAGCGGCAGGTAGCGCCGGAGCGCCGGCTGCGGCGGGCGCTTTGTCGTGGATCCTTCGTCCTTGGGCTCCGTCATCGTCTCCATCCCTCGTGCGGCGGGCGCACCTCAGTGAAGGTGACCCACCGATTCATGGCAGCGCACGCACGAGAGCCGGGGCGCGCCGCGGTGCTCGCTGTCGATCGCGTGCACGACGTCTCCGTGACACCCGCGACAGGCCTCCTCCGTGATGCGCAGATTGCTGGGCTTGATCCGGATCGGGTCCGGGAAGCGACCCGTGGTGAAGCCGAAGGAGTGCCAGAACCCGTTCGACGCCTTGGTGGCATATTTGCCCAGGAACGTGTGGGGCGCGTGACAATCGTTGCATCCTGCCACAGCGCGGTGGCTCGAGCGCTGCCACCCGGCGAACTGCTCGTTCATGATATGGCAGTTGGCGCACGCCGCCGGGTCGTCCTGCAGGTACGAGGCGCCCTTTGCGTAGATGAACGTGTAGCCGCCGAGCCCGACCGCCGCGCCGACCGCCGCGCACAGCACGAGCGGCAAGCCCCAGGTGAAGGCGCGCGAGCGGCGCGCTCTCTCGCGGATCAGGGTCTTCTGCGGCTCGCCTTGCTGTTGCTTCTCGGTCACGGGCTCCGGCGGCTCGGTCATATCGGTCGCTGCGCCGGTTTGCAAGGCAGGTGCCACCGAGCGCCGGCAGGGCCGATGGTCGACAGCCCGGCGGCGCGGTGGGCGGCGTGCGGGCTCGGCACGAGGGCCCGGCGCCGGGAGCGCGGCGCCGAGGCGGCCCTCGATGTCGCAACGTTGCAAGCCGTGCGCCGAGGTGCAGATTCCGCGCCGGCGGGGGCTCCCGGCGGCGGCTGTTCCCGCCGCGGTCCGGCTGCGCTAGTGGACCCGGGCCAGTGACCCGGGAAGGAGACGCTTCAGTGCACGCCCCGCAGCCCGCCGCCGACCTGCCTCCGGCCAACCGCCGTATCCGGCTGCCGGACTTCACGCTGGGCGACGCGCTCACGGCCGAGCAGCGGGATTTCCTCGACACCCACGGGTTCATCCGCTTCCGGGGCTTCGTCGGCCGCGACACGGTGCGCTCGCTCGTCGAGGAGGTGGAGGCCATCGATCGCCGGCTCATCGAGGAGGGGAGGACGCACATCAACGGCGTCCCGCTCATCCTCGGCACCAGGAAGGACGGGTCGCGCACCATCCAGCGCATGGTGTTCGCGTCGCTCTTCGGCGAGCGCCTCCGCGCGTTCCTGCGCGACCCGCGGTTCGGCGCGATCCTCGACGTCGCCGGGCCTGGCTACCGGATCGCCGAGCGGGAGCGCGACGGGCTCGTCATCAACCATTATCGTCACGAGGAGGGGTCGACGTACCAGCGCCTCGGCTGGCACACGGACAGCCTGCGCGACGTGTTCTATCTCGAGAAGCCGCGCCGCTACCTGAACGTCGGCTTCTATCTCGACGACTCGCCCATCTCGAAGGGCGGCGTGCGGCTGATCCCGTCGTCGCACCGCCAGGGCCTCTTCGCGATGCTCACCCGCAAGGCGTATTTCCTCGACCACCGGCCCGACCCGGACGAGTACGCGCTCGAGGCCGAGGCGGGCGACCTCACGATCCACGACGGCCGCATCTGGCACCGGGTCGCGCAGGCCACGGCCACGGGCGACGCGAGCCAGCGGCGCGTGATGTACCTGCCGCTCATGTGCGGCCCGCTCAAGGAGAAGCACGAGAACAGCCCCACGCCGCTGTATTTCCGGTTCAAGCGGCTCGCGGGGTACTGAGCGCCTCGATGTCGATCACCATCGAGGAGGCGAGGAGCGCCGCGGATCTCACCGAGATCCTCGACCTGCCGCTGCGCCTCCACGCGGCCGATCCGGGCTACGTGCCGCCCCTCCGCCCGCTCGTCTTGCGGCGGCTCGACCCGAAGAACCCCTTCTTCCGCGAGGCGAACCTCCGTTTCTTCCGTGCGCGGCGCGGGCGCGAGACGGTCGGGACGCTCTCGCTCCTCGTCGACGGGCGCCACGACCGCCATGGCGGCGAGCGCACGGCGTTCTTCGGCTTCTTCGAGTGCGAGCGCGATCCCGAGGCGGCGCGGGCGCTCTTCGGCGCGGTGAGCGAGCGCGCGCGGGCGCTCGGCGCGACCTCGCTGCGGGGCCCGCGCAACGTGACGCGGGTGGAGGACATCGGGCTCCTCGTCGAGGGGTACGGCTCCCGGCCGCCGATGCTCGCGGGCCATCACCCGCCATATTACCGCGAGCTCGTCGAGGCCGAGGGGTTCTCGAAGCGCTATGACATGCTCGCCTACGACACCCCGCTCGTCGACGCCGCGGGCCGCCCCCGGGAGCTCCCCGAGGTCCTGCGCCGGAAGGCCGCGTCGGTGAGCCTTCCTGGCCTCGAGGTGCGCAGCGCGGCGGCTCACCGCATCTCCCGCGACATGGAGATCGCCCACGCCGTCTTCACCGACGCGTACCGCGGCGTGCCGGAGGTCGTCCCGATGTCGCGCGCCGAGCTCGTGAGCCTGGGTCGCGCGTTCGTGCTGCTGGCGGGCCCGCGCCTCTTGCAGATCGCGACGGTGCGCGGCGAGCCCGCGGCGTTCGCCGTGTGCCTCCCCGAGCTGAACGAGGCGTTCGCCGCGGCGCGCGGGCGGCTCCTGCCGCTCGGGTGGGCGCGCGTCGCCTGGGCGCTCCGCCGCGTCCGGACGGCCAGCTTCAAGCTGATCGGCGTCGTGCCGGCGTTCCGGTCGACGGGCCTTCACGCGCTCCTCGTGCAGCGCGTGGTGGACGGCCTGCGGGCGGCCGGGTACGAGCGGCTCGAGGCCTCGTTGATCCACGAGGACAACGCCCCGATGCGGCATATCGTGGAGTCGGCCGGGTGCGCCATCTACCGGCGTTATCGCGTCTACGAGCGCCCGCTCGGAGGGAACAGGTGATATGACGACCGCTGCCCAGCCCCCGAAGACGCCGTTCACGCCGTACCAGCGGCGGCTGTTCTGGTTCCTCAGCGTGGCCTCGTTCTTCGAGGGCTACGACTACCTGGCGCTCACGCAGATCTTGCCGAACATCGGCGCGGAGATGGGCCTCGCGGCCCGCCACGAGGGGCTCCTCGTCGGGGTCATCAACTCGGGCACGATGATCGCGTACCTGCTCGTGCGCAAGGCGGACCAGTGGGGCCGGCGGCGGGTGCTCACGATCACGATCCTGGGCTACACGCTCTTCTCCGTGCTCACGGGGCTCGCGCCGAACGTCTATGTCTTTGCCGTCCTCCAGCTCCTCGCGCGCATCTTCCTCATCGGCGAGTGGGCGGTCAGCATGGTGTACGCCGCCGAGGAGTACCCGAGCGACCGGCGCGGCATGGTGATCGGCGTCATCCAGGCGTTCTCGAGCCTGGGTTCCATCGTGTGCGCCGGGGTCGTGCCGCTGCTCCTCTCGACCTCGTACGGCTGGCGCAGCGTCTATTTCGTCGGCGGGATCCCGCTCCTGGTGATGGCGGTGGTCCGGCGCGGCCTGCGGGAGACGGCGCGGTTCGAGCAGGCGGCGGCCGCGCGGGAGGGGGAGGGCGCGCAGCCGCTCATGCGCATCTGGCGCTCACCGCACCGCGGGCGGATGCTGCAGCTCGCCCTCATCTGGGGGCTGACGTACGTTTGCACGCAGAACGCGGTGACGTTCTGGAAGACGTTCGCGATCCGGGAGCGCGGCTTCAGCGACGCCGAGGTGGGCGCCAGCATCACGTTCGCCGCGGTGGTCTCGATGCCGCTCATCTTCGCCTCGGGCAAGCTGCTCGACGTGATGGGCCGCCGCGCGGGCGCGGTGATCATCTATGTGCTGGCGGCGGCCGGCGTGCTCGGCGCCTACTCGCTGGGCTCGCGCGCCGGGCTCACGGTCGCGCTGGTCTTCGCCATCTTCGGCGCGAGCGGCGTGCTGCCGGTGCTGAACGCGTACAACTCCGAGCTCTTTCCGACGCACCTCCGGGCCGACGCGCTCGCCTGGTCCAACAACCTGCTCGGCCGGATCGGCTACATCCTCTCTCCCATCGGCGTGGGCGTCGCCGCGGAGCAGATGGGCTGGGGGCGGGCGGTGTCCGCGACGGCGATCTTCCCGGTGATCGCGCTGGCGCTCATCCTGTGGCTCCTGCCGGAGACGCGCGGGAAGGAGCTCGAGGAGACGGCGCGGGTGTAGTCGCCACGGCGGACGTCCGCCTCCGAAACCGTCGGCACCTCACGAGCCGCCCGGCCTTCCCCTCGCGCGCCGCTTCCCCCCGGTCCGCTGGCGGGGTGAGCCTCCACCTGGCGGCCGCGACCTCCAGGCCACGGCCTCCGACCCGGCGTCTCTGGCATTCCAGCAGGCGTCTGGGCATGTTCGATCCGGCGCTCGCTCCGCGAGCGATCGCCCCGAATTTCAGGTCATTCCGTGGAGACCGCGGCCGCCGGCGACGCCCCGCCCGGCCGACCCGCCGCGCTCGCAGCGCATGGATCGAGGGTTGCAACTGCAACCGAGGGATTGAGAGACGGAGCAGCGCGCTGGCGCTGTCGAACGATTCCCATCTCGAGTCGAGGGATGGGAAGAGCGCCTGCCCAGCATCCACATCTCACGCGCGTGAAACCAGCGCGCAGAGCTGACGGCGTCGAGGCGCTGCGGCCGAGCGTGCAGTCGAGGGGGCGAGGCTCGCCCTCGCACGAACACAATCCGAGGTGAAGCATGTCGTCGGTCTCCATCAGAAATTCGATGATACTCCTCTGCGTCGCCCTGTCCGCGGGCTGCGCCGCGCCCGCCGAGAAGGACGCGCCGGAGGACACGGCGGTCGATTCGCAAGCCATCGAATGCGGCAAGGACTGCATCCAGGCGATGGTGAACAGGCAGCTGGCGCTCATGGGGGAGTTCGGCAATGACGCCGAGTTCGACGCGTCGCTCCGGGAGCTCGTGGCCGTGGGCCCGGCGGTCGTCCCGGTGGTCGTGGGCGTCTATAAAGAGTGGTCGGTGTCAGCTCCGCCGGACCCCAAGGTGTCGGCGAGGCCTGGCGAGATGCGCTGGCGGGCGGCTCATCTCCTGGGCCTCCTCGGCTTCCGCGACGGCATCGACCCGCTGAACGCCATCGCCAAGAGCCCGCTCCCCGAGCCCGGCAAGGACGAGCACCTCTTCGCGGATGAATACCGCGTTCGCCTGCGTGCGATCGTCGGGCTCGAGCGCCTCCACGCCGCGGACGAGCTGAAGGCCATTCACTCCGCCGGCGACCTCCTGCGCACCCCGGCGGCGGCGAGCCTCTACGCGCTCGGGATCGACGTCGGCGGGATCGAGCTGGTCGATGCGCGGAAGGCGCTCGCGGAGGACGTCGCCGATGCAAAAGATTACAACCCGAACCTCGGTCGACCGGCGCAGCCGGACAAGCCCGGGGATCGGAAATTCAAGGTGACGCCTCGGACCGACACGCCGTCCACCGCTCGATGAGGGGATTGACCATGAGAAACACGATCAGCGCCATTCTTGCGTCTTGCTTGCTCCTCGGTCTCGCCTCCGAGGCCCGCGCCGACACCTGCGACACGGTCAGGTCGACCGATCCCGGGGTGATGCAGGGCTTCTGGTGCACGCAGCCGTGGATCGACTTCTACTGGGATGCGTACGACTTCGACAAGGGGGACTGGGATAACGGCTTCGGCTGGGAGGCCGCCTGCGACCGGAGGAGGCCGCTGGCGCGCACGTTCCAGGCGATCCAGCTCGTCAACTACGCGTCGCCGAACGAGGCGCTCAAGACGAACGATTTCAGCGGCAACTTCCTGCGATGGGCCGGCAATTACACCATTCGCGAGTTCGACGAGCTGGACGCGCGGTGCGGGGACGGGTCGAAGCGAGCGCACACGACCTGGGGGCCGATCATCGACAACTACACGGATCTCTACATCCCGTTCTTCTACGACGAGAACGTCGTGGAGCGCGCCGGGACGCTGGTTCACGAGGCGCGCCACGCGGACTGGTGCGGCCACAGCGGCAACGATGGCAGCAATGCGTGTCCCGCGAAGAGCGACTCGTGCGACGAGAAGTACATGGACGGGTGCTCGGGGATCGGGTCGCCCAGCGGGAGAGGCGCGGCCGGCTACCAGGTCCTCTGGCTCTGGTGGTATGCTTTCGAGGCCGACGCGCAGCACAGCTCGTCGACGATGAAGGCCTTCGCGCGAGACGAGGCGAACCGGATCCTGAACACGATGTTCGACGTCGACCCCTGCTTCAACATCACGAGCAATGGCAGCAAGATCATCACGTGCTAGGCGGGCGGCGCTCGCCGGCTTCCTGTGGGGCGCGCTGTGCGTCGCCGGGTGCGCTGGTCATCCGGGCTCCGATATCCCGCCGGCGCCCTGGGCCCAGCTCGAGATGTACCGCGGCGCAGGCGAGGAGACCGTCCTCTGGATCGAGCTGAGCGGCACGTTCGAGGGCCACGAGGGGCAGACGTCGCTCCGCGGAGAGCTCAGCGTCGAGCAGCTCGCGGGCCTTCGCGAGCTGTTCGGGGACGAGCGGATCGCGATCTACCGGAGCGACGCGCTGCCCACCGACGGGAGCGTCGACCTCACGGGCACCGCGGAGCGGCCGATCTTCCGCGTCGTGGTTCGCGAGGAGAGCGACCGGATCCGGGCGGGCTCGGAGAGGCTCCAGGCATACTTCGCCGAGGGGGCGCAGCACGCCGAGACGAGCCAGATGCTGCTGGTGGTCAAGGAGATCATCGCTCGGGCGACGCAGGTCCCGTAGCTCCGCCCGCCAGAAGTCCGGCCAGGGAAGAGTTGCTGGGCTGCGCGAAGAGCTCGACAGTTTACGTGGAAGATCTCGTCGTGCGACGATGCGAAGCGCGGCGCGGGGCGGTCCCCGCCCGCCGGCTCCTCCGCATTCACGACGGCACGAGCACGGCTGCCCCGGAAAAGCGGCCGTTCCGAAGATCGTCGAGCGCGTCGTTGGCCGCCTCCAGCGGGTAGACGTTTACCTCCGTCCGCAGCGGGACTCTCGGCGCGAGCGCGAGGAACTCCTCGCCGTCCCTGCGTGTCAGGTTCGCCACCGAGCGCAGCACCCGCTCGCCCCACAGGATCGAATAGGGGAAGGAGGGGATATCGCTCATGTGGATTCCGCCGCACACCACGGTGCCGCCCTTGCGCACGGCGCGCAGCGCGGCTGGCACGAGCTCGCCGGCCGGGGCGAAGATCAGCGCCGCGTCGAGCTCCTCGGGCGGCGCGTCGGTGGAAGAGCCCGCCCATTCGGCCCCCATCGCCAGCGCGAACGCCCGCGCCGCGTCGTCGCCCGGCCGGACGAAGCCGAAGATGCGCCGCCCCTCGAAGCGGGCCACCTGCGCCACGAGGTGGGCGGCGGCGCCGAACCCGTAGATCCCGATCCGCTCCGCGTCCCCCGCCATGCGCAGCGTCCGGTACCCGATGAGCCCGGCGCAGAGCAGCGGCGCGGCCGCGAGGTCCTGGAGGCCCGCGGGGACAGGGAAGCAGAAGCGCGCGTCCGCTACAGCGAGCTCCGCATAGCCGCCGTCGATCTGGTATCCGGTGAAGCGCGCCCGGTCGCAGAGGTTTTCCCGCCCCGCGCGGCAATACGCGCACGCGCCGCAGGTCCACCCGAGCCAGGGCACGCCCACGCGCGCGCCCGGCGTGAACCGCGGCGCTTCGCCGGGCGCGGGCACCTCCTCGATGACCTCGCCGACGATCTGGTGCCCTGGCACGAGCGGCAGCCTGGCCTCCGGCAGCTCACCGTCGACCACGTGCAGATCGGTGCGGCACACGGCGCAGGCGCGCACGCGGAGCAGCACCTCACCGGGCCCTGGCCGCGGGGCGGGCCGATCCTCCAGCACGAGCGGGCTCTTCGTGGCTTTCAGGACGAGGGCGCGCATGGTCGTGCGCCCAGGGTAATCCGAGTCAGCCGAGGAGCACGCGACGGCTCCTCTTTCCATTCTTTCTGGACGGCGTGCGCGGCAGTCGAGCAGGCGCGCGCGTCCACGCTCGCGACCGATGGGGTGCGCTGCGGGCTCTCCTGGGCTGAGCAGAGCTCCGTCGGCCCCGCGGTAGCATTCTCCTCGCCACGGCGCTTCACGTGGCTCCTGTCGTCCTGTGGCTGGAGGATCCGTCCGTGCGCTGGTTCTACTTCCAGGATCCGGACGGTAACACGCTCGAGGCGCGTTGTTGCCAGTCGCTGATCGAGCGGGCACGCCGCGTCACCCCGCCGGCAGGAACGCTTCGATCTCGTCGAGCACGCGCGGAACGACGGGCAGGTTCGGATCGGTATACGCCGCGTTCTGCGACGCATTCGAGAGCGTCGCTTCCTTGAGCGTGTGGCTCATCCCCTCGATGAGGACGAGCTCCGCGTCCGGCCGCGCGCCGGCGAGCCGCTCGGCGTCCTGCACCTGGACCTGGATATCGGTCGTCCCTTGCAGCAGGAGGACCGGCGCGGTCACGGCCTTGAGCTCCACCGCGGGGTCGAGCTTCATCCAGGAGATGATGTACGGCTGCACGCTCGGGCGAAACAGGCTCAGGAACAGCTCCGTTTGCGGGACATCCTCCACGAGCTCGCCCTTCTCGAGCCGGTCGAGGATCGCGTACCCCTTCTCGCGATCCTCGTCCGGCAGGCCGGCGAGCTGAGCGCGCAGCACATCGCCGATGGGCAGGCCCGCGCCGGCGATCGAGACGTAGCCATCGATCTCAGCCGCCTGGGCGACAAGCATTCCGAGCAACGAGCCCTCGCTGTGCCCCACGACCGTGATCGTCGTGAACCGCCCGTCGTCGCGGAGCGCCTTCACCCACAGGCCCGCGTCGTCGGCGCCCATCTCGAAGCGCATCTCCTGCTCGGCGCGGGGCGCGGCGGAGACGCTCCCGCCGATCCCGGCCTTGTCGTAGCGGATCGACGCGATGCCCCTGTCCCGGAGGCCTTCCGCGAGGAGCTTGTACATGTCCGAAAGGATGCCCCCGGCGGCCTGGTTGCCGTCCCGATCGGTCGGCCCCGAGCCAGGGAGGATCACCACCGAGGGGAAAGGCCCGCACCCGGCCGGCACCTCGAGCGTGCCCGACAGCGTGCCGCGCGCGTTCTCCACAAGGATATCGACGCTGGCGGCCTCCGGACACGTCGGCGCGTTCGGCGCGTTCGGCGCCGGGTCTGTCGCGCCCGGGAGCGCGCCGCTTCCGCCGGGAGACGACTCGCCCTCTCCGGCTCTGCAGCCTGCGCCGAAGGGCGAGCACGCGAGCGCGGCCGCACACGAGAGAGAGAACACGGCGCGGCGCGCCGGGACCGGGAGATTCGAGCGCAGTGACATGACGATCCTCCGAGAAGCAAGGGAGAGAGCCGCGCCGCGAGGGCGCACCGGTGCGCCCTCGCGGCCGAGCGAGCAGTGCTGGGCGCGCGCCGCGTGAACCGGGCGGCGCGCGACGGAATGGATGGAGTCAGCCGAGGTGCGCGAGCGCGACCTTCGAGACGATCTCCGAGACGAGCACGAGGCCGATGAGCCCTGCAATCAGCCGAGCGCCCCGCAGCCCGGAGGCGTTCTTGAAGCCCTGGGTCAGGAGCGTCAGGAACCAGACGAGGCACAGCGTGGCCAGGACGGCGAAGACGGCCAGCTCGGGCGTGAGCGTGGGCACGCCCGCTGGCAGCTCCGGGGCGAGCAGGCCGAGCGCGATCGCCGCGAGCGCGAGCGGCGCGCGCGAGAGCCCGGTCACGCCGAGGAAATCGACGATCCGCACGCGGCACCGCAGGAGCCGCGCGTACGCCCAGAAGAGCAGGGCGGGCAGGGGCCACACGACGACCTGCTCCAGGAGCGCCGTTGTGTACGGGATGACCCGAGACGCCGTGTGCAGATCGAGGAAGCCGTCGAAGCGAACGCCGAGCCTCGTGATGGCGACGCTCAGCGCGGCGACGGCCAGCCCTGCCACGGCCGCCGTTCCCCCGCCGAAGCGCTCGAAAGGATTCAGCGCGAGCCGCCATCCGGTCCGGGGAGGCCGCGGCGACAGCGTCGCCAGCAGCCGCTCGCCCTCCGCAGGCTTGATCACGTGGTCGCGCACGAGCGCGCGCACCCTCTCGTCGGGCGTGGTCATCATCATAGCCCCACCTTTCTCAGCGCCTCCTCCGCCTCCTTCGCGGAGAGCCGGCCATGCTCGAGCGCATCCAGGATCTCGTGCCGGCGCTGCTGAACGTCCTGCTCCAGCGCTTCCAGCCGGCCGATGATCTCATCGAGCCGGTTGCGCACCGTCGGGTAGCTGATCTGAAGAAGCTGAGACATCGCCTTCAGGCTCCCCGACGACCGCACGAAGGCGGTCACGAAGGCGAGATCGTCCGGCGACAGCTGGAGCAGCGCCGGGATCTCGAACTGACCATCCAGGTTGGTTCCACAGGCCTGGCAGCCGAGCCGCGTCGCGCGCAGCTCGCCGTCGCAGCTCGGGCATCGAACGACAAATCTTGCCACGGGACGAGGTTAGTATCGCCCCTGGATCAACAATGTCAATGTGTGGATAAATAAAATTGATTCGAAAATCAATTTTGTGTGGCGCGGCCGAGCTCGTGGCCCGCGCGGCGCCGCTCGCGCCGGCTCAGCGCCGCTCGCGCCGGCTCAGCGCCGCTCGCGCCGGCTCAGCGCCGCTCGCGCCGCCGCGCGAACGCGAGCGCGACGACGAGCCCGGCGACGGCCAGCGGCGCGGGGGCCGCCGGCGAGCCGGCGGCGCGGCAGCTGCAGCCGCCGTCGTCGCCCTCCTCGTCCGCGCCCTCGTCGGCGCCGCCGGTCCCCGCGCCGCCGGCACCGGAGGTCGCGCCCGCGGAGGTCGACGTGACGGAGCCGCTCGCGTCGCCGCCGCCTGCGCCGCCGCTGCCGCTCGTCGCGCCGCCCGCGCCGCCGGCGCCGCCCGCGCTCTCGTTCCCGCCCGTCCCCCCGCCGCCCGCGCCCCCGGCGCCGCCTTCCCCGGAGGAGGGCAGCGCGGGACGGACGTCCTCGAGGGTGTCCCCCTCCACGGCGTCATCGAGGACGATGATGGGGCGGTCCGTGAACTCGGCCGGGTTGCGCAGCAGGCCGATCTGCGTGAAGTGCGCGTTGCCGTCGGCGAGGGTCTGCGCCTGGCCCCCGGTGACGACCTGCTCGCCGTCGAACCACACGTCGACGGAGCCCTGGCTCGGGTTCGTCGACCACTTGATGTGCAGCGCGATGCGGTGCCACACGCCGGGCGTCACCGCGGAAGCCGCCTCCCAGTGCACCTTGTTCGCGGGCTTGCGGGTGGCGAAGCTGATCTTCTGTCCCACGACCTCGAACGACATCACCTGATTGTAGGTCTGGTCGGACTCCCAGTACCCGATCTGCGTCGGCGGGTCCGCCGCGAGCGCCTCGGGGAGATAGAAGCTCCAGGCGAAATACGTATCGTCGCCCTCGGCCGTGCGCCCGGCGGCGGGCTTGTGGTTCAGCTCGACGCGTTTGATGCCGTTGTTGGGCCACACGGCGTCGTTTGTGAGCTGGATCTGCCCGGCCCGCGTGCCCTGCAGGACGGGCGACGTCACCACCGAGATGCGCTCGCCGTTCAGCGCCGTTGTCCACTGGGACAGGTCGCCCGTCTCGAAGTCTCCGGTCCAGACCGGCGCCGCCGAGGCGCCCGTCGTGACGGTCACGGCCAGCGCGGCGGCGGGCAAGGCGGAAAGCAGGAAGCGCGGCCGCCGCCCGAGCAGCGCTCGGCAGCGAGCAAGAAGGGTACGATGTGCGATAAGGTGGGCTGTTGAAGTCATGGCCGGAATTCCATGACGTTTCCGTCCCGCCGTCAACCGCGAAGCTTCCGAGCTCAGCGGAGCGGACGCCGCTCGGGCCGCCGGCCCTTCACGAAGGTCGAGTGGGGGGTTGCGGAGGAGGCGCGGCCGCGGGCGCTTCAGGTGGAGAGCTCGATCCACAGCGCCCGCGTCTGCCGCGACGGCAGGTGGATCAGGCGCTCTCCGGTGTTGAGGGCGTCGCCGGGGCAGGTCCAGGGTTCGAGGCAGACGAAGTCCTTGCCTTGCAGGGTCCACACGACCCAGTGGGTGAACTCGGGCGAGCCGCGGACCGCGATGCGCGCGGCCGGGGGGGCCTCGATCGACAGCGCGCTCTCGGTCGAGCCGTGGTCGAGCAGGTGGAGATCGACCTCGGGCCGGGTCAGATCGAGGCCGGAGAAGGGCACTTCCTGCTTCGTTGTGTTGTCGAACGCGCGCGTCGCCCGCGTCTCGATCGAGGCCCCGGGCTTGTCGGCCTGGGAGACGGCGAAGTAGGGGTGGAACCCGAGCCCGAAGGGCATCGGCGGCGCGCCTTCGTCGCTCTCGTTGGTCACGCGGACATCGATCCGGAGCGCCGTGCCGCGCAGCGTGTAAGCGAGCTCGGCGCGGAAATCCCAGGGGTACTGCGCGCGCGTCGCCTCGCTGGAGCGCAGCGCGAGCCGGGCATAGGCGCCGCCGGGCGCGGCGGTCCCGTGGTCGTCGAGCGACCAGGGCAGGGTGCGGGCGAAGCCGTGCTGCCGCATCTGGCCGTGCGCGCCGGAGGACGACCAGGCGTCGCCGGCGAGCTTGCCCGGGGAAGGGAAGAGCACGGGGTTGCCGCCGCGCACGTTGGCGCTGCGATCCTCGAAGGTGGCGCGATCGAGGTAGAGCAGCTCGCGCCCGCCGAGGGTCAGCTCCGTCAGGATCCCACCGCGCGACGGCGCGAGCACGGCGCGGCTCGATGCGCCGCTGTCGGCGAGCTCCACGGTGGGGATCGCTCCTTCGATCTGCTTCACGCTGAACATGACGCCTCCGCTCTCTACCATCCCCTGCGCAGCATCACCTGCGCAGCCACTCGAGCAACCCGACGAGCAGCGCGAGCGCCGCGATCGGCAGCGCGATCCACCCGAGGACCGTCGCCCAGCCCCGGCGGAGCGAGCGGCCGCCGCGATCCTCGCACGCGAGGCAGATCGCCCAGACGCGCGCGCCGCCCTCGGTGAGCACGCAGCAGTCGCCGCACACGGGCGCGTGGCAGCGCGCGCACGGCCCCGCCGCCTCGGCGCCGCAGCGCCCGCAGCGCGCGACGGACCCGCCGCCGCCGTCGTGGAAGATCAGGCCGCCGGACATGGGGCTGCGCTACCCGGCGGCGAGCACGGGCTCATCGAGCGACCGCGAGCGCTGTGGATCGATGGCCTCGTCGACGGGCACGGACGCCTCAGCGCAGGCCGGGGAGGGGCAGGCCCGGCAGCGAGTTCCCGATCACCGTGACGAGCTGCTCCTGCGTGATCGTCCCCGCGAGGTGGAACGGTAAGTCCACGTTGAGCGTCTCCCCGCCGATCGCGACGGTGCCGTTCACCTGATACGGCACACCCCGGCCCTGCGCCGCCAGCGCGGCGATGCTTGTGAGATCCTGCCACTTCACCGAGAGCGGCGCCTCGATCCGCGTCCACTTCTTCGCGACCAGCTTGAGCGGCGTGGGCACGGTGACCGTGCCGACGTCGATCTTGCCGTCGAGCAGCACGGTCGCCTTCATCGAGCGCGTCATGAGATCGATGCTGTTCGGGTTGTACGCCTGGATCTGGACCCGGAGATCGATGCCCTGGGCGGTGACGGCGGTCACCGCAGCGACCTCGGGCCTGAGCGTCGGCGGCTCGGGGCGCGAGCACGCGACAAGGGAGAAGGCGGCGGCGAGGAGCAGCGATCGCACGACGGAGATGTTGCGCGGATCTCCATGGAGCTCAACGGAAATCGGGCGCGCTCCCGGCCGCGCGCTGCGCTGCCCGCTGCCCGCGCGGGCGGAGGCGCGGGCGGCTCCGTTCCGCGCGCCCGCCCGCGCCTCCGCCCGCGCGGGGACCCTCCCGATCTGCTATTCCCGGCGTATGGGCATCCTCCCGCTCGCCGAGCGACTCGCCAAGAGGGCGCTGAACCGATCCGGGGTGCAGAGCCGCTGGGTCGACACGTCGGTCTGCCGGCTGCACCTCTACGATGCTCCGGGCACGGGCCCGCTCCCGACCGTGGTCCTGCTCCACGGCATCGGCTCCTCGGCGCTCCCGTACGCGCCGGTGCTCCAGCGCCTGCGGCGGCGCGCCCGCCGCGTCATCGCCGCGGAGGCGCCGGGGCACGGGTGGAGCGCGACGCCCGCGTCGGCGTTCACGCCGGAGTGCCTCACCACCGCCATGAACGAGCTGCTCGACCGCGAGCTCGACGAGCCGGCCGTCGTCGTCGGCAACTCCCTCGGCGGCGCGGTCGCGGTGAGCTACGCCCTGAGCTCCCCGGACCGCGTGCGCGCGCTGGTGCTCGCGTCGCCGGCCGGCGCCTGCATGGAGCAGAGCGAGCTCGCGCAGCTGCTCGGCACGTTCAAGCTGCGGTCGCGGGCCGACGCGCACGCGTTCTTCGCGCGCCTCTACCACCGCGTGCCGTGGTTCACGCCGCTGGTCGCCGGCGACGTCGTGCGGATGTTCTCGCGCGAGACCATCGTCTCCTTCACGAGCTCGACCCGGTGCGATCACGCGTTCACGCCCGAGCAGCTGCGGTCCCTGTCGATGCCGATCCTGCTGATCTGGGGCCGCTCGGACCGCCTCATGCCGGGCGGCAACCTCGAGTACTACCGGCGGCACCTCCCGCCGCACGCGGAGATCGAGGAGCCCGAAGGCGTCGGCCACTGCCCGCACGTCGACGAGCCGCGCCGCTTCGCCGAGCGGGTCGCCGCGTTCGCGCGGGAGGCGCTCGCGAGGCCAGCGGGCGCCGGTGGGCCGGCGCCGGCGGCTCCCGGCGCGCCGCCCGCGTCAGGCGTCCTCGGGGAGCGCGCCGTGCCGCTTGAGCAGGGTACGGGTCAGGCTGTGACGTAGCGGCATGATCCGCTTGCTGTCGCTGCGCTTGCCGAGGAGCACGGTCGCGTAGACGTAGGTGTCCGCCCCGCGCTCGACGTAACCGACCAGCCAGCCGGTGGTCGATCGCTCGTCGACCTCCAGCCCCGTCTTGCCGCGCAGCGTGTAGGCCGGCGTCTGCTCCAGCACGATGAGCCGCTTCACGATGTCCAGGCTCCTCGCCGCGCAGGGCAACGTGCCGGCGTGGAGCCGCCGCAGGAAGTCGATCTGCTCGTGCGGCGAGATGCGGAGCCCTCCGGTCAGCCAGAACCTGTCGATGCCGCCCGAGATGTCGCGGTTGCCGTAGCCGAACGCGTCGAGGTGCGCCTTCATGCGCTCGGGCCCGATCCGGCGCGCGACCTCCTGGTAGAACCAGAAGACCGAGTGCTTCATCGCCGACGCGAGATCGTGATCGCGGCTCCAGTCGGGGATGCTGCGCTTCACGCCGTCCCACCGCAGCGAGAAGCGCTCATCCGGGATGACCCCGGTCTCCAGGCCGATGAGCGTGTTCGGGATCTTGAAGGTCGAGGCGGGGACGTACCGCGCCGCCGCGCGATCCGGGTTCACGACGCGGGTGACGCCCCGCGCGGCGTCGAGGAGGACGAACGCGCCGTCCACGCCCTCCGCGCGGAGGAGCGCCGCCCCGCCCTCGTCGACCTCGGTCCTCGCCGCGGGCGCCGCGGCGGCCGCGTCCGCCGCCGGCGCGCCCTGCCCCGGCGCGGCGGGCGGCGGCGTCGCCTCGCTGCCCGGCGGCGGCGGCGGAGGTGGCGCTGGCGGCGGCGGCGCCGTGGTGCAGGCGCTCGCCGCGGCGAGGAGCGCCGGGAGAGCGCAGCCGAGGAGGGGACGCGCGGCCGCGACGGCGCGCCGCGCGAGGCAGGAGGAAGGCAGAAAGAGCATGGCGCCCCCAACGCGGCCGCGCGCCGCGCTTATTCCCGCGCCGCCATCTCGGGAGCGGCGGCCGTCGCCGGCGCGCGCTCGCCCTCCGAGAAGTCGAGATCGATCCCCACGATCTTCATCAGCCGCAGCGCGTTCGCGCTCGTCACGACGCCGGGCTTCAGCTTGTAGTCGAAGGTCATCCGATCCTCGACCACGAGCTCCTCGAAGTGCATGTTGCGCACGCGGCCCGCGGTCTCCTGCTCCAGCACGGAGATCCCCATGTCGTGGGACGACACCGCGCCGATGGCCCCCCGCTCCACGATGTGCCTCACGACCGCCCTGGCGCCGATCTGGCGCTCGCGCGCGTTCGTTCCGTGGAGGATCTCGTCGAGCAGGAACAGCACCGGCTCGCCGCCGTTCACGCCGTCGACGACGCGCTTCAGGCGGGTCAGCTCGGCGTAGAAGTGCGAGACGCCTTGCTCGAGCGAGTCCTTGATCCGCATGCTCGTCCGGACGCGGACCGGCGACAGCGACAGCGACGACGCGCAGACCGGCGCGCCCGCGAGGGCGAGCACGGCGTTCACCCCGATCGCGCGCAGCAGCGTGCTCTTGCCCGACATGTTCGAGCCCGTCACGAGCAGCGCGGCGCCCGCGCCCTCCAGCGAGACGTCGTTCGTCACCCGGCGGTCGCGCGGCAGGAGCGGGTGGCCGAGCCCCGTCGCCGTGAAGCGCGGCTCGCCGTCCTTCACCTCGGGGTAGGCGTAGTCGGGGTTCTCGTGCGCGAACGTCCCGAGGCTCGCGAGCGCCTCGACATGCCCGAGCGTCCGCATCCACGCCTTGACGTGCCGGCCCGCGCGCAGCTTCCACCGCTCCAGGGCGAGCGCGCACCACACGTCCCAGAGCAGGAAGATGTCGGCGACGAGATGGATGAGCCCGCTGTGACGCAGGTCCGAGTAGCCCACCCGCGTCTCGAGCGCGGTCATCTCGCGCGAGGCGAGCGCCCCCGAGGGGCCGGCGAGCTCGGCCTTGAGCTCGCTCAGGAGCGCCGACGAGAACGCCTGCTGCTCGATGCGCGCGAGGAGCGGCCGGTACCGCGCGAACGGCGCCTCGCGCGACGACGCCGCGGTGAGGATCGGCTCGATCGCGGGCCGCAGGAGGAGCAGCACGAGGAGCTGGGCAGCGAACGGCAGGAGCCAGGCGTGGCGGAGCAGCCCGAGCTGCTCCGCCGGGACGATCTGCGGCGCCGCGAGCAGCGCGAGCGTCAGCGGCACGAGCACCTTCGCCGCGGTCAGGAGCGCGCTCGTCGGCAGGCCGCCGGCGCGCGCCTCGGCGCCGAGCAGCGACGGGGGCGCCTCGGCCCACGCGATCAGCGGCCCGGCCTCGCGGCCGCGCGCCCCCGCCTGGATGCCCACCACGGCGAGATCCTCCCGGAACGCGCCGAGGCCGGCGAGCTCGCGCACCGCCTCCTGCCGCGCCGCCACGCCGGCCGCGGGAGAGGGCTCCGTGAGCCAGGCCGCGAGCGTGGCCTCGCCCTCGCCGGTCTGGGCCACGTCGAGCAGCTGGAACAGCGACGCCTGCCCGAACACGTCGAGATCGCCCGCGTAGTCGTGGTCCGCCGCGCCGAAGCGGTCGCCCCGCTCGGGGAAATCGGCGAAATCGCCGGCGACGCGCCGCTTGCCGCGCACGTAGAGGCCGATGCGCTGCTCGAGCTCCGTCATCCGGGTGACGAGGCGCGCGTGCGCCACGAGCAGCCCGAGGAACACCGCGGTCACCGCCCCGGCGGCGTACGCGACCCACCGCGGCACGTCGCCGAAGAGCGCGTACCCCCCGGCCACGGCCGCGGCCACGAACGAGGCCCCGCGCAGCAGCGAGAACGTCCTCGACCGGCGCTCGAGCGCGCCGGCCTCGGCGCGCAGGACGACCAGGCGATCGTCATAGGCGGACAGGACGCCCTGCGCGACGGCGTTGGGGGGAGGCTGCACGACGGCGTTGGGGGGCGGCTCCACGGGGCGCTGTCCATAGGCCACCGCCGGCCGTGCATCCAGCGGCAGGGGAGGGCCCCCGCACGAAGGCCACGAAAGCTTTGAAGCGTCCTGCCTGGCTGCTCGTACAATGGCGCCATGGACCAGAACCTGCTGGAGCGCCTCAAGGCGTACACCGTCGTCGTCGCCGACACCGGCGACATCAACTCGATCGAGAAGTTCCGCCCGCAAGACGCGACGACGAACCCGTCGCTCATCACCGCGGCCGCCCAGATGTCCGAGTACACCGACATCGTGAGCGGCGCGCTCGCCTGGGCACAGAAGGAGGCGGGCCAGGGCAAGGAGCCGGGCGACGCCGTGAGCCTCGCCTTCGACCGGCTCGCCGTCGATTTCGGCTTGCGCATCCTGAAGATCATCCCCGGCCGCGTCTCGACCGAGGTCGACGCGCGCCTCTCCTACGACACCCAGGCGACCATCGAGAAGGGCCGACGCATCGTGCGCCTCTACGAGGAAGCCGGCGTCTCGCGCGAGCGCGTCCTCATCAAGATCGCCTCGACGTGGGAGGGCATCCGCGCGGCGGAGGTCCTCGAGAAGGAGGGCATCCACTGCAACCTCACGCTGCTCTTTGGGCTGCACCAGGCGATCGCGTGCGCCGAGGCGGGCGTGACGCTCATCTCGCCGTTCGTCGGGCGCATCCTCGACTGGTACCTGAAGGACACGGGCCGCGCGAGCTACGCGCCCGCCGAGGACCCCGGGGTCGTCTCGGTCACGAAGATCTACAACTACTACAAGAAGCACGGCTACAAGACCGAGGTGATGGGGGCGAGCTTCCGCAACCTCGACGAGATCAAGGAGCTCGCCGGCTGCGATCTCCTGACGATCTCGCCGAAGCTGCTCGCCGAGCTCGCCTCCGGGCGCGGCGAGCTGCCGCGGAAGCTCGACCCGGACGCGGCGCGCGCCCTGCACATCGAGAAGATCACGATGGATGAGGCGACGTTCCGCGCGATGCACAGCGCCGACCGGATGGCGAACGACAAGCTCAGCGAGGGCATCGACGGCTTCGCGAAGGCGCTCGCCGCGCTCGAGGTCCTGCTCCGCGAGCGCCTGCAGAGGGGGGCTGCCTCCTAGCGCCGGCGGCGCGAGCGCGGCCCGCGGGGCGAAGCGTCGAGGAGACGCGACCCCGCGCCCCGCGTAGCCCGATGGACGGCGGCGCGGGAAGAAGGCGGAGGGCTGGCTTGCGCGCGGGCCTCCCGGTCTTCTAGGATTCGCGCAGCTGGATGGCACACGGGTCGCAACACGGGTCGCATTGGAGCATTCGCACCGCGGCTGGTCCAATGCGGTCCTCCGAGGAGGCTCGGCGTGGAGCCGTCCCTTCCGTCATGGCAACGAGGAGGCGACGTTGAAGCTCACGTCACAGGATTACTGGGAGAATCATTGGAAGGGCTACGCCGGGGCCGAGGACATGGGCGGCGGCTGCGAGCTCTACGACGACATCGCTCCCTTCCTGCCGCGCGGAGAAGGTTTGTCGTTCCTCGAGATCGGGTGTGCGCCGGGCCGCATCCTCGCCGACTTCTGCGGGCGCCTCGGGTTCACGGCCCACGGCCTCGACTACGCCTGCGACCCGGCCGTCGTCGCAGACGAGCTCACGAAGCGCGGCGTCAAGGTCGGCAAGATCGAGAAGGGGGACTTCTTCTCCTGGAAGCCCGAGGAAAAGTTCGATATTGTAGCTTCCTTCGGGTTCATCGAGCACTTCGACGACGCGGGGTCGGTCGTGGATCGGCACTTCGAGATGGTGAAGCCGGGAGGCACCGTGGTGGTGGCCATGCCGAACTTTGCCGGCGGGCAGAGGGCGCTCCACTGGCTGTTCGATCGCAAGAACCTGAACGGCCACAACACCCGCATCATGAACCTGCCGTTCCTCGAGGCCGCCGCCCGGCGCAACGGCGCCGAGATCGTCCAGGCCCGTTACACGGGCGGCCACTTCGATTTCTGGCTGGACGACGAAGCGCCGCTCCTGGCGCGGCGTGTCATCTGGAAGCTCGTCCCGCCGCTCCAGGCGCTCGCGCGCCGGGTGGTCCCGGGCGAGACGAACCCCTGGTTTTCCCCCTATCTGGTCGCCATCTACAGGGCGCCCATGCGGTCCGCAGGAACGCCCGACGCTTGATCCTTCCCCGATGAGCGATCCCAGTCCGAACGTCATATCGCCGCCAGCTGTCCGGGACGCAGACGCCGACCGCCGCTTCCGCGAGTGCGCCCAGCGCCACGGCTGGGATCCGGACGACACCTTCGTGGGGGGGTATGTCGACTGGGAGTGGCGGCACAGCCGCCACGCCTACGACGATCTCTTCACCTCGGTCCGCGGCAAGAAGGTGCTCGAGTTCGGCTGCCACCTGGGCGGGACGTCGGTCGTCCTCGCGACCCTGGGCGCGGACGTGACGGCGATCGATGTCGACCCCATGTACGTCGAGCTGACCCAGCTGAACGCCGAGCGCCACGGGGTGTCGGACAGGGTGCGCGTCCTTCACGTCCCCGACACGACCTCGCTTCCGTTCGCGAACGAGGAGTTCGAGCTCGTCTCCTGCAACAGCGTGCTCGAGTACGTCCCGCCCGGGCTCCTGCCCGCCGTCCAGCGCGAGATCGACCGGGTGGTCGGGCCGTGGGGGTTCATCGTCATCCTGGGCACGAGCAACCGCCTCTGGCCGGTCGAGCTCCACAGCCGCCGCGTCCTGATGAACTACGTGCCTCGCCCCCTGCGCCCGCTGTTTCCGGGCAAGTCGATCTACAGCGTATTTCCCTGGCAGCTCCGGCGCGGGTTCGGCGACTATGCGGATATCTCGCAGCAGGATCGAGGCCGGTTGATCGTCGACCTGAAGGCCAAGATGGGCATGTCCGGGCCGCGGCTCAGGGCCTTCTCCGCGGCGAACCGGCTGCTCGGCCCGCTCGGGATGCACGTGGGCTTCGTGGCCCCGACGATCACGATGGTGCTTCAGAAGCGTGGTGAGGGAGGAGCAGGCGATGGCTGACGGGAGGACGCGGGTATACATTACCGTGGACGTGGAGTGCGCCGAAGAGCGCATCACGGGCGACAGCAAATCTCCCGCGATGGGCTACGACCTCCGCATCTGGGGCCGCTTCGTCAACCAGCGCGAGCCGCTCGGCATCGAGCTCATCATGCGCGAGCTCGAGGCGTGCGGTCAGCGCGGGACGTTCTTCGTCGAGGCGATCGGCTCATACAGCTTCGGGATGGACGGGCTCAAGAACGTGTGCCAGGCGCTGCACAGCCGGGGCCACGACGTGCAGCTGCACGTGCACCCCGTGCAGCGGCGCGCCGACTGGCACACCCGGGGCGAGGCCCGCGTCTCGGACGACATCGCCGACTATCCGGTCGAGGAGCAGGCGCAGCTGCTGCTCGAGGGGCGCGACCTGCTCGTGCGCGCGGGCGTCCCGGCGAGCGAGCTGCTCGGCTACCGCGCCGGCAACTTCGGCGCGAGCAACGACACCTGGCGCGCGATGAAGCTGGCGGGGCTCGTGCTGAGCAGCAACTACAACCCCTGTTACTTCAACAAGAACTGCAAGATGCAGTATCCCGGCGCGCGGCTCGGCCTCTTCGAGACGCCCGAGCGGGGGGTGTACGAGCTGCCGGTCACGAACTTCATCGAGCCGACGAAGCGCTTCAGGCACCTTCAGATCACGGCGGTGACGCTCGACGAGATCAAGCACTGTCTCCTCCGCTACCGCGCGCTCGGGGTCAAGGAGGTCACGCTGGTGACCCACTCGTTCGAGTTCTACTTCCTCGACTCGGCGGAGGCGCGCCGCGGCTACCTGAACCGGCTCAACATGGAGCGGCTCCGCGGGCTCTGCCGCTTCCTCCAGGAGAACTCGAAGGATTTCGAGGTCGACACCGTGGGCGCCCTCGCGCGCCGGCTCGCGGACGCGGCGCCCGAGGCGCCCAGCGCTGACGACAGCGCGCCTCCCTCGCTGCAGTTCCCCCAGTCCAACGCCATTCACCACGCCCGCCGCGTCGTCGAGCAGGCGTACAAGCGCGTCGCGCAGCGCTTCACGTTCGGCTAGGCCGGCCTGTCCGGGGGTCTGGCCAGCCGGCGCAGGGACGTCCTCGCCCCTGCGCCGCCTCGGGCCGCCTCCGCAAAGCGCGGCCGGCCGGCGCATTATCGGCGCCGCCTGCTGCGTCGGCGGCCCTCCGGCGGCGCTCCGGTGCTAAGTAGCGCGCATGCGGCTCATCGGACAGATCCACGTTTCGCTCAAGGGCAGCCTCATCCAGCGCGACCCCACCCTGTGGGAGAAGCTGAAGCGCGGCCTCGGCGCCAGGGTGGACCTCGACACCGATCGCATGCGCGTCGAGCTGGAGGCCACCGCCGTGATCGACCAGGTGCGGCGGGCGCTCGTCCAGCTCGGGATCGGCAACGCCCTCTCGCTGGTCATCGACGATACCGTCATCTTCCAGGACACCGACGGGAAGCCGGACGATCTCCCCGATCTCGTGCTCGCGCTGTCCGAGCACTCCGCCGTGTTCGGGCGCGGCTTCAGCGAGCTCAAATTCGCCGCCGAGCACGAGGAGGCGGGGCTGCACCTCGTCATCGAGACGCGCGCCCGCACCGAGCACGCCGAGGACGAGCCGGCGGGGATCGTGTCCGTCGGCGGGCGCGTGCGGGATCTCGAGCCGCGCGCCGGCGAGTCCGCGGAGGACTACCGCCGCCGCGTCGAGCCCCTCGCGAAGGACCCGGCGCTGTTCGAGGCGGCGCGGATGCAGTTCGAGTCCTTCGTCGGGCGGCTCGAGGGCGCCCTGAAGACGTCGATTCCGGAGGCGCGCGTCGAGCAGCGCCACGCCGAGGCGCGCGTCGTGCACGCGCCCCAGGGCGACGGCGCGGCTGCCGGAGGGCAACCGGCGAACCCCACGCACCCCGCCTACGACCCGTTCGTGGCCTATTACCCTCCCAGCCCGCTCGGCATGATGCTGGACGTGATGCTCATCTCCTCGTTCATGCACATGATGTCGCCTCCTCACGTGCTCTTCGTGAGCCCGGCGGGCACGCCGCTCGGCACGGCGCAGGAGGCCGCCGCGGATCCTGGCCTCTTGAACAACGCCGATCGCGGCGGCGACGACCCGGGCGCCGGCGACGAGGGCGACGGGCCGGACGGCGGCGATCCGTGGGGCGACGACGGTGGCGGGCTCGATGACGGCGGTGGGCTCGACGGCGATTTCGGCGATTGAGCCGCTCGCGCCGGGCCTGCGGCCGAGCGAGCTCGTCCTGCATGGACGGCGAATGGCAGTCATGGTACTGCCCATTACGGCCGTGACCGGCGCTGGCATGGAGTACCTCTCGCGCCGGCGCGCTGAAGGTCGCGCGCGCCGAAACCTGAACTGGAGAGCGCGATGAAGAAGAGCGAGGCGGCGCTACAGAAGCAGCCGCAGGCGGCGGGCGGGGGAGATCCGGAGATCGCCCGCGAGGTCCGCACCATCATTGCAGAGCGATGTGGGATGAGCGTCGACGCCGTGACTCCCGACCTGTCTCTCGAGAACGGTGTCGGCGTGGATTCGCTGGCGCTCATCGAGGTCAACGTCGCATTGGAGGAGCGATTCCAGATCGTGGCGCCCGATTTCGCGGCGCCCGATCAGGCGCAGATCAGCACGGTCGGGGACGTGATCGCCTTTGTCGAGGCGCAGCTCGCGGCGCGGGGCGGCCGGGGAGGGGCGCCGTGATCGCGCCGCGCACGCGCGCCGAGCGCGAGGCCGCCTCCCGGACGCCCGAGGAGCAGCGGGAGCACGAGCGGCGCGAGGTCGCCGCCCATTACCAGAACGACCCGGAGATCTTCTCCATGGTCCTCGACAGCCGCCTGGCCTATGCGACGGGCATCTTCCTCGATCCCGGGGAGAGCCTCGAGGCGGCGCAGGAGCGGAAGTACGACTGGGTCCGCCGCGAGCTCGACATCCACCCCGGCGAGCGCGTCCTCGACGTGGGGTGCGGCTGGGGCTCGAACCTCATCTATCTTGCCGAGCACACCGGCGGGAGCTTCCAGGGCGTCACGCTGAGCGACAAGCAGCGGCAGGAGGCGCTCCGCCGCGCCGACCGGGTGGGCGTCGCCTCGCGGGTCCGCATCGACCTCGCCCATATCGAGGACGTCGACCTCGAGCCCGAGTCGCTCGACGCCGTCCTCTTCGTGGGCAGCATCGTGCACATGCACAACCGCGAGCGGATCCACAAGAAGATCGCCGCCGCGCTGCGCCCGGGCGGCAGGCTGCTCATCTCCGACTGCTATTTCCCGGCGCGCGCCCGCGGCGACCGGGAGAGCGCTGCCACGCAGTACATCTTCGTCCAGGCGCTCGGCTATTGCCGCCTGATCTCGCTCGCCGAGGAGCTCGGAATGATCGAGCAGGCCGGCCTCGATGTCCGGCGCGTCGAGGATCTCACGAGCTCGTACGTGCACACGGTCGCCCGATGGACCGACAACGTGCGCTCGAACCGCGCCCGGATCGACGCGCGCGCGCCCGGCTTCTCGCGGCTGCTCCAGACGTACATGACCGTGGGCCGGCTCTCGTTCGCGCGGCGCACCGCGCTCGAGTACATGATCGTGGCGACGAAGGCCGGCGGCCGCGAGCGCCTCGGCGTCGCGCCCTCTCCCGAGCCGGGGCGCGCGCCGTGAGCCGCGCGCTCGCTGCGCGGACGGTCGCTGGCCTGCTCAGGGCGCGGGCCGAGGCGACGCCGGAGCGGTTCGGCTTCTACCACAAGCAGCAGGGCGAGTTCGTCGGCTGGTCGTGGGCGGAGTACTGGCGCCGCGCGTGCGCGGCGGCCTCGGGGCTGCTCGCCGCGGGGGTTCGCCCGGGCGACCGCGTGCTCCTGCTCGTGACGGACGTCGAGGTGGCGGTGCCGTGCCTCTTCGGCGTCTGGGTGCTCGGCGCGGTGCCGATCCAGGTCGGGGTGCCTTACCGGCTCACCGACGTCGCGGCGTTCCTCGGCGAGCTCCGGCGGACGGCCGCCCGCGTCGGCGCGCGCGCGCTCGTTGTCTCGTCCGCGCTGCTCGGCTTTGCGCAGGGCGAAGGCGGCGCGGACGACCTCCTGCTGCTCGCCGCCGAGCCGCTGCTCGACGCGCCCCTCGCCGCCTCGCTGCCGGATCCGGAGCGCGCGCCCGGCCCGGCGCTCATCCAGCTCACGAGCGGCAGCACCGGGCATCCGCGCGGCGTGGTCATCCCGCACGAGCGGCTCATGCTGCACCTCGACGCGATGAGCCAGCGCCTCCCGGTGCGCGGCGACGGGGCGGGGGGCGTCTCGTGGCTGCCGCTCCACCACGACATGGGGCTGGTCGGCGGGCTGCTCTTCCCGCTCTTCAACGACTTTCCCGTGCACATGCTCTCGCCGCTCGAGTTCCGGACGCGGCCGTTCTCGTGGCTCTCGGAGATGTCGAGCATCCGGGGCGCCATCTCGCTGGGGCCGCCGAGCGCCTATTCCATCTGCATCGGGCTCGCCCGTCGCGCCGTCGAGGCGGGGCTCGACCTCGGCGCGTGGCGGTGCGCGATGGTCGGCGCCGAGCCGATCTCCCCCGCCTTGCTCCGCCGCTTCGCCGAGGCGTTCGCGCCCTGCGGCTTCCGCATCGAGGCGTTCTTCCCTGTCTACGGGCTGGCCGAGGCGACGGTCGCCGTGACCTTCCCCGAGCTGCTCGCCGCGCCGCGCGTCCTCACGGTGGATCGCGGCCTGCTCGAGCGCGAGGGCCGGGTCGAGGAGGCCGCGCCGGGACCTCTGTCGCTGGAGCTCGTCGGCCTCGGCAGGCCGATCCCGCACACCGAGCTCCGGATCGTGGACGCCGGGCAGAGCCCCGTCCCGGAGCGCGCGGTGGGGGAGATCGAGGTGCGCTCGGAGACCGTGATGGAGGGGTATTTCAACGACCCCGAGGCGACGGCCGAGGCGCTCGTGGGCGGGTGGCTGCGCACGGGCGATCTCGGGTTCGTCGATCGCGGAACGCTGTTCGTCACCGGCCGGAAGAAGGAGGTGATCATCAAGGGCGGGCACACGATGATCCCCGCCGTGATCGAGGAGATCGCGTCCCGGGTCGACGGCATCCGGGCCGGATGCGTGGTCGCGGTGGGGATTTTCCTCGAGGAGCGCCAGACCGAGGCGGTCTATGTGGTCGCCGAGACGCGCGCCGAGGCCGCCGAGCACGCCGGCCTCACCGAGCGCGTGCGCGAGGCGCTGCGGGCGAACGGCGTCACCATCGACCAGGTCGTCCTGCTCCCGCCGGGCGAGCTGCCCAAGACGACGAGCGGCAAGCTGCGACGCCGCGAGGTGGCGGAGCGGCTGCGCGCGGGGGCGCCCCGGCCGGCGTAGCCTCGCGCGCCAGCGATTCCGGAACGAGCTCCCCGTTTGCCATTCAATCGTTCTCCGAGGTCCTGTCCGTGCGTCTCAACGCCGGACAGATCTGCCGCCGCCAGGCCGATTTCGCGAGCGCAGCTGTGCTGCGCGCGATAGATCCCGGAACCGCTCTCCGGAGCACAACCGAACGGGGCCGTCCATGTTGAGTCGCCCGAGAGAACACAAGTCGACCTGTCCTGCCCCCCTTTCGCCCGAGGCGCGCGCGTGGGAGCTCGAGCAGCTCCGGGCGCTCGGCCTCGAGGACGACGACTGGAGCTCGGACGACCAGTGCCCCTTCTGTGCGGGGCGGCCTCTGACCGGGGAGAGCAAGCCAGAGCACGAGTGAGCGAGGGAGCGCGCCCTCGGCGGACGCGCGCCTCCTGCCGGGTCCAGGTCACCGGGGCGAGCGCCCGGGGACCCGTGCGTGGATCACTTCGCGATCTTCGCCTTCACCCACTTGCCCGACTCGGTGAGGTCGTTGTCCGTCCAGTTGCCCATGGGGTTGGCATTGGGCTTGAGGGCGGAGCACGCCTCCGCCTTGTCGCCCAGCGACCAGTTGGCCCAGCTGATGTTGTGCGCCTCCAGGAAGTCGAGCCAGGTCCCCGCCTGCGCGAGATCGAGCGCGCCGTTGCCGTTGGCCTCGCAGGTCCCCCACTCGGTCACGAACAGCGCCAGCCCTTTGTCGATCGCGCGCTGGGCCTTTTCCCGCAGCGCTTCCCTGTGCGTCGTGGCGTAGAAGTGCAGGGTGTACGCCACGTTCGGGTCGTTGACGGGGCTGTCCGCGGCGATGTCCGCGTCCTGCGACCAGTTCGGCGAGCCGACGATGACGAGGTTGTTGGCGCCCTGGGCGCGGATGTCGCCGATCACCGTCTCGGCGTACGACTTCACGGTGGCCCAGTTGTGCGAGTCGAGCGGCTCGTTGAAGACCTCGAAGATCACGTTCGGCACGTTCTTGTAGGTCTGCGCGACCTCGCGGAAGTAGCTTCTGGCCTGCTCCAGGTGTTGCTCCGCGTTGTGATCGTGCCAGTCGAGGATCACGTAGAGGCCCTTCGCGATCGCCGCGTCGGCGATGACCTTCGCCTTCTGCTTCTCGGGTCCCGCGTTCGCGAGGTAGCCCTCTCGCCCCTCGATGCCCATCGCCGCGCGGATGACGGTCGCGTTCCAGTTGTCTGCGACCGAGTTGACGACGCTCGCGTTGTAGTAGTTGCTCCACTGGCTCCAGAACAGGCTCATGCCTTTGAGCTGGACCGGGACCCCGTGCTCACCGACGATGTTGCCGTCCTTCACCTTGAGCTGGCCGTGACGCTCGACCGGCGTTCCGTCCGTGGGCACCACCCCGGAGCCCGTGCTCGTCGTCGACGAGGTCGCCCCGGTCCCGGTCGTGGTCGCGCTCGTGGAGGAGGCCGAGGTCCCGGTGGTCGCCGAGGTCCCGGTGGTCGCCGAGGTCGCCGAGGTCGCCGAGGTCCCGGTGGTCCCCGTCGTCGCGCCACCGCCGCCGCCGCCGGCGCCGGCGCCACCGTCGCCGCCCGCGCCGTCGTTCGTCGACGCGTCACCGCAGCCGACCAGCACGGCTGCTTGCAACGCAACCGCTGCAAGACCGAATGACCACTTCGACCTGCCAAGCACACCGCGAAGCGAAACGCTCTTCATCATGTCCTCCAAGGGAAGTCACCGTATGGCGCGGCATTAAAAGGGCAGCCCAGCGCCATGGCAAGCCCTCCGCGAGATAAAAGTAAATAGTAATGACTGGGTCTGGTGATGTGATCCAGGGTACAATGCTGCCGCGTGCAACTCTCGAGGGCGGGCCGCCGTCAGCCACGAGCGAGGGCGTGAGGCGAAGCCTTCACGGGCGCCGATGTGCCCGAGCGGCGGTGTGCAAGCAATTGAAATTTTCCGCAAGATACATGCCAGTCCGCTGGACCCACGGCTCGGTCGCCGCCGCCCCTCGTCTGTGGCCTGCGCGAGCTGTCTTCCCCGCGTAGATCCACGCAGGCTACGGTGCTCCCCTCGGTGGTCGGGCGACCACCCTGGTCAACCGCCCATCCATGCGCAGGGCGTCAAGAGAGCCGTCACCTCGGCACGGGCACAGGCGGCGGCTCGTCGTCCGGCGTGATGCAGGCCGACAGGTCGAACAGCATGAAGAGCAGCGCCTTCTCCTGGGCCGTCAGCCCATGGATCTCCCCGTTGCGGTCCTCGCAGCCGCTCGGGAACGGCGCCCCGGCGACGTCGCTCGCCGCCACGTGGATGTCCGTGTACACGAACCGGCCGCACTGCTGTTCTTCCGGGGCGCCGATCGGCGTGTTGAACGTGAAGTACTTCACCCCCGCACGCGCGTCGAACGCCGGGTCGGCGTTGTTGTAGAGCCACCGCGTCGCGATCTCCTCGTTCACCGAGTTGACCCAGTGCTGCGGATCGTTGATCTCGATCTGTCCGGGCACGGCCGACGCCTCCACGGTGACGAGCCAGTCCCGGAGCGCCACGCCCTTCGGAAACGTGGTGTCCACCAGCACGGGGAGCCCGTTGTCGGGGTCGCTCTCCTCGTTCCATTCTGCCGTGTCCGGGAACCGCTCCGGCCCGAGCCGCAGCCAGGTGTTGTGCCAGTGCGACGCGAACACGCGACCTCCCGTGGAGGCGTAGTCGAACATCGCCCGCCGCGCCGTCGCCGGCTTGTCCGCCACGAACGCCGACCCTTCGCACGACAGGATCACCATGTCGTACCGCTGCAGGTTGTCGAGCGAGCTCCAGAACTCCCGCGCAGGGGAGAAGGCCGCGCCGCCGTTCAGCCCGTCGCGGAACCGGCTCGTCGCGCTGTCGCCCTCGATGGCGCGCCCGACGAACAGGTTCACCCGCCCGTCGCCCGTCTCGGGCGTGAACTCCGACGCATCGATACCCATCTTGTAGAGGAGGCACTCCAGCACGTCCATGCCGCCGGTCGTCAGCGCGATCCTCGGGAGATGGCCCTCCGACTTGCTGCGCGGCAGCCGGATCTCCCTGTCCACGGTCGGGTTGTCGACGCACGCCTCGACCCTCGGCAGCGTGATCTGGCGCCGCCATTTGCCGAGCTGGATGACCAGCGGGATGTCCTCGCCGACCGGCACGTCCTCCAGCACGAACCGCCCCTTCGTGTCCGTCAGCGCGGTCGCGATCGGATCTCCCGAGAGCGTCACGTTGCACTGATCGCAGCTCGCCCCGTCGGCGATCGGATCGAGCTCCCTGTTCGGGACATAAACGATCACGTTGTACAGCGGGACATTGCCCGCGGGCTCGTACACGGTGCCACTCACGGTGGTCTTGCCGCCGGCCGGACAGGCGACCTGCTGGCATTCGAGCCCCTCGCACCCGCCGCTCCCGACGCCGGAGCCGCCGCTCCCCGCCAGGAATGGGGCCCCCCCGAAGCCGCCCCCTGCGCCCTGGCCGCCGCTGCCGCCGCTGCCGCCGCTGCCGCCGCTGCCGCCGCCGGACGTGCTCGCGCTCGTCCCGCCGGGATCGCCGCATGAGCACCCGGCAATCGCGGCCGGCGCCATCGCCGCCGCGGCCAGGAGCCATCCGGCGCTGCTATGCAATTTCACCATTCGACACCTCCGGGCGCGGAGGCGCGAGGGTGCCCCGCTCTGCCCATTCCGAGAGTAATCGAGACGAGGGGAGCCGGGAAGGGACAACCCTGCAAGGAGGCGAGCGCAGACACGTTTTGCTGTCTCGCCTCGAGATCGTCTTTCCTCACGTCGCCGCGAGAGCGCGGCGCCGAGCCGTCCGGCGCCTCGACCGCCGCTCGGCCGCTGCGACCCGAGCGGATCGTGAGGAGAGGGGCGACAGCGGCCCCCGCCGCCGTCCCGTGGACCACAGCGCCACGCGGCGGCGGCGCGACGACCCGATGACCGCGCCCCGTCCTCGCTGCCGGCGCGGCGGACTGCGCCGGGGCCGGCGTCCATCCGGCCGTGTTCCGCCATGGCGAGGTGCACCCCGGCAGAGTAGGATGCGGCGCTTTGCAATCGGTCCTTCCTGCTCCTTCTCTCGCTCGCCCCCGCCTGCTCGAGATCACCTGGCCCATCTTCAGCGAGCACCTGCTGCACATGCTCGTCGGGGTGTTCGGCGTGTGGCTGGTCAGCCGCCTCTCGGATGAAGCCGCCGCGGCGTACGGGCTGTCCAACCAGATCATGTTGACCTTCATGATCACCTTTCGCTTCGTCAGCGTCGGCGCGAGCGTGGTGGTCACTCAGTACCTCGGCGCGCGCGACCGCGCCGGCGCCGAGCAGGTCGCGCGGGCGTCGCTCGCCGCCAACCTGTGGCTCGGGGTCTTCAGCTGCGCCGTCATCGCGATCGGCGCGCGGCCCCTGCTCGAGCTGATGCGCCTGCCGCCCTCCCTGTTCCCGATCGCGCAGCCGTATCTGATCGCGGTCGGCGTGATGCTGGCGTTCGACGCGGTGAACTTCTCGCTCGGCGCGGTGCTGCGCGCGCACACGTACACCCGCGACACGCTGCGCCTCATCATCGTCATGTACGTCATCCAGCTCTCGCTCAGCCTGCCGCTCATGTTCGGTGTCGCCGGGTGGCCTGGGTTCGGCATGAACGGGCTCGCGCTCGCCGCGGTGATCGCGCGCGCGTGCTCCTTCTGGATGCACCGACAGCTGTGGATCGCGCGCCTCCGGATCCGCCCGACCTTCGAGGACTTCTGGCGCATCCGCCCCGATCGCCTCCGCGAGATGCTGCACATCGGCCTGCCGGGGGCGGGCGAGAACGTGGTCTATCGCATCAGCTTCATGATCATCCTCGCCATGGTCGCCAACATGGGGCAGACGGCGCTCACCACGCATACGTACACGATGCAGATCGTGCACTTCCTGCTCCTGTTCGGCCTGGCGCTCGGCTTCGGGACCGAGATCGTGGTCGGGCACCACATCGGCGCCGGCGAGCTGATCGGCGCCGATCGCCAGGTGCGCGGCGGCCTGTTGGTCGGGTTCTGCGTGTGCGTGGCCCTGGTGCTCGCGATCGCGCTGATCGGCCCCCACCTGCTCGGCCTGTTCACGAGCGATCCGGAGGTGATCGCCACCGGCTCCAAGCTGCTCTGGCTCACCCTCCTTGTCGAGCCGGGCCGCACGATCAACCTGGTCGTCATCAACGGCCTCCGCGCCGCCGGCGACGCGCGCTTCCCGGTCGCGTTCGGCGTCTTCTCGATGTTCGCCGTGGCCGTCGGGCTGTCCTGGCTGCTCGGCGTCTACCTCGGCTGGGGGCTCGTCGGCGTCTGGGTGGCCTACGGCGCCGACGAGTGGATCCGCGGACTCGCCATGTCCGCGCGCTGGCACTTCCGCGGCTGGGTGCCCCACGCGCGGCGCACCCGCCGTCGCGTGCGGCTCCACAGCCGCCCGGGGTGATAGCCGGTCGAGCGACGCCAAGCCCGTCTCCGCTTCGAAGTGGCATGTCCATTGCTCCACCTCGTCATCGAAGGAGAGCCCCGGGCGCGCGGGCGCTCCCGCCCCGCGCCTGGTCGCACGGTATCGGGAGCGTGTTCAGATAGGACCACTACCCACCTTCTCGGTCACCGCCATGCAGAGCGCGGCCACGCCGCGCCTCGGCACGGTGACGAGCTTGTCGCGGAACGCGGCGCGCTGGTCGGTGTAGAGCTTCGAGACCTTGTGCGAGAGGATCGTCGAGCTCCAGACCGCGACAACGTCGGCCCAGCGGAGATCGGCGTCGGCCTTCGTCGCGTTGCGGTGGCCCTCGCCGTCCACGATGCGGATGTCGACCTCGCCCGCGAGCAGCTGCCGCAGGTCCTCGGCCGTGCCCGGCCCCCCGCCGACCACGAGCAGCCTCCGGAGCCCCCGCGCATGGAACGCCCCGATCATCGTGAGCGCCGCCCGCTTGTTCGCGGAGCTGCCACACAGGTCGCAAACTGCGTTGGCGCCGACCTCGACCACGCGGACCCCCGCCTTCGCGGGGAGCTTCGCGCACTCGGCGCAGCGGCGCTCGACCGGCTCCGGCGCCGGCGCCGGCGGCGGCGGCCGGGCGAGCGCCTGCTGCGCCCGCTCCACCATCTCCGGGGGGAGGAAGTCCGCCGGATGCCGGATGTCGGCCGCAGGCGCTTGATCCGCGAGCCAGACGAGCAGCTCTGTTTCAGAAATGTTTAGAGATTTTGCGAGGTTGCGCACACGAACGGATCGCGCCATTTCGCCGCGACTGTGACATGGGCGGGGCGGTGGCGCCCTGTCCTATCGCGCGGGGCGGTCGCGGGCTCGCCCCGGTCGGTGAGGCGCGGCACTTCTCAGTCGAGGGCGGCGGCGCGGCGGAGCCCGTGGCGCTGGAGGAGGCGGTGGAGGTACATCCGGTCGAGCCCCGCCTTGCGCGCGGCGCGGCTCACGTTGCCGTTCGACCAGTCGAGCAGCGCGGCGAGGTAGTCCCGCTCGAACCCGTTGATGATGGCCTCCTTCGCCTCCTTGAAGGGCATCTCGATGTTCGCGGCCGGCGCCTCGCGCGCGGCGCCCGGCGGCGTGGAGCCCGGCGGCGTGGAGCTGCGCTCGGACGGCGCCGTCGCCCCCATGGCGGCGCCCTCGCCGAGCACGACGCGGCGCTCGACGTAGTTCCTCAGCTCCCGCACGTTGCCGGGCCAGTCGTAGCGCTTCATCTCCTCGATGATCTCGGGCGAAAAGAGGCTCACCTTGTCGGCGGCGCCGAGCTCGTTCAGAAAGCTGTGGACGAGGAGGCCGATGTCCTCCTTGCGCTCCCGGAGCGGCGGGACGCGCACGGTGAGCACCGAGAGGCGGTAATAGAGGTCCTCGCGGAATCGACCGCTGTTCACCTCTCGCTCGAGGCGCCGGTTGGTGGCGGCGATCACCCGGATATCGACCTTGCGCACCCGGCTCTCGCCGAGCCTGCGCACCTCGCGCGAGGCGAGGGCGCGGAGCAGCTTCGGCTGCATCTCCAGCGGCAGCTCGCCGATCTCGTCGAGGAAGACGGTGCCGCCGTCGGCCTCCTCGAAGGCGCCGGCGCGGTCGCGCGAGGCGCCCGTGAACGAGCCGCGCACGTGGCCGAACAGCTCGCTCTCGATGAGGCTCGGCGAGATGGCGCCGCAGTCGACGATGACGAGCGGCTTGTCGGCGCGGGCGCCGCGCTGGACGAGCTCGGTGGCGATGACCTCCTTGCCCGTGCCGTTCTCGCCCTCGATGAGCACGTCGGGCGCGCTCTTCGCCACGCGATCGAGGACGTGGAACAGGCGCCGCATGGGGACCGACACGCCCTGGAGCGCGCCGAAGCTGACGGCGCGCGCGAGCTCGGTCTCGGCGACGGCGTCGGCGTCGCGGATGCGCACGACCGACTCGCCGAGCTCGATGCGGCACTCCGGCAGGAGCGCGTCGGCGTCCCGCACGCGGACGCCGGCGATGGTGGTCCCGTTGAGCGAGCCGACGTCCGTCAGCCGGAACGTCGACTTCACGCGCTCGAGGATGCAGTGGAAGCGCGAGACGGCGCGGTCGGCGAGGACGAGATCGTTGCTCTGGTGGGAGCCGATGCGGATGAAGTCGCCGTCGAGCACCATCGCCCGGCTCGCGGGCTTGCCCGCCTCGCGCTCGACGCACAGCTCGATGCGGGGCACCGCCACCACCTCGGCCTTCATGCGGGGCTCGGTGGCGGCCGCGAGGCTGGTCGGGCCGGGGTCGTCGGGCGTGGCGGGGGGACGCGACATGCGCGCCATCTTACGCGGGAGCCCGCGGTCGTTCCAGGTGGCCTTGCTGACGCTTCACGGCGAGGCGCCGCCGCCCGAGGCCTTGAGCCACACGACGGTCGCGCCCCACCCGCCGCGCGAGGCCGGGGCGTCGCGGAAGCCGTCGACGGCGGGGTGGCGCGAGAGGACGCCCTGCACGATGCGGCGCTGCACGCCCTTGCCGCGGCCGTGGATGATCCGCACCTCGCGGAAGCCGCGCCGCTGCGCCTCGTGGAGGTACTCCTCGACCACCGAGGCGACGTCGCGCGGGGCGAACGTGTGCAGGTCGATCGCGTCCTCGATCGGCATGACCACGACGTCGTCGCCGCCGGGCGCTCCGGGCGGCTCGGCCTCCGGCGGCTCGACGCCGGCGACGATGTCGATGTCGGGTGACGCGGGCGCGCGCGGCGAGGGCGCGCGGTCGAGCCAGGCGAGGAGTCGGCGGAGCATCCGCGCGGTGTAGCCGAGCCCGCGGCGGCCGCCACGGCCCGCGGCGTCGAGGGGTCGCGCGGCGCCCGCGCTGATAAATCACATTGCATATATGCCACGTGTGTCTTATGGTTCGGGTGTCATGTCTCTCCGCGGCGCCATCCTGGGCTTCCTCTCGCTGGAGCCGACGAGCGGCTACACGCTGAAGCAGCGGTTCGACGGGTCGGTGCGGTCGTTCTGGTCCGTGACCCAGAGCCAGATCTACCGGGAGCTGCACGCGCTGGAGCGCGAGGGGCTCGTCGACGCCACGACGATGCCCGGGGACGGCAAGCCGGACCGGAAGGTGTACTCTCTCACGGAGCCCGGCCGCGCGGCGCTCAAGGCGTGGCTCGAGGAGCCGCTCGAGCCGCTCCTGCTGCGGCACCCGCTCTTGCTCAAGCTTGTGTTCGCGGCGCAGGTGCCGCCGAAGAAGCTCGACGACCTCCTGGCGAGGTACGCCCGCGAGATCGAGGCGACGAGGGTCGATTACGAGGAGCGGCTAGAGGACGAGCGGATCTTCGCGCTCGCGCGATCGGCGCGCGAGCACGACCTGTGGCGCCTGGGCATCGAGCACGGGATCGCGTGGTGCGACGCGGAGCTCCGGTGGATCGAGCGCGCCCGCTGCGAGCTGTCGGCGGAACGAGGAGGGCAGAGGAGATGGAACCGAAAGACAAAGTGATCGTCGTGACGGGCGCTTCCCTGGGCATCGGGCTCGCGGGCGCGAGGGCGCTCGCCCGCGAGGGCGCCCGCGTGGTCCTCGCCGCGCGGTCGATGGCCAGGCTGTCGGCGGAGGCCGACAGCATCGTCCGCGGGGGAGGGAGGGCCATGGCCGTCGAGATGGACGTCACGTCCGACGCCTCGGTCGGGGCGGCGGTGGCGTCGATCCTGGAGCGGTTCGGCCGTATCGATGTCGTCATCAACAACGCTGGCAACGGCGGCAAGATGTCTCTCTGGGAGTCGACGGACGGGGCGTTCACGCGCGCGATGTTCGACGTCCACGTGTTCGGGATGGAGCGTGTCACGCGGGCAGTCCTGCCGGCGATGCTGGCGCAGGGCTCGGGCACGGTCGTGAACATCGCCTCGACGGTGGCGTGGGTCCCGATGCCGGCCGCCGCCGCGTACTCCGCGGCGAAGGCGGCGGTCGTGGCCTTCTCCGAGTCGCTGCGCGGCGAGCTCGAGGGGCGCGGCGTCCGGGTGACCGTGTTTGCCCCCCCGCACACGAGCACCGCCGCCGGCAACGACTGGCCACTTGAAGGGCCGCAGGCCTTCGCGCCCGAGTGGGTGGCAGAGCAGCTCGTCGAGACGCTCCGCCGTGACAGGCGCAGCTTCCTCGCGGGCGCATCCAACCGCAGCCTGCTCGTGCTCCAGCGGATCGCGCCCGGCCTCGCGGCCCGCATCATGAAGGACATCGGGCTTCGCGCCGGGGCGAAGAGCGCCGCCATGCTCCGCGGCGCCGCCTAAGCTCCGTGCGTCGGAAGTCCCGCCAGACTTCTCTTGCGGCGAGGCGCGATTGGATGAAAGGCTGACGATTCCGATAGATTCCGGATGATCCTCGGCCGACCCTGGCTCGAGCGTGGCCCAGCGCGGACCCGACGTCATGCCGGTAGGTTTCATCCTATGCGCTCAGCGCGGGCGGCGCCTCGGGCGACCGAGCAGCAATCCCAGCGCCGCGAGGAGGAGCCCCGCTTGGGCGCCAGAGTCTCTCGCGTCGCTGCCCAGGGCGCAGCTGCAGCCGGAGCTCGAGCTCTCTCCTCCCGTCGAGTCGCCAGTCCCCGAGCTGGCGTCTTGTCCGTTCGCCCCCCCGGACCCGGTGCCAATCGCGCCACCGCTGCCTGCGCTGCCGCCAGCGCCACTCTCCATCACCCCGCCCGCACCTCCGGCTCCGGCCGCGCCACCGGCTCCGGCCGCGCCACCCGCGCCACCGGCACCGGCCGCGCCACCCGCGCCACCGGTGTCGTCACCACCGGGAACAGCACCGGGACAAGCCGCTGTCTCTGGATCCTGACCACCGGCCTTGTCGAGGCCGAAATAGGCGGCGACGGCGGGTCCGTCGAACGGCACAGCATGCCCGACGCCGTCCATCGAGAAGGCCTCGTAGACCGTGTAGCCGCAAGAGCTCTTCCACGACTGGCGCGTGGTCCCGGTCCTCGGAGCGTCGGTCTCATCCGGGGTTTCGTTCAAACCCAGAAGGTTCGTCCACTCTTTCACGTCTTCAGCCATGTTCTTGTAGCTGAGGATCGTGTCGGCGGTGCCATGCCAATGCTGCAGGCGCGGGCGATGGCCGGTGTAACCGGGATAGTACGAACGGACGAGGTCTCCCCACTGCTGCCCGGTCTTCGTGACGTTGCCGCCCCCGCAGGGCCCGCTCCACTGGGCATTGCTCCCCGTCCCGGTGACGTCGTTGTAGCCCTCGGCCCAGCAGCCACACGGAACGCCCATCAGCGACACGCCGGCCATGAACACGTCGGGGTACACACCCAACAGCGCCTCGGTCATGATGCCGCCCGATGACCCGCCGACCGAGTACACGCGGCCCGCGTCGCCGTCGTACTTCGCGAGCGTGTATTTTACCATCTGGACGATGGCTCCCGTGTCGCCACCACCGTCGTGCTTGAGCGATCTCGTCGATCCCGCGTCCCAGCAGTTCTGCCCGGTGGCCTCCGGGAAGATCATGATGAAGCCACCGGTGTTCGCTATGGAAACCAGGCTCGACATCTCGCTGAACGTCCCAGGGCCAGTCCCCTGGCAATGATGGGGGGCGACCACGATGGGAGGCTTGGTCGCCAGCGTGTCAGGCACGTAAATGTACAAGTTGACGTAGCTGGGGAGGCCGTCCACCCCCCATTCGCTCTGGTTGACCTTTTGTAGCGATGCCCCGCGCGCAGGCAGCGCGGCGAGCAGCGCCAGCGAGAGCGATGCGAGTCCGAGGACGTGACGTTGGAATGGGTCCATCGGGCAGAGATATTACACCAGCGCCAACCTGGTACGCAAGCCATCACCGCATTGTATCGTGGGCATGGGAACGAGCGGTCGGAGCGCGATGCCCTGGTGTTTCGCTATCTCGAAAAATACTCTGTTATGAAAAATGCCCTAGAACTGGCTCAGGAAGGTCCAGACTTCCTGGGGCATCCACGACATGTTCTGCCCGGCGTCGTTCGGCGATGGAGTATGACCGCCGTCGTAATCACACCAGCGGGTGGGGTGACCCGCCGAGCAGCCCTTGTAGTCCGAGCAGGCGTGGCCACCTCTGGGCGCCTTGGCCAAGGTCTCCACCGTGCATCCATTTTGCTTGGCGAAGAAGTCGCTGTTGGAGGTCTGTCCGGCTCCGCCGCTCTCCTCCTGACCGAGCGAAGACATGAAGGCGACCGGCTGACAGCTCGCGGGCCGGGCGACGCCGCCGCCGGAGTGGACAACTGCGGCGCGATAGACGTTCGGACGCGCGCAGGCCAGCGTCCACGCCATGGCGCCGCCCTGGCTGAAGCCTTCCAGCTCGATGCGCGAGGTGTCGATGCAGAGATCGTCTGTGACCTGCTCGAGGATGTCGTCGACGAAGGTCACATCGTTGTCGGCTGACCAGAACCCGCCGTCAGCGTCGGGCGCGATGAAGATGGTGCTCCCTTCGGAGAGCGACCAGAGCCCGAAGTACGAGGGAGCAACCTGGCCGCTGTTGCCCGTGGCCCCGTGGAAGGCGAGAATGAGCCGGTACGGGTGGCTGTTGTCGTAATCGTCGGGAACGCGCAGGGTGTACTTGCGGCTCTTCCCGCCGCTCAGCACGGCGCCAGCGCCGTTCTGAAGCGTGCGTATTTTGTCGCAGCCGGCGGACTTCCTCACGTCACCTCCGTCTCCACCTCCGCTGCCGCCGGCCCCGGCGGTGCCGGCTCCGCCCGTGCCCGCGCCGCCCGTTCCGCCCGCTCCACCCGCGCCCGCTCCACCCGCGCCCGCGGTCGCTCCGCCGCTACCGGCTGCATCGCCGCTGCTCGTGCCGCCGGAAGCCGTGCCACCGCCGGAGCCGCTCGCGGAGGTTTCACCGGCGGCTGATCCGCCGGCGTTGCCGTCGTCGCTACAGCCCAGGCTGAGAGCGGCGCAGAGGCCCAAGCCGCCCCAGATCGGCCGCAGCCAGCGCGCGTGATGGTGAATGCGATCGTGGCCCACAGGGCCAACTCTGGACGACATGGGTGCTCTCCTCGGTTGACATCCGCCTCGGCGCGAGGTCATTTCCAGCCCTTGCGCTGGGGATTCACCCAGGGCGAGGTGCACATCACGCAATCATCGCCGTAGAAGTAGTGCTTCCCCCCGGTGTCGTTGTAGATCCAGTAACGGAGCCAGGCCACGATCGCTGGCCGCTGGACGCCGCCCACGTCGCGCGTGATGTATCCATGATCCGCGCCCATCACCGTCGCCAGGAACGTCTGGGTCTGGGACATGTCGTAGGTTTTTTGCTGCATCGGCAGCCCGATCGTGTCCTGCGTTCCGCTGGTCTGCAGCATGGGCCCGTGCAGGGCCGCTGTCGCGACGTGGCCGTGGATCGAGACGACGGTGGCCACGGCCTCATGACCGCCGATTTCCACGGCGGCGGTGCCGCCGACCGAGTAGCCCATGGAAACGGCATGCTTCACGTCGATCTTGCCCTGATAGACGCTGCCCGCCTCGCTGTTTTGCTCGATGATCCAGTCGAGCCCCTCCAGCATGGCCGCGCGATTGTTCGGGGCGTTGGGACCGCCCGTGAGGAGATTGGCTCCAACCACCACGAAGCCGTGAGAAGCGAAGTTCGTCAGGAGAGCCGTGTAGCTGGTCACCTGCGTATTGATCCCGGGTCCAAAGATGATCGGCGCGTGCAGGAAACCGTCCTCACCCAGGCGTTCAGGCCTGAAGATCGTGTGGTTTCCGCCGGGCCCCGAGCCCCGCTCCACGGTCGTCGCGAACGGACCCTCGGCCGAGTAATCCGTGATCGGCGGGAGCGGCGAACCACCGGCCCCGCCCGCTGCTTCGCCGCCGTCACCTGCTCCGCCTGCGCCCGCGCCTGCCCCGCCCATGCCGCCGTCGCTGATGTCGGCGCCGCCACTGCCGCTGGCAGCGCCGCCTGACCCAGCGGTTGCGCTGGTGGACGCCCCGCTGGTGGCTGACACGCCCGAGCTGCCCGCGCCGGCAGTTTGTGCCGCGTCGCCGCTACCCTCGCTGCACGCCAGCAGCGCGACGCTCGAGAGCAAGCAGAAGAAATTGAAGCGCCTGACGGCTTTCTTTTCGTTGTACACGAGGCCTCTCTGGTTACGTCACGCCAGCGCGAAACGCTCGCTTCAGGCCGACGGTGGCGAAATTGGCAGACAGGTGGTTGCCAGGCGTTCCCGCCCAGGAGTGCGCCCCGATGTCATCTCAGGCCGAGCCCGACTGCTGCTCCATTCCCCCCCCTGCGTGCGCCTCGTCTGGAGCCATGGCGCGACCGTCAAGGTCGAACGCGCATGAGGTTGCAGGGCCCGCTGCGCATGACGGCCTATCCGGGGCAAGGCAAAAAAATATCCGCGGCGCTCAATGTGAACGCTCACATTGGCGGCGTCAATCAAAAACTCACGAGCGGCGATCGCCGGCGAGCGCGAGGTCCGCGTCTGGCGGGGAACGGAGCTTGTGGCGCGGCATGACCGCGCCTCGACGTCCGGTCCAGGCCTGCTCACCCCTCTGGCGCCGCCGGCAGCCCGAGCAGCCTCCCTTTCGCCTCGTGAGCGACCCGGGCCCCCACCTCATCTCCGGGGCGACTTCCCGCAGTCGTGCCAAGCTAAGGGCCGACGGCGTCCATGACGGCCTGCCACTCCGTCGAGAATGAGCCGTCCGTGCGCTTGATCTCCGACCCCGTGTCCCACAGCACAGGAACGATGCCGCGAGACTGCGCCGCCTCCGCCACCGACTGCATCCACAGCCTCCGCGACGCCGGGTCACGGGGGTAGTTCTCGCCCGGCGTGACGGAGAACTCGCCGAGGATGATCGGGATGCTCCGCTGAGCGCTGAACGCGCCAAGCCTGTCGAACAGGCTCTTCAGCTCCGCCTTCTCGGGATCCGTGCCCCACGTCGTCTTGGGAGAGCCCCAGGTCTCCACCGTGTCGAGGCCGCAGAAGGTGTAGGGCGTGTAGTAGTGGAGCGAGAGGAAGAGGCTCTTCGTGCCGGCCGGATCGGTCGGCACCTTGAAATCGTCCACACAGGTCCTGTCGATATCCGTCACGAAGCCGGCGATGAGCAGGGCGCGGCTCGTGTTGTACCCGCCCTTCTCGCGCACGGTGGTGACGAAGAGCTGGTTCATCTCGTTCAGGGCGGCGTAGTCCGGCGTCCCCCCGTCGCGAACGCCGTTGACCCAGTAGTTTCCCTCCTCGTTCATCCCCTCGAAGATCAGCTTGTGACCGACGCCGCTGAAGGCCGTTGCGATCTGGGTCCAGTAGGACGCGAACTTGCTTTTGACGTCGTCGGTGAGCTTGTGCTTGTCGGCGTTGGCCTCGTTGTAGATCCAGCCCCCGTCCCAGTGGATGTTCACGATCGAGTACATGCCGGCGGTCTCGATCCAGCCCACCACCTCCTTGACTCGGGCCATCTTTGTAGCGTCGATCGTGCCGTTGACGGCGTAGGTGTCCCAGGCCACGGGCACGCGCACCGTCTTGATGCCATGGCTGGCCATGCCGTTGATGAACGCCTGCGTGATCAGCGGCTGGCCCCAGCCCGTCTCCCACTGGGTGGTGTTCTCCAGCGTGTTGCCGATGTTGGCTCCGATGCCCATGTCGGGGACCATGGCCGCGGCATCCACCGGCGTCGCCGAGCCGCCGGTCCCGCCGGAGCCCCCGCTTCCCCCCGTGCCGGCGCCGCCCGTGCCGGCGCCGCCCATGCCGGCCCCGCCCGTGCCGGCGCCGCCCGTACCGGCGCCGCCCATGCCAGCATCGCCCGCGCCGGCGCCGCTCGTGTTCGTGCCTCCGCTGCTGCCTCCGGCGTTCCCGCTCGTGTTGCTCTCCGAGGAGCACCCCAGTGCAACGAGCATCAGCAAGGGAGTCGTGATAGTGAACCAAGACGTGGCCGCAGAGCGGCAGATTTGAAGAAAGGCCATGAGCGACACAGTAACCCGGTCCGCCGCGGACTACAAGCTCAACCTCGGTCCGATCCTCGGCTGGATATCCTCATTCATGCCTGTCAGGAGAGCAGGCCAGATGACGCTCACCGGCCAGACGGAGGTCGCCGAGCGGATACATCAAGAACACGAGCACCTGCTCCTCGAGCTCGGCTTCGTCGCGGTAAATCCAGTCCGAACAGCGAGCGGCACAGCACGATTCCTGGCCCCGGGGACGCCGGCTCCCCTACGCGCTGCCGCATGAAGATGCCGGCACGAACTTTGACGAAGATCTGGAGAGAGGAGCCAGAAAGACTGCCATGACGTCAAGAGGGGATCGCGCTCATGTATGCGATTGGCGCATGGGTGTTGGTGGGGAGACAGAGGGTATCATTCGCCGGGGCCAGGGGTGAGACCGCACGCATTTGGGGGCGCCCTGATGTCATCCCAGCCGAGCCCGACTGCTGCTCCTCTCCCCCCGCGTGCGCCTCGTCTGGAGCCATGGCGCGACCGTCGAGGTGAACGCGCATGAGGGCGCAGGGCCCGCTGCGCATGACGACCCAGGGCAGGGCAAAAGAACGCCCGCAGCACCAAATTGTGAACGCTCACATGGGCGGCGTCAACCACAAAAAGGGCGCGCGGCGATCGCCGGCGAGCGCGAGGTCGGCGTCTGGTGGGGGACGGAGCTGGTGGCGCGGCAGGACCGCGCCTTCGCGCCTCATGCTCGCGTCACCGACCCCAGCCACGCCGACGGGTCGCGGTGCAGACCTGCCGCGCCGGCGCCGCCGGAGGAGCTCCTGCTCTTTCAGGCGGACTCAGCGCGCTTGTCGCGAGCCCCCCGTGTGGCGGAGGGCGTATGCGATGCCGCTTTGCAGCGTGCCCAGCGTGGTGATGCCGGACAGGTCCACGCCGAGCGTGACCAGCGTCTGCGCCACCTCCGGGCGAACGCCGGTGAGCACCACGCGGGTGCCGAGCAGCTGGCCGGCGTGCGCCGTCCGCGTCAGCGCGTCCGCGACGTGCGTGTCGACCGCGCGCACGCCGGTGATGTCCAGGATCGCCGTGTGGGCGCCGTGATCGCTGATGCCGGCGAGCAGCGTCTCCATGATCTGCGCTGCGCGCGCGGTGTCGATCGTCCCTACCAGCGTCATCGCCACCACCCGGTCGGCGATCGGGATGAGCGGGGTGGACAGCTCCCGGAGGGCGGCCTGCTGGGCGGCGATGATCTTCTCCTGAAGCGCGGCCCAGTCGGCCTCCGCGTGCCTCAGCGACGTGGTGTTGGTGACGACGCCGCCGAGGCCGATCGGCTCGCCTCGCCCGTCGAGGATGGGGAATTTGACCGTGGAGAAATGAATGCTCGTGTCGCGGAACCTCAGGACCTCTTCGCACTGCACCGCCTTCCGCCCGGCGAGCACATCGCGCTCTCTCGCCACGATCTCATCCATGGCCTCGGGGGCCAGGGGGCTCAACTCATGCTCCCTCTTGCCGATGATATCGACGACGTGCCTCTGATAGACCTCCGCGTGAGCGCGGTTGGCGAAGATATAGCGCCCGTCGATGTCCTTGAGGAAGATGGAGTCGCGCGAGTGGTCCACCAGCTGAAGGAGCAGCTGAAGCCGCCCGAGCAGCGTGTGCTCGCTCCACGGCGGGTCGCTGGCGTCCTCGACGATCGCCGCGATCTCACGCGCGGCGCCGCGGTCGTCGCGCAGCACACCGTGGGTCCACCGGCAGAGGCGCGCCCTCCCGTCTTTCGTCCTGCCCTCGCTCGTGACCGAGGCGAACCGGTTCGCCGCCCAGTCGAGCGTGAGCGCGCGCACGGCGTCGGGGGACACGGGATCTGCGGCCACGAGGTCCCAGAGCGTGCGACCGACGGCCTCGCCCTCGCTCCAGCCGAAGACGCGCTCGGCGCCATCGTTCCAGCGCGTCACCGTGCCATCGGGGCGCCAGTGGATCAGCGCTGGCTCCGGCGTGTGCAGCCACGCGAGCGCGGCGAGCGCGGCGTGAGCGTCCGCGCTCGCCGCGTCGCGCCGCGCTGCTCCCTCTGCCGCGGGGCCGCAGGACCCCTCCGCCAGCGCTCCCTCCAGCTCCTGGATACGCGCCTGCAGCGCCGCGATCTCTGCCCTGAGCCGCCCAGTTTCCCCTAGCCCGTCGTCTGCCATTCGCTCGTTGCTGGACTGTATGCGGAGCGCGTCCGGGGTTGCAAGGTTATCGCGCAGCTTGCGCAGCGCTGGGCAGCCTAAACGGCGTCTGGCTCACACTGCCGAGCTTCGGCCCGAGCGTCTGTCCTCGGGGCGATGGGGCGCGTACGCCGCCGGAGAGTTCGTCCACGGCGCACGAGGCGCCGCACCCGGTCCAGCAGAAGCAACGGAGACGCCTCCGCTTCTCCCGGTCACGCCTCTCTCGCTTGATCAGGCGGTCCGCTCACAGGCAAGCTCAGCCGGGAACGTCGCGCCGTCGCCCGGTGGAGAGTTCACGGTCAACGTGGCGCCATGAGCGGCGGGAGCAGATCGAGGCGGTTCATGAGCGGCCCAAGGTAGTTCCGCAGGTCGTGCGCCATCACGGTGATCAGCTCGCCCTCGACGACGAGCGGGACCGCCATGTGCGACCGGATCCCGAGCTCGAGGATCACACCGGGGACCTCGCCGGGCTCTCGGTCCGCGTGCCCGGTGATGTAGGGATCGCCGGTCGTGAAGACGCCGGCGATCGAGCCGCCGTTGGCCACGGCCTGGACGTCGAGGCCGAGCGCATGCTGGAGCCGGCCCAGGGGCGTGTTGCTCGTCCCCATGGCGCGCAGCGTCTTCCTGCTCGGCTCGAAGAGGAAGACGTCGATCTTGTCGGCGTCGAGCGCGCTGCAAAGGAGCTCACTCGCCTGGTTCAGCGATTGCCGGAGGTCGGCTGCGGGGAGCTCGAGCAGGCGCTCGAGGGTCGCCATCAGCCGACCCTCCTTCGAGGGGACTTCCGGGACTTCCATTCCGGACATGCGATGTATTTTCTCCGGCACCCGTTCGGGTTCGTGTCCCGAGGACGTGGGCGGGAGCCCGGTCCGGGCGTCCTCAGCGGCTCGGCTGCAGCAGGCGCAGCCCTCTGCTAACCCTGGCGCATGGGACTGCGCGAGTACTGGCGCAAACGCGACTTCTCCCTCACGCCCGAGCCGCGAGGACAAGAGGTCACTGCCGCGTCCGCCGATGCCGAGGAGCGGACCTTCATCCTCCAGAAGCACGCCGCCTCGCACCTGCATTACGACCTCCGCCTCGAGCTCGAGGGCGTCCTCAAGAGCTGGTCTGTGCCGAAGGGGCCGAGCCTCGATCCCGAGGTCAAGCGGCTCGCCATGCACACCGAGGATCACCCGCTCGAGTACGGCGATTTCGAGGGCATCATCCCGAGAGGACAGTACGGGGGCGGGACAGTGCTCCTGTGGGACCGGGGCACGTGGGTGCCGCTCGAGGACCCCCACAGGGGCTATCACGCCGGAAAGCTGAAGTTCGTCCTGCGGGGCGAGAAGCTCCGCGGCGGCTTCACCCTCGTGAGGACCCGCGGGCGGGACGACGACGAGGGGAGGCGCTGGCTGCTCATCAAGGAGAACGACGCGGAGGCCCGCGCCACGGAGGAGTACAGCGTCGTGGAGGCCCGGCCCGAGAGCGTGGCGAGCGGGAGGCAGCTCGACGAGATCGCCGCGGCCAGGGACCGGGTGTGGCGCTCGAACCGGGCGGAGGAGGAACACAGGACGGCGCAGGCGGCGGCAGGCGGGCGAGGGGAGGAGAGCGAGGGCGCCTCGGTCGCCGGAGTGCGCCTGTCGCACCCGGACAGGGTGCTGTATCCAGCGCAGGGGATCACGAAGCGCGAGCTCGCTCTCTATTACGAGTCGGTCGCCGACCGGATGGTGCCGCTCGTGAAGGACAGGCCGCTCACGCTGGTGCGCTGCCCGGAGGGCGCGGTGAGCGGGTGCGTCTTCGTGAAGCACGCGCGGGTGCGGGGGACGTCCGCGCTCCGGCGCGTGACGATCCAGGAGAAGACGAAGGCGGGCGAGTACCTCGTCGCGGACTCGGCCGAAGCGCTGGTGTCGCTCGCACAGATGGGGATCCTGGAGATCCACACGTGGAACTCGACGACATCGCGGCTGGAGACGCCGGATCGGGCGGTGTTCGATCTCGACCCGGATCCCTCGGTGGCATGGGAGCGCGTGATCGCGGCCGCCCTCCTGCTCAGGGAGCGCCTGGCCGAGCTCGGCCTCGAGAGCTTCGTGAAGACGACGGGCGGGAAGGGGTTCCACATCGTGGTGCCGCTCGCGCCGTCGAGCGGGTGGGACGAGTGCCTCGCGTTCACGAAGGCGCTGGCGGGGGACATCGCGCGGCGCGACCCGAAGGGGTTCACGATCGCGGTCTCGAAGGCGCAGCGGAAGGGGAAGATCTTCATCGACTACCTGCGCAACACGCGGGGCGCGACGTCGGTGGCCGCGTACTCGACGCGCGCCCGGCCGGGGGCGCCGGTGTCTGCGCCGCTCTCCTGGGAGGAGCTCGGTCCCGAGATGCGCTCGGACCGATTCACGCTCAGGAACCTGCCCGAGCGCCTGGCTGCGCTCCCGGCGGACCCGTGGGCCGGCTACGGGGAGGTCCGCCAGAAGATCACGGCCGCGATGCGGCGCGCGCTGGGGATGCAGGCGCAAGCGCGCAGGTAGGCGGGCGGGCGGGCGCCGCGCGGATCGACGCGCGCCTCCCGCGTCCTGCGCCTCGACGAGCGGGGCCGCGCGGCGTCAGGCTTGCCGCGCCGGCTCGTCCACATCACATCTTCCGCCACCTGCATGGCTTCGGAACGCAAGACCCACCGCGCCCTCACCGTCGTCGGGCTGATCCTGTCCCTCGCCATGGCCGCCCTCGAATCGACGGTGGTGGCCACCGCGATGCCCACGGTGATCGGCGATCTCGGCGGCATTCACCAGTACGCATGGGTCACCACCGCCTACCTGCTCACCTCGTCGGTGCTGGTGCCGATCTGCGGCAAGCTCTCGGACATCTACGGCCGCAAGCCGGTCATGCTCTTCGGCATCGTCGTGTTCCTGATCGGCTCGATCGCGAGCGGCGCGGCGCAGTCGATGCCGCAGCTCATCGCCTTCCGCGCCCTCCAGGGGGCCGGCGCCGGGGCCATGCAGCCGATGGCGATGACCATCTCGGGCGACATCTTCGATCTCAACGAGCGCGCGCGCATCCAGGGCGTCTTCGGGGCCGCGTGGGGGCTGTTCGGCATCACCGGTCCCATGCTCGGCGGGCTCATCGTGCACTACTTCTCCTGGCGCTGGGTCTTCTACATCAACATCCCGTTCGGCATCGCGTCCATCGCGCTCGTGGCGAGCGCGTTCCACGAGCGGATCGACAGGCGGCCTCGCGAGCTCGACTTCCTCGGCGCCGGGCTCCTGTCCGCGGGCGTGGTCGCGCTGCTCCTCGCGACGGGGAGGCTCGGCGGGGCGATGACGCTGTTCGCCTCGATCGCGGCGGTGGCGCTGTTCGCCGCGTTCCTCGCCGTCGAGCGCCGGGCCCCGGAGCCGATGCTCCCGCTGCCGCTCTTCCGGCGCCCGGTGATGCTCATCTCCAACGTGGCCGGCGCGATCCTGGGCGGCGCGATGATGGGCACGATCACGTTCGTGCCGCTCTTCGTGCAGGGGGTGCTCCGCGGCACCCCCACGGACGCCGGGAGCGCCATCGCCCCGATGCTGATCGGCTGGCCGGTCGCGAGCGCGATCGGCGGGCGGCTCATCCCCCGGGTCGGGTTCCGCCCGCTCATCCGGGTCGGCCTCGGCGTGACGGCGGCGGCGGGGCTCGCGCTCGCGATCGGCGGGGCGCACGACACGCCGCTGATGCTCCGCGCGACGACGCTGGTCTTCGGCGTGGGCATGGGGCTGTCCAACGTCGCGCTGCTCATCGCGGTGCAGAGCTGCGTCGCGTGGGAACAGCGCGGGATCGCCACGGCGAGCACGATGTTCTCCCGGCTGCTCGGCGGCGTGGTGGCGGTGGGCGTCATGGGCGGCGTGCTCTCGGCCCAGCTCGCGAAGGACCCGTCGATCCCCGCGGACGCCGCGAGCAGGCTGCTCACGGCGGAGGGGGCGCAGGAGCTCGATCCGCTGATTCTGCAGCACCTCGGGGAGGCGCTCACGTCGGGGCTCACGACGGTGTTCTGGATCATCGCGGCCATGGGCCTGATCGGCTTCGTCGTGGCGCTGTGGTTTCCCCATGTGCCCCTTCAGACGGCGGACGACAAGGCCGCTGGGCCGCCCAGCGAGGCGGGGATCGGGTGAGGCTCGAGAGGGGGCGCCAGGCCGAGCGCGGCCCCCGGCGGGGGGGGTCGTCGCGCGGGCGGCGCTCGACGAGCCGCCCGCACCGGCGACCTCCAGCGGCGCACGGCCGCGTGGAGCCGCGGCATCCTTCCTCGGTGTAAATTTACTGCTGGAGGAGATCGCGCTGGCCTCACCGTGAGAAATTCGAGCAACCCGTGATTGATCGCGGGCGCTCGGGTCCACGTGGGAAGAGAGGAAGGACGCGTTCCCCATCGCGCTCGAGGACAGGAAAGAGAGCCAGCTTCACCGTCGCTCTGGCAGAGCGCGCGGCGTCGCTGCGGGACGCTTGGTCGCGGAGGAGCACGCGAGGTGCGTGCGCTGACCTCCGAAGGCAGTACACCGACGAACGCTCCGCCAAGAGAGCTTCAGGAGTTCCAGATGCGCTTCATGCTTTGCCGGATGCGGTTACGATGGGTGTCTGCGCGCGCGTGGGGCCTGATCAGCGTCGCCGCCTCGCTCCATTGCGGCTCGGAGACTCCGGGATCGGGCTCCGGCGCAGGGGGGCAGGACAGCGGCGCCGCCGGCGCCACCACCACCACCACCACGACCGCTTCCACCACCGCGGCGAGCAGCGGCGCGGGAGGCGATGCCGGCGCGACGGCCGGCAGCGGCGGCGGGGGCGCGGGAGGGGCCGGCGGTGCAGGGGCGGCCGGCGGCGCGGGGGGGACCGGCGGCGCGGGGGGGACCGGCGGGGCCGGCGGGGCCGGCGACCGGTGCGCCGACGCGCTCCACGACCCGGCGAGCCCGCCCGAAGCGCTGCGCCTGTCCGGGAACCTGGGGACCCACGACCCGGTGGCCATCCAGGCGGGCGACAGAACCTACCTGTTCCAGACGGGGGACAGGATCCCCATGAAGATCTCCTCGAACCTCATCGACTGGGAGGATGCCGGTCGGGTGTTCGACACGAAGCCCGCTTGGCTGGAAGCCAAGGTGCAGGGCGTGAAGGATCTGTGGGCGCCCGATATCTCGCGCTTCGGGGACACCTATCATCTGTACTATTCCGCCTCCACGTTCGGCAGCAACAAGTCGTGCATCGGGCACGCGACAAAGGCGTCGCTCGACGCCAGAGAGCCCTGGACGGACCGCGGCGCCACCATCTGTTCGAACGACGGGAGGCGAGACGACTGGAACGCGATCGACCCCAACGTCGCGATCGATGAGGCGGGGACGCCGTGGCTCGCGTTCGGGAGCTTCTGGACCGGCATCAAGATGGTGAAGCTCACCTCGTCGGGGGAGCGGGCCGACGCGGAGGTGCACGCCCTCGCCTCGCGCCCCGACGCCGGAGGGGCGATCGAGGCGCCGTTCATCGTCCGGCGCTGCGGCTTCTATTACCTGTTCGTCTCGTTCGACAGCTGCTGCCGCGGGACCGACAGCACGTACAAGATGGCCGTGGGGCGTTCGACGCGTATCACCGGCCCGTACGTGGACAAGGAGGGCAGAGAGATGATGTCCGGCGGCGGCACCCTCCTCGTGGAAGGCGGCACCCGGTGGCGAGGGCCCGGGCACAACGCCGTCCTGTTCGCCGACGATCGGGCCTACAACCTCTATCACGCCTACGATGCCCAAGCGAACGGCGCCCCCACGCTGCGGATCTCGGAGCTCGTGTGGGACAGCGACGGTTGGCCGCGCTCCGGAGGGCCCTGACGTGCGATCCGAGCGAGGCCGAGCGGCAGGGCTGCTCTACCACGAGGGGAGCGACTACCAGTCTGCGGCCACCTGGTCGAGCGTCCTCATGATGCGTCGATCATCGACGCTCGCAGGCTTCACTCCCTGTTCTCGCGGCGGCCTCGCGCGTCTCGCGGCGTCAACGCGGAGCGGCGAGGCCGCTGTCCGCAGACCGCACCCAAGTGTGCCTTGACCCAGACTTCTGGCCTCGTGCATCGTCTTCGACATGCGAAAGCCCGCGATCGATCTCCCCGCGCCGCCGGAGGGAGCACCTCCGAGGGCGGACGACCTGCTCGGGCTCGCTCGGGCCGCGGCGGCGCGCGATCCCGCGGCCATCCGCACGCTCATCACCGAGCTCGGTGGGGCCATGTTGCGGAGCGTGAGGAAGGTGCTTGGCCCTCATCACGCCGACGTCGAAGATGTAACCCAGGAGGCCGTGCTCGCGCTGCTCCAGGCGCTGCCCTCCTTCCGCGCGGAGTGTACCGTGCTCCATTTCGCGAACCGCATCGCCGTGATGAGCGCGCTCGGCGCGCGCCGGCGCCTCCGTGTGCGCGCGCGCTTCGACGAGCCGGACGCGCCGATCGATATCGCACCGGACGAGCGCGGCGCGTCGCCGTTCGCCGAGACGGTCTCCAACCGGCGGCGCGAGATGGTGCTCGAGGTGCTCGACAGGATGCCGGAGTCGACCGCGGAGGCGCTCGCCCTCCACTTCGTGCTCGGCTACACGGTCGACGAGATCGCGGCGCTGGCCCGCGTCTCTCCGAACACGGTCTGGAGCCGTCTCCGGCTCGGCAAGGAGGCGCTGAAGCGCGCGCTCGCCAACAACGCGAAGCTGGCCGAGCTCTTCCGGGGGAGGGAATCATGAGCGCGGATTGCCGGAACGAGCTCCTCCTCCGGGTGCGCCGCGGCGTCGCGACCGAGCCCGACCGGCTCGCCTTCGACGCCCACCTCGGCTCCTGCGAGTCATGCCGGATCACCTGGGAGCTTGCGCAGGATTTCGATGCCGCGGGCGCGGCGGAACCCGGGGACGCGGAGCTCCTCGCGCGTATCGCGAACGCCGCGATCGGCGGGGTCGCGATCGACCTGCGGCGCGACGGCGCGCCGGTGTGGCCCGCGAGCGCGGCCGTGCGGCCCGACAACGATGTCCGGCGCGGAGACGACGAGGCGCGACTCGAGGGCGGTCTCGCGGGGCGGCGCGGGGCCGGATGGCGGCGCAGCGCCTGGCTCTACGCCGCGGCGGCCGTCCTCGCGTGCGGCGTCGCCGCCGCGGCCACGGCGCTCGTCCGTCGGCACCCGGAGACGGCGTCAGGGCCGATCGCCCGCCTGCTGGAGCCCTCGGTGCGCGCGGTGATGTCCCGCCCGCGCGCGGTCGCGCTCCCCCAGGCCGTTCTGTCTGCCGGCGCGCCGGCGCCCTCCGGAGCGGCGCTGCCGGCGCTCGCGGCGCCTGCGCCGCGGCCGCGCGACGCCTCGCGCGGGGCGAGCGCGGCAGCGTCGTCCTCCTCCGCCTCGACGGCGGAGCAGCTCTTCCGGGAGGCCAACGACGTGCGGCGCGCCGGGAGCTCCCGGCGTGCCATCGAGCTCTATCGCTCGCTCCAGAAGCGCTTCGCGACGTCGCCCGAGGCCACGCTCTCCCTCGTGTCGCTGGGCAGCCTGCTCCTCGACACCGGCTCGCCCGCCGCGGCGCTCGCGCAGTTCGACCGGTACCTCGGCGTGGCCAGCTCGCGGCCGCTGGCGGTCGAGGCGCTCTACGGCCGCGGGCGCGCCTTGCGGGCGCTCGGCCGCTCCGCCGAGGAGGCCCAGAGCTGGCGGCGCCTGCTCCGGGAGCACCCGGGCTCGCCGTATGTCGAGCACGCCCGCCGCCGCCTCGCCGAGCTCGGAGGGTGATCACGAAGCGGGCGACGGTCTGGCTCGCGGTCGCCGCGGCCGTCGCGCTCTCCGCGGCGCGCGCCCTGGCGAGCGACGGGACGGCAGCGGCGTCGTCCGGGGCGCCCGGAGCACCTGTGTCCGGAGCACCTGTGTCCGGAGCACCTGTATCCGGAGCGCCTGTGTCCGGAGCGCCTGTGTCCGGAGCACCGGTGGTGGAGATCGTGCTCACGGGCGCTGCGGACAACCTCGGCGCGATCCGGACGGCGCTCGAGTCCGAGGCGCTCTCGGCGTTCGCGGTCCGCTTCCGGACCGCGCCGCGGTTCAACGCGACGGCGCTCTTCGCAACGCGGGCCTCCTCCGGCGTGGCCCTCTCGTGCTGGATCGACGTGAGCGACCTGCGCCGCGCCGTGCTTTACTTCACGGATCCCGTGGCCGATCGCTTCCTGGTGCGCTCGATCGAGCTCTCGGGCCGCTTCGACGAGCTCGACCGCGAGTCCGTGGCGCAGGTCGTGGAGCTGTCGCTGCGGTCGCTGCGCGTGGACGCGCGCGCTTCGCTCGATCGAGAGCAGGCGCGCGCGCTCATCCTCCGCCAGACGACGCCCCCTGAGGCGCTCGCCGACGCGCCGGTCCCCGCGGCGGCGCCGGCGCGCCGGCGGGCGCTGGAGCTCGGGGCTTTCTACGGCGTGACGATCCACTCGGCCGAGGTCGGCCTGACGCACGGCCCCGGCGTGCGCGTGGCGCTCGGCGGGAGCTGGGGGAAGCACCGGCTCGCCCTCGACACGCGCTTCCAGTACCAGCTCGAGCGCCGTTACGAGGAGCCGCGCATCGGCCTCGATCTCCGCACGATCGCGCTCCGGGCGGACGCCTGCTGGCTCTATTCCCTTGCCACGGGCGTGACGCCGCTCGAGGTCGGCGTGCGGCTCGGCGCGGGCATCGATCATGTGGACGCGGCGCCGAGGCCGGGCAGCGCGGGGCCGTCGGCGTTCGTCCCCTCGGCCGCGAGCGCCTCGAACGCGCTCGTGCTGGCGGCCGGCTCGGTGGTCAAGCTGCCGCTGAGCCGGGATCTCCGGCTGTTCACGGAGCTCTTCGTCGAGCTCGACCCCGCGCGCGTCCGCTACGAGCTGTCGCTCGAGCAGGGGACCGAGACCGTCCTTGCGCGTTACCGGCTCCGGCCAGGTGTGCTCGTCGGCATCGAGCTCTGACGGCGCACCCAAAGCATGCTCGTCCGTAGGTCATTTTTCAGCAGGAGTCCGTCATGCGAATTCACCCCATCTTCCTGACCATCGTGCTTCCTTCTCTCGTCACCGGCCTCGCGTCCGGCGGCTGCGGCCCAGCAGACGCCGACGACCGGCCCCCGGCCCAGAGCAGCAGCAGCAGCAGCAGCAGCAGCGGCGCGGGCAGCGAACCAGGCGCCGGCGTCACGGGGGCGGGCGGCGCGGGGGGAGGTGGCTCAGGCGAAGGGGGCTCGGCCGAAGGCGGCGGCGGGGGCGCAGCCGGGGGAACCACGAGCGCCTCGGGCGGCTCCGAAGGCGGCGGCGGGAGCGCCGCGCTGCCGGATGTGTCGGTGTACATCGCCGGCGACTCGACCGTTCAGACGTACGTGAACAGCTCCCTTCATCAGGCGGGCTGGGGTCAGATGCTGGGAGAGTTCTTCGACGCGCGGGTGCACGTCGAGAACCGGGCCATCGGCGGCCGGACCGCGCGCCGGTTCATCGACGAGGACCGACTGACCGAGCTCCTCGAGGACATCCAGAGCGGCGATTACTTGCTTGTGCAGTTCGGTACCAACGACAGCAACAGGACCGCGACGTACGAGCACGACGGCGCCACGATTCCGTACTACCTCGACCCCGCGACGGACTTCAAATCTTACCTCACGCAGTACATCACGGGCGCGCAGGCGCAGGCCGCCAACCCGGTGCTTGTCACCCCGCCCCCGCGGCGATCGTGCACCGACGACAGCCATAATTTCGGCAACGGCGTGGGCGCGTATGCGCAGGCGATGCGGGAGCTCGGGGCCGAGCTGGACGTGCCCGTCATCGATCTCAACGAGAAGACGCTCGCCCACCTGAACTCGATCGGGTGCGTGGCGGCGGGCGAGGACTTCTTCCTCGTCCGGGCGGACGGCACGGTCGACGGCACCCATTTCAACGAGACCGGCGCCCGCACCATGGCGGGCTTCGTCGCCGATGGCACCGCGGACGCCGGCCTGCTGCTCGCGCGGTACCGGGATTGACCTGCCCGTCCTGTGCGTCCGCCGCGGTCCACGTCACCGGACGTGGATATCAGGCCTGGGGGGCGCCGCCTTGCCACCGCCGATGTGGAAGCTCGGGTGAGGCGGCTGGTTGTAGGCGGTCTGCTCCGAGGTGATCTGCATGCGGTATTGCGGGTCGTGCATCAGCGTGTAGATCCGCCGCGTCGTCACGTTCGTCGTCGTGTACAGCCGCAGCGCCGAGCTGTCCGACTCACGCCACACGATCTCTTCCCGCCAGTCGCCGACCAGGTCGGCCGTGAGCGCCGGCGTCGACTTCGTGCCGTTGTTCGAGGCGCACTGGCTGCAGCTGAGCAGCGAGCCGCCGCCGTACTTGGTGATCGACGTGTTGTTCTGCAGCTCACGCAGCTCGTCCGCGTCCCACCAGATCAGGAAGTTGGCTGAAGCAGGCTGGCTCCCGACGTTCGACCCGCTTGTGGCGATCGAGGCGACATGGAGGCGCGGGCCACCCACAAGAAATCCACAGCATGTGGACAAATGTCCAGTAGGTGCCTCTGTGAGCGCCGCCGGCGCGCCTGGCTGCCGGCGTCCTGCGCGACGCCTGACGTCAGCGGGGGCTCGACCTGCACCCGCACCCGCGATCTGCGCCGGGGGTCAGGGCGTCGGCGGGCGGATCTGCTTGCGGATCTTCTTGATGAAGGTTTGCGTGCACTTGCCGTGGCTGCCCTCGTGCTCGATGATCTCGCGCGTCAGCTTCGCCTTCGTCTCGTTGGAGACGGTCGCGCTGGCCTTCACCTCGTTCGCGAGCTGGCCGCCTTCGAGGGTCGCGGGCCACGTCTGCTTCTCGACGACGGCGGCCACGTTCGTCGGGCGGTGGTGCGAGGCCTTCGTCTTGGTGACGTCGCGGAGGCCTCCCTCGTCGGACCGCCGGCCGGAGCCGTGGCAGCTCGGGCACGTGGTCGTATTTCCAAACGAGTTGGCGATCCGACCGTCGCCGCCGCAGATCCCGCACGTCTCTACCATCCGTGGGGTGTACTGTATTTCCCGCACGCGTGCAGGCTTTCTCTCGCGCGCCTCGCGCCTCCCAGTGCCAGGCGAAGCGTCGCGTCGGCACGGCGGACGCGGCGCACGGGGCCGGGCGCCCGCCGAGCGGGCGAGGAAGCCAGACGCGGCTACAGGCGCTCGGCGTTGCATGACTGGGCGCACTGACTCGGCGTGAGCTGGCCGTCTTCCTGGCACCCGGGGACAACAAAAAGCCAGGGCGCCGAGGGCGAAAGGAGAGCTCAGCGCGCTTCTCCCGGCGTCCTCGGCGCCCTGGCGGCTCACATCACGCTCGTCCGAGCACCGCGCTACAGGCCGCCCTTCTCACACGGGATCTCGTACTTGTCGGTCATCATCAGGGCCCACTCGCCAGGGCCGACGAACTCATTGCCGACGAACTCCTGGCGCAGCACCGACGGGTCCTGGGTGCACTTGCCGTCTTTCTTCTTGTAGATCACGGTGGCGTTCGCCACGCGGCCCGTCACGATCCCGCTGTTCTCGTTGCGCTCGATCCGCCACTCGTCGTCGGAGAAGATCACCTTGGCGGCCGTGATGGTCCCCTTGGACTTCATCTTGTCCACGAGCTGCTGCGCGAGCGCCTCGTCGTGAATCTTGCCGGGCGCGGGGATCGGGGGAGCTTCCTTCTTCTCCTTCTGCGCTTCCTGCGCTTCCCGCGCCTTGGCGTCGTCGGAAGCGGCCGCGGCGGTGAGCAGCGAGAAGCACCCCGTCGAGAAGAGGGCGATGGACATGAGAACGATGGCAGAGCTTGCGTGCTGGAGTGCGCGTTCGGATTTCATCTGGAGGATCTCCTGACGGAGTGGTGGGTTGCGTCGACGAGGGCCGCCTGCGCCTCCCGCGGAGCTCGGAGGAACGCGCTCGGTCAGGGGGTAATGGGCCCGCTGTGCGCTGCTGTTGACGGCTCGCCCACAATGCGCGTCACGGTTTCAGCTGCCTGAAAAATCGTCAAGAGAAATCGCGGCCGAGCGCTCCCGCAGGACGCGCGGCGTCTCTGGTCTTCCTGTCGGTCTTCCTGCCGGTCTTCCTGTCGGTCTTCCTGCCGGTCTTCCTGTCGGTCTTCCTGCCGGTCTTCCTGCTTCCTGCCGGTGCGCCTCAGCGGCGCCCGCGATCCATCTCCCAGAGGGCGAGCTTCGCGATCGCCCTCTGGGTATCGAACACTCCGCGGCCGCTCGTCGCCGCGGCGTCGAGCTCGGGCGCTCCGTTCGGGTCGAGGAGCCCGCTGGCTGTACCCAACCGACGTCAGGACAGCGCGCGGGCGTCCATCTCGATGTCGCCCACGAAGTCCGCGTAGCGGAGCGCCAGGTCCTTTGCGTCGCCCAGCGACGGCACATCGACGATGACGTACCCGGCGATCAGCTCCTTGGACTCGGCGAACGGCCCGTCGACCACCGTCTGCTTGCCGCCGGCCGACACGATACGCGCGCCCTTCGCGCTCGGCTGCAGCCCCTCGGTCGCGAGCAGCACGCCGGCCCGGGTCATCTCCTCGATGAGGCGGCCCATCTCCGCCATCTGCTTCGGCGTGGGCGGCGCGCCGCCCTCCGCCGCGTCGTGGGAGTGGACCGCCATGTACCGCGTCGTCGTGAGCCCCTCGGGCCTCGGCGCCATGCCGAGATCCCACATCTCGGTCACGGGACGGATGTCGATGTCGACGTCGCCGATCACCTCCGCGAAGCGCGACGCCCAGCCGATCGCCTCGTCGAGCGACGCGACGCGGAAGATCGCGAAGCCGGCGGGCACCGCCTTCGCCGCGCCGAACGGCCCCCGCGTGACCGTACGCCGGCCGCCCGCGAACTGGAGGCGAACGCCGTGCGCGCTCGGGCGGAGCCCCTCGCCGCCGCGCATCACCCCTGTCTTCACCAGCTCCCCCATCAACTGCCCCAGACGCGCGATGAACTCGGGGCTCGGCATCGCGCCGGCTTCCGTCTGCGCGTTGGTCCTGTGCATGATCATGAAACGCATATCCACATTCTCCTCGGTTCTAGGTCGAAAGAAAACTTACGAGCTGCCGTGGTTCGGTTCGACGCTCTCCACGAGACCTCCCGGATCGGCGGCCATCACGCGCCGACGCGCAGCGGAAACACGGCGCTCCTTTTCCCATGCTCTCTCCGGGGGTCGTTGCCGGGACGAACCCCGGCGCTCAGCAGGGCGACGAACGGGGGCGAGCCGGATCGACACGGGGGCGCATTTTTTTTTCGCGTCGCCGCCGGGCCGCGCTCGGGCGTGGGGTGAGGTGGGCGCGGGATGGCGTGGGCGGGCGCACGCCGCGCGCGGGAGGCCTCAGCGGCGCCCGCGATCCATCTCCTTGAGAGCGAGCTTCGCGATCGCCCTCAGCGTGTCGAAGACCCCGCGGCCGCTCGCCGCCGCGGCCTCGAACTCGGGCGCTCCGCCCGGGTTGAGGAGCCCGCGGAGCTCCGCGATACCGGCGATCCCGTCGAGATCCCGCTTGTTGTACTGGATCACGAACGGCAGCCGCCCGGGCGAGCGGCCCTCTTCGGCGAGGTTGTCCCACAGGTCGGTCATCGACTCGAGGTTGGCGTCGAGCCGGGCGCGCTGCGAGTCCGCCACGAACACGACGCCATCCAGCCCCTTCAGGATCAGCCTCCGGCTCGCCCTGTAGAAGATCTGGCCCGGCACCGTGTAGAGCTGAAGGCGCGTCCGGAAGCCCGAGAGGCCCCCGAGATCGAGCGGCAGAAAATCGAAGAACAGCGTGCGATCGCTCTCGGTCTTGAGCGAGATGAGCCGCCCCTTGGCGTTCGGCACGGTCCGGTCGTACACGTATTGAAGGTTCGTCGTCTTCCCGCCGAGCCCGGGCCCGTAATAGACGATCTTGCAGTAGATCTCCCGGCTCGCATAGTTGATGAACGCCATCGGCGTGCTCCTCCAGAGTCGACGTTCGAGGGGAGGCAAGGCCGGTCCCCGCGTTGGAAGCGAAGGCGACAGGCGGCCGTCGCGCTGGAAGCGAAGGCCACGGCCCGACGCCGCATGGCAAAGGAGCGCGACCGTCCCCCCTCGCGCTGGAAGGGAGGCCGCGGTCGGCCCCCGCGCTGGAAGGGAGGGCGGCGGCCGCTCCCCCTCATGAATCTCCGCATCGAGCGCGGCGCGCCCGGCTCGCCGGCGCGCCGCGCCCCGGCGCCCGCCCTCCGCGCTACGTCACGCGCTGCCGGCCGCGAGCTGCTCTGTTGCCACGGCCGCCCCCGCGCGCGGCGCGGCGCCGGCGGCGCTCAGCAGGACGCGTCGGCGATCGCGTGAAGGGCGGCCACGAACCCCTCCAGCGAGGCGTCGCGTGCGTCGCTGTGCTTCACGAGGCGCTCGTTCACGGCGATGAGCTCCACGACATCCTCATCCTCGCTCGCGCCCGGGACCCGCCGGAGCTCGTGGACCGCGCGGCTCACCCGCGACGGCGGGTCGAGGCACGCGAGCGCCGAGAGCGCCGCCGTCGCGCCTGCCTTTCGGCCCGCCGCGAGCGCCTCCCGCGCCATCCCGAGGAGGACCAGCGCGAAGGCGACCTGGATCGCCTCCAGGAAGCCGCGGGAGACCTCCTTGCCGCCCTGGCCGGCGTCGCTCCACGCGAGCGTCACGAGCTCGCCTATCTCCGAGAAGGCGCGCCTCGACATCAGCGCAGAGAGCGTCTCCAGACCGTGCTTGTCCCAGGCGGCCCGCGTCGTCAGCTGACGCGCGAGCCACGGGAGCAGGGCATATGCGTCGCCCCCCGCCCGGATCGCGCCGAGCGCGATATCCATCAGCGCGGCCCTCGCCACGCCGTGCGCCTCCAGCCAGCCGAGCAGGTTCGCCCGCTCTGCCCCCCGCGGCGTCCGCCGCGCCTTCTCGAGGATCGCGTCCCGCAGCACCGCGGGGAAATGGGGGATATCGACGCTCCAGTCCTCGTCCGAGCCGCGCGCGCGCTCCATCGCCAGGGCGGCGAGCGCGCCGTCGTCGAGCGACAGCACCCCCGCCCGCCGCGCCGCGAGGATCTTCGCGACCGGCAGATCGCGCAGCGCGGGGCGCTCCGCGCCGAGGCCGTCGAGCTCGTCGCCGTCGAGGAGCGGCGGCAGCCCCCGGTAGACCCCGGGCGAGAAGACGAACCCCGAGGCCCACTGCACAGGCTCGCGCTTGCAGCGCGCGAGCACGCGCTCGTAGATCCCCGCCGGGACCTTGCCGCGCACGAGATCCGAGAGCTCGATCCACTCCTCCTCGTCGAGCGTGAGGCGCGGCACGCCCAGCACCTCGTGCTGGAAGTGCGCGGGATCCCGGATCGCGAGCCGGGCGAGCTGCTGGATCACCGGCCCGCTGAAGCCGCTCTCGCACCGCGCCCTCCAGCGCAGGAGATCGGATGTCCCGAGCTCCTCGATGTGCTCGGACAAGAAGGCATGATCGTCCGGCTCGAGCGCCGGCTGGCGAAGCACGTGAAAGAACGCGACGGGACGGGCACGGCCCCGATGCGCGCGCACCAGGGCGTCGATTTCCGCCTTTCGCATGGCGCGACCTCGTCATCCCCGGCCAGGGAGGCTCGGGGACATCCTTGGGTCTATCGTCGCCTGGCGCTTGCGCGGCCCGTCATGACTCGGCGGTCGGTGGAATGACGGATCCTGTTCCTGACCGGTGTGCCGAGGATAGCGCGGGCGCGCCCTCTGTCAAGATGAGCACGCGCGGGAGGGCTTTTTGCCGCGACTTGCCACGACCGTCGAGAGCGGGTGACGCACCTCAGTCACCCTCGTCTGCGCGCGTCACGCCGGCCCGGCGATGAACCGCAGCGGCAGGGCGACCGGGCCGCGCACGGTGAGCGTGCGATTGTAGACGATCGCGCCGGGGCCGCGCTCGACCCGGGGGAAGCGCGCGACAAGCGCTTCGAGCGCCGCGCGGGCCTCCATGCGGGCCAGCGCCGCGCCGATGCAGGCGTGGATGCCGTGACCCGGGAGGCAGCGCGCCTCCCGGGCTTCGATCTCGTGATGCCGGCGCCCCGCGCCGTCGATGCAGGCGTCCTACTTGCCGAAGACGAGGCCCTTGCCCTCGTCGAAGACCTTGACGGCGACGACATCCTTGAGGTCGACGTCGTTGTCGCTGAGGATGTCGCCGATCTTCACGTTGTTGAGGAGGTCGATCCTGTCCAGCGAGTTCTGACGGCTGACGAGCTGAAGCTTCACCAGCAGGTTGTTCAGCGTGTTGTTCACGTTCACGAGCTCGTCGCCCGAGAGGATATCGTCGAGATATACGACCTTGATGTCCTCGGCGCTCACGCCGACCAGCGCGATGATGTCCGTGATCTGGGCGGTGATGAGGCCGACGGCGCCGGACACGCTCGTGTAGTCGGGCACGTCGGTGGGAGCCGGGGTGGACCACGACGCCAGCGCGGTGGTCGACAGGCTGAGAGCGACGAGCGCAGCGCCAACGCCGGACAGAACGCGAGACTTGAGTGCCTCGCCGGGGCCGTGACGTCGAGACGAGATTCAACAGCGTACGCGGAGCCGCGGATCGTGGGGCGAAACTCGAGATCGCCCCGGGAGGTCCCGCGGGCAGCGCGGCGATCGACCGCGCCGAGGAGCACCCGCAATGGATGACCGCCATCCGCTCCGGCGCCCTGCAGCATGGACGCGACGCTTCGGTTGCGATGCGGAAAGAATCCTCTGCGGTCATATCTCCGCAGGAGCTCTGTTGCATGCCGGAGCATGCAGTTGCATGCTGGGGCATGCAGACGCGACAGCGGAGCACCGGCGGTCGCTGGTGCGGCTCGGTCCGGGCGCACCGCTGGCCCGCCGAGCCGGGGCTCAGCGCGGGCGGGCCACCCGCCCGTCCTGAGGGGCGAAAGGACATGAGGGGAGCGCGGCGCGCGGCGGCTTCGCCACAGGGCAGCACCGTCGATATCCTGCTATGGCAGCGAATCGGTCACGCTGCTCTCCAATCGATCCAATCGACCTGTGAGAGCTGTTTGGCAGGAGACAAATCGGAGCCGGCGATGAGCGCGGCGGACGGGGTAGCGGGCAGATCGCGGGGCTGCCCTCGACCGAGCGCGCGCGGAGGTCTCCTCTCGCGCTGGCCGTCAGATGTCGTGTGGCGCACCTCGAGAGGTGCCGTCCGCGGCGATCGCGCCTCCAGGACGGGCCGTCGAGCGGCGCGGCAGCGCCGGAGGAGCGACGCTCGAATGCCGTGTCAGCGGCCGGCCACCCCGCCTCGAAGCGCGGTCGGAAACGTGCCGTGCATTCGTCCACGCCCGTCCGCGGTCGTCCTGGATGTCGAGGGGAGCGCACATCTGCTTGCGTCTTCCCGCAATCGATTGCGCGTCGATTCCCGCCGTGCCAGCTCAATCGGAGGCGACGCGCCCAGCCGCGGGGCTGAAGAGGCAGCGAGAACTTCGATCTTGTCGGCGATCGGGCTCGAAGGAGAGAAGGCAGGCAGCGCTGGCGTGCAATTTGCGATTCCTCGCGTCAGACGCCCACGTTGAATACGCTCCGGGCCCTGCCGGGCGGCATCGTGGAATCATTCGTTCTTCATGAAAGCAAGGTTGGGAAGCGCCATGACCGAACAACGACGAGCGTTCAACCGCAGGCAGTTCTTGCAAGGGATGACCCAGCTCGCCGCGGTGGCCGCCGCGCCGCCCGCGCTCGGCTCGAACCCGTGGAGAGGCAGCTCCTGCACCACGCTCACCGCGGGGCGGCCCGAGGACGTGCGCATGAGCTCCGAACGGCTGGAGGACGTCTTCGCGCGGATCCAGCGCCGGGTGAACGACGCCCTGTTCCCGGGCGCCACGGCGCTGATCGCGCGGCGTGGAGTCATCGTGGGTCAGCGGGCCTTCGGCAGCAAGGTCGCCGGCGCCGACGAGCCGGTGACGCTCGACACGATCTTCGACCTGCAATCGATGACCAAGGTGCTCTCGACGGCCGCGTCGGCGCTCGCGCTCGTGCAAGAGGGGGTGATCCGGCTGACCGATCCGGTGGCCAGCTACCTGCCGGCGTTCGCCGCCAACGGAAAGGGGGCCGTCACCGTCTACGACATGCTCCGTTACTCGGCCGGTCTGCCGATGGACAACCAGCGCCTCGACGAGCCGGACGCCGAGACCGTGTGGTCTCTCATGGCCGAGACGCCGCTCGAGTACCCGACGGGTACGTCGGTGCTTTACAGCGATCTCACGTACCGCCTCCTGGGGTGCATGATCGAGGCCGCCGCGGGGGAAGATCTCGATACCGTCGCGGGCGGGTGCATCTGGGGTCCTCTCGGCATGAACGACACGATGTACTGCCCGCCCCCGGCGCTCGTCGAGCGCATCGCGGCCACGGGGTACTCGAGCATCCGGGACTGCGTCGTCCGCGGCGAGGTGCAGGACGAGCAGGATTTCGCGCTGGGCGGCGTCACCGGCTGCGACGGCGTCTTCTCCACGGCGAGGGACATCGCCGTGTTCTGCCAGATGATCCTGAACGGCGGCGCCTATGGCGGCGTCGAGGTCCTGCGGCCCGATCTGGTCCGCAAGATGAAGAAGAACAACACGCCCCAGGTGACGGCGGCGGCGACCGACACCTCGCCCATCAACAACCTGCTCTACACCCCGAAGGGCCTCGGCTGGGAGCTCTGGACGAGCCGCTTCTCGAGCGGCGGCATGCGGCTGTCGCCGCGCTCCTACGGCAAGGCGGGCGGCGCCGGCACGTTCATGTGGGTCGACCCGGATCTGGAGATCATCGGCGTCCTCCTGACCAACCACGGCCTGCCGCAGCCGTTCGATGACATCGGCTGGGCCCGGATGCTCGACGACATCGGCTGCGCCGAGTTCTTCGACGGCATCATCAACGCGGTTCATGACTGATCGCCCGCGCCGCAGCGCTCCCTCTCCCGGGTCGACCTGAGGATGCCGATCCGCGCGCCAGGGCAGGGCGCGACGCTCACGGTCGAGCTGCCGATCGGCGGATCGTGAGGGATCGCGTCCGGTCCTTCAGTCCGGATCGAGCGCATAGACGGCCGTCGTCGTCTGGCGCCCCGTGAGGTTGCGCTCGCCCAGCGCGCGCAGGGGGAAGGCGTCGCCGGCGAGGGCCCTTGTCGCCTCGGAGACCAGCACCTGGTTCGGCGCCGCGATCGCCTCGAGCCGCGAGGCCACGTTCACCACGTCGCCGATCACCGTGTATTCCATCCGCTTGTCGGAGCCGATGTTGCCGACGATCGCCTCTCCGGAGTTCACGCCGACGCCGAGGCGGACCTCGATGTCGTATTTCTCGCGCCACTCCTCGTTCGCCGTCTCGAGGAAGCGCATCATGTCCTCCGCCGCCGCGAGCGCGCGGCGCGCGTGATCCGCCTGCGCGAGCGGGGCGCCCCAGACGGCCATGACGCAGTCGCCGATGAACTTGTCGACCGTGCCCCCGTGCCGGAACACGATCTCGGTGAGCATCGAGAAGAGCTCGTTGAGGAGGGCGACCATGCGCTCGGGGTCGCGCGACTCGGCGAGCGGCGTGAAGCCGACGACGTCGGCGAAGAGCACCGACACGGCCGCGCGCTTGCCGCCGAGCGCGAGCGGGTGCTCGCCCCGCACGATCGCGTCGACGACGGCCCTGTCCATGAACCGGCCGAGATCGCCGCGGAGCTTCGCCTCCCGGGCGATCTCCGCCTCGCCCTGCTCGAGATCCTCGGCCATGCGGCCGAGCGAGGCCGCGAGCTCGCCGATCTCGTCGCGCCGCCCGCGCAGCCCCTCGCCGAGCGCGATCTCGCGCCAGCGCCGGGCGCCGATGAGCCGCGCCTGCGCGACGAGGTGGAGGATCGGGCCCGTGACATGGCGGGCGGTGAAGACCGCGAGGACGAGCGCGAGGACGAGCGCCCCCGCGGCGACCGCGAGGCCGCGGCGCCGCATCTCGTCGAGCGCCGCGAAGGCCACCGGCTCCGGCCGCCAGATCGCGACCGCCCAGCCGAGGTCGGGCAGCGTCTCGATGGCGCCGATCATCCGCTGGTCACCCTCGTCGTGCGGGCTGAGCACGCTGATCTCGTCGGTCCACACCGCGCCCGGCGGGAGCTTGCCCCAGAGCGGCAAGGCGGAGACGTCGCTGCCCGGCGCGGCGCCCGGCACGCCGAAAGCCGCGATCGCCCGGCGGTCGTGGCCCGCGATGAGCAGGCGCACCTCGCGGCCGCCGAAGCGCCGCTCGGCGATCGCCGCGAGATCGCGCCCGAGCGCGTCGAGCGCCACCTCCGCGACCACGTAGCCGGCAGGGCCGCGCGGGGAAGGCGGCGGCGCGCCGGCCGGGTCTGCGCTCGCGTCGCCGGAGGACCGCACGCGGGCCACGAGGAGGCCGCGGGCCGGCCCGACCACGCCGAAGCCGACCCCGCGCTCGTCCGCGAGCCGGCGCAGCGCAGCCGGCGCCGAGGGGACGTCGGCGCCGGACGACGCCTTGCGGATCACGGTGCTGATCCCCGCGTCGGGCACCTCCAGCCGCACCGCGTCGATCAGCGCGCGCGTCGCGACGAGGGCGCGCACCGACGCGACAGCGTCCTCGTCCCGGATCGCGCCGCCCGCGGCGTGGCCGAAGATGGCCGCCGCCGCGACAACGTCGCTCTCGACGTCCCGGACGAGCTGGATCGAGGCCGAGGCCACCTCGGAGAGGATCGCCGCCTGCAAGCTCTCCTCGGACGTCCGCACGGCGCGCCGGTTCACGTCGGCGAGGAGCGTCACGGCGACGGCCACGGGGACGAGCGCGACCCCCGCGAACAGCGCGATCGCCTTCGTCTTGAGCGAGAGCGCCCTCACGCGGAGGCCTCGGCGCGCGGCCGGGTGTTGCGGTCATTCCCACCCGCGGCCGGTGGCGGCGAGGGCCGCACGCCGGCCGCGTCGCGCGTCGGGTCACTCAAGCGGGCCGTCCTTCCAGCCGGCCGCGCCCTCGTCCGTGCGCTTGCGGATCTGGAACTCCACCCGGCGGTTCCTGGCCCGGCCGTCGGGGGCGCGGTTGTCGGCGATGGGCCGGCGCGCGCCGAAGCCGCGCGCCTCGAGGCGGCGGGCGTCGATGCCGTGCGCCGTGAGCCACGCGACGACGGCGAGCGCGCGGCGCTGCGAGAGCTTCAGGTTCGCCTGAGCGTTGCCCTGGTTGTCCGTGTGGCCGTCGACCGCGACCCGGGCGATCTCGGGGTGCTCCTCGAGGACCGCCGCGACCTCGGAGAGCAGCTCGAAGCTCTCCGGCTCGATCTCGGCCCTGCCGGTCGGGAACTGGACCTGCTGCAGGATGACGATCTGCGAGCCCTCGATGCGCACCGCGAACGGGCAGCCGTGCGTCGCGCGGTCCTCGCTCGGCTTGCCGCGCTCGTAGGGGCAGGCGTCCGTCGCGTTGGGGATGCCGTCGCCGTCCGTGTCCGCGGGGCAGCCGTGCTTCGACGTGGGCCGCGACCCCGCGCTCCCGGGGGCGCCGTCCGCGGCGGCGCTGCTCACCCCCGGCACGTCCGGGCAGCGATCGTCGATGTCGTAGATCCCGTCCTCGTCCCGGTCCGGCGGGCAGCCGCGCCGGAACCCCGGCCGCGCGCCCGCGGCCGGCGGGCGCGCCTCGCCGATGACCCGCGGGCACGCGTCCTCCGCGTCGGGGACCGAGTCCCCGTCGAGATCGGCGACCGGAGCCGGCGCCCGCGCGGCGCCCCGGCCGCCGCCCGCCCCCGCAGGCGCGGCCGCGGGGACCCGGGAGGCGGCGGGGGCCGTCGCCGCCGGCAGGACGTCGGCGGCGATGCCGAGCGCCGCGAAGAAGCGCGCCTTCGGCGTGCCGGGCAGCCGCCCGAAGCCGGGGCCGGCGCCCGCGTCCAGCGTGAGCGGGCCCAGCGACCAGCGCGCTGTGAGCAGGAGCTCCGCCCCCGCGCGGCCCGGGACCCGGAGCGCCGACGCCTCGCCGGCGGCGGCCCACACGGAGAGCTCCGACCCGAGCTGCAGCGGGCCTTTGCGGACGCCGGCGCCTGCGGAGAAGAAGACCTCGCTGCCCGTCAGGCTGTCCGCCGAGGCCGGCTGGAACCGGCCCCCCGCCGAGGCCGCCCAGAGGAAGCCCGGGTGCTCCGCCCCCACGATCACCCGCGGCGCGTAGCGCACGGCGCCCGCGCCGGCGAACGCCGACGCGTCGCCGGTCGGCAGCCAGACGGAGAGCCCGAGCGCCGCCGCCGGCCGGAGCCCCTCCTGGGGCAGGAGCGCCACCCTGCCGCCGAGCTGGAGATCGGCGAGGGCGGCGCCGCCGGCGGGCGCCGTGACGCGGACGTCCCCGAGCGCGCCGGACGCGCCGCCCTGGTCCAGCACGAGCGGCACGTCGAGGTCGAGCTTGACCCGGCGCAGGAGCTCGACGCTCGCGAGCGCATGGAGGATCGCCTGCCGGTCCACCCACGTTACAGCGCCTGCAGGCGCTGTCCCGCGCAGGCTGAGCGGTTGATATGAATAGGAAAGTAGCAGTCCGACCGCCGGCCGGAGCTCGCCGGATACGCCGGCAGAAGGGACGGTGGACAACCCGTCGCCCGCGGGCGCGGGAGCGAGCCTGTCGAGCGCGGTGGCCTCCTGCGCCGCGGCCGGCATGGAAGCCGAGGCGGCGGCGACGAGGAGCGAGGAGGCCAGGAGGGGCGCGATGACGCGCGCCGACCAATACGCCATCGGTCTGCTCGTATCCCATTGCCTGGTCTCTTGCAACGCCGATCTCGATCCGGTAGCGTGCGGCGGGCGTGGCACCGTCAAATGGCCAGTCCGTCGCTGTCGCGGTGCTCCTCGGCTGCGCCAGCCACGTTGGTTACGTCGGCGCGTCGAGCGCCGCAGAGCCGACGCCCGGATATCCAGAGGCGGTCATCCAATGGGGCGTGCAGAGAGGAGAGACGTGCGATCACATCGCAGAGGTCCTCTACGGCTCGCCCAGGCACGTTGGGCTGATCCATCGATATAACCGCGTTGCGTGCGGCCCGGGCACGACGCTCGCGGAGGGGCTCACGCTCGTCCTCCCCGCCGAGGTGACGTCGATCCCCGACGCGAAGATCCGGTCGATGCACCCGGACGTGCGCGCGCGCCCGGCGGCCGGCGCCTGGTCGCCCGCGACGCCGGGGCTGCCGCTCCTCACGAACTCGAGCGTCAACACGCTGGATGAGGGGCGCGCAGATATCGAGTTCGTGGATCGGACTCGGGTGCTGCTCGCGCCCAATACGCTCGTCGTCATCTACGGTACGGCGAGCCGAACCCGGGTATCGAAGACGCCGCCGGCGGCCGTCGAGCTCGCGGACGGCGAGGTGAAGGCAGCGCTCGCCGCGCTGCGCGGCCAGTCGGTCGAGGTCGCCACGGGCGGGGGCGGCCGGGTGAGCGCGTCGTCGCGAGACACCGTGGTGCAGCGGCGCGGCGAGCGCACGACGGTCGCGGTGTTCGACGGCAAGGCGGGCGTCAGCTCGGGCGGCACCTCCGTCGTGGTCCCGAAGGATCATGGCACCCGGTTCGCGGACAGGTCGCCGCCCGCGCGCCCGCGCCCGCTGCCGCCGCCGCCGGCGTGGACGACCGCGGACGCCGCGCCTGTCGCGCTCGCGCCGGGGGGGCTCGGCGTCCTGTCGGCGTCGTGGCAGCCCGCGCCCGGGGCGGCCGGCTACCGCGTCGAGGTCGCGCGCGACCCGGAGCTCAACGACCTCATCGTCCGCGAGGAGGTGAAGCCGGACGTCGTGTCCTTCCGCGCGGAGAAGATGCCGGCCGGCGCCTATTTCCTCCGGGTCCGGGTCATCGATCGGGAGGAGTACCTGGGGGTGGGCGCGGTGCGCACGTTCCACCTCGTCGCCGCGCGGGTCTCGGGGGGCGTCGCCCCGGCGGCGCGGGAGATCACCGCGAACCCCTACGGGGTCATCGAGCTCACGCCGACCCCCGCGCTCGAGCTGTCGCTCGACGACGGGCCGTTCGGCCCGATCCCCGAGCGCATCGACCTCCTCCAGCGCGCCCCGCGCGAGCTCCGGCTGCGCGAGCGGGGCAGCGCCGCGCCCGCGGCGGTGACGTCGCTCCCGGTCCGGTACACGAACGTGGGCGCGGCGGTCCGGGCTGCGCGCGTGGCGACGGCGGACGGGCAGGCGCTCGAGGCGCGGGTGGAGCTCGAAGGGCTCGCGGGGATCGACGTCGCGCAGCGGGTGGCGCCGCGGATCTTCGCCCACCTGCCGGGCGGGGTGCGCTCCGCCGCGCTGACCGGCGGCGAGCGCGGCGGAGCGCTTGTCGCGCGGATCCCGCTGCCCCGGGCGGCGATGCGCCCTGACGAGCCGCTGCGCGTCCGGATCGACGTGGCGGACGGCCGCGGCGGTGTGCTCGGCACGAGCGACGCCGAGCTGCCCGCCGCCCCGGGGCCGGCGCGAGCGCCGCCGCGGGCGCCCCCGGCGGCCCCGGCCGCGCCCGTGCTGGGCGCGTACCTCCCGCTCCTGCCGGTGTCCGTGTCGGCGGACGTGCTCTGGCTCGCGCCCACGCCGCCCGCCGTGGTCGCCGTCGGCGCGGCCGCGGTGCGCTCCGGGGGCGACTGGGTCGCTGCGGGGCAGGTGCGCGCGAGCGGCGCCGTCGGACCGCTGGGGCTCGACATCTCGCTGCGATCGAACCCCGCCGGCGACGGCGAGGGGGTGGGCAGCGCCGGCTGGATCGGCGCGCGCTACCGCGTCCTGCGCCTCGGGCGCTCGGAGCTCGAGCTCGGCCCCACGCTCCGCCTCGGCGTGCCCTTGGCCGACGGGAGCCCGCCTGTCCGCATCGAGCCCGGGGTCGCGCTCGGCGGCGCGGCGGGCCGGCTGACGTGGGTTGTCGACCTCGGCGCGCGCCTCCGCGCCGCGGGCGGCGAGGGGGCCGAGGGCGGCGCGGCGGGCGGCGGTGAGCTGACCACGTCGGCGGCGCAGGGCTTCCTGCTGGCCGGCGTGGCGGCCGACGCCGCGTCGTGGCTCCGGCTGCACAGCGCGCTGGATCTGCACCTCGTCCAGCGGGACCACGCGGCGAACGATGGGTTCGCCGGCCTGTCGGCGGGCGCCGAGGCCGGCGGCGCGCTGTTCGGGGCGCTCTCCGTGCGGGTGAGCCCCTGGCGCGAGGCGGGCGAGGGCCCGGTGACGGCGCAGATCGCGGTGGGCTTCCGCGAGGCCTCGCCGTGAGCGCCGACGACGGCGCGCGCCGGCCGCCGGACGGGGACGCCGGCCGCACCGTGCTGAAGGGCGGGCGGGCGCTGGGCCCCCGGCCGGCGCCCGATCCTCACCTGTCCACCGGCCGCCTGGCGGGCGCGGAGACGCTCCCCTCGGACGTGCCCGAAGCGGGCCCGTCGCAGCGGGTGGGCGTCGGGCGGGTCCTTGGCGGCAAGTACAACCTCGTGCGGCTGCTCGGCGCGGGCGGGATGGGGGAGGTCTACGAGGCGGAGCACGTCCTGCTCGGCGTCCCGGTCGCGGTGAAGACGATGCACCCGCACATCGCGATGCTCCCGGAGAGCCGGCGGCGGTTCCTCCGCGAGGCGCGCGCCGCCTCCAGGCTCGTGCACCGGAACGTGGTCAAGGTGCTCGACCTCGGCGGCGACGAGGACGACGGCGACGAGCTGATCTACCTCGTGATGGAGCTGCTCAAGGGGCAGTCGCTCGCCGCGCGGCTCCGGGCGCCGCGCGAGCTGCTGGGCCTCGCGGAGGCGACGGCCATCTTCGCCGGCATCCTCGAGGGCGTGGGCGCCGCGCACGGGTCCGGCATCGTGCACCGCGACCTCAAGCCGGAGAACGTGCTGCTCGCGGAGCAGGACGGGGAGCTCGTCGCCAAGGTCGTCGATTTCGGCCTGGCGCACCTCGACGACCCGCTCGACGCCGGCCCGACGCTCACCTCGAGCGACATGGTCGCGGGCACGCCGGAGTACATGAGCCCCGAGCAGTGCCGCTCGCTCGTCGTGGGCCCGAGCTCCGATCTTTACTCGTGTGGCTGTATTCTTACAGCTTTGTTGCAAGGTACGCCGCCGTTCTGCGGTCTCCCTGCGGTGGAGCTCATGGCGATGCACATGTTCTCGATCCCGCCGCCGCTGATCCGCCCGCCCGGGGCTCCGCCGGTCCCGCCGCTCCTGGAGCGGCTCCGGCTGGACCTCCTGTCGAAGCTGCCGGAGCGGCGCCCGGAGAGCGCCGCGGCGGCGCGGGCGCGGCTCGACGAGGCGATGTCGCGGGAGGCGGAGGCGCGGCGGCTGCCCGAGCGCAAGGCGGACGTGCCGCTCGGGGGGCGGGGCGAGCGCGCGCAGCCCTGGCTGGACGGCGAGACCGCGCGGTTCGCGCCGGTCCCGGAGCACGCCGTCGCGCTGCTCCGGCTGGCGCCGGCGGGCCAGGGGTTCAGCGAGGCGTGCGAGATCGGGCTCGACGCGCAGGGCATCCACCTCGCCGAGGTGCCCGACGCCGCCGCGCTTGTCGCGTCGGGGCTCGGCGTGGCGGTGATCGACGCCGGCGCCGACGTGGAGGCCGCGTGCGCGCTGCTCGAAGCGCTCGGCCGCGCGGCGCCCGGCGTGCGCGCGGTCGTGTGCGCGTCCGGTCTCTCCTCGGAGAGGATGAACGCCCTCGTCGCGGCGGGCGCCGCGGATGTGACGCGGTATCCGGTGGCGCCGGACGTGCTGTCGCGCAAGATCGCGCGGGTCGTGCGCCGCGGGCGCTGAAGTGCGGCGCGGAGCGGCAGCCGTGGCCGCACGCCGCGCAGGCGAGCGACCAGGCGCTCATGGCCGGCCGAGAGGAGGCTGGGCGTGAGCCGCCGGGGTGGATGACCGCAAGGCGGTCAGCGCGGCCTGGTAGACGGCCTGGAAGCGAGCCTGCTCGGGCGCGAGCTCGGCGGCGCGTCTCAGCGGCTCGAGCGCCTGGTCCTTGTGGCCTTGCCGGACCAGGGCGAGGCCCAGCGCGTGGAGCAGCTCGGCCTGCTCGGGGAGGCGGGTGATGCCGCGCCGAAGCAGCGCGACGCCGTCCGCGTCGCGACCGAGCGCGCGATAGAGGTCGGCGAGGTTCACGTAGGTGGGGACGTAGCCGGGCTCGATGCGAAGCGCGGCGAGGTAGGCCTGCTCGGCGTCGCGCCGCTTGCCCGTGCGGGTGAAGATGAGGCCCAGGTTGTTCTGGGCTTCGGCTCGATCGGCGTGGAGGGTTTGCGTGGCGATGTACTCGCGCAACGCTCCGTCCAGATCCCGCGCGGCGCGCTCGGGCAAGGCGCCGAGGTCGACGCCCGCGAGCACGCGCGCGGCTTCGACGCGCACACCGCGCACGGGATCGGCGAGGAGCGGCGCGGCGACGGCCGCGGCGCGACGAGGGTCGTGGCCCTCCAATGCGCTGAGCGCAGCGCGTCGCAGCAGCGGGTCGGGATCGGCGAGCGCCGAGCGGAGGACGGCGAGCGACGCGGCTGTCGGGGCGACGCGCAGCGACGCGAGCGCGGTGGCGCGCGCGATGGCGGGGTTTTCGCGGTCGGTCGCGAGCCGCTGGAGCTCGGCGGCGACGGCCGGGTCGCCGGGCGCGGTGCGCGCGAGCGCGAAGACCTCGGCGGTTGTCTGGTAGCTCTGCGCGGGGCGGCCGAGCCAGGCTTGCACGGCGTCGGCGGCCCAGCGCGCGGGCTTCTGCGCGTGGCAATCGGTGCATGTGTTCGGGATCCCGAGGTGGACCGAGAGATCCGGCCGAGGCACCCGGAAGCCGTGATCGTGACGGACGTCGACGCCCATGTACGTGCGCGCCGGCATGTGGCAGTCGACGCAGCGCGGAGCGGCGTGCCCGCCGGGCGTGACGCTGCCGTTCGCGGCGTGGTGGTGATGCTCGGGGACATCGAAGCGCGCCGGTTCGTGGCAGGACGCGCACACGCCGTTGCCCTCGGCGCGCAGACGGCCGGAGTGCGGCTCGTGGCAGTCGCTGCACGTCACGCCGGCGTGCGCCATCTTGCTCTGCTGGAATGAGCCGTAGGTGAAGACCTCGTCGTTCATCACGCCGTCGGGCGTGTAGGAGGGCGCGGTCAGCAGCTCGGGCGCGACGCTGTCGAGCAGCGGGGCGCCGTGCCGGAGCGGCTGCGAGAGGGTCTCGCGGCGGCTGTGGCAGAACGCGCACGTGGCGCTTTCGGTGCCGCTCGAGGGCCTCTTGCCACGCTGCGCGGTGCCGCTGGGCAGCCGTGTCCACGTGGTGTCCTGACGCTCGTCGAAGCGCACGTCGAGGCCCTTCGAGGGGTCCGACGTCCGAGCCTTGGTCCAGTCGAGGTGGCGCGCGCCGCCGCCGTGGCAGCCTTCGCACCCGACGCTGATCTCGGACCAGGTGGTGGTGAAGCGATCCGCGGCCGCGTCGTATCCTTTCGTGACGTGCGTCGAATGGCACTCGGCGCACATGTGGTTCCAGTTCTGGCTGGCGGCGGTCCAGTGCAGCACGTCGCCGGCGCGCACGCTGTCGCGCTCTTGCAGGTGATACCAGCGCTGCCCACCGCGTGCTTTGGGGCGCGAGTCCCACGCAAACGGCAGCACCTGCAAGCGTCCGCCCGGGCCGGCAACGAGGTACTGCTGGAGCGGTTCGACGCCGAAGGTGTACAACACCTCGTAGCGGTGCAGCTGGCCATCGGGGCCGTCCGTGGTGACCCAGTATTTTCCGTCCTGGCGATCGAAGCGGTGGACCAGCCCAGCGTAACGCAGGCGCGCCCCCCCGAAGTCTCCGAGCACGGTGGCGGCGCTCGCGTGCTGCATGGCCCGCGCGTGCTGCGAGCCCTGCCACGCGGCGTGCTCTTCGGCGTGGCACGGCGCGCAGCGGTCGCTGCCGACGAAGCCGGCCGCTGCGCGCTCTGGCGAGTCCTCCGCCGGACTCACCCGCTCTGCGGTACCCGACGAGGCCTCCGCGGCGTCGCCGTGCCCCGCCCCGGGTCTCGCCCCCGGAGCGCTCGCCGTGGGGGCGTCGGCTGGCGTGAGGGAGGATGCGTTCGTGGGCGCGCGCCAGACCACGAGCGCGGCGAGCGCCAGGGTCAGGACGGCGAGGGGCCACCAACGAATGAGCCGGGGATCAGCCATGAGCGGAGCGGAGGCGAGCACCGCTGCGAGACTCGGGTCGTGCAGAGACGCCCGGGTCTCGCGTGCGGCGGGGTGCGCGTTTACTCGGTGAGGATGACTCCGCGGTCGGTCGCGTACTGCGTCCACGCGGCGGCGAGCTCGGCCGCCACCTCGGGATGAGCCGCGGACACGTCGTTGATCTCGCCGCGGTCGGTGGCCAGATCGTACAGCGTCCAGGCGCGCGGCGTCGGGCCATGAGGCGCGCTGAGCCACAGCAGCTTCCAGTTGTCGCGGATCACGTAGCGGTGGTTGCCGTGCTCCCAGATCAACCTCTCACCGGGCGCGCGCACGCTGGTCGCCCGATCTTCGAGCGCCGGCAGGATCGAGCGCCCGCTGATCGGCTCGACGGCCCTGTCCTTGTAGGTGCTCCCCGGATCGGGCACACCGGCCAGATCGAGCACGGTCGGCAGAAAATCGACAACGTGCGTGGTTCCGTCGAACTGCGGCCTGGCCTGGTGCTGTCCCGGCAGCCGTGCGATGGCCGGAACGGCGATGCCGCCTTCGGTCGTGTAGCTCTTCCACAGCCGGAACGGCGTGGCGCTCACCTCGGCCCAGCGGGGCCCGACGCCAATGTACGAACCCGGTCGACCGAGGTTCTCGAGCGTGTTCACCACCGGCCCGGAGCGGCTCGGGTCGCTGGCGGCGAAGCCCTCGCGATTGCCACCCTCCGCGCCGTTGTCGGACTGGAAGAAGATGAAGGTGTTCTCGTACTCGCCGACCCGCTTGAGGTACTGGATCAGCCTGCCGATGTTGGCGTCGAGGTTCTCGACCATGGCGGCGTAGATCTCCATGCGCCGCGCTTCGTAGATCCTCTCCTCCGGCCCGAGCTCTTCCCAGGTCTTCGGGTTGCTGCCGCCGCTCGGCAAGCGGGGATTCGGCGTGAACGATCCGGGGATGATGCCGCGGCTCTTGAGCCGCGCGAGGCGCTGCTCGCGGATGGCGTCGTAGCCCGCGTCGTAGCGGCCGCGGTACCTGTCGATGTACTCGGGCGGAGCCTGAAGCGGCCAGTGCGGCGTGGTGTACGTCGCGAACGCGAAGAACGGCTTGCCGTCGGCGCGGTTGCTCTCGATGTACTGGATGAGCTTGTCCGTGTAGAGCTCGGTCGCGTAGAAGTCGCGCGGCGGCTGCGTGTACACGCCGTCCTCGCGATAGAGCCGGGTCTGCGCGGACGTCGGCGGATCGGCGTACTCGTTGAAGAACGTCGCCACGCCGCCGAGCAGGACGTACGATTTCTCGAAGCCGCGCGCCGCCGGGCTCTGATCCTCCGCGTCGCCGAGGTGCCACTTGCCGGCGATGTACGTATGGTAACCGGCGTCTTTCAGGAGCTCGGCCACGGACAGCGCGTTGTCGGTCAGGTGGCCCTCGTAGCCGGGCTGCCCTGCTTGCGGTCCACTACCACCGCCCATGCGGCCCAGCCCGACGGAGTGGCTATAGGTGCCGGAGACCAGCATCGCGCGGGTCGGCGCGCACAGCGATCCGGAGCGGTGCCCGGTGAGGATGCGGCCTTCGGCGGCGAGTGTATCGAGGTTCGGGGTGGTGATCTCGCCGCCGAACGCGCCGAGGTCCGAGAAGCCCAGATCGTCGGCCACGATCGTGACGATGTTGGGCAACTCGGCGCCCGTGCCGCCCCCGCCCGCACCGCCGCCGCCCGCACCGCCGCCGCCCGCTGCACCGCCGGCCCCGGCAGCGCCGCCGGCCCCGCCAGCACCGCCGGCCCCGGCAGCACCTCCGTCCCCGCCCGCACCGCCGCCGCCCGCTGCGCCGCCGTCCCCGCCAGCACCGCCGGCCCCGCCAGCACCGCCGGCCCCGGCAGCGCCGCCCGAGCCCGCTGCACCGCCGGCCCCGGCAGCGCCGCCGGCGCCGCCCGTGGCGTTGCCGGTGCTGCTCGTGGAGCCACCCGACCCGCCGCTCGAGCTGCCGGTCTGACCGGCGCTGCCACCGCTGCCCGAGTCATCGTCGCTCTGGCAGCCGATCGGGCCGAGCAGCATGGCCAACAACCAGGGCCCGCTCGCGAGCGCCGAACCAATCCATCGGTGACGTTCGAAGAACCGCTTCATACCTGTCTCCTTGAGAGTGCTGGAAGCGCCGCATGCCGGAGTCGAACGTCGTCGGAAGCGAGGTTCCGCCGTCATCCCGGAGGGACGCCTCGGTTCGCGCACTGGCAAAAGCTCAGCGGGGCGCGCCACGAGAAGGGCGGCCTCTGACGGTGATGAGCCCCGTGGCTCGGCCGTCACGACGAACGGCAGCGTGGCGCGTCGCCGTGGACGCGCCACGCTGCCTCGCTGTTCTCCTCGCCGCAGCTCGCGCCGCGGCGCATGCGGCTAACTACAGCAAGAACGACAGGTGCTCGTTCGGCAGCACGCGCCTGGGGCGCTCGAGTGAGCACCGAACGTTCGCGTGGCCACGAGGAAAGGATGCATTCGTCCGTTATAACAGATGCAGTGACGTTATGCAAGACAATTCTCGCGCCGCGGAGCCGTGGATCGACATGCTGAAGGCGCTGAGCGTCGACGAGCGACGGGTGGCCGCGCAGCTCGAGCTGCTGGGGCTGGTGCGCCGGTCCCGGATCGCGGCGGTTCGCCCCCGCGGAGCCGTCCTGCCCGTGTCCCGGACCCGGCTCGGCGGCCTGCGTCCGGTGCTCCTCGGGTGCCGGCGCGCTTGACTCCGACAGGCGGGGGTTCTATTACATTCGCGCATCTAGATACAGGGATACATGGGTCTTTCCGAGTACATCGAGACGCTGAACCTCCTCGGGGACGAGAGCCGGATACGGCTGTGCGTGCTCCTCCGCGAGCGCGAGCTGCGGGTGACGGATCTGGTTCGCGTGACGGGCATCGCGCAGTCGCGCGTCTCGACGCACCTCGGGCGGCTCCGCGAGGCAGGGTTCGTCCGGGACAGGCGTCAGGGGCCGCAGTCGTTCTATGCGCTCGCGGTCGATACCCTGCCCGGGACCGCGAAGGCCCTCCTCGATGAGGCCACGAAGTCGGCCGACCCGACCCTGGAAGGCGACAAGCGGCGCCTCCTGGAGCTCGACGCCGAGCGGCGCGGTGGCCTCCCGGAGTCCTTCGCCGGTGAGATGGAGAGGCACTACTCCCCGGGCCGCACGTGGCAGTCGCTCGCGGTCGGCCTCGCCGCATTGCTCCGCCTCGGCGACGTCCTCGACGTCGGCTCGGGCGACGGCGCGGCGGCCGGATCGCTCGCACCCTACTGCCGCTCGCTCACCTGCATCGACTCGAGCAGCCGGATGATCGAGGCCGCGAAAGAGCGATTCGCGACCCTGCCCCACGTCCGCGTCCAGGTCGCCGATGTCCACGATCTGCCGTTCCAGAAGGCCTCCTTCGACTCGGTCCTCGTGTTTCACACGCTGACCTACGCCGAGCAGCCGCCGCGGGCGCTGGAAGAGTGCGCACGCGTGCTCCGCCCGGGCGGACGGCTGGTGATCCTGTCGCTCGACGCGCACCAGCAGCGGGAGGTCACCGCGCCCTACGGCGAGCGCCACCCCGGCTTTTCGCCCTCCGACCTCCGCGCCATGCTCACCCGCGCGAGGCTCGATGTCGTCGTGGCCGACGTCGCCTGCCGCGAGGCGAAGAAGCCACATTTTCAGGTCGTGCTCGCCATCGCCGACAAGCCGACCCCGGGTCCCTCCAAGAGCGCCAAGCGAGGCTGATCAGGCCGTCCAACAACCCCACGCCTCCCCTTCATCCACTCCAGAAGCTCCTCCAGAGCCGCATCGCCATCATCGACGGGGCGATGGGGACGACCATCCGCACCTACGGGATGAAGGAAGCGGACATCCGGGGCAAGCGATTCGCGGATTCGAAGAAAGACCTGCTGAACAACGGTGATCTGTTCACGCTCACGCAGCCGGAGATGATCTGCGATATCCACCGGCGGTTCCTCGAGGCCGGCGCGGACATCATCGAGACAAACACCTTCGGCGCGACGAGCATCACCCAGAGCGAGTTCTTCGTGGACGACCCGCGGGAGCACGGCGGGCGGAAAGATCCCGCCTTCTATCAAGGGATCATCGACGACCCGTTCCTCAACGACCTCTCCTGGGAGATCAACGAACAGTCCGCGCGGCAGTGCCGCGAATGGGCGGATCGCGTGGCGAACGCCGACGGGCGGCAGCGGTTCGTCGCGGGCGCCATCGGCCCGCTCACCGTCTCCCTGTCCAACTCCCCGGACGCCGACGACTCCGGCTTCCGCGTCGTGACGTTCGATCAGGTGAAAGAGGCGTACGTCCACCAGATCCGCGCCTTGATCGCCGGCGGCTCCGACGTGCTGCTGGTCGAGACCATCTTCGACTCGCTCAACGCGAAGGCCGCGCTCGTCGCCATTCGAGAGGTGTTCGACAAGGACGGCAAGACCCTGCCGGTGATGATCTCGGCGGCGGTCGGGCGCGGCGGAGAGACGATGATCTCCGCGCAGACGGTCGAGGCGTTCTGGACCGCGGTGAAGCACGTGAACCCGCTCGCCGTCGGGCTGAACTGCTCGCTCGGCCCGGACCTGATGTATCCGTTCCTGTCCGAGCTCTCGGAGAAGTCCAGCGCCGCGATCTCCTGCTACCCGAACGCCGGCCTGCCCAACCCGCTCTCGCCCACGGGCTTCGATCTGGAGCCGCCGGACATGGTGATCGGCGGGGCGACGACCAGCAAGGCGCACACCGCCGTGAAGGTGGCCCCGCATTACAGCGAGCCGGTCGTGCATGTGGTCGACGCGAGCCGCGCCGTGCCCGTCACGACGAGCCTCCTGAGCGAGGAGGGCAAGCCGGCGTTCGTCGCCCAGCACCGCGCCGAGTACGAGAGGCTCCGGCAGATTCACAGGGCGCCGAAGCACAAGCTCGTCCCCCTCGAGGCCGCGCGCGCGAACCGGACGCGGATCGAGTGGCGCGCCGAGGACCTGCCGGTGCCCGAGTTCACCGGCGCGCGCGTGCTCGAGGATTTCCCGCTCGCCACCTTGCGCGAGTACATCGACTGGACGCCGTTCTTTCACACGTGGGAGCTGAAGGGCGTCTATCCGCGGATCCTGGAGCACGCCAAGTACGGCGAGCAAGCGCGCCAGCTCTTCTCCGAGGCGAACGCGCTGCTCGACAGGATCATCGAGGAGAAGCTGCTGACGGCGCGCGGCGTGTATGGCTTCTTCGCCGCGAGCGCCGTGGGCGACGACGTGGAGGTCTACGCGGACGGGACGCGCACGACGGTGCTCGAGCGGCTTCACTTCCTGCGCCAGCAGACGGCGAGGGAGAACGGCGAGCCGAACCGGTCGCTCGTGGATTTCATCGCGCCCAAGGAGACCGGCCTCCCGGACCACATCGCCGGCTTCGCGGTGACCTCCGGGATCGGCCTGAAGGAGCTGTGCGAGCGGTTCAGGGCGAGCTACGACGACTACAACGCCATCATGGCCGAGGCGATCGCGGATCGCCTGGCCGAGGCGTTCGCCGAGTGCCTGCACAAGCGGGTGCGCGACGAGTGGGGCTATGGCCGGCAGGAGGACCTGACCAAGAGCGAGCTCATCGAGGAGAAATACCGCGGCATCAGGCCCGCGGCGGGGTACCCTGCGTGCCCGGATCACACAGAGAAAGGCACGCTCTGGCGGCTGCTCGACGTCGAGAAGAACACCGGCATCCAGATCACCGAGTCGTTCGCGATGTGGCCCGGCTCAAGCGTGAGCGGCCTCTACTTCGCGCACCCGCAGGCCCGGTACTTCAGCCTGGGGAAGATCGATCGTGACCAGGTGGTCGACTACCACGTGCGCAAGGGCATGACCGTCGCGGACGTCGAGCGCTGGCTCGGCCAGAACCTCAACTACGACGCTTCGAGCTAGCACCTCTGGGCTCGAAAGGAGCTGACGGTTCAGGTCGAGCCGGGCCGCGCGTTTCATCCTCCGGGGTCGGCGGTCCCGCCGCCGTCCGTCCTACCCCGCGCGGCGAACAGGGCCTCTTCGCTCTGCGGGCGGCGGGGCAGCTCGGCATGACCTCGCCCGCCGGTGTGCAGCCCGAGCCCAGCGGCCTGCTCACCCGCGATCCCGGCCCTCCCGCGCAGCGCAGTTTGCACCGATCGACCCCGCCACACCGCCTGGCCCCGCGCTTGTATCCGCCTCTCGCGCAGTCCATCGGCGGGTCGGTTCGACCCGCGAGAGAGACCGGGGGGAGTTCATGGATCGGTCGGCGGGCGCGCCCCTCTGCGGGCGCCTCTCGCTGCGCCCGCTCGCCGAGCGGCCGCGGTGCAGCATCGTCATTCCCTGTTACAACGAGGAGCGCTACATCGAGGACGTCCTTCGCTGTGCTTTGGAGCAGCGTTATCCACCCGATCTTCTCGAGATCTTCGTCGTCGACGGCGGCTCGAGCGACAGGACGCGCGAGATCGTCGCCCGCGTCGCGGCGGAGGACCCGCGGGTGACGCTCCTCCACAACGCCGCCCGGATCCAGGCCGCGGGGATGAACCTCGGTATTCGCCGATCGCGAGGCGACGTGATCGTCCGGATGGACGCGCACGCCGACTACGCCGCCGACTACGTGGCCGCGTCGGTCGCCGCGCTCCGGAGGACCGGCGCGCTCAACGCGGGCGGCGCGGCGCGGCCGCGCCACCGGAACGGCTTTCAGCGGGCGCTCTGCGCTGCGCTCTCGAGCCCCCTCGGCGTGGGCGGCTCGGCCTACCGCGACCCGTCGCGCGAGGGATTCGTCGAGTCCGTCTTCAACGGCGCCTTCCGGCGCGAGGCGTTCGAGATCGCCGGCCTCTACGACCCGGCCGCGATCACCAACGAGGACGCCGAGCTCAACCAGCGCATCATCGAGGCCGGCGGCGCGGTGTACCTGTCCCGGGAGATCGTCGCGTACTACTATCCGCGATCGTCCCTCCCGGCGCTCGCGCGGCAGTATTTCGCCTACGGCAAGGGCCGCGCCCGCACGCTGCTCCGTCGCCGGAGGCTCCTGTCGCTCCGGCCGATGCTGCCGTTCTTCCTCGTGACGGCCCTCGCGTTGCTCGCGCTCGCGTCCGCGCTCCTGCCGTCCGTCCGCCCCGCGCTCGCGCTCGCGTCGCTCGCGTATGCCGCGCTCGTCATCGCGGCGTCGCTCCGGGTCGCGCTCCGCGCCTCGCCCCGCGATTTCCCCTTGATCTGCGCCATCTTCCCCACGTTGCACGCCGCGCACGGGCTCGGGTTCTGGGCCGGCCTGCTCCGCGGCGCGCGCGACCGCGCTGGACGGCGCGCGGAAGGCCGTCTGCCCACCTCGTGACGCGCGCGATCGGCGCGGCGATCGCCGGGCGCCGCGGCGCGCGCCGCCGGGGGGCGCGTTGATTGACAGCGCTCGCTTTGGTATGGTCGCGCGGTGAGCGTGCGCGGGATGTCGTTTGCCTCGTTCTCCTCGGTCGCCGCCGGGCTCATCGAGCTGTCCCGCTGGTGCCACGAGCGCGGCTGGACGCCGGCCACGAGCGGCAATTTTTCCGCCCGGCTCAGCGAAGACACCATCGCGATCACGGCGTCCGGGCGGCCCAAGGGCGCGCTCGGCCAGTCGGACATCGTGGTCGTCAACGCGGAAGGCCGCCTGACCGGACCGTCCGCGGGCCGCCCGTCGGCCGAGACGGCGCTGCACTGCCAGCTCTACCGGCGCTCCAGCGCGATCGGCGCCGTCGCGCACACCCACTCGCGGGCCGCGACGGTGCTCTCGCGCCGGTGCGCGCACGAGGGGTACGTGACCCTCGCGGGCTACGAGGTGGCGAAGGCGCTCTCCGGGGTGGCGACGCACGACCGCGCGGTGCTCCTCCCCGTCTTCGTCAACACGCAGGACATCCAGAAGCTGGCCGAGGACGTCGAAGCGTTCATGTCGGCGCACCCGCCGGTGCACGGCTACGTCATCGCCGGCCACGGGCTCTACACGTGGGGCTCGGACATCGCCGACACGATCCAGCATATCGAGGCGCTGGAGTTCATGCTCGACTGCGCGCTTCTGGAAGGGAGGATCTCATGAGCCTGCTGCGGGTTTACCGGGAGGACGATCCCACGAGGGCCGAGGAGCACACGACGTTCGAGGACATCGTCCGCGTCGCCGCCGCGTCGCAGATCCGCTTCGAACGCTGGGCCGCCGAGCGCCCGCTGCCGCCGTCGGCGGCGCCGGAGCAGGTGCTCGAGGCGTACGCCGGCCCGGTGAAGGAGCTCTCCGAGGCGTGCGGGTTCGTGACGGCGGACGTGATCTCGGTCTCGCCGAGCACCCCGAATCACGCGGAGATCCGGCGGAAGTTCCTGGACGAGCACATCCATTCCGAGGACGAGGCGCGCTTCTTCGTCGAGGGGCGAGGGCTGTTCTGCATCCATCAGGGGGAGCGCGTGCTCTCGTTCCTCGTCGAGAAGGGCGATCTCATCAGCGTTCCGGCCGGGACGCGGCACTGGTTCGACATGGGGCCGGCGCCCTCGTTCACCTGCATCCGGTGGTTCTCGGACCCGAGGGGGTGGGTCGCCGAGCACACCGGGTCGGACATCGCGTCGCGCTTCCCGCGGCTAGCGGCGTGAGCGTGGCGGCGATCCCTGCGCGCGCGGTGCTCGTCGATATCGAGGGGACCACGACCGACGTGCGCTTCGTCCACGACACGTTGTTCCCGGTGGCGCGCCGGGATCTGGCCGCGTACGTGTCGGCCCACGCCGGGAGCCCGGAGGTCGAGGCCGCCCGGAGCGCGGTGGCGCGCGAGCGGGGCGCGGGCGAGCAGGCGGTGAGCGACGGCGAGCTCGCGGCGGCGCTGCTCGCGTGGATCGACGAGGATCGCAAGGAGACCACGCTGAAGGCGCTGCAGGGGAAGATCTGGCGCAGCGCCTACGAGTCGGGGGGGCTCCGGAGCCACGTGTACGCGGACGTGGAGCCGGCGCTGCGGCGGTGGCGGGACCTCGGGGTGACGCTCGCCGTGTTCAGCTCCGGGTCGGTCGAGGCGCAGGAGCTGCTGTTCCGGCACACGACCTCGGGGGACCTGACAGGCCTCTTCACGGCGTTCTTCGACACGACGACCGGGCCGAAGCGGGAGGCGGGCGCTTACCAGCGGATCGCGGAGGCGCTCGGGCTGCCCCCGGGCGAGGTGCTGTTCCTGTCGGACGTCGTGGCCGAGCTCGACGCGGCGGCGGCGGCAGGGGTGCGCACGGTGCAGCTGATCCGGCCGGGGACGGCGCGGGAACCGGGGAGCCGGCATCCGGTGGCGGAGCGGTTCGACGAGATTGCGGTGGAGCCGGGGTAACGGGGGGCAAGCCTGGGGGGTGGGGGCATTTGCCCAGAGAGATGTCCCATGAAGGCGGGAAGGCGGGAAGATCTTGATGATTTCCTTCCCGCCTTCCCGCCTTCCCGCCTTCATGTTCAAATGACCCCATCACCCATGCCTGCGCTGTGCGACCGCCGCGAGACGGCGCTAGCCTCCCCGTATGTCCGTCATCCTTCCGGCAGTCCGGGCGCTGCAGCCCGAGCGCGCCACCCTCGCGGACTGGCTCGCCGAGCCCGACGATCGGGGAGCAGAGCTGCTCCACGGCCGGCTCGTCTACAAGGCGGTCCCGAGCCCGGAGCACGGACGCGCGCAGCGCAAGCTGGGCGCCCTCCTGGACGCGTTCGACGGCCGGACGGGCGAGGGCGGGCGGCCGGGCGGCTGGTGGCTCTCGACCGAGGTCGACCTCGAGCTCGCCGGCGAGGGGGTGCGGCCCGATCTCGCCGGCTGGCGGCGCGACCGCGTCCCCGCGCTCCCCAAGGCAGTCCCGGGCGGCGCGGTCGCCGAGCGCCCCGACTGGGTCGCCGAGGTGCTCTCTGCCTCGACCGCCGCCCGCGATCTCGGAGACAAGCGGACCATCTACCACGCGGCCGGCGTCGGCCATTACTGGGTCCTCGATCCGGCCAATCGGATCCTGATCGTCTATCGCTGGGCGCACGAAGGCTACCTGTTCACCCTGAGCGCCGGCGCGGGCGAGCCCGTGCGCGCGGAGCCGTTCGAGGCGCTGGAGCTCCGGGTCGGGCTCCTGTTCGGCGACGAGGACGAGCCGGAGGCAGGCGCCTCCCGGCCGTGACAGCGGGCGTGCTCAGCTGACCTCGAGCCGCCCGCGGGAGCGCCGGCGACATCCATCACAGCAGTCCGGCGCCGACCCAGAGCCCAGGCTCGTACGCCACGAGCGCGTCCACGTCGCCCGACGCGAGCAAGAGGAAGTTCACCGGAGAGAGACCGACGAACAGGTGCGGCGTGATCGGGAACTGTATCCCCCACGCGAAGCGGCCGCCGAAGGCGCCGACGCTCTCGAAGTAGGGTGAGTCGAAGAAGATGCGGTGATAGCCCGGCGTGATCCCGACCGACATCTCGACATGCGAGCCGACGCCCATCACGAGCCGGAGCGGGACGCCGACCGCAATCTGGTGGACGTCGGTCGTCGAGATGCTCCGGAGCTCGACGCCGATCTCGAAGCGGCGCGTCTTGCTCGAGGGGAGGCGCGCGACGACGTCGAGATCCACGGACATCCCGTCCTTGACCGCGAAGCGACCCGGGACGAAGTAGCCGGAGATCCCGAGCGAGAGCGCCATCCGGCGCGCGTTGGCCTCCGCCTGGTGGCCTGTCGCGGGCTGCTCGGCGGCGGGCTCCGGGGGCGTCTCCGGCGAGCGCCCAGGCGGCTGTGCGGCGGCCGCAGGCGAGGGCGGGGGAGACGCGGGGTATCCGCCCGCCGGGGGCGGCGCATGCGGATAGGGCGCGGGATACCCGCCTGGCGGGGGAGGCGGGTACGGGTAGGGCGCCGGATACCCGCCTGGCGGGGGAGGCGGGTACGGGTAGGGCGCCGGATACCCGCCTGCCGGGGGCGGCGCATGCGGATAGGGCGCGAGATACCCGCCTGGCGGGGGAGGCGGGTACGGGTAGGGCGCCGGATACCCGCCTGCCGGTGGCGGCGGGTACGGATAGGGCGCCGGTGCCGGCGGTGGGGTCGGGGCAGGCGGTGCCGAGCTCGCGGCCGCGGGCTTCGCTGTCGTGGGCGACGTGGGGCGCGACGGCTGGGCCGCGGCCTCGCCCGCGGCGAGGCTCAGCGACGCGAGCGCCATCAGCGCGGGGGCCGCGGCGGCAGCGCCGCGCGCGCCGCGGGCCCGGCGCGCGCGCAGGACGGCCGCCGCGAGGCCCAGCAAGAGCGCCAGCGAGACGAGCTGGCCGGTGCTGAGCCCCCCGTACACGCCGCGCCCGGCGTCCCCGCGGAGGAGCTCGATGAAGAACCGACCGGCGGCGTAGAGCGCGAGCCAGGTCCCGAACGCCCGGCCGTCCCGGTGCCCCCGGACGAGCCAGAGGGCGGCGATCGCGCTCGCCAGCACCCCGAGCGCCGCCTCGTAGAGCTGCGTGGCGTGCACGGGCAGGCTCGGCGCTCCCAGGGGCACCCAGCCGGCCGCAGCGTGGTCCGCCGCCGCGGGGCTGCCGGCGGGAAACCGGACGCCCAGCGCGCCCGCCGTGACGCGGCCGTAGTCGCACCCCGCGAGGAAGCACCCCGTGCGCACGCTGGCGTAGGTGATCCCGAGCCCGGGCACGAGCCGGTCGAGGAACGGGAGCACGGGCGCGCCGCGGCGGAGCAGGACCACGCCGGCGACGAGCACGCCCGCGATGAGGCCTCCGTACGCGGCCCGTCCGGCATGGAGCACCGGGCCCCACGAGCCCCGCGCGAGCGCCTCGGGCGCGGCGCGCAGCGCCTCGAAGACGTAGCCGCCGAGGAGCGCGGCGACGTAGCCGCCGAGGAGCGCGCGGCCCTCGACCCCGACGTCGCCCCGGTCCCGGCGCACAAGCCAGAAGAACGCCATCGACCCGAGGAGCCCCGCGACCGCGACCATCACCGCGTAGGTCGGCGAGAGCCACGGCGGCAGGCCGTGGCGCTGCAGCCAGAGCATCACCGCCCCGCTCACGCCCGCCTCCGGATGCGCAGCAGCATGTAGCCCGCGGGCATGAGCAGCCAGAACGCGGCGCCCAGGGGCCCGGGCGCGCCCGGGCGATCTCCTTGCAGGTCGCGCCGGCCGGCGCTCAGGCGGCAGGTCGTCGACGGATCACCGTCCTTGGCGTTCCTGCAGTCCTGGTTGCAATCGCTGCAGTTCTGGTTGCAATCGCTGCAGTTCTGGTTGCAATCGCTGCAGTTCTGGTTGCAGCCGGCGACGTCCTCGTTGCAGCCCGAGCAGCCGCCGCCGCAGCTGCCGCAGTCGCTGGAGCCGGTCGAGCCGCTCGGCGCGCTGGTCGGGATGCCGGACGGCGCGGTCGGCTTGCCGTACTGGAGACAGCGGTCGAGCACGCCCATGCAGCCCGCGTCCGCGGCGAAGGCGAGCGCGCCGTCGCGGCCCGCGATCGGCAGCGCGGCGCACGCGCCGCTGCCCGCGGAGAGGACGCACTCCTTCACCCCCTCGATGCTCATCAGCGCGAGCACGCAGAGCGCCTCGGCGTTCAGCGCGTCGGCGTTGACCCACGCGCACTCCGCCTGCGCGTCGGCGAACTGCGGATCGGTGCGCTCGTGCTCGCAGGACCCGGCCAGGGCGCAGGTGCACACGTCCCGCACGCCGGCGGCGCACTCGGCGATCGAGCCGGGGAGGTGATACGGGTTGGCGCGCACCGACTTCGGCTCGATCCGGGGGAGCTCGGGCAGCGCGACGGCGCCGCCCGGGGGGCCGGAGGGCGGGGGCGCGTCCGAGGGCGAGAGGGCGCTCAGCGCGACAAGCCACGCGGCGTTGACGTACACCGCGCGATCCTGGGCGACCACGCCCGCCGGCAGCCCGGTGACGCGGATGAGGTCGCGCGCGCCCGCGCGCCGCGCGAGATCCGCCACGATCGCGCCGGCCCGGCCGTCGAGCGCCGCGTCCTCGAGCCCCGCGGTCTCCGGCGACGCCGGCTGCCCCGCGAGGACGGGCCGGGCGAGCGGCCCCTCGGACCCGCGCTCCGCCGCGAGGGAGCGGAGCACGAACCCCTCCGTGGACGGCTCGAGCGCGCCGAGGACGATCGCGTCCTCCCCGAGCTCCTCCCGCGCCGCGTCCGCGCTGCGGACCAGCGCCGGGACGCTCGCGATCTCGGCGCCGGGGATGGCCGTTTCCTCTTCCTGCGCGCGGTGCGCCTCCTCCAGCCGCACCGCGACGTCGTGGAGGGCCTCCTCGGGCAAGGCCGCCAGGACCTCCGGCGCGGCGCTCAGCGCGTCGCGCAGCGGCAGGCCCTCGTAAGGCGGCGTCTCGGCGCTGCACGCGCCGAGCGCGGAGATCGCGAGCAGCACAGCGGTACGGCGGATCGCGCTCTCGATGACGATGTTCGTTCGCATGCCCCCCAGCTCTCGCCTCCTGCGAGCCCGCGGAGCCTGACGGGAGTCGCCGTCCTTGCTGCGCGAGCGGGCGCGTCGCCGGTGAAGACACCGTCTCGAGGAGACCAGCAGAGACTGCCAGAACGAGAGGCGCTGGCCAAGGCCCATGCGGCGAGCGGAGAGGCGCGATGTCGCGAAGGCGAGAGGCCTTACGGCGGACGTCATCCGACATCAGGGGCGCTCGCCAGCGGGGTGAGACAGGGGTGCGCGCGCTCGGCCTTCTCTCCAGGTCAGAGCCGCCTTTCGGAGCTCCTCGGCCGCCGCGACGTGAGCACGACGAGGATCTCCACCCACGTGCTGAAACGCGGCGGCCTGACCGTCTGTAGCCCCCTCGACGGCCCCTTCGGTCCAGGGGTGTGAACGGACCGGGATGTGTCCGGCAACCTCACGATGAGGCGACCGCGCCGTGTCACTCAGGCGCGACGCGGCACGGCGCCTCCGGCTGCGCGTCCGCCGCGCCCCTTCCAGGCGCCCCCGGCCCCCAGGAAAGACGGCGGTTGTCGCCGGTGTTCGGCGGATCTGTCCTATGGCGCTGGACAGCATCTGGGCCTTGCGGCGCAGCGCCGATCCGTGAGATTTTCCGTGAGGGGAGGTCACAAACGGTGACGATCCAGACAGACCTGGTCCGGCGGCCTCGGTTGACCAGTCGACTGATGGTCAGGCCGCTCTAAACATATCGGGGTTACCATGGATAGATGCATCAGGTGTGACGGAGAGCTAGAGAAAGGCTTCATGCTCGACCGAGGTTCCGGCGACATCACCAGTCAAGCCGAATGGGCGAGCGGCGCTCCCAATACCTCACTTTGGCGGTTCTCTGCCGTTCAATCCGGCAACAAGGCGCTACCTGTGGTCACTTACCGTTGTAAGAGTTGCGGTCGTCTTGAGTCGTTCGCACATGCCGCGGCCTAACAATTCATTCAAGCCGACGCCGCTTCGCGGCGCGCCTTGATTCAGGCGTTGGGCAGACGGGCGTCAGCGCTCTGCTGATCACGATCCAAGCCACGGAATCGAACATGGCGTACTGGATCAACACGTACCACCCCCTCACCGCGCCCGGCTCGATCTCATGGCTCAGGAGATCGACAAATTCTACGGATCACGATGGCCGGCTACAGGGCTTGCGACGCAGCGCGGATCCGTGAGATTTTTCCGTGGGGGAGGGCACAAGAAGGCGACGATCTAGACAGACCTGCTCCGGCGGCTTCGGTTGACCAACCGACTGATAGTTGGGCGTAGTAGGTGACGAGAACGCTAAGAGGCCGAAAACGTGGCACCTTGGAGTGCGCACCCTGAGCATCGCGCCTCGGCTTCCGCCCTGATCGCAACCGGCGCCGGTGATGCCTGGGGAGGCGACGCTCTCGATGGCTCGAAGTAGCACGGAGGACAATCGAACGCTTGACAAGCTGCGCGGCTCTAGGCTTGGCTCTTGCCCGGAGGAGAGCAGACCCGATGGGACGCCGAACAGGTTTTCTCGGAACGCTCGCGCGGGAGATGGAGAAGTCAGCCAATCGAGCCGCCGCCGATGGCCGACGCCAGACGAGGCGTACCGAGGCTATGCAGAGCCGCGCCATCGAGCGGGAGATGGTTCGCTACGAGCGCGAGCAGGACCGGTCTCGCGTCCGCGCGGAGCGCGAGGCCGAGCGTCGTCGGATCGCCGCCGAGCGCGATGGCGCGGTACAACGGAAGCAGGAAGCAAAGGACGCACAGATTAGGGCCTGGCGGTTGGAGTACGAGGAGCACCAGGAACGCGAGCAGGACATTGATCGCATCGCCAACGACGCGCCGGAGGTGGAAGATCGCGATCGGCTCTACGCCGATCTCGCGGAGCGTCGAAATTATGAACCGCACGCATTCGTGGCGCCGACCCCGCCAAACAGCGAGGCGAAGGCGCGGAAATTGCGCAAGCAGGCCGACCACGAGGTGGAGGTGGCGCTAGCCTCCTTTCGTCCGGAAACGCGCGGAGTCCGGCAAGCGCAGGTACTCCTTGGGATTATTGGTATCGGCGGGGTCTGTCTGTCATTCGTGCAGGGCGTCGACGGGTCGTCGATTCCTACTTACGCACTCCTCGTCGGAATCGCCGGCGTGGTCGTGACGCAGTTCGTGGCGGTGAGGCAAGCGAAGCAGCAGCACGATGCACTCCAGAAGACGGTGGAGCAAGATGCGCGTGACCGACTGCAAGAAGCGCTCGACGCGCTCGCGCGCGAAGACGTGGCGCGAGCGCAGACGGTGCTCGCGACGGCGCGCGCAGCGCATGAAGCGGAGATCGAGGCGGCACGCACGGAGTTCAAACGGGAAGAGGATGAGCGCTTGCACGCGCTGCGCGAGCTCAAGGAAGGGAAGGTGACCCGCATGCGCGAAGCGCTGGAAGCCACCCTGCCGCTCGATCTACCTGCGCCCTGCAACGTAAGCTTCGACGTGCATTCTTCGACTGTAATTTCGCTTAGCCTCGATGTTCCAGAGCCAAGCGTCGTGCCGACGACGGAGGCGAAGCTCCTTGCCAGCGGGAAGGTCAGCTATAAGGAGAAGAGCGAGAAGCGAATCCGCGAGCAGTACATGCGGCTGGTTACCGGCCTGGCGCTTCGTCACGCCTCCGAAGCGATGTTGAACCTTCCCACATGTCAGACTGTTGAGCTGAGCGCGTTTCGTATCGCGCTGGATCCATCGATCGGGAGACCGACGCGACAAAGCATACTAGAGACGCGCTTCGATTATCCCACCCTCGCGCCGATAACCATGGACGGCATTGATCCCGTGTTGGCACTGAAGCACTTCGTGCATCGGATCAACGTTGGCCGAGATCGCGATCTGCAGGCGCTCGACGCGAGCGGAGCCTGACGAGCTGCCGTCGCGTGTCTCCCGTCCGGTACAGGCGTAGATCAGAACAAGAGTCGCAGCGCTGATGGCCACACGCCCAACAAGCCGCTGCTGGCGACGGCGCTGCGCGCCGCAGACCGGCGAGCCGTTGGGCAGGTGTCCGGTAATCAGAGGGCATCCCTGAAGAAAGCCGCTGCGGGCATGGGGTGCTCTCGAGCTCCCGACACCGCAGACCGGTTGCTCTTGAGCGCCGGACGGCCACGAACCCGCACGAGCACGAGCTCGTGCGCTCACGGCCGGGGCCGGCCGCGATGGCGCCAATGAGCCGCTTCGTTGCGCTCGATCTTCGAGGGTGTACAGTTAGACGTATGCCCCGCATGCAGGTCTACCTCCCCGACGATTTGTATGAGCTTGTGAAGGCGCGTGGTCTTCCGGCCTCGGAGCTGCTGCAAAAGGCGGTGCGGGCTGAGCTGCGTCGGCTTGATCTGCTCGCCGAGACAGACCGCTACGTGGCGGAGCTGGTGGCGGAGGTCGGGCCGCCTGCCGCAGGCGAGCGCGCTCGCGCTGGCGCCGTCGCGCGACGGGTTGCGCGAAAGCCCACCCGCCAGGTGGGCTGACCGGCGTGTTGCTTCTCGATTCGGGCGGAGTTACCCGTCTGGCCGAGCGATCCCGGCAGGCAGCGGCGCTGATCCTGGTGCTTCGCGAGCAGGACCTGTGGCCGCCCTTTGTCCCCTCCGTCGTGCTCGTGGAGTGCTTGCAAGGGCATCCTGGTCGTGACGCCCTGGCGAACAGCTTTCTCAAGACGTGCGACATCGTGGAGGAGATCTTCGAGCCGCTGGCGCGGCGGGCTGCGCTGCTCCGGAGGCGAGCCCGTCGAGGCTCCGCGGTCGATGCGCTCGTCGTCGCGCTCGCGGAGCCAGGCGGAACCGTACGCACCTCGGATCTCGGAGATCTCTCCGCGCTCGCCCAGCATCCGCGTGGCGTCAGGGTGGAGAAGGTCTGAAATCATCGTGAACAGCAGACTGCTCAACAAACCGCTGCTGCCGACGGCGCTGCGCACCGCGGCAGACCGGCAAATCGTTGGGTGGGCGAAGGCGTTTCGATGGCGTGTGGAAGGCGAAAAGATGCTGGAACAGCTGCCGAGTTTGCAAATCGCACCACCGGTGTCCATTGGAAGTGCTGTCGCGTACGACGCTGATCGCGCCTGGGTATGTCGCTTCGATGTACGAGGTAAACCTTACGTAACTCGGCTCGCCACAGCGGACGGTGCGGTTGGATGGCTTTCGTTGCACGATGACCGCTCGCGCGCAACAAGCTCAAGCCCAGCTCGCTCGTCCTCCGCTGCTCCCGATCGGGCAAAGGGGAGCAGTCGGGGGCGGCAATCCCGGGCGCAGACCCTACGGCGAGAAGCGCATCGTCTCGGCAGCGAAGCCGTCGCTGCCTCGGTTCGCCTTGTCGCGCGTCTCGTCGAGCACATCCGCGATGCCACCCGGGCCCCCTGGGCCGATCTCGAACGTGACGCGATCCAGGGTGAGCTGCTCGTCGTCGGCATAGGCGATGCCGATCGAGGGCCCGCCGGCGCCCCCGCCGCCGTAGCCGCCCTTGCCGCCTCCGCCGCCGTAGCCGCCTCGGCAGGCGTATTCGCCCCCCAATTCCGGCGCCTGCCCCGGCGGGCCTCCTTGCACACCCTGCCCGCCGAACTGGCCTCGACCCCCCTGGCCTCCACCGCCGCCCGTGCCCGTGATGACGCGCGTTTCCCGCAGCGTCAGCTTGCTGCCGGCATGGGCGAAGATCGCGATGCTCGCGCCGCCCGCGCCGCCGCCGCGGCCGCCCGCGCCGCCGCAGCCGCCGCCGCCGCCCGAGCCGCCCGATCCTCCTCCCAGCGCCGCGTTGCCGCAGGCGCTCCGGCCGCCCGGCGCGCCGCCGCCCCCGCCGCCCCCCTGGCCAGGCGCTCCCGTGCCGCCCTGGCTGCCAGGCACGCCTTCCCACCCGGCCTCGGTGAGGCGTCCACCCTGGCCGGCTACGCCGGGCCCGCCCGGCACGCCGTCTCCCCCACGGCGGCCGTCCTCGCACCGGGCGCCGTCTTTCGCGCCGGCGCCGCCCAGGCCTACGTCCCTGGAGTTCGGGGCCGGCAGTGGCTTGCCGTCCTCGGCATCGCCACCGCGGTCCGGGGTCCCGTCGCCCCCTTTGCCGCCTGTCGACACCAGGTCGCCGCACACGGTCGTCACGGCGGGCGCGCCGGCCACGGTCGCTCCCGAGCAAGCGTCCCTGCCGATCGCTCCGATCTCCCCGTACGCTGGCTGCGGATCAACGTAGACCGCATCCTCGCCGTGCTTGCCTCCTCCTCCCCTGTCCGCCTGGATCACGCTTCGAAGCACCTCCACGTTCGCGCCCGGCTGGAGCCTCATCGCGATGGAAGAGCGATCCGGCTGCAATCTGCGCTCGTGCTGCACGTGCATGTCCACGATCGTCGATATGCCGTCGGTGGCCCCCTCGCCGTCGTCCTGCGCTGCCACCACGGTGATCGGGGGACCCCCCTCGTTTGGTGAATAGAGGATCGCCGGCTTGTTGGTCACCCCTTCCGTGTAGTGTCTCCATCTCGACCAGCAAGCGAACCCGCCCCACAGATCGATGCCGGAGCGCAACGTGATGCCCTCGGCGTAAGAGTCGGTGCAGGCGAACACCCGCCCGCGAGCACGCGGTGCGAGCGCGACCGCACGGGCGAGCGTCTTCACCGGTTTCTCCATCGTGCCGGGATTGCTGTCGTCTCCAAACGACCGGCTCGCGAACACCCCGCACCCGGCCTGCACGCGCAGCGCGGCGAGCCCCTCGAGACACTCCTCCTCCGAGGCCGCGGGCTCTGGGTCGCAGGTGCCCCCCTCCGCGCACGGTGGGCCGAACGGCTCCGCTCCGCACCCCAGGGCGGCCGGAGAGGACAGCAGCACGATCCATGCAGCGGCTGTGATCTTCATGATCCTCTCTCCCTGATCATTCCCGTGCGAACGGCCTCATTGGGGCGGCACAATCAGCTCGGGGAACTCCCAGAGGACGGCGGTCTGGCCGTTCTCCGCTCTGGCGTTATCGTCGTTCGGATCGCCTCCGACTCCGCCGGCACCAGAGGCTCCCCAGGCCCAGTCGGCGCTCTCCGTGAGGTGAACACTGCTGTCCACGAGCGCGATGGTGATGGATACGCCCCCGAGCCCTCCGCCGCCATGGCCGCCTTTGCCTCCGGCGCCACCCCAACCCCCGTCGCATGCAAAGTAGGCCGCGGGGGCGATAGCTCCACGGGGGCCCGCTGGCCCGCCCCAGCCACCCTCTTGCCCCCGCCCCCCGTTGCCGCCGCGACCCCCATCGCCGGTGATCATAGCGGTCCTGTCCACCAGGACGTGAGCATGCAGCGCGATGATCCCGAAGCTGCCGCCTCCGTAGCCACCGCCTTGGCCACCGCGCCCTCCGCAGCCGCCGGCCCCGCCCGAGCCGCCGGACGGTCCGCCTTGCGGATCCACTGGGCGGCACTGCCCGTTCGTTCCGACGCCGCCCCCACCGCCGCCCCCTTGGCCGATCCGTCCGTTCTGGCCGTCCTGTCCCGAGAACCCCTGCCAGCCGCGCGCGCTGATGCTTCCGTACTTGAGCCGGTCCTCCACTCCCTTCCCGGCACCGACCCCGTTCGCGCCGGGCTCGCCATCGTCGCCCCACTCGCCGGGCGTACAGGTCATCGCCCCGCCTTTTCCCCCTTCACCATCGTCCACCGAGCCAGACCCCGGTGTCACGCCAGGCGCCGGTGCACCTGGCTCGCCGTCGCCGCCCGCAGCGACGTCGCCGTCGCCGCCCGCGCCGCCGATGGACCTCGTGCCGTCCTCGCACACGGTCACCGCCGGCGGAGCGCCCTCGGTCCAGCCCGCCCGGCACCCATCCCCCCCCTTTTGGCCACCCACCCCATCCGGCGCCCGCCACGGCGTGTCCTGGGGAGCGCTCTCCCCGTCCGCCCCATCCGCGCCGTTCCCCGTCAGGATCTCGCTCGACACCACCTCCACCGCGGCGCCCTCGCGCACGATCATCCCGATGGATGACCCGCTCGGCCGGGTCGCGTCCGCCGCCACGAGCCGCACGCCGAACACCGCCGACGTCATGCTCGCCTGGCGCGCCTCCACGGTGAGCGGCACCCGCTCCGGCGCCGGCGCGATCTCGGTGAAGCTCTCCTCGCCGCCCCAGGTCCACGCCTCGGCGGCGCAGTCCCGCCCGCCCCAGATCGCGACCCCCGACGGCAGCACGACCGCCTCCGCGAAATCCTCCGCGCAGGCGTACACCCGCCGCGTCCCCCCGGGCTCCGCGGCCTTCTCCACCGCGCGCCGCAGCGTCCTGACGGGCGCCTCCCTCGTCCCGTCGCTTGCGTCGTCGCCGCGCCGCGCGACGAACACCCCGCACCCGTCCTTCGCCGGGCTCGTCGCGGGATCGCCGTCGCACGGTGACGCCGGCAGCACGGGCGGCGTCTCGCCGGGGAGCGGCTCGCAGCTGTAGGTCGCCGCGCAGTCCGCGGCATAGGAACACCCGGCGCCCCCCGCGGCGCTCCCGCAACAGAGCGCGATCACTGCGACCGAACGCAGCGCTCCTCGACCTCGCGTCCCGCGCATCCCCATCGCCCCGCTTCGCCTCACCAGACGCCCTGAAGAACGAGCCCGGCCTGCGTTCCCGCCGCGCTCGGGACCACCTGGACGACCTCACGGGCCGGCGTGTCGCCCAGGAGCCATCCCTCCGCGAGGAACGACGCCGCCGTCGCGACCCCGAACACGGCCCCCGTCGCCAGCGCCACATTGCCGAGCGTGGCGAACAGATCCCGCTCGGCCACCTCCTTGCGGATCTCCGTGCACGCCGAGGGTGCGTTCGGCCACCAGCAGGTCGTCGACGTCCAGCCTCGCCGGCGGCGCACCACGTCCCGCTCGGCCAGGTTGCCGTCGAGCACATCGGCCCGTAGCAGGAGCACCGCGCCCGCCCCCAGCGCGGCCGTCGCCAGCGCCGCGCCCCCGATCCGCAGCTCCGTCACGGGGACCGCCGACCGCGCCGCCGGCCGCGCCGCCGGATCCGCCGCCCGCGCCGGGCCGCCGCCGGCCGCCTGCGGCGCGCCGCGCTCCGGCGCGCGGCGCAGCTTCAGCGTCAGCGAGCTGTCCTTGCCTGCCTGCCCCTCGAACGCGCCCAGCGCCTCGGCGTGGCCATCCAGCCGCGCCCGCACGGTGTGGTGCCCCGGCTCCAGGAACAGCTCGTAGGTCGGCGCCGGGCGACCCAGCGTCTTTCCATCGACGAGGACCTCGGCGTCCGGTGGATTCACACCCAGGTAGAACGTCACCACCCGGCGCTCGGCCTTCTTCAATCCCTCTTCGGCCCGCTCCGCCAGCCCGCTGCGGAGCGCGTCACGGTGCCTCAAGCTCTGCGCCAGGTGCTCGGCCGCGTCTCGATACCTGCCCAGCGCGAGCTCGCACAGCCCGAGCTCCGCGGCGATCTCGGCGCGCTCCGCGTCGGTCGTCCACGCCGCGTCGGCCGCCTTCAGCGAAAGCTCGTACGCCGCCGCGGCCTCGACCCACCGCCCCGCATCGCGCGCCTGCCGAGCACGGCGCAGCGAGCTCGCCAGGGTCGATGTTTCGCGCGGACCCGAGACCGCATGCGGCTCGCTTGCGCTCGCCACGCCCTCCACCACCGCGACGACTCCCATGAAGACGCACGGCAAGAAGGAGCAGAGCGCGTGACGCACGTCACCCTGAATACTCTTTCGCGCGGGCCCCTGTCAACGCGCCGTTTCCCGGAACCGCCGGGAATTCTCGTTCACGACCGCGTTCAGGACGGCCAGAATCGTCACCGGATCGATGAACGAAAGAGAATTGGAGCATCGATGAAGGAATGTCTTTGTGTCTTGGTTCCACCAGGGGGCTCAGGAGGGCGGAATGAGGAATGCCGCCATGGCGTCGCCAAGCAACGGAGCAGCTCCCCCGGCGGGCAGCGCTGCGATCCGAGGGGAGGAACCCTCGCCGGCCCCGTGTTCCCCCTCTTCGCGAACGCGTACGGTGGCGCCGTCTGTCCCACCTTCTTCCGGGGGCTCGGTCGATTGTTGAACCTTCGGACCGGGCCCGGATCGTCTGCTGGATCGTGGACCGAGCAACGCCGACCTGCCCTCTACCCGCCCGCGTGAGATCGCTCGTTACTTACGTCGGGGTGCCCTCGCGGGACATCGACGACGTCATGCAGGACGCGATGGTGCGCCTCTGGGAGAGGCGAGAGCAGGCCCGATCGGCCAGGAATCCGAGCGCCTTTTGCGACAGTGTCGTCCTGAACACGGCTCGAGATCACCGCCGGGGAGCGCACAGACGCGAGGAGGCGCTCACGGGCTTTGACGAGACGGCGCTCCGCGATGAGCGTCCGAGCCCCGAGGAGCACGCCATCGCGCGCCAGGAGGCGGCGCTGGTGCGGCAGCTCATCGAGCAGATCGGCGAGCGGCACCGCGGGGTCTTCATCGCGTGCGAGCTCCTGGAGCGGCCGATCGCCGACGTCGCCCGAGAGCAGGAGATCCCGCTGGAGACCGCGCGAAGTCGCCTGCGCCGGGCCTGGGAGGAGTTCGAAGAGGCGGCGGCCCGGTGGGAAGCGAGGCACCGAGACCGCGGCGCTCGCCGGCTGCGCGCGGTCCTGTTCCCACCCTGGCTCTTCGCGCGGCGCCGGCAGCGGCGAGACGGCCCCACGCGCTCGATGGCGGACGGGATGGTCATCGCCTTTGCGGCGGCGCTCGCCGTGCTGGTCACGAGCCACGCCGAGCCGGCCGGGCCCGTCCAGAGCTCCAGGGCTGCTTTGGTCTCGACCGCGATCGCGCCGCCGGGCGCGCAGGCCGCGAGCGACCCTGCGGAGGCCACGTCCACGCCCGCCCGCTCGACGCACGGAGCGCCGGTCAAGGCCTCTCTCGCCCCCGCCGCGCCGGCAGGCCGGCCAGCGAGGCAGCGCCCGGCGGGCGGATCCCGCGAACGGGATCTGGTCGCCCGCGCGCGGACAGCCGTGGAGGCCGGTGACATCGTGTCGCTCGTCGAGGCGCGACGCCTGCTGGAGGAGCACGGACGGAGGTTCCCGCGCGGGCGCCTGGCCGCGGAGCGCGAAGCGCTGCTCGACCGGCTCAGGTGAAGGCCGCGCGGTAGGCCACGGCCGAGCGCGAAACGGCCTTCGTGACGAAGGTCGCGCTGCACAACCGTGGTTCGTGGCCGCGGCCAGCAGGGGATTGAGCGCCTCGTGAGCGGGCTTGTCCGCGCGCGAGCGAGGATCCTCACGGAGCATTCACGTTTCATTGAGAGGCGAGCCATGGAATTTCCTGCGCTGCCGCCGCGAGGGGCGATCGTGCATTCCAGCGGATCATGCAGCTTCGCCGAGGAGCCGGCCCCTGTGGCGCGGCACGACAGGACGGCTCGTCCGGTCGCGTCCAGCGCGCCTCGCGTCGCGCCGCGGACGACGGTGCCGCCGGGATCTCCGTACGACGGGGGGAAGCCTGGGGCGGACATCGGCCGTGAGCACGCCTTCAGCACCCTCTTTCAGGCGGAGACGATCCGGCGCGTCCACCGGTGGCTGGGGAAGCTCCGCGTGCCGGAGCGCGATCGACACGACCTGAGCCAGGAAGTGTTCCTCGCGGCGTGGACGAGCTTTGGCCGCCACGACCCGGCGCGCGGCTCCGTGGCGCGGTGGCTGAACGGCATTGCGGTGAACCTGGCCGCGCACTACCACGCGAAGGCCTCTCACCGGCGCGAGGTGATCACGGATCCGGAGGAGCTGCGCAAGGCCGGCGGCGGCGCGACGGCCCTCGATCACCTCCTCGCCGAGGAGCGGCGGAACGTGCTGAGATCACTCGTCCTGGAGCTGCCGTTCGAGCTGCGCTCGGTGCTGGTCCAGCGCGACCTCTTCGAGATCTCCATGAAGGAGATCGCGGAGACGAGAGAGATACCCCTCAGCACGGCGTACAAATGGCGCACCAGGGCGCTCCACGGCGCGCGGGGAGCGCTCGCGAGGCGCCTCGCTGCGGAGTAGCCGCTCGGGCCGTCATCGGCTGTCCTTTTCCGTGAAGCCGAGCACGTGCATGCCGAACGAGGCCGCGAGGAGGATCGCCGCTTCGAGCGGAATGCGGGCGCCCTTCACGCGGTTCTTCGCCGGATCGATGAACAGATCCTGGGACCGAGGGAACTGCGCGTTTCCAAGGTCGCAATCCTCGAAGCGTGTCCCCGCGAAGCGGCACTCCTCGAACACGGCCCCGACGAGGTCCGTCGCGGCGAAGACCGACTCGGTGATCGCGCACCGCTCGAAGCGCGTCTTGCGCAGCGCGAGCGAATCCATGATGACGTATCGCATGTCGCAATCCTCGAACGACACGTCGGGGTATTTCGTGATGTTCGTCCAGTTGATGCCCATCAATTTGCACGAGTTGAACGCCACGCCGCGCAGCGAGAGCATGGTGAGGTCGGCTTTGGTCAAATCGCAGCTCTCGAACACGCAGTTCTCGAGCCGGGTGCGCGTCCAGCGGCTCTCGCCGAGCTTCGAACGCCGGAACACACAATCACAGAAATCTCGGCCGCTCAGGTCCGCTCGTTCCAGAGTGAGCCCATCGAACGTCTCACCGTCGAATGAGTCTTTCCCTTCGAACGGATCCAGTTTCCCTGGAGAGATCCCTCCACCGCCGCCAGCGCCGGGTTTGGGAGTATCGTCGATGTTCAGCCGTCCTCGTCGGGCCATTCCCTGCTCCAATTCACTGAACGTTTAAGATATCATGTCATCGTTTGGTGGGGGTCGTCAAGGCGCTCCAACGCCACCGTAGCTCACGGTAGCCCGTGACCGCCCAGCCAGGGGCATCGTGAGCGTCCGAGGACGCGTGGTGGATCCGACTCAGGCCGATCGGCGATGGCGATTCCCCCTCGTCCTCGCCTAGAACGCCGAACAGGTTAAAATTCAGCTAAATTCAACAGATTGTGGCACCCGTCGGAGCCGCCGAGGAGCACGCTGGAAGGGCACGGCACCCAGTCAGACGAGAGACCGCAAGGGCGCGAGGGGCGCAAGGGAACAGAGATAGAATTAACTTCTTCTCCCCCCTTGCGCCCCTTGCGCCCTTGCGGTCCTCTTCCCATGAGTCGATTTTAGCGGAATTTCAATGTGATCGGCGTTCGTGCGCCAGGCCAAGCCTGGGCGAGGAGGAAGCGATGAGCTGAAACTTCGCGAAGAAACCCTGCGGGTGAGAGTCCCGCCCGGCAAGGTTGGCCCACCAGCCGGAAGCGAGTCTTGCGGGGCGCCGGGCGACCGGCGTCGCGAAGCGTAGACAGCGAGCGTGCGGGCCGTGGGATGGAGCCTCGAAAGATCAGAGGTCGTGGGGTCGACGCCGTGAACGCAGCGGAAGACAACATCGTCGCGTCAAGAGCGAGCCCGGGTAGCCCCCGGTCGCAGGGCCTGGCGTGGCGACCCACCGGGGTCAGAGACCAGGGCACGTACGCAAGGGTTTCCCGAGGAACCTGGGAGGTCCCGCCGCCTCCACCGAGAGGTGGAACCGCCGAGCGGAGCGCAAGCGAGCGGAGCGGGGGCGACGGGAAGTCGGAGTGCACTCGTAGTACCGCGGAAGCGGGGGAACCAACCCGAGGGACCCCGTGGAGGGAAGGGGAGCACCGGGGCACGGGATCGTTGGAGGGAAAGATGAAGGAGACATCGGGCTCCGAAACCGTCTGCACGAAACTCGAACGAATAGCGGAGCTGGCGCGGCAGGCACCCACCATGGTGCTGACGACGCTCGCCCATCACATCGACCTGGACTGGATGCGCGAAGCCTACCGGCGAACGCGCAAGGACGGCGCGCCCGGCGTGGACCGGCAGACCGCGGAGCAGTACGCGGAGCAACTGGAGGACAACCTCCGGTCGCTGCTGGAACGAGCCAAGGCGGGCACGTACCGCGCGCCGCCGGTGAGGCGGGTCCATATCCCGAAGGGCAACGGGGAAACACGCCCGATCGGCATCCCGACCTTTGAGGACAAGATCCGGCAGCGCGCGGTGGCCATGGTGCTGGAGGCCGTCTTTGAGCAGGATTTTCTTGACTGCTCGTACGGTTTCCGGCCCGGCCGTTCGGCACACCGAGCGCTCGCGTCGTTCTGGGACAAGGCGATGGAGATGGCGGGCGGATGGGTCATCGAGGTCGACATCCGAAAGTTTTTCGACACGGTGGACCGTCAGCACCTGATGGATGCGCTGCGCCGCAGGGTACGAGACGGCGTGCTGCTCCGTCTCATCAGCAAGTGGCTGCACGCGGGCGTGCATGAAGACGGTAGCCTCAGCTACCCGGAGGCCGGCACACCGCAGGGCGGCGTGGTTTCGCCGATCCTGGCGAACATCTACCTGCACGAGGTGCTCGACACGTGGTTCGAGCGCGACGTCCGACCCCGGCTTCGAGGCAGGGTACACCTCATCCGCTACGCGGACGACGCGGTGCTGCTGTTCGAAGTGGGAGAAGACGCGCGCCGGGTGATGGCCGTGCTACCGAAGAGATTCGGCAAGTACGGGCTGAGCCTGCACCCGGACAAGACGCGCCTGTTGCCGTTCCAGCGGCCGCCGAAGAGACCCCCGCCGAGCGGCGGGGCGTCGCCGATGTGGCCGTCGACGTTCGATCTGCTCGGCTTCATGCATCACTGGGGCAGGTCGCGGCGAGGCAACTGGGCGATCAAACGCAGGACCGCCAAGGACCGCTTCAGCCGCGCGCTGCGGCGCGTGGCGGAGTGGTGCAGGGACCTCATGCACGATGAGCTGAGCAGCCAGCAGGGGAGCCTGGCCATGAAGCTGCGGGGTCACTACGAGTACTACGGGATCACCGGGAACTCGGAGGCGCTCCGTCGCTTCGCCTGGGAGGTTGTGGCGGTGTGGCGCAAGTGGCTCGATCGCCGCTCGCAGAACGCCAAGATGACCTGGGAGCGGATGCACCGGCTGCTGGAGAGGTATCCCCTTCCGCGGCCGCGCATCAGGCACCCCGCTCCTGCACGCTCGTAGCGAACCCGTGTCCCGAAGAGCCGGATGCGGGAATTCCGCACGTCCGGATCTGTGGGGGGCCGGGGGGCAGTCGACCCCGGTCTACCCGACTAGGTCGCCGCCGACGGCTCGACCTCCTCCGGCGCGCCGCCTTCCTCCGCGTCGACGTCGCCCGCCTCCTTGCCGCCGGCGGATGCGCCTCGGGTGACGGGGAACGGCGCATAGTCCCTCATCTTGTCGGTTCCGGCAAACCAGTATTCGGCGGCGGCGCGCAGCCTCCGCTCCGCGGTCACGACGAGCGTGTACGCGGCGTCGCGGACCTTGCGCGCGCGTTGCGCCTCGGGAGTGAACGTCTTGTCGGCGAGCACGCGCGTGAGCAGCGGCGAGAGCTCTCGGAGGCGGGCCGCGGCGGCGGCCTCGCCGCGAGGCGCCTCCCGGAGGGCCTCCGCGTGCTCCGCGCAGAGCACGAGGAGGTCGGAGACGTCCTGCACGAGATCCGCATCGCCGCTGCCCGCGCGGATCGCCGCGAGTCGCTTTTGACCCTCCGGGCTCTTCTTGAAACGAAGAGCGAAGAAGCGGAGGAGCGTTCGCCGGAGCGCTGCAGCCTCGGTGGCCGGCTTCTCGAACGCCGCGATGGCCCGCTCCCGGCGCCGCTGTGCGGCTTGCCAGCGCGATTGCGTGACGCGCAGGAGCTCGATCTTGTCCCGGAACGTGTGGAGGTCCTCGCGCGTGATCGGGGGCTCGTCCTCGGGGAACGGGGTCCGCACGAGATCCACCGCGTCGCGCTCGGCGGCGAGCAGAATGCGGCTCGACCAGATGACGCGTCGAGCGAGCTTGCCCGGGAACAAGAGCGTGTTCTCGCCGAGCGACTCCGCCTCTCGGAGCAGCTCGGCCTCTCGAGCCGCGCTCAGCGTGTACGCCGCCGCGCCGCGGGACGGCGGCGGTGCGCCGTCCGAGTCGCTCGAAGCGCGCTTCCGGGGGGCCTTCCTGGTCGCGGAGGACGCGGGGATGGGTGCCTTCGGTGCCATGATGAAACGTCGCCTCCTTGTCGGGGGTCAGCGCCCCTCTGGACGGAAGGGCGGATGATCCGACAAGCGTATCGGCACACCAGGAGCTCTGGCCAGAAAAGGAGAGCGCGGTGCTCACGTCGCAAGCAGCTCCGTGGTTCCCGCGGAGGGGGCGCAGGAGGGGAAAATGTTGCGCAGTTCACGCCGATGCGTGCCTGGGGCGGCGCAGCAGGGGTGGCGGCGGTGCGCAGGCGTCGAACCAGGGCTGCTCACGACGCCCACAGGGGCGGGCAGGACGGTGCCGGGGCCGCGCAGGAGCCAAGCGATTGTGACACAGGACACCCATGGGGCTGCGCAGCAGGGGTGCCGGGGCCGCGCAGGAGGGCGCGGGGGCTGCGCAGCAGGGGCGCCGGGGCCGCGCAGGAGCGCGCCGGGGCCGCGCAGCAGGGGCGCCGGGGCCGCGCAGGAGGCGCGGGGGCTGCACAGCAGAGGCGCCGGGGCCGCGCAGGAGGGCGCGGGGGCTGCGCAGCAGAGGCGCCGGGGCCGCGCAGGAGGGCGCCGGGGCTGCGCAGGCGGGTGCGGGGGCCGCGCAGGAGGGCGCCGGGGCTGCGCAGGAGGGTGCGGGGGCCGCGCAGGAGCGCGCCTGGGCCGCGCAGGAGCGCGACGGCGCGGCGCAGGTCGTGGCGCCCGCCGCCGCGACCGAGCCCAGGTCCGGCGGCCGGGCCTCTCGCTCAGCTCAGCTCATCTCGAGGAAGAGCCGATCCGGATCCTCCAGATACCCGATGATCTCGTAGGCAAACGCCGCCCCCACGTGACCATCGATGATCCGGTGGTCGAACGACAGCGACAGCAGCATCACCTCGCCGATCACGATCTGCCCGTCGCGCACCACCGGCTTCTGCTTCATCTGGTGGATCCCGAGGATCGCGACCTCGGGGAAGTTCAGGATCGGCGTCGCGAACAGCCCCCCTTGCTGGCCGAGCGACGTGATCGTGAACGTCGAGCCGCCGAGATCCTCCGGCTTGACCCGCCCCGACTTCGTGTCCTCGCCGAGCCGCGCGATCTCCTTCGCGATCCCGAGGACGCTCCGGCGATCCGCGTCGCGCACGACAGGCACGATGAGCCCGGCCTCGGTCGCGGAGGCGATGCCGATATGGTAGCTCTTCCGGACGACGATCTCCTGCGTCGCCTCGTCGAACGCGCTGTTCAGCGTCGGGTGCCTCTTGAGCGCGGCGACCACGGCCTTCACGAAGAAGGGCAGGAAGGTCAGCTTGACGCCCTCCTTCTCGGCCAGCGGGCGCAGGCGCGCGCGGCGCTCCTTCAGCGCCGAGACGTCGCACTCCTCGACGAAGGTGAAGTGCGCCGCCGTGTGCTTCGACCGCGACATCCCCTCGAAGATCCGCTTGCGCACGCCGCGCAGCGGGATGCGCTCGTCGCCCGGCGCCGCCGGCAGCCCGCGGCCGCGCTCCCCCTCGCGCCGGACCGCCCCGCGCCCGCGGTCCTCTTCTTCTTCGAGCAGCTCGGCCGCCGCGCCCGCCAGCCGCCTCGGCGCCACCTCGGACAGCACCGGCGTCGCCTCGGCCCCCTCGGGCGCCTCCAGCGCCCGCACGTCGTCCTTCGTCACGCGGCCCCCCGGGCCGGTCGGCGGCACGCGCCGCAGGTCGACCCCGAGATCGCGCGCCAGCTTGCGCGTCGCCGGCGTCGCGAGCGGCTTGTCGTTGAAGTAGGCGGCCTCGCCGGCGCCCAGGCTGCCGTTCGTCCACGCGGGTCGCGCCGGCGCCACGAGGTTCATCCCCGGCAGGTCCTCCTTGATGTCGCCGACCGCCGTCGCCGCGGGCTCCGCGGGGCCCGTGTTCGCCGCGGATTGCCGCATCCCCGTCCCCGACGCGGGCGACGCGGGCGACGCGGCGACCGAGCGGTCGTCGAGGTCGAACACGACGAGCACCGAGTGGACCGGGACCACCCCGCCCACATCGCCCCGCGTCTCCACGATCCGGCCCGAGCGCGGCGACGTGATCGTCACCGTCGCCTTGTCGGTCATCACCTCGACCATCGGCTGGTCCTCGGCGACCACGTCGCCCGGCGACACAAGCCAGCTCACGATCTCCCCCTCCGTGACACCCTCGCCGATGTCCGGAAGCCTGAACTCGTACTTGCCCATGCGTCAGTACCTCGCTGTCTCGAGGATCGCCGGAAGGATACGATGCGAGAGCGGGAGGTACTCGTTCTCGAGGGTGTAGGGGAAGGGCGTGTCGAAGCCCGTGATCCTGAGCGGCGGCGCCTCCAGGTGGAGGAACGCCTTCTCGTTGACCAGCGCGACGAGCTCGGCCCCGAGGCCGCAGCTCTTCGGCGCCTCGTGCACAACGATGAACCGGCCCGTCCGCCTCACCGACTCGATCACCGTGTCGATGTCGAGCGGCCACAGCGTCCGCAGGTCGATCACCTCGCACTCGATGCCCTGCGCGGCCGCCTGGTTCGCCGCGTCGAGCGCCTCGTAGAGCATCGCCCCCCAGACCACGAGCGTCACGTGCCAGCCCGGCCGGACCACCTTCGCCTGGCCGAGCGGGACCGTGTAGTCGCCCTCGGGGACGTCCCCCTTCGCCGCGCGGTAGATGCGCTTCGGCTCGAAGAACAGCACTGGATCGGGATCCCGGATCGACGAGAGCAGGAGCCCCTTCGCGTCGGCCGGGTTCGACGGGCACACGACCTTCAGGCCCGGCACGTGGATGAACTGCGCCTCGGGCGACTGCGAGTGGTAGTGCCCGCCGCGGATGCCGCCGCCCACCGGCGTGCGGATGACGAGCTTCGACGGGTACTCGCCGCCCGAGCGGTAGCGATACTTCGCCAGCTCGGACACGATCTGGTCGTACGCGGGATAGATGAAATCGGCGAACTGGATCTCCGGGATCGGCACGAGCCCGTAGAGCGCCATCCCGATCGCCGCCCCCACGATCCCGTTCTCCGAGAGCGGCGTGTCGATCACCCGATCGTCCCCGAACTCGTCGAACAGGCCCTGGGTCACGCGGAACACCCCGCCGACCTTGCCGACATCCTCGCCGAGCACGACGACCCGCGAGTCCCGCCGCATCTCGTGGCGTAGCGCGTCGTTGATCGCCTGGACCATGTTCATCTGAGGCATGCTCTTCGTCTCCGTCTCTCGGCCAGAAGGTGGGAGTGCAACCTCACAGGCGCCCCCGCTCCCCTGGGGACCCCGTCGAGCGCGGGCGGCGGCGCCACCCCGGCCGTCGGCGCTGCCCGGCGAGCCGCCCCGCCGAGAACGCCGTCCACGCCGCGCCCGCGCGGCCTAGCGGCCGCCGTGGCCCTTGGGCCTCGGGCCCGCCTTGAGCTGCTCCCGCTGCTCGACGAGGTGCCAGGGCGGCTCCGCATAGACGTCCTCGAACATCGAGTCGAGCGACGGCGGCGCCACCTTCTCCGAGACCGCGATGCAGGCCTTGACCTCCGCGTCGACCGCCGCCTCGATCTCGCGATCCTGCGCCTCGGTCCAGCCCTGGGCGCGCTCGAGGTGCCGCCGCAGCCGCTCGATCGGGTCGAGCCGGCGCCACGGGTCGAGCCACGCGTCGGGGCGGTACGCCTTGGGATCGTCGCTCGTCGAGTGGCCCGACAGGCGGTACGTCATCGCCTCGATGAGCGTCGCGCCCTCGCCGCGCGCGGCGCGCGCGATCGCGTCGCGCGCCACCTTCACCACCGCGAACAGGTCGTTGCCGTCGACCCGCACCCCGGGGACGCCGTACGCGACGCCCTTGCACGCGAACGTGTTGCTCGACGTCTGGCGCTCGGTCGGCACGCTGATCGCCCAGCCGTTGTTGCGGCAGAAGAAGACGACCGGCACCTTGAACACGCCCGCGAAGTTCAGGGCGCTGTGGAAGTCGGACGAGCTCGTCGCGCCGTCGCCGAAGTACACGAGCGTGGCGAGCTCGTCGCGCCTCAGCTTCGCGGCCCACGCGAAGCCGACGGCCTGCGTGATCTGCGTGCCGATGGGCGAGCTCACCGAGCCGAAGTGCCCCTCGCGGTAGGTGTAGTGGTCCGGCATCTGCCGCCCCTTCACCGTGTCGTTCGCGTTGCCGAACATGTTGTCGATGTACCGCTGGAGCGGCAGCCCCCGCCAGAGCGCGGCGCCGAACTCGCGGTAGCACGGGAACACCCAGTCCTGGGGCCGCGTCGCGGAGACGCTGCCGAGGACCGCCGCCTCCTCGCCGAGCGAGCCGATGTGGAACCCGATGCGCCCCTGCCGCTGCAGCGCCACGAGGCGCTCGTCGAGCTGGCGCATCCGCACCATGGTCTTGTAGAGGGTGGTCACCTCCGACGGGGCGAGCTGCGGATCGTGCGCGGGATCGAGCGAGCCGTCGTCGCGCAGGACCTTGATCACGTCGTCGGCACACGTGTCGAGCGGGTGCCGGGCGACGGCAGCCTGCGGCTCCAGGCTTGCCCCTGAGACGTTGGGCGGGCGGTCGGTGGAGTACGTCGCGGTGCTCATCGGCTCGCGGGGACACTAATCAAAGGCGCTGCCCGAGACCAGTGCCGAGACGCGTCGTTCGCTCATTCACTTCACGCGCGCCGTTGACTCGTCGCAGCGATCTCGTCGCAGGCTTGACTCGCCGCGGCGAGGTCGAACCCGGCGTGCGATCTCGTCGCGCGTCGCACACCGCACACCGTGGCGCGGATGTCCCGGCTAGACGTTGCCGGGCTCGGCCGCCTGCGCGAGCGCCTCGTCGACCGCGGCCACGTCGAGCTTGAACCCGCGCGCGAGCTGCACGAGCACGCCGTGCTCGTGCGCGTTCACGCTGCCTGACGCGGTCGCCATGAACGCCGCCACGCGGAGCACCTCGCGCTGATGCTCGGTCCGCCCGATCGTGCGGGCGACCATGGTGATGCGCTTCTCCATCCCGTCCTCGGCGAGCATCTCGCCGAGGTCGGCGAGCAGCGCCTCGAGCTGCTTTTCGTGGACGAGGTTCTGGCAAGCGTCCACGACGATCGCCTGGAAGCGCCTGCGCTCCGCCTCGTCGAAGTGGCCGTCGGCGTTCGCGACGAGGAACGCGGCCTCGATGATCGTCTCGAAGAGCGCCACCGCGGCCGGATCGAAGCCGGTGGGCATCGTGATGTCCTCGATCGGAGGTCGCGCGCTGTAGGCCCGCGCGGCCTGGGAGAGGATGGATGCCACGCGCGCGCGGGGCGTCTGTGTGCCGATGCGCGGGGCGCCGGGAGCGATGCCGCGGGGGCGCCTGTCGATGGGAGCGGACATCGTGGTCTCTGGCCCTCCTGCCGTCTTCCACGCTCGGCCAATCGCCGGGGAGCGTCAAGGCGCTTGCGGTGGCCGGCGCGGCGGCGGCGCGCCGGGGGGCGGGGCGGCGCTACCTGCGGACGAGAGAGGCCGCGGGGACGAGCTGCGCGGGGCTGGCCGACGCCGCCGCCGGGCCGTCGGGGGGGAAGGGCTCGTCGGGCGCGAGCTCTGCAGAGAGGCGGGCGGCCTCGCGGCGCGCCACGGCGAGCCGCTCCTCCAGGAGCGCCTCGACGTGCGCCGCGCCCGCGGGGGCCGCGCCCGCCGGGGCGCCGGCGGACAGCTCCGCCGGGTCGCGGTCGATGAGGCTGCGGACGAAGACCTCGGCGGCCTTGTAGCTCGACCGCACGAGCGGCGCGCTGGCGGCGTAGAGGAAGCCCATCTCGAGCGCCGCCCGCGCGAACGCGGCGAACGTGTCCGGCTCGACGAAGCGCTGCACGGGCGCGTGCTTCGACGAGGGGCGCAGGTACTGGCCGAGGGTCACGATGTCGACCCCCGCCGCGCGCAGGTCGCGGAGCGCCTCCAGCACCTCGTCGTCGGTCTCGCCGATGCCGACCATGATCGAGCTCTTCGTGAGCCGCCGCGGCGCCGGCGCGCCGCGCTCGACCGCGTCCGCGGCCATGCGCCGCTGGCGGTCCTTCGCGCGCCGGAGCACGGCGAGCGACTGGTCGTAGCTCGACCGGACGTCGCGGATGGCGCGCGTGATGCGGCGGACGACCTCCACGTTGTGGGCGAAGACGTCGGGCCCGGCGTCGACGACCGCGTCGACGGCGCTCATGTGGCCCTGGAAGTCGCCGACCAGCGTCTCGATGAGCAGGTCGGGGCGGAGCGCGTGCAGGCGGCTCACCGTGCGGGCGACGTGATCGGCGCCGCCGTCGAGCAGGTCGTCGCGGTTGACCATCGTCATCACGACGTACTGGAGCGAGAGCTGGGCGATGGCGCGGGCCACGTGCTCCGGCTCGCGCACGTCGACCGCGCCGCGCGGGTCGCCGGTCGTGACCGCGCAGAAGCGGCAGCCGCGCGTGCACACGTCGCCGAGGAGCATCACCGTCGCCGTCCCCTCGCGCCAGCACTCGCCGACGTTCGGGCAGCGCGCCTCCTCGCAGACCGTGTGGAGATCGAGCTTGCGGAACGTCTCCTTGAGGTGGTGGTAGGTGTCGCCTCCAGGAGCGCGGACCTTGAGCCATTCAGGCTTGGGCGAGAGCTGCGCCATCAGGGGTGTCCTTAGCCCATGCGGCGGGTGGGGGCGAGGGGGGAGGCGGACGGCGTCAGCCGGCCGGCGGCACGGAGCGGCTGATCTCGCGCGACGTCAGCTTGCCGCGCTCGGTGAAGATGGCGGTGACGAGCTCCGCGGGGGTGACGTCGAAGGCGGGGTGGCGGACGGGCACCCCGGCCGGGATGATGCGGCGACCGCCGACGACGGCGACCTCGTCGCGGCTCCGCTCCTCGATCGGGATCGACGCGCCGGTGTCGGTCGCGAGGTCGAGCGTGCTCCACGGGGCGGCCACGTAGAACGGGACGCCGTGGTGGCGCGCCAGGCAGGCGAGGCCGTAGGTGCCGATCTTGTTCGCGACGTCGCCGTTCCGCGCGATGCGGTCGGCCCCGACGACGACGGCGCCGATCTCGCCCTTCTGCATGAACCACGCGGCCATCGAGTCGGCGATCACCTCGACGGGGATGCCGTCGCGCTGGAGCTCCCAGGCCGTGAGGCGGGCGCCCTGGAGGTACGGGCGGGTCTCGCACGCGAGCACGCCGATGTTCTTGCCCTCGGCGATGGCGGCGCGGATGATGCCGAGCGCCGTGCCGTAGCCGCCGGTCGCGAGCGCGCCGGCGTTGCAGTGCGTGAGGACCGTGCCCGACTCGGGCAGGCGGGCGGCGCCGGCGCGGCCCATCTGGTGGCAGGCGGCGACGTCTTCCCGGTGGATCTCGCGCGCGAGCGCGGCGAGCTCCCGCGCGCGCTCCTCCCCGCGGCGCCCCGCGTGCTGCAGGGCCTCGGCGAGCATGCGCCGCACGGCCCACCCGAGGTTCACGGCGGTGGGCCGGGCGGAGGCGAGGAGCTCCGCCGTGGCGCGCATGGCGGCGAGGTAGCCGGTGGCGCCCTCGCCCCGGGCGGCGCGCGCGGCGAGCGCCATCCCGTACGCGGCGGCGATGCCGATCGCCGGGGCGCCGCGGATCGCCATCGTCCGGATGGCCTCGGCGACGCCGGCGGCGTCGGCGAGGGTCAGGTAGCGCTCGCGCTCGGGCAGCTCGCGCTGCTCGAGGAGGAACACGCGGTCGTCGCTCTGCGCGAGCTCGACGGCCGAGTAGTCCGCGCCGGAGATGGCCGCGGCCGGCGCCCACGGCGGCGTCGGCCGCGCGCCGTCGCCCCCCTGCTGCGACGTCTGTTCTGATTCGAAGCTCGTGCTCATTCAGCGCCTCCCGTTCGAGCGTGACGGCTCCCCCTGCGATCCTGCGTCCGTCCCCGTCCCCTCGGCGCTCGCGGCGAGCCGGCCGCGGATCTCCTCGGCGACGGTGGCGAAGTCCTCGGCCGCCTCGGCCTTGCGGCCCGCGAGGTAGGCGCGGAGCGCGTCGGCGGCGAGCAGCGCGAGGCTCCCGTTGATCCCGCGCGACGTGAGCGCGGCGATCACGTCGCCGTTCTTGAGCAGCGTCTCGAGGTCGTCGAAGACCGCGGTGAGCTCGGGCCCGGGATCGATCCCGCCGCCGCCACCGGGGCGCGTCTCCTTGTCGTCCTCGCCGCTCACGCGTCGCGCCTCATCTGGTGGTGGTTGTCGCCTTGGGGATCGCGCTGAAGGGGAAGTGCGGCGGCTCGACGCCGGGCACGCACTGGTACCTGGAGAAATCGGTGACGCCCTCCTCGCGGAGGAGGGCCTCGTCGATCCACGCCTTGCCGCGCCGGGCCGACGGCTCGCGCGAGAGCAGCGCGAGCGTCGCGTCGGCGAGGATGTCGGCCTTGCGCCAGAGCTCCGGCCCGCCGAGGCCGAAGTTCATGGTGGCGAAGCTCTCGATCGCGGTCGCGGGCCAGAGGGCGTGGGCCGTGATGTTGTGCTCGGCGTACTCGCCGGCGATCGCGTGGGCGATCATCGTCATGCCGAACTTCGAGACCGCATAGGCGCCGTGGTGGGCGCAGGCGTCGGCCTCGACGGGGGGCGACATCATGAGGATATGGCCGTACTTCTGCGCGATCATGTGGGGGAGGACGGCCTGCGAGAGGGCGAACGACGCGCGCACGTTGATGCCCATGATGAGGTCGAACTTCTTCATGGGGGTGTCCACGACGTCGGCCCACCAGAGCGCGCCCGCGTTGTTGATGAGCGCGTCGACGCGCCCGAAGCGCTCGACCGCCGCGGCGACGGCGCCCCTCGAGGCCTCGTCGTCGCGCACATCGAGCTTGATGGGCAGCGCGCGGCGGCCGAGCTGCTCGACCTCGCGGGCGACGTCGTGGATCGTGCCCGGGAGGCGCGGGTTCTCGGCGACGTCCGTCTTCGCGGCGACGACGATATCCGCACCTTCCCGCGCGCAGGCGAGGGCGATGGTCCGGCCGATCCCGCGGGAAGCTCCGGTGATGAAGACAACGCGGTCCTTGAGGCGCATGGAGGGCGGTCATAGCACAGGAGCCGGCGAGTGTGCGGCCCCTCGGCGCGCGATCGGGCGGTCTTTTCATCGTTCGCGTCGTTCGCGTCGTTCGCGTCGTTCGCCTCGTTCGCGTCGCGTGTGCCGTCTCGAGCGGCACTGAGGCGCGAGGCGGGCTCTGCCGTGGACGGGTGCGGGCGAGGGCCCTCATGGGCGCGCTGTGACACCGCGATGAAGGGGGGCGCCTCCAGATGTCAGGGGGCTTTCAACGTCTGACGTGCGCAGCTCGCCCGGCACGAGCACTCCGAGCGCCAGAGGAGACCTCCAGCGGACGAGCGACCGCCGACGGATCCTGGCTCAGCCCAGCGCCCCGACAGGCCACGATGGCGGGCGCGCGGCCCCGACAAGGCCGTTCGAGTCGAGCGTCGAGCGCTGGAGGCGCCGGCTGTCGAGCAGGTCAGTCGTGGTCTCGTGGACACGATATTTCCGGCATCGACAGAGCGCTGGCCCTGGTCTCCGCTCGGCATACGGAAACCCACCCTTCGGCTCAAAGGAGATGGGGTGTCCATCTGGCGCCATGTCGTACACCGGGCTTGTTGAAGAAATCCCGCCTCATCGAGCCCTGCGAGGGCCGGTTCCACGGGTCATGAAAAGATTCAGTGATCCAGCGGCAAATCAGGCGCATGGGAGTGTTTCGCATCTGGACATGCCAGCGGTCAGGTGACACCGTGTTATCAGCGAATCGAAGGGAGGCGCTGCGCTGCGTGGGAACGCGCTGAGCGCGACTTCGCCCCCTGAATAACGCTGTACTGGGGTGGCCCGTCGAGGCGTCGCGTGCCCCGGCGTACCTGCTGGCGCGAGCCGCGGTGCCGGGGCGGGCCGAGCTCAGACGGACTTACAGACAAGGAGCATGCATATGAGCGCTTTGCACCGGACGCTTGTCCTCGCCTTCATCGCTGGCTGTTCTGTGGTCGGCTGTCTCGGCTCGACCGAGGTCGAGCAGGAGCAGTCCGACGAGGCCTCCGAGCCGGTCGAGGGGGCGGTCTGCGATACCGCTCGGGAGGGCGCGGACATCTCGCTCTCGTGTCCGGCCGGGGAGGTCATCACGGCGGTCGAGTTCGCGAGCTATGGCACACCTCGCGGGGTCTGCGGCAGCTTCCGCGCGACCTCGTGCAACGCGTCGACGTCGAAGGCGGTGGTGGAGCGCGCGTGCCTCGGGCAGTCGAGCTGCACCGTGAAGGCGAACAACGCGACCTTCGGCGATCCGTGCAGGCGGACCACGAAGAGGATGAACGTTCAGGTCGCGTGCGCCCCTTCGGAGCCGGACGGCGGCGAGGGCGGCTCGACGGGCGAGGGCGGCTCGACGGGCGAGGGCGGCTCGACGGGCGAGGGCGGCTCGACGGGCGAGGGCGGCTCGACGGGCGGCGAGGTTTGCGGGAACGGGGTTTGCGGCGCGGGCGAGGACTGCTCGAGCTGCTCGAGCGACTGCGGCGCGTGCTCGACGTGCAGCGGCGCCGGGCCCAGCACGACGACGCTCGATACCGAGGAGCAGGCGTTTCTTTCCATCATCAACCAGTATCGCGCCGAGAGAGGCCTCGGGGCGCTCTCGGGCTGCACCGCGCTGAGCCGCGCCGCCCAGGGCCACAGCGAGGACATGCGCGATCGCAACTACTTCGACCACACGAGCCAGGACGGCCGGTCGCCGTGGGCCCGCGCGGCCAACGCCTGTTATGCGTCCGCCGACAGGACCGCCATGGCCGAGAACATCGCCGCCGGCAACTCGACGGCGCAGAGGACGTTCGATCAGTGGAAGAACTCGGACGGCCACAACAAGAACATGCTCGGGTCTGCCTACAAGGTCATCGGCATCGGGCGGGCGACCGGAGGCGGGACCTACGGGTCCTACTGGACCACGGTGTTCGGCGGCGCCTCGGACGCGAGCTGCAACTAGCTGCGACTCTCCCGCGTCGCAGCACGCAGGCCCCGCCGCCCGTCTACCTCCGCCCCTTGCTCCGCTTGCGCGTCCCCTGGACGATGCGCGACGGATCGCGCGGCGGCGGCGCGCTCGCCGAGAGCGCCGTCGCGAGCCGGGCGGCCTCCGCGTCCGAGAAGGACCCCTTCCGGAGCGCCGCGATCGCCTGCGCCACGACGTCGCGCGACTCGGGGCGCTCCGCCTGCGTCTTCTCCTCGAGCCAGCGCACGACCTCGGGGAAGCGCCCCGCGAGCGCCGCGATCTGCGAGGGCATCCCCTGCCGGAGGAGGCGCAGCCCCTGCAGCCGCTCGTCGGCGCGCGGCGAGCGGTCCGAGATCGCGAACGCCTCCTCGAGCCGCGCGACAACCTCCGCGCCCGCCGAGAGCCCGGCGAGGAGCGTGCGCTCGGCGAGCGCCTCGAGCGCGACGTACGCCTGCAGGTAGCCGTCGGTCCAGGACGAGAGCTCGCCGACCAGCGCGTCGCCGCGCGCCGCGATGACGGCGCGGAGCGCCGCCACGACCCCGTCGCGCACGACGCGCCGCGGATCCTCGGCCAGCTGCCCGAGCTCGTCGAGCGGATCAAGCCCGCCCCGAGCGCCGCGCGCCCGTGACGGACGCCCCGCGCCTGCCGCGCCGGCGGCCGGCGCCCCGCGCGCGGCGATCGCCGAGAGCGCCTGCGCCGCCACGATGAGCGCGTACTCCTCGGTGCTCGCGCAGAGCGCGCGCACGAGCTGCTCGGCCGGCGCGCCGCGATCCGCGATCGCCGCGCCGACCGCCCGCGCGAGATCCAGGTTCACGCGCGGCAAGGGGGCGGTCGGCCCGAGGTCGGGGCCGGGCGCGCGCCCCCCGCTGCGCCGGGCAGGGAGCCCGGAGCTGCGATCGAGCAGCGCGAGCAGCTCGGCCGGATCGCCGAGCTGCACGGCGCGCTCGATCGCCGCGTCGATCTTCGGGTTGCGCAGCGCGCCAGGGGGCGTCGCGCCCCGGCGCATATCCGAGGTGTCGGCCATTCAGAACCCCAGGGAGAGACCGACCTCGGGAGAGAGGACGGTGGTCATAGCGGGAAAGGTGAGGCTCGCGCGGAGCGCGAGGTTCAGCGATACGGCCTCGAGCGGCGCATAAGCAACGCCCACGCCGAGCGACGCGAACCCCTGGCCCGCTTGCCTGGTCGCGGCGAGCGTCTGCTGGCGCTCCTCGATCCTCCCGCTCTGGCCGGGCCTCGTGCACGGGCTCTCGATGCTGGCAGGATCGGCCCCGCACGCGGCCGCGTCCTCGAGGACCTTCACGTCGACCTCGGCGTCGACCTGCGCGACCCCGGCCGCGGCGAGCACGAAGGGACGGGCGCCGAGCTGCTCGAACGGCCGCGCCATGAGGAAGAGCTGCGCGCGCGCCTCGAGGTGGAGCGGCAGGAACGTGGCGCCGCCGTCCGTCGTGCCGCCGGCCGCGAGGCCGACGCGCCCGCCGACCGTGAGGTTGTCGAGGACCAGCCGATCGTAGGCGAGCGCCACCCGCGACGTCGCGAGCGCGAAGCCGAGGTTCACGTCGTTCGCGACGCCCGGCGTGGGCGCGCCGTCGTACCGGGTCCCGTCGCCGCGCAGGCAGACGAAGTTGTCGCGCTCCTGCGACGCGAGGGAGCACACGTCACGGCCGGAGAACAGCGCGACGTCGGGCGAGAAGGTGAGCCCGACCCAGCTCCGCCGGACGTCGGGCGCGGCCTGCTTTGCAGATCTCGTCGCGGCGCACGCGCCGCGGACACAGGTGAGCCCGCGGTTGCACTGCCGGTCGTCGATGCACTGCCGCGGCCGCTCCTGCTCCGGCGGCGCCGAAACCTCGACATGGACAGGGACGGGCGTGCGGATGAGCTGCTCGGGCGGCGGCGCGATCTTGAGCTGCGTCCCGGCCGCCGCGGGCGCCCCGACGCCGGTCGCGGCGCGCGCCTGCTCGAACGCGGACGAGACCTCCGGGGTCGCGAGATCCGGGTTCAGCTTCGCCGACGGATCGATGCGCAGGGCGTCCGCGAACGCGTCGCGCGCGCCCCCCAGCTCCTTTTTGCCCAGGGCGAGCACGGAGCCGAGCGCGACGAACAGCCTGGCCTCGACCGCAGGCGAGCAATCCGACGCGCCGCAGGCGTCGATGGCGGCCCGCAGCTTGCGCTCCGCCTGATCGAACCGGGTCTCGAGGTAGTCGACCCCCATCGCCTCGTTCAGGGCCGCCTCCGCCTGCGCGTCCCGGGGAGGCGCCTGCGCGGCCGCCGCGCCCGCGATGAGCCCCCCGGAGACGCTCCCCGCCGCGATCGCGATCAGCGCGCGCGGCGCGCAGCGGGCGGAGCCGTTCCGTACGGGCATCGGCCCGCAACGTAGCCCACCGGTGTGACCGCGAGCGCTACAAAAACTCCGGAGCCCGCGGCGTACCGGCCACCCGACCTCCGCTGCACGGCAGGCGCAGCACGGACAAATAATCCACAGGTTGTTCCCAGCATGTGGAATACCCACACGGGGCCCCTGGCATCTTCAAGGAGCTGCCGGGTCCTGCGCTGCTCGCGGGGCGACAGCTCCTCCAAGCGCCGGCGCCGGCCAACGCCAGCCCGGGCATGGACGCGCCGCCCACACCGATGCCACCGATTTTTCTGCGATCTCCGGCACTCCGCGGCTCGACGCGCCGCAGAACTTCCGGGCGCTAAACTCCCTCCTCCGGAACCGATCTGCAACCCAAAAATCACGCGTCTGAGCCGGGTTTGGAAGTCCACATGCTTGTCCACAGATTGGCCACCTGATGACCCCAGACAGCGCCCAGATTTCATCCACGTTGCGGGAAGTCGAGGGGGGACCGGGGTCCAGCGCGCGGGTCGTCGTTGACAACCGTGTGACGACCTGCAGAGGCGGACCGTCGGCGCCTGGGGATCGACCGGGGGCGCGGGGGCGGTGATCGCCGGGCCGCGCGGCGCCGCGCGCGGCGTGCTAGCTGGTGCGCATGCGCGTTCCGGAGATCCCCGAAGAGAGCGCGCCGGGCCTCCGCGCCGGCGACCCGCCGGCGCCGGCGCAGGTCGCGGCGCGCCCCCTGATCCGGAGGAGCGCGCGCGCCGGCGCGCGGCTCGCCGACCACGACGCGGCCTCGCTCGCGGAGCTCCTCCGTCAGGCCGGCGGCACCGCGTCCGCGGCGCGCGCGGTGGCCGGCAAGGTGGTGCGCCACGCCTTCGGCGCGGCGCCGGGCGCGCCGCGGACCGCGCCGGCGTGGGACGCGCGCGCGCTCGCGGCCCTGGGCGTCGGGGCGTGGGCGCACGAGGCGCTGCTCGCGCTCGATCCCGGGCTGTCGCTAGAGATCGCCGAGCGGGCGCCGTCGGAGGACGACACGCTCCGGCTGGTCCTGCGCGCGCGCGACGGCGCGCTCATCGAGTCGGTGCTCATCCCGGGGCCGGCCCGCACCACCCTCTGCGTCTCGAGCCAGGTCGGCTGCGCCCGGGCCTGCGCGTTCTGCGAGACGGGGCGGCTCGGGCTCGCGCGCCAGCTCGCCGCCGGCGAGATCGTCGATCAGGTCCGGATCGCGCAGGCGCTCGCCGCGGAGCGCCGCGGCGCGCCGCTCCGGAACCTCGTCTTCATGGGGATGGGGGAGCCCTTCGACAACCTCGGCGAGGTGCTGAAGGCCATCCGCCTGCTCACCGACCCGCGGGCCTTCCGGTTCGCGCCGTCGCACGTGACCGTGAGCACCGTCGGGGTCGTGGACAAGATCGAGCCGTTCTTCCGCGAGGCGCGGGCCGAGCTCGCCGTCAGCTTGAACGCCCCGGATGACGCCCGCAGGCAGGCGATCATGCCGGTCAACGCGCGCTTCTCGATGGCGGCGCTGAAGGAGGCGCTCGCGAGGTCGATGCCGCCCGGCCGGCGCGTCCTGTTCGAGTACGTGCTCTTCGACCGGTACAACGATGCCCCGGAGGACGCGGATCTCCTCGCGGCGTACGTCACCGGGCTCCGGTGCCGCGTGAACGTCATCCCCTGCAACCCCGGCCCGGATCCGGCGCTGCGCCCGCCGTCCGCGGAGCGGCTCGACGCCTTCGTGGCACGGCTGGCCGGCCATGGCGTGACCACGCTTGTGCGGCGGCCGCGGGGGCGCGACGTGGGCGGCGCCTGCGGCCAGCTCGCAGGGGTGGCCCGCGTCAGGCAGCCAGCGCCAGCGTGAGGGCGGCGCTCCGGACGAGCGGGGCCCCCACGCGCAGCGCCCCGTTGCCCGCCGCGAACGTGCGAGCGACCCTGCCCGCGTGCTGGTTCATCCGGGCAATCACTGCGCGCTTGCCCGTCTCGCGGGTCGTCTCGAGCGTCCCCAGCAAGGAGAGCAGGTCGGCCCAGACCCGAGCGCGCCAGCTCTTGAGCATGAAGAGCACGACGCTGGACGCGACGCGCTGCACTTCCCTGGTCACGGTCGCGACGCGGGCGAGCGGGCAGCCATAACGATCGCTCAGGATCGCGAAGATTTCGGGCATCGCCGCCGCGAGGATTTCATTCACGAGGTCATGGTCGTGCCGGTAGCGGCCGAGGAGCCGGGCGTCCTGCGCGGCGCCGTGCTGGACGATGTTCCGGTAGAGCCCGAGGGCCAGGTCGTAGTTGATGTGCGCGTTGATGCCGAGCAGCGCGTGCGCTCCCGCCGCCGTCCCGCCCGCGCGGCTGCAGGCGAAGGCGACGTCCCACGCCTCGATCTTCGTGGAGCGCCCGTCCAGCGACGCCGCGAGGGCCTTCAGGTAGTACTCGCAGAAGATCCCGGCGAGGCGCGAGATCCATGCGGGCTCGAGGAACCGCCGGTCCGTGCCGTCGACGACCGCCTCCTTCACGCGGCGCGTGATCACGGCGTAGACGTCGGGGAACACCGCCCGCGGGTCGTTCCTCTCGCGCAGCCGCGCGGCGACCGTCTCCAGCGCGACGAGCGCCTCCGCGACGCTCTCCGGCGTCATCGTCACCCCCCGCAGGATGGCGTGACGGGCGGCCGAGTCCGCGGGACGGCACGCGGCCGACGACCGCGTCTGCTTGCTCACCATCGCCAGGGGCCGATCTGAAGTAAGGGTCTTCATGGCTGCGCTGAGCGAGCGAATTCAAGGATCGTGCCCATATGTCGAGTTCGCCGTCGTGTGCAGTGCTGAGGGGGAGAGGCACTCTGAAGGGAGCTCGAGCGCGCACGGCCGCCCCAGACATGCTCGTCCGTTGCGCCGCTTCTCCCGGAATTTCCTGCGAATCCAGCGGTTGTCGTCCGGTGGAAGACCCGGGCGAGCGCGCGAGATCCTCGGCCATGGTCAGTGGCTATCCGGAGCGGACCGGCGAGCGGTGGCCACATCAGCGTCATCTCCCGACATGGTGAGAGAGCTGACGGGCGCGCCAATTTGCCCCATGGGGCAGTTTGTTACGCGCGGGCGGGGATAGCCTTCACAGAGAATGCGGGATTCCCTGACGCCGCGCATGATTCGACGATTTGACGCGGCGGTATGCGACGCGTTGCTCCGGCGTTTCGCGCGTGATGCATCGAGCCGACGTTTCGCCTTTCGGGTCGCCGGGCGATGCGCCGTATCCTGGGCGGCGCGATCGCGCGTCCGCGCGCATCCATCGACGTCGACCGGCGCGCGGGAGGGCGAGCTTCGCCCCTCCGCGGCTGCCCCTGCCGAGCACCATGAGCTTCCTCAAAATCGTCTGCTCCGAGCCGAAGAACGACCTCGCCTCCTTCCTCCAATCCCTGCCGATCGAGCCCGCGGAGCCGACCATCGCGCTCGTGCTGAGCACCGCGGATCTCGCCTATCCTCATGTGGTCGCGCGGACATTCGTCGCCTCGGCCAGGGAGGTGGGGGCGTCGCACCTCCTCTGGGTGGGCCCGTACCTTCCTCCGTCGAGCCGGGTGGGGCAGCAGATACGCGACGCTGAGGCATTTGTGCGCGCCGCCGGCGCCGGGGTGACGGCCGTGTGGCACGGTCCCTTGCTCAGCGCGCTCAACCTCTGGCGCGAGGAGATCCGGCTCCGTCGCACGCTGCCGTTGCCGCTCGGAAATGGCGCGCTGCCCTGGGTCGCGCCGGCCGACGTGGCCCGCATGGTGATCCGCGCGCTCGAGCAGCCCGGCGCCCAGGCGCCTGTCGTCTGCGGCCCGGCCGCGCGCACCGGCGCTCAGGTGGCGGCCGCGCTCTCCAGCGCCATCCGGGCCGCGCTGACGAGCGAGCGCTTCGCGTGGCGGAGGTTCGAGGAGATCGATCGCGACCGCAACCGTGCGCTCAGCGAGGACGAGCTCCTGCCCTACCTCACCGGCCTCGGGGTCCCGACCGACGAGGCGAGGGCGCTGCTCCTGGCCGCGGACACGACCGGCGACGGGACCCTCGATTTCGAGGAGTTCACCGCCGGGTTGCGGGGGCGGCTCGACAACCTGGTCCAGCAGCTGCTCCGCGAGGACACCTTCGAGATCCGGTACGTGGACACGCCGGCGGACAGGGCCGTCGCGACGCTGGTCCAGGCGGGCCTGCGACGGGCGGCGGCCGAGGCGCTGATCGAGGGGTGGGCGAGCGTGGCCGCCGAAGGGATCCCCGAGGCGGCCCGCGGGTCGGACGAGGCCTGGCTCGAGCTCCCGCCCGTGAGCGTCGACGTGTGGGCCGAGCGGCACGCGCTCGACTACGTCAACGTCCACCTGCTCCCCGGGCAGGGGCTCCTCTCCCGGCGCGAGGCGATCGTCGAGGACGGCGCGGCGATGGGCGCGCTGGCCGGCAAGGAGGTGGCGGTCGCGACGATCGTGGACAGCGGCGGCCGGATCCTCTCGCTCTCCCGCGCGCTCGACGGGAGCGGCGTCTCGGCGCGGTGGCTCGACGCGCCCCCCGTGAGCCTCCGGTGGGTGACGTGCGGGGACCGCGACAGGCGCCGCGCGCTGCTCGTGTCGAACGGGCAGCTCGCGGGGCTGCACATCGAGGGCGAGTGGCAGGGCCTCCCGTCCGCGATGCGGTTGCTCATGGCGCGCGCCCCGCTGCCCGGCTGGCAGCTCACGACGTTCCGGGAGCTCGGCGAGTTGAAGCTCGATCAGCCCGCGGCGCTGTTCGAGCCGAACGAGGTCGTGTGCAACTGCGCCGGGGTCAAGCGCGGGCAGATCACGGGCTTCGTCGAGGCCGGGTGCGCGACGCTGGCCGAGCTGTCCGAGCGGACGCGGGCGGGGCAGATCTGCGGCGGCTGCGTCCCGGCGATCGAGGAGATGTTGGGCGGGTCGAGCCTTGTGCAGGCGGAGGTGAAGGGCGCGCGGGAGCTCTCTCCTGGGATCTTCCAGATCGCGCTGTCGCCGATCGGCGGCGCGCCGGCGGCGTCCGTCCCCGGGCAGCACGTGCTCGTGCAGGGCTACCTCGATCGGCGCTGGGTGGCGCGCGCGTACACGCTCTCGGCGCCCGCGCGCGCGGGCGGCGACTACGAGATCACGGTGAAGCGCGAGGAGCTCGGGGTCTTCTCCCGGTGGCTGTGCGAGCGCGCCGCGGCCTCGTTGCTGCGCGCCTCGGCGCCGCGGGGCAGCTTCGTCCTTCCGGCGCCGCCCGTGGAGCGGGTTGTGTTCCTCGCGGGCGGGATCGGCGTCACGCCGGCCATGGCGATGCTGCGGGCGCTCGACGGGAGGGCCGACCGCCCTGACGCGCGGGGCTTCCTGCTGGACTGGTCGGCGTCGCGCGCCGCGGACTTCCTCTATTTCGAGGAGGAGCTGCGCGCGGTCGCTGCCCGCACGCCCGGCGTCGCGTTCCGCCTGCGCGCGACGCAGGCGGAGGGGCGGCTGTCCCGGGAGCACGTGGCCGAGCTGTACGCTTACCGGCCGGGCTCGCGGGCGCTCGTGTGCGGGCCCGAGGCCTTCATGCGCGACGCGCTCGAGCACCTGCGCGCGGCGGGCTGGCCGCAGGACGCCATCGAGCGGGAGCTGTTCACCTCGAACGTCGACGCCGCCGGAGCGATCCGCCCGACGCCGCTCCGGCGGGCCGGCGCTGTCCGCGTGGCCGGCGGGGTCTGTCCGGTCGAGCACGGGTCGTTTCACCTGACCCCGACCGCGCCCGCGGCGGTGCCGATCGAGGCCGAGGCGTTCCTGCGCCAGTGCTACGCGGAGCTCGGGGTGCCCTCCGCCGTGGACGAGCGCTGGCAGGAGGTGCGGGCGAGCCTGGAGAAGGACGGGACGTACACGCACCTCCCCGACGAGCTCGCCTACGGGGCGCGGCTGGCGTGGCGCAACAGCTCGCGCTGCATCGGGCGGTTCTTCTGGTCGACGCTCCACGTGCGCGATCTGCGGCACCTGAAGACGGAGGAGGAGATCTTCCAGGCGCTGCTCGAGCACCTCGATCTGGCGACCAACGGGGGCGACATCCGGGCGACGATGTCGGTGTTCAGGCCGGGGGAGCCGCGGATCCGCATCTGGAACGGGCAGATCGTCCGCTATGCGGGCTACCGGCTCCCGGACGGGGGCATCCTCGGCGATCCGGCGAACGTGGAGCTGACGGAGCAGGCCCTCGCGCTGGGGTGGCCGGGTGGGGAGCGGACGCGGTTCGATCTGCTGCCGTTGATCCTCCAGATCGGCGACGCCCGGCCGCGGTGGTTCGAGGTGCCGCGGGAGCGGGTGCTCGAGGTCCCGATCGAGCACCCGCGCCACGCGTGGTTCGCCGAGCTCGGGCTGAGGTGGCATGCGCTGCCGGCGGTGAGCAACCTGGCCCTCGATCTCGGCGGGATCCACTACACGGCGGCGCCGTTCAACGGCTTCTACATGGGGACCGAGATCGGCGCGCGCAACCTGAGCGACGTGACGCGGTACAACCAGCTGCCGCTCATCGCGGATCGCCTCGGGCTGGACCGGTCGCGCAGCGACACGCTGTGGCAGGACGCCGCGCTGGTCGAGCTGAACCTCGCGGTGCTGCACTCGTTCCGGCAGGCGAAGGTGCGGATGCTCGACCACCACACGCTCTCGGAGTACTTCAAGAAGTTCGAGCAGCAGGAGCGGCAGTGCGAGCGCCCGGTCTATGCGGACTGGACGTGGATCGTGCCGCCGATGTCGGCGTCGACCATGGGGGTGTTCCACACCAACATGGAGAACAAGATCCTGAAGCCGAACTATCTTTATCAGGACGATCCGTGGAAGCCGCGGAAGGGGTAGCGGGGGCTCCTCGGGGGCCTGCTCGCCGGCCGCGCGATGCACGGCGACGTCGCCGACGCGCGCCTGCTCATCGCCGCGGCGACGGAGCGGGCGCCGTCGCTCGCGCCGTGTGCGCCGGACGTGCCCTCCGAGGTGTGCGACGTCGTGGATCGTGCCCTCGCGTTCCACAAGGTCGAGCGTTACCCTGACGCGGCGACGATGCGTGCCGACGTCCGCGCGGTGCGGGCGGGCCGCCTGCCGCCGTACGTGGTCGCCGTCGAGGAAGGCCGGATCGCGCCGGGGGCCCCGCTCCCTCGCCGCTGAGGGCGCCCACCGCGCGGCGGGCGCCCTGTCCGGCTGCGGCGCGCGTCAGCGGCGACCGGCGCAGCGGAGCCGGCCGTTGTCGTTCTCGATGTCTCCTCGGCACCGCCGGAAGTCCACCATGCGCGTCCTGAGGTAGTTTCCCCTTCGGTCCCTGCACATCGCGGACAGCGTGCCTCGTTCGGTCCGGACGTTTCTGCACGTCCTGAGATAGGAGCCCTCCGGCGGCCGTCGTTGAGCTTCCGCAACATCGCTGCTGGACAGCAGGGTAGACAACGAGAGCGCGCCGAGGACCAGCGCGACGAGCGTATTCTTCATGATTCCCCCCTTGGCGCATCGCCTGGCAAGGCGATGCTCGCGTGATCTCATGGGGCAGACACCTGGAAGCCGCAATCCCGCTGTATACTCCCCGCCTCCCCGCTTCCCTGTGAATTTCCGAAAAATTTGAGAGGATTCCTCAGGAGATAAGAGTGAGGAGTGAGGAGTGAGAGGGGAGGCCAGCTCTCTCGTTCTTTATATCCTGTGTCCTCTGTTCCTCTCTGTGGTTCAATTCCGAGCTCGCCCGCCTCGATGAGGCTGTGTTATTCCGGAGACATGCGCGTCTCTTTGACGATCGCGGTCTCGGTCATGTCGGCTGTCGCCCTGAGCAGCGCCGGTTGCGCCGACGAGGGCGCTCCCGCGGCGGGCAGCTCGCCCGGCGCAGGCGGCCTCGGTGGCAGCGGCGGCCTTGGCGGCGGTGGCCTTGGCGGTGGCGGCCTTGGCGGCGGTGGCCTTGGCGGCGGCGGCGCCGGCGAGGCCTCGTCCGGGTCGAGCAGCGCCGAGGTGTCCAGCTCGACCGGCGTCGGGGGAGGGGAGGCGGGCCAGCGCGACAGGTTCGGGATCGCGATGCTGCGGCCCACGCTGCCCTCCGGCAAGGCGTGGTCCTCGACCTGGGACAACGGGGCTGCGCGCACGTTTTCAGGGATCGACCCGGAAGACGCGTGGTTCGACGCCGACCACGGCGACGCCTCGTATGACACCGACGGCCAGGGCATCCTCAAGATCAGCGGCAGGGTTCCGCGGATGTACGTGCACGACCCCGCGCTCGAGGACCCGTGGCGCGACGTCGAGGTGACGATGTATTTCCTGCGCGCCGCCGACGACGGGACTCCCTACGGAGGCCTCGTCGCCATGACGCGCACAAACCACGGCACGATCGGCGACGAGGACGACAACAAGTGCGACACGCGCGGGATCGCCGCGCGCATGCGCTATGACGGCAAGATCGATTTCGAGAAGGAGACGAATCACCCCGCCTCGGTGGCCATCCTCAGCAGGACGTACTGGGAGGGCGGCATGCCGGAGCAGGTCTGGATCGGGTACAAGCAGCTCGTCTACGACCTGCCGAACGGCGATGTGAAGCAGGAGCTCTGGATCGATGAGACCGACGGCGCGGACGGCGGCGCCTGGGTGAAGATCCACGAGCACGTCGACCAGGGGACCGATTTCGGCGTGGGGGGCGAGCCCTGCCAGCCGGGCATCGATCCCGCGATGAGGCTCACCGGGGAGCCGACCCGCCCTGGATCGGAGACGGGCAAGCCCAACATCAGCGTCTACTTCCGGAGCGACGGGGTAGGCCCCGATGGGCTCCTGTACAAGAAGGGCAGCGTGCGAGAGATCGTGCCCTGACCTGCCCCCGCGCGCCTGCGGGCGCCTCCGCCCGCGAGGTCAGCGACAAACGTGCGCGACGCCGCGACGCCGCGACGCCGCGACGCCGCGACGCCGCGACGCCGCGACGGCGTGACGCCGCGACGCCGCGACGCCGCGACGGCGTGATCTCGCGCCCCGGCGAGCCTTTACGCAGGGCGCGACTTCGCCGATCCTTGTGCAATGAACCTACGGCTTGTTTCAGCTTCAGCCTTGGCGTTTGCTGTCGCGCTCCATGCGTCCGGGTGCTCGGATGCTGGCACCGATCCCGGCGGCGCCAGCGCCAGCGCCGGCGCCGGTACCGGGGGCGCGGGCGGCGAGGACGAGGACGGTCCCGGGGAGATCGCCGGCGTCGGCGGCGGGGGAACCGAGCTCTCGAGCGCGGTGAGCGTGATCATCACGGCCGACAACGCGTACGGCTTCGGCTACGGGACCGGCGACGAGCTCCTGAGCTATTTCGGCGGGATCGAGAACAACCTCGCCCAGGCGATCTTCTCCTGCCCCATCGGCAATGGGCCCGAGTCGTACACCGTGCCGGCGGCGTCCGCGAACGCTGGACACTACCTCTACATCATCACGTACGCCGACAAGCTCACGACGCAGGGCGTGATCGGCCAGTTCTTCCGTGAGGGAGCCGCGCCCGTCTTCACCGGCAACGGCGCGTGGGAGGTCTGCGCGACGGGCGAGGACTACGACCTCGGCTCGCTCGGGCCGACGCTGGAGACCGTCAACCAGTATATCGCGCGCTGCAACGGCGGCGATCTCGACCCCCAGACGACCAGCGCTGGCTGGGTGACGACCGAGCCGTCCGCGAACGGCCATGTCGTGTTCGGAGAGACGAACGACACCGAACGCACGATCCCGGAGCCCGGCAACGAGTTCTCTGTCGTCTGCGAGATCGACAAGGAGGCTCGGTGGATGTGGTACGAGTGGGAGCCGGACCGAAGCACCGGCAGCCCGTTCCTGTGGCCCGGCGGCAGCGGCAACGTCACCAAGGACTTCCTGATCTTCCGCCTCGGCGCCGAGTTCGTCCCCGAGGTGCCGCGCTAGCCGCCGGAGGAACCGCGCCGCGGCCGTCGAGAGGCCGCGGCGCCCTTCTTCACTTCGCCTCGACCTTCACGCCGGCGCTGGCCTTGAAGTTCGCCTTCGCTCCCCCTCCTCCGTTCCCTTCCTCCACCGGCGTGGTCGCCTTCAGATCGAACGACGGCGGCGTGTTGGGATCGCACTCCGGCGGCGGCCCGAAGCCGTCGGCGTTGAACTTCCACGCGAGCGACCCCGAGGCCGACGGCTCCTTCCGGATCGCCTTGATCTCCACCTCGTGCTCCCCGGCGCGCGCCGGCGTGCAGTACGACAGCAGGTAGAAGCGCTTCATGTGCGCCTCGATCTTCGCCGCGATCTTCTCGAACGACTCCTTGACCTTGGCCTGGTCCGCCGCGAGCTCGGTCCCGTCGCGCCCGATCTCGTCGAGCCTCGCCTTCTCGATCTCGGCGCCGACGCCGACGACGAAGATCTGGTAATTCTTGTAGTCCTCCTTGTTGAGCTCCTTCAGCATGTCGTCGCGGCTCACGCGGTTCGCGCGATCGGTGCCGTCCGAGAAGACGACGAGCGTGCCGAACTTGAGCGGCCGCCGGTCCCTGTCGAGCTGCTTCTTGAGCTCCCGGACGCCCTCGACCACGCCGCCGTGGAGGTTCGTCGACGTGTCCTTGGGCTTGTAGCTCCGGAGCCCCTCGAGTCCGCCCTGGACCGAGCCCTGCGCCTCGGTGAACGGGACGACCGAGTGGATCTTTACCTCGCCATCGAACGCGTAGACGCCGACCTTCTGGCTCTTGCCCACCCGATCGCTGAACGACTGCGCGGCGTCGACGAGCGCGTCGGCCTGACCCGACTCGGTGATGCTGCCGCTCATGTCGACGAGCAGCATCGTGTACATGACCGCCGCGACCTCGGGGTTCTGGATGGTCTGCTTGCTCTCGAACTTCGAGACGAGGTCGCCGTCCTCGTAGATCTCGAAGTCCTCGGCCGTGAGGCCGCCCACCGGCTCGTCCTCGCCGGCATCGACGCTGAAGAACACCCAGACGTTGTTCGGCTTCTTCTGGGCGGAGTTGATCCGGTTGACCCGCAGCCCGCCGCCGCAGGCCACGCTCGAGAGAGCGAACATGGCGGCGAGCAGGATCCGGAACGCTGGTGAACAAAAGAGAATTTTCACGGCGCGATTAGCGCGCATCGGACGCTGCGCTGTCAATTCACTGCTGCAGGCGGCCCGCCGGGCGGCCGGCGCGCCAGCCGGACGCGGCCGCGCCCGCAGGCGGGCAGCGCGGCCCTTCCCGGGGAGGCCGCCGCGCGGACGCCTCGCCGGTCGGCGCCGGAGGGCGCTCGCGCCGGTTTACACCGGGCAGGAGACCGCCGTACATAGGCCGCCGGCGCGCGGCGCGGCAGGAGCCGGAGCGCGCGCGCCGCCGTCGGGCCGTCAGCGAGTTGCTCTCCCCCGGCGGATTTCCGTTACCCTGTCGCGGACATGGCACGCATCCTGATCGTCGAGGACTCGCCGGCAATGCGAGCGTATGTACGCTCGACGCTCGAGGACTGCGTGCTGGGGCTCGCGGGCGACGTCGACATCGTCGAGGCGATGAACGGCTTCGACGCGCTCCGCCTCCTGCCGCGCGGCGCGTTCGACCTCGTCATCACCGACATCAACATGCCCGACATCAACGGGCTCGAGCTCATCCGCTTCGTCCGGCAGAGCGACCGCTACCGGCGCGTCGGCATCCTCATCATCTCGACGCAGGCGACCGAGCGCGACGTCCAGCGCGGGCTCAGCCTCGGGGCCGACCTCTTCCTCCCGAAGCCGTTCACGCCCGAGGCCCTCCGCGACGCGGTGATCGCCTGCCTGGACTGGCGGGCCGAGCACGCCGACACCGATGCCCCGCCGCCGGCCGACCGCGAAGGCGGCGCCGAGGAGAGCCGATCCCCGCTGGCCGCTCGCGCCCCGGGGCCGGTGACCCGCACCAAGCAGCCCGGCTCCGACGAGGGAGGCGGCGGCTGATGGTCGACAGCGGCGATCGGGCGCGCGAAGAGTTCTTCTCGGAAGCGCAGGAGATCGTCGAGGGGCTCGGGCGCGACCTCCTCGCGCTCGACGAGGCGGTGCGGACCAACAAGGTCGACCCCGACGTCATCAACGACGTCTTCCGCGCCGTGCACACCCTGAAGGGGCTCGCCGGGCTCTTCGGCGCCACCCGGATGGCCACCCTGTCGCACGAGCTCGAGGAGCTGCTCGACAACCTGCGCCTCGGCCGCATCGAGATCAGCGCGTCCGTCCTCGATCTCCTGTTCCGCAGCGTCGAGCTCTACGGGCGCATCCTCCAGAACGAGAAGGACGGGCGCGACGCGCCCATGCCCGAGGTCGACGACCTCCTCCGCCTGCTCCACCAGGACGCCGGCCCGAGCGCGGCCGGCCTCCCGGACGACAACTACGACCTCGATCCGGGGCTGCTCTCCGTGCTCACCGAGTACGAGGAGCACCGGCTGCGCACGAACATCGCGAGCGGGATGACCCTGTTCCGGCTCCGCGTGCAGTTCCACCTCGCCACGATCGACCAGGCCCTCGACGACCTGAAGATCACCGCGAAGCCGTACGGTGAGATCATCACCTACCTGCCGACCGGCGCGGGCGCGGACCAGGACTCGATCGAGCTCGACATCCTGATGGCCTCGCGCGCGCCGCTCGAGGAGCTCCAGCGCGCCCTGCACCAGGCCGGCGCCGCGGTCGAGGAGATCCCGCGGCGCAACAACAACGGGCACGGCCGGGTCGCCCCGCCGGGGATGCCGTCGATGTCCGCGGCGCTCCGGGGCGGCGTGCCGACGGGCGTGTCGCGGGCGGTCGACCTGACCGGCTCGATGGCGGCGAGCCCGCCGTCGAGCGCGCGCAACCGCAAGGGAGAGCTCAGCTCCATCCGCTCGGTCGCCCAGACGGTGCGGGTCGACATCCACAAGCTCGACCGGCTGATGAACATCGTCGGCGAGCTCGCCCTCGTCCGATCGGCGCTCGGCCGCCTCGTCGAGCGCCTCCGGGCGGCGCCGACCGAGCGCGAGCTCTCCCTCGACCTCCACCGGCTCCAGCGCACGTTCGACCGGCACCTCGCGGCCATGCAGGCGGGCATCCTCGAGGTCCGGATGGTCCCGCTCGGGCAGGTCTTCGACAAGCTCGCCCGCGTCGTGCGCCAGATCAGCCGCGACGCGGACAAGCTCGTGAACCTCGTCATCACGGGCGCCGAGACCGAGGTCGACAAGCTCATCGTCGAGGAGCTCAGCGACCCGCTCATGCACATGATGCGCAACGCCATCGACCACGGCATCGAGTCGAAGAGCGTGCGCGAGGCGGTGGGCAAGCCGGCGGTCGGCACGATCGCGCTGAACGCCTTCCAGAAGGGCAACCACGTCGTCATCGAGATCGAGGACGACGGCAAGGGCATCGACGTCGACAAGCTGCTCGACGCCGCCCTGCGCCGCGGGGTCATGACCCCGGAGGACGCGCGGACCACGAGCTACCGCGAGGTCCTGAACCTCATCTTCCAGCCCGGCATCTCGACGAAGACCGACGTGAGCGAGATCTCGGGGCGCGGCGTCGGGATGGACGTCGTGAAGACGAACATCAGCAAGCTCGGCGGCGTCATCGACGTGCACAGCGAGCCCGGCATCGGCACCAAGATGACGGTGACGCTGCCGATCACGCTGGCGATCATCAGCGCGCTAATCGTCCGCGTCGCCGACCGGCTCTTCGCGATCCCGCTCACGAACGTGCAGGAGGCGGTCGCGCTCGACGAGGCCACGGTGCGCCAGATCGACGGCCGCGAGATGATCACGCTGCGCAACAGCACGCTCCAGCTCTGCTACCTGGCGCGGCTGTTCGGCCTGAACGAGGAGGAGGAGCTCAGCGCGCGCATCGCCGGCCTGCTCGGCGGGGCGCGCGGCGGCTCGGCGGCCCGCGCCGCCGTGTCCGGCGGGCGCCGCGGTGACGGCGGCCGCGGGACGCTCGGGCTCCAGGGGGGGAACAAGCGCAAGTACATCGTCGTGGCGTCGGTCGGCGCGCGCAGGCTGGGGCTCGTCGTGAGCACGCTCATCGGCCAGCAGGACGTCGTGTTCAAGGCGCTCGGCCCGTCGCTCGCCTCGGTGCGCGGCTTCTCCGGCGCCACGGAGCTCGGCGATCAGCGCATCGCGCTCGTCATCGACGCCCCGGCGCTCATCGAGGAGATCCTCCACGGCGGCGGCGACCGGCAGCGCAACGACCCGCGGAGCACCCATGGCTAACCTCTCCCGAAGGACCGCCCGGATCCCCGTCTCGAAGAGGAACTCGCGCGCGCAGGCGAGCGGCCCGCGGACCGAGTACCTCGCGTTCACGCTCGCGGGCGACACCTACGCCGCGCCCGTCTCGCTCGTGCGCGAGATCCTGAAGCCGCCCCCGCTCACGCCGGTGCCGCGCGCGCCGGACTCGACGATGGGCATCGTCAGCGTGCGCGGGCAGCTGGTGACCGTCATCGATCTGCGGCGGCGGATGCGGCTGCACGAGGGGGCGCCGCAGCGGCGGGCGCGCATCCTGCTCGTCGACGCGGCGAACGGCGAGACGCTCGGCCTGTTCGTCGACGAGGTCCAGCAGGTCTACCGGCTCGCCGACGCCGAGATCGAGCACGCCGCGACGGCGCTCGGGGGGGACGTCGCGGGCTACATCGCCGGCATCGCCCGGCCCATGCACGGGGCGAGCGCGTCGGATGGCACCCAGGGCGAGGCGCAGCCGCGCGTCATCATCCTGCTCGACCTGCAGGCCATACTCGCGTCCTAACGGACGAATCGTCCGCGCCCGGGCGGCTCGCAGAGCCCGGGCGCTCGGAGGCTCAGATGCCGTTGACTGGAGAGCGCAGCCGTCCCGACCCGCAGAAGAGCCTCGTCGGCTTCGTGGTCGGCGACGTGCAGTACGCGATCGACATCACGCGGGTGCGCGAGATCGTGAATCCGCTCGAGGTGACCATGCTGCCGCACACGCCCCCCGAGGTCTCCGGCGTCGCGAACCACCGCGGCGAGGTGGTGCCGGTGATCGAGCTCCGCGTGCGCTTCGGGCTGCCTCCGGTCGAGCCGAGCCGCAGCACCAAGTGGATCCTTGTCGACGTGGGGACGCACACGGTGGGGCTCGTCGTCGACGCCGTGACGGAGGTCTTCGGGACGAGCGGCGACTACCGGCCGACGCCGCCCGTGGGCGGCAGCGGCGATCTGCGCGGCATCGTGGGGGTGACGACCCACGACGAGCGGATGATCTTCGTGCTCGACGTCGGGCGCTTCATCGAGCTCGCGCTCGCGCTCGCCGCGTCGGGCGCCCTCCTGGAGGCCCCGTGAGCCGCGCCTTCGACGATCTCGGCCCGTACGGGGGTCCGCGCGTGAGCGACGCGGGCCCCTGGCCGACCGAGCCCGAGTCCATCGCGCCCAGCGTGCGGAGCACGCCGATGCCGATCGCGGCCATCGCCGCGGCGCTCGCCGCGGACGACGCCGAGGAGCGCCGCCAGGCGGCCGCGCGGCTCGGCAGGGCGGACGTCACGGAGGCCCTGCCGCTCCTGCTGCGCGCGCTCGGCGATCCCGACTGGCGCGTCCGGAAGGAGGCGACCTACGCGTGCCACCGGCTGATCCAGGCGGCGCCGCCGCAGGGCGCCGAGGGCGAGCGGCCGCCCGCGCCGCCGGTCGGCGCCGAGGGAGAGCGGCCGTCCGCCGCGCAGCTCCTCGTCGGGGCGGTGCTCGGCGCGCTGCGGGAGAGCGACGACGTCGGCCTCAGGAACGCGGCCATCGAGGTGCTCGGCTACTGCGGCGGCGACGCCACGCCGGCGCTCGTCGCGGCGCTCGGCGAGCTCACGGGGGACGAGCGCAAGCTCGTCGTCGACGCGCTCGGCCGCACGCGCGACCCGGCCGCGCTCGACGCGCTCTACGCGGCGCTCGCGGAGAAGGACGACAACCTGCGCCAGAGCGCGATCGAGGCGATCGCCGGGATGGGGCTCATCGCGCGCGAGCGGGTGACGGACATCCTGTACGAGCGGCTCGGCGATCGGGATCGCTTCGTGCGGCTGACCGCGCTGAACGGGCTGAACGGGCTCGAGGCGCCGGTGCCGTGGCGGGTGCTGTCGCTGCTCATCGACGACCCGATCCTCCGCTCGGCGGCGCTGGTCGCCGCGGCGCTCGCGGAGAGCCCGGAGGCGCCGCGGGCGCTCGCTGCGGCGCTCGCGACGGCGCGGGGCGGCGCCTTCGCGCAGCTCGTCCGGGCGCTCGCGCGGCTCGTCGAGGGGCCGCTCGCGTCGCACGTGGTCGACGCGCTGCGCGCGGCTCCGCAGGAGGTGGGCGCCCGCCTCGTGCAGGTCGCCTCCGCCGCGCCGGGCTCCGCCGGCGCGGAGCCCCCGTCGTGGCGCGGCGTCGGCGTGGATCCGGTGGGCGGGCGCGCGCACGCGCTCCTGCTCGCGGCGATGGCGCGCGCGCCTGGCGCGGCCGACGCCGCGGTGCAGGCCATGATCGAGCCCGCGCTCGTCGAGACGGCGCAGCGCGCGCTCGGGCTGCTCGGCGGGGAGGCGCTGCCCGCGGTGCTCGCCTACCTCGAGCGGCACATCGATCCCGATCCGGATCTCTGGGAGGGCCTCGACGACGCGACGGCCGCGCTCATCGACGGCGCCGTGGCGATCGCGGAGCAGCGCTGGCGCGAGGGCGCGCTGGCGCGTCCGCCGCAGCCCGCCGCCGATCCGACGCTCGACGAGCTGCTCGGCGCGGTGCGGAGGTCGGTCAAGAGCCCCTCGACGCTCGTGGCGACCAGCGCGCTCTACGGCCTGGCGAAGATCGGCACCGCGGACGACTTCTCGCGGGTCGTGTCGCAGACCCGCGCGATCTCGCTGCCGGTCGCGCGCGCCGCGGAGTGCGCGCTCGCGGGGCTTTCGGAGCGGTACCCCGAGCCGGCGCGCGCGCTGGCGCGCCCGCTGATGCAGGCGGAGGAGACCCACCTCGCGGCGGCGATCGTGATCGAGGCGCTCGGCACGGCGGATCCTGAAGAGATCGCGTTCCTCACGAGCGCCGCGTCGGTGGGGGACGTGCGCGCGCGCCGCGCGGCGGTGACCGCGATCGCGGCGGCGGCGGGCGTCTCGGCGCTCGAGGTGCTGAGCCTCTCGCTGGCGGACGAGGAGCGGGAGGTCCGGCTCGCGGCGGCGCGGGCGCTCGGCCGCCTGTACGCCTCGCTCGCGGATCGGGCGGGGGACGAGCGGGCGCGCGCCCGCGAGCTGCTCGGGCTTGTGCGCGCGTCGGGGGAGCCGGAGCTCGTCGCGGCGGCGGCGCAGGGGGGCGCCCCGTTCCGCTCGGATCCGCCGTGGGGCGAGGCCGGGGATCGGCCGGGCGCGCCCGCCTCGAGCGAGGGCGGCGAGGGAGCGACGTCCCCCTCGGGGATGTCCGGCGGGCCGCCGTCGGGGAAGGTGCTGTGAACCGGCGGCGGGACGACGAGATCCGCCTCTTGCCTGACGAGTTCCAGAGGCTGCGCGACCTCTTCAACAAGCACTGCGGGCTCCAGTTCGGTCCCGAGGCGCGCACGTCGATGGAGCGCCGGCTCCGCGAGCGGGTCGTGGTGCTCGGGCTCTCGTCGTTCGCGCAGTACCACGAGTACCTGCGCACCCACAGCCGCGCGCGCGCCGAGCTCGACGAGGCGATAGAGCTCATCACGGTCAACGAGACGTACTTCTTCCGCGAGGACTACCAGCTGCGCGCCCTCATGACCGAGATCGTGCCGATGATCGTCAAGGCGGGGGGCGCCAAGGGCCGGCTGTCGATCTGGAGCGCGGGCTGTTCGACGGGCGAGGAGGTCTACTCGATCGCGATCACGGCGCGGGAGTCGGGCGCCGTGGATCGCGGCGAGGTCCGGATCTTCGGCAGCGACATCTCGCGCCGCTGCGTGGTCGCCGCGCGCAAGGGGATCTACGGCGCCTCGTCGTTCCGCGTGGCGCCGCCCGAGCTGAAGCGGCGCTACTTCACGGAGCGGCTGGACGGGTTCCACGTGGTGGACGAGCTGCGCTCGCTCTGCCAGTTCGGCCACCTGAACCTGCTCGACTCGTCGCGCGCGGCGGTGGTCGGGCGGGTGGACGTCATCTTCTGCCGCAACGTCCTCATCTATCTGGACGAGGAGTCGCGGCGCCGGGTGATCGACATCTTCTACGAGCGCCTCTCGCCCGGCGGGTTCCTCCTGCTGGGCCACTCCGAGTCGCTCCTGAACGTCACGACGGCGTTCGAGATCGTGCACCTGCGGGAGGATCTCGTGTACCGAAAGCCGGCGGCCACGCTGCGTCTGGGGCTCGCGGAGACCTTCCCGGAGCGGGGGGGCGGGGAGGAGGGCGGATGAGGCGCCGACGAAGTCGAGGCTGTACGGGCGACGGGTGGTCCCATGGCGCTCCGGGTGGGGTAGAATGAACCTCCGGCGGAAGGTTTTGCGCTCATGACATTCGCTCCCCTGCGCGTGCTCGTCGTCGACGACTCCGCGTACAACCGGCGCAACATCGCCGAGATCTTGAGCGGAAGCGACGAGATCGAGGTCGTGGGCAAGGCCGGAGACGGCGACGACGCGCTCCGTCAGGCCGCCCAGCTGAGGCCGGATGCGATCACGCTCGACCTCGAGATGCCGCGGATGGACGGCTTCACCTTCCTCCGCATCCTGATGGCGAGGCAGCCCACGCCTGTGATCATCGTCTCGAGCTACAGCCACAAGGAGAACGTCTTCAAGGCGCTCGAGCTCGGCGCCGTGGATTTCGTGGCGAAGCCGGACCGGCAGTTCACGGCGGACGCGCAGATCCGCAGGGAGATCATCCAGAAGGTCCTGCTTGTGCGCTACCTCCGGCCCCGGTCTCCGATGCCGGCGGCCACGGCTCCGACCCGGGCGTCGCAGCCTGCGCTGCAGCGCCCGGTGCAGGAGTCGTCGCGGCTCGGGGTCTCGCTGCGCCACCTCGTGGCGGTCGGCTCGTCGACCGGCGGTCCCACGGCGCTCCTGGAGATCTTCAACCGCATCCCGGATCGCTTCCCCGGCGCGATCTTCATCGCGCAGCACATGCCGGACAAGTTCACCCGCACGTTCGCCGAGCGGCTCGATCGCAAGGGCGGGCTCCGCGTTGTGGAGGCGCAGAACGGCGAGCAGGTGCTGAGCCGCAAGGCCTACGTATGTCCCGGGAGGATGTGCATGGAGATCGCGGTGACGCCGGGCAGCGGGGTCGGGTTGAGCGGCGACATCCGGATCCGGGTGGGGGCGCCGGCGCCCGGCGATCGGTACGTGCCGAGCGCGGATCGGCTGTTCCGGAGCGTGGCGCAGGTGGGCGGCAGCCGCGCGGTGGGCATCATCCTGACGGGGATGGGGGATGATGGGGTGAACGGTGCGCGGGCGATCCGCGCGGCCGGGGGCACGGTGGTGGCCGAGAGCGAGGACTCGGCGGTGGTCTACGGCATGCCGGGGGCCGCGGTGCGGGCGGGGGTCGTGAACGAGAGCCTTCCGTTCACGGCGATCGGCGACTTCATCGCGCTGCTCTCCTGAGGCGGCGCGGTAGATCCGCTGGAAGCCCGAAGGAAGAGAGGTTTCTGCCCGTCTCCTCGCCTGGCCCTCTTCCTCTGCTGTCTTCCCTCTGTGTCCTCTGGGCCTCTGTGGTTTAAAATCTCTCCCTTCATCACATCTCCGCCGGTGCTGTGTGTGCTCCAGCCCCCCGACTTCTGGAGGTTCGCGGCCGTTTCGCCTGACTGTCAAAGTTGACCCCTCGGGCGCATCGTGAGACAGGTCGGTCCCTGACATGCGGATCCGACGCGCCGCACGCAGGCTTGTTTGTTTTGGCTGGATGGCCGCCCTCTCGGGCGTCGCTCTCGACGGCCTCGCCGCGCCTCCGGAGGCTGCGGCCGAGGCGAAGAAGGCCGAGCCGGCTGCGGCCGAGGCGAAGAAGGCCGAGCCGGCTGCGGCCGAGGCGAAGAAGGCCGAGCCGAAGAAGGACGGGGTGGCCGACGGCAAGGCGGACCGGCCGGAGGCGAAGAAGGCCGGCGAGGTCAGGGCGGAGAAGCCGGCGCCGGCCAGGCCCGCCGCCGCGTCGAGCGGGAAGGACGGCGCGAAGCGCGTGGCCGCCAAGACGCCGGCGAAGCCGGCGGCGCGATCGAAGGCGCCGAAGAAGGGCGCGACAAAGATCCCGCGCAAGGCGGGGGAGCCCGGCGTCCCGGACGCGGCCGCGCGGCGGGTCATCGCGGGCACCGCGACGCCGGCGGGGGCGAGCGTCGCCGAGTCGCCCGAGCTCCGCACGATGCGCGACATCGACCTGGCCCTGTTTCCCGGCGCGACCCCGAGCGCCGGGCCCGCGTGGCCGGTCGACGGCACGCTCCTGCTCGGCGCGGGCGAGCCGCGCCTCGAGGCCTCCGGCCTGCCGCCCTCGGGGCTGCCCGTCGCGCCGGCGATGTCCGAGGAGACCCGCGACATCTCCTGGCTGCGCCAGCTCGATCTGCCCGAGATCCCGGTGCGCTGGGACGGCCGGGTCGTGCGCTACCTCGAGTACTACAAGGACGACCCGCGCGGCCGCTCCGCCGTGGTCACGTGGATCAAGAGGAGCGGCCGCTACGGCGCCGCCATCCGCCGCGTCCTCCGCGAGCAGGGGCTCCCGGAGGACCTGCTCTGGCTCTCGCTCGTCGAGAGCGGCTTCGACCCGACCATCCACTCGCCGGCGGGCGCCGCCGGCCTCTGGCAGTTCATGCCCGAGGGCGCGCGCATCTACGGCCTCACCGTCGACCGATGGGTGGACGAGCGGCTGGATCCAGAGCGCTCCACCCTCGCGGCGGCGCGGTACCTCTCGGATCTGCGGCGGCGCTTCGGCGGCTGGGAGCTCGCGTTCGCGGCGTACAACATGGGGTACGGCGGGCTGCTCGCGTCGATCCGGAAGTACAACACGAACGACTTCTGGGAGCTGTCGCGGCTCGAGGCGGGGATGCCGCTCGAGACGGCGCTCTACGTGCCGAAGATCCTCGCGATCGCGATCGTGGCGCGGAACCTGAAGGTGTTCGGCTGCGACGACGTCGAGCTCGATCCGGCGGTGACGTTCGACAAGATCTCGCTCGGCTCCGGGATATCGCTGCAGTCGGTGGCGGCCGCGGCGGGGGCCGGGGCGCCGGAGATCGAGGCGCTGAACCCGCAGCTCGTGGCGAAGCGCACGCCGCCCTTGCCGGTGGACGCGAAGGAGCAGGCGCGCTGGGAGGTCCGGGTGCCAGCGGGCGCGGGGGCGCGCGCGGCGAAGTCGATGCCGAGGCTCCTGGAGCGCGAGCCGAAGCTCGAGCGCTACCTGGTCCGCTGGGGCGAGTCGCTCGACGACATCGCGACGTTCCGGGGGACGACGCGCTGGACGCTGCAGACGCTGAACGGCCTGCGGCCCGGCGAGCCGGTGCGCCCGGGGGCGCTGCTGTTCGTCCCGGCGGCGGCGGGCGTGGGCGTGGCGGCGGCGGAGCACCTGCTCGCGAACGGCGCGCCGCTCTCCTCGGAGGCGAAGCCGGTCGTGGTGGTCCCGGCGCAGCGCTTCTCTTACGAGGGTCGCCGGCGCGTCTTCTACCGCGTTGTCGCGGGCGATGCGCTCCGGGAGCTCGCGGCGGTGATGTCGGTGACGCCCGACGAGATCTGCCGCTGGAACACGCTGGCGCCCGGGGCGTCGCTGCACGAGGGGATGACGCTCCAGCTGTTCGTCCCGAGGTCGCACCGCTACGACGGGGTGTTCCTGCTCGACGAGGCCGGCGCGCGCGTCCTGGAGGTCGGCTCGGAGGAGTTCTTTGCCCACTTCGAGGCGCTGAAGGGGCGGAAGCGCATCGAGATCGCGGTGCGAGAGGGGGATACGTTCAGCAAGCTCGCGAGCCGCTACGGCCTGAGCGTCGGCAGCCTGGAGCGGATCAACCAGCGCTCGCGGCGGAGCCCGCTGATGCCCGGGGATCGGCTCGTTGTGTACGTGCCGACCTCGCGGCCGGACGAGCCGGCGCCGGTCGAGCCGCGCGAGGACGAGGTCCGCGTGGCGTCGGCCCAGGCGGCGGGCGTGGTGGACGACGGCGACAAGGCGGCCGCGGCCGAGCCGGTGAAGCCGGCGGTGCTGATGGCGCCCGCGGCGCCCGCCGAGGCCGCGCGCGCGAGCGCCGGGAAGGACGGCCGCGAGGGGTCCGTCGTCAAGGACGGGAGCAGCACGCCGGGAGGCGCTGCGGCGGCCGCGGGCGAGACGAAGCCGGCGCGGGCCGAGAAGGCCGACGCGGGCGAGACGAAGCCGGCGCGGGCCGAGAAGGCCGACGCGGGCGAGACGAAGCCGGCGCGGGCCGAGAAGGCCGAGGCGGGCGAGACGAAGCCGGCGCGGGCCGAGAAGGCCGACGCGGGCGAGACGAAGCCGGCGCGGGCCGAGAAGGCCGAGGCGAGCGCGGGCGACAAGCCCGGCGGCGCCGGCGCGGCGGGCGCGGGCGATCAGGCCGGAGCGACGCCGGAAGAGAAGAAGACCGCCGAGAGCGAAAAGAAGCCGGCGCCGGGCGGCGCAGACGAGAAGAAGCCGGCGGGGCGCGACAAGGGAGCGCAGGCCAGGGAGAAGCCCGCGGCCGGCGCCGGCACCGCGCTGTGAGTCGAGTGGCCCTGCGGCCCTGGTGAGCTCCTCCCGGCAGGCCTCCCGGAAGGCAAGACAGCCGGCGTCGTGGTCAGGCTTTGCCTGAAGGCTTCTTCAGGTCTCGTCGCGTCCGTGAACGCTGGCTGGCGGGCTCGTCGCTTCCACCGCGGTGAAAGGTTCGATGATCTTGTAAAAATGCGATGCGCCTTTAGGCACGGTCCAGGAGTCGCCCGGCTCCAGGCGCACCATCTGCCCCTCGATGTGCAGCTCGGCTCGCCCCTCGATGACGAACCCCACCGTCTCGTAATCGCGCACGGTGGGCTGTTTGGCGTCGCCCGGCAGCTCTCGCTCCCAGAGTCGCATCGAGACCTGGATCCCGGAAGCCAGGTATTTTTGCCCCATCTGGCCTCTCGGGGAGCGGCCGGAGGAGACCTTCATGATGGTTGTGTCGCCCATGTGCGCGTCGCTTTCCTCGAGTCGTTCGCCGGGTGTGGCAGCAATCGTGGGCGGCGATCGTGGATCCGAGCCCGGCACGAGCGAATCAGGCTTCTCCCGCATTCCGGGTCCGTCTTTCGTCGTCCGTTCTCCGTTGCAGAGAACGTATCGCGCCGGGGAGAAGTGCTGTAGGATGGCTCGCGCAGGAGGCGCGTCCCGTGGACCTGGGGATCGGATGTTACGTCGTGCGGGAGCAGGCGCATGAGGGATCGGGCGACGCGAGCGCTGGGCGGTGGGGGTGCCGGAGGCATGTCTCGGCTCGCCTCGCGTCGCTGGCCGCGTCCGTCCGGGCGTGCTCCGTGAGGGTGGGGCGCGCCGCGCTGCCGGAAAGCCGCTGATGTCATCGCCGACGAGTTCGACATGGCTCGCCTCCGGCGTGCTGATCGACAGGAAGTACCGGCTCGTGCGCCAGATCGGCGAGGGGGCCATGGGCGTCGTCTGGTCGGCGGTGAACGTGGCGACCGCCCGCGAGGTGGCGCTGAAGCTGATCCACCGCCCCGAGACCGAGTTCCGGCTGCGGTTGCAGCGCGAGGCGCGCAACTGCGGGGCGCTGCGGCACCGGAACGTCATCGACGTGTACGACATGGGCGAGACCGAGGCCGGGGAGCCGTTCCTCGTGATGCAGCTGCTCACGGGGGAGACCGTGGCCGAGCTGCTCGCGCGGCGGCGCCGGCTCGACCCGCCGGTCGCGGCGTCGATCGGGCGCGACGTGGCCCGGGGCCTCGCGGCGGCGCACGCGATGCACATCATCCACCGCGATCTGAAGCCGGCGAACATCTTCCTGCACCGCGAGCCGGACATGGACGAGCCGGTCGTGAAGGTGCTCGATTTCGGCGTCGCGAAGAACCTCTCGGTCAACGACGGCCTGCACACGGTGCTGGGCGGCGCGGTGGGGTCGCCGCTCTACATGAGCCCGGAGCAGGTGAGGGCCGAACCGAACGTCGATCACCGCGCCGACCTCTGGGCGCTCGGCGTGGTGCTGTTCGAGATGCTGACCGGCATGCGGCCGTTCCAGGGGGACGCGCAGGCGGTGTTCATGGGGATCCTGACGGGCGAGATCCCCACCGTGTCCAAGTACCTGCGGCGGGTGGACCAGGGGCTCGTCGACCTGATCGCCCGCTGCATGCGGCGGGACCGCGCGGACCGGATCGGCTCGGCGGCGGAGCTCGCGGCGCAGCTCGATCGGTATGCGGCGCGGGGCGTCGGCTCGGGCATGGACGCGGCGTGGCGGCAGACGTCGCCGGAGGGGCAGGGGCTGCTTCCGGGCGAGGGCGTGGACGGCGGCTGGCAGGGGGTGCAGGCCGGAGCGGCGCAACCCGGGTCGGTGGCGCAATCCGGGTCGCAACCCGGGTCGGTGGCGCAATCCGGGTCGCAACCCGGGTCGGTGGCGCAATCCGGGTCGGTGGCGCAACCCGGGTCGGTGGCGCAATCCGGGTCGCAACCCGGGTCGGTGGCGCAACCCGGGTCGGCCGGCGTCGACGCGGGCGCGGGAGCGCTGCCGCTGGCGCTGCTCGGTGGGGGGCCGCGGGCTCCGATCCCGTTGCACGAGCCGCCGGGGGCGGGCGGGTTGCCGTCGCAGCGGTCGGGGCAGGTGGCTGCGGGGCAGGCGGCCGGCCCGAGCCAGGTGGCGTATGCGGGGCAAGCGGCGGTTGCGTCGCCTCGACGCGCGGGGAGCTCAGGGCAGCACATCGCCGCGGCGTCGGCGGGTCGCGCCCTGTGGGAAGAGGACGTGGCGACCCTGCCGATCACGCGGGGGAGCGCGGAGGCGGCCGGGGCTGGCAAGCCGCGCGCGGGATCGGGGCAGCACCCGGCGGCGGGACATCCCGCGGCTGCGCTGTTGACGCCGTTGCCTTCGCCGGCCGGCGCGTCAAGGCAGTCCCACGCGAGCTGGGCGCAGCCGGTGCAAGCTGCGCCGGCGCAGGCCGCGCCGGGGGCGCACCCGGAGCGCGGGCCCTGGGGAATGACGATGCGCATGGCCTCGCCGGCGATGCCGGAGGGAAACGCAGGGCCGGGCGGCATCGGTCTTGCGGGCGCGCCGGCCCGCGGCAGCGTCGGCGCGTCGTCGAGCCGGATCCCGGAGTCGACGGTGAACTTCGCGCCGGAGGCGGGCGCGAGCGTCTCGGACTCCAGGCCGTCGGATTCCAGGCCGTCGGACTCCAGGCCGGGCGCAACGACGGGCACGGGCGTGCCGCAGCAGGCGGGGAGCTCGTCGACGACCCCGCTCGTCTCGAACCACCCGGCGGTCCATCAGACCGGGGCGTACATGGCCCAGGGGGCTCAGGAGGCCGCGCCGCAGGGCGACGATCTGAAGCGCAAGCGGACGGCCGCGACGCTGGCGATCGCGGCTGCCGCGCTGTCGCTGATCCTCGTGGGGATGCTCATCGCGTTGCGGTCGCAGGAGACGGCGCCCGCCGCGCCGCCGCCGTCCGGGAGCACGATGCTGCCCGGGATCACCCCGGAGAGAGACACGGGGAAGCCGGAGGGCGGCGGCGCTCGGCCACAGGACGACCGGCTCCCGGAGCCGCCTGCGGGAGCGCCGACGGGCTCGGCGGTGAAAGCCCCGTCCGAGCCGCCGGCGGCGCAGAGCGCCGCTCCGGTGAGCAGCGCCGGGACCGCCGCGAGCGACAGCGCCGGGACCGCCGCGAGCGACAGCGCGGGCAGCGCGACGGGCGCCGGCACAGCGGCGGGCGCCGGCACAGCGGCGGGCGCCGGCACAGCGGCGGGCGGCACGCCGACGACGGCGAGCAGCGCGAAGCCGCGCGCGGTACCGAGCTCGCCTCCGCCGGCGACAGCGCAGACCGCCAGACCTCCCTCGAATCCGTGCGCTGGTCTCAAGTTCATGGAGAAGCAAAAGTGCATAGCGAAATTAAGAAAGTAGGCTCGATGCTACGGGGTCTGGCGCCGCTTCTCCCGCGCTGACACGGCGATCGCTCGCACCGGTGCTCGCAAGAAGCGATGCGCGGGTGACGCTCCGGTGTGCTGAGCGCAGGCCGCGCAGGAGCGCGCCGGACCCGACCTCGCGCTCCTGCGCCCCGCCGCCGCCCGGGCACGTGCCTTTACTTGACGGTACGCTATCTCACCTGCGACAATCGCCTCCGAGCGCGTTCGATCTGTCTCTGCGCCCGTCCTCAACGCGAGCCCATCCATGCCCTCTCCCTCGCCTCCTGCCGCGCCGCCGCCAGGTGCGCTCGTTTGCGGCAAATACCGGCTGCTCCGTCGGATCGGCGAGGGGACGATGGGGGTCGTCTGGGCCGCGCACAACGAGGCCACGTCGCGCGAGGTGGCGCTCAAGCTGCTTGCGCGGCCCGACCCGGAGCTCCGCGTCCGGCTCCTCCGGGAGGCGCGGGCCTGCGGCGCGGTGAGCCACCGGAACATCGTTGATATCTACGATGCTGACGCGACCGAGAACGGCGATCCGTTCCTGGTCATGCCCCTGCTGTCCGGCGAGACGCTCTCCTCCTTGCTCAAGCGCAAGCGAAAGCTGGAGATCCCCGAGGCCTCGCGCATCGCTCGTGACATCGCGCGCGGCCTCTCCGCGGCGCACGAGCGTGGCATCATCCACCGGGACCTGAAACCGTCCAATATCTTTCTCCACACCGAGCCTGGCGAGAGCGATTACGTCGTCAAGATACTCGACTTCGGCGTGAGCAAGGTCCTCGCGGGGCCCGATCAGGTACGCACCGCGACAGGCATCCTCATCGGCTCGCCCGCCTACATGAGCCCGGAGCAGGTGCGGGCGCAGGGCGATATCGACACGCGCGCCGACCTCTGGGCGCTCGGCGTGTTGATGTTCGAGATGCTCACAAGCCGGCGGCCGATCCAGGGCAGGGCGGACGAGGTCCTCAGACACGTGGTGCAGGGTGAGATCCCGACGGTCGCCCAGATCGTCTGGCAGGTCGACCCCGGCCTCGATGCCCTTGTGGCGCAGTGTCTCCGGCGCGATCGCGAGCAGCGGCCGCGCTCGGCGGCGGATGTGGCCGCGGCCCTCGAGCCGTTCGTCAGGCCGTCGGCGCAGCCGCGCAGCGCCTCGTCGCCGGGATCGTCGCCGGACCTGCGGTACGACGTGCCGCAGCAGCCGGGGCGAGGGCCGTGGGGCGGGGCGGCGCCAGGGCCATTGCCGGCGGCCACGACGCCGCTTCCGGTGTCGGTGGCGTCTCTGCAGCTCCCGCACGGGCGCGGGAGCTCGCCGGCGCTATCGCCGCACGGAGGGGGCAAATCGCCGGCGCAGGCGCCTCCTCCGGGCGGGGGCCCGGCGGCGCTGGCGCCCCGGAAGCCGACGGCGAGCCATCCCCTGCTGGGGGAGAACGGGACCGTCAAGCTCTCACCGGCGGAGGCGTCCGTTCATCGGCAGGCGTTCGGCGCTGCGCAGGCGTCTGCGGCCGGAGCCGTCGCGCAGGTGCCCGCGCCGGCGCCGCCGCCGGTGGGCGTCACCGTGCCGCTCGGGCCGCTCCGCGCGCCGGAGCGATCATCGCCTGAGCTTGCCCGGTCGCGGGTCGCGTGGATCGCGCTGGCCGTGCTCGCGGCGGTGCTCCTCGTGGGGATCGGCATGGCCGCGGGGTACCTCCTGTTGCGCGCCGGGGCGGAGAGCCCGGGAGGTCGCGGTGGCGCGCGTGTTACCTCGCGATGACGCCCTTTCGTTCTGCGATAGATAACGATACCTTGCGCGCCTCGGTGCGGCGCCTCGACCAGCCCTGTTGAGCTCGATGTCCAAGTCCTTCACGCACATCGCTGCCGGCCTGGTGATCGCCGAGAAGTACAAGCTGGTGAGGCGGCTGGGCGAGGGCTCCATGGGCGTGGTGTGGGCGGCGCTCAACCTGTCCACGTCGCGCGAGGTGGCGCTGAAGCTCATTCACCGCCCGGATCCCGAGCTCCGGCGGCGGCTGCAGCGGGAAGGGCGGAATGGCGGGGCGTTGCGGCACGGCAACGTCATCGACGTGTACGACATGGGCGAGACCGAGTTCGGCGAGCCCTTCCTCGTGATGCAGCTGCTCGCGGGAGAGACGCTCGCGGAGCTGCTCCAGCGCAGGCGTCGGCTCGACGCGGACGTGGCGGCGGCGATCGGGCGCGACGTGGCGAGGGGCCTCGCCGCGGTGCATGCGGCGCACATCGTCCACCGCGATCTGAAGCCGGCGAACATCTTCCTGCACCGCGAGCCGGACGTGGACGAGCCGGTGGTGAAGGTGCTCGATTTCGGGGTCGCGAAGAACCTCGCCCTGAACGACGGCATCCGCACGGCGACCGGCGGCGCGGTCGGGTCGCCGCTCTACATGAGCCCGGAGCAGGTGAGGGCCGATCCGAGCGTCGATCACCGCGCCGACCTCTGGGCGCTCGGCGTGGTGCTGTTCGAGATGCTGACCGGCATGCGGCCGTTCCAGGGGGACGCGCGGGCGATCTTCACCGGGATCTTGACCGGGGAAATCCCGAAGATTTCCAGGTACTTGCGTCGGGTGGATCCGGGGCTCGTGGAGCTCGTGGCGCGGTGCATGGCGCGCCACCGGGACGAGCGGATCGGGTCGGCGGCGGAGGTCGCGGAGCTCCTCGACGGGTACACGGCCGCGGGAGCGAGGTCGGGCGGGAGGGCGGGCGCCGCCGTGGGGGGCGCGGGTGGAGGCGGCTACGCGGCGCCGGCGGGGATGGCGCCGGCGGGGATGCCGCCGGCGCTGGGGGCGAGCGTGGTGCCGGCGGGGATGCCGCCGGCGCTGGGGGCGAGCGTGGTGCCGGCGGGGATGCCGCCGGCGCAGAGGGCGAGCGTGGTGCCGGCGGGGATGCCGCCGGCGCAGAGGGCGAGCGTGGTGCCGGCGGGGATGCCGCCGGCGCAGAGGGCGAGCGTGGTGCCGGCGGGGATGCCGCCGGCGCTGGGGGCGAGCGCCGGGGCCGAGCCGGTGTGGAACGCTGAGCTGACCCAGAAGCTCGATCCGGAGGTCATGGCGGGCGCGGACGCGGGGGCGCGCGTCTCGCCGGCACGAGGACAGGACGAGCCGGGCAGATCGGGGAGCTCGACGACCGCGCCGCTCGTGCCGGGCCGGGAGGCGGTCGGGGCGGGAGCGCAGCCGTCGCCGTGGGCAGCGCGCGCGACGCCGCCGCCGCCGCTGGAGCAGCAGCGGCGCCCGGCGAGGGTCCAGGTCCCCGGCGCGATCCTGGCGTTGCTGGCCGCCTTCGCCGCTGGGCTCGTGGGAGCGGTGCTCTTCTTCGCCCTGCGCGCGCCCGAGGGCAGCGAGGTGCTCGCGGAGCCTGACGCGTCGATCGATGCCGGGGTCGCGAGCGAGGTCAGCGTCGTCCGGCCGGCTGAGACGCTGCCTCCTCCGGCGGCGCCTGCACCGCAAGCTCCGGCCGCGGCTGAGCCGATCGAGGGCGATGCCGACGCGGATGCGGGCGCGGCGAGCGACTCGGGCCACGCGGAGGCGGACGCCTCGGCGTCACCGGCGCCGAGCGCTCCGGCCGCAGCGGCGACGGCCGTCACGGGGGCGGCGGCGCCGGCGGCGGCGGCGGCGCCGTCTGCGCCGCGGAGCGCCGTTGCCGCGCAGCCCGTGGGCAAGGCGCCTGGGAAAACGGCTGCGCCGTCGCCTCCGCAGCAGCCCGCTGCCAAGCGGCCCAAGGTGGATCCCTGCGCGGGAAAGACGGGGTTCATGCGGACCAACTGCCTGCGGGAGAACGAGAAGAAGCGGGATCCGTACGCGCCCTGAGCGGCGTCGACCGCCGAGGCGCGCGTTCCGTGATTCCGGTCGCGCTGGAGCGATGGTAAGCCCGCGGTGAGCTGACGGCGTGACCCGGGGGGGCATATGTCGGAACCGATCGAGGCGTACAGGCTCCTTCCGGGCATGCTGCTCGCGCGGAAGTACCGCCTGAGCCGCAAGATCGGGCAGGGCGCGATGGGGGTCGTCTGGGCCGCGAGGAATGAGGCCACGGGGCGCGAGGTGGCGCTCAAGGTGATCGCCCGTCCTGATCCGTCGCTGCGCAAGCGGCTCCTCCGCGAGGCGCAGTCCTGCGGCGCGCTCCAGCATCCGAACATCGTCGACGTGATCGATGTGGCCCGCGCCGAGGGCGGCGAGCCGTGCCTCATCATGGAGCTGCTCGTGGGCGACAGCGTGGCCGCGCTGCTCGAGGCGCGGCGCCGTCTGGAGGCGCCGCTGGCCGCCCGGATCGCGCACGACGTGGCGGGCGCGCTCGCCGCGGCGCACGCCGTGCAGATCGTGCACCGCGACCTCAAGCCGGCGAACGTGTTCCTGCACCGCCCGCCCGAGGTGGGCGACTTCGTGGTCAAGGTGCTCGACTTCGGGGTGGCGAAGAGCCTCGCGGCCGCGAGCGGGTTGACGTCGACGCTCGATGTGGTGGGCTCGCCGGTCTACATGAGCCCGGAGCAGCTGCGCGCGGACGAGGACCTCGATGCGCGGGCGGATCTCTGGTCGCTCGGGGTGATGCTGTTCGAGATGCTGACCGGCGTGCGACCCTTCCAGGGCGAGGGGCCGCAGCTGCTGTCGCAGATCCTGTCGGGGGAGATCCCGAAGGTGTCCCGCTATCTGCGGCGCGTGGACGAGCGGCTCGTGACGATCGTCGACCGGTGTCTGCGCAGGGAGCGGCAGGAGCGGTTCGGGACCGCGGAGGAGGTGGCGCGGGAGCTCGCGGCGTTCGTCGTGTCGACCGCGGGCGAGGCGGAGCGCGGGGCGCTGCACATCACGGGGGAGCGCGGGCGGCCGCCGCTGGGGAGCACGGCGGATCAGGAGACGGTGGTGGCTCCGGCGCGAGGGCAGGGGAGCGCGGTCGGCGCGGAGGACGTGGTGACGACGGTGCCGCTCGGGCGGCCGGGGACACCGGCGACGGAGAACGGCGGCGGGAAGACGGCGGTGGTGCAGAGCAGGAGAGGGCTCCCGCTGCGACGACAGCGGCGCCTGCTGCTGAAGGATCGGGACGGCCGGCGGCGGCGGAGAGAGCCGCCGCGGGCGCAGAGCGCAGGGCTGCGGCGCTGCGGCGCCGGTCGCGGGCGAGCCGGCGGCGCCGAAGGCGGCGGCATCCGCGGCGGGATTGGGGGCGCAGGCCGAGGGGGCAGAGCCGGCGGTTGTGCCAGGGCCGGAGCCCGCGCTGACGCTGATGCAAGGTGTGTCGGGTGGCGCTGCTGGAGCGAGCGCGGCGCCTGAGCGGGCGCAGGTCCCCGGGGCAGCGTCGCCGGCGCCGAGCGCCGCCCCGGCTGCCCCCAGGGAGGCATCGATGGGGAGCATCGAAAAACCGATGTGCCGCGTCGAAAAGCCGATGCGCGACGGCCAAAGATCGAGGTGAGATCTCGACGAACGGGGGGCTCACTTCGCCGGGCCGAAGGTGCGCATCGACGGGTCGATGGGTGACCTCCGCCGGGCGCCATGGCGCATCGGTGCGCTGCGCCGGAGCGTTCAGGGCGAGGTGAGCTCGGGCGAGCTCCACGCCGGCCGCAGCGCTTGATGCAAGCGTCGTAGCGGAGCCCTGGACGACGGGTGAGCCGTCGCAAGCGTTGAAACGAGCTGCGCGGCGGGGGTCGGGGTGGCTCGGCGCCCGAGGCGCGCTGCGAGGCCGGCGAGGTGCCCGTTGCGTGCGCTGACCGCGCTGATTGCGCGGCGGAGAGGTGATTTCAAGCGTTGCAGCGGGCTGCAGTGTGCCAGCAGCCGGTGGGATTTCGGCGGAGTGTCGGTGGTGCTCATCGCGGTGGCCGGCGTATCGGGGCGGTCTAGTTGAAGACGAGCGTGTCGGCCGCGATCCCTGTGGCGCCTCGGTGGCCGGTGTCGCCGTCGCCGCCGAGGCCAGCGGCGCCGAGCTGGATGGCAATACCGCTGAGGGGCGGCGGGGTGCCGTTGAAGGCGATGCCGAGAGAATGGCCGCCCTGCCCGCCGCCGCCCTTGCCGCCGTCGCCGCCGCGGCCGCCTCGGCCGCCGTCGCAGCCGCCGTACAGGCCATCGGACTCGTTCAGATCAACCGTTCCGCCCAGACCGGCCGCGCCGCCCTCGCCGCCCGGCTGTCCGTCTCCGCCGTTGCCACCACGGCCGCCATCGCCAGCTTTCAAGACGACGGCTTCGAAGGAAAGCGTTGCATCGACGCTGAGGAGCGCGATGCTGGCGCCGCCCGGGAGGCCACCTCGGCCACCCAGGCCGCCGCAGCCGCCAGCCCCGCCGGAGCCACCGGCTGCGCCGGCGCGGTCTTCGATGAGGTTATCGAAACAACGATAATCTCTCGAGACGGACGATTCGCCTCGGTCACCGCCGCCACCGCCACCGCCCTGTCCAGGCGCGCCACGGCTCCCAGGGGCTCCGGGGACGCCGGCATAGCCGGTCATCGAGATGCTACCGGGGCCCTCTGCGCCAGCGCCGGGGGTACCCCTGGGACGGCTGTTGCCCGAGGCGCCATTGGCGCAGCGGCCCGATGAGCTCCAGCCTGTGCCGCCATTTTCCTCATCGCCGCTTGCCGGGAGAAGGGGTGTTCCGTTGCCCCCGGGGCCACCCATCGCAGGCCAGCTCCATCCGCCGTATCCACCGGTCGAATCATCGGTCGGATCGTCGGGGGTGCCGCACCGATTCATCGCGGTGGCTCCGCCGGGGACGCGCTCACCATCCGTGCGGGTACATCCGGGGCTTCCCGTGTACCCTGGTACGCCTGGAATGGCCGGCTCCGTGAAGGTCGCGCCATCCGCGCCCGGCGCTGCATCTCCGGCCTCCAGCTCGCAGCGCACGAGCTCCACGGCCGTGCCGTGCGCGACGGCGGCGATCGACGAGACCCCTGCGCCGTTGTGTTGCTGCGCGGTCGACCTCGTCACGACGTGCAGGTCCTCGATCCGGACGGTCCCCGATGGCCCGCCCATGGTCAGCGGGATCATGCCTTCGCCTGCGGTCAACACCGTCTTGGTCGCGTCGCCGGCCCAGATCCAGCCGTTGTTGCAGTCGAGCCCGCCGTAGAGGGTGACGCCGCCCGGCACCGCGACGACTTCGCTGAACTCTTCACCGGCACCGGCGCACGCGTAGACGCGCCCGGTTTTATTCTGCTGGGCTTGGTGGATGGCTTCCTGGAGCGAGCCGGACGGTGCTGCCTTCGTTCCCGTGCCCACGGAGCCGGCGCGGCTCGCCGACACGAACACGCCGCACGTGTCGTCGACCGCGCCGGTGCTCTCGCGGGGCACGCACGTCTCGTCCGGCGGGTCGGCGTCCGGCGGATCGGCGTCCGGCGGATCGGCGTCCGGCGGGTCGGCGTCCGGCGGGTCGGCGTCCGGTGGGTCGGCGTCCGGCGGTCCCGCGTCCGGCGTCTCCACCGGGGGCCCGCCTGCGGCGCCATCCAGGCAACCTTGATGCCGGTCCTCGCAGTTCCCCAGTGGCGTATCGTAGACACAGCTCGATGTCTGCATCACGCCGATCATCGATGCCATGATCAGCGCCGAAGCCCCGTGTGCGGCGAGCCGCATCGCCCTCTTGGTCTGTCGGTTCATGGATCCCTCGACTCAGAAAACGCCGCCGGCGGCGATACCCCCGCCGACCGGGCTCACAAGCGGAATGACGCGCACATGCCGCTCGTCCGGCGCGCGCGACGGGCTGGCAATCCAGTAGCCGAGTGTCCCGAGCGCGGCGACTCCTCCACCGACGAAGCTCCACAGCGCCAGGTTGCTGAACAGGTCTCTGTCGTCGACCAGCGAGCTCAGCTTCTGGCAAGCCGTCACCGGATCTCCGGGGGTGAGGTTCGTGCAATCCACATTGCCGCCTCGGACGGCATGGACCGCATTCCACTGCCTCCTCACGGCCCTTTCGGTGCCGTTCGCGGCGAACGTGAACACCACCCCCGCGATCACCCCGGCACCGGCCGCCGCGCCGCCGGCCAGGAGCACCCCCACGTTCGAGCGCTTCGCGCCGTCCCGTGGCGGAGCCGCCGGACTCGGCGGCGGTGCGCTCACCGGCGGTCTTTCGAGCGCGAAGGCGCGCCGGATCTCGCTCCCCGCCGCGACCTCCACGGCGGTTTCCTGCGGCGCATGGTCATCATGCCGCACGGCCAACGTGTGCGGCCCCGGCTCCAGAAACACCGGATCGAGGAGCGGCGTCTTTCCCACAACAGCGCCGTCCACCACCACCGCCGCTCCTGGGACGTCGGCGTGGACGATCACCGCGCCGACCTGCGCGCGCGCTTTCGCGAACGTCTCGGCGGCGGCGGCGCGCTCTTGCGGGGTCGCGGTTGCGTCTTTCTCGAGCTCGCGCACGTAGACCGCGAGGTGCTCGGCAGCGTCGCGGTAACGCTGTAGCATCAGCTCGCACGTGCCGATTCCCCCGAGGATCGTGTAGTGCTCTTGCAGCGCCCATGCCGCGACGAACGACGCGTGAGCGTCCGCCCACCGCTTCTTCTCCGACGCGGCCACGCCCTCGAGATAGAGCTTCCGCGCCTTGTCGCTCACGGCCTCGCCGGGCGCGCGCTGCATGCCTGGCCGAGGCCCGGGCTTCGGCTGCGCGCTGTTTCCCGTCGGAGCACTGCCCTTCGGTTGCGCCTCGCTCGGCGAGGTGGCCGCGAGCAGGCCGAGGAAGCAGAGCAGCGGAGCCACCGGGGTGAGGCGCATGCCACCATCTTACCCGCGGTTCGAGTGCTCGCCGCGGTTTTTGACGGGCCGCGCCACGCCGCGGATCGTGGGGCTGCCGACGTGGGGTCCAGCGGAACGGGCGATATCGTCGCTGTCCTTGCTGCCTGGACAGGCTTCACGTGCTGTCGTGAACCGGCGCTCGCGGGTCCGGGTCTGGCGGGTGGCGGCTTCGTGGCCAGAGGCGTCTCGCTGCGGTCCCAGGCGGCCCCAGGCGGCCCGGGGACGAGGGGGGCGCCGACAGGGGCTCGCGCCACGAGGAGGTCAGGGGTTGGCGAACTCGAACGTGTCGGCCGCGACGCCAGGCTTGCCGTTGTATTTGGGGTCGCTGTTGTGACCTTCGCCGCCGTCGCCAGCAGCACCGTGGTCTATCTCGACCCCGACGGTCGGCGGCGCAGTCCCACGGAAGGCAATACCGATGGAGTGCCCGCCGAGCCCGCCACCCCCCTTTCCGCCTTGACCGCCGTCGCCGCCCGTACCACCGGCACAGCCGGCGCTCAGGGGTCTATTCGCTATGCCCATGCCGCCGGGTCCGCCGTCGGCACCGCTTCCGCCGAGCTGGCCCGAGGCTCCGGCGACGCCATGGCCACCGGCCCTGGCGATCAGGCGAACGTCCTGAAAGGTGAGCGCTGCATCGATGCTGAGAAGGGCGATGCTGGAGCCACCTGCTCCGCCGCCGTTGCCACCGTTGCCGCCACAGCCGCCGGTCCCGCCGGAGCCGCCGCTCGCGCCGCCAAACTCTGCTGAGGCGCCGGTGCAGGCGCCCTCACCCTTCCCACCTGCGCCGCCGCCACCGCCCTGGCCGGGTTTCCCGAGTTGGCCCGGCTCCCCAGGAGCGCCCTCATAACCGGCGCTGCTGATTGTCCCTGTTCCAGTGGCGCCCATGCCTGGAACTCCGGGGTCACCCGCCTTGCCCATGCCGCCGCCGCCGCAGTCTCCGTTCGCCAGGCGGGCCCCGGCATTGGCTATGCCGTTGGGAGTACCGTTGCTGCCAGGGAGCCCTTGGGAATCCGAGCCGTTCCCGCCCAATCCGCCCCTTGATTCCTCACTGGAATCCCCGGTCCGGCACTCCTTGCGTGGAGATGCGTTAGGGGCCACGACCACCCCCGTGCATGCAGCGTTGCCGGCGTTGCCCGGCTTCCCAGCCATCGCGCTGTCCGGCGGATCGGCGGGCGCTCCCGTGGCTCCCGGCGCCGCGTCGTCCGCTTCAAGCGTGCAGCGCACGAGCGTTATGCTGCCGCCCTCGGCGATCGTCGCGATGGACGACGTTCCACGCATCGCGACATCCTGCGGGTCGAACTTTTCTGCTTTGACATGGAGGTCCTCAATTCGAACGCTTCCGCCCGCAGCGCTGATCTTGAGAGGGACCGTTCCGGGCTCCGCCGTCAGGACCGTCTCTGCGCCTTCTTCATCGACCCGTATCCAATTGGCGTCGCAGTCGAGCCGGCCGTAAATCGTCACGCCTGCGGGCACCGTGACGGCTTCCGTGTAGGTCCCGATGCACACATAGACGCGCGGATTCTCGCTGTCCACCACGCGGCCGATCGCTTCGCTGATCGACTTGAGCGGCTCCTGCTTCGTGCCATCCGCGCCGTCGACGCCGGCCTCGGACACGAACACCCCACAGTCGTCGCCGACACCGTCTTTTGCTGCTCCCGGGTCACACCCCGGAGGCGGAGGGTCGATTCCGCCACTGCCACCGTTTCCGCCGCTTCCGCCGTTGCCACCGTTCCCGCCGGAGCCAGATGCGCCAGTGAGCAATTTGTCTTTATCGTCGTCTGGTTGTATGCACCCGCTCACGTGGATCCCCAGGGCCACGGCGGTCAGGAGAAGCGTTGCCGCGAAGCGACAACCAAGACGATGACCCACCCTGCTGACTTCCCGGTCCACGATGCCTCCGCTCAAAACTGGCCGCTCAAGGAAAGACCTGCCGAGCCCCAACCCACCTGCGGCGCGACCTGCATGCGACTGGCCGGCGCGGCAGGCCGGTCCACGAGCGCGTAGATCACCGTCCCCGCCCCGACTGCGCCGACGATGAAGCTGTAGAGGGCCGTATTGATGAAGGTGTACTGGAGATCGACCGTATCACTCAGCTCCGCGCACACCGGTGGGTACTTGATGCTCGGGCAGCGCCCCTTGAGCGTGCGATCGGAACGGACCGAATCGCGCAGGTTCTCGGCGTCGCCTCCCTTCCCCAGCGCGAGGACCGTGAACACCGTCCCCGCGACCACGCCCACCCCCGCGACTGCCCCTCCAGCGATGAGCAGCGTCCGGTTCGGCCCTGGGTCTTTCACGTCCTTCCCCTGCCACGGCGTCTCCCGCTTCTGGTCCTGCGGCGGCTCGCTCGCCCGCGCGCTCTTCAGCTCGACGCTGCGCTCGATCTCTTCCCCCGCCTTGAGCTCCACCGCGACGCTCGCCGGCTCGTACCCTTGCCGCCGCACCGAGATCGTATGCGCCCCCGGCTCGAGGAACACCGGATCCAGAAGGGGCGCGGCGCCAACGACCTCCTGCCCCACGGCGACCTCTGCGTTCTCCACGTTGACGTGCAGCCGGACCGCGCCCACCTTCGCCCGCGCCTGCGCAAACGTCTTGAGCGCAGCCGCGCGCTCCTCCGCCGTCGCCGTCGCGTCCTTCTCGATCTCGCGCACGTAGATCGCGAGGTGCTTCGCCGCGTCGACATACCGCTGCAGCATCAGCTCGCACGTCCCCATGCCGCCGGCGATCGTGTAGTGCTTCTGCAGCGCCCAGGCCGCCACGAACGACGCATACGCGTCAGCCCAGCGCCCCTTCTCCGACGCGGCCACGCCCTCCATGTAGAGCTTCCTGGCCTTGTCGCTCATCGCCTCGCTGGGCGCGTTCGGGGCCTTGATGGCCGTCTGGCCCGCAGCGCCCGCCTGCCCCGCGCCCCCCGGCGAGGCGCCGCCCCTCGGCTGCGCCTCGCTCGGCGAGGCGGCCGCCAGCAGGCCGACGAAGCACATCAACGGAACACTCTGCGCGAGACGCATGATCAAAACTTTACCTTCGGTTGAATCGCGCCCACAGGCTTCTGGTCCTCTGGCTCGCGCGCTGACTCTTTCCCGCGTGGCTGCTGCGCGGCAGACGGCTTCGAGGTCGACTTCCCGCCGCCGGTCTTCCGCGGCTGGCCCGCCGTCGACGCCGACGCAGGCGGCTTCGCCTGCGGATCCCCCTCGGCGCTCGCCGCCTCTTCCGGCTGCGCCGCTCGCCCCGCAGCCGGCGCCGCCCCCGTCGCCTGCGGCGCCGCCGTCTCGGCCCCCTCCTTCACGCTCGCCCCCGGCGTCCCGCGCTCCGGCTCCGGGGCCGCCGAGGGCGCCCCCGCCGGCGACGGCGCCGGCTGCGCTCCCGGACCCTTCGACACAACGGCCCACGCAACAGCCCCCGCCGCGACGGCGCACCCGAGCCCCGCGACCGCCCAGAGCGCCTTCCGCGATGTCCGGGGCTGCTCGACGACGATGGGAATGTCCCCGAGGTCGTCATCCGCCGTGTTCACCCCCGCCGCGACAGACGGCACCCCCGGCGCGTGCGGCGCGCCCCTGCCCGCAGCGCTCGGCAAGGGCGCCGCCCCCCGCCGAGCCGCGTCCGCCGAGCCCCTCGCCGTCGACCCCCCGCCGCCCACCGCCGGTCCTCCTGCGGCCACACCCCCGCTCACCGCATGGCCCGGCCGAGCCTCCACAAGCCCCGCGTCCCGCAGCAGCTTCTCGGCATCGATGACCAGCGTCCCCTTCGGCCCCATCGCCTGCGACGCCGGCCCCGCGCTCGGCCCCTCCGTCGCGTGCGCCTCGCCCCACTCGACCCGCCGCTGCGCCGCCGGCGGCGCCGACAGCGCCCGCCCCCGCTCCGACACGGGCCCCGCAGGCATCGCCCCTCCAGCGGTCTGCGCCAGCTGCGCCGCGCCTCCCGCCTGCTGCGCCGCGTACCGCTCGCGCCAGCCCCCGAACTGCGGCTTGTTGTCCCCCGGCTCGCCCTGCGGCCGCGCCCCGAACACCTTGCGCGCGATCTCCCCCTCGTCCTCCGCGAGGTCCTCGATCCGGATCAGCACCCCGTGCCGATCCTCCATCGTCATGTCGCGCTCCCTCACGAACCGCACCGAGACCCCACCCGGGATATCCGCCTCGCGCCCGCTCGTGATCGACGTCCACTTGATGTTCGACCGGTACAGCACCATCGCGATCTTCGCCGCCGCATGCGCGATCGCGCCGAACGGCTCATCGTGCTTGTGCACGATCACGACGCGCTTCGGCAGCGCCCCCTCGTCGGCCACCCAGTCCCACGTCGCGCTGCTCCGCCGCAGGTACGGCAGATCCCCGAACTCCTCCACATACCGCTCGAGCACGTGCGCCACCCGCTCCGGCGCCTCGCGCACCGCGCCCGCGTACTCGCGGTAGAACATGCCCGCCGACGAGTTGACCTCCGTCGCGTTCATCACGTGCCGGTAAAACGTCGCCGACGCCTCCAAGAGCGACGTGTAACCGAGGTCCCGATCCACCGCGACGAGCCCGTGCGCGAACGGCGGGTTCCCACGCCCGGCGTGATCGATCGCGCCGCCGATCCGGAACCCGAAGATGAGCCCCACCGCCCCGTGCCCCGGCTCATGCTGCGTGTCGTCGCGCGACAGGTTGCCGATCGCGAACGCATGCGTCGCCCCCGTCGCCGGCTCGATGTACTTCATCAGCCGCGCCAGGTGGCTGAAGTGCGTCGTCGTGAGCGCCCCCTGGGGCACCTCGGGGCAGTACATGAAATCGATCTGATGCCCAGGGATGTTCCCGTGCAGCACGTGATACCACGACGCCTCCGCAGGCGCGCGATACCGTGGGATCACATACCCCGAGGCGCCCTCGCTACCGTACATTGGGCCTGACCTGCTGCGGCATCTGCGGGGCAGGGAGCTGCGCGGTCCGCGACAGCGCCGGATTCGGCCCCATGTCCTGCTTCATCCGCTGGAGCAGCTGCGGGTCGTACGCGTTCTTCGGGAGGATGCGCTCCACGAAATGCGAGAACAGATGGTGCGTGCTGTGCCCGTAGCTCGCCGAACCGACAAGCACCCGGATATCGATGTGGTTCTTGTACCGCTCCAGGCTGTCGATGAGCGGCTTGTAATACCCGCGCGCCTCCTTCTCCACCTCGGCAGGCGTCCCGGACAGAACATCGGACTTGTTGATGAACAGCACCACCGCCTTGCACGACGCCAGCGTCTTCGGGCTGAAGAAGAACTGCAGCGACTGCGGCTGAAACTCCCGGAGCTGCTCCTGGATCCGCGACGGCTCGAGCTTCTGCCCGTCCTTGCCCGCCAGATCCACCACCATCAGGAGCCCGTGGATCTCCTCCATGATGAGCTCCTGCTGCGCGTCCACGATGTGCTCGCCGCCCCAGTCGCCGACCTCGAACACGTGCTCCGTCAAGACCTCTTTCGTCTGCACGTGGCTCACCGTCCGCTCGTAACGCTCGATCTTCGTGCCCTGCAGCGTGCCGAGATCCACGAGCGGATTCGCCCACTTGAGCGTGAGCGACGTCTTGCCGGTCCACTTGATGCCAAGCGTCAGGATCTTGTACCGCTTCTGCGTGATCTTCGGCCGGCTCTCGAGCTCGCTCTTGTACCAGTCGATCTCCTTCTGCTGAGCGTCGAGCCAGTCGACCTTCTGCCGGTCCTCGCTCCGCGCCATGTCGAGCGACTGCTGGAGCTGAGCGTACTGCGCCCGCACCTGCTCCAGCTGGCCCTTGGCCTGCCGGAGCGCCTCGATGTGCTGGTTCGCGTCCTTCAGCTGCCGCTTCAACGGCATCACCTGCATCAGCAGGAACACGGCGCCCGCGCCGCACGCCACCGCAATCAACCCGAGCACAATCGGTAGAACAACCTGCATGGCTCACAACCCTCGCGCCCCGCCGGGCGGCTCTCCCAAGCTGTCCTGTCCCGTGCGGCCGGAAAAACGGTCAGCGCGGGCCGGCCTGAGTCCTGAGCTCTCATCAGACCACGGCTCGCCGCAGCGGACAAGTGCGAGGTAATCCTCGGCACGAGCCGCTCATTCACCGCCCGTCACCGCCCCACACGCGGCCCCACGCCCCACGTACGAGTGCCCCACGCCCCACGTGCGAGTGCCCCGCGCCCTCGTCGCCGCAGCCCGCTCCCCGCGACGTCCCGCTACCGGCCCGCCCCGCTCACCTCGCGCCGCCGCCCTTCCGGGTCACCCGCGGCAGCGCCGTCCTCGTCTCCGGCGCGAGATCCAGCGCGTCCCGCTCCCCGGCCGCGAGCCGCTGCGCGCCCGCATAGGCGATCATCGCCCCGTTGTCCGTGCAGCTCGCGAACGGCGGGACGAACAGGGCAAGCCCGCGCCGCTCGCACGCCGCCGCCATCTTCGCCCGGAGGCCCCGGTTCGCCGCGACGCCCCCCCCGAGGACCACCCGCTCGACGCCCTCCACCCGCGCGGCCCGCACGGTCTTCTGCACGAGCGCGTCGACCACCGCGCCCTGGAACGCCGCGCACAGGTCGTGGAGCGCCTGCCCCTCCGGCCGCCCCCGCTTCGCCACGTGGCGCGCCACAGAGCTCTTGATGCCCGAGAAGCTGAACTCGAGCGACTCCTTCCGCGCCATCAGCGCCGGCACCGCCTCCGCCGCGGCCGCCGCGTCCCCCGTGGCCGCGAGCCGGTCGACCACCGGGCCGCCCGGATACCCGAGGCCGAGCAGCTTCGCCACCTTGTCGAACGCCTCGCCCGCCGCGTCGTCGCGCGTCGCGCCGAGCTCGCGGATCGCGCCGATCGCAGGCCCGTCCACCCGGTAGATCGCCGTGTGCCCGCCCGAGGCGAGCAGCGCGACGTACGGGAACGACGGCCGCGGCTCCGGCGAGGGCAGCAGAGGCGCGCCGTCCCGCCGCAGGAACACCGCGAGCAGGTGCCCCACGAGGTGATCGACGCCGACGAGCGGCTTGCCCGCCGCCCACGCGAGCCCCTTCGCGGCCTGCAGGCCGACGAGCAGCGCCCCCGCGAGGCCCGGCCGCGACGTCACCGCGACGCCGTCGAGGTCCGCCGCCGTCATGCCCGCGCGCGCCAGCGCCTCGCGCACCACCGGGACCACCGCGCGCGCGTGATCGCGCGCCGCGATCTCGGGCACGACGCCCCCGTACGGCGCGTGCAGCGCCACCTGGCTGCGCACGACGTCCGAGAGGACGTCGCCCCCCTCGGTCACCACCGCCGCCGCCGTCTCATCGCACGATGTCTCGATCCCTAGAACCCGCATGTTCCCGTCCGCCGCGTCAGCCTGAAGTTGCCGAACACCTGCCGCTGTCCCTCCTCCGGCGCCTCGCCCGACGCGAGCGGCTCCCGGCCCGGCCGGAGCAGGCGGACCTCGACCGACCCGTCCGTGCGCAGCGACAGGATCGCGAGCAGCGGCTCCGCCGCCGGATCCGACGCGCTGACAGCGTAGATCGCGTTGCGCTCCCGGCCCTCGCCGAGCTCCAGCCGCGAGAGCGGATCGTGGGCGAGCGCGCCGATCGGCCGCAGCGACGCCCCGTCGAGGAGGCGCCGCTCCGGCGCGGCCCCGTCGGGCGCCTCGTAGGTCCACAGCGCGCCCGGCGGCTCGGGCCCGTCGAGCGCGTCCGCGTCGAGCGACAGCCGCATCTGCACCCGCGGGCTCAGGCCCGCGCGGAACGCGCCGCCCAGCGTGATCGCGCCGCAGTAGGCCTCGCCGTCGGCCGTCGAGAACCGGCTCACGTCGTCGCAGCCGGCCGCCGCGCCCGCGCTCAGGGAGCCGGCCAGGGCGAGCGGCGCGAGCCGCAGCGCGCCGCGCCGCGGCCCGGGCAGAGCGGCGCAGCTCAAGGCGCGGCGCTCCGCAGCAGCTCGGCCGCGGCCTGGCGCACGCGCGGCTCGGGGTCGCGCGCCGCGAGCTGCTGCAGCACCGGCGCCGCCGCCGCGCGATCCGCCGAGGCGAGGGCGCGCGCCGCCGCCTCGCGCACCAGGGCGTACGCGTCGGAGCGGGCCGCGGCGCCGAGCGTCCCGGCGACCTGACCCGACCCGCCGCCGGCCGGCGCGCCCAGCCGACCCAGGGCCTCCGCCGCGCGCACGCGGAGCGGCCAGCTGGGCGAGGTCCGCAGGAGCTCCGAGACGGCCGCGATCGTCGCCCCGTGCCGGACCGCGCCGAGCGCCGCGAGCGCCGCCCGCCGCACGCTCTCCTCCGGATCGCCGAGCGCGTCGACCACCGCGGCCTGCGCCTCGGGCTCGGGCCGGGTCGCGAGCAGCTCCACCGCGCGCGTGCGCACCTCGATCGCCGGGTGCCGCACGAGCGCCACGAACCCGCTCACGACCGCGGCCGCGACCCCCTCCACCGCCGCCTCCACCTGCCGCTTCAGCTCCGGGGCGAGCTCCGCGCGCGCCTCCGTGAACGGCGCGAGCCCGAGCGCCGCCCCGCCCCCGGCGGCGCCGCGTTCGCCGCCCGCCTCGCCGGGCACGCCCACGCCGCGCGACAGGATCGCGTCCGCCACGACAAGCGCCCGCTCCGGCGACGTCGCGACCGCGGCGACCGCCGCCTTCTGGAGCGCCGGGCCGAGCGCCACGAGCGCCGCCGCGCGGTCCTCCGGGCCGGGCGGATCCGGATCGAGCCCCGCGAGCACGTCCTTCACCGTCAGCGCCCCGTCCGGTACGGGCAGCGGCTCGCGCGCGCGCGGGTACTCCCGCCGCGTGAGCGCGACCGCCGCCGACACCGCGGCGGCGCGCAGCCCCTCGTCCGACGAGAACGCGCCGGCCGCGATCGCCTGGGCGGCCCCCGCCGAGGCGGACGCGTCGGCCTCGCCGGGGCCGCCGCCGCCCTTCGAGGCGCCGCCGCCGCCGAGCCGCGCGAGCGTGATCAGCGCCGCGCGGCGGAGCTCCGGCTCGCTGGAGTCGGCGAGCGACATGAACAGCGCGGGCCCCTCGCCGCCGCCCCCGAGCTCGCCCAGCGCGCGGACCGCGGCCGCGCGCGGCATGGAGCCGGCCTCGGGCGCCCGCGCGACCGCGGACAGCGCCGCCGCGTGCTTCCGGTCGTGCGTCAGCCCGAGGCCGATCGCCGCGATGGCCCGCACCTCCGGCGCCGGCGACGACAGGAGCCGCGCGAGCAGCGCCTCGGCCTTCGCCGCCGCGGGCCGGCCGCCGCCCGCCGCGAGCCGGGCCACGCCCCAGGTGGCCGCGACCGCGACCGCGTCGTTCGGCAGCACGCTCGCGGCCGCGTCCCTCGGCGCGAGCATCTGCTCGTAGCGCTGCAGCATCGCCGGGTCGCGCAGCGCGCCGCACGCGATCATCGCGCGGGCGCGCAGGCCCTTGTCCGCCTGCCCGATCGCGAAGTTGTAGAGCGCCGGCCCGGCGCTCTTGTTCTCGACGTAGGCCAGCACCTCGATCGCGATCTTCTGCTGCGACTCCTTCTCGTCGGCGAGCGCGTCGAGCAGCGGCTTCACCGCGCGCGCGCCGATCTTCGCGAGCTCGGCGCGCGCGGGCGCGCTCGCCGCGCGGTCCTCGGCGCGGACCTTCTGCATCAGGGGGAAGGTCATCGCCCCGTACAGCTCCACGAGCAGCCGCCGGTAGAGCGGCCTCTGCGGGTTGCCGACCGCGACCGGCAGGAGCTCGCGCTCGAGCACCTCGAGCGAGCTCCTGCCGAGGTTCACCTGCATCGACATCCGCGCCGCGCGCGCGACGAGCTCCTCGTCGTTCGACGCCCGCACCACCCGCCGGAAGAGCCGGTCGGCCTCGTCGGCCTGCCCCGCGGTGAGCAGCAGCTCGGCCAGGTCGAAGTAGACGGGGAACAGCCGGTCGTTCTTCGCGAGCGCCTGCCGGTACTCGGCGATGGCGCGCGGGAAATCCTGCCGCCTCCGGTACATGTCGCCGAGCTTCTGGTGACCGCCCGCGTCCTCGGGCGACAGCTCGACCGCGCGCGCGGCGTACCGGATCGCGTCGTCGTCGCGGTAGAGCTCCGCGGCGTACTGCGCCATGCGCTGGTAGAACTCGCGGGCCCGCTTCGGGTTCACCTCGACGAGCTTGCCCAGCACGTCGATGGCGCCGAGGAGGTTCTGCTGGAGCACGAGCACGCGCTCCAGCGCGAGGAGCGAGTCCTCGTCGCCCGGCGCGGCCTGGACGAGCCTCCGGAGCGTGGCCTCGGCGTCGGGCAGCCGGTGCAGCTTGCGCTGCACCTCGGCGAGCAGCCGCCCCGCCTCCAGGTCGGGCGGGGTCGCGTTGAAGCGCGCGCCGAGCGGCCCGACGCGGCTCGGCAGCTCGTGGGTGAGCGACCAGAGGCTGACGATGTGGGTGCGCGCCTCGCGCGCGAGCAGCTTGTCGTTGCCCGCGCCGGCGAGCAGCTGCTCCCAGAGCCCGCGCGCCTCCGCGTAGCGCGGCGCGGCGTTGCCGAGCGAGCTCGCGGTGCGCTCCAGCGCGATCGCCAGCGCCTTCTTGTAGCGGGCGTTCGCGGGCTCGAGCTGCGCGGCCTCCCGGAGCGCGGCGAGCGCCTCGGCCGCCATGTCGTGGTCGAGGTACACCTCGCCGAGGGTGGCCGCGGCGCGCGCCCGGCTCGGCACGACCTGCTTGATGCGCGCCCAGGTCTCCAGCGCCTTCTTCTTGTCGCCCGCCTGGAAGTACCGATCGCCCAGGTCGACGAGGTGGCTCGGATCGCCGCCCGCGGCCCCGGCGAGCCGCTGGAGCACCTTGAGGGCACGGTCCTTCTCCTCGACCCGCTCGTAGAAGTCGGCGACGGCCGCGAGCGTCTCGGGCTCGTCCGCGACGCGCCCCTCGAGCTGGGTGAGCAGCGCGAGCGCCTTGGGCCGATCGCCCCGCTGGATGAGCGTCTCGCACAGCTCGAACACGAAGTCGGCGTTGTTCGGGGCCGCCTTGATCAGGAGCTCGTACTCGCGGATCGCGGTGTCGAGCTCGCCGGCGGTCTGGAGCAGGTGGACGAGCCGGAGCCGCGTGTCGATGTGCTTGCCGTCGAGCGCGAGCGCCCTCCTGTAGATCGCGATCGCCTTGTCGACGTCGCCGGTCTCCTCGTACAGCGCGCCCAGGGTCGAGAGCCGCTGGAAGTCCTGCCCCTTCTCGGCCTCGAGGAGGGTGATGAGCTCCGCGAGCTTCCCCTCGGCGCGGAACGCGTCGGTCAGGATGAGGAGGATCTCGGCCCGCACCCCCGCCGCGTTGCCGGCGATGGCGAGCGCCCGCTTCAGCACGGCGAGCGCCTCGTCCATCTTCTTCTGCCTGGCGAGCGCCTGCCCGAGGTCGCGCAGCGCCGGCGCGAGCGCCCGGTTGTCGCCGGTCGCGGCCTTCACGAGCTCGCGGAACTCGGCCTCGGCGCGCGCGTGATGCCCGCGCGCGGAGAGCTCGCGCCCGAGCTCCGCCTTCACGAAGAGCGAGCCCTGCGCGTTCTTCATGAGCGCGTCGTGCTGCGCCTTCGCCGCGTCGAAGTCCGAGAGGTCGAGGCAGAGCGCGAGCAGCGTGCGCCGGGTCTGCTCGACGTCCGCGGTGACCTTGAGCAGCGGCAGCGCCTTCTCGTAGTGCGCCCGCGCGCGGGCCTTGTCGCCGCGGTCCGCCTCGAGCTGGGCGAGCGCCATCATCGCCGCCGGGTCCGCCGGCCGGTCCGCGATGGCGGCCTCGTACGTCTTGATGGCGTCGTCGTAGCGCCCGTCCTGCTTGTAGATGCCGGCGAGCACCACCTTGGAGGCCCAGGCGCCTTCGCCGGGCTGCGCGGCGCGGCGCTCGAACTCCTCGACGAGCTTCTTCAGGTTCCCGTCGCGCTCGCGGTAGAGCTGGGCGAGGCGCTGGAGGGGGAAGGGCGCGCTCGGCTGGCTCATGACGATGGCCGTGTAGCGAGCGATCAGCGCGTCGCTCGACGGCCCGCCCCGCTTCGCGTCGCCGCTCTCGCCTGCCTCGGGCTTCGCCTGCGGCCGCGGTCCGGGCTGCGGCCGCGGTCCGGGCTGCGGCCGCGCGGCGGGGCCCGGCTTGCCGCCGCCGGGCTTCGGGGCCTTGGGCCTGGGCCGCTTGCCGCGGCCGGAGGGATCGAAATCCGCGGCCGCGGCGTGCGGGGCCGCGAGCGTCGCGGCTGCGGGGATCACGACCGCGAGGCAGCCGGCCAGAACAAGGGATCGCACGGGGGTAGGGTAGACCGGCGGTGCGCGGCGGGCCACGCGGAGCGGCGGCGGCGCCTCCAGGAAGGGGCGCGGTCCAGGCGCCGCGGCGCGCCGGGCGGGTGAGCTCGGCAGGCGCCTCGTGCCGTCCCGGCGGAGCGCTTTACCCGCAGGGCGCGGGCGGAGACAGCCCCGTGCGCGGAGCGGACGAGTACGACACGCCCATCCAGTCCGGCATCTGAACGACGTCTTCAATGACGTGACGCGTTGATTCGGGAACTTCTTGTCTGCCGCCCTCGAGGACAACCTCTTTCTCGTCGTCACGGTGATGTCCTGTCAGGACCCCGCCGGCCGGGAGCCGGACAAGCCCCATCACGGCTTCATCCTGGGCCCTGCCGGCGCCGCGCCCGCGCACGCGCTGGGGCAGCCTTCGACGGAAAGCGCGCCAGGGTGAGGCCGGTCGATGAGGCCCTCTCGGGAGCCGAGGACGGACGCTCGCGGGAATGACCGCTCCGGACACGCGTTGTGGTACGGAGCACAATGTCCTGTACACCTTTCCATCGGCCCGCGACAAACCTTCCCCGGCACCTCGCAACGGTTGCCTTGCTTACAAGATAAATTGCTGCCTGGAAGCGGTACGGTTCTGGATATCCTCGGCCACTGCGATGGGTTCCGACGCACCGCACTGGCGAGCGCTGCGGCTCCGGAGCCGCCGCGGGGGTACCGCTGATGCGCGCAGGTGACGTCGTCGGCAACCGCTTCGAGATCGAGGGCCACGCGACCGCCGGCGGCATGGCGCAGGTCTTCCGCGCCCGCGACCGGCTCACCGGCTCGCCGGTCGCCGTGAAGATCCTCCAGCGCAAGGGCCCTCAGGAGACGCACCGCTTCGTCCGGGAAGCCCAGGCGCTCGCCACGCTCCGTCACCCCGGGATCGTCGGGTACGTCGCCCACGGCACGACCGAGGGCGGTGACCTCTTCCTTGCCATGCAGTGGCTCGCCGGTGAGACGCTCGCCGAGCGCTTCCTCCGCGAGCCGCTCACCGTGACAGAGAGCCTCGCGCTCGGCGCGCGCGTCGCCGCCACGCTCGGCGCCCTCCACCGGCTCGGCATCGTCCACCGCGACCTCAAGCCGAGCAACCTCCTGCTCGTCGGCGGCTCCGTCGACGAGGTCACCCTGCTCGATTTCGGCGTCGCGCGCGTCGCGGAGGCGAGCCAGGAGCTCACCATGCCGGGCGTGATGCTCGGCACCCCCGGCTACATGGCCCCCGAGCAGGCGCGCGGCGAGCCCACCATCGACGCCCGCGCCGACGTCTTTGCCCTCGGCTGCGTCCTCTACCGCTGTCTCACCGGCCGGCCCCCGTTCGTCGGCAACGACGGCCTCTCCGTGCTCGTGAAGGTCCTCCTCGAGGATCCTCCGCGGCTCCGGGAGCTCCGCGGCGAGGTGCCCGCGGCGCTCGACGACCTCGTCACCCGCATGCTCGCCAAGGCCCCGCGCGACCGCCCGCGCGACGGCGCGGCCGTGGCCGCCGAGCTCGCGTCGGTCGGCGATGTCGCGCCCGGCTCGCGGCGCGGCCTCCCCTCGCCGATCGGCGGCCCCGCCCCCGAGCTCACGACCGGCGAGCGACGGATGATCTGCCTCCTCCTCGCCCGCGACGGCGCGCTCGACAGCGACGCGACCCGGTCCGAGGGCGAGGACGCGCTCCGGGTGCGCGCGCTCAGCGCCCTGGCCGAGCGCCACCAGGGCCGCCTCGAGATCATCGAGTCGCGCTCCCCCGTCGTCGTGCTGTCCGGCGCCGTCGCGCCGACCGATCTCGCCGCCCGGGGGGCGCGGTGCGCGCTCGCGATGCAGGTGCTGCTCGGCGGCGCGCCGGTCGCGCTGGTCTCGGGGCGCACCGAGCTCACCGCCCGCTCCCCCATCGGCAACCTCATCGATCAGGCCGCCGCGCTCCTCGCCGGCGACGCGGCGCGGCCCGGCGTCGTCCGCATCGACGAGGTCACGGCCGCCCTGCTCGGCGCGCGGTTCGATCTCGGATCGGATCACGCCGGCCACCTCCTGCGCGGCGAGCGCGACGACCTCGAGGTCGTGCCGCGCCTGCTCGGCAAGCCGACGCCGTGCGTGGGCCGCGACCGCGAGCTGTCCCTCCTGGAGGCGACCTTCGTCCAGTGCATCGAGGAGCAGACCCCGTCCGCGGTGCTGGTCACGGCCCCCGCCGGCCTGGGCAAATCGCGCCTGCGCACCGAGCTGCTCCGGCGCCTCCGGTCGCGGGGCGAGCCGATGGAGGTGTGGATCGCGCGCGGCGATCCGATGAGCGCCGGGGCCGCCTTCGGCCTCCTGGCGCAGGTGCTCCGGCGCGCGCTCGGCGTCGCCGACGGCGCGCCGGCCGCGGCGGTGCAGCGCAAGATCCGCGAGCGCGTCGGTGGCCACGGCGCGCACGGCGCCCGCCTCGCGCCGTTCCTCGGCGAGCTCGTGGGCGCGCCCTTCCCGGACGAGGAGAGCGAGGCGCTCCGGGTGGCGCGCCGCAGCTCCGTGCTCATGGGCGATCAGCTGCACCTCGCCTGGGAGGAGTTCCTGCGCGCCGAGTGCGCGACGCAGCCGGTGCTGCTCGTGCTCGAGGACCTGCACTGGGGCGACCTGCCCACGGTGACCATGATCAACAGCGCCCTCCGCAACCTGCGCGACGCGCCGTTCATGGTGCTGGCGCTCGGCCGGCCCGAGGTGCGCGAGATGTTCCCGAAGCTGTGGGCCGGCCGCGGCGTGCAGGAGATCGAGCTCACGGGGCTCTCGCGCCGCGCCAGCGAGCGGCTCGCGCGCCAGGCGCTCGGCAACGCGGTCACCGACGAGGTCGTCGCCACGCTTGTCGAGCGCGCCGACGGCAACGCCTTCTTCCTGGAAGAGCAGATCCGCGCCGCGGCCGAGGGGCGAGGCGCCGCGCTGCCGGAGACGGTGCTGGCGATGGTGCAGGCGCGGCTCGAGGCGCTCGACCCCGAGGCGCGGCGAGTGCTCAGGGCGGCGAGCGTCTTCGGCCAGAGCTTCCGGCCCGCCGGCGTGGCCGCGCTGCTTGGCGGCGCCGACGCCGAGGTGGCGGACCGGCTCGCCGAGCTCGTCGAGCGCGAGGTGATCGTCCCGAGGCGGCAGCCGGGTCGGGGCGGCGCGCGCGGCGAGGGCCTCTTCTCCGCCGGCTCTTCCTCCCCGCCGCGCGCGGTGCTCGGCGACGGGCCCGAGCGCGGCGCGTCGCCGGCGGGCGAGGCCGCGGCGCTCGATGTCGGCGAGGCGGGCACGACCGAGCCCGAGCACAGCTTCCGGCACGGCCTCGTGCGCGAGGCGGCGTACGGGGCGCTGACCGACTACGACCGGCAGCTCGGCCACCGGCTGGCGGGCGAGTGGCTGGAAGGGGAGGGGAAGGGCGACGCGGCGGAGCTCGCGGAGCACTTCGAGCGCGGCGCCGAGCCGGGGCGAGCGGCGGCGTGGTACCGGCGCGCGGCGGAGCAGGCCCTGCGCGGCAACGACCTCCTCGCCGCGATCCGCCACGCCGAGCGCGGCCGCGCGTGCGGCGCCGCCGGGGCGGAGGCGGGCGGGCTGCTCCTTGTCGAGTCGGAGGCCCGCGTGTGGCGCGGCGATTTCGCCCTGGCCGAGCAGCGCGCGCTCGAGGCGATCGCGCTGTTCGAGCCGGGCTCGCCGTCCTGGTACTCCGCCGTGACCGACGTGGTGATGTCCGCCGGCAAGCAGGGGGCCCTCGATCGCGTCGAGTCCTGGGTGGCGACGGCGCGGGGCGCGTCGCCCCGCGAGGGCGCGCTGACCCGGCGGGACATCTCGCTCGTCGAGGGGGCCCTCTGGCTCGTCTTCGGCGGCCGCTACGCCGCCGCGGACGGGATCATCGCCGCGCTCGAGCGCAGCGAGGGGGAGGGCCGAGCGCTCGACGTCGAGGTGCTCGCCAGGCTCTACGAGGCGCGCGCCATCCGCGCGATGACCTCCGGCGACCCCGGGGCGTGCCTGGAGGGCATCGAGGCGGCGCTCGCGGTGTTCGAGCGGAGCGGCGACCGGCGCAACGCCTGCTCGCTGCGGGTGAACCTGGGCGCCATCACCATGGAGCTCGGCGATTACGAGGGGGCCGAGGTCGCGCTGCGCGCCGCGCTGCGCGCCGCGGAGCAGATGGAGCTCACGGATCTGGCCGCGTTCGCCCGCAGCAACCTCGGCAACGTGATGATCGCCCGCGGCGATCTCGACGAGGCGCGGCGGGTCGAGGCGGAGGCGATCGCGACGTTCCAGCGGCTGGGCGATCCGCGGGCCGAGGGGGTCGCCCGCGCCTACCTGGCGAAGGCGGCGCTGCTCGGCGGCGACCTCGCCGCCGCGGAGGCCGAGGCTCGCGCGGCCGCGGAGCTCCTGCAGAGCGCGCCGCCGCTGCGCGCCGCGGCGTGGGCCCTCTCCGCGCGCGTGCTGCTCCGGAGGGGCCGCGCCGACGAGGCGCTCGCGCTGTCCGGCGAGGCGCTCTCCCTCCTGGAGTCGCTCGGCGCGGTCGAGGAGGGAGAGTCGCTGATCCGGCTCGTCCGGGCCGAGGCCCTCTTCGCGAGCGGCAGGCACGATGAAGCGAGCGCCGCGATCGCGCGGGCGCGCCACAGCGTGCTCTCCCGCGCGGGGCAGATCTCGAATCCTTGCTACCGGGCTCAGTTTCTCTCGTCGCTCGACAACGACGAGACGCTCGCGCTCGCGGCGCGGTGGCTCGGCGACAGCGATGCTTCGTGACGTTGCGATCCGCCGTACGTAGGACTCCCTGCCATCGGCTCTCCCGGAGTCCGCGCGTCGCCTACGAGCACGCCAGATCGACCGCTCTCTCGCTGTTTTCGCGAGCTCACCGCAGGCGCAGAATTTTAAGTTTTCTCCTGAAAACGCGTTGAGGAAATTCCTGATTCGTGTTTCATTGATGTTGAGGGGGCTATGCGAAATCGTATCGTACTCGCGATCTCGTTCCTGGGCCTGGTGAGTGCCTGCTTGCCGGCCTGTATCCATGACGCCGATCCTGTCGAGGAGGACAGCGAGACGGCGGCGCAAGCGGTGTTCACGCGGAACGCGTTCACGAATAACGCGCTCACGGCGAGCGCGCTCACGACGGACAGGCTCGCTACGGGGGCGCTCACGGGCAACCCGCTGACGAGCGCCGCGATCGCGCGCAGCACGGATGTCATGAGCGCGCTCCGGGATCCCCTGGCCCGCGAGTTCCTGACCTATGTGGCGGGTTGCGCGCTCCCTGCGGGGCAGTCCGTGGAGGTCTCGCTGGACGGCGAGACTCACGTGTTCGACGGGGACGTCGGCCTTTCGCCCGAGTGGGGCAGGGCGGACGGGCACTGCAACGCACGATGTCAGGGCTGGGTGTCGGCCTGCATGCTGGCCAGGGTCAACCACCTCGGGGAGAGCCTCCCCATCTCGATGCGTGGCCAGAACAAGGCCCTTGACGCGGATCCCGCCGAGCGGGAGTCCTTCCCTCACCGGGAGGGGGCCTACTTCGGCGATCTCTTCGCGCCGGAGCAGCTCCGGTTCGCGTGCAGGTCGCCCGGGGCGACGCTCATCCGCCGCGTGTGCGGCGGGACGGGCGTGGACACGCAGGGCTGCGTCGTCGACGTCCTCGGCGGGTGCGACGCGCATTGCGGCTCGCCGGCGTCGGACGGCAGCTTTCGGAACTGCGCCGGCGGGGGCCACAAGATGCCGACGACGGTGACGATCTACCGGCAGTAGCTGCGCGCGCCGGTCCCTGACCGCCTGAACGAGGACGAGGCCTGGCCAGCGCGGCATTCACGCCGTGATCCACGGGCATCGTCGTCTCTCTCCGGCCTCGGCCCGGCCCCTTTGCGGCGGGCGTCTCTCCCGCGACGGCTCCCCGCTTTCGTACTAGAGTCGCGCCGTCATGAACCGAAGGCCGCCCGCCCTGCTCGCCTGTCTGCTCCTCGCCGCCTGCGCCTCCCCGGAACCCCGGCCCAAGGAGCCCCTCGGCCAGATCCCCGAGGCGACGACCACGGCGAAGCCCGAGTGGCTCCCGTTCCGCATCCGCGCCGGCAAGAGCGTCGCCGCCGACCCGCGCGAGAAGCACCTCGCCGACCTCCGGCAGCTCACCTTCGGCGGTGAGAACGCCGAGGCCTACTGGTCGCCCGACGGCAGGAAGCTCATTTTCCAGTCGACCCGCGACGGCAACAAGTGCGATCAGCAGTATATCATCGACCTGGAGAGCGGCGAGATCCGCCGGGTCTCGAACGGCCAGGGCAAGACGACCTGCGGCTATTTCCTCTTCCCGGCGCCCCCGGCCCCGGCGCAGCCGCGCGTCCTCTTCGCCTCGACGCACGCCGCCGGCGAGGCGTGCCCGCCGAAGCCCGACCACTCGCAGGGGTACGTGTGGCCGCTCGACGAGTTCGACATCTACACCGCGAACGCCGACGGCTCGGATCTCCGCCCCCTCATCCAGGGCAAGGGCTATGACGCCGAGGCGACCGTCGCGTTCGACGGCTCGCGCCTCGTGTTCACGAGCACGCGCGACGGGGACATCGAGCTCTACACCGCGAAGCTCGACGGCTCCGATGTCCAGCGCATCACGAGCACGCCTGGCTACGACGGCGGCGCCTTCTTCTCGCCCGATTCGACAAAGCTGCTCTGGCGGGCGAGCCGCCCGACCGGCGCGGCGCTCGACGACTACCGCGCGCTGCTCGCCAAGGGGCTCGTGCGCCCCAGCGCGCTCGAGATCTTCGTCGCGAGCGCCGACGGGCAGAACCCGCGCGCGGTGACGAGGAACGGCCGCGCCAACTTCGCGCCCTACTTCCTGCCGGACTCGCGGCGGCTCCTCTTCGCCTCGGATTTCAGCACCCCGCTGGGCGCCCGGGGCATCCCGAACTTCGACCTCTACCTTGTCGACTCCGAGGCGCCCCCGGGGCCGGACGGCGTGCCGCCCGTCGAGCGCGTGACGTTCTACGACGGCTTCGACAGCTTCCCGATGTTCTCGCCGACCGGCGAGCACGTCGTCTTCGCCTCGAACCGGTACGGCGCGAAGCCCGGCGAGACCAACCTGTTCGCGGCCCGCTGGGTCGAATGACCGCGCCGCCGTCGCGGACCCGCGCGCCGATCGCCCTGGCGTCGGCGTGCGCGCTCGCGGGCTGCTCCAGCGCCCCCGCGCAGCCGGCCCGCCCCGCCGCGGCCGCCCCCCCCTCGGCGGACATCGCGGGCGCGGCCTACGCCTCGCCGGCGCGCTGGAGCTATCACCCGGCGCCGCCCGAGGCCGCGGTCGCGTGGGCGCCGTTCGCCGGCTCCGGCTGCGTCGTCGTGGCCCAGGGCGGCCAGCGCTGGACGGTGACGCCCGATCCCCGCGCGTCCGTGCCGCCGCCGGGCGCCGGCGCGCAGCCCGGCCGCTGCGCGGGGCAGGGCAGGACCAGCGCCTCGCCCGCGCCCGAGGAGCTCACCGCCATCGTGCGGCGCTCGCCGGCCTCCTGGGTGTTCGTCGGCGCGAGCGGGGCGATCTACGAGGCCTCCTCGCCGCTCGGCCAGTTCACGCGTGCGCTGTCGCCGCCGGAGCCGCTCGCGCAGCTCGCGGGCGCCGGCGGCTCGCTGATCGGGGTGACCCGGGGCGGCGGCGTGCTCCGGTGGCGCGAGGAGCTCGGGTGGAAGCCGGTCCTGCTCGACGGCGCCGCGGCGCAGACCGGGGCTCTGCCGCGCGCCTTCGGCGTCGCCATGGCCGACGGCGGCCGCGCGCTCGCGCTGGCGCTGCCCGAGGCGCTCTTCGCGAGCGAGGACGGCGGGGCCACCTGGGCGCGCGCGCCGCTCCCGACGATGGGCCTCTCGCGGGTCGGCGTCCTCGGCGGCGAGCTCCTCGCCGAGGGGCTCCTCGCGTCGGCGACCTGGGACCCGCGGCGGGCGCCGGCGTTCTCGCGCAGCGCGGCGACGCTCCCGCGCGCCGACGTCGAGCTCGCCATCGCGGCCCCGCGCGCCCCGTCCGCCTCGTCGGTGGGGTTCGGGCGGGCGGCGATCACCGGCGACCGCTACGTCGAGGCGGTGCGCCCGGACGACGCCGGCGCGCCGTGGCTCCTCGCGAGCGGCCCCATCGACGGCCCGCTCAAGGAAGCGCCCCTGCCGGGTACGGGCGAGTGCGGGAGCATCAAGCTCGGCGCGAGCGGCCGGCGCATCGTCGCGGTGTGCTCCGAGCCGGACGGCGACCGCATCGTGGCGCGGGTGCTCCGCAGCGAGGACGGCGGCGGCGCGTGGTCGCCGGCCGCCACGCTGGAGACGCCCGACATCGACCTGGTCGGCGTCGCCGTGGCGCCCGAGGGCGCGGCGCTCCTGACCGGCGTCTGCAAGCCGAGCGACGGCGCGGACAGCTGCAAGCCGACCGCGCCGCTGCTCCTGACCCGCGAGGGCGCCGGCGACGAGCGCGACGCGGTGGCCCTCGCGGCGGCCCCCACGCTCGGCACCCCCGCCGTGCTGCCCGCGTTCTCGGCGGACGGGCGCTCCGCCTACTTCCTCGGTTACCGCGGCAAGGACGATCGCCTCGCGCTGTTCGTCTCGCACGACGGCGGCGAGACCTTCGCGCCGCGCTCGCTCGACACGACCGCCGCGGCGTCGCCGGCGCCCCGGGGAGATGGCGCCGAGGACGAGGAGGAGGACGCCGAGGGCGGGCCGGGCGACCGCCCGTCGCCCGAGGGGCTCGAGATCGTCGAGGAGAGCACGCTGCGCCCCGCGGACGACGGTACCGTCGGCTTGCTGCTCTCGGAGCGCGGCTCGCTCACGTACCTGACCGCCGACGACGACGGCCGGGTGCTCACGGTGGCGGCCACGCCGACGGAGGCCGCGGCGCTCGCCGGCTTCGGGCGGCGCGTGGTCGCGCTGGCGGCGCGGTCGTCGCGCGCTGGCGGCGAGGACGTCGCGGCGCTCTGGGAGTCGCTCGACGGCGGCATGACCTGGGCGGAGCTCCCGGAGATTCCTGCGCTCTCGCGCGAGCTCTCCCAGGCCCCGATCGCCTGCGGCGCGAGCGGCTGCCTCTTCGGCGACGTCGCGACCCGCGTCGGCTGGGGCGGCCAGGCCGAGGGCGCGCGGCCGCGCGCGCCTGAGCCTGCGCCGCGCGCCCAGCCTGCCCAGCCTGCCGTGCGCGCGCCCATCGTCTGCGAGACGCTGCCGTCCTCGAAGTGGACGCGCATCGACCACGTCGACTCGAGCGGCCTCGGCCTGCCCGACGGCGACGAGCTCCTGCGCGGCCGGTCGGTCTGGTCGTTGCTCACGCGCGCCCCGAGCGGCGCCATCGACGTCGTCTCCGCGGTGCTCCCCGAGTCCGGCGCCGGCGAGGCGCGCGTCATCACGCGACCGCTGTTCCCCGCGGTGCCGGCGGGGGCCGGGCGAGCGCGGGTGGCGACCAACCTCACCCTGCAGATGGAGGGCTACGCCGCGGCGCGCGTGCGGATCCCCGGCGGCGCGGCGAAGCCCGGCGCGCCGATGCGCAACGTCGAGGTCGCCTGGGAGAACTGGATGGACGGCACCTCGGGTCGCGGCGTGATCCCCGACGCCGGCCCGTTCGAGCTCGGCGACGTGAAGGTCGCTCCGGACGCCGCGCGCCAGCCGCAGACGGGCGCGCGCCCTCAGCCCGGCCCTCGAGGCGCGGCCCCGCGCCGCGCGCCCGCGCCGCCTCCCGAGGATTTCTTCGATCCCGCGCTCCTGTCGGTCTCGCTGGGCGGGCTCTTCGTCCGCCCGCACTCCGGCAGCGCGCACTCGGCGCTCACGTTCTTCTACGAGCGGTCCGGCAAGCTCCAGCGCTTCGACTTCCCGTCCTGGCCCGCGTCGGGCCTCCACGGCAGCCTCGACGTGCGTGCCGACGCCGTCTTCGCGGACGGCCGGCCCGTCGGCGTGGGGATGGTCCGGCAGGCGTCGAGCGGCCCGGTGACGGGGATGCTGCTCGCTCACCGCCCGGCCCCGGCGCCCTCTGCCGGCGCGTCCACCTCACCGGGTCCAGGCGCCGCGTGGGCGATCGACGCCGTGACCGTCGCGCCTCCCGCGGGCCGCGATCGGGTCGTGCACACCGACTGGACCTATGCTGGCAAGTCGATCGGCGTCACGACGCTGGTCGCCGATCCAGGGCATGCGATCGCCTGGGCTGTCTTCCAGCCCTTCCGCGGAGACGGAACGCTCGGCCCTGCGCAGCCGTTGCCGACGCCGTTCGATCTCGGCGACGTGCCGCGCCCGTGCTCCGCCGCCGATCGCGCGGCGACCGCGCGCCACGAGGCGCCGCTTTTCCTCGGCAGCGACGCCCTGTTCCCGGGCACGCGCCACCCCGTCGTCGTCACCGACGCCGCTGGCCCCTCCGGCGCGCCCGAGGTGATGGTGCTCCTGACCGCCTCCACGGTGCTCCACGGCGCGCCGGCCGCGCCGTGCGTCGCCGGCTGGGACGCGCGGGCGATCGGGCGGGCTCCCCTGTCCGCGATCCTCCCCGGCGATCTCGCGCAGTCGTGGCTGTTCCGGGCCGCGGCGAGCTCGTCGGGCGCGAGCGGTACGGCCGTCGAGCTCCGCCCGATGGCCTGCCGCTTCGATCCAGGCGCGAAGGTCCCGGAGGCGGTATGGAGCGAGCCGGCCACGGCGCGCCCCGAGCGCTGAGCGCTCGCCCAAAAAAGGATGAATGAAACGAAGCCGATGGTGCGATGAAACGATCCCGGATCCTGGCTTGCGGTAACCTTATAGCGGCTCGCGTCTGCGCTTCGGCGCTTGCGTTGGCGGTCTCTGCGGCGATAGCCTGGCCTGCCTGAAAGGGAGGCGGCATGATCCGGAAGCGACGGCGGTTCGAGCTCAGGAAGACGCTGTTCCTGCTTCCGAACCTGATCACCCTCTCATCGATATTTTGCGGCTTCGACTCGATCCGGCGCTCGGCGACCGCGCAGTCGGAGGATGACTTCTACCGCGCCGCCCTGCTGATCGTCTTCGCGATGTTCTTCGACACCCTCGACGGGCGTGTCGCGCGGATGACGAAGACCCAGAGCGCCTTCGGCCTGCAGATCGACTCGCTGGCCGATATCGTTTCGTTCGGCGTGGCGCCGTCGATGCTCGTGTACCAGTGGACGCTGCACCGCTTCGATCTCGCGGGGCTGCTCGTGGCGTTCATCTTCACGGCGTGCGGCGCGGTCCGGCTGGCGCGCTTCAACGTCCTTTCCATGGGCGACGCGGGCAAGCCCGCGAAGCCCTCGAAGTACATCGTCGGCCTGCCGATCCCGGGCGCGGCGGGGATCCTGGTCTCGATCGTGGTGGCGAACCACGCGGCCGCCGGCGAGATCGGCGGCGAGCGCTACGCCTCGGCGATCCTCGTGACAACGGCGATCCTGTCGCTGCTGATGGTCTCGACGATCCGGTTCCGCTCGTTCAAGGATCTCCGGCTCAACGTCCGGACGGTGCTCTTCGTCGCGTTCGCGGTCGGGTCGAGCGCGGTGATCTCGACGCAGCTGCAGCCTGCGTTCGTGCTCGTGTGGCTGCTCGGCTTCTACGTGCTGCTCGGGATCTTCGAGTCGCTCTGGCACCTGCCGGCGCGCCTCCGCGGCCTGCCGCGGGACTCGGTGCCTCCGCCCAGGGTGCCCCCTCCGGCCTGACGCGTGCCTGGCCCGGGGCCATCCCTTGCCGCCAGCGTCGCGGTCCAACCGCTCGGGCCTGTTTTTGGGTAGACTGCGCGCGATGATGAAGAACCGCGTGTTCTTTCCGCAGGCCGCGCTCGACGACTGGATCGCGAGCGACCGCGTCGATCTGAACAACGACGAGCTTCTGATCAAGACCGAGGGCCGCCGCTACAAGATCATCGAGGCGATCCGCGTCCTCCGCGAGGTGACGGGCTCGGCGGACATCCACGAGGTCCTCGGCAGGGTCAAGACGCGCGCGTTCCTGCGGGAGCTCGGCGCGGAGATCCTCGAGGGGTCCATGATCATCGGCGACAACGCCTACGACGTGATCCCGGGGTTCGTCGGCGCGCCGGTGGGCACGTTCGCCGAGCACCGCAAGGCCGCGACGGCGTCGATCGCGACGAACAGCAGCCTGACGAGCGACGAAGAGCTCCTCGCCGCGTTCCTGACGAGCGAGATGTAGCGACACCGCATCACGTCGCATCGGCGCCTCGGTCGGCGGCGCATCGATGTCCCTGAACGGGGCGCACCGGACGCAGCGGCGCGCCGGCGGTCGGGGGCTCCCGTCCGTGCATGAACCGGCTCTGCCGCGCATCGGGTCGGCTCCGACGAGAGTACGCCTCCGCCTTCGAGGCCGGCGGGCCATCCCCGGTGAGGCACGCTATAACGGGGGCCATGCCCGAGGTCATCTCCGGGATCAGCTTTGCGCTCGCGCTGCTGTTCTACGGTGCCGCCAGCGCCCTGTTCTTCTTCGACGTCGCCCGGAGCCGCACGCGGCTCCCCTCCGCGGGCGACCTCTCGGGCTTCCTTGGCGCGGCGGGGCACGTCCACGACGCCACCGCGCGGCCGAGCTCTGCCGTCGCCGCGCCCACCTCGCGGCATGCGCCCCTGCTGCTCGGCCTCGGCGCCCTCGGACACGCGACCTACGTCACGATCGCCAGCTTCGTCGCGCGCGTCTGCCCGGTCCAATCGGTTCACTTCATGCTTTCGGTCGCGTCGCTCCTCGCGATCGCCGTTTATCTCATCGCCCGCCGTCGCTTCCGCATCGACGCGCTCGGCCTCCTCATCGGGCCGCTCGGGCTCGCCTTCCTGCTCGGCACCTTCTTCCTCGGCAAGCCGCACCCCGAGCCGAAGCTCAGCCCGCTGTTCATCGCGGCCCACGTCATGGCGAACCTGCTCGGGATCGCCCTCTTCCTCCTCGCCGGCGCCTCCGCCGCGCTCTATCTCGTCCAGGAGAAGCGGCTCAAGCGGAAGCGGCACGTCGAGCGCATGGGCAGCCTCCCGCCGCTCGACACCCTCGATCGCGCCGTCCACCGCTTCCTGAGCGCCGGTTTCCCCTTGCTGACGCTCGGCATCGTCACGGGGACGTACTGGGCGCACCAGCTCGAGCTGGGCAACACCGACGAGGTGATGCGCGCCATCTTCGGCTACGCCACGTGGCTCCTCATCGCGCTCGTGCTGCTCCTGCGCGCCGCCGCGGGCTGGCGCGGCCGCCGCGCGGCGTACGGCACCATCGCGGGGCTCGCCTGCGCCGCGGCGGTGCTCATCATCTATCTCGTCCGCCCCGCCGCGGGGCTCGGAGGCTAGCGCCGGTGATCTTCGTCGGGCTCTCCCACAAAAGCGCGCCCATCGAGGTGCGCGAGCGGCTCGCGATCGGGCGGGACCAGCTCCCCGAGGTGCTCGCGCGCCTCACCGCGCACCCCGCCATCGGGGAGGCGCTCGTGCTCTCCACCTGCAACCGCGTCGAGGTCTACGCCTCACCGCGGCAGCGAGCGCCCGCGCTGCCCCGCACCGGCAGCGCCTCGCCGCCGCCCGGCGACGAGCTCCCGCTCCAGAACGAGGCGCTCCGCGCCGCCGTGGCGGTGCTCGTCGGCCTCGGCGGCGATGGCGTCCGCAGCCACCTCGCCGGCCGCGTCGGCAGCGACGCCGTCCTCCACCTCTTCCGCGTCGCCGCCTCGCTCGACTCGATGGTCGTCGGCGAGCCGCAGATCCTCGGGCAGATGAAGGAGGCCATCGAGATCGCCCGCGGGGCGAGGACCCTCGGCGTCAAGCTCGGCCGCGCGGCCCACCGGGCGATCAAGGTCGGCAAGCGCGTGCGCACCGAGACGGCGATCGGCGCGGGCCAGGTCTCGGTCTCCAGCGTCGCGATCGACCTCGCCCGCCAGATCTTCGCGGAGCTCGCCGGCCGCACGGCGCTGCTCATCGGCGCCGGCGAGATGGCCGAGGCCGCCTCGAAGCTCCTCGTCCGCGCCGGCGCCCGCCTCGTCGTGGTCAACCGGAGCCTGGATCGCGCGGCCGCGCTCGCGCGCGAGGTCGGCGGCGAGCCCCGCCCCTGGGCCGAGCTCGAGCGCGCCGTCATCGACGCCGACATCGTGATCTCGTCGACCTCGAGCCCGAGCTACGTGGTCTCGCCCGACCTCGTCCGCCGGGCCCGCAAGGCCAGGAGGGGCAGGAGCCTGTTCCTCATCGACATCGCGGTCCCGCGCGACATCGACCCTGCCGTCAACAAGCTCGACAACGTCTATCTCTACGACGTCGACGACCTCTCGCAGATCGTGGCGCAGTCCGTCGAGGGGCGCGCCGCCGAGGCGGCGCGGGCCGAGGCGATCGTCGCGGACGAGGCGCACGCCTTCGAGGCGTGGACGCTCGAGCGCGCCCTGACGCCCACGATCGTGGGCTTGCGGGCCCGCACCCGCTCCATCCTCGTGGCCGAGGTCGAGCGCAGCCTCGCCGGCAAGCTCCGTCACCTCGGCCCGGCCGAGCGCCATGCCCTCGCGCTGATGGTCGACGCCGCCACGAACAAGCTGCTCCACGTGCCCACCACCCGCCTCCGCGCGATGGCCAGCGATCCCCGCGTCGCGGAGCACGTCGACTCGCTCCGCGAGCTGTTCGACATCGACGGCGCGCCGGCCGACTGCGGCGCCGCGGCGCTCGCCGAGGGGGAGCTCCGCGGCGCCGCGGACAGCCCTCACACGCCGCGGTCTGCCCGCGGCGCAGCGCCGCCCGTCTCCGGCGCTCGCAACGGCGCATCGCCCCGGCAGGCCGAGCCGTGCCCTCTGGCCGCGGAGGACAACGGCCTCTACGCCCGGCAGCCCGGCGCGCGCCCCCAGGCCGCCGAGGCCGGCGTCATGGCCGTGGCGAATCCAGCCGCGGCCGTGCGCGCAGCTGGGTTAAAGGGAGCGTGACCCCATGGAGCTCACCCTCGCCACGCGCCGCTCGGCGCTCGCCCTCGCCCAGTCCCGCGCCTTCGCTCGTTCCCTCGAGGCGGCGGTGCCCGATCTCACCCTCCGCGAGCTCGAGGTGGTGACCTCGGGCGACAAGACGCAGGATCGCTCGCTCCAGGACATCGGCGGCAAGGGGTTGTTCATCAAGGAGCTCGAGGAGGCGCTGCTCGACCGGCGCGCCGATTTCGCGGTCCACTCGATCAAGGACGTCCCCGCCGAGATCGCCCCGGCGCTCTGCCTCGCCTGCATCCCCGCGCGGGAGGATCCTCGCGACGTGCTCGTCACCCGGAGCGGCGCGCCGCTCGCGGAGCTGCCGGCGGGCGCCCGGGTCGGCACCTCGAGCCTCCGCCGGGCGGTCGCGCTGCGCGAGGCGCGCCCGGATCTCGTGATCGAGCCGGTCCGCGGCAACGTCGACACCCGCCTCCGCAAGGTGTTCGACGGATCGTTCGACGCCGTGGTGCTGGCGCTCGCCGGCCTGAAGCGGCTCGGCATCGAGGGCCGCGCCACCGAGGTCCTGTCGCCCGAGGTGTCGCTGCCGGCGATCGGCCAGGGGGCGCTCGGCATCGAGTGCCGCGCGGAGGACGCCGGCGTGCGCGACGTCCTGGCGGCGCTCGCGGATCGCGAGACCACCGTCTGCGTCACGGCGGAGCGAGCCGTGATGGCGGCCGTGGAAGGCAGCTGCCGGACGCCCGTGGCCGCCTACGCCGTGCGGGACGGCGACGCGCTCTGGCTGCGGGCGTTCCTCGCCGAGCCCGACGGCTCCCGGCTGCGGCGGGCGGAGCGGCGCCTTGCGTGGCCCGGAGACGCCCGCGAAGCCGCGCGCCTCGGAGAGGATCTCGGGGTGGAGCTCAAGCAAGGCTGAGGCGCACAGCGCGACGCGGCCGAGCCAGCAGTCGATCACGAGGGCTCGCACCCCACCGCGATGAACGGTCAAGCCTGGGCGCCGGCGCCTCGGCTGGCGATGCATCCGGGCGAGCCGTCGGCCCGCGCTCCGCGCGCCGCCGCGTCCGCGCGAGCGTTCGCCCCGCGCTTCCCACGCCGGCGCGCCCGTGCGAGACCGGGCCTGCCGGCGGTCTCCCGCCGCCCAGCGCTCATGCCGGGCTACGTCGCCCTCGTCCTCCACGCCCACCTGCCGTACGTGCGCCACCCCGAGCACGCCCGCTCGCTGGAGGAGCGCTGGTTCTTCGAGGCGCTCTGGGAGTGCTACCTCCCCTTGCTCGGCGTCCTCGATCGCCTCGCGGCCGATCGCGTCGTCGCCCCGCTGACCCTCTCCGTCTCGCCGTCGCTCCTCGCGATGCTGCGCGACGAGCTCCTCCTTCGCCGGTTCGAGGATCACCTCCGCCGCCTCGCCGCGCTCGCCGCCCGGGTCGAGGCCCGCTTCGCCGGGAGCGGCTTCGCGGCGGCCGCCGCGCTCTACCGCGCGCGGCTCGCTGACGCGGCGAGCGCCTGGGACGCGCTGGGCGGCGATCTCCCGGGCGCCCTCGTGCGCCACGCCGGGGCGGGCCGCGTCGAGCTCCTCACCACCGCCGCGACGCACGCCTACCTGCCCGGCCTGCTCCCCACGCCGGCGTCCATCCGGGCGCAGCTCCGGCTTGGCCGCCGCGCCTTCGCGGCCCTCGCCGGCGCGCCCGAGCCGCGCGGCTTCTGGCTGCCCGAGTGCGCTTACGCGCCCGGCATCGACGCCGATCTCGCGGCGGCCGGCGTCCGCTTCACCGTGCTCGACGCCCACGCCCTCACGCTCGCCGCGCCGCCTCCGTCCGCCGGCGCCTCGGTCCCCGTGCTCTCGCCGGCCGGCGTCGCGTGCTTCGGGCGCGATCGCGACAGCGCGCGCGAGGTCTGGTCGCGCGACGCCGGCTACCCGGGCCACCCGGTCTACCGCGAGTTCTACCGCGACGTCGGGCTCGACCTCCCCGAGCGCGAGCTCGATGGGGAGCTCGGTCCCGGCGGCACCCGGCTCATGACCGGCCTCAAGCTCCATCGCGTGACGGGGCCTGGCCCCGACAAGGCGCCCTACGACCCGGCCCGCGCGTCCGCGCAGGCGCGCGCCCACGCCGCGGAGTTCGTGGCCCGCCGCGAGGCCGCGCTCGCGTCGAGCCGCGGCGCGCCGGCCCCGCCCATCCTCGTGGCTCCGTACGACGCCGAGCTCTTCGGCCACTGGTGGCTCGAAGGGCCCGAGTTTCTCGAGCACGCCCTGCGCCGCCTCGCGGCCTCGGATCGCGCCGTCCCGATCGCGCTCGGCGCGTACCTCGAGCGCCACCCGCCCGTCGAGGTCGTCGCGCCCGCCGCCTCGACCTGGGGCGAAGGCGGGTTCGGCGCGTTCTGGACGGGCCCGAGCGCGGCGCCCCTGTGGCGGCACGCCCATCACGCCGAGCGCGCGGTGCTCGGGGCGCTCTCGCGCTGCCGTGGCGCGGGCGGCCTATCCGGCCGCGCGCTGGACCAGGCGATCCGCGAGCTCCTCCTCCTCCAGTCGAGCGACTGGGCGTTCATGATGTCCGCCGGCGAGATGGTTCCCTATGCGGAGGCGCGCGCCCGCGCCCACGCGGCCCGTGCCCGCCGGCTCGCGAGCCTGGCCCAGCAACCCACGGCCGCTCCCGCCGACGTCGCCTGGCTCGACGCGCTCTGCAGGCTCGACCCTTTCCTCGCCGAGCTCACGGGCCCCGCGCTCCAGGACGCCTTCGACCCGTGGCGATGAGGCGCGTTCCCTCCCTGTCGCCCCGTCTCCGGACATCTCCGGCGGCGAGGGACTGAACAGCTCCCGGAAACAGCGAATCTACTTGTGCTGAAATATTCTGTGACGGAATTTGTCGCGGCGGCTGGCCACCCGCCCCGTTGCGCAGCACCATTCGGCGCTCGGCGCCGTCTTTCTGGATGATGACCGGCGATTCACCGGGGCGTTTCATTGCCGAGCGTCGGCCGGCGCAACCATGACCACGGCGTGCGGCACGTTTTCCGCGGTCATGGCGGCATAAAGTGCGAGAGGGACGGAGACATTGCCTCGAGCACCCCCTTGCTGACCGGCTGGTCAGCACCCTACTGTCATGTCCGCCAGCTTTGCTCCTGGACCGCACCGGCAGGCGCTGGCAAAGAACCGGGCGAACTCCCCATGACACATCCTCCTTGCGGACCCGAGCACCGTATCGCTCGAAGGGCCTTCGGCGCTCGTAGCGCCGCCTCGATCCACTCCCGCGCCGCAGCCGTCGCGGCGCTGCTCGCGGCGCTCGCGCTGCCCACGCTGACCGCTTGCCGCCGCGCGGACGCGGACGCGCAGCCGTCGGCGGCGCGCGACACCGCCGCGCCCCGCGAGAAGCTCGCCGTGCGCTTCGGGAAGGTGACCGCGCGCCCGCTCGCGCAGACGCTCGACGTCAGCGGCACCCTCGTCGCCGACGAGCGCAGCGAGGTGGCGACGCAGGTCGCCGGCTCCGTCGTGAGCGTCGCGGTCGACGTGGGCTCCCGGGTCAAGAAGGGCGATCCGCTCGTCGTGCTCGACGCGCGCAACGCCGCGCTCCAGTCGCAGGCGGCCTCCGCCGCCGTGGCCCAGGCCCGGGCCAGGCTCGCGCTGCCGGAGGGCGCGTCGCCGAAGGGGATCGATCCCGACCAGGTGCCGGAGGTCCGGGCCGCGAAGCAGAGCATGGAGCTCGCGAAGTCCGAGGCGGATCGCGTGAAGCAGCTCTTCGATCAGGGCGCCGTCGCCCAGTCGACCTGGGACTCGGCGCGCACGCAGGCCCAGAACGCGGCCGCGCAGTACGAGGCCGCGGTCAACGGCATCCGCGCGACCGTCGCTTCGCTCACGTCGGCGCAGGCGCAGGCGGGGCTCGCCTCGAAGTCGGTGTCCGACACGACGGTGCGGGCTCCGTTCGACGGCGCCGTCGCCGAGAAGCGGATCAGCGTCGGCGAGTTCGCGAGCCCGGGCCGCGTCGTGGCGGTCGTGGTCCGCGACAACCCGCTGCGGCTCCAGATCGACGTGCCCGAGGGCGACATCGCGTCCATCGAGATCGGCAAGCCGGTCAGCGTCTCGGTCGCCGCCTTCCCCGATCGCACGTTCCCGGGCGTCGTGAAGCGGATCGGCGCGAGCCTCAGGGCCTCCTCGCGCACGCTGCCCGTCGAGGCCGAGTTCGACAACAGCGAGGGGAAGCTCCGGCCCGGCCTCTTCGCGCAGGGGCAGCTGGCGCTGACCGGCGAGTCAAGAACGGCGCTCCTCGTGCCCGAGTCGGCGGTCGGCACCTCCGGGACGAGCGCGCGCGTGTTCGTGAGGGCCGGCGAACGCGTGACGGAGCGGCTGGTCAAGACCGGCCGCAAGATCGACGACCTCGTCGAGGTCATCGGTCCGCTCGCCGAGGGGGATGAGGTCGCGATCGACAAGGTGGGCGAGCTGGCGGACGGCATCGAGGTCGCGGCGGCGCAGTGAGCCGAGCGCACGCGCGTCTCATTACTGAGGAAAGGTAGCGACCATGCAATGGCTCGCGGCAATCTGCATCCGTAGGCCGGTGTTCGCCTCGGTGATCGTCCTGCTCCTGACCGTGCTCGGGGCGTTCTCCTACTTCGGCCTCGGCGTGGACCGGTTCCCCAAGGTCGAGTTCCCGTTCATCGTCGTGACGACGGTCCTCCCCGGCGCGGCGCCCGAGGAGGTGGAGACGGAGCTCTCGGACAAGATCGAGTCGGCGGTCAACACCATCAGCGGCATCGACGAGCTGCGCTCCGCGTCGGTCGAGGGGCTGAGCCAGGTCATGATCTCCTTCCAGCTCGAGAAGAACGTCGACGTGGCCGCGCAGGAGGTCCGCGACAAGGTCGAGGGCATCCTCGCGGAGCTCCCGGAGGGCATCGACCCGCCGATCGTGGGCAAGCTGGATCCGGACGCCGCCCCGATCCTCACGCTCGCCGTCTCGTCGCCGAAGGCGAGCGTCCGCGAGGTGACCGAGTTCGCCGACAAGACGCTGCGGCGTGAGCTGGAGTCGCTCGCCGGCGTCGGCCAGGTGCTGCTCATCGGCGGCCGGAGCCGCCAGATCAACATCTGGATCGATCCGGAGAAGCTCGAGAAGTACTCGCTGACCGGCGGCGTGGTGGCCCAGGCGCTGGCGAGCCAGAACGTCGAGATCCCCGCCGGCCGGATCGAGCAGGGCGGCAGATCGCTCACCCTGCGGACGCGCGGCCGCGTGCAGTCGGTCGAGCAGATGGCGGACATCGTGCTCGTGGACCGCGACGGCTACTCCGTCCGGCTCGGCGACGTCGCCGACGTCCAGGACGGCATGGCGGAGCCGGAGTCCGCCGGCTTCCGCGGCCTCGATCCCGCCGTGCTCCTCAGCATCCGCAAGCAGAGCGGGACGAACACCGTCGAGGTCATCGACGGGCTGAAGGCGCGGATCAGCGACGTCGAGAAGCGCCTGCCCCCTGGCTACCAGATCGTCATCGCGCGCGATCAGTCGGAGTTCATCAAGAACTCGGTCAACGCCGTCAAGGAGCACCTGGTGCTCGGCGCGCTGCTCGCCGCGATCATCGTCGCGCTCTTCCTCGCGAACGTCCGCAGCACGCTCATCTCCGCGATCGCCATCCCGACGAGCATCATCTCCACGTTCGCTCTGATGAAGGTGGCGGGCTTCACGCTCAACGGGATCACGCTCCTCGCGCTGACACTGGCGGTCGGCATCGTGATCGACGACGCGATCGTCGTCCTCGAGAACTGCTACCGCTGGATCGAGGAAAAGGGCGCGAGCCCGTGGGAGGCGGCGCTCCAGGGCACGCGGGAGATCGGCCCCGCGGTGCTCGCGACGACGCTCTCGCTGATCGCTGTGTTCGTCCCCGTCGCGTTCATGAGCGGCATCGTCGGCCGCTTCCTGAACTCGTTCGGCCTCACCATGGCGTTCTCGATCCTGGTCTCGCTGATCGTGAGCTTCACGCTGACGCCGATGCTGTCGGCGCGGTGGCTGCGGAAGCCGGAGAAGCACGACGCCGGCAGCTCCAAGGAGTCGCGCTTCTACGGGCCGATCGAGCGCGGCTACATGGCGCTCCTCCGCTGGTCGATGGCGCACCGCTGGGTGATCGTGCTCGCCTCGGTCCTCGCGCTGCTCTCGATCCCGGTGCTGGGCGGCCTCGCGAAGTTCAACTTCCTCCCGATCGAGGACGAGTCGCAGTTCCAGGTCAGCATGCGCGCGCCCGAGGGCGTGAGCCTCGACGGGACGCGCGTCATCGCCACGCGGCTCGCCTCGGACCTCGAGAAGCTCCCGGGCGTGGTCTACACGCTGACGACGATCGGCGACGATCCGCAGAAGACGCCGAACCTCGCCAGCATCTACGTGAAGCTCAAGCCCGCGGACGAGCGCGATCTGTCGCAGCAGGACCTCATCGATCGCGCCCGGCGCGAGCTCCAGCCGAAGTTCGATGCGGAGAAGCTCCGGGCGAACATCGGCCCCGTGCCCGCCTTCTCCGGCGGCCAGAACACCCAGATCGCGTACCAGGTGCAGGGCCCCGACCTCCAGCGGATCGGCCAGTACTCCGACACGCTGCTCCAGAAGCTCAAGGCGATGCCGGGCGTCGTCGATCCGGACACGTCGCTGCTCGTCGGCAAGCCGGAGATCCGCGTGGTCATCGACCGCAAGAAGGCCGCCGATCTCGGCGTCCAGGTCGGCGACGTCGCCAGCACCCTGCGCCTCCTGGTCGGCGGGTACAAGGTGTCGACCTACAACGAAGGCGGGGAGCAGTACGAGGTGCGCGCGCGCGCGCTGCCGAGCTTCCGCTCCGACAAGGAGGGCCTCGCGAAGATCACGGTGCCGTCGACGAAGCTCGGCGCGGTCACGCTCGACAACGTGGTGACGTTCACCGAGGGGACAGGGCCGTCGCGCATCGAGCGCTACAACCGCCAGCGGCAGGTCATGCTGACCGCCAACCTCGAGGCGGGCTACTCGCAGCAGACGGTCGTCCAGGAGCTCGACAAGGCCGCGTCGCAGCTGAACCTGGCGTCCGGCTACTCCGCCGGCCCCGTCGGCGCGTCGAAGGAGCTCGTCAAGATGATGAAGAGCTTCCTGGTCGCCCTGCTCCTGTCGCTGGTCTTCATGTACCTCGTGCTCGCCGCGCAGTTCGAGTCGTGGCTGCACCCGATCACGATCCTCCTGTCGCTGCCGCTGACGGTGCCGTTCGCGTTCATTGCGGTCATCATCTTCCGGCAGTCGCTCAACATCTTCTCGCTGCTCGGCATCGTCGTGCTGTTCGGCGTCGTGAAGAAGAACTCGATCCTCCAGATCGATCACACGATCAAGCTGCGCGAGCACGGCTTGCCGCGCGCGCAGGCCATCCTGGAGGCGAACCGCGACAGGCTCCGGCCCATCCTGATGACCACGCTCGCGTTCGTGGCCGGCATGATCCCGCTCGTGGCCTCGAGCGGCGCGGGCTCGGGCACGAACCGCGCGACCGGGTTCGTGATCATCGGCGGGCAGTCGCTGGCGCTCCTCCTGACGCTGCTCGCGACCCCGGTCGCCTACTCGCTGTTCGACGACATGTCGTCGTGGTTGAAGCGGGTCCTGCCCTTCATGCGGGGCAGCGACGACCAGGGCGCGCCGCGCGGGGCGGGGGAGGGCGGCGTCGCTCCGGCGGGGGACGGGGGCGTCGCGGCGGGGCCTCACGGCGCCGCGGCGCGCGCCGCGATCGCGCACGAGGGGGGCCGGCCGGCGGGGGCCCACCTCGACTAGCCTCGCCGCCTGGCCGCGCTCCGGGCCGCGGCGCGCCGCGCCCGGCCCCCGGAGCGATCGCGACGCGCCGCCGCTCAGTCCGCGTCGCCGTGCACCTTGCGCAGGATCACATCCAGCAGACCGTCGAACGCGTCGCGCATCGCCCAGGCCTGGGCGGCGTCGTCGTCGAGCCTGGCGGCCTTGCGGCGGCCCTCGGCGAGCGCCTGCTTCGGGCCCCTGCACGCGCGGCCGAGCCGGCGCTCCATGTCGAACGAGGCGCCCTCGTAGATGTGATAGCAGGACGCGAAATCCCCCTGGTTGTAGAGCGGCGAGCCGACCTCGATCGCGCCGTCCATCGTCCGCGCCAGCACGAGGAGGTCACCCTCGGTGCAGCCGCGGAGGACCGCGAGCCGGTGGTGGGGCACCGCGCGCTTGACCGCCGGCAGCGCTTGCCCCTCGTCGGCCGTCTCGGCCGCGAACGTCGAGAGCGGGACGGGGTCGGGGTGCACGAGCAGCGTCTTGAGGTAGTCGGCGGGCACGCCGAAGTTGAGGTTCTGCCCCTGCGTCGCGACCGCGGCGGCGACGCCGATCACCTCGCCGCGCTCGTTGAACAGCGGTCCGCCCGAGGAGCCCGGCGCGATCGGCGCGGAGATCTGCAGCAGCGTCAGCGCGGGATCGACCACGCGGACCGCGCTCACGAGGCCGTTCGACACGGTGTCCGCCAGGCCGAGCGGATGGCCGATCGCCACGACCGGGTCACCGGGGCGGACCGCGCGGCTGTCGCCCAGGGACAGCAGCGGGAGCCTCCGTGGCGCGTGGATCCGGACGATCGCGAGATCCCGGCCCTCGTCGAACGCGAGCACCTCGAGCACCGGGTGCTCGCTCTGATCCCAGAGGACCACCTTGAGATCCGAGATCCCGGCGATGACGTGGTAGTTCGTCGCGATCCAGCCGTCCTCGCGGACGAGGAAGCCCGCCCCCAGCGAGCCGTCGCCGCGGATCGTGACGACCGCCGGCGTGGCGCGCGCCGCGATCTGGGCCGGGGTCATCGCGGCGGGCTGCGACGCCGCGCTCGCCGGCTGGCCGCCTGAGCCGGCGCCGCAGCCGAGCGCCGCGAGCGCCGCCGCGGCGAGCAGCCCGGAGAGGCGCGGCCGGCGGGACCGCGGCTGGGGCCGGGGACGGGGAGGAGCGGCGCTGGAGCGCCGGTCGTCGTCATGGAGCTCGCCTGGCAGGCTGCGGTGGTTCATGTCGCTCCCCGGGGCCGCCCCGTGAGCGGCCTCCCTCCGGCAAGCGTAACGAAGAGCCGACGGATCGTCTCGCGTGCACGGAGAAAATCCCGGCGTGGCCGCCTATGCTGTCGCGGTGAGCCAAGACCACGACGCGCGCGATCCGATCTTCGCCCTCAGCGACGAGTTCGTCGACGCCTTCGCCGCACAATGTCCTGCCCACGCCACCCTGGCGGGCATCCCGTGCGACGACGGCGCCTGGAACGACTGGAGCCCGAGCGGCGCCGCGTCCTGGGCTTCGACGGCCGCGTCCTTCCAGGAGAGGCTCCGGTCGCTGCCGCCGCCTGGGCGCGGGGCGGAGGCGCGGTGGGGTCGCCTCGCACGCCGTGTGATGGCCGATCACCTGGACGAGCGGCTCGACGATTTCCGCCACGGCGAGCACCTGCGCGACCTCAACAACATCGAGTCGGCATTCCAGCACCTCCGGATGGTCTTCGACCTCATGGACGTGCGCAGCGCCGCCGGCTGGGAGGCCATCGCGTCGCGCCTCGAAGGCCTCCCGCAGGCCTGCGACAGCTACCAGGCGTCGCTCGAGGAGGGGCGCCGGACAGGCCAGGTCGTCGCGCGCCGCCAGGCGCGCGCGGTCATCGAGCAGGCCCGCTATCAGGTGGGCGAGGCGTCGTTCTTCCTCACGTTGCCCGCCGCCTACGAGGCCTCCGGCTGCGCCACGGACGCCGGCCGCGCGCGCCTCGCCGCCGGGGCCGAGCGGGCGCGCGCCGCCTTCGGGGCGCTCGCCGGCTACCTGGAGCAGACGTACCTGCCGAGCGCGCGCGCCGCGGATGCGGTGGGCGAGGAGCGCTACCTGCGCATGGCGCGCCGCTTCCTCGGCGCGAGCATCGATCCGATCGAGACCTACGCCTGGGGGTGGTCCGAGGTGCACGACATTGAGGCCCGGATGGCGCGCCTCGCTGGCGAGATCCTTCCCGGCGCGTCGTTGCCCGAGGTGATCGAGCTGCTCAAGACCGATCCCGCCCGGTGCGCGCACAGCGCCGACGAGTTTCTCCGGATCATGTCCGAGCGCCAGCGGAGGGCGCTCGCCGAGCTCGACGGCGTCCACTTCGACATCCCCGCGCCCATCCGTCACATCGAGGTGAAGCTGGCCCCGCCGGGCGGCGCGCTCGGTGCGTACTACGTGCCCCCGAGCGACGGCTTCAAGCGGCCCGGCACCGTCTGGTACGCCCCTGGCGCGAAGCAGGAGTTCCCGCTCTACGAGGAGATCACCACCGCGTACCACGAGGGATTCCCCGGCCATCACCTGCAGTGCGCGCTTCAGGTGCACCTCGACGACCGGCTGAGCCGGCTCCACCGCTTCCTGGTGACGTGCTCCGGCTACGCCGAGGGGTGGGCGCTCTATGCCGAGCAGCTGATGTACGAGCTCGGCTATTTCGAGCGCCCCGACTACGTGCTCGGGATGCTCTCGGGCAAGCTCACGCGCGCCTACCGCGTCGTCCTCGACATCGGCATGCACCTCGAGCTGCCGATCCCCCGGCACGCCCCGCTCCACGCCGGGGAGCCGTGGCGCTACGAGACCGCGGTCGAGTACCTCCACCGCCGGGCCTTCCTCGCGCCGGAGTACGCGCACAGCGAGGCGACGCGCTATCTCGGCTGGCCGGGGCAGGCGATCTCCTACAAGGTCGGCGAGCGGGTCGTCCTGGAGCTGCGCGAGGCGCTGCGGCGCCGGCAGGGCGAGGCCTTCGATCTGAAGGCGTTTCACGCCAAGGTGATCGGCTCCGGGTCGGTCGGGCTCGACCACCTGCGCGAGCTCGTCCTCGACGACGCGACCTGAGCGCGCCTTGGACGTGGCTCGCCCGCCCGCGTCGCGGCTCGACGCGCGGTCGCGAGCGTGCCAATCGAGGCGGGTGAGCTCTCCCCCCGCGAGCGAGATCCCCGAGGCGCGGCCGAGCGGCTCGGATCTGTGCACCGCGTGCGGTCTGTGCTGCACGGGGCTGCTCTTCGACGTCGCGCCGCTCGAGGAGCAGGAGCTCCCGCTCGCCGAGAAGCTGCGCCTGCCGCTCGCGTGCAACCAGTACCACGACGCCTTCAGGCTGCCGTGCCCCTGTCACCTCGACCGGAGGTGCACCGTCTACGAGACGCGCTTCTCCGTGTGCAGCAGCTACGAGTGCGGCCTGCTCCGGCGCTGCAAGGCCGGCGAGGTGCCGCTCGGCGAGGCGCTGTCCCGCGTCGAGCGCGTGCTCCGCCTGACGGACGCCGTGCGCCGGCGCGTGCCCCCGCTGGATCCTCCGCGCCCGCTCTGGGACGAGGCGCGCGAGCACCTCCGCCGCCGTGACGCCGCGGACGACTCACCGGCGTGGCGGAGCGAGCGGGAGTCGCTCGTCGCCGAGCTCGCCGAGCTCAGGGTCGCCTGCAGGGAAGGGCTGGATCCGTAGCGCTGGCAGCGCTGGAGATGCCGCCAGGACGCGGAGAGCGCGAGACGGTGTTTCCGGAGCTCGCGCTGGTTCGATCCGTAGCTCGTTCTACCGTGCGCCGGGGGATCTCACTTCGTCGCTCTCTCTCGAAGGCGGCGCCCCGACTCCGGTGCTTCGTTCTGGTCGAGCGCGATTCGTCCTCGACTTCGCGCGTCGCACCGCGAGCCGGACGGGCTCGTCCGGGCCTCCCGGTGGCTGACTCCGCGCCGTATATACGGCTGATGGAACCGAAGATCCGCCGGATGACCAACAAGTATTCTGCCATCACCGCAGTGACGAGCTTCGTCACGCAGCCCATTCCCGGCGCAGATGAGCTGATCGTGGTTCCCATCCATTACTACTTTTCCGTGTCGCTGACGCGGGCGCGGGGCGCGCCGCTCCTCGGGGCTCCGTGGCTGCAGGTGAGCAAGATCATCTGGGGCGGAGCTGCCGTGCGGCTCTTCGCCAACTTCACGCTCGGCCTCGTCCCGGTCGCCGGTCTCTTCTCCAACGCGATCACCGCCATCGCCTTGACCGAGCTCCTGGGTCGCTACCTCGACGGCGCGCTCAGCAGCTCGGCGCCTCCTCCCCCGGTTTCCATGAGGACCATCCGAGACGCGGTTCACGGACGGCGCCAGGCGTCGAGAGCTCAGCCTATCTGACCGGCGCTCCGCCGCGTCGTCCGGAGATCTGTCCCCGGTCCGACCCCTGCTCGAGCCGGAGCGCATCGCGGCCCGCGTGCTGCGTGCGCTGCGTCAACCCGCGGCCTCGCCACCGCGCCCCGGCGCGGGCTGCCGCGGTCCGCGCGCGCGGGACGGTCTCTCCTGGCGATCGCCGCCGAGATCGAATAGATCCCCGGCCATGCTCTCCGAGACCCGCGAGAAAGTCCTGGACATCAAAAGGCGCTTTGAGGCGCTAAGGGGGCATCTTTGACGTCCCTAAGCTCGAACGGATGCTCCAGGATCTGACCCAGACGACGCTGTCGCCCGGGTTCTGGAACGATCAGGAAAAAGCCCAAGCCGTCCTCCGCAAGCGCACCCAGGTCGAGTCGAAGCTCGAGCTGGCGCAGAAGCTCGGCCGCGAGATCGAGGATCTCGCGGAGTACCTGGAGCTCGGCGCGGCCGAGGGCGACGAGGGCGTCATCGCCGACGCCGACACGCAGGCCGACGCCATCGCGGCGCGCCTGCGCAAGGTCGAGCTCGATCGCATGCTGTCCGGCCCCGCCGACCGCGGCAACGCCATCGTCAGCATCCACCCGGGCGCGGGCGGCACCGACGCGAAGGACTGGGCATCCATGCTCCTCCGCATGTACCTGCGCTTCTGCGAGCGCCGGGGCTACAAGACGGAGATCATCGACTACCAGGACGGCGACGAGGCCGGCATCGACGCCGTCACCTTCACGGTGACCGGCGACGCCGCCTACGGCTACCTGCGCTCCGAGGCCGGCGTCCACCGTCTGGTGCGGATGAGCCCGTTCAACGCCGATCACACCCGCCAGACCGCGTTCGCCGCCGTCGAGGTCACCCCGGACAGCGACGACGAGATCAACATCCAGGTCAACGAGAAGGACATCGAGATCACGACGATGCGCGCCGGCGGCAAGGGCGGGCAGAACGTGAACAAGGTGGAGACCGCCGTTCGCCTGCGCCACCTCCCGACCGGCCTCAACATCGTGTGCCGCGCCGAGCGCAGCCAGCACCAGAACCGCGCGATGGCGATGAAGGTCCTCAAGGCGAAGCTGTACGAGATGGAGCTCCAGAAGCGGGAGGCCGAGGTCCAGGCCTACAACGCCGGGAAGAGCGCCATCAACTTCGGCAGCCAGATCAGGAACTACGTCCTCGCGCCCTACAGGCTCGTCAAGGACGTCCGCACCTCCATCGACGCCACCGACGTGGACGCTGTCCTCGACGGCGATCTCGATGGCTTCATCGAGGCTTATCTGCTCGCCGCGGCCGGCGGCTCGCTCAAGAAGGGCGGCTCGGTCGCGCAGGACGACGCTCTGTGAGCCAGCAAAAAGACAGACCGAACGACAGGAAGACCGAGCGGTTGGCGAAGGACGCCGCCGAGGCCGCGCGCGCCGAGGAGACGCTGATCGCCACCCGCAAGGCGAAGGCGGCGCGCCTCCGCGCCCGCGGCGAGAACCCGTTCGCCAACGACGTCACGGCGGGCGAGCCGCTCGTCGAGCTCGCGGCCGTCCGCGCCCGCTTCGACGGGGCGCGGCTCGCGGCCGAGCCCAGGCCGGAGGGCGCGGCGCCGGACCGGCCCGCCGGGGACCGCTACGACCCGGCGCGCGTCGAGCCGCACCCGTTCCGCGTCGCGGGCCGGGTCCTCTTCGTGCGCTCGTTCGGCGGCGTCACGTTCGTGCGGCTGCGCGATCGGACCGGCGAGCTCCAGCTCATCTGCGAGCAGGGGAGCCTCGCCGATTTCGAGCGGCTGGAGGAGATCGATCTCGGCGACTTCGTCGAGGCCCACGGCGTCGCGATGGCCACGCAAAAGGGGGAGCTCTCGATCCGCGCAGGGCGCCTCCGGCTGCTCACGAAGGCCTACCGCCCGCTGCCGACCAAGACGAGCTTCAAGGACGTCGAGTCGCGCTACCGCATGCGGTACGTCGACCTCGTGGCCAACCCGCACGTCGCGGGGGTCTTCCGCGCCCGCAGCGCGATCGTCGCCGCGCTGCGCGAGTTCCTCGACGCGCGCGGCTTCCTCGAGGTCGAGACCCCGACGATGCACACGCTCGTCGGCGGCGCGGCGGCGAAGCCGTTCAAGACCCACCACAACGCGCTCGACCTCGAGCTCTTCATGCGCATCGCGCCCGAGCTCTTCCTGAAGCGGCTCGTGGTCGGCGGCTTCGAGCGCGTCTACGAGATCGCGCGCTGCTACCGGAACGAGGGGCTGTCGACGCGGCACAACCCCGAGTTCACGATGCTCGAGTACTACCAGGCGTACGCGACGTACGAGACCCTGATGGACGCGACCGAGGCGATGCTCCGCCACGTCGACGCCCGCCTCGCCGAGCGCCTCCCGGCCGAGCACGCCGCCTGGGCGGCCGGGCGCGCGTTCTCGCTCGATCGCTTCGCGCGCGTCCCCATGGCCGAGGGGATCGCCCGCGCCCTGGCGAAGGCGGGGCTCCCGGCCGACGTCCCGCAGCGCGTCGCCGCGGACGACGCCCCGATCAAGGAGTGGGCGAAGGCCGCGAAGGCGAGCGGGCGCGAGATCGACTGGACGAACTTCCGCTCGGGCGCGAAGAAGTGCGAGTCGCCCGGGGAGCTCGTCTTTTGCGCCTACGAGTACGTGGTCGAGCCGTTCCTCACGAAGGACTACCGCACCGAGGCGGGCGACAAGAGCGTCCCCGTCTTCATCATCGACTATCCCTTCGAGGTCTCCCCGCTCGCGCGCAAGAAGGACAGCGATCCTGCGCTCGTCGATCGCTTCGAGCTCTTCATCGAGGGCCGTGAGCTCTGCAACGCCTTCAGCGAGCTCAACGATCCCGAGGACCAGGACGCGCGCTTCCGCGCGCAGGTCGCCAAGAAGTCGCGGGGCGAGGAGGAGACGATGGATTACGACGCCGACTACGTCCGCGCCCTCGAGCACGGCCTCCCGCCGACGGCGGGCTTCGGCATGGGGATCGATCGCTTGGCGATGCTCCTCACCGGCGCGACGTCGATCCGCGACGTCATCCTGTTCCCCCTCCTCCGCCCCGAGACCGACGCGTGATCGAGCTCTCCAGACCCTTGCAGGTCGCGCTCCTCGCCGCCGTGGCGCTGGGTGTCCTCCTGCTCGTATGGCGCGGCGCCACCCGCTTCGACAAGAAGGGCGAGCAGGAGCCGCGGCGCCCCGTCGTCGCGCGTATCGGGCTCGTGGTCGCGCTCGCGGGCGCCAGCCTGCTCGCGCTCACGCTCATCACGTCCAGCGGGCACTCGAAGGGCCTCGCGTTCGTCGGCGCCTTCTTCTCCAGCAACTCCGAGGGGATCGCGAAGCTCGTCGCCGCGCTGGTCCTGGGGGGCGTCCTCCGGCTGTTCCGGGCCGGAACGGATACGGAGAACGCCAGGTGGCTCTCCGGCAGGAGGGGGTCCAGGGTCCGCGCGGGGCTCAGGGCGCTCGGCGCGACGTCCCTCCTCGCCGCGCTCGCGCTCGTCGTCCTCTGGGGCGCGGTCCTGCCCATCCAGCCGACCTCTAAGTGGATCCTCGGAGGCCTCCTGTCCGGCGTGGGCGTGGGCTATCTGGTCGCCGGGAGCCGCCCTGTCCGCAAGGGGCTGTATCGCGCGCTCGTCTGGTGGTGGGGCGCGCTCGTGGGCGTGACGTTCGGGGTCACCGCGGCGCTCACGTCCAGGATGCCCACGGGGCGGCTCGCGTCGGTCAACGCCGCCGATCAGATCATCCGCTTCACCGCGCTCGTCTCGAGCGTCATCTTCCTGTTCTTCGTGCTCTCGGCGCTCCTGCCGCTCATCCTCGACGCGCTCGAGCGCCGGAGCTTCGTGCCCTACGTGGGCGCGCGCCACGTGCGCGCCTCGAAGAGCGGCTTCCTCACGGTCATCTCGGTCCTGTCGATGGCCGGGGTCGGCGTCAGCTCGTGCGCCCTGTGCTCGGTGACGAGCATCATGGGCGGCTTCGGCGCCGACCTGAAGCGCAAGATCCTCGGCAACAACGCGCACATGGTCGTCGACGTCAGCCGCCCCGGCGGCTTCGGCGACTGGGACGACAAGCTCACCCAGGTGCGCGTCGCGCTCGCGCCCTATGGAGCCGCCGCGACGCCCGTCGTGGCCGGCGAGGCGATGGGCTCCAGCGCCTCGAACACCGCCGGCGCCCTCGTCCGTGGCATCGATCCGGATACCATCGGACAGGTCATCGACCTCGCCAAGAACATCGAGGTCGGCAGCTTCGACTACCTGCGCGACCCCGAGAAGCTGACGAGCCTGCCCCCCGAGGAGATCATCGGCCGGGGCCCGGGCGGAGAGCCGTACTTCAAGGGGCCGGACTTCCGCCAGCCGTCGGACGTCGACCCGTCGGTGCGCGACTACCTGAAGCAGCAGACGCGCATGTACCCGGGCGTCATCATCGGCCGGGAGCTCGCGAAGTCGCTCCACGTGCTCGTCGGGGACGAGGTGACCCTCCTGTCACCCATGGGCGAGCTCGGCCCCACCGGCGTGATGCCGCGCTCCCGCAGGTTCCGCGTCGCGGCGATCTTCTATAGTGGCATGTACGAGTACGACGTCACGCACGCGTACGTCTTGATGGAGGAGGCGCAGAAGTTCTTCAGCCTCGAGGACAAGATCACCCACATCGACATCCGGGTCCCGGATCCCGAGCGGGTGCAGGAGGTCCGACCGGCCGTCGAGGCGGCGATCGCCGCGAGCGCTGCGCTGGACGAGGCGCCGCCGGAGGGCGGCAAGCCGCCGCCGAAGCTCCGCGTCCGCGACTGGATGGAGATGAACAAGAACCTCTTCAGCGCGCTCAAGCTGGAGAAGATCGCGACGTTCATCATCCTGTCCATCGCCATCGCGGTCGCGAGCTTCTGCATCGTGTGCACGCTGCTCCTCATGGTGACGGAGAAGGGCAAGGAGATCGCCGTCCTGAAGGCGCTCGGCGCCTCGGACAACGCGGTGATGCGCGTGTTCATGCTGGAGGGCGTCATCATCGGCGCCATCGGCACCGTCTACGGCGTCGGCACCGCGCTCGCCGCCTGCACGGGCCTGTCCTGGTTCGGCGTCCGGCTCGATCCGGACGTCTATTACATCGACCGGCTGCCCGTGAACGTGAACGGCTCCGACTATGCGATGGTCGCGGCGGCGGCGCTGCTCATCTGCACCATCGCCACCCTCTACCCGGCCCGCGCCGCCTCGAAGCTCTCTCCGGTCGACGGGCTCCGTTACGAGTAATCCCTCCATGTCCACTCCGCTCGTCGTCGTCGAAGATCTCCGCAAGACGTTCGTTCACATGGGGCGCGAGCTCCACGTGCTCTGCGGCATCGATATCGTCATCAACCAGGGCGAGGTCGTGGCGTTCGTGGGCCCCTCCGGGGCGGGCAAGAGCACGTTCCTCCACTGCATCGGCACGCTGGACCTCCCGACGAGCGGCCGCATCCGCCTCGGCAGCGACGAGCTCACCGGCCTCGCGAGCTCGCGGCTCGCGGCGATCCGGAACCGGATGATCGGCTTCGTCTTCCAGTTCCATCACCTGCTCCCCGAGTTCAACGCGGTCGAGAACGTGATGATGCCGGGCCTCATCCAGGGGAAGACCCGCCGCGATATGGAGCCGCTCGCGCGCTCGTTGCTCGCCGAGGTCGGGCTCGCGGAGCGCGCGACGCACCGGCCCGGGGAGCTGTCGGGCGGCGAGCAGCAGCGGGTGGCCCTGGCGCGGGCGCTCGTCCTGTCGCCGAAGCTCCTCCTCGCCGACGAGCCGACCGGGAACCTCGACACCGCGACGAGCGACTCGATCCACCAGCTGTTCTTCGAGATGAACCGCAAGCACGGCACAACGATCGTCGTGGTGACGCACAACCTCAGCTTCGCCGAGTCGATGCCGCGCGTGGTGACCATGCGCGACGGGGCCATCGAGAGCGACCGCATCGGCAGCGAGCGCGCCGCGGCCGCCGGGTACCGCGGCGGCTCAGCCGGATAGGCGCTCGCTCAGGAGCTCGGCTGCGCGCAACGACATGGCCATGATGGTCATCTGCGGGTTCACGCCGAGCGACGAGGGGATCGCGCTCCCGTCGCACACGTAGAGGCCGGCGACGTCGTGCGCCTGGTGGTCCGGCCCGAGGCACGACGACCGCGGATCGACCCCGATACGGCATGTCCCGAGCGGGTGGAACGCGGCCACGTCGAGGTCCCCTGCCTTGATCTGCCGCGCCTTGAGCCGCTCCAGGTCGGCGGGGCCGTTCACCTCGTCGCAGCCGGCGACGAGCGGCAGGACCCGCCGCGCCCCCGCGGCCAGGAACACCTCGCAGAGCGTCTCGATCCCGCGCTGCATCTTCGCGACGTCCTCCTGGTTCATCGTGTAGAGCACGAGCGGCGTACCGCCGAGCCCGGGCCTCACCTCGCCGCGGCTCGTGTCCTTGATCATGAACCCGAAGGTCGCGAGGTGCGGGTATCGCTCCATGAGCTCCGTGTAGCGATGCCCTGTCCAGGGAACGGCCAGCGCCGCGACGTCGAACGGGAGCGAGCCTCCCTCGAACATCAGCCCTTCATCGGCGAAGTGATCGATCTGGTAGCCCTGCGGGATGCCTTGCCACTGGTCGATTCGCTCGTCGAAGAGCGCCATCACCTTCGACGCCGGGTGGATCGACAGGTTCTTCCCCAGCATGCCGCTCGAGAGGCATGCCCCGCTCCGGCGCAGCAGCAGCGGCGTCATCAGCGCGCCGCCGGCCACCACGACGGCCTCCGCCCTGACCACGAGCCGCGGCCTCCGCCGCCTGGCGCCGCTCGGCGCGCGACCGCCGGCCCTCGCGTCGCCGCCGAGCACAGCCGTCGCCCCGCGCGCGCGGCCCGCCACGATGTCGATCGTCCTGACGCGCGCCGCCGTGATGAGCTGCGCGCCCCGCTTCAGCGCCTCGGGCACGTAGCTCACGTCGGTCGAGCGCTTGGCCCCGGTGGGGCAGCCGAAGCAGCAGAGCCCCTGCCCATCGCAGTCCGGCGCGTTGCGCTGGAGCGGCCCGTGCCGGAGGCCGAGCCGCTCCGCGCCGCGCCGGACGATCGGCCCGATCGCCCCGAGGTGCAGCGGATCGGCGGGGGCGACCTGGAGCATGCGCTCGACGCGCTCGTAGTAGGGGGCGAGCCCGTCGGACGAGAACTCCGCCGGCATCCCCATGCCGTCCCGCCACGAAGCGAAGGTGCTCTCCGGAGCCCTGTAGCAGGTGCCGGAGTTGATCACGGTGCTCCCTCCGACGGCGCGCCCCGCGAACACCGGGATGCCCACGTTGCCGATCGCCATGTCGAGCCCGTGGTCGCGGTACATCTCCCGGTACGCCCGCGCGGGCCGCCCGGTGAAGCTCGAGCGGCGGTGGTAGTCGCCCTCCTCGATCATGAGCACCGCGTGTCCTCGCGACGCGAGCTCGTAGGCGGCGGCCGCTCCGCCGGCCCCGGTGCCGATCACGAGCACCTCGCACTCGAGCTCCAGGTCCTCCTCGACCTCGCGCCCGTTCGTCACCTGCGAGAGCCAGCGGGGCGCCTCATCGCGCACCGTGGGCAGCTCGTAGCGGCAGCCGACGTGCTCGAACATCTCGGGCCGGTCGTAGTGGATGAACCTGAGCGGCGTGAGCACGGCGCGGAGCAGCGAGCGCAGCGCCAGCGCCCGGCTCTGCTCGAAGCTGCGGAGCACCTCCATCCGCTCCTCGAGCGGCAGCGCCGACAGCGGCCTGAGCCGCATCGGCACCGGGGCGAGCTCGATGGCCCACAGCGCCGCGCGCAGCCCCTTCGCGAGGTGCGGCGGGATCGAGGAGAGCCAGGCCGCGAGGCGGGTGGCGGTCGCCGCCCCAGCGCCCTCGAGGAAGCGGCCGGCCGGCATCGCCGCCTCGGCGAGCGCGGCGGCGATGCGCAGCTCCCGCTCCGAGAGCGCGGGCCCCTCACCCGCGCCGCCCCCTGTCCGAGGCGCGCTCTCCGCGCCGCCCTCCGCCTGCTGCGCCGCCCCGGCCGAGCGCCCCCTCCGCTCCAGCGCGGGCCAGCGCCTGAAATCGAGGTCCAATCCCAGGGTCATGGTCGTCCGAACCCCTTGCGAAAGTTTCTGTTAATTCTGTAGCAATAGAATCGTCACGATGCAAGGTGGTCCGGTCCGCTCGGTCCTGCGCGTTCCGGACGAAGCGCGCAGGCGTCGCCGATCACGGCATGGGCAGGGCCCAGATCGGCGCGCGGGGCTGAAGCGCGAGGTGGTCCCAGGCGTCCTCGGCGATCGCCAGGCCGCGCTCTCCCTCGTCGCGGAAGTGCGCGGCGACCGCGCGGAAATAGGGGGCGTCCGGGCGCTCGATCGCGACGATGCCCTTCGGGTCCGACGGGCTCGGCGCGAACGGGCGGCCTGCCTTCGCTCGGCGCGTGTCGCTCACGAGCGAGATCTCGTCCATGCGGGCGGTGAAGTGCGGCCCCCCGTCGAACGGGTCGACCCTGTGGGCGTAGCGGAAGCCGATGCGGCGCAGGAGCTTCTCCACCCCCCGGGTCTGCGACCCCACCTTTCCGATCACGCGCTGCGCGTCCTCGGGCAGCAGCGAAGCGTAGATGGTCCCTTCCGGGAAGAGCCCCTTGATGAACTCCTTGTTCTTCTTGGAGAGGAGGTCTGCTTCGGCATAGCTCATGTCGGTGAACTTGCGCCCGAGCGCTTCCCAGAGGTGGCTTGTTCCATCCGGCTCGAGCGGGGGCATCAGCTCCGCGAGGATCTCCTCCTGGAACAGGTCGGGGCGCGCGGCCATGTAGAGGAAGCGAACATACGAGATCATCGTGCCGAGCCGCTCGGGCCCCTGCCGGTAGTCCGGCATGAGCACGAGTCCGCCGATCTCCGTGGGGCCGCTGTACGAGTAGCCGATGCGCAGCACGGTATGATGGAAGTGCTTGTCGATCGTGGCCGAGTACTTCTCTTCGTCGAACACGTCGAAGAAGATGTACGGGATGCCGCGCCGGCCGAGCTGCGCGATGATCATCGAGGTGCCGACGATCATGCCCTTGTCGCCCTTCGTCCGGTCGACGAGCACAAACACGTATTGGCGGAGACGGGGGTCCTGGATCGCCCCGCTGAAGCTCCTGTGGCTCTCGGCGACGATCTCGTGGATTGCGTCACGGTTGTTCGGCAGGTTGACCGAGTTCAGGTGGCGCGCGACATAGAGGAGCTGCTCCTCGTCGCCGGTCACGGCTGCGCGTATTTCAAACGAGATCATCGGGTGAAGCCTACGCGTGGCGCTCGCGCTTCGCCATTGCTCCGGATGCGGCGATCGAGGCCTACAACAGCGGTCGTCGCGCGCCGCGCCGCCTGGCCGCGCCGGTGGGCCGGACAGCGGAGTCGGCCCGGCGGGCTGCGCGCGTCAGCCGAGCTGAGCGCGGAGCGCCTCGTCCATGACGTCGAGCGGCGGCTCCCGCCCCGTGTAGAGCCGGAACTGCTCTGCTGCCTGGTGGAGGAGCATCCTCCCGCCGTGAACGGCGGTGGCCCCGCGCCGCCGCGCTGCCTCCACCAGCTCCGTGATCATCGGTTTGTACACGATGTCCATCACCAGGAGGCCCTCCCGCAACGCCTCTTCCGGGACAGGGCTCCGCGGGTCGACCTCGGCCATGCCGCGCGACGTCGCGTTGACGAGGACGTCGTGGTCGGGCGAGAGCGCCTCCCCGCCGTCCGCGTCGAGCGGCGCGGCCGCGCCGCCGACCGCCGCCGCGAGCTGCCGCGCCTTCTCGAGATCGCGGTTCGCGACCGTGACGCGGGCGCCGCGCTCCGCGAGCCCGAACGCGACCGCGCGCGCCGCCCCGCCCGCGCCGAGGAGCAGCACCCGCGCGCCTTCGAGCGGCGTCACCTCCTCGAGCGCCCGCACCGCGCCGATCCAGTCGGTATTGTAGCCCCGGAGGCGCCCGTCGTCGTTGACGATGGTGTTCACCGCGCCGATCCGCGCGGCGACGGGATCGATCTCGTCCAGCAATGGAATTACCGCCTGCTTGTAGGGCATCGACACACCCAGGCCGCGGATCCCGAGCGCCCGCATCCCGCGCGTCGCGCCTTCAACATCGGTCACCGCAAAAGGGATATAGGTAAATTCGAGCCCCAGCGCGCGGTAGCCGGCGAGGTGCATGGCGGCCCCTGTCGATACCGGATGACGCGACATTGATCCGCAGAGTGTGACGCGGCCCAGCTCCTGGGAGAACGATGCAGTCGACGAAGTACAGCCGTGCATGCAGCGAAGCTGGCCTGTCTCCGGCGCGGATGCTAGCCCCGCCAGCGATGAGCGAACCCAGCTCCCCCGGGCCGGCGGCGGAGGCTGCGACAGCGTGCCTCCAGCCCGTCAAGGCCGGCCTGATCGTGCCCCGATCCGATCGCGCGTTCGCGCGGCGCGCCTACCGGACGGTCGCGCCGCTCGCCCGGAGCCTCTTCAAGGTCCTCGCGGCCCTCGTGATCCTCACGCTGGGTCGCTCGACCCTCGCGGACCAGTACCATGTGCCCACCGGCTCGATGTGGCCGACGATCGCCCCGGGCGATCGCATCCTCGTCGACAAGGTCGCCTACGGGGTTCGTGTTCCGCTCACGGATCGCTACCTGTTCGAGCGCAGCGGGCCGAGCGCCGGCGACGTGGTGCTCTTCGCGGATCCGCGCGGCGGCTCCACCCTCCTCGTCAAGCGCGTGATCGCGCTCCCTGGGCAGACGGTGATGCTCCGGCGAGGCTTGCTGTACGTCGACGGCGCGGCGCAGGCGATCGAGCAGCTCGGGGACGGCACGCGGGTGGAGCACCTCGGATCGGTCACGCACGCGGCGGGCGAGCCCGACCTCGCCGCGTTCGGGCCGGTCGTCGTGCCTCCGGACCACCTCTTCGTGATGGGCGACAACCGCGCCGCCTCGCTCGACAGCCGGGCGATGGGGGCGGTGCCGAGGGAGCTCGTCCGCGGCCGCGTGCTCAGCGTCGTCTATCACCACGACGCCGAGGGCTTCGACCTGTCCCGCGCCCTGCTGAGCGTCGACTGAGCGTCGACTGAGCGTCGACCGAGCGCCGCGGACCTACGCTTCGCCGCTCGTCATCATCGCCCTGATCTCGTCGCCGCTCAGGGTCTCGACCTCGTACAGCCTCGCGGCGATGCGCTCGAGCGTCGCGCGGCGCCCCTGGATCATCGCGCGCGCCCGCGCCTCCGCGTCCGCGAGGATCCGCGCGACCTCCGCGTCGATCTCGCGCGCGGTCGCGTCGCTGCACTCCCGCCCCGCGCCCGGTGCGGGCGCGCCCCGCGGCTCGCCCAGGAACGACAGCGGCCGGCGCGGCTCCAGCGCCGAGAGCCCCACCCCCTGGCCCATCCCGAGCTCGCGCACCATGCGGCGCGCGAGCTCCGTCGCGTTGAGCAGGTCGTCCTGCGCGCCGGTCGACAGGTCCCCGACGGCCTCCGCCTCGGCGGCGCGCCCGCCGAGCAGCACGACGAGCCGGTCGAGGATCTCCTGCCGGCTCCACAGGTAACGGTCCTCGCGCGGCTGCTGCATCGTGTACCCGAGCGCCCCCGCCCCGCGCGGCACGATCGACACCTTGCGCACCGGGTCCTGCGTCGGCAGCAGCGTGGCGGTCAGCGCGTGCCCCACCTCGTGGTAGGCGACCACGAGCTTCTCGCGCGCTCCGAGCCGCCGGCCCCGCCGCTCGATCCCCGCGATCCCGCGCTCGATCGCGGCCTCCATGTCGCTCTGCCTCACCGCGGCCGCCCTGCGCCGCGCCGCGAGCAGCGCCGCCTCGTTGACGATGTTCGCCAGGTCGGCCCCGACGAGCCCCGCGGTCTGCGCGGCCACGGCGTCGAGGTCCACGTCCGCATCGAGCACCACCTTCTTCCCGTGCACCGCGAGGATCTCCCTCCGCTCGGCGAGGTCGGGCCTGTCGACGTGCACCCGGCGGTCGAACCGCCCCGCCCTGAGGAGCGCCGGATCGAGGATCTCGGGGCGGTTCGTCGCGGCGAGCACGATCATCGCCGTGCGCGCGTCGAACCCGTCCATCTCGGTCAGGAGCTGGTTGAGCGTCTGCTCGCGCTCGTCATGGCCGCCGACGGAGCCGCCGATGCCGCGGGCCTTGCCGACCGCGTCGAGCTCGTCGATGAACACGAGGCAGGTCCCCTTCTCGCGCGCCTGGGAGAAGAGGTCGCGCACGCGCGCGGCGCCGACGCCGACGAACATCTCCACGAACTCCGACCCGCACGCGCTGAAGAAGGGGACGCTCGCCTCTCCCGCGATCGCCCGCGCCAGCAGCGTCTTGCCCGTGCCGGGCGGCCCCACCAGGAGCACCCCCCTGGGCATCCGGCCGCCGAGCTTCTCGTAGCGCTCGGGCGCCTTGAGGAAGTCGACGATCTCGCCGAGCTCGGCCTTCGCCTCGGCGCTGCCCGCGACGTCGCGGAACGTCGCCGTCGCCCCCCGCTCCTCGTAGAGCCGCGCCTTGTTCTTGCCGAACGCTGTCGCGGCGCTCGACACGTTCCCTGCCGCCGTCGCCCGCCGCGACGCGAGGTGGACCATCGCGACCAGCGCGGCGAGCGGCAGCGCCAGCCAGAGGTACGGCAGCAGCCCCCGCTCGTCCGCGACGCGCGTGTACGGGATTCCTCGCCGGTCGAGGTCGGCGAGCAGATCCTTCTCGGTCGGCTCGATGCGCCCCGTGCGGTAGCTCCGCGGCGCGCTCGCGCTCAGTCCGGGCACCGTTCGCCCGATGTACACGCCGTCCCGGATCTCGACCGCGGCGAGCTCTCCGCTCTCCGCGAGCGAGCGGAAGCGCGCGTAAGGAATGCGGCTGTCGGACGCCGCCACCACCTGAAGCAGCAGCGCCGAGCCGAGCACCATGACGAGAACAATCCAGATCGACCGCATGGCTCGCCTCCGCGCGGACAGGGGACGTTGCCCGCAGGCACGGCCCGTCGCCACGGTGCGCCCTGCACGGAGCCTGCCAAGGCGGCCAGTGGACCGTCGGAGGCAAGCCGTGGGAGGGCTCGATCCATGAGCCGCGCCGAGCGCGCCCGGCGCGGCATGGACGCACGGCGCGAACCGATCAACCCTGGTCGCATGGGGAGAGCTCTTTTCTTGATCACGGGTCCGTTGACGATGCTGCTGTTCGGGTGCGGCGGGGCTCCGCCACCTCCGGCCGAGCAGCCCGAGCCCGCGCGGCCGGAGGAGCCCGCGCCGGGCGCCGAGCCTACGCCGGAGGCCGCCCTGGGCGTCGAGGCGCCGGAGGCGGAGCCCGCTGCGACGACGCCGTCCGCGGCGCCGGCGGCGCCGCGGCGCGACGACTCGGTGCCCGACGACTATGCGCTCATGCATGGCGACTGCGTGGATCTCGGCAAGCAGCTCACGGCGCTCACGCGCACGGAGCAGGTCGCGGCGCTGAGCGCCAAGCTGACGCCGGAGCAGCGGGGCGAGACCGAGAAGAAGATCGACGCGGTCGCGGCCACCCTCGGGGAGCAGTATGCGCAGGCGTGCGAGCAGAACGTCGGCAAGCACGTCGATCCGAGGTCCCTCAAGTGCGCGTTCGACGCGCGGAGCGTCAGGGCGTTCGAGGCCTGCCTCAACGCGCCGCCGCCGGCCAAGTGACGCCTCCGCGGCGCGCGCCGGATGACGGCGCGCTCGATGCAGATATAATGTGGCCCCGCATGGACGCTTCGCTCCTCGACGACCCCTGGATCGCCGCTCAGGTCGACGCCGCCGTGGCGCCTTACGTGGGTCGCCTGCCGGCGCAAGAGGTCGCGTGGATGCGCGAGCAGCTCGCGGAGGTCTTGCTGCACGACGAGGAGGCGATCCGCCTCCTCCGGCGCGCGCAACCGCGCGAGGTCGACGAGAGCGGCGAGCGGGCTTTCGGGGTGCTCGGCGCAGCGGGGCGCGCCAAGGCGGGTTAGCGGTGCGCACTGCGGAAGACCGGCTGCTCGCCGAGGGACTCGACCTGCTCCGGCTGGTCGCGAAGCGCATCGCGCGCCGTCTGGGCCGCCGCATCCCGGTCGAGGACCTCGTCGCGCTCGGGCACCCGGCGCTGCTCGATGTGGTGCGGACGCACGATCCGAGCCGATCCACGTTCGAGGCGTACGCCAAGAGGAAGATCCGCTGGGCGATCTTCGACGGCATCCGGCGGGAGACGCGCTGGCGATCCGCGGCCGCGCGGGCCAGCGCGCTCGCTGCGTCGGCGCGGTTCGCGGAGGGGCGCGGCGCGGACGACGACGCGCCTGCCACGCAGGAGGCCTACGCCGCGCGGCTCGGCGGCCTGCTCGCCGGGCACGCGGCCGCGATGGCGCTCGGCCTGCTCTCGGCCCAGGGCGACGTCGCCGCGGTCCCGGACGCCGCCGACAGCCCCGAGGAGCGCGCCTCGCGCGCCGAGCTCGCGCAGGCCGTGCGGCACGCCGTGCGCGAGCTCCCCGAGCGCGAGCGCGCCCTCGTCGAGCGCCACTACTTCGACGACGAGCGCTTCGATCAGATCGCGCAGGATCTCGGGATCAGCAAGAGCTGGGCGAGCCGCCTGCACACTCAGGCCATCGAGCGGCTGGGCGAGCTGCTCCGCACCCTGCGCTGACGCGCGCCGAGGCGCGGGCGCGTCGTGTCCCTATCGACGGACCGCCGTCAGCGCTGCCGGCTGTTGACCGAGCGGAGATACGGGGCCCGCTCGTCGTCGCTGACCGGCTCGTTGCTGATCACGCGGTGGTCGCGCGGCATGAAGTTCACGAGCCGGACCATCATGTGGTCCATCGCGACGGTCAGCTGCCCTTTGCGGCGGAGCTCCGCGGCCTCCTGGAAGGTCTGCACCTTGGGATCGTAGGCGATCATGTGCAGGTCTCGCCCGAACGGCTCGGGCAGGTCTTCCACCTCGACGATCTTGTAAATGCGGATCCCTCCGACCTTCTCGGTGGCCGCGACCACGGCGCCGACGACCAGATCCTTGCCTGTCGGATCGGAGGTCTCGGGGACGGGGGGAGTGCGGTTACAGGCCGGTGCGAGCGTCAGGGTGCCGGCGCACACGGCGGCGGCGAGTGCGATCGACCTCATGGGCGCTGAATAACATCGATGCGACCCGGCGCAAGCGCCTACTGCGCGCGACGCGGGGGAACGCGGCGCGCCGCGAGGTCGACCGCCGCCGCGTGGCAGCGCCGTGGTAGACGCGCCGTCGAGACACCGGTCGGGAGCGATCCCTGGAGGAATGCGATCATGCGACTCGAGGACACGAGGTTTGTCGTCACAGGCGCCGCCCAGGGGCTGGGTCGTCACTATGCGCTGCGGCTCGCGGAGCTCGGGGGCCAGGTCGCCGCGGGCGACGTGAACGAGGAGGGGCTCGCGTCGCTGGTCGAGGCGAGCCAGGGGCTCCCCGGGAAGGTCCACGCGCGGCCCTTCAACGTGGCGGTGGAGGCGGAGGTCGAGGCGTTCGTCCGCTTCGCGCACGGGGCGATGGGCGGCCTGAACGGCCTCGTGAACAACGCCGGCATCCTGCGGGACGGCCTCCTGGTCAAGAAGGACCGCCAGACGGGCGCGGTCGTCAAGCTGAGCGCGGCGCAGTGGCAGGCCGTCATCGACGTCAACCTGACGGGCGCCACGCTCATGGTCCGCGAGGTCGTCGCGAAGATGGTCGAGACCGAGCAGAAGGGCGTCATCGTCAACATCAGCTCCATCGCGCGCCACGGCAACCGCGGCCAGTCGAACTACACCGCCGCGAAGAGCGCGCTCGCGGCGAACACGAAGACGTGGGCGCTCGAGTTCGCGCCGTTCGGCATCCGCGTCGGCGCGGTCGCGCCCGGCATGATCGAGACGCCCATGACGCAGGGCATGCACCAGAAGGCGCGCGACGCCCTGGTCGCCATGATCCCGGTCGGCCGCATCGGCGTGCCCGAGGACATCTGGCAGGCCGTGCGCTTCGTGATCGAGTGCGAGTACTTCAACGGCCGCTGCATCGACGTCGACGGCGGCCTCACGATGTGACGCCGCCGTCGCGGCGGCGTCCCTGCGTACCCACCGCGTCCCTGCGTACACCCACCGCGTCCCGGCCGTCCTGCCGCGTCCCGGCCGTCCTGCCGCGTCCCGGCCGTCCTGCCGCGTCCCATGCCGTCCTGCCGCGTCCCATGCCGTCCTGCCGCGTCCCTGCGTTCTCGCCCCGCCCCGGACCACGAGCCACCCCGGAGATCCGCCCACGAAACATTCTCGCTTGACGCGTCGATGTTGAAAGCTATGTTCAATATCAATCTACCCGTTAACGGAGCCGGGGGTCTGCATGTACGTCTGCCTCTGCATGGGCGTCTGTGATCGAGAGATTCGCGAAGCGATGAACGAGGGGGCTTGTTCCGTGGCAGAGGTGATGGAGTGCACGGGCGCCGGTACGCGGTGCGGCTCCTGCCAGCCGACGATCGCCAAGCTCATCGGCGATGATGAGGGCGCCTCCCCGCCCGTCACCGCGCCGCGCCGCCTGGCGATGGCGCCGGCCTCCAGCGCCGCCTGATTCTCTGGATCGCGCCGCTGCGCTCCGATTTCCTGGGGCCGGCGGGGGCTGCCGCCTGTTTTCTTAGAAATTTCTTGCGCAATTCCGCTGAGCTTGCGCATTTGACCTGGGCGCTGGCGCTCCAGCCGGCGCACCCCTGCCTGCAGAGGCGGGGCGAGCACGACAGGCACGAGCGCGAGAGGGTACGATGAAGGGTGCGAAAGACATCGTCGACGTGTTGAACGAGGTGCTCGCGGGAGAGCTCGTCGCGATCAACCAGTACTTCCTGCACGCGAAGATGTGCGCGCACTGGGGCTTCGTCACGCTCGCCGCGCACGGCCGCGCCGAGTCGATCGACGAGATGAAGCACGCCGATGCGATCATCGATCGCATCCTCTTCCTGGAGGGGCTGCCCAACCTGCAGCGCCTGGACACCCTTCACATCGGGCAGACCGTGCCGGAGCAGCTCAAGAGCGACCTCGAGCTCGAGTACCAGGCGGTCAAGCGGCTCAACGCGGCGATCGCCCTCTGCCGCGACAAGGGAGATCGCACCTCCGAGGAGCTCCTGGCCAAGATCCTCGAGTCCGAGGAGGAGCACGTCGACTGGCTCGAGACGCAGATCGGTCTGATCGAGAAGCTTGGCGAGACGGCCTACCTGTCCCAGCAGATCCGCGAGTAGGGTAGGGTGGGGGGCTCGCCCCGCGCCGGCGGCGCACCCCGCGCGCCTCCTGGCGGCGGAGGCCGCGCTTGACGTACGATACGCTGGACGCATGTCCAAGCCGCCGCGGACGACCGCGCTCGCGCGGTTCCGCGCCAGCTCGGCGCGTCGGTCGTGCTCGTCGCGCCGCGCCCGTCCCGCGAGGAGGATGAGCGCGGCGGGGGAAATCCATGTCGAAGATTCTTGTCGTCGATGACCAGCGGAACATGCGGACCACGCTCGCGATGATGCTGCGTGGCGCGGGGTACGAGGTCGATGAAGCGGCCGACGGCAGCCAGGGCGCCGACCTGGGCGCCAAGGGCGCGTACGACGTCGTGCTCACCGACCTGCGGATGGGCGGCTTCGACGGCATCGGCGTCCTGCGCGCGGTGAAGGAGTCGAACGCGAACACCGAGGTCATCGTGATGACCGCGTACGGCACCATCGAGAGCGCGGTCGAGGCGATGCGGCTCGGCGCGTTCGACTACATCCAGAAGCCGTTCTCGGAGCAGGAGCTGCTCGTGAAGGTGGAGCGCGCGATCCAGAACCGGAAGCTCACCGGGGAGGTGCAGCTGCTCGCCAGCGAGTTCAAGGAGCGCTACCGGTTCGAGAACATCGTTGGCCGCTCGCAGGCGGTCCGCGAGGTGCTGGGCCGGATCGTGAAGGTCGCGCCGACCGACGCGACGGTGCTCATCACCGGCGAGAGCGGCACCGGCAAGGAGCTGGTCGCCAAGGCCATCCACGCCAACAGCAAGCGCGCGGATCGCCCGTTCGTCCCGGTGAACTGCGCCGCCATCAGCGAGACGCTCCTCGAGAGCGAGCTGTTCGGACACGCGCGCGGCTCGTTCACGGGCGCGATCTCGGCGAGGAAGGGGCTGTTCGAGGAGGCCGACGGGGGCACGTTCTTCTTCGACGAGATCGCCGAGACCCCGCTCACCTTCCAGGCGAAGCTGCTCCGCGCGATCCAGGAGAACGAGATCCGCCGGGTGGGCGAGAACAAGCCCATCCACGTCGACGTGCGCATCATCGCCGCGACGAACCAGGAGCTCCTGGGCGCGGTGTCGGAGAAGCGGTTCCGCCAGGACCTCTATTACCGGCTGAACGTCGCGCGCTTCGTGCTCCCGCCGCTGCGCTCGAGGCGCGAGGACATCCCGATCCTCTGGGAGTTCTTCCTCGAGAAGTACAACCGGAAGATGACCTGTCGCGCGCGCGCCGCGGACGGCGTCGTCGAGGCGCTGACGCAGTACGATTTCCCGGGCAACATTCGCGAGCTCGAGAACATGGTGGAGCAGGCGGTGGCGCTCTCGGGCGGCGGCGTCATCAGCGTCGACGACGTACTGCCCGCCGCGTTGCTGCCGACGCGGGCGCCCGAAGGCGGCGGCAGGCTGCTCGCCGACGTTGTCGACTGCGCCGAGCGCCAGGCGATCGAGGCCGCGCTGCGGGAGTGCGACGGCAGCCGGGAGCGCGCCGCCGAGGTGCTCGGGATCAGCGCCACCACCCTGTGGCGCAAGATGACCCGCCTGGCGATCACGTATCCCCCGGGCTGAGCCGTCGCCTCCTCAGCCGGCCTCCCCGTTCCTGACGACCAGGCTCGGCAGGGCGTTCCCTCGGGATACAGCAGGCGCCCGCAGACCCGGCCGAGCATGCCTGTGCTCACCTGGTTGAGCCATCTGCTACTCACCGGGCTCAGCCGGCGTGCGCCTGCGCGCGCCTGGCGGAGTTTCGACCAGGACGTACGACCGGGCTGAGCAACACCCCTGACTCAGCAGTAAGATTGGGCAGCTAGCCCACGTTGGGTTGCACCTTTGCAATGTCAGCGCGTCGGGATTTGCCTTAGTGCAATGGGTCAGCTGATGTAGACTGTGCGCTTCTGTTTCACTTCGGCGTCGACGACAGCAACTCGATGATTCGTCAGCTTGGCCCGGTAATTGCTAGGTCGTAGACCGATAGGCGTAGTCATCGTTGGCGGCGCTCGCCGCAGGAGGACGCTTAATGGCCCGCATGCTGATCGTGGACGATGAGAATTCCCAGCGTCGCGCCCTTTCAGCTGGGCTAAGCGTCGAGGGGTTCGAGGTCGTGTTCGCCGCCTCGTTCCAGGATGCGAACCGCGTCCTCGGCTCTTCCCCGGTCGACGTGGCGATGATCGACCTGATGATGCCCGATCTGAACGGCCTGGAGCTCGCGCGTCACATCCGGCATGCGTTCCCGAGGGTGCGGGTCGTGCTTTCCAGCGCGTATCACCTCTCCGCGCGCCAGGTCGAGCGCGCCGACTGCGGCGCCGTGGCCTTCGTCCCGAAGCCGTACAAGGTGGGCGAGATCTGTCGCTTCCTCCGCGCCAAGACGGACGTGCTCACGCCCGCGTCGTGCTAGTAGCGCGGCGTGCGCTGCGAGCTGCTCGATTACGAACTCCCTGAAGCGCTCATCGCGTCGCGGCCCCCCGAGGAGCGGGACGGCGCCAGGCTCCTCCTGGTCGACCGCGGCCGAGGGGCCGGCGACGTCGAGCACGCCGCGATCCGCGACCTCGGCCGGTACGTCGAGCGCGGCGCGCTCGTCGTCGTCAATGACACGAAGGTCGTGCCCGCCCGGCTGTTCGGCAAGAAGCGTGGCACCGGCGGGCAGGTGGAGCTCTTCCTGCTGCACCGGCTGGACGAGGCGCCGGCCGGGGCGGAGGACCTCGCTCGCGGGCCCCGGGAGCTCGCCGGCGGGCCCGGGGAGAGCGCGGCGCACCCCGAGCGCTGGCGAGCGATGGGGCGCGCCTCCAAGCCGATCCGCCCGGGCGCGGTGCTCGATCTCGAGCGCGACGGGGCGCTCGTCGCGGAGGTGCTGGAGCGCGCAGAGGACGGGGTGCTCACGGTGCAGCTCTCCTCGCCGGCAGGGCTGTCCGTCGCGGCGGCGATCGATGCCTACGGGCACGTCCCGCTCCCTCCCTATCTCGGCCGGGGCGACGACGCGTCCGATCGCGAGCGCTACCAGACCATCTTCGCCCGCGTCCCGGGCGCGGTCGCTGCGCCCACGGCGGGCCTCCACCTCTCGCCCGGCCTCGTCGAGCGGCTCCGCGCGAACGGGGTCGAGATCGCGAGCGTCACGCTGCACGTCGGCCTCGGCACGTTCCAGCCGGTCACGGTCGACGACCTCGACCTGCACCCGATGCACGCCGAGGTCTACTCGGTCCCCGAGGCGACCGCCGGCGCGGTCGCGGCCGCGCGCGAGCGCGGCGCGCCGGTGATCGCGATCGGCACCACCGTGGTGCGCGCGCTCGAGAGCGCGGCCGACCCGGCGCGCGCGGGCCTCGTGCGGGCGCAGTCCGGGGAGACGCGCCTCTTGATCCAGCCCGGCTACCGGTTCCAGGTCATCGACGCCCTGTTGACGAACTTCCACCTGCCGCGCTCGACGCTGCTCGCGCTCGTGTTCGCCTTCGCCGGCCGCGAGCGCGCGCTCCTCGCGTACCGCGCGGCGATCGACGCCGGCTACCGCTTCTACTCGTACGGCGACGCCATGCTGATCTCCGGAGCGAGCGCGTCATGATCCGGACGCCTGGCTTCGCCTTCTCCGAGCTCGCGCGGGACGGTCATGCCCGCACGGGCGTGCTCTCCACGCCGCACGGCGACGTGCTGACCCCGACGTTCATGCCGGTCGGCACCCAGGGCAGCGTGAAGACGCTGGCCCCCGGCGAGGTGGCCGCGACCGGCGCGAGGATCGTCCTCGGCAACACGTACCACCTGTGGCTCCGCCCGGGCCCCGAGCTCGTCGCGCAGCTCGGCGGCCTGCACGCGTTCACCCGCTGGCCGCACGCGATGCTCACGGACTCCGGCGGCTTCCAGGCCTTCTCGCTCGCCGAGCGGCGCACCCTCACGGAGGACGGCTTCGTGTTCCGCTCGCACCTCGACGGCGCCCGCAAGGCGCTCACGCCCGAGGTCGCGATGGAGGTGCAGGGGCTGCTCGGGGCCGACATCGCGATGCAGCTCGACGTGTGCCCGCCCGGCGGCGCGCCGCACGCGGAGGTCGAGGAGGCCTGCCGCCTGACGACGCGCTGGGGGAAGCGCTGCCTCGCCGCCAAGCGCCCCACCCAGGCGCTCTTCGGTATCGTGCAGGGCGGCACCTCGGCCGCCCTCCGCACGGCGCACGCGGACGAGCTCGGCGCGTTACCGTTCGACGGGCTCGCCCTGGGCGGCTTCTCCGTGGGCGAGCCGATCCCGCTGATGCACGAGGTCGTCGCGCAGATCGCGCCGCACCTCGACCCTTCGCGCCCCCGCTATCTCATGGGCGTCGGGACGCCGCTCGACCTCATTCACGCCGTCGGCGCCGGGGTCGACATGTTCGATTGCGTGCTCCCCACCCGGAACGCTCGCAACGGGCAGGCGCTCACGCAGCACGGCAAGATCGTCATCAAGCAGGCGCGCTACAAGGAAGACCGATCTCCGCTCGACCCGACCTGCGCCTGCCCGACCTGCGTCGGGGGGTACAGCCGCGCGTACCTGAGGCACCTCTACATGGCGGGCGAGATCCTCGTGCTGCGCCTGCTGACGGAGCACAACCTCCACCTGTATGGCCGCCTGATGCGCGAAGCGCGCGCGGCCATCGCCGAGGGGCGGTACGCGGCGTTCGCCCGCGCGTGGCTCGGCGCGCCCGATGTGACCGAGTGATCGAGCCACCCTACATCGTCTCCATGGCCTCTTCGACGCGCTCCCGACGCGGGCGCGGCGGGGATCGCGCGGCGGGCGCAACGTCCGCGCTGTCCGGAGGGTTCCGGAGTAACATGGGCGCATGGTGAGCTCTCGCCTCCGCCGCGCCGCGCGCTCGCATCCGCGTGCGCCGGGCGACCTCTCGGCCGCGCTCGACCAGGCGGTAGGCCCGAGCCGCCGGCGCACGAGCCCGAGCCGGTCGTGCCAGCCGAACGCTCGCCTTCGCGCGCGGGTCGCGTGCTTGCCCGCGCTTTCCTCGTCCATTAGCCTTCGGACTCGGCCCGCGGAATGACGCAAGACGCCAACAAGAAGCCGCTCGGACGCATCCTCCTCCAGCAAAGGGCGGTCACCCAGCCCCAGCTCGAACAAGCGCTCCTCGATGCGCGTGCAAAGGGAGTTCCCCTCGCCACGAACCTCATCGAGAGCGGCACCGTCTCCGAGGTCGCTGCGCTGAAGGCCCTCTCCGAGCAGAGCGGTGTTCCTGGCATCGATCTCAACCAGGTCTGCATCAAGCTGAGCGACCTCTCGATCCTGCCCCGCGAGATCGCCGCGAAGCACAAGCTCCTGCCCGTGCTCGTCCGCGAGGACCGCATCCTCGTGGCCATGGCGGCGCCCGCCGACAAGAAGGTGATCGACGAGCTCGAGTTCGTGACCGGCAAGCGCGTCTTCCCGTACATCGCGCTCGCGGGCCCCCTCGTGCGGACCATCGTGGCCGCCTACGACATGAAGGAGCAGGGCGAGCCGTTCTACGTCGGCGCCAAGTGCCCGCCCGAGGTGCTGAAGCGGGCCGGGCTCGGCGCCGCGGCGGCGTCTGCTCCCGAAGCGCCGCCCGCGCCCGCCCCTTCGCAGCCTGCGCCGCGGCGGTCTGCGTCCGCCGTGCCGCCGGCGACGGTGGCCCATCCCCCTGCCGCTCCCCCCCCTGCGCCCAGCGCCCCGCCGCCGGCGCGACCCGCGCCGGAGCGCTCGCGCGACGAGGCGGAGATCTCGTTCGCCGATCTCACCGACGAACCGAGCCCGCCCGCCGCTTCGCCGGGCCGCATGTCCTCGGCGGGGCCGCCGCTCGTCGTCGACGACGCCATGCGGAGGGCAGCGGCAGCCGACGAGCTCACGGACACGGATTTCGGCACCGCCGACCGCGACCTGTCCGTTGTCGAGTCGCTCCCGGGCGCGAGCAAGGCGCCGCAGGGCGATCAGACCACGATCCTTGTCGTCGACGACGAGCCCGAGATCCGGAAGCTGCTCCGCCGCATCTTCGAGGAGCGCGGGTACCGCGTCGAGGAGGCCGACCGCGGGCTCCTCGCCCTGCGCATGGTCAAGGAGCACCCGCCCGACGTGATGATCCTCGACGCCATGTTGCCCGAGGTGCACGGCTTCGACATCGCCCGCCGCATGAAGGGCACGCAGCGCTACGGCCACATCCCGATCATCATGATCTCGGCCGTCTACCGCGGGTGGCGCTTCGCCGAGGACCTGAAGTCGAGCTACGGCGTGGAGGCCTATATCGAGAAGCCGTTCCGCGTCGCCGATGTCGTCGCCGCCGTGGAGAACGCGCTCCAGGCGCGCTCGATCCGCGGGGATCAGGACCGGATTTCGGCAGAGGCGGAGCGCCTCCTCGCCGCGGGGATCGCGGCGTACCGCGCGGGCGATTTCGATAAAGCCGTGCGGCACCTGCGCGAGGGCACGGCGATCGATCCGCTCGCCTACCGGCTGCACTTCCACCTCGGCCTGCTCTACGGCAAGCAGGGCCAGCTCTACGACGCCATCCAGGAGCTGGAGACGGCGCTGCACATCAACGGCAAGCACTTCCCCGCGCTGAAGAACCTCGCCGTGCTCTACCAGAAGGCCGGGTTCCGCAACAAAGCCATCGAGACGTGGGAGCGCGCCCTGGGCGTCGCGCCCGATGACCCGACGCGGCAATCCATCAAGGAGCATCTGCTCGGGTTGCTCTGACCGCCTACCCCATGTCGTCCGGGGCCAAGCTGTCGTAGACTGCGCCGATTCCACCGGCAGGCGCGTCCTTGGATGAAATTCATCTGCGATAACTGCAAGGCCAAGTACCAGATCGGCGACGAGAAGGTCGCCGGCAAGATGGTGCGGATGCAGTGCCGGCGATGCGGGCACCTCATTCAGGTGAGCGCGAGCGTCACCGAGAGCTCCGTGGCGCGGGCTCTCCCGGTCGAGCCGCCGCGCGCGGCCGGCGACGACGCGCAGATCGCCCCTCCGAGCGACGAGGCGCCGCCCGCCGGGGTCGGCGCCGGTGGCGCGAGCGCCCCGAGGCCGCCGCCGGCTTCGGCCCTGGGCCACGGCGCCGCGCCGTCGCCGCCCCGGCCGGCATCGCAGGCCCTCCCGCGCCCGGGAGGCGCGCCTCGACCTCCGGCGGCGCCGCGCGCCGCGCCCGGACCGGTATCGAGCCCGCGCCCGGCGCCCGCGCCCGCCGCAGCGCGGGCCGCTCAGCCGGCGCCCGCCGCAGCGCGGGCCGCCCAGCCGGCGCCCGCGGCTCCAGCCGTGCCCGCCGCCCGGACGGAGCCCATGCCGCCGGCGGGGGCCGCCAGCGCGTTCACGCGATCGATGTCCAACGACCGGCCGCTCGGGAAGACGCCGGCCGCGCGCACGACGTCGAGCGAGGACTGGTACGTCGGGGTCGGCGGCGTCCCGCTCGGCCCGGTGCGGCTCGCCGTCATCCGCGAGAAGGCGCTGGTCGGCGCGGTGGACGGCGACTCGCTCGTCTGGCGCGAGGGCTTCGACGAGTGGCTGCCCCTCAAGAACTTCCCGGAGCTGCTCGAGATCGTCACCCAGGCCCAGTCCACCCGCGTGTCCGCGCCCGCGCGCCGCACAAGCAGCACGGGCTTCTCTGTCGGCCACCAGCAGGTCCCGCCCTCGACGAAGGCGCCCTCGTCGGCGAGGGTCCCTCCGCTCGCTGCGGCCGCGCCCGCGCGCTCGGCAACGCGCGAGCCGGAGCCTCCCGGCCTGAGCGAGCGGTCGCCGGTGGGCGTCGGCTCGGTCGCTGCCTTCTCCGCGACGGGGACGCCCGCTGCGAGCGCGCCGGCCGGGTGGCCCGACGCGTCTGGGGGCGCCGCGCGGGCCCACGCCGTGGGCGCGGCGCCGGTCGAGGTGCTGGCCGATCCGTTTGCGGCCGGGCCGGCGGCCGCCGTCGCCTCCGCGCCGAGATCCGAGCTGGCGCCGCCCGTCTCGGCCGACGTCGCTCGCGGCGCAGGCGGCCTTTCCCTCGGCGGCTCGCCCTCGGCAACGGCCCGCGCGGGCGGCCCGCCGTCTGTGACGTCGGCGCCGGCCGGTGGCCTTTCCTCCGCGGAGCCCGCCCCCCTCGTGGCCAACCCGGGCAGCCTGGTGGAGACGGTCGCGCCGAGGCGGCGCTCGGGCATGAGCCCGCTCGCCTACGCCTTCATCGCCATGGCAGCGGCGTTCGGCGGCGTCTCCGCCTATGTCCTGCTGTCGCCCAAGCCGCAGCAGGCCCCCGTGCAGGTCGTGACCGCGCCGCCGAGCCACCCGGCCGACCTGCCCACGGCCGCCCCTCCGCCGCCGCCGAGCGTCGAGCCGGAGACGCCTCCGGCGGCCGAGACGGCGTCTGCCAGACCGGAGCCCGCCTCGCCCGGCAAGCCGGGCGCCGTGGCGAGCCAGCGCCCCCAGCCGGAGAAGCCCGTCGCTTCCGCGACAGCTGCTCCGCTCGATCGATCCGGGTTCGGCGCCGGGGTCCCCGGCCCGACGTCAGGGCCGGGCAGCCAGGGCGCCGGCTCCGGCTTGAGCCAGCTCTCTCAAGGGGAGATCGCCGGCGTCGTCGAGGCGAACCGGCCGAGCGTCCGGCGCCACTGCTGGCAGCCCGCCCTCGACGCGCGCGACCGCAACGCATCCACCACAGCCCGCGTCTCGGCTTCCGTGGTCATCGGCGCGTCGGGCGCCGTCCAGTCCGTCTCGGCCGGCGGCTCGGAGAAGGACTACCCCAGCCTGGCGAGCTGTATCGGCTCGCGGATCAAGTCCTGGCGGTTTCCCCCGTCCTCGGGCACCACGCCCGTGACCATTCCGTTCGTCTTCGCCGCCCAGTGAGCACACGCTCCCTGCGGAGGGGAGCCTCACGTCCCCGGGGCGCTGCGCTTTACGCCTGCCCGGGCAGGCGGTAATCGACGCGATCATGGCAGAGCGCAAAGTCCGCATCCTCGTGGCGAAGCCCGGCCTGGACGGCCACGACCGCGGCGCCAAGGTCGTCGCCCGGGCGCTCCGCGATGCGGGCTTCGAGGTGGTCTACACGGGCTTGCACCAGACCCCCGACATGATCGCCTCCGCCGCCGTGCAGGAGGACGTCGACGCCGTGGGGCTGTCGATCATGTCCGGAGCGCACAACACCCTCTTCCCCGCCGTCCTCGAGGCCCTCCGCAAGTACGGCGCCGAGGACATCGTGGTGTTCGGCGGGGGCATCATCCCGGACGAGGACATCGCGCGCCTCCAGGACGCCGGCGTGAAGGGCGTCTTCACCCCCGGGACCACCCTGAAGAGCATCGTGGAGTGGGTCCAGACCCACGTGACCCCCCACGGCTGACCGCCGCGGCGGCGCGCGTCCCCACTCTCCCCCACCGCGCGCGCCCCCCACGCTCCTCCACCGCACGCCACCCCGCCGGACCTCCTCCCGGGCAGCCGGCTCGCTGAGCCCTCCCGGGCAACCGGCGTAGACCTGCCTGTCGGGGCGCGACGTCATGCGGCCAGGGCGGCGATCCGCCTCGCTTCCTTTCCGCCTTGCCAGCGTCCGCCTGCGGCGGTCGCGCAACCCTCCGAACGGCTCCCCACTTCCTCCCACGGACCTGGGTCTGCCGCCGGATCGCGATAATTCGCGTTATTTTGTCGGGTATTACCTTGGGCGCAGATGTCCTACATAGGTGGTGGATGAGGTCCAGAAATCTCCCAAACTGTTGACACTCGGCACCTCCCTCCGTAGCGTGGCGGAGCTTCGTGGGAAGAAGTGGCAGAGAATGTCACGACGCGGCGTGCACCCGGTGGAGCAACGCGGCGCCAAGCCCTCGGCGGGACAGGCCAGCCGGAGCTGGGGTCGATGAGCACGATGTTTCGCGGTCACTTCGAGCACGCGATCGACGCGAAAGGGCGCACGAGCCTCCCTTCGCGCTTTCGCGATGTGCTCGCGGCCGCGAACGACCTGCGCATGGTCATCACCCCGGCCCTCTTCGACCCCTGCCTGCACGCGTATCCGATGAAGGCCTGGGAGGAGCTGGAGGCTAAAATTGCAGCGTTGCCACAGTTCGATTCCAACGTGGTCGCATTCCGCCGCCGCTACCTGTCCGCGGCCGTCGAGTGCGACCTCGACAAGCAGGGCCGGATCCTCATCCCGCCGTCGCTCCGCGAGCACGCGAGCCTCACGAAGGACGTGCTGTGGGCGGGGATGGGACAGACGATCGAGCTCTGGTCAGCGGAGCGGTGGAAGGCCGCTCAGCAGATGAGCGAGGTCGAGCTTCAGAGCTTCAAGACAGCAATCGCGGAGCAGTTCCGCCTATGAACGTCGTCAATGTAGTCCCCATGCACCTGCCCCCTCCGCCGCCGCGCCCGCGCGGCGAGCAGCACGTCTCCGTCCTCGGCCGCGAGGTGCTCGCCGCCCTCTCACCGGTCAGCCAGGGCGTCTACGTCGACGCGACGCTCGGCGCTGGCGGCCACACCGCGACGATCCTCGAGACGCCCGGCACCCGGGTCATCGGGATCGATCGCGACGAGCGCGCCCTCGTCATCGCGCGCGCCCGGCTCGCCCGGATGGGGGACCGGGTGACTTACGTTCACGGCGCGTTCTCCGAGATCGAGCGGCACCTCGCCGCCCTCGGCGTCCCTCAGGTGGATGGGCTCGTGGCCGACATCGGCGTGAGCTCCATGCAGCTCGACGACCCGGCCCGCGGCATGAGCTTCCGCACCGAGGGGCCGCTCGACATGCGGATGGACCCGAGCCGCGGCGAGACGGCGCTCGAGCTCATCGAGCGGCTCGACGACGAGGAGCTCGCGGACCTCATCTACCGCTACGGCGAGGAGCGCCGCAGCCGGCGGGTCGCCCGCTGTATCAAGCAAGCGGCCGAGAGCGGCGAGCTCGAGACGACGCTCGATCTGCGGCGGGCCGTGGTGCGGGCGGTCGGGCCGGCGCGCATCGGCGGCGTCGATCCGGCGACGCGTACGTTCCAGGCGCTGCGCATCGCCGTGAACGGAGAGCTCGACGAGCTCGAGGCGCTGCTCGAGGCGGCGCCCAGGATCATCGCGCCCGGCGGCGTGCTCGCGGTGATCTCGTTCCACTCGCTCGAAGACCGCATCGTCAAGCGCGCGCTCCGCGAGCCGGAGGTCTGGCAGCCGCTCACGAAGAAGCCGGTGACCGCGGGCGACGACGAGATCGCCGACAACCCGAGGGCCCGCAGCGCGAAGCTCCGCGCCGCGCAGCGGGTCTCCGGCGAGGCGCTCGCGTGACGCAGCAGCGCCCGTTCCTCGTGCTCTGGACGCTCGCGGTGGCCGCGACGGTGGCGGCGTTCGTCGTGCACCTCGCCCTGAGGGGGCGCACGGTCGACCTCGGCTACCGGCTCGGTCGGGCGCGCGCCGAGCAGGCGCGGCTGCGCGAGGTCAAGCGGGTGCTCTCGCTCGAGGCGGCCAGCTACGAGACGCCGCAGCGCGTGGAGATGGTCGCCCGCTCGCTGCTCGGCATGACGCCGCCCCCGCCCGAGCGGGTCATCCCGGTGCGGGGCTACACGGCGTCGCCCGAGCGCGATCCGACGAGCGAGGAGGCCGGCAGCGCGCCGCCGGGCGGGGGGCGCCGGGAATGAGGAACCTCGACCCCCGGCGCGCGCGGTGGATCCGCATCCGCATGGGGCTGCTCTGCGGTCTCATGGCGCTCGGCCTGGGCGGCGTCGTGTCCGGCGCCTACCGCATCGAGGTCGAGGACGGCGACGCCTGGTACGACCTCGCGGAGCGGCAGCGCCAGCGGCGGCTCCACATCACGCCGAAGCGCGGCACCATCTACGACCGGAACGGCGCGCCGCTCGCGGAGAGCGTGGAGGTGCCCAGCGTCTCCGTGGACGCGGTCGAGATGCTCCGCGGCGTCGACGAGCAGTACGTCCCGATGCGGATCCAGCAGTACGCCGAGCGCATCGCGCAGGCGCTCTCGCTGCCGGCCGAGGACGTGGTGGAGAAGCTCAGCCGGCGGCGCCGCTTCGCCTGGCTCAAGCGCCGCGTCTCGGAGCAGGAGGTCGAGCGCGTCCGCGCGCTCGGGGACCGGACGCAGCGCTACCCGGTGCGCGGGCTCGTGATCGAGGGCGAGGGGCGCCGCTTCTACCCGAACCGCGAGCTCGCCGGCCCGCTGCTCGGCTTCGTCGCCACCGACGGCGAGGGCAAGGAGGGGATCGAGCTCAGCCTGGAGCACGAGCTCCGCGGCAATGCATCGGAGGTGCGCGGGCTCCGGGATCGATCGGGCCGGCTCATCTTCTCCGAGGGGATCGAGGACGAGCAGGCGCTCGCCGGGCACAACGTCCACCTCACGATCGACAAGGGCATCCAGTTCACCGTCGAGCGCGAGCTCGAGGCGGCGATGAAGACCTACGAGGCGATCGGCGGCTCGATCGTGGTCGTCAACCCCGAGAACGGCGAGGTCCTCGCCATGGCGAGCTCCCCGGGGTTCAACCCGAACGACTACTCGCAGAGCGATCCGGGGTCGCGGCGCAACCGCTGCGTCGTCGATCGCTTCGAGCCCGGCTCCACGGTGAAGATGTTCGCCATCGCGAGCGCGCTCGCGGCGAAGAGCGTCTCCCCGAGCGCGACCATCTACTGCGAGGAGGGGAACATGGCGATCGACAACGTCGTGATCCACGACACGCACGTGCACAAGTGGCTGACGCTGCCGCAGATCCTCAGCCAGTCGTCCAACATCGGCACGGCGAAGATCGCGCTCGGGCTCGGCGAGCAGCGGCTCTACGAGGGCTTGCGCCGGTTCGGCTTCGGGGACCTGACCGGCGTGCCGCTGCCGGGCGAGTCCGTGGGCGTGCTCCGGCCGCGCGGCCGCCCCTGGGTGCAGGTCGAGACGGCGTCGGCCGCGTTCGGCCAGGGGATCAGCGTGACCACGCTGCAGCTCACCATGGCCGCGGCGGCGATCGCCAACCGCGGGCGGCTGCTCGAGCCCATCCTGATCAAGCGGATCACCGACGGCACAGGCGTCACGCTGTCGGAGCCGTCGCCGCGCGTGCGCCGCGACGCGGTGCCCGCGTCGATCGCGCGGATGGTGTCGGAGATGCTCGTCGCGGTGACCGAGGGCGACGGGACCGGCGTCGAGGCGGCCATCCCGGGCTTCCGCGTCGCGGGCAAGACGGGCACGGCGCAGAAGATCGATCCCGCGACGGGCAAGTACACGGACACCCACTACGTGGCGTCATTCGTCGGGTTCGTCCCGGTCGAGCGGCCGCGGCTCGCCATCGCGGTGGTGCTGGACGAGCCCCTGGGCGGCACCTACGGCGGCGGCTCGGTCGCGGCGCCCGTCTTCCGGCGGGTCGGCGAGATGGCGCTGCGCTACCTGGGCGTTACCCCGCGCGGGAGCGTGCCGATGAAGCTGTCGGAGGTCGCCGAGCAGTCGGGCGAGGACATCGCGGCGAACACCTACCAGGTGCTGAGCGAGGCGCGCGCCGCGGCGGCGCCGAGCTCGACGGGGGTGGTAACGCCGTCGGCGCCGCTCAAGACGGGGGAGCTGCGCGTCCCCGATCTCACCGGCCTGCCGCAGCGCGAGGCCGTGAGGAGCGCCGCGACGCTCGGGCTCGACCCGAGCGTCGAGGGCACGGGGAGGCTCACGCGCCAGGAGCCCCCGCCCGGGACCGTGCTGCCCAAGGGATCGCCCCTGAAGCTGATCTTCGAGCCCCCCACATGACAGCGCGCGACCCCAAGGAGGCCGGCGTGGCCGAGGTCGAGCTCGCGCTTCGCCTCGGCGATGTGCTGCGCGAGATCCCGGGCGCCGCGCTCTCTCCCGCCGGCGCCGCGGACCTGCTCGTGACGGGCGTGCACCTCGACTCGCGCAAGGTGGGGCAGGGGGACATCTTCGTCGCGCGCGCGGGCGCGCGGGTGCACGGCGAGGACTTCATCCCCGAGGCCGTCGCGCGCGGCGCGCGGGCGGTCATCCTCGCGCGTGGGAGCACGGCCGACACGCTCGGCGCCGCCCGCGTCGAGGTGCCCGACGTGCCGCTCGCGCTCGCCCTGGCGGCCGCGGTGGCCTACGGGCACCCGGCCTTCACGCTCGAGGTCGTCGGCATCACCGGCACGAACGGCAAGACGACGACCGCCCACCTCGTGCAGGCCTGCATCGACCGGTGCGGCGGTCGGGCCGGGATCGTCGGGACGCTCGGCTACCGCTTCGACGATCTCGACGTCCACGCCTCGCACACGAGCCCCGAGGCGGACGAGCTCGCGCGCGTCGCCGCCGCGATGGTCGACCGCGGCGCGACGCACCTCACGATGGAGGTCTCGTCGATCGCGCTCGCCGCGAAGCGCGTCGACGCGGTCCGCTTCCGGATCGCGGTCTTCACGAACCTCACCCAGGATCACCTCGATTACCACGGCACGATGGAGGCCTACGCGGAGGCGAAGGCGCGCCTGTTCGTGGATCTCGGCCCCGGCGCCGCGGTCATCAACGTCGACGATCCGTTCGGGAGGCAGCTCGTCCAGAGGATCGCCCCGGGCGGGCTCTCGCGTCCGGCGGCGTCGACGCTCGCGCGCTACTCGACGGAGGTGGGCGCCGGCCCGGACGCGGCGGAGATCGCCCCCGTCGAGCTCGCGCACGACGCGCGCGGCATCTTCCTCCGCGCCCGCACGCCCGCCGGCGAGGTCACCATCCGCTCCCACCTGCTCGGCGCGTACAACGCGTCGAACCTGCTGGCCGCCCTCGCCGTGGCCTACCTGCTCGGGTTCGACGTCCACGACGCCGCCGCGGCGCTCTCGTCGCCGATCCAGGTCGCGGGCCGCATGGAGCGCTGCGACACGCCGGGCGTCGACGATGTGATCGTGCTCGTCGACTATGCCCACACGCCGGACGCGCTCGCCCGCGTGCTCGCGAGCGTCCGCGCCCTCGGCGGCGGGCGCATCTGCTGCGTCTTCGGGTGCGGCGGCGACCGCGATCCGCTGAAGCGGTCGCGGATGGGCGAGGCGGTCAGCCTCGCCGCCGACGTCGCCATCGTGACCAACGACAACCCGCGGAGCGAGGATCCGCGCGCGATCGCCGGCGCCATCCTGCCGGGCCTCGCCGCCGGGCGCGCGCGCGTCGTCGTCGAGCTCGATCGAGCGCGCGCGATCGAGCGCGCGGTGCTCGACGCCGAGCCCGGGGATCTGGTCCTCATCGCGGGCAAGGGCCACGAGCCGTACCAGATCATCGGCGGTGTCACGCTGCCGTTCGACGACCGCGACGAGGCGCGCCGCGCGCTCGCCGCCCGCCGCGCTCGGGCCCAGGCCGAGCGGCAGCCGCGCGGAGGTGCGGGATGATCTACGAGCTCTTTTACCCGCTCAAGTTCCACTACGGCTGGCTGAGCTGGCTCAACGTCCTGCGCTACATCCCGTTCCGCACGATCATGGCGACGATCACCGCCATGGTGCTGACGTTCGTGCTCGCGCCGTGGTTCATCCGCGAGCTCCGGCGCAAGCAGATCGGGCAGGTGGTCCGCGCCGAGGGGCCGGAGACGCACAAGATCAAGGCGGGCACGCCGACGATGGGCGGCGCGCTCATCCTGCTCTCGCTGCTGCTCCCCACCGTGCTGTGGGCCGACCTCAGGAACCCGTTCGTCCTCGCGACGACGGCGGTGACCGCGGGCTACGGCGTCATCGGCTACCTGGACGACTTCCTCAAGATCAAGCGGCGGAGCAGCGGCGGCCTGCCGGGCCGCTACAAGCTCATCGGCCAGGTGCTCATCGGCGGCGCGGCCGTGGCCTACACGTTCCTGCTCGCGTCCAAGCTCCCGCCGGACTGGGTGGAGATCAGGACGCGGCTCTCGATCCCGTTCGTCGCGTTCTCGAAGTTCCCGATCGAGCTGCCGCTCTGGGCCTACGTCCCGTTCGCCGTCTTCGTCGTGGTCGCGACGTCGAACGCCGTGAACCTCACCGACGGCCTCGACGGCCTCGCGATCGGCCCGGTGATCATCAACGCGGGGACCTACCTCATCCTCGCGTACATCGTCGGCGCCTCCATCGCGAACTTCTCGCTCGCGACTTACCTCGACATCCCGGCGATCGCGTCGGCCGGCGAGCTGTCGGTGTACTGCGGCTCGGTCATCGGCGCGGGGATCGGCTTCCTTTGGTACAACACGTACCCCGCGCAGGTCTTCATGGGGGACGTCGGGTCGCTCGCCCTCGGGGGCGGGCTCGGGATGCTCGCCGTCTTCACGAAGAACGAGCTCCTGTCGATCATCCTCGGGGGGATCTTCTTCATCGAGACGGTCAGCGTCATCACGCAGGTCCTCTCGTTCAAGCTCACCGGCAAGCGCGTCTTCTTGATGGCGCCGATCCACCACCACTACGAGAAGAAGGGGTGGGCGGAGCCCAAGATCATCGTCCGCTTCTGGATCATCTCCATCCTCCTGGCGCTGGTCTCCCTGGCGTCGATGAAGCTGCGCTGAGGGCATGATGGACGTCCGCGGGCGAACAGTGATCATCGTCGGGCTCGGTCGGAGCGGTGTCGCGGCTGCGCGCCTCTTGCTGGAGCGCGGCGCGCGCGTGATCGCGAACGACGGCGCGCCGCGCGAGCGGCTCTCCGCCGCGGCAGCGTCCCTCGAGGCGGAGGGCGCTGTCCTCGCGCCGGGCGGGCACGACCCGGCGCTGTTCGACGTCGCCGACCTCGTGGTCGTCTCGCCGGGCGTGCCGTCCTTCCCCGCGCTCGACGCCGTCGCGCGCTCCGGGCGCGAGGTCATCGGCGAGCTCGAGCTCGCGTCGCGCTTCGTGTCGGCGCCGATCGTGCTCGTCGGCGGGACCAACGGCAAGAGCACGACGACGGCGCTCACGGGCGCGATGCTCGAGCGGGCCGGCCTCCGCACCTTCGTCGGCGGCAACTTCGGGATCCCCCTCGCCGAGGTCGTCGGGGAGGCGTGGGATGTGCTCGTCCTCGAGATCTCGAGCTACCAGGCGGAGCGCGTCCCGACGCTGCACGCCCGCGCCCATGCCCTGCTGAACATCACGGACGATCACCTCGATCGCTACCCGAGCTTCGCGGCGTACGCCGACGCGAAGGGCAACCCGTTCGAGCGCATGACGCCGGAGGATGTCGCGGTCGTGCCCTTCGGCGACGCGCTCGCCGCCGGCCAGGCGGCGCGCGGGCGCGCCCGCGTCGTGACGTTCAGCGCGCGCGACGCCCGCGCCGACGTCAGCGCCCCGGGCGGCGCGATCGTCGACCGCGTCACCGGCGCGAGCTACCCGCTGGATCGCGTCCGGCTCACGGGCGCGCACAACCTCGCGAACGCCTGCGCCTCCGTCGCGCTGGCCGCCGCGCTCGGCGCCCCCGCGTCGGCGATCGCCGACGCGCTCGCGCGCTTCGAGGGGCTCCCGCACCGGACCGCGCTCGTCGCGGATGTCGAGGGCGTCCGCTACTACGACGACTCCAAGGGGACCAACGTCGGCGCCTCGGTCGCCGCGCTCACCGGCCTGCGCGAGGCGAGGGCCGTGCTGATCGCGGGCGGGCGCGACAAGCTCGGCGACTACGCGCCGCTCGTGGCCGCGCTGCGCGAGCGGGGGCGCGCCCTCGTCGTCCTCGGCGAGGCGGCGGACCGCATCGCCGCCGCGGCCGACGGCGTTGTGCCGATCGCGCGGGCCGGCTCGATGGATGCAGCGGTCCTCGCCGCGCGGGCGCTCGCCCGGCCGGGCGACGCGGTGCTGCTCAGCCCCGCGTGCTCCAGCTTCGACATGTTCCGCGACTACAAGGATCGCGGCGACGCCTTCGTCCGTGCGGTGGGCGAGCTCCAGCGAGCTGCCGGCGGGGCTGCCGGGGAGGTGCCGTCGTGATGTCGTGGAGCGACAGGTTCGGCGCGCGCGGCGACGCGCCCAAGAACCGGCACATCGGCCCCTCGGAGCAGGACAAGTCGGCGCCGGGCGCGGTCGTGGCGGCCGCCGAGGCGTTCTGGAAGGGGCGATCGAGCCCCTCGGGGCCCGTCGACGCCCTCCTCGCGGCGGTCGTCACGGCGCTCATCGGCTTCGGCGTGGTGATGGTCTACAGCGCGAGCGCGGTCGAGGCGACGGTGCGCTACAAGGACGCGCAGTTCTTCCTCAAGCGCCAGGCCGCCTACGCGGTCCTCTCGATCGCCACGATGTGGATCACGAGCCGCATCGATCATCGCCGGCTCAAGGTCCTCACGTACCCGGTGCTCATCGCCGTGACCGGGATGCTCATCGCCTGCGTGGTGGGGCTCGGCCACAAGGCGGGCAACGCCTACCGGTGGATCGCGCTCGGCCCGGTCCACGTGCAGCCGGCCGAGGTGGCGAAGCTGGGGATCGTCCTCTGGCTCGCCTACTCGCTCTCCAAGAAGGCCGACCGCATCAGGTCGTTCTCCGTCGGCTTCCTCCCGCACCTCCTCGTGGTCGGGATCCTGATGCTCCTCTGCCTCAAGCAGCCCGACTTCGGCAGCGCGGTCGTGCTGCTCTTCCTGACCTTCACGCTGCTGTTCGTGGCGGGCGCGCGCGTCCCGTACATCGCCGCGTTCTCCATGCTGCTGGCGTTCGGCGGCGCCGCGCTCGTGCGCTTCAGCGGCTACCGCTACGCGCGCTACCTCGCGTGGATCGACATGGACAACAACCGCGCCGACCTGGCGTACCAGCCGTTCCAGTCGGTCATGAGCTTCGGCTCCGGCGGGGTCTTCGGCCTCGGCCTCGGGCGGGGGCTGCAGGTGCTGTACCTGCCGGAGGCGCACACCGATTTCGTGTCGGCGATCGTCGGCGAGGAGCTCGGCTTCGTCGGCATCGTCGGCCTCTGCACGGCGTACCTCGTCATCGTCTCGCGGGGCGTGAAGATCGCCCTCGAGGCCGACGACGATTACGGCAGCTTCATGGCGTTCGGCATCGCGACGCTCTTCGGCGTGCAGGCGATGACGAACCTCGCCGTCGCGATGGCGATCCTCCCCACGAAGGGGCTCACGCTGCCGTTCGTCAGCTACGGTGGCTCGTCGCTGCTCGTGAACGCCGCGGCCGCGGGCATCCTGCTCAGCATCAGCCGGTCGCGGACCCCAGTGGCCTCCCAGCAGCGCAGCGCGGCGGGCGCTTCGCCCGTCCCGAACGCGCCGAGCGCGTCGGCCGTGGTCGTCGCGTCGGCCGAGGAGGGCGGCGCATGGTGACCGTCCTGATCGCCGGAGGCGGCACCGGCGGCCACGTCTTCCCGATGGTCGCCGTGGGCGACGCCGTCCGCGCCGCGGCGCGCGACGAGGAAGCGCGCGTCGTCTACGTCGGCACCGCGCGCGGCATCGAGGCGCGCGTCATGCGCGAGCGCGGCGACACCCTCGAGCTGCTCCACGTCCTGCCGCTCCGCGGGGGTGGCCTCTCCGGCTTCGTGCGCGGCGCCGTCCGCGCGGGCCGCGTGCTCCCGGAGGCGAGGCGGCTCGTCGAGCGGCTCGACGCCCGCGTGGTGCTCTCGCTCGGCGGGTACGCGGGCGGTCCGGTCTCCCTCGCGGCGGGCTCGCTCGGCGTGCCGGTCGCGATCCTGGAGCCGAACAGCGTCCTCGGGCTCTCGAACCGGCTCCTTTCGCCCATCGTCGATCGCGCGTACATCGCCTTCCCGGAGACGGCGCGCGCGCTGCGTCCGAGCACGGTGCGTCTCTTCGGCGTCCCGCTCCGTCGCGCCTTCGCCCGCGCGCCGTACGCGCCGCGCGAGGGCAAGCTCCGCCTGCTCGTGCTCGGCGGCAGTCAGGGCGCGCTCGCCCTGAACGACATCGTCCCGCGCGCGATCGCGCAGGGCCGCGAGCGCGGCGTCGACCTCGACGTGGTGCACCAGACGGGCAGGGACCGAGAGGCCGCCGTCCGGTCGCTCTACGCCGAGCTCGGCCTCTCCGGGCGCGCGCGCGTCGTCCCGTTCATCGACGACGTGGCGGAGGCGCTCGCCGCGGCCGACGTCGTGATCGCCCGCGCGGGCGCCTCGACGCTCGCCGAGCTCTGCGCCGTCGGGCGCCCGTCGATCCTGATCCCCTACCCGTTCGCGGCCGACGATCACCAGCTGAAGAACGCGCAGTCCCTCGAGCGGGCCTCCGCCGCGGTGGCCATCGCCCAGGCCGACGCCACCGAGGCGCGCCTCGCCGGCGAGATCGCCCGCCTCGCGGCGGCCCCGGCGCTCCGCGCCCGCATGGCGGACGCCGCGGCGGCCTTCGCCACGCCGGACGCCGCGGCGCGCGTCGCCGCCGATCTGCTCGAGCTCGCGCGAGCTCCGCGCCACCGCGCGCTGCGCTTCCCCGTCCTCGGCGGTCGCGCGGAGCGCGCAGGGGAGGCGCCGCGCCGCGCCGCGATGAACGAGGCCGCGCCGCGCGGTGCTGCCCTCGGTCGGGAGGAGGCAGGCTGATGTTCCGCGGTCGCGTTCGCCACGTTCACTTCGTCGGCATCGGGGGCGTCGGGATGAGCGGCCTCGCCGAGATCCTGCGCTCGCTCGAGTTCGAGGTCTCCGGCTCGGACCTCAAGGAGAGCTCGACGACGCGGCGGCTCACGTCGCTCGGCGTCCGGATCGACATCGGCCACCGCGCCGAGAACGTCTGCGGCGTCGACGTCGTCGTCTACTCGAGCGCCGTCCGGCCCGATAACCCCGAGCTCACCGAGGCACGCGCGCTCGGGATCCCGGCGATCGGGCGGGCGGAGATGCTCGCCGAGCTGATGCGCGTGAAGTACGGCGTCGCGATCGCGGGCTCGCACGGCAAGACCACCACGACCTCCCTCGTCGCCACCGTCCTGCGCGCCGCCGGCCTCGATCCCACCGTCGTCGTCGGCGGCAAGATGGCGGCGCTCGGCACGAACGCGCGGCTCGGCGCCGGCGACCTGCTCGTCGCCGAGGCCGACGAGAGCGACGGCTCGTTCCTGCGGCTCACCCCGACGATCGCGGTCGTCACCAACATCGACGCCGAGCACCTTGATCACTACGGCACGCACGAGCGCATCAAGGACGCCTTCGTCGAGTTCGCCGCGCGCGTGCCGTTCTACGGGCTCGCCGTGCTCTGCCTCGACCACCCGCACGTCCAGGATCTGCTCCCGCGCATCCCGCGCCGCCACGTGACGTACGGCGTCTCGCCGCAGTCGGACTACTCCGCGCGCGGCATCCAGTTCCGCGGCCTCGAGACGAGCTTCAACGCGTACCGCCGGGGGGAGCCGCTCGGCGGCTTCACGGTGAAGATGCCGGGCGCGCACAACGTCCTGAACTGCCTCGCCACGATCGCCGTCGCGGACGAGCTCGAGGTGCCGCTCGACGTCACCAAGCAGTCGCTCGCCACGTTCGGCGGCGTCGCGCGCCGCTTCTCCGTCGTCGGATCCATCGGCGGCGTCACGCTGGTCGACGACTATGGCCACCACCCGGCCGAGATCCGCGCCACCGTCGACGCGGCCCGGCGCGCGTTCCCGGGCGAGGAGCACCGCGTCGTCGTGGCCTTCCAGCCGCACCGGCACACCCGCACGCGCGATCTCTACGACGAGTTCACGCGCGCCTTCAACCAGGCCGACGTGCTGCTCGTGACGGACATCTACCCCGCCGGCGAGGCGCCGATCCCCGGCGTCACCGCCGAGCGCCTCGTCCAGTCGATCCGGGAGCACGGCCACCACGACGCGCGCTTCGTCGCGGACAAGGCCGACCTCCCGGAGGCCCTCGAGCAGATCGTCCGGCCGGGCGACGTGGTCATCGCGCTCGGCGCGGGCGACGTGAACGCCTGCGTGCGGGAGCTGAAGGCGCGGCTCGAGGCGAAGACCCCGCCGCGGGAGGGCAGCTCATGACCGAGCGCCCGAGCGCCCCGCCGCCGAACCGTCGTCGCGCGTCGACGCCGGTGCCCGCGGCGCCGCCTGGTCGGGCGGCGTCCGCGCGCGGCTCGAAGCCGGAGCCCGTGGCCCCGGCGCGCGCGCCGAAGAACGCGCGCGTGCGCGCGGCGTCCCCGTCATCGCACGAGTCGCCCGCCCCGCCCGCGACCAGCGTCTCCGTGCGCCCGCCGCGCGCGCCGGTGAAGGGCGGCTCGCCCGGAGAGGCTCGCCCTGCGCGGCCGATGTCGCGCCACTTCCGCGCGCTCCAGCTCCTCGCGGGCGCCGCCGTCGTGCTCATCGCCTCGACCGCGGTCGCGTGGGGCGCGCGGCGCTACATCGTGTCGAGCCCGCGCTTCGCCGTGCGCACGGTGCTCATCGACGGCGTCCAGCGCCGCACCGCCGAGCAGGTAGCGAGCTCCGGCGGCATCGAGGTCGGCAAGAACATCTTCACGCTCGATCTCGAGCTCGCCAGCGCCTCGATCTCCACCGATCCCTGGATCGAGAAGGCGACGGTCACCCGCAAGCTCCCCTCGACGATCCACGTCAACGTCGTCGAGCGGGAGGCGCAAGCCCTGGTCGCGATCGGCGGCGATCTCTACCTCGCGACGCGCGATGGCGAGCTCTTCAAGGAGCTCGCCGAGGACGATCCGGTCGATCTCCCGATCGTCACGGGGATCACCGGCGAGCAGGTGGCGCGGGATCGCGCAGGCGTCGTCATCGCGGTGCGGCGCCTGCTCGACGTGGTCGAGGACATGGAGCGCGCCGGCCTCGCCCGCCGCTATCCGATCCAGGAGCTCCACGTCGAGCGGGACGGGTCGGTCGTCATCACCATCGGCAAGGAGGGGATCGCGCTCCACGTCGGCCAGCCGCCCTACCGCGACAAGGTCGGCCAGGCGGCGCGGGTGCTCACCGAGCTCGCCCAGCGGAAGGCGAGCGCGTCGGTGATCTTCCTGGACAACGACGCGCACCCCGAGCGCGTCGTGGTGAGGATGAAATGACCGCCGCCGCGCCCGCTCTCTGCGTCGGTGATCGCCGAGCAAAACTTGGCCGGTGCTGCTGGCTCATGGCAGCGTCGTGCCCGCCTGACACGCGCATGGGGCTCGTCCCCGCATGAGGTGGTGCACGCAATGAAGAGCCGGATGGAGACTACTGAGATCGTCGTCGGCCTGGACATCGGGACGACCAAGGTCTCGGCGGTCGTGGGCGAGATCGACGCGGATGGGATCACCATCCTCGGGGTGGGCAACGTCCCGTGCCGCGGCCTGCGAAAGGGCGTCGTGAGCAACATCGACTGGACGGTCCGGGCGATCGCCGAGGCGATCGAGGCCGCGCAGACGATGGCGGGGGTCGAGATCCGCACCGTCTATGCCGGCGTCGCGGGCAGCCACATCCGCTGCCAGCAGTCCGACGGCGTCGCCGCGGTCTCCGGCGGCGAGGTCACCCGGCTCGACGTCGAGCGGGTCCTCGAGGGCGCGCGGGCCATCCCGGTCGACGCCGATCGCCAGATCATGCACGTCTTGCCGCGCGAGTTCATGGTCGACAACCAGGACGGCATCCGCGATCCGGTCGGCATGAGCGGCGTCCGGCTCGGGGTCAAGGTGAACCTCATCACCGCCGCGACCTCGTGCGTGCAGAACGTCGTCCGCTGCGCGGAGCGCTGCGGCCTCACCGTGGCCGACGTCGTGCTGGAGCCGCTGGCCAGCGCCGAGGCGGTGCTCTCGGAGGACGAGAAGGAGATCGGCGTCGTCATCATCGACATCGGCGGCGGCACGACCGACCTGCTCCTCTACGTGGACGGCGGCATCGCGCACGCCAGCGTGATCCCGGCGGGCGGCAACAACGTGACCGCGGACATCGCCGCCGGGCTCCGCACGCCGATGGGCGAGGCCGAGCGCCTGAAGCGCAACGTCGGCTGCGCCCTCGGCCGCATGGTCGGCGACGAGGAGGAGATCGAGGTCCCCGGCGTCGGCGGGCACCTGCCGCGCAAGGCGTCGCGCCGCGTCCTGTCGGACATCATCGAGCCGCGCGTCGAGGAGATCTTCGCCGTCGTCCGCAAGCGGATCGAGGACACCGGGATGCTGGAGCAGCTCTCGGCCGGCGCGGTGCTCACCGGCGGCGGCGTCCTGATGGAAGGGATGACGGAGTTCGCCGAGGAGATCCTCGGGATGCCGGTGCGCCTCGGCGTGCCGGTCGGCGTGCGGGGCATCACGCAGCTCGTGGCCGGCCCGCAGTACGCGACCGGCGTGGGCCTCGTCCAGTACGGCGCCAACGCGCTCGCGCAGGCGCGCGCGCTCACGCCGGTGACGCTCGAGGCCGCTCACGCCGGCCGCGCGGAGAGCCGCCGCGAGAAGCTCCGAGAGCGCGAGTCGCGCCGTGAAATCGTCGAAGAAATGTCGATTGAAAAGAGGTCGAGCGGAAGGTTCTGGAACTGGCTCCGAGCAGCATTCTAGGCATGACGTAGCAAGAGAAAGTTGTTAGAGAAGTGGGTTTGAGAGGGTCGGAGAACGCACCGGCGTTCCCTCTTGAGCGCAGAGTCAAGAGGGTTTGAAAAAACGGCGTTCGAAGGGGAAGAGGCGCCCCTCGGAACGCCGTCCGGAGCGAGGACGTCCTCGCGCATTGAGGGTTCCGTGCCGCTCGACCACCGCGAGGGTCGGCGCCGGGCCGAGCGGCTAGCTGTACATCCCCGGGAGGAGTTCATGAGTTTCTCCATCGAGTTTGCCGACGAGCACACCGGGTACGACGCCCGGATCAAGGTCATCGGTTGTGGCGGTTCTGGCGGCAATGCAGTCAACACGATGATCAACTTCGGCCTCGAGGGCGTGGAGTTCATCGTCGTCAACACGGACGCTCAGGCGCTCGGCGCGAGCCTGGCTCCGACCAAGCTCCACATCGGGGCGAGCGTCACGCGGGGTCTCGGCGCGGGCGCCGATCCCGAGAAGGGGCGCAAGGCGGCGCTCGAGGACGTGACCCGCGTGAAGGAGTGCATCCAGGGCGCGGACATGGTGTTCGTCACCGCGGGGATGGGCGGCGGCACGGGCACGGGCGCCGCGCCGGTCATCGCGCAGCTCGCGCGCGAGGAGGGCTGCCTCACCGTCGGCGTCGTGACGAAGCCGTTCTTCTTCGAGGGCAAGCAGCGCTCGCGCCGCGCCGAGCTCGGCCTCGCGATGCTCGCGGAGCACGTCGACACGCTGATCACGATCCCGAACCAGAAGCTCCTCTCGCTGGGCGACGAGGACCTCTCGTTCGTCGAGGCGTTCCGCAAGGCGGATGAGGTCCTCTACCAGGCGATCAAGGGCATCAGCGATCTCATCACGCAGAACGGGATCGTGAACGTCGACTTCGCGGACGTGAAGACGGTCATGTCCAACATGGGCCGCGCGCTCATGGGCACCGGCTGCGCGAAGGGTCAGGGCCGCGCTCGGCTCGCCGCCGAGATGGCGGTCAGCTCGCCGCTGCTCGACGACATCTCGGTCGAGGGCGCGACGGGCGTGCTCATCAACATCGTCGGCGGCCCCGACATGCGGATGCGCGAGATCGAGGAGGCCGCGACGCTCGTGCAGGAGCAGGCGCACGAGGACGCGAACATCATCTTCGGCGCGACGATCGACGAGAACATGGGCGAGATGATCAAGGTCACGGTCATCGCGACCGGCTTCGATCACCTCGTCGCCGAGGTCCCCCAGCAGTACGCGAGCGCCGCGCAGCCCCGCGCCACCGCGCACTCCATCGGCGCGTCGCTCGCCGCGGCGGCCGGGCCGATGTCGGCCCGCTCCGCCCCGAGCGCTCCTCCCATGACGCAGCGCCAGCCGCACCGTCATGAAGAGGTCGCGTACCCGACCACCCGCCGGCCCGCGCCGCAGGTGCAGTCGGCCGGCGGCGGCCCGCGCGACCGCGCGAGCTTCGTCCCGCCGCTCGACTCCGACTGGGACACGCCCGCGTTCCAGCGCCGCGGCCAGTAGCAGCGCCGCGGTCTGCACGGAAGACCTCGCGACGCACAGCCCACCGTGGGCGTTCACGCTGTATTACGCGTTGACAGGCGCGGGCGAGGACTTATGGTCTGCCGGCGCCTATGCCCCCTGTCGGGCAGGATCGACGCGGCGGTCCACGATTCATGAGTGAAAAGCGCGACTTCTACGAAGTTCTTGGCCTCGCTCGAGACGCGACGCCTGACGACATTCGCAAGGCCTATCGTCAGGCTGCGTTGAAGTATCACCCGGACCGAAACCCCGGCGATGCATCGGCGGAGTCTCGCTTCAAAGAGGCCACCGAGGCGTACCAGGTCCTCTCCGACGAGGAGAAGCGCGGGCGGTACGACCAGTTCGGGCACGCCGGCCTCGAGGGGATGGGCGGCGGGGCCGACAGCGACATCTTCTCCCACTTCCAGGACATCTTCTCGGAGTTCTTCGGCGGCTTCGGCGGCGGGCAGCGCCGGCGGCGCGGGCCGGCGCGCGGCCAGGACATCCGGGTTCAGCAGCGGCTCTCGCTGCGCGACGCCCTGCTCGGCTGCAAGCGGGAGGTCGTCCTCCGCACGCCGGTGGCGTGCGAGGAGTGCTCCGGCTCGGGCGCGAAGCCGGGGACCAAGCGCAAGCCGTGCGGTACATGCGGCGGCGCCGGTCAGGTCTCGACCTCGCGCGGCTTCGTGATGTTCACCCAGACCTGCCCCGAGTGCTCGGGCGAGGGGTCGGTCATCAAGACGCCGTGCGCCATCTGCAAGGGGTTCGGCGCCGTCGAGAAGACGCGGAAGGTCGTGGTGAACTTCCCGGCCGGCATCGACGGCGGCCAGCGGCTGCGGGTACCCGGTCAGGGCATGCCGGGCGCCCAGGGCGCGCCGCCCGGCGATCTGTACGTCGACGTCGATCTCGCCGCGGACGAGCGCTTCGAGCGCGACGGCCTCGACCTCATCACGCGGGTGCCCATCCCCTTCGTCGACGCGGCGCTCGGCAGCACGGTCAAGATCGACCTGCCGGACGACACGACGGTCGACGTCGAGATCCCGGCGGGCGTCCAGCCCGGCGAGGTGATCTCGGTCAAGGGCAAGGGAGCGCCCCGGATCGACGGCCGCGGCCGCGGCACGCTCCAGGTGCTCATCCAGGTCGAGGTGCCGCGGAACCTCTCGCCCGCGGCGCAGGAGCTGCTCCGCAGGTTCCAGGACGAGGTAGCGAAGAACCAGCCGGCGGCGAAGGCGGCGACCGCGTAGCGCAGGTCGCGCGAGACCCGGGCCGCGCCAGGCGGACCGCCGGGGGCGGGGGAAAGCGCCGGGGGAGGCGCGATCCGGGCCGCGCGCATCTTGCCGCAATGCGGCGGCCCGGAGCCCTGCAGGGGCTCGGGCGCGCGGCGCGAGAGCGCACCGGGCTCAGCGCGTCGTGCCGATCCAGGCGCCCGCGCATGCGAGGCTGAAGGCGATGGGGGCGACCGCGGTCGCGAACACGACGGCGACGGGCGCTGCGAGGCCGAGCAGCACCAGGGTGCCCAGGATGGCGAGCGCCGCCGAGGCGGCCGGCTCGAGGAGGCTGCTCGTCGACGAGGCCCGGGCGACGAGGTAGCCGGCGAAGGGGAAGGCCGCGATCGCCCCCGCGACGAGCAGCAGGAGCGGCGCTGCCGCGGCGGTCGTCGCGTCGCCCCGATCCACCGCCGCGAAATCGACGCCGAAGCGGTGGCCGAGCGCGATCGCGAGGGCGAGCGTGGTCGCCATCACCCCGACCGTGACGAGCGCGCCGAAGGCGATCCAGGTGAGCGTCACCGGTCGCTCCGTGCGCCTCAGCGCCTCGCGCATCGTTCCGAGCGACGGCGGCGCGATGTGCGGAAGGAAGCGGCGCTCCCTGCGCTGCGAGCCGTGGGGCGACGCGCTCCGGCGGAGCAGGTCGCGCGCGGCGAGGAAGGTCACGGAGCCGATGCCAAGGAGCATCGGCGCCGCGAGGACGAGCGCGACCGGGCGGCACGCGAAGACGATGTAGTCGTAGGCGCCGTTGAGCAGCATCGCGCCGAGCCACGCGGCGTTGAAGCGACGCCCGCCCAGCGGCCGCTTGCGCTCGCGACCCAGCGCGTAGCCCCAGAGCGAGGCGAAGGAGAGGTGCGCCGGCACGGCGAGCAGGGCCCGCACGATGTCGATCGACGACAGGGGCCGGCCCCACAGGTACACGGCGTTGTGGGCCGACACGAACCCGAGCGCCGCGGCAGCCGCGTAGACGAGCCCATCGATGGGCTCGTCCACGGTGCGCAGCCGGGCGATCGGCGCGACCGCCGCCACCTTCAGCCCCTGCTCCAGCGGCGCCGCGACCACGAAGAGGTACACGAGCGTCACGGCATCGAGCGTGCTGGCGTTCTTGTCGAGGCCTTGCCAGCGCTGGAGGAAGCTCTCGATCAGCAGCGCCGGCACGAACGCGAGCGCGCCGAGCAGCGCGGTCCCCACCACGAACCGGCGCCTGCCATAGAGGCGCTGTGACCCGAGGAGGAGCGCGGCGAGCCCCCCGACCGGCGCGGCGACGGTGGCGAGCCAGAGGAGCACGGAGGCGGCGTTCATGGCGCGGAGGGCAAGGCGGCGGAGCCGGCTTCGCGGCGGCTAGAAGTGGAGCCCGGCGACGGCGGTCAGGGCGAGCGCCGAGCCCACGCTGGAGCCCTCGGCCGCCAGCAGATCGGCCTTGGCCTGCTGCGGTGTGGTGGCGGCTTCGCCCTTGATCCGGTCGATCTCCGCCGACGAGAGGCCCGGCCTGGTCAGCGCCAGGAGCTCCCAGCTCGCGTTCGCGCCGATCGAGAAGACCGGCGACAGGTAGAGGTCGAGCCCACCGGAGATCCTCCCGTAGAAGCCGCGGATCGCGATGGCGTCGGCCGCGCCGCTCACCGCGCTCTTGAAGCTGCCCAGGCCGGCGTAGCCGAAGCCCAGATCGACGTGCGGGTCGAGCCGGCCGAGCGGGAGGTGCATGCCGATCTCGCCGCCGGCGCTGAAGAGCTGCCAGTCGCTGAAGAACCCGACCCGCCCGCGCGCGCCCAGCGTGAAGTACAGGAGCCGGACGCCGACACCGGCGCCGAGGACGCCGCCGTTCGCCGAGCTCGAGATGAACCCGGCCGTGAGCTCGTCCTCGTCGATGTTGAACGTCTGGAGACCGACGTTCTCGTAGCCTCCCTCGACGTTCAACCAGACGAGCTCGAGACCTCGTCCTGAGTCCTGTCTCTTTGCCTCGTCGAGGCGCCGCTCCGTGCCGCCGTCGGGCGACACGGGCTCCGGCCCGGGCATCGTCATCGGAGGGGGCGGCGAAAGGCCTCCGGCTTGCATCGACGGATCGTACGGGTTCGGCTGCGAGGGGGCGGCAGCGGCGGGCGAGGCGGCGCTGGCACCGCCCGGCGACGTCCCCGCCGCCGGCTGGCTCTGCTGCGCCGCGGCGGTGGACGCCGCGGCGGCTGCCGTGAGAACCGTGAGCAGGCAAAGCGCGCGGCGAGCAATCATTCGTCCTCTTCCTGGATATTGCCGTCGAGCCCGCCTATCCGCCCCATCGACTCCAGCGCCTCGGCATCTTCTGTCGAGGAAACGGGTGGGCCCGGCACCCGGTAGCCGCCGTCGAGCCAGCGGCCGAGGTCCACCAGCTTGCACTGGGGCGAGCAGAACGGAAAGGCCGGGTTCTCGGGCCTGGGCCCCGCCGACTTGCGGCAAATCGGGCACATCGCGCCTGCCGAAGCTCCCATGCGGCGTACCGTAGCAGCGTCCATCGCGGGCATGTAGCCCGCGCTCGGCGCGCCGGACCGACCTCGCTGCCCGGCGCTCGCTCAGCGCGCCGGGACAGCGAGGTACCGGGTCGCTCCGTTGCGCCGCACCCGGAGCAGCAGATCCTGGCGCCCGACAGCGCGCAGGCGCGCCGTCAGATCGGCCGCGTCCCGCACCGGCGCGCCGTTCAGATCGAGCACCACGTCGCCGACCTCGAGGTGGCCAGCCGCCGGGCTTTGCGGCGCGATCGACTCGATGCGCGCTCCTTCGAGCGCGTCGCCCGCCAGCACGCCGAGCGGCGGCTCCTCGGCGTCCCCGTGGGCGCGGTCGGCCGGCGCGCGCCGGCTCGGCCACGCATCGTGCCGGGCCGACCGCTCGAGCTTCACCGTGGCGCGCCGGTCCGCGCCGTCGCGCTTGTAGGTGAGCTTCACCTCGTCTCCGGGCTTGGAGCGCCGGAGCGCGCGCGCGAGCTCGCGGGCGTGATCGACGCGATGCCCCTCGACCGACGTGATCACGTCGCCGGGCTTGAAGCCCAGGCGCGACCCGGGGCCCTCCGGCTCGACCTCGGTGATCAGCGCGCCCATCCGGACGGGCAGCCGGAGCACCCGCGCGAGCTGCGAGGTCACCTCCTGGAAGCTGATCCCGATTCGCCCGCGGTCCACGCGGCCGGTCTCGCGCAGCTCGGGGAGGATCTCCAGGACCTCATCGATCGGCACGGCGAAGCTGATGCCGCGGCCGCCTTCGTGGATCGCCGTCGCGATGCCGATCACCTGTCCCGCCGCGTTGAAGAGCGGCCCGCCGCTGTTGCCGGGGTTGATGGCGGCGTCGGTCTGGAGGAAGCCGTCGAGGCTCCCCGCGCCCATCGGCCTCGACGTCGCGCTGATGATGCCCCGGGTCACCGTCGGTCCGAGCCCGAACGGGTTGCCGATCACGATGACGTCGTCGCCAAGCCGGATCGGCGCGCTCGATCCGAGGGACGCGGCGCGCAGCGACCCCGCCCCGCGCAGCTTCAGCAGCGCCACGTCGAGCATCGGATCGCGCCCGACCACCGTCGCCTCGAAGGCGCGCTCGTCCGAGAGCTGCACCTCGATGCCGAACGCGTCGCCGACCACGTGATCGCTCGTCAGCACGAGCCCCTCCGTGGCGATCACGAACCCCGATCCGATCGCCCGCTCCACCCGCGGCACACCGCCGCCGAAGGGGTAGACGGGGGTCGCGCGCCCGCCCGGCAGCGAGGTCGCCCGCAGGGTGGTGACGGTCACCACCACGGGCCGCGCGCCGTCGATCAGCGCGGGCAAGGTCATCGTGGCGCCGGCCGCCGGCGGCGCGGGCGGCGCCTCCTCGCGCGGGATCGAGCACGGCGCGCTCGCCTCCTCGCGCGACGCCGCCGGGGGTACGAGCGCGGCCGCCCGGTTGTCGCAGGCAGCGAGCGGCGCGGCGCCGAGCCACCCGACACACGCCCATGCGGCAGCGCGGAGCGGTCTCACGCGCCGCACGTAGAGCTCCGACGGCAGACCGCAAGGAGCGCCAGGACCACGCGCTGGAGGGCGCCCCGTGCGCAGGCGGGCGGCGCGGCGGCCTGGCCTGGACAGGGCGGCGCGGCGCGCTCAGCCGGGAGGCGCGCCTCGCGCGGCCTCCGTGCGCACCACCTGGACGACGATCTCCACCAGGCGGCCGCCGGGCTGAGCGAACGACGCCTTGCCGCGGCCGCCTTCGAAGCGCCACGCCAGATCGGCCGGCGCGCCTGTCTCGCCGTGATCTGCGCCGGCGCGGATCACGGCGCTGACCTCCAGCGTCTGTTTCCCGGCCGTCACGGCGCCGCGGGCCACGGCGAACGTCCCGCGGCCGAGCAGCGCGACCGTTCGCTTCGCCAGGTTGCCGAGGTGCCGCGCGGGCGGCTCTTCCCCCTCCGGACCCCACGACGCGATGTGCCCGGCCTCGTCGATGTCGATCACGAAGCGCGCTTTGCCGGCGCTCCCCAGCGGCAGCGTTGCCCAGATCGGGTCCGCCTGGCACGCAGGAGGAATGGCCCTCGTGAAAGCGCGCCCGAGGTTGCGCACCGCGCTGGCGCCGGCCGCCCCGAAGTCGCCCTGGCCGGCCTCGCCCGCGCCGTCGCTCGTCCGCGCGGTGGACGGGCGCGCCGTGTCGCCGGCGGCCTCGTTCGCCGCCGGCTCCCGGCGCTCGTCCGAAGGCCGAGGCGCTGCCCTGGGTCGAGGCGCCGTCTTTGGCCGAGGCGCCGCCTCGACGCGCGGCGCGGCCGTCGCGGGCGGCGGCGCCGGCTCGCCGCCCGCTGCGTCTCGCTCCGCGGGGGCGGGAGGCCGCGTGGCGTCTGCCGGAGCGCGCGCCGTCGGGGCGCTCTCCGGTCCGGTGCGAGGGTCGACCGGGGGCGTTGAGCCCCCGCTGCCTGGCAGCGCAGCGGTGGTCCCGGTCCAGAGATCGATGGGCTCGCGCTCCGCCGTGGGCACGGCGGGCTCGCTCTCTGGCGCCTCCGGCGACGGCCGCGCGGACCCCCACGCGCCCAGGTGGACGAGCGCCGACACGAGGAGCGCCGGAAGCATCGCTCGTTGATCGCGCATCGGCTCGCACTCCGCGCCATGGCCCGGTCGAGGGGCCGCGACGCCCAGCACCTCGCTGAAGCTCGTTGCCCGTTGCCCGTGGTTCTGCCAGACAGCATCGCGTCTGCAACGTTCCCGAGCGCGCCTTGAAGCTCCTCGCCCTCTCGACATCGACCCCGCGCGGCAGCGTCGCGCTCCTGGATGCAGCGGACCTGGACGGTTCCGTCGAGGTGGCCGCGCCTCGAGGCGGCGCCCTCTCCGCCGGCGCCCTCTCCGGCGGTGAGCGCGGGGCGGCGTCGGGCGCAGGCGTACGCCTGCTCGCCGCGACGACGTACGCTGACCTGCACGGGCACGCGGAGCGCATCTTCGGCGCCATCGATGAGGTGCTCGCCGCGGCAGGCATGCCGGCGGCGGCGATCGAGGCGCTCGGCTGCGACGTGGGGCCCGGCTCGTTCACCGGGGTCCGTGTGGCGGTCGCGGCGGCCAAGGGCGTCGCGCTGGCGCTCGATGTCCCGGTCGCTGGCGTCACGTCGCTCGAGGCGATGGCCGCCGCCGCCTTCGCCGGAGGCGCGGCGGTCCCCGGCGACCTGCTGGTCCCGCTGATCGACGCAAAGAAGGGGGAGGTCTTCCTCGCCGCCTTCGACCGGCCCGCAGGCGCGCCGGAGATGTCGCCGCGACACCTGCCGCGCGACGCGGCCTTCGACGCGGTGGCATCGCTCGCCGCGGGGCGCCGGATCGTCGTCGTCGGCGCGGTCGCCGCGGAGATCGAGGCGCTCCGGCCGCTCGCCGCCCGGGGCGAGGCGCTCGATTTCCCCGACGCCGCGTTCATCGGACGCCTCGCGATCGACCGGCTCCGGGCCGCTGCTGCGGGCGGAGAGCGCGGGCGAGCGGCCGCCGAGCACGACCCGGCGCTCCTCGAGCCGCTCTATGTGCGCGCGCCGGACGCGAAGCCAGCCGAGCTGGGATACACTGCGCCCCGATGACCAGCTCGTCTGAAGGGGACGGCGTCGCACCCGACGCGGAGAGCGAGGCCTCGGGCCCCGGCGACGCGGAGCGCGCGCCGCTGCCCGCCGCGGCGGCGCCTGCGCGTCCTCGCTCCAGCCCCGCTGCAGCGCTCGATGCGCCCGACGAGCTCGCCGCCCGCGTGGAGCCGGCAGACTCGGGGCCCGATCCCGAGCGGCTCCGCGCTCGGTTCGGCCGCCCGTTCGAGGCGGGCGACGTCATCTTCCGCGAGGGCGAGCCCGGGACCGAGGCGTATCTCCTGGAGGAGGGGCGGATCCGGCTCATCAAGAAGGTCCGCGGCGCCGAGCGCAGCCTGATGGTCCTGAAGCCCGGCGACCTGTTCGGCGAGTCCGCGCTCCTCGGCGGCGCGGCGCGCTGGTCGACGGCGATCGCGCTGTCCCGCGGCGTCGCGCTCGCGCTCGATCACGGCACGCTGCAGAACCTCGTCGAGCGCAACCCGGCCGTCGCCCTGCGCATCATCAAGCAACTCGTCGGTCGGCTCCGCGACGCGGAGGACCAGATCGAGATCATGATGCTCACCGACACGCAATCGAAGGTGGTGAACGCGCTGCTCAAGCTCGCGCAGCAGTCGCGCGCCGCGAGCGGCACCTCCTCGAACGGCGCCTCGTTCGCGATCTCGCCGATGGAGCTGTCCACCCGCGTCGGTCTCGACGTCGATACCGTGAAGCGCGCGGTGCAGCAGCTCCGCGAGGGCCAGTACCTGCGCGTCGCCGACGAGCGCCTCGAGATCCCCGACATCGACGCTCTGCGGCGACTGTTCAGCCTACTCGGCGTCAAGGACGAGATCCGTGGCGAACAGTGACGGCCAGGAATGGCCTGCTCCGTCATCCTAAGTCGACCTGACATCTGCTGGAAGCGGAATCGCGATCGCGAGGACGCGCCGCGTCTTCAAGGCAGATTCGCGGGTTGACGTGACCAGCGGCCTGGTTTACTCAGGGGTCCCCGCAGGGCAGTCGACCTCCCGCCCTGACGTGTTGCCGCGCTGCGGCGTTGCTCAGCAGCGGATTCAAGATCGCACATGACATCGCAGCGACACATGACAGCAGCGACCCGCGCGGGGTGCATCCGCGGCGCGGCTGTCCTCTCGTCGCTCTGCTCTCTGTTGTCGGTTGCGTCGGTTGCGTCAGTTGCGTCGGTTGCGCCCTTCACGCTCGCCGCGTGCGGCGGCGCGCAGCCTGCGGCGCAGGCGGACGAGACGCGGTCGATCGCGGAGTATGATCTCGCGCGCGATGCGTTCCAGCACGGCCGCCTGCGCGAGGCGCTCGCGCACATCGAGCAGGCGCTCGCGCTCGACGAGGGCAACGCGGAGGCGGCCTATCTGGGCGCCCTGCTCCTGCTCGGCTTCTGCGCGGGCGACGCTCAGTCGAGCGACTGCCGCTTCGACAGCGCCGAGAAGATGGCGCGGCGGGCCCTCGAGGCGAACCCCGAGATGCGCGACGCGAAGAACGCGCTGGGGGTCATCCTCGTGCACCAGCGGCGCTACGACGAGGCGATCACGGTGCTCAAGCCGCTGACCGAGGACATCCTCTACGCCTCGCCGGAGAAGTCGTGGGGCAACCTGGGCTGGGCGTACCTGCTCAAGGGCAGCAACGACGAGGCGATCGACGCGCTACGCCGCGCCGTCGCGGCGCAGCCGCTCTTCTGCGTTGGCCAGTACCGGCTCGGCCTCGCCTATGAGAAGCGGGGCGAGCTCGATCTGGCGCGCGAAGCGTTCACCAGGGCGGTCGAGACCGACCAGCCGGAGTGCCGGCGGCTGCAGGACGCGTTCGACGCGCGCGCCCGCGTCGCCGAGAAGAGAGGGCTTGTGGACGACGCGCGCGCCGATCTCGAGCGGTGCCGCGAGATCGATGAGAGGACGGCGGTAGGGCAGCGCTGCGCTGCACAGTTACAGACGTTGCAGTGAGCCCTCGGCGCCGCTCTCTCCGAGAAGGATGTCGGGGCGCGATAAGGGGTTGAGCAACGGCTCTCGGGGTGAGTAGAGTGACGACCGAATGACGATGGGTGGAATGGGATGGAGTCGATCGGACGCTACCTGAGACGCACGCGTGAGGCCCGAGCCATGAGCGTGGAGGAGGTCGCCCGCGCCACGCGCATCCCCGTGATCTCCATCGAACGGATCGAGGCGGATCACTTCGATGACCTGCCTGGCGAGGTGTTCGTTCGCGGGTTCCTGAAGGCGTATGCCCGCGCCGTCTCGCTCCCGATGGAGGAGGTGCTGGCCCGGTACACGGCGAGCCGCCGGATCGCGCTGGTGACGCCGCTGCCGATCGCGGCGCCCGCGCGCCGCACCCAGAGCAGGCGGTTCGGGGTCGCGATCGCGTTCGTGTTGCTGCTCATCCTGTTCACGCTGGCGCTCAGCATCGTGCTTCGACCCCGCGGCCATGACATGCCGCCGGAGCTGTCGGAGGGCACCCACTCGCGGGCTCGTACCTCCCTCTCGACCTGAGGGCCAAATTTTCGTCGCGCGTTCGCCGCGGCTCGCGCTGCAACCCGCCGTCCCCTTCCGTCATCCATCTGCCATGCCCCGATCCGTTCGCCCGCGGACGGAGCGGCTCCGCACCGAGGCGCTCCTGGTCCGGCGTGTACCCTTTGGTGAAGCCGATCTCCTGGTCGGGCTCTTCACCGAGCAGGGCGGGCTCCTCTCTGCCACCGCGCGCGGCGCGCGCCGCTCGACGAAGCGTTTCCCGGCGTTCGAGCCGATGCACCTGCTCCGCGTGACCCTGGAGATCCGCCCCGGCGCCGAGCTGGCGCAGCTCACCGAGGCCGCGATCGAGCGCCCGCGCCTGCGGCTCGCGGGGGATCTCGGTCGCCTCGAGGTGGCCGGGCGGGCGCTGCGCTGGGTGCGCGAGATCGCGCCGCCGCACACCGCCGAGCGCGCGGCGTGGCAGGAGCTGAACCAGCTCCTCGACCGCCTCGACGAGGTGTCCCCCGCGCCTCCGCAGGCGCTGCTGGCGGAGACCGGCCTGCGCCTGCTGGCCGCCTTCGGCTGGGGTCTCGAGCTCGCGCAGTGCGTCCGGTGCGGGCGCGCTTGCGACGCGACACAGTCCGCCCAGGTCGACCCGGCGCGCGGCGGCCTCGTGTGCCGGGCGTGCGGCGGCGGCCCTCTCTTGCTGCGTCCGGAGCCGCGGGAGCGCCTGCTCGCCGCGATGCTCGGCGGTACCCCGATCCCGGACGAGGACGTCCCGATCGCGCTCGATCTGGTGGAGGGCGCGCTCACCGCGCACGCGAGCGGCGGCTAGGGTCTCAGGCCACGGCTTTCCAGAAGCGGCTCACCGCGCGTGGCGCGTCCGGAGGCCCCTCGATCTCCACGTACGGCCTGCCGGGCGCGGTGCGCGGGAACGAGAAGCTGCCGGTGTTCGCGTACCCGTCGCCGAGCGCTTCGCGGTGCGTGTGACCGAAGACGACGAGCTTCGCGCCGGTCGTCCTCGCCACGTGGCCGGCGCTCTCGGCCAGCCGCTCGGCGACCGTGCCGGCGTAGCGGTTGTGTCCGCTCGCCCAGCTCACGCCCATCAGCAGCGCGCCCAGCCCGAGCGCCGCGGCGCCGGTCTCCCGCGCGCGCAGCCCGAGCGCCGCGAGCCCGGCGCCCATCGACAGCGTCGCGATCACCCGATCGAAGTACAGCCGCGTGAACGTGCTCGCCGCGCTCTCGAGCGTCGGCGTGGCCGCGAGCCCGATGAGCTCGTCGGCCATCGCGCGCGGCACCCCGAGCTCGTGCGCGAAGCGCTCGACGACCGCGGCCCCCACCGTCGCTTCGCCGCGCGCGCGGTAGAGCGGCCCGCTTTTCAACATCGCGCCGATCGCCGCGTGGAAGTAGCGGTAGATGACGTGGGGCGCGCGCGGGCCGTACCAGGTGAACGCCGAGACGAACAGGCTGAGCGGCGTCTGGTCGTTCGCCTGCAGGTAGCGGTGCGCGCCGGTCGGCGCGATGAACTCCTCGACGAAGTGAACGCCGAGGCTGCGCTCGCCGACCACGAGCGGGTGAGCAGGGGCGTTGTCCGGATCGTACAGGTGCCCGTGCTCGATATGGATCGCCCCCTCGCGAAAGAACCAGGGCGTCGTCCGGATCCGCGACCGGGCCTCGCCGGTCGCCGCGAGCGCCTCCGCCAGCGCGTGCGGAAAGTCGGGCGCTCCGACCTCGGCGTCGTGGTTGCCCCCCGCGAGCCAGAGCTCGCCGCCCCGGTCGAGGTGCTCGGCGAGCGCCGCCCGCGCGGTCGGGTGCGCGAAGAGCGCCTCGCGCAGCGCGCGCGGCCGCGGCATCCAGGGCGATTCGGAGGAGAGATCGAACAGATCGCCCGCGATCACGATGCGGGCTCCCGGATGGGCCGCCACGAACCGCGCAAGATCGGCGGTCACGTCGCCCGGCGTCTGGCGCACGAGATGGAGATCCGCGAGCACGACCGTGCGGCGCTGCGTCATAATCTTTCCTATTCACCACGTCCGTCCGGACGCTGCAACTCGCCGCCCGTCGCGTGATCTCGTCACGACGGAGGGCCGCAACCCGACGAGCTCAACCCTCCACGCCGCTGTCGCGGGCACGGCCCTCCTGGGCTCGACGCCCACACCGGCGGGTCCCATGCAAGCAGGCATGGAAGGTTCGGCGCGGACGCGGCCTTTGGCCCAGCGGGTGAGCGGTGGACTGCTCGCGGAGATCACCCGCGCGCTGAAGGGCCAGAACATCGAGGCCCTCTCCCTGCTCTACGCCGAGGACGCGGTGATCGAGGAGGTGAGCAGCCTCCATCCCCCGGCCCACCCCAACGTCACCACCGGGAGGCAGGCGATCCTGGAGCGGCTCAAGAACGAGCACTTCCGCGATCCGGTCTCGGGCTGGGAGCGCCAGCTCGACGCGACGGAGATCCTGGACGGCATCGAGACCGACGACGGGCTGGCGTTCATGGAGGTGCGGGTCTACGCCGCCGGCGATCGGGTCTTCGCGCAGCACCTCGCCCGCAAGGAGAACGGGCTCATCGGCCACGATCGCGTCGTCGTCGTCTGGGACGCGAAGTGAGCCGCTGCCAGCGACCGGCGCCGCCGCGCGCCGGCGCCGCTGGCGCTGCTCGCTCGGAGGCGATGTAGAGTGCCGCCGTGACCACCGCCGTCCTCCTCAGCTGCCACGGCACCGTCGAGCGGCTCGACGATCTGCCCGCGTTCCTCTCCAACATCCGCCGCGGCCGGCCGGCCCCGCCGGAGCTGATCGAGGAGGTGCGGCGCCGCTTCCAGACGATCGGCGGCTCGCCGCTGCTGCGCATCACGCAGGCCCAGGCGGACGCGCTCGCCGCGAGGCTCGGTCTCCCGGTGGTGATCGCGGGGCGTCTCTGGCACCCGTATCCCGAGGACGTGCTCGGATCTCTCCACGGAAGCGGCGTGCGGCGCGTCATCTCGCTGCCGCTCGCGCCGCAATCCGTCGACGTCTACCACGCCGTCGTCCGCGACGCGGCCGCCAGGCAAGGCGGCATGGAGGTCCGGTGCGTGCCCGCGTGGGGGCTCGAGCCGGCGCTGATCGACGCCTTCGTCGAGGTGATCGACGAGGCGCTCGCGCGCTTCCCCGAGGAGAGCCGGGCGAAGGTGGCGGTGATCCTCTCGGCCCACAGCCTGCCGCAGCGGATCATCGACGCGGGCGATCCGTACGAGCGCCAGTTCCGCGCGATGGCCGCCGAGGTGGAGCGCCGCGTCGCCTCCCGGGGCAACCCGGTGCTCGTCGCCTTCCAGAGCCAGGGCATGACCGGCGACGCCTGGCTCGGCCCGGATCTCCGGTCGACGTTCGAGGCGCTCGCCGCGCGCGGCGCGCGCGAGGCGCTCATCGCGTCGATCGGCTTCGTCGCGGATCACGTCGAGACCCTCTACGATCTCGACGTGGAGGCGCACGTCGTCGCCAGAGGCGCAGGCCTCGCTCGCCTGGAGCGGGCGCCGGCCGTGAACGCGCGGCCGCGCTTCATCGACGCCCTGGAGGCGCTCGTCCGGCGCGAGCTCGAGACGGCCGCGCCGTAGGCGGGCCTGCGCCGGCTCAGCGGCCTGCGCCTCTGCTCCTGCGCGGGAGCCTCGCGACGGCCGCGCTTCAGCGGCCTGCGCCTCTGCTCCTGCGCGGGAGCCTCGCGATGGCCGCGTTGAGCAGCCCGGGGGCGTGCCTCGCGAGGGACACCCCGAGCTTCGCGTGGCCGGTGACGATCGCCTCGGCGCGGCGCGCGACGATGGCGTCCATGATCTGCCGTGCCGCCGCCTTCGTCGGCATGACGAGCCAGCGCGGCACCGGCTCCGGGGCGCCGTCGCGGAGCTTGCCCGCGTTGTCGATACGACGGATCTCGCTCTCGATGAACCCCGGCGCGATGTGCGTGACCGCCACGCCCTCGGCGTGGAGCTCGCCGCGCAGCGTCTCGGCGAGGGCGCGCACCGCGAACTTGCTCATGGTGTAGGCGCCCATCGTGGGGAACGCGACGTAGCCGCTCGCGCTGCCGATGAGCGCGACGCCGCCGCGCGATCGCTTGAGCTCCGGCAGCGCGGCCTTCACGGTGCGCAGCGCGCCGAAGACGTTCGTCTCGAGCTGCCGTCGGAAGTCGTCGAGCGAGAGATCCTCGACGCGGCCCGTCACGCCGAACCCGGCGTTCGCGATGGCGATGTCGAGGCGCCCGAACGCCACGCGCGCCTGCTCGACGGCGCGCTCCACGTCGCCGTCGCGCGTGACGTCGCACTGGGCCGCGATCGCCTCGCCGCCGGACGCCAGGACCTCGCTCGCGAGCGCCTCGAGCCGCTCGGTCCGCCGCGCCGCGAGGACGACCCGACCGCCGCGCCGGGCGACCTCCCGCGCGAGCGCCTCGCCGATACCCGACGATGCGCCCGTGATCAGAACGACCTGCCCTGCGAGCCTGCTTGCCATGGCTCCCCGCATACCACGATCGCGCAGGAGCGAGCCCTGGCGCGCCCCCGGCCGCTCGCTCATGCTCGGCCCTCCTCTTCTCTCGGCTAGGATGGCCTTGCCCGGCTCGACCGGGCGCCGCCTTTCCAGCAGCAAATCCTGAGTGAACCCACACGGTTACGTACGGTTTCACACGACTGCGAACGATGGCGCACGGTTGTGCACGGGGTCCCATGCGAAGCCACTCGATCCGCCGCTCTCTCGCCGCTCTCCTCGTCGCCGCCGCCTGCGCGGCCCAGGCTCCTGCGTCCGCCGAGCCGCCTTCCTCGCTCGCGCGCGCGGAGGCGCTCCTCGCGCAAGGCGACCACGCGGGCGCCGAGAAGGTCGTCCTCGCCCTCCAGGGCGGGGCGGAGCGCGCCGGGGCGCTGCTCATGAGGGCGCGGATCGAGCTGCTCACCGGCCGCTACGACGACGCGGCGAGGACGGCGAAGGCGGCCGCCGCGCTCGGCAAGGAGGCGAAGATCGCCGCCGCGCCGCTCCGGGCCGAGGCGCTCGCGCGCCGCGGGAAGATGGCCGAGGCGATCGCGGCGGCGCGCGAGGTCGAGCGGGAGGACGAGGCCCGCCGCGCGCGGCTCCTGCTCGGCGAGCTCCTGATCCGGTCGGGCAAGCGCGGCGAGGCGCGCGCGCCGCTGATGACGATCATCGACGACTACAACGACGACAAGATCACCGCGGACGACGCGGAGGGGCTGTCCCTGGTCGGGCGCGCGGCGCACCTGCTCCGGAGCGCGCGCGACGCGAACGACGCGTTCAACGCGGCCGAGAAGGTCGGGGGCAAGCAGCGGGTCGAGACGTTGCTCTGGCGGGCCGAGCTGTTCCTCGACAAGTACGACCCCGGCCACGCCGGGCAGGTGCTGAAGGAGGCGCTCAAGCTCGCCCCGAAGGACCCGGTGGCCCGCGTCGCGATGGCGCGGGTCAAGCTCGACAGCGCGCTGGACTTCGGCGGCGCCGACAGCGAGATCGCGCAGGCGCTCTCGGTGAACCCGAACCTCGCGCAGGCCTATTTCGTGCGCGCCGGGCTCGCGCTTCGCGACATGGACATCGCCGCCGCGGACGCCGCCGCGGACCGCGGGCTCAAGGTGAACCCGAGCGACCTGGAGCTGCTCTCGATCAAGGCGGCGGGCCGCTTCCTCGCCGACGACGCGGTCGGCTTCGAGGCCCTCAAGGCGAAGGTGCTCGGCCTGAACCCGGAGTTCTCGCGGTTCTTCCAGATCGTCGGCGAGTTCGCGGAGTGGGAGCACCGCTACGACGACATCGTCAAGATGATGGGGGAGGCGGCGCAGGTCGATCCGAACGACGCGAAGGCGTACGCCACGCTCGGGCTGAACCTGATCCGCGCCGGCGACGAGAAGAGCGGCCTGCAGGCGCTCCAGAAGGCGTGGGACAAGGATCGCTTCAACGTGCGGGTCTTCAACACGCTGAACCTCTTCGAGAAGGACATCGCCACCCAGTACGTGACCGTGGAGGGACAGACGTTCCGCGTCCGCTACCACAAGCAAGAGCGGGCGATCCTGGAGCGGTACGTGCCGCGGATGCTCGAGGAGGCCTGGGGCTCGATGGTGAAGCGCTACGGCTTCACGCCGAAGGTGCCGGTCTCGATCGAGCTCTACGCGTCGACGGAGAACTTCAGCGTCAGGACGAGCGGCCTGCCCAACGTGGGCATCCAGGGCGTCTGCTTCGGCCAGACGCTCGCCGCGCTGAGCCCGGCGGCGGCGGAGTTCAACTGGGGGAACGTGCTGTGGCACGAGCTCGGGCACGTCTTCGCGATCCAGCTCTCGAAGAACCACGTCCCGCGCTGGTTCACCGAGGGGCTCAGCGAGTACGAGACGATCGTGCGGCGGCCGGAGTGGCACCGCGAGGAGGATCCGGCGCTGTTCGCCGCCCTGAAGGGCGGGAGGATCCCGGGGGTCGAGGGGTTCAACCGGGCCTTCACGCACGTCGACGACATCGAGGACGTGACGATGGCCTACTTCGCGGCGAGCCAGATCGTTGTCTTCATGGTCGAGGAGTTCGGCTTCCCGAAGGTCGTGTCGATGCTGCCCCGGTGGGCCGCGGGCAAGCGGACGCCGGACGTCGTGAAGGAGTCGCTCGGCATCGGCCACGACGAGCTGGATCGGCGCTTCCGCGCGTGGCTGAAGCCCCGCCTCGAGCGCTACGAGAAGCAGTACGTCCCCGACCTGCAGGCGCCGCCGCTCGACGAGGCGCGCAAGGCAGCGGCGCGCGCGCCGAAGGACGCGAGGCGGCTCGTCGAGCTCGCGCTGGCGCTGGAGAAGGACGGGCAGCGACAGGAGGCGGAGGCGGTGCTCGCCGAGGCGCTCCGGGTGGATCCGAAGCAGCCCGACGCGAGCTACCTCAAGGTGCGCGCGGCGTTCGCCGAGAAGAAGCCCGACGAGGCGGCGAGGCTGCTGGGCAAGATGATCGCCGACGGCCACGACGGCTACGTCGTGCGGATGAAGCTGGCCGATCTCGCCGAGCTGAAGAAGGACGCGGCGAGGATGAAGGCGAACCTCGAGGCGGCGTCGCGCCTGGATCCCACGCAGGCCGAGCCGCTGCAGGGCCTCTGCGACCTCGCGCGCCGGCAGAAGGACGCGGCGGGCGAGCTCTCGGCGCTGCGCCGGCTCGCGCTCCTCGACCAGCACGATCGCCGGGTCTGGCGTCGGCTCCTCCGGCTGCTCGTGGAGCGCGGCGCGTGGGAGGAGGCGCGCAAGGTCGGCGAGAGCGCGATCTACGTCGACGTGGCGAACCCGGAGATCCACCGGCTCTATGCGCGAGCGCTGGCGCGCACGGGGCGGCATGTATCGGCGGTCTACGAGCTGAACAGCGCGCTCCTGTCCGGGCCGAAGGCCGGGGACGCGGCCGAGATCTACGGGGAGCTCGCCAAGGCGTACGCGAAGATGAAGCGGGACGACTACGCGAAGCAGGCGCTGGAGTACCAGAAGGCGATGAGGGGCGCGTCGCCGCCTGCGCCGCGGGCGATGCCGGATTGAGGTGATCGACAGCGCGGCCGTCGCGCCGTTGAGACCTGGGGGGCGGACCGGAAACGGTTCGGGGGAGGCAGCTGGGAGCCCTCGAGGAACCGGAAACGGCCTGGGGGAGGCAGCTGGGAGCCCCCGAGGAACCGGAAACGGTTCGGGGGAGGCAGCTGGGAGCCCTCGAGGAACCGGAAACGGTTCGGGGGAGGCAGCTGGGAGCCCTCGAGGAACCGGAAACGGTTCGGGGGAGGCAGCTGGGAGCCCCCGAGGAACCGGAAACGGTTCGGGAGAGGCAGCTGGGAGCCCCCGAGGAACCGGAAACGGTTCGGGAGAGGCAGCTGGGAACCCCCGAGGAACCGGAAGCGGTCCTATGGCGCAGCAGCAGTCATGAGCTCGAGGTTCCGGCGTGCGTGGAGCGCGGGGCTCCGTCGTTAGCCACCGGCTCGGCGGCTGCTTGCTCCCGCTGCTTCCGCACCGCGCGCGCGATGAGGGGCGCCTAGCGCGCCGGTCTCGCCGCGCATCAGCGCCTCGGCGGCCTCGATGGCGCGCTCCGCCTCGATCGACCGCGCCTGCTCCAGGCCGAACACCGGGGACGTGAGCCACCCGATCGCATCGCCACGCTTCGCCCAGGGGAGCTCGCGCATGGCCACGTCTGCGCCGTCAAGCTCGAACGCGGCGGCCCCCGGCTACTCGTCCTCGGCCTCTGCCTTGTCCCCGCGCAACCCGAGCGCCTTGCACTTCTTGTAGAGGTGGCTCCGCTCGAGCCCGAGCCCCCGCGCCGTCGCGGCCATCTGCCCTCCGTGATGGACGAGCGCCTCCTCCAGGATGGTCCGCTCCGCCTCCTCCGCGAGCACCCGGAACGGCACCCCCGGCCGGAAGATCCCGCCCTTCATCGCGGCCTGCTGCCCTCCGAGGCAGACCTTCACGTCGCCCTCGTCGATCGTCTCATCGGGCGTCAGGATCACCAGCCGCTCGATGATGTTGCGCAGCTCCCGCACGTTCCCCGGGAAGCTGTAGGCGACGAGCATCCTCATCCCGCCCTCCGTGAACGCCATCCCGGGCCGATCGTTCGCCTGCGTCGCGATCGCGAGGAAATGCCGCGCGAGCTGCGGCACGTCGTCGCGCCGCGCCCGGAGCGGCGGCAGCGACAGCGGCAGCACGTTCAGCCGGTCGTGGAGGTCCGGCCGGAACTGCCCCTCGCGGCACGCGGCCTCGATGTCGCGGTTCGTCGCCGCCACCACGCGCACGTCGACCTTGATCGTCTCGTTCCCGCCCACGCGCTCGATCTCGCGCTCCTGCAGCACCCTGAGCAGCTTCGCCTGCATCGCGAGCGGCATGTCCCCGACCTCGTCGAGGAACAGCGTCCCGCCGCTCGCGCGCTCGAACTTCCCTCGTCGCTGCTTCGTCGCGCCCGTGAACGCCCCCGCCTCGTGGCCGAACATCTCGCTCTCGATGAGCTCGCTCGGGACCGCGGCGCAGTTCATCTTCTCCAGCGGCCCGCGCGCCCGCTTCGACGCGCCGTGGATCGCGCGCGCGACGAGCTCCTTCCCGGTGCCGCGCTCGCCCGTCACGAACACCGTCGCGGTCGCCCTCGCCGCGCGCGCGATCTGCTCGCGCAGATCGAGCATCGCCCGGCTCTCCCCGATGAGCTCGCCCACCTGGCCGGTCTGCGTCCGGAGCGCCTTCGCCTCGGCCTCGGCGCGGATGAGGCGCAGGGTGTTCTCGAGCACGAGCAGCAGCCGATCGGTCGACAGCGGCTTCTCCAGGAAGTCGATCGCGCCGAGCCGCGTCGCGCGGACGGCGGCGTCGACGGTCGCGTGGCCGCTCATCATCACGACCGGCAGCTCCGACCCCGCAGCGCGTATCCGCTTGAGCAGCTCCACGCCGTCGCCGTCGGGCAGCGAGACGTCGAAGAGCGCGATGTCGTAGCTCCGCTTCGCGAGCTTCTCCTCGGCCACCCCGACGCCGCCGGCGACGTCGACCGTGTAGCCCTCGAGCGACAGGGCCTTCTGGAGTGTCGTCAAGATCGCTCGCTCGTCGTCGAGCACCAGGACATGTCCGCGCGGCATGCTCGCCACCGTAGCGCGGAACCGCCGCGGCCGACGCCCGCCGACGCCCGCCGCGGCCGACGCCCGCCGCGCCTCCCGCCGTCCGGCGTGGAGAAAGGGGCTCCGGCGCGCGTGCGCTATGGTACCTTGGCATAGAATGCCTGCCGACGGTTCCGTGACGGCGGAAGGAGATCTGGAGCGGACGCCGTTCGCTCACCTCTTCGTCTACGCCGTCGACCATCGGCTGACCGGCGCGCTCATCCTGCTGGAGCCCACGGGCGCCGAGCACACCCTGCGGATCGTCCGGGGGTCCCCGGTCAAGATCCGTCCGAGCGACGGCTACGCCCCGCTCGGAGAGATCCTGCTCGAGGAGGGGGTGATCTCCGCGGAGATCCTGAGGGACGCGCTCGCGACAAGGGGCCTCCTGGGCGACGTGCTGCTGCTGTCGGGGTGCCTCGACGCCCCGACCATCGACTGGCTCGCCCAGGTCCAGTTCGTGCGGCGGATGGTGCGTCTGTTCGACCTGCCGCCGGAGACAAGGTACCGCTACTTCGACGGCCTCGACGTGCTCGCCGACTGGGGGGGCGATCCGGCGAAGGTCGATCCGCTCGCGCTCGTCTGGGCGGGGCTGCGCGACCACGGCGAGCGCTCGACGCGGCTGGAGCGGACCCTGGAGCGGATCGGATCGGTGCCCCTCCGTCTGCACCCCGCCCTCGAGCCGGTCCGCTTCGGTTTCGGCGAGAGCGAGCTCGCCGTGCTCGACGTGCTCCAGAGCAGCGCCACGCCCTCGCTCGCCGCGCTCGTCCGGTCCGGGGTCGCGCCGGAGCCGACCGTGCGCAAGCTCATCTACGCCCTGGCCATCACCCGTTATCTCGATTTCGGGAAGGGCATCCCGGTGAGCGCGGAGCCCTCGTCGAGCGTGCCGCCCGCCAGCGCGGCGAGCCTGTCGCTCGGGCGCATGCAGCTCCGCGCCACCGTGCATCGCGTGGGCGCCGCCGCCCCGGATCCGGCCGGCGACGGCGAGCGTGCGCCGGTGCTCGGTCGAGGTCGCCGCCGCGATCGCTCGCCGTCGGAGCCGTCGCCCGTGTCCGTCGTCGCGAGAGCGTCTCCGCTCAGCGGAGGCTCGCTCTCCGCCGCGGTCGCTGCCGAGCTCGCCAGCACCGCCGGGATCGACGGCGGCCGCGCGGCGCGCGAGCCCTCCGGCGCCGACAGGGGTCGCGAAGCGTGGGGCTCGCCCGCTCCGACCGACGAGGGCGCCCCCGGCGGCTCGCCGGCAACCGAGGACCCCTGACGACGGCTGCCCGCGGCGGAGCACAAGGCCAGACGAGGCCGCGCCGTACTGGAAGGCGCGCTCGCGCTTCTTTATAGGCCGCCGAGCGATGCCGAGGTCCGCGCAACACCAGCTCCCCGCTCAGGTTCACCTCCCGTCCGGCACCGTGGCGCGCCTGTCGGACGCCGCCGCGCGCGCCCAGGCCGAGACCGTCTTCGGCGCGCCCGGAGGACGCGGCGGCGACGAGCGTTCCTTCGTCGGCAGGTGCGCGCGCGACGTGCAGGTCCTCGCGGGCCCGTCGGTCCTGGCCGACGCGCGCGGCGCGCCGCTGGATCCGCTCGGCCTCCCGCTCGCCGACGCCCATGTCCTGCGCGCGCTCCTCGCGTCGGCCGGCGTCGTCCCCGAGGAGCCGGGCGCGTACACCTGCGAGAACTGCGGCGCCCCGTTCGAGGTCGCCCCGTCGAGCCTGATCGAGATCGGGCCGTTCACCGACGGCGAGCTCGACGATCCTGAGCTCGATCGCCCGTTCGGTTTCGACGTGGTGCACCCGATCCCGGCGCTGCGCGTGGGTCGCGCCGTCTGCCGCGGCGTGCGGTTCGCCGAGCGGACCGTCGAGGAGGCGATGCCGCTGCTGCGCCTGTCCGGCGAGGGCGCGCTCCGCATCACGCCGTCGGTTGTCGTGGCCATGGGGATCGCGGCGCTCGGCCGTGAGCGGCGCGCCCCGGTGATCGCCGACGCGCTCGTCATGGCTCCGGACGAGGTGTGGGCGGCGATCGTCGACCTCTACCACGAGGCGCGCTACCCCGCGCGGCTCGTCGCGGTCCACCGCTGCCAGGGCTGCGGCGCCCGCAACGATCTCGATGTGCCTCTCGAGCGCGAGCTCGCGCGCGCGCCGCTCCGCGCGCCCGACGCAGGCGCGGATGATCCCGCGGAGCCCGGCGCCGCGGCGGGGAGCGCGGGCGACTTCCCGGATCTCGACGCCTTCGAGGCGCGCGTTCGCGCGGCGGCCGAGCGCATCTACGAGGCCCGCGGCGTGCGGAACATCGATCTCTTCATCGACGCGGGGGTGCCGGCCTGCGACGACGGAGGCGAGCCGCTGCTCGGCTGCTACACGCCCGGGACGCCCGCGGACGAGCTCGGGATCGCCCGCCCTCCGGAGATCCGGATCTTCTACCGGACGTTTCGAGCGGAGGCCCGCGAGGACCCCGGGTTCGACGTCGACGCCGAGATCACCGAGACGATCGATCACGAGGTGATCCACCACCTGCACCACCTGGCCGGCAGCGATCCGGTGGACGACGAGGAGCATGCGCAGATCGAGCGCGAGCAGCTGCGCCGGATCGGCCACGCCGAGGCCGCGCGGCGCGCGCGGCGCGGCGTCCTGTCGGACCTCGCCGGCTTCGCGCGCGCGACGTGGCCGGCCTGGTTGATCGCCGCCGTTGGAACGGCCCTCGCGTGGTGTGGGGGCGGAGGCTGACGCTCCCGCTCCGCGCGGCGCGAGCGCGGCCGTGCGCTCGCCGCTTTCTTCGAGGCGGAGGGATGAGCTGCTTATACTGCGGGAGCAGCACGAAGATGTGCCGGGGAATACCGGCTCCTCGCGCGCCGCTGTGCTCCTGCCGAGGATCGTGAAGACGAAGAGCTCGCCGGCCGTCAGGGCCGGGTCCACCAAAGCGCCCCGCCCAGCCAAGCGGGACGGCGATGTGCAGAACCGCCGGGGAAGCCCGGATGCGGTCGAGAAGCGCCGTGCTGCGCGCCGGTTCAACGAGCTGCTCCTGGGCGGCGGCGGACGCGCCGGGGACGGCCGCACCGAGCGCCGGCGCCGGCGCCTGCTCGCGGAGCTGGCCGAGGGCGTCGCGCGCCGCGGCAAGCGGGCGCTCAAGCCGATCGACGTGCTGTCGCGGGTCGAGGAGCTCCTCGAGCTGGGCGAGCCGCTCGCCTCGATCCGCAAGGCATACCCGCCGCCGCCCCCGGTCGAGGTGACCGCCGAGCTCGTCGAGGGCCTGCGGCACCTCCACCGCGCCTACGGTTTCTCCGCGGACGTGTACCGGTTCGTCGGGCTCGACGCGCACGCCCTGCGGAAGGCAGGGGTGCTGCGGAGCGGCGAGCGCGGAGACGAGCGCGGCGTGTCCGTCGAGACAGCGCGCCGCGGCGTGGCTTGACCCTGCCCGCCGGCGCGGGGATAACCCGCTCCGATGCGCGCGAGAACGGTGAAGCTCTCCCTCGCCGCGGCCGCCGTGGCGGCCGTGTGCGCGGCGTCGACCGGCCTGTCGCTCCGCGCGCAGGCCCAGCCAGCGGCCGACGCGGTGGTGGCGCGCGTCGGCGACAGGGTGATCACGGCGCCGGAGGTCGAGCGCAGGATCGCGCAGATCCCGCCGTTTCAGCTCCAGAGCCTCGGGCGTACCCCGGAAGAGATCCGGAAGAACTTCGTGAGCCAGGTCCTCGCGCGCGAGCTGCTCCTCGCCCAGGGGGCCGCCGCGCAGAAGCTCACCGAGCGCGCTGACGTGCAGGATCGCATCCGCGGCGTCCTGCGCGCCGCGCTGCTGCAGCGGATCCAGGCGGAGGCGGCCTCGAGCTCCCCGGTGACGGACGAGGAGATCCGCGCCTACTACGAGGCCCACCGCGACAAGTTCAGCTCCCCGGCGATGGTGGCGCTCTGGCGCATCCTCGTCGCGACGCGCGAGGAGGCCGAGGCGATCCTGGCCGAGCTCAAGAACGACCCGTCGCCCCAGCGGTTCAAGGACATCGCGCGCGAGAGGTCGCTCGACAAGGCGACCAGCATGCGCGGCGGCGACCTCGGCTTCGTGACGTCCGACGGCACCACGACAGAGCCGGGGCTCAAGGTCGCCCCGGGGCTCCTGGAGGCCGTCGCCCGGGTGAAGGACGCGGAGCTCGTGCCCGAGCCGGTGCCGGAGGGCGATCGATTCGCCGTGCTGTGGCGGCGGCAGAGCAGGAGGCCTGTGAGCCGCTCGCTGGAGCAGGAGGCGCCGTCAATCCGCCAGATCCTCGCGCACGGCAAGGCAGAGGCGCAGGTGAAGCAGCTCCTCGAGCGCCTGCGGGCGCAGGACGTATCGGGTCACGCGCCCGAGCTCGTCGACCTCATCGACGTCACCTCGACGGGCGATCTGCAGCCGCTGAAGCGCCCGGGCACCCTCGCGAGCAGCCGCCGCCCGGGCGCGCCCCCGCCTTCGCCCGTGCCGCGCAACGACATGCGCTGAGGACGGCGACCTCGCATGGAGGGCGGAGTCGACGCCCCCGGATCACCGCCGTCGATCGCGGGGTGAGCGTCAGTTCAAGGCGACGGCGAGCGCGATGGCGGCGAAGCCGGAGGCGATGGTGAGCGCGAGCGCGGCGATGCTTCCGGCGCGTCGAGCGCGCTCTGCCGCGCCGGGGTGGAGCGCATAGACGCCGAGGAGCAGCGCTGTGGAGGCCTTGCCCGGCACCCGGAGCGAGGCCGACAGGGCCTGCTCGGCGCCCTTGACGCCGCCGGTGACGAGCATGACCAGCGCGCCGAGCGGGCCGGCCATGAGGTCCCAGCCGCACGCGTAGAGCCCGAAGCGGAGCGCGCGCCGTCGCTCTGACCGCGCGCCTTGGCGGCGCGCGCCGAGGTCGAGCGCGGCTCCGTGCAAGGCGTGCGCGAGCACCATCCACACGGTGAGGCCCGGGACGCCGAGCGCGAGCCACTGGAGGGCGCTCGCGCGCGCGGCCGGGTTCCGGGCGAGCTCCAGCGTCAGGCCCGGCAGCGCCAGCGCGGCGATGGGCAGGAGCGCGACGATCATCGAGAGGATCGCGAGCGTCTCCGCCAGCAGGGCGAACCGCATGGCCGCCGAGATCGCGCCGTCGGGGATCGCCGCGAAGAACGTCTCGGCCCCCAGCGTGGTCGCCTTCGAGGTGGCCCAGAGCCGCGACCAGACCCCGTCGATCGGGCGCTCCCAGGGGATGATCGCGACGACCCCCGAGCCCTCGTCGCTCGCAGCGGAGCAACCGGCGCAATCGGGCTGGCCGCAGCACGCGCAGAGCACCGCTGCGGGGACGTCGAACACCTCGTCGTCCCGCGCGAGCTCACGGCGTACGCTGGCAGATCTCTTGGCCATTGCGCACCTTCGAGGAGCGGACAGAGGCCACTCCCACCAAGGTTACGTCGCACGAGCTGGCCTGTCGACCCGAGATGCCCCCTGAGCACGCTCTTCCTGGCGGCTTGCCTGGCTGCATGCCTGCCCGCGCGTGACTCGCGGATCGGGATCGGCGCCGCGCTCGGAGCGGAGAGCGGCGCGACGCCGGAGGTCGGCCATGGTTCACGCGCGCTGCGCGCTCTGCGAGCTCAGTGCAGCACCTCGTCGCCCCGTCGCCGCCGTCCCGTGGGGAGGTCGTCGATCCTTCCTCCGAAGAGCGCTGCGGTCACCAGCGCGAGGAGCGCGATCGCCCCGGTCGCGTAGAGCCCGTAGCCCCACGTGAAGCGGACTGGACGGAGCAGCGTGCTGGCCGGCGTGGACAGCAAGCGCATCGCGACGGTGGTGAGGGCGACCGCGGCGAGGAACGCGACGGCCACGCGGGCGCCGCGCATCTTGTGGATCGACCGCCGCGTCAGCACGAGCGGGATCATCACGAAGAACGCGACCGCGGGGGCCCACATCCACCCGAGCCTGCGCGCGAGCCCGAAGCCGCTGAGGTCGCGGAGCTCCGGGGCCGTCTCGTGGATCCACGGCGAGAAGAACGCCGCGAGGCCGAGGACGGCGAGCGCGAGCAGGACCCCCCTGCCGCGCCCGGCGTAGCTCCACGGAAGCGGCTCCATGTGCGGCGGGAGCGGCTCGTCGGGCTCCTCGTGCAGCGCGTCGTAGGAGGGGGGGAGCTTCGAGAGCGCCTCCAGCCGGAGGCCGCAGGCGGGGCAGGTGGGGGCCTCTTTTGCCTCGAACATCTCCCGGCAGAAGGGGCAGGCGTAAAGCCCGGTCATCGCGGCGGGAGGTATAGCGCACGGCGGCCGAGGGCGCGTCGAGCGGCGCGCGCGGGGGCGGGGTCCACATTCCGGGGTTCCACCGGGGCGGGGCTTAGCTCATAGTTGCGCCTCATGGGCAAGCGTGATCGGCTCTCGGGCGATGAGATCGCCAGGTTCGTCGCTGCTCACCCGGGCTGGGCGCAGGCGGGCGAGCGGATTGAGCGGAGTTACTCGTTTCCGGATTACGGGGCCAGCGTGGGCTTCGTGATGCGGGTCGCCCTCCTGGCCGAGCGGCGCGACCATCACCCCGACATCGAGCTGTCGTGGGGCAAGGTGCGGGTCGCGTGGTCCACGCATGACGCTGGCGGTCTGACGGCGCTCGACCTAGAACTGGCCGAGCTCACCGACCGCCTGAGCGCGGGCTGACTCCGCGCGTGGGCAAGGTGCTGGGGATGCTCCCGAGCGAGCTGCTGCAACGTCTGGATCTGGGGCTGGAGGGGGATCTGCCGCACCTCGAGGAGGCGCTGACGCACCCGAGCTTCTCGAACGAGCAGCGAGGCGGCCGCCGCGTGGACAATCAGCGCCTCGAGTTCCTGGGGGACGCCGTGCTCGGGCTCTGCGTGACGGAGCTCCTGATGGAGCGATTTCCTGGCGCGCGGGAGGGGGAGCTCTCGATGATGCGCTCGGCGCTGGTCAACACGGACGCGCTCGCGGCGTGGGCGCGAGGGATCGAGCTCGGCGCGGCGCTCCGGGTCGGACGCGGCGCTGAGGTCGCCGGGGAGCGCGACCAGACGAACGTGCTCGCCGACGCCGCCGAGGCGCTCGTCGCGGCCCTGTACCTCGATCGCGGCTTCGAGAGCGCGCGCGCGCTGAGCCGGAAGATCGTCGCGAGCCCGCTCGCCCAGCTCGCGAGCGGCAGCATGCTCGGGCGCGACGCGAAGAGCGAGCTGCAGGAGCGCGTGCAGGCGCGCGGCGCGGCGTCGCCGCGCTACCGGCTGATGGGCACGGAGGGGCCGGACCATGACCGCGCGTTCCTCGTCGCCGTGGAGGTCGATGGCAGGGTCATCGGCACCGGCCGGGGCCGGTCGAAGAAGCTCGCGGAGCAGGCGGCCGCGCGCGCCGCGCTCGTGGCGTGCGCCGCCCCGGAGCCCGCGACCGCATCCGATGAACAGGCGCCCGCCGAGGCGCCGCGAGGCGCGCCCGAGGGCAGGGGTGCCCCGCCTGCCGGCGGGCTATCCTCCGAGCAATCCGTGAACGACCGAGGACCCAGTCGATGATCCGTCACCTGTTTCTTGCCTTCGCCTTCGCGCTCTGCGCGCTCTTCGTCGCGCTGCCGGCCTGGGCCGGGAGCTACCTGGACAGGGCGAGCCTGCTCCTCGCCGAGGCGCGCAGGGAAGGCGACATGCTGTTGCCGCGCACCCATGACAAGGAGCTCATCATGGTGGTGCACGCGCTCGCCGACGCGCGCGCCCGGGTGGCGAGCAAGATGGAGTGCCCTGCCTCCGTCTCCAGGGCGCACCCGCATCTCCTGCTCGTGCTCGAGAACAGCGAGCGCGCCGCCGACGCGGCCGCTCAGGGCAACTTCAAGAAGTTCATGGAACACCTGACCGTGGCGCGGAACGAGGACCGAGCCTTCCGGGCGATCCTCGCCGAGCTCGGCTATACGCTGCCCGATCTGAGCTCGAAGCGCTGAGGCGGCGGAGCTCCGCCCGCGGGCCCTCGGCCCGCGCCGGTCGAAGCGGGCCTGCGCCGGAGGAGCGGCGCCGCGCCGGAAGCGCCTGCCAGGCGCCCCGGCGGTGCGCGCCTCAGAACACGGCGCCGAGATCGAGCGCCAGGGTCCACTGCGACCCGAGCCCGGCGAACTTGTTCTCGCCGTTGATCTCGTGGGTCGATCCCTGGTTCGCGTCCTCGGGGCTCACGATGTCGGTGATGAAGTGCGCGCCGAGCTTGACCATCTGGAACCGCAGCTGCGCGCCGAAGTGGAGCCGGTGGCGCGTCATGCGCACGGCGTCGAACACGACGGTGTTGTTGAAGTCGGCCTGGGAGCCGCCGTCGCAGACCGGCTGGCCGTCGTGGGGGAGCGTCTCGCCGCCCTGTCCCTGCACGGGGTTCGCGGGCGAGTTCAGCCCGCGGAAGTTGCAGTAGTTCACGGCGTCGGTGTTCGGGGTGAGATCGATCAGCCCCGAGTCGCCGAAGATGTGGATCCACTGGTAGCCCGCGTACGGGGTGACGACCACCGTGCCGCCGATCGGCAGAGGCTTCGAGATCTGCGCGTCGAAGCCGGCGACCGTCAGCTGGAACTCCTCGGTCCCGGTGACCGTCCGGACGCTGCCGCCGACGGCGAACTCCGGGAAGATCGCGGGGATCCCTCGGCGGAACCCCTCGAACAGCGCCCAGCGCACGTCGGCGCCCCCGCTCACGATGCTTGTGTTGGCCAGGAATCCGACCGCGCCGGTCAGCTCGAGCCCGAACGGAAAGCCCTTGCGCACCTTGAGGGAATAGTGCTGCAGGAAGGAGTCCGGGCTCCGGTTCTCGATCGAGAAGTTCCCGCTCGACGGATCCTGCGGTCCCTGCGTGCCGCGGCGCCAGTAGTCCGCGTCGCTGTCAATCTTTGTGTAGTCGGCCTCGACGCCGATCTCGAAGCCGCCGTAGCCCGTGGTCCGCGCCGAGTGCATCGCCGACGGCGCCACCGCGAAGCCGTACTGCGCGATGAGCTTCGCGAACGCGGCGTCGTCGGTCTGGCAGCGCTGATAGCGCGACGCGGGGTTGTAGTAGACGCCATGGTCCGGCCCCACGAGGCGGCAGGGGACGGCCGCGGCACCGGCGCCCTGAGCCGGGTCGCGCACGAGCCGCGCGAGCGCCGGGTCCATGGAGTCTGCGGCCGCCAGCGAGGACGACGCGACCCCTGCGAGGGTAATAGCCGAGGCGATCCAGCACGATGCGCGCATTCCGTGTCTCCGAGGCGGGAGGCTACGTGTCCGCTCGTACAGCCGTCAAGCGAACAGAGGCACCTCGGCCGGTTCCGATCGCGTTTTGCGCGCTGCCGCGTGGGCCGGCACCCGATCAGGCGGCGGTGGCGAGCCAGGTCGCAGGCGCGATCCCTCGCTCGGGGGTTGCGGCGCGCGGGCGCGTCGCGGAAAGAGAGGACGTGCTCAATGATGGTCGCCCCCGGCTCCGCGCGGCGCCGCTCGATCCGCCGTTCCGGATCGTGCTGGTCGAGCCCGAGATCCCGCAGAACACAGGCAACATCGCGCGGCTCTCGGCTGCGACGCAGAGCCCCTTGCACCTGCTCGGGAGGCTGGGGTTCCGCATCGACGAGCGGAGCGTCCGCCGCGCGGGGCTCGATTACTGGCACCTGGTCACGCTCGAGCAGCACCTTGACATCGCCCACTTCCGCCACCGGCACCCGAACGCGCGGCTGCGCCTGTTCAGCGCGGTGGCGCAACGGAGCTACCTCGACGCGGACTTCCGGCCGGGCGACGCCCTCGTCTTCGGCAAGGAGAGCGTGGGCCTCGACCCCGACCTCCTCGCCCGCATGCCCGACGACGTGTTCGGCATCCCCACGCTGGGCCCCGTGCGCTCTCTCAACTTGGCCAACGCGGTGGCCATTGTCCTCTACGAGGCGCTCCGTCAGGCGGGCGCGCTCGCGGGCGCCGCGCCGGGGTGAGCGCGTGATCCGCGGCGAGGCCGCGCCGGAGGTGACGCCCGCGCGCGGTGGATCCCGGCGCCCGCGCGCGGTGGACGGCGACGGGGCGTCGTTCTAAGGGACGGGGACATGAACATGCACCGGCAGCGCGCGCGGCACGACGGCGGACGGGCTGCCGCGCGCTTCGTTCGAATCGGCATGGCCGTCGCGCTCTCGGTCGCGGCGCTCGCCTCCGCCGGATGCACGAGGCGGCCTCCGAACGGCACGCCCGACGGCGCCGTCCGGGAGCTCGTCGCGCGCCTGCGGCAGCTGCATGGCGACCCGGCGGACGCCAAGGCCGCCTTCGAGCTCCTGTCCCGGCGCGCTCGGGACAACCTGGCCGCGCGCGCGCAGCGCTACAGCGCGGCGACCGGCAAGGCGATCGCGCCCGAGGCGATGATCACGCCGTCCCGCTTCATCCTGCGCTTCGAGCCGCAGCGGTACGTCGCCCAGGTCGCCGGCGCTCACGCCCTTGTGGACGTCGCCGGCCTGCTCCCAGGCGAGCGCGTCCAGGTGCCTTGCGTCTACGAGGATGCAGGGTGGCGCGTCGATCTTGCGCTGCCGTCGCTCCCTCCCGTCCAGAAGCGGCCAGGCAGCGATCTCTGAGCGCGCCCGTTCCGCCACCAGCGGTGCGGACCGAGGCGCGACGTTCCGAGCCCGAGCCCTCTGGAGGGGATCTCGGGCTCACAAAAGCCCGGAGGCCGGCAGTGCCGGCCTCCATCGGCAGCGGCCGCAGGGCCGCTAGCCATGAGGTAACGCCTCAGTTGGCGAGAAAGATCGCCTCGATCTCGGTCTTCACCTGCTCTTCCGTCTGGCCCCGGGCGATCGCGATCTCCTTGACGATCAGCGTCCGGGCGGTGTCGAGCATGCGGCGCTCACCGAACGAGAGTTGCTTGTCCGTCTTCAGGCGGTAGAGGTCGCGGAGCACCTCGGCGACGTCGTAAATCGAGCCCGTCTTGATCTTGTCCATGAAACCGCGGTAGCGGCGGTTCCAGGTCTGGTTGTCGAACGCGATGGTGCGCTCGCGGAGGATGTCGAAGATTTCCCGGATTTCCTGCTCAGAGATGACCTGGCGAAGGCCAACCGCGCTCGCGTTGCTGACCGGAACCATGATCTTTCGATCCGTGTCCAAGATGCGGAGAACGTAGAATCGCTGGCGATTCCCAGCGATATCCTTCTCCTCGATGTTGACCACCTCGGCAACGCCTTGGGCCGGGTAGACGGCTTTGTCGCCCACCTTGAACTGGATCTCCGAACGAGCCTGCATATCGTCTCCTTTGCCTTCCACCCCGCCGTCTCTTTATTTTCTCGTCTGCCTCCCGAAATCCTCTTCGGGACGCGTACGTTGAACATGCGGTTGAACCTGGACCCGCAGAACCGACACACACCGTCGCGCATTCCTAGAAAAGAGCCATGAGCCGCCTCTCGAGACCGCTGTGCGAGGAGCAGAAGCGAGAGCACCACCGCCATGACCCGCGAGGGGCCGGTGCTCCGGCATGCACAGTGGAAGCTTGAGCGGCGGCGGTAGAAGCGGACGGTTCCGGGCGGAAGGGATTGAGGTTGGGGGAACGGCCCTCTTGAGAAAGAGCCGGTTTGCGCCAGGCGCGCGCACTCTAGTGAGCCGGCCCAGATACGTCAACGAAAATCCCCGTGGCGGACCCATCGCAGCGAGATCGCTCTGGTTTTTCTTTCGGGATCGGACGGGGGCACAGTGTGTACCGATGGGGCATCCGCGTGGATGCACGCTGACTGACGCCGCCTAGCTTAGGGCAGAGCGGGCCTCTCCGGGAGAGGCGGCGGACCTGACCTGGGTGGGATGGGTCGAAAATGTGGCGGACACAACGGCGCCTGGTGCAATATCCGTCCAGGCTTCAAACGAGCCAGGGGACTCAGGCGGTACAGAGCCGCTCGGCCAGCCCCCAGCGGACGCCGCGATCCGAGGCGATGAGATCGACGGGCGCTCCGGCGAGCCGCGAGGCCCACGCGAGGATCTCCTCGATGAGCACGCTGCCCGCCACGATGACGTCGGCGCGCGCCGGATCCAGGGCGGGCAGCTGCCTGCGCTCGGCGAGCGGCACCGAGGCGAGGCGGGACGTGATCGTCACGACCTCCGCCCCGGATACCCGCGCGCCGTGCACGCGAGCGCTGTCGTAGGGGACGACGTCGCGCACGAGCGCGGCGAGGGTCGTCACCGTCCCCGCCACGCCGACAAGGGTGGGCGCGGCGAGCAGGGTCACGGCGGGGACAGTCGCCAGGGCGGCCCGGGCGTCCGCGCGGACGGCCTCGAGCTCCTCCCTGGTCGGCGGATCCGCCCGGATGTGACGCTCGGTCAGCCGGACGCTCCCGATGTCGAGGCTCACCGCCCCCTCCACCGCCCCGCCGGCGCTGCCGACGATGATCTCGGTGCTGCCGCCGCCCACGTCGAACACGATCCTGGGACCCTGGGCCGGCAGATCGAGCCCCGTCAGCGCGCCGGCGTACGTGAGCTCCGCCTCCTCCGGCCCGGAGATGACGCGCGGCGCGACGCCGATGAGCCCGCGGGCGCGGGCGATGAACTCCTCCCCGCCGGCGGCGTCGCGCATCGCGCTGGTCCCGACGGCGTCCACGCGCTCGACCCCCAGCGACCTCAGCTCCTCGCCGTACCGGGCGAGGCAAGCGAGCGTCCGCTCCACGGCGTCGGGCGCGAGCGCGCGCGCCGCGTCGACCCCCTGGCCGAGGCGGGTGATGGTCGCGCGCTCGGCGAGCGCGACGAGCTCGCCCCCGCGGCGCTCGGCGATGAGCAGGAGGACCGAGTTGGTCCCGATGTCGATGGCCGCGACGCTCATCCGCGAGGCCTCACTGGGTGAGCGTCTTCAGGTCGAGCATCTCCTCGACGTTCGGCAGCACCACGAGCTCGCAGCGCCGGTTGGCCTGCTTGTTCTCCGGGGTGTCGTTGGCCTTCACCGGGTCGGTGTCGCCGTAGCCCGAGGCGCTCCACCGCTCGGGCTTGAGCCCGCCGCCGCCCTTGTCCTCGGGCTGGAGCAGGAACGCCAGCACCTCGCGGGCGCGCATGACGCTGAGCCCCCAGTTGTCCTTGAAGCGGCCGCCCGCGAGCGGCGCGTTGTCCGTGTGCCCGGCGACCTGGAACGAGCGCGCCGACAGCCCGGCGTCGTTGCGGATGACCTCGGCCACCTTGAGCAGGATGTCGTGGCCCTCCTTCTTGAGCGTCTCCCGGCCCGAGTCGAAGAGGACGTCGCCGGGCAGCTGGATGACCATCCGGTTGTTGCGGACGGTCACGTTGAGCCCGAGCTTCGTGAGGGCCTGGAGCTTGTCCCGCAGGACCTCGAAGCGCTTCTTGATGTCCTCGAGCTGCTGGGCGCGGCGGCGGAAGTCCTCGAGCGCCCGGGCCTGCTGCTCGAGGTTCGCGTTCAGGTTGGAGATGTCGACGCCCGCGGCCTTGAGCTGGGACTTGAGCTGCTCGATCCGGGCCGCCGCCTCGTCGAGCTCGCTCTTGGCTTTCTTGTTCTGCGCCTGCTCGGCGCTCAGCTGGGTCTTCAGGCCCTCGATCTCGCGGACCCTCGCCTGCATCTCCTCCTCCGAGTAGCCGCATCCGAGCGCCCCCGAGCCCGCGAGGAGCGTTGCGCCCAGGAGCACCCACGACGTCGAGCGACGAACCAACATACCTTTCCTCCTAGAGCCGCGAGGCGCTCGGCCATGAGGGGCGCCGCGCAGGCGGCGCGACCGTAGCGAGGCGAATGGCGCCGCACAAGGCTCTCTAGAGCCTGCGCAACGCTGGTGCTCCGTGCGACCATGAGCTCTCCGGCGCCGCTCGCCGCGCCGTGGGGGCGCGCGATCGCCGGGAAGGAGCGCAGAGGGCCAAGACAGACGTTGTAGAGGTTGTCAACGAAAATCTGTTGTCCAGTGCGGTCTGGTTGTTTTCACCACGGCCTGATCCGGCGTTTACCCTCGCAACGCTTGCGGACCAGTTTGCCTGGAACACATGGGATACATCGGTTTAGGCCCTGCAAGATTTTCCTTGACCATCACCATGCGTGGCAATATACGTCGTGCAACATCTGTTGCCTCGGTGAGTGAATTGTAGCGGCGACGACGTTGGGCGATGTCCGCCGTGCCGGGGCGAATGCAGGAGGATTTCCAATGGCTGCTAAGAAGACCGCGAAGAAGCCTGCGAAGAAGGTGACGAAGTCGGCCAAGAAGCCGGCCGCCGCGAAGGCCGGGAAGGTCGCGAAGAAGCCGGCGCGGAAGGCAGCGAAGAAGGCCGCCCCGAAGCGCGCGGCCGCCAAGAAGACCCCGAAGCGCGCGGCCGCCAAGAAGCCCGCCGCCAAGAAGGCCGCTCCGAAGCGCAAGGCGAAGGCCGCCGGCAAGCGCGCGGCTGCTCCGAAGAAGGCGGCCTCGCCTCGTGGCGGACGCGCCGCTGCCAAGCGAGCTCCCGCCAAGGGTGCGAGTACCCGCGGCACGCGCAAGAGCACGCCGGCGCCGGCTCCCGCGAGCGCCGGGCCGTCCGACGAGTCGGAATAAGGCGCAGAAGGCGCGCCTCGCGTTTCTCAACAGCTCGAGGCGCCGCGCGCGGGCCCACCGGCCGCGACGAGACAATCCGTCTTATATGATGTTCGGGGGGTGAGGACGCCGCGGATCCGGCGCCGAGCCAGACCGTCGGGCGCGCGGGTGGATGATGTCCCCGCGATGCACCGCCGCCCGCGATCGCGGCGACGGCGCTCGGCGAGCGCTCAGGTGCGCTCGCCGAGGTAGAGGCGGAGCGCGCGCGTGGCGCCCTTGCGATCGAACGGGACGCCGGCGAGATCCTCGCGCTTCGAGATCTGCTCGAAGAGCTTCATCAGGAACTCGAAGAACGCTTCGCACTCGCGGATGGCGGCGTCGAGCCGCTGGGGATCGAGCAGGTCGCTCTCCTCGAGCGCCGTCATCGCCGAGATGAACGCGTCGACGCGGGGATAGTCGCCCACCCTGAGCAGCGGGTAGCCCATCGCCCGGAAGTACGAGAGGAACTCGCGGACGAACGCGAAGCTCGCGATGCCCGTCCATCGATCGGGCGCCGGGCCGGTGGTGCGTGCCTTGCTCGCGAACGCGCGCGCGATCTGGGCGAACATCCACACGTCGCGCCGGAGCCGATCGCTCGTCGACCGCCGCGCCGCCTGATCGTCGAAGACGCGGCCCTCCTCGAGCTTCGCGTCGAGCGACCTGCCGATGAACAGGATCGCGTTCTGCAGCGCGGGGCGGAGGCCGTGCGCGACGGCGCGGAGGCGGACGCGGTACTCGGACTCGCTCACCAGCGCGTCGGCGGGCGGCAGGTCGTGCTCGAAGGCGCGGCGCATCTCGAGCCGCAGGTTCGCGGCGAGCCCGGTCAGGGCGGCCTTCGTGGAGAGCAGGCGGTGGCCCTCGGCGGCGAGCTCGTCGTGGCGCGCGACGATGTCGCTCGCGGGCACGCGCAGGAGATCGCGCTCGTAGCTGTCCGCGAGCAGCGCGCCCGCGCGGCGCCGGAGGTAGTTCGAGAGCGCGCGGGCGTCGCTGCGCAAGACCGCGAGCACGAGGTACCCGCGACCGGCGACGCGGTGATCCGAGTGATCGAGCGCGAGGGCGTCGAGCAGCCGGAGGTACCGGAGCATCCTGAACAGCGCGAGGAACGTGAGCGCCACGAGGCGGTGCGCCTGCTCGCCGGGGACGCGATGGATCAGCTCGAGCACCTGCGTCGACGCGATGCGATCGAACTCCGGGCGAAACTCGAGCGCGTGGAGCGGGTTGAAGAACGTGCTCTGAGCGATCTCGCGCATCGCCGTCGCGAGGTGGGCGTAGAAGAGCCTGAAGCTGACCCGCGGCAGCCGGAGCAGCCCGCCCGCGACCTCGATGAGGTTCGTGAACCCGTGCCGCAGCACGAAGAGGCTGGACTCGGGCGACTCCTGCGCCATCGTCGCGTGCAGGAGCCGCGTGCGCGCGGTGTCCTCCGGCATCACCGTCTCCAGGTAGCGCTGGAAGACGAAGGCGCGGTCGCGATCGCCGAGCATGGCGCGCGTCAGCTGGACCACGCGCGCCATGCCGTCGCGCGCGTGCTGGAGGTGCTCGTGGAAGTCGTGGCTGACGATCGTCTGGCGCTGCGCGGCGCCGGGGTGGTTCCGCGGGTTCGCGAAGCAGGCGACGCCCTTCAGGAGGATCTCGAGCTCGAAGAGCGTCTCGTCCTTCTTGTCGGCCGCGAGGCGCGCGAACCACGCCTCGCGGGCTTGCTGCTGCTCCCGCCGCAGGCCGCGCGTGTCGCGGAGCAGCTCGGCGTAGGCGTTGCGGCCGGGGTAGCCCGAGCCGCGCAGGATCCCCGAAGCGTCGCTCGACACAGACGTGCTCCTCGGCGGCGGCGCGCCGCTAGTAGTTGCGTCGCTTGAAGTCGAAGGGGTAGGTCAGCACGGTCTCCTTGCCGCTCGGCGACCGCGCCCAGGTGGTCGACTTCGCGAGCTCCGCCATGCAGGACTCGACCTGCGGCGCGGTCACGTCGCTCTTGTCGCGCACGATGGTCGCCTCCTCGAAGGTGCCGTCGGGCTTCAGCTTGAGCTGCCACGTGATCCTGCCCTGCGCGCCCGGGTGCTTGCGGGCGTAGAGATCGAAGCAGCAGCGGAAGCCGTCGCGCCTGGCCTTGATCGCGTCGACGAGCGGCTGCAGCCGATCGCTCGAGCCCGCGTCGGCGGACGTCATCGCGTTGTTCATCACGACGCCGCCCTCCGGCGGCTCGTTCGTGATCTCGGAGGCGATCACCTTGCAGTCCTCGACCGTCTCGGGCGCCTTCTTGCGAGCCGCAGGCTTGTCCGGCAGCGCCGGCGCGGCAGCCCCCGGGTCGGTGGCGCCCGGGCCTGCGGCGCCCGGGCCTGCGGCGCCCGGGTCTGCGGCGCCCGGGTCTGCGGCGGTGGCCGGCTGCGATGCCGGCGTGGGCGATGCGCCGAGCGACGCGCTGTCCGGCGGCGAGGGCGGCGCGGTGCCGCTCGAGCAGGCGCCGGACAGCGACAGCGTCGCGGCGAGGAGGACTCCGGTGAACACGGCGCTGGCAGTGGCGCAGGGACGCATGGCGCGCATACTAAACGGTTCGGATGAGCGGAGGCGAGGCGCCTTGTGGTTTTCTCCCCCGCGCGCCGGCAATCCGAGGTCTCCTCACGGCTGCCTTGAAGATTCCGCTGTCATTCATCGCTGGCGCCGCGGCCGCCGCTGCACCGGCAGGCTGCGATCCCATCGCCGAGCCGCAGCTGTGCGGGGAGATCCCCCAGGGAGGGTGCCCGATCGGCCGAGGGGGGAGCTGCGACGACGCGGCTTGCCGCGCCCTCCACGATTGCCTCGATGGCGCCTGGACGGAGGTCGCCCGCTGCGTATCGACAGGGCGATCCTGCGCTGGACGCGGGCGCGGGCGGCGGAACGGACGGCGCGTGCGAGAGCGTGACGCTCGACCGCAGCGGCGAGGCGCGGGGCTGCACGCCCGCGCTGCAGCTGCCGGATTGCCCGGCGGAAGCCGCCGAGACATGCGCGGATGCCGCGTGCTGGACCGGCTGCATCGATTTCTTCCTCTGCACCGAGGACGGGTGGAGAGGGGTCGCCACCTGCGACGAGCAGGGGCGACTCACCGTGATCCCGTGAACGATCGCCTCGTCGGCGCCAGCCTCCGTCGGCCGTCGCGGCGAGGCCCGCGCGGGGGGCGGTCAGCCGGCCTTGAGGAAGGGGTTCCACTCGTCGAACGAGTGCGGCAAGCCGAGCAGGATCTGCATGGTCGCCGACCACCGCGGCGGCAGCGGCTGACGGATGAGCCGCATGCAGGCCTCGTCCGGCGTGCGCCAGCCCTTGCGGAGATTGCACGTGCGGCAGGCGGTCACGAGGTTCTCCCAGGAATCCTCACCGCCGCGCGACCGAGGGAGCACGTGGTCGATGTTGAGATCGCGGACGGGCGGGCGGCGCGTGCAGTACTGGCACTGGTGCGCGTCGCGCAGCATCACGTTCTTTCGCGTGAGCCGGATCGTCGGGCGCCGCATGCGCTCGTAGCGGCGGAGGTGCAGGACGCGCGGCACGCGGAGCGAGCCGCCGACCACAGGGAGGCCGTCGTCCTTGTCCCGCACCGGCAAGCTTCGCCAGGCCGAGAAATCGTGGAGCTCGCCGAGCTCATCGATGGCGAGAGCGGCGCCGCCGAAGAGCAGCAGGAAGGCACGACGCGCCGTCGTGATCTGCACAGGCTGGAAGAAGCGGTTCACCACGAGGACGGGAAGATCGAGCGGCTCGGTCCGGCGCTCGCGGTGAAACCCTGAAGATCCGTCGCCGAGATCGAGCGCCTCGTGAGGAGAGCCCCCCGGGACTGTAGCTACCCCGTCCGGCACGCTGGGGAGTGTAGCAATGAAAGCCCCCTTGAACATCCGGTGCTGCACCGAGGAAATTCTGCTGGAACTCCGCCGCCATGCGGCGCGCGCCTCGGGGCCTCGCCCCGAACACCGCGCCCGCTCCGCCGACGCTCGGGCGCCGTCTCCATGCGCCGCGGCCCGCGCGGGGCCAGGAGGCCGGCGCCCGTGCCTCGCGGGCCGGGCGGCGCCTCGCGCCGCGGACCGCTTTCGGTCGGGCGCCGGTTTCGCTAAGACGCGTCCATGTCAAGGGACGGTCGTCTCCGGGGTCGAGCCGCCGTGGTGGGGAAGCAGGTCGGATGACGGAGCAGCGCGAAGGTGCGGGGCCGGAGCGGGCGACCAGGGCAGAGCCGCCCACCGGCTCGCCCTGGGACGATCCGATCGAGCGCGCGCCGCTCGTGTTCCTCGATCTCGAGATGACGGGCCTCCGCCCCGAGAGCGACCGCGTGATCGAGGTCTGCGCCGAGCGGATGCGGGGGGACACGCGCGAGGACGCGATCACGTCGCTCGTGCGGCCCGAGCCGGGCGTCTTCGGCAACGCGCACGTGCACGGCATCGATCCGCAGCACCTCGCGGGCGCGCCCACGTTCGCCGAGCTCTGCGATCGCATCGATCGGGTGACCGAGGGCGCGGTGCTCGTCGCCCACGCGGCCGCGTGGGACGTCGCGTTCCTGGAGGCGGAGCTCGCGCGGGCGGGGAGGGCGAAGCGCGTCACGCACTACCTCGACACGCTCGTCCTCTCCCGCCGGGCCTTCGCCCTGCCGAGCCACAGCCTCGCCTCCCTTTGCCGGGAGCTCGGCGTGCACCGCGAGCGCGCCCACCGCGCCGAGGACGACGTGCACGCCCTGCGCGCCGTGTTCCGCAAGGTCGTGGAGGTCCTCGCCCCGCGCACGCCGCGCGACCTGTGGCACGTCCGGATCGGCGAGCGCCACGCTCGCCCGGAGCTGGTCGCCGCGGCGGTGCACGCGGCCGAGCATGCCGCCACCGTGCTCGTGCGGTACCGGCCGGCGCGCCGTGGGCCGGAGGAGCTCGTGGTACGGGTAACGGGGGTGCGAACGGACCTCGACCCACCCCGGGTTCTCGGCTATCTGCTCCCGTCGCGCAGCCGCCGGGAGCTACGGGCCGATCGCATCCTGGCGATCGAGCCGATTTCGCCGGGAGAAATCGGCCCGGACGGCACGCGGCAAAGGGCCTGAGATCCACGTGCGAATCCATTCGAATCGAAACGCGCCGACGAGAAGCTCCCTCGCTGTTCGCCTCGGCGGCTTGCTGACCGCGACCCTCCTCGCGTCGTGCTCGACGATGATCGGCCCGGAGTCCGCCCGCCCGCCGGCGGCGGAGAAGTGGCTCGCCCGCGCTCGACAGGAGTTTCAGTCCGCCGACGTCGACAACGCGCGCGATGCGGTCGCGAAGGCGCTGACGATCGCCCCCGGCGACACCGAGGCCCGCCTGCTCGCGGGGCGCATCGCGCTGGCCCGGCTCGACTACGCCGAAGCGCTGCGCCTCCTCAAGGGCGTCGCAGGCTCCGAGGCCGCCGGGCTCCGCGGGCGCGCGCTCTGGTACAAGGGCGACCTCGACGCCGCCGCCGACGAGCTCGAGGCGATGCTCGACGATCCGGAGGTGGTCGACGACTGGGCGAAGTCGATCGCGAAGCTGGCGCGGCGCGGGGCGGGGCGCGTGCCGTTCACGCTCTCGGGCGCGCTCCTGGCGGCGATCGAGATGCCCCACGTCAACCCCGCGGCTCCGTTCTTCATCGTCCCGGTCGAGATCGACGGCGAGTCGGCGCTCGCGATGGTGTCGACCGGCACCGGCGAGGTGGTCCTCGACAGCAGCACGCGCAAGGAGCCGAGCTGGGTCTCCCTCCGCTTCGACAGGAAGCTCGAGGTCAACGACGTCCCGGCGCTCACGCAGGACCTCTCGGGCATCTCGAAGCAGATCGGCGCGCCGGTCAAGGCGCTGCTCGGGGTGAACCTGATCCGGCACCTCAACGCGACCATCGACTACGGCGGCCGGCAGTTCGTCGTGCGCAGCTTCTCCCCGCCGGCGCCGCCCGACGCGACGCGCGTCGACGTGGCCTTCATCAAGGGCGGCGGCATGGTGCTGCGCAGCAGCCTCGGGCCCGACAAGACGGTGCAGGGGCCGATGCTCATCGACACGTCGATGACGTTCCCGATCGCGCTCGACAAGGAGGGCTGGAAGAAGGCCGGCTTCGAGGCCGACGGGCTGAAGCGGGTCGAGCAGGATCCGGAGCAGAAGCTGAAGCAGGGCGTCGTGCCGATGCTGCGGCTCGGCGCGCTGGAGATCCCCAAGGTCCCGGGCGTGTACGGGGCGCCGCTCCAGGCGATCGAGAAGCAGCTCCAGCTCGATCTGGACGGCGTGATCGGCGCGGGGCTGCTCGCCTACTTCCGCGTCACCTTCGGCGACGGAGGGCGGCTCATGTGGATCGAGGACGACACCGCCATGAACAAGGTGCTCCAGGGCAGCGAGCCGGCGCCCGCCGACGAAGGGCAGGCCCCCGCCGCCCCTGCGGATGGGGCCGGCCCCGCTGGCGCGATCGGCTCGCCTGCGCCCCAGGCGCCGGCCTCGCCTGCGCCGGCCTCGCCCGCGGCCGCGCCGAAGTCGCCCCCGCCTGCGGCTGCTCCGAAGCGGACGCCGGACCAGTGAGCGCCATGCCCAAGGAACTGCTGGCGGTTTATGCGGGGAGCTTCGATCCGATCACGTTCGGTCACCTCGACCTGATCGAGCGGGCGTCGAAGCTGTTCGATCAGGTGATCGTCGCGGTCGGCCGGCATCCGACGAAGCACCCGCTCTTCACCTACTCGGAGCGGCTGGAGCTGCTGCGCCAGACCACGAGCGAGGTGACGAACGCGCGCATCGACTCGTTCGAGGGGCTGCTCATCCAGTACTGCCAGCGGGTCGGCGCGCGGGTGATCGTCCGCGGCCTGCGCGCGGCGACCGACTTCGAGTACGAGCTGCAGATCGCCCACGCGAACGCGGACATGCTCCCCGGCGTCGACACGGTGTTCCTGCCGACGCGCACCCACTACGGCTTCGTCTCGGCGTCGCTCGTGCGCGAGATCGCGAGCCACGGCGGCGACGTCAGCCACTACGCGCCCGCCGTCGTCTGCGACGCGCTGCGGGCGAAGTTCGGCGCCGCGAAGCCCTGAGCGCCGGCGCGCTCAGTAGGTCCCGAACGGGGTCGGCATCAGCAGCAGCACGAAGAGGAGCAGCGTCACCACCGCGATCGCCTTGCGCGCCGGCGACAGCTCGCCAGGCTCCGTGGGAGGGTGCTCCCGCCCGCCCATCCGCAGCATCAGGTAGACCACGCCGAACCACGTGAGCCACGGCATCCCGTTGGCGACCCCGGCGCGGAGCGCGTCGGAGAACCCGTCGGCGATGAAGTGCCGCGTGAAGTAGACGACGTTGCCGATAAAGAGCGCGAGCATCAGGAAATGCGCGGCGCGGCTGTAGCGGTCCTGCTGCTTGCCGAACAGCGCGTAGGCGACGTGCCCGCCGTCGAGCTGGCCGACCGGGAAGAGGTTGAACGCCGTGATGAGCAGCCCGGCCCACCCGGCCATCGCCGCGGGGCCGAGGAAGACGTCGTGGCCCTCCGGGATCGGGCCGACGGCGAGCCGCCTCAGCAGGAGGTAGAGCAGGCTCCGCCCCTCCTGCAGCGCGGGTCCCGACGCGGCGTGCACCTCCGACTGCATCAGGCCCACGAAGAGGACCGGGAGCGCCACCACCAGGCCGGCCAGCGGGCCGGAGGCGCCGATGTCGAGCAGCGCGTTCCGCGACTTGATCCTGCCCTTCATCGAGATCACCGCGCCCATCGTGCCGAGCGGGCTGATGACCGGGAGCGGGATGAAGTAGGGGAGCGACGCCTCGACCCCGTGCGCGCGCGCCGCGAAGTAGTGGCCGAACTCGTGCGCCAGGAGGATCGACAGGAAAGGCACAGCGAACGGCCACGTCTGCGGCAGCGCCTTCACGAGGGCGAGCACGCTGTCGTCCTCCGGACTGATCGGAGCCCAGAGGGTGCCGGCGACGAACACCGAGACGACCGTCAGGCAAAAGAGCGCGAGGTTCTTCTTCCAGCGAAGCGGAGGCGGACGCGAGGTGGCTGCAGCGCTCGGCCCTGGGGAGCTCGCCGTCGCAGGAGCCAGCTCGGCCTCCACGTCGAGCCGGCGCGGGGAGGGGAATCGACGATCGTCGGTCATGCGCCGCTAAGCGTGGCCGTCTCCTCGTCGCCGCTCAAGCGATCCGCGCGCACCTGCGTCCGGGCGGGCAGCTCGCCGCGCGCCGCCTCGTTCGGCGCGACCCGTCCGCGGCGCTCGATGGCGGCCCCAGCAGGCTCCGCCAGGCCCGTGCGCGGCACCGGATGACTTCGCGCGTCATCCCTTGTGTCCTCGTCCTCCGGCGGAGCCAGCCCGGTCGGCGGGAGCGAGCGCGCCGGCCTGGGCTCCTCGCAAGAGGTCGCGCCGCGGCCGCCGGTCGGTGCGGGCGCGGACCTCCTGCTGCGTCGGGCCGGGCTGCGCTCTCTTCTGCGCTGCCTCTGCGCGCCTTTGCCCTTCGGCGGACGCGACTGCGCTACGCTCGATCCCATGCCTCCCGCACGCGTCGCCGCCGAAGCGCTCGTGGGCAGGCTCCTCTGCAACAAGTACCGCGTCGTGCAGCTGCTCGGCAGCGGCGGGGTCGGGCACGTCTACCTCGCGGATCGCATCGGCTGGCCCCAGGAGGCCGCGTCGTCGCGCGTCGCGGTCAAGGTCCTCCGGGCGGAGCTCCGCGACGATCCGCGGGTCGTCGCGCGGTTCGAGCGAGAGGCAGGCGCCGCGTCGCGCGTCCGCCACCCCAACGTCCTCTGCGTCGAGGCGCTCGAGCGCGCCGTCGATACGCCGTGCTTCGCGATGGAGCCGCTCGTCGGCCTCGATCTCGCCGACACGCTGGGCTTCACGTGCTGGCTCGTCGCCGCGCGCGCGGTTCGGATCGCCGCCGACCTCGCCGCGGGCCTCGAGGCCGCGCACCGCGCCGGCGTGATCCACCGCGACGTGAAGCCGGAGAACGTGTTCCTCGTGCACGCTGCCGACGGGCGCGAGCTCGTCAAGCTGCTCGACTTCGGGTTCTCGTTCATCGAAAGCCAGGGCGAAGGCGCGCGGCTCCCCCGGGTCGTCGGGACGCCGGAGTACATGGCGCCCGAGCAGGCGCAGGGCGCTCCGGCGGCGCCCGTCGCCGACGTCTACTCCCTGGGCATCGTGCTCTACGAGATGCTCGCGGGCCGTGTGCCGTTCCAGGGCCCGTACCCGGCGATCGCGGAGAAGCACGCGCGCGAGCCGCCGCCGCCGCTACACCGGCTGCACCCGGGGCTCCTCATCTCGCGCGAGCTCGACGCCGTTGTGCGCAAGGCGCTCGTGAAGGACCCGCGCGGCCGGTTTCCTTCGATGGCGGAGCTGCGGCAGGCGCTGCTCGCGACGCCGGAGGCCAGCGCCGGGGCGCCGCTCGCCGCCCAGCCGGACGCAGCCCCGCCGCCGGGCGCCGGGATCGGGCACTGGGGTACCAAGCCGTGAAGCCCGCTCGCTCCGGAGACTTCCGTCGGTCTCCCTGCGCCTCGGCTTTGCTCTCACGGCGAAGCCCTGCTAGACGGCCGTTAGCATCTCTTGTTCCGGGCGACAGCCGGATCCGCTCGTCAGGCCGACGCAGGCCGAGGCGAGCCAGCCGGCACGGTTCGGGGGTCCGCGGGCGCGGGCCTCATCTGCGCGGGTCGGCTCTCCAGGGAGTCCTGGAATCCCACCATCGCGCGCCAGTCGTCCTCCACTCCCTCCAGGCGCTGCCTGGTGCTTTCTCGGTTGCTCACTATGGGTCGCGCGACCCCATCTCCTGAAAACGGAACAGCGGCGATTCAAGAGGCCGAACTCCCGATGTATGAGAGCCGCAGTGCCCCCGGGCTACGCGCGGGGCCCGAAGGCGAGCCTATGCCGACGGACACAGGCGTCCTCGACGCCGATCCGTTCCGCGTCGAGTTCGTCGACGAAGACATCCCCACCCCGCGTCGCTACCAGGTCGTTTTCGACGAGGCGCGGATCGATCCAGACGTCCAGAAAGTCGTGCGTCGTCTCGTCCGCCATGGCCATCAAGCCTACTTGGTAGGTGGCTGTGTGCGAGATCTGCTGCTCGACCGCCGCCCGAAGGACTTCGACGTCGCCACCAGCGCCCGGCCGGAGGAGGTCCGCGAGCTCTTCCGCAACTCGCGCATCATCGGCCGGCGGTTTCGCCTGGTGCACGTCCTCTTTCAGGGCGGGAAGGTCATCGAGGTGGCGACCTTCCGCCGCAATCCGAAGGAGGACTCCGAGGACGGGAGCGAGCTGCTCATCCGGAGCGACAACGCGTTCGGCGTCGCGCACGAGGACGCCGTCCGCCGCGACTTCCGGATCAACGCGCTCTTCTACGACGTGGAGGCGCGGCAGATCCTCGACTGGGTCGGCGGCATGGATGACGTGCGCCGCCAGGTGGTCCACACGATCGGCGACCCGGAGACGCGCTTCCGCGAGGATCCGATCCGGATCCTGCGCGCCCTCAAGTTCGCCGGCCGGCTGGGCTTCGCGATCACCCCGGACGTCTACGATGCGGTCGTCTACTGCCGCGACGCGCTCGCGCTCGCAGCGCGCCCGCGCCTCTCGGAGGAGATCCTGCGCCTGCTGCGCGGCGGCCAGGCGCGCCGCACCATCTACATCGCGTGGGAGACGGGGGTGCTCGACGTCCTCTTGCCGGAGGTCTCGGCGCTGCTCTACGACGATCGCGGCGACGACGGCCCGGGCCAGCGCGTCTGGCGCGTGCTCGACTACGTCGACCGGCGCACCGCCGCGGGCCAGCCGCTCGACGACACGGTGCTCTGGACGCTCCTGCTCCTCGAGCCGATGAAGGAAGCCTGCGACGGGGTCCGCGACCGCGCCGCGGCGGTCGCCGACTTCCTCGAGCCGCTCATCGACCGGCTGGCCATCTCCCGCCGCTACGCCGACGGCATGCGCCGCATCGTCGCCGTCCTGCCGAGGCTGGCCGGCGGCCGCGCCGGCCGCTTCGCGCGGACGGACATCTTCCAGCCCGCCCTCGACGTGCTGGCCGCCGAGCTGACCGCGCGCGGGGAGCCCACCGAGGCGATCGACCGGCTCCGCTCCGCCCCACAGCCGCGGCGCCACCACGCCGATGCCGTGCAGCACCGGCGCTGATCGGCGTCTGACCGTCGCCGACGGTGAACGCCGGTGACGAGGGCGCGGACGGACCGGCCGGCGTGGAACATCGCCGGGGTTTCTGGTTTCATAACAGCCCCCTGATGTCCTCTCCGGCCGCGCGCCTGCGCCCTGCTCGTCCGCCCGCTGTCTCCGCGTCCCGGCGCCGGCTCGGCGGCTGGGCGCGCGGCCTGCTCGTGCTCGCGCTCGCCTGCGCCGTGTCGCCGCTCGCGGACGCGCAGGTGTCGCTCCTGCACGAGTTCATCGCGCCGGACCCGGCGGAGGACGTGTCGCTCGCCACGACGACGCTCGACGGAGGGCTCCCGGCGGCGATCCAGACGCCGAGCGGCCTGGCCACGGCGCCCGATCCGCAGCGCCCGCCGTCGAACCAGCAGCAGGTCTACAGCAACGTCGGCTCCGACGCCGGTCCCGAGGCGTCCTACGAGCCGGATCGAGACACCCGCCGGCCGAACGTCGAGCGCTACGACGATCCGTTCTCCCCGGCGACCGCGCCGTTCAAGCGGCTGCAAGCCTACGACGCGGTGAGGGCGGACTACTCGCTCGTCGTCCGCCATCGAAGCCTGAAGACCGTCAAGGCCGACAGCTTGGTCGCGGCGGGCGACGAGGCCTTCTACGGCGACATCTCTGTCGACCTCGTGCCGAACGAGCCGGTCCGGATCCCGACGGTCGGGCCGGACACGCGGCTCGTGCGCATGCACGTGAACCCCGACACGCCGGTCGTCGTGCTGCGTGACGGCGCCGACAACTGGTTCGTGCGCGGCACGAAGAGCGCGCGCGTCCGGATGGTCGTGCAGCTCGCGATCGCGCGCGCGACCTTTGGCAGCGATTTCGCCGACGTCGACTGGGGCGTGCTCGCGCGCACGCCGCAGGAGGCGTCGCACGAGGCGGCGTTCCGGCAGGTCGCCCAGGCGATCGGCATCTCGCCCACGATGCGGCCGCGCGACGTCGTGCAGAAGATGGTCGAGTACTTCCGGTCGTTCACCCCGTCGGACGACCCGCCCAAGGGGAACGGCGACATCTATCTCGACCTCGCGCTGTCGCGAAAAGGCGTCTGCCGCCACCGCGCCTTCGCGTTCCTCGTCACGGCCCTGCACATCGGGATCCCTGCGCGGATGGTCGTCAACGAGGCGCACGCCTGGGTCGAGGTCTTCGACGGCTCGCTCTGGCACCGCATCGATCTCGGGGGCGCCGCCCTCAACATGGACCAAGAGGTCGATCCGAGCCGCCCGCCCTACGTGCCGCCGCCGGACCCCTACAGCTGGCCGGAGCAGCGCGACTCGGGCCAGGATCTCGCCGAGCGGACGCGCGCCGAGCAGATGCAGCAGGGGCCGCCCGGCCCGGGCGCTGCCGGTGGCAGCACCGCCGCGCCGCCGCCTCCACCGCCGGCGCCCACGTCCACGAGCGACGCGACCGGGCGCGCGGCGCGCACCGACGTTGTCGTGACCGCGCTGGACAAGGACATCCGCCGCGGCTTTCCTCTCCACCTGCAGGGGCAGGTCAGCAGCGACGGGGCGCCGTGCGGGCACGTCCGCGTCGACGTGATCCTGACGGGGAACACCGCGCCGCAGGGCGTGACGATCGGCTCGCTGTCGACCGATGAGCGCGGCCGCTACGACGGGGCCGTGGTCATCCCCGGCGACTTTGCGCTCGGCGACTACGAGCTCGCGGTCGCGACGCCGGGCGACGTCCGCTGCAAGGCCGGCCGCACCGGGACGACCGCTCCGTGAGGGATGCGCCGGAACGCGCCCCGGAGCCCCCGCGCGTGGCGGTCGGCGCCGTCGTGATCGAGCGCTGCCCGGACGCGTCCGGTGCGCCCCGCGTGCTCCTCGTCCGTCGCGCTCACCCCCCGCTCGAGGGCACATGGTCGCTCCCCGGCGGTCGCGTGGAGCCAGGAGAGCGGCTCGCAGACGCTGTCGCCCGCGAGATCCGCGAGGAGACGGGCCTCGAGATCCGCGTCGGCCCGCTCGTGGAGGTCGTGGAGATCGTGGAGATTCCGTATCACTACGTGATCCTCGATTACCTGTGCGAGCCGACCGGAGGTGTCCTCGCTCCAGGCGACGACGCCTCCGAGGTGGCCCTCGTGCCAGTCCCCGAGCTGCCGGCCTATGGTCTCACCGACGTCGCGCTCCGCGTGATCCATCGGGCGCTGGCGATGGCGACCGCGGGCTGAGATCTCGCGATGCGGGGAGAGCCCGACTGGGCGCAGCCGCGGAGGCGGGATGTCGCCCGAGGCGCGACTCTCCACGTTGAGAGTCCAAGGTCGTGTGGTGACAACGTTATTTTGCCGCCCTGCCGCCCACGACATGCGCCGGCGACAGCGCTAGGTTTCACGTGGGTGTCGGGATGAGCGCTGGTCCAGCGATCGTGAAGGGTATGGTGGTTGTCGCGGCGGCGACCCTGCTCTTTTCTCCTCTCTGCTTCGCGCGGCCCGAGACCGACGGCGCCGGCCTCTTCGCGCTGCCCGCGCCGCGCGCATTGCGCGCCGCCGCGCGGCCCGGCGCGCGGGGAGGCGCGCCCGCCAGCTCAGGCGGGTTCGCGGCGCGGATGGCGCGAACGCTCTCAAGGACCGTCGAGCGGGCGGCGCGCTCGGGTATCGCCCCGATGTTCCTCGGCCTGCACGGGTTCGGTGTGACCGTATCCGGTGAAATGTGATGAGCGCGGCTACCCTGCCATAAGCAATGGCTGAGCGAGCGCGCGTCGGACGCTCGTGGCGCTTCCGTCAACTCGAATTCGCCGGGGGTCGACCACGGCGTCTGCATTGCGGCGCTCCTGGAGACAGCGTAAACCGGTAAGCCTATGAGCTCGACGCGAAGAGCGAGGAAGGAGGAACAGAAGGAGGAGCGACGGCGGCTCATCATCGACGCAGCCTGGCAGCTGTTCCAGGAGACCCCGTTTATCGAGGTCACCATGGCTCAGGTCGCCGAGCGCACAAGGCTCGCAAAGGGCACCCTCTACCTCTATTTCACCACCAAAGAGGAGCTCTTCCTCGCGGTCGTGGATCAAGAGCTCGCGAAGTGGTTCCATGAGGTGGAGTTCCGCCTGACGCATTTCGGCGCGTCCCAGGGCGAGGCGACCGCGGCGCGCCCCCGACCCTCGCGAGCGCGCCGCGGCGCGCCCGCGGCGCCCGCCCAGGATGCCGCGGCCGGCATCGCCTCGATCCTGTCGACGACCCTCGTGGCGCGCGACGCGATGACGCGCTTGCTCTCCATCCTCCACAGCGTCCTCGAGCAGAACGTCAGCTACGAAGCCGGCCTCCGCTTCAAGCTCTCGCTCCTCGCTCACGTCGAGCGCACCGGGGCGCTGCTCGAGCGGTGCCTGCCGTCGCTCACGCCCGGGCAGGGCGGCCCGATCCTCGTCCGCATGTATGCCCTGCTCATTGGCATGCGTCAGGTCTGCGACCCCAGCGACGTGATCCGCGATATCCGCAGCCGGCCTGAGATGGGCCTTTTCCGGCTCAACTTTGGCGAGGAGATCCGGGCCTCGTTTGCCATCCTCCTGAGCGGAGCGAGCGCGCCGCCGCTCGGGTCCGAGCGGCTCGGCGCCCCGGTCCTCCGCGGGATGACCTCAGTGGAGCGGCGCCGCCCGGAGGGGTGAGGGGCGCGCGCTCACCACGGATCCCGCGCCGACATCGGCGGCAGGTGATCGGCGAACGGCTGGTTGAGGATGCGGGCGATGACGGACTTCCACGTGGTCGCGTCGTTCTCGAAGTCCTCGTGTCGTCGCGCCTCCGAGCCGTGGGGAGGGGGCCTCGTGTTGGGCCCCTTGATCCACTCCGCCCGCGGAAACACGGTGGGCCGATCCTCCCTGTTCTCCGTGAGGAGCGCGAGGACGTCGGCGTTCTCCGGATCGAGGAGCCCCGCCTCCATGCCGAGCAGCGAGACGCCGCTCGTGCCGGGCACCCGCGGGCGCCGCTCGAGCGCGTTCGAGACCAGGTAGAGGAGCGACCTGCCGTACACCTCGCAGTGGTCCTGGAGCTCCGCCTCGTCCGTGAGCGTGAACAGGGCGAACCGGCGGACCATGCCGCTCTTGATCGGCGGCATGTACGTGTCGCGGAACGCGTCGATGGCGCTCGCCGGAGCGAGCAGGGAGAGCGAATCGATCGGGAGCCCGAGCCCGAGCTGACCCCGCATCGGACCGCCCTCGATCTTCCTGCCCTTCTCCGAGGTGACCAGCTGGATCAGCGGCGCGAGCAGGAACGTGCCGCTGGAGTGGGCGACCAGGTGGAGCTCGATCCTCGGGTCCCTGTCCATCAGCGACGCGAGGCGGCCGATCATCTCGCGGAGGCCGCCGTGATCGGCGTCCATCGTCGCGTCGCCCGCGGCGAGCTTCATGCGATCCCACTCGGCCTTGCCGCCCATGCGCCGGACGAGCGGCTCCAGGGCGTCGTCGCGCCGATCGATCATGAACCCGAACGCCCTGGGATCATAGCCGTCGTGGCGGCGACCCTCCGTGGCGCGGTGGAGGATCTCGAGGAGGCGCGGGTAGTGGTCGGTGTCCCAGAGGAGCTCCAGGGGATAGATCTCGTGGCCGAGCAGCTTCGGCCGGAGGCGCGACATCCGGTTGATGGCGTCGATCTGCCGGCGGAGCCCGCCGCCCGCGACGAGCAGGAGCCGGCGGCGCCTCCAGCCCTCGGTCGCGCTCAGGAAGTCTTCTTCCATGATGATGCGGACGTCCTCCGAGGACGTGCCGTAGGCCCCGCGCTGCTGGAGCTGACCGTGCATGTCGACGCTGATGAGGTGCGGCCGCAGGCTGGCGAACGTGCGGCTCGTGGACGTGAGCGGGCGCAGCGAGCGCGGCTGGCTCAGGCGGATGGGGACGCCGAGCCGCCCGACCCACGCGTCGAAGCCGTACTGGAGCCAGTCGTCGTAACAGAGCCGCCCGAAGCCGCTCTTGCCCCAGCCGGGGCCCCAGGAGTTCTGGAGCCAGAAGCCCTCCGCGTCATACCCCACGATCGCGAAGGCATGGCCGCCCCAGGGCGCGATGAACGGGTTCGTCTTGTCGACCGGCGGGATGATGCCGTTCTTCTGCGTCCCGTAATACCAGCCGTTGAACGGGATGAGCGCCGAGGCCGCGATGATCCCGACCTCCGCGAGGGCGTTGTGCATCGCCGGGAGGTCCTTGTGGTTCACCCTTTGATACAGGCCGAGCGGCCGGAGCATCGCGTCCGCGGCGCGCTCCGGCGTGAGCGTGCCGTGGAGATCGTTCGGGTCCCACGGCCACTGCTCACAAGAGCAAATACCGTGTTTGTGCCAGCCCTTCATGGCGCCCCTCAGGCTGGAGCCCCTCGCGTCGTCCTCGCCCGGGTACTCGTCGTATCGGCGCGCCATCGTGTACACCATGTTCTGGCTCACGAGGCCGTACTCCGGGGAGACCTTGCGCTTGCGCAGCAGGAAGTGGGCCACGGTGGCGACCGTGAAGCCGGTACAGCCGTTGTTCCTGCCCTGGTCGAGCACGGGCACGCCGTAGTCCATGAAGCGCTCCGGTGGCATGACCGGAGGCACCTCGATCATCGTCGGACGATAGAGGGTGTCGCGGAAATCGAGGACGTCAGCGCGCGCGTCGGTCGTGATGTCCCCGTGACGCTCGGCGAAACGCTCGGAGTCGATCATGGTTTCCGATCTCGTGAAGTCGCCGAGTGTCGCACGGGCGGCGCTCCTGGCAAAGTCGGCTGCGCCCGCCCCTGGGACGAGTCTGCTCGTGCTAGCGTCGCCCGAGACGGCGCCGCCGCGCCGGCCAGAGGTGGGATGAGCGAGGACAGCCGGGCAGGGGGAGGAGGCGAGAGCGCGCAGGGTGACGTCGGCGACGTCGTGCCGCGGCTCGAGGCCGAGGTGCTGAGGCGACTCACGTCGTTCCGAGGCCGGCTCGGGGGCGAGCTCGGCGCGCTGTTCGACGCGCTCGCCGCGCGCCTCAGGCTCCTTGAGGGCGAGCCGGGCGAGGGCTATTTCTCCCACCCGACGGCGCTTCCGGTGCTCGAGCTGCCGCTCTGGGTCGCGACGCGGCCCGGCGGGGCGACGCCCGGGCCGGACGCCGGATCGCGGGCGCTTCCGCCGCTCGCTGTCGATCTCGCCGAGGCGGCGGCGGTCGGGTACCTCCACGTCCGCATCGAAGACGACCTGCTGGACGAAGGGGTCGGCGAGCCCGGCGCGGCGGTGCTCCTGTCCGGGGCGTTGTTCGCTCGCCACCAGGCGCTGCTCGCTCGCTCGCTGCCCGGCGGGAGCCCGTTCTGGGGCCTCTTCGAGGAGGTCTGGCTGGGATACGGCGAGGCGATGCTCCTCGAGCGGCGGCTGCACCGGGGCGCAGGTCCGCGCGACGCCGCCACGTTCCGGCGGGTGCTCGCCCGCTCGCGCCCGCTCGTGCTCCCGGCGGCCGCGGCCCTGTTCGCGCTGTCGCAGGCCGAGCACCTCGCGGCCCTCGAGGAGTTCGTCTCGGCGCTCGCCGCAGCGCACCAGCTGTTCGCGGACCTGCTGCACGCCGAGAAGGATCGCGCGCTCGGGAACGCGACGTACGTGCTCGCTCGGCTCGGAGCGCTGGTCGAAGCGAGGGATGAAGGACAGCCTCAGCCGAGCGGCGCCGCCCTCGCCGGAGGCGAGCCGCGCCACGATCCGGCGGGGCGCGGCGCGACGGCCCTGCGCGCGCAGCTGTTCGCGCGCGGCGGCTTCGACGCCATCCTGGACGAGGCGCGCTGTGAGCTCGCTCGCGCCGAGGTCGCTGCCAGGGCGCTCGGGCTGCCGGAAGCCGCGCGCTTCTGCAAGAGGCGCGGGCAGTACATGACCGAGATCCAGCGGCGCGTATTCCTCGCGTTCTTCGGCGCGCTCACCGGCGAGCCCGTCGCGAGCGGCGGCGCGCCGCGCTGAGCCGGCGCGCGGGCGCGGTTGCGCCGCGGACGCGCGGACGCGCGGACGCGCCTGCTTGTACTTGCTAGCCGTTTGGAGGTCTCCTAGCCTCCCGAGCGAGAAAGCGAGGAGTCGTGATGTCGAAGAAAACAGAGGCAGAGCTCATCGGTCGTGCCGTTGTGGATTCGAGCTTCCGCCAGCAGCTCCTTGCCGATCCGGAGCGCACCATCGAGGCGGAGGGGTACGCGGTCGGACCGGAGACGCTCCAGCGCATCCGCGACGCCGCGACCTCGACGCCCGAAGCGGTCGATGCGGCCATCGCGACCGCGGCGCGTGACGGCGGAGTCGGTATGTGACGCTGTCCCCTGCCTCAGGGGCGACCGCCGTCTGGCCCTGGCTCGACCCGGACGACAGGGGGGTGTGCGAGCGCTCCTGGTCGGCGCTGCTGTCGGCGGGGGCGCTCCGGCGCGGTGACACGGCATGGGGGGCGCTCGCGCTCGCGCGCGGCGTGGGCGCTCCGCCGGGGCACGGCATCCCGTGGGCCAGCTGGGCGCTCCGGCTTTGCGGCCGCGTGTCTTCGCCCGCCGCGGCCGGTGATGTCGCCGTGGCGATCGCCGCGGTGGCCGCCGGCGACGTCGAGGGCGCTCCGGACGCGCTCGCGCGGGGCGCGCTCGCGGCGCGTCTCCTCGCGCGTCACGCGGACGAGGCGCGCGCGCGCCGCTGGCTCGTCGACCTGGCCGAGCTCGCGGAGGCTTCGTGGCGCCGCAACCCGGTGGTCGCGGGCGCCGGGCCGGACGCCGCGACGGGGCGCGCCGACGCCGCCGGCTCGCGCGAGGTCGTCGCCCTCTGGACGGCGATCGCGCTCGTTGCAGGCGACGATCTCGCGCCCGCGCGCCGCTTCGCAGAGGCCGTGGCCGAGCCGCTCGCGCTGCTCGACGGGCTCGGGCGCCTCTGGCTCGATCCGGCCGCGCCGGATCTCGCAGCGCCGACGCTCACGCCGCTCCTCGCGCTCTGGTTGCGCGGCGCGGATCTCGCTCCTCCGCTGCTCCGCGCGCTCTCGGGCGAGCGCGCGTCCCCCGTGCGCCGCCGCGAGATCCACGGCCTGCTCGCGACCCGCCCCTACCGGGCCGCGCTCGCCGCGCGCATGCGCGGCGCGCTCGCGTCGGCCCGCGAGGCGGCGGCCAGCTCGCCTCGATCGCGCCCGACCGAGCGCGGCCTCGCCGAGGCCCAGCGCGAGCTCGTCGACGCCCTTGGCGAGCGCCTCCGCTTCTTCGATGGGCTGATGTCGTTCCGCGATCTCCTCGACGCTGGCGCGGCGCTCGGGCCATCGCGGTCGCAGGGCGACGGGGCGCCGCGCGAGGACGCGGGCGCCGATCTGCAGGCGGCGGTCGCGTTTCTCGTGGAGGCGGCGCCGTGGTCGGAGTCCTGGGAAGTGCAGCGCTTCGGCGTGCTCGGGTCGCGCGAGCAGCCCGTCGGGCACTGGTTCGTGCGGGCGACGATCCTGAGAGCGCTGATCGAGATCGGGGAGGTCGGGCGCGACGTCCGCGCCGACGCCGCGGCGCTGCTCGACGAGATCCCGGCCGGAGAGCTCCGCTACTTCGGCGCGTTCCGCGATCTCCCGCCGGACGCCGACGACCTCTCGATCATGCTCGAGCTGGTCGCCGAGACGGGTGCCGCCCGGGACCGCGCCGAGACGTGGGTCGAGGTCATGCTGACCAACGTGGGCGAGGATGGCGTCGTGCCGACCTGGTTCTACCGCGGGCCTGCGGGGCCAACCACGCCGGGCGCGGCGTGGGCCGGCGACGACTGCGCGGCGGTCCGGTTGAACCTGCTCGCGGGCCTGCTGTCGTTCGACGCGGAGCGGTTCGCGCGGCTCATCGACGCCAACGTGCGGCGCGTGCTCGACGGCGCCGCGGAGGGCGGCATCGAGGGCGCCTGCTTCTACGACGCGTCGTACACGGACCTCGCGTTCCTCCGCTTCGCGCGCCTCTACCGGGAGAGGGCAGGGGAGGCGCGGTGGGCCGCCGAGGTCGCCGCGGTCGAGGCCGCGACCCTGTCGCGGATGCTCGGAGCGCAGCGGCTCGACGGCGGCTTCGGGACGCCGCTCCGCACGGCCGCGTGCCTCGAGGGGGCGGCGATGACGTCGTCGCCGGACCCGCTGATGGTGGAGCGGGGGCTGCGTTACCTCGGCGAGCACCAGCTCGTGGACGGCTCCTGGCCGGCCGAGCCGCTCTACCGGGTGCCGATGAAGCACGGCCGCGAGGGGCACCACCAGGGCAGGGCGCTGACGACCGCGCTGTGCGCCCGCGGGTTCGCCGCGGCGTGGTCCCGGCGGCGGCGCGGAGGAGAGCGGCGCGCATGAGCATCGAGAAATCGACGGAGATCGTGCGGATCCTCCAGGCGCAGGAGATGCGCGGAGAGCAGATCGTGAACCACGTCCGGTTCGTGTTCGCGCTGCTCTCCGCCTACACGTTCACGCACGTGTGGACGGTCAACACGCCGGCCGCGAACCAGGTCTTCGCGATCCAGATCGGCGGGTACCTCGCCTTCTCGCTCCTGCTCTACGCGTTCTTCCGGCTGCGCCCCGGCGCCTACGCGGGCTGGCTCAAGTACGTGAGCATCTTCGTCGACCTCGCGCTCCTGACGCTCACAGCGCTGGCGACGGCGAGGAACCACTCGGGGATGATCGAGTACTTCTCGAGCTACCTCGCGACCGTCTACGTGCTCTGGAACCTGATGTCGGGCTTCCGCTACAGCCTCGCGGCGTGCCTGTACTCGGCGGGGCTGTCGGCCCTCTTCAACTCGGTCGTGCTCGCGATCACTGTCCACTCCGGCGCGATCCCGATCAGCCCGGTGTCCGTCTACGGACAGAACGCCATCAACATCGCGGACCAGTGCCAGCAGGTCCTCTTCATCGCGCTCCCGGGCGTCGTCGCCGGCATCATCGCGCGGATGTCGCGCAACCTGGTCCTCCGCGCCGAGATCGAGTCCCTGGCCCGCCTCCGGCTCGAGCGCGAGAAGCAGGAGCTCGGCCGGTACCTCTCGAAGGACCTCGTCGACTTCGTCCTCTCCGACCCGGGGCGGCTCAAGCTGGGCGGTACGCGCCGGCACGTCTCGGTGATGTTCACCGACATCCGCAACTTCACGCCGCTCACCGAGTCGGTCGAGCCGGAGGCCGTGGTCTCGTTCCTGAACGAGTACTTCACGGAGATGGTCGACATCGTGTTCCGCTACGGGGGCACCCTCGACAAGTACATCGGCGACGGCTTGATGGCGGTGTTCGGCGCGCCGCTCTCGGTCGAGGACGCGCCCAAGCGCGCCGTGATCGCGGCGATCGAGATGGTGCAGGCCCTCGAGCGCATGAACCAGCGGCAGCTCCTCGGCGGCGGCGAGATCAAGATGGGCGTCGGCATCGCGACCGGCACCGTCATCTCCGGCAACATCGGGTCGCTCCAGCGAATGGAGTACACCTGCATCGGAGATACGGTCAACACGGCCTCGCGCCTCGAGCAGTTCAACAAGGAGCTCGGCTCCAAGATCATCATCTGCCAGGCGACGTACGCGAACCTCGACGACTGCGTCCCGGCGCAGGCGACCGGCGCCCTGAGCATCCGGGGCAAGAGCCGCCAGGTCCACCCCTACATCGTGGACCACCAGGAGCTCCCGCCGGCGCTCCTGGATGCGCTCCGGCAGCAGCTCCTCTCGACGCCCCGCCCCATCGCATCGATCCCGCCTCGGGCCGACGCGGCGCAGGCGCCCGCCGCCTGGCAGAGCACGGATCGCGAAGGAGCGCAGTAGCGTCGCGGCGTCAGGAGGGCGTCGCGCGGAAGCGCCGCACCCGCGCCGAGCCGGGGCCGCCGTCCTGCGTCGACAGGCCGAGCGCCGTGCGCGCCGGCGCGTGGAGGCGCTGGAGGACGCGATCGAGCAGGCGGAGCGCGCCGTCGCTCATCTTCACTCCGCGCGGCGAGCGGTAGCCGAACGCGACGCCGTCCACGACCTTGTAGGCGTTCTCCGTGGGCGAGGCGGGGCGCATCTCGACGACCAGCGCGCCGTCGCGCGTCTTCATGATGACGACGATCTCGCCCGGGCGCGCGGAGGCCTCCACGAAGGTCCACCCGCCGGAGGTGGCCTCCTTGATCCCGAGCTCGAGCACGCGCTGCAGATCCTGCCCCGCCGGCGCGAGCGTCGTCGCGCCCTCGACCCGGATCTCCCCGCCCGGCGGGACCACGCCGCTGCCGAGCGGCATCGCCGGCCGCCGCATCTCGCGCGGCCCGGGGAACGACCACATGTCCGGCGTGATCTCCCCACCCTCGCGGTACGCCATCTCGATGAGGCGGCTGCGCTCGCGGGAGAGCGCGTCCTCGGACCAGCCGAGGCACGAGCGCATCATCAGCGTGAACGGGTCGAAGCGGAGCTCGAACGACGCGGGCGCGCGGGTCATGAGGTCGTCCGGAAGGACGAGGCTGTGGAAGATGCGGACCTTGCACGGCAGCTCGCGCGCGCGCTCGAGCGTGCGCCGGAACGTGACGGGGCCGTCGCCAGGCAGGCCGAGGAGGATGTCCACCTCGATGTCCGTGAAGGTCGAGAGCTCCTCGATCACCTTCGCGAACTTCGACTCCCGGAAGGGGCGCTGCGTGCCGTCGCCGGTGTCCTTGTTGAGCGGCGGCAGCCGCGCCTCGAGGGACACGCGCGCGGCGCCGTGGAGGAACTCGAGGTGCTCGTCGTGCACGTGCTCCGGATCGAGCGACGCCATCAGCGTCGCCTGCTTGAAGAAGCCGACCTGCTTCTCCGCGGCCACGAGGTTCCGGAACGCCTCGGCGTTCAGGTTGAGCGGGGCGTCCACGATCTGCGCGCCCGGGGCGCCGGCGTCGCGGAGCGCGCTCAGCTCCTCGACGAGGTAGGCCTCCGAGAAGGCGCCGGCGCCGGCGTCGCCCGTCGAGGCGCCGCACGTCGGGCAGCTCATGACGCCGCCGCGGCAGATCTCGATCGGGACGAGGCGATCGGTCGGGAGCAGCTTCATCCGGATCGGCGAGGGGAGCTCGTCGGGCGCCACGTGAGGCGCTTCGCCCGTGGAGACCCAGCCGTCGGCCGTGAAGACGTGCAGCCCCGGCACGGTGCGCAGCGCCTCGGAGGAGCGCTCGCTCAGGCGGACGATGTTCCGGAACGTGAGCTCGTTGCCGTACACGAGGGCGTCGATGCTGGCGGCGGCGTCGCGCCAGGGCGAGAGCGCGAACATCGCGGGGCGCGCGAGGGGACCGCAGAGGACGATCGTGCGCCCCGGCCGGTTGCGCTGGAGGTGGCGCGCGACCTCGATGAACGTGGGAAAGGACCAGACGTGCGCGGCGAGGCCGACCACGTCCGCGTCGACGGTCTCGACCTCCGCGACCCACGCGTCGAGATCCCTCGTCTGCGCGTCGATCACATGGATCGGCACGCCGGCGAGCTCCGGATCGGCGAGCAGAGAAGCTTCGACACGACGGATTCCATGGCTGAACGGCGCTCCCCCACCGTCCGGCATGGTTGACTCCATCGCGAGTAGCGCGACGCGGCGTTCGCCAGGCATCCATGGGAGTCTACCAGGGTGTCTCGTCCGTCGGGGAGTCCGTTCGCGCTCTCTGTTTGCTCCCGCTCCCGTCCGCTCCGGCGGCGTGCGGGGTTACGACCAGGCTTACGTCCGGCGTTCGCGTCCGGAGTTGCATCCGGAGCGCGTCCGGGCTTTCATAGTGCCCGGGGCGAAAGAGGGGGAAAGGAACGTACCGGATCGCCGGAGTGCGGCGGTCTGTCGGGTTGCGCGCTTCGTGGGTGGACGTGGCGCGCCGCGGCGAGCGCTCTGGACTGCGCAGATCCGTTCGCCCGGGTGATTCGTCACGCCGGGTCGGTCATCGTCGTCGAGCGGGCCTGCGCTGCGCCGGCTGCTGGCCAGTGGGGCTCGCGTCGCGTCGAGCGTCGCTCCTCCGTGCGTGGAGGAAAGATGGCGCGCCGCCCTGCGCAGCGGCCCCCGTTTCCGAGGAAAGCCGAGGGGAGCCATGTGTGGCAAGCACGTGATCCTGGTTGCAGAGGACGACGTTGACACTGCGGCAATGCTGCAGGAGCTCCTGACGCTGGAAGGATACGAGGTCGAGCTGACCGCGACCGCGGGCGCGGTGCTCGACGCGCTCGCGGAGCGACGCTTCCACGCCGTCCTCCTCGATCTGACGATGCCGGGCATGACGACGGACCGGTTCGTCTCCGAGATCGAGGGGCTCGGCACGCCCTCTCCCCTCATGATCTTCTCGGCCCGCCTGCCCCACGAGATGCAGGCGATCGCCGAGCGGCTGCGCGCGGCCGCGCTCATCCCGAAGCCGGTGGACATCGATGTGCTGCTGAGCACCCTTTCGAGGGTGGTGCTCGGCGCCGCGGGCCAGGAAGGTTGACGCTGCCCGCTCGAGCCGCGCCGCGCGCCTCGCGCCGCTGTTCCGGTGGGCCGCGCTGCTGCGCACCACCGCGCCGGTGGTACGATCGCAGGCTCATGACCTGGTGGAGCGCGACCGAGCCGCGCGATGCTCACCCTGGCAGGCCGCAGATCGGACAGAGAGCGGCTTCGCCGGAGCGCGACCGTGCTGTAACATCTCGTGCTCGACCTCCGACGATCGAGCACGATGCGCACGCCCGAACCCCTCCTGCCTGACCCGTCCGGCTTGAGGACCGTCGACTCCACGCGGGTCCACGGCGTGAGGGGCGTCGATCGAGCGGGCTCCGCTCCGAGGCGCCCATTGCCGCAGAGAGACCTTCATGCGCCCCCTTCCTCGCAGAACAGGCCTGATCAAGCGGACCCCGAGCAGGGATTCAGGGCTTTCCCTGTTTCGCCGTGACGTCAGGCTTTCGCATAGTGGTTGATGCACCGTGCCTGCCACTCCCTTGAAGAGGATCCTCGTTGTCGATGATGATCCGGATATTCGAGAGACCCTCGCCGAGCTCCTGCAAGAGGAGGGCTACGCCGTCGCGTCGGCGGCGCACGGCGGCGAGGCGCTCAGCGCGCTTCGAACGGATCCCAGGCCTGGCCTCATCCTGCTCGATCTCATGATGCCCATCATGGATGGCTGGCAGTTCAGGGCAGAGCAGAAGAAGGACCCGGAGCTCGCGTCGATCCCGGTGGTGATCATCTCGGCGACAGGCCGCGACGAGTTCGTGTCCTCGCTCGGCGCGGCGCAGTTCCTCAAGAAGCCGATCAACCTCGAGCAGCTGCTCGCCGCGGTCGAACAGCACTGCCGGTGACGGCGCCGTTGCGCCTGTTCGTCTACGGCACGCTGATGCGGGGCGAGCGCTCGCACGGGCTGCTCGGGCGCGCGCGCTACCTCGGGGGCGCCCGCACCGCCCGGTCGTTCGAGCTCGCCGACCTCGGCGCCTACCCGGCGCTCGTGCGCGGCGGCTCGAACGCGGTCCTCGGGGAGCTCTACGAGCCGGATCGGGAGACGCTCGCCTCGCTCGACGTCTACGAGGGCTGCCCCGATCTCTTCCGGCGCGAGCCGATCCAGCTCGACGGGGGCGCGCCCTGCGAGGCGTACCTGATGCCCGCGGGCCAGGCGCTGGGGTGTCCCCGCATCGACTCGGGGGACTGGCGGGCGCGGCGGCGGTGAGGGCGTCAGTCGGGGCCGGCGCGGCGCGCTGGCCGTAGCCCCGGCGGAGGGGGCTCGTCCTTCTCGGGCCCCGTCCTGTCCTCGACGACGAGCAGCAACGCCGGGAGCTCGCCCTCGTCGGCCTGGAGCCGGAAGGCGGAGAACGACAGCGTCCGCCGCCCGGCGTGCGCGAGCACGGCCTCGAGGCGGAAGTCGACGAGCGCGGCGCTGCGGCGGAGGACGTCCCGGAGCCGCAGCTCCAGCTGCGGGGTGTTCCACCCGGCGTCGATGGCCGAGAGGGGCCGCCCCTCGATGTCCCCGAGCGGGACCATGAACAGCTCGCAGTACCGCCGGGTGGCCGCGCGGATCCGGAGCTCGCCGTCGAGCAGGAGGAACGGGTGGCGCAGCACCTCGAAGACGGCGGAGATGCGATCGCGCGCGCCCGCGAGCTCGCGCCCGGCACGCCTCGGCGCGTCGCTCTCCAGCCAGCAGATCACCGCGCCGTCCACCTCGTTCCCGGTGGTCCGGAAGGGGCGCGCTCGCATGAGATAGAGGCGCCCCTCGCGATCCTCGACCTGCCGCTCGACGGTGCTCCTCGTGTCGAGCACCTCGGCGACGACGGGCGCGATGTCGGCCGCGCTCCTCGGCTTCACCTCGAGGATCGACCTGCCCACGTCGCTCGCGCCGAGGCCGAGCAGCTTGTCGGCCGCGCCGGCGACGCGGCGGATCCGCAGGTCCGCGTCGAGCATCAGGACCGGGATGTTCATGCTGCCGAGGAGGTTGCGCAGATCGTCGTTGGCGAGCCCGAGCGCGACGCTGCTGCTGCGGAGCTCCTCGTTGATGGCCGTCAGCTCCTGGTTCGCCGACCGGAGCTCTTCGTGGGCGGACTCGAGCGCGTCGTTCATCCGGTGCAGCTCGTCGTTGCTCGCGAGGAGCTCCTCGTTCGTGCAGAGGAGCTCCTCGTTCGTTGCCTCCAGCTCATCGATGAGCGACTGGAGGTACTCCCTCGTGGTCACGAGCTCCCTGCGGAGCTGGGCGATCTCCAGATCCTTCTGGGGATCGCTCTGGGCCGGATCGTCGCCCGGCCGATCCAGCCTGGGCCCGCCCGACTCGGAGAAGACGACGAGGAAACAGCGCCCCTGCGGGAGCCGCACCTTGAGCGGCCACACCTCGACGTCGACGTCCCGGCGCCTGTCTCCCTGCCGGACCTTGATCTTCTCCTTGCGGGCCATCGCGCCCGAGTTCATCGATGCGTCGATGGCAGCCCGGAGGCCGAGCAGGAGCCCCTCCCGGGCCATCTTGAAGAGGTGCAGGCTGGCGTCGCCCGGCGCCGGCTCGAGGTAGGGCCCTGTCTTGCCCCGGAACTGGACGATCTGCATCTCCTCGTCGACCACCACGCCGGCGGGGGCGTAGCGCGCCATGACGATGGCGTCGGCCTCCTTGCGCACCGCGTCCATGATGAGCCCCTCGGGGCTGCGCGGCTTCTCCTTCTCCAGCGCGGGCGCGGGCTCCAGCGCGGGCGCGGGCTCCAGCGCGGGCGCGGGCTCCAGCGCGGGCGCGGGCTCCAGCGCGGGGAGGGCGGGCGCGGCGGGGAGGCCGCCCGCGCAGGTCGCCTCCGAGGCGGCGCGCTTGCAGAAGATCCTGTGGGTCCTGTCCACGACCCCGAACAGGTCGGACATCGTGCTGATGCTCTCGGAGGAGCCGAGGAGCAAGAAGCCGGTGGGCTTGAGGGCCTGGTGGAAGGTGTGCAGCAGCCGGCGCTGCAGGCTCGGCTCCAGGTAGATCATCAGGTTGCGACAGCTGATGAGATCGAGCTTCGCGAGGGGCGGGTCCGCCGCGGCGTTGTGGCGCGAGAAGATGCACAGGTCGCGGACCGCCTTGTTGACCTGGAAGCCGCCGTGCACCCTGACGAAGAAGCGGCGCAGCCGGCTGGGCGAGACGTCGAACGAGATGCTATCGATGTAGATCCCGGCGCGCGCCTGCTGGATGGCGGCCTCGCTCAGGTCGGTGCCGAAGATCTGGACCGCGTTGTCGCTCGCGTCGGCTTCGAGGAACTCGAGCAGCGAGATCGCGAGAGAGTAAACCTCCTCGCCCGTCGAGCAGCCCGGCACCCAGAGGCGAATGGGGGAGTCCTGCGGCCTCTTGTGCATGAGCACCGGGAACACGTGGGTCTTCAGCGCGGCGAAGGCGCCCGGATCGCGGAAGAACGTGGTCACCTTGATGAGGAGCTCCTGGTAGAGGTGCGCGAGCTCGTCCGGGTCAGCTCTCAGTTGATCGAGGTACTCCTGCAGGGCCGCGAGCTTGTGGAGCGTCATTCGACGCTGGATGCGGCGCTTCAGCGTGCTCTTTTTATAGTGGCTGAAGTCCACGCCCATCGCGGCGTGAAGCAGCCTGAAGAGCTTGCCGAGATCCGGGTCCACCCCCAGGGATGTGCCCTGCGCGAGCCACGGGGTGAGCGCGCGACCGGGGCGGCCCATCCTCACGAGCTCCGCCGCGATCGCCTCGACGCTGAGGGGGAAGTCGACGCCTCCGGCCGCGATGGCGTTGCGCGGGAGCGCCGGCCGCTCGGCGGTGCGCGGATCCTCCGCGAACGTGACCCCGCCCTCCGCCTTCACATCCTTGAGCCCGAGGGCACCTTCGCTCCCGACGCCGGACAGCACGACGCCCACCGCGCTCGACCCCAGCTCGATCGCGAGCGAGCGCAGGAAAGCATCGGCGGGGCTCGGGTCGCCCTCGCTGCGCGGCGCGAGCTCGACGCGCAAGCCGTCGAGCGTCGCGCGCGTGTCCGGGGGCAGGACATGGACGTGACCTGGCACGAGCCTCGCCCCTGGTCGAAGCTCGGTCACGGGGAGCGGGCTGCTCTGCGCCGCGAGCTCGAGGACCGGGATCTCCCCAGGATCTGCGCTGTAGCTCAGCACGAGGGAGAGCCTCGTGTCCCTGCTCGGCATCCGCCGGAGGAGCTCCGCGATCGCGCCGCGTCCACCGGCCGACGCGACGACGCAGACGACCGGAAAGCGCCGCTCGTTCCCGGCGTGCGGCTCGCCCGCCGCGGCCTCCTCCCCGGCGTCCTGAAGCGGGTCCGGCGCGCGCCTCGGCGCAGCCGCCCTGCCGGCATGGGGCGCGGCGTCGCTGTGGCCCGGTGCTCTGAGTTGCGTCCGGCGTGACTTCTTCTGTTCCGGCATTGTTGGCTTGAACGGTTAAGCGTTCTCTCTGGCGTCTCGCTGCCGCGGGAGCAGACAGGGGCGAAGCTAGGGTTGCTGCGAGCGATCGGTCAACGTGCCTGTCCTCGCCGGCGCGGAGCGCCGGACACGGCGCCTGGCGGCCACCCCACCTTGCTCAGCGCGCCCCTTCCAGGCGCTTCAGGAGCTGCTCGAGCTGCTCGATGACGTGCGCCGATCGGTCGGACGCCGTGCGGGCGGAGTCATTGAGCCTCATCAGCGTCCTCTCATCCATCTTCCCGCTGGGCTGGAGCCTGGTCATGGCTTCCAGCGCGGCGTCGTGACGCGCCCGGGCGACCTGGGCTGCCGCCATCGCGCGGCGCAGACGTGTGCGCGGGGGTTCCGGGCTCTCGACCCTCGGCGACCTCCTCTCGGGCGGCTCGCGCCGCGCCTTGTCCTCGGCCCGCGCCTCGTGCTCGGCGGGCGCCGCGCGCGGCGCGGGGGCCTCGCGCGCCTCCCGCAGCGCTCGATCCGCCTGGCTCCCCGCCTCGTGTGCGCGCTCCCCGCGCTGGTCATCGGCCCCGATGCGGAGGCTGACGCTGAGCTCCCGGTCCGCGCTGGGCTCCCGGTCGTCCTCCCACCCCTGCTCGTCGACAACCTGCTTCGTCGCGTCGTTGACGAGGAACACCTGATCCGCGTCGTGGAACCGCTCGGCCCGCAGGGCCCGCAGCGAGGCGCGCGCCGTCTCGAGCGAGCGGATGTGCTTCATGAGCGCGAGCCGCCTGCCCCGGAAGCGAACGTAGATGCTGTAGGTGGTCTGGGACGCCATCTGCATCGCCTCGTGGGCCTGGCCGCGTCATGCGGTGTTCCTCGCTCTTCTTGACAGCAGCTTCCAGGGGTCAGCGCGCCGTGGTGCCGGGTCGAGCATGCGAGTACGCCGCTGGGTCACGTTCCCGCCGGTCCGCCGCCGTGAGTCCTCCGCGCGAGCTCCGGGGGCGCGTCCTGCTCTCCGCGTCACGCCTCAGGCACCGTCGTCAGCAGCACCAGCCTCCCGGCGGTCCGCTCGGCCGTCCTGCAGGCGGTGCGCACGAGCTGCCACTCTGACTTCACGAGCTCCGCCATGAGCGACCTGTCCTGAAAGAGGGCTTTGCACAGGGACTCCTCGGCGTCGTCGCCGAAGGAGAGCACGCGTATCGCGATGGCGAGCGCGAAGTCCCGGGTCAGCCGGACGCGCAGGTCGACGTCCGGGGTGGAGACGTGGAGCGCGTGCTCGGCGAGGGCAACCTCGATCCTGTCCGCGATCGACCTCTCCGTGTCGGCGCGCCACTGGAGCGAACGGCACGTCTGCCGGATCAGCTCCTGGATCAACCGTCTGTCGCAACCCGATCGTGTGCTCATACAGCCCCCTCGACAGCCCCATTCCCCTGCGGAGAACCGCCCGGAGAGCGCCTGTTATCGGCCAGAGCGCGCGATGGTCACCATGGCGCGGTCGAACGATCAGGACCGCTCCCCCAAGGCTGCGCTCCTCCGGGGCGCCCGGGCGGTTTCCCTCCGACTCCCCGATCCTCCCCCTCACTGTCCCGAGGCCGAAGTCCCCGTTGACCGTTAGCTCTACCTCACCTGCAGCTCGGCCGACCGCTAGGGCAATGAGGAATCACTAGTCAGGGATTTCCTGTACATTTGCCGTGATTGAACCGGGGATCCGCGTGCTGGTTCAGGTAATTCCTTACTTCCGGCACCGTAGCGGTCGACGGCGGGCTCGGCTCACCGTCGCCGGTTGACGACGACCCGCGGTCGGCGCGCACCGCAGCCGTCGCCGAGGGCCGCGGGCAGGCGGCGCGCGCCTCAGGTCGTCTTGGCCTTCGAGCGCCGGCGCTCGCGACCCGGCCCTGATGCGGGAGCCGAGCCGGCGGTCTGCCGCGCGCTGCGCGGCGGCGCTTCCGTGACCGGCAGGTCAGCGACGGCGCGCGCCTCCGGGGTGAGCAGGCCCTGCATGAAGAGCTGGAGCACCTGCGCACACCAGTCGGCGATGTCTGGCCTGGAGGGCGCGTCGATGAGCTTGCGGACCAGGCGATCGAAGGCGCCCGAGATGAGCGCCGCGATGACGCTCGGATCGAGGTCGCGCCGGTAGAGGCCGATGTCGATCGCGTACCGGACGCGGCTCTCCACGAGGCACGCGACGCGCTGGGCGAACTCGTCGATCAGGTAGGCGTAGGGGGCCCCGCCGCCGCCCGCTTGCATCATCTTGAGGAGCGCCCGGTTCTGCCAGCAGAACTCGAGCACCTCGATGTCGTGGGCGAGGAGCCGCTTGAAGTACTCGCTCACCGGGGCTCGATCGACGCCCTCGACGGCGATGAGCGGCAGCTCCACGCACCCCGCGAGCCGCGCGATGAAGGTCTCGACGATCTGCTTGAAGCAGTCGTCCTTGCTGTGGAAGTGCAGGTAGAAAGCGCCCTTCGAGACGCCGGCCCGCTCGGTGATGTCCTCGACCCGCGCCGCGGCCAGGCCGCGCTCGGTGAAGGCCGCCTCGGCGGCGCGGAGCAACTCGATCCTGGCGCGGCGATCGGCGAGTCGGGGCATTCTGACTGGTGGGTCAATTCGAGGGACCTGGGCACTATGGGAAGGCCACCAGGAGCCGTCAAGACGGCTCGGTCGCGCTTCCTCGCGACGCGGCGCGTTCGAGCGCGGCGCGGCGCGGGTGGCACGCGCGATGCTCCAGGGAAATCCATGGCGACCGTGGCGAGACGAAATGCAGCAGGGCGCGACGCCGGCGCCGGCGAGGCGACGGCGGCGGCCCTGGTCCCCAGCGATCCTTCGTTGCCGCGCCTGCGCGAGGCCGCCGCGGGCTGCCGGGCGTGCCCGCTCTGGGAGCGGGGGACGCAGACGGTGTTCGGCGAGGGCGCGGCGCGCTCGGACGTGCTCCTCGTCGGCGAGCAACCGGGCGACAAGGAGGATCTGGCCGGCAAGCCGTTCGTGGGCCCGGCGGGGCAGCTGCTCGATCGCGCGCTCGAGGCGGCGGGGATCGATCGGCGCCGGGCGTACGTGACCAACGTGGTCAAGCACTTCAAGTGGGAGCCGCGCGGCAAGCGCCGTATCCACAAGAAGCCGGACGCGCGCGAGATCCGCGCGTGCCTTCCCTGGCTCGCCGCGGAGATCGCGGCGGTGCAGCCGGCGATCGTCGTATGCCTCGGCGCGACGGCGGCGCAGGCGCTGCTCGGCAGCTCGTTCAGGGTCACGCGCGATCGCGGCCGGATCGTCGCCTCGCCGCTCGCGCCGCGCACGCTGGCGACCGTGCACCCCGCGTCGATCCTGCGCATGCCGGACGAGGCTTCCAGGCAAGCCGAGCTCTCCCGCTTCATCGACGATCTCACCGCGGCGGCGCGCGCGCTCGGTTGAGACCGCGCGCCCCGCCTCCTCGCGGGGGGCGCTCGCGATGGAGTAGGATCCGCGCCCCATGACGACAAGCCCACAACCGGCCCCGGGCTCAGAGCGCCCCGCGGCGTCTGCGCCGGCCGAGGGCGCTCACGGAGCGAGCCCGAAGAAGACGTGGCCGCTGATGCTTGCGGCGCTCGGGGTCGTCTACGGCGACATCGGGACGAGCCCCCTCTACGCGATGAAGGAGTGCTTCAGCCCGATCAGCCCGCATCATGTCGCTTCGACGCCGCAGAACGTGCTCGGCGTGCTCTCGCTCATGTTCTGGGCGCTGATGATGGTGGTGACCGTCAAATACGTGACGTTCATCACGCGGGCTGACAACGAAGGGGCGGGCGGCATCCTCGCGCTGCTCGCGCTCGTCCCGAACAGCGAGCGCAAGGGCGATGGTCGTGGCCTCCTCGTGCTCCTCGTCCTCATCGGCGCCGCGCTCCTCTACGGCGACGGCGTGATCACGCCGGCGATCTCGGTGCTCTCGGCGGTGGAGGGCCTCGAGGTCGCGACGTCGACGCTGAGGCCCGCCGTCGTGCCGATCACGTGCGCCGTGCTGCTCGCCGTGTTCCTCGTGCAGAAGCGCGGCACGGTCGGCGTCGGGACGATCTTCGGGCCGGTGACGCTCGTGTGGTTCATGGCGCTCACGCTGCTCGGGGCCAAGGAGATCCTCCACAGCCCCGGCGTGCTCCGGGCCGTCTCACCGACCTACGCCGTGAGCTTCTTCGCCGAGAACAACGTGCACGGCTTCCTGATCCTCGGCGCGGTCGTCCTCTGCATCACGGGCGGCGAGGCGCTGTACGCCGACATGGGTCATTTCGGCCGCGGGCCGATCAAGTACACCTGGTACACGATCGTCTGGCCGGGGCTGCTCATCAACTATTTCGGTCAGGGCGCCAAGCTCCTCGAGGACCCCGCCGCCGCGGCGAACCCGTTCTACGCGCTGGTCCCGTCGTGGGCGCTCTACCCCACGGTGGCGATCGCGACCGCGGCGACGGTCGTGGCGTCTCAGGCGCTCATCTCCGGGGCTTTCTCGCTGACGCAGCAGGCGGTGCAGCTCGGGTACTTCCCGCGCGTCACGGTGATCCACACCTCGAAGGACGAGGCGGGGCAGATCTACATCCCCGAGGTGAACAGCGGGCTCCTGATCTCGTGCCTCGTGCTTGTGCTCGCCTTCAAGAGCTCGAGCGCGCTCGCGGCCGCGTACGGCATCGCCGTCACGGGCACGATGGGGATCACGACGGTGGTCTACTACGTGGTCACGCGGAAGACGTGGGGCTGGCCGCTCTGGAAGTCGCTCCCGCTGGCCGGGCTCTTCCTGGTGATCGATCTCGCGTTCTTCGTGGCGAACAGCGCCAAGTTCTTCCACGGGGGCTGGGTGCCCATCGTGATGGGGGCGGCGATCTTCACGGTGATGACGACGTGGAAGACGGGGCGCAAGCACCTCGCCGCGGCGATCAGGTCGGTGATCTTGCCGCTCGACACGTTCCTCGAGGACGTGAAGCGCGTGAAGCCGCACCGGGTGCGCGGGACGGCGGTCTTCATGGCGTCGAGCCCGGAGGGCACGCCGCCGATCCTGCTGCACCACGTGAAGCACAACCAGGTGCTGCACGAGCAGGTGGTGCTCCTCTCGATCCAGGTGCTGAACGTGCCGGAGGTGCCGGCGGAGCGGCGCATGACGGTGATCCCGCGGGGCGAGGGCATCTACCAGGTGACGGCGTGCTACGGCTTCATGCAGACGCCGAACGCCCCGTCGGTGCTGGAGGGGTGCAAGCGGCACGGGCTCCACATCGATCTCGGGCGGACGAGCTACTACCTCGGCCGGGAGACGCTGCTGACGACGGGGAGCTCGAAGATGTCCCGGTGGCGAAAGGGGCTGTTCGCGTTCATCTCGCGGAACGCGCGGCCGGCCACGGCGTACTTCGGTCTGCCGCCCAACCGGGTGGTCGAGCTCGGCATGCAGGTCGATTTTTAGGGCGCGGCAGCGCGGCGATCAGGGCCCGGTGTACCGGGCGCGGGGCCGCAGCATGTACCCGGCCTCCCGCTGCTCGAACGCGTGGGCGATCCACCCCGCGGCGCGCCCCACCGCGAAGAGCGCCGCCGCCGAGCCGGCCGGCAGGCCGAGCGCTGCGGCGATCGCGACGAGGCCAACGTCGAGCGACGGCGGGTCGTGACCGGCGTCGCGCAGCGCGTCGACGAGCGCGAGGACCGTGCGCAGCGCCGCGCTCTGCGGCGCGAGCGCCCGGGCCGTGTCGAGCAGCGCCCGGGCGCGGGGGTCGCCCTCGGGGTAGAGCCGGTGCCCGAAGCCGGCGATGGGCTCGCCGCGGCGCAGCCGCTCGTGGACCGCGGCGGCGGCGCGCTCGGGCCGGCTCGCTTCGGCGACCAGGGCTTCCACCCGGTCGCTGGCGCCGCCGTGCCTCGGGCCGGAGAGCGCCGCGAGCCCGGCGCTGACGCAGGCGTAGAGGTCGGCCCCGGTGGAGGCGGCCACCCGGACCGCGAACGTCGAGGCGTTCAGCTCGTGATCGGCCGACACCAGCAGCGCCCGGTTCACGGCGCGCTCCGCCTTCTTCGTGGGGTTCGCGCCGAGGGCGACGAGCAGGCGCCGCGCCGTCCCCTCGGCCTCGAGGGCGGCGGTCGCCCTGCCCGCCTCCCGCCCGAGGCCGACGAGCGCCGCGAGCGATCGCACGAGCGCCCGCGCCCGCGCGCGCTCCGCGTCGCTCGTGGGGATGCGCCCGTCGCCCGAGGGCGCGCCCACGTGGCGGGTCGCGTCGTGCGCGCCGAGCGCGGGCACCACGAGCGCGAGCGCGGTGAACGGCGGCGCGCCCTCCGGCAGGAGCGCCGCGAGCTTCGCCGGGCGGACGCCCAGCCGGCCGGGTCGCGCCGCCGGCGCGCCCTCCGCCGGCAGCTCGCCGGTCCACAGCAGCTCGGCGACCGCCTCGAACGGCACGTCCTCGAGCGCCAGCGCGACCGCCTCCTTGCCCCGGTAGACGGGCCCGCGCGGGCCGATCGCCGTGAGCGCCGACTCGAGCACCGGCTCGCCCCACCGGAGCGCCTCGGCGGCGACGGGGCCGTGGCCGGCGCGCGCGTCATGCCGGGCCCTGAGCCGCTCGATGTCCGCCCTCAGGTAGAGCCGCGCGCGCCCTCGCCCGCCGGGCACGCCCCGGAGCACGCCTCGGCTCGCATACGCATAGAGCGTCTCCCGCTTCACGCCGAGCAGCTCCGCCGCCTCGGCGCCGGTCACGTACGCCGAAGGCCGCTGCTCCGATTCAGGTAGATCAACCATGAGGGTCCATCAACGTCAGCTCCAGATCCCGTCGACCGATGCCGGAGGCGCGGCCCGCGGATCGCCGGGCGCCTGTGTCCCTCCTAGCACCGGCTTCCCCGGTCCTCGCCGGGATTCTTCGCGCAGGCGCGGGCCACGCGCCGGGTGGCCGCCGCCCGCGAGCGCCCACCGTGCGCCGCGCCCGAGCCGGGGAGGCGCGGGCTGGGCGACCCGCGCCCGGCGGCATCCTCGACGCACTCCGATAGCGTGCATGGTTGATTGTACAATCAAGGTTGATCAACTTCATGCGATGCCCAACATGTCCTCGGTGGAGGTGATCGGAATGAGGGACATGGCGGCGCCGCTCGCGAGCGGCCTGGAGGGTGTTGTGGTGGCGGAGACGCGGCTCTCGGAGGTGGACGGGGAGCGGGGGAGGCTCACCCTCGCCGGCCACGACGTCGAGGCGCTCGCCGGCGACGGCGGGGTGACCTTCGAGGACGCGTGCGGGCTGCTCTGGGGCGGCGCGTTGCCGTCGGCGCCTGCGCGCGAGTCGCTCCGGAGAGCGATCGCCGAGGGGCGGACGCGGGCCTTCGCGCTGCTCGGGCGGCTCGGGGACGCGCTCGACGCGGGCGACGGCATGGACGCGCTCCGCGCCGCGGTCGCGCACCACCGGGGCGACGCCCCGCCCGCGGCGATCGCCGGGGCGGTCGCGACGTTCGCGGCGGCCTGGTCGCGGCGCTGCGCGGGCGAGGCGCCGGTCGCGCCCGATCCGGCGCTCCGGCTCTCGGCCGACTACCTGCGCATGGTGCGCGGCGCGGCGGCGAGCGAGGCCGAGGCGCGCGAGCTCGATACCTACCTCGTGACGGTCTCGGACCACGGCATGAACGCGTCCACCTTCGCCGCGCGCGTGGTCACCTCGACGGGGTCGGACGCGATCTCGGCGGTGGTCGCGGCGATCGGCGCGCTGAAGGGGCCGCTCCACGGCGGCGCGCCGGGGCCGGTGCTCGACATGCTCGACGCCATCGGGGCGGCGGGCGAGGGCGGCGCGCCGTCCCCGGGCAGCGCCGAGCGCTGGATCCAGGCGGAGCTCGCGGCGGGGCGGCGGATCATGGGCATGGGGCACCGGATCTACCGGGTGAGGGATCCGCGGGCGGCGGTGCTCGAGCGGGCGATCGAGCGGCTCGAGCGGACGGCCGGCGGGGCGCGAGGCGCCCGGCTCGCGCTGGCGCGCGCGGTCGAGCGGGCGGCGGAGGCGGCCCTCCGCGCGCGGCACCCGGATCGCCCGCTGCGCGCGAACGTCGAGTTCTACACGGCGGTGCTGCTCGACGCGCTCGGGCTGCCGCGCGCGCTCTTCTCGCCGACCTTCGCGGTGGGCAGGGTCGCCGGCTGGTGCGCCCACATCGACGAGCAGCGGCGCGCGGGGCGCCTCATCCGGCCGAGCTCCCGTTACATCGGGGACGCCCCCGATGCGGCCGCTGTCCCCGGAGCGGCCGCTCCGCCGCATTGACGCCGAAGCGGCAGATGCTCCGCCAGCGCGCCAACAGGAGCGCCGCGCCGGCCCTCGACGGTCCCCAGGTCGACAGGCCGCGAGCCGAACTTATTGAAGAACCCAGACGGGCATTCCCCTCATCCCCGTCGTCCTGTCACCCTGCCGATCACAGATCGCCGACGAGGGCATTCCGCCGTCCTGGAAGGGAGAAAGTGGAACACGACGGGCACAGGTAGGACTTTGTTCGTCCAGCAAAGTTGGCGGCTTCGCGAGGTCACTGTTACCATGTTCAGTATGTCGCCCGCCGCTCTTGCCGCTCCTCTCGCCCGGGACCTCCTGCGCCACACCCTCCCCGAGTTCGAAGCGCGCGCCAAGACGCTGCCGCTCAGTATACAGGAAATCAACGAAGCGCTCCCGGAAGGGGGCCTTCCGCGCGGGGGGGTCGTGGAGCTCGCCGCGCCGCGGGGGCTGGGGCGCTCCACCTCGCTCGCCCTCTCTGCGTGCGCGTCGGCGCAGGTGGAGGCGCGGCTGCGCGGGACGAGCGCGACGGCGGGCGCGTGGTGCGCGTGGATCGACCCGAGCGGCTCGCTCTTCGCGCCGGCGGTCGCGCGCGCGGGGGTCGACCTGAGCCGGCTGCTCGTGGCGCGGCCCCCCGTGGAGATGCTCGCCAAGGTCGCGGTCCGGATGGCGATGAGCCGGGCGTTCGCGGTGCTCGTGATCGACGTGGCCGGGGTCCCGGGGGCCTTCGGTCAGGGCGCGGGGAAAGGGGAGCGGGGCGCGCCCGCGGCGGGGCGCCGCGAGGAGGACCTCGCGCGATGGGTCAACGTGGTGCGCAAGCTCGCCCTGGCGACCGAGGGGAGCGACGGGACGATCCTGCTCCTCACCGATCGCCAGGCGGCGCGGCCGATGCCGCTGCCGGTCGCGATGCGGCTGGAGCTCGAGCAGGTCGCCGAGGGGCGGTTGATGGTCCGCGTCGCAAAGGATCGCCGCGGGCGCGTGACCTCGCCGACACCGGTGGTGCTCGGGGATCGATCGCGGGAGAAGGCGGAGCGGGCGGCGGGAAGCGAGGCGCGGCCCGCGCTGTCGCGGGCGTGAGGGAGGAGAGGCGATGGCGACGAGGCGCATTGTGGCGATCGTGCTCCCGCAGCTCGCGTGCGAGCTGGTGAAGCAGCGTGGACCGGTCTCACCGAGCGGGAAGGCGCCGCTCGCGGTGATCATCGGGGGCGAGGAGGAGCGCCGGGCGGCGCTCGGCGCGCGGTCCGAGCGCGAGCCGGCGGCGCCGGTAGCGGTGCTCGACGTCGTCGACGACGAGGCGAGGCGGTACGGGGTGAGGCCGGGGCAGAAGGTCGTCGAGGCGGCGGCGCTGGTCGCGCACCTCGCGATCCACCGGGTGACGTTCACCGAGATGGACGCGGCGCTCGGCCGGGTCGCCGAGGTGGCGCTCGGGCTCGGGGCGACGGCGGCGATCCAGCTCGGCGAGCAGGGCGCTGCGGCGCGCGCGGGGGCGTCGCGGGCGGGCCGCGCTGGTGAGCGCGCCGCGAGCGCGGCGCGGAGCCCCTGGGGCGACGGCCCGTACGACACGGTGTGGCTCGACATCACCGGGGCGTCGCACCTCGTCGGCGGCGAGGAGGCGCTGCTCGGCGATCTCGGCGAGCGCGTGGCGGCGCTCGGCCACCGGGCGCGGCTCGCGATCGCCGACGGGCCGCGGCTCGCGCAGGCGCTGGCGCGCTTCGGCGCGCACGCGGACGGCGGGGCAGGGGCGGAGGCGCCGATCGCGCCGCCGGGCAAGGGGGCGCAGGCGATCGGGCCCCTGCCGGTGCAGGCGCTCCCGGTCGAGCGCGAGGTGGCGAGCTTCCTCGTCCGGCTCGGCGTGCTCCGCGTCGAGGATCTCGCGCGCCTGCCGCGGGCGCAGGCGGCGGCGCGGCTGGGCCCGCGGACGGCCGAGGTGATGGAGCTCCTCGCCGGCCGCGATCCCGTGCCGCTCCTGCCGTACGAGGTGCCCCGGTTGATCGAGGAGGAGGTGCTCTTCGACGAGCCGGTCGAGAGCGCCGAGTCGCTCCTGTTCGTGCTGCGCGGCATGACGTCGCGGATCGCGTCGCGGCTCGCCGCGCGCGGCGAGGCGTGCGGTCGGCTCAACGTGGCGATCGCCTACGATCGCTCGATCGCGCGGCTCCGCCTCGGTGATCGCGAGGACGACGTCGCCGCGCTCCTGGAAGACGAGGCGCGCGGCCCTTCGCTGCGCTTCCACGTCGACATGCCGGTGCCCCTCTCGGACGCGGGCGACCTGCTCCGCCCGCTCAGGGCGAAGCTCGATCGGATCGAGCTCGCGGCGCCCGCGGTGGGGGTCCACCTCATCGCCTCCCGCATCGCGCGCGCCCGCCGGGTGCAGCTCGATCTGTCGCGCGATCGGTCGGTCGATCCGGACAGCCTGCCGGCGCTCCTGGCCGAGCTCTCGGCCGAGATCGGCGCGGAGCGGGTGGGCGTCCTGGAGATCGCCGACGCGCACCGCCCCGAGGCGCGCTCGCGGCTCGTGCCGGTCGCGGACGAGGCGGCCACGGCGCGCGCGTCCGCCGCGGCCCGCGCGCGCGCCGCGGCGGATCGGGCCGCGGCGGAGCAGGGGGCGGCCGCGGGCGAGCGCGTGGAGGGCGCCGACGCGCCGGCGCCGGAGCCCGCGCGGCTCCTCGCGCAGCCGATCCCGCTCGGCCGCGTGGGGCGCGGGGCGATCGTGGCGGTCGACCGGCACCTCTACGCGATCGAGCGGCTCTCCTTCGTGATGCGGATCGACGCGGTGGAGTGGTGGACGCCCACGCCGGCCTCGCGCGATTACGCGCGCGCCTGGCTGGTCTCGGGCTCTCCGTCCGGCAGGGCCGCCCCGGCGCGCCTCGGCGAGCTGCGTCCTCTCCGCGACGGCGCGAGCGCGAGCTCCTGCGGTGAGGCGTGGATCTACGTCGACCGCGCGACGGGCGAGGCCTTCCTGCAGGGGTGGTGCGAGTGAGCGCCGGCGCCTCGGTGCCGTTCGCGGAGCTGTGCGGCCGCTCCTGCTTCTCGTTCCTCGAGGGCGCCTCGCACCCCGAGGAGCTCGTGCACCGCGCCAAGGAGATCGGCCTCGAGGCGCTCGCGCTCTGCGATCGCGACGGGCTCTACGGCAGCGTCCGCGCGCACACGGCGGCGAAGAAGATCGAGCAGCGCGTGATCGTCGGGGCCGAGCTGACGATCGGCGCGCCGCGCTCGGCGGTCGAGCGCGTCGCGCCGCGCGCCGAGCGCGCGCCGGAGGTCCAGCCCTCGGTGGTCCTCCTGGTCGAGGACAACGAGGGTTACGCGAACCTCTGCCGGCTGCTCACGATCGCGCACGCCGATTGCGAGAAGGGTACGGCGAGCCTCTCGGCGGAGGCGATCGCGGCGGCGCCGCGGGGCCTCTCCGCGATCGTGCCGCTCGATCCGCTCGTGCCCGCGGCCGTCTCCGGCGCGCTCATCGGCGCGCTGCGCGACGCGTTCGGCGAGCGCGCGCTCGTCGCGACCTGGAAGCACCTCGACCGCCGCGACGGCGAGCGCATCGCGGCGGCCCTCGCGGCGGAGCGGCGCTACGGCCCCTGCGTGGTGCCGACCGCGCGCCCGCTCTACCATCACCCGTCGCGCAAGCCGCTCGCCGACGTGCTCACGTGCATCCGGACCAAGGCCACGCTCGATCAAGCCGGGACGCGGATCGCGCCGAACGCGGAGGCGTACGTGCGGTCCGGCGCGCAGATGGCGGCGCTGTTCCGCGATCATCCGGCCTGGGTCGCGCGCACGGTGGAGGTCGCGTCCCGCTGCCGCTTCTCGCTGGCCGAGCTCCGCTACAGCTTCCCGAGCGACGCCCTCTGCATGCCGGGGGAGACGTCGGATCAGGCGCTGCGCCGCCTCACCGAGGAGGGCTGCCGCGACCGCTACCCGGAGGGGACGCCGCCGCAGGTGCGCGCGCAGATCGAGAAGGAGCTCGCCCTGATCGCGAAGCTCGGCGTGGCCCCCTACTTCCTCAGCGTGCAGCAGGTCGTGAAGATCGCCCGCGCGCGGCAGATCCTCTGCCAGGGCCGCGGGAGCGCGGCGAACAGCGCGGTGTGCTTCGTGCTCGGCGTGACGGCGGTGGATCCGGCCCGGTCCAACCTGCTCTTCGAGCGCTTCCTGTCGGAGGAGCGCAACGAGCCGCCGGACATCGACGTCGATTTCGAGCACGAGCGCCGGGAGGAGGTGATCCAGGCGATCTACGAGATGTACGGCCGCGACCGGGCGGCGATGGTCTCGGAGGTGATCGCCTACCGCGGCAAGAGCGCGCTGCGCGAGGTGGGCAAGGCGTTCGGTTTCTCGGCGGATCAGGTCGACAGGCTGAGCGGCCTCGTGCTCCACCACGAGGCGGACATCACCGAGCAGCGGGTGAGCGAGGCGGGCCTCGATCCGGACGACGTGCGCGTCCGGCAAACCGTCCTGATGGCGAGCGCGCTGGAGGGCTTCCCGCGCCACCTCTCGATCCACGTCGGCGGCTTCGTGCTGTCGTCGGAGCCGCTGCACAAGGTGGCCCCGGTCGAGCCTGCGCGGATGGAGGGCCGCACGGTGATCCCGTGGGACAAGGACGACCTCGACGACCTCGGCTTCTTCAAGATCGACGTCCTGGCCCTCGGCATGCTGACGGCGATCCGCAAGGCGCTCGCGTTGATCCACGCGGATCGGTACGCCGAGCTCGCGGGCCCCTCGGCTCATGCGGCTCGTGACCCCGCGTCCGCGGGGCTCTCGGTCGGCGCGGCTCGTGACCCTGCATCCGCGGATCTCTCGGTCCGTGCAGGCCGGGGCGCCGCGTTCGATCCGATCGCGGCGCTCGCGCAGATCCCGCCGGAGGACCCGGCCGTCTACGAGGCGATCGGCCGGGCCGACACGGTGGGGGTGTTCCAGATAGAGAGCCGCGCCCAGATGGCGATGCTCCCGCGACTGAAGCCGAGCAAATTCTACGATCTGGTGATCGAGGTGGCGATCGTGCGTCCCGGGCCCATCCAGGGCGGGATGGTGCACCCCTACCTGCGCCGGCGGACGGGGCAGGAGCCGCCGGTGTCTCCGCACCCGTGCCTGGACCCTATCCTGGAGCGCACGCTCGGCGTGCCGCTCTTCCAGGAGCAGGTGATGCAGATCGCGATGGTCGGCGCGGGCTACACGCCGGGCGAGGCCGATCAGCTGCGCCGCGACATGGCGGCGTGGAAGAAGCACGGGCGCCTGGAGCGGCACCGCGGGCGGCTCATCCAGGGCTTCGCCGAGCGGGGGATCTCGGCGAGGTTCGGGGAGATGCTCTACCAGCAGATCCAGGGCTTCGGCGAGTACGGCTTCCCGGAGTCGCACGCGGCGAGCTTCGCGCTGCTCGTGTACGCGTCGGCCTGGCTCAAGGTGCACCACCCGGTGGCGTTCACCTGCGCGCTGCTCAACGCGCAGCCGATGGGGTTCTACAGCCCATCGGCGCTTGTGCAGGACGCGCAGCGGCACGGCGTCGACGTGCGGCCGGTGTGCGTGGTGCAGAGCGCGTGGGACGCGACCCTCGAGCCCGGCGCCGAGCCCTCGGCGGGGCCGGCGCTGCGGCTCGGCATGCGCCTCGTGAAGGGGCTCGGGGAGGCGGCTGGGGCCGCGATCGTGGCCGCGCGAGAGGAGGCGCCGTTCACGAGCCTCCCGGATCTCGTGACGCGCGCAGAGCTGAAGAAGAACGAGGTGGAAGCGCTCGCCGAAGCGGGCGCGCTCGCCGCGCTGGTGCCCGCCCGGAGAGAGGCGCTCTGGCGGGCGCGCGCGCCCCGCGTGGAGGGGTTGTTCGAGGGGGTGCCGATCGAGCGGGACAGGGACGTCGGGCTTCCGCCGCTCAGGCCGCTGGAGCAGCTCGCGCTGGATTACGGGCGCGTGGGCCTGTCGCTGCACGACCACCCGATGCGGCACCTGCGGCCGGCGCTCAAGCGGCGGCGCGGGGCCGGGCGCGTGCGGACCGCCGAGGAGATCAAGGCGGCGCGCAACGGGGAGAGCGTGCGGGTCGCCGGGATGGTGGTCGGCCGCCAGCGGCCGGCGACCGCGAGCGGCGTGACGTTCGTGACGCTCGAGGACGAGACCGGCGTGGTCAACGTCATCGTCCAGAAGCAGGTCTTCGCAGATCACCATCAGGTGGCGCGGCACGCCGCGCTCTTGCTCGTCGCCGGGCGGGTCGAGCGGCAGGGGGAGGTGATCCACGTGGTCGCGCGCGAGCTGGAGCGGCTGGAGCTGCCGAGCGGCGAGGAGGTCACGCTCCGATCGCGCGACTATCACTGAGGGCGCGAAGAAGGCGTGCCCCCCCGGAGGGCGCAGGACGAGCGGTCGGCGGCGCGTGAGGCGCCCAGCGCGCGTCAGGGCGCGGCGACGACCTCGTCGACAAGCGAGAGCAGCGTCGCCGCGTCGAACGGCTTCAGGAGCAGCCGGGCGTTGACCTGCTGCAGGAACGCCTTGCTGCGCTCCGTGAAGGCGCCGCCGGTCAGGAACACGACGCGGCGCTGCTGCTCGGGTGCGTGCTCGGCGAGCGATGCGTAGAAATCCATCCCCGTCATATCGGGCATCATGAGGTCGCACAGGATGGCGTCGTAGCGCTCCCCGGCGCGGATCCGGGTGAGCGCGTCGCGCGCGCTCGCGGTGGCGGTCGTCTCGTGCCGCGGCTCGAGCGTCCCCGCGATGGCGCGCGTGAGCATCGGCTCATCGTCGATGATGAGGACCCGCTGTCGCGGCGCCGCCTCCGGCGCGGCCGCGGCGGGCCTGCCGCTCTCGCGCCGCCCGCTCGGCGCACCGGAGCCGGCGGCCGCCGGGGCGCGCGCCTCGCTGGCCGTGGCGGCGGGGAGGATGACGCGGAACGTGCTCCCCTCGCCATGGCGGCTCTCCACCTCGATCCGACCCCTCAGCGCCGCGACGATGGCGTGGCAGATCGCGAGCCCGAGGCCGAGCCCTTCGCCCGCTCCCTTGCTCGTGTAGAACGGCTCGAAGATCCGCCCGAGCGATCCGGGCGCGATCCCGGCGCCGGTGTCGCGCACCTCGACGACGACCCACCCGGCGGCATCGCAGCGCGTCGAGAGCTCGATCACGTTCTGCTCGGCGAGCCCTTCGGGGATGGCCTGCGCGGCGTTCACGATGAGGTTCAGGAAGACCTGCGCGAGCCGCGGCTCGTTCGCCTCGACGGGCGGCACGTCCTGGAAGCTCCGGACGACGCGGGCGCGGTGCCGGATCTCGTTCATCGCCATGTGAACGCAGGAGTCGAGCACCCGCCGGGGGTCGACCGGCCCGCGGCGGTCCTCTTCGGCGCGCGAGAAGCTGTGGAGATCGCGCACGATGAGCCGCACCCGCTCTGCGCCCTCGCGGGCGTCCTCCAGGAGGCTCAGCACCTCGGAGAGCTCGCTCGATGTCCCGCGGCCGTCGGCGTGAGGGCGAGCCCACGGTCCGCTGCGCGGAGCGCTGCTCCGCCGCTCCATCGAGCCGATGCGCCGGAGGGTCGCGTCGACGTTCGCGATGACGAACGCGAGGGGGTTGTTGATCTCGTGGGCGACCCCGGCGGCGAGCGTGCCGACGCTCGCCATGCGGCCGGCGAGGACGAGGCGGGCCTGCGTCTGCGCGAGCGCGTGGCGCGCGGCGGCGTCGCGCGCGGCGCGCTCTCGGGCGACGGCGAGCCGCGCCCGAGCGCCCGCGCCCTCGTTGCCCACGAGCAGGAAATCGCTCGTGCCCGCCGCGAGGATCCCATCGAGATCCGCGTCGCGCTCGGTCATCGCGAGGAGGAACACCGCCTCGCCGCCGGGCTGCGCCCGCACGCGGCCGCAGAACGCCGCGGCGCCGGCCGGGTCGCTCCAGTCGACGGCGAGCGTCAGCGGCGGCTCGCCCAGGCACCGCTCCAGCGCGCGCTCGGGATCGGAGACGACGGCGACGTCCGGCACATGGCGTCGGATCAGCGCTTCGAATCGCTCGCTCGCCGCGGCGCGCCCGCGGAGAAGCAGGAAGGCGACCGACTCCGCGCAGCCCATCGACGTCCTCTCCGTGTCCTTCGTAAACCCTTTACCGCATCTCCATCCCGGCGTGCAGGCATGGTGATCCCTCCCCCGGCGCCTGCCGCGCACCTTGCCGCGTCGCTGGCTCCTTTCGCGCCGTTCGCCCGGCGATTGGCTGGCCCCTGTCGCGGCCCCTGCGGTCGGCTCGCCGGTCGCGCGACGCTAGCGAGGGCTCGCCGTCGCGTCGTCGTCCGGATCGCCATCGTCGGCGACCCTCGACGCGCCGTCCGTGAGCGGCGGGTACAGGCTCTCGACGAGCTCCCCGGAGAGCCGCTCCGCGAGGCGCGCGTCCATCCGCGCCATCGCCTCGCGGAGCCGATCGATCTCCGCCGAGAGCTCCGCCCTGAGCGGCCGGCGCTGCGTCTCCTCGATCGCGGCGAGCTCCGCCAGCGCTTCCGCGAGGCGGGCGCGCGCCGCCTCGTCCGCGCCGCCCGCGCCGGAGGCCCGGACCAGGTGCTCCGTTACGCGCACGCGCCCGCGGTAGCGCACCCGCGTCCGCTCGAGGAAATCCCGGTACGGCTTCACGGTCCCGCTGAGGGCCTGCACCGCCGCCGCGAGCGCGCGCGCCTCGCCCCGCAGCGCCTCGCGATCGGCGTCGTCGAGCGCCGGGTTGTGCTCGACGTGGGCCTCGAGCGTGGCCAGCACCTCGCGGGCCCAGCGGAGGTGCCGGAGCCCCGAGGCGCCGCGCGACAGGCGCCGCCCGGCCGCCCCGCCCGAGCCAGGCCCCGCGCTCACGCCACCGCCGCCGCCGGCGCCGCCTCGCGCTCCGGGCGCTTCGCCGTCTCGTTGATCCGCACGCTGACGAGCTTCGACACGCCGGGCTCCTGCATCGTCACGCCGTAGAGCACGTCGACCGACTGCATCGTGCGCTTGATGTGCGTGATGAGGATGAACTGCGAGTGGCTCGTCATGCTCCGGATGGCCTCGTTGTAGCGGGTCACGTTCGCCTCATCGAGCGGCGCGTCGACCTCGTCGAGGATGCAGAAGGGCGACGGCTTGAACTGGAAGATCGCGAAGATGAGCGACACGGCGGTGAGCGCCTTCTCGCCGCCGCTCATGAGCTCGATGTTCCCGAGCTTCTTCCCCGGCGGCTGCGCCAGGATCTCGATCCCCGTCTCCAGCATGTCGTCGGGGTTCGTCAGCCTGAGCTCCGCCTGGCCGCCGCGGAACATCTTGGGGAAGAGCGCCTTGAAGCGCGCGTTGATGCCGTCGTACGTCGTCTTGAAGAGCCGCTTCGACTCGCGGTTCATCTGGGCGATCGCCTTCTCGAGGTCGTCGATCGCCTTCTCGAGGTCGGCCTTCTGGGTCGAGTAGTACGTGTACCGCTCCTCGGCCTCGGCGTGCTCGCGCACGGCGTCCAGGTTGACGGGGCCCATGCGGTCGAGCAGCTCCGTCAGCTCCTGGATGCGCGAGCGGTGCGAGGCGTCGACCGGCGGCCGCTTGTGGTAGTCGCCGACGACGCGGGCGAGCTCCAGCCCGCGGAAGCGCTCGCGCACCCCCTCGATGAGGTGGTTGTGCTCGACGCGCAGCCGCTCCAGCGCGAGCTCGTGCTTGCGGAGCTGCTCCGACACCGCGGCGAGCTCCTGGCGCAGCCCGCGCAGGTCGGCCTCGCGCCCCGCGTGCGCCTGCCGCGCCTCGTCCAGCGCGCGCCGCGCCTCGGTCAGCGTGGTCTGCGCCGCGTGCGCGTCGGCGACGGCGCAGACCAGCGCCTCGCGCGCGATGACGATCGTCGCCGCGGCCTTCCCGGCGGAGACCGCGCTCTCCGTCCGCTCCTGGTCGAGCCGGGCGATCCGGCCCCGGAGCTCGGTGCACGACCGCGTGAGCCGCTCGACCGTGCCCCGCGCCGCCGCGGCGCGCTCGCGCACGCGCGCGAGCTTCACCTTCCGCTCGGTCACGACCGACTGCTGCCCGAGCACGCGCTCGCGCCACTCGGCCGCCACCTGCTCGGCGTGATCGAGGCCCGCCGCCGCCGCCTCGCGCGCCGCGCGCCCGGCCGCGAGCTTGTCGCGCGCCGCCTGCTGCTCGCTCCCGCCGGCGTCGAGGTTGTCCGCGAGGTCCTCGAGCTCGGATCGCACCACGCCCTCGCGCTTCTGCGCCGCGGCGAGCTGCTCCTCCGCGCGGCGGAGGTCCTTCTCGGCCGTCACGAGCGCGAGCTCTCCCTCGTGCGCCTCGCTCCGCGCCCGCTCCAGCGCCGTCCCCACCTCGGTGATCCGCAGGCGGAGCTTCTGCTGCGCGTCGAGCAGCGCCGTCACCTCCTCCGACTTGGTCGCGACGAACTCGTGCAGCGCGCGCATCTCCCGCTTCTGCTCGATCATCCCGGCCGCGACAGCGTCGCCCGAGCCGCCGCTCACCACGCCGTCCTCGCGGAGGACCGTGCCGTCGAGCGTCACGAGCGTGCACCCCGCGCCCTCGGCCGCGAGCCGCGCCGCCACCTCGGCGGACGCGACGACCACCGCGTCCCCCACGAGCGCGCGCGCCAGCGCCTCGTCCTCGGGTGCGAAGACGAGCCGGTCCACGAGCGGCCCGAGCACCCCCTCGCCGCGGGGTGGCCGCCGCGCGGCGCCGGCCACGAACGAAGGCCGCGCCGCGATCACGCTGGCCCGCCCGCGGTTGTTCTTCGACAGATCGGCGAGCAGCGCGATCCCGCGCTCGACGTCGCTCACGACCGCGCACTGCAGCCGGTCGCCGAGCAGCCCCGCGAAGGCCGCGGTCAGCTCGGCCGGCGCCTCGATCCGGTCGGCCACGAGCCCGAGCAGCGCCGGATCCTTTGTCTTGAGGAGGTTCTTCACCCCGGCGCCGACGCCCTCCAGCCGCGCGTGCAGCTCCTCGAGCGCGCGGAGGCGGTTGCGCCGCTGCCCGAGCTCGTTCTTCGCGTGCTCCACGGCGCGATCGCTCGCGACCGCCTGCTCCCGCAGCGCCTTCATCTCGACGTCGAGGCGCGATCGCTCCTCCGCCGAGATCCGCTTCCCGTCGGCGAGCTCGGCCACGTTCCGCGTCAGCGACGAGCGCCGCCGCTCGAGCTCCTCCGACTCGTACATCAGCCGGCCGATCTCGTCCTCGAGCTTCGCGCGCCGCTGGCTCATCTCCGTCATGCGCCGGTCGAACCCGGCGAGCGACGCCTCGGCGGCCGCGACCGCCGCGGTGGCCTCGGCGGCCCGCCGGCGCAGCGCGGCGACCTCGTGCTCGGCGGTGCGCTCGCCGTGCCGCAGCTCCTCGAGCCGCTCGTGCTGCTCGAGCGCGAGCTCGCTCTCGCGCGCCTCCTCTTCGTCGACGCCGGCGAGCTGCGCCTCGAGCTGCTCCTTCTCGGCCGTGAGCTCCGCGACCGTCTTCTCGAGCTCTCCCTGCTCCTTGGCCGCGGTGACGAGCCGCTCTTCCAAGTGCCGCATCCGGTCGCGCGCCCGCGCGATCTCGGCCTCGTGGGTGCGCACCTGGTTGTCGGCCGCGAACGCCTCGTTCTGCGCCCGCTCGGCCCGCTCCTCGCACGAGAGGGCCTCGAGCCGGGTGACCTCGATCTCGGCCTCGCGCGCGGCGAGCGCGGTCCGGGCCGCCTGCTCGCGCTCGGCGTGCTCGGCCCTGCCGATCGACTCGCGCTGCGTGAGCACCGTGATCTCGAGGAGCTTGTGCGACGCCTCGTGGAGCACGAGGTCCTCGAGCTCCTTGCGGTAGTTCACGTACCGCTCGGCCTTCGCGGCCTGGCGCTTCAGGGACGCGAGGTTCCGCTGGATCTCGGAGACGATGTCCCCCACGCGGAGCAGGTTCTGCCGCGTCTGGTCCATCTTCTGCTCGGCCTGCTTCTTCCTGGCCTTGTACTTCGTGATGCCGGCGGCCTCCTCGATGAGCATCCGCCGGTCCTCCGGGCGCGCCGAGACGATGAGCCCGATCTTGCCCTGCTCGATGATGGAGTAGGCCTTCGTCCCGACGCCGGTGCCGAGGAAGAGGTCCGTCACGTCCTTGAGCCGGACCTGGGTCTTGTTGATGAGGTACTCGCTCGTCCCGTCGCGGAAGAGCCGGCGCGTCACCGCGATCTCGGCGTAGTCCCGGTACTCCAGCGGGAGCTGCGACGCCCCCGTCGGCTCGCTGTTGTCGAAGGTGAGCGTCACCTCGGCCATCCCGTGCTGCGCGCGGGTCTCGGAGCCGTTGAAGATGACGTCCGACATCGACTTACCGCGCAGGTGCTTCGCGCTCTGCTCGCCGATGGCCCACCGGATCGCGTCGACGATGTTGGACTTGCCACAGCCGTTCGGACCGACGATGCCCACCACGTCCGTGTCGAAATGGACCACCGTCCGGTCGACGAACGATTTGAACCCGCTGATCTCGAGCTTCCGAATGCGCATGACATCCCCGGACCGGCCAGGCGAGCTTAACGTATCGTCACAGCACGCCACGTACCGTCACATCTGGCTTTCCCCAGGGTCTACGTGGGCTGGTGCCGCGCGGCAAGACCGGATCCCGCCTCCTCACGCGCACATGGAGGACCAGGTCTTGCCCAGCTCAGGGCGTGGCGGCGGCGCGTGTGCGTATCGATGTGTGTCGGAAACGCAACGACCGCTCTTGGCAGCCGCCTTGACAGGTGGCTAACATGGCCATATCCCTCGCATTGTTCTGAGGAGTAGAAACGCCATGCCCACTTACGAGTACGCCTGCACATCTTGCGCGCATGAATGGGAGGCCGAGCAGTCCATCAAAGAGGCGGCGCTTTCCGATTGCCCGTCGTGCCACAACGCGACGGCCCGGCGGCAGATTTCGCGCGGCACGGGCTTCATTCTCAAGGGCAGCGGCTGGTACTCCGACCTCTATGCCTCGGGCTCGAACAAGCCGCCCGCGAAGTCGGAGAGCGACACGGGCAGCTCCTCAGGATCTGCAGGATCTGCGGGGACGGGCTCCGACGCCGGCTCGGGCAGCTCCTCGACGACGAGCGACAGCACCAAGAGCGACACCGGCGCCTCGTCCGGTTCCGCTTCCGGTTCCGCCTCCGCGGCGGCCTGACGCCACCCCGGCGAGCCGCGACGAGGTGTGACCCGCCGCGCGCGGCGTGGCGCCGTGGCGTTGCGCCCGGAGCGCTGCGTGTCCACGTGCGCCGGGGGCGGTGCTAGGGTGGCCGGGATGGATGAGAGAAAGCGACTTGAGGAGCTCCGCCGGCAGCTCACAGAGCTGGATCAAGAAATCCTGCGAAGCGTCGAGCGCCGGGCGCGCATCGCGCACGAGCTTGCCAAGCTGAGGACGGGCACGGCCCGGTTCGCCCCCACGGCCGACGCCGCCCACATCCAGGCGCTCGAGCGCGCCGTGACGCCGCCGTTCCCGCAGCGCGCGGTGCGGCGGATCTTCGTCGCCATCGACGCGGCCTCGCGCGCCTTCGAGGTCGCGCCCCGGGTCGCGTACCTGGGCGCCGAGGGCGACTACGGCTGGACCGCGGCGCACGATCACTTCGGGGTCGGCGGCGAGTTCGTCCGCGCGGACAGCCCCATCGCCTCCATCGAGGAGGTCGCGCGCTCGCGCGCGGACTTCGCCGTGGTCCCGTACGAGTCGTTCAAGGAGGGGCCGATCTTCCCGACCATCCAGGCGATCGGCGGCGCCGACCTCAAGGTGGTCGGCGAGCGCCAGCTGGTGCAGGCGCTCGACCTCGTGAACCGGACCGGCAACCTCGCCGACGTCGAGCGGGTGTACGCCTCGCCGCAGGACCACGTGGCCTGCGTGAACTACCTCGAGCTCCAGCACCCGCGCGCGCTGGTGCTCGACGTCCGGTGCCCGGAGGCCGCCTGGGATCTCGCGGCCGAGGACGCGGGCAGCGCCGCCATCGTCCCCCGCGGCTTCTCCGGCGCGCAGGAGCTCCGGGTCGCCCGCGAGAACGTCGGCGACGAGGGGGAGCTCCGGATCCGCTACGCGGTGCTGTCGCGGCTCCCCGCGCCGCGCTCGGGCCACGACGCCACGGCGATCCTCTTCAGCGTCCACGACCGCCCCGGCGGGCTCCACGACATCCTCCAGCACTTCAAGGAGCGGAGCTGCAACCTCCGCCGGGTCCACTCCCGCCCCGTCCCCGGCGAGGGCTGGGACTACGTCTTCTACGTCGAGGTCAGCGGCCACACGACCGATCGCGCGCTCGTCGCGGCGCTCGAGGGCGTGAAGCGCGAGACCAAGATGCTGAAGATCATCGGCTCCTTCCCGCTGGAGCGCCCCGACCCGCCGCACGAGCGACCTTGATGACGAACACGATGGTGCGGATGCTGCTGCATTCCCGGGGCGCCGCCGCCCTGCGCCGCGCGGCGGTCGCGCTCGCGATCGCCGCGACCGCCGTCCCGGCGCTCGCCGGATGCGGGGGCGCGGACGACAGCCTCGCGCTGGTCGGCGGAGAGAAGATCGACGCGACGGCGATCGATCGGGATCCCCTGGCCGTCCTGCCGAGCGGCGTGGTGATGCTCGGCTACCTCGACGCGGCGGCGATGTTCACCTCCGGCCTGGGGGGCGAGGTCAACCAGCTCATCACCAACCTGCTCCCGCTGGGCCCGGAGTCGAACTTCGTCCCGGCGCGCGACGTCGTGAAGATCTACGGCGGCCTCTACGCGATGCAGGGCGCGGACTTCTGCGCCGTCATGCAGGGGAACTTTGACGTCGACGCGATCCGCCGCTCCGCCGACGCCAGGACGGTCACCGTCATCGGCGCGCCGCTCGTGAAGACGCGCTACGCGGACAACGATCTCTTCACGGCCGGCAACGTCGGGTTCGTCGTGCTCACGCCGCACACGATCCTCACCGGCAACGAGACCGGGCTGCGGCGAGCCCTCGACCGGCTCCGCTTCAGCAAGCTGCAGCGCTCCGTGCCCTCGTGGATGGTCGAGCTGCTCGGTACGAAGAGCGCGTCGTTCGCCGTGGCCGGCGACCTCTCGAGCCAGCCCGCGGTCGCGTCGGCGGCGGGCCAGCTCCCGTTCCTCGCGGGCCTCCAGTACGTGCGCGTCATCGGCAACTTCCAGCCGCCCGGGGTCAACTTCGCCGGCGCCCTCACGTACACGGACCCGCAGAGCGCGGCGAACGGCGCCGTTGCGCTCCGCAACCTCGAGCAGATCGCCAGGATCGCGAGCCTGCTCTCGTCGTGGGGCTTCGGCTACGGCTCGGTCCCCCCGATGCAGGTCGCGCAGCGCGAGAGCGACGTCGGGTTCACGCTGCCTCTCGGCGAGGGGATCGTGCGCATGCTCCTCCGCACGGCCGCCGAGACGGCGAGGACCGCGGCGCTCGTGCGCTGATTCACGATTGATTCACGCCTGATTCACGCCTGATTCACGCCTTGCGGAGCGGCGCGCGCGACGGCGGCGCGGCGTGCGCGGGGTCGTCCGGCCACGCGTGCTTCGGGTAGCGGCGGCGGAGCTCCTTGGCGATGGCCGGGTAATGGCGCGCCCAGAACCCCGAGAGGTCGGTCGTGACCTGCACGGGGCGCTGGTTCGGCGCGCAGAGGTGCAGCACCACGGGCACCCGTCCGCCGGCGACGCGCGGCCCCTCCGCCATGCCGAAGAAGTCCTGTAGCCGCGACGCGAGCGACGGCGGCGCGCCCGCCACGTACTCGAGGCGCCCCCGCCGGCCGCCGGGCAGGACGATCGACTCGGGGGCGAGCTCGGCGAGCGCCCGCGCCTTCGCGGGGCTCAGCGAGGCGTGCACGGCGCCCGCGAGGTCCGCGTCGCGGAGCTCTGCGAAGCTCCTGCGCCCTTCGCAGAGCGCCTCGAGCGCGGCGAGCACCGCCTCGTCGCCCACGTCGGGCAGCCCGGCGTCCGGGCAGTGCGCGCGCACGAACGCGACCCGCAGGAGCCAGCCCGCGAGCGCGTCGCCCTTCACGAACGCCCGCCACCCCTTCGCCCTCGCCTGCGCGGCGAGCTCTCGCGCGGCCGCCTCCGAGAGCGGGCCGCCCGCGCCCGCGGCCGGCCGCGCCTCGTCGAGCACGAGCCCGTCGTACGAGAGCCGGCGCACGACCTCGACGCGCTCCGCGGCCGCGTTCCACGTCGCCTCCGTCGAGTCCCGGATCGCGTCGGTGAAGAGGTCGAGCAGCCAGTCGGCCTCGATCGCGCTCGCCGCCCGGACGACCGTGCGCGCCGCGCGTCCCTCGCTGCGCTCCTCGATGTCGACCGCGACGACGAGGTCGACATCGTCGATCACGCTCGCCTCGGAGAGCGCGGCCGTCCCGCCGGCGGCGAGCACGACCTCGCGCCCGCTCCGCCCCGAAGCGTTGGCCGGGCGGCGGAGGCGCCCCACCCGGTCGGGGTAGCCGGAGAGGATCGCGATGCGCTGCGCGATCTCGCGCGCCTCCAGCGTCTCCGGCGGCGCCGCGCTCCGGTGGTCGGCGAGCCGCGAGAGCTGCTTGCGCGTCCGCTCGACCGCCAGCGTGCGCGCCGGATCGACGCCCAGCCACCGCAGGCGGTCGGCGGCGAACCGCGCGCGGTCCGCCTCCTCGAAGGTCTGGAGCGCGGCGAGCAGATCGGAGCTGTGCCGCGCGTCGCTCCTCCGCGCGCGGCCCTCGCGTGGGCCCGCGGGCGCGCCGAGGTCGCGCTCCGCGACGAGCGCCGCGAGGGTGCACCCGTCGTCGGCGACGCCGCGCCGCTCGGCCTCGACGATCATCCGCGCCTGCCGCGGGTGCGCCGGGAAGCGCAGCATTCGCCGGCCGGTCGGGGTCATGCGCCGCCCCTCGTCGAGCGCGCCGAGCCGCACCAGCAGCGCCTCGGCCGCGGCGAGCCCGGCAGCAGGCGGCGCCTCCAGCCACCCGAACCCCTCGAGATCCGTGACGCCCGCGGCGCAGAGATCGAGCACCGTCTCCGCGAGATCGAGCCGGCGGATCTCGGGCGCCTCGTGCTCCGGCCGCGCGGCGAGATCTCCGCGCGTGTAGAGCCGGAGGCAGCGGCCGGGCCGCGTCCGTCCGGCGCGCCCCGCTCGTTGCGCCGCGGAGGCGCGGGCGATGGGCGCGACGCGGAGCGTCGGCAGCCCCGACCAGGGCGCGTACGCGGCCACGCGCGCGAGGCCGCTGTCGACGACCGCCACGACGCCATCGATGGTCACGGAGGTCTCGGCCACGTTGGTCGAGAGGATGATCTTGCGCCGGTCCGCGGGGCGCACCGCGCGGTCCTGCTCCGCCGGCGACAGCGAGCCGTGCAGCGGCAGGAGCAGCAGATCCTCGCTCTTCGCGAGGGGCGCGCACGCCTCCATCGATCGGCGGATCTCCGCGGAGCCTGGCAGGAACACCAGCACGTCGCCGTCGAGCCCCTCCTCGATGAGCTGACGCACCGACGAGGCGACCAGGCTCTCGAGCGTCCTGTCGCCCCAGTGCGCCGGAGCGCGGCGGTCGCCCGCGGCGTGGGTCGACGTGCTCGCGCGGGCGGCCGGCAGGTGCTCGATCGCGACGTCGAACATCCGCCCCTCGGCGCGCAGGGTCGCGCAGCGCGGGGCCTCGATCGCCGGTGCGCCGTGGGCGTCGACGGCCCCGGCCGCCGGGGCCTCGGGCGCGCCGAGGAACGCCGCGATCGGCCCGGCGTCGAGCGTCGCGGACATCACGATGAGGCGGAGATCGGGCCGCGCGCCGCGCTGCAGCCGCCGGAGCAGCGCCAGCGCGACGTCGCCCGCGAGGTGCCGCTCGTGGAACTCGTCGAGCACCACGGCGCTGACGCCCCGGAGCTCGCGATCGACCAGGAGCCGCCGCGTCAGCACGCCCTCGGTCACGAAGCGGATCCGCGTCGCCGGGCCGGCGGCCTCTTCGAAGCGCATCGTGTAGCCCACGGTCTCGCCCGCGCGCTCGCCGAGCTCTTCGGCCACGCGCCGCGCCGAGAGGCGCGCGGCCAGCCGCCGCGGTTCGAGCACCAGGATCTCGCCGCGCTCCGCGAAGCCGGCGTCGAGCAGCGCGCGCGGCACGCGCGTCGTCTTGCCTGCGCCGGGCGGCGCCTCGAGCACCACGCTCGGGCGCGCGCGCAGGGTGGAGCAGAGATCGGGGAGGATCGGATCGATCGGCAGCGGTTGCATGGCTCCGGCGCTTCCCCCGCGAACGGCGCGGGGCCCCGGAGCCTAGCAACCCTTCGAGCGCGCGGACCTGTGATACTCGTCGATTCACCGTGAGCGCGACCGATCCGACCCGCCTCTCCGCGACCGCGCTCTCCGCGCTCCTGGCCGCGCGCGAGGTCAGCTCCGAGGAGGTCACGCGGGCGCACCTCTCGCGCATCGAGGCGCTCGATCCGCGGCTCCGCGCGTTCACTCAGGTGCTCCACGACGAGGCGCTCGCGGCCGCGCGCGGGCTCGACGACGAGCGCCGTCGCGGGGAGCACCGCGGCCCGCTCCACGGGCTCCCGATCACCGTGAAGGAGTCGCTCGACATGGCCGGCATGGCCTCCACGCTCGGCGTCGCGTCCCGCAGGGGCCACCGGGCCGCCGGCGACGCGGGCGTCACCGCGCTGCTCCGCCGCGCGGGGGCCGTGATCCTCGGGCGCACGAACGTCTCGCAGCTGCTCCTGTACAACGAGACGCGCAATCCGCTCTTCGGCCAGACGGCGAACCCGTGGAGCCTCGATCACAGCCCGGGTGGCTCGTCCGGCGGCGAGGCCGCCGCCGTCGCAGCGGGGATGTCGCCGCTCGGCATCGGCACGGACATCGGCGGCAGCATCCGCGTCCCCGCGCATTGCTGCGGGATCGTCGGCATGAAGCCCACGCTCGACCGCTGGACCAACCTGGGGAGCAACTCGGCGCTGCTCGGGCAGGAGGCGGTCCGCTCGCAGGTCGGGCCGATGGCGAGGAGCGCGCGCGACATCGCGCTCGTCATGTCCGAGCTCGACCCCGCGACCATGGCCGAGCTGGACGTGCGCGTGCCGCCCTTCCCGTTCACCGAGCCGGCGAGCGTCGAGGTGGCGCGGCTGCGCGTCGGATTCTACTGCGATGACGGGCTCGTCCCCACCTCGTCCGCCGTCACCCGCGCCGTCGTGAAGGCCGCGTCGGCCCTGCGCGCGCGGGGCGCCGCGGTGGTGCCGTTCACGCCGCCCGGCATCGCCGACGCGGTCTACGGGTACTTCGCCGCGCTCTCGGCGGACGGCGGCGCGACCGCGCTGTCGCTCCTCCAGGGCGGCGAGCTGGGCGGCGACGCGGGCGACATCGACGTCTCGCTCCGCTCGCTCCGCACGATGGCGTCGCTCCCGCCGTTCGCGCGTCGCGCCGCCGCGCGCGTCGCCGGGCTCGCGGGCGAGCGGCGGCTCCAGCGTCTCCTCGAGGTGACGGGGCCGAAGTCCGTCGCCGAGCTCTGGCGCGCCACGCACGCGCTTCGCGAGGCGCGCGCCGCGATCGCGTCGGCGATGCGCGCCGAGTCGCTCGATCTGTTGCTCTGCCCGCCGTACGCCACGCCGGCGCTGCCGCACGCCGCGTCGCGTGACTTCGTCCTCGCGGGCAGCTCCGCGATGCTCTGGAACCTCACGCAGTTCCCGGCGGGCGTCGTCCCGGTGACCCGCGTGCGCGGCGGCGAGGCGCGCCGCGAGCGGCCGCGCGACCGGCTGGAGAAGCGGGCCGCCGAGATCGATGCGAAGAGCGAGGGGCTGCCCGTCGGGGTGCAGGTGGTCGGCTTCCCCTTCAGCGACCACGTGGTGCTGGCAGCCATGATCAGCATCGAGGACGAGCTCGCCGGCGAGCCGGATCGGCCCGTCACGCCCGTCTCACCGCCTCCGCTCGCCTGATGACGCGGCGAGCCCCCGGGTGCCGGGTGACGTGAGCGACCCCGGGACGCGATGACGGGGCCACGCCGCCGCTGCCCGGCGCTCCACGGTCGACAAGCAATTGAGCCCTACAAAGCCGAAAGGTCCGCCGGAGAATCTTCTCCGCCGGACCAGTCGGGGCGAGTGGATTCGAACCACCGACCCCTTGACCCCCAGTCAAGTGCGCTAACCAGGCTGCGCTACGCCCCGAGCCACTCCGCCGCCACGTTTCGGTGCGGAGCGAGGCGGACCCTAATCGAAGCCTTGAGAATTGCAAGGGCATCGCGTCGTGGATCGCAGACCCGCTCCGGACGGGGCGTCCGGCGCTGGCCGGAGCCGGGGGCGCGCCGCGGCTTGCTCGGCGAGGAGGCCGTTGCTTTCAGCGCGAACGCGCGGGCGCGCGATCCGAGCGGCGCGGCGGGATGGCGCGGAGCGCGGCTGCGAGGCTCTCTGCCGTGCCTTCCGCCACGAGGATTCCGTCGTCGTCCCTGGCCCACGCGACCACGTCGCCCGCGTCGCACGCGATGACGGGCACGCCGAGCGCGCGCGCCTCGCGGATCACCGTGGGGGCGGCCTCGTGCGATGACGGGTGCAGCAGCACGTCCGCCGCGCCGATCCACGCGAGCGCCTCGCTTCGCGGGAGCGTGCCCGTGAAGCGCACCGCCGCGCTGCCCGCGCTGCCCGCGGCGCTGCCCACGCCGCCGGCGCCGCGCGAGCTCGCCGCGGCGGGGGCGCCGCGGCGCGCGATGCGCTCGAGCGCGGCGCGCTCCGGACCGTCGCCGACGATGACGAGCCGCAACCCGGCGTCCGCCGCGCGCGCCGCCTCGATCGCGAGCTCGACCCGCTTCGTCGGGATCAGCCGGCACGCCACGACGGCGAGGCGCTCACCGGGGCGCTGCACGAGCTCGCTCCGGAGCGCGCCCGCGCGCTCGGCGACGAGCGGCAGATCGATCGCGGGCGGCGCGACGCGCGAGGCGAGGGCGAGCGCGCGCGCCTGCTCCGGAGCGAGCGCGCCCGCGAGCGCGTCGCGCAGCGCGCGCGCGGCGAACACGAAGCGCGCGTCGCGGCGGAGGAGCGAGCTAACCACCGCGGCGCGCGCGGGGCGCGGCGCGCGGAGCAGGAGCCGCACGTCGGCGCCGTGCGCGTGCACCTCGAGCGGCGCGCGCGGCAGGGCGAGCAGGAGCGGCCACGCGCACGGGACAATCCAGTGCGCTACCGCGCGGTCGACCGGCCCGAGCTGACGGAGCCGATCGAGCACGGCGGCCGCGAACGGCGCCACGGAGAGCAGCCGGATCGGCGACTCGCGCGCGCGCGCCACGGCGCCCGGCCACGCGAACAGCGCGCCCCCGCCTGCCCGATGGACCACGAGGGCGCCGTCCCGCGAGGGCGGGTCGAGGACCGAGCCCCCGGCGGCGATCACGTGAACCTCGTCGCCGCTGCGCGCGAGCGCCTGCGCCGACGACCGCACGAAGTGGCCCGAAGGATCCTCGTCGCTGATCGGATAGGACGTCGTGACCACGACGGCGCGCATCGAGACCTCAGGGAGCCGGGGCGCGCCACGCGCGTTGCCTGTGCGTCGGCGCCGCATGGACGCGCGCAGCCCGTGTCACATCGACGTCGTCGAGGCTGTCGCTGGACAAAAATGACAAGACGCAGAGCACGCCGCGGGGGCTTGACTCAAGCGTCCGCGCGCGTCTTCTGCGTCTTGGCCGGTTGCCCTTGCGCGAGGGATGGTCGCGCTAGGCGACCATGTCCATCTTCGACCGCTTCCGGCGGCGGCGAGCGGCCTCGGAGGCCTTCTTGCGCCGCTTCACGGACGGCTTCATGTAGTGCCGGCGCCGCTTCAGCTCGCGGAGGATCCCCTCGGCGGCCATCTTCCTCTTGAGGTGTTTGATGGCGCGCTCGATGCCCTTGTCGCCCACGGCGACCTCGAGCGGTTTGCACTGAATGGCGTCGGTCGGCATGTCTCGAAGCGTCCTCTTTAGCTGGGAAAAAACTTGGCCCAGTTGGCGGGCGAAATGCGAGCCGGCGGGGGCCCGGCAGCGCGGGGCGCGCACTATGGCAGAGGCTTTCTGGCCTCGCAAGAGCCATCCCCCCAGGCACGGAGCGCGACGCGGCGTCGCGTCGTCCGCGGTCGATACGACAGATTTGCCTGATTCGAGCTGGAATTACCAGGCTCATCTGCCGGTGATTGTTGAGACTTGCAACTGAGAAACTTTCTAAGTATCACTCTCGCCGTGGCCACCCCGCGAACACCTGCCGTCAAGGGGTCTACGCCCCGCGCTGGTCGGTGGCGCGCGGGCAGCCTCGCGCGCGAGGGGATCGAAGAGGATGCCCGGGTCGCGTCCATGCTGGCGTGCGTGCGATCCTCGGGGCTCAAGCTGACGCCGCAGCGCCTGGCGATCGTGCGCGAGCTCGCGGCCGATCCGACGCACCCGACCGCGCAGGAGCTGTTCGAGCGGCTCCGGCCGGCGCTGCCGACGATGAGCTTCGCCACCGTCTACAACACGCTGGATGCGCTGGCGTCGGCGGGGCTGTGCGTCGCCCTGTCGCTGTCGCCCGGCGCCTCGCGCTTCGATCCGAACATGGATGCGCACCATCACGCCGTCTGTGACCGCTGCGGGCTCGTCCGCGACGTGCCGTGCGAGCCGAGCGAGCTGTTGGCCGAGCGCTTGGACGAGATCGTCCCCGCGCCGCTCACGGCCGCGCCCGGCTTCGAGGTCCGCGCCGTCGAGCGGATCTACCGGGGGCTCTGCGCTGCCTGCGCGAAGGGCAGGCAGGACGAGAGCGCGCACGCAGCGGCGCGCCACGCCGGGCGCAGCGAGGAAAACAATCGACTCCGCCCCGCAGGGGCTCGACGGGCGCGGCGCCCTGAACATGGCTAGCGGAGTCTCCGCGCCGCCGAGCTGACCTGCGGGCACCAGGGATCCATCGTCCCAGCCGTTCAACCAAGGAGAGCGAACACCATGACCACCAAGCAGCTTACGGGCACGAAGACGCACCAGAACCTGAAGGACGCGTTCGCCGGGGAGTCGCAGGCCAACCGCCGCTACCTGTATTTCGCAAAGGTCGCCGACGTCGAAGGTCGCCCCGATGTCGCGGGTCTCTTCAAGGACACGGCGGACGGCGAGACGGGCCACGCGCACGGCCACCTCGACTACCTCCGGCAGGCCGGCGACCCGGCGACCGGTCTGCCGATCGGCAACACGGAGAAGAACCTGAAGGCCGCCGTCGCCGGCGAGACCCACGAGTACGAGACGATGTACCCGGGCTTCGCCAAGGAGGCCCGCGCCGAGGGCTTCGACGACATCGCCGAGTGGTTCGAGACGCTCGCCAAGGCCGAGAAGTCTCACGCCGGGCGCTTCCAGAAGGCGCTGCAGTCGCTCGACTTCTGATCTCGACCCATGAGAGAGCGCGAGCGCCCCGGATCGCGCCGAGCCGTCGGCGGCTCGACCCGGGGCGCATGCGCCGTCGCCGTCCGGTGCCGCGCCACGCGGCGAGCGGCCCCATCGTCTCGTATTTCCAGAGGATGTTGAGAGGAACCGACCCGTGAGCGTCATTCGGCGTGCACCAGACCGTCCGCCGGCGACATCGCCGAACGACGAGCGATATCTCGATCCCCGCGACCTCGAGGCAGAGCTGCGGCGGACCTTCCAGATCTGTCACGAGTGCCGCATGTGCGTCGGGTACTGCGGCTCGTTCCCCGAGCTCTTCGCCCGCGTCGACAGGGACATCGAGTCCGGTGTCGCCGAGGGCGCCGAGGCCCTCGCCTACGACGACTTCAAGGCCATCGGCGACGAGTGCTGGCAGTGCAAGCTCTGTTACATCAAGTGCCCGTACACCGCCGACGAGCACGCCTACGAGCTCCTGGACTTCCCGCGCGTGCTCGCGCGCGAGCGCGCGGTGCGCGCCCAGCGGGAGGGCATCCCGCTGGTGGACCGGATCCTCGGCGAGCCACAGCTGATCGGCGCGCTGGGCTCGGGCCGGGCCGCGCCGCTGGCGAACCTCGTGCAGACGAGCCGCCTGCTGCGCAAGGTGCAGGAGAAGGTGACCGGGATCTCGTCGGAGTTCCCGCTCCCGGAGATGGCGCGCAAGCCGTTCTCGTCGTGGTTCGTGGAGCACAGCGCCGCGCCGGACGCCGGCAAGCAAGGCGCCGTGGTGCTCTTCGCGACCTGCTACGGCGAGTACAACACGCCCGGGGTCCCCGAGGCAGCGGTCCGCGTCCTCGAGCACAACGGCTACGCGGTGCACGTGCCCGGCTGCACCTCCGCGGACGATCCGCAGGACGCCCCGGCGGGCGCGCTGACATGCTGCGGGATGCCGAACCTCGACGGCGGCGATCTCGAGGCCTTCACCGCGAAGGTGAAGCAGAACGTCGAGCTCCTGCTCCCGCACGTCCGCATGGGCAGGAAGATCGTCGTGGTCGGCCCGACGTGCGGCTACACGATGAAGAAGGAGTGGCCGGAGTACCTGCAGACGGCGGAGGCGCGCGAGGTCGCGGCCGCGACGCTCGACATGATGGAGTTCCTCGTCCAGCTCGGGCGCGAGAAGAAGCTCAACCGCGAGTTCAAGAAGGGGCTCGGCGCGATCGCGTACCACGCCGCGTGCCACCTGCGCGCCCAGAAGATCGGCTTCCCGGGCGCCAGGGTGCTCGGCGTCGTGCCCGACACCGAGGTGCGCGTCATCGAGCAGTGCTCGGCCGTGGATGGCACGTGGGGGATGAAGGCGGCCCACTACGAGACCGGCCGCAAGTACGCATCGAAGCTCGTGCGCGGCGTCGCGGATGCGGACGTCATCGTCAGCGACTGCACCCTCGCCGGCCTCAGGATGGTCAAGGAGAACGGCGCGAAGGTGCTGCACCCGGTCGAGGCGCTCGCCCACGCGTACGGGCTCGGACCGACGTCGCACCTCGGTCCGAAGTCGTGAAGAGACGTACGGGAGACGTAAACGAGACGTCGAAGAGAGGAGCCGTCATGCGTCCCATCGATCGCAACGAGGTGCTCGGGATCGGCGAATACGAGGCGATCCGGGAGCGATTCCGCAGCCGCATCATCGAGGAGAAGCGGGCCCGCCGCGTGCGGATCGGAGACCACATGACCGCGGTGTTCGAGAACCGCGACTCCGTGCTCTTCCAGATCCAGGAGATGCTCCGCACCGAGCGCATCACGAGCGAGAGCGGCATCCTCCACGAGATCGAGACGTACAACGATCTCATCCCGGGGGAGGGGCAGCTCAGCCTGACGCTCTTCGTCGAGATCCCGGACCGGGCGCTGCGCGATCGGATGCTCGTCGATCTTGTCGGGCTGGAGGACACGGTGTCGATCGAGGTCGACGGCATCGCCGCGCGGGCGCACGGCAAGCGCGACGAGGCCATCCTGGAGGACCGCACGACGGCGGTGCACTACCTCAAGGTGGATCTCCCGGCCGAGGCGCAGGCCGGGATCAAGGCAAAGAAGGCGACGGTGTCGCTCGCGATCGCGCACCCGCGCTACGCGGTGAAGGCGCCGCTCGGGAGAGCGACCCTGGAGAAGCTCGCCGAGGACCTCTCCTAGCCGCGATGGTCTCGCTCGATCGCCCGATCAAGTTCGAGGACGTCGACGCCGCGAACATCGTCTTCTTCGCGCGCTTCCTCAACTACGCGCACGAGGCGATGGAGCGCTTCTTCGCGCCGCTCGAGGGAGGCTACGCCGCGCTCATCCTGAAGCGGCGGATCGGGCTGCCGGCGGTGCGGGTCGAGGCCGACTACGCGGCGCCGGTGCGTTACGGCGAGACGCTCCGCATCGAGACGTCGGTCGTCCGCGTCGGCAGGCGGAGCGCCACGCTCCGGTACCGCATGATCCGCACCCACGACGGTGTGCTTGCGGCCGAGCTCCGGCACACGGTGGTCACCACCGACCTGGTACAGCTGGCGTCGGTCCCGATGCCGGAGGACGTCCGGGCCCTGCTCAGCGCCCACCTCGATCTCGAGCAGGCGCCCGCCGGCGCCGGTCAACGGGTGTGAGCGCGCGGCCGGCGCGCCCGCGCGCACGCGCGCGCACGCGGGTCGATGAAGCGGCGACGCCGCGGATCCAGCTCAAGCGGCGGGTCGAGCTGACGCTCCTCCGCGACAGGGCGCACTACGACGCGCTCGTCATGGGCGCCGTCGCGAACGCCCGCGTCTCGGTGTGGATCGCGACGGCCAACGTGAAGGAGCTGCGCGTCGAGGCGCCCATCGGATCGAGGGCGCGGGCGCGCGGCCGGTACATGTCCTTCCTCGACTTGCTCGACGCGCTCGCCGCCCGCGGGGTCGAGCTGCGCCTGCTGCACGCCGGCGTCCCGTCGCGCGCCTTCCGCGCCGAGCTCCGCCGCCGGCCCCGGTCGCCGATCGCGATGCGGCGCTGCCCGCGCGTCCACCTGAAGATGATCGCCGTCGACGGCGCGCTCCTTTACCTCGGCTCCGCGAACCTCACCGGCGCCGGGCTCGGGGCGAAGGGCGATGGGCGGAGGAACTTCGAGGCGGGCGTGCTCACGGACGACGACCTCCTGCTCGACGAGATGCAGGCGACGTTCGAGGCGATCTGGACGGGCGCCGAGTGCAAAGGCTGCCGGCTCCGGCCCCTCTGCCCGGGGCCGCTCGACGAGCTCGACAAAATCCCGTTGCGCTGACGGCATTGATGGCCGATGAGCAGCGCATGAGCACCGCGGGACCGGACCCCTCCGACCTCGATCGAATCGCCGTCGCCGCGCTCGCGCGCGTGAACAGCGGGATGCTGCTCGGGCTCGGCACCGGGCGCGCGGCCGAGGCCTTCATCCGCCGCCTCGGCGAGCGCGTCCGCGGCGGCCTCCAGATCCGGGGCGTCGCCACGTCCGAACGCTCGGCGGCGCTCGGCCGCCGCGAGAACATCCCGATGGTGCCGTTCGACGAGGTCGAGCGCCTCGACGTCGCCGTGGACGGCGCCGACGAGGTGGCGCCCGATCTCGGGCTCATCAAGGGCCTCGGCGGCGCGCTCCTCCGCGAGCGCGTGGTGGCCTACGAGGCCGCGGAGTTCATCATCCTCGTGACCCCCGAGAAGCTCGTCGAGAAGCTCGGCTCACGCGTGCCCATCCCGGTCGAGGTGGTGCCCTTCGCCAGCACGTCGGCCGCGCGGCACCTGACCGCGCTCGGGGGCAAGCCGGCGATCCGCAAGAACGCGGACGGGTACCCCCTGCAGACCGACAACCACAACTGGATCCTCGACACCGCGTTCGGCCCGATGGACGCGCCCGCAGCGGTCGACGCCCGCATCCGCAAGATCCCCGGCGTCGTCGACACCGGGCTCTTCCTCGACATGGCCACCCTCGTGCTGGTGGCCGACAAGGGCGCGGTCCGAGAGCTGCGTAAGCAGCGCTAGCGCGCCGCTCTGTGCTGCTCGGCCTCGCTAGCGGGCCTGCCGCTCCAGCCTGCGGGCCAGGTCGTCGAGCGCGAGGTTGCCTGGGGCGCCGAGCGACACGCGCGCGCGGAGGCTCGCCGCGGCGTCGCCGGCCGGGAGCGCCGCGATCTCGGCCGCGACACTCCGGTAGGCCTCGCGGAACGGGATGCCCTGCACCGCGAGCTCGACGGCTCGATCGGTCGCGAAGCACTCGGGCGTGATCGCGCGGGCCATGCGCTCGCGGTCGAACGCGAGCCCCTCGACGAGCCGCGGCAAGAGGCGCGACGTCGCGAGCGCCTCGTCGAGGCCGCGCATCGTGGGGCCCTTCGTGAGCTGCAGGTCGCGGTGGTAGCCGGACGGGAGCGCCACGAGGGACTGCACCTCGGCGAGCGCCCCCTGCACGACCGAGCAGGCCGCGCGCATGAGCTCGATGACGTCCGGGTTGCGCTTCTGCGGCATGATCGAGGAGCCGGTGGTGAACGCCTCCGGGAGCCGGATGAACGCGAGCTCGCTCATCGCGAACAGGCTGAGATCCCACGCGAGCCGGCGGATCACGGCGACGACCTGCCACGCGGCCGCGAGGATCTGCGCCTCGATGATGCCGCGCGACGTCTGGGAAGCCAGCGGGTTCAATGCCACGCCGGCGAACCCGAGCTCGCGCGCGACGCCGGCGCGATCGAGCGGCAGGTTCACGCCGAAGCCGGCGGCGCCGCCGAGCGGGCAGCGGTCGACGAGCGCCCGCGTCGCGCGGATGACATCGACCGCGTCGGTGAGCCCCTCGACGAAGGAAGCGGCCCAGTAGCCGACGGACGACGGCACCGCCCGCTGCAGGTGCGTGTAGCCGGGCATCGGCGTCTCCGCCTCGCGCCGGGCGAGCTCGAGCAGCGCGCGGGCGCCGGTCGTCGCGTGCTCGGCGAGCTCGTCCAGGGCGTCACGCTCGTAGAGGCGCATCGCGACGAGCACCTGGTCGTTGCGGCTCCGGCCGGTGTGCACCTTCTTGCCCGCATCGCCGATGCGGGCGACAAGCGCAGCCTCGATCGCGCTGTGACCGTCCTCGTCGTCCTCGGTGAGCCGCAGCTCGCCGGCCTCGTTCTGCGCTGCGAGCACATCGAGCTCGCGGACGAGCGCGTCCCGCTCCGTCTCGCTGAGCACGCCGATCCGCGCGAGCCCGCGGACGTGCGCGATCGTGGCCCGCAGGTCGTAGGCGAGCAGGCGCTGATCGAGCTGCCAGTCGTCGCGCGAGGTGTAACGCAGCATTTGGGCGTCGGTCGCGCCCCCTTTGTCCCAGAGTCGTACGCTCATTCAGCTCCCCAGGCTCTCGTCCACGAGAGCACGGATCTCCGCAAGCTTCTTGGCCTTGCCCTCATCCAGCGATCGCGCCTTCGCCGCGCCGGCCGCGAGCTCTCGCTCGAGCTCGCGCAGGTCGTCCTCCGCCGTCCGCGCCGGCCGGCGCTTGCCGAAGCCGAGCGCGCGGGCCAGCCAGCTCCTCGACTCGCCGATCGCGTAGTCGTCCGCGGCGATGCGATCCGGGGCGGCGCGCAGCATGCGGACGAGCGCGATGTTGGAGCTGGCCCAGACCGCCGACTCGTCGAAGTGGGCGCGCGGCGTCACGTCGAGGTGCCGCGCGGCGGCCCGGTCGGGCACGTCGTGCAGCCGGCAGTGAATGGCGAGCGCGAGCGCGAGCTCGTCGACCGGCATCTTGGTCGCCGAGTGCACCTGCACGCCGCCGCAGCCCTTCGCGTACAGGTACGAGCCGTTCGTCGCGAGGACGCCGAAGCCGAGCAGCACGGCGGCGAGATCGACGGCGGGCTCGCGGTCCGGCGGCGCGAGCGCGTGGAAGGTGCCGGCCTCGCTCAGGAACATGAACGACACCGCGCGCACGAACGCCGTCGTGAGCACCGTCGGGTTGCGGAGCTCGCCCGCGGAGACGGCGACCCGGTAGCCGCCGTCGTCGCGCCGGGCCACCCGCTCGAGCTTCGTCTCCAGCGCCATCCCGCCGCACGCACCGCTCGAGCAGCTCACGGTGCTGGCCTGCCCCTCCGGGCTGACCACCGCGAGCTCCACCGGGAGATCCTGGAGCCCGGCGTGCTCCTGCACCCGCAGCATCAGGGCGGCCACCGTCTTGGGCGAGCCGTCGTACGGATCGGGGAAGAACTCGGCCGTCGGTTGCACCAGCCCCCGCACCGGCTCTGCGCCGTGCTGGAGGAGCGTGGAGGTCGTGCGAAGGATCCAGCGGATCTGGGATTCGTCCGGGAGGTCCATGGGGTTACTTTATGCCACGGCCGCCCGCCGGTCGCGCGGTAGGTGCAAGGGGAGGGGGGGCCGACGCCGGCGCGGGCCTCGGGGCGCGATTTTTGGCGATTTTTTGTCCATGCCACTTCCTTTTCGACGGAGGTCACCGACCGCGTAAAGTTGTGCCCCCATGACGGAAGAGGCGAACGACATCTCCGAGAGGAAGGCCGACCACATCGAGCTCTGCGCGACGGGTGATGTCGGATTCCGGGCCAAGACCACGCTTCTGGAACAGGTCGAGCTGATCCACGACGCGCTCCCGGAGCTCTCCCTCGACGCGATCGACACCTCGGTGCTGCTGCTCGGCAAGCGGCTCCGCGCTCCGCTCCTGATCGCGGCCATGACCGGCGGGACGGAACGCGCGCAGGCGATCAACCGGGAGCTGTCGCAGATCGCCGAGGAGCGCGGGTACGGCTTCGGCCTCGGGAGTCAGCGCGCGATGCTGAACGGCGAGGCCTCCGCCTCGTACGAGGTCCGCGAGCACGCCCCGACGACCCTCGTCCTCGGGAACATCGGCGCCGTGCAGGCGCGGTCGCTGTCGACGGAGGCGGTCGCCGAGCTCGTGGCCCAGGTCGGCGCCGATGCGCTCTGCGTCCACATGAACCCCGCGATGGAGCTGGTCCAGCCGGGCGGCGACCGCGACTTCACCGGCGCGCTGGAGGCGATGAGCCGGCTGGCGAACGGCCTCAGCGTGCCGGTCGTCGCGAAGGAGACCGGCTGCGGGATCGGCCCCGGAACCGCGTACCGCCTGGTCAAGGCAGGCGTCCGCAACCTGGACGTCTCCGGCGCCGGAGGAACATCGTGGGTCGCCGTCGAGACGGCGCGCGCCAACGGCGCAGCCCGCTCCCTCGGCGAGGCGCTGCGCGAGTGGGGCGTCCCGACGGCCGCGTCGGTGCTCATCGCTCGCACCATCCGTCCTCGCTTCAAGACGATCATCGCGACCGGGGGCATCACGAGCGGCCTTGACATCGCTCGGGCGCTTGCGCTCGGCGCGCATGCGGCCGGGATCGCTCGTCCGGTGCTCCAGGCCTTCGTCTCGGGAGGACGGGACGCCACGGTGCGGTACCTGGAGAGCATCGAGGCGGAGCTCCGGGCGGTCATGCTGCTCGTCGGGGCGCGCGACGTCGCGTCGCTCCGGAAGACTCCTGCGCTGCTCGGACGGGAGCTGCGCCAGTGGACCAAGCTGCTGAAGCAGATGGAGAAGGCGTAGTCGTGGAGGTGGGCGGGCCGGGAAGGCGGGGGTCCGGTCCCCGAGGTAGGGCGAGCGCGCCCGAGCCGACATCGCTGACCGCGGCCGGGGCCGCGAGGCGCCGGGCGCTCGCCCCCTCGGCGGCGGGTCCGGGCGGCGCCGGCGGCCCGCGCTCGACGCTTCCGTCCGGTCAGCCCCGCATGATACGGTCCGAAGCTCTGGAGAACCCCGGGATAAAATGACGGAGAAAAAAGGGCGTCCGAGCGATCGTCCCCCCGAGGACCTGAAGAAGGAGCGTGATGCCTTCATTCAGCAGTTCTTCCGCAAGGGGGCGCAGCTGACCGAGGAGCTCCTCCGCGAGAACGAGCGCCTTCGTGACAAGATCACCGAGCTCGAATCGGAGAACGGCAAGCTGCGCGCGCACCTCGCGAGCGACTCGGCCATCCGTGACCTGCTCCGCAAGATCGAGGAGCTCGAGCAGGAGAAGCGCGACCTCGTGACGCAGTCGGTGCGGATGGTGGCGGCCTCGGACCGCTTCAACAGCCGCTACTCGGAGGCGGAGGGGGAGCTCGCGAACCTCGCGAACCTGTACGTCGCCCTCTCGCAGCTGCACGCGGCGCGCAACGTGCGCCATGTCCTCCGCAACCTGAAGGAGCTCCTGGCGCAGTTCCTCGGGGCGGGCGCCTTCTCCGTGTACCTGGCGTCGCCTGATGGTAAGGAGCTCGTCTCGATCGCGAGCGAAGGTGTGGCCGTCGAGGAGATTGTGCGCATGCCGGTGACCGAAGGCATCGCAGGCCAGGCATTCTCGAAGGGGGAAATCTTCTTCGACGAGGCCAAGGACGTCTCCAAGGGGAGCATCGAGGAGCCGGCGGCGGTGATCCCGCTCGACTTCAACGGGCGCACCGTGGGTGTCATCGCGATCTTCAGCACGCTCCCGCAAAAGACGGAGTTCGTGAACGTGGACACCGAGCTCTTCAAGCTCCTCGGGGCCCAGGCCGCCCCCGCCCTCATCAACGCGCGGCTCTTCACCGACGCCGGCCGGAAGGTGCCCGGCGTCCAGGCATTCCTGGACCTGGAGGACTGATCATGGCCGAGTACTCGTGTCTGATCGTTGAAGACTCGCCCATGATGCGGCAGCTCTTGGTCTTCGCGCTGGCGCGCGTGAAGAACCTCCGCGTCACCGAGGCGGACGATGGCGTCGACGGTCTCCGCAAGCTCGCCTCGACCAAGTACGACGTGATCATCACCGACATCAACATGCCGATCATGGACGGGCTCAAGCTCGTCAAGCGCGTGCGCACCGATCCGGTCCACAAGGACACCCCGATCATCATCATCACCACCGAGGGGTCTCAGGAGGATCGCCAGCGCGCGCTGCAGCTCGGCGCGAACGCGTACATCACGAAGCCCATCCAGGCGCCGCAGGTCATCGCCAAGGTCAAGGAGCTCCTCAAGATCGACTGAGGCTCGCGCCGGCCCTGCGCCGCCAGCCGGGGCCACGGCGCTCTCGCGGCCGGCCACGTGGCCCGGGCAGCGCGGCGCCCCTCGCGCGGCCGCGACGGCCGGCGTCGCCGCGAGCCCCGCGCCAGGCTCAGGGCTTCGGGCCGAACTTCAGGAGCACGCGGTTGCGGCCGGTGCGCTTCGCCTCGTAGAGCGCCTCGTCAGCCGCGGCGATGAGCTCGACGCCGCTCTGCACCGGGACCACGGGGTGCGCCGCGACGCCGACGCTGATCGTCGTCGGCACGCGGACGCCCTCGTGCTCGAAGAGCGACCCCTCGATGAGGAGGCGCAGCCGCTCGCCGAGGATGCCCGCGTTCTCCAGCGTCACGCCGCGGCACAGGATGCCGAACTCCTCTCCGCCGTAGCGGGCGAACACGTCCTCGGTCCGCACCGTGTTGCTCGCGATCTTGGCGATCCTCGCAAGGACGTAGTCGCCGGCGAGGTGCCCGAAGGTGTCGTTGATCTTCTTGAAATGATCGACGTCGAACATGAGCAGCGACAGGTGCGCGCTGTGCCGCCGCGCATACGAGACCTCGCTCTCCAGCCGGTCCAGGAAGTACTTCTTGTTGAACGCCTTCGTGAGCGCGTCGCGCAGCGCGGCGTCGTACATCTGCTGCTGAAACGACTCGTCCAGGTGGTCGTGGTACGTGAACTTGAGGACCGTCGTCGAGCCCAGGCGGATCTTGTCGCCGTCGTGCAGGGCGAGGCGCGTCACGTGCTCGCCGTTCACCAGCGTCCCGTTGGAGCTGTTGAGATCCTCGATGAGGACCTGGTTGTCCATCTGGAGGAGGCGGGCGTGGCGCCGCGAGATGCCGTCGTCGTTCAGCCGGATCGTCGCCCCCGCGGCCCGGCCGATCACGATCTCGGCGCCCTCGACCCGGTACATCTCGCCGACGTTCGAGCCGGCGAGCACGATGAGGTAGGCGCGATCCTTCGGCGAGCGCGCCGAGAGCTCCTTCTGGAGTTCCCCAACGTTGGCCACCCGCGTGGCCTCGAAGTCATCGTCGGGGGAGTAGTTGCCCATGCTCCCTGAGGATGATCCTAAATCCTTGATACAGGTTCAAGCGGGAGGGCATGGCACCGGCGATGTTCCTTGCCCGGTAGGATGCGCGACGAGCTCCGCGCGCGCTTCCGGCGTCTCGCAACGTCTCGCCGCGGCGCTCCCGCTCACCGGAGCGCTCAGGCAGCCCTGCCGAGCGGCACCACGAGCTGCTCGACCCAGAGCTCGCCCGCCCGGAGCTCGACGAACGTCGCGTCGGCGTGTCCCGCCCCGTAGGTGGAGACGGTCCCGCTGCGCACAAGCTCGCCGGCAGGACGCGCTCCGCCGCGCATCCGGTCGACGTCGCTCCGCACCGAGCACGGCGCCTCACCCACCGAGCCGACGTTGATGATGCGCACGCCGCCCACCATCCGGTCGAACGGGACGTGGGAGCCACCACAGATCACGACATCCGCCGGGTCGTCGCCGAGGAGGGAGAGCACCTCCTCGTCCGTCATGTCGTGCGAGATCGGCTCCAGCGGATCCGCAGGGGAGCCGTGGACCAGGACGAGCTCGCCGCCGTCCTCGAGCGGCAGGCGGTACGTCGGGGCGAGCCGCGCCAGCCGCGCAAGGATCAGCTCGCCCAGCTCGGTGCGCGTCTGGGCCAGACGATCGAGCCGCGCCCGCTCGTGCTCGCTCCGCGGCCTGACCTTGTCGATGTCCAGTGTCGCCAGGGCGCGATCCGATACGCCCTGTACGCAAACCGCCTTGGCCTGCGTCAGCCGGCGCCACGTCTCGAGCGGCTTCGGGCCGGGAAAGCAGAGATCTCCGGCGACCAGGAGCTGGGTGTAGCCTCGGCGCTCGGCGGTCGCCAGGACCGCCGCGAGCGCGTCGGCGTGGCCGTGGATATCCGAAACGCAGAGCAATCGCACCCGGCGAGCATAGGATCTGAGAGCGACGCCGCCAAGGCGCGAGGCGACGCCTGGCGGCGATAAACTGGCGGTCGGGCGCTGCGGAACCGGGGTTCGCGCCCCCGCGGACTTGCTAGCCTCCGGCCATGCAACAGGTCTCGAGGCTCCTGGAGATCGCGAACGCGATCGATGAGCAACGCGTGAGGGACCGCGCGGCGCGGCTGGCGCCCCGCCTGCACCCCGGGACGATGGCCTTCGCCATCGCGGCGCTCCTCACGGCCGCCTACCCGGCGATCGGCGCGATCATCGAGGCAAATCCGGAGTTGGCGGAGCGGCTCGCGGCGGAGGGGCACCAGACGGCCCGCGACCGCGCCACCTACCTGGCGCGGATCCGTGACCGCATCGGCGACGTCTCGGACGCCGCTCGCGTCCGGCGGGAGCTCCGGCGCATCGCGCGCGAGGAGCGGATCCGCATCGCGCTGCGCGAGATGCTCCCGCCGTCGGCGGGGGGCGCGGACATCGACGTCACCGCGCGTGAGCTCACCGCGCTCGCCGAGGCCACCATCGAGGTCGCGCTCGCGGAGGCCGTCTCGGCCGTGACCGCGCGGTTCGGAGAGCCGCGCACCGCGACCGGCGCGCGATCGAAGTTCGTCGTCCTCGGCATGGGGAAGCTCGGCGGCGACGAGCTCAACGCGGGCTCCGACGTGGACCTGATCTACCTCTACGACACCGACGAAGGGCACGTGGGCCCCTCCGGCGACCGCGCCGTCTCGGTCACCCTGCACGACTTCTGGGCCCGCGTCGCGCGCCGCCTCACGGCGACGCTCGAGGAGGTCACGGAGGACGGGTTCGTCTGGCGCGTGGATCTCCGGCTTCGCCCCGAGGGGCGGAGCGGCCCGCTCGTCAACTCGCTGGCCGCCGCCGAGCGCTACTATGAGTCGTTCGGCCGCCTCTGGGAGCGCGCCGCGCTGCTCCGCGCCCGCGAGATCGCCGGTGATCTCGACTTCGGCGCCGAGGCGCTCGGGGTGCTCGGCCCGTTCGTCTGGCGGCGCCAGGTCGATCCGCAGCTCGCCGTCGACATGATCGAGCTCGTCGAGCGCGCCCGCGCGGAGCTCTCTCACGACGCGTCGCGCGACCTGAAGCTCGGCCCCGGCGGGATCCGCGAGGCGGAGTTCTTCGTGCAGATCCTGCAGCTCATCTGGGGAGGGCGGGTGCCCCGGGCGCGCGCGCAGGGCATGCTCGACGGCCTCAGGCGCATGCGCGCGCTCGGGTACGTGACCGACCGGGAAGGGCGGGAGCTCGTGGAGGGCTACCTCGCGCTCCGGCGCGCGGAGCACGCGGTCCAGTCCGCTACCGGGCTGCAGACGCACCTGCTCCCCGACAGCGACGCGGAGATCGAGCGCCTCGCCCGGACGCTGCGCTTCAAGGACGCCGCGGCGTTCCTCGCCGACACAGCGCAGCGCCGGAGCCGGATCAAGGCCCGGCTCCTGTCGCTCCTGCCGAAGGGGAGCTCCCGGCCGTCGCGGTGGATCGAGGCGATGGCCGCGCTCGATCACGGCGATCGCGACGCCTTCGCCGAGGCGCTCGCGAAGCACGCCGTGCTCGTCCTCGGCGGCGCCGGGGGAGAGCCGGAGGCCGCGGCCGCCGACGTCGCGGCGGCCGAGCTCACCGCGCCGCCCGCCGGCGCGCCGCCCGAGCCGGGCGCGAACGCCTCGCTGACCGCGCGGTTCCGCGACGTCGCCGACGATCTGTTCGAGCTCTCGCGCCACCCGGATGGCCTGCTGGGCGCCCGCAGCCGCGAGGCGTCCTCGTCGCTCGCGGAGACGCTGCTCGCCGCGGTCGTCGACGCCGCCGATCCGGAGCAGGCCGCGCGCTTCCTCCGGCTGTGCTTCTCCCGCATCAGGCACTCCGCCGTCTATGCGCGCATGCTCGGCGACGATCCGCGCGCGCTCCGCAGGCTCGTCGAGGCGCTCGGGTCGAGCGCGTTCATCGGCGACGCCATGGTCAGGTACCCCGAGCTCGTCGACGTCGTCCTGTTCGCGCGCGGCGCGCCGAGCGCCGACGTCATCAGGCACACGATCGAGGAGAGCCTCAGCGAGGCCGCGCCGGACGACGATCCGGAGGAGGCGCTCATCGCCGCGCTCCGGCGCGCGAAGGCGCGCGTCACCATCGAGGTCGGCCTCGCGGACCTGAGCGGCGAGGTCGGCACGCGCGAGGCGACGCTCGCGCTCTCGGATCTGGCCGACGCGTCGCTCGAGGCCGCGACGCGCTTCGCGCTGGGGACGCCGCCCGGGGAGCCGGTGCGGGGGCTCGCCGTGATCGCGATGGGCAAGCTCGGGGGGCGCGAGATCGGCTACGGCTCGGACCTGGACGTCTTCTTCCTGTTCGATCCGACGTGCGCGCCGTCCGGCGATCAGGGGCCCGGCTCGGATCCAGGCACCTACTACGCGCGGCGCGCGCGGCAGATCATCCGGCTCATCTCGATGTCGCACGCGGCGGGCCCCGGCTACGAGCTCGACACGCGCCTGCGCCCGTCGGGCAGCCAGGGGCTGCTCGTCACGTCCATCGACTCGTTCGCTCGCTACCACGGCATCCGCCCCGCGGGCGGGGCGGCCCTGGCGCCCGCGGAGCCGGAGCCGTCGCCCGCGCGGCACATCCACGCGGCGATCTGGGAGCGCCTCGCGCTGATCCGGGCGCGCGCGTCGGCCGGCGATCCCGGGCTCGGGGCGGAGGCGATGGCGATCGCGCACGAGGCCGCGTACCTCCAGGCGGACGACTTCGATCGGATCGCCGAGGAGATCCACCGCCTCCGGCTGCGCATGGAGCGCGAGCTCTCGCACGAGCGCCGCGGTCGCCGCGACTTCAAGCTCGGGCGGGGCGGCCTCGCGGACATCGAGTTCGCGGTGCAGCTCCTGCAGATCCGCCACGGCGCCGACCCGCGCGTCAGGACCACCGAGACGCTCGCGGCGATCGACGCGCTCGCCTCGGCCGGGTACCTCTCGGCCGCGCACGCCGAGATCTTCCGGGAAGGCCACGCGTTCCTGCGCAAGCTGGAGCAGCGGATCCGCATCGTGCACGCGGACGCCTCGCAGCTGCTCGAGGAGAACGCGCCCGGGGTCCCGCTCCTCGCGCGGCGCACGGGCATCCGGGGCCGCACCGCGGCCGAGGCCGCGAGGGAGCTGCTCGCGCGCTACGGCGCGATCACCGAGCGCGTCCGCCGTGCGTACGAGGCCATCGTCGCGCCCGGCGCGGCGCCGAGCGCGGCGTCCGGGGGGGAGGCGAGCGCGCCAGGCGACGCGCGCTGATGGTTGCCGTTGACCCTCGACCGGGCGCGGTGGAATGTCAGGCGATCCGATGAACACCCAGAGCGAGAAGAACGCAGGCGCGGCGGTCGGGCGCCGTCTGTTCACCCAGGTGACCTCCCTCGACAGCCTCATCGGCGCGCACCCGGATGCGTTGAGGCAGATCTACGGGAAAGGGACGCCGGCGGATCCGGCGGAGCTCGGCGACGCGCCGCGAGGGCGCCTGCTCGCCCTGCAGCCGACGGTCGGGGTTCACCTGGCGACCCGCCCGCTGATCAGGGCGCTCGCGTCGAGCTGGATGCCCTGGAAAGGGAATGAGTTCGACCATGGAGGCAACTCCGGCACGAACGTGGTCCTCGGGAGCAAGGTGTGCCGCTTCAAGGCGCAGCTCGTGCCCTCGGAGCTCGACGGCGAGCCGACGCTCGCGCTGACCTACAGCGAGAAGGCGTTCGGCAATCCCTGGCCGGTGAGCGCGCTCAAGGACGAGCTGCGGACCGTGTCGACCGGGGTCGCGATCGGGCCGGTGCTGTTGAAATGGCAGGGGGGATGGCACGTCGTGCTCTGGTTCGGGCTGACGCGCGTCGATCCGCAATAAACAGCGCTCGGGATCGAACGGCCCGGGGCGCCGTCGGCGCGCGCGGTCAACTCCGGCCGCGCTCGCGGCGCGATTGCGCGCAGCCGCTGGAGCGGCGTGCTCCATCACAATCACCCACGCGTCGATCCGTTGTGTGATCGTGTCGCGCACATGTCGCAGGCGCGGAGATCCGCTGTTCCATCCGTCCGACGCCGAGGTGGGCGCGTCCTGCGCGGAGGCGGTAGTCAGGAGTATCAGGGTTCACCTTAATCTACTATCGCTTCATCCCTGCTCTTTGCTGGACATACTTCCCGAATTCTACGCTCTGGCCTACGATAGAGACTGGGCGGCAGCAGGGTACCTTTGCTCGCATCGCCCGGGAGGCTCGAAATGTTGACTTGGTCGAGCAAGGCGGGAGTCTTGATGGCTGCGATCGCCGTAGCGCCGGGCGTCATCGCTGGCTGCTCCTGCGGCGATACGGGAGGCACGGCGACCCTGGCATCCGGCGGCGCGGGGCCTGGCGGCGGGGGCGGAGACGGAGGCGGCGTTGGCAGCGGCTTCGGTGGCATCCTGGCGAATGTCGGCGGGGGCGGCCTGGGAGGTAACGGCTCGTGCGAGGGCCTCGAATGCCAGCAGGTCCAATGCGAGAACGGGGCGAAGACCACGGTGAGCGGCACCGTCTACGACCCCTCGGGCAGACTGCCCCTCTACAACGTGATTGTCTACGTTCCGAATGCGCCGCTCGATCCGCTCACCGACGGCGCGACCTGCGATCAATGCAGCGCGACGCTCTCGGGCTCGCCCCTCGTGACGGCCCTGACCGACACGAAAGGGAGCTTCATCCTGGAGGACGTGCCGGTCGGCGAGAGCATCCCGCTCGTCGTCCAGGTGGGCAAGTGGCGGCGCGAGATCACGGTCCCGGTGGTCGAGAGGTGCAAGGACACCGCGACGGATGCCGGGACCATCCGGCTGCCGCGCAGCCAGGCGGAGGGGCACATCCCGAGGATCGCGCTCACGACGGGCGGCGCCGATCCGCTCGAGTGCTTGCTGCGCAAGCTCGGGATCGAGGAGAGCGAGTTCACTCCGGAGACCGGGACAGGGCGGATCAACCTGTTTGCCGGCCGTGGCGACGCGGGTCACCCCGTGACGACGCGGTATGCGGACGGCCTCAATCAAGGTGTGGAGTTCACGCCGGCCACGAGCCTCTGGGGGACCGTCGACAGCCTGCGCCAGTACGACATGGTGATCCTCGCCTGCGAGGCCGATCCGCACGTCGAGGACAAGCCGGAGACGGCGCGCCAGGCCATGTTCGATTACACCTCGATGGGCGGGCGCGTGTTCGCGTCCCACTGGCACAACGTCTGGCTGAAGCGGGGGCCGGCGCCGTTCCCGAGCACGGCGGTCTGGGACAACTTCAACGAGGACCCGGTGAGCCCCCTCACGGCGCTCGTGGACACCACGCTTCCGAAGGGGCAAGCCCTGGCGGACTGGCTCGTCAACGTCGGCGCGTCGACCGCGCCCGGCGAGATCGTGATCAACGGGGCGCAGCACACGGTGAACGACGTGGTCGAGGGCACCTCGACCCGGTGGATCTATTACAACGAGCCTGAGCCGGCCGGGGTCCAGTACTTCACGTTCAACACGCCCATCGGCGTCGACGAAGATCAGCAGTGCGGGCGCCTCGTGTTCACGGACATCCATGTCTCCGCGGGCGACGTCACCGGCCCGCCCTTCCCGGAGGGGTGTTCCGAGGAGGAGCTGACGCCTCAGGAGAAAGCGCTGCTCTTCATGCTGTTCGACCTGTCGTCCTGCATCGTGCCCGACGACGAGGAGCCGCAGGTTCCCATTCCGCAGTGACGCCCCCCGTTCGACTCCGCCGGCCCGCTCTCCTCCGTGGGCCGGCCCCGGAGCCCTCTGCCAGGGCTGCATGACGGACCTCAGCGTTCTCCCGACAGACGTCGTCCCCCTCCCGAGCTGACGCAAACGATGCTTGGCCACGTGCCGGAAGCGGGCGCCCCGCCACCGGCCGAGCATCGGGCATCATCGGGCATCATCGGGCCATGCCTGAGCGCTTCTCCGGAACACCCTGCTGCGATCCGCTGCGCCTGACGCGCGAGGCCGTGAGCCCTGGAGCGTCGGTTCTCACATTGCGCGCGATCGGCCGGAGGCTCACGCTGCCAGCCACTCCGCCGCTCTGCCTCGCCGCGCTGCGACAGCGATTGAGCAGAGCAAGACGGCAAGGAGGACGACAGCAAAGACAAGACGCTGTCACGGTGGGAAGCACCACGCACATACGGAATGTCATCCATGCATGGCCCGGGGATCCTGCTAGCATGAATCTCAGCCGCAATGCGGTGCCACTCCCGAGCCTGGGTCGCTGGTTTCGGCTCGCCCGAAGGAGCATTCCTACGATGGTCCAGCATCGCCCTACGCCAGCGGCTGCATGTGGGACCATCGAGCGCGGGCCTCGCGAAGGCGGCCGCGCGCCGCGGTCTCTCGGGGCATCGCAGGGGGCCGGGCGCGCGGAGGCGCTTCTGCCGCAGAGCGGGATGGGGGGTATGTGCGGAGCGATGGAGGGCGATGAAGTTCAGGTCTGTCCTGCGTCCCTGCCGCCGTCCTCGCGCCGGTACCTCGCTGGCCGGCGCGGTGACGCGGGCTGCTCGCTCTGCGCGAGGCGCGCGCGGGGGGGGGCGACGCTGCCGGGCCTCGGCGGGACGGCGTACCACTTCCTGACCGCCACATGGGTGGTCCTCATGGTCGGCGAGCCGTCGCCGTCGCAGCCCTGACCGGGCGCCGCTGGGATCTGTTGTTGCAGGAAAAATGCAGGCGGGCGCTCCGCGACGCGCGGCGCGCCCGACGCTGCGGCTCAGCTGGCCGACCGCCTTCCGGCCGTCGCGCGCTTCTGGCCGGCCCTCTGCGCGCCTGGCTGCGCTGACCTCGTCCGCCGCGCTCCGCCGCGCCCGCCGGCAGGCGGCTGCCTCGCCGCGCCGGCGCGCTGCGGTGCCGCCCGCTTTGTGCTCGCCGCCTTGCGCGCCGTCTTCCGCCCGCCGGCCGCCGCCGGCCCGGCCGTGCCCCGGGCGCGCCCCGCCGCCGCCCCGCCGGCTGCGGCCCGCTTCCTCGTAGCAGCCGCTTTCTTGGCCGCGGCGCTCCGCGGCCGGCTCGTCTGGCCGGCGGCCGCCTTCCTCGCCGCGCTGCCCGTCCTCGATTTCGCCCCCGCCTTTGCCCCCGCACCCGCAGTGCTGCTCCGCGCCGTGCCCGGCCGCGCCGCGGCGCCTGCTCCTGTCTTGCGCGCCCCCTTCCCGGCCTGGGTCGCGCGCCGGGTCGGACTCGCGGTCTTCCTCGCGCCGGTGGCCGCGGCCTTGGTCCTCGCGCCGGTGGCCGCGGCCTTTGTGGTCCGCCTGCCCGACGCCGTCCGACCGGCCTCGCCCTGGGACGTCGCAGGCGAAGCCTGCGCGCGCTCGCCGCTCCCGACCCGCTTCCGCTGCTTGGACGTATCCTTTGCTGTCTCGCCTCTCGGCATTGAGCCCTCCCCCCGAGCTCTCTCGACATGAGCTCGCTCGTGGACTCATGGTGCCACAGCCTTTCCTCTTTCCCGGTCGGAAAGTCGGCGGGAAGTACCGGAATCGAAATCAGGAATCGCTGTAGCCCACCCCGGCGAAAGCGCCTATTGCGCGTCAGGCACGCGGCAGATCGGCGCCGGAGACCCGCTCGGAAGCGCTCAGAAATCCCAGTCGAAGCCGACGCGGATGCCGCCCTTGAGGTTCCACTGGGCGGGGCGCCGGTGGGTCTCGAGCACGTGCTCGACCGCGATGCCGAGACCGGCCCACGGCATGACGCCCCGCATCCGCAGGGAGGAGACGCCGACCAGCGCGCCGGCGCGCAGCCCCGGGCTCAAGCGCAGGTCGTCCTGGGTGAAGTACGCGAGCGAGGCGAGCTCGCCTTCGTAGTGCCAGGTGCGGGCGTGGTACCGCAGCACCATCGGCAGCGCGGTGACGAAGCTGATGGGGAAGCGGGTCTTGGTCTCCGTCTGCTCGAGCTGCGCCGTGCCGCCGAACTCGCCGCCGGCGAGGAACGTCCAGCGCTCGTCGAGCCCGTGGCCGAGCAGCATCCGCGCCGAGCCGCCGGCGCCGGGGAGGACCCGGCCGGCCGCGCCCTCGAGGACCACGATGCCGCCCCCCTCCACGTTGAGCGTTGTCCGGTAGGCGTCGGTCTCGCGCCCCCGGAAGGCCGGGGAAGGGCGGAGCCAGAACGGGCACTCGGCCGGCGCGTCGCCGGTGCCGCGCGCGCGGCGCATCGCCTCGGCGAGGAGCGCGCGCACCCGCGTCGCGAACAGGAGATCCGCGACCTCGTCGAGATCGCCCCCGCCGCGCCGGAACGCCTCCTCGATGGGCCCGCCGAGCTCGAGGATCTGCCGGTCGAGCGCGGCGAGCGCGGCGGCGCGCGTCTCCGCGGTCGCCGAGCACACGCTCATCAGCGCCGGCGACATGATCTCGTCGATCTCGTACCGATCGATCGTCCAGCCGAGCGACTGCTGCACCTCGACCATCTTCTCGAGATCGACGAGCAGGCCGACCACCGCGAGATCGCGCGGCGCGGCCTCCTCCGGCAGCGCCCGCGGCGGAGCGGCCTCCGCGAGGGGCGCCGCCGACGCCGCGACCAGCGCGGCGAGCACCGGACCCCACGCCAGCGCGGTCACCTTTCCCATCGCGCCTCGCACGATCGCCCCTCGCATCTCGTCCCTCAAAAGCAGGCGCCGCCGCCGCAGCTCCTGCCCACGCAGCGCAGCAGCTGGAACGTCTCGGGGCTGTTCATGCACTCGAACCCGCAGACCGCGGGGCCGTTCCCCTCGTCGAGGCAGCCGAAGAAGCACGCCACGTCCTCGGCGCAGGCGAGGCTGGTGAGGCACTGGTTGAGCTGCGCGCAGCAGCTCTCGGCCACGCAGCCCCCGCACGCTGTCCCGTCGGACCGGCAGGCGGGGCCGCCGCAGAGGCCGTTCTGGCAGTTGCCGTCGCAGCACTCGTCCGAGCCCGCGCACGGCCGGCCGTCGGGGCTGCACCCGCCGCAGACACCCGCGTTGCAGCGCCTGGAACAGCAGTCCGCGCCCGCGTTGCAGCCGGAACCATCGGGCGAGCACGCCCCGGCGCAGCCGCCGTCGACCGAGCAGCCCTGCCCGCAGATCCCCTCGGCGCACAGCCCCGTGCAGCAGTCGCCCGGGGCGTCGCACGGCGCGCCGTCCTGCGCGCAGTTGCCGCCGCCGCAGATCCCCCGCGAGCACGCGGCGCTGCAGCAGTCGGCCGCGCCCCGGCAGGGGAGCCCGTCCTCCCGGCACACCGTCGCGTCCGGACGTGCGTCGGGGGCGCCCCCTGCGTCCGCGAGCTCGGGCAGCCCGACGAGCTGCTCGCGGGAGCCGCAGCCCAGGGCCGGAGCCGCGAGGGCGAGAAGGACCACCAGGAGCAGCGCGGGCGCTCGGGAAAGCACGGGCTCGAGGCTATCACGGTCGCAGTCCATGACGGGCGGGCGTGACGTGGGGAAAGCGGCGTGAAGCGTGGCAGGACGGAGCGGTAAGGGACGGCGGTGGGAGGAGCGCAAGACGGCGGTGCGGGAGACCTCGGCGGCCTGCCGAACGTTCGGACCCGGGGCCGCTTCCGATGCTACACTCGCCAGCGTGTCGTTGAAGATCGACCAGGATCACGGGCGCTTCCGTCAGATCGTTCGCGGCCGCATCCGCGAGAACCTGCGCAAGTACATTTCGCAGGGCGAGCTCATCGGGCGAAAGGGAAAGGACCTCGTCTCGATTCCCATTCCGCAGATCGACATCCCGCGCTTCCGCTTCGGCGACAAGCAGCGCGGCGGCGTAGGGCAGGGCGACGGCAACCCCGGCGATCCCGTGGGCGGCTCGGACGACAAGCAGCCCGGGCAGGGGCAGGCGGGCAGCGGCGAGGGCGACCACCTCCTCGAGGTCGACGTCACGCTCGAGGAGCTCGCCGGCATCCTCGGCGAGGAGCTCGAGCTGCCCGACATCATGGACAAGGGCAAGAGCAAGATCTCGAACGCCCACGACCGCTACTCGGGCATCCGCCGGGTCGGCCCGGAGTCGCTGCGCCACTTCAAGCGGACGTACCGCGAGGCGCTGAAGCGGATGATCTCCAGCGGGACGTTCCGCCCGACGGCGCCCGTGGTGGTCCCCATCCCGGACGACAAGCGGTACCGCTCGTGGAAGACGATCACCGAGCCGGTCGCGAACGCGGTCATCATCTACATGATGGACGTCTCCGGCTCGATGGGCGACGAGCAGAAGGAGATCGTGCGTATCGAGTCGTTCTGGATCGATGCGTGGCTGACGCGCCAGTACAAGGGCCTCGAGTCGCGCTTCATCATCCACGACGCGATCGCCCGCGAGGTCGACCGGGACACGTTCTTCCACACGCGCGAGTCCGGCGGCACGATGATCTCGAGCGCCTACAAGCTCTGCTCTCAGATCATCGACAACGACTACCCGCCGCACGAGTGGAACATCTATCCGTTCCACTTCTCCGACGGCGACAACTGGTCGATGGACGACACGCTCTCCTGCGTGGACGTGCTCAAGAACCAGCTCCTGCCGCGGGTCAACATGTTCGCCTACGGGCAGGTCGAGAGCCCGTACGGCTCTGGCCAGTTCATCAAGGATCTGAAGGAGCACTTCTCGCACGACGACCGGGTCGTGGTGAGCGAGATCAGGGACAAGGACGCCATCGTGGGCAGCATCAAGGATTTCCTGGGGAAGGGAAAGTAGAGCGGTATGAGCAAGTTCGCGTTGAACACCGCGCTCCCCCGGTACCTGCGCACCGAGAAGGAGCGCATCGAGAAGATCGCCCGGGACTACGGGCTCGACTTCTTCCCGGTCATCTTCGAGATGCTGACGTACGACCAGATGAACGAGATCGCCGCGTACGGCGGCTTCCCGAGCCGCTATCCGCACTGGCGGTTCGGCATGGAGTACGAGCAGCTGTCGAAGAGCTACGAGTATGGCCTCTCGAAGATCTACGAGATGGTCATCAACAACAACCCTTCGTACGCCTACCTGCTCGAGGGCAACTCGCTCACCGACCAGAAGCTCGTGATGGCGCACGTGTACGCGCACGTCGATTTCTTCAAGAACAACTTCTGCTTCCGGTCCACCGATCTCGACTATCGCGGCCCGCTCGTCGACCCCGTGCGCAAGAGCGAGTCGTATGATCCGGACCGCAAGTGGATCGACAAGATGGCGAACCACGGCGCCCGCGTGTCGCGCCACATCGAGCGCCACGGCATCAACAAGGTCGAGGCGTTCGTCGACCACTGCCTCTCGCTCGAGAACCTGATCGACCCGTGGGCCCCGTTCACCGGCCGCCCGGCGCCCAAGGAGGAAGAGGAGCCCACGGAGGAGCCGATGGACACCTACAAGCTCCGCGCCAAGGAGTACATGGACTCCTTCATCAACCCGGAGGAGATCCTCACGGCGCAGAGGAAGAAGCGGCAGGAGCAGAAGAAGCCGGAGCGCAGGGTCCCGGAGCGCCCGGAGCGCGACGTGCTCAAGTTCCTGCTCGACCATGCGCCGCTCGATCGATGGGAGCGCGACGTGCTCGAGATCATCCGCGAGGAGGCCTACTACTTCGTGCCCCAGCGCCAGACGAAGATCATGAACGAGGGGTGGGCCTCGTACTGGCACTCGAGGATGATGACCGAGAAGGTCCTCGATGCGTCGGAGATCATCGACTACGCCGAGAACAACGCCGGTGTCATGGCGACGGCGCCGGGGCGGTTCAACCCCTACAAGGTCGGCGTGGAGCTCTATCGCTACATCGAGGACCGCTGGAACAAGGGCCGCTTCGGCCGCGAGTGGGAGGAGTGCACCGACCTCGACGCGAAGCGCACCTGGGACATGCGGCTCGGCCTCGGCCGCGAGAAGATCTTCCAGGTGCGCGCGCTCTACAACGACGTGACCTTCATCGACGAGTTCCTGACGCCGGAGTTCGTCATCGATCAGAAGATGTACACGTTCGGCTTCTCGGGGCGGAACGACAGGTTCGAGATCGAGAGCCGCGAGTTCAAGGAGGTGAAGGAGAAGCTCCTCTTCCAGCTCACGAACTTCGGCGACCCCTACATCCGCGTCGTCGACGCCAACTACGGCAACCGCGGCGAGCTCCTGCTCGAGCACGTGCACGGCGGCTTCGACCTGCGCGCCGACTACGCGCGCGAGACGCTCATGGCGCTCGTCCGGTGCTGGAAGCGGCCGGTCGGCGTGGCGACGAAGATGGACAACAAGCCTGTGCTGCTCCGGTACGACGGCAAGGAGCACGCGATGACCCCGTACAAGCTGTGAGCTCCTGCGGATCGATCCGCCGGCTCGCGGTGCTGCTCGCGCTCGTCGGCTGCGCCGGCGCGCCGGCGGCGCGGCAGCCGGCGGAGGCGCCCGCGCGATCGGCCTCGCTCGACCCGCCCGCGCCTGCCGCGCCGCCCGCGCCTGCCGCGCCGCCGGCGGGGAGCGCCTCCGCCGCGAGCGCGGCGGGAGCGCCGGCGATCGGCTCGGGCGTCCCGCTCGACGCGCCGTCCACCAGCGAGGCCGCGGCGGCGAGCCCTCCTCCGCGCGTCGCGCGCGGCACCGGCACGCCGGCGGACAGGAAGCTCGAGGAGGGCGACGCCGCCTACGCGGGAGGCGATTTCGCCGCCGCGGAGAAGGCCTATCGCGCCGCCGCGCTGCTCGACAGGAAAGACCCCGCGGCGATCGTGGGGACCCAGCGCGCGGCGATCGCCGGGGCGGGGGTGTCCTCCGATTACAACGGAGCGCCGGGCAACAGGGCGCTGCTCGCCGCGGTCCCGGAGCTGAAGCGCGCGGTGAAGCTCGATCCCGGCCACGCGCCGGCGCACCTCGAGCTCGGCCGCGCCCTCCTCGTCCTCGGCCGCGCCGACGCGGCGCTCTCCGAGCTCGCGCGGGCCGCGGAGCTCGCGCCGAGCGAGGCCGAGGCCCGCTCCGCGCTCGGCGTCGCTCACCTCGCGCTCGGCAACCTGCAGGACGCCGTCCGCGAGCTCACGCGGTCCGCCGAGCTCGCCCCCGGCGACGCCGAGCGGCAGGCGAACCTCGGGACCGCGCTGCTCGCCGCGGGGAAGACGGCCGACGCGATCCGCGCCTACGAGCGCGCCGCGAAGCTCGCGCCGGCCGACGCGCGCCTGCAGAACGATCTCGGAACGGCGCTCCTTGCCGCGAACGATCCGGCGCGCGCCGTCCCGCACCTCGAGGCGGCCGTGGCCCGCGACCCGACGCGCGCAACGTACCGATCGAACCTCGGGTATGCCCACCACCTCCGCGGCGACCTGCCCAGGGCGACCGCGCTCTACCGCGAGGCGCTGCGGCTCGACGACAGGCTCGGCAGCGCCTGGATCAACCTGGGCAACGCGCTGGCGCAGTCGGGCCAGCTGAAGGACGCGCGCGCAGCGTACGAGAAGGCGCGCGCGGTGGATCCCACGGATCCGCGCGTGAAGGCCGTGATGGACGAGCTCGACGCGATCGAGCGGCGCGGCGCCGCGCCGCCGTGACAGCCGCCTATTCGCGGCTGCCGTCCGGGCGCGTGTCAAGCGCAATCGTCGTCGAGCGCGCGCCTGGCCTCCAGCGCTCGCCGCGGTCGGCGGAGAGTGCGAGTTGGCGGGCCAAGCGAGCTCACGGAACGCGCGTCGCCTGCGGCCGCGCGCGCTCTCGCGAGGCCGGATCGCGGGGCGTGCGCGCCCGGATCCGTACGTCGCTGTGAAACCACCCGCCGGAGAAGGCCACTCGCCTCCGCGCTCCTCGCCCGCCTGCACTGGGTAGGTGGCCCCACCGAGGTCCGCACACTTCCGTAGCGACTCGCGACCACACGCCTTGAGTCATCTCCGCAGCGCTGGGCGATGGCATGAAAGTGTTGACAGGACCGACGCGCTTTCGATTACCTCGCTTGACGGTGTTCTCGAGGGCTTCGACGGTAGCAGGCGCCGCCTGCCGGGATCTGTGGGCGGTGCGCGCAGCGGCGAATTCTACGCCGCCGCTGCACGGCGCGCGCGCGTCGACTTGTGGACAAATGGGCCGACGAGCACCCGCGCCGCGCTCTTCCCACGAGGCGCTGAGCCCGGGCAACTGCGCAGGTAATGGTCCGGACCCCCGGAGGCGCAGCGGACGGGTACCTTTCTCTACCTGTACAAATTATCAGCAGCGATCGAGTGTGATTCATATCACACTATTGTCTCGATCTTGTAGCAATCCGGGCATCTTCAAGGCAGTCCTCGTTAGCGCTGTGCTCGTCCGAGTTCACCATGGCGACCTCGAACGGGAGCGCGATGCACTCGACGCGGCACCCAGACTCCAGGTACTCTGCGTCCTGCCTCCTCTCGCAAACCAACCCCGAGGCCTTGATGTCCGTTTCGAAGCCGACCGATGTAGCCCCGACGCTGCGACCACCGCCGGTCATGGCGCCGAGCGGCATGATCATCTCAGCCAACTTCTCGGTCACTGGCTTCAGCAAGCGCTGGAGCCACTGCCATCAGATGGCGAACTTCCTCGCGCGGTACGCGAGCGCAAACGAGGACGACCCGGAGCGCTATGCGACGCTGCTGTCGACCTTCTTCAACGAGCTGCTTGAAGCCATCTATCGCAATCACGAGCCGTCGGGCGACATCATCATCACCTTCCAGAGGAACCACGGTCGCATCAGCGTGACGGCTGAGGTGCCCGCCAGCAGCGAGAACCTGGCGTTCTACAAGCACGCCGTTCAGCTGCTCAATCAGCCGGATCCGATGGCCTGGTACCGAGAGCAGCTCGAGCACGACGTGCCCGACAACGATGTTACGACTCTAGGTCTGCTGGAGCTCGCTGTGGTTTACGGTTCGACGTTAAGCCTTACTGAACCCAAGAACGGGAACTCGCTGACACTGAACATCGAGCTGCCGTTTACTGAGGTAGATGAAAATGAGTGCTTCAATCTACCCTGAGAACGCTGTCCCGCCGTCGTCTTCATCGGGGAGCCTGCCCTCGTGGCGCTCATCGGTGACCTTCAACATGCGGGTCGACCAGGACGACCAGGAGGTCGCCCTCGCCGGCATGCTGCGGCCGTTCGTGGGCGACCAGATGCGCGCGATCCGGGGGACGCTGGAGACCGCCGCGAAGAACGCGACAGGCGAGCTGACCCTCGACTTCAAGCGCCTCAAGTACATGAACAACGTCGCCTTCCTCGAGATCAACCGGTTCGTCCGGTGGGCCGTGGAAGAGCGACCGAACCTCAAGATCCGCCTCATCATCTCGAGCGTCATCCCCTGGGCCATGCGCAAGTTCCAGGTGATGGAGGAGCTCTATCCCAACGTCTCCGTGGAGGTGTACGACAAGGCCCTCTACCCGATCCAGAGCGTCATCGAGGATGAGGATTTCGTCCGGGTGCTGCGGACCCAGGAGAAGATCGTGTACAACCACGAGCGCAAGCTTCTCCACCGGCACGGCCTGCGTCCGGGAATGAAGGTCGCCGACATCGGCTGCGGGCTCGGGGACTTCGCGGTCCGGCTCAACGCGGAGTACAAGCCGGAGTACATCACCGCCGTCGACCACTCCAGGGCGTTCCTGAAGCACGCCCAGGCGCACGCGCGGAGCCTCGGGATCGAGAACATCGAGTATCAGTACGGCGACGCCGCCGCGCTCCTGATCCCCGATGACGCCTTCGATTTCGTGTCCTGCCGGCTCGCCATCCAGGTCTTCCACATGCCGGACCAGCTGATGAAGGAGCTCTGCCGGATCTGCAAGCCCGGCGGCCGCGTCTACATCACGAACGAGATGCTCGCGTGCGTCACCGGCTTTCCTGATCAGGACCTCATCCGCATGGGGTACCGGCGGTACCTCGAGCTGAGCCGGATGGTCGGGATGGACTTCGACATCGGCGTGAGGACCCGCGAGCTGCTCGCGAGCGCGGGCCTCGAGGACATCCGCAGCGATCTCATCGACATCAACAACATGAACACCGACCCGAACAACTTCGCGAAGGTCGTAGAGAGCTGGATCAAATTCTGCGGCGACGTCGCGGCGTCGGCGAGCGCTGATCCGGTGATCTTCGAGGAGATTGGCATCGGGCTCCGGGCCCATGTCTCTGCGATCCTGAGCGACAAGGGGTATGCGAACTGGCCGATTCTCGCCGGCTCCGGGCGTAAGCCAGAACGGCTGATGCGATAGCTTGAGTGAACTGGAGGAGCCGATGAAGCGCCGCGGGCCGACATATGGAAGCTAAGGAGCGCAAGAAGTTTTCCATCGTTCAATGGATCGTCGAGAGGTCCTCCGGGCGCTTCCGTACGAAGTTCATGCTCGTGGCCTCGCTCGGCGTTCTCATCGCTCTGGCTTCGAGCGCGGGGACGGCCCTCTACAACGTTACACGACTGGAGCAGGAGGCCAGCGCCGAGGTCTACGGCGGGATGGCCCGCGCGAACGACGAGTACCTCGAGAACTACATCGAGACGACGGCGCTCCGGCTCGACCTCCTGTTCGAGCAGACGTTCTCCGAGCTCCGGATGACGGCGTCGATCTTCCAGACGCTGATCGACAACCCGGACGCCGCGGAGGCGATAGGCAATCTCCCTGACCAATCGCCCTTCTTCAGGGACGATTTCCAGGTCGATCCCAACGGGAAGTGGACCCAGAACAAGCCGGGCGAGCAGTCCGTGATGAGCGTGTGGCACTACATGCTCCAACCGGACGGCTCGATCAAGCCGGAGATCCTGAAGGACGTCAAGAAGAACGCCATCTTCGATCTGTTCGGCCCCGCCATCTGGAAGAACGGGAGCGAGAAGCTCCAGGTGTACTACGTGGGGTCGAAAGAGCGACCCATCATGCGTCTGACGCCCTGGCTCGAGATGGCGCAGACGTTCGACAGGCTCTATCCGGGGCACACGGACAAGAACTTCTGGGACTCCTTCTTCCCCGGCATCTACGAGGGGTGGCAGCGGTGGTTGACGGATCCCAGCAGCAAGCCGGTCGCAAAGACCGACGTGACCGGCTATCCTCCTTACATCGACGCGGCGACCGGCGGCAATATCGTCACGTTCTTCAATCCTCTCTGGACGAAGGAACGGACGGACTGCGCAGGGGCGGTCGCGATCGACGTCACGCTGGATCAGGCGGTGGCCCTCATCCGGCACGTGCACATCAAGTCCTCGGGCTTCGCGTTCATGTCGATGTCCGACTCGAACGTGCTCGCGATCAGCAGCGAGGGGGAGAAGGTCCTCGGGATCGGCACGCGGGACGGGCAGAACGAGGGCGTGAAGGAGGTCAAGCGACTCCTCAGCCAGAGCCAGTACCCCGAGGTCGCGAAGATCGCGATGCCGTCGAGCGAGAAGCCGGTCTTCCACCGGGTCTCGATCCAGGGGGCGCCCGACGAGCCGGCCACGCCCTACGTCATCGTCCTGCGGCGCCTGCCCGGGATGAACTTCTACCGGGGTGAGAAGCCCATCGGGATGGAGTACTGGGTGCTCGGGTTCGTGGTGCCCGAGTCCGAGCTCTTCTCGACGGTGCACACGGCCCAGCGCGCCATCCAGTCGACGGCGAAGAACATCCTGGGCCAGCAGGTCATCGTCGTCGTGCTGAGCCTGTTCGCCGTGCTGGTGGGCATCGCCTGGGTCGCGCGGAGGATCACGGCCAACCTCGTCGATCTCTCCGAGGCGGCGCACCGGCTGATGAACAAGGACTACTCGATGAGGGTCAACATCGACAGCCAGGATGAGATCGGGCGGCTCGGCATGACCTTCAACGCGATGGCGTCCGACATCGAGCGGTACACGGCCAACCTGGAGGAGCTCGTCAGCGAGCGGACGATGGCCCTCGAGAAGGCGAACGAGGAGATCAGCGAGCTGAACGCGAAGCTCGCGCAGGAGAACATCCGCCTCGGCGCCGAGCTGAACGTCGCTCGCCAGCTCCAGCTGATGGTGCTGCCGGCGCCGAGCGAGCTCCAGGAGATCCCGGGCCTCGACATCGCCGGCTACATGGCCCCGGCCGACGAGGTCGGCGGCGACTACTACGACGTGCTCCAGAGCGGCGGGCTCGTGAAGATGGGCATCGGCGACGTCACCGGCCACGGCCTGGAGAGCGGCGTCTTGATGCTGATGGTGCAGACGGCCGTGCGGACGCTGCTCGCCGCCGACGAGCGGGACCCGAAGAAGTTCCTGAGCATCGTCAACAAGGTCATCTACCAGAACATCCAGCGGATCCGCTCGGACAAGAACCTGTCGCTGACCCTGCTCGACTACAGCGACGGGCAGCTCCAGTTCACCGGTCAGCACGAGGACCTGATCATCGTCCGGAAGGACGGCACCCTCGATCGCATCGAGACCATGGGGCTCGGCTTGCCGATCGGCATCGATCTGGATATCAGCGACTTCATCAGCAGCATCGAGGTGAAGCTCGAGCCCGGGGACGTCGTGACGCTCTTCAGCGACGGTATCACCGAGGCGGAGGACTCTTCAGAGGAGCAATACGGCATCGACCGGCTGTGTCACGTGATCTCGCGGAACCACGAAAGAACCTCGAGGGAGATCAAGGACGCTATCATCGAGGACGTCTTGGCGCACGTTGGCTACAACAAAATCCATGATGACATTACGGTACTTGTCATTAAGAGGGTATGAGCAAGGGGGAGACTGGGCATTACCATGAGCGAAATCATCGGCGTCTACTCTTTAGACGATTCGTTCAGCGAACATATGTCGCTGACGTTGTACCCCGACTCGTTCGCGGTGAGATGGAGCCTGTGTAACCTGACGGCGAATTTCATGGCCGAGTACTTCGGGGAGCTCTTCCCGGAGATCGACGGCGAGGACAGGCTCATCAGCCGAGACGAAGTCTCAGGCGCCATCGGTTACGTTCTGAACGAGCTCGTTGAGAACGCCGTCAAGTTCAACCAGCACGGTGACATCACCGTGACCGTCGGCATCGGGCGCGAGGACCTGGTGTGCCTCGTCAGCAACCAGATCACGAACGCCGCTGTCCCTTCGCTGCGCGAGAAGCTGCTCGAGCTCACGCAGGAGGACCCAGGGGAGCTCCTGCGGAGGCAGGCGGAGGCGAACGCCGAAGACGCAGAGAACGCCGGGTCGGGGCTCGGCTATCTGATCATCATGAACGACTACGGTGTCAGTCTTGGATGGAAGCTGGACCCGATCTCGGTCAACAGCTTCAGCATCAAGACGATGGCCAGGATTCCTATTTTGAACGAAAGGTCGAGAATGGAAATCAAAGGTGGTAACTACCGGGTTTGGTACGATCCCTCTGAGGTGGTGGTGTACCTGGAAGGCATCCTTCGTCTTGGCGGCACCACCGAGTACGCCCCCATCGAGGAGCTGCTCGACAAGGTCCTGGCCACGAACCCGCCCACCATCACGCTCGACGTCAGGGCGCTCAACTTCCTGAACAGCTCGGGGATCAACGTCCTCTACAAGTTCGCGATCGCCACCCGCAAGAAGGGCGAGCTCCAGCTCATCGTCCGCGGGTCGAAGTCCATCCCGTGGCAGGGGAAGTCGCTGCCCAACCTCAAGAAGTTCAACCAGAACTTCGAGATGATACTCTGTGATTGAGATCGGATGGGGTCGTCCGTCCAACCCGAATCGCGTCCAGGTCGAGCCATGACTGCACCTAAGGACATCAGCTCGATGCACTCCAGAGGCTTCATACAGAAGCAGAGCAATCTGGATGCCATCAGGGCGATCGTGAAGGAGCGGCAAGCGTGGAACACACTGCTGCGCGAGGAGGGGAACTTCACCGACTTCATGGAGCGCTGCAGCGCACTCCTGGAGTACGTCGATAAGCTGAAGCTCGACTTCGACGACCTCTCCCTGGTGCACGAGGCCATCCTGGAGCACGCGACCAGCATCGAGAACGAGCTCGAAGGGTACAACCGGGCCATCGACGACGACCTCGCGGTGGCGCGGCAGGTTCAGCGCGCCCTGCTGCCGGAGGCGAGCGGGACCATCGCCTCGTCGTTCGACATGGCCATCTTCCACAAGCAGCTCGCGCAGGTGGGGGGGGACTATTATGACTTCTTCTATCTCCCCGGCGAGCGCCACGCGATCGGTGTCTACGATATCTCGGGGCACGGCGTATCGTCGGCGCTCATCATGGCATTTCTGAAGGCCCAGTTCGCCCACGCCACCAAGCGGCTCGACAGCCCCGGGGCGATCGTGGATTGGGTGAACCGGAGCGCCTACTCGTTCCTCCGGGAGGTTCGCCGGTACGCGACGGTGAACTTCGTCATGTTTACGGACCGATTCCTCCGCTACGTCTCGGGCGGAGGGTACGGACTCCTGGTCCGTCGCGGTACGCCGCGCTCGTTCAATCGGGTGAGCAACTTCATCGGTCTGCGCATCAAGCCGTTTCACGAGTTCGAGCTGCCGTTCGAGGAGGATGACGTCCTCGCCTTGTACACAGACGGGATGTTCGAGGCGCAGGACGCGAGCGGGGAGATATATTCCGTGCAACGTCTCAACGAAATCGTGGTCAAGCACAGCGAGGAGCCGGTGCAGGTGATCCTCGACCGGTGCATCGAGGACTACACGCGGTTCCGAGTGGCGGACGCGGACGACATCACACTGATCATCCTGCGAAGGTGCGCCTGATGAAGCCCGAGAAGAATCATTCGCAGACGTCGGTCGGTGCATCGATATATATATCTCCGGTCGATCACATCACGGGCGACGTGGCCGGCCTGCTTGCGAACTTTCTGGACGCGCTGCTGGTGAGGTTCTACCCCAGGCGGATCTGCCAGAAGGTCAACGTGGTCGTCACCGAGCTGGTCACCAACGTGATCCAGCACGGGACCGAGCGTGACAGCGAGGTACGACTCGACCTGAGCATCGACCCAGACCGGCTACTCATCAAGGTTTCCAACCGCGTTACGCCGGAAGAGTACCGAACCGTGAAGGCGGTATTCGACGAGATCTTCGCCGCGGAGGACCCGAGGGAGCTCTTTGCCAGGACGGTGCGCGAGCGGCGCAACGACCGACGCAGGGGCGGGCTCGGCCTCATTCGGCTGACCGCTGAGAACAAATTCCATCTCTCGACGCAGTACGTCGATGGAATTCTCGTCGTCCAGGCTACTTTCCCTTGAAAAGGCTGCGTATGTTTTCCACGAAAGGTCGCGTATGAAGGCTCTCAGCTATGGAGAAATCACGGATGGCGGGCTGAGCGTCTTTCAGTCGGTCGCCCGGCTCGATGACGACAACCGCCTCGTCTTGACCTTCGAGGGCGCTATCCGGATCGACAACCCGTACCGGTACCTGTCCAGCTACCTCGACGAGCTGGCGCGAGTCCTCCCGCAGCATCCGATCACGTCCACGGTGATGGACTTCGTGAAGATGCGGTTCTGCAACTCGAACGGCTTCTACGTCATCATGGATATCGTGGACGCCGTGTACAACCTGGTGCCCGGGCGGGTGACCGTGCGGCGGATCCTCGACGACGACTCGCAGCACGAGACCCTGCCGATCCTGCTCAACCTGAACGAGGAGCACGTGGCCGCGAGGACGACGTTCGAGGACGTCAAAGAGCCGTAGCCGTGGGGTGTGGGCTGGCTAAGGCGACCGGTGATGCACGCACCTGCGAACGAAGCGGACGTGGAGAGGTTCTTCGCTGTCTGCCCCGATCCGCTCTGTGTTCTGCGGGCCGACGGGGCGTTCCTGCGCGTGAGCGGGGCCTGGGAGCGGACGCTTGGCCTGAGGGCCGAGGAGCTCGTCGGCCGGAACCTCCTCGATCTCGTACATCAGGACGACCTCCCCGCGACCCGGGAGCAGTTGGATCGGCTCCGGGAGGAGCCCGTCACGCTCGGGATGGAGAACCGGTGCAGGAGCAGGAGCGGCCTCTACGTCTGGCTGTCCTGGTCGATGCTCTCGGTGCCCAGCGAGGGGCTCGTCTACGCCTGGGCGCGCAACGTGGGCAAGCAGAAGCGCGTCGAGCGGGCGCTGATGCAGCGGATCGAGACCAAGATGCTGGTCGCGTCGATCTCGGCCCATTTCATCAATGTGAAGCTCGCGGACATCGACCGCGGCTTTCAGTCGGCGCTCGCGGAGCTCGGCAAGGCGCTGCGCGCCGACCGGACGAGCCTGTTCCTGCTCTCGGAGGACGGGCGGCGGTTCCTGAGCACGCACGAGTGGTGCGCCGAAGGGGTCCCGTCGCTGCTCGCGGAGCGGGCCGTCGTCTCCAGGGATGAGTATCCGTGGCTCGTCGAGAGGCTGTGCCGCCTCGAGGTGTGCGACGTGCCGCGCGTGGCCGACCTGCCGGATGAGGCCGCGAGCGAGCGGAGAGCCTTCACGGAGCTCGGGATCGCTTCGCTCGTCCGGATGCCCGCGGCGTACGCGGGGCGGCTCGTGGGGGTCGTGGGGATCGACGCGGTGCGCTCGATCCGCGCGTGGGACAAGAGCGTGCGGGCGCTGCTCCAGGTCGTCGGCGAGATGTTCGCGATCACCCTGGAACGCATGCGCGCCGAGGAGTCGCTCCGCGCGGTGGTCGAGCAGCAGGAGTCGCTGCGGGCGGTGATCGAGCGGCAGGAGTCCGCGATCGAGACGCTGTCGACGCCGATCATCCAGGTCTGGAACAGCGTGCTCGTGCTGCCGCTCGTGGGGAGCATCGATCGACACCGAGCGTCCGAGATCACGGAGAAGCTGCTGCACACGATCGTCGAGACGAAGTCGCGGTACGCGATCGTCGAGGTGACAGGGGTCGAACAGGTCGACTCGACGACGGCGCAGCACCTCCTCGGCATGCTGCGGACGATCGAGCTGCTCGGCGCTCAGGGCGTCGTGGCCGGCGTCCAGCCCCAGGTGGCGCAGACGGCGTCGTCGCTCGGGATCGAGCTCTCGTCGGTCCAGGTGCACCGGGACCTCCAGGAGGCGCTGCGGTGGTGCATCCGGGAGATCCAGGCGGACGGACGGCGAGGAAAGCGGCGGCAGAGGGCGAAGCGGTAGAGGCGAAGCGGTAGGGGGGAGGGGGAGAGGGAGGGGGAGGGGGAGAGGCAGGGAACGGATGCGCTCGCTCGGCAGGGGTGGGGCGCGGGCGCTCGCGCTTGACGCGCCCTGCGGGAGCGAATATTTCGTACACGAAGCATCGTGACCGCGACCCTGCCGCAGCCAGAGAGGCCGGAGATCGACGCCATCGTGGAGATGATCATCTATCTCTACACGGAGTCGCGCCGGCTCACGAAGGGCATGGCGAGCGGGTTCGGCCTCACCGGACCACAGCTCACCATCCTCAAGCTGCTCGAGTCATTTCAAGATCTGTCGCTGTCCACGCTCTCGGAGCGCATCCGGGCACAGAACAGCACGGTGACGGGGATCGTCGATCGGATGGAGCGGGAAGGGCTCGTCCGGCGCGAGCGCTCGAGCGCCGACCGGCGGGTCGTGCACATCCGGCTCAGCGAGAAGGGGGCGCGGCTCGCCCGCGAGATCCAGGTGGAGCCGATGGAGATCTTCCGGAGCGCGCTGCTGAGCCTGAGCTCGACCGATCTGCGCGATCTGCTCCGGATCTTGACGAAGCTGCAGCGGCAGGTGGTCGCGCGGGTCGCCCAGGACGGGCAGAAGAAGAGCGACGGCGGCGACAGGACGTGAAAGGGAGGCAGGGGGCATGAGAGAGAAGCCGACGTTCACCGGGGAACCGAGGGAGCCGGACGAGCGAGATCCCGATATCTGCGTGGTGACCTGCGCGCTGTCAGGCGTGCTCGCCAGCCGCAAGCAGTGCCCCGCGATCCCGTACACGCCGGTCGAGATCGCCGAGGAGGCGAAGCGGGCCCACGACGCAGGGGCGGCGGCGGTGCACATCCACGCGCGCAACGACGACGGATCGCCGACGTTCTCGCCGGCCGTGTTCGCGAAGATCAAGGAAGAGGTGCGGCGGCGCTGCCCGGTGATCCTGAACTTCTCGTCGGGCACCCTCCTTGAGGACGTCAGCGAGCAGTGCACCTATATCCGCGAGAGCCGGCCCGAGATCGCCGCCCTCAACATGGGCACAATGAACTACTCGAAGTACTCGCGCGCACGGAAGAGCTTCGACTTCGATATGGTGTTTCCCAACACGTACGCGAAGATCGGCAAGCTCCTCGCCGCCATGAACGAGGCGGGGACGAAGCCCGAGCTCGAGTGCTTCGATACAGGGCACACCCAGGGCGTGTGGCCGCTCATCGACATGGGCCTGCTCAAGCCCCCGCTGCAGTTCTCGTTCATCGTCAACGTGCTGGGCGGCATCCCGGCGCACGTGGAGTCGCTCCAGCTCCAGACCAAGATCATGCCGCCCGGCTCGGAGTGGGAGGTGATCGGGATCAGCCACGGGCAGTGGAGGATGCTGGCGGCGGCGCTCGTGCTCGGCGGCAACGTGCGGTGCGGGCTCGAGGACCACTTCTACCTGCCGAGCGGCGAGATGGCGCGCAGCAACGGCGAGCTCTGCGAGGTGGCCGTGCGCATGGTGCGCGACGTCGGGCGCAGGCCGGCGACGGTCGAGGAAGCCCGGCAGATCCTGGGGCTGCGCGGCGACGACGCGGTCGGCCCGGCGGAGGGGGCGGCGTCGTGACGGCGGGCGCGTACACGGTCATCCAGGCCGCCTCCGCGGGGGGCGTCCTCCGGCTCACGCTGAACAACCCGTGGCGCAAGAACGCGATCGGGCCGGCGATGGTGAACGAGCTCCTCCACGCCCTGGAGGTCGGCATGGCCGACGCGGCGGTGCGCTGCGTGGTGCTGACCGGCGCGGGCGACGCGTTCTGCGCCGGGGGCGACTTCGCGCAGCTCTCGGGGGCGGAGGGGGCGCCGCAGCCCGAGGTGAAGGGCGATTACGCGGATCTGCTGCTCGCCATGGCGAACGCGGGCAAGCCGATCGTGGCGCGGGTGAACGGGCACGCGCTGGGCGGCGGGCTCGGGCTCGTCGCGGCGTCGCACGTCGCGATCGGCGCCCGCGGCGCGAAGCTCGGGACGCCGGAGATCAACGTCGGCCTGTTCCCGATGATGATCATGGCGGTGCTCCAGCGGCACGTGAGCCGCCGCAAGCTGCTGGAGATGATGCTCCTCGGGCAACGGCTCGACGCCGACGAGGCCGCGCAGTGCGGCCTGCTCAACAAGGCGGTGGAGCCGGGGGCGCTCGACGCCGCGGTCGACGAGGTGACGTCCACCCTCGCCGCGAAGAGCCCGATCGCGGTGCGGCTCGGTCTGGAGGCGTTCGCGGCGCAGGACGACCTCGATCTCGAGTCGGCGCTGCCGCTCCTGCGCGAGCGGCTCGCCGGCTGCCTCGCGACGGACGACGCGCGCGAGGGGCTCATGGCCTTCCTGGAGAAGCGGCAGCCCCGGTGGTCGGGCAGGTAGGCGCGCCGGGCGCGTGAGAGCTTTGCGGGGGACGGGAGGGCGTCGCAGTCCGCGGCGCTCGCTGGCTCTCGGTTGAGGCGGCCCCGCTCTCCGGCGCGCGCCACGAAGGCGAGGCGCGCGCCGGAGAGCGGGGCCGCAGGATGAGGTGGCCCGTGAACATGCGTGAGCTCGTGAAGGACCTCGAGGCCCGCCGGGAGCAGGTGCGGCGGATGGGCGGCGAGGAGCGGGTGGCGAAGCAGCACGCCCGCGGGAAGATGACGGCGCGGGAGCGGCTCGCCGCGTTCTTCGACGACGGCGTGCACTTCGAGGTCGGGATGCACGGCACGCAGATGGGGATCGCGGCCGGCGCGGACGGGAGGGACCGGCCGCCGGCCGACGCGGTCGTGTGCGGGTTCGGCAAGGTCGACGGCCGGATGGTGTGCGCGGCGGCGTACGACTTCACCGTGAAGGGCGGCAGCATCGGGCACACGGGCGAGGAGAAGGTGACCCGGCTGCGGCAGATGGCGCTCCGCGGCCGCTGGCCGATGGTGTGGTTCATCGACTCGGGCGGGGCGCGCATCGATCCCGGCTCGATGCACCCGGACAGCATCTCGCTGTTCGCCGGCACGGGGCACCTGTTCCGCGAGCAGGTGCACATGAGCGGCGTGGTGCCGCAGGTGGCCGCCATGGTGGGGCCAGGCGCCGCGGGCACGGCGTACATCCCGGGGCTCGCGGACTTCGTGCCGATGGTCAAGGACATCGGCTCGATGGCGCTCGGCGGCCCGGCGCTCGTGCGCGCGATGACCGGCGAGGACATCTCGGAGCAGGAGCTCGGCGGCAGCAAGGTGCACGCGACGAAGAGCGGCGTCGGCGACGCGGAGGTCGCGAGCGACGCCGAGTGCGTCGCCGCGGTGAAGCGGTACCTCTCGTTCTTCCCGTCGAGCTGCGACGAGGAGCCGCCGCGCCTGCCGGTCACCGATCCGATCGAGCGGCGGGAGGAGTCGCTGCTCGACCTGTTGCCCGAGAGCCCGCGGCGCGCTTACGACATGCTGAAGCTGATCGACGCGATCGTCGATCACGGCGAGCGGCTCGACCTGAAGCCGCGGTGGGCGCGCTCGATCATCACCTGCCTCTCGCGCATCGGCGGCCAGCCGGTCGGCATCGTGGCGAACCAGCCGACCCAGATGGGCGGCATCCTCGACGTGGACGCCGCGGACAAGGCCGCGCGCTTCATGCAGATCTGCGACGCGTTCAACATCCCGCTCGTGTTCCTGCAGGACGTGCCGGGCTTCATGATCGGCTCGAAGGTCGAGCACGAGGGGATCATCCGCCACGGGGCGAAGATGCTGCACGTGATGGCCGCGGCCACCGTGCCGAAGATCACGGTGGTCGTGCGCAAGGCGTACGGCGCCGGCTATTACGTGATGTGCGGGCGCGCGTACGAGCCGGACCTCATCGTCGGCTGGCCGACCGCGGAGATCAGCGTGATGGGGCCGGAGGGGATGCTCGGGATCGCGGCGAAGAAGATGTTCGGGGACACGCCGCCGCCCGCCGAGGTGAAGCAGGGGATTGTCGAGGCGATCCAGAAGAACATCGACGTGATGAAGGTCGCCGGGTGGGGGCTCATCGACGACGTGATCGATCCGCGGGACACGCGCAGGGTGATCGCGTGGGGGCTCGAGCTCGCGCGGAAGAAGCGGGTGGAGCGGCCGGAGAAGAAGCGGGGGATCCTCCCCGTCTAGCGCGTGGCGCGGGCGCGGCGGGGACGGAGAGCCGGAGGAGAGAGAAGACCGCCACGGCACCGAGAGGGAAGGATAACCTTGTAGTTTGGCACCGCGCCGACGCGCGGGCCAGCCTTTTCAGGGATCACTCGTTCTCGTCATGGTCATTCTTCCTCGTTCATCGTTCCGTTTGGCGCCTGGCCCTCATCGGACTCCGGCGGCTTCGGCGTCGGCACGGGCCGCGGCGCGGCCGTGTAGAACGGCTCCGGCGCGCTCTTCACGCGGAGGAGCGTCGAGTTCTGGGCGGGGACGATGGCGGTATATGCGTCCAGGCCGAGCCGGGTGCCCGGCTCGTTCGCGTGCAGCGTGGCCGTGACCCGGTAGAGGCCCTCGCGGGCGAACGTGTTGTTGGGGCAGACCTCCCGCAGGAGGAGCGAGAGGTCGACCGACGCGCCGGGCTTCAGTGTTCTGAACAGGTCGCGCGGGATCGCCCCCGTCGGCGGGGACGCCGCGCACACGGTCGTGCCGTTCGGGCCGGCGACGTAGAACTGGAGCATCCGCGGCCGGACGGCCACGGTCATGGGGCGCTTGCCGGCGTTCCTCGCGCTGACCCGGACGACGATCGAGCGAGGGCTCGCCGCGTCGGACCAGGGCTCGCTCGTTAGCTCCAGGCGAGGCGCGTTGGCGTCCACGATCAGCCCGCCCGGCGAGCCGGCGCCGTGGTCTCTGGGTGACGGTGCCCGCGGTGCAGCGGCCTCGCCGGCTGGCCTGTCCGCGGAGACTTGAGCGGTCTTGTCGCCCGCGGGCCGAGCGGTCTTGTCGGCCTCGGGTCGAGCCGCCGCGTCGGCCGACGGCTGTGCCTGCTCGCCTGCCGGAGAGGGCGGTTCGACGCCGTCCGGGTCGCCCGCGGCGGCTTCCTTGGGGGGCAGATCGTAGCTCAGCACGACGGTGGGCGCGGCGAGCCCGGTCGCCGGGGCGAACGCCGGCGGATCGTCGGTCGACTCGACGGCGAACGGCGGCGAGGGCGCCTTTCTCGACCACTTGGGCGGCGGGCCCCAGCCGTACCACGCCCTCACCACCGAGCCGCCGGCGAGCGCAGCTGCGTCCTTGCCGAAGCAGAGCAGGCGCGGATCGAAATGCTCCATGTACGACTGGCCGGGCGCGAGCAGGAGCGCGCGCCGCTCCGGAAAGCCGCTCGGCTTGAGCCCCGCGGGGGCGGCGCAGCGGACCGTCTTCTTCGTGCGCTTGTTCAGCGTGTCGATCTCGAAGCGCAGCAGCCGCACGTCCGCCGGGATGCGCATGGGGCGCTCCCCGTCGTTGTCGAGCCGCAGCGTCCACGGCCCCCGAGGAGACGGCGCGATGAGCCAGACGCGCGCCGGCGCCGGCGGCAGGGGCGGGGGCTCGGGCGCCTTCTTCTTCGCGCCCGCCCTGGGCGCGGCGGCCTTGGCCCTGCCAGCCGGCGCGGCGGCGTCGGCCTTCGGGCTCCCTGCCGGCACGGCGGAGCTCGGCTTCTCTCCCGGCTGCGCGGGACCCGACTTCTCTTCCGCAAACGCAGGGCTCGACGCGAGCCCCAGAACGGCCACGGCGGCCGACGCGGCCGACGCGGCCGATGCGAACAGACAGGCGATCCGGGCGAGACGTGTGCGCATGGAGGATCCGTTCGGGAGCGAACGCTTCCGCTTTCTTTCTGGGGGCGTCAACCTTAGCGTGGCCAGCGCGCCTGGCCTCCCTCGGAGGGTCGGGCCGCTGTCTCCCATCGCTCGAAGCGTGGTCATGCGCGGTCTGTACGCCATCGTCGACACCGACTCGCTCGCGCCTCGCGGGCTCGATCCGGCGGCGTTCGCCGAGGCCGTCCTCGACGCGCGTCCCGCGGCCCTCCAGCTCCGCGACAAGCGGGGCGGGGCGGCAGGCACGCTCTCGCTCCTCCGCGCGATCCGGCCGCTCGCGGCGCGCGCGGGCGTGCCGCTGTTCGCGAACGACCGGGCGGATCTCGCGGTGCTGGCGCGCTGCGATGGGGTGCACGTCGGCCAGGACGATCTCCCGGTGCCCGCGGTGCACGCGCTCGCGCAGCGCGCCGGTGTCGCCCTGCGCGTCGGGCTCTCCACGCACACGCGCGCGCAGCTCGAGGCCGCGCTGCAGGGGCCGCCCGAGCACCTCGATTACGTCGCGATCGGACCCATCTTCACGACCTCGAGCAAGGAGCGCCCGGACGCCGTTGTCGGTCTCGAGGGGCTCGCGTCGCTGCGCGCGATCGTCGAGCGGGCGCGGCCGGGGCTGCCGGTCGTGGCCATCGGCGGGATCTCGCTGGAGAGGGCGCGCGACGTGGGCCCGCTCTGCTCCGCCGCGGCGATCATCGCCGCGCTGCTGCCGGAGCAGGGCGCGCCGACGTCGCGCGCGCTCGACGAGGTGAGCGCGCGGGCGCGGGCGCTCAAGGAGGCCCTCGCGCCGGCGGCGCCGCCCGGAGGGGGCGCGCGATGAGCCTCACGCTGCTCGCGGCGGCCGCCGCGGCGGTGGCCGTGACCGTGGGCTACATGGCGGCGCGCCGCGAGCGGGAGGCGTCGGGAGAGGACGGCGGCGAGAACGAGCGCGCCGCGCCGGCGGCGTCCCCCGAGGGCGCGCCGTGGGACGAGCTGCCGTTCGCGCTCGGCGACGTGGTCCTGGCCGGAATCGAGGAGCGCTGGCTCTCGGGCGCGATCGTGGCGCGCGAGCGGGGCGAGATCGTCGCCGCGGTGTTCCTCGCGCCCGAGGGCGCGGCGCAGGGGGCGGTGGCGGCCTTCCCCGCGCCGCGGCGCGAGATCCTGTGGCTCGCGCCCGCGGCCGTCGACTCGCCGGAGGAGCCGCCGGCGACGCTCGAGATCGCGGGCATGACCCTGCGGCGGCGGGCGCGGCTGCCGGCGGCGCTGGAGCGCCTGGGGCAGGGCGCGCCCTCGCTGGGCCACGCGGGGATCATCGCCCTGTACGAGGGCGGCGGGCACGACGCGGCCGTGGTGATCGCGAGCGAGGGGCGCATCCACGCCTGGGCCGGACGGCGCATCGAGGACGGCGGGTACGAGCGGCTGGGCGGCGGCGGCGAGGGCTGACGCGGGCCTGCCCCGCGGGGGATCGCTGCGTCCCTCAGCCGATGACGCTGCGCAGCTCCGCGATCAGCGAGGCCATCGCCAGGCTCGGCGAGGCGTTGCGCTCGAGCTGCGCCACGGCGCGGGAGACCGCCGCGTAGCGCCTGGCCGAGACGACGGCGCGGCGCGGATCGGCCGCGACCGTGGCGCGGGCCTCGCGGGCGAGCGCCGCGTTGAGCGCGCGGAGGTCGTCCTTGAGGGCGCCCTTGTCGCGATCCACCGACTCCGCGAACGCGACGGCGGGACCGAGGTCCCGGGCGGCCGCGGCCGCGAGGGCGCTCTTCACGAAGGCGTCGCGCGCGGCGGTCTGCTCCTCGTCCGCGAGCTCGAGCGCCGTGGAGGCGCTGCCCGCGGCGAGCTCCACGGCGAGGTCGTGGCGCTCCTCGGGCACGCCGTGATCGCGGAGGATGCCGCGGACGATCGGCTCGGAGAGCGGGGCGAAGCGCACGGGCAGGGTGCGCGAGCGGATCGTGTTGAGCAGGCGATCGCCGCGCGAGGTCAGCAGGACGAAGTGGGTGCCGGGCCGCGGCTCCTCGAGCGTCTTGAGGAACGCGTTCGCGGCGCCGACGCTGAGGTCCTCGGCGTCGCGGACGATGAACACCCGCGCGCGCCCCTCGTGCGGCGTGTAGGCGGCGTGCGCGAGCACGATGGCGCGGACCTGGTCGACCGAGATCTCGGTCAGCTCGTCGCGGCTCCGGCCGATGACGGCGGCGGGGTAGAAGTTCTTCGCCACGATCTGCACGTCGGGGTGCAGAGGCGACGCGGGGCGCCCCGCGGCGCGCGCGGCCGCGCGCCGGCACGCGTCGCAGCGGCCGCAGCCGAGCGGGTCGCCTCCGGTGCAGACGAGCGCCTGCGAGAGCGCGACGGCCGCGAGCTCCTTGCCGACGCCGGGCGGGCCCTCGAAGCGGTAGGCGTGGTGCACGCGACCCGCCTCGAGCGCGCGCACGAGCGTGCCGACCGCGGTGTCCTGGCCAAGGATGTGGGAGAACGGCACGGCCCGCTATCTAGCACGACCGGGGCGCGACCAGATCCCGGCTCGCGCGAGAGGCCGCCCGGCGTCCGCCCGCGCCGCGATCGTGCCGCTCCTCATTGCGAGCGGCGGTGATAGCTTGCCGCGCATGCGCGTCCTCGTGCTCGGCGGCACTCGATTCATGGGTCATTTCCTTGTCTATCGCCTGCTCGCGGCGGGCCACCAGATCACCCTCCTGAACCGCGGCGCGACGCCCGACCTGTTCGGCGATCGCGTCGCGCGGATCCGCTGCGACCGGGCGGCCGGCGATCTCGCGCAGGCGCTCGGAGGCCGCGAGTTCGACGTCGCGGTGGACTTCACCGCGTACACGGCCGCGGACGGCCGCGCGGCGGCTGTGGCGCTCGGCGGCGGGCGCGTCGGCCACTACGTGATGATCAGCACCGGCTCGGTGTACCTCGTCCGCGAGGGGTGCCCGCGGCCGTCGCGCGAGCGCGACTACGACGGCCCGCTGCTCAAGGAGCCCGCGGGCGAGGAAGATCGCGCGGCGTGGGCCTACGGCATGGGCAAGCGCGGCGCCGAGGAGGTGCTCGCGGCCGCCTGGCGGGACGATGGCTTCCCCGCGACCGTGCTGCGCCTCCCGATGGTGAACGGCGAGCGCGACCCCTACCGCCGCCTCGAGCGCTACATCGCGCGCGTGCTCGACGGCGGCCCGCTGCTCGTCCCGGACGGCGGCAGGAACCCCGTGCGGCACGTGTACAGCGGCGACGTCGTGAGGGCGATCGCGAAGCTGCTCCTCGTGCCGTCGACCTTCGGCGAGGCGTACAACCTCTGCATGGAGGAGACGCCGACGCTCTCGGAGCTGCTCGCGCTCGTCGCCGAGCTGCTCGGCGCGCCGGCGCGCCTCGCGCCCATCTCGTCGGCCGCGCTCCGGGCCCGCGGCATCGACCCGGTCGCGATGTCGCCGTTCAGCGACCGCTGGATGTCGGAGCTGGATCCCGCGAAGGCCAGGGCGGAGCTCGGCTTCCAGCACACGCCGCTCCGGCGCTGGCTGGAGACCGTGATCACGTCGCTGCTCGCGAACCCGCCGTCCGAGCCGCCGCCGGGCTACGAGCGGCGCGCAGAGGAGATGTCGCTCGCCGCCGGGACGGGGGCGGGGAACGCCGGCGCAACGTGAGATAAGAGGTAAGCTGAGCCCGTGAAAGGCGGGAGGGCCGGGAGGTCGTGCGCCGCCCGCGCGCCTCGCCGTGAAACCTCCGAAGGACTGGAGAGCTCGCGATGCAGGATGTAGAGCCCGGGCGGGTCTTGGCGGCCATCGACGCCTTCCTGAGCACGCCGCTCGACGCGGCGCTGTCGCGGCATCGCGAGGTCGATCCGTCGGCCGGCGCGCTCTCGCTGTTCCACGAGGTCGCCGCGACCGTCCCTGCGTATCGCCGATTCCTCGACGAGCACGGCGTGGATCCGGCGGCTGTCCGGACCCCCGCGGATTTCGCGGCGCTCCCGGTGATCACGAAGCAGAACTACGTGCTCCGGCATCCGATCGCGGACCTGTGCCGGGGCGGGCGCGTCGAGTCCTGCGACATGGTCGCCGTCTCGTCGGGCTCGACGGGCAAGCCGACGTTCTGGCCGCGATCTGTCACGGACGAGCTCCCGGTCGCCCGGCGCTTCGAGCAGGTGTTTCACGACAGCTTCCGGGCCGACGCGCGCCGCACGCTCGCGGTCGTGTGCTTCGCGCTCGGCTCGTGGGTCGGCGGGATGTACACCGCCGCGTGCTGCCGTCACCTGGCGGCGAAGGGGTATCCGATCACGGTCATCACGCCGGGCAACAACAAGGACGAGATCTTCCGTGTCGTCCTGGATCTGGGGCCGGCGTTCGACCAGGTGGTCCTGCTCGGATATCCGCCCTTCCTGAAGGACGTGATCGACACGGGGCGGGCGCGCGGGATCGACTGGGCGCCTCTCCGGATCAAGCTCGTGACGGCCGGCGAGGTGTTCAGCGAAGAGTGGCGGAGCCTGGTCGGCGAGCGCGTCGGGTCGACGTCGCCCTGCTACGATTCGGCGTCGCTGTACGGGACGGCGGACGCGGGCGTGCTGGGCAACGAGACGCCGCTCAGCATCGCGATCCGCAGGTTCCTCGCCGGGAGGCCGGACGCCGCGCGCGCCCTCTTCGGTCAGGACCGGCTCCCCACGCTCGTGCAGTACGACCCCGCGGCGCGGTTCTTCGAGCAGCGCGAGGGGATGCTCCTCTTCTCGGGCGAGAACGGCGTCCCGCTCGTCCGTTATGCGATCCTCGACAGCGGGGGCATCCATTCGCACGCGGACATGATGGCGGCGCTCTCCGGCTTCGGCTTCGATCCGCGGCGCGAGCTCGACGGGGAGCGCGGCGTCCGGGAGCTGCCGTTCGTCCACGTGTTCGGGCGCTCGGATTTCACGGTGTCGTACTTCGGGGCGAACATCTATCCGGAGAACGTGGTCGTGGGCATCGAGCAGCCCGGCGTGAAGGAGTGGGTGACAGGGAAGTTCGTGCTGGAGGTCCGCGAGGGCGCGGACAGGGACGCGTCCCTCTCGGTGGTTGTCGAGCTCGCGCCGGGGGAGGGGGAGAGCGACGCGCGGCGCGAGGCAGCGGCGCGGTCGATCGAGGAGCACCTCGCGCGGCTGAACAGCGAGTTCAGGAATTACGTGCCGGCGGGGAAGCGCGCGCCGCGGGTGACGCTGAGGGCGGCGGGAGATCCGGAGTACTTCCCGCTCGGGGTGAAGCACCGGTACACGCGCAAGTCCGGGGGGTGAGGGCGGCCGAGATCCACGAACTCCTCGCGCGACAGGTCCGGGCCGGCGTGGAAGACGCGCCATCGCGGCGCGGCGCGACGCCTCGGCCCGTCCCCCCGCGAGGCGGCGGGGGGAGCGAAGCGACGCGGGCGCACTCGCTTGCTGCTCCTGCTGGTAGAAGGGTCGCCCAGACCATGCTCGATCCCTCCCCCCCGCTCCTCGTCCTCGGCTGCGGCTTCACCGGCGCGGTGGTCGCCGGCCTGCAGCGGGCGTCCGGCGGCCGCGTCGTCGCGACGACGCGCTCCGCCGAGCGCGCCGCCGAGCTCGCGCAGGCCGGCATCGACGTGCGCGTCCTGCCGGCGCTCACCGCCGAGGCCGTCGACCGGCTCGTGGCGGACGGCGCGGACGTGCTCGTCGCCTTCCCACCCGACGGCGCAACCGACGCCGCGATCGCGCCGTCGCTCCGCCGCGCGCGCGCGATCGCGTACGTGTCGTCGACCGCCGTGTACGGCGACGCTTCGGGGCGCATCGACGAGGCGACGCCCACGTCGGCCGACGGCCCGCGCGCCGCGGCGCGCCTCGCGGCCGAGGCCGTGTACCGCGAGCGCGGCGCCGTCGTGCTGCGCGCCGCGGGCATCTACGGCCCCGGCCGCGGCCTGCACCAGCGGCTGCTGCGCGGCGACTTCCGCATGACCGGCGAGGGCGATCAGCAGGGCAGGAACGTCGTCTCGCGCATCCACGTCGAGGACCTCGCGCGCCTCGCGCTCGCGGCCCTCGCGGGCGCCGCCCCCGGCGAGGCCTTCCTTGTCGCGGACGACGCGCCCGTGCCGCAGATCGAGGTCGTCCGCTGGCTCTGCGCGCGGCTCGGCCTGGGGCTGCCGGCCGGCGCGCCGCGGGAGGATCTTCACGAGACGCTCCGCCACGACCGCGCCGTGGACAACGCGAAGATCAAGCGCGCCCTCGGCATGACGCTGCTCTACCCGAGCTACCGCGAGGGGTTCGAGGCGTGCCTGGCCGTCGAGGCCGCGGCGCCGGCCCTCGCCGCGGCCGCTCCTCGGCGTCGCGGGTGAATCGCGAGATCCGGGCCAGCGCACGTGCCAACATCAGGCGTCGAACGGCGCGAGGGGCACGAGGGCCCTCGGTGCCGGTGAAGGAGCATTGCATGAAGCTTGGGTATTGGACGTTGCTTGTACTGGCGGTTGCCGCGGTGGGCGCGGGCTGCGGGGACGATGAGGGCGGGAGCGGCGGCGCTGGGCCGGGAGGCTCGGGCGGAGCGGGCGCCGGCGGGGGAGGCTCGGGCGGGGCGGGCACCGGCGGGGCCGGCGGCACGAGCGACGGCGGGGCCGGCGGGCAGACCCCGATGCCGCCTTGCGAGCCGTCCGACCCCACGCTGGCCGGCCGCGACGCGGACGAGCTGTACGCGGCAGACGAGATCCCGCGCTTCGACTTCCACCTTCCGGAGGAGCGCTGGGCCGAGCTCAAGGAGAACGCCCGCGACGAGGAGTACGTGGAGGCCGAGGCCTGCTACAAGGGCAAGAGCCTGGGCGTCGTCGGCCTGCGCTTCAAGGGCGGTTATGGCACCCTGGCGATGTGCTTCGACGCCGAGGGAAACCTCACCTGCCCGAAGCTCAGCATGAAGGTGAAGTTCGACGAGTACGTCGACGGCCAGCGGTTCTACGCGCAAAAGCGCCTGAACTTCCATTCGATGATCTGGGACCCCACCCGGCTCCACGAGCGGATCGCCTACGGCCTGTACCGGGAGATGGGCGTCGCTGCCCCGAGGAGCGCGTGGGCCACGCTGCACGTGAACGGCGAGTCGCAGGGGCTCTTCTCGATGGTCGAGGAGGTGGACGGCCGCTTTCTGGAGAGCCACTTTCCCGAGGGGCCGGACGGCGATCTCTACAAGGAAGCGTGGCCGGCCACGGGCGACGCGAGCTACTACGCGGAGCGGATCGAGACGAACGAGGACGAGGCCACGCACGAGCGCTTCGTCGCGTTCTCGACCGCCCTCTCGTCCGCCGAGGGCGACGAGCGCCTCGCCGCGCTGTCGCAGTGGACGGACGTCGAGCAGCTGCAGCGCTACATGGCCGTCGACGAGGCGATCGTGAACTGGGACGGGGTCACGACCTTCTACGTCGACAGCGCGGGTGGCGCCAACAACCACAACTTCTTCATCTACGACGAGCCCTCCTCGGGCAAGTTCCACCTGATTCCGTGGGATCTCGACCAGACCCTCGGCGCCAGCACCTACTTTGGCCATGTGCCCCGCTGGACCGAGACGCCGGCGACCTGCCCCACCGTGCTCCCGGTGTTCATGGGCGCCGAGCGGGTGCGGGTGCCGGGCTGCGACGCGCTGTTCGGCGCCTTGAGCCAGGACGCGGCGGGCTATCAGGCCGCGCTCCAGGCGCTGCTCGACGGGCCGTTCAGCGAGGGGCGGCTCGAAGAGCAGGTGGAGAAGTACGCGGCGCTGATCCGCGCTGCCGTCGAGGAGGACCCGCTCGGACCCGGCCTCGCTGCGTGGGAGCTGGCCGTCGAGCGCCTCGAGGACGAGGTGCCGATCCTGCGCGAGCGCCTGGGCCGGTTCGCCAGCAACACGCCCCTCCTGCCCTTCTCGTTCACCGCGGCGGGGATCAACGACTTCGAGGCCGCGGACACGCTCGAGCTGTACGTCGGGACGCTGCTCGCCACCAACAGCGCGTCCGGCGCCGTGCAGAGCCTCACGCAGGACGCGCCGCTGAACGGCGCGCAGAGCCTGCTCCTGAGCTTCGATTTCCGCGACGAGGCGTACGCCTGGGGGCAGTATGTGTACTTCACGGCGCCCGTCGCCGAGGGCTCGGTCGACGTGACGCCGCTCGAGGGCGTCCGCTTCTGGGCGCGCGCCGACGCGGCGCGCTGGCTGCGCGTCGACGTCGAGAGCCCCGCGCAGAGCAACGGGATCGCCGGCGTCCGCCACGGCTGGGACGTGCGGCTCGGCGCCGAGCCGACGCTCATCGAGCTCAGGTTCGCCGACATCGCGCTTCCCGGCTGGGCCATCGACCAGGGGCTCGACCCCGGCGACGACGTGAACGACGTGCTCGCGTCGATCATCGGCCTCGCCTTCAGCCCGGAGATGAACGGCGTCGGCGCGAGCGGCTTCCTCGGCCGGAACAAGGTCGACTCGGGCGCCGTCGTGATCGACGACGTCGAGATCTTCGGCGCGACGTCCGGCGCCCCGTGATCGCCTGACGCCGCGGCCCGCCCGATCTCTCCGCGCGCTCTCCGGCGCGCGCCCTTGTGGTCCTTCAGCTCATCTCACCACCGCCGGCCGCGCGGCGCCGCCCGCGGGCCGGCCGGCGGCGTACCCCGCGGCGGAACCCGAGGCCGGCGGCGAGGAGCAAGGCGGCGACCCCGCCCGCAGAGGGCGTGTCGGCGCCCAGGCGGCAGCCGCAGCCCGATGACTCGCCGCTCCCGGAAGCGCCGGCGCCCGAGCCGGTGGACGGCGCCCCGCCCGAACCCGACGCGGCGTCGCCCGCGCCGGACGACGAGATGGGGTCGAGCCCCGCGCCGACCGACGACGTGGCGGTGGGCGGCGGCGGCTCGTGGACGCACGTGCCCGCCTCGCACCGCTCGCCCGCGGGGCACACGACCCCCTCGCAGACCTCGACGCACGCGCCCTCCCGGCAATAGGTGCCGGCCTCGCACGTGACGCCGGCGCACGCCGCCTCGACGCATCGCCCGCCGTCCATGTCGCAGCGCTCGTTCGTCGGGCACCCGCGGCAGTTGCACTGGAGCACGCACACGCCCCCTTCGCACACCTGGCCGGAGTTGCACACGACGTCCTGGCACGGGTCGATGCAGCGCCCGGCGCGACAGACCTGGTCGTGCGGGCACACCACACCGTCACACGGAGCGCGGCACTCGCCCCCCTGACACACCTCGCCCACCTCGCACGCCACGTCGACGCAGGCCTCCTCGACGCACAGGCCCTCGCGGCACACGAACCCCGACTCGCACGGGAACTCCGCAGACTCGCAGTGGTCCACGCAGCGGCCGCGGTTGCACACCTGGTCCTCCGGACAGGGCGCCTCCTCGTCGATGACGTCATCGCAATCGTTGTCGACGCCGTCGCACTGCTCGGCCTGGCTGCCGGGCAGGACGAAGGGAGTGCAGATCACCTGTCCCTGCGCGTCGCAGTCGGAGATCCCGAGGCGGCACGCGCCTATGTTCTCGTCGACCTCGCACGGCTGGCCGGCCTCGGGGCACGTGATGCCGGAGAAGCGGAACAGGAAGTCCTCGTAGTCGAGATCGTTGCCGTTCACCCCTGCCGCGCCGGCCGCGTTCAGGAAGTCGAGATCCTCGAAGCCCAGGTAAAACGTGTTGAGGAGCTCGTTCGACCTGTAGATGAGATCCGAGTACCACGGGCCCGGGGTCGCGCACGCCGTACACTCCACGTTGAACCGGTGCTCGGTGTAATGGTACTGCGTGGCATTCTCGTTGCCGGTGCCGTTCGGGTTGGGGATCAGCACGAACCCGATGAGTCCGCCGGCGTACGCGGGATTCTCGCGGATCGAGACCGCCGTCAGCTCGCGCATCGCGGCGGGCGGCAGGTCGGTCGAGAAGGGAAAGAGGATCTGGATATCGCTGTCCGGCGCCGCCGTGTTGAGGCCTGCTCTGGAGTTCACAGGAACGTACACCGGCGGGTCGTCGCTCGCGCGGCTGTCGTCGACGTTGTACCAGCCGACGGCGAAGTTGGCGCCGCCTCCCTTGGCGATGTACTTGCCGCTGAACTCGCAGAGCGGCGAGAACACCTGCGGCTCCACCGCGGCGTCGGCCACGACGTCGATCCTCTCGTCGATGTCGTCATTGTCCGCCGACCCGTTGACCAGGCCGCTCAGTCGTCCAGGGCTCGCAGGCACGACGGTGCCGTTCGGTTGCACGACGTCGGCGCGCGCCGTCCCGCCCGCGCCGAGCGCCGCCAAGAGGGCCACACACCACGCAAGAGCAGACGGTTTGCTGAAGGTCGACCAGCGCATCGGGCTTCCTCTCCTGAAAGGACGCGTGAGTCCGAAACGACAAGTGGACTCCAACTTCGCTCGCTTGTCCAGGCGGACCGCGCTCGCTCGGATCAACGATCGAGCGACGTGGACGGCCATCCAACGCAAGATGACACGATCCGCCTGCGCGCCTCCCTCACCATGAGCTTACGACACCCACCGAGCTCCTCGGTGCCCGACACGTCGCCTGCTGGGGGTCGATGCTCGAGCTCGTGCGTGATCTTGGGGCAACGTGCTCCGGCCCGATCGGACCCGCGATCCGCCGCGCGCCGCCGGCGGCGCGCGATCGACACGGGAGCATGATCGGGCAGCGGCGCCGCGGTCGCCGTCAGCGACGGGAAAACCGCGGTCGATCTGCGAGAGCCTCCGGTTCGCTCGCTCGAAGAGCGGGCGCCGGCCGGATGGTCAAAATCAAGCCGAGTCCGCTCAGCATTCCGAGGACCGCCATGCCAACCACGGCCTCGACGCCGAGATCGTCGAAGAAGCGCCCGGCGCCGAACGCAACGATGACGATACCGAGGTTGAGAAAGCTCGCGTTCAGGGCGGTGATGGTGCCCCGGGCGTGGCGTGAGCTCTGCCCCAGGCCGGCGTGATGGACAGGGCCCGCAATGCCGTACCCCAGCGCCCAGACCACCCCCGCGAGCGCGGCCATCGGCAACGAGAGCGGCGGGAGCACGCCGACCACCAGACATCCGACGAGCGTCGCGACGATGCCGCCGACGACGACCCGCGAGCGCGAGCCGGCGAGCCTCTCGGTTCGGCCGATCAAGGAGTTCCCTACCACCGTCGCAAGTCCAAACGCGCCGACCAGGATGCCTGTGGCCTCGGTCTGCAGGTGGAAGCGACGACGCAAGATCTCGGCCAGGACGGTGGTGACGCCGATCGACAGACCCAGCCACAGAAAGCTCGCCGCGAGCCGTCGCCGGACGCTGTAGATGGCGAGCGCCTCTCGGAACGTCCTCCAGAACCCGAGGTTCCTTGCGACAGCGCGCCGGACAGGCATCCGCCCTACCAGGACGGCGGCCACGAGCGCCGCGGCTGCGACGAGGAGATACGCCGCTCGCCAGTCGAACCGTGCGGCGAGCAGGGCGCTGACGACCGGCATGACGACGAAGCTGAGCGTCAACCCCATGAAGACGCGGCCCGTGGCCGCCGGCTGCGCCTCCTCCTCGATATCGTCGTTGATGATGGCCAGCGCGTTCGGCTGGACCGCCGCGGCGCAGAGGCCCCCGAAGGTGCCAGCCGCGACCGCGTACGTGAAGGAGGACGCCAGGGCGATGAACGCTGCTGCAGCGCTGAACCCGACGAGCCCGGGGAGCAGCAGCGCCTTGCGCCCGAACCGATCGGACAGGGGGCCAAGAAATGGCGCGAGGGAGGCATAAACGAGGGCATAGCTCGCCGGCAACCAGGCAATCCGCGCAGCAGGCACACCGAAATGAGCGCCCATGGCCGTCATCATCGGCCCCGCGATCACCTCCGCCGTCCCGATGAGAAACATGACCAGCATCAGCGGGAAAAGCCGCCGGGTTGGCACATGAGGCACCGCGCGACGAGCGGGGGGATGGCTATCTTGAATTGTCACCCAGTGATTACCTGCGTTGCCGGCGACGGCTTCGCGTCGCCGTCGGGGCCCAGCGTTCGGCGGCCTGTCGCCTCGGTCAGAAAAAGTGAACCTCGAGCTTCAGTTCATCGATATAAGACCAGTTCATGGTGCCGTGAAGAGAAAACTCTTCTGGGGCAAAAATCCGCTCGTCGTTCGGTTCTTCCTCGTAGGTGAGCCCGTTGCAGATGTACCGTTCCAGGTAGTCGTAATCGGTTGGTACGATGGCATCTTTCCCGTGCGCCGTCACGTCGAGGATATAGTTGACATCGCCCGCCTGGTAGATGCTCACCACCGGGGCTAGGTGCGCCATGTCGAGGTGCTTCAGAAACTCGATGCCGAAGTTGTTGGCGCCGACTTCGAAGTCGATCCTGTCTTTTCGCATCTGGTCGGTGACCACGCGAGGCTCTTCGCCCAGGTTATTGTAGAGGTGAAGGTTGGGGGAGTCTTTCCCTGCCTTGTCGTAGATGTACTCGTACCTGGTGTTCTTCACCTTCTTGGCGTTGGAGATGAAGTAGTAGTGCCCCAGGCTATGCAAGATCATGAACGTCTTGGAAGAGAGCGAGATCCCTTCCCGGAACGTGAATGTCTTGTGCTTGATGATGGCTTTGATGTTGTTCGGGTGGGATTCGACCATGTTGTATTCCAGGTCGAACATCTCTGTGGTCTGCTGGACCAGCCTCTCATAGTCGCCCGGGCTGACCATCTCCAGGACGCTCTTGATCTTGTCTTTCTTTGAAGCGACGCTGGGCTTCATCCTTGCTGACGTGCTTTCTTGCGTTTCCATACGATCCTCTCTTGATTTGCCTTGAAAATGAAGTGACAGAAGATTGTCGCCGGGTCGCGAGATCCGCTCTGACGCCGGGAGCGGCCCGCCGTCTCGCACGCCGCGCTACTTCGCGTCGCCGCTCGAGGCGGCGACGCCGTCCAACAGCGAAGGGAGGGCATGGCCCATTCGAAGGCGCTTCGTCTCCAGGTAGGGCGCCGAGAATGGATTGGCCGGAATGAGCGCTGGTGCGCGCGAGGCGACGCGCACGCCGAGCGCCAGGAGCGCGTTCACCTTGTCGGGGTTGTTCGTCAGGAGCCGGATCGACTCGATGCCCAGGTACTCGATCATCGCGGCCGCAGGCTCATAGCCGCGGGCGTCGTCGGGCAGCCCGAGGAGGCGGTTCGCGTCGACTGTGTCGTGCCCGATCGATTGCAGCTCGTAGGCGCGGATCTTGTTTGCCAGGCCGATCCCGCGCCCCTCTTGCCTGAGGTAGAGCACTACGCCGAGGCCGTGCCGCCCGACCTCGGTCTGCGCCGCATCGAGCTGCTCGCGGCAATCGCATTTCAACGAGCTGAACACCTCGCTCGTGAGGCACTCGGAATGGACACGAAGGGTGACCCCAGATTTCCCTTGAACTTCACCCATGACCAGGGCGACGTGATCGGGGGAAAGCCCGTGCTCGGGATTGGTCGGGCTGAGCCAATGAAATACCAGCATCTGAAAGACTCCATGCTTCGTGGGAACAGGAGCCTGGGCGCGTATCTTGAGCTGAGGCCGGATCGCCGTCTTGGGGACGTGCATCTCGCTCTCCTTTCGAACATGTTCAGCCCTCTGAACAAGCGACGATTGCCGCGAGCGGTGACCTCGCCGTTCGGGAGGATGCAGGCATGTCGCTTCGAGGTGCTGTGTCGTAGCGTACGTGTGGAACAAACTCAAGAACGCATTTGCGGTCTCCATTCGATTTTTGTCACGGTCGATATGCGCTCGCGAAGCGTGAGATCTCGAACCAGGACCTCCGGCGCGCTGCGGACGGGTTCGATGAAAGAAAGCCAATCTGGGTGAATTGATCTCCCGGGCTTGATGGAGGAGAAAATTCGCGACGTGTTATTCCTCGAGGTACCGATCGCAATCGAAGGCGCCGGTGCATGGTCTACGGCCGCGCGCCCTCTTGCGTCGGCCCGTCAGCGGGGGAATGTCACCACCCGGTGGCCCCCTCCGGCGGGCCGGCGCCGCGCGGCCCGTCAGCCGAACATCTCGATCGCCGCGCCGGTCACGGCCTCCGGTGCGTCGAGCGCGGCATACACGATGAGCCGCGCCACGTCGTCCGCGCTCATCTGCGGAGGGAATCCGCTGCCGACGAGCATGTCGGTGTCCACCGAGCCCGGGAGCACGGCGATCGACTGGAGCCCCGTCCCGCGCAGCTCCTCGGCGAGGCTCTTCGAGAGGCTGACGAGGCCGGATTTCGACGCAGCGTAGGATGCGTTGCCGGGGGACGCGAGGGTCGAGGAGATGCTGCCGACGTGGACGAGCCGGCCGCGCTTCTCAGCGAGCATCGCCGGGAGGAAGGCGCGCGCGACGAGGTACGGGCCGCGGAGGTTGACGGCCATCACCTCGTCCCAGGCGGCGGCCGAGGTCTCGTGGACCCGCGCGCCGCGGCGCACGATGCCCGCGTTGTTGACGACGACGCGGGGCGCGCCGAGCCGGGCGACGACGTCGGCGGCAGCGCGCGCGACCTGCTCCTCGGAGGCGACGTCGCAGGGGATCGGCAGCGCGGCGACGTCGAGGCGGCGGACCTCGTCGGCGGTCTCGTCGAGGCGCGGGCCGGGACGACCGAGGAGCGCGACGGCGAGGCCGCGCCGCGCGAGCGCAAGGGCGGTGGCCCGGCCAATACCGCGGCTCGGCCCGGTGACGACCGCGAGGCCGATCATGCCCGCCCCCCGGAGAGCGTGGCGGCGAGGGCGAGGTCGCGCGCCGGGCACGACTCGGCGAACGCTCCGGCGACCGCGATCGTCTCGATGAGGGCGCCCGATTTGCGCTCCCCCCGCGAGACGAGGCACGTGTGGGTAAGGGAGAGCTTGCACAGCGCGCCGCGCGCGCCGAGCTCGCGCACGAGCAGCTCGACCAGCTGCCCGCCGATGCGCTCCTGCAAGGTCAGCCGCCGGGAGAGCGCGTCGAGGACGTGTGCGAGCGTGCCGATGCCGGCGACCTGCGCGCCCGGCAGGTAGGCGACGATCCCGGCGCCGTGGGCCGGCAAGAGGTGGTGCGGGCACATCGTGGTCACGGCGAGGTCGCGCGCGACGACGAGCCCGCGATCGAAGGGGCCCGCCTCCATGGCGCCCTTGCGGAGCATGGCGGCCGCGTCGATCGCCTCCCCCTCGATCAGGTCGTCCGCCCAGGCGTCGGCGACCCGTGCGCCCGTGCCCGCCAGCTCTCCCTCGATGTCGCGCCCGAGGGCGCGAAGGAACTCTTCGATGGCCCGGGCTGCTCTGCGCCGATCGACCATGGCGACCTCTTTAAATTGAATCGGATTCAATTGGGTGGCGAAGGAAAGTGGAGAAAGAAAGTCGATGAGCACGTAAAAAGAGCAAAACGGTTTGGGGATGTCAATGGCGATCGGCTCGTGTCTCTTCGATGTGACATGGTGATATAGAAGTGGCCGGCCAGTGTATCTGTTGGTGTTGTACAGTGATGTCGCGACTGCGCTGAGTGGTCGATTGGCCGAGGCGACGCGCTCGCGGCGTCGCGCGGCGCCGCGAACGATTGACATTTCACCGTGTCTGAATCATGAGCTTTGTTCACCATGAATGTTCGACTTGTGCACGAGTTTCGCTTCGAGGCAGCCCACCGTCTTCCCAAAGTGCCGCCTGGACATAAATGCGCGCGCCTCCATGGCCATAGCTTCAAGGTCGAGGTCGCGATCCGGGGACCCGTGAACGAGGAGACGGGGTGGTTTCTCGATTTCAGTCATCTCTATCAGGCCTGGGCTCCCCTCTACACGGCGCTCGATCATAACTACCTGAACGAGGTGCCCGGGCTGGAGAACCCGACCAGCGAGGTGCTCGTTCGATGGATCTGGGACCGGCTCGCGCCGTCGTTGCCCTTCTTGAAGCGGGTCACGGTCTTCGAAACCTGCGACGCCCGCTGCGAGTACGAAGGCGACTAGAGCGATAAACGGGTTGAAACTGCCTGAAAAGCGCAGAACTTCGAACCGCCAAGACACCGAGGACGCCAAGGACGGAGAACTATCTTGGCGTCCTTGGTGTCTTGGCGGTTCATTTCTCGTTTGATCAACGTGATCGGTGTCCTAGCTCCTCGTCGCTCAAGCTCGTCCCTGGTTCCGTGCCCGCGGTATGCCCCCCGAGGCGGGTGTTCGTCGCGCGGGGCGGGGACGGGCTCATCCGTGCACTCATTCGCTCCTGCTCTCGCTTCAGCGCCAAGCTTATGGGTACAGATCGGTGCTGAGGTACTTCAACCCCGAGTCGCACGCGAGGCAGACGACGGTCTCCCCGCGGTGCGGTCCGGCGAGCAGCTTCTCTGCGGCGGCGACGTTCGCGCCCGTCGAGAAGCCTCCGAAGATGCCCTCGACCCGGGCGAGGCGGCGGGCGGCGGCGATGGCTTCGTCGTCGTTCACGGCGAGATAGCCGTCGCACAGCGCCGGATCGAGGAGGGGCAGCTCCCGGCTGTAGCCGCCACCCTGGATGCGGTGTCGCTGATCGGTCACCTCTCCACCGGCCAGGAAGGGTGCCGTTGTGGGCTCGACCACGTACGTGCGTACAGCCGGCAACGCGTGCTTCAACGCCCGCGCCACGCCAGTGAACGTGCCGCCCGTGCCCACGAAATCGACGAACGCGTCCACCCTACCGCCGGTCTGCCTCAGGATCTCTGCGCCTGTCCCGTGCTCGTGCGCCGCGACGTTGGCCTCCATCTCGAACTGGTCTGTCCGATAGGCGCCCCGCTCGAGCACGATGGCGCGGGCGCGCTCCTCGACAAGCGCGAGATCGCGCCCGCTGACGACGCCGGGCACCGAGTCGGGGTGCTGCGGTACCAGCACGACCTCGGCGCCGAGGGCCATCATCATGCGAGCGCGCTCGATCGAGTTCCCCGCGCTCATCACCGCCACGAAGGGATGCCCGAGGATCGCGCAGGCGATCGCCAGCCCGGCGCCGGTGTTTCCGCTCGTGAGCTCGACGAGCGGCTGCCCGGGCCGCAGGGCGCTCGTGCGGCGGGCGGCGCGCACCATGTCCAGCGCGATCCGGTCCTTCTTGCTGAGGCCCGGGTTACGCATCTCGAGCTTGAGGAGGATGGACCCCTCCTGTCCGCGACACAGGCGGTCGAGCGCCACGAGCGGGGTGTCGCCGATCGTATCGGCCACGCTCGCGACGACCCCCGCCGTGGCTTCGCCCGGCCACCGCGCGCCGGCCGCGCGCCCATCACCCCGGCGCGCGACCAGCAGCGCGGCGTCCCATCCACGCCACGCGCAGGCTGCGTCCATGTGCGCGTCCTGCCGTAGCCAGAGGAGATGATCTTCCACGGCGGCCGGCCGATCGCCGGCGCGCCCTTCCGGCGCCGCGCCGTCCGGCGCGGCGCCGCTCGTCGCCCGCTCGTGGATCAGCTCTCCTGCCGCGCACCCGAGCTCCCGCGCGAGCCCTTCGAGCCGGAAGATGTCCAGCAGCAGGAGCGCGCCGTGCGGCGCGAGGTGCGCGCAGATCATGCGAAAGAGAGCCCTCTTGTCGCGATCGGACAGCCGATGCGCCGCGCCGACCGAGAGGACGATATCGAAGCGCGCATCTCCGAGCCTCGCCGCGATTCCGGGCGGATCGAGGGGCAGCGCGTGGGCCGCGACGATGGAATCGCCGAGCGCATCGCTGGCGCGCTGGAGCGTCGTCTCATCGCCGTCGAGGATCGTGAAGCGGACGCGATCTGCCCCGAGCGTGTCGCGCAGCACGGCTGCAGGCTGGAGCGCGCCGCAGCCGAGATCGAGGACGCGAACATGCCCTCGAGGCAGCGACCGGCCCACGATCCGCGCAGCGGACGCGAGCGCCGCCATGGCCGCGCTCGCCATCTGAATCATCGGCTCGCGAAGGCGCTCGGACGCCTCGAGCGCATCCAAGCGCCTGAGCCAGCGGTTCATCCCATCACCTGCGGCGCGGGGCGACCCGTCGAGGTGAGTCACGCCGGCCCCGCGCGGCGCGCTCGGCTGCTCCGATGAGCGCGCCGAGCATACGCCGCGACGACACCACGGCTCCTCGCGCACATGCTTCCGCTGAAGAAGGACCCCGGCAACCAGCGGGCCGTGCCGCGCATGACCCTCATCGATGGTTCTCCTCGATGGCGATCTGGGCGATGATGTCGCGCATGATCTCGCTCGTCCCGCCGGCGAGGGTCGCGGCGGGCGCGTCGCGGTAGATCCTCGAGATGGCCGACCCTTCCAGGTAGCCGTGGCTGCCGTGCAGCTGCATGCACTCGGCGGCCACGCGGCTCGCCAGCTCGGTGGCGCAGAGCTTGGCCATCGAGCATTCAGCGATGGGCAGCTCCCCGCGCTGGTGCAGCCACGCGGCGTGGTAGACGAGCTGTCGCGCCGCCTCGATGTTCGTCACCAGGTCAGCGATTCGATGTCGGACCGTCTGCAGGCCCGCCAGGGTCCCCTGGAAAGCGCGCCGCCCCAGGACGTGCCGGCGGGTCTCTTCGATGCAGCGATCCATCCCGCCGATGGCCAGGGTGGCTGCGACCAGCCTCTCGAGCTGGAACCCGCGCATCAGGTAGATGAAGCCGCTGCCGGGCTTGCCGATCAGGTTCTCGGCAGGAACGCGCACGTTCTCGAAGCGGAGCTCCGTGGTGTCGGAGCAATGCCACCCGATCTTGTCCTGCCTTTGCCTGGAGATGCCAGGCGAGTCGGCATCGACGACCAGGAGCGAGAGCCCGGTGGCGCCGTGCTTGGCCGTGGTCGACGCGGGGGCGGTGCGCGCCGCCAGCGTGATGAAGCCGGCCGTCGTGCCGTTGGTGACGAAGGTCTTCTCGCCGTTGACAACGAAGCAACCGCCGTCGGGTGCCGCTGTGGTGGCGATGCGATTCAGGTCGGAGCCGGCGTCCTTCTCGGTGATCGCGAGCGCCGCGACCTGCTCTCCGGCGACGGCCTTCGACAGATAGTTGCGCTTCAGGGCCTCGCTGCCGGACGTGGCGAGATAATGGGTCGCCATGTACTCGTGCACCGACACGGCGGCGCGGAACCCAGCATACCCCGTGCGACCGAGCTCCTCGAGAAACGCCACGGAATGAAATAAATCGAGCTCGGCTCCGCCGTACGTCTTCGGGTAGTGCAGTCCGAGCAGCCCGTGGCGACCCATCTCCAGCCAAGCGTGCCGCGGGATACACCGAGCGCGCTCCCATTCGTCGGCGAACGGCAGAACCTCCCGCGACAGGAACTCCCGTACGCGATCACGAAAAGCATGGTGCTCGGGCGAAAAATAGACAGACTTCATGGCGTCTCTCGATCCACGCTCCTCTTGCCCCGATCCACGTGATGCTCTCCTTGCCCGTCAGCAGGATTCCAGCACGGCACGGATCTGACTCAGCATCGCACCCTCCGACGTCCGGATGAAGAAGTGCTCACCCGGGAGCGTATGGGCGGCGAACCGCTTTTCCGTATAGTGAGCCCACTCCGGCATGCGGTCCGGCGGAGCGATCGCGTCGTCCACGCCGGCGAACGCGGTGATCGGGATGCCCAGCGGCTGGCCCGCCGCGCCCGACCACGTCTCCGCCAGCTTGATGTCCGCGCGCAGCGTCGGTTCGAGCAGCGTCATGAACCTCTTGTCTGCCAGGACCTCTGGCGGTGTTCCGCTGATGTCGCGCAGCCCCGCGTAGAACTTCTCGTCCGGCAGGTGATGGATCGCCGGTATGTAGCGAGGGACGTGCGGCGCGCGGCAGCCGGCGAGCAGCAGATGCGCCGGGAGCGGCCGGCCCTTCGCCGAGAGCTGGCGGGCGAGCTCGTAGGCCACCGCCGCGCCCATGCTATGGCCGAAGAGGACGAAGTGCCCGGTGAGCAGCTCTCGCAGCGAATCCTCGATGGCGGCGAGCAACGCGGGCCATTCGCGGTATGCCGGCTCTTTGATCCGGTTATCGCGGCCAGGTAGCCGCACTGCCATGATGTCCACGTCCGCCGGGATGGCGTCGACCCAGCTCCGGAACAGCGTGGGGCTGCCGCCTGCGTAGGGGAAGCAAAACAGGCGGAGCCGCGCGTTCGCTCGCGGGGCCGGGCGATAGATCCAGCGATGAGGGCCAGGGACCACGGTACGGATCTGCTCGGTACTCATTTCTGCCTCTCGACGCGTAAGGGCGGGGCGGCCGGCGGCGTTGCAGAGCCTGTCGAGCTCATCGCGCGTCGACTCGCCCTGGAACGGCGGGCGCGCGGGCGGCGCTCGCCTGCGAGGGAGCGGCGCGCAGGAACCAGGTGAGGGCTGCCAGCGCGAAGATGCCGGCGACGAGCCCCCAGAACGCGGCGCCGATTCCGAACAGCGAGACGCCGGACGCGGTGACCAGGAAGGTGACCAGCGCAGGCTCGCGGGCGCGCTCGTCTTTCATCGCCCCCGAGAGGCCGTTCGCGATCGTGCCGAGCAGCGCGAGGCCAGCCACGGCGAGCACGAGCTCTCTGGGAAACGCCGTGAACAACATGCCGACCGCCCCGCCGAACACGCCGACGAGCAAATAGAACACGCCGGCGGCCACGCTCGCCAGATAGCGCTTCGACGGATCCTCGTGGGCCTCTTTCCCCATGCAGATGGCGGCGGTGATGGCGGCGAGGTTCAGCGCGAAGCAGCCGAACGGCGCCAGCAAGAGCGTGGTGGCGCCGGTCCAGGTGATCAACGGAGACACCGGCGTCGCGTAGCCGGAGCCGCGGATGACGACCACGCCGGGGACGTTCTGCGAAGCCATCGTCACGACGAACAGCGGAATACCGACGCCGACCAGCACGGGCAAGGAAAACGAGGGCATGGTGAACGTCGGCGTCGCCAGGGCGAGCTGGGACGACTCGATATGGATCAAGCCTTGCCACCACGATATGACGATACCAAGGAACAGCACCACGATGACCGCGTAACGAGGCCACAGGCGCTTGCACAGCAAATAGGCAAAGAACATCGAGAAGACCAGCAAGAACCTGGTCTTCATGGCGGTGAACACATCCATCCCGAAGCGGGCGAGCACGCCGGCCAGCATGGCGGAGGCGATCGGCAGCGGGATCCGGTCGATGACCCGCTCGAACCAGCCGGTAAGCCCGCAGATCGTGATCAAGGCCGCCGAGAACAGGAATGCGCCGATCGCCTCCGCCATGGATACGCCGGCGAGGCTCGTGACGAGCAGCGCGGCGCCCGGCGTGGACCAGGCCGTGACGACGGGCGCCCGGTAGCGCAGCGAGAGGCCGATGCACGTCACGCCCATGCCCAGCCCGAGCGCCCCCATCCAGGAACTCAGCTCGGCCGGCGTGGCACCGGCGGCGCTGGCGGCCTGGAAGACGATCGCGGCCGCGCTGGTAAAGCCGACGAGGACGGTGATGAACCCCGCGGCGACGGTCGATAGGGGAACTGAGCTCGTCATCGACATCGGCATGAACATGCAGTCACGGTAGCGTCAATCATCCGTCGCGCGCGTGAGCCAACCGGCGGGTGACGTCACGCCGCGCCGGCTCACGCGGCGCCGCCCTCGGCCTGACGCACCGCGAGCGCAGCATCGATGGCGGCCGCCATGTCGCCGAGCCGACTCGTCGTGAAGATATCGTCGGGCGCCAGCACGTCTACCCCGAAGCTGTCCTCGATGTGGGAGAGCAGCCGCACCGCCGTCAGGGAGTTCCCGCCGAGCTCGAAGAAGTCCGTATCACGACGCAGCTCGCCGGTGCCGAACAGCTCCTGCCAGATGCCGGCGAGGCGCGACTCGACCTCGCTGCGGCTGCCCCCCGGCGCGTGCGGGGCATCGCCCGCGCGGGAGAGCGCCGCGAGCTCGCGGAGGCTCGCCTCGGTGGGAAGGGCGCTCCCGAACAGGAAGCGCTCGGGGATCGGGTAGCCGGGGAGCTGGCTCGCGATCGACGCGCGCAGGTCATCGGCCAGCCTGCGCCGCGACGGCCAGCGCACGTCGGGCGCGGCCGCTCCGGCCCGCGCGCCGGCGCGTCGCCTCTGCGCCCGGTAGCCGTAGACGGTATAGCAGCCCGTCTTCACCATGCGGGCGTCGCAGTCGTGCGCGACGACGAAGCCTCGATCGCCGAGCATCTTCAGGACATCGCCGAGCCGACCACCGATGTCGTGGACCTCGATGACGACCTGAGCGACCTTGGCCCACGTCGCCTCGTCCATGCCGCTCAGGACGTCCATCTCGGCCTTTTCGACGTCGATCTTCAGAAGATCGATCGATTCGATGCGCTGAAGCTCGACCACCTGCCGCAAGGTCATGACCTCGCAGCTCCGCCGCTCCATGACCATGCGGTCCGCGACGAGGTCGTCCAGCAGGCGCCCCTGCTGCGCGCCCTCTCCGGTGATCAGGTAGGCGCGCAGCACGTCTCGGTCTTCCGCGTCGGCGAAGCGGCCTGACATCACGGTGTTGTTCGGATAGAAGGTGAGCTCGGTCCGTCCCGCTTCGCTCCCCATGGCGCAGTTCAGCACCGTGATGTTCGCGCGGTGGATCTCTGCGTTGGCGCGCACCGCTCGGCTGAGCTCGGCGATGGGCTCGATGGCGATGATGCGCGCCGTCGGGCAGGTCTTCGCCGCGAACGTGCTGAACATCCCGATGTTCGCGCCCACGTCGATGATGCACGCCTGCTCGGGCAGATCGATGCCGTGCCGCAGATAGGCGTTGTCGAGAAAGATCTCTCGGTACAGGAAGTCGGTCTCCGTGCGGTTCCGCTGCGCGACCAGCAGATCGGGGCTCGGCTCGTGGAGCGACAATCCTTCCAGGCGGCCGTCCGCTTCGAGGGCGCACGCGCGCCTGATCTCCCCTGCGCGATGTGCATCCGGCACGATGCACGCGACGAGGGCGCCGGGGCCATCACCGCCCGATGCGACGACGGCCGCCTCGACCGCGGCATGACCGCGGAGACACGAGGCGAGCGCTCGAGTTACCTCATTGTCGTTGTGGCTCATATTTTTCTCCTGCCCCATTCGTCAGTTCGCTTCGCGAGCAATGAACGCGGCGGCCAGATCGGCGAGGCGTGATTCGGCTTCAAACAGCGACAGGTGATCCCCGTGCTCCCCGACGTGCAACGTGGCGCGGGGCAACTTCCCGGCGACGTACCGCGACCCCTCCGGGTGCGCGGTCTCGTCGTCATGGCTCGTCACCACCAGGGCCGGCTGGCCCACCCGGTCGAGCAGGGGTCTGCAGTCGTGGTCCATGATCGTACCGTTCAACCGGCCGTAACGGTAGAGGAGCTCGCCGTTCGCATAGGGATACATCACGTGGTGGGCCATGTCCGTGCGAACCTTGGCGAGCACCGACGGCCGCCTGAACATCCTCTGCAGGCCCGCGGCCTGAGCGCGCCCCCTGCCGGCCATCGTCATCAGCATCTGGACGTCGCGCTGATGCTGTGTCTTTGGCGCGTCCTGGCCGAGCTCGTAGTCGCCGTGCCAGAGGCTCAACGACGAGATGCGCTCCGGCGCCATCTCGGCCGCGGCGAGCGCGATCACGGCGCCGCCGCACAGCGCCGTGGCGTGCGCGCGCTCGACGCCGGCGTGGTCCATGACGGCGAAGAGATCGCGCGCCTGCGCCCGCACGTCGTATGCCCGCGCGTCGAACTCCTCCGTCGTGCCCAACGCGCCGAAGAGCCCGCGGCTTTCCCAGGTGACGACGCGGAAGCCCTGCGCGAGGCGACGCACCCAGGGCTCGCACAGGCCGATCGGCATGCCGCACGCCGGAACGAGGACAACGGCCTTGCCGTCGCGCGGCCCTCGGGCGTAGACCCGCAGCGGGGCGCCGTCCCAGGACTGCAGGTCCGAGCGCGCGAGCACCGCCTCGACGCTGTGCGCGCGCGACTCCTGCGCGATCCCGTCTACCTCGGGGCGTATCGCACGGAGGGCCTCGGGCGGCAGCTCGAACAGCGATGCGAGCGCCAGGCGCTCGCTGACGATGAGCTCGAAGGCGGACAGCGGGGCGGCATCGCGGTGCAGCACGATGCGCGGCGCCGCGATGCCGTCTGCCAGTCGGTCGAGCAGCCCCTGGACCTCGTCACGCCGCTCGGCGGACGCCGGTTCTCCGCCCGCGGGCGCGCCCGGCCCCGAGGCCGAAGCGCGCACCGGGGCGTCGAGCGCGTTCACGAGAGGCGCGATGGTTGACATCGCTTCCGCCAGGCGCCGCACGGCCGTGCGTGCGGACGCCTGGGGCCCCTCGTGACCACCCGCCAGCGGACGGGGGTCAGACCCATTCACAGTCGGCAGTAAGCTCATTCTTCAGCTCGCCCGTGTTGACTGTGCTCTTCGGCTCGAAGAGCAGGACGTGCGCCTCGCCCGTGGCCACCGGCAGATGGAGGACGCCGCGCGGCACGACGGCAAAGTCCCCTTCACCGAGCGTGATGTCGCGGTCCTCCAGCTTGAGCGTGAGCTCGCCCTTGACGACCAGGAACATCTCGTCCTCGTTGTCGTGCTTGTGCCACACGAACTCGCCGTGGAACTTCGCCAGCTTGACATACTGTCCATTCAGCTCGCCCGCGATCTTCGGCGTCCAGTACCGATCAACAAGCGCGAACTTCTCCGCCAGGGACACGCGCGTGACGAGCGCCTCGCTCATGCGAGCGCTTCCTGCTGCGCGAGCGGGGCCGCGGTATCTCGGCAGACGAAGCGGTCGCCGCGCGTCGTGCACGTCGCGATCCGGTTGTGGGTGAACTCATTACGACCGCTGACGAGCACCGCGCCGTACTTTTCCAGGCTCACCTTGCCGCCGTATTCCTCGATGATCTCGGTGTCGGGGTAGATCCTCACCGAGGTCGGCACGTAGCGGGAGACGAAGCCGAGCCGCATATCCTTCGTCTTGCCGCTGTGAGGGTGCGACGCGTGCATCAGCGTCGACCAGAACATGATGAACTGTCCGGGCCGCATGACCATCGATACCGCCTTCGACTCGTCCGGCTGCCAGTCGGGGTCGATCTGCAGCTGGCGGTAGTCGTACCCGAAGAAACCGCGCCGGGTGCTCCCCTTCTCCTTGCTGTTGATCTGGCTCGGATCGTAGTGCATCCGCTTGGTCTCGTCGTAGAACATGGTGCGATGGGTGCCCGGAATGAACTGCAGGCAGCCGTTGTCCACCGTGGCCTCGGTGAACGCCGCCCACACCGTGATCGTTCCGCCGAACTCCTCGTCCTCCGGCCAGACGATCTGGGGCGAACCGGAGGCATTGGCGAACGTGTCGGCCTGGTGCCAGTCCGTCCCCTCGTCGCCCGGGTACTTCGGGAAGAACTCGGTGCGCCAGCACAGGACGTTCGGTCCGAGGATGCTGGCGACGCGGTCGACGATCTGCGGCCGGCTGATGTGGGACGCGAGGAAGGCGTTATCGAGATGGCGGTCGTAGTTGGCGATGTTCGTCACGCCGGACTTGGCCGCTTCGTCCTGGTAGATCGCGGCGCTGCGGTCGAGCATCTTGAGCCGCTCGCGCCTCCACAGCTCCTTCATCTCCTCCGGCTCGTACATCGTGAAAGGACCGGCATAGCCGCGTTGGTGAAATTCGCCGATCTCGTGCGGCGTCAAGGAAAAAATGGGGCTTTTCCCCGAGTGAGTATTCATCCTTGGACTCTCAACGCTTGTTGGTTGTTCAATGCCTTGTCGATGCAGCTGGCGAGCTGGGCGATCGTCGCGCCATCGCCCATGACGGCGGGATCCAGATCCGTATCGAAGTGGTCGTTCACCCGACCGAACATCCGGATGAGCGCGAGGGACGTTCCGCCGAGATCGAAGAAGTCTTCGTCCTTCCCGACGCGCGGCAGGTCCAGGATCTGCCGCCAGATCGCCTCGATCTGCACCTCGATCGGGCTCGCGGCGTCGCCCGCGGCGTCGTCCATGCGCGGGCCCGCCGCCGGCGCAGGGAGCGCGGTGCGGTCGATCTTGCCGTGGGCCGTGAGCGGCAGCGAAGCCATGCCCACATAGGCCGACGGCCTCATGTGGACCGGCAGCGCCGCGGCCGCCCGCGCCTGCAGCTCGGCGCCGACCCTGCTGGCCCAGGACGGGTCGGGCTGAATGCCGGGCCCGGGGACGACATAGGCGACGAGCCGGACGTCTCCATCGCCGTAGTCGTGAGGCACGACGACGCTGGCGAGCAGATCGGGGTGGCTGTTGAGACATAGCTCGATCTCGCGCGGTTCGATGCGGAACCCGCGCACCTTGATCTGCTCGTCGGTGCGGCCGAGGTAGGCGTATTCGCCGTTCGGCCTGCGCACGACCCGATCGCCAGAGCGATACAGCTGCGTGCCGGTGTCATCGCCGAACGGGTTGCGCACGAAGCGCTCGGCGGTCAGCTCCGGACGGTTCAGGTAGCCGCGCGCGACGCCGGGACCGGCGATGTGGAGCTCGCCCGGCGCGCCGTCCGGCACAGGCTGCCCTGCCTCGTCGAGGAGATAGAACCGCAGGTCCGGCAGCGGGACGCCGATCGGGCTGATCTCGGGCGCTGCGAGATCCTGTCGGGCGACGGGTCGGTAGGACGCGTGGACCGTTGTCTCCGTGATCCCGTACATGTTGATGAGCTGCGGGTGCTGGTCGCCGCGGCGCGCGATCCACGGCGCGAGCTGCTGGGTGTCCAGGCGCTCGCCGCCGAAGATCACGAGCCGGAGCGACAGCGGCGCCGGCGAATCACAGGCCAGATCGGCCGCAACGAGCTGTCGGAACGCCGATGGCGTCTGATTCAGGACGGTGACGCGCTTGTCCCGGAGCAGCGCGAGGAACCGCGCCGGTGTTCGCGACACGTCGAACGGAACGATGACCAGTCGCCCACCATAGAGCAGCGCGCCCCAGATCTCCCAGACGGAGAAGTCGAAGCTGATCGAATGGAACATGGTCCACACGTCGCGCTCGTCGAAGCCGAACCACGCGCGGGTCTTCTCGAACAGCCGAACGACGTTGCGGTGCTCGATCAGCACTCCTTTCGGCTTTCCGGTCGAGCCGGAGGTGTAGATCACGTACGCGAGATTGCCGTCGGAGACGCGCGCCGGGGGCGCGTCGGAGAGCTCCGCGCCGACGGGCGCCGGGTCCTGATCGGCCATGACGATCTTCGCCTGGCAATCGTCCAGGCCGGGCGCGGCGATGCGCGATACGCTGACGATGACGGCGCTGTCGCGGACAAGGAGCTGAACCCGCTCCGCCGGGTACGTCGGATCGATAGGCACGTACGCGCCGCCCGCCTTGAGGATGGCGAGCAACCCGACGATCATGTCGATGCTGCGATCTACGTAGAGTCCCACGAGCACATCCGGACCCACGCCCAGCGTCAGCAACGTGCGCGAGAGACGGTCAGCGCGCCCGTTCAGCTCGCCATACGAGATGTCGTCCTCCGGCGTGCTGACGGCCACGCGATCGGGATGCGTCAGCGCCACTGCCGTGAAGATCTCGTGCAAACATTTTCCGGGCAACTGCTGCACCTGCTCGCCCAGCGCCCTTCTTAGGGCTTCACCCCTGGTTTCAAGCATCGATATGTCCTCTGCGAAAACGGCGATTGGCAGAGGGAGGGGCACTGCACGTCTGCTCGTTCGCTCAGGATATCGGCGCCCCAAGGCGTCTTCGCACGATGTCCAAAGCACATCGCGAGGCGCGCAGGAACGGCGTCGATGCAACCAATGATTGCAGGAAGCCAAGCGACGAGCGCTAGGTCACGAACCCCCCCCAAAAAAACGATATCTATCGTTCTTGGGGGCCATACTATGTTGCGGGCGGTAGTGGGTCAAGAAACATTTTTGGAGGTTCGAGCGACATGGAGGACGCGAGCACGAGGAGCGCACCTCGGCGAGAGATATGAGAGAATGTTTACAAATCGTGCGGTCTCATCGTTCGACCGCGCAGCGCTTCTGTACTTCTGTAGCGGATTGCGTGTTCAGCGCGTCGGGCCGCGAGGACGCGCACGAATACGGCGCGCGGGGGCCGAGATGGCGAATGCGAGTCATGGACTCGTCCGTCATGTAAGGAGGCGTCGACCCGATGCACCGCGAAACCTGCTCGACACAAATGTCTCTGCGGCAGCGGAGGACGCGCCCGCGTCCGGATCAAGGGAGCTGGTCGGGTGGCGGCTCTCGCCGGCGGGCTGTGCAGCACGACGGCATGACGCGTGGTCGGCGACGGCCAGGAGGGCAGGCGCGTCGTCTCGCGCGTCCACGCAGGTAGGAAGGAGGAGAGAGAGGAGGCGCGCGCCGGAGGACGCCCGCGCCGACCGAGCTACCGGAGGAAGGGGACGCCGTCGCGCCCCGCCGCCCCGGCCGAGGGGCTCACGCCTCCCGGTTGCGCACGAGCGCCGCGAGCTCGTTGATGAGCTCGGGGACTCCCTCGCCCGTCGCGGCGCTGACGAGGTGGAGCTTCACCTTCGCCTTCGCGAACCGCGCCTTGAGCTTCGGGTAGGCCTCGCGCACCTCGGTCAGGTCGGCCTTCGTCAGGGCGACGATCTCGGGGCGCCCCGTCATCTCCGGGCTGAATTTCTTGAGCTCCTTGCGGAGGGCCCGGTAGTCGGCGAGCGGCTCGCGACCCTCGCCGGGATCGAGCGTCACGAGGTGGAGGAGCGCCCGCGTCCGCTCGACGTGCTTCAGGAACTGGATGCCGAGCCCGACGCCCTCGCTCGCGCCGGGGATCAGCCCCGGGATGTCCGCGATGACGAAGCTCGACCCGCCCGCCCGCCCGCCGCCGCCGATCTCGACCATGCCGAGCGTCGGGGTGAGCGTCGTGAAGGGATAGTCGCCGATCTTCGGCCGGGCCGCCGAGACGGCCGCGACGAAGGTGCTCTTGCCGGCGTTGGGGAAGCCGAGCAGGCCGACGTCGGCGAGCACCTTCAGCTCCAGGCGGAGCTCGCGGACCTCGCCCGGCTCCCCGGGCTCGGCGCGCCGGGGGGCCCGGTCGTGCGGCGACTTGAAGTGCAGGTTCCCGCGGCCCCCCTTGCCCCCGTGGGCGACGACGACCCGCTGGCCGTGCTCGGTCATGTCGGCGATCAGCTCGCCGCTCTCCGCGTCGAGGATCTGCGTCCCCACCGCGAGCTTCTCGACCCGGTCGGCGCCGGCGCGCCCGTGGCAGTCGCTCCCCATCCCGTGCTCGCCCCGGTCAGCCTCGAGCGTGCGCGCGTAGGTGAAGTCGAGTAGCGTGGACAAACCTTCGTCGCCCACGAAGACGACGTCCCCGCCGCGGCCGCCGTCGCCGCCCGCTGGGCCGCCGAACGGGATGTACTTCTCGCGCCGGAATGCGATCGCTCCATTGCCGCCATCCCCCGCGATGACCTTCAGACGGCATCGATCGACGAAACGCATGGTGGCGGCTCATAGCATAGAACTTAGGAAAGACCCCACAGCGGAAGGCCGCCCCGTGCATCGGGCCGCCCGCCCGACCGCTCGGCCAGGAGATCCCAGGTGCGCGCTCGAATCCTGATCGTGGACGACAACACGAGCCTCGCCGGAAATCTTCGCGAGGTCCTGGAGGGCGCGCGCGAGCTCGACGTGGAGGTCGCCCTCGCGTCGGACGGCAAGCAGGGGCTCGCCGCCGCCCGCCGCGACGGCTTCGACGTCGCGGTCGTCGACGTCAAGCTCCCGGACGCGAGCGGCCTTGAGCTCATCGCCCCGCTCCGCGCCGCCGCCCCCCACGGCGAGATCGTCCTCGTGACCGGCTTCGCGACCGTGGACGCCGCGATGGCCGCGCTCCGGGCCGGCGCCTTCGCCTTCATCCTCAAGTCGTTCCGCCCCGAGGAGCTCATCTCCACGGTGGCCCAGGCGATCGAGAAGATCTCGCTGAAGCGGGAGCGGGAGGAGCTCGAGCGGCGGTACCGGGCGATCGTCGACGCGGCGGACGTGCTCATCCTCGGCCTGAACGCCGAGGGGCAGGTCGCCCTCTTCAACCCGCGCCTGTCCGCGCTGACCGGGGTGGGCGGCGACGCCGCGCTCAGCATGCCGTTCTGCGAGGCGCTCGTCGACGAGACCGAGCAGCGCCGGTTCAACCAGTCGTTCCAGGGGGTCGTCGAGGGCGACGCCGCCGCCGAGGTCGAGGTCGGCGTCCGGGACGCGGTCGGCGCGATCCGCCGGGTGCGCTGGCACCTCTCCGGCGTCCGCAGCGGCGCGCGCGGCGGCCGGACCGACCTCGTCTATGGCATCGGCATCGACGTGACCGAGCGGCGCGCCCTCGAGCGGCGCGCCGCCGACGCCGAGGCCCTGAACGCCATGGCCCCGCTCGCCCTAGGGCTCGCGCACGAGATCCGGAACCCCTTGAACGCCGCGGTCCTGGAGCTCCACCTGCTCAGCCGCGGCATCGACCGTCTCTCCGACGAGGCGATCCGCGAGCCCATGAAGCGGCGGGTCGGCATCGTCGAGGCGGAGATCGGCCGCCTGGGCCGGCTCCTCGGCGAGTTCCTGGAGCTCGCCCGCCCTCGCGCGCCCCACCGCGAGCCCGTCGACCTGGCCCGGGTCGTCCGCGACGTGCTCGATCTCGAGGAGGAGGCGCTGGCGAGCCACCGGGTCGAGGTCGTCCGCGACCTGGCCGACGACTGCTTCGCGCTCGGCGACGTGGAGAAGCTCAAGCAGGTGGTCCTGAACCTCGTCGTCAACGCCCTCGACGTCATGCCCGACGGCGGGGTCTTGCGCGCGTGTGCCTCGGGGGACGCGCACGAGGTCTGGCTGTCGATCGCGGACACCGGTCCCGGGATCGACCCCACGATCCTCGCGGAAATCTTCGATCCGTTCTTCACCACGAAGGCGGCGGGCACCGGCCTCGGCCTCGCGATCGTCCGGAAGATCGTCGATCAGCACATGGGTCGTGTGGAGGTCAACACGCGCGCCGCCGAGGGCGCGACGGTCCGCGTGCGGCTCCCCCGCTTCACCCCCGAGCCCGTCTCCCGCCCCCCCCCCACCTCCACCCCGCCCCGCGGCGCCGGCATCTGATCGGATGCTCCGGCCCCCCCGAGCGGCGTTCCCCCGCAGCTCTGGCCCCCCCGAGCGGCGTTCCCCCGCAGCTCTGGCCCCCCCGAGCGGCGTTCACCCGCAGCTCTGGCCCCCCCGAGCGGCGTTCACCCGCAGCTCTGGCCCCCCCGAGCGGCGTTCACCCGCACAGGAGACGGGCCCAGATCGGCGTTTTCGGCGCGCAGGCGTACTCCAGTACGCCGAGCACCGAAAACGTCGAGGTGGGCCCGTATCCGCAGCGGGTGAGCGCCGCTCAGCCGACGATGCGCATGGGGGGCTTGAGGGGGAGGGGAGGCTTCGAGCCGGGAGCGGAGGGGATCGCGGAAGGGGCCGGCTTGGGGACCGCGTCGCCCTCGAGGGCGGCGAGCGCGACGAACAGCCGGTCCATGCCGTAGTCGAGGGCCACCTCGCGCTGGAAGACGTGGGCGACCTTGATGAGGCGCAGCGACGTCTGCTTGCCGAGGTCGATCTCGCGCTCGAGGAACGCCTCGAACGAGCCGTAGCCCTTCGCCTGATACAGCTCCTGCTGCTGGATCTCGGCGAGCACCACCCCGATATCGAAGAACCCCTTGTCGAGCCGCTTGCGGAGCGTCCGGATCTTCTGGGTCTGGTTGTGGAGCTCGCCGATCTTCGCCTTGATCTCCTCCGCGCCGCTGGGCACGCGGATCGTCGCGCGGGCGCTGCCGGGAGGCGCCGGCTCGGCGGCCCGGGCCCGCGCCTCGGCGGCGTGCTTCGCGGCGTGCCGGGCAGCCCAGGGCGCAGCGCCGCGGAGGCCGAGCTTACGCTTCGAGGCGCTCGACGAAGATTTCGAGTCTTCCTTGATTACCGGATTCACGGGTTTCGCAAGCGAAGCTTCAGCGCCCCCCTTGGCGCTCGAAGAGGCCTTCTTCTTCGTGCCCGTCTTCTCGGAGCTGCCCTGCTTTGTGATCTTCGCCATGTCGCTGCGTCCCCCGCTGGGTACGAGATCGTCGCGGCCCTTCGCCCCAAGCGCGCGCCGCCCGCGCGGGGGAAAGACCCGCACGGCTGTCAAGCCCAATTGGTTCGACAGGTCGTCGCCTTACCAAAAAATCGACCTCCCCGTCCACTAAGTTTCGGGGAGGGTCTCGCTTTCCCGATGGTCAGCATGACCCAAGATCGGTCCGAGAGCCAAAACCCATGAGCATCGCATGCTTGGGCATCTCTCGAAAAGTCGGAGGTCGCCGGCGAGCGGTGTTCTGGTCACGTTGGACTACAGCAAACTCCCGGCGGGCTCGACGCTTCGATCCGTCGGTCGCCTTCGGCCCGCCCGCGCGATGTGCAAGCGCAGCGGTCGGTCGTGGTAGATCGCGGTCCATGACCTCTCCGCCCGCCGGTCGCGGCTCCGATGACGCCTTCCAGGCCGTGGCCGCTGATGCGCCGCGTCGTCCGAGCGACGTGCCGCGGGGCGCGGCGAGCCACCGGATTGCCGTGGTGGTGAACGGCAACGCCAAGAGCGTGACGGCGGAGGTGATCGAGACGCTCGATCAAATTCTTGACACCGGGGATCTGTTCGTCTCGCGGCGGGTGGAGGAGAGCGAGGGCATCGCGCGGATCCTGGTTGACCGGGGTTACGGCACGATCCTCACGGGCGGGGGCGATGGGACGTTCACCGTGGTGGTGACGGCGGTGGTGAACGAGGCGAAGCGGCGCGGGCTGCCGCTGCCGCGGTTCGGGCTGCTCCGCCTGGGGACGGGCAACTCGCTGGCGTGGGTGCTCGGCGCCTCCGGGGGCGCGGGCGCGAAGCCTGGGCTCGCGGTGGACCTCCAGCGGCTGCGCGCCGAGGCCGGGAGCCGGAACCTGCGGCTGGTGGAGGCCGAGGACATCCTGTCGCCGTTCTGCGGCTTCGGGATCGATGCGGTGATGCTGCGCGACTACAACGCGGTGAAGTCGGCGCTCGCGCGCGGCCCGCTGAAGCGGCTCGCGCCGGGGCCGGTGGCGTACGCCGTCGCCGCGACGACGCGGACGATCCCGAGCTACCTGGTGCGGCGCACGCCGCACTGCCGCATCATCAACGAGGGCAACGACGCGATCCGCGTCGGCGAGAAGGGGACGATCCTCGGGGCGCCCATCAAGAAGGGCGGCATCATCTACGAGGGGCCGGCGAAGATCGCGGCGCTGTCGACGATCCCCTATTACGGCTTCGGCTTCCGGATGTTCCCGTACGCGGACGATCGCCAGGACCGGATGCAGCTGCGCGTGTCGATGATCTCGCCGTTCACGTTCGTGAGGAACTTCTCGAGCATCTGGAACGGGGAGTTCGACGACCTGGAGACGGTGTTCGATTACTTCGTCGACGAGGTCACGATCGAGATGGACCCGGCGACGAGCTTCCAGATCGGCGGCGACGTCCGCGGGGAGCGCTCGCGCGTGCGGGTGCGGCTGACCGAGCCGATCCGGATCGTGGACTTCTACGCGCCGCCGCGAGGGTAACGCGCGAGGACGCGCGAGACGCCGGAGGAGCGCCGCTGACCTGCGACTCCATCCGTCCGCGCACCCTCGCGCGGTGGAATGCTCATCACCCGCTGATGACTCCCGATGGAGGGCGGCGCCTCCAGGCTGAGGGAGCGCGCCCCCAGCGCGCCCGACCAGGCGCGGCCCGCCCGCGCCCCGGAGCGCACCGACGCGCGCAACTCAGGCGCTGTGCATCGACATCGCCGCGCTGCCCGCGTTCGACAAGACGGCCGTCTAGTCGAGCTCGAGCGACGTCGGCAGCTTCACCCTCCGCGAGTCGCCCGACGACACCTACTACAGCAGCAAGGGCAGCTACGTCGTCGAGGTCACGAACGTGAAGAGCGCGTTCGCGTCGAGCCAAACAGCTTCATCGCTTCTTCATGGGAGCGTCTCCCGCGTCCGACACACTTCAGGTGAGCTCACCGCCCAGCTCTCCTGATCAAAGGACGCAAACCGATGCCTTTCAACAACTCCGCTCCGCCCTGGGATGACATCGTCCCCGCAGTCCTCGCGGGGCTGGCCCTGTTCCTGTTCGGGCTTAGACACCTGGGTCAAACCCTGCAGGAGGTGGCCGGCGAGCGGATGAAGCGGTCGATCGCCGCGGTCGCCGACAACCGGCTGCTGGGGCTGCTCGTCGGGGTCGTGGCCACGACCCTCCTCGACTCCTCGTCAGCGACGACCATCCTCGTGATCCGCCTCGTTCGCGCCGGGCAGATCTCCTTCCCTGGGATCCCGCTGATCGGGCTGCTCAGCCGGCTCGTGGAGGCCACGTCCGGTGACGTCGGCCGGCAGATCGCCAACGCGCATATCCTCTTCAACACGGCCGGAGCGCTGCTCGTCCTTCCGTTTACGCCGTGGATCGCCCGGGTCATCGAGCGGCTCATCCCCGGCCGGTCGCTGCGGGCGGAGCCGGGCGCTCCGGCTGCCCTTAGGCGCCGCGACACGTAACACGTAGCGCATGAATCCTGGTGGCTCAGAGGGCCTGGCCCCGTACGGGACAGAGCTCCCTCCGCCCGGAGCGGGCCACGCCGGAAGGCCTCCGCGCGCTCAGCGTCGCTCGATGTGTGGCGCTCAATGTGAGTGGCATGCTCCTGACGAACGGTCGCGACCCCGGTCGGACGACCCTGAGCTCTTTCAGGAGAGCGCCGCGCATCGCGCGCTCGATGGCAGGAGGCGAGGCGTACCGTAACGTTCGCGCAAACTCTCCGCCAGAAAAACAGGGGCGCGCAGCGCGCCTTCAGGCGACGCATGGCTAGCGAAGGGCGAGCTTTTCTGCCGCTCTCGTCAGGGGGGCTATCGCCTCAAGCTCGTCTCGGGATTGGTGTGTGCAATGTTCCACTTGGCATGAAACACAAGGAGTTTGTCTCATGAAGAAGCTCATGATCCTCGCATCGCTCGCCGTCATGTCGATCTCGGGCAGCGCCATGGCGATCGCGCCTGGGCCGCACGCCATCACCATCGAAGGGGCGCCGTCCGGCACAGGGACGTTCATGTTCATCGGCCCCGACGGCGCCAATCCCGTGCTGGCCCCGAGCGGGACATGCGCGTACAACATGCTCTGGTCGCCCCCAGCGTCTTTGGCGGGCTTTGGCACGCGCCTCTGCCAGGTTCTGGAGGCGACGACGTTCACCTTCCCGAGCTGCATGGGCAGCACCTACGGTGCCGGGAAACATCACGAGGAATATCAACAGCGTCATGTACGCCGGCGATGGCTTCACCCCCACCTGTAATGGATTCCAGGGCGCTGTCGGGGGGTTCCCCGCCACCCCCATCTCAAACGTCATCATGATCTTGGGCGAGTCGGCGACGGGGACGCCATCCGCGGTCGGCATCCTAGGGATACGGCCCGACGCTCGCCATCGCGCACAGCGGTCACGACGTCGCCCTCATGCTCCCGAGGAGCGGGATCGTCGAGGGGCATGTCTACAACGAGCGCAAGGAGCCGATCACGCGGTTCACCGTCGACGTGGTCACGATGGCCCCCGACAGCACGGCGGCGCCTGCGCCCCTTCTGTCGAAGCGCTTCGAGGGGCCGGACGGCGCCTTCCGTCTTGACCAGATGTCCGCCTGGCCGGTGCTCCTCAGGATCACCGCGTCCGACTACGCGCCCGCGTTTTCCGAGCTCGTCTATGCCAGGGCCGGCGAGACCCACAAAGTCGATCTGACGCTCTCGGGCGGGTGCACGCTGACGGGGACGGTTCATGACGAGAAAGGCGCGCCGCTCGCAGGGGTGTTCCTCGACGCGGAGTCGCGCAACGCCGCGGGCGCGGTGAGCCAGGGGTCGATGGATGCCGCGAGCCAGGCGCAGAGCGATCTCGACGGCAGCTTCCGGCTGGAGCGCGTCCCTGCCGGCGAGATCCTGGTCCGCGGATACGCCGCCGACTACGCCACGACGACGGCGGGCGTCCAGGTCTCCGCGTGCGACGATCTGGCGCCGATCGAGCTCACGATGGCCACGGGCGGCAGCATCGTCGGCGTGGTGCGCGGGAGCGACGGCAAGCCGCTCGCCGGCGCGAGGCTCGTGGCCTCTCACCGGAGCATCGGCTTCGTGAACACGGTGACCGACGCCGAGGGTCGATATCGCTTCGAGCAGCTCCCGCCTGTCGTGGTGCGCCTGGAGCTGCTCGACACGGCGCAGCGCAACGTGGTGCACGTGGGCGTGAAGGAAGGGCAAGCCGTCGAGCGAAACCTCGCGCTCTTCGCGAAGGGCTCGGGCGAGATCCGCGGGCGCATCACGTCCGGCGGGAAGCCGCTCCGGGGGATCCAGGTCCAGGTCGCCTGCAACCAGGGCGAGGGAGGGCTCGACATGCGCTACCCCATGACAGGCCCCGACGGGACGTACCGGGTGACGGATGTGCCGGACGGCGCCTACATGGTCGGGGTCACCGCGGCGGGCCGGGCCATGGCGGCGTACGTGCGTAACGGCGGCATCGCGGAAGCAAACCTGGACGTGATCGAGCAGCCCAAGCCCGCCGACGCCGCGGTGGTTCCGGCCAGCGTCACGAAGGATTGAGCGGCTCGCCGGCCGCGACGCCCTGGCGGCGTGGCGAAAGGCGCACGCGGTCCTCGGGCTCGGCTGCGCGACCGCCGGGCTCCGGCAGCGCCGTCCCTTCAGTCGTAATACTCGTTGCCCAGGTGGGTGATGAGATCTTCCCCCATGAGCCAGCGCATCGTATTCTTGAGCTTCATCGACTGGATGAAGAGATCGTGCTCCGGATACAGGTCCGGCGCGGTCATCGGGCTCTTCCAGTAGAAGCTCAGCCACTCCTGCGTGCCGCGCAGCCCGGCGCGCTGCGCGAGATCCAGGAGGAGCGAGAGGTCGAGCACGATCGGCGCGGCGAGGATCGAGTCGCGGCAGAGGAAGTTGATCTTCATCTGCATCGGGTAGCCGAGCCAGCCGACGAGATCGATGTTGTCCCAGCCCTCCTTGGCGTCGCCCCGAGGCGGGTAATACTCGATCCGCACCTTGTGGAAGAGCTTGCCGTAGAGCTCGCCATAGACGTGCGGCTGGAGGATGTGCTCGAGCACCCCGAGCTTCGAGACCTCCTTCGATCGGAACGACTCCGGGTCGTCGAGCACCTCGCCGTCGCGGTTGCCGAGGATGTTCGTCGAGAACCACCCCGCGACGCCGAGCATCCTCGCCTTGAGCCCCGGGGCGATCACCGTCTTCATCAGGGTCTGGCCGGTCTTGAAGTCCTTGCCGGCGATGGGGACCTCCTGCTTCCGCGCGAGCTCCCACGCGGCCGGGAAGTCGACGGTCAGGTTCGGGGCGCCGTTCGCGAACGGGATGCGCTCCTTCAGGCAGGCCCAGGCGTAGAGCTGGGAGCTCGAGATCGCCGGGTGGTCCTCGGCGAGCCCTGCCTCGAAGCGCGCGATCGACTGGTGGACCTCCGCAGGTGCGATGTGGACCTCGGTCGAGCCGCACCAGACGGCGACGGCGCGCGCCGCGCCGCTGTCGCGCAGGAAGGCGCGGAGATCTTCCCGGAGCTGCTCCACCATCTCGGCCTTGCTCGCGCCCTTCTTCACATGGGTGCCGTTGAGGCGCCGCACGTACTGCGGGTAGAACGCGGCGGGCATCGGCCGGATGCGCTCCAGCTCCTCGCGGACGGCGTCGAGGTGGCGGCGCTCCAGCACGTCCGCGTGGCGCGCCGCCTCGTAGGCGTTGTCGGGGAAGATGTCCCACGCGCCGAACACCAGCTGATCGAGCGTCGCGAGCGGCAGGAAATCCTTGATCCTGGGCGCGCGGTGGTCGGTGCGCCGGCCGAGCCGGATCGTGCCCATTTGCGTGAGCGACCCGATCGGCGCCGCGAGCCCGCGCCGCGCGAGCAGGGTGCCGGCGATGGTCGTCGTGGAGACGGCGCCCAGCCCCGGCAGCAGGACCCCGAGCTTGCCCTCTGCCTTCTTGATCTCTTTCGGCTGCTTCACGTGACGTGTTCCCCCCCCGGTCGTGGTCGTGGGCGCTCCTCGGGCAGGGGCGGGGCATCCGCCGGTGCCGTGCGCGCGGCGAGCGCGGCGTCGGCCGAGGCCGCGCGGCGCTGCGACCGCCGGGAGCATGAAGCCCGGCGGCCGCGATCACCACGGCCCGGCGCGCGGGCGAGGGCGTTTCCGGCGCGCGCCCTTCACCGGTTTCCGGCGCGCCCCTCGGGCCGGCGCCTCGGACGGCGCCGGCCGGGCGGCCGGGAGATGCCGTCAGGGCGCGGCGGGCGGGTAGCCGGCGGCGGGGGTCATCGCCTCGATCCAGGCGCGGACCGCTGCGACGGCCTCCTCGTCGACGCGGCGGGTCGCGAGCGGCGGCATCTGCTCGGGCGTTGCGCCGGGCGCGTCGCGCCGGGACATGGCGCGGAGCAGCGTGCTGCGATCCGGATCGCGGGGCCTCAGCCGGTAATAGCGTGCTTCCGGCGGCGACCCGGACGGGCGGAGCTTCGCTGGCTGGTTGATCGCCGTCTGGTAGACGCGCGTGCCGCGCACATCGCCCACCTGGCCGGCAGCATCGATGTTGAGGCGCATCTCGAAGTGCGTGGCGACGCCGGACGGATGGTGGCACGAGACACCGCAGTTCGCGTGGAGCAGACCGAGCGCGCGCCGCTCCGTCTCGGTCCCGGGCACCTCGAGCGCGGCCGCGCTGGGCAGCGGGCCGCCGGACGCCGTCGAGAGCAGGCCGCGCTGGACCAGCTCGGCGTACGTCAGTCCGCCTGCTCCCCGCGCGGCGAGCTGGATCGCCTCGAAGCCGAGCGGGTTATCGGTCTTGCCCGCGTGGCAGCGGATGCAGTCGACCTGCGCCGGGATCGCATAGCCGTCCGCGCCGGGCACGTGGGGAACACCGGCCTTCACCTGCAGCGCGCTCGCGCCGTCCTCCGACCAGACATAGGTGGCGCGCGTCCAGCGATCCTCCGCGGTCTTCCAGAGGAGCCTCGTCTCGAGGCGGCGGCTCGCGCCGGAGGCGGGGCTCCGGAACTCCTTCCACAGCCTGGTGCCGACAGGGAAAATCCAGTCGTTCATCCTGGAGACATCGATGGTCGAGCCCGGAGGGAGGTGGATCCAGCGCGTCTTCTCGGCGCCGTCGCTCCAGAGCTCGAACGCCGGCCTGAACTCGTGGACGCCCTCCGCGAGCGAGCGCGCGCCGAAGTCGCTGTAGAGGCCGGTGCAGCGGAGATCGTGAGGATCCTCGTCCCCGTCCTTGCAGGGCGGCGGATCCCGGGGCGCGGCGGGCGCGCTCGCGGCTGGGCGCTCGTCCGCTCCGGCGCCGCGCGCGGCCGTTCCGGCGTGTGCGCCGAGCCGGTCGGGCGCGGGCAGGGGATCGGCCCGGGGCGTCTCCTGCGCGCTGCAACCGCCGCAGCTCGCGAGCAGCAGCGACGCGACCACGGCTTGCCATGGATGGCCGGTCATGATGAAGGTGGAGGCGGAGGTGTCCGCTTGTCCGAGAGACCGATCCACCGCCGCGCCGCGGGGCGCGCTGCCTGTGTGACGAGAGCGTGCGCGTTCCATCGGACCGCCTTGTGCCTCCTGCTCGCGGGCAGTGTAGCCGCCTGCGACAGGCGTGTGCAGGTCGCTGGGCCGCCCGAAGGGCCGCGCGAGGGCGGCGCCGCCGGCGCGGCCGCGGCAGGGAACGCGGCCGCGCCGCCGGCGCAGGCGAGCGCGGCGCCCCCCGGTCCGGCGCCCGCCGCGGCGGAGGGCGCGCCCGCTGCGGATGGCGCGCCTGCGCCGCCGCCGGCGAGCGCGGCGGAGCTGGCTCGTCCGGCGAAGTGCGGCGGCGTCCCGCCGCTGAAGCTCACGCTTGTGGCGAGCGGGCTCGACCAGCCGACGTATGTCGCCGGGCCGCCCGGCGATCCGGCGCGGCTCGTGGTGCTCGAGAAGGCGGGGACGCTCCGGCTCGTCAAGGACGGCGCGGTCCAGCCGGCGCCCTTCCTCGACGTGCGATCGCGCGTGTTCTTTCCGGCGCCGAACGCGGAGGGCGGCCTGCTCGGGCTCGCCTTCCACCCGGACTACGCGAGGAACGGGCGCTTCTGGCTTCATTACTCGTCAGCGCCGCGCGGCAACGTGGTGATCGAGGAGTGGAAGCGCGCGGCGCAGGGCGAAGACGCCGCCCATCCCGAGCCGGTCCGGTCGCTCGTCGACGTGAAGCACGGCGCCTGGAACCACGTCGGCGGCATGCTGGCTTTCGGCAAGGACGGCCACCTCTACGCCGCCATCGGCGACTCCGCGCGATCGCCGAGCCCGGCGGCCGATCTCACCTCGAAGCTCGGCAAGATCCTCCGGATCGACGTCGAGCAGCCGGGGAAAGCGCCGGCGGGCAACATGACCGGCGGAGATCCGATGATCTGGGATTACGGGCTCCGGAACCCGTGGCGGTTCAGCTTCGACCGGCTCACGGGGGACCTGTACATCGGCGATGTCGGTCAGAAGAGCTGGGAGGAGATCCTTGTGGAGCGCGCTGGCCAGGGCAGGAACGATTACGGCTGGGAAGCGATGGAGGGCGCCCATTGCTATCCACCGGGCGCGGCGTGCAAGCCGCGCGGGGTCCCGCCTACGGTCGAGCACCCCCGCAGCGAGGCGGGCTCGATCGTCGGCGGCTACGTCTATCGCGGGGCGAAGATCCCGTGCCTGCGCGGCCGCTATCTGTATGCCGATTACGTGACAGGGCGCTTCTTCTCCTTCGTTTGGGACGGCAAGGCCGCGACGGATCGCGCAGAGCTCACCACCGCGTTGAGCCCGAACGGTCTCCCGTCCTCGTTCGGCGAGGACGCCGCCGGGGAGATCTATGTGGTGATGTTCAACACCGGGCGTATCTACCGGATCGACCCGGGGTGAGGCGTCCGCGTGGCGCTTTCCAGGCGCCGAGCCCGGCACGAGCCCGCGCCGCCGGCGAGGGGCTTCACACCGCCCGGGCGAGCTCGTCGCGCGCCTGCGCGGTGAGCTCGAGCGAGCGCACGCGCGCGGCATGATCGAAGATCGGTGAGCTCACCATGAGCTCGTCGGCGCGGGTGCGGGTGATGAACGCGTCCAGCCCCCGCCGCACGGTCTCGGGCGAGCCCGCGATCGTGCAGGCCAGCATCTGCTCGAGGCCAGCGCGGTCCAGCGGGCTCAGCTGGCGCTCGAGGTCGTCGACCGGCGGCGGCAGGGGCCCCGGGCGGCCGCGGCGCAGGTTGACGAAGGCCTGCTGAAGCGAGGTCCCCAGCCGTCGACCCTCCTCGTCGCTGTCGGCGGCGAACACGTTGACCCCCAGCATGACAACCGGCTGCGCGAGCTGATCCGAGGGGCGGAACTCCCGGCGATACAGCGCGATCGCCTGCGCCATCTGGCCCGGCGCGAAGTGCGAGGCGAAGGCGTAAGGGAGGCCCAGCGCCGCGGCGAGCTGCGCGCCGAAGAGGCTGGAGCCGAGGATCCAGATCGGCACGCTCAGGCCCGCGCCGGGCACGGCCTGCACCAGCTGGCCAGGCTCCGCCGGGCGGAAGTAGCCCATGAGCTCCAGGACGTCCTGAGGGAAGCTGTCGACGTCTCCGGACAGGTTACGCCGTAGCGCGCGGGCGGTCGCCGGGTCGGACCCGGGAGCCCGCCCGAGGCCCAGATCGATGCGCCCCGGAAAGAGGGACGCCAGCGTGCCGAACTGCTCGGCGATCATGAGCGGCGCGTGGTTCGGCAGCATGATCCCGCCCGCGCCGACGCGGATCGTCGAGGTGCCGCCGGCCACGTGCGCGATCACGACCGAGGTCGCGGCGCTGGCCACGCCGGCCATGTTGTGGTGCTCGGCCAGCCAGTAGCGGCGATAGCCGAGCCGCTCGGCGTGGCGGGCGAGGTCGAGCGTGTTGCGGAAGGCCTGGGCGGCATCCCCGCCTTGGACGATCGGAGCCAGGTCGAGAACGGAAAAGGGGGTCATGTGGGCACCTCGCTGGACTGTTGCACGGCGAGGACGATTTCGGGAGCGCTCGGGGGGGGGGTGGCGCTCCCTGGAGCAGAGAAACTCCCTCCCTCCAGCGCCCCCGCACCCTCCAGCGCCCCCGCGTCCTCCCTCCAGCGCCCCCGTCCGCCCGGCGCCTCGCCCTCGGCGCTCGAGCCGCCTGGAACGGTCATGACGCGGCCGCGCTCGCTGTACTACGCTCGGGTCGTGCGCCGTACCGTCTCGCCGCTGCGCCGGCTCCCGCAGGTCCTGCTCGTCGTCGCCGCCTCGGCCGCCGCGCTCGCGCCGCCCGGGGACGCCGCCGCGTTCCTCTGGCCCAACGTGCCGGAGCAGATCGCGCGCGCGCTCACGTCGGGCGACGTCTCGGAGCGGCGCCTCGCCGCCACCCGCGTCGGCGAGCTCGCCCCGGAGACGGCGATCGGGCTGATCCAGAAGGGCATGAGCGACCCGGACATCGAGGTGCGGCTGTACCTCGCCGGGGCGGCTGTGCGCTTCCGGATGCCGCGCGCAGGAGACCTCGTGATCGAGTGGCTCGGCGAGGGCGACGCGCGCCTGCGGCTCGCGGCCTGCGACCTCATCCGCGCGGCGCCCACCGATCGATCCGTCGTCGCCCTCGGCCGGGTGCTCGGCGATCCCGATCCGCACGTCCGCCTCGCCGCCGCGGCCGCCATGGGCGCGGCGGGGCTCCCGGACGCCGTCTCGCCGCTGCTTGGCCACCTCGACGACACCGCGCCGGAGGTGCGCGCGGAGGTCGTGCGTGCGCTCGGCCGGATCGGCGACGCGCGCGCCGTCGTGCCGCTCATCGGCAAGGTGCAGGACTCGGTCCCGGAGGTCCGTCGGGCCACGGCGCGGGCGCTCGGAGAGCTCGGCGATGCGCGGGCGGTCAGCGCGCTCATCCTCACGCTCCAGGACGCATCCCAGGACGTCCGCGTCGAGGCGGTGAGCGCCCTCGGCCGGCTGCGCTCGGACGAGGCCACGTCCGCGATCGCCGATCTCGTCGAGGCGTCGCCGGCAGGCACGGGCGCGTTCCTCGGAGCGCGCCCGGCCGACAGCGGCACCTCGAGCAACGACGTGCGTGATGCGGCGCTCCGGGCGCTCGGCCGCATCGGCTCCGACGCGGCGGTGAAGGTGCTGCTCGCGGCGCTCGCGAAGGACGACCCCGCGGCGCCGCGGTCCGCGGTCCGCGACGCCCTCGTCAGCGCCGGGAAGCCGGCTGCGGCCCCCGCGCCGGCTGCGGCCCCCGCGCCGGCTGCGGCCCCCGCGCCGGCTGCGGCCCCCGCCCTCCCCGCGCTCGTCGCCGCGCTCGCGGCCGCGCCGTCGGCCAACACCGCCGCAGGCGCCGCCCTCGTGCTCGGTGAGCTCAAGGCCAGGGAAGGGCTGCCCGCGATCGTCCGGGGGATGCAGCGGGGCGTCGTCCCGCTCCGGCACGGGCTCCGCGCCCTCGGGGCGCTCGGCGACCCCGCGGCGCTGCCCAGCGTGCTCGAGCTGCTCGGCGACGTCGACCCCTCGGTCCGCCGCGAGGCGATCCGCGCCGCGACCGCGCTGCTCGATCCCGCGCGGCCCGACGGGCGCGCCGTCGACCCCGCGCGCGCCCTGCTTGTCGACCCGGCGACCCCGCCCGACGAGAAGCTCGCCCTCGTCCAGCTCCTCGGGCGCACCGGCTCGCCCCGCGCGCAGGAGGTGCTCCTGCCGCTCGCGAAGGCCCGCTCCGCGCCGCTCCGCCTCGCCGTGATCGAGGCGCTCGGCGCGGCGCGCGCCGCCGGGGAGCTCGGCGCCGCCGTGGACGCCGCGCTGCTCGAGGCGCTCGACGACGAGTCGGCCGACGTGCGCCTCCGGGCAGCGGTCGCGCTCTCCCGCGTCGCCGGCCCCACGAGCGCGCGCGCGCTGCTCCAGCGCCTCACCGTCGCCGCCGAGCAGGACCGGGGCGCCCTCGGCATCGCCCTCTCGGGCGCGCTGTCGCGCGCGGCGGACGACCCGAAGGACGGCAGCGGCAAGGGCCTCGCCCACGACGTCGCGGCGGCCATCGCGAGCGCCCCGGACGCCGCGCGCGACGCGCTGCTCGAAGGGCTCGGCCGCATGCCCGGGCCGGCCGCGGGCGCCGCGCTCGCGCGGATGGCCTCGGCGGCGCCCATCGACGACCGCCGCAAGATCGCCGAGGCGCTCGCCGGGCACCCGGCGGCCGCCGCCGCGCTCCGCAAGCTCGCGGGCGATCCGGATCCGGGCGTCCGCGCCAACGCCGTCTGGTCGCTCGGCGCGGTGGGGGACAGGGACGCGCTGCCGCTGCTCCAGCCGCTCCTCAAGGACCCCGACGCCGCCGTGGCGGGCAACGCGGCGGGCGCGATCGGGCGCATCGCGGGCCGCGCCGGCCAGCCCGCCCGCGCGGCCGCGGCGCTCTGCGGGGCGCTCGCCGACGCGCGCCCCTACCTGCGCGCCAACGCGCTCGCCGGCCTCACGGTCGCCCGGGCGCGCTGCGACGGCGCCGCGGCCCGGGACCTGCTCGCGCGCGACCCCGCCGAGGCGGTCCGCCTCGCCGCCGCCGACCACCTCGCGCAGGGCGGCGACGACGCCGATCGCCGCGCGCTCGCCCGCTGCGCCGGCGAGGACAGGAACGCCTCGGTCGCGGTGCGCTGCGCCCACACCGCCCCGCCCCGCGCGCCCCCCTCGGGCGCCGAGGACGTCGCGGTCTTCGTCGTCCCGTTCGACGCGGGCCGGGGCGGCTCGGCCCGCGACGCGCCGGTCCCGCGCGCCCCCTTCGCGCTCGTGCGCGCGGACGGCCTCATGCGCCTCGGCGTCGCCGACCGGCGCGGCGAGGTCTTCGAGCGCGGCGCTCCCCGAGGGCCGCTCCGCCTCGCCGTCCCGGCGCCGCTCGTGAAGTGAGCCCGCGCCCGCCGCGCTGAGCCGCTCTCCATGCGCAGCCGACCCGACGTCGAGCTCCGGATGTCCAGGACCGTCCACCCGGGCGACGTCGTCCAGGTCGAGCTCGTGCTCCGCAGCCGCGGGAGGACGCCGGTCGACTCGATCGAGCTCCACCTGGAGGGCATGCAGGTCGCCCGCGTCGAGGAGCGCGTCCTCGTGCCGCCCCACTTCCTCTCGCTCGTCGCCCGCCTCGCGGGGGAGACGACGCTCCCGGAGGGCGAGCAACGCTACCGCGCGAGCTTCCCGCTCCCGGCCGACGCGCCCTGCTCGTACCTCGGCACGCGCGCCGAGATCCGCTACGGCATCACGCTCTCCATCGCGATCCCGTGGTGGCTCGACGTCCAGGAGTCGTACGAGGTGCTCGTCACGCCGCGCCCCGTCACGCGCCCGGCCCGGTCGCCTGTCGCGGGCACCACGGCGCGCGGCGACAGCCCCTTCATCGAGGTCTCGCTCGACGATCAGGTCTTCGCGCCGGGCGACGAGATCTCGGGGGCGGTGGCCCTCGGCAACGTGCAGGGCCGCAGCGTCCGCGGGATCGAGATCTCGCTCGTCGGCGTCGAGCGGCTCCTCAGCGTCGACCCCGCCGCGTCGAACCGCGCGACCGAGGCGCACCGCTTCACCGCCTTCCGCCGCGCGGACAGCCGCGACGAGGGGCGGGAGCTGCCCTTCCGGTTCCGGATCCCCCGCTCCGTCGCGCCGTCGTTCGACGCCGGGTGGGTCGCCCTCCTCTGGGGGCTCGAGGTGCGCGTCGAGCTCGCGCGCTCGGACGGCGTCGTCCACACGACGCCGCTCGCGCTCGGCGTCTTCGATCGGCCGCCCGGCCTCGGCGCGATGCGCCGGCAGATCGGCTCGGGGAGGTGGCGCGGGGTCTGGGGCACGGTCGGCGCGCGCCACGGCCTGTCGCTCGACCCGCTGGAGCTGCGCCTCTCGGGCGCGCTCGCCGGCTGCGCGGCGTCCGTGTGGATCGACGCGGGCTCCTCGTCGAGCGGCGCGATCGTCGGAGAGCTGCGCTGGCCGTCGTGGGGGCTCGACCTGGAGGTCGGCGTGAAGCGCTTCCTGCTCGCGCTCGCGTCCGAGGACGACGAGGGCTTCGGCCGCCGCTACCGCGTGCGCGGGCGCGACCCCGGCCAGGTCCGCGCCGTCGTCGCCGGGCCGCTGCGCCGGGCGCTGCTCGCCTTCGACGACGTCCGGCTCGACGACGAGCACGTGTCGGTCCGGTCCCGCACGCCCGGCCACGACCAGCCCTGGCTCGGCGCGTTCCTGGAGCACCTCGCCGCGCTGGCGGCCGAGATCCGCGCCGCGTCCGCGCGCATCCCGCCGCCCACGCCCATGGCGGCGATGCGCCCGGCCTGGGAGCAGTTCGCGGCCGAGGTCCACGGCCGCTTCGAGGTGGGCCGCATGCGCATCCGCGACGCGCAGCTCGACGGCGCCACGTTCCACATCGACACGTGCTTCGAGCGAGGCCCGCACCCCGAGCGCTCCGAGGTCACGCTTGTGCTCGATCCGCCCCTGGATGTGACGCTCGATCCCGATGACCCCGAGCAGCTGCGCGCGGCCTCGCCCCGGGCGCGCGAGGCGGTGAGGCGCCTGCGGGCCCGCACGCACGCGCTGCGCATCGCCCCGCACGCCATCGTGATCACGGTGCCGGCCCCGCTCGAGGACCCCGCCACCCTGCGCGACCTGCTCGACGCGCAGCTGCACCTCTCGGCGCTCCTGCGCGGCCCGCGCGTCGCCCGCCCGTACCGCTGAGCCGCGACGAGCGGGCCGCCGGAGCCGCTGAGCCGCTGAGCCGCGCCGGGGATCTCCTTACAGCGGACCGCGAGCCGATTTCCACACAGAACGCCGGCTGATCCGGGCTAAAGTCTTCGCCCATGCTCGACAAGCTCTCTCGGCAAGAACGCCTCCAGCTGATGCGGTTCATCTGTTCGTTCGCCTGGGCCGACCTCCAGGTGCGCGAGCAGGAGCGCGAGTTCGTGCGCAAGATGATCCTGCGGCTCCAGCTCGACGAGGAGGAGGCCAAGGAGGTGCGCAGCTGGCTCGATGTGCCGCCCGCGGCCGACGACGTCGATCCGATGCAGATCCCCCGCGCGCACCGGCAGCTCTTCCTGGCGGCCGCGCGCGAGATGATCTCGTCCGACGGCGAGATCGGCGAGGAGGAGCGCGAGAGCCTGAGCCTGCTGGAGCAGCTCACGCGCTGACCGGGGCACAGCCCCTCGGTTGACGGATGGATGGATGGATCGATGAGTCGGCGATTGGTGGAACGATGAGCACGATGGCGCAGCGAGGGGCCGGCGAGGGCCGGGCCCCGACCGAAATGGGAGCGAGCTCGACCGAGAGGCCCTGGGTCGGCGTGATCATGGGGGGCAAGAGCGACTACGAGCACCTCGCCGTGACGAGCGAGCTGCTCACGCAGCTCGGCATCCCGCACGAGGTGCGCGTCGTCTCGGCGCACCGCACGCCGGACCGGATGTTCGAGTACGCGAGCACGGCTGAAGGGCGCGGGATCGAGGTGATCATCGCCGCCGCGGGCGGCGCCGCCCACCTGCCCGGGATGGTCGCCGCGAAGACGGTGCTCCCGGTCATCGGCGTGCCCATCCCCGCCACGGCGCTGAACGGCATGGACGCGCTGCTCTCGATCGTCCAGATGCCGAAGGGGGTCCCCGTCGCCACGATGGCCATCGGCAAGCCCGGCGCCGCCAACGCCGCCCTGTTCGCGGCGGCGGTCCTGTCGGGCAAGCACCCCGAGCTCCGCGAGCGCCTCGCCGCGTTCCGCGGCGCCCAGGAGGCGGCGGTCCTCCGCGACGCGGTCATCGTTTAACCCTCCACCTCCACCTCGCCCCGCCTCGCCCTAGGTCCTCCGGAAATGCCCATCGCTCCCGGCTCTACGCTCGGTATTCTCGGCGGCGGTCAGCTCGGCCGCATGACGGCGCTCGCCGCCCGCACGCTCGGATACAAGGTCCACGCCCTCGACCCGGACCCGGACTGCCCGGCCCGCTCGGTGCTCGATCGCTGCATCGTCGCCTCGTTCGACGACGCGGCGCAGGCGGCCGAGCTCGCGTCGCAGTGCGACGTCGTGACGCTCGAGATCGAGAAGATCTCCACGGAGGCGCTCACGGCCGCCGCCCGGCTCGCGCCGGTGCGCCCGTCGGCCGACGTGCTGGCCATGGTGCAGGACCGCGGCGTCCAGAAGCGCTGGCTGTCGAGCAACGGCTTCCCGGTGGGCCCCTTCCGCGAGGTCGCGACGAGCGCGCAGCTCCTCGAGGCGACGCGCGCCATGGGCGGGGCGTGCTTCGTGAAGTCGTGCGTCGGCGGGTACGACGGCAAGGGGCAGCTGCGGCTCTCGGGGGGCGCGTCGCCGGGCGACGGCGACGCCGGGAGCGAGGCGGCGGCGCTCTTCGGGTCGCTGGGCGGCCAGCGCTGCGTTGTCGAGCAGGCGCTCGATCTCGAGGCCGAGCTGTCGGTGCTCGTCGCGCGGAGCCCGAGCGGCAAGCTGGCGGTCTACCCGCCGGCCCTGAACCACCACCGCGACCAGATCCTCGACTGGTCGCTGCTGCCCGGCCCGCTCTCGGCCTCGGTGACCGGGCAGGCGGTGCAGATCGCGCTCGATCTCGCGGTCGGCCTGCGCGTCGAGGGCCTGCTCGTCGTCGAGCTCTTCCTGCTCCGGGACGGCCGCCTGCTCATCAACGAGCTCGCCCCGCGGCCCCACAACAGCTACCACGCGTCCGAGGTCGCCTGCGCGACGAGCCAGTTCGAGCAGGCGGTCCGCGCCGTCTGCGATCTGCCGCTCGGCTCGACCGAGGTCGTCCGCCCCGCCGCGATCGTCAACCTGCTCGGCGACGTCTGGATGGACGGCGCCTCGCCGGCCTTCGAGGCCGCGCTGGAGATCCCGGGCATCCGGCTCCACCTCTACGGCAAGCGGATCGCCCGCCCCGGCCGGAAGATGGGCCACCTCTCGGCGACGGGCCGCACGCCGGAGGAGGCGCTCGTCGCCGCGAAGCTCGCGATGGCCCGGCTCTCGGCGCACGCCGGGCTGCCGCTCCCCGGCCGCTGAAGGGCCTCCCGGCAGCGCACGGCGCAGGCCCCTGACAGGCGCATTTCGAGCCCCCGCGCGGCCCGGTCACGTCGATTCCTGAGCCGCCGGCGAGCCGCGGTCCAACGACAGACCTCGGCTGACGCGATCGCGTCACTGTTCCTGAGTCGATGCAGATGTGCCCACGTGGTACACATCGTGTCTTCTGTTCCGATGCTCCTTCACGTCCAGAGCTTCGACGCCTTCGAGGACGTGGGCGCCGCCTTCTTCACCGCTGTCCCGGCGCTGATGGACTCGCACCATCGCGCCATCAGCCGGGCCGTCATCGCCGCAGGCACCTTGTTCCTTGTCTATTACACGCTCGCTTCCCGCTCCCTGGACAGGCGTGGCTACCGGGTGTCGTTCCCCGAGGTGTGGCTGCTCGCGAGCGCGGGGCTCTGCTCCATCTACGCGTGGGGGTTCAACCCCTGGGGACAGGCGTTCTTCATCATGAACCTGTTCCACGCGGTGCAGTAGGATGTATGAGAATCCAGGGTTGTCTCGGCTCCGTGCGCTTCTCGCTCGCGGTTGCCTCGATGGCGCTCGTCTCGCCCGCCTGCAGCAAGTCGCCGCAGATGACGGCGGAGAGCCTCGAGGATAGCTGGGCGCTCGTGGAGTAGCACGATCCCGGCTCCGTATGAAGGGCCCGAACGGGGGTGTGCTCCAGCCCGTCGGGGACGACATCGTGAGGGTGGAGGTGCTCGCCGCGGCCTCCCGCGGCGCCCGGACGCGGTAAGGTAGCGGCGCCGCGCGCCCGCGCCTCACCCGACGGAAAGCCCCTCTCCATGACCGAAGCGCCCGATCTCCCCGACCTTTCCCCCGACGACTGCCACCCCCGCGCGGCCGCCGCGCTCGCCGACCCGTTCTTCTGGTCGCTCACCGACGCGACCGCCCCCTTCGGCAACGAGACGGCGCACGACACGCTCACCGCGTTTCGCGACTTCCGCGACGAGCACCCGAAGGCGAGCCCCATCGAGCTGCTCGACGCGCTCCTCGCCCGCTGGGAGGTCGACAACGCCCACTGGGACGCCGTGGACGCGGCCGAGGTCCAGGCCCTCGGCGAGGAGGACGAGTACAGCCTGCTCACGCGCGACGAGGCGCTCCTCGCCCTCGCCTTCAGCCAGATCGTCACCGAGGGCAGGCTCGAGCCCGAGGTCCGCCGCCGCGCGCTGCTGGCGCTGGCCCGGCAGGCGCTGCCCGCCCTCCTCAGCGCCTTCGAGGGCCGCGCCCTCGAGCGCGCGCTCAGGATCGACCGGATGAGGGCCGTCCTCTCGGAGCGATGGGCCTAGAGCACCGATCAGCTTGAAATGCCCGGGAATGAAGAGATTTGAACCACAGAGGCACAGAGGACACAGAGGGACAACAAAAAACTCTGTGCCCTCTGTGCCTCTGTGGTTCATTTTCTCGGGGTTTCAACCTGTTCGGTGTCCTAGCGCCGGGCGACGAACGGGGTCTCCTCGAGCCTACCGCTTTCCCGTGCGAACGTAGGAGCCGCCGATGTCCGAGCTGGCTCGGTAGGACTCGCAGCAAGAGAGCTTGGCGCGCGCCACACAGCTGTCGCCCGCCGCCGCCCGATCGCAGGACGCAACACGCTGCGGTTTGTACATGGACGGCTTGAAGACCAAGAGCGCTTTGTGTCGCCGGTGTTCTTACACTTCATGCCGTTGAGGCTCGCGGCCGTCGGACGTACGCCGGCGTGGAATTCTCCGCCGCGGTGGTGCTGGTGCCCTGCGATACCGCGCGACGGTTGCGCTCATGGATCGTCGAGCTCATCGGTACAGGAGGTGAAGCGGGTGACGCGGGTGAAGCGAGTGAAGAGCGTGAAGCGGTCCCCCTCTTCGTTTGTGAAGGCCCGGCAGGAGCGGCGAGGCTCGTCGGCTCCGCCCTCGGCCGATCCGCTGGAGCCAGCGCTGCGCGCATGATACGATCATCGTTCCGGCGATCGGTGTCGCATGGGACCTTGAAACGAATGGGTAGGGCATGGCGCCCCAAAACGAAGGAGTGAGGAATGGAGCTCAGGGCATGGTGCGCGGCGCTCTGCGCAGGGACGATGGGTCTCGTGGGGTGCGGCGGGGGCGCGGGCACAAACCAGGACAGCGGTTCGCCGGGCGCTGGAGGCCCGGGCGCCGGAGGCCACGGGCAGGGGGGTGACGTCTTCGGGCAGGGGGGTAACATCTTCGGGCAGGGGGGTGGTTCCATCGGCAACGGGGCCAACGGAGCGAGCGGTGGGACAGGGGGCAACGGCCCGAACGGCTCGGGGTGCCAGCACGTCGATGTCGTGTTCGCGCTCGACAACTCCTCGAGCATGCGTGAGGAAAAGCAATCGATGCGCGAGGTCGTGTTCCCGGCCTTCGCGCAGGCGCTGCTCGATATCAGCGGCATCCAGGACTTCCGCGCGGCCGTGCTGGACGCCTGCCCTCGGCCCGCAAATTTCCACACGCGCGGCGTCGGGGGCGACTGTTCGTTCCAGAGCGGAAAGTCGTGGATGGAGAGCTCGAGCACCGACATCCTCGGCGAGTTCGAGTGCGCCGCAGATGTTTACTCGGACGATGTCGAGTGCAGCAGCAACAACGATGACGAGCAGCCCGCGTCCTCGGTCGCCGCCGCGCTGGAGCCGCCGTTCTCGAACGAGGAGAACGCGGGCTTCCTCCGCGAGGATGCGCTGCTCGTGGTCGTGGCGATCACCGATGAGGACGAGCAGCCCGTCCCGCGCCAGCAGCCGCAAGCGATCCACGATCGGCTCGTCGCCGTGAAGGGCGACGCAAAGAACGTCGTGTTTCTCGGCATCGGCGGGAAGACCGATTGCGAGGGGGCCTATGGGAGCGCGGACGAGGCCGAGGACATGCAGCGGCTCGTGGACACCTTCGCCGCCGACAACCGTGGCTTCTTCTGGGATCTTTGCGAGGGGCGCCTCGAGGACGGCCTCACGAACGCCCTCACGGCGATCGAGGAGGCGTGCGAGGAGTTCGTGCCCGTCGTGAATTGATGCGCGCCGGGTGCCAGGGAACGCCTTGAACGCACCTGGCCCCGGAGCGGCGGAGCGTTCGACCTTGCCCTGATCACGCCTCGCGGCGGTAGCATCGCCGCCATGGACATCGCTTCCTTCCTGGCCGAGGTCGAGCCGCTTGCCCACGACGACCGCGTCCGCCGCGTCGTGGCGCTGGGCGGCGCCGCCGCGCGCGGCGACGCCGGCGCCGCGGCGCTCCTCGGCGCGCTCTCGGGCAGCGATCAGGCCTACGAGCGCCTCCTCGCGCTCATGGCCGTGTATGGCTCGGGGGACGGCGCGCGCGTCGTCGCGGCCGTGTCGGACCCGTCCCGCCTCGTCCGGCGGCGCGCGGGCCGCATGGTGGCCCGCTTCTGCGACGACGCGCAGGCGCTCGCGGCGCTCGGCGTCCTCGTCGAGCGGCGCGCCCTCCGGCGCACGGTGGCCCAGCTCGCCCGCCGCAAGCGCCAGGGGGTCGTGGACGCCTTCCTCGGCGCGCGCATCCAGCAGGGGCGCGATCCGGCGATCGTGGATCTGCTCCCGTTCGGCTCCGAGCCGCTCGTCGCGGCGCACCGGCATGCCCTCGACGAGGCGGGCGGTCCGCACTGCCTCGCGCGGCTGGCCGTCAGGCACCCCGCGGCCGCGGCGCGCTGGTTCGGGGAGGCGGTCGCGCGCTCCGGATCGCTCGATGTCCGGCTGCGCTACCGCCTCGCGCCGCTGCTCGTCCCGCTCGCCCGGCGCGCGCCCGACGCGGCGCTCCCGCTGATCCGGGCCCTCTTCGACCTCGGCGAGGAGCCCTCGTTCCTCGCCGACCCCCTCGGCGTGCTGGCCCGCGCGCGCCCGGCCGCCACGTTCGACCTCCTGAAGGCGCGCCACGAGAGCGGCCGCCCCGCGCGGCCGCCCGGCGCCTTCGCGGTCGTGAGCTTCGACAAGGGCGCGCCGGCCCTCGGCGCCGAGCGCCTCGACTACCTCATCCGCAACGCCTGGGGCGCCCTGAGCGACGGGAAGCGGGGCCCGCGGTGGTTCCTGCGGCTGCGTCCCGACGACAAGAGGGCGGTCCTCCGGGCCTTCCTCCTCGGCGGGCGAGGGGGCTTCGGCGCCTTCCTGTTCCGCTACGTGACGGCCGCGTCCGCCGAGGAGCAGGCGCTCCGGGAGCGGGCCTTCGAGCGCTGGTCGCGCGCCGCGCAGGCCGCCGACGGCTCGATCGCGCCCGAGGTGCTCGACGCCCTGCCCGCCGACCTGCGCGAGCGCGAGGCGCGGCGGCACCTCGTCGACTGCCCCGCGCTCGTCGCCAGGCCGGACCGGCGGATGAGCTACGCGCGCCTCCTGCCGTTCGCCGAGGCCAGGACGGTGCTCGCGCCGCTCCTCGGGCACCCCGAGGGCGACGAGCGCGCGAAGGCGCAGGCGCTGCTCCTCGCGAGCGTCCTGCACGATCGGGGCGCGCTCGCGGACGCCCTCGCGAACGTGCGCGCCCGCAAGTTCGAGCAGGATCCGGTGCGGCGCGCGATGATCGGCGCCCTCGCCGCGCTCCCGCTCGCCCGCTTCGGGCCGGAGCACCTCGAGGCGGTGGGCGCCGTGGCGCAGGACGCGCTCGACGCCGCGGATCTGTCCCAGGCCACGGCCTCGGCCGTGGAGCGGCTCGTTGTGCGGCTGTTCCGCGTCGACGGCGCGTGGGGCGCCCGCTGGCTCGGGCGGATCCTCGCCGTGCGCGGCTCGGTCTCGACGGCGGGGCTCGGGGAGGGGCTGACGAGGGCCGAGGCCGAGCGGCTCACCCCCGCGCTCGCGCAGCTCGCGGGCGCGTGGTGCACCCGCGAGCGGGCGGGGGCGGTGCTGTCGCTCGCGCACAGCCTCGGCATCCGCCTCGGGGTGGTCGTGCCGCTGCTCGAGGCGCTCGAGCGGCTGTCGCGCGAGCTCCCGTTCGTCGGCGTCGCGGCCGGCGCGCTGGCGCTCCTCCGCGCCCATGATCGGCCGCGGTTCGCGCGGCTCGTGCCCGCGCTCCTGCGCGACGACGCGAGCTTCGTCCTGATCGGCGACGTCGCCCGGCACGTGAGCCGGAAGCGCCAGGATCTCCTCGACCCGCTGCTGGACGGCCGGCCCATGACGGGCAGGTTCGCGACGGGCCGGACGCGCTGGGTGCTCGACTTCGGCGCGGGCCACGGCCGCTGGACGGCGCGGCAGCAGGAGCGGTACGCGGCCGGCCTGCGCGCGCTGCTCGCGGACGAGGGGTGCGACGTCCCCACGCTGCGGTTCGCCGTCTCCGCGCTGGTCCGGCTCGCGTACGTCGACGCCTCGGCGATCACCCCGTTCGCCGCGGATCCGAGGCCGCCGCTGCGCGAGATGGCCATCCGGGGCCTGCCGTGGCTCGACGCCGGCCAGGGCGTGCCCGTCCTGATCGAGTGCCTTGGCGACGAGCGCGCGCGGTGGGCCATCTACGCGCTCCGGAAGGCGTTCGCCGAGATGCCCCGGGATCGGGTGCTCGCCGAGCTCCGGGCCGTGCCGACCGCGAAGGTGACCGTGGCCAAGGAGGTCGTGCGCCTGCTCGGCGAGATGGGCGGCGACGACGCCTACCGGGACCTGCTCCGGCTGGACGGCCCGAAGACCCACCGCGACGTGCGGATCGCGCTGCTCCGGGCGCTCTGGGACCACCTCGACAAGCCCGGGACCTGGGACGTCTTCGGCCGCGCCGTCGGGGATCCCGACTGGATCGTGGCCTCGAAGCTCGCGGACCTCCCGCTCGGCAGGCTCTCGACCGAGGCCGAGCCGCGCGTCGTGGGCCTGCTCGCCGCGATCCTCGGGCGGGCGGAGCCGGAGGCGCGGCTCGACCTGCTCCGGCGCGCCGCGCAGCTGCCGCTCCGGGACGAGCAGCGCGCGCTCTTCCTCCGGCTGCTCGCGCATCTGGACGCGCCGGCGCCCGAGGAGGCGGCCGAGGCGCTGGCGGCCGTGCTCGCCCGGATGCAGCCGGCCGAGGTCGCGGCCGTCGTGGCGCGGCTCCGGGAGCTCGCGCCGAGGCGCCGCCACCTCGTGGCGTTCCTGCCGGTGCTCTCGGCGCGGCTCGGCGCCTATGCCGCGCGGCACCACCTGGCGGTCGGCGAGGGGCTCCTCGCCGTGCTGAAGGCGGACGCCCTGGCCGTGCCCCAGTACCTCGGGCTCGCGGCGCGCCTGCTGCAGTGGCGGGAGCTCGGGCAGGCGCTCTCCGAGCTCGGCCGGCGGGATCTGCTGCACCACGACGCGATGGTGGCGGCGATGGCGGCGGTGCAGGGCTGCGTGCACCCGTCGCTCCTCGAGGAAGCGCTGCGGGGGAGCGACGATCCGCGGTTGCGCCGGCTCGCGCTGGAGGCGCTCGTGCAGGCGGCGTCGCCGAAGAACGGGTGGACGGAGGAGCGGCGCGCGCTGCTCGAGCGCTACCGGGGCGACAGGTCCCCCGCCGTGGCGGGGCCGGCGGGGTTCGTCGCGCCGCCGTGAGGGCGGGGCGCGGGGCGCGGGCTGTCTGGGGTTGAGGGATTTCCTGCGCGATTCGCGGCGCTGTTCGCGCGCAGCGAGCCGCGCGAGCGGGCGATCGAGTACGTGCGCTCGCGGATGGGGACGGCGGCGCGGCGGAACGGTTGGCAGCGACCCATCTTTTGGTGGAGGCGTGTCCAGCGGGAGATGGGTGCGACCCATCTTTTCTTGGAGGCACGTCCACCGGGAGATGGGTGCGACCCATCTTTTGTTGGAGGCGTGTCCAGCGGGAGATGGGTGCGACCCATCTTTTCTTGGAGGCACGTCCACCGGGAGATGGGTGCGACCCATCTTTTCTTGGAGGCGCGTCCACCGGGAGATGGGTGCGACCCATCTTTTCTTGGAGGCGTGTCCACCGGGAGACGGGTGCGACCCATCTTTTCTTGGAGGCGTGTCCACCGGGAGATGGGTGCGACCCATCTTTTCTTGGAGGCGTGTCCACCGGGAGACGGGTGCGACCCATCTTTTCTTGAAGGCACGTCCACCGGGAGATGGGTGCGACCCATCTTTTGGTGGACGCGCCAGCCCACCCGGGCGGGTTCACGGCGTGCCGCCCGCCAGGGCGAGGGCGCCGGCCCTTGGAAAGGATGTTCGTCGCGCGGCACGGCCTTGCCCTTGCCCGGCTCCAGGAGATAGCTAGCGACGGGCATGGACTCGCTCACGCACGGGCTCTTCGGGCTGGCGGTCGGCGCGATGCGTCGCCCGGACGTCATGCCCGGCCAGGGGCGCGCGTCGCCGACCGACCGGGCCGTGCTGCTCGCGTGCGTAATCGCCGCCGAGCTGCCGGATCTCGATTACCTCTGGCCGGCGGGGGACGCGGTGCTGAGCACGCTGCGCGCGCACCGGGGGCCGTCGCACGCGCTCCTCTTCGCGCCGATGGTGGCGGCGGTGGCGGCCGGGATCGCCTGGCTCGTCCTCGGGCGGCGGGCGCGGATCGGCCCGGTCTACGCCTTCAGCGTGCTCTCGGTCGCCCTCGCGCACCTCTTGCCGGATCTCTGGACCGGGTGGGGGACGCGCCTGCTCCTCCCGCTCTCCGACGCGCGCCTGACGCTCGACTGGACCGGCGTGCTCGACCCGCTTGTCACGCTGCCGCTCGCTCTCGGCGCGCTCGTCGCGTGGCGCCGGCCGGCGCGCTGGCGGCGCGCAATCCTCGCCGGCGCCGCCGTCGCCGCCGTGTACGTCGGCGGCCGGATCGCGGCGCAGCAGGTCCTCGTCGCCCGCGTCGCCGCCGCCCACCCCGAGGCGCAGCGCGTCGCCGTCTTCCCCGCGATGCTCGGCGTGACGGCATGGCGCTTCATCGCGACGCATGAGGACGCTTACGTCGCCGGCTCGGTCGCCCTGTTCGGCGGCGCGCCGGTCGAGGAGCGCCGGCTCTCGCGCGCGCCCAGCGGCCCTGTCCCTACCCAGGTCATGGCCGTCCCCACCGTGCGCGAGGCGCTCGCCTGGGCTCGCTTCCCCGTGGTCCGCCACGCCCCCGCCGAGGGAGGCGGGACCACCGTGCGCGTCGCCGACCTCCGCTATCACCTCCGCGGCAACCCGACGCTCGAGTTCATCATCGACATCGCCCCCGGCGGCGCCGTGACGCGCGCCCGCCTCGAGCGCGGCGGCTCCGCCCGCGAGCTCCTCGAGCGCTGGCGGGAGTAGTAGCTCGTCACCTTGGGGATGGGTCGGCCCATGCGCGCCGGCGCCCAGCCACGTGGGATCGGTGTAGCGACGGGACAGTAGAGGATCGGTCTCCAGGAAGGCGCCCGAGCCGGACGCGGGCGTGCGGCGCGCGCGCTCGAGGAGGGTCCAAGCCCTCGACGACGGCGAGGAGCCAGGCACGATCGTCCTCCTCGGCGAAGGTGCCGAGTCCGGCGAGCATCCCGTCGAACGGCTGGTCGCCGCGCTGGCTGGCGAGCTCGAGGATCGCGCGACGGGGGCGCGGCCGACAGGGGATCAGCATGCGCCCCCCGTGGCCGGGAGACGCGAGATCGCTCCGAGGCGCGCCGGGCGGCCCGTGGTCTCCACGTGCGCGCTCATCGGTCGTCTCGCCAGTCACGTGCCACGATGGCTGAACTCCAGGCGTTCTCCGAGATGGCGCAAGCAAGCGAGCATGTTCCGGTATGGCATCCAGGATCAGGCAGTCCGAGCGGTGAACACTTACGACTCGTCCTGTGACCGGAGCGGCCGCCTGCATCGCGGGCCCGTGAGGCCGTTCCCTGATATTCCAGCTAGCCTCTTCCATCCTTCCATGTGAACCGACCCCCCTGTAGCACCGGACCAAATCCATGCACGCATCCTTGCTCGATCGCGCAACGGGCCGTGCTCGTCTCCACCTCTGAAGCGGCCCTCGCAGCGCGTCGTGGCGTGAAGAACCGTCGAAAAGAGGGGCTGCGAGCCCGCGCTCCGCGCCTCGGGAACGCTGGCACGGGCGATGCTGAGACGGTTTCGTGACGGGAAGCCGGTCCCGGAGCGGAGGCCAATCGAGAATGCTTGCTCGACCGGCGCCGTGGCCGGGCTCATCTCCCCCGTTGCACCAAAGGAAGGAAACACACAATGAACGCCATGACCATCAAGAAGACGAAGCTCAGCAACGCAGGTCTCTCCGTCCCCGGGCGGAGCCTCTCGATCACGAAGATGAAGCTCAGCAACGCAGGCCTCTCGGTGCCTGGCTGAGCCACGCGCGTCCGGCGAGCCTCCCGTGATGGGGAGGCTCGCCGCGGTGCCCATCCCCCACGAGCGCACGCTCGCGGGCTCTTGGGCTGCACGCTGGCCGATCCCTGCCGGCCGGCGTGTGTTCTACCGGCGCATGCCCGCGCTCTCGGGCTGAGTTCATCGTTCATCCAGAAAAAATCGTCTCCGATCCACAGCGTGAATGACATGGAAACATCAGCTTTGCCAAGAAAGAAGTCCACGCTCGTCGTCCACGAGATCGAGGGCACGCTCTACTTCTGCAGCTCGGGGTACGCGACGTCGATCCAGGACCCTTCCGGGGAGATCGCCCACCTGTTCGCCGTCATGGATGGCAGGCGGACGCTCGACGAGATCCACGCGCTCCTGAGCGCTCGGTATCCGCACGTGACGCGAGCGAGCCTGGCCAAAATCATCGAGACGCTCGATCAAATCGGGCTCTTGGAGAATGCCTCCTTCGGCCCGGAGGGGCTGCTCGACGCATACGAGCTCGCCCGCTGGGATAGAAACCTCAAGTTCTTCAATGCATACTCCGGACTCAGCACGAGCCGGTACGAGCTCCAGCACAGGCTGAAGACGGCGAAGATCGCCTTGCTGGGGCTCGGCGGGCTTGGTTCGCACATCCTCTACGATCTCGCGGCCATGGGCGCGCAGGACGTCTCGGCGGTCGACTTCGATCGCATCGACATCTCGAACCTCAATCGACAGATCCTCTACGGCGAACCAGACATCGGGCGCAGCAAGGTCGAGGTCGCGCGCGAGCGGATCAGCGCCTTCAGCTCGCGCCTTCGCTTCGAGGCCCGCGAGGTGCGCCTGAGCTCCACCGAGGACGTGCTCGAGATCATCCGCGGCCGGGATTACGTCATATGCGTCGCGGACCGGCCCACGACGGAGATCATGACCTGGGTCAACGAGGCATGCGTGCGCGAGCGCGCCACGCTGATCACCGGCGGCCTCGATACCCAGCGAGCGATCTATTACTCCGTGATCCCCGGCGTCACCGGCTGCATCCGCTGCTGGTCCATGGAGGTACAGAGGCGAGACCCCGTCTCGCATCGACTCCTCGAAGAGCAGCGCCGGATACGCGGCACGCGCGACGACGCGACCTTCGTCACGCTCATCTCGGTCCTCGCCGGCCACATGCTCACCGAGCTCGTCCGGTTGATCACGGGCATCGCGCCGCCGGTCGGCGCCGGGAGGCTCATGGAGATGCACTTCGACACGATGAACGTGCAGGTGGGCGAGCAATGGTCGCGCGCCGACAGTTGCCCTGTCTGCGGCGGCGTCTGCCCCGGCGCGGAGCTCGCCTCGGAGCCATACACCTCCGCGGCGTGACCGCCTGAACGAAGGGAACGGGCCGTGACACGGAATTACTACCTGCTTCTGTCGGCATATGCCCTCTCCGCGGTCGGGAACTGGATCTACAAGCTCGCGCTTCCACTCCTCATCTACGAGCGTACACACTCCGCCCTGGGCATGGCACTTGCGTTCGGGGTCACCTACCTCCCGTTCCTGCTCTTCTCCCCGTTCGGCGGAGTCCTGGCCGACCGTTACGATCGCCGGCGCCTGCTCTGGGTCGGAGACACCGTGTCCGGCGTCGTCGCCGCGTCGCTGGCCTTCGCGGTCCTGGTCAAGCCGGACGGGCTCTGGCTCCTCTATCCGCTGGTCTTCCTGCTCGCGTCGGTGGAGCCCTTCTATCACGCGGCGTTCCAGAGCATCCTCCCGTCTCTGGTCGCGCCGGATCGGCTCGCCAGGGCCAACGCCGGGCTCCAGGGCGCCGACAACCTCACGGCCTTTGTGGGACCGCTCCTCGGCGGCGGCGTGATCGCCGCCGTCGGCACGCTGCCCGCGCTGTACGTCAACGCCGGGTCCTTCCTGCTCTCCGCGGTGCTCATCGGCCTGATCCGCGGCACGGAGCGCTCACGTGCCGGAGAGGCGCGACCGCGTCGCGACGTGCTGGAGGAGCTGAAGGAAGGACTATCGCACGTGCTCAGGAGCCCGATCTTGCGCTACGGCTCGCTCCTCTTCGTTGGCGCCAACTTCGCCCTTTCGCTCTTCACGGCCAACTTCATGTACTACCTGGCCAGCACCCTCGGCCTCGGCGCGGCGCAGATCGGGCTCGTCACGTCGGCGTCGGGCGCAGGCGCCATCGCCGGGGCCGTGGCGGCTCCCAGGCTGGGAAGAGGCCTCTCCCCTGGCGTCATCTTGGTCGCCGGCACGATCCTGGAGGGGCTCTCCATCACCATGCTCTTGCCGGTCCGCGGCCCGATCGCCGCGGCGCTGGTCCTCGGAGCCATGATGTTCTTCGAGACGCTCCTCGTGGTCACCTGGTTCACGCTGCGCCAGCGTACCGTGCCGGAGCACCTCCTCGGCCGGGTCGTGGCGACGACGCGGCTCATCGCCTTCTGTCCCATCCCCATAGCCTCGGTGGTGGCCGGGCTCATCCTCCGCGTGAGCGGGAGCACTGCCCCTGTCATCGCCGCCTCTGGACTGCTCACCATGCTGGTCGGAATCGCCGCCTGGCGATCTCCCATCTGCGCGTCTACACGCGTCAGCGCGCCCTTCGTGCCTACAGATACGAAGCATTTATAGAGAGTAATCTGAACGAACCATGAACAGAGATCTGAACGACTGCCTGCCACCCGACGTCTCCGCGGAGGAGTGCGTCGCCCGGCTGGAAGATTATGCCTTATCCTCGCTCTTACAGGGAGTCGAGCACCCAGCGGCGCACATCGTGATCCTCGACATCACGGGCCTGGGCCGCCGGCGGGAGAGGAGCGCCGGCGGCTATCGTCCGGGGTGGGCGGCCCCAGGAGCGCCGCCCGCGACCCGCCGCGCCGATCAGCCGATGCCGCCGCCGCTGGCCGTCCCGTCGGATCGATAGCACGCGAAGTTGTAGCCGAGCTGCCCCGGCGTGCCCGACTCCGAATAGGCCGCCGTCAGGTAGTACGCCATCGCGTATCCCCACCGACCGAGCGAATACGAGTAGCCGTACGACCAGCTACCGCTCGTCGACTGCACGTAGAACTTCGAGATGCCGTTGAACGGGCCCGTGTACATCGTGCCGAGCGTCGCTCCGCCGGGTGAGCTGCGGAGCGTGAGCGACTCGGCGCAGGCGGCGTTCACCGCGCCGTTCGTCACCCCCTGCTCGGCGACACCGGTCTGCTCGTCGACCTCCGCGTCGTCCCCCTGCTCCGATGAGGAGTCCATGTCGGCGACACACCCCGCGAGCCCGAACGCCGAACCCAGGATCATGAGCACACTGAACAATTTCATGATTGCGATACCCTTTGATACCCACCGCGTGACGACTCGCACGCGGCTTCCCGAAGCAAGCGCGCCGGAGGCGCATGTCCTATCGGCTCCCCGGGCCCTCTCCTGTGCTTCGCTGGCTCGGGGGCGACGGATCTCCCAAACGTAGACTAATAGAGCGTGAGGGCTCGTGGGGGATCTATTTGATTCATCCGTTGCATGCGCGCGTTCGCGCGTGTGCGCTACGACGGAGCGCTCTCCCTCACATCGGACGACACCGACATCAGCACGCGCACGTAGGCCACCAGCGCGCCGTCAGAGGCTCCAGGTCTCGATGAGCGAGGGCGAGCCATCGCGCGACGCGTCGCTGCTTTGCCCTGAAGCGGCTCAGCGTGTTAAGGCATCGGGATAACGAAGGTGGTGATGGAAAAGGCCGGGACCGTGATCGCCAGGCGATAGTCCTCGATCGCCATGTCGGGGAGCCGCTCGAGGTCCTCCGTGCGCGAGGTGCGGTGCACCTCCGCCGCGAGACCGACCGTGGGGAGCCGGGTGAGATCGAGCGTGTAGCCGCGGCTTGCGCTGCGATCGCCGTTGCGGACCACGAGCGTGAGAGAGCTGCCGTCGGCGCTGACCGCGGCCACCATGTCCTCGCTGTCGACGTCGACGAAGATCGCGCCGGGCCGGATGTAACGACTGAAGCCGGCATGCATGTAAAAGCGCTTGATGGGGGTGTACGACTGCTCGCTGTCGTTCAGCGTGAAGCTCGCCCAGCTGCGCGCCGGATCGCCCGACTGCCAATCCACCCAGGCCTCCGGCCTCAGCTCACGCAGATCCCGGATGATGCGCTCCGCCATGAACAGCGCCGTGTCCGTGTCGTCGCTCAGGCTCTGCCCGAGCGGCCCCGATTCAGATTGCCACAGCCGCTTGCCGAGCTCGGTCGCCAGCTGCCGGAGCTCCTTGCGCCGGCTGCCGGCGTAGGAGTGGACGTTGATCTGCTGGAGAGCGGCGAGCGTCCCCGCGCCGAACGCGCGGAGGTTCTGGACGGCATCATCCATGCTGTTTTCGTCCGATGCGCTGACCACCGTCTCGCCGAGGCCCTTGCTGGCGAGCTGTTTGGCGACCTCCTGGATGATCTTCTCCTGGCTCGCCCGGTCGAAGTGGCAACCTTCCTGGGAGCCGTCCGATTTCCACCAGTTGGCGTGAGGCTCGTTCAGCGGCTCCAGCGAGCGAAAGGTGATCGCGTGCTCGTCCCTGTAGTGACGCACGACCTCCGTGAGGTAGTGGGCGAAGTCGTCGTAGTGGTCGGCTTTGAGGTTGTCTCCGCCGGTGCGACTGCCCGAGGCGCAGCCGCTGCTCGTCATCCAGTACGGGGGAGAATTGGAGAACGCCTCGAAGATCAGATCCTCTCCGCGCTCTGCGATGCGCAAGAGGATGGCGCGCTGGTTGGCATCGTTCGCCCACGTGAAGGTCCCGTCGGCGTCCTGGAACCCCGGCATCTCGCGATGCCGCTCCATGTGCTCGTGGGACGGATTCTCCCCTCCACCGATGTTGTAGCGGAAGATGTTGTAGCCGAGGCCACGCACCGGATCGACGACCGCTTCGACCACGGCATTGCGCTTGGCCTCCGCCCATCCGCCGACGTGATGGGCCCACCAGCACAAGCTCGTGCCCCAGCCCTCGAAGGATTGGTGGAGCACGTCCGTGTCGATCCTGACGAGCTCCGTGCCCGGAGCGGCGGTCACCGTGGGGCGTGGCTCGCTCGGCGAGCCCCCGCCCTCGCCCCCGCTCCCGCCCAGCGCGCCGCCGCTCGACGTCGACGATCCGCCACCCGAGCCCGCGGTCGCGCCGCCTCCGCTTCCCCCCTGGCCGCCGCTCCCCGCTGCCGTGGCGTCCACGGGAGGGCTCGGATCGCGCGGGGAGCACGACACGGCCACGGTGAGTGCGGCGAGCGACGCGACGAGAGCTTGAATCTTCAACCAGGTGCGTGCGGCTTCGGGGGGTGCTGTCTTGCGCATGACGACGTGATGCCACTTCAGGGAGGCGCGTGCGGGATCGCCGTGGCCTCAGGACTTTCTCATTAGCGGAGTCTCGTCGAACGGTCAGCGGCTTCTGCACCCGAAACGTGCCTCCGACAGAGAGGGCATGGCGCTCGGGGCGCAAGATTGCAACGGACCTTCACCGTTCGCCCCGACCGGTCGAAATGGCCCGGAGAGGCTAGGGTACCGAGGCGTCGGGGTTCACCACCACCTGGTACTGGCGTCCCGTGGACAGCACGCTCAAATCCATGCCCTCCTTGAGCGGTACGCGCGTCCGCGTGAGCTGGTGGCCGGGCAAGCAACAAGCGAGGGTGAAGGCCGCGTCCCAGCGCAGCCGATCGAGCACCCTGTCCATGTGCACGTGGGCGTGGACGAACGTGACGAACACCGGCATCGGGGGCAGGGCATTGAGCTGATCCGCGACGTCGTCGATGCTGGCCTTGAGCCACGCCAGGCGCCGGACCCCAAAGCGATCGCGCCACGCCTCCACCAGGCCCACGTTGAGCAGCGGATCGACGCTGATGTTGTCCGCCTCGCTCTTCAGCGAAAAGAGGGCTCCGGTCCTCGCGTGGGCCCCGTCCCCGACGTGAATGACGCGACATGGGCGGCCCTTCGGCAGGAGGGGCCGAAGGTGGCAGAGGGCAGAGTAGCTCTCGGTCATTTCCTTGGCGGGCTTTGTCGCCTTTGCGAACAAGGGCCACAGCGCTTCGAACGAGCTCCTTCGCATCAGCCGGTCCAGGTAGTCGCCGTTCGGGGGCTGCGCGTCGGTGCTGGCCATAGAGGCTGTCTATAGCAGAGCTGCCGCGATCCGCGCGGACCTCCCGTCGGAGGACCGGAGCCGCCGCGGGCCTTCCCGGTGACGAGCTGCAAGGGCGCCGCCTCGGGGCCGTGTCTCCCGGGGCAGGCACCGTCGCCCCATCCGAGCCGAGGAGCTGGCTCTGCAACGGCCCGGCCGTCAGCGGCCAGGCTGTTCAAGTTGCAAGATCCCAGGTCAGGGGGCGAGGCGCCCATGCGCGCGCGTCGCTCGCCTCGTGCGCATCGTCCGCGCCCATCGCAAAGGCAGCAAGGACCCGTGGACGCGCGACGCTCGTAACCCTGTGAATTCCATCAGTTCTGCCGGAGGCGGCGTGCATTCTCACCGGTCTGCTGCTCTCCGACCCGGCGCCTCGGTTTTGCATTCGTTGCTGACGCCGAGCCTCTCGCAATAATCGTCGCCTATCCACCGGTTCTCCTCGCAATTGCAGAGCGACCGCGTGGGTACGAAGCTGAAATCGTGCTTCTGCACCGCGCTATGGCAGCCCAGGCAACTGGACCGCGTCGCCTCAGGCTCGACGGCGCAGGGGTCCTGCGAGGCGTCCCGGTGCGACGTCGTCGAACCCACGATATAGGTCTCGATCACCGGATTCCGCAGCGTCTCCGGCTCCGCCTTCGACCCATTGTACGGATTGTACTGCACACCAATGAGCTGGTAGTGCTGAAGTACAGTGTTGCTGGATTTCAGCCAGGCGCGAGCCTGCGCGTTGAGTCTTTGTACTTCCAAGGGGATGGGATCAATACGCGTGATCTGTGTTCTGCACATCGTGGATCCGCGCACCTGAACCTGCTTGCTCGCGTTGGGGCGGCACGTCGACGGGTCACACCCGGTATCGTTGAAAGAGGGCCCGCTGGGGGTCTCGGCAGGCGCGAGGTTGTCCACCTGCTCGAACGTGGACCAGATCCACTTCCCGTAGGGCTTGGACTTCTGCGCGATATGAAACCCGACCAGGCCCAGGGTGATCCCATCGCCGGCTCCCGGGCCGGACGGCCGCGGTGACGCGCGCCTCTGGAGGAAGCGACCGCTCGTGCTCTCCTCTTCCGTCAGTGTCTTCCAGGCGAGCTTGATCGCCGTGGCGCCGGTCAAGTCGTAGGAATCCCCTCCGGCGTCCGGACCTTGGAAGCGGCACTGGCCATGCGTGAAGCTGATATCTATGGATGTTCCGGAGCGCTCCCGGACCTCCTCGGGTTCTTCGGCGACCTCGCTCGATTCCAGCGCCCTCATGAGCGTCTTGTGCCAGCTCTCGTCCAGCCTGACCTCATAGAGCACCGCTTGGCCGTTCTGGTCATAGACGAGCCGGTGCGGCGTGGAGGCCCGGCGCCCGCTCCGATTGAGCCCGTTCGTCAGGCAGTCGCCATCACAGCTCCAACCCAGCGGGGCACCGCGCTCCGGCGAATCGTCGCTGGAGTCATCCGTCAGGTCGCTGTAGATCGTCTGCGGTGTGTACCAGCTGTTCCAGCGGGGATAAACGTCCCGCTCGTTCAGTTTGTCGAGCCCACGTTCGGCCCTCCAGCGGCCGGGGTTCGGAATTCGGCCAGGCCAGTTGAGCGCGATGAACTGGCGCCAGGCGAAGAGCTCCATTCCTCGACGCTCCTGGTCGCGATCCTCACTCCATGGCGAGACGCAGTACCACGTAGAGGGCAGTTTGAAGAGCTCGTGTCCGCGCGCGGCGAAGGGGAACTCCGGGGCGCCCTCCGCGGCCTCCCCGGGGCGCTGAGGGTCGATGGCGAGGCCGCGTCGGCATCCGCTCACCGTCAGGCAAGCGGTCCCGGCGAGCAGGGTGAACATAGCACCCACGATCGTGTTTGCGTGCATGTGAAACCTCTGTCTCTGCGGTTCGTCTGTCAGAACACGGAGAGGACCGGCGCGAAGCCCAGATAACCCTTCGCGCCGATGCCTTGCTCCGCGTGGAGCGTGATCTTCACGTCAAGCCAGCGATGAATACGGGTCTTGGCCGAGATCGAGGGGCTCAACTCGCGAGCGCTCCCCGGCCAGGTCTGTAGCGCACGCCCTTTGTCGCCGGCGCAGAGCTCGTGTTCCTCGAGCGACCTCAGCAGCGCGCCCCGCCCAGGGTCGGAGCGCGCCGGGTGGTCCATCTGGAGCTGCGAGAAGGCGATCGCTGCGTAGGGCAGGAGCGCGTGGTCGAGCGAGAGATCGAAATAGACGGTGTCGTCGGCCGTCTCGGGCGTGTAGAAGGTATGCGCGAGCTGCTGCAGCGAATCGAGCGGGCCGGGCCAGCCGAGGTCCTTCAAATAGCCTATCAGATGAGCCCTGGGAACAGAGCCGTAGAGCTTGATCGTCGCCGGCTCTCTGGCGAGCATGAAGGATACGTGGATGATGCGACCAGAGGGCGGGAGGCGCCGGAAGCAAGCCTCCATCGCGCACCGGTTGCTCGCGGACAGCAGCCCCTCGAAGGCTGGAGGGACGGCGGGCGTCAAGAAGCTCAGGCAACTCTCGTACGAGTCCTGAGCGTCCCAGGGAGCCGAGGGGAGGCGTGGCGCCGGGTATTCGGGGTCGACACAGATCCAGATCGATGGAGACTGTTGCGCCGCCGGGCGCGTGTTCACGTGGTCGAACTCGAGCCACAGGCAGGGCATCCTGCTGGAGCCTTCATGGGTGAGGGTCGCCCAGCGACGGATGACGTCCCAGGCGAATCGCCAGGCCGGCTCGCGCGTGAGATGGTCCGGTGGTCCCTCGGCCGCGGCACGGATCCTCCCCAGGGGATCTTCGTCGCGGGGAGACGGGGCGATGCAGGCGAGGAAGTCGACCTGCTCCTGCGCCGCCGAGAGGCGACACTCGATGTAGTACGAAGAGAACATGTCCGGGAGCCGCGCCGTGAGCGCACCGAGGTTGGACCTGACGGCGTGGTCCACGCACACGCCGGGGATCCTCGGCGCGACTAGCTCGATAATTTCATGACTGGACCACATCATGGATCTATCTCGGTCCCGGGGGGAGGGGTCACGGCGCTCGAGGTGATGGACTTGCGACGACAGTCACCAGAATTGTAGCTCGGTCGACATGAGCTCCTCGACCAGGTGCTCCTTGAGGAGCTGCTCGAGCAGGGGCTTCACTTCGTCCGGCTTGGTAGACACGTCGGCGATCTTCAAGAGCAGCTGGGCCCTGGGGTCATCTCTCGTGATGCCGAAGCGGCTTTTCATGGTGGCACTCATGTCCTCGTGGAACTCAGCGTTGATATCGGGGTTGTTCTTCATCCAGTAGAGCAGGGAGAGCAATCCTTTCGGCTTCTTGTCGCTGGTCCTGTTCAAATCACTCATGGTCGTTCTCCGCGTTGTCAGGTTTTTCAGTCGAATGGACGGGCTCTCCGGAGAGCTCGTCGAGCGTCGCTTTGGCCGACTTCAGATGCGAGGTGTCGAATCCCTCGGCAAACCAGGTGTATGAGTCGCTCAACAGCCTCCGCGCGGCCGCGCCTCTCCCCTGATGATGCCACAGGCGTGCCAGGCTGAGCGCGGCACGCAGCTCCCAGGATCTGGCGTGGTGGTGGCGAGCGATTTCGACGGCCTTGTGCAGGGACTCTTCGGCCCGGTCCGCGCCGGAGGCGGTCGGGTCAGCTCGCAGGCTCAGGTCGCCTCGGAGGCGATAGAGCTCGGCTTCGTAGAGGCGGCCCTCGGTCCTGACCACGTGATCGAGCGCCTCGGCGACGGCCTCCAGCGCCTCTTCATGCTGGCCGCGCCCCCCGAGGGCCTCGGCCAGCCCGAACGCGAATTCAGGGTAAACTATCTGCGCGCCAGCCTCCAGCGTTCTCCGGAACCCCGCGCGCATGTCCTCGATTCCTCGATCCACCTGCCCCTCCAGGCAGAGCGCCCGGCCTCGCAGGAAGATGCCGGCGGCGTGCCACACGGGGAACCCTTTGTCTTCGGCGACCGCGAGAAGGGATGGGAGCTCCTCGAGCGCCGCGCCGCCTTCACCGCGCAGCAGGGCGACCTGGAGCGCGCGAAACAGGCTATGAGCATAGCTGTGGGCGTGTCCCCGCGCTTTCGTCTGAGCGACCGCGGCGCGCGCCATCTGGATCGCCTGATCCGGATAGCCCAAGAACCAGAGGGTCATGGCCAGGTACGCCATGCTCGCCGTCCCGGGATCGTATGAATAGACGGCCGCCAGGGCGCTGTGCTCGGCGGCGTCGTAGAACGACAGGCCGCGGCCGAGGTGCTCCTCCGCGGTGCGGAGCTCGCCCCGCCACAGGTGGTTGCCTCCGTGCAGCAGGTGGGCGGGCACGAGGAGCGCCGGATCGCTCTCCTTCTCGGCGATACCCAGGGCACGCACGGAGAGGTGGAGAGCGATGTCCAGCTGCGCCCGCACGCAGTTGAACGCGCTGAGCCCCCAGATTACCGAGAAATTTTGCCTGGAGTCGCCGAGCGCGTCGCACAGCTCACGCGCCCTCTCGTACGCCGCGCCCACCGCCGGCACGGCGTAGCCGTGGGCCCCGATGAGGGCCACCGACAAGGAGAGCCGCAGGCCGAGCTCCTGGGCGACGCGGGCGGGCGTATCCGGTCGGGTCGCGAGCAGATCGAGCGCTCGCTCGAAGTGCTGGATCGGCTCCAGGCTGGCGGATTGTTGCAGGGCCTTCTGCCCTGCTCGAATCCAGTACGGGATCGCTTGCTCGACGAGCTCGGCCTCGGTGTAGTGATGGGCGAGGAGCTCCGGCCGGTCGGTCACCCACTGGGGATAGTGCGCCTCCAGCACGCCTGCGATCCGCGCGTGGACCTCCCTCCGCATCTCCCGCGGCAGCGACTCATACGCCGCGTCCCGGACGAGCGCGTGCTTGAACGCCCACCCTGGAGCCTTCATCCGGCGCTGGCGCAGCACAAGCCCCGTGCCGACCAGGTGGTCCAGGTGCTCCTGCAGCACGGCCGGTTCAAACGGGCTCACCACCGAGAGCACCTCCACGCTGAACTCCCGCCCCAACGCCGCTGCGAGCTGAGCCGTCTTCTTGGCCCGATCCAGCCGGTCCAGGCGCGCCATCAGGAGGTTTCGCAGCGTGCTCGGGATCTCCTCCCGCGCGAGCGGGCGCGCCATCTCGTACCGATCGTTCCGCTCGACCAGCACGCCCGACTCGACAAGCATCTGGGTCAGCTCCTCCACGAACAGCGGCACCCCGTCCGTTCGGGTCACGACCTGATCAATCACCTCGGAGGGCAGCGACTTTCCGCGGAGGAGCGCCGTGACCAGCTCCTCCACGTGCGCACGCTCGAGGCGGCTCAAGGGGAGCTGCTGAACACCGGTCGTCGAGAACGGGGGCGAGAATTCGGGTCGTGCGGTCATAAGCACTGACACCGGAGCCGAGGGGGCCTCGTGGACGAGGTGCGTGAGCAGCTCGAGGGTCGTGGCGTCGCACCAATGCAAGTCCTCTGCCACCAGCATCAGCGGGCGCTCCTCGGCCATCCCGAAGAGCAGCGACAGGACGGCGTTCAGGGTCAGCTCCTTCAGCCGCTGGGGAGAGACGTCGAGCGCGGCGTGGGGCGGTGCCATGGGCAGGGAGAGGAGCGTCATGAAGAGCGGCATCGCCTCCGCCAGCGTGAAGCCGTGATTCGAGAGGAGCGCCTCGAGCCGCGCGCTCCGGCGCTCGGGCGAGGCCTCCTGATCGAGCCCCAGCGCGCGCCCGAGCATGTCGACTACCGGGAAGAGCACGCTGTGCTGCGTGTCCGGCGCGCAGCGGAGCTCCAGGAAGGTGTGGGGATCGCTCGCCAGCCTGGCGCGCAGCGCGCGCGCGAGCCGGCTCTTGCCGATGCCGGGCTCGCCCGTGATCAGGGTGCATTGCCCGGCGCCCGCGCGCGTCCGGCGCCAGCGATCGAGCAGGATCGCCATCTCCTGCTCCCTGCCGAAGAGGGGCGCCTCGCGGCTCTCTGCGTCAGGTGTCGACCGGGCTCCTCGCTCGGACCGCAGCACGAAGATCTCGGCGGGCGTGCCGTCCGCGTCGCCGCGCCGCGGCCCCTCGTCATCGAACTCGAAGGCGCTCCGCAGCAGCCGATGGGCCTCCACCGAGACGGCCACGCCCCCTGCCGGCGCGAGCGCCGCGATGCGCGCGGCTTTGCGCGGCGTCGCGCCCACGGTGAGCCCAGCGGCGGCGCGGCGCTCCTGCGCGACGAGGACGCCCGTGTGGACCCCGAGCCGCGCGTCGAGCCGCACGCCTCGGGCGGCGAGCCGCTCGCCCTCGGCCTGCGCCGCGGCCGCGATCTCCAGCGCCGCGCGGGCGGCGCGTTGCGCGTCGTCTTCCTCGGTCCGTGGATAGCCGAAATAGATCAGCAACCGATCGCCGAGCGTGGCGGCCACGTGCCCCCGGTAGCGGTACGCGATCTCGGCGCAGCGCCCGAGCTGCGCGCGCAGCAGCTCATCGGCCTGCTCCACGTCGAGCGCCTTTGGCGCGTCGGCGAGCACATCGATCGCGCAGCACACCGCCGTGAGCTGCCGCCGCTCCCCCTCGGCCGTGGGCCGCGACGTGGAGCCGGGCCGGGCCACGATGGTGGCCTCGAAGAGGGCGTGCACCGAGCGCGGTCCGCCATGGTTGCTGCCAGGGAGGGGCGGGCTGCCGACCATCGTCTCCCGCGACAGATCGCCGAGATCGACGACCTCGAGCGCGGGGACGAGCGCCGCGGCGTGCGCGTCGCGGGTGGCCGCGTTCTTGTCGGTCACGTGACGGAGCAGCCCGCCCAGCCAGTGGCCATCGAGCGCGCGCGGGATCGGCACCGGCTCCGGACTGAGCTGCGCGTACAGGATGTCGGCCGCTGAGCTCCCGTGGAACACGGGCTTTCCGGTAAGGCACTCCAGGAACACCAGCCCCCACGAGAACAGGTCCACACAGGGCGTCGGGTCCAGGCCGCGGAGCTGCTCGGGCGCGGCATAGCCCACCGTGCCCAATGCCTCGTTCGTGCCGGTCAGCTGGATGTGCTGCTCGGCCCCGGCGCCGACGAGCGCGCCGATGCCGAAGTCGAGTACCACCGCGTTCCGGCGCGCACCCGAGGCGAGCACCATGATATTGCGCGGCTTGAGATCACGGTGGATGATGCCTTGCGCGTGGGCGCACGCGAGCGCGTCGAGCACCTGCAGCATCAGGTGCCGCGCCTCCCGCGGCGCGAGCGCGCCCTCCCGGGCGAGCACGTCCGCCAGCGTCTCGCCGGGTACGAAGGAGAAGACGGTGTAGAGCAGCTGCTCCCCGACCCGTCCGGCGTCGACGAGCGGGACGATGTTGGGGTGGTGCAGCTGCGCGCAGAGCTGCGTCTCGCGGATGAACCGCGCGATCCGCCGCTCGATCTGGGCCGCTCCGTCTTGCTCGGGCGGCCGCATGATCTTGAGCGCCACCGCCTGCCCGGTGGTGAGCTGCCGCGCCTTGTAAACCGCGCCGAAGCCGCCCATTCCGATCTCCGAGAGGAGCTCGTATCGATCCGCGAACGCAGCTCCACCGGCGAGCAACGAATTGGCTTGGTGCATGCCCGTCTCTTCCGTGTGATGAGGTCCGCGGTTTTCCGCGCGACGCGGCGCGCAGCGCAACCGCAAACGCAAACGCCTCAGCGCCAATGAAACCGCCGCGCCTCATCGAGTGTCAAGCTGGGCGCGCGGCTCGTTCCTCCCCTCCCGTCCAGCGCGGCGGCGCGCGCGTCAGCGCCCCTCCGCCGGCGTCTCGGCCTCCTCCTTGAGCAGCGCGGCGAGATCGGGATCGATCTCGCATCCCAGCTTGTCGGCCAGCTCCCGGACCCGGTCGAGCTCCCGCCGCAGCGCTCGGTGGTGGTTGCGGTTCTTGATGAGCTGCTGTTGGCCGAGCAGCGTGAATGCCTCCTCGCGGCTCCCGGTCCGCCTCACCGCCGCGCCCAGCACGAGTCCCCGGAACGCCTCGGCGAGCTCGAGCGGCAGCGGCGTGCCTTCGCGCGCGCGCCGTTCTACCTCCTTCACGAAGGCGTGCGCCGCGCGCCAGATCTGCGTGAGCGGCGCGCCCTTGTCTGGCGCGCCCTCGTAGGCGAGCGCGCGCTCCACGTGGCCCCGCTGGAGCATGAGCTCGCCGCCGGGGCCGCCCCGCTCGGCCAGCGCGAGCGCGTAGGCGCGGCGCATGATGTTGTCGAGTTGCCGCAGGTTGCCCGGCCAGGGTACGTCGAGCAAGAGCTTCACGGCATCGGGCCCGACGCGCGCGGCGCTCTGGCCGCCCCCCTCGCGGTGGCGCCGGCTCAGCATGTAGTCCGCCCAGAGCGGCACCTCGTCGAGCCGCTCGGTCAAGGGCGAGAGCCGCACGGGCAGCACGTTGATCCGGTAGTAGAGATCCTCGCGGAAACGGCCGTCGCGCATGGCCGCGCGCAGGTCGGTGTTGGTGCCAATGATGAAACGCACGTCCGCGCGGCGCTCGCTCCCCTCGTCGCCGAGCAGCCGGTAGCGCCGCTCCTCGAGCACGTGGAGCAGGCCCGCCTGGGCCCTGAGTGAGAGCTTGTCCACCTCGTCGATGAAGAGCGTCCCCTGCGCGGCGCGCGCGATCGCGCCCGGGTTGTCGCGGACCGCGCCGGTGAAGGCGCCGCGCTTCCAGCCGAAGAGCTCGGCCATCTGCAGGTCCTCGGGCACGCTGAGCAGGTCGAGCGTCTCGAACCGCTGCCCGCGGCGCGCCGACTGCTCGTGGCACCAGCGCGCGAGCCGGGACTTGCCGGCGCCGGTCGGACCGCTGATGAGAATCGTCTCCTCCTGCCGCGCGAATACGCGGAGCAGGTCGATGAGGCTTGCGGTGGTGGGGCCGACGACCGGCAGGAACTCGTCCGCGTACGCCGCGCTGGCAGGCCGGGGCGGCAACGCGCGCAGATAGGGCGCCGCGGCGCTGGCGAGGAGCTCGAGGACCTCGTAGCACCCGCGCCAGACGAGCTCACTCGCGATCGCCTGCTTGCAGCTGACCTCCAGCGCGATCATTCCCTCGACGGCGCCGCCCGGCGCGCGCAGGGGCACCACGTGGACGTGCGTGGCGTCGCGCCCGAGCATCCGCTCGCGCGTTTCGCTGCCGGGCAGGCCAGCCCCCTCGCGCCGCTCGACGTGCGCGGGCGCGCCGTCCGGCAGCCAGGGGCGCAGCACGCCGAGCTGGACGTCGATGGAGACCGAGCAGCGGTGCTCGACGAGCCAGCGCCAGACGCTGCCCGAGGTGAGATACCCCGTGCCCTCGACCCGCGCGCCGCTTCGGTGCTCGAGGCCGAAGAGGCGCTGGTAGCCGCCTCCGGGGCGAAGGTGCACAACCCCGCGGAGCACGCGCCCCTGCCGCGCGAGCGGGCTCGCGGCCAGCGCCGCATTGACGCCGGTGAGCATGTCCTGCAGCACCGCCGTCGCGGCGTCCTCGAAGCAGGTGGCCTCCATGAGTCTGGCGATCAGCGCGGGGAGCAGGTCATGGAGCATGGAGACGTAGGCCAGGGTACACGGACTACATTCGGTTCGGACGAAAATTGATGGCGGTTCTCTCGGCATCCGGGCTGGCGTGGGTGCACAGCGGAGTGCGCGTCCGGAGCCGCCGGCGTCCCGAGGAGACGCGCGCGCGTCCTGTTGGGAAACATGAGTTCGCCTGCTTACATGCGCGCCGCGGGCCCGCTCGGCCCGCTCAACCCTGGTCGGTCTCGGGGAGGAGCATGACCTTCGGGGACACGCCCGTCCGTCTCTCCGGACGAGCGCTGGAGCGGCTGCCGGGACGCATCGTTGTCAAATGCCCTGTGGGCCAGCAGGGCGCCGACATCTATCCTGGCGAGTTCGGCGGAAAGCTCTCGATCCCCATGTGCTTGCGGCCGCTTGATTCCTGAGAAGAGCTCATCTTCGCGCGCGTGGACGTACTCGCAGGTCCCGTTGTTCGCGATGGACGCTAGTGGCCCTGCAATATGGGCTCACTACCCGTACGTTCGAAAACCCCAGCCAGAATTCAACGCCAAGGCGGCAAGGCGCAAAACGACGGAGAGGGAATGGACGAGGATGAGATGGCCAGGATCGTCGTCGACGCGGCGATCGAGATGCATCGTGGCCTTGCCGCCTTGGCGTTAAATTCTGGTTTCGCGCTGCGGCAAGTCGTTACGCTGTTGCTCGAACCATGCACCCACGGAGTCTGCGGAGGAGCCGGAGCCCGGGTCGTGGCCCCTGCTCTGGGCTGCCTGTTCCATGGCCCCGCTGGATGGCCCCGGTCCGGAAAAATCGATACCCTATCCGCATGCGCCAGCCTGCATCGTCCCTCGCCGCCCTCTCTCTCGTGCTCTCGCTCACCGCGCCGGCGCTCGCGGAGGAGACCGTCGCGGAAGGGCAGTGGGCGAAGTCCCATGGCTTCCGGCTCGGCATGGAGGCGGACGTGCTCACCCGCACCATCGAGGCGAACCTCCCCGGCAGGGAAGCCGCGAGCGGCGACGGGACGAGCAGCGGCGTGGTGGGGAGCTCCTTCGTGGCGTCCTTCGCGGTGGTCGCCCAGATCAAGCTCGTCGCGGGGCTCCACCTCGACGCCGAGCTGCCTTTTGCGTACGGGAGCACCCAGGCGAGCGCGCCCGGCCCGGCGGAGCACGACGCGGCGACCGTCGCGCCGGAGCTCGAGGGGTTCTTCTTCGGCAATCCCTCGATAGGACTCCACTACTCCGCGAGCATTCTCCCCATGATGATGCTCATCGGCGGGCTCGCGGCCTCCATCCCCATCACGCAGGATCCGTCCGACGACACGAAGGCGGCCGCGGCGGCGGCGCTGGCCGTGCGGGGGTACTTCGACGCGCAGCGGGCGCTCCTGGAGCACGTCCCGCTGCGGGTCCGCGGCGGCATCGAGCTGCGCCCGATCGAGGCGTTCTATGTGCGGAGCGATCTCGTGGCGATGCTGGCCATCCCCACGGACAGCGGCGACACGGAGCTCTTCATCGAGCAGAGCAACGAGGCGGAGCTGCGCAGCGTGGGCGGGTTCGGGGTCGGCGCGCGGCTCCAGGCCGCGTTCCCGCTCACGGAGACCGACAAGCTGCAGCTCGCGGCCGAGCCCTTCGTCGGGGTGGAGCCGCCCACGTCGGGCCTGTACTTCCGGGCCGGGCTGCTCGTGGCGCTGGATGAGCCGCTCGGGTTCGGTCTGGAGCAGGGCAAGCTCGCGACGGTCCGTGTCGCGCTGGGGGCCAGATTCTGAGTCGACGGCTTCCGCCGCGGCGGAAGCAGCCACCTCGCCCGGGCAGGCGCCGATCGAGCGGCGCGGGTGATGCCGCAGCCTCCACCACACATGGAGGCGCGCGCCCCCGCTTGCGGCCGGAGGCGCGCGCTCTCGCGACCGGCATGGGCACGGCGCAGCTGCCGTCAATGCAGGATCGGTTGTTCACCGTTCCGTTCATGGGTTGATGGTTCAGGGGATCGGGCGACGATATCGTGCGTTATCGGCGCGGCCCGAGCGCGATCTCGACGCTCACCGTGGCACAACCAGGCACATCCGTGCCGGGGGGGCTGCATGCGCCCAAGCGATGACCAGCCGCCCCTGTGCCCGTAAGCCCGCGAACAGGCTCTTGCTGGGGTTTGAAATCGTTGGGTTGGCCCGTTCGCGTGGCGATCGCGGGAGGCGTCCCTCGCGGATGCGGGTCAACGGTACGCACCGTGCAAGCACCCCAACAAGGAGGCGACCGTTGACTCTCAAGACAATCAACTTCACCGCAATCTGCGGCTTCCTTGCATTGGCTGGCTGCGATGGCACGCTGGTCGATGCCGGCAGTTCCGGCGGCGCGGGCGGCTCCGGCGGGGCCAGCAGCTCAAGCGGCTCCGGCGGCGGGGCCAGCAGCTCAAGCGGCTCCGGCGGCGGGGCCAGCAGCTCAAGCGGCTCCGGCGGCGGGGCCAGCAGCTCAAGCGGTGGCGGTGGGGACACCGCCGGTTGCCCGGAGGACCTGCCTCCTGATGCACTGGAGGCGTGCAGCACGGCAGAGAAATGCGTCTACGACCTGTTCAATGGCAGGTGCGCCACGAAGGTGCGCGTCGAGGCGAGCTGCGTCGAAGGCGAATGGCACGTCCTGTGGCCCGTGACGTGCGAGCCTCTGCCTGCAAGCCTGAGCTGCGATCCATTCGGCACGTGGCTGGTGGAGCCAGGCGAGCTCGTCGGCGATTTCGTGGAGACGCTGTCCATGTACAGCAGACCGTTCAAAGTGAGCGTCTCCGTCGGGGAGAATGGGCTCGTCTACGTTCTGAACCACTATGGGCGGACGCTCTCTGCAGACGGCTGCTTGCTGGACATCTCCACCTTTTTTCCCGCACGCTGCTCCGTGTACGAGGGGGAAGTGTTCTGCGACACTTTCTGGCGGAGCACGACCATCGACTTCTCGAAGGTGCCTCCCGAGGCATCGATCCACATCACCCTCGAGGGCGAGGCCTCGGGCACGGCGGCCGCCTCAGCCACCGTGACGAAGGAAATGTGACACGCTGCACGCCCGCGCGTCCGGCATCTCTCGCAGCCATCCGATGATCTTCGACGTGACGCTGTGCAGCGAGCTGAACGCCTCGTGGAAGTCGCGCAGCTGTTCGTCGGTCAGCACCGCGCGCTTACCGCGCCCTGGAGCGCGCCGTCATCGAGAGCCACAGGGCGGCGCGGCGCCGCCCTCCGTCACTGGCAGGGGGCGTCGCCGACCGCCGCGGCGCACACGCTCGGATCCTCGAACGCGCGGCTGACATGGAGCAGCCGGCAGGCGAGCGTGTCGCCCTCGGCGCTCGCGACGGCGTAGCCGGAGTCGTGGCCCGCTCCCGACACCGCGCCGCAATCGAGCTCGCACGCGGCCCGGTCCCCGCCAAACAGATCGTAGAAGGCGTCATTGCAGGCCGCCTCGAGCAGCGTGCAGTACGACGCGCAGTTGCCCGTGGTCGTGGCGTCGCTGTCGGTCCCGCAATGGCCGTCGCCGCCCGGCCCAGCGTGCCCGCAGTGGGTGTCCGGAGCCAGTATGGCGCTGTAGGCGTGGTACTGGCGGCAGCCCACGGTGTTCTCGGTCCGGTGCTCCGTGCCGCCGGGCGGGAGCGCCGCACAGACGGCGAGGCACTGCTCGGTGGACTCGTAGACGGCCAGCTCGCCCGCGCACGAGATCATGACGACCTGGCAGTAGCCCTCGCAGGTCGGCTCCGTCCCCTCCGGCTCGGCGCACGGCTCCACCGGCATCAGGCTCGCATGAACGCAGTGCTCGTCGGGGTCGACCGTCGCGGAGCTCACGTGCACGAGGCGGCACTGCAGCGTGTCGCCCTCGTGGTTCGCGATGACGTCAAACCCGTCGGCGTCCGGGAGTCCCGCGCACTTGGCGATGCACTCCTCGTGCGTGTCGAGCTCGGGCGAGCACGCCGCCGCCTGCAGCATGCAGTAGCTCTCGCAGTTGCTCCCGCAGACCCCGTCGCCGCCCGGGCCCGCCGCCGGACAGTGCGCCGCGGGCTCGCCGGTGAGCCCCGCCAGGCCCGCCTGGCGGGCGCGGCAGGCGAGCGTGTTGTCCACCGGCTCCAGGGGATCGCCCGGCGGGAGCGCCGCGCACACGCCGTGGCAGGTGTCCAGCGTGGAGTAGGCCTGATGCTCGCCCGTGCAGTTCGCCATCACGTCGGCGCAGTACGACGCGCACGCCTCGCTCACGGGGTCAGGCTCCTGCTGCTCCTCCGGTGGAACGTAGGTGCGGTCCTCGATGCCGGCGATGGCGTGGCAGCCGAGCCAGCCGAAGAGCGCCGGCGGGGCGAGCAGGACGAGCGACAGGAGCCCGATCATGCGCCTCATTCGAAGGTCCCTCCGACGCGCAGCCCGACGTTGCGCGCGTCCACGATCGGCCCCACCTGAACGCGCGACGACTGCGCCGGCGCCACGACGAACGCCAGCACGGCGCCGCCGACGACCGCGGCCGCCCCGAGCCCGAACGCGATGTTCGAGACGGTGGCGGCGCTGCTGGCCTCCTCGGTCAGCGTGACGCCGCGCGGATCCTCGCACGTGCTGCCGCCCTTGCAGTAGCCCTCCGCGTCGCCGTTCCTCGAGATGGCCTTCAAGCCGAAGAACGTCCCGACGCCGAGCCCCACGACGCCCGCGCCGCCCACGACGAGGCCGAGCAGGCGCATCGTGTCGCCGCCCGCCGCCGGCGCCGGCGCCGGTGCCGCCGGCGCGCCGCGCGCGGGCGCCGGCGCAGGGCCACCTGCCTCGCTGGGCGGCGGCTCTACCGGGGTGGGCGGCGGTCCCTCGACCCGCTTGAGCGGCGGCACATCGACGTTCGTCGCGGCCTTGTTGCTCCCCAGCTTCACGGTCGTCGTCCAGGCCTCATGCCCCGGCGCGCTCGCCTCGATCGTGATCTCGCCCGGATCCACCGGGATCGCGATGCCGAAGACCGCCTGTTCGACGGGGTTTCCTGAGGAGCGCACCGAGAACCCCTCGATTGACGTGTTCTCCGGCGCGACGCTGATGCTCAGCTTGGACAGGCTCGGCTCCAGCCGGGCCGCCCTCGCCTGCGCCTTGCGGGAGCGATCGGCCTGCCCTGCGGCCTTCGACTCGGACGCGGCCTGGCGGAACGTGGCCCAGGCGCTCGCCGTGCGGCCCGTGTTCTCGTAGCACTCGGCCAGGTAGAGGAGCGTGCCGATCCCCGGGTCGATGCGGTGGCTCTGCTCCAGCCTCGGGCACGCCTCCGCGCTGCGCCCCTGCTTCATCAGATCGAGCGCCGCGTCGAAGAGCGCCTCCGCCGTTGCCTTCTCGGAGGCGCTCGGCTCCGCCCGCGCGGGGAGCGCCCCGGAGATCAACGCCGCGCACAGACCCAGGCAGGCGGGGAGTGCGATGCTTCGCTGATGCCATCTCATTCGTCCTGTACTCTCCTCCAAGCTGTCCGTGACAGGGCCCGAGGGCCGCTGTCCGGTTGACGCGGGCGCCGCGCTCAGCGCCGCCCGCCGAAGTCGCTGATCTCGTTGCTCCGACGCGGCTCCGGGCGCGCGCCCGGGCCGGGCTGCGGGCGCTCGGCGGGCCGGGCCACGGCGCTCGCCGGCGGGGCGGCGGCGGCAGGCGCAGGCGGGCTGGAGGACGCCGCCGGCGGTGGCGCTGCCGGGCCGCCGCTGGCAGGCGCGGGCGGCTCCGGCGCGGACGGCTCCGGCGCGGGGGGGGCCGCCTCGGGCGCGGCGACGCTCGCGGCGCCGGGCGCGGCTTCGCGCGCCTGCTCCGGCGCTCCGCGCGCCTGCTCCGGCGCTGCGGTCTCCGGCGGCAGCGTCGCCGCGGGCGCGGGGGCCTGTCCGTCGCCGGCTGTGCCCCCGGAGCGCAGGAAGAGCACCGCGCCGAGCGAGATCGCGGCGCCGACGGCGAGGGCGGCGCCGGACGCGAGGGCCAGGCCGACGAACGCGCTCTTGCGCCCTGCGCGCGGCGGCTGGCCCGTCTGGCTCCACGAGCTCACCGTGGGACCCATCTCCACGGACGCCGCGGTGGACGGCCCGCCGTGCGGCACCGACAGGCGCGCTCCGGGCTGCGCGCCCCCGGTCAGCGCGCCGGGCGGGCTGAACGTCACGCCGGGCGGGCCGAACGTCACGCCGGGTTGACTGAGCCGCGGCAGCCCGGTGTCCGAGAGCCCGAGCACGCGGCGCGCGCGCTCGACGTGCACGTGGCCCCCGGCTGGACCGAACCCGAGGAGCGCATACGCCAGATCACCGACGTTCCTCCACCGGTGCTCGGGTTCCTTGGCAAGGCAGTGCATCACCACCGTATCCAGCTCGCGCGGGATGTCGGGGCGGAGCTGGGCCATCGTGGGGGGCACCTCGTGGAGCAGGGACGCGAAGAGCTGCGGTACGGAGTCGCCGTTGTAGGGAGTCCGCCCGGTCAGCATCTCGTACACGATGACGCCGAGAGCCCAGATGTCGGTGCGCGCGTCCACGTCCTTGGCACAGCGCACCTGCTCCGGGGACATGTAGAGCGGTGATCCGAGGAGGGCCGCTGTCTTGGTCAGGGCCAGCTCGTCGCGCGAGCCGCCGAGCAGCGATTTGGAGATACCGAAGTCGAGGACCTTGAGGATCCGCCCGCCGTCGGGCCGGCGCGCGAGGAACAGGTTGGCCGGCTTGAGATCGCGGTGCACGATGCCCGCGGCGTGCGCCTCGGCCATGACCTCGATCGCCTGGAGGATGTACCCGACCGCCTCCACCACGGGCAGCGGCCCTCGCCCGCGGATCTCCTCGGCGAGGTTGTTCCCGTCCAGGAACTCCATCACCATGTAGGGCATTCCGTCCTGCAGCGATCCGACATCCAGGACGCGCGCCACGTGCTCGCTCTTGATCCTGGCCAGCGCGCGCGCCTCGCGCCGGAACCGCTCCGCCGGGTCGCCGCCCTCGACGCCGGGTGCGTGCAGGAACTTCATCGCGACGCGCTGATCGAGCTCCATGTGCCACGCGGCGACGATCGTGCCCATCGCGCCCGCACCAACGACCTGCTCCACGCGGTATTTGCCCGCGAGCACATCACCTACCGCAACGGGAGCCGCCGCCATGGGCCCCAGGCTAGCCGAGATCCGGGGGAGCACATACTTCGGAGAGCCGTCACGGACGCGCAGGACGCAAAATCCCTGTGAATTATTCCATTCGGGTAAAACTGTGTGCCCGGACACGTCGTGGGCGGCTCGATGATCGGTGCCCGCGGCGGCGAGGCGCTCACGGGCGCTCGAGCGCCCATCGCCGACTCCCTTGCGCTGCCGGGCCTCCGGGGGCACGCCGGGCGTGCCGGGGTGAGCCAGGATGAAGCGGCGTAGATGAGAGCGTGCTCGTGGCGAGCGTCTCGCCGAGCACGACGCGTACGTCACGCCCGCGCCGCGAGGTGCCGCTCGATGTGGTCGATCGCCGTCGCCACGCCGTCCTCGCCGCGGATCTTGCGGCCGAGCTCCCCGGCGCGCTGCTGCATGCCGGGGTCGGTCGCGGCGGCGTGGATCGCGGTCGCGAGCGACTCGGCGGTGAGGCGCGGCCGCGGGATGGCGCGCGGGCCGACGCCGAGCTCCTCGACGCGCCGCCCCCAGAAGAGCTGGTCCCCGAGGTGCGGGACGACCACCGAGGGCCGCCCGGCGCGCAGGCACGCGGCCACGGTGCCGGCGCCCCCGTGGATCACCGCCGCGGCCACGCGCGGATAGAGCCAGTCGTGCGGCACGGCGTCGACCCGCAGCATCGAGTCGGGCAGCGCCGTGTCGCCGAGCCCGGCCCAGCCCGAGAGCAGGACCGCGCGCCGGCCGCTCCGCACGACAGCGTCGACGAGGAGCCGGGTGGTGGCGCCGGGATCGTGGGACGTCATGCTGCCGAAGCCGAGGGCGACGGGCGGCTCGCCCGCCGCGAGGAACCGCTCGAGCGCCTCGGGCGGCTGGTAGTCTCCGCCCTCGTCGAGGAACCAGTAGCCTGTCGTGTGGAAGCTCGGCGGCCAGTCCGGCGGGTGCGGGACGACGTGGGCGCTGTAGCCGTGGACGACCAGCATGCGGCGCAGCGCGGCCAGGTACCCCCGTCGGTCCTGCGGCGGCAGGCCGAGCCGTGTGCGCACGCGGTTTGTCACGCCGCCGTACCAGCGCCACACCGTCGGCTCGATCAGGAGCTTGCCGACGAGGAGGTTGAGCAGGCTGTCGCGGCGCGGGACGGGGGCGACGGTCGCGGTCGGCCCGTGGCGCGTGGCCAGGATCGAGGGCTGGAGCGGCATGCTGATCTGCACCGCGCCGGACGCCTCGGCGATCGACGCCGCGTACGAGTCCGAGGTGAAGCTGCTCAGGATGAGCTCGGCGCCCTCGCAGGCGCGCAGGGCGTCCTCGGCCATCGCCGCGCCGAAGCGATCGATGATCTGCTGCAGGATCCGCGGCTGGGCCAGGGGATCGGTGCCGCGCGACACCCACGCCTTGCCGAGGTCGCTCTCCATGATGTCGACCGTGTCGACGCTGGCCGGCGTCGCCTTGAGCCCGTGCGCCTCGATCCAGCCGTGGAAGCTCTTGCCGGCGAGGACGCGGACGGCGTGGCCGCGGGCGGAGAGCGCCTTGCCGAGCGCGATGGCGGGCTGGACGTCGCCCCGGGTCCCCACGGCGAGAACGGTGGTCTTCATCAGGGGCCGGCTCGCCTCAGAGCGCCTTCCAGGACGCCTCGCTCGACGGCAGCCGCGGCGGCTCGATCGACAGGATGTAGTCGACGCGGCGGTTGCGCGGCTCGTCCGTCTGGTCCGCTGTCTTCACGAGCGGCGCCGACTCGCCGAGCCCCTCGAAGGCCACCGGGAGCTTCAGGCCGCGGCCCTTGAACCAGGCGGCGATCGCGCGGGCGCGCCGCCGCGACAGGGCGAGGTTGTGCTCCACGCTGCCCACCGTGTCCGTGTGGCCGGCGATGAACAGGGTGATCTTGCCGAGCTCGCTGGTTTTCGCGACGATCTCCGCGATCTTCTGGAGGCTCGCCTCCAGCTTCGGCACCTCGGGCGCCCGGATGACGTCGGAGTTGGTCTCGAACTGCACCTCTTCGTGGGGGATGCTCACGTTCCACGGGATGATCGCGACCCCTGCCCAGTAGCCCTGGGTGTCGTGGCCGTACACCTCGATGCGCGCGACGGTCTCGTCGCTCGAGGGCGTCCAGGTCACGGCGAGCGGCGTGCCGGCGGCGGCCCCGCCGAACGGCTTCTCCTCCTCGGCGAGGACGGCGCCCGACTGGCCGACGACCTTGATGCGCACCTTGGCGGCGGCGCGCGACAGCTTGACCTCGATCTGGCGGCCCTTGATGTCCACCTTGGCCCGGTCGATCGTCACCTCCAGCGCCGGCGGCCTGGCCTGCGCGCCCTGCGCGGGCGCGGGGGCCGGGCCGTCGCCCCGCGCGGCGGCGGGGGCGAGCAGGGAGGCGGCGAGGAGCAGGGCCGGGACATGGCGCATGGGGGTTGCCATCTTGGATCTTGGAGGGTGATGGAAGTGCGGGAAGACGGGCCGAGTATACCACCGGGACGGGGGCGCCACGCCGGCGGGTGTCGGGCGCGCCGGGCGTTTTCTCCCGGAGCTCCTCGGGCACGCCGGCCTGCGCCTGCTCGCCGTCGCTGCGTTTGGTGTGCTGCCCTGCGCCGCGCTGGCGCGACAGTGGCGGTGGCCGGCGCCATCTCGTAGTGTCCGTGGGCGTCAACAGGCCCTCCGGCGAGGGCTCTCCGGCGTTCCAGCATCCATGGCAGTTACCATTTTCGACCTCTTCAAGATCGGCATCGGGCCGAGCAGCTCGCACACGGTCGGGCCGATGCGCGCGGCGCGCATGTTCGCGGTGGATCTCGATGCGTCGGGGCTGCTCGTCCGCACCGCGGCGGTCCGGGTGGAGCTGTTTGGCTCGCTCGGCGCCACGGGCCGCGGCCACGGCAGCGACAAGGCCGTGATCCTCGGGCTCATGGGCGAGACGCCGGACGGCGTGGATGTCGAGCGCGCGGGCGAGATCGTCGAGGGCGTGCGGCAGAGCGGCCGGCTGTCGCTGCTCGCCCGGCACGAGATCGGCTTCGAGGTGAAGGGGCATCTGGCCTTCCTGCACCGCAGCTTGCCGTTTCATCCGAACGGGATGCGCTTCACGGCGCTGGACAAGGGCGGCGAACCGCTGCGCGCGCGCGTGTATTACTCGGTGGGCGGCGGCTTCGTGGTGAACGAGGCCGCGGCGAAGGGGGAGAGTCCGATCGAGCAGGACGCGACGCCGCTCCCGTATCCGTTTCACAGCGCCGCGGAGCTGCTCGCCGCGTGCGCGGCGGGCGGTCTGTCGATCAGCCAGGTCATGCTGGAGAACGAGAAGGTCTTCCGTCCCGAGGCGGAGATCCGGGCGGGGCTCCTGCGGATCTGGGGGGTGATGCAGGAGTGCGTGCGGCGCGGCTTCCGGACAGAGGGCGTGTTGCCGGGCGGCCTCAAGGTGACGCGCCGCGCGCCGGCCCTGTATCGCAAGCTCATCGAGAGCCCCGAGGCGGGCCTGCGGGATCCGCTGACGGCGATGGACTGGGTGAGCCTCTACGCGCTCGCCGTGAGCGAGGAGAACGCCGCCGGGGGCCGCGTCGTGACGGCGCCGACCAACGGCGCGGCGGGGATCATCCCGGCGGTCCTGCACTATTACCGGCGCTTCGTGCCGACGTCGACGGACGAGGGGGTCGTCCGGTTCCTGCTGACGGCGGGCGCGATTGGCCTTCTCTACAAGGAGAACGCGTCGATCAGCGGCGCGGAGGTGGGGTGTCAGGGCGAGGTGGGCTCCGCGTGCTCGATGGCCGCGGGCGCGCTGGCCGAGGGGCTGGGCGGCACGCCGGCGCAGGCGGAGAACGCGGCCGAGATCGCGATGGAGCACAACCTCGGGCTCACGTGCGATCCGGTGGGCGGGCTCGTCCAGGTGCCGTGCATCGAGCGCAATGCGATGGCCGCGATCAAGGCGATCAGCGCCGCGCGCCTGGCGCTGCACGGCGACGGCGCGCACTTCGTGAGCCTCGACAAGGTGATCAAGACGATGCGCGACACGGGCGCGGACATGGAGTCGAAGTACAAGGAGACGGCGCGCGGCGGCCTCGCGGTGAACGTGGTCGAGGTTCCGCTGGAGGTCGGGGTCCATCTGCCGGAGTGCTAGCGGACCGGCGACGCCATCGTTGTTGCTGCAATTGTTCAAGTTGCGCGCTGTTTTTCGCGCTCGGCGGCACCGCGCGCCACCGTGCGCCACCGTGCGCCGGTGTCCAGGTGATAGGTTCCGCACCATGCGCGCGCGTTCCTTGGCCGAGTCTTTCGCACGGTTCACGCTGGCGGCGGCCCTCGCCGCCGGTTGCTCTGGATCTTCTGACGACGGAGGCTCCGGCGGTGAGGCGGCAGGTACCGGAGGTAGCGGCAGCGCGAGCGTCAGCAGCGGCACGGGCGGCACCACGAACCCGGGCTCCGAGCTCGGCGCCGGCACCATGAGCGGCTCCGGCAACTCGAGCGAGCGGTACGAAACGGGCCTCGTCTCGCGCGACGACACGCCCTACGTGCTCATCACCAACGGCTGGGGCCCCGGCTTCGGCAGCCATACCGTGTCGTGGGAGGGCACGTCGTTCACGGTGGAGAGCATGAGCGGCACGGCCGGCGCGATGGGGCAGCCCGCCTCGTACCCGACCGTCTTTTGCGGCCGCTACTCGGTGAGGGAGGTGCCCGATTGCGGTTTGCCGGCGCCGAGCGCATCCATCACGAGCCTGCGCACCGGCTGGCGCTGGGCCAAAAATGGCAATGAGGGCGAGTACAACGCCGCGTACGACATCTGGATGGGCAACGGCACGCAGCTCCGCGGCTACCTCATGGTGTGGCTGCGCGATCCGCCGAGCTATCAGCCCGCCGGGCAGCCGAACTCCGCGCACCAGGGCGTGACGGTCGCGAACGTCCCCGGCTCGTGGAACATCTGGAACGGCATGGTGAACGGCCTGCCGATCGTGAACTGGGTGCGCGCCGAAGGGAACGACAGCTACGAGATCGAGTTCGACGTGATGGACTTCGTGCGCGACGCCGAGACGCGCGGCCTCAGCGTGCCCGGCGACACGGTGAACGCGGTCGCCGTCGGGTTCGAGATCTGGGAAGGCCCGATCACGAACCTGAAGAGCGTCGACTTCTATGTTGACGTGAACTGAGCGCGCGCCTCGCGCCTCGAGTCAGCGCGCGCCGACGCACGATCAGGCCGGCAAAGCTGGATCTCCGCTGGAGCACGGCCCCAGCGCTCTGGCCTGGACATTATAAAGGGGCTGGGGCGGCGCGCGACGTCACGGTCGGAGCGTGACATGTCGCGCCCTCGGCCGTGACATGTCACGGTGGCTCGCCCGGCGCGGAGGTCGAGCCCTCGGCCCGACGTGCGCCGCGGTTCGCCGACTTCGGCCGGAGTTGCCGCGTCGGCGCGCTTCGTCGGCGTCAAGGGATGTCACGCCGGCGAGGGGCGCCGGGCGGCATGCGCCTTGCTGATTGCCCGCTGGCTCGCAACACACACGGGCGGGCGGGGTGGCCGCGCCATCGCCCCGGGGGGACGAAGCATCATGATGTCTGCGCCGACGCCGATCACGACCCTCAACCTCCTCACGAGGTCCATCTCTGCCGGGGAGCGGCTCGACGAGGCGGTCCTCTGCGCCAACGTGCCGAGCCCGCTGTCCGCGGTCGCGTTTCATCAGGACGTCGAGTGTATCCGCAGGTTCTTCGCCGCGGGATTCCCGGTTCACCTGGCGGTCCACCGCGTGGACAGCGCCGAGCCGGCGCGCCGGGACTACACCGCGCTGCACACCCACGACGGCCCGGAGATCAACCTGATCCTCCCCGACCCCACGGGCCTCGAATACCGCATCGAGCTCGGCTCCAGCGTCCACCACGTCACGACCAGCACCAGCGTCTGGATCCCGCCGGGCGTCCCGCACTCCGCGAACGTGGTCCGGGGCTCCGGCTACCTCGTCGCCGTGCGCTTCGATCACGGGGCTGCGACATGAGGTGTGACCTTCCTCGGGACCTCGACGGTGACGCCGACGCAAGGACGCCAGCCATGACCAGCTCCCGTGTCGCTCAGGCTTACCGGAGAGGGAGCCTCTGGCAGAAGGGGCGCGGCGAGCGCCTCATCGAGCTCGCCGGCGTGCGGCGGGGCGAGCTCGTGCTCGACCTCGGCTGCGGCACAGGCGGCCTCACGCAGCAGCTCGCCGAGCTCGTGGGCCCCGGCGGGCGCGTCATCGGGGTCGATCCGGACGAGGCGCGGATCGCGCTCGCCCGCGACACCGCCGGCGCGCCCAACCTGGAGTTCCACGTGGGGGCGGCCGAGACCCTCGGCGAGGTCGCCCTGGACCGCCCCTTCGATCTCGTCTTCTCGAACTTCGTGTTCCACTGGATCCGCGACAAGCGGGCGGTCCTCGGCCTGATGCGCGGCCTGATCCACCCCGCGGGGCGCATCCTCGTCCAGTGCGTCTCGTCGCTCCCCGTGCTCATCGGGGAGCTCTCGCGGCTCGCGGACCCTTCGGGGGAGAAGATCCTCCGGGACCTCGCCTTCGAGGACGCCGCGGCGATCGCGCACCACGTCGAGGGCGCCGGCCTGCAGCTGAGCCGCCTGGAGGAGCAGCAGGGGACACACGTGTATCCGACGCTCGACGCGCTGCTCATGTGGTGGAGGGCGACGACGCACGACCGGTTCGACCCGCGGGCCATCGAGCCCGCGGCGCTCTCGCGGTTCGCCGAGCAGCACGGCGACGGCGGCGCCTTCCACGTGCGCGAGACGTTCTGCTGGTTCGAGGCGCGGCTCCCCCCGGCGCACGCGTGGGGACGCGGCGGCTGACCGGGCGCCCCCTCCGGGCGTCGCCGGTTCTTCAACTTCGGCGGTTTCCTCGGCACGGTGGCCGGGGGCTCGTTCTTCGCGCTCGAGCCGCAGCCGCCCGTGTGCTACTTCTTCATACGCGATGGCCATCGCCGTCGCGCTTGTGGTCGTGAGCTTCACCTCGCTCCGCACGCACATCCCGGGCCGGAACAGGGGCGCTTCGCTGCAGGCGTAAGGGGTTGAGGAGGGCAGCGGGCAGCAAGAGCGCCTATCGAAACGTGCAAGCCTTGGCGCCGCCGCTCCTGACACCTGCCAGCGGACGGGCAGCCGTATGGCCTGACACCACGTGGTGTTGACGTGCAATCAGCGCGGGTGAACGCCGGAGAGCGCCGGTGTCGGAGATTTGCTTACGGTTTTTTGTAAGTAGCATTTACATACTTGCCGCGGCCGCCCGCTCATGTGCAGCTTGCTCTGTGGCGCGCCGGTCATGGTCGTCAATCCCGACGACTGTTGCGGTCGCGTCGGGTTGCTTTCTTTCAGCCGTGGCGGCGCTGTGTCCGGGGGACAGCCTCGTGCTCGCGCGGCCTGCGGTGGAGATCAAGAGTCATGACCGACAAGAAGCAAGGAGCACATGCGTCCAGCTCGGACCGTACCCGTCGCCAGGTGTTGAAGCAAGCCGTGGGCCTCGGCGCGGGCCTGGCCGTCACGCACCTGCTCGGTGGAGAGGCGTCCGCCGCGCCGCGCATCCGCTCCAGGACCTTCACGACAGACGACGGGGTCGCGCTCAACTACCTGGAGGCGGGCAGAGGCGAGCCGCTGCTCCTGCTGCCGGGGTGGTCTCAGTCGGCGGCGCTGTACAGGGCGCAGATCCTCGCCTTCGCGCGGCATCACCATGTGTTCGCGCTCGACTGGCGCGGCCACGGCGCGTCGGAGAAGGTCGACCACGGCTACCGCATGGCGCGCTTCAGCAGGGATCTGTACGAGTTCATCCGCGGGATGAGGCTCAAGCACGTCACCGCCCTCGGGCACTCGATGGGGTGCGGCGTGCTCTACAGCTACTGGGACAACTACGGGGGACAGTCCCTGGACCGCCTGATCCTTGTCGACGTGGGCCCGGCGCTGACGGCCTGGCCGGACTGGTCCGCGGAAGATGCGGCCGAGGCAGGGGCCGTGTTCACCCCGCAATCGCTCTACGACACGGCCGCCGCGCTGCGCGGCCCGAACGGGATCCCCACGACCCAGGGCCTCCTGGCCAGCATGTTCAGCCCCGGCTATCCGGCGGATCAGTTCGCTTTCGTCGTCGAGGAGAACCTGAAGCTCCCGCGCGAGTACGCCGCCAAGCTGCTCGTGGACCAGGCCGCGCAGGACTGGAGGGGCGTGATCCCGCGGATCGACGTGCCCACCCTCGTCGTCGGAGGCGAGGTGAGCATCTTCAACCCCATCTCCCAGCAGTGGGTCGCCGACCAGATCCCCGGCGCCGAGCTCATCGTCTTCAGCGCCGAGGAGGGGGGCAGCCACTTCATGTGGCTCGAGAACCCCGAAAAATTCAACGAGGACGTCCTCGACTTCCTCTGCTGAGCCACGCCGCTCCTGAGCAGCCGTCGCGCGGGCGCGCGCGGCGGCGCTGCCGGCGCTCTCCTCGTCGCCGGGTCGGCATGGAGCGGCCTGTCCGCTTCTAGCGAAGGGCGCCCCATGTTTCACCGAGAGCTACTGCCGCCGTGATCCGCGAAGAGAAATGGAGACGCAGACAATGAGACACCGATCGATAACATACGGTAGGCGACTGTGCGCTGGAGCATGCTTCACGCTGCTGGCAGTGACCGTGGGGTGTGGAGGGGCCGCAACTGTAGAGGACGACACTGGTTCAGTAGCGCCCTCTGTCGGGGCCGGCGGGGGCTCAACAGCACCCTCTGTCGGGGCCGGCGGGGGCTCAACAGCACCCTCTGTCGGGGCCGGCGGGGGCTCAACAGCACCCTCTGTCGGGGCCGGCGGGGGCTCAACAGCACCCTCTGTCGGGGCCGGCGGGGGTTCAATCGCATCCCCTGATGCAGGTACGTGGCCAAAAACGGTTACCTTGACGGCGCGGGAGGTCGGGGCCGGCGATTATGTGCGCCTTTCAGATGGGACCGTGTCTGATGCAGGAGACCTTGGTATCCGATCGGCGATGGTGATTTCTCTTCGGTCTACTGCGGCCGAGTCAATCTGTGAGAGGGGGACGTCCTTCGCGGCGCTGGCGGAGATCCCGACCGACGTGGATGGCTGCTCGAGCTGGACCGCGTTCGCATCCCTGAGCGGGACATCGATCCATGAGAGTGACGAGTCGTACCGCATCGGACTCGGGTTGCTCGTGTGGGACGCTGAGCATGCCGCGCTCTACCGGCTCCGAGTGCTGGGTGATTCGTATGACGTGACCGGCGGTTCAACAGCCACATTCGAGTACGAGCCGGTGCGTTGACCGTCGCGGGCTCGCCATGGAGCACGTCGTTGACTGGATCGGCGACCTCGATCTTCCTGTCGACCAGGCGCGATTTGACGCCATCGAGCGTGCCATGGCCGTGATGGGCTGCGCTGAGAGCTCAAGGATGACGTGGCTCCGTGAGTATTGCGCGGCTCGAAACCCTCGGCCGAAAGCGAGATGACCACGTACCTCAGCGCCGCTCCGCCATGGCGCTGCCACCCCTGAATTGGCTCTCGCCTCGCGTTCTCCCGTCGTTTGATGTCGGCATGGGGTGTGCTCGAGGCCGAGCGTCATGCCGACGCTCGAGCACAACGCCCTCGTCGAGATGTTCCGTGAGCACCCGGCGCTCGCGCTCCGCTTGCTCGCGACGCTCTTCCACGTCGAGGTGCCGCCGCACGCGTCGGTCGCGGTTGTCGCGTCGTCGCTCGACCAGCCTGGAACGGGTTGCGCGAGCAGCTCGCGGGCGGGCAAGGTCAGGCGGCGGACACGCGATGTACGCTGGCGCGCGGCCGCCCGCTCGGGCGCGCGGGGCCCGCGGGTGCCAGCTTGGCAGTACCTCGACGCGCCCGGGTCTCGTAAGATGGTGAGCTCATGCCGCGACCGCCGGCACGACCCGACCCCATCCCCCGGCGCTGCACGCGCGCCCGGGCGACCCCGACAGACGCGGAGCCGAGGAGACCCACGTGAGCGCTCGAATCCCTCTTCAGCCGTTCCCGACAGGCTGGTTTCAGGTCGCGTCTTCGGACGAGCTGTCCGCGGGCGGCCCCCTCCCGCTCCGCTGCTTCGGGCAGGATCTTGTGCTGTTCCGGACGCAGGACGGCGAGGCCCGTGTCCTCGACGCCCACTGCCCCCATATGGGCGCCCACCTCGGGGTGGGAGGCCGCGTCGAGCAGGGCGGGATCCGGTGCCCGTTCCACGGATGGGTGATCTCCGGCCAGGGGGTGTGCGTGCGTATCCCCTACGCGGACACGATCCCCCCGAAGGCGAGGATCCGCTGCTGGGAAGTCCGGGAGCTCGACGGCGTGATCCTTGTCCACCACGCCCTCGGCGGGGAGCCTCCCGAGTTCGAGATCCCGCCGCTCCCGGAGGCGCGGTCGGCGGAGTGGTCCCCGGGCATGAGCAAGCGCTGGAGGATCCGGACGCACGTCCAGGAGACGCTCGAGAACATCGTGGATCCAGCCCACTTCGTCGTTGTGCACAGCATGCCGGCGCCCCCCCGGACCGAGGTCGAGTTCGAGGGCCACATCATCCGATCCCGCTCGGCGGTGAAGCAGAAGGGCCCGGGCGGCCAGGTGGTCGACGGCACGATCACCTGGGAAGGCCACGGCATGGGGTACGGGACGATCCGCTTCACCGGGATCGTCGAGCTCCTCTTCGTGAACACGGTCACCCCGATCGATGACGAGCTCATCGACGTCCGCGTCGCCTTCTGGCTGCGCAACGACGGCGCGCTGCGCCTGGCTCAGGCCCTCGCCGCCGAGGTGTGCCGGCAGATCGAGGAGGACATCCCGATCTGGGAGAACAAGATCTATCGCCCCCAGCCCGTCCTGTGCGCCGGGGAAAAGGGTATCATGACGTTCCGCAAGTGGAGCAGCCAGTTCCTCTGAGCGCCTCTCCGCCGCGGAGCACGCCGGCCAGCGGCACCCTCAGGGGCGTGCCGGCGCTGCTGCCAGCCGATTCAGGGGGCGGAGCACCTTGCCGTCGAGGAATGCGCGGATGTTCTCGACCGCCTGGCCGTAGAGCAGGCGATAGCCCTCCTCGGTGACATAGCCGAGGTGCGGCGTGATCACCGTGTTGTCGAGGGCGAGCAGCGGATGACCCTCGGGCAGCGGCTCGGGCTCGAAGACGTCGAGCCCCGCGCCGGCGATGCGCCGCTCGCGCAGGGCGGCGAGGAGCGCCGCCTCGTCCACGATGGGGCCGCGCGAGGTGTTGACCAGGAAGGCCGCGGGCTTCATCAGGCCGAGCTCGGCGGCGCCGACCAGCCCGCGGGTCCGCGGGCTCAGCACGAGGTGGATGCTCACCACGTCCGCGCGGCCGAAGAGCTCGTCTTTCGGCACGAGGCGCGCGCCCGCCTCCGCGGCGCGCTCGGCGGTGAGGTTCTGGCTCCAGGCGATCACCGCCATGCCGAAGGCGTTGCCCACCTTCGCCACCTGGCCGCCGAGCCGGCCGAGCCCGAGGAGCCCGAGCGTCTTGCCCTTCAGGCCGAGGCCGAGCGTCGTCTGCCAGCGGCCCTCGCGCGCGGCGCGGTCCTCGCGCGGGATGTGCCGGAACAGGGCGAGGATCAGCCCCCAGGTCAGCTCCGCCGTCGGGTAGGGCAGCATGTCGGTGCCCGAGATCTGGACCCCGCGCGCGGTCGCCGCCGCGAGATCGATCGACGCGTTGCGCATGCCGGCCGTGACCAGCAGCCGCAAGCGCGGCAGCCTCTCGAGCAGCGCGCGCGGAAACGGCGTGCGCTCGCGCATGAGCACCGCGCCGTCGAAGGGGCGCAGCCGCTCGGCCAGGGCGTCGAGGTCGTCGAGGTGGTCGGCGAAGGCCTGCACCTCCGCCGCCGGATGGAGGCTCTTCCAGTCGGCCATCCGGAGCGCCACGCCCTGGTAGTCGTCGAGGATCGCCACGCGCATCATTGCTGACTCCTTCAACTCCGTTGCGATCCGTCGGATTCTCCGGGATCTTGGGAGAGTGTGACGACGGATCGCACGATCGCCGAGCTCGCGTGGTACCCGCTCGACGCCTTGCCTTCGCCGCGCTTTCGCCCGGTCGAGCTCTCGATCGCCAGCTACCGCCCAGGGAATCGCTACGATCCCCTGGGTCCGCCGTCGAGCGAAGCGTCGTCGCATCAGGCTCAGAGCCCGATCACGGCGATGGGGATGTTCACCTTCAGGCTGCCATTGCCGAGCTGGCCGGCGTTCGCGCTGCCCCAGGCGATCGGCTCTCGTCCGGGCAGCACCTCCGGCGGCACAATCTCGACGATCGCCCTCGGGATGACGCTGATGCGACGGCGCCCGTGGTCGTGGCGCTTGACGCGCTTGCGACCGCCGTGGTCGGAGCCGGAGGACGACTCTGCCGCTCCCGCGAGCTCCGACGGGCTCGCGGGGTCCTGCGGCGGGCTGCCGGTCTCGCTCGAAGCCGCTTCGGCCGAGGCGTCGACGCCCTCGGCGTGCGACTCGGCCGGAGCCGGAGAGGCGCCTGGCTCGCCGGCCAGCGAAAGCCGCAGCTGGTCCGGCGAGACCCGCTCGGAGACATGGCGCCGGAACCCGATCTCCAAGGCACGGATCGTCTCTTGCAGCTGTTGATTCTGCGCCTTGAGCGACTCGACCAAGCGATCGAGCTCTCGCGCCTGCTGCTCCGCCGTCGACAGCTCGGTCAGCTTCGCCTCGAGCTCCTGCACCCGCCGTAAGAGCGCGTCGACCAGCGACGCGGCGTCCACCGCGGCGGCTTGTCCTTGTGCCCTGGCCTGGAGATAGCCGAGCACGAGCGCCGCGCCGTCAAAGCGCTCTGTCTCCGCCGCTTGCGGTAGCTCGGTGTCACCGTGTCGCGCCGTCGAGGACAAGGCGCGCCATGAATGCACCCTCTGTCCCCTCTTGGCAAGTGCCTCGTGCTCAGAAACTGCCGGAGGATGAACGCTTGATGGAAGCGGGAGTCACGCCGTCAGCGAGGGCAGCGGCTCTTCATCGATACTTCACTGATTCAATGAGAAAATCGGGTCGCTGCGCGGAATGCACGACGGGGCGTGCTGCACCCCCGGCGATGCGCCCTCACGAGGTCTTCCGGGCGGCCCGGCACGCGCTCTGCTTCATCTCCCCGTCGCGCTGCGCCGGCAGCCATCGTGCCGCACCGAGGCCGAGACCTCGGCCTCCGAGCTACGTCCTCGTGTCCCGGTCAGTGGACAATCCGGCGACGGTTTGCCAGCTCGTCCACGGGGAGGCCAGCGAGCAGCTGGGCGAAATCCTGTGCCGACAGCTCGATGCATTTGCCGTCCGCCTCCGTGAACGGGGGCAGAGAGAAACTCCCCTTCGAGAGACGTCTATATAGGATCGTGTATCCGTTGCGATCCCACCAAAGCGCTTTGAGCCGGTTGCGCTTTCTATTGAGAAACAGGAAGAGCGCGCCGCTCGCCGGGTCGAGGCACAGCACCTGCCGGGTGATCGCGGCAAGCCGGTCGAACGCTCCCCGCAAGTCGATCGGACCGACGGCAAGGTAGACCGCTATCGTCGCGGGGGTCACCGTCCCCTCCGCACCGCGTCGATCGCTTCCACGAGATCGCGCGCACTGAGCCCACAGACCTGCATCCGCGTCCCGTCGGCGAACGCAAGCCTCAGCCGCATCGCCGATGCATCCCGGCGCTCCGGACGCACCACCACCGGCACGAACGGCAAGGCCTCGACCGTCTTGGGTGTTGCCCGCGGCGCGCCCTCGTCGGAGCCCTCACCTCCGGAGACCCATCGGCTGGCGGTCACGGTGCGGACTCCGAGCTCGGCCGCGATCTCGCTCGGCGTCGCCCCCGCCCGGCAGCGCTCCTTCGCATAGGCCTCGGCCCGCTCCCGCAGCTCCCTCGGGTACTTCCCGCGCCGCTGCTGCTCTCGATACCTCGACAACGCCGCACGCAACTGCACCAGATCCCTGCTCCCTGGCATCGCTTGCTCCTCGTCGCTCGGCGAGGGCACCGCCCTCTTCCGGCGCCGCGTAGCGTGCAGCCGAGTCTGGCCAGGTCAAAGACGCGGTCTGCGGAGCGGCTACCTCCGGCGGCGCCGGCAACGACCGATTGTTCGGCGACGGCGGGGACGACCAGCTCTTCGGCGATGGCGGAGACGACTACCTCGACGGCGTCGCGGGGACGGACACTCTCGATGGCGACCGACTCACCAACGGCGCCGACGGCGACGTGTGCCTCGTAGAGGCCGCCGACTCCGCCGCCAACTGCGAGCTTTGACGGCGTCGCCCGGCGACCGCCTCCCCATCGTCGTTGCGCCCGACGCAGTCCTCGACTCGAAATCAGAATTGCGTGATGAATTTCCACGCCTCGGGGGCGTTCCAGCTCGTCGATTGCCCGGGGTCCTTCGGCTCCCAGCCGTGCGGGCCGTCGAACACGCAGTACTTGGTGGGGTGACCTGCGGAGCAGCCCTTGTACTCGGTACACGTGTGGGGCTGGCCAGCTGCCGGGAAGGTGGTCGCCGACGGCTCCTCCATGCAGCCGTTGACCTTCGCGAACTCGGCTTGTTTGACGCGACCGCTGGTCGGCATGGGGGGGCCGCTGCTGTCACCGCTGGCTTGCGACGCGTAGTAGGCGATCGGCTTGGTCAACGTCGCCGTGCAGGAGCCCGTGAGATCTGCCCCCGAAAAGAAGGCGACGCCTCGGAACACGTCCGCGCGGGTGCAGGCGAGAGCCAACGACATCGCTCCCCCGAAGCTGAAGCCGGTGGCGAAGATCCGAGTTTTGTCGATGCAGAGATCTCCCTCGAGCTCCTCCAGGATCGCGTCCGTCAGCTCCACGTCCGACTTGCTCCAGGAACCGGCGCCGTTCGCGGCGTCCGGCGCGACGAAGATGGTGGTAGCTCCAGTGTCGAGCGTCGCCATCGTGAAGTAGTTCCGGTTCGCCACCGACATGGCGGAGGAGCCGGACTCCGCGAAGGCGAACACGAGCCGATACGGCTTGTCCTTGTCGTAATCGCTCGGCACGCGAAGGATGTACTTGCGAGAGGCGCCGCCGAACGAGATGTCGATCGTGCCGTTTTGCAGAGTCTTCGCTTTGCCGCAGCCAGCGCTCTTGACCGCGTCCGTCCCGGTCGCGCCGCCTGCGCTGCCGCCGCTGTCGCCGGCTTGACCGCCACCACCGCTCGCCCCCCCCATGCCCGCGCCACTCGCGCTGCCGCCCGCGCCGCCGGCGCCGCCTGCGGCCGCTCCGCCCGCGCCCGCGGAGCCGGGCCAGCCACCGCCCGGGGTGCTGCCCGCGCTCGCGGCGTTACCACCGGCGCCCGCCTGCGCTTGGCCGCCCGCGCCTGCGACCCCCGGTTCTTCCGACGGAGGGGTGCTGCTCGACGAACAAGCAACACCCGAGAGTGAGAACAGGGCGAGGACCAGGGAGGAGGAACGGGCGCTTGTCATCGGTAACTCCGCGCGCGCGAAGGGCGCGACTGGGACTCGACCCTAGCTCATGGCCTCCCGACCAGCAATGGATTGAGGCGCGCCGGTTCAGTTGTGAAGCAACAGCTCAAAATAGGCGCGTCACCATACCGGCCGCGACCGTATCGTTCGGCGCGTAGGTAAAAGAAGCCGGGCGCGTAGGTAAAAGGCGGCGGCGCGTAGGTAAAAGAAGCCGGAGCGCAGCGCGAAGAAACGTAATGCAGCAAGCCGAAAGGGTGGGACCGCGAGCGTCGTGATGGCTCGGTCCTGGGTCGAAAGAGCTCGGCGCGGTTTGTCGACCGCTCGATAGCCGCCACGCTTGCGTTTCGGAGCGGCGTCATCGTCCGCCGTCGTAGGCTCTTCTGGCTTCGCAGGGCGCGGTCCGATGCGCTTGCGCGCCAACGTGGGCGACTTGCCGAGGCGAGCACGCCCGCGTACTTGACGGTGTGAAAGCGCGGCGGCGGGACGCTGGCCGCGAGGCGGCACAGGAGCGAGAGCGGATCCATGTCCACCGCGACAGTCCCGTCACCGAAGGCGCGCTTGAGCGAGAGCCGCACCAGGCCGTCCTGCTGCGGTTCGACGCGCTCCTTTGCGATCGGGGTCGCAGCACGTAACGCAGCAGCGCCTCCCTCGCCGCGGCATGGTGCGCACCGGCGCGCGTCGCTGCGTGCAAGGTGAAGCCATCGAGCGCAGCGCACGGCGGCTTGTCGTACGCGAGCGCGCTCGGAGAAGACGGCGACAGCCCGCGGAGCCATTGCGGGCCGGCGGGCGGCTCTCGTCCCGAGACGGCGGAGGCAGCGCGTTGCCGGCGCCAGCGCCGGCGTCGGGCGAGCCGCCTGTCCCGCCGTCGTTGCCTCCAGTGCCGCCCGCGCTCGTTCCGCCGTTCGAGCCACCGCTGCCTGCGGATCCGCCGTTTCCGCCGGAGTCGACGGGCGGCACGCTGGCGCCTACGCTCGGCCAAACGGCGTCATCTAGCTCGATGCCCGCGCAGACGGGCCCGGCTGCCGATACGCCGCCCGCGCCCGCAGTTGCTGTCGCGCTGCTTTTCGAAGCGGGGCCTTGGCGCATGGCGACGAAGCGGACTCGCGCGTTGGAAGTCAGCTCACCGCCGTGGGAGAGCAGCGTGAGCCGACCGAAAGCCGGCAGGTCCAAGCACTCGTGCTCGGCGGTTTTGCCGTTCATCATCAAGTCGCCATTCCAGACCTGAACGTCCAGCTGCACTTTCGCGGCGTGGTCGCCAGAGCGATTGGGAACGAAATCGATGGCCACGCCGCCGACCTTGCCGCTCGTGTCTTTCACTCCGCTGATGAAGACTCGGCCATCCCCATCCTCTGTATCGTCGCAATTGGTGAGCAGACCCAAGCACGCGAGGCCGAGGGAAGTGACAGCAACGAAACGACCCGGCGGCCGTACCCGTCGGGATCCCGTGATCCCACCCTGGTTCATCGAAGGTCGCTCTATCAAGGTTCGGCGCGCGCACCCGATAGTCATTGTCCTGGCGAGACGCCGTGGGGCTCTTGAGAGCCGGAAGCCGCGTCGTGCTGCCATTCGTTCTCGATACCAGGCGAGGTGATTGCGCCGGGGCGAACCAATAGCCGGGGTTACGCCGCGAGCTCCTCAATTTCGGCTCGAACGGCGTGCGCCGCGAATCTGCTCGAGCGTTGGTGGCGTTCGCCTTTCGATTTCAGCGAAGGTACGGACTCAACGCCTCGAACCAAACATCGGCCATGCGGTTATACCCTGCCTGGTTCGGGTGGAGATTGTCGGCGAAGAGGGACTGCTTGTAGTTCGCGTCGTTGGTGAACGCTGTGTACATGTCCACCAGCACGATGTGCTGCCCCTTGCTGACGCGCGTCGAAACCAGGTCGGGCATGGCCGCGTTGTAGGTCTTGATGGCGTTGTTCGTGCCGTCCGTTCTCGTCGGCACGATCTGCGCGAGCACCACGAGGATGTTCGGATCACGCATGAAAATCGAGTCGAGCAGCTTGCCCAGGCGATTCGGTGCGTCCGCAAGGTTGATGTTACCGTTGATGTCGTTCGTTCCGATCATCAACGTAATGATGTTGGGCTTGTAATTCGGAATGCTGGTGCCCACGAGCTGCGCGATGCCGTTGTTGCCCTCGATCGTCCAGCCGCCGTGACCCTCGTGGTTCCTCGGGAACGTCACTCCGTCCACCATGGGCACGCTGTAATCATTGGCGGAACCGACGAAGGTGATGTCGCGGTTCGCTTCGAGCGCGAGGTGGAACAGCGGGGCGCGGTAGCCGCCGGCGACATTGAAACCCTGCGTGATTGAATCGCCGAAGGGCATGACCTTACAGGAGCCGCTCGCCGGGCAGGGCTGGAATGCCGGGCCGCCGCCCGCGCCAGCGCTGCCCCCTCCGTCACCTCCGTTGCCCGCGGTACCTCCGCCACCGTCGGATACGCCGCCCATGCCACCCGAGCCCGCTCCGCCGGCGCCCCCGCCGGCCGTGCCTCCTGCACCGGCGTTCGCCGCGCCCCCGCTGGTCGCGCTCGAGCCGGAACTGCCGGGCGAGCCGCCGCCACCCGCCGCTGTCCCGCTGCCGCTCGTGGTCCCGGCGCTGGCCGTGCTCGCGGTTCCGCCAGGCGAGTCGGCGCCCTCACTGCACGCCGCGACGAGCAGCACCACACACGCGAGGACGGCGGAAGAAGAGAGTTTTAGGCGGCGCACGGGCATCTGCTACGCATAGCACGATCGCGTGCTCCACCGCGATTGTGAAGCGCAGCCTATCGAAGTTGCCGTTGTCGTTGAACGATTTCATCGCGAGGGGAAGTGCGTCTGGACGGCGGCGCTCTTCGCGGCCACGCGGCGCCCGAGTGCGAAACGGCGGTTACACCGGCGCACCTCGTATTCGGTTCTGCGCCCGACGGCCCACGCCTGGTCCGCCTCGGTCCGACCCTCCGAGCACGGCCCGGCCCAGTTTTCGCTAGTGACCGCGCGATGGACGGCTCTTGCGCGACGAGGTACGCGCGGCGGCGCGGGCGACGACGACCGCGCCGGCTAGTCCTCGATCAAGCGCTTGGCGACCCTCGAAATGGGCCGAACCGCCGTCTCGAATCGCCGAGCGGATCCGTCCTGCCGGAGAGCCGGGATTCGGTGATCGTCGCTGCGGCTGGTCAAGGATCCCTCGTTTCGTGGTTCGAGGTTGTAGGTTCGCGGTCGGGCTGCCCGTGCCTCAGTGCGTCGGGCAGCCCCGGCCGTCAGAGCGCATCAAGGAAGCGGAAGAAGATGGGCAGCTCGGGACGCCAGGCAAGGAGCCGATAGACGAGAGTTCGACCGGTATGGAGGATCTGCGCCGGAACGAGAATGAAACGCTGCACGAAGGAGCGGAACTCCATGCGCAGAACGCGCTCTCGATCGGCTTGGTGTGCTTCGTGCCATCGCGGCGCCGTGGGCATGAGCAAAGAGAACCAAGCCTTGAGCGACCACGCGAGCGACGCGATCACCATATAGGCCCAGTTCGACTCGAGCGTGTTCAGCGGGGCGCTCCATCCTGGGCCTCCGGCGGCCGGCGGCGCCGCGCTGCAGCGGACCAGCTGGTCATCGGCGCACTCGGGCGAGAACCCGTGCGGCGGGATGGGGTTGCAGGTCGACGTGGAGAGAGCCCGAGGGGGGTATATCTGGCAGATGCCCGCGATGTCGTCGTCGTGCAGCGTGCGGAAGTTCATCGGGTCCGACCTGTCGTACCTGGAGTGCATGGTCGCCTCGGGGCCGGCCATGGTGTGGTCGAGGCCCAGAAAATGCCCGGCCTCGTGCGTGTCGACGGCGTGCAGATCTTCCCTCCGCGCGGCGGAGTCGTCCCCGACGGTGAAGTCGTAGCAGATCGCGGTCCAGCGCCCGCAGATCGAGGGCATTGCGCGCCTCCTCGGCCTCGCGGGCGAGGGGCCGGCCGCGCAGCGCCGCGTGGCGCCGGTCGAGGGCCGCGAGCTCGGCCGCCCTCGCGCTCTCGCGCTCCTCTGCCAGCGCCGCCTGTGCGTCGCGGAGCCGCCGGGCTCCCTACTCCAGGCCCGCCACGTGCTGCGCGACCCCGTACGCGGCCGCTGCGCCGCCGCACAGCACGAGGCCGAGCGCGGCGGCGAGCGCGTGCACCAGGCCCGCGGCGCCGGCCCTCGGCGCGCGCGGGCGACGGCCAGCTCGTGCGCGCGCGCCGCGTTGTCGGCCTCGAGGCGCGCCTTCGCCTGGGCCTCGATGCGTGCCACCTCGATCGCCGCCCGCGCCCGCGCTTCCGCGCGCGCCTCCGCTTCTGCCTGCTCCCGCGCGCGCCGCGAGCCGGGGGCCTTCCGGGGGATGCCCGCGCGGCGGCCGGTCACCGCTGCTACCGTACGGCGTCGCCGCCGCTCAGCGCGGGCGCGAGCTCCGCGATGACGAACAGTTCGAGCAGCGGCGGCGCGATGCCAGCCCGGACCGCAAGGTCGCGCGCCGTGTGCGCGGCGCGGAGCTCGAAGCCCTCCGACGACACGAGCGCGCGCAGGTGCTCGAGGTCGTCGAGTCCCCGGCGCAGCATCGAGCGGAGCGCGCGCTTGCGCAGCCATGCCTCCCCAGGCACCCCGGCGTCGCGCGCCGGCGTGGCCGCGGCGCCGTCGCGCAGGTAGAAATCCATGAGCACCACGCACGAGCTCAGGCGGCTCGCCACGCGGCGCACCTGCCGCAGCAGCCCGCGCAGCGCGGGCTCGTCGAGGTAGCCGGTCAGCCCCTCGGAGACGACCGCCGTGCGGCGGTCGCGCAGCGCCGCGCCGAGCGCCTCGCCGAGGTCGGCCTCGCGCAGGTCCGCCGCGACGAGGACGAGCTCGCCGCGCGGCTGTGCGGGCTCGAGCAGACGCCGCTTCGCGTCGATCACGGCGGCCTGGTCGACCTCGATGTACACGACCGGACGAGCTCTTGCCCACTCCGCCCCGCGCGGCGACAGCCCCGCGGCGAGCTCGATCACCTGCTCGGGGGCGATCTCATCGAGCAGCGCGCCGAGGCCGAGGTGGCGCGCGGCGAGCAGGAGGCTCGTGACGCTGTGGTCGCCGCGCAGGCCGAGCATGCTCCCGCCCCAGCGCGCGGCCTGGTGGAGGACGCGCCCCCTCAGGGTGTCGAAGCGCGCTGCGCCCGGGACGCCCAGCGACGCCCACACCGCGGCGGTGAAATAGGCGCTCCAGGCGAGCGCCGCGTTCTCTCGCGCTCCGCTCAAGAGCGCTCCTCCCCGGAGCGCGACGCCGCGAGCCACCGCCTGGCCGCGCCGCGGACCATCTGGCCCGCCGACGAGAGCCGCTCGAGCTTCGGTCCTCTGCCCAGCGAGCGCACCATCCCGCGCGCCAGATCGAAGAATGCGCGGTCGTAGGGGAACCACCAGAGCTCGCGCGGCGCGGTGTTCTCGTCGACCGCGAGCAGCCGCGGCCTCGTCATCGCCTGCACGACCGCCGGGCCGTTCTGCACGCCGTAGCCCGAGATCCCGCGCCCGGTCCACACGGCTTGCGGCGCCGCGGCCGTGAACATGTGGTTGTTGACCGTCGCCACCCCGACCCGGAGCTCTCGCGCGAGCGCCGCGCCCCGCGCGACGTCGCGCGTCCACACGCTCCCCGTGAGGCCGTAGGCGCTCTCGTTGGCCGCGCGGATCGCCGCGTCCGCGTCCGGAACGGCGACGACGGGGATCACGGGCCCGAAGGTCTCCTCGCGCAGCAGGTCGAGCGACGGGTCGACGCCGGTGAGCACCGTCGGAAGGTAGCAGTTGCCATGCCGCGCACCGCCGCAGCGCACCTGCGCCCCGGCCGCGACCGCCTGGCTGACGTGCGCCTCGACGCGCGAGAGCTGCGCCGGCGTGGCCATCGGCCCGATCTCGACCGTGCCCGGCGCGGTGCCGTCGTCGCCCACGCGGAGCCGCTCGGCGACGGCGACGAGGCGCCCGACGAACGCGTCGAAGACCTCGGACTCGACGTAGACGCGCTCGACCCCCGCGCAGCTCTGCCCGGCGTTGACGAAGCCGGCCCAGGCGATCCCGTGCGCTGCCCGATCGAGATCCGCGTCGCGGAGCACGATGGCCGCGTCCTTGCCGCCGAGCTCGATCTGCGCCGGGATCAGGCGCTCCGCCGCGGCGCGCGCCACCGCCCGCCCGCCCACGACGCCGCCGACGAAGACGATCTGGTCGACCTCCTCGACGAGCGCCGCGCCGGCCTCGGCGCCGCCCTGCACGAGGCCGAGCAGCGCCTCGGGCAGCGCGTCCGACAGGGCGCCGACGAGCGCCGCGCTGGTCCGGGCGGCGTGCTCGGACGGCTTGAGCACAACGGCGTTGCCCGCGAGGAACGCCGGGACGAGGTTGTGCACCGGGATGGAGACCGGGTAGTTCCACGGCATGATGAGGCCGACCACCCCGTGCGGTAGGCGCTCGACCCGCGCCTTCTTCCGCGGGAACATCACCGGGTTGAACGCGACGTCCTCGGCCGGGAGGAAGTCCTCGGCGCGCGTCGTGTAGTAGCGAAAGACCTCGGGGGTCGAGCCGAGATCGACCCCGTACGCGTCGGCCATCGGCTTGCCCAGCTCGCGATGGAGCTCCGCCGCGATCTCGTCGGCCTTCCCCATCAAGCAGCGCCCGGCCTCGGCGAGGAGGCGCGCCCGCTCCGCGATCGGCCGCGCTGCCCACGCCGCCTGCGCCTGCCGGGCGCGGCGGACCACGCCCCGGATCCCGTCGGCCGTCGTCACCCGCACGGGACACAGCGGGGCGCCGTCCAGCGGTGAGGCGCCGTGAATCCACCCATCGTGGATGATCTCGCCCATGGGACTACGCAGCTTGCCCGCTGAGAAGCGCGGGCATCAGGCGACGGCAGCCCGGCATCCCCGACTCCTGGATGTGCGCGGCGAGCGCCTTCCGGAAGGAGCCGCGGGGCAGCGGCTTGTGGCGATCGAGCGCCCGGAGCAGCGGCACGACCGTGGCGAGCACGCCCGCCGTGTGCCACCAGTAGCGCGCGGTCGCGCGCAGGTGCGCGGACCGGCTCGACCGGGCGAAGAAGCCCTCGAGGTAGGCGAGGTCGTACGCCGTGTGCGCCTCCTCGTCGCTGGCGAGGCGCCGGAACACCGGCTCGAGCGGAGGGTACGACAGGCGCGGCGCGGCGACCTTGTAGAAGGCGCTCATCACCACCTCGAAGGCGAGGCAATCGACGGCGAACTCGAGCACGCCGTGCGGGACGGCGACCTTGCGGAGCATCATCTTCATCAGCCAGCCCGGCAGGCGCGCGCGCTTAACCACGTCGGGGTAGGCGCGGCTGAAATCGAGGAGCGCCTTGCACCAGAGGTTGGCGTGCATTTGCTCGTCCTTGAGGTGCCGGATACCGTGCGCGAAGAACGACTCGAGATACCCGAGATCGTCGCGCTCCCGCGCCAGGTCGAGCGCCGGGAGGACGGGGAGGACGCCGAGCGCTGCCGATTCGACGATCGCAAACCATGTGATCAGGAGACACGTGGCGTCCGCTTCGGCCTCGCTCTCGAACGCGAACGACATCGGCTCACGGATCGAGACGGTCTCTTCGGCAGCTCCCATTTCCGGATCGTCGCTTTCCCTCTTCGTCGAAGAGAGCATCGGAGTTGAGCTGCCCGCAAGGTACTCGACCAACCATCCTGCCGCAAGCCAACTTGCCGGAGGACATGCGCCGGCCGTCGTCGACATAGCTTCACCGCAAGCGCTGGCGCTCCATGCGCAGCGCTTTGGACACCGCGCGCCGCTCGCACGCCGTCATGGCGCTGGGCTGAACAAGCGCCGCCGCCCGCTCCAGCAGCACCCGGTCCATCTCGTGCGCGACCATCCGCTCCCGGGACGCTTGCGGCGCGCCCCGCGAGAGCGCGGGCGTGGCGGCACCCAGGCAGCCGCTCCCGGCGGTTGACGCCGTTCAGCCGGACGCACTCTTCACGCCACGGTGGTGCGATGAAAGCTCGCCATCGTCGCAGAACGTCCTGAACGAGCCGCCTGCAGGCGGAGAAGGGAGCAAGATGCATAGTTGACGTGATCGCGCTCTCTCCGATGTTCGGGGCCGCCCGGTCGGCGTGCGCGCTCCTCTTGTTCTCGGTCCTCTTCGCCTGGGTGACGTTCAGGCGCGGGCGCGACTCGAACCACGTGGACAGGGCGGTGGTCCCGGCGCCGGGGGCGCTCCTCGTCGACGCCGCCTACCATGCTCTGCACCACGCCTATCCGGACCGTTACATGAGCTCGTTCACCACGGTGTTCGACCGGCTCGCGGGCACAGGGTGTGCGCTCGCTGGAAGGCGCGTGGCGATGACCGGCGCGACGGGCGCTCTCGGCGCGCCCTTGAAGGAGATGCTCGAGCGCGAGGGCGCGCAGGTGACCGGACTGCGCTCCAACGTCGTTTACACCTACGACGATTACGGGCGGCTCGACGCGGCGCTTCAGGGCGCGGACATCCTCGTGCTCGCGCACGGGTCCAAGACGGACCATGCGATGGACGCGAACTGCGCGTCGTTCGTGGCGATCATCGAGCGCTTCCGCGCGCTGCACGGGGGCGACAAGCTCCCTGTCGAGGTCTGGGCCGTGGGCTCGGAGATCGAGTGCCATCCGGCCTGGGGCGACCCGGATCTCCGGATCTACCTCGAATCGAAGCGCACCTTCGCGCGGCGGGCCCGCCATTACTTTCACGACCTCAGCGTGGTGTAGACAACATTACGCGGCCGAGTGAACTCGTTGGATCTGATGGATTTTTGCAGGCGGAGCAGTGGATCGTACTTTATGTACGTTATGTCAACTGCTGGTCGTTGGTTGGAAATTCTTGACAGGTCGGAATGGCTTTGCGCCGGCTATCCTCTCATCGTCTGGCTCGCTTTCGGCCTGCTGGCGCTGGTTCTCGCCTGCTCCGGTCCTGTGCCACCTCGGCCGCCATCTCCGACAGTGCTGGCCAAGGTTAAGACGGTTCGGCCTCCGCGGAGCTCCGCACCTGTCCTATCCAGGCGCCTCGCCAATGCGGCTTGCTACCGTCGACGCGACCTTTCTCGCCCCTCCGGTGCTGGCACCAGGCCGAGCAGCCGACCGATCGCCTCGTGAACGACCCGGGCCGCCGCCTCATCCCCGAGGGCGACGGCGCGGCTCAGGGTGCTGGCAAGCGAGGCGACCACCGCAGCCCGAGGCGACGGCCCGGTCACGGCGAGCTCCCCAGGCCCGAGGCTTGACGCTTGGGCCCGGGTTGGGCCCACGCCTTCCGAGGGGCTGCGATCCGTCGTCACGCCCTCCCCAAATCCCCGGGGATGCGACAGAGCGCGACGGTTCGCCCCCGCGGAATTGTCCCGCCAGAAAAACCGGTCGATGACGAGCGGGCGCCGGAAACAGCAACGATTTTGATAGTTTCCACCTGCTTCGCCGCCGAGGGCGGCTCCGGTGTGGCCCAACGGGGCGCCCTACGCCGCCGCGTCGCCCGCGGCCAAGGGCCCGCGGCATCACCGATCGGGGTCGGCGTCTGGGCTGGCGGCGCAGCGCCGAGGCATTCTCCTTCGCTCGCCGCCCCGTCGCCGGGCCCTTCGATGCGCTGCCGCCTGTTTCAACCTCCCAGCCACTCCACTGCTCAGATGCCGGCAGAGCGGGTCGGCTCCGAAGCGCTGAGAGACCAAGACCGACAGCCCATCGAAGCTCTTGTCGGCGGGGTGTTGCTCGCGAAGTCAAGGCGCCTCCGTGGGCTACACTTCTGCGCCGAACGTTCGAAATCGATGGTACTCGGTGCATGAAAGTGCCACGCGCGGATCCGCATCCTCTGTGCGATCACCGAGCGCGCCACGAACACAAAGATCCTCGAGCACCTCGGCATGCCGGTGGATCCTCCACCGGTCAAGCGATGGCGAGACCCTACCTGGAGCGAGGCCCCGCCGATCGGGGCCGACATGTAGACGACGACCCGGCATGCCGCGCGTCAGGCGGAACGCTCTCGAGCAGGCCCGGGTGGCGAGAGCCGCCCGAGGAGCCGTCGATGCTGGACACGGTGCGCTGCGGGGTCGTGCGTGACGGCGTTTGGACGAGCGCAGCGTGGTGTAGACGATATTGCACAGTCGAGTGAACTCGTTGGATCTGTTGGTTCTTGTCGGGGATCAGTGGATCCGTACTTTTTGTACGTGATGTCAACTGCTGGTCGTTGGTGGAAAATTCTTGACAGGTCGAAATGGCTTTGCGCGAGCCATCCTCCTGCTCGCCAGGGCATAGCTCCCGATGACGAGCGGGACCGTGCGCGATGGCCGGCGCATGGTGACCGATTCTACCACGACGTGCTAAGCGCTCGGAGATGGCTTCGGGAATCGGGGTATTGTGCTGCACACCGCTCGCCTTGGTCATCGCCTGCGCGGCCGAATCCTCGCGCGCGCCCGTCGACGCGGGCACCGACGCGCCGCCCGCGGGCACCGTCACCGCGCCCCCACCGCTCCCCCGTGAGGCCGCCCTCGACGCACGCTTCGTGAAGATCACGCTGCACCGCGAGTTCTACTGCGAGGGGGCGAGCTTTGCGGACTTCAATCACGACGGGGTGACGGATGTCATCGCGGGCCCGGATTGGTACGAGGGTCCGGGGTATGGCACGAGCCATCCCGTCTGGCCGAGGGAAGCCTTCGATCCGCACGGCTACTCGGATTGCTTTTTCGAGTTCCCCTACGACTTCGACCACGACGGTTTCACCGACGTCCTCGTCGTCGGCTTTCCGGGTGTGCCCGCGGCTTGGTACCAGAACCCACGCGACGGCGACGCGCTCTGGGCTCGTCACGACACACTGCCGTGGCCGATCGACAACGAGTCGCCCCTGTTTTCCGACATCACCGGCGACGGCGTGCCCGAGCTCGTGCACATGTCGGGAGGCGTGCTCGGAACGTCGTCGCCCGGCGCGGACCCGACCGAGCCGTGGGTCTTCCGGGCGCTCACCGAGAATCGGGGGTACGGCGCGTTCACGCACGGCCTCGGTGCAGGCGACGTCAACGGGGACGGCGCAAGCGACTTGGTCGAGGCGAGCGGCTACTTCACGCGGAGCCCAGAGTCGCCCGACGGCTTGCCGTTCACGCGCGTCGAGCAGCCGTTCGGTGCCGGGGGAGCGCAGATGCCGGTGGTCGACGTGGACGGCGACGGGGATGCGGACATAGCGACCACGCTCGCCGCTCACGGCTACGGGCTCTCCTGGTTCGAGCAGGTTCCGAACGCGGCCGGCACCAAGTTCGTGGAGCACGTCGTCGTTCCGGGGACCACACCCGATGCCGCGTCGAGCGTGTTCATGCACGAGCCGCACGCGCTCGCTCACGCCGACATCGACGGTGACCGGCTCCAGGACCTCGTGAGCGGCGAGCGCTTCTGGGGTCATGTGCCTGCCGGCATGCCGGACTTCGACGCGCCGGCACGGCTCTACTGGTTCGAGCAGGCGCGAGCGGCGGAACGCATCGACTTCCAGCCCGTTCTCATCGACGACGATTCGGGGGTAGGCACCCAGCTCACGGTCGCGGACGGCGACGGAGACGGCCGGCCGGACATCGTCATCTCGAACAAGAAGGGCGCTTTCGTCTTCCTACAACGCTAGGGCGAGAATCCTCGCGCCGATCCAAGACGGCCTCCCACCGGCGCGAAACGTTCGAAGCGACGGAGGCGAGGGCTTGGTTCTGGGTCGAGGCGCTGACGTGCTGGTCGATCACCAGGTGCGTGAGGGGGCTCATGCCTCCGGTGCCACCGGCAGCCCGAGCAGCCGACCGATCGCGTCGTGAACGACCCGCGCCGCCACCTCGTCCCCGAGGGCGAGGGCGCGGCATCGGGTGCTGGCGAGCGAGGCGACCATGGCAGCCCGACGCGACGGCTCGGTCACGGCGAGCTCCCCAGGCCCGGGGCTTGACCATTGGGCCCATGCCTTCCGAGGGGGTGCGATCCGTCGTCACACTCCCCCCAAATCCCCGGGGATGCGACGTCTCGCGACGGTTCGCCCCCCCCCAGAACAGTCCCGCCAGGAATTCCCGGCCGGAGAGGGGTGGTCGCCAGAAAGCTTAGCGGTTCCTCGTCGGGATTTCGATCTCGTGGCCGCCGCGGCGCCTGGCCAAACGCCGGCGCTGCTCGCCATCCGGCCCTGAAGAGGCCGGCGCGCGCAATCGCCTGCCGGCGCTCGCTTCTTTTCGTTCACGGGATGTACGGGTCAGCGCTCGACGCGGAGGCTCCTTTCACGCGCGAAGCGCGCGACGGCCGCCCAGTCGATCGGCGCCGCCATCCTCGGCGCGGGAGGGATCGAGGCCATGTTCTCCCACATGTCCTTCGTGCCGAAGAGCCTCGCGACGACCGCCGGATCCTCGTCCCACGTGACGGGCACGAGGTCGTGGAGGCACGTCGTATCGACAGGGGCCTCGGGATCCGCGATGAACTTCGCCATCATCTGCGTGCCGCAGGGCGCCGCATCGGCGGTCTTCACGGGGGACTCGAACGTGACCACGTGCGGGCTCCAGGGCACCGCCACGAACGTCTGGTGGGGCGCGGTCAGCCTGTCGGCCGCCAGCTCCGCCAAGCCGATGGGCGTCTGCGGATCGAGCAGGCCGTTCATCGCCAGGATGGGCACGGAGGAGCGCGGCCATTCGGTCCAGAGCTGGTCGTGCGGATACCGCGGCCAGCCATCGTAGAGCTGGCCAATCTCCAGCGCTGCCCCCGGGCAGGCGCGCTGCGCATCGCAGCGCGCCTGGAGCTCGGCCGAGGTCGGGGCCGGTGATCGGGCCCGAGCTTTGCCCCGCAGACCGGATCGGCGGCGCAGATCGCGGACAGGTCCTTTAGCACGGGATCGAACTGCGTATCGTACGAGGACAGGTACTGCGCGCCCGGCGATACGATCGAGTCGAGGATCACGGCGTCGACCGCCTCGGGGTACTTCTGCAAGAAACGCAGCGCGCGCGCCGTCCCGTACGAGGCGCCGTAAAGGATCACCTTCTTGCCGTGCTCGCGCGTCCGCTCGACGAGGCGCGCGAGATCGTCGGCGTCGGCTGACGTCGTGAAGTGCGCGAGATCGTCGCCCCACTGCGCCTTCAACGCCTGGATGCAGGCGGGCCACTCGCTCGCGCTGATCTCCGCCCCGTCCTCCGAGCTCGGGTCCTCCTGGACCGGGCATTCGAGGCGGCTCGAGAGCCCGACGCCGCGGTGCTCGAGCACGTACCAGTCCACATCGGGCATCACGCGCTCCCATAGCTGCTCGATGAAGCCCGTGAACATGTTGCCGGAGTCGCCGGGGCCACCTTGCAGGAGCCAGACCTGCGCCTTCGCCGCGCCGCCCGGCGCGAGGTGGCGCGACACGAAGACGGGCAGCGTCGCGCCGCCAGGCTTCGATGGATCGAGCGGCAGGGCGACCGTGGCGCACTCGGAGATGAAGTCGCCTGGGCAGCCTCCCCATTCGACCGCCGAGCCGCCGCCGGAGGCTCCACCGCCGCCGCTGCCAGGCTCGCCGCCGCTGCCGCCATCGCCGCCGCTGCTGGCCTCGGTGTTCGCCGGCGCCTCGTCGTTGTCGGGGCAGCCCGCGAGCAGGGTCGAGGATCCGAGCAGCGCCGAGACAAGGACCGTCGAAAGGGCGCTTCGCGAGCGCGCCGTGGCTGCGCCGGCAACGCGCGTTCTCGGAGAAGTGACACAATGGTGCAGAGATTTCATGATCGGCTCCTGGTCGTGTGCGGGCGCCCTGGGCTCACCGGCGCGCGCCGACGACCATTTTTGCGTCGATTGGAGGGCGCCGCTCCTATTCGTATCTCTGTTCCCGGACTCGCGAGGTTCGTTCATGACTCGCCGCGAGAGCCACGCCGCGAGCGACGGGCGACGCCTCCGGGGCGGCCGGTGTGCAGCGGGAGCCCCGCAGGTGGGCCGGCTTCCATGGCAAGTCGCCGCAGGCACCCGCAGCGGTCCGCAGCGCGTCATGCACCTGCGCGACGGTGCGACATCGAGAAAATCGTAAAAACCGTTGAACGGAGCCAAGCCGAGCGGGAACACACGGGCATGGCGCTCAGCAAGTCCTCGATTCCGCTCTTCTGCATGGCATTTCTCGTCGCGGGTTGCCCGAACAACTCTTCCGAGGAGGGCGACGCGACGTACGACAAGCTGCTCCAGGAGGGGGTGGACAGGATCCAAGCGAGCGGCATTGTCGCCGTGCATGCCGAAATGCTCGAAGGTGACCGACGGATCCGTGCCCGCAGCGGCGTGGCGCAGCTCAACAGCGAGACGCCGGTCGACTTCGACAGCTACTTCCGGATGGGCAGCAACACAAAGACGTTCGTCGCCGTCGTCGTGCTGCAGCTAGCCGGTGAGGGAGCGCTGTCGCTGGACGACACGGTCGAGCGGTGGCTGCCCGGCGTCGTGTCGGGCAACAGCAATGACGGCTCGCTGATCACGATCCGCCAGCTGCTCCAGCACACGAGCGGTATCTACAACTACACCGGTCCGGCCGAGCCGGACGGCCCGGATCCGCAGTCGGCCCTGGCCGTGCTGCGCTCCGCCGACGAGTACATGCAGCATCGGCTCGACCACTTGGACGCGGAAGAACTCGTGGCGCTCGCCATGGAACACAAGCCGACCTTCGATCCGGGGACGCAGTGGGCCTACTCCAACACGAACTACGTGCTCGCCGGCATGATCATCGAGCGTGCCACCGGAAATCACTGGAGCGAGGAGGTCGAGGCGCGCATCCTCGATCCGCTCGGCCTCGACCACACGTTCGAGCCCGGCGATGAGCCTGATCTGCCTGCCCCGCACGCCGTGGCATACCAGCAGTACGAGGTCGACGGGCCGCTCATCGACGTCACGATGGCGAACCATACAATGGCCGGCGCCGCCGGCTCCCTCGTCACGACCACCGCGGACCTCGCGAAATTCTGGCGGGCGCTGACCGAAGGATCGCTGCTCGATCCGGAGCAGATGGCGGAGCTCCACGAGACGGTCCCGGCGCCTGCCTTCGACCCGATCGCGCCCGGCACCGATTATGGCCTCGGCATCATGTGGATCCCGACCAGCTGCGGTGGAGGGTACTGGAGCCACGCCGGGGGCACGCTCGGGTACTCGACCCGCAACGCCGCGAGCGACGACGGTTCTCGCGTCGTCGTGATGTCGCTGTCGACGTCGACCGACGACCCCGAGGCCGCGTACGCCACGATCATCGATAGCTTCAAGATCATCGATCAGCTCATGTGCGCTGATTGAGCGTGGGCCCGGCGCGGGAGGCGCGGCCGCCCCGGGGAGGCCCGTGGCAGCGCGCCGGGGTTCGAGCGATTGAAGAGGTAGATGAACTGCGCGGCGAGCCTCCCGCCGCGGGAGATCCCATCGAGATCGTCGGGATGCCGCTGGAGCACGACGGAGGCGAGTGCGCGGAGAAAGTTGTGCGCCGTGCCCGCTGCACGGAGGGCGACAGGAGGCCCGACGTGGCAGAGCACTACTGGCACTGGTACGAACCGTGGCGCTCCGTTGCTTCCCCCGAGAATTCGGGAGGGCGCGGCGACGAATCGCAGCCCCTTGGGGGATGGCCCCAACCCGGACCCCCGGCGAGCCCCAGGAGATACAGTGCGATCCGCCGGCGCCGCGCCGCGCCTCGTACCGGAGAGCCCGCCGCTCGTCGGGCAAAACCCCTGCCTGGTCATCCGTCGCTCGATCTCGCCACCTCGTCTGGCAACGTGGGTGCCCTATGACATCCCGTACGAGACGAAATTCTCTGTCGATGGTGGTTGCCCTTACTGCGCTGGTTGCTCTGAACCCCGCATGCATGGAGGACCTCACGGCGGCGGCCATCTTCAGGCTCGAGGACGAGGGAAATTTCAGCGTGTCGGACTCGCTCGCGACCCTTTTCGACGACGTGCCGGCCGACAAAGCCGAGATCACCGTCCTGCAAATCGTCCAGCGCAGCGCCGGGTTCGACGAGTACCACGACACCGAGGGAGACTTCGAGCCCATGGCGCGCCTTGAAGCCCGCCAGCGGATCTTCGCGCAGGAGCTGCGGTTCGCGCCGGGAAGCGAGGTCGACTACTCGAATTCGGGCTATACTTTGCTGGCCGACGTCGTCGAGACCGTTTCGGGGCGAGGGTTCACCGATTACGTGCGCGACGAGCTCCTGACGCCGGCCGGGATGCAACACAGCGGCTTCTTGGGGGACCCGGTGTGGGAACGGGTCGACACCGCAATCGGGTACGGCCACTCGACGTTCGGGAGCAACGACCCGGCCGCGTGGCCGTACACGTGGTCGCTGGTCGGCAACGGCGGGCTGGTCACGACGGTCTCCGATCTGGAGCGGTGGCTGGTCGCCGTCTGGGGCGGGGGCGAGCTCGCCAAATTCGTTCTCTCGGTGAGATAGGACGAGCTCAGCCTGGCCGGCGAATGCCCACGGTGTTCTCCAGCAACTGCTGCCGGACCTCCCGCGCCCGCTCGCGCGACACGGGGACGCGGAGCGTGGGGCCGACTTCGACGATCAGCTCTCCCGCGATCGCCCGGTGCATGCCGAGGCGCAGGATCGTCGTGCTCATGGCCGAATCGCCCCGGAACCGCTCCGTCACCGCGTCGATCCGGCGGCACAGCGCCGGCGTCGAAGTCCGGGTCACCGCCGTCCTCGCTTGAGCTTCCAGGCGGCCATCGCGAGCTGGCGATGAGCTTCAGGAAGGCGTCATTGGGTCGAGCGTCGATCTGAAGCTCAGAAGCCGACGGGACCCGCGAAATTTCTATTTTGCGGGCGCACCTTCACCGAAATCATGAATCGACCAGTCGATGAACATCTTCAGTCGTTCATTGAGGTGCCGGTTGGGCGGGTAGACGATATGCAGGGGAATGGGGGGCGCGTCCAGTCTTCCAATAGCTCGACCAGCTCGCCCGAGTCCAGGTAAGGCTGAACGCAACGTCTGAGATGCTGGCCGATGCCCGGGCCCGATAAGATCATCTCGAGGAGCCCATTGCCGTCGTTGGTCGAAAAAGCGCGATCTGCAATCTCGTAACGATGGCTCCCCTTCTCGAAGATCATCGGATCCAGCTTGCCCGTGGCAGCAAAGAAGCAGCCGGCGTGGGCGTGTTTCTTCTCGAGATCCGCGGGAGAGGAAGGGGGCCTGAGGGGATCCCTTAGATGGCGGCGCCATCGTACGCCAGGTCCGCTGCCGTTCACGACGTCATGGTGCGCCCCGCTGCCTTTCAGCTCCCGAAGGCCGCGGACCGCCCCGTCCGCGCCTGGATCACTTCGTCGAGCCAGCGCAGCAGACCCACCAGCGGCGGCCGCTCCTGCGCCTCCCGGTGCCATAGCCGGATCTCGCGGCGTCCGGCAGGCGTCTCGATGTCGAAACAAACCTGCGCCTCCCCGGGGACGCCCATTCGTTTCGACGCCGCGTCCACCGCCGCGGCGCCGCCCAGCAACCGATCGAGCGCCGCCATCTCCGACTCCGACAGGGGCTCCGGTCCCCGGTGGATCTCCTCCCCGAGCGCCTGGCCCGCGAGCGTCACGCTCCCCCCGGCGTCGACGCTCACCACCCACGCGCCGAACCGTCCGTTCGGGCCGTACGCCGCGCCGCCTCGGAAGACCATCCTCATGATGACGAGCATTGTGCCCCGTCAAGCTGAAGCTGAACAGCGTAGACAAGACGCAACGTATTCATGGTGAGCTATGTCGCAGTCCTCGTGCCGCAAGTCAGCCACGCTGCACGCGCTGGTTGACATAGACAACCTTACGCGATCCGCATCCCTGATGGGAAAGTGACGCCCTCGCGTCGCATGACGGCGAGCCGCCCGGATCCGGCGCTTCTTCAGTTCCTGTCGCCGGATGTCACGGTGATGACCACGTTGCCCTTCTTGCGTCCCGTGTCGACGTTCGATAGGGCTGGCGAGCCCGCGCCGCGCCACCGGCCCGCTCTTCCGCGTTGGTGCCCCGCGCCCCCCGGGATACGCTCTCGAAGCATGGAGTCACGTCCTCTCGGAGCGGCCTCGCTCTGCGCGATCGTCCTCGGCCTCGCGGCGTGCCAGCCGGCAGCGACGCCGCTGCCGGCCCGGGTCCGTATCTCCATCGACGGCGCCGTCATCAGCCCGGCCAAGGCGGACGGGCGTCAATGGGACGGCATGGGCGTTGTCGCACCGGGGGCGCTCACCGCGATCGGCGACCTGCTCAGCACGGCGCACCCGGCCGTCGCCGCCGCCAGCGTGGCCGGGGTCGCCGCGGAGGCGGCGGGGGCGGGCACCGAGCCGCCGGAGCCCTTCGGCTCGGCGGAGCTGTTCGTGGGCGGCCGGTCGCTCGGGCGGCGCGCGCTCGATCGCCCGGGGCAGCGCGACACCTGCGCGCCCGGCTGGAAAGGCCCGCCGACCTGGCGCCACGTGCCGCTCTCGCCGGATGTCCACCTGAGCGGTGAGCTCATCGACAGGGACCTGGTCAACGACGACTTCATCGGGAGGTTTGCCATCCATCACGGTCACCTCGTCGAGGCGCTCCGGGCGCGCACGGTCTATCCGGTGGCCGTCCGCGATCAGGCCGCCGGACAGGTGCTGTTCGTCTGGATCGAGGTCTGGCCGGAGTAGCCCGGCGTGGACCCGCGCCGGCGACGCCGGTGCCCGCGCGTCTTCGCCTGGACCCGTGCGATGCGCCAGCGCAGCGCCCGCGCCGCCACGCCCTCGCCGGCGCTGCCCAGCGCGCCGGTGAAGCAAATTGGCTCAATCAATCCGTTCCGCGAGGCGCCCCTCCCGGGGTATCGTGTGCTCGCCGCCCGTGGGACTCCGGGGCGATTTCCGAGCCCAGTCTGGTAACTGTTGTAGGTTGATCGCCCCACCATTCCCCGGGCGGCGCTTCGTATGCCCCCCGCGCCCCCCGCGTTCCCTGCACGTTTCCATACCGAGCGCGTCGAGCGCGAGGACCTTGTCATGTTCATCAACGCCTGCTTCGCGTGCACCGGGCAGGCCGAGTTCTATGGCTCCTCGGGCGGGCAGGTCGTCTCCGTCGAGTTCCTCCACGAGTACATCCTCGGCAACTACCGCCGCCTCTACGCGCGCACGCTCGCCGCCGGCATCAACCACTTCAACCAGGCGCGCATCGCCGTGAACCTCCTCGCGACAGGCGCCGAGACGCCCGCCGCGGACCGGCGCGAGGAGGGGCTGCTCATCGCGGCGGCGCTCCGGGAGCTCCCGCCGCAGCGCGCGCTCCGGGCGCTCCGCGAGCTCCGGGAGCGCCGCGTGAACAACCGCCGCGCGCGCGCCGTCATCCGCGGCTACCTCGCCGGACGGCCCGAGCCGGCCTTCGACGCCGTCAAGTACCGCGCCCACGTCCGCGCGCTCGCCGCGCACGCCCACCTCCGGCTCCCCGGCGAGCTAGGGCCCTTCCTGTTCGAGCCCGGGCGGCGCGCGCCGTTCGAGACGCCGCTCCTCGAGCGCGCGCGGCAGGCCCGTTACGCGAAGGAGGCGATCTTCGACCTGCCGCTGACCGTCGCCGAGGGGCTCGCCGCCGCCCGCGGCGTCTCGCGCGACGAGCTCCTGCGCCGCGCCGCGCCGCGCATGACCGAGGGCGAGCGCCTGCGGCTGCAGCGCACCGCCGGGCGCGAGGACGTCGACCTCGCCATCGACCTCGGCCGCGCCCCGCTCACCCGCCTCGCCCTCTATGCGCTCTCCCTGCCCGAGAAGGCGCGGCGCGACCGCCGCGACGAGCTCCACGCCGCGCTCGAGCGCGCCGCCGCCCGCGCGCTCCGCCGGAGCCCCGCCGCGCTCGGGCGCGTCGCCGCCGTGCTCGACCGGAGCTACTCGGCGTCCGGATCGAGCGAGAAGCGCCGCCGCCCGCTCGCCGTCGCGCTCGGCGTGAGCTACCTGCTCCGCGCCGCCGCCCGCGAGTACCGCGCCTTCTGGACCGCGCCCACGCCCGACGAGCTCCTCGTCGACGCGCGCGGCCAGACCGATCTCGCGACGCCGCTGCTCGACGCGCTGGCCTTCCGCCCCGACGTCGTGCTCCTCGTCTCGGACGGCTTCGAGAACGACCCGGCCGGCGCCGCCGCCGAGGTCGCCCGGTGCTTCCGGGCGCGGCTCGACCCGGGGCAACGCACGTCGATCGTCCACATCAACCCCGTGTTCGACAGCGAGCGCTACGCGCCCCGCGCGCTCGGCCCGTCGATCCCGACGGTCGGCCTGCGCGACGCCGAGGACCTGCCGACGGTCCTCGGCTTCGCCCGGTTCGCCGAGGGGACGGCGCCGCTCGCGGAGCTCGAGCGCTACCTCGCGCAGCGCGCGGCGGACCTGCTCTCGCGCCACGCCCGAGGCGCCGGCGCCGGTGGGACGGCGGAGGCGCTTGCCGCGGCGCCGGCGGAGGCGCCCGCCGTGGCGCCCGAGGCGTCCTGATGGCCAAGGCGCCGGCCCTGATCCAGTCGCTCACGCTCCGGGGCCTCTCGGCCACGCACGCCCAGGTCTTCGCGGGCGTGCGCCTCGTCCCGCTCCTCCGGGCCGCGCCGCGCGACGACCTGCGCATCGCCCGCCACGGGTACGACGACACCCTGGCGGTCGTCGATCTCAGCGACGGCGCGATCTATTGCTCGACCTACGTGCCGCACGCGCTCGTTATCGGGTGGACCGACGACGGCTCGCCCGTCGCGTCCTACGGCGCTGCGCTCGGGGCGCCGACCGACAGCATCCCGCTCGCCAAGCGGTGGCGCGGCGTCAACGTGCTCCACCGCATGACCCGGCGCGAGGCGCGCGGCGAGGACCCGGCCGAGCGGAACCGCCTGCGCCTCCTGCCGCAGCACCTCGCGATGGAGGGCTTCCTCGCCCTGCATTTCAACGCGCCCGAGATCGCCTGGTCCGAGTACTCGCGGCGGGCGATCTCCCGCGGCCTCGACCCGCGCGTGGAGGTGTCGCTCTCCGGCCGGGCGATCCCGAGCCTGGAGGACGCGCTGCGGGTCTTCGAGATCCACGAGGGGCAGTGCGGCCTCCTGCTCTTCGTCGGCGAGCTGCTCGCGTCGGTGTTCGTCGTGTCGCACCCCGACGACTACCGCGCGCTGCACCGCACGCTGATCGAGGATCTGTTCGAGCAAACGCTGCTCTACGCGGCCCGCCACAACGGCGACAGCCAGGCCTTCACGCACACCTTCGACGCGGCGCAGATCGGCTCGCTCGACGATCTGCGGGCCGCGCTCGGCCGGGCGCGGGCCGAGGCCGGCGCGCTGCACGTGGACACCGCCGCAGGCCTCCTCGGCCGGCCGATCTCGGCGGAGCGCGTGTACCGGGCGGGGCCGTTCTCGCTGCAGCGGTTCATGACCGAGCTCGATCCGGCGCTCGACAACCACATCGGCGAGGCGATCGTGCGCGACGACGGCACGCTGGAGTACGCGAAGACCTACCGGCTCTCGGCGGGGCAGGTGCGGCGCGCGCGGCTCCTCCAGCAGCTCGCCGCGCACGGCTGGAACCTCGACGCCACCGCGGCGGCGCTCAAGATCGCCCGCGACCAGCTGCTCCGGCGGATCGACGGGGAGGGGTTCGGGTATCTGATCGCGGAGCACGTGCTCAAGGCGGCGCTGAAGCGGACGCGCGAGCGCGGTCGCTGAGGCGATCCCGGCGCCTCGCGCGGAACCTGTGCCGTCTCGGCCTCCATGTGTGCCAAGCGAGGGGGGTCCGGCACTGGCACAAACGCAATGCATTGCGGCACACCGGGGTCCGGACCCCTCGAGAACGTTCTGCAGAGCGTTGGCGAGGGCGCAAGTTGTGCCAGAAACCGCTCCGTAGTTCGCATTTTTGTGCCATTCACCCCCTGAAAACGCTGTTCGCTGTGTCAAAAGGGGGGTCCGGACCCCCCGGAACCGCAAGACAGAGCGCCCGCGGGGGGCGGAGCCCCTTCCGGTCGCAATGCGGTGCGCGCGCGGGAGGGCTGGAACCCTGCGCGGCGGAACGTGGAGCGCTCCGGGTAGCGAGACCGGAGCGCGTCCCAGGTTGCGGCGTGCGGCGTGTGTCCCAGGTTGCGGCGTGGGATGCGCTCGCCACGCCGCGCAGGGGCTCAGCTCGCCCGACCTGCACCCCCGAAGCGTGGCCAGCGCTGCTACACTGCGCTCCATGAGCAACCCGGCCGAGAAGCTCCTCGACGAGGCGTTGAAGCTCCCGGAGAGCGAGCGGCGCGTCATCGCGCTCCGCCTGCTCGACAGCGTGGGCGAGGAGCCGCCCGAGGAGATCGAGCGCGCGTGGACCGAGGAGGCCCTGCGTCGCCTCGAGGATCTCCGCGCAGGACGTACCCAGCCGATCCCGTGGGAGGAAGCTCGGAAGCGCATCTTCGCGCGGGGCTGACGTGGCTCGACGCGTCCTGTCCCTCGCGCCCGAGGCCGAGCGCGAAGCCCACGAAGCCTTCCGCTGGTACCGGGACCGGGACGAGCGTGCAGGCGTCCGCTTCGAGGCGGAGTTGCTCGCCGCCCTCGACCGCATCACGGAGACCCCCGAGCAGGGTCCCGAGATCGAGCGAGGCGTGCTGCGCATGCTCCTGCACCGCTTCCCGTACGGTGTCCTGTACGCGATCGAGCCGGAGCACGTCTTGGTGCTCGCGGTGATGCACCTCCGGCGCCGACCGGGCTCCTGGCGCGGCCGCGGGGGCTGACTCTTCGAGCGTCAGCCGCTCGCAGCGCGCCCCCGTCGTTCTTCTCGACGCCCAGGAGGGCCTGCTGGCCCGTACTGCGCGCGGAATCGGGCGAGCCCGCGACTGGGAGGCGCTCGAGGCGCCGCCCGCGTCGGTCGATCTGGAGCGGGATATCGTGCTGCTCCGGCTCTACCGAGAGAAGCCGATCCAGGGGCTGCAGATCGCGCTCTCGCTGCGGGAGGATTACCTTGTTCCAGGGCGGCCCTGAAGGGAAGCGAGCCACCGCATCATCCATAGGGGAAAAAGGTCCACGGACGAGCGCCGCTCGCTGGCGTCTCCTGGGAGAGGCACCGTGTAGCAGGAGCGGATGAACAAGCTCCTGGAGCAGCGATCCGCTTGAAGACCGAGAGTGTACCGCAGAGGCGCAGAGGAGAGGCTGCCTCTTCTCGAGCAGGGGCTGAGCCCGCGAGGTCGGCTCGGCGCGTCACATCGGCTCTTGCAGATCCTTGTAGCTCGGCAGCGCGCCGAAGTTGAACCCGATGCCGAAGTTGTAGACGAGCCCCGGCCCCTCGACGCTCTTCATCATCGTGATCTCGGGGTGGATCGCGAAGTTGTCCGATGCCCGGAACTGGAAGCCGAGGCTGCCGCGCAGGAGGAGGCCGTCCGCGCTCGCCGCGGCCTCATCGTCGTCCGAGAGATCGCCCGAGGCGAGGCCGTAGGTGACGCCGGGGCTCACCACGATCGAGAACCAGTCCGCGGGGTTCACGGCGAGCATGAGCGGCGCGTGCAGGTAGACGATGTGCACGGAGGCCTCTTCCGCCGACAGGAAGAAGTACTGGAGCCCGGGAGCGACCGCGAGGTCGAAGATGCCGCGGACCGGGTTCACCTTGAGATCGACGCCGAACGAGCTGAGGTTATGGACGTGGGCGCCGATATCGAGCATGTCCGTCAAGCCGGCCCGGAGCTGGTACGAGGGCAGCGTCGGCAGGAATCCGCTGGTCGTCCTCCTCGCCGTCTCGACCTCGGTGGTGCTCGGGTCGTCGGCGATCTCCTCGATCTCGCCGATGTACCCGAAGCTCTCGAGGGACACCGAGTGCGAGATCTTGCCGGGCTCCACGGTCCGCGGCGTTCCGTAGGAGTTCGGGTTGGGGCACCCGCAGAGCAGGGAGCCAAAGAGGAGGACCGCCGGGAGCGCCAGGAAACGAGCAGAGGGCTTTCGCATAGCCGACGATCTTACCCATTCCGCATTTCGGATGTCCAGGCACCTCACGGAGGGAGCAGCTTTACGACAGGGGCTTGTTGCGGGGCCTATCGTGAGCACCCAACCACGGACGAGCCTGGACGACGAGGTGTCATGCGTGGCTCATGCCATCAGAGCACGGACTGGATACGTCGGTCGATGGCGAGGACCGGCTGCGGACCTCGGCACGCCGTCGTTCAAGTCCACCGCTGATCCCGCGTGGGCGCCTCGGGCCGGGCAGCTCGTCGAGGCCTCTCCAGCGACCACGAAGGCTGCCTAGCTTGCCTCTTCAGCCGGAGCCGGCTGGCTCCGCTCGAGCGCCTCGATGCGCCCGAGGAACGCGCGCCCCCTGACCGGATCCGTCATGTACACGAACGCCGCGAGCCCCTTGAGCTGCGCGAGCGTCTCCCCCTTTCCGGGCCTCCCGAGCTCCCGGTTGCGGATCGCCGCGCGCAGCGCGCGCACCCGCTCGCGCGGGACGCGCGCCGCAGGGACCGCGTCGCCCGCGCCGTTGACGACGAGGCCCGTCACCTTCTGCCGGCTGCCCTTGCGCATCACAACGGTCTTGCTCGGGTGCAGCCGGAAGCCCTCCGAGCTCAGGATCTCCCGGAGCCCGCGGAGCAGCGCGCCCACCGGCGCGCGCGGCCGCGCGGCGCCGGCGACGCCCGGCGCCTCGGGCGCGCGGAAGGAGAACGTGAGATCGTCAGCGTACCGCGTGTAACGAAGCCCCAGCTTGCGCGCGAGGCCGGACGCGCGCCGATCGAGCCGCAGGCAGATCGCGTTCGTGATCGCCGGGGAGGTGGGCGCGCCCTGCGGGAGCACGCGCGGGCCCGTCGCCACGTAGAGCGTCTGCCCTCGGAACTGCACGACGTCCCGCGGCGCCTCCGTCGAGAGGAGCGCAACGAGCGTCGCCGGACCCTCGGCCACGCCCGCCTTGCGGAGCAGGCCGCGCACCCGGCGCCACGTGATCGTCGGGAAGAAGTCCTTGATGTCCACCTTGACGATGGTGTCGGCGCCGGCGTGCGCGGCGGCGTTCGTGACGATGGATCGGCTCGCCAGGAAGCCGTGCGCCGCGGCGTGGACCGGCAGCTTCTCGAACAGGTTGCGGAGCGCCCAGCGCTGCGCGCGCTTCAGATCCCGCTTCGGCGACGAGATGGTGCGCGCGCTGCCGTCGCGCTTCGGGATGTGCCACCGCCGGTAATGGGTGCCCGTGTCGACCTCGCGGTGGTACGCGAGCCAGCGGAGCCGCGGGATCGACAGCCCCAGCGCGCTCGCGAGCTCGGCCGCGCCCGGCAGGTCGGGGAGGCCGTGCGCCCGCGCGCGCTCGCTCAGCCCGGGCACATCGAGCCTGTCCGGCCCGCCACGGTCGCTCCAGTGCACGCCCGCGCCAAGGTGGTTGACGTGCGTGGCGACGTAGGCCTCCCAGGCGAGGCGGCGCAGCGAGCGGCGCTCCCTGGCCTCGACCTTCTTGCGCTCCTTCCACTGAGCGCGCTCCCGGTCGGACATCGCCTTGGGATCGCCGGTCGCGAGGGCGCCCTTCGACGTGAGCTCCGCGCTCACCCACGCGTCGATACCGCCCGCCTCGTCGATCGCCTTCCAGCGGGCGACGCGCTCCTCGTGGGCGAGCCGGCGCGCTTCTGCGCCTGCGGCGGCGTGGAAGCGCGCCGCCGCGCCGCCGGGGGCAGGCGGCGTCGTGATGGGGAGAACGACGGGGGCTCGGGCTTGAACGGTCGCGTCGATCTTCGCGGTCATGTCTCGGTGGGAGCGTGGTGGTGAGTCACGATGGGAGCGATCTGTCCCGGGGACGCCGGACCGTCGATCGCTGTCTCATGTCGCCAAGAGAGGCTCCAAGCGCATCACCTTCATCGCTTGGTGCACGGTAGCCTCACCGGTTCTCCGGCTAGACGAGCCCTACGGCGTCGGGAGAAACGGCGTTTGCGAGGTTGTCTCAGCTCTCCCGACGCCGTAGGGCTCGTCTAGCCGAAGAGAACCAAGAACAGGCTACCTTGCGGAGAGTGACTGGCGGTTCCTCCAGAGCGGCGCGACGCCGCTCCTACGCTCGAGGCGTGGAGGCTGGTGCGTTCAGAACCTCTCCTGGCAACACGAACAATCTCTTTTTCTTGACCTCCTTTCCTCTCTCATGCTGACGACGCGTCGGCGTCCACGAACCCGGAGGACGTCAATGCATCCAGTCTCTTGAAATACGCGTCGCGCGCTTCGCCGTCCGTGTCAAACCAAATGCGCTGGTGTCGTGGCGCTTCGGCGCGCGCCCCCCACGACAGGTGTACTACGCGGTCGTCCAGGGAGACACGGTAGACGACCTCCGCGCCCGAGGCCTCGCGGCGCACGTACGTGCGCGTCTCGGCGCGGATGAGCGACCGCCCCTCGGCCGTCTGGCGCAGGGCGTCCCGCTCGGCGCGCTCGCGGGCGTAGGCGACGCGGAGCGCGATCATGTGCTCGCACGGACCTTCGCGGAGGCCGCTCCGGCGGAACGTGGGGCAGCTGCACCACGCGTCGGAGACGCGGCCCTCGAGATCCATCGTGAACCGCGGGGCGAAGTCGCGGTGGGCCTCCCGGTCCGCGACCTCTCCGTGGATCTCGGTGCCCTCGCCGGCGATCTCGTGCACCTTGGTCGGCCTGACCGCGCCGGGCGCGCCGAGCAGGCGGTGGGCCGCGGCCTCGCGGGGCGAGCTGTAGCGGATGTCGCGCTCGTCAACCGGATCGGCGAACAGCTCGCGCGGGCGGTAGACGCGGCGCGCGACGTCGTAGAGCACCCGGCCGCGCAGGCACTCGAGCTGGAGCGCCGCGCGGGCGTCCTCGGCGCCGCCGCCGGCCGCGAGCGCCGCGAGCGGGAGCGGCCCGCGCTCGCGGAGGAGGGCGATCTGCCTGGCCGCGAGCGCGTCGAGCGCCGCGCGCGCCTTGTCGCCGCCTTTCCCCTCGCGGGGCATCAGGGCGTCGAACGAGGCGGCGCTGGCCCAGCTGCTGTCGGTCCAGCCCGTGAGCGCGATCGTCAGCGTCGCGCGGCCCAGATCGAGCACCCAGAAGACCGGCAGCCCGGGGCCCCGGAGCTCGGCGCGCACGCGCTGCACGTGCGGCAGGAGCCGCGACAGCGCGAGCAGCCGCTGCCGGCCGAAGGTCCGGACCACGCGCGCCGGGCCCTCATACGGAGGGCCGTGGCCCTCGATCAAGATCTCCCAGGGCTCCAGGATGAGACGCGGCGGCTTGCCGGGGACGAGCTCGAAGCGCAGGCCGCGGGGCGGCTTCTTCGCCTTGCGGGTGCGGAGCACGAAGAGCGCGTTGTAGAGATCGATCGGCGCGAGCTCGCAGGAGACCGCGGGGAGCGTCGCCGCCGACTGCACCTGCAGGAAGCCGCGGAGCCAGGTCGTCGGGACCTCGAGCGAGCGCTCGATCGGCGTCGCGCGGGCTGCCGCGGCGTCGCCGCGCGCCACGTCTGCGTCGAGCTCCACCTTGGCGTAGGCGCGCAGGCGATCGATCTGCTCGACGATGCGCGGCGAGAGATCGACGAAGGCGGTGCCATGGGCGGCCTCGCGGCCCTCGAAGAGGTCGCTGGAGAAGGCGAGCCGGGCGTAGGCGCTCTCGTCGCGCGAGAAGACCTCGATCGAGACCTCGTCCGGGTGCACCGTGAGCACGGGATCGAGCGCGCCGGAGGCCCTCGGCTTCGCGGCGGAGCCGTCGCCCTGGGTCGCCGCGTCGTCGGGGAAGGCGCCCTCCAGGAACGCCTTCTGCGCCTCCCAGATGGCCGCCGTCGCCTTCTTGCCCTGCTTCATCAGGTAGGCGAGGTACGCGGTCCGATCCCGGCCCTTGTACCGGAGATCGCTCTCCAGGATGGTCGCCAGCGCGGCCATCGCGTCGCGGAAGAGCGCCGCGTCGCGGACGGTGCCGCGCACGCCGACCGGGCCGCGGGCGCCGTCGAGGGAGAGGCGCACGCTCGAGTGGAGCGGGGCGGCGGCGAGCTCGCTCGGCGCGGCGTACCGGAGGAGGATCGGGCGGGCGAGTGCGGCCGTCATGCGTTGACTCCTTCGGGGGTCTCTGGCGATGCGGGGGAGGGCGCGGCCGCGAGCCGCGCCGCGCGGGGATCCGCCGCCTTGCGCTTCGCGCGGCGGTACGCTCGGTACGCGGCCTTGCGGAGGGCGACGTCGGCCTTCTCTTTGGCCTTCTCCTTGTCGAAGGCGAGCGCGGCGAGCGCCTCGAGCGCGCGCTCGCCGCCGGCGCGGCCGAGCGCCGCGATGGCGTCGAGGCGCGCGGAGGCGTCGCCGCCGCTGCCCTGCGCGAGCGCGATCAGCGGGGCGAGTGCGGCGACGTCGTGGCGCGCGAGGATCGACGGCAGCGCGAGGCGCCGGCCCGGCTCGGTCGTGGTGAGCGCCGCGAGCGCCTCGGGCGAGGCGACGCGCGCGGTCGGCCCGAAGGCGACCGGGTCGAACGGCCTCACCGCCACGGCGATCGCGGCCGAGCCGTCCGGCGCGAGCGCGGCGAGCGCGGCCGACGCCGAGGCCCGGACGCCGGCGTCCATGTCCTTGAGGGCCGCCGTGAGCGCCTCCACGGCGCCCGCGGGCGGCGCGGCCCCTGCGGACCTCGCGGCCGACTCCAGGGCGCCGAGGGCGCGCGCGGCCTCGCGGCGAACCTCGCCGGGAGCGCTGTCGTTCGAGAGGAGCGCGCGCAGCGCGGGCGCCGCCGCGGTCGCGCCGGCGCGACCCGCGGCCCAGAGCAGCTCGCGCCATGCAGCGGCCTCGGCGCTGCGCTCGTCGCCGTGCGCGGCCGACCAGCGCTCCGCGGTGCGCTGCGCCGCGGCGGCGAGCGCGCCCGCGAGGGCCCCGCGATCGCCGGCCACGGTGCCGGCGGCGATGAGCCGCGCGGCCTCCTGCCGCGCCGGGGCGCGCTCGTCCTCGAGCATGCGCAGGAGCGCGGCCACAGGCAGCGCGCCGCGGCGGAGCAGGCCCATGGCGAGGCGCTGCCGCAGGTCCTCGTCCTTGAGCGCGGCGAGCCGGGGCAAGAGCTCGGCCGGGTCGGCCTCCGCGGCGAGGTAGCTCGCCGCCGGGCCCGCGATGTCGTCGTACTCGCTCCCGACCGCGAGGAGCTCGACGCGCGTCCGCTCGCCAGGGAAGAGCTTCTCCAGCGCCTTGCGCGCGTTCTTGCGGACCTCGCTGCTCCGCGCGTCGAGCGCGCGGGCGAGCGCGGGCTCGGCCGCGCCGTCGCCGAGCAGGCCGAGCTCGTTCACCGCGACGATGCGGAGCCTGTCGGGCGTGTCGCCGGCGCGCACGAGCTCCTCGAGCAGCACGCGGGCGCGCTCGCCGCCGATCCAGCGCACGCCCTTCGCCGCCGACTCGCGGAGATCGATGGAGTCCGCGTGGAGCGCCTGCTCGACGCGCTCCGAGGCCCGCTTGCGGAGCTCGGCGCTCCCGAGCTTCGGGGCCATGCGGCCGAGCGCCTCGGTGGCGGCGGCCTGCATGCTCGGCTCGATGGGCGCTTCCTTGGTGCCGCCGGCGGCCACCGCCTCGAGCTCTTCCAGCGCGCGGGCGTCGCCGAGCGTGCCGAGCGCGAGCAGCGCGCGCTCCCGCTCCCCGGGCTCGCCCGCGCGCACGACGAGGAGGAGCGGCCGGAGCGCTGACGCGAGGCCCCGCTCGGCCACCCCCTCCGCGGCGGGCAGCACGAGCTCGCGCGCGCCCGCGCGCAGCACGGCCTCGAGCGGCCCCGAGGGCGCGCGCTCCTGTCGATCGCCCTTCACCCGCTTCGCGTACGACGTCACGGCCGCGACGCGCGTGGGGAGATCGCGATCCGCGAAGAGCGCGACAAGGAGGTCGTTCTGCGCGGGATCATCGCCGAGATCGAGCTCGCGCGCCGCGGCGAGGCGGAGCGCCGGGTCCTTCGCGCGCGCGGCGGCGGCGAGGAAGGCGAGCGCGAGCGCCGTCTCGCGCTTCTCGCGCTCGCGCCCCTTGTCGACGATCTCGAGGCACGCCTTGAGCGCGGCGCTCCGGACCTCGGCCGCCTCGTCGTCGAAGCGCGCCGCGAGCGGGGCGGTGGCCGCGGGGTTCCGCGTGCTCCCGAGCGCGCTCGCCAGCGCGGCGCGGTCCGCCGGCGTGGCGGCCTCATCCATGCGCGCCGCGAGCGCCCGCACCGCCGCGTCGCTCGCGAGCGCGACGAGCGCCTTGCGCGCGCGCGCCGCCGGCGCGGCCGCCCCCTCGCGCAGGAACGCCGAGAGCACGTCGACGGCGCGATCGTCGCGGCTGCGGGCGAGGAGCTCCGCGGCGCGCAGGCGCAGGTCGTCGTGATCGCTCTCCATCGCGCGGCACAGGGCGGGCACGATGCGCGGATCGCTCGACGACGCGAGGCGCTCGAGCACGCCGAGGCGGAGGTCGGCGTGCTCGCTGCCGAGCGCCGCGAGGAGCGGGTCGAGGCTGCCCTTCGGAGAGAGCCGCTCCAGGAGCTCGAAGGCGTAGCGGCGCACGTCGGGCAGCGCGGAGCTCAGCGCGCGCACGATCTCGGGTCGGGCGTCGCCGCCCCGCGCGGCGATCTCGTCGAGCGCGGTCCGCGCCACGTCGGCCGACGCCGACGCGAGCCCGAGCGCGAGCGGCTCGCCCGCCCCCGCGGGGAAGAGCGCCTTGAGCCCCGCGAACGCCGCCTTGCGCACGAGGTGGTGCGGGTCGTCGAGCGCCCGGACCAGCGGCGGGACCGCCGCCGTGCTGCTGACGTGCCCCTTGGCGCAGACGTCGACGATGCGATCGATGGCGTCGCGGCGCGTGCGGTGCGCCTCGTCGTCGCCCGCCGAGACCTGCCGGAGGAGGCCCATGTACGCGCCGAACGCGAGCCAGCGCAGCCGCCGCTGCTCGCCCTCCGGGACCGCGTCGCCGGCCGGCTTGTCGCTCTGCTTCTGGCCGCTCTGCCCGCCCGGCTCGGGCTGCGCGAAGAGGCGGCGGAGCCACCCCTTCGCGGGCTTCGTGTCGCTCTCCTCCGCGGCGCGCGGGGTCGTGTCCGCCACGACGTGGGCGCCCGCCGGGCGCAGCGCGGCCACGCGCTTCGCCTCGCGGAAGTACTCGACCGGCTTGCGCCGGATGCGGAGCACCTGCGCGGCCGCGTAGCGCTGCTGCGGGTCGTCGCTGGCGAGCGCCTCGGCGAGGCCGACGAGGATGCGCCCGCGCGCGACCTCGGGCGGCCAGTCCTTCGTGCCGGCGGGCTTCTCGCCGTCGGCCGCGCGGCCCTGCTCCGCCGTGTCGGGGCGCGGGGGCATCAGCGCCTCGATGAGGTGGGCGAGGTACGCCTCCGGATCGATGCGGAGCTCCAGCGCGCGCGCCGCGGCGAAGCGCACGTCGGAGCGCTGCGACGAGAGCGCGCTCGTCAGGAGGTCCGGCGGGTCGCCGCGGCGGAAGGCCCTGAGGTCGCGCGCGAGCACGATCGCGAAGACGATCTCCTGGACCTCGCGCGAGCTGTCCTCGAGGCCCTGCAGCATGCCGCCGTAGCCCTCGGGCCCGAGCGCCGCGAACGACATGATCGTCGCGACGCGGATGGGCGGGTGCTCGTGGCGCAGCGTGCCCGTGAGCACCGGCAGCGCCCGCACGTCGCCGAGCCGCGCGAGCCCGTCGGCGGCCCACGACCGCACCGCGACGTCGGCGTGGCCCATGGCGTCGAGCAGGTAACCCTCCTCGCCGCGGCGGGCGGCCATCGCGAGCCCGCGCGCGGCCTGCTCGCGCACGTCGGAGTACTCGTCCTTGAGGAGCTCCGTGGCGAAGTACTTGACGAGGCGCGGCGACCCGAGCGTCGCCAGCGCGGTCGCGGCGCGGGCGCGCAGCGGGCCGAGGACCTGGATCGGCAGCTGCTTGAAGAGGGACTGATCGGCGAGGAGCGCCCGCATCGGGTGGATCAGCTGCTCGTCGCGCCGGACGGCGCAGAGCTCGGCCGCGCGCACCCGGAGGTCGAGGTGGCTCGACTGGAGGCCGATGTGGAGCGGCCCCGCCTCGCCTGGCAGGCGCTTGTCGAGCGCCTCGATCGCGGCGGTGCGCGGCCCCGCGTGCTCGTCCTCGAGCAGCTTGCTCAGGGCGCTGCGCGCGGCCTCGCCCACCGGCACGCGCGTGGCGAGCAGCCGGAGCAGGGCGTTGCGCGCGTCGTCGCCCGCCGGCATGTGCGCGGCCCCGCGCGCGCCGCTCTCCCGGACCGAGGGGTGGATCGACGCCATGGCGGCGAGGTGCGGCTCCGCGGCCTCCTTGCCGCGCAGCTTGACGACGGCGTCGTACGCGGCCTGGGCCACGCTCACGTCGCGGTCGCCGATGGCCGCGTGCAGCCGCTCCGCGGCCCACGGCTGCTCGCCGTGCGCCTTGAGCTCCTCGATGGCGCGCAGGCGCAGGTCGGGGAAGCGCGCGAGCTGCGCGCGGTCGAGCGCCGTCTGCGGATCCGAGGCGTGCCACGACCAGAGCGTCCGGAACGCCTCGCGGCGGACCTTGGGCGACTCGTCCTCGATCGCGTCGGCGAGCAGCGCCTCGGCCTCGGGCGGCCTCGGTCCCTTGCCCTCGCCGGCGAGCGCCACGAGCCGGTCGAGCCCGCGGACGCGGATGTCCTCCTGCGACGAGCGCAGCGACGCCTCGGCCACGACGAGCGGGGCCGACGACTCCAGCCGCGCGTAGGCGTCGAGCGCCGCGGCGCGCACCGCGCCGTCCGCGTCGTCGAGCATCCAGATGAGCCGCTTCTCGGCGCGGGTGTCCCGGAGCTCGGCGAGCGCGGTCGCCGCCTGCCTTCTCAGCGACGGGTCCTGCTCGCGCGTGAGCTGCAGCAGCGCGCCGAGGGCGCGCGTGTCGCCTAGCTGCGCGAGGCCGCGCGCCCCACGCACCGCCGTGTCCGGCGTGCGGCACGCCATCGCGGTGAGCAGCGGCTCGAGGTCGGCCTCGGCGGGCTCGGCCCCCGGGCTGCCCACGCCGGGGATCCGGGCGCGCGCCGCCTTGATGGCCGCCTCTTCGGCCGCCTTCGCGGCGTCCTTCGCCCCATCCTTCGCGTTCGCCGCGGGTTTCTCCGCGCCGCCCGCGCCGGCCCGCCGCAGGACCTCGGCCGCGCGCCGCGCGATGTCGATCGCCGCGCGGCCGAGATCCTCGTCGCGCGCCTCGAGCGCGTGGGCGAGCGCTCGCCGCTCGATGACCTTCGCCGCGAACGCGATGCGGCGTACCTCGGCGTCCTCGTCGTCGAGCGCGCGCGCCGCGATCGGCGCGAACTCCGGCGCCGAGAGCCAGCCGGCGAGCGCCGCCCGGATGAGCGCCTCGACCCGGAGGTCGGCCGGGCCGCGCTCGAACGCGGTGCGGAGCGGCTGCGGGCCGTCCGGGTAGATCTGCTGGAGCTGGTCGAGCGCCGTGAGCCGCACCGACGCGTCGCGGCCGGCGAGCTTCTCGGCGATGAGCCCCGGGACGAGCGGCGAGCTGCCGTAGAGCTTCCGGAGCTCGAGGAGCGCCCGGCGCTGCACGTCCGCGGCGCGGGCATCGAGCGCCGCCCGGAGCGGGGCGAGCGGCGTGTCGCGCTCGATCGCGCGGAGCGCCTCGAGCGCGGCCATGCGGACGTTCGGGCTCTCGTCGTCGAGCGCCTCGCGGAGCTTCGCGCGCGCGCCGCGGCGCCCTTTTTCCCCGAGCTCGCGGGCGGCGAGCGCGCGCACCTCGGCGTCGCGGTCCGATCGGAGCGCGGAGAGCGCGGCCTCGAGCGCCTCGGGCTCGTCGAGCGAGGCGAGCGTCTTGACGGCGCTCTCGCGCGCCGGCCGCGCGCCCGACAGCGCCTGGGCGAGGACGTCGAAGCCGTGCGCGAGCTCGGCGGTGCCGTCCGCGGGCGCGCCGGCGGCGTCGATCGGGAAGCGCCATACCGTGCGCCGGTCCCCTGCGGCGAAGACGGCGCCGAGCCCGTCCTTCGCGTCCGCGCCGCCGCGGGCGGCCTGCCCGCGCGCGCCTTTGCGCGCGGCGGCCGGCGCGAGCGCCAGCGCGTGGAGCGCCAGCGCGCTCGTCTCCAGCGTGCGCGGCTTGCGTTTGTCCTCGAGCCGGTGGATGCGGATCGCGCCGTCCGCGCCTGCGGACAGCAGGCGGTCGCCGCTCTCCTTGCCGTCTTCCTGCGGCGGCGGGGTGGGCAGGCACAGGAGCGCGCGGACGCCGCCCGCGTGACCGCTCCCGTCCGCGCCGCGCACCTCGCACTCGACGTCGCCGACGAGGTACCAGAGGCGCACGGTGCCGTCGTCGCCGCCCGACGCCAGCCGTCCGTCGCGCGGCGTGAACGCGAGCGCCGTGACCGGCCCGTCGTGCCCCGGCATGGCGCGGACGGCGCCCGTCGACAGCGTGACCACGCGGACGACGCCGTCGTCGCCCGCCGCCGCGCAGAGCTCGCCGGCAGGATCGAAGGCGACGGCGCGGAGCGGCGCCGCCGAGAGCGCGAACGACGCGATCTCGACCGCGGCGCCGGGCTGCGGGGCAGGGGAGCCGGCGGCCTCGCCGACGCGGAACACCCGCAGCGCGCCGTCGACCCCCACGGTCGCGAGGCGCGCGCCGCCGGGCGTCGCGGCGATCGCCGTTGCGCCGCCCGGGTGCGCATCGATCGCCCGCACGTCGGCCACGCCGCCCGCGACGAGGCGCAGCGCCCCGTCGGAGCACGCCGCGGCGAGCAGGTCGCCCGCGAAGGCGAGGCCGAGCACGTGCGCGGGCACGTCGATCGAGCGCACCGGCTTGTTCGCCACGTGATCGAACAGCGTCACCTGGCTCGCGCCGGCGGGGGATGGCGTGGTCTGCGTCCCGCGCGCCTCGCCCGGCGCCGGCGCGCGCACGCCGCCGACCGCGAGGAGCCGCGGGCCGATCGCGAGCGCGCGGACCTTCTCGTAATGGCCGATCGCGTGGCTCATGCGGTCTCCTGTCCGACGCCGGGGAGCGCCCGGCCTTCGCCGACGGCTCCGAGGCCTTCGATCTCGAGCCCCGGGTGCGCGTGCCTGAGCCGCAGGAGCGCCGCCAGGCACGCCTGCCACTCGCCCTTCGCGATCGACCCGGTGAACTCGGCGATGACGGGGGCGACGAGCGCCGCGAACGCCGCGTCCTCGACCGCCAGATCGCGCACGACCTCGATCACGTGCCGCTTGGCCTCGCTCGCCGAGAGGCGCCTGCGCGAGCCCGCGTCGTCGCCCGGCTCCGGCGACCGCCCCGCGGGGATCCCGGACAGCACGTACCGCAGGAAGCGCCGGAGCGCCTCGACGTCCGCGAACCGCCCGGCGTCCTCGGGCAGCTCCGCCGCGGGGCGCGCGTCGTCTCCGCGCGCCCCGCGCGGCCGCCATCCCGGCGGCAGATGGCGCGGACGGTGCTTCTCCCAGAGCATCCGCACGGCGAAGAGGCGCACCTCGCGGTCGGCGCTCTGCATCAGCCAGCCGAGGCGCTCCGGGCCGCCGAGCCGCGCGTAGTGCTTCAGGATGAGCGAGAGGCCGAGCTCGCGCGCGCTCTTCTTCAGGCTCTCCGTGAGCGCGAAGACCTGCGCCGGATCGAGCTCCTCCGGCGTGAGCGCGATCGCCGGATCGGCCGAGGGATCGCCGACCTTGCGGAGCGCGTCGAAGGCGATGTTGCGCACCTCCTTCGCGTCGCTGTGCGCGAGCTCGTAGACGCGGGTCTGGTAGCCCCACGCCCGGAGCTCGGCGCGCGTGATGAGCGCGGCGAAGCGCCGGACGTCGTCCCGCTTGTCGGAGAGCGCGGGCCAGATGCGCTCGGCGGTGAACGCGCCTCGCTTGAGCGCCGGCTTCAGCTCGAGCTCCTTGGCCTCGCCCTGCTCGGGCCCGAGGACGGGGTGGTGGCAGCGCAGGTACGTCTGCGCGAACGCCCGCATCGGCTCGGGCTCCTTCTCGCCGAGCGCGAGCGCGAACAGCCTCGCCGTGCCCGCCTCGCGGTCGCCGCGGCCGCTCGCGTCCTGCCCCGCGTCGAAGTCCTGCGGCTTCATGTGCGAGAGGAGGTAGCGGCGCGCGAAGCCGTTCAGCGTCGGATCGGCGCGCCGCGCGAGCGCGAGCAGCCAGGGCAGCGTGAGCTGCCGCGGCGACACGATCTTCGGGTTGCCGAGCACCTCCAGCGCCACCGCGCGCGTCTCGGCGCTGAAGACGAGCCCCTTCAGGCGCTCGACGCCCTCGGCCGTCAGGTCGGGCAGGGCGTCGGCCTTCTGGAGCCAGGTCGCGACCGTGGACCCGAGGCGCTTGCGCGTGAGCGCGCCGAGCAGCCACGGCGTCCCGATCGCCGCGATAGGGCACTTGCCGAGCGCGTCGAGCGCGGACTTCGTCGCCTGGTAGTCGTCCTCGTGGCGCGGGTCGTCGAGCACGCGCACCCAGAAGCCCGCCCCGGGCTCGCCGGGCCGGTACTTGGCCTTGAAGTACGCGGCGGCCCACCTCTTCTGCTCGGACTCGCCGTAGAGCATGTCGATGAGGAAGCCCTCGGGCAGCTCGGCGCGGTCGAAGCTCTCGCTCAGGGCCTTGCTGGCCCACGCCTCGGTCTCGCTGTGCGTGAGCAGCCGCCCCAGGAACGCGTGGCCGAGCGCGCGCGGGCTCTTGCCCTGGAGCGCCGACGCCGCGAAGGCGCGCGTGTCCTTGTGCTCGGAGTCGAGCAGCGCCGCGAGGCGCTCCGGGTCGAGGTCGGTCGCGTGCGCGCGGGCGTACTCGATCGCGAACGTGCGCGCCTTCGGGCTCGGGGAGCCGAGCAGCGCGAGCGCCGCGTCGTGCAGCCCGAGGCCCCGCAGCTTGCTCTGGTGGAGCTCCGGCGAGCCGAGCAGCGTCTCGATCAGGAACTCGTGCGCGCTCGCGAGCGGCCGGTGCGCGAGGCGCGAAAGCCACGCGGGCGTGACGCTCCGCAGGGTGTCGGCGAAGTCCTTCTTGAGCCCCTGGATCGCGAACTTGGCCGGCGGATCGGCCTGGCAGGCCGAGAGCAGGAGCATCAGCGGATCGGGCGATCGCTTCCACGCCTCGTCGAAGGCGCGGTGCTTCACCATGTCGTTCGGCGGGACGTTGCCGTGGAACGAGCGCCCGTCGTACTTGCCCGTGCCGTGCGCCCAGATGTGGTTCGCGACCCAGAGGTCGCTGAAGCTCGTGCCCGGCGCGTAGTGGCGGAGGACCTCGACCGCGAACTGCGGGTAGAGCTCCGGCGTGCTCCGCCCGAGCTCGCGCAGGAAGCGCCACGCGCGGCGGCGCATGTAGATCAACGTCCCCCTGGAGACCTCGCGCCGCCGGCTGCGGGAGAGCTCGACGTCGAAGCGGAAGGCGAGCGCGCCGAAGATCTCCGCGTCGAGCCGCGCCTCGGCCAGCTTGTAGATGCGCTTGAGCCCGCCCCACGCGCCGAAGACCAGCGGCGCGCTCGTGGCGATGTCGCGCAGCGCGCTGCGCCCTGCGTCCGTGCCCTCGTCGTAGATGCGCACGAGCAGGTCCGCGAGCTCGAGCCGCGGCGGCGGCGCGGCGTCGACCTGCGCGAGGAAGCGCTTCCACGCGTCGGTCGACTGCTCTCGCCGCTGCTCGGGGGAGCGCATGCCCTGCGCGCGCGAGAGCAGCTGCAGGAACGCCGCGAAGGTGAGCGCCCCCTCGCGCGGCGGCGTCTCCGGTTTTGGATCCGGCTGCTCGAGGTACGCCTCGACGACCTCGGCCAGGGTGGGTGAGCCGCTCGCGGCGAGCTGCTTGACGTTCGCGATGTCGATCGGGTTCGGTGAGCTCGCCAAGTCGCCCTCGCGCTGCGGGATGGGCTGAGAGAATCGCGATCCCTGCGGATCAGGTCAAGGACGAGTCGATCCGGCGATGACGGATGGGCCGCCGCCTCGGTGCGGCGACCCTCGGTGTGGCGTATCCGCCTACGTCTGCGCCGCGCGCTGCGCACATCGGCTCGAGGCGGCGCTCACGGGGCGCGGGCGGCGAGCCCGACGCGCGCGCAGCTCACGCCGCGCGCATCCGGGCGATGCGCTGCGCGACGTGCGGATCGCTGCCTGCGTCGAGGCCCGCGAGGTGCTCCTCGAGCGACCGCCCGCTGCGGGCGAGGTGCGCGGCGAGGAAGGGCGAGAGCGCCTTCCATCGCCGCGCCCACCCGGCCTCGGCGCTCATCGCGCCGTGGTGCGGCCGATCGACGAGCAGCGCGCCGAGCCGGAGGCCGAGCTCCGGGTCGCCGAGCTCCTCGAGCTGCCGCTTCAGGAGCGCGAGCGCGCCGGCGGCCGGCGAGGCCGCGGGCGGGGCCTTCCAGGTGTCGCGCACCGCGCGCGCGAACGCGGCGGCGTCGAGCTCCGACAGCAGCTCGATCGCGCGCACGAGCGGCAGCCGATCGGCCGCGCTCGGCGCGACGACGCGGGCCATGAGCGCGTCCAGCGCGGCCGACAGCGCCGCGTCGGTCGCGGGATCGAGCCCGCCGAGCGGCTCGAGCGCGCGGCGGGCGCGGCGGACGGCGCGGCCGAGGGCCCAGCTCCGCCGGCCGCGCGCGGCCGCGAGCGCGGACAGCGCGTGGACGGCGGCCTTCCGCTGCGCCTCGGTGGCGTCGCCGAGGCGCACGCGCGGCGGCAGCTCGAGCTTCGGCGGCGGCGGGGCGGCGCTCGCCGCGGGCGCGGGGGCGGCGGGCGCGCCGACTTCCTGGTAGCCCTCCCGGAGCTTCTCCGCGATCTTCTTCTCGCATTCGCGCGCCGCGGCCTCCGCGGAGGGGAACGCCTTCTCCTTGCGCTGCCCGGCGGTGCCCAGCCGGCCGTAGACGACGACGAACGTCCTGTCGTCCACGTCGGCCATCCAGAACTTGGCGCTCGTCCCCTGCACGAACTCGAACCGGCGCATGCGGGCGAGGATATCACGGCGCGACAACGGCGCGCCTCGGGTCGCTGCGTCCGAGCGCCGGAGGGCACGTGTGCTCGCGCGTGGGACGAGGATGCAGGTACAAGGCTCCTTGCCTCGATGCGGGTCGCGCGCTCGCGCGGTCGCCCCGACGGGGGGGGCCGCCTCACCCGCCTCAGGAGGGCAGCGGCGAGGCCGGCCGGTGCACCAGCACGAAGGGCGCGACAACGAGGGACACGAAGCGCAGATCGCGCTGGAGCGGCCAGCGCGTGAGATCTTCGGCCGTGGGCTTGGTCAGCTTGCCGGCCGCGATCCAGGCCTCTACCGCGGCGGCGTCGTTCGAGGCGACGGCCTCGCCGACGTCCAGGAGGTCGAGGTCGGCCGCGACGAGGATGATCCCGTCGCGGGCCGCGTGGGCGCGGAGATCGGTCCAGAAGACCTCCCCGAGCGTCTTGGCGAGCCGTTCGCGCATGGGGGCAGCATAGAGCCCGGGCAGCCGCCGCCAAGCCGGCCAGGCGCCGCAGGTGGCGGTGCACCTCGCGAGCGCCGAGCCGCTCCTGGCAGCGCCTCACAGGAAGGGGGGAGGGGGTGACGCGCCGCGCAGCGCCGGCAGCGCGCGACCGGCCAGAGTCTCCCCTCGAGCGCTACCAGCCCATGTTGTGGTGAATCCAGCAGTCGATCTGCTGCCAGCCGACCGGCGTGCCGCGATGGCCATTCAGGATATGGCCCGTGCGAGGGACGATCGCGGTCGTGACGCGCTCGGCGCCGGTGTAGAGCGCCGCGTCGGAGTCCACATAGGACGCCGGCTGCAGCTCGTCCGTCTCCCCGAACTGGATGAGCACCGGGCTCGTCACGCCCTGGATGCCGGAGAGCGAGGGGTCCCCGGAGACGGCGAGGAGGCTCAGGAACTGCCCGCGGGTGTAGGTGTCGGCGATGGTGGCGTTGTCGAAGTCGATCAGCGCGGGGTCGGCGTTCGCCGCGTCGTAGAAGATGTCGGTGCGTATCTCCGGCGGGATCGCGATATAGGGCGTCTGCAGCAGCGCCGAGATCGCCTCCGGGGAGACCGGGATCGGGTGCGGCGTGAAGGCAAAGCCCGTGTTGACGAGGACGTCCGCGTCGTTGTAGGTGCTCTGAACGAGCGTGCTGGTGATGGCGCCGTTCGAGTGGCCGACCAGCGCGATGCGGCTGAAAGGCGTCTTGAAGACCCCGCCGCTGGTGCGCATCTCGGCGATGACCTGGTGCACGCTCTCGGCCGTCTGGGCCAGGTCGAGGAAGTCGCCGTCCGGGCGGCTGCTCTCCCCGGCCCCGAGCAGGTCGAGCGCCAGGACGGCGTATCCCTCCTTGGCCATGTACCGGGCGTAGGAATAGTCGCGTCCGCCCATCGACGGCATATCCCAGTATGCGTGCGTGTAGGTGAGCCCGTGGACGAGCACCTGAAGGGGGCGATACTTGGTGTGGCCGCGATAGTAGAGGTAGCCGACCACCTCGTACGTGTTGCCGTCGGAGAGGGTCACCGGGAACACCAGACGCTCGACCTGGGTGTGCTGGCTCGACGACGACGCCTCGGCCTGGCTCGCAGGCAGAGAGGTGGCCGCGAGCGTCGCCGAGAAGAGAACCGTGCTGAGTGTGCGGGAATACAAATTCATCAGTTGACCCTCATGGTTGCGGTAGGTGATTGGAGGTGAGGCAGCGTCTATCGCGGTGCGATATCTCGTGGTCTCTCAGCTCCAGCACCACCTCGCAATGCTCGCAAACACTGGACCAGAAAGCATCTGAACAACCAAGGTAGCGCACGAACGCCGCTCGTGCCGCCGTTTAACCGTATTTATCAATGCTCTTGGTCCTGGTTGCGTTCTCCGTACGTCGTCCGTGTGAGCCGCCCGAGCCGCGCATCCCGTCGTGCGACGTGGACGCTGCACAAATCGTTGCGTTATCCCGCAATGATTTGCGCCTGTGGATGACGCGGATGCGTGGTCCCGTGCAGATGCCGGAGCCCATCTCCTCGTTTCGGTTGCTGTGCTGGCAATAATTTTGCTGCCACGCTTCACGGATTCTCGCTGTCCGTCATGGCCAGGAGGCGCCGTCTACGCACCGTCCCGGGACAATGCATCGGTATGAGATTTTCGCAGCCATGCTGCATTCGCCGCCCGCGGATGAGCCCGCCAGAGCCGGCGATGACGAGGATCCTCGACCACGGCGCGGGCGCTTCCTCAGGTCCCCCGGCGAGCGCCGCGCGCGCCGCGTCCACCGCGTCCACCGAGGCAAGGTCAATGCCGCTCAGAAGCTCGCTTCGCCGCCGACCCCCAGAGGTCGTAATCGAGCGTCATCGGAATGCCGCTGTAGAACACCGCCCTGCCCCCGAGCTTCCAGCCGCGCCCCAGATCGACCGCGGCGGCGGCGTTGAGCACGTGGCGGCGGTCGAAGGCCGAGTCGAAGGTCTCGCGGCCGACGTGGCGGACCGAGCGCGAGAGGGGGTAGGACACGAACCCTCCGACCCGCTTCGACAGGCTGCGATGCGCGTGGATCTCCAGCCCATGGGTGCTGCCGGTGCCGCGCAGCTCCGCCCGCTGCCCGAGGCCGATGTCGGTGCCGGGCAGCCCGTTGCCGAGTGCCGAGGGCGTCGCCGAGGTCGAAGAAGCCGCTCCGGAACGCCGAGACCGTCGCCTTGATCTCCTCGGGGAGCCGGAGCTCGACGCCGGCGCTCGCGAGCAGCCCTGTCTGCACGCCGCCGCGCAGGCCGCCGATCTGGAGGCCGGGCACGGCGCCGAGGAAGCTCGGCGGCTGGTGGGTCATGCCGAAGGCGCTCGGCAGGGCGACGTTCCGCGTCGCCTGCCGCTATCGCCCGGCACCGGCCGCGCATCGAGCTGGACGCTGGTGCCATCGCTGCCGTAGATAGCCGGAAGCGCTCACGTGGGCTCGAAGAGACGACAACGAAAGTCCAGGGGTTCGCGCGCGCTCGTCGCGCTCGTCGCCCTCGTCGTGACCGGGCTCAGCGCGGCGGGGGTCAAGTGCGGCCTCGAGCGCGGGCTCGAGGGGCTCGGGCTGGACCTCGGCCTGGACCGCCCCCCCGGGCCATCCCCCTCACCGGGCCGATCCACCGGCCCCTCGCCGCCGAAGGGCGCTCCGCCGAAGGGCGCGCCCTCGCCGCGGCCGCCGGCGCAGAGCGCCCATCTCGAGCTCGGCGTGCCGGCCCGCACGGGGGCGCGGGCCGCCCGGGCCGAGGCGCCAGCGTCCGACGATCACCTGATGATCAAGCCCCAGTATGCCCTCTCGTACAACCGCTCCAGGAACGTGGCGAACTGGGTCAGCTGGCGGCTCGACGCCGCCTCGTTCGGCGACACGCCCCGCCATCGGGGCAAGTTCCTCGCCGACGCGGCGCTGCCGGACGGATGGTACCGCGTGCAGCACGACGACTACACCGGCTCCGGCTTCGATCGCGGTCACATGGTCCGCTCCGAGGAGCGGACGCGAACCCCCGACGACAACAAGGCGACGTTCCTCCTCACGAACATCCTGCCGCAGCGGCACGACCTCAACGCCGGTCCGTGGCTCCGGCTCGAGGAGGCGTGCCAGGAGCTCGCGCAGAAGGAGCGGCGCGTGCTGTTCGTGATCGCCGGCGGCCTCTTCGACGAGCGCGGGCGCCCGACCACCCTCGGCAAGGGCGTCGCCGTGCCGGAGGCGTTCTTCAAGATCGCCGTGGTCCTCGAGCCGGGGCAGGGGCCGGACGACATCGGGCCGGCGACGCGGGTCATCGCGGCGGCGATGCCGAACGAGACGGGGATCCTGGAGCAGGGCTGGGGGCAGTACCGCACGACGGTGGACGAGATCGAGCGGCGCGCGGGCTACGACATGCTGACCGCCCTCCCCGAGGCGCTGCAGCGCACGCTCGAGGCGCGCACCGACGACGGGCCCGCAGGCGGCCGCTGAGCGGCGCGCCCTCCGTCGATCACGTCTCGACGACCTTCGTCTTGAGCCCGAGCCACGCGCCCGACGGGTGGCGGCCGAGGACGTAGACGTCGATCGCGACGCGCCCCACGCGGTAGACGCGGAGGTCGGTCAGGTGGCGCTCCAGGAGATCCGCGAGCCGCCGGTACCGCCCGGCCTCGGCCAGCGCCGCCTCGCCCGCGTCCTCGGGCGGCTCGATCACGGGCGCGAAGAAGTCGCCCGCGGTCGTGACCTCGACCGGCGTCTCCGCGGCGAGGCCCTCGGCCGCGAGCAGCGCGTCCGGCGACGACGCGTCCCCGCGCGATCGGAACGGCTGCAGCGGGTGATCGGACTCGCTGGGGAACAGCAGGTTCTGTGCGGCCTCCGCGAGGGAGGCGAGGAGCTCTTCGGGCGACGCGGGTTGGGCCTGCATGCGGATCTCCGGACGGGCGGCGCGGCGAGCGCAATCTTACCGTGAGGTGATCATTCTACCGTGAACCCGAAGACGTACGGCGCCTGCATCGACACGCTGTCCAGGTCGAGGGCGCTCTTCACGTCGGCCACCGTAGACCTCGAGGCTCGCCGTGTCCTCGGGGGTCGCCGGGCGGAGGCGGACCGCCTGGCCGCCGCCGGCCTCCATGGCCGCGACAAGCGTGTCGGCGGGCGTGACAAGGAACCGGCTCCGGGCGACCAGGGTCGGGCGCGTGTCGTAGTCGGCCTCGGCGTCGTCCGTGTACGTCTCGGCGACGAAGGCCCCCTCGCCGAGCCTCGTGGCTCATGAAGTTGGGATACGTGCGCTCCTCCCCGGTCGGCTTATCGGCCTCGTGCAGGGCCACGTAGAGGTCGCCCGGGAGTCGGACCATCATGGGCGTATTGGCATTCTGGACTGCGCTGAGCGCGCCGCGGTTGTACAGCGACTCGTCGCCCTCGAAGTCCGCGCGCGTCCACCAGGCGGTGCCGTCCGAGGCGAAGCGAAACTCGGTGTCCTCGGAGGTGATGGCGAGCTGCCGCCGGATGGGCTGTGCTCGTCATCACCACAACCGGCGACCCCGGGGACGAGCGACGCGGCCAGGCCGAGCCAGGCGACCCGAGTGCGAATCCTTTTCGCGATCGTTGCGCATTCGATGGTCATGGGGCGTGGTCCGCCATGGCCCACCTCCCCGGTGGCGTCCATCGTGAGCCGTCCCCTGGGCCAGTGTTAACATGTTGAAATTGAACGAGTTTTTGCGATCGTGGCGCGGGTGGCGTCCAGGCGTGCTGGTTGCACTTGACATCTCAGGGAGGTTTCGGAGCCGCATCGTCCCGCGCCGGTCACCGGTGGTGACGCGATGCTTCAAGTCTGCAGCTGCGGCACGGGAGAAACCGCTTGCTCCCGGAGCTTCGGCGATGGTACCCGGACGCGCCCGCCCTGGGGATCCGATCCACCCTTCCGCTTTCCGTTGCCGCGTTGCATGCTCAGCGCAACCCGAGCAAGGAACAAGGATTCAAGGTGCCATGTCCAAGTTGAAGCTCAAGCCCGGCGTGATCACTGGTTCCGCTCTTCAGGAACTGTTCGAGTACATGAAGAGCGTGGAGTGCGCGCTGCCGGCCGTGAACGTGATCGGCTCGCACAGCACGGTCGCTGCCCTCCAGGCGGCCCGGGAGGCCAAGTGCCCCATCATCGTCCAGTTCTCGAACGGCGGCGCCCACTTCTTCGCCGGCAAGTTCCTGGACAACAAGGGCGAGAAGGCCGCCGTCGCGGGCGCGATCGCGGGCGCCCACTACGTGCGCAACCTGGCCGAGGCCTACGGCGTGCCGGTCATCCTGCACACGGACCACGCCGCGAAGAAGCTCTTGCCGTGGGTCGACGGCTTGCTCGAGGCCGGCAAGAAGTTCTTCGAGAAGAACGGAGAGCCCCTGTTCTCCTCGCACATGCTCGACCTGTCCGAGGAGCCGCTCCACGAGAACCTCGAGATCTGCCAGAAGTACCTGCGGCAGATGGCGGCCCTCAAGATGACGCTCGAGATCGAGCTCGGCGTCACGGGCGGCGAGGAAGACGGCGTCGACAACAGCGGCATCGACAACTCCAAGCTGTACACCCAGCCGGCCGAGGTCCTCGCGGCCTACGACGCGCTCAAGCCGATCGGCAACTTCACGGTCGCCGCGTCGTTCGGCAACACGCACGGCGTCTACAAGCCGGGCAACGTGCAGCTTCGGCCGCCCATCCTGAAGAACTCCCAGGACGCGATCCAGAAGGAGCGCAAGACGGGCGCGAAGCCGGTCGACTTCGTGTTCCACGGCGGCTCCGGCTCGTCGCGCGAGGAGATCCGCGAGGCGGTGTCCTACGGCGTCATCAAGATGAACATCGACACGGACACGCAGTGGGCCTTCACGCAGCCCATCAAGAAGTTCATGGACGACAAGGGCGCCTACCTGAAGTCGCAGCTCGGCAACCCCGAGGGCGAGGACAAGCCCAACAAGAAGTACATCGACCCGCGCGGCTGGCTCCACCTCGGCGAGAAGGGCGTGGCCGCGCGCCTCGTCGACGCGTGCAAGGACCTGAACTCGTTCGACAAGTTCGAGTTCTGATCCGCGGCGGCAGCGAGGGCCCTGCCCGCCCGGGCGGGGCCGTCGTTCGCCGCGCGGACGCCGGCGATGCGCCGCGCGTCCTCTGATTGTCGGCGCTGGCTCACGAGGGCGACGGGGGCGCCTCGCGCAGCGAGCGGACGGGAGCGGCCGCGGCAGGGTCGCGGCGCGGCAATCGGGAGAGCGGCAGGCCGAAGAGGCCCAGCGCGGTGAGCTCGATCCCGAGCACGGGGAGGAAAGACGACCCCGCGAGCTCGCTGGCGAGGACCTGCACGAGGACGAGCGGGGCCGCGATCGACAGGAGCGCTGTCCGGTAGGGGACGCCGTGCAGCAGCGCGAGCAGCACGCCGACGATCCCGGCGGTCAGGCAGCCTTCGGCGCCGGGGAGCAGCTCCAGCGCGCCCGGGTCGCGCAGCGCGGCGCGGATCCACAAGAGGGCGCCGCTCCCCAGGAGGAGAAGCGCGATCGGCAGATTGCCAGAGGAGCGTGTCGAGAGCGTCCGGGTCTGGAAAGCCATGATCTCGGGCCGAGAGCACGCCATGTTCCATCGAGGCTCCCCGGCGGCGACGGCCGCGCGGCGCGCGGCGCGCGGCAGGGATTGCGCGGCGGCGCATGCCTTGCGTGCCACGCGCGTCAGGGCGCGGGATGGCCGGGCGGCCCGCCGGCGCCGACGTCGCGAGCGCCGGCGTCGCGAGCGCCGGCGTCGCGAGCGCCGGCGTCGCCGGCATCGCGAGCGCCGGCGTGCTCGCCGCGGCGTGCTGGATCGACGGGCGCGAGCCGGATGCCCAGGTTCAGGAGCTTCACGCAGTCCTGCTCGCACGTGGGCACCCCGTCCGGGGCCAGCGAGCACCGCGTGATCTCGACGAGCTCCCCCGTGCGCCCGTCGGCGACCAGCCGGCACCGCGCCGGGGTACCGGTCCGTGGGCACACCAGGGTGACCTCCGAGGCGCGGTAATGCCGCCGGGCGAGCAGGCGTCTTGTACAGACGACCAGCGATCCAACGCCGCCGGCAGTCGCCAGCAGCACGACGAGCCAGTCTGCCATCATGATCCCCTCCGAAGAGCCGCAGTGCACATCACAGCAAACGATGCGCCATCCGGGGCGCCGGCGTGACGGCCCAGCGTGCGCGGCAGATCGCGCTCCTCGCTGGTGCACGCCGTGCGCCCTCCCGCGCACAGCGTGCGTGACGGCAGGCGGACCAGCCGCTCGGCCCGCCGGATGCGCACCGGCGGGTCGGAAGAGGGGGGCGGCGGGACGCGGGATCCACGGCAGACGATGCGACCGCGATAAGCCCCGGACGGCCCGCCTCGCCTGCGCCGCGGTGCACCCTCGCGCGGCTCGGTGATTGCAAAAGACCCTCCATCGGCCGATGGCCGCGGGAGGAGGTCACGATGAACTGTCGTCTGGATGCACCGGAGAAGCTGGCGTGGCTCGAGATCGAAGGTGGCGGCGAGGAGCCACGGCAGGTGAGCTGCCCGCGTCGAGGGGAGGCGACGGACGTGCGGGAGTGCGTCGCGTGCAAGCGCTACGCGACGCTCGCGCTCCATCCGAGCGGGAAGAAGATCTATGTCGTGTGCGAGCCGTTCGACGACGCGCCCGCCGAAGAAGCGTAGCGGCGCGAGGGGCGCCAGCGCCGAGGTCGCTGCATGCAGCGGCAGCCGATTGCTCAGAGGGTCAATCGGGACGATAGGACTCCCGTCCTCGACGCAGGCCCCGCGCGGCGCGGGCGCCTCAGATCGCGCAGCTTCTCCAGCTCGAAGAACCCCGCGAACGCGACGCCGAGCAGCGGGTAGGGGAACAGGATCGCCATCGTCAGCAGCACGCCGAGGTGGAAGAGCCAGGCGGCGCCGCAGAAGACGACGGCGATGCGCCGGCTGAACAGCGCGAGCGGCGCGCCGAGCTCCATGGCCAGGCTGCAGAGCGCGAGCGGCGGGAACAGGAACCGGTAGCGGACCAGCGCGCCGCCGAGCGGAGAATGGGTGTCGCCGAGCGCGATCTTTCGCACGTTGTCGTAAGCGACGTAGTTGCGGAGGATGTCGCTCTGCGCCCAGTCGAGCCCGCTGTTCCGGAGCTTGGTGACCCCCGCGATGAAATACGAAGTCACCGTGATCGCGCAGAACAGCCGGATCGGCCAGCCGTAGCGGCCGTCCGGCGCCGGCGGGGCGACGCCCGCGCGGCGCGCGGCCCGCGCGTCGAGCGAGAACGCGTCGGCCGCCGCGCCGAGGCTCAGCGCGATGACGTGGAGCACGAGGAGGTTCTCGGTGTGGAACACCATGCCCCAGGAGTTCCTGTAGGTCAGCACCCAGAGCAGCAGCGCGCTGAAGAGCGGCCCCGTGACGCGGAACCGGTAGCCGGCCACGAAGGCCGCGCCGGCCGCGATCGCCCCGCCGATCAAGGCGCGCACCGCCCAGAGAGGGAGCGGCGCGGACAGCACCGAGACGACGCCGATCGGCCTGAAGCTCCCCGGAGGCAGGTGGCCCACCCGCTGGAGGTGCACCGCGCGGACGCAGAGGTACACGAGGGCGAAGCCGCCGACGAGGAGCCGCAGGATCGCGAGCCGCTCGGCGGGCGCCTCGGCGAAGAAGGCGCGGTCGAGCCGGTCGAGGAGCCGCCTCATCGCGCGCCCACCTTGCAGGTCGCGTGGAGCTTCGAGTCGACCGGGGCCTCCTGCCCGTCAAAGAACGCCACGGCGTCGAAGGTGTCGGTCCGGATCTCGATCTTGACGACGTCCGCGTAGCGGTCCTGCTCCGCGACGCGCGCCGCGATGCCGCGGCAGAGCGCGCGCGCCGCGCGGGCGCCCTGGCGGATGCTCTGCGCCAGCGTGGCCTTGGCCTGCAGCACCTCCTCGCTGCCCACGAGGCGCGGCGGGATCGGCCGCCGCTCGCCCCGGGAGTCCACGCCGATGGCGCGCTCCACCGGGGTGCGCGCGTCGTGGCGACCCCACGAGAACATCGGGTAGGTCGACAGCGGGAAGCTGTCGACGGGAGGGCGGCGGAACAGCGGGGCGAGCATGAGGAGCACGAGCCCCGCGGTCACGCCGTACGCGTAGGCCTTGCGCTCGCCCCATCGAGCGCCCTCGCCCGGGCGCGCCCCGCCGCCGGCGGCCGCGCTCCCGGCCGCCCCGCCGCCGGCGGCCGCGCTCCCGGCCGCCCCGCCGCCGGCGGCCGCGCTCCCGGCCGCCCCGCCGCCGGCGGCCGCGCTCCCGGCCGCCCCGCCGCCGGCGGCCGCGTCCCCGGCCGCCCCGCCGCCCGCGCTCACAGCGGCCCCGCCGCCGGCGCGCTCCGCCCGGGCACGAGCCCCAGCATCCTGCCCCCGTGGCCGAGCGCGGCCCAGGCGTGCTGCACGTAATCGATGCGGATCCGGGGGGACGCCATGCTCTCGCTGAAGCCGCCCTCGATGATCACGCCGCGGCTGCAGGCGAAGCAGGTCGCGGGCGACCACTGCTGCCGCACGAGGAAGCCGAGCACCCGCTGCATCAGCGCCCGGTCCAGCGCGAGATCCTCGCCGCGCCCCTCCTTCACCGCCATCGCCGCGGCCAGCGCCTCGCCGAACCCCGCCGTCGACGTGTTGTGCGGCGGCAGCACGTTGCCGAACCCGTACCCGCCCACGAGATCGGGCGCCACCTCGCTGTCCTCGTCGAGCACGAGCCGCGACTTGAACGCCACGTAGTCGAGGCAGAACCGCTCGTAGTCGTCCCGGCGGTGGTGGCCGAGCGCCGCGCGCGCCGCGAGGCAGTGCCAGTTCTCTTCCATGTATACGAAATCACTAGCGAAATGGTCCCAGTAGCGGTTCGCGTAGTGGTCCATGGCCCGGTCGACGGCGGCGCGCACCGCGGCGGCGGGCGGGAGCTCGGACCTCGGCTCGCGGGCGGCGAGCGCCTCGAGCAGCGTGAGCGCGAGCACCGACTGGCCACCCTCGTAGAGCTGCGTCGGGCCGAGGATCGGCGCGACGCGCGCGAGGTCGAGCTGCGGCGCGAAGCCGCCGTCGTCCCGCTGCGTCGCGAGCACCATGCGGGCGAGGCGCCCGATGAGCGCGTCGTGCGCGTCGCCGACGACGTCGCGGCACGAGAGGAACGCGACGAGGCTCAGCGCCGTGGGGTTGAGGTTCGCGACCGTCCCGGGGCTGTCGGCGGGGTAGAAGAGCGCGCCGACGGCGCCGCCCTCGCCGGCCTTGCGCTCCAGCTTCGCGAGCAGCCCGAGCGAGCGCTGCACCGCCTTGCCGAGCGCCCGCGGCGCCGGCGCGCCGCCTTCGCCGCTCCCGAGCTCGCACAGGGCGAGCGTGGTGCCGGCCTGCCGCGCGATCGAGAACCCGTCGAACGAGGCGCGCCCGGTGAACGGGTCGACGATGTAGCGGAACATGCCGTCCTTCCGCTGCGCGCCGAGGATGTAGCGCTGGGCCGCGGCCGCCGCCTGCTGGGCGGTCGCCTCGGTGAGCGGCACCGACGGCTCGCCGATCCGGGACAGGAGGTGGAGCTCGCCCGCGGCGTCGACCGCGTAGCTGAGCGTCTCGATCCGCGCGAGGCCGCTCCTCAGCGCGGCGTCGTCGGGGCCGGCGGGGCCGTGGCCGCCGGGCGGCGCGGGCTCGCCGAGGGCGCGGCGCAGGACCGCGAGGTCCACGCCGAAGCGGAAGTCGGGGACGCCGGCGAGCGGCGCGTTCGTGTTGAACGCGTCGAGCGCGATGAGCTGCCACGGCAGGAGACACCGCTCCGCGAGGCAGATGCCGTCGAGCCCGGGGCGCAGCGACAGCCCCGCGAGGCCCGGGCCGGGGGAGTCGAGCGGCTGCACGGCCGAGACGACGTCGATCTTGAGGGGGCCGCGCAGCGCCTCGGCGAGCGCGCCGCGCAGCGCCGCCGCGGGGTCGTCGCCGGGCGCGGGCTGGAGGCAGCGGGTGGCGACGGCGGCGCGCTCGGGCTCCTTCGCGCGGGCGAGGTGGGTGACGACGAGGGTGGGGCGGCCGGGCTCCGGGGGCGCGGCGCACGCGGCCGGCGCCGTGGTCATGAGCGACGGCGCCTTGGCCGGCGGCGCGGGGAGCGCGTCGAAGGACGAGAGCGCCTCGCGCAGCGCCGCCCCGGTGCGCGACGGGGCGCCGCCGGGCACGGGCAGGACGTCGGCCTTGGCGACGCGATGGCGGAAGAGCAGCGAGAGCGCGGCCAGGAGCGCCAGCGCGGCGAGGGCGGCGAGCGCGGGCGAGGGCCGGCGGTTCGGGCGGAGCAGGCGGAGGCCGCCGGTCGAGGCGACGCCCCAGCAGGCGAGCGGCAGCGTGAGGAGCGCGACGACCGCCCAGACCGCGAGCAGCGCCGCGGCGATGCCGGTGCCGAGGCCGCGGTTGAGCGAGGCGACGTAGACGGCGGAGGAGAGGAGCCCGAAGCTCAGGATGGCGAGGTAGCCGAGCGAGGCGAAGGACGTCGCGCGGAAGGCGCGTGGCGCGAGGGGGTGGGGGAGGAGCGAGAGCGCGGCGGTCGCGGCGTGGAGCAGGGCGAGCGCGGCGGTGACCACGGCGAAGAGCGTCCACGGGCGGAAGGGGAGGGAGAGAGCGGCCCAGGCGAAGACGGGGGCGTGGAGGGCGCTGAGCAGCCCGACGGCCCAGCGGCGGGGCGGCGGGGGCGTGGAGGCGGCGGCGCCGCGGTCGGGGCGCGCGGGGGCTTCCGCGGTTCGGGGGGCCGGGGGGGCGCTGTCCTGGAGCGGAGCCGGGGGCGCGGGGGGGTCGCTGTCGGGCGCCTGCATGGTGCGGCGACGCTTATCACGATGGCGGTCGAGGACCCCCGGGGTTCGAGGCGATCGGGGCTCCACGCCGGGGGGGCACCGGCGGACCATCCACGTACTGGATGCGCCTCGCGAGCTGCGCCGTGAGCGTGTGCAGCGGCGCAACCGGGAGCAGGGAGACACCTCGGCTCGCTCGCGGTCGGCGCGAGGGGTTGCCGTCGCTGGTCGGAACAGTACCTGGACTGGGCGATCGAGCCGAGCGACGACGGCGGGCTTCGGAAGCCGGCGGGCGCGACGGGGCAAGCGCTCCGCGCCTGAGCGGCCGGGGCCATCGCGGCCCGCCCCGGGAGGCTCTGCCGCGATGCGCGGCGGGCGATGGGCATCGGACGTCCTATGGATGCGCAGCGCGCAAAGGCGAGGTCCGGCGTCCGGCGCCTGCTCGCGGCCTTGCTCCTCGCAGCGCCGCTCTTCTGGATGAGCTGCGGCCGGCCGCCCGCTCGGGTGCCCGTCGCGCGCCGGGTGGAGCCGCGCGTGCGGGCCGTCCTGGAAGCGTACGTCGCCGCTGGGCGCCCGGCGCCGCCGGCCGAGGGATCGGTCCCGCTGCTGCTCGTCGCCGACGCCACGCCGAGCGCGCCCGCGCCCGCGAAGCGCCCGCCGGGAGCGCTGCCGCCGCCGGAGGTCGTCGTCTCGGCGGCCGTGCCGTTCGCGCCGGGCACGCTGCGCGACGCGCGGCGCCTCCGCCTGCGCGACGGGCGCGGCGCGGCGGTCCCGCTCCGCGCGAAGCCCCTCGCGGTCTGGCCCCGGGGCCGCTCGATCCGCAGCGCGCTCCTCGTCTTCCGCGCCGCGCTCGCGCCCGGAGAGCGCGCGATCTACACGCTGGACTTCGGCGCTCCTCAGCCCGGCTCACCCTCGCAGCGCGCCGACCCGCCGGCCCCTCAGACCCCCCAGGCCGCCCAGCCCTCGCAGCCCCCCCAGGCCTCGCAGCCGACCGCGCTCGACGAGGCGCTCCTGCCGAGCCCGGACGGCCCGATCGCCGCGGTGCTGCCGCCCTCGTGGTACGCGGCGAGCCGGGTGTGCGGGCCGCAGCTCCCCGCCATCGACGATCGCCGCTTCCCCGGGTTCGAGAGCGGCATCGAGCGCGCGCTCGCCCGCATGACGCCCGCCTACGACACGTACGGCGTCAGCTGCTCGGGCGCGCACCGCACGTACTACGACGGCCCGCACGCGCTCTATCAGCGCTTCCTCCGGCACGGAGACGCCGCCCGGTACCGGCGCGCGCGCGCCGAGGCCGTCTGGTACCGGCAGCACGAGCTCCGGTTCTCGCCCGACCGCCGGCTCGCGGTCCACGTGTGCGAGAAAGCCGACTGGACCCCGGCGGCGCCCCTCTCATGGCAGGTCCTCCGGCGCATGCTCGGCCAGGGGATGCTCGACGATTACCTGCTCACCGGCGACCCGGCGGCAAAGGAGGCGGTCCTCGCGATGGGCGAGGCGCTCCGGCTGAACCTGGCCGCCCTCACCGGCGGGAAGAAGGAGGACGTGCTGCGCACGACCGAGCGCAACATGGCCTGGGCGATGATGACGCTGTCGAGCTACTACGCGATCGACCCGCGGCCGGAGCTCCTCTCGGCGCTGCGCGGGCTCGCCGATCGCACGGTGGCGTGGCAGCGGCAGGGCGCGTCGGGCGCGTTCGAGCACGACCTCAATCGCGCCGACCCGTCGGAGTGCGAGCGCGGCCCGCGCGGCGGCTCGCCGTTCATGACCGCGCTGCTCGTCGACGCGCTCATGGACTACCACGCGCTCACCGACGACCCGCGGATCCGCGACGTTGTTGCGCGCGCGGCGGGCTGGCTCGCCGAGCGCGCGATCACGTCGGACCGGCGCGCGTTCCGGTACCTGTGGGGTTGCGAGACCGACGCATACGACGACAGCGGGACCGCCGACCTCAACTTGCTGATCGTGCCCGCGTTCGGCGCCGCCTACGCGCTGACGGGCGATCCGCGGTGGATCGACGTGGGAGACGCGCTGGCCGACGTCGGCGTGAAGGAGATGCGGGCGAAGCAGCCCAAGCACTGGAACCAGGCGATGCGCGCGTTCGGGCGCTACCTCGGGTACCGCGCGGCGCTCGCCGGACCGGCGATGGCAGGGCCGCTGTCGGCCGGCCGCTGAGCGAGGCCTGCGCGCCGGGGCGCAGCCCCCGCCTGCGCCCGGGCCGCGGGTCGCTCAATGCCCGTCCTTGCGCAGGGCAGCGACGCCGTTGCGGGCGCCCTCGCCATCGGCTCTACAGACGGTCGGGTCGTGGGCCAGCTTGAACACGAAGGCGTGAAGCGGGGAGAAAAGATCAATGATCTTCCCGCCTTCCCGCCTTCTCGCCTTCATGTGAATTCTTTCTCGCCAATGTGACACCTGCCGGGGCGCCCGCGGCGACGCCGCGGTGGGTGTGTCGGTGCGAGTGTGCTGAGCTTGGCGATCGTTGGCGCAGCCGCGGCGCGATATTGCAATTCGGATGGACCGTGAATAGCCTCGATCCTTACGATCTTATCGTTCGATTGTTGTCTTCATCATCCCGAGGAAACCCTCATTCCCGGAGGTGGCTCATGGCCTCGCCATCCGTCCTACGCAATATTCTGCCCCGTCTCGCAGCGACTTCAACCCTGCTCGCGTGCCTCGCGGCAGGCGGAGCGGCCCAGGCGGCGTCGCCTTACACGCTCTTCGAGAGCGGCCACGTGCGCCCGCTCGCGCTCTCGCCTGACGGCAAGCTGCTCTTCGCCGTCAACACCCCCGACAATCATCTCGAGGTGTATCGCGTCAAGAACCATGGTATCGAGCATCGCGCCTCCATCCCCGTCGGCCTGGAGCCGGTGGCCGTGGCGGCGCGCAGCGATACCGAGGTCTGGGTCGTCAACCATCTGTCCGACAGCGTGAGCGTGGTAGAGCTCAGTCAGGGCGCGCATGCTGGCCGGGTCGTGCGGACGCTGCTCGTGGGCGACGAGCCGCGCGATATCGTCTTCGCCGGTCCCGGGAAGGGACGCGCCTTCATCACGGCGGCCCACCGGGGCCAGAACGTGCCGTTCGACCCCCAGCTCACCACCCCGGGCGTGGGCCGGGCGGACGTCTGGGTCTTCAACGCCAACAACCTCGGCGCGACGCTCACGGGCACGCCGCTCACGATCATCACGCTGTTCAGCGACACCCCGCGGGCGCTGGCGGTGACCCCGGACGGCAGCAAGGTCTACGCGGCGGCCTTCCACTCGGGCAACCGCACAACCGCGATCCACGAGGGCCTGGTCCCGAACGGCGGGGAGGCGGCGGGGGGCGTGCCCGGGCCGGCGACCAACGTCGAGGGTATTCCGCATCCGGAGACAGGGCTCATCGTCAAGTGGAACGGCGCCCACTGGGTCGACGAGCTGAACCGGCCCTTCGACGACCTGGTCCGGCTCTCGCTGCCCGACAAGGACGTGTTCGTGATCGACGCGAACGGGAGCCCGCCGGCGCAGCTGCCCGGCGCCGCGGGGTTCTACACCGGCGTCGGCACCATCCTCTACAACATGGCGGTCAACCCGGTGAGCGGGAAGGTGTACGTATCGAACACCGAGGCGGGGAACGAGAAGCGCTTCGAGGGGCCGGGGATCTTCGCCGGCCAGACCGTCCGGGGTCACCTGCACGAGAGCCGGATCACCGTCCTCGGCCCGGCCGGCAGCGTCACGCCGAGGCACCTCAACAAGCACATCGATTACGATGCGTGCTGCGCGCCGATCCCGAACGCCGAGAACCAGAAGAGCCTCGCCCTGCCGCAGCAGATGGCCGTCACGAGCGACGGAAAGACGCTGTACGTGGCGACGATCGGATCGTCCAAGATCGGGGTCTTCAGCACCGCCGCCCTCGAGAGCAACACCTTCACGCCGAGCACCGCCAGCCAGATCCAGGTGCCCGGCGGCGGCCCGACCGGGCTCCTGCTCGACGAGGCCAAGCGGCGCCTTTATACGATCACGCGCTTCGATAACGCGATCTCGATCATCAGCACGGTGACGAGGTCCGAGATCGCGCACGTGCCCATGCATAACCCCGAGCCGCCGAGCGTGATCGCCGGTCGCCGGTTCCTCTACGACGCGTCGTTCTCGTCCAGCCACGGGGACTCGTCGTGCGCGAGCTGCCACGTGTACGGCGATTTCGACAGCCTGGCCTGGGATCTCGGGAACCCGGACGAGGTGGTCGTCGACATCCCCGGGCCGTTCGAGTCACACCCGCTGGACTTCGGGATCCCCGACACCCACCACCCGATGAAGGGGCCGATGACGACGCAGAGCCTCCGCGGGATGGCGAACCACGGGCCCATGCACTGGCGCGGCGATCGCACCGCGGGCGCCGAGGAGCCGAGCGCGCACCCGGACAGCGGGACGTTCGACGAGGTGGCGGCGTTCAAGAAGTTCCAGGCAGCGTTCCCGGACCTCTTGGGAAGGAGCGAGTTCATCCCCGACGCCGACATGCAGGCGTTCGCCGACTTCATCCTGCAGGTCACTTACCCGCCCAACCCGATCCGGGCGCTGGAGAACTCGCTCACCCCGGAGCAGCAGGCCGGGCGCGATTTCTTCTTCAACAACGTGTCCGACTTCAGCGAGGAGGGGACCTGCGTCTCCTGCCACGTGCTCGATCCGCACGCGAACGAGGAGCTCGGCGTCGCTGCGCCCGGCTTCTTCGGCGGGGACGGCCGGTATACCTTCGACCTGGAGACGGAGGCCTTCAAGTCGCCGCACTTCCGCAATCTGTACCAGAAGGTCGGCATGTTCGGGATGGCGAACAACGAGCTCTTCCCTGGCAGCGACGATTTCATGGGCGATCAGGTCCGCGGCTTCGGCTTCAACAATGAAGGCGGCGTGCCCACGCTCTTCCGCTTCGTGAGCTCGGCGACCCCCGACATGGGGTTCAACCAGTCTCCGCTCACCCCGGGCGGGTTCCCGCCGGGGCCGGAGGGCGACGTGATGAAGCGCGAGCTGGAGCAGTTCCTGCTCGCGTTCGACAGCAATCTGGCGCCGATCGTGGGACAGCAGGTGACGCTCACCAAGCAGAACGCAGCTGCGGCGGGGCCGCGGATCGATCTCCTGCGCGCGCGGGCCGACGCGGGCGAGTGCGATCTCGTGGTGAAGGGTCTGCACAGCCATGAAGTGGAGGGCTTCCTTTACGTCGGCTCAGGCCTGTTCGTCGGCAACCGGCTCTGCGACCCGCCGATCACCGGGGCCGCGCTGCGGCACCGGGCTTCGCGCAAGCGCGGCGAGCTGACCTATACGTGCGCCCCGCCGGGCTCCGGCGAGCGCATCGGCCTCGATCGCGACGGCGACGGCTTCCGCGACGGCGACGAGGCGGACGAGGGCAGCGACCCGGCAGACCCGTCGAGCACGCCCTGACGGGCCCAGGCGCGTCGCGCGCGGAGCGCGGCGCGCCTGCGCTATCCTGCGGGCCGGAGCCGGAAGGCGCCGCACTCCGGGTGCTCGATGCGCCCGGCGAAGAGCGAGCCGTCGAGCGCGAGGTCGCCCTTCATGCTCACGGTGACGTAGTTGGGAGGGCGCTCGAGCCAGGCGCCGGGCGAGAACGCCGCGGTGCGCGTCTCGGGGTCGTAGCGGCCGCTCATGAGGTACTTTCCCGATGTGCCGGATGCGGCATGATGGAAGTCGAACACGGCCTTGATCCGGTCGCCCTGGACCCGGAGGATCCGGAACGTCATTGCGGTCGTGCCTTGCGGGCAGTCGTAATCGCCGATCCATGTGCGCGTCCGCTCGAACGGGCTCTCGCCGCGGGGCTCGTCCGGCACCCAGCCGTCCGCGGCCACCGCCGCCGCCGGGGGCGGCTCGTGGATGACGATATAGACCGTCTCGGCGGGAGGCGGCGGCTCCGGCGCGCGCGGGTCGCCCAGGGTAGGTGCGGGGCCGCAGGCGGCGAGCAGGAGGGCAGCGCAGGGGGCGCGGCGCAGGGCAGAGCGCCGTGGAGGGGCGGAGGCGTTCGCGGTACCCATGGGCGGGAGGGTACCACAGGGACGCGCGGGGCTCGCGCGCAGACTGGACGAGGATGAGGCGTCCGGTGCTCGGATCGGCACGGGCCGGCGCCCTGTGGATGGCGAACAGGTAAGGGGGAAGGAGACCAGGGGTTTGTCTCGCCCGGGACGAACGTGTTCTATCCGTCGCGGCACTTGCCGCCTGCGAAGTGCAGTTTCCCCGGCCCGCCGGTCACGCGGAGCGTCTCGCCCGATGACATCGAGGCGTACCTGAAGACGCGGGGCTACCTGCCGGCCCTGTCCGTTGAGACCGGCTGGCCCCGCGGCATCGCCTACATGGGGTGGCCGCCGCGGTGGCCGGACCCGCGCGCCTTGATGATCCCCATCATCCCGCGCATGGTCATGGGGACGCGGCTCTGCTCGCACCCGCTGGAGCCCATCGTCGAGACCATCGTACAGAACGAGCGCCGCACCCCAGGCGAGGTCCTGCGCGAGATCTCCGTGATGGCGCTGATCGCCGACGGCGAGTAGGTAGGCCGCCAGTTCCCCGCTATCCCCAGCGACGCACGCTCACCCGGCGAAGGGCCCGAGACACCGCGACGGGCAAGGGCCTGGAGCGCTCGCTTGCTCGTTGCCGACGCGGCGGACGAGCCGGGCGGGTGGACGAGCAGCGGCGGAGCCTCCGTCGGCGCCGCCCGGAGAGCCAGCCGCCCCCATGCCCCCGGTCAGACGCGCGGGCCGGAGCCGCTGCTACCCCTCACAGCCGAGCGAGCCGTCGGTCTTCAAGCAGCACCCCGGGGGCCGAAGGCGAGTACGCCTCGGTTCCGGCTGTGGGCAGACTTGGCGCATCTGCGAGCTGCTCATTCGTCCTCCTTCATTCGCGGCTCGAGGGGCGGATCGAGCGCATCGCCATGGACCCCGCGCAACACGATCGCGGCGTGCTGGGCTCCGTGCTCGACTGCATTGAGAGGATCCATTCCGTATGTGGTGAATGGCCGCCCATCGAGGTCTACAGTGACAGCCCAAGGCCACTCTTTCTCCGGAGGGTTTCGGGTCGGCTCGTGGATCCGAACTAGGATATCGCGCGGCTCGCCGTCGTCGGGGGTCACCCTGAACGTTAGCTCGATCATCACTTACACCTCCTGTCGCAGTCTACGAGACATCGACTGTACTCGTCCATGCACTTCTTCAGACAGTTCGTGTCGCGCCTTGGACAGTTGTCGCGGCAGAGTTCCAATACCCGATCGCACTTTTCCTTGCATGCCTCTTTGCAGTCGGATGAGCTTGAGCCTGTCGCCCACCGACACGCGTCGCACGACTGCGCGCCGGAGCCGTTTCGAACCCCAGAGGCCTCCTCACATCGATCCTTGGCATCGTCCAAACTCGCGTGCTCGCCCTGGTACCGCGTTGTGCAGCTACCGGCCGCGCCCTGGTTACTGCAAACAGCCGACCCCGTCTTCCACGTGACCGTGCATTCCACGGTTTGCGAGCACGGATCTCCATCGAAGCCCGTGTGATCTTGCGGCTCCAGTGGCACATGCCACCCGAAGCCTCCAACCCCTCCTGTCGGCGTGATGATGCTGCCGCCGGCGCCCTCGTTTCCCGAAACCCGGACATAGCATTCCCCTACATCGTAATTGCACGCCGCGAGACCGAAGCACAGAACAAAAAAATAGCCTGTTCATCTCGACTTTACCTCAAGTCTCCAAATGGGCCCAGTGGTCACCATGACGACCAGACTTCCAGGAAGAACGCGACTACTGCCGCCAGCCCAGTCCACATGGGCGCTGGTGGATACGCCCAAGGGCCCGGCGAAGTACCAGTCGGACTGGGCGCGGCCGCCTGGAGCAACCCCCACCACGTGGTCGCAGATCACGGCACCACAAACCGGCATCGAGTAGATCGCCAGGGACGGCCCGAGGCTGACGGTGGTTGTCTTCGCGGCGTACCCAAGAGTGACGGCCGTTCGATCGTAGACCCCTACGCCTGCTCCTGGCACGATGCTGAGCATGTTGTGGACTTCGAGCCGGAAGTCCCCCTCGCTGCGCCAGAGCCACCCGGCGAAGGGACTCACGGCGAGCCTGGGCTCGATCCCGACCTGGATCCCGCCCACGCTCACGCCGCCGCTGAACTCGAGTGCTTGTGCCGGCGCCGGAACACTGACGAGCGCACAGGCACAGCCGCACCGCACGAGCGCGCTCGCCCTCCCCCTGAGCCCGTGCCCCATGCTTTCCCCTGATTCCGGATGCTCTTCCCACCGGAGGGCGGCGTCAACGGTGATCTGGGCCACATTACGTCCTCGCTGCCCCTGCACTGGCGCGCCGAGCGCGGCGGGTCGCATGGGTGCCGGGGCGCCCGCCAGCGAGCGCAGCGCCGTCGCCGTCCACCGGCTGACCGGACGCGACCTGTCCGGGCCTGGCGAGCCCTCCTATCCCGCGCTTACGAGCATCGACCCGGATTCGTCACACCGTGTGACCTCCGTGTGCCCCGACGTCAGGGCACGGGGCTCCACGAGAGGGCACTCGGGTATACCGCGCCACCCCGCTCCGGCTCCAGGCCTCGACAGCCATCGTTTCCTGGACGAGGCCGGGATCTGTTGCGAAGGAGATGGTTCGGTGATGGAGTGCCCCCCGTGGACCACGACTCCGTACTTGCGCTGTTTGACCAGCAGGTCAGACAGGGGCGCTCGGGCGCGCTGGCGACTGAACGATCCGGCTTCGCCCGCCACGCCGTACGGGCGGATGGCTCGGACGGGAGCTGGGCGACCATCGTCTGGTCCGACCTCGACGAGTCGACCGTGGACCTCGCGATCGCCGAGCAGATCGCGCGCTTCGCACCGCTCGGGCGTGCCTTCGAGTGGAAGCTTTACACCCACGATCGGCCGGCAGACCTGGGGCAGCGGCTGGTCGCTGCCGGCTTCCATCCGGAGCCGGAGGAGGCGCTGCTCGTCGCCGATACCGCCGAGCTGCCCACCGAGGTCGTGTTGCCCGAAGGCGTGCGGCTGCTTCCCGTGACCGATGCCGAGGGCGTGCGGCTGGTCGTCCGGGCGCACGAGGCGGCCTTCGGTACGGATCACGCTTCGCTGGAGCGCAGGCTGGTGACCCAGCTGGCAGAGGAGCCCGAGGCGATGGCCGCCGTCGTCGCGATGGCCGACGACGTCCCTATCTGCGCTGGCAGGGTCGAATTCCACCGAGGGACGCAATTCGCCAGCCTCTGGGGCGGTGGGACCGCGCCTGCGTGGCGTGGTCGCGGCGTTTACAGGGCGCTTGTCGCGTACAGGACCCGTCTCGCGGTCGAGCGCGGTTATCGTTACCTCCAGGTCGATGCTCGGCCCGACAGTCAGCCGATCCTGTCGCGGCTCGGCTTTGTCCGACTCGGTGCGACCGTTCCGTACATTTACGAGCGGTAGGCGGCGGGCAGCGCGGTGCGGAAGGGGTGGAATCACGGCCTCGAACACCGACGCCGGCTCACTGCTCCCTCGTGACCCAGGCGATCTGCAATGGCGACTTCTGGTCGCGGCGTGAAGAGCTCGGCGGGCCGGCGCATGCGTCATCATGATCCCCGGGTCCACCGGCGACCTTACCCCCCGGCGAGGAGGCCGGCGGGGCAGTCGACGAACGTGATGTCAGCAGGGAGGACGCCTTCGTCCGTGTTCCCGATCTTCCCGAACGCGGCCGCAGACAGGTCCAGGAATCGCTTGCCGCCGTCATTGAAGGTGTCAGTGCTCCGGTCGATGATCCGCACCGTGACCGATCTGCCGGATCTCTTCGAGGTGACCCGAGCGCACATGGCGCAAGCGCTGTGCTTCCCGAGTCGGTCGAAGTGCGTGCTCTGGAGCGCGCTCACCATGAATCCGAACTTGCTCGGCTCAAACCTGGTATTCCAGTCCGGAACCGAGAAAGCATCGGGAGCGCACGCGACGTGGGCGCCGATTCCAGGATTATTGTATTCCTGGTGAAAGGAGACGAAGCCCGACAGGTGCAACGCCTCTCCCGCTTCCCCGAGAGCCGCCTCAGCCTCGGATTTATCCGTCGAATCGCCGCAGCCGGTGGTCATGGCGACCAGGATAGCCGCGGCGCAAGGGCGCATCGCGCGCACGATGACGAGTCCGCTACTCATGATGAGCCTCCCAGAGAGGGGAAGGCCACCCTCGGCCACCCTTGGTTACAGGGCACGTTCAGCAACAGTCATGCCCGGGGGCGGTGAGCGACGAGGTGCCAACTCCTCGATGAAACGCCGGGCGCACGGCCCGCCCCGTGCCTTCACGGACATGACCTGTGCGAAACGGTCATCGGCGGGTTCACCAGCTGACGCTGACAGATGTAGAAAAGAGGCTTTATGAAGCTGTCCAATGTCGTCTCTTGCGCCGCTGCCATCGCGGCCTTCTGGAGTGGACCGGCGGTCGCTGCGAGCTGGTTCAAGGTGACGTTCTACGGCTGGCCCGACAACGATCCGCCGGGCAACGGCATCGCCAACCCCGTTCTCCATCAAGGCGCCGGCGGGATCGGGACGAGCGACGACCCGATCACGGTGGCGGTCCGCCAAGGCAGGTTTCGGCCTGGTACCCGGATGTACCTTCCTTCGTTAAGGAAATACCTGATCGTGGAGGACATCTGCGCTTCCTGCGGGAGCGAGCAGATCGATATCTGGATGGAGAGCGACGAGAGGTTCCGCGACCAGGTCATTGCGTGTGAAGAGGCCTGGACACCCGAAGGAACCGTCGAGGTGGAGATCGACCCGCCCCCTGGGCGCCCGGTGTCGACGACGCCGTTCTTCGACAAGGACCGCGGCCGCTGCAACAGGTAGGCTTGAAGGAACGAGGCGCGGCCGCCCGATTGACGGATAACGTCGCGAGCTTCAGGTCGCCCTGATGTCGAAGCGAGCAGCGCTCGCCGCGCATGGACCCTCGGGGCGGCTGCACTCCCTCCTGGCGATCGTGATTCCATCCGCCCTCTCCGCTGCGGCGCTGCCGGCGTCCTTCCTCTCCCCGCCTCCACCCTCTCCCCCTCTCCAACCCAGCGCCGCCCTCACCCCCCGGAGATCAGCGCCCGCAGCGCCTCCGCTTCCCGCTTCGCCCGCGCCACGATCGGCGTCAGCCCCACGAGGCACCCCACCGGCACCTCCCGCGCCAGGATCACTCCATTCTGGCTCCGGAACACGCGCACCCCGCGCGCCCTCAGCCGCGCCGGGCTGATCTCGAGCATCACGGCGACGTTCGCGCGCTTGCCCACCGCGCTCTCCGGCGCGTCGGTGCAGTGGACGTGCGTGCGCGCCGCCGGGCGGATCCCCTCGCGCGCGATGCTCCGGACCGCGTCCACGCTTGTGCCGTGCCAGATCGACGCGTCGCCGTGGACCTCCTCCCACGACGCCTCCAGGCCGGCGAGCGTCACCGGCATCCCCTCGCGCGAGTGCCCTTGCGAGGCGCGCACCCGGTCGCCCCGGATCTCCAGGCGGTTCTTCGTGTTGTTCTCCACCGCCTCGTCGAGCTGCGAGCGCCCTATCCCGAGCGCCCTCAGCACGTCGTCCACGGCCACCCAGCCCGCCTCGTCCATGGCGACGCCCAGCGAGGGCGCGCCGTGGCGGAGCAGCCAGGAGAGCTTCTTGCTCGTGTCGGTCAATCGATCGCGGCCCATCGTCAAGCTCCATCCTTTGCAGTGCACCCGGAGCCGCGACCCGCGCACCGCGCGCGTGCCGCTCGACCCGCGCGGGCGGGCTCCGGGAGAGATCCTGATCGGTGCAGGAATCGGAACATCGGACGGAAGGAAGAATAGACACCCCGCTATCCTCCGGAAGAAGTATTTCTGGATGCGCTATCGCGTTTCGCGATAGCGTCCCGGCATGCTCAACCTCGACTGGCTCGGCGCCTTCGTGGTCTTCACCGAGCACCTCAACTTCACCCGCGCGGCGCGGGCGCTCCACATCTCGCAGCCGGCGCTCCACACCCAGATCGGCAAGCTCGGCGAGGCGCTCGGCGTCACGCTCTACCAGCGGCGTGGGCAGCGGCTGGAGCTCACGGCCGACGGCAAGCGCGTCGCCGCCTTCGGGCGCGAGGTGGGCGAGCGGACGCGCTCGTTCCTCGGCGTCCTTCGCGACGGCGAGAGCCGGGAGCCGGTGGTGCTCTGCGCCGGCGAGGGCTCGTACCTGTACCTGCTCGGCGAGGGGATCCGCGCCTTCACCGCGCGCGCCGTCGCCCCGCTCCGCCTGCTCACGCGCGACCGCGAGGCCACGCTCGACGCCGTCGTGACGGGCGAGGCGCACCTCGGCGTCGCGCCGCTCGAGGGCGCGCCGGACGGGCTCGCCGCCGACCGCCTCACCGAGGTCGAGCTGGTCCTGGTCGTCCCCGAGGCGCACCCGCTCGCCCGCAAACGCCGCATCCTGCTGCGCGATCTCGAGGGGGCGCGGCTCGTCGTCCCCGGGCCCTCGCGGCCTCACCGGGCATTGCTCGCGCAGGCGCTGCTCTCGGCGGGCGTCCGCTGGGAGCCGGCGGTCGAGGCGAACGGCTGGGAGCTGATGCTCCACTTCGTCCGGCTCGGCGTCGGCATCGCAGTGGTCAATGCCTGCTGCCGCCTCCCGCGCGGCCTCGTCGCGCGCCCGTTGCCCGAGCTGCCGCGCAAGGTCTTCTATGTCGTCCGCCGGCGCGGGGTCGAGCTCCAGGGCGCGCCGGCGGAGCTCCAGGATGCGCTGCTCGCGCACGGGTCGGCGTGGCAGCGCAAACACGCGCTCGGCGTGACGTCGAGCACGCCGGCGCGCCGGCGCTGAGCGTTCTATACCCGACCTCCGGGGCTCAGGCCGCCTTCCTGGACTTCGACTTGCCCTGCTTCGCCTTCTTGCCGCCCATGTCGTCCGGGCGCCTCACCAGCTTGGAGAAGTTGCTCGGCTCCCCGTCCGCCGTCTCCTCCTGGTACACGAGGGCGAGGTTCGCCTCCTCGAACTTGGCGAAGAAGTCTTCCCACGAGATCTCCTCGAGGGAGCCCTCCCCGCTGTAGCCGGGAAAATCGATGCGGAGGATGCCAGGCTCCCCGTCCTTCTCGGTGCTCTTCACCGTCGCCGGGCGGCCTCCGCGCGATTCGGCCCACTGGCGGATCTCGTCGTGATCGATGGTCGTCTTCGATGAGCTGGCCGGCATGATCGTCCCTCCCGTGCTCGTACGTTGATTCTCGCGAGGAATGGCAACCTGCGTGCCAGAGGGTCAGGCGATGATCCGGACAGGCGATGACGAGCTCGGCCGTGAGCGCGTCTGACGGCGGACGAGCGGGCAGGGTGATGGCTCGACCGGCCGGAGGGCGGCGCCGCGCCGCTCGGGGATACCGCGTCACGCTCTGGATACCGCGTCGCTCTCTCTGGAGGAGGGCGTCGTCCCGTGTCCGCCGTCCAACCTCCTCCTCCTCTTCCGTCGAACCTTTCGTGGAACCGCCAAGCCCGTTGACGTCACGGGCTCCACCCCTAGCTTCCGCGAAGACGTACCGTTCGGCGACGACAGCGTGGAGGAGGAGGGGCCCACGAGGACGAAAATGATTCATGAAGTCCGGGAGCGGCTCGCACAAGGGGGCTGGCGATCCGTCTCCGTCCGAACGTTGGTCCTCATCGGCGGATGGTGGGCGCTGACCGAGGGGGATCGCGCCGGGCTTGCCTTTGGCGTGCCAGTGGTTCTTCTCGCCCTCTTCACGAGCGTGTGTTTGCCGTCGCCCCGCGCGCCTCGGTGGAGCCCGCTCGGCCTGCTGCGGTTCATGCGGTTCTTCCTCGCCGGCTCGCTTCGTGGCGGCCTCGATGTCGCCCACCGCGCGCTCGCGCCGCGGCTCCCCATCTCGCCGGTGATCATCCGGTTTGCGCCTCGCCTGCCCGCGGGTCCGGCCCGGCACCTCTTCATCGGAGCGATGAACGTGATGCCCGGGACGTTGAGCGTGGATATCGAGGTCGATCATCTCGATATTCATGTCCTGGTCGACGGCGGCGATGAGCTTGCCCGGCAGCTGCGAGCGCTGGAGGAGCATATTGCCCGCGCGCTGGGCGAGCGCCTGGAGTGTCCCCGTGCATGACGTGAGGACCGGCGTCGCCGTCTTTCTCTTGCTGAACGTCCTCGCCGGCGTCGTGAGGATCGCGCGAGGCCCCACGCTCGCCGATCGCATCCTTGTCGCGCAGCTCTTCGGCACGACCGGCGTGGCCGTGCTCCTGCTCGCCGCCGCGGATCAGGGGATGCCGGCGCTGCGCAACGTGGCCCTGGTCTTCGCCCTCCTCGCGCCGATCACGGTCGTGGCGTTCGTCAATCACGCCTTCGGGCGGTGGACAGGGGGCGGCTCATGAGGAGCGTGGACGTCGCTTCCGGTGTGCTCTTCGTGGTGGGCGCGTTCTTCTTCTTCGCGGGAACGGTGGGGCTCCTGCGGTTTCCGGATGTCTACACGCGGCTGCACGCGCTGACGAAAGCGGACAACCTCGGCCTGGGCTTCGTCGCGGCGGGCCTCGCGCTGGAGGCCGGCGAGCTCTCGGTGGCGCTCAAGCTCGGGTTCATCTGGGCTCTCGTGCTGCTCTCCAGCGGCATCTCCTGTCAGCTGGTCGCGCGGGCCGCGTTGCGTGGCGGACTCCGACCCTGGAGGCGACCATGAGCGGGGTCGACTGGGCGATGGACGGAGCTCTCGCCTGCGCCCTCCCCCTCCTCGCGTGGCGAGTCCTCGTGACCGATGACCCGCCGAAGGCCGTTGTGCTCTTCATCGCCTTCGGCCTCCTCTCCGCGGTGGGCTGGGCTCGGCTCGGCGCCCCGGACGTCGCCCTCGTCGAAGCGGCGGTCGGCACTGGCTTCACGGGCGCCCTGCTCATGAGCGCGCTCGGGTGGCTCGACCCGGCGCGGCGGGCTCCACCGCCGCCTTCCCGGTACCAGCGAGCGTCGCTCTCGCTGCTGCTCGCCGGGCTCGCCCTCCTCCTCGGCGCGGTCGTGTTCTCCTTGCCAGACCCGAGCCGTGGCCTGCGCGACGAAGTGCTCGCCAATCTCGCGCCGACCGGGGTGTCCTATCCCGTCACCGCGGTCCTCCTCGGCTTCCGTGGTTATGACACTCTCCTGGAGATCATCGTCCTGCTCACAGCGGCGATCGGGGTGCAGTCGCAGGTTCGGCCGGAGGACGCGCTCGGCGACGCTACCCGGGCAGGGCCCTTGCTCCCCGTGCTGATCCGCATGCTCATCCCGGGCATCGTCCTGGTCGCCGGCTACCTGCTCTGGAGCGGCGCGCGCGCGCCTGGCGGGGCGTTTCAAGCGGGGGCGATCCTCGGCGGGGGCGCGATTCTCCTGCTGCTCGCGGGGACGGGTCCACCACGCCGCATGTCTTCGACCGTCGTGCGAGCCGCCTTGCTCGTCGGCCCGGCGGTCTTCCTCGCGGCCGCCGGGGCGCCGCTCTTCGCCGGTAAGCATGTGCTGGAGTACCCGCCCGAATGGGCCGGGGCGCTGATTCTTTGCATCGAATCGGCCCTGACGATCTCGATCGCCCTGGTCCTGGCGATGTTCTTCCCGCCGACGAGGCACCCGGATCGAGCGGGGGTGCGGGCCCGCGAGGAGGACAGGGCGTGAGCCAGTGGACCCTCTATGCGCTCTCAGGCGTCGTCGTGCTGGCCGTGGCGCTGTACGGGCTCTTCTCCTCCGAAGACCTCGTCAGGAAGGTCATCGCCGCCAACCTCGTCGGGAGCGGCGTGTTCCTGTTCCTCGTGGCGCTGGCGCGGCGGGCTTCCGGCGGCATCCCCGATCCCGTGCCCCACACGCTCGTCCTGACCGGGATCGTGGTGTCCGTGAGCGCGACGGCCTTGGCTCTGGCCCTGGCGAGGCGCCTCGGCTGCGCGGCGGATGACACACGGCCATCCGGATCCATCGAGAGAGAAGCGGATGAGCCATGAGCGCCGCGCTCGCCTGGGCGATCCTCGTCCCCCTGATCGGCGCTGTGCTGTGCTTGCTCTCGGGTCCGCGCGGCGAACGATGGATAGCCGGCGCCGCGATCCTGGGGACCCTGGGCCCCGTCTGCGCGGTCGCAGGGGCCGTCAGCACGAGCGGAACGCTTCGCCACGCTGCAGGCGGCTGGGGCGCATCGCTCGGCATCGACCTGCGTGCCGACGGCCTGGCGGCGGTGATGCTGCTTGCCGTCGGCGTCGTCGGCGCCCTGACCTGCGCGCAGGCCATCAGGGATCAGCGAGCCAGCCCTCGCCCGGGAGGTGGGGGCTTTTCGCTCTGGCTCTCCGCGTGGGCGGCCCTCAACGCCCTCGTCGTGTCGGCCGACATCTTCAACCTGTACGTCACGCTCGAGCTGACGACGCTGACGGCGGTCGGGCTCATCACCCTCGGCGGCGACCGCGAGGCCCTCAAGGCGGGGTTACGTTACCTCCTGTTCGCGCTCCCGGGCTCGCTCGTTTACCTGCTCGGCGTCGCGATCCTCTACGGGATGTACGCCACGCTCGACCTGACCGCCCTCGGAGCGCGGCTCGCCCCGGACCCGACGACGTGGGCCGCGCTCGCGCTGATGATGGCCGGGCTCTGCCTCAAGACCGCGCTCTTCCCGGTTCACGCGTGGCTCCCACCAGCCTACGTGAGCGCGGGGTCGACCGTCAGCGCGTTCCTCGCCGCGCTCGTCGGAAAGGGCTCGTTCTACGTCCTCTTGAGGATCTGGCTTGAGGTCCTTCCAGCGGAGGCTGCGCCCCGGGCCGGGCAGGTCCTCGGGATGCTCGGCGCCGCGGGCGTCCTCTGGGGGTCGCTCCTCTCGTTGAGGCAGCGACGACTGAAGGCGCTCACCGCCTATTCGAGCGTGGCGCAGATAGGCTATCTCTTCCTGGTCTTTCCGCTCGGCGTCCCGAGCGCCTGGCCGGGCGCCGTGTACCTCGCGATCTCGCACGCCGCCGCCAAGGCTTCGATGTTCCTGGCAACCGGCGCGATCCATCGCACGCTCGGCCACGACGAGCTCGATGGCCTGCGAGGCCTGGCCCACCGCCTCCCGGTCACCTTCGTCTCCCTGGCGCTCGCGGGCATCAGCCTGATGGGAATGCCGCCCAGCGGTGGGTTCGTCGGGAAGTGGCTGCTCCTTTGTGCGGCCATCGATCGCGGTCAGTGGGGTTCGGCCGCCGTGATCCTGGCTGGCGGGCTGCTCGCCGCTGGCTACGTGTTCCGGGTCCTGCGCAGCGCGTTCCTGCCGCTGCCGCGCGAGGCGCGCCTCCACCCGCTCCCGCGCGGGGCCGAGGTCGCGGCTCTTGCGCTTGCCCTGCTGGCGCTCCTGCTCGGCGTCGCGCCGAGGGTCCCGCTCGAGCTCCTGCGCGTGGGCCTGCCGTCATGAGCCTTCACGACTCCATTCCCCTCCTGGTCGTCCTGAGCTCTCTCGTGCCCGGGATCATCATCTTCCTGCTGGCCGAGGAGCAGCGTACCACCCGGACGGCCCTGAACCTGGCCTCGGCGTTCGTGAAGCTCGCGCTCACGGGCATCCTGGTCTGGGGGGTCGGGCAGGGCCGACGCTACGAGACGCGCCTGCCGTTCCTCCCCGACGCGGACCTGCTCCTTCGTGCCAGCCCTTTCAGCATGCTCTTCGTCACGCTCTCGGCGGTCCTGTGGCTCGTCACGACCGTGTACGCGGTGGGCTACCTCGAGGGGTCGCCGCACCGCAGCCGCTTCTTCGGTTTTTTTTCGCTGAGCGTCTCCTCGACGATGGGCGTCGCGCTCGCCGGGAACCTCCTTACGTTCCTCGTCTTCTACGAGATGCTCACCCTCTCCACGTACCCGCTCGTCGTCCACCGCGGGACCAGGGAGGCGCTCTGTGCAGGCGATCTCTACCTTCGCTACACGTTCCTCGGCGGGGCGTTGCTCCTCGCGGGCGTGGCGGCCCTGTACGCGCTCGTGGGATCCCTGGAGTTCACCGAGGGGGGAGCGCTCCCCCAGCCCGTCGCGGAGCAACACAGGTCCGCGCTCATCGTCGTGTTCGTGCTCCTGATAGGAGGCCTGGGCGTGAAGGCCGCCCTCTTCCCGCTGCATGCCTGGCTGCCCGTGGCCATGGTCGCTCCTGCCCCGGTGAGCGCCCTTCTCCATGCGGTCGCCGTTGTCAAGGCCGGAGCGTTCGGGATCACGCGCGTTGTGTACGACGTGTACGGGGTCCGCCTCGCTCATGAGCTCGGCGTCACCGGACCTCTCGCGGTCCTCGCCGCGACGACGATCCTCTACGGCTCTCTCAAGGCCCTCACGCAGGATGACCTCAAGTCGCGGCTGGCCTATTCGACCGTCAGTCAGGTCTCCTACATCACGCTCGGCGTGGCGGCGGTCGGCACGCTGTCCACCATCGGTGGCATCGTTCATCTCGTCCACCAGGGGCTGATGAAGATCACGCTGTTCTTCTGCGCCGGGAACCTGGCCGAGGAGCTCGGGCTCCACAGGGTGAGCGAGCTGCGCGGCGTGGGCCGGCGAATGCCCTTGACGATGGGCGCGTTCACCCTGGCGGCGCTCGGGATGATCGGCGTGCCGCCGCTCGCCGGGTTCGTGACGAAGTGGTACCTCGGGGTGGGCGCGCTCGAGGCGAACCAGCCGTGGGTCCTCGGCGTCCTGATCGTCAGCAGCCTGCTGAACGCCGCCTACTTCTTGCCGATCCTCTACGATGCGTGGTTCGGGGAGCCGACGGCGACCTGGCCGGCGGCCTCGGGCCGCGCGGAGACGGGGCTGTTCCTGCTGTTGCCCCCGCTGGTCACGGCGGCGCTCTGCCTCGCGGTCGGGGTCTTCGCCGGCACGCCGCTGAGCCCCCTGGCATGGGCGAAGTTGATAGCCGCCCGGGAATTCCTGCCGTGACCCTCGTCGACCTCGCTGCCGGGGCGACGATCGCGGCGTTCGCGTTCCCCCTGCTCCTCGCGGCGGGGGTGCCGGTTCGCCCCGCCCGGCCCCTCGCGGCGGCGCTCGCCCCCTGGGCCGCCTTGCCGGCGCTGATCCTCGCCGTGGGTCTGCACGGTCGCGCGACCATCGACTGGAGCACGGTGCTCCTCGGGATGCGCTTCGGGTCTCAAGGCACGGTGACGCGGGGCTTTCTGCTCTTCACGGCGTGCCTGTGGCTCGTGTCCAGCCTCTTTGCGCGAGCCTACATGGCGGACGATCCGCGTCGCTCGCGCTTCTGGGTCTTCTTCCTCGCGACGTTGAGCGGGAACCTCGGGCTCGTGCTCGCCCAGGACGTGGCGAGCTTCTATCTCTTCTACGCGCTCATGACCTTCGCCGCGTACGGGCTCATCGTGCACGATGGAACCGACGCGGCGCGCCGCGCCGGTCGGGTCTACGTCGTGATGGCCCTCATCGGCGAGATGTCGCTCCTGGCGGCGTTTCTCCTCATCGTCGGCGCCGACATCAACGTTGGCCTGCAGGACGTCCCTCGCGTGGTCGCCGCCTCGGCGCGCCGGGAGCTCGTGGCCGCCCTGCTCCTCGTCGGGTTCGGGGTCAAGGCTGGAGCGCTTCTCCTGCACATGTGGCTGCCGCTCGCGCATCCGGCGGCGCCGGTTCCGGCGAGCGCGGTCCTGAGCGGGGCGATGATCAAGGCCGGCGTCCTCGGCTGGCTGCGGTTCCTGCCCCTCGGCGTCGTGGCGCTGCCCGTCCACGGATCCGTGTGCGTCGTCGCCGGGGTCGCGGCGGCTTTCTTCGGCGTCGCGATCGGGCTGACACAGCGCGAATCGAAGACGATCTTGGCCTACTCCAGCGTGAGTCAAATGGGCTTCGTGACGGCCGCGCTCGGCATCGGCCTCTCGAATCCAGGCGCCGCTGCCGCGGTGGGCACGGCGATCGTCTTCTACGCGATGCACCACGCACTGGCGAAGGGAGCGCTCTTCCTCGGCACCGGAGTCGCCAGGGCGACGGGCTCCGGCTGGCCGGGGCGCCTCGTGGCCCTGGGCCTGTTGTGGCCGGCCCTCGACCTCGCGGGGGCGCCGCTCTCCAGCGGGGCCCTCGCGAAGATCTCTCTCAAGGACGTGGTGGCACAGGCACCCTGGGGAACCACGTCACTGCCCTGGTTTCTCTCCTTCGCGGCCGTCGCCAGCACGCTTCTGATGGTTCACTTCCTGCGTCGTACGATCCCTCGCTCGGCGGACCGCCTCGTTCCCGGGGCGGGGCTGTGGGTCCCCTGGGCGTCGCTGATCCTGCTCGACCTCGTCCTGCTCGTGAGGCCGCCCGTTGCGACGGCGGATTTCGAAGTCTTCGTTGCCCCGGAAGAGCTCTGGTCGGCGGCCTGGCCGGTGCTCGTGGGGGTCGTGATCGCCGCTGTTGCCGGACGGCTGCAAGGCCGAGTACCACACGTCTGTGCGGAGGTCCCCTCTGGAGATCTGCTCTACCTTGTCGATGCCGTCCTGATGAAGCTTCAGCGGGTCCTCCTTGCGGCCCGGGATGCGTGGGTCAGCATGGCGCTCCGGCCATGGCGCGCACGAGTCGTTCTCATCGAGCGGTCCTCGGAGCGCCTCCTGCTGGCAGCGGAGAGGGCCGAAGCGGCCCTCTCGGCGTTCGGAGCGATCGGTTTGTTGTTCCTCCTCCTCATGCTCCTCGTCATGGCCGCGCAGCTTTTCTAGAGCGGCTGCTCGGCCGCGTCGGGCACGGCGACCCGCATCAGGAGGCCAAGAGGCTCCTCCTCTGCTACCTAGAGTCGAGCGGCGCATCGCGCGCCGCCGAGGGCCGAGGAAGTGACCGCCTACCACCTGCTCCTCCGGGTCGCCGCGCTCGTCGCGGCCACGACCACCGCCACGGGCGCGGTCGCGCGCCCGCCCGTGCAGCAGGAGCACGTCCTGCCGGCGGCGCCCGCGCCCGAGCCCGCGGCCTGGCGCGCCCTCGTCGTGGGCGGCGGCCCGCGGCCCACGATGAACCAGGTGGCCATCGAGGCCCACGTCCGGTACTTCCAGTCGCTGCTCCCGCCCACGGTGAAGCGGCGCGTCCTCTTCGCCGACGGGCGCCGGGGCACGCGGAGCGTGCAGTTCCTCGACGGCCACCGCATGCGCTACCGCGCGCCCAGGCTCCCGCGCATCGACGGGGCGACGACCCGCCCGGGGTTCGACGCGATCTGGCGCCGGTTCGTCCGAGCGCGCCCGGCCGACCCGCTGCTCCTGTATTTCGCCGGCCACGGGAGCCCGGATCCGCGGCGCGACCTCGACAACAACGTGTTCGACCTCTGGGGCGGCGGGGCGCTGTCCGTGCGCGACCTCGCCGCCCGCATGGCGGAGCTGCCCGGCGACACGCCCGTCGTCCTCGTCATGGCCCAGTGCTTCTCCGGCGCCTTCGCGAACCTCCTCTTCGAGGGCGGCAGGCCCGACGGCGAGCTCGTCGAGCGCGACGTCGTGGGGTTCTTCGCGGCGACCCGGGACCGCCCCGCGTCCGGCTGCACACCCGAGATCAACGAGGCGGATTACACCGACTTCAGCAGCTATTTCTTCGCCGCCCTCTCGGGCGTCGATCGCCTCGGGAAGCGCGTCCACGGCGCCGATTTCGACCAGAACCGGTTCGTGGGGATGAACGAGGCGTTCGCGTACGCCCTCCTCCACCAGGCGACGGGCGATGTGCCGGTCGCGACGTCCGATGTGTTCCTGCGTCGCTTCGTGAACAAGCCCGATCACGAGACCATGGCGACGCCCTATTCCCGGGTCCTCTCGTGGTCGAGCCCGGCGGAGCGGGCCGCCCTCGAGGGCCTCTCGGACGCGCTCGGCCTCCGCGGCGAGCACCGGCTGCGGGCGGCGTACGACCGCGAGTTCGGGCCCGGCGCGGGCACGAGGGACGTGGAGGACGTGACGTCGGCGCACCGGCTGCGGTTCATCCGGCTCGCCAAGAGCGTGGTGCTGGCGAGGACGCTGCGGCAGAGCGCCGACCGCGCCCTGAGCGCGCGCTTCGAGCGGCTGCGCGCCGCCGAGGCGCGCAACCCGCTCGTCGAGGCCAGGGCGGCGCGCCAGGTGCGGCAGGACCCCCGGCGGCGCGCCGCCCGGTGAGCCGGGGGCGGCCTCGCCCGCCTGCCCCGGGGGCGCCTGTCAGGGCGCGCGGGGCTCGTCCCGCAGCATCGCGATCATATCGGTCACGCCGGGGTCGATTCCCATCTGCGTGAGCAGGGTTGTCACCTGGCCACGGTGATGCGTCTGATGATTGAAGAAATGGCCCACGGCCCACCAGAGCGGATGGGCGTGGACCGTACCGCTCCGCGTGTAGCTGAGGTCGCCCGAGAGCGCCCGCTCGTCGATCTGGTGCACCCAGGCGAGGATGTCGGCGTCCGTCCTGGCGCGCTCGCGGGAGAGAGCGCCGAAGTCCGCGTAGAGCTCCTGCGACATCGCGGTGATCTCGATGGCCTTGCCGCTCGCGTCGCGCGAGGCGAACCGCTCCACGTCGCCGGTGAAGCGCCCCATCCACACGCGGTCGGCGAGCAGAAGATGGTTCAACGTGCCGTGAATCGATCGAAAGAAGGCCCCGCGATCGCGCTTGCGCTCGACGTCATCGAGCTTGCCGACCAGCGCAAAGAGCCTGTCGTTCATCCACACGTTGTAGCGGGCCAACGCGCGGTACTGGTCGATCCAGGTCATGAGCGAACCCTCGTGCAAGAGCGGGCGCGCACCCTACCATGCCCGCCCCCGACGGCGAACCCTGGCCAGCACCGCCGCGATCGCCCGCGGCGTAGCGGACCGCCGCGCGCGACTTCGGCAAACGGCGCGCCTCGGACGCATGGCCTCCACCGCGCGCAGCGGCCGAGATAGCGCTTGCTCGGTCCGCTATGGCGGACTATTGTCCTCGATAACAGACACGTGGTGCTCGGGGAGATCTCCCTCTCGGAGCCGCATTTCCCGATCTCCACCTCCTCACAAGGAGCCGCGATGGTCAGCCTTGCGCTCGATTCAGCTATCCTGGCCGAGACGTACGATCGCGTCAGCGATCGGCAGTTCAACCACGGAAAGCTGCTCATCGAAGAACTCCAGATATCCACGGGCGAGAGCGTCCTTGACGTCGGGTGCGGGACGGGTCGGCTCGGGGCGCATGTCGCCGAGCTGGTCGGCCCCTCCGGTGAGGTGTCCGGGGTCGATCCGCTGCCGCTCCGCGTCGCGCTGGCGAACGGGAAGCGCAGGCCGAACTTCAGCGCCAGCGTCGGCCAGGCCGAGGATCTCTCGCGGTTCGCCGTCGGGAGCTTCGATGTCGTCTTTCTGAACAGCGTGCTCCACTGGCTGCCCGAGAAGCTCGGCCCGCTGCGCGAGGCGCGCCGCGTGCTCAAGCGGGGAGGGCGCCTCGGCATCAGCTCGGCCGCCAGGGAGCGCCCGCACGACTTCGAGCGGGTGCTCGCGGACGTGCTGTCCTCTCTCGGTGTGACCGGCACCGCGGAGGCGCTCGGCAGCACGCCCCACAAGGTGACCTCCGACGATCTGAAAAGCACCCTCCTGCTCGCCGGCTTCGAGGACCCGAAGCTCCAGATCCGCTCCTTCACCGACCACTTCACGGACACGGACGACGTGATCGCGTTCTACCTGGCCAGCTCGTTTGGCAACTTCCTGTCCAACCTTGTTCCGGCGGACGCCGCGCGCGTGAAGCCGGCGCTCGCGGCCGAGCTCGAGCGCCGTCGCGCGCCGGAGGGGATCCGGCTGCAACGTCACCTGATCTTCACCGTCGCGCGCGCGGGCGGCGCTGACGGAGGAGAGCCCGCCTCCCGGAGGGCAGGTGAGCGAACGACTCGACGTTGAGGTGCTGGAGCGCCGCGAGGAGCTCGAGGCGCTGCGGGAGCCGTGGAGCGCGCTGTGGGAGCGCTGTCCGGCGGCGACGGCATTCCAGCGGCCGGAGTGGCTGATCCCGTGGTGCCGCGAGCTCGGGCCCGAAGAGGTGCTGGCCCTTGTCTTCCGGTCGGCGCAGGGGCTCGTCGGCATGGCGCCCCTCGCGATCCACCGTACCGGCGAGGAGCGGGTGGTCGTGCTGCTCGGCGCCGGGCTCACCGACTACAACGACGTCCTGGCCGCGCCCGGGTACGAGCGCGCTGTCGCGGAGGCGGTGCTCGCCTGCCTCGACGAGCGCGCGGACGCCTGGGACGTCGCGGATCTCCACGACCTGCGCGGATCGTCGCCCCTGTTCGCGGCCGAGGCGCCCTCCGGCTGGTCGGACGAGGTCGAGAAGCTCGAGGCGTGTCCGAGGGTGACGATCCCGGAGGGCGCCGGGCCGGACGACCTGTTCTCGCCGGGGATGCGCGCGCGCGTCAGCCGCGCTCGGAGGCGGCTCGCGCGGGCCGGGGCCTTGCGCGTCGACGTGGCCGACGCGGCGAGCGTGGACGAGCTGCTCGACGCGCTGTTCGCGAACCACCGGGCGCGCTGGATCTCGCGCGGCGAGGGCGGCGTGCTGGACGAGGCGCTCCGGCCGTTCCACCGCGCCGTCGCGCGGGGGTTGTGCGCGCGGGGCGCGCTGCGGCTGTTCGGTCTGCGGCTCGACGGGCGGATCATCGCGTCGCTTTACGGGCTGGCCGAGCGGGGCGGGCTCGCGTCGTACATCACCGGCTTCGATCCGGAGCTCGCGTGGTACAGCCCGGGGCTCGTGATGCTCGCCAGCGCGATCGAGCACGCGGCGCGCGAGGGCGCGCGGACCGTGGACTTCCTCCGCGGGCGCGAGCCGTACAAGTACGAGTGGGGCGCCGTCGATCGCTGGACGTACCGCCGGCGGCTGCGGCACCGGGGCGCGCGCGAGGCCGGGCGGCCGGGCGGCCCGGAGGCCGGGCAGGGCGACCTCGAGGGCGCGGTGAGGGCCGTGATGTCCGGCGAGGTGTCGTCGGAGGTCGGCCTTGCGCGGCTGCTCGGCGCCGCCGGGGATCTCGCGGCCGCGGCGCGGGCGATCGAGGCCGCGCGGCCGGCGGCGGGGGAGGGGGAGCCGGCGGCGCGCCTCGAGGCGCTGCGCCGCTGCCTGGACGAGCGGCGCGCCGCGTGCGCGACCGTGGCGGAGATGCTGGGCGCGCACCGGGACGCGGGCGTCGCCGGGGCGGACGCGCCGGCGCGCGCCGCGCGGCTGTTCGACGAGCTCTGCGCGCGCTCGGAGGAGGCGAGCGTCGCGGCGTACTCGCTCGGCGATCCCGAGATCCTCGAGCGGGCGACGCGGGAGGTGGTCGAGCTCCTCGAGCGGTGGGGCGCGCTCGGGGAGGGCCGCGCGATCCTGCAGATCGGCTGCGGGATTGGCCGCTTCGAGGCGGCGCTCGCGCCGCGGGTGCGCGAGGCGTGGGGGCTCGACGTCGCGCCGCGGATGATCGAGGCCGCGCGGCTGCGCTGCGCGGGGCTGCCGAACGTCGTGCTGGCGGTCACGTCGGGCGTCGACCTCGGCGACGTGCCGTCTGCTGGCTTCGATCTCGTGTACGCGGTCGACTCGTTCCCGTACCTCGTGGCGGCGGGCGCGGCGATCGTGGATCGGCACGTCGCGGAGGCGCGCCGGGTGCTGCGGCCGGGCGGGGAGCTCGTCGTCCTCGGCTATTCGTACCGGGGCGACCCCGCGCGCGACGCGGCCGACGTCGCGCGGCTCGCGGCCCGCCACGGGTTCGACGTCCTGGTGAGCGGCGAGCGCGCGTTCTCGCTGTGGGACGGGCGGGCGTACCGGCTGCGGAGGCTCGAGCACCGCTGACGACCTCTCGACGCGCGGCGAGGAAGAAGCGCTGCCGCGCGCCCGTAGCTATCGGCAGAAGGTGCTTGAGATGAAGACCCCGACCTGCCGCGCGTTCGCTCTCGTTCTCCTGTCGTCCCTGTCCCTGCCTGCCTGCGCCGCCGTGGAGCTCAACCCGGGCGCGGAGAGGATCATCGTCACAAAGCAGCCGGCCCCGCAGGGGTGCCGGTTCCTCGGGACGGTGGTGGGAGAGCAGGGCGGCTCGTTCTCCGGAAAATTCACCAGCAACTCGAACCTGCAGAAGGGGGCGGTGAACGACATGAAGAACCAGGCCCACGAGCTGGGCGGCAACTACGTGGTCCTGGAGAACACGAACGCCGGCAACACGATCTCCGGCGATCGGGACAGCCTCTCCGGCCAGCAGACCGACGTCACCCACATGGGCAACGCGTACAGCTGCCCGCCTCAGCTCGTCGGCCTGTAGGATCGTCCGAGCCCACGAGGCCGCTGCGGTGATGGCCCGCAGATGGAGGCTCCCGCCGGAGGCACCGGCGGGAGCCTCGCGTCATTGGGCGGCGCGCCTGATGCCGAGCCAACGTTGGCCCCGGGAGCGGCAACGGCGCGCCTGATGCCGGGCCAACGTTGGCCCGGGCGTCAGGCGCCGAACCGGTCCCAGCCGAGCTTGGCCGTGAGCACGAGCCCGAGCACGACCACGAACCACCGCACCTTCCTCGGCTCGATGCGCCGCGCGACCGAGGCGCCGGCGAGCGAGCCGACCACCGCCGCCGCCATCATGATCGGCGTGGCGACCCGGTCGACCGCGCCCGCGAACAGGAACGCGATCGCGGCCACCCCGTTGATCAGGGTCGCGAGCACGGTCTTGAGCGCGTTCATCCGGTGGATGTCCACGTTGCCCGCGAACGACGAGAGCAGCGCCAGCATCATGATGCCGATGCCTGCGCCGAAGTAGCCGCCGTAGACGCTCACGAGGAACTGGAGCAGGAACACGAGCCACGGCCGCGAGGGCAGGGCGAAGTTTTCCGCCGCGCCCGCGCCCGCGCCGTCCTTCGCCGAAGGCCTCGCCGGGCGCAGGTTCTGCCAGAGCAGGAGCAGCGTCGCGACGAGCACGAGCCCGGGCACCGCGGCGTCGAACACGCGCTGCGGCGTCACGAGCAGGAGCGCCGAGCCCACGATGCCGCCGAGCAGCGACGGCAGGAAGAGGACGCCGAGGATCCGGTAATCCCGGGCGAGCTCGCGGCGGTACGCCCACGCCGACGCGAGCGACGCGGGCGTGAGCGCCACGGCGTTCGTCGCGTTCGCGGAGAGCGGCGAGAGCCCCGCCGCGATCGCCGCGGGGAACGAAACAAGCGTGCCGCCCCCGGCCACCGCGTTGATGACGCCGGCCACGGCGGCGGCGCCGGCGAGGAGCGCGGCTCTCGTCAGATCCACTGTCGCGACATGGCCCGAGCCCGGCCGTGCTGTCAACCTCCGCCCCGAGCTCCTGGGATGGCGTTGCCGCCGATCACGGCGGTCGTTTGTCCTTGGAAATCCGAGGAAATCCGAGCGCCATGACGCGATCCCTTTCGTTCCTCCACGTTGCTTTGCTCTCCACGCTGTCGCATCTCGCCCTGCCTCCGAGCGCCGCCGCCGGCGAGGCGCCGCCGGAGCGCGCGCTCGTCTGGGTGGCCGATGACGGCACGCGCGTCCGCCGGGACGACGTCGGCCTGCCGCTCTCGCGCGGCGAAGGAAACGCGCTCTTCCGGCCCGGCGAGGCGGTCCGGCTCGGCGCGCTCCGCGCGGAGGTCGTCGCCTTCCAGGTGATCGTCGAGGCGGGCGCCGAGCCCGTGCGCGGCGTCACGGTCGAGCTCTCCGGGCTCGCCCCCCCGGCCGGCGCAGGCGCGCCGTCCAAGACGCCGGCGGCGCCGCAGCAGCAGGCGCAGGCCCCCGGGGCGGCGCCCGCGCAGGCGATCTCGATCGATCGCTTCGTTGAGCACTACGTCGAGATCAAGCAGCGCTCGCGCACCGACAAGCGACCCATGGAGTCGCTCGGGTGGAGCCCGGCGGCGCGGCCGCCGGACGACAGGCACCTCGGGTTCCTCCCCGACGCGCTCATCCCCGTCGAGCTCGCGCCGCCCTGGGCGCCCTATCCGCTCGAGGTGGGCGCTCGCGAGACCCGGGCGGTCTGGATCGACCTCCACGTCCCCGAGGGCGCCGTCGCCGGCCTCCACGAGGGCAAGGTGGTGGTGAGCTCGGCCTCGCACGGCGAGCTCGCGTCGCTCGATCTGAGGCTCGATGTCGCCTCGGCGACGCTGCCCTACGGCCCTGTCGACTTCATCGCGTTCTACGAGGCCGGCCGCGTCGCCGAGCGGGTCGGCGACGGGCCTGCCGTCGAGCAGCAGCTCTGGCAGCTGCTCCACGAGCACCACGTCGACGGCTTCGCGTCGGTCCGGAGCCCCGCGGATGTGGAGCGCCTGCGCGCGGCCATCGACGGCTCGCTCTACACGAGGGAGCGCGGCTACCGGGGGCCGGGCCAGGGCGTCCCGCCCGCCGCGGTGGCGCTCGGCGCGTACGGCGGCTTCGGTGACCCGACCGAAGAGGCGCTCCGCCGCGTCGAGGCCGTCGCGGAGCTCCTCCCGCCGGCGGTGGACGACGTGATGCTGTACGCGGTCGACGAGCAGTGCGAGAGCCCCCGCGGGCCCGGGTGGCGCCGGCTGGTCCGCGGCTCGCGCCTGTCGTCGCGCATCCTCGTGGGGCACTCGTGCGGCAACGTTCACCCGGTGGAGCAGGACGTCGACCTCGTGCTCACGCCCGCCAACCGCTTCGACTCCGCGTGGGCGCGGGCCGCGCACGAGGCCGGCAAGCGCCTCTGGGTCTACAACGGCGCGCTGCCGCGGGCCGGCTCCTTCATGATCGACGCGCCGCTCACCGGGCTCATGGCCGACGGCTGGATCGCGGCGACGCACGAGATCGGCCGCTGGTTCCTGTGGGAGACGGCGTTCTGGCACGACGGCAACCGCGGCGGGAAGGGCCCTGTCGACCCGTTCACGGTCGCCGAGAACTTCCACAACCGGGACGGCGACGCCTGCCTCGGCGACGGCATGCTGCTCTATCCCGGCACGCAGCGGGGGAGGTTCGCCTCCCGCTCCGTCGGCTTCGCCGGCGTATTCCCCTCGATGCGCCTGAAGACCCTTCGCCGCGGCATCCAGGACGCCGGCTACATCGCGCTGGCCAGGTCGGCGTCGCCCGGCGCGGTGGACGCGATCGTGAAGGAGGTGATCCCGGCCGCGCTCGACGAGACGCTCGACACCTCGCCCACCGCGTGGAGCAGCGAGGGCGCCCCGTTCTTCGAGGCGCGGGCCGCGCTGCGCGCCCTGATCCCGGCGGACGCCTCGCTCGACGCCGCCGGCGTCCGCCGCGCGCTCGCCGAGGCGGCCGCGGCGCGGCGCGCGCTCGTCCCGCTCGCGCGATCGCAGGGCGCGGGCGACGGGCCGCCGGCGGGGGGTCCGGGGCAGACCGCGCCGGGGCCGCTGCGCCGTTTTCGCGGGACGGGGCTGCTCCTCGCCGCCCTCGCCATCGGCGCCGCGGCGCTCGCGCTGGCCATCGCGCTCTACCGCCGGGGGAGGCCGGGGCGCGGGGCCAGGCGGCGTTGACCCGCGGGACGGCCACCTCCGCGCCGCCTGCTACGCTCGCGCCCCCCATGCAGAACCCACGCAGCGGCCCCCGCCCCGGCCGAGCGCACCTCCGACGTCTCCTCCGCCTTGCCCGCCCCGAGCTCGGCAAGCTCGCGCTCGGCACCCTGTTCCTGGGCGTCGGCAGCGGCATCAGCCTCCTGCTCCCCCAGGGGATCCGGAAGATCATCGACGACGCGCTCGGCCCCGGCACCGGCGTCGAGGCGATCGACGACGCGGCGCTCTGGCTCGCGCTCCTCATCGTCGTCCAGGCCGCCGCCGTCGCGCTGCGGTACGTCCTCTTCTCGACCGCCGGCGAGCGCGTCGTGGCCCGGCTGCGCGCGCAGCTCTTCGAGCACCTCCTCCGGCAGGAGGTGGCGTTCTTCGACGACCACAGGACCGGCGAGCTGACGAACCGCCTCGCGTCGGACACAACGGTCCTCCAGAGCGCCGTCAGCGTGAACGTGTCGATGGCCCTGCGCTTCGCCGCCTCCGTGATCGGCGGCGTCGCGTTCCTCTTCTACACATCCCCGCGGCTCACCCTCCTGATGCTCGCCGTGGTCCCCCTCGTGGCGATCGGCTCGGTGGCGTACGGCCGCCGTGTCCGCCGGCTCTCCCGCAGCGTCCAGGACGCGCTCGCCCGCGCCAGCGAGGTCGCCGAGGAGGCGCTCTCGGGCATCCGCACCGTCCGGGCCTTCGCCGCCGAGAAGCACGAGGCGGAGCGTTACTCCGGCCGGGTCGCCGAGTCGTTCGACCTCGCCCGGAGGCGCATCCGCGCTTCGGGGAGCTTCATGGGCGTTGTCACGTTCGCCGGCTACAGCGCCATCGCCCTCGTGCTCTGGTACGGCGGCCACCTCGTCGTCGCCGGGCGCATGACGCTCGGCGGGCTCACCTCGTTCCTCGTCTACACGATCGTCGTCGCCTTCGCGCTCGGCGGCCTCAGCGACCTCTGGGCCGACTTCATGAAGGCCACCGGCGCCGCCGAGCGCATCTTCGACCTCCTCGACCGCGAGCCGGCGATGGCGGACGCCGGCGGCGCCCAGCCCCGCGCCGTCGCGGGGCGCCTCGAGCTCCAGCGCGTGCGTTTCAGCTATCCGACGCGCAAGGATGTACCGGTGCTCAAGGGCATCGACATCTCGGTTCGCCCCGGAGAGGTCATTGCCCTGGTCGGGCCGTCCGGGGCGGGCAAATCCACGATCGCCTCGCTGCTCCTCCGGCTCTACGACCCCGACGAGGGCAGCATTCTCCTCGACGGGCGCGACCTCCGCGAGCTCTCGCCGACCTGGCTTCGCCGGCAGATCGGCATTGTCGCGCAGGAGCCTCTCCTCTTCGCAGCGAGCGTGGCCGACAACATCCGTTATGGACGGGAGGGCGCCTCGGACGCGGAGGTCGAGGCGGCGGCGCGCGCGGCGAACGCGCACGATTTCATTCTGCGGTTCCCGGCGGGGTATCGCACGCTCGTCGGCGAGCGCGGGGTGCAGCTGTCCGGCGGGCAGAAGCAGCGCGTGGCGATCGCGCGCGCGATGCTCAAGGACCCTCGGCTGCTCGTGCTCGACGAGGCGACGAGCGCGCTCGACGCCGAGAGCGAGCACCTCGTGAAGGGGGCGCTCGACGCGCTGATGAAGGGGCGAACGACGTTGATCATCGCTCACCGGCTCTCGACGGTGATGGGCGCCGACCGCGTGCTCGTGATGGATGGGGGGACGATCGTGCAGAGCGGGGCGCACGCGGCGCTCATCGCCCAGGACGGTCTCTATCGCCGGCTTGTCGAGCGGCAGTTCGTGAGCGCCCAGCTCACGACGACTGCATGATGAGCTGCTGCGCCGCCCTGCGCTCGCCCACGATGGAGACGGCCGTCTCCGAGGCGAGCCCCGCCGCGCTCTGCGACGTGCGGCGGAGCGTGCCGAGCAGCGCGTGCCAGCCATGCTGGCTGTTCGTGAGGGCGCGCGCGCTGATGCCGTCCATGCGGACGAGCGCCTTGCGCGCGACCCGGAACACGCCGCTGTTGATGCCCTCCACGAGATCGAGCGTGGCGCCGAGCCGCTCCTGGGTCTCGACGCGCACGTCATCGAGGAGGCCGAACCCCGCGCGCACGACCTCTTCGACGACGCCGAGGCTGCCGTCAACCCACGTGTAGATCAGGCCCTCTCGCGGGTCGCCGAGCTGCGCGCGATCAGAAACCTTGCTGCCGGCCGAGATCTTGCCGGAGATGCTCTCGTCCATATCGAGCCCCCTTCGTTACGGTAGTTGGCAGGCTGCTCGCCTGCTGCGAACTCACTATCAACAACCGAGGTCTCGGATGGGTTATCACAGGGCAACAAAGGTGTGAACTCTTTCTTTTGTCATCGCCCCCCTTTCGGCGGCGCCGCGCGGAGATGAGCCCTGGGCGAGCCCTCCCAGACGTCCTGATGAGCCCCGCGATACTTCAATGAAAACGTACGATAAGCGGCCATCGCGGCGGTGGCGTAAGCTGGCGGCCACGGGAAGATCCTTAGTCCTTGGCAGGCGCGTCCCGGCTAGCTAGGGTCTCACGGTGCCCACGAGGCCCACGAATACCGGGCGATTCATGAGGGGAACCACCTTGTCAACGCTTCTTGCCGCCTCCTGCGTCTCCGGCGCGCCGCACGGCGAGGCGCCCTCGGCGCCGCCGGATCCTGAGCTCCTGGCCTTCGAGCTGCACGAGGGCCGGATTCGCAACCACTTCTTCCGTCGTGGCCATATCGCCGCTCATGTCCTGGCGACCTCGGGCGTGTCGCCGCGGCTCATCGTCGCCTTTCCGGCGGGGAACATGGGAATCGCTGTGTGGTTCGACGCGCTGCCGGCGCCTGTCGAGCTCTCGGTGGAGGGGGCTCTCTCGGGCGTGGAGCGGCCCGGTGGGATGCGCGGCGTCTCGGCGCGCCTCGCGAGCACGGCCCCGGCGCTGCGCGTCCATCGGCTGGTCCTCGGGAGCATCCGCACCGTGCGCGAGGTGGGCCGCGACGCCGAGCTTCCGGCCTGGCTGCGCAGCGACGTCCAGGCCGGCGCCTCGGCGGGCGGCGCGTCGATCGCCGTGCGGCGCACAACGCGGGACGGCGAGCACCACATCGAGCTCCTCATCGAGCCGGAGGGCGGCACGACGGCCACGCTGGAGCCGGACGGGCGGATCGCCCTCACGGCGGGGCCGGGGGGCGTCCGGGTCCGGGTGACGGCGCTCTCGGACGAGCCGCCGCTCACGCCGGTGCCCCTCGACGAGATCGTCACGGAGCGCGCCGCCGACGACCCGCGCCAGCGGCAGGCGCTCGCCTTCCTCGCGTACCGGGAGAAGCTGCTGGCCGGGTCCTGGCGCTTCCTCACGTACTTTGGCCGGGACACCTTGCTCGCGGTGAGGATGCTCCTGCCGGTCCTCGAGCCGGCCGTGGTCGAGGCGGGCATCGGCTCGGTCCTGGATCGGCTGAGCGCGACCGGGGAGGTCGCGCACGAGGAGGCGATCGGCGAGTACGCGGCGCTCCTGCACCTCGCGGCGGGCCGCACCGGGGCGCTGCGCGAGCCGGTCTACGACTACAAGATGATCGACGACGACTTCCTCCTCGCGCCGCTGGCCGCCGAGTACCTCCTCGGCAGCGCGCCGGGCCGGGAGCGCGCGGCGGCGTTCCTGTCGCGCCGGACGCCGGGCGGCGACACGTATGCGCAGGCGCTCGCGCGGAACGTGTCGCTCGTGCTCCGCCTCGCCGCCCCGTTCGCCGAGACGGGGGATCCGAGGGCGTTGATCGCGCTCAAGGCGGGAGCGTCGGTCGGCGAGTGGCGCGACAGCGAGGAGGGCCTCGCCTACGGCCGGATCCCTTACAACGTGAACGCCGCGCTCGTGCCGGCCGCGCTCCGCGCCTCGGCGCGGCTCCTCGCGAGCCCGCTGCTCGGCGCGGACGGGGAGGGCGCCGGCCGGGCGGAGCGATTCGCGCGCGCGTGGAAGGACGCGGGCGTGTACTTCCGGGTGGAGCTGCCGGAGCGCGAGGCGAAGCGGCGCGTCGCGGCCTATGCGGCGTCGCTGGGCCTGGACGCCGCGCCGGCGCTCGCGTCGCTCTCGGGGACGCTCTCGTTTCCGGCCGTCGCGCTCGACGGGGAGGGCCGGCCCCTTCCCATCATGCACTCCGACGACAGCTTCGTCCTCCTGTTCACGGAGCCGCCGCCCGGCGCCCTCGAGGAGATCGCGGGCCGCCTGCTCCGCCCTTTCCCGGCCGGCCTGCGGACGCCGGTGGGCATCCTTGTCGCGAACCCCGCGTTCGCGCCGGATCCGGCGCTCTGGCGGCTGTTCACGTCGAGCCACTACCACGGCACGGTCGCCTGGTCGTGGCAGCAGGCGATGCTCGCCGCGGGCCTCGACCGGCAGCTCGGTCGCGGCGACCTGCCGGCCCGCGCGCGCGACGCGCTCGAGCGCGCGCGACGTGCGCTCTGGGAGGTGATCCAGGCCTCGCGCGAGGCGAGGACGCGGGAGCTCTGGAGCTGGGCAGTCGAGGAAGGGCGTTACCGGCTGGTGCCGTTCGGCGCCGAGAGGACGCACCACGACGAGTCGAACGCTGTGCAGCTCTGGAGCACGGTGTACCTCGCCGTGCGCCCGTGAGCGGCGCAGGGCGGGATGGCGTTCCGTCCGCTCGGGCAGGCCTCCCCAAGGAAGGCGAGCCCGCGACGTCGCCTCACGGCAGCAGATCGCCGATCGCCGTGTACCAGACGTCCGCCATGCGCGCGTAGCCGGGCCCGTTCGGGTGGATCCTGTCCGGGAGCTCCGACGCCGGAAACCCGGTGTGCATATCCACGAGCAGCACGTGCTGCCCCGCGGACGCCCTGGCTTCGACGATCCCCACCAGCGCCTGATTGTAGGTGACCACCGCGGGATCGGCGAAGGTGACCGGAATGAGCTGCGCCGCGACCACGAGCGCGTCGGGCGCCGACGCGAAGATCTTGTCCAGGAGCGCTCCCAGGCGCTGCGGCGCCGAGGAAAGATTATCGTTCTGGGTCACATCGTTGGTCCCCGCCATGAGCAGCACGATGTGCGGGCGATCCGCGAGCGCGGGCGTCGGCACGAGCCCTGCGATCTGGTTGATCTTCCAGCCGCTGTGCCCCTCATGAGCCCGCGGAAACGCGGCGCCGTCGACCGTCGTCGGCCCGTTGAGCAGAGAGCCGACGAACGTGATCTTCTGTCCCGCGGCGCGCGCCTTGCGGAACAGCTCGATCCGATAGCCGCCGCCGCCCTGCACCCCGACCCCGTCCGTGATGGAGTCGCCGAGCGGCAGGATCTTGCAAGGCTCCCCGTTCGTCGGGCATGGCGTGAACCCGCCCGCGCCGCCCGCGCCGCCCGCTCCTCCCGCGCCGCCGCCGCCCTGGGCACCGGTGCTGGCGTCGCCACCGCCGTCGCCGCCGCCCGAGCCCGTCGCTCCGCCCGTTGTGACCCCGCCTCCACCGCTCCCGCTGGTGACCCCGCCTCCACCGCTCCCGCTGGTGACGGCGCCGCTCGTCGCGTCCCCGCTGGTCACGCCCGAGGCAGCGTCCCCGCCGGTCCCGGAGCCGGTCGACGCCTCTCCCGGCTCATCGGCACACCCGCTGAACAGCGCCGCCAGCGCGACGGCCGCCACCCGCGCGGCCCACGTCGAACGGCGCGCCCTGCGGCGCTCCGCATCGCTCCGCTCGCGCGATCCGCGCCGAGAACGATGTGTTTGAGCCAAATTCATCGCAGTCGAGAGGGGCATCTGGAGTCTCCGAGAAGGCGCGCAGCGCCGTGACGTGATGAAGTGGACATCTCTTCGAGCCTCCGTATCCGGGAGAACGCCGATGTCCGCGAGATGCAAGGCCGGGCGAGCGTGCTCCGCTCGATGGACACAGCCCTGCTTCGTCTCGCCATCTCCTGGTCAGGGCGAAGCCGCCTGGCTCACCTGTTACGGCTTGGTCACCTCGAAGGAGGCGACGTTCACCGATCCGCCCAGAGACTGCGTGGCGTAGTTGAAGATGCCAAAACGATAACCAAGGAAATACTGCCAGTCCTTGTTCATGTTGAGCGTGTTGCCCAGGCTGGTGAATCGGCTGCCATCCGTGCTGTAGGAGAAGCGCGCTTGCGCGCCGCCGGCATCCGTGCGGACGTTGGCCTCCACGCGCAGCCAGATCTTGTCGCCGGACACGTCGGCGCCGGCGACCTCGGTGCCCGTGCTCGTCGTGGTCCAGGAGGTGTTCATGTTGACACCATTGGTCATCACGACGCGTGTCGCCCCGTTCGCTCTCTTGACCCCGATCCACGCCGACGCGTCACGCAGGGCAGCGAGGCCGGCTACATCGCCGTTCTGCATTTTGCTATGGTCGAGCTCGATCGTCGCGATCGAGACCGGTCCCTCGATGCGGCGCGTCAGCGTGTTTCGAGCCGCATAGAGATCGCTGGTCACCGTCGCCGTTCGCAGGGTGAGCCCGGCACCGGAGGACCACTTTGTGTTGTCGGGGTTGTGGTTCCACTCCCACTCGTGGCCCAGGGTCTCCTCGGTGAAGGCCTCCTTGCTCGCAGGCGGCTTCACTCGATTCGAGCCGCAAGGCAGGTCCGGGAAGGGGTACGTTCCACCCCATTTGCCGTCCACCAGGGTGACCGAGGGCCAGCCGTTGGTCCAGGTCATCGGGGCCATGACCGGCAGGCGGCCGCCTGGGAACGAGTCGTTGAACGCGAGGTAGTACCAGTCGCCGTTTTGCGTCTGGACGATGCCGCCTTGATGCGGGCTTCCACCGGAGCCCGCAGCGCCAGCGTAGGGCAGCTTGACCGCGAAGGGGCGCAGCTCGTAGGGACCGAAGGGGCCGTTCGTCGATCGCAGCACATACTCGCCATTCGCGTATTGCGTGACGAAAATGTAGTAGTCCCCATTGATCTTGTAGAAGCGAGAGCCCTCCAGCGGTCCGGAGATGTTATCCGGCGTCCGGAATACGGCCTGATTCTTGACTTGGCTGAAGCCATCTGCGCTCAGCTGGGCCACGCTGATCGTGCCGTTTCCGTAAGCCACGTACATGGTGTCGTCGTCGTCGACCAGCAGCCCCATGTCGTAGTAGCAGCCGCCTTTGTGCTTTTCCCACGGACCTTCGGGGGACTTGGCGGTAAAGACCCAGCCGCCGCCCACGTTGTGCATGCAGCCCATCCAGTAGAAGGTCTCGTTGCTCTTCCGATACTGGAGCGTGGACGCCCAGATGCCGTTTACATAGGATCTACCCCGGCTCAGGTCGTACGACGCGTCGAAGTCCAGCTGGGGAACGGAGTGTGAGAGGTATTCCCAATGGACCAGATCGTAGGAGCGGAGGAGGGGCGCTCCAGGCGAATGGTGGAACGTGGACGCCGTATAGTAGTAGGTGTCGTCGACGCGAAAGACCTCCACATCGGGGAGGTCTTCCCAGATGAGAGGATTGGAGTAGGTCTCAGGGCAGACGGCAGGGGCGCCTCCACCCGAGCCACCGTCACCGCCGCCGCCGCCGCCCGCGCCGCCGCTGCCGGTCGCCCCGCTGCTGGTCGCCCCGCTGCTGGTCGCCCCGCTGCTGGTCGCCCCGCTGCTGGTCGTTCCGTCGCCGCCCGTGCCCCCCGCTCCTGCCCCGGACGAGGTGCTCCCCGTTCCCGGGGAGGGCTCTGTATCCGACGAGCCGCACCCGATCAGGCTCAATCCAGCGAGAACAACGATTTGTGCTGCGTATGAACGCACATCAGCCTCCGCGAGGTTGGTTGTGGTCGGGCGAGGTGAGAATGACCCCGATACGCGCACGGGTCCCAGGTGAGACCTCGCGTCCAGCGCGGTACGACGCGAGCGCGGCCCAAGAAAAGATACCCCGAGAGGCCAATGTGAGCGTTCACATGGCCGGTGTCAACAAAATTGACCGGCGAGCGACCGTCCTCGGGCTCGGCGGGGGCCGGGCCGGCGGGCCTACGCCGGAGGCTCGAGTGGGCTCATCGGTCCCGGCGGAGCGCGGCGGTGCTCCTGCGCAGGACCAGCTTTGTCTCGACGACGACGCGCGAGCCGGTGCGCTCGCCGCTCTCGATCAGCCCGAGCAGCAGGTGGAGGCACCTTCGGCCGAGCTCGGAGAAGTCCTGGTTGACGGTGGTGAGCGGCGGCGTGAAGTAGGCCGCCTCCGGGATGTCGTCGAAGCCGACGATGCTGAGGTCCCGCGGCACCTCGTGCCCGATCTCGTGGAGGCAGCGGAGCAGGCCGAGCGCCATCTGGTCGTTGGCCACGAACACGGCGGTGACGCCCGGCGTGCGCGCCAGCTGCGGGGCGAGCTCGTAGCCGGAGCGCGCGCTCCAGTCGCCGCGCAGGAGAGGCGGCGGCTCGACGCCGGCGGCCTCCAGCGCCGAGCGCCAACCGTCGATGCGCTGATCGGCCTCGAGCCAATCGAGCGGACCGGCGATGTGCCACACCGTCCGATGGCCCAGGTCGAGGAGATGGCGGGTCGCGGCCGCCGCGCCGCCGTACTGGTCGACGGCGACCACCGGGACCGAATCGTCCGGCCCACCCTCGACAGCGACAAGCGGCACGTTGGAGGTGACGTGGCGGAGCGCGTCCACCGCCGACCGCTGCGGGGCGATGACCACGATGCCGTCGGCGCCGTGATCGCACAGCCACTTCACCGCATCCACCACCGGCGCGCGGTTGAGCGACTTCACGCTGGCGATGCTGACGCCGTACCCGGCGTCGTGCGCCGCCTGCTCGAGCCCGTGGAGCGTCGACGCCGGGCCGTAGAGCGTCGTGTCGAAGCTGACCACCCCCAGCGTCCGCGAGCGCCCAGTGACGAGCGCCTGCGCCACGGAGCTCGGGCGGTAGTCGAGCTGGCGGATCGCCTCGAGCACGCGCTCCCGCGTGTCGCTGTGCACGTGGGGGCTGTCGTGCAGGACCCGCGAGACGGTCTGGTGCGAGACGCCGGCAAGCTTGGCCACATCGACCATGACCGCGGCGCGGCGCCCGCCTCGCTTGACGCGCCGCTCCGGGGGAGACTTCTCTGCCATCAGGGGGCGAGCTTAGTCGCGAACGGGCGGATTGGAATCCACATTACCCATGATCGCGGCGCGGCGCCCGCCTCGCTCGACGCACCGCTCCAGAGGCGACGCGCCAGCCGCCTGGCCCCCCGAGCTCAGCAGCGGCGGATCGATCCGCGTCGACGTCATCCGTGTGAGCGTTCACAATCTGGCCTCACGCCGGTGAAGAGCTGCACGAGCGACGGCTGCGCCCCCTCTGGCGCAACCGCCCCAGGCTCCCCGAGCTCGACATCCGGCCGCACGCCCGTCGCGTGGATCGTCTCTCCGCCCGGCAGGACCATCATCGCCGCCGGCGCGAGCACCGGCGCGCGCTCCTCCGGATCCTCCACCACCTTCAGCGCCGTCCCCTTGCCGTACGTCCGCTCCCCCGCGACGACCGCCCGTCCGTGCCACTGCAGGCAGCCGGCGAAGAGCTCCGCCGCCGACGCCGTCCCGCGGTCCACGAGGATCCACAGCGGCGCGCGGCACGGGTTCCGGTGGCTCGACCGGTACACGGTCTCGTCGCCGTCCGCGTCGATCGCCCGCGCGAGGACGCTCCCCGGCTCCAGGAAGTCGCCCGCGAGCTCGAGGAACGCCGTGAGCTCCCCTCCGGGGTTGTCGCGCAGATCGAGCACGAGCGTCTCCAGCCCTTCCGCCTCGAGCGCGCTCACCGCCGTGTGGACCCGGGCGGGGACGTCCAGCGAGAAGCGGCGAATCCGCAGGTAGCCGATCCCCGGCCCGATCCAGGCGCTCTCGACGGGCGACGCGCTCCCGCAGGGATGGAGCGAAGCGACGAGCGCATCGAGGTCCGCCAGCACCGGGGCGCCGGCGGGACGGGCGCCGCCCGCGCTCTCCGCGTTGTAGGCGTAGAACACGTTGGTCCGGCTCGGCAACACCTGCAGGCCGAGGAAGCAGTTGAAGTTGTTACCGACCCTCGCGGACAGGAGCATCGTCCCCGGAAGGAAGTTGATGCGGATCGGGAAATAACCGAGTATGTGCCGCGCTGGCCCCATGAACGTCGGGTGCAGCGTGCCCGCCTGATCGCCCGTCGTGAGAGGGCTGGTCGACGCCTGGTTCACGGCGGGCGCCATCGATAACCACACGTTGAACGAGAACGGGAACAGCGTCCCGTTCGGGTTGATGTTGGGGAAGGGGAACAGGCCCAGCACCGGCGACAGGCACACGTCCGGAAAACCGGCGCTCATGCCGACGGCCTTGTTGTTCGCAGTGAGCATCGCGCGGCCTCCTAACCCAGCAGGATCTGCTTGCCGTTCACCGTGACCGTCTCCTCGGTCAGGATCGTGGCGTTCTTCGCCTTCGTGAACGAGGTCTTCTCCACCACCGTGTGCGACTCGCTGGCCTGGACGCTCAGGAGCGCGCTCACCCGCTGGTAGACCGACGTGAACTTCTGGACCATGGCGTCGGCCACCATCCGGATCTTGCCGGCCTGCACATCGAGCTCCGGCCCCCGGATCTCGACGCCCTTGTCGCCGCACAGCGAGAGCGCGCCCTCCCGCGCGTGCACCGCCACGTCGCCCTGGAGCGACAGGACCGACCGCCCCCGCCCGTGGAGCACGCCGATGGCGTAGTAGCCCTCGTCCCTGCCGATGACGAGCAGCGTGTCGTCCAGGGCAGGCTCGTACGGCAGCGCGAGCGCCATCTGGACCGCGACCGGCTGGCCGCCCGGCAGCTCCACCGCGATGGCGCCCGCCTCCGCCGAGGTGACCCGCGCCGGCCCCAGGTACTCCCGCGGCAGCGCCGCGGCCCTGCCCGGGCCCGCCTCGTCCGCAGCCGGAACGCCGGCCCGCGCCAGGCCGATCCTGGGCACCTCCGCGCCGCGCGCGTGCTCCTCGCCCCTCGGCCCATCCACCCGCACGGCCGCCGCGCGATCGCTCTCCTTCATGGCTCCCATCGACATGGCTCCTCCTCTACGAGCGCCGCTCGGGCGGCATCCAGGCCTCGGCCTCAAGCCGGTCCACGTCCGTGCGCCTCGCCGTGGCGAGGTTCGCGTCGAGATAGCGTGTCTTCTCGTCGCGGATGTGGTGCAGGTTCGCCCACGTCAGGTCCGCGCCGGTGAAGTCGGCGCCGGAGATGTCCGCGTGCGAGAGATCGGCGTAATGCGCCTTGACCCCCACGAACAGCGCCCCGGCCGCGCGGGCCTCGGTGAACACCGTCTCGCGGACATCGGACCCCGCGAGGTTCGCCCCCGTGAGATCGGCCTTCACGAAGATCGCGCTGCGGAGCATCGCCTGCGTCATCACGGCGCCGGCGAGGACGCTCTCGCCGAAGAAGGCGGCCTTGGCCATCGCGCCCGACAGGATGGCGTGCCGCAGGTTCGCCTCCTTGAAGTTCGCGTTGGCTAGGATGGCGCCCTCGAGGCGGGTGCGCTCCAGGTTGCACTGCGTGAAATCGCAGTTCGACAGGTTGCACCCCGAGAGGTCCATCCCCGAGAGGTTGCCGAGCGCGAAGAAGCACCGCGAGATGGTCAGTCCCGAGAGGGACGTACGGGTCAGGTCCACCCCGGAGAAGTCCACGCAATCGAAGATCGCCTTCTCGAAGAGGATGCCCTCCACGCGCGCGGTCCGCAGCGACGTCTGCGAGACGAGCGCGCGGGTCAGGTCCGCGCCTGCGAGGTTCGCCCCCTCCAGGATGCAGCGCACGAGCCGCGACCCGGACAGGTTCGCGCCGGAGAGGTCGGCCTCGGTGAAGACCACCATCTCGAGGTCCTTGCCCGACAGGTCCGCGCCCGGCAGCTGCGCCCTGTACAGCATGCACGACCTCAGCGTCGCGCCCCGGAAGTCCGCGCCGGTGAGATCGCAGTTCGCGAGCGTCGTCTGGTCGAGCGTCGCCCCCCGGAAGCTCGCGCCCCGGAGGTTCGTGCCCTGGAGCGACGACAGCGTGAGGTTCGCGTTCTCGAAGCTCACCCCGGCGAAGTCCATCTCCTCCAGCGCCGCGCCCGCGAGGTCCGCCCCGGAGAGGTCCAGCTGGCCGAGGCGCGCGCCGTCGAACACCGTCTTCGTGAGCTTCTTCGGGAGCACGGCCTCGCGGAGATCGGCCTTCAGGAACACCACCGTGTCGAGCTCGGCGCCCGAGAAATCGGCCCGCGCCAGGTTGGCCTCGGCGAACGACGAGCCCTCGATGCGCGCCTGCGAGAGCGAGGCGCCCGAGAGGTCCGCCCTCGTGAACGAGCTGTGCGAGACGGTCGCGCCGTCGAGCGCCGCGCCCGACAGGTCGGCGAGGTCGAGCCGCGCGTTCGACAGGGTCGCCCTCGATAGCTCCGCCCCCGCGAGCCTCGACTCGGCCAGGTTCGCCCCCTGGATCCGCGCGCCGCTCAGGTTCGCCCCGCCGAGCTGGCCCCGCACCAGGCTGACCCCCGTGAGGTTCGCGCCGGACAGGTTCGCGCCCGAGAGATCGCTCTGGGCGATGGCCGCCCCCTCCAGATCGGCGCCCGACAGGTCCGCGCCGCCGAGCGCGCACCAGGCGATCCTGGCGCCGCGGAGGTCGGCCCCCGAGAGGTCCGCGCCGCCGAGCTGCAGCCAGCCGAGCTTCGCGCCGCGCAGCCGCGCCTTGCGGAGGTCGGCGCCCCGCAGATCCATCTGGCCGAGCGTCCTGCCGTCGAGCGGCTCGCCCGCCTGGACCAGCGCCTTCAGCTCGTCCGGCGTCATCGATCCCGCTCCAGGGTCGACTTCTTCAGGTTCGCCCCCCTGAAATCGCAGCCGGAGCCCGCGGTCTGGTAGAATTTTGCATCGTAGAGGTTCGCGTCGACGAACTTCGCCTCCGGGACCCTCGCCTTGAGCAGGTCGGCCTCGAAGAGGTTCGCCCGCGTGAAGTCGGCGCGCGTGAGGTCGGCCCGGTCGAACCGGGAGCCTCGCACGTTGGCGCCGAAGAAGTTCGCCCCTTCGGCGGTGGCCTCCGAGAAGTGGGCGCTCGTCAGCACGGCGAGGCTGAGATCCGCGCCGGTGAGGGTCGCGCCCAACCACACGCTCCCTTCGCCCCGCGCGCCCGTGAAGACCGCCCGGGTCAGGTCCGAGCCGGAGAAGCTCGTGCCGGTGAGGGTGGCGCCGGCGAACGTGGCGGAGGCCGCCTTGACCTTCGACACGAACGATCGCGTGAGCGAGGCCTGCGACAGGTCCGCGCGCTCGAGCACGGTGTCCTCCAGGAACGCCACGGCCCACGTCGCCCCTCTCGCGGTGGCCCCGGTCATGTCCGCCCGCGAGAGCACGAGCTGCGTCCCCCGCGTGCCCGACAGATCGGCCTCCATGAGCCGCGCGCCGTCGAACGAGGTGCCCTCCAGCGTGGCGCCGCGGAAGACGGCGCGCTCGGCCCAGGCGCTCTGCAGGGTCGCGCCGCTCAGGTCCGCTTCGGTGAAGTCCGCCTCCCTCACGTCGGCGTCGAACAGCACGGCGTGCTTCAGCGTCGCGCGCACGAGCTTGGCGCCCCGGAGGTTGGCCCCCGTGAGGAGGGCGCCGGAGAGGTTCGCGCCGGTGAGGTCGCGGCCGCTCAGGTCCTTGTCGCTCAGGTCCTGGTCCGAGAGGTCGCTCCCCGGCCCGATCTCCCCCGGAATGCGCGGCGGGTCCGTCGAGAGGCCCATCGACGCGAGCTTCGGATCGCCGACGAGCTTGTCCCACGCCGCGAGCGCCGGGACCGGCGCTCCGCGCGCGGCCGCCAGCGACTTCGCCTCTTCCACGGCCCGCGCGACCCTCCGGAAGGCCGTCCGGAGCGCCGCGTCCGTCACCATCGGCGCCGCTTCGGCGAGCGGCGGCGGAAGCGCCTGGGAAGCCTTCGGCAGGTGGCGCAGCGCCTCCGCGATGACGCCGCCGAGGACCTTCCCCCCCGGCACCGCGACGCCCGCGAGCGCGGCCATCGCCCGGCGAATCTTGTCCTGCTGCGGCCTGGCCACGTCGCCGAGCCGCGCCTTGAGCATCGCCGACAGCGGGTCGAGCCCCGACGCGTCCGGCGGCGTCGCCGCCTCGTCGCCCTTCCGTTGCAGCGCTTGCAGCGCCTTCCACTCCTCCTTGAGCTCCGGCGAGATCTGCGCCTCGATCTCGAGCGGATCGGCCTCGAACCGCGCGAGGATCTCCCGGTAGTGCGCCTCGGGCAGCGGCGGCGCGTCGAGCGGCTCGGAGGCGACGAGCGTCGTGACGGGCGACAGGTCGTCGTCGGCCACCTCCGTGAGGCCTCGCCAGGTGAGGAACAGGGCCTCTCTGTCCAGGTCGGCGAGGAGCGTGTCGAGGTGCATCGGCACCTCGCGGAACCCGCGCTCCGCGTCGTTCGCGAAGGCGCGGATCCGGAGCCCCGGCAGCCGCGACCGGAACACCTCCGCGTCCGGGTGGAGGTTCTGGAACAGGAGCTCCTCGTCGCCGCGCAGGTAGGGGAGCTGCTGGTCTGGCCGGGCTGCGTTGAAGTAGGTCCAGTCGAGGTCGTCGGCGTAGTACGGCGCGCGCTTCTCGCGGTACGCCTTGCCGTAGTTCTTCCCGACCTTCGCGCGCCGGTCGGGGCGGTTCGGGGACAGGGGCCCGAAGCCCGCGGGCGCCGGCCGATCCGAGCGCGACAGCAGGAGATCGTCCGCGCCCTCGACGTTGGGGAGCTCGCGCGTCCCGTGGCCCTTGCCCACCGGGTTCAGCGGGTGTCCGGGCCCCCCGAAGCTGTGCCGGTCGCCGAGCGGCATCCGCTCGAACGGCACCGGATCGCTCATGGCCGGCCCGAGCAGGCCATCCATCCACACGCGCTCGCCGACCACGCGCAGGATCTTCGACCAGGACCCGACGCCGAACCGCACAGGACACTCGGTCACGCGCGCCTTGCCCGGCGTGTGGCACGTGCCGAGCAAGAGCACGTCGGCGTGAGGCTTGTAGTCCGCGAGATCGCTCGGATAGAGGCACTCGCCGGTCTGGTCGTGATCGTCGTCGTCGAACACGTTGCCCCGCAGCGTCTCCTGCGCGAGCACCGGGTGGCCCTCGGGCAGGGAGAGCGGCGCTCCGGGCCTGAGCGTGAATTTCGCCCGGACGATCAGGGTCATCTCCGGCTGGGGCGGCCTCCGCGAGGTGACCTTGCTGCCGAAGAGGAAGGGGGTGAGGTTCTTGTTCGCCATTCGTGGGCTCGCCGCTCCTCGGGCATCACACGATGAGGTGGGCCGCCGAGATATTCGTGCGGACGGGCGCGGCCTTGCTCCGGTCCAGGGACACCTTCTCCCGCGCCGGCCCCATCGAGAGCTTGGGGCCGACGCTGGCCTCGAGGGTCGCGGTCACGCTGATGGACGCCTTCAGCCCGAACGTCGCGTCGACCGTGGCCCCGATCGACAGCGTGGCCTCCCCGCCGAGCGTCGCCTCGATCATCGCCCCGAGGACGACCTCGTTCACCACGCCGAGGTTGATCGTTGTCTCGATCCCGTCGACGACGGTCTTGCTGTTGCCCTGCGTGTACGAGTCGGCGTTTCCATACATCTCGTCCTCGGTGTCGGCGCGCGTCTCGGAGATGATCTTGTCCGCCGTTGTCTTGTTCCTGATGGTCCCGGCCTTGGTGGTATCCGAGAGGGTCTGTTCGACCGTGGTGGTGGACGTGATCGACCCGGCCTTCATGGCCTCTTTCGACGGTCCCTTGACGGTCGTCTCGTCGGTCATCGTCTTGACGTGGGTCGTCGACTCCATCGTCTCGGCCCAGGTCTCTTCCTTGATCGAGGGCACGGGCAGCTTCGCCGAGCCGGTATAGGACGAGATGCTCTTCGCCCACGTCCTGGCGATCATCGTGGGGTTCTCCGTCATCACCGACGGGTAATCCTCGATCGGGGTCGGCGTGTCCTCGTGGCCGGTGCGGCTCACCAGCTTGGGGCCGTAATGGTACTCGAAGGAGTCGCCGTGGTAGGTCGAGTGCACCTCGCCCTTCACGGTCGTCTCGCGGATCTTCCTCTGGCCGCGGGCGCCCTTCACGAACTCGATATCGCTCCGCCCCTGGAAGGTGATGCCGCCCTCCTTGATCCGCCCCTCCTCCACCTCCGTGGTGGCCTTGAAGGCCCGGCGGCCGAGGACCTTCATCGAGTAGGTGCCCCCGATGACCTCGATCTTGTCGCCCCGGGTGGTCGTGATCCGGTTGCCGTCGGTCTCGTCCCGCCAGGTGTTGTCGTCGTCCGGGGTCGCGCCGACGCGGAGGTACGACGACATGCCGTCGCCGAAATCGGGGACATGGAGGATACCGTACTTGCCATCGCCGGCCATGGGAGCTCCGTCATCCGGTGGGCGCGTGGAGCGTCGTGCTCGCCGCTCGCGCCCTCAGAAAAAGAGGTTGAACGGCGAGATGACCTTGTTCGTGAGCGAGACCTCCGTCTTGCTGAGGTGGAGCTCCACCCCGGTGGTCCCCAGCTCGCGCTTGGGACCGACAGAGAAGTCGACGCTCGCGGTCATGCTGAGCTCCACCTTGGCGCCGACGGTCACGTCGAGGGAGCCCCCGGCCGTGAACGTCACCTCCCCGCCGAGCGTCGTCTCGATCATCGCCCCGAGGACGACCTCGTTCACCACGCCGAGGTTGATCGTCGTCTCGATCCCATCGACGACGGTCTTGCTGTTGCCCTGCGTGTACGAGTCGGCGTCGCCGTACATATCGTCCTCGGTGTCGGCGCGGGTCTCGGAGATGATCTTGTCCGCCGTTGTCTTGTTCCTGATCGTCTTCGCCTGGGTCGTGTCCTCCATGGTCCCGTCGACCGTGGTGGAGGACGTGATCGACTCGGCCTTCATGGTGGAGATCGACGCTTCCTTGACGGTCGTCTCGTCGGTCATCGACGTGGCGTTCGTCGTCGAGACCATCACCTCCGCCCAGGTCTCGTTCGTGATCGTGGGCACCGGCAGCTTCTCCGAGCCGGTATAGGACGAGATGCTCTTCGCCCACGTCTTGTCGATGATCTCGGGGTTCTCCGTGGGGATCGCCTGGGGCGAGGGCGGGTTCGTGTCGTCGAGGTAGTCGTCGGCGACCTGCAGCGTGGGGAACGTGTCCGTGCCGGTCTGGCTCTGCTTGAGCTTGCCGTAATACGTGTCGTAGACATCGCCGTGGTAGGTGGTGTGCACCTCGCCCTTGATGGTCGTCTCGACCACCTTCCACGTCCCGCCGTAGTTCTGCACCCACTCGATGGTGGTGCCGCCGCCGAAGGTCTCGCTCACCTCGGTGAGGTGCCCTCCCGAGATGTCCCAGCCGGCCTGGGTCTTCCCGTCGCCGTGGCCGAGGATGAGCAGGCGGTAATTCCCCCCGATCACCTCGACCTTGTCGCCCCGGGTCGTCGAGATCCGGTTGCCGTCCGAGTGGTCGCGCCAGCCGCCCTTCGTGTGCAGCTTCGCCGTCTCGGCCTGGCGCTCGCCTTCGGGCACGAAGTCGGGCGAGCCGTCGCGCTTTCGCGTGTCGTCGGTGAAGGTCTGAATCCGCTCCGCGAGGTCGTCGCCCGCGCTCTCGCCGAGCGGCGCGGCCGCCCCGAGGCGCAGGTACGACGGCTGTCCGCCATTCAGATCCGGTACTTCGAGGAGAGCGAACTTGCCTCCGGGCACTGGAGCCTCCGTGTCGAGCGTGATGAACGGCGCATGGCGTCGCCCCGTCGCGAGCGCCCTATCCTAGGTCACGGTGAGCCGGCCGTCCATGCCGAACCGCTCGCCGCGCCCTCCCGCACGGCGCGCGGTCGGTCGCCATGCGCCATGCGGATGCCACGCGGCTCAGGAGGCCGCGGCGGCGCGCTCGGCGATCGACTCGGCTGCTTGGTGCACGACGGCCCACGCGAACTCGGGGAGGAGCGCGAGCGAGTGCGGGTCCTGCGTGACGCCGATCAGGCCGCTGATGAACTCCATGCGGTGCGCGCGGCGGCCCCGGTCGACGAAGCGCAGCTGGGCGCTCGTCAGGCCGGGCGGCAGCTCGGAGAGCCCGGGCCCCTGCGGGTTGCCCAGCCGCCCGAGCGCGTCGCTGCGGGCCTCCGCCTTCAGCCATCGCTCGTGCCAGGCCTCGATATAGGGGTTCGGGGCGAAGTAGTCGTTGGGCCAGGCGCGCAGGTAGGGAAACAGCACGTGGATCCACCCGGTGATCTCGTCCGCCGGGTTCTCGTACCTGAAGAAGGCGCGCCAGAACGCCCTGTCGGCGCGCCCCTCCGAGGAGGCGGCGATCTGGTCGAGCACGGGCAGGAGGGCGCGCGTCCAGCGCTCCTGCCCGACGGCGCCGAGCATCGCCACGCGCTGGCGCACCCAGCGCCAGTCATCGGAGGTGCCGAGCAGGTACACGCGCGGGATGCCGCGCTGCGGGCGCGCGAGATCGCCCGGAAACGGCGGCTCCCAGTCGAAGTGCGGCGCGAGCGGGGTCGCCACCGTGAGCTCCGACGACACCCGCTCGACAGGACCCGTGGTGGAGAAATTGCCTGCCACGAGATCCCGCAGCGGGCCGACCCGCGCCGAAACCTGCCTGGAGAAGTCCGGAAACAATGCGGGCCACGGGTTCACCTCGCCGAGGGTGAAGTCCGGCCGCTCGACGACGAGCTCGAAAGGGTGATCTTCTGCGAGGAAGCGGCGCCGTTGCTCGTTGTTCGCGGCGAGGTGGAGCGTGAAGCCGCGCGCCAGGCAGAACCAGATCACGTCGGGCGAGATCACGAGGGGATAGCGCCGGGTGAAGGCGGTATAGGCCGCCTGGACGAGCGGGTGCAGATCCGTGCGTCCCACGAGCGGCAGCCGGTGACGGTAGGTGGCCTCGATCGGCGAGACCAGCAGGCTTTGCACGGCAGCTTCGCTCTCGAACCCCGGCAAGGGCGCCGTCGCTGGCTCGACCTCCGCGACGGCGATCGTCGTAACGTTCATGACCCCTCGTCCTCCTGGCCCGGCGCGACGCCGTCGTGATCTGGCGCTGTCCTTTGTCCTTCCGTACACGAGCGTGCTGCGCGCGACAACCTGACGGGTCGAGCGGCCCACGTCGTCGGCGCAGCATGAAACCAAGGCGAAGCGTCCCCGGAGGCCCGTGATGCGAAGGCCGCGCGATGGCCGGTGGTTTCGCGGACCCGACACCCCGCCGGGGCGCCCCTCGGGCGAGGTCCTCCTCGGGCCCGCGGCGCGCCGTTCACGCCCCGCCGCCGCCCGCGCCGCGCGGATAGGTAGGTGGTAGGTGGGTGGGCAGCGCGTCAGGGGGTGTGATTTTTCGTGGATGGCGGACATTTTTGGGGCCGCGCCGCGGCGGTGTTGCGCGTCCGTGGCGAATGGTGCACGACTAGACGATCGCGCAGCCGCGGCGATCAACTTGAAGGAGGAGCGCAGCAGATGAGTTCACGCCAGGCGGGGTCGTACGTGGCCGGGGCACCGGCCAACCCGAAAGCGGCGCTGCGGATCGACTTCCTCAAGAAGGTGTATGGGCTCTTCACTGCGAGCCTGGTCGTGTCCTCGCTGGGCGCCATGTGCGCGCTGTACATCGGGGCGCCGGACGCGGACGAGGCGGCCCCGGGGGGCGCGATGCCGCCGGTGATCGAGCTCTTCGCGGCTCACCCGATCCTGTCGATGGGCGTCGTGTTCGGCGTGATGTTCGGCGCCCGCGCCGTGCGCCGCGTCCCCGGCGTCAACGTCCTCGCGCTCTTCGGGATGGCGGCCATCCTCGGCGTCACCATGGCGCCTGCGCTCTACATGGCCCAGGTCGCCGCGGGCCTCGGCGGCACCCTGTCGTCGGCCCCGGTGCGGGACACCTTCATCCTGACGGTCCTCACGTTCGGCAGCCTCACGCTCGGTGTCTTCCTCTCGAAGGAGGATCTGTCGTTCCTGGCCAGCGGGCTGGTGATGGGCGCCATGGTCGTCCTCGGCGCCATGCTGCTCAACGTCCTGCTCGGGAGCACGCTCCTCGGACTGGCGATCGCCAGCGTGTCGGTCCTCGTGTTCGGGGGATATGTACTCTACAACACGTCGCGTCTGCTCCACTCGGACGACGAGGACCCTGTCGGCGGCGCGCTCGACCTCTACCTCAACTTCATCAACCTGTTCTCGTCGATTCTGCAGATCCTCTCGGGCCGCCACGTCTGACCGGCCGTTGCCGCGGCGCGCCCGCCTGCGCCTTTTCGTGCGTGCCCGGGGCCCGGGCCTCGAGCGCGCCCCGGGCGGACGCCGGGGAGGGCGGCTTGACGTCCCTTTTCCGCTGGGTAAGAACGCGCGGACCATGGGTCGTCCGCTCCTCATCGCCGCGCTTGCCCTCTCCCTGTCGCCGCTCGCCGGCCTCGCTTGCAGCAAGCCCGCCGAGGAGACGAAGGCGGCGGCGGCCGAGGAGACGAAGGTGGTGGCGGCCGCCGAGCTCGCCGCGCCGGCGAACGTCAAGCGCGTCGACATCGCCGTCAACGACAGCGGCTTCTCCCCGTCGACCATCGAGCTGAAGAAGGGGGAGCCGGTGGTGCTGCGCTTCACCCGGACGACGAAGAGCGAGTGTCTGAAGGCGATCGCGATTCCGGATCTGAAGATCGAGAAGGACCTGCCGCTGAACACGCAGGTCGAGGTGGCCGTCACCCCGGAGAAGGAAGGGAAGATGGTGCTTCAGTGCTGGATGGCGATGATCAAGGCGACCATCAACGTGGTCGGCTCGTGACGCGGCCGCGCCCTCGTCCGGGGCGCGGCGTCGCGCGGAACCGTCAGAGGATGAGCCAGAGCTCGGCGTCGTAGCGCCTCGCGCCGCCGCCCGCGTCCCGCGCGGCGCGGCGCGTCCCGGAGGCGGGCGCCTCGGCGCGGCCCGGCTCGCCGGGGGAGCCGGCCTCGCGCGCCGCCGGCGCGCCGGTGTGGGCCAGGTCGATGCCCGAGGCGGCGCAGCGGGCCACGGCGAAGCGGAGCATCTCGCGCACGTCGCTCGCGGCGAGCATGCCGCTCGTCCGGTGGCGGGCGAACGCGGCCGCGCGCTCCACGCACGCGACGCAGGGCGCCGACTCCGACCTGAACCTGAAGAGCAGCGTCCCCTCGGGCCATCCGAGCCATGTCGCCTCGATGCTCACCACGACGAACTCGCCGTCACGGACCACCTGCGTGCCGGCCACGCCCGCGCCGTCCTCGCCGGCGCCGGGCCCGCCGCCTCTCAGCAGAAACAAGCAACGTTCCATGAGGCGCTCGACGTCGCGCGGCTCACCGTGAGCGATGATGTCTGTCATCCATGACCTCCGACGTCGGAATTTGAGGCCTACTTCCCGGTTCGGCGATGCCGCGGAGAGTCAGGAAATGTCCGCCGAGACGGACAATGTCCAAGCGGCATTTGTTGTGATAAAAATCACACCAGGCGTGTATATGTGATCTGGATCACGTCAGAAGCCGAAACTTTCGCTTCCCTTTGGGGTTGCCGTGGGTAAGCTCTGCGCCCCCCAACGCACCCGGCGGGCGACCGCCCCGGTTCTTCGCTCCGAACCGGCTCGTACAGAGGCGTGCCGAGGGGATCGTGCTCGCGGCGCGCTGCGCGCGCGGAGCCAGTCCGAGCCACCCCCAGACGGAGCGAAGAGGCAATCGCATCATGAATCAGCATCCCGGCATCATCGGCAAGAAGATCGGCATGACGCAGATCTTCAGCGAGACGGGCGAGGTCCTGCGCTGCACGGTCGTGCAGGCGGGCTGCGTCGTCATCGGCAAGCGCACGCTCGAGAAGGACGGCTACAGCGCCCTCATCCTCGGCCTCGGCGAGCGGGCGGAGCGGCACACGACGAAGCCGCTCGCCGGCGCCTTCAAGAAGACGGGGCAGACGCCGAAGCGCGTCGTGCGCGAGCTGCGCTGCAGCCCCGAGCACGCGGCGAAGTACGAGCTCGGGCAGGCGCTCAAGGTGGACGAGATCTTCGAGGTCGGCCAGCGCGTGGACGCGCAGGGCCGCTCGCGCGGCCGCGGCTTCAGCGGCGTCATCCGCCGGTGGAGCTTCGCCGGCGCGGTCAGCTCGCACGGTACCCACGAGTACTTCCGCCACGGCGGCTCGATCGGTACGAACATGACCCCCGGCCGCACGCTGCCCGGCCTGAAGATGCCCGGCCACTACGGCGACGAGACGGTGAGCGCGCTCAACCTCAAGATCGCGAAGCTCCTCCCCGAGGACAACCTCATCCTCATCGAGGGCCCCGTCCCCGGCCCGAAGAACCAGGTGGTCACGATCCGTGGCGCCGTGAAGAAGCGCGGCGGCAAGGGTCTCCCCAAGCCGGTGCAGCCGACCGGCAAGAAGAAGATGGGCTGAGCCCCGGCCGCTCGGTGGAGCGCGCGCGCCGCTGAGCGAGCGCGCGCGTCCCGCCGGCGGAGCCCTCCGGTCCTCCCGTGCCGCCGAAGTCCAGGAACCCGTACCAGCGCCCCGACGCCTTCACGAAGGCGGCGAAGGCGCAGGGCTATCCTGCGCGCAGCGTCTTCAAGCTCGAGGAGATCGATCGCCGGGTGCGGCTGCTCCGCCCCGGCCAGCGCGTGCTCGACCTGGGCGCGGCGCCCGGCTCGTGGTCGATGTACGCGGCGCAGCGGATCGGCGCGGCGGGCAAGCTGCTCGCGGTCGATCTCTCGCCGATCACCGCGGCGTTCGGCCCGCAGGCGACGGTGGTGCAGGGGGACGCGCTGTCGCTGACGAACGAGGCGCTGGCGCAGTTCGCGCCGTACGACGTTGTGCTGTCGGACATGGCGCCCTCGACGAGCGGCAGCAAGATCGCCGACCAGGCCCGGAGCTACGAGCTGTTCATGCGCGCCGTGGCCGTGGCCGAGGCGCTGCTCGCGCCGGGCGGCGCGTTCGTCGGCAAGATCTTCATGAGCGAGGACTTCGTGAAGGCCCGGGACGCGCTGCGGAACCTGTGCGAGGAGGTCCGGAGCATCCGGCCCGAGGGGACGCGCTCGAACAGCGTGGAGCTCTTCCTGGTGGGGCTGCGGCGCAAGGCGCCGGGGAAGACGGGATAGGCGCGCGGGGCTAACCCCCCTCAGAACGCGTTGTGCCCCGTGATCGCGTTCCCGAGGATCAGGCAGTGCACCTCGTCGGTGCCCTCGTACGTGTACACGCTCTCGAGGTTGAGCATGTGCCGGACGACCGGGTAATCGAGCAGGATCCCGTTGGCGCCGAGGATGCCGCGCGCGGTCCTCGCGATCTTGAGCGCCCAGCCCACGTTGTTCCGCTTGCAGAGGGAGACCTGCACCGGGCTGATCCCGCCGGCGTCCTTCTGCCGCGCGAAATGCAGCGCCATGATCTGCCCCTTCGCGATCTCGGTCGCCATCTCCACGAGCTCCGCCTGGATGAGCTGCCGCGACGCGATCGGCTGGCCGAACTGGACGCGCTCGCGCGCATAGGAGACGGCGGTCTCGTAGCAGGCGCGCGCGGCGCCGAGCGCGCCCCACGCGATCCCGAAGCGCGCCTGCGTCAGGCAGCCGAGCGGGCCCTTCAGGCCGACCACCCCCGGCAGCACGTTCTCCTCCGGGACGCGCACCTCGTTCAGGACGATCTCCCCGGTCGGGCTCGCGCGCAGGCTCATCTTGCCGTGGATGAGCGGCGTCTCCAGCCCCTTCATCCCCCGCTCCACCACGAAGCCGCGGATCGACTCGGCCCCTCCGTCATCCACCTTCGCCCACACCACGCAGAGGTGCGCGATCGGCGCGCTCGTGATCCACATCTTCGTGCCCGTGAGCACATAAGAGCTCCCGTCCTTCCGGGCGCGCGTCTTCATCGAGCTCGGATCCGAGCCGCTGTCGGGCTCGGTCAGGCCGAAGCAGCCGATCAGCTCGGCGGCGGCCATCCCCGGCAGCCAGCGCTGCTTCTGCTCCTCGGAGCCGTATTTCCAGATCGGATACATCGCCAGCGAGCCCTGGACGCTCACGAAGCTGCGCAGGCCGCTGTCGCCGTACTCGAGCTCCTGCAGCGCGAGGCCGTAAGCGACAGAGTTCATGCCGGCGCAGCCGTAGCCGGTCAGCGAGCCGCCGAGCAGGCCGAGCGCGGCGATCTCGGGGATCAGGTCGGTCGCGAACTCCTCCCGGGCGAACAGGCTCGCGGCGCGCGGGAGGTACCGCTCGCGCACGAAGCGACGGACGGCGTCGCGGACCATGCGCTCCTCGTCGGAGAGCAGCGGATCGATCGCCATGAGCTGATCGAGCGAGAGGGGCTCCTGCGTGGCCATGGAGCCAGCGTGTAGCGTGCCTTCGAACGGCGCGGAAGACGGAAGGGGCACAGCGCCGGCGAGCGCCGCGGCTCACGGGCGGATGGGCCGGCTCACGGACGGATGGAGACGAGCGTGCCCTTCCGCAGCGAGAGCGCGCCGTGCCAGTCGGCCGGCACCTCGGGGGTCGTCCACTCGAACAGCCAGGCGGCGTCGAGCGGCGAGAGGTTCACGCAGCCGTGGCTGCGTGGGGTGCCGAAATCGTCGTGCCAGTAGGCGGCGTGGAACGCGAAGCCCCCGGTGAAGTACTGGACGAACGGCACGTCGCGGAAATCGAACGGATCCTCCTCCTCCTCGTCGCCATCCATCGTGACCGTGACGTGCTTCGTGTGGATGCGGAACAGGCCCTGGATCGTCGAGCGCGTCGTCTCGGGGTCGCCGAGGCCGTCCGCCCCGGCCGAGACGAGGGTCACGTAGACAGGGCGGGTGCCCTCGTACGCGACGAGGCTCTGCTGGTTGATGGAGACGTCGATCCACTTGCGCCCGCGCACCGCCCACGCGGGCGTCCTGGGGAGCGGGTCGATGCGCACGAGGTCGTCGGCGCGGACGAGCGAGCCGTCCCGCGCCTCGTGGTAATCGATGCCGCCGACGCGCCGGGAGGCGCCGGACAGCGGGATCGCCTCGCGGAAGCGAAGCGGGGCGCGGGTGAGGCCGCCGCGCTCGCCCGGGACGAGGCGCGCGGCGTGGCGGCGCCGGGAGAAGGCGACGGGCAGGGGGACGCCCTCCGGGAGCAGGAGCCCGGCGAAGGCGCTCGGCCGGATGACGCGGGTGCGGTCGAGCGGCAGGGCGGCGAGGTCGGTGGTCAGGCCGAAGCGGCGCCCGTCGTGCTCGAAGGTCGAGAGCAGCGCGAAGCCGGAGCGCGTCCGGGCGCGGCCCAGGACGAGCGCGTCGGGCGCTCGGCGGTCGCCGGCGAGCCCGGGCGCCGGACGGCCGTAGAGCAGGACCGAGGGGGTCGCGTCGAGGGGCGGCGGCGCGACGAAGTCCGGCGCGCGGGCGGCGGTCGCGGCGCGGAGCAGGTGCGCGGCGAGATCGGGCTCGGCGCTGCGCTGCTCGTCCTCGCTCGGCAGGCGCGCATAGAGCGGCGGGGTGGGGGAGCGGGACATCACGTACGTGTAGGGCAGCCCGCCGAGCAGGGCCGTGATGTCGCGCGCCTCCGGCGCGGTGTCGTCCGCCTGCGTGGCGCCTGGCGCTGTATCGCCCGTCTGGAGAGCGGCCGGCGCGTTATCGCCCGTCTGGAGAGCGGCCGGCGCGTTATCGCCCGTCTGGAGAGCGGCCGGCGCGTTATCGCCCGTCTGGAGAGCGGCCGGCGCGTTATCGCCCGTCTGGAGAGCGGCCGGCGCGTTATCGCCCGTCTGGAGAGCGGCCGGCGCGGTATCGCCGCCCTGCATCGCTGCCGGTGCGACCTCGCCGCGGACGTCCGGTAAGGCGGGCGAAGCGAACCGGCGGACCGGACGGCGCGACGAGGCCTCGACCGCGAGGTCGTGAATGTTGAGCGTCGCGCTGGCGCCAATGCAGACGTAGCCGTTCGGCTCGATGCGGTACCAGCCCCCGGCGCACGACTCTCTGCCGGATGGCTCGGGCCGGCGCGCGACCACGGCGCCGGCGCGCAGGTACCCGATGCGCCGGCCGGTCCAGCGCGGCTCGGCGAAGATCCACGTCTCCCGGGCGATGCTCGCGAGCTCGTGGACCTCCTCGGCCACCGTCGGCGAGGTGGCCGGGGGCGGATCCAGCTCGGGCAGCTTGTCGGATCCGTCATCGACGAGCTCCGGCGGCAGCTCCTTCAAGGCGAGCGGGTCTCCGCCCGGCGTCGCGGCGTCCGCGGGCGGCGGTGTCACCACGGCGCCCGCGCCGGTCAGCGCGGCGTCCTCCGCGGCGGCGGAGGGCGCCGGGGCAGCGACGGCGGGCACCGCCACGACGAGCGGCGCGGTGACAGCGGACGCCGGCGCAGGGGCCGGGGACGCCGCCGTCGGCTCGGAGGCAGGGCGCGGGCAGCTCGCGCTCAGCGTCGAGAGCGCAACCGCTGGCAGCAGGAGAAAGCCTCTCACGCGCATGGAGCGCGCGTACCAGGAGGCGCGGGCGAGGGCCAAGTTCAAGAGGGGAGCCGCGAACCGCGCGCGGGGCCGCGAGCGAGCGCCTCGCCGGCGGAGGCGCTCGCCTGGCGCTCCAGGGCGCGGCCGGCGGCGGGGGAGGGAGGGCGCGGCGGACCCGCGCCCGGAGGGCCTCAGCTCACAGATCGCGCGCGCACGTGGCCGTGACGTAGTAGCGGCGCGAGTTGCTCGCGTAGGAGACCTGGTAGTCCGTCGTCTGCTTGAACCCGGCGGCCAGGAAGCTGCCGCCATGCATGAAGCGCGCGACGGAGTTGTTGTCGAGCCGCGAGCAGTCGTTGCAGGGCGTGAGCAGCTGATAGATATCCGATCCGTCGCGGGTGGCCTTGTACGCATTGCCGGCCAGGTCCATGTGGCCCCACCGCCCGGCGCCGTTCGGGAACTTGCCGACGTCGGTGAGGTCCGTCTGGCTGCACGGGTAGAGCGAGGGATACGACATCTTGCAGGAGCCAGCGACGCTCCCGTCGCCCTGGCAGCACCACGAGGCGTCGTCGATCTCGATGTCCTCGACGCTCGTGCCGCCCCAGGGATAGATGCGCTGCTCGTCGCCGCCGGCAGACGCGTAGTTGATCTCCGCCTGGGTCGGCATCCGGCCGCCGTCCCACGCGCAGAACGCGAACAGCTCGAACCAGTTCGCGCAGACGATCGGCTTGTGCTCCTTGGCCCCCGGGGTGTTGCTCCAGGACGGCCAGCCATACGGATCGCAGATGAGCGCCGACTTGAGCGCGCTCGTGTCGGCCGCGAGCTGCGAGTTCCACGACGGGTCCCAGCCGCTGTTCGGGATCTTCGGGTGGGCGCCCGAGCCGGCGGGCGGCGGGTTGGCCTGCGTCGGGCCGCCGGTCTGCGCGATGTACTGCCGGAAGCGCCCCACCGTGATCGTGTACTTGTCGAGATAGAAGTCGCTGACCGTCGCCGGCAGGCCCGCGTTGTTGAGCCGGTTGAACGTGCCCCCAGGGACCGGGAGCGTCGAGCAGCAATCATCGTTCCCGTTCACGCCGCAGTTCTCGCCGGCGCCCGGCGTGTTGCTGGCGCAGCTGATCGGCGGGCCAGGCACGCCGCCACCACCGCCGCCGACCCCGCCCGAGCCACCGGTGCCACCACCCGAGCCGCCCTCACCGCCAGAGCCCGACGTTGTGGTGGTTGTGGTCGAGCTGGAGCTGGAGGCCGTCGTCGAGCTGGAGCTGGAGGCCGTCGTCGAGCTGGAGCTGGAGGCCGTCGTCGAGCTGGAGCTGGAGGCCGTCGTCGAGCTGCTCGTCGTGGTGGTCGAGCCGGTGCCCGTGGCGCTGTCATAGCAGACCTCGAGATACGGCCGCCGCTCCAGCGCGGCGTTCTCGCTCGCCCTGATGTGGGTGCGGTTCGTGGTCTGCTCGAAGAGGATTCCGTGGTTCGTGTAGGTGCCGTTCACCCAGCTTTGTACGAGTGCGGTGAGGCTGAGCGAGTGGTAGCTGTAGGAGTACCCGGCGCTCGCCGTGAGGGTCCCCAGGTTGCTGCGTTCACCTTCAGGCTTAGTCGCATCGACCCACGCTTCCGCGTGCGTGTTCCAGCTCACGGTGCTCTCCTCCCAGGCCGTCGTGATCCGGTGCGCGCTCATCACCTCCTGGGCCGCGGAGCCCATGTGAACGAAGAGGTCCGCCGAGGTGATGACGGCGTCGGCGGGGATCGACGAGAGGTCGAACCCGATCAGCGAATACAGGCGCTTGCCGTTGCTCTCCGCGCCGGCGTACATGTTGGCGTCGTTCTGCCGGTCCTTGGGCAAGGACTCCTGGATCATCGCGTCTTTGATCACGCCTGTCGTCCCGGTGCGCTTGAGCGTCACACAGACCGTCGCCGCCTGCTGCGCCTCACCGAGCAGCTCGCTGCCCGCGTCCTCTGCGCCGACGCACCCGGCGAGCGCCGCGCCGGAGGCGGCGGCGAACGAGGCAAGGAGCAGATGCCGAGACCCTTTGACGAACGTCCGATTCCTCATGATGCTCTCCGATCCGCGTCGTCGGGCGTGCTCCGCCCGCGAGGCCACATGTGATGCCGTCGCGCAGGAGCGCCAGAGAGCGCACCTGCAAAGCCATCATCTGCCTGCGCGCCGTAAAGCATCACCTTCATCAGGTCAGCCCTCGGATCGTTCTGGCGTTGAATGGCGCGCGAGGAAAACGATACCGTTGTACGGCGTTGAGCGGAATGCGTCAATTGCGAATCGATATTCGTCGTCAAAAACCTGTTGGGGTCACTCGTGACATCGGCACAAAATCTACATTATTGCTCGGTCTCCTCGTGGTTGTCCAGCGCCGCGGACGCATGATCGGCGACGTCGGCGACGTCGCCGACGTTCTCCTCCGCCTGCTCAGCCGCCTCTGCTTCTGCTTCTGCTTCTGCTTCTGCTCAGCTCGCCACGGTCCCGCCGGTCGCGAGGGCTGATGGCCGATTTTGCCGGTCAACAGGTATGAGCGGATGGCGTAGGCGCAGAGAAGCTTGGTTCCGCCTACCTGCCTGCCTGTTTGCCCACCTGCCTGCTCAGGCTGCTTGTCGGCCCATCTGGCGCACCTGCCGCGGCCTATGGGTCGCCTTGTCCGGGCGCGGGATCGTGGCCGGCGGCCGTGGTGAGGCCCTCTTCGACCTCCGTGACGATCATCGTCGCGAGGAGATCGAGCAGCGCGCGGCCCTCGTCCTCGGAGGCCTCGCGCGGAGCGCCGGTGTACGCGGCGTCCATACCCAGCTCGCGGAAGCTCTTCACCCCTGCCTTGATGCCTTCCGCCAGGCTCAACTCGAGATCCGGCAGGTCCCGGGCGATGTCCGCCCGGACGAGCGCGGGGGTCGCGGCGAGGACGAGCGATGTCTCGTAACGTCCGGCGTGGCAGGCGCCGCTCCGGAACTCGGCGGAGAGCGTCCGCGCCCAGCGGCGCGCGAGCGGGCAGGCCACCGACGCGCGGCCCGGGGGCAGGCCGCTCGCGGCGGCGCGCACCGCGCGGTCGTGCTCCGGCTCGAGGTGGTTGTTGATGAAGCAAACGTGCGACAGGCCGGCCGACAGGTGGGCCTCCGCGACAGCGCGCAGGAAGGCGGTGAGCGCGGGCGCCGGGATCGAGATCGCTCCGGCGAAGCCCGCCGCGAAGTCGGTGACGCCATAGCCGACGGGCGGCGCGAGGAGCGCGGCGACGCCCCGCTCCCACAGCCGGCGGCCCGCCCGCTCGGCCGCGGCCTCGCCGATGAGCGTGTCCGTTCCGAGCGGCAGGTGCGGGCCGTGCGGCTCCACCGACCCGACCGGGACGAGCGCGACGCACGGGGCGCCGGCCGACAGGAGCGCGGCGAGCTCCGCCGTCGTCAGCTCGGCGAGGCGCGGCGCGGCCTGCATGCGCTACTGGCCCGCCGGTGTCTCGCCGCCGGCCTCGCGCTGCCGGAGGGCCTTGCGATCGACCTTTCCGCGGTCGTTCCTGGGGACGTCATCGACGAAGACGACCCATCGCGGATACTTGTGCTTGCTCAGCCGGTCCTTCACGAACGCCTTGAGCTCCGCGGCGAGCTCGGCCCGCCCCGCCCCGGTGGCGACGCGGCCGCGCGCGTCGTCGCGGACCACGATGAACGCCTTCGGCTTCACGAGGCCCGCCTCCTCGGCGCCGATCACCGCGGCGAGGCTGACGGCGGGGTGCTCGGTCAGGCACTCCTCCACCTCGACCGGCGCGACCCAGACGCCGCCCACCTTGAGCAGCTCGTCGGCGCGCCCGCTGAACCAGAGGTAGCCTTCGGCATCCATGCGGAAGAGATCCCCGGTGCGGCACCAGTGGCCGTGGAAGGTGCTCCAGCTCTTCTCGCGATCCTGGAAGTAGCCGAGCGCGACCGAGTCGCCCTTCACCCACATCACCCCGGTCTCGCCCGGCGCGAGCTCCGGCGCGCCCGGACCGATCGCGTCCGAGGGGAGGATCTTGATCGTGTACCCCTCCACGACGCGGCCGAGCGACCCCGGGCGCACGTCGCCGGGGCGGTTCGTGCAGTAGATATGGAACATCTCGGCGGAGCCGATGCCGTCGTAGACGTCGGCCTGGAAGCGCGCGCGGAAGCGCTCGAGGAGCGCGGGCGGGAGCGCCTCGCCCGCCGAGAGGTGGAAACGGACGCTGGAGAGGTCGAGGCGCGGCTCGCCGCGCGCCGCGCTGGCGTCGTCGTGCTCGAGCAGCTTGCCCATCATCGTCGGGACGTTCGTGACGACGGTGGGGCGGTAGCGCTCGATGTACCGCGCGAGCGACTCCGGCGTCGGCCGCTCGACGAAGAGGCCGGCGGTCGCGCCGACGGCGAACGGGAACATGAGGTTGGTGCCCGTGGCATAGCCGAAGAACAGGCGCGGCACCGAGACGGTGATGTCCTCCTTGCGGTAGCCCGCGGTCGCCTTGGCGTAACACTCGGTGTTGAAGGCGAAATCGCGGTGCGTGTGGACCGCCGCCTTGCTCCTGCCGGTCGAGCCGGACGTGAACAGCCAGAGGGCGATGTCGTCGCGCCGCGTGGGGCGGGGGCCGATCGGAGCGCTCCGCGGCACGAGCGCGGTGCGCCCTTGCGCGAGGGCGTTGCGGAGCGAGATGCACCTCAACGGATCGAGGGCCGGCGAGGCGGGGAGGTCGGCCTCGAGGTCGCCGCCGGTCAGGACCTCCGGCACAAGCACGAGCGTCCGGAGGTCCGCGGCCGCGAGCGCGTCCTGGATCGACTCGGCCACGCGCTGGATCGTGACGACCGCCGCGGGCCGCGTGTACTCGATGAGGTACGCGAGATCGGCGGCGGGCGCCTCGGGGTTGCCCATCGCCACGACGGCGCCGTGGTGCAGCGCCGCGAAGAACGCCCAGACGAACGCGGGCGAGTCGTGCAGGACGATGAGCACCCGCTGCTCGGGCGCGACGTCCTCGACCGCGAGGTGCGCGCGGAGCCGGCGGACCTGCCCGGCGACGTCGGCGTAGGTGTGCCGCTGATCGCCGAAGAGCAGGGCGACCTTGTCGCCGAGCCCCTCGCGCAGCCGATCGAACAGGTAGTAGTCGGCGAGGTTGAACTCTTCAGGGAATGTCGGTGCGTCCATGGTCACGCCTCCTCGCGCCTCCACGGCGGCGCCGTGAGCCGCCGCTTTCCTCCGTCCGTCGTCGCCACACCCGGCTCGTCGAGCCCCTCGCGATCCCAGAGCTGGCACGTCACGGGCCGGTGCCGCTGATCGAGCGCCTCGCAGTAGTTGGAGTAGATGCAGCGGCGCACCTCGCCGCCGCGGCCGAGGCGCGCCTTCAGGAACCAGTCCGGATCGGCCAGCGTCTGCCGGGCGGCCCCGATGAGGTCCGCCTCGCCGCGCGCGAGGATCGCCTCGGCCTGCGCGAACGTGCAGATCCCGCCCGCCACCACGACCGGCGTGTCGAGGCCGGCCTCGCGCACGGCCCGCCGGATCTGCGCCTGCTTCGGGACCTGCCGCCCGAACGGCCCGGCCGCGTCCGAGAGCGCCGTCGGCATGCACTCGTACCCGCTCGGGCCGGTGTAGGGGTACGCGGCCTCGCCGACCTTGGGCTGCTTCGCGTCCTCGAACTTGCCGCCGGTCGAGAGCGAGAGGAAGTCCATGCCGGCGCGCGCGAAGGCGAGCGCGAAGAACGCCGCGTCGTCGACCCGGTTGCCGCCGGCGATGACGTCGTCGCAGACGAAGCGGCAGCCCACCGTGAAGCGGGAGGACACGGCGTCGCGCACGGCCGCGTAGACCTCGAGCGGGAGGCGCGCGCGGCGCTCGCGATCGCCGCCGTAGCCGTCCGTCCGGGTGTTCAGCGCGGAGAGGAACGAGGCCATCGTGTAGGCGTGGGCGTAGTGGAGCTCGACCCCGTCGAAGCCCGCCTCCCGCGCCCTCGCCGCCGCCGCGGCGAAGAGGTCGGGCAGCGAGCGCGGCAGGTCGCGGATGTGGGAGAGCGCGACGTCGGTGACGCGCTCGCGCTCGCCGAAGCGCAGCGCCTCGAGCTCGCGCGGCGCGAGCACGGCCTCGAGCCGCGCGTCGTCGAGCGCGAGCAGCCGCGCGCGCACCTCGAGCTCCGGGGCGTCCCGGAGCGGCGGCTCCCCGAGCACCGCGGCGAGGGCGCCCCGGTGCGCGCCGGTGATCTCCAGGAACTGCCGCAGGAACCGCTCCTTCGGCGGGCGCCGGCGGATGCGGAGGAAGTCGATGAGCTGGAGGAGCAGGCGCGTCCGGCCCGCGCTCCGGGCGCGGACCGTCCGGACGAGCTCCCGGAGCCCCGGGACGAACCGATCATGGCCGGCGCGGAGCAGCGGCCCGCTCGGCACGTCGCGGATGCCGGTCGCCTCGACAACGAGGGCGCCGGGCTGGCCGTCGGCGAAGCGGCCGTACCAGTCGAGCACGTCCTGCGTGACGATCCCCTCCTCCGTCGCCCGCCAGGGGACCATCGCCGGCACCCACGAGCGCTCGGCGAGCTCGAGGCCCGAGGCGAGGCGGAGCGGCGAGAAGAGGCGCGCGCCCGCCGCCTCGCCCGCGGTCGGGGGCTCCTCGCGGGGCAGGGCGTGGCGGATCCTCTCGGGCGGCTTCCACATCGCTACCGCGCCTCTTCTTCTTCTACGCCGCGCGCGGGAGCGTCCTCCGCGAGCTCCGCGGCGGCGCGCTCGAGGATCCCCTTCGCGATGATGAGCTTCTGGATCTCCGTCGTCCCCTCGTAGATGCGCAGCGGCCGGATCTCGCGGTACAGCCGCTCCACCTCGGTCCCCTCGATGACCCCGAGGCCCCCGTGGAGCTGGACCGCGCGGTCGATGATCCGCTGCGCCGCCTCGGTGGCGAACATCTTCGCCATGGCCGCCTCGGTCGAGACGCGCGCGGCCGCGCCGCCCGCGTCGCGCTTGTGGGCCGCGCGGGCCACGAGGAGGCGGGCCGCGTCGAGCTCGGTCGCCATCTCGGCGAGGTAGGCGCGCACCATCTGCTGCTCGGACAGCGGCGCGCCGAACTGCCTGCGGCGCGTGACGTGCGCTACCGCCTCGCGGAGCGCGCGCGCCGCCATGCCGTTCGCCGCCGCGCCGACCGAGATCCGGAAGGCGTCGAGCGTCTGCATCGCGAGCTTGAAGCCGCCGCCCACCTCGCCGAGGCGCGCGCTGTCCGGCGCGCGGCAGCCCTCGAAGCGGAGCCGGCCGATCGGGTGCGGGACCGACATCGGGAGCGGCTCCGCGGCGACGCCGGGCGCGCCGCTGTCGACGAGGAACGCCGTGATCTCGGCGCGCCCGCCGCCGCGTCCGCCGCCGCCGTTGTCGCCCGTGCGCGCGAAGACGACGAGGTGGTGCGCGAGCGGGACGTTAGAGATCAGCACCTTCTCGCCGTCGAGGACCCACCCGTCGCCCTCGCGGCGGGCCTCCGTCCGGAGCGAGGCGACGTCGCTGCCCGCCTCGGGCTCGGTCAGCGCGAAGGCCCCGATGCGGCGCCCCGAGAGCACGTCGGGCAGGATCGCGCGGCGCTGCGCGTCGCTGCCGGCCAGCACGATCGGGTACGAGCCGAGCCCCTGCACCGCGAAGATCGCGTCGGCGAGCGGAGAGACCTGGCCGAGCGCCTCGCGGATGAGGACCAGCGACCGCACGTCGACGGCCATCGGGTCCGCGGGGAGGCCGCCGCCCGCGGGCGCGCCGCCGAGCGCCGCGGGGACGAGGTGCGCGTAGAGCCCGAGCGGCTCGCCGAGGCAGCGCGCCACGGCGGCGGGGTCGCGCGCGCCCGCGAGCGGCGCGAGCGCCTCGGGGGTGAGCCGCGCGGCGAGCGCCGCGTGGCGCTCCTCGAAGAAGACCGGGAGATCGGCCGAGGAGAGCGCGAGCCGGTTCATGTGCGGGGCGTCGCCGGGCCGGTGGACCTCGGGGTGGGGGCCGCGTCCGCGTCTCCGGACGCTGCCGCGGCGTCGCCCTCGAAGCGCGGCGGGCGCTTCGCCTTGTTCGCCTCGTAGGCCTCGCGGAAGTCGGGGTGCGCCATGCAGAGCGCCTGCGCCTGCGCCTCGGCCTCGATCGCGGCGGCGAGGGGCATCGTGCGCTCGCTCTCCAGCATCTGCTTGGTGATCGCGTGCGCGAACGCCGGCCCGCGCGCGAGGCGCTCGGCCCACGCGCGCGCCGCCGGGAGCGCGTCGCCGTCGGGGACCACGCGGTTCACGAGGCCGATGCGGAGCGCCTCGTCGGCGCCGACGAGATCGCCGAAGAAGAGCAGCTCGGCGGCGCGCCCGTGGCCGACGATGCGCGGCAGGAGGTAGGAGGCGCCCATGTCGGCGCCGGACAGGCCCACCTTGGGGAAGATGAACCCGAAGCGGGCGCTCGCCGCGGCGATGCGCAGGTCGCACGCGGCGGCGATCACCGCGCCCGCGCCGACGGCGACGCCGTTGACGGCGGCGATGACCGGGCGCCGGAGCTCGCAGATGCTCTGGATCAGCGCGCCGGTGGCGCGGGTGAACTCGAGCAGCCCCCGCGCGTCGCGCGCGAACAGCTCGGCGATGATCCCGTCGACGTCGCCGCCCGAGCAGAAGCCGCGCCCCTCTCCGGTGAGCACGACCGCGCGCGCGGCCGAGCGCTCGAGCGAGCGGAACGTGGCCGTGAGCTCGCCGTAGATCTCGAAGGTGAGGGCGTTCAGCCGGTCGGGGCGGCTCAGCGTGATCTCCGCGACGCCGCGGCTGACCTCGAGCTGGAAGGAGCGGGGAGTGAGGGTCATCGGGGGGTCTCTGTTCGGTGCGCTGCTCTGGGACGGGTCCGCGCGGTCAGGGCTTGGTTCGCGTGCGCCGCGGCGGGCTCCGCGCGCTGCGCTCCGCGTGCGCGCGGCTGCTGCCGGGGCGGGACGGGACGGGCATGTCCGGCGCGCGGAGCGTGGTGCGCAGCTTGTCGAGCAGCCGCGTCAGGGTGGAGATCTCGGCCTGGCTCAGCCCGGAGAACACCTTGGCGACGCGCGCGGCGTGGCGCCGCTCGGCGTCGCGGAACGCGCGCTGCCCCTTGGGGGTCACGTGCACGCGCCACGCGCGGCGGTCGCTCGGGTCGGCCCGCCGCTCGACCATGCCGTCGCGCGCCGCGCGGTCGACGAGCCCGGTGAGGTTGCCCGCCGTGACCAGCATGCTGCGGGAGAGCGACGCGAGCGTCTGCCCGTCGCTGCGCACGAGGTTCGCGAGGAGGTCGAAGCGCGGGAGGGTCATCTCGTGCTCCAGGTCCTCGCGGATGGCCGCGAGCGCGCGCTTGTGGACCGCGAGGATGCGGACCCAGGCGCGCACGGCCGCCTGATCGCCGCGCGCGCTCTCGGGCGGGGGGGCGGCGAGCGGTCGCCTCGCCGGCGCCCCGCGCCTCACAGGCCGCCCTCGTCGTCCACGCCGCGCGCGCCGGGCGCCGCGACGGCCTCGATCTCGACGAGCGCGCGCGGCTCGACGAGCCCCGCGACGCCGACGAGGGCCATCGCCGGGAAGTGCTTGCCGAACCGCGCTCGCCACGCGGCGCCGATCGCGGCGCGCGAGCTCCTGTACGCCTCGAGGTCGGTCACGTACACGGTCATCCGCGCGACGTCGCCCGGCTCGCCGCCGGCGGCCGCGACGACCGCGAGCACGTTGTCGAGCGCCTGCGCGAACTGCTCGGCCAGATCGTCGCTCCGGATCTGCCCCGACGCGGCGTCCCACCCGATCTGCCCCGCGACGTGCAGCGTCGTCCCGCGCGTCACGACGCCGTTGGCGTAGCCTCGCGGCGCCGGCCACCCGGCCGGCTGCACGATCTCGAGGCCGCCCTTCACCGCATCACCTGTCCGCCGTCGACCGGGATCGCCTGGCCGTGGATGCTGCGCGCCTCGTCGCTGCAGAGCATCGACACGACGAGCGCGACCTCCTCGGGCTCGACCATCCGGCCCTGGGGCGACATCGCCTCGAGCGTCCGTCGCGCCGCCTCCTCGCCGCGCCCGGTCTTCTCGGCGATGCGGGCGATCGCCTCGTCCGCCATTCTCGTGTTCGCCCACCCGGGGCAGACGCAGTTGATGGTCACCGGCGTCCGGGCGATCTCCAGCGCGATGGCGCGGGTCATCCCGACCATGGCGTGCTTCGACGCGCAGTACGCGGTCGAGTAGGCGCACCCGGCGAGCCCCGCGGTGGAGGCGACGTTGACGACGCGCCCGAACCCGCGCGCGATCATCTTCGGGAGCAGGGCGCGGCACAGCACGAAGGCGCCGGTCACGTTGACCGCGAGCATGCGGTCCCAGAGCGCGTCGGTGGTCCTGTCGAACGGCGCGCTCTCGGCTGCGCCCGCGTTGTTGACGAGCACGTCGACGCGCCCGACCTGGCCTTCGAGCGCGGCGAGCGCGGCGAGCGCGCCCTCGCGATCCGCCACGTCGAGCCGGACGGCGACGCCGCCGACGGCCGCCGCCGTCTCCTCGATCTCGGCCTGCGTGCGGCCTGCGACGGCGACGCGCGCGCCGTCCCGCGCGAGCCGCTCGGCGATCGCGCGGCCGATGCCGCGACCCCCACCCGTGACGAGCGCGACCTTGCCTTCCAGGGACATGCGGAGCACCTAAATCATATATATATGAAGTACAGGCCGAAGTCACCCTCGACGCGGCTCGCTGCGGCCTCCCGCTCGCCGGGGCGCCGCGTCTTGCGCGTTCCGGGCGCCTCGTTGCTCTGCCCACTCTGCTTGCTCTTCACTCTCCTTAATCTCCTTACTCTGCCTACTCTGCCTACTCTGCCTACTCTGCTTACCGTGATAGCGCGCATTCATTGATAGCGCGCTTTGCCCTGATGGCCTGTCGCGTAGCGGACGGAATGTGACTGTGCGGAGGACCTGAAACGCGAACGGAGCGGGCGCACCGTGCGCTCTGTCACGCTCGCGTCCGCGACGTAGGCGAGCGCGTCGCGAGGAGGCGAGCGCGTCCGTGACAAAGCGCCTTCGTAAAACGCATCGTGTCGCGCCTGCTCGACTGCTTCTTCGCGCGCTCGGCCTGTCGATCTCGACGGGTGCGTACGCCACCATCTCGTCATGCGTCCCTCCTTCGCGGCGGTGGTGGCCGTGACATCGTCGCTCGTCGCAGCGCTCGGCTGCGGCGACGCGCGCCCGAGCGTCTCGTCGATCTGGATCTCGCCGGCGCAGCACCGCGAGCTCCGCGGGGAGCGCTTCTTCGACGCGCCGTGGCCGAGCGATCTGCGCCGCGAGGGCGGCGCGGTGCGGCTCGACGGCTACCACAACCCGCGGCGGCTCAGGATCCTCGACGAGTACGTCCGCGAGATGGACTCGGTCCTCGACGGCTTCTCTCCGGCGGCGGCGGGGTTCATGCGCTTCGCCGGGCCGATCGACGTCTCCTCGCTCCCCGCGACGCCCGCGTTCGCCATGAGCCCCGTCGCCGCCGTGCAGCTCATCGACGTCGATCCGGGCTCGCCGGCGCGCGGAGAGCGGCGACAGATCTCGGTCCATTTCCGGCGCGAGGCCGGCGTCTACTGGCCAGAGAACACCCTCGCCTTCATGCCCGTCATGGGCTTCCCGCTGAGGCCGCGGACCCGGTATGCGCTCGTCGTCACGGACGCGCTGCGCGGCGAGGGCGGCGGCCTCGTGGAGGCGAGCCCGGCGCTGCGCCAGGCGCTCGGGATCGAGCCGGCCGGCGCCGATGTCGAGGCCGCGCGGGACGCGCTCGCTCCGGCGGTGGACGAGATCGAGGCGGCCGGCGTCGGCCGCGAGCGCATCGTCCACCTCGCGGTCTTCACCACCTCCGACCCGACCGCGGAGCTCTTCGCGCTGCGCGATCACCTGCTCGCGAGCGTCCCGCCGCCGGAGGCGCGGCCCGCGCTCTGGCAGGTCGTGAAGCACGCGCCGTCATGGGACGAGTACACCGGCGTGTACGGGCCGTCCCCGATCTACCAGAGCGGCCGGGCCCCGTACGCGAGCCACGCGGACGGCGGCGGCTTCGCGAGCAAGGCCGGCGAGCCGGTGATCTCCGGCTACTTCGACCTGCGCTTCTCGATCACGGTCCCCGCCGCGGGCCGCTGCCCCATGCCGGAGGCCGGCTACCCCGTCGTGCTCTACGCCCACGGCACGGGCGGCGACTACCGCTCCTACGTCCGCAGCCACACCGGTCCTTCGCTCGCGGAGCGGTGCCTCGCGGTCATGGGCGTCGACCAGATCTTCCACGGCGCGCGCCCGGAGGCGCCAGAGGACGCGGGGCAGGCCGGGTTCCTGTTCTTCAACGTGCAGAACGTGGCCGCGGCGCGCACGAACGCGCGCCAGTCGGCGCTCGACGAGGTGCAGCGGGCGCGCCTCTTCACCGAGTCGCGCATGACCGTGCCCGCCGGCGTCTCCAGCACGGGGGCGGAGATCCGGTTCGACCCGTCGAAGATCCTGTTCTTCGGGCACTCCCAGGGCGGGCTGAACGGCCCGCTCTACCTCGCGGCGGACGACTCGGCGCGGGGCGGGGTGCTCTCCGGGGCGTCGGCGGCCATGTCGGTGACCCTGCTCGAGAAGACGAACCCGCCGCCGAGCATCGCGGCGCTCGTCAAGTCGGTCTTCCTCGGGCTCATGGACGAGGAGGCGGCCGAGGTGAACGAGTTCCACCCCGCGATCTCGCTCGCGCAGTCGATCGTCGACGTCGTCGACCCGATCCACTACGCTGCGCGGCTGTTCGTCGCGCCCCGCGACGGCTTTGCGCCGAAGAGCATCTACATGACCGAGGGCATCAACCCGGACGGCAGCGGCGACACGTACGCGCCGCCGCGCGGCATCGAGATGCACGCGCTGGCGATGGGCTTGCCGCTGCAATCGCCCGCGCAGCGTCTGATCCGCGAGTACGGCTTCGGCGGCCCCGCGCCGGTCGAGGTGCCGCCCGGGGGCCTCGCCGAGAACCTCGCTGGCGGCCGCGCCTCGGGCGTGCTCGCGCAGTGGCCGGTCGCCGAGGGGAGCGATGGTCACTTCGTGATCTTCGACGTGCCCGCCGCGGCCGCCCAGGCCCACGGCTTCCTCCAGAACCTCGCGGCCGCGCCCCGCGGGCGGGTGCCGGCGCCGTGAGCGCGGCCGGCGATCTCGCGTCGCGCGTCGCCGCGCTGCTCGCGCACTCCGGCGTGGAGGCGCGGCCCGCGCCTTCGGACGCCGACGCGTGGCCCCACGGGCTGGCCGAGCCGCCGGACGTCGCGGCGCTCTACGCGGCGACGGACGGCCTCGCGCTCCCGGACGGCACGCGGATCCTGCCGCGCGGCGAGCTCGCGCGGGCGACGGCGTGGCTCGCGGAGGATCGCTCGCTCGACTGGGCGCGCGACCTCCTCGTCATCGGGGAGCGCGAGGATCTCGTGATCGTGCTCGACCTCGACGCCGAGGGGGCGCGCGCCGGGGGCGGCGTGCTGGAGGTGCCGACCGACGGGCTCGCCTCGTTCCAGCGCGTCGCCCGCTCGGCGGTGGGCTACCTGGAGCGGCGCCTCGGCGTCGCGTGGGCCGAGCCCGCGGCGCCCGAGGTGCGGGCGCGCGAGGCGGGGGCGCGCCGCGACCTCCCGGCGCTCCGCGAGGCGCTCGCGGAGGCGATGTATCCGGGCGCGGAGCGGCAGATCGCGCACGCGGCGCTCACGCTGGGTGCGCTCCTGTCGGAGCGCGGGGACGAGGCGGCGCTGGACGCCTTCGCGCGCTCGGTCGAGGCGCGGGTCGCGGCCGCGCCCCGCGGCGCGGGGGCGCCGGAGCGGCGCGCGGCGTGGCGCGCGTGCGAGATCGCGGCGCGGGAGGCCGGGGCGGAGGCGATCGCGGCGGCGTGCGCGGCGCGGGGCAGGGCGTAGGGGAAGAGACGACGCCCCGCCGCTCAGCGGACAGAGCTCACCTCGGGCCCCGCTCCCGGAGCCTCGCTCGCCACGCGCGCACCACCGTCGTCTGGTCCCCCTTGCGCAGCATGAGCTCCGTCAGCTCCCCGACGTCGAGCCCCGGCAAGAACCGGCTTTGCCCCGCCTCGGCGTAACCCTCCGGGCCGAGGAGGTGAATGGAGAGCTTCCCCTTCTTCAGGAACCAGACCTCGGGCACGCCGAGCCCCGCATAGACGGAGAGCTTGTCGATCGTCCCGCTCTTTTCGATCACCTCGATCGCGAGCTCCGGGATCTCCCCATCCTCCGCTGTTCCGAGCACGTAGCACTCATCCGGCTCCACCCCCCGCGCCGCGAGCCGCTTGCGGAGGGTCATGCTGCCGTACCCGCTGAGCGGCAGCTCCGCCTCCTCCGCGTAGGCCTCGACGAGGCGGGCCAGGATCTTCTTTCGCCCCTCGTGCGGTCCGCCCGGGCTCATCAGCTCCAGCACTCCCTCGCAGTACGTCACCCGCACGCCCGCGCGGTCGCCGAGGACCGCCAGGAGGGCCTCGTACTCCTCCCACGAGACGTCGTGGACGACGAAGAGCTGGTCTTCCGAGCCGTCCGCGACCGCGAGCGCGCGTTCGACAGGGGGGGCGAGGAGGGGTGCAGCGGCGGCCATGACAGCGTGCTCCTCCGGGGAGTATCACCGCCGCGCCGCGCGCTGGCAACCCCGGCTCGAGCGCCCGCGCGGCGCTGCCCCGCTGGACGGTCCCGACGCGCGCCATGGTCTCGCCGAGCGCCGCTCGGGGCGATCCCGGGGGGCTCCCCTCAGAACACGCGCCCCAGCCCGTCGAGCGCCGCCACCCGGTAGGCCTCGGCCATGGTGGGGTAGTTGAACGTCGTGTTCACGAAATACCGGATCGTGTTGTTCGGCGAAGGCTGCGACATGATCGCCTGTCCGATGTGGATGATCTCCGCGGCGTTCTCGCCGAAGCAGTGGATCCCGAGCAGCGCGAGCGTCTCGCGGTGGAAGACGAGCTTCAGCATCCCGACCTGCTGGCCCGTGATCTGCGCGCGGGCGAGCGTCTTGAACGTCGACTTCCCCACCTCGTAAGGCACCTTCTCCGCCGTGAGCTCCCGCTCGGTCTTGCCGAGCGACGAGATCTCCGGCGTCGTGTAGATGCCCGTGGGGATGTCCCGGACCAGCTTCTCGTCGGCCTGGCCGCAGAGGTGGCTGGCCGCGAACCGGCCCTGGTCGTAGCTCGCGCTCGCGAGCGCCGGGAAGCCGACGACGTCGCCGACCGCGTAGATGTGCGGCTGGCTCGTCTGGAAGGTCTCGTTGACCTCGATCTGACCGCGCTTGTTCGCCGTGATGCCGAGGCTCTCCAGGCCGAGATCGGCCGTGTTGCCCGACCTCCCGTTCGCCCACAGGAACACCTCGCTCCGGAGCTTCTTCCCGCTCTTCAGCGAGAGCACGACGCCCTCCTTCGTGGCCTCGACCTTCTCGTGCTCCTCGCCGTTCAGCACGCGGATCCCGGTGTCGCAGAAGTGGTACCCGAGCGCGTCGGTGATCTCGTCGTCGAGGAACTCCAGGAGATGGGCGCGCGTGTTGATCAGGTTCACCGCGACCTGCATGTTGCGCAGCATCGACGCGTACTCGCAGCCGATGACCCCCGCCCCGAAGATCGTGATGCTGCGGGGGGTGCGATCCATGCGCAGCAGCGTGTCGCTGTCGAAGATGCGCGGGTGGCTGAAGTCGATGTCGTCCGGCCGGTACGGGCGCGAGCCGGTCGCGATGACGAAGCTGTCGGCCGTGAAGCGCCGGCGCTGGCCCCCGTCGCTCTCCACCTCGATCGCGTGCGGATCGACGAACCTCCCCCGCCCCGGGATGAGCCGGACGCGGTTCCTGTCGTAGAAGCTCTCGCGCAGATCGACCTGGTCGTCGATCACGCGGTTCGCGGTCGCGAGGAGCTCGCCGAACGGGTACTCCGGAACCACATCCATCCGCTTGTAGATGGGGCTCTGGTTGATCAGGTTCATGTGGTAAATCGCGCGGCGCAGCGCCTTGCTCGGGATCGTCCCCCAGTGGGTGCAGCCCCCGCCGACCCGCGTGTAGCGCTCGATCGCCGCGACCGATTTGCCGTGCTTCGCGGCCGTCATGGCGGCGCCTTCGCCGCCTGGCCCCGTTCCGAGGATGATGAGATCGAAGTGCGGGGTGGTCGCCATCGCGTTCCTTGCCTCCGGGGTGCGCCGCGCGCGCACGGGAGAGGCTACTCGAACTGGAGCGGCTCGTCGTCGCCCCCGACGCCGAGCATCTCCAGGATCTGGCGCACCTCCATCGCCGCCTCGACCTCGGGGCCCGCTTCCAGGAAGCCCTGGAGGTGCTTGCGGGCGAGCGCGCGGTTCCCGCGGGCCGCGTAGGCGAGGCCCATCGCGTGCATCGCGTCGCCGTCCTTCGGGAACCGCCGGAGCGCCTCCTTCGCCTGCGCGATCGCCCCGTCGGTGTCGCCGAGGCGCCGGAGCGCGTGCGACAGGGCCACCCGCGCCCCGAGGAAGCTCGGCGCGAGCCGCACGGCGGCGCGGTAGGCGTCGCGCGCCGGCTCGACCTGGCCGAGCTCGTAGAGCGCGTGCCCGAGCAGGCTGTACGCGTACGGGTTCGACGGGGAGGTCTTGATCACGTCGCGCAGCGCGACGAGCGCCTCCGGGATCTGCTCCGTCTGCAGGAGCTCGGCCGCCTCCTCGACCGCCTCCCAGTGGGCGGCGTCCACCGATTCGTCCACCACAGCTCTCAGCACCATGGCCGCAGTTTAACCAGAATCGTCGCGCCGTCCCGGCCCCTTCGTGGTACCGGCCGGGCCGTGTGGCGCGCGCCCCGGATCCGGCTGCTCCTGTGGCACGCGAGCGCCGCGATCCCGGTCCTCGGCGCGGCCGCGGCGTTCTACGCGCCCGCGCTCGCCAGGACGGGCGGCGTCTGGCCGGCGCCGCTCGACGACGTCTACATCCACTTCGGCTTCGCCCGCGCCGCGGCCCTCGGCCACCCGCTCTCGTGGATCCCCGGCAACGGCTACTCCTCGGGCGGGACCAGCCTGACGTACCCCCTCGTCCTCGCGCCCGGGTACCTGCTCGGCTTCCGCGGCACCTGGCTCGGCCTCTTCGCTGCGCTCCTCGCCTGCGCCGCGCTGCTCGACCTGTGCCGCTCGCTCCGGCGGCTCCTCGCGCCGCGCGCCGGGCCCGGCGCCGCCTCTTCGGGCTGGGTCGCCTGGGTCGCGCCGCTCTTCGTCGTGGCCGTGCCGCTGCTCGACTGGAGCTGGTTCTCCGGGATGGAGGTCGCGCTGCTCGGCGCCGTGCTGGGCCGGGCGCTCGTCGCGGTGCGGCGCGTGGAGCTCGCCCCGCCGGCGCGGCGCCCGGCCGAGCAGCTCCGGGTGGGGCTCCTCGCCGCGCTGCTCGTCGCGACGCGGCCCGAGGCCATCGCGCTGGCGGCGCCGCTCGCCGTCGCCGCCGCCCACGCGGCGGGCTCGCTCGGCGCGGTCGCGTCGCTCGCGCGCGCGTCGCTGCCCGCCGCGCTGCTCCTCGGCGCGCACGCCACGGCGAACCGCGCGCTCACGGGGGAGTGGGGCGCCGCCGGGGCCGTGCGCAAGCTCATCCTGGCGAACCCGTACCCCACGCCGCTCGAGAAGGCGGTGGAGGTGATCAAGAACCTCGCCGCGCTCCGGGTGCAGGCGCTGGAGAGCGCGCTCGGCGGCCCCTCCTGGGCGCTCCTCTTGCCGCTGCTCGGCGCGATCGCGGCGCTCGCTCGGCGCTCGCGGCGCCTCGCCGTGCCGCTCTTGATCGGCGCTTACGGCTCGCTGCTCCTCGTCGCGCTCAACACGACGGCGCGCTACCAGAACCTCCGCTACGCCGCCCCGTCGCTCGCGATGCTGCTCATCGCCGCGGCGCTCGGGGTCGAGGCGCTCGCGCGGCGGGGCCGGCTCGCCGCGGGCGTCGCGGCGGCGCTCGCCTTCGCGGCCCTCGCCGCGCCCTCCGTGTGGTTCGCGCGGCAGATCGACCACTTCGCCCGCGCCTCGGCGAACATCGCCGGGCAGCAGGTCGAGGTCGCGCGGCGGCTCGGCGCGCGCGCGCCGCGGCCGCGGCGGGTGCTCCTCGGCGACGCGGGCGCGATCCCGTACCTGTCGGGGATCCCGGCGATCGACGGGCTCGGCCTCGGCGGGTACCGGGGGATGCCGTTCGCGCGGGCCTCGGTGCACGGGGTGCCTGCGGTGGTCGAGCTCATCGAGCGGCTCGACGCCGCCGAGCGGCCGGACGTCTTCGCCCTGTACCCGTCCTGGTGGGGCGGGCTCGCGGACGTCTTCGGCAGGCGCGTCGACGCGGTGAAGATCGAGGACAACGTGATCTGCGCCGCCGACGAGAAGGTGATCTACGAGGCGGACTGGTCGGCGCTCGCCCCGCCGGGGGAGCGCCGCGACGGGGTCGTCGACGAGGTGGACATCGCCGATCTCGTCGACGAGCGGGCGCACCGCTACGCCTTCCCGTCGCCGCGCGGCGGCTGGGTCATCGGCGCGGTGCTGCCGGGCGGCGGCGACGGCGGCGACAGCGCGCCGCGGTTCGACGCGGGCAGGATCATCCCCGAGGGGCGCGAGCAGTCGTTCGCGATCGGCTCGGCCGCCGCGATCTCCCGGGGGCCCGCCGTGCTCGTGCTGCGCACCGACGGGGGCGGCCCGATCGCGCTCGGCGTCGCGGTCGCCGCCGGCGGCGAGGTGCGCGTCGAGGTGCCCGAGCGCCCGGCGGACCGCTGGTCCGAGATCCGGGTGCCGCTGCGCGACGTCGCGCCGGGCGATCGGATCCGGATCCGGTCGCTCCTCGGGACGTTCCGCAGCTTCCATGTCTGGCTGCTGCGGCCGTGATCGGCCGGATCGGCCGGGACGCAGCGCGTCGGGAGGGCGCGGGGGGCGTCGCGCGACGGATCCATGGTAAGAGCCACCCTGTGGTGAGGCGGTTCCGTGCGTCGGCCTTCGCCGCGAGCGCAGGCAGGGAGGTGGCCTCGTTTGCGCGGCAGGCGGTCCTCCTGCCGTACGACACCCTCGCGCCGGTGATCCCCGCCGGGACGTCCGACGGCGACGACGTGGTGATCATCCTGCACGGGCTCTTCGCGTCTGCCGGCGTGCTCCGGCCGTTGCGAACGGCGATCGAGCGCCACGCTGCCACGTCGCGGGCGCCTGGCCGGCGGGGCCCTGCGCGCGCCGGGCTTCCGGCCGGGTCGGTCCACACGGCGACGATGTCGTACGCGCCGGGGCCTGGCGTCGAGGAGCTCTCGGCGCGCCTCGCGGGCCTCGTCTCGGCGTTGCCGGACGGGGCGCGCTTGCACCTCGTCGGCCACAGCATGGGCGGCATCGTGTGCCGCTTCTTCGCGCAGGAGGTCGTCGATCCTCGGATCGTGCAGACCATCTCCATGGCGAGCCCGTTCGGCGGCATCCCGCGCGCCGGGCTGCTCGGCTTCGGGGGCGCGCGGGATCTCGACGCCTCGAGCCCGCTCCTCCGGCGTGTCCTCCTCGGGACGGCGCGGTCGAGCGTCCCGCACCTGTCGATCATCGCGGGGGCCGACACGCTTGTCCGCTCGCCCATCGCGCACGCGCTGCCGGGCGGCGAGGTGCGCGTGATGGAGGCGCGGGGGCACAACACGCTCCTCTTCGACCCCGAGGTGGCGGCGCTCGTCGCGCGGCGGATCGTCGAGCGGTGGGGCGGCGCGCGCTGACCTATCGCCGCTCGGCGCTTCGTGGTAGCTCGCTCGCGTGCGTTCGCCGATCGCCTGTCTCCTCGCCCTCGGGGCCCTGCTCACCCCGCTTGCCTGGTCATCGCCCTCGCGCGCGGACGCCTCCGCGTGGACCTTCGTCGGCGCCGGCGCGGTCGGCTGGAAGCAGGGGGACGGCGATCTCGTCCTCGACAGCGCGCTGTCGCTCGACGTCGGCGTCGGCACGACGCCCGACGCGCCCGTCATCGTCGGCGGCCTGATGCGCGCGACCCCCCTCCTCGACAGCGGTATCGATCTCGCGTTGCTCGCCCGCGTCGCGACGCGCGGCTTCCAGGCCGGCCAGCTCGGCTTTGCCCTCGACGCGGGCGGCTACCGGCGATTCTGGGGTGCGGGCTCCACCGGCGTGGCCGGCGCGCTCACGCTCGGGGCGCCGCTCGGCATCAGCCTGTCGCTCCAGGGGAGCTACGGGACCGACGACGCCGTGGCGTTCGGCGCCATCGCGGGCATCGACCTGCTGCGGCTCACCGTGTACCGAAAGGCGCTCCTGCCGGTGTGGCCGAACCCGTTCCCCGCGCAGGAGCGCGGCCGGGACGTCGCCTCGCGCTGAGGGGCGCGCGAGAGGCTCTCCGGACAGGACGACGGGGAGACATCAGCTCATCGACGGGACGCTCCGCCGCGACGAGCGCTGCTGGAAGGGGCGCAGGCGACACCGCTCGACATCGATCACGGCACGTTCCCGTTCGTCACGTCGTCGTCGGCGATCGCCGGGGCGCGTGCGTCGGCGCCGGGGTCGGCCCGACGCGCATCCGCCGGGTGCTCGGCCTGGCGAAGGCGTACTGCACGCGGGTGGGCGAGGGCCCGTTCCCGACGGAGCTCGGCGGCGGGCTGGGCGAGCGGCTGCGGTCGGTCGGCGGGGAGTACGGCTCGGTGACCGGTCGCCCGCGGCGGACCGGCTGGCTCGACCTGCCGGCGCTGCGCGACGCGGCGCGCGTGAACGGCCTGGACGGGATCGCGCTCACGAAGCTGGACGTGCTGACGGGCATGCCGGAGCTCAAGGTGTGCGTCGCCTGCGACACGCCGTCGGGGCGGACGCGGGAGTTCCCGATCGACGACATCGCGACGGCGAAGCCGGTGCTCGAGCCGGTGACCGAGTGGAGCGAGTCGATCGACGCCGCCCGCTCGATGACCGAGCTGCCGGCGGCGGCGCGGCGGTACGTGGAGCTGGTCGAGAGGGAGACGGGGGTGCCGGTCGACGTGGTGTCGGTCGGCGCGGACCGCGAGGCGACCATCGTGCGGCACAACGCTTTCGCTTGAGGGGAGCTACGGCTCTCTTCTCATCTGTTCGATCGAGGCACCAATCTCGTCGAGGGTAGGGAGTTCGGCAGCGAGGTCTCTCGCTAGTGCCGCGCCGCCAAAGATCGTCCCTGGGTGCGCTCGGGTCTCGCCGAGCTGCCCGGTCCACGGAGAGGGCGTGCGTCGCGCGGCGCGGGGACCCCGGTCGCGCGGCGCGGGGACCCCGGTCGCGCGGCGCGGGGACCCCGCCGGACTCTCCTGGGGCATCTCTCCCCCGGTCGAGCCGTGGGAGAGATGCCCATCGGGCTCAGAAATCGGCCCTCTGCGCGCCGCGCGACGAACCCCGTCTCCGTGGGCCTACGCGCATCGTCTACGGTTTCGGCGAAGATATCCGCGCCCGTAGACGCTCGCAGCCGCCTCGCGCCCACTCGGTGAGCTCTGGATCGCCGCCTGTCTGCGATTCAATTTCTGCCGCACGTTCATACGCAGCAAGCGACTCACTCAGCAGACCAACACGCTCCCTTGCTCCTGCAACCGCCAGATAGTTCTGACTACTGGGCTCCTCCAACAGAAGGCGCTCTGCATACTGATCTATCCATTCTCGATCCGACATTGCCATAAGAAGAAGCCGAGCGCTGAGGCTGGCGCAACGAATGTCGCCGACACGCAATGCGCGGTCACGGATCGAAGAAAATTGCTGCAATGCGACTTCTGGATGGTCGGCGACCAGCCGAGTTGCCGCACCGAGCTCGTCGATCAACGGATTCGTCTTGTCCGCCACGACTCACCCACCTTGCATGCATCTCTGAAACACGCGGTCCACTTTCTCCACGCATTCAGCCGTATCCCCTATATGCTTCATGCAATCCTCGAAGGCCCTGAGGGCTCTCTTCATGCATCGTTCCCTTCGATTCTTATCGCCATCGGATCGACCATTGTCATTCGCTGGACAGGTACCGAATCCGGGTTGTCGTGGGAAACCAGGCCCCGACCCGGCCCCGGGCCCGGGTCCAGGCGCCGGCCCCGGATCGGATCCAGAATCAGAACTGGCCTTGGCCATCTCTTCAAGCACGCAGACCGCCAAGTCACGTCCGCTCAGGAGGCACGCGAAAAACCCGATGGGACCGAGGCCATTCGGATCCGTGAAGCTGATCGGATCGTTGAGCACGTATCCGTACAGGTTCGTGTCCCCACCGTCAAACCGGATTGGATCCTTCGCTGTCCACCTTCCCACCTCCGCGTCGTAATCTCTCGCTCCGAAGCGCACCAGCTTCGTGTCGGCGTCGTACAGCCCGCCGGCGAAGCCGAACGGCTGGAAGCCCGGGCTTGTATCCTGGAGCACACGACCGAACTCATCGTAGTCGATGCGCTGCGCTATCGCTCCGGTTGCGGTGTTGACGACCAGTCGCGGGCTGCCCCGATGGTCCGTCAGGATCCGGTAGGTCGCCGCACCTTTCAGGATGAGATCCGGGACATTGCGATCCTGACCGTAGACGAACTGCGCCACCACCGCGCCCGCGGCATTGAGCTCCGCCACGGGTCGCAGGTCGTCGCGGTAGATGAACCCCTGCACCGCCGCGCCGTTTTTCGTCTTCCAGATCCGGCGGTCCTCCCCATCCACCAGGTATTCGATCACGTCACCGGCGCCCAGCACCACCTGGCGGAGGTTACCGCGCGCGTCGTACGTGAGCGTCGTCGTCGCTCCCGTGGCCGTATCGGTGATGCTCGTGAGGTCGCCCGCCGAGCTCACCCCGTAGGTCTTGAGCGCATAGCTCAGGAGCCGATCCTGGTCATCATAGGTACCGCTCTCCGTCCCCACGGACGACGTTCGCGCCAGACGGCTCCCGTTCGCGTCGTAATCATAGTGCGCCGCGATCACGCCGCCGCGAACCACGTCGGTAAGGCGGCCGGTGAGGTCGCGAACATACTCGTACGTCGCGGTCTCCCCTTGTATCGTCTCCGTCATGCTCTGGATGCGCCCTAGAGCGTCGGGCGTAGTTGTCACCTCGTACAGTGTCGAGCCGCTCGCCTGCGCGACGTACGTCGCCACGGCGCCGTACGCGTCGTGGGTGACCGTATCGCTCACGACGCCGATCGTGCTCCCGGTGTACATCCCGTTGTCGGGGTGTCGGTAGAGCGTGAGCCCGCCAGCCTGGGTGAGGAGGCTGTCTGCGTCGTAGTCGAAGTTGATGGTCGCACCGCCGCCCACCGTCTCCGTATCGATGCGGAAGTCGTTGTCGTAGACCCACTGCACACCCGCGGAGCTGCCCCCGAACCCGGTTCCTGCCCACGTCAGACCGGTCAAGAGCATGCCATCGTAGGCAAAGTTGAGCGAGATGCCTGAAGGACCGGAGACGGTCGTCAGACTTCCAGTCGTCGGATGATAGCCATAGCCGATGGTACCCATCCCCAGCGGCAGCGCAACCTGGCTGAGGCGACCCGTGGACGGGTCCTGCGTGTAGACCGTCGCGGCTTCACCCGGGCGGGCCGAGCTCGTGAGCAGGCCGTCCAGATCGTAGGACCACGAGGCATCCCTGGGAGCAGCGCCGACGGCTGGAGCCAGGTACTCCTCCAGGAGATCTGCCGGCGTGTAACTGAATGTGTGCCCCGGTCGGTCCGGCGGCGTCACCGTGTGGACGAGTCCGCCGGGGTAGTAGCTCGTTCCGGACACCTCGTCGTCGGCCCTCGTCACCTGCGTGGAGCGGCCGACCGCATCGTGAAGGAAAGAGACGGTGTTGAGCAGCGGATCGGTCACCGTCGTGAGCCAGCCGTTGTCTTCGTACGTGTACGTCCACGTCCTGGCTCCCTGGGTTCGCGCGTTCAATCGACCATCTGCATAGTACGTGAAATCGATTGGCAGGATCGCGGGCACCTCGATGCGCTGGGTGCGCCCCTCGGGTGTGAGGGTGAGCGTGGACTGGCGCCCCTCCGGGGATGCGTAGACGGTCGTCCTCGTGGCCTTGTCGAATGTTTGAGAGAACGTGTTCCCGTTGATGAGCGTGAGATCGATCAACGAGCTCACGCTCAGCGCGTCGCTCGGATCCGAGAGGGTCGCCGAGCGCGACCGGATGACCTGCTTTGTTCGTCCAAGGGGGGTCGTCGTAATCTCGCTGCTGACGAACGGCGACTGCATGCCGAAACGCGGGTCTCCCTGCACCATGACTGAGGTCAGGGTTCCGTCCGGTGTCGTCGTCGTGTTGGCCCCGCTCGTGCTGATTTGCTTCACGGTCGAGAACCCGTCCGATCCGGTGCGGATGCGTTGCTTGCTTCCGTCCGGGAGCGTCGCGATCTCGTACCTGCGGGTCAACCCCATCGCGGTCGTGATCGTCACACGGTAGCCGTTGGGGGTCTCGGTCCGGGTGAGTTGCTTGTAGCCACCCGCCGGCTCCTCGTCCCTGACGAGGCGTCCTTCCGCGTCGAACTCGAACTCGTGCAGGCGTCCGAGCGGGTCCTCGAGCGACTGAAGCAGGCCGCTGTTCGGGTAGTACAAGAGCGTCGTCGTCTCGTTCGCCGGATTCGTGACCGTCCAGAGGTTGCCCTCGGCATCGAGTGTAAGCGAGGTGCTCTGTCCGGTCGGCGCAACGATGGCCACCGGGTCGCCGTTCGCATTGCGCTGGATGGTCGTGACCTGCGCGTCGACATCGGTGATGGTCACCAGCCGGCCCGCGACGTCGTAGCCAAACGCGTAGCGCACGGTGCCGAGGAGCGCGTCGCGGGTGGTGAGATGCCTGCCCTGCTGGTCGAAAGTGTACACCTCAGTCCCGTCTTCGTTCGCGACGGAGGTGTCGGTCGCCTTGACGTCTGGGAGCGACCTCTCCACGCGGCCGATGATATCACCGGTGAAGTCGCGGTTGATGACGGGGTCCGTGTACACCAAGGTGCCATCCGGAGCGAGCGCCAGCGCCGTCGGCCACCGGAGCCAGGTCAAGGTCGCTGGGCCGCCGAGACAGCTGGCGACGTAGCACTGCGGAGGCAGAGTAGCTCGGTTGCCAACGACCGTGGTGAGGAGGAGCCCAGCGGGCGAGATGCGCCGGATGAACTTGGCCGTCGGACTGCTCAGATTGTTGGTGTGGTCTGCGACGAAGTACACGCTGCCGTCCGGTCCAACGGCCAACGGGCCGGGAACACCGATCGGAGCCGATGCGGCGGACACGCCGTCGTCCGAGATGCTCGTCCCGCCGTTGCCCGCGAACGTGGTGATGATGCCGTTGCGATCGATTCGCCGGATCCGGTTGTTGACCACTCCTCCCGCAGATGCATCCGAGAGGTAGATCGCCCCATCCGGCCCGAGCGCCAGACCCCGGATCGCAGTGAACCGAGCTTGGACAGCGGGCCCGCCGTCGCCGGAACTCCCAGCAGGTACGCTGTCCAACGTACCTGCAATTGTCGTGATGGTCCCGTCAGCTGCCACCCTGCGAATTGCCCTGTCGAGTGCCAGGAACAGGCTGCCGTCACTGGATACGGCGATGCCATGCACACCGCTGAACGGGGCCATCGAACCGGAAGTGGCAAGCGCACCATCGGGCGGCGGCGTCCCCACAGATCCGTTACCTGCGATGGTGGCAATGATCCCATTGGGCGAAATCACGCGGATACGATAACTATCAACGATATAGATGCTACCGTCAGGCCCAATCGCAACTTCCTTGGGACCGCTCAAGTTCGCCTGTGTCGCCGGTTGATTATCGCCGTTATATCCACCGGGTATGCCGCCGGCGATCGTGGCGACGATCCCATTGGGTGTGATCCTTCGAACACGGGGGGTTGAATGCTCGGAATAGTAGATGCTGCCGTCCGGTCCTACCGCGACTCCGAAGGGGCGTTGAACATACACCGAATCGGCGCGAATTCCATTGGTATCCAAGCCACCTATGGGAGGAGATGGATTGCCGGCGATGCGCCGGACTATGGGGAACATGTTCCGGCCCGTGCGGCGCCCCCCATCGCCACGGTAGAGCGTGGAGTTGCTGGGATCGAAGATGTGGTGAGGGCTCAGGCTGAGGCCGCCGAGCGCAAGAGAGTCGTTGGTCCATGCGCCGAGCTTGCTCTCCCAGCGCCGGCCCAGGGTGATCTCATCCCGCGCGCGATACCCGGCGAGGATCACATCGGAGGGAAAACCGAAGGACCGGCCCGACGATACCAGCGCGGCCGGCTCGTAGTAAAAGGCTTCGTACACGTAATCGATGTCCACCGTAACCGTCTGCCCTCCAAAGGTCAGGCGCCCGAACGCGTCTCTGCCGTCCCACTCGAACGTGTACTGCTGGCCCGGCCCGCAGGGGCAGGCGATGCTCGACCCGAACGTCCTCCCCGCCACGGTCACCTTGAGCTCGATCCGCTTGATGCCGGGGGGCACGGTCGACGCCGTCAGGGGGATCGCGAGACGACGGAACTCCCGGGTACGCCCCGCGGTTCGATCGCTCTTGTAGTGAAGGTCGAACGGCGTCCCGGCGATGGGCAACCGCTCCCCGAGCGTCTGCGTTTCGCATTCGATGATGGATCCACACTCCTTGTTCGGGTCGTCCGGATCCCCGCCGCTGCCCCCGGAGCCGCCGCTGCCCCCGGAGCCGCCGCTGCCCCCGGAGCCGCCGCCGCCCCCGGAGCCGCCGCCGCCGTCGCCGCCAGGACCGATTGGCGGCGGCCCGGCGCCGGGACCCGGGCCGGCCGGCCAGTTGCAGTCCCACGGCGTGAAGTGCGTGACCTGAGACCGCCAGAGGCTCGTCCCCGCCGTATACTGCGCGCCGAGCTGCCCGAGCTCCTCGGCGCTGATCCCGAGCGCGGTGAGCTCGTTCGCGTCGTCGGCCGCGCCGTCGCCGTCGATGTCGACCGACGCCTCTCCGCCGCTCACGGCGAGGATCTCGATGACGCGCCCGTCCTCCGCCGGCACCCACGCCCCCTTCTCCGCGTCGTAATAGCCGAGCGGCACGTGCATCCCGACCGGGAAATCGAGGAAGTTCTCGACATAGAACGGAATGGGCTGGTTGAACTCGACCTTCGTAGCCCCGGCGGTCACGGCCTCATCCAGCCCGAGCTCCACCGCATACGTGTACCCGCTGGTTGGCGGCAAGGTCCCCGGCATCGCCTCGGGACCGTTCGGCCCGACCGTGTATTCGGTCGCGCGCACGTGCACCTCCGCCGGCAGCGCCACCGTCATCGTCGCCCCTGGCGGGCCGCTCGGATCCGGCACGGTCATCGTTCCCGTCGTACCCGAGGGGAAGAGCAGCGTCGCCTGGCGCGTGCCGCTGTCGTCCGTCTGGACGCTCCCGCGCGCGACCTGCGCTCCGGCCGAGCTGCCCAGCGCGACGGACGTCACCACCGGATCGCTCTCGATCAGCACCACATCGGGCGCCTCGGACCAGCGCTGCCACTGGGTGCCCACCTGTCGCTGCACCGGCAAATAGCCGGCTTTCTCGTACTTCATCGTGAGCGGCTGGCCTCCCCGCACGACCAGCTCGAAAGCCCCGTCCGCGCGCGTGAGGACCTGCCCGTAGCTCTCCGCGTCTCCCGCGTCGTGGTGCAGCACGCTCACCTTGGCGCCCGAGATCGGAACGCCCGCTCGCGTCGCGACCTTGCCCTTGACGACCGCGACCGAGGCAGGGGCGATCGTCGCGGTCACGCCCGTCTGCGGCGCGTTCGGCCCCTGGTAGATGCAGCCCACGGCATCGATGAGCCTCGTGGCTACGGTCGGATCCAGCGCCGGACAGGCGACGTGCACGACGGTGCCTGTCGCCGGATCGCACGTATCGATCGTGGTTGGATCACTGTCGTCGGTCGAGATGGGCGTGTGCAGAATGCCCAGCACCGGATCGCAGGTATCGGTCGTGCACGCGTCGTTATCGTCGAGCGTGCCGGTGCAGGTCGTCGCGGTCGTGTAACAGACCTCGAGGCTCGGCCGGTCGTCGACCTGCGGATCGTCGCTGCTCCGGAAGCTCGTCGTGAGGACCGGCGGCTCCTCCAGCAGCATGCCGTGGTTCGGGACGGTCCCCGCGAGCCACGCCGCGGTGAGCGAGGTCAGATCGGCCGTGCGGATCCCGGCGCCGGGCAGCGACTGGAACGAGGCCGCGATCGCCGGGTCGAAGTCGCTCCCGTTTCCCAGGTTCTGCCATGTCACCGTCGACTCGGTCCACGGCGAGAGCAGCCGGTGAATGTTGATGGTGCTCGAGGTGGTGTCGTCCCGGTAGATCTGCTCGAGCCGCAGCGTCGCGGAGACGACCGTCGCGGCGGCGGGCACCGGTGAGAGGTCGAAGCGGAGGACGGCGTGCCGTACGCCGAACCCGTCCAGGGTGCCCGTGCGGAAGAGCACGGTCGAATCGCTCCAGGTCGGGAAGGTCTCCCAGATCGTCGCGTCCTCCACCGCGCCGGCCGTCCCGCGCTGGATCGTCACGCAGGTCGGGTCCTCGGTGCCCGCCGCGAGCTTCGCGGTGCCGTGCAGCTCCTCGTTCGGCGAGCCCGAGCTGCAGGCGGCGCTGAACGCGATGGCGCTCAAGAGGATGCCGCTCTTAAAAGGAATGTGCTTCTGCCAAGGGGGGCGTGAGCGCCTGAATAGCTCCAGCTTGCGAAGAAATAATGGATCGTGCTGTTTCACCCGAGTCTCCTGGTTAACGCGGAGGCGCTGCAGAGCGTCACGCAAGAAGTCCGACGCATGGATCTGCAGATCCATAACGACGAGCGGTCTTCGCCCGTGTATCTTGTCACTTCATTCTTCACGTTCGGTGATACTGGCCGACCGTGACAGGGAACGCAGCTTACGTCGCGTCGGGATGCTCCGCGTATAATAAAATAAGAAGAAAGAAGCTTCGCGATTCCTCATGCAGTGTGAACCGAAATGTGTCGTGCTTGCATCCACATGAATGCTCAAATGCCCACTTTCTGTCCGTTCAGGCAGCCGGGAAAAGCGTGATGCGTGTCGCTACCGGACGCCAAGCTCGGTGGCGTCGCCCGCGAAGGCGACCGATGGGCGGCTGCTCGTGTCGGATCGCGCGCACCTTCGGCGAGCGGTTGCGGTTGGTCGGCGGGGAGTACGACTCGGTGACCGGTCGCCTGCGGCGGACCGGCTGGCTCGACCTGCCGGCGCTGCGCTATGCGGCGCGCGTGAACGGCCTGGACGGGATCACGCTCACGAAGCTGGACGTGCTGACGCGCATGCCGGAGCTCAAGGTGTGCGTCGTCTGCGACACGCCGTCGGGGCGGACGCGGGAGTTCCCGATCGACGAGATCGCGACAGCGAAGCCGGTGCTCGATCGCTGGGGGCGGCGCGGGCGGGTGTGGGGCCCCCGCGGGCGCGCGGCCGGCGTTCGTGCGTCGGTGACGGCTTAACGCAGCCGCAGCCCGTGATAGCTCATTCCTGGTCAGAGGGGTTGGAGGAGGGGGCTACGTTGAAGAGGTAGGATCCTGCTTCTCCCAATTGAGTATCAAGCTCCGAGCGATGGCCCGTCCATTGGCCAGATGATAGGCGACCCATGCATCGAGGCCGTCGGCAGTTCTCTCATTGGGATCTAGCCAACTCGTAAAGCCACCAGATACGGAACCCGCTGACTCCTCCAGCTCGCGCTTGATCGACGCTGGATCAACTTGGACCCGAACGAACAACGATTCGAGGTATTCGGCCAAGGCGGTGCATGGATGATTCCCGATGGCCCGCAGTCGCTCGACAATCTCGGCGTCGCTCAGCGAGAGGATCCAGACCTCCTCTGGACCATACAAACTGGTGAACTCAGCAAGAATCTCGTCGATCGACTTGGCCATCTCTCGCTCGCAGTGCTCATTTCGCTATACATTGACCAAAGAAAATAGGTCTTTTGCTGCGATCAATACCAGGCCTGCTCCCAGGATACGAACTGCTTCTGCCTCGTCGGCTGCTTCTACAAGGGGAACTCGGTCGAGACCTGCACCAGCCCCGCGCACTGCGGCGCGGCGTCGTTCACCTCGATGGCGACGGCGGAGTGCCTCAACCTGGCCTGCGGCGACTGCTCGGGCGCCGCAGGCCTCGGCGAATCCCTCTGCCCCGAGGCACCGCCCGACCCCTCGTGCACGGGCTCTTCCCTGGGCGGCGAGACGTGCTCGCGGGACAGCGAGTGCATCTCCTGTTTCTGCGACCCGGTCACCCGGACCTGCGATTGACCGCAGCCCGGCGGGGCTGCCGATCGCCGGCGGATCGGCCAGATGATGCGGCTCCGGCCCCGCCAAGCAGGGCCGCCGTCGCCCTCCGGAAGCCCTGTCGGGCGGTCCGGAAGGCCACCTCCTGCGGTCCGGAGGCCAACTCGGCGGGCCTCAAAGGCATGCATGGAGCAGTTTATTTCACAAATCCGGCTCCGAGCAGGCCGGATAGAGAGTTTAACTTCACGCCGTGGACCTCGGACATCCGGGATGGAGAATTTAACTTCACGCCGTTGGCTTCGGACATCCGGGATGGAGAATTTAACTTCACTATCGTGACAATTTTCTTCGACCCATGTGAAAATAACCGCACAAACAGGTCCAATTCCCGGCGAAACCCGGCCTCGATCCTGTCAAGATTCATGGCAGCTTGCCGCTTTCCCAGGCTATGCTCTGTCCGAGGAGGCAGCCCATGCCGAGGAACGACGGGTACACCATCGGGGAGATCGCCGAGGAAGCCGGAGTGAGCGAGCGCACCATTCGCTACTGGTACAAGCGGGACCTCTTCGTGCCGCCGCCGTTCGCCGGACCGGGGACGCGGTACTTGCGCGAGCATCGGCTCCAGATCCTGTCGATCCAGAAGCTCCGCGAGCGGGGGCTCAAGCTGCCCGAGATCAAGCGGAAGCTCGCGACGATGTCCCCCGCCGACATGGAAGCGCTGCTCGCGCCGCCGCCCCCTGCGGTCCGGCCCCCGCCGCCCGAGCCGACCTACGCGGCGGAACGCTGGGAGCGTGTCGTGCTGGTGCCCGGCCTGGAGCTCCTCGTGAGCAGCGCGGGCGGGCCGATCCTGCGGCAGATCGCGCAGCAGATCGTGAATCACTTCGGCGGCGCGGCCCCCGGACCGCACCCGCGCTAGAGCACCGAACAGGCCGGTGCTCCCCCCCCCGCCGCGCCGTGTGCCTCTTCAGCCCGGGAACCCCGCGAGCGCCTGCACGAGCCGGTCGAGGTCCGCGCGGCTGTGCCGCTCGGTCACGGCGACGAGGAGCTCGTCCCGCCGCCGGGCGTCGATGCGGCCGAGATCGAGCCCCGCGATGACGCCCTGCTCGGCCAGCGCCCGCGTGAGCTTGCCGGCGTCGCCGCCGCGGACCTTCACGACGAACTCGTGGAACGTCGGCGCCGGCAGCGGCAACGCGTACCCGTCGAGCCGCGCGATCTCCCGCTTGAGGTGCTCCGCCTTCGCGAGGCACTGCCGCGCCGCCTCGACGAAGCCGCGCTTGCCGAGCATGCACATCCGCATCGTGACCGCCGTCGCGCACAGACCGCTGTTCGTGCAGATGTTGCTCGTCGCCCGCTCCCGGCGGATGTGCTGCTCGCGCGTGGCGAGCGTCAGCACGTACCCCCGGGTCCCGTGCTTGTCGACCGTCTCGCCGACCAGCCTGCCGGGCACCTGCTGGAGGTACTTGCGGTCGTTCCTGCACGCGAACAGCCCGACGTTCGGGCCGCCGTACTGCGGCGGCAGCCCGAGAGGCTGGCCCTCCGCCACCGCGATGTCGGCGCCGAGCGCGCCCGGCGACTCGAGCAGCGCGAGCGCGTACGGATCCAGCGTGACCGTGACGAGCAGCGCGCCCTTCTGGTGGCACGCCTCGGCCACCCTCCGGATGTCGCCCACGGCGCCGAAGAAATTCGGATAGCCGACCACCACGCACGCGGTCGTGTCGTCGATCGCCCGCGTCAGCGCGTCGACGTCCGCCGCGCCGTCGCGGCCGACGCCGACGCGGACCAGCGACGCCTTGCCGGTCCCGATGCCGTGCACGTACGTCTCGACCGTGCCGACATAGTCGGGGTGCACGCCCTCGGACAGGACCGTGCGCTCGCGCCCCGTGAGCCGGCGCGCCATCAGCACGGCCTCCGCGACCGCGCTCGCGCCGTCGTACATCGACGCGTTGGCGACCGGCAGCCCGAGGATCTCGCTCACGATCGTCTGGAACTCGAAGATCACCTGGAGCGTGCCCTGGGAGACCTCCGGCTGGTACGGCGTGTAGGCGGTGTAGAACTCGCTGCGGAGCAGCAGCTGATCGGCGGCCGGCGGGAAGTGGTGCTCGTAGGCGCCGGCGCCCAGGAACGAGAGCATGCGCCCGGCGCGGTTCTCCTGCGCGAGCTCCTCGAGGTGCCTCATGAGCGAGGCCTCGTCGAGGGCGGGATCCATCGAGAGCGGGCGCGTGAGGCGCGCCTCCTTCGGGATCGCGCTGTAGAGCTCCTCGAGCGACGACAGGCCGACGGCCTGCAGCATCTCGGTGATTTCCTCGGGCGTGTGGGGCAGGTAGCGCATGGTGTCGTGCAGCGGGAAGGGTGATCGGGAGGGGCTCGGCGCTCAGTGCGCCGCGGTCTTCAGGAGCTCGGCGTAGGCGGCGGGGTCCATGAGCGCGCCGAGCTCGCCCGGGTCCGAGGGCGCGACCTCGATCATCCACGCCGCGCCGTAGCAGTCCTCGTTCACGAGCTCGGGGCGGCTCTCGAGGTCGCCGTTCACGCGCGTGACCTTGCCGCTCACGGGCGCGAACAGGTCGCTCAGCGTCTTGACGCTCTCGATCGTGCCGAAGGCCGTGCCCGCGGTGATCGTGTCGCCCGGCTTCACGTCGAGGTTGACCAGCGTGATGTCGCCGAGCTGATCGACCGCGAAGGCGGTGATCCCGACGACGACGTGGTCGTCCTCCTGCTTTGTCCACTCGTGGTCCTTCGAGTACCGCCGGTCCGTTCGCACATCATCGCTCGCCATGTGACTTCTTCTCCCTTTGCCTTGCCAACCTGGGTCTCTGGTCGTCTCGGCGCGGCCGCTCGGTCAACGCGCCGCGCGCCCGCGCAGCCGCGCGTCAGGCCCGCTTGTAGAATGGAGTCTTGACCACGACCGCCTCGACCGTGCGCCCGCGGCAGTCGACCTGGAGCGCGGTCCCCACCTTGGCCATCGACGCCGGCAGGTAGCCGAGCCCGATGTTCTTGCCGACGGTCGGCCCCGGGCTGCCGCTCGTGCAGACGCCGACCTTCTCGCCGCCGGCGTCGAGCAGCGGGTAGCCGTGGCGCGCGATGCCGCGCCCCACCATCTCGAAGCCGATCAGCTTGCGCGCGGGCCCCTCCTCCTTGATGCGCTGGAGCGCGGCGCGCCCGACGAAGTCGCCCTTGTCGAGCTTCACCACCCAGCCGAGGGCCGCCTCGATCGGGTTCGTCGTCTCGTCGATGTCGTTGCCGTACAGCGACAGGCGCGCCTCGAGGCGGAGCGTGTCGCGCGCGCCGAGGCCCGTCGCCTCGAGGCCGAGCGGGCCGCCGAGCTCGACGAGCGCGCGCCAGAGCCGCTGCGCGTCGGACGGGGAGCAGAAGATCTCGATGCCGTCCTCGCCGGTGTAGCCGGTGCGGGCCACGGTGCAGCGGACGTTGGCGAGCGTCGCGTCGCGGAAGTGGAACGGCGGCAGCTCGCGCAGCGCCGGGCCGTCGCCGCCCGCGAGCGCGACGATGTCGAGCGCCTTCGGCCCCTGGAGCGCCATCATCGCCGTGCGGTCCGACGCGTCCTCGAAGCTGCAGTGGCCCTGCGCCGCGCTCCGGACGTGGGCCGCGATCTTGTCGCGGTTCGACGCGTTGCAGACGATGAGCCACTGCCGCGCGTCGATCCGGTAAACGATGAGATCGTCGAGGATCGTGCCGGCCTCGTTGCACGCGCACGTGTAGAGCGCCTGGCCGTCCTCCAGCTTCTTGACGTCGTTCGTGACGAGGTGGTCGACAACCTGCCCGGCGTGCTCGCCGCTCAGGATGATCTCGCCCATGTGCGAGACGTCGAAGAGCCCGGCGGCGGTGCGCACCGCCCGGTGCTCCTCGGTCACGCCTTTGTACTGGACCGGCATCTCCCAGCCGGCGAACGGGACCATGCGGCCGCCGAGCTTGATGTGCTCGTCGTAGAGCGGGGTCCTGCGGAGCGGAGCGGTGGGGAGCGGCTTGGTCGACACGGGCGCGATCTACTTCGAAAGGTCGGGGATGTCGACCGGCGCGGCGGCCCCCCGCGGCGCGCCATGTCGAGGCCGCCGCCGACGCCGACACCGCGCGCAGGCGCCGCCGGTGCTGCGCTCACTCGAGGCGGGTGGGATCGAGCACCTTGCCGTCCGGCGTGAGCCCGTTGCGACGCCAGCGCTCCTCGACGGACAGCCCCCGCTCCGCAGGCGCTCGGGTCTCGTCGCGGACGACGAGCTCCGAGACGTGCGCGCGCGAGACGACCTCGATGCGGATCATCCGGTGCGGCGCGCTCTTCACGGTCGCGCGCGAGAAGATCGTCTTCGCCGGCCCGGTCTCGACGTTGCCGGCGAGCACGCGCGTGCGCACGTAATTGGCCACCCGCTCGGCCGGGATTTCCCCGACCGCGAAGACGGCATCGGAGAAGCGCGCGCGCACCTTCATGCGCCGCGGGATGGGCAGGCCGAACGCCTGCTCGACGCCCTCGGCGAGCTCGCCCGGCAGCGCCTTGTCGACAGGCGGCCTCGGCGCCGCGGCCTCGCTCGGCGGCGGCGGCGGCGGCGCCGGCGCGCCCGCGTCGCTGCGGCAGGCGAGCGCGGCCGACGCGCACGCGAACGCCGCGGCGAGCGCCACGGCGGCGCGCGACAGGACGCCGCGCTTCATTCGACGAGGGTCGCCCACGAGTCGATCTTAACGACCTTGCGCGGCGGCTGCAGCGTCTTCGTGCTCGTGCGCGTCTCGCCCCCCTGGGCGTCCTGCTGGCCCGCGGCGCCGGTGTGGAACACGAGCTGGAACTCGGGCGGGCTGGACTGCCGGCTGATCGTCTGCACGCCGAAGTACGGATCGTTGTACTCCTCCGTGTCCACGCAGGTCGGCTTCTGGGTCACGGCGACGCCGAAGACGACCGTGCCCGGATCCTGAAGCTCTTCGTGTTGGGGACCCGCGAGCGGATCGACGACGAGGCAGGGGTTCGGGGTTCCCTCCTCCTCGGTGTCGAGCAGGTAGTCGACGCCCCAGATCGAGCCGCGCCCGTCGGCGCACGCGTAGGTCCCGGGCGCCGCGGGCGTGAACGTCGCGAAGTACGCGCAGCCGTTGAAGAGGGAGATGGGCCCGGTCACCCGCTTGCCGTTCGTGAAGGGCACGACCCAGTTCTCGGTGAAGCGCAGGGTCGTGTTGTGCGGCTTCTCGGTGATCGACCAGACCCGCGTCTGGATGCCGCCGCCCTCCGTGAACGCCTCCTGATCGCCGGTGGAGAACAGGATGACCGTGTTGCCGAGCGGATCGGTGGTCACGACCGGCGTCGTCTCGATCGGCTGGCTGCTCGCCGCGGTGTCGCTGCTCGGGAACGAGTACGCGTCCCAGGCGAGGGACACGTTCCAGTCGTTCGGGTTCGTGCTCGACAGGCTGACGCGCCAGAGCGTCCCGTCGGCGTCCCCGACGTAGATGCGCTCGGCGACCTCGCCGACCCCCGCAGGGAACGGCACTGGGACGCCGGTGATCGGCGAGTCGAAGTCGGCCTCCTTGGTCCGCGATGAGAGCCCGGCCGGCGCCTCGGCGGGGAGGCCCTGGAACGTGCGGAGCACCTCGCCGGTGTCGAGCCGGACGATCGTGAGCGAGCGCGCCGGCCCGGCGGGGCTACCGCTGCCCGCGTCGCCCCAGCACCGGACCGAGCCGCGGACCTGCAGGTTGTCGGTCGGATAGAAGAGCGGGGGGGGCATCGTGCCCTTCCGGGGGCACGCGGGCTGGCTCGTGTCGAGCGGGGCGGAGCCGCCGGGCAGGATGGCGACCGCGATCTCCCGGATCACGCCCTTGAACTCCATCTCGACCATGCCGATGGCCGGCGTCGGGGTCGTCTCGCCGAAGAGCGCCTTGCCCTCGCCGTCGGTGGAGAGCTGCCAGAGGAACCGCGGCGCGTGGGGGTTCGTCACGTCGAGCGCGTAGTAGAAGCCGCCGCCGAGGCCGCCGCCGGCGAGCAGCACCGTGTTCCACGTCGCGCTGGCGCCGCTGATCTCCGCCGGCGTGCGCTCGAAGACGACGTTCTTCACGACGGGCGCGCCGTCGAGCAGGATCGATTGCTGGTTGAACGTCTGGAGGAGCCGGGGCAGGACGTAGGGCGGCAGGAAGGACCAGAGCTCGTTGTTCTGGACCCGGTCCACCTTCAGATCGTCGTCCGCGTCCGCCGCCGTCACCTGGAAGGCGTGCAGCTGCCCGTCGGTCGTGGCGGTGTAGAGCACGAGCGGCCGGTTCGCCTGGGCGGGGTGCTCCGCGAAGAGCCTGTATGAATCGTCAGGGATGTAATCGCGCGGCGGCCCCACGACGACCGGGGTGGAGTGATAGATGCTGCCGAGCTCGTTGCCATCGCGGGAGGCGACGTTCGCGGGCATCGCCTCGCCGATCTCCCACTCGATGAGGCGCTCGGCGCAGCTATCGGCGGTGTTCTCCAGCAGCCCGCCCGAGCACTGCGGGGGGACGGCGGCGCTGGGATCGAGGTTGAGCGCGCGCGGCGCGTTGCGGAGCTCGCCCGCGAACGTCGCCGCGATCGCCGGTGCGCCGCCGCCGGTCACCGTGCCCGTGTAGTCGCTGAGCTCGTCCTCGTTGTCGGCCGCGGCCGCGGGGCGGATGCTCCGCTGCGACCAGATGCGCTGCGTGGTGGCGTCGAGGTCGCCGATCACGCTGAAGAACCTCCGCGGCCGATCGTTCGAGCTGACGTTGGCCGCGAAGTCGTCGCCCTTGGCGGGGTCGAAGTCCTCCAGCTTCGTCGTCATCCCGCCGCCGCTCACCGACTCGCAGACGAAGCGCTTGCGCTCGAGGTTGCCGCTCCAGAGCGAGCCGTCCGGCGGCGGGCTGAACGAGGCGCCGAACTGGTAGGCGACCCCCGCGGCGGTGCTGCCGTTGTCTGCGGTCGTGGCCGCCGTGGCGAAGACGGGGAGGGTGCGGCTCGTCGAGTTCGCGGCGATGCGCGCGAAGATCTGCGACATCACGGCGGACAGCTCGTTGGCGTCGTTCGGGAAGTAGCCGCGCTCGGTCCCGCCCTCGATGGCGATGCGCGAGAGCGTGCAGCACGCCTTGAGCGCGCCGGTCGCATTGTCGCAGCGCCCGCCGGTCAGGAAATCGGACGAGGAGATCGCCGAGCAGTCGGTGCCCGCCTCCGTGGAGAGGCCGAACCCGACGGTATAGGTCGGCACGCGCCGGTTCGGGTTCACGTGGGTGTTGAGCTCGTGCGCGATGACGTGCGGCTCCTCGTAGGGGCAGCCCGTCGATTCCGGACCGGGGCCCGGGCCCTGCGCGCAGGTCGGGCGCAGATCGAGGTTCGGCTCGCCGTCGGAGATGAGCACGACCGAGGTTTTGCGGCAGCCGCCGCTGATGTACGGATCGTCGCGCGGCCCGAGCGGCTGGCCCTCCCAGATCGAGATGTCGTGGAGGACGTAGTCGCGCGCGTCGGACAGCATCCCCGCGAGCGGCGTGGCGCCGTACGGGCGCGTGGCGATGAGCGCGTTCTGGATGCGATCGTTCCGCGTGCGCACCTCGGTGATGTCGGCGGTGTAGGTCGGGAAGGGGATGAGCGGCCCCTCCCAGAGCGGCGCGGCCGGGTTCCTGGCGCCGACCTCCACGTCCTCGACGGCGCAGTCGGGCGGGTTGCCCCGCGCCGGGTAGCCTGTGCCGTTCTCGAACCCGAGGAAGTAGCTCCACATCCCCCGCATGCCGGTCGCGGCGTTGGGCACGCCGCCGCCGAGCCCGGTGCCCGCGTCGGGGAGCGTGTCGAACGTCATGAGCGAGAACCGGATCCGGTCCCGGTAAACGTCCAGCAGGCCGGGCCCCTGCGCGGGCCACGCGCAGGCCTGGGCCGCATCGTCGTACCTGTGCCATCCCACGCTGCCGTAGGTCGCCCCGGGCCCGGGCGTGCAGCCGTTGGAGAGCAGGCGATGGAAGGGGATATAGTAGTTCGCGTCGTACGGCGGCTCCGAGTCGATGCTGAACTCGTCGATGAACTCGGACTGGGTGCGGGGCTGCGCGTAGCACGAGAAGTCCTGGATCGGGCCGGTGAGCGACTCGACGAGCTTCGTCCAGCGGCTCTTCAGGTCCTCGGAGGCGGGGGGCGTGAGCGGGTTGCAGTCCGGCTCTCCGCCCGCCACCGTCTTCTCCATCGAGCCCGACGTGTCGACGAGCAAGAGGACGTTCGGCAGCGGTGGCTCGACATCGACGGCCTGCGCGCGCGCGCGCGCGGCGAGGAGGCTGACCGCCGCCGCGGAGCCCATCGTGACAAGGACCTTCGTCAGGTTTCGCATCGTGCGCTCCGGTTCGTCACTTCGAGCAGAGGACATCGGCAACGACGGACATGGATTCCTGGCTGCCCTCGGCGGCCAGGGCCAGGGCCGCGTTACCGGGCCAGGCGATGAGCCGCGCGTTCATGGTGACCGTGCAGTAATCGGCGTTCACGGCGTTCTGGCCACCCTGGTCGCTGCCGGCGCGATTCCCTATCGCGGGCTTGATCTTGTCGGTGATCTCCACCTTGGCGATCCACTGGACGGCGGCGCGCCCGAGGCTCCCCGGTGAATCGGGCTCGGGCAGCTCCACGAGGTCTTCCGCCGCGTTGAAGGTGTGCGGCAGGAAGGACCAGCATTCGTCGGTGATGACCGAGCAGGTCGCCGATCTGGGCATCCCGTCCAGGCCGCCCTGTCGCTCGATCTCGGCGATCGCGAGCAGCATCGCATATTCGGTGAGGTAATGCGTCTGCGTCATCCGGCGCTCATGGCCGCTGGCGATGGTCGACAGCGTGGCGGCGTGGGCCGCGAACAGTCCGATGGCGGTGAGCATCGTGATGACCAGCACGACGATGAACACGGCGGCGCCCCGCTCGCGGGAGCGCCTGCGGGACCGGGCGATGCTTGCGCTTACCATGTGACGTAGGCCTGGTTCGGGAGCGCGATGTCGGCGTAGAGCGTGCGCATCCGGGCGAACACGGGTGGGGCTCCGGCAGGTATGGCTCCAGCAAGCTGCGCGGCCGCCAGCGTGTCGACGCCGGTGACGATGCCAGGGATCAGGAATCTGCGCCTGCGGCCGTCGGGGCCCCCGGGGAGGTCGGCGTCGCGATCGGGCGCCCGGGTGCGGGTCGAGAGCCGGACCTGGACCGACCGCACGCGCTGCGGCGCGGCCCCTGACTGGCTGTTCTCGGCGGCGATGTTGTACACGTTCGTGTCGTCGATCGCGGTGATCGGAAACCGCTCGATGGAAGGATTTGTCACGCCCGGAACACCGCCCTCGTTCGCGATGGAGATCCCGAACTTGAGATCGACGGCGTACTCGGCGATGAGCTCGGTCGTCTCCAAGATCGGCTGATCTGCATCGTCGAGCTCGACCCGTACGAGCTCGGTGCGGCCGTCGTCGCCGGTCTGCGCCGGCGCGATGGGCGTCACGAGAGGGGTGTAGGGCGTCCCTGCGGTGCGGAGGCTCCGGATCTCGTAGCGGACGCGGTTGACGACGTTCACCCATCCACCGTCGCCGGTGTTGCCGCCGGGGGTCACGCCGCACCGAGCGAGCCCCTCCAGCCTCGGCAGGCCGGGATCCAACTTGAGGGTGATGGTGATGGCGGTGAGAGTGGGCGGAGCGCCCTGCACGGTGGCGCTCTCGATCACTCCATACTGGAACTGGGTCTGACCTCGGACCATGACGCGCAGGATGCGGTCGGGGGCGAAGATCTGGAGCAGACCCTGCCCGCTGCCGTTCGCTCGCGCGAGCGTGCGTTGCACGGCGGCGCTGTTCGGATTGAGCTCGACGATTAGGGTGCCGCTGGCGTCGCTGATATTCCTGAACTCGAAGAGCTCGGTGCTGCTCAAGCTGCCGCCGATGACGATGGAGTCCGGATACAGCTCGTTGGCATTGCTCTGGCCGTGATCAGGCGCGTTGCGGATCACCGACCCTCCACGCAGGATCGAGATGCCCGCGAGGTGCCGCAGGCCGATCGGCGTGGGCGGGACCTGGCAGACGTCCGGATCGACGAGGATGTTGGGCGTCGAGAGGTACGCGGCGCGCTGCAGGTCCGCGGCGAGCCGGTTCAGCCCGATCGTCGCCGCGAGGTGCGAGGCGGAGGCCCTCGTCTCGTTCTGGAAGAAGCGCGTCGCGTTCTTCGAGAGCAGGAAGGCCGCCAGCGACACGACAAGGCCGGCAGCCATCGCCACGATCAGCTCCACGAGCGTGAAGCCTCGCTGTCCTGAAGCGCGCGCCCGCGCGGGGGGGAGGCGGCGGCTCGTCGTCATCGTCGGTCCTCGCTCGTGTTCCGGAGAATGCCGGTCGTCAGGTACACCGCGCCGAAGCGCCCCGGATCCTGATCGACATTGACCGGGTTGATCGCGCAGTTGATCGGGTTTCCATTGCGCTCCCAGATGACGCGGATCTCGGCGCGGATGAGGCTCTCCCAGATCCGCGTACCCGTCGCGGGGTCGTTGAACTGGCGGAGGCGGACGTGCGTGCAGAACGCGGGCTGCGACGTGGTGTCGCCCGCGAGGATGTCGGTCCCGAACACGTCGGCGCTCGGCGCCGCCCCGAGCGCGATGTCCGGCGGGGGCGTCACCTTCGCCGGGAACGGGGAGGTGTTGATCAGCCGGAGCCAGTCGGTGTCGCCGTCGAGGTCGGGGACCCGCAGGGGGTCGTTCCACTGGAGCGCGTCCACCCGCAACCGCTCCGCCCAGGTCATGGCGATGTTGTTGGCGATCACGAGGTTGCGCGCGTTCGTGTTGCTGATGAGCGTCGCCTTCTGCAGCGCGAGCACCCCGGTGGCGCCGATCGCGAGCACGCCGAGCGCCGCCATGACCTCGATGAGCGTGTAGCCGCCGCTCGCCGCCCGCCTCGCGCGCGCCGCGCTCACAGGCCGAGCCTCGCGACGCCGTTCGGCGGGACGAAGACCGAGCGCAGGAGGCCGGTCCCGCTGTTGGTCACGTTCACCCGGAGCGCGCCGAGCAGCGGCACGAACTGCCCGCCGGGGTTGTAGCGGACGTACGTCCGCCCCCGCGGCGTGAAGCAGACATCGGCGTCCGCTTGCACGACGCCGTCGGGGGCGGTGGGATCGCGGAGCTCCACCGCGGCCAGCTCGATGCCCGTGGTGCCGAACGTCGTGACGGGGGTGGTCGTGGCCGGATCCATCCAGTTGATGACGCTGCCGCAGCTGTGCGAGAGCAGCGAGCCGGTGACAATGCCCTGGACCTGCGCCTGCCGCACCTGGAAGTCCCCGGCGGAGGCCGTCCACCGCACGAGCACCGCCGTCCCGCGCCCGATCGCCTGGTAGCGGGCGAGCCGGTAAATGCCGCTGATCTCCATCGCGGTGCGGTTCACGCGGCGATCGCGCATGCCGTTCACGAAGCTCGGCGACGCGGCGGCCGCCAGGATGCCGATGAGGACGACCACCGCGAGCAGCTCCGGGAGGGTGAAGCCACGCGCATTGCGGCGGCGCCGCGCGCGCGCTCGCGGCGACGAAGCCCGCGGTCGATCGGGATCACGAAGGGGAGGTCGCGAATAGGAGAAAGGACGCACCAGACGCCCGGGAAAGGCAAGCCGCATGCCTTTGGCGGTGCGCGCTAAGCCATGGAATTGCATGGTGAATCTCTCAAAGCGGTCCAGGGCGGGCGCTAACGATTGCGGCGCTATGAAAAAAGGTGCAAGGCGAACGGGCCATGCGATTCCCGCCGGAAAGGTGTTCATCGAGCGTCCCGTCCACCCACAGCGCGCCTGTCGCGTGCCGCGCCAGGCCCCGGCGCTTCCGCGCGGGGAGGTGCGCGCTGCTCGCGGGCGCGCTCGCCGCCGCGCTGTCTGCGGGCTGCAGCAAGAAGGAGGAGCCCATGGGCGCACCGCCGCCTCCGCCGCCGGCTGCCAAGCCGGCGGCGTGCGCGGAGGGGGGCGGGACGATCGGCGACGCGGCGAGCGCGCCGTTCTTCCCGCGCATGACGGGCGGGTTCTGCCTCGACCCGAACGGCGCCGAGAAGACGTTCGGCGAATCGGCGTCCCTGCCGCTCGACAGCATCTGCGACATGTTCGACGGGGAGTGCGAGATCTACAAGGGATTCGGCGTGCGGCGGGTGGTCGAGGCGCGGTACGTGAGCGGCGCCGGGGGCACGGCGACCGTCGATGTGCACCTCTCGAAGTTCGGGTCCACCGAGGGCGCCTACGGGATGTTCACGAAGCGCATCGTGGGCGACGGCGACCCCGCCGACGAGGCGACGCCGCGCCAGATCGACGGCGGCGGCGCGGCCGCGATGGGGGTCGGGAACGCGTACCTCTGGCGCGGGCAGTACCTCGCCGAGATCACGTACAACGACGAGGCGCTGGCCGAGGCGGCGCTCAAGTCGTCGAGCGAGAAGGTCCTGCCCGGGCTCGTGAAGGAGCTGGGCTCGAAGCTGCCCGGCGAGCCGTCGCTGCCGCCGGCGGCGGCGGCGCTCCCCAAGGACAACATGATCCCGCTCGGGATCCGCTACGAGACAAAGGACGTGCTCGGGGTCGGCGGCGCGGGGCCGGGCGCGTTCGGCTACTACACGGAGGTCGACAAGCGCTACCGGGTGGTCGCGATCGTGCGCGACGACGTCGATCAGGCCAAGGACGTGCTGTCGACGCTGGCGAAGCTGCCGGGCGCCGCCCGGGAGAAGGGCATCGGCGACGGCGCGGTGCGCCTCATGCACAAGGAAGGCGAGGGCCCCGCCACCGAGTGGATCTTCGCCCGCGCGGGCAAGACCGTCTACGGGGTCGGCGACGAGGCCCGCGTGCTCCGCAGCGGCATGACGGCCGACGAGCACGCCAAGCTGACGCTGCCCAAGGAAGAGAAGTCGGCGAGGCTGAAGAAGTTCGTCACCGCGCCGGCGCGCTGAGCGCCGCGGCTGGAGAACGGAGCGCCCCGGCGGCCTGCGGCGCTCTCGGCGCCGCGAGCCGGGGCGCCGCGCGCTCACTGCGTGCGGAGGATGACGTGGAAGCCGAACGGCGTCTCGACGAGCTCGCTCACCTGGCCGACCTTGATCTTCTCGAGGCCCGCCTGGAACTCCGGGACCATCGCGCCCTTCGGGAACTTGCCGAGGTCGCCGCCGCGCCTGTCGGCGCCCGGCTCGTCCGAGTACTCCTTCACGATGTCCGTGAACTTGCTCGGGTCGGCCTTGGCCTTCGTCATGGCCTCGGTCGCGCGGACCTTCGCCTCGTCCTTCGAGCGCGTGACGGTCGGGGGCGCGCGGCGGCTCCCCGTGTACATCACGAGCAGGTGCTTCGCGCCGAACATCTCCCGGGGCGCCTGCGCTGACTGCGCCGGGCGGGGCTGCGCCTGCGCGGGCGCGGGCGCGGGAGACGCGGCGACCGCGTGCGCGTGCTCGTCCGGCTCCGGGGCGACAGGGGCCGCGAGGCGAGCGAGCGGCGTCTGGTTGAACATGCCGAAGAAGCCGAGGAGCCCGATCAGCACGAGCGCGCTGAGCACCGCGTGCGGCGCCCACCAGTACGGTTCTTCCGCGACGACGCCGTCGTCCTCCGCGTCGTCGTCGTCCTCGTCGTCGTGAGCGTGGCCGCGACCGCGGACCGCGGCGGCCTTCGTTTCTTCCTCCTCCCCGTCGTCGTTGCCTTCGTCGGTCGACTCGTCCTCGTCGAGGTCCTCGTCGTCCTTGGCCCTGTCCTTCTCGGTCGTCTTGCTCATATCGCTTCCCTGATCCGGGCCTCGGCACTTAGCACGCGGCCGCGCCGGCCGTCAGCCGATCTCCGCCCACGCGCTCGTGAGCACGGGATCAGGGCGATCCTTGACGGCGGTGACCACCGCGACCTTGCCGCCGTCGAGCGTGTAGCCCCGCGTGATGAGGGTGTCGCCGGGCCACACCGGCTTGCGGAACTGCGCGCCGTAGGCCCGCAGCCGGCTCGCATCGCCGCCCGCCGCCTTCTGGATGATCGCGCGCGCCGCGAAGCCGTACGTGCAGAGGCCGTGCAGGATGGGGCCCTGCGTGAAGCCCGCCTTCGCCGCGACCTCCGGGTCGGCGTGGAGCGGGTTCTCGTCGCCCGAGAGCCGGTACAGCAGCGCCTGTTCGGGCGCGGTCGCCTGCTCGACCACCCAGTCGGGCTCGCGGTCCTTCGGCACCGGGGCAGGAGACTCGCTGTGCGGCGGGCGCGGCCCGCCGAAGCCGCCGACGCCGCGGGCGATGATCGACCACACCGTGTCGAAGAGCGGCTCGCCGTCGAGCGTCGTCTTCGTCGCGACGATCAGCTGCGCGAACTTCTTGAGATCGTAGATGCCCGTCAGGGTGGCGGTCGTGAGCAGCGTCCCGCTGGTCGGGAGCGGCCGGTGCACGCGGAGCGTCTGACCGCCGTGGACGATGAGCGGCAGCTCGGCCCCGGCCACCTCGAGCGCCTCGAACACGGCGTTCTGCGAGGGGATGACGCCGAACGTGGGGTAGACCTTCATGCCTCCCGGCGCGCCCTCGTAGAGGTACTCGAGCTCCTCGCGCCGGGCGCCGATGCCGAGCGCGTACGTGGCCAGGGTCTTCCAGTTGACGGTGAAGGCGCTGGGCTGGGTCGTGTGGCCGACCTTCGAGAGATTCAGCGGCATCGGGGGCTCCTCGCTGGATGAGAACGACCGAGGAGGCGTACAGACCTGGCGATGTCGCGTCAACTGCCGGCCGCCGGGCGATCACGGCGGGCAGCGGGATCAGAGCGCCACGCGGTACGCGATGAGGACTCCGATGTTGAACATGTCGACGCGCTCGGAGAGCGAGGCGCGATCGCGGGTCGGCGAGACCTTGCGCTGCTCCGGGAGGAACCAGCTCGAGTAGCGGAGGTGGCTCCCGACGCTCCAGTTCTCGGCGAAGGCCCAGTCGCCGCCGAGCGCGAGCCCCGCGGCGACCCCTTCGGTGCCGATCGTCGCCGCCCTCGGACCGACGTAGGCCGTGTCGGAGTACGGGTTGCGATCGGCCTCGACCGACCAGGAGTCGTTGACGACGACGCCGCCGAGCGTCGCGCCGACCCACCACTCCGTCTTGAGCGTGCGGAGGGCGTAGTAGCGGAACACTCCGTCGAGCATGAAGTAGCGGCGCGAGTGCTCGCGCTCGAGGCTGCGTGCGCCGCGCGCGGCGTCGGTGCTCAGCGTCGCCGCCCAGAAGATGCCCGCGCCGAAGCCGATGTCGCCCCAGCGGAAGAGGTTGTGGATGCCGAGGGAGACGCTCGTCTCGCCCTGCTCGCACGTGTCGGGGAACAGCGAGACGGGGCAGACGTCGGCGCCGGGGAGCGTCATCACGCCGCCGCTCACCTCCACCATGGTGTAGGGGCGATCTCGCTCGCGCGCGGCGGCGGCGCGGCGGGCGGCCCTGCTCTCGTCGGCGCGCCCCGGGGCCGCGAGCAGGAGCAGGGCGAGCGCGGCGCCGCACGCTGCGCCCGCGGCGCCGCGCTTCGGTCGAGCGCTCTCACGGCGCGGCGGTGCCGCTCGGTCGCGCTCCCCAGCGCGGACGTGGGTGGGCGCTCGCGATGTCGGGTACCAACCGCCTGGATTCACCTTCATTGAATTATAGCCAAGGACCCGTGGACGAGGGGAGCGGCGACGTGGCGTCCGTGGGCAGCGGCGGCGGCGAGGGGGGCAAGACCGGCGCGGGCGTGTCGCTGGCCGGCGGCGAGGCGGCGCCTGTCGTGGCGGGCGCGCCTGAGCCCCTCGGCGCCGGCGGCGGGGCCGGCGCGCCCCGGGGACCCGGCGCCGGCGGCTGGCCGGGGGGCGCGCGGCGGTCCTCGGCCGGCGGGGGCCGGCGCGGCGGCGGCCTGCGGTCGGGGCCTGCGGTCGGGCGCCCGGTGCTCTGCGGGGCGACCTGGGGGGGCGGCTCCGGGGGGGCGGCCGGCGGGCGGTCCGAGAGCTCGGCGACGAGGTGCTGGGCCGTGGTGAGCTCCGGGTGCAGCTCGATCGCGAGCCTGGCCAGGCGGATGGCGCCGGCCCTGTCCCCGGCGTACTTCCGCCCGAGGGCGTCGGCGACGATGCGCTCGGACGACTCGCGCCGGAGCTCGACGAGCCGCGCGTCCCTCGGCCACCGCGCGAGCGCCTGCGAGACGATGTCCCTCACGTTCTCGCCGGGCGGGGTGTCCCACGCGTGCCTGCCCATGCAGTCGCGCGCGCGCTCGATGTGTCCCTCCAGGGAGTCGCTCGCGGCCGGCCCCCCGAAGGCGCCGAGGTGCCGCCCGCCGAGGAACGCGACGAACCCCACCGCGCCGGCGCACGCGAGGAGGGCGGTGGCGCGGGCGATCATCGCGCGGCGGGGGAGCGGCGGCGCTGCGGACGCGACGCCCTGCATGGTCGACGGGGCCGGCGCGGAGTCGCGCAGGGGGTCGACGCCGAGGCCGACCGGCGTCCGCGCGGGCTCGTCCGCCGCGCTGCCGAAGTCCCCCGCGCTGCTGAAGGAGGAGCGCTCGACGCCGCTCGCTCGGGGCGAGGAGGAGCGGTCCGCGTCGCGCACGGAGGAGAGCTCGACGCCGCTCGATCGGGGCGACGAGGAGCGGTCTGCGTCACTCACGGAGGACCGATCCTCCTCGCGGCGAGGCGACGGAGGGTCTCCGTAGAGCGCTGCCGCGCTCCCCGGGAGGAGCGGCTCGAGGTCGCTGACGTGGGCGCTCTCCAGCGTGGGCGCGGCGATGCCTCCGATCTGGGCGGCGAGGGCGGGGGAGAGGTCGAGCGACTTGGTGCGCGACTTCGAGGCCAGCTTCATGACCGCGCTGGCGCGCAGGAGCCCCGGCTGGGCGGCGATCTCGTCGGGGTCGAGGCCGCTCGCGCGCACGGCGAGGGCGAGGTCGCGGCCCAGGGCGCGCGCGTCGGGGGCGCGCTCCGAGGGCTTCTTGGCGAGGTTCTGCATGACGACCTGCGCGATGGGCGCGGGCACGTAGCTCGATCGCGCGATGCTGCGCAGATCCGCGGGCGGGGCGTGCGTGTGCTGGACGAGCAGCGCGACGGGGGAGTCGCCCTCGAACGGGGCGCGCCCGGCGAGGCACTGGTAGAGCATCGTCGCGATGGAGTAGACGTCCGCCGGCGGGCCGACCCGCTGCCCCTCGGCGCCTTCGGGCGAGATGTACTTGGCAGTGCCGAAGATGAGCCCGGCCTGGGTGGTCATCGCCTTGTCGGCCCAGTCGAGGCGGGCGATGCCGAAGTCGAGCACCTTCACGTAATCCGGGTCCTCGCCGCGGCGGACGAGCATGATGTTCTCGGGCTTGAGATCCCGGTGGACGATGCCCTGCGCGTGCGCCTCGCCGACCGCGTCGCAGACCTGGAGGACGATGTGGAGCGCCCTCGGGAGCGGGAGCGCCTCGCTCTCGCCCGCGGTCCCGGCGGCCGCGAGCGCGGAGAGCAGCGAGAGGCCGTCGAGGTGCTCCATGACGAGGTAGAGCTCGCCGCCGAGCCGGGCGTCGGTCGTGGCGGGGATGCTCCCTGTCATGAGCACCTGGACGACGTTCGGGTGGACGAGCCGGCTCGCGATCTTGGCCTCGCAGTGGAAGCGGCTCACGAGCTCGGCGTTGCTGCTGAGCTCGCGGTGGAGGACCTTCACGGCCACGTCGCGCTCGATCCCTGCCTGGAAGGCGCGGTAGACGCGGCCCATCGAGCCGATGCCGATGAGGTGGCGGAGCTGGATCTGCCCGCCGAGCGTGAGGCCCACGTAGGGGTCGCGCTCGGCGGCGCCGAACGAGGCGCTCTTGCGCGAGCTCGCGAGCGGGGTGCCGTCGAGCGGGCAATAGAGCACGCCCGCGTCGTAGCGTTCACCGCACGAGGGGCAGCTCTTCGCGGGGGACGGCTTCATCGACCGCGCTGATCCTAGCACCGCTCCCGCCAGAAATTCTCGCACGGAGCGGCGTTTTGGCGCGTCGCGCCGCCCGGGGACGCTCGGGCGTGGACCGACCGGCGCCTTGCGATTACGGTCGCGGCGTGAGCGGTTCCAAGGCGGGCGCAGCGAGGGCGCGCAGCGGCAAAGGGCGCGGCAACGCGGGCGCCACCCCTGCGCCCGCCGCCCGCCAGGGCGCCGCCTCGGCCCGCGACGCCGCCGCCGTCGCCGCCTCGCCGGTCCGCGAGGCGGCGGCCGACGCGGGGCCGCGGGAGGGCGAGTACGTCGTCACGCTTCCCACGTTCGAGGGGCCGCTCGACCTGCTGCTGCACCTCATCCAGCAGCACGAGCTCGACATCCTCGACATCCCCGTGAGCTTCGTCACGGAAAAGTACCTCGAGTACCTGAAGATCATGGGCTCGCTGTCGATCGACCTTGCGAGCGAGTATCTCGTGATGGCGGCGACGCTGGCGCACATCAAGTCGAAGATGCTGCTGCCGAGCGTGCCTGCGGGGCAGGACGACGACGGGATGCCGGGCGAGGAGGAGGATCCGCGGGCCGAGCTCGTCCGCCGGCTGCTGGAGTACCAGAAGTACAAGGTCGCCGCGGCCGAGCTGACCGAGCGCGGCACGCTGGGGCGCGACGTGTTCACGCGCGGCATGAGCGAGAGCGAGGTGCCCCAGGGCCCGGCTCCGTTCACGTCGACGCCGATCTTCAGCCTGCTGGACGCCTTCGAGCGGGTGCTGAAGCGGACGAACGTCCAGATCGATCACGAGGTCGTCTTCGATCGCATCAGCATCACGGATCGCATGGTGGAGCTCACGGAGAAGCTCTCGGCGCGGCGGTCGATGCGCTTCGAGGATCTGCTGCTCGACAGCGTGTCGAAGGGGGGAGTCATCCCGCGCTTCGAGCTCGTGATCACGTTCCTGGCCGTGCTCGAGATGTGCAAGCTGAGGCTCATCCGGGTCCACCAGACGGACCCGCTGGCGCCGATCCACATCCAGCTCTCGGCGGCGGACGGCGCGCCTGCGGCAGATTTCGACCCCGAGGACGGGGCGCCGGCGGTGGAGCGGGTCGAGACGGCCGGGGTGGAAGAGGCAGGGGCCCCGCCTGTTGCCGGCGAGGGCGGCGTGGCGGAGCCCGCGGAGATGGCCGAGCCTGTCGACGAGAGGAGCGTCGAGGCGGAAGCACCGGAGCCTGCGGAGATGGCCGAGCCTGTCGACGAGAGGAGCGTCGAGGCGGAAGCACCGGAGGCTGCGGAGGCGCTGAGCGACGAAGCGGCAGGGCCGGAGCTCGCCGGGCCGGCGGAGGAGGCGAGTCGCGTACACGACATCGCAGGGGGCGAGCCTGCGGCGGAAGCAGATGCCAGCCCCGCTCTGGAGGGGACGGAGGGCGATGCGCTCGCGGATCCGAGCGACCTGTCGGCCCCGGAAGACATCGGAGCGCCGCCGACTGAGGTCGATGAGGTGGACGTAGGGAGTGGCCGTGACGGTGGCTGATGCCGTGGCGAAGCGGCGGCGTGTGGCGAAGACGACAGGACAGAGCGCGCCGGCGCAGCTGAGGGCGGCGGCGCATGCATGGCTCGGCGGAACGAAGCGGTCGCGGGGCGCGAAGAAGGAGCCGCGGGCGCCGAGGACGGCCGGGCAGGGCGCGCCGGCGAGAGCGGGCGCGCAGGGCACGCCGGCGCGGCTGAGGGCGGCGGCGCACGCGTGGCTCGGCGGAACGAAGCGGCCGCGGGGCGCGAAGAAGGAGCCGCGGGCGCCGAGGACGGCCGGGCAGGGCGCGCCGGCGAGAGCGGGCGCGCAGGGCACGCCGGCGCGGCTGAGGGCGGCGGCGCACGCGTGGCTCGGCGGAACGAAGCGGCCGCGGGGCGCGAAGAAGGAGCCGCGGGCGCCGAAGGGGGCGCGGCAAGATCCGGCCGCTCGTCTCCGCGCCGGCGCCTGGGCCCAGCTCGGCCATCCGGCGCGCCGCACCGATGTTCCCGCCCGGAGCGCGACCTCGGCGCCTGCGCAGGCGCCCGGCCTCTCTGCGGTCGCGCGCAAGCACCTGAAGGGAGTGCTGGAGGCGCTCATCTTCGTGGCAGAGCGACCGGTGCCGGCCCGCGAGCTCGCGCGCTCGGCGAACGCAGAGCACCGCGTCGTGCGCGAGCTGCTGGCCGAGCTCGTCGCGGAGTACGACGGGCGGGGGTTCCGCCTGGACGAGGTCGCCGGAGGGTACGTCTTCCGGACGAGCCCTGCATTTGCGCCCTTCGTTCGCGAGGTGACCGATCAGAAGCCGGTCAAGATGTCTCGCGCCCAGACCGAGGCGCTCGCGATCGTGGCTTACCGGCAACCGATCACGCGGCCCGAGATCGATGAGATCCGCGGCGTCGATTCCGGCGCGGCGCTCAAGTCGCTCCTGGAGCGTGATCTCGTGAGGATCCTGGGCAAGAAGGACGAGCCCGGTCGCCCGATGCTGTACGGCACGACGGCGCAGTTCCTCGAGTTCTTCGGCCTGAAGGCGCTCGGCGAGCTGCCGACGCTGCGCGAGTTCACCGAGCTGACCGACGAGTCGCGCCGCGCCTACGAGCGCGAGCTCGGCGAGGAGCCGCCGGATGTGGCGGTGGCGACAGCGGGACAGGAGAGCTTCGCCGGCGCGGAGGGATCGATCCGGACGACCGTCGTCAGCGCGGGGGAGGACCTCTCGGAGGACGTCGGCGTGTCGCCGACTGCGCCGCGGGAGGGAGATGTTGCGATGGAAGCGATGGAAAACGATGTGCGTGAGGAGCGCTCGGTCGTTGGGGCGGATGCCGGGGCTGGCGAAAAGGACGCTGTCCGGCACGGCAACGATGTCGAGGAGGATGCGTTGCGCGACGAAAAGGGGGAGGCCGAGGACGAGGACGAGGACGAGGACGAGGACGAGGACGAGGACGAGGACGAGGACGAGGACGCCGAAGACGAGGGCGAGGACGCCGAGGGCGAGGACGCCGAGGGCGAGGACGCCGAGGGCGAGGGCGCCGAGGGCGAGGACGCCGAGGGCGAGGACGCCGAGGGCGAGGACGCCGAAGACGACGAGGACGAGGACGACGAGGACGACGAGGACGAGGACGAGGACGAGGACGACGACGACGACGACGACTGAGTTGTCATCTCTCGCTGGTCCTCAGGCGCATCGGCCCGTCGCTCACGACGGTGGAGCGTCCGTCGGGTCCGGATAGGCTTCGGCCAGCTTTATCGCGGCGCTCCTCAGCTCGGGGTGGGAGAGGAGCTTGCGGAAGAGCCGCCAGAGCTCGGGGTCCGAGAGCAGCTGGAGCGGCGAGGCGGTCGCCTGCTTCCTCTTCTTGCGGGGGATCGCCTCCGGACCTTGGCGCCGCAGCTCCTCCATCCTCCCGACGAAGCGCTTCGTTGGAAAGAGGTCGCCGTGCTCCCAGGCGAGCACCGTCTCTTGCTCGATGCCCAGCGCTCCGGCGAGCTCGCGGGCCGTGCAGCCAAGCTCCTGCCGGAGCTTCTTGATGTCCTCGGGGGCCATGCGAGGCGAGGGTAGCGGCCTCGAAAAAAAAAGCGACGCCGAGCAACCGGCGGCGAGCTCCCGCCGAACTCCGTGTCATGACCCAGCACCCCCCGATTCGCCCCGCGTGCACCTCCCGCGCTCTCCGCGCCCTGCCCCTCGCGCTCGCGCCGCTCGTGGCCTCGCCCCTGTCCTGCGCGCCGGAGCTCGCGGCTCCCCCTCGCTTCCATGAGGAAGCGGAACCCGAGACCGCCGACCCCGCAGCCGCAGCCCCCGAGCTCCAGATCGAGCCCGAAGCGCCGCTTCATGCAGCGCCTCCGGTGCTGCGGCTGCGGGTGCCCCTCCCGGGCGCCTCCCTCGAGGGCGTCGATCCCGCGCGTGCGCTGCTCCTCCGCGGCAAGATCGGCGCGGCGCACCTCCGGCAGATAGAGCAAGGCGAGCTGTCGAAGGCGCTCTTGGAGCGCGTCGTCCCGTCGATCGTCTGGCTGAACGGGACGCCCCCGGGCGACCTCTCGCTGACCGTCGCCCCGCTCGCCCCGCTCGCGCCCGGCGAGACCTACGTCGTCGCGAGCGGCAGCCCTGTCTTCTCGCACACCATCGAGATCGCCACGGAAGGCTCACTGCCGGTGCTCCCGCGGCTCTGGCCGCCGCCCGGCGTCGGGGCGAGCCTTGGCCTCGGCGTGTGGTGCGGCGATACGCCCCTCCCGGAGACGGTCGCCGCGGTGACCCTCGAGCCGAGCGGGACGGCGGGCGAGCTGCGCCGCGGCGCCGTCGACGACATCGGCGCGCGCTGCGTGCGCTTCGAGGGAGCGCCGCTCCCCACGGCGCCAGGCGAAGCGGACGAGCTGCGTTTCGTGGGGCCGCCCGTCGCGTTCCCGGGCGAGCCGGCGGCCGTGAGCCTCGATCCCCGTCCGTTTGTGCTGGAATCGGAGCCCCTCCCCACCGTGGCGGCGGCGTGCGCGCTGGACGAGGTGCCTCTGGGGCCGGGTTGCGCTCGGATCGCCGATGATCGGATCCTCGTCCGTTCGCCGGATGTGCCGCTGCTCTGGGCGATCGCGGGCGAGGGGCTGGACGAAGTCCTCGCCCTGGCGCCGGGCGAGCCGTTCGTCCTCGCCCCCTTGCCGCCCCTCACGGCCGTGGAGCTCGCCATGGCCACCGTCGATAACGCCGGGCGCGTGGAGCGACGGACGTTCTCAACCATGACGCTCGCGCCCATGCCCCACGTGATCATCAACGAGGTGCTGGCAAATCCCGTCGGGCCGGAGCCGGGACAGGAGTGGGTCGAGCTCTACAATGACGGTGGGGTCCCAGCTGACCTTACAGGGTATGTCCTTGCCGATGTGGGTGGAGAGACAGAATTGCCCTCTATTTCGCTGGAGCCCGGCGCGTACGCGCTGGTCGTCAACGAGGGATTCGTCTCCGATGATGAGCTCGATCCTCCGGCTCCTCCCGACACGCTCCTGATCCGTGTGCCAAGACTTGGTAGCCATGGGCTGTCCAACTCGGGAGAACCGCTCAAATTGATGGATGGAGGAGGTGCAGTCTTGTCCAGGTCGCCCGCCACGCCCGGGCCGAAAGCGGGGATGAGCCTGGCCCGCGTCGGGCCCCGCGCTCCCGATGGTTCGGTTGGCTCTTTCATGACCAGCTGGCCGACACCCGGTCGCGTGAACATAATGAACCAGGAGATCCCCTGAAGGATGGGGAGTTCGCCTCCGTACAGGGCGATCTCTCCGAGGGGCCGAGAAAATTCGAGCAAAGCGGGTGACGGACCCGTCTATGAGAGCTAGGTTTCAATCGAGTAGACAGACGGGTGGGGGGGGCCGCCACCTGAGGAGACGCTGCCGCGCTGTGAACGCGAGCTGTGCGGCAGGTGCCTTTCGCGTGGAGTTCGGCGATGGCTGGTGTTCGTGAAAAGCTGTTGACGGCATCGGACCTCGCAGCCTTGTGCGAGGTCGACTTGAAGACAATCCATAACTGGGTAGATCGAGGGAGGATTGCCCATTTTCGTACGCCAGGGAGACACTTGCGCTTCAAGGCGGCAGATGTGGCTGAGTTCCTCCGTGCATGGGGTTATTCGGTGCCCCGGGAGCTCGCCAAGGCGACCTCCAAGTCGATGATGGCCATCGGGAGCAAGGACACGATGGCCCACGTGGCGCGATCCCTGGGGGAAGGCGTGCCCATCCGGCACGCGAGCCACCCGTACGATGCGCTGATCTTCGCGGGGGCGGACCCCGCGGACGTGTACATCGTCGACGTTCGGGCGGTGTCCAGCGACGTGGACGTCACCTCTCTCTTCGAGGCGCTCCACCGAGCGAACTCCCAGGGGACGTTCGTCGCCTTGGCGGACGAGCCGATCAGCCTGCCCTCGTTCGTGGGCAGGATCGGCCGCAACGACGCGCAGCAGCTGAAGGCGTTCCTGATGCCCGAAGCGGCCGCGCAGCCTGGAGCGCCGCTTCAGGCGGCCGCCGGCGGGGCCCCGGAAGAGCCCCCACGGAGCCTGGCCGTAGGCGGGTCCTCGCGCTGAGCGAGGGCCCCGGCCGTCCTACGCCAGCAGGAGAGGCTCGGCGAGGACGGCCGCGGGCGGCGGGCAGGTGACCCGCCAAAAGACGCAGCACTGCAGAGCGACCCGCTGAGGACAGAATCCCCCCTCCCGCAGCACAACCCGGGGCCGGTTGAGGGGTCGCTCGCAACCCTGCTGCCGAGTCCGCTCCTGCGCCTTCTGGATGAGCTGAAAACGAAGAGCCCGAGGAGCCCGGCTCCTCGAACGGGAGCGGCTCAGCTTCCGGCGATGGTCATGGCCGAGACCCGGAAGGTCGGAGAGGACGTTGCCGTCCGGAGATCCAGGTCGCTTCCGACGGCGTCGATCCGCTGCAAGAGCTCGTCGAGGTTCAGCGAGATCGTGACCTCGCTAACGGGGTAAGATATCTCACCATTTTCGATCCAGAAGCCGGCGGCGCCCCGGGAGAAGTCGCCGGTCACGGAGTTGAAGCCGAAGCCCATCATCTCGGTGACGTACAGCCCGCGCGGCGTGGAGCGCACGATCTCGTCCGCCGGCGTGGAGGTGGGCTGCAGGATGAAGTTCGAGGTGGAGGGGCCCACGCCGCCGCCGCCGCCGCGCGAGGCGCTGCCGGTCGAGGGGCGCTTGAGCTTCCGGGCGCTGTAGCTGTCGCAGAGGTAGGTCTTCAGGATGCCTTGCTCGACCACGACGTTGCGCCTGGCCAGGAGGCCCTCGCCGTCGAACGGGCGCGAGCCGGGAGCGCGCGGGATCAGGGGGTCGTCGACGATCGTGATGAGATCGCTGGCGACGCGCGTCCCCTCGCGGCCGACGAGGTAGCTCGACTTGCGCCAGACCGCGCTGCCCATGATGCAGGAACCGAGCAGCCCGAGCATCGAGCGGGCGACGTCCGGGTCGAAGACGACGGGCGCCTCGCAGGTCGCCACCTTGCGGGCGCCGAGCTTGCGCAGCGTCCGGCGGGCCGCCTCGCGGCCGACGGCGTCCGGGGCGTCCAGGTCCGCGAGGTGGCGTCGGCCGGTGAAGTAGAAGCCGCGGCGCTTCTTGTCGCCGTTGTCGTCGGCGATCGGAGAGACGACGAGCTGCGCGTACGAGCCGGCGATGCCGCCGCGGAACCCGCCGGACAGGACGAGGGCGTAGGCGCCCGCGCTCCGCGAGAACGTCGCGCCCTCGCTGTTCGTGATGCGGGGGTCGGCGTCGCGCGCGGCCTGCTCGCCCCGGCGCGCGATGTCGATGGCCTGCGCTGCCGTGACCTCTCCGCCCGAGGGATCATAGAGATCGAGCGCGGGGAAGCTCCCCTTGGCGATGAGCTCCGGATCGGCGGGGCCGGCGAACTCGTCCTCCTGCGAGATGTCGGCGAGCTCCAGCGCGTCCGCGACGAACCGATCGAGGCCGCGGGGCGTGAGGTCGGAGGTCGAGGTCAGCGCGACGCGCTGCTTCTTGATGATCCGCATGCCGAGGCCCTTGTGGACGGCCTCCTCGACGAGCTCGGGCTCGCCGAGGCGCACCTTGGTGGTGAGCTCGGAGCCGGAGCGGGCGATCGCCTCCGCGACGTCGGCGCCGCCTTTCCTGGCGCGGGTCACCACCTGCTCGGCCAGCTCCGTCAGTTCTGCGATCTGCTGATCCATGCGGGCTCGTTCGGACATGGGGCGACAGGGTGGTGGAGCGCGGTGGCTCCGTCAACGCGGTGACGCGGCCTGCCACCGCGGTGGCTCCGTCGACGCGGTGACGCGGCCTGCCACCGCGGTGGCTCCGTCGACGCGGTGACGCGGCCGGCCGTGCCCGCGGGATGCGTCTCAGCCCGGCCGGTTGGAGCGGCCGCCCTTGCCGAGGCCGAGCCGGCGCTGCGGGCGCGTCGAGGCGGGCCGGGGCGGATCGGCCGCGGGCGCCGGCTCGCTGGGGACGGCGCGGGGGCTCGGGCCGAGGGGGGGCCCGGCCTTCTGCCCGCCGCCCGGCGGCTCGCGCCGGAGGAGGGCGCTCACGGTGACCGCGAATCCGGCGGCGAGCATGGTGTGCATCCAGAGGAGCGCGTAGCCGAGCGGACCGCCGGCGACCGGGTGGACGCCGAAGTCGCCCTCGACCTGCCGGTAGGTGCCGTCGATCGCGAGGCGCCGGGACAGGGCGATGACGGCGATCAGGGCGATCGCGAGCGGACCGCCGGAGAAGATGGCCAGCGCACGGACCGATCGCTGCGCGGTCGGCCTGCCGCCGGCGCTCGCGGCGAAGCGCTGCGCGGCGGCGAACCCGGCGGGCACCGAGGCGACGTCGAGGAGGAGCAGCACGAGGTCGACGGCGGACGGGATCCGGCCGGTGTCGACGAGGTACGCGAAGCTCCAGTCGGGCGCGAAGACGAGGAAGTAGGCGCAGACCGGGGCGAAGACGAGGACGGCGAACAGGAAGACGAGGGCGAGCGGCCGATCGCGCGGGCCGGGCGCGAGCCGAGCCTCCGCCGCGCGCAGCGCGCCTGGGCGGTGAGGGGCTGCCGCGCTGAACCAGGCGAGCAGCGCGCCGAGAGCAAAGCCGACGAAGGGAGCGACGAAGGCGGGCACGCGGCGCCGAAAGTAGCCCTGTCGCCCCCTCTTGCGCAAAGAGACTGGAAGATTTTAGTGGGGCCTGCGTCCGAGGAGCACGCGCGCGCGCCGAGCTTCCGGAGGCGTACAGGCGCTCGCCCGGCCAGCCAGGGGGACGGGCGGACGGGGCGGAACGTTTGCCCTGGCCGCGCCGCCGCGCTAAGCGGCTGCGCACATGGAGCCGCGCCTCGTCCGGGAGATGCTTGAGCGCGTTCGAACCGGCGAGCTCGCCGTCGAGGAGGCGCTGGAGGCGCTCCGAGGCCTGCCTTTCCGGGACCTGGGCGTCGCGACCGTCGATCACCACCGCGCGCTCCGGCAGGGCGTGCCCGAGGTGATCTTCGGCGAAGGGAAGACGCCGGAGCAGATCGCTCTGATCGCCCAGGAGATCGCGAGGGCCGGGCAGAACGTGCTCGTGACCCGGATCGACGCCGCGAAGGGCGAGGCGGTGGCGTCGCTCTTGCCGGCGTTTCGCTATGTTCCCCTGGCGCGGACCGGCAGCATCGAGGTCGCGCCCACGCCGAAGCGCGCCACCGGGCCGGTCGCGGTCGTCACCGCGGGCACGAGCGATCTCCCGGTCGCCGAGGAGGCCATCGAGACGCTGCGTGCCGTGGGGCTCGAAGCGAAGCGGCTGTACGACGTCGGGGTGGCGGGGCTGCATCGCTTCCTCCATCGCATCGAGGAGCTGCGCAAGGCGTCCGCCGTGATCGTGGTCGCGGGTATGGAGGGCGCGCTGCCGAGCGTGGTCGGCGGGCTCGTGGCCGCCCCGGTCGTCGCGGTCCCGACCTCGGTCGGCTATGGCGCGGCGCTGAGCGGCTTCACCGCGCTCTTCTCCATGCTCACGTCGTGCGCCTCCGGCGTCGCCGTGGTCAACATCGACAGCGGCTTCGGCGCGGCGATGGTGGTGCATCGCATGTTGCCGAAGGAGTGAGCGCGGGACGAGCGCGACCGCGGGAGCGCCGCACAGCGCAGGCGCCCGGCGAACGGAGCAGGCGAGATATGGGACACGGGCACGATCACGGGCACGACCATGCGCACGGGCATGATCATGCACACGAGCACGGGCATGATCATGCGCACGGGCACGCGCATGATCACGCGCACGCGCATGATCATGCGCACGCGCACGAGCACGAGCACGGGCACGGGCACGCGCATGATCACGAGCACGCGCACGACCCTGCACACGAGCACGGGCATGATCACCCGCGCACGCCGCTCCTCGAGGAAGGCGCGGGCGCCGGCAAGATCCTGTTCTTCGACGCGTTCAGCGGGATCGCGGGCGACATGACCATCGCCGCGCTGCTCGATCTCGGGGTGCCGCTCCTCGTCATCGAGCGCGCCGTCGCGGCGCTGCCCATCGAGGGATTCCACCTGCACCGTGGGCACGCCCACCGGAGCGGCATCGTGGCGACCTCGTTCGACGTGCACGTCGAGACGCCGCAGCCGGAGCGCACCTACGGATCCATCGACGCCATGCTCGCCGCAGCGCCGCTCGATCCGCCCGTCGCCGCGCTGGCGCGCCGGATCTTCCGGCGCCTCGGCGAGGCGGAGGCCGCCGTGCACCGGATCCGCCTGGAAGACGTGCACTTCCATGAGGTCGGCGCCGTCGACGCGATCGTCGACATCGTGGGCGCCGCCGCGGCCATCGCGCACATCGGGGCGGAGGTCGTCGGATCGCCGCTGCCCATGGGCCGCGGGTTCGTCAAGGCGCGGCACGGGATCCTCCCGCTGCCTCCGCCTGCCGCGGTCGCTTGCCTCCGCGGCGTCCCGACGTACGGCGTGGAGCTCGACGCCGAGCTTGTCACGCCCACAGGCGCGGCCATCATCGCCGCGCTGGCGACCCGGTTCGAGCGCTGGCCGACGTTCGCGCCCGACCGGATCGGCTTCGGCGCCGGCCAGCGAGAGCTGCCGGACCGCCCCAACCTGCTGCGGGTCGTCCTGGGAACGCGCTCTGGCGGGGAAGAGAGCCTCGGCAGCGCATCGCACGTGATCGTCGAGGCGAACGTCGACGACCTCACGGGCGAGGTGGCAGGGCACGCGATCGAGGCGCTGTTCGCGGCGGGCGCGCTCGACGCGTGGGCGGCGCCGATCACGATGAAGAAAGGGCGGCCCGCGCTGACGATCGCGGCGCTCGCCGCCGCCCCCCAGGCCGATGCCGTCGCGACGGCGCTGCTCCGCGAGACGACCAGCATCGGGCTCCGGAAGATCCCGGTCGCCCGCACGGAGCGGCCGCGGCGGATCACGACCGTGAAGACCGCGTACGGCGCCATCCGGGTGAAGATCAGCGAGGGGCCGTTCGGCCCGCCGCAGATCAAGCCGGAGTTCGACGACTGCGCCGCGGCGGCGAGGACGCACGGCGTGCCGGTGCGCGAGGTCGTCTCGGCGGCGCTCGCGGCCGCCAAGGGGTGACGCCGCCGGCCGCCGAGCGGTGACGCCCCGCCGCAGCGCCGCGCGCTTGCCTCCGTGACGCGCGCTCGCCCGGCTGGACGCGCGAAGGCGCGCTCAGTCGGGGCGCTCGATCGGCAGCGCCTCGGCTTCCCACAAGAGAAAGCCGCCCTCGAGGAACGCGACGGGGACGCCCTCCTGGGCGAGCTTCGTGGCCACATCCTTCGACTTGTCGCCGGAGCGACAGTAGAGGACCGGCGCGCCGGTCAGCATGTGGAGCTCGGCGAGCCGGCCCTCGATCTCGTCCAGCGGGATGTGCACCGCGCCGGGGATATGGGCGCGGCCGTACGCGGGGCCCTCGCGCGTGTCGACGGCGACCACCTGACCCTCGCGGATCAGCTGCGCCAGCTCGACCGCCCGGATGGCGCCCTCGGCGCGCGGGAGGAATGGATCGAGGAGCTCGCGGAGCTGCTTGCGGTTGAGGACGCCCTGCTCGGCGGCCACCGGGCGGCCCCGGTGGAAGACCATGAACGTCGGGACGGACTGGATGCGCAGCGTGGTGGCGATGCGCTTCGACCGGTCGATGTCGACCTTGACCACCTTGGCCTTGCCTTCGAGCTCGCGCGCGATGGCGTCGACCTCCGGCGCGACCGTTTTGCACGGCCCGCACCAGGTGGCGGTGAAATCGATGAGCACGGGCAACTCGCTGCGGAGCACCTCGCGCTCGAACTCCTGCTCGCTGATCTCGGGAACAGCCATGGCGGGCGAATTCATAGCGGGCCTTTCCATCGAGATCGAGTGGCGCGAGGCCCCCGCCGCCGAGATCGCGGAGATGAGGCCGATTTCGGCGAAATCTCGGCGCTACCTCGGCGCCATCTCGGCGCAGGGCGCCCCCGGGCGGCCGCGCCGCCGGCCGCGGGTGCTCCGTCCAGCTGCCCGCGCCCTCAGCGCGGCATCCGCGCGCGCACGGTGCGCGCGTCGACGGCGTCGCGCAGCGCGTCGGCGATGAGGTAGGAGCCGCCGACCGTCGCCAGGAGCAGCAGCCCGGGGAACACGAGCAGCCGGATCTCGCTCGGGTGCCGCGCCGCCTGGCCCAGCGTCTCCCCCCACGACGCCACGCGGGAGGGCGCGCCCATCCCGAGGAACGAGATCGCCGCCTCGAGCAGGACCACGGAGGCCACGCCGAGCACGGAGCTCACGATCGTGGGGCCGAGCGCGTTCGGGAGGATGTGGCGGTAGAAGACGCGCAGCCGGGTGCTGCCGAGCGCGTGCGCGGCCATCACGTACTCCTCGCTCGACGCCCGCAGCACCTCGGCGCGCACGAGGCGCGCGATCTCCGCCCAGCGGACGAGCGCGACCGCGAGCACCAGCGACAGCGCGGAGGGCTCGCGCTCGATGGCGCGCACGATCGCCACGACGAGGATCACCGGGAAGGTGTCGACCGTCTCGACGAGGCGGACGAGGCCGTCGTTCCAGACGCCGCGCAGCGTGCCGGCGAGCCCGCCGAGCACGACGCCGAGGAACATGCCCACGAGCACCGCGCTGAGCGACAGGCCGAGCGCGGTGCGCGCGCCGTAGATGAGCCGCGCGGCGAGATCGCGGCTCTCGAAGTCCGTGCCGAGCGGGTGGTCGAGCGAGGGCGACGCGTTCGGGCCGGCGTCGGTGCGCTGCTCCGGGCCGTAGCGGATGGGCGGCCAGATCGCGACGCCCACCTCGAAGCGCACCCGGAGCTCGGCCTCGGTGAGCGACTCGAGCTCCGCGGCGTCGGTGACCGCGGGCAGGATCTCGGCGCCGTCCGACCCGAACCGGGCGATCGGCGCAGGGGCGGCGAGGAGCTCGGCGAAGATCGCGAGCAGCGCGAGCACGCCGAGCAGGACGGTGCCCGCGGCGACCCGCTTGCTGCCGACCATCCGGCGGAGGAACGCCGCGGCGTGGGTCACGCCCCGTTCCTCCGCGAGAGCACCGCCGGGCCGAGCCGCGGATCGACGAGCACGTAGGCGAGATCGGTCGCGATCACGCCGAGCGCGGCGATGCCGGCGGCGCCGATGGAGATGGCCATGAGCCAGCTCACGTCGCGCGCCTGCACGGCGAGCAGGGTGAGCTCGCCGAGCCCGTGGAGCTCGAAGACGCGCTCCACGACGAAGGCGCCGCCGAGCGCCATCGGGGGCTCCAGCACGGCGAGCGTCACGACCGGGAGCGCGGCGTTGCGCAGGCCGTGGACGGCGATGGCGCGCGCGGTGCCGGCGCCGCGCGCCCGCGCGGCCCGGATGAAGTCCTGCGTGAGGACGGCGACGAGCGCGGCGCGCTGCTGCCGCGTCGGCGCGGCGATGAGCGAGAGCGCGATGAGGCACGTCGGCAGGAGCAGCGACCGCGCGCCGCCCGAGAGCAGCGCGGCGGCCACGGCCACGACGGCGGTCGGGAGGACGGCGAAGATGAGCACGGCGGCCGCGATGGCGGAGTCGCTCCGCCGACCGCGCGAGGCCGCGCTCAGCGCGCCGAGCGGGACGGCCACGGCGTACGCGAGGGCGATCGCTCCGAACACGAGCGTGAGCGTGACCGGCGCGCGCCGCGCGAGCTCGTCGAGCACCGGCTCGCCGGTCGCCGCGACGCCGAGGCGGTGGGTGACCGCGCCGAGCGCCCACTTGCCGTACCGGGTCTCGAGCACCGTCGCCGCGAGCCGCGCCGGGCCGGAGAACACCTCGAAGTCGCTGCGGTACACGTTCCAGAAGGACTTCCACCGCGTGACGCACGCGCGGGCCTCCGCGAGGTCCTCGCCCGGGGCGATGCGGTCGTCGATCTCCGCGATGTGGGCCGCAACCTCGACGAGGGCGCGCGCCTGAGCGAGCGTCGCCGCGTCGCGCGGCGGCTGGAGCGCGGCGATCACCGGCTGCAGGGCGAACGTGTCGAGCTCGAGCAGCTCGGAGGCGCGCGACGCGGAGCCGTAGCGGACCAGGCGCCGCACCGCGCTCCGGACCGACGCGCTCCGGAACTCGATGCCGCGGTCGTCCCAGAAGCGCGTCCAGAAGGCGACGGCGTGCGCCGGATCGGCGGCCTCGTCGGCGCGCGGCAGGCCCATCCGCGCCGCGACCGGCGCGAGCGCGAGGGCGACGCGGGTGCGCGGCTCGGGCGCGAGCGCGTCGAGCGGCAGGATGTGCGGAAGCGCGGCGCCGCCGAGGCGCCGCAGCTCTTCGGCCGCGGCGGCCGCGCCGTCGCCGCCGGCCGCGATGGCCTGCGCGGCCGCGAGGGCGCGCAGGCGCACGTCGCGCGGCTCCAGGTTGATGAAGCGCGGGAGATCGAGGAAGCGCTCCCGGCGGAGCCGCGCGAGCTCCGCGCTGGAGAGGGAGCTGGCGAGGAGCGGATCGTCCGTGGGATCCGGGACGAAGGAGAGCACGAAGAAGGTCAGCAGCGAGACGCCGACGAGGGTGGGGAGCGTCCAGAGGAGCCGGCGGAGCGCGTGGCGGAGCATGTCTCTCGCGCGGGGATCAGCGCAGGATGGCGTCGAGCAGGTCGATGCGCATCCCGAACTTGTAGGGGGAGGCCTTGACCACCTCCGTCTTCTGGCCGGAGATCGTCTCGTCGTTGCCCTCCAGGTAGCCGCCGGCGTTGATGCCGATGACCTTGCCCTGGCCGTTGAAGATGGGGCTCCCGTTCATGCCGCTCGTGCTGCGGGCGTCGTGCTGGATCAGCCAGGCGTCGGCCGCGGCCGCGGGCCGCCCGTTCGCGCCGGTGGTCCGGCCGATGTTGGCGGCCAGGAAGGTGGCGACGGGGTTCGCGGCGTCCGTGAGGCGCTCGGGGAAGCCGATCAGGTACACGTCGTCGCCCGCGCCGGCCGCGGCGAGCTCCTCCCGGGTGGCGAGCTCCAGGACGGCGGCGGCGCGCCCGGTGATCGACACGATCCCGATGTCCGGGGTGAGCTGGTCCGCGCTCTCGCGGTACAGGGGGTGTGGCCGCATGCTGGTCACGGCGAAGCTTATCTGGCCCCGGCCCTCGTTCTCGAGCGCCACGATCGCGCCGCCGCGGCGCTTGGCCGCGGAGATGCAGTGCGCGTTCGTCACGAGGATGGAGGGCCGCACCGCGAACGCCGTGCAGAACCCCTCGCGCCCCGAGGCGAGCATGAAGATCCCCTTTCTGACGCGGTCGTGGAGGTTGCGCCCGAAGTTCGCGTTCGAGGGGTGAAGCGTGCCGAGGCGGCGCTCGATCTCCTTGCGCCGCGGGTCCTCCGGCGGGAGGCGCGCGAGCTCGGCGCGGAGCTGGCTGATCTCGTCGTGGGAGGAGCGGTTATAAACGATGAGCCCGGCGAGGCTCGCGAGCGCGACCACCAGGAGCAGGGCGAGGACGTAGGTCGTGCGGCGCTGGCCGGCGGTCGCGGCGCGCACCTCCTTGTGGAGCATGGCGTTGATCTCGACGGTGCCGCGGGGCTTCGCGCGCCCCGTGGCGGCCGAGACGGCCGAGGAGATCATCATGGCGATCGTCCGCTCGCCGACCCGCCGGGCGCCGGCCGGCGGCGCGGCGGCGACGTGCCCGGAGTGGGCCGCGGTGGGCGCGGGGCAGCCCGCGGCCGGTGCCGGGGGGGCCGCGGTGGGCGCGAGATAGGCAGCGGCGGGCGAGGGATAGGCAGCGGCGGGCGAGGGATAGGCAGCGGCGGGCGAGGGATAGGCAGCGGCGGGCGAGGGATAGCCGGCGGGCGCGGGGTACGCGGCGGGCGCGGGGTACGCGGCGGGCGCGGGGTGAGGCGGCGGCGCGTGCGCATGCGGCGATCCCGGCGCATGTCGCTCGACGAGCTCGAGCCGCACCCGCGGGCCCTTCGTGCCGAAGGTGAGCTCATCGCCCGAGGCGATCGGGTGCCGCTTGATCCGCTGCCCGCCCGCGTAGGTCCCGTTGCGGCTGTCGAGGTCGTAGAGCACCCAGCCCGCCGCCTCGAGGCGCGCCTCGGCGTGGTGGCTGCTCGCGTCGCGATCGTGGTTCGGGTCGAACACGACGTCGTTGTCCGGCGCGCGACCGAAGCGCACCACGCGTCTGTCATGGAGCTCCACGGACCCGGCGTTGCGCCCGAACGTGTGCACGACGCGCAGCATCACGGCGCGGGGACCCCCTTCAGCAGATCGATGCGCATCCCGATCCGGAACGGCGAGCTCTGCGTCACCGTCGTCTTGCGCCCGTCGATCGTCACGTCGTTCTCGTCGTCGATGTGCGCGGCGTGGATGCCGATCACGTGCCCGTACTGGTTGAAGATGGGGCTCCCGCTGTTGCCCCCGCGCGTGACCGCATCGTGCTGGATGAGGACGGCGCGGTCCGGCGTCGTCGCCTCCTCGTCGATGCCGGTCACCCGCCCGATGCGGCCCTCCAGGAACGTCGCCGAGGGGCTCAGCGGGTCCATCAGACGACCGGGGAAGCCGAGGACGTAAGCGTCGTCGCCCGGCCCGATGGCCCGCAGCTCGGCGTCGTTCGCGAGCTTCACCGTGTGCGACGCCCTGCCGTCGATGCGGAGCAGGGCGACGTCCGGCGAGCCGGCCCCCGCCTGCCCGGGCTTGTACGCAGGGTGGGCCGACATCGCGACGATGCGGAGGCGGGTCTTCCCCATCGAGTCGTTCTGCGTGGCGATCGAGGTGCCGCCGCGCGCGCGGCAGTCGCGGACGCAGTGCGCGTTCGTGGCGAGCAGATCGGGCGCGATGGCGAAGGCCGAGCAGCAACCGCCGATGCGGTTGTCCACCTTGTAGCCCATCACGTAGAGCGCCAGCCGGTTCTGCTCGAAGATCGCGCGGCCCGAGAGCACCTGCTCCGGGATCTCGCCCGATGGCCGCGCCGCGGGCGTGACCCCGAGCCCGACCTCGCCCGCGAGCGCGTCGGCCGCCTGGCGCGACCGGTACGCGACCACGCCCGCCACCCCCACGGCGACGAGCGCCGCGGCGACGCCGAGCCCGAGGAGCAGGTTGTTGCGCGCCACCCGGCGCTGCGCCTCGTCCGCCTTGGCGCGCACGAGCGCGAGCGCCTTCTCCTCGCGCTGCATCGCCTGCACGACGGCATCCCTGATGATGCGCTGCGCGGTCTCCACGTCGACGCGGCCGTCCGCGTCCGATCGTCGCGGGGCGGACCCTTCCTGCGGTGCGGCCGGAGTCTGCCGGCCGCGCTTGTCGTTGCTGCGCAGCATCGCGGTTGGGGGCGCGCGCACGTGCGCTGCGCGCGCCCTAACGGAGCAGGTAGTAGCCGGCGATGGTAACGCACGCGACAGCGCTCACGATCATCAAGATCACGAGCCACTGCGGCGCGCCGTCGGTCGGGATCATGATCGGCTCGTCGCCCTGGACGGGCGCGCGGGCCTTGCGCTCCTCCAGCGCTTCGTCCGGGGGAAGCGCCGCGATGACGGGGTCGTAGTCGTCGCCGTCATCGCCCAGATCGCCGTCTGCACCGGTCAGCCACGACTTCGGTGAGGGGGGGCGCTGCGAGATCTTCTTCTCGTCGAGCTCTTTCACCTTGCGCGCCGGCTCGGAGGCGACGGCGTTCTGGGCCAGGAGGTGCTCGGGCAGCGAGTACTTCTGGTAACGGAGCTCCTCGATGTCCACGAGGTCCGCCTCGGCGAGCCCGTCGCCGTCGAACTTCGCGACGACCACCGTGATGTTGTCGTGGCCGCCGGCCTGGTTGGCCCGATCCGTCAGCACCTTGCAGGCCTCGATCGGATCGTCGACGGTCCGCAGCACCTCGCGGATCTCCTCGTTCCGCACCATGCCCGAGAGCCCGTCGGAGCAGAGCATCAGCGTGTCGCCCCGCTTGAGCTCCACGAAGGTGAGGTCGACCTGCACCGAGTCCGCCGTGCCGAGCGCCTGGAGGATGATGTTGTTGTGCTCGAAGGTCTCGGCCTCCTCCTCCGTGAGCTGGCCGGCCTCGATGAGCTGGTTCACGAGCGACTGATCGCGCGTCACCTGCACGAGCCGATCGCCGCGCAGGACGTACGCGCGGCTGTCGCCGACCTGGCCGAGGAACAGGTGATCGTCCATGAGCGCGGCGATGGTCGAGGTGGTCCCCATCCCCCGCCGGGTCCGATCGAGCTTCGCCTCGCTGAAGATCCTGAGGCCCGCGGCCTCGATCGACTGCACAAGCCGCGCCGCGAGCTCGTCGTGGTCCTGCGGGGGGCCGCCGGCGCTCATCCGCTGGTAGATGATGTCGACCGCGAGCTGGCTCGCGACCTCGCCGGCCGCGGCGCCGCCCATGCCGTCGCACACGCCGAGCAGCGCGCCGCGCTCGCCGACCACCTGGTAGCGGTCCATCTCCATCAGGCCGCGGCTCGCCTTGGTGAGATCCGCGACGATGAAGTTGTCCTCGTTGTGCTCGCGGACCTGACCCACGTCGGTCCGGCCGAACAGCCGCAGCACGACCTCGGGTCGTTGCGGCTCGGCCGGCGTTGCTGCCTCGCTGTCCATGTCGTCGGGGCGCTGCGCGCCCTCGGCCGGCTCGCGGCCCGCCGTCGCCTCGCCCGCAAGGGGGCGCCCGGTCGAGCCGTCGCCGACGGCGGCCTCCGCGGCGGGGGGCTCGTCGAGCGCGCCGTCGTTGCGCGACGTGGCGATCGCCGGGGCAGCGCGGGCGGCCTGCGCCTGAGCGGCGGCCGGCGGCGCGTCGGGGATCGCCGCGTCCGCGAGGTCGTCCGACGACCTCGTCGCGCTTCCATCCGCGTCGTCGTCGCGCAGCCCGCCGGCGGTGAGCCGCACCCGCGGCGGTGGGGGGAGCTTCCTCCCGACCTTGTCGGGGCTCGGGGCGCTGGGCGCTTTCATGGGTTTCACGGCGATGCCAGCCTTCTGCTCGCGCGCGGCGTTCACGGCCGAGCGCATCTTGGGCGGCGTGGGCGGCTTCCAGTTCACGGGCTTGCCTGCTTCCAGAGACCCCGCCTTGCCGGACTCGAGCGACGCGGCGCCGTGCGGGGAGTCACCAAGGGCCTTGCCCGCGTTGCTGCTCGAGTCGGTCCCTACCGACGCCGCGCTCGGGAGCCCCTCGACTTCCAGCGCATCGGTCGGCGTTTCGCGGACGGTCTGGTCGCTCATCGGGAGAGATCCACGCGGAACAGGTGCTGCCCGATGCGCACGAAATCGCGATCCAGGAGGCTGACGTCCTCGCGTATGGCGACGTACGTCCCGTTCGACGACTCCAGGTCGGTGAGCGCGTACTCCCCCGTGGCCGGGTTCCTCCGGATGGCGGCGTGGCGTCGCGAGAGGAACGGATCGGCCGTGAACACGATGTCTCCCGTCTCCCGTCCGATCACCGTCTCATCCCGGTAGAGGTGGTACACGTCTCGCGTCACGCCCTCCACCGTCCGCTGGCAAAGTCTCGCCCGCCGGTGGATGGCGGGCGAGCCAAACAGCAACGTTCCATGCTGGATGGCATGGCCGAGGCCTCGCTCCCCGTCGTTCACGGTCTGAAACTGTAACACCTCGAGGCCCAGGAGGAGCAAGTCGCCATCTCGAAGGGGGTGCGTCTTCCGGATGCGCAGGTAGATGCGGTTGACGCTGCCCAGGTCGCGGAGAACCCAGGACCCGCTCTGCGGAATGATCCGGGCGTGCCGCGGCGAGACGTACAGGTCGTCCTCGAGGACGATATCCCCCTCGCTGCGGCCGATGTCGATCTGCGAGCCGGTGAGGGAAAAACTTTTTCCCTCGGTCCCGTCTTCGACGATCACGATGAGCTTGCCCTCGGGCGCCCGGGTCGGCCGCGTGTCGGTCGGGACCCACGCCGGCGGGCGCACCGAATAGGACGCCCGCAGCGGAGCGAGCGGCGCCTGGGAGGGCGGCGGCGTGCTGCCCGTCTCGATCGAGCTCGGCCCGGCGGCGTCGCCCTGCGGCGGTCGCGGCGGGGCGCGCCCGACCTCCGGGACGGGCGAGGGCGCAGGCTGCGGGCGGTCGGCGGCGGCCCGGGACGGGCGCTCGGAGACCGGCCGCTCGCCGTCGAGCGGCGCCCCGCAGTACTTGCAGAACCGCGTGCCCGAAAGGCACTGGCCATGGCAGCGCGCACACTCGATCGGCGGGGTCGGCGTCTGGCGCGACGACGCGATGTCGAGCACCGGCGAGCCGACGATCTTGTCGAGGGGGCTCCCGCTGGTCGCCGGAGGGGGCAGCCGTGGGGGCGGCAGGGCGACGGGGGGCAGCGGAGGAGACGCCGCTCGGCCCGGCGGCGAGGCGCCGGGGCTCTGCCGCTGCGTGTCCCCGCCGCCGGGGCGCTCGTCGCGCGATCCCGATCCGGGCGGAGGCGCGGCCTCGGGCGGAGGCGCGGCCTCGGGCGGAGGCGCGTGCCGGAGCGCAGCGTCCTGGACCCCCCGCGCCGTCGTCCCCGTCTCCTCGAGCGGCGGGGGCGCCACGTCCGGCGCGGCAGGGGAGAGCGCGGCGTCCGGCTCGCCGCCCCTCCCCCTCCTCGACGCGACGCTCGCCGGCTGCGGTGCGCCCGCCGGCGCGGCGCCGTCCTTCCGGTGGAGCGGCGCGCCGCACGTCACGCAGAAGCGGTAGCCCGGCGGGTTGTCCACGCCGCAGCTCGGGCAGGAGAGCCCCAGCAGCGCCTCGGTGATCGAGGGGGTCGCGATCGCCGCGGGCACCGGCGCGTCGCCCCGGCCGGTGATCCTCGGCCCTTGCAGCGCCGGCGCCATCTGGATGGCGCTGTCCAGCGCGCCCGCGGCCGGCGTCGCGGCGCCCTCGCGCGCCGGACGGGCGGTGATCTCCGCGCGGCCGTGCATCGCCGGCATCGCGGGCTCCGTCCTCGCCGAGCCGATCGGGCTGAACGAGAACACCGGCGCCTCCGGGCGAAGGCGCCCCGGGGCGCCGCGAGCGCCCGGCGCCCGGGCGCTCGCGCGGGCGTCGTTCGCCGGCGGCGCGTCGCCCTGCGCGGGCGCCGCCACGGCCGGGAGCGACACCTGCGGCAGGCCGCTCGGCGGCGTCGGCGGGGCGACGCGCGCCTCGCGCACCTTGAGCCGTCGGCCGCAATCCTGACAGAACGTCAGATCGCCCGCGTTGTCGCGACCGCACACATCGCAGATCACGCTGCCGAGGGGACCGCGGAGCGACGGTCGAGTCAAGTAGACGGTGCGTTCTCTCGATCGGCAGGGGAGCCGCTCAGCGCCGACCGAGCTCGGTCCGCACCTCGAGCAGGAGCTCGAAGCCCACGAATTGCGCGATGGCGGTGGCCCGCTCATAGTTGGCCGTGTCCTTCCAGCCCGAGATCAGCACCGGCCGGTAGACGCAGCTGACGCCGAGGACGGCGCGGCGCGACACCTCCAGCTCGACGCCGACGCCGCTGAAGATGAGCGCGCCGCCCGTCTCGACGCCCCACTCGTTGCCGTAGACGATGCCGCCGATGCCGGCGGAAAAATACGGGGCCGCTCGGTAGCCGATGTCCGGCAGGTACCTCATCTCGGCGCGCAGCTGCTGGAAGATTCCAAGCCGGTAGAGGTTGCTCGAGTCCATCTTGGTGAACTGGTACGCGCCGCCGAAGTACCAGGGGCCCGGCGAGCGGTAGCCGCCGCGGATCGCGAGCCCGCCGCCGCTGCCCAGGATGCACGAGTACAGGGGCCCCGACCGCGGGCAGACGGCGCCGGGGTCGAGGCTGATCTCCGCCACGAGGGCGACGCCGTACTGCACGTACTCGACGTGCAGCGGCGGCGGCCGGGCGGCGAGCTCGACGCGCGGCTTGACGGGAGGAGGCAGCGGCTGCGCGGGGGTGGCCTCGTTCCCCTGCGCGGCGCCCTCGGTGGGCGTGGCGAGGCCGCCGTCGAGCCTCTCGTCCGCGGCCTCGCCTGTCCTGGCGCCGGCGGGTGCGTCCGGCGCGGCGCGGGGGAGGTCGCTCTCGGTCTTGCGATCCGGCGGCGCGGCCGGTGCTGTCAAGGACAGCAGGGCTCCTGCCGCGAGGGTCGCGGCCGGGAGCGCGCCGGGCGGAGGTCGTAAACGCACGAGCTGCTTGAGATACGCGAGAGATCTGCCGCCGGCAACGCCCCTCCGCGGCGCGGGGGACGGGGCCCGCGGGCGGCCGTCCAGACCCTGGCCTCTCGGCGCGCCGGCGGCACGCCCCAGGAAAAGAGGGGACGGGAAGGGGAGGCGAGCGGTCTCTTGAAGCTCGACGCCATACGCCGCTTGACGGCGACTGCGAGGGTCGCCTAAACGAAGCCACCTTCATGGAGATTCACCTCGACAAGCGTGCCGTAAAGCAGATCCGCCTCTCTGCGGCGGATGCCGTTGAGGAAGGCGACACCGAAGCGCTGCGCGAGGACGTCCTCGAAGCGTTCTCGGAGGAGCAGGTCGAAGAGATCGAGCGTCGTCTGGACAGCGGTGATTTTTTTGAGTTCTTGACCGACGTGCTCGACGAGTGGGGGGGCGACGACGTGGACGAGCTCTTCGAGCTCCTCGAGACGCAGCTCGGCGACATCGGCATCGATCTGAAGTACGAGCCGCGCGAGGACGACGATGACCTCGACGAGGCCGAGGACGACGACCTCGCCGACGATGACGACGAGGAGGACGACGACGCCGAGCTCGAGCCCGCGGACGACGAGGACGACTGATCGCGGGCGGGGCGCCGCCAGGGCGGCGCCCCCGCGTCAAGGGGCCTTTTCGCCGTCGAGCTCGCGGACGATGTAGTCCGCGCACGGGCGCTGCGCTGCCGGGAGCGACGGGCAGATCGCGTGCGCGCAACGCGCGTAGCGCGAGTCGGGGAGCTCCCGGGTGATCAGCGCCGCGGTGGCGCACGCTTCCCTGGTCCGGCCCTCCTCGCGCCACAGCTTCGCCTCGGCCCAGAGCGCGTCGTCGCGCAGGATGGACGCGGGGTGGTTCGTGTAGAGCTTGCGCAGCTCGCGGCGCGCGGCCGCGCGATCGCCGAGCGCGTCGCGGTAGAGGCGCGCGATCTCCAGCTGTGCGTCGTCGAACTTCTCGCGATCGTAGCTGCCGGTCACGGCGGGCTCGCGCGGCGCGAGCATCTCCCTCAGGTAGCCGATGGCCTCCTCGGGGCGCCCGAGGGAGGCGGCGAGCTCCGCCGCGTGGAAGAGCGCGTTGTCCGTCAGGTTGCCGGCGGGGTACGGGTGCGCGCGCGCGGCAGCGACGAGCGCGCGCAGCGCGCCCTCGCGATCGCCGCTGCGCTCGAGGAGCAGGCCCGTGTGGTAGGCGACGTCCTGATCGAGCGCTGTCCCGCGGAACGACGGGCCTTGTTGCCGCAGCCACGCGAGCGCGCCGCCCGCGCCGGCGCGCTCCTCCTCCCGCTGGATGAGCCGCTTCAGCGCGTTGCGCGCGAGCCCGTGCGACGGGTGTCGACGCGTCGCCGCGAGGAGCCTCGCGAAGCCCGCGTCGGCGTCGCCGTGCTCGATCGCGAGATCGGCGAGCTCGAACTCCGCGCGCACCGAGCGCGGCCCATGCGGCGAGTCGGCGAGCAGCCGCTCGTACGACGCGCGCGCCTCGCCCCAGGCCTCCGCGCGCTCGAAGGCGCGCGCTTGCATGAGCCGCGCCTCGTCGCGGTCCTTCACGCGCAGCGCGCGCGAGGCGGCGCCGTCGAACGAGCGGGCCGCCTCGTGGTAGCGCCCCGCGTGGTAGGCGCGCTCGCCGGCGGCCAGCGCGGCGAGGTAGGCGTCGCCGCGCGCCGGCGCGCACGCGGGGCCGAGCAGCGCGGCGATCGCGAGGGCGACCGCCGCGGCGGAGGCGTTCGCGGCGATGCGACGGCTCATGCGCGCACGCCCGCGGCGCCGCGATCGCGCGGCGAAGGCAGCACCTCGGCGAGCGCCTCGGCGAGGGCGCTCGCCGCGTGCGCGACCTGCTCGGGCGCGACGTCGAGGTGGGTCACGGCGCGGACGGTGCACCTGCCCGTCGTCCCGATGAGCACGCCGCGCCGCCGCGCTGCGTCGACGAGCCGCTCGGCCGGGATCCCCGGCGCGTCGACGTAGAGGATGTTCGTCTCGGGCTCGTCGATCGTCGCGGGCGGCGCCTCTGCTCCGGCCGAGCGGGCGGCGCGGTGCGCCGCCTCGCGCATCGCCCGCGCGATGGCGCGCGCGGCCTCGTGGTCCTCGGCGATGCGGCCCTGGTGGTGCGCGAGCGCGTACAGGGCGGCGGCGGCGAGCACGCCGGCCTGCCGCATGCCGCCGCCGAGCATCTTCCGGAAGCGCAGCGCGGCGCGCGCCACGTCGGCGCCGCCGCACAGCGCGGAGCCGACCGGGGCGCCGAGCCCCTTCGAGAAGCACACGCTCACCGTGTCGAACGGCCGCGCGAGCTCGGCGACCGTCCGGCCGGAGGCGACCGCCGCGTTCCAGAGGCGCGCTCCGTCGAGGTGGAGCGCGAGCCCGTGCGCGCGCGCGACGGACGCGATGGCGAGGACGTCGTCTTGCGGGAAGACCCGCCCGCCGGCGCGGTTGTGGGTGTTCTCGATCGCGACGACGCGCGTGCGCGGCAGGTAGTACTGCGGCGGCTTGATCGCGTCCTCGACGTCCGCCGCCTTGAACAGGCCGCCGCGCCCGGCGAAGACGAACTGCACGCCGCTCCAGGCGGAGGCGGCGCCGCTCTCGTAGAACGCGCAGTGCGCGCCCTCGCCCGCGATCACCTCGTCGCCGCGCTGCGTGTGGCAGAGCAGCGCGATCTGGTTGCTCATCGTCCCGCTCGGCACGAACAGCGCGGCTTCCTTGCCCGTCAGCTCCGCGACGCGCTCCTCGAGCCTGCGCACGGTGGGGTCCTCCCGGTACACGTCGTCGCCGACCTCGGCCGCCGCCATGGCCGCGCGCATGGCCGCGGTCGGTCGGGTCACCGTGTCGGAGCGGAGATCGATCATCGCTTGCATCCTGAAACCTCGGCTGTCGGCCCGCGCCGACATGCTAGCACCGCGCCCTGCGCCCCTACGCGGGGCTCTCCGCCGCGAGCCTCGGGAAGCGCTCGGCCATCCGCCACGCGATGCGCGTCGCCATCGCCATGATCGGCACCTGCGAGTTCACGCCGATGCTCGTGGGGATGATGGATCCGTCGGCCACGAAGAGCCCCGGCAGCTCGAAGCACTCGCCGTCCTGGTCGACGATCCCGCGCCGGGGATCGTTCGCCACCCGCGCGCTCCCGAGCGGGTGGAACGCCATGCACTCGATGCGGCGCGCGTCGATGGGCGCGCGCTCGGCCGCGAGCGCGGCGTCCATCGACGTGATCGGCGGCTCGCCGATCATCGCGGTGTAGACCTCGCGCGCGCCGGCGGCGATCGCCATCTCGCTGAGGAGGGTGATCGAGCGGCGCAGCCGCGCGAGATCCCGCGGCGCCATCGCGTACGAGACGAGCGGCTCGCGGCCGGGGCCGGGGCGGACGCGGCCGCCGCCCTCGTCGTGGATCATGGCGCCGAAGACGGCGCAGCGCGGCAGCGCGCGGACCCGCCGCCGCAGCGCGGGCCCGACGCCGGGGAGGCCCGCTGCGAGCACGTTCACCGCCGAGTAGACGCCGACGAGCTTGATCCCCTCGGCGTCGAAGTGGTCGGAGTAGACGCTCTGGAGCGCGCCGTCCCAGCCGTTCAGCGCGTCGTCGAACCGCGCGACCACGCGCACCGCGGGGTGCAGCGTCACGTCGTTGCCGAGCGCGCCGCTCGCCTTGAAGGCGCCCGCCGTGCGGAGGAGCAGCGGCGTGTGCAGCGTGCCGCACGCCGCGACCACGGCCTTCGCGCGCACGCGGAACCGGCGCGGCGGAGCCCCCGGCTCGCCGCCGAGCAGCCTCCCCTCGACGCCGGCGGCGCGCCCGCGCTTCACGTCGATCCGCTCGACCAGCGCGTCGGCGACGACGCGCGCGCCGTGCGCGGTGGCCGACGGCAGGTAGGCGACGTCGACCGAGCGCTTCGCGCCGGCGGGGCAGGTGAAGTTGCACCGGCCGTTCCCCTCGCAGGCGTCGCCGGTGTTGCGGCGGAGCGGGCGCATCGGGATGCCGAGCCGCCTCGCCCCCTCGACGAACCGCGCCGTCGACGCGGAGCGCATCGCCTCGGGGACCTCGCGGACGTCGAGCCGCTGCTCGACGCTCTCGTACGCCGCCTCGAGCGCTCGCTCCGACAGCTCGTCGAGGCCGAGGTCGCGCACCCACCGCGCGTGGACGCTGCCCGGGATGCGGAAGCAGACCCCGCCGGTCACCACCGACGAGCCGCCGACGGCGCGCCCCTGCGTGAGCGAGATGATCGGCGTCTGGCCCACGCCGAACGCCGTGACCATGCCGCCCTCGCGGAACAGCCGCCGCAGCGACTCGCTGGGCTTCCAGCGCTGGTAGTCGTCGGGGCGGTAGTAGGGGCCCTCCTCCAGCACGATGACGCGGCGCCCCGCCTCGGCGAGCAGCGCCGCGACGACCGCGCCGCCGGCGCCGGAGCCGACCACGACGACGTCGCACGGCTCGTCGAACCCGGCCGGCAGGTCGCGCCCGCGGACGATCGGCGCGCTCGACGCGATGGCGTGGGTCACGCGTCACCCCCTGCGCCGGACGTGGCGGCGGGCTGCGCGCGTGGGCCCTCGTCCGCCTCCCCGCGCGGCGCGGCGGGAGCGACCGCGGCCGGGCGGAGCTCGGGCAACCTGCGCCGCGCCGCGGTGCTCTCGCGGTCGAGGCCCGTCAGCGCGAGCTCCGCGCCCTCCTCGAAGGCGGGGATGCACATGGGCACCTTGAAGGCGACGAGCAGCATCGCGAGGAGCCCGGAGCGGCTCGACTCCAGCGCCTCGAGGTAGGCGAGCCGCCGGCCGAGCGAGAGCCGGCTCATCCGGCCGAAGGCGCCGATCACGAAGAGCGGCAGCAGCTCGAGGCACGCGGCCAGCAGCGCGAAGCCGCGCCGCGTCTCGGGGCTTGCCTGCCCGAGCGAGAGATCCAGCGCCGCGACCGCGCGCTCGCACACCTCGGCGCCCGGCGGGGCGAGCTCGCCCCGTTCGTCCTCGTCGCAGAGCATCGCCTCGGCGGCGGACCACGCGACGCGGCGCGCCCACGGCGAGAGCCCGCGCCCGGGGCGGTCCAGCCGATCGAACCCTCGCGCTGCGCGTTCGCGCGCGCCCTCTCCCGCGTCCTCCTGCATGGCCGCGAGAGCCTAGCCCGGATCGACGCCGCGCCGAGATCCAAGGCGGCGCGCGTCGCGGCCGGGTGGCCTCGGGCGCTGGCCTCGGCCACGCAGAGGGGGCGCCCTTGAAGATCGGCCGCTGCTCGCCGCTGCGTTCGCGCGTCGTTGCAGAACGACATCCTGGCGGTCCGCGGGAGATGCGCGCCGCGCGCTCGCGTCGAGGCACGGGTCGCGCCGGGCCGGAGCGCGCTCCGCCGTCGCGCGCGCGGGCGGGCGTCGCGGATCCGGTTCTGGTATTCAGCTGAACAGCCGGGGGAACACGGAGGAACGATGGCGGAGCGATCGCTGCAGCACCGGGATTCCGAGAGCAAGGACGACGAGACGCTGAGGAGAGAGGCGCGCGTGCACCTCGCGAGCGAGCCTGCGCTGCAGCTCGTGGCCGAGCTGATCGCGCGCCTGCGCGAGCTCGATCTGCCGTGGTGGACGCCGGTCAAGCTGCGCGAGCAGTTCGGCGCGGTCGAGCGGATGGACTGGTTCCGCGAGCGGGGCGACGTTCGCCAGCAGATCACGACCTCCCTCACCGGCCTCTCGCCGCGGGCCGCCCGCCGCAAGACGCCGGACTTCCAGGGCGCGCTCATCGACTCCGTCATCGACGAGGGCGACATCACCCCGCGCGCGTTCGAGGCCGCGTTCGATCCGCGCGATCTCTCCGTGTACGGCCCGGCCGGGGGTTACTGGCAGTTCTTCCGCGAGTCGATGCCGTGGGATCAGGACACGCCGCAGCACCAGGAGATCGTCGCCTGGCTGCTCAAGGCGCTGCTCGCGGACCGGAGCCCGTTCGAGGGCATCGGCAGGACGCCGATCCTGACGCCGTGGGACGTGCGCACGGCGATCGACGGCCGGCTCTGGCAGACCCGGATCCCGCTCGAGGTCCGCGTCGCCATCGACAACGCGCGGCTCAAGCAGGAGCGCGAGCGCCCGGGCGTGCCGTTCCACGCCGACGGCGAGCTCGCGATCGCCGGGCCGGACGTGATCGCCGCGAACATCCCGCCGCGCGAGATCCTCCCCGTGGTGCAGCTCGCGCAGAAGGCGATGCGCTTCGACACGCCGCGCGCCGCCACGCCGAGGGCGGCGCCGGCGGAGCTGTCGTCGGGCCGCGGTGGCGCGCCCGCCGCCGCGCTGGGCAGCGCGCCCGCGCCGGCGGCCGGCGCTCCGGCGGCGCCGGCGCCGGCGTCGTCCGGCGGTGCGCCCGTGTCGAAGCCGGCGGCGTCGGCGCCCGTCTCGCCGGGCGGTGCGCCCATGCCAGCGTTTGCGGCGTTGGCCCCCGCCTCATCCGGCGGCGCGCCCGCGTCGGCGGCGCCTGCCTCCGTCTTGTCCGGCGTCGCGCCTGATCCGGGCCAGGCCGGCAAGCCCGCTGCGGGCGCCGCTCCGGGCGGGGCCTCCTCCGGGGCGGCGAGCTCGCCGTCGGGAGGTCTCCCGCCCTCGGTGAGCAGCTCGCCGACCGGCTCTCCCGCGGGCCCGAGGCCGGCCGGGAGCATCACGTCCCCGAGCGCCATCGTGGCGAAGCCGTCGGCTGCGGCGGGCCCCGCAGCGGCGTTCATCTCATCGCAGGTGGCCGAGCCGCCGCGCAGCAGGCTCCCGAGCGACCCGGGCACCTCGTCGGCGCGCCCGTCGACGCCGCCCGCGCCCCCCGCGCCCCGCGCGTCGACGCCGCCCGCGCCCCCCGCGCCCCGCGCGTCGACGCCGCCTGCGCCCCCGGCGCCCCGCGCGTCGACGCCGCCTGCGCCGAGCTCCTCGCCGGCCGGGGTCGAGTCGCTCGACGACCTCGAAGAAGAGGGGGACGACGACGGAGCCGACGGTGCTGCGCCCGACAGCGAACGCACGAATCCGTGGGCGGTCTCGGGCGACGAGAAGGCCAAGGCCGACCTGGACGACATCGGCGAGGTGGAGCCGGCGAAGTAAAGCTGTCCGAGGGCGCGAAGCCGCCCGCGCGACACGACGCACCGCTCCGTCGCAGCACGGCGCGGCCGCAGCACGGCGCGCCGCGTCGTCCAGCACCGAGCGCCGCGCGGCTGTCTTCATCTTTCTTCACGCGCGTTCCTGCACATCCTTCACATGCCCTGCGCAGCTTCGTCGTGGCTCGGGGCCGCGCGTCTGCGGCTCCGACCTCGCAGCTCGGGGCCGCGCGTCTGCGGCTCCGGTCACCTGCGGCCGGGGCCGCGCTCGCGTCCGGACGAACCGGGGCCGCGCGGACATTCCCCGTGCACGTATCGACAGCGGAGACGCTCACGGAGGGTACTCATCATGTTGGGATTCGTCGTTGGAACGGCCTGTCTGATCGGCCTGATCATGACCCTGAGGCGCGGCGGCCGGTACGATTGCGGTGGGCACTGGGGCGCGGGGCCGCGCTCCTTCGGCCGGCGCGGCTTCGGCGGCTTCGGCTTCCGCCGTCGCTTCTTCCTGTCGTTCCTCTTCGACCGGCTCGGCACCACGCCGTCGCAGGAGAAGGTCATCGTCTCGGCCGTCGACGAGCTCCGCGCCGCCGCGGACGCGCACCGCAGCGAGATCCGCAGCACGCGCGCGGACGTCGCGGCCGCGATGCGGAGCCCGAGCCTCGACGAGACGCGCCTCGGCGAGCTCTTCGCGCGGCACGACACCGCCATCGAGTCGCTGCGCAAGGCCGCGGTCGGCGCGCTCGGCAAGGTCCACGCCGTGCTCGAGGATCGCCAGCGCGAGCAGCTCGCGGATCTCATCGAGATCGGGCCGGCCGCCTTCCGCGACCTGGGGTCCGGCAGGGCCGGCGGGCGCGGCCACCGCGCCGATCCCTACAGGACCCACGGCGAGTGGGCGTGAAGGAGGCAACGAGACCATGATGCGACGCCAGATCACGATCACGCTGCTCGTCCTCGGCACCGTCTTCGGTTACGCCTCCGGCTTCTCCTCGCTGCGATGCCGCGCAGAGGCCCGCCGCGACGCCTTCCAGCGCCACGTCGCGTCCCTGTGCGTGGACGCCGCGCGCGGGGCCGAGCGCTCCTCGTGGCGGAGCGCCGCGCCCGCGCGCCCCGGAGCGCCGGAGCCCGACACCGGCGCGGACCGCTGAGCTATACACAAAGGAGGCGGCAGCCGCGCGCTGCCGCCCCTGCTCCCCGGGGTCCTCCATGGCGCTGCGGCTGCTGCTCATCGACGACGACACAAGGCTCCACGCCCTGCTCGCGAGCTACCTCGAGCAGAACGGGTTCATGGTGACCGTCGCGGGCGACGGCGCGCGAGGCCTCGCGGCGCTCGCCGCGGGCACCTTCGACGCCGTCCTCCTCGACGTGATGATGCCCGGCATGGACGGCATCGAGGTCGTGCGCCGCATCCGGCAGAAGAGCTCGATGCCGATCCTCATGCTCACCGCCCGCGGCGACGAGGCCGATCGCGTGGTCGGCCTCGAGATCGGCGCCGACGACTACATCGCGAAGCCGTTCAGCCCGCGCGAGCTGCTCGCGCGCCTCCGGGCCGTGCTCCGGCGCGCCACGCCCGACGCCGCCGGCGAGCGGATCGTGGCCGGCGACATCGCCATCGACGTGCCCGGCCGCGTGGTCAGCGTGGCGGGCAAGCCGGCGGAGCTCACCGGCATCGAGTTCGACATCCTCGTGGCCCTCGCGCGGCGCGCCGGCCGCGTCGTCGCCCGCGACGCGCTCCTCGAGGAGGCCGGCCGCGGCGACGTCAACGTCGGCGGGCGGACCGTCGACGTGCACATCTCGCACTTGCGCCAGAAGCTCGCCGACGATCCCAGGTCGCCGAAGCTCATCAAGACCGTGCGCGGGGTCGGCTACGTGCTCGCCAAGGACCGCGCGTGATCCGCTACCGGTCCTGGCTGTACGAGAACGGGCGGAAGGTCTCGATCGGCCGCTTCCTCAGCGCGCGGCTGCACCGCCGGATCTTCATGTGGTTCGGCGCGACCATCCTCATCACCGCGTTCGCCGCAATCGCGACGGTCGGGGCCATCGACCGCGTCGGCAACTCCGGCTGGCGGCGCGAGCACGCCCGCGCCCAGTCCTTCGTGGGCCACCAGTTCCAGCGGGTCTGGGCCGATCCCGTGGCCCGCGACGCCCTCGCCCGCGTGATCGCCGAGGATTTCGACACCGACCTCGAGCTCCGCGACGCGACGGGGCGGAGGCTCGCGCGGTACGGCCAGCCCTGCCGGGCCCACACCCTTGTCGCGCCGGTCCGCGGCGAGGGCGGTCCGCTCGGCACCGTGCTCCTCTGCCCCGGGCGCGGCCGGTCTGGCGCGTCGCTCCGCCTCGCCCTGCCGCTGCTCGCCGTGGGCGTCGTCCTGTGGGGGGCCTCGGGCCTCATCTCGCGCCGCCTCGCCCGCCCGCTCGTCGATCTGGCCCACGTCGCCCACGAGATCGGCGCCGGCAAGCTGTCGAGCCGGGTCCGGCTCGACTGCCACGGGCAGGGCGAGGTCGGCGTGGTCGCCGAGGCGGTCAACGACATGGCTGGCCGCATCGAGCGCCAGATCGCCGACCAGCGAGAGCTCCTCGCCGCCGTGTCGCACGAGCTCCGCACGCCGCTCGCCCGGATCCGCCTGCTCACCGAGATGGCCCGCGGGAGCGGCGGGCCGAGCGTGTCCGTGCTCGACGATCTCGATCGCGAGGTCATGGAAATCGACGCGCTCGTCGGCGATCTCCTGGCGAGCTCGCGCATCGATTTCGCGGCCCTCACCGTGTCGCGCCTCAGCCCGGCCGAGACCGCGATCCGCGCGCTGGAGCGCGCCGGGCTGGACCCGACGCTGCTGGAGGTCGCCGAGGGGACGCCGGCGTTCGCGGCGGACGCGACGCTGCTGGCGCGCGCGCTCGCCAACCTGCTGGAGAACGCGCGCGCGCACGCGGGCGGGGCCGAGCGGCTGCGGGTCCGTCCCGGCGGTCCGAGCCGCGTGGTCTTCGAGGTCGAGGACCGCGGCCCCGGGTTCGCGGAGGGGGAGGAGACGCGCATCTTCGAGCCGTTCTTCCGGCGCGAACGGGTGCAGGGGGGCGAGAGCGGCGCCGAGCGCGGCTCGCTCGGCCTGGGCCTGGCGCTGTGCAAGCGCATCGCCGAGGCGCACGGGGGCCGCGCGTTCGCCGAGAGCCGCGAGGGCGGCGGGGCGCGCGTGGGCATCGAGCTCGCGCTGCGTCCGCCCGCCAGCGCCGAGCGGCTCGCCGGCCGCCCTCGCCGCGCCTAGCCCGATCCCGATCGCGATTGGACCGGGCGGGCGGGGGCGTTCCCGCTTGACCGCGCGATGGCGCGGGTGCGACGCTCCGTGAGCTCGCGACCATGCGTATCCTTCTCTGTGAAGATCAGGACGCGATCCGGCGCATGATCGAGGCGCTGGTCGGCGCGAGCGGCCATGAGGTCATCGGCGTCGGCACCGGCCGCGAGGCGGTGGAGCGCGCCTTGACCGAGCCCTTCGACGTGATCCTCCTCGATCTGATGCTCCCCGGGAGCATGGACGGCTTCGAGGTCTGCGCGCGCCTCCGCGCGGATCCGGCCACCGCCAGCCTGCCGATCATCGTGATCAGCGCCCTCGACGACCGCGAGGCGCGCGCCCGCGCCGAGGAGCTCGGCGCGACCGCGTACTACGCGAAGCCGTTCCGGCCTCTCGAGCTCCTGGAGCACATCGGCGGGCTCAAGGCCGCGCTGCGGCGCTGACAGGCTCTCGGGCGGCTCCCCCCGCGACGGCGGCTCCCTGGCCGGCGCAAGAGCGTGCTGGAACGCAGCGCGGGTTTTGACTACACCCGCCGTCATGCACACTCGGTGGCGCGGGGTTATGGCTTCGATGCTCGCGGCGGTCGCCCTGGCGGGGCTCGCGGGCTGCGACGGGGACAAGGGCAAGGCGCAGGTCACCGTCGATGCGGGCGCGCTCGACGCCGGCCCGGCGCTGCCGGTCGTCGGCGGCAAGCTCGGCGCGGCGCTCGCCGAGGCGGCGGCGCCGGGCGGCCCCGAGAAGCGGCCGCCGCCGGGCAGCGCGGCGGACGGCCCGCCGGAGAACGGCGTGTTCTCGCCGCAAGCCGCGGTCGCCGCGCTCCCGAAGGACGTGCCCTACAAGCTCGAGGTCATCGACGACGGCAGCGAGCCGCGGGCCAGGCTCGCCCCGAAGATCGACCCGAAATCCGAGCAAAAGCTCACCATCACGCTCGGGCTGCGCATGGGCGGGCCGCAGGGGATGCCGAACCTCGATTTCGGCGTGAGCCTCAAGGCGGAGAAGCCGGCGGACCCCCCCAAGGACGGCGCGGCCGCGCCCGCGGCGCCGACGAAGGTGACCGCGAAGGTCACGTCGGCGACGCTCGCGTCGATGTCCGTCGGCGGGCCGCCGAGGGAGCTCGCCGACGCGCTGGCGAAGCTGAAGGGCAGCTCGCTGCGCTACGATCTCTCGCCGGCGAACGTGGCCAGCAATTACAGGCCCGAGCTGGCCAAGGACGCCGATCCCGGGCTCCAGCCGGTGCTCGCCGCCCTCGGGGAGGCCATCGCGCTCCTCACGCCGCCGCTGCCGGACAAGCCCGTCGGCGCGGGGGCCTACTGGATGGTCACCGACCGCGTCGTGGTGTCGGGCGCGCAGCTGCCGGTGCTGCGGTACCGGGTCTTCAAGATCGAGAAGGTGGAGGGGGATCTCGTCTCGTTCAGCGTGGATACGCGCCAGTACGCGGAGGGGGCCGATCTCAAGCTGCCGGGCCCGAACGGCGACGTCACGCTGACCATCGACCGGGTCGACTCCTCCGGAAAGGGCACGTTCATCTGGTCGCCGTCGAGCTACGCGCCGGGCACCGCCGACGCCTCGCAGCGGCTCCAGGCGCTCCTCGTGCCCCCCGGCGCCAGCGCCCAGCAGGCCGCCCAGCGCAGCGTGGCCCAGGTCGAGCTCACGGCGAAGTTCGCGGCGCCGGCAGCGCAGTAGCCGCCGGCCCGCCGCGCAGGGGCGAGGGCGGCGTGCGTCCCGGTCGCCGCCCGTGGACCGTGGAGAGCCTGGCGACCGCGCCCTGTCCTGGAGCGGCGCCGCGGCGCCCGGGGGCGTTGGCTAATCCCGTGCATGAGCGCCCATGCGGGGAGGCGTGGCGGCTGTCCGACCCGGCCGGCAGAGGCGGGCGGGCAGGGGGCGCCACGGCGCAGGCGGCATGACCTACGGGTGCGGGCGGAACATGCACGGGTGCAGTCTCGAGAGCTACCTCGAGGAGCCGGGCCTCACCGAGGGACAGCGGAGGCGGCTGCGGCTGTTCCGCACGGTGGAGGACGCCGTGAGCGATCGCGTGGAGCAGCTGTGCACGTGCAGCGGGCTCGACGTCACCGACGTGGCGATCCTCGTCGTGTCTCCGGCGGCGCGCCGGCTGTTCTTCCGCAGCGCCGCGCCCGGCTGCGCTGAGCCGCCGGGCGCGAGCGTCATCCTCGGCCATCGCGCGCGGCTCCACGCGTTCCTGCACGCCGCGCTGCCGCCCGCGGACGAGGCGCCGCTCGACCCCTACGCCGACCTGCTCGCTCCATCGCCGTCCCAGTGCGTCCGCGTGCTCATCGTGGACGAGGACTCGCTCACGATCCTGAACTACGGCACGTTCGTCGTGGTGAGCCTCGACCGCAGCGAGATGCCGACCGCGTAGCGACCGGCCCTCCGCGGGGAGGTCAGAAGCGCACCGTGAGGCGGAGCGGGCCGAGCGCCGCGCGCGGCGGGGCCGTGCGCGGGGCGCCGGCGGCGTTGCCATCGAGGACCAGCACGAGCACGCCGGCGCCCGCCGCGACGAGGCCGGCGCCCGCGACGATGTCGCCCGCGAGCGCCTGGACGCGCGCGGCGTCGGCGGCGTCCCCGTCCCGCGTCGGCGCGTCCGACGCGCTCGCGACGCCGAGGAGGCCGATCGCCACGCCGGCCGCGACGGTGGTCAGGCCGCCGGCGAGCAGCACGATCGGCACGACGCGGACCGTCGCGGCATCGGGCGTGGCGCGGAGCGCCGCGCCACCGGGCCGCGCGCTCGCCAAGGGCGCCCGCGGCCCGGCGGACGCGTCCAGCATGGCGGCGTCGCGCTCCAGGGTCATCACGACGACGAGGCGGCTCCCCGGCGCCGCGGCGATGGTCCGCTGCGCCTCGCGGTAGCCCGGCGCGCTCGCGGTCACCGTGTGGTGCCCCGGGTTGAGCGGCCGCGGCCGATCGAGCGCCGCCACGGGCACGTCGACCCCGTCAATCTTCACCGCGAGGCCGGCGACGTCGTCCGGGGAGAACCTCAGATCGAGCGCCGCGATCTGGCGCTCGAGCTCCTGCACCGCCTGGCGCGCGAGCTTCTCGTACTCCTTCGTCGCCGGCGCGGACGGCTCGACAAGGAACGCGCGGAAGTTCTCCAGCGCCTCGACGAGCTGGCCGGTCTGCTGCTGAGCCACCCCGAGGCTGTAGAGCGTGATCGGCGCGCGCTTGATCGCGAGCGAGCGCTCGTACCGCTTCCGCGCCTCCTCCCAGCGGCCCTGCTTGGCGAACTCGGAGCCCTCGATGAAGATCTCGCGCGCGACGGCGACGTCGGCCGCGCTCTGCGCCGCGGCGGGCGCAGGCGCGGCGAGGAGCCCCGCCGCCGCGAGGAGGAGCGCGAGGGGGCCCGCGAGCGCCCGCGTCCGGCGCGGCGTCACGGTCTGAACCGCTCCCCGTCGGCCACGAGCAAGAGCCCGTCGAGCCCGGACCACAGGATGAGCTCGGTCCCCGTCCAGACCCCCACGCCGTAGCTGTGCTGCTTGGCCGCGGGCGACATGCTCGCGTGCCACCCTGCCGCGGGATCGTACAGTTTCCCGTCCTTTCTGAACATCGCGTCGTTCCGCCCGCCTGCGATGAGCGCGCGCGCGCCGGTCCACCCGGTCCAGCCGGTGCGCCGCTCGCTGCGGCTGCGCCGCGAGGGGGCGTCCTTGTTGTCGATGGCGAGCCAGGTGCCCGCGGCCGCGTCGTAGCTCGCGCCGTCGTCGAGGGTGGCGTCGTTTTTGTCCTGGCCGCCCCAGACGAGCAGCCGGTTGCCCATCCAGACCGCGAACGCATCGGCCCGCGGGCCCGGCGCGCCCGCGGTGGGCAGCGCTCGCCACACGTCCGTCGTGGGGTTGTAGGCGTACCCCTCGTTCGTGGTCGCCTCGCCGGCGCGCCCACCGAACAGGTAGAGCTCCGTGCCCGACCAGGCCCACGCGACGCCGTCGCGCGCGGGGGCCGCGCCGGCGCTGGAGATCGGCGCCCACGTGTCGGCGACGGGGTCGTAGAGCCCGCCGCCGGCGGCGGGGGCGCCGCCCGCGGTGCCGCCCCAGATCAGGAGGCGCGTGCCGGTCCACACGGCGAACGGCGACCGCCGCGCCGTGGGGGCGTTCGTGGTGCTCATCGCGCGCCAGGTCCGCGCCACCGGGTCGTACGCGCCGCCGGTGGACAGGCCCGACGTGCTCGCGAACGAGCCGCCGCCCCACACGAGCACGAGGGAGCCCGTCCACGCCGCGCCGGCGACCACACGGGCCGAGGGGGCGCCCGCGCCCCCCAGCGACGACCACACGTCGCGCGCCGGATCGTAGAGCGCCCCGTCGCTCACGTCCCCGCTCACCGTGCGGCCGCCCCACACGAAGAGCGCGTTCCCGATCCAGGTCGCCGCGGCCAGCTGCCGCGGCGCGGGCGCGCCGATCCTCGTCATGAGGACCCACGCGGGCGTGCACGCGCCGTCGCGGCACTCGCGCCCGCTCAGGCAGGCGTTCCCGCACGCGCCGCAGTGCTGGGCCGAGCCCAGGCTGACGCACGCCCCGTCGCACGCCGCGAGGCCGCTGCCGCAGGGCGGGATGCAGGCGCCGCCCGAGCAGATCTCGTCGCCGCTGCAGTCGGCGCTTGTGCAGCACTGGCGGCACGCGATGAGGCTGCAGCACTGCTGTCCTTCGGCGCAGGCCGTGCTCCGGCACACCGTGCCGCCGTCGGCGCACACGTCCGCGGTGCAGCCGTCGCCATCGGAGCAGTCCGCGTCCGAGCAGCAGGCGCGGCAGTCTGCGCCGCAGTCGTGCGGCGTGAACCCCCCGCACGCGCACGCGCCGGCGGCGCACGCGGCGCCCGGCTTGCAGACGGTGCCGCACGCGCCGCAGTGCTGCGGATCCCTGGCGAGGTCGGACTCGCAGCCCGGAACGTTCGGATCGCAGTCGGCGAAGCCCGCGTCGCACGCCAGCGCGCCCGCCTCGCAGTGCTGGTGCGGCCCCGCGGCCACGCCGCACGCGCCGCAGTGCCTGGGGCTGGTCTGCATGTCGACGCACGAGAAGCCGCACGCGGCGAGGCCCGAGGCGCAGGTGGGCATGCACGCGGCGCCGTCGCAGAACGGCGTCTCCGGCGCGCACTGCGCGCCGCAGGCGCCGCAGCTCGTCGGGTCGGTCGCGGGCGACTCGCAGCCGGGCGCGCCGTCGCAGTCGAGGAGCCCGTTCGCGCACGCGCAGCCGCCGCCCGGGTCGCAGATCATGCCGTCCGCGCAGGTGTCGCCGCAGGCCCTGCAGCGCTCGCTCGTGCCGAGCGTGGACTCGCAGCCGTCATCGGCCGAACCGTTGCAGTCGTCGTACCCCGGCTGGCACCCGCACACGCCCGCCTGGCACTCCATGTTCGGCCCGCAGGTGACGCCGCAGCCGCCGCAGTTCGCGGGGTTCGACGAGCCGTCGGTCTCGCACCCCGTGTCGTCGCGCTCGTCGCAGTCGAGGAGCGGCGGCGCGCAGGCGCACTGCCCCTCGTCGCAGATCGCGCCCGAAGGGCAACGGAGGGAGCAACCGCCGCAGCGCTCGGGATCGCTGGTGAGGTCGACCTCGCAGCCGTTGGTGACGATGTTCCCGTCGCAGTTGTCGAAGCCGAAGACGCACTCGGACGAGCAGTGGCCGCCCACGCACAGCGTGTTCAGGCACGGCGCGCCGCAGGCGCCGCAGTTCGTCGGATCGTTCAGCACGCTGGTGCACGACCCGCCGCAGCACGACTCCCCGGCGCCGCAGGCGTTGCCGCAGGCGCCGCAGTGCGCTCCGTCCTGGCTCAGGTCGACGCACGCGCCGTCGCAGCAGGCGTCCGCCGCGCAGCCCGGCGCGCACGCGCCGCCGTTCGGGGGCTCGGCGCCGCCCGCGGGCGGCTTGTCGGAGAGGGCGCTCTCCGCGAGCAGCGAGCAGGCGCCGGTGAGCACGGCCAGCGCGAGCAGCAGCGGCCAGCGCGCGCCGAGCGTGGTCTTGCGATGTCGCGCCTCGCGCGCGGGTCTCACCTCCGGCGGCATCGCGGCTTCAGAAGTTCGGCCGAGCCGGGACCGGCAGGGCAGCGCCAGGGGTCTTCGAGCTCGTCCGCGGGACCGCGCTCCGTCGCGCGCCCGGGTTCCGGGGAGCCGCCGCGGGCTCTCGCTCGGCGGCGCCGCTGTCCGCCGTCCCGCGGCGCGGCTCGCCGATTGCGGGCGGCGCTTTGGCCGAGCGCTCCGGCCCGGCGTGGCCCTGGCTCCCGGCGCTCTGCCCGGGGAGCGGCGCGGCCGCGGCGGGCGTGGCCGCGGCGGGCGCGGACGGGTCGCGCGGCGCGGCGGGCGGCGCCGCCGGGGGCGGCTCGGCGCCGGCGTCCCGCGCGGTCATGGTGCGCAGGGAGAACAGCGCGAGGCCGATCGTCACGAGCGCCGCGACCGCCGCCAGCGCGAGGACGGCGGCGCGCCGCCGGCCGCCGGTCTCGCGCGCGCTCTCCTCGCGCGCGGCCGTCTCCACGTCCGCGCCGCTCCTCGACGCGCGCGCGGGCGGCCGCTCGGACAGGCGCCGCTGGCCGCCGTCGCTCAGCCAGTGGACGGCGATCGACGTCCCGGCCACGTCCTCCTCGACCCCGTGCTCGGTCGCCCACCGCGCGAGCGCCACGCCCATGTCGCGCATGGTCCGCCACCGCTCCGAGCGCTCCTTCGCGAGCCCGCGCTCGATGATGCCCCACAGCGTCGGGTCGCCGACCCCGAGCTCGGTGATCGGCGCCGGATCCTTGACGATGATCGCCGCCACGAGGTCGTGGTAGTTGCCGCCGAGGAACGGCCTCTGGCCCGTGATCGTCTCGTAGAGCACCACGGAGAAGGCCCAGATGTCGGTCTGCCCGTCGACGTCGGTGATGCCGCGCGCCTGCTCGGGCGACATGTAGTCGGGGCTGCCGAGCACCGTGCCCGCCTTGGTCACGTCGCCGCCCGCGGTCTCGCTCCACACCTTGGCGATGCCGAAGTCGACGATCTTGGGGGTGACGTCCCCGCGATCGTTCTTCACGAGGAAGATGTTCTCGGGCTTGAGATCGCGGTGGACGATCTTGCGGTCGTGCGCCGCGGCGAGGGCGCTCGCGATCGGCAGCAGGATGCGGAGCGCGGCCGCGGGCGAGAAGCGCTTCCTGCGCTCGATCGCCTCGACGAGCTGCTCTCCGCGGAGGACCTCCATCACGATGTACGGATCGCGGTGATCGGACTCGCCGAAGTCGAGCACCCGGACGATCGAGGGGTGGTCGATCCGCGCCGCGGCGCGCGCCTCCTGCTGGAGGCGAAGCGCCGCCTCGGTCGAGGTGACCTCGCGCCGGATGAACTTGAGCGCGACGTCGATGTTCAGCACGTCGTTGTGGGCCAGCCACACCATCCCCATGCCGCCTTCGCCGAGGACATAGCGCAGCCGGTACTTGCCGCCGATCACGTCGCCCTCGCGGTAGGTGCGCCGCGTCGACCGCCCCGGGCCGGGCGACGGCGCGCTGGCTTGCCGGAGCGACGACAGGAGCGCCAGATCGAGCGACTCCGGGTCGCCCGAGTCGGGGGCGCTGCCGCGCGGGAAGGCCGCAGAGGAAGGGGAGGAGCGGCTCGCGCTCTCAGCCCGCAGCGTCGAGCTTGTCGATGGTGCGGGCGCGGAGGTTGAGCGCGGCGACATGGAGCGAGGGTATTCTAACTTTGCTGGGCTCCCACAGCCATGGTCTCGCGCTGACCACGCGCGCAGAGCAGCGCGCGGTCAGCGCAGGGGAGCGCGGTCAGCGCCGGCGCGCACGCCCCCGCCGGGGGCCCACACGTCGTGCAACGTGCGACGAGCTGAGACAGGGCGATGGCCGGATTTATGCTCGACGAGGATTTTTACCCGCGGGCCGATGCGCACCGTGAGCGGGCCCACGTGCTCGTGTACGTCACCGTCGCATACATAGCGGACCACACCGGAGCGGGCCTCGAGCACCGCGCGCCGGGCGATCTTCTCGAACGTGTGCGCCTCGCCCATCGGCTGCGCTCGCCAGATGTCGCGCAGCTTCCTGACGAAGCCGAGCGCGGAGGTGTGGATGCCCAGCATGTGGAAGCTCTCGGGGCGCTCGTCGTAGCGGTGGAACGGGCGGAACCCGAGGCCGATCTGGTCGACGGTGCCGGCGGCGATGGCGAGGTAGTCGCGGTCCGGGAAGGCCGAGCCGTCCTCGAAGTGGACGCGGCCCTCCCAGCGCGCGGCGACCTGGGTGTCGGTCTTGAGGAGCACGGCGGCGCTCGCGCGGGCGAGGACCTTCGCGGCCCAGAGCGCGCTCCGCTCCTCGCTGCGGTTGTACTCGGCGATGAACCCGTGGACACAGCCGGTGCCGAAGATGAAGCCGTAGTGGGCGCCGATGTGCATCACGTGGCGCTCGATCCAGCGCAGCGGGTGCCGGCCGCGGTCGGTGTAGCGGGCGATGAGCCCGGCGAGCAGGCCGTCGGGGCGCCCGCGGGGGACGCCGACGGCGTTGGCCACGGTGTTCATCGTCCCGCCGCGCAGGAAGGCGATCGGCGGCAGCGGCTCGTCCTCGTAGACGTCGAGGAAGCCGGTGATGGTGACGTGGTTCGTGCCGTCGCCCCCCGAGATGCCGAGCACGTCGATGGAGAGCTTCCTGAAGTCCTCCGCGATCCGGGCGAGGTCCTCGCGGGTGCGCGCGGTGCGGACCACGCCGTGGTCGCCGAGCGTGCGCGCGAGCCGGACGGCCGCGCGGGGATCGCCCTGGTTCTGGCGCGAGCGGGGGTTGATGATGACGCCGATGCCGCCCATCTAGCGCCGGCCTTGCGGCGTCTTCCACCGCGGCTTGAGGTGGACCCGCATGACGTCCGCCATCAGGCCAAGGTGGGCGCAGTGGTCGGGCTTGTCGTCGCCGGTGTACCCGCGGAGGTGGAAGTCGCCGCGGTCGTAGCGCCGGATCATGTCGAGGCCGAGCACGTCGCGGCGCGAGGCGCCCCTCGGCTTGCCCCGCAGCTGCTGAACGACGAAGCTCGCCGTCTCCTCGGTCGACGCGTAGCCGGGCGGCAGGATGGAGGAGTGGCTCATGAACATGAACGCCTCGCCCGCCGCGGCGCGCCGGGCGAACGCGATGAACGGCTCGATCTGCGCGACCTTGAGCTTGCGCTGCCGCTCGTCGGCGTACCCCGCGTGCAGCGAGTCGAGCAGCACGAGCGCGTCGACCCGCTTGCCGGCCTTCTGGCGCAGGATCTGCTCGATGGCGCCGTAGCCCGCGCTCCACGCCGAGAGGCCGAGCTTCCGGATGTAGACCTTCTTCTTGCCGGTCTTCTTCGCCACCGCGCGCTCGATGCTGTCGAGCAGGTGCTCGAAGACGTAGGGCGCCGAGAACGTGCTCGAGTACGCGCCCGAGCCGATCCCCAGATCGATGCCGACGAGGAAGGCGCCGTCGGCCGTCTTCACGAACTCCTTGCGGAGCGCCTCGTGGCCGTGGAAGTGGATGAGGACGTCGAAGCCGCCGCGCTTCGTGACCCCGCCCCGGTGGGGCATGATCATCTGCCCGATCGAGGGCGCGCGGGACCACCGGTCGTAGACGCCCCAGCCCGGATCGGGCGTCATGCACGGGTTGATGTCGCCGCGGCGCTTCTTCGAGGGGGCGGAGAGGCTGCTCGTCGCCCCCGGCCTGTCGCGCCGCGCCGGCCTGCGCTCGACGCGCTGGTCTGCGCCGCCTGCGCTGGAGGGCGGCGGGGTGCCTGCGCCGGCTCCGTCCGCCGCCGGCGCGCCGTCGGCGTGCAGCGGCGGCGCGCCGTCGGCCGGCGGGGGGCTGTCGGTCGGCGCCGGGCTGCCGGCCTGCGGTGCGCTGCCGGCCTGCGGTGCGCTGCCGGCCTGCGGTGCGCTGTCGGCCTGCGGTGCGGCGGCCGGCGGGGCGGCCTGCGCGGCGGGCGGGGGCTCCGGCGGCGCGCCGGGGTGCCCGGCGGCCGGGTCCTGCGCCGCTGCAGGGGGCGCGGCGAGCCACCAGGTGGCGGCGAGCAGCGAGAGGAGCGCCCATCGCCCGGGGGGCCTGCGGGCCTGCAGAGGATGTCTCATGTCGGGAGGGCCTCCATTCCATGAAATGGCGTGTGGATCGAGCGCTCGCTGCACCGGCGCCGCCGCGGCGCTGTCCTCCGCGACGGCGCGCGGGCGTTCAGCGACGGCGCAGGGGGCAGGCGGGGCGCCCTGCTCGGGCGGGCGTCACCCCGGCGGCTTCCCCTGGGGGAAGGCTGCGCCCGCGTCGGCGGCGGCGAGGATGCGCTCCTCGGCTTGCGAGGCGAGCTTCTCGACCGCCGCGGCGGCGTCGGTGGGGGGCAGCGAGCGGAGGAACTGGATGAACTCCGGCTCGAGGCCGGGCTTCACGCCGCTCAGGACGAGCACGATCGGGATGGCCGGCTTCTCGACCTCGGCGAGCTCGGTGGCGCGGGCGCGCCAGCGGCTCGCCCCGATGGCGAGGCGGAAGGCCCACTGCGCGCCGAGGCCGATGAGGAGGCCGGCCATGACGCCCGCGACGAAGAGATCGGCGTCCTTCGGGGCGAGGAGCGCGGCGGAGAGCCCGCCGATGGCCGCGCCGATCACGATGCCGGGCTCGCCGCTGTTGTGCGCGGCCGCGGTCTTCAGGATCTCGGCGGCCTGCATGCCCGGGCGCCCGCTGCGCACGGCGTCGCGCAGCGGCAGCAGCGTCGCGAGGCGGCGCATCGAGGCGGCGCGCACGCCGAGGTAGCTGATGAGCAGGGCGCAGACGGTCAGCCCGACGCCGACGCTCACCGCCACGCGCCGGGAGAAGACGCCCTGGGGGAGCGGCTCGCGGACCACCGCGGTGGTCGCGCGCTCCCGGTCGCGCTCGGCGGTCGCCTTGTAGGCGGCCTCGGCGTCCTTCGTGGCCTGCGCGACCTTGTCGGCGGGGATGTCGGCGAGGAGCGAGAGCAGCTGCTTCGCCGCCTCGAACTGCTCGGCCTCCTCGGCGGCCGGCGGCGTGATCGCGGCCGCCTTGGCGATGGCGTCCCAGGCGGGGATCGCGCTCACCCGCGCCCCGAGGAGCGCCTCGGTTGCCTCGCGGCAGCCCGCCAGCGTCTTGACTTGCTTGTGGAGCGGCTGGGCGGAGGCCCACGCGCCCTGCTTGTCCGGCTCCTTGGGCTTCGGCGGCGGCGGCGTGTTGCGCTGCGCGCGCCTCCTCGTGACCGGCGGCGGCGCCGGGGGCTCCTCGCCCGGGGCGGGCATGCGCGCGGATTTCGCGGCCTTCTTGAACAGGTCGATCTCGACGATGAGCTTCTCGCCGGCGAGGGCGCACGCGCGCGCGGGGGCGAGGCGAGCCTCGGACTCCTCCGCCTGCCGCCGCGCGCCCGGGTCCAGGACGAGCCTGCCGTCCACGGTCACGAGCCGGAGGACCGCCACGGCGATGCACAGGACGAGGATGGCCGAGGCGATGAAGGTGGCGCGGACCTCCTCGCGCCGGGTGTACTCGTTCACGCTCGCTCCCTCGGAAAGACCGGAGATGGGCAGGTCGGCGCGAGAGCGACCGCGCGGCCGGCCCGCCACGGAGCGCCGCGATCGGCGTCGGGGCCGTTACGGCAGGGGGACACCGAAGGAGCGCGAGCCCGTCGCATGCTGATCACCGTTAGACCAGATGCCGGACCGATACCACAGCGTCGCTCGCGATGAGGTCCGCGGCTTCCCCTCGCGTCGACGTCCGGGCGGCCCGGCGCGGTGGTCTGCGCTCCCGAGCGCCCTGGAACTTGCTCAGCCCCGGGACGCCTCGTGTAAGGGTGCAGAGAAGGCGCGGAGAAGGCGCGGAAAACGCGCGGAGAAGGCGTGGAGGCTGCCGTCACATCCCACAAGTCCGTCGAGCCCGCTGTCGTCGCGCTGCCCGAGCAGGGAGCGGAGGCCGTGAGGCGCGGCGCCCCCGCGGGGGCGCCCGGTGCGGCTGGGGAGCCCGGCGTGGCGGTGGCGTCCGGAGCCCCGGCCGCGCGGGGAGCGAGCCGGGGCCTGTGGATCTCGTCGACCTACTTCGCCGAGGGCCTGCCCTACGCGATCGCGCACAAGGTGGCGGGGGAGTTCTTCACGGCGGCGGGGGCGAGCCTTCCGATCATCGGCCTCGTGTCGCTCTACGGGCTCCCGTGGAACCTCAAGTTCCTCTGGAGCCCGCTTGTCGACCTCCACGGCAGCCCGCGGCGCTGGCTCCTGGGGGCCGAGATCGCGCTCGCGGTGATCCTCCTCGGGCTCGCCGCGACGGCGGATAGCGGCGCGCTCTGGCTCGTTGCCGCGCTGTTCGGGCTGGTCGCCGTCGCGGCGGCGACGCACGACATCGCGGTCGACGGCTTCTATCTGCAGGCGCTCGACAAGGACGCGCAGGCTGCCTTCTCCGGCCTGCGGGTCGGGGCGTACCGGCTCGCGCTGCTCGCGGGCGCGCTGCTGGTCGCGTTCGCGGGCTGGGCGTCCTTCGGCGCGTCGTTCGCCGTCGCGGCGGCCGGCCTCGCGCTGCTCGCGGGCGCGCACGCGGTGGGGTTGCCGCGCCCGGCGGCTGCGGCGGCGCCCGGAGCTGCGGCGGCGCCCGGAGCTGCGGCGGCGCCCGGAGCTGCGGCGGCGCCTGGAGCCGCCGGGCTGCGGCGGTATGTCGAGCCGTTCCGGGTGTTCCTGCGGCAGCCCCGGATCGCGTCGAGCCTGGCGTTCATCCTCTGCTACCGGGCGGGGGACGCGCTCATGTTCGCGATGTCGTCGCCGCTGCTGAAGAGCCTCGGCCTCGACACGGCGGCGCGCGGCAACGTGGGCGGGATCGGGACCGTCGCCTCGATCGCCGGCGCGACCCTCGGCGGTGTGGTCATCAAGCGGTGGGGGCTCGCGCGCACCATCTTCCCCATCGCGCTCGTGCAGAGCCTTGCGATCTTGCTCTACGTCGCTCTGGCGTGGTCGCGGCCGACGCTCCCGTGGATCGTCGCGCTCGTCACGCTCGAGCAGCTCGCCGCCGGCGTCGGTACGGCGGTGCTCGTCGTGTTCCTGATGCGGCGCTGCGTGGACGGGTACAAGTCGTCGCACTTCGCGATCGGCTCGGCGCTCATGTCGGTCTCCGCGACCTTCGCCGGCAGCGTGAGCGGCTACCTGGCCGCCGGCGTCGGGTTCACCGCGTTCTTCGCGATCGCCTTCGCGGCGTCGATCCCGGGGGTCGTCCTGTCGCGCTGGGTGCCGCGGGACTAGCGCGTGGCGGCCGCGCGCGCCGCCTCGCACCTCTTCATCTTCCGCTTCCGCGTTCGCGGTGCTTTCGTTGTCCGTGACAACTTGACAATGGCACCCTTGCCGGGCGCGCCTCGCCGTCCTGGCTCCCGCCCGCTTGCATCCCGGGCCCAGTCGGCTCAACCCTCGCCCCATGCAGAACCGCGCGCGACACCTGCCGCTCCCGCGCTCCGCCCGGCCGCTCCTGGCAGCCGCGGCCGCGGCCCTCTCCCTCTCCGGCCCGAAGACCGCACCGGCAGCGCCCCCCGAGGCCACGCCCTCGCCCCCGAAGGCCGCGCCGGCCGCAGCCCCGAAGGCCGCGCCGGAAACGCCCCCCGCCGCCTCCCCGCCGCCCAAGCTCGACGTCCCCTTCACCAAGTACGCCCTCAAGAACGGCCTCACCGTGATCCTGCACGAGGACCACGCGCTGCCGATGGTCGCCCTCAACCTCATGGTCAAGGTCGGCTCGCGCTTCGAGGAGCCGGGGCGCACCGGCTTCGCGCACCTGTTCGAGCACCTCATGTTCATGGGCACGCGCCGCGTCCCCACGAAGCAGTTCGACGCGTGGATGGAGGCGGAAGGCGGCTCGAACAACGCGTGGACGAGCGAGGACCGGACCGCTTACCACGAGGTGGCGCCGGCCCACGCGCTGCCCCTCCTGCTCTGGCTCGAGGCCGACAGGTTCGCGTCCCTCGCGGACAGCATGGACGCCCCCAAGCTCAACGCGCAGCGCGACGTCGTGAGGAACGAGCGCCGCCAGACCAGCGAGAACGAGCCCTACGGCAAGGTCGGGCTCCTCCTGCCCTCGCTGATGTACCCGAAAGGACACCCCTACCACCACCCGGTGATCGGCTCGCACGAGGACCTCCAGGCCGCGACGGTCGACGACGTGACGGCGTTCTTCCGGCGATGGTACGTGCCGAACAACGTCTCCCTTGTCGTCGCCGGCGACTTCGATCCGCAGAAGGCGCGCGACACCATCGAGCGGTACTTCGGCGGCATCCCGGGGCAGCCGGTCCCCGCGACGACCACGCCGCCGCCCGTGAAGCTGAGCGGCGTCGTGCGGCAGACGATCGAGGACAACGTGAACCTCCCCAAGGTGGTCATGTCCTGGCACAGCCCCGCGCGCTTCGCGCCCGGCGACGCCGAGCTCGACCTCCTCGCCACGGCGCTCGAGCAGGGCAAGGCGAGCCGCCTCTACAAGGCCCTCGTCTACGACAAGGCGCTCGCCCAGGAGGTGAGCGCCCTGCAGAGCTCCGGCGATCTCGGCTCGACGTTCACCGTCGAGGCGATCGCGCGGCCGGGCGTGCCGCTCGACAAGCTCGAGGCCGCCATCGACGCCGAGCTCGCCCGGGTACGCGACGAAAGGCTGAGCCGCGAGGAGCTCGACCGCGCCAGGAACCAGTACGAGACCGCCTTCGTGACGGCGCTCGAGTCGGTCGCCGGCCGGGCCTCGATGCTCAACCGGTACGAGACGTGGACGGGCCAGCCCGGCTTCGTGGAGCAGGACCTGAAGCGCTACCGCGACGCGACCGCGGCGTCGCTGCAGGCGGTCGCGAAGAGCACGCTCGACCCGGACGCGCGGGTGATCCTGCGGGTCGTGCCGAAGGGCAGCGACGAGACGAAGAAGGCGGTGACGAAATGAGAGCGAGGAACGCAGGCGCGGTGATCGCGCTGCTCGCCGCGGCAGCCGGCTGCGAGCCGAAGGCTCCGGCGCAGTCCCCGGCCCGGGCGGAGGCGCCGCGGCCCAGCGCCCCGGCCACGGCCGCCCAGCCCGCGGACCCGATCGGGCCCAGGCCGGAGCTGCCCAGGCCGCAGCCGTTCACGCCGCCGGCGCCCGTGGTGCTCGACGGGCCGAACGGCGCCAAGGTGTGGCTGCTCGAGCGCCACACGCTGCCGATCGTGTCGGTGTCCGTCGCCGTCGCGTCGGGATCGGCGGACGATCCGAAGGGCGCGGCGGGCCTCGCCCACATCACGGCCAGCATGCTCGACGAGGGCGCAGGGCCGCGCAGCGCGGTCGAGCTCTCCAGCGCGATCAACGACCTCGGCGCGACGCTCTCGGTCGGGGCGCGCGCCGACGGGAGCGTCGCGACCCTGTCCGTGCTGAAGAAGAACTTCGGCAAGGCGTTCTCGCTCCTCGCCGACGTCGTCGCGCGCCCGCGCTTCGAGGCGAAGGAGTGGAAGCGCGTCAGCGAGCTCTGGCAGAACGACCTGAGGAAGCGCGGCGACGATCCGACGCGGGTCTCGGCGCTTGTCTCGACGGCCGCGCTCTACGGACCGGGCACGCCGTACGGGCACCCCGTCGAGGGCCTGCTCGCGGACGCCAGGTCGATCGGGCTCCCCGCCGTCAAGGCGTTCTACAAGGCGGCGTGGCGCCCCGATCGCGCGGTGATCACGGTGGTCGGCGACATCACCCGGGACGAGGTGATGCAGGCGATCTCGCGCGACCTCGGGACGTGGTCCGCCAAGGGCGCCGCGCCGGCCGCCAAGGGCGCGCCGGCCGGCACCGCGCAGGCCGCGCCGGCCTGGAAGCCGCCGCGCCTCGTGCTCGTCGACCGCCCGGGGGCGCCGCAGTCGGTGATCGGGGTCGTGCGGGAGGGGGTCGCCGCGAGCGATCCGCGGCGGCCGCTGCTCCAGCTGATCAACACAGCGCTCGGCGGCTCGTTCACGTCGCGCTTGAACCAGAACCTGCGCGAGGACCACGGCTGGTCCTACGGCGCCGCGTCGGCGTTCAGCGAGACGAAGCAGCAGGGCGTCTTCGTGGCCCGGGCGTCCGTTGTCACCGAGGCGACCGGACCCGCCCTGAAGGAGATGCTCGCCGAGCTTGCCAAGATGGCAGACTCCGGGCTGACCCGGGACGAGCTGGCGAAGGTGCAGGCGCACGACCGCGCGGATCTCGTGTCCGCCTACGAGACGGCGAACCGCACCGCCCAGCGCCTCGGGACGCTGGCGCGGCTCCAGCTGCCCGAGACGTTCGACGGCGCCGCGAGCGAGGCGCGGCAGAAGGCGACGCTCGCCGGCCTCGCGGAGCTGGCGAGGGCGGTGGATCCGAAGGAGGCGACCCTCGTGGTCGTGGGCCCGCGGCAGGAGATCCTGCCGCAGCTCCAGGCGATCGGCCTCGGCGAGCCGGAGGCGTGGGACGTCGAGGGGCAGCCGATCCAGCCGAAGAAGGCGCCCTGAGCGGCGCCGCGCTCCTCCCGCCGCGCGGGCAGCGGGAGGAGCGGCCGCCGCCGCCGCGCCCTCAGGGCGAGGTCGGCTCGAAGTCGAGCGGGTTGCTCGGCGCGCCCTCGTGCAGGATGCCGTCGCCGAACCAGTAGACGTAACGAGGCTCCTGGACGCCGTCGAGGTAGGCCTCCAGCCGGACGATGGCGCCCTCGGTCGTGGTGAACGTCATCGCGTCGATGTCCGAGCCGGTCTCGGCGTGGAGGTACGCGATGCCCTCGTCGACGAGGCGCGTCGCGTCCGTCTTCTCGAGGTCGGTCCCCACGATGTCGAACAGCTCGGACGACGTGTCCACCGAGGCGTAGAGGTCGAAGCTGCAGACGACCTTGGAGCTGTTTGTGTCGCAGGTCGTCCAGAGCTTCCACGTCCCGCCGGCCGCGTATTCGACGAAGATGCCGACCCCCTCGCCCGGCTCGCTGCTCAGGACGGCGTCCGTGTCGATGGCCACGCGCCTCGGTTCGTCCGTGGGCGGCGGAGGGGCGTTGTTGTCCTCATCGTCCTCGTCGTCCCAGTCGTCGTGCTGGTGGTGGTCGTCGTGGCGGCCGTCCTCGTCGACGACGATGCAGCCGGTCGACGCGAGGGGCGTAGCGGCGAGAAGGAACGACCACAGCCCGAGTGAACGAAGCTTCACGAAGTCAGCGAAAAACGTCATCGGATCTGCTCCTGCCCGTGGACATCGCAAGACGTGGACCAAGCGCTACCTCGACCGCGGGCGAGAGGGCGCCGGCGCCGCCTTGCCCGGGGCCGGGCCCGACGGGATGTGGATCCTGGGGCGCGGGGACGACGGCGCGCTCGGGACGGCGTGCGGCTTGGCGGCCGGCGCGCTCAGCTGCGGCGCCGGAATGACCTGCGGCCGCTGCGCGGGCGGCGCGGTGTGGACGCGCGGCGTGGACGGCGCGGTGTGAACGCGCGGCGCGGGCGGCGTGGTGTGGACGCGCGGCGCGGGCGGCGCGGTGTGGACCCGCGGCGCGGGCGGCGCGGTGTGGACGCGCGGCGCCGGGACCCCCCGCGGCGCCGGGGCGGGGGCAGGCGACGGGGGCGCGACGGTCGCCCGCGACCCGCGGTGCGGCGCGCTCGCGCCGGCACGGGGCAGGGCGGCTCCGTCGGAGGAGCCCCGCGGCCGAAAGCCGGGCCTGGCGACGGGGGCCGGAGCGCCGCCGTCGTGCGCCCTCGGGGTGCGCAGCGAGGGCGCCGCGCGCCGGTCGCCCGCCGGCGAAGAGGGCGCCAGGAGGGGGCGGCGCGACGGCGAGGGCGCGGGGCGCGCGCTCGGCGCCGCGCTCTTGCGCGCATAGGCGAGGGCGCGAGGATCCGCCTTGGCGCGGTGCCTCGGCGCGGACGACGAGGGAACGCCGGCCTCGGCGAGCGAGGGCGACGCGGGGCGATAGCTGCCAGGGCGGATCCCGTGGGACGGGCTCGAGCGCCCCGCGCCCCGCCTGCCGTCCGGGCGGACGTCGTCGCGCCCGGTCCGGCTCATGGTCGGCCGCGCCGGCCTGTAGGTGTGCGAGTGCGCGGCGATGCGCCGGACGATCTCGCGATCGCGGACGACGTGCCGGTGGACGTGGTGGTGGAACACGTGCGTCGTCGGGCAGAAGACGTACGCCGCCGGGGGCACGGTCCACAGCGACAGCGCGACGCCGCTGCTCCAGTAATACGTGGGCGGCATCGGAGCCCAGCCGACGTAGCCGTAGTCGCCGACGCGCCAGACCACCCACGCCGGGGCGTAGACGCGCCCCGGGATCCACGACCAGCCGTGGGCGGAGATCCAGACCCAGCGGCCGTAGTGGAAGGGGATGTGACCCCACGCGTAGTCGCTGACCCACATCCACTCGCCGTCGTCGGTCAGCTCCCAGCGACCCGCGGTCTGGTAGGGCGCGAAATCCGGGCCGACCACGACCGCGGAAGGCACCCAGACCCTGCCGTAGCTCGGGTCGTCGAGCCAGGTGCCGTACGGGGCGAGCGGCTCCTGGAACTCGACAAGGACGCTCGGATCGGCGTCCTCGTACGCGTCCACCGCGATCTCTGCGCTCACGCCGACCTCGGCCTGGACCGGCTGGGTCTCGACGGGCTGTGAAGGCGCGGTCTCACCGGCGGCGGCGGGCTCGTCGGTCGTGTAGCCCTGCGGCAGGCCCTGGGCGGCGGCGCTCGACGGCGCGGCGATGAGCGCCACGATCAGCGTGGCGAGCAGCGGCAGCGCGCCTCCGAGCCGGCGGAGCCGGGCCCTGAAGATGCCCGACGCCGCAGGCGCAGGGCGCGTAGGGGGAGCGGACGGGGGGAGAGGCATCGGGTGCATGATGGGTCCTTCTCGAAGGGGATGCCAGGCAGAGGTCGGGCTGGCCTCGGGCGTCCTCGGACCTCTTCAGACGTCCTCGCGCGCCGGAACAGTCACTGCGCCGTGCAAGCCTCGTTCCGGAGCTCGGCGCCGGCGCTCGTTCCACGCGGCGCGGCGCTCGTTCCACGCGGCGCGGCGCGGTGCGGCGCGCCACCGGGGTCGCGCGCCGCGCGCCATCGCCTCCGCTGCCTCACTCGAGATCGCTGTCGTCGAGCGCCGGCGCCTCCTCGCCCGAGGGCTGTGGCTCTCGCGCGGGCAGCGCCTTCGGCAGGAGCGACAGCCGCGCGTGCGCGTCGGCCAGCTTGCGGTCGGCCTCGCGCAGCCGCCGGTTCAGCACCCGGATCACGGCGTCGGCGATCTCGGCCGTCTCCCGCACCGCCTCGTGGAAATCCTCGGCGGAGACCCGGAGCAGCTCCGCGTCCTCGGTGACCACGGCCGTCGAGCCCCGCGGCTGGCTGTCGAACAGCGACATCTCGCCGAAGACGTCGTTCGCGCCGAGGCGCGCGATCTCGCGGCTGTCCAGGGTGAGGCTCACCTCGCCCGAGATGATCGAGTAAAGCGCGCCGCCCGGCTCGCCCTGGCGGAAGATGACGTCGCCCCGGACCAGCGAGACCACGAGCGAGCCGCGCGCCAGCGCCACGAGATCGTCGCCGGCCACGCGGGAGAAAAGCGGGACACGCTGGAGGAAAAGGACCTTCTCGATCGTTGTATACATCTCGTCCTGGGGCTCGATACCGGTGCCGCCGGTGACCGCCCAGTATCGTGCGTAACGGGCCACGGCGGGGTCGTCATCGGCCCGCAGCGCGACAAGGCGCTCGCGGGCGCCGGGCGGCGACGTGACGGCGATCGCGATGGCGGCGGCCTCGCGGACGAGCGGGTCGGGGTCGTGGGTCGCGGCGAGCGCGTCCCCGGCCGCGCCGGCGATGGCGTACCGGGCGACGGCGTCGAGCGCGAGCGCGGCGCTGTAGGGCTCGCCGCGCGCGAGCTCGCGGCGGACCCAGGCGACGGTGTCGGTCTCCGGCGGCATGGGCCTCAGCGGGAACGCGACCGAGAGCTCGAGCAGGCGCTCGACGAGGGAGACGAGGCGCTCGCGCAGCCGGTGGTCGAGGAGCGACTCCAGCACCTCGAAGGCGTTGGCCCGCAGCGCGGGATCGGGGCCGAAGACGTGGGTGCGCACCAGGGCGACGACCTCGCGCGGGTAGGCGAGCTCGCACAGCCGGAGCACGCGGATGAGCCCCTTCCGCAGCCGGCGGAGCAGGTGCTGATCGAGCAGCGGGCCCGCGACGCGGGGGCGCACCGCGATGTACGCCTCGCGCATGCGCACGTGCTCGATCGTCTCGTCGTCGATGCAGGCGCGGATGGTCCGGAGGGGCACCGGCGGCGCGCGCAGCGCGAGGCGCAGGCGCGAGGCCGACGCGAGCACCTTCTGGCGCAGGGCCTCGTTCGGGTGGTCGATCTGGGCGAGCAGCGCGTCGAGGGCGTCGTGGCTGGAGAGCCGCGCGAGCACCCGCGGGATCGCGAGCCGCGCGGCGCGCGGGGTGCCGTCGTCGCCGAGGCGCGCCGCGAGCTCGGGGATGGCGTCGTCGCCGAGCGCCTCGATGGCCCGGGCCGCGGCCGGCGCGAGGGCGCGCTCGGCGAGCGCGTCGGCGAGCAGGGGGAGCAGGCGCGGATCGGCGACGCTCGACGAGGACCGCACGGCCGCGCGGCGCACCGCGGGGTCGGGGTCGGCGATGAGCCGCGCGAGCGCGCGCTGGAGCGACGCGTGGCCGACCAGGCCGAGGATGCGGGCGGCGGCGAGGCGGTCGCGGGGGGAGGGGCTGTCGAGCAGGGCGCGCAGCCGCGGCGCGCCCTCGAGCATGCCGTCGAGGCCGCAGTAGCGCAGGAGCGCGGCGATCGCGGCGGCCCGGAGCTCCTCGTCGCCGGGCGCGTCCGCGGAGGCGCGCCGGGGCGCGCCGCTCTCCCGCGCGAGCGCGAGCAGCTCGTCGTGGGCGTCCTCCCGCAGCTGCGCGGCGAGGGCGTCGACGGCGGCGACGCGGACCGCGGTGTTCCTGTCGCGGATCGCCGCGCGCGCGATCTCGGCGCCCGCGTCGTGCGCGAGCTCGGCCCCGAGGCGCACCGCGAGCGCGCGCACCCTGGCCGAGCCGTGGCGCGCGAGCGCGGGCACGGCCTCGCGCACGAGGGAGGGGTCGAGCTGCCGGAGCTGGTCGACGGCGAACAGCACCTGCGTCACGGCGCGGCTGTAGAGCGCCTCCTTGAGGACCGCGCGCGTCTGGGGCCCGTAGACGACGCTGTCCGGCGCGATCTGGCGGCGCATCAAGGTGCGGCGCATGGCGTCGAAGTAGCCGCGCCGCACGAGCGGGAGGAGGGCGATGATGGCGACGCAGAGCGGCAGGGAGTAGAGGCCGAGGCGCGCGGCCTCCTCGACGAGCGCGGGGCCTGGCGCGGCGGTGGGCGTGACGGCGAGCACGACCAGCGCGCCGAGGCCGTAGCCGAGGGGCTTGGCGATCACGGAGACGAGCGTCCGCACCCGCTCTCGGAGCGCCGGCGGGAACGGGAAGAAGAGCAGCTGCATCGTCGCGTCGTAGATCGTGAGCTGGAGCGCGTTGTCGCTCAGCTTGAGGATGGAGCCGAAGGCGAGAGAGGGGCTCGCGATCAGCGCGACGGTGCTGGCGGTGAACGCGGCCGGCATGGCGAGCAGCCCGCCGAGCACGCCGTGGCGCCGGAGGACGATGGGCGTCACGCCGAGCTGCACGAGCAGGCCGAGCACGCCGATGGCGCCGTAGAGGAACCCCATGTACCGGGCGAGATCGTCGCGGTCGGGGTAGGCGGTGAGGGCGATCGCCTTGAACTGGTAGTCGCCGATCGTGAGGACGGTGAAGAGGAGGAGGGTGACGAGCGCGACGGTGAGGGCGTAGCGCGATCGCCACACGTCCATGCGGGGGAGGTGGGCCTGGATGAGCTCCTCGTCGACGGACGGGGGCCGCTCCAGGGGGTGCCGCCGCGCGAGCACCGTGGTGAGCGAGGCCATGCCGAGGAGCGCGGCGATGAGCACGAAGATCAGGTTCTCGGTGCCGATCCACGTGACGATGCCGCCGGTCGCGAAGCCGCAGACGACGGTGCCGACGACGCGCCCGCTGCCGATCAGGCCGAAGAGGCGCTTGGCGCTGCGCGGGTCGTGCAGGTCCTGGGCGACGGCCCAGACGAGGACGGCGGTGAAGTTCGCGATGATCTCGGACCAGATGTAGAAGACGAGGTAGGCGGCGCGCACCTCCTGGCCGATGAGGACGCGCAGCAGCGCGAACGTGGCCGCGCCGAACAGGGCGAAGGCGACGCACAGGCGGGCGCGCGGCAGGCGGCGGGCGATGCGGTCGTAGGCGAGCGCGGCGACCGCGGAGGCGGCGCCGTACACGATCCACATCGGCGCGATCCAGGTGACCGGGAACCTGGTGAGGAAGAGCGCGTCGCGCGCCGAGCGGCCGACCACGAAGATGAGGGCGGCGAGGAAGAGCAGGCAGAAGAGCAGCGCGGTCCGGTGCAGCTCGACGCGGGTGAGGGGGACGCCGAGGACGGCGGTGTCGGTGTCCGGCGCGGCGCCGCTCGGCTGCAGCCGGCTGGGCCGGTTCGAGGTCGGGCGCACCGACGGGGCGGACCCGGGCGCAGGCGTGCCGTCCGGGCGCGCGCTGAGCTGCCGGGTGCGCGTCATGTCCGGAGCGGCGGCGCGCTCTTTCGCGCTCGGCTTCGGGGGGGCGGTGTCGGTCGGATCCACTTGCCTCAACCTAGCCGAGGTCTCTCGACGCGCGCGTACCGCAGGGCACGCGGTGCATCCGGCGGCGCGCCGGGGCGAGCGGACCGTCGCGCTCCGGCGCCGCTGCCAACTTGTCAGGAACGGACAGCGAGGAGGGCCAGCTCGTCATTTCGCGCGTCTCCGACGTGGGCTCCGCGGGCGCTGCGGCGCGGGCGTCTGCGGGCGTCCCCGGTGCTTCCGGGAGCGCCGGAGGCGGGCTTCGGACGCGGCTCCGACGGGGGCAGAGGCGCCGGTTTCGCTGCGGCTCCGGGGCTGTGCGGGGCATTTGCGGCGTGGTACGAGCTGTGCTGAAAGGACGCGCCCATGGACACGACAAGGTATCTCGTGCGGCCCCGGCCGCGAGGGCGGCGGCACCTCCACCGGCTGTGCGCGGCGGCGCTCGCGGCGGCGGCGCTCGCCGGAGGCGCGCGCAGGGCCGATGCGACGGTGACCATCAGCACCGACGTGGACCGCACCCTGGACAGGCGCCCGGACGCGCAGAACCCGCTGTGGATCAGCCGCGAGGACTGCCTGACGGACAACGATCTGCACTTCACGGTCACGCTGAGCGGCTTCTCGAGGGGCCAGACGCTCGCCGTCTGGGTCAGCGAGTCGCAGGACTGCACGCTCTACTCGAACCGCGACACGGGCACGCGATGCCGGCCGGTCTGGGCCGAGTCCAACCTGGATGACACGATGGAGATCACGCTGTCGGCGAGGGCGATCGCGGAGGCCCTTGGCGCCGAGGGGTGCGAGAGCACGAGGACCAGCACCGGCGCGGTGCCGGTCGCCATGTACTTCATGCGGTTCGAGTCCCTGGACCAGGACGGGCCGGATCACGCGAAGTGGGAGACCACCAAGATGGATCTCCAGGGCCCGAAGCCGCCGACGGACGTCGAGGCGCACCCCGGCGATGGTCGTCTCCTCGTCGACTTCAAGCAGAACGAGGACGAGGACGTGGAGGGCTACTATCTCTACTGCGATGGGGAGGGGCAGTCCTCTGCCGACGCGAGCGGGGCGGGGGGCGACGGCGGCGCCGGGGCGGTCGGCGGAGGGAGCGGGGGCGGAGCGGCGGGAGGCGGCAGCTCCGGATGCCAGGCGGCGGGCCTGGTCCCGGGCGAGGTCCCGGACATCGGAAAGCAATGCGGCAAGGTGGGGCGGGCCAACCGTGGCGAGGCGTTGAACCTCGATAACGGCAAGTCGTACGTCGTCGGCATCGCGGCCTATGACCTCGTGGGCAATGCCGGACCGCTGTCGGAGCTGTCCTGTGCGACGCCGATCGACGTCGACGGGTTCTTCGAGAAGTACCGGGAGGCCGGCGGGCAAGCGGGTGGGGGCTTCTGCAGCGTCGAGGGGCCGGTCGGGGCAGGTCGGTGGGGCTCGGTGCCGCTCGGCGCGGTCGTGGCCGGCGCGGCGCTCGGTTTGTGGCGCAGGAGCCGTCGGCGGCGCGCGCGTTCCAACACGCAGGAGAGCCAATGAACTGTCATCTCCGTCATCTGGCGGCTGCGTGCCTCGCCGGCAGCGCGGCGCTCCTCGTCGTCTCCGCGGCCGGCGCGCAGTCGACCCGGAGCGACTGGCGGCAGCAGGATCGGTCGAGGATCCAGCGGGAGGAGCGCTATGGCTCGCCGCAGAGCTTCGCGTTCGAGCTCCGCTTCGCCCCGTACTCTCCGGAGGTCGACGAGGAGCTCTCCGGCGCGAGCCCCTTCGAGGGGACGTTCGGCGACGGCTCGCAGTTCTATTTCGGGATGGAGCTCGACTGGCTGCCGCTGCGGATCCCGTACGTCGGCGTGATCGGCCCGGGGTTCGGCTGGGGATACACATCGGCGTCGGCGAAGGCGTTCGAGGCGGGCAGCGATACGAGGGCCGAGGCGGAGGAGACGTCGCTCACCATCATGCCGATGCACCTGTCGGCCGTTCTCCGCGCCGACGAGCTGATGCGCAAGACGGGCGTTCCGATCGTGCCCTACGCGAAGGCGGGCCTCGGCATGGGGCTCTGGTACACGTCGTCGGGCCCTGGCACGGCGGAGGTCGATGGCGTCCGGGGCGAGGGCATCAGCTGGGGCACGCACCTCGCGCTCGGCGCGATGCTCGCGCTCAACTGGATGGACCGCCGCTCGTCGTCCCAGCTCGACGTGACGACGGGCATCAACCACACCTACATTTTCGGCGAGTGGATGTACGCGAACCTCGACGGGCTCGGATCGAGCCCGCAGATGCACGTCGGCACCTCGACGTGGATCCTGGGGCTGGCCCTCGACATGTGAGGCGCCGCGCCCGGCGCCGGCGCGGGGGAGCGCGGCGCCGGCGCGGGGGAGCGCGGCGCCGGCGCGGGACCGGCGCGGGAGAGCGCGGCGCCGGGCGCCCGCTCACGGTGGCTCGCTCACGGTGCGCCGTCTTCGAGCGGGGGGGCGCCGTCGTCCTCCTCGATGACCGTCGTTCCCCGCGGCCGACTCGTTGTCGGGCGGCGCGGGGGGCTGTCGCTCTCGAAGGTCTTGACGGTCTCCGGAGAAGGCGGCCCGAAGATGGGCACGACGAACTCGCGCGCGGTGCCCTCGCGCTCGTAGGCGATCTTGAGCTCGCTCGCGCTGGCCAGGGCGCGGTAGGCGGCGAACAGATCGTCCGGGCGCTCCAGCGCCTTGCCGTTCACCTGGGTGACGACGTCGCCCGGCTTGAGCTCGACGGTGCTCCAGTCCGCGGGCAGCGCGAGGATCTTCCAGCCGATGAACGCGCCGGCCCGGACGACCTCCTCGACCGGGACGCGCCGCAGGATCCAGGGCGGCCCCTGCAGCAGCACCCGGTCGACGTCGGCGCGGGCGAGCTGCCCGGCGGGCGCCGCCGGCTTGGCCGGGGCCGCGCCCGTCGCTCGCGGCGCCGGTGCTGCCGCCGGAGCGGCCGCCTGCTGCCCGCCGCACCCGGCGAGGACGGACAAGGAGAGACATGCGCCGAGCATGAGCCTTCCGCGCGTCGACATCGGCGGGACTATGCGCGGGGGACTCGAGGGGGCCAAGTAAGCTGCGGGCGCGGCGAGGGTGATGGAGACGAGCGGCAGACCAGGGGAGCGGCCTGACCGGGGCGCGTCGGGCTCGCGCGGGGGACGGAGATCGTCGGAGAGGGTCGGGGAGGCGGGATTTGAACCCGCGACAACGAGCACCCAAAGCTCGTGCACTACCGGACTGTGCGACTCCCCGGGCGGAGCGTCCGCGAGCGGGACCATAGACGAGGTGTCCTGCCCGGGCAAGACGGCTCGCTGCGGCGGTCGGGCGCTCGAGGCCGGCGCGGCGCGGGACGCGCGGTTTTCGAGCGGTTTTTCAGGTGCGGCACCGCGCGAAAGGCGCTGGAATGAGGGCGTCGCATGAGCGAGACGCTGTCGTCGCTGTCGGTCCATCACCTGGCCGTGGTCGCGCGCGATCTGGAGCGGGCCGAGGCGTTCTACGCGGGCGTCCTCGGGCTGCCGGTGGTGCGGCGCTGGACGGACGAGGCCGGGGCGCCGCGGTCGGTGTGGCTCGGGCTCGGGGGCGGCGCTTTTCTGGCCGTGGAGCGGGCAGCGGCCGCCGGGCCGACGCGCTCGGACGAGGCGCCGGGCTGGCACTGCGTCGCCCTGGGGATCGCCCCGTCCGAGCGGGAGGCGTGGCGCCGCCGGCTGACCGCGGGGGGCGTGGCCGTCGAGCGGGAGAGCGCCTACACGATGTACGCGCGCGATCCCGAGGGGAACCTCGTGGCGCTCAGCCACTACCCGCACCCGCAGGTGCCGCAGGTGGGGGCGGGCTGATGGCGTGCCGTTGCGGAGCGGAGGGGGGAAGGGCGGCGCGAGGGGCCCGCCGGCTCCTGCGGAGCGGGCGGTGGGGCCTGCATGTGCAGTGCGCGTGGAGCGCCGTGATGGGAAGGTGGAAGATCGGGCGGCGAGCCAGGCTGCTGGAAGCTGCTCGAGGGCAAGCGCGTCGAAGGGGAACGATCGAGCCGGAGGTTTCAAGATGCCGCGTTCAACGTCCGATTCCGTGTCGCCTGATGCTCCTGTGTCGCTCGCGCTCCCTTTCGGGGCGATCGGGCTTGTGGGAGGCTGGCTCACGGCTGACAGGTTCCTTCTGCCGGACCGCTCGTTCCATTGCCTGCTCGCGGGCGTGACGCCGGTCGTCGCGGGGCTGCTGGGCCACTACCTGACGGGGCGGATCGGCGGCGTGGGGAGCGGCCGCGCGGTAGGGGCGAACGGCCCGGGATGGGCGAATGGCCCGGGTTGGGCGAACGGGCCGGGTTGGGCGAACGGGCCGGGTTGGGCGGACGGCCCGGGACGGTGGACCCGGCGGGGGCCGATCGCGGCGAGCCTGCTCGTGCTGTGGGCCATCGTGGTGGCCGGCGTCGTGAATGGCATGACCGTCGGGCTCGTGCTGGGGCCGGCAGGGATGATCCTCGGTGCGCCGTTCGGTGCTGTGTGCTCGCTGCCGTTCGTTCCGGCGCTCGCGGTGGTGCTGCTCGCAGCGAACCGCGTCGGGAGGGCGCGAGCAGGCTCGATCGTGGCGCGGGCCGATCGGCGCGCCGTGGGGTCCGCGACGGCGGCGGTGATCGCGGTGGCCGCGCTGATGACGCCGGTGCTCTTCGAGAGGCCGGCGGCGCCCGAGGTGGGGCGCTTCGTGGCGGCGCTGGGGATCGCCGTGGTGGGGGCGCTGTTCGTGGTCGACGCGGTGGCCCTGGCGAAGGTGCTGACGCTGCCGTGGCGGCAGATGGGGGCGGGGGAGGCTGGAGACGGAGGGGTGGACGAGGTCGAGGCGGCGGCGATGATGGAGGAGCGGGGGGAGACGATCGACCTCGGCCTCGGGGACGAGGTGCAGGTCGAGGTGGTGCGGCCGACCCACGCCTACCGGGGGGCGCCGCAGATCGCCCGGGTGGTGCGGGGGAGCCGAGAGCGCGCCGCGGGGGCGCTGCGGGCAGGGCTGGCGCGGGGTGGGATCGCGCTGGCGATCGGGGCGGCGCTCTGGGGCGGGCCGTGGACGTGATCGAGGAGCGGGGAGGGCGGCGGAGGGGGGGGATGGTGGGGCGGCGGGGTGGGAGAGTGGAGCTGGGGCAGCGGAGGCGGGAGAGCGGGCTGAACGAGACGTGGCCGGGGATCGGGCTTGATGCGTGAGGCGAGGTGTGCGAGGGTCCCGCCCCCGTAGCGGCTGTTGCCCCTGCCCCCGTAGCTCAGTGGATAGAGCAGCGGTTTCCTAAACCGAAGGTCGCAAGTTCAATTCTTGCCGGGGGTGCTCGAAATCCCGAGGGATTTTGGCTCCGCACCAGATGGCCGAGCAGGCTGCGGGCAGATGGCTCCGCAGCCTCGATCGCCTGGTGCGTGTCGCGGACCGCAGCGAGCAGCGCCGACTCGGCGAGGTGCGCGAGGTGGCGGTCAGCGCGGGTAGCACGAGCTTCGTGGACTGCCGGAAGGACCACGAACGGACGCGCCAGGCGGCCGCGAGCGAGGATGCGCGCGGGCGTTGTTGGGGAGATCCGTGCCTGCGCGGCTGGCGGGACCCGAGGCGCAGCTCGGGGACGGGGCTGGCCGCACCGGGACGGCGCTGCCGTGGTGTTGGAATATTTTAATTGAGCGGGTGTCGAGAGGCTCCGGTTTGAGTTTCAACTCTGGCCGGCGGTTCTCGAGGGTAATGGCCCGAATAGCCTCGCGAATCCCGCATCTGGGCCACTCGAAACCGGCATCTGGGCCACTTGCTACGGCCATGTGTTCGGGCTCACGTCGAGCAGCGCTCGATCTTGACCGATGGCCACGGCGTCCTTGACGGGCGACGCGGCCCACCTTTGGCCGGTCGATGTGCGCAAGGTGCACCGCTAGGTCGATCGGCAGCGCGATGCCAGCCACATCCTCGGCTAGCGATGCGGCGCCCCGTAGATGGCACGGGCTCCGGATTGCTCGTCGGGGCGCCCGACGATATCGTCATAGGCCGATGGGCTTCCTGGACGTCGTCATCGGCTTCGTGGTCTTCACAATTTCCCTCATAGTGTACGACAGGATGAAGCGACGCGCTGCGCTGCGGGCGGCGGAAGCGACACGGCGCGCTGCGCAAGAAGCTGCGGCTGCGGAAGCAGCCCGTCGCGCAACGGAACACGCCGCTTTTGAGCAGCAGCGGTGGAACCAACTCTGTGGGCGCTTTGGCCCTGACTTGGCTGCACGCATCTACCGTGGCGAGCTGTGGGTCGGCATGACCGCGGGAATGCTGATGCATTCGAAAGGCCCGCCGGAAGACATCGACGAGAAGGTTCTCAAGACCAAGACGAAGCACGTCTACAAGTACGTCCAGACGGGCATCAACCGGTACGCGCTCAGGGTCACACTCGACGACGGCGTTGTGACCGGGTGGGACGACAAGACGTAAGGCGCCCCGAGAAGCTCACCTCACGCCCCATCTGCTACCACGACCGTCCGTCGTGACGCTCTGCCCCACCCAGCCGTCGTTCGCGCTCCGCCAGGACGACCGCGCCGACGGCGGGCACCTCCGGGAGCTCCACGCGCTTGGTGATGCTGTGCCCGCCGTGTTCCAGGATGAGCCGCGCTCGCACGCGGCGAGGATACCACGCGCGCCGCGCTGCCCGTTGGCGCGCGTGACCGACGACGCAAAAGAGCCGTCAAACAGGCTGTAATCGCGCATGCGGGCTATGACATCGCGCGTCCGAGCCACACGGAAACGCCGAGAAACATAGGCGTTCGGTGCTATCTTTCCAGGGTACTTAGCAAAGCGCCCCGCCCTCAGTTCGCACCTGAGAGCGGGGCTGCAACACACCCTGTGGTGGCCCACAGAGCGCGCGTCGCACCGCGAGCATGGGCCGGCCCGGGGAGAGAGGCAAGGCCCGTCATGCCCGCACCGCTCCCGCTGGAGACGCGCGTCCGCATCGCGTCCGCCCTGGTAGAAGGCAACTCCCTGCGCGCCACCGCCCGCATGGTCGAGGTGGCGCGGGGGACCGTGCTGGACTTCGCCCTGCGCCTCGGCGAGGGCTGCATCCGGCTCCACAGCCGCAAGGTGCGCGCTTTGGCGGCGCATGTGATCCAGATGGACGAGATGTGGAGCTATGTGCAGAAGAAACAGGCGCGCGTGACCGCGAAGGACGCCGCCGAGCACGGCGACGCGTACCTCTACGTCGCGCTGGACGCGAACACGAAGCTGGCGATCTCCTACCACGTCGGCAAGCGCGACGGCGAGAACACTGAGACGTTCGTCAAGGACCTTCGCGCGCGGCTCACGGTCGTCCCGCACGTCACGAGCGACGGCTGGCAGCCGTACATCGAAGCGATGTTCGCGAACTTCCGCGGATCTGCCGATTACGCCCAATGCGTCAAAAACTACCGCGGCGGGGCGCAGCGCTCACCCGACCACCGGTACGAGCCGCCGCGCGATCCGTTCATGACCAAGACACCCGTCTTCGGTGCGCCCAAGAATGAGCTAATCTCGACATCTTTTATCGAGCGCTTCAATCTCCAGACGCGTCACACGGTCGGCCGCACGCGGCGGCTGTGCCTGGCCTTCTCGAAGACGATTCGCGGGCACCGCGCCGCGATCGGCCTGGGGATCGCCTCCTACAACTGGGTCCGCGTGCATGGGACGCTCGGCACCACCCCGGCCGTCGCGGCGGGGCTCGCCGAGCGCCCCTGGACCCTCGCCGAGCTCGTCACCGCGGCTCTCGCCGAGGAGGAGACGGCGCCGCCCGTCCCGCAGCCGCTCAAGCTGGAGCCGCGCCCTGGTGAGGAGCCTACGCCCGCTCGCGAGCTCCCGGGCGGCCGTGGCTGGCTCCGCCTCGTCTCGGGCGGGTCAGCCACGGCGGCGCCCACCGCGCCGCAACCGCCGCCCGTGGCGCTCGTCGCGGCCCCTCCGGAGCCGGCGCCACCGTCAGAGCCGCCGCCCGCGCCGGGGCCGAGGCGGATGGTGCAGCTGAACTTGTTCGGCGATGACCTGGGATGACCCCCACAGGTCGAAGGCGACAACGCAACCAACGTGCCAGGCCTGACAACTTCATTAATCTACGTAGTTACGGTCACTTGCATGATTAATGAATAAAATTCGTTGATTTCTGTGTCGCCCCGAGGCACCATCGTGGGCGATGCAACAGCAACTCCTGGGGGTCGCCTCGAAGGACGAGGCGGCGGCGGATCTCGCGGATGTCGTGGGCAGGCTGGACCGATGCCTTAAGCGCGCTCTCCAAGAGTACGTCGAGTCGTATGCGCACCTTCGGCACCGGCACTCGGCGCGGACCCGCTCGTCCACTATCAACGATCTGATCGTCGCTCACGTCAAGGAAGAGTTTGACAGCTCAGATGTTGCCGTTGGACGATCGGTTCACAACACATACGAGCTCACCATAAAAGACAAGTACAAGGCCCGCTTTAAGAAGCTGTCCAAGTCTTTTCAGGCGAGCAACATACCGACTCAAATGTCCATTGAGTTTGTTGGACAACTCCAGTTTCCTTTCTTGCAGATCACGAACCTGCACGTTGGCTACGTCGCATCGCAAGACGCGCTGACCCTGACCGATTCCCCTCGGTACATCGTGTGCCCAAGCGGATCCAGTCATCGGTGGAAATTGGAGATTACTGGCGAGGGAGACAGGCTCGATCTCGTTGCGGACTCCGCTCAGCCGATGGTCGCGAACGATCAAGTGGCCACCAAGAAGCGGGTTACGCTTCGCCGCGAGAGCAAGCAGGCTGACGCTTCCGAAGCTGAGCAGGTCGCCGATGTCGCTGTCGAGAAGTAGCGGACCGGCCAGCGGTAGCTTCAACCAAGAGTTACTGGTATTGGCCCGCGAGGCTCGCGGGCTGAGCCAGAGCGACTTGGCGACGCAAGTAGGCATGTCGCAAGGCCACCTTTCGAAAATAGAGACAGGCCTGATAGTGCCGTCGCCGGACATCATCCGCTCGGTCGCGCGTGTCCTCCGGTTTCCGGAACGGTTCTTTTCGCTAACAGACAGGGTGTACGGGCCGAGTATTAGCGAGTTCTATCACCGCAAGCGCAAAGCTGCTCCGCTGAAGTTGATCCACCAGATCCACGCGAACATCAACCTGCACAGGATGTTTTTAGAGAGGCTGTTGCGCTCAGCGGAGACGCCGAAGATTGACATCCCTCGGTACGATCCGGACGAGTTCGATGGAGACGTGGAGGAGATCGCCCGTGTCGTGCGCGCCACATGGCAGCTCCCAAAGGGGCCGATTCGAAACCTGACAGAGGCCATCGAGGACGCTGGTGGCATTGTGTACAAATTTCAGTTTGAAACGCCGCTTGTCGACGCGGTGAGCTGCTGGGTTCCAGATCTGCCGCCCATGTTCTTTCTGAACACTGGGATGCCGGCCGACCGCGAGCGGATGTCACTTGCTCACGAACTCGGCCACATGGTGATGCATCAGATGGCGAGGCCAGACATCGAGGACGAGGCGAACAAGTTTGCTGCCGAGCTGTTGATGCCCGCGGAGGATATTCGTCACCAGCTGCGCGACGTCAGCCTTGCGTCGCTCGCTGGCCTGAAGCCGTTCTGGCGCGTGTCTATGCAGGCGCTACTTGTGCGAGCGTCCCACCTGAAGACGATCAACGAGTCCAGGTATGACTACTTGTGGGCGGAGCTAAGTCGGCGCGGATATAAAAAGCGCGAACCGGTGGAGTTGGACTTCCCAAACGAGTCACCGTCGACGATGAGAGAGATTCTCGACGCTCACGCGGAGCAGCTGGGTTATACACTCAATGACCTGGAGCGCCTCTTCCCGCTCGATGCGGAAGAGTACGTGTCGAGATACAACTACAGGCCGCAGGTGGCAGCCAGTGCAAGATTGAGGGTGGTCAAGTAGCGCACCGGCGCCGTGAGCGGCACGTACTCATGCGTGTTCCTCATGACGGGCTTGCTCATCGCCGCCACCTCCGGAGCTTCAGCGCCAGCGCTTCCCGCGCGATGCGCAGCCGGCTGAGCGCCGTGTGCGGGCTCATCCGGTGCTTCCGAGCGTACACCGGGCGTGCGCTTACTCGTCGCGCCGGAAGAAGCTCTCGATCGCCTGGAGCACCTGCAACGCACCTCGCGCCTCTGCGACGAGATCGCGGTCCTCTTGCGTCTTCGCGTTGATCTGGGCGTCGAGCACGGCGGTCCAGAGCTTCTCGCGGTTCCAGGGGCGGACGGGGAACGGGAGGAGCGCCAGTGCGGCCTCTGCGACGGCGCTCAAGTCGGCCTCGGTCAGCACGACGTCCGTCAGGATCGGGGTGGGCGGCTTCGGCAGCTTCTTGCGGGCGCGCCTCCGCTTGGCTCGGTCGTTCATCGCCTCCACCTCCTCAACTTCAGCGCCAGCGCTTCCCGAGCGATGCGCAAGCGACTCGCAGCGCTCGACGGGTTCATCCCGCGCCGCTTGGCGTACGCGACGAGCGACTCCGGGTCGTCCACGGAGAGCAACGCCTCGGCTTGCCACGGCGGCAGGCTCGCCAGCGCTTCCAGTACCTCGCGCGCCTGGAGTTGCGCTTCCAGGCTTGGACCGACGGGCTCATGCAGCCTGCCGAGAGGCTGCGCAGTGAGCACGGCACGCCGCACCCACGCGCTGTTGATGTAGTGGCCGGCCTTGCGCCAGCTGATGCCATAGAGCCACTTCCGGAGCGCCCTGCGGGCGTCCTCTGTGGGGTCCGGCCGGTACATGCCACGACGCACGGAGCGCCACGCGCCCATGAGCACCTGCTGCTCCACGTCGGCACGGTCGCGCGACGGCACGCCGCTGGCGATGACCACGGCGACGATGACCGAGCGCTCCGCAAGGATCGCCTGCATCGTCGGTCGCTGGCTTCGATGTCGTGCGGCAGGCGGGCTCTGCGCCCCCTTCCGCCGGGTCTTCACCCGCTCCTCCCGCAGCTTGGGCAGCGGTCAGCGACGACCACGCCGGGCGACAGGATGCGCTCGACGCTCGTCTTCGCGACGCGAGCCGCCAGCAGCACGAGCGCGGGCGAACCGCGTTCGGCGCCGCAGGCGATGCGGCACAGCGTGCGGATGTTCACGCCGTCCATGGCCTCGGAGACGGCGCGCCAGGTACCCAGGCGGGCCTTGACGCCGCGCAAGGCGGCGCGCAGCCGTCGGGTTTCGTCAGGGGTGAGGGAGAGGGAGGGGCTTCGGTGGTACGGGCGGCGCGCGGGCGCACCGCTCCCTTGCCCGCGGGGTGGCGGTACAGCTACAAGCATGACGTTCGGCTCCGGTTGCTCGGGGTCGGATCACGCGGCCCGGGGTGCTTGCAACACCCGCGGGCCGCACTTGCCTGCAAGCCTACGGACCAACTACGCGGTCACAACAGATATCGATATCTGGGCCACTACATTGTTGGGTCTGGGCCACTATGCGTGAGGAGAGGTGGTATCTGGGCCATCACCTTCTCGAGAGGCTCCGGTTTGAGTTTCAACTCTGGCGGGTGGCTCTCGACAGGCTCCGGTTTGAGTTTCAACTCTGGCCGGCGGCTCTCGACAGGCTCCGGTTTGAGTTTCAACTCTGGCCGGCGGCTCTCGACAGGCTCCGGGTTGAGTTTCAACTCTGGCCGGCGGTAGCGCGCGACCTCACCAGCTGATCCAGCGCGCTGCCAGTCAGGCGTCAGCACTTCCGGCCCGAGGAGGCGAACAGCAGGTCGGTCACCACGCCCCGTGGTGGCCGGCTCGGCGTCTGGAGCCGAACCGTCGCCATGCGTCCCTGTGCCGTCTGCTCGACCACGGCGAGCACCTGATAGCCCCGCGCCTGCAACTCGCGTGAGAGCACCTCCGCGTCGTTGTCGTCGGTGACCACCACGGCGAGATCAACATCCCTCGTGAACCGCGGTTCCGCCCGTACGGATACTCAAGGCCTCCCACGAGGGCGAGTCGCCTGTTGAGCCCCTCCAGGTCCGCGACTACGCGGCCGAGGGCGTCCTGAAGCGCGCTCACGGGGCGCGTCGCGGCCAGGGGACAGGCCGCCCCTCTGCATCGCCAAACTCGGCGCCGGGACGCTCCCTCAGCCAGTCGGCAAGACGCTCGTCGATGTCCTCCTCGCTCGCCTCGGGCAGCCGGCGCCGGAGATTCTGCCGCATCAGTGCCACGCCGGCGTCGTGCAACTCGAAAGCCAGGCGTAGGTTCTCTGCCAATCGCGTCGGGTCTGCGGCAGCCACTCGTCAAGCCTACCGCGTCTCCGGGGCGCAGGCGAGCGAGCGACGTACGCCGTGCTGCACTCTGCGCCTCCAAGGGCCATGGAGCAGGGGCCATGGAAGGCTGGAAGGAGGAGTTCACGGACAACGTGTACCGGTGCCAGAGCGAGAGCTCGGACCGTAACGGGGCCGCATGGCGACGGACGCGCAGTGCATTCCGGGAGGTGCTCGCGCCTGTCGCCGTGTTGCTTGTGCGGTCGTGTCCGGTTGCCGTCGCATGGCTCGGCCCCATGAGCGCGGCGCAGGTCGCAGGCGCCGAGCTCGCGGGCGTGCCCGTGGTGCACCGCACGTGTACGGGCGATGGGTCGCCCTCGTGCAGCCAGATCGCGGACAGCTGGCTCGACGGCGACGGGAGGCGCCTTCCGGGTTGCCGGCGCGCGCTCAGGTTGCCGGCGGGACCGCTCGTGCTCACGGCCTTCTCGGCTGGGGGGCACATCGTCAAGCGCCTGCTCGCCGACCCGCGCGACCGGGCCGAGGTTGCGGCCGTGGTGCTCGCGGACGCGACCTATCCTCCGTCAGGCTGCTCTTTGCGTGGGTTTCTCCATATCTTTTGTCCCCGCTGAGAGCGACGGTTTGCGGGAGGGGAGGCGTGATCCGCGTGGGTGCTGGGGCCGAAGCCGCCGTTGAACTTGTGGGCACAAAGTCCAGAAGTTGAACTACAGGCTCGGAACGGCTTCGCGCGGCACCGCTTCATCCATGCCTGTCCTCGGGCTCCAGCAGCTCCCGGAACCTCGCCGCGTCTTCCTCGATGTCCCCCTCCTCGTCCTGCTCGCTGCACAGGCGCAGGTACTCCTTCTCGGCGATGTCGAGCACCCGCTCGCGCACTCGCCGCGCGCCGCGCGGCGCGATGCCGGCCGCGCGGACCATGTTCTCAACCGCGTCCGCCGCGGCGGCGATCAGCGGCAGGCTGTCCGCGTCGTCGATCCCGAGGGCGATCGCCCGCGCGAGCACGACCTTCACCACCTCGCGCCCCGTCTGCTCCACGAGCGTCGCACGCTCCGGAAGATCGTCGGCCGAGCCGGCGACGCTCCGTCCACGCGGGGTCGGTTCGTCACCGTCAAGCGGCGCCAGCTCCGCTGCCGGGACGAGCACCCGGATCGCGCGGGCCACGCCGGGCTCTCGCGCGATCAGCCCCCGCTGCTCCAGGGCGAGGATCATCCGGTGCACGGACGGCGGGCTCACCTTGAAGTAGTCCTGCATCTCCGCCTCGGAGGGCGCGTGCCCGTGGACGGCCGTGTAGGCGCGCAGGAAGGCCAAGTAGCGTCCTTGCGTCTCGGTGAAGCGCGGCTTCTGCATGACGGCGGTCGGGATTTCAGTACAGCTCGAAGAACCGATGGGTCCCAAGGTAGACCACGAACCGGCTGAGCAGATCCTGAAGCGATCCGCCCGAGAGCGGCAGGAAGTCGCCGGCGCCGCGGTAGGTCATGCGGTGGACCATCTACCGGCCGGGATCGGAACCGTCCCGCACGAGCTTCATGACGGGGGTGTACCTCGTCGGGCACGTGCTCGGGACACCGAGCCCGAGCAGCCATCCGGCCGGTGCCGAGCTCCCGCGCCAGCGCCGTGATGTCCTCCACCCTGCCGCCCACCGGCTCGCTGATCACGATCTCGCCCCTGCGCACCTCGACGACATGACCGCGCAGCCGCGACTTCTTTACGAGGAACGCCCGCACCGTCTCCACCTCCTTCGCCGGGATCGCGCTTGCGGGCGTGTCCATGCGGCGGACGCAGACGAGCTTCAGGTCGGTGTGACGCGGGCGCGAAATCGCCATGCGGAGAAGCGCGCCCCGTTCTCGCGCCGACGTCAACCACGTCCGCCCCTTCTCCTCGATCCTCCTCGGAGTCGGCTACTCGGCTCGGTCCGATCGACCGGCTGCGCGTTCAGCGGCCCTCCCGGCGGCTGGGCCGCTGCGCCTCCCGCGGCGTGGGGATGGAAGCCCCCCCGCGACGCCTGCTATCGCTGGCCCGATGGTGAAGAAGAAGCCTGCGTGGCTCTCGATCCTGCCGGGCGATCTGGATCCGTCGCGCTTCACGCTCGACCAGCTTCGAAACGTGAAGGCGGCTCACGCCTTCCTCACCGAGAGGATCGAGGGCCCGCCTGGTTTCGCCGAGTACATGCGCGCGTACCGCTTTCTCCTTTTCTTCGGCATCGCGTGCGTCGCGGAGAACAAGTACCCGGCGCTGACCCGCTGCTGGAAGGACTTGGAGAGGTTCTTCATGAGCGACCCGGCCTTCGAGGACGGCGTTTTCGTCCAGAGCTGGGCGCTGATGGACTTCCCCTTCGGCCCCGAGCGCCAGACTGCGCTCGACTACTTCGAGGAGTTCCTCAAGGGGACCGAGGCGGGGCCGGGGTTTTTGCGCTTCATCGACGAGGCGCGCAAGAGCCGTCTCGGCCTCTACCAGGACGCCGGACGGACGAAGACCGTCGCGAACTTCCGCGAGCTGATCTCGGGCCGGACCATGTCGGCGTTCCCGTCGGTAGATGCCTACGGCAAGGGCGAGATCCTCCTGACGCGCGCCATCCGCCACGGCGAACAGGTCTTCCTCTGGGGCGACCCGAAGGGCTTTCCCAAGGAGATGAAGAGCCAGATCCAGAACATGGTGCGCGACAAGCTCTTCTACTTCATCGAGGAGACGACGCCCGAGGCCCAGTTCGAGGCGTTCATGAAGCTCGCCGGTCCGTACTGGATGTCGTGCGTCACGAAGAGCGACGCGATCCCCATCCTCGAACCGGACCACTACCGAACGTACCTCGACCGCCGCGCGTAGCTTGCTCCCGGAAACCGCCGGGAGACGTCACGTCGGACCACCTCCGCGCTCGAGCCGCTGCTCGTGCCTTGCCCTGCCACCTACGTCCCGCAGCATCTCTCGAACTTCCGCCCGCTGCCACAGGGGCAGGGTCTTGCCGTCCGATCGACGCCGCGCGTGCGCCGGGCTTGCGCCCCGCCTGCGCCGCCTTCAGCAGCGGATCGAGTGGTCCTCCCCCGCTTCCGTGGACACCCCCGGAGGCACCAGGAGGCAGGGATGGGACGGAGAAAGAGGAGGGCGTTCACGCCCGAGTTCAAGGCGGAGGCGGTACGGCTGGCGAAGGCGGGCGACCGGAGCATTGGCCAGGTAGCGAAGGACCTCGACCTGACCGAGACGGCGCTGCGCGACTGGATCAAGCGCACGGACACCGACGCGGGCCACGGCCCGCCGGGGGCGTTGACGACGCTGGAGCGTGAGGAACTGCAGCGGCTGCGCCGCGATGTGAAGCGGCTGGAGATGGAGCGCGACATCTTAAAAAAAGCGGCGGCCTTCTTCGCGAAGGAGAGCGAGTGAGGTTTGAATTCATCGACGCGGAGAAGGCGCACTACCCGGTGCTGGTGCTGTGCGCGGTGCTGCAGGTCACGCGCAGCGGCTATTACGCATGGGCCAGTCGCTCGGTGTCCGCGCGAGCCAAGGCCGATGCCCAGCTCAGCGCGCAGATCAGGGCTGTGCACAACAAGAGCCGGGGAAGATATGGCAGCCCGCGCATCCACGCCGAGCTGCGTGCTCGCGGCATCCGTGTCGGGAAAAAGCGGGTCGCACGGCTGATGCGCGCGGAGCGGCTCGCGGCGCGCAGCAAGCGGCGCTTCCGCCGCACCACCAACTCGCGGCACAAGGGCCCGATCGCGCCGAACGTGCTCGAACGGCAGTTCGACGCCCAAGCCCCCAACCAGGTCTGGGTGACCGACGTGACGTACATCCCCACCGACGAGGGCTGGCTGTACTTGGCCGTGATGTTGGACCTGTTCTCGCGCCGTGTGGTCGGCTGGGCCGCGAGCGCGACCAACGATCGCGCCCTGGCGCTCGCCGCGCTGACGCCCGCCTTGAGAGCGCGCCGCCCGGCGCCTGGGCTGGTGCACCACTCGGACCGCGGTAGCCCCTACGCCAGCGACGATTACCGCGGGTGCTCGGGGCGCATGGGCTCATCCCGAGCATGAGCCGCGCCGGCGACTGCTGGGACAACGCCGTGGCCGAGAGCTTCTTCGCGACGCTGAAGGCGGAGCTGGTCGAGCACGAGCGCTACCCGACGCGAGCGGCCGCCATCGCGTCGCTCGGCGACTACATCGAGAACTTCTACAACCTGAAACGACGGCATTCACGGCTCGCCTACATGAGCCCGATCGAGTTCGAATTGAAGACCTACGTGACCGCGTTCGCGGCATAATGAAGCTGTCCGCGGATGCGGGGGAGGACCACGATCGAATTTGCCCAGGACGGATGACGTAGCCCTCACCGAGGGGTGGGCCGCTGAAGGACTTCGGAGGGGGCACCCGGCCCGATTCGTCGATCATCCCGTCCTCTTCCTGGCCCGAGGGGACGAGGAAGCGAGGCGGCTCCGATGGTCCCACGTGCACTGCTGCGGCCGCGTGCTGCGGGGGTGCTCGCGGCGCTGCCGAGTAGCCCGAGGACGGGCCTCGTCTCGGCGAGCGGCGTTGCCAGGGCGATCGCGTCGCGTCCGCCGCCACCCGGACGGAAGCGCCGGTCCGGGCCATCACGAGCATGACGGCGCAACCCCGTTTGCTGTAAGCTCGGCCGCCAACTCGAAGGAGGCAGATCGTGATGATCGCCGGCCAGCAGGTGACCGACACGCTGAGGTTATCGCGTCCTCTCGGCCAGGGCGCCATGGGGAGCGTGTGGGTCGCCGACCACCTCACGCTCAGGACCCAGGTCGCCGTCAAGTTCATATCGCCCGCCCACGCGCAGAACGGCGATCTGGTCGAGCGGTTCCGGCGCGAGGCGATGGCCGCGGCGCAGATCAAGAGCCCCCACGTCACGCAGGTCTACGATCACGGGATGACCTCGGATGGCGCGCCGTACATCGTGATGGAGCTGCTCGATGGCGAGGACCTCAAGCGCCGCATGCAGCGGCTCGGCGCGCTGTCGCCGGCGGAGGTCGCCCGCATCGTGTCGCAGGCGGCCAAGGCGCTCGGACGCGCGCACCAGCTTGGCATCGTCCATCGCGACATCAAGCCGGACAACCTCTTCCTGATCGACCTGGAGGGAGAGCCGTTCGTGAAGGTACTCGATTTCGGGGTCGCCAAGCACATCGTCGAAGGCGAGCTCGCCATGACGGCGACCGGGAGCGTGCTGGGGACGCCGCTCTACATGAGCCCGGAGCAGGTCCTGAGCTCGAAGCACGTCGATCACCACGCGGATCTCTGGGGGCTCGGCGTTGTCGCCTACCATGCGCTGACCGGGCAGTTTCCGTTCTATGCCGAGACGTTCGGTGCGCTGTCGGTGGCGCTGCACAACGGCGTGTTCGCGCCTCCGAGCCATGTCCGGCCAGGGCTGCCGAGGGGCATCGACGCGTGGATGCACCGGGCGCTGCAGAGCAGGCCGGAAGCACGTTTCCGTTCGGCGAAAGAAATGGCCGAGGCGCTCGATGTGGCGGTCTTCGGGGCGCCGCGCTTCTCGTTCTCGTCGAGCGGGGAGATCGGGGCCACTGCGCAACTGCCCGGCGCCGAGCGGCTGGGCCAGCCGGGCTCGATGAACACAGGCTCGCCGCATGGCGCGTCCGGCTTGGTGCAGACCGCTTCGAGCGGGCCGCCTGGGCGCACGCTCGGCGGAATGGCGGCTACCGGAAGCGGGGTGAAACGGCGGGCGCCTGTGGTCGGCATCGCCGGGGCAGCAATCGCGGCAACCGCAGTCGCAGCAGGTGCCTACTGGGCAACGCCGGGACGAGCGCCGGGAGACCCCACGGCGCTCATGGCGAATGCCCCCGCGGCAGCACCGAGCGCGAGCGCTGCGGAGCCGAGTGCGAGCACCGCGGAGCCGAGCGCGAGCGTTACGGCAGACGCGGCCGTCGTGGCGCCTGTCGTGTCGGGGCTGGCGACGGAGGCGGAGACGACGCCCGTCGCATCGGCAAAGGCCGTGGCCCCAGCAGCTTCGAGCGCGAGTGCAGGGGCGGCGCCGCCTACCAAGGCGACGAGCGCGCCTCGGCCGAAGCCGGAGCCTTCGCGCCCTCCGGGGGCGGCGAGCGCTCCGACCAAGCCACCGTCGAAGACAGTGTTCAAGGACACCATCGGTTTCTGACGCGTCGTGGCCGCGCAGGAAGAGAGGGTGAGGTTCGCCTCCACGCATGTCGAATGGGATCATCCACATGGCTTCATCACGCATTCGGATTGCTCTGGTGGCGAGCGTTGCCCTCGGGATGACGGTGGCGCTCGGGCCGGGCACCGCACAGGCCGAGCCGTCCGCCGCGGATCGACAGACCGCGCGGACCCTGTTGATCGAGGGACGCAACAAGCTCGAGGCAGGTAACGCCGAGGGGGCGCTCGCGGATTTCAGGGCCGCGCACGCGATCATGCACGTGCCGAGCACGGGGCTTGATCTCGCGCGCGCGCAGGTTGCGCTCGGCCTGTTCGTCGAGGCGAGCGCGACCGCGTACGAGGTCATGGCGCTGCCGGTCGCGCGCCGGGAGCCCGCGGCGTTCGCCGAGGCGCGCGCGGCGGCCGCCGGGCTCTCGACCGCGCTGCAAGCGCGGATTCCGTCGCTCCGCCTCCGCGTCCTGGGCGCGCCGGAGGAGGCGATCGTGGCGCGGGTGGACGGCGAGCCGGTCCCGCGCGAGGCGCTCGGCCAGCCGCGGAAGCTCAACCCCGGACCGCACGAGATCGTGGTCGAGGCAGGCGGCTTCGTGACGGAACGGCGGGAGGTCACCTTGAAGGACGCAGAGACTGCGCCGGTGGAGGTCGAGGTCGTCCTCGTGCCGATCCGGTCGAGCGAGGTCCCCATCAAGAGGGCACCGCCAGCGGCGCCTGCGCGTGCGCCTCGCGAGGAGCACGCCCCGGTGCCGGCGTGGGCGTGGGTCGCGGGCGGAGCCGGGCTCGCGGCGCTCGCGGCCAGCGTGGCGTTCGCGGTGGATCACGCGGCGGCGCGCGCGAAGATCGAGAGGGACTGTCCGGGTTCCATGTGCGATCCGCGGGCGTACGACGTCGAGCGCATGCAGGCGCTGCGGGCGCGGTGGAACTGGAGCCTCGGCCTCTCGGTGACGCTCGGCGTGGTCGGGGTCACCGGCGTGGGCGCCGCGGTGGGCGGGGTGGTGCTGCGGCCGCAGGCGAACAGCGAACGGTCGACCCTGGTGCCATTCCTGGGGCCAGCGGTGCGGGGCGTGGCGTGGACGGGGGTGTTCTGATGACGACGACGAAGCGATCGGGCTGCGCGATCGTCGCGGCGGCGGTGTGCGCAGCCTGCGCGCCGGAGCTCTATCTAGCGGAGGAAGAAGAGGGATCGGGCGGCGCGGGCGGCGACGCGCCGGGAGCGACGGGGGGCGAGGTGCTGTGGGCGCGCGCCCTCGGCAGCGACGCGGACCAGGCGGGGCCGAGCGTGGCGGTGGCCGGGGATGGCGCGGCGGTACTGCTCGGCAAGCTCGCGGGCGAGGTGCGGCTCGGCGCGGAGCAGGTGTCCGCCGTCGGGGGGGAGAACGTGTTCCTGGCGCGCGTCGCCGGGAGCGATGGGGCGGGGCTCGGGTTGCGGAGGTTCGGGGCGTTCGACCCGCAGGTCGTCAATGCGCTCGTGGCCGATGTGAACGGCGATCTCCTGGTCGCCGGGGAGTTCTCGGGGACGCTGGAGTTCGGCGGCGCGCCGCGGACGAGCGCCGGAGGGCGTGACGGCTACCTCGTGCGGCTCGACCCCGAGGGACAAGAGTCGTGGCTGCTGCCGCTCGGCGGGATCGGGTACCAGGCCGGGACCGCGGCGGCGTCGGGCGAGGACGGGCGTGTGGTGGTGGCGGGGCGGTTCTCCGGGACGCTGGCGCTCGGGGCGACCGCGCATGTAAGCGCGGGAGGGAGCGACGTGTTCGCCGCGAGCTTCGACGCGTCGGGAGCGCTGCTGTGGAGCCGGCAGTTCGGGGACGGCTTCGATCAGCGGGCCCGGGCCGTGGCGGTGGACGCGGAGAAGAACGCGATCGTGGTCGGCGAGAGCGCGGGCGCGGTCGATTTCGGGGGCGGTCCGATCGTGAGCGCGGGCGACTACGACGTGTTCGTGGCGAAGCTCGACGCCGAGGGGGAGCACGTGTGGAGCCGGGGGTTCGGCGACGCGGCGACGCAGCGCGCGCTGGCGGTCGCGGTGGACGGGGCGGGCAACGTGGTCGTGGGCGGGGAGATGGCCGGGATGGTCGATTTCGGGGGCGGGCCGCGGAACGCCGGCGCGGAGGGGTCGGTGTTCGTGGCGAAGCTCGACGCCGAGGGGGAGCACGTGTGGAGCCGGCGGATCGGCGAGCAAGGCGCGTCGCTGGGGCAGGTGGTCGTGGACGGGGCGGGCAATGTGCTGGTCGCGGGGAGCTTCCGGGGCGAGGCCCGGATCGGACGGGGATTGCTTGTGAGCGCGGGAGAGGACGACGCGTTCGCTGTGAAGCTCGATCCAGGCGGCGAGCTCGTATGGGCGCGGCGATTCGGGGGGACGGGGGCGGACAGGGGGACGGGGGTGGCGATCGATCTGGACGGGGCCGCGGTCGTGACCGGGGCGTTCAGCGGGAGAGTCGCTTTCGGCGAGACGTCGCTCGACAGCGGCGCGGGGGCGGATGTCTTCGTGGCGAGGCTGTCGCCGTGACGGGGGAGTGGCGCATGGGGAGGGCGACGAGGTGGCGGAGGCAGTGCGGGTCGGGGATCGTCCCGAGGGTCGCGGCGTTCGCGGCGCCGGCTGAAGCGTGGGCGGGGCCTGGAGATGTCGAGTGCCGTGGGATGCCCGAAGCGATGGATAACGGCCGGACTATGTGTAACGCTGATCAGCGCCACCACGACATCGACAGCCTGGATGACGTCCGCGATGGCGATGGCGTGCCCGATACGATAGAGAACGATTCGTGCATGCGCAGCCCAGGTCCGAAGACGACAGACCGGAACCCGTCAGCCGGTGATATGGCGCGATCGGGAGGAGCCGCGATGACTTTCCACGCCTTGCCTTGGATGTCCCGCCATCTCGCGCACGCCAGCGCCGCGCGACGCGGGATCGTGCCGCTGCTCGGGGGCCTGCTCACGCTCGTGGCGCTCGCGCCTCGGCCGGCGAGCGCGACGCTGTGGGACACGGACAACGACGAGGTCGCGAACGGCGTCGACAACTGCCCTGGGATCAGCACCGGAGCCAGTACGACGGCGATGGCGACGGTCAGGGCGACGCTTGCGACAATGACGACGACAACGACAGCACCCCAGATGACGCGGAGCTCGACGACGACGATGGGATAGCGGACACTGCCGACAGGTGTCCGACGATTCCAACGCCTATGGCTGCGGATCCAAACTTCGACAATGACGGCGATGGCGTCCCGGATGTCTGTGACAACTGTGATGCAGATCGCAACGAGGACCAGCTCGACAGCGATAACGACTGGCGGGGGGATATCTGCGAGACCGACAACGACGCGGATGGTGACGCCGACTTCAACGACAATTCGAGCCGAATACGAGTCAGGGAAACACCGACCAGAGCCTGCCCGGCGGCGACTACCTCGGCGACGCGTGCGACAGCGACGACGACGCCGACGGGGTGCCGGACGCCTCCGACAACTGCATCGACATCCCAAACCCGGGACAGGAAAACAACCCAAAGAGCGGGCCCGACGACGGGCTCGGCGACGTCTGTGACGCCGACGACGACAACGATGGCGCCGACGACGAGGACGACAACTGCCCGTTTACCGCGAACCCGCCCGAGACCCCTGGCGGGCCCCAGGCCGATAACGACCACACCGGCGGCGGCGACGCCTGCGACCCCGACGACGACAACGATGGCGTTCCCGACGACGTCGACAATTCACTCGCCTCACCGGGCGATTCCCTGATTGACACGGATGGCGACGGTGGGGGCAGCGCCTGCGACCCCGACGATGACGGCGACGGCGTCTTCGATGTCATCGACAACTGCCCGCTCCTCTCCAACCCGGTTCAGCCCGGCAGCTTCCAGCAGCTTGATACCGACGACGACGGTGAAGGCGATCCTTGTGACGCCGATCGTGACAACGATGGCGTTCCCAACGCCTCCGACAACTGCTCGCTCATCCCAAACCTCGCGCAGCTCGACCGCGATGATGACGGCATCGGTGATGCCTGCGAATGCCTTGATACAGCGCAGCTTGAGTGCGATGACGGCAATCCATGCACGCTGAACGATACGTGCCAGAATCGCGAGTGCACGCCGGGCGTCGCCGTGGTCTGCCCCGATCCTCTTGCGGCAGTGTGCAAGCAAGGCTGGTGCAGCGATGATGACGGCGCCTGTCGGCTCGTGCCCCGCCAGGAGGGGACCCCCTGCTCCGGCGGCATCTGTATCGCAGGGGGCTGCTGGATGGAGTCGCTCAACGAGGACGAGGCAAGCGGGAGCGGAGGGGGGAGACGGGGCAGGTGGGGAGGGTGTGGCTGGCGGAGGAGCGGCCAGCGCCGGGAGCGCAGGTGCAGGCGGCGCGACCGGAGCCGACGCAGCCGGCTCCGGCGGGAGTTCCTGGGAGGCGGCCGGCACGGGCGGCGCCGCCTGGACGCCTCCCTCCGCCGTCGAAGGTGCAGGAACGGCGCGTCTCCACGGAAACGGCTGCGCGTTGGGCGCCACGCCCCGAGACGCCGGCGGCGTCCCGGCATGGTCCGTGCTTGTGCTTCTGGCTCTTGTCGGAACCAGAGGGCGTCGCGCCGCCGGTTAAGTTGCTCGGACACCACACCGGCCCTCACAAAGGCACCCCCCTCGTCACACCCTCTTGCCGCCGGAGAGAACAGGGGTGTAAAACGAAGATCTCGGCCGAACCGAGCGAGGGTTCATGCGACGATTGGGGTGTCTTTCATTCGCCGCGACGGCAACCTTCAACCTGGCCGCATGCGCTTGCGATCCGATGAGCTGCGGCGAGGATTCGCCCCGCTGCGTGACCGCCACGGCGGGCGCATCGAGCACCAGCACCGCGACCGTGAGAGGCGGCGGTAGCAGCGCCGACGCGTCTGCCTTGTGATGGACGCCCGGCGACGCCGCGCAGCTCGCGGGGAATGTACCTCCCGGATCAGGGAAGCGCTTTCAATCGTGTTCTCCTACACCTACCGCGGAGGGTTCGCCGTGGCTCATCGCCTCCTGTCCCGTTTCTCTCGCCGGTGCACTCTGCGTGGTGGCACGCTCTCGTCCGCCGTGACGTGGCATTCCCGCCTGCTCGTCATGGGCTTGTCGATCCTCGCGGCGACGGTCCTGAGCACGCGGAGCGCCTGGGCCCAGTGCACTCCGCCCGTGCCGAACGATTCAGATGGCGACTGCGTCAGCAACGTTGGCGCGGACGCGGACAACTGTCCCGACATTCCCAATCCCGAGCAGGAGAACGGAGACGGGGACAGGCACGGCGACGCTTGCGACAATTGCCCGAGCATCAGGAACGAAAGCCAGGCGAACCGGGATGAGGACAGCAGGGGCGACGTCTGCGACAACTGCCCGGATCTGAAGGCCGAGGACTTCGGCGACAACGACGGCGACGGAGCCGGGAACCCGTGCGATCCTGACGACGACAATGATGGCGTCCTCGACGAGGTCGACAACTGTCCGTTCGTCGCGAACCCGCCCCTACGACCGGGTGAGCCGCAAGCCGACAACGACGGCGACGGCCTGGGCGACGCCTGCGATCCCGATGACGACGAGGATGGCGTCCCCGATTTCGGCGAGGGAGATGAGCCGCTCGACAATTGCCAGTTCGTCGCGAACCCGCCCGAGACCCCCGGCGCGCCCCAAGCCGACAACGACGGCGACGGCCTGGGCAACGCGTGCGACAACTGCCCCGATGACGACAATGGACCGCTGGCGCCGGGGCCCGATCTGGATATCCAGATCGACAACGACGGCGACGGCCTGGGCAACGCCTGCGACCCCGACGACGACAACGATGACGTCCTCGACGAGGTCGACAACTGCCCGTTCACCGCGAACCCGCCCGAGATCCCTGGCGAGCCGCAGGCCGACAACGACGGCACTGGCGGCGGTGACGCCTGCGACCCCGACGACGACAACGATGGCGTCCTCGACGAGGTCGACAACTGTCCGTTCGTCGCGAATCCGCCCGCGACCCCTGGCGGGCCCCAGGCCGACAACGACGGCACCAGCGGCGGCGACGCCTGCGACCCCGACGCCGACAACGACGGCCTACTCAACGGCGCCGACAACTGCCCTTCGGTCCACAACCTCTTCCAGGAGAACGCCGACGGCGACGCCCTGGGAGACGCCTGCGATGAGGACGACGACGACGACGGCTGGCCCGATAGCGCCGACAACTGCCCTTTCACCGCGACCGAGGACCAGGCCGATGCCGACCGCGACGGCCGCGGCGACGCCTGCGATCCGGACCCCGCGCTCGACCGCGACGGCGACGGCGTGATCGACACCGCGGACAATTGCCCGCGCGTCCCGAACCCGGACCAGACGGACGCCGACCGCGACGGCGTGGGCAACGCCTGCGACGACGGCGACGGCGACGGCATTTCGGACGCCGCCGATAATTGCGCCTCAGCCCCGAACGCCGACCAGGCCGACACGGACGGCGACGGCCTCGGGGACGCGTGCGACGACGACACGGACAACGACGGTTTTCCTGACGCCTCCGATACCTGCGTCCTCGTCCCGAACGCCGACCAGGCCGACGCGGACGGCGACGGTCTCGGCGACGCCTGCGACGGCGACGACACCGACGACGACGACGACGGCATCGCCGATGTCGACGACAACTGCCCTCTCGCCGCCAATCCCGACCAGGCCGACGGCGATGGCGATGACACTGGCGACGCCTGCGACGACGACGCCGACAACGACGGCATCGCCGATGTCGACGACAACTGCCCTCTCGCCGCCAATCCCGACCAGGCCGACGGCGATAGCGACGGCACCGGCGACACCTGCGACGACACCGCCGGCGCCGGCGGAGGAGGCTCTGGCGCCGGCGGCGCGGCGGGATCCACCCCGGAGGGCGCCACCGGCGTTGCATGCGCGCTCGATCCCGGCGGCGCGCGCGGCGCAGCGTTCGCCCTCACGGCATCGCTCCTCGGCGTCGCCTCCCTCCGCGCGCGCCGGCGATCGCGACGGAGCACGGTTGCCCTCCACCGGCAATGAGCCGGAGCGACGGCCCACACATTGGCCCGATGCCGCCGGCCACCGGCCACCCGCGCGCATCCCGCCGAACTCTCCGGCAGATCCCGCGGTGACGCGTCCACCCGGGTGCCACGTTGCAGCTCGGGTCGTCGCGCATCACGGTCGCTGGTAACCAGCCGCCCTCTGCCGGCTCGAACACAACGGACTCATCCAAAAATGCCTCCGCGGCCGACGGCCGGCCGGACATGGTGTACGGTGTACAAGGAGCAACGCGACGTGGCCGAGTCGGGAGCGCAAGAGAGCAACGATCCGCACGGATGGCGCCAGGAGGCGAGGGGCCTGACGGCGGCGGTCGCCGGCGGGGCGATCGTGGGAGTGCCCCTGCTGTACACGATGGAGATCGTGGTTCCACGGGATGATACTCCTGGCGTGGCAGCTGGGCGCGATCCTGGCGCTGGTCGTAAGCTTGCGCGTGTCTGCTCCTTGTCTCCGTCTGGCACTGGCGTCTCCTCGTCCTGCTACATAACCAGCCAGCCCGTCAGAACACGACCCGCGTCGCGCCGTCACTCACCAGCCGGAAGGTGACGACATGGTTACCTCTTCCTCAGCAACAATTCGTCGTTCCTGAGGACGTCCTCTCGGTCCGAACGGATACCAGCCGACCACAGAAACACCTAGTGCCAGGTGCGCTAGATCGCTGTAAAGGGTTCTACTGAAGCGACCCTATCCGCCGCTGTCCACTGGTCCTGTCCTGGAATGTACCCTCAGCGTCTGCTCGTCCTCAATCTCCCCCTTTTCCCTTCATCCGGGCAATGTGGGTGAGCTAGGCTGCGGCGTCGACCTGAATCGACAGGTCGTCGGCGTCCTCGCGCAGGTAGACGGCCGCCTCGCTGCGCGCGGCGTCGAACCCCACGTCGACGACGCGGCGCTCGCGGTCCGCAAGGACGGCCGCGCCCACGGCCGGCGCCTTGAGCAGTTCCGCGAGCTTGGGTAGGGCGTGGCCGGATGGCGGCAAGATCCTCGGGATCGCCGAATCTGAGCCCGGATCAGGCCCACGGGCGGCGTGCGATCTGGCGGAACACGGTCGAGTTCGAGCCAGAGCCGGCGTGACGGCGCCGGTCTCCCCCGGGGGACCACGGGAAGCGGGGAGAACCAGTCCGCGCTCGCCGCATAGTGAGACTGTACGCGCAAGCGGGGGAGGACCACTTGTTGTACAGGCGCAGGCTCCGGTCATACGGGCGGATCACCGCCTTGGGGGCCACCGCGCCGTAGAACGCCGACACGATGAGCACCGCGTCGCAGGTCCTCTCGGCGTAGTCGTACGCGGCCCGGAAGAGCGCCGACGTGTAGAGCTCGCGCGCCGGCGCCGGGTGCTTCTGCTTGGAGGCCGGGGAGCCCACGAGCGCGACCCGCGGGGCGCCCGGCTCCTTCTCCGTGAACATGGACCTCTCCCATCGCGCCGCGGAGCGGCGCGTGTAGAAGCGCGCCCGAGGAAAGCTCCCCATGCGCGCCACGTTGATGCTTCAGAAGAGCGCCGGCCCCGCTCCACGCCGAGGGAGAGCCTCGACGGTGAGCAGGTGCCGATCGGCGACTTCTTCTTCGGCTACGCTGACGACCCGGGCGGTGCTGTAGCCCTCCGTCTCCTTGCGGCGGACGATGACGCGTTCGCCCGCTTCCGTGATGAGGTGCACCGCACCGCCCGGTGCCGTCTCGATGCGGACGACGCGCAGCACCTTCATCGCGACCCCCTCGACGAAGAGCGCCGGCCTCTTTGCTTCTGCTCGCGCAGGCGCCGGCCGACCATCTTCGCGATCGCCTCAGCGCCCGCGTTGTCGATCGCCTGGAAGAGCACGTCCTTCTCCGGCCAGGAGACGGAGATGCCGAGGAACAGCACCCCGTCCAACCGTCGAGCCTCTCGGATGAGCTTCACCACGGCGGCGTCACCCCGCACGTGCGCCAAGTTGACGAGGACCGTCCCATCCGATCCCACGGCGAACGGCGCCGTCGCGAGCTTCCGGTTCACGAGGACCGTCTCGCACCCGTGTTCGGGGATTTCTGCGAAACGGCCTGCGCGAGCGACAGGAAGAAGTCCACGACCTCGTCAAGCAGGGGGAAGGGCGGCGGACCGATCTCCTCGAACGGGTCTGGGATGTCCAGCACGCGCCCGTCTGGGCAGCCAAGCATCAGGGCGTCGATCCAGTGATCCGTCTCGGCGGGCGGCACCACCCAGTAGCCGACGAGGCCGAGGTCAGCGAGCAGGTCCTGGTAGGACTTCATCATCGCGATCGCGAACTGGTGGTAGCAGCCCCACTGCGGGTCCGCGGCCGTGCATGCCCGAAGGAGCCTCCGGGTGAGGCGACGGCGGATGCGATCCAGGACCGGCGGCGGCATGGTCTTCTTCGTCGCGAGTCTCAGCATTCAATCCTCCAACGAAGAGGGCGGCGCGCAGGAGTGCCTGCCCGCCGCCCTCGTGTTCTTGTTGGTCACCAAGGAACGCGAGCTGCGCTGCCGTCGCGGTCCGGTTCCCTCCGGACGCCGACGTGCTTGGCGATCAGCCCGGGCGTGTGGCCGCGGTTCCCCGAGGCGCGAGCAGCACTGCATGCACGGCCTCGGCGACGTGCCGAGCGTGAACGCCGTCGCTGCCGTCGAGGTCCGCGATGGTGCGCGCCACCCGGAGCACACGGAGGTAGGACACCGCGGAGAAGCCCAGCCGCTCGGTGGCCTCGGCGAGGACACGAGCCCCGGCCGCGTCCGGCGTCGCGACCTGGTCGAACTCCCGGGGGGGAGAGCCGGGCGTTGGTCCGGGCTGTCGCGCCCGCTCGTGCTCGCTCCTTCTGCGTAGCGCGAGCCGCGATGACGCGCTTCTGCACCTCGCACGAGGGCTCGTCCTTCGATCTGCTCTGGAGCGCGGCGACGTCGACCGGCAGGAGCGCCACCTGGACATCGAAGCAGTCGAAGAGCGGATCGCTCAGCCTCGCCCGGTAGGCGCGCAGGCGCTCCGGGGAGCAGACGCAGCGTCGCGCGTAGTCCCCCGCGAACCCGCAGGGGCACGGGTTGATAGCGGCAACGACGAGCGTCCGCGCCGGAAAGGTCGCGCGCGTGCGTCCCCGGGCGAGGGTGACGCGGCCCTCGTCCAGGGGCTGCCGCAGGGTCTCCAGCACGCTGCTCCGGAACTCGGGCAGCTCATCGAGGAGAAGTACCCCGTGGTGGGCCAGCGAGACCTCGCCGGGTCGCACTGGTTCACCGCCACCTACGAGGCCGGCCGCGCTCACCGTGTGGTGGGGCGCGCGGAAGGGGCGGTGGCCCACCAAGCCAGCCTCCGGCATGAGCAGCCCGGCCACGGAGTAGATCGAGGTGACCTCGAGCGCCTCCTCGAGCGAGAGCGGCGGGAAGATCCCCGGCATCCGCCGCGCGAGTGCCGTCTTCCCGGCCGCGGGCGAGCCCATGAGCAGGAGGTTATGTCCGCCCGTCGCGGCGATCTCCAGCGCCCGCCGCGCGGCATGCATCCCACGGAGGTCGGCTAGGTCCGGTGCCGCCGCCGGGGGCACGACGGGGAAGGGCGGTGGCTCCCCCGCGCTCTCCAGCAGCACTCCCTTGCGGAGGTAGCGCACGAGCTCGAGCAAGTGGTCGGCCACGAGCACGCGCATGCCGTGCACGCTGGCGGCCTCCCGGGCATTCGCCTTGGGGACGATCGCCCGGGTGATGCCGTGGGCGATCGCCCCACGCAGGCTCGGGAGCACGCCGCGCACGGGTCGGATCGCGCCGCCGAACGAGAGCTCGCCGAGGAACAACATGTCCTTCAGCGACGCGGTGGAGATCTGCCCCAGCAGGGCGAGGAGGGTGAGGGCCATCGGCACGTCGAAGGTGCCCCTGCTCGCGACCTCCTCCGGCTCGACACGGACGGAGACCCCGTGCTGGTGGAGATCCACGTTGAGCTGTTGCAGGGCGGCGCGCACCCGGATGCGGGTCTCCCTCTGGCGCGCCTCGCTGAGGCCGGTGATCTCGAAGGAGGCGGAGGCCGGCGCCTGTGTGATCGTCGTCTCGATGCGAACGAGATGCGCCTCGAGTCCGAGTAGGGACACCGAAAGTGCGCTGGCACGCAGCGCGTTCTTGGACTGCTTCATGTCATGACTCCGAAGAAGCGAAGGCGGCGCACGGAAGTCCCGCACGCCGCCTTCAACTGCTTCTCTGGTTGTGGTTTACGGGTGAAGGCTGGGCGTGCGTCGGAACGCCGCTGAGGCGATCTCTGCGAGGGCGACGGCGACGACGGACTCCGCTACGATGACGGCCAGATTGCCTCCGAGATGGCTGCCACAAGCAGGCCGGCGACTGCCGTGGCGGCGCCCTTCTTCGTCGCGTCTGCGGTGAGCACGCGGATGATGTAGGGCTGGGCGGCGTAGGGGTGCTGAGGGTCGGAAGTGGATCCGTTGGACATGAGGACTCCTGTCCGCCCGAGCGGGCGCGGTGATACAAATGCGGGGATGAATGAAGACGCGGCGCGGGTGTGTGGAGCAGCCCGTGAAACGACTGCGTTCAGCTCATGCAGGCGAGAATTACCTGCGCGATCATCGTCAGGACCGCGGCCGTGATGCGCAACGCTTTCATAAAGAACTTGGTGTTGCTCATGGGTGCAGTGCCCCCGTGGAGGAGCTCTCCTTCACAGCTCTTATCCCTGCGTGTCGCGACTGCTTGCCTCATGGTGACGAAATGCGCGACGGTCGCGCCCTTCGCGGGGCGATGACGCGAACTGGTCCAGAGCGAGCTACCCGGGCAGGGGGGATCGGCCACCCTTCCTGCTGGCTTACGAGCGAGCCGCGCGGTTGGCTCGGCCCGGAGGGCCGAGAGCGCGCACGATGTGCAGCTGATGCAGGACGCGCGGCGAGCAAAGTGCCGGCGCGGCGAGCGCCGCGGATCTATCCTGTCATCGTCGTGATCCGTCTGAGCCGCGAAAGTTTTTTCCGTGCGGACGTCGCCGCGTTGGAGCGGCTCGCTAGGTGGCTCGGTTTGCCGGAGCCGCGGCGCTGGCGCACGGAGCGCGAGCGCAAGACGAAGATCGTCGAGGCGATCGAGCGGCACGAGAAGCGGCTCGCGAAGGTGGACGGGGCCGGGCCGCGGGGCAGGGAAGGCAGCCGGTAGCTCCTGCAGGCTGACGACGTGCGCCCAGCCGGGCCGGCCGTGGTATCGCGCTCTCGTGCTGCGAGCCGCCTCTCGTCGTACATGAAGCTGCGATGCGATGAGGACGCGTCATCTCGAGCGCCCCCCTGTCACTCATGCCGGCTTGCGCGCACGGCGTGTGGGCGATCCTGACGAGGATGAGCCTGCCTCGATCTTCCAAGCTCGTGGTGCGACATGAAGACGAGCCCGAGCCCTCATCCGACGCGCCGCACCCAGCGCTGGTCTACCTCCGACACCATGCCCCGTGGCACGGCTGCCCGTTGCAGCACGCGTAGCACGCTCGCCGCGTCGCACCCGCAGAGCCCCGAGGCCCACGCGGGATTTGCCTCGACGACGCCCCAACCTCGCCCCGCCATTCGTCCGATGTCCACGACCACCGCGGGCGGTAGCTCCACGTCGGCGTCGGCGAGCAGCGCGTGGATCGACGCGGATGCTGCCTCGACCTCCGCTGGATCCGCTTCCCAGTCGCCCGCCGCGCTGCGCGCGATCTCCCCGCCCCGGATATAGGGCGAGAGCGCCGCCACCTCGCGCTCCACCACGAAGAATCGGAACTCCACCTCGAACACCACCGGCTCGCTTACAAGAACAGGCAGATCCGGCGACAGCCGTGGGTCCGGGTCCACCGCAGCGCCGTCCGCATACACGCGTGCGGGGAAGATCTTCTCGTCGGTCGGCTTGATGAACGCGCGATCGCGGAGGGCCAGGGCATCCTCGAGCGTCGTGAGCCGCACGTCGCGAAGGCGATGGCGCTGCGGCAGGCGCGGCAGCCAGTCGGCGGTCGGTTCGAGCAGCGCGAGCCCGAGATCGTCCTGGATCGCGTCGGCGAGGATCGTCTCGCCGTAGAACACCGGGTCGCGCGCTGCGAGGCCCTCGGGGCAGCGGAACGACTGGAGGCGCTCGACGTCCCAGCCGGCGGCGAGCGCCGCGGCGAACAGCGCGTTCGAGTCAGGGCTGTAGCGGCGGGAGAGGATGAGCGTCGGCACGTGCTCGGATGTACCACGGTGCCCCCCACCACCGCGGCGGATGTCTGGACCGTGGCCCTCGCGAAGGAGCTGGGCGTCAGGTGGCGGAGGTGCTTTGGGGGCATCCGCCACCCCGAGCCGGCCGGCATCGAGGCGGTGCAGATCGTCGAGGGGGCGTCCGACGGTTCAGCGTCCCTCTCGAACTTCTGGGCAAAGTGTCCAGACGTTCGCGGCACGGTCTGCTGAGCTCGCCCGGGGGCGCGCACCTCGTTCCATGCCGCATGCGGGGCACCAAGGTCCGCGGACGACGTGTGGGTGAACATCCATCTCGGCGATCGGGTATCGCAAGATCGAGACGGTTCACCGCGGGGGCGCACCTCGCCTGGCGAAGTGCGCGTAGTAGCGCTGGACCATGTCCTGCCACCTCGAGTACTCCGCCGGGTCCCCGAGGAGCCGCTCCTTCCAGGCCGCATCGACCGCCGACCGCATCTCGCCGGAACCCAGGCCGTAGCGCCGGAAGATCTCGTCGGCCGTGGCGGGGGACAGGGCCAGCTCCGCGCAGAGCGCGGCATACTGGGTGAGCGGAAGGATCATGTCCGGCGACTCGGGGAGGGGCGCTGTACTGCCGTCGCCGGCCGTGCTCGAGGGCCTGAAAAGCGGCGATGCTGCGAAGGTCTGGGAGGCAGCTCCGGTCACCGTGGCCGGCGTGGACGCGGTTTGCGTCAGCAGCTCAGGGGGGATCGCAAGGTTCAGCGACGTCTCCCGGAGGTCTGCTGCGGCCGGCGGAGCGGGCTTCGACGCTGCCAGAGCTCCGGCACGCCTCGTGGGGTCCATTGCCGCGAAGGGGATCACCGGGCCGTGAGGGGGAGTCTGCAACGGTGACGTCTCTGCGACCTCCCGGGGGGCTCGCGGCTGCTGCGGCCGGGCTGTCGGTGTGGACGGCACGGGAGTCCCCGATGCTCCGGCCGTGAACGGGAGAGCGGGGCCACGGGGAATGTCCGAGAGCGGCGCGGTTTCCGCGATCGCAGGAGGCGGGCGCTTCACCACCTTCGCCGCACCGGATTGAGGGAACGGCAGCGCCGGCCCTCGCGGAATGTCGGGCAAGGGGGCGGTGCCGGTGAGTGACTCCGCAGCGCGAGGAGGCTTCGGCTCGGCCTTTCCGGTCACGAGCTCGGCGTGCATGGGCACGAAGGGGACCACTGCGCCTCGGGGGACATCCAGCAGGGGCCCCGTGCCCTGCAGGGCCGCCGGGCTCACGATCGAGGCCCTGGGACCGGCGATCGCCCCGGAAGACAGGGCGGCAGGCGCGGACGAGGCGGCGACAGATGCTGGCGAGCGCTCGACATTGCCAGCCTCTCGCGCTCGGGCGAGGAGCATCTCCAGCCGACGCGCGTGATGCGCCTGGAGCCGCTCGAAGTCCTTCGCCAGCGCCGCGTCACGCTCCAGCGCTGCCTGCCAGCGCCCATTCAGCGCGGCCCGCATCTCCTCATCGACCAGGCCGCGGCGCCGCAGCACCCGTTCGCGTTGCTCCGGCAGCGCGTCGAGCTCCGCGCAGAGCGCAGCGTATTCGGCCAGGCCCAACCCGGGCTCGCCGAGCGGTACCGCCGCAGAATGCTCATCTGCAGGCCCCTTCGCCGGTCCCCGCGCCTCGGCTACCCTCGACGGCCGCAGCACCCGAGGGGCGATCCGGAGCGGCCCCAGCTTCCCGGGCTTCGCGTGCAGCTCCTCGAGGAGTTCGCCGACCTTCGCGTCCTCTGCAGCGCACCGCGCCCATCGGCGGCGGAGCCGCGCGACGTCGTTCATTCCCAGGTCGTTCTCCTGCAGCAGATCGAACGGGGCCGGGTGCGCCCCGAAGGCAGCAAGAAAGCTCGCCCAGGCGGTCGGGTCCTCCGCGAGCGGCTCGACCTGACGATCCAGCCAGTCCTCAGCGTGCGCCAGCTCCTGCTCGTACGCCGCAAGCAGCTCCAGCTCCGCGGCCAGCCGCTGCTTCCAGGCAAGATCGGCCCGCGCGAACGTACGCGGCGCCAGCCCCTCGACCGCGAGCACATCCGCGAGCGGGAACCCCTCCGCCACCGCTGCCCTGACGGCCGCGTACTGCGCCAGCGAGATCCCTCCACTCGCTTCCTGCGCCATCGCTGCGGGCTTCGTGGCTGCCACCATCCCCTGACGCCTAGTCGCCGACCAGCACCGTCCCGGCGGCGATCACGCTCCCATTCGGGGCATCGGCCGGGTCGTTGCAGGTCAGCGCCGGATCTCCGAGGTGCGCGGCGGGCTTGTTGTTGATGAGCACGGTCTTGCTGCCTGTGTGCACCCTGGCCTGGTTTGACGGAGGACGCTGGAAGGTGCCCCCCGCGGGCGCATGCGCAGGCGCGTTCATCGCGGTGCTGCCCTGGATCGCGGCTGGCTTGCCCTCGACGAGAACGTCTGCGCTCAGATCGCCGGACAGGTTCCCGCTGAACGGCATCGGCGTCGGCGTGGGCACAGGCCCTCCCGGCGACGGGACCATCAGCACATGCGTGTCGATGCCGACGATCTTGTCGCCTTGCTTCGCCGCTGGCTTTCCTGGTCGGGGGGATCGCGATCGCATGTTCCTCCGTGCTCTCCTGTGCTGGTTACCGGGGCGATGTACCGCGCGTGTCTCCTGCTCGAGTGGACTCGATCAGACCGACGGCACTCCGGCAGCTGTCTGCCTCCTTCAGGACAGGTGAGGGCGCCGTGGGTCGTTGTTCTGCTCGGGCCATCGGGCGATATCGATCCTGTCGAGTGCGCGGGCATCCACCGGCGTCAGCCGCTCCCCTCGTCACCCGGCTTCCGTGCGTCGACCCAGAGGGGTGGATCGAGGGGCTTGCCTGTCTGCGGGTCGAAGCGCTGGAGCCGCTTTCCCTCCGGTGCGCTCTGCCCCGCGGCCCGCGCCTGGCCCGGCTGGAACGGAATGTCGGGTCGCGGAACGAACTCCGTGATGTCGGCTGTGCCCTGGGGGATGCCCGCCCGTTCCGGTGGGCCCGGCGGGCCGCCGCGCCGGAGGGGCGCTGGCGGGCTCGGCGGCGTGGCGACCACCTCGGCGCGGGGCGGCGCCGGGGGCTGGCTGCCGGCGCTGGCGGGCCGGGCGTGCGCGTTTGCGGCCCAAGGCGAGACCTCGTCGCGTTCAGTCGGCGAGCGCAGCGAGGCGAACGCCGGCCCCTGAGGGGGCGCGAATGCTGGCGGCGCCGCGGGCGGCGGCGGGGCGTGCGCCGGCGCGGCGTCCTCCGCCGCCGGGCGCTGCGACGGTCCGAGCGACGTCAGGGAGGGCCGCTTCGCCTCGAGGCTGCGCCGGGTCCTCGCGAAGGCCGAGCTGAAGCGGAGCGCCTGGATGCCCTGGTTACGCTTCGCCGAGAGCGCGAGCTCCGCCGTGTGCTCGGCGTCGGCCCGCTCCCAGTCCGCCGGCGCGACGCCGAGGCGCGCGAGCACCTCGTAGAGGTCCGCGCCGCGGAAATAGACCACGTGGGCCAGGACCTCGGCATACCGCTCAAGCCGCATGACGCTCCCGTCCTTTTCGCTCACGTTTGCCCTCCCTCGTCACGGCGCGTCCGCGTCGGGCGGGACGGGCCTCTTCAGGCGGCGCAGGTTGTCGCACGACTCTTCTCGATAGGGGCACACCGCCGTGAAGAGCTCCACCGCCTTCTCGACGTCCTTCTGCGTCCCGCGGCCGGTCTCGTACATCTCCGCGAGCCGCTCGCAGCTCATCAGCCAGCCGACGTCGCGCTCGTCGATGCGGCAGCCCATCTTCGTGACCTCGAAGATCTTCTTGTCGACCTCGGGCCCGCTTCCCTGCTTCCGGATACGCCCCAGCGTGCGCCGGCATGCCAGGTCGCGGCCGTGCTGGCAGGCGGCCATGTTGAAGAAGCTCGCCTTCTCCGGGTCCTTGGGCACACCCTTGCCGCGCTCGAACAGCTCCGCGAGCTCCTCGCACCGTTTGAAGTCGCGGCTGACAGCGCACGCGCGGTAGGTGAACTCCGCCACGGCTTCCGGTCCTTGCGGTTCAAAGCCGTCCTCCTCGACACAGCCGATCGCGAGCGAGCAGGCGCCCCGGCCAGCGCGGCACTCGGCCTGGGAGAACCTGCAGAGTTTGCGACCGAGGTCTTTCGTGAGGCTCTTCCGCTCGGCCGGCGTCCTGTCCGACCAGGGGTAGCGAAGCACGGGCCAGCACGCGCCCATCTCGCCCGCGCCGCACATTGCGAGGAGCTTCGTCGCCAAGGCCTCCGCGCGGGGGTTGTCTCCACTCCGCCGGGCCACCGCCATCAGCGTCGAGCACGCGGCGATATGGGACGCCGCGCAGGCGTCCTCCGCGATCTTTTGTGCGGTCTTGCCCACGGTATCCTTGTAATACGCGTGCAGCTCCTCTGGGTGGCGGAGGAAATCCAGGGCGAGGGCCAGACAGCCCTGCTTCTCACCGTGATCGCACGCCAGCTTGTGTTGACCTGCCTCCGCCAGCTCTTCCGTCGCTTTGATCGGCCAGTCGTGCCAGTGGTAGTACTCCACGGCGAACTCCATGCACGCCTTCGTGTTCTTGCCGTGGCACGCCTTCATGTAAAGATCATCCGCGCGCGGCGCGTCCTCCGCCACGCCGAAGCCGTGGAGGAATAGCCAGCCCGCAGCGCGGCAACCCTCCATGTCTCCCCGCTCGCAGCGCAGTAGGTCCGCCGAGGGATCCTCCGCCGGCGGCAACGAGAAGAGCACGATGTCTGGGGCCTTCACCGGCTCGGGCGGCGCGGCGCTCGGGGCCGGCGGCGGCAGCATGACGACCTGCCGCGCCTCGGCGTTCCTCGACGGCGCGCTCGATGCGCCGCATCCGGCAACCAGGGCCGAGAGAGCCACCATGGCGAAGGCTGAGCCGTCAGGCAGATGCGTGAGCATCGCCGCCTCCCATGAGCGAGGTGGCGCCGTCCAGGAACATCGAGGGCGTGAGCGCGTCGATTCGCTCCTTGGCCTCTGCCCCTGCGCCGAAGCTTGGATGCCAATAGATATCATTCCAGGCGGTCTCCTTGAGCTTGTTCTCGATCGCCGGAGGCCAGGCGGCGCCCGGTTCTGCCTTCCCTGAGCCACCCGACATGTACTTCCAGCGGCACTGGAATTGCGCCTTGCCCGCGTAGTCCGCGTGCTGCCTCCCGTTGTTCGTGATCGCCACGGCGGGAAAGTAGTGCTTGTACAATCTCAGGCTTGGAGGGTCGCCGAGCTCAGTTTTGTAGTTGTGTGCGACTTCAGACATGAACATGCTCAGCGTCATCTCACGCCCACCGTGTGCCCACATCGACCGGGCGAGGACCCCGCGCGGGATGAAGAAGATCACCCACGGCTGCAGGTTCGTGAAGCCGGGGGTGTTCCTGATCCCCCAGAGCATCTGCGCGATGGTGTAGTTTTGTTCCGGGGAGCTGCCGTACATGCGGGCGAGCCGGCTCACGTAGAGCACGTCGTTGGGCGTCATCATCGCCTTGCTGGGCCGCAGCGTCAGGACAAGGCGAAACAGTCCGACCGGGCGCGCCCTCTTGATGAACGTGGCCATCTCGCCGAGGTCCTCGGGAGGAGGCGGCGTGACGCCCATGCCGCAGAAGCCGAGCATCTGCCCTGGGCCGACCTTGTTCTGCGCGCCTCCGTCGACGATGCCGGCCTGCATGAACTCGACCAGCGCTCCACGCCCCGGACTCTCCCGGCTCTCCCCCTTGATCTTCGCCCAGAAATTGGCGCCGTTGCCGGTGTCCATGAGCTGCACGAGCGGCTTGTCCTTGTGCACCCGGAGGGCGTAGTGGATATGCGAGCCGTCGAGCTGCTTCTTGAGGTCGATGACGACGGCGCTCGTCTTGGTATCGAGCGCCAGCGCCTTCTGATACTCCCAGGTCGCGAGATCCTCCTTGAGCTTCGCCTCTATCTTGGCGCGCGTGATATCCGCATTGACCGCATCCCCTCGCTTCTCGAAATATCGAAGATCCTTGAGGAGCAGGGGATCTTTCTTTGGCTTCGCGAGCTCGAAGTCTTGCTGGTAATCAGGGGCGACTCTGTTCTTCTGCGAGTAGGGGCTCTCGACCTCCTGCGCTCCGGGCGTCTTGCGCGCTGCGAAGTGTTTCAGGAGGATCTTTTCACGAAGGCATTCGTCCTCGTACCTGCTCAGGTAGAGCGTGACCTTCTGAGCTCCGGCGTCGGGATCGAACACGAAGATGGTCCCTGGCGTGAGTGGCGGCGAGAGCTGCCTGGCGCGCTCGACCTTGAGCAGGTCCTCGTACGCCACGGGCGGAGACGATGCTCCTGCATCCGGCCCCGCGCTCGCCTTGTCCGCAGCAGCGGAATGGAGGGTGTACCAGCGCCCGCCCTGCGGGGGCGGCTCATCGCCGGGGGCCGCAGGCTTTCCCGAGAAGATGGCGAGGCCTCCGGTCGCGAATTGGGCCGCGTAGCCGATGCTGTCCAGGCGCTCGATGCGGAAGCCTCGTGTCAGCGCTCCGTATGTCGCAAGGTGCTGGCAGGCGACGACGATCGGCACGGCCGGATCGTCGTTCTTCTGCTCTTGCCAGCGGGGCCCCATCGGGTCCTCGAGTAGCCTGCCATCCTTCATCGGGCCCACGACCGGCGCCTCCTCGTCGTTGGCCAGCAGCGAGTCGTCGGGGGGGCCCGAGCCGTCGGGGGGGCTCGATGCTTCTCCCTGCGGCCGAGCGTTCCCCAGGTCGTCCCGAATCGGGTCTGGTTTCAGCCAGGATTCGACGTTGTAATGCCCGTAAGTGACCTTGTACTTCTTCGACTTCCGCGCCAGCGTGCTCCGGTACCGCCGCTGGATCCGGCTGAAGATGTACGTCTCCCAGTTCTCCGAAGCGGGGAACCGCGCCACGCCCTTCTTCGTCCCCATGTCGTAGCTGCTACCGGGGCCGCCGTACGTGGCGCCGAAGAGGACCTCCGTGACCGCCTGGGCCCACTGCTCCTCCTTCGGGTCCGCGCACCAGTTCATCAGCGGCCCGGCCTGCGTGAGCCACACCTGATCCATCGGAAAGACGCGGATCCGCTGGTCGATCCACGCGAGGACATCGCCGATCGTCTCCGGCCGGGAGATCGCGCCCTCCGGCACCTCGTGGCGCTCCGGTCGTACCCCGTCGTCGCCGAACACGGTGCCGTCCGGCGCCCCCGCGGCCATGTCGTTGATCGCGACCGTCAGCCGCGGCGGCTCGTCCCCGTAAGGGTACGCCTCGGAGAGCTTCGTCAGGAAATCGCCAGCCGGCGCCTGCGCCGGCCCACCACCGCCCTGGTTCCCGTCCGCCATGTCGATGCTCCTCAGCCGCCGTGTACCCGCGCGAGCTCGCTCGCCGTCTGCGCGTCGAGCTCCCCCGTCTCCCCGAGCTCGTGGTCCTTCTGGAACCACGCGAGCGCCGCCCGGAACCCCTTGTCCGCAGGCGGGTTCTCCTTGATAGCCCCCTCATAGTAACCGAGGTTCTTCAGCCGCCGCAGCGCCCCTTCCACCGTCGTGACCTCGGGCAGCGCGGCGACGCGCACGGTCCACTTCTTCTTCGGGCCCGTCGGGTACTTCCCCGGCCACATGGTGATCTCGACGAGCTGCGCCGTCTCCGGGATCTCCACCGCGATCGCCCCGTCCGCGTCGGTCTCGCCTTCGAACCGCCGGCCCTCGGCGATGAGCTGGTAGCGCTTGCCTCCGTACGGCTCCAGCTCCTCGTCCGTGAGCTGCACCTTGAACGGCTTCGTCTTCTCCTCGTCATCCTCCCCCCGGGCTCGCTCTGGTCCCCTGCCACGTTGATAGGCCTTCTTCGGTCAATACCGGTCACGTTCACCCGCCGTAGTTCTGAGCTGGTTGTTCGCATCGGCGACGCCGCGGAGCTCATTACGAGCGTTGACGCGCAGCGGCGCATCCTTCGCGTAGAGCGATCCTCCGACCGAGCCAACAACGGAGCGCGTTTCGATGGATATCTGCGTGGATGCAGGCTGAACGTGACGGGTGGGGGAAAGGAGCTGGCGAGGCCTGAGAGATCAAGGCAGAGGCGAAGAGGAAGGAGTTGATGGCCGAGGGGGCCTCGTGTCCGGGCGTAGGCGGCGCACGCAAGACCGAACTGTGCAAGGCCGACGGGCTTCCATCAAAGCTTTCGGCTACGGACTGCAGGTGCGAGCATCTGGTCGGGCCTTGCCGTGGCGAGGGGCATCATCCACGAAGGGGGTTGCACCCGAATAAGGGCCGCGCTCGTCCGGGTGGCCCAAGTGTTATCCGTCGGGGGAGGACCAGTCCGTGGCGAGCGCGCTCCAGGAAGTACAAGCGAGCCTCGCCGTCAGCGAAATTTCCGCAACCCTTGCTCACCGCTTTCGGCGCGATAAAGCTGACTCGACCAGCGCCTGCCAGCGCGGCCTGAGCGTCGGATCGCGCGGAAAGCGCTCTTGCCATACCGCATGGAGCGCCGTCCAGGCGTGCGCATCCATCTTGTAGTGGTTGAGGATCTGGACGAACTGATCGGGCAGCGCCGTGACCGTGGCGCAGATCTCTGCGTACTGGGCGAGCGATATGCTGTGGAGATACTTCAACATCTCCGCGGAATGACCGCCGGCTGTTGCTCCGCCTGATGCCGCCGGCTCGCGATGCGGTGCTGGCGGAGAGCCCTGGACGAAAGGAAGCACGCCAGCGCCGGATGGGGGCGCGGGCAGATCGGGGGCCGACGGTGAGCGCCGTGGCACCTGGGGCGATCCGGTTGGTGGCGAAAAAGGAAGCGCTCTGCCTGCAAAGGCCACGGGAGCCAGCATGGCGGTTTGTGAAGCAGCATGCTCATCAAGGTCCGGCTCGTCATGCGCGCCTGGACGCACGTGGCGCGCGGCCAAGGGCGCATCCTTGAACGGCAAGGCATCGCCAGAGCGGCGCGCTCCTCCGTCGATGGGCAGGGTCATACATTCACCGAGATCGCCAGGCGGTGCGGTCAGGTTCGGCGAGTTGGGACCCTGTGGACCCGTTGCGAACGGGAGCACCCCGCGCGCGATCGCGGAGGGCGGCGCACAAACTGTCCGAGCCACATCGTGCTCCACCGTCGCAGGTGGCGGCGGATAAGCTTCGGGGGGTGGGGCCACGAAGGGAAACCGCGAACTGGACGGTGTCGCGAAGGGGGATGATGTCGCAGGCAGGGGCGGAACCGGAGCGACCACGACAGGGGGCGTTAGCGGCGCGATGCTCAGGGGCAACGGCGTCATCGTGGCGGACGGAAGCGGTGAAGCCGCGGGGGCAGGCGCAGGAGCAGGAACGGCAGTCGCCTGGAGGGCGCGCTGCCGCTCGAGGAAAGCCTGCGTGTATCGGTTCGTCAGCTCGAAGCGGCCGCGCTCGAGCTCCGTCCCCATCCTCTCCAGCCACGTCTGCTGCGTGTCTGCCCAGTCGTCGATCGTCAACCCCGTGCGCGCCAGCACCTCGTCACGCAGCATCCCCGTGTCCATCTCGGCGCGCATCTCCGCATAGCGCTCGAGCGTCACTACCGTGCCCATCGACCCCATTCTAGACCCTGACGCCGGTGCTGTCAGCGCGATGGAAGAGCCCCGTGCTCAGCGCCCTCGCAACGCCGCCTCGAACCGGCGCTCCAGTTCGGGATCCTCCACGAGCCGCCGACTCCAGTGCTGGCTACCCTGGACGTAATCGGCCATCGTCACGCCTGCGCGGGCGAGGGCAGCTTGCACGTCACCGCTCGCCTGCATCAGACGCGTTACCTGCGCGAACTGATCGAGAGAGATCGGCGGAGAGCGCCCGCTCTGCGCGGCCTCGTAAGCGGCCGCGTACGCCGAGAGGAGCGGGGAGATGCCGTCTTCCGCCTCGTCGAAGGCCGCGGAGAGGCGGGCCTGCCACGTGGTGTCGAGCGCCTCCCATCGGTCCTCATCGAGACCGTGTCGCGCGAGCACCTCAGCGCGCGCCGGTCCGGCCGCCGACAGCTCGGCCATGACCTGCGCGTACGCTTCGATGTCGAGAGCCACGCGGGGATTCTAGTCGCCGCGGCGACCGGGAGCAGCTAGAAAACAGTGTCGATGCGTACCGAGCCCGCTGCGGCCGACCCCGCGTCGGTCTGGATGACTCACCTGGAGCGAGCGCACGACCGCGCCCACGCGGCCGCCCGGTCCATCGAGGATCACGCCGAGCCCAGCGCACACCTCGCGCCCGCTGCGCGCCGCATCGAGCACGGCCTCGCGGCGATGTACGACGCATTCGACGGGCGCGCGGACCGACCCACGGCGATCGGCGTGGCGCACGCGCGCCTCTGGGACGCGGCGATCCTGGTGGCGCGGGCGGGCCTGCCGGGAGCGCTCGTGGCGTTGCGCGAAGCGTGTGCAGAGCTCGTTGCCGCCGAGAGGCGATTCCCGCGCGTGCCGCTCGCCGGACGCGCCGCCGTGGAGCTCCAGGCCGGTTCCACCCTGCCGCCGCTGCACACCATCGAACGGGCCTCGCTCATGCCGTCCTTCCGCGCGCCGCCAGTCCCCGAGCCCGAGGGGGAAGCGGCGGTGATCGAGCTGCCGGAGCCCACGACGTTCGAGGAGCTCGCCGCGGTGGCTGAGAGGGCGCGTCGCATGGCGCAGGAGCGAGCGCAGGCGCTCGCAGGGCGCCTGAAGGCGCCACCCGCGGTCAAGGCGAAGGTCGAGGCGCCCGTGGAGGTGCCCTCCGGCTTCGCCTTCGCCCCGCCGCCGCCGCTGGACGAGGGCGCCTTCGTGCGGCGGTGGGCGCGCGAGTGCTTCGACGAGATCGGCATGCTCGGCCTCCAGCGCGCGCCGCTCCCCGGCGACGACTGGCGCGCGTGCCAGGCCCTGGAGACACGCTTGATCAACGCCATCGACGCGCTCGCGGCGCTCGGCCCCATCGCGATGGCGCATGTCGAGCCGATGGCGATGGATGCTCCGGTCGCGAATCCAATGAGCATGTTCGCGGTCGCGATGATCGGCGGCTGCATCGAAGGCCGCGATGCGCTCGCGGGCGCGGAGCGTGTGCTGCACCGCTTCGGGCCCAACGATCCTGCTGTAGCCGAGGCGTTCGCTGCGGCGATGAAGCTCGCGCCGAACCCGTTTGTGCGCAGCGTGCTGCGCTCGCTGTACGCCTCCGCCGAGTTCGGGTGCCGCGCCATCGCTGTCGAGGTGCTCGCGCATCGTGGATGGCTGGAGCCGGACGATCTCGCGGCGCTGGCGGAAGAGCAGGAGCCACGCATCCTCGCCCTCGCTCTGCCGGCGCTCGCGGCCGCGCGACATCCGGCGCTTGAGCGGGCCCTCGGGCGCGCGCTCGCACAGGGCGATACACACCTGCAGGCGGCCGCGCTCGACGCGACGGCGCTCGCGGCGCACCCGCGGGCGGCCGCCGCCGCGCGGGCGGCCGCAGATGGGGCGCTCGGTGACAGGGCGCTCGTGCGGCTCGCGATCGCGGGCGGTGAGAATGACGCTCGATGGCTGCTCGGGCGCATGCAGGAGAAGACCACGCCCGCCGCGGTGGAGGCCGTGGGATGGGCGGGATGGGTGGGTGCGGTGCCGGCGCTGCTCCAGCTGCTGGAGGCCGAGGACAAGGAGACGAAGCTCGCGGCCGGCGCGGCGCTGGACAGGTTGCTCGGCGCGAACCTGGTCGACCTCATCGAGGTAATGCCCGAGGCGCTCGCGACGGTCGACGTCGTGGACCCGGATCCCGAGTCGCCGCGCAGGCGCGAGTCGCTCGCCGCGCTGGTGAGCCATCCGAGAGACCAGCCGCCGGCAGGCTCCGCCGAGACGCTCGAGGTGCCCTCGACGGACCCGGCGAGGTGGAGAGCGTACTGGGCGGCGTACGCGGACCGCCATCCTCCGCGGCTCCGGGTGCGGCGGGGGCAGGCGTACTCGCCGTCGGTCTCGCTCTACGAGCTCGACCGGCTGTCTGCGTCGCCAGAAGATCGGCGACGGCTGCACCGCGAGCTCGCCGCGCGGACGGGGAAGCTGACGCCGTTCGATCCGTTCGATTTCGTGCATACCCAGGAGCGGAGCCTCGAGACCTGGGCGTCATTCGTGCGGGCCTCGGCGGAGACGCCCGGCTCGTGGGGGCGGCCGAACGTGCGGTGATGCCGAAGCAATGGGCCCAAGGCCGGCTGGCCGAAGAGCTCGGCCGTTGATGTCCAGTGCATCCACGCGCGCGCGAAGGCTCGTCTTTTCGGCCACCACGTCAGGACGGGCGAGGACCAGGACCTACGTTCCAGGTGTGCAGGAGGGCGATGCCACTCACGGGAGCGGCCGTCATCCGTCAGCGCAAAGACGTCCCGCTCAGGATCGCTCCACGAAATAAGCTCCGGGCACGCCGCGGATACGCAGGCGGCCCGGAGACGTCTGGTCCGGCGGATCCCAGCGCGGCACGTCCACCACGAGCGGCGCATCGGCTGCAGTCGGGCCGAGCGTAGCCCACATCCGGGCCTCGGGGTCGCGCGCGTGGATCCGCTGAATCGCCGCGACGACCGCATCGCCATCGTCGCTCGTCGCCTCGGTGAACGGCGGCGAGTAGAATGGGATGGGAACACGGCGCTCGAGGACAACCGAATACGGCGACTCCCACACCGAGCAAACCGAGTCGCTCGCTGACGGAGCAGGCTCGGCACCCAGCTCACGCGCGACCTCGGCGCCGACGACGCGATCGATCCGCAGCGCAAATCGCGACTTGCGGCGTGGATCAACGCTACGCGCCCAGCGCTCCAGGAAGACGCGCCAGGAGTCCGCGACCGCCGCTGACACATCGGCGTCAGGGTCCTCGAACAGGATGCGCCCGTGCTCGTCCATGACATATCCGGACTCGACGTACACGCGCGTAGGACGTCCACGCATCGCGCGGAGCGTCGCGTACGGGCCGAATGGGCGAGTGCCGATCACGCGAAGACCGCCCGCCGCCTCCTCCATCTCGAACAGCGCCTCCTGCGCGGGCAATCCGTGGCGCTCGAGGAGCGCAGACAGCTCCGCACGTGAGCAGGTGAGCGCCGGATCGCGCGACGCATCGGCGCGAATCAGGCTCTCCAGGGCCGCTGCCGAAAGGCGCGGAATCAGTGCGTCGAAATCAGGCGCGTAGGAGCGAATGAACGTCCCGCCCTCATCGAACGTGGTCCATCGCTCGATCCGGCCTGCGCGAGCGCGCACCTGCGCGAGAGACGACTCCTCCTCGACCGATACCCACCCGTCTGCCGACGCGAAGCGCACGCCGCTGGGGACTGGTGCTTCGGGCGTGGCGCTGGACGGATGAGCATCGACCGTGCACGGTGCATCGCCGCGCGCGAGATCAAGTGTCACCCGCTCCGAGTTCATCGCGCGTATCACGCGCGCAGCATCGCGGACCGACGAGGTCCACACGCGCGTCGCGTCGCGTGCCCCGATGAGCGCGCCGCCGTCCCCAATGAGGATCCCTGGAAGCTCCCAGAACGTATGAACACCATCGCTCGCCTCGGGGACTCGTTGCGCGCCGACCGCCGCCGCGAGGCTCGCCCCGATGCAAGGCGTGAACGAGACACGCATCACACGCGGTCGCAACGGCTCGACGCTGTCGAACAGCGTGACCTTCTCAATGAGCACGAACAACGAATCGGCGAGGCGGATGAGCGGATCGCCGTGTGCTGATCGTCCGTGGACCCGACCGCGCTCGTCGACGAACAGCTCCTTTCCTGACAAGAGGCCAACGGCGAGCGCGACCGCGTTATCCTCGGTTCGACCGGACGGGACGGCGCGGGCGAATCGCATCGGGTGTACGACAACGGCCGCCCACGTCAGGCCGCCGAAATGTGCTTCGGCGTCGAGCACGCCGGCGAGCGGCGGAAGGCCTCGCTCGCGAAGCGCGGCATCGAGCGCCTCGCGCGTGCCGCGAGCCGTCTCGTCGATGCGTGCGCCGGCGCGCTGGAGGGCCTCCTTAGCGCGTGGCGATAGGCTGGCGAGTAGCGGATCTGTCTCTTCGATCATCGTTGGTACGTCGGCCGTCCGTAGTTGATGAACGGCTGGTAGTTGGGGTTTTGGCTGAGTGAGGCGTCGTTCATGATATATGCTGCGTTTTGCGCTTGCAGCCATTGGCCATTCGGCTGTGTGAAATTACGAAGGACTCCTGGGTCGGTTGGAGGTCCATAGCCGGACGCCACTGTGAACGTGCAATTGTTCTGCGCCTGCAAGTTCGCCATCAACTGACTGCAATTCGGGCATGGCGCGCGGGCCCCGCTCTCATCGGTCGACGCGACGTGCATGCCGTTCAGCGCCTGCGCTACGCGAGGATCACCTGGCTGGAGCGAATTCTCCGGTAGACCGTTGGCCCGCTCATACGCACGAATACGTTCGCTGATCGCGCGCGGTTCGGCACAGGTGGTGGGTGGGCGCCCCGGTGGAACCGCCTTACGGTCGCCGCTGTCGTACGAAGGGTAGATCGGCGGATCGCCCGCGGTAGGAGGTATCGCCGCAGCGACCACCGGGTGAATGGCGATGCCGGCGCCCGACGTACCGCTGGAGCACGACGGAGGTTCGCCGCCGATAGGAGGGGTGATCGTCGTGTCAACCAGCCCGTAGGGATCCATCAACCGGTACGGCCTGTTGCGCACATACGTGAACGCCCAGAGCCCTCCCTCAAGGCCTATGGGATCACGGCATACGTAGCGCCCCGTCTCTGCATCGTAATAGCGATATCGGTTGTACGCCAGCTTCGTCTCAGGGTCCTCGTACTGCCCAACCAACCGCAGCGGCGTCGTCGTCTCCGAATCGCTCTCCAGCCGTCCCCACACCGACGTAGATAGCTTGGCCAGCACGTCGCCCGACGACGAGAGGAGAAGGCGCGGAGCGTAGCGCGTGTCGTTCACATAATAAACGGCCGGCGAATGGACGCGGGCGCCGCCGCAGCGAACGGCGTCGCGATGCGCGACCGGCGCGAAGGTCCCGGGTTCGAACGCGTACGTCCGCTCTTCGATGATCGTCTCGCCGCCCCCGACGACGCGCTTTCGAACCTCGTGCGTGAGGAAGGCGCCGTCATGGACGAAGTGGGTCACCTCGCGCGTGCCCTCGGGGCGCGTGGTGCGCTTGGCCACGCGACGCGCGAATGCATCGTACATGAACTCGACGGTGCCGCCGTCGGGCGTGACGACGGCTTCGAGCAGACCGCTGCTCGCCCAGCGCAACTTCGTCGTGCGCACGGTGCCGTCTTCCTGCTGTTCGTGCTTTGCGATCAGGCGCGCGTCGTCGTCATAGACGTACTCGGTAGCGCCGCGACGAACGAGCTTCCCCCCTGGCCCATACTCGCGGCGCTGCGCCCCGGTGCCCGCTTCGTGGATGTTTGTAGCCTCGTCGTAACGATAAAACTCCGCGCGCACATGTGACGGAAGGCGCTCGAGGACCTGCCCCAGCGCGTCGTGCTTGTAGCGCGTGATGTTACCGTCGAGTTCATGCTCTTCGAGTAGCTCGCCCGCCGGCGAGAAGTAGCAACTCTGCTGGTCGACTGTGCTGTCGGGCAACGCGCCGACCCATTCGGGCTCCCCTTCGCCGACCCGCGCGCGTCGGGCGCCGGCGCACACCACGCGAACGCGTTCGCGCTGCCCGAAGGGACCGCACTTCGTCTGCACGCGACCGCCACCTGGCAAGATGCGCTCGATCTCATCACCCATTGCGTCGCGACAAAACGTGATCGGCTCCTCGTCCCCCATGAAGAGACGCGAAGGCGCGCCCATGACATCCCGCTCGCAGCGCTCCTCGTAGCCGAGCGACGTGCGCTTGAGAACACGCCTGTCGCCCATGTCGTACTCGCTCTCTACGGAGTAGAGCTCGCCTTCGATGGCCAGCGTCTCGCGCACACGCCGGCCGCGCGCGTCATACTGGAACGTGACCGTGACGTCACCGCTCGACGCAGACACCACGCGTCCCATTGCGTCGTAATCGAATGCGTCGACGCGATCGTCGTGGTAGGTGCGCGAGATGAGGCGCCCCAGGGGGTCGCGCGCTAGCTGGCTCACCTCGCCGGCTGCGTTGGTGACGGTCTTAATGTACCCGGATGCATCGTCACGATAGCTGATGACTCGCCCGTCGAATGTGTGCTCCTCACGGATGCGTCCGGCTCTGTCACGCACGAGGCGGTGCACCTCGCCTCGTTCGTTGATGATCTTCACGAGCGCGCCCTCGCGATCGTAGCGGTACCGGATACACGCGCCGTCGGGTTTTAGCACCTCGTGCACCAAGTTGAGCCCAGACCACCGGAGTTGATAAACGCGCCCGTCTGGATCGGTGATCCGGATTACGCGTCCTTCGGCGTCGCGAACCAGCATCTGTTTTGCTCCACCCTCGCTGATGGTGGCGGCGAGGAGCCCGTTGTCGTCATACAGATACCGAGTCTCCCTTCCGTGCTCGTCGAGCATGGATGTGATCCGCCCGAAGTAGTCGTACTGCATGCGACGCGTGGCGCCGTTCGGTTCGACGACCTCGATGCGGTTGCCATGTGCGTCGACGGTGATGCGCGTGGTGTCACCGCGAGGTCCGCGCGCGCCGATGAGCTGCCCGCGTGCGTCAAGCTCGTACCGTATCACGTCGCCGAGGACGTCGCTTATGGCAACTAGGTTGTTGCGGTCATCGTATTCGCGCGCGATCACGTTGCCGCACCCGGTCGTTATCGCAGTACAACGCCCCTTCTCGTCGTAGCTGTAGCTGGTCGTCGTCCCGAGCGGGTCGACCGTCGCCAGCAGACGGCCGTCCTCGTCGCGCTGCCACGTCCAAAGCGCGCCCTCCGGGTTCTCGTAAGACACCAACTCGCCTCGTGTGTCGAACGTGCTGCTCTCGACGTGACCGCCAGACACGGCGCGCTCAATCCTGCCGAGCCCGTTCGCCTTGTAGCGGCGCACCTGGCGCGAGTCGGTCACGGCAACGAACCCGTCGGGGCCGAAGTCCAGCTTGTTGTGGAACATCCCCTTGGCCGGCGAGCCATCGGCTAAGCACGAGGGCAGGTCGTCGTCGAGCGCAGGGTCGAGTTGGCCCGGATGCTCGGCCCAGGTCTCGACGCATCGCCGCGCTCGATCGTAGCGATAGAAGACATGCAACCCGGCGGCGTAGATCTGCGTCGTGAGGAGGTGCTCCTCGTTATACGCGAATCGCGTTGCATGGCCCTGCGCCTCGACTGCGGCGACCAAGTTGCCGTAGGTGTCGTATTCGTAGCTGCGGAAAGCGACCCATTTTCCCTGGTGCGGATTGTTCTTTGTCTCGAATGCAGTGATCCGCCCGCGCTCATCGCGGCGGACTCGCACGAAGCGGTTCGCGCTGTCGATCACGGCGCGTAGCGAGCCATCACGATAGACTAGATTGATACGGTTCTCGTTCCGGTCAGCGATCGACGTGAGGACGTAACGGTTTCGCCCTTGTGCGGTGGTGTGAATGCAGCGGAAGAACCGAACCAGGCCATCGTTGGTCGTCAGCGCGAAGCCCCACGGGTGGCGCGCGAGGGTCGCCCCGTCACCGAGCGCAACGTGTCCGCCGAGCTCTGGGATCGTCGCGACATCGATGTTGCCGTCGTGGCGAACGAGCTCTACCCTGCGCCGCCGCGCATGAACCTCCCAGGCCAAGGAGTGCGACCAGCCATAGCCCAGCCCTACGTCGCGGTCGGCCGCGGCGGTCGAGTAGACGCGCTCGAGCAGGAGCGCGAGCGGTCCACCCAGCGCGAGGTCGATCGCCGGCAGGGTATAGACACGACCGGTGCCGATATCGATGGGATCACCCGCTGCTGTCCTGCCCCCTCCGCCGTGTTTGGGGTTGGTGCAGCCGCTCCCGCTCCCGCTGCCGCACCCCTGGGCGTTCTTACCGTCGCTGCCGGCGCCGTCGCCGTCGCCGTCGCCGTTGCCGGCACTGCCCCTCTTGCCCCCGTTGCCGTCTCCATCTCCATCCCCGCTCCCGCCGCCTCCGCCCAGCACCGCAATCCCAGGGCACATCCCCGGCGGGGCCGCCGCGTCCGGCGCCGGTGAGGTCGCCATCGCTCAACCCCCTCCCTTGTTGAGGAACCCGGGGCTCCCGGTGATCCCCACCATGCCCAGCTCCACGAGCACGATCGGCGCGCCCATCACGATGAACGCCGGCCCGCCGGTGTTCAGGCTCACGACCTCCTTCATCGTCCCCGGCTCGTTGCCGTGGCACGCCTTGAAGCATGCCCCCACCGTGACGATCTTCGCGCCGCCCATCTTGGTGCGCACCGGGGCGTCCTTCACCCCTTCGGTGGAGTTCGCCACCACCGGATAGGGCACCGGGATGGGGCTCGGGGCCGCCGGCGTGGTGCATACGCTGACGGCACATGGGGTCATCGTGTGACCAGACTTCTCCGTGATGCAATCCATCATGACCGCAGTGACACTCATCGCCTCGCCTCCCGGTCCGTCATTGCTTCCCCAGCACCACCGCGACCCGTTCTCCACCGTCGTTCCCGACCATCGTCAGCGCGATCGGCGAGGGCGCGTACCCGTGCTTCCATGCCGTCGCGGCCATCGCCACGAAGAGCGGCGTCGCAGCCGCCCCGAGATAGCCGATCCGCTGCGCAGGAGACTCGATGAGGTACGGCTTCCCGAGCACCTTCTGCGCGCGCACGAACACGCTCTGCCATTCGCACTGTCGCCGCATCTCGCCGGTCAGATCCGTTAAGATCCAGCCGGCAGTGCGCCCATCCGCCATGAGCGGCTCTGTCGCCTGTCGGACCGCGGCCGTCAACCCGAGCGCCTCGTACGCCGGTTCGTCATTGTCTGGCCGCGCGCGCTCGCGACCCGTTCCCACGCCGATGACATGCGCAAGAGGTGTGAGCTTCAGACGGGCTACATCCGCCGTGCGCATCAGCACGAAGAACGCGGCCGCCTCGCCAGGGATGCGGGCGTCGAGGTTGTCGCGCGAGAACAGTCGTCCGCTCGCGTCCAGCGCGGTGATGGATTGAGGGGAGTAGTCGCTGTGGACGCCCCCGATGACGACGGCGTTCGCACGGCGCGTCTCCAGCGCCCGGATCGCCGGCGGCAGGAACGCTCCTGGGCCGGCCTCTCCACGTGCCTGGACCGTCACGTGCGCCGCCGGCATGACACGCTTCACCAGCGCCTCGAGCAGCGCGATGGCCAGCGGGCCCTCGGGGCATTCTTCGTCGAGCGCGACGTGGACCTCCGCCGCAACGTCGCGGATCGGCGCCACGGCCTCCTCGAGAGGCGCCCGCGCCAGCGCGGCGAGCCGCTCGGCGCCAACGAGCCGCCCGTCCAGGGTCGGCACGAACGCCATCGTGATCGCCTCGCCCGCCGCGTTGACGAGGGGCGCCTCCGCCATGGCCGGGAAGCCCGCTCGGAGGAGGAACCCCGTCTGTCGGGCGTTCAGACCCACCGCGGTCTTCGCGCCGACCCTCGCCACCGTGATGGCGCTCACGCGACCTCCTCCTCGGTCACGACGATCTTCGCGTCCTTCATCCGGCGCGGCGGTCGGAACGCGGCGCGCCAAACGAGCTCCACCACGACGTCGGCGCTCTCGGGCACACCCAGCGTGTCGAGCACGACGGTATCGAGGTAGGCCGTCAGCGTCTGCGGCTCTCGCCCCGCGGCGAGCAGGCTCGCGACGATCCGGATTTTCGGCAAGCGAAAGGCCAGCGTGCCGCCGCCGGGGGTGAGGTTCAGGAGCGCCACGTCCTCCCCTCCGGCGAGGGGCGGGACCGCGGTGAGCCCCGGCGATGCACAGAGATTCGCCCGGTCGTCGTGATCGAGGGGCAGGAGCGGCGCGCGCTCCTCGAGCCAGCGTGCGTCATGCGTCCCGAGGAAGCGGCGCCTCGGCTCCCAGTGCCGCCCGATCGCCCCGAGCCCGGCCGGAGGCGGTCGCGTCAGCGCCGAGCCGATCGGGTGCAGCGGATCCTCGATGAGCGGGGCGGGCCTGTGCGTCACCGAGGACGGGTCCCGTGCGATCCCCATTCCAACCGGATTTCGTGGCTCCTCGACGGGCCGTGCGGGATCGCTCACGTCGATCCCTCCCCAGGCGTAGTCGTACCGCACCTCGACGCCCGTCGTGGGGCGAGGCGCGGACAGCCCCGCTCCGTTGGCCTCCCAGACACGGAGGCCGAACACCCTTATCGTCTTCTCCAGCCGCCCGACGCGCACCCCGGCATCGAACGACGGCACCGCCTTCCCGCCCGGAGCGTGGGCTGTAGCGACCACGATCACGTCGGTTCCGGGCTTGGTGATGCAGAGGTCCGATGGGAACTTGATGCTGCTCTTCTCGGGCTCGCCCCACGGCACGTCCGCTCCGCGAATCCCACGCCGCTTGGCCCGCGGCGAGCGCTCGAGCTCACTCTCCCCGCGTACCCCGGTGAACGTCGCCTTGACGATCAGGACCAGGCGCTCGCCGTCCTTTGCCAGGAGCAGAACCGGCCTGGCGACGAACTCGGTCTTGTTACTGAGATTGGGAGCGTCCATGGCCGACTCTACGCCTCGGAGACCGATTTCGTCAGCGTGACGGTCGGCGCGGTGATGGTGACCGCCGCCGCCTTGATGGCGATGCCGCCGCCGTCGATGACCACCTCGCTCTCTCCGCACTTGAGCACGATGGCGCTCGAGGCCTCCACCTTGTGGAACGCGCCGACGAACATGGCCTTGCCGGTTGCCAGCACGGTGCTCGATCCGCCGATCTTCTCGAGGATCGCTCCGCCCACCATCGTCGACCGGCTGCCTCCGACGTTCTCCGTCTCCGGACCCTTGCTGAGCACGACGAGGCCCACGGCCTTCTCGGTCTTGTCGGCGAGGCACGACTCGGCCCGGGTCCCGCCGACCAGCTCGACGCGCGCCGCGCCGATCTCCTGGGTGCGGGCTCCCTTGATGGTGGTGTGGATCCCCGCCGCGGCGATGGTCGCCTTGAGGCTCCCGATCTCCTCGCCGTGAGTGGATGAGCAGACATTGATGGCGTGGCCGGGCCCGGTGGCGCTATCGCTTGCAGAGTTGCCGGCCACGGCCCCGTCGGGGCCTGCCGTGTTCGCCTGGGATGTCCCGCCGCCGCCGGCGCCCTCGAGCCCCAGCGCCTCGCCCAGCTCGGCTTTGCCCCGGTCGAGGGCGCCGCGGACCAGCGAGTTGAGCCCGACCTGGAGGTTCGCCGTCTGGCCCGCCGACAGCCCGCCGCCTGCGCCGGCGAGCGACGCCCCGAACGCGGCCGGGGTCGGCAACCGCGACGCCGCGCTGAGCGCGCCCGACGCGGCGCCGAGGTTGCCCCTGCTGACCGCATCCATGGATGCGCCGATCTGGCCGGCCGTGCCCTGCAGGCCGCCGACGGTGCCCATCAGCTGGCTGACCTTCGATGAGACGGCCTGATCCAGCTGCTGGAGCGCTCTCGCCGCCTCGGCCTTGGCCGCCGCGACGACGGCCTGCTCGGCGAGCGAGAGCAGCGCCTGGATGGGGTCACCGTCCATCTCCATCTGGTTGCCGCCGACGGACGTCTCGCTCGCGCCCGCCGACGTGAGCCCGTACACGGCGTTGACCTCGACCGTGCGGTTGCCGCCGACCGACACGTCCTGCGCGGTGACCACGGTGTTCTTGTAGCCGTTCGTGACCTTGATGGTCTGGTCGCCGCCGACCGTGAGCTCCGCGTTGACCTTGACGTTCTTGGTCTCATGGGCGCCCGTCGACTTCGTCTTGTTGTTCCCGGTCGCGATCGTCGTGTCCTTCTGCGCCTGGATCTTGATCTCCTCGCTCCCGGCCTTGTCCTCCATGCGGATCTCGCTCGCGCCGCGGCCGCCCGGCGACGAGGCCGTCTTGATCGCCGTTCGTGTCTTGCCCTCGGGCAGAGCATACGGCGGCATGAAGCGCCCGTTGAACACGCGACCCGTCACGATGGGCCGGTCGGGGTTGCCCTCGAGGAACTCCACGATGACCTCCCAGTCGACGCGCGGCAGCACCATCGATCCGCTCGTCTGCGGCTGTGCGACGCGGATCCAGCACGACGCGCTGTCATCCTGCTTGCCGTACCGATCCCAGTGGAACCGGACCTTGCAGCGACCGTGCGCGTCGGTGTGGATCTCCTCGGCGGGCGAGCCTGGCGGGGCGACGACCTGCGCGGTCTGCGGGCCGTCGATGCGCGGCGTCGGGGTGCGCTGTGGGGTGCGGTACTTCACCGCCTTCGGGATCACCGTGGCGAGCACCCGGTACGCGCCCAGGGTGAGCTCGTGCACGGTGCCGGTGATGAAGTAGGCGCCGTCGAGACCGTTCGGCGTCTCGCTCAGCTCGATCCAGCGGCCCGGGGCGAGGCGCAGGCAGCCGGCCTCGAGCTCGATCGACACCCGCCCGGCCTGCAGGGCTTGGAGGCGGACCTCGGCGAGCCGCGTCCCCTCGCTCGCCTTCGTGTACAGGCCGGGGTAATCATAGCTCTCGAGATCGGCGTCCCTGTCGGCGGTCGCCGTGACGGTGAGATCGACGTTGGGCTTTTTGAAGTCGTAGTCGCGGAGCGTGACCTTTCCCGTTGCCGTGCGGTGCCGCTGGGTGATGACGCCGACCGCGTCCTCGCTCCCCTCCAGGCCTGCGCCGTAGCGGTAGGAGAGCCGCCGGTCGCCCTGGAGCGGATCGCTCATGGTGCTGTCGTCCTCGAACACGATGAGCTCGCCGTCGTTGTTCGTGTCCGAGAAGAAGTAGATGCCCTCTCCCTCGAGGAGCCGCGAGACGAAGGCGAGCGCGCACTCGTTGTACTGGACGCAATACTCCCGCTTCGGGTAGCTCGCCACGAGATGCCACGACTGGCGCTCGTTGCCGATGCCGTGGTCCCGCAGGACGGCGGAGACGATCTCCTTCACGTCCATGCTCTGGAAGATGCGGCAGTCTACCTGCCGCTCCAGGAGCCCGAGCATCGACGTCACGCGCAGGCGATAGACGAGCTCGGAGCGGACCCCGTCCTCGGGTGACGCGACCATCACGACGCTCATCACCACCCCCGAGAAATCGTGCTCGACCTCGTCGCGGCCGAACACGAGGCGCGCCGGCGACCCGAGGAGATCGTCCGGCTCCGCATAGACGGCCGAGCGCACCTCGATCTCGGCCACGGTGATCTGCCCGAGGTGGCGCTCGAGGCGGAAGCCGACCACGTGCGGCGACGCGAGCGGGCCGGCCTGAAAGAGGACGCTGAGCGACCGGTTCTCCATGGTCAGTTGTCCGTCACGAGGAGGGCCATCTCGTCGCACTCGCCGTCGAGCGTGATCTTGGCGCCCGCGATCGACACGGACGCCGGCGTCAGCGTGATCGTCGAGGCGCCCATGACGACGCTGAGGAGCTGGTCCGCATGAAAAACGACGTTGGTCGCCTTGATGAGCTGCGCTCCGCCCGCCACTTCGAGGAAGTCGCCCTCGGCGGTGTCGGCGCGGTCGCCGCCGATCTTGGTGAGCACCGCGCCCGCGACCTTCTGCTTGAGGCCGGTCCCGACCTCCACCGCCCGCCCGCCTCCGCTGAGGATCACCTTCGCCGCGCCCACCGTCTCCGTCCTGCTCTCCTTCACCGTGACCGTGCGGCCCGACGCCGTGAGCTCGATCAGCGCCGCGCCGACCTTGTCGTCCATCGTCGCCAGGCCGTTCTCGTCGGCCGATCCGGCGACGAGATCCACCTGCATGCCCCCGATGGTGAGCGTCGACGCTCCGGTGACCGTGCGCTTGTGGTCGCCGCCCGCCTTGAGATCACGGTTGCCGCCGATCGAGAGCGAGTGGCTGCCCACGTCGTCGGCCATGAAGGTCGAGACATGGATCGTCTGGTCCGCGCCGACCGAGATCGCCTGATCCGCGCCGATGCTGGCCGACATGCTGTCGGTCACAGACAGCGCATGGTTTGCGCCGATTGATCGGGTCTCGTTGTTGCCGACGGTCTCCGTCGCGTTGTTCCCCGCGGAGACGGCGGCGTCCTTCGAGGCGTTGATGAACATCTCCTCCGAACCCGCCTTGTCGTCCATCCGGATCTCGTTGCTCGACCCGCCTCCCGGCGTGGTCGCCGTCTGGAATGCCGTGCGCGTCTTGTTTTGCGGGAGCGGGTAGGGGGGCGGCGTCTTGCCGTTGTACAAGCGTCCGAAGACGAACGGCAGATCGGGATCGCCGTCGGTGAAGTTGAGGTAGACCTCCCAGCCGACGCGCGGCGTCAGCATGCCTCCCCCGAGCGGGATCTGGCAGGTGCGGATCCAGAGGCTCGACGAATCGTCGGGCTTGCCGAGGCGGTCCCACGGGAAGAGCACCTTCACGCGGCCATGCGCGTCGGTGTGGATCTCCTTGCCCGCCGGCCCCGTCGTCACCGCGATCTGGGCTCCGGGCGCGGCCACCGCGCGCGGCACGCGCGGCGGCCGGTACCTCGTGGCGGCGGGGATTGCGGAGAAGGAGAGGCGCACCCTCTCGCCGACCTCGCCCTGTCGCTGGTGCGCATTGCTCCGCAGGTCCAAGGCCATGTCCACGCCGAGCACCGTGTACTCACGGTTGAGCGGCGCGTAGGGGTGGTCCTCCAGCTCGAACTTGCGGCCGGGGTGGAGCCGCAGGGTGTTCGTCGACGCGGAGACGGTCTCCCGGCGGGCGCGGAGCGATTGGAGGAGTACCTCGGCGAGGTGGTCGCCCGCGGCAGGGGCCTTGAAGCGTCCGGGGTAATGATAGACCTCCAGCGCCCGCTCGGCGTCGTTTTCGCCATCCGTGCTGGCGTCGAGCTTGACGCGAGGATGCTCGAAATCGTAGTCGCGCAGGTGCACCTTGCCCGGCGCGGCCGACGTCTCGCAGGAAATGGCACCGATCGCATCCTCCGGCGCATTTAGGCCATCGCCGGGGCGATGGGGAATCGCCTTGCCGCCGTCGATGTCGCCGAGATCCGTGTCGAAGAGCACGACCACATCGGCCCCGGAGATCGAGTCGACCGCGAACGCGATCCCCTCCTCGGACAGGAGGCGTCGAATGAACTCGAAGTCGGTCTCGCGGTACTGCGCCGTATAGGTGCGCGCCGGGTAGCTGCCCGCGAGCTGCCACCGCTGGGCGTCCTCGGGGATGCCGGCGCCCTCAAGGACCTTCTTCACGATCTCCGGCGCCGGCATGTCCTGGAATATGCGGCAGTCCGTGCGCTGGGTGAGGCGGAAGATCCGTGGCCGCGCGATGACGCGTACCCCGGTCTCCTCGTCGCCTCGGGACGTGGTGCTCTCGGCCTCGACCACGTAGCCGACCAGCTTCCGCTCTTGCTCCCCGCCCGGGCGGGACAGCGTGAGCACCAGCGTGTTTCCCACGAGCGCCGCCGGATCCGGCCCACCCGCGTGGTCGGTGATCTCGCAGTGCACCACGCCGACGTCGTCGAGCGGCTCGTGCGCCTCGATCCACAGGACGTGGTACCCCGCGCCGTCGACGGTGAGCTCGTGCTCGAGATCGATCAGACTTGCCATCGCCCCGCTCCGCTCAACCGATCTTGAGGTTCGATGCCAGCTTGACGATCGCGCCCGCCTCGATCGCGATCTTCGAGCCTTTGAGGACCACCGGACCGCCGTTGAGGCTCACCGAGCTGCCGCCGGCGTTGAATTTGCCGACGCCGCCGCCGAGGACGATCCTCGGCGCTTGCACCACGAAATCTCCGCCGATTTTCCGCAGGTGCACGCCGCCGATGAGCTGCTTCACCCCCTTCGCGGACGTCGACAGCGCGGGCACGACGTGGAGCTCGGCCGCGGTCGAGGTCTGGTCCTTGGTCGTGGCGACGCTCTCGACGGCGACGCCCCTCACGAGCTGTACGGTCACCGCCCCGACCTTCTCGTCGTATGTCGCCAGCATGTTGTCATCGATCGACGCGAGCGAGATGTTGACCTGCACCGCGCCGACGTCGCGCTTGAAGGCTCCAGTGATGTTCTGGCGGACGCCGCACGAGATGGTGATCTGGTTGCCGCCAACGCTGTAGTCCCGGGTGCCGCCGACCTTTTCGACGTAATCGCACTTTGCGTGCGTCTGCTCGTCGCCCCCGACCGTGACGCTCTGCGCGCCCGTCACCTTGACCTGGAGCGCATTGCCGACGTCGATCGACTGGTTCGCCGACACCGAGGTCGTTTCGTTCGCGCCGACGGTCACATTGTAGTTGCCGCCGACGCTGTGATCTTCATTCACAGCGACGGTCTCGTTCTTGTCGTTGCCGGACGAGATATTGAGGTCCTTTTGCGACGAGATCGACACACCTTGCTTGCCGGCGGTGTCGCTCATCTTGAGCTCGTTGTGTCCGGCGCCGCCCGGTGTCGCCATGCTCTTCAGCGAGGAATCGGCCGCGGCGCCGGGCTGGGCGTAGGGCGGGGGGGTCTCGGCGTTGTAGGCACGGCCGAGGACGATCGGGCGATCGGGGTCGCCGTCGAGGAACGCGACCGAGACCTCCCAGCCCACGCGCGGCAGCACCATCGAGCCGCCGAGACCGAGCTGCGAGACGCGCAACCAGCAACTCGACGTGTCGTCCTGTTTGCCGGAGCGATCCCAGAGGAAGCGCACCTTGACGCGCCCGTACTTGTCGACGTGGATCGACTGGGGCTCGTTCGAGGGGCCCGTCACGACGGCCGTCTGGATGCCGCGGATCCTGGGCTTCTTCGCCCGCTGGGGCGCCGCGAAGGGCGCGCCCTTGGGGATGGCGGCGAACTCGTTCTCGCACGCGTCCTCGCCGCTGCGACCTCGTGATCGCAGCTCCACCGCGACGAACTCGCCGTTCAGGAACGGCTCGTTGGCCCCCTCGACCGTCATCGGCGCGCCGCAGAGGAGGCCGGCCGCACGGCTCCTCCCGCGGCAGACGTCCACGTCACCGCGCAGCGAGCTGATGCGTCCCCGCGACCGGCGCGACCCCTCGGCACTCGAGGTGAAGCCGCCCGGGTACTGGAAGTGGCGGATGGGCCACGTACCTGGTGCGGGGGTTGTCGCCGTGGGGGGGAAGGCGGGCTTCTCGAAGTCGTAGTCGCGCAGCTCCACCTCGGTAGCGCGCAGCGTCTTCTCGCGGCGGAATTCGAGGAGGGGCTGCGTCCCCGCGACGCCGCCCTGGCGCGGCGCGAGCACGACGGGCGGGGCGCTCTCTTCCTTCGCGAAGGCTCCCGGGTCGTCGCAGAAGACGAGCTTGTGGCCGTCGGGCGAGTGGAGAAAGAAGTAGAAGATGCCTTCGTCCTCAAGAATCCGATGGACGAAGTTCATCTCCGTCTCGCAGTACTGGCAGAGAAACTCGCGCGGGGCGTAGGTCTGCTGGAGCCGCCATTCCACGTCCGTGTCGACGCCGGCCTCGGCCAGGATGGTCTTGACGACGTCGACCGGGGTCTTGTCCTGGAAGATGCGCGAGCCCTCGCGGTGCTCGAGCGCGGCCAAGGTGGGGCGAAGTCGCATGTGGAAGAAGAACTCGCCGCCTCGGTACGCGAGGAAGCCGACGCGATCCGGGAGGCCGTCGTAATATCGGACGCCACCGTGTCCGTCCCCGACCTCGAGCACCATCCGGCGCTGGAGGCACTCGTCGATGCGGAACGACGCGTCGCTGGTCGCGAGCTCAACGTGGACCGCGTACGGCAGCGACACCGCCTCGTGCGCCTCGTAGGACTGAACCCGGACGTCGCCGGGCAGGCCTCTGCCCGCAAGGAGCACGTGGCTGAGCGTGCCATCGACCATGCAACCCCTCCACGCGTTGTAAGCGTCTGTATGTACCCCTACTCGTAAGCGCTGGCAATACTGCTCGCGCACGTTCTTGGTGCCGGTACCCGCGCATGTCCTCGCGAGGCGTCCGTGGATGACGGGCCGTTGTCACTGGCGCGACGCCGGTTGCCACCTCGGCGCCCATGGCTGTTGCCGCCGCCGAAGCGACCGGCAGCCTGGACGTAACCCGACTCAGGTGAGGCGAACCGTACGTAAGATGGCGGCCGCATCCGGCTTTCGGTCGAGCGGCAGGGGCGGACACCGCCATCGGGATCGCCGTTGAGCAGCTCCCGGGCCTCCTCCAGATGTCCTCCCAGGCGTCCCGGGCGCTCGAGCGATCATACGACGGCCTCGGGATCGGGCTTTCGCTTGTCCCAGGCTGGTCGAACTGCACGGCGGGCGTGTCACGGCGAGGCGCGACGGCCCAGGCAGGGGAGCAAGTCCTCGGTCCGGCTGCAGGGGCGGAGGAGCAGATGGTCTCGTCGCACTGACCGGCTGGGGCAGCAGGAGGACAAGCAACGGGCGACGGAGGCGGGCTTCAACGTCCACCGGACGAAGCCCGTGAACCCGGGGGCCCTCAGGACGTTGCTGGCCGGTCTGGATGAGCAGCGTCGGGGGTCAGGGCACGCCGACCCGCGGGGCGAGCAGCGACGACGATGACGTGGCGCCCGCCGGCCACGAGGACATGATGCCAATCGGCGGGGGCGCACCGGCGGGGGCGACGTTCACTGGCGGTCGCGCGAGGTCAGACGGATGTGCTACGCGCCTTCTGTTAGTCCTCCAGCGCTGGCGCCAAACCTAGCTCGTTCAGCAGCTGGAGGGCGCGCGCTCGGTCCGGCCACGCGTCCGCCTCGAGCAGCCGTTGACACGCCCCGGCCATGCGGCGCCGCAGCTCTCGGTGCATCCGCCGGTCGCGGAGCGCTCGCGCAACCAGGACCCGAGCTCTTCGCTCCAGCGCTGGTGCTCTGCTCCGCGCAGCCTCCACGAGTAGCGCCGGCAGGGCCCGGCAGGCATCCTCGAAGCCCTCGCCTTCCACGGACGAGGCCAAAGTATCCACGAGCGACTCGACAAAGTGCCGGCCTTCAGTTGCCCCGCTCTCCTCGGGTGAAGCTGGGCTGAAGACGAGGCGCAACAGCTGCTGGCCCTCCGGGGTGTCGACGTGTTCCCCGAGCCATCGCAGCGCCGCCAGGAAGACAGTGCGGAAGTCTTCGTCATGCAGATCGCGGCCAAGCAGTGTCAAGCGACAGTAACTTCGGCTCTCCCGCGATCTTGCTGAAGGAGAGGACCAGACTCGTCCGGTGCCGCTGCTTGCAAAGCGCGGGCAGGACGCACGCTCGCTGAGCTCGCCGTGGTCTTCCCCCGTTGGATGTCGGCCCGGTAGCGCGCGCGATCCGTCCTACGCCGCGAGGAGCAAGCGCTGGCGGAGGAGAGCCACGCTGGCGCGGCCGTACATCTGGCGTTTGAGCATCTTCAGCTTCGTGACCTGGCCTTCGGTCTGCCCGTTGCTCCACGCCTCGGTCAGGGCGGCCTTCACCGCGCGCTCGTCGCGGCGAAGACCGGCGGCGAAATCGCGAAACTCCGCCAACGAGCTCGCCGCGGCCTGCTCCAACCAGGGCACGAGCGCGCCGGCGTCCCGAGTGCGAACGACCCGGGCGAAGTCTTGCGCGAGGCGTTGGCCTGCGGCGATCGCGGGACAGTGCTCGCGCAGATGATGGAGGTACCGACGTTGGTCAGGGGTCGGCGCGTCGGTGCGCTCGGCGGCATCTCCCCTCGCTTCGACCGAGTCCTTCAGCAGCCACCAGCGCAGCTCGCGGGGTGATGGTGGCCGCATTGCCTTCGAGGCCGCGACGCCACCGGACGGCCGGCGCGCCCGATCGCGCGGATCGTCACCACGGCGCCACGAAGCGACGTGACGCTGGACGGTCCGCAAGGTGCCACGGAAGCCCCGCGTTGCGAGCTCGTGAAAGAGCATGACCGCGTCTCGAAAGCCCTCGTTCCACCTCGTGCGCAGGAAGCTATCGTGTTCGGTCCAGGTGCCGATCTTGGTCCGCCGTTTTGCGCGCTCCGGACACCGATCCGCGCGGAGGTACTTGCGCACGGTCTGCCGCGAAAGCCCAATCCGCTGGCTCGTCGCGTTGATCGAGAAGCCTTGAGCATGGAGAGCATGCACCTGTTCATAGAGCCTCTGCCGCTTCGTCCGCGATGTCGCGGCGCGCGGTGGCGCTGCGGGAGAGCTCGACGCGCCCGTATCATCGGCCAGTTCGTGAACGACGGCCGCCCCGTCCGCGTGCGGCGGTGGTGCCGATGCGGAGGCCGAGGCCGACATCGGCGCGGAGGCAAGCGTCGCGGCCCGCTCGAGGGCGCCGCGATGGCGCTGGAGCAGCCGCTCGAGGACCTCGCCGAGGTTCTTGAGCAGGTGCCAACGATCCGCCACCTGCACGGCGCGCGGCGCGCCCTCATGGATGCCTTGCGCGTACGTCTCGGCGCGGTCCCGCGCGACGAGCGCGATTCCGCGGCGCTCCTTCAGCCAGCACGCCAGCGTATTCGCCGTCCGATCGGGCAACAGGTCGATGGGCGCCCGCCGTTCGAGATCGACGAGGATCGTACCGTAGGTGTGCCCGCGCCGGATCGCCCAATCGTCGACCCCCACGACGCGCGGGGGCGGGGCCGGGTCGACCTCGGCATGGTGAACCAGCCGGAGGAGCGTGTCGGCGCTGCTCTTGAAGCCGAGCGTGGGTAAAAGCCGCGCGGCTGCCTCGCCGCCGAGCGCGGCGCCAACCCGCGTCAGCGCCGCGGAGAGTCGCCGCGTACGACGCGCGTGCGGCGGAGCCAACGCGGGGAGCCGCTCGGTGAAGATCGCACGCTGGCATGCAGGCTGCTCGCACCGGAACCGTCGGACCTGTACCTGCAGGCGGACGGGGACCCCCTGATGGGGCAGATCGGCCAGGGTGCGCCGATAACGGCTCTGGACGCGCTTCGCTCCGTATCCGCAATCCGGACAGCAGGCTTCGGCGTCGAGTCTGCGCAGGGTCAGCACGAGCGTGCCCGACTCGTGCTGCACGCGCTCGAGCGTCAGATCAGGAACAGGGAGAAAGAGGAGGGATTCCACCACGGTGACGCCGCCACGGCGCGCCGGCCGGTCGCGCTCGATCGCCTGCGACCTCCAGCCGGCTCGACGAGCTCGGAAGCTGGGGCGAGAGCGAGGTGCGCGCCAGCGCGAGCGAGCTCAGCAACCTCTTTCAGCAAAAGTGCGGGAGAGCCATTATTACTGTCGCTCTACATTCCTCGAAATGATTGGAAAATTGGTTCAATCCCGCAGCGGCGCGGATCGCCTCGAAGCGGTTTCCTAAACCGAAGGTCGCAAGTTCAATTCTTGCCGGGGATGCTCGAAACCCCGAGGGATTTTGGCTCCGCACCAGATGGCCGAGCAGGCTGCGGGCAGGTGGCTCCGCGGCCTCGATCGCCTGGTGCGTGTCGCGGACCGCAGCGAGCAGCGCCGACTCGGCGAGGTGGCGGTCAGCGTGGGTAGCAGGAGCTTCGTGGACTGCCGGAAGGACCGCGAACGGACGCGCCAGCCGGCCGCGAGCGAGGATGCGCGCGGGGTTGGCAGCCGGCGCCAGCGTGCTCGTGGTTGACCGGACGTGTACCGTCCTCTCGCGGTGCGTGACCTCGGCGACCTCCAGGGCACGGGCGCCGCGTCGCCGCCTCTCGTCACCTCGCCATCCTCGCTGCCTCCTCGGCCACCGCCTTGCGGAGCGGCGCGGTGTCGGGCGCGAAGCGAATCCTCGCGCCCCCGGGGATCAGCTCCACCTTTGTTACTGGGCACGCCAGACAACAAAAAGCCCTACACGGACAGTCATGGCCGCCATCGCCGCCCTCGGGTCGAGCATGCAGACTTGCCATCTCCTGGGCCCGCCGGTGGATCTCCACCACGCGCTCGCTCAAGGCCGCTCCCGGGAGCAGCTCCGCGTCTCGGCGCAGGGTGAACTCGAGCGCAGCGCCGTCAGACGTCTCCACATAGGTCACCTGTGTGCCCGCGACACGCAGCGGAGATACCTCGTCGAGCCTTCGTTCTATTCTCGCGCGATCCACCTCCGCCCTGAGGGATCCCCTCATTTTCGTGGCGGAAATTAGTGGTCGCAGAGCTGAGGGATCCCCTCATTTTCGTGGCGGAAATTAGTGGTCGCAGAGAGCTGCTCCACGGTCGGCATGCGTAGGTCCATTGGTGACATGAGTCATCGAAATCTTGAGCTTCATGGACCTCGAAACGAATAATTGTGCCGTGCGAGTGAGAAATCGTCGTCGCTGACCGGAATATATATTGGTAGGAGGCGACCAGCGAGCCTAGCGCATGCGCCGTTGGTCCGAGCGACATCATGACGACTTTCGCGAAGAACGCGCATCAGCCTGCCACACATGACTCCGCACCTGCGCCATCTACGCAGACCAATCGCCCGAAAGTCGACCCGAAGTACATCCAGACCTTCGTCGAGAATTTGTTCGGCGATGACCTGCACGCGATGCGCGTCCTGTCGCTCGCGAACGGCGTCGTTGGCGTCCTGCACGCGGCGGTGCTGGCCATCCATGCCATCGGCCAAGCGTATGCGAAGGTCGCAAACGTCAAGCCGAAGAGTGGGGTCAAGCAGGTCGACCGGCTGCTGAGCAATACCGGCATCGACGTGTTCCATTCCCTGAAGTCGTGGGTAGAGTTCGTGATCGGGGTCCGCAAAGAGATCGTTATCGCGTTGGACTGGACGGACTTCGAGAAGGACGATCACACGACGCTCTGCGCCTACCTTGTGACGCGGCATGGTCGTGCCACGCCGCTGGCATGGAAGACGGTGAAGAAGTCCGCGTTGAAAGGCACTCAGAAGGACCACGAATACGAGCTCATCGAGTGGCTCCACGGGGCCATCGACGAGACGGTCGAGGTCATTCTGCTCGCCGACCGGGGCTTCGGCGATCGCAAGCTCTACGACTTTTTGGAGTTCATGGGCTGGGACTTCGTAATCCGCTTCCGCGGGGGTATCGTCGTCGAGAACGCGGCCGGGGAAGCGAGGTCCGCCAGCGCGTGGGTGCCGACGAGCCGCCGCGCCACGATGCTGCGCGAGGTGCGCGTCACCGCCGACCGCGCGAAGGTCCCGGCCGTCGTCCTTGTCCACGCGCCGAAGATGAAGGAGCCGTGGTGTTTGGCCACAACGCTTTCGGGCCGCAAGGCGGGCGATATCGTCAAGCTCTACGGCAAGAGGTTCACGATCGAGGAGACGTTTCGAGACATCAAGGACAACCACTTCGGGATGGGCCTCTCCGCCACGCACATCCACAACGCCGACCGGCGCGATCGCCTGCTGCTGCTCGCGGCCATCGCCCATGCACTCTTGACGCTGCTCGGCGCTGCGAGCGAGGAGGCCGGCCTCGATCGGTATCTGAAGGTCAACACCGTCAAGCGCCGCACACATTCGCTCTACCGCCAGGGGCTCTACTGGTACGACTGCATTCCCACCCTGCGCGAGGACTGGCTTCGGCCTCTCATGACGGCCTTCGATCGCATCGTCCGGGAGCACGCCGTCTTCCGCGAGATTTTCGGCATTATTTGAGGGGATTCCCCAGACCTCCGCCCGCTCCGGCGTCGCGGGATCCGCCGTCCGGCCGCCTTGGCACCCGACGAGGACCACGGCAGCCAGGCAGCCGAGCCACGCGAGCGCCTGTCCCTGTGTGACCCGTCGATTCATGATCTCATCCTCCGTGACGCGCTGCCGCGTGGTGCCCGTTGCCCCTGGAGCTCAGGCGGAAGAGCCGCCCGGGGGAGGCGCTCTGCTCAAGCAAACTCGGAGCCGGCCGGGACCGTCTGCGAGGTGCGCAGGTAGTTCAGCGGCGAGTGATCGCCCCAGGAGTATCGCGTGGGCAACCACTGGAGGAGCGGCAGCCCGGACAGCTGCGTCTGAACCCACGCCAGAACACCGACTATCGTGCTGCCCAGAAACGTGCGCACCTGGCTCGCAGACGTGCTCCGGTACACCCAGCCCCCTTCATCCGACTCGAATTCCCTGCCGAAGTGCACGAACTTCCCCGTCGTGCGCGGTGGCAGGCACGGCACGATGTCCTTGCCATAGACGTGCCGAAAGAGCTTCTTTCCGAATTCTTCGTCGAATCGCGCGGCGAAGTCGCTGAAGCCGACCATCGGTTGCCCGTACGTGTAGATGCCGCGCACCTTTTGCCTGATAGCGTCCAGCTCGGGATCGATGTGGATGAGCGCCGCGGCGACGACGGCGAGCGCGCCGCCGAGGCTGTGACCGGTGATGTAGAGCGCGTCCAACCCGCTCCGCTCTTCCTGTGAGGACCGCGGGCCGACGCCGCGCAGCGCCTCCGGCCCCTCCCCGCCGGGGGCGCCAGGCTGGCCGGCCTCGCCGCAAGCGTGAGGCGCCCCGCGGCAGTCCTGCACCTTCGCTCTTTCTTGCATGGCAGCCTCGCAGATCGAGTCGCCGTTCAAGGCGGATTGCAGCAGCGACCGGATCGTCGGCCACAGGAGCAGGGCGGCGCGGTAAAAGCCGCCGTGGACGCGTCCCGCGCTGAGGAACGTGTCCGGTCTGGCGCTCACGTCCGTCAACCAGTTGACGGTATTCTGCAGCCCGGTCCCGCGGAACGTGAGGATCGCGATTTTCCTGCTGGCGCTCTGGACCAGGTACGCCGTCGTATCCACGAAGAGCGCAGGGTTGGTGTTGGTGAGGCCGACGGTCTCGTTGTACGTCGCGATCCCGCGGCGGTGCATCAGCCTGGCGAAGGTGTCGATGTCGGCGTACGACCACGACGACGCGATACCGAGGAAATTGGCGATGTTGCGGTCGTGTACTCCCTCCCGCACATTCAGCATATATTCGGAGACGGCACCTTCGGCGGAGGACGAGGCGCCCTCGAGGCGCTGGGATCTCTGGGAGAACTCAGCCTCGTGCGCGCTCCGCTGTGGCCTCGCAATACGGACACCCTGGATGATCATGCTCCACCTCGGCTCTCACGGTTCACCTAGCACCCGCGATGCCGCGGCTGTCGTGCAGCAGCGGAGCAGCGGCTGTGCCGGGCGCTCCAGCCGGGCGTGGTTCGCCAGGGGGCCCGGTCGCTTCGCGCCTGACGGCCGCTCGTCCACGTGGCCGCGCCGCGGCTGCCGACGCTCGCCGCGCTGCGCGTCCGCCGCCCGCAGCCGCTGGCCGCCCCGTGGACAGGGCCCCGGAGCAGGACCTGCGCGCGGTGACGCGGTGACGAAGGCGGCGGCCGCGCTCTCCGACCTGGAGCTCGGCGAGATCCTTGACACCCACCGCCCGGCGACGCACCGTCCGTGGCTCGCGGAGATCGGAGCGAAGCTCGTGCTCACACGGCCAGGATCACAGCGAGTCGCATCGGGAGACGGTATCCTCGGCGCCATCGGCAATACGCCGCTCGTGCAGCTCAAGCGGCTGTTCCCCGGCGCGTCGCGCGAGATCTTCGCCAAGCTGGAGTACGTCAATCCCTCCGGCAGCATGAAGGACCGCTCCGCCCTCCGGATGCTGCAGGACGCCCTCGACGCGCGCCTGATCGATGAACACTCGGTGATCGTCGAGTCGAGCAGCGGCAACATGGGTATCGCGCTGGCGCAGGCGTGCGCGTATTTCGGGCTGCGCTTCATCTGCGTGGTCGACCCGAAGGTGACCAGGCACAACCTCGCCATCCTGCGCGCCTACGGCGCCGAGGTCGAGATGGTGGAGGAGCCGGATCCCGAGACAGGCGAGCTCTTGCCGGCCCGCAAGCGCCGCGTCGCCGAGCTGTCGCGCCGCGTCCCGGGCGCCCACTGGCTGAACCAGTATGCGAATCCGGGAAATGTGATGTCGCACTGCGACGGCACGATGCGCGAGATCGCCGAGGCTCTGGGCGGCGAGGTCGACTTCGTCCTCTGCCCGACGAGCACCTGCGGCACCATCGCCGGCTGCCGCCGCTACATCGTCGAGCACGAGCTCAAGACAAGGCTCGTGGCCGTCGACGCCGTGGGGAGCGCGCTCTTCGGGGCGCGACGAGCGCCGCGCCGCCTGCCGGGGCTCGGCAGCTCCGAGCGTGGGTCCCTGTTCGACCCGGCCTGGGCCGACGTGGTGGTCCACGTCAGCGACGCCGAGTGCGTCGCGGGGTGCCGCCGGCTGCTGGCCCGCGAGGCGATCCTGGCCGGCGGCTCGTCGGGCGGCGGGGTCGCGGCGCTGGCAAAGCTGCGCGAGCGGATCCCGCCGGAAGCGCGCTGCGTGCTCATCCTCCCCGACCGGGGCGACCGGTACCTCGATACGATCTACGCCGACGACTGGGTCCGGCGCGAGCTCGGATCCGTACCGGACCTCGCCTCATGACCGCTCCGCACCCTCCGCGCTCCGGCGACCTTCGCCTGCTCTCGGCCGCCGACGTCGGCGGCCTCCTGGCCGACAGCGAGCCGCAGGTGCTCGAGGCCGTGAAGCGCGCGTACCTGGCCCACTCGGCCGGCGAGACCACCGTCCCCCACTCGCTCTTTCTGCCGCTGCCCGGCGATCCGCGCAATCGCATCATCGCGCTGCCGGCGTTCGTCGGGGGCGGGGTCGAGGCCGCCGGCCTCAAATGGATCGCGTCGGTCCCGGCCAACCTCGAGGCGGGGCGGCCGCGCGCGTCCGCGGTGCTCCTGCTCAACGAGGTGGCGACCGGGCGCCTGCGGGCGGTGCTCGAGTCGTCGACGATCAGCGCGTGGCGGACCGCGGCGAGCGCGGCGCTGGCCGCCGCGCACCTCGTGCCCGCCGGCCGCGCGGCGCAGGTCGGTCTGGTGGGCTGCGGGCCCATCAACGCGGCGATCCTGCGCTTCCTCCGCAAGGCGCTGCCGATCGGCGGAGAGCTCCTCGTGCACGACATCGACGCGGCGCGAGCGAGGGGCTTCGCGGCGAGCTTCCCGGCGGAGACCGAGGCGCTCGCCGTGCGCGCGGTCGGCGCCGTCAGGGAGGTGCTGGCCGGCAGCTCGCTCGTGTCGTTCGCGACCACCGCCGCGGCGCCGCACGTCGCCGATCTGTCGCCGTGCGCCCCCGGGACCACGATCCTCCACGTGTCGCTGCGCGACCTCGCGCCGGAGATCCTCCGCGACGCCGACAACGTGGTCGACGACATCGACCACGTGTGCCGCGCCAGCACGTCGCTGCACCTGTGCGAGGCGCTCGTCGGCCATCGCGGCTTCATCCGGTGCACGCTCGGGGACGTCCTGCGAGGCGCGCAGATCGGCCGCCGATCGCCCGGCGGCGTGTCGATCTTCAGCCCGTTCGGGCTGGGGGCGCTCGACGTCGCGCTGGGGGCCCTCGTCCTCGAGCGCGCGGAGCGCGAGCGTCGCGGGCTGGTGGTAGAAGGGTTCCTCGGCGGATAGGATCCCGCCGCCGTCCGACGGCGGCGACGCGAGGAAGACGGATGACGCGCATGCAACTGGACGACCCGGCGCCGGTCCGCCGGAGGACCTCCGCCGCGCAGGGCAGCTCCGCCGCGCGCCCGAGGCGGGAGGCGCGGCGTTGAGCGGGGCGCCGGTCTCGTCCGCGCAGCTCCGTCTGCTGGTCGACCACGACCTCGATCCGACGTCGGCCGTCTACAGGTATCCGTACGCGCTGTGGTGCAGCGGCCCCCTCGACGTCGGCGCGCTGGAGCGCGCGCTCGAGGGCCTGCTGGAGCGCCACGAGCCCCTGCGGACCACGTTCGCCGGTCCGATCGAGTCCGCGGTGCAGGTCGTGCAGGACGCGCCGAGGATCGCGCTGCAGGTCCACGAGCACGGCGACGCGCCGCCCGGCGCGCGCGACGAGATCGTGAGGAAGGTGGCGCGCGCGCTGGCCAGGCTCCCGATGGACCTGCGCAGGGATCTGCCGCTCCGGTTCGAGCTCGTGTCCTTCGCCCCCGATCTGCACGTGGTCGTGCTCGTGCTCCACCACGTCGCCGTCGACACGTGGTCGCTGGGCGGAGGCGGCCACCCGGGCCGGGGCGCGCTCGTGCGCGATCTGGCCGAGCTGTACGCCGCGCGCTCGGCCGGACGCGCCCCGCGCCTCGAGCCCCCGGCGCTCCCCTACCGCGCCCACGCCGCGTGGCAGCGCGAGCGCGCGGCCAGCCCGGCGGTGGACGCGGCCCTGCGCGAATCGACGGCGCTGCTCGCCGGTCCGCCGCCCCTCGTCGATCTGAGCGGGGACAGGCCGCGCGATCGGTCGCAGAGGTCGCCCGCGGACGCCGTCTGCCAGGTGCTGTCCGCGGCGTCGGTCGCGGCGCTCCGGGCTCGGTGCCGGCGCGAAGGCGTGACGATGTTCATGGCCTTCCTCGCCGCGCTCGCCGTCGAGCTCGGGCGGGCGACGCGGCTCGATGACATCACCCTGCTGACGTCGTTCGCGGGCCGCGATCAGCGGGGCACCGAGGCGCTGGTCGGCAACTTCATCAACCTGCTCCCTGTCCGTCTCGACCTGTCCGGAGCCCCGAGCTTCCGCGCGCTCCTGGCCCGGGCGCGCGAGGTCGTCGGCGGCGCGCTGCGGCGGCGCGAGGTCCCCTACGAGCGGATCGTGGGGGCGCTCGACCTGCCGCGCCACGCAGGGCGCGCGGTGCTCTCGCCGATCCTGTTCGAGCTGCTGCCCGAGCTGATGCCCCATCCCGTCGACGCGGCGGGCGTCTCGATGCAGCTCCGCGAGCTGCCGCGCGTGGAGCTCGACGTCGATCTGAACCTGGTCGTCACGGTCGGCCCGCACGACATCACCCTCGTGGCGCACTGCGCGGCGGACGCGCTGGCAGGCGACGCGGCCTCGCGCCTGCTCGCGCGGGTGGCGTCGACGCTCGAGCGGGGCATGGAGGAGCCCGAGCGGCGCCCGGCGTCGTTCCCGCTGCCCCGCGCCGAGCAGGCGCTCATCGACGCGTGGGGGCAGGGCGCGCCGGCGGTGGCCTCGGAGCCGGGCCTGCTGCCGGAGCTCGCGCGGATCGCGCGGGAGGACGAGGCGCGGACGGCGATCGTCGCCGGCGACACGCGCGTGACCTACGGCGCGATGCTCGACGCGGCGTCCTCCGTCGCCGCGCGGCTGCGCGCGGCCGGCGCGACGCTCGAGACCCTCGTCGCGATCCACGCGGCGCGGGGTCCGGGGTTCGTGGCCGCCGTGCTCGGCGCGTTCCTCGCGGGGGCAGCCTACGTCCCGCTCGACCCGAGGGACCCGCCGGATCGCCGCGCGCAGCTCCTCGCCGCCTCCGGAGCGCCGATCCTCGTGACGGACCGGGAGCTCTGCTTCGCGCCGCCCGCGGCGGTCGGGATCCTCGACGTGCGGGAGGCGCTCGACGCGCCCGCCGGATCCCGGGCCGAGCCGGACGCGCGACCGCCAGGGACGCTCGCGTACGTGATCTACACGTCGGGCTCCACGGGCGCGCCCAAAGGGGCCATGGTCGAGCACCGGGGGATGGTCAATCACCTCCGCGCCAAGGTCGTCGACCTGGGGCTCTCGGCCGAGGATCGCGTCGCGCAGACAGCGCCCATCGGCTTCGACATCTCGGTGTGGCAGCTCCTCGCGCCGCTCCTCGTCGGGGGTCGGGTCCACGTGTACGACGACGACACGGTGCGCGATCCGGAGCGGCTCTTCGCCGCGATCGCGCGCGACGAGATCACCGTGCTCGAGCTCGTCCCGTCGCTGCTCGCGGCCGCGCTGGAGCTGCCTGGCCTGCCCGAGCGCCTCGCCCTTCGCTGGCTGGTCGTCACCGGCGAGGCCTTCCCTCCCGAGCTCGCGCGCCGCTGGCTCGCGCGCTACCCGTCGATCCCGCTGGTCAACGCGTACGGCCCGACCGAGTGCTCCGACGACGTGACGCACCACCTCCTGGGCGAGCCGCCGCCGGCGGGCGCGGCGCGCGTGCCGATCGGTCGTCCGGTGCTCGGCACGCGCCTCCACGTGCTGGACGAGACGCTCGCGCCGGTCCCCGCGGGGTCGATCGGCGAGCTGTACGTCGGCGGCGTCGGCGTGGGGCGCGGGTACCTCGGCGATCCGGCGCGCACCGCGGCCGCGTTCACCCCCGATCCGACCTCGATCGAGGCGGGGGCACGCCTGTATCGGACCGGCGATCTCGCGCGCTTCCTGCCCGACGGCGCCCTCGATTTCCTCGGGCGCGTCGATCGGCAGGTCAAGGTCCGCGGCCACCGGATCGAGCCGGGGGAGGTCGAGGCCGTGCTCGCCGTGCACCCCGATGTCCGGCAGGTCGCCGTGTCGTGCCGCGCGCGCGGCGGCGAGCACCTGGTCGCGTTCGTCGTGCCCCGCAGCGGTGACGCCGAGCGGGGCGCCCTCGCGGCGCAGCTGCGGGCCCGAGCGCGCTCCGCGCTGCCCGCGGCGATGGTGCCGGCGGCGATCTTCGTCCTCGACGAGCTCCCGCTGACGCCGAACGGGAAGATCGATTCAAAGGCGCTCGCCGCGTACGAGGCCGCGCCGGAGCCCGCCGCCGCCGAGCCCGCGGCCATGTCGGCGGTGGAGCGAACGCTCGCCGCCAGCTGGTCGGAGGTCCTCGGCGTGCCGCGCATCGGCAAGCGCGAGGACTTCTTCGCGCTCGGCGGCGACAGCATCCGCGTGCTCCATCTGGTCGCGCGCGCGGCGCGCGCCGGCCTCGCGATCCTCCCGTCGCAGGTGTTCACGCACCCCACGATCGAGGAGCTCGCGGCGGTCGCGGCCCCGGCCGGCGCGCCCGGAGGGCGCGGCCCGGCGAGCGGCGACGCGCCGCTGACCCCGTTCCAGCGCTGGAGCCTCACCCAGGCGAGGGTCGATCCGTCGCAGTGGGCCTTCCTCGTCGAGCTGGAGCTCACGCGGCCCCTCCCGGTCGCGCTGATCGACGCGGCGCTCGACGCGGTGGTCGCGCATCACGACGCGCTGCGCCTGCGCGTGCTGCCCGAGCGAGGCGGCCGGCGGCAGACGTACGGCGCGGCCGCGCCTCGATCGCCGATCGCGCGCCACGACCTCGCGGGCCTCGAGCCCGGCGCGCGAGCCGGCGCGCAGGCGGACATCGCTCGCGGTCTGCGGGCGTCGCTGTCGCTCGACAGCGGGCCGCTCGTCGGCGCCGCCCTGGTCGACACGGGGGGGGCGTGCGTCCTGCTGCTCGCCGTGTGCCACCTGATCGCGGACGGCGCGTCGCTCTCCATCTTGATCGGCGACCTGGAGACGGCCTGGTCAGCCCTCGAAAGAGGCGCCTGCCCGGCCCTCCCTCCCCGAACGGACTCCTTTCGCGCATGCGGCGAGCGCCTCCTGGCCCGGACGGCCGCGGCGGAGGACACGCTCCCCCGCTGGCGCGCGATCGTCGAGCGGAGCGAGCCGTTGCCGCTCGACCGTCCGGACAGGCTCGGCGGGGACGTCGAGGACAGCGTCCTCGTGGTCCAGCGCGCGCTGTCCGAGCGCGAGACAGCGATCCTGTCCGCGGGCGCCCGGACGCGGTTCCACGCCTCCGTGGAGCAGCTCGTGCTCTCGGCGTTCGGCCGCGCGTTGACGCGCTGGACGGGGCGGGCGGTGCTCGTCGATCTCGAGCGGCACGGCCGCGACGTGTTCGAGGGCGAGCTCGACGTGACGCGCACGGTGGGCGCGCTCGCGACGATTCATCCGGTCCTGATCGACGCCGCCCCCGACGGAGGTCCCGCGGCGGCCGTCCAGGCGGTCAAGCTCGGCCTGGCCGCCGTGCCGGAGGACACGGTCAGCTACGGCGTCCTCCTCCACCTCGCGGAGCATCCCGCGCTGGCGCGGCTGCCGCGCGCGGAGGTGCTGTTCGACTACCTCGGCGATCTCGACCGGATGGTGTCCGCGGGCGGGCCGTTCCGCGTCGGTCGCCTCACGTCGGAGGGCGAGCGCGCGCCGCGCGCGCCGCGGCCGTATCGCCTCGAGCTCCGAGGCGTCGTGCGCCGGCGCAGGCTCTGCCTCGAGCTGCGGTACGGGCCGGCGGTGCTCGACCGGGAGACGGTGGACCGGCTCGCGGACGACCTCGAGGGCGCGCTCCGCGCGCTCGCCGCGACCGAGGACGTCGCGACGATCGAGGACGTGGTCCCGCTGACGCCGGCGCAGGAAGGGATCTTGTTCCACGCGCTGGCCGACCCGGCGAGCGACGCCTACGTCACGCAGGCGACGTGGGCGGTCGGCGCCGCGGAGGTGGCCGCGTGGATCGACGCGTGGCCGCGCGTGGCCGCGCGCCACGCCGCGCTGCGCGCCTCGGCGCTCTGGAGCTCGGTGCCGGAGCCGTTGCTCGTGATCCACCGGGACGCGGCCACCCCGATCGAGCGCCTCGACCTCACCGCGCGCGACGGCTCGCCGGATGCGCGGCTCACGGCCTTCCTCGACGAGGACCGGCGCCGCGGGTTCAGGCTCGCCTCTCCTCCGCTCCAGCGGCTCACGGCGGTGCGGGTCGCGGACGACGACTGGCGGATGGCGTGGACGCATCACCACCTGATCCTCGACGGCTGGTCGATCCAGATCGTGCTCTCCGAGCTGGCGGCGATCGTCGTCGGACGCGAGGGCGAGCGCGCGGCCGCGCCGCCGTCCCGCGAGGTCGCGCGACGGGCGCGCGCGCGGCCGGACGCCGCGGCGCAGGCGTTCTGGCGCGCGCACATGGAGGGCGCGCGCCCCGCCTCGATGCCGGCGGACGCGCCCGACGCGCCGCTCGACCCCGCCGGCGGCGGGCCGCGGTGGGGCGAGGTCCACGCCGCGCTCACGATGGACGAGACCCGAGCGATGGTCGCGGCGGCGAAGGAGCTCCGGATCACGCTGAATACGGTCGTGCGCGCCGCGTGGGCCCTCTCGCTCGCCCGCGTCGCCGGCGCGCCGATCGTCGTGTTCGGCGTGACGGTGTCGGGACGCCGCGCCGATCTGCCAGGCTCCGACGCGATGGTCGGCATGCTGATGAACACGCTCCCCCTGGCGGCCCCGGTGCCGCTCGACAAGGAGGTCGGCGAGTGGCTGCGCGCCCTCCACCACCGCCAGGCCGGGCTCCTCGAGCACGAGCAGTCCGCGCTCGTGGACATCAAGCGGTGGTGCGGCTGGCCGGTCGACGCCCCCTTGTTCGAGACGCTCGTCGCGTTCCAGAGCTACCCGTCGCGGAGCGCGTCGCTCCGCGACCTTCGCCTGGCGGTCGCCAACCACTACCCGCTCACGCTCCGGGCCACGCCGGGGGACGCGCTCGCGCTGACCCTGCTGCACGATCTCCGGCGGTACGGCGCCGCGGCGGCGACGTCGCTGCTGTCCGACGTCGTCGAGGATCTGCGCGCCGTCGCCGCGGACCCCGCGCGGCGAGCGGGCGACCTGGTCCACCGGCGCTCGCGCTCGGCCCGGCAGCGCGAGCTTTCGCTGCTTCAGGCGGCCCGCCGCCGGCCCCTGAAGGTGGGGAGCGCGGCGCGATGACGCCGGACGCGCGGATCCCGCGGCGCCCGGACGGCGCGCCGCCCCCGCTCATGCCGGTCCAGGAGGGCATGTGGCAGCTGGCCGCGCTGCTGCCCGAGGTGCCGGCCTTCACGATGCCCGCCGCGTTCCGCGTGCTGGGCGCGCTCGACGCCGACGCGCTCCGCGAGGCGCTGCGCGAGGTGGTCGCGCGCCACGAGGTGCTGCGGACGGCGCTCCGCTCGACGGCGGACGGGTGCGCGTCGAGCGTCACGCCCCCGTCCGCCTACGACCTGCCGCTCGTCGACCTCACGCGCGAGCCCAGGAACAAGGGCCTCCGCCGCGCCCTCGCGCGCGCGCAGCAGGTGGCCGTCGCGCCGTTCGATCTGGGGGCCGCGCCGCTGCTGCGCGCGACGCTCTTCCGGCTCGCGCAGGACGATCACGTCTTGCTCCTCGTCACGCACCACCTCGTGTCCGACGGCTGGTCGGTCGGGCTCATGTTGCGCGAGATCAGCGTCCTGTACGGCGCGCTCCGCGAGCGCCGGCCGTCGCCGCTCCGGCCGCTCGCCGCGCGCTACGGAGACGTCGCCGCCTGGATGCGCGCGCGCCTCGACGGGGGGCTGCGGGCCCAGCAGCTCGCGTACTGGACCGATCAGCTCTGCGGCCCGCTGCCGGCGGCGCGCCTGCCTCCCGATCGGCCCGGCGCGCCCGGGACGGCGCTGGGGAGGGCGCGCGTCCCCTTTCATCTCGCGACGGAGCTGTCGCTGGCGATCCGCGATCTGGCGCAGCAGGAGGGCGCGACCGAGTTCATGGTGCTGCTCGCGGCGCTCCATGTCCTGCTCGCCGCCGTCCTTCAGCAGCCCGACGTCCGCGTCGGCGCGCACTTCGCGAACCGCGCGCGCCCCGAGACGCACGATCTCCTCGGGCTGTTCGCCGGCACGGTGGTCCACAGGGCGTACGCGGACCCGATGCTGAGGTTCCGCCGCTTCCTGCGCCAGGTGCGGGCCACGGCGCTCGCGGCCTACGAGCACGCGGACGTGCCGATCGAGGAGGTCGCCGCGGCCGTCGCCGCGCGCGAGGACGCGTCGGCCGGCGAGCCGCTCTTCTCTGTCATGCTGCAGCTCCAGACCGCGAGCCCGGCCGAGCTGGAGCTCGGAGGCGCGATCGCCGCTCCGTTCCCGCCGCGCGGGCTCGTCGACGACCGCCTCCGCCTGATGACCCCGGATCTCATCCTGGATCTGACGCCGTCGGCGGCGGGCGTCTCGGGCACCTGCTTCTACCGCCCGGATCGGTTCGACGGCGGGACGGTCCGCGCGTGGCTCGCGGGCTACCAGGCCGTTCTGCGCGAAGCGACAGCGAGCCCCGACGCCCGGTTGCAGGCGCTGCTCTGAGGGTCAATCGTCCCAGGCGACGTGGAGAGAGCCCATCCGCCGCCAGAGCGGGTGCGGGAGCCACGTGACCGGGGCGGGCCCCGCGTGACGCAGGTTCGGCAGGCGGGTGAACAGCGCCTCCAGGGCGACGCGCGCCTCCAGCCGGGCCAGCGGCGCTCCCAGGCAGAAGTGGATCCCGTATCCCAGCGACAGGTGCGAGGCGGCGTCGGGTCGCGCCGGATCGAAGCGGTCGGGGTCCGCGAACCGGCGGGGATCGCGGTTCGCCGAGCCGTAGAGCAAGAGGAGCGAGCTCTCCGCCGGGATCTCCGCGTCTCCGACGCGCACGTCGCGGCGCGCGCGCCGGGCGAGGCACTGCACCGGCGCGTCGTACCGCAGCGCCTCCTCGAAGGCGCCGGCGACCAGCGCCGGTCGGTCCCGCAGCTCCTCCGCGAGCCCCGGGGTCTGAAGCACGCAATGGACCGCGATGCCGATCGCGTTCTTCACGGTCTCGGTCCCGGCGACGAGGATCTGTTGCAGGAGACTGACCAGCTCGGCGTCCGTCATGGGCTCATGCCCCGGCGCGCGGGCCGCGGCCATCGCGCTGATCGCGTCGTCCGTCGGGGCCGCGCGGCGCGCGGCGACCAGGCCCGTGAGGTAATCGCGCAGCGACCGGCGGGCGTCGCCGACGAGCGCCTGGTCGCTGTCATCGAGGACGCCGCCGAGCGATCGCGCGTCGATCTCCACCCAGGCGAGCACCCGTCCGAGATCGGCCCCGGGGATCCCGAGCACGGCGCCGAGCACCCGATCGGCCATGGGCGATGCGAACCGCGCGATCAAGTCAGCGTGTCCGGCCGGCCGCAGCTCGTCGACGAGCGCCGCGATCACGTCGCGCACGAGGGGCCCGTAGACCAGGTGCGTGCGGCGGGCGGACCATGCTTCTTGCACGAGGCGTCGCTGCCGCGTGTGCTCGGGCGGGTCCAGCCCCGCGAGCGACTCCACCTCGTCCTCGGCCGGCCCGGCGGTGGGCTGGCAGAGCGCGTCGTCGCTCAGCGTCGCGACGACCTCGTGATAGCGGGTGACGACCCACGCGCCCTCGCTCAGCTCGATAGCGCCGCCTTCGTCGCGCATAAGCCGATAGATCTCGTAGGGATCGCCGCTATCCATCATCTGTCTGTGCCCGGGTTGAGGGTGATTGTTCGGTTGACCTGTCAAGAAGGATCGGCGTAGCCTCGTCGCGAGCCGCTACCATTCACGAGGAGCTACCCCATGATACTCTCCGATCCCTCGAACGACGCGATCGCACTCGGCCTGATCGTGCTCGCCCATGCTCCCGCCATCCTCGGGAGCCGCAAGGAAATCATCAAGATTCGCGACCAGTTCCGTGAATGGGTCTTCGCGCGCGCGGCCGGCAAGAAGGACCTCGAGGCCCCCGAGATCAACCCGGCCTTCGCCGAGGAGCCGGTCGCGACGATCGGCGTGATCAGCGGTCCCGACGTGCTCCTCGCCTCGAGCATTCTCGCCACCGCGATCGAGCAGGCGGTCAAGATGAACAAGGACGCGGCGCTCGCCGAGCAGCAGGGCAAGGTCCTGCGCGAGGCGCTGCGGGAGGCGATGGAGCTCATCAGCTGCGAGGGCACCACCATCGATCCCTCCGAGCGGCTGTACCAGGCCGCGATCGAGCGCCTCTCGAAAGCCGAGAAATGACCTCCTCGGCCGCGCCGCTCCCGCCGTGATCGGCGATGGAGAGGCGGCAGGTAGCGAGATGATCGATTGCCTGCTCATCGGCTTCCACGAGCCGAGCTTCGCGTCCTACGTGGAGCTGGTCGGGAAGATGGGTACGAGCGACGGCGCGTACCGGGATCTCGATCTCGCGTTCGTGCGGCACCGGAAGACACCTCGACGGCTCCTCGATCTGTTGTCGGATGTCGCGCTGCCGGACCCATGTGGGTCCGCCCGCCCCTATCACAACGCCGATTTTCTCTGGCCCGTCCTCCTCGCGCTCGGGAGCTACCTGGCGCGCAGGGGGCTCACGTTCGACTACGTGAACCTGCCGCACCTCGAGGAGGGCTCGTTGAGGGCAAAGCTCGCGGCCGGCCCGCGGACCGTGGCGATCACGACCACGGTCTACGTCTCGCCGCTGCCCGTGCTGGAGCTCGTCCGCGCCGTCCGGGAGCACGCGCCCCACAGCCGGATCGTCGTCGGCGGACCGTACATCGCGAACCAGGCGCGCGTGCTCGAGCGCGAGGAGCTGGAGCGCCTGCTGCGGTACCTGGGCGCCGACGTCTACGTGATCGCGCAGGAGGGCGAGCGGACGCTGGCGGAGCTCCTCGGCGCGCTGCGCGCGGGCGCGCCGCTCGACGCGATCCCGAACCTGGCCTACGAGGAGCGCGGGGCCTACCGCACCACGCCGGCCGCCCCCGAGAACAACCCCATCGAGGAGAACCTCGTTGATTACGCGCTCTTCTCACCCGAGAGCCTGGGCGAGATGGTGTCGGTGCGGACGGCGCGCTCGTGCCCGTTCGCCTGCGCGTTCTGCGGGTTCCCGACGCGCGCCGGCAAATACACGTACGCGGGGGTCGACTTGGTCGAGCGCGAGCTGGACGCGCTGCACGCGCGCGGCGTGACGACGATAAGCTTCCTCGACGACACGTTCAATGTCCCCAAGCGGAGGTACAAGGATCTCCTGCGGCTGATGATCCGCAAGCGTTACGGCTTCCGCTGGAACTCGTTCTACCGCGCGGACGAGGGCGACGAGGAGGCCATCGAGCTGATGCGGGAGAGCGGCTGCGAGGGGGTGTTCCTCGGCGTGGAGTCCGGCAGCGACCGGATGCTCGCGCTGATGAACAAGACCGCGCGGCGCGCCGACTACCTCGCCGCGATTCCGCAGCTCAAGGCGGCGGGCATCGTGACGCACGCGAACCTCATCGTCGGATTTCCGGGCGAGACGCCGGGCTCGGTCCGCGAGACAGAGGACTTGCTCGCGCGCGCGCAGCCCGATTTCTATCGCGCTCAGCTCTGGTACGCCGATCCGTCGACGCCGATCTGGAAGCGGCGGCTCGAGCTGGGGATCCGCGGCTCCGGCTTCTCGTGGCGACACGCCACGATGACGAGCGATGAGGCGGCCGGCTGGGTCGATCGGATGCTGCTGTCGGTGCCGGGCTCGACGTGGCTGCCGCAGAGCGGCTTCGAGATGTGGAGCCTCTTTTACCTGCAGCGGCGCGGATTTTCGCTCGAGGCGGTGCGGCGCCTCGTGCGGTGCTTCAACGCCGCGATCGCCGAGAAGCTGCTCGGGGACGCCGACGCCGACATCGATCCCGCGCTGCTGGCCACGTTCACGGAGGCGGCCCGCGCAGGGCACGCCGACCCGGAGGGGCCCGACGCAGACGCCGTGCGCGCGCTCTCGAGCGCCGCGTACCTCGAGGCCGAGCGCTGGTGGTACGGCTCGCTCGGCGCGCCGTCTCCGGCGGAGGGGGGAGGGGCCATCACCGACGCCGGTCGCGGCGGCGCGCGGCGATGGATCACCACGTCTTCCGTGATCGACGGCGCGCTCCTCGACGGCGCGGCGCGCGCCTTCGGGGTGAGCCGCAGCGCAGCCGCCCTCGCGGCGTTCGGGATCGCGGTCCGCCGCGCGACCGGCGCGGCGCCGCTCCGCGCCCTCGCCGGACAGGGCTCCGCCGACGGGGACGCCTGGGGGCCCGTGCGGCTCGACGACCTCCCGCCCGGTGAGCTCGGACGCCGCGTCGAGCAACATTTCGCCGCGGCGGCGCGCCACGCGCGGTTCGCGCGGCGCCTCCTCTGCGGCTGGTGCGATCGCGTGGCCGGACGGCAAGGCGCCGTCGGGTGCGGGGCGTGGTTCGCGTGGCGCGAGCCGGGCGCGGGCGACGGCTGGGCAGCGCCGCTGCGCGACGCGATCGACGCGTCCGAGGGGGTCGGCCTGGGGCTCGAGGTCGTCGCCGGACCGACCGTCGAGCTGCGCGTATCCGGCGCCGGCGAGCGCGGGGAGCGCGTGATGTACCGGGTGGCCGCGGAGCTGCTCGCGACGATCGCGGGGTGCAACGACGCGGACCCGCCGCGCGAGCCCGCCCGCGAGGCGGTCGGCACGTTTCGGTTCTGAGCGCGATGGAGCTTCCAGCGCGCGTTCGCGAGGGAAAAAAGCGGTGTCGCGCGCCGCAGGCGCAAAGTAGACTCGCCACCTCTTCCGAGCTGAAGTGATGCTCACAGCGGAAATCCCCACAGCCAAGGACGGTTCATCGAGCGCCCTGCGATCCCTGCCGGAGGTCGTGGGCGCCGAGCACAGGGTCGAGATCCCGGGTCGAGGGCTGCGCCGGGTGGTGCGGCTCAACGCCGCGGCGACCACCCCGCCGCTGCGCGCCACGCTCGACGCGGTCACGCGGTTCCTCGGCCATTACGGCGCGCTCCACCGCGGCTCCGGTCCGCTCGCGCGGGCGGCGTGCGAGGACCTCGAGGCGGCCATCGCGTCGATCCGCAGCTTCCTGGGCTGCGGTCCGGAGCATCACCTCCTGTTCTGCGACAACACGAGCGGCGCGATCAGCCAGCTCGCGCGCATGCTCGCGCTGAAGCCCGACGACGCGGTCGTGATCTCCGAGGGCGAGCACACGTCGAACAACCTGCCCTGGCGCTTCACGACCCGCGCGCGCGTCGTCGATGTGCGCTCGTTCGACGACGGCTCGATCGACGAGCAGCACCTGGGAGAGGTGCTCGGCGACGAGCGCCTGCAGATCCGGGTCGTCGCCGTGTCGGGCGCCTCGAACCAGACCGGGTACATCCCCGATCTCCGGCGCCTCTCGGAGCTGGCCCGCTCGAGGGGCGCGCTGCTGTTCGTCGACGCCGCGCAGCTCGCGCCGCACCGGCCGATCGACATGGTCGCCTCGGGGATCGACGCGCTGGCGCTCTCGGCGCACAAGCTCTACGCGCCGTTCGGGGTCGGCCTCCTGGTGGTCCCCAAGCGGCTGCTCGATACAGCGCCGCTGGAGCCGGGCGGCGGCTCGATCGACATGCTCAGCGACGTCCGGGGGGACGCGACCGTTGTCTGGGCGCCGCCCACGCTCCGCCACCAGCCCGGCACCTGGAACGGCACCGGGATCGTGGCGCTCGGCGCGAGCTGCGAGGCGCTGGCGAAGGCCGGCTGGGACGTCGTGATCGAGCACGAGCGGCAGATCGTGGAGCGGATGGCCGCTCGGCTGTCGGGGATCGAGGGGCTGCGGCTCCACGTGCCTGCGGCCGCGTACGGCGAGCACCGGATCGGGGCGTTCCCGTTCAGCATCGCCGGGATGCACCACGCCCTCCTCGCGGCCGTGCTCGATCACGAGCACGCGATCGAGGTGCGCGCGGGGACGATCTGCAACCACCGCCTCGTCCGCCGATGGTTCGGCGTGAGCGACGAGGAGCAGCAGGCCGTCGAGGCGCGGATCCGGGCCGGCGATCGGCTGGCGTCGTACGGGATCGTGCGCGCGAGCGTCGGCATCCACACCACCCTCGACGACGTCGACGCGCTCGGCGCCGCGCTCGAGGAGATCCTGGCCGGAGGGCCGCGCCTTACCTACGAGCCGATCCAGTCGGAAGAGGCGTATCGGCCGGCCGGATGACGACGCGAGGCGCTGATCGATCCGCGCTCGACCGCGCGCGGCGGCGACCGGTCACCCTGGACCAGATCGTCGAGCTGATCGACGGGGCCGACGGCGCGTGGTCCCCGGCGCTGGCGCGGCCGGCGGCGGCCGGCGTGGACCTCGCGTGGTGGCTGTCGAGCCATCGGGACGAGGTCGATCGGCGCCTCGATCGAGCGGGCGCCGTGCTGTTCCGCGGGTTCGCGATCCCGTCGGCGGACCAGTTCCGGCGCGTGGTCGAGGCGGGCTCGCGCGGGCCGCTCGTGCCGTACACGTACGCATCCACCGACCGGAGGCACCTCGGTCACCACGTCTACACCTCGACCGAATACCCGCGGGCCTACGCGATCCCGCTCCACAACGAGCTGTCCTACGCCGCCGACTGGCCGATGAGGCTCTGGTTCTGGTGCGAGCAGCCGCCGGAGGCGGGCGGCGCCACGCCCCTCGCCGACGCGCGCCGCGTCCACGCGCGCTTGCCGAGAGAGCTCGTGGACCGGTTCGAGCGCCGGGGCGTCCAGTACGTCCGCCGCTACAGGCGCGATCTCGACCTCCCGTGGCAGCAGGTGTTCGCGACCGAAGACAGGGACGAGGTCGCGCGCTTCTGCGCGCGCGCCGGCATCGAGCACGCGTGGATGCCGGACGGCTCGCTGCGCACGTCCCAGGCGCGGCCCGCCGTCGCGAGCCACCCGCGCACCGGCGAGGCGGTGTGGTTCAACCAGGCGCACCTCTTCCACCCCTTCGCGCTGCCCAGCCAGGAGCGGCTCGCGCTCGCGTCGTGCGCGGATGAGGCGCCCAGGACCGCGACGCACGCCGGCGGAGCTCCGATCGACGTGTCCGATCTGGAGGCGATCGCCGACGCCTATGCGCGGGAGGCGGCCCGCATCCCCTGGCGAGCCGGCGACGTGCTGCTGCTCGACAACATGCTCGTCGCGCACGGGCGCGATCCGTTCGAGGGGCCGCGCCGGATCCTCGTCGCGATGACCGAGATGCGCCACGGCCGCGCCATGATCGAGGCGCCGGGTGGGTGAGCCGGCGGTCGAGGGGTTCCGGCTGACGCCGCAGCAGCAGCGGCTCCTGGCGTCGGGGGCTGGCGGCCTGAGGGCGACCTGCGTGGTCGCGCTGGAGGCCGAGCCGGACATCGCGGCGCTCGAGCGGCGCCTCCAGACGATCGTCGAGCGGCACGAGATCCTGCGCACGGCGTTCCGCGCGGCGCCGGGGCTCGCGTACCCGCTGCAGGTCGTCGGGCCGGCGGCCGGCGCGCTCGCCGACGGCACGGCGCCGGCGCTGCGGGCGCTGCCGGGAGCGCGCGTCGAGCTCGAGGTGTCCGCGCTGCAAGCCGACGCCCCCTCGATGCTGGGGCTCGTCCGCGAGCTGTTCGGAGCGGAGGGGGAGCCGCCGCTTCAGTACCCCGACCTCGGCGAGTGGCAGTGGGAGATGCTCGAGGCCGAGAGCACCGCGCCGGCGCGCGAGCGCTACGCCGCGCGGCGACGCGCCCAGCCGCGCCCATCGGTCCTCCTGGGCGCGCCTCCGGAGCCGGACCCCGGGGGGGCGTGGGCGACCGAGGAGACCGAGGTTCACCTCGATCCGGGGGCGGCCTCGCAGGGCGCGGCGGTCCTCCTCGCCGCCTGGTGGGCGCTGCTCGCGCGCGTCACCGGGGCCGGCGGCGTGATGACGGCCGTGGTCGCCGGCGGCCGATCCTTGCCGGAGGTGGCGTCCGCGCTCGGCCCGCTCGCGAAGCACGTGCCGGTGTCGGCGCAGGACGTCGCCGCGCTCGGCATGGAGGCGCTGATCGAGCGAGCGCGGGCCGAGCTGGACGCCGCTGCCGAGTGGCACTCCTACCACGATCCCGGCGCCCCTCCGGCGCCGACCTGCTTCGAGCGCTGGGACGCCGACGTCGCGCCCAGCGTCCGCGTCGAGCGCCTCGCCGTCCACGCCGATCGCTTCGATCTCAAGCTGTCCGTTCTTGTCGGCCGCGCGCCGCGCGCGACGCTGTACGCCGATCGGAGGCGCGTCGGACGGGCGGTCGCCGAGCACCTCGCCCGCCTGTACGAAGATCTCCTCGCCGCGGGCCTGGCCGCGCCGCGCCGGCCGATCGGCGAGCTGCCTTTCCGGGCGCGTCCCTGGGCGCCGGCGCCCCCGCAGGCCGTGGCCGCGCCTCCGGACGCGGCGTCGATCGACCCGCGGATCTGGGCGCATTCTGTCGCGCACGGGGACGCGATCGCCGTCGCCTGCGGCGCCGAGCGGCTCTCGTACGGGGCCCTGGTCGCGCGCGCCGAGCGCCTCGCGCGCCGCCTCGTCGAGATCGGGCTGCCGCCCGAGGCGCGGATCGGGCTCTCGCTCTCGCGATCGCCTGCCTGGGTGACCGCGATGCTGGCCGTCCTCCGCGCGGGGGCCGCCTTCGTGCCGCTCGATCCGACCCTGCCGGCGGCGCGCCTCGAGCGGATGCGGCAGATCGCGGGCGTCTCGCTCGTGATCGACGAGGCCTGGCTCGACGCCCACGCCGGCGCCGATCGCGACGTCGCGCTGCCGGCGCCGCGCCCCGACCGCCTCGCCTACGTGCTGTTCACGTCGGGCTCGACCGGCCAGCCGAAGGCCGTCGCGGTGGAGCACCGGCAGGTGAGCGCCTACGTGCGCGGGCTGGAGGCGCACGTGGGCCGCGGTCTCCGCTGGGCCTGGGTGTCGAGCGCGGCGGCCGATCTCGGCTACACGGCGGTCTTCGGCGCGCTCGCGCTCGGCGGCGCCCTGGAGATCGTCCCGCAGGAGGGCGCCCGCGCGCTCGCGGACCGGCTGCGCGCGTCGCCGGTGGACGCCATGAAGATCACGCCGTCGCACCTCGCGGCGCTGCTCGAGGACGGCGCCGGCGTGCTCCCGCGCTCGCACCTCGTCCTGGGGGGCGAGCGCCTGTCGCGCGACCTCGTCGCGCGGATCCGCGCGCTCGCGCCTGGCTGCGCCGTGTGGAACCACTACGGGCCGACCGAGACCACGATCGGCTGCACCATGGCGCGCGCGGACGCCTCGCGCCCGGGGGCGTACCTGTCGCTCGGTCGCCCGCTCGCGCACGCCACGGTCGAGGTGATCGACGCGAACGGGCGCTCGCTGCCGCCGCTCGTGGTGGGCGAGCTGTGCGTCGGCGGCGAGGGGGTGGCGCGTGGCTACCTCGGCGAGCCGCGTGGGACATCGGAGCGCTTCCTCCCGGATCCCGGCTCGGCCCGTCCGGGAGCGCAGCGCTACCGCACCGGGGATCTGGGCTGGATGGACCTCGACGGGACCCTCGAGCTCGTCGGCCGCGCGGACCGGCAGCTCAAGGTGCGCGGGTTCCGCGTGGAGCTGGAGGAGATCGAGGCCGTGCTCGCGCGGGCGCCGGGGGTCAGGGGAGCCGCGGTGATCGCGCGCGACGTCCGGCAATCTGACGCGCGCGACGATGTCCTCTCCGCGTTCGTGGTCCCATCCGCGGCCGCCGTCGCGGCCCCGACCGACGCCGAGCTGCGCGCCCACCTCGCGCTCTTCTTGCCGGAATACATGCTGCCGGCGTCGATCTCGATCGTGCCGTCGTTCCCGCGCACGCCGAGCGGCAAGATCGACCGCGAGGCCCTCGCCGGGCTCGTCGCCCGGGCCCAGGCGCCTCGTCGCCCGGGTCCGCGGCCCGCGGCCGGGCTCGAAGCGGAGCTGGCCGCGCTGTGGGAGGAGCTCCTCTCGACGAGCGACGTCGGCGCCGAGGACGACTTCTTCGAGCTGGGCGGTCATTCGCTCGCGGCCATGCGGCTCGTCGGCCAGCTCCACCGGCGCTACCGCGTCGACGTGCCGCTGATGACCGTCTTCGAGGCGCGCACCGTCCGCAGGCTGGCGCGCGCGCTCGACGCCCTGCGAGGAAGCGCTGGATGAGCCGCCTGGAGGCGGCCTCCGCTGCGCAGCAGCGGATCTGGCTCTCGCACATGTTGAACGAGGGCGACTCGTCGCACACGGTGAGCAACGCCCTTTGCTTCTCGGGGCCGCTCGACGTGGGCCGGCTGCGCGCGGCGGTGCGCGCCGTGGTCCGCCGCCACGAGGCGCTGCGGACGACGTACCGGCTGGAGGGAGCCAGGCTCGTGCAGCGCATCGAGGACGACGCCGACGTGCTCCAGCCCGACGTGGATCTCCGCGCGATCCCGCGCGTCGAGCGCGCCGCTGCGGCCGCGGCGGTCGCGACGGCCGACGCGCGCCGCAGGTTCGACCTCGAGCGCGGCCCCGTCATGCGCGCGACGCTCGTCTCGATCGGCCCGCTCGAGCACCGCTTGCTCCTGACCGTCCATCACATCGCGATCGATCGCTGGTCACGGCACGTCCTCGTGCGCGAGCTCACCCACCTGTACGGCGCGCTCGCGGCGGACCGGCCGGCGCCGCTCCCCGAGCCTCTCCAGTACGCGACGTACGCAGCCCGCGAGCGCATGGCCGCCTCGACGCCTGGCTACGCGGAGAGCCTCGAGCACTGGAAGCGCCGGCTCGCGCAGGCGAGCCCCGTGCGGCTGTCGCCGCGCCCGCGTGGCGCGGGCAGCCGCCCCGCGGGATACCGCTCGTTCGTGCTGGCCGCCGGGGCGCTGGCGCCGCTCCGCGCGCTCGCACGCGAGGCGCGCGTGACGTTCTTCGTCGCGATGCTCGCGGTGATCGACGTGCTCCTCTTCCGGCTGACCGCCGCGGAGGACATCGTCGTGGCGGTGCCCCACGCCAACCGCGGCAAGCCGGGGACGGAGACCCTCGTGGGCTGCGTGGTCGAGATGCAGCTCCTGCGCGTGGATCTCTCGGGGGATCCGAGCTTCCGGGAGGTCCTGCGCCGGGCGCGCGACGTCGTCCTGGACGCCCATCGCCACGGCGGCGTCCCCTTCGACGCGCTCCTCCAGGAGCTCGGGCTCGCGAACGACGCGGGGCGGCCGCCCCTGTGCAACGTCGTCCTCGCGTTCGCGAATGATCCCGATCCCGTCCCCGAGCTCGCCGGTCTGGCGGTCCGGGTGGAGGAGAGCCTCGCGGACACCGCGAAGTTCGATCTCACGCTGTCGTTCATCGACCGCGGCGACGCCATCGACGGCTGCATCGAATACGACGCTGGCCTGTTCACCGGGGCGCAGCTCGACGCGCTCGTCTCGCACCTCGCTGCGCTCGCCGCCGGCGCCGCCCTGCTGCCGGACCGCCCCGTTCTCGACCTGCCGCTGACGGTGACCGAAGAAGGAGCCTGACCCATGACGTTCTCGTTAGATCGACTGCTCCGGCAGAGCGCTGAGCGAACCCCCGACAGGCCGGCGCTCCGGTCGGCGGCCGGCGAGCGGACCTACAGAGAGCTCGACGAGGCCGCCTCGGCCGTCGCCGGCTTCCTCGTCGAGCGCGGCGTCCGCCGCCAGGATCGCGTCGGCGTCTACCTCCACCGGGGGTTCGACTCGATGGCGGCGATCTACGGGATCCTGCGGGCGGGCGCGGCGTACGCGCCGTTCGACTCGGCTGCGTCGGAGAGTCACCTCGCCGCCGTCGCCCGCGACGCGGACATCCGCGTGGTGCTCTCGGAGCCGGCGAAGGCGCCTAGGTTGCGGAAGCTGCTCGCGCTCGGGACGCCGATCGAGACGGTGGTCGGAGGCGACGACGGCGGCGGCCTCCCCGTCTCGGCCCCGAGCTGGTCCGAGGTGGCAGCGGCTCGCCCGCGCTCGGACATCGGGGTGATCGAGGGCGATCTGTCGGTGCTGTTCTACACCTCCGGGACCACCGGCACGCCGAAGGGCGTCGCGCACTCGCACCGCAGCATGCTCTCGAACGTCGCGTGGGCCCTCGACAGGTTCGGCGTCCGCGAGACGGATCGGGTCAGCAACGTGACCTCGCACCACTTCGATCTCTCGTGGTTCGAGCTGTTCGTCACGATCGCCGCCGGCGCGCTCCTGGTGCAATTCCCCGAGGACACCGTGAAGTTCCCGGCGAGCCTCGCCGGCGCGCTGGAGCGCGAGCGCCTCACGGTCTGGTGCTCCGTCCCGTCGCTGCTGGTCGGGCTGGTCCAGCGGGGCGACCTCCAGGCGCGCTCGCTCGACACGCTGCGCTGGGTGCTGTTCGCCGGCGAGCGGTTCCCGGTCCCGCACCTGCGCCGGCTCATGGAGCTCGTGCCGTCGCCGCGCTTCTGCAACATGTACGGTACGACCGAGACGCACATCGCGGCGCACTACGAGATCCCGCCGCTGCCGGCCGGACCGCCGGACGTGTTGCCGATCGGGCGCGCCTGCGCCCACGTCAACCTCGAGGTCGTCGATCCGGAGGGCGTCCCGGTCCCGCGCGGGCAGGAGGGGGAGCTGGTGGTGCGCGGGCCGAGCGTGATGGAGGGGTACTGGCAGCTCCCCGAGCGCTCGGAGCGGGCGCTGCGGCCGGTGGCGTTCACCCCGTTCGGGCCGCAGCGCTGCTACCACACAGGCGATCTCGTCGCCGAGCAGCCGGACGGCGACCTCGAGATCCTCGGCCGCGCCGATCGCCGCGTGAAGGTGCGCGGCCACCTGCTCGATCTCGACGAGGTCGAGCGCGCGCTCCTGGCCCACGAGACCGTGCAGGAGGCGGCCGCCTTCGTGCTCGGGGAAGAGGGCGCGGACGCGGATGTCGTCGCCGTCGTCGCGCCGAAGCCCGACGCCGCGATCGAGCCGCCCGCGCTGCGCGCGCACGCCGCGTCGCGGCTGCCCGCGTTCGCGGTCCCCTCGACGTTCGCCGTCGAGCCGATGCTGCCGAAGACAGGGTCCGGCAAGCTCGATCGCCGGGCGGTGCAGGAAGGCCATCGCGCGCGGGTCGGCGTCGCCGCGGCGGCCACAGCGGCGCCGGCGGCCGCGCGGGAGGAGGGCGACGACGCCGATCCGATCCGCGCGTTCCTCCGCCGCGAGGCCGCCGCCGACGGGATCGAGCTGGACGACGACACCGACCTCCTCGCGGGGGGCGTGGTGGACTCGCTGTGCGCGCTCCGGATGGTCGCGTTCCTCGAGGGGCACCACGGCATCCACATCCCGAACGACAGGCTCGCGCAGGAGAACTTCCAGACCATCCGGGCGATCCGGGCGATGGTGGAGCGGCTCCGATGAGCGACGAGGCGCTCCTCGTCTTCGACCGAGCGCTGATCGAGGAGCGCGCCTGGTGGGTGCGGCGGCTCGCCGACGTCGACGCGCGCACGGAGCTCCGCCCCGACGCGGCCGGGCCGGCGAACCGGCGCCCGGCGCGCTTCACGGAGCCGATCCCGGCGCCGCTCGCGGCCGGGATCGCCGACCTCACCGGGAGCGCGCCGCTCCTCGTCTACACCACGCTCCTCTGCGGCGTGGCCGCGTGCCTCGCGCGCACGCACGATCGGCGCACGGTCGTCGTCGGCGCGCCTGCGTGGACGACGGCGCCCGCCGGCGGCACCGACGCGGTCGCGATCCTCGTGGAGATCCCGGCCGAGGCGAGCTTTCGCGAGCTGCTGGTGGCGCAGCGCGAGCAGCTCCTCCTCGTCGCGCAGCGCCAGCGTTATCCGCTGAAGCGGCTGCTCGCGGACCTGGGCCTGACGACCCGGGGCGCATCCCCGCTGTTCGGCGTCATGGTCGCGTCGGCGTCCCTCCATCGCCCCGCGCCCTCCGCCGGCCAGGACATCACGATCACGCTCGACGCCTCCGGCGCGCCGGCCCTGGAGATCGAGCTCTTCCCCGAGCGACACGCGGTGTCCACGGTGAGGCGCTTCGCCGGCTACGTGCTCCACCTGCTCTCGGCGGCGCTCCTCGATCCCGACCGGCCCGTGGCCGATCTCCCGATGATCGGCCCGGAGGAAGAGCGGCGCCTCGTCGATGGCTGGGAGGCGCCTCCGCCGGCGGTCCGCAGCCGCGCCCACGCGCTCGCCGCTGGCGCGAACCTGACGCGCAACCAGCTCCTCGTGTGGACCGGGCAGAAGCTCCAGCCCGGCGTCCCGCTCTACAACATGGCCACGCTCTCGCTCGTCGAGGGCTCACTGGACCCGGCGGCGTTCGCGGCCGCGTGGCGCGAGGTCGTGGCCGGCACCGACGCCCTGCGCACCGTGGTCCGCGAAGAGGCGGGCGAGCCCCGCGCTGTCGTCGTCGACGGCTTCGCCGAGGTCGTCGAGCACCTCGACTGGACCGGCGATCCCGCGCCGGTCGATCGCCTCGACGCCTGGGCGCGCGAGCGGCAAGCGCGGCCGCTCGACCTCGCGCGCTGCCCGTTCGACTGCGCCGTCATCACGCTCGGCCCCTCGCGGTGGGCGCTCTACCTGTGCGCGCACCACCTGATCACCGACGGGGTCACGAGCGCGCTGCTCTATCAGCGCGCAGCCGAGCTGTACGAGCGGGCGCGCGCCGGCGAGCCCTTGACGCACCCGCCCTGGCCTCCGTTCGCGCGCCTCGTCGCGGCCGATCATGCGTACCGCGAGGCGCCCGCCTCCAGCGACGCGGAGGCGTACTGGTCGCGCCTGCTGCGGCCGCTGCCCGAGCCGCTGCGCTGGTTCGGGCGGTCGCCGCGCCGGTGCGACGCGCGGACCGAGCGCGTCTCCCGCGGGCTCGGGCGACCTCTGACCGACCGGCTGAAGGCCGCCGCCGCGAAGCCGCCGCTCTTCCTGTTCAACGAGGAGCTGTCGCTGCTGATCAGCCTGTGCTGCGTGGTCGATGCCCTCGTCCATCACCTCGCGGGCGCCTCCGACGTGTCGGTCGGCGTCGTCTTCCACAACCGCGGTGGAGCGGCGGGGCGCGACGTCGCCGGCCTCGTCATGGAGGTCGCTCCGGTGCGCGTCGCTGTCGAGCCCGACAGCACGTTCGCGGAGCTCGGGCGCCGCACCGGCGAGCGCATCCGGTCGCTGCTGCCGCACCTGCGTTACTCGGTCGGAAACCCGGGCGGCAAGGACCACTACGACGTGCTCCTGAACCTCCAGACCGGGAGCTTCGGCCCGTTCGGCGGCGCTCCGGCGCGGACGAGGCGCCTCTCGGCCGGTCACGGTCACGAGAGCCTCTCGATCGAGGCGCACGTCGAGGAGGGCGAGCTGTGGCTCGATCTCGACCTCCGCGCCGAGCAGCTCCGCGCCGAGGAGCGCGAGGCGGTCGCCGACCACCTGGTGCGGCTCGTCGAGGCGCTCGTCGAGGATCCGGAGCGCCGGCTCGACGCGGTGTCGATCCACGTCTCTGGCCACGTCTCTGGCCACGTCTCTGGCCACGTCTCTGGCCACGTCTCTGGCCACGTCTCTGGCCACGTCTCTGGCCACATCTCCGGCGAGGTCTCCGGCGCGCCTCGGCTCCCGGTCGTCGAGCCGATCCCCGAGGGGCGGAGCGTGCTCGATCTCTTCGCGGTCCAGGTCGCGCGGCGACCCGACGCGGTGGCCGTGGACGGGGAGGACGGTCGGCTCACGTTCGCCGAGCTCGACCGCCGGGCGACGGCGATCGCGGAGCACCTGCGCGCCACGGCGGTCGCGCGCGAGGCGACGGTCGCCGTGTCGATGCCGCGCGGTCCCGCGCTCGTCGCCGCGGTCCTCGGCGCGCTCCGCGCCGGCGCCGCCTGCGTGCCGATCGACACAGGCCTCCCGCTCGCGCGGCGCCGGCGGATGGCCGAGATCGCGGGCGTCGTCGTGACGCTCCACGAGAGCGACGTCGGGGCGCTCGGCGCCGCCTCTTCGAGCGCCACGTTCGCGCCGCCGCACGGCGAGCAGGTCGCGTTCGTCTACTTCACGTCGGGGACGACGGGCCAGCCCAAGGCCGTCGAGCTGCTCCACGGCCCGCTCGCCCGCTACGCGCGCTTCGCCGCGCGCACCTTCGCGCTGAGGGCCGGCGATCGTGTCCTTCAGTTCGCCTCGCCGTCCGCCGACACGTTTTGCGAGGAGGTGTTCGCGACGCTGGCCGCCGGCGCGACGCTGGTGCCGCGCCCCTTCGACGCCGTCGTCGCGCCGGAAGAGCTCCTGCGCGTCTGTCACGAGCGGCGCATCACCGTGCTCGACCTGCCCACCGCCTACTGGCACGAGCTCGCGTTCGGCTGCTCGGCGGACGCGGCGGAGCGGCTCGAGCACGTGCGCCTGATCGTGCTCGGGGGAGAGCGGCTCGCCGCCGATCGGCTGCGGGCGTGGCGCAAGGTCGCCGGGACCGCGCACCGCATCCTCAACACCTACGGCCCCACCGAGGCGACGATCGTGACCCTGACGCACCCGGTGGACCCCCGCGACGGCGTGTCGAGCGAGGTGCCCATCGGCCGCCCGATCCCCGGGACCCGCGCGTACCTCCTCGATCATCGCTTGCGACCCGTGCCCATCGGCGTCCCCGGCGAGCTCTACCTCGGCGGAGACTGCCTCGCGCGCGGCTACAGGTCGGCCCCCGATCTGACCGCCGCGCGCTTCCTGCCCGATCCTTTCGCGACCGAGCCGGGGATGCGCATGTACCGGACCGGCGATCGTTGCGCGTGGCTCGCCGACGGCTCCGTCGAGTACCTCGGGCGCATCGACGATCAGGTCAAGGTGCGCGGTCACCGCGTCGAGCCGCGCGAGGTCGAGGCGGCGCTCGTGCGCGCTGCCGGCGTTCGGGACGCCGCGGTGGTGGCCAGCGGCTCCCCGGTCCGGCTCGTCGGCTATGTCGTCGGCGAGGAGGGGGCGCCTGCGGACTGGGCCACCGCCCTGCGGCGCGCCCTCGCCGAGGAGCTGCCGGAGTACCTCGTGCCGTCCGTGCTCGTCGCCGTCGACCGGATCCCGAGGACGCCCGGCGGCGAGCTCGAGCGGCGGAGGCTGCCCCCTGTCCCCGCCGACCGCGCCGCGGGCAGCGCGTTCGTCGCGCCGCGCGGCCCTGTCGAGGAGGCCGTCGCGTCGATCTGGCGCGACGTGCTCGAGGTGGAGCGAATCGGCGTCCACGACAATTTCTTCGATCTCGGCGGGCACTCGCTGCTCGCCGTCCGCGTGATGGCCCGCATGCTCGAGACCTTCGGCGTCGAGCTGCCCATGCGCGTCCTGTTCGAGCGCCCGTGCATCGCCGAGCTCGCCGAGGCGCTCGGCCCCGCGGCGCTCAAGTGACCCGCGTCAGCTTCTCGTCCCCCAGCAGCACGACCGTCTCCTCCGCGCGCCGCCGCACGAACACGGCGTTGTGCCCCTTGCCTTCGGACACGACGACCATGTCCGGGCCGAGCGGCGTGAGCCGCCGCCGCCGCTCGCCCTGCACGAGATAGACGTCCTCCCCTTCGACCTCGACGACGGTGGCGCTGCGCTCGCCCTTGAACGTGCCCACGAAGCCCGGGAGGGCCGCCGGATCCGGCAGCATCGAGGGAGGCTCGGCGCCGAGCGCGACGTCGAGCGCGGCGTGGACGAGCTGCAGCATGGCCGACCAGTGGAAGTTGCTCATGACGACCGCTCCCACCCCCACGTCGGGGAGCAGCGTCATCCCACAGCGGAACCCGACGTCCCACCCTCCGTGCCCCAGCGCGCGGTGACCCCGGTGCTCGTACACGCGGAACACGTGGCCCTGCGAGATGCTCGCGTCCTGCTCCCACGGGACGAGCGGCTTTCCCATGCCCTCGAGCGTCTCGGCCGCGAGGACCCTCACGCCGTCGAGCGCGCCGCGGCCGAGGAGCATGCGGACCCAGCGCGCCATGTCGAGCGCGTTCGAGAACAGCGTGCCGCTGGCGGCGTGCGAGCGCGACCAGGGATAGACGGGCGCCGTCGCCACCTCGCCGGCGTCGCCGAGCACGTGCCCCGCGGCGCGGACGCGCGGATCGGCTGGAGGCGCGGACATGCGGGAGGCGCTCATCCCGAGCGGCGCGAGGAGGGTGCGCTCCACGCGACGCTCGAACACCTCGCCCGTGACCTGCGCCACGAGCGCGCCGAGCACCTCGAAGCCGTCGTTGCTGTACACGCGGCGCTCGCCGGGCGCGGCGAGGAGCTCCTTGTAGGGGAGCTCGCGCACGTAGCGCTCGAGCGCGCGGTCGTCGAGCTGGGGATCGTCCCAGAGCGCCAGCTGATCGCAGTCGGGGAGCCCGCTCGTGTGGGTCAAGAGGTGCCGCACCGTGATGTCCTGGGCGCGCGGATCGTCGAGCCGGAAGAAGGGGACGTGGCGGCTGACCGGATCGTCGAGCGAGATCAGGCCCTGTTCGGCGAGCTGCATGACCGCGACGCCCGTGAACGTCTTCGTGATCGACGACATGGGGAACAGGGTCTCGGGCGTGACGGGCGCGCCGGACGTCAGGTCGGCGACGCCGTACCCTTCCGCGAGGACGACGCTGCCGTCCCGCACGATGGCCACGGCGACGCCCGGGGCGCGCTGGCGGCGCATCGCCTCGACCACGAGCGGGCGGAGCCGCGCGTCCAGATCCGGGTTTGACGAGACGACAGTCGCGAGGGTCATGGCGCCGGACTTCGTATAGTGTCGAGCCGGCGCGTGTCAAAACGCGCTGCGGATCGCCGTCGACGGCGCACCGCAGGACGGATTACCCTCCTACCGCACCAGCCGCTCGGACGGCCGCCGGGAAGATGAGCCCCTCGCGTCTCGATTCTTGCTTCGATGAAAGCGCGGCGCGGTATCCCGATCGACCGGCCGTGCACGCGGCAGGGGCGTGGGTCACCTACGCCGCGCTGCGGGACCGAAAGCGGGAGATCGCGGGTCGCCTGCGCGCCCGTGGGCTCGGAGGCGCCGGCGTCACCGTCGGGCTCCTCGCGGAGAAGGGCGCGGAGGCGTATGCAGGGCTCCTCGGGATCATGGAGAGCGGGAACATCTATGTTCCGCTCAGCCCGAGGAGCCCGCGCGCGCGCCTCGCGACGATCGTCGAGGAGGCGCGCCTCACCGCCCTGATCGTCGACGGCGCCTCGGCCGGCGCGGCGGTGGATCTGCTCGCGACGAGCGCGCGGCCCCCGCTCGTGATCCCGGCCGAGCCCGGCGCGCCGGCGATCGCTGGCCCCGGCGGCGCGCTTCCGGGGCCGCCCGACGACGTCCCGCGCCGGCCCGGCGACCCCTACGCGTATCTGCTCTTCACCTCCGGGAGCACCGGCAGGCCGAAGGGGGTGGGCATCACGCACGCGAACGGCCGTGCGCTCATCGACGCGCTCGCCGCGGAGATCCAGACCACCCCGGACGATCGCTTCACCCAGTTCGCGGAGCTCAGCTTCGACTTCTCGATCGGAGAGCTCTTCCTGTGCTGGCAGGCCGGCGGCTGCGTCTTCGTCCCCTCGTTCCACGAGGCGCTGATGCCGCGATCGTTCATCCAGCGGCACCGGATCACCGTGTGGAGCTCTGTCCCGACGCTCGCGAACAACCTCAAGGTCCTGCGCGCGCTCCGGCCGGGTGTCTTCGATTCTCTCCGCTGGTCGCTCTTCTGCGGCGAGGCGCTCCCCTCGCAGCTCGCCGAGGCGTGGCAGGCCGCCGCGCCCTCGTGTCGGATCGTCAATCTCTACGGGCCCACCGAGGTCACCGTGTTCGCGACGCTCTATTTCTATGACCCGAGCGCGCCCCCTGCGGCGGAGATCGTCCCGCTCGGCCGCCCGCTCGCGCCGGTCCGCACCTTCATCGAGCCGGGGAGCGGCGAGCTCCTCCTCGCGGGGGCGCAGGTCGCGCCCGGTTACTGGCGCGACTCCGCGGCGACGGCGCGCTCGTTCGTCACGCTGGCCGGCGATCCCGGGGGGCTCGTCTGGTATCGCACCGGCGATCGCGCCGGCACGGACGAGCGGTCGGACCTCGTCTTTCTGGGTCGGTGCGACGACCAGGTGAAGGTCCGTGGCCGCCGCGTGGAGCTGCGCGAGATCGAGGGCGTGCTGCGCCGGGTGACGGCGGTCGATCTCGTGGCCGTCGTCCCGATCCGCGCCGTGAGCGGCCTCTGCGAGGACGTTGTCGCGTATGTGAACCGCCTCGACGGCACGGACGACGAGGTGAGGGCGAGGTGCCGGAGCTACCTCCCCGAGTACATGGTCCCGCGGCGGATCTTCGTCCTCGCGGAGTTCCCGCTCAACGAGAGCGGGAAGATCGACCACCGCGCCCTCGCGGAGCGCGCCGCGGAGGAGGTCAAGAGGTGATGGCCGGAGTCGACGCGAACAGCCCAGAGGCGGTGACGGCTTATCTCACGCAGCTCTGGCAGGACGTGCTGCGCGTGAGCGAGGTGCGCCCGGAGGACGACTTCTTCGCGCTCGGCGGCGACTCGATGCAGCTCGTCCGCATGCTCGTGACCGTCTCGTCCGAGCTCGGGCGCGAGCTCGACTCCGACCTCTTCTTCCAGCGTCCGAGCATCGCCACGCTCGTCCGGATCGTCACCGAGGGCTGACGAGGCGGGGCGCCGTCACGCGCCTCGCCCGTCCTTCGAGACCAGCAGCAGGGCTGCATTCGCGGCGATCAGCCGGTCGTTGCTGATCATCAGCGGCGCCGCGAGCGCGTCGCGGACGTGGCGCGCGACGCTGTGATCGCCGTCGTTCATGTACCCCTCGATGCCGCAGATCTGGAGGCATTCCAGGCAGATCCGCGCCGTGAGCTCGGACGCTTCGATCTTGAGGTGGTTGATCCGGAGCGCCTGGCCGACGAAGGACGGCGCCCGCGCGCCTTCCTCGTCGGTCCTCGCCCGATCGAGCTCGCGGGCGGCCTCGCGGGCGAGGCTCCGCATCGCCTCCAGGTCCGCGCCGATGCGCGAGAGGCGCGTCGCGCCGGGCGGCGTGATGCCCGGCTTCGCCCGGGCGTCGCGCGCGACCCGCGCTCGAGCGACGGCCCATGCGTCCTCGGCCAGCCCCAGCCAGCCGAACGACCAGAGGACGTGCGAGGTGGGTACCAGCGTATCGGCCGCGATCGTGCGGAAGGGCTCGGCGAAGATCTGCTCGACCGGAGCGGCGGCCGTGAGGACGTACGGCGGGCTGCACGTCCCGCGCATTCCGAGCGCGTCCCAGCGGCCTGTGCGCTCGAGGGTGTAGTCCTGCTTCTGGAGCAGCACGAGCGCTTGCTGGCTCGGGCTGCTCTCCGGTGCGCTGCGCGCGGTCGTCAGGAGCGCGTCGGCGTGCTCGCCGTAGGAGACGACGGTGCATCGCTTTCTCAGCGTGAACCGCTCGCCGTCCCGCTCGACCGGAGCGATGCTCGACCGGAGATCGCCGCCGGTGCCCATCTCGGAGGCGGCGGACGCGATCAGGAGCCGCTCGCGCGCGATCCTCCGGAGGTAGTCGTGGAAGAACGGACTTTGTCCGTGTCGCGCGAGGCACGCCACCTGGCTCGTGTGCATCGCGAAGATCGCCGCCGTCGAGGCGCAGGCGCGCCCCAGCAGCGCGCACGCTTCACCGAGCTCTGCCGTCGAGGCGCCCAGCCCCCCGAGCTCGCGAGGGACGGCGGCCGCGAGGGCGCCGGCCTCCCCGAGCGCCGACATGGCCTCGTGCGGGAAGCGGGCCTCGCGGTCGACGATGGCCGCCAGCGGGCGCGCGACCTCCGTCGCGATGCGACCGACCCTTGTGTGCCACGCGTCGCCCGAGCTCAAGCCACGTGACTTTAGAGCAACGCGTGGGGCCGTTTCCAGCGCCTTGATGCGGCGCCGGCCGAGGGGATGCGCTCCAGGATCGAGGTGGCCGCCCCGCGCCTTCGAGCCGGGGCGTTCTTTCGGATGCCTCGGGGAGCGGAGCCGGCGCGCACGGAGCGAGCCTGCCCACGCGGTGACCGCAATCTCGGAGGCCAACGCCTCTTCGTCTACGGCCGGGTGGGTATCTCGAGCGTACGCAAGAGCAGTAAGAGGGCCGGTGCTCCGCGCCCCTGCGCGCGCTGGAGCGCATTGCGAACATGAGACGCATATTGCCAATATTTTTTGCTCTCTCCCTCCCGAGCATTGCTGCCGTCGCGCTTGACTTCCCACAGGGCGGTTGGGCATGCTCCCACCCAGCTGCGGCACCGACGCCGAACCCCGACGGATCCTCCCCCGCAGGATCCCTCGAGTGGGGCAAAGGGGAGATGACTCCTCCGGCGGGCCGGTCGTGTGTCTTCCGATCGCGCAGCTCAACGGGCGGGGGCCGGGGCGGCGCGGTCCAGGAGAACGTCCCATGACCACGCACCGAGATGTGAAGAACATCATCCGTGAGCGACAGGCGAGGACCGGTGAATCGTATACAGCCGCCCGCGCCCACGTGATGCGCGCCCGAGCGAAGCGCCTCGGGCTCCCGCCCGACGCGCCGAGCCCCATAGGAGCCTTCGGCGCCTCACGGCCTCCGGGGCGCCCGATGGAGACGCATCGCGCAGTCTTCCAGCACACGCGGCGAGGCTCGCCTCGTCGAGAGACGCATTTACCAGCGAGGTGAGCGATGTTGGACGAGGTCACGGCGGCGCTCGCGGCCGTCGAAGCAGAAGGTGAGTTCGCGACCGAGCTCGGATGCGGCTCGGACGATCTCCACATCGAGATCGAGGGGGTCGGTCCCATCCGTTTCCCGATCTCGATCGCCGCGGCGCGAAAGCTGTGCGCCGTCGCCGATCCGGCGCCGTACGGGCGGCGCGACAGGACCGTGCACGACGTGCGCGTGCGCGACACGTGGGAGATCGACAGGCGTCGGATCTCGATCGACACGCGAAGATGGCGGCGCACCCTCGAGCCCAGGCTCGCGATCCTCCGGCAGCGCCTCGGGTTGCCGGAGGAAGGCAAGCTCGAGGCCGCTCTCGACAAGATGCTCGTGTACGGCCCCGGCCAGTTCTTCGCGCCACACCAGGACTCCGAGAGGGACGACGACATGGTAGGATCCCTCGTGGTGGAGCTGCCGTCCAGGCACGAAGGCGGAGCCATCGTCGTCCAGCACCATCGGGAGACGAAGGTCTTTCCTTCGGCCACGCGGGGGCCGAAGGACCTGTCGCTCATCGCCTTCTACGCGGATTGCCACCACGAGGTGAAGCCCGTCGACGCAGGCTACCGGATCACCCTCACGTATCATCTCCTCTTCCGCGGGGCAGCGGAAGCTCGCGTGCCGCTCCGCCCCCCCGCCGTCGAACGCCTCTGCGCGAGCGTCAAGGCATACTTCTCGACGCCGGTCGCGATCCCGTACTCGAAGGCTCCCCCGCAGCGGCCGGACCGCTTGATCTACCTCCTGGACCACGAATACACGCAGAAGAGCCTGGGGTGGGGCCGCCTCAAGAACGCGGATCGGCTGCGCGCCGCTGCGCTGCGGCAGGTGGCCGAGCGCCTCGATTGCGAGGTGTACCTCGCCCTCGCCGACGTGCACGAGAGCTGGTCGTGCGAGGGGGACGATTGGGACGACGGATACGGCCGGCGCGCCTTCGGACGCCGCGACGACGCGTCCGATGACGCTCGCGACGCGGAGGACCATGAGCTCATCGAGCTCATCATGACGGACGTCGAGCTCCGCCACTGGGTGGGACCGGACGGGCGGCTCGCGCCGGGCCTCTCGGCGCACCCGGCGAGCCACGAGATCTGCTTCACCAGGGGGTCGGTGGAGATGGAGCCGTTCCGGTCCGAGCACGAAGGCTACATGGGCAATTACGGCAACACCGTGGACCGCTGGTACCATCGGGCCGCTCTCGTGATGTGGCCGCGAGATCGCGATTTCGTGGTTCGAGCGAAGATTGACCCGTCCTGGGCCGTGGACGAGCTCGCCGCGCGCATCGACGCGGGCGCCACGGACGAAGCGCGCGAGAGGGCGAACGAGCTCCTGCCCTTCTGGAGCCAATCTGCTCCAAAGGACACCGACGAGAGGTTCTTCCTGAAGCTGCTCGAGGTGTCGGCGGCGCTCGGCGATGCCAATCTCGCGCTCGGGCTGCTCTCGCCGTTGGGACCGCACTGGCTCGGCCCCCGCACGACGCCCGCCTTCGTCGCCCTCGTCCAGCGCTACGGCCTCGAGGCTTCGCAACGGGTCTTTTCCGCATGGGCCGAGGACGCACGCTACGATACGCCGCCGTGGCGCTCGTTCCTCCCTCGTCTCTGCGAGGCGCTCTGTGCCGGCGGAGACCACGGCAAGGCGCTCGCCGCATGGGTCCTGTCGCGCGAGGTGGCCTCGTTCAAACAAAGCTACACCGGCGCGCTCCGGCTGCCCGGGGCCCTCCGGGAAGAGGGCGTCGAGCGTCACCTCGACGACACGCTTGCGCTGCTGGAGACCGCCGCCGTGATCCAGGCGCCGTCCATCCGCGACGACCTCATCGCCTCCCTCACCGCGCCAGAGACGGCGCTGCCGGTCATGACGGCCGGCGCGCTGCTCCGGAGGTGCCGGGAAGGACGCACGCCGGCCGCAGTGAGGGCCCTCGGGCTGCAAGCGCTGTATCGCCGTGTCGTGGGTTCGCTCGAACGAATCCTCGCGGCGAAGGCGCGCAGCTCGGATGACTGGTCGATCGAGCCTCCGTCCGGATGCACGTGCGTGCTATGCAAAGGGCTCTCGGTGTTCCTGCGCGATCGAGGCCGGATCGAGCATGCGTGGCCTCTTGCGAAGGAGCGGCGGAGGCACATCCATGACGTCATCGAGCTCCACCGCTTGCCCTTGACCCACACGACGATCCGCAGCGGGAGCCCCCAGACGCTCGTCCTGACGAAGCAGAAGGCCCTCTTCGAGCGCGACGCCGAGCTGCGAGCGCGACAGAAGGCCCTCCTGGCCTGGCTCAAGAAAGAACGGAGGGCGTTCTCGGAGACACACCCGAGCGCCGCCTCCTCGTAGCCCGAAATCCGCTGCTGAGGCGCGAGCGCGCGCGCCTCGTCCACGCCCATCTCGTCCCGCTGCGTCCGTCAGAACCCGCCCTCCAGGCCGAAGTTCGGGATCGTGACCGGCCCGAACTCGGTCGGCTCGCACGACGAGAACGCATCGCACATCCCCGGCATGGTCTCCTTCGACAGCGTGGAGTTGAGCACGTCGAGGACGAGCGACAGCCAGCCTGACTTCCCGATGGGCCAGCGCTTCTCCAGGCGGACATCGAGGCGGAAGAACGGCGGCAGGCGCTCCCACCGCGGCGCTCCGCCGGCGAGGGGTCCGGATCCTCCAGGGACGCCGCCGAGCGGCGGAAGCGTCGCGCCGCCGATCTTCTGGGGAAGCCCGGAGTAGAACACGAAGCGCCCGCCAGCCCTGTATCCGCGGCCGAGGTCGTAGGTCAGCGCGACGTTCGCCACGTGGGCCCGATCGAACGAGCTCACCTGCCGGGTGCGGCCGATGCTGCGGGTGGAGCGGGACAGCGTGTACGACGCGAATCCACCGACGCGCCGCGTGAGCTTCCGGTGGGCCGACAGCTCCACGCCGGTCGCGGCGCCGAGCGCGCGGAGCGTGAAGGCGTCCTCGATCGAATCCAGGCCCAGAGAGCCGAGCGCGTCGGTCATGTTGAAGAACGCGTTGTGGAACACCGAGACCGTCGCGGTGATGTCCTCCGGCAGCGCGACCTCGAGGCCGGCGCTCGACTGGAAGCTCCGCTGGAGGCCGCCGTCGAGGCCCGGGCGGAAGCCGGGGATCGGGACGACGAAGCTCGGCAGCTGGGACGCGAGGCCGTGCGCCTGCACGAACGTCACGCCGCGCCCCAGGGAGAGCCGCGCAGATAACCGCGGATCGACGGCGAGCGCGACCGTATCGTCCGAGCGGTAGAGATCGAGCCGGAGCCCCGGGGTGATGCGCAGGCGCGAGGTGACCGCGATGTCGGATTCGATGTAGCCGCCCACCGTGAGGTCGACACGGCTCGAGAGGAAGTCGTCGTCCGGGGGGCCGCCGGCGTCGGTGTCGAGATCGATCTCGTTGTCGTCGACCACGGCGTCGATGCCGGCGCGGATCGTTGTCTCGTCGGGGAGCCGATGAGCGAGCGTGAGGCGCGCGCCGAGGCTCCGCGTCAGCGCTTTCTGGTCTCCCCCGATCCCCGTCTCGTCGTGGCCGAGCGTCAGCGCGCCGCGCAGCGCGCTGCCCCGGCCATACGCATGATCGTACCGGAGATCGATCCGGTGAAATGTCGTGTCGAAGAGGGTCGTCTTCTCGCCGTCTTCGTCGGTCGCCAGGAAGTCGTGGGCGCCGAACGCGAAGAGGCTCACCCGGCCTTCCGGGACGATCTCGTAGGACAGCCGGGCCTGGTAATCCCAGTAATCGAGCGCGACCTCGGGGGCGGCGAGCGAGAGGAGCAACGCCGTGTAGGAGTAGCGGCCGCCCACGAGCGCGACCCCGCGGCCGCCGGCGAAGGGGCCCTCGACGAGCCCGCCCACGTCGACGAGCCGGAGCATGCCCTCACCGTGCCAGTACGGGAGCGGCGGCGTCGTCTCGCCGGAGACGATCCCGCCCGCGTACCGCCCGTGACGCGCGGGGTAGCCGCCAGGATAGAGGTCGACGCGATCGACGATCCCGGGATGGACAACGGAAGGCCCGAGCCCGAGGTGATAGAGGTAGGGGACGCGGACGCCATCGAGGAAGTAACCGACGTTGCCCGGCGGCGAGCCGCGGACATAGAAGAACGGTAGCCCCGAGACGATGGGGGTCACCCCGGGGAGCATCTCGATGGCGCGGAAGGGGTCGCCGAACGCGCCGGGGACGATCCGGACCTCGCCGCGGCTCAAGCTGGAGACGCCGGGCGCCGGCAGCTCGCCGCGCACGGTGACCTCGAGCGACCGCGGCGCCTCCGGCGGCAGCCCGGGCGCCCTGGTCGGGCGCTCCGGCGCGGGCGCAGGTGCAGGCGCGGAGGCGCCGGGCGGCGCGGGCGGCGCGGCCTCGATGAAGCGGACCTCGACGCGGATCTTGGCTGCGACCGGCGCGCCGTCCCGGGTGGCCGGCGCAAAGCGGAACGACGTCGCGGCGGCCATGGCGGCCGATGCGAACGGCTCGGGCCCCTCCTCGGCGATCGCGGAGCGGACGGTCCCGTCCGCGTTGACCGTGAGAACGAGGCGAACTGTCGCGTCGCCGTGCGCCCCGTCAGGGTAGTCGGCGCCGAGCGCCGTGAGCGGCGCTGGTGGGACGAGCGCGGCGGGCGGCGTATCGCGGGGCGGCGCGGCGGGCGGCGCATCGTGGGACGGTGCGGCGGGCGGCGTATCGTGGGACGGCGCGGCGGGCGGCGCATCGTGGGACGGCTCCGCCGGCGGCTTGGCATGGGGCAGCGGCGTGTCGGGCGCGGCGGCGGCGGGGCGCGGCGCGAGCGTGCTTGCGAGCAGCGCTGCGGCTGTCGTGGAGCTCCGGAGGAAGCGCATCGCCGCGCCGTGGAGAGGCGACCGAGCGAGGACCAGAGCGGAGCGCTGCGCCGTGGAGCTCGGAGGCCAAGGAAGCGAGATCATAGGGGATTTATCGTGAGCGGCTCTCGAGCCGACGTCCTGATTGGCTTGCAGCGAACCGGTCGCGTCTGGCTCGCTCTCGTCAGCATCCTGCCGGGGCCGGCCGCCTTTCGTCCGTATCGTGTGCTGTCCGGCAGGATGGCAGGGGTGTCGACCCGACCCTCCGCGAAAAAAAAGCGCCGCGAGCCGGGGCTGTCCCGGAGCACGGCCACCCTCTTCCATCACGATCTACGCCGAACGACGCGCTCACTTCCTCCTCACCGGCCAGAATGCTCACTTCCTCCTCACCGGCCAGAATACAACGTCGGAGAACGCCCGGGTGAGCTCCTACGAGCAACGAGCACCGCGTAGACGCCGCTCTCCGGTCACACGAACGACGCCCGCGGGCAGTAACCGCACGCGCCCTCTCCCGAGGCGCTTTCTCTCGAGGTGAGTGTCTACTTGACAGTTTTAGTGTCACGATCCAGGATGCTCCCCGTGATGACGTACAAGCTCGACGAGCTCGCGGGCGAGGCGGGCGTGGCGCCGCGCACGGTGCGGTATTACGTGCAGCGCGGCCTCCTGCCGGCCCCCGAGTTCCGCGGGAAGGACACCTCCTACGGGCGAGAGCACCTCGCTCGGCTCCGTGCCATCAAGGTCCTCCAGCAGGCGCACCTGCCGCTCGAGGAGATCCAGGCGCGCCTCGCTGGCGCCGGCCTGGACGAGATCGAGCGCCTCGCCGCGGGGGCGCCGCCCGCCGCGCAGGCGGCTCGCTGCGCCGGTCCGGAGGCGGCGGCCGCGGCAGAGCCCCCCGCCGCCGGAGCGCCGCGCGGCGGGCGCTGGGAGCGGGTCGAGATCGCCGACGGGGTGGAGCTCCACGTGCGGAGCGACGCGCCCGAGCGCTCGCGGCGCATCGCCCTCGATATCGAGTCTCGCTACACACCCCTTGCCCCGAAAGGCTCGCGATGATTCCGACCACCGATCCCTTGCGCCCGGCGACGACGCCGATGTCGTGTCTATGCACCTCGGAGGGCCACCCGGTCCCGCTGCTCGGCGTCTCCCTCTCGGGGGAGGTCTTCGGCGGGGTGGCGCGGCTCGTGGTGCGGCAGCGCTACCGGAACGAGGAGCGCCGGCCGATCGAGGCGATCTACACCTTCCCGCTGCCGAGCGAGGCGAGCATCGCGGGCTTCGCCATGGAGTGCGCCGGCCGCAGGCTCGAGGGGGAGGTCAAGGAGCGGGAAGAGGCGTTCCGGGACTACGACGAGGCGATCGCCACGGGGCACGGCGCGGCGCTGCTCGACGAGGAGCGGCGCAACGTGTTCACGGCCAGCGTCGGCAACCTCCTGCCCGGGGAGGAGACGGTCGTCGAGGTCGCGTTCGTGCAGCCGCTGAAGGCCGACGAGGGGGCGCTGCGGCTCATGATCCCGACTCTCGTCGCGCCCCGCTACATCCCCGGCGCGCCCGGGGGCGAGCGGACCGCGCACGGCGTCCACGAGCCCACGGACGAGGTGCCCGACGCCGACCGCATCTCCCCCGAGATCGCGCGGGTCGACTACGGCATCACCGTGGACATCGTCTTCGACGTCGGGCGCGACGTCGCGATCGAGAGCCCCTCGCACGCGCTCGCCGTGCGCCGCGAGGAGGGGGGGCGACAGCGCGTGTCGCTCCGGAGCGACAAGGCCGCGCTCGATCGGGACATCGTGCTGATCGCCGCGGGCGCGCCGGGCGTGCAGGCGGGCCTGGTCTGCGACAGGGCCGCCGGCCGGGAGGGGACCTTCGCCCTCACCGTGGTGCCGGACCTGTTCGACGCGAAGCGGTCGTCCGCCCGGCGCGACGTCGTGTTCGTGGTCGACGTGTCGGGCTCGATGCAGGGCGCGTCGATCGACCAGGCGAAGCGCGCGCTCCGCCTGTGCCTCCGCCACCTCGCCGAGGGAGACCGGTTCGGGGTGATCGCTTTCTCCAACGATTTCCGGCTGATGCAGCCGTCGCTCGCCCCGTTCACGCAGCGGACCCTCGAGGCCGCCGACGCGTTCGTCGAGGGCCTCGTCGCGTCCGGCGGGACGGAGATGCTGAAGCCGCTGCTCGCCGCCGTGGGCATGCTCGGCGACACGGATCGGGACCGCGTGGTCGTGCTGTTGACGGACGGTCAGGTGGGCAATGAAGCCGAGATCGTCGATCGGGTCGCCGCGGTGGGCAAGGGGGTGCGGGTCTACACGTTCGGGATCGGGGCCAACGTGAGCGATCTGCTCGTGAACGACCTCGCGCGCCGGACGCAGGGCGCCGCGGAGCTCATCCACCCGGGCGAGCGCATCGACGAGAAGGTGACGGCGCAGTTCGCGCGGGCGACGGCGATCCGGGTCACCGGGATCGAGGCGCGCTTCGAGGGCGTCGACGTCGGCGAGCTCGCGCCGGCCGAGCTCCCGGCGCTCGTCGACGGCGAGCCGTGGGTGCTCCACGGCCGCTACGGGCAGCCGGGGATGGGGCGCGTGGAGCTGCGCGGGAGCCTGCGCGGAGAGCGCTTCCACCTCGAGGTGCCGGTCGAGCTCGCGGCGGAGGCGTCGCGGCCCGGGCTCGAGGCGCTGTGGGCGGGTGCGCGGGTGCGCGAGCTCGAGGCGTCGGAGCGAGGGCTGTCCGGCAAGCGCGCCGAGGCGATGCGCAAGCGCATCGTGGACCTCGCGATCCGGCACCGGGTCGCCTCGAAGCACGCGTCGTTCGTGGTGATCGAGCGGCGGACGGGCGACCGGCGGGCCCACGGGCAGCCCGAGGCGAGGCCGGTGCCGGTGAGCGCTCCGGCGGGGTGGGGGATGTCCAGCCGCCGCGGCCCCGCGGGTCCGGCCGCCGTGTTCGCCGCGATGCCGAGGAGCAGCGGCGGTCCCAGGTTGGGCGGTCCTGCCGTCATGAGGGCCAGGGCCGTCGCGCCCGCTCCGATGGCGGTCCAAGACGGCCGGTCGATCGACGCCCTCGAGTCGGCGCCGGCCGCCCGCGGCGGCCTGCTGTCGCGCGCCAAGCAGCTCTTCCAGCCGAGCGCCGTGGCCGGACCGGCGGGCGCCGCGGCCCCCGCGGGCGCCGTCGCGGGGGGTCGACCCGGAGGAGCGCAGCACGGGTCCGGGCCGGCAGCGCCCCCGGCGCCGGCGCCGAGCGCCGCTCCCGGAGGGGCCGAGCCGCAGGGAGCCGGCCCGGGGCGCGTCTTCGAGGAGCAGCTCGCGTCCGGGCTCTGGGAGCGCGGCGAGTCGACAGATCTCGGCCGGCTCACCAGCACGGCGCTGTGCCTCGCGGCGTGCCACGAGCAGGGCATCGACTCGGCGCACTCCATCTACGGCGCCCAGGTGGCCAAGGCGGTCGAGGCGCTCTGCGGGCTGGCCGAGTCGCTCCTCCAGCGCGGCGGCGCCGACAGGGAGGTGGCCGCGGCGCTCGCGGCGGCCTACCTGGTGGCGAGCGGCCGGCGGCTACGGGCGCGGGTCCACGACACCGTGGCGGCCGCCGCGCCGGACGCGGTGCGCGCGGTGCTGGGCGAGCTCGGGGACGCGGGGGCGCTCAGGAGAAGGGTCGAGGCGCTGCGGGGCGCGTGACGGGCTCGCCGCGGACGACCGTCCGCGGCCGCGCGCGGCTCACTTTCAGGGATACGTCTCGTCCGCGCTCTTCACGCCGGCTCCCGGGCGGGCCTCTCCGGCGGGGCGGGCCTCTCCGGCCGGACGAGCCTCTCCGGCGGGGCGGGCCTCTCCGGCCGGGCTCTCCGAGATCTGCGCCGTCCCCTCCACCACGATCTCCAGGCGCGCATCCTGCGGCTGCGCGGGGGCACCGCCGCCCGCGTCGGCCGGCGGAAGGTCGGCGAAGCTCGCCAGGCTCAAGCGGGCGACGGGCAGGCCGGCCTCCTTGGGCTGCGCGAGGAAGAGCAGCACGGCGCGCGCTTGCGCGACCGTGACATCCCAGCCGTTGCGCCACGCCACGCCCGGCGTGCCGCTCGCGGTGTGGCCGACGACCTGGTAATCTAGGCCCTTGAGCGGCTCGTTGCTGCGGATGATCGCGGCGATGTCCCGCAGGATCTTCTCGCCCGCCGGGGAGAACGCGTCGCGGTTCCCCTTGAACAGGACCCGCGTCGGGATCGAGATGACCACGCGGCCGTCGCGCGGCGCGACCGTGACCTCCCCGGCGGCGACCGGGAGGAACGCCCTCAGGACACCGCTGTCGCGCTCGGACGGCGGGCGAGCCCCGGCCGGCTCTCCGCGCTGCGCGCCCGGCGCGGCGCCGAGCTCGAGGCCCTCCGCGCCCAGCGGATCTTCCGCCGACACCCCCGCAGCGCCCCCGCGCGCGGCGTCGTCTTCCAGCCGGCGAACGCGCTGCTGGGTGGTCTGCAGCTCGCGCTGAAGGCGCTCGGACCGGTCCAGCTGGGCCTGCATCTCGAACTCGGTGTAACCGCACCCGACGAGGAGCGCGGGCGCGAGCAGCGCGGCAAGGCGGCGCGCAACACGAGCGGTCCGGACGGGGAGGGAAGGGGAGACCCCGGCGCTTTCCTTCACGCTCACCTCTGCGACACCCAAAGCAGGCAATTGCACTTGGCAGGCTCCTTCTCGCCGGATCATCCGGATCCATCCTCCACGCGCCGGGGCGCTGAGCGGCGGGAGCCTATCCGAGCGGTCCTGGTCCCACAAGGCGCCCGCCGGGCCCCGCCGGAGCGCGCGGACGCAGGACCGCGCCGACCGCGTGCCGGAAGAGCCCGGGAGCGAGCGCGAGCGCGGACAGGAGGCCGTCCCGGAGGCGCGGGCGCCGCGCGACGAAGAGCACCGCGCGCGTCGCCACCGCGTAGCGCAGGAAGGCCTGCCGGAACACGCGGGCATAGGCGGCGAGCGGGGCCGCGCCGCCGCCGCGCAGGGCCGCGTCGAGGGCGGTCGACAGCGCCGCCGCGCCGACGAGCGCGAGCGAGATCCCCTCGCCGGTGATGGCGTCGATGTAGCCCGCCGCGTCGCCGACAAGCACGAAGCGGTCGTCATGGAGCCGCGAAGACGCCCGCTCGAGCGGGCCGCTGCCCCGCGCCGTCGAGTCGACAGGCGCGCCCGCGACCCGCTCGGCCAGCGCCGGGAAGCGGCGCACGAGGCGCTCGGTCGACGCGCGCCCCTCGAGGCGATCGCCGTCCCACAGGAACGCCACCCCGACGCGCTGCGGGCCCGCGGGCGTCACGTACGCCTCGACCCCGTCGCCGAGGTGCACCTCGACGAACGACGACCACGGCGCGCACCGGAAGTGCTGGCGCAGGCCGAGCCGGCGCGGCCCCGAGGGCGGCGCGTCCCAGCCGAGCGCGCGGCGCACGCGCGAGCCGAGCCCGTCGGCGCCGACGACGTAGCGCGCCTCCACGACGCGCCGCCGCGTGATGAGCCGCGCGCCGTCCGCCGTCCGCTCGACATCGAGCAGCGGCTCGCCCGCAGCGAGCCGCGCGCCGGCAGCGCGCGCCCGCGCCGAGAGCGCCGCGGACAGCGCCGTGCGGCGCACGCCGAGCCCCCCGGGCGCCGGCAGCGGCGCCTCGACGCGCAGGCCGTCCGCGCGCAGGTACCGGATGCCCTCGATGGGCGCTCGCTCGGCCGGGTCGAGCTCGGACAGGACGCCGAGCTCCGCGAGCGCGCGGCAGCCCTCCGGCATCACGCCCTCGCCGCACGCCTTGTCGATCGGCCACGACGCCTGATCCAGGACGAGCACGTCATGGCCCCGCAGCGCGCAGCCGATCGCGACGGCGAGGCCCGCCGGCCCCCCGCCGACCACCGCGATGTCGCACCGCGCGGTCACGGCGCCGAGGGGCGCTCCGGTGCAGGGCGGCGGCCCGGCACGAGCCGCGGCAGGCCGCCCATCCGCGCCGCGTACGAGGGCCCGAGCGCCTCCTCCTCGGCGCGGATGCGCACGTGGAGCACGGCCGCGTTGAGCGCGCTGAAGACGAGCGCGGTCAGCCACGCGCCGTGGATCATCGGGATCGCGACCATCTCGACGATCACGGCCGCGTAGTTCGGGTGGCGCAGATAGCGGTACGGCCCGCCGGAGACCGGCGCCGCGCCGGGCACGACGATGATCCGTACGTTCCACTGCTCGCCGAGCGTGGCGATGACCCAGTAGCGAAGGCCCTGCGCGAGGAGCGCGACGAGGAGCGCCGCGAGCCCGACGAGCCCGGGGAACGGCCGGTCGAGCGCGCCGACCTCGAGCGCGCACGCGGCGAGGAAGGCGGTGTGCATCAGCGCCATCACCCGGAAGTGCCCCTGCCCGACCTCGACGCCGCCCTTCGCGAAGGCGCGCCGCGCGTTGCGGCGCGAGATGAAGAGCTCGGCCAGCCGCTCGAGCGACACGGCGCCCAGGAAGCCGAGGTAGAGGAGCTCCGAGGTCACCATCGCAGCAGCGCGATCTCCGAGCAGAAGCCCGGGCCGAACGCCATCATCACGCCGTAGTCGCCGGGCCCGGCGCTCGCCTCGTCGAGGACGTCGCGCAGCACGAACAGCACCGACGCGGAGGACAGGTTGCCGAGCTCGCGCAGCGAGCGCCACGAGCGGGCGAGCGCGTCATCGGGCAGCTCGAGCGTCTCGGTGATGGCCTCGAGCACCTTCGGCCCGCCCGTGTGGACAATCCAGTGGCGGATGTCGCCCCGCGACAGGCGGTGCCGCGCGAGGAACGCGTCGACGTCGCGCCGCACGTGCTCGCGCACGAGCGCCGGGACGCCCGCGGAGAGGACGACCCGGAAGCCGGTGTCCACGACGTCCCACCCCATGATGTGCTCTGTCTCGGGGTAGAAGACGGCCTGCGCGTCGAGCACCGCCGCCCCGCCCGGCCGGCCGGCCTCGCGGGCGGCCTGCACGCCGCGCGCCACGACGGCGGCGGCGCCGTCGGCGAAGAGCTGCGCGGCGATCACGTTCGCCGCCGAGGTGTCGTCGTGCTGCAGCGTGAGCGAGCAGAGCTCGACCGACAGCAGCAGCGACGTGTGCCCCGGGAAGGCGCGCAGCGTGTCGGTGACGCGCCCGACGCCGGCCACGCCGGCCACGCACCCGAGGCCGAAGATGGGCGTGCGCTTGATGTCGCGCCGGAAGCCGAGCCGGTTGACGAGCCGCGCGTCCAGGCTCGGCGCCGAGATGCCGGTGACCGAGACGAAGACGATGTGATCGATGTCCTCGGGCCCGAGCCCCGCCCGCTCGAGGGCGGCGCGACAGGCGCGCTCGCCGAGCTCCAGCGCGCACGTGTTCCAGCGGCGGTTCTGCTCGGCGAACGTCGAGGCCGCGTAGTAGGCGTCGATCGGCAGCGCGAGGTGCCGCCCCCGCACCTCGATCGACCGCCGCACCCGCTCGACGAGCGTGAGCGCGTCGCCCTTGCCCGCCCAGAGCCGGCGCAGCCCCGCGCATGTTTCCTCCTGCGTCGCGTAGTGCGGCGGCAGCGCCGTCCCCACCGCGGCGATCGTCGGCGCAAATGACATATCCACCCCCTCGAAGCTCATGACGCGCGGCAGTCTCGCACCGAGGCAGGCGGCCGGCCACGGCCATTTCGGCTGGGCTCGCCGGCGAAGCTTCACCGAGCGTTGCGCGAGGCGCGAGGAAGGCGCGCGCTTCACGGTTGATCCATGCCGCCCGCTGCGCGAGAGGTCTCCCGGGAAGGCGAGCCTCCGGGGCCCCGGCGCTCGTCGCACAGCAGACATGGCTCAAGGTTACCTCTTCCTCATCATCGCCCTCGTCTTCAACGCGACCGCGAACATCCTCATGAAGCTCGCCTCGCGGCGCGTCCCTCCGATGGAGGGGCTGACGCTCGTCGAGAAGGGGCTCGCGCTCGCGACGAACTACCACCTCGTGCTCGGGCTCGTGCTCTTCGCGTCGAACATCCTGTTTTACGTCCTGGCGCTCAAGCGCATCAACCTGTCGATCGCCTATCCGATCATGTCCTCGGGCGGCTTCCTGATCATCTCGGTCTTCTCCGTCTACTACCTGCGCGAGACCCTCACGACGCTGCAGATCGGCGGCATCGTCCTGATCGCGGCGGGCATCGCGATGGTCGCCTACAACATGAGCTAGCGCGTCCGCCGCCGCCTCCCCTCGCCGTTCCCCCGCGCACCGCGCCCGCGCGCCATCCGGGCACCCTCCCCGGGGCTGGCCTCCTCGACCCTCTCGCCGCTGGCGTCCATGACGCGCCGTTCCCCTCCGCGAGTCGACGGGTGCCCCAGGCGGCCCCGGGCGCCGAGTGCCAACATCGCAGACGCTCGCCCTGCGCCCAAGACGTCCCACCCTGTCATCCTCCAGCGATGTCTCCACGCCCCACGCCGCGCCTGCCCGGCAGCGCTCGGTCGGCGGCTGCATCGCTCGGTGGATGCGTTGTCCTCTCGCGTCGCTCTCCGGCGATGTCCGGCGGCGGCGAGGGCAGAACGCCTATGTCGGAAACACTCGTCTTCGCCCAGAACATGGCTTGGTGGTCTCGTGTGAACCCGTACAGCCAGGGAAATTCTTGACCTAAGAGGAGCATGGGGTCAAACCAGCGCCCGTGCTGGTGGGCTCAGCACATCGCGGCGCATCACACCGTATTCCATCTCGGGCATGCTGCAATCCGCTCGCGGCGCCCGGACGATGCGCGTTCGACGCGAGCGATCCCCTCTAATTTGATTTGGAATAGGGAGGCATACGTGTTGATGAGGCGTTTGCGAGGGCTCAGGTGCGCCGCGGTGATGCACGTCGCCATAGGATGCGCGGACCCCGATGCTCCGTTCGTCGACGAGGAGTCCGGGCAAGGCGAGCAGGCAATCAGCGATTCATTGTATACGTCAGCTTCGGGGAGGACCGTTCACGCCGAAGTCGTCGCGATAGACCAGATGATCGTCTATGATCGCTATGACGCGTTCAACCCGGGGGGGATGGTCTATGCGCTCCGAAGGGACGTCGAGGCCGCCGATCCGTCGAGGCCGGTTGGCCCGGGCAACGCTGCGCTGCGGCCGGGCAAGCGCCCGAGGCCGCTCGTCCTGCGCGTGAATGCCGGCGACGATCTCGTCATATCGTTCACGAACTGGCTCACGCCGAGCGGCGCGGCGCTCCCGGCCCTCTCCCCGACGACGCGTCACGCGTCCATCCACGTGGTCGGGCTCCAGATCCGGAACATCGCCGCGCTCGGAGGGAACGTCGGGCAGAACGAGAGCTCGCTGGCGGCGCCGGGCGAGACGCGCACCTACGAGCTCGTCGCCGGCCGCGAGGGCGCGTTCCTCATGCACAGCGGGGGCGCCATGGCCGGCGCGGACGGCACCGGAAGGCCGCTGCGGCAGATCTCCCAGTCGCTGTTCGGCGCCGTCATCGTCGAGCCGAAGGGCGCCGTCGCGTACCGCTCTCAGGTCACGGCCGAAGAGCTCCAGGCCGCCTCGGTCGAGCCCCCGAACCCGGACGGCACGCCGCGCATCCACTACGACGCGCTCGACGCGTCGGGCGAGCCGATCCTCCGAATGATCAACGACGAAGGCGAGATCGTGCACGGGGATCTCAACGCGATCATCGCCGGCTTCGACGAGACCGAGGTCCGGGCCGGGACGTCCGCGAGCCGCGATTACTTCCGCGAGTTCACCGTGATGTTCCACGACGATCTGGGCTCCGTCCAGGCCTTCCCGGAGCTCCAGAGAGACCCGACCTACCACGGCGTGCGCAGCGGCTTCGGCATCAACTACGGCGCGGCCAGCCTCGGCGGGGCCGCCCTCGCCAACCGGAGGAAGATCGGTCCCACCAGCGGCTGCGCGGAGTGCAAGTTCGAGGAGTTCTTCCTGAGCTCATGGGCGAACGGAGACCCGGCGCTGAACATCGAGCGGGACGAGGCAGGCAACGCGGTTCGCGCCCTCTACCCGGACGACCCCTCGAACGTCTCCCACGCTTACCTCGGCGACCCCGTCCGCATCCGGAACCTGCACGCTGGCCCGACCGAGACGCACGTGTTCCACGCCCACGGCCACCAGTGGCTGCGCTCGCCGAACAACGACGACAGCACTTACATCGACTCCCAGACCATCGGCCCCAGGGCGGCCTTCACTTACGACATGAGCTACGGCGGGGGCGGCAACCGCAATCTCACCGCGGGGGACGCCATCTACCACTGCCACCTGTATCCCCACTTCGTGCAGGGGATGTGGGGGCTCTGGCGCAACCACGATGTCTTCGAGGCGGGCACGCCGGACCGGAACCTGCCGGACGGCGAGATCGCGATGGGCACGCCCACGCCCGCGGTCGTGCCCATCGCGGAGTTGGCGATGGCGCCCATGCCGACCTACGAGCCGACGTCGGTCTCGCTGCCCGATGGGCGCAAGGCGGTGCGCAAGGCCATGCCCGGTTATCCCTACTACGTCGCCGGGCTGGCCGGGCACCGTCCGCCGCAGCCGCCGCGCGACATCGAGCATGACGGCGGGCTGCCGCGCCACCTCATCACGAGCGTCCCGCCGGAGGGCGACGAGCACGGCGTCCGCGGTCCCTTCGACGTGCAGATCCATCGGGCCAACGTGAAGCTCCTGCCGCCCGACGGCACCGAGGCGGAGGTCGCAGCCGGCGAGTTCCACGCGGGGTCGTTCCCGGGCGCTGTCTCGACCACGGCGCGCTACGGCTTCCCGGTCAAGGGCTATCCGGCCTTCACCCCCGGCGGCGATCCGGCGCTCTTCCTCGTGAACGGCCAGCCCCCTGCAGCCGGCGCGCCCTACGCCGATCCCTGCCCGCCGGGCGCGCCGGTGCGCACCTACCGCGCGGCCTACGTCCAGATCGACGCCACGGTGAACCGCGCCGGCTGGCATGATCCCCAAGCGCGCACGATCGTCCTCGAGCAGGACTACGCGGCCACGATCGAAGGCACGAGGTCGCCGGAGCCGCTCTTCATCCGCGCCGGCTCCGGCGAGTGCGTCGTCTTCCACGCCACGAACACCATCCCGGATGCGCTCGAGGCGGACGATTTTCAGATGTTCACGCCCACCGATATCGTCGGTCAGCACATCCATCTCGTGAAGTACGATGTCACCTCGTCGGACGGCGGGGCCAACGGGTTCAATTACGAGGATGGGACGTTCGCCCCGCAGGAGGTCGTGGCGCGCATCGGCGCGGCCAACGCCGTCGGCGGCGCGCTGGCCGCCGACGGCACGGTGCGCGAGTCGGGCGCGCGCGTGACGCTCGAGGCGACGCGGCACCCGCGCCTCGCCGGCGCGCCGCTCGGGGCGCAGTCCACGACGCAGCGCTGGTGGGCCGATCCGGTCGTGACCGCGGCGGGGATGGAGCGCCCCCTCGGCACGGCCTTCTCCCACGATCACTTCTCCGCCTCTTCCCACCAGCACCATGGCCTGTATGCAGCCCTCGTGGTCGAGCCCGCCGGATCGACCTGGCGCGACCCCGAGACAGGGGATCTCTTCGGCGAGCGCTCCGACGGCGGGCCGACGAGCTACCGCGCCGATATCCTGTTTCCGCGCGGGGACAGGCGGACGCCGTTCCGCGAGTTCAACCTGAGCTTCGCCGACTATGCCATCGTCTACGACGAGTGCGGCAATCCGGTAAACTCGCCGGCCACGCAGGCGGTGCCGCTGCCGCAGGCGATCGCCCACGGGGGGCTCCTCCGCGAGCCCGTCTCCTGGCGCGATCCTGGGGCAGGGCTGATCAATTACCGGCACGAGCCCATCCCGCTGCGCATCGCCGACCGCGATTGCGCGACGGGCGCGACCACCCAGAAGGCCGGCGCCGCCGGCGAGATGCACAACGTCTTCAGCTCGAAGGTGCACGGCGATCCCTTCACGCCGCTGCTCCGCGCCTACAAGGGGGACCGCGCGGTGATCCGCCTCACCCAGGGCGCGCAGGCGGAGCAGCACATCTTCTCCCTGCACGGGAAGAAGTGGCTCAGAGACGGCTCCGATCCGGACAGCGGCTTCTCGAACGGGCAGCCGATCGGCGTCTCGGAGCAGATGGATGTCGAGCTCGTCGAGGATCCGCTCTTCACGAAGAACCGCGCAGGCGGCGCCGACTACCTGTACCAGAGCCCCACGACGGACGACCTGTGGGAAGGGATGTGGGGGCTCATGCGCGTCCACGGCGAGCCGGTCTCCGACCTCCTGCCGCTCCGGGGCGCCCCGCCGCCGAGGCGCCCGAGCCTGCCGCCCAAGGTGTGCCCGCCGGACGCGAAGGTGAGGGAGTACGTCGTTCATGCGATCTCCGCGGCAGGCAACCTGCCCGGCGATCGCCTCACCTACAACGAGGAATACGGGCTCTACGATCCCGACGCCATCCTGTTCGTCGACGAGGCCGACCTGGGCGCCATCCGGTCGGGCAAGCTCGCGCCGGAGCCGCTCATCCTGCGCGCGGCCGCCGGCGAGTGCGTCCACGTGACGCTCGTCAACGACCTGCCCGACGACCCGCCGAAGACGCCTCACTGGAACTACAACCCTCCCATCGTCGAGGGCTTCAACGTCAACCAGGTGAGGACCTCGAACCGCGTCTCGCTGCACCCGCAGCTCGTGGCTTACAACGTGAACACGAGCGACGGCGCCAACGTGGGCCAGAACCTCGACCAGACGGTCGCGCCGGGCGGACGGCGGAAATACACGTGGTACGCGGGCGACGTCTCCGTCTCGTCCCGCGGCGACGTCCGCTGGCAACCCGTGGAGTTCGGCGCGATCAACCTGAAGGACATGGCGGACGTGGTGAACCACGGCATGCACGGCGCGATCGGGGCGCTGATCGTCGAGCCCGCGAACGCCACCTGGTATCCGAAGCCGAACACGCGCGCGTCGTTGTGGGTGTCGTACCGGGACCAGGCCGGCGTCGAGCGGTGGTTCCGCGAGCTCGTGCTCTTCTACCAGGACGAGGTGGCCCTGCACTCCGAGGAGACGCGGTTCCAGTGCGCGGACGCGTCCCTGGGCTGCGGCACCGCGCTCCGGAGCATCGTGGGCGAGCTCGACGCGGACGGCACCGGCCACAAGGCGTTCAACTACCGCGCCGAGCCGCTGTGGGCGCGCCTCGGCGTGCCTCCGGAGCGGCGGATCGGCGAGCTCCCGGGTCTCGATATCCACGACATCTTCAGCTCGGCGGAGCACGGCGATCCAGCGACGCCGCTCTTCACGGTGGGGCGCTACGACACCCTGCGCGTCCGCGTGCTGCAGCCCTCGGGGCACCGGCGCCAGCACTCCTTCAGCCTCTGGGGCGCGGAGTGGGCGCACAACCCGTGGGCGAAGGGCTCGTCCTCCCGGGTCATGGGCCCGAACCCGGCGTCCTTCGCGATCGGCGCGCAGAGCGGTATCGGCCCCATGACCGCCTGGAACGTGAATCCCTTCTTCCGGGCAGGAGGGATGTTCGATGTCCCCGGTGACCGCCTGTACCTCGATCAGGCGAGCTTCCAGCTCGCCGGTGGGCTCTGGGGCATCGTGCGCGTCACGAAGTGAGCGAAAGGACGAGATCGATGACGAGACGGACCTTCCCTCGCACGCACGGACTCTGGCTCTCGCTGGCCTGTCTCGGCGTCTGTCCGGCGCTCGGCTGCGGGCGAAGGGCGTCCCTCGCGATCTCGCAGGGAGAGAGCGCAGCGCCTGCGTCTGCGCCTGCGCAGCTGGAGGCGCCTTTTCTGCAGGCGAGCCGGGTCGAGCGCGATGGGCTCTCCATCGCGTTCGCCCTGCGCCCGATCGAGCGGGGCCGCAGCGCGGCCGCCGCCGCGGAGTCGACCGCGGCGTCGGCGTTCGCCGACGTGGTGGCCGAGTTCACGATCACCGACGCGAAGACCGGCGCGCCGCTGGGCGGCCTCTCGCCGCTCGGGTGGATGTCGAGGCGCGCGGGGGACGCCGGGGGAGACGACGGCCTGCCCGGCGGGGCCGCCGCGAGCGCGGCGGGCGCGGCGCCGGACGAGGCGGGCTGTCGGGAGAGGATCAAGCGCTTCATGGGGGGTCTCCTGTCGGTGCGCCCGGAGGTGGACATGAACGCCTACCTCCTCTGGACGCTCAACCAGGACAGCACCCTGTCGGTCATCAACCCGCAGGTCGCCCTCGGCAGGACGAAGCTTCGGAGCATCGTCAGCCTCGCGGCCCCCGGCGTCGCGCTCGCCCTCCACCCCGACCGCGAGAGCCTCTATGTCTCGCTCCGGGGCGGCCGGGGCCTCGCCGTCGTGGATACGCGGCGGGGGTTCGTCCGGTCGAACGTCCCTGTCGGCCAAGACCCGGGCCGCGTCGCGGTCGCGCCCGACGGGCGTACGGTCTGGGTGGGCAACGACGGCGACGGCACCGTGAGCGTGATCGACGCGCGCTCGACCGACGTGATGAAGACGCTGCAGGTGGGCCCTGGCCACCACGAGATCGCCTTCACCGGCGGCGGCCGCGCCGCCTGGATCACGAGCCAGCGAGGAGACGCGGTGACCGTGGTGGACGTCGCCGCGCTCGAGCCGCTCGGAGCGATCGCCGTCGGCGAAGGGGCCGTGTCCATCGCGGCGAGCGACGAGGCGGGGGTGGTCTACGTCGCGAACAGCGCGCGCGGCGAGGTCGTGATCCTCGACGCCGCGCGCCGCGCCGTCGCCGGGCGCGTCGCCCTGAAGCCGGGGCTCGGCGCGCTGCAGTTCGAGCCGGGCGGGCGCTTCGCGTTCGCGCTGAACCCGGCCGCGGACGAGGTCGCCATCCTCGACGCCTCGACGGGCGCGGTGGCGCATGCGCTCACCGGGTTCGCGGCGCCGGACGCGGTGACCTTCACCGACGCCTTCGCCTACGTCCGCAACCTCGGCGCGGGGAAGGTCTCGCTCATCGACCGGGCGGGCCTCGGCGGCCCCGCGGCCCCGCCGGTCGTCCACGTCGCGGTCGGCCAGGACGCGCCGGCCGCCGCGGGCCGAGGTCCAGCGGCGGGGCCGAGCGGGCTCGCCGCGCCCATCGCCCCGACTCCCGAGGGCAACGGCGCCCTCATCGCGAACCCGGCGGACAAGGCCCTCTACTTCTACGTGGAGGGCATGATGGCCCCGATCGGCACCCTCTCGACCTACGGTCGCGAGCCGAGCTCGATCCTCGTCGAGGATCGATCGCTCAAGGAGGTGCGGCAGGGCGTGTACGCGACGACGGTGCGTCTCGGCGCGGAGGGGCTTTACGACGTCGAGCTCCTCCTCGACCGACCCCGCGCGGCGGTGTGCCTCGAGGCCACGGTGGCGCCCGCGCGCTGCGCCGAGGGCGGGGGCTACGCCGGCCAGGGAGACTGCGGTGAGGGGCCAGCGCCGGGCATCGCCCTCTCGCCGCTCTTCGAGCCCGGCCTGCAGCTCGCGGCGGGCGAGCCGGCGACGCTCCGCTTCAGGGCGACCGCGAAGGATACGGCCGCTGCTCTCGACGTGAAGGAGATGGAGATCATGATCGTTCGGTTCCCAGCTGGGTATCGCTGGAGCGGCGCGCCGCGGCCGGAGGGAGACGGCATCTTCTCGGTCGCGTTCACCCCGCCCGCGCCGGGCCAGTACCGCTTCCTCGCCGCCGCCCCGCAGCGCGGCGTGGCCTTCGGCGCGCTCCCCTTCGTCCCGCTGCGCGTGTCCGCGCGCGGCGCGGGCGGCGGCGCTCCCGAGGAAGGTGCGCGATGAGGCCGGGCGCGGCCCTCGCCGCGGGCGCCCTCGCGCTCTCGCTCGCGCGCCTCGCGCCCGCGGAGGACAAGGCGCCTCGCGCCGCGCCCGCGGAGGACAAGGCACCTCGCGCCGCGCCCGCGGAGGACAAGGCGCCTCGCCCCGCGCGGATGAGGGTCGGGGGCGTGTCCAGGGAGGGCGACGCCGCCGCGGAGAAGTACTTCTCCAACATCGAGCTCGTCGATCAGCACGGCCGCGCGCACCGCTTCTACGAGGGATTGCTGCGGCGCCGGAAGGTGCTCATCAACTTTGCCTTCTCCTCGTGCAAGGGGGCCTGCCCCACGATGACGGCGAACCTCGCGCGTGTGCAGGCGCTGCTCCGGGCCCGCGGAGAGCGGGTGACGATCCTGACGATCACGGTCGACCCGGAGAACGACACGCCGGCCGTGCTGAAGCAGTATGCGGCGAAGTTCAATGTGGGCGAAGACTGGTATTTCCTGACCGGCACCCCCGCGAACGTCGCCGCGGTGCTGCGGCGCCTCGGCGGCCAGGTGCGGAGACCGGACGAGCACACGATGACGCTGCTCCTCGGCGACACGTCGACCGGCATGTGGCTGAAGACGTTCGCCACCGAACGGCCGGAGGTGCTCGCGCACCTCGCCCAGCACATCAACGATCCGGAGTGAGGTCGACATGCGCTCTCTTTCGCTGCATGCGTCGAAGGCCCTGCTCCTCGCCGGCGCGCTCGCGGTCGCCTCGTGCGGCCGTCGGGGCGAGACCGCCGGGGAGGAGCGCGCCGGGGAGGCCTCCGCGGCGCCGCCGCTCCCGGCCGTGGACGGCGCGGCGGCGGTGCGTTCGGCGCCGGCGCAGGGCGTCGTGGTGCCAGACGAGGAGCTCGTCGATCAGGACGGCGCGCCCGTCCGCCTCCGGGAGCTCTCGAAGGATCGCGTGCTCGTGATCAACTTCATCTTCACCACCTGCACCACGATCTGCTCGCCGATGACCGCCATCTTCGGCCGGCTCCAGGACGAGCTCGGCGACGCGCTGGAGCGGGACGTGCGGCTCGTCTCCATCTCGCTGGATCCGGCGATGGACACGCCGGAGCGGCTGAAGGACTACGCGGAGAGGTTCGGCCGGCGGCGGGGCTGGGTCTTCCTGACGGGCAGCCGCGAGCGCGTGAATCGGGTGCTGGGTGCGCTCGGGGGGCGCGCACCGATCAAGGAGCGGCACACGCCGATCTCGCTCATCGGCCGCGAGGCGGAGGGGCGCTGGACGCGCGTCGACGGCATTGCGCCGCCGCGGCGCCTGGCCGAGGAGGTGCGGGCCTTCCTTCCGCGAGGGCCGGCGGCGGGCAGCGCGGACGATGGGTGAGCCGCGGCTGCGGTTCGCCGTGCTGGCCTCGGCGTCCGCGATCGGGCTCTGCGTGCTCGCGCTGCGGGCGCTCGGCAGCGGCGATCCCGCGCCCGCGCCCCGCGCGCGTGGCGAAGAAGAGGCGTCGTGCGCCGAGCTCACGCCGTCCGCCCTGCGCGGCAAGCGCATCTACCAGCGAGGCGCGACCGCGGACGGCCGCGTCATCGAGGGGGCGATCGCCGACGGGACCGTTACGCTGTCGGGCCGCGAGGCCGCCTGCGCCGGCTGCCATGGTCCGAGCGGGCAGGGGACGGACGAGGGGGGCATCGCGGCGCCGCCGCTCACGCCCGAGCGGCTCGTTGCGTCCGGTCGCGAGCGGGACGCCACCACCGCGCGGGCGCTCGCGGCCGCGATCCGCGAGGGGCGTGGGCCCGCGGACCGGCAGCTGAATCCGGCGATGCCGCGGTTCCGGCTGGCGGACGCGGATGTGTCGGATCTTATTGATTATATTGGCTGCATCGGGCGTGATCTGGACGCCGGCGTCACGGCGGACTCGGTGGCGCTGGGCGCGGCGTTGCCGCTGACGGGGCCGGACGCGGCGGTGGGCGCCGCCGTGCGCGACGTGCTCTCGGCGGTGTTCGCCGAGGTGAACGCGCAGGGCGGGATCTACCGGCGGCGGCTCGCGCTCCGTGTGGAGGACAGCGCTGGGCCGGCGGGCGAGGTCGGGGCGACGGCGCGCCTGCTGGACCGGGGCGTGCTGGCGCTGGTGGGGAGCGTCTGGAGCGGGGATCCGGCGCTGAAGGCGCGGTTGGAGGAGGAGCGGGCGCCTCTCGTGGGGCCGATGGCGGGCGGACCCGGGTTGGGCGGCGGACCCGGGTTGGGCGGCGGAGCCCCTGGCCCAGCGTGGAACGCCTCGGGCGCCGGCGCGGCGCGCGACGGCGGCGTGGTGTTCCAGGTTCTGCCGGGGCCTGACGTGCTGGCCCGCGTGGCGATCAAGCACTCCGCCGACGCTTCATCGAGCACGGCGGCCGCCGCCCTGATCGTGCACACCCGCGACCGCGCCGGCGAGGCATGGGCGTCGGGGGCCCGCGCCGAGGCCTCCAGCCGCGGCCTTCCTGCGCCGCCGGTGCTGTCCTTCGAGCCCGGCCGCCTCTCGCCGCGCGACGTCGCCGGCGCAGCGCAGGCGCACGGGGCGCGGGCGATCCTCTTCTGGGGCTCCGGCGCGGACCTCGCGAGCGCTCGGGCGGCGCTGGACGCCGCCGGCTCCGCCGCGCCGATCTACGCCTCGCTGGGCTCGCTCGCCGACCGCGCCGGGGCCCTCCCGCGCCTCCTCGCCGGCCGCGCTCTGTTCCTGTACTCCGGCCCGCTCGGCGAGCGAGCGCGGGCGTCGGGCGAGGCGCTGCGGGCCTTCCTGCGCCGGGCCGGCGTGGCGCCGGGGCCGCTCGGGGCACAGGCGAGCGCCTATGTGGCGGCGCGGATCCTGATCGAGGCGCTGAAGCGCACCGGCGCCCACGCCACGCGGGAGGGGTTGATCGCGGCGCTCGAGCGGCTGCGCGACTTCGACGCAGGCCCGGCCCAGCCCGTGACCTTCGCCCGGAACCGGCGGACCGGCGTCCTCGGAGCGAGCCTCGTCCACCTGGACCCGGCGTCGGGCGACGCCGTGCGCGTGTCCGGGTGGATCGACGTCGTCCCGTGATATCTATCCATGCTTGGCGAAGAGCTCATGGACGGCTCGTCGCGACGCGCATGATGGCCTGAGGGCGCGCCGAGCCGCCGAGCCGCCGAGCCGCCGAGCCGTCGAGCCGTGGAGTCGCCGAGCCGCGAGCTCCCGGACGACACATCCGCTCCGGCCGTAGGTGCCGAGTCATCCTGCTCGTCGTCTTGACTTCGTGTGTCACGCGGGTAGACCTTCATCTGCCTTCGCTTGGGCAATGGCCACGGTGTCGAGCCGCACGGGCTCAGACGCGGGGATGACAAGAGGGGCGCTGAGCGCAGCTCACGCGGAGTCCGCGGCGGCGTCGTCGCGGGGAGCGAGCCCTGGGCCTGGCTTCCGGTCATCGCCGGTGGTCTGCCCGCGGCCTCGCGCCCGTGTCCGGGCTGTGCTCCTTAGAGCCAGGTTGATAGCGGGAGAGAGGTCGAGCCGGGGCAGATCGCCTCTCGTCGGCGCCGGCTCCGGCCGTTCAGGAGGACATCATGAGTGATAGCAGAAGCAGCGTTCGTTTCAGCATGCTCGTCGCGCTGGCCGGCATCGGCATCACCGCGGCGATGTGCGGGTGTGCCGCGGAGCAACCGGAGCAGCTGGAAGAAGGAGAGGAGCTCATCGACACGGCGGACGGCGCCTTGCGCCGGACGAGACAGCTCGAGGCGGATCTCACGATGCCTGACGAATGTCTGGCCACCTGGCCGGGGGCGACGCCGCCCACGGGCAAAACCACCTTCCGGTTCATCACGGACACCCAAAGACGTAACTTCGCCGCCCTGGTCACCCTCAGCGATCTCCACGTGTTGCCGAACATGAGGCTCCTGTTCACGAAGGGGGACATCCGCAGGGGGGCACCTGGCGAGACCAGCGAGCCGCCGATGCTCGTCGGCTCGCTGTCCGAGGCCACGGACGGGCCGGCGGTCGGGGAGGTGCCGGGGACCTTCATCGCCGACGCCGCAGGCGACGGGCGGCAAGGCTTCGGATACAGCATGACGGAGGCCGCCACCATGAGCCTGAAAGCGCTGGCACAACAGGTCATGTATGAGCCGGGGGAGCACTACATCGATCTGCGCACCGACACGTGCCCGAACGGCTTCATGCACGGCACCTTCAGGTATCCGACCGGCTTCTAGCGCTGCCGCCCAGATCTCCTGTCTGGCCCGGTGACCGGCGCCTCGCCGCGGCTCGGCGGACGGCGAGGCGCGTCCGGGCGGGGACGCCGGGAGAGCGACGGTGAGCTCCTGGACGCTCCCGGCGCCCTGGCGGGCTCTCTCCGGGGCCGACGTTCTTCTTTCCCTTCGAGACAAGGCCGAGGACGCGGTCCTCGGCGTCGCCGCGAGCACACCCCATGAGCCGAGACCGCAACGCCAGCGTCGCTTTCATCCTGGTCACCCTCCTGCTCGACACGCTGGGCGTCGGCGTGATGCTCCCGGTGCTGCCGAAGCTCGTGAGCGGCTTCTTCGGGAGCGATCTCGGCGCCGCGTCGCGGTATTACGGCGCCTTCGTCGCCGTGTATTCGGCGATGCAGTTCCTCTTCGCGCCTGTCCTCGGCGGGCTGAGCGACCGCTTCGGGCGGCGCGTCGTGATCTTGAGCTCTCTGCTCGGCGCCGCGCTCAACTACGCGCTCCTCGCGGTCGCGCCGGGGCTCGGCTGGCTCTACCTCGGGCGGGTCGTCGCGGGGATCACCGGCGCGAGCTTCTCGGCGGCGAGCGCGTACATGGCCGACGTCACGCCGCCCGAGCGGCGCGCGCAGGGCTTCGGCCTCATCGGCGCCGCGTTCGGGCTCGGCTTCATCATCGGACCGGCGCTCGGCGGGCTCCTCGGCAACGTGCACCTGCGCCTGCCGTTCGCCGTCGCGGCCGGGCTCAACCTGCTCAATTTTGCCTACGGAGCTCTCGTGCTCCCCGAGTCGCTCCCGCGCGAGCGCCGCCGTCCCTTCTCCCTGCGTCGCGCCAACCCGCTCGCGTCGCTCGCGAGCCTCGGGCGGTCTCCCGTCGTCCTCGGCCTCACGGGCACGCTGGTGTGCAGCTACCTGGCGCAGCAGGTCGTGCAGGGCGTGTGGGCGCTGTTCACGGAGGCGCGCTTCGGCTGGCGGCCGTTCGATATCGGCGTATCGCTCGCGGTGGCGGGCGTCGGCATGGCCCTCGTGCAAGGAGGGCTGGTCCGCCTCCTGATGCCGCGCCTCGGCGAGCGTCGCTGCGTGGTGCTCGGGCTCGCGGCCGCCGCGGTGAGCTGCGTGGGCTTCGGCCTGGCCGACAGCGGGCTGGCCATGTACGCGCTCATCTTGCTCAGCGCGCTCGGGGGCATGGCGGCGCCGGCCACGCAGGCCCTCATCTCCAGGGAGGTGGGCCCCTCCGGGCAGGGCGAGCTTCAGGGCTCGCTGGGCAGCCTGGTGAGCCTGACCGCCGTCGCCGGTCCGCTGCTCGGCACGGGCCTGCTCGCGCGCTTCTCCTCTGCCACGGCCGATCTCCACATTCCCGGCGTGCCGTTCCTCGTCGCCGCCTGCATCAACGCCGCCGGGGTCCTGCTCGTGCTCCGGCTGTCCGCGCGCAGGCGTCCTGCCGTGGCGCGCTGAGCCGGCCCGGCCGCGCGCTCTGCACCTGTTGCATCACGAACGAGAGGTCCGCGGGCTGGTCGGGCACGTCCCCGATCGTGGGCTCGCGGTCCGCGGGCTGGTCGGGCACGTCCCCGATCGTGGGCTCGCCCGGTCTTGTACTGTGTGTGCCTTGCGGGGCAGCTGCAATGTGCGCTGCGACAGATCAATGTGTCAGCGTGGGAAGACGTGGTTTGCTTGCGGCAGACACGCCGTTCTGTAGCAATGGCGTCTGTCCACCGCTCGGGCCGCGACGGTACAGGGGAGGGCGTCTCAGGGCTCGTCGACCTCGCCCTGGATGAAAAAGACGTCCCCGTCCCGGGTCACGGTGGCGGTCACCTGCCGGCTCCTCGCCCAGGACGGCTCGATGGGTTGAAGGGTCCACACCGAGGTGGCGGCGTCCCGCTCTTGAGAAGCCGTACCCGTGATGAGGTCGGGGTTCTCATCGAGAGACAGCGAGAACCTGCCGGGAGCGGACAGGTCCAGCGTGAGACCGGCGGGCGGCGGCGGGGGAGGATCGCGTCGATCGAAGCCGGTGCGGCCGGTGGCCCGGACCGAGCGGAGCTCGATCCGTCCTCTCACGACCTCTGCCTCGATGATCTCCTCCGTCAACGCGGGCGAGGTGGTGGTCTTGCGGATCGTGAGCTGGTTCCCCTCGACGCCGAGGATCCTGTAGAGATGCCTGTTCCCGAGGTGGTCATGATACAGCCAGTGCTCGCCCTCCGCGAGGCGGCGCGGAGAGCGGATCTGCGTGAGCTCCAGGCGTCCCTCATAGACGACGCCGATCCGGAAGCCCAAGGAGAAGATCCCGCCCGGAACGCCCGGCGCCGGGGCACCAAGCGCGACAGGCTCTCCGTCGATGGTCACCGAGCTCGCGGCGCTCACCGCCGCGCTGGTATCGGCCCACAGGACGGGTAAGGCGTCGCCTTGCGAGTGGCCGAGCGGATCGATGAACCCGCCGAACTCCGGCACTGGCCAGGTGCTCGACTCCAGGTAAACGTCGATGTCTTCGCCGCGGAAGGACGTGAACCGCAGCCTGGCCGCCGGGAAGCCGTCGACCTGGCCTTCCTCGAAGTCGATCGGCCGGTACACCGTCTCGCGACCCGTGAAGATCGCCGCGCGATCGCGCGCGATCTCGGGGTCATTGTAGTGATCGACGTGGAAGCCGTCGCGCAGCGTGATGATGGCCCTGAGCAGCGGCGGCCGGCCGAGGCGCCGGGTCACGAACTCCTCGATGGCCTCGTAGGCGGGGTGGTCCGGGGTGAAGGCGATCACCTGGACCTCGTGCCGATCGAACGTGATGAGGAACGGCTGGACGAAGTCCGGCAGGCTGGATGGACATGAGGGTCGCACGACGGGAATCCAGGCCGGCACGCCGAGGAGCAGGCCGAGGAGGAGTAACAGCAGGGCAAAACGGTTTCTGTAGACATGCATATGTCGAGCTTCTTTCTCAGCGCACGAGTTCTCGGGGCTTCTTCTGTGAAGTCGTGCTTGCCCAAGAGACCGTGGCGATCGCCGTACGGCAGGGCGCGGTGAGCGCGGCCGCTCCCCGTCATGAGGGCGGCCGGGCAGCGTCGACGCGTCGAGCGGATCAGGGCTCGCCGATCTCGTTGTCGACGAGATCGGCGTCCCCGCGTCGGGTCACCGCCGCGGTCACCTGGCGGCTTGTAGCCCAGGACGGCTCGACGGGCTCGAGCGTCCAACCCTCCGTGGGGGCGTGCTCCTCTCGAGAGGCCGTGCCCGTCACGAGGTCGGCGTGCTCGCCGAGAGATACGGAGAATCGGCCTGGGGTCGACAGGTCGAGCGTGAGGCCCGCGGGGGGCGGGGGATGCGCCGAACCTTCATAACCCCGCCGACCCGTGGCCCGGACCGAGCGGAGCTCGAGCCGCTCTCCCACCCGCTCGGCCGTCACGACCTCCTCGGTCAAGGCGGGCGATGTGGTGGTCTTGCGGATCGTGAGCTCATCGCCTTCCACGGTGAGGATCTCGTAGAGGTGCGAATTCCCGAGCTGATCCTGGTACACCCAGTATTCCCCTGCTTCGAGGCGGCTCGGGGCGCTGAGCAGCTCGAGCGCCTGGTGCCCGGCGCGGAAGACGCCGATGTGGAAGTCTCTCGTATAGAAGCCCCCCGGGACCCCCGGCGCCGGGCCGCCGGGCGCGAAGGGCACCTCGTCGATGGTCAACACCGTCGCATCGCTGGGAGCAGAGCTCGCGTTGGCCCACATGAGGGGCAGGGAGGCGCTCTGCGAGCTGCCACCAGGATTGATGAACCCGCCGAGCTCGGGGCTCGGCGGTGCGGCCGCCTCGAAATAGAGGTCGATGTCCTCGCCGCGGTAGGAGGTGAGGCGCAGCCGCAGCCTCGGGAGCCCGTGGACCTTCCGGACCTCGAAATGGATGGGGCGAACTACCGTCTGCCGGCCAGTGAAGATCCCAGCCCAGCCGCGGGCGAGCTCCGCGTCGTTGAAATGATCGATCTGGGAGCCGTCGTGCAGCTTGATGATCGCCCGGAGCAGCGGCGGCTGGCCCCGGCGCAGGGTGATCATCGCCTCGATGCCGCTATAGTCGGGGTGATCGGCGAGGAAGACGACCACGTGGTGCTCATGCCGATCGTAGGTGATGAGGAAAGGCTGAACGAGCTCCAGCGGGCCGACCGGACGTGGGGGGGGCGTGACCGGAATCCAGGAAGGACCACCGATGAGCAGCCCGACGGCGAGCAACATCAGGACAATTCGGTTTCTGGAGGAAGCCATACACCGTATCCTTTCTCGAAGACGTGATCTCTCGTGCATCGAAGCCGTGGAGTTGCGCTCGTTCGGGGGATCGGTGACCAGGCGCGAGCCCAGGACGCGTGCAGGTCGGCGCTCTGGTGGCGGCGCCTGGTGGTTCAGCGCTTGGTCTCGACGCGCACGTCCGGGTTCTCCTCGTCGATCTCGTGGGTCAGGAAGCGCTCCGCGTCCTCTCGCCCCCTCAGCCGCGCCTCGAAGTGTGCCAGGGTCGCCGCGCGGGTCAGCGTGAGCTGCCGTGTCGCGCCCATGGTCTGGGTGAGACGCTCGCCGCAGAGCTCCGGGCACCCCGCGAGGTCGAACGCGCCTGGTCCGACGCCTCGCGTGATACCCTCCTCGAGGGCCTCGTTGCCTGCCCGGGGATCGGCGCTCAGAAGCCGCTCGCATTCCATGGTATCCGTGTTGTTCACGAACGGCACCTCCTTTCATGAACCCGCTGTGCGTCCCGCCGATGAGCTCCACCAGGGTGACGGGCGGCGGAGCGTTCGCGAAGACCCGCCTCGGTCCCTCGGGGGGGCACCAGCTCGTCCGCGGTGCCGGTGAGGATCAGCGTGGGGAGCGAGCGCCCCCAGCCCAAATGCAGCGAGCCGCACGATACACCTCGAGCTCTGATACGCGCTGTCGTATGCCATAGCATCGCCTCTTATGAGCAAACTCGCCCGCACCGAGATCGGCGGCGCCACGCTGCGCCGGAGGCAACCTCCCGGTGCCAGCGCATGATGGCCGGTTCGCGAGGGGCGGCGTCCCGGAGGACACCGTGCCGCAGAGAGGTCAGCTGAGCGGCCTCAGGCGATCAGCTCCCACGGATGTTTCACGCTATATCGACACGCCTGTTTAGCAATGCGATGAAGATTTGCAAGATGCTCCTCTTTGCGGCGTGGTACGCCTGTACGTCGCCGACATGGCGCTGCGCCGGCCAGCATCCGTCCCAGCGCGCGTCGCGCCGGCGTGGATGAGCAATACGCCGATCTGCCCGCGCGGTAAGCGCTCTGCGAGGTCAATCGTGCCTCGCTGAAATCTGTCATGAATGTGTTGCGAGCAGGGTGTCTGCCAGTTATTACGATGGCGTCGCTGCTCGGCGCGATTTTCATGTAATCGAGGAAGCTAGAGCGCTCGGTATGTAATCGAGGAGGCTAGAGAGCTCCGGCTGCCGGCGTCGGCGGGGGGGCGCCGGCGACCGCGAGCAATCCTGCACCTGCAAGGGAGGAGGACGCATGACCATCATCCGCGCGAACCTGAACAAGCGAGATCGTGTCCGCGGCGAGGGGCACGTCTATCATCAAGGCTGGTATCCGCTGGCGATGTCGAGCGAGCTCGGCATCGGAGCGCCGATCGGGAGGGACTTCCTCGGGGGCCGCGTCGTCCTTTACCGCGACCCTTCGGGCAAGCCCGTGGTCCAGAGCGCATACTGCCCGCACCTGGGCGCCGATCTGTCCGTCGGTGATCTCTGCGACGGGCAGGTCCGGTGCGCGTTCCACCACTGGAGCTTCGATACGACAGGAACATGCGTCCGGATCCCCGGCGAAGGGAAGATCCCGCCCGGGGCGAGGATCTTCACGTATCCGAGCGCCGAGGCGTGGGGGCTCGTCTGGGCGTTCACCGGCGAGGAGCCGCTGTTCGAGCTGCCGTACATCCCCAGGATGAACGAGTCCGAGATGGTCTATCGGACCCGGATGAACGGCGTGGTCCCCTACGAGCCGTGGCTGCCGGTGTCCAACGGGCTCGACTTTCAGCACCTCCGCGCGCTCCACGGCATCGCGATCACGGAGCCTGACAGGATCGAGATCAAGGAGTACAGCATCGAGTACACCATCACCGAGCAGCACAAGAAGCGGCATGGCCTCATCATGGGCGCGAATACGTTCTCGCTCTACCGCGACGACAGCGGCCACGAGACGGGCACGCTGTTCAGCGGCACGCCGCTCCGGCCCGGCGAGACCATGATCTTCTCGGTGGTCGGCCTCCGCGACACGCACCCGCGGTCCGAGGAGGAGCGCGCCGCCCTCGAGCGGAAGCTGGACACGATCGCCGCGTACACCGCGAGGCTGCTGGAGGAGGACGACAGGGTCCTCACCTCCCTCCGCTTCCGACAGGGCGTGCTGGTGGCGGCTGACCGGCACCTCGCCGCGTACTTCAAGTACGTGCGCGAGTTCCCCGGCGCCGCCTTCATCGAGGCTCGCTAGCGCGCCGATCCGTTCGAGGAGAGCGGCCGCAAAGGGCGGAGAGGCCGCCCAGGAGACCTCCTTCGCTCCTGGGCGTCTCGGGGCCCTGGCGGTCCGAGCGCGCGCTTCATGACGCAGGTTCCAGCGCTGGCTTCCGCGCATCGGCGGGGCGCGGCGCCGTGACCGGCCGGCGCTTTCGCAGCACGCTCCAGGAGAGAAGCGCGAAGCCCGCGGCCTGAGCCACCATGGTGAGGGGGAGCGTCACGCGCGGTTCGGTCGGGGGGATCATGGTCGAGATCGCGAGCCAGCTCGCGACGAGCGCGACCACGGCGCGGCGGCTGCGCGCCTCGGCCGCGAGCAGCGTCATGAGCCACTGCGTCGAGACGAGCACGTAGCCGGGCGCGAACGGGGCGCGCAGCGCGCCGAGGCTCAGCAGCGCGAGCCACGCGCACGCCTTCAGCCTACGATCGTCGATCCGGCGAGCAGCGATCACGGCGAGGCCGAGCGCGACGAGCGTGTAAAGCCAGGAGAGCGACGAGGATATTGAAGGTGACATCCCGGGCACGCCGAGCGCCCTCAGCTTGAAGGGTATCCCGAAGACCGAGTAGTTCCCCACCAGGGCTGCCACCGACCGGCTCATGAACCCGAACGCCTCGCCGCTGGAGAGGCGCGGCACCTGGTAGCTCATGAACGCGGCGAATGGGCCTGGTCCGAGGACGGCGAGGGAGGCGAGGACCAGGACGAGCGCGGAGCCGAGGACCCAGGCGGCGTCGCGCCAGCGCCGCTGCGCGAGCAGGTAGATCACGAGCAGGCCGGGCCAGAGCTTCGAGAGGACGCTGAACGCGAGCAGCGCTCCCCCGATTTCCGGACGGCGAGCCTCGAAGGCGATCATGGCCAGGATGGACAGGGCGATCGCGGTGATCTGGAAGTTGCCAAGCTGGAGCCCCAGGGAGCTCGGGAGCGAGATCCACGCGAGCGGCGAGAGCAGCGCCGCGATTGTGCCTTCTTCTCCGCCGATCCAGCGGGCCAGACGGAGGAGCGCGAAGGCGAGCAGCCCTGCCTGGACGGCGAACCAGGCGGTGCGAAGGATGAAGAAGTCCCGCGTGAAGAGGAGCGCGAAGCGCGGCAAGAGCAGGAAGGGCGGCGGGTACTGGTAGGCTTCGAGCATGAACGGCCCGACATCGATGGCCGGCGGCAGCTGCGAGGCGGCAGGGCCGCTCGATGCGCGCGGCTCCTCGTACACGTTCGCGACGCCATGGCGGCTGAGCTCGGCCGCATTGATGTAGGCGCCGAGGCAGGCGTGACGCACGAAGAACGCGCTCTTTGGCAGCAGCGAGGCGCCCGTGATCGATGGGTCGGCCATGAAGATGCTCAACCGGGCGGTCTGGAGCACCACGACGAGGCCGAGCACCGCCCACAGCCCAGCGGCGACCCTGCGCCTCCGGGCGACGCCGTCGAGCGAGGCGGGCAGGCGGCGCGCGACCCAGGGCAGGCCGAGGCCGGAGATCGCGAGGACCGCGGCGAACGGGGGCACAAGCGGCAGCAGGGCGCCGCGAGGTGCGCCCACCGCGACCGCCGCAGCGCCGGCGAAGAGCATCGCTGCTCCCTGCGTCGCCCTCGCGCCGGCCGGGTGGCCTGCGAAGGCCGCGAGCACGATCGCGCAGGCCAGCGGGATCAGGACCGCGATCAGCGTCAGGAGCGGCGCCGGCACGGCCGCGAAGGCCCCGGCCGCGGTGCCGAGCGGCCGCCACACGGCATGAAGCACGATCGGTGACGCGGCGCTCGCCGCGACCAGCGCAATGATGATCCTCTCGCATTTCATGGGAGTCGTCTCCTCGGCGAAGTTCCCCGGGTACGACGCGCACCGATGATCCGGCCATGGCCGGGTAACAGCAGCTCGTCGGTGTGCCGGATGAGGTGGGGGCGACGCGCTCTCATCGGCGCGCGGGGCGTGCCGGACGCGAGCTCGGTCTCGCTTACTGGTCTGGCGTATCGGTGCCGGCCTGCTTGCCGTTGAGTCCGCGCGCCGCGCCCCGACGGGACCTGCTCGCGGCGGAGGAGGGCGGCTGGGTCGCCACCGGGTCGAGCGCCTTGGGAAGCTCCTTCGTCGGCGCGAGCCCGAACGCCTCATGCAGGACGTTGATGGCCTGGTCCGCCGCGCGCGCGTCCACGAGGCAGCTGATCCTCAGCTCGTTCACGGTCAGGCCCGACACGGCGATGCCGTGCTGGACCAGGCTGCGGCACAGGTGGGCGGCGATCCCCGGATGCGAACGGATGCCGATGCCCACCAGCGACACCTTGGCCAGGCTGTCCGACACCCGCATCTCGCCTTGCCTCGCGCTCGCGACGAACTGCTCCAGGCATCTCCGGGCGCGGCGCAGCTCCACCGCGGGGAGCGTGAAGGCGACGTCCACGCGTGGCTCCTCGGGGACGCCAGCGGGGTGGCAGAGCATGTCCACGCAGACGTTCAGCTCTGCCAGGATGCCTGTCACCTCCGCGATCAGGTCCGGGCGGCACGCCACGCCGACGAGCTCGACCCGCACCTGATCCGGAGCGCAGGCCAGGCCCATCAGCGCCTTGCCCTCGATCGCGCGCTCGCGATCGACGACCCACGTCCCTTCTTCCTCCGTGAACGAGCTGCGTAAATGCACTGGAACCTGGTACTTCATGGCTATCTCCACGCTGCGCACATGCAGGACCTTCGCGCCGAGGGACGCGAGCTCGAGCATCTCTTCATAAGGAATGGACCGGAGCTTCCGGCCGGCCGGGCAGACGCGGGGGTCGGCCGTGTAGATGCCGTCCACGTCGGTGTAGATCTCGCAGACGTACGCGCCGAGCGCCGCCGCCAGGGCCACCGCCGTGGTGTCGGAGCCGCCGCGGCCCAGCGTGGTGATGTTCCGGGAGGCGTCGACGCCCTGGAACCCGGCCACCACCGCGATCTGCCTGCGCGTGAGCGCCCTCCGGATCGGGCCGTCGTTCACCTCCTGGATTCGCGCCTTGGTGAAGGCGCTGTCCGTGAGCACGGGCAGCTGATGCCCCAGGAACGAGCAGGCCTGTCCCCCCTCGGCGTGGATGGCGAGGGCGGTCAACGCGACCGACACTTGCTCTCCCGTCGAGACGAGGACGTCGAGCTCCCGGCCGTCCGGGAGCGGGAGGACCCCTTGCGCCAGCGACAAGAGGCGGTCTGTCTCCCCGCCCATGGCGCTGACCACCACCACCACGTCGTTGCCCGCGCGCTGGCTCTCGAGCGAGATGCGCGCGACGTTGCGCATGCGCTCGATGCTCGCCACCGAGCTCCCTCCGAACTTCTTGACGAGCAGCGGGGGATGGACGCCGCTGCTCGGAAGCCGATCGGACGATGGGCTCACTTCGCTGCCCCCCCTGCGGCGTGCGGCGGCTTGCCTTGAGCGCCGGAGCCGTTGGCGCCGGCGCGCGCGGACGACCTGGGGGCCTCGGACACCGGCGTCTCGCTGGCGCCGAGGACCACCCTCTGCAGCTGGGTCAGGACGGCGGACGCCGACTCGCGCTGGAAGATGTTGCGCCCGACGCACAGCCCGGTCGCGCCGCGGGCCACCACCTCCTGCGCCAGCTGGAGCACCTCGTCCTCGGAGCGCACCGCCCCGCCCGCGATGAACACGGCGGTGTGCTCCACGACGCCCGCGAGCAGCTGGCTCAGATACGAGATCTGGGTGGGCGCCTCAAGCTTGAGGGCGTCCGTCCCGAGCTCCACGCACGCGCGCATCAGGTGGCGCATCCGCGTCAGTCGCGGCTGGTCTCCCTCGGGCGGGACCTTGTCGTAGAGCATGGTGAGCACAGGTACCCCGTAGCGCTGGGCCTCGTCCACGACCGCCCCCAGCTGGCTCAGGTTGTGGGCGTCATTGGTCCCGTCGAAGTTGAGCTGCAGCGAGACCGCGTCCGCGCCGAGGCGCAGCGCGGCCTCCACGGACGTCAGCCGCTCCTTGGTGTTTGGATTCGGAGCGAGCGACGTCATGCCGTTGAGGTGGATCATGATGCCCGCGCCCCCGAGCAGCCCGTAGTTCGCGAGCCGCTCCACCATGCCCTTGTGGGCGATGATGCCGGTGATCCCGGGGTGCCCTATCCAGCGCGCCACCTGCGCAGTGCTGTTCAGCCCTTCCACCGGTCCCATCGTGAGCCCGTGATCGATGGGGACGATGATGCCACGGCCGCACTGCCGATCCAGGAAGCGAGACCAACGAATCTTCTTGGGAAATCCATTCATGGCGAAAGCCTCTCGGGTATTGAGCGCACGAGTGTCCGAGCGTTCACGTTTCGATGATGTGCTCGTCGACCTTGATGCCCACGTGGCGGCCGGGCGTGGCCGGATGTCCGAGCACCTTGTCGCCTTGCCGGAGCTCGGTGATGTTGAGCGGCTTTGCGTCCTCAGAGAAGATGCGCACGTGCCAGTCGTCCTGCATGATGATGTTGATGCGCTCGCCCGTCTGGAAGTCCGCCTCGATGAGGCGCAGCGGTCGGACCTCCGTCTTCATGCGCCCGACGCTCGCCCGGCGCGCGCTGCCGGTGCGGTCGACGATCATCACGGGGGAGCCCGCCCTGAGCTCGCTCATGTAATCCGTGCGGTTTCCGAAGTTGTAGACGTAGCTGTGGACGGCGCCCGCGTTGACCCGGAAGGGTCTGAGCTCCATGTAAGGCAGGAAGAAGACCTCGGGGCAGCACAGGATCCCGCCCTGCGAGGTCGACCCCACGATGATGCCCTCGGTGGGCGAGAACAGCGTGGTGGTGTCGATGCAGCTCCGCTCGCCCATGCCGATCGGGGTGCTCTTCACGATCGTGGCGACCTCGAGCTTCACCGCCGCGCGCTCCAGCCGGCCGAGCCGCGAGACGAACTCGCTCAGCGCTTCGTGGGAGCGTGGCGAGAACATCACTCCATCCGCTCCGACCTCCATCACTCCCAACGTGACGATGGCGTCGTCGACGTCGAGGGGAGAGTTGATCTCCTTGATGAGCACCGTCTTCGTGGCCTGCAGCGTGGCGATCACGAGCTCCAGGGGGATGTTGGTGGGGTCGCGGAAGCGGATCATCAGGTAGGCGTGACGCTGCCCCTCCGCGATGGACTTGTGCAGGCTCTCACCATCGTCCACGTAGGCGCGGAAGCAGGTCCTGTGCCCCATCTCCGCAGCCTTCCCGAGGAGCTGCACGTCCGGGCTGGCGATCACCACGTCCTTGCCGCCGTCCGGCAGCGGCGCGAGGCGCGCCAGATCCTCGGCGCGCTCGGCGTGAAGGACCTTGAGCATGCGCGACGGGACGGCGGGCGCGAGCGCGGACAGGTTCTCCGGATAGAGGACGACGCCGGTATAGGCCAGGTGGACCACCCGCCCAAGCATGCCGTCGTCGTCGCCCGGCGTCGCGATCTTCGCCGAGTCGAACCAGACGACGAGGGCGTCGGACTCCGCCATCCGGTTGCGATCTCCCTCGACGCGATCGAGCCGGATGCGCTCGCGCTTCTCCATGGTGACAGCGAGGCTTTTGTTGTTGCCGTTGGCGATGACGCCGCTGCGGCTGCTCGTAGGTGCCATGCTCATGCTCGATCCTCCCCTTCGCGTTTCATAGGTATCGCGCTCAGGTACGCGCGATGGATTTGCTCACATAGACCGGTTTGCCCGTCATCCCGAACGAGACCGGTTCGCTCCTGTCATAAAGTGTCCCCTTGGGGACCAGCTCCACCTGCACGCGGGCGCCGTGCGCTCGCGATAGCTCATCGACGAGGCCCGGCTCGATACGGTCCTCCTCCCTCTCGCGCTCCACGATGACGTGGAGCCCGTCACCTCTCGGCGAGACCCTCCAGAACCGGCGGCTGGGCAGCCCGGAGACGATCGCGTCGAGCTCCCAAAGATCGAACGGCTTGCCGCTCACCCACAGGGTGTCGTCCGCCCGGCCGCGGATCTCGAGCGTCGTGCTCTCACCGCACGCGCAGGGCTCTCCGAGGCACCTCACCCTGTCTCCCGTCACGTACCGGACCATCGGAGTGGCCCGCCGCGTGAGCGACGTGACGACGAGCTGCCCTATCTCCCCCGGCGCCACGCACCTCTCCAGCCGGTCGTCGAGGACCTCCATGAGAAAGCAGTCCTGCCACGGGTGCAGCCTGCGCTCCGCACAATCCATGGCCTGAGGCCCCGTCTCGGTCATCCCGAAGTTGTCGTACACGGGGACTCCCCAGATCCCCTCGACGAGCTTCCGCCGGTGCGGGCTGAGGGGCTCTCCGGCGCAGCAGATGGCGCGTAGCCGGGGGAAGTCCCGGCGCGGATCGAGGCCCGTCATCTCGGCCGCCTCGGCGATCATCACCGCCGAGAGCGAGATCGTGGCGAGGACGGTGACGTCGAGCCTCCGCATCAGATCCACCACGCGCCGGAGCGGGGTGATCGTGGTCCGGCTGTCGGCGGCGATCGCGCACGCGCCCTTCTGCTGGACCGCCATCTGGACGAACGGCCCGATGGTGGAGAGCGCATAAGGGAACCGGATGAGCACCCGGTCCTCGTCCGTGAACCCGACGCCCCACCGGGCGAACCGCTCCCGGATCTCCGCGAGGTCCCGGCTGCTGTACCACACCGATACGGGAGCGCCAGTCGTCGCGGAGGACTCGTGGTACTGGAGCAGCTCGCGGTTCGGGGCGCACGCCATGCCGTGCGGCGACCGCTGGAGCATATCGCTCTTCGTCATCAGCGGGATTCTCCTCCACTCCTCCCACGTCCGGAGCGGGGCGCTGGGCAGGCGTTGCCGATGGAAATCGGAGCTCCGCGCGTGCTCCAGCACCTGATTGATGGCCACCAGTCGATCCGGAAGTACCATGGTCCGATCCATCGCTCATGCGCTCTCCAGATGGAGCAGCTCGCGGATGTTCCCGCCCAGGATCTTCTCGCGCTCGCCCGAGGAGATCGGCAAGAGGAGCACCTTCTGGATCTCTGCGGCCGGGTGGGACAGCGGATACTCGGAGCCGAAGATCACCTTGCTCGCTCCGGCCTGCTGCACCGACAGGAGGATCTGCAGATAGCTGCTGAGGGAGGTCTCCAGGAAGAGGTTGTCCAGCTTGGCGGCGGCGGCTGACGCGTCGTTGTCGACGTGGCCGGCCCCCATGTGCTCCAGGATGAAGTTCGTCCTCGGGAACCGCCGCGCGAGCTCCACATAGTCGGACGTGTTCGCCCCCGGCCTGAACGCTACATGCGAATAGATGGGCACCTCGCGCTCGCCGCAGAGGCGGGCCAGAGGAGCCATCACGTCATCGCAGAACGAGAACCTGTGGACCAGCGGCGTGACCATCAGCCCGCGGAGCCCCTTCCCGAGATATCGCTCCGCGACATCCACGGCCTTCGGATCGCACGGGTCGACGCAGGCGAGCCCGCGCAGCGCGGGGTTCGTCTTCACGGACTCGGCGACGTAGTCGTTCTTCGGGACCGCATCCGGCTTGCTCTTGCCGGTGATATACGCATTGAACTGCCGCACATCCAGCATCCCGCCGGGGCAGACCACGCCCCTCTGGATGCCGCCTTGCCTGAGCTGCTCCAGGTAGTTCTCGGCAGAACCGTAGCTCGTCGGAGAGACGTGTGCGTGTGCATCGATGATCATCGCCTAGCCACCATTCCCATATTAGCTGCCTGTTACTCCCGGACGACCCGCGCCACCTTGACGCCGGCGCGCGGGAGCGCATCCACGAACTCGAAGTCGAAGGGCAGGGAGGTCGCGGCTTGCAGCCTCGTGGCGAGCGCCTGTGCCAGCGGCGCGCTGGGCTCCATGCCGCTCGCGAGCTCGCACCGGACCTTGATGCGCGCCTGGCCCGAAGCCGGCATGACGAACTGGAACCAGTTCCCGACCTCCGGCATCCGCATCAAGTGCTCTTCCAGGTGGATGGGCGAGATCTCCTTGCCATGAAACCGGATCTGGTCGAAGACGCGGCCCTTCATGTGGAACCGGGGCATCGCGACCCCGCACGGGCACGGGGCCGCGTTCAGGCACCCGAGGTCTCCGGTCCGGAAGCGGAGGAGCGGGCTGTCGTAGCGGAGCAGCCCTGTTACGACGATCTCGCCCGTCTCGCCCGGATCGAGGACGCGGCCGGTCTTGGGGTCGACGATCTCCATGATGACATGCGCTGCTGGCACGTGATAGCCGTCGTGATGGTCGCACTCGATCCCGAGCGCCCCGCACTCGAGCGACCCGTAGAAAAAATTGGCCGTGGTGCCCCAGATCTTCTCGATGCGCCCGCGGAGGGCGGGAGAGCACCCCTCCCCCGTGAGCCACATTTTCTTGAGGCGCAGGCTGGTCAGGTCGAACGAACTCCTCTGGGCCTCCTCGGCCAGCGCGATGGCCCAGGAGGGGCTCGTGACGACGATGCTCGGGCGCAGGTCCTTCATCGTCTTGACCGTCTTCTGCGGCGTCGAATAGGCCCCGCCCTTGCCGGCCGGGACGACGGTGGCGTGGTAGCCATCCATGAACGTCTTGTGAAAGGCGAGCCCCGCGGTGCTCATCTCGTACGGGAGCGCGTTCAGGCAGATGTCACCGGGGCCGACGGGAAACAGCCTGGAGTACCGGGGCGCCAGGTCGTAAAGCAGGTAGTCGTTCCACGTGTACGCCATGTAGATCTCTTCGCCGCCGGTGGTCCCGGTGGAGACCTGGATCAGCGCGATGTCCCTCCTGTCGCAGGTCAAGAGGCGGTAGGGCTGCCCGCGGAGCTCGTCCTTCGTCAGGAACGGGAGCTTGACGAGGTCGGACGCGTTCTGGATGTCGCCGGGCGCGATCCCTACCTCGCCCATCTTGGTCCGGTAGAACGATGACTTGCGGTATGCTCGTTGGACGATCGTCCTGAGCGACTCCGCGTGGTATCGTGCCAGGGTGTCAGGTGAGAGGCTGTCCGCCTGCTCCGCCCCGGAAAGATAGCGAGAGACGGCAGGCGGGGTCGTCATGGACAACAATCTTTGTTCGATAAAAGAGCTCATGCTCGCGGCACCTCTTTTCCGGGAGCCGACGCCTTGCCGCTCTGGTGAGGCGCAAATCGTCGCCCCGCTCTCGACCAAAGCGCACGCGGCGCGCCGTCCCTCTGAGGGTCCCATTCCTGACATGTGGTTTCTGTTTGCGCCATGAGTTTATGTTTGTGTAGAGTTGCTCAAAGTGCGAGACATTCGTTGGGTTGTTGATTTTTCGAGTTCCCTGCTCATGGATACCGTTGCGCCCAGGGCGATGCTGCGCCGCCTTGTCATTCTCGGGTCTTCACCTCCGTGAAAGGTGCCCGCAAGCACGCAAGGCAAGTCCTGCCTGACACCACGTCTTTCCCGCCCGTCCGGGCGCCGGGCAGCACGGGAGGCGGCGTGTCAGGGGGGCAGCGACGGAGCGTGCTCGTGGCGCCGCTCCTCCGCGGCGCGCTCCTCGTTCAGCGCGAACAGCCGGTCGATCGCCTGATCTTCGAAGGCTCCCCACGCCTGTGTCTCGCCGGGGATGGCCGGCGCGGTATACGGGGGAGCCTCGATGTCGTCGAACCCGTACGCGGCCAGGACGGCGCGGTCTATCTCCTCGTGGAGCTGGGTGAGCCCCGGGCGCTCGCGGGCCGGGTCCTTGAGGAGGTTGTACGTCGCGGTCAGGCCCTCTTGCAGCTCGGCCATCAGCCGGGCGCGCGCCGGTAGACGCGCTCGCCGATGGCCTCTAGTGGACTGTTCGATAAGTTTTTTAACATATTCCCCGGGGTGGCGTAAGCTTCGGCATGCGAGGACGACCACCCAGGAGGATCGAGCTGTCGCGGGAGGATCGGGCGTACCTGGAGCGGCTGGTGCGCGATGGACGCACCGAGCAACGCGTCGCTCGCCGAGCTCGGGTGCTCTTGGCCATGGCAGACCCGGCGACGGTCGTGGAGGAACTGGCGGCGCACGTGGAGCAGAGGCGCGAGACCATCTGGCACCTCTGCCGTCGGTACGAAAAGTTGGGGGTTCGGGCGGCCGAGGACGCTCCTCGCGAAGGTCGGCCCCGGGCTTTTTCCCCCTCTGCAACGCGTCGGTCTCGAGATGCTCGCCTGTTGTGAGCCCGCAGGGCTGGGGCTGCACATGACGCACTGGTCGACGCGCAGCCTGGCGAAGGTGGCGGCTGAGCGTGGGCTGGTGCCGAAGATCGCGCACTCGACCGTCTCGCTGATCTTGCGTACCGCCGATCTCCAACCCCACCGTTCGCGGTACTGGAAGACGCCCACGATCGATGCCGACTTCGAGAGGAGGGCGACGCGCATCCTGTGGTGCTACGAAAGAGCCTCGGATCTAGCTGCGCGCGGCGAAGTTGTACTTTGCTTCGACGAGAAGCCGAACATCCAGGTGCTCGAACGTCGGCGACCGACCCGCCCCGTGAGGCGCGGCCAGGTCGAGCACCAGGAGTTCGAGTACATCCGGCACGGGACGGTGAACTTCGCCGCCGTGCTCGATGTGCACACGGGCAAGATGCGCGGGTGGTGCCCCAGCCGGAACGATAGCGAGCACCTGCGCGCGATCCTGCCGGAGTTACTCCACGAGTGCTGCAATGCGCGACGCGTGCACCTGATCTGGGACGGAGCCCCGTCCCACGTCGCACAGGAGACCACCACCCTGCTGCGTACCCGCTACCCGCACGTCCGCGTGCTTGTGACGCCGGCGCACGCCTCGTGGCTCAACCAGGCCGAGCTGCTGCTGCGCGCATTCAGCGAGCGCTACCTGAAGCGCGGCAGCTGGAACAGCCGCCAGCAGTTCGTCGAGCACCTGAACGCGAGCTGGCGGGAGTACGACCAGCTCTACGCTCACCCTTTCAGGTGGTCCTGGACGCGGCAGAAGATGCACCGCTGGGTTGAGCGGCATGCCGCGTGATTATGTTAAAAAACTTGTCGAACAGTCCACTAGGGGGCCGCCCTCGACGTGGTGCTCCGGGCGAGGGAAGGGGAACGTCTCCACGCAGTCCGACGGCGCGTACCGGAGGCCCTCTCCCATCGTCGAGGAGAGCAGGCGCGTCCACGCCTCGTGCGCTCGCGACTGGAGCACCGCGAAGCGCGCGTGGTCCTCTGGCGAAGACGCACGGCTGGTCCGAGAACGTCCGATCGACAGGCAGGAACGCGAAGCAGAGGTGCTTCATCTCCCGCGCCGCGACGAGGCACCGTCGGAGCGGCGCTATCCTGCGCCGGAGCTCCGGGCGCGGGGTCGCGAACTGCCACCATCGCGCCTTGTGGCCGGCGTCGACCCCTGTGCTCCTCACGCGATCGCGCTCCGGCTTCACCGGGCTCTGGACGATCGACAGGCGCCGTCGCGCGGCGACATGCCCACGGCGAGGTGGACGACGGCGACGTGGACCGCGGCATCATCCATCGAGATCCACTTGCCCCCGAGAACGGCGGATTCCCCACGAACGCGTCGAGCCGCTCCGATCGGGGCTCCGGATCGCCCACGGGCCGACCGTCGGCCGCGCGCGCCTCCTGGAACACCTCCGCTGGGCGAGGTCGAGCCCCCGTGGCGGCGATCCGGGAGGGGCGGGGGCCTGCGGGCCAGCGGTTGAGCCCGGTGATGCCGCAGTACCGCCTGTCGGAGACGGATCTATCGGATCTCGTCGAGTATCCTGGCTGTGTCGGGCGCGATCTGGATCCCGGCGTGACGGCGGACTCGGTGGTGCTGGGCGCCGCGCTGCCGCTCGAGCTCGCGCAGCGAGCGCCACGAGCGCGTCCTCGGGCAGCTCGAGCGTCTCGGTGATGGCCTCGAGCACCTTCGGCCCGCCCGTGTGGACGATCCAGTGGCGGATGTCGCCCCGCGACAGGCGGTGCCGCGCGAGGAACGCGTCGACGTCGCGCCGCACGTGCTCGCGCACGAGAGCCGGGACGCCCGCGGAGAGGACGACCCGGAAGCCGGTGTCCACGACGTCCCACCCCATGATGTGCTCTGTCTCGGGGTAGAAGACGGCCTGCGCGTCAAGCACCGCCGCCCCGGCCGGCCGGCCGTCCCCACCGCGGCGATCGTCGCCGCAAACGACATCTCCACCCCCTCGAAGCTCATGGCGCGCGGCAGTCTCGCACCGAGGCAGGCGGCCGGCCACGGCCATTTCGGCCGAGCTCGCCGGCGAAGCTTCACCGAGCGTTGCGCGAGGCGCGAGGCGCGGGGAAGGTGCGCGCGCTTCACGGTTGATCCATGCCGCCCGCTGCGCGAGAGGTCTCCCGGGAAGGCGAGCCTCCGGGGCCCCGGCGCTCGTCGCACAGCAGACATGGCTCAAGGTTACCTCTTCCTCATCATCGCCCTCGTCTTCAACGCGACCGCGAACATCCTCATGAAGCTCGCCTCGCGGCGCGTCCCTCCGATGGAGGGGCTGACGCTCGTCGAGAAGGGGCTCGCGCTCGCGACGAACTACCACCTCGTGCTCGGGCTCGTGCTCTTCGCGTCGAACATCCTGTTTTACGTCCTGGCGCTCAAGCGCATCAACCTGTCGATCGCCTATCCGATCATGTCCTCGGGCGGCTTCCTGATCATCTCGGTCTTCTCCGTCTACTACCTGCGCGAGACCCTCACGACGCTGCAGATCGGCGGCATCGTCCTGATCGCGGCGGGCATCGCGATGGTCGCGTACAACATGAGCTAACCCGTCGCGGCGGCCGTGATAGCTTGCCGGTCGCACGTCGCCGTGCGCCTGAGCGCCCTCGTCTCGGAGGAAACATCCATGCCCGACCGATCGATCTCGCGCGCCCTCCTCGCCGTGCTCCTCGCGACCGCCGGCTGCGGCAGCGCCGCGGCAGACGACAGCGCGCAGCCGGCGCCCGGGATGACCTGCGACGGCGGGGAGCCGATGATCCGGACCGAGCTCTTCTTCGGTCTGGATCGGTTCGACGAGCCCCCCGTCACCCAGGAGGAGTGGCAGGCGTTCGTCGACACGGTCGTGACCCCGCGCTTCAGGGACGGGCTGACGCAGTTCGACGTCGACGGCCAGTACCTCGCGACGACAGATGAGCTGATCCGCGAGGACAGCCGGCTGCTCATGCTCCTCCACGACGGCAGCCAGGCTGTCTCGGACAGCATCGAGGCCATCCGCGAGGCGTACAAGGCGCGCTTCAACCAGGCGTCCGTGCTGCGGATCGACGAGCCCGTCTGCGTCGATTTCTGACGGCGGGGACATGGCTGTCTCGCCTCTCCGGCGTGAGCCGGTCGGCGAAGATTCTTGACCTGAAGGGATCGCGCGACAAAGCTCCTCGTCCGCTGGCCAGCCCTCGATCGCCCACGATCGAGGGCGGCGCCGCGTGGCGCCCGCTCTTCGCTCGTCGGAGGATGGCGCTCGAACCCAAGGCGCTCGACGCGAGCGCCCCCTCGCGGGCGCCGATGAGGCCATACCCGCAGTGAGGCCGATATGCGATCTCTCTCGCTCTCCGTGCCGAACGCCTTGCTCCTCGCCGGCGCGCTCGCCGCCGCCTCGTGCGACCGCGAGAGCGATCCGGCGGCTGCCGGCGCTGATCCGGGTCCGCCGCTCCCGGCGCAGGGCGGCGCGGCGGCGGTGCGATCGGCCCCGGCGCCGGGCGTCGCGGTGCCGGACGAGGAGCTCGTGGATCAGGACGGCGCGCCGGTGCGTCTCCGCGAGCTCGCGAAGGATCGCGTGCTCGTGGTGAACTTCGTCTTCACGACCTGCACAACGATCTGCTCGCCGATGACGGCCATCTTCGGCCGGCTCCAGGACGAGCTCGGCGACGCGCTGGAGCGGGAGGTGCGGCTCGTCTCCATCTCGCTGGACCCCGCGACGGACACGCCGGAGCGGCTGAAGGGCTATGCGGAGAAGTTTGGCCGGCGGCCGGGCTGGGTGTTTCTGACGGGCAGCGGCGAGCGCGTGGGCCGGGTGCTCGACGCGCTCGGCGGACGCGCGCCCATCAAGGAGCAGCACACCCCGATCACGCTCATCGGCCGCGCGGCGGAGGGGCGCTGGACGCGCATCGACGGCATCGCGCCGCCCGCGCGCCTGGCCGAGGAGGTCCGGGCCTTCCTCGCGCGGTGGCCGGCGGCGCAGAGCGCGGGCGGGCGGCGGCTGGATGACCCATGGCGGAATTTCTGACGCGCGGGGCGAGCCGCAGCTCGGCAGGCGACTTCACCGACTCGCGCGGTCGGTGCTAGCCGCCGGACCGGCCCCGGCGCCCCGGCCCCGGCGCGCGCGACGGCTCGCCGGGCCGCGGGCCGCGCTGCTCGGCCTCCCCGCGCCGCCGCTCCTCCTCGGCGGCCCGCGCTTCGTTCAGCGCGAAGAGCCGGTCGATCACCTCATCCTCGAAGGCGCCCGCCGCGCTCCGCTCGCGGGGCGTGACCGGCGTGGTGTACGGCGGAACCTCGATGTCGCCGAACCCGTACGCGGCGAGGACGGCGCGGTCCATCTCCTCGTGGAGACGGCGGAGCTCGACGACGCCCGGGCGCGCGCAGGCAGGGGCCTTGAGGAGATTGTACATGGCGGTCAGGCCCTCTCCCAGCTCGACCATCAGCGCTGCGCGCGCGGTGTAGAGGCGCTCGCCGGCGGCCTCGACGCGCCCGCCCGCGGCCAGGCGCTCCGGGTGAGGGAAGGGGAACGTCTCCACGCAGTCCGACGGCGCATACCGGAGGCCCTCTCCCATCGTCGAGGAGAGCAGGCGCGCCCACGACTCGTGCGCTCGCGACTGGAGGACCGCGAAGCGCGCGTGATCGTCGATGGCGAACACGCATAGCTGGTCCGAGAACGTCCGCCCCGCCGGCTGGAAGGCGAAGCACAGGTGCTTCGTCACCCGCGCCGCGACGAGGCAGCGCCCGAGCGGCGCGATCGTGCGCCGGAGCTCCGGACGCGGGTTGGCGAACTGCCACCATCGCGCCCGGTGCCCCGCGTCGATCCCGGTGAGCCTCAGGCGATCCCGCGCCGGCTTGACCCGACTCCGCACGATCGACAGGAGCGCGGGCCAGCGCCCCGCGTCCTCCAGCCCGCGCTCGCCGAAATCGATGACGTGGCGGTGCGGGCTGTGCGAAGGCGACGAGTTGACCTCCTCGCCGCCCAGGAACGGGCGGAGCACCTCGCCGGCCGCCGGGTCGCCCGCGCAGAGCGCCCGCGCCTCGCCGTCGGTGAGGACGAAGCCGTCGCCGCGGAGGAAGCAGCCGATGAAGCAGAGATCCCGGCTGGACTCCAGCGGCCTCGGGTCGGGCCGCTCCGGCATCGCGCGCAGGTGGGAGTTGATGTGGCGCACAGGGAGCCCGTCGAGCCGGGGCGGCGGGACGCCGTCGGCCGGCGACATGCCCACGGCGAGGTGGACGACGGCGACGTGGACGGCGGCATCCCCGGGCCACGGGACGCTGCGCACCGCGTGGTAGATGACCGCCCGCCCCGCCTCGACGAGCGGCTTCAGGCCCGATCGCCGGGTGTCGCCCTGAGCTATCGTGTTCGTGGCGATGAGCCCCACCGTGCCGCGACCCCCGAGCAGCGCGGCCGCGCGGCGGAAGAAGTGGGCGGCGAGATCGGTGTTCTTCGTGGCGCCGTGCAGCTGCTCGAGCCACGCGGCGTAGGTGTCCCCGTGATCCGTCGAGATCCGCTTTCCCCCGAGGAAAGGCGGATTCCCCACGAACGCGTCGAGCCGCGCCGGCCGCGGCGCGCGATCGCCGTCCGGGCGGTCCGGGCGCGGCTCCTGGAACACCTCCGGGAACTCCAGCGCCCAGTGGAGCGGCGGCAGCGGCGGCGCCCCGCCTGGCGTGCCCTCCCGCGGCGCCCCCTCCCGCGGCGCCCCCTCCCGCGGCGCCCCCTCCCCCGGAGCCCCCTCCCGGAGCGCCCGCTGCATGGCCAGGAGCTCTTCGGGAGGCGGCCCCCCGCCGCGGAGCCACGCGATCGCGAGCTGCGCGCGCCGGTCGCGCTCCTTCAGCCGGTCCCTGTCCTTCGGGTGCGCGAAGAACGCCCCCACCACGAGGTCGCCGAGGAGCCGCGCCCGGCCGATCGCCTCCTCCGCCGCGCGCGCGAGCCGCTCCCGCTCGCGCGCGGCGCCGCCGTCCCCGAGCCCGGCGAGCTGCTGCCGCAGCGCGAGCGCCCGCTCGATGGCGGCGTCGATCGCCTCGCAGCACGCCGGCAGCGGCGCGGCGGGCTTCCAGTGGAAGCCGCGCAGCTGGGCGAGGTCGAGCCCCACCAGCGAGTCGCCGTGCCGGAGGGCGTGATCGACGAACGTGAACGGCTCGTCCCGCGCGCGCGTCACGAGCCAGAGCGACAGCCTCGCCAGGCTCACGGCGAAGGGGTTCTTGTCGGCGCCGTACAGGCAGCGCCGCGCCACGAGCCGCCGCGCCTCGCCCACGGCGTCCCCGCCCGACCGGGCGAGCCGCTCCGCCGCGGCGGCGTCGCCGCGCGCCGCCTCGCGGGTCCAGGCGGCCACCACCAGGTCGGCCAGGTACCGGCACGCCTCCATGAGGAACGCGCCGGACCCCATCGCCGGATCGCAGATCGCGAGCCCGAGGAGCCGCGCCGACGGCGGCTCCTCGCCCATCTGCCGGAGCAGGGGCTCGAGCGTCCGCGCGACGATGGGCGCGGACAGGCTGCGCGGGGTATAATGAGAGCTCGTCCGCCGCCGCTCGGCGCCCGGCTGCAGGAAGAGCCGCCCCGCCCCGAGCACCTCGGCGTCCCTCGCGCGCAGCGGAGCGAGCGCCTCGAGGAGCGCGGCCTCGGTCCTCGCGCTGGCGAGCGCCTCGTCGAGCCTCTTCGCCTCGCGCCGCGAGAGCCCCGCCCGCTCGGCGAGCCACGCCGCCCGCCGCGCCGCCGGCTGCGCGAGCGCCTCGGCCGCGCTCACCCAGACCCTCTCGGGCCGGAGGCACACCGTCGGACCGGCGGCGCGCTCGACCCGGTAGCCCATGAGCGCCTCGTAGAGGCCGCCGAGCTGCTCGACGTCGAGCGCCCGGTACGACAGCGGCCGCCCGTCGAGCACGAGGAGCCGCTCGAGCACCGCGTGCACCGTGGCGTCGTCCACCGACGGCGCTTGCCAGGGGCCACCGCTCGCCGCGCGCTCCAGGAACGGGTAGCGCTCGGGGTCGAAGAGCTGCCCTCGCCGCGCCGGCAGGGTCAGCTCGGGGCGGGAGATCCCGTGAAACACGGCGCGGGACAGCGCGACGAGCCGCGCCCACGCCCCGAAGCGCCGCCGCATCGCGGCCGGACGCGCGCCGTGCTCCGCCGCGAGCTCCCGGAACAGCGGGAGCACGCCGAGGTGCGCCGCGTCGTGCGGGTGCTCGACCGGCAGGAGCCCGCGGGCCTCCGCGTGGAGCAGGAACACGAGCCGGAGGAGCGCGGTAAGCAGCCCGCCGTAGAGGTGCTCCGGACCGCGCGCGAGGGCGTCGGCGAGCGCGCCCGGCCCGTCGCGCTCGGCCGCGTCCTCGAAGCCGCGGAGCAGGACGCCGAGCGCGTCGAAGGCCCGATCCGCGAGCGCGCCCGCGACGTCTACTTGCTGCGCCCTGCTGTCCCCGGGGACGGGCTGATCCATGCCGAGCGTCGGGAGTGTACGCGAGCGCCGCGCGATCCGCTGCAGGTTCTGCCTGACGAACGTCTCGAGCGGCCGGACCGCCGGCCGAGCTCGAACGGAGCTGTTTCAGTCTTCCTCGCGCGCGCTCCCCGGGCGCTTGACGGCCGTCGGGCGGAGCCCAATGGGGCGTTTCCCAAGCTCATCCCTGGCGCCGTGATGGGGAAGAATTCGAACACACAGGATCTGAGCCATAGAGGTACAGAGGACGCAGAGCTTCTTCGTCCTCTCCTCCTTGTCCACCGCCCCGGTGACACGGGAAGCCGTCGACCAGGTCGACGATGAGCTGCGCTGGGCTCGACATCCGAACGCACCCGCGTGTCGCTCCTTCAGGCTTGCTGTGCGTTGCGGCGCACATCCTTTGCTTCTCTCTACCTGCCTCCCTACGGTCTCCCTTCCACCTGCCTTCGACCGCCATGAGCTCCCTGTCGCGGAGCTCGCGCGCCTGTTCCGCGCGCGATCGCTGTCGATGCGGGGATGGCGTCTCCACTCGAGGCTGCGCGCTCCGGCTGCAGGCCTACCAGCGCCAGAGCCAGCCCGCCTGCATGCCCAGAGCCGTGGCCTCGAACCTCATGGAGGATCCGGGCGCGCCGGCAAATCATCGCGACCGACAGAAACCAGGTGCGTGCCTGTTGCAAATTTCTATTGGAGTGTTCGCCTACTGTCATGGTAGGGTGGACCGGCTCGGGGGGAGACGCCCTGTAGGTAGGTGAAAGAGGGGGATTCATGCTGGCCATGCGCGATGGTACGGCCGCGCCATATCCGCTGAATCGGATCGAGGGGGCAACGATGCTTCGGAAGAAGATTCTGCTGGTCGACGATTCTCAGACCATCCTGCGTATCGAGCAGATGGCGCTGAGCAAGCACTACGACCTCATCACGGCGAACGACGGCGGCCAGGGGATCGAAGTGGCCTTGGCGCAGCGGCCGGATCTCATCCTCCTCGATGTCGTCATGCCGCACATGAACGGGTTCGACGCCTGCCGGCAGCTGCGCGCGGAGGATGCGACGCGGAGCACGCCGATCCTGCTCGTCACCAGCCGGAGCGATGTCGCGCACATGGAACAGGGATTCCTGTGCGGCTGCTCCGATTTCGTCACGAAGCCCATCGACACGATGGAGCTCCTGGAAAAGGTCAGGAACTGCCTTGGCGACTGACACGGCGGCGAGGGCATCCGAGGGCACACGTCTCGCCTCTTCCAGCGGCGACGATGGATCCGTACCCCTGCCCGACGATGTCGGCAGAGAGGAGAGGACCCGTCCGTCCGACCCACGGGCGCCGTCCGCGTCGGCCGGACCGCCCAGCTGGCGCTCGCTGCCGGCGGAGGCCCAACACGTCATGCCAGGCCAGCTGTTCGCCTCGCCCGAGCCGACCATGGTGACCACCATCGTTGGGTCCTGTGTGGCGATCTGCCTCTGGGACGCTACCACCGGCGTCGGCGGGATGAACCATTACGTGCTTCCGGAATGTCCAGGCCAGAGGGGGGCGTCGGTCCGCTTCGCCGAGTTCGCATGCCAGCGCCTCCTCGAGCGCCTCGTGGAGCTCGGGGCCTCCAGCCGGGCGCTGCAAGCGCGCGTCGTCGGGGGCGCCTGCCTCATCTCCGCGTTCCGGGAGCGCGGCACCCACCTCGGCGCCCAGAACGTGGATGCCGGGCTCGCGTTCCTGCGCGCGGAGCGGATACGGATCGCCCAGCTCGAGACGGGCGGCGACCGGGGACGCAAGATCGTCTTCCGGACGAGCGACGGCGCCATCTCGATCCAGCCTCTGTGAACCGCATGGATTGCGATCGCGACGAGCTGCTCCAGACGTTCATGCCAGAGGCGCACGAGATCCTCGACGAGATCGAGCGCGCTCTGCTGCAACTCGAGGCCGGCGGCGACGCTCACGATCTCCTCCAGCGCATCTTCCGCGCCACTCATACGCTCAAGGGGAGCGCCGGCTCGGTAGGCCTCGGCGGCTTGAGCGAGCTCGGGCACGCCGCCGAGGACGTCATCGAGGCGCTCTGCCGCGGCGAACTCCCGCTCTCGACGCCCGTGCTCTCGCTGCTGCTCGAGATGGTGGACGCCGCCCGCCGGCTCGTCGCCGAGGTCGAGCGGGGGCAGGCCGAGCGCAGCACCTCGTACAGAGAGGTCGTCGCGCGCCTGGAGGAAGCGCGGCGCGGAGGGCTGAAGGCGAAAGAGGGCGCGGGGGCGGCGAGCGCGCGCCGCGCGACCGAGGACGACGCGGAGGGAGCGACGAGCATCAAGAGCATCCGTGTCGCCGTCGAGAAGCTCGATCGCATGGCGGATCTCATCGGAGAGCTCACCCTGGGCCGGAACAGGATCGCTCGGACGCTCCGCGCGGTGCGCGGCGATGCCGGCGCTGCGCTGCGCGACGAGATGGAGGAGCAAGATCGGCTCTGCAAGGAGCTGGAGGAGGCGGTGCGCGCCGCGCGCATGGTGCCGGTCGGCCCCTGGTTCCGGCACTACGAGCGCACGGTGCGCGATCTCGCCCACGCGCACGGCAGGCAGGCGCGCCTCTTCGTCGTGCACGGCGACGTCGAGGTGGACACGGCCGTGGTCGAGCGGTTCCGGGACGCCCTGACGCACCTCCTGCGCAACGCGATCTGTCACGGCATCGAGCCGCCCGAGGCGCGGCGCGCCGCGGGCAAGGACCCCTGCGGCACGATCACCCTGCACGCCGCGCACGAGCGGGGCGGCATCGCGCTCCGGATCTCCGACGACGGCGCCGGGATGAGCCGCGAGCGCATCGCCGCCCGCGTCTGCGCGCTGAGGAGGCACCCGGCGCCCGAGACGCTCCCCGATCATGAGCTCTTCAGCCTCGTGTTCGAGCCCGGGTTCTCCACGGCGGCGGAGTCCTCCCACCTGGCGGGGCGCGGTATGGGCATGGATGTCGTGCGGCGCAGCGTGGAGTCGATCCAGGGTACGATCCGGATCGAGAGCCGCGAAGAGCACGGCACGTCGCTGTCGATCCAGCTCCCGCTCACCCTGGCCACCATCGAGGGGCTCTCCGTCGGGATCGGCGGCGAGCGGTACGTGATCCCGCTCCGCGCGGTGCTCGCCTGCTGCGATCTGCCCCGCGGCACGCTCGCGCACGGCGGCGCCCAGGGGCTCATGATCCGGCGCGGACGCGGGCTGCCGTGCGTCCGCCTCCGGGCGCTCCTCGGGCTCGGCGGAGCTCCCCCGCCGGATGAGCGCGTCGTCATCGTCGCGCACGACGGCGCCGAGGCCGGCCTCGTGGTCGACCTCCTCGAGGGCGAGGGGCGCACGGTGGTCAAGCCGCTCGGCCAGCTGTTTCGCCGCGTCCGGGGCATCTCCGGCTCGACCATCCTCGGCGACGGCAGCGTGGCGATGATCCTCGACGTCGACGCGTTGCTCGGCGGCGTCCTCGGGGACCTCGGCCCGGTCGACGCCCCCGACGAGCGCAGGGCAGCGCCATCGGCCGCCGGAGGCAGCCCAGGATGAGCCGGCGCCCCGGCGCGCAGGGCGCCCGTCTGTCATCTCTCTCCAATGGAGGCGTCATGATCTCCGACGCGTCGAGCCCCGTGTCGCAATACGTGTCCTTCATCATCGCGGGGGACGAGTACGCGGTGAACATCCTCCGGGCGCGGGAGATCGTCGAGCACAGCGTCACATCGCGGGTCCCGATGATGCCAGCGTGCATCGTCGGCGCCATGAACCTTCGGGGCCGCGTCGTTCCGGTCATCGATCTCGCGGTCAAGCTCGGACTGCCGCCGACGAGGGTGAGCCGGTGGACGTGCGTCCTCATCGTCGAGACCGAGCTCGACGGCGAGAACACCCGCCTCGGCCTGCTCATCGACGGCGTGGGCGATGTGCTCACGCTCTCCGAGGACGAGATCGAGCACGCGCCGGCCTTCGGCGCGCAGGTGCGCGTGGATCAGCTGCTCGGGATGGCGAAGGTGGGCCAGAAGCTCGTGCTGCTGCTCAACATCGACCGCATCCTCTCGCCGGCGGAGCTCCTGGCCTCGGCGACGCCCGGCCCCTCGGCCCCCGGGGCCCCGCCGGCGCTCCCAGGCAGCCACGGCGCGCCGGCCGGCGAAGGGGACAGGCCATGATCTCGCTCGCCGAGCTGGGCCCGCGCGCCCTCAGCGACGAGGAGTTCGCGCTGTTCCAGAGGCTCGTCAAGCGCGCCTCGGGCATCGCGCTCGGCCCGCAGAAGAAGCCGCTCCTGCTCTGCCGCCTCGGGCCCCGGCTCCGCGCGCTCGGGCTCCGCAGCTTCGGCGAGTACTACCGCCGCGTGACCGCGCCGGGCGGCGAGGGCGAGGGCGAGCTCGTGCACATGCTCGACTGCATCTGCACGAACGAGACCCATTTCTTCCGGGAGCGCGATCAGTTCGAGCTCCTCGAGCGCGAGATCCTCCCGGCGTGGCACGAGGGCGCGGGCCACGGAGCGCCCTTCGCGCGCGGCGGCCGCCCGCTGCGCGCCTGGAGCGCGGCCTGCTCGACCGGGGAAGAGCCCTACTCGATAGCGATGTCGTTGCTCGACAGCCTGCCCTCCCGGGAGCGCAGCGACGCGGCGAGACAGGCGCCGCCATGGGCCGGCGCCGCGTCGACCGGCGCTCCGGAGATCTGCATCCTCGCGACGGACCTGTCCGTCCGCGCGCTCGACCAGGCGCAACGCGCGGTGTGGCCGATCGAGCGGGCCTCGGAGATCCCGGAGGAGCGCCTGCGCACCTACATGCTCCGCGGGACGGGCGCGAGCGCGGGCCTGATGAAGGCCCGGCCGGAGCTGCGCAGGCTCATCTCCTTCCGGCGCTTCAACCTGCTCGACGCGGCGCCCAGGCGATTCGGCCTGTTCGATCTGATCTTCTGCCGGAACGTCCTCATCTACTTCGACGCCGCGACGAAGGCGTCGATCGTGGCGAGGCTCATCGCCAGCCTCGCGCCTTCAGGGTACCTGTTCCTCGGACACGCCGAGGGCCTCCACGGGACGGACCACCGCGTGCGGTGCGTCGCGCCATCCATTTATCGGCTCCAGCCCCCGGCAGGGCTCGAAGGAAGCCGCAACACATCTAGCCCGGAGCATGCATCATGCTTGCGCATATCGGAGTAGGCCGGAAGCTCTACCTCGGCTTCGCCGCCATGGTCGTCATCGTCCTCGGACTGGCGGGCACGGCCTACAAGAGGTTCGCGGAGCTCGACGAGGCCCGCTCATGGGACCAGCACTCGTACGAGGTGATGCTCGCGGCGAGCGAGATCATGGAGTCGCTGCTCGACATCGAGACAGGGGAGCGTGGCTTCGTCATCACCGGGGTGGAATCGTTCCTGGAGCCGTACCGCAGCGGGCGCGATCGGTTCGAGCAAAACATGAGTCGTGCCCGGGAGCTCACCAGGGACAACCCGCGCCAGCAGGCGCGCCTCGAGAAGATCGACAAGCTCCAGGACGAGTGGCTCTCCTCCGTGCTGGAGCCGATCATCCAGCAACGCCGCAGCGCGGACGACGTGAAGGCGTCGGCGGATCGCGCCGTCGAGGAGGTCAGGAAGGGGCGCGAGAAGAGCCTCATGGACCAGATGCGCGCGGCGCTCAAGGAGATCGATGACGAGGAGATCGCCCTCCTCGGCCAGCGGCAGGCGGCGACGAACGCGCTCGTCAAGACGATGTACGTGACGCTGCAGATAGGAGGTCTGCTCGCGATCGTCGTCGCCGCCGTGCTCGCCATCGTCTTCAGCAGGATGATCCTCTTGCCGCTCACCCAGGCGGTGTCGATCCACCAGCGCATCGCCGGGGGCGACTTCACGGGCGACGTCAAGGTGAAGAGCTCCGACGAGTTCGGCCAGATGCTCGGCGCCGTGAAGGCCATGTCGGAGCGCCTGGCGGGCCTCATCGGCGAGGTCCGGAGCGGCGCGATCTCGGTCTCCTCGGTCTCGGTGCAGCTCTCGGCGACGGCGCAGAGCCTGTCGCAGGGCACCAGCGAGCAGGCGGCGTCCGTGGAGGAGACGATGGCCAGCCTGCAGCAGCTGAGCGGCACGATCGCGAAGAACGCCGCCAACTGCAAGCAGGTCGAGGAGACGGCGCACCGGAGGACGAGGGACGCGGAGCAGAGCGGTCAGGCGGTCCGGGAGACGGTCGAGGCGATGAAGGCGATCACCCAGCGGATCGTGATCATCGAGGAGATCGCGTACCAGACGAACCTGCTCGCCTTGAACGCCGCGATCGAGGCGGCTCGCGCGGGCGAGCACGGCAAGGGGTTCGCCGTGGTCGCCACGGAGGTGCGGCGGCTGGCCGAGCGAAGCCGGGATGCGGCGAAGGAGATCGGCTCGTTCGCCGCGTCGAGCATCGTCGTCGCGGAGCGCTCGGGACAGCTCATCGCGGAGCTCGTCCCGTCGATCCGGGAGACCGCGGAGCTGGTGCAGGGCGTCGCCGTGGCATCCAAGGAGCAGTCGAACGGCGTGGCCCAGATCAGCGGGGCGGTGGAGCTGATAGAGCAGTCCACGCAGCGCAACGCGGCGATCTCCGAGGAGCTCGCCAGCACGGCGGCCGAGCTGTCGGCGCAGGCAGAGCAGCTTCAGAACGTGATGGCGTCGTTCCGCCTCGCGCAGGAGAGCGACGGCGACCCGGGCCACAGGCCTGCGGCGCCGGGGCGTCTACCGGACCGCCGCGGCGGCAGGGCGCTGTGGAGGCCGCCGCAGAAGGGCCCCCCGAGCGGCGGCGCATCGAGCAACGGGCGCGTGCCGCACGCCGCGGGCGATCAGGACTTCGTCCCGTTCTAGATCCTGTCGGAGATGGGGATCCGCGGCGCCGCCGGGCGGCGCGGGTCAAAGATGGATGTTGAGCTCGTAATGGCCGGAGTCCGACGTGCCGGAGCCGTCGGACTGGCTCACGTTGAGCGCGTAGTCGCCTCCCTCGCCGCTCGTGTCGACGCTGATCAGGACCGCCTGGCCAGCGTCGAGCAGCACGAGCGCGCGCGAGCTCCTCCCGTCGCTGACGCAGGCTATCTCGGGACCCCTGCACCCGCCCAGGCGCACGGACAGGACCGTCTCGATCGTGGAGCCCACGGTGTTGATGTCGTAATATCCCTCCGCGGGCGCGGTGAAGGCGTAGGTCGCCTCGCCGCCGGGGCCCCCGCCGCACTCGGGCGTCAGGATATCGAGATAGCCTTCATTGTTGCCCGTGACCGCCTGAGGGACCGAGTCGCCGAGATCGAAGAGCGGGCACGGCGGCACCTCCTGCCGGGCGACGTTGAGCGTGTACTCCCCGCTCGCTTCGTAGCCGTCCACGGAGACGATCACGGCCTGACCGGCGGAGAGGGGCAGGGTCAACCGCGAGTGGGTGGCGGCCCCCTCGGGGTCGGCGTCGTCATTGCACTTGAGCGAGGGGCCGGCGCACGCGCCGTCCCGCACGTCCAGGAGCGTGTCGAACGTCGAGCCCTCGGTGTCGAAGGTATAGAGGGCGTAGGCCGGGGCGGTGAACAAGTAGGTCGCCTCGGGAGCCCCGAAGGAGCCGCAGACGGGCGCGAGGGAATCGGAGAGACCCGCGGTCGTGCCTGTGACCGTCTGCGGCGCCATCGAGCCGAGATCGATGAGGGGGCACGCCGCCTCGGTGACCTCGAGCGCGTAGTCGCCCGCCTCGCCGTGGCTGTCCAGCGCGATGACCGCGGTCTCGCCGGCCGCGAGCGGGATCGCGGCGCGCGCAGGCTGGGACGAGCCGTCGAGGCACATGATGACCTCGCCCCGGCACCCTTCGCGGCGCACCTCCAGGAGGACGGGGAAGCTCGATTCCGTCGCATCGAACACGTACACGCCGTCGTGCAGCGCGGTGAAGCCGTAGGTCGCCTCGCCGCCGCTCGTGGGCGAGAAGCACGCCGAGGACACGTTCGGGAGATCCTCGTTGTTCCCGGTCACCGTCTGCGGGACCCTCGAGCCGAGGTTCACCGCCGGACACGTCGGGGCTTCGAAGATCTCCAGCGTGAACTCGGGCAGCGGGCGGCCCGGGCTCGCCACGGCGACGAGCGCCGTCTGCCCGGCCTCGAGCTCCGCGACCGCGCTCGCCTGGCTGGAGCCGTACTGGCACGCGAGCGACTCGCCGGTGCAGGTGCCGCCGTCGCGGACCTCGACGATCAGCTCACGGGAGGCGGCGCGCCCGCTGAAGACGTAGAGGCCGTCCTCGGGGGCCGTGAAGGTGTACGTGGCGTCCTGGCTCGAGGCGATGTCGCAGTCCGCGTACACCGAGTCCTCGAGCCCGGCGGTCGAGCCCGTCACGGTCTGCGGAACGACGGGCTCCAGGGCGGTGGGCGCGCACACGATCGGTCCCGGCTCGGTCACGCGCAGCGTGAAGTCGCCCTCCGCGCCGCTCACCACCACCAGGACGGGCTCGCCCTCGGCGAGATCGACGGCGATCTGCGACTGGAGGCTCCCCGCATCGTCGTTGCAGGCCAGCTCGGCGCAGGTGTCCGCCCGCAGCGCCCCGAGCGTCGTGTCGTGGGAGGCCTCGAAGGTGTCGAACAGGTAGGTCCCCGCGTGGGGCGCGGTGAACAGGAACGTCTGATCCGCCGCGCCCGACCCCGAGCAGCTCAGCGAGCGGCTGTCGTCGGCGCCGGATGTCGTGCCGCTGACCCGCTGGGGGACGCCGGAGCCGATGTCCTGGGAGGGCTCGGCGCTGCACCCGCACCGGCCGTCCTCGCACGGCCGCCCGGGGTCGCAGGCGCGATCGCACTGGCCGCAATGCTGCGGATCGGCGGTGAGGTCGACGCAGGTGCCGGCGCAGTCGGTGAGGCCCTCCAGGCAGGTCCGCTGGCACAGGGCGCCGGCGCACGCGCGGCCCGGCTCGCACGGCGCGCCGCACTTGCCGCAATGGTTCGGGTCGGTGCGCGTGTCGACGCAGGCGCCGTCGCAGCGCTTCAGGTGGCGGTCGCCGCCGCACGCCGGCGGGCCGCCGCCCACGCCGTCGGTGCCGCCGCTGCCGCCGCCGCCACCCCCCTCGCATGCGCCGTCGACGCACACCTCCGCGGCCGGGCACGCCACGCCGCACGCGCCGCAGTTCGCGCGATCGGAGCGCAGCGCCACGCAGACCCCGTCGCAGGCCGAATCGGGAGGAGCGCAGACCTCCGCCGAGCTGACGTCGCTGGAGCACGCGGAGGTCGCCGCGACGACCGCGGCTGGCAGCCAGAGCACGGCCGCCGACAGCGCGTATCTCAAGCGAAGACCGTCTCGGTTCATCGGCATCCCTCTGCGGCGTGCGCCGTCCGGGCGCCTGGGCGGGCGGCTGATCGGTGATCCAGCGGATCGTGCCCTACCTCGGGAAGCCAGGTCAAGGCGCCCGGGCGCGGCCGAGCGCGCCGGACGCGACGCTTTCCAGGATGCCGCTCGTGTCAGGGCGACAACGGCGCCACCCCTTGCTAGAACCGCCCGCATGATGCGGCCCGCGCGCCCTGAAGTCCTCGCCCCGGCCGGTGATCGCGCTGCCCTCGAAGCCGCCGTGCGCGGCGGGGCCGATGCCGTCTACTTCGGCCTCCGGGGGGGCGCCGCGGGCGGCGGCGCGGCGGCGTCGTCGCCCTTCAACGCCCGCGCCCGGGCCGCGAACTTCGACGCAGCGGAGCTCGCGGAGACGATGCGCTTCCTCCACGCCCACGGCGTGAAGGGCTACGTCACCCTGAACACGCTCGTGTTCGACGACGAGCTCCCGGCGGTCCGCGGCGCGATCGAGGCGTGCGCGTCGGCCGGCGTCGATGCGGTCATCGTCCAGGACCTCGCGGTGATGCGCCTCGCGCGGGCGCTCGCGCCCGGGCTCCCGATCCACGCCTCCACGCAGATGACCTGCACCGACGCGGCCAGCGTCGAGCTCGCGCGGTCGCTCGGCGCCGCGCGGGTCATCCTCGCCCGGGAGCTCTCGCTCGACGACATCGCCGCCATCCGCCGGGCGACCGACGTCGAGCTCGAGGTCTTCGTCCACGGGGCGCTCTGCATCGCCTACTCGGGGCAGTGCCTCACGAGCGAGGCCATCGGCGGCCGCAGCGCCAACCGCGGCGCCTGCGCCCAGGCCTGCCGCCTGCCCTACCGCCTCGTCGTCGACGGCGCGCTCCGCGACCTCGGCGACGCGGCGTACCTCCTTTCGCCGGAGGACCTCGACGCCACCGACGTCATCCCCGACCTCGTCGCGCTCGGCGTCGCCTCGGTGAAGATCGAGGGGCGCCTCAAGGGCCCCGAGTACGTCGGCGCCACCGCGCGGCTTTACCGCGCCGCCATCGACGCGGCGCTCGGCGCCGGGGCCGGCCCCGGGGCGACGGACCGCGAGGCGGCGCTCCAGGCGTTCTCGCGCGGCTCGGGGCCCGGCTTCCTGCGCGGCGTCGACCACCAGCGCCTGGTCGACGGCCGCACCTGCGACCACCGCGGCATCGAGGTCGGTGAGGCGCGCGGCGCCGGCCGCCGGCGCGGCCACGAGGTCGTTGTCGTGCGCGCCGCCCGGCCGCTAGCGCGCGGCGAGGGGATCCTCGTGGAGGGGGGCTTCGCCGGCGAGGGCGAGCTCGGCGGCCGCATCTGGGGCCTGTGGATCGACGGCCGCGAGGTCGAGCGCGCGCCGGCGGGCGGCGACGTCGAGGTGTGGCTCGGCCCGGATCGGCCCCTGCCGGACGACGTGCTGCGCGGCGCGCGAGGGCTGCGCGGGCGCCGGGTCTTCCGCACGAGCGACCCTGCGGGCGCGCGCGCGGTCCGCGAGGCGCTCGATCGCGCCCCGCGCCGCGTGGCGATCGACGTCCGCCTGGAGGGCCGCCTCGGCGAGCGCCCGCGGCTCTCGGCGTCGACCGAGGACGGCGCGTCGGCCGCCGTCGAGCTCGACGCCGCGCTCGGCCGCGCCGACAGGTCGCCGCTCGACGAGGCCACGCTGCGCAAGCAGCTCGATCGGCTGGGCGACACGCCGTTCGTCCTGCGCGGCGTCGGGCTGTCGCTCGACGGGCCGGCGCTCGTGCCGCCGTCGGCGCTGAACCGCGCCCGCCGGGCGCTCGTCGCGGCGCTCATCGAGGCGTCGCACCGCCCCCATGCGTGCGCTCCGCTGCCGGCGGAGGGGCTCCTCGCCGGTGCCGTCCCCCCGGCGATCGAGCCGCCGCCGCCCGGCCTCTTCGTGCTGTGCCGCAACGTGCGCCAGGCGCGCGCGGCGCTCGACGCCGGCGCGAGCGGCGTCTACCTCGATTTCCTGGAGATGGTCGGCCTCGGGGCCGCGGCGCGCGAGCTCATCGCGGCCGGAGCCTCCGTGGCGGTCGCGCCGCCGCGGATCCGCAAGCCGGGCGAGGAGAAGATCGACAGGTACCTCCTCTCGCTCGGGCCGGCGGCGATCCTGGTCCGCAGCTTCGGCGCGCTGCTCGACGCCTCGCCGGGCGTGCCCCGGATCGGCGATTTCTCGCTCAACGTCACGAACAAGCTGGCCGCGCGCGAGGTCCTCTCGCGCGGGCTCGCCGCGTTCACGCCGTCGTTCGACCTCGACGCCGCGCAGCTCGCGGCGCTGCTCGACTCGCCGTTCGCGCCGTTCGCCGAGGTGGTCGTGCACCACCCGATGCCGCTCTTCCACATGGAGCATTGCGTCATCGCGGCGGTGCTCTCGGAGGGGAAGGATCATCGCACCTGCGGTCGCCCGTGCGACAAGCACGCGCTGTCGCTGCGGGACCGGGCGGGGATGGATCACCCGCTCGAGGCGGACGTGGGGTGTCGGAACACGGTGTTTCACGCGGCGCCGCAGAGCGCGGCGCACCTCGTGCCGGAGCTCGCGAAGAGCGGCGTGCGCCGGTTCCGGATCGAGCTCGTGCGCGAGGACGCCGACGGGGCGCGGCGGGTGGTGGAGGCGTACCGACGGCTGCTCGCCGGGGAGGCGGCGCCGGCGGAGGTCGCGCGCGGGCTGCGGGCCGAGGGGAGCTATGGAGTGGTGAGGGGGTCGCTGCGGGTGCTGCAGGCGTGAGCGGGGGAGGGGGAGCGAGGTTGCGGGCCTCCCTCACTCTCCGGGGATCGAGGTCGGGGACTCGCTCCTACAAGCGCTCGATCAGGAAGCTTCGGGTCTTGTCGTCGAAGCCGTGGGAGGCGAGGTTCGCGTCTGTCGTGAGGACGCGCGACCCGGTCGAGTATTGCAAGAACCAGTCGTAGAGCGTCACCTGGAAGCCGGGGGGGACGCGGACGGAGCTGGCCCTCTGGTCCCAGTAGGCCCAGGGGCCGCCGAGAAAGACGGCGGGGCCGACGCCGTACAGGAACGATTCGCCCGAGAAGTTGGCGTGCTCGTAGAAGGTGACAACGTCCAGTTGCGGGTCCGAGGCGTTCGAGACGACGATGCCCGAGATCGCGTCGTTGAAGCCCGCGGCCACGAGATCCGTGTCCGAGGTGAAGATGCGCACCTCGCCCCCGAAGTTGTGGTGGATGAAGGCCGTGACCCGGAGCCCGGCGGGGACCTTGATGGCGCTCGCGCGGTTGTCGCCGATGATCGTCGTGTTCGGGAGGTTGTGCTGGCCGAGCCCGAAGCCCTGCGAGATGCCGGAGAAGTTCGAGAGATCGTAAAGCACGACCTGGTTGCTGGGGTGGACGGTGGGGGCGCCGGCGATGGTGGCATCGATCCAGGCGCGGTGGCGCGCCACGTCGACGCCGGTGACCGTCGCGTGCAGGTTCGTGCCGTCCTGTCCGTTCGAGGCCGAGAACACGGCGACCTGACGCCCGTCGACGAACCACGGGCCGCCGGAGTCGCCGCTCCAGCCCGCGCCCGTCACGCCGGTCGCCTTGAGCTCCTCGTCGGAGTGCCAGCCGTTGATGTGGAGGGTCGCCTTCTTGAGCGACGGCGCCATCACCAGCGGCGTGCCCTCGCTCCCCCAGCCGTAGGCCGTCGCGTCGCTGCCGATCCAGGTCGACGTCGCCTCGGCGAGCTGGACGAACGGGCCATCGGCGTCCTCGGTCAGGTGGAGCAAGGCGATATCGGCCACGGCCGAGGGCACCTCGACGGCGTCGACCTCGATGCGCTGGCCTCCGAGGTACGTGTTGCTGCCGACGCGCACCGCCGACGTCTCGCCCTCGTCCGCGATGCAGTGCTGCGCGGTGAGCACCCAGCGCGCCGCGACGAGGGTGCCTGTGCACTGGTAGAAGTCGCCCGTGCTCCCGCGCACGTCGAAGACCTGGACGGCCCAGGGGCTCGCCTCGGCGACCTCGCCGCCGACGATCGCGGACGAGTGCGACTCGAGCGCCTCGAGCGGCTCGTCCGACGCTTCGGCGCCCGCGCAGGCCGTGAGACCGAGCGCGGCGCCCGCGCAGACCACGAGACAAAGCTTGTTACCAAGTTCTTTCTTCTTCATTCTGTCTCCACATCATCATTCATGTTCGGATGATCGTTTGCGCCGAGGGAGTCCGCCTCCGCCAGGCGGCTGCCGGCGTCATCGAGGTCAAGCCAGCGATCGTCAGCAAGCAGATTGATGGGGCCTGCGATGACGGCATGCCCGGCTCGGCGGCGGCGCCTCCGGGCAGACCCATGGGCGCACCGGGTCGATTACGGTGCAGGGACCGCCGGAGCGGGAGGCCCGGAGGCGGGCGCGCGAAGCCCGCCCGCGACCGCTCAAGAATCACCTACCGAGTATGCTGCGTTCCCCGGCGCGGCGCCAGGCGGCGATCTGGAACGGCCGCGTTCGAGGCGTGGAACAAGGGGCCATCCCGCTGTTCGCATCGAGCTGCATCTTTATGATGGGCGCGCCGACCGGGGCAGCGCCGGCCACGACCTGGCCATCGGGACAAGCTGGAGTTGGGCGGTTCCAGCGAGGTTCATGGCGATCACTTGAGCCTCATCCGCCCGGGATTGGGCGCCGCTTCGACCCCTCGAGCGGCCCCGGGCGCCTGGCGCGGACGCGCTGGACGCGGGAGACTTGGCACCCGACCAGGCAAGGCAGGCCGCGGTGGCTCTGCGCGCCTGGGTCGCCTGGAGCCGTCGATTGAAGTTCCTCTCCCCCGTCGTCCTGTTCTGGGTGGCCTCCGTCCTGGCCTGGCTCCTCGTCGTCGTGGCGGCGAGGCGCCGCCGCGGCCAGCTCTACGCGCGGTTCGTCGGCGTGCTGCTCGGCATCCATACCCTGATCGCGTGCGCCCTCTTCCGCCACGCCGGCCCGCTCGCCCCGGCGTTCGCGGTCCTCCAGGGCGCGGTGTATCTGCACTTCCTCCTGCTCTCGCGCCCGCGGATGCGCCCGCTCGCCTACAGGCTGCTCGTCAGCATCCCCGCGTCCTACTTCGTCGCGGCGATCTTCCTGTCGTTCCCGTGGGCCATCGCGAGCGGCCTCGGGGCGACGCCGTACGGCCTCTGGGTGCCCTTCGCCCTCGCCGGCATCGGCATCGTCCAGTCGCTCACCGCCCGCCGCGAGGAGGTCGAGATCGTCGTCGACCGCGCTCCGGTCGAGGGGCTGCGCCGCCACCCGCTCCCGCGCGCGGAGGCGCTCGACGCGCGCCGCCCCCTTTGCATCGTCCAGATCACCGACCCTCACATCGGTCCCTTCATGTCCGTCGCGCGGCTCCGCGGCATCTGTGAGCGCGCGGTCGAGCGCGAACCCGATCTCGTCGTGCTCACCGGCGATTACCTGACCATGGAGTCGCAGGACACCGCGGAGCACCTCGCGGAGGCCCTGTCCCCGCTCCGCGCCCTGGAGGGCCGTGTGTTCGCGTGCCACGGCAACCACGATCACGAGTCGCCCCGCCACGTCGCGACCGCGCTCTCCCGGGCGGGGGCGCGCCTGCTCGTCGACGATGCGGCGCTCGTCGAGACCGCCGCAGGGCCGGTCCAGGTGCTCGGGATGGACTTCCATTACCGCGATCGCGCGGAGCGCATGGCGGCGGTCTGCGCCCGGCACCCGCGCGTGAAGGGGGCGCTCCGGCTCATCCTGCTCCACGATCCAGGCGCGTTCCGCCTCCTCGGCGAGGGCGAGGGCGATCTCGTGCTCTCGGGCCACACCCACGGCGGGCAGCTCGGCCTCGTCAGCCTCGGCGGCTCCTGGACCATCCTACGGCTCTTCGTGAACATGCCGGATCACGGCCTGTGGGCCCGCGGCCCCGACCGGCTCTACGTGCACCGCGGGACAGGACACTACGGCTTTCCCCTGCGGCTCGGCGTGCCCGCGGAGGAGAGCGTCCTCAAGGTGCACTTCGCCGGCGACGGCGCTTGACGGGTCGGGCGCTGTCGCCCCGCCGGCCGGCGATTGTGCAGCGGATATCGCGAGGGGGAATTAAACGCAAAGACGCAAAGACGCGACCACTACCCGGGTGCGCGGGGGCGGCTCAGGCCTTCCCGAGGAACTTGCGTACCTCGGATTCGATGGTGCTGCCGGGGACGATGAACGGCTTGTCCGTGATGTCGACGGAGAAGCTCTGCGCGGCGACGGAATAGGTTCCCTTCACCGTCCCCGCCGGCGTGGGCACCGAGAAATCGCCCTTGCCCTCGTTGCCGCTGAACTTGCCGCCGGCCTTCTCGATCGCTGCCTTGGCCTTCGCGACGATATCTTGAGAGGGACCGCTGAAGGGGACTGAGAAGCTGTGCTTTGCCATGTCGTCTCCTTGGAGTGCTCGGTCGCGATCCAGGTGCGACGCGATGCTCGGCGGAGCCTAGTGTGGCCGCGCCAGCGGCACCAGCGCGAATCGACCGGGGCCCGAGCGCCACGCTCGAGCACCACGGATGCGCGCGCGCCGGCTCCGTGGCCTCCGGAGGCCGCGGGCTCGCAGGACGGCGCGCCCCCCGCGGGATTCAACGCGCCGGCGAGGATTGGGCTTGACAAGATGGGCAAAATTGCCGCTTTTTGTGCGCTTCTTGCACACAGCCGTGAACCGAGGACTTATGAACCACCCCACTCTCAAGCCGTGGATCCTCAACCGATCGGGGCGGGTGTCCGCGCTCGTGCTCGGCGCGCTCGGCGCGCTCGGACCGAGCGCTGGATGCGCGACCTCGCACGGCCCCGGAGCGGAGGTCGCGCCCTCCGCCGGCGCTGACACGGGCGCCGCGGGGAGCCCCGAGGCCGCGCGGACCAACCTGCTCAAGGCCTCCGACTTCAACGACAACAAGAGCCTGCCCTGGACCACCTCGTTCACCGCGCCGGGCGCGGGCAGCGCCGAGGTGAAGAACGGCGCCTATTGCGTGACGGTGACGAACAAGGGGTCGAACAACTGGGACGCCCAGTTTCGCCACCGGGAGATGGTGATCCAGAAGGGTCACAGCTACACGATTCAGTACAAGGCCTGGGCGTCCGCGCCCACGAAGGCGCGCCCGAAGGTCGGCATGTCGGGCCCGCCTTACGATGAGTACTGGTCGGACACCGTGGAGCTCGGCACCGAGCCCAAGACCTTCTCCGGCAAGTTCTCGATGGGGAAGGCCGATGACGCCACGGCGGAGCTCGCGTTCCACATCGGCGGCGCCATGGCGTCGGCCAAGGAGCCGTTCGAGGTCTGCATCGACGACATCCGCCTGGACGACCCGCAGTTCAAGGCCGCCGCGCCCGTGGCCGAGGCGACGGCGCCGAAGGTCGCCGTGAACCAGGTCGGGTATCTGCCCGGCGCGATCAAGATCGCCAGCGTGAGCAACGCGGCGACCGCGCCGCTCGCGTGGGAGCTGCTCGACGGCGCCGGCAAGCCGGTCGCGCGCGGCCAGACCAAGGTCTTCGGGAAGGACGGCGCCTCCGGCGATCACGTCCACCTCGTCGACTTCACGATCATCAAGGCGCCGGGCCAGGGCTACGTGCTCAAGGTGGGGGAGGAGAAGAGCTTCCCGTTCGACATTGGAACGGGCCTTTACCAGAAGCTCAAGTACGACGCGCTCGCGTATTTCTACCACAACCGGAGCGGCATCGAGATCAAGATGCCGTTCGCCGGCAAGCCCGAGCTGGCGCGCCCGGCGGGGCACCTCCACGACAAGAGCACGCGCTGCCTGAAGGACAGCGGCTGCGACTATGCGCTCGACGCGTCCCGCGGCTGGTACGACGCCGGCGACCACGGCAAGTACGTGGTCAACGGCGGCATCTCGGTGTGGACGCTGCTCAACTGGTACGAGCGCACGAAGCACCTCGGCGCCTCGAGCGCCGACTTCGCGGACGGCAAGCTCAACATCCCCGAGGGCAAGAACGGCGTGCCCGACCTCCTCGACGAGGCCCGCTGGGAGCTCGAGTTCCTGATGGGGATGCAGGTGCCGGAAGGCAAGCCGCTCGCCGGCATGGTGCACCACAAGATGCACGACGACGCGTGGACGGGCCTCGGCCTCGCGCCGCACGAGGACAAGCAGCCGCGCTCGCTCCACAAGCCGAGCACCGCGGCGACGCTCAACGTCGCGGCCACGGGGGCGCAGTGCGCGCGCATCTGGAAGACGGTGGACGCGGCGTTCTCGGCGAAGTGCCTGAAGGCCGCCGAGCGCGCCTGGGCGGCGGCGAAGCAGACCCCGGCCCTCTACGCGCCGCCCGGCGGCGACAAGGGCGGCGGGCCCTACGACGATACGGACGCCAAGGACGAGTTCTACTGGGCCGCGGCGGAGCTCTTCGTCACGACGGGGAAGCCGGAGTACAAGCAGTTCCTGCAGGCCTCGCCGCTCAACGCGCGGTTCCCGACGGAGATCGAAGGGGGCGCGGCGTCGATGAACTGGCGGGTCACCGACGGGCTCGGCCAGATCTCGATGGCGATCGTGCCCGGCCACGTGGACGCGGCGTGGCAGAAGGAGATCCGCGGCCGCATCGCGAAGGCGGCCGACCAGTACCTCGCCATCGCCGACAAGGAGGGGTACCGGACGCTCGTCGCTCGGACGCCTGCAGGCAAGTACGACTGGGGCTCGAACTCGGGCGTGCTGAACAACATGCTCGTGGTGGCGCTCGCCCACGACTTCACCAAGCAGCCGAAGTACCTCGACGGAGTGGTGCTCGGCATGGACTACCTCCTCGGGCGCAACCCGCTCGGGCAGTCGTACGTGACGGGCTATGGCGAGAAGCCGCTCGAGAACCCGCACCACCGGTTCTGGGCCCATCAGGCGAACAGCAAGTACCCGAAGGCGCCGCCCGGCGCCGTGTCCGGCGGCCCGAACTCCTCGCTCCAGGACCCCCATGTCCAGAGCGCCGGCCTGAAGGGGTGCGTCGCGCAGCGGTGCTTCGTGGACCACATCGAGGCCTGGAGCGTCAACGAGATCACGATCAACTGGAACGCGCCGTTCGCGTGGGTGACCGGCTTCCTCGACGAGAAGGCACGGCAGTAGCCGAGCAAGCGAGCCAGCGCGGCGGCCGGGCCGGAGGCGACCGCCCCGGCGCGACCGCCGCGTCGCGGCGTCCGGCTGAGGCCGGCCGTGAGCGCGGAGCCGCTTGGCTGCCTGTCGGTGCGGTTGAGCCTCGTTGCGGCTGCACCCTGGGTGCGCCCGTGACTGCCGGGGCCGCCACGACGGTTGACATCCCGATGTCAAGACTTAAATAAAGACAGCCGTCGGCACTGGCGCGCAGCAGCGCTGCCGTACTGCGGCGCTGAGAACCTGAAGAGGCCGGTGAACAGAACAAGCCGGCAGCTCTTCAGGTCGCTCGGTTTCTCTTCTCCCGCACGCTTCCCGCACGCTCGCAGCCTGGAACCGCAGATTTGGACGAGCTGGAGCGGCGCGTGGCGCGCGAGCGTTGACAGTTTCACGGCGTGGGTATAGGGTAGGTCCTGACGAATCGCCGAGGCCGTCGAACCGAGCTGGACCACAGCTCTCGTTCTGTCGGCCTTGGTCGCTCCGGCGACCTTCTCGAAGGAGAAGGTTGACAGTCTCGCCGCAGGATTCTAGAGTAAATCCTCGCACACCGGCAGAGCCGGAGGGCGCGAAAGCCTTCGAGTGGTTCCTGTAGTATCTGGAGCTCGAACGCTTGTAGCTCTCCAAACTGTCCGGCGGGTCTCTCGAAGTCAGTCTCTCGAAAGAGAGGGTTGACAGCCTCGCAAAGGGGTTCTAAGAAGGGCCCCCCGCGCATCGGTGGACGCGGAGAGTCGGCGGACGAAGGTTCGTGCCTCTCTGGGCCGCTCGATAGGCGGGCTTCGTCAGAGGTGAACGTCGCTGCGATACCTCCCCAGGGGGAGGCGATCGAGGCGAGCCGGCTCCTCGGCGAAGATCGGTGTGGAACACGGCAAGCAGCTCGCCCGGCGAGCCGCCTTGCCTGCTCGGTCCTTGAAAACTGGGTTGTGTGCCTACGAAGTGACGTGGGTTCAAAGGCGAGCGCAAGCTCGACCTCGCACGTCATAATATGACGAGCAAATCAGGCGGTCTTAGCCACCGCCTGACGCAACAGGATTTAACTGGAGAGTTTGATCCTGGCTCAGAACGAACGTTAGCGGCGCGCTTAACACATGCAAGTCGAGCGAGAAAGGGCTTCGGCCCCGGTAAAGCGGCGCACGGGTGAGTAACACGTAGGTAATCTGCCCCCAGGTGGTGGATAACGTTCCGAAAGGAGCGCTAATACAGCATGAGACCACGTCTTCGAAAGAGGATGGGGTCAAAGCCGGCCTCTTCATGAAAGCTGGCGCCAGGGGATGAGCCTGCGGCCCATCAGCTAGTTGGTAGGGTAATGGCCTACCAAGGCGTAGACGGGTAGCTGGTCTGAGAGGATGATCAGCCACACTGGAACTGAGACACGGTCCAGACTCCTACGGGAGGCAGCAGTGGGGAATCTTGCGCAATGGGCGAAAGCCTGACGCAGCGACGCCGCGTGAGTGATGAAGGCCTTCGGGTTGTAAAGCTCTGTGGAGGGGGACGAATAAGGGTTGGCTAACATCCAGCTCGATGACGGTACCCCTTTAGCAAGCACCGGCTAACTCTGTGCCAGCAGCCGCGGTAAGACAGAGGGTGCAAACGTTGTTCGGAATTACTGGGCGTAAAGCGCATGTAGGCGGTTCGTAAAGTCAGATGTGAAAGCCCTGGGCTCAACCCAGGAAGTGCATTTGAAACTCACGAACTGGAGTCCCGGAGAGGAAGGCGGAATTCTCGGTGTAGAGGTGAAATTCGTAGATATCGAGAGGAACATCGGTGGCGAAGGCGGCCTTCTGGACGGTGACTGACGCTGAGATGCGAAAGCGTGGGGAGCAAACAGGATTAGATACCCTGGTAGTCCACGCCGTAAACGATGGGTGCTAGGTGTCGCGGGCTTTGACTCCTGCGGTGCCGTAGCTAAC
>NZ_CP150346.1:2772500-3195000 GCF_051521365.1 Sorangium sp. So ce590
ATGGCCACGACCGAGGTCGGGATGCTCGGCGCGATGAACCTCGAGAAGACGATCGTCGACCTGGCCGGCCTCAACGACCGGCGCTTCGCGCTCGAGCCGTTCTCCGCGGACAGGCTCTTCGAGGCCTACAAGCCCGAGCTCATCTACATGCCACATCCTCATTACGTGAAGATGATCGATGACCTGGGGCCCACCCGGAGATGTCCCGTTATGTCGTTACTCGCAGAAGAAGCTCGGGACAGCGCTGTTCGGCATCGCCGTCCGGCGCGACGGCCCCTACTTCGAGCGATTGCAGCAGATCGTGAAGAAGAAGCTGGGCTCGAAATGACGCCCGCGGCGCGAGGTCGCTCGTCCAGGCGCTGCGGCTCGCGCCGGACTGCTCCGCGTGACGCCGGCTCTTCACGCGCTCCGACCCGTCTGATAGCATCGAGCCGGACCGCGGCGCCCGCCGCACTGGAGAGCGCGACGTGAACTGCCCGAAATGCACGGCCTCGATGGATGTCATCACCTTCGGCGGGGTCGATGTCGACCGGTGTACCGCGTGCGGCGGGATCTGGTTCGACAGCCGTGAGAAGGAGTCGCTCAAGGCCATGGAGGGCTCGCAGCAGATCGACACCGGCGACCCCGCGGTGGGGCGGAAGAACAACCAGATCCGGCGGGTGCCGTGCGCCCGCTGCTCGACGCCGATGGTGCGCATGGTCGACCCGCAGCAGCCGCACATCTGGTACGAGAGCTGCAGCGTCTGCGGCGGCGTCTACTTCGATGCCGGCGAGTTCCGCGATTACAAGGAACACACGCTGAGCGATTTCTTCCGGGACCTGTTCGCGCGCCCGCGCGGCTGACCGCGATCCGCCGTCCGGCGCCGCGGATGGAAGCCACCTCAGCCGTGCAGCTCAGCCGTGAGGCGCCTGCCCGGCGCCCCCCGGGAGCTCGCTCGACACGGGGGCCTCGGGGCCGGAGGCCTGGGGAACGACGCCAGGAGCTCGCCGGCGCGGAACACCCAGAGGGTGCCGGGCGTCGCCTTGCGCCAGAGCTCGTCGCGCGTGAGCGGCTCGGTGGCCACGACCGCCATGCGCGCGTCGGGGCCGAGGCCCTGGACGTCGTTGAAATTCACCTTGAGGTCGGCGTCCACGAGCGTGGCCTCGCCGAACGGGGCCTGGCGGAGGATGCAGGACAGCACACATGGCGCATATCCTCCCGTGGCGTGCGCGCATCGTCGACGATCAAGAGCCCTGTGACGCCGCCGCCCGCAGAGACGTTGCTCACCGCCGAGGCCGACAGCCGCACCATGGCGCCCTCCATGCGACCGGCGAACACGAAGGGGCAAAGGTCGAAGTAGACCTCCTCCTCCACGAGGCCGCCGCCTCGGAGCGTCGGCATGCGCGCCGTGCGCGCGCGGCTGCGCTCCTGCACGATCGTGCGCTGATCCGCGGCGCCGCGGACAGCCTTCCTCCACGCGTCCGGAGGCGTCTGCCACCCGAGCAGCACGCCTTTGCCGCCGTACTCGTCGTTCGGCTTCAGCACGAAGCTCTCCTGCTCGCCGAGGACGAGCTCGACTCCGCCGGCGGAGAGGCGGTCGCCGTCGATCTCGAGCTGGCCCGGATCGAGGATCAGCGTCCGGTGCCCCTCGGCCGAGAACAGCCCGGAGAGCACCTTGAACTCGGCCGAGGTGTCGACAGCGGCCCGGTCGACGATGGCTATCGTCGGCCTCGCCTCGCGCCCGCCCCACGCAGCGTACCCCTCGCGCAGGGCGCGCAGGAGCCCCCGGTGCGGCGCCGGCGTGCGCACGCCTGGCCCGCCCCGGAGCGGCGCCAGGTGGGGGGAGCGCCATCAGCGTCTGCTCGACGAGGAGCTGGTCGGTGATGCCAGCGGGGGAGTCGGCGTTGTACTCGATGAAGGAAAAGCCGCCCTCGGTGACCAGCATGTCGAGCCGCCCGACCGTGAGGAACGGCCCCTCGCCGGGATCGAGGGCGGCGAGGGCGCGCTCGTCCGCGGAGAGCCCCAGCTCCTCGGCGAGCGCGGCGTCCTCGAGCGCGCGCCGCGCGACGCGCTCGAGCGCGGCGGCGATCCGCTCGGCGGCGCGCGCGACCGCGGCGTAGTCCTGCGCCGCGATGAGGTAGGGCCGCAGGTGGCGGCACAGCGCGCGCGCGCCGTGCACCAGCCCGAGCCTCCACTGGCCGTCGAGGAACGACGCGAACCGCGCCGCGTCCATCGCATCGGGCGCGGCCAGCCGAGCGTCGATCTGCTCGGCGAGCGCTCGTGTGGCGTCCCAGGTCATGGCGACCTCATGTCGCGCCGGCGCCCGGGATCGCCCAGGCGTGCACGGGGTTGCCGGAGTCGACCTCGGCCATGTACCGCTCGAGCATGCGCCGGAGCGCCTCCTCGCGCGGTAGATGGCCCAGGCCGAACCCCGGCCGGCTGAGCACCATCTCCAGCGCGGTGAGGTGCTGCTGGAGGCGCGCTTTGAACAGCCCGTAATCGACGGTCCTGAAGTGATCTTGCTGGATCTCGATGCCCAAGGGACCTCCCGCGGCGATCTCGGCGAGAGCTGAGCCGCTGTTCTTCACGGCGAGCGCCGTGGGGTGGAGGGTCGTCCGTCGCCGGGATCGCGATGTTCCCGGCTCTGCGCAGTGCAAACACAGGGCCAGGACCGGCGGCCTCGGCGCGAAGGACGCCGGAGAAGGGCCGCCTGGCGGCGTTGGGCTCGATCGATGTGGCGCAGGTGCGGCCTGTGGCGAAACGCACCGTGGGGGGGTTGCTCGGCGGCGCCGTTCACCGGCCGGCCGCGCAACGGCAGGTCACTGTTCGACGTGCGGGACGCGCTCGACGACGCACTGCCCCGCCTTGCAGCGGGCGACCGAGTCCTCCTTCGGCGCCATGCACTTGGCGACCGGGCAGCTCTCGGCGGCGCAGCTCGCGGCGCGCCACTGCTGGAGCGCCGCGAGCGCGTCGCGGTGGAACGCCTGGTCGCACGGCGGGCACAGCTGGTCGCAGCACTGCCCGGCCCGCGCGCAGGACGCCACACAGTCGGCGTCCGCCTCGCATCGCGGCTCGGTCGCCGCGCCGCTGCCGTCGGCCGACGCGCCGCTGCCGTCGCCCGGTGCGGCGCCGGTCGCGGCGGGGTCCTGCGTCCGAGGCATTGCGTCGACCGCCGGCGGGGCCTGCGCCGGGGCTTCCTTGTGACAGCCGGCGGCGAGACCGGCGAGACCGACGAGCATGAGGGACGGCGAGAGCGACAGGGGCTTCATGCCGGCCATGATGGCACGGGAGGCGGTCGTCCTGGGGTCCGTGGGGCAGGGGACCATTGCCGCGCAGTCGGGCAGGGCTCCCAGCGGCACCCGCGCGATCGAGGCGCCTTCCTGGCGCCGCGCGGATCCGGTAGTCCTCGCCCTGCTCCGGTTCCCCGCATGCTCCCGTCGAACACGCCTCTCCCCGTCGCCCAGCGCCTCGCGCGCGCCCTCGAGGTGCTGGCGCCGGCGCTCGATATCGTCGAGGCGCGCGTCGACGAGGGCGCGCCGCCGGCCTGGTGCGAGGCGCGGGGCTGGACGGGCTTCCTCCTCTCGCTCACGGACGGCGAGCTCGCCCGCTGTGAGGCCGACGGGCTCGCGGCGTGCATCGACGGCCTCGACGGCGCGCCGGCGAGCCTCAGGGCCCTGGCGGGCGCCGCGGACGAGGCCGCGAGGCTGCCGCGGCGGCCGGTCCAGCCGCTCCCGCCGGCGTCGCTGGACGAGCTCCGGGCGGTGCCGGCGCGCAAGCGGCTCCAGCTCGAGGCCCTGCTCGGCGCCGTGGCTCCCATGGCCGTCCGCGCCCGCCGCCTCGTCGACGTGGGCGCGGGGCACGGGCACTTCACCCGCCTGGCCGCCGCGCGCTTCGATCGCGACGCGATCGGCCTCGAGCGCGAGCCCGACCGCGTCGCGACGGCCTCCGCGCTGGCCGCCGGGGGCCGGGCGCGCTTCGTGGCGTTCGACGCCTTCCAGCAGGCGCTCGCGTTCGCGCCGGACGACCTGCCGGTCGGCCTGCACGCCTGCGGGGAGCTCGGGGATCGCATGGTGACGGCGGCGGGGGCGGCGCGCTGCGATCTCGCGCTCGTCTCGTGCTGCTTGCAGAAGATCGGCGCCCCGGCCCGCGCCCCCCTCTCGGCGGCGGCAAGGGCCGCGGGGCTCGTCCTCCGGCGCGAGGCGCTGGGCCTCACCAACCTCACGGCGCGCCGCGCGGGGGTCGAGGCCAGCCTGGACGAGGAGCTCGCGGCGCGCGAGCGGCGGCACGCGCTGCTCTCGCTGCTCCGCGGCCGCGGGCTCGACGTCGCCCTGGGCGAGGAGATGCGCGGGATCAACCGGCGTCGCGCGCACGGCGGCCTGCGCGAGCTCGCGGCGCGGGCGCTCGAGCTGCGGGGCCTCTCGCCGGCGACCGAGGTCGAGCTCCGCGAGCGCGAGCGCGCGGCGCGCGCGGCGTTCGGCCGGATGCGCCGGCTCACGCTGCCGCGCTCTCTCCTGGCCCGCCTCACGGAGGTCGCCGTCGCGCTCGACCGCGCGATGGCGCTCGGCGAGCAGGGTCACGAGGTCGAGGCGGCGATCGTCTTCGACCCCGAGGTGACGCCGAGGAACGTCGCGATCTTCGCGAGCGCGCGCCCGGGAGGGCTCGGCGGCTGACTCCGAGCCGCCCCGGCCGCGCGCGCCCGGCCCGGGGCGAGCCGCGCTGGGGCACGCTCCGCCGCGCGCGGCGCCCCGCCTGGCCTACACGGTGTCCCCCCGCCAGCATCGTTGCGGATCGAGTGCTCCCCTGGAAGCAGCACGACGCGCCGGACCGCTGATTTCAGGGGCTCCAGCGGGTGGCATGTCCGGTGCACATGGCCGCACCATGGATAGACGTCAGTTCTTGGGAGGCGCTGCGGCGGCGGTTTCCGGAGCGCTCCTGGCAGGCAGCGCCCAGGCCGCTGGGCCCAGTGTGATCCGTGTTGGCGTGCCGGGCGTCGGCGTGGGCAATCGCCCCGTCACCGGGGGCAGCTATTTCAGCCTCTTGCACCTCCAGGGGACCCTGGCCGAGGAGTTCAAGAAGGACGGCATCGAGGTCAAGTGGAGCTTCTTCCGCGGCGCCGGTCCGGCCGTGAACGAGGCGGTGGCGAACAACCTGCTCGACATCTGGACTCACGGTCACCTGCCCTCGGTGGTCGGCCGGGCCAGCGGCCTCAAGACGCGGCTCCTGGCCAGCGCCAGCCGGCGCGGCCACGCCTATCTGGTGGTGCCCGCGGACTCGCAGATCAACGGGGTCCGTGATCTGCGCGGCAAGAAGGTGGCCTACCAGAAGGGCACGGCCACCCAGCTCTCAGCGAACCGCGTCCTCGAGGGCCACGGCCTGACCGAGAAGGACATCCGCTCCATCAGCATGGACACGGCGACGGCGACGGCGGCGCTGGCCACGAAGGACGTCGACGCGGTGTTCGGCGGCACGAGCTTTCTCTCCCTGCGCGATCAGGGGATCGCCAAGATCGTCTACTCGACGAAGGGCGATTCTCCGACCTACCCGAGCAATTCAGGCGTCGTCGCGCGGGAGGACTTCATCAACGAGCACCCCGGCATCGTGCAGCGCATCATCACCACCGCGGTGAGGTCCGCGGCGTGGGTCTCGGACGAGAAGAACCGCACGCAGGCCTTCCAGCTGTGGTCGAAGTCGGGCACGCCCTTCTCGAACTTCAAGGAAGCGCAGCAGGGCGAGGACATGAAGCAGAACGCCAGCCCGCTGCTCGACGAGTACGCCATCGCCCGGTACAAGTCGGCGGTCGCCGATTCGAAGAAATTCGGCCTGATCAGGAGCACCTTCGACGTCGAGTCCTGGACCGATCGGCGCTTCCTCAACCGCGCGCTGAAGGACCTCGGCCACGAGCGCTTCTGGGTGGAGTGGGACGCGAACGGCAAGCCGAAGGGGTGACGGCGCGCGGCCCGCGCGCTGCGGCCCGCCCCAGCGCAGCGCCCCGGCGCACGCGTCGAGCCGCCGTCGCGAGGAGCCATCGCGCGCTCCCTCGAGCCTCGACGGCCTCTCGCAGCGGGAAAGCAGGATTCAACGCTCAGGCGCAAAGAGGCAAGGGATAGGGTGCATGGCAGTTTCGTCATCAGCGGTGCGTGTGCAGGCTGCCGTCGAGCAGCTCCGGTCCGGCGGCATGGTGATCCTCGTCGACGACGAGGCGCGCGAGGACGAGGGAGATCTCGTCGTCCTGGCGGAGCACGCGACGCCGGCCGCCATCAATTTCATGGCGACCCACGGCCGGGGGCTGATCTGCCTCGCGCTCACGGAAGAGCAGGTGGACCGCCTCGGGCTGCCGCTCATGGCGACCCGGGCCGGCTCCCGCCGGACGACGGCGTTCACGGTGAGCATCGAGGCGCGCGAGGGCGTCACGACCGGCATCAGCGCCCGCGACCGGGCGCGCACCGTCGCGGCCGCCATCGCCCGGGGCGCGGCGCCGCGCGACGTCGTGTCGCCGGGGCACGTCTTCCCGCTCCGGGCGCGCCGCGACGGGGTGCTCGAGCGCGAAGGGCACACCGAGGGCGCGGTCGACCTGGCGCGGCTCGCCGGGGCGACCCCGGCCGCCGTCATCTGCGAAATCATGAACGATGACGGGACGATGGCGCGCCGCCGGGACCTCTCGCGCTTCGCGGCGCGCCACGGGGTGCCGTTCGTCGCCATCGGGGACGTCATCCGCCACAGGGTGCAGCGCGAGGACATCGCCACGCGCGTCCGGACCACCCCGTTCCGGCCCGCGGGCCTGAGCGGCGAGTGGCGGGCGCACACGTACAGGCTGCGTCGCGAGCGGCAGCTGCTCCTCCTGACGCACGGCGCGCCGGCGCCCGCCGACGCCCGCGCCATCGTGTACACCCACCGCGCGGCGCTCGTCTCGGACCTCCTCGGCGACGCCGACCTGTTCGGCGCCCTGCGGGACATCGAGGCCGCCGGCTCCGGCGCGGTGGTCTACATCCCCTCGTCGGCCGACCCGGGCGCCGACGACACCGCCGGCCTCGAGCTCGCCGTCGCCGCGCGCGAGCTGGGGGCGCTCGGGTACCGCCGGGTGACGCTCCTCGACTCGAGGCCGTTCCGGCCCGCCGGGTCAAGGAGAGAGATCGACCTCGAGACCGGCGAGCCGCCGGGCGCGGTCTGGGTCGGCGCGCACGAGAGGCGCAGCGGCGAGAGCGAAAAAGTGGCTTTACAGATCGTGTAAGAGGTGGATCATGCGGTGACATGAAAGTGTTTCGGTTTGCAGGTGGCGGCGGGCCGCGCCTCGGGCTCGAGGACGAGCGGGGAGCGCGTCACGATCTCACGGCGGCGTCCCCGGAGGCGTTCGCGTCCGTCGCCTCGTGGCTCGCCTTGCCCGATCCCCTCGGCGCTGTGCGCGACGCGCGCGCCACAGCCCACCCCCTCCCGCCCGACGTCCCGCTGCTCGCCCCGATCGACGTGCAGGAGGTCTGGGCGGCGGGCGTCACCTACGAGCGCTCGCGCAACGCGCGCAAAGAAGAGAGCGCCGGCGGCGGCGACTTCTATGACCGCGTGTATGACGCCGAGCGCCCGGAGCTGTTCTTCAAGGCGATGCCCCGCCTGGTCGCCGGCCCGGGCGCACCGGTGCGCGTCCGGCGCGACTCGAGCTGGAACGTGCCCGAGCCGGAGCTCTCGCTCGTCGTGTCCGCGGCGGGCCGCATCGTCGGCTACACGGCCGGCAACGACGTCTCGTCGCGGTCCATCGAGGGCGACAACCCCCTCTACCTGCCGCAGGCGAAGGTCTACGACGGCTGCTGCGCGCTCGGCCCCGTCATCGCGCTCGCGGACGAGCCCGGGCTGGATCTGCGCGCGCTCCCCATCGAGCTCGCGATCCGGCGCAGGGGCGAGGCGGTGTTCACGGGGGAGACCTCGACCGCGAGGATGCGGCGCTCGCCCGAGGAACTCGTCGCCTACCTCATGCGCGAGCTGAGCTTCCCCGCGGGCGTCGTCCTGATGACCGGGACCGGCATCGTGCCGCCAGACTCGTTCACCCTGGAGCCTGGCGACCTCGTGGAGATCACGATCCGCGGCGTCGGAACGCTGGCGAATCCGATATCTCAAGGTTGACGAGGCGCATCTTGCGAAGAGCACGCGGCTCGATGCGTTCCTCCTCGTTTCCGCGTAGGCCCCCGAGTACGTTCACGCCCCAGGAGAAGAATGAAATGCTGCGTTCGATCGATCCGGCTGGCACGCTCGTGAGCTTCGCTTCCCGCTGACCCCATGGAATTCTTCGCCCACAACGCCGCCACCGGGGAAAAACTCGGCGCCTACCGCGACGCCACCGCCGCCGAGATCGACGCCGCCGCCCGCGCCGCCGCCGCGGCGGAGCGGGCCTTCGCCGGCCTCGCGCCGGAGATGCGCGCCCGGTTCCTGGAGACCGCCGCCGACGAGATCATGGCGCTCGGCGAGGTCCTGATCCAGACCGCACACAGGGAAACCGGGCTGCCCGTCGCCCGCCTCGAAGGCGAACGCGGCCGCACCACCGGCCAGCTGCGCCTCTTCGCCGCCGTCGTGCGCGAGGGCTCCTGGGTCGATGCCCGGATCGATCCCGCGCTGCCGGATCGCAAGCCGCTCCCGCGCCCCGACGTGCGCCGCATGCTGCGGCCGATCGGCCCGGTCGCCGTCTTCGGCGCGAGCAATTTCCCCCTCGCGTTCTCCGTTGCCGGCGGCGACACCGCCTCCGCCCTCGCCGCAGGCAACCCGGTCGTGGTCAAGGCCCACCCGGCGCATCCCGGCACCTCCGACCTCGTGGCCTCGGCCCTGCGCTCCGCCGTTCAGAAGGCGAACCTGCCTGCCGGCGTCTTCGGCATGGTGCACGGTGCCTCGCCCGAGGTCTCGCTCGCGCTTGTGCGCCACGAGGCCATCCAGGCGGTGGCCTTCACCGGGTCCACCCGCGCCGGTCGCGCCCTCTATGACGCCGCCGCCGCCCGCCCGCGGCCCATCCCCGTCTTTGCCGAGATGAGCAGCATCAACCCGCTGGTCGTGCTGCCCGGCGCGCTGCGCGAGCGCCGCGACGCGATCGCCGAGGCGCTGGTCGGCTCGTGCACGCTCGGCGTCGGCCAGTTCTGCACCAAGCCGGGCCTTGTCCTGGGGTTGGCCTCCCCTGAATGGGATGCGTTTGCGCAGTCGGTCGCCAGCCGAGCCCGCGCCGTCACCCCCGGTGTGATGCTGCACGCCGGTATCCAGGCGTCGTTCGACCGCTCCGTGCGGGAGCTGCAAGGGGTGGCGTGGCTGACCGACACCGGCGCGCGCGTCGCTCGCGTCTCCGCCGCCGACTTCGCGCGGCAGCCGCACCTCGCGCACGAGATCTTCGGACCGTACACGCTGCTCGTCACCGCTTCGAGCCGCGGAGAGCTACTTCAGCTCCTCGGCGCGCTCGATGGCCAGCTCACCGCCACGCTTCACGGGACCGCCGACGATCTCGCCGCCGCCCAGGACCTTGTCGATGTCCTCAGCCGGGTCGCGGGCCGCCTTGTCTTCAATGGCTACCCGACGGGCGTGGAGGTGTCGCACGCCATGCACCACGGCGGGCCGTATCCAGCGAGCAGTGACGCGCGCTTCACCTCGGTTGGAGCCGCGGCCATCCTGCGCTTCGCAGGTCCCGTCTGCTACCAGTCGTGTCCGCCCGCGCTGCTCCCGTTGGAGCTGCGCGACGAGAATCCGCTCGGGATATCACGGCTCGTCGATGGCCGCGCCACCCGTGACCCCATCGCGCCCCGCGCATGAACCACGACCCGGTGTTCGAGTCCGGCAGCGAGGCGATCTACACCCTGCGCACCACCGCGCCCGGACCGTCGGGGCGCCTCCCGCTCGGGGCCGAGCAGCTACGCGCCATGTCCAGCGGCGAGCTGTTCGGCTGGACCCAGAATGCCGGGATGGGGTGGGATCCTGCGCGCCTGAGCGGGAAGCAGTTCCTCGTGCTCAGCACGCAGGGGGGGATCCGCGCGCCCGACGGCACGCCGATCGCGCTTGGGTACCACACGGGGCATTGGGAGGTGGGGCTGCTCATGGAGGAGGCCGCCCGCACGTTCACGGCCAGCGGAGCCATTCCGTTCGCCGGCTATGTCAGCGATCCGTGCGACGGGCGGACCAATGGCACCGTCGGCATGCTCGACAGCCTCGCTTACCGCAATGACGCCGCCATTGTATTCAGGAGGCTGATCCGCTCGCTGCCCACCCGCCGAGGCGTGCTCGGCGTCGCCACCTGCGACAAGGGCTTGCCGGCCATGTTGATGGCGCTCGCCGGCACGCTCGACCTCCCCGCGGTGCTCGTGCCGGGAGGCGTCACGCTCCTCGCCGAGGAGGCGGAGGACACCGCCAAGGTCCAGACCCTCGCGGCGCGCTATGCGCGCGGGGAGGTGAGCCTCGACCACGCCGCCGAGATGGGCTGCCGCGCCTGCGGTTCCCCCGGCGGCGGCTGCCAGTTCATGGGGACGGCCGCGACGAGCCAGGTGGTGGCGGAGGCGCTCGGCCTCGCCCTCCCGCACGGCGCGCTCAGCCCTTCGGGCGCCGAGATATGGCGCGACCTCGCCCGCCGTTCGGCGCACGCGCTCATGGCCCTCGAGCGACGTGGCGTGACCACGCGGGACATCGTCACCGACGATTCCATCCACAACGCCATGGTGCTGCATGCCGCCGTCGGCGGGTCGACGAATCTGGTGCTCCATGTGCCGGCCATCGCCCATGCGGCCGGACTCCGACGCCCCACGGTGGACGACTGGGCGCGCGTCAACGCCCTCGTTCCGCGCCTGGTGGACGTGCTGCCCAACGGGCCCCGACACTATGCCACGGTGCAGGTCTTCCTCGCGGGAGGCGTCCCGGAGGTCATGCTCCATCTGCGCGCGCTTGGCCTGCTGCGGCTCGATGCGCGTACCGTGAGCGGCCTCACGTTGGGCGAGAACCTCGAGTGGTGGGAACGCAGCGAGCGGCGCCGGCGCCTGCGCGACAAACTGCGGCAGCTGGACGGCATCGACCCGGACGACGTGATCATGTCCGCCGGGACGGCACGCGAGCGCGGGCTCACCAGCACGGTGACCTTTTTGCGCGGCAACCTCGCGCCCGAGGGAGCGCTCGTGAAGAGCACCGCGATTGCTCCCCAGGGGATCGGACCGGACGGCGTCTATCTGCACGAAGGACCTGCGCGCGTGTTCGGCAGCGAGCACGCGGCGATCGAGGCGATCAAGACGGGCGCGGTGCAGCCGGGTGACGTGATGGTGTTGATCGGCATCGGTCCCGGTATCGGAATGCCGGAGACCTACCAGATCACCTCCGCCCTCAAGCACGTGAAGGACGGGCACCGTATCCCCCTGGTCACGGACGGTCGTTTTTCCGGCGTCTCCACCGGGGCGTGCATCGGCCACGTCAGCCCGGAGGCGTGGGCGGGGGGGCCCATCGGCCGCGTGCGCGACGGCGACCGCATCAGGCTGCGGATCGACACGCGCAGGCTGGAGGGGACGGTGGACGTCGTGGGCGTGGAGGACGGCGGTCTTGCCGCCCGTTCGCCCAATCCAGCCCTTCAACCGGACGGCCGAGTGAACCCGGATACGCGGTTGTGGGCTGCGCTTCAGGATGCCAGCGGCGGCAGCTGGGGTGGTTGCGTCTATGATGCGGAGCGCATCATCGGGCTCCTCGGTCGCGCCATCGCCGCTGAGCGGAGCTCCTCTGGCACATAGGCTTCTGATGTGGCGTTATTTTTCCAGGAAGGCGGATCGCGCGAAGTTCCATCATTCAGCCAGCGCGTGCAGCGTGGCTGTACGATGTGAACGGTCACAACGAGGAACTTGACTTCCGGATCGCGTTTGGATTTCCTAAGCCCCGAAACCAGAAGATCTCTCGTGGCAGGCCCCACGAGCGTCGCCGATCGGATCATTGAATTTTGAGGGCGCTCGCGAAATCCGCGTGGTGCCCCGGGAATGACGCGCGACACCGTCGCTCGCCAAACGCGGATCGTTTGTACCCCAGTGCTTTTGCCGTGAGCAATACGGCGGCACGCAGACATTGCCCTCGTAGCTCGTGAGGGCGAGAACGTGACGACGTCTGATGGGCCGTAGAGGTCTCTATCCGACCACGTCTCTTTGCTCGAAAGGTAGCGGCACGATGTCGATTGGCCAGTTGAAGTCACGTGGATCGGCGCGGCGCGCAGCGGCGGTGTTGAGCTGCGCGCTCGCGCTCTTGGGTCTGTCTGGTCTGTCTGCTTGCAAAGACAAGCCCGACAGCGCTCCGGCCGCAGGAGGCTCCGCCAGCGCCGCGGCCGCGCAGGCGCCGAGCGGGCAAGGGCCCAAGGTCGTGCCAGGGCCCGGCTATAACCCCGAGTGCTTCGCGCCGTGGAAGCAGGACACCAAGTATTTGCAGTGGACGGCGCGAAAGCCGCCGTTCCGCCTCGCGCTCGTCAACGGCTACGTCGGTAACGCCTGGCGCATCCAGATGGTCAAGACGGCCAAGGCCTTCGCCAAGGACCCGGCCATCGCGCCGCTGCTCAAGGAGTTCAAGGTGGTGTCGACCGGCACCGACGTCGCGGCCCAGCTCGGCGCGATCGAGGACTTCATCAACCAGGGCTTCGACGGCATCGTCACGCTCGCCGTCAGCCCCGACGGCTTCGATCGCGTGATCCGTCTCGCTGACAAGAAGGACGTCATCCTGGTTCCGTTCGACAACGTGCTCGACACGGACAAGGTGATGCAGGTCAACGAGGACCAGCTGGCGATGGGGCGCCAGTGGGGCGAGTTCCTCGACAAGCAGCTCGGTGGGAAGGGCAAGGTGCTCGAGGTCCGCGGCCTGCAGGGCAACTCCGTCGATCGCGACCGCCACGTCGGCTTCCGCGAGGTCATGGAAGCGCCGGGGAAGAGCTACACCATCGTGGAGGTGGTCGGCAGCTGGGACGACGGCAAGGCGCAGAAGGCGGTGGCCGACGCGCTGGCCGTGCACCGCCAGTTCGACGCGCTCTTCGCGCAGGGCGGCTCGACGGGCGCCGTCCGCGCGCTGCTCGACGCCGGCCACAAGCCGATCCCGGTCGCCACGGAGGCCGAGAACGGCGTGCGCAAGCTGATCGCGAAGCACCACGAACAGGGCATGAAGGGCCTGTCGCTCGGCCAGTCGCCGGGGCTCGCGGCCATCGCGATGAAGGCGGCGCTCGAGGGCCTGCAAGGCAAGGTGCTGCCGCAGATGATCTCCGTGCCGATCCCCGCCGCCGATCACACAACGCTGAAGGACGGTGAGAGCTTCTTCTCCGAGCTCTCCGACAACTTCTTCACGCCCAACGAGTTCCCGCCCTGCGGGGTCAACATCTCGGGCATGAAGATCATGAACGAGTCGGAATCCGACGTGAAGTAGCGCGCCGCGGGCGCCCCAGCATGATGACCGAACCGGTGAGCCCTCCGCTTCTCCAGCTCCGGGCCGTCTCCAAGCACTACGGCGGAGTCACGGCCCTGAGCGGCGTCGACTTCGCCTGCGAGGCGGGGAAGGTGCACGCGATCCTCGGCGAGAACGGCGCGGGCAAGAGCACCCTGATCAAGATCATCGGCGGCGTGGTCGAGCCGAGCGCCGGGGAGCTCTTGCTCCATGGCGAGCCGGTCCGGTTCGACCACCCGATCGAGGCGAACGCCGCCGGCATCGTCTGCGTCTTTCAGGAGCTGTCCCTGATGCCGACGCTGACCGTGGCCGAGAACATCGGTATCACCATGCCGGTAAACCGCCTGGGGCTCTTCGATCGCAAGGCGCAGGTCCGCAGGGCCGAGGAGCTCTTGGCGCGCGTCGGCTGCGAGGGCGTGAACCCGGACGCCTGGGTGAGCGACCTGCCGCTCTCGCGCCGCCAGATGGTCGAGATCGCGAAGGCGCTCGGCAAGAACCCGCGGCTGCTCATCCTGGACGAGGCCACCTCCGCGCTGACCAGCAGCGACGTCAAGAAGGTCTACGCGCTCCTGGCCGAGCTCAAGGCTCAGGGCGTCGGCATGCTCTACATCTCGCACCGCATGCACGAGATCAAGGAGCTCGCGGACGTGATGTCGGTGTTCCGCAACGGTCGGCACATCGAGACCTTCGCCAAGGGCCACCACAGCGACGACCAGATCGTGGAGCTCATGATCGGCCGTGACATGGGTCACGTCTTCCCGCCGAAGCCGGCGGCGCGCAGCTTCCCGGCGACGCTCCTCGAGGTGAGCGGGCTGAGCTGGGAGCGGCAGCTCGATGACGTGTCGTTCAAGCTCGGCAAGGGCGAGATCCTCGGCATCGGCGGGCTCGACGGCCAGGGTCAGCGCGAGCTGTTGCTCGGCTTGTTCGGCGTGCTCAAGGATCTGCGCGGCGAGATCAAGATCGACGGCAAGCCGGTCAAGCTGACGAGCCCGCGCCAGGCCAAGGACCGTGCGCACGGCATCGCCCTCGTGCCCGAAGACCGAAAGACCGAAGGCCTGATGCTGCCGATGGCCATCGCCGCGAACATGTCGCTGGCCTCGCTCGACAAGTTCACGAGCGGCGTGGTGCTCGACCGCCAGCGCGAGGCCGCGCGCGTCGACGAGATGGTGCGCCGCATCCAGATCAAGATCGGCTCGCTCAACGACCCGGTGTCGTCGTTGTCCGGGGGCAACCAGCAGAAGGTCGTGCTGGCCAAGTGGCTGATGACGGAGCCGCGGCTGCTGATGCTCAACGACCCCACCCGCGGCATCGACGTCGGCACGAAGCAGGAGATCTACCAGCTGCTCCGCGAGCTGGCGGACGCCGGCACGTCCATCCTCTTCTACACCACGGACTACGACGAGCTGATCGGCTGCTGTGACCGCGTGCTCGTCCTCTACCAGAACCGCGTGCAGGGCGAGCTTGTGGGGGCCGACATCACCGAAAAGAACATCCTGGACCTGGCCCTCGGTCTGCGCGGCGGGCCCGAGCGCGCGCAATCAGAGGCACGATGAAGGACTGGAAGCTCCGCGTACGCCAGAACCAGGGCCTGCTCGTGGCCGTCGGTCTGTGCATCTTCTTCTACGGGCTCTACTCGCTGTCCCATCCCAAGGGCTTCAGCGCGTCGCTGGTGGGGCAGAACGCCAACGAGTCGTTCGTGCTTGTGGCTGCGGCCATGGCCCAGACGATCCCCGTGCTGACCGGCGGCCTGGATCTGTCCGTGGGGGCGGTGATCACGCTCGTCAACTGCGTGGCCTCGCACGTCCTTGCCGGCGGCGCGCTCGAGAATTTCCTGGGCATCCTGCTGTGCCTGGCCGTGGGCATGGCGGCGGGCCTGCTCAACGGCTGCCTCGTCGTGTACGGCCGCCTGCAACCGATCATCGCCACCCTGGCCTCGGGCACGATCTTCATCGGCATCGCGCTGTTCCTGAGACCGACGCCCGGCGGCCAGGTCGATGGCGATCTGGCGTTCGCGGCGACCTTCGATCTCAACGAGCTGCTGCAGGCCGCGGGCGCCGCCCCCCTCGACGGCGCGCTGAGCTTCGTCGGCGAGATCCCGTCGCCCGCGATCTGGATGGCGCTGCTCGCGCTGCTCTGGACCTACTACCGCCGCACCCGCTACGGCCTCGGCGCTTACGCCGTCGGCGCGTCGCAGGAGGCGGCGTACATGTCGGGCGTCCGCATCAAGCGCGTCAAGCTGGCCGCGTACACGCTGTCGGGGTTCTTCGCCAGCGTCGGCGGCCTCTACCTCGCGCTGCAGACGACGTCGGGCAACGCCGACATCCCACAAGCCGGCGCCTACACGCTGAACTCCATCGCCTGCGTCGTGATCGGGGGCTCCTCGCTGTACGGAGGCATCGGCGGCGCCATAGGATCGCTCTTCGGCGCGCTGGTGCTCCGCTCCGTCGCCTTCAACTTCCGCGTCCTCAACGAGGGCTCGGCGTTGGGCTTCCTCGCCAACCCCCTCTACCAGCCGCTGTTCGAGGGCCTCATCCTGCTCGCGGCCGTCTCCCTCGGCGCGCTCTGGGTCGTCCGCGTCAAGAACCGGCTGCACGTCTTCAGGTGAGCCCGATGCAACAGCTCCCCTCCCTCAAGAGCCGTCTCGGCGAGATCGACAAGCCGACCTGGTACACGCTGCTGTCGATCGGCGTCGTCCTCGTGATCGGCTCGATCGGCACGCTGCTCACCCAGGGCACGCTGAGCTTCCTGAGCCCGTACTACCTCCTGCAACAGCTGCAGATCGCCGCCTTCCTGGGCGTGGCCGCCACGGGCATGATGATCGTGATCCTGCTCGGTCACATCGATCTCTCGCTGCCGTGGGTGCTCACCTCGAGCGCCATGCTGGCCGCAGGGCTCGGCGGCTGGGCCGCGTTGCCCTGCGGCCTGGCCGTCGGCGCCGCCGCGGGCCTGGTGAACGGGCTCGGCGTCGCCTACCTTCGCGTGCCCTCGATGATCTTCACGCTGGGCACGAACACCGTGCTTCAGGGGCTGATGGTGGTCTACACCGGCGGCTTCGCTCCGCGTAGCGAGGCGCCAGCGTGGATGGAGGTCCTGGCCGTGGGCAAGACGCTCTCCATCCCGAACTCGCTGTTCGTCTGGATCTTGGTCGGCGGCCTCGGCACCTTCGTGCTGAAGAAGACCGCGCTCGGCCGCTACATCTATGCCGTGGGCAACCAGGAGCAGGCCGTCTATCTTTCGGGCGTCAGGACGCACCTTGTGCTGATCGGCGCCTTCGTGATGTGCGGCGTGTGCTCCGCCATCACCGGCATGCTGCTGGCGGGCTTTTCGCACAAGGCCTACCAGTCCATGGGCAACGACTACCTCATGCCGGCCATCGCCGCGGTGGTGATCGGCGGAACCAACATCATGGGCGGACGCGGGACGTTCCTCGGCACCGTCCTCGGCACGATCCTGATCGTGCTGCTCCAGAGCATGCTCAGCGTGCTGCAGATGCCCGAGGCCGGCCGCCAGATCATCTACGGCGCCGTGATCATCGCCATGCTGCTGGTCTACGGCCGACAGCATCAGGAGGGACGATGACCCGCCAGCGAGCGCCCGGCGCCGGGTGATGGTCGGATTTGAACATGAAGGCGGGAAGGCGGGAAGAAAAGCTCAATGATCTTCCCGCCTTCCCGCCTTCATGTGAACTCTCTCTGGGCAAATGCGACCACTACCCGGCGCCGCGGGTGTTCAGGTAGACCGCGTACAGCGAGGTCGTGCCGCAGATGAACAGGCGGTTGCGCTTGGCGCCGCCGAAGCAGACGTTGGCCACCGTCTCGGGGATCAGCACCTTGCCGAGCAGCGCGCCGTCGCTCGCGTGGCAGTGCACGCCGTCGCCGGCCGACAGCCACAGGTTGCCGTGCACGTCGACGCGGAAGCCGTCGTACACGCCCACCGGGCAGGTCGCGAACACCTCGCCGCCGGTCAGCGTGCCATTCGCGTCGACGCGGAACTTGCGCACGTGGTGCGGGCCGTCCGTCACGTGCGTCGCGCCGGTGTCGGCGATGTACAGCAGCGACTCGTCCGGCGAGAAGGCGAGGCCGTTGGGCTGCGCGAAGTCGTTCGCGACGACCGTCAGCGCAAAGGAGACCGGGTCGACGCGGTAGACGCGCTGCGCGCCCTGCTCGCTCGGCGACGCGTCGCCCTCGTAGTCGCTGTCGATGCCGTAGCTCGGGTCGGTGAACCAGATGCTGCCGTCGGACTTCACGACCACGTCGTTCGGCGAGTTCAGCCGCTTGCCGTCGAAGTGCGACGCGAGCACCGTGCGCGAGCCGTCGTGCTCGGTGCGCGAGACGCAGCGGCCGCGGTGCTCGCAGGAGACGAGGCGGCCCTGCAGGTCGACCGTGTGGCCGTTGGTGTTCATCGCGGGCTGGCGGAACACCGAGACCGAGCCGTCGGTCTCGTCCCAGCGCAGCATGCGGTCGTTCGGGAGGTCCGACCAGACGAGGTAGCGCCCCGCTGCGAACCACGCCGGCCCCTCCGCCCAGCGGCAGCCCGTGTACAGCTTGTCGACGTGCACGTGCGGGAGCGCGAGCTTACGGAAGCGGGGGTCGAACACCTCGAAGCTCGGGGTCAGCTCGATGATCATCGGGTTCTCCTCCTTCTGGCGAAATGAACAAGGCGGCCTGTTGATGCCCGACGGGACGTCGACGAGAGCCCTTCGTGTCAGGTCGCCGACCGGGAATTCGGTCCACGCCTGCGAGAATGCACGTGCTGGATCTCTGACGCACCGAACTTAGGGATAGCTGACGGTGATCTCGGCGAGGAACGTCCTGCCGTTCTGCCGGCTCGTGGACGAGAGGTAGGTCTCCGCGGCCGGGTAGTCGTACCGCGTGCCCATCGCGTTGTAGAGGCCGATCACATAGCGCGTGTGGAAGCGCTGGAGCTCCCCCGACACCGTGAGATCCGCGACGATGGCGGCCTCGGTCGCGCCGCCCGCGCTGCGCGAGATCCGACGCGGCGCCTCCAGGTTGATCCGCAGCGCGGCGGCGGCGAGCCGCTCCACCACCGGGACGACGCCGCGGAACGACGCGAGGTGCTCCGGGGCGTTGATCAGCCGCTCTCCGCCCTCGTGCTGGGCGCGCTGGTAGCCGTACATCGCCGCGAGCATCCAGCCTTGCCGCCACTCGCGGCGGAGCTCGACGTCGCCCCCCACGACGAACGCGTCGTGCTTGCTGTTCGCGTAGCGCAGCAGCCCGCCGTTCTCCTCGATGGAGATCCCCTCCGACAGCCTGCTCGCGTGGACGGCGCCGAGCGCGATCCAGGCGTCACCGATGCGCTGCGTGTACTCGATCTCGGCGGAATGGATGGACTCCGGCCGCAGCACGAGGCCTTTCTCGGGGTCGACGGCGGGCACCTGCGTCTTGCCGTCCTCGTAGTACTGCTCGGAGACGCTCGGCGCGCGGAAGGCGCTCCCGCCCATGAGCTTCAGCACGCCGCCGGGCGCGGGGCGGAAGATGACCGCGGCGCGCGGCACGACGATGGGATCGAACGTGCTGTAGACGTCGAGGCGCGCGCCCGCCGAGAAGCGTATCCACGGCGCGGGCGAGCCGTCGACGATGACGTACCCGGCGCCGAAGCCGAACGACTCGCGCTTCGTGCTGACGCGCCCGTCCGCGAAGACGCCGCGCAGCGTCGCCTCGGGGTGCCCCTGCATCTCGCCGCCCGCGGTGACCCGGAGCTCGGGGAGCGGCGTCCACGCCGCCCTGATCTCGGAGCCCAGCCAGGTGCCGTGCTGCTGCTCGAAGATCGTCTCCTCGTCGAACCTGTAGACCCCGTGCCAGACGAAGCGGTTCGCGTGGACGCGCGCCATGAACTGCAGGTCGGCCGCGGGCCGCGGCTCGAAGCGCACCTCGGCCATCATGTGCGCGTCCTCGTAGCTCGTTCCGAGATCGTTGAGCCGCGTGCCCACGTAGCCGGTCGGGATCCGCTGCTCGCGCGTGTGGTACATCCACTGCGCCGTGAACGGGCCGTACCAGGCGCGCCCGGTGGTGCCGCCGGCCCGGAAGATCTCGGCGCGCTCGGCGATCTGCGCGCGCGGCCCGGCGCCGGGCGCCCTCAGCGCCACCGGGACGTCGAACCCGTCGGAGCGGGCCCCGGTGACGCTCGCCCGCACGCCCGCGTCCTTGCCGGCGTTGTAGTGGAACCCGGCGCGCGCGTGGCCCACGCCGTCGTAGTAGGTGCCGGCCGTCACGTGCGCGCCCGTGGGCTCGTCGCGGCCGCGCGGCACGAGGTTGACGATGCCGGAGAGGGCGCCCGTGCCGTAGAGCAGCGAGCCCGGCCCGCGGACGACCTCGATGTGGTCGACGTCGTGGAGGTCGTCCCGCGCGTCCGAGCCCACGAACGAGGCGTTCAGGATGTTGTCGTTCGTCGAGTGCCCGTCCGAGAGGACGAGGAGCCGGTTGCCGTAGTCGAGCGGCTCGCCGAGCCCGCGGATCCCGGCCGAGTAGACGACGTGGTCGTTCGACAGGTAGACGCCGCGCGTGCCGCGCAGCGCCTCCGCGATGGTCGGGTACCCGAAGGCGCGCAGCTCCTGCTGCTCGATGACGCTGATCGAGGCGGGCGCGTCGTCCACGCGCTCGAGGACGCGCGAGGCGGACGAGACCTCCCGGAGCGGCTCCAACGCGAGGTCGCGCAGCTCCGCCTGCTGGCCGGCCGAGACCTCGATCGTCCGCTCGATCGGCGTGAAGCCCCGCAGGCTGACGCGGACCCGGCGCCGGCCCACGGCGACGCCCTGGATCACGGACGGCGTGAAGCCCATCGGCCGGCCGTCGATCTCGACGAGGGCGTCGGGCTCGCCGGCGCGCACGAGGATCGAGCCCGTGAGCGGGCTGAGCGCCGCCGTGATCGACATCGTCTGATGCGCGGCGACGGTGAGCGGCTGCGGCGCCGCCTGGTAGCCGGCGCGCGAGAAATAGAGCACGTGGCGGCCCGGCGGCAGGTCGAGCTCGCAGGGCGCGGTGCAGGCGGGCGGCGCGCCCTCGCTGTCGACGTGCACCGTGGCCTCGCTCGCGCCGCGCACGTCCACCCGGACCGAGCCCACGATGCGGCGGAGCACGATGAGCACGTCCTTTGTCTGCCCGAGCCTCACCGCGATGTCCTCCACCGCCAGGGGCTCGTGGCCGGCGAGCTCGACGAGGATGCGGTGGCGCCCCTCGGCCAGGGCGAGCCGGCGCGGCGCCGTGCCGCGCGCGCCGAGGTTCCTGCGATCGACGTAGATCGTGGCCCCCGGCGGCGACGTGACGATCTGCAGCACGGCCACGCGCGGCGCGATCCGCGCGAGCGCTGCCTGCACCTCGGCGACGATCTCCGCGTCGGTCTCGCCCTCGAGCGCGTCGTCGTAGTACCGGTGCGCGTCGGCGAAGCGGCCCAGCTCCTCGTAGGTGAGCGCGATGTTGAAGACCACGTTGCGGTTCGGCACGAGCCGGTTGGACGCGAGGAAATGCTCGAGGGCCGCGGGGAACTGCCCCTTCTTGTAGCTGTCGCGGCCCATCTCGAAGTGGAGATCGGCCTCGTCGGCCTGGCCCTCGCCGTCGGCGCGGGCGGCGGGGGCCTGGAGCAGCAGCGCGCCCGCGAGGAGGGGCAGGGCGGCGAGGCTCCACCGGCGAGCGCGCCTCCACCGGCGAGCGCGTGTGCTCGAGGGCGCTGGATGCATGCCGCTAGCGGTGCTCGCGCAGGCGCACCGGCCTCGTCGTCGTGCGGTCGCCGCTGGCCGCCGGCTCGGCGCCGGTCGCCGGCGGCGGGAGCACGGCGCGCGGGCGCGCGGGCCTCGCCGAGCTCGACGGCGCGAGCGCGGCGCCGGCCGCGGCGAACCCGCTCGCAGCAGCGGCGGCGGCGGCCGACGCAGGGGGGGTGAGGAGGACGGACGGCGCGAGGGGCGAAGCCCCGGGCGTCTCGTCCGCGAGCGCCGCCGCCGGCTCGTCCTGCGCCGGTGCGGCCCGCGAGGCCGCCTCGCCGGCAGGCGGCGCGCCCGCGACCGGCGCCGCCCCGCGTCCCAGCCACACGAGCGCCGCCGCACCCCCGAGGAGCACGACGAGCGCCGCCGCCACGGGCGCGAGCGCGCTCCGCCGGCCACGGCGCCCGCGGGCGTCTCCTGCGGGGCTGCTCTCGCGCGGCTCGTCCTGCGCCGCCGCCGGCGCCGGCAGCTCGTCCGGGCGCGACGCCCTCGCGGCCGACGTGGCTCCAGCGAAGGCCTGCGGGGGCGGCACGGAGGTGAGCGTCGCCGTGGGCCAAGGGGCGGAGGCGGGCGGCACGGAGGCCTGCGGGGGCGGCATGGAGGCCGCGGTCGCCGCGGGCCACGAGCCGGCCGCAGGCGGCACGGACGCCGCCGTCACCCCCGCGGGCCACGAGCCGGCCGCAGGCGGCACGGACGCCGCGGTCGCTGCCGCGGACGGCTGCGTGGACGGCGTGGACGTCGCCCACCCCTGCGCCCTTCCGAGCGCGGCGATGCGCGGTCCGGTCAAGGTCTGGGCGTCCTCCTCGACCTCCCTCGGGCGGCCCGGCGCCGGCGGCGCGTCCACGGTCTCGTTCCCCATGGCCCTGCGCAGGATGCGCGCCGCCGTCAGGCGCGCGGACTCCGACCCCAGCGGCTCGAGCAGCGACACAAGCTCGGCGACCGTCTGCGGGCGGCGCGCCGGGTTCTTCTCCAGGCACATCAGGAGGATGAACTCGAGCTCGACCGGGATCTCGGGCCGGTGCGCGCGCGGCGGCACGGGCGGATCTGTAACTATGCTTACAAATAGCGCCGAGATGGCCTCGTTCTCGAACGGCAGCCGCCCTGTCAGGAGCTGATACAGCGTCATGCCGAGCGCCCAGATGTCGCTGCGGGCGTCCACGGTCCGGGTATTGCGGATGTGCTCCGGCGACATGTAGCGGGGCGAGCCGAGCACCACGGACGATGTGGTCAGCTTGGCGTTCGAGCCGAGCACGCCCGCCTCCGACGCCTTCGAGATGCCGAAGTCGAGCACCTTGATCAGGGACGAGCCGTCGGCGCGGCTCGCCAGGAAGAGGTTGCCCGGCTTGAGGTCGCGGTGGACGATCCCGAGCGCGTGCGCCTCGGCGAGCGCCTCGCAGGCCTCGATCACGTAGCTCACCGCCTGCTCGACCGGCAGCGGGCCTCGTGTCTCCACGAGCGCCTCCAGATCGATGCCATTCAGGTACTCCATCACGAAGTAGGGCAGCTCCTCGTCGGTCTGCCCCACATCGATGACGCGCGCGATGTGCTCGCTGGCGATCGCCGCCGCGGCCTGCGCCTCCCGGAGGAAGCGCTCGACGGCGCTCGGCGTGGTGTGCCCCTCGGGGAGCAGGAATTTCAGCGCGACGCGATGGCGGAGCGAGACGTGGTGCGCCGAGACGACGAGCCCCATGCCGCCGCGCCCGAGCACCCGCTCCACGCGGTACTTGCCGCCGACGATGTCCCCGACCCGCGGAGTCTTGCGCCACGAAGCCGGTTCCACCGCTTCCCAGCCTGCTTGGGCCATCGGCCGATCACTATACACCAGCACCCCCCGGCCTCCGGCAGAATCTCGCCCCTGCCCACATCCGCGCCAGCGTCGTGTGCGACACGCCCCGCTCCCAGCCCCACCTGCGCTGTCCGGAGACGGTCGGCGGTCCGAGCCGGCCCGGCGGAGATCCAGGCGGGTCGTCGCGCTGCGCGTTCACTGTAGCGCGGGCGCGGCGAGATCTGCGTTGCCCGCTCGACCCTGGCCGTGGCGCGCAGCGTTCAGGTGCCGGCGGCCGTCCACACCCTGCTTTCGCCGGCCGCCATCCCGGCGCGCGCGCCGCGACTCGCGATCTCGACGCGGGTGTGCGCCTCGCCGGCGGGGGATCTCGGCCTGTCCTTCTCGGCGGGAGGTCGGGCCTGCCTTCCCCTGGAGGATCTGCGGCGCGCGTTGCTATGCTGTCGCCCGATCACCCCTCGAGGTCTCATCGTGCATGAATTCACCGTGACAGGCCCGCTCGTCGGCGGGGCCCTCATCGGCCTCAGCGCGTCGCTGCTCCTGCTCTTCAACGGGAGGGTCGCCGGCATCAGCGGCATCTTCGGCGGGCTCCTCTTCCGCGAGCCCGGCGACACCGCCTGGCGCGCGGCGTTCGTCGCGGGCCTCCTCCTCGGCGGCCTCGCGCTCGCCGTCGCGCATCCCGGCGCCTTTCCGCCGGCGGGCGGCGGCTCGCTCGGCCTCATGGTCGCCGCGGGGCTGCTCGTCGGCCTCGGCGCGCGGCTCGGCAACGGGTGTACGAGCGGCCATGGCGTCTGCGGCCTCAGCCGTCTCTCGGCCCGCTCGCTCGTCGCCACGATGACGTTCATGGCGACCGCGGCCATCACCGTTTACGTCAGCCATCATCTGCTCGGAGCGGCGCGATGAAGCAGAGCGCGCTCGCGCTCGTCACCGGCGCGCTGTTCGCCGTGGGGCTCGGCGTCTCCGGCATGACCCAGCCGTCCAGGGTCATCGGCTTCCTCGACCTCGCCGGCGACTGGGACCCGAGCCTCGCATTCGTGATGGTGGGCGCGATCTCGGTGCATCTCCTCGCCTACCGTGTCCTTCGCTGGCAGCAGCGCGTTGCCGCCGCCCGCGCGCCGCGCTTCCCCCTCCTGGCCGATCGCGTCTCCCTCCCGACCCGCAGCGGCGTCGACGCGCGCCTCCTCGGCGGCGCCGCGCTGTTCGGCGCCGGCTGGGGGCTGGCCGGTTACTGCCCCGGGCCGGCGCTCGTCTCGCTCGCGACCGGCTCCGGCGTCGTCCTCGCCTTCGTCCTGGCGATGGCCGCCGGGATGGCGATCGAGCGCCTCGCCACCGTCACGACGGATCGGCGTCCTCCACGTGACGCAGGCCGGGAAGGGCGGCAAGCTCAAGCGCATCGCGCCGATCGCCAACAAGGACGTTGACGGCGTGGAGCGGGCCGCCCCGCGCGCGGCCCAGGTGCGCTTTCTCTGAGCGAGCCGGCCGCGCCCTCCATGGCGTGCTCCGCTCTTCCCAGGTGGGGACGGCAGGTTGCGACGCTGCCCGTGGCGGCGCCAGCTGGCGCCCTGGAACGGCCGCGCTCGAGGAGTGGAATATTGAGAGTGCTCGATGATCTATCCGGTTTGTCGATGTTCGTGCGCATCGTCGAGGAAGGCTCGCTCAGCGCGGCCGGCAGGGCGCTCGGCCTGCCGAAGGCGACGATCAGCCGCAACCTCGCGCTGCTGGAGAAGCGGCTCGGCGCACCGCTGTTGATCCGCTCCACGCGCGCGCTCAGCCTGACGGATGCTGGAAGGCGCTTCTTCGACAGGGTAAAACCCATCGTTCGGGACGCGCAGCAAGCGACCGCCGAGGTCAAGAGCCACAATGCGGCTCCCGCGGGGCTGCTGCGCATCGCCGCGTCCGTCGCCTATGGTCAGGCGGCGATCGCGCCCCGCCTGCTGGCGTTCATGAAGCGTTATCCCGCGGTTCGCATCGACCTGCATCTCCATGATCGGCGCGTCAACCTGGTCAGCGACGGCTACGACCTGGCCATCCGCATGGGCGCGATCGGAGACAGCGATCTGGTCAGCCACAAGCTGGCCGATATCCATATGGTCATCGTCGCTTCGCCCGGCTGGCTTGAGCAGCACGGCGCGCCCCGGAGACCCGGCGACCTCGCCCGGCATGTCGCCGTCGTCACGCGGCCCGACATCGTCCGCTGGCAAGTCGGCGGGGAGACCGTTCGTGTCCCCTGGCGCATGAGCACTGGCAACATGATCGTCACGCGGGACGCCGCGAGGGCCGGGCTAGGGATCGCTCTCGTACCCGAGTTCCTCGCGTCGCGTGACCTGGAAGGCGGCTCGCTGGTTCGCCTGCTCCCCCACCTGGAGCTGCCGGTCATTCAAGCAACCGCCCTGTATACCCGGGGCGCCAATCGATCGGTGGCGCTGCGCGCCTTGCTCGACGACCTCCTGGCCAGCCGGCCCATCGAAGTCGACGCCGCGCCGTGACTGGAGCGGCGGTCACCCGCTTCGGATACGGGCCCACCTCGACGTTTTCGGTGCTCGGCGTACTGGAGTACGCCTGCGCGCCGAAAACGCCGATCTGGGCCCGTCTCCTGTGCGGGTGACCGCCGCTCTGCGCGGCATTTACCAGAGGGGGGTGACCGTCGCTCTAGCCGGATCGACGGAACCGGTCCAGCAGCCGCCGGAGCAGCCCGGGCTTCTTGGCCGGCGCTTCCGCCGCGGCCTCCTGGTCGCGGCGTCCCGAGCTGGGCGCGGCGTCGCGGGACTTCGCCGCGCCGCCATCGCGGGGCTTCGCCGCGCCGCCATCGCGGGGCTTCGCCGCGCCGCCATCGCGGGGCTTTGCCGCGCCGCCATCGCGGGGCTTCGCCGCGGCGGACGCCGTGAGGTCGTCGCGGGCGGCATCCGTGGCCTGGGCCGTCGTGCGCTCCGCCGCCTGGCTCGGCGCGGGGTTCGCTGCCTTCTTGCCGGCTCGCGCCTGCACCTTGGCTTTCATCGCCTCCTTGGCGGTGAGCGCCGGCTTCTTCTTCCGCGGGAACGCGGGGCTGGGAGGAGGCACCCACGCGGTCTCCCGGCGCGGCTCGGAGGGCGCCGCCGTTTCCGGTGGCGGCGGCGGAACCGGGGCCGCCTTGTGGGGCGCGGCGCGCTGCGGCTGCCGGGCCGCATTGCGAGGAGCCTCGGGCTCCCCGCCGGCAGCGGCGCGCTTCGACGCAGCGAGATCATCCGTCCGTGCTGCGTCACCCTGCGCAGGATCCCCTGCGACGGCCGCGCGGCGCTCTCGCGTGGCGGCGCCCGGCGCGGTTCGGGGTGCGGGCGCACGGGTCGGGGGAGCGTCGCCGGCGCGGTCGACGTCTGCCCGTCCGCGGTGGGGCGCGCCATCTCGCGGCGCCCTGGCCCTGTCCGCCGGGCGGTGCTCTGTCGCGCCGCCGTCGCGAGGGCCTACCGCACGGCCGTCGCGAGGGCCGCGCTCCACCGGCCCGCGCTCGCGCGCTCCACGCTCGTCCGATCCACGTTCCCCTGGGCGTGCCGGGGGCCGCGGCGACGGCTCCTGCGCGGGCGCCGGCGTGCGCGGCCGTCGCATGTCGATGACCCGCGGAGGCCGCGCGCGAGCAGGCGCTGCGGTGGCTGGCGCTGCGGCAACGGGCGCCGTGTCCGCAACGCCCGCTCGGGCTGCTGCTGCACCCGTCGTCGCGGGGGCCGCCGTGCCGTCGGGGGACGTCGCCGCGCTGCCCTCCGCCGCCCCTCCGGCGGTCTCGGTCGCTCTCTGGTCCGGCGCGCGCTCCTCGACGGGCTCCGCGTGTTCCGGCTGCCCCGCCCCGTTTTCCGCTGTGTTTTGCTCGGCCATGGGGCTCCTCCATAGCGTTGTCCGGCGCTCCGCGAAACCGGATCTCACCGCCTCCCCCGCCGTCGGCGTGGGCGTGCATCGCTTCCTCCGCCTGGACCTGGGTGATCCGCGCGGGCCGCTGGAGGGTGAATCGGGAAGGTGGAGGACGCGGCCGCGATGGATGACGGGGCCGCAGCGTCGCGACGCCGTCGCGGCAAGCCGGCCCGGCGCGCTCGCCCGGGCCGGCCGTCCGGCTACTCGCCCAGGTAGGGGACGAGGTTGACGGTCTCGCGGTCGAGCTGGTGAATCCCGAAGCGGCCGGCGGCGAAGAGGACCTCCTCACCGCTGGTCACGAATTTCTCGGGCCAGCCCCAGGTCTGGAAGAACGCCTGCGCCTTCGGCGCCTCCGGCTGCTCCAGGGAGATCGCCAGCACGCCGCCGGGCACCTCGAAGAGCGCGCGCATGTCGGCGGTGTGGCGCAGCGACGCCCACGACGCGAGGCGGACCGTGGAGAGCTGGTTGAACTCGGGGGTCGTCGGGTTCTCGTTCTCCGGCGGCGGAGGCGGCGTCTCCCCCGCGGGCACCGGCGAGAGCGTGGTCAGCTTCTGGTTGGGATCCCAGCCGTTGTACCACCCGTAGCCCGGACGCCAGATCAGGCTGTGGCTCAGGACGGGCAGCCCGCGGCCGTCGATGGAGATCGCGTTGACCTGCCGGTTCGGGAACTGCTGGTACTCCTGGAGGTACGCGAGCCCCTGGTGCAGCTCGAGCCGGGCGATCGCCGTCTCGATGAACTGCTGGCCCCACACCCTGTCCCTCGCGTAGATCGAGTCGCCCTGGATCGCGAGGATCTCCCCGGGCACGTTGATCCCCGGGTCGAGCGCGGGCTGCGACGGGTTGGACAGGTCGAGGTGCGTGAGGAAGTACTGCGTGTGCGGCCGCGGGTCGTCCGGCGCGCCGACCGAGCGCTTGATGTTGAAGTAGAGCTCGCCGTTGTCGTTGAGGACGTTCACCGTCTCGCTGTTGTCAGGCAGCGTTAGGGCCGGCCTTACGGTCGGGCTGTCCGGGTCGGAGAGGTCGAGCACGTGGATCTCGATCTGAGCCCAGGTGCGGCGCGGGACGTACTCGTAGCAGTAGGTCGAGGTGACCCCCGGAATGTCGTTCCGGTCGACCTCGATCGGCGTGCAGGTCGTGTCGGCGCCGACGTGGTCCGTGCACTCGGCGAACCCGCCGTTGCAGTACTCGTCGCTGCCGATCCTGCGGCACATCCGCTCTCCGGCCGTGTACGTGCAGCCCTCCTGCCCGAAGCAGGTCGGGTTCTGGATGGAGTTCGTCCGGCACGCCCAGCCGACCCCGAGATCCTCGGTGTGGCCGATGACGCGCAGGAACGCGAGCGCATCGCGCCCCGGGTGCACGGTCGAGAACGAGCTCGCCCCGCCGTAGTAGCTGCCGATCGAGGGGAGGTCGCTCGTATCGAGCGTGCCGGCCTGCCGCGGCGCGGTCGGATCGGACAGATCGATCACCTGGATATGGGCCACCTTGCCCACCCAGTTCTCGAAGGTGGTGGTCAGCGACACGAGCAGGTCGCCCACCTGGTAGAGCTGCGCGCCGAGCGGCAGATCGAAGGCGGCCACCGGCTCCACGAGCTGGGTGAGCCCGGTGCTCGGGACGACCTCGGCCTTCATCTTCCGGTTCTCCTGGGGAGTCCAGTAGAGGTCGTACGGCAGCTTGATGCGCACGCGGTGGTCGCCGAAGGCGAAGACCTTCGTGAAGTCCGGGGCGAGCTCGAGCTGGCCGAGCCGGGTCGTGGTGTCGAGGTCGTCCTGAGCGTAGAGGGTGAGCTGCTCGTCGGACACGTTCGCCGTGGCGATCTCCTCGGCGCGGAACGTGCGGCGCACCGGCGTCCCGTGCTCCATCAGGCCGCGGCGGGTCAGCGTGGTGTCCGAGAAGGTGAAGATCTGCACGCCGGAGAACGGCCGCCGGTAGTTGTCCACGGTCCTTGTCGCGGAGAACGGGAGCAGCACGAGGCCTGTCTCGGCCTCTCCGGTCGGCGCCACAGCCTCCACCGCGTCGTCGAGCACGGTGAACGCGCGATGGTCCCAGTCGGCCTCCGACCAGCTCCAGCCGTCGGCGGCGCTGTCGACCTCGGCGCGCGCCACGAGGGGGTTCGCGCTGGTCAGATCGGTGATGTCGTAGAGGCTGGCGGCGAGCCGGCGGCCGTTCGTGTCGTTCACGCCGATGCCGATCAGGCGGGTCGCGCCGAGGACGGGGCGGAAGAAGTTGTTCCACCCGGACACGATGAACTCGCTCTCCTCGACGACGTTCCCGCTCGGATCGATGGAGAAGGCGTGGAACGGGTCCTCGCGCCGGTAGGTGACCGCGAACGCCCTGTCGTCCATGAAGATGGCCCCGAAGAGCGACTGCTCGCCGCCGAAGTCCTCGCTGTCGATCGGCGCGATGTCGTCGCGATCGGACGCGTCGAACGTCTCCAGGTGGCTGGGCGTCCCGTCGGCCCACCTCGGACCGGAGAAGACGCGCAGCATGTCGTCGCGGAAGTCCATGTGGAACTGGGAGCGCACGTAGCCCGCCGTGTTGACGCTGCCGCGCAGGGCCATGGAGCCGTCGGTGTTCGAGATGTCGATGATCGAGATCTCGCTGATCTCCTGCGACCAGCTGAGATTGTTGCGCGCCACGAGGAGCACGTCGGCCTCGGCGTGGATGGCGGTCACGGCGTCGCCGAGCTCGATCCCGGGGCGCTCGACGAGCGCGTCGGCGCCGACATCGAAGCTCCTGACCAGGGTCTTGTTGACCCACTGGAACTGGCCCGGGGCGATCTCCGCGAGCTCCGATCCGTTCGAGGCGATGTAGAGCGAGGTCGCGCTCGTGCCGCGCGCGAGGCGGCTCGTCATGATGGAGCCCGTGACCGGGTACTGCGACAGGAGCTTGGGCGCGGTGCGGTCGGCGATGTCGATGAACAGGACGGTGCCGCCGGCCCGCCGCTCGACGGTGAGGCCATCGGCCTTGAGCTGGTAGCCGGCCCAGTCGTTCAGGAGCACGACCGCGCGATCGCCGACGGCGTACATCTCGACCGGGGTGCCGGCGATCTGCAGCTGGCCGAGGAATTTCGGGCTCGACGGGTCCTGGATGTCGATGACCTGGAGGCCGCGGTAGGGGTTGAGGTTGAGGAGCTGCCCGCCGCCGAGGACGCGGTAGATGTCACCTTCCTCGATATCGCGGCCACCCTCTTCTTCCTCCTCCTCTTCTTCCTCTTCTTCCTCTTCTTCCTCCTCGCCGAGGTACCCCTCGGTGAAGGGATCGTCGGCCGACGTGAACTCGCTGGGCCCCTCCGGGGTCTCGGGTTCCTCCTCCTCGGGTTCCTCCTCGTCGGGAGGTTGGGGCTCGGGCTCCTCCTCCTCGGGCGGTGGGTTCTCGTTCTCTTCTTCTTCCGGAGGGGTTTGCTCCTGGGGCTCGGGTTGCTTCTCGTCGCCCCCGCATCCCTGTCCTAACAGCAAGAGGAGCGCGGCCATCACGCTGGCCTGCGCCGATAGCACGCCTCTGAACAAAGCTCTCTTCGCCACTGCCTACTCCTCCTCAGCACCTCGCGCGAGGTGCTGAGCCTGCGCACATCGATGTGTCCTACACGGGTGACCCGCGGTTTGAACGTCCCGGTCGATGGGCGACGACGCCTCGAGTTCCGGTCGAGTGGTCGAGGACGCGTCCGGCACGGCGCAGCCCGCGATCGCCCTGGTCCTCGCGGCCTCGCGCTACCCTGGACCGTGAAGTTGCATCGCGCGGATTATCCACGTTCTGGAGGACGCGCTCAACGCGGAACGCGGTGACAGGACGGAGGCGAACGCGGATCTTCACGTGACGCAGGACGGCGTCGGGGCGGATGTCCGGCGGCGCTGGGCGGACCGGGGCGGAGTGGAGCGCCGCCGTGCTCACACGGGAGCCGCATGCCCACACCCAAGGCGGGGCGGCCCTGACTTGAGTCCCGCCGCGCGGCGCCGGTGACCCGCGGGTCGACGCGACATCGATCTTCCCTCGGCCAGCCGTGTTCCGTTGCGCTGGACAGCCGGCCCGCTGCAAGATGGCCAGCGCGCGACGCCCCGCGCCTCCCCGGCGTGGCCGTGTCGAACCGCACCGACTTCACTTCCGAGCACCACGGCCAAAGCGATGACCAACGAACCGAGATTCATCGAGAACCCCGTCCTCCGGGGCTTCCATCCCGATCCCTCCATCGTCCGGGTCGGCGAGGACTACTACATTGCGACCTCCACCTTCGAGTGGTTCCCGGGCGTGCGGCTCCACCACAGCCGCGATCTCCGCCACTGGAACCCCATCGGCTATGCCCTGGACCGCCGCTCCCAGCTCGACCTGCTCGGCAACCCTCGCTCGGGGGGCATCTGGGCGCCTTGCCTCTCCCACGCAGGCGGCGTGTTCTATCTCGTCTATACCGACGTCAAGTCCTGGGGCCACGGCTTCGTGGACGCGCACAACTACTACGTCACCGCGAGCCGCATCGAGGGGCCGTGGTCCGAGCCCGTCGCCCTGAACCGCGGCGGCTTCGACCCGTCGCTGTTCCACGACGAGGACGGCCGCGCGTGGCTCACGAACATGGTGTGGGACCATCGCCCCGGCAACAACCAGTTCCCCGGCATCGTGCTGCAGGAGCTCGACCTGCAGCAGCGCCGGCTGGTCGGCGAGCGTCGCTGGATCTTCTCCGGCAGCGGCCGCCGCCTCACCGAGGGGCCGCACCTCTACCGGCGCGGGGGCCACTACTACCTCCTCGTCGCCGAGGGCGGCACCAGCTACGAGCACGCCGCGGTCATGGCGCGCTCCCGCGGCATCGAGGGGCCGTACGAGGTCGACCCGAGCGCCCCGCTCCTGACCTCTCATCACGACCCGGGCCTCGCGCTGCAGAAGGCCGGCCACGCTTCCCTCGTCGAGACCACGACGGGCGAGTGGTACCTCGCCCACCTGTGCGGGCGGCCGCTCCCCGGCGAGCGCCGCTGCTGCGTCCTCGGCCGCGAGACGGCGCTGCAGCGGGTGCGCTGGACCGACGACGGGTGGCTCGCGCTCGACGCGGAGCGCCCGGCCACGCCCGCCGTCCGCGTGCCGGCGCCCCGGCTGCCGGACCACCCCTTCGAGGAGGCCCCGGCGCGCGACCACTTCGACCGGGGAGCGCTGGGGGTCGCGTACCAGGCGCTGCGCGACGTGCCCGACGAGAGCTGGGTGTCGCTGCGCGAGCGCCCCGGCCACCTGCGCATCCGCGGCCGCGAGTCGCCGCAGTCGCTGCACCGGCAGAGCGTCGTCGGCCGCCGCATCCAGTCGCTCCGCTGCCGCGTCGAGACCTGCCTCGAGTTCGAGCCGGCCTCGTTCCAGCAGATGGCGGGGCTCATGGCCCTGTACGACGACGAGAACTTCTTCTACGCGCTGCTCAGCCACGACGAGAGCGCCGGGCGCTCGATCGCGCTCCTCGGCAGCGAGCACGGGAAGCTGACCTGGCTCGCGCGCCCGGTCGCCTTCTCCGCCCCTCGCCTCCACCTCCGCTTCGAGCTCTCCGGCAAGGAGCTGCAGTTCTCGTCCTCGGAGGACGGCGAGCGCTTCGACGCGCTCGGGCCGGTGCTGGACGCGTCGCTCCTGTCCGACGAGCGCACCTCGCTCGGCATGGGCTTCACCGGCGCCTTCGCGGCGCTGTGCGCCCATGATCTCACGGGAAAGAGCCTCTCCGCCGATTTCGATTACCTCGATTACGCGGAGCTCCCGCAGAAGCCCTGAGCGCGGTCGGTGTCCTGAGCGGAGCGGACCCCGCGGATCTCGCTCCCCGCCACCCGGCCGAGCGCTCCTTGCGTCTCCCGTCAGGCCGCCGCCTCGCCCCCCACCGACGCCGCCATCGGCAGCGCCACGAAGAACGTCGCCCCCTTCGAGAGCACGCTCTCCACCCAGATGCGCCCCCCGTGCCCCTCGACGATGCGCTGCGCGATGGCGAGCCCGAGCCCCGTCGAGCGCTCTCCGCCGGTGCTGACCGTCCTGGCCCGGCCGAACGGGCGGAACAGCTTGCCGATGTCCTCCGGCGCGATCCCGGGCCCCTCGTCCTGGACCGACAGGATCACCTCGGCCTCGGCCCCGCCGGGCCCCGCGGCGGCAGGGGCGCCCTCGACCCGGACCCGGATGGCCTTGCCCGGAGGGGAGTAGTGAATGGCGTTGCTGATCAGGTTGTTGAGCACCTGCTCCAGCTTGTGGACGTCCACCTCGACCCGCGGGACCTTCTCGTCGCTCTCGACGACGAGCCTCATGCTCTTCTGCCCCGCCAGCACCATGTTGAGCGCCACGTTCGACTCGACGAGCTGGACGATATCCGTGCTCTTCCGGTCGAGGTTCAGCTTGCCCAGCTCGATCATCGACACGTCGAGCAGGTCGTTGATGAGCGAGAGCATGAACTTGCTCGAGCTCCTGATCATCTCGATGATCTCGACCCCGCCCTCCCGGAGCAGGGACGACGGCTCCCCGCGCCGGTGGGTCATCAGCATGAAGTCGCTGTAACCCAGGATGACGCCGAGCGGGTTCCTGAGGTCGTGGGCCGCCATGCCGACGAAGCGGTTCTTCTCCTCGTTCAGCCGGACGAGCTCCGTGTTCTTGGCCGCGAGCTCCTCGTGCATCTGGAGGAGCTGCCGGTTGCTCTCCTCCAGCGTGTCGGCGTACTGCTTGAGCTTGAGCTGGCTCCGCTTGTGCTCGATGGCGTAGCGGATCGTGCGCTCGAGGACCTGCGCGTCGAACCTCCCCTTCATGAGGTAATCCGCCGCGCCCGCGCTCATCGCGGCCATGTCGATCTCCTCGTCGCCGACCCCCGTCAGCATGATGATGGGGATCGCGCAGCCGAGGCGGTTCGCCTCGTGCACGACCTCGAGGCCGGTGCGGGCGTCGAGCCGGAAATCGAGGAGGCAGACGTCGTAGCCGCCGGCGAGCAGCGCCTCGATCGCCTCGTCCGAGGTGCTCAGCCACGTCACGTCGTAGCGGGTCCGGGAGACCTCGCGGAGGAGCCTGCGCGTGACGAGATGATCGACCTCGTCGTCATCCACCAGAAGGATCTTGATCTCGCTGTCGTTCATCAGGAGCCTCGACGCCGCCGACCTCGCGGGCCATCGGCGATCTCGCGCCGACAGGCCCCGCGCCACGGCGCCCGCGCTGGCGCCGTGGTCATGGTCCTCGTTCTGAACCTCATTGCCGGCGCTTCTGCTCGTCGGCGACGCCCACGAGCGCGCGCGCCAGGGTGATGAGCTGCCCGGCGTCGAACGGCTTGACGAGGAACGCCGAGGCGCCGAGGCGCGACAGGCATTGCCAGTCGGCCGCGCCCCCCGTCCCGGTCGCCACGACGATCGGGAAGTCCCCCTGCGGGAGCTCCCGCACCGCCGCCGTGAGCGAGATGCCGTCCAGGCCGGGCATGTCCAGATCGAACACGCCGAGCGACGGGGGGTTCGCCTCGATGGCGGCGAGCGCCGTCGTGCCGTCGGGCGCGGTCTCGATGACGGCGCCGGGCAGCGCCTGCGCGAGGACGCTGACGAGGAAGCTGCGGAACGACGGGCTGTCGTCGGCCACGAGGACGCGCGTCGCGCGGGTGTACGCCGGCATGGCGCCGCGGGCGTCGAGGAGCGCCTCGCGCAGCGCCTCCGCGCTCGCCGTGCGCTCCTCGGGCTCCTTGGCCAGCGCCCCGAGCACCGGCGCGTCGAACGACGCGGGGAGGTCGAGGCAGAGCTCGCTCGGCGGGATCGGCGGCTGAACCGCGTGCTGCATCACCAGATCGACGGTGCTCGTGCTCTGGAAAGGCAGGCGGCCGGCGAGCAGGTAGTAGGCGACCACCCCGAGGGCGTAAACGTCGATCCGCGGCAGCAGCGCGGGGTCGAGGTGCCGGCCCAGCGCCACCTCGGGCGCCAGGTACGCCGGGGTGCCGGAGAAGGCGAGCTCGATCCGATCGCCGCGCGGGATGCGCTTCGCGAGGCCGAGATCGGCGACCACCACGCGCAGGGCCTGGCCGACGAGGATGTTGCTCGGCTTGATGTCGCGGTGGGCGATGCCCGAGGCGTGGATCGCCGAGACGCCGAGGCAGACCTGGTCGAGGAGGCTCAGCGCCTCGTCGAGGACGAGCCGGCCGCCCTTGCTGTGGACGTAGGTGTCGAGCGTGACCCCGGGCACGTACTGCATCACGAAATACGGGGCGTTGGCGTACTCCCCGAACGCATGGATCTCGACGACGTTCGGGTGGTGGACGCGCGCCATCGCCCGCGCCTCCGCGAGCAGCCGGGCCTGCATCTGCGCGTTGTCGAGCTGCTCCGGCCGGAGCAGCTTGATGGCGACGTCCCGCTGGAGCTGCTCGTCGCGCGCCAGGAGGATGACCCCCATGGCCCCCTCGCCGAGGCGGCCGCGAATGCGATAGACGCCTCCAAGTAAAGTGCCATCGGGCGGCACCTGAACGTGGCCTCCGCCCTCGTGCATGCTCGAGCGCGTGGCGGCCAGCGCCAGGTCCTCGTCGCTGAGCGTCGAGCTGTCGACGGGCCGCTCGACGGGCGGCTCGACCCGCACGGGAGATCGGTCGCGCACGACGGTGTCGACGCCCGGCAGCGTATCCACGACGTCGTGCACGAGCGGCGCCGGGGGATCGCCGCCATTCTCGCTTCCGGCACTGAAGCCGGGCGGGCCGTCCGCCGCGTCTGTCATAGAGCGCATGATACGTGCCCTGCTCATGCCTATCAACGAAGAGCGACACGTGCTGCAGCTGCGAAGCGGCGTGCACGCGACTGTTGGTGGACGTGCCGCGGGCGCGTCACGTCCGCCGCCATCGCTGTGCACGCGTCCGCGCGGCGTCAAGCACGATGTCGAGGGTGTGTCGGAATGCCACGCTGCTCAGCGCGGCTGGTCCCTCGCGCCGAGCGGCGCGCGCCAGCACGGCTAGGCGTCTCGCATGAGGATCGGCTCCAGCCGGGGCAGCCTCGGCAGTAGCCGCTTGCTGATGCGGACTGCGCGGAGCACCTGGAAAGGGTCCTGGAGGAGCGTGCGGGGGGGCCTGCGGTGCATCCGCGCGAGCAGCGCGCCGAGCGGGTGCTTGAGCTGCTGCTGCGTCGCCACCATGGTGCAGAGCAGATCGGCGCCCGCCGTGATCAGCGGCCCGGCGCCGTAGCGCGGCTGGCCGAGCCCGAAGACGTAAAGGTTCTTGTGGCTCGGCGGGACGATCCCGTCGATGAGCTGGGGCAGGCCGTCCTTCCAGGCGATCACGCCGTCCGCGAGGAAGGGGAAGCTGACGCGATATCCGGTGGCGGCGACGATGAGGTCGAATCGCTCGCGCGCCCCGTCGGCGAACTCCACGGTGTCGCCTTCGACGCGCCGGATGTCGGGGAGGGGCGTGATCCTGCCGTGCCGGAGGTGATAGAGCAGCTCCGAGTTGAGGGTCGGGTGCCGCTCGAACGGCTCGTGATCGGGGTGGGGGAGCCCGTAGCGCTCGTAGCGGCCGACGGAGAGCCGGACCAGGCTCTTGACGAAACGTCGCTGGAACCAGGGCGGCATCCAGGGTTTGAGCAGCTCGATGGTGGGGACGCCGAGCATCATCTTCGGCAGGAACCAGTAACCTCGGCGCAGGCTGATGTGCGAGGAGGCGCCGAACCGCGACGCCTCGACCGCGATGTCGCACGCGGAGTTGCCGCCGCCGAGCACGAGCACCCGCTTGCCGGCGAGCTCCTCCGGGCTCCTGTAGTGCTTGGCGTGGATGAGCTGGCCGCTGAAGGTGCCCGGGAGGTCGGGCATGCGCGGGTCCCAGTGGTGGCCGTTGCAGACGACGACGCCGCCGTAGATGCGCGTCTCGCCGCCCGACGGGCCGCTCAGGGTCACCTCCCAGCGGCCGTCCCCCCGCGGGGCGACGCGGGTGACCCGCGTGCGGAAGGCGATGTGCTCCCGGAGCCCGAAATGCTCGGCATAGGCGCGCAGGTAGTCGAGCATCTGCGCGGCGCTCGGGAAATCGGGGTAGTCCGCGGGCATCGGGAAGTCGGGGGACTCGGTGGTCCTCCTCGACGAGATGATGTGCACCGTCTCGTAGACGCCGTGGTACCAGTTGCCGCCCACGTCGTCGTCCGCCTCGAAGACGTCGAACGGGATGCCGCTCCGCTTGAAGGCCCGAGCGACGCCGAGCCCGCAGAACCCTGCGCCGATGATCGCGTGCTTGTGCTCGTAACCGCTCATGGCGTCCGCCCGGCGCTCAGGAGACGCCGATCCCGGCGAGGTAGGCCCTCGCGAGGTGGATGTTGTCGTTCTGGGAAGGGTGGAAGTCGCGGCGCACGTACTCGCGGATGCCGCGGAGGAACACGCCTTTCAGGACGGACCTGCGCCTCGTGAGCGGGAGTCGCTCTGTCGACGATCCGAGCGGCCCGCACGCTCCGCGCTCTCCGCGGTCGCCGCGGCGGGGGAGCTCCTGGGCGAGCAGCACGAGCAGGGCGGCGAGCCAGAACATCGAGAGGGTGACCGTGGCGAGCGCGAAGCCCAGGATGCGCAGGGCGTAGCTCGGGTTGACCAGCTTCAGCACGTCGAAGGCGACGGTCTTGTGCTCGATCTCCTCGGCGGCGTGCCAGAGCAGGAGCGCCCTCGCGGTCGGGTGGGCGAGGTCGAGCGTCCCCTCCTGGAGCGCGTCCTCCGCCATGATCGCGGTGTAGTGCTCGAGGGCCGCGGTGACCGAGAGCCGCAGCGCGGGAGAGCAGACGCGCTCGATGCCGTCGTAGGCGACCCGCTCGTAGGCGCGGAGGAACCGGTCGATCTCGTAGCCCTGCCCGCGGAGCAGGTCGAAGAACCGCTCGTGCGCCTTGGCGTGGTGGCCCTCCTGCCCGAAGAACGCCTTCACCTGGGCGCGCAGCGCCGGGTCCTCGACGCGGTCGGCGTAGCGCGCGACGCTGCGGATGAAGAAGCGCTCGCCCGCGGGGAACAGCAGGTTGACGGCGTTGGCGACGTGGGTCGGCAGCGCCTGGCCCCCGAGCCAGTGGCGGGTGAGGCCCTGCTCGAACGCCACGGGCGGCTTGCGCGGTCTGAGGGGCGACGGGTCGGTGATCATCGAGCTCTCCTTCCTCCCGAGGTGCCCTCCGGTGCCGGTCGAGGGGCCGGAGGAGCCGGTCCCGGGCGCGCCGCAGCGCGGCGCAGCTCAGGGTACGGGCGCCGATCCGTGTTGATATCAGCTATTGAACGGGAGTCAATAGTGTCGCGGGCGACGCACGTCGTCGGGCGGGTGGGGCCAGGGGTTGTTGCGGCGGCTCGGTGGCTCGCAAGCGCGAGCTCCACCGGGCGTGCGCGGGGCGCCCTCTGGCATCGCGGGGCGGCTCTGCGGTGATCCAGATTGCGGGGGAGCCTGCATGCTCAGGGCAAGGAAGCGGGCCGTGTCGGTCGCCGTCCGGACCGGGATGGCAGGGCTTGTGCTGGGCGAGCGGAGAGGTCCGGGGGATGAGGTGGCGCTTGAAATTATGTTGGACTCAGTGGCTCTTTGTACTCGCCATACAGGCTCACGATCTCTTCGCTCGCTTCCCGGGATACTTCGCCAATTTTGGCAGGAAACGCCTCGCGCCGGAGCTCGCAGGCCACCTCGCCGCGCTCGTCGACGAGCCGCTCCGACGCTCACGCCCTTCGGCCTTTTCGAAGGGCTTGGGGATTGGCCATCCGCTCTTCAAGCCAAAGCACGACCGCCTGAAGGCTCCGCGCAACCAGTTCGTTGAGAGGGCTGTCCCAATTGTCATCGGCAACAAATATCGCTCGATAGCTGCCGTCTGGGCTCAGTGCCGGATACCACCCCCACGTCCACCGCGACCTGATAATGGTCGTGCCGCGCCGAGAACATATCTTCTTCGAAGTACTCCCACCGTTCGTCGCTCGGATCGTTCATGGTGCTCGGATCGATCTCGCACAGATTGTTAATCACGATTCGCCAGTCGGCTGGGACACGGAGAGGCTGAAGGGGAGCTATGTGGAGAGGTTTCATGGCTTTGCCGCTGGAATAAAGATTGGCGATGTGCTCGCGTATGTCCAAGCAGATCTCGTTTCAATGTTTATGAATTCTCGGCAGACCAGTAGATGCCACAGCGCGCGGGTGACACCGCGAGCACGCCAGCCTCACGATCGGTAAAAAACAGACTGCGATTGAGATGGTCGAAGTATTTGTCGCGCGTCGTCGATGTCGAGACGTTTCCATTGACCAAGAAAACCGTCCCCTCGCCAAATTGACCAAGCCATGTCGTCGCCAGTTCGGTGGTCACGTCACGAGGCATCTGGCGGCCAGACATGACGACATCAAACTCCGCAATAGTCATACAGGCATCCTCTGCGGCGCTGCGGCATGTCTGGCAAAAGTACGAGAGCTGCTCTGTCTGCAACTGCAGGAGCTCCGCGTACTCGCAAGCGACAGCACGAGCGTCGAAATTTGCCTCGGTTGCCACTCGGTCATGCACGGAAATGTGAATGGTCTGCCAACGTCGAGGATGAACACGGGTCGCGATATTTGTTTTGGTTGCCTCGAATTCGGCGTTCAGTGTACAGGTCGCGCTCGTTTTCATAGGTTCGATCATTTGGGGTAGGATGTCTGTATATGGATTCGGTCTCCCGCTCCGGGGAGCCGGTGTACTCTCGCGAACGTCTCTGCGGATAGTTGCTGACGTGGCCCAGCGCCACCTGGCGAGGCAATTCGCGCCTTTGACTGAGTCGAAGCGGTTATGTTGACCGCTGTCAAGCCAGGGTTGGAGTCCAGCTGCGCCAGCGCCGCTTGCCCCTGGGGTGAATTGAGGGCGTCGAATGTCGCTCGCGCTTGTTGCGCACAGGTGCGGTAGCTTGACCGATTCGCAACGTCGGCATTGGCGCGAGCTTGTAGGCCAGCATTTGCCGAGCACGGCCTCGCCCTCGGCGGGCTTCGGCAGGTCCACCGCGGTGCCCAGCCCCGTCCACACCCGGACCCGATGGCTCCGCACCTCGAGCTCCCAGCCCAGGCTGTGGCCCCAGCCATGGCCCAGCCCCGCGTCGCGATCCGCCATCGCGGCGCTGTACGAGCGCTCCCACACGAGCGGCAGTGGAGCTGGCAGATCGCAGATCGGGATCGCGTGCGTGAACACCCGCCCGGTGACGACATCGATCGGGTGAGAGACCGTCCCGCACTCCGGATACCGGTTGGATCCGGCGCGCTCTTGCCCCCGCCGCCCGCGCTGTCCCCGCCGGCCCCCTGGCCCCCGGCGCCCCCCCCGGCGCCCGGGCCGCCGCTGCCGCCGGCCCCGCCGCCTCCTCCCAGAACGAAGACGCCGGGGTTCATCCCGGGGATTGGGGGGATGTTCGGCACGGGCGGTACGGGCCATGGAGACAGGGGTATCTGCTGCCGGCGGCGCGGGGGCGACCGATGCGTGGAGCGGCGGCGGTGGCTCAGCCGGGCGGCACAGGCGCCGCCGTGTCGGACGGCACAGGCGCCGCCGTGTCGGACGGCGCCTGTGCGGCCGCGCCGGGCGCCGCCGCGCCCGGCTGCGCCGGCGGAGCGACCTGCGGCGCGGCGTCGGTGTCGCTCGACGACGCCCCGCGACCGCCGCGGCCCTTGTACAGGGACGGCGCGATCGTCTCGACGTCATCTTCGTTCCAGCGGAGGTAGGCGACGGCGCGGCGGGTCTGGTCGTACGCGTTCACGAACAGGGTGAACGCGCGCGCCCTCCTGTCCGCGGCGTCGCTCGGGCTCGGGGCGGCGCCGTGCTCCCTCACGCCGAGGGCGGCGAGGAGCTGCGGCCCGAGCTCGCCGGCGCGCCTCACCTCTTCCTCGGTCGCGGCGGTCTTCCCCGCGATCTCGGGCCAGCTGCCGCTGAACAGCGCCGAGAGCGCGACGAGGTCGTTGGCCGTGTCCATGTGACCGTTCCCTGTCCGGATGTCCGCCACCGTCTCTGCGTCGAGCAAGCCGCGGCGGGCCAGGGCCTCCGCGTCGCCGAGGAGGTTCGCGCGCAGCGGCGCCGCCTCCTCGACGAGCGGCTTCAGCCCGTTCTGAGTTCCTCCGCTGGACAGCCACGCGAGGTGAGCAACCCAGGCGGCGAGCGCGTAGGTCTCCAGCCGGTCGACCAGCCCGACATCGTGCGTCGGCAGTCGCTCGGCGATGAGGGGGCGCAGGGCGAGCAGGCCGGGGAGCACCCCGAGCACCTGGGAGACCGCGCGGGGGATATCGATGTTGATGGGGATGAGCGCGTGCCGCTCCAGCGCGTCCATGTCGGGCGCGGCCCTGTCGAACGCCGCCGCCGCCTGGGGCGGCGCAGCGGGCTTCCTGGGAGCTGGCTTTTTCTTGAGCGGAGCAGAAGGCTTGACCATGAGGGGACCACCTCTCGTCGATGTCGGACGCGGAGAGGCGTAGAGCACCCTGTCGTGCTCTCTGTCCCCCGCGCTGGATTCGATAGATCGTCCGGCGCGCGCCGGGCGGTCATCCAGGGATAGTCACCCTGGTCAGGACGTCAACGTCACCAACTTGCTCTTCTGGACCTGGATCGATGCCCCGGAGGCAGCCAGCTGCCTCCCCGGGATCGGGATCGATGCCCCGGAGGCAGCCAGCTGCCTCCCCGGGATCGGGATCGATGCCCCGGAGGCAGCCGGCTGCCTCCCCGGGATCGGGATCGATGCCCCGGAGGCAGCCAGCTGCCTCCCCGGGATCGGGATCGATGCTCCGGAGGCAGCCAGCTGCCTCCCCGGGATCGGGATCGATGCTCCGGAGGCAGCCAGCTGCCTCCCCGGGATCGGGATCGATGCTCCGGAGGCAGCCAGCTGCCTCCCCGGGATCGGGATCGATGCCCCGGAGGCAGCCAGCTGCCTCCCAGGACCCATGACGGTCCACGCCGCTCCGGTGCCACGTGCGGCGCTTCCGCGTCGAGCGGCTCCTCGGCCAGGGCGGCATGGCGGCGGTGTACGCCGTCGCCGACAAGGGGCAGACGGCGGCCGAGATCAAGGCGGAGGTGGTGGCGGCGGGGCCAAGGTCGGGCTGTTCTGCAAGGTCGGATCGGACATCGTTGACGGCGTGGGGCCAGCGGCGGGGGCGGCGGGGCCGGGGGCTGCGGTGGGAAGGGAGGCGGCGGAGGGCAAGCGGCTCGAGCCTCGGGATCGTGAGCCTGGGCAACCAGCTGAAGCTGACCGGGGTGACGATCGCGGTGGGGAAGGGCGATAACGGAGGCGTCGGGGCGGCGGGGCAAAATGGAGCTACCGGCGGCAATGGCGCCCTCGACGGGACGGCGTCGACAACACCGCCCAGCAAAGCCGGCTGCGACGGCGGAAAGGGTGGCGCCGGCGGCCCCGGTGGCGCGGGCGGTGGCAGGCGGGGCGGCTATGCCGTAGGCCTTGCGTATGCGGTGATGCCGAGCGAAGCACCGGCGGTGCAATTCGCGGCCGGCACAGCCGGCACCGGCGGCGACGCCGGCCCGGAGGAGCCCCGGAGAACGCCGGAGCGCCGGGGAGCGAGGGGAGCTGCTGGGACTTCGCGACGCAGTCGCCGTGTGGAGAGTGAGCGATGACATCACCGAAAGAGACGCCGGCCCGCCTCCTGCCTCCGTGGGTCGATCCGGTGTGGAGCTCGACCACGCCGGAGGCGCGGGAGGAGCAGCTCCGGAGGCTGGCGCGGGCGCAGGCGCGCGGCTCGCTGCTTTGTCGGATCGCGTGGGGCGAGGACGTGCGGGCGGAGCTCGCGAAGATGATGGCCGAGGCGGACGCGATGGAAGCCCTGGAGCAAGAGGCCAACGAAGCGTGGGTGGGCGCGATGGTCGTGGAGGGCGAAGACGCCAGGCGCAGGTCGGGCCTGGCGTGGCTCGGCACGGCGGTCTTGGTGCTGGCGATCCTGTGCTGCCTGGCGCTCGTGGCGCTGCGCCTGGGCTGACATAGCGACGTGGCGAAGGCCGCGCGGTGCGGCGCGCCTCTGGCTCGGCTCGCCTCATCGACGAGCGCGCGAGGAGAGTCGCGGGTGGAGGCGACGGCCCCGGGCAACGTGTGGCGCGGCTCGGAGGCGGGTGACCTGCGCTGCGGCGACGCGCTGCGGCTGGAGCTGACGAGGCCCGGCGCAGGGCGGCGGCGCCCCGCGCCGGCCAGGTGGATCAGGGGTTGTAGCGGCGGCCGCTGCAATAGCTCGCGATCGCGAGCTCCACCGGGCGGAAGAGCGGCTCGGGGAGAGCGTCGAGGGAATACCAGCCCCAGCCGGCAATCTTGTGAGGCTCGCGCTCCTCGGGCTCGCCCTCGAACTCCTCGGCGAGGAGCTGGATGTCCACGTAATGCTTGCCGTAGGCGATGATGTTGCTCAGGCACAAGAACGAGAGCTTGTTGACGACGAGGCCGCTCTCCTCGAGCACCTCGCGGACCGCGCAGGCCTCGAACGACTCGCCGAGCTCGAGGTGGCCTCCGCACCACGAGTAGCTGCCGTCGCCGTGGCTGCCGCGCCGCCGCGCGAGGAGCACGCGGCCATCGCGCACCAGCATGACACCTACGCCCACCAGCGGACGATCCGCGGCGGGAGCTCCGACGATCGGGGGGAATCCCACAGAATACCTCCGGGCCGCGCGCAAGCGCGGGCGCGGGCGCTGTAGCACAGGGAGGCCTGCGGTCGTCGATGTGCAGGAGGTTTCAGGGGGGCATGGCGGTGGGGCGAGAGGTGATTGACTTTTCAGTGAACATGCGTAGCGTGCAGGTCCGATGGATGCCGCCCTTCCCTGGGAGCTGAACCCCGTCCTTGAGCAGAGCCGGCTCGTCCTGCTGGCGCAGACGGCGGTCAATGTCCGCAACAAGGCGTTCAGCGAGGCGAACCGCGAAGAGGGCGATACAAGCTGGGGCATCGGCTGCAAAGCGCACGAGCGGTTCGGTCATGCCCTCTGCAGGCTGGCGGAGGGCGGAAAACACCCGTGGCTGACCGTGCAGCGAGACGGGCTGTACCTGATGCCCCATATCGAGGGGATCGCGGTGCGCGTGTACCGCGGGCCGGCCGATAAACCCTCGCAGAGACACCTCGAGGCCGCCCGGAGCGAGCACAACCGGCGCAGCGAGCCGCGACAGATGACCTTCTCGTTCCTCGGACAGGAAGCCGAGCCGGATGGGCCGTGGTTCTGGATGATGGCCGTCGAGACGGACGTCGAGGGGAGAGCGCTCCGCGCCGTGTTCTTCCAGGCCAACGAGGCGGGCGGGACCCGAAACGCATGGGAGGCGCCGGTCGAGATGGCGCCCGCTGCGCCTGCGCCCGAGCCGGGAGACAAGCCGGCGCGACCGGCGCGCCCCGCACGGCCGCGCGCGGCCGCGGGCCAGCCGGCGAAGGAGGCGCTCCTCTCGCGCGACGGACAGCCGCTGTTCCGGGCGCAGACGATGTCGCTGCCGCTCGTGTCGCAGCCGAGCTGACCCTCGGCGCCAGGCGCGGATCAGCGGGCAAGAGGGCTGTCCGAAGGGAGAGAGCCCTCGCCCCGGATGTTCGGCTCCGCGCGGAGCGCCTGTGTGAGGCCCGGGAGAGGATCCGCCTTCTCTTCCCGCTTCGCGGGGAAATCCAGCTCGATCCAGCCGCCGTCGCGGCGAGAGGCGGTGAGCAGGCCGCTCTGCGTGGAGAAGCGAGCCTGCTCGTCGCGCGCGAGCTGGCCTGCCTCCCAGAGCACATGCGCGCTCGCGAGCGTGGCGTGCCCGCAGAGCGCGACCTCCACCGCCTCTCGCCGCGACGGCGGCTGGATCGAGCTGGAGATCACCGAGAACCGTGGTGCGCGGACCCGTCGTCACACAGGCATTCCCATCGTCCGGAGGAGCGCGTTGTGCTCCTCCGTGAAGCGCCCGTCCGGGCCGCGCAGCACGAGCGGCGCCTCGTCGCGGCACGACGCCGCGTCCCCGGCGCGGCGCAGGGCATAGACCGAGAACAGCGCGGCCCTGCCCTCCTTCGGGACGACGTCGCGCCACGCCTCGAGCGCGAGCCCCGCCGCCGCCGCCGCCGCCTCGACCCGCCCCCGCTGCCGCGCCGACGCGCAGGCCACGAACGGCGCGCCGGGCGCGAGCAGCCGCGCCGCCACGAGGCAGTAGTCCTCCACGCCGCCGCGGTGCTCGAAGCGGCACGGGCCGCGCTGGACCCGATCGGACTCGATGCCTGTGCCGACAGGCAGGTACGGCGGCGTCCCCGTCACGAGCTCCGCCGGCCCGAGCCCCTCGACCGACGCCGGATCGCGCAGGTCCCCCAGGCGCACCTTGCAGCGCGCGTCGACCCCGTTCCACGCGACCGAGCGCCGCGCCATCGCCGCGCTCACCTCCTGCGCCTCCACGCCCGCGCAGCGCGCGTCCGGGAAGCGCCACGCGGTGAACAGCAGCACCGTGCCGATGCCGCAGCCGAGGTCGACAGCGCGGCGCGGGGGCGCGTGCGCGACCCGCTCCGCCGCGAACCACGCGGTCACGAGGTCGTCGGCCGACCAGCGGTGCCCGTCGAGCCGCTGGAGGATGCGGAAGTCGCCGGAGAGGTAGCAGAGGTCCTCGCCGGGGGCGGGCCATACCTCCGGCCTGTCCGGCGGCGTCTCCGGCCGCGGCCCCGGGGCGATCCATCCAGGCGGCCGGCGCGCGGGCCGGACGACCCCGCCGCGCGGCGCAGAGGGGGGCTGGGCGTCGAGCTGCACGTCAGGCGGGGCGATCATCGGACCCCCATGTACCACGCCGCCGCGCCCTCAGGGATCCGTGCACCCCTCGTGGTATTCGGGGTCATCGCAGAACAGGCACGGGGTCGTGCTGCAGTCCAGCGCTGGACACGACTCGGGGCACCCCGGGTCGTTCGGGTCGCAGTTGATGAGCTGCCAGGTGAGCGAGCTCATGTCCTCGGGATCGGCCGGGCAAAAACACCGGTTGACGGCGTGCGACGCCATCAGCGTGATGGTGTGGCACTCCTGCTCCGGCGTCACCCCGTCCGTCGGGAGAGGCAGGCGTTCGTTGGTCCACGGGACCGGGATGGGGCGCGGTCCGCCGGCGATGGTCCCCGCCGTGACGTCGTGCAGGCTCAGGCGCCTTCGAAACGGGTCCCCGCTGCGGCTGCGCCGGCCGTAATCGATGTAGAGCGCGACCAGGACGGGATCGCCGTTGTCCTCGGACAGCACCGTCGCGCCGAAATCCTGGGCGGCGTCCAGCCCGTGGACGTGGATGGGGATGTGCTGCGGAGGGAAGACCGCGGTGAGCACCGGCGCTGTCTTCTCGGGGTGGTCGTACTCCGGCGGCGAGATCACGAGGCAGCCCGCGGCCGGCGCGGCGAGCGCCGCCGCCGCGAGCGAGCGCGCGACGGCGGCGGTGAGGCGCGGGCGCGCCGAGGGGGCGGCGGCGCGGAGGAGGGAAGGGCGGCGGGGAGCGGTCATGATGGCGCTGTCGAGGGGCGGAGGGGTGTGGGGTCAGGGCCGGTCGCTGGAACTCTATCTGCCCGGGTGACGCGCGGTTGGGTATAGCTGCGAGCGCGCGTGAGGGGGGCATTTGCCGAGAGAGATGTCCCATGAAGGCGGGAAGATCATTGATGATCTTCTTCCCGCCTTCATGTTCAAATGACCCCACCACCCGCGTGAGGGCCGGCGCGACGAGTCGAAGGGCTGCGCCGGGGGATCACTTGCGGGGGCTCGCCGGCGCGTTCTCGATGGCGTAGACGACCTTCACCTGCGTGCCGAACGACACCTCGCCGGGCGAGACGGGGGTGCCCATGTCCGCGGCGTACGAGGCGGCAGCGAGGCGGGGGGCGTGGATCGGGCCCTGGTCGACGATCTCGCTGATCGCGACGACGCGGCCGAGCGAGACGCCCTGGAGCCTGGCGAGCGCCTCGGCGCGAGCCCGCGCGTCCGCGATCGCCTTCTCCCTCGCCTGCGCCTCGAGCGGATCGGTCTTGTCGAGGCCGAACGAGATGCCCCACACGTTGTTCGCGCCGGCGGCCACGGCGGCGTCGAGCACCGCCCCGACCTGATCGAGGTTGCGCACGACGACCATCACCGTGTTGCTCACCTGATAGAAGTGCGCCGGCTGGGCCGGCGGCGCCGGCTGGGCAGGCGCCAGATCGGGCGGCGCCGGCTGCTTCTGCGCCGGCTTCGGCCCTCGTCCCGCGGGCGCCGCGGGCGCCGCGGCCGGCGCAGAAGCCACCGCGGGCGCCGAAAGGGGCTGCGGGGGGAGCATCCAGGGCGGCACGTCGGCCCGCCGCACGAGCTGGATGGAGTAGTTGCTGGTCTGGATGTCCTTGTCGGCGACGCCGGCCTGCCTGAGCGCCGCGATGATCTCGGTCATGCGCGCCGCGGCCGACTTCGTCGCCTCGGCCACGGTGGGCGCCATGACCTCGATGCCCATCTGGGCGCGCGCGACGTCGGGCTTCGCGCTGACCTCGCCCCGGCCGACGACCGTGATGGTGTGGGACTCCGGAGCGACGGCCTGAGGCGGCGTCGCCTGCGCCGCGCACGCGGCGAGCAGGGGCGCGGTCGACAGCAGGAACGCGGCGACGCACAGCCGGCGCGACAGAGAGCTCTGGTTCTTCATCCCCGTGCAACGCGCGACGCCCGCGCCGCCTTACAGGGCGCGCCGGGCGCCGCGCGGGGGATGCCCGAGGGGGCCGCATTGCCCCCCTCGGCAAGCTGTTCCACGGCGCGCCGGGTGCGCTATGGTCGTTCACGTGCTCACAATACCCAGCGATGAAGAGGCCCTCGGAGGTCTGCAGGGGGCCACGATCCCCAGCGACCTCTCGCCAAGCATCGGCTACCGGATCGTGTCGCGGGCCGGGGCCGGGGCGATGTTCGTCTCGTACTACGCGGTCCGCACCGCCCCCGAGGGCGAGACCCCCGTCGTCGTCAAGGTCCTGAGGCCGTCGCTCTTCCGGCAGATGGGTCCGTCGGCGGCCGTCATCGTGAAGAAGGAGGCGGTGTCCCTCGGCCGCCTCAACGAGCAGGTCCCCCCGACCCCCTTCGTGGTCCGGCTCATCGACACCGGCACGTTCGAGGTCCGCCGCGGCACGAAGACGCTCGACCTGCCCTGGATCACGATCGAGTACGTGCACGGCGGCGTCCAGGGCGTGACGCTCCGCCAGCGGGTGCAGGGGACGATCCAGGCCACGGGCCACGCGTTCGATCCGGCGCGCGCGACGCGCGCGATCGAGTGCATCTCGAGCGGGCTGTCGGCGGTGCACGACGTGGGCGTCATCCACCGGCAGCTCACGCCGGAGAGCATCCTGTGCTGCGGCTCCGGCGACGACGAGCTGTTCAAGATCAGCGACTTCGGCATGGCCCGGCCGCGCGGCATCCGCGAGACGATCATGGCCGGCGTCGTCGGCAGCTCCGGGGTCGCGCCGCCGGAGATGCTGTCCGCCGATCCGAGCACGATCGGCCCGTGGACCGACATCTTCAACCTCGCGTCCGTCATCTTCTTCCTGCTCACGGGCGAGCAGTTCATCGTCGCGGAGTCGCAGGCGCAGGCGCTCATGGCGGCGATGGCGCGCACGCGCCGGAGCCTCCTCGATACGCGGTGGCTCCACCCCGCGCTGCGCGGGAACGACCAGGCGTGCAAGTCGATCGACTTCGCGCTCCGCTGGGCGTCCGCCGGCGAGGCGCAGGAGCGCCTCCAGGAGGCCGTGGCCGTGGCCGCGATGCTCTCGCCGTACCTCCGCCCCGCCTCGCCGGTCTCGGCGCTGGAGCAGCGGATCGTGGCGAGCGCGGGCGAGCAGCGCACGCGCGCCCAGGAGGAGATGGCGCCCATGACCCTCCCCGCGACGCACGTGAAGGCGCCGGCGCAGCTCAAGGGGGAGCTCGGCCAGACGCTGCTCTCGCCGCGCCAGCCGAGGGGCGACGCCGCGGATCGCGCTTCGGATCGCGGCGCAGATCGCCCGAGCACGGACCGCCCGATCGAGGCCGAGCTCATCAGCGCGCCGCCGCGCGCCAGCCGGGAGCCGCCGCCGCGGCAGTCGTCGTTCATCGTCGAGCGCTGGACGTGGAGCGTGCTCCACCACCCGAGCCTCGACTCCGTCATCCGGAGCGTGGCCTGGGACGGCTACGGCCGGTGCCTCGCGGCGGGGACGGGCGGGCTGCTCTTCTGGAACGGGACGAGCTGGAGCGAGGCGTCGTCCGGCGGCCTCCCGAGCCCGCAGGGCGTGCGCTTCGTGCACCGGATCGGGCCCGGCCGCTGGCTGCTCGGCGGCGACACCTCGACGCTGGCGGTGTACACGACGGGCGGCGTCACGGGCGTCTTCCAGCTGCCGGGCGAGCCGCAGAGCCACGTCGCGCTGAGCGGCGACCTCGAGGACATGGGCATCCTCGTCTCGACGACGCCGAACGATCCGCGGCCGCTCCTGCACGCGTTCATCGCCAAGCGCTGGCTGCGGCCGATGCCGGCCGAGGGGGTCGCGCTCCTCGCCGCGGTCGCGCGCGTCGAGGACGAGCGGTGGCTGCTCGTCGGCCGGTCGACCACGGGCGAGGGGCTCGTCGCGCTCTACGCGCCGCTCGACTGGCACATGGAGCGCCTCCCCGCGCCGCCGGCGCGGGCGTTCGTCGCGTGCGCCGGGCGGCCCGATCTCGGCGTGGGCATCGCGGTCGGCGCGGACGGGAGCGTGGTCTGGCGGTACGGGCAGAGCGTCTTCACGGAGCACATCGAGCCGCGGCGCGCCCTGTCGGCGGCGACGATCGACGCGGAGGGCCGCGCCTGGGCCGGCAGCGCGGGGCGCATCTGGGTGCGGCGCGGCGGCATCCCGCCGATGGCGGGGACGTGGGAGTGCGTCTGGGAGAACGACGCCTGGGTCGGCCCGGTCGTGTCGCTGTTCGTCGACTCGGAGGTGGTCGTCGCGATCACGGCGGACGGCGGCATCATCGAGGGGCGCGTCACCGGCTGACGGTCGGCAGCGCGCTGCCCGCTGTCACGCGCGCGCTCCTCCTCCCCGGGGCGGAGCCGGGTTACCCGCCTTCCGGGGGCGCGCGGTGCCTCGCCACGACGATCGTGATGTCGTCGTCCGGGCTCGCGCTCCAGCTCTCGACGTCCCTCAGGATCCGGTCGCGGATGACCTCGACCGGCGCGTCCTGGGAGACCTCGACGGCCGAGCAGAGCCGCTCCAGCCCGAACTGCTCCTGCTCGGCGTTGCGCGCCTCCGTCACCCCGTCGCTGTAGAGCACGAGGAGGTCGCCGTCCTCGAGGCGGAGCTCGGCGTCGTGGGTCATCGCGTCGATCGACGGGAGGACGCCGACCCACACGCCGGAGCTCGGGACGCACTCGCACCGCCGCGTGCCCGCGCGGCACACGACGATGTCGTCGTGCGCGCCGGCGAACGTCACCCGCCCGCTGCGCTCGTAGCGGAGCAGGAGCAGGGTCGCGTGCTCGTCGCGCTTCAAGCGATCCCGGACGTTCTCGTAGAGCGCCCCGTTCAGCGCCGAGACGAGCTCGCCCGGGCTGGCCATCGGATCCCTGCGCGTCATGGCCGCGACCATGCTCTGGATCATCAGCATGACGAGGCCCGCCGCGAGCCCGTGCCCCGCGACGTCGCCGATCCCGAGCCACCCGCCCTCCTGCGTCGCGATCACGTCGTAGTAGTCGCCGCCGACCTCGGCGGCCGGCTTCATCGCGGCGCAGAGCTCGAGCCCCTCCAGGTGCAGCCGCGACGGGACGAGCGTGGTCTGGATGCGCTCCGCGACGAGGCTCTCCTGGCGGACCCGCTCCTGCTCCAGCCGCTCGCGTATCTCCACCTGCCGGACGATCTCCCGGTGCATCGACACGGCCTTCATCGCCGAGCCGATCTGGAGGCGCACCGTGTCGTAGACCACCTCGTTCGCGCCGCTGTTGACGAGCGCGATGCCGAAGTGCTCCGCCTCGCCGAACGTGAGCGGCATCGCGACGACGCTCCAGCGCTCGGCGGAGCTCAGGAAGCCGGGCGGCGCGAGGCACGAGGACGCGAAGCTCGCGGGCGGCGGCTCCACCTCGCGGCTGTTCTCCATCAGGAAGAGCGACCGCAAGGTGGCGTGCTGCGGGTCGTCGTAGAGCGAGATGGCGACGTGCGTGAGATCCACCCTGGGCAGCTCCGCCGCGAGCGTGCGCCGGAGCGTGGGCATGCTCAGGCTGGTCGAGAAGCACCTGCCGGTCCAGCTGAGGTTGATCGACGCGCGCTCCAGGTACAGCCGCTTCTCGCCCTCGGCGCGCACGGAGGCGCGGCCGATCAGGACGCGGGACGCGTGCCAGAGCCGCTCGAGGTCGTCCTCGGGGGCGCCGCCGGGGGCCCGGCGGACCCCCGCCCGGAGCAGCGTGATCGCGCCCTGGAGCTGGTCGAGGGCGACGCCCTCGCGCCCGGCCGCGTCGAGGAGGCCCTGGAGCGCCCGCAGGAAGCGGCCCTCCTGCCCGGCGAGCTCCTCCGCGAGCGCCGAGAGCAGCTCCCGTGGCCAGGCGCTGAGCGAGGCCGGGGCGGTCACGGACCGCGCGAGCGCTCGCTCCAGGTCCTCCCGCTGCTCGGCGACGGAGAGCGGCTCGCCGCGCGAGGGCGCCTCGGCGGACGCGCGCGGGAGGGCGGCGTAGTAGCCGCAGCCGCACGACTCGCGCCGCGTGAGCTCGACCGGAAGCAGGCTGCACTCCGGCACCCGCTCGCCGCCGAGCTGGCGCACGACCGTCGTGACCGCGAGCGCCCCGAGCTCCTTGATCGGCTGGCGGACGGTCGTCAACGACGGCCTCGTGACGCGCGACACGGCGACGTCGTCGAACCCGCACACGAGGACGTCGCCCGGGACGTCGACGCCGTGCGCCTTCAGCGTGTCCATCGCGCCGAGGGCCATGTTGTCGTTGCCGGCGATGACCGCGTCGAAGTCGACCCCGCGCGCGAGGAGCTCGCGCATCGCGCGGCGGCCGCCGTCGATCAGGAAATCGCCGAACACGAGGAGTCGCTCGTCGTAGGGGAGCGCGCGCGCCTCCAGCGCTCTCCGGTACGCCCGGGCGCGCAGCTTCGCCTCCTCGTTGCTGATCGGCCCGCTGATGTACGCGACGCGCCGGCACGCGTGGTCGTCGACCACGTGCGCGACCACCGCCTCGACCCCGAGCGCGTTGTCGACGATGACGCTCGGGATGCCCTCCATCGCGAGCCCCATGCTGCACATGGGCAGGGGCGCGTACGATCGGCAGAACGCGTACGCTCCCTCGACGCCGAGGTGGCTCGTGAACGGCGAGGAGACGATCACCAGCCCGTCGACCGTCGCCGCGCTGACGAGCGAATAGATGCTGCCCCGGACGTCCAGGGTGTAGGCGCTGCGGGCGGGCGTCTCCCAGAAGGCGACGACGAGGTTGACGTCGTGCGCCTCGGCGGCGCGCTCGACCCCGAAGCGCACCTCGGACTGGTACTCGCCGCAGAGATAGTCGGTCAGGAGGGCGATCGTGGGCCGCTTCGCCGCCATGCTCGAGCGCTCCCGGCTCACGCCTCGTCGATGGACACGAGGCTCGGGGACATGCGCTGGAGGGCCGCCAGGCTGCGCCGCTGCCACCCGAGCCGCGCGTCCGTGACGAACCTGATCTCGCACCCGAGCCCGTGGGCGGCGACGCCGCAGATGAAGGCGATGAACGCCTTCAGGCAGCTCGAGTTCAGGAAGTACAGGGCGCGGATGTCGAACACGACGGTGGTCAGCGAGAGGCGCTTCACCTCGTACTGGACCTCATTGCAATAGCTGCCGAGCGGCGCGGCCGCCGCCATGTCGCCCGTCCCGGTGAGCTTGATGCTGAGCCGATCGCCGTTGAGGGCCGGCTCGATGCCGAAGCTCTCGGTGACGACGGGCTCAACCCTTAAGCTGCTCATTCAGCCTCCACCGCTCGAGCGGCGCGTGCGCGATGATCGTGAGCTCGTTGCCCTCGATCTTGTAGTCGACGTCGAGCCCCCCCTCGGCGCGGACGCGCGCGAGGCCCAGGCCGGAGACGCCCTCGATCAGCGCTGTCTCCGTGATGAGCTCGTCGTAGTGCTTCAGCGGGTCGCTCGCGGTCTTCAGATCGAGCAGCCGCTTCTCGACCTCCCGCAGGCGCTCCGGGGACGCCTCGTTGCGCGCGCGGATCTTCATGATGTGCGACCTGTCGTCCTCCTCCAGCGCGAGCTCGAGGCTGACGCGAGGGCCGGTGGAATACTTGGTGATGTTCTCGGCGAGCTCATGCGCGGCCATGTAGAACCGCGAGCTCACGTTCGCGTCGTCCAGCACCGCACCGCAGAAGCTGGACACCAGCCGCAGCACCGCCGTCGCCAGGCGCTCGCTCGGAAAGAAGGTGATGCAGAGGAATAGCGAAGCGCTCTGCGTTGGTTCGGGGGATGACACAATCTGTTATTATACGCCGTCCTCGCGCCGGATCCAACCGCGTACTTCTGCGAGCGGCGTGACTGCGGCTCGGCGATTCCGTGCCTCCAGAGAAGGTACGTTTACGGCGACCACGGGACACACCGCCTCTGGACGCTGCGGTGGGACGGCGCGGGATCACGTGGAGAGCACGGCGGACCTCGCGTCGAGCCTGCCGGCGGCCTCGGTCGGCGAGGACGCCGCCGGCGAGCCGTCGCAGGGGGTGGCTCGCCCGCGAGCGCAGGGCTAGCCGGCGAGCTGCCCGTACCCCGCCCGGAGCTTCGCGAAGCGCGGGCGCCACGCCCTGCTCTCGGCGAGCAGCGGCGCGGTGCGCGCGAGCAGCAGCGCCACGTCCTCGGGGCGGCCGGCGTCGAGCAGGGCGCGCGCGCGCCAGTAAAGGAGCTCGACCCGCTGGTCGGCGCTCAGCCCGCTGCCGAGCTCGCCCGGCGGCTCTCCCTCCTCGCGCATCGTCGCCCGCGTGCGCGCGCCCTCCATGCTGTACCTCGGGTCCCTCACGGCGAGCTGCATCACGCCGAGGAGCGCCTGGGCGTACGGCGGCAGGTCCGCGATCGCCCCCTGCGCCCTGAGCCACCGGAGCTGCCGGCTCGCGTCCGCGTGCTCGTCGCGCATCGCGTGGATCCGCGCGAGGAGGAGCGCGCTGCTGTAGACAGGCCGGTCCTTGAACTGCTCGTCCAGCGAGCGCACCTGCCGCATGAGGGGCAGCGCGTCGTCCTCGCGCCCCCAGAGATAGAGCAGCTCCGCGAGCTTGATCGTCGCCTCGCGCTCGGCCCAGGTGTTGGCCTCCTCGCGGGCGAGCCGGACCGCGCGCCTGAGGTCGGCCATCCCGCGATCCGGCGCGTCGAGCGCCGGCCAGAGCTCCGCCCGGCGGACGAGCGCCGCGCAGAGGTGGACCCGATCGCCGCGCGCCTCGCAGCTGCGCACCGCCTCGTCGAAGCGCTGCTCCGCCTCGTCGAGGTGGCCGCACCGCATGAGGACGCAGGCCAGCAGCGTCAGCCCGGTTGCGTGCGTGTCGTGGTCGGCCTCGCGGACCCGCTCGACGCCCTGCGTCAGCCGCTCGAGGGCGTCGTCCAGGTTGCCCTTGCGGAACGACGAGCGGCCGGCGGCGACCTCGAAGCGCGCGGCGAGCGCCGGGTCGACGTGGCCTTCGCGGACGTCGAGCAGCGGGATCACCTCCTCGACCCGCGCCGCCGACTCCTCCCAGGCGCCGGCCCAGTCGAGCGCCGTCGCCTCCTCGAGCAGCGCCTCGGCGATCATCCGCGGATCCTTCATCGTGCGGGCCAGCGCGCCCGCGGAGCGGAGATCGTCGAGCGCCTCGCCGGTGCGCAGGACGCGGTAGCGCACGCGCGCGCGGCCGAGCAGCGCGAGGTAGCGCTGGCGCTGATCGTCGCCGTCGGCCCAGAGGAGCGCGGACGAGTAGTGGCCCTCGGCCACGGCGTTGTTGTGCCGGTCGCGGTGCAGATCGCCGAGGATCAGGTACGCGTGCGCCGCGCGGGCGTGCGCCCCGGCGGCCGCGGCGTGCCACGCGACCGGCTCGAGCAGATCCGGCGCCCTCGGCTGGGCCTCGGCCAGGCGCTCCCAGACGGCGAGCGCGTGCCGGTGCATCCCCGCGCGCTGCTCCTCCGTGAGGAGCGCGTAGATGGCCTCCTGCAAGAGCGCGCTCCGGAAGGCATAGCGGGGGCCCCCGGACGGGGTGCCCTCGCCGCGCGCGGCGTCGTGCGCGCCGCGGGGAGCGAGGATCCCCCGCGCGACGAGCGCGCGCAGGCCGCTCGGGACGTCGACGCGCAGCGCCGCCGCGTCCTCGCGCTCGAGCGCGCGCTGCGCGCCCGCCGCCACGTCCTCCGAGAGCTCGAAGCCGAGCACGGCGCAGAGCTGCGCGCACGCGCCGAGCTCCGGCGGGAGCGCCTCGAGCTGCAGCGCCGCGAACCACTGCCACGCGGGCGACGGCGGGAGCTTCTCGAGCTCGGCGGTCGCGAGCTGGTAGCTGTTCGAGCGCGCCCGCAGCCGCACGAGGCCCGCGCGCTTGATCGCGCGGGTGAGCTCCACGAGGCAGCGGGGGTTGTAGCCGGCCCAGGCGCAGATGCGCCGGAGGGCGGCGCTCGGCGGGTGCTCGGCGGGCCGGAGGAGCTCCGCGCAGAGGAGGAGCCCGGCGGCGTCGTCGAGCGGCAAGAGCGCGACCCGATCGCGCGCGTGATCGCGGGCGCTCAGCGCGTGGCGTCGCGCCTCGAGCTCCGGCGCGCCGGTGAGGAGCACCCAGAGCGGGAGGTGCGCCTCGCGCCGCGTCGCGAGGTCGAGCGCGTCGAGCGCGGCGCTGTCGGCGAAGTGCGCGTCGTCGACGATCACGACGACGGGGCGCTCCGCCGCCCGGCGGCGGAGCCCCTCGGCGATCGCGCGGATCACGCTGCCGCGGCGCGCCGGCGGCGGCCGGTCGGGCGAGCCGTCGAGCCAGCCGAGGGAGGCGGCGACGGCGGGCCACACGTCGCCGCCGAGCGGCTCGCCGAGCCGCTCGACGCAGAGCGCGCGCGGGTCGCGGGGCGCCGCGCGCGCGCCGTCCTCCGCGCCGTCGTCGACGCCGAGCACCCCGGCGAGCAGGGCGGCCGCGGTCTGTCCGGATCGGCCCCCGGTGCGTCCGGAGAGCTCCAGCTCGGCGCGCACCGAGATCACGAGCGCGCCGGGGTGCGCGAGCCGGCTGCTCTCGGCGATCTCGTCGGCGAGCCGCGACTTGCCGACGCCGCGCTCGCCGATCAGGGCGCACAGGCCGGGCCCGAGGCCCGCGAGCGCACGCTCGCGGCTCCCCTCGACGGCGCTCTGGGGGTCGCCGCGCCCGACGAGCGGCGGCGGCGGGGCGCGCGCTGTGTCGCGCTCGCCCGGGGACAGGGGCGCCTCCTGCGCGAAGAAGTAGCGGCCGTCCTCGCTCGCCGCGGCGATGTCGAAGCCGGGGTGCGCGGTGACGAGCTCGGCGCTGAGCGCGATCCCCCGCCATGGATCCGCGGGGAGCCACGCCTCGGGTCGCTCCACGGCGAGCCCGGTGACGGCCTGGACGCTGTCGGCGTCGCGCGCCTCGCGCCGGAGCTTCAGCGGCGCGACGTGGATCGCGAGGGGCGCGCCGACCGACGCGACGATCTCCCGCCCCGCGAGCAGCGCGCGCTCCGCGGCCGCCTCCTTCGGCCCGGGGAAGATCGCGACGAAGCGGTAGCCGCGCTGCCGCGCGAGGTGCCCGTCGTGCCGGGCCACGGCGGCGCGGACCTCGGCCTCGGCGCCGCGGGCCTCCAGCGCGAGCACCACCGTGTCGTGCCGGTCCGAGGAGCTGCTGACGGCGTCCTCCCCCGCGGCGTCCGCGGCGCCGACCGCCGCGGCGAGCACCGCCGCGCCTGCCGACGCGAGCGCGGCCCGCAGGCCGGCGGCGTCGTGCGGGCGGAGCGCCCGCTCCTTGGCGAGGCAGGCGAGGACGAGGGCCTCGATGGACGGCGGGACCGGGGCGAGCTCGCTCGGCCGGGGGGGCTGCCGGCCGAGGTGCCCCTGCGCGACGTTCGCGCGATCGCCCGCGAACGGCGGGCGCAGCGTGAGCAGCTCGAAGAGGAGCGCGCCGAACGCGTAGAGGTCCGCGCGCCCGTCGATCGGCTCGGCCCGGAGCCGCTCGGGCGAGGCGTACTCGGGCGTCCCGAGCATGACGCCGAGCGTGGTGAGCGCGCTGTCCGCCGGGTGGCAAACGACGCCGCGATCGCGCTGTGTGAGGCCGAAGTCGAGGAGCCGCACGCCCCCGCCGGGCTCGAGGAAGAGGTTCTCGGGCGCGAGGTCCATGTGGACCAGGCCGCGCTCGTGCACGACCTGGAGGCAGCTCAGCACGGCGAGCGCGACCTCGAGGGCGGAGCGCAGATCGAGCGCGGCGGGCAGGCCCTCGAGGCGCGCGGCCAGCGTCTCGCCCTCGAGCCGCTCCATGGCGATGTACGCGCGCCCGTCCTCGAGCACGCCGTTCTGGAGCAGGCGCGGCGAGACCGGGGGGCCGAGCTGCTCGAGCGCCCACGTCTCGCAGCGGAAGCGCTCGCGCGCGAGGAGCGAGTGGGCCCTGCTGATCTTGAGCACGGCGGGGGCGCCGTCCTCCAGCCGCGTCGCGCCCCACACGACCGAGAACGCGCCCGCCGCGAGCGGCTGGCCAACGAGGAAGCCCGCGAGGGACGGCGGCGCCTCGGCGCCGAGATCGATCGGCGCGGCGCGGAGCGGCGCCAGGGCGCCGTCTGCCGGGCAAGGGGCGAGGGCTGCGAGTCGTCGATGGCAGGATGGGCAGCGCGGCAAGAAGACCTCGAAATGACCTCGGAATGGGGGCCGGCGCGATACGTGGCCGATATTACCGGGTCTCCGCGCGTCACAGGCGAGAAAAGCCACGTTGCACGCGCAGCTTTACGCCCCTGGCAAAAGCGCACGGCGCAGGTCGCACGCGACAGCGTGGGCGTCGTGTCGACACGGGGGGACAGGTGCGGCGATGGTCGCAGTGCGCGAAACGTGTGGCGGCCATCGTCTTCGAGCGGCGGGGTGGCCTGGCGGGGGGCCGGGTATCCGGAGAACCCACCTGCGGAGAGGCGGAGTCGGGCCGCGCCGGGGGAAAGGCCGAGTCCGGTCGCCCGTCGGGGTGCGGCTCGGCGCGCGGGGCCGGGAGCTGTGGTGTATGCTGCGCCGAGAGGTCGGAGGGTTGGATGATCCATCGACAGACGGGTGAGATCGAGCTCGCATCCGGGGTCCGCATCGGACCCTCGTACTCGGAAGCGCAGTTTTTGTCGTCACCGCTCGCGCGGACGGCCAACGCCCTGAGCCAGGCGCAGCCGTGGAGCGGTTACAGGACGGCGCGCCAGCGCATCGGCTTCCGGACCTTCCGCGTCACGCTGCACTTCTGCAGCGGCAAGATCGCGTTGGTCGAGCTCTTCGAGGTGGGCGCGGAGTCGAAGGCGTTCTGGAACGACTGGTCCGAGAAGGAGGAGGCCGAGCGCAAGGCGAACCACGATGCCTGGCTGGAATCGATCCTCGGCGCGCCGCCGTACGAGTATCCCTGGGGCAAGATCACCTCCCAGTACGATCCGCGGGGCGGCTACAGCAGCATCGTTGTGCGCTTCGCCTAGCGCCCAGGCCCGGGCTGCTTGCCGGCGTCCCTCGGACGGGGGCGCTGCGGCGCTCGTCGGTGAGGGGCGCTACAGCGCTCGCCGGTAGCGGACCTCCGGCAGGCTGCCCGCGCCGACGCGCGCTCGTCGCTGCGCGCCGTCGCGGGCGAAGCCGGAGAGTTCGTAGAAGCGGCGCGCCCGGGTGTTCCCCTCGAGGACCCAGATCGTCATGGTCCGGTGGCGGCGCTGGGCGAGGTCGGCCTGCGCGGTGTCGAGCAGCGCGGCGCCGAGGCCGCGACCCCACGCGGCGGGCAGGAGGTAGATCGTGTACAGCTCGCCGACCTCGAGGGGGTCGTCGTCGTCGTCGCGCGTCGGTCCGGCGCTCGCGAAGCCGAGCACGGCGTCCGCGGCGCAGAGCAGCCAGGCGCGCGTACCGGTCGCGGCGCCGTGGCTCAGGATGCGCTGCCAGCTCGTCTCGCGCAGCCGCGGGGAGAGGGCGTTGAGGTCGTCGGCCGGGACGAGGCCGAGGTAAGCCGCTCTCCAGGAGTCGACCTCGACGCGCGCGATGGCGGCCGCGTCTGCCGGCTGCGCCCGGCGGATGACTGCCCTCGTGATCCGCTCCGACATGGTGTCTCGCGTCCCAGTATGCCTGGCGTCGCGGCGCGAGGCGCTGCCGTTGTGTCGTCCGGAGCGCTCGCCGGCCGGGCGCGCCATCAAGCGGCGCCCGACGCCGCATTCATCACGCTGCTCCATCCGCTGCAGGCGCCGGTCCCCTAAGGTGCGGGTGTGCGCGGTGACGCAACCGAGCGCTGCAAACGGAGCCGAAGGAGGAAACCATGCTGTGCAAGGAGATCATGAAGAGAGAGATCCAGAGCGTCATGACCGAGGACACGATCCAGACGGCCGCGTGCAAGATGCGCGATGCGAACGTCGGCTTCCTTCCTGTCTGCGACGACCAGGGGAAGGTGCTCGGGACGCTGACGGACCGCGATCTCGCCATCCGGGTGCTGGCCGACAACCGCCCGCTGAGCACGAAGACGGGCGACATCATGACCCGCGCGGTGGTCGCGTGCCGGCCTGACGACGAGGTGCAGCGCGCCGAGCAGCTGATGGGACAGCACCACAAGTCGCGCGTCCTGTGCACCGAGGCGGACGGCCGGCTGGTCGGCATCATCAGCCTGTCGGACATCGCGCAGCGCGAGGACGACAAGAACACGGCGCAGACCATCCGCCGGGTGACCGAGCGGGAGGCGCCTCAGGGGGCAAGGGCGCAGTAGCCGACCTGCGGCGATCGCGAAGGGAGCCGCCTCGACGGGCTCTCCGGGCCCGGGCTGGACGGCCCGGCCGGGGCGGCGCTGCGCGAACCGCTCGTCCAGGCGGGCCGACGAGGGCGGCCTCGCGCCGGCACCCGGCGGGCGTGACGCCGGGCCCGGGGGCCGCGCGCGGTCACGTCACCTTTCACGTCACCTTTCCGGGCCCCGCAGCGCTTCGACCAGCGCCTCGACAAGCGCCCGCACCGGCAGCGAGGGCGCCCGCTCGCCGAGCAGCTCGAGCACGTCCTCGTCGTCCTCGCCGCACGAGAGCTGCACGGCCGCGACCACGGCCCCATCGCGCTCGACCGCCAGGTCGAAGATCCCTTCCTCGTCGCTCACCGGCACGCCGAGCAGCGCCGACAGACGGCGGCCCAGGAGCTCGGCCAGCGGCTCGTCGCCGTCGAGGCTCGCCTCGTCGGGCTCGATCCTGGCCTGGACCGCGCGCGCCGGCCCCCCGCTCACCTCGGCGCCCTGGCGATCGAGCCGGAAACGCAGGCCGCCTGCCTCGAAGAATCCCGTTGTCACGCGCTGGATCAAGGCACGGCGCGCGCGCCCGGGCAAGCCGGTCCGACCGCGAGCGCCTCCGCCGCGGGTCTCGGCGCGGAGTTGCCCCTGGGGCGCCGCAACGACGCGCCCGACGGGGGCTCAGAGCACGCTGACGAGCGGCCCGGCGTCGCCGTCGAGCCATTGCTCGGAGATCACGAAGCTGGTCGAGATCCCCATCTCGCCGCGGTATCCCGAGGTGCCCGTGAGGATCTCGATCACCCTCCGGTCCCCGAGGCGGACGGGGAAGACCACGGAGACGCCCGTCGCGAGCTCCTCGCTGCTGTTCTGGTCCAGCGAGAACCACGCCTCCCCGGCGCTCGCTCCGAGCGTCCTCACGGCGGCCAGCGAGGGCGCCGCGCAGTCGATGCGGAGCCACTCGCGCCGCATCCGCGCCTTGCAAGCGGCGCCGCTCCTGTCCCGCGCGAGCCGCACCGGCTCGGCGGCGTCCCACTCCGCCGTCGCGGGCCGTGGCGTCCGCTCGGGCGCAGGCGGCGCCTCCTCCAGCGCGCGCACCCCGGACGCCGCCGCGGCCTCTCCCCCGTCCGGGAGGCCTGCCCCCGTCTCCGCCCGAGGTCCGACCGCGGCGCCGTCCGGCTCGGCTGTCCGGGCGATCAGCGACTCCGAGGCTTGCGCCGGCGCGAGCGCGCCGAGCAGGACTGTACCGATCCACAGGAGCCTCTTCATAACGTCCTCAGGAAGGCGACGAGCGCCGCCTTGTCTTTCCGCGACATGTGGCTTGTGCGGCCCATGCGATCCTCGTTCTGCGCGACGAGCTCTTCGAGCGTCCTCGCGGAGCCATCGTGGTAATAGGGCGCTGTCCCGGCGATGAAGCGCAGCGAGGGCGTCTTGTACACCGTGCCCTGCTTCTCCCTGTAGAACCCGGGTCGGGCGACGAGGCCCGGCATCGGGTAGCCCATCCGATCTGTGTACTCGGTCTCGGGCACGTGGCAGCGTGAGCACTGCGCCGCCTCGCTCGTGAAGAGCGCGAAGCCGTGCTTCTCCTCCGGCGTGAGCGGCCTATCCTCCCTGGGCGGAGGCACGAGGCCCTCGCGCAGGAAGCTGGCGAGATAGCTCGCGCGCAGCGAGTGCGCGCCGTCCGCGCCGCCGCCCATCCCCCATCGATGCAGGCCGAAGCCCTCCAGGATGCGCGCGGCGAGGAGCTCGCTCTGGGCGTTCCAGCCATAAGGACCCTCGGCCGAGACGCGCCCTGCGAGCATGGGTGTCTGTCGAGCCACGCCGCCCGCGAGCCCTGCCATCGGCCGGTTGTCGGCGGATCCGAAGAAATTGGCGAAGTCGCCGCCGCTGACCTCGTGCCACACGTGGCCGTCGTCGCGCCCATCGGGGTGACACCCGGCGCAGCCGAGCCCGCCGCTCGTTCTCCAGTCGGTCGCGTTGTAGAAGAGCTTCCGGCCGATGGCGGCCAGGTCGAGGAGCGGGGGCTCGGCCAGCCGGATGAACGGCACGGGCCCCGGCGCGAGGGGAACACCTGCCTTGTGCTCGTCGAGGCGGACGATGGCGAGGGCGTCGGTCGAGCGGCAGTACACCCAGGCCAACGATTCGTCCCCGGAGAGGGCGACGCCGCTCGGCGCGCCGCACAGGGTCGCCACGCCGGCGTCGCGCGAGAGGGTGTCCAGGGACCCCGGCGCCGCACCGGCGAGCGCCGGTGAGCTGCCGAGCGGGTACGTGCGGAGGGGCCGGAGCGTCGGCTCGACCGAGAGCGCGTCGAGCTCCACAAGGGCGTCGGTGCCCTCGCTGGCCACGAGCAGCGTGCGGGTGCTCTCGCGGTAGACGAGGGCGCGCGGCTGGACGAACGGGGCGAGCTCGCTCCTGGGTGCTTCGAGCTCCGGGTCGCCGGTGATGTCGAGCTCGAAGTCCCGCGCGATCCGGCTCGGGGCGCCCTCGCGGCGGCGCGGCGCGAGGGGCTCGTCGTTGCCCGTGATCAGGACGTCGACCGTGGCGGCGCCGAACCACGAGAGCTCGCCGAGCGCGCCGAGCGCGTGGCGCGCGACGAACAGGCGGCGGCCGTCCGGGGAGAGCGCGGCCGCGTATCCGAGCGAGGCAGCGCGCGGGTCGTCCGGAGGGGCGCGGTAGGGCGATGCGGGCAGCGCGATCGGCCTCGCCTGCGGGGGAGAGCGCAGATCGATCCGGGTGAGCGCCGACGACGTGAGGTGCGTGATGTACGCGGCCGCGCCGTCCTCGCGGATCACGACGCCGCGAGGCTCGCGCGGGACATCGATCGACCATGACTTCGTGGCGGTCGCCAGATCCACAGCGGAGACCTTGTCGGTCCACGCGCTGGTGACGATGGCGGTGCGCTCGTCCGGCGTGATCGCCAGCCCCCAGGCGTCGGCCGGCAGCGGCACGCGCGCGACCTCCACGAGCCCCGCGGTCGGATCCGGCTGCATCACGAGCAGCAGCCCGGGATCTCGGATCGTGACGAGCACGCGGCCCCCGAGGGCGAGGACCTGCGCGGGTCGCCCCGGCATCGCGATCGCGATCGGCGGAGCGCTCACGTCGACGGGCAGCGGGATGCGCCGGAGGGCGCGGTGGTCCTCGTCGGCCAGGTAGAGCGCGTCGCCCTGCGGCGCGCGCATGAGGGCGCCGCCGGTCCGCTGGACCGCGCGGAGCTTCGGGGACGGCGGCGGCGGGGACGGTGGTGGTGGAGACGGCGGTGGAGTCGCCGTCTTCTCCGCTCCGGCATTGCGCTCGTCCGGCGCGGTTTGCCTGGAGGGGCTCGAGCAGGCCGCGGCGAGGGCCGCGGCCAGAAGGAGAGTCGATGTTCGCGGCTTCATCGGGCGCCCGCGACAACGACAGCGCGCACCGGAGTTATTCCAGGATCCGCCGGATCCGGTTCTCCGCGCCGCGGCCGGCGACCCGACACTGCGCCATGGCGCCGCCACCTGCCCGACGGCAGTTGTCACCCCGGAATCCCCTGATTTCTGCCCACTGAACCCTGGTATGCGCTCTGCCATGGGCGCCGCGCATGGGAGACGCCGACATCACCTTGCGCCACCTCGCCCGAAGGCCGCTTCGCCTCGAAGCCCCCGGCGAGCCCGTGCCGCCGATCGAGAGCGTCGCCGTGGTCCTGTCGGGCCGCAGGCGGCGCTTGCCGGCGACGGGCAAGCGCCGCATTGCCTGGCCGGGGCGGCCCTTCAGCGGCGCGCACTTCCGCGTCGACGCCGTCTACCAGCGCACCGTCTCCGAGCTCCGGGCGCGCGGCAGCGTGCTCTGGCTGGTGTTCACCCCGCTCGCACGTAACGCGACCGCGGCAGCGCTGCGGGACATCGTCAGGGAGATCCACGCGGGGGCGAAGACGGCAGAGGAACGGGCCGAGCTGTATACGGCGCTCCTGGTGATGGCGACCATCGACCCCTGGGGGGCATAATCGGAACGACGCCATACCTGACGGCGCTCCGCCCGTCTCCCTGCGCGAGATCACCCGCGGTAACCCCGGCGCCGTCCTCGCTCTCTCGGGCTTCTCCGGCGCCAGGGATGCCATCGACGGGCCTCTCAGCAGGACGAAGCCCGCAGGCTCAATACGCGAGCACCTCGCCGCCCGACGAGAGCTCGCACGCGCCGTCCAGGGGATCGCCGCCCGTGCGGAGGATCTCGGACGGCTCCGGCTCGTGGTAGACGCCGGAGAGCGCGATGTCGACCATGCGCAGGATCGCGCGATCGAGCTTTGTCACGTAGTAGCAGGGGATCGTCGGCTCCTTGTGAGCGCCGCCAACCCCGGAGTCATCCGTCAAGAAGAGGTAACGGCCGCCCGTCAATTGCGCGGCTGAGCGCATGGTGAGCTCGGTGAGCTCGTCCACGCCGCTCGACGCGACGGGATAGACAGCCACCCCGCGGTCCTTGAGGGCTTGTATCCCGTCGGCCATGGCCGCCGCGTTGCTGTCGTGGTGGGGCGCGTCCGCGACCCAGAAGGCGAGGCGCGCTGTGTCGCCGCCCGTGCTCCAGGCGAGATCGGCCGCCTTGGAGAGCGCCTTGTCGGGCGCCTCCGGGAAGTCGCCGCCGCCGCCGGCCGCCTGCTCGGCGAGCTTCACCTGGAACTCGCCGGGATCGGTGCGGAAGTCGAACCACCGCACGACGTAGTCGTCCTCGGTGTCTCTATAAAGGACCAGCGACCAGCGCTGCTCGGCGTTCGGGTACTTGGCGAAGATGGAGTCGGAGAGGGCGATGAACTCCGTCTGGAGATACGCGATCTCGTCGCCCATGCTGCCGGTCGTGTCGATGATGAGCGAGACGTCGAGCGTCTCCCGCTTCACTGGAGGCGCCGCGAAGAAGCTGTGCGCGGCCTGGTGATCGGCCTCGGTGAAGGGCATGAGGCCCGGGAGCTGCTGCGCGTAGAGCGTGCTCCGGTACGAGAGGAAGAAGTCGAAATTGCGATTGTCGTCCCAGACGCCCGCGGTGAGCGTGCCTGGCTCGATGCTGCCTCCGCCGCCGGCGCCTCCGCCGCCGGCGCCTCCTTCGCCGGCGCCTCCGCCGCTGCCGGGGGAGCCGACGCCGCCTGCGAGATCGCCGCCGTCCGTCGGACCTCCCGTACCGGCCGAAGCGGTGCCGTCGACGTCGCCAGGGCCGGGGCCCGTCCCCGGGATCTCGCCATCGCTACCGTCGTCTGAGCTCGAGCTCGAGCTCGAGCACGCCCCCAGCGCGAGAAGGCATCCCACCGTGAAAGCGAAGCGCACACAGATACGCATGGGGTCTCCTTGGCCGCCGGGGTCCTCACGTGCCGACGTCGGACGCGGCCAGGCGTGCTGCAGTGCATAGTGCATGGAGCGTACCGAGCCCCGATCGCGCGATCTCCGGCGTTTGCGTGGCTGTCCGTTGTGCGGTCTGTGCCAGGACGCGCCGGAGCGCGACCCCGACGGCACAGGCGCTCGCGGGCTCCGCAGGGCGCTGATGGGCTCGCGGTCCTCGAGCTCGGTCGGTCCCGTCGCCCCCTCAGCCGATCGCCTCGGCCGTCAGCCGCCGCGTCCTCCGGCCCGACGCGAGCGTGAGGTGCTGTCCCCAGCTCGTCTGGTGCGGCACCTCCCCGTCCACGATCTCGCTCGCCCGGATCTCGAACCCGGCGGCGCGGTAGGCGGGGCGCAGCGCGTCATCGATCCACGCGTCCGAGAGCTCGGGGAGGCCGAGCCGCGCCGCGTAGGGCCGGTCGTCGAAGACGCTCTGGTTGAGCAGCGCGATGAGCTCCCCGCCCGGCCGGACGAGCCGGCGCAGCGCCTCGAGCACCGGCGCCTCCGGGAGCACGAGGGCCGAGAGCAGCGAGGCCCAGGGGAAGTTCAGCGTGAGGGTGTGGGCGAGCCCGGTGAGCTCCTCCGGCAACGCCTGCACCGACGCGACGACGAAGAGCGCGTTCGGCCGGCCGCCCCGGGCTGCCTTGCGGCCGGCGCGCCACGACACCTCGCGCATCCGCTCGCCCGCGGGGTCCACGCCGATGCAGAGCGTGTCGGGGTGGGCGCCGGCCGAGCGGTACACGAAGCGGCCGTCGCCGGTGCCGACGTCGATGAGGACCCGCGCGTGGCCAGCGAGCTTCGCCTCGAGGTCCGCGCGCGTCCACGGGAGAGACGCCTTGCCGAGCTGCACGATCATCGTCGCCTCGAGCGCCACCGCTCACTGGCCGGGGCGTCGCATCCAGTACCCCGGCCGCCGCCTCGCGTGAGCGAACGCGACGATCTGGATCGCGGAGCCTTCTGCCGTGAAGAACGCGACGAAAGGGAAACGGCGCAGGGCATACTTTCGATAGGGATAGCCATCCTGCCATAGGGGCCATGCATCGGGCGCATCGGCGATCGCGTCGAGCGCCCCCTCGATGGCGCTCACGAACTCGAGGCCGAGCCGAGGACGGCGCCGCTCGTACCAGTCTACAGCTTCGTCCAGCTCCGTCTGAGCGTCGACGCGAACGAGGATCGGTCGGGTCAACCAGCGCCCAGTCGCGCGAGGACCCGCGCCCGAACCTCGGACCACGGGGTCCCCTCGCTCCCCCCATCGCGCACCGCCTGCTCTCTGCGCTCGAGCTCCTCGAGCCAGGCGGCGTCCCAGGCATCATCGTGCGGCTCCCCGACGCTGGCGAGCAGCTCGGACGCGATCTTGAGGCGTTCTCCTTCAGGAAGGGCCAGGGCGGCAGCGAGGATGTCCTCGGTGGGATGGGCCATCGTGTGTCTAGCGTACCTCGGCTCGCGCGCCGGATCGACCCGTCGCGCCGGGCCGGGCTGGTTCAGCCGCGGGAGCGGTCGGTTCAACCGCCCCGGCTCCCGGGTCGCAGAGCTCGCTCGCGACGCCCATGCGCGCGCCGGTCGCTCCTCTGCGCGGAGTCGCAAGGGCCGGCTCGGCCTACCCGCTCGCCGCCGCGAGCTCCCGGCACCCGATCGCCCGCGCGAGGTCGTCGCTCGACTCGCGCAGCATCCGGACCAGCATCGGCAGCCGCTGCCTGGCCGGCGGCGCGCCGCCCGGGGCCGCCTGGAGCGCCGTGAGCCGCGCCTCGGCCGCCGCGAGGAGGTCCCGATCGACGCGGTACGAGGGGAACAGGTGGGTGAAATACGCGGATGCGAGCTCGTGCGTCCGCGTCTCGAAGACGTGCTGCACCCGCTCGAAGAACCCCTCCACGTACGGCTCGAGCAGCGCGCGCTGGAACGACCAGTTGAACCCCGACATGGCCGCGCTCGTGAGGTGCAGCGAGCCGTACCCCTCCCCGTGGAAGCGCTCCCACGCCGCGGCCTTCGCCGCCGGATCCGGGCGCGCCGTCTCGGCGCGCAGCGCGGCGCGCTGGCCGCGATCGGACGGGTCGCGCTCGCGCTCCTTGGCGAGCCGCTCGTCCGCGCCCGCCATGCCGCGCGCGATCCACTTCACGGCGACCGTCCAGCGCATCTCCTGGTCGATCTCGAGCCCCTCCACCTCGATCTCGCCGTCCACGAGGCGCGCGGCCACGACGAGGTCCGACGCCGAGTAGGCCGCGTGGAGGAGCGCCCGCGCCCACACGATCTGCGCGTCGCCGCGGGGCGCCGCCCGGAGCGCCGAGAGGGCGAGGCCCGTGAACGCGCTCGCCTCGGCCTCGCGCATCGGGTCGGGCACGTAGCGCGCGAGCGCCGTCACCGCGTTCGTGAGCACCGGCTCGACGAGCGAGAGGTCCGGCTCGGACGGCAGCTTGTCCCTCACCAGCGCGAGGTACGCGGGGGAGGCGAGCTTCTTGTCGCGCACCATGCTCCAGAGCGACGACCAGAGCAGCTGCCGCAGGAGCGCGTCCTCCACGCGGCCGATGTGCTCGCGCACGAACGCGAGCGAGCCCGGATCGAGCGCGATCTTCGCGAACGTGAGGTCGTTGTGGTTCGGGAACACGAGGAGCGGCGCCCGCTGCCCCCGCGCCGCGGCGACCTCGGTCGTGGCGCCGTCGATCTCGGCGGGCACCGAGTCGACGACGAGCGCGCCGCCCTCCTCGCGCGCGAGCGCCACGTCGATGCGGTGCGGCCGGAGGGTCGGGTAGTCCACGGGGGCCGTCTGCACGACGCGGAGCCGGCCGATGCGGTCGCCGTCGGGCTCCCACTCGGCCGTGAGCGTGTTGAGCGACGCCTGCTCCAGCCAGACGCGCGACCAGGCGCCGAGGTCGCGGCCCGAGCCCTCCTCCAGCGCGGACAGGAACTCGCGCAGGGTCGCGTTGCCGTACTGGTAGCGCTTGAAGTAGCGGCGCATCCCGTCGCGGAAGGCCGGCAGGCCGATCGCCGCGACGAGCTGCTTCATCGCGGCCGCCCCCTTGCCGTACGTGATGCCGTCGAAGTTCAGGAACGTGTGCTCCGTGTCCGCGAGCTCCCCGGCGATGGGGTGCGTCGTCACGAGCTGGTCCTGCCGGTAGGCCCAGCTCTTCATGACGTTGAACGCCTTCCACACGGCCGGCTCGAACCGGGTCGCCTGCTCCATGGCGAGGAAGGCCATGTACGTGGCGAAGCTCTCGTTCAGCCAGAGATCGTTCCACCACCGCATGGTCACGAGGTTGCCGAACCACATGTGGGCCATCTCGTGGAGGAACACCTCGGCGCGCGTGAGGCGCTGGTGCTCGGTCGGCGGGTCCCGGAAGATCATCCGCTCGCTGTGGGTCACGGCGCCGACGTTCTCCATGGCGCCGGCGTTGAACTCGGGGACGAAGACCTGATCGTACTTTGTGAAGGGGTACGGGTAGTCGAAGAACTCGGGGTAGAAGTCGAAGCCCTGCTTCGTGATCGTGAAGAGCTCGTCGGGGTCGAGGTGCTTCTCGAGCGATCTGCGGCAGTAGAGCCCGAGCGGGATGCCGCGGTGCTCGTCGCGGACGCCGCTGTAGGGGCCGGCGATCAGCGCGAAGATGTAGGTGCTGAACCGGGTCGTCTCCTCGAACACCCGCGTCGAGCGCCCCAGGCCCGCGCCGATGGTGCGGCGGACGCGGGCGTTGCCGATGATCTCCCAGTCCTCGGGCGCGGTCACGGAGAGCCTGTAGCTCGCCTTGATGTCCGGCTGGTCGAAGCAGGGGAACAGGCGGTGCGCGCTGAACGGCTCGAGGTCCGAGTAGAGGTAGTCCTCGCCGTCCTCGGGGTCGCGGAAATGGTGGAAGCCGTCGCCTGTATGGTCGTAGTCGTTCTCGTAGACGACGCGCACGCGCGTCTCCGGATCGAGCAGCTTCCCCGGGAGGCGGATGCGGCAGTCGGACCACTCGGGCTCGACCTCGACGCCGTTGATCTCGAGCCGCTCGATGCGCCGGCCGCGGAAGTCGATGAAGGTGTCGCCGCTGCCGCGGACGTCGAAGTAAGCGAGCGCCTCGCCGCGGTAGCCGCCCTCGCCGCGCGACAGGTCGAGGGAGAGCTCGTAGCGCGCGTTGCCGATGCGCGCGGCGCGCTCCTCGGCCTCCTTCTGGGTGAGCACGTCCCGTCCGGGGCCGCCGGTCTTTTCCGTCATGACGTGCACACCCTAGGACGAACCGCCGGAGGGTGGCCAGCGCATCCGCGCAAGGTCGGGATCGCCGCACCGCCTCGAGGCGCAGGACGGAGGCGCCTGCCAGGCGGCCGGCCGAGGGACGAGGGAGCGGACGGCCGGCCGAGGGAGCCGTCCCGCGCGGCCGGCGGCCGCAGGCTCGATGGGGGCGCGGAGCGAACCCGGGGCGTCGGCCTCCCCCATGCCGCCGGGGGCGCCCGAGACTGCGGGGAGCCTCCGGAGGGAGCCGCGCGGCCTGATTTTGTGCCAGAAGGGCGCGGCTCTGTGCCAGGGGAGGGGGGTCCGGCACTGGCTCAAACGCAATGCATTGCGACACACCGGGGTCCGGACCCCTCGAGAACGCTCGGTCGAGCGATTTTCAGGGCAAGATTGTGCCAAAAAGCGAGCTATTTGGCGAAATTCTGTGCCAACAACCCCGTGCACACCGTCTTCGTTGTGCCAGACGGGGGGTCCGGACCCCTCCGGACCGCAATGCAGAGCGCTTGCGGGGGTCTCGGACCCCTCCGGACCGCAGAGGCGAGCGCGCGCGGGGGCGCGGGATCCCTCCCGGGCGCAAGCAGCGCGAGCGGGGGAGCGCAGCGCGGCTCGGCGTGGCCTGGAGCGCCCTTGTTGAGGGGCCGAGGCCGGGCGTGTGCCGTGGTCGCGCCCGCGCGGGCTCGCGAAGCTCGGACCATGCAGCGCGCGCCGACGTCCTGGGTGATCGACCCCGACGATCCTCGGGCCCCCCCGCAGGAGCTCTGGGACCGGATGACGCCGGAGGAGCGGCAGCGCGTCCTCGACACGCTCCCGTCGGAGTTCGAGGTCTCGGAGGCGAGCCCTCCCGAGGGCGACTTCCACTTCAACCCGAAGGTGGCGGCCCGGGACACGCTGGGCGGGTACTTCCAGAGCATCGGCAGGCGCGTGTACCTCGCGTGCGAGCTGCCGGTCTACGACGCGGCAGGGCGCATGGTGGCGCCGGATCTCATCGCAGTGCTCGACGTGGAGATGAAGGAGCGGGCCTGCTGGTCCGTGAGCGCGGAGGGCAAGGGGGTCCATCTGGCGCTGGACATCCTCTGGAACGAGAGGAGCAAGAAGAAGCTCGAGGACAGCGCCGCCCGCCACGCGTCGCTCGGGATCCCCGAGTACTTCGTCTTCGACCGCCGGCGCCGCCGGTTGCGCGGCTTCCGGCTCGCCGCGGGAAGCGCGCGCTACCAGCCGATCGCCCCGCACGAGGGCCGGCTCACGAGCGCCGTGCTCGACCTGGACCTGGGCCTGGAGGGGGACCGGCTGTGCTTCTACCATGCGCTGGCCCGGCTGCCGGAGCCGCGCGAGGTGCTCGCCAGGCTCGGCGCGATGGTGGACGACCTCGCGGCGCGCATCGAGGACGCCGAGCAGCGCATCGAGGACGCCGAGCAGCGCTTGGATGAAGAGCGACAGCGCGCCGACGAGACCGAGCGAAGGCTGGCCGAGGCCCTGGCCGAGCTGGAGGGCCTCAGGCGCGAGCGCGGCTGAGCGCGCCGGCGGCTCAGCGCGCGGGAGGGCTGCGGCGCCACGCGAGCGTGGCGGCGATCCCCGCGAGCGCGAAGGCCGCCTGGAGGAGGTGCAGGAGCAGCGAGACCGCGATGGCGGAGCTCGCGGTGAGGCCGAGCAGCGAGGCGGCGAGCGTGAAGGCGCCGTCGGTGGCGCCGATCTGGCCCGGGATGAGGTCGCCGGCCGCCGTGCCGGCCGCGCCCACGCCGTACGCGGCGAGCGCGCGGAGGAGGTCGCTCTCGGCGCTGACGGCGGCGAGGAGGACACCATACTGCGCCACCTGGAGCGCGCGGCCCGCGACGCAGGCGACGAACGGCCAGCCCGGGACGGGCGGGCGCTCGCGGACGGCCTCCTGGAAGGCGGCGGTGAGCTGGCCGGCGCGGGCGAACCGCCGGGTGATCCACGCCGAGGCGGCGCGCTGCCGCGCCGCGAAGGCGACGCCGAGGCCGCTCGCGACAAGGAGGGCGGCGTGCGCGAGCACGCCTAGGGCGAACGGGGAGGCGCCGCCGCCGATGCGGAAGAGCGCCGCGGCCGCGAGGAGCGACAGCGGGGCCGCGGCCAGGAGCGCGAGCGACTGGTTCGCGGTGGCGATCGCGGCCGCGCGCGGGGCGCCGACGTGGGGCGAGAGCAGCGCGGCCTTGACCGCCTCGCCCGCGGCGCGGCCGGCCGGCATCAGCGCCATGACGGGGTAGCTGACGACGTGGATGCGAAGGAGCTCCGCAGCCGGGATGCGCTGCGGCGCGCAGAGCACGGCGGTGGCGATCGTCTCGCAGCCGACGCGCGCCGCCTCCAGCGCGATCAGGAAAGGCAAGAACGGCGCGGCGCGGGTCACCGCGGCGAGCATCTCCGCCGCGCCGACGTGCCGGATGAGCGCGACGAGGGCGGCGAGGCCAAAGGCGCCGAGCGCCGCGTGGAGCAGCGCCCTGCGCCGCGCGCCGGGGGCGGCGGACGTGTTCAGGGCGGCGGGCGGCGCGGCAGGGACGCGCGCCCCGCCGCCGGGCATGGGCCCGGGGTCGCTGTCGGGGCATTCCTCGGCCGCTCGGGCCGGAGGCAAGGGAGCCATGGGAAGGAGGTGCGCTGCGAGGCGCATGCCGGCGCCATGTGGGCGCGGCGTGCGCACGCGGCGGCGAGGCGCCCCGCGGAGAGCGCAGGCGCCCGGGGCGCTCCCCGGGCGCGACCGCTCACGCGGGAGCGAGCGGGGCGTGGAGGCGCGTGCCCGGCACGACGATGCCCCCGCGGTCGCCGGGGGTGAGCGAGCCGAAGCGCTCGCGGAACACCGGCGGCAGCGGCCGCGCGCCGGGCGGAGCGAGCCAGAGGCGGAGCAGGTGCCGCCGGCGATCCGGCTCGGGCCAGTCCTCGAACGCCGTGCGATCGTGGAGCAGCGTGTGGTTGTGCACGAGCTGGATGTCGCCCGGGCGGAGCTCCATGGTCATGTGGAGCGCCGGGTCGTTGGCGAGGGCATCGAACAGGTCGAGCGCCTCGATCTGCCGCGCCGTGAGCGGCGGGACGTCGGGAAAGCGGCGCGCCGACTCGATGTACTGCCGCTGGTAGACGGCGGACAGGAGCTGGGTGTGCCAGCTCAGCACCGGGATGCGAAAATAGGGCCGCTCGCCCGCCGGCACCTCGCCCCGGCGATCGGTCTCGAGCGGCGCGAACAGCGCCTCGGCCAGGTCCGGGCGCGCCCGCCGCAGCTCGTTGTACAGCGTGACCGAGCTGACCAGCGCCGAGAGCCCGCCCGCCCTGGCGGTCCGGAGGCAGAGCAGCGCCACGACGTCGCACGAGTCGGTGTGGAAGGTCTGCCGCTCGTGCGTCTGGTAGATGCGCACGCTCGGGTCCTGGCTCGACAGGCCGAGGTCCTTCACGTGGCCGAGCACGTGCCCTCGCGCGTTCTGCGAGCGCGCGCTCCCGAGGTGGCTGCCGATGCCGAGGAACGCGATCGCGGCCGCGCGGGGGTCGCCGCGGTCGAGCCAGGCGCCGCGCAGCCCGCGGAGGAGGGCGAAGCCGCGGCCGTCGAGCACCTCCGCGAGCACGCGGCGGAGGCGCGCGGCGAGCGACGGCAGCGGGAAGGCCTCGCTGCGCATCCGCGCCGGGTCTTCGCCCGTCTCGGCGAAGCGCCGGACGGCGGCCTCGACCTCCTCGAGCTCCGCCGGCGTGAGGTGCTCGATCCAGCCGTCGCTCTGCGCCATCGCAGGGCCGTACCAGGCCGAGGGGCCGGCGATCTGCGCCGGGATCTGCGAGAGGTCGGTGCTCGGTAGGGTCTCTTCAGAGCTCATCGTCTGGCCTAGAGAAGGAGTCGAAGCGTCGAGGCGTCAAGGACGCCGGGGGAGAGATTCGAGCTGAAACGAGTCGAGGACGCCAGTCACGCCAGGGCACCATCTCTCCTCTCTCTCAGCGGCGCGGGCGTCTTGACAGTTCGAATTCCTCTTGTCTCGTCTGCCGAGCGCTCAGCATGCGCTCGTCGTTCAACGCGCGGCGCGCGCGCAGCGCGGCGTCGGCGCTGAACACAGCGAGCCCGGCCCAGATGCAGGCGAAGCTCACGGCCTGGGTGGCCGTGAACGGCTCGCCATAGACCAGCACGGCCAGCAGGAACTGACCGCTCGGCGCGAGGTACTGGAGGAAGCCGAGGGTGGTCAGCGACAGGCGGCGCGCCGCGTTCGTGAACCAGACGAGCGGCAGCGCGGTGATGACGCCGGTCGCGGCGAGGAGGACGTGCGTCCGCAGATCGGTCTGGCCCATGGCGCCCGAGCCGTCGATGTGGAGGGTGGCCAGGTAGGCTGCGCCGAGCGGGGCGACGAACAAGGTCTCCAGGGTGGAGCCAGGGAGCGAGTTGACGGCGGCGACCTTCCGCAGCAGGCCGTAAACGCCGAACGTCCCGGCCAGCGCCAGCGCGATCCAGGGGACCGCGCCGGCGCGCGCGGCGAGGTACACGACGCCCGAGGCGGCGAAGCCGAGCGCGAGCCACTGGGCGGGCCGCGGCCGCTCGCGCAGGAAGAGCATGCCGAGGAGCACGCTGAGCAGCGGGTTGATGAAGTAGCCGAGGCTGGCGTCGAGCAGGCGCCCCACCGCGACGGCGTAGATGAAGAGGACCCAGTTCGCCGAGACGAGCGCCCCGGTCGCCGCCATGGAGATGACGACGCGCCGGTCGCGCAGCGCCGCGCCGAGCGCGCCGAGCTGCCCCGTGGCCAGCGTGAGCGCGGCGAACGAGAGCAGGCTCCACACGGTGCGGTGGGCCAGGAGCTCGAACGCGCCAACATGACGGAGCTGCTTCCAGAAGACGGGAACGATGCCCCACGCGCTGTAAGCCGCGACGCCGTAGACGACGCCCCACGCCGCTTCTGGGCGGCTCTCCGGAGCGTTCTCGGACGTGCGCATGAACGGTCGTGCTCTCCGAGGTGCGACGCCCGCGGCCCGGCGCAGCCGTCACGCGGCGCCGCTCGCGTCCTGCCGACGGCGAACATGTCCAAATTGCTCGCGGATTTCAAGCGTCTTCTGCGGGATGAGCGGCCCCTCGACTTGTCGTCTTCCCGCTCGATACCACCGCAGGCTTTCCGCCGGTGGGTGACCGCCTCGCGGCCTGATAGGATCGCGAGCGTAGCCGTGAACGACCGTCGCGACACCCTCGTATCCATCCCTCATGAGGACATCCAGAGCGCCGAGGATCGCTCGTGGATCGAGCGGCTCCTCGGCTGGCTGGTGCTGCCCGAGCTTCCTGCGGCCGAGCGGGACGAGATCGCGACGACCCTGGAGCGCGTCCAGGACCCTCGCGCCGAGGCGCGGCTGACGTTCCTCGTGGAGGCGCGTGAGCTCCCCGGGGTGGCGCGCGAGGCCGCGGGCGCGATCCTGAGGAGCTCCGGGAATCCTCCGGGCGGCGCCGGGCTCAGGGCCATCTGGGCGGGGGGCGACGCCTTGCTCCGCCGACACGCGATGCTTCTCATGGGACGCGCCGAGGCGGACATCGTCGAGCCGGTTGCCCGGGACCCCGCGCACCCGCTTCACAAGGAGGCAATCGAGGCCCTCGCGTTCGACTTCTCGGAGCCGCGCTTCCAGGCGCTGAAAATCGCCGCCCTCGTGCACCCCGACGCGGACGTCCGCAAGGTCGCCGCCGACGCGCTGCTGTGGGACGAGCCCGTCGCGGCCGAGGCGCCGCTCCTCCGCGCCGCGGCGGATCCAGCGGTCGACGTCGCCCTCGCTGCGCTGGACACGCTCCGTTACTATCCGAGCCAGCGCTGCCTCCGCGCGGTCACCGCGCTCTGCGGGCACCCTGACGAGAGGATCCGCGCCGCGGCAGGTCGCTGTGCCTTCGAGATCCGCGAGGGCAGGTTTCGGTGGGCGCTCGACCGCGCCGACCCGGCCGAGCGGCGCCTTCTCCTCGCATGGATGGATCCGGTCCGGCATCTCCTCGGCATCCCGGAGGACGATGCCGTACCCTGGGCCGACGACCCCGCTGCGCACGCGCGGATCTACCCGCTCGGTGGTGACCGCGGGTCGGACGGAGATCTGGAGACGGCCGAGCTCGTTGCGCTCTATGCCGATCTCGACGGCTGCTGGGCGGACAGGAAGAGTCGATTCTCGGACCGCTTCCGAGCGGAGCGATATGCTGCGGACCGCGGCGTCTTGACGGCGTTCCTGGTGGGACACCCCGATCCCTGGATCCGCGAGCGGTCCGCGGCGCTCCTCGCCGCGTGGGGCGAGCACGAGGCCCTCCTCGGGCTCACCCGCGACGCTGCCTTTTACGTTAAGAAGAGCGCGATGTACTGGCTCGGCCAGCTCTCGGCGAACCGGGCTCTGGCAGCTCCCGTCTGGGAGCACCTCGGCGAGCTCGGGACGACGGGCACGCACGCCCTCGAGACCCTGAACACGTACGTCGCCCATGCGCGGAAGGAGGATTCGATCCCCCGGCTCCTCACGCTCGCCCGCAGCGATGGGCGCGAGCCGGTCCGGGCCGGTGCCATCGATGCGCTCGCCAAGCTCGGCGCTCGCGCCGAGATCGAGGCGCTGCTCCCCCTGCTCGCCGAGCCGCCGCAGGTGACGTGGGGGATTCACATCGCGCTCCTGGGAGCATGCAGGCCCCTCGAGCTCCACCCGGGACGGTGCGACGCGCTTCGCGAGGTCGACAACATCGATGTTCAGATCGCGCTCGCGCGCATGATGGCGGCGTGATCTGCCGCTGATTAGCTCGCCAAGGAGAGTCCTGAACATTCGAGCTGCAGGTTGTTCGATGACCAACATCGGAGGATGAGAACCATGAGGCGCGCGCGATGACCTCTGTGAAGCAGGAGAACCCTGCGGCAACTCCTCCTGTGAGCTCGCCGCCAGTCCCTCCATCGACTGAACGTCATTCCCTGTCTCAGGAGCTCTCTAAGGTCGCGACGCTCAGAATTGTCGTGCCCGAGCCCATAGCAGCGTTGCCAGGGCTGAAGATCACGCGCGATGGAGAGGAGCTGGGGCCTGAAGCATTGAATGCCGGTCGACAAAGGAACGTATGTGCTCAAGGCGACGGTCAGCGGAAAACATCCATGGACGAGGCAGGCTCATATCCATGCCGATGGCTTCGGTGCATCCTTCACGGTCGTCATGCGCGATCTCTAGATCTCAGCGGCGAGATCCGGGACCGGATGAGGACCTACGGAGCCCGGAGCTCTGCGTCCCCGCTCTCGCCTGCGGACGACGCCCGCGCCACGCCGATCCCGGAGGACGATGCGGCGCTTTGGGCCGGCGAGGGGGCGTACGCACCGAAGTGGGCGCTGCCGCCGCGGACCTCCCCGGACGAGAAGGTGCCGCGGGAGCTCCTGGTGCAGCAGTGGGGAAACGTCGCCGCGGTGGCGCGGGAGCTCGGAAGAGATCGCGCCCAGGTGCACCGGTGACTCAGGCGGTACAACATGAAAATCGACGAGTTCCGCTGACCCCGTAGTCCGGGAGGCGCGCCGTGGCCGGGGTCCAGGCGAAGTTGGACGGCGCGGCACTGGCCTCCAACGACCGTCCTGTATGCCCGCTCGTGCGCTCGCCGGAGGCCCACCGTGCTCGCGCCCGCCACCGCGCAGCGCGTGCGCGTCGCTGGATCCCGGGTTCGCTGGCCCGCCGGGGGCAGGACCCGCGCGCGCAGGGCCGCCCGATCGCGGGCAACACCGCGCTTCCCATCCTCCCGACGAGCGGCCGCACTCGCCGCCGCGCCGCGAGATCCGCGTGGCACCCGCGTTGCTGGGCGCGGAGCGCGGCGCCGGGATCTGCGCCGAGCACAACGAGGTAGGAATGCGAAGTATCTACTCTGTGGCAGGGCTATGCGCAGCGACGATGGTCGCGTGCATGCACAACACGACCGACGAGACAGAGCCGGGAGAAACAGGGCCGGGAGAGACACAGCCTGAAAAGATGGGATTCGTCGCCGTCCAGTGGGCTATCGAGGACAGGACCGACGCCTCTCAGTGCAAGGCGTACGGCGCGAAGGCGGCCGAGCTGATGCTCATCGACACGAAGCACAACCACGTCACCAGGCAGGTGGTCCCGTGCGAGCGGTTCGACGCGAGCATCCATGTCTCCGCCGATAACTACGTCGGAGCGATCACGCTCATCGACGAGAACGGCAGCCCGGTCAGCGAACCGCTGCCGCTGGGTCCGTTCGAGGTCTCCGGGGCCGAGACGACGACGCGCCGGGTCAGCTTCCCCGCCGCCGAGGGGCGGCGCGACACCGAAGGGCAGCGAGACAGGCAACGACCGGGCGACCGACAACGCCGGTAGCTTGCGGGCGGGCCTGGCCGCCCGCCCGACCCCCCGAGCGAGCCCGAACGCGCGCTCGCCGCCGCGCCCCACCACGCCAGGCCGCCGCGGCCTCACCACGCCAAGGAGCGCCGACGAGACGCCATCACGGCGGCGACGGCGCTCGGTCCCTCCGCGCCCCCGCGGAGAGCTCCCGCCCCTCGACAAGCTTCAGGAGCTTCTCCCTCGTGGTCAGCCCCACGTGGCGCGCCACCTCCTTGCCTCCGGCGAACGCGACGACCGTCGGGAGCCCGCGGATGCCGAAGCGGCGGGCGAGCGCCGGGCTCCGATCGCCGTCGACCGCCACCACCTTCAGGCGACCTGCGCCCTCCTCCGCCAGCCGGTGCAAGATCGGCGCGAGCGCGCGGCACGGCGGGCACCACTGCGCCGTGAAATCGACGAGGACGGGCACCCCGGCCTCCAGCACCTCGGCATCGAAGTCGAGCTCGTTGATCTCGTGGACGGGATTCATGGACATTGCGCGAGCCTCCATGCCTCCTCAGGTCTCGAGACCCGCAACCATTACAGCGCTCGCCGGTGTAATGTGGGCGCGGCTCGAGACCTGACCTCCGTAGACCATGGAAGCCATCAAGGACGCGGACGACATCCTGGGGCACGTGTCGCACCTTGTGCGCTCGGAGCGTTCGGCGCTCGCGGCGCTGGCGCGCGCGGAGGGGGTGACGCCCGAGGACGCTGTCGACTGCGTGCAGGAGGGCCTCTGCACGCTGCTCACCCTCGCGCAAGAGGGCGCGCTCCCGGACGACGCCGGCGCGTGGGGGGGCGTGCTCGCCGGGATGGTGCGGAACGCCGCGCGCAACCGGCGCCGCCGTCACTTCCGCGCCCGGCCGCACGAGGACGTCGACGCGCACCCGGAGGCCGCGGGGGAGGTCCCGGCGACCGACGAGGCGATCGCGCGCGCGGAGGAGCACGTCCGCCTGCGCGCGTGCGTCGAGGAGCTCTGCGAGATCCAGAAGGCGGTCGTGACGCTGCGCATGCTCGAGGAGCGAGCGGGGGAGGACGTGGCGCGCGCGCTCGGCATCTCGGCCGGCCACGTCGCGGTCCTCCTGCACCGCGCCAAGGTCGCGCTGCGCGCCTGCATGACGACGCCGTCCTGATCGCGCGCGGCGCGGGCGCGCTCGGGTCTGCTATGTCTCGGGTAAGACGCCATGAGCACCCCTCCGCCTGCCTTGCGCATCCTTGCACCCGACGAGCCGCCTGCGTTCGAGGTGGTGAATCCCCAGGGTCGATCCAGCGCGGTCCTGCTCTGCGACCACGCCTCCAACGCGGTCCCGCGGAGCCTCCGCGAGCTGGGCATGCACGAGGAAGCGCTCTGCCAGCACACCGGCTGGGACATCGGCGCGGCGCGCCTCTCGCGCCGCCTGTCCGCGCTCCTCGACGCGCCGCTCGTGCTCTCCGGCTACTCCCGCCTGGTCATCGACTGCAACCGGCTGCTGGGCTCGCCGACCTCCATCCCCGAGATCAGCTGCGGCGTGCCCATCCCCGGCAACGTCATCGACGCCGCGGAGGCCATGGCGCGCGCCGACGCCTGCTTCTGGCCCTACCACAACGCGATCACCGCGCTCCTCGACGAGCGGCGGGACCGCCGCGAGAGCACGGCGATCCTCAGCCTCCACAGCTTCACGCCGTCGATGCCCGGCGAGGACCGACCCTGGCACGCGGCCATCCTTTACGGCCGCGATCGGCGGCTCGCCGCGCTGTTCCTCGAGGCGTTGCGCCGCGAGCCGGGGCTCTGCGTCGGCGACAACGAGCCCTACTACGTGACCGATGGCGGCGATTACGGGATCCCCGTGCACGGCGAGGGCCGCGGCCTGCCGTGCGTGCTCCTCGAGATCCGCCAGGACGGCCTGCTCAGCGACGAGGGCGTGGAGGCCTGGGCGCAGCGCCTGGCCGCGATCTACCGGGAGATCGAGGCGGACCTCTTCCCCGCGGCCGGCAGCGCGTGACGCCCGGCGCGCGCGGCGCCGCCCCTCGCCGGCGTGGCCGAGCGCGTCGGCCCGAGCGAGTTCCCGGAGCTGCTCCTCCGGCTCGATGAGCCCGGCCTCGTTCAGGCCAGCGTGGCGGAAGCGCCCCTCCCGGCGAGGCGCGACTGCCGCGGCGGCGTTCGGTGCTAGGTTCTCGGCATGGTCCTACCCGCCTCCGGAACGCCGCGGTCGCCCGGGCCCCCGCTGATCGCTCCGACGGAGGAGGAGTGGCGTGCGATGACCCCGGCGGAGCGCGAGCGCCTGCTGGTGAGCATCGTCGACGCCCTGTCCGACCCGAAGAGCGCCATGGCCGAAGGGCGGCCCCACCACAAGGCCAAGGGGCGGGCGATCGACATGCTCACCCTGCACTTCGGCTCCACCGGACGCGTCATCTACCTGGCGGAGGAGCTGGCGGTCCTGTACGCGGGTGAAGAGGTGTTCGTTCCGGATATCCTCGCGGTGCTGGACGTTCAGCAGCCCGAGGACGATCCGCGGATGGCGTGGGTGGTGGCCGACGAGGGCAGGGGGCTGAGCCTGGTGCTGGAGGTCCTGCACCAGGGCGACCGGAACAAGGATCTCGTCGCCAACGTCGAGCGCTACGCGCGCCTGGGCATCCCCGAGTACTTCGTCTACGACCGGCTCCGGCAACAGGTCCACGGCTATCGGCTCCCCGGGCCGGATGCCACGCGCTACCAGCGCATCGTGCCGCAGATGGGGCGTCACGCTTCGGCGGTGCTGGGCCTCGACCTGGCGGTCGCCGGCGATCGGCTCCAGTTCTTCCAGGGCATGGCCGAGCTGTTCGGCTCCGCGGACCTGATCGGCCGCCTGAAGGGGATGATGGAGAGCCTGGAGTCGAGGGCCGAGCAGGCGCAGGCCCAGGCCGAGCAGGCGCAGGCCCAGGCCGAGCAGGCCATGGCAGGCCTGCGAGAGGCCCTCCTGGCCGCGCTCGCCATGCGCCGGATCCCGTGCCCGGACGAGGCGCGCGCGCGCCTGCTGGCCTGTCAGGACCCGGCGACGCTGCAGCGCTGGCTGCTGCGGGCGATGAGCGCCGACGCCCTCGAACAGATCCTCGCCGACTAGCGAGGAAGAGCTCCTCGCCGACGAGCGAAGCCCCGCGGCGAGACGCGCGTAGCGCTGGAGGAGCTGCGCGTACCCGAGAATGCAGGTCCACCCGCGCCCACCGCTCGCCGTCGAGCCGGTAGAGGCCGTCCGTCGTCCCGGCCAAGAGCGCGACGGCGGGCGCGACGCGCAGGCGCCCGCGGGGGAGTGACGGTGCTCGGCTCGTGATGGTTGACGTCGATGCCGAGCGTCGATGCTACGATTCGAGCTGCGGAACAGAAGACCGATATGCCGCACCCGAACAATCCCGTCATGGACGACACGGAACGTCCGCGACACGCCTTCATGCCAGAAGACAGCCTTGAAGAGTGGATTCTTCAGGAGAGCGAGCGCGCCGAGATCTATCTCCTGAGGAACGTCTCGCCTCCAGACGCCCTCCCGGGGGCCATCATCGCGTCCCCTTCCAGATCGAGCCCTGATTACTACTATCACTGGGTCCGCGACGCCGGAATTGTCATCAAAGCCATCCAGCAGCTCTACCGGTTGGCGCGAGAGCCCGAGGCGCGGCGACGGTACTTCGATCGGATGATGGAGTTCGTGGACTTTTCCCGGCACACCCAGCAGACGGCCGTTCAGGCCGGCATCGGGCTCGGCGAGCCGAAGTTCTTCGTGAATGGAATGCCCTATACGGGCCCGTGGGGACGGCCGCAAGACGACGGGCCCGCCATTCGCGCCATCGAGCTCACCCATTGGGCCTTCCTCCTCCTGGACGAAGGCCGGCGGGAGCTGGTGCAGGAGAGGCTCTACGATGGGAGGCTGCCCACCGGATCGGTGATCAAGGCGGATCTGGAGTACACAGCGCACCGCTGGCGCGCGACGTGTTACGACCTCTGGGAGGAGGTGCTGGGTCATCACTTCTTCACGCGGCTCCTGCAGCGGAAGGCGCTCATCGAGGGAGCCGCGCTCGCGACGAGGCTCGGGGACGACGGGGCCGCGCGCTTTTACGTGGAGCAGTCGAGACACCTGGACGGCGAGCTGCGCCGGCACTGGGAGCCCGAGCGCCAGTTCCTCGTCTCCATCCGCGATCAGGGGACCGATCCCCCGCGGAGCGGCCTGGACAGCTCGGTCATCATCGCGACGCTGGGCGGGTACTCGATCCACGACTACGAGCTCTACGGCGAGGATCTCTACCCGGTCGATCACGAGCAGGTGCTCGCGACCGCCGTGGCGCAGAAGAGGACGTTCCAGTGCCTCTACCCGATCAACGATCCGTCGCGCCGGATCGCGGGCATCGCCATCGGCCGCTACCCGGAGGACCGCTACGATGGCTACCGGACGGACTCGATCGGCAACCCGTGGCCGAGCCTCACGATCGGCTTCGCGATGTATCACTACAAGCTGGCCATGCAGTATCGGCGGTCGACGAGGATCGTCCTCACGCCCACGAACCTGCCGTTCTTTCAGGCGCTGCCCGTGGAGGGCGTGCGATTCGACCCCGGGGAAGAGCTCCTCGCCGGCGATCCTCGCTTCGACCGAACCGTGGACGCGCTTCGGCGCGAAGGGGACGCGTTCCTGGAGCGAGTCCGCTACCACATGAACCCGGACGGGTCCCTGTCAGAGCAGATGAACCGATTCACCGGCTTCCAGCAAGGGGCGGCCCACCTGAGCATGAACTACGCCGCTTTCTTGCTCGCGACGGAGATGAGGAGGCACCTCTTGCTCTTCTCTTGAGCGCGCTCGACGCTCCCCTCCCGTGCGCATGGCCCGTCCGCTCGCCGAGGGAGGCGGCCGGCGTGGGGCAAAGTCCTATGGACAGCGCTGCGTGCGCCGGAGTACAAGCCCGAGGACGGATCGACGAGCAGCGAACAGCGGCGAGGCGGGGCACTTTGCACGATCGACAGGGGCTCTCATTGGCTGACCCGAAGGACCACCCCGAGCACCGCCTGGGGCTGCAGCGGGACAACGGGTTCCTCGAGGTCCGCTTCGAGCGGCACGATCGCACGAGGCCCGTGCACCTCGCGCACCGCGCGCCGTGCCGCATGCTCTTCCCGCGGCAAGAGCCGGACGAGCCGCTGCTCGGGGTGTTCATCACGACCTCCGGCGGGATGGCCGGAGGCGATGTCCTCCAGGTCTCCGTCGAGGCGCGCCGCGGCGCCACGGCCACCGTGACGAGCCAGGCCGCCGAGAAGGTCTATCCTTCGCTCGGCGCCCCCAGCTGCCTCTCGCTCGATCTCCGCGTCGGCGAGGGCGCCACGCTCGAGTGGCTGCCCCGGGAGACGATCCTGTTCGACAGCGCCCGCCTCGAGCGGCGCGTCGAGCTCGACGTCGCGCCCGGCGGGAGCCTGCTGGCGCTCGATCTCCTGGTCTTCGGCCGGCTGGCCCGGGGCGAGCGCTTCACGGCCGGCGCGCTGCACGACGTCTGGCGCGTCCGGCGCGGAGGGCGGCTCCTCTGGGCGGACGCGCTCTCCCTCTCCGGCGACATCGCCGCGCAGATCGCGGCCCCCGCGGGCTTCGGGGGCGCCACGGCGGCGGGGCTCGCGCTGCTCGTCGCCGACGACGCGGCGGCGTGGGTCGACGAGGCCCGCGCGCGGCTCTCGCGCGGGTCGTCCCGCGCGGGCGCCACGCTCGTCGGCGGGGTGCTCGTGGCCCGGGCGCTCGGCGAGGAGCCGGCGCACGTGCGGCGCGATCTCACCGATCTCGTCTCGTGGCTCAGGGCGGCGCGCTCGGGCCATCCGGCGCGCATGCCGCGCTTCTGGTCGATCTGAGGAGGAGTCGATGAATCTCACCCCCCGAGAGAAGGACAAACTGCTGATCTCCATGGCCGCGATGGTCGCGCGCCGGCGGCTGGAGCGCGGCGTCAAGCTCAACTACCCCGAGGCGATCGCGCTCATCTCCGACTTCGTGCTGGAGGGCGCCCGCGACGGCCATTCGGTGGAAGATCTGATGTGCCGGGGCGCGCGCGTGATCTTCCTGGATCAGGTGATGGAGGGCGTCGCCGAGATGATCCACGATGTCCAGGTCGAGGCCACGTTCCCCGACGGCACGAAGCTCGTCACGGTCCACCACCCGATCGGCCCGCGGCTCGGGATCCAGTCGGAGCCCCAGGGCAAGCCGTAGCGGCGAGGAGGAGGTGTCATGATTCCCGGAGAGATCATCAGCCCGGCGGCGCAGCTGGACATCCAGGTCAACCTGGGCCGGCCCGTCGTCACGCTCAGCGTCGAGAACACAGGCGATCGGCCGATCCAGGTCGGCAGCCATTACCATTTCTACGAGACGAACGAGGCGCTCGTCTTCGACCGCCAGAAGACCCGCGGCATGCGGCTCGACATCCCGGCCGGCACCGCGAAGCGCTTCGAGCCGGGCCAGAAAGAGGAAGTGTCCCTGGTGCCCTACGGCGGCGACCGCGTCGTCGTGGGTTTCCAGGGGAAGGTCAACGGCTCGCTCTAGGAGGCTCAGGCGATGGCTCATCCGATCTCTCATTCCAGCTACGCGAGCCTGTACGGCCCGACGGTGGGCCAGAAGGTGCGGCTCGCCGACACAGATCTCTTCATCGAGGTCGAGCAGGACCTCACCGCGCTCCACGGCTATGGCGAGGAGGTCACCTTCGGCGGCGGCAAGGTCATCCGCGACGGCATGGGCCAGTCCCAGCGGACGCAGGCCGAGGGCGCCGTCGACACGGTGATCGTGGGCGCGCTCATCCTCGACCACTGGGGCATCGTCAAGGCGGACATCGGCCTCAAGGACGGCCGGATCGCCGCCATCGGCAAGGCCGGCAACCCCGACGTGCAGGACGGCGTGACCCTCGTCATCGGCCCCGGCACCGAGATCATCGCGGGCGCCGGGAAGATCGTGACCGCCGGCGGCATCGACACGCACATCCATTTCATCTGCCCTCAGCTCGTCGAGGAGGCGCTCTGCTCGGGCCTGACGACGCTGATCGGCGGAGGCACCGGGCCGGCGGCGGGCACGACCGCGACGACCTGCACGCCCGGCCCCTTCCACCTCCGGCGCATGCTCCAGGCCGCCGAGGCGCTGCCGGTCAACATCGGCCTGTTCGGTAAAGGGAACACGAGCCGGCCCGCCGGCCTCATCGAGCAGATCGCTGCTGGCGCCTGCGGGCTGAAGCTCCATGAAGACTGGGGCACCACGCCGGCGGCGATCGACAACTGCCTCGCCGTCGCCGACGACTACGATGTCCAGGTGGCGATCCACTCCGACACGCTGAACGAGGGCGGCTTCGTGCAGGATACGATCCGGGCCTTCAAGGGGCGGACGATCCACTCGTTTCACACCGAGGGGGCCGGAGGCGGCCATGCGCCCGACGTCATCGCGCTGGTCGGGGTGCCCAACGTGCTCCCTGCGTCCACGAACCCGACCCGGCCGTATACCCGGAACACGGTCGTCGAGCACCTCGACATGCTCATGGTCTGCCATCACCTCAAGAAGGAGATCCCGGAGGACGTGAAGTTCGCCGAGAGCCGTATCCGGAAGGAGACGATCGCCGCCGAGGACATCCTGCACGACCTCGGGGCCATCTCGATCATGGCGAGCGACAGCCAGGCGATGGGGCGCGTCGGCGAGGTCGTCCTGCGGACCTGGCAGACCGCCGACAAGATGAAGCGCCAGCGCGGCAAGCTGCCGGAGGAGAAGCAGGACAATGACAACTTCCGCGCCAAGCGCTATGTCGCCAAGTACACGATCAACCCGGCCATCGCCCAGGGGGTCAGCCGGCATATCGGCTCGGTCGAGGTCGGCAAGCTCGCCGATCTCGTGGTCTGGTCGCCGGCCTTCTTCGGGGTCAAGCCGGACATGGTGCTCAAGGGCGGCTCGATCGTCACGGCGGCGATGGGCGATCCCAACGCCGCCATCCCGACGCCGCAGCCCGTGCACTACCGGCCGATGTTCGGGGCCTATGGCCGGAACGCGATCGAGAGCTCGGTGCTCTTCGTGAGCCAGGCGTCGCTCTCGCGCGGGCTCGCGGCGAGCGCCGGGCTGTCGCGCCCGCTGCTCGCGGTGGAGAACACCCGGTCGGGGATCTCGAAGGCGAGCATGATCCACAACAGCGCCACGCCGCGCATCGAGGTCGATCCGGAGCATTACACGGTGAGGGCCGACGGCGAGCTGCTCACCTGCGAGCCGGCGGAGGTGCTCCCCATGGCCCAGCGCTACTTCCTGTTCTGACATGCGACGCGCCATCGAGGTCATCCCCCACGGGAGCACGCCTGAAGCCGCCGCCGAGGCGTGCGTGACGCTCGCCTACGACGACCGGCACCGCCGGCGGATCCGGCTCGCGACCGACGAAGGATGGGAATTTCTGCTCGACCTACCGGAGGCGACCGTGCTCGGCGACGGGGACGGCCTTCGCCTCGACGACGGCGCCTGGATCCGGGTGCGCGCGGCGGACGAGGAGCTCGTCGCGGTCACGTGCCGCGAGGCGCCGGACCTGGCCCGCATCGCCTGGCACATCGGCAACCGTCATATCCCGGCGGCCTTCGACGGCGCGCGGATCCTCATCCGCCACGATCATGTCATCGTCGACATGGTCCGGGGGCTCGGCGCCGAGGCGACGCCGCTCCGCGCGGCCTTCACGCCGGAGCGCGGCGCCTACGACCGGCAGGCGCCGCACGGGCATGGGCATTCCCACGAGCATGGGCATTCCCACGACCACGAGCATGGTCATGGGCATTCCCACGACCATGAGCACGGTCATGGGCATTCCCACGACCATGAGCACGGTCATGGGCATTCCCACGACCACGAGCACGGTCATGGGCATTCCCACGACCATGAGCACGGTCATGAGGACCGAGACGGGTGAGCTCCGTGGGCGATGGCGCGCTCTACCGCCTGTTGAGCTGGATGTCGCCGGCCTATCCGGTCGGCGGATTCAGCTACAGCCACGGGCTGGAGTGGGCGGTGGAGGCGGGGCTGGTCGGCACGGCGGAGCAGCTCCGGGCCTGGGTCGCGACGATCCTCGGCGAGGGCTCCGGCCGGGTCGACGCGGCGCTCCTCGCGGCCGCCTTCCGCGCCGAGCACGACCGGGAGCTCGACGAGGTGGCCGAGCTCGGGGCGGCGCTCCGGGGCACCCGCGAGCTCGCCCTGGAGAGCGCCCAGCAGGGGGCCGCGTTCCTCACCATCACCCGCGCCGCCTGGCCGCACCCTCGCCTCGACGCGTTCGCCGAGCGCCACGCCGGTGAGGCGCCGTTCCCGGTCGCGGTCGGGCTCGCCGCGGCCGCGCACGGGGTGCCGCTCGAGGCGGCGCTCCTTGCGTACCTGCACGGCTTCGGCTCGGGCCTTGTCTCGGCGGGCATGCGCCTGATCCCGCTCGGCCAGACGGACGGTCAGCGCATCGTGGCGGCGCTCGAGCCGGTCATCGCCGGCGCTGCCCGGCGCGCCGGGGACACGCCGCTCGACCGCATCGGCGCCGCGACGCCGGGGGTCGATCTCTCGTCGATGCAACACGAAACCCAGCACACGAGGTTGTTCCGATCATGACAGCAAGCACTCACGGTCCCCTCCGTGTCGGTATCGGAGGCCCGGTCGGCTCCGGCAAGACGGCGCTCGTCGATCGCCTCTGCAAGCGCATGCGCGACGAGTGGCGCCTCGCCGTCGTCACAAACGACATCTACACGAAGGAAGACGCGGAGTTCCTGACCCGCTCGGGCGCTCTCAGCCCCGATCGCATCGTCGGCGTCGAGACCGGCGGCTGCCCCCACACGGCGATCCGCGAGGACGCCTCCATCAACCTGGCGGCCGTCCGCGAGATCTCGCAGCGCCTGGCCCCGCTCGATCTCGTGTTCGTCGAGTCCGGCGGAGACAACCTGGCGGCGACCTTCTCACCGGAGCTCGCCGACCTCACCATCTACGTCATCGACGTGTCGGCCGGCGACAAGATCCCGCGCAAGGGCGGCCCCGGGATCACCCGATCGGACCTGCTCGTCATCAACAAGATCGACCTCGCGCCCATGGTCGGCGCGAGCCTGGAGGTGATGGACCGGGACGCCCGCAAGATGCGGGGAGAGAGGCCGTTCCTCTTCACCAACCTGAAGGAGAACAAGGGAGTCGAGGAGATCGCCGCCTTCATCGTCAGGAAGGGCGGCCTCGACGCCAGGACGAGCGCCCCGGCAGGCGGCTGAGAGGCCAGCAGAGGACCCAGGTCATGCCTGGGGGATGGGGCAGGGCGCGCGCCGCCATCACGTCAGCGCGGCGGCGCGGCGGCGCGGATCAGGCTTCCTGCACGACGATGCGATTCATGCGGATCGGGGTCTGGGGCCGATCGCCTCCGTCGGTGCGCGCCGTCTCGATCTTGCGCACGACGTCCATGCCCTCGATCACGCGGCCGAACACGGGGTGCTTCGAGGGGCCGGGCGTGAACCAGTCGAGGTAGGCGTTCTGGACGGTGTTGATGAAGAACTGGCACGAGCCGCTGTTGGGGCTGCCCGTGTTGGCCATGGAGAGCGTGCCGGGCTCGTTCGAGAGCTTGGCGTTGGCCGGGTGCTCGTCCTGGATGCATCCGTCGGGCCCGTCGCCCGTGCCCGCCCGCGGGCTCTTCGGGTCGCGGCTGTGCGGACAGCCGAACTGGAGCATGAAGCCGTTGATGACGCGGTGGAAGTGCAGCCCGTCGTAAAAGCCACTCTTCGCGAGCTTGAGGAAATTGCCGGCGGTGATGGGCATCTTGTCGAGGTAGAGCTCGATCGTGATGTTGCCCAGGGAGGTCTCGAGGAGCGCGGTCGGGTTGGCCATGGGCGAGAGGGTAGTAGAAGGCGCGGTCGGGCGGCAAGAGCCGGCGAGGCGCCGCGCGCACCTCCGCCCTGGGCAGCGCGCGCCTCCGCCCTGGGCAACGCGCGCCGCTCGGTCCGTGACCCCACGCGGCGCCCCGCGGCCGGCGCCGGCGCTCACCCGGGAGCGGCGATTGGCTCCTGGAGCACCGATCCGCTTGAAGACCGAGAATGAACAACAGAGGACACAGAGCTGGGGAATCCCCTTATTTTGTGCCAGTTCACAGAGGGAAATTGAACAGGGAGGCGGGGAGTTTTTCTGAGATTTTACTCCCCGCCTCCCCGCCTCCCTGTGAATTTTCTGAAAAAATTGAGGGGAGTCCTCAGGACACAGAGGAGAAGCAGGGGAATGGCACGTTCATTTCTCTCTCCTCTGCGCCCGCCGCGCCGCCGCTGGAGGCGCCGGTGGAACCGGAAGAGGAGCCGCTGGCCGATCCGGCGTGAACCGAGTCTATATTGTGATTTGGCTCACGTTTGCTTTAAAATGTAAGCAATCTTCATAGGATACAACTTCGCGGACCAGGACCCGTTGTGGTCGCGGGCGAGCCCGGGGGTAGTGGTCGCGTTTGCCTGAAACGCGACCCCCCGATCCAACGGCGACCACCAATTCCCCAAAAATCAACGTGATCGGGACTCTAGTCAACAACGTTGCAGGTTCGCAGGAGGACCCAAACGATGCCCCATAGAACGAAGAGAAAGACCACGAACTCGACGGTCCAGCCGATGATGTAGATCAGCCTCGGTGCCCTGATCTCTCGTTCGATGTCGCTCGCCTCCACCCTCTCTGGACGTCGCGCGGGCGGGCCAGAGGCCGAACTCCCAGCTTCCTCTTGCTCGCGCTCGCCGCTCATGACCAGCTTCGTAGCATGCAGCGTCGCTGCCGCACCCGTGCGCGGCCCGACGTCCGGCATCACGCCAACGACCCGACCCAGGTGGGGCGACCCGACGTCATGGCGGCGGGCCGAGACAGCGAGGGCGTGGACCAGCAGCCAGCGCGATCCAGGCGACCGCTCCGCGCTGCCGGCGTGGGACGAGGGCGCGCGCCCGGCAGGGTGACCCTGGCGCGTCGCGCCCGGCGCCGGGCGTTGCATGGAGCGCCCCCGGGATGAGCTGAGGCAGCTTGTCTCATCCGTGGCTCCCTGCCGCGGGTGAGCCTCCTCCGGAGGCGAGGCGATGGGCAGGTCGCGGCCCGGCGAACTCTGTAAGCCACCGTATTCACGAAGGATTCCAGGTGTCCGCGCGCGGCGGCACCGTTCGTGTAACAGCCGCCTCCCACGCACCGGGCCCGGCCTTTGCGCCGGGCCCTTTCAGCACAACGGAGGAGGTATCCATGACGCAGGCAGGCAATCCGAGGTGGTGGGATGAGCAGAGGACGTCGGGCTGGGAGCGCGTGAAGGAAGCGCTGCGCCGCGACTGGGAGCAGACCAAGGCGGACTTCACCAACGACAAGGGGCAGGAGCTCGACCAGGACATCGACGACACGGTGAAGCAGGCGCTCGGCAAGCAGCCGATCCCGCCGCGCCACGTGCCGAACAGCGACTGGGACGAGGTCGAGCCGGGGCTGCGCTACGGCTGGGGCGCGGCGAGCCAGTACAGCGAGCACAGCGACTGGGACGATCGGGTGGAGAGCAAGCTCAGGGAGGAGTGGACAGATCTCAAGAGCGGGCGCACGTGGGACGAGGCGAAGGGCACCGTGCGGCGCGGGTGGGAGTCGGCGCGGCGCAAGGCGTCCTGAGCGGCGCGCGCAAGGGCGGCGGCCGGACCTGAAAGCCCCGGGCACGCTGCGGGCCGGGCCTGGCACGGCCGCCGCCTTTCGTCGGCCATCCGGTGGGTGCAAAGGAGAACGGGGAATGAAGGTTCTTGTGACCGGCGGCACAGGGGTGGTGGGCCCGGAGGTGGTGCGGCGACTCGTGCGGAGAGGGCACGGCGTCCGGCTCCTGTCGCGCCACGCGAGCGACGATCGCAGGTCGTTCGAGGGCGTGGTCGAGGCGTTCGACGGCGACATCGGCGACGCCGCGTCGGTGCACGGCGCCGCCGAGGGGTGCGACGCGGTGATCCACCTGGCGGCCGTCGTCGCCGAGCGGCCGCCGGAGGTCACGTTCGAGAGCGTCAACGTCGAGGGCACACGCAACCTCGTCGCCGAGGCCGAGCGGGCGCGCGTCCAGCGCCTCGTCTACGTCTCGTCGCTCGGCGCCGATCGCGGCGAGTCGGACTACCATCGCTCGAAGCAGCAGGGCGAGGCGATCTGCCGCACGTTCTCGCGCGAGTGGATCATCGTCCGCCCCGGCAACGTCTTCGGACCGGGCGACGACCAGGTCTCGCTCCTGCTCAAGATGATGCGCGCGCTGCCGGTCGTGCCGCTCGTCGGGAAGGGCGACGATCCGTTCCAGCCGATCTGGTGCGAGGACTGCGGCGAGGCCCTCGCCGTCGCGGTCGAGCGCGCCGACCTCGCAGGGCGCGAGCTCGACCTGGCGGGCCCGGAGGTGACCTCGATGAACAAGGTGCTCGACCGCTTCGAGGCCATGACCGACCGGCACCCGGCCCGGCTCCCGCTGCCGGCGTGGATCGAGTCGACCGGGGCGAAGCTCGCGGCGAAGCTCGGCGTCGAGACGCCGGTCAACGCCGACCAGATCACGATGGTGACCGAGGGCAACGTCATCCCCGAGGGGCGCGAGAACGCCCTCGACGTGCTCGGCGTCAAGGCGACACCCCTCGACGAGAGCCTGGTCAAGCTCGGCGACTCGCTGCCCGAGCAGCTCCCGTCCGAGGGGCTCGGCCCGATGCGCCGCAAGATCTACAGCGCCGAGATCCGCGGGGCGCGCTTCGACGCCGAGGGGCTCATCGCGCTCGTGCGCGACGAGCTCCCGGAGCTGACCCCCCGCAAGACGGTCGTCGTCGGGGCCGAGCCCGAGAGCCCGACGCGCATCGCGCCGGGCGCGACGCTCACGATGGCCCTGCCGCTGCGCGGGCACGTCCAGGTGCGCGTCGAGGAGGTCTCGGCCCGCGCGATCACCCTCGCCACCCTCGAGGGCCACCCGCTCGCCGGCGCCGTGCGCTTCCTGGCCGACACCGCGCCCGGAGGCGACGGGGCGGTCCGCTTCGAGGTGCAGACGTGGAACCGCGCCTCGACCCTCGCCGACCTCCTGGTGATGGAGACCCTCGGCGGGGCGATCCAGACGTACACGTGGACCTCGCTCGTCGAGACCCTGATCGAGCGCAGCGGCGGCCGCGCCGAGAAGGGCGTCGAGGTGATCCGCGACGACCCCGACGAGCGCGAGGGCAAGGCGTTCGAGCGCTGGCTGGAGGAGCTCATCCTCCGTCGCGTCCGGAGCGACGGCGCCGCCGCCCCCGCGTGCTAGGGGTCAGGCGCTCCGCGCGGCGCTCGCGCCCGCCGCAGAGCAGAGCGAGCCGCCGTGTCCCACCCCCTCGTCATCAACGATGCGCTGACCGCCCCGGCCGCCCTCCTCAGCTGGAGCGCCGTGCGCGCGTCGGGGCCCGGCGGTCAGAACGTCAACAAGGTCGCCTCCAAGGTCGAGCTGCGGTTCGACTTCGCCGCGTGGCCGGAGCTCGACGAGGGCGCCAAGACGCGGCTGCACGCGCTGGCGCATGGCCGGCTCGACGCCGAGGGGCGCCTGCTTATAGTAAGTCAGCTCACGCGTGACCAGCAGCGCAACCTGGACGATGCGCGCGAGAAGCTGCGCGCGCTGATCCTTCGCGCGCTCGAGGTGCCGGTGCTGCGGAGGCCGACGCGGCCGACGCGGGCGTCGAAGCGGAGGCGGCTCGACGAGAAGCGGCGCACGAGCGAGAAGAAGCACGTGCGCCGCGGCGGGGAGAGCGACTGACGGCGACCGTCAACGCTTGCGCCGGGAGCCCGCGACGACCTCGGCCGCCGTTGCCGCGGTGGCCGCGCGCTTGAGCCATCGCCGCAGCTGGGTCGGATCGTCGCAGCCGGCGATCGTGCGAGCCACCTTGGCCGGCACCACGACCCCGCGCGCTTGCAGCACCGTGGTGATGGCCTCCTGCGCCATCCTGACTTCGCCGCGCGCCTCTCCGAGCGCCGCGCCGCGCGCCTCGCCGCGCGCCTCTCCGAGCGCCTCGCCGCGCGCCTCGCCGCGCGCCTCTCCGACCGCCTCGCCGAGCAGCGCGCCGCGCGCCTCGCCTTCTGCGACCGCCGCCTCGAGCGCCGGCACGCGCTTCTCGAGCAGCGCGCGGGCCACGGCGTCGTCCGAGGAGGTGGCGTCGAGCAGCGCCTGGATCGGCAGCGGGCGCACGAGGCATCGGTCCTCGATGACCGCATCCTTCGCAAGCGGCTGCCAGCCGTCGGTCTCGCGCGACCATTCCAGCACCCGGCGCTGCTTCACCAGGATGCAGAACACCCGCCGCACGCCCCGATCGATCAGCCGGCGCGCCTTGCTGGTCGGAACGGCGAGGGCTTGCTTGTCGCTGACCTCGAAGGCCAGCTCCTCCAGCCGCCGATGGCCTCCGCGATCGGGTTTCTGCGAGAAGACGCTGGCGTCGGGCGCATAATCGCTGCCGTCATCGGCCCGGGTGAGCATGTCGACGGCGCCCCGGTAGCCGGCGGCGACATGGGCGCCGAGGACGTAGGTCAGATCGAAATGCTGCGTCGCGTGCGGCGCATCGGCCGGGGCGGCGAAGAGCTCGGCGCCGTCGAGGTACTCCACCCGCGTCTCGGGCGGGGCCAGCCGGTCATCGACGTGCGGGCGGGCCCTGCCGCTCGAAGGCGTCTGGAGCGTGCGACCCGACGCGCCTGCGCCGGGGGCGAGGAGGACGTGTTCGTGCCTGGGCATGGCCTCCAGCATAGCCCAGCCAGCGGCCGGTAGGGCTCGCAGCGCCCGCGGCGGGATCGCCGCGGCGCGGATTACGCGTGCGCTCTCAGACAGCCCAGCTCGTAAAGCCCCATCCAGCCGACCTCCGGGTCCGTGCAGGCGCCCTCCCTGAGCTGAGCGACGAAATCCTCGATCGGCTTCTCGATCACGTCGATGAACTCGGTCTCATCGAGCGCCTGCTCCCTCTCGCGCACGCACTCCACGGCCAGGAACGCGTGGCGCTCGATGGTCGAGTAGGCGCACTCCAGCGGGCGTCCGAGCGGCAGGAGCCGCCCGGCGACATACCCCGTCTCCTCGATCAGCTCGCGCGCCGCCGCGGCCTCCGGGGTCTCGCCCGGCTCGACGCCGCCGCCGGGGAGCTCGTCGAGGATCCGATCGGGCCCCGGCCTGTACTGGCGCGCCAGGATCACCCGCCTCTCCCGGGAGATGGCCAGGATGCAGACGACACGCCCCTCCTTCTTCAGCGAGAACGTGCGGACCTGCCCGTCCGGAAGCTCGAAGGTGACGTCCTCGATCCTCCGCCACGGCGAGTGCTGGATCACGCGCCGCGCCAAAGCCTTCCACCCGACGACCGTCATGGGAAACCACCTCTGCGCCCCGAGCGCCCCGGCTCCGCCGCGGGGCGGCCCGAGGCGCACCGGTAGCCCATCGCGCGCGCGGCCACCAGCGGGCGCGGCTCAGAGGCCGAAGAGCTCCTGGAGAAATACGCCGCCCTTGCCGGCCCCTGCGTGCGTGAAGAACAGGCGCCCCGCGCCGAGGCCGCCCCCCTCCGCGACCCATTCGGCCGCGTGCGCGCGCAGCCGGGCGATCGGGTGCGGCGCGAACGCGAACGGCGAGCGCGAGCGGTAGACGAACGTGGCGTCGTAGTCGACAGGATAGCTCGTGATCGTCAGGTAAAACCACCCCTTCCGCTCGAATACGAACGGAGACTCGGTATGGCCGCTGTTCTGCGTGGCCGTCTCCGGCCCGAGCGTGAGCGCCATGGCCGGTGGACTCCAGTGGACGAGATCGAGCGACGTGCGGTAACCGACGCCGCTCAGGCGCGACTCCCGCGACGCGCAGCGCGTATAGTAAACCACCCACAGGTCGCCGAGCCGAATGAGCATCGGATCGCGGGCGACGCAGATATCCTCGAAGAGCGTCCCTCCCTCCCGGGTCCAGGTGACACCGTCCTGCGAGCGCGCGATCCGGAAGCCGGATCGGTCGGGGTCGGGCGTGCCCACGTGAAAGACCATGACCAGGCTGCCGTCGCGGTCCCGGACCACGTGCGGGGCCCAGATCCAGCGCTCGCCGGGGAGGGCGCGGGTGGAGAAGCGCTCGGGAGCCAGCGCGAAGCTCGGCGAGGCGGCTTCGACCCAGCGCGCCGGGCCGGGGCCGGGCGCCGCGGCGAGGACGAACGCGCTCTCGGCCTCCGGCCGATAGGGCTCGTGGCCGAAGATACCGGTGAGGATCCAGCGGCCGTCGGAGAGCTGGATCACCGCGTGGTCATTCACGTAGAACGGGCCCCCGGGGAGGCTGTCCGTATCGAAGATCTTCACCGCGGGGCCCTGCGTCAGCCGCGGCGCGGGAGGTCCGGAGAAGAAACGCAGCGTGTAGCCGGCCTCGCTCCACGGCGCGGGGGAGCTCCGCGCGTCGATCTCGAGGACGGGGCGCCTGTCCGCGCCGCATTGACCGGGGAGCAAGTCGACCCAGAGCGCGTCCTCCGCGAGCGACCGCACAGGGTTTGCCTGCATCTCGTGGAGCACGCCGACCTCCCGCCCGTCGAGCCTCACGCTCGCCGTCTGGGGGGCCTCCGCCGCGGAGTACGCGCGGAGGAGCAGGAGCCCGCGCGCCTCGGGCGGGCACGCGAGCTCGATCCGGGTGACGCCGCGGCCCTCACGGACCCAGAAGGACCGCCGGGGCTCCGAGCGCTCGGCGTCGACGGCCGAGCGCGCGAGGCGCCGCTCCCCTCGCACGCGGACCTTCTGCTCGCCGATCTCCCGGTGATCCGAGAACGCGTACGCGAGGCCGAGCGAGCGCACCCGCAGCGGCGTGTAGGCGCCGGTCGGCCCGGCCTCGGCGCCGAAGCGCATGCCAGAGCGGCTCACGATGGGGTCGGCCACGTGCAGGCGGTACAGGGAATGGTCGAACCGGGCGCGTCTCCAGCCATCCTCGGGATCGATGACGTGGAGGCGGAGAAGGCCGCTGAAGGGATTGCTGTGCGCGCCGAGGAAATAGAAGCCTCCGTTGAAGTAGTCCTCGGTGCCGGTCCCGATCTGCAGGGGGTGAGACATCCTGTCGGTCCGGATCATCTCGTCACCCTCGAGGTACAGTCGGTCGCCCGGGCGGCCGCCGCTGAGGTGCTCGAGGAGGGCGACGAACTGGAGCGGCTCATCGCTCTCGAAGAGGGGCATCGTCGTCTCGCGCCCGGGGGCCGTCTGATCGCGGTACTGCGCGAGGAGCCGCACGCCGCGGTGGACGGGCGCGAGGTCGACGGCCGCCTCGATATCCGAGGTACCCCCCCCGAGCGCGACCTCGACCGAGAGCGTCTCTCCCTCGGAAAGCGGAATGGGCAGGCGCGTCGCGAGCCTGCCGGCCCCTCCGGCGTCGGGCGCCCAGGCGGCGTGCAGCGCGCTCCGGAAGGTGGTCCATCCGCCGTCGGTCTCGGCGCCCGTGCTGGCCAGGCCGAAGAAGAAGGACGCGGGCACAGGCGGCTGCCCGCCGATCCTCACCTCCAGGTCCTTCAAGCTGCCCGCAGGGATCCGGATGTCGAGACCCGATACCGTCGCGGGGCCTGTCGCCAGGAGGAGCGGGGCGCCGGGGCCCAGGGCCTGCCGGTGCGACGGGGCAGGCAGGGTGGCGGTCCAGTCCTCGGTCATGAATCGCGCGAGCTCCTCGGACGTCGGGCCCGAGGCGGCGCCGGGACCTTCGCGGTAGGTGATCTGGTAATAGATGGGGACGCCCCGGAAGCGGACCTTCGCCTCGCTGGACCACGCGAAGGGGACGTAGCTGGTGAATGCACCCGAGCTCGCGTCGACGCCGAGCGCGAGGGGCGATCGCCAGGGGCCTCGGCCCTCGAAGAAGCCGAGGAGCGGCCCGCGGTACGCGGTGCGTCCGTCGATCTCGATCCAGATCTCCTGGTCCGGTTTCTCGAGCTCCGCGCGCGGGGCGGTCATCCATATCCGCGTGATTCTCCCCTCGCCGCGGGCATGGAACAGGACCCGGTGCTCCCCCTCCAGCGCGACACCCGCGCGGTAGCCATCGTCATTGCCGCCCGCGGGGTCGTGCGTGGTCACGCTCCGGGTGACCCACCCGGGGTGAAAGGAGAGGAGATCCTCCAGCACCGGATCGATCGACGCGGCACCCGGCGCGATGGCGAGCGGCGCGCCGAGGAGATAGCGGGCCGCGCGGGAGACGAAGAGGTCCAGGCGCGCGCCCGTGAGGCGCCCGTGGCGAACTCCGGTGCTCATGATCACAACCTAATGGTGCGGACGGCGCCTGGGCAGCGGGCTCGTCTGGGTACCTCGCTTGCATCAACGCGAATCGAGACAAGGCGCGACGCTCCGGGCGCGCGCTCGGCGAGCAACTCATGCGCACCCGCGGCTTTCGACGCCTCGTCCAGGGGACACCCCACATCGGGCCTTCTGCGCGGAAGCGTGGCCTGCTGCTCGCGCTCCTCTCGATCGCGCCGCTCGCGGGCGCAGATGACCCGCCGAGGCGCGCGTTCGCCGATCCTGTGGAGCAACGGGACCCGCCGGGAGTGTCCGCCAGGCCACGGGCGCAGCTCGAACGCGCAGCGTACGCCGAGCGGCTCCGCGCGATGTGGATCGGCGCGTGCATCGCCAACTGGACGGGGCTGCGGACAGAAGGCGTCCGCATCGAGCGCCCCTTCTTCACCGACGCCGACTGGGGGAAACCCCTGGGCCGCGACGGGGCGCGGATCGACTTCGTGCTCCTCGACCCTTGCCCGGCCGACGACGACACCGACATCGAATATGTCTACTTGCACCTCATGACCGAGGCGGGGACGCTCTTCCTCTCTCCCGAGGAGATCCGGGACGGGTGGCGCGCGCATATCAACGATTTCATCTGGGTCTCGAACCGGAGGGCGCGCGATCTCCTGGAGCGAGGGGTGCTGCCCCCCGCCACGAGCGATCCGGCGCTCAATCCGGACGCGCTCCAGATCGACGCGCAGCTCACCACGGAGATCTTCGGCGCGCTCGCGCCCGGCATGCCGGAGCTCGCGCAGCGGATCGCCGACCTTCCCATCCGGACCACGGCCCGCGATCACGCCGCGCACGCCGCGCGGTTCCATGTCCTCCTTTTCTCGCTCGCGGCGACCGTCGATCTGGAAAAGCCGAGGCGAGAGGAGATCGTGCGTATCGTCGGCGAGGCCAGGAGCTACCTGCCGGACGGGTCGAAGGCCGCCGATGTCATCGATTTCGTGCTCTCCGCGTATCTATCGGTCGAGGATCGCGACGCGTGGGAGAGCGTCCGTGACGCGATCGCGGAGCGCTACCAGGAGCGGGCCTCGGAGCACGGCTTCGTCTATCGAGGGTTCACGGAGTCCGCGATCAACCTGGCGACCGGGACGATGGCCCTTCTGTTCGGTGAGGGGAGCTTCCTGCGCACCGTACGGATCGGCACCCTGTCCGGGTGGGACTCCGACAACGGCACGGCGACCATGGGCGCGCTCGTGGCGCTCATCGGCGGGATGGAGGAGCTGCACCGCGCCTTCCCGGGAGCGCGCCTTCCCGAGCGTTACTGGATCCACCGCACGCGCCCCACCCTGCCAGACCGCCTGCCGGAGGATCGCGAGGCCGAGGATACCTTCACGGAGATCGCGAGGAGGATGGCCGCGCTTGTCGATCTCGCCGTGGAGGGCGAGGGCGGCCAGGTCGAGCCGACCCGGTGGGTGCTCCCCCTCGCCTCCGCGAGGGCGGGACGATGATGGGCCCCTCGCAGAGGGCCGTGGAGCGACGTCGGCCCGTCCGATGGGAGGCGGCGCGCGCGGCCTGCGGGCCCGCGTCAGCGCGCGGCCGTGCCGGCCGCGCGCGCGCGCCGCACCCGGTCGATGGCGACGGCGACCACGATGATCGCGCCCGTCGCGATCTCCTGCACCCAGCTCGGCAGCCCGAGGTGGACGCCGCCGGTCCGGATGACCGTGATGAGCAGCGCCCCGATCATGCTCCCGGCGACGCTGCCCTCGCCGCCCGAGAGCGGCGCGCCGCCGATGACGACCGCCGCGATGACCTCCAGCTCGAGGCCCACCGAATCCGTCGGGTCGCCCACCGTCAGCGTCGCGAACTCCATCACGCCGGCGACGCCGGCGAGCAGGCTCGACACGGTGTACACCGCGATCTTCACGCGCCCCGTGTCGATGCCGCACAGCCGCGCCGCGGCCTCGTTGCTGCCGACCGCGAACACGTGGCGCCCGAAGCGCGTGAAGGCGAGGACGGCGGAGGAAAGGAGCGCGAGCGCGACCGTCATCCACAGCCCGGGCGCGGCGAGGTCGGCCGAGAGCAGCGCGTCGAGCCCGCGCGGGTCGGCGTCGATCTTTTGCTCGGACGCGAGCCCCTTCGCGGCGCCGCGGAGCGCGCTCATCGTGCCCAGCGTCACGACGAACGGCGTCATTCGCGCGCGCCCCACGAGCGTGCCGGCGAGGACGCCAGCGAGGCCCGCCGCCGCCACCGCGGCGAGCGCCGCCGGGAGCGCCGGCACCCCCGCGCGCAGGAGCTTCGCGAGGACGACCGTCGTGAACGCGACGAGCGAGCCCGTGGAGAGGTCGATCCCGCCGCTCGCGATGACGAGGGTCATGCCGAGGGAGCAGATGCCGACCACCACCGTCTGCCGCGCCATCGCGAGCAGGTTCTGGCTGCGCAGGAACGTGTCGGGCGCGAGCGCCGCGAAGAGCGCGCACACGAGCGCCAGGGCGACGAGCGGACCGACCCACGGCGGACGCTTCTTCACGAGGATGCCTCCAGGAGGAGCGACGCTCCGGTCCACGACGACGCGGGTCGCGGCGGCTCGAGGGTCCCCCGGCGGAGGACCGCGATGCGATCGCACGTCGTCACGAGCTCGTCGAGCTGGCTCGACACGAGCACGATGGCCCTGCCGGCGGCCGCGAGGTCACGGAGCAGCGAGAGCACCTGCGCCTTGCTCGCGACGTCGATGCCGCGCGTCGGCTCGTCGACGAGGAGCACGTCGAAGCCCTCGCGGAGCAGGCGCGCGAGCTGGACCTTCTGCTGGTTGCCGCCCGAGAGCTCACCGGCGCGCTGATCCGGGCCTCCTGCGCGGATCGCGAGCTTCTCGATCCAGCGCGCCGCCTCCGAGAGGAGCGACCTCGGCGCGGCGAGGAGCGGCGCGCGCGGCGAGAGCCAGACGTTCTCGGCGATCGAGCGGCCGAGCATCAGCCCCTCGCCGCCGCGATCCTCGCTGAGGAGACCGACGCCGCGGGGAGCCCGCAGCGTGACCGCGCCGCTGCGCCTCGGATCGAGCCCCGCGAGGATGCGGAGGAGCTCGGTCCGCCCCGAGCCGACGAGGCCGGCGATGCCGAGGATCTCTCCGCGGCGCAGCGTCAGCGACGCGCGCTTCGGCCGCTTCACACCGGAGACGTCCCTGGCGTCGAGCACCACCTCGCCCCCGTCCGGGGGCGCCGCCTCGGACGCCGCGCGCTCGCGCGCGCCCTCGAGCGCGCGTCCCAGCATCTCGCGGACGATCTCGGCAGGCTCCGTCTCGCGAGGATCACCTTCCCCTGCGGTGCGGCCGTCGCGGAGCACGGTGTAGCGGTCGGCGTGCGCGCGCACGTCCGAGAGGAAGTGCGTCACGAGCAGCACCGCGAGGCCGGCGTCTCGCAGGGCCCGGACGCGGTCGAACAGGCGCACGGCGTCGTCGTGACCCAGGCTCGAGGTCGGCTCGTCGAGGACGAGGAGCCGCGCCGCGAGCCGCCCGCCCTCGCGGAGGCCGCCTTGCGCGAGCGCTCGCGCGATCTCGACGAGCTGCTGATCGGCGACGCCGAGTTCACCGACCGGCGCATCGAGCGGGGCGCGGGCCGGGTCGGCGGCGACGAGCGCGATCGCGTCGCGCGCGACGGCGCGCGCTCTCGCGCGGTCCCGGAGCCCGAGCCGGGCGCGCGCGGCCGGCTCGATCCCGAGCATCACGTTGTCGGCGACCGTGAGGTGGGCGCAGAGCGTCCGCTCCTGCGGGACGAGGACGACGCCGGCGCGGCGCGCGCCCTCGGCCGACGCCGGCGCGTACCGCGCTCCCCCCAGCAGGATCGCGCCGGCGTCCGCGCGCTCCATGCCGAGCAGGATGCGCGTCAGCGTGCTCTTGCCCGCGCCGTTCTCGCCGAGGAGCGCGTGGATGCTCGCCGGAGCTACCCGCAGCGAGACGTCGCGCAGCACGGCGTTCCGGCCGAACGCCTTCGCGAGACCCGTCACCTCGAGGAGGGGCGCGCGCGCTCCGGCCATGAGCCGCTCACTCCCCGAGCCACCGGGCGGTGTCCGGATTCACGATCTCCTTCACCGCCGGGTCGTCGAGGTCCTGCTTCGTGACGACGCGCGCGCCCGTGTCGATGCGCCGCTCGACCTTCTCGCCGCGGAGGTGCGCCACCATCGTCTTGACCGCGAGGTATCCCATGTTGAACGGGTCCTGCACGACGAGCGCCTCGATATCGCCCTCGCGCAGCGCGCCGAGGAGCTTCTCCGAGGCGTCAAAGCCGACGAACTTCACCTGATTCACGAGGTTCGTCTTGCGGAGCGCCTGCAGCATCCCGAAGGTCGTCGACTCGTTCGGCGCGAACACGCCGGCGAGCGTCCCCTCCGCCGCCTTCTGCGCGAGGAGCAGGCTCTCGCTCTTCTTGAACGCCGTCTCCGTGGTGGCGCCGCCGTGCTGGTTCTCGCTCGCCACCGTGATGCCGGGCATCGCGCGCACCACGTCGAGGAAGCCGTCCTCGCGGTCCCGCGTGCTCGCCGAGCCCTCCTGGTAGCGGAGCATCACGACATTGCCCTTCCCGCCTATCGCCCTGCCGAGGTGCTCTCCCGCGAGCTTGCCGGCGGCCCGGTTGTCGGTCGCGATGAAGCTCACGTGCTCATCACCGGCGAGGTCGGAGTCGAACACGACAACCGGGATCCTCGCCTGCGCCGCCGCGTGCACAGGCGCCTTCAGCGCCATGCTGTTGAGCGGCGCGAGCACGACGCCGGACACGCCCTGCGCGACGAAGCTCGAGACGACATCGATCTGCGCCTTGAGATCGTCCTCCCTGAGCGGCCCCTTCCACACGATATCGACGTCGAGCTCGCGCGAGGCCTTCACCGCGCCCGCGTGCGCGCTCTTCCAGAACTCGTGCGTTGTCCCCTTGGGCACGACGGCGATGCGGAGCCGCGCGCCGCTCTTCGCGCCTGTGCCAGCGTCCGTCGACGTCGTATCCGACGACGTCCTCGAGCACGCAGCGAGGACGGTGATCGCGATGGCGCACGCGAGGACATGAGTGTTCATCGGCCCGGCGATGCTAGCCGATGGATCGCCGCCGCGCCCGCAGCCGCGAGCACATGATTTGTATGGATCCGCCGGAGCAGCTCTGGCCAATCAGCGCGGCCATCCAGGGATACAAGACGGCGATCCCACCGGTTGAGCTGATTACCCTCCGAAGCCGCCGGCGGCCGCCTTGGAGAACGACGCGCCGCCCTGGCTGGCGCGCACCGCCGACTGGGAGAACAGCGAGAACGCCTTGCGGATGTCGGCCGCGTCGCTCTTCGGCGTCAGGATCCAGCGGTCCTCGATCCCCATGTCGCGGAAGACGGCGCGGAAGTCGGTGTTCCCGTCGTCGATGCCGATCGCCGCCACGATGTGGGCCTCGGCCCGGCGCATGTCGCGGACGAGCGCGCACACGTCCTTGGCCTTGGCCCACGTCGAGCCCGCGTCGGCGCCGTCCGAGATGATCAGCGTGACCGTGCGCGCCGGGACGCCGCTCAGCGCGAACTCCTGCGCCTTCGCGATCACCGTTCCGAGGAGCACCACCGTCTGGTCGTAGAGCGGCGTGCCGAGCATGGGGTCGTAGTTCTTCGTATCCATCTTCACCGCCTGGGCGATCGGGCAATACGGATACAGCACCTCTCCGTTCAGGTAGCGGTTGTGCGCCAGGATGGAGTCGCGCTGCTTGGAGTCGGCGAGGGCGCCCACAACGAGGTTGTGCCCGTCGCGCACCGCCCGGGCGTTGCCGGCGAATTTGATGGATCCCGAGTCGTCGGGCATCACCGTGACCAGCACCACCTCCGACGACGCGACGTCGTCCACCTGCACGCCGAAGCCCGCCTGGATCTGGGCGCCCAGGTCGGTGATGTGCAGCGCCTGCATCGCCTCGGGCGAGAGCGCTCCCTCGTCCCGCGCGGCCTCGAACAGCTGCTCGATGTCGAGCGAGCCACCGCCATTCATCGTCTTCCCGTTGTCCTTGCTCATGGTATCGGATCCTCCAGGGTCATGCGTTCCAGCGCGCGAAGCCGGGGCGGCCGGCCGGGCCGCGCGGCGCTAGACGAGCCAGCGCGCGACCGGGTCGGTGCTCTTCACGAGGTTCATGCCGGCGGCGGCGAACCGGCTCAGCGCCTTGTCCGCCTCGGCGGTGAAGTCGGCCACGAATCCCCCCTTGCCGTCGGGCACGGTGACCGGCGACATGCAGTCGGTCATCACGTAGATCTTCTTCGCGAGCGCGCGGTCGGTCAGCGCGACCTCGGTCAAGATGTCCTCGATCGAGCTGCGCACGCAGTGGCTCGAGGCCTGGCCGGCGATGATCACCGCGTCCGCGTGGAGCAGCGTCTTCAGGAAGAGCGTGCTCCGCTGCGCCAGCGGCTGGCCGTCGTGGCGCGTCAGCACCTCGGGCTGCATCACCGAGTAGTTCTCGGTGAGCGGGTTGCCGCCCTTGACCTCGACCCACGACTGCACCCCGCGCGCGAACGCGTGGAACATCCGCGCCTCGTGCACGACCCCCGCGAGCGCGTGGCCGTCGCTGCCGAGGATGCAGTGCGGCGGCCACAGGTAGAGCCTGTATTTGCCCGCCTTCTCGAGCTCCTCGCAGTAGTACCGGACCTGCTTCATCAGCCACGGATAGTTGCCGCCGCAGAGCCACTTCGCCACGGCCGGGTTCGGCCGCACCTCCCCCGCGTCGATCTGCGCCGTGGTGATCTCGCGGTACGCGCTGAGCGGCCGGTCCTCGCGATCCACCCAGAACGACGGGAAGAAGATCTGGTAAGCAAAATGGGTATCCATCGTGACCGTCATGTTCGTGATGGACGCGAGGTTCCTGTAGATGAACTCGGCGATGCGGCGGCTGTCGTCGACCGCGCCCGTGCCGCTCCTGCCGGCGACGTACAGCGAGCCCTGCGGGAAGCAGAAGTCCTTCTGCACATCGATGAGCAGGAGGTGGACGTTCTGCGCGTCCGCGGCCGACGGCTTCATGCCGTGCGCCTTCCGCCACGCGGCGGCGGCGCCGTGGAGCGCCGTCTCGTCGGGGTGGTAGCCCCACCGCTCGGCGTTCCTCGGATCGTAGAAGGTGGGCAGCGGGAGCTCGGTCGTTTTCATGATCTCTCTCTCTCCTCTCAGGCGGCCCGCGAGCGCGGGCCGATCAGCTCAGCCATGGATTCACGCGATGCGAAGCAAGGTGATCGACTGCGCGTCGACGACGAACAGGCCCTCGGGCCCGACGAGCAGCCGGGAAGCCTGCGTGACGAACGGCTCGGTGCCGGGGAACTGCCGCGTCTCCACGAGCGCTCCCCCTCGGACCTCGACGCGGACGATGCCGCTGTCGGTCGCCGAGAGCAGGAACCCCGACGCCGCGCACTTGCCCGTGAGCGCACCGAGCCACGAGCCGCCTTCCCCCTCGCCGTCGGCCATCGCCTCGACCGCGCCGTCCTCGCCGACGACGATGCACCGGTGCACGGTGCGGCCGGCCTGCTCGGCCGCGAGGAAGAGCCAGGCGCGCCCGCGGCCGGCGCGGGACGCAGCGCCCGGGCCCGCGTCGAACACGCATATGGCCGAGGTGAGCTTGCCGCCGGGGAAAGGCAGCTTGACCGTGTCCTTGAGGCCCGGCCGCTCGGCGTCGAACACGAACGCGATCGAGACGTTCCCGGCGCGGTAGAAGCCGAGCCCGAAGCGCGGACCCGCCCAGAACACGGTTTGCCCGGCGAGGACATCGCCCATCGGGACGGCGTCCGCCTCGCCCGACAGCGCGGCGGCGCCCGGCTTGCCGCTGCGCAGGAGCTGGCCGCCGCGCGTCCAGTAGCGGGCGCGCTCGCCCACGTCGAACATGGGCCTCGTCCCGAGGCAATCCACCTGGATCCGCTCGGGCGCCGCCCCCGGCGAGAGCAAGACGAGCTCGCCGCCCCGGCCGATCAGCGTCGCCCTCCCGTGCACCGCGAACCGCATCGCGGGGTGAGGCGCGCCGGACATCACGAGCGACCCGTCCTCCCGCAGGAAACGCCCGCCCTCGTTCACGAGGTAAGAGAGCCCGCCCGGCCCGACGGACGCGGCAAGGATCACCCCGCGCGTGCTCAGGATCCGCGTCGCGAGCACCTCGCCGTGGACCACGGTCGACTCCTTCACGACCGCCGGCGCGGCGCCCGCGCAGGTCGGGCAGGCAGGGCGCGCGTGCTCGACGCCGCACGACGGGCACCGCGTCCACGCGAGCGCCTCGATCAGCCGGCGCGGGAACACGCCGCGCTGGTCCTGGACGAAGACGCGGTACAGCGCGTCCAGGAGGTCGTCCGGCAGGACGCGGTAGGGGATCGCCGGCTTCGGATACCGCACCTCGCGGTCGAACACGGTGATGCGGCGGAGCGGCCTCGCGCACTCGGGCACGCGCGCCGACGGGGACCGCGGCCGGAAGACGCCGCCATAGGGCCCCACGCAGAGCAGGCTCTGCATGGCCATCACCGCGAACGCGTACCAGTCGGAGTCCGGCGAATAAGGCCTCCCCAGCATCGGTCGGGGCAGGGAAGGGTCGCAGAGCAGCGGATCGACGAAGCGCTCGGTGAACACCTGACACAGGAACGGGCCGAACTGGAAGCTGTCGGCGTCGATGACGAACGCCTCGCCGCCGGCGACGAGGACGTTGAGATCGTTGAAGTCGCCGATCACGACGCCCCGGCCGTGGATCGCCTCGACGGTCCGGTGGAGCCCCGCGAGCACCCCGGAGACCGCGGCCGACGAGAGCCCGCCGTGGCGCATCGACGGCTCGCCGTACCGCAGGAGCGGCTCCGCGCCGCGCACGAGGCGCATGGCGTAGCCCACGAGGCGCTTCCTCGCCTTGTCGGTCGCGAGCTCGACGGGCGCGATCACCTGGCCTGGCAGCGCGCCGGGAAAGGCGCGCAGCTTGTCCTGGTGGCGCTCGATGCGGTCCTGCGCCGCGCGCTGCTCGGCGTCCTGCCCCGCGTAATCCGGGTGATCGGGCGTCTTCCAGACCTTGAGCGCGCGGCCGTCGCCGAGGTCGAACACGTCCGCCTCTCCGCCCTTGCCGATCGAGGCCTTGGGGTCGAGTCGAACTCGCTTTGCACCGAGATACACGTCCACCTTCGCCTCCTCTCGGCGTTCGAAAATCCGCGCTATCCCCCGTCGTGACGCCGCGCAGGGCGGCGCGTCAGGCGCGCGCGCTCCGCGCCCTTCGCACGACGACAAGGGTCGTGTCGTCGCGCAGCAGCCCGCCTTCGCGCTCCATCCGCTCTTCCTTCCACACTGGCCGCGTCACCGTGCGGTTGATGAGCGCGAGCCGCCTCCTCACCGCGTCCGGGTTGCCGAAGGTGCGATCGTCCTCCCAGAACCGGGAGAGCGGGCCGACCTCTCCGCCGCCGCCCGGGAGCTGCCGGGACGACGACTCCAGGAGATCGAGCGCGCCGTCGGTGCCGAGCAGGGCAGTCCGGAGGGCGCTCGACGGAAAGGCGCGGTGCACGGTGAAGCGCGGCGCCTCGCCGCCCGGCGGGCGATCGAGCAGGCCGTAAGCGAGGTACGGGGGTTCGTTCCTCGGGAAGGGGCCGAGCCGCAGGAGCTCGTCGCCGAGGGCGATCAGGCCGTCGCCGAGGGAGAACGCGCACGCCGTGTCCCCTGAGACGGCGAGGCCGACCGCGGTGAAGAGGAAGTAGGTCGACACGACCTCGGCGAGGCTCCCGCCCATGCCGCCGGCCATCGCCCGGAGCGGCGCGAGGGTCCCGAGCCGCACCTCTTCCCAGGTCTCCGGCGACGCGACGTCGGCGCCCCGCCGGAGCGCGCCGAGCACCTGCTCGGTCACGAGCCGGGCCCCGAGCGCCGCGCCCACCTCGCTGCGCGCGCCGCTGCCGCAGCCGTCGCAGACCACCGCGGCAAGACAGCCGCCCTCGACCCGGAAGGCGTAGGCGTCCTGGTTGGGCCGCCCCACCGCGAGGTGGTCGGTCCCGGTCACGGTGCCGCCGGCGATCTCGAACGGCGAACCTCCTCCCACGTCCGTCAAGAAAGCGACCTCGCGAGACATGGACATCCCTTCTGCGCCCGGCGAGGGGGCGCTGCGGCCGGACATCGGCCCGTCAGAGCGCCACACGCGCGGCGCTCTCGGCGTCAGAGCTCCGCCATCGGCGCCGGCCCTGGGGGCCTGAACGCGGCGAGCATCCGATTGTTCGTGTTTTCTATACACTAAGCTTAGTGTTCTATGTACACCTTGTCAACCCTGGGGGGGCGGAATGCGCGAGGCGCAGCGCCTGGGCACCGCGCGCGGGCACGCGTTGAAGGGGCTGCCTTCACCGAAGGGGCTGCCTTCACCCACCGCCAGCCTGCGGGGCTCCTCGTCGGCGTCACGGCGCTGGTCACGATCGCCGCAGGGACGGTACGGTGGGCGCGTCGCGGCGCCGCGAGGCTGACCGATCGACGGGAGGGGTAATGATCCGCAACCAGGAGAGCGCATGACAACCACGACCGATCTCGCGAAGCCCGAGCCGAGCTCCGACGCGCCCCGTACGACGGCGGAGCACGCGAAGCTCCCGCTCATCCTGCTCGCCGTCCTCACGATCATCAGTATCGCCACCGTGTGGAGCCCCGCGGCCGGACGCACGAGCTGGATGCTCGAGGTGGGCCCCGGCCTCGCCGGCGTCGCCGTCCTGATCGGCGTCTACCGGCGCTTCCCGATGTCCCACATCGTCTACTGGGGTGTCTTCCTCCACATGCTGATCCTGATCTACGGCGGCTATTACACCTACGCGCTCACCCCGCTCGGCAGCTGGGCCAAAGAGGCCTTTCATCTGAGTCGCAACCATTACGATCGCGTCGGCCATATCGCGCTCGGCTTCTTCCCCGCGCTCACGATCCGCGAGGTGCTCCTTCGGCGGACGCCGCTCCGCCGCGGCGGCTGGCTGACCTTCCTCATCCTCTCGGTGGTCCTCGCGATCGCCGCTTTCTGGGAGCTCCTCGAGTGGTGGGTCACGCTGCTCGTCGCGTCCGACGTGGGGCAGGCCTTCCTCGGCTCGCAAGGCGACATCTGGGACGCGCAGTGGGACATGGTCCTCGCGCTGATCGGCGCGATGGTCGCGCTGCCGCTGCTCGGCGGGCTCCACGATCGCTCGATGGCGCGTGTCCCTGGGCTGATCGAAGGGGCGCCGCGTTGACCGCGGTCGAAGCTCCGCGATGAGCTCCCGCGTGCTGGCCGACGCTGCGTGGAGATTTCTTCCATGAGGACCGCACGTCCTCAGATCTCGAAGCTGAACCCGTCCTTCTCCAGCCGCTCGTACTTCCGCCTGTCGAACCGGTAGAGCCGCGCCGCGCGGTGGGCGACGTCCTGCTCGACCTCGTCGAGCTCCACGAGGAGCCCGGTGCCGAGCACCTTCTTGCGGAAGTTGCGCTTGTCGAGCGGGCGCTCGAGGATCTTCTCGTAGAGCCGCTGGAGCTGCGACAGCGTGAACTTCGGCGGCAAGAGCTCGAACCCGACGGGCCGATACCGCACCTTGCCCTTGAGCCTCTCCAGCGCCATCGAGAAGATCTCCTCGTGATCGAAGGCGAGCGCCGGGGTGTCGTCCACCGAGAACCACGCGGCCTCGCGCGCGTCGGTCGCCGCCTTGACCCGGTGATCCCCGAGCTTGACCAGCGCGCAGTACGCCACCGAGACGACGCGCTCGCGCGGGTCGCGCCCGAGCGCGCCGAACGTGTAGAGCTGCTCCAGGAACACCCCCGACAGCCCCGTCTCCTCCGCGAGCTCCCGCCGCGCGGCGTCGTCCAGCGCCTCGTCGACGCGCACGAAGCCGCCCGGGAGCGCCCACCTGCCGCGGAACGGCTCGAGCTCCCGCCGGATGAGCAGGACCTTCAGATCCTCGTCATCGAGGCCGAACACGACGCAATCCACCGTCAATGCCGGCCGTGGGTGCTCGTACGCGACGGACATCCGAACCTCCGTGTAACTTCTACACGAGGCTTAGTGTGTATCGTACACCACGTCAACCCGCGGCGCGCCGGCATGGGAGACTCCATGCCTCGATTCCCTCATCGGGACATCGCGTATGAACAGGGCAGGCGAGCTCAGCGAGCTGTGCGATGTTTCCCCCGGTGGGTTCATGAAACTCGCTGGCCACGGACGACAAACGCTCGACGGCCAGCACGCGCGCGGGATAGAAAGCTCTCATGGTGGGGGAAGAGAAAATGACCACGACCGGGGCGGAGACGCGGGAAGAGCTCGAGGCGCAGCTCCGGGAGGCGCGGCTGCTTCTCCGCGCCATCCTCGACAATCTTCCGATCAGCATGGCCAGGTTCGACCGCAGGGGCATTTTCACGTTCCAGGAGGGCAAGGGGCTGGAGAGCATCGGCATGAAGCCGGGGCAGCTCCTCGGCACGAACGTGCTCGAGCTCTACGCGGACCATGCGGAGGGCGCGGAGCGCCTCCGGCAGGGGTTCGCGGGGAAAGCCTCGCACAGCGTCCTCGACGCGCACGGCGTCCCCTGGGAGACATGGCAGATCCCCGTGCGCGACGACCGCGGGGAGCTCGACGGCCTGATCAGCATCACCCTGGACGCCACCACGGTGAGGCAGCGAGAGAGCGAGCTCCAGACGAAGCTCGATCTCATCGAGAAGCAGCAGAAGGTCATCCGCGATCTCTCGACGCCCATCATCGAGGTCTGGGACAAGGTGCTGACCCTCCCCATGGTGGGCGTGGTGGACAGCCTGAGGATCTCCGAGGTGATGGACAACCTGCTCACGGCGATCGTGAACAAGGACGCTCGGTTCGCGATCCTCGACCTCACCGGCGTCGATGCGGTCGACACGCAGACCGCCGGATACCTCATCGAGATGATCAAGGCCATCCGGCTCCTCGGCGCGGAGGGGATCATCACGGGGATCCGGTCGAACGTGGCCCAGACGATGATCGCGCTCGGGCTCGACCTCTCCGGGGTCACGACCGTGGGCAACCTCCGCGCCGGCCTCAAGCTCTGCATGCGGCGCATGGCCGCGGAGCACGAGGCGGCCAGCGCGCCGGTGAAATAGCGGCCCGTAGAGGCGCCCGCCAGGCGCGAGCGAGCGCGTTATCCACGCTCGGGCCGCGGCGGTCAGCGGTGGATCACGAGGCGCGTCGACGGGTCCTTGCGCGTGACCTGGACCGCGTACCACCCCTCGGGCACGGGGGGATCGGTCCAGTGGAAGAGCCACTTCGCGTCGACCGGCGAGAGGTTCACGCACCCGCCGCTCTGCCCGTCACCCCAGTTGTTGTGCCAGTACGCCGCGTGCAGGAGATACTTGCTGAAGAAGTGCTGGCTCCACGGCACCTCCGCCTCGATCCAGTCGTCCGCGTTGACGTGGGGCGTGATGAGCGTCTTCGTCACCCACTTGCGGTTGATATGGTACTGGCCGAGCGGCGTCGTGGAGGGCGGCACGACCGGCTCGGGGCTCTCCGACCTCTCCGGCTCGTCGGCGCCGTTGCGCCCGGCCGAGATGAGCGTCGCGAAGACGGGCCGGTCGTCCTCGTACGCGATGAGCCAGCCGTCGAGCGCCGCGATCTCGATCCACGTGTTCCTCGGCCCCTCGGCCGGCGGAGCGGGCGCCTCGCCGCCGAGCTGGATCCGGCGTCCCCACGGGTTCCGCGACTTCCGCGGCTTGACGACCACCGCATCTCGCTCGAGCACCCAGCGCCCGTCGTCGCGGGTCTCGAGATAGGTCAGCTTGCCGGCCCGCTTCGAGCGGCCCGTCAGCCCGACGCGGTCGAGGCGCTCCCACACGGCGTCCGTCTTCTCGAGCTGGTTTTCGTCGGTGAGGCGGTACTTGGGGCGCGGCTTGCGGCGAAAGAACGCGAGGGGGAGCCGCACGTCGGGGCCGAGGTGGACGCCCTCGAAGGTGGCGGGCTCATACGGCTTCACCTTGTCCTTCGGCACGAACGTCAGATCCGACGCCCAGAGCCACGTCGCCCCGCCGGCCTCGACCTCCTTCGTCCATGCGACCGACGACCGCGGGCGGACCTGGATGTGCCGCAGATCGTGGATCCCCGCGGGCCACGCCGGCGCGTCGATGCCCTCGACGTTCAAGAGGCGCTTGAGCCCGAGCGACTCGCCGTAGAGGTACGGCAAGGGCTGATCGACCCGCGGGGCGTGGGCGAGCAGCGTCTTCAGCATGGGATCGGCCGCGTCCAGGGTGGCGCGCTCGCCGTCGACGCAGACGTACCCGCGCGGCTCCACGGCGTAGAACGCCGGGCAATCGCCGGCGCCGCGCAAGGGCTCGGGGCTCTTCAGGCGGACCGAGCCGCCGATCGAGAGAAAGCCGATCCACTGGGCCTTCGGCCTCGGCGCAGACCGGATCCACACCTGGCGGCTCTTGGCGTACACGCGGGAGGGACCCGCCGGCGCCGCCTTCTCCGCCGCGGCGGGCGGGGCCTCGGCGGCCGGAGCCTCCGGCGGCACGAGAGCGACGGCCGGCGCGACGGCGCCCGGGGGGCCGGCAGGGCGCCCGATGGCGGGCTCTGCGACCGCGACGCCCGCGCTCCCGGCCGGGTCGGCGCCCGAGCCGGCGTCGTGCCGCGACGGCGTGCACCCGAGGCAGAGCACGCCGAGGGCAGCGAACCACGAGCGGCCGGACATAGGCACGGCACCCTAGCACGCCGAGCCTGCCCGGCAGAATGATCTGCCAGTCAGAGCCTCCGGCGGAAAAGGCCGTTCGCGCCGAGGAGCGCGTGGGCGCCGGCGTAGACCCAGCGCTGCTCGTAGTCGACGGCGAGCGACTCGACCTGTGCGCCGAAGAAGCCGAGCGAGCGCCAGCTCCTCCCGCCGTCGGTGCTGTGCAGCACGCCCTCTCCCGAGCAGCCGATCACGAGCTCTTCCTCCCGCTCCGGGTTCACGTTCACGGCCGAGCCCGTCGTGCACGGCGCCGCCTCGACCTGCGTGTGCTCGCCGTCGACGGTCACGAACCATGCGTCGCTCATCGGTCCGCCGTGCACAAGGATGTACGCTCGCGTCGGTCCGAGCGCCGCGCGCGCGGCGAAATCGGGGACACCGCGACGGTCGAGCTCGCGCCAGCGCTCGCCGCCGTCCTCCGAGAGCAGCCACCGCGAGCCCACGACGAGGCGGCGGTCGCGGAAGGCGGCCAGCGTCGAGCAGCGCGCGATCTCCGGCGATGCGGTCCAGCCGTCGCTGTCGCGGGGGCTCCGGTAGAGCCCGTCGGGGTAGGCCGCGAGCACCTGCCGTTCGTCGACGGCGAGGCCCCGGAGGAAGCCCTGCTTCGGCAAGGCGACCTGGTACCAGCCTCGCCTGGCCTCGTCGAAGAACGTGAGCGCGTCCCCGTCGCTCGGCGCCATCCAGATGCGCCCGCCGGCCGCGTCCTCGACCAGGCTCGTCCCTGGATGGCCGGGCAGGTGCAGGCTGTCCCAGGAGCGGCCGCCGTCGCGGCTCGCGTGGCTGCTTTTCTCCTCGCCTTGGGTCGTGGCGAAGAGCGCCTCCCGGCTCGTCAAGAGCACGAGGGGCGAGTCCCACGTGGGCCCCGAGCCCAGGGGTTCCCAGCCGGTGTCCGCCCGCGCGATCCCCAGCGCCGCGCGCGCCGCGCTGCTCGCGTTGACCCCCGCGAACCCGAGCACCAGGGGCCAGGCGACCCAGGGCGGGAGCGGCGAGCCCTTCGGCCAGAGCGCGAGCAGGCTCCCGCCGAGCATCAGCGCCCCGAGGAGGAGCGCGACGGCCAGCTCGCCTGTGTGCGCCGTCCGCGCCGCGAGGCCCGTTCCCAGGAGCAACGCCGCCGCTCCGAGCAGGAGCGACAGCCCGCCACGCACCTGATGGACCCGGACATCGAAGTCCCGCACGGCGCGCTCCGCCGCCTCCGGGCCGAGCGCGGCCCGGCTCAGCGCGACGAGCAGGCCGCCGCCGAGCACCAGGGCGAGGCCCGCCGGCGCCTGGGCCCACCGCGCCTCCCCGAGCAGCTGTCCCACATCCGGATCGAGGGCGAAGCCGAACCAGCCGAGCGCGGCGTTCGCGACGAAAAGGACGCCAGCGACGACGAGGACGATGCCGGCGGCGAGGGTGAGCCGAGCCAGGGAGCGCAAGCGCAACCGCTCGTACGCCGGGCGGGATACGGCCGCAACGGCCGGCGCGTGCATGGGTCCGGTCGCCGGGATCTCGGTCGCCGGAATTTCGATCGCGCGGGTGTCACGCTCGCCCCCGCTCGCGCCTAGAGCCGAGGAAGGCCGGTGAGGACCGCCGGCCGGAGAAGAAAGAAAAGGAGACCTCCCATGCGTCGTTGGCTCAAGGTGACCCTGTTCGCGGCCGTCCTCGCAATCCCGTCGATGGCCTATGCTGGCACGCAGCTCGCCGGCGGCTGTCCGTGCGCGGATTGTCCGTGTCCGGACTGCCCCTGCGGCTGAGGACCCAGCCCGTTGGAACTGCGCGCGCGATCGCTGCTCAACGCGTCGATGAGACGCCTCGCCGACGGCGATCGCGCGGCGTTCGACCCTGTCTATGCCGCCCTCTGGCCAGCGATCGGCGCGTTCTGCCGCCGCATGCTCGGGGGCGAAGCGGACGCGGAGGACGCGGCGCAGCAGGCGCTCCTCAAGGTGTTCGATCGCGCCAGCTCGTTCGACCCCGAAGCGGACGCGCTCACCTGGGCGCTCGCCATCGCGGCGTGGGAGTGCCGCACGGCGCGGCGGCGGCGGACCCGGTCGAGGGAGGCGCCGGACGAGCTCATCCCCTCGGTCGCGGCCGACATGCCCACGCCGGAGGACGCGGCGATCGCCCGGGATCTGGACGACGCGGCGCGCGAGGTGCTCGGCACGCTGGCCGAGGCGGATCGCGAGACGCTGAGGGCGACCCTGCTGGAGGGCGATCGCGATCCATCGGTATCGGGCGCGGCGTTCCGCAAGCGCCGCGAGCGCGCATTTGCCCGTCTCCGGGAGGCGTGGAGGAGGATCTATGGAACCTGAGGCGCTCGCCGGCCTGAAGGAGAGGGCCTATCGTGCGTACGAGCGCGGGAGGGCGCGACAGGCCGCCTGGGCGGCGTCCCCGACGATCGCCGTGGCGCTCGTCGCCTCGCTGATGAGCGACCGTCCGCTCACCACCGCGATCATCGGCGCGGCGCTCTACGTCGCCGCGGCGCTGCTGTCATGGCGGGGGCGGGAGCTCGGGCGGGGCGTGCTCCCGGGGGTCGCGGCGGGGCTCGTGCCCTTCGCGATGGCGCACGCGGCGCGTGTTTACGGCCACCTGTGCACGCCGGCGGGGTGCGCCTCCATCTGCGTCCCTGCCTGCCTTTTGGGCGGGGTCGCCGCCGGCGTGGTGCTCTCGCGCGCGCTGCGCCGGTCGAACCGGCTCGGGGCCTCCTGGGCCTCGGCGTGCGGCGTCGCCGCCCTGACGGGCGCGCTCGGCTGCGCCTGCGTCGGCTTCGGCGGCGTGCTCGCCCTCGCGGCGGGGCTGCTCACCGGCACCGTGCCGCTCGTGCTCCGGCCTGCGCGCGGCGGCGCGTGAGGTGGCATATCGCTCGCGTCGGCGAGCGCGACGTGCCGTATCGACGACCTCGTGGCCCGGGCTGGAGGGGTGTAGGCTGGGCGCCGTGGAGGATACGGCGCACGGCCCGGGAGCTGCTCGCAAGCGCCTCGCGCTGGCCCTCCTCATCGTCGCTGTCGTCCCCGTGGGCCTGATCGCCCGGTTCCACGGCGGTCCGATCTGGCTGCGCAACGGCGCCGGCGCGGTGCTCTACGAGGTCGTGTGGATCGCCGCGGCGCAGCTCGTGTGGATCTCCGCCCGCACGCACCGGCTGGCGCTCGCGGTCCTCGCCGCGACGTGCGCGATCGAGCTGCTCCAGCTGAGCGACCTGCCCTGGCTGTGGGCCGCGCGCAGCACCACCCCGGGGCGGCTCCTGCTCGGCGCGAACGGCGGATTCGATCCCGCCGACTTCGCGCTGTACGGCATCGGCTGTGTCCTCGGTCATGCGCTCTGCCGGCCGCTCCGGGCCTCCCGATGACGCAGCGCCGCGGCGGTGCGGCGGTTGCGCTGCGCGCCCGGAGAGATCAGGCTGGCGCTCGCGACATCCAGGGACAAGGAGGCGACGTCCATGACCGAGGCTCACCACACCGGCGGCTGCCTGTGCGGCGCGATCCGCTACCGCGCTCGCGGCGCGCCGGCGAGCGTCAATGTTTGCTACTGCAGCCAGTGCCGGCGTCAGACCGGCGCGCCCATGCCGTCGTTCGCCACGTATCCCGACGAGCAGTTCGAGCTGCTCTCCGGCTCCCCCGCGACGTATCGGTCGTCCAGCTTCGCCGTCCGCCAGTTCTGCTCGACCTGCGGCTCGTCGCTCTTCTGGCGTCGTGACGGGACGCGGGAGCTCGATATCTTCCTCGGCACGATGGACCGGCCCGGCGACCTGCCGCCCCCCGCCTTCCAGCTCTGGACCGTGCACCGCGTGCCCTGGCTGCCCGCCATCCCGGGGGCCACCGACTACCGCGGCGACAAGACCTCCGGCTAGCCATTCACGCCCCATGGTAAAGGGGCGTATGCACAAGAGTCGCCTGGCTGGGTTGATCATCGATTGCCGTACCGACGATCTCGATGGCGCCGCGAGCTTCTGGAGCGCGGCGCTCGGGATGCGATCGCGTGGCCCCGACGGCGAGGCTTACGTCCGCCTGGACGCCGCGGAGCGCGATCTGTCGGTCGAGGTGCAGAGCGTGAAGCACGGAAGCCGCGTTCACCTCGACATCGAGACCGACGACGTCGAAGCCGAGGTGCGCCGCATCGAGCGGCTCGGCGCCAAGCGGGTCATGCAGGCCGGGACATGGTGGGTGCTCGAGGCGCCGACCGGCCAGCGCTTCTGCGTGGTGAAGACCCCTCGCCCGGACGCGCCCGGGTTCTCCACCTGGAACGACGACGGGCAACCGCTGTAAAAGCGGCGATCCGGCACCTCTTCACGAAATCCCGCAGCGGCACCCGCCACCAGCGCCGGAAGATCGGCGTCCTCCGGCGCGCCCCGGTGGCGATCGTGCCGACTATTCGACACTGTCAATTTCTGCGCTCCCGTACGCGAAGGACAGGATGCGCTGCCGAGCGGTATCTCTCGGCATCCGAGGACCGACCCCGGTAGGGAGCCTCTTTCGCGCTGCCGGCTCCCGCCGCGTTCCCCCCGGCCGCGCGTCCCTCAGGGCCCCTCGGCCGCCTGGCCTCCCTCGGCCGCGCTCTTCGCCTCTTCCTCGGCGATCTTCGCGCGCACCTCGTTCATGTCGAGCGAGCGCACCTTCTCGATCACCTGATCCAGCGCCGACGCGGGCAAGGAGCCCGCCTCCGCGAACAGCAGGACCTTCTCGCGGAAGATGAACAGCGTCGGGATCGACCGGATGTTGAAGGCCTGGGCCAGGTCCTGCTGGTCGTCGGTGTTGATCTTCCCGAACACGATGTCTGCGTGCTTCTCGGAGGCCTTCTCGAAGACGGGCCCGAAGACCCGGCAGGGGCCGCACCAGGGCGCCCACCAGTCGACGAGGACGATATCGTTCGACTCGACCGTCTGCTCGAAATTCTCGGCGCTGAGCTCTCGGGTACTCATCCGCGGAGCATAGCCCCGAAACCCACCCATGTCGCCGAGCGAGCGGCCGATCGCCCCGCGCCGCGCCCGCGCCTCCGCCGCCGCGCGCAGGCCGGAGCGCGAGCGCGCCGACTCTGCCCGATGTCGTCTCCCGCTGACTCCGCTGCTTCCGCCGCGCTCAGGGCGCGTTGCAGACGATGATCTGCTCGATCGCCTCGACGAGGAGGTGCTCGACGCGGTCGGGCCCGATGTCCGCGGCGCGGGCGAACCGCTCCAGATCGAACGGCGTGGGGTTGACCTCGAGGTAGGCGAGGATCTGGAGCGGGTAGCCGGTCCAGCGGATGACGCAGAAGCCGACAACGTTGCGGCTCGCCCTGGCGTCGCGCAGGCCGAGGGCGAGCTCGATGCTCGGCGTGTCGTGTCCCTCGTCGATCACGATGCGCGGCGCGTGGCCCGCCCTCCGGAGCTCGGCGGCGAGCTCCTCCATCGGGGGGCGCAGCAAGCGTTCGCGTAAGTCGTCGAATTCACGTAGGAAATCGACCTCTGCCGGCGCGCGCGCCGCCTCGATGCGCCGCGCGTAGCGGGCCGTGAGGCGCTCGATGCGGAGCCGGTTGTGCTCTTTCATGGGCAGGCTACGGGGCGAGGAGCAGCACCTTGACCTGGCTCGGGACGAGGCTGACGCCGGGCGCATTGACGGAGTTCTGCATCGTGACGCTCGTCATCCGCGTGGCGGGCGCGCCGCCCACGAGCACCGTGAACGCCGCCGTGACGTGCCGCGAGGGGCCCATCACGGTGTGCGAGACGACGCCCGTCTCCAGGCCGGCGTTGTCGCCGTTCGTCAGCGGCACCTGCGTCATCATGTTGTGCGCCGGCGTGCACATGAACAGCACGTTGTAGACCGCCGGCACCCCCATCGGCTGCGCCGCCAGGTTGGGGTAGGGCACCGGCAGGTGCGCCGGCGGCGTCAAGCACACGTCCGGCCCGCCCAGGGCCATGCCTCCCATCTGCGTGTTCGCGAACATCGGTGCCTCCTGTCAGCCGAGGTGGATCTGCCCACCGTCGATCTTTGTCAGCTCGCCGCTCGAGACGAGCGTCGCCTGCGCCTTGATGTTGACCGCGGCCTTCGCGGTGACCTCGTAATACTGAGTCCGCACCTGCTCCGACTCGGCGATGAACCGGTAGGCCCGGTCGAGCCGCTGCACCCAGCGGTCCGCGATCGACTCGACCGACCGCGCGACCGTCTTCACGCGGTCCACCTGCGCGACGAGCCGCTCGCCCACGTACGTCATCGCCCCGACGGCGAGCGAGCCCTCGCCCGCGGCGACGCGCACCTTGCCCGCGGCCACCGAGGCCTCGGCCGGCGTGACGAGGCGCACGCCCTCGCCCGCGGCGATCGTGACGCGCCCGCCCGGGGCGCTCACCTCCAGGTCCCCCTCGGCCACGAGGCGCGTCGGCGCGTCGCCCTCGCGATCGAGCACCGCGAGCACGTGGCACCCCGCGTCGTGCAGCGCGACGAGCACCCGGTCGCCGAGCGCCGGCTCGACAAGGCAGCTCACCGCGCGCTTCGCCGCGTAGTCGCCCGACCCGACGCGCACCTGGAACGACCGGTCCACCGCCCCGAGGACCGTACCGACCTCCTGGATCGCGAAGGTCTCCACCCGATGTCTGGCCAGATTGTCTCGCATGGTCTCGTTCTCCTGCTGTCGGGAGGGGCATCCCCTCAGGGCGTCCATCGCTCGGCTTCGAGCAGATCCGGGTCGTCGCCGAGCGCGGCGGACCGGCTCGTGAAGGTCGCGCCCGCGTCGCGCGTCTGGTGGAAGCGGGCGCGGAAGAGCTTCGCATGCGAGAAATCCGCCTTCTCGACGCTCGCGTGCGAGAAGTCGGCGTACGTCAGGTCGGCGTCGCGGAAGGTCGCCAGCGGGCAGGCCGCCCGCTGGAAGATGGCCTGGTAGAGGTCGGCGCCGGCGAGGTTCGCCGCCTCGAGGTCGGCCTCCGCGAAGATCGCCTGCCGCGCCTTGAGGCCGGCCGCGGAGACGCCCGCGAGCCGCGCGCCGAAGAAGAGGCCGCGCTCGGCGTCCGCGCCGTCGAGCTTCGCCGCGGTGAGGTCCGCGCCCTTGAAGCTCGCCTGGACGAGCCGGGCGCCTCGCAGGTCGCACCCGGCGAGGTCGGCGTCGGTGAGCTGCGCCAGGGTCAGGTCCATGCCCGACAGATCCTGCCCGCGGAGGCGGGCGCCGACCAGCACCGTGAGGTGCATCGTCGCGCCGCGCAGGCTCGCGGTCGACAGGTCCGCCTTGATGAAGCAGGCCTGCTTGAGCTTCGCCCCGTCGAGCGCGAGGCGCGCTGCCTCGGTCTCCACGAGCGAGAACCGGTCCAGGTTGGCCTCGCGGAAGCTCGTCTCGTCGGCGCGCCCCTTGATCATGCTCCCGATCGTGAGGTTCACGCGGTCGAAGCTGGCCCGCGACACGTCGCACTCGGCGAAGCTCGCGGAGACGAGGTCGCTCTCGTCGAGGCGCGCGTGGAGGAGCGCGCACCCGCTCCACACGGCGTGGCGGGCCCGCGCGCCGGACAGGTCGGCGCCCGAGAGGTCGCACCCGTTGAACATCGACTCGCTGACCTTCGCGCCCTTCAGCCTGGCGCCGCGGAACGTCGTCTTCTCGAACACGACGCCCGACAGGTCGAGCCCCGACAGGTCGAGCCCCGAGAGGTCCTCCCCGGCGATGACCTCGCCCTCGGCCACCTTCGCGAGCAGCTCGTCGCGGGTCACTTGCTCTGCCCCGTGAACACGACGTTCTTGATGTGCGCGTCGGAGAAGGTGGTCCGCTGGTCGCCCTTCGCGTCGAGCAGGTTGGCGCGGAAGAGGTTCGTGTTCTCGAAGCGGGCGCCGGGCACCTTCGCCTTCTGCAGCATGGCGTCCATGAGGTTCGCGCCCGTCAGATCCGCCTCGGTCAGGTCGGTCCGCATGAACCGCGCGCCCTTGCCCGAGAGCTGCACGAGGCGCGCCTTCCGGAGGTTCGCCTCGCTGAAATCCGCGTTGTCCGCCGTGGCGCCCTCGAAGATCGCGCCCTCCAGGTCGACCCCGCGGAGGTTCGCCCGCGCGAGCTCGGCGCCGGTGAAGTCCGCGCCCGGCAGCGCGGAGGCGGAGACCACGCGCAGGGCCGTGGCCCTCGCCTTGCGGAACGAGGCCTCCTCGCCCTTGAACTCGACGAAGGCCGCGTCCTCGAGCTCGGCCTCGCCGAAATCCGCGCCCGCCCCCGTGCACTGGAAGAACGTCGCCTTGCGCAGGCTCGCGCCGGCGAAGCGCGCGCCCGTGAGATCGAGCTGGAAGAAGAGGACGTCGTCCGCCTGCGCGCCGCTGAAGTCCGCGCCTCGCACCCGGGCCTCCAGGAAGTCGGCCTCGGCGAGGTCGGCCCCCGAGAACCGCGCCTCCTCGAGCCACGCCTTGTGGAGGACCGCCTTGCGGAGGTCGACCCCGTCGAAGCTCGCGCGCGAGGCGCGCGCCTCGCCGAGGTTCGCCCCGCGCAGCGTGGCCTTCCCGAGCCGCGCGCCCTCGAGCTTCGCGCGCGTGAGCACCGCGCCCGTCAGATCGGCCCCGCCGAGGTCGCACGCCGACAGATCCGCGCCCTCGAGGAGCGCCTCGCGCAGGTCGGCGCCCGCGAGGCTGAGCTCGTGGAGGTCGGCGCCCGTCAGGTCGCGCCGGGCGAGCGACTCGCCGGCGGCGAGCGCCCGCTCCACCTCGGCGCGCAGGTCGGATTTCTTCCCCTCGGGCGCCGGCTCGGCCGGCGGATAGAAGTGAGCGAAGGCGCGGTACGCGAGGAGGACGTTCTCCTCGGCGCTCCGGAGGCTCGCCGCGAACGCCGGGTCCGCGAGCTTCGCCTCGATGTCGTCCATCGGGGCGCCCGCCTTGCGTCCCACCTCCGCGAGCTCGCGCAGGCGGGCCAGCTCCTCGTCGGCGCTGAACTTCGGCGGGCCGCCCCCGTCGCTCTTGCTCTTCGCGACCACCGCGTCGAAGTCGAGCCCCTGCTCGGCGCACAGCTTCCGCACCTCCTCCTCGGTGGCCCTGCGCTGCTCCTCGGCGTCCTTCTGGAGCTCCGCGGCTTCCAGGTCCATCCGGGCGGCGTAGTCCGCGAGCTCGTCGGGCCTCGGCTCCTCCGGGCGCTTGATCTCCCGCGGGAGCTTCTCGTCCGGGTTCATCCCGAGCACGAGCAGGGTGAGCCGCGCCTGATCGAGCTCGCGCTGCGCCCGCGAGATCGACCGCTCCTCCATCGCCCCCTCGCGCCGGATGAGCTCGTCCATGTCGCTGATGACCTCGTCCGGGAACGACGGGGCGTCGGGCTCGGGCTCCGGAAGCAGATCCTTCTCGCGCAGCGCGTGGAGGTGCCCCTTGTCCTTGTCGAGCCGCCGCTCCAGCGCCGCGCGGTAATGCTCGACGGGCCTCGGCGCGTCGGCCCGCTCCAGGCCGGCGATCAGCACGCGCACGTCCTCGGCGTCGTCCTCGGCCACCGGCACGACGCCGCGGAAGATCGCGACGCCGCGCTCGAGGTCGGGGAAGAGGAGCACCGTCTCCAGGCGCGTCGCGACCTCCCGGAGGGGCTCCTCGCCGTCGGTCACCGTCTCGCCCGTCTCGCCCCGCTGCCGCACGAAGCACCGGGCGCGGAGCTTCGGAGCGTGGGTCTCGAGCAGCGGCCGCGCCGGGTGCAGGTTCTTCAGGCGGATGGCCTCCCCGCCCTCGAAGTAGTCGGGCAGCCGCTGGTCCTCCGGGGCCACCTGGAAGTACGCGGGGTCGAGATCCCGGGCGAACCCGGGAAAATCGTGCTGGAGCCACTCGCCGCCGTAGGTGCCGAGCTTGGCCGTCCGCGAGGCGAGCGTGGGGTCGAGCGCCCCGAAGCCCGCGGGGGGCGGCCTGTCGCCCGGCGACATGAGGAGGCGTCGCGGGTCCTCGAGGTGGGGCAGGGGATGCACCTGGGTCCCCTCCTCGTCGACCGGGGCGAGCCCCATCCCCCTCGGGTTCAGCGGGTACTCCGCGCCGCCGAAGGCGTATTCCCAGGCGAGCGGCATCTCGGTGATCGGCTCGGGCTCGGTCGGCGCGCCGAGGTGCCACCGCCGCTTGCCGACGACCGCGATGGACTTGTCGACGAGGGGCCTGTCGGCCGGGCCGACCTCCAGGCCCGCGGCGAACGCCGGCCGGGGCTCCCCGCCGGGCGAGAACGCCTTGCCGAAGACGAGGACCTCGCCCCGCGGCTTGGGCATCCCCTCGTCGAGGAGGCCGTCCTTGCCGAGCGCGGGCATCACCCGCTGCCACATCGACACCTCGGGCAGCGGGACCTCCGGCGCGTCGAGCGGGAAGAACACGAGGAGCCCGATGCTCAGGTGATGGTTGCGCCGGACCGTGAGCACGCGCTGAAGGACGGAGAGGCGGAGGGGCTTGATGACACGCATGGGGCTCGGAGGATCGGTGTTCGCGGGTGGCGCCTCGCTCCCGCCCTTTCGCGGTCGAGGCCGATGTCTCGCTGGCTTGGCGACGGCGCGCCTCGTCGCTAGCTGACCACGAAGATGCCGTGCTTCCTGATCTCGGCCGCGACGCTCTGCAGGGTGAAGCTCCCGTTCTTGAGCTCGACGGTCTTCGTCGTGAACTTCGGACCCTGGATGGTCAGCTCGGGACCGTTCTTCACGGAGACCGACGCGCCGAGCTTGAACTCCACGGAGTTGGTGAGGTTGAACGACAGCTTCTGGCCAGCGGTGACTTCCATGTTCCTGCTCAGCGAGAACGACTGCTTGCTCCCCACCGTGAACTCCTGCGCGCTCGTCGCCTTGAGCTCCGTCGTCTGCGCCAGCTTGATGTCGAGCGACTTGGAGACGTTGACCGACGTGAACCCGCCCGCCTTCAGGTCGAACGCCTGGCCGACCGTGACCGAGACGGCGCGGCTCAGCTTCAGATCGGTCGACGCGGCGGCCGCGACCGACAGGAACGCGCCCAGCTTGATGTCTCTCCCCGCCCCGATGGTCATCGACGAGTTGAAGCCGTGCACCTCGGAGGTCGCGCTGCCCTTCGTGATGAGGACATAGTTGCCCTCCCGCTCCTTTGTGTCGTTGCCCGTGGTCTTTTCGTTCCTGTTCCCCTTCGTCTCGATGTTGAGGTCCGACTGCGAGAAGATGTTCACGTCGGCGGCCAGGGACTTGATGTGGACATTGCCCGACTCGGAGGTGATCGTCACATCGCCCTTGGCCGTCTCGGTGAGGGTGCCGGCGACGGCCTGCGTCGTGATGTCGCCCGCGGTGGCGGTCGTCGCGATGTCGCCAGAGGCGGCGGTCGTCGTGATGTGGTCCTCCACGGTGCTCGTCCAGCTGGCGCCGACCTGGAAGTCCATGTTCACCCCGCTGTCGAGCAGGATGTTGCCGTCGGTCTTGCCGATGAGCTCGTGCCCCTTGTTGGGCGACCCCATGCGCATGTACGTGTTCGAGTACGGCGTCGAGAGCGTGATGCGCTGTGACCCGGCCTGGTCCTCCAGCTCCAGGCGGTTCCTGCCGCCGGTCTGGATGACGTTCTTCGTGTGGTTGCCGCTCGTCACCGGGCTCGGCGTGAGCACGTTGGGCACCACGCCGGCGATCACGGGCCGGTCCGGGTCGCCGCCGAGGAAGCTCAGCACGACCTCGGTCCCCCGGCGCAGCGGGAAGTGGAACCCTTCGACGCCGCCGCCGTGCGGCTGCATCATGCGCACGAACGTGGAGCCGCTGCCGTCGCGCGGGCTCGCCTCGTCGAACTTGAGCTTGACCAGGTAGCGCCCGTGCTCGTCGATCTGCGCGTACTCGCTCGACGCCGAGCCGTCGACGGTGCCGTTCTCGTAACCGTAGATGCGCGGCCACGCCGTCCGCGACTCCGCCCTGAACTGCGTCGCCGCCGGGATGGCCGAGACCTCGACGAAATAGACCTCTTCGTGGGTGAGCCCGGCGAGCTCCTCGAAGTCGCCGTGCCCGGCGGACTGGTTGCCGTGGTGGCGCAGCTCGACGGCGAGGTACTTCGCGTTGAACCGCGCGCGCGGGTGGTCCTCGAGCTCGAACGTGGTCCCCGAGCGCAGGTGGAGCCGCGCGCCGGTGGCCTGATAGACCGCCTCCCGGGCGAGGTATTCCTCCGCGCGCAGCTGGGCCAGCCGCTTGCCGGCGTCGGCGCTGAAGAAGCGCTCGCCATGGAGGCTGATCTCCCCGGTGCCGTACGGGGACACCGGCGCCGCGCCCGCGAGGGGGAAGTGCGGCCGGACATAGTCGTAGTCCCTGAGCTTCACCCGCGACGGCAGCGCCCCGTGCTGGCAGGAGAAGGTGCGGAACGAGGCCGAGGCGCTCCGGTCCTCGCCGGTCTGGGGGTGGTAGCGGACCGGCGTGTGGAGCGGCTCGGCGGGGTAGCTCCTGTCGTCGCAGAGGATGAGCTTCTCGCCGTCCTCGGTGTGCTCGAAGTAGTAATAGATGCCTTCCCGCTCCATCCAGCGCGAGATGAAGTCGAAGTCGCTCTCGCGGTACTGGCCGATGTGCTCCTCGGTCTCGTAGCTGCCGAGGTTGAGCTCGACATCGCCGCCCGTGATGCCGTTCTCCTCGAGCACGAGCTTGATCACGTCGGGGACGCTCTTCTTCGTGAAGATGCGGCTGTGCTTCGACAGCGTGAGCCCCCAGAGCCGCGGCACGAGGACCGCCCGCAGCAGGGCGCGTCCGCCGAACTCGTGCACGAGGTCGACGCCGGCGAGCACGCCGGTGAACACGTAGGGCGGATTGGTATCCTCCAGGCGGTCGATCGAGAGCCGCGCCTTGGCCCCGACCATCTCGGCGAAGTCCGTGTCGTCCTCGCCCTCGCTCGGGATGGAGAGGAAGATCTCGAACCTGTAGGGGCGCGAGATCGCCTCCACGCCGCGGAAGCCGACGACGCGCGCCGGGCCCTGCAGGATGCTCGAGGAGAACGTGATGAGGTCGCTCATGGTCGTGTCTCTTCCAGGGTGCGAGGAGGCGAATGCTCCGCCTTCGTTCCCGAGGGCGCTCGTCTCATGGAGCTAGACGTAAAAGATTCAGCGAGTCAACCATGTGAAGGAACATCAATGTCCTCTCCCGCCGGTGGTATCTCGACGATGGCGCGCAGGACGGCGCCGTTCGACTTCGCGTTGGCGAGCTTGACTCCATAGACGTTGGCGCCCGCGAGGTCCGCTTCGCGCAGATCGGCGCCATCGACGTTGGCGCACGCGAGGCTCGCTTCCTTGAGCTTCGCCGCGCGCAGGATGGCGCCAGCGAGGTTGGCGTTCGCGAAGCTCGATCGCGAGAGGTCGGCCTTGCTTCCGTTGGCGCCGGCGAGGCTCGCCCGGTCGAAGACGGCGTCGGTGAGGCGGGCCTGCCGCAGGTCGGCGCCGTCCAGCGACGCGCCCTCGAAGCGCGTGTGCGCGCCTCTGGCCGAGGTGAGGTCGGCGCTCGTGAGGATCGCCGAGGAGAGCTGCGTGCGGTCCAGCGTGGCGCGGGAGAGGTCGGCGCGCGTCAGGTCGGCCGCCGTGAGGCGCGCGTCGGTCAGGTCGGCGCCGCTCAGGTTGGCCCTGGCGAGGCGCGCGGAGGTGAAGTTGCACCGGGCGAGCGTCGCGCCGGCGAGGTTGAGGCGCTCGAGGGAGGCGCCGCTCCAGTCGAGGCCGTCGAGCTCGGCGCCGGCGAGCTCGAGGTCGTCGAGCGGCTGGCCGCTCTTCAGGCGGGCGAGCACCGCCGCGCGCATGCCGCGCGCCTCCGGCTCGGGCGGGGGGGCGTCGGGCGGGGGTGGCTCGGGCGGGGGTGGCTCGGGCGGGGGTGGCTCGGCGGGCGAGGCGTCGGCGGGGACGGCGGGAGCGGCGTCGGCGGGAGCCGCTTCGACGGGCGGGGCGGCGCTCGCGGGCGCGGGCTGGTCGATGACGGGGTGCGTCTGGTCGAGCCCGGCGAGCGGCGGCTGCACCCGGGGCGGCGGCTCGGGCGACGCGGCGTCGGGGCCCGGATGGGCGAAGGGCATCGCGAACGGCACGGAGCCGGGGGCAGGCTCGGGGCGCGGCGGCGGCTCGGGCGCGGGCACGAAGGGCAGGGGCGGGGGAGATTGCAGCGGCGTCACCTGCTGCGTGACGGCGCTCCAGTGCGGCTCCTGGCGCTGCGAAAAGGGCAGGGGCGGGGGAGATTGCAGCGGCGTCACCTGCTGCGTGACGGCGCTCCAGTGCGGCTCCTGGCGCTGCGAGAAGGGCAACGGGGGCAGCGAATGCAGCTTCGTCACCTGCTGCGTGACGGCGCTCCAGTGCCCCGCCGGGAGCTCCGCCCCCCGGGTGGCAAGCGCGCTCCCCAGCTCCGTGATCGCGATGGGCGCGAGCGGCGGGGCGATGCCCGCCGCCGTCGAGGGCCACGGCAGGGGCCGCCCGGGCATCTCGACGCCCGCGACCACCCGCATCCGGGCCGGCAGGTCGTCCGGCAGGAGCGCGACGTTCCCCCGCCAGACGAGCGAGCAGAGCAGGTGATCCGCATCGATCGTCAGCGTGTCGGCGACGAGCTCGATCGGATGCCCCGGGTCGTCGCCTCCCGGCCCGGTCCGATGGAGCCGCGCGAGCCCGCGCGCCGACGGCAGCCTGGACCGGATCCACGGCATGTGCGGGTGCAGCCCCTGAAGAAAAATCCACTCGTCGCCGCGGAGGAGCTCGATCTGCTGGTCCGCGGGGGCGGCGTGGAAATAGCGAAAATCGAAGCTGCCATCGAGATCCGGCGCCAGGAGGTCGGGCGCCTGATCCCGCGCGAGGAGGCCGCTCCTCGGAGCCCAGTGCCTCGCGATGGGCCCGACGCCCGCGGGCCTCACCGGATGGGCCGGATCCACGACGCTCGGCAGCGCCGTCCCGGAGCCCACGCCGACCGGGTTGGCGTCGATGTGCGGGCCGCCGAACGCGCGCTCGTACTCGAGCGGCATGAGGCTGAAGGGACGCGGGCTCGGCGCCTCTCGCGTGGATTCGCCGTAGACGTGGAGCACCTTGTTGAAGACCCAGCGATCCTCGCGGAAGAGCGCGACCCGCACCGCGAGCGCCGTCGCGGTCGTCCCCGCGGGGGCGGCCGCGTGTCCGCGCACGAGGACCCCTGCGCCCGGCAGGTAGGGCGCTGTCTCACACGCCTCCTCCAGGCTGCCGCGCCCCTCGCGGAGCTTGTCGGAGCGGACCAGCGGCGCCGGGGCGGCGAGCTCGGCGTTCCGGTCGTGGACGAGGGCAAACGTGGCCTTGACGATGACCGTGAGCCGCTCTGCGCCCTGCATGCGCCACAGCACGGCCCCGCAGGAGGCCGGCGTCAGGGCGACGATCGGGAGAGGCCAGGGCGATTGCACAGCGTGATCTCGGCTGGCCCGCGCGCCTTCGTGCAGCGGAGGGCTCTCAGACAGCCGACGATACTCGGCGAGTCTCTCGGACGCAAGCGCGGGAGACGCAAGCGCAGGAATTGACGCTGAGGATCACTCGTGTCGAGCCTTCTCACAGGACCATGTCGCTGTGAAGATCGGCTGAGCCGAAGAATCTATGGTGCATGTAGGGAAAGGCCATGACGGCTCGCCCGTGTGCCGCGGCGAGGCACGTTCGGCACTCAGGCTGTGCTGGGTCGGTAGCTGTGTCGTCTGGCTGAAATGTTCGCCCCTTGCAGGAGTCGAGAAACCAATGCAAGGACGCCGAACCGCCAGGACGCAAGAAAGAATAAGGCTGCTCCGTGCGATCTGTCGGCGCCCGCTCCGGCAAGAAGCATGGCGGCCCTCGCCGCCGTCGTGTCCCGCGCTGAGCCATCGTCGGAACGACAAAGCGTCGTGTGCGCCCGCTCGCCAAAGAGCGCCCCCGGGGATCACTCCTGATCTGCTTTTGGTGGCTGCCCTCCGTGGTGGGCGGGCTCACGCAACCCAAGGTTACCAGCGCGGGTCGCCGGAGCTCGTGACGAGCTCGGCGCCCAGAGAGAGGAGCCCAGGGATGAGCATGGACAGCAAGGAGTCCTCGCAGGCCGTCATCGCGACGCACGGTGGCGGTCCGGTGAACCTCGAACTTGTCGCGCAGAGCCTCCGCGAGGAGCAGATAGCGAGCATACGGCAAGAGGCGGTAAGATCGGCCATCCTCTCGGTGACCGAACTGCGCCAGGGCCGGAGGCGCTGCGATTCGCTCGCCTTCAGCGAGTGGGTAGAATTCTCGTCTGCGCCGGGGCCCCGCGGATAGCCGGAGAGCGCGGCGGCACGAGCGCAGCGAGCAGCCCCGTCATCTGCTGACCAGCTCGTGGAGGAGAAGCTACAGCCATGGCATCCATCATGAGGCTGCCCGTCGCGGGCGAGCCAGAGCACGCGGTGCCCATCTCGACCTATGTCGTCAAGCTCGTGAGCCGCTGCAATCTCAACTGTAGCTATTGCTACATGTACAACCTGGCGGATCAGACCTACAGGAGCCAGCCGGCGGTCATGCGTGACGAGGTCACGGCGGCGATGTGTCGGCGCATCGTCTCGCACGCAAGACGGCACGGCATCGCGGGCGTGCACATCATCGGGCACGGCGGAGAGCCCCTGCTCCTCGGCAGGCAGCGCTTCCGCGCGTGGGTCGAGCAGGTCAGGGGCACGCTCGATGAGGGCGGCGTGTCGTCGTGCTTCACCGTCCAGTCGAACGGCGTCTCGATCGACGATGCGTGGATCGAGCTCCTCGCCGAGCTCGCCGTGCGCGTGGGTCTCAGCATCGACGGTCCGAAGCGGTTTCATGATCGCCACCGCGTAGACCACCAGGGCCGTGGCTCGTTCGACGACGTGATGACGGCGATCCGGCGCCTCCAGGCCCACCCTCTCGGTCCCGGGATCTTCGCGAATGTGATCGCGGTCGTCAATACGGACATTCCGCCCCGGGAGATGTTCGAGCTGTGGCAGTTTCTCGACATCCCGGGCCTGGAGATCAACCTCCCCCACGCCAACCACGCGCATGCGCCGCCCTCGGGCGCGATGTCGTACGGCGACTGGATGATCGAGTTCTTCGATCTCTGGTTCGAGCAGAATCGGCCGGATCGCCACGTGCGGTACTTCGAGAACATCCTGCGTCTGCTCTTCGGGCACCCGAAGAGCACCGACAACATCGGCGGAAAGCCCGTGGGCGCCGTCATCATCGAGACCGACGGCGGCATCGAGCCGACCGACGCCTTCAAGTGCTGCGAGCACGGCATCACCAAGCTCGGTAGCAACGTCCTGCGCAACGAGATCGATGACGCGTACCGGTCCGCGATCCTGCGCAAGATGCTGGGCGGCGTATCCGAGCTCTGCGCGCAGTGCCGTGCCTGCGAGCTGCGCGACGTGTGCGGAGGCGGGTACATGCCGCACCGCTTCAGCCGCGAGCGGCGGTTCGACAACCCCTCCGTGTACTGCCCCGACCTGCTGAAGCTCATCCGTCACATCCGGATGCGCGTCCTCGCGTCGCTGCCACCCGATCTGGTCGCCGCGGCCGCCCGGCGTGCGACGGCCCGCGAGGCCGACAGCCGCGTTGACGAGCGGCGTGATCCCAAGATCGCGGAGCGGGAATGAGCTTCACCGCGGAGGACGCTCACCGGAGCGCTTCAATCGCCGTGAGGCGCCGGAGTCGGCTCGAACTCGGATCCGGGCGGGATCTTGTCCGAGGTGCGCAGGTACCACCACGGCGAGTGGTCGCCCCAGGAGACCGGCAGATGGATCCACCTGAGGTTCGGGATCTGGTCGATGATCAACGCCGTGACGCCGAGCACCATGTACATCACCAACCACGGGACCTGTTTCACTGTCTCCGTCCCCCGCATCCAGCGGCCGTTTTTCTCGATGTACTCCCGACCGAAATGTTCGAAACTACCCAAAGAGCATGGTGGCAGGCGCGGCACAATGTCCTTGCGGTAGATATGTCGGAAGAGCTTGCTCTCGAATTTCTTCCCGATCATGCGGGCGAACGTCCTGTTGCCGACCATCGGCTGCCCGAAGGTGTACACGCCGCGGAGCACATCCCGGAGTTGCTCGATGTTGCTGTCGGTGTAGATGCGCGCCGCGGTGAGGACGGCCAGCGCGCCGCCCAGGCTGTGGCCCGTGATGTAGAGCGCCTCCAGCGCACGCCGGGGCGCCACCTCGGGCCGGCTCCGCGCCGCGCGGCGAGGCCCGGCGGCTCGGCCCACCGGGGCTGGCGGATGACACGACTGGAGGGGGGTCGTCATGTCGTCGAAAATGCGGCAGATGGGTGTGCCTTCGAGCATCCCTTTCAGGAAGCGTCGGAGCTGCGGCCACAGGGCCCAGGTGGCGCGAGCGAAGCCGCCGTGTACGGATCCGGATCCTGCTCGTTCGAATGGAGTCATTCGGACGTTCGTGCTCATCAGCCATGTGATGAGGCTCACGGGTCGTGTCCCCCGGAAGCAAAGGATCGCCAGCCGCCCATCTCTACTCTGCGCGAGATACGCGTACGGGGACACGAAGAGCGCTTCATTCTCGAAAGTGAGCCGGATACACTCGCAATCGATGCCGTGGTTTTTCATCATCTCCTGAAACGACTCGATGTCCGAGTAAGCCCACGTCGATGCCCTGGCGAGTATACTCGTGACCTCCGGGTCGTAGCTCCCACCCTTCGCGCTCACCAGATGATCGAGCGTCCGGTGGTCGCCCCCACTTTTCGCGCTCTCCTCCCTCCCCATGCGGACGCTGGCATCATCTGAGATGGACACATCCTCGTCCGGATCAACATCATAGGGATCTTGCTCGATATCATCGAATCTCATGGTGGCCTCCTCCATGGATTGACGCCACACGACCCTGCGTCCGCGCGGGTCTGCCGCAGCCATCACGCGCCGGCGTCGCTGCGCTGACTCGCCTCGGCTCCCGTGCTGACATCGGAGCACCCATCGCGTCCACGGCGTTCGTAGGACCCTACCCGCGCCAGCGCAACCGGCGGGCGAGCTCATCGTGAAGTGCGAGGACCGGATACCGGCTCGGGGCACTCTGCAACCGCCCGCCTACTCCGGTACTCCGGCGCGGGCGCGCTCGCGATGCGCTACCAGAGCGAGTCGGGGCACAGCTCCGAGCGCGACGTCTGGCCGGTCCAGATCGCCTACTACGATGGCAAGCAGATCGTCGCGGCGTGGTGCTGCCTGCGCGCGTCGTTCCGGCACTTCCGCGCCGGGAACACACCGGAAATCGGCACCACCGTCGTCCCGACCGTCGCGCGGGTGACCGGGCGGCCGGCCCGCACGTTCGCGCAGTGGGCCCGGGAGCACGCGGCAGCGTTCGCGGCATAGGTGAAGACCTCACCCGGTCCAGCCCTCTCCGGGAGAGCGGCTGGACTTCCCGCAGGCCTGCCGTGAAGGCGGCCCTCGACCGCAGCGCTTACCCGATCGAGGCGCCGTCGCGCTCGTCGCGCTCGCCCAGCCACGCGCGGGCGAGCGCGAGCGTGCGGGCGTGATCGTGCACGTTCTCCAGGAATCCTGCCCGCCACACGGGGTCCGCGATCCGCGCCGCCCGCTCCAGCAGCCGGCCGCGGGCGGTGGCGATCGCGGCGCGGGCCTCCCCGTGCGCGCCGCACGCCTCCAGGGCCTCCGCGCGCACCAGGTAGATCTGCGACTCGCCCTCCTCCAGGTGGCCCTGCGAGGCGATGATCGGGGCGGCGAGCTCCGCGGCCCGGTTCGCGGCTTCGAGCGCCTCGGCGGCGCGCCCCGCGGCGAGCAGCACCCCCGCGAGCGTGCCCAGAGCGCACGGGATGAGCGGCGGGACATCCGCCAGGAGCTCGCAGCCGCGGCGCGCCTCCGCCTCGGCGCGAGCGAGATCCCCCGCGAGGCGAACCACGTCCGCGAGGTAGACGTAGGTGCCCCCCTCCATGCGCCGGTCGCCCGAGGCCACGAACGACCGGAGCGCGTCGTCCAGCAGGGCGCGCGCCTCGTCGAGCTCGCCGAGGTAGCTGAGCGTTCGGCCGAGGTTCTCCTTGGCGAACGCCACCATGTACAGCAGGCCGAGCCGCTCCGCGTCGGCGATCGCTGCGCGGAGCAGGCGCGCGGCGTCGGCGTACGCGCCGAGCTCGTTGCAGAAGTGGCCGGCGTTGCCGCGCGCGCCGCAGGCGCCGCGCACGTCGCCCGCCGCCTCGAAGGTGCGGATCGACGCCTCGCCGAGCTCCCGGGCGGTGCCGACGTCCCCGGCCAGGATCGCGCAATGCGTGCGCAGGCGCAGGACCGGCGCGCTCACGGTCGGGTCGTGCTCGAAGCGCGTGAAGGACGCGTCGATGCGCGACGACAGCGCCTCCGTCTCCTCGCTCTGGCCCTTCTTGTAGAGCAGGACCATGGCCGCCTGCGCCATGGCGATGAGCTCGGGCCCGGTCGTCGCCTCCGCCGACCACCGCGCGCACAGCGCCCTGGCGAGCGCGACGACGCCGTCCTCGCGCCCCACCAGGTGGGAGGCCCAGAGCGCCACGCACGCCGCGCGGCACCACGGCGCGCCCCCCTCGGGCAGCGCCGACATCGCCCTCGTCGCGTGCAGCTCGGCCGCCGCGCTCTCGCCCCGGTACTGGTACGCCTCCGCCTGGACCGTCTCGATCTCGCCGAGCGCCTCGCCGGCCGCGCCGCACGCGATCGCGCGCTCGGCGCGCTCGATCGCCGCCGCGTAGTCGTTGCCGCCGAGCGCCTGCTCGGCCGCCCGGCGGTAGCAGCCGATCGCGCGCTCGAGCTCGCCGCCGCGCTCGAAGTGCGTGGCGAGGACCATGGCGTCGGTCTCGCCGGCCTCGGCCAGCCACGCGCCCGCGAGGCGGTGGCCGAGCCGCCGGTCCTCCTCGGTCAGCATCTCGTAGGCCGCGTCGCGCACGAGCGCGTGCCGGAAGGCGTACTCCACCTCGCCCTGGAACGTCGACTCGTGCACGCGCGTGATGAGCTCGCTCCGCGCGAGCTCCGCGAGGCACGCGTCGAGGTGCGCCTCGCTCGCCCCGGCCCCGAGCAACGCGCCCGCCGCGCCGCGCCAGAACGCGCCCCCGAGCACGCTGCCCGCGCGCAGCACCCGCCGCGCGTCCGGCGCCTGCCCCTCCAGGCGCGACTGCATCATCGCGAGCACCGTCTCCGGGACGCCGCCGCCGTGGCCCTCCGCCGCGGCGCGCACGAGCTCCTCCAGGAAGAACGCGTTGCCCCCCGAGCGGTCGACGATCCGCGCGACGCCCTCGGCGTCGAGCCCCCCGAGCGCCTCGCCGACGAGCTTCTCGCACGTCCTCCGCGCGAGCGCCGTCAGCCGCAGATCCGTCAGCGCCCGCTTGCTCCACAGGTCCGGGAAGGCCTCGCGCACCTCGGGGCGCGCGAGCGCCAGCACCATCAGCCGCTCGCCCTCGAGGACCCGGAGCGCCGCGTCGATGTACTCGACCGTGGGCCGGTCGCCCCAGTGCAGGTCCTCCAGCACGAGCAGGAGCGGCCGCGCCCGGGACTCGGCGCGCGCGAGCTCCACCCACGCGGCCTGCATCTGGTCGCCCATGAGCTTCGCGTCCTGCCGCGCCGCCCGGAGCAGCACGCTCTCGTCCGCCGGGAAGGGCGTGCCCGCCATCTCGCCCAGGAACTCGGCGACCTGCCGCCGCAGCGGCTCGGCGACGTTCACCGCCACGCGCGCGGCGAGCTTCTGCCGCCGCGCGTCGAGCGGCTCGCCGTCGAGCAGCCGCGCGGCGCGGCGGACCACCTGGCCGAGCAGACCGAACGGCGCGCCCACCCGCATCGGATCGCCGCGCGCGATCCAGAGCTCGAAGGGCTCGCCGCGCGCGCCGAGGCGCCGCACGAGCTCGTGGCGCAGGCGCGACTTGCCCACGCCGGCCTCCGCCGTGACCAGCACCGCGCGGGCCTCGGACTCGGCCACGCACTCGTCGAAGGTCGCCTGGAGGAGGAGCAGCTCGCGCTCCCGCCCCACGCACCGCGTCGGCTTGCCCAGCAGCATGCGCGCCTCGTCGGCGGGCTCGAGCTCGCCGACGAGCGCGAGCCCCGCGCCGTCGAGGGCCACCTCGAAGCGGTCGCCCAGGAGATCCGCGGTCATCCGGTCGAGGAGGACGGGGACCGCGTCGGCCGAGCTCGCCGCGAGCAGCGCGCTCGCGCGGTCGATGACCTGCCCCATCGGCTGCGTCTTCTCGAGCTCGTCCCAGCCGGTCGCGAGCGCCACGCGCGCGCGGGGCAGGAGGTCGCGGAGGGCGAGGGCGCAGCGCGCGGCGTTCACCGCGAGATCCGTCGGCGAGCCCGCGCCGGAGAGGACGGTCGCGAGGGAGCCGTCCCGGAGCAGCTCGAGCTGCGCGCCGTGCCGGGCGGCGACCTGCCGGAGCGCCTGCGACGTGTCGAAGAGCGTGCTGAGCAGCGGGGCGTCGCTGAGCGAGGCGGTGATCTCGCCGGAGTCGAAGCGCGCGGGGATCCGGCCGCCGGCCGCGTCGGACGCGAGGATCACGCTGACGAGGCGCCGCTCGCGGCGCGTCAGGCCGGCGGCCGACGTGGGCGCGCTCGAGGACGACTCGGCGACGCGCTCGGCGAGCGCGCGCAGCTCGTCGAGGACGGCCCGCGCGGCGGGGCGCTCCTCCGGCCGCTTGGCGAGCAGCCGCGTCACGAAGGCGTCGAGCTCCCGCGGGAGCCCGGGCACCAGCGCGCTCGGGCGCGGGGCCTCCTCGAAGACCACCCTGGCCAGCAGGGCGAGCGGGTGCGACGCGGCGAAGGGCGGCCGGCCGGTCAGGCAGGTGAACAGGACGCACCCGAGCGAGTAGATGTCGGCGCGGGCGTCGATCTCGCCTTCGCCGACCACCTGCTCGGGCGCCATGAACGACGGCGTGCCCACCGTCGCGCCGGTGCGCGTCAGCGAGGACGTCGCGTCCTCGAGGCGCGCGAGGCCGAAGTCGACGAGGGTCGCCCGCTCGATCTCGCCGCCCGGGAGGAAGAGGTTCTGGGGCTTGACGTCGCGGTGGACGACGCCCTGCGCGTGCGCGAACGCGAGCCCCTCGGCCACCCGCAAAAGGAGCCTGAGCGCGGCGATCGGCTCCATCCGGCCCCGGGAGAGCCGCGCCCCGAGGTCTTCCCCCTCGAGCCACTCCATCACGAGGTAGAGCTCGCCGTCCGGCGTCGTCCCGTGGGCGACGTACTGGACGATGCACGGGTGCGACAGGCCGGCCAGCGCGCGCGCCTCGCGGGCGAACCGGCTGCGCTTCTCGTCGGTCGGCTCCCTGAGGACCTTGATGGCCACCGGCGCGCCGCTCGCGTCGTCGCGTGCGCGATAAATGGTGCCGAGGCCGCCCTTCCCGGCCTGCCGCTCGATCGTGTAGCGCGCCCCCAAGCGCTCCCCCGGTGTCATCGGGGCTCGAGTATCTCATGGAATGAGGGCGTGTCCGCCAGCCGCAATCGGCGCCGGCGGCCCACGAGGCCACGCCTCGCCGGGGTCGCGACGAGGCCTGAACGATGGCCATCTCCCCGTCCATTTCAGCGAAGTCGTGTCGTCTCGCCGCTGCGTGCGCCTCGCGGGGAGATCACTTCGACCCGTGCGAGCTGCTCGCGGCCGACGCGCGCGGCGAGCTGCGCCCCGAGTTCCGCGAGCGCGACGTGGGAGGCGGCTGGCGCGCGCGCTCTGCGGGCATGACGCGGCTCAGCGGCGCTCTGCGGGCATGACGCGGCTCAGCGGCGCTCTGCGTCAGCGCCCGTCTCGTCCCGATCCGCGGCGCGGGCCGCGTGGAAGGCCGCGTCCAGCCGCGCCGCCTCGCGCGCCGCCTCGCCGTCCGGCAGGCCGCGCGCCCCCGCGGCCGCGACGATCGCCTTCCGGAACCGCGCTCCGGCCCGGCGGTACTCGAGCGTGACGAGCATCAAGCAGAAGGCGACGAGCAGCACGTCGCGGGCGTTCGGTGACGGTAGAGACCAGGCGAGCCAGCCGATGGCGATGGCGAGCAGCGCGCCGCAGAGACCCCAGGACTCCGAGCGCTCAGCGCCCTCGGCCGCCGCCGTGGCGGTCAGCGCGCCGGCGACGGAGGGTGGTGGCTCGGCATCCTTGTCGGAGGGCACTCGCCCCCTTGCGTCATGAACGACCGGCGCGTCGCCGCCGGTCATGGGGGGCGCCGAGGACACCACGACAGCGTTCCCTGCCGCACCGCGATGCATTGAGCTCATACGAACACCCTCCTCGCTTTGCCGTCCGGCCCTGCACAATGTCCGCGCTTGCACGCCGCGCGCCGTCGCGTAAATACGCGAGCACACGAGAGGATCTCACGGCTGAGGCCGCATCGCATGCGCCTTGGTCGCGCAGGGCACGCAATTGGTGCGCGCTCGTCGAGATCTCGGCCTGGACGAGGCGCACCGAGGGCGCCGCGGTGGGTGGATGTCGCTCGCTCCCTCTCCTCCGTGAGCGCGCGGCGCGGCCCGGGCTCCGCGGCGGGGAGCGCAGGCGATCAGGGATAGACGTAGGGCGCGTCCAGCCCGAGCGGGAGCCCGAGCTGCCAGTAGGCGAGGAGGAACAGGCTCCACGCGACGAGGAACGTCACGGAGTAAGGCAGCATCAGCGCCATGAGCGTGCCAATCCCGGTGCCCTTCACGTACTTCTGGCAGAACACCACCACCAGGGGGAAATACACCATGAGCGGCGTGATGATGTTCGTTGTCGAGTCGCCGACGCGATAGGCCGCCTGGGTGAGCTCCGGCGAGATGCCGAGCGACATGAGCATGGGCACGAAGATCGGCGCGAGCAGCGCCCATTTCGCCGACGCGGAGCCGATGAGGAGGTTCACCGTCCCGGTGAGGAGGATGATGCCCACGATGGTCACCGTGCTCGGGAGCGCCATGGCCTGCAGCGTCGCAGCGCCCTTGAGCGCCAGGAGCGCGCCGAGGTTCGACTTGTTGAACAGGTAGATGAACTGCGCGGCGAAGAAGGCCATGACCAGGTAATAGGCCATGGTGCCCATCGTCTTGCTCATCCCGCCGATCACGTCGCGGTGGCTCGTGAACGTGCCCGCCGTGTAGCCGTAGACGATCCCGGGGATCAGAAAGAACAGGAAGATGAGCGGCACGATCGCCGTCATGAGCGGCGCCGTGCTGCTCGTCAGTTGACCGCCCGGCGCGCGCAGGGGCGACGACGCGGGCGCGCTCGCGGCGACGAGCAGGGCGACGCACAGCGCCATCGCCGCGAGCCCCGCCCAGAGCGCGCGCGCCTCGCGCTGCGTGAGGTCCGCCACGCGCGGCTCCTGCTCCGGCGCGGCGTCGACGGGCGTGCGGGCGAGGCGCGGCTCGATCACACGGTCGGTGATGAACCAGCCGAGCCCGACGACCAGCAGGCAGGAGGCGCTGCAGAAGAACCAGTTGCAGAGCGGGTTGACGGTGCGCTTCGGATCGAGGATGCCGGCGCCGGCCTGGGTCAGGCCCTGCAGCAGCGGGTCGAGGCTGGAAGGGATGAAATTGGCGCTGAAGCCCCCCGAGACGCCCGCGAACGCCGCGGAGATGCCCGCGAGCGGGTGCCGGCCAGCGGCCTGGAAGATGACGGCGGCGAGCGGGATGACGAGCACGTAGCCCGCGTCGGCCGCTGTGTGGCTGATGATGGCCACGACGATCACCATCGGCGTGAGCAGCACCCTCGGGGTGATCGCGAGGAGCTTCTTCAGACCGGCGTTGATGAACCCCGAGTGCTCGGCGATGCCGACGCCGAGCAAGGCGACGAGCACCACGCCGAGCGGATGGAAGCCCGTGAACGTCGGGACCATGCTCGCGAGGAACTCGGTGACGGCCTTGCCCGAGAGCTGGCTCTGGACCTGGAGCGGCTGCTTCGTCCTCGGGTCGATCTCGCTGAACTGGAGCGGCGCGAGCGCCGCGGACAGGACCACGACCGCGGCGGCGAGCACGACGAAGAGCAGCGCGGGATCGGGGAGTTTGTTGCCCGCCCTCTCGAGCGCGTCGAGGGCGCGGCTCGCCCGGCCCGCCCGCGCTTCGAGCGGGGCCGGAGGGAGCACGGGTTGCTTGCTGGACATGCGCGCATCGTAAGGCGATCCGCCCGGCGCGTCGCCATGGTCCACCGTCCGGACGACGAAGAGGGCCGCCGGGGTTCGTGATGGAGCCTGTCCGGGGTTGCTGCTCCAGCAGCAAGCGCTGCGTGCGGGGTGCTGCTGGAGCAGCAACGGCAGCGGCCCGGGGCGCGCAGCTTCAGGTGGCGGCCGGCGCTCGCGCGGAGATCCATCGCTCACGGCTGCGGCGCGAGACGTGCTTGCGGGCCTCCGGCCCGGCGAGCCACGGGCGAGGAGCCCATGTTTTCATGAACGTCTTCTGGTTTCTCCCGACGCACGGTGATGGCCGCTATCTCGGCACCGCCGAGGGGGCGCGCCCCGTCTCGCTCTCTTACCTTCGTCAGATCGCGCAGGCCGCCGACGACCTCGGCTATCACGGCGTGCTGCTCCCCACGGGGAGGTCCTGCGAGGATGCCTGGGCGATCGCGTCGGCGATGATCCCGCTCACGCAGCGGCTCCGGTTCCTCGTCGCGCTGCGGCCGGGGATCGTCTCTCCCACGTGGGCTGCCCGCATGGCGTCCACGGTCGACCGCCTGTCGGGCGGCCGCCTGCTGCTCAACGTTGTGACCGGCGGCGATCCCGCGGAGGCCGAGGGCGATGGCGTCTTTCTCGGCCACGACGAGCGCTATGCGGTGACCGACGAGTTCCTCACCATCTGGCGCCGCGTCATGGCCGGCGAGACGGTCGACTTCGAGGGCAAGCACCTGCGCGTCAAGGGGGCGAAGATCCTCTATCCCCCGATCCAGGCGCCGCACCCGCCGCTCTACATCGGCGGGTCGTCGCCCGCGGGGCACGCCCTGGCGGCGCGCCACCACGACGTCTACCTGACCTGGGGCGAGCCGCCGGCCGCCGTGGCCGAGAAGATCGCGGACGTCCGCCGCCGCGCGGCCGCCGAGGGGCGCGAGGTGCGCTTCGGGATCCGCCTGCACGCCATCGTCCGCGAGACCGCCGAGGCGGCGTGGGCCGCCGCGAACGACCTCATCCGGCACCTGGACGACCGCGCCATCGCCGCGGCGCAGCAGGCGTTCTCGCGCTTCGACTCCGAGGGCCAGCGGCGCATGGCGGCGCTGCACAGCGGGCGGCGCGAGGCGCTCGAGATCAGCCCGAACCTCTGGGCCGGCGTCGGGCTCGTGCGCGGCGGCGCCGGCACGGCGCTCGTGGGCGATCCGGAGACGGTCGCGCGCCGCATGCGAGAGTACGCCGCGCTCGGGATCGACACGTTCATCCTGTCGGGGTATCCGCACCTCGAGGAGGCCTATCGCGTCGCCGAGCTGCTCTTTCCGCGGCTCTCCATCGAGCGGAAGGGGCCCGATGTCCGCCCCAACCTCACGGGGCCGTTCGGCGAGGTGATCGCCAACGACATCCTCCCCCAGCGGTCGCAGAGCTGAGCCGGTCGCGGCGCCGCGCTGCGCGGGGCGCCCGCGCCGGCGGCGCGCCCCGCGCGGGGATCTCAGGCGGCCACCTCGCGCGCCGGGAGCGCGAGGCCTTCGCGGAGCACGCTGTCGATGAAGGGCCTCACGATCTCCTCCAGCTTGCTCCCGAGCTCGTCGTCGATGTCGAGCTGCCCGTCCTCGCCGAGCCGCAGCGCCTTGTCGAGGAGGAACAGCCCTGCGAGCACGTGCCGCGCGCCGAGCGACTGGAGGACCGGGCGGAGCCCGTAGTCGATGGCGAGCACGTGCGCGAGGGTCCCGCCCGTCGCGAGCGGCAGCACGGCCTTCCCCGCGAGCCCGAACTGCGGCAAGAGGTCGAGGAACGCCTTGAGCACGCCCGTGTACGAGGCCTTGTAGATGGGGGTCGCGATGACGACCCCGGCCGCCTCGGCGACGATCCGCGCCGCGTCCGCCACGGCGGGGGAGTCGACGCGGCCGAAGAGGAGGTCCTCGGCGGGGAGGTCGCGGACGTGGAGGAGGGTGACGCGAAACCCCTCGCGCCCGAGCCGCGCCGCGATGCGGGCAGCCAGCGCGGCGGTCTTCGAGCGCGCGGAAACACTTCCAGTGATGATGGCAATGCCAGACATGGGCGCGTCATAACAAAGCCCCTGGCCATTGTCTACTATAACGGATATTTGTCCGTTAAAACGGATTGCTCTCGGCGGACCGGCGCTGCGGCCCCTGTGCATGGGAGCCTGTCTGCGCGGGAACGGAGGGCGTTGTCGAGGAGCGCGCGCTCGCCCTCACGAACGCGCGCTCGCGGCTAGTTCTCGAACCGGACGTTGTCCAGGTAGTAGGGCCCCGAGTTGCCGATCACGTTGAGGTTGAACTGAAGCTTCACGTCGCTCGGCGCCGCGTTCAGCGCGTTCAGGGTCGCCGTCGGGAGCGGGGCGAACTGGATCCTCTGGAACGACCCCGGGGCGACCAGGCTGAGCGAGGTGTTCCCGGCCCACTGGTTGTCGATGCCGGCCGACGGGATGGAGATCAGCACCTCGATGTTGCCGGCCCAGCTCGGGGCCGGCTGGATGGGGGACACGAAGAGGTCGAGCGTGATCTTGTTGCCCACCGGGGTGAGGCCCGCGGTGCTGAAGCTCGGGCTGACGATCGCGTTGAAGCTGGCCGGGGTCTGGACCTGGAGCGAGGCGATGCCCTCCACCGCGCGGCCCGTGTGGAGCGACAGCTGCGCCTGCGTCGAGGTCCACGCGCCCGGCTCCTCGAACCCGAGGATCGGGTTGTTGAGGAGGAAGTCGGCCATCACGTCCTTCCGGAACGGGATGAACAGGTCGGTGAGGGCCTCCGAGATGATGAAGCGCTGGCCGCCCTCGATGGGGTCGCTCTCGAGCTGCTCGGTCGTCTGGATGAACGGGCTCGTCTTGGCGAGCGTCTTCGTCGTGCCGAGGTCGAGATCGACCGTCGGCGAGCCCGTGGCGTCGCCGATGGGCTCATGGCACCCGCTGCACGAGAGCGAGAACGCGCGCCCGACGATCTGGTCCGGCGTGAGCGTGCTGCCCATGGCGGTGAGCTCGCTCTGGATGCTGGTCCTGAGCGCCGAGGGCCCGCTGCCGAACGTCGCGAAGTAGTTGTTCTGCAGGCCGATCATCTGGCTCTCCCCGGCGTTCATGGTCGTCGGGTAGCTCGGCTCGAAGGCGAAGCGGTTGATGTCGTCCGCCGCGGCGAGCCGCTCCACAAGGGCGGGGAACGACGTGCTCCGGAAGGCGACGGCGCGCGCGTCGGTCGAGGCGGGATCGAAGAGCGGCGCGGCCGGGGTGTCCTTCACGAAGGACGGGGTCACGACCAGCGTGGCGCTGCTCCCGGAGCCGCCGTGCAGGAGCCTGAACTCCCGCAGGTTCCAGGTCGTGAAGGGCACGGGCGGATCCCCGACGACCTCGGGGGCGAAGAGGAACTCGTTGGTCCGGATCTGGCCGCCGTACGGCCCTGCGTTCTGGCCGTAATGATCGATGTGAATGACGGGCTCGAACCCGGACAGGCCCTCGAAGTAGAAGTCGTGCAGCGCGTCCCTCCGGGTCGCCAGGCTCTTTGTCGGATCCGACAGGCCGTACCAGAAATCGGCGACCGGGCGGCAGCCTTCCCGGCCGAGGCTCGGCGTCGGGTTCGGCAACCGGGCCTCGAAGATGATGAAGTTGCGCAGCTGGAACGCGCCCGGCGTCATGCCCGAGCGCCTCGCGAAGACCACGCGGTATTCACCGCAGTTGGCGCCGTCCGGCGGGGCGAGGTCGAAGCGGTTCGACAGGGTCGTGGCGACGTACGCGTTGTCGGCCGTCTCGTCGGCGAAAGGATCCCTGTCGGCCTCGAAGCCCACGGCACGGGGGCAGTCGATCGGCCAGCCGTTGATGGCCCCGTCCGAGCCGGGGATCACCACGTCATCGCAGCTCGGGCCGAGGCCGAGCCCGTCCGCGGCCTTCCGGTTCGTGTCCATGAGCTGCCGGAACAGCTGGAGGGGCGTCATGCTGACGCCCGCCTGATCGATGAGCTGCTGGAGCGCGTCCTTCAGCGTGAAGGCGCTGAGGATGTCGGCGTTCGTGACGACGAGCGACTTTCGCCCCTCGATGGCGAACGGCAGGGTGAGCGCCTGGGCGGCGGACGCAGCCTCGCCCTCCGCGAGATCGGCCGGCTCGCCGTCCCCCGGCGCGATGTCCGCGCAGGAGACCGGCAGCATCGCGAGCGAAACCAGCGCGGCGCGCCGCGCCCTCCGCCACGCCCCGGCGGGGGCAGAACCAGAATGAGAGCGCACCGAAATGCTCGAACTCGACGACCTGGAGAACATGAAACCTCCTGAAAACGATGACGACAAACAACGACGGAGCCGCGCTGCAGAGCGCGCGCTCGCGGATGGCGGATGAAGGTGCGGGCCGAGCTCGACGATCGCGGGTGAGCGCGTGCGTCGGCCCGCGAAGAGACGGAGCCAGCGCGCGCCCGCAGGGGTACGCCTCGCCGCGGCCGACGCCGGCACTGCGAGCGTGGGAGCACCGGCCCGTCGAGTACGGCCCGCGACGAGGCGCTCCGGCGCTTTCATCGCCCGGAGCAGCTGCCCGTGAACGCGGGCTGGAACTTAGTACTGTTTACGAACCGATCAAGCTCATGGGGACGGTGTACGGGATCGCGAGGTTGACCCCCGGCTCGTCCCGGAACCCTGGATCGAACACCGCGGGGCCGGTCGTGCGGCCCGTGGGCCCGCAGGGGTTCCCTTCCCGTGAATGCTGCCGAACCCGCCGGTCCTTCACGGAATCGTGAGGGGGTCGCGTCGTTTTCCGGCCGCCCGGCCTGCCGGCGTCACGGGCTCACGGCGCCGCGCTCACGATCCGGCGCACCGGCTCGGCGAAGGAGCTCGACGGGTAGCGCGCGACGAACGCCGCCGCGCGCGCCCGCGCCTCGTCGGCGCGCCCGAGGCGCATCAGCGCGCGGATCGCGATGAACTCCCGCTCCTCCGCGAGCCGCCCCTTCGGGAAGTCGGTCTGGTGTCTGTCGAGCGCGGCCAGGGCGGCCTCCGGGTCCTGCGCGAGCGCGGCCCTCGACCTGTCGACGAGGTTCGACTCGCGGACCAGATCGTCGTTGTCCACCGCGACGATCGCCTCGGGCGCGGGCGCGGGCGCGGCCAGCCGGGGGGGGCGCGGCGCCTCGCGGCGGGCGGCGGCTGCGGCCGGCTGCGACGCCGCGGCCGCAGGCGGCGGCGCGTCGGGCGCCGGCGCCGCGGCGGGGACGCCGCCCCGCGCGCTCGAGAACAGCTGCTCCAGCGGCAGGTCCGTCAGCGACGGGGGCGGCGCGACCGACGCGGCGGCGCTCCGGCCCTCGTCGAGGGCGACGTGGAGCCCGGCCCCGCCGGCGCCGAGGCCCACCGCGAGGAAGATCCCCTTGATCCACATCGGCACCGTCGCACCGGCGCCCGCGGTCGTCCCGAGCGGCGCCACCCGGGCCGCGGTGCGCGCGAGCTCGGCGGCGGTCATCGAGCGCGGGCGCGCGGCGGCGAGGAGGAGCTCGCGGGCTCCCAGCGGGGCGCCGCCACCTTCCTGGTTCCATCGCTTCGGGTCGCTCATCTGGCCTCCCTGCTTGCGCGCTCGGCCCCGCTCTTCTTCAGCAGCGTCGCGAACTCTTTTCGTGCTGCGTGGAGCCGCGAGTATACGGTCCCGACGGGGACGCCGACCAGGCTCGCGATCTCGTTGCAGGGCATCTCTTCGATCTCGAACATGACAAACACGGCTCTTCGATCGAGATCCATGGCCTCGAGGATGCCATCGAGCTGCAATCCCGCCTGACGTTGGGAGGTGATCTCTTCCGGGCCGCGCGCGGAGTCCGGCACGTCGTCCACCACCTCGCCGAGCCGCTCCCGGCGCGTGTGCGCGCGGCGGCGGTGCGAGGCGGCGACGCGGCGGCAGATGGCGAAGAGCCAGGTCGTGATGGGGCAGGCCCAGTCGAACGACGGGAGGCGCCGCTGGACGACGATGAAGACGTCCTGGAAGGCATCTTCCAGGTCCGGATGCTGGATGCCGAACCGCTGCAGGGTGGCCCAGACGAATCCGCCGTGCTCGGCGTGCAGGGCGACGAGGCTCCGTGGCGGCTGCCTGGCGTCGCCCAGGACCTCGGCTTGTAAGCATTGCTCCACGCTCTGGTGGATGCCGGCAGCCGGGGGATCCTTCATCAAAACGTGACCCCGACACCCCCGAACGCCGCGCCGGCGACGGCCGGCTGCTCGAAGCCCGCCGGCTGCCCGTCCTGCAGCTGGAAGCTGTACCGTGTCATCGGAACGAAGAGGTCGATCCCTGTCTCGAGCCGCAGCGGCCCGACGATGCGGACGCCGAGCCGGGTGCCCGCCCCGAGGCTGAGCCACGCCCGCGAGCCGACGTCGGTCGGCAGGATCGTCGGGGTGATCTGCTCGTCCCCGTAGATGACGGCGTAGATGGCGCCCGCCACCACCCGGCCGCAGAGCCCGAAGACGAGCGATCGGCTCCGGACCATCTCCAGGCACCCGCCGAGCCAGCCCGCCGTGAGGCCGAAGGCGAACGTCCGCCGGGTCGCGTGCTGCTCCGGGAGCCAGAGCGCCCCCGTCTCGAGGGTCCACCGCGGCAGGATCGACCACTCGCCCGACAGGGCGACGCCGGCCCCGGGCGAGGGGACGATGCCCACGGACGCGAACCCGCGCCAGGCGACCGAGATCTCCGCGGGCGGCGGGCCCTCGGCCGGCGGCGGCGCTGCCCGGGTCTCCGCCGGCCAGGGGAACGGCGGCTCCGGCGACCGCACGGCCTCCGGAGGGCTCGGCGGACGCACGGCGGCCGGGGGCGGAGGGCTCGGCGGCGCCTCGGCGACCGGCGGCGGGGGGGCGTCGGCCGGGGGGGCGAGGCCGGCCTCGGGATCGGTGGTGAGCATGATGTGCACGGCCGCGGCGGCGACGATCCCGTCGCAGCTCAGGCCGTGATCGGAGAACTCGCGGACGGTCGGCGGGGCGCCGTCGCACAGCTGGGTCCGGATCGTGGCCGACCAGGCGCCGGGCTGCCCTTGCACCACGGCCTCGATCGAGGCGACCTTGCCCGTGGTGACGAGCTCCCGCCCGAGCCGCCGCGAGATCTCGGCGCGAAACCGGGACGCCGAGGGGCACTGCACCTCCGCGCCCGCGAGGCGCACCCACGACACGTCCGCGGCGGCGCGGTCGCACTCCTCCGCCCGCGCCCCGGCCGGCGCGAGCGCAGCGCAGGCGCCGAGGACCGACACGAGCGCACGTAGCAGGGCCGGCGCGCGGCTCACCGCCGCCTCCCTTCGCGCCGGCTGCTCGGGCTCGCTGCGGGGGAAGGGGCGACTTCGTGGGGGGCGGCGCGCCATGACGGAGAGAATGCTAGCTCAGTCGCCAAACGGTTCGGGGCTCGTGTACACGCGGGTGGTTCACAACTCACAGGAATTACGGGCGCCGTTGCTGGTTTGCTTCCCCCGCGTGTACACGAGGAGCCCCGGGTGGGGAAGGCTCCCGGACGAGGCGTGGATGCTGGCAAGGCGACGAGTGCCTCGGCCCTCCGCGCGCTGACGCGCGCCGGGCGGCGAGCGCGATTCGCCTGGCGTGCGCGCGCGACAGGAAGGCCGCGGGCGTGCGCGTGGGATGGAGTGCCGGCGGCGCCGCGGTGAGCGAGGCGGAGCCCGCTGCGGGGGGCGCGCCACGAGAGCACGAGCGCGCGGGGCAACGTCGTGCGCTCCGCCGCGTGGAGGGCGACATGGCCGCCGCGAAGCGAAGCGTAGCAGTCATCGATTCGCTATGGGATCGAGCAGCTCTTCTATGCTCGCTCCACGCTTGGTGTAGACATGTCTGGACATGAGCACGTCATGAACGTGCATGTCGGCTGCCAGCGTGATTGCCGGGCACGAGAGGCGCGATTCGAGCGGGAGGCAAGGCTCCTGTCGGAGCTCTCCAAGCCGGGCATCGTGCGGCACGTGGTGCGCGCGGACGCCACGCGTTCTATCTGGAGGAGCTGATCCGCGCTGTGGCGGAGCGCAAGGGCGAGGTGCTGCCGGAGACGGTGCTGGCGATGGTCCAGGCGCGGCTCGCGGCGCTCGACGGCGAGGCGCGGAAGGTGCTGCGCGCGGCGAGCGTGTTCGGCGACGTCTTCTGGCGGGGCGGCGTCGCGGCGCTCCTCGGGAGCGCGGAGGCGTGCCCCGCTGCGCGCGACGTGCTCTCGGAGCTCTGCGACGGGGAGGTGATCGTCCGCCGCAAGGAGAGCCGGTATCGGGCGGCGGAGGTCGTGGCGGCGCACGAGCACTGGGGCGCGTCCGGGTACAAGCGCACGTTCGCCCACCTCGTCCATGCGGAGGCGCTCCACGCCGCGGGCGACCGCGAGGGGGCGTCCGCGGTCATCGCCGGCGCGCGCGAGCGGCTGCTCGCGCGGGCAGAGAGGCTGCCGGCGGCGCACCGCCGGAGCTTCCTCGGCGAGATCCCCGAGAACGCGCGCGTGCTCGAGCTCTCCCGGCAGTGGCTGCGCGCCGCGAGCTGACGCGGCACGGCGCCCGGCCGTCGCGGACGGCGCGCGGGCCCGCTGCCGGAGGGACGCGTGGTAGAATGGCGCGTGCCTCCTTCGATCTCGGTGCGCGCCTCGCGGCGCAATCCCACCGCGGCGCGAGCTCGGCTGTGGCTCTGCGGGGCGCTGGCCGGCGCGTGCTGCGCCGGGGCGATGGGCTGCGCGGAGAGCGCGCCCGCTGCGCCGGCGCGAGGGGCCCGGGCCGCCTCGACGGCGCCCGCGGCGCAGGTCGCCTCGGCGGCGCCCGCGGCGAGCTCCGCGCCCGCCGGCACGCCGCCGGCGTCTCCGCCGGTGGAGGGTGAGCGACCTGGCGAGACGTCCCCGCAGGAGCGCTGGGTCGGCACGCTGACGCTCACGAAGGGCGAGCAGCCGCTCATCGCCGGGAGGATCATGTCGCGGGAGGACGCCGAGCGCTGGCTCGGCCCCGGCTGGCGAGCGCTGGAGGGGCAGCGCGTTCGCGTGATGGCGGTGCTGCGGGACCACGTCTGCGAGCCGCACGCGCAGTGCCTGACGGGAGGGCGCATCCCGCTCCTCGAGCAGGTCGCGTCGATCGCGCTGTGCAGCGGCGGTGACGCCGCCGGGCGACAGGAGGTCATCGACTGCACGCCGTCGCCTGCTCAGCTCGCGCGCTGCGAGGCCGAGTGCCGCGGCCTCAGCGACGACTGCGATCAGCGCGCCGGCGACCGCGGTGCGCTGCGCCGCTGCGGGTGCGCCAAGATCACGTGCGAGCAGCGCTGCCGCGAGACCGGCGAGCCTCTCTTCGCGTGCAGGTGACGCGCTCGCGCCGCTCGACGCCCGCGCCAGAAGGGCGGGGGACAAAACGGCGAAGGCCGCCCGGCTCGTGCCAGGCGGCCCTCGCGGGCGCGCTTCCGCTGCGCTGGATCAGGCGCCTTCGCGCGCGAGGACCGGCGACCCAGAGGGCACGGGGGAGGCCGGCGGCGTCGACTCCACGGCGTGGGCGCCGCCCTCGCCGAGCGAGTAGGCCTCCTCGCCGTGGAGGGCGCCGTCGAGGCCCTCGTCTTCCGTCTCGTCGTCGACCCGGAAGCCCATCACCGCGTTGATGCCCTTCACGAGCACGAAGGTGACCGCCGCCGCGTACGCCGCCGCGACCCCGACCGCGATCGCCTGCTCGACGAGCAGCGCCGAGTTGCCCTTGATGAGGCCGTCCTGGCCGGCCGGATTCCACACCTTGGAGGCGAACACGCCGGTGAGCAGCGCGCCGAGCAGACCGCCCACGCCGTGGATGCCGAAGGCGTCCAGGCTGTCGTCATAGCCCAGCTTGCCCTTCATCATCACCGCGCCGTAGCACACAGCGCCCGCCGCGAGCCCGATCGCGACAGACGCCATCGGCCCGACGAAGCCCGCGGCCGGCGTGATGGCGACGAGCCCCGCCACGAGCCCCGACGCCACGCCGAGGAGCGACGGCTTGCCGAAGCGCACGCCCTCGATGAGCGCCCAGGCGAGCGCGCCGATGGCCGCCGCGATGTGCGTGTTCACGAACGCCACCACCGCGAGCCCGTTCGCGGCGAGCGCGGAGCCGCCGTTGAAGCCGAACCAGCCGAACCACAGCATGCCGGCGCCGAGCAGCGTCATGGTGAGGTTGTGCGGCACGATCTTGCGCGTCGGGTACCCCTTGCGCTTGCCGATCATGATCGCCATCACGAGCGCGCTCGCGCCCGAGGCGAGGTGCACAACGGTGCCGCCCGCGAAGTCGAGCGCGCCGCGCGACAGGAGCCACCCGCCCGGGTTCCACACCCAGTGACAGATGGGGCTGTAGACCACGAGCGACCACAGCAGCGTGAACACCACGTACGACGAGAACTTGATGCGTTCGGCGTAGGCGCCCGAGATCAACGCCGGCGTGATGATGGCGAACATCAGCTGGAACACCATGAACAGGAGATGAGGCACCGTCATCCCCTCGCGCGGATCGGTGCCTACGCCGTTCAGGAACGCGTAATCGAGGCCGCCAATCAACCCGCCCTTGGATTCGGCGAACGCCATCGAGTACCCGATGGTCACCCACGCCAGGGTCACGATACCCATGGCGAAGAAGCTGTGCATGTATGTGCTGAGCGTGTTCTTGGTTCGGACCATGCCCCCGTAAAACAGGGCCAGCGCTGGCGTCATCAGCAGTACCATTGCCGACGAGACCAGGAGCCAGGTGGTGTCCGAGGCGTTGATTTCGTTCACTGGTGGCCTCCTCGACCGCGAAGGTAAAAGAGGCCAGTTTTCCGGAATGTTTCGGCGGCATGTACTTCACGAGCTCGTGAAACGTGCCGCCGCGACGCAGCGAGTCAGTCTGCGTGGGCTCCCCAACCGCCGGCGCGCGGGGCGGACTGGGACTTACAGCGGGTCAATGGATTTGCAGTGATGCCGCACGCCGGCGAGGGCCGCGTGCTTCAGTCACGGGCAGCTCGGCTCAGCGCTCAGCCACGCCCGCTCGCCTGGATGCTCTCCCGCACCCGCTCGAGCGCAGCCCGCACCTCGGGATCCCGAGCCATCTGTGCCGGCGCCGCCGGCAACCGCAGCGACCAGTTCTCCGGCCCCACGGTCCCCGGCGTGTTGATCCGCTCGCGCGTCGCGAGCACGTCCTGCACGAGCAGCAGCACGAGCTCGCTCTTCGACCCGTGGATGAGGTCGAGCAGCGCGCGGTGCGTCTCCTTCGTGAACTCCCGCCCTAGCTCCTGCCGCCGCGGCGAGAGCTGCGGCAGATCGAGCACCCCAGCGCGCTCCCGGTCGTCCCGCGACTCCCACCACGCCACCACCGAGTCGGTGTCGTGCGTCCCGAAGCACGCGACCGAGAGCGCCGGGTACTCCGCCGGATTGCGGAACCTCACGTCGTCCTTCTCCCAGATCAGCACCTTGTAGCCCGGCACGCCGAGCTCGGTCAGCGACGCCCGGACCCACGGCGGCACCGCGCCGAGATCCTCCGCCACGAGCTGCGCCCCGGTCTCCGCCGCCCCCGCGATCATCGCCCGCACCACGCGCTCGCCGTGCTCGCGCTGCTCCGGCTCCTCCGCCGGATCGAACGTCGCCCTGGGCCGCTCGCCCCCCTGGCCCTGGCTCCCGCGCTCCGGGAAGATGTACGTCCGGTAGAAGCCGACCAGGTGATCGATCCGGAACCGGTCGCAGAGCAGCCCGGTGTAGCGGCAGCGCCGCCTCAGCCACGCGAAGTCGGTCTCGCGCATCCGGGACCAGAAATACGGCGGAAGCCCCCAGTTCTGGCCCTCCGTGTCGAACTGGTCGGGCGGGGCGCCGACCGACCTGTCGTGCCGGAACTCGCCCTGATGCGCCCACACGTCGGCGCTGTCGCGCGCCACCATGAACGGGAGATCGCCCATGATCTCCACCCCCTTGTCCCGGAGATCCGCGCGCGCCGCCTCCCACTGCGCGTGCGCGAGCCACTGGACGTACTCGTAATAGAGGATGTCCCGCGCGCGCTCCTGCCGCAGCTTCACGAGCGCCTCCGGCCTCCGCTCGCGGATCTCCTCGGGCCAGTCCCACCACGCGACGCCGTTGAAGCCGTCCTTGAACGCGCGGAACTGCGCGTAGTCGGGCAGCCAGTCCGACTGCCGCTTCACGAACGCGGCCAGCTCGGCCGCGCGCGGCGTCTGCTTCGCGTGGTGCTCCCGCTCGAACCTGTCGAAGGCGAAGCGCAGCGCCCGCCCCTTCACGCGGCGCACGAGATCGTAGTCGACGCGCGCGCTCGTCCTCGCGCGATCGAGCGCCGCCATGTCGTCGCCGAGCGCCTCGCCGTGGAGCTCCGCCGGGAGCTCGGGCACGGCCGAGAGCGAGATGAACATCGGATCGATGCCGAACGCGGAGAGCGCCATGTACGGCGACGTCTCGCCGCCCGCCACCTCGCCGAGCGGCAAGAGCTGCACGAGGCGAAGCCCCGCGGCGCGCATCCACGCGGCGAACTCGGGGAGATCACCGATCTCGCCGATGCCCCACGAGCGATCGCTGCGCAGCGAGAAGAGCGGCACCGTCACGCCGGAGATGCGGCGGCGCGCGCCGGAGGGAGGTGGCGAGCTCGGGGACGAGCCCTGGGACTGATGTTCGGCAGAGGGGGAAGACATGGGCGTTTTTCGCTTGGCTCCAGGCGTTCGGGGCGGAGTCTATCCCGGGTCGCGCGCTTGGCGATGCTCCTTCTGCTCCGTCGAGCCGCCCCGGCGCCGCCGCGTCGTTGCCGCCTGCCGGCGCGCCGCTCCGCGTCGGGCCGGGCAGCGCGGAAGGCGGCGCCCGACCGGTGAGCTGGCGTAGCCTGCGCTGCGTGGATCCGGGCCCCGGGAGCGAAAAATCGAGCCGCGGGCGCTTGTGCCTCGACAGCGGCGCCGATTTCGCGAATAGGGCGGCTCCACAGGTTTTTCCGATGACTAGACGCATATGGCCCGGCACGCCGACCCCCCTCGGCGCCGTTTATGACGGCGAGGGGGTCAATTTCACGCTGTTTTCTCAGTCCGCCACGAAGGTCGAGCTCTGCCTCTTCGAGGCCGTCGACGATGTCGTGGAGCGTGAGCGCATCGAGCTCCCCGAGCGAACGGCCCACGTCTTCCATGGGTACGTGCCGGGGCTCAAGCCCGGCCAGCTCTACGGCTACCGGGTGCACGGGCCCTACGATCCGCGCTCCGGGCACCGCTTCAACCCGGCGAAGCTCCTCGTCGATCCGTACGCGTACGCGCTCTCCGGCGAGCCGAACTGGAAGGCGCCGCTCTACGCCTACGACCGCGGAGGGCCGCCCGAGCGCGGCGAGGGCGGCGCCGGCCGGCCCAAGGAGGCGGCGGGCCGCGACGGCGCGGCGGCCGAGAAGGGCGAGGGCGGGCGCGCGGGAAAGACGGCGAGCGATCGCCGCGGCGCCGAGGCGCGCGGGAAGGAGTGCGCGTCCTCGCCGCCGCCCCCGCTCGCGCCGCCGCTCCCGCTCGACGACCTCGAGATCTGCCACCGCGACAGCGCCTGGGGCGCGCCGAAATCGGTCGTCGTCGACCACCGCTTCGCGTGGGACGGGGACCGGCCGCCGGCGACGCGCTGGCAGGACACGATCATCTACGAGGTGCACGTCAAGGGGTTCACCCAGCGGCACCCCGGCGTCCCCGCGCACCTGCGCGGCAGCTACGCGGGGCTCGCCTCCGAGGCGGCGATCGCCCACTTCAAGAAGCTCGGCGTCACCGCGCTCGAGCTGCTCCCCGTGCACGAGATGGCGAGCGAGCGCGAGATCTGGGAGCGCGGGCAGATCAACTACTGGGGCTACAACACGCTCTCGTACTTCGCGCCCGCCGGCCGCTACTCAGCGAGCGGGCGGCTCGGCCAGCAGGTGACCGAGTTCAAGGCGATGGTGAAGGCGCTCCACGCCGCCGGCATCGAGGTGATCCTCGACGTCGTCTACAACCACACAGCGGAGGGCAACCACCTCGGCCCGACGCTCTCCCTGAAGGGGATCGACAACTGGAGCTACTACCGGCTCGTGCCGCACAACCCGCGCTACTACATGGACTTCACGGGCTGCGGGAACACGATGAACACGCGTCATTACCAGACGCTCCAGCTGGTGATGGACAGCCTGCGGTACTGGGTGACCGAGATGCACGTCGACGGCTTCCGCTTCGACCTCGCGTCGGCGCTCGCCCGCGGCCACCACGACTTCGACCGGCTGAGCTCGTTCTTCGACATCATCCACCAGGACCCGGTCCTCTCGCGCACGAAGCTCATCGCCGAGCCGTGGGACGTGGGCGAGGGCGGCTATCAGGTCGCCAACTTCCCCGTCCTCTGGACGGAGTGGAACGATCGCTACCGCGACTCGGTCCGCCGCTTCTGGAAGGGGGATCTGCTCGCGGCCGACCTCGGCTACCGGCTCACCGGGTCGAGCGATCTGTTCGCGTCGAGCGGGCGCCGGCCGTACGCGAGCGTCAACTTCGTGACGGCGCACGACGGCTTCACGCTGAACGATCTCGTATCGTACAACGAGAAGCACAACGAGGCAAACGGCGAGGGGAACCGGGACGGCACGAACAACAACCACAGCTACAACCACGGGGTCGAGGGCCCCTCGTGCGACCCGGCGGTCGTCGAGCTGCGCGAGCGCCAGAAGCGCAACCTCCTCGCGACGCTGCTCCTCTCGCAGGGGGTGCCGATGATCAACGCCGGCGACGAGATCGGCAAGACGCAGCTCGGCAACAACAACGCTTACTGCCAGGACAACGAGATGTCGTGGCACGACTGGGATCTCGACGAGCGGCGGAAAGAGCTCTTCGAGTTCACCTGCCGCCTCATCGCCCTGCGGCGCAGCCAGCCGGTGCTGCGCCGGCGGACGTTCTTCTCGGGCGGCTACGTGCACGGCAGCGGGCTGAAGGACGTCGTGTGGTTCCGCCCCGACGGCGCCGAGATGAACGCGGAGGACTGGACGCACCCGAACGCGAGGGCGATAGGCTATCTGCTCGGGGGCGACGCCCTCTGGTCGATGGGCCCGCGCGGCGAGCCGATCGTGGGTGACACGCTGCTCGTGCTCATCAACGCGAACCATTCGCCGTTCGAGTTCGTGCTGCCAGCGATCGAGTTCGGCGAGCGGTGGGAGGTGCTCATCGACACCCGCACCGCCGCGGAGCCGGCGCGCACGGTGCCGGCGCGGGCAGGGGGAGAGCGCTACCTGCTCGTCGACAGGTCCGTGGCGGTGCTGCGGCTCCTGGAGCGGCAGGAGAAGAAGAAGACAAAGCGGGTGAAGGCGCGGGCGTGACACCTCCCGTCGGCGCGCCGCCCCACGACGAGCGCGCGGGGCTCCATCTCATGCGCTGACGCGTGTCTCGTCCGGGCGCGGACGCGGCCTGTTTCGCGCGCTCCAGGGCCCTTCGCCGTGCGCCCGAGCGCGCGACGAATCTCCAAGCGCTGGTCATCAATGAATCTCCTGATTCTGTCGGACGAAGGCTGTCCGCCTCGCTCCGCCCGCACGGGCAGGGCGCCATGGCGAACCTACGGAGGGCCGCGTCGACGGCGCTTGCGCTGCCCGGGCGCCGCGCCGCCGAATCCGGGCACGGTGCTCCGGGCTCAGCGCAGGTCCGAGGGGCCCCGGGCGCACCTTTGCTGCAATTCCCTATGTGCCTCGGGTTCTCCCTTCGTCGGCCGGTCCAGATCGACAGGAGCTCGCGGCAATCACGACAGATCCTCCCTGCACGACGCTTCGTTCGAAGTAGATTCTGCCCCGGAGGCACTCGACGAATGACGGAAGCGCCGGACGATCGGAATCAAAAGGTGAGCAGCCATCCAGACGGCGCCGCGCAGCAGGCGGCGCGGCTCGTCGCGGCGGCGTGCGAGGGCGTGGCGCCGCGGCTGCCGCGCGCCACGTACCGCGTGCAGCTCAACAAGGATTTCACCTTCGAGCAGGCGCGGCGCGTGGTCGCCTACCTCGACGCGCTCGGCGTCAGCGATCTCTACTCGTCGCCCTTCTTCAAGGCGCCTACGGAGAGCCTGCACGGCTACGACCTCGTCGATCACAACGCGCTGAACCCCGCGATCGGCGGCCGCGACGATCTCGATCGGCTCACGGACGAGCTCGCGGCGCACGGCATGGGCTTCCTCCTCGACTTCGTGCCCAACCACATGGGGGTCGGCACCTCCGACAACGCCTGGTGGAGCGACGTCCTCCAGAACGGCCCGAGCTCGCTCTACGCGCCGTTCTTCGACATCGACTGGGCGCCGCTCAAGACGGAGCTGAAGCACAAGGTGCTGCTCCCCGTGCTCGGCGACCACTACGGGCGCGTGCTCGAGCGCGGCGAGCTCAAGATCGAGTTCGACAGCGGCGCGTTCGTCCTCCGGTACTTCGATCACGTCTTCCCGGTGAACCCGCGGACGTACGGGATGGTCATCGGGCCGCTCGTGCCCGGGCTCGTCGCCGCGCTCGGCGAGGAGAACGACGCGCTGCTCGAGCTGCAGAGCATCATCACAGGGCTCCGCAACATGCCGCCGCGGACCGAGACGCAGCGGGCCAAGGTGATCGAGCGGCGTCGGGAGAAGGAGATCCTCAGGCGGCGGCTCGCGGCCCTCGTCTCCGACTCGCCCGACGTCGCGTCGGCGGTGGCGGAGGGGGTCGAGCGCGTCAACGGCAAGGTGGGCGATCCGCGGAGCTTCGACCCGCTCGAGGCGCTGCTCGAGGAGCAGGCCTACCGGCTGAGCTACTGGCGCAGCGCCGCGGAGGAGATCAACTACCGCCGGTTCTTCGACATCAACGAGCTCGCGGCGATCAGGATGGAGCACCGGCCGGTCTTCACCGAGGCGCACCGGCTCGTCTTCGAGCTCTGCGAGCGCGGACAGGTCACGGGGCTGCGCATCGACCACCCCGACGGCCTCTGGGACCCGATCGGCTACTTCGAGGACCTGCAGCGGGGCTACCTGATCGAGCGCTGCCGCCGCCGCTTCCTCGCCGAGGCCGAGCCGGAGCCGCGGAGCCGTGAGGACGCGCGCAGCCGCCCGCCGGCCGCCACCCGCTTCGCCAAGCTGGAGCCGGCGATCCGCGCGGCCATCGACGAGCGCGCGGGCGCCGGGGGGGCGCACGACCCGCGCGGCGCGTCGATCGCGCGGCCGATGTACGTCGTCGTCGAGAAGATCCTCGCCCGCGGCGAGACGCTGCCCGAGGCGTGGCCCGTCCACGGGACGAGCGGCTACGACTTCACCGCGGCGGTCGGCGAGCTCTTCGTCGACGCCTCGAGCGAGGCGTCGATGAACGCGATCTACGAGCGGTTCATCGGCGATCACCTGGAGTTCGAGGCGCTCGTCTACGAGAAGAAGAAGCTGATCCTGCGGACGGCGCTGGCGAGCGAGCTCAACGTGCTCACGCACGCGCTGAACCGGCTCACCGAGCGCGACCGCCGCTTCCGCGATTTCACCCTGGGTTCGCTCAACGAGGCCCTGCGCGAGGTGATCGCGTGCTTCCCGGTGTACCGCACGTACGTCAACGAGCAGACGCCGACGATCTCGGACCACGACCGGGTCGCGATCGGCCGCGCCGTCGCCCTCGCGCGCCGGCGCAACCCGACGATGGAGGCCACGATCTTCACGTTCGTGCGCTCGGTCCTGATGCTCGACCCGGATCTCTTCCGCGAGGAGGACCGGCGCCACTTCTGCGAGTTCGTGATGAAGCTCCAGCAGCTCACCGGGCCGGTGATGGCGAAGGGGCTCGAGGACACGTCGTTCTACATCTACAACCGGCTCGTGTCGCTGAACGAGGTCGGCGGCGAGCCAGAGCGCTACGGCGCGAGCGTGCTCGCGTTCCACCGCGGCAACGTGCAGCGGCAGAAGACGTGGCCCGCCTCGATGCTCGCGACCTCGACGCACGACACGAAGCGGAGCGAGGACGTGCGCGCGCGGATCAGCGTGCTGTCGGAGATCCCGTCCGCGTGGGAGGAGGCGCTCCTCCGCGCGGCCGCCGCGGCGGCGCCGCTCAAGGCCGAGATCGAGGGCCGCCTCGCGCCGGACAGCAACGAGGAGTACCTCTTTTACCAGACGCTCCTCGGGAGCCTGCCGATCGATCCGCTGCTCGGCGCTCCCGGAGGCCCGCGCGCGCCCGAGGGCGACGCGCTCTCGTCCTACGCGGACCGGCTCGTGCACTACATGCGCAAGGCCACGAAGGAGGCGAAGGTCAACACGTCCTGGATCGACGCGCAGCCCGAGTACGACGCCGCCGTCGAGGCGTTCGTGCGCAAGGCGATCTCGTCCGCGGACGTGGTGGGCGCGCTCCTGCCGCTCGCGCGCGTGGTCGCGTGCCACGGCATGTGGGGCTCGCTCTCGCAGACGCTCCTGAAGCTCACGTCGCCGGGCGTGCCCGACATCTATCAGGGCAACGAGGTGTGGGACTTCAGCCTGGTCGACCCCGACAACCGCCGCGTGGTCGACTACGCGTCGCGCGAGAAGGCGCTCGCCGAGATCCGCGCGCGGTGGAACGGCGGCGACCTCACGCTCGCGCGCGAGCTCTGTGCCGGGGCGCGCGACGGCCGCATCAAGCTCTTCGTCACGCACGTCGCGCTCGAGCTGCGCCGGCGGCACCCGGCGCTCTTCGGGGCCGACGGGGACTACGCCCCGCGCGCCGTGATCGGCGACCGCGAGACGCACGTGGTCGCCTTCGCGCGCCGCGGCCAGCAGGACGGGCGCTCGCTCGTCGTGGTCGCGCCCCGGTTCAGCGCGCGGCTGCTCGGCGGGGCCTGCGCCCCGCCGACGGGGAAGGCGTGGGCGGGGACGTTCGTCGACGTGGAGCCCGGCCTCTACACGGATCTCTTCACCGGCGCCGAGATCGAGGCGTCGCCGTCCGGCTCCTCGCCGCGCGACGCGGCCGCGACGTCCGAGCCGAGGGACGGCGCGGTGCTCCCGCTCGACCGCGTGCTCTCCGATTTTCCCGTCGCCCTGCTGCTGCGGGCGGCCCAGCGAGGTCAGTGACATGAAGGCGATTCGCACGATGGGCGCATGGATCGAGGGCGGCGCGGTCCGCTTCCGCGTCTGGGCGCCCGACCACGATCGGATCGAGATCGTCACCTACGGCAAGGACGGCGAGGAGATCACGGGCACGCTGCCCGCGACCCCCACCGGCGGCGGCACCTTCGAGGCGACGGCGCCGGGCCTCGGGGCCGGCGCGCTCTACAAGGTGCGGATCGACGGCGAGGGGCCGTTCCCGGACCCCTACGCGCGCGCGCAGCCGTTCGGCGTGCACGGCCCGTCGGCGGTCGACGACCCCTCGTTCGCGTGGACCGACGCGGGGTGGAAGGGCGTCGCGCTCGAGGACCTCGTCATCTACGAGGTGCACGTCGGCACGGCGACCCCGGAGGGCACGTTCGACGCGCTCATCGGGCGGCTCGCCGACCTCCGGGAGCTCGGGATCACCGCGATCGAGCTCATGCCGGTCGCGAGCTTCCCGGGCGAGCGCGGGTGGGGGTACGACGGGGTCGACCTCTTCGCCCCGGCCGCGGCCTACGGCGGCCCCGAGGGCCTCCGCCGCCTGGTCGACGCGGCGCACGCCGCGGGGCTCGGGGTGATCCTCGATTGCGTCTACAACCACTTCGGCCCCGACGGGAACTACCTCCGCGCCTATTCGAAGCGCTACTTCACCGATCGCCACAAGACGCCCTGGGGCGACGCGGTGAACTACGACGGCGAGGGCGCCGAGCAGGTGCGCGCGCTCGCGATCACGAACGCCGAGATGTGGATCCGCGACTACCACATCGATGGCCTCCGCCTGGACGCGACGCACGCCATCGTCGACGACACCGAGCCCCATATCCTCCGGGAGATCGCCGAGCGCGCGCGGGCGGCCGGCGAGGGGCGCCACGTCGTGGTGATCGCCGAGGACAGCCTGAACGACGCGCGCCTCGTGAAGCCCGTCGAGCAGGGCGGGTACGGCCTCGACGGCGTGTGGGCCGACGACTTCCACCATGAGCTCCGCGTCATCTTCGCCGGCGATCGCGACGGCTACTTCGAGGATCACCGGGGCACGGCCGAGGACCTCGCCGCGACGATCCGCAAGGGGTGGCTCTACGAGGGGCAGGTCTCGAAGCACGCGGGCAAGCCGCGGGGGACGCCCGCCGAGCCGGTGCCGCCGCCGCGGTTCGTGCACTGCATCCAGAACCACGATCAGATCGGCAACCGCGCGCTCGGCGATCGGCTCGGGGACAAGGTGAGCCCGGCGGCCTTCCGGACGACGTCGGCGCTGCTCCTGCTCACGCCGTACACGCCGCTCCTGTTCATGGGCCAGGAGTGGAACGCGCGGACGCCGTTCCAGTACTTCACCGACCACAACGCCGAGCTCGGCCGGCTCGTGACCGAGGGCCGCCGGCGCGAGTTCCAGTACTTCTCCTCGTTCGGCGACGCGGAGGTGCCGGATCCGCAGGATCCGCGGACGTTCGAGCGCTCGAAGCTCGACTGGAGCGAGCGGCAGCGGCCGGAGCACGCCGGCGTGCTCGCCTGGTACCGCGAGCTCCTCGGCCTCCGCGCGTCGCACCCGGCGCTGCGGGGCCGCGCGCGCGACGCCTTCTCGGCCGAGGCGCTCTCCCCGGACGCCGTCCGGATCGAGCGCCGCGGCGGCGAGATCGCCGTGATCGCGCTGGTCGCGCTCCGCGGCGCGCTCGCCCTGGACCTCGGCCGCCCGGAGGCGCGGGGGCTCGCGTTCAGCGAGGAGCCGCGGTTCGGCGGCGCGGCGCAGCGGGCCCCGATCGAGCGCGGCCGGGTGGCGTTCGAGGGCCCGGCGGTCCTGATCGTCGAGGTGCCGCTCCCGTGACGGAGGCGACGGCGATCCCATGGATTCCGGTCCGATGCTGAGGCCTGTCACGTTCACGCCGATCGGCGTGGTGCGCACCCCGTTCCCCGACCGGGTGAGCGCGCCGCGACAGCCGCACGCCGCGGCCGGGGCGGAGGGGACGATCGAGCTCGTGCCCGGCCGCGGCCTGGACCACGCGCTCTGCGACATCGAGGGGTGGGACTACCTCTGGGTGGTCTTCTGGTTCCACCTCAACGAGGGCTGGCGCCCGAAGGTCCTGCCGCCTCGGAGCGCCGGCAAGCGGCGCGGCGTGCTGTCGACACGCTCGCCGCACCGCCCGAACCCGATCGGCCTCAGCGTGGTCAAGCTCCTCGCGGTGGACGGCCTCACCTTGCGCGTGAGCGGCGTGGACATGATCGATGGCACGCCGGTGCTCGATCTGAAGCCGTACGTGCCGTACGCGGACGCCTACCCGCACGCGCGCACCGGCTGGGTCGCGCCGCTCGCTCCGGCCGAGGCGTCGGCGGATCCGGAGCCGGGCTTCGAGGTGGTCTGGGGCGAGCGGGCAGCCGAGCAGGCCGCCTGGCTCGATGCGGCGCACGGGGTCGCCCTGCGGGAGCGGGTGGACCGGGTGCTCGCGCTCGGCCCGCAGCCGCACCCTTACCGGCGGATCCGCGTCGACGGGGACGCGATGCGGCTCGCCGTGACCTCGTGGCGGGTGCGGTTCAGGTCCGAGGGGCGGCGGATCGAGGTGCTGTCGGTGGCGACCGGCTACCGCGAGCAGGAGCTCTGGAGCGGAGATGCGCCCGAGCTCGCCGCCCACCGGCAATTCGTGGAGCGGTTCGGACGCGGCTAGGGCGCGCGCTCTTCTGGCCAGGATCGTCGGGTCTGCCTGGCATGCCGAGGACTCCACCTCGGCGGTCCATCCCCGGCCCTTGCCGAACAAGCTGAGAGCAGCCAAAGCGTCCACAACGTTTTGTCGACAACGCCGGGCGGAGTCGATCGGCTCGAATGGGCGTGATCTCTACAAAGTATGTTCGCAGTGCCAGGCCGTGTGGAGCCGAGCAGCGGGGGACGGATCCGCAGTTCCGTCTGCTCGCCGAGGGCATCCCGCAGCTGGTATGGGCCGCCGGCAGCGACGGCTCGTGCAACTATGTCAACGGTCGCTTTCGCGAGTACACCGGCCTGACGGCGGAGCAGGCGGCCTGCCTCGGGCTGGCCGCCGTCCTCCATCCGGAGGATGCGGCGCGCTGCACCGCCGCGTGGAAGGCGGCCGTCGAGCGGGGCGCGGCGCTCGAGCTGGAGGTCCGCGTGCGGCGGCATGACGGCGCCTATCGCTGGTTCCTCGCTCGATCGGAGCCCATCGCGGACATCGGCGGCCGGGGGGCCCGCTGGCTCGGCACGGCCACCGACATCGACGAGCCGGCGCGAGGGGAGGGGGCGCCGCGCCGGCAGATCGACGGCGAGCCGCACCTGAAGGCGGCCGTCCTGGATCAGGTCGGCGAGGCGCGCCTGCGCGAGAGCGAGGAGCGGTTGCGGCTGGCCCTCACGGGCGGCCAGCTCGGCGTCCGGGAGTGGGATGTGAGCTTCCGCAACATGGCCGATCCGTCGCCCGTCATGGTCTGGGCCACCGGCCCCGACGGGCGCGCCACGTACGGGAACCGGAGCTGGTCCGAGTTCTCGGGCCAGACCGAGGCGACCTCCCTCGGCTTCGGCTGGCTCGACGCGATCCACCCCGAGGACCGCTCGGCGACGATGGAGGTCTTCCGGCGGGCCGAGGCGCGGCGCGAGCCCTTCCGGCTGGATTACCGCCTGCGTCGGCACGACGGCGAGTTCCGCTGGTGCATCGCCTCGGGCTCGCCGCGGCTCGGCCCGGGCGGCGAGCTCCTCGGCTACGTCGGCTCGATCATCGACATCACCGAGCGCAAGCATGCAGAGCTCCTGCTGCAGGAGAGCGAGGCGCGATTCCGCCGCGCCGTGATGGCGGTCCCGTTCCCCATCATGATTCACGCCGACGACGGCCAGGTCGTCTGCGTCAACCGCGCGTGGACGGACATCGCCGGCTACGCCAGCCGGGAGATCCCCACCGTCGAGGAATGGCTCGACAGGGCGCATCCGGCGCAGAAGGACGCCATCCGCTCCAGGATCAAGGCCCTGTACGCGCTGGAGGGCGCCACCAGCGGCGAGCTCGAGGCCGCGATCATCACGGCGAACGGCGAGCAGCGCACGTGGCTGTTTCGCGGGGCTCCGCTGGGAAATGACGCGGCGGGCAGGCGGCTCGTCATCAGCATCGCCCACGACATCACCGTGAGGAAGCAGGTCAGCGACACGCTCCGCGAGAGCGAGGCGAAGTTCCGGTCGCTCGCCGAAGCCATGCCGCAGATCGCCTGGACGGCGCGTCCGGACGGCGGCATCGATTACTACAACCGCAGGTGGTACGAGATCTGCGGTGTGAAGGAGGACGAGGCGACCGGCGACAGCTGGGTCCCCTTCGTGCATCCGGACGATCGCCAGCTGTGCACGGACAGCTGGTTTCGTTCGGTCCTGTCCGGCGAGCCGCTCCAGATCGAATACCGCTTCTGGGTCCTCGGTGCCCGTGAGCACCGCTGGTACCTGGGCCGCGCGGTGCCCGTGCGCGGGCCTTCGGGCGAGATCGAGAAGTGGTATGGCACGTGTACGGATATCCACGATCAGAAGTGCGCCGAGGTGACGCTGAAGGAGGCGGACCAGCGCAAGGACGGGTTCCTGGCGATGCTCGCCCACGAGCTGCGCAACCCGCTCGGGCCCCTCCGCAATGCCGCCGAGCTCCTGCGGCGGTCCGGGCCCCAGCAGCCGTCGACGACGTGGGCGTGCGGCGTGCTCGATCGACAGGTCTCGCACATGGCCCGGCTGGTGGACGATCTCCTCGACGTCTCGCGCGTGGCCCGCGGCCGGATCGAGCTGCGCAAGCAGCGCTGCGACCTGACGCAGCTGCTCCGGCAGACCGCCGAGGACTACCGCAGCACGCTGGAGGCGAGCGGCCTCGGGCTCTCGCTGGAGATCCCGGCCGCGCCGCTGTGGGTCCTCGGCGATCCGACCCGGCTGTCGCAGGCCATCGGCAACGTACTGCACAACGCGAACAAGTTCACCGACGCCGGCGGCCAGGTGACGGTCACCCTGTCGGCGGCGTCCGAGAGCTCCGCCGCGATCCGCGTCCGCGACACGGGCATCGGCATGGATGCGGCGATGCTGGCGCGCGTCTTCGTGCCGTTCAGCCAGGCCGATCGCAGCCTGGACCGCAGCCGGGGCGGGCTCGGGCTGGGCCTCGCGCTGGTCAAGGGGCTCGTCGAGCTGCACGGCGGCGCGGCCTCGGCCGAGAGCGCGGGCATCGGCCATGGCGCGGAGATCGTCCTCCGCCTGCCGCTGGAGCGCGGGATCGCGCCGTCGGTCGGGAGCGCCGCGCCGGCGGCGGACATCGCGGCGCGATCGCTGCGCATCCTGATCATCGAGGACAACGTGGACGCCGCGGAGACCTTGCAAGCGTTGCTCGCCATGGAGGGGCATCAGGTCGAGGTGGCCCTGTCCGGGCCTGCCGGCGTCGAGGCGGCCCGCTCGTTCCTGCCGGAGGTCATCCTGTGCGACATCGGTCTTCCCGGCGGGATGGACGGATACTGCGTGGCGCGTGCTCTGAAGGGAAATCCAGGTCCGTCCCCCTCGCTCATGATCGCGCTGACCGGCTATGGCCGGGAGGAAGATCGGCGCCGGGCCCAGGAAGCCGGCTTCTCGATGCTCCTCATCAAGCCGATCGAGCCGAGCGCGCTGCAGACCCTCCTCGCCTCGATCGCCGCGCGGGGGTGAGACGCAGGGCGCGGGGCTTGCCGGCGCTCGGCGGCCTCGGCGCCTCCACGCCGGAGGCGTGAGGGGGCCGCCTCGACGATCGATCACCGGGCGGTCCCCCCGCCGTCCACGGCCATGGCCTCCGGGGGATCTCCGTCTCCTCTTGGCGCTCGTCGCCCGGGCGACGGATGCTGTGCGCGCGTCGTCATCGGAACGCACGCGGTGCTCCGCGCGAGGCGGGCGCGGCTCCGTGTCACCCGGTCTGCCATATAGCAATGAATCCATGAGCGAGCCGCGGTCGAGCCCTCCTCCTGCAACCCACCAGCGCGACGAAGATCCGGACGGGGAGCGACAGGTGAACGGCCCCACGCGGGGAGATGCGTCGCGCGAGCCGCCCCTGACCCGCGCCTTGCAGCGGGCGCTCGGCGCGCTCCCCGCGGCGCTGCCCGAGGAGCTGTGGGGCGAGGCGCTGGTCGGGCCGGCGCGGGGCTTCTTGCAGCGCCCCGGCAAGGACTTCCGCGCCCGGCTCGTGGCGCTCAGCTGGGCGCTCGGCGGCGGCGACGCCGCGCGGATGCCCGACGAGCTGCCGCTGCTCGTGGAGATCCTCCACGCCGGCTCGCTGATCGTCGACGACGTTCAGGACGACTCCGCCGCGCGGCGCGGCGCGCCGGCGCTCCACCGCGTGTGCGGGGTGCCGCTCGCCATCAACACGGGCAACTGGATGTATTTCTGGGCGTTCGACCTGCTCGGCCGCACGCGCTTCGGCGCCGCGACCCGGCTCGCGCTCTACCGCCGCCTCGGCCGCACCCTCTTGCGCTGCCACGAGGGGCAGGCGCTCGATCTCACCGTGCGCGTCGCGGCGCTGGAGCAGCCGCTCGTGCCCCGGGTGGTGGCGACCATCACGCGCCTGAAGACGGGCAGCCTGATGGGCTTCTGCGGCTACCTCGGGGCCCGCGCTGCGGGCGCGAGGGAGCTGCTCGCGCGGCGCATCGCGCGGTGCTGCCGCGAGATCGGCGTGGGCCTGCAGATGCTTGACGACCTCGGCGGCATCACCTCCGCGGCCCGCGCCGAGAAGGGGCTCGAGGACCTGCGCCACCGCCGCGCGACCTGGCCCTGGGCGTGGCTCGCCGAGAGCGCCGATCCCGCGACCTTCGCCGACGCGCAGCAGCGGCTCGCCCTGGCCGCGGACGAGCGCGCCCTCCGGAGCGTCGCCTCGACGCTCCGCGAGCGGGTCGAGGCGACCGGCCGGATCCACGTCGCGGGCCACGTCGGCGGCGCCCTGGCCACGCTCCGGGCCGCGGTCGGGGGCGCGCCGGCGGTCGTCGAGATCGAGCGCGAGATCGAGCAGCTCAAGCGGAGCTTCGGCTGAAGCCGCGCGCGGCCTGCGCGCCGCCGCGCCGGCCCGGCCGGGCGATGTGGCCGGCTCGCACACCGGCGCTGGCTCGACCTTTGAAGAGGTCTCGATCCCAGCGCGGAGAGGATCATGGGGCGTTCGGGCACGGGCTGGATCGATCTTACCGGCGCGGGCAGGGGACGCGGCGGCGGCAGCGCGCGGCGGCTCCGCCGCTCGCCTGGGCGCGATCTGCACGGGCGCGCCGGGATCGCGCGGGTGCGCGCCGAGGTGGACGGCCTCTTCGGGGATCCTGCGCGCGCCGCGCGCATCGAGCGCGACCTCGCCGCGGTCCCCGGCGTCGTGTCCGCGCGGGCGAGCGCGCGGACCGGGCGGGTGCTCGTGCTCGTGCGGGAAGACGCGGCCGAGGCGTCCGCCGCCGCGCTCGCCGCCCACGCCGTCGTTGGCGCCCCGCCGCCGCCGTCCGCGCGCCGCGCCGCGCTGGCCGTGGCCGAGGGGGTGAGCTCGCTCGTCCGCGGAGCGTACCGTCGCGTGCGCCGCGAGGGCGCGCCGGCCGGACGCGATCGTCGCAGCGGGCGCGCGCCGGCCGAGCGAGACGGCGAGGGCGCCGCCGCTCCCCACCGGGCCCACGCCGAGGACGTGGGCGAGGTCGCCCGCGCGCTCGACGTCGAGCCGACCGCGGGGCTCGGCGCCGACGAGGCGCAGCGCCGCCTCCGCGACGTCGGTCCGAACGAGCTCGCGGGAGTCGCGAGCCGCTCGTCGATCGAGATCCTCGCTGAGCAGATTTTTACAGTACCAACCGCGCTGCTCCTCGGCGCGGCGGGCCTGTCGCTCGCGCTTGGGGATGTGGTCGACGCGGGCGCCGTCCTCCTCGTCGTCGGCGCGAACGCTGCGATCGGCACGTACACCGAGTCGCGCGCCGAGGAGCTCCTGCACGCCTGGGGCGACCTCAGGGTCGGGTGGGCGCGCGTCGTGCGCGACGGGCGCGAGCAGCGGCTCGCCGCGTCGGAGATCGTGCCGGGCGACGTGCTCGCGCTGCGCGCCGACGAGCCGGTCGCGGCGGACGCGCGCGTCGTCGCGTCGCGCGAGCTCGCCGTGGACGAGAGCACGCTGACGGGCGAGAGCGAGCCCGTCGACAAGGGTCCCGCGAAGGTCGACGCCGGCGCCCCGCTCGCCGAGCGCCGGGGCATGGTGTACGCGGGCACCACGGTCGCCTCGGGCGAGGGGACGGCGGTGGTCGTCGCGACGGGCGGGCGGACCGCGCTCGGGGACATCCAGCGGGCGCTCTCCCGCGAGGGCGAGCGCACCCCGCCGATCGAGCGGGAGCTCGCCTGGATCGGCCGGCGCCTCGCGGCCTTCGCGCTCGCGAGCTCCTCGGCGGTGGTGGTCGTCGGCCTCGCGCGGCGTCGGCCTCTCCGCGTGCTCGCGCGGAGCGCCGTCGCCCTCGGTGTCGCGGCCATCCCCGAGGGGTTCCCCGCCGTGGGCACCACCGCGCTCGCTCTCGCCAGCCGCCGCCTGCGCGGCCGCGGTATCGTCATCCGCCGCCTCGCCGCGGCAGAGACGCTCGGCGCCGTGAGCGTCGTCTGCGCCGACAAGACCGGCACGCTCACCGAGAACCGCATGCGGGTCGCCGAGATCTTCCTCCCCGGCGAGGGCGTCCTGCGGGTCGCCCGCGCCGCGCGTGACGAGCGCGGCGGCGGCTCGGGGTCGCCGCGCGGGCTCACGCTCGTCGGCGAGGACGGGCGCGAGGTCGCCTCGAGCGCCCCGTGCGTGCACGCGCTCGCGCGCATCGCCGCGCTGAACGCCGACGTCGAGCTGAGCGACGTCGGCAAGGTCGTCTACGGCAGCGGCACCGAGCGCGCGCTCGTCGAGTTCGCGCTCGCGGCCGGCTATCCCGTGTCGTCGCGGCGCGTCGCCGCGCGGCGCGTGAGCGAGGAGCGCCGCTCGGCCGAGCGCGCGTTCATGGTGACGGTCCACGACCACCCGGAGCTCGGGCACATCGAGCTCGTGAAGGGCGCGCCCGAGCAGGTCGTCGCGCGCTGCGACGCCCCGCGCGGCGCCGGCCGCGACGAGGTGCTCCGGCAGAACGACGCGATGGCCTCGCGCGGGCTGCGCGTGCTCGCCCTCGCGTGGCGGCGGAACGGCCGGCCGGACAACGACGCCCCGCTCGAGCTCGCCGGCCTCGTCGGGCTCCGCGACCCGGCGCGCGCCGGCGCGCGGGAGGCGCTCGCGACCCTCTCCGACGCGGGCATCCGCACCCTGATGCTCACGGGCGATCAGGAGCGGACCGCGCGCGCGATCGGCGTCGAGCTCGGCATTCCGGACGACGCCGTGCACAGCCGGGTCACGCCCGAGGCCAAGCTCGACATCGTGCGCGCGCTCCAGCAGCGCGGCGAGATCGTGGCCATGACGGGCGACGGTGTGAACGACGGCCCCGCGCTCAAGGCGGCGGACGTCGGCGTGGCCATGGGCAAGCGCGGCACGGACATCGCGCGGGCGGTGGCCGACGTGGTCCTCGCCGAGGACGACCTGCCGAGCCTCACCGAGGCGGTCTGCGAGGGGCGGCGGCTGCACGACAACGTCCGCCGCGCGATCGCGTACTTCGTCGCCACGAACGCGAGCGAGGTCCTCGCGATGCTGGCCGGCGCCCTGGCCGGCGTCTCGCCGCTCACGCCCCTGCAGCTCCTCTGGATCAACCTGCTCACCGACGTCGCGCCCGCGCTCGCGCTCGCGCTGGAGCCGGCCGAGCCCGGCGTCATGCGGCGCCCCCCGCGCGACCCTGCCGCGCCGCTGCTCGGCCCGCGCGACCTCCGCGCGCTGGGCCTCGACGCGGCCTTGATGTCCGGGGCGTCGCTCGCTGCCTACGCGCTCGGCGGCCGCGCGGCTGCGGGGTCGAGGGCGTTCACCGCGCTCGTGACCGCGCAGCTGCTCCACATCCTCGCCTGCCGCGCCGGCGCCGCGGAGGAGGCTCCGGGGCCCCTGCCGCGCCAGGACAACCCGCACGTGGCGCGCGCGCTCGCCGCGACCTCCGCGCTCCAGGCGCTCGCGCTCGGCTCCCGCACCCTCGGCCGGGTGCTCGGGGCGCCGCGCCTCCGCGCCGGCGAGCTCGCGCTCGCCGTGCTCGCGGGCGCGCTGCCCTCGCTGCTCCGCGGCTCTCTCGGGCGCGCTGCGGGCGCCGGCCGCGAGATCGTGATCGTCAACCCGGACAACACCGTCGACGTCGTCAACATCGAGCGCGCGGACGAGGACGTGAGCGCCGCGCGCGCCGCCTGTCCGCGCAAGGGGAATAGGGTATCATGAGGTTTCATCCACCGTCGTTCGCCCTGGGGGTCGGCAGCGCCGTCCTCCTGATGGGCAAGAAGCAGCATCTCCGGCCGGTGGTCGTCGAGATCGCGGCGCTCGGGCTCCACCTGGGCAGGCTGGGCCTCGCCTTGGTCGAGCGCCAGCGGGAGCACGCCGAGGATCTCTGGGCCGAGGTCACGGAGCGCGTCCGGCACAAGGCCGGGGGCGCAGTGCGCGGCGAGCGCGCTCCGCGCAGGAGCAACGGCGCCTCGGTGCTCCACGGCGAGCCGTCGTCATGAGGCCGCCGGTGCTCGTCGTCCACGTCCTGGAGCGGCGCGTCCGCCTGCGCGCGCCGGCGCTGTCCGGCCATCGTCGCGCGTGCGAGAGCGTCGCGGCGCAGCTCGCGGCCGATCCTGGCTGCGAGGTCGTGACGGTCCGTCCGGCCACGGGCTCGGTGATCATCGAGCGCCTCGAGGGCGGTCTCGATCCGGAGCGGCTCCGCGCCCGGCTCGCCGAGCTGGTCGGCGAGGCGCGCGCCGACGACGGCCACCTGCTCGTCGCGCCGCGGCCCGAGGGCCACCCTGGCCCGACGCGCGTCGCGCGCGCCGTCGCGCACGCCGTCGTCGGGATCAACGCGGATGTGCGTGAGGCCATGGACTACCGCGCGGATCTCGGCACGCTCTTGCCGGTCTTCTTCGCGACGGCGGGCCTCGCCGAGGTCGGCGTGACGCGCCGGCTGCCTGCGCCGGCCTGGTTCAACCTGCTCTGGTGGTCGCTCCGGTCGTTCATGACGTTCAACCCTGGGGCGGTATCAGAGGAGCTGCGCACCGCCGCCGGCGGGGCGCCCTGCTCCCCGGCCGGCGCGGGCGACCGGCCAGGCGGCGCGGACCCGCCCCGTGGCGAGCTGTAGCGGCGCGGAGCGCGCCGCGGGCTATCCCGCGGCCGGTCGGAGCGCGCCGACCAGGTAGATGCCGCCCATCACGATGAGCAGGGCGCCGGCGAGCCCTTGAGTCCAGCGCGGGTTGATGCGCGAGTTGACCGCCTCGGCCAGCGCGACGGCGATCAGCGTGCTAAGCACCAGGGCGGCGGACGCGCCGATGAACACCGATATGCGGCTCTTGCCGGCGGCGCCGAGCGTGAAGACCGCGATCTGCGTCTTGTCGCCGAGCTCGGCCAGGAACACCGTCCAGAAGGTCGCCAGAAGGACTTTCAGATCCATGGCCAAGATAAAGCACGCTCCCTCCGCGAAGTCTCCTCCGTCGTACAGCGCCGGAGCGCAGTCGGCGGGCTGAGCGGCGCGCGGGGTGAGCGGGCTCTCGGCTGGACCGGCTGCGCGGCGCGAACGCAGAGGAGCGGATTCAGGAGGGGGCGAGAGCATTCCGCCGGAGAGCGAATGTTTCTCGTAGCGCACCTCGCCTCGGACATCTTCTTGCGACGTGAGCGTTTCGGCGCGCTGTCGTGCTCGTGGCGCCTCCGTCGACCCCGACGTAAAGCGGCGATGTCTCACGATGGCTCGGGATTCGATTGAACCTTGGTGGCCTCGCGCGTACCCTTCTGTTCCGGATCGTAAGCCCCGGAAGCAGAGGGGAACACGTTGATGGCGCGATGGCAATTTTCTGTATGGATTGGCCTGTTTATTGCATCGCTCGCCCTGTCTCCCGGCTGCAGCTGCGGCAGCGATGATGTGACGGTGACCGGGCCTGGGTCTGGCGGCGGGGGGTTTGGGGGCGCTGGTGGCGCGGGAGCTGGCCCGCAGGTGGCTTCGAACGGCGGGGGCGGGGAGGGGGGGACCGAGGTCGCGGACCAGGGTGTCGCTGCGAGCGATGTGGTCAGCGCGGGCAAGGTCGTGAGCAGTCCGAGCTACCGCATGGTCTTCACGCTCGGTCAGCCGACCCAGAATCAGGGAAAGACGACCTCGCCGAGCTACCGCATGCAGGGCGGGCTGGCTGGGGCGAACGGGAGCTTGCCATGAACGGGATGGGACGGCGTGTCCTCGCGATTTGTGTCCTCCTCGCCGCCTCGGTCGGCGTCGTGCGCGGCGCGTCCGCCGCGGTGCCGACGCAGATCACGCACCAGGGTCGGCTCTTCACGGCGAACGGAGAGCCGGTCAATGACGCGCTCCTTGTGACGTTCGCCGTCTACGGTGCCGAGGCGCCCGAGGACGACGATTCACCTGTCTGGAGCGAGACGCTCTCGATCTCCTTCGATGACGGCTATTTCTCCACGGTGCTCGAGTTCACCGAGGCGCAGGCCGCGAAGGTCTTCGACGGCTCGGTCCGCTACCTTGGAGTCACGGTCGCGAACGATCGGGAGATGGAGCCTCGCACGCCGATCGGGAGCGTTCCGTACGCGATGGTCGCGAACAATGCTGTTGGTGAGATCACGCCGAAGCTGGTGAAGATCGGTGACAAGGTCATCATCGACGAGAGCGGCAACTGGGTCGGCAACCCGAGCGGGATCGCGGGGCCGCCGGGGCCTCCTGGGTCCCAGGGTCCAGCGGGTCTGCCTGGCGAGATGGGTCCTGCGGGTCCCCCGGGGCCGCCGGGCCCTCCTGGGCCCGATGGGCCGATGGGCCCGGCGGGTCTATCTGGCGACAGGGGTCCTGAGGGCCCCCAGGGGCCTCCCGGGCCGGAGGGCCCGCAGGGGCCGGTCGGTCCGTCGGGTGTGCTCGCGACGTTCACGCTCGCGGGCAATGTTGCCCCCTCTTTTGATGGCGGCAGCGCCGCGTATGTCTTCGTCGGTCCTGCGGGGTCGGTGACCATCACCGGCAGCCAGCGTGTGACCGGATCGGCCTCTGCGATACTCGGGCTGGGGCCGTCCAGCGCTCCGTTCGTCACCCCGGTCGGCCTCTGCTACCAGGGGCGTGACGGCACCGGCGAGATCGTCAACTTCCTCGGAAACCGCTTTGCGTTCCACTATTTCACGCCGACCCCCACAACCTACTCTGTCTCTGGCACGACCGTGCTGCCCGAGGGGTCGTGGAATATCGGCATGTGCCTCCGCAATGAGGGGACCACGATCCTTGGATCGCGCTCGACGACCGCCGGCAGCATGCTGAACGGCTGGTTCATCGTCACGAACGACTGAGGGCGAGTCTCTCGCGCTCGACCTCGCCCTTGAGTCCGCGACAACGATAGGATCGAGGCGCTTCAGAGCCCGCCGTATCGAGGAGCTCCGGAGTGGTGAGCCCGGCGAGCCTCGGAGCCAGCCATATCGAGGAGCTCCAGAAAACGGGAGGCCCGGTGAGCCCCCGCGCCGCGGGACGAACAGGGGCTCACCGGGCCGGGCATCTCGGCAAGAGCCCGTCAGCGCAGCGCCACCGGGCTCCGCGCGATGTACTCGTCGTAGGCGAGCGTCCGCAGATCCTTGATGTCCTTCGCGCGCATCGCCCCGATGACCGCGCGCGCGAGCTGGAGATCCGTGATGAGCGGGATGTTCGCGTCGACCGCCCGCCGCCGGATCAGGTACCCGTCCGGGCGCCCGAGCTGGTCGTACTCGCGGGGGATGTTGATCACGAGATCCACCTTCCCCTGCTCGATTGCGCTCATCGCCGTCTCCCCCTCGTCCGGCTTCTTCGCGAGGCTCGTGCACGCGAGCCCGAGCGCCCGGAGCGCCTCGGCCGTGCCCGGCGTCGCGAAGATGGGGAGCTTCAGGTGCTCGGCGATGACGCGCGCCTCGTCCGCGAACCAGTACTTGTCCTCGAGCGGGCCGAGCGACAGCAAGACGCCCTTCTTGGGGAACCGGAAGCCGGTCGCGAGCAGCGCGTGCAGGAGCGCCTCGTGCATGTCGTCCCCGAAGCAGCCGACCTCGCCGGTGCTCGCCATCTCCACGCCGAGCATCGGATCGGCCCCCACGAGGCGCGAGAACGAGAACATCGGCGCCTTCACGGCGACGTAATCGAGGTCGAGCCCGCGGTTCTCGACCGGCTGCGACACGCCGAGCATCCGGCGCATCGCCTCGCGGACGAAGTTGTTCCCCGTCACCTTGGACACGAACGGGAAGCTCCGCGACGCGCGCAGGTTGCACTCGATGACCTTCACCGTGTTGTGCTTGGCCAGGAACTGCATGTTGAACGGCCCGGTGATCGAGAGCGACCGCGCCACCTGCTGGGCGATCTGCTTGATCCTGCGGATCGTCGCGATGTAGAGCGACTGCGGGGGCAGCACGAGCGTCGCGTCGCCGCTGTGGACGCCGGCGTTCTCGACGTGCTCGCTGATCGCCCAGAGGACGAGCTCCCCCCGGTCGGCGACCGCGTCGATCTCCACCTCGCGGGCGTGGGTCTCGAACTTCGAGACCACCACGGGGTAGATGGGCGAGACGGCCTTGGCCCGGGCGAGGATGCGATCGAGCTCGTTGGGCTCGTGCGCCACGCTCATGGCCGCGCCGCTCAGCACGTAGCTCGGGCGCACGAGGACGGGGAAGCCGCCGAGCTTCTTCACGATCTCGCCCGCCTCGGCCGCGTCGACGACGTGGGCCCAGCGCGGCTGATCGATCTCCAGCCGGTCGAGCAGATCGCTGAATTTCTTCCGGTTCTCGGCGGTGTCGATGCTCCCCGGGCTCGTGCCGAGGATGCGCACCCCCGCCTCGTGCAGCCGGAGCGCCAGGTTGTTCGGGACCTGCCCGCCCATGCTGACCACGATGCCGTACGGCTGCTCCCGCTCGTAGATGTCGAGCACCGTCTCGAAGCTGATCTCGTCGAAGACCAGCTTGTCGCACGTGTCGTAGTCGGTGCTGACCGTCTCCGGGTTGTAGTTCAGCATCATGGTCTCGTAGCCGAGCTCCGAGGCCGCGCGGATCGCGTTGACGCAGCACCAGTCGAACTCGACGCTCGATCCGATGCGATACGCGCCGGAGCCGAGCACCATGATCTTCTTCCGCCAGGACGGCGCTACGTCCGTGGCCGACGCGTGATAGCTCGAATAGAGGTAGTTCGTCTCGGCGGGGAACTCGGCCGCGAGCGTGTCGATCTGGGCGAGGTGCGGCACGACCCCGTGCCGCTTCCTGAGCTCACGGATCGAGCCGCGCGCGGCGCCCGTCAGCGTGCCGATCATCCGGTCGCTGAAGCCGAGCTGCTTCGCGTCCCGCAGGATCGCCTCGTCGATCGCGGGCTCCTGCACGGGCGCGGTCCTGTCGGCCTGCGCCGGGACGGGGACCTTGAGCGCCCTGAGGTCCTTGTGCATCCGCACGACGGGCTCGATCTGGTGCAGGAACCACCGGTCGATCTTGGTGAGATCGTGGATCTCGTCGACCGACATCCCCTCCTGCAGCGCGCGGGCGACCGCGAAGATCCGGAGCGGGGTCGCGTTCTGCAGCTCGTCGCGGAGGTCCGTGAAGGTGAACGCCTCGGGGTCGAGCCCCTTCACCCCGATGTCGAGCATCCGGAGCGCCTTCTGGATGACCTCGGGGAACGTCCTGCCGATGGCCATGACCTCGCCGACGCTCTTCATCTCGCTGCCGATCCGCATCGAGGCGCCGCGGAACTTGCCGAGATCCCAGCGCGGGGCCTTGCAGACGAGGTAATCGAGCGCCGGCTCGAAGAACGCTGTCGTCCTGCGGGTGATCGCGTTGGCGATCTCCGGCATCGTGTAGCCGATGGCGATCTTCGCGGCGACGTAGGCGAGCGGGTAACCCGTCGCCTTGCTGGCGAGCGCGCTCGACCGGGAGAGGCGCGCGTTCACCTCGATGACCCGGTAATCGGTGCTGTGCGGGTCGAGCGCATACTGGATGTTGCACTCGCCGACGATCCCGAGGTGGCGGATCGTCTTCAGCGCGACCGAGCGGAGGAGCTGGTACTCCTCGTCGTTCAGCGTCTGCGACGGGGCGACGACGATCGACTCCCCGGTATGGATCCCCATCGGATCGAGGTTCTCCATGTTGCAGACGGTGATGCAGTTGTCGCGTCCGTCGCGGACGACCTCGTATTCGATCTCCTTCCAGCCGCGGAGACACTCCTCGACGAGCACCTGGGGCACGCCGCCGGCGAAGCCGCGCCGCACGGCGTCATCGAGGTCACGCTCGCTCTCGACGATGCCGCTGCCCTTGCCCCCGAGCGCGTAGCCGCCGCGGAGCATGACCGGGAACCCGATCTCGCGCGCCGCGGCCGCGGCCTCGGCCGGCGTGCGGCAGGCGCGGCTCCGGGCCGTCTTCACGCCGATCTCGTCGAGGCGATCGATGAAGAGCCGCCGGTCCTCGGTGTCGCGGATGGACTTGATCGGCGTGCCGAGCACCCGCACGCCGTACTTGTCGAGGATCCCGGTGTCGTGGAGCTCGAGCCCGCAGTTGAGCGCCGTCTGTCCGCCGAAGGAGAGGGCGATCGCGTCGACCTCCTCCTTGACGATGATCCGCTCGACGAACTCCGGGGTGACCGCGCAGAGGTGGATACGGTCGGCGAGCCCCTCGCTCGTCTGGATGGTGGCGATGTTCGGGTTCACGAGGACGGTGGCGATCCCCTCTTCCTTGAGGGCCTTGATCGCCTGCGACCCCGAGTAGTCGAACTCGCCGGCCTGACCGATCTGCAGCGCGCCGGAGCCGAGCACGAGGACGCGCCGGGGTTTCTTGGGGAGGTAGGCGCCGTACATGGCTCAGCTCTTTCCTGCGGTGGGGGTGGGGCGGGGATCCGCGCCGGCGGTCCCTGCGGCTTTGAATCGCGCGTCGGCGGACCCCTTCATCGCGCCGCAGAGGCGCAGGAAGTCGTCGAACAGGTAGCCCGCGTCCTCTGGCCCGGGCGTCGCCTCGGGGTGGAACTGGACGCTGAAGAAGGGGCGCAGCCGCGAGCGGATGCCCTCGTTCGTGCCGTCGTTGATGTTGACGAACCAGGGCTCCCACTCGGCGGGGAGCGACTCGTGCTTCACCGCGTACCCGTGGTTCTGGCTCGTGACGTAGCAGCGGCGGCTCAGGAGGTCCTGCACCGGCTGGTTCACGCCGCGGTGGCCGTACGGCAGCTTGTAGGTGTCCCCGCCGGCGGCCAGCGCCAGGATCTGGTTGCCGAGGCAGATGCCGAAGATCGGCTTCGTGTACGTGTCGAGCAGGCCGCGCACCGCGGCGACCAGCTGGCCGAGGTCCTTCGGGTCGCCGGGTCCGTTGCCGATGAGGATGCCGTCGGCGCGCTCGGCGAGCTCGGCGATGTTCGCGTGGTAGGGGGCGCGGACGACGGTGACCCCGCGCTGGAGGAGCGAGCGGACGATGTTGTCCTTCGCGCCCGCGTCGATGAGGAGCACCTTCATGGGACCGCCCTCGTACGTGATCGGCTCGCGGGGCACCACGAGGCGGAACACGTCGCGCATGTCCACGGCCTCGGCCGAGCGCTTCACTCGCTCCAGGTCCATCTCGGCCGGGAACAGCCAGCCCTTCATGGTGCCGGCCTCCCGGAGCCGCCGCGTCAGCGTGCGCGTGTCGATCCCCGTGATCGCCGGGATGCCCTCGCTCGCGAGCCAGGCGCCGAGGGAGCGGACCGCGGCCTGGTGGCTGTAGCGCTCCACGTAGCTCTGGACCACGAGCCCCTGCAGCTGGATCCGGTCGGCCTCGTAGGGCCCGTCGACGCTGCCTGCCTGCCGCGGCGCGGGCACGCCGTAGTTGCCCACGAGCGGGTACGTGATCGCGAGGATTTGGCCTCTGTACGAGGGATCCGTGAGCGTCTCGACGTACCCCGTCATGCCGGTGTTGAAGACGACCTCGCCGCTCACCGCGCGCGGGGCGCCGAAGCACCGGCCCGTCATGGTCGTGCCGTCTTCGAGTACGAGCTTCATCCGATTCGCATCCATCCTCTTTGACCGCCTGGGCCGCCGCGGCGCGGACCCTTACGCAGGAGGGGCCGCGAGCGCGTGCCGCGCCGTGGGCCCATGGGGTACCAGGTCCGCGCGCGTTCCGCGCGGCGGGCCGGCATCATGCTCGAGGCTGGGCGTCCAAGCACCTCCGGTCGCCGGAGCCTCCAGCTCCGGCATTCCATCGAGGTGGGCATGACGCCCGGCGTCCCGTTCTTCCACATGCCGGGAACGCCCATTTGCCGTCCCCTCGCTCCACGTCAACCAGGAACTTTCGCCTGAGGCTCCCCGGCCGTTTCCTGAGCGCTTTTCGCCGCTCTTCGTGAACCGCCGGGCTGCGCGCCCCCGCCTAGGGGGCCTGCGCGCGCTCGACGTAGGCCCGCTCGAGGACGAGCACATCCATCCTCGTCCGGACGAAGCAGTCGAGCGCCTCCTTCGGGGTGCAAACGATGGGCTCGCTCGCGTTGAACGAGGTGTTCAGGAGGACCGGCGTGCCGGTCAGCCGGCCGAACTCGAGGAGGAGCGCGTGGTAGCGCGGGTTCTCCTGGGCGGTGACCGTCTGCGGGCGGCCCGTGCCGTCGACGTGCATCACGGCGGGGATCTCGGCGCGGCGCTCGGGCTTGAGCTTGTAGACCTTGACCATGAACGGGTCCGGCGAGGTCTGCTCGAAGTAGTCGCCCACGCGCTCCAGCGGGAGCGCCGGCGCGAACGGGCGGAACATCTCGCGGCGCTTGATCCGCTCGTTCATGACGTCCTTCATGTCCGGCCGCCGCGGGTCGCAGAGGATGCTGCGGTTGCCGAGCGCGCGGGGGCCGTACTCCATCCGCCCCTGGAACCAGCCGACCACCTTGCCCTCGCTGATCGCCCTGGCGACGCGGGGGATCAGGTCCTCGTCGGGGAGCGTCTCGAACGCGACCTGCTCCTTGCGGAGCACCTCCTCGATCGCCTCCTGCGAGAAGGCCGGGCCGAAGTAGCTGTGCGTCTGGTGGAAGGCGCGCGGGTTGCCGAGCTTGTGGTGGTGGACGTAGAGCGCCGCCCCGAACGACGTGCCCGCGTCGCCGGCCGCGGGCTGGATGAAGACGTCGTCGAACAGCCCCTTCGGCCGGATCTTCCCGGCGGCCACGCTGTTGAACGCGCAGCCGCCCGCGAGGGCGAGGCGCGGCGAGCCGGTGAGGTGCTTCGCCGTCGCGAGCAGCTCGAAGTAGACCTCCTCGAACACCGCCTGCGCCGAGGCGGCGACCGCCTTGAAGCGGTCCTCCACCTGGCTCTTCGGGCTGCGCGCGGGGCCGAGCAGATCGATCAGGCGCTCGGAGTGGATGGCGCCGTAGCGGGGCTCGCCCTCCCAGGTCATGGAGATGCCCTTCGTGTGGTGCTGGAAGTACTCGAGCCCGAGCTCGAAGGCCCCGTCCTTGATGCGCACCACCTGCCGGAGCTTGTCGAGCAGCTCCGGCTGACCGTAGGCCGCGAGCCCCATGACCTTGTACTCGTCGCCGAACTTCGGGAAGCCGAGGTACTGCGTCAGGCCCGAGTAGAACAGCCCGAGCGAGTGGGGGAAGCCGACGCGCCGGAGGATCTCCAGCTTGTTGCCGCGGCCGCGCGCCCACATCGTGCTCACGAAGTCGCCGAAGCCGTCGATCGACACGACGGCCGCCTCGTCGAAGCCCGAGGGGAAGAACGCGGAGGCGAGGTGCGCGCGGTGGTGCTCGACGTTGTGCGGCTCGGCGCGGATGCGCTTCGGGTCGATGCCGAGCGCGGCGCCGAGGTGCACCTTCGGGTCGCTCGCGCTGAGCGAGCCCTTGAGGAGCCCGGCCGGCGAGCGCCGCGTCAGCGCGTAGAGCAGCTTGTCGCCGAGGTGCGCCCGCGTGTCGCGCCCGATCGCGATGTGATCGATGTCCTCGACCCGCGCGCCGGCGGCGCTGAGGCAGTACTCGACCGCGAGCCGCGGGAAGCCCGCGCAGTGCTTGATCCTGCTGAACCGCTCCTCCTCCGCCGCCGCGACGAGCTGTCCGTCGACGAGCAGCGCGGCCGACGCGTCACCGTGATAGGCGTTGATCCCGAGGATGAGCATGTTTCAGCCATCTTCCGGCGCCCCTGCGCGAGGGTCAAGGCGCGCTCGCCGCGCGGGGGCGCGACAAAAAAGCACGGGATCGTAGGCAAAACCGGCCGCCGCTGGCCAACGCGACGCGGTCGCGCGCCGCCATGCGAACACGCATTCGCACGGCGCGCGCGATCAGATCTCGGCGAGGCGGATGGCCTCGAGGCGATCGCCCTCGTCGATGCGCTCCTGATCGGCCGGCACGAGGACGAGCGCCTCGGCCTCGGCGAAGCTCGTGACCGCGCCCGAGGCCTGGTTCGCGGCGATGCGCGCGACGAGCTCGCCGCTCGAGATCTCGAGGCGGGCGCGGAGGAACTCGGCGCGCCCGGGCTGGCGCCGCAGCGCGCCGGCCGCGCGGACGATCACGCGGGGCGGCAGCGGCGCGGCGTCGCCCTGGAGCGCGCGCAGGAGCGGCACGCCGAAGAGGACGAAGGTGAGCGAGGCGGAGGCCGGGTTGCCCGGCAGGCCGATCACGTGCACGACGCCGCTCCGCGAGAGCTCGGCGCGCCCCACGGCGAGCGGCTTCCCCGGCTTGATGGCGACGCGCCAGAAGTCGAGCGTCACGCCCGCGGCCTCGAGGGCGGGGCGGACCACGTCGTGGTCGCCGACGCTCACGCCCCCGACGGTCACCACAAGGTCCGACCCGCGCAGCGCCGTCGACACCGCCTCGGCGGCGCGCGCCGCGTCGTCGGGGACGAAGGGCGCGACGCGGACCGCCGCGCCCGCTGCGCGCGCGGTCGCGGCGATGAAGTAGCTGTTCGACTCCGCGACCGTGCCGGCGGGGCCGGGCGAGCCGGGCCCGCGCAGCTCGTCGCCGGAGCACAGCAACGTGACCACGGGGCGGCGCGCGACGAGGACGCTCGGTCGATCGAGCGCCGCCGCGAGCGCCACCTTCCCCGGCGTGAGGCGCGCTCCGCTGCGCAGCGCGACGGCGCCCTCCGCGAGGTCCGCGCCCCGGCGTCGCACCCAGGCGCCGGCGCGCGGCGCCTCCTTCAGGGTGATCTCGTCGCCGCTCCGCTCTGCGTCCTCCTGCGGCACGATCGCGTCCGAGCCGGGCGGCAGCCGCGCGCCCGTGAAGATCCGGCACGCCGTGCCCGGCTGGAGCGATGGCAGCGGCCGGCCGGCAGCGCTCTCGCCGCGCACGGGGAGCCTGAAGGGCCCGCCGCCCGTGAGGTCGGCCAATGCGACGGCGTAGCCGTCCATCGCGCTGTAATCGAAGGCGGGCATCGCGTCGGCCGCCGCGATGTCCTCGGCGAGCACGCGCCCGGCCGCGTCGTCGAGCGGCACCCGCTCCGGGCCGACCGGGACCGCGGCCGAGAGCAGCCGCGCGAGCGCCTCTTCGAAGGGGATCATCCGCGCTGCTCCTTGTCCTGGGTGCTGTCTTTTGTGTGCTGCGTGTGCCGGTGGTGATGGCCGCCCTTGCCCGACGCGAGCGCGACCGCGTGCGCGAGGACAGGGCCGATGAGCTGCGTGACGGCGAGCTCCACCGCCTTCGGGCTGCCCGGGAGCGCGATCACCACGAGCCCTCGCGCGACGCCCGCGGCGGCGCGCGACAGGATCGCGTTCGGCCCGATGGCGTCCCAGCTCAGGCGCCGGAACGCCTCGCCGAAGCCGTCGAGCGTCTTCTCGAAGAGCGGCGCGAGCGCCTCGACGGTCCGGTCGCGCGGCGCGATCCCGGTCCCGCCCGTCGTGACGATCGCGTCGGCCGCACCTGCGCTTGCGATCTGCTCGATCGCCGCTCGCAGCAGCTCCGGCTCCTCGCGGACGACGGCGTGGGACGTCACGGCGAAGCCGGCCTTCTCGAGGAGCTCGCCGAGGAGCTGTCCGCCCTCGTCGTCGTCGAGGGTGCGGGTGTCACTGAGCGTCAGCGTGGCGACGCGCACGGGGGAGCGGCTCATGCGGCAGATTTACGCCTCTCCCTGGCGAATGGCGAACTCTTGATGACGCCGGCGTGGTCATCGTGGTCATCTCGGGGGGCCTGCCCGCGAACGCCGCGGCCGCCCGAGCGCGGGCGGCCCTCGAGCCCCCGTCCGCCGGCGCCGCGCGGAGCGCGCGTCGTCGGCCATCGGTCGTCGAGTCGTCGACGCCGCGCGCGCGCCGTTGCCCTGTGTCGCTCCGGTGTCGTTGACGGCGGATGGCTTTCGCATCGCCGCTGCGCTAGGGGGAGCGGCGTGTCCGGCCCCCTGATCCCTTACATCGATCTCCCCGAGATCCCGCTGTCGTTCCTCGAGCACATCCCGCTCGTGGGCCAGCTCATCGATCCGGCGAAGCCGCCGTCGATCAAGCCGTTCGGCACGCTTGTGGCGCTCGGCGTCTACATCGGCGCCGTGGTCGCCACGCGGCACGCGCGCGAGCGGAAGCTGGACGAGAAGAAGATGAGCGAGTTCATCTTCTGGGTCGTGGCGGCCGGCTTCATCGGCGGGCACGTCTTCGATGCGATCTTCTATCACCCGCAGCGGGTCGCCCGCGATCCTCTCTACCTCTTCGCGCTCTGGGACGGCCTGTCGAGCTTCGGCGGCTTCACCGGCGCGCTGATCGGCGCCGCCTCCTGGCGCTTTTATCGCCGCGAGAAGATCCTGCCTTACTGCGAGGTCGTCAGCAGCGCGTTCCCGCTCGCGTGGGTCTTCGGGCGCGCCGGCTGCGCGTCGGTCCACGATCACCCGGGCCGCCTCTCCGACGCGTGGTTCGCGGTCCAATACCCGCTCGGGAGCGGTCACGTCGGCCGGTTCGATCTCGGCCTCTACGAGTGCCTGCTCACGATCCCCCTCGCGATCGCGTTCGCGGTGCTCTGGCGCCGGAATCCCCATCGTCCTCTCGGGTTCTACATCGGGATCATGTGCACCGCGTACGCGCCGGTGCGGTTCGGGCTCGACTTTCTGCGCGAGCGGGAGGGCACGCTCGTCGGCGGCGATCCGCGCTACGGCGGCCTCACCCCCGCGCAGTGGGCCTGCTTCGGTCTGCTCGCGGTGGGCATCTATTTCCTGCGCATGGCGGCGCGCGGCGAGCCGTCGAGCGCCGGGGTGGGCCCGCTCAACGGCGCTCCGCGCGTCGCGGACGATGACGCGTCCGACGACGACGAAGGGGACGATGAGGGCGACGAAACCGAGGAGCCCCGGGCGTCGCGCGCCCGGGTCAATCGGTAATCCCCCCGAGCCGCGCCCTGCGGCCCTCGTGCGCCCCGGCTGTCGAACCCTTCCTCCGGCGCTTCCATGCTGCAGCAGAGGCGGCGAATGGCGCCCTCGCAGGGCCCGTCGTCCAGGCGGCCCTTGGCTTCCTGGAAAGGCGCATCGGGGCCCACGCGTCTCGCTGTACCGCAAAAATTCATTGTATTTCAACTACTTGCGCGCCGTCGTCCGGTCGTGTCGGACAGAACGAGATCGCGCGATCCCCTCATGATGCGGCCAGCCCTGGGCGACGTGGCCCTCCCGAGCGCTGCTCTTCCCGACGCTGATGTCCGGCGCCGCCCGCCGGTGACGGGGGGTGGGCGGCGCGGCTGCCCGGTCCGCCGGAGCTGTGCCTCTGGCGTTGGGGGGGCCCGGGACCGCTCCTTACGGGCCTGCTTTTGGCTCGCTCGCCCGTGGCGGGTCCCTTGACGCGCCAGGGGCGCTAGATATCGTGGGGTGGAGTTTGCACCAGAGGGTCGGCCCGCCGACCTTCGCTCGATTGAGCTCGGTTGCCCCTTCCGCCGAAGGCGGGGTCGATCGAGGCGCGCTCGCGAAACGCTCCGCATCATCGACATCGATCACGGAGCGAGTGGACCAAATAAGAGGGAACGCAGGGGCCAACCCCAGGTTTTTCTACAATGGCTGAAGATTCGCGTAAGTTGTTCGTGGCGGGCTTGCCCGACTCCATCACCGAAGACGTTTTGCGGCAGCTCTTCGAGGCCACCGGCGGCAACGTCGTCGAGGTCAGTCTTCCGAAAGATCGTGCGACAGGTCGTCCGCGCGGCTTCGGCTTCGTCACGCTCTCGACAACCGGCGAAGCCAACGCCGCGCGCGAGTCGCTCGACGGGTCCTTTCAGGGCGGCAAGTCCATCTCGGTCCGCCCCTTCCAGGCCGAGCCCCCGCGGCGCGAGGGGCGCCCGATGGGCCCCGGCGGCGGCCCGGGCGTCGGTGGTGGTCTCGGCGGCGGCGGTGCGGGCCTCGGGCCGGCCGGAGCGCCCGATCGGACCCTCTACGTCGGCAATCTCCCCTATGACGCGAGCGTCGAGGAGGTCGAGGGGCTGATCGGCTCGACGGGCGCGGGGCCGGTGGTGCGGGTCCACCTGCCCATGGACCCTGATGGTCGCAAGCGCGGGTTCGGCTTCGTAACGATGGCCAGCGCCGAGGCGGCGCGGGGGGCGATCGATGCGCTGCGCGGTGTGGACGTGCGTGGCCGGCGCCTCGTCGTCAACCTCGCTCATCCGAAGGGCGAGCGCCCCGAGCGCGAGCAGCGCCCCGGCGGCTTCGGCGGCGGCGGCTTCCCCGGCGGTGGCGGCGGCGGTGGCTTCCCCGGCGGCGGCGGTGGCTTCCCCGGCGGCGGCGGCGGTGGTGGCGGCGGCGGCTTCGCGGGCGGCCCTGGCGGCGGCGCGCCTCCGCCTCCTGCGCGCAAGACGTTCGACGATCGCCGGCGGCGCGGCGCACACGACGGCGACGGCCCTCCCGGTGCTGGTGGCGGTGCCGCCGGCGGTGCCGGCCGTCGCAGCAACAACAAGAACTGGGATCGCGGCCGCACGGGTGACGACTGGGACGACGAATGAGCTCTCCCGGTTGACAACTGCACCATTTCTCGTAGGGTAGGCGCCCTCCAGACGGGCGGTCGGGCGTCGCTGAGCCCGCTCACGTCCACTGGTCCCCTGCCGGTTGCGGTGCCAGCGCTCCCGTGCTGCCCGCGCCTAGGTTCAACCAGGGCCGTCTGTGAAACAGATCGGCCCTGTCTTCGGAGATCTCCGATGCGCGACATCATCAAGCTGACGTGCGGTACCTGCGGCCGCGCGAACTACCACACGACGAAGAACAAGCGGACGATGACGGAGAAGTTCGTCATCAAGAAGTTTTGCCCCACCGAGCGCAAGCACACCGAGCACAAAGAAGGCAAGATCTCGAAGGGCTAGGCCCCGCTGCACTGCTGGCTGCTGCCGCCGGGCCCGCTCTTTCGGGCCTCGGGTCTGGCTCCTGCGCCCTCGCGGTGCTCGGCTTAACCTTGTCCATTTCTAGGGCGAAGCGATGATCTTCGACTGGCTCTTCGGCCTGTTCTCGAACGATCTCGCGATCGATCTCGGCACCGCCACCACCCTCATCTACGTGAAGGGCAAGGGGATCGTCTCATGCGAGCCCTCGGTGGTCGCCGTCCAGCGCGATGCTCGCGGCGGCAAGAAGGTGCTCGCCGTCGGCCGCGAGGCGAAGGAGATGCTCGGGCGCACCCCGGGCAACATCCAGGCGGTGAGACCGCTGCGCGACGGCGTCATCGCCGACTTCGAGATCACCGAGGCGATGCTCCGGTACTTCATCGCGCGCGCGCACACCCGCCGCACGCTCGTCAAGCCGCGCATCATCATCTGCGTCCCCTTCGGGATCACCGAGGTCGAGAAGCGGGCGGTGAAGGAGAGCGCCGAGGGCGCCGGCGCGCGCGAGGTCTACCTGATCGAGGAGCCGATGGCGGCGGCGATCGGCGCCGGGCTGCCGATCACCGAGCCCAGCGGCAACATGGTCGTCGACATCGGCGGCGGCACGACCGAGGTCGCCGTCATCTCCCTCGCCGGCATCGTCTACTCGCAGAGCGTTCGCGTCGGCGGCGACAAGATGGACGAGTCGATCATGGCCTACATGAAGCGCAAGTACAACATGGCCATCGGCGAGCAGACCGCGGAGCGCATCAAGATCACGGTCGGCAACGCGTACCCGCTCGAGCAGCAGCTCACGATGGAGGTCAAGGGGCGCGACATGGTCGCGGGCATCCCCAAGACGGTCGTCGTCAACTCGGACGAGATCCGCGACTCGCTGAGCGAGCCGACGAACGCCATCGTGGACGCCGTGCTCATCGCGCTGGAGCGCACGCCGCCGGAGCTCGCCGCCGACATCGTCGACAAGGGCATCGTGCTCACCGGCGGCGGCTCGCTCCTCAAGAACCTCGACGTGCTCCTCCGCGAGGAGACGGGGCTGCCCGTGATGGTGTGCGACGACCCGATCAGCGCCGTGGTGCTCGGCAGCGGCAAGGCGCTGGATCACCTCGAGCTCTTGAAAGAGGTCACGATCAGCTGACGACTGGTCTCGTGCTCCGCCCGTGAGCTTGCCGGCGGGGCTCTGCTGCTGCGGCGCGCGCCTCGCGGGGGCGGGCGCCGCGCGGCGACGACAGGGGTGGCCTCGCGGGTCGTCCCGTACTACCTGGGTCCGGGAGCCACGGTGAACCTGAAACGCTACCGCGACTTCGTGATCGTGCTGCTGGCGCTCGCGGTGCCGTTCTGGTTCCTGCGCGCCAGCATGCGCGACCCCAAGCACAACACGGGGGCCGACCGGATCATCATCGGCCTCGCGGCGCCGATCCAGTACGCGGCCGCGACCCTGGCGCGCGGCCTCTCGAACCTCTGGGGCGACTACATCTACCTGGTCGACGTCAAGGAGGACAACGCCAGGCAGGCCTCGCAGATCGCCCGCCTCCGCGAGCGGGTGCGGAAGCTCGAGGCGCTCGAGGAGGAGAACCGGCGCCTGCGCAGGCTGCTCGATCTGCGCCAGAGCCTCCGCACCGACGTGGTGAGCGCCCAGGTCGTCGGCAAGAGCACCAACGATTTCTTCCGCGTGGTGCGCGTCACCCTCGATCGCGAGGCGCGGGACATCGGCTCCAACCTGCCGGTCCTCTCCGCGGACGGCGTGGTCGGCACGACGCTGAAGAGCGCCGGCGACACGGTCGACGTGCGGCTCGTCGTCGACGGGGGCAGCGGCGTCGATGTGGTCGTCGAGCGGACCGGCGCGCGCGGCTTCGTCCGCGGCACGGGCGACGAGAGCAAGTACTCCTGCAGCGTGGAGTATGTGCAGCGCACCGACGAGATCGAGGTCGGCGACCTCCTCGTGACCAGCGGCGTCGGCCGGCGCTTTCCGAAGGGGATCCCGGTCGGGACCGTGACGCAGGTCATCCGCCGCGATTTCGGCATCTACCAGCAGGTCTACGTCGCCCCGGCCGTCGATTTCTCCCGGCTGGAGGAGGTGCTCATCGTGACGACGACGCCTCCGGAGGAGGCGCCGCCGCAGGCGCAGCGGAGGTGACGCGATGAGAAACTCCGCGTTCCTGGCGATGGGCGCCGCCCTGCTGATCGTTCAGTCGAACCTGTTCCGGCTCATCGGCAAGCTGAACATCCCCGGCTCCACGCCGAGCCTGCTCCTTCCGCTCGTCGTGTTCATGGGGGTGCACGAGTACTCGATGGCGCGGGGCGCCGCGCTCGCCTTCCTGCTCGGCTACCTGCTCGATCTCTTCACCGGCGCGCCGGTCGGCCTGTTCACCTTCATCACCGTGGCGACCTTCGTCGTGTCGCGGGCGGCCGGCGTGCGGCTCGCCGCGCAGACGCTCCTCACGAAGATCGCGCTGGCCTTCGTCTTCGGCCTCGTCGAGGGGGTGCTCATCGTGATCCTCACCGCCATCTTCGGAGGCGACGCGGCGCGCCCCCGCGCGCTCGCCTTGCTCGTGGCGCCGCACGCGGTCTCGACGGCGCTCTTCGCGCCGTTCGTCTTCGCGCTGGCCGAGCGCGTGCACCAGGCGACGATCAACGTCCCGCGGCCGGGGGAGAGCCCGCGGTGAGCCTCCTCGTCCAGCGCTCCGACGTGAGCGAGTTCCGCCGGCGCTTCCGGTGGATCGCGCTCGGCATGATGGTCGGCTTCATGCTGCTCATCGGGCGCCTGTTCTACCTCCAGGTCCTCGAGGCCGACGAGAACATGGCCATCGCCCGCGAGAACATCGTGCGGCGGGTGACGCTCGCGACCACGCGCGGCATCATCCGGGACAAGAACGGCAAGGTGCTCGCGGCGAGCCGGCCCTCGTACAACGTGTACGTCGTCCCGCGGCGCCTCGACATGGAGACGACCTGGCCGAAGATCGTCGAGTACCTCGGCGTCGGGATCGACGAGCGCGCGCGGCTCGAGGCGCTCATCACCTCGATCCGCGCCGACGAGGGCCCGCGCAAGAACCAGCAGATCCTGCTGAAGGAGGACATCTCGCGCGACGCCGTGGCGATCCTGGCGACGCATGACGCCGAGCTGCCGGGGGTCGACGTGGTGCCGGTCCCGGTGCGCTACTACCCGTACGAGGAGGTCGGCTCGCACGTCCTCGGCTACATGGCCGAGGTGGACGCCGAGCGGCTCGCGTCGCTCCGGAGCGTCGGCTACATCGAGGGCGACCGCATCGGCGTCACCGGGATCGAGCGCGCATGGGAGAGCTACCTCCGCGGCACGCGCGGCTGGGAGAAGGTGCTCGTCGACGCCAAGGGGCGGCGCCGGGCGGGCGGCGAGGGGATCATCGAGGAGCCGCGGCGGGTCGACCCGATCCCCGGGCGCGACCTCCGGCTGACGCTCGACGCCGACATCCAGAAGGCGATCGACAAGGCGATGCGCGGGGCGCTCGCCGGCGGCGTCGCGGTCATCGATGTGCGCACCGGCAGGATCCTCGGGCTCTACTCGAAGCCCGGCTACAACCCGAACGCGCTGTCGGGCGGCTCGGGCAAGCAGGTCATCCGCGACGCCTTCCGGCGGCTCTACTCCGATCCGCTGAAGCCCGCCCTCGACAAGACGCTCTCCGGGGCGTACCCGCCCGGCTCGACCTTCAAGCCGTTCACCGCGCTGGCGGCGCTCGAGAAGGGGCTCATCGATCCCCGGCAGTCCTCGCGGTGCCGGGGCGCGCTCACGTTCGGCAAGCGCACCTTCCGGTGCACGCACGTGCACGGGCCGGTCGCGATGCAGAAGGCCATCGCCGAGTCGTGCAACGTCTTCTTCTACCGGCTCGCGGCGGAGTACGGCGTCGGCATGGACGTCATCGCCGAGATGGGCCAGCGCTACGGGCTCGGCGCGCGGACGGGGCTCGGCATCAACGCCGAGGCGGGCGGCAGGATGCCGACTCGGGCGTGGATGACGCTCCGGAACAAGGGCCAGTACCGGCTCGGGTTCGGCCTGAACGCGGCGATCGGCCAGGGCGCGACGACGGTCTCCGTGCTCCAGCTCGCGCTGGCGTACGCGGCGCTCGCGAACGGCGGCACGCTGTACCAGCCGCAGATCGTGCGGGCCGTCGAGACGAGCGCCGGCACGGTCGTCCAGGAGTTCACGCCGCGCGTGCGCCGCCAGATCGACATCCGGCCGGAGAACCTCACCCTCGTGCACCGGGCGATGGTCGCCGGTGTGAACGAGGAGGGCGGCACGGCGTTCAAGGCGCGCGTCGCCGGCGTCGAGATGGCGGGCAAGACCGGGACCGCGCAGGTCTCGCACCGGCTCACGCGCGGCGTCGAGGCCGAGCGGGTCTGGTACTTCAACCGCGAGCATGCCTGGTTCGCCGGCTACGCGCCGGCGCGCGCGCCCGAGGTCGCCGTGGTCGTGCTTGTCGAGCACGGCGGCGCCGGCGGCAAGCACGCGGCGCCCGTCGCCTTCGAGGTCGTCCGCGCGTACCAGGAGCTCGCGAAGGAGCGGCGCGGCGGCCCCAGTGAGGGGCCGCGCGCGGGCAAGAGCAGCGCGGGCCGCACGCCCGCCGCGTCGGGGCGCACGCCATGATCCGGGGCGATTCCCTCTCAGCTCGTGATCGCGACCATTTCGACTGGCCGCTCTTCATCGCCGGGGTGTCGATCGCGGTGCTCGGCGTCGTCAACCTCTACAGCGCGACGAGCGTCTACTCCGGCTCGCGCGCGGAGCTCTACATCAGCCAGGTCTACTGGCTGTTCATGGGCGGCATCATCGGCGGCGTCCTGATCGCGATCGACTACCGGCACCTGGAGCGCCTCGGCTACGTTCTCTACACGTTCGGCGTCTTCTCGCTGGCGCTCGTCTTCGTGCTCGCGCGCGACGTGCGCGGCTCCGCGCGGTGGATCGAGTTCGGGGCGTTCCGCTTCCAGCCCAGCGAGTTCATGAAGGTGTTCCTGGTCATCGCGCTGGCGAAGTTCCTGCACGACGACCCGCGCAACGAGGGCCGCACTCTCCGCGATCTCGCGATCCCGGCGACGCTGACCGCGGTCCCTGCGCTCCTTGTGCTCAAGCAGCCCGATCTCGGGACGGCGACCATCCTCGTGTTCGTCTTCCTGACGATCGCGGCGCTCACGCGGGTGCGGTGGAGGAGCGCCGCGCTGTTCGTCGTGTCCATCCTCATCGCGGTGCCGATCCTCTGGGAGTACGTGCTGCTCGATTACCAGCGCGCCCGCGTCCTCGTGTTCCTCCACCCCGAGGAGGACCTCCTGCACCGCGGCTGGCACGCCCACCACTCGCGCGTGGCGATCGGCAACGGCGGGCTGTTCGGCAACGGGTATCTTCGGGGCACCCAGAACCAGTTCCTCTTCCTGCCGGACCAGTTCACCGACTTCCCGTTCCCGGTCTTCGCCGAGGAGTGGGGGTTCGTCGGGAGCGTGGTCCTCGTGTGCCTCTATGCGTTCCTGGTCGTGTGGGGGATCCGCATCGCGTCGATGGCGAAGGACCGCTTCGGCGCGGTGCTCGGCGTCGGCTGCGCGGCGATCATCTTCTGGCACGCGGTCATCAACCTCGGCATGACGTCGGGCGCGCTGCCGGTCGTCGGCGTCACGCTGCCCCTGTTCTCGTACGGCGGATCGAGCGTGACCACCGTGATGGTCGCGATCGCGCTGCTCATGAGCGTGTCGATGCGCCGCTACTCCGGCGTCGCCTCGCTCGATCGCCTGTGACGGCGGCGGGGCTGCCCTCGCACCTGCGCCGCGTCAGATCGCACTTTCGGCGAGCCGCGCTTCGATGGCGAACGCGAACGCCTTGAGCGCGTCGCGCTCGGTCACCTCGCTGCCGGAGCGCGCTCTCCGGACCGCGGCGCGGAAGCCGAGGTAGCGGCGCCCGTCCAGGCCGAGCAGCGCCGGCACCGTCGAGGCGTCGCGCGGCGCGTCGGTCGAGCCCGCGAGCTCCGCCGCCTTGTCGAGGATCCCCGCGACGAGCGCGTCGCAGCGATCGAGCGCCACGGCGTACCGCTCGGCGGCGATGTCCGCCTCGATCTCGGCGACCACCTCGCGCTCGGCGGTCGGCCACAGCGCCACGAACGAGAGGCCCGGCTGGGCGAGGTGCCTCGTGGCCGCGGACGGTCCATCCGCGCGCGCGGTCGCCGGGGCCTCCGCCGACGCGGCCAGCCTCCGGGCGGCGAGCCGCAGCGACGGCGGTATCCCGCGGCTCACCGGATCCCGGACGCCGGTGCTGCGCGGCGGGACGTCGAGACCCGGCGAGGAGGTCGCGCCGGGCGCGGCCTCTGCCTCGTCCGGGTCGTCGATCGTGGAGTGCGGGGGCATCGTCGACCACGGCTTGCTGGGCGGAGCGAGCCGCGAGATCACCGCATCGAGCTGCGCCGACGGCGGCGGCGACGCGTCGCGAAGCGCGGTGACGAGCCCGCCCTCGATCGCGTCGAACCCGCCGAGCCCGATGCCCATCGCGTCGGGCAGGCGGCTCTCGAAGGCGCGCAGCACCGTGGCGCTGATCTCCTCGAGCCCCTCGTAGATGCCGAGCCCCGTCTTCGCCGACGTGGCCAGCGAGACGGCGCGGGACGGGTTCAGCATCGCATCGAGCTCCTCCAGGGGGAGCAGATCCAGCAGATCGCGCTTGTTGTGCTGAAAGACCAGCGGGATGTGCCTCAGCTCCCGCCCCTGCTCGGCCAGGTTGTCGCGCAGGTTTTCCAGGCTTTCCATGTTTGCATCGGCGCGAACGGCCTGCGAGTCGCTGACGAACACGATGCCGTCGGCGCCCGTGAGCACCAGCTTTCGGGTCGCGTTGAAGTAGACCTGCCCCGGCACCGTGAAGAGCTGGAGCCGCACGTTCATCCCGCGCAGCTGCGGGAGTCGGACCGGCAGGAAGTCGAAGTAGAGCGTCCGGTCGACCGGCGTTGCCAGGGAGACGAGCTTGCCGCGGTACTCGGGCTTCGCGGTGGCGTGCAGGTACTCGAGCGTGGTCGTCTTCCCGCCCAGGCCGGGCCCGTAATAGACGATCTTGAATACGAGCTCGCGCGACAGTGGGTTCACCGACGCCATGGGCGGCGGCGACGATACACGAAAAGGGGATCGGGGGCGCCGTGGCGTGCGCGCGTCAGCCCGCCGCGCGCCGCGCCGGACGGCGCTGGCCGAGCTCCGGTCGGCCGGCCGGCGCGGTCCTTCGTCAGCGGAGCCCGACGAGCGGCTCGAGCTTGTCCTTCTGGCCCATCTGGAGCAGGAGCGCGACCTGGCCCCGCTGCGCCTGGAAGTAGTCGAGCCGCAGCCGGTGCGTCCCCTCGGTGAGCCGCGTCTCGCCGTCCGCGCTCTTCGCGCTGTGGACCCCGTCGTTCGCGAGCACGCGCTTGTCGTCGATGTAGAGGATCGCGCCGTCGTCCGCGGTGAGCCGGAACTGGTACATGCCCTCCTGGGGCGCCTTGAACTCGCCCTCGAAGCGGATGGCGAACCACTCGTTCTGCGCGAGCGCGCCCGGGAAGCCGGCGGAGAAGTCCTGCGACTTCACCTCGAACTTGTCCGTGTACAGCACAGCGAACGGCACGAGCCCGTCGAAGCTCGGGAGCGTCCGGCTGTTCTCGGGGATCACGTAGGCGAGCCCCCGGAAGGCGCCGTTCTCCCCGTTGCCGAACACGTTCGGGGCGGTGATGCGCGGCGCATTGTGCGTGGGCAGGCGCCACTTCGGGGATTTGCGGCGCGCTGGCTCCGGCTCCGGCTTGGCCGGCTTGCGCGACCGGGAGGCGGTCTTAGTGGGGGGAGGTGGGGGCGGCGGCGACGTCTCTGCCGGCTTGCTGCCGCTCTGGAGGGTGACGTGGCAGCCGCCGAGGAGAGACGCGGCAAGCACGCACGAGGCGATGCGCGATGAGGTTCGGACCATGACGTCTCCGGAGAGGGAACGGACCGACAGGCCCGCCCCCACGTGAATGCGAGGATGGCGCTTAGACGTTCGGGCAGGGCGCGGCAATCAGCGTCACGCCTCGTCAGGGCCGCCCGGCGCGGGCGACCCCGCCGATCGCGGCGACAGCGCCCCGGTCGTCTCCCGCGGAGCCGCCCCGGGCTCGTCGCGCTCCTCGCGTGCGGGCGCCTCGATCCGCGAGAGCCCGTCGATCGACTCCGTGGCACGCCAGAGCGGCGAGCGCTGGGCGAGCCCGAGCGCGGCGAGGCAGGCGAGCACGCCGGCGAGCGCGCCGGCGTTGATCACGCCCTCGAACCGGATCCGCGCCGGGCCCGCGTAGATCAGCCCGAGCAGCGCGCCGCTGGCCAGGCCTCCGATGTGCGCCGCGTTGTTGATGCGGATGCCGGTGTTCGACGCGTTCACGACGAAGCCGAAGAGGACGATGTAGAACACGGCCTGGAGCGCCAGGTCCTTCCAGCGCGGGTCGCGGCGGCGGAGCAGCCAGCCGAGCAGGAGGCCCATCACGCCGAACACCGCGCCGCTCGCGCCCGCGGTGCACACGACCTCGGGCTGCACGAAGAGGTTCCAGGCGGCGCTCGCGACGAATCCGAGCAGGCCCGTGAGGACGTAGGCGATCGCGAACCGCGCCGAGCCGACGGCGGGCTCGGCGGCGCGGGCGAGCATGCCGAGCGTCAGCATGTTCATGCCGAAGTGGAGGACGCCCATGTGGACGAAGACCGCGGAGAGCAGGCGGAACGGCTCGAACGGCTCTCCTGGCTCCACGAGGAGCGCGCCGAAGCGGAGGTAGTTCGACCTGTCCCACGCCGAGAGGAGGCCGAGATCGCGGGAGTGTGCGGCCACCATCTGCCCGACGAATACGAACGCCGTGAGCCCGCCGAGGATCTTGGTCGCGAGCAGGCTCCGCCCGTCGAAGGGTCCCCTCGCCGGCACGGCGCGGGCCGCAGAGAGGAGCAGCGGCGCTCCACAGCGGATGCATCGGCTGAAGTCGCTCCCGTTGAGGGCGCCGCAGCGCGCGCAATTCAGCGAGCGTCGCCGCTCGCCGGACGGCCCTGCCGTCACAGGCTGGTCCCGACGCGTCGCCCAACCCCGGGGCGTGCGCGAGACCTGAACGTTGTATCGAGGGTCACGAGGGCTTCCTTTCACGGAGAACGCTCCGCGTCGAGGCCGGCACAATGTGGAGGCTCCGGGCCGTAAGGTCCACGGCTTTGGGCCGTTGTCGAGGTGTGAATGCGGCAGCCTCCCCGCGCTCGGTCCCCGCCGCCGCGTGGCGCCCTCGCGGCGGCGCGCGGCGGCACCCCGGCGGCGCGCCCGCGTTCCACCGGGGCCGCGGGGCGCGCCGTCCCGCCGCGGGCGCAAGGCGGACTTCGGTGCGAACCGTCCCACGTCCGGGTATCGTCGCCGCTGTGACGGCGGTGGCAGCAGCGAGGCCCGATCTCGAGGCGGAGCGCCTCCAATGCGAGCGCGCCGCGCAGGGCGATCGCGCCGCGCTGGGCCAGCTGCTCCGCAGGTACGGGCCTGCGCTGTACCGCGCGGTGCTGCTGCCCCGCCTCGGCTCCGACGCGGCCGCGCAGGACGCCCTCGCCGAGACGTACGCGCGGGTGGTCGAGCGGTTCTCCCAGTTCCAGTGGCAGAGCTGCGGCATCTACCCCTGGCTCCGCGTGATCGCGCTGCGCATCGCGCTCGACATGCTCCGCGCGCGCCGCCGCGAGGCGCTCTTCGAGCCCGAGGATCTGCAGCGCGAGATCGACGCCGCCGAGACCGATCTCACCGCCCGCGGCGAGGTCGAGCTCTGCGAGAAGCGCGACCTCGCCGACGCGCGGGCGCGGGTCGATGATGCGCTCGGGCGCCTCAACCCGCGCTACGCCGAGGCGATCCGGCTCCGGGTGCTCGAGGAGCGGTCCCGCGACGAGGTGGCCCGCGCGCTCGGGGTCAGCGTGGCGACGTTCGATGTCGTCCTGCACCGCGCCATGACCGCGCTGAAGAAGGCGCTCGCCGCGGGGGTTGCCGCGCCGCACGCGGAGCATAAGGAAGGGGCGCGATGAAGCCGCGGCGGCCCTCGGATCCGCGCCCCCCGCCGACCGGAAACGGGCCCGTGGAGCGCCGCGGCGGCCCGGAGCGCGGCCGGCGGCTCGCGCTCGTCTCGCCCGAGGCGGAGCCGTTCGCGCCGGCGCCCGACGACGAGCAGCGCGCCGCGCGCGAGCTCGCGGAGGCGCTCGATCGCGGCGAGGTCCCGCTCGCGGAGGCGCTCCGGGCCGCAGCTCGGCCTCTCGGGCTCGACAGGGCCGACCACGAGGCGCTGCTCGCGCGCGCGCTCGGTGACGACGGCGCGTCGCCGACCAGGGCCGAGCGGCGCGCTGCCGAGCGCCTGCGGGAGGCGCTCGATCCTGCGGCCGCCGGCCGGGGCGGGCCCGGGCGGGGCGGCGGCTCCGGCGGCGACGGGGAGCTCGCCTCGCCCGGCGCGCGCGACGAGCTCGCGGAGCTCGCCGTCGCGCTCCGGGCCGCGTGGCGCCCGGCGCCGCTCGCGGAGCTCCGGAGCCGCGCGCTCGTCGAGGGGGCCCTCCGCGCCTCGCCCGCGCCTCGCGCCCGGCGCATCGCGCCGGTCACGATGGCGGCGCTCTCGACCCTCGCCGCGGCGGCGGCCGCCGCGGCGTTGATCTTCGGCCAGCTCCGGGAAGAGCGCGCCTCCGTCGTGCGCGCGTCCGGCGACGACGGCGCGCCGCCCGCGGCGGCCGCGCCGTTGCCCTCGCTGATCGAGGCGCGCTCGACCACCGCGCTCTTCGATCCGGCCGCGCCGTTCCCGAGGGAGGGCGGCCAGACGGAGCGGATCGATCGCATCGCCGCCGCGCGCGCGTCCGATCTGCGCCAGAACCGGTATGCGGCGTGGGGGGTGCGCTGATGCGGAGCGCCCGCCTCGTCGTCGCTTGCCTGGGGCTCCTCGCAGCGGCGCACCTCGGGTGCGCCCGGGACGACGAGCGTGCGCGCGTCGGCGCGGCCCCGGGCGATCCGGCGTGCGCGTGCGCCCCGGCGCAGATCGTCGATCCCACGCTGCTCGCCTTTCTCTCCCGGGCGCGCGCGGCGCACCACGCCGCCGACGTGGCGCTCGGCGCGGGCGATCGCGTGGTCGCGGTCCGCGCCCTCGAGGGGATCATCGCAGCGCCGAGGCCGCCGGGCACGCCGCCGGAGGTCGCCGAGGTGACGGCGGACACCTACGCCCGGCTGGCGGAGCTCCGGGGCGAGGCCGGCGAGTTCGACGCCGCGGCGCGCGACATCGACGCGGGCCTCAGGCTGGCGCCGGCGCCCTCTCATTACGAGGGCCACCTCTACGAGGTGGCGGGCGTGGTCGAGGAGCGCCGCGCGAAGGCGCTGGAAGAGAAGGGGGAGCGCGCGGCGGCGGCGCAGGCCCGCGCGCGCGCGGTCGGCCTGCTGGAGCGGGCGATCTCGATCCAGGATCACGTTATCACCGAGGCCCTGAAGGGCGCCCAGGAAAAGCCTCGCTGAAGCGCGCGCCGGCCGTGGTCTCCAATTGCGACGGGCGCGCGTTCCTCGTTAGACTCGGCGGGAGGGCGTCGCTGCCCGACCCGATGACGCTCCGTGTGCCAAGGCCGAAACCCGGGTACGACCTCAAGTCGCTCCCGCTGAAACCCGCGGACGCGTTCCTCCTGTCCCGGATCGACGGCGTCCTGACCGATCGGGATCTGTCCTTGATCACGGGCATGTCGCACGGCGACACCGTCGAGGCGCTGCGCCGCCTGCGCGATTTCGGCGCCATCCTCCTGGACGGTGAGCCCTCTGGCCCACCTCCGCCGCGGGGCGCGGCCGACGCTGCGCGGCGTGGGGCCGCGGCGGATCCGGAGCGGCCGACGTCGTCCGGGGGCGAGTCCGTCCCGCTCGGCCGCGACGCGCTCCAGCAGGTGGACTCCCTGCCGCTCTACGATCCTTCCGAGCTGGACGAGCCGGTCGAGCTCGCCCCCGACCGGAAGCGGCGGATCCTCGACCTCTACTATCGGCTCGACGATCTCAGCTACTACGCGCTGCTCGGCGTCTCGGACCAGGCGGACAAGAAGCAGATCAAGAGCGCCTATTACCAGCTCGCGCCGGAGTTCCATCCGGACACCTACTTCCGCAAGCAGCTCGGCTCGTACAAGCAGAAGATCGAGGCCCTCTTCACGCGCATCACGCTGGCGCACGACACGCTGACGTCGAAGCAGCGGCGCGCCGAGTACGACGGGTACCTCGAGCAGACCCACAAGAACCGGACGATGGCGGCGCTGATCGAGCAGACGCCCCGCGACATCGCCACGATCTCCACCGCCGTCGACGCCTCGGTGCGCGCTGCGTTCGCCGATCCGCACGACGTGGTCGGGTCGCCCGGACGTTACTCCTCCGAACGCCCACCCGCCGAGCAGGCCCCCGCCGCGGCGTTCACGCGCGCAGCGGCGCCGGCGCAGCCGTCCTACGCGGCGAGCTCGCCGGACCACGGAGGCGCGCCGGCGCGGAGCGCGTCGGCCGGCTCGCCCGCCGCGCCCGCTCCCAGCGCGAAGGATCGGCGCGAGACGTTCGCGCGCAAGCTCACCGGAGGCCTGCGGCGCGCTCCGGCGGGCGCGCCCTCCCCGGCGCCTGCCGCAGCGGCGGCCCCGGCGCCTGCCGCAGCGGCGGTCACGGCGCCCGCCGCTGCGGCGGTGTCGAGGGCCCCGGGCGGCGTCCGATCGCCCGAGTCGATGAGGGCGGTCGAGGCGCTCAAGGCGCGCTACGATTCCGCCCGCAACGAGGCGCTCCGGAACCAGATCGCGCGGCACGCCGAGGCGGCTCGGTCCGCGCTCGACCGGAACGACTACGCGGGGGCGGCCAACGCGTTCCGGATCGCCGCGTCGCTCGCGCCGGAGGACGCCGCGCTCCAGAGGGCGTCGGCCGACGTGCAGCGCCTCGCGGCGGTGGCGCTGGCGGACGGCTACCTCAAGCAGGCCCACTACGAGGCACAGACCGGGCGCTGGGTCGATGCGGCGCTGAGCTATGCGAAGGTGTGCAACGGTCGCCCGGACGACGCCGACGCGCACGAGCGGGTCGCCTACGCGACGCTCCAGGCCGGGGAGAACACGCGACGGGCGGTGGAGTTCGCACGCCGGGCGGTGGAGCTCGTGCCCGCCTCGGTGGAGTACCGGCTGACGCTCGCGCTCTCGTACGCGGCCGCGGGGCTCACGAAGAGCGCGACGGGCGAGCTCGACCGCGCGGGCGAGCTCGCAGGGAACGACGCCCGGCTGCGCGACCTCATCGCCCAGGCGCGCGAGCAGGCCAAGGCGTACGGGAAGCAAGTCTAGCGCCGCCCGGTAACGCCTGCCGCGGTCGGGCCGGGGGCGGCGCCTTCGGAAGGGGCCGAGCACGATTGGCCCGCTCGGCTCCGCGAAACGGTCTAGCATCGTGACCTCGGCGGCCGTTCGGGCCGAAGATCACTAGCCGAAGATCACAAGAGGAGCAGCGGCATCGATGGAGCGTGTCATCGGCATTGACCTTGGCACCACGAATTCGTGCGTTGCCATCGTCGAGGAGGGCGTCCCGACCGTCATCCCGAATCGCGGTGGGTACAAAACGACGCCGTCCATGGTGGCGATCACCGAGGCCGGCAAGCGGCTCTGCGGGCACATCGCGAAGCGGCAGGCGATCACCAACGCCGAGAACACGGTCTACGCCGCGAAGCGGCTGATCGGCCGCAAGTGGTCGTCCCCGCAGGTGAAGAACGCGATCCTGACTGCCTCGTACAAGATCGTCGAGGGGCCGCACGGGGACGTCCGCATCCAGCTGCGCGACAAGACGTACTCGGTCCCCGAGATCAGCGCGATGGTCCTCCAGGAGATGAAGCTGTTCGCCGAGGACTACCTCAACGAGCCCGTCTCGAAGGCGGTGATCACCGTCCCCGCCTACTTCAACGACAACCAGCGGCAGGCGACGAAGGACGCGGGCCAGATCGCGGGGCTCGACGTCATCCGCATCGTCAACGAGCCGACGGCGGCGGCGCTCGCGTACGGGTTCGGCAAGAACTTCGAGAAGACGATCGCCGTGTTCGACCTCGGCGGCGGCACGTTCGACATCTCCGTGCTCGAGATCGGCGCGGGCGGGGTCTTCAAGGTCATCGCCACCGCGGGCGACACGTTCCTCGGCGGCGAGGATTTCGACGCGCGGGTCATCGACTGGCTGGTGCAGGGCTTCAAGGAGCAGCACGACGTCGATCTGCGGCAGGACAGGATGGCGCTCCAGCGGCTCAAGGACGCGGCCGAGAAGGCGAAGTGCGAGCTGTCCAGCGTGCTGGAGACCGAGATCAACCTGCCGTTCATCATCTCGAGCGCGCGCAACGAGGCGCTCCACCTGCAGCGCACGCTCTCGCGGGTCACGCTGCAGGAGCTGTGCGAGGACCTCGTCGAGCGGTGCGTCGAGATCTGCAGCCAGACGCTCGAGGATGCGCGGCTCGATCGCGACGAGATCGAGGACGTCGTGCTCGTCGGCGGCATGACGCGCATGCCGCGGGTGCAGGAGGCCGTGCGCGACTTCTTCGAGCGCGAGCCGTGCAAGGGGGTGCACCCCGACGAGGTGGTCGCGCTCGGCGCGGCGGTGCAGGGCGCCGCGCTCGTGGACGAGACGAAGCAGATGATCCTGCTCGACGTCACGCCGCACGCGCTCGGCATCATGACCTTCGGGTCGAACTTCGAGGAGCTCATCCCGCAGAACACCACCGTGCCCACGAGCCGGTCGAAGATCTTCACGACGAGCCGCGACAACCAGACCGCGGTGAAGATCCTGGTCATGCAGGGCGAGCACCAGAAGGCGACCGACAACGAGCTGCTCGGCGAGTTCATCCTCACGGGCCTGCGCCGCGCACCGAAGGGCCAGGTCGAGATCGAGGTGACGTTCGAGATCAACAGCGACGGCATCGTCTCCGTGAGCGCGAAGGATCTGGAGACGGGCCAGCAGCAGTCGATCCAGGTCACCGCGTCGAGCGGCCTCACGAAGGAGGAGGTGGGCGAGATGATGGAGGCGGCGAAGGAGTACCTCGTCGATCGCCGCGTGAGCGACCAGTTCGAGGGCGTCCGGCAGGAGGCCGAGAAGCTCATCGCCGAGATCGAGCGGATGTTCCCGCAGGTAGAGCAGATCGTGGCGTCCAGCGATTTCGGCCGCGACGCCATCGGCAAGGCGCGCGGGATCGTGGACCGCTCGCGCCAGGCCATTGGCCGGCGCGACGCGGCCGCGGTCAAGGAGCAGATGGAGGCGCTCTCGCGCACCCACCGGATGTTCAAGGGTGTCGTAGCCAGGCCACAGGGATGAACGGTGGCCGCGATGAGGGAAGACGATGCGGTCGGTGCCGCCTGACTCCAAGACCCTGGACTCCTCCTGGGGGCACGATGAGGTGGACGAGCTCGAGGACACCCAGCCCGTCGCCTCGAAGGAGATCCTCGCGCGCATCGCGCTGACGCGCGAGGGGCAGGGCTCACCCCGCATGGCGACCCCGCCCTCCGGCTTGCCCCCGCAGCCGGACGCCGAGGGCAAGATCACCCTTCCGCCGCCAATCCCGGTCAGCGAATACGTGGCAAAGATGATGACCCGTCGCTCTCATTCGAGCTCCGAGATCACCGCCCAGCGGCCGCGCCCGCCCGAGGGGCCTCCGGAGGGGTACCCGCCCGTGCCGACGCGCAAGACGATCCCCTGGGAGCCGCCGCCCGGCAGCAGCTTCTCGGGCAAGCACGGCCCGTCCAGCCTGGAGGCCGCGCGGCTCGACCTGGAGGCCGCGCGGCTCGGCCTGGAGTGCGACGAGCCCGGGGTTCCGTCGCGGCCCGGCGGCCGGATGGGCTTCGGATCGCTCGAGGGCGAGCACGAGCTCGGGCCGGACCTCGACGATTTCCTGCGCGAGCCGGGCCAGGTGTACCCGCACAGCTTCGGGGAGATCGACGTCTTCGGTGGCCCTCCGGTCGATGCGCGGGACGTTCACGACCCCCAGAGCGCGCGGGGGCGCGGATACGCACCCGAGGACGCAGGGCCGCAGGGCATCGATTTCCGGCTCGATCTCGGCTTCGAGGAGCCGGGCCTCGCCATGGATGAGCAGCCGGTCACGCCGCCTCCCGGCACGCTCCGGTACGGCCTGATCGTGGAGGACGACGAGCCCGCCTTCCGCGGCGGGACGGGCGCGCTCGCCGGCTCCACCTCGTACCGGGTCTCCGGCGACACGCAGGGCGGGGCGCGCGCGCCGCGCCGGATCGAGACGGATCGCGCGCCGCGCCGGATCGAGACGGATCGCGCGCCGCGCCGGATCGAGACGGATCGCGCGCCGGCGGCTGCCGCGAGGGTGGACAAGGGGGTCCACTCCCGTGCGACCGAGCCCCAGCTGAGCCTCCAGGGGCCGCGCGAGCAGATGCAGCACCGGTTCGATCAGGGGGACTTCGGGGGCGCGCTCGTCCTCGCGGAGGGCCTGCTCGAGGAGAACCCGAAGGACTCGATGGCGCGGCAGTACGCCGACAGCTGCGTCGAGATGTTGCGGCAGATGTACCAGTCGCGCCTCGGCGACGGCTCGCGCGTGCTCCGCCTCGCGGTGTCGCCGGACCAGCTCCGCTCGTTGAACCTCGATCACCGCGCGGGCTTCTTGCTGTCGTGCATCGACGGGTACAGCTCGATCGACGAGATCCTCGACGTCTCGGGCATGCAGACGCTCGAGGCCTTGCGGCTCCTGTACGAGCTCATGCAGGAGGGGATCGTCGGCGGCGTGTAGGCGTCGGGATCGCCTGAGGTCCCCGGTCCCGGCCTCGAATCGTGCCGGGCGGGCTGCGGCGCGTGTTGACGCGCCTTTCCGCGATGGCGCTGGCTCGCTAGGTTGCACCGGTGCGCACGGCTCTCCAGGCCGCCATCGGTCTCCTCCTCGCGTTGCTCGCCGGCCGAACGGGGGCGTCCCTCGTCGCCACGATCGCGCGCGGCGCTCCAGCGCAGCCGCCGCCGGCCGCTCGCGCAGGCACCGTCGACGCCGCGGGCGCCACCGCAGCCGCTGCCGACGCGGAGCCCGCGGGCGTCACCGCAGCCGCTGTCGGCGCCGCCCACGTCACGCCATCGCCGGCGCCTCCTGCCGACGCCGAGCTCGCGGCGCACGCCGATCCGATCGCGAGCTACACGCTGCGCGCGAGCCTCGATCCGGTGCAGCACACGATGCGCGGCGAGGGCACGCTGGTCTGGCGGAACGCGTCGCGCGAGCCGCAGCGCGAGCTGTTCGTCCACCTCTACCTGAACGGCTTCAAGAGCGAGCGCACCGTGTTCCTCCGGTCGGCCATCGGGGGCTTTCGCGGCAACGAAATCTTGTACGATTACGGACACATCCAGGTGAAGCGCTTCGCGGTGCGCGAGATGGGAGGCGCGGACGTCTGGCCCCAGGGGCGCCCCACGACGCCCGGCGATCCCGAGGACGAGACCGACATCCGCGTGGAGCTGCCGCGGCCCGTCGCTCCAGGCGAAGCGATCACGATCGATCTCGCCTGGGACGCGCACCTCCCGTCGCTCGCGCTGAGGACGGGCCACTACGGGAGCTTTCACATGGTGGGGCAGTGGTTTCCGAAGATCGCTCGCCTCGAGCCCGACGGGACCTGGGCGCACTTCCCCTACCATCGGCTCTCGGAGTTTTACGCCGACTTCGGGGCCTACGACGTGACCGTCGACGTGCCGGAGCGGTTCGCGGTCGGCGCCACCGGCCGGCTCGTGGAAGAGCGGCGGCTCGACGGCCGCGCGATCCGCCGGTTCGTGCAGGAGGACGTCCACGACTTCGCCTTCGCCGCGTGGGACCGCTTCCGCGAGATGCGCGCGACGACCGACGACGGCGTCGCGATCCGTTGCCTCTTCCCCGAGGGAAGCGAGCGCGAGGCGGCGCTCCAGATCGACCTGGCCCGGTTCGGCCTGTCGCATTTCGGCGCGGCGTTCGGCCGCTACCCGTACGGCACGCTCACGATCGTGCATCCGCCGGAGGGCGCCGAGGAGGCCGGCGGAATGGAGTACCCGACGCTCATCACGACCGGCGGCAGCTGGCTCTGGCCCGTGGTGGGCTTGCGCTTCGTCGAGGCGGTCACGGTGCACGAGCTCGCGCACCAGTGGTTCTACGGCCTCGTCGCCACCAACGAGCACCGCTACCCGTTCCTCGATGAGGGCCTCACCACCTACGCCGAGGCCGAAGCGCTCCGCGCCCGCTACGGCGACAGCTCGGCGGCGCGGCTGCTCGGGCTCGAGATCGACCTCCGGACGCAGTACCGCGCCGACGCGCTCGCGTCGGGCCACAACGGCGCCGTCGCGCAGCCGGCGACGGGCTTCGTGGACGGGGCGGACTACGCCGGCCTCGTGTACGGAAGGCCCGCGGTCCTCCTCGCGACCCTCGCCGGCGTGTACGGCGAGGACCTCGTGCGCCGGGCCGTGGGCCGCTACGCGCGCGAGAACCGGTTCCGTCACCCCGGCCCCGAGGCGCTGCTCGAGGCCGTGCGCCGCGAGGTGGGCGACGGGGCGGCCGAGGCGCTCCGCGCCGGGCTCTTCGAGGGCGGGTGGGTCGACTACACGGTCGCGACGTTCCACTCGTGGCCCGCAGGCGACGCGGAGCCCGCTCCGGGTGAGGGCGGCCACGAGGGAGCGGGTTATCGCGGCCACGCCGTCGTGCGGCGCCGCGGCTCGCTCGTGCTCCCCGTCGACGTCGCGCTGCACGGCGAGGACGGCGGCGTGCAGCGGGTCCGGTGGCAGGCGCACGAGAGCGCCGCCCGGATCCCCTACGCCGGCGCCTCGCCGCTGGTCGCCGTGGTGATCGACCCCGACCACCGGGTGCTGCTCGACGAGGACCTCGCGAACAACGCGCGTCGGGCGGATCCGGACCTCCTCGCGCCCAGCGTGCTCTCGCGCGCGAGCTTCGCCGTGGGGCTCGCGCTCACGCTCCTCGGGCCATGAGCGAGCCGGCGGAGGAGGAGGGCGCGATGGTTCCGGGCTCGACGGCGGCCGCAGGGGGCGATCCGCCGCGCGCCCGGCCTGCCGCGCGGCGCGCCGCCGCGCACGAGCGGCCCGGCGCGATCGCGCTCTACTTCGGCTATCGCGTGCTCGCCTCGCTCGTGGTCGCGGCGCCGCTGTCCGTCTTCGCGGCCCAGGTCGTCGGCGATCATCCGCGCGGCGACGCGATCCTGTTCGATCCCGGCGGGCTGATGCTCGGCGAGCTCGGGCGCCTCGGGGCGCTCGCCGCCGCGTCCCTCGCCGCGCAGCTCGGCGTGGGCACCCTGCTCGCCGCCGCGCTCGGGCTGATCCCGCTCGCGGTGCTCCTCGCCGCGCTGAGCCAGGCGGGGCCGCTCTCGGCGCAGGCCCTGGGCGGCCGCGCGGCGCGCGCCATCGGCCCGCTCGCCTTGCTCTGGGGCGTCGCGCTCGCGGCGCAGGTCACGGCCGCCGCGCTCGTCCTGCTCCCCGGGATGAAGCTCTGCGCGGCGCTCCTGGCCCTGCCGCGCAGCCGCGACCTCGCGGCGGCGGCCGTCGCCGCGGTCGCGCTGGTGCACGTCGTGGCCATCGGTCTGCTCCACGACCTCGCGCGGGCCGCCCTCGTGGCCGAGCAGCGGGGCTTCTACACCGCGGTCGCCAGAGGGGTCGACGCGCTGTGCGCCGCGCCGCTCGCGGCCGCCTGGGCCTGCGCTTCTCGAGGCGCGCTCGCCGCCGTCGCGCTCGCAGGCGGGGCGTGGGGGATACACCTCGCCGGCGTCGGCACGGGCCCGCGCGTCGCCGCCGCGTTCGCCGCGCAGCTCGCGGCGCTCGCGGCCGCCGCCTACCTGCGCGCCTCGTGGCTCGCGGCCGCCTTCCGGCTGGTCGATCGCTCCGCGCCCGCGCAGGGCACGGGGACGGACGACACCGCCGAATGACGGCTCCGCATCGCGGCCGCGCCGGCGGTGGCTGCGCCGACAATCACCGCCGCCTCCTGGGCTTCCGACGCGGCACGAGCAGCTCGGGATGCAGAAATCCTTTGACTTACGTCTACATCCGCGTAACGTAGCCCGCCCGTGACCGACGCCTCGGCGTAAGCGCGGGGTCTGCAGCAAGCCCAGGTAGCTCAGTTGGTAGAGCAGAGGATTGAAAATCCTCGTGTGGGCGGTTCGATTCCGTCCCTGGGCACTACCCTTTCTTTCTTGTGCCGGCGATCAGGCTCCGCCGAGCCCTCTTTTCACGCTCTTGCGTGCTCCTCCGCTCCACACGGCTCGGCCGTTGTCGTGGACGCCCGGGCGATTCCACCTCTCGGCCAGGCGCCAGCCGGCCTCATCGGCTGGCCGCTGGGGAGGGCGCGGCGGTCTGTTCAGGAGTACATTCGCGGGTTTGGCCACATCGGGTGACAGTGGAACTTGGTTCCGGTGCGGTAGCGATCCTGGTAAGGTGACGAGGGGACCACTCGTTGCAACCTGAACACTCCGGAGGCGCCCTAGGGAACGGCGCCTCCTCATGGAGGCTCCCTCATGGCCGATCGTCGTGTCGACTCCTCGCGAAAGAGCTCTCCGGAAACGGCCTCCGCTTCCGACTCGGCGCCGCGGAGCCGGCCGTCCGCGCCTGGTAACCAGGCCAGCGAGGGAGCTCGAAAGAAGAAGATCCTCGTCGTCGACGACTCGCTGACTTCGCTGCTGTCACAGCAGCTGGCGCTCGGTGCGGACGACTACGACATCGTCATCGCGCGCAACGGCAAGGAGGCGATCGCGAAGGCCGTGTCGGAGCGCCCCGATCTCATCCTGATGGACGTCGTCATGCCCGCGATGGACGGCTTTCAGGCCTGCAGGTGGCTTCGCGCGTTCGACGCGACGAAGACCGTGCCGATCATCATGATGACGACGAGGAGCGATCAAACGAGCATCAAGATCGGCTTCGCCAACGGGTGCACCGACTACCTCATCAAGCCTTTCGACGGCGACCTGCTGCTCATGAAGGTCCGCACCCACCTTGGCCAATAAGGCCCTCTCGGCCACCCCGGCGCGTGACCGGTCCGCTCCGGCGACCCCCTCGCGATGGGGTCAGGACCTCCACAAGGAGGAACGCACCTTTGCCCACCCGACCTCGGCAGACGGGACCGCAGGCGCTGCGCGAGGGGACCTCAGCGTGCGCCGAGCGCGACGCGGCAGGTAGGGCGTACGGCAGGACGCGCGCGTGGAGGGCTGTCCACCGCGCACGAGGCGCTGTGTCACGATAGGCTCGAAGAGACTACGCCGATTGTCAACGCGCCGCATGGCATCCCCGGCGCCGGCGCTCTGGCCAGGGCTAGAACTGGGCCCAAACGAGAGCGCTCACCTCCAGTCCGGCGCATTCGGTTAGAGCCGCCATCGGCCGGCTGCACCCGGAGACAGCGACGTCGTCGCCGTCGCACACGAACTCATCGTCGATGCAGGAGATGAGCTCGTCGAACTGGTCCTGACAGCCTTCGTACCCTGCAGACCTCTCGGCGTCCTCGATGCGGTCGATACACTCCACCTCATCTCTCTCGCTGCAAGATCCCGTGCAGTCGCACTTGTCTTCGCACAGACTCGAGGGCGAGGCCCCACAGCCCGCGAGCATGGCGAGCGCGAGGGCGACCGTGAACGAGGGGACGAGCTTCAAAGGCGGTATCCTCCAATCGGGCCGCGCAGCGCGCGAGCTACGATGACGCTGCTCCTCTTATCGCGTTCGTGATGGAGGTACAAGCCGCACGTGGGTCGCCAGCGCTGCGCCAGGGGGCTGGCGAGCCTGCGATAGCCTCTCAGTTCCTCAGTTCCGCGTGGCGCCTTCGGCCTGCGCCGGCCAGAGCCGGCGGAAACCGACGCCGACGATGCCCCCGTCGTCGCGCTGCACCAGGCCTCCGAAGCGGCATTTCTCGACCAGCGTGCCTTCCGCCAGCTCGCCGCCGTCCTGGAACCGGATGCGCTGGCCCTCGCTCAGGGCGGCAAAGACGCGCGCATCCGCAGCGACGGCCATGAGCGACTCCAGGGCAGGGACGCGCAACGGCGCGATGTCCGCTGTGCGGGCGCGGTGAACCAGGCCCCGGTGGGTCATGGATCGCACAGAAACAGAGGGCTTATTTTTGTCCGGGGCGGATGACGTTGCTTCGGGGGAGGCAACCCACACGTCGACCGTGGCGCCACGTCTGAAGAGGACCACCCCGGGCAGCGCCTTGCTCGCGGCGGTGGTCAGGAGGACCAGCTCACCCACACCTGGCTCGGTCGACGCGCGCCCGCCGAGGCGGTCGCGCACCGCGTCGACCGTGGGCTTCGCGGCGGCAGACGCCGCGATGTCCGCGGATCGGCCCAGGGGAATCAGCGGGAGCGACAGCTTGCGCGTCATCGGACCCCGCCATTCTACGCGAACCGACGCGCGTTCGCCCGGGCGCAGGCCTTGAATCCGCGTCTGGCGCCGCCCGCGCGCGCCCGCCGGCTCGCGCCTCGCTCGGCTAAAGGCCGATGGCGCCGCGGTAGATCCAGCCCGTCTTGCCCCGGTGCTCGACCTTGTACCAGTCGTTCTGCCGGCCAACGAGCTTGACGCGCGTCCCACGCACGAGGCGCATGACCACATCGCCCTCCTTGGGCACCCCGCGGACGAGCGCGGTGTCCCAGCTGACCGTGGCCAGGCCGCTCGCTGCGCTCTCGCTCGTGGTCGCTCCGGCGGCCGGCTCCTGCACCTCGCCGCCGGCGTCCGCCTTCGCGGCCTCGGCCTGCGCGCCCGGGGGATGGAACGTGGCGGTGTACACGAGGGAGTAGCGGCGGTACTTGTGCGGGACCTCCTCGAGGGAGACGTTCGAGAACTCGCGCGCGGCGCACTGGAGAATGCCGCTGATCGTCGAGGAGGGCAGGCTCGCCTTCTTTCCCTTGACGACCTGGACCTCTTTCTTCTCGAAATTCAGCTCGAAGCCGATCGGGAGCTTGCCGTCGACGCCGAGCGCCGCCGGACACTGGGCGAGCTCCTTCAGCCGGGGCAGCGCGATCGGATCGAACTGGAGCTCTCCGCAGTTCTCGATCTTCTTGTTCTTCTTGTCGGAGCAGCGCGTGATCCTGCCGGGGCCGACCACGACCTGCTGCTGGTTCTTCGCGGGCTCCGGCGCTGTGGCGTCGGGCTCCGCCGTCCCGGGCACGGCAGCTGCGGGGGAGGGCGCCGCGGCCGCTGCCGCGGTCTCGGCGGTCGCCTTGGGGTCGCCGGGGACGCTCGGGCCGATGCGGACCCCGGCGAGCCTGGGCCAGGCGACGCCCACGACGAACCCCACGAGCGCGATCACCCCGATCCGCGACCAGACCGGCTGCTCATCGCCGGGACGGGGGATGTCGACCGTCAGCGGGCGCTGCCGCTTCGCCATGTCCGCCTTCGCCATGTCCACCACGTCGCCTAGCACAGGTGCGCCGCCAGAACGAAATAGTACGAAACAGTCCGCTCGCTCAGCGCCGCGTCAGTCGACGCCCGCCACCTCGAGGAGCGGTCGCACCCTGGACTGCGCGATGGCGTAGACCGCGCTCACGCCGTCGCGACGGGCATAGAAGACATTCGTGCCGCGGAAAGCGTCGCCCGCGCCGATCGCGATCGTGAACGACCCCTCCGACGAGCGCGGCGGGCTCGCGCCGCCTTCGCCCGCGGGCGCGGCCTGCGGCCGGGCAAGCTCGATGGTGACCCGGAGCCGCGGCGGGCCGAGGCCGTGCTGCCGCTCCGGCTGGCCCAGGGCCACGGCGCCCTCGGCGCGTAGATCGGCGAGGGCGTCCAGGACGCGCGCGGCGGTCGCGGTGGCGCTCGCCTGGTCGGCCGCCCCCGCGACGGTGAGGCCGCGCGGCGAGCCCTCGAGCACGACCGGCTTCCCGTCCCGCGGGGACAGCGTCACCCGCGCGATGTCCTCAGGAGGGACGAGGAAGACGTCGCGGCGGAGCAGCAGGCGCCCGGCCGCGGCCTCGAGCGCCGGCGGCGCGACGAAGACCGCGGCGCTGTCGCCGGTGCGCGCGAACGAGCCTGCGCCGGCGTGCGCGCCGAGCTCCACCCGGGCCGCGCGCGCCGCCGCGTCGGAGGCGCCCGCGCCCGGCTCCAGCGCGGCGGTCAGCTCGGCCTCGACAACGAGCCGGGGCGCGCCGAGCCCGTAGCTCTGGCCGGCGTCCGCGGCGACCCAGCGCTCGGCCTTGAGGCCGGCGAGCTGCCCGGCGAGCTCGTCCGCGAGCCCGCCGTCGGCCGCGAGGCCCACGCCGCTCGGCGCGACGAGCTGCCAGGCGCCCTCGCTCGTCCGGCGGAGCCGCTGGACCAGGCCGGGGCGCTCGATCCGCAGCGCGTTGATCTGATCCGGCGCGAAATCGAACACCTCCATGGAGCGCAGCGACACCTCGGAGGGGAGGAGCGCGTCAGCGGCCGGGGCCGGGACCTCGGCGATCGCGCCGTCCTCGAGCCGCCGGACGTGCACGACGCCGGCCTGCTCGGCGCCGATCTCGAGCGTCTCGATGCGCTCCTGCGGCTCGCCCTCGCCGGCGGACGCCGGCGTCGAGACGACGCGAAGGGTGGCCCGAGGCGGATCCAGGCCGAGCGCCTTCGGGGAGCTCGCCGTGGGGAGGAGGCGCGCCGCGCGGACGCCGAGGATCGCCTGCACCAGGGCGCGGCCCGTCTCGGTCGGGACAGGGCGGTCCTGCGGGGCGCGCAGGTGCCACTCGCTGCCGGTGCGCGCGAGCTCCAGCGAGCGCGCGCCGCGCTCGCCGGCCGCGAGCTTCACCTCGGCGACCTCGTCGAGCGGCGCGGCGATGAGGGCGAGATCGACGAAGCGCGCGGCCTCCTCGGTGAGCGGATCGAGCACGCTTGCGGGCACGCAGGCGGCCGCGCGCGTGGGCTCGCGCCGCGTCGCGACGACGTGGTCGGGCTTGCCCGGGCAGGCGCCGCCGACGTCGATCACGCCGCGCTTCGCCGAGGGATCGCTCGGCAGGAGCGTCAGCGTGACCCTGAGGCCGCCGGAGGCCGCGGCCTGCGCCGCTTCCTCCTCGGAGAGGAACGCCTCGGCCTGCATGCGGCCGAGCGCCGAGAGCACGAAATCCAGCGCCGGCGCGCTGACCCGGACGCCGCTGCCCTCGGGCGAGCCCTCGGCGAAGCGGAAGCCGGCGCCGCGGCCGCCACCCCACGGGGCGCGCACGAACCGCCGCGAGCCGCCCTCGCCGTCGAGCGTGAGCCCCGAGAGCTCGGCCGGGACGTAGGGGACGAAGCTCCGGGAGCGGAAGCGATCCGGCGGCACGTCGAGGGTCGCGGCGAGCTGCTTCGTGACGACGAAGACGCCGCGGCCGGCGACCTCGGCGTAGACCGCGCCGGGCGGCGTGGGGGCGCTGCCGCCGAGCAGCAGCCGCTCGCGGCGCGGGCCCATCGTGAGGGCGATCGTGAGCCGGGGCGCGGACAGGCCGAGGGCGGCCCGATCGCTCGCCTCCTCGGAGACGCGGCGCTCCGCCGTCGCGAACTCGAGCGTTCCGAGGAGCTGGTCGACCGTGGGCTCGTCGGCGGGGTAGCGCTGCCCGTCGATCTCGACGTTCCACGGGCGCTGGCCGGCGTCGTTGACGTCGCCGCGGGTGAGCCGGGCCGTCTGCTGCGCGGCGGGCGGCGCGCCGGGCGGGGCCATCGTCACGGTGAGCTCGGTGATCTCGTCGGCGCGCCACGCCTCGAACAGGTGCTTCTTGCGGCGCTCGGCCTCGTCGGTGGACACCGAGCCCCGGTCGAGCACGAGGAGCGCGACGGCCGCCGCGGCGGCGAGCGCGACAAGGATCAGCGTCGTCGCGTGCCGGCGGAGGCGCCGCATCACGACGCCCCTTCGCGCTCGGTCCCGCCCGGTGATCCGCGCCCGGCGGGGGAGCCGGGGCCGCCCTTGTCGCCGGGGCGGCGCTCGGAGCCGCGCCGCGCGAGGTGCACGGCGAGGCCGAAGAGGGCCGCGGCGAGCGGCATGTAGACGACGACGTAGCGGAAGATGCCGGCGAGCGAGTCCTCGCTGAGCCGGAGGCCGGCGGTGACCGCGGGCTTGTCGGGGATGTCGAGCATGGGCGGGCTCGCGGCGAGCCAGGACAGCGCGCTCTCGACGAACACGGCCGTCCCGCGGAGCTCGGGGCTCTGCCAGTTCGCGCCGTAGAGCGCGCTGGGCGAGCTGACCACCACGACGCGCGGCCCGTGCGCGGCGCTGGACCCCGCGGGCTTCGGCAGCTCCGCGGCGTAGGCGACCGTGAGCGGCCCCCGGTGATCGCCGTCGCGCGGCTGTGGCTCGGACGGATCCCGGGCCCAACCGAAGAAATCGACCATGCCGAAGGCCCTGTCGCTCGTGACGAGCAGCGGCGCCGGGGCCACGGGCCCGCTCGTCGTGGGCGCGAGCGAGCTGGCCACGGTGAGCACCGGGCCGAGCCCCTGATCGGCCACCTTGACGAGCCCCTCGGTGATCGGGTGCGGCCTCACCAGGGGCGAGAAGGTCTCGCCGAAGCCCTGCGTCGAGCGGAGCTTCGGGTCGAGCTCGAACACGAAGTCCGACCGGAGCTCGACGCCCGCCACGGCGAGCAGGCCCGAGAGCCCGAGATCCACGTACCGCTGATCGCTCTCGTCCGGCACCGGGCCGAGCGCGAGCAGCGCGCTGCCGCCCTGCTCGATGAACGCGCGGTAGCGGGCGACGTCGCGGGGGGGCACCGGCTGGCTCGGCTCGGCGAGGACGAGCACCCGGCAGCGGCCGAGATCGACCTCGGACGCCGGCTCCTTCGGCGCGGCGCCGGGTTCCTCGTCGTCGCCGTGGTCGTGACCGCCGCGGCCGCCGCCGAGCTCCACGACCTCATAGTTGTTCTTGTTGAGCCGGTCCTTGAGCGCCGCGAGCCCGCCGGCGCCGCCGACCTCGATCGACTTTTCGCCGTGGCCGCTCGCGAAGCAGACCCTCGGCCGATCGGCGCGGACGACGCTCCGGATCGCGCCGGTCAGCGCCTGCTCGAGCCGCGGGCGCGCCCGCAGGTCGTCCTCGTCCTCGACCTCGACGAGGTCGCTCGCGGTGAGGAAATGGGGGCGATCCCCGCGCGCGACGATGATCGCCGCGTCCGTGACGATGCGCCCGTCCTCCGTCTTGCCCGCGACGACCCCGTAGCGCTGCTGCACGGCGAGGAACTCCGCGGGGCGCCGGTCGGGATCGGTCACGTCGACCTCGAGCCGCGTCGTCTCGGCCCGGTACGCGTCGAGCAGGTGCCGCACCGAGAGCGTCAGGGGGTCGGCCTCGGAGAGCAGGACGTAAACGCGGATCGGCTCCTCGAGCGCGCGCAGCGTCGAGACGGTCGCGTCGCTCAGCGTGTACAGGCCGCCCTGCGTCCAGTCCCAGCGCTTGTAGTGGCGCGCGACGAGCAGGTTGACGAGCACCGCGAGCACCATCGCCGCGATGATCCCGACGCTCGTCGAGAGCTTCTCGCCGAGCGGGGTGCCAGGAGGAGCGCGATCGGGCCGCTCTTCGCCCATCAGCCCCACCTCCACGCATCCACCGCGCGCACGGTCACGAACAGCGGCAGCGCGATCACCGTCCCGTCGAACACGAGCCGGCGCAGGTCGACGATCCCGCGGGAGAAGTCGTTCATCTGCGTCCACACCGAGACGTAGGCGCAGAGCTCGTGCGCCGGGCCGTCCGGGAAGATGAACTCCCCGATGCCAAGGATGAACAGGCCCATCACCGCCATCGTGCTGAGCACCGCGGCCATGAGCTGGCTCTTCGTGAGCGCGCTCGTCATCGTCCCGATCGCGAGGTAGCCGGCGCCGACCGCGACGACGGCGAGGTAGCTCGACCCCACGACCCGCCAGTCGAGCTCGCCCGTCCGGGCGATGAGGACCACGTAGAGCAGCGTCGGCGCCCACATCGCGACGTACGTCACGAGCGCCGCGGCGTACTTCGCCAGCACGACGCCGGCGGAGCCCACCGGCGCCGTGAGGAGCGCCTCGATGGTGCCGCTCCGGCGCTCCTCGGCGAAGAGCCGCATCGTGAGCAGCGGGCACACGAAGAGCAGCGGCAGGTAGATCAGGATCGTCTGGCCGAAGAAGACCTGCACCGGGCCCGTGTCGGCGGAGAGCTCCACCTCGCCCGCGAACTGGGTCGCGATCAGGAAGAAATGCACGCCCTGCACGAGCAGGAACGTGGTGATCAGCACCCACGCGAGCGGCGTCACGAAGAGCGAGAAGAGCTCTCGCTTGAAGATCGGCCAGAAGCCCCTCACCGCGCCGCTCCTTCATCGCGCCGCGCCGCGCGCCCCTTCTTCCGGGCCGCCGGCCGCGGCCCGTCGCCATCGCCCGCCGCGCCGGGCTCGTCGTCCGTGGCGGTCAGCTCGGAGAACACCTGCTCCAGCGACGGGGCGTGGGGGACGAGCTCGCGCACCCCGAGGCCCGCGCCGACCAGCGCGCTCACGAGGCGCTCGGTGGCGTCGCCCGCGTCGGCGCCGGCGTCGAACTCGACCGTGAGCCGCGCCGCGTCGCCGGCCGCCTCCGCCTCGGCCGAGCGGACCCCCGCCGCCCCGCGCGCCGCCGCGAGCGCCGCGTCGACCGCGCCGCGCACGGCGACGCGCACGCCGGACGAGCGGCGCTTCGCGCGGATCTCGTCGATCGAGCCCTCCGCGACCAGCCTGCCGCGCGCGATCACGAGCGCCCTCGTGCACGTCGCCTCGACCTCGGAGAGGATGTGCGTCGAGAGGAGCACCGTGCGGCCTGGGCCGAGCCGGCGCACGAGCGCGCGCACCTCGCGGATCTGGTTCGGATCGAGGCCCGCCGTCGGCTCGTCCAGGATGAGCAGCGGCGGGTCGCTGACGAGCGCGTCCGCGAGGCCGACCCGCTGGCGGTAGCCCTTCGAGAGGTGGCCGATCATGATGCTCGCGACGTCCTCGATGCGCGCGTCGCGGAGGGCGCGCGCGACCGCGTCGCGGCGCGCGCGCCGCGGCACGAGCTTCAGCTCGGCGCGGAAGGCGAGGTACTCCGCCACGCGCATCTCCGGGTAGAGCGGCGAGGTCTCGGGCATGTACCCGAGCGACGCCCGCGCGCGCATCGGCTCCTCGGCGATGTCGTGGCCGGCGACCCGCACCCGGCCGGTGGTCGCGCCGAGGAACCCCGCGAGGATGCGGAGGGTCGTGCTCTTGCCGGCCCCGTTCGGCCCGAGGAACCCGACGATCTCGCCCTGGCTCACCCGGAAGGAGAGATCGCTCACCGCCTGGTGGGGGCCGTAGGACTTGGAGAGGTGCTCGACCTCGATCATCGGGACATCAGGGCGCAAGGGGTCAGGGCGGTCGGCGCGACGCGCGGCGGGCAGGCCGGGCGATCGCGCGGAACGCTTAGCGCACCGGGCGGGGCAGGGGAAGCGCGCGCCGGGCTTCCGCGCGGCTCTGGCGACTCGCCGCCGCGGGACGCCGGCGAGTAGCCAGAGCCGCGCGTCTCTGGTAACCCTCCGCCGTCGCGCCCGGCGGCCCGGGCGCTCACGCCATGGGCCCCTCTGCAAGGCGACGCACCCGGTGCGCCGAGCGCCGCGGCCCCCTCACACCCACCGCTCCACGATGGATCAGACGCTCCTCCGGTCGTATTTCTCGACCATTTACGAGTTCCCCACGGCGGCGGGGACGCTGCGCGTCTCGCTCGACGGCGAGATCGTCCAGGATCAGGCCGGGCTCCCCGAGCTCCTGACCCGCAAATTCGCCGTGCTCACCGCCTACAACCCGCGATCGATGCTCATCCCCCGCCGGGTCAACGATCAGCGCCACCACGTCCTCCGCGATCTCCTGATCCTCGGATGTTACCGGGTGGAGCCGTGCGTCGGATCCGAGGCGGAGCCGGAGGGCATCTGGCGCGAGCCGGCCTGGCTCGTCCACGGCATGGACCGGGACGAGGCGATCGCCTTCGGCCGCGTCTTCCGGCAGAACACGATCGTGTTCGCGCAAGGCGGCCGGCCGGAGCTCATCATCACGGATCCGACAGCTGACGACATCGGTCGAACTTTCCAGGGCAACTGGCGAGTTCGGTCATGACCGGTGCGGCGCCCGCTGACGCGGGACGCCGATTCCATGTTGAAACATACCCGCAAAATGTGGGTTCATGCCGTGGCGTTCAGGGATGGGCGGACCGGCCTCGCTCACCACATGAGGAGACACAGCAGAATGCGCACCCAGGTCACCCTCGCAGCGCTCGTCGCCGCGCTCGGGCTCGTCGCCGGCGCTGGCGGCTGCGGCCAGAACAAGGTCTCGGAGTGCAACGCGCTCATCGAGGTCATCAACAAGGGCGTCCAGAGCATCGAGAAGGGCACGAAGACCGGCGCCGATCAGGGCGGGTCGAGCGAGCTGAAGACGATGGCCGAGGCGATGGACAAGGTGGCGGCCGACGCGGCGCAGGTGAAGCTGACCACCCCGGAGCTGCAGAAGTTCTCGGGCGAGTACCAGGCCATGGCGAAGGAGGTCGCCAAGGCGGCGCGCGATCTCGCGACGGCGGCGGACGCGAACGACGCCGAGAAGAGCAACACGGCCCAGGCCGCGATCGAGAAGGCGATCAAGCAGGAAGATCCCCTCGTCGACAACATCAACAAGTTCTGTCAGGCGCCCTGAAGGGCCGCGCCCGCCAGGCCGCGCACAGCCTGGCGGGCGAGCCGAGCGATCAGGGGACGAAGCGGTAGCCGACGCCGCGCACCGTCAGGATGTGGCGCGGCGAGGTCGCGTTTTCCTCCAGCTTGTTGCGGAGCTGGAGGATGAAGTTGTCGATGGTGCGCGGGGTCCCGTGGTGGGTCGGGCCCCACACCTTGGCCTGGATCTGCTCCCTGGACAGGACCCGGCCGCCGGCCTCGGCGAGGCAGAGCAGGACGTCGAACTCGGTCGCCGTGAGCTCGAGCAGCTCCTCGCCGCGGCGGACCTCGCGCGTCGCCGCGTTGATCACGACGTCGCCGGCGCGCAGCTGCGCCCCGTCGGCGCGCGCGATCGCGTCGCGCCGGAGCACCGCCTTCACGCGGGCGAGCAGCTCGGCCAGGCTGAACGGCTTCGTGATGTAGTCCTCGGCGCCGAGCTCGAGGCCCATCACCTTGTCCATCTCGGCGCCGCGCGCGGACAGCATGATCACCGGCAGGGTGCGCCGCTCGTTGCGGAGGATGCGCAGCAGCTCGAAGCCGTTCAGGCGGGGGAGCATCACGTCGATGATGATGAGGTCGATCCCGCCGGCGCGGGCGAGCGCGAGCCCGCGCTCGCCGTCCTCGGCCACCATGACGCGGTAGCCCTCGGCGGTCAGGTTCATCTCGAGACCCATAGCGATGCTGGGATCGTCCTCGACGAGCAGGACGGTCCGCGCCGGTGCTTGAGGGTTCCGGGTCATGCTGAGCACGACCTCTAGCATGTTCATGTCCGGACCGGAGACGGCCGCGCCTACCGCGGCGCGTTCGCTCCGGCGCCCTGCTCCGCCGCTCCGGGGTGCGCCGCGGCGACGTTGTGCGCGGCGTCGGGCGGGTGTCTCCCGGCGGCGCTCGCCCTCTGCGCGCCCCGGAGCGGGAGCACGAGCGTGAACGTGCTGCCCTTCCCGGGCTCGCTGTCGACGAGGATCCTGCCCCTGTGCGCCCGGACGACGTGCTTGACGATCGACAGCCCGAGCCCGGAGCCTTCCTGCTGCCGCGCGAGGAGGTCGTCGACCCGGTAGAACTTCTCGAAGATCCGCTTGTGCTCCTTGCGGGCGATGCCCTTGCCGTTGTCGCGGACCGTGATCTGCGCCGACCGGTTGTGGACCTGGGCGGAGACGCTGATCGTCCTCGGCTGACCGCCGTACTTGTAGGCGTTCGAGAGGAGGTTCACGATCGCGTCGACGAGCGCGCTGCGGTCGCAGAACACGGGCGGCAGGTTCACGTCGACGGAGATGTCGAGCTCGACGCTGCGCTTCTCGCGGGTCGGCTCGAAGGCGTGGATCGCCTCGTCGACGACCTGCCGGAGGTGGTGCTCCGAGAGCTCGTAGACGCGCCGGCCGCTCTCCATCCGCCCCCAGTCGAGCAGCCGATCGATGAGCTGCTGGAGGCGGGCGCTCTCCTTGGTGAGCGCGTCGATGCAGCGATCCTCGCTGTGCGCGTCGCCGCGCCTGAGCTTGAGCGTCTCGGTGAACATCCGGATCGACGTGAGCGGCGTGCGCAGCTCGTGCGAGACCTTGGACACGAAATCGGCCTGGAGCTCGGACAGGTTGCGCTCGCGCCGGAGGAAGACCCAGACGAGGATGACCCCGGTCGCGAGCGTCCCGCAGAACGTGAGGACCAGGATCCCCATGATGAGGTTGTACTGGGCCTCGCCGAGGACGAGCAGGAGGAAGCCGACGCCCGACAGGAGCACGCCGGGGACGATGACCAGGTAGACGAGGAGCTGGATGATCCGCCGGTAGCCGAGCGTGGTGAGGTCGCGTCTCGGGCTTCGCATGGACGGCAGCTTAGTTGGGCGGCGCGGCGGCCGCGAGCCGCCTAGGCGTCGATCCGCTCCAGCACGAGCGCGGGCGCCTCGACGGGCGCCGGGCCGAGCCGGAAGGCCGCGCGGACGCGATCGGCCGCGGCGCGCGCGTCGTCCGCCCGGCGCGCGTGGACGCGGGCGAGGAGCGCCCCGCGGTCCACGCGATCGCCGCGCACGGCGGCGAGCTCGATGCCCACGGCGGGGTCCACGCGCTGGTCGGCGCGCGTCCGCCCGGCGCCGAGCGCGACCGCGGAGAGCCCGATCTCCAGCGGATCGACGGCGACGACGTACCCCTCGTCCTGGGCCGCGACGTCGACCACGACGGGGGCGGCGGGCAGCCGCCCGGGGTCGTTCACCACGGCCGGATCGCCCTTCTGGGCGGCGATCATCCGCGCGAGGACCTCGGCCGCGGCGCCGCTCGCGATGGCGGCCTCGAGCTTCGTCCGCGCCTCGGCCGCGCTCGCCGCGGCGCCGCCGGCGATCAGCATCTCCTCCCCGAGGGCGAGCGTGCACGCGACGAGGTCGCCCGGCCCGCGCCCGTGCAGCACCTCGATCGCCTCGCGGGTCTCGATGGCGTTGCCGACGGTGCGCCCGAGCGGGGCGCTCATGTCGGTGAGCAGCGCGGAGACGCGCTTGCCGGCCGCGGTCCCGACGCGCACGAGGGCGGTCGCGAGCGCGCGGGCGTCGTCCTGGGTCTTCATGAACGCGCCCCGCCCGACCTTGACGTCGAGCACGAGCGCGTCGATGCCCTCCGCGAGCTTCTTCGAGAGGATGCTGGCGACGATGAGCGGGATCGACTCGACCGTGGCCGTCACGTCGCGCAGCGCGTAGATGCGCTTGTCCGCGGGCGCGATCCGCTCGGTTTGCCCGATCATGCACGTCCCCACCTCGCGGACGATGCGCGCGAACGCGCCGACGTCGAGCGCCACGTCGAACCCCGGGATGGCCTCGAGCTTGTCGAGCGTGCCGCCCGTGTGGCCGAGGCCGCGACCGGACACCATCGGGACGGGGACGCCGCAGGCCGCGACGAGGGGGGCGAGGCAGATCGAGACCTTGTCGCCGACGCCGCCGGTCGAGTGCTTGTCGACCTTCCGGCCGGGCACGCCGGACAGATCGAGGACGTCGCCCGAGTGGAGCATCGCGCGGGTGAGCGCGACGGTCTCCGCGTCGTCCATGCCGCGGAAGAAGATGGCCATGAGCAGCGCGCTCATCTGGTAGTCGGCGAGCTCGCCGTCGCCGAGGGCGCGGACGAGCCGCGCGATCTCGTCCTCGGACAGCCGCCCGCCGTCACGCTTCTTCGCGACGAGCTCGACAAGGGTCTGCATCGGCCTGAAGCTTAGCCGGGTTCACCCCTATTTGTCCCCTGCGCGACCCTCCCTATTGTCCGCGGGAGCGCGCGGGCCGCCCCGCGGGAAAGCGGACACGCAGCCGGTCGCGGTCGCACTGAGAAGGGAGCCGTACGGGGCCTCATGAACAGCCTCCTCTATGCCAGGGCCCAGATGGGCCTCTCGCTGGGATTTCACATCGTCTTCGCGGCCGCCGGGGTGGCGCTGCCGCTGATCATGGTCATCGCGGACGCGCTCTGGCATCGGACGGGCGATCGCGACTATCTCGAGTTCTCGAAGCGCATGGCGAAGGGGACCGCGATCCTGTTCGCGGTGGGCGCCGTCTCGGGGACGGTGCTCTCGTTCGAGCTCGGCCTCCTGTGGCCGAGCTTCATGGGGACGTTCGGCGAGGTGATCGGGCTCCCGTTCTCGCTCGAGGGGTTCGCCTTCTTCACGGAGGCGATCTTCCTCGGCATCTATCTCTACGGGCGCGGCAAGCTCCCGCCGAAGCTGCACCTGCTCTCGGGCGCGCTCGTGGCGCTGAGCGGCGCGCTCTCGGCGTTCTTCGTGATCCTGGTGAACGCGTGCATGAACGACCCTGCCGGGTTCACGATGGTCGACGGTCGCCCGGCTGACATCGACCCGCTGGCGGCGATGTTCAGCCCGCCGTGGAAGCACGAGACGCTGCACGGCATCCTCGCGTGCTATCAGGCGACCGCGTTCGTGATGACGGGGATCCACGCGCTGGTGCTCCTGCGGCACCCGAGGAGCCCGCTGTTCCGGAAGGCGTTCGCGGTGACGCTCGCGATCGCCGGGGTGACGGCGCTGGCTCAGCCGTTCGTCGGCCACTTCGCGGCGGTGGAGGTCGGCAGGAGGCAGCCTGCGAAGCTCGCGGCGATGGAGGCGCACTTCGAGACCTCGGCCCGCGCGCCGCTGCTCGTCGGCGGCCTGCCCGACGTGGAGCGGCGCGAGGTCGACTACGCGCTCGAGATCCCGGGGGGGCTGTCGATGCTCCTGCACGCCGATCCCGACGCGGTGGTGCCCGGGCTCGACGCGATCCCGCGCGACGAGTGGCCGCCGGTGACGGCGACGCACCTCTCGTTTCAGGTGATGGTGGGCGCGGGCTCCGCGATGGCGCTGCTCGCGGTGGTCGCGGCGGGGCTCGCGTTGCGCCGGCGGGGGATCCCGGATCAGCGCCCGTTCCTCTGGGCGGTGGTCCTGGCGAGCCCGCTCGGCATCGTGGCGATGGAGGCCGGCTGGCTTGTGACCGAGTTCGGCCGCCAGCCGTGGATCGTGCGGGGCGCGATGCGCACGCGCGACGCGGTGACCCCGTTCCCGCACCTCGCGGCGCCCTTCTGGATGTTCACGGCGCTCTATGTCTTCCTCGGCGTCGTGGTGGTCTACCTGCTCGTGCGCCAGCTCCGCGCGGCGCCGCTCGCGGTGACGGGCGGCGGCGGACCGCACGGGGACCGGGCGACGGGCGGCGGCGAGCCGGGGGCGCTCGGGGGAGGCGTGGCCGATGGTCGTTGAGTGGCTCCTTGGCGGGGTGATGGTGGTGGCGCTCGTGCTGTACGCGCTGCTCGGCGGGGCGGATTTCGGCGGGGGCGTCTGGGATCTCCTCGCCTCCGGCCCGCGGAAGCAGGAGCAGCGAGCGCTCATCGAGCGGGTCATCGGCCCGATCTGGGAGGCCAACCACGTCTGGCTCATCCTGGTCGTGGTGCTGCTCTTCACCGCGTTTCCTCCGGCGTTCGCGGCGATCTCGGTCGCGCTGCACGTCCCCCTCACGCTGTTCCTCGTGGGGGTCGTGTTCCGCGGCTCGGCGTTCAGCTTCCGCAGCTACGACTCGCGGCGCGATCGGCGGCAGAAGCGCTGGGGGCTCGTCTTTTCGCTCGCGAGCGTGACCGCGCCGGTGCTGCTCGGCATGATCGTCGGCGCGGTGGCGTCGGGGCAGATCCGGGTGGCGTCGGGGGTGGTGACGAGCGGCTTCTTCGCGCCGTGGCTCTCGCTGTTTCCGTTCGTGGTCGGGCTGTTCGCGCTGGCCCTCTTTGCGTTCCTCGCGGCGGTCTACCTGACGAACGAGGCGGCGGAGCCAGCGCTGGTCGACGACTTCCGGCGGCGGGCGCTCGCCTCGGGCTGCGTGGTCGCGGCGCTCGCGCTTGCGTCCTTCGCGGCCTCGTTCCGGGGCGCCCCGCTCATCCGACAGGGGCTGACGGATCATCCGATCACGTGGCCGCTTCACCTCACGACGGGCGTCGCGGCCACCGCGGCGTTCTACGGGCTGTGGACGCGCCGCTTCCGTCTGGCGCGCTTCGCGGCCGCGGCGCAGGTCACGCTGATCCTGCTGGGGTGGGCAGCCTCGCAGTACCCGTTCCTGGTGGTGCCGGACGTGACGCTCGCGGGGGCAGCGGCGAACCCGAGGACGTTGCGATTGCTTGTCTGGGTCCTCGGCGTCGGTTTCGTGCTGCTGTTCCCGTCGCTGTATGTGCTCTTCCGTGTCTTCGGCAGCGGCCGGGCGGGTGCGGCGGCGGAGAGCGATGACGATCATGAGCGGGAGTAGGGGCGAGGTGCGTGGAAGTCGCGGGATTCGAAAGCGACGGACCACCTCGTCCTACCAAGGAGGGGTGCGAGGACGGCTCGCTGAACAGGGCCTCTCTGTCCGTCCGGGTGCTAGAGGGAGAGGGTGCGAGGTCGGGCGCGCATTGCATTCCTGAAACCTGCAACCCTCTCTCATGAGGCCGCCGAAAAATCGCCTGCGCTTTCGCGAGCCTCCCCAGGGCGGTCGAACCGTGTTACGCTCGCAGTCGCAAAGTTTTCAGGATGCTTGTGGGGGAAGGAGCCCTGTAGAGATGGCGAACATAGTTAGATACCGTCGACACGCGATTGTGGGGGTTTTTGCAGCGGCAGCCGGTGTGACGGGCTCGTTCGCCGCGTGCTCGGACTCGTACCGTGGAGAGCTCACCGGCAGCGGCTCGGGTCCCGGCGGGGCGGGTACCACCGGCACCGGCGGCGCGGGCGGGGAGGCGGGGGGGAGCACGGGGACCTTCGGGCAGGGAGGGCAGTGCGAGGCGACGTGCTCCAACGATCTGAAGAAGGTCATCAGCTGCAACGGCGCGGAGCTGCATGCTTGCGGGCCGGAAGAGGGGTGCGTCAACGCGGAGTGCATACCGGATCCATGCGAGGCGGCGAGGAGGTCGAAGAGCTCGTATGGATGCGACTACTGGGCGCTGAAGACGGCCATGGTGAACAATGGAAGCGGGACGTGCTTCGCTTCATTCGTGGCCAACACGTGGGAAATGCCCGTAAGAATCACCGTGGAGTACCAGGGGAACGAGCTGACGAACCCCGACTTGCCCTCCGACTTCATCTTTATTCCGGAGACGCAAGGCGCCACGACTACGTATCGGCCCTATGATCCTTCAGCTGGTCTTGGTGTAGGCGAGGTAGCTGTTCTGTTTCTTGCCAGGAATCCCTTCGGAGGGTCCACTGCTGACGATTGCCCCGACCCCGCAGTGGCAGCAATTCAGGACGAAGTCGGAGTCCGTGGTACGGGTCGAGGGAGTGCCTTCCACATCTCGACGGACTATCCGGTTGTCGCTTACCAGATGGCCCCGTTCAGTAGCTCAGGTGTGGCGCTCTCGTCGGCGACCCTGCTCATCCCGACGAGTGCCTGGGACGATAACTACGTAGCAATCAATGCCTATGGCTACTCTGGAGCTCCTGCCTACGGGTCCCCATCCTTGGACATTGTCGCCTACGAGGACGATACCGAGGTGACCCTTCTTCCCCGTGTTGCAATCGAAGAGGGAGACAATGTGGTGGGTTCTGAGGCGAATGAGCCTGTGACATACACTCTCGGTGTGGGTGAGTTTCTGCAGATCACTCAGCAGGCTGAGCTGACCGGGAGCCCTATCGCGTCGACGAAGCCTGTGGGGGTCTTCGGCGGGCATGAGTGCATGAAGGTGCCCGATGATGTGAATGATTGTGATGCTGCTCAGCAGCAGATCGCGCCGGTTCGTGCGACGGGCAATGAGTACGTCGGCGTGCGTTATCGCGGGCGTGGTGGGAACGACGACGAGGCTCCCCCCTGGCGTATTGTCGGCATGGTGGACGATACGGAATTGACATGGATCCCGAGCGCTCCGGAAGGCGCCCCCACAGCGATCAAATCGGGTGAAACATACCAGTTCAACGCTAGCGGTCCGTTCACGGTCAAGAGCCAGAGCTCGAACAATCCCTTCTATCTGGGCGCCTACATGACGGGTGGTGTGCCGTTCGGTAGAGAAGGCGACCCCGAGTGGGTGAACGTTGTTCCTCCGATCCAGTTCTTGGACTATTACGTGTTCTTTACCGATCCCAACTTTCCTGAGACGAGCCTCGTGGTCGTTCGGACGCCATCCAAGCGCGATGGCTCGTTTGCTGACGTGGAGCTTGATTGTGCCGGACCGCTCACCGGCTGGGAGGATATCGATGGGTACCAGTACACGCGCGTTAATATCGTAAGCGGGAACTTCGAGGGGTTTGCTGACTGCTCGAACGGACGTCGTGAGATGATTAGTGAGCTTCCGTTCGGCGTTACCGTTTGGGGCTGGGGCGCGATCCAGAATCACCAGCTGGTCTCGTATGCATACCCAGCTGGAGCTGGCTTTCAGCCTATCAACGAGGTCGTTGTTCCCCCCACCGTTCAGTGATGACTGATGTCGTCATCCGAGTCGTTGGGGTGAGGTTCCATGCTGGCTGAAAATGATGGCCGTCGGTGCATGCACAGCCGATGCATGCACAGTCGAGCAGTGCGACGGCCGTCGCCAGCGTGAAGCGAATCCGTTGCTGCGGAGATCCGCAGGGGTGGAGGCATCCGCACGCCAAAATTAGCGGGACGCACTCGCCTCAGAAGAAGCGCATGAACAAGCATCCTGTTGTAGCCATCGCGAACGATTGCGCTTCTTGGAACGTCCTTCAGCTGCGGAATGATCTTCGGCCTCGATGAGTTCGCCGACGCGGCAGGCTCGGGCGTCGGTGGCTCGACGGCGGACTCTGGCAGCGGGGCGTCGATAACGACGGGCGGCGCAGATGCGGGTCTGGTCCCGACTGTGCCGGTCCCGAGGCTTCCCATGAACGGTGCAGATGTCGGCACGATGCGGAAGAGCGGATCGCGACGCCCCAGGTTCGCATGGGAAGCTTCGACGGCGGGGACGGACTGGCCGATCGAGTACGAACTCCAGTACAGCACCGACCCGACGATGGCTGATGCTGCAACGATTTTCTCCACGCGAGCCGAGTACCAGCTCGATTCCGATCTGGAAGGGGAGCTGCTTCCGCCTGTCGGAAGACGCTATTATTGGCGAGTGCGGGCCTGTTCGCAAGGAGAGTGCTCTCCGTTCTCTCCTGTGCGGTGGTTCAACGTCGGTCGGGTGAGGTGCGATTTCAATGCGGATGATTATGATGATATCGCGGTGGGTGCTATCTCGGTCACGATGACTCGGAGCAATGCTGTCTACTTCTACTACGGAGCCGCCGGGGCGGAGTTCGACGCGACTCCCAATGGCATGAAAACAAGGCCGAATGACTCGGTCAGCGGGTTCGGTGCGGCCCTTTCATGCGCGGGCGACGTCGACGGCGACGGCTTCGCGGACATCCTGGTAGGGGCGCCGTTCAGCGCCAGCTTGGAGGGCGAGGCCTGGGTCTATTTCAGCGATGGCGGCGACATTTTTTTCTGGCAGATCCTCCGGTGGTCTTCGTGATTCGCACGAGGGGGTGGAATTCGGCAGCACCCTGTCCGCTGCTGGAGATGTCAATGGGGACGGGTTCGACGACATCATCATAGGGGAGTGGGACGGACCCTATGCGTACCTCTACATGGGACACTCCTCCGGGCGACTTTCACCTCCCACGGCGCTCTCTCTGGACATGAACGTGTCGAGCATGGCTTCGACAGTATCGTCGGCCGGCGATGTGAACGACGATGGCTTCTCCGATGTGATGGTAGCTTTTCAGCCTGTCTCGTCTCTTGGGCGTCAGGCGGTGGGCCTGTACTTCGGGGGGTCTGGTTTCGATGCTGTGCCAGACGTGGAGCTCGCCGCGCCCATGGAGGACTCAAATTTCGGCTTCGCAATCTCCTCAGCAGGCGATGTGAATGGTGATGGCTTCGGGGATGTGATCGTCGGATCGCACGGGCTCGATCGTGCGTACATATACGTTGGAGGGTCTGATGGGTTGGATACCGCCCCATTCTTGACGCTTGAGGGGAAGGAAGGTACGAATTTCGGTCTGGCAGTTGCTTCGGCGGGGGACATGAATGGGGACGGGTTCGGCGACGTTGCGGTCGGTACGAGCGATTATGCTGGGGATCCTGGGACGGTTTACGTCTACATGGGCGGTGCGGGAACGATGCTGAATGACCGCGCGGACGTGGCCTTCCATAGGCCTGCCCGAGGGGGTGGTTTTGGGCCTGTCCTGGGTTCGTCGGGAGATGTGAACGGCGATGGCTTCTCGGACCTCACGGTCGCTGCGCCGCAGGATGATGCCGTTTACATGTTCTTCGGCAAGTCGGAGAGCGAGAACCCTGATCCGGAGGACGGCTCCGTGGTGCAGCCGTTGCTGGACTTGACATTCGGCGCCTCGGTGTCAAAGCGGTAACGTAACACTCCGCTTTGAGCTATATGCTTCGGGGAGGTCAGAGTTTCATACTTCTTCGGTGGTAGGTGCTTTTGTGTCGCCAGCCTCATGAGGCTGGCCTGTCCGCTCGTGTTCCCGTGGCGAGATTGCCGCGTTCAGCTGTGCATTTGTATGGCAGGTACGGGGCCGTGGGACATGTGAAGCCTAGATTTTACGGACCGATTCCTTTGATTATTTAGGGTTTTCTCGCGCAGCGTACGCCCTGAGTCCGGCTTGTGCGGTATTCCCTGTTTCTGAACGTTGTGTCGTAGAGCGGTGCGATGGCATTCCCTCCGCGTACCACGTGTTCAATTGATCCCGAGCAGCCATGGTTCGAGCAGTTCTCGCACGGTACTGGATAGTCTCCGCTGCAATCCAGGGTCCACTCCGAGGTGTTCCCTAGCATATCGGCATGGCCCCACCTGGCGTCGCCAGACGGCGAGAACGAGCCAACGGGTAGGAAAGCGGAGATGTTGCATCCAGTAGAGGAGCCGTTGCCTCTGCATCCATGCGCAGCGAATCCAGGCTCCCTCGAGGAGCCCCACGGATATGTCCTTTGCTCCGCGCCGCCAGCGGCGGCGTAGTTCCACTCCGCCTCGGTGGGCAAGTGACCCCCGTCCCATACGCAGAACGCGAATGCCTCGTACCATGTGACGCAATGGATCGGCCGGTTTTCATTGGGGCCTGGTGTGGCTGTCCATGTCGGATAGTAGTCGCACTCGAGCTGTGTCTTGAGCTCCGTCGTGTTCGCGGCCAGCGCAGACGTCCAGCCGAATTCCCACCCGCTGTCTGCGACCCCGGGGCGCTCCCCAGCTCCAGGCGGTGGCGGATCGGCCTGCGTCCCCTTCAAGGCGTCCACAAAGGCCCGAAATCGCCCCACGGTGACTTCGTACCTGTCTAGCCGGAACTGGCTGACGGTGGCTGGGTATCTGTCATTGTTGCCCCGGTAAAACGTGCCCCCCGGCACCACATCCATGGCGCAGCAGTCCGTACGCCCGTCGGCACCACAGTCAATCCCGGTGCCAGGCGCTTCCCCGAACTGACAGCTTGTGGGAACGCATTGCCCATCGCGGCATCCGGGGAGCGGTGTCACGCACGCCGCTTGCTCGATCCACGCCCCGCCTTCGCATCGTTGCGGCCTGTTCCCTGCACAGCCGCGCTCACCCTCGGTGCATGGCACGCAGCCGCCTTGCGCGCAGACTGGGGCCTCTCCGCTGCAAGGCCGCTGGTGAACCCACTCCCCGTCTGCGCACTGCCGCGGCGTGTCGCCGACGCAGTCGCGCGCGCCGTGCGCGCAGCCCGGCGCACCCGAGCTGCCGCTGCTCTCGCCGCCGGCGCCAGTCCCACCAGCGCTCGCTCGGGGCGCATCTTCGAAGTCGTCAAGCCCGAGCAGCAGGCCGCAGCTCACCTGCGCGGCCGCCACGCATGTCAGAGCCATCCGGGTGCCCGCGCGTCGACGTATGCACTGTCTCTCCACCTTCGCCACGCACCCCACGCTACACGTTCGCCGCGCGTCCACGCTACGCTCCCCCGCCGCTTACGAAGGCGCCGGCGTGCCCGCCTCCTGGCCGCCGCGCCCGCCGCGCCCGCCGCGCCCGCCGCGCGCGCCGCGCGCGCGCCCCGGACACAGCCGCGCCCGCTCCGCGGGGCTTCTCGCACCTCCTGGCTCGACCCAGGAGACATCCTCCCCCGGCCCGAGTAATCTCCCGCCCGGACGCCGGCCCGCATGCGGCGGAACGCCCGCGTCAACCTCGTTTCTCGAGCGTTGCTTGGAGGACAGCTCACCGTGATGGATCGAAGAACCCTGCCGGGCGGTAAGCCGCGACGCCGGTCGCGCCTTCGCTGCGCGCTGACCGCAGCAGCCCTGGCCGCACCGGCCCTCGTCGCGCTTGCGCCCTCCGCCGCGCGCGCGCAGGAGCGGACCTTCTACCTCGATCGCCTCAGGATGGCCGGCGCCCCCGACGACGGGTTCGGGGTCTGGCGCCCCCACATGGGGGAAAAGACGCGCATCTTCGGGCAGCTCGGGCTGGGCGTGTCGGTCCACCCGCTCCGCAACGACAACTACGTTGACGATCTCGCCATCGAGGAGCAGCTCGAAGGCGACGGACCCGTCACCTCGCAGCTCATCACCTACCTGAACGCGGGCGTCGAGATCCTCGGCCGCGGCGCCCTCCAGGCCTCGTTCCCGATCGTCGTCTTCCAGGACGGCAACGAGACCTGCCACCCCGATCCGTCCCTCGGCCTGAACCAGTGCGTCAACCTGAGGACCGCAACCCCCATGGACCTCCGGCTCGAGGCGCGCCTCGTCGCGCTGGAGCTCGACGAGCGCCGCTTCCGGCTGGGGCTCTCCGCCGCGGTCTTCGCGCCCATCGGCAACACCTACTCCTTCGGCGGCGACCGGACCGTGAGCAGCGCGTTCGGCCTCGGCGCCGAGTACGACTTCACGGATTTCCTCGTCACCCTCAACACCGGCGTCGCGATCCGGCCGCCCGTGCAGCTCCACGAGCTCCGCGTCGGCAGCGAGCTCACGTACGGCGTCGGCGGCTACGTCCCGCTGCGCGACGGCACGATCCGCGTCGGGGCCGAGATCTTCGGCTCGTTCGGCCTCCTCAAGGACACGCTCGGCGAGCTCGACGCCTCGCCCATCGAGTGGCAGCTGAACGGCAGGATGGCCCTCACCCAGGACAAGGCGCTCTACGCCGGCGCCGGCGTGGGCACCCGGCTGAGCGGCGGCTACGCCCCCGATTTCCGGGGGGTCGCCGTCGTCGGCTACTCGTTCAGCATCACCGACTCCAACGCCCGCTCGCCCGGCTTCAACTACGTCATCGAGGCGGAGAAGGACGCCGACGGCGACGGCTACCCCGACGTCATCGACCTCTGCCCGGAGGACCCCGAGGACGGCAAGCAGCCGAAGCCGAGCGACGGCTGCCCGGACATGCCCGATCGCGACGGCGACGGCATCCCCGATGTGGTCGACAAGTGCCCCGATGACCCCGAGGACAAGGACGGCATCGACGATCGCGACGGCTGCCCCGAGGAGGACGCGGACCAGGACGGCATCCCCGACGCCGAAGACAAGTGCCCGAAGGAGCCGGGGCAGGTCGTCGTCGACGATCCCGAGAAGAACGGCTGCCCGTACTACATCCGCAGGATCACGGGCTCCGCCGAGATCGAGATCATGAAGCAGGTCGAGTTCGAGTTCGACAGCTCCAGGATCCTCCCGCAGAGCTATCCGATCCTCGACGAGGTCGAGCGGCTGCTCAAGGCGAACCCGGAGATCAAGCTGCTCAGCATCGAAGGGCACACCGACAACCAGGGCACCGCCGACTACAACGACCGGCTCGCGCACAACCGGGCGATCGCGGTCAGGGTCTACCTGGTCAACAAGGGCATCCAGTCGGAGCGGCTCACCTCCGTGGGCTACGGCTCCCGCCGGCCGCTCGTCGCCAACGACACGCCGGAAGGCCGGCAGCGCAATCGGCGCGTCGAGTTCCACATCAAGTCGCAATCGATCGAGGGCCGTTAGGCTCCCGCCGGAGCGGCCGGCCGGCTCTCCGCCAAGAGCAACCGACGTTTGCATGCACGTGCCTCGCCACGCGCATGCAAACGTCGCCACCGCGCGCCCGCAGGCTTCGTCCTGGCCGGGCGAGCGCGCAGCGGGCGTGTGGCTCGCGCGAGAGCCGCTCTCGCGGAGCGCGCTAGCGGGCGCGCCGCTCGCGCGGCCTTATCCGGGCGCGCGCCGCCCGACCGGCGTTCAGTCGTCGTGGTGCCCGAGCGCCGGGCGGCGATGGTCGCGCTTGCCGGGGATCGGGAAGCCGCAGACGGCCTCTTCGAGCAGGCAATCCTGCTGTGCCGGACACTGCTCCGGGTCGAGGACGCCCGGATCGCACGGACGAGAGCAGAAGTCGGGCCTCGGCAGCGGAGCGTCGTAGCGGCCGTCGCCGTCGATGCCGATGATCACCACCCAGGAGTCGCGCTCTGGCACCGTGAAGGTGACCTTGCCGCGCACGTCGACGAGCGCGCTCGGCCGCATCTCCGGGTCCAGCAGGCGGATCATCGCGCCGTTCAGGTAGATCTCCACCCGATCGACGCCGAACCAGCTCGCCGTCTGGACATCAAAGAGCAGCTCGCTCGATTTCCCGGTGCTCGCCGCCGCCACCTCACCATAGGTCTTGCCGCCGATCGTCGCCAGGATGAGGGGGCCGTACGTCGGGATGGCGTGCGCGCCCCGCAGGCCCTCGACGGCGGCCGGCGTCTGGAGCGCGGCCGGGGAGTCGGTCGCGCTGCGGAAATAGGTCCGCGGAAAGCCCGGCTCCTTCGAGCCGTCGTGGCTGTCGCTGCTCGCGATCTGCGCCGGAACGAAGCCCCGCTCGAGGTAGCGGAAGCGGTCGTCCACCTGGCCCGCCCGGTACGTGCAGGGCTCATCACGCGCCTCCGCGGCGACCGGCTCGTCGCCGAGCGCGGCGGGCCCGCAGAGCTCCTGGCTCTCGGGAGTCGTGCCGGGGAAGCTCCAGTTCTTCGCCTGCTCGTCCGGCGTTCGAGCGAGGACGCGCTTCACGAGCGCCCACGCGAGCTCGGTCCGGGCGTCGAGCGCGCGCGCCGCCGTCACGCCTCCCCACGCCTCGTGGATGCGCGCTGTCTCCTCGTCGCCCCCGGCGAGATCCATCGAGATGGCGAGCCGGACGAGCCCCGCGACGTCGCCGCGCAGCCCGGCGCGGACACGGCGCAGGCGGAAGCCGGGCTGCGCGGCGCTGTCCCCGGCCTGGGTCGTCGCCTGCTGCCCGCGCCTCGGCCGGCGTCGATCCCTCGGCGGCGCGCTCCTCGGCGGCGCGCTCGGGCTCCTGCGCGCGCCGAGGAGAGGGCCAGCAGGACGGCGGCGCAGCCTGCGACGCAAGCAAGGTGCCTCATGGCTTCAGGTCTCCTGGAGGGCTGCGTGGGGCGCCCCGTGCCGCTCCGGATGGCCGGTGGGTGTCATCGCGTGCCGTGTCCGCCTGGCGAGGTGCCCGGGAAACTAGAGGAAGACACGCGTCGCTGCCAATCGGCGCTGCGTCCTGTGCTAAGGCTCGCATCGCCTCGCGGGCCTGCCCGCGCCTCGCGCCGCACGCGAAGGGCAGGGGAGGGCCACCGTTCTCATGGAAATGCCCGGTTCGAGCCCGCCCGAGAGCGACCTCACGCCCGGGGTCGGCGCGCCCGCCTCCGTGTCACGCCGGCGCGCCGGCGAGGCGGAGCCCCCCGCGCCGCGGCGAGGGCCGCGCTGGGCGAGCGATCGCGGTTTCATCGCGACGTTCGCGCTCCTCGCCGTCGCGGCCATCGTGCCGATATGGCGCGTGCGGTTCCTGCCCTTGCTCGATCTGCCGAATCACCTCGCGGCCGTCCATATCTGGCATTACTTCGATGCGCCGTGGACTCGCTACCAGGACTTCTACGAGCTCAGCCTCCGCCCGGCCCCCTACGGTGCCTATCACGTCCTGACGCACCTCATCGCTTTCGCCGTCGATCTCGAGGCCGCGAATCGGATCGTGCTCTCCGCTTATGTGCTCTCCATCCCCGCGGCGGCGCTCGGCTGGGCGCACCGGACGCGGCGCAGCCCGTGGCTCTCGCTCCTCACCTTCCCGCTGGCGTTCAGCCTCTCCTGGGCGTGCGGCTTCCTGCCGTTCCTCGTCGGCCTCTCGCTGCTGCTCGCCGGCGTCGTCGCGCTCGACGCCTATCTCGAGCGGCCGAGCCGCGGGCGCGCCGCCGCCGTGGCGTTGCTCAGCGTCGGATGCGGCCTCAGCCATCCGCTCATCCTCTTTGGTTATTACGTCTGCGTCGCCGTCCTGATGCTCTGTTACCTGCCCCGGTGGTCGCGGATCGCCGGCGCGCTGCCGCTCTTCGCGCCCGCCGTCGCGCTCCTCGTCTGGCAGCTCGTCGCCTTCGAGAGCCCCATGGTCGATCTGCGGAGCGGCCCGCGATTCAAGGGCGCCTGGGTGCCCTGGCACGAGATGCTCCGCTCCTTCCCCGAGTACACGCTCAACTCGGTATCGGGCGATCTCGACACCCAGCTCTTCTGGGGGCTGCTCGCGGCGGCGTCGTCGCTGGCGCTCTGGAGCTTCGCTCGGCGCTCCGGCTTCCTGCCCACGCGCGAGCCAGCCACGCCCGCCGGCTCGCCTCTCGGCCGGCTGCACAACCACCGCTCCCTCGTCCTGTGCGCGGCGATGGTGGCCTGCTATTTTCTCGTGCCGCTGCACCTGGCTCGCCCGTTCGACTGGTGGTTCGTGAGCGGACGCTTCTCGCCGCTCATCTGCTTCTTCGGATTCCTGTCCATCACGGCGCCGCTCCGGGGCCTCTCTCGCCTCCTGATGGTCCCCGCCGCGGCGGTCGCGCTCGTGCTGCCGCTCCACCTCTCGGAGAAATATGCGAGCTTCGACGAGCGGATCGAGCCGTTTGCCCGCATGGTCGGGCGGATCCCGCCGGGCGCAGAGGTCCTCTTCGTGTCGCTGCCCCCTCGGACCGACGAGGCCCTGATCATCGAGGGCACGAACCACTTCTCCTCGTGGGTGCAGGTTATGCGCGGCGGCTTCAGCGCGGATGGCTGGCACAACGTGGGTTTCCCCTTCAAGCTGAAGCGCCGTCTCCCCGCGCCGCCGTCGAACCGCGGTGAGTGGTTCAAGCCGGATGTCCACGGCGTCGCGTACGACTACGTGATCCTCCGCAACGAGCGGCTGGAGAAGCCGGTGTTTTCCGCGGCGCGCACCTCGTTTCGCCGGATCGAGCGCGAGGGCGCCTTCTCCTTGTACGAGCGCGCGCGCTGACCGACGTCTCGGTCGCACGTCCGCTCGGCCCGGCCGCTTGCGCCGCGCGGCGCAAGCGTCATCGCCTGTCCAGCGACGCGACTCCTCTCCGCGGATCTGCCGTCGTCCGCGGCGCCGGCGGGGTATTCTACGATCCTTGCGGGCAGGCGCCCCTCGGGGGCGCCGCGCCCGCGGAGGGGAGCCGCTCGCCGATGTCGACCAGAACCCGCGCTGTCCGTCGCCGCCCGCTGGCCTGGACTGGAGGGCTGGCCGCCGCCCTGGCGGGGCTCGCGCTGGCGCCCGGGGTGGCGCCGTCCTGCACCGCCACCGGAGCCCCCGACGTCCCCCGGGGCGGCGGCGGCGAGGGCGGCGTCGACTGCCCGACCGACTGCGCCGCGGACTCGAGCGCTCCGCTCTGCGATCGCGCGACGGGCAGCTGCGTCGCGTGTCTCCCCGGCCCTGACGCGTGCCCGGCCGGCCAGGTGTGCGACCCCGAGGCGAAGCGCTGCGTGGCCGGATGTGAATCCAAGGGCGACTGCCCCGCTCCGCTCCTCTGCGATCCGGAGCAGCATACCTGTGTTGGCTGCATCACGGACGGTGACTGTCCTCCTGGCACGCTGTGCACCGGAGAGGGCGAGTGCGTTCACGGCTGCTCGGCGACGCGCCCGTGCGACGGCGGCGCGGCGTGCTGCGATGGGCTCTGCCGGGATCTCGAGACGGACGCGCAGAGCTGCGGCGTGTGCGGTCGGGCCTGTCCCGAGCTCGGGCACGGCGAGAGCGCCTGCGTCGCGGGCGGGTGCGTGCTCAGCGCCTGCGACAGCGGCTTCATCGACTGCAACAAGGACCCGGCGGACGGGTGCGAGCACGACGTCGCGGCGCACGGGCCCTGCTCGTGCACGCCGGGCGAGACGAGGGCGTGTTACCAGGGGCCGCCGGGCACCGAGGGGGTCGCCCCCTGCGCCCCCGGGGTCTCCACCTGCAGGTCGAGCGGCCTCGGCTGGGGCCCGTGCCTTGACCAGGTGCTGCCGGAGCTCGACGCGTGCGCCGACGGCATCGACAACGACTGCGATGGAACGGTCGACAACACACCCGATCAGGACGGCGACGGGTGGACGAGCTGCGAGGGCGATTGCTGCGACGCCACGTCGGACAGGTGCGGCTCCCCGTCCCTCGTGAACCCCGGCGCCTTCGAGGTGGCGGACAACGGGGTCGACGACGACTGCGACGGCACGGTCGACAACGCCTCTCCTTGCGACGAGGGGCTCGCGAGCGACTCGGCGACCGCGCTCGACTACGCGAAGGCGATGGATCTCTGCGCCACAACGACGGCGAGCCCGTCGTCTCCCGCGCCGCGCTCGTGGGGCGTCATCTCCGCGAGCTTCCGCCGCGCCGACGGCACCGGCGCGCCCGCGGCGGCCCAGCGGTCGATCCGCCGGGGCTTCGGCTCGGGCATCCTGCCGCTCCAGGGCGCGCGGCTCGCGGTGCTCTCGACGGGCGTCGCCGCCGCGCAGGCGTCGCCGAACAACACGAGGCCGAGCTTCGCCCCCTTCCAGGGCGGCCAGGACATGGGGACGTCGAGCGGCATGCCCGCGGACTGGCTCGAGGCGAACGGCGGCAACCTCCCGAACGCGCCCGGCTGTCCGGAGCCGCAGGGCGGCACGACGGCCCACGATCCCGTGATGTTGCGGCTCCGCGTGCGCGCGCCGACGAACGCGAGCTCGTTCAGCGTCTCGACGTTCTTCCTCTCGTCCGAATACCCGGAGTGGGTGTGCAGCGCGTTCAACGACTTCTTCCTCGGGCTGCTCGACTCGACGTTCGACCCCTTCCCGGGCGAGACGCCGAACCCCGCGGACAAGAACCTCGCGTTCTACGACCCGCCGCCCGCCGGCGGGTCGGTCTATCCGCTGGGCGTGAACCTCGCATTTGGCGGCACCGGGCTCTTCACCCAGTGCGTCAACGGACCGACCGGGTGCGGCGGCGGCGCCAACGCCGGCTCGACGACCACCTGCGCGGGGATCGGCCAGCTCCTCGGGACGGGGTTCGACATCACGAGGCCTCCAGCCCAGCCTCCGAGCGAGCCGGGCTGGTGCGGCACGAGCGAGCGCGCCGGCGGCGGGACCGGCTGGCTGGTCATGAACGGCAACGTCAGCCCGGGAGAGATCCTGGAGCTGCGCTTCGTCCTCTGGGACACCGGGGACCCGTGGAACGACTCCGTCGCCCTCCTCGACAACTTCCGGTGGTCGGCCTTTGCCGCGACGCCGGGCACACGCGACTGAGGCGCCGAGCGCGGTCTGACCGGGGGAGAGCGGGGGCGTTGTGGGACATCGCCTCGCGCGGCGGCGCCTCGGGGATGGCCCCGAGGCCGGCGGCGCCAGGGAGCGCGCGAACGCAGCGGACGGACGGCGACCCGATTACACTGCGCGTCGAGCCGGGGACCGCGGCACGCATCCCTCGGTCGCGCTCGAAGGAGCGCCTCTGTTCATCACCCAAGGAGACTGCATGAGGAGAACGATCACGCCGCTCGCGCTGTTGCTCGCGAGCCTGTCTTTCGCCACGCTCGGCTGCGACAGCAAGGGGAGCGACGCGACGACCCCGGGGGCGGTGGCCGAGGGCAAGCCGACCGAGAGCGCAGCCCCGGCGGCGACGGCCGCGCCGGCGGCGACGACCGCCGCGCCGGCCGCTGCCACCGTCGAGCCGACGGCCGCCGCGCCGGCGGAGACGGCCGTCGCGGCCGCCGAGCCGGCGGAGACGGCCGCCGCGGCGGCGCCGAAGGCGACGGCCGCCGCGGCCGCAGCTGCGGCCGCTGTGCCGGCGGCGACCGGCGCCGCCCAGGCGGGCGAGAAGAAGGTCGAATGCGGCGCGAAGGGCCAGAAGCTCTGTCCGATGCAGGCTTGGATGAAGAGCACGATGGCCTCGGCGACCTCGAGCGGCGACGGCGCGAAGATCGCTGCGGCGCTCCAGTACGTGGCCGGCAAGCCGCCGCCCGGCATGGGCAGCTGGGGGGCCATCTCGAAGGCCGGCGCCGCCAAGGCGAAGGCCGGCGACATCGACGGCGCGAAGGCGAGCTGCAAGCAGTGCCATGACCTCTACAAGGAGCAGTACAAGAAGACGATGCGCGATCGCCCCTGGTGAGCCGTCCGCCGCGCGCGCGGGCGGCGATCGCCGCCCGGCCGGCGGAGCGCGGGACAAACATCTTGGATGGGAGGGGGTGATGCGATAGAGCGCTGAGCTGATGGCGCGCGCTGTTCGCACAGGCCCCGGGGGTGCCCCAGCGCCGGCCACCTCGCCCACTCGCGCGCGGGGTGCCGGCGGCTCGAGCGGGGCCGCGAGCGCGCCTCGCGCGCGTGTCGGCCAGGCGGCCGACCCGTTCGCCAGCAGCGCGCTGCCGCCCTCGAAGCCGCGTGCGGGCGTGACGCCGCGGCTCACGGGGGACGCGGCGCTCGACGTCAGGCCGAGCACGGCGGCCCCGCCTCCGCCGAGCGTGCGCCCCCCGGCGGCCCCTGCACGGGCGGACGCGAGCTCTCCTGCGACCGCCTCGAAGAGGCCGCCTGCGCCGGACTCGAAGAAGCCGCCTGCGCCGGAGGACGACGACGAGGACGACGAGGACGACGCCAAGGGCGGCGCGCAGCGCGGCCGGCCGCGCGGCCCGTTCACGCAGCACCGGCGGCTCGACTCGCTGCGCAGCTTGCTGCAGAAGCACCCTGCCGGCCTGACGATCTACGAGCTGGCGCGCGAGCTCAACGTCACGCCGCGCTCGCTCCGGCGCTACCTCGTCGAGGTCAAGCGCGAGCTCGACCTCGTGTCGGTCGCCACGCGCCCCGGCGGCCCTCGCCTCTGGCGGCTGTCCCCGAGCGAGGCGCCCCGGCGCGTCGAGGTGCGGCGGACGCAGGCGTACGCCCTGCTCGCCGCCCGCCGGCTCTTCGAGCCGATGCGCGGCTCGACCCTCTTCGAGGAGATCGACCTCGCCGCGCAGCGCCTGCTCGGCGTCGCGCGCAGGCCGGGGCGCGGCCCGAACGCCGGCGTCGCCGACGCGCGGCTGGAGGAGCGCTTCCTCTATCTCCCGTTCGCCCCGAAGGACTACGCCGCGCGGACCGAGGAGCTCGACGACCTGTTCCAGTCCGTCGCCGACCTGCGCCCGCTCCGGTGTCGCTACCGCCGCTCGCGGGACGGGCGCGAGGAGCGGGTGCTCATCCACCCGTACGCGCTCGTCCTCTACAAGGACGCGATCTACTGCGTGGGCCTCCACGTCAGCCGCGGCGAGGTGCGCACGTTCCTGCTCGATCGCATGCGCGACACGGAGTGCGCCGTCACCGAGCGGTTCGAGCTGCCCCCTGATTTCTCCATCGACGACTACTTCCAGGGCCAGTTCGGCATCTGGCGTGGGGGCGAGCCCCGGCGCGTCGTGATCGACTTCGACGAGCGCGTGACCGAGTTCGTGCGGACGCGCAAGGTGCATCCCTCTCAGGAGATCACGCCGCTTCCCGGCGGCGGCGTGCGGCTCACGATGCACATCGGCGACATGACGGAGCTCGCGACGTGGGTGCTCGGCTTTGGCGAGACCGCCCGCGTGGTCGAGCCGCCCGACCTCGTGGACCGCGTGAAGCGTGAGCTGGCCGGCGCGCTCGCCCGCTACGCAGAGGCGCCGCCGGCCGAGGCCTAGGGCCCCGCGCGAGCCCGCCTGCCGGTGCTGTGGCTGGCAGGCGGCTCGATCCGGATCGTCGATCGATGGAGCCCGCGCGCGAGCGCTCGCTGCGCGCGGCTCCTCCTCCGCCCGTGCTCGTGCGCCGCCTCAGCGCGGCGGTGCGCGGAGCGCCTCGTCGATCATCTTCTGGTGCTCCGCCGGGTCCGCCCAGCGGCCGCGCCCCTCCGGCGGGAGCTGATCGATCGGATCGAAGTACGTGTACCGCTGCCCCGGCTTGACGCTCGGCGCCTCGAACACCGAGATCCCGGTCGTGCGGTCGTAGTGCTCGAACGAGTGCGCGTCGCGCTTGCCACCGCCGCCGGGGGCGTCGACGACGAACGTCGGCGTGTTGAACCCGGCGGTCGAGCCGCGCACGTGCTTCTCGATCATGAGCCCGGTCGCGAGCGTGGTCCGGAGGTCCTCCACGCCGCGGACGAGGTCGTGGATGTAGACGTAATAGGGGTGCACATGCAGGTGCCCCAGGCGCTTCACCAGCAGCTTCATCGTCTCGGGCGTGTCGTTCACCCCGCGCTGCAGCACCGACTGGTTCCTGACCGTGATCCCGCGCTCGAACAGCTTGTTCATCGCGTCGCGGGTGACGCCCGTGATCTCGTTCGGGTGGTTGAAGTGCGTGTGGATCACGACCTCCTTGTGCAGCTTCCGTCCGAGCTCCACCGTGCGCGTGACCGCGTCGATCCACTCGTCGTCGGTGAGGATCTTCTGCGGCATCACGGCCGGGCCCTTTGTGGCGAGGCGGATGCGCTGGATGTTCGGCATCCCGAGGAGCGTCTCGCCGATCGCGCCGAGCTGCTCCGGCCGCAGGTTGTACGCGTCGCCGCCGGAGACGACGATGTCCTCCAGCTCCGGGCGCGAGGCGATGTACGCGTATGCGCGCTTCCACCGCTCCTCGTCGACCTTGAAGTGGGTCTTCTCGACCTCGTCCGTGTCGATGCCCACCGCGTAGCTGCGCGTGCAGAAGCGGCAGTACACGGGGCAGGTGTCGAGCGGGAGGAACAGCGCCTTGTCGGCGTACCGGTGCGTCAGCCCGGGGACGGGCGCGTCCGCGCGCTCGTGCAGCGAGTCGAGCCCGAGCTTCGGGTGATCCGGCAGGAAGCGCGAGGCCAGCGGGATGAACTGCGTCCGTAGCGGATCGTTGTACGGATCGCTCCAGTCGATCAGCGAGAGCATGTACGGCGAGACGCGGACGCTCATCGGCGCGTGCGCGAAGCCCTCGGTGGCGTCCCGGATGAAGTCGTCCGACACCATCCCGCGCAGCGTGTCGAGCAGCTTGTCCGGGCGGGTGATCGACTTCTTCGCCTGCCACCGGTGGTCCATGAACTGCTCGTCGGTCACCTCGGCGTACGCCGGGATCCTCCGGAAGTCGGGCACCTCGAGCAGGTTCGTGTGCTGGAGCGACGCCGGATCCACCGGCGGCTTGAGGGGCGCGATGTCGGGGCTTCGCTTTGTGAGTTCGATGAGGCTCGAGGTGGTCGTCATGTCGTGGACCCTTGCCCGCGCGGAGCAGAGAGAGCGTCAGGAGATTGGCCGCGTGCGCCTGTGCTTCCCGGGGCCTGCCCGGGGAGAGGCAGCGGCAGCGGTTCCTGGGATCGTAGCATCGCGGTATGCCTGTCGGGGGCGGTGTGCGCTGCGCTGTCGAGCGGCGCCTCCGGCTGGCGGGCGGAAGGGCTGTGCGGCGGGCGAGCCGGTCAGGGCTCGATGGAAGCTACCGTTGTATCCCGGGTGGTTCGGTAGCGCGCATAGTAGGTCCGCACGCGCGTCACGTAGGCCTGGGTTTCGGCGTAGGGAGGGATGCCGCCGTACCGCATCACCGCCCCTTCGCCGGCGTTGTATCCGGCGATGGTGAGATCGAGATCTCCGTTGAAGAGGTTGGCCAGGATGCGCAGGTACCGCGTTCCTCCGAAGATGTTCTCTCGCGCGTCGAACGCGTCGCGCACCTGCATGCGGAGGCCGGTCTCGGGCATCAGCTGCATCAGCCCCTGGGCGCCGACGGGCGAGACGGCCCGCGGATCGTAGTCGCTCTCGCACTTGATGATGGCGCGGACGAGCTCCTCGGGGATCTGGTAGAGCGTCGCGGCCTGCCGGATCCACGGGTCGTAGCGGCTGAAGCGCTCGAGGGATTTGTCGCTCGGGGCGACCGGGGTCACGCCGGGGCGCGTCGAGGAGCGGCGCCCGTCGCCCTTGATGTACAGCTTGAACCGCGCGTCGCCGGCGGAGCGGTTCGAGAAGTGCACCGTGCCGTCCGCGTCGGTGTACGTGAAGATATCGGCGAGCGCGCTGCCCGGGTGCAGCGCGAGGGCGCCGAGCCCGAGCGCGGCGGCGAGGGCCCGCAGGGGCACGCGAACGGAGGAGCCGGAGGTCGACGACTGGACGGGCATCTCTCGGCTCAGCATAGGTTGGGATCGCCTGCTCGCGCAAACCGCACCGTGGCGGCGGAAAGGAACGTCGCGGTGCGGCGTCGTGACGAATGTCGCGGGGGCGCGGCGTCGTGACGAACGCCGCGGGTACGCGGCGTCGCAGTGAACGCCTCGGTCCGCGGCGTCATTCCGGGGACGCCCGCGCGAGGCCGTCCGCCGCGCCGCGGCGTCTGCGTGGAAGCTCGCTCTGGTGAGCACGTTCCGGGCGCTGTACTAAGGCGGACGCCATGGAGATCGGCTGGCGACACGTGCTCGCGGGGGTTGCGGCCCTCTTCATCCTGTTTCTCATGGTCAAGATGCGCCCTGCCCGGCGGCGCCGGGACGCGCTGAGCGCCGAGGTGCAGGCCGCGCGGGAGCGCGCGCGGCGCGCCACGACCCCGCGCGAGCGGGCCGAGGCGCTGTGCGACGCGGGCGTGCAGGCGATGCGCAGCGGCCGCCGCGTCACCGCCGCCGTGGGCTTCTTCGTGCGCGCGATGCGCGCCGACCCCGCATCCGCCCGGGTCATCGAGCTCGCGAGCGGCGCGCTGGCCAGGCGCCGGCCCCGGCTCCTGGAGAAGATCCTCTGGCGGCGGCTCGCGGTGCTCCGCTGGGACGGCGAGCACCGCGACGCGGCGCGCGCGGTCGCCGTCGCGCTGGAGGCGCTGTACCGGCGCGAGATCCGGGACCGGAGCCGCGCCGAGATCATGCGCAAGCTGACCCGGACGCTCGGCTGAGCCGCCGCGCGAGGGCCGGCGGCGTCACCTCGCCGGCGTCACGTCCCCCAGAACGATTTTGGCAGCGCGCCGCGGTTCGAGAGCGCGACGAGGTCCATGAGCAGCGCGACGGTGACGTGGACCAGGAAGCCCGAGTAGATGCTCTTCGTGCGCATCGCGAGCGAGCCGAGCGCGATCCCGGCGACCACGGCGCCGGCCGCCTCCAGGTACGGCTTGCCGAAATGGATCATGCAGTAGGGGACGATCATCGCGAAGATCGCGCCGGAGCCCAGGGTGTGCCGGAGGCCGGCGAGCCAGAAGCCGCGGAAGAAGATCTCCAGCGCGAAGAACTGGGCGAAGTACATCGCTTCCCAGGCGATGAGGTCGAACCAGGAGCGGGAGGACTGCTTGTAAAAGGGGTAGTAGCTCCCGAAGTCGGGCGCGCTCGCGACGAGGAACACCGCCGGGACCACGACGGCGAGGCAGAGCCCATAGATCCACGCGTGCTTCGCGAGCCCCCGGACGCGCAGCCCCATGTCGAGCAGGCTGTCCTTGGGGAAGCAGAGCTTCCACGCGCCCATGGGGATGGCCACGTACCCGAAGACGCGGGTGAACGACCACCACACGTAGCTGTAGAGCTCGTCGTAACGGTGGAGCGAGATCGGCACGAACACCCCGGCCGGCGAGAGCGTCTGGGCGAGCTCGAGCTCGCGCAGCCACGGCCGGATGTGCACGTCGTAGACCGCCCTGCCGCCGTAGTACTGCTGCAGCATGAGCACGACCGCCGTGATCGTGAACAGGACGGCGGGGCGGCGGTCGTAGCCCCCGGCGGCGAGGGTGCGCCGCTGGTGCTCGTGGGCCTCGACGTCGAGCTCCCGCCAGGTGCGTCGGAAGAAGAGCCAGAGGACGGGCGCGAGCGCGATGAACGCGACGACCGGGAAGAGCGCCTTGAGGAGGGTGCTCGCCAGGGCGGAAGAGGGCTCGGCGAGGCGGGAGCCCACGCCCGAGGGCGGCCGGAGGGGCCGGAGCCGGTCGACGAGCGCCACGAGCCAGCTCCCCAGGTTGAGCATCGGCGCGCCCTGTACCATGATCCGTGGCCCAGCACAGCGGTGACGCGCTGGCCCCGCCGCCGGCGCGCCCTCCGCCGCCCGCGGGGGCCATCCGCGGCGCGCCCTTGCGGTGACCCAGGCCGCTCTGCTAGATCGCGCCCCCTCTTCAATGCCGTGCGAGTCATCTCGCGCATGTCCGGTGCAGGCCTCGCCTGCCCGTGGGAGTTTCAGCAATGGCCAGCAAAAATCCGCTTGCAATCGTGAAGGAGCGCTTCGGCGACAAGGCAAAGCTCGTCGAGGCCGTGAAAGGGTTCGCGACCGAGGATCTCTGGCTCGGGCGCGTGAGCTCCGATCGGGGCGGCTCCAAGGGGCTGGACCACGTGTCGAACACAAAGCTCCTCCGCCTCCACGCGACGTTCAGCGCGGTGAAGGAGCAGTTCGGGACGCGGGCGAAGCTCATCGACGAGACGCTGACGGTCCTGAACCGGTCGAAGGACCAGGGCTACAGGAAGCGCCTCGAGACGTACCCCGTCCCGCGCCTCTACGACCTCTACAAGTCGGCCTCGAAGCGGGCGAAGGCAGCCTCGGCGACCCCGAAGGCCCAGGCCTGAGCTACCCGCTCGTCGAGCGCACCGTCCATGCCGGATCGCATCGGGCTGCCTGCCCTTGAAGGTCCGGCGTTCCTATCGTAATTGAGCCGCGTCGCCAGCGCGCGGCGTCCAGCCGTCCAGCGTCGGACCGACGATCTGACGTCCCCCTGATGAGCCTGAAGCCCCTCTTGGGCCCTCCCAGAAAGGTGGGTGTCGCCCGCCGCGAGCCCCGCCAAGGAGAACGACTGTGAGCAGCGCGCACGAGATCGAGACCGGCGACTGGACCACGGAAGACGCCAAGTCGCTCTACATGATCGACCGCTGGGGTCGCGGTTATTTCGATGTGAGCCCGGACGGCAACCTCACGGTCGCGCCGCTCCAGGAGCGCGGCAGCAAGATCGCGATCCGCGACGTCGTGGACGCCGCGCTCGAGCAGGGGCTCCGCACGCCGCTCCTGATCCGCTTTCAGGACCTGCTCCACCACCGGGTGCGGTCGCTCAACGAGGCCTTCAACAAGGCGATCGCCGAGAGCAAGTTCCGCGGGACGTACCGCGGCGTGTTCCCGATCAAGGTGAACCAGCTCCGGGAGGTCGTGGAGGAGATCCTCGACGCGGGGAGGGCCTATCACTACGGCGTCGAGGTCGGCTCGAAGCCCGAGGTCTTCGCCGGCCTGTCGGTCCATACCGACCCCGAGTCGCTGATCGTCTGCAACGGCTACAAGGACGAGAACTTCATCCGGACGGCGCTGATCGGGCGCAAGCTCGGCAAGAAGGTGATCCTCATCGCGGAGAAGCTCTCCGAGGTGCGGATGATCACCCGCGTCGCCAAGGAGATGAACGTCGAGCCCATCATCGGGCTCCGGGTGCGGCTGATCACCGAGGGTGCGGGCAAGTGGAAGACCTCCGGCGGGGAGAACGCGAAGTTCGGGCTCTCCACCGCCGAGATCCTCGCGGCGATCCGGATCATGGACGAGGCGGGGATGAGCGCCGCGTTCAAGCTCCTCCATTTCCACATCGGCTCGCAGGTGCCCGACATCCTGATCATCAAGCGCGCCGTGCGCGAGGCGACGCGCTACTACGCGAAGCTCCGCAAGATGGGGCAGCGCATCGAGTACATCGACGTCGGCGGCGGGCTCGCCATCGACTACGACGGCTCGCGCTCGACCTTCCACTCCTCGATGAACTACTCGGTCGAGGAGTACGCGCGCGACATCGTGCACAACATCGCGGACATCTGCGACGACGAGCGGGTGCCTCACCCGAACATCGTCTCGGAGTCCGGCCGCGCGATCGTCGCGCACCACTCGGTGCTGGTCGTCCAGGCGTTCGGCTCGATCGAGAAGACGCCGATGTCGCCGATCGACATCCAGACCGAGGAGCACAAGCTCATCCAGAACCTCCTCTACATCAAGGACAACATCTCCGGGCCGAACCTCGGCGAGTCGTGGCACGACCTGCTCCAGATCAAGGAGGAGGCGCAGAAGATGTTCGAGCTCGGCCTGCTCAACCTCGACGTGAAGGCCCGGGTCGAGATCCTCTTCTGGGAGATCGCCGAGAGCATGCAGAAGATCGCGTCGGAGCTCGATCCGGAGGAGGTGCCGGACGATCTCGGCGAGCTCCGCAAGCAGCTCGCCGATCAGTACATCTGCAACTTCTCGGTGTTCCAGTCGCTGCTCGATCACTGGGCGCTCGGCGCGCTCTTCCCGATCGTGCCGATCCACCGGCTGAACGAGCGCCCCGCGGTGGACAGCACGCTCGTCGACATCACCTGTGACTCCGACGGCAAGGTGAGCAAGTTCATCGATCTCAACGACGTGAAGGACACGCTCCCGCTGCACCCGATCTTGGGCGACGAGCCGTACTACGTCGGCATCTTCCTGACCGGCGCGTACCAGGACATCATGGGCGACATCCACAACCTCTTCGGCCGGGTCAACGAGGTGCACGTCTTCCTCGATGAGGACGAGGACAGCGGGTACTACATCGAGGAGACGATCGCCGGGAACAAGATCCATGAGGTCCTGGCGCTGACCCAGTACGACAACCGCGATCTCGTGGGGAAGGTGAAGGCCCAGGTGGACGGCGCGATCAAGCAGGACCTCCTCAAGCCGACGGAGGGCATGCGGCTCCTCGCCGACTACGAGCGGGGGCTCAAGGACCAGACGTACCTGAGCCTCTGAGCCCGTCCGTGCTCTCCGACACCACGGCGCCCGCGGGCCCCGCGTCGCTCCTCCGGCGCCGGCCCGGGTGGGTGCGTCAGGCGATGCTCGTCGCGCGGAAGGACCTCGCGATCGAGCTCGCCACGGGCGAGATCGTCACCACGAGCGGGTTCTTCGCGGTGCTCGTCGCGGTGATCGCGTCGCTCGCGTTCTACGCCGGGCAGGACGCGGTCGAGCGGGTGGCGCCCGGCGTCATCTGGGTGAGCGTGGCGTTCGCGTCGGTGCTCGCGCTGAGCCGCACGTGGCAGCGGGAGCGCGAGGACGGCGCGCTCGCGGGCCTGCTCGTCCTGCCGATCGCGAGGAGCGCCCTCTTCGCCGGCAAGGCGCTCGGGCTCTGCGTGTTCGTGATCGCGGTCGAGGCGATCATCATCCCGGTCGCGGCGCTGCTCTTCGCGGTGGATCTCGCGGAGACGGGCGCGGGGCTCGCGCTCCTCTGCCTCGCCGCGACGCCGGGCATCGCCGCGAGCGGCACCCTCTTCGGGGCCATGACCGTGCGCACGCGCGCCCGTGACCTCGTGCTCGCGAGCGTGCTCTTCCCGCTGCTCGCGCCCACCCTGCTCGCCGCGGTCGCGGGGACGCGGGAGCTCTTCGGCGGCGCGACGATCGGCGAGCTCACCGATTACGTGGCGCTCATGGGCGTGTTCGACGTCGTGTTCATCGCGGGCGGGCTCGGCCTCTTCGATCTGATCATCGAGGGCTGACCTGCGGCGCGGCCGCGCCGGGCTGCTCGCGGCGCGCCGCGGATCGGAGGCTCAGGCGGCCGCGCTGCGCGCCGCGAGCACGTCGTCGGCGAGGGTCTTTGCCGCCAGCTCGATGCCGTCGAGATCGAGCGCGGCGCCGGTGCACTCGCCGAGCGCCCACACGCCGTCGCCGGCCCGGCCGCGCGCGTCGACCCTCACGGCGTACCCCGCGCGCGGGTCGACCTCGACGCGCGCGCCCGCCTGCGCGGCGACCTCGAACGAGGGCGCGGCGGGCACGTCCACCGCGAGCGCGACCACCTTGAGGTCGCTCGTCGGGCTGTCGGGGGCGAAGGGCGCGTCGCGCACCGTCACGCTCTTCACCTGCGAGATCCCGTTCACCGCGGCGAGCGCGGCGAGCGGGATCCGCGCCGCGACGCGGCCGACGAGGGCGCTCGCGAGCTCGTCGGCCCAGAAGCCCTCGCCCGCGATGGCGACGGGGCCGGTCGGCTCGACGCCGCAGGCGAGCAGCCGGCAGAGCGCGCGCGCCGAGAAGACCCCCGGCAGATCGTTGTTCGGGAACGCCGCGACGCCGTCGTGCGCCCCGGTGGCGAAGACCATGGCGGGCGCCCTGATCACGGTCGCGCCCGCGTCGCCGGCGACCAGGAGCTCGCCGAGGTAAACGCCGGCGGCAACGTGCTGGCAGAGCACGCGGACCCCGTCGAGCGGGTGTCGCGCGAGGAGCTCCGCCGCCCGGCGCGGTGCCCCGGCGAGCGACCCGGCAGGGGCGAGCGCGTCGTCGATCAGCGCGACGCGGAGGCCGCGCGCCGAGAGCGCCGAGGCCGCCGCCACGCCGGCGGGCCCGCCGCCGATCACCGCCGCGTCCAGGTCGAGCCGCGCGGCGGGCTCCGGCGGGAGCGCCGCGCTCGGCAGCCGGCCGAGCCCCGCCAGCTTGCGCGCGATCGACTGCATGACCCCGGACAGCCCCGGGACGCCGGCCATCAGGTGGTGGTGATCGATCCCCTGCGGGAAGAACCAGTCGGTCACCCGGAGCAGGTCCGCCTGCCGCGAGCCCACCACGTTCTGCACCTCGATGCGCTCGCCGCCGGCGGCCGGCCGCAGGCAGGTCATCACGTTGGGCACCCCGTCGACCCGCGCGAGGCAGCCGTCGCAGCCTCCGCGCAGGCAGGTCGGCGCCCGGGGGCGGTGCAGCTTCGGGCTCCGCGCGAGCGTGACGCGCCCCGAGGCGAGCAGCGCCACGGCCAGGGGCTCTCCCCGTTCCGCCGGGACGTCCGCTCCGTCGAGGGTGATGGTGACCGGATGCTGGAGCGCGCGACCTCGCCGAAACATGGGCGGACGCTAGCAGACGCGCGCCGGGGGGGCGCGCGCCATGGCCACGGAACCGCGGGGGAGGAACCGCGGCGCGACCGCGGCGCAGGAACCGCGGCGCAGGAGGCGCAGGAGAAGAGAGCAGGGGCGGTGGAGCCACCGGCGCGAGCGCGCGGCGCGGAGAAGGTGCCCTCCGCTTCGCGCGCTGATCTATGCTGTGACCGATGCGCCTCGGCGTCCTCGGCCCTGCACAGGGTGATCTGCCCGCGCTCGCTCGCGGCGCGCAGCACCTGCTCGACGAAGGCCACGCCGAGCGGGTCATCTACGTCGCCGAGGACGACGCCCTCGACAGGGTCGTCGAGGGCTGGGCGCAGAGCCTGGTCGGCGCGAACCCCACCGAGGGCGCCCTGTTCGATCGGGCCGCGCGCTGCGCGACCGCGACGCCGGAGCAGCTCGACGCGTTCGTGGCGTCCGAGCGGGCCCGGCTGCGCCTCAAGGTGCTGATGAGCCTCCCGCCGGGCCAGCGCACGATCGAGATCCTGGACGGGCGCGTCGCGCTCTTCGTGTTCGACAAGGCGGCGCTCGACGAGGAGGACATCGTCGCAGCGTCGCTCCTCGTCTTCGGCAAGAGCTCCGAGCCGCTCATCAAGAAGGTCGGCCCGCGGACGTTCTTCTCTCCCGGGCCGATCGGCTCGGAGGGCGGCCGGGCGCTCCTCGACGACGGGCAGGGCGGGGTGCGGATCGAGGTGATGAACGCGAGCGGCGCGGTGACCGCGCGCGAGATCGTGGGCCCGTCGGCGGCCGGCCCCAAGCTGAGGGTTCAAGGTGGCTCGCACGGCTGAGGCGCACGCGGTCGCGACGCCCGGGGTGGCGCCCGAGGCGCGCCGCGTCGCGATCTTCGGGGGCAGCTTCAACCCGCCTCACGTGGCGCACGTGCTCGCGGCCACCTACGCGATCTCCGTCGCGCCGGTCGACGAGGTGCTCGTCGTCCCCGTCTACCGCCACCCCTTCTCCAAGGAGCTCGTGCCGTTCGAGCATCGTCTGGCCATGTGCCACCTCGCCCTCGGCTGGCTCCCGTGCGTGTCGGTCTCGGCCGTCGAGCGCGATCTCGACGGCGAGAGCCTCACGCTGCGCACGCTGGAGCACCTCGCCGCGGCGCACCCCGACTGGGCGATGCGCCTGCTCGTCGGCGCCGACGTGCTCCTCGATCTCCCGCGGTGGCACCGCTTCGACCGCATCGAGCAGCTCGCGCCGCCGATCGTCCTCGGCCGCTCCGGCTTCGCCGCGACCGGCGCGGAGCGCCTCGACGCGGCGGCGGCCGCTCCTCGCCCGCACCTGCGCCCCGACCCCCTGCGCCCCGCGGACGTGCTGCTCCCGCAGATCTCGAGCAGCGAGATCCGCCGGGCGTTCGCCGCGGGGGATCTGGAGGCCGTCCGCCAGCGCGTGCCGCGCGCCGTGCTCGACTATGCGCTCGCGCACGGCCTCTACGGGAGCGGCCCGTGAGCGAGATGGACAGCACGCGCCCGTCGCCGGTTCACCGGGACGACGGTCACTGCGACGACAGCGCCGTTCCGGAGGTGTTCATCTACGGCGGCGGCAAGGTGGGCCGCGGGCTCGCGCGCGCGATCCGCGACGCGGGGCTGCCGGTCACGCTCCGGCCCGCGCGGGACGGGCTGCCGGCGGAGCGCATCGAGGCGGACCTCGTGATCCTCGCCGTGCGCGATCGGGACATCGCGCCCTGCGCCGAGGCGCTGCGCGACCGGCGGCTCGTCGGCCACAGGGACGCCGCGGTGGTGCACTGCGCCGGCGCGCTCGGCCCGGAGGCGCTCGCGGCGGTGCGGGGCCGCCGCGTCGCCGTCGCGCAGATGCACCCGATGATCTCGTTCGCCTCGCCGGCGTTCGCGCCGCTCCTCGAGCGCGGCCACCTCCACATCGACGGCGATCCCGCCGCCGTGCGCGCCGCGCGCTCGCTCGGGGTGCGCCTCGGGATGACGCCGCGCACGGTCTCCGGCCTCGACCGCGTCGCCTACCACGCCGCCGCGGGCCTCGTCGCCAACGGCGCCGCGGCGCTCGCCGCCGCCGGGGTCGACCTGCTCGAGCGCGCCGGCGTCGAGCGGAAGACCGCCGCCGAGATGCTCGGCCCGCTGCTCCGCACGGTCGCCGACAACGTCGAGGTGCTCGGCGTGCCCGACGCCCTCACAGGGCCCGTGCGTCGCGGCGACGCGGCCGGCGTCGCGCGGCACCTCGAGACGCTCCGCCGGCTCGCGCCGCGCCTCGTGCCCTTCTACGTCGCCGCCGCGGCGACGCAGCTCCCGCTGGCCCGCGCCCTGGGCGAAGCACCTCCGGACGCGTTCGACGCAATTCAGCAGATCCTGGACGGAACTTAGCAGCTTTATTGAAAAGTTCTTTTGACACGGCACGCGCTTATCGATGCGCTGACGGCGGGATCCATTGATGCGACGTCCAGCGGAGAGGTACGCTTCTGTTGCCTTGGGATCTGTTGCCGCAGCCTGTGCTCTCTCTGCCACGACGAGCGATGCCGGGGGGTTCCGGGCGCTCGACGAGCGCGTTCGTGAAGCCGCGTCGCGTGGGGTGCTCCACGTCCATGGACAGCGGCCGATCCTGGACGCGGTTTGCTCCCACCTCGCGCGTCGTGCTCGAGGTGTGGGGCGCTCGCTGATCTCGGCCGCGCATGCCGCGGATCGGGATCCCTGGCGCGACCTTGCGCTGCGCTGCGGGGTCGCCTCGGCGGACCCGGCCGCGGTCGCGCAGGGCATCAGCGCCGCCGCGCAGGGCGCGCTCCTGCTCGTCTCCGAGGGGGAGCCGACGAGCTGGGGGAGCCTCGTGCTGGAGGAGGTCTCCCGCCTCATCGCGGAAGGGTCGAGCTCCGCGCTGGTCATCGTGTGCAGCGACGCCGCGAGGCGGATGTGGACGAGCGCGATCACGATCGACGGCATCGCGTCGCCCGACGAGCTGCACCGCTTCTGGGAGGCGTTCGCGGCGGACGCGGAGCGCCGGGTCGTCGCGAAGCTCGACCGGCTCGACGCGCTCGAGGGCTGGTGCTCGGCCGTGCTGGCCGCGCCGGCCGAGCCGCGCCCCCTGCAACAGCAGCCGAGCCGCGATGCCAAGCGGCTGCTCGATCGGCTCGCGCTGAGCCAGCGGCCCTGGCCGACCGGGCAGCTCGGCCTGCTCGCGGCGCGACGCGCGGAGCAGGGGTCCGGGGCCGTCGTGCACCCCCTCGCCGGCGAGGAGCTCGCGGCCCTCGGGCTGATCGAGGCCGACGATCGCGGGTGGGTGGCGGCGCGGCGCGCGGCCGTCGACCCGGCCAGCGTCGACCCCGAGGACGTGCTCGCGGTCGCCGAGGCGCTCGAGGAGCTGTCGTCCGATCCGTGGAGCCTCTTGCGCGCGAGCGAGCTCTTCGCCTCGCTGGGCCGGGACGACCGCGCCGAGGCGGCGGCGACGCTCGCGATCTCCTCGGTCGGCGAGCCGTCGGCGCGCGCCGATTTCTGGCGGCGCTGGGCCCGATCGATGCGCTCGCTGTCCGGCTCGCCTCCCGGCGAGCGGCTGCTCCGGGCCGCGGAGCTCGCGCTCCGGCTCGGCGACGTCGAGTTCGCGATCGACTTCTCCTCGGCGGCGATGCTCGAGGGGGAGTCGTTCGCCGCGCTGCTCGTGCACGGCCGCGCGACGAGCGCGCGCGGCGACCTGACGACGGCCGCGATGGTGCTCTCGCGCGCGGTGGCCGCCGCGGCCACGCCCGCGGAGCGGTCGCGCGGCGCCGTGGAGGTGGCGGAGCTCTGCTGCAAGACGGGCGATCTCGAGGCCGCCGAGGCGCACGCGGAGGAGGGGCTCGCCGGCGCGGGCGAGACGATGACGCGCCTCCAGGCGCGCAACATCCTCGGCAAGCTGCTCCTCACGAAGCAGGCCTGGTCCGAGGCGGAGCGGCACTTCGCGGCCGACGCGTGGGAGGCCGCGCGCGCCGGTGAGCACGTGAGCGAGCTGCGCGCCCGGCTGAACCGCGCCATCGCGCTGCTCTCCAGGGGCCGGCTCGACGAGGCGCGCGCGATGCTCGCGGCGGTGCTCGACGACGGCGAGCGGCGCGGCGAGCGCGTGGCGACCGGCTACGCGCTCACGAACCTCGCGGTCATCGCCAACCTGAAGCACGAGTACCCGGAGGCCTTGCGCCTCTTCGAGCGCGCGATCGGCATCTTCCGCAAGATCGGCGACAAGGTCGCGCTCGTGAACCTCATCGCGAACCTCGCGGAGATCCGGCTCCAGCTCGGGCTCATCGAGGAGGCCGAGCAGGCGCTCGCGTTCGCGCGAAAGGTCTCCGGCCCTGGCATCCCCGGCGTGTGGATCACGCACGTGGCCTACGTCGCGGCGCAGATCCACCTCGAGCGCGGCCGCACCCACGACGCCGGGGAAGAGCTCCGCGCCGCCTTCACGTACGGCGCTGGCCCGAAGCTCGGCGAGTGCTACGCCGTCGCGGCGCGCATCGCGCTCGACGACGGCGACCTCCTGCTCGCCGCGCAGATGATCAAGGCGGCGCGCGCCGAGGCGAAGTCCGACCGCCACCTCGCCGAGGTCGCGCTGCTCGAGGCGCTGCGCGCGCGCGCCGCCGGCGAGCCGTTCGGGCAGCTCGCCGCCGAGGCGCTCGCGCTCTCACGGAAGGACCACGGCTGCGAGCGCGCCCTGGAGGCGCACGTGCTGCTCCACCACGCCTCCGCGTCCGGGGGTCGACCGCCGCGCGCGCCGGACGACGCCGCGGCCACGGGATCGCACCTCGCGGCGGCGACCCTGCTCCGCGATCGCATCGCCGCGTCGCTCCCTCCCGAGATCGCGCGCAGGTACCTCGCGCGCCGGACCTTCGCGGAGCTCGCCCGGCTGGAGGTGTGCGCGCGCATCGCCGCCGAGGCGGAGCCGAGGGGCTGCGAGCTGTGCGGATCGAGCGCGTGCACCGGGTGCGCGCGGGTCGCCGCGCGCGCGCACCGGCCGTCGGCCGTGGTCCCCGCGATCAAGCGGCTGGTGGGGACGGCGCCCGCGCTGCTCAGCCTGCTGCACCAGGTCGAGAAGGTCGGCGCGAGCGACGCGACCGTGCTGATCCACGGCGAGAGCGGCACCGGCAAGGAGCTCATCGCCGAGGCGATTCACGAGGCGAGCGGGCGGGGCGGGCCGCTGATCAAGGTGAACTGCGCCGCCCTGGTCGAGACGCTGCTGCTCTCGGAGCTGTTCGGACACGAGAAGGGGGCGTTCACCGGGGCGGCGTCGCGCCGTCGCGGGCGCTTCGAGATCGCCGAGGGAGGAACGCTGTTCCTCGACGAGATCGGCGATATCTCGCCGCGCACGCAGGTCGCGCTGCTCCGCGTCCTGCAGGACAGGACCTTCGAGCGGGTCGGGGGTGTCACCCCGCTGCGCGCCAACGTCCGGATCCTCTGCGCCACCCACCGCGATCTGCGTGCGATGGTCGCCCGGGGCGAGTTCCGGGAAGATCTCTACTATCGCCTCCAGCAGGTCGTCCTGGAGGTCCCGGCGCTCCGGCAGCGGCCGCGCGACGTGCCGGTGATCGCCGCGGCGATCCTGGAGCGGATCGCCGCCGAGCGCGGCACCGCGCCGAAGCGCCTCTCCGGCAGGTCCGTCTCAGCCCTCTCGCAGCACGCCTGGCCGGGCAACGTGCGCGAGCTCGAGAACGCCTTGCGCGCCGCGGCGATCTTCGCGGACGGCGAGGTGATCGATCTCGAGGACTTCACGGCGAACGTCGAGGGGCTGCGGGTCCTCGAGGCCCTGGAGCCGGCGAGCGCTCCGGCGACATCGAGGCATGGCATGCAGCCTGCTACTCCTGCCGCCGAGCCGTCGAGCGGTCCCCGCTCCTCGGCGCCGGAGCGGGCGGAGCCTGAGTCTCACCCCCCGTCGATGCCCATGGATCGCACGCCGCTGGAGCTCGCGTACGCGCATGTCCGAGGAGGGGTCAGCCTGAGCGACATGAAGCGCGAGATCGAGCGCGAGTGTATCGCCCGGGCGCTCGACGAAAGTCGCGGGAATATCACGCGCGCCGCGGTGCTCTTGGGTATGAAGAGACCACGTCTTTCCCAGCTTGTGAAACAGTATGGCTTTGGCGGGACGTCGGAGGATTGAAGTGATGCGACGTTGCAGGAGGGGTTGGCTGTCCGGGGGCCTCGCGCTTGCGCTGTCCGCCCCCGTGCTGCTCGCGGGGTGTGCGCTCGCGCCCGGGGAGCGCGACGAGCAGGCGGGCGACGCGTGGAGCGAGCTCGATTCGATGACCTCCGACGAGGCGCTTGGATGGGGCGCTGACGGGGAGAACGTCGAGCGCGACGCCGACGCTCCCGTCGTCGATCCGGCGAATCGGCCGCAGCTCCGGCTGCGCGAGGCGGCGCATCCGTCCGCCGGCGAGGGGAACTCGCGGACGCCCACGTACGCGCGGTCGAAGGACTCGCACATGCCGGAGCCGCTCCCCTGGCACGCCCAGGGGAGCACGGACGGCCGCGACAAGACCTCGTCCGAGAGCGACGGGACGCGCTGAGCCGCGGGCCGAGGCCGCGCCTTCGTCGCCGCGCCGCCGCACCCGGCGCCGCGGCTCCCCGGCGCGTTTCGGGGTTGCCGCGCGGCGCGCTGCGGTAGCCTTCGCGCGTGGCGCCGCTCGGGATCGATCTCCGCACACGGACGACCCTGGTCTGCGGGGCCCTGGCCCTCGCCATCGCGGCCTCGACGCTGCTGCGAGGCCGCGTCCGGCGCGTCCACCTCTTCTTCGCCGCCTTCGCCGCCGACGTCGGGCTCTGGTACCTCTCCCAGTCGCTCTTCGGCTTCTTCCAGGCCTCCATCTGGGAGCGCTTCACGGCGATCCTCGCCGTGCTGCTCCCGCAGTTCGCGCTGCAGCTCTTCGAGGCGATGATCCCCCACGACGGGGACCGGCGCTCGCGCCTGCTCCGGTTCGCGGGGGTGCTCGTCATCCCGCTGTTCATCCTCGCGCTGATGAGCCGGGAGCCGGGCTCGTGGCTCGACTGGCTCACGCGCGGCTGCATCTTCCTCTACGTCTTCGCGCTGCTCACCGCGGGGCTGTACACGCTCGGCCAGCGCGGCAAGCAGAGCTCCTCGCGCGCGACGCAGCGGCGCGTGCGGTTCCTCGTGGTGATCGGCGCGCTCGCCGCGCTCGCCAGCGTCGCCGACTTCGCCTGGTTCCTCGGCGCGGAGCCGCCGCCCGTCGGCGCGGCGCTCTCGATCGTGTTCCTGTTCGTCCTCGCCCAGGCCCTGCGGCACGAGCGCCTGCTCGACGCCTACGAGATGCTCGCGCGCCTGCTCGTCGCCACGGCGGTCGCGTTCCTGATCGCGCTGATCTTCTATCTCCTGCTCACGTTCATCGGCGGCTTCAACACGATGTACCTGAACGCGGTGCTCGCCGCGATCGTGATCCTGGTGCTCTTCGATCCGCTGCGGGAGCGGGTCGAGGAGCAGCTCCAGCGCCTCTTCTTGCGCGAGCGCTTCGATCTGGATCGATCGCTCGCGGAGGCGCGGCGTCGTCTCGTGCACACGCTCGAGGTCGAGGAGATGGGCTCGATCGTGATGAGCGCGCTCGAGCAGTCGCGCCGGGTCACGGCGGCGGCGCTCTACCTGCGCGATCAGGACGGGACGGGCTTCGACCGCCTCACCTCGCTCGGGCCGCGGGTCCCCGAGCGGATCGAGGTGGCGACGGCGCGGGCGCTGCTCGATCGCCTCGATCGCGGGCCGCTCGCGATGGAGGAGCTCGAGCGCGAGGCGCGCGAGCGGCGGGCGCGCCGCAGCCGCAGCGACGCGGACGACGACGGCAACTTCGCGAGGCGGACGGAGGTGCGGCCCCAGGTCCCCGAGGACGCGGTGCTCGCGGCGGCCGAGGTGCTCGGCAGCCTCTGCTCGGGCGTGGTGCTGTGCGCGCGCGATGAGCAGGGCGAGCCGATCGGGCTCCTCGTCGTGGCGGACACCCGCGTGCGCGACGCGTTCTCGCCCGAGGAGCTGACCCTGCTCGAGACGCTCGCCGCGCAGATCGGCGTCGTCCTGGAGAACTCGCGCCTCTACGCGCAGATGAAGGAGCGAGACCGGCTCGCGCTCCTCGGCCAGATGGCGGCCGGGCTCGCGCACGAGATCAGGAACCCGCTCGGCGCGATCAAGGGGGCGGCGCAGCTGCTCGCCGATCCCGTGCCGGAGACGCAGATCGATCCGGCGTCGCGCGAGTTCATCGGGATCATCCTCGAGGAGGTCGATCGGCTCGACCGCGTCGTGGGCTCGGTGCTCGATCTCGCGCGGCCGGCGCAGGGCTCGGTCGTCCCGACCGACGTGAACGCGATCGTGCGCCGCACCCTGCAGGTGCTCTCGATCGAGCGCAGGAACGACCAGCTCGAGGTCGAGGTCACGCTGGACCCCGATCTCCCCCGGGTCGCCATCGATCCCGAGCAGCTGCGGCAGGTGCTGATGAACCTGTTCCGCAACGCCGTCCAGGCCATGAAGGGCCGGGGCAAGGTGGTCATCTCCACGCGCGTCCGCTTCGGCCGCGGCACGCGGCCCGGCTCCGGCTCGGACGAGCCGTTCGTCGAGCTCAACGTCACCGACAACGGCCCGGGCATCTCCCAGAAGGTGCTCGCGAACATCTTCCTGCCGTTCTTCACCACGAAGGACAAGGGGACGGGGCTCGGGCTGTCGATCAGCCAGCGCATCGCGCAGAGCGCCGGCGGCCGCATCGAGGTCCGCTCGTATGAAGGGAAGGGGAGCACCTTCGCCGTGATCCTCCCGGCCGCCGTCGACAAGCTGGGCGCGCCGGCGCCGGCGCTCTCGGCGGTCGAGCCGACGGCTCAGAATCGGCCCGGCTGAAGCCGGCGCCGCGGTGTCTCCGGCGGCGCCGAGGCGCGCGCCCGCTCGCGCTGCGCCGCCGCGTGCGCTCAGCCGTAGCGCGACGACATGAGCCCCGCGAGCGCGGGGCGCTCGCGCACGAGCGCGAGCGTGTGATCGGCGTGCCCGTGCGCGTAGCCGTTGCCGATGTAGAGGTCCACGTCCTTGCCGATCCCCTCGGCGCCGAGGGCGGCGGCGGTGAAGCTCGTGCTCATCGCGAAGAAGTACGTCTTGCCGCGGTCGCGCGTGGCGACGATCGCGCTGAGCTCCACCCCGGGGACGTTCACGCAGGAGAGCGTGAGATCGGCGCCCGCGCCGCCCGTGAGCGGCAGCACGGCGTCGCGCACCGCGAGGGGGTCGCGCGCGTCGACGACCGCGACGTGGTCGCAGAGCGCGAGCGCGCGCAGGTCGGCGGCGAACTCCGGAGACGCCTCGATCCCGATCACGCGCCCGCCGCGGCCGACGCGGCGCCGCGCCTCGGCCGCGCACAGGAGACCCGACTTCCCGCCCGCGCCGAGCACCGCCACGGTGTCGCCTGGGCCGGCGAGGCGCGCCACCTGGGGCGCCGCGCCCGCGACGTCGAGCAGCGCGAGGGCGAGCCGCTCGGGCATGTCGGTCGGCATCCGCGCGAGCGGCGCCGACGCGAAGAGGATCGCGGTGCCCTCGACGTCGATCTGCGCGGACGCGGGCCGCACGGCGACGATCCGGCGGAGCGAGAGCGGCGTCAGCGACAGCGACGCGAGCGTCGCGATGCGGTCGCCGACGGCGACGCCGCGGTGCGCTGCCAGCGAGCCGACCCGGCGCACGACGCCGAGCAGCATGCCGCCCGAGCCGGTGACCGGGTTGTGCTGCTTGCCACGGCGCGCCACGGTCTCGAGGACGAGCCGCGCTACGCCGTCCGGGCTGCCGGAGGCATCCTCCATCTGACGGAAGCTCGCTGCGTCGATGTTCAGCGTCTCCACATCGACGACGAGCTCGGTCTCGAAGCTCCGCGAGGCGTCGGCGTCCAGCCGCTCTGCCGGCTGCGGCAGGGCCCCCGGTGGATCGAGCACGCGGTGCGTGCCGAGCGGATCACCTGCAGCAAGGGGGCGTTGCGTCGCTTCGTAGCTCACGCCGAGGCCGTTCAACATGCCGGGCCTGAAAGCAAGGGTAATAAGCCGAGCGGCCGCTGTCCCTGCGGCCGAGGCCGCCCGGCGCCCCGCCGAGAAAGACCCGGAAGCCGGCCGCCCGGGCGACGTGAAGCGGCCTGTTTCCCGCAGATTTGGATGCATTTGCGCCCCTTCGGGCGCCGCGCGGGCGGGCCTCCGAGGGGGCTCAGGGGAGGGGGGAGGGCCGGGGGCAGCGCGCTGCGTTAGGACGAACGAGCCAACTCATTTGAAAGAACCGCCCGGATCTCTTGACCATCTTTGCCGGGTGAAACTAGACTTTGCCCCCTGCTGGCGCTCGCGTAGCGCCCGAAGGTTTCTACTCCCCCTGCGATGGATAACCACGCTCCCAAGGTGTCGGCAACGCGGCAACTGGCGTTGCGCTTCATCTCCGGGAAGTACCAAGGCGGCGAATTCCCCCTCGGGGAGCAGCAGGAGATCGTCGTGGGTCGCTCCAGCGACCTCGACATGGTCCTCGTCGAGGACATGGTCTCCCGGCGCCATGCCCGGATTGCCTGTACCGAACAGCAGATCGTGATCGAGGATCTCGGCTCGACGAACGGCACGTTCGTCAACGGCGAGAAGATCAAGAAGACGACCCTGAAGGAGGGCGATCGGGTGCTCATCGGCACCAGCATCCTCAAGGTCGTCTCCACCGATCCGAGCGCGCCCCCGGCGCGCCGCCGGATGGACGAGCCCTCGCTCAGGAGCGGTCAGACCCGGTCGATGTCCGGGTCGATCGACGAGATCCCGCTCCCCGATCTGCTCCAGCTCTTCGGCACATCGAAGAAGAGCGGAGTCCTCGTCGTCCGTTCCGACGACGACGTCGGCAAGATCTACCTGCGCAAGGGCATCGTGACCTTTGCGACGATCAACGATCTGACCGACGTCCCGCCGCTCAAGAGCGTCTACCGGATCCTGACGTGGGTCGGCGGGACGTTCGATCTGGAGCCGGCCGAGGAGCGGGTCATGACCGGCGAGATCAGCGCGACGGTGCAGGAGCTCCTCATGGAGGGGCTCCGGCAGATCGACGAGCTGAACAACATCCGCCACCAGCTCCCGGATCTGTCGGCGCGTCTGGTCATTCCCCAGCCGCTCAAGCCGCTGCTCCGCGATCTCTCGCCCGTCGATCTGGACGTCCTCCAGGTCGTCTACAACCACGGGCACCTCGCGATGGTCCTCAACAAGAGCCCCGCGACGGATCTGGAGACCGCGCAGTCCGTGCTGAAGTTGATCAACGGGGGCTACCTCCGCGTCGAGTGAGCCCGCGCGCCCTGGGGGGCGGCGGGCGATCACGCGGCTGCCGCCGAGGGGAACGGGGCGCGCCGAGGCAGGCGCAGGAGCTAGCGCGTGCTCGAAGCGCGCACGCCGCCGTCCAGGCGCCGCGCTTCGGTGGGCGCGGCGCGCTCGACGGCAGCGCGAGGCGTCAGGATCGCGGCGCGCCGCGCTTCGCTGCCGGGCCTTCGGCCGCGATCGCGAGGCGGAGCGACACGGCGCGGGCGTGCGCCTGCAGGCCCTCGGTCTGCGCCAGCTTCTCGATGGTCGGGCCCTGCGCCTGCAGCGCCGCGCTCGAGTAACGGATGAGGCTGGCGCGCGTCACGAAATCGTAGACCCCGAGCGGCGATCCGAAGCGGGCCGAGCCCCCGGTGGGGAGCACGTGGGAGGGCCCCGCGAGGTAGTCGCCCGCGGCGACCGGGGTGAGGCTGCCGAGCAGCGCCGCGCCGAGCGTGCCGATCTCGGAGAACAGCCCCTCGGCGTCGGTGACGTGGAAGGCGACGTGCTCGACCGCGAGCTGATCCGCGACCTCGGCGAGGCGAGCGCGCGAGCCGACGACGAGCGCAGCGGCGTGCGTCGAGAGCGACGCCTGCACGATGGTGCGCCGTGTGAGCTCGGGGAGCGCTGCGTCGAGCTCGCGCGCGACCGCCTCCGCCAGCTGGACCGAGGTCGTCGCGAGGAGGGCGTAGGACGCCTCGTCGTGCTCGGCCTGCGAGAGCAGATCGGCCGCGACGAGCCGCGGATCGGCGGTCTCGTCGGCGAGCGCCAGGATCTCGCTCGGCCCGGTGATGCCATCGATCGACACGTCGCCGAAGACGAGCCGCTTCGCGCAGGCGACATAGGCGTTACCGGGCCCCACGATCTTGTCGACCGACGCGAGCTCCGGGAGCCCGTAGGCCATGGCCGCGATCGCCTGCGCTCCTCCCGAGTCGAGCAGCGTCGTCACGCCGGAGAGGTGCGCCGCGGCGAGCGTGGCGTCGTCGGCCGCCGGGCTCGCGAGGACGATCTCACGCACGCCGGCGATGCGCGCGGGGATGGCCGACATCAGCACGCTCGAGGGGTAGCGGGCCTTGCCGCCCGGCGCGTAGACGCCGACCCGACGCAGGGGGCGTACGCGCATGCCCAGGAGGACGCCCTCGTCCTCGTAGCTGAAGCCGGCTTGCAGCGGGGGCCCGTTCGCCGCGGCGTCCGCGGGCCCGAGGTCGCCCGCGTCGCGCTGTCGCTCATGGTAACGCGCGATCCTCGCAGCCGCGGTCTCGAGCGCGGCGCGGACGTCCGGCGGCAGCCGCGCGAGCGCTTCGGCCCCGCCGAAGCCGCCTTCCGCCTCGGGCCCCGCATGGCGGACGAGCGCCTTCGACGTCCTCCGCTCGAACGTCTCGATGTAGCGGAGGACGGCGGACGTGCCCCCGCGCCGCACGTTGTCGATGATCTCGGTCACCGCAGGCGTGACGTTCGCGAGATCGCCCGTGCCGCGGGTGCGCAGGGCAGACAGGGTGGAATCGAACTCAGGCGAACCTTCGATGTAGATGGGCAGCATGGCTTGATGTGGACCGGCGCAGCGGAATCTCCGCGCGGACGGCGACACCCCGTACCACACCACCCCGGCCGCCGGTACGTCGGCCGCGCCCCCCGGGCGCCGCGCGCACGGCCGCGCGTCGCTCCGTGAGTTTCCCGGCCCGAGCGGATCGGGTAGGGTCGCCCCATGCGGTCCGGCTCGTTCGGCCTCGCCCCCACCGCGCTCTCGATCGTGCTGCTCGCGCTCGCGCCGGCGGTCCTCATCGGGTGCCCGGAGAACTCCTGCTTCCTCAAGATCTGCCAGGGCAGCAGCTGCCGCTGCTCGATCTCGTCGTGCAGCGACGGAGCTGCCTTCGACACAAACCAGAACCGCTGCCGTTGCCTGAAGGGCTACCTCGCGATCGCGGGCCAGTGCCTCACGCCCCAGGCGGCGAACGCCTACTGCGGCGTGGGTCGCCACTACGAGGCCGGCGGGTGCGCCCCCGACCGCTGTCGGCCAGGCGACGAGATCGACCAGAGCACAGGCTTCTGCGTGTCGCGCGAGCAGGTGGCGACAAACGCCGGGGTCCCCATCGGCGCCGGGCAGAAGCTCGGCTGCCCGCCCGGCCAGGAGCTCATCGTCGACGGCCCGACCGCCGCGTGCGTCCCGCTCTCGCAGACCTGCGCGCGCGACGAGGTCTGGACCGGTCAGGCTTGCGCCAAGGTGGGGCGATGCCCGACGGGCGCGATCTGGGACCCCGCGCTCGCTCAGTGCGTCCAGTACGCGCAGGGCTCGGGCGACAGCGGGCTCACGGTCAACGTCGGGCAGTGGGCGTCGGCGAACTACGGCCCGAACGGCGGCATGGGCACGAGCGGCTTCTGCGGAGCCTTCGCGAAGAAGCCGCACAGCTTCGGGATCGTCGAGGGCGCGTCGGCCTACGTCCGCATCACGGTGATGATGTCCTTCCCGGAGAGCGAGATCGCCCGCGGCGTCGCGCAGGCCGTGACGGTGTTCGACGCGAGCGGGAACCCGGTTCCGCCGCGCGGCGCCGCGGAGGTCGATGCAGCGGCGCGCAACATCTTCGGCACGCTCGTCCTCGGGGGCGGGCGAGCGAGCGCGCCGACGTCGTCGACCACCGTCCGGTGCGCGGTCATCCACGCCGGAAAGCCGCAACCCGTGCCCGCCGTCGGCGGCCTCTGAGCCCCGTTCGGCGAAGGGGATGCCGGGAGAGGGCGCGCCCGGGGGGTCACGTCCTCGATAGCGTGCTCACGACGCGCGTGGCTGGGAGCGCGCTGAGGCCGACGCAGCTCACGACCCTGCCGCGCTCGATCACGAAGTTGCTCGTGGTTGGCTCGATCTTCGCGAACTCGACGCTCAGGCGCGTCCCGTCGAAGCTCGCGCGCAGGGGACGGCCCTCCACGTCGCTGCGGACGTCCTGGCAGGTGCCGCGCGAGCGGGCCGGATCGAACTGGCGTGACTCGGGCGCGATGAAGCGGAGCCGGTCCTCCACGGCGAACACCCCGCTCTCGCCGGGGATCTCGCGCAGCGAGAAGCGGGCCTCGCCCTCCGTATAGTCCTGCGGGGTGAACTGCTCCGGGCGGCGGACCCGGAACTCGAGCGCCTCGCCGGCCAGCACGGCCTCGAGCTCGCGCCCGTTGCCGACCCACAGGCCCGTCAGGCCGGCGAGCGGCGACGGCTGCGGCTGCTCCGCGCTCGCCTCCGCGGCGGCGCTGCTCGCGCTGGCTGCCGGGCGCGATTGCTGCGAGGCACCCCTCCGGCGGCCGTCGCGCGGCCTGTCGAGCACGCCCAGCGCGAGCAGCGCTGCCGCCCCGCCGAACATCACGAGCGCCCCGGCGCCGATCGCGAGCCGCGAGCCCCGCGCCCGCTGCGACCCGGCCGGCCTGCTCGCCAGCGCCGCGCCCGACGGCGATCGCGCCACGTCGCGGACCTCGTCGACTGTCGTGGCGGCGGGCGGCGGCGGGCGGCTCGACACGCCGAGCGGCGCCGAGGTCACGGGCGACGCAGGGCGGGCGGTCGCGTCGAGCGCCGCGAGCATCTCCTCGCAGCTGACGAAGCGATCCGCCCTGTCCTTGGCGCACGCCTTCTGCAGGAACACGTCGAGCTCCGGAGGGACGTCGTGACGCACGGCGCTGACGCTGGGGAGCGGCACCTCCGCGTGCAGCCGCATGATCTCGATGTCGCTCTCGGCGTCGAACGGCACCCGCCCGACCAGCATCTCGTAGAGCACGACGCCGAGCGCGTAGATGTCCACCCGCTTGTCGAGATCGCGGCGCCCGAGGACCTGCTCCGGCGACATGTAATAGAGCGATCCGATGATCCCCTTGGTCATCCCGCGCCCCGCGAGCGCGTCCGCCTCGGCCTTGGCGATGCCGAAGTCGGTGACCTTCGCGACGCCGTCCTTGCCGCGGAGGAGCACATTCGCCGGCTTGAGGTCGCGGTGGATCACCCCCTCGCGGTGCGCGGCCGCGATGCCGGAGGCGATCTGCCGGAAGATCGAGAGCGCCTCGGGCAGCGGCATCGGCCGGCGCTCGTCGGCATACCTGGCGAGCGCCTGCTCGAGGCTCTCCCCGTCGATGTACTGCATGACGAGCCAGAGGTCGTCCCGCTCCGCGACCACGGCCTTCAGGTGGACGACGTTCGGATGATCGATCTGCGCCAGCGCGCGACCCTCGGCGAGCGTCCGCGCGCGCACGTCGGGCCGGTGCCCGAGCTCTTGCCGCACCGCCTTCAGGACGACGTGCAGCCCGGTGTGGACGTCCCGGGCGAGATAGACGACCCCCATGCCGCCCTCGCCGAGCACCCGCTCGACCACGTACTTCTGATCGACGAGCGTCCCCGCCGGCAGGTGACCCCCCGGTAGGCGCCGCGGGAGCGAGCCCGCCAGCGGCGCTGGGACGACGTGCGGCGCCGCCGCGGGCCCGCTCGCACCGCCGGCCCCGAAGGCCGGTAGGCTGACCCGGCGCGCCGGGTCCTCGGGCAGCAGCGCCTCCAGCAGCGGCTGCCCAGGGACGGTCGCCCGCGCGCCGGGCGCAGGGAGCGCCGAGGGGGCCGCGCCGGGGTGCTTCGCGGCGATCGGCGCGCCGCACGCCACACAGAACCGGGCAGTGTCCGGGTTCTCCGCGCTGCAAACCGGGCACCTGGCCATGGCACGGTCAGCTCGATCCACGGCGCCCGCGAGCAGCGCGCCGTGGACGCCACGTCATGTCCAGTGACCCGCGCGGAGGGCCGCGGAGTCGATCGTCTTGATCTTCGGCGCGAGCGTCTCGCGGAAGATGGCCTCGTCGTCGTCGTCGAGGCCGCTCTCTCCGAAGCCGGAGGCGACCTCCATCGAGGTCGCGAGGATGCGAAGGAATTGCTGGAAGCTCGACGCGCAGAGCTCCGGCTTGAGCGCGTCGATCCCGGTCATGCAGGTGAACACGGGGCAGTCTCCCTCGGCGTCGAGCTTCGAGATGTCGAGGAAGTAAGGGTCTCCCAGGAGGGCGCTGCGCGCGATGAGGATCCAGCTCTTGCGCCAGCCCGCGAGGGAGCTGTCGCCGCCGCTCGCTTGCTGCTCGGCCGTGAGCTTCTCCGAGGGGATGAGGCGTACGCGCTCGACCGGAGTCACCGTCTCGACATCGAGCGGGTCGGCCTCCTGCAGGAAAGCGCGGTACCTGGCAGGCACGCGCAGCGTCCTGCGCAGCTCTTCCACCACCGCCGGAGCCGCCTTTCCGAACCTCGCTGGGATACCTCTTCGGACAAAGGCATCCTTGAGCGCCGTAACCGACTCGGCAAGGTCGCTATCCACCGAACATCCCTTCCTTTGCAAGTCCACCGGACAGCCCGCTGGGCGGGCGCCCTCATCGCTTCGAAAACCGCTTCGCTCCCGGGGAGAGCACCGGTGCGCACCCGGAGGAATAACCCGCGCCGGGTCAGGTAGTGTAACAGAAAAACGATGGTCGACGTTGCGTACGCTGAGAGTCGATTCCGGCCCCCGGAAATTGCGCACCGATACGGTCCTGGCGTGCACCTTCTCGATGATCCGCTCGCGTGGACTCTGCTGGCTCGCGCTTGCTCCCCGGAAACGGTTCAGCCCGATGTCGGGCGTCTCGTCGGCTTTCTCTACCAGAACCTGGCGCGCGCCGTCCTCGCCACCGAGCTGGAGCGCACCCGCGTCGACGTCCCGACCCGGATGATCTCGTCCCATCCGGAGGCCATCTATCGCGGCGCCGCGCTGTCCCGCGCGACAAAGGTCGTCACCGTGGGCATCGCGCGCGCCGGGACGATGCCCTCCCAGGTCGTCTACGAGCTCCTGAACGAGGTCCTCGACCCCGCGCTGGTGCGGCAGGATCACCTGTTCATGAGCCGGCAGACGAACGAGCAGGGCGAGGTCGTCGGCGCGACCTGGCACGACGCCAAGATCGGGCGCGACGTCGAGGGGCGCCACGTGCTCTTCCCCGATCCGATGGGCGCCACCGGCTCGTCGATGGTCAGCGCCCTGACGTATTACAAGACCGCGCTCGAGGGGCGGCCGGCCAAGTGCGTGGCCATGCACCTCATCGTGACGCCCGAGTACATCCGCCGCGTCACCGAGGCCCACCCGGACGCCATCATCTACGCGCTCCGGCTCGATCGCGGCCTCTCGCCGGCGCGCGTGCTCAAGACCGAGCCAGGCACGCACTGGGACGAGGAGCGCGGCCTGAACGCCATCCAGTACATCGTCCCGGGCGCCGGCGGCGTCGGCGAGATCCTCAACAACGCCTGGCTGTGAGCGAGCGGCCATCGCCGCCCCCGGCGCGCGCCGTCAGCGACCGCGCTTCGAGCGGCGGTTGTGACCGGCGGCGAGCGCGCGGTAGTCGATGGCGGCGTGCGGCCGGCTCATGGCGGGGCGCAGATCGCTGCAGAGCCGCGTGAGCTCCGCGACCATCGCGCCGAGGTCGCTCGCGCCGGCGGCCCTGCGCTGCGCGAGCTCGCCGTAGGCGGCCTCGAGGGACGCGATGCCCTTGCCCGAGACGTGCCCGCGGCGGGACAGGTCGACGTAGCTCCGCGCGAGCGCGACGCTGTCGAAGTTGTGAGCGACGACAAGAGCCTGCGCGACGCGGAGCACGGCGTGCGCGGCGATCCGGTCGTCCTCGTGGAGCACGAAGGCCGCCTGCAGGTAGTTGTAGAAGGGGACGACCCGGTCGCCGAAGATCCGGAAATCCGAGGGGGATGACTGCCGATCGAGGTGGATCAGGATGCGCTCGACGACGGGGCCCTTCTCGACGTAGCTCGCGAACCGGGTCGCATCGAGGATTGTGTCGTCGTAGGCGTGCCCGAGCCGCATCACCTCGCCGAGCTCCAGCGGGGTGACCCTCCCCTCGCAGACGTCGGCGTACAGCGAGTAGACGAACGCGTCGGCCTCGGCGTCGTCGCCGAGGAGCACCTCGCGGATGAGCGCGCCGTCCGGGGCGCGCTGGCTCGGGAGCTGGCAGCGGCGCTGGAGCAGCGCGGGCAGCTTGTAGCCGAGCTGCCCGCGCAGCGCGCGGAAGCGCAGCCGGAGGATGTTCTGCAGGTTGGGCTTCAGCGTGAGCGACGCCCAGCGCGCGCCGTCGAGCCGCAGCTTCTGCTCGATGCGGGAGCGGAGCTGCTCCGGGCTGCCCGAGAGGATGTGGGTCTCGACGCCCGCGCGGCCGAGCTCGCGCAGGAGCGACCCGGCGCCCGGCACGGTGCGCTTCTGATCGGGCCGCTCGATCGCGGTCCGCACGAGGTCGCGCAGCGTCTCGAAGTCCGTCCTGAGGTAAGTCTTGTCGAGGTCCCACCGCGCGATGAACGGCGCGCGCTCCGCGGGCGCCGCGGCGTTCGCCGGAGATCGGGACCCTTGCGCTCGCTCCTCGCTGTTCACCGGTTCTCGCTCAGCGCGTCATCCACTCGCGCCGCATCTTGTCGAGCGACTGCACCACGTCGCTGTCGGCGCTCTGCCGGGCGAGGTCCATCGCCTCCCGGAGATACATCGACGCCTCGCTCGTGCGCTCGCGCTGGTGCGCCACGTGCGCGAGCGCGCCCAGGACGAGCGCGCGGTCGGGGCCGCCGGGGCCGGCGAGATCGAGCGCCTCGCGCAGCACGCCGTCGGCGTCGGTGAGATCGTCGGCGCGCGCGAGCGCCTCGCCCAGCTTCCGGCTGAAGATGAGGACGGCGCGCACCGGATCGTCGAGCTCGCCCCGGAAGATCTCCCGCCGCGCCAGATCGAGGCCGCGGCGCAGCGCGAGCACGCTGCCGGCGGTGTCCCCGCGCGCGGCCGCGCGATCCGCCGCCTGCTCGAGCAGCATCAGCGCGACGAACGCGTTCTGCGAGTGGTAGGCGTGGATCGCCTGCACCTCGATCGGCAGCGCGAGCGGGTCGCCCGCGCCGTCGAAGGTCGCCTTGGCGTGCAGATCGCGCCGGACGCCGGCCGGGATCGTCGCGAGCGTCACGTCGCGGAGCAGCGGGTGAGCGGTGCGGATGCCGCTCGCCTGCTCCTCGATCATGCCCGCCGCGACGAGCTTGCCGAGCAGATCGTCGAAGGCGCGGATGTCCGGGAGCAGGCGCTGCAGCGTGGCCCGATCCGCCGCGTCCCCGATGACCGTGAGCGCCTGCAGCGTGCGGCGCGCGTCCTGCGGCAGCCGCTCGATCCGCGCGGCGACGAGATCGGCCATCCGCGCGGGCGGATCGCTGCCCCCCTCGAGGGTGTAGCGGACCAGCTGGTCGATGTAGAGCGGCGGCACCGTCGCGGCCTCGCCGCCGAGGCCGGCCGGGGTCGCCGCGCTCGGCGGCAGGCCCAGCGCGGCCTGATCGGCCGCGCCGTCCGCGGGCTCGCGCCGCGGCGACGGCCGCGCCCCGCCCGCGCTCTGCGGCGTCTTGCGGGCGGCGCGGTGATCGAGGCTCATGCTGCTCCGGAGGAGCGAGAGCGCGATGTCCTTCGGCAGGCCGCCGAGCGCGCGCACGGCCCCGCCCCACTCCGGCTCGAAGCCGGGCGTGTGGCTGGCGACGATGAGCAGCGCCGCGAGCGGCGGCTCCGCGATCACATCGGCGAAGGCGTTCCGGCTCGCGCCGTCGACGGCGTGCAGATCGTCGACCGCGAGCAGGACCCGGTGCGGGAAGGCGGACTGCTGCGCGCGTGAGAGCGCCCAGCGCAGCGCCTCCGCGGCGATGAAGCGGCGATCGTCGGGCGACAGGCCGCCCACGGCCGGCTTGTTCCAGGCGTTCCTGCGCACGTCGGTCGCGCGGTCACCCTTGCCGAAGATCTCGAGCAGCCCGCGCCGCGCCTCCGGCGTCGCGCCGTTCCAGTTCGACGCGTTGCCGCCGTCGGGCGGGAGCTCGGCGAGGCCGGCGATCGCCCAGCGGAGCGCGTAGTAGCCGACCTCGGCGCCCCACGGGTCCGGGCCGGTCTGGATGACGACGTCGCCCCGGCTCGCGGCGACGTCGAGGAACTCGCGGAGCAGCCGGGTCTTGCCGACGCCGTGATCGCCGACGATGCGCGCGGCGACGACCGAGCCCTCGACGTCGGCGAGGCAGGCGTCGAGCCACGCGAGATCGTCCTCGCGCGCGGCGAACGGCAGCGGGAGCGGGGGGGCCGAAGGCGCGCGATCGCGCCGCGCGGTCGGGGGCGCCGCGCCCGCCGCGGCGCGCGGCGCCGGAGCCGGCGAGTGCGGCTGCGCGATCCTGGCGCCGCACTCGCCGCAGAACTTCTGTCCGCGCGGCACGATGGCGCGGCAGGCGGCGCAGATGACGGTCGCCTCGGCGAACGAGAAGCGGCCGGAGGGCGTGTCGAACGTCCCGACCGCCGCGCGCAGCGCGGCCGAGAACTCGTCCGCGGTCTGGTAGCGCCGCGCGGCGTCCTTCTCGAGCGCCCGCAGGGTGAGCTCGACGAGCGGCTCCGGGATCTCGCGCTCCGGCGCGATCAGGGCGGGGTCGGGCGGGGGCAAAGAGAGGTGCATCAGCACGACCTGCGTCGGCGACTCCGCCTCGAAGGGGAGCCGGCCCGTGAGCAGCTGGAACAGGATGACGCCGCACGCGTAGAGGTCGCTCCGCGCGTCGATCGGGTCGCCGCGGCCCTGCTCCGGGGCCATGTAGTCCGGGGTCCCGCAGACGATGCCGGGGCTCGTGATGTTCGTCGGCGTGACCTCTGCCTTCATCTTCGCGAGGCCGAAGTCGACGACCTTCACGAAGTCGCCGCCCGAGCGCATCTTCTCGAGCACGATGTTCTCGGGCTTGAGATCGCGATGGATGATGCCGAGGTGGTGCGCCTCGGCCAGCGCCGCGAGCACCTGGCAGAGGATGTCGATGATGCGGCGGAAGGGGAGCGGGCCGTCCTCGTAGACCACGCGGGCGAGGTCGCGCCCGCGCAGGAACTCCATGACGAGGTAGAGCTGCCCGCCGTTCTTGCCGAAGTCGATGACCCCGACCGAGTTCGGGTGGTTGAGGCGGCTCGCAGCGCGCGCCTCGGTGATGAACCGGACCGACGCGCTCTCGTCCCCGAGCAGGTGGGGGTGGATGATCTTGACGGCCACCGTGCGCCCCAGGGCCTTCTGCTCGGCCCTGTACACGCGGCCCATGCCGCCCACCCCGACGAGCTCCAGGATCACGTAGTTGCCTGGGAGCGTCGTCCCGATGAGCGGATCGTCGGACGTCCGGTTGAACTCCGAGATGGGGAAGCCGCAGACCGGGCAGAATTTGTGCGCCTGCTCGCACGGATTCGCGCATTGCGGGCAGACCACTGTGGACACGCGCGGGACCTTACCACGTTCGGGATAGCGATTGGAGTCGAGGTCTCCCCCGGCCCCTGCGGGCTCGCCGGGAGGGGGGCGGAGGGGCTCGTCCAGTCGTCTGTTAGGTCCTGGATCCCACTTGGGGTAACCTCGGGCGCGATGGTTACGCCTCGCCTACGTCTCGGTCAGCTCCTGGTCGACGCGCGGATGATCACCCAGGACGCCCTAGAGAGGACCCTGGAGCAGCAGCGCACGGACGGCCGGCGGTTGGGGACGCTCCTCGTCGAGCAAGGTCTCATCAACGAAACCCAGCTGACGCAGATCCTGTCCCACCAGCTCGCTGTCCCCTGGGTCTCCCTGCTGCACATCGAGTTCTCGAGGCAGCTGCTCAACCTCGTGCCGCACGACGTGGCCGAGCGTTACTGCCTCGTCCCGATCTACGTGCGCCACGTCCGCAACCAGGGCGAGACGCTCTACGTCGCGATGGACGATCCGACCAACGAGGACGGCATGAAGGAGTGCATGGCGTTCTCCGGCCTGCCCGTGCGCGCGATGATCGCTCCGCCGAGCGACATCCGGAACGCGATCCGGGTCTATTACGGGGCGCGCGCCCGCTCGGTGCCGCCGCCAGCGGCCGCGCCGCCGGCCCAGGCGAACGAGCCTCCGTCGCGGGCGCGCCCGGTCGACCCGCCGCCTTCCTCCGAGCTCTCCGGAGCGCCGGAGAGCGCCAGGCACTCGGAGGAGGTCTCGTCGACGCCGGAGCCCTTGCTGCTGACGCGGCCCGCGCTCCGCTCCGAGGCGCGGCCGGTCGATGACGCGGTGCCGGCGATCGAGACCTCCGACATCGACGCCGCCGAGATGGGCGTCATGGAGGACGAGCTGGCGTGGGAGCCGGCTCGCCCCGCGACGCGGCCCGAGGAGCGGGAGCTCCCTGGGCAGCCGGAGGAGCAGGAGATCCGCGGGCGGCCGGAGGAGCGGCTGATCCGCGGGCGGCCGGAGGAGCGGCTGATCCGCGGCCGTCCCGACGAGCGCTCGCGGCCGACGCTGAAGGTCGCGCCGTCGCCCGAGCTGCTCGCGGCGGCGCAGGCGGCGCAATCCGCGCAGGCGGCACAATCCGCGCAGGCGGCGCAGCCGGCGCAGGCCGTGCAGTCGGAGCGCCGGAAGACGCTGCGCCCCAGCTCCGCGCCGGGGCCGCTGACGCCGCCCGCCAGCGAGTCCGCGCGGAGCACGGACGCGGCGCCGACGTCGAGCTCGCCGGCCGCGGCGCTCCTGGGCGCCGTGCTCGGGCGCGCCAGCGCCGCGGCGCGCACCGTCCCGGAGAGCGCCCCGGACCACGGCGAGGAACCCCCGAGCGAGCGCGAGGTGCGCAACATCCCCGCGCCGCAAGGCCGAGGCCGCCGGCGGATGGTCTCGCTCACCCTCCTCGACGGGACGACGATCACGCTCCCCGCGCGCGGGACCAAGCCCCAGCAGCAGCAGCAGCAGCAGCCGCCGCGGCAAGCAGCCCCGGCCCCGCGGGCCGCCGCCCAGTCCGAGCCACCGCCCCCGCTCACCACGGACGATCCGGGCCTCACCGCGCGCGACCTCGTCTCCGCGCTCCGCGCCGTCTCGCACGGCGCCGACGCGAGCGAGATCCTCGGCAACAACGTGCGCTGGGAGGCGATGTTCGCCGCGCTCCTGTCGCTGTTGCTCAAGAAGCACCTCATCGCCGACTGGGAGTTCGTGGACGAGCTGAAGAAGATCTGACGCGAAAGGATGTGCGCCGGGCGCCTCTGCGAGCGCTCGGTGCGTGCGTCCTCGGCGTGCGGAGCGATCTTCTTCGCGACGGGCGAGGCGCCTGATCCTCAGCGCGCCTCGCGCGCCGCGCCGGCGCGGATCAGCGCGTCGATCTCGTCGTCCGAGAAGCCCGCGTCGCGCAGGACGGCGCGCGTGTGCTCTCCGGCGCGGGGCGCCGGCGCGAACGCGACGCCTGCCGGCGTGACGGGCGTCCTGAGCTGAGGGATCGGGCCGCGCGGCGAGGCGATCTCGAACAGGAGATCGCGCGACGCGAGGTGGGGATCGGCCGGAGCGCTCCGCGGATCGAGCACCGGCTCGAGGCAGCAGTCGCGCTCGGCGGCGAACGCCTCCCACTCGGCGCGCGTCCTTCCCCCGAAGACCGCGGCGACCTTGCGCTTGAGCCCGGCCTGGTGCGGGCCGGGGACGAGCGCGCTCAGGTCGGGCTCGATCCCGGCGCCGTCGCAGAACGCGACCCAGAACTTCGGCTCCAGCGCGGCGAGGGCCATCGCGTGCCCGTCCTTCGAAAGGTAGGTGTTGTACGGCGCGAGCCCGCCGGTGAGCGGCTCGTCGCCCGCTCCGCGCGCCCCCGCCGCTGCCCCTTCCCCGTCGCGCGCGGGGTCGCCGCCCGCGAGCGCCGCGGCGAGCGTGGGAAGCGCGAAGCCGAGCGCGCCGTCGGTCATGGCGATGTCCAGCACCGCGCCTCGCCCGGTCCGCTCGCGCTCGCGCAGCGCCGCGAGGATCGCGATCGCGCACCACATCCCGCCGCTCACGTCGGCGACCTGGAAGCCAGGCACCTGCGGTGGGCCCTCGGCGGGCCCCTGCGCGCCGAGGACTCCCGCGCGGGCGAGGTAGTTCAGATCGTGCCCCGCGCGCGTGGCGAGGCTGCCCGTCTGACCGTAGCCGGTCAGCGCGCAGACGATGAGCCGCGGGTTGTCCGCGCAGAGCGCCGCGTGGCCGATCCCGAGCCGATCGAGCACCCCCGGGCGGAACTGCTCGAGGAGCACATCGTACGTCGCGACGAGCCGGCGGAAGGCGTCGCGCCCCTCGGGCTTCTTCAGATCGAGCAGGGCGCTGCGCTTGCCGCGGTTCACGAGCTGGAACGCCGCGGATTCACCGGCGATCTGCGGGGGGAGCTGCCGGAGGAGGTCGCCGCCGGCGACGTCCTCGATCTTGTCCACCGTCGCGCCGAGATCCGCGAGCACGAGGGTCGCGAAGGGGCCCGGCAAGAGCCTCGAGAGATCGAGGATGCGCGTATCGGTGAGCGGGCGCATGGCGGCCTCCCTGTCGTTCTCGTGGTGCGCGGGAGAGGGGTCGAGGAGGAGCACCGAAGGACGCCGGTCGCGTCCGAGCCCACGGCGTGAGGCGGGCACCTCGAGGTCGGGGAGGTGAATGCAGGGGCTGCGACTCACCAGCAGCCCGTCGCCGGCGCCGGGCGCGACGCCGGAAGGGGACGGCGGGGCCCCGCCGACGCCGGGATCAGCCCGCGTTGAGCTGGAACAGCTTCGGGAGCTTCATCGCGAGCATCTGGTTGCCCGCGACCTTCAGCTTGCCCGCGAAGAAGAGCGGCATCGAGTTGGCCTGCGGGTTCTCGTGCAGCTTCTGGAAATCCTCGGTGCTGAGCGAGATCGTGACGTCCGCGCTGCCCGGGCTGCCCGAAGCGATCTTGGGCCCGGTGTCGGACAGGTCGATCAGCCACTCGCCGCCACCCTCGCCCGTCACGTTGATCTGGTACTTCCCGCCGATCTGCTTGGCCGCGTCGGAATTCTTCGCCAGGGCAGCAGGTAGCTCCTCGTTGAACAGTCTCTGGATATCGACGGCCATGGATCGCCTCCGGATCTCGTAGGGGACGTGGTGACTCAACCTCTGGGTACCAGCGCGGTTTACCCGTGCCCGCGCGCGGGCGTCAAGCGAAGCCCGACGCTGGAGCGCGCGCGCATCGTACCGCCAGGGACGTCTATCGCTACCGCCTTGTCGCGCCGTCAGGACGGGCCTGGTAAGCGTTTTCATGCACGCGCGCGCGGCGCTTGCGCGGCGGGTCGGGGCGCCTTGTCCAGCGCGGATCGGATCGGGACCATCAGCAGGCGATCGATGGCGACGCGCTCATCGGAGGGCGGCGGGCTCTCCGGGATGCCCTGCATCAGCCGGAGGTCGCGGAGCGCGCTGCGATCGAGCGGGCCGAGCGACTTCCCCAGCCCGTCGAGCGCGGGCGTCATCGCAGGGAGCAGGCAGACGAGGAAGATCTCGCTCGTGCCCTGACGCACCCACGTCCCCTGGTACACGGCGACCGCCTGCCCGAGCGCCTCCTGGAAGACGAACGCGCGCCACTCGAGCGGCGCGGTCAGATCGAAGACGCGCCCGCCGGCGCGGAGCTCCCCGCTGTCGAGGATGAGCGTCGCGCCGCGCGCGTCGGTCAGCAGAAAGCGATCGAGGCACCCCGGCGAGCGCAGCGTGAGCTCCTCGAGGAGCGCGGCGAGCACCGGCGGGCCGAGCGAGATCGGCTCGCCGTCCGGGCCGATCGCCTCGAGCCCGACCTCGTCGGAGCCCACGACGGACGCGCGGTCGAGCAGCGCGGCGAAGGTGCGGCGCGCGGGGCCATCGAAGCTGGCCCCGACGCAGGACATCCCGGCGCTGGAGCTGAGCAGGGCGACGATGCGATCGCGGCGCGGCGTCGCGAGGAGCGTCACGCCGAACCGCTCGCGGGTCGTGAGCAGCATGTGCTCCCCGACGCCGCCCTTGCCCCGGAGCTGCAGCTGATCGCCGTCGAGGCTCAGCCCGCGTCGGCTCGCCTGCGCGGCCGGCAGGAGGGGCCGCCGCCCCCGCGCGAGCAGCGCCACCGCCGCCGCGACGAGGGCGACCGGCAAGAGCGCGCGGAGCATCACGCTGCGCGCGGTCGCGACCACCACGAGCGCGGCCACGAGGAGCGGGATCGACCAGAGCCGTCGAGCGCCCGTCCCCCGCGTCGGCGCCGGGTCGGGAGCGGTCGCGTCGAACCATCGCGTCTCCGGGGAAGGCATCACGACGTCGTCGCTCGCCGGCTCGCCCGGGCGCTGCACGGCCGGCCAGCCTGTCGCAGGCGGAGGCTCGTGCGCGCGTGCCTCGATCGGTGGGAGCGTGGCGACGGACCCAAGAGGGTCCTTCTGGCCCTTCGCCTCGCGTCCCATCGCACCTCCACCCCAGCCGAAAGTTCGGCGTAGAATAGCATTGAGCGGGGCCGGAGCGAGAGGAGACTTTGGGGCGACGCGCTGCGTAGGCAGCGCGCTGACCGGGAACGTCCGGGCGCGCCGGGCTTTGGATGTCGTCGCGCCACGCTCAGCGGCGCGTCGCGATGTGTCGCGCCACGCTCAGCGGCGCGTCGCGATGTGTCGCGCCGCGCTCAGCGGCGCGTCGCGATGTGTCGCGCCGCGCTCTGCGGCGCGTCGCGATGTGTCGCGCCGCGCTCAGCGGCGCGACAATGCGCCAGACCGCGCGCCGTGGCCGACGGCGGGCGGCGGCGAGCGACGCGTCATTCCGCGGGAGTCGCGGTGGGGACGCAGCGCTCCGCCGAGGCTCGGCGATGGAGCCCGCGTCGCGGCGACCGGCCTGGAACTCAGGGCACAAAAGGAGATTCCCGTGAAAGGGGAGGCTCGTCCTGATGCCCGCGACGGCGTGCCCGGCGACGGCGCGCCGTATGCGCGCGATGACATCGCGCGCGTACGGACGCCGGTCGTCCACTCGGTGATGGGGTGGGCCACCTGGAGCCTCGTGTTCATCCTCGAGGCCTGGCGCGGGATCGGGCCAGCGAGAGTCTTTCCCCAGGCCGAGCAAAAGGGTAGGTCTGCCCTGTGCAGCGCCGCGATATCACGCCCGAGCTCTCGTTTGCGGCCCTTCCCGCAGCCGAGCCGCGCGAGCTCACGAGCCCGCCGACCTCGCGCCGCCCGAGGGGCGCCGAGCCGGAGGTGGTCTCGGTCGCGGAGCTGGATCGCCGGCTGAAGCGGATCCTCGAGGGGTCGACGGCGGACGTTCGCGTCGAGGGCGAGATCTCGGGCCTGCGCGTCGTGGGCAGCGGTCACGCCTACTTCACGCTCAAGGACGAGAACGAAGAGGCGGCGATCGACTGCGTGATGTACCGGACCGCCGCGCCGCGCGCGCGCAAGCTGCTCGCCGACGGCGCCCGCGTCGTGCTCACGGGCCGCGCCACGGTCTACGTGCCGCGCGGCCGGCTCCAGTTCTGCGCGGACGACGCGCGCCTCGCCGGCCGCGGCGCGCTGCTCGAGGCGCTCTTCCGCCTCAAGGAGAAGCTCGCCGACGAGGGGCTCTTCGCGCCGGAGCGCAAGCGCAAGCTGCCGGTCGATCCTCAGATCATCGGCGTCGTCACGAGCGGCGACGGCGCGGCGATCCACGACATCGTGACCGTCGCGTTCCGCCGCGGCGCCGCCCGGCTGATCCTCGCGCGCACGCCGGTGCAGGGCGCCGGCGCGGGGCAGCGGATCGTGCGCGCGATCGCGCTGCTCGAGGAATTTCCGGGCATCGAGGTGATCATCGTGGGGCGCGGGGGCGGCTCCGCCGACGACCTCAGCGCGTTCAACGAGGAGATCGTCGTCCGGAAGGTCGCGGCCGCGCGCGTGCCGATCGTGAGCGCGGTCGGGCACGAGATCGACGTCGCGCTGACCGACCTCGCCGCCGACGCGCGCGCCGCCACCCCCTCGCAGGCGGCGGAGATGCTCGTCGCGGACGCGGCCGCGCGCCGCGCGGCGCTGGAGCACCTCGAGGCCCGCATGCGCCGCGCGATGGCCCACCGGCTCCGGGCCGCGCGGGCCGACCTCGACCGGCAGCGCGCCCGGCTCGGCTCGCCCGCGCAGATCCTGGCGGAGCCGCAGCAGCGGATCGACGACGCCATGGCGAGGCTCCGGCGCCGGATGGAGCGCATCGTCGTCGAGGACCGCGCCGGGCTCCAGCGCCTCGAGCGGCGGCTCGCCGCGCGCCACCCGCGCGCGGTGCTCGCCGGCGCCCGCGGGGCGCTCAGGCCGCTGTCGGTGCGCCTCGCCGCGGCCACCCGCCGCCACGTCGCCCTCCTGCGGGAGGGCTTCGCGAGCGACGTCGCCCGGCTCGAGGCGATGTCGCCGCTCCGCGTGCTCGCGCGGGGCTACGCCATCGCGACGGACGCGTCGGGGCGCGCGGTCCGCGATCACCGCGAGGTCGCCCCGGGCGATCCGATCGCGGTGCGCGTGCACCACGGCGCGCTGCTCGCGCGGGTCGTGGCCACGGCAGGGCCGGACGAGCCGCTCGTCGAGCGCAGCGCGCCCGCGGCGCCCGCGCCAGCCGCCGCCGCGGCCGCGGCGCCCGCCCCGCCGGCGCGCCAGAGCGGCGGACCGCGCGCTCCGGCGACCGGCCGCGCGACGAGGCGCGGCAGGGCGCAGCCCGGCGCGCCCGCGTGCGAGCAGCTCGGGCTCGGCTTCGCGGCCGACGAGCGCGCCCCGACCTTCGGTCGCGCGGGCGCCTCCGGCCAGGTCTCGGCGGGGCAGGGCGGAGCAGAGGCCGGCCCGGAGGAAAGGCATCATGTCGAACCCTGAGCGGCGAATGTTCGGTCTGGTCGGGCACCCGGTGGGCCACTCTGTCTCGCCGGCCATGCACTCGGCCGCGTTTCGGGCCCACCACCTGCCCCACATCTACAGCGCGTTCGACGTGCCCACCGGCGCGGAGCTCGCGCGCTTCGTCAGCGACATCCGGAGCGGCCTCATCGCGGGCGCGAACGTCACCATCCCGCACAAGCGCGCGATCATGTCGATGGTCGACGACGTGGACTCGAGCGCGGCCGACGTCGGCGTCGCCAACGTCCTCTGCGCGACCGAACCGCGGCGCGTGGCGGCGCACAACACCGACGTGATCGCGCTCCGCGACGAGCTCTCGCTGCTCCTGCGATCCGACCCGCCTCAGGGGGATGATCCGGAAGGGCGGCACGGCGCCATCGCGAGCCCGCGGCAGCGCGCGCTGATCATCGGGGCGGGCGGCGCGGCGTTCGCGGCGATCGCCGCCTGCAAGCTGCTCGGCTACCACCTCATCAGCGTGACCACCCGGTCGTGGACCAGCACCGAGGCGATGCTGGAGTCGCCTGCGGGGCAACGCGCGTCCGAGCTCGGCGCGCTCACGGCCCCCTGGCCGATCTCGACCGAGCGGCCGATCAGCAGCAAGTCCTCTGTGGCGCTGCGGCTCAACTGGAGCGAGTTCGCCGTCGCCGCCGACCTGATCATCCAGGCCACGAGCGCCGGGATGCTCGGCGGGCCGCCGGGCGAGGAGGTCACCAGCATCATCCCGTGGGACTCGCTCTCGCCGAGCGTGTGCCTCTACGACGTCGTCTACAACCCGCCGGTGACGCCGTTCCTCCGCACGGCGCGCGAGCGCGGGCTCCGCGCGTCCGATGGGCTCGGGATGCTGGTCGGCCAGGCGGCGCAGTCCTTCACGCTCTGGACCGGCCTCCCGGCGCCGGTCGAGGTGATGCGCGCCGCCGCCGAGGACTCGCTCAGGAAGGCCACCGGCGGTCGATGAGCTCTGACGGATCCCGGAGGCACGCTCCGCCTCACGACGCGCTCTCGTCCACGCCCGCGACGTCGCGCGCCCAGGGCGCCGCGCTGGAGCACGCCTCGCCCTGGCCTCACGTCGAGGTGCGCGGCCAGCTCTCGATCGCGCGAAAGGAGTGGCTGCACACGAACGGCGCGGGGGCCTACGCGAGCTCGACGATCGCCTGCATGCACACCCGTCGCTACCACGGGCTGCTCGTCGCGGCGCTCGACCCGCCGCGGCGCCGGCACGTGATGCTCTCGCACGTCGACGCCAGCGTCCGCCCGATCCGGCAGCAGGGCGCGCCGGCCGAGCGCCGGGCGTCGTGGCCGCGGTGGGACCTCGCCAAGCACCAGTTCCCGGGCATCGACCCCGAGATCAGCTCATTCTACCTCGAGCGCTTCGATCAAGATCCTCTCCCGCGCTGGGCGTACGCCCTGCCGGGCGGCGAGCTCGAGGTGACGCTCGGCCTCGTGCGCGGCGAGAACGCGGCCGTCCTGCGCTATGCCTGGAGCGGGGCGGAGCCGGTGATGCTGACGCTGCGCCCGCTCCTCGCCGCCCGCCATATGCACCAGCTGCTCCGCGAGAACGGCGGCATCTCCCAGAAGGTCGAGCTCCGCGCCGGCGCGCCGCGCGGCGAGCCCGGCTCGGGGCGAGACCGCCCGTCGCTCGGCGAGGTCCGGGTGCAGCCGAACCGCGCGCTGCCGCGGATCTGCTTCCGGTACCAGGGCACGTTCGTCGGCTCGCAGGACTGGTGGCGCCGCTTCGAGTACCTCGGCGAGCAGGAGCGAGGCCTCGACTTCCTCGAGGATCTCTGGACGCCGGGCCACTTCGAGACGGTGATCGGCGCCGAGCCCGTCCACCTGCTCGTGGCGGTGGGCGCGCTGCCCGAGGACGAGCCGGAGGACCTGCTCGCGGCGGCGAGCGCGGCGATCCGCGCCGAGGACCCCGGGCCCCGGCGGCCGCTCCTGGAGCGGCGGCTCACCATCGCGGCAGAGACGTTCCGCGCCGACGCGGCGCCGCGGCCCGGCGTCGTCGCGGGCTACCCCTGGTTCGAGGTGTGGGGCCGCGACGCGCTCATCGCCCTGCCCGGCCTCTACCTCGTGCCGCGCAAGACCGAGGGGGCGATCCGCGTCCTCCGCGCGCTGATCGACGCCATGCAGGACGGCCTCGTGCCGAACCGGCTCCCCGACGCCGGCGAGCCCGCGGAGTTCCACACCGCGGACGCGACGCTCTGGCTGTTCGAGGCGGCCCGCCTGCTCGCCGACGCGATCGGCGACACGCACCCGTTCGTCTCGGGCGAGCTGCTCGGCGCGCTGCGCGACGCCTTCGAGGCCGCCCTGCGCGGGACCCGCAACGCGATCCACATCACGGCCGACGGCCTCTTCGCCGCGGGCCGCGGCGGCGAGGGCGCGATGGACGGGCTCACGTGGATGGATGCGCGCGTCGCGGGCCGCGCGGTCACGCCGCGCGCGGGCTGCCCGGTCGAGCTCACGGCGCTGTGGGCGAAGGGCTCGGAGACGCTCGCGCGCCTCGCGCGGGCCGCCGGCGACGAGCGCCTCGCGGAGCGGGCGGAGGCGGCCGCGCGCGCGGCGCGCCGGGGCTTCGCCGGCCGCTTCTGGTGCGAGGCGACAAGCTACCCCTACGACGTCATCTCGGAGCACGCGGACGGCGAGGGCGCGTTCCGCGACGCCTCGATCCGCCCCAACGCGGTGATCGCCGTGGCGGTGGATCCCGCCTGCTTCACGCCGGAGCAGGCCGTGTTGCTGCTCGAGCGGGCCCGTCTGGAGCTCTTGACCCCCGCCGGCGTGCGCTCGCTCTCGCCGGCCGACCCGGCCTACGCGCCCCGGTACCAGGGGGTCCCGGAGGCGCGCGACAACGCCTACCACCAGGGCACGGTCTGGCCATTTTTGCTCGGATTCTACGCGCGCGCGGCCCGGCACTCCTCCGCGCTCGGCGAGCACGTCATCCCGCTGCTCCAAAGGCTGGTCATCTCCGCGGCCGCCAACGAGATCGCGATCGGCCAGGTGCCCGAGGTCGCGTCCGGGGAGCCGCCGCACCTCCCCGGCGGCTGCTTCGCTCAGGCCTTCAGCGTGGCGGAGCTCCTGCGCGCGCTCGCCTGGGATCTGCCCGGTCAGGACCCGGGCGCGCCGCGCTGAACGCCTGGCCCGCGCCGCGCGCCCTCAGCCCTCGCGCTCGAGCGTCGACGCCTCGCGGATCGCCTTGCCGCCCTGCGCGGTGAAGCGCAGCAGCTTGCCCGGATCCTCGGCCTCCATCGCGAAGGCCTCGATCTCCTCGAACAGCGCCTCGATCTTTCGCGGACCGCACGTCGGCAGGAAGCCACGGAGCACGCGCGGGTCGTAGAAGCGGAAGTACTGCTGCTTGCCCGTGCCGCTCTCGACCAGGAGGAACCGGCGGAGGTGCTTCCGCACGTCGCCGAACGCGCGGTGGCTCGTCAGGAAGACGCCCCAGCTGTCGCCCCAGCCGCTGTCGACAAGCGCGTCGAGCAGGGTGGACCCGTGCGGGAGGCGCACGAGCGTGGGGCCGACGTCCGCGAGGATCTCGCCCTGGAAGCCGGTATAGAGCGAGGCGGTCTGCTCGCCCGCGTTGCCGAGGAGCAGCCGGATGCGCGGGTCCCGGGCGGCGTCGACCACCGCGAAGAGCGGCGAGCGCTCCTGCCGGAGCCGCGCCCGCGCCGACGCGGTGAACGGCGCGCCCGTCGCGACGAGCTCGGTCCTCCGCGCCCGGCGCGAGGGCGGGGCGGGCCGGGTCGGCGCGCAGCGGCGGTTCGGCTCGCGGCGCACCACCTCGAACAGGGTCGCCCCCGCGCGGATCTCGTCGCCGTGCCGGAGCGACACCTCGCGCGCGCGCTCGCGGTTGACCTGCGTCCCGTTGCGGCTCCCCAGGTCGCGGAGCAGGTAGCTGCCGTCGATCTGCTCGACCGAGAAATGCAGGGCGGAGAGCTCACCGTCGCTCGTGATCGAGAGATCCGATTCGGGCGCGCGGCCGACGAGCAGCGGACGGTTGCCGGGGATGTGCGCGCTCTGTCCGGCCATGGGGCCCGAGACGACCTGGAGAACGAATCCTGCTTCCTGGTCTTCGCTCATGGTCGTCTCCATCGCACAAGGCGCCGATCCGGCCGGCGAGTAAGCCTAGAACACCGATCGGCGGGAAATCCACACGAAGCCGGGAACCACGTGGGAGACGATCGGGAGACTATCAATCTTTTCCTGCCTTCCAGGTGACCGGCCCCGACGCGCAGACCGCGCGGATCCCACGTCAACCTGCGTGTTGCCGCCCGAGACAGCGATGGCAGGTGATGTGGTTTCGAACGGTCCGGTCACATCGCCCGGCCAGGTCGGTCGAGCGCGGCGCTCGCGTCAGCCATGGCGGCTGCGCAGCGGATCGAGGCGGAGCCAGCGCGCCACGAACGCCCGGTCCTCGGGGGCGAGCACGCCGGTGACCCGCGCGGCCACGAGGTAGAGCCCCGCGTAGAGCGGGGCCCCGAGCGCGAGGCAGAGCGCGGGGCGCGTGTCGACCGCGCCCGTGAGCAGGAGCGCGGTGAGCGGCGCAGCGGCGGCGATCGCGGTGGCCGCGACGCGCCCGTAGTGGCCCCACGGGAAGACGCCGCGCAGGCCGACGCCGGAGAAGCGCGCGATGTAAGCCACCGTCGAGCTGATCACGAGCACCTGGGTCAAGACGGCCGAGAGCGGCGCGCCGACCATGCCGATCGTGGGCAGGAGGACCAGGTTCGCCACGGCGTTGAACACCATCGACAGCACCTGGATCCGCAGGATCATCGACGTCTTCCCGAACGCCATCAGCATGATCGCGTACGCCGTCACGCGCAGCGGCAGGAGCGCGGAGTAGATGCGAAACGGGACGGCGGCGCCGGCGTAGGCGTCGCCGTAGACGGTGCGCATGAGCGGCTCGGCGAAGAGGAGGAGGAACGCCGCGACCGGGAGCATGATCAGCGTCGTCTTGCGGATGCCCGAGTGCCACAGGTCGATCGCCGCCCTCGCGCCCTCCCCCGGCGTCCGCCCGCTCTCGACGCGGGCGACGAGGTCGGGGAGCATCGTCGAGGCGACGGAGTAGGCGAGGATACTGACGAGCGGGAGCTCCTGCGCGCCGACGGCGAACTCGGCGTACAGCCCCGCGCTGAAGAAGATGCCGATGACGACCTTGTCGAGCTTCTGGTTGAAGAGGCCGGCGAAGCGCGTCACCGAGAGCGGGAGCGCGTAGGCGAGCTGCGCCTTGACGCCGCCCGGGAACGGAGCCGCGGCGACGTCCTGGAACAGCCGCGCGTAGAGCCGGTACGAGAGCCAGAGCCGGAGGGCCTGGGTCGCGCACTGGGCGGCCACGATCCAGGTGATCGAGCACCCGAGCGCGGCGGGGCCGATCGCCCCCGCGGCGTTCGACAGCGTGACGACCAGCGCGACGCCCGCGGACTTGCGGTGGTTGTTCGTCGCGATGAAGAGCGGGCCGAAGACGCTCGCCGGGTACGCGATCATGCTCATGAGGCCGATGAGCAGGAGGAGCTGCATGACGCCCTCGCGGCCGTCGAGGAAGACGCTGGGGACGAGGGCGAAGGCCGAGAAGGCGAGCGCGGAGAGAGCCCCGAGGCCGAGCAGGAGGAGCATGCTCTGCCGCACCAGCCCGCGGAGCTCGGCGCGGGTCAGCTTGGGCGCAAAATAGAGGAACGACTCCGGAAGATAGAGCTGCGCGAGATCGCGCCCCGTCATGAACAGCATCGTCGCGAACGCGAGCACGCCGTACTCGGCCTTGCCGAGCAGGCGCACCACGACGACGCCCTGCACGAGGACGATGAGGGTGTTCACGAACTGCCCTCCGACGATCATCCCGATCCGATCGGCGAGCGACGTCCCCTGCGCCTCGGCGGGCGCCGGCGCCTCCCGGGCGGCCTGCGGCGAGCGCGAGGGCGCGCCTGGCGCGACCTGGGTTGGCTGCTCGTCCCGCATGGCGGCTCGGTAGCACATCCTTGCCTGCGCGGCGGCCGCCGTGGCATGCGAGTCGCGATGCCTGATCATCTTTCGCAGGACCTGGAGGACAGCGGCTTCCAGCAGGATCTCGAGGCGATCAACCGGTACTACACCGAGCGCTTTTTGCCGGCGAACCCGTGGGCGAGCCTGCTCAATGCGTACCCGTACCTCGTCGCGCGCCAGCGGCAGCGCCGCATGCGCGAGGCGCTCGTCGCGTGCGGTGTGCGCACGCACGAGGCGCTGCGCGAGATGTCGGTGCTCGACGTGGGCTGCGGGTCGGGCTCCAATCTGGCGTGGCTGGTCGAGCTCGGCGCGAACTCCTCGCGCCTCACCGGCATCGATCTCGTCGCGCAGCGCACCGACATCGCGCGCTCGCGCTTCGCCGGCATCCGCTTCATGGCGGGCGATTTCCTGAAGGCCGATGTCGGCGGGCCGTTCGACATGGTGATGATGCTCGCCGTGCTGTCGTCGGTCACCAACGCTGAGCTCAAGCGGCGCCTCGTGGACAAGGCGCTCGCCCAGCTCAAGCCGGGCGGCGTCTTCTTCCTCTACGACGTGATCTCGCGGCGCCACGTCCCCGGCACCGCCGAGTACCAGCGCCTCACGTTCGCGGAGATCGAGGGGTACGTCGCCCCGCGCAAGGTGCGCTACTTCCGCAAGGATCTCCTGAGCCGCGGCGTCGCGGAGCGGCTCCTGCCGCGCGTGGGCGTGACCGTGACCGAGCTCGTTCAGGCGACCCGGCTGTTCAACATCGACGGGACCTTCGCCTACATGCGCGGTTGATCCCTGGCTCGATGGATGAGGCAAAATGCCCCGCCAGAACGCCCCACCGGGGTGGCGAGCGAGCGGATCCTGAGCCGGTTCGTGCTCGTGCGCGCGGCGCTCGTAGCGGTTCTGCGTGGCGGGCGCCACGGCGGGGCGGGCGCCACGTCGAGGCGGGCGCCACGGCGGGGCGGTGAGCCGGGGCGGGGCGCTTCGACAGAGGCGCCACCGCGGTGGGACCGTGTGTTATCACGCGCGCGGTCCCGATATGCCGCAGCGCCGCTTCCTCCTGATCAGCTACTTCTACCCGCCGCACGGCGGCGCGGGCGTGCAGCGCGCCCTGCATCTCAGCCGGATCGCGCCCTCCCTCGGCTGGGAGCCGGTGGTGCTCGCGTCCGGCCAGCGCGGCAGGACCGCGGTCGACCGCTCCCTCCTCTCCAAGGTCCCGCGTGGGGTCCGCGTCGAGCGCACGCGCGCCGCGGTCGGCTTCGGGACGCTCTTCGGCGCCCTGCCGGTCGACGCGTACCTCGGCTGGCTCCCCTTCGCCCTGCGGCGGCTCTCCACGATCCTCCGCGAGGAGCGGTTCGATCTCGTGTTCAGCACGTCGGCGCCCTTCACGGCCCACCTCCTCGGGGACCACGCGCGGCGCGCGCTCGGCGTCCCTTGGGTGGCCGATTTCAGGGACCCGTGGACCGACAACAATTTCCTGCCGCTCTACCGCGGCGAGGGCCCGATCGCCCGGATGCGCCAGCGCGTGGATCGGCGCATCGAGGAGCGCATCTTCGCGGGCGCCGACGCGGTGCTGGTCACGGCGGACCCGTTCCGCTCGCTGCTCGTCGAGCGGCGCGGCCTCCCTGAGCGCAAGGTGCGCCTCGTGCGGAATGGCTTCGACGCGGAGGACTTCGCCGAGCCCTATGCGCCCCGGCCGGACGGGGGCGGTCGCTTCCGGCTCCTGTTCGCGGGCAACATGTACGGTGACTACAACCTCGCGTCGGTGTTCCGCGCGGCGGAGCGGCTCCTGTCGCGGCGCGCCTTGCCGGGCTTCGAACTCTCCATCGTGAGCCCCGCGGGTGCGTGGGCAGAGCGGGAGGCCACGAAGTACCCGCACCTCCGGCCGCACCTCCGGGTCGAGAAGCCGGTGCCGCACGACCAGATCGTGGCCCGCTACCGGGACGCCGACGCGCTCGTGCTGTGCGCGCTGGATCCGCTCTCGACGCCCGGCAAGCTCTACGAGTACATCGCCGCCGGCCCGCCGGTGCTCGCCTTCGTGGTGCCCGGGACCGACGCGGCGCTCGTGCTGTCGCGGACGGGGGCAGGGGAGGCGGTCCCCACGGACGACGTCGAGCTAGGGGCGCTGGCGCTCGAGCGCGTCTACGATCGCTTCCGCCGGGGGGAGCTGCCCGCCCGGCGCGAGGGCGAGATCGCGAAGCTCACACGGCAGGCGCAGGTCGCCGAGATCGTCGCGCTGTTCGAGCGCCTCGCCAGCGATCGGGGCGGGGCGCGGGCGCGCTGAGCGCAGCACGCGGGCGCGCTGAGCGCTACGCGTGCTGGCCCGAGGCCGCCGCGGCGGTGGCGATGGCGGCGCGGTAAAGCGCCTCGAACTGATCGACGCACCGCTGCCAGTCCGCATGCTCCACCGCCCACGCGCGCCCGCGCTCCGCGAGGCGCGGCCGGAGCTCGGGCTCGTCGAGCAGCCGGTCGAGCGCCGCGACGAGCGCCGCGTGCTCGGAGGCTGGGACAAGGAGCGCGCGATCGCGACTGAGCACGCCCTCGTAGGCCGGCAGGGCGCTCGCGACGATCGGCACGCCGAGCGCCGCGAGCTCGCAGAACGTGGACGGCACGCCGTCGACCTCCAGCAGCGAGACCGCAGCGTCGGCCATCACGTAGAGGCCAGGGAGCTCGCTGTACAGGCACGGCTCCGCGAACCTCACGCTGGCCTCGACGTCGAGCTCGCGCACAATCGACGTCAGCTCCCGCACGTACGGGAGCTCCTCGCGTCGGCCGTGCAGCTTGATCACGAGGACGCCCTCCCTTGCCCACCGGCTCGCGGCGAAGGCGCGGAGGATGCGATCGACGTGATAGTGCGGCTTCGTCTGCCGCGGGCTCAGGAGGACGCGCTTGCCGGGCTCGATCCCGAGCTCGCGCCGGAAGCGCGCCGCCCCGTCGAGCGACCGTTGCCGCTCGAACGTCGCGAGGTCCACGCCCCAGAGCACGATCTCGCAAGGGACGCCGCGGGCGCGCTCGCCCATGCGCGCCCGCGCCCTCACCAGCAGCGGCACGCTGTCGGCGCTGACGGCCGAGGCGTGGGACAGCACGTGGTCGACCCTGCGGACCGTCCGCCGCGACTTGTGGATCACCTCGGGGTTGATGTCGGAGCCCCACGCCGTGGCGACGATCGGCGGGCCCCCGCGCATCCTCGACCAGAGGTCGTGCCACGGGCGCAGGAAGTTCAGGTGCACCACGTCGACGCCGAGCTCGCGCACGCGCCGTCGCGCCCAGAGGCACCGGAGCGCCTGGGGGATCAGGGAGGAGACGAGCCTCAGCTCCTCGCAGCGCTGCCCGTACTCGCGCCGTATCACGTCCGCGATCCCGGGCGCGTCGCAGAGGATGACCCGGTGGCCCCGGGCGGCGAGCGCGGCGCCGAGGCGGGCCTGCTGCGGGGCCCTCGGATCACCGTGGAGGAGCACGGTCAGACGCACGGGGCGCGTGTACAGGACGACCCCGCCCGCGTAAAGCGTCGCGCCGGTGTCACGCCACAACGCGCTGGGTGTCAGGCGCGGATCACGGCGTGCTCGCCGGCGCCCGCTGCGCGTCTTGCGCAGGCACCGCGCGCCGGTGTCCCGGAGTGGGGCGAAATTCCCCACCGGGGTGAAAAGGTTCCCTCGATTCCAGGAGGCGAGCTGACCGGAATGCTGAACAGCCCGGTGACGCCCTGGCATGGGACGTGCCGAGAACGCCGCAGCCACGTGCAAACCGCGTGGTACGAAGCTGCCATAGCCCGTGAGCGCGGCGCGCACAGCGCAGCTGCACACCGCAGGAGATGACTCCATGTCCCAACCCGTCCTCCCACCATCGGCCGCGATCGCCTGGCACAACCTGTCTGCCAGCGATGCGCTCTCCAAGAGCGAGAGCGCCGAGGCGGGCCTCGCAGACGGCGAGGCCGCCCGGCGGCTCGAGGCGGTCGGGCCGAACGTGATCCAGCGCGCCAAGGGCGACGGCGCGCTCAAGCTGCTCTTCCGTCAGATCAACGACCCGCTCATCTACGTGCTGCTCGCGTCGGCGGCCCTGGCGATGGCCATGGGCGAGGCGATCGACGGCGCGGTCGTGCTGGCGGTCGTGGTGCTCAACACCGCGATCGGCTTCGTGCAGGAGTTCCGCGCGGGCAAGGCGATCGAGGCGCTCGTCGACATGGTGCCCCAGACGGCCACGGTCGTGCGCGGCGGCCAGCGGAGCGCGATCCCGGCGGCGAACGTGGTCCCCGGCGATGTGGTGGTGATCGAGGCCGGCGACAAGGTCCCCGCCGACGCGCGGCTGCTCTCGGTGAAGAACCTCCGCGTGGACGAGTCGGCGCTCACCGGCGAGTCGGTGCCCTCCGACAAGCACGTCGCGGTGGTCCCCGAGGACGCCGGCGTCGGCGACCGCAAGAACCTCACCTTCGGCGGCACGCTCGTGACGAGCGGCACGGCCACGGCGGTGGTCATCGCCACCGGCGCCGCGACCGAGCTCGGCCGCATCTCGTCGATGCTCCACGAGGCGACCGAGATCGAGACGCCGCTCACGCGCTCGATGGCCAAGGTGGGCCGCGTGCTGACGATCGCCATCGTGGCGGTCGCGCTCATCATCGTCGGGGTCGCGCTGCTCCGGGGCTACCCGCCGGTCGACGCGATGCTCGCGGGCATCTCGCTCGCGGTCGCGGCGATCCCGGAGGGGCTGCCCGCGATCATCACCATCTCGCTCGCCATCGGCGTGCAGCGGATGGCGCGGCGCCGGGCGGTGATCCGGAAGCTGCCCGCGGTCGAGACGCTGGGCAGCACGGGCGTCATCTGCTCCGACAAGACCGGGACGCTGACCCGGAACGAGATGACGGTCCGCGCCCTGTGGACGCCTCCGACCGGAGCCGCCGGGGGCGAGGCCGAGGAGACGCTCGAGGTGACCGGCGTCGGTTACGCGCCCGTCGGCGAGCTCCACCGCGGCGGCGCGCCGGCCGGCGAGGTGCCCGAGGCGGTGCGCGCGCTGCTCCGGGCGGGGATGCTCTGCAACGACGCGCGCATGAAGCGCGAGGGCGACGCCGGGGGCATCGAGGGCGACCCGACCGAGGGGGCGCTCGTCGTCGCGGCGCAGAAGCTCGGCGTCGACGCCGACGGGACGCGGCGGGAGTACCCCCGCATCGACGCCGTCCCGTTCTCTTCCGAGCTGCAGCTCATGGCGACGCTCAACGAGGCGCCCGGCGGAGGCCGGGTGATCTTCATGAAGGGGGCGCCCGAGGCGGTGCTCGGCCGCGTCGCGATCGGCGAGGCGGAGCGCTCGCACGTCATGGCGCAGGTCGAGCGGATGGCGGCGCAGGGCATGCGGGTGCTCGCCGTCGCGTCGCGGCCCGCGGACGGCGGCGCGGCGTCGCTCGACGAGGCGCACCTCGCGGAGGGGTTCGCGCTCCTCGGCCTCGAGGGGATGATCGACCCGCCGCGGCCGGAGGCGATCGACGCGATCAAGGCGTGCCACGAGGCCGGGATCACCGTGAAGATGATCACGGGCGATCACGTGGCGACCGCGAGGGCGATCGGCGAGCAGCTCGGGATCGTGGGCGAAGGCGGGCGGGCGATCAACGGCACCGAGCTCGCGCGGTTCTCGGACGACGAGCTGCGCGCGGCGGTGGCGTCGACGAACGTGTTCGCGCGCGTGGCGCCGGAGCACAAGCTCCGCCTGGTGAAGGCGCTGCAGGCCCAGGGGAAGGTCGTCGCCATGACGGGCGACGGCGTGAACGACGCGCCGGCGCTGAAGCAGGCGAACATCGGCGTGGCGATGGGGATCACGGGGACGGCGGTCTCGAAGGAGTCCGCCGACGTCGTGCTGACGGACGACAACTTCGCGAGCATCCAGGCGGCGGTCGAGGAGGGGCGCCGCGTCTACGACAACCTGGTCAAGGCGCTCGCGTTCGTGCTGCCGACGAACCTGGGCGAGGCGCTGATCCTGCTCGTGGCGGTGATGACCTTCCCGGTCATCGGCGGCGCGCCGCTCATGCCGATCACGGCCGTCCAGATCCTGTGGGTCAACCTGGTGGCCACGGTGGCGCTCTCCCTGCCGCTCGCGTTCGAGGCGATGGAGAAGGACGTCATGAGCCGTCCGCCGCGGGATCCCAGCGAGCCGATCCTGAGCCGGTTCGTCCTCGTGCGCACGGCGATCGTCGCGGTGCTCATGACGGTGGGCGCGATCGGGCTCTTCTTCTACGAGTACTTCACGGAGGTGCGCGACGGCGTCGTCTCGGAGGTCGCTTACCGCGAGGCCCAGACCGCGGCCGTCACGACGGTCGTGCTGTTCCAGATCTTCTACGTGATCAACTGCCGGTCGCTGCGCGACTCGCTCCTGAAGATCGGGCTCTTCTCGAACCCGTGGATCTACGTCGGGATCGGCGCGCTCCTCGCGCTGCAGCTCTGCTTCGTCTACGCGCCGTTCATGCACACGCTGTTCGGCTCGGCGCCGCTCCCGCTCGACACGTGGGTCAGGTCGACGCTGGTGGCGATGACGATCCTGCCGGTGATGAGCGCCGAGCGGTGGTGGCGCCTCCGCCGGGCGCGGCGCGCGGCGGAGCGCGAGCGCGAGCGCCGGACCCCGACGTCCGACGTGCGCGGCGTGGCGGCCGCGGTGGCGAACCGCGGCGCCTAGCGGCGGGCGGGAGCGGCGGGAGCGCCGGCTGCACGAGGTGCGGCCGGCGCCGCTGCGCCGCGCGCGCTGCGCGGCGAAGATCCTCGCGCCATCGAGGCTGCGCGCGGGGAGGACCTGGGCGCCGCCCGCTCAGTCGACGGGGAACGCGGTCCAGCCCTCGAAGTCCGGACAGGTCTCGCCGCAGGCGCCGACGAAGCTCGCGGTGGCATCGAAGAACGGGTCGCCCTCCGGGGGCCGCGCGGCGCCCTGCAGCCCCGGCGATCCCGGCTCGAGCGACAGGTCGAGATCGAGCCACCAGCGCGACCGGATGCCGAGGGCGGACGAGCGCTCCTGCCGGTTCCACCGCGCGGGATCCACGGACATGATCCACGCCTCCTCATCGTAATCGCCGGCGCCGGGATCTGGGTTCAGGTTGTCGAAATTGGCCTCGTTGGCGAGGATGGAATGGGTCATGTCGAGCGCGCGCGGCGCGATGTTCGCGGCGGTCGCCCGATCGCGGACCTGGACGCCCGCCTTCTCGAAATCGGCCACGAGCACGTTGTGCAGCTGTCCGCGCGTCCCTCCGCCGAGCTCGATGCCGGCGCCGTCGGAGCCGGCGTCGAGGTTGCCGAGGAGGGTGACGTTGTACAGCGTGGGGCTCGACACGAGCTCCGGGTCGTCGCCCGGATCGTCCCCCTCGATCCCGCTCCCGTGAAAGTCGAAGCTCGTCCTGAGCCCGGCGAGGAACTGTCCTTTGCCGCGCCAGCCGTGTTCCCAGTCAAAGCTGTCGTCGTCGCCGCCGACCACGAGGATGTGCTTCATCTCCACGGTGCCGCCGACCACGTACACACCGTCGTCCGTGACGTGAATCACCTCGATGTGATGGATCGACGTGCGGCGTCCGACCCCGATGAGCTCGAGCCCGGCCATGTCCTCGCCCTCGCGGACGTCCTCGCCGGCGAACTCGATCCGCAGGAAGCTCAGCTGGCCGCTGTCGTCGTCGTCGTCCTCTCCTCCGCAGAGCAGACCGAGGGAGCGGGGCGACGAGCCGACCATCTTCGTGCCCTCCGGCGCGTTGATGCGGGCCTTGCCGCAGAGCACGAGGCCGCCCCAGTCGCCGGGGCGCCGCGGCGAGCGCGCGCTCGTGAGCACGATCGGCGCCTCGCGGGTGCCGTTCGCCAGGATCCGCGCGCCGGGCTTGATGGCGAGGAGGCTGCCCTCGTCGGCCAGGACGGTCGTTCCCGGCTCGATGGTGAGGGTCGCGCCGGCCTCCACCACGACGGGCGCGCGCAGCCGGGGAGGGCGGCTGGACGTCCAGGTGGTGTCCGACGTGATGCGGCCCGCGACGTCGAGCACGCCCTGGCCGCCGCTGCCGCCCTGGCCGCCGCTGCCGCCCTGGCCGCCGCTGCCGCCCTGGCCGCCGCTGCCGTCCTGGCCGCCGCTGCCGTCCTGGCCGCCGCTGCCGCCCTGGCCCCCGCTGCCGCTGGAGGGCCTTGGTTCTCCGGGCCTGATGCCGAAGACCACGTCGCATCCCGCTGCGCCGAGGAGCGCCGCGGCCATCACGAGCAGGCGCGCAGGGCCGGCCGTGCGCATCAGAATCGTCCTCCGAGCGAGAGGCCGAGCGGCCCCAGGCCGACCTGGATCGCCGGGCGCGTGCCGGCGCCCGCGTCGGGCGACGGGGCGGTGAACCAGAGGACCCCGCCCGCCGCCAGCCCGGCCGCGCCCACGAGGAAGACGACGGTGCCGGCGCGCGCCAGATCCATGGCGTCGTCGCGGATCTTGATCCCGTCGTCGTCGCAGAGGTCGCCGTCGCAGTGCGCTCCCGCGTCCTGGAAGCGCGCCCGTGCCCCGAACCCCAGGCCGACCGACGCCCCGATGCCGACCACGCCGGCGCCGGCCGCGACGAGCGCGACGAGCCGCTGCGCGGGCATGCCGGCCGCGTCCGGAGGCGCGGGGCGCGCAGGCGGCGCTGTCTGCGCGGCCGGGGCATCCCGGGGAGCGGCCGCGGGCGGCGCGCCCTGCGGCGGCGGGGCCGCGTCGAGGGGCGGCACGGTGAGGGTCACGGTGCCGCCGGCCGGGTCGATCGCCGCCGTCGTCGACCACGGGAGCCTGCCCGGCGCGCTCGCCTCGACCGTGTAGGCGCCCGGATCGACCGGCATCGGCGTCCCCCAGAGCACCTGGGCGAGCTCCTGGCCGTTGCGCCGCACGGACAACCCCGGTGCGGCGCTGTCCGCGGGGACCTCGACGAGCAGCCGTGTCAGCCGCGCCTCGAGCGCGGCGGCGCCCTCGCGGGCCTTCTGCTCGCGGTCGGCCTGACCGTGGCGGCGGGCCGCGTCGGCCGCCTCGCGGTAGGTGGCCCATGCGCTCGCGGTCTTGCCCAGCCGCTCGTAGCAGGCGGCGAGGTACAGGAGCGTGCCCACGCCGGCGTCGAGCCGCTGGCTCTCCGCGAGCCGCGGGCACGCCTGCTCGTAGTTGCCCTGCCTCATCAGCGCGATCGCCTGCTCGAAGAGGACCTCCGCCGCCGCGGCATCGCCGCCCGCCTGCGCGTGCGTCGGCCGAGGGATGGCCGCGAGCGCCCCCGCGATCGCGGCGGCGCCCAGCCTCGCCGCGCGGCGCCGGCTCATTTGCGCCCACCGTAGTTGGGGACGCCGTCGCCCGCCGGCGCGCCGGTTGCCGAAGGGGAAGCGGAGGCGGAGGCGGAGGCGGAGGCGGAGGCGGAAGCGGCGGGTCGCGGCGCCGCGGCGCGCGCATCGCGAGGGGAGGCTCCAGCGCGGGTGGGGGCGCTGCGGGGCGGCGATGCGGTCGCAGCGACCGGTGCAGCCGTGAGGTCGGCCGGCTCGGGGGCGGTCGAACCCGCGAGCGCGGCGGCCGACGATCCCGTTGCAGGGGCGTGCGGCGGCGGGAGCGGGTCGAGCGCGGGCTGCGCCCGGACCGCCTCGGGCGCAGCCGGCGGCGGGAGCGGCTCAGGCGAAGCCTGCGCCGGAGGCGGCGGCGGCGCGGCGACGGCCGTGTCCTCGGTCTCGGCGGCCGGCTCCTGGCGCGTCCAGAGCAGCGCCGCCACGCCCAGCCCCGCGATCACCGAGGCGGCACCGGCCCACTGGGGCCAGCGCGGATGCGCTCGCCCTTCCGGCGGCCGCCGGCTGTCCGACCACGGCGCGGCCGTCTGCGTCATGGTCGGCGCGGACGCGATCGTGGAACCGGGGTCGGCCGCCGGATCGCTGGCGCCGCGCAACGCGACGGACGGCCCCGGGTCCGCCGTTCGCGCGCCCGCTGCGGTGAAGAGCCGCTGGGTGGAGTCGGCGGGCGGGGTGCCCGCGGCGCAGACGAGCGGGGTGGCCGGCAGGGTGGAGGCCGCCGGCAAGGTGGGAGCGGCCGGCTGGGTCGCCGAGGCCACGAGCGGCGTGCCCGCGGCGGCGCCAAGGCCGACCGCCGGCGCCTGCCCGTGCGGCAGGGCCGGGCGCGCCCCGCGCTCGCTCGCGGCGAGCGTCGCCTCGGCGCGCTCGACGAGCGGCCGGCACCGCGCCGGAGCGAACGGCGCGAGCGCGGCCGCGAGCTGCGCGACGTCCTGCCATCGATCCCTGGGGCTTCGCTCCAGGCACCTCATCACCGCTCGACTCAGCGCCTCGGGCACCTCCGCGCGCAGGGACGACAGCGACGCGGGGCGCTCCTGCATCACGCAGAGGATCAGCTCCCCGAACGTCTCGGCCTCGAACGGCAGCTTGCCGGAGAGCGCCTGGTACAGCGCGACGCCGAGCGACCAGAGATCGCTGCGCGTGTCCACGGCGCGGGACGAGCGCATCTGCTCGGGCGACATGTAGAGCGGCGAGCCCACCAGGGCGTCCTGGCTCGTCAGGCTGTCTGCGCTCATCGCTTCCGCCGGCCCGATGTGCTTGGCGATGCCGAAGTCGAGCACCTTGACGAGGGGGCTGCCGTCGGCGCGCCGCACGACGAAGAGATTCCCCGGCTTGATGTCCCGGTGCACGATCCCGCGCGCGTGCGCCTCGGCCAGCGCCTCGCAGATCTGCACGCCGATCTCGCACGCCTCCTCGACCGGCAGGCGCCCCTCCGAGCGGAGCCGGTCCGAGAGATCGGCGCCCTCCAGGAGATCCATCACGAGATAGGGCAGGCCCCCGTCGAGCGTGTCGACGTCGAGCACGCGGGCCACGTGCTCGCTCCGCAGGCTGCTCGCCGCGCGCGCCTCTCGCAGGAAGCGCTCCACGCTCGCGGCGCGCTTCGCCGCGTCGGGGAGCACGACCTTGATCGCGACACGCTGGTTGAGGACGAGGTGATGCGCCTCGAGCACGGCGCCCATGCCGCCCGCGCCGATCACCCGGACAACACGGTACTTTCCCTTGAGGATGTCGCCTGTCTGAAGCGGAAGATCATCTGGCATGCTCATGGCGCTGCCTGGTCGGCGACGGGCTCGGCACGGGCAGGCTATCGGCGCGGTGGCGAGGGCGCAAGGCACGCGAGACGCGCGAGACGCGCAAGACACGCAAGACGCGCGAGACGCGCGAGACGCGCGAGACGCGCGAAGACACCCCGGCGCGCCCCCGGCGCCCTCAAAACGCTGGTGCCGCGCCGCATACCGCGGCATGCTCCTCGGTCGAGATGATCTACCTCGTCGCCGCGACGCGCCCGAATTTCATGAAGCTCGCACCCATCTGCCGCGCCCTCAAGGCGCGCGGCTTACCGATGCGGCTGCTCCACACAGGCCAGCACTTCGACACGACGATGAGCGACGTGTTCTTCCGGGACCTCGGCCTGCCGACGCCGGATCACACGCTCAAGGCGGGCGGCGGCTCCCACGCCCAGCAGACGGCCGCGGTCCTCGTCGGCGCCGAGGCCGACCTGATGGAGCACCGTCCCAAGGTGGTTGTCGTGGTCGGCGACGTCACGAGCACCCTGGCCGCCGCGCTCGCGGCGTCGAAGCTCGGCATCCCCGTCGTCCACGTGGAGTCCGGCCTTCGCTCGCGCGACTGGACCATGCCCGAGGAGATCAACCGCGTCCTCACCGACCAGCTCTCCGATCTCCTGCTCACGCCCTCTCACGATGCCCGCCCCAACCTGCTCGCCGAGGGCATCGCCCCGGAGCGGATCCGGTTCGTCGGCAACGTGATGATCGACTCGGTCCACTACGCCCTCAAGCGGCAGACCGACGCGCTCTCGCGCTTCGGCCTCGAGCCCAAGAGGTACGCGATCGCGACGCTCCACCGCCCCGCCAACGTCGACAGCGCCGAGCGGCTCGCCGAGACGCTCGACGCGCTCGCCGCGATCGCGCGGCGCCTGCCGACCGTGTTCCCCGTCCACCCGCGCACGGTCGCGCGCGCCGAGTCGTTCGGGCTGTCGTCGCGCCTCCGGGAGACCCAGGGGCTCCGGATCATGGAGCCGCTCGGGTACGACGATTTCGTGACCGTGATGGGCAATGCCCTGCTCGTCGCCACCGACTCCGGCGGCATCCAGGAAGAGACGACCGCGCTCGGGATCCCGTGCCTCACGATGCGTCAGGGCACCGAGCGGCCGATCACCGTGACGCAGGGCACAAACACCGTCGTCGGGCTCGACGCTGCCCTCATCGCGCGCGAGGTCGACGCCATCCTCGACGGCCGCGGCAAGCGAGGCACCGTGCCCGAAGGGTGGGACGGCAAGACCGGCGAGCGCATCGCCGACGCGCTGGAGGCCTTCCTCGCGGGGGACCCGCCCCCCAAGACCGCCGGCCCGCGCGCCTGAGCCGACCTCCCGTCTGAGCCACGTCCCCATCCGCCGCGCTCGCGGCCGCTCCGAACAGCTCGCCCGCTTCCGGACGCAGGGCGCGCCACGCGCGCTCATCGCTGAGCCGCGGTGCCGCTCACGTGGCCAACGTGGCCAACGTCGGGTGCGCGGCGCCTGCGAGACCGCGCACCCCACAACACCCGACCCAACAGCGCTTGCTGCGGCCTATCGCCCAGGATTCCGGCTGTTCAGCGAACCATCGTCCGGTTATAGGTGTATCGTGGCAAGGGACCTCCGCGCTGGAGTCGATAGGGCACCTCGGGGGCGGGGTCGACGAGGTTTCTCCCTCGTCGAGGTGATGCTCGCGGGCGGGCTCGTGGCGCTCCTGGCCGCGCTGGCGACGCAGGGGGTGTCCAAGTATCTGGTGCTCGCCAAGTCGGCCGAGGCCAAGCAGACGATCGGCGGCATCGCCAGGGCCGTCGTCGCCTCGGCGGATCGCCTCCAGGCGCGCTCGGATGGCGCGGCGGCCCAGCCGCTGTGCAGCGATGCTGTCACGGTGCCCAACGCGTTCTATCGTGTCCAGGGGATCAAGTATCAGCCCGATCCCAGCCCGGGCGTGGATTACAACACAGGGAGCCCGACGGTGGGCTGGAAGTGCCTTGGGTTCGAGATCAGTCAACCTCAGTCGTACCAGTATCGATATCGACTCGGCGGCTCTCCCATGCCTGTGTCGGCCTCTCCGTGGCCGGCGGACGTGCCGCCGGAGCGCCGGTGGGCCGCCTACGCGCGAGGCGATCTCGACGCCGACGGCATCCATGCGTGGTTCGCGCTGGACGGCTACATGAAGGACGGGCAGGTGGTGTTCGCGAGCGCGATCGGCACCATCGACCCGGACGAGTAGGCGGCGCTGCTGTGGATACCGCGGCGCTGCACAGGCTGTTCGGCTCCCTCTCGGCGCGCCGCGGAGGTGAGGACGCCGCGATCGAGCTCCCGGGCGCGGACCTCGCGGCGGCGCACCTGCTCGGCGCCGATCTCCAGGGCGCGAACCTCGCGGGCTCGCGCCTCGACGGGGCCAAGCTCGCCGGCGCGAACCTCGCGGGGGCGCGGCTCGACGCCGCGTCGCTCGTCAACGCCGACCTCACCGGCGCCGACCTGCGCTGGGCCGATCTCTCGGGGGCGCTGGTCGGCGGGGCGCTGCTCACGGCCGCGGATCTGCGCGGGGCCAAGCTCCCGCGCTCGTTCTCGTCGGCGAGCTCGCTTGCGGGCGCGCGCGTCGATTCCGCGGCGTGCGTGCGCTCCGGCCTCGACGAGGAGGCCGTCCTGGCGCTCGCGAGCGCGGGCGCGTCGTTCGACGACATCGCGTCGTTCGCCTCGCCGCTCCGCGAGGCGCTCGCGAGCGCGGACGCCGGCCCCGCGAGCGCGGAGCGGGGCCGCTCCACCGCGCCGGGGAAAGCGCCGGACTCGCGGCGGCTGGAGGCGGCGCCGTCATCGCAACGGATGTCCGCGGCGCCGTCGTCGCAACGGATGTCCGCGGCGCCGTCGTCGCAACGGATGTCCGCGGCGCCGTCGTCGCAACGGATGTCCGCGGCGCCGTCGTCGCAACGGATGTCCGCGGCGCCGTCGTCGCAACGGATGTCCGCGGCGCCGTCGTCGCAACGGATGTCCGCGGCGCCGTCGTCGCAACGGTTGTCCGCGCCTCCCGATTCGCAGCGGCTGGCCGCGGCGCCTGACGCCGCTCGCCCCGGCGCGGCCGCCGGGACCGCGCGCCGCGCCGGCGAGACGGCCGAGCCGTCGCCGGTCCGCCGCGCCGCCGTGGCCGCGGGCCCACGCCCGGCGCCGGACGCGCCCCTGCTCATGCGCTCGCTCGAGCTCCGCCTCGCGCTCGCCGGCGGTGCGCTGCTCCTCGTCCTGGCGACCGCCGTCGCCCTGGCGAAGGTCCCGTCGCCCGGGCTCCTCTGGGCGGCGCACGCCGGCGGCGCGCTGGGCGCGGCGCTCCTGACCTTCGCGCTCCCGCCCTTCGGCACCGAGCGCGGCGCCGCGCGCTCCCTCGGCGCCCGCCTCGTGCTGGCCGTGCTCGCCGCGACGCTCGTCCACGGCCTGGAGCCGTCGCGCCTCGCCGTCTTCCGGCTGCGCGCCACGCTCTCCTCGGCAGACGCCGCGCACCGGTCTGCCGCCGTGCGCCTGCTCGCGCGGAGCGGCCACCGCAGCTTCGACGGGCGGGACCTGTCAGGGCTCGACCTCTCCCGCGCCGATCTCACCCAGGCGAGCTTCCGGAACGCGCGCCTCGTCGGGGCGGACCTCTCGGGCGCTGCCCTGATGGAGTCGACCTTCGAGGGCGCCGATCTGAGCGCCGCGAACCTCCGGGGCGCCGACCTCTCCGGGACGGACGCCGAGCAAGCGCGCGGCTGGGAGCTCGCCGAGTGCGATCCGGCGACGGAGCTGCCCGGGGAGGGCACGTGCCTGCTCGGCCATCCGGCCCGCGCGCCCGAGCCGGCGGCGGACGCCACCGCCCGCTCCACGCACGAGGGCGCGCCGCCGGCAGGGGCGCTGTAGCGAGCGGCGCGTCGGCGACCACGGCGCGGAAAGGGCGCGTACACCGGAAACGGTCTGCGGGAGGCAGCCGGCAGCCCTCGCGGAACCGGAGACGGTCTGCGGGAGGCAGCCGGCAGCCCTCGCGGAACCGGAGACGGTCTGCGGGAGGCAGCCGGCAGCCCTCGCGGAACCGGAGACGGTCTGCGAGAGGCAGCCGGCAGCCCTTGTGGAACCGGAGACGGTCTGCGGGAGGCAGCCGGCAGCCCTTGTGGAACCGGAAACGGTCTGCGGGAGGCAGCCGGCAGCCCTGGTGGAACCGGAAACGGTCTGCGGGAGGCAGCCGGCAGCCCTTGTGGAACCGGAAACGGTCTGCGGGAGGCAGCTGGCAGCCCTCGCGGAACCGGAAACGGCGACGTCGGCGCTGCGTCGACGTCGCCGAGCAGGATCCCTGTCGGCGCGCTGGCCCTTCCGCGCCGCCGGCCGTCAGCCCGGACGTCGCGCTGCCGCGCGGGCGGCGCGGGCCGCCGCCGCGTCGTCGACCGCGAGCGCGTCCTCGGCCACGGCGGCGAGCTCGGCGAACGAGGCCCCGGCGAGCGCGTCCTCCACCGCGTCGAACGCGGAGGCGCACATGCTGAGCCGGGTGATCCCGAGGCCGACAAGGAGCGGTGCGGCGCCGGGATCGCCGGCGGCCTCGCCGCACACCGAGACGGGACGCCCCGAGGCGTGCCCCGCCTCCACCACCGCGCGCACGAGCCGCAGCACCGCCGGGTGCGCCGGATCCGCGAGCGCATGCAGCCGCGGATGACCGCGCTCGGCCGCCAGCGTGTGCTGCGTCAGATCGTTGGTCCCGATGCTGAAGAAATCGGCCTGCCGCGCGAGGCGCTCGGCCATCAGCGCCGCCGACGGAACCTCGACCATGATGCCCGTGGCCACGGGCCAGAGGTGCGGCCTGCCCGCGGCCGAGAGCGCCTCGTGCGTGCGCCCCAGCGCGGCGCGCACCGCGGCCACCTCCGCGGCGGTCGAGACCATCGGGACCAGGACGCGGACGTCGTGGCCGCGCCCGGCGACGAGGATCGCGCGGAGCTGCGCCTCGAGCAGCGCCGGCCGCGCGAGGGAGAGGCGGACGCCGCGGACGCCCAGGCTGGGGTTCGTCTCGGCGTCGAGCCCGAGGTAAGGCAGCGCCTTGTCGCCGCCCGCGTCGAGCGTGCGGACCACGATCGGCGCGCCGGCGAACACCGCGAAGATCTCCGCGAGCAGGTCCGCCTGCTCGTCCTCGTCGGGCTCATCCACGCGCCCCAGGAACGGCATCTCGGTGCGCAGCAGCCCGATGCCGAGGGCCCCGGCCTCGCGCGCGGCGCGCGCGTCCGAGGGCCCGGCCACGTTCGCCCACAGCTCGACCTCCCGACCGCAGGCGAGGCGCACGCGGCCATCGCGGGCGCCCGGAGGCCGCCGCGACGCGCGGAGGGCCGCCTGCCGCCGCTCGATCTCGACCGTTGTCTCGGGATCGGGGTCGAGCCACACCTCGCCGGTCGTGCCGTCCAGGCCGGCGCGCGCGCCGCCGGCCTCGGGCACCAGCGCCGCCGCCCCCGCGACCGCGGGGATGCCGGCGCCGCGCAGCAGGATGGCGGCGTGCGACGTGGGGCCGCCGCGCCGGTCGATGACCCCGAGCACGCGCGCCGCGTCGAGCCGCGCGGCCTCCGACGGCGTGAGGTCGTCGGCCACGACGACGGCCGGCGGCCCGTCGGGCACCGTGGCCGCGGCGCCGCCGAGCAGGGCGCGCACCACCGCGTCGCCCACGTCGTGCACGTCCGCCTCGCGCGCCCGCAGGTAGGGGTCGTCGAGCTGCCGGTAGATCGCGGCCGCGGCCTCGATGGCCAGGCGGAAGGCCCAGGCGGCGTTGCGGCGCTCCCGCTCGATGCGCGAGAGGGCCGCGCCCACGAGGGCCGGGTCGCAGAGCAGCGCCTGGTGCGCATCGAGGATGTCGCTGCCGCGGAGCGCGCTGCCGAGGTCCTGCGCGGCGATCTCGAGCGCCCGCCGCAGCCGCTCGGCCTCGGCCGCGGTGTCGTCGATCGTGGTCTCGGGGACCTCCGGGGTCGATCGCACGAGCCGCACGAGGGGCCCGAGCGCGACGCCCGGCGCGACGGGGATGGCGAGGCCGGAGCCCGCGGACGCCGCCGCCGCGCCCGCCGGCGCCTCGCGCCGCACGAGCGCCGCGAGCGCCTCGACCGCCTCGGCCGCCTGCCGCCCGGTCGCGCGTATGCGCAGCACGTCGCCGCGGCGCACCCCGAGCGAGGCGAGCGCGATCAGGCTCGAGGTCGCCACCGGGCCGCGGCCGGCGGTCACGTTCTCCAGGGTGATCGCCGCGTCGAGCGTCGCCGCGCGCGCGATGAGCTGCGCGGCCGGGCGGGCGTGCAGGCCGCTCGGATCGGCGATCGCGAGGTCGGCCGTCACGGCCGGAGCGACGGCGGCGGTCGCGGCCGCAGCTGCCGCCGTCGCGGCCGCGGCGCCCTCGGCCTCGCCGAGCTGCGCGGCCTTCGGCTCGAGCGCCTGCCGCGCGTCGGCGGCGACCTGTTCGAGCGTGCCGCCCGCCGCCGCCCGCACGGCGGCGGCGACCGCGCCTTCCACGATCGGCCCGCCGGTGAGGCGCGTGCGCGCGCCGAGCTCCGGGTCGACGAGCTCGAGCGCCGTCTCGGCGCTCAGGATCGCGCTGCCGAGGTCCATCAGCACGACGGCGCCGGCCGGCCCGCAGACGCGCTCGATCGCCGCGGCGATGGCGGTCGCGTCGGTGCCGAGCTCGGCGCCGCCGTCGCCCGCGCCCGCCGCGCACGCGATGGAGACCGACTCGCCGGTCATCTGGCGCGCCAGCGTCTCGGTGGCCTCGGCGAGCGCGCGGCTGTGCGAGACCAGGACGAGCCCGACGCGGCCCGCCGCCCCGCTCATGCGCCTGCCGTCGCGGCCAGGCTCCGCAGCAAGAGCCAGCACGACGTGGCGCCGGGGTCCTGGTGCCCAGCGCTCCGCTCGCCGAGGTAGCTCGCCCGGCCCTTGCGGGCGACGAGCGGCACGGTCGCCTCGGCTCCGGCCCGCGCCGCCTCGGCGGCGCGGCCGAGCGCGTCCCCGAGCGGCCCGCCCGCCGCGCCCGGCGCGCTCAGCGCGGCCTTGAGCGCGTCGACCGCAGGGACGAGCGCGTCGACCATCGTCTTGTCGCCGGGCGACGCCTTGCCCCGGCGCTTCACGCCGTCGAGGCCCGCCTCGAGGCAGCCCGCCAGGGCCGCGAGGTCGAGCGCCGCGGCGCCGGCCGCCCTCTGGCCCGCGTCGCGGAACAGCGTGCCGTAGAGCGGCCCGCTCGCCCCGCCGACGGTCGACAGCAAGGTCATCCCGACCTCCCTGAGGAGCGCGCCGACGTCGCCGCGATCGAGGCCGCCGAGCCGGGCGCGCACCGCCGCGAAGCCGCGCGCCATGTTGATCCCGTGGTCGCTGTCGCCGATCGCCGCGTCGAGCTCGGTCAGGAACATCTTCTCGCGCTCCAGGACCTCGGCCGCGCGCTCGATCCACGCCGCGATGTGCTCGCCGCTCAGGGTCTGCATGGCTCAGGCCCCCCAGCGGAGCGCCGGCGTGTGCACCGGCGCGTCCCACCAGCGGATCATCTCCTCGTCGAGCCGGAGGACGGTCGCCGACACGCCGGCCATCTCCAGCGACGTGATGTACGACCCGACGAGGCTGCGCGCGACCGTGAGGCCGCGCTCGCGCGCGATCGCGTGGGCCTTGCGGTAAACGACGTAGAGCTCGATGAGCGGCGTCCCGCCCATGCCGTTGATGAACAGGAGCACGTCGTCGCCCGGCTTGAACGGCAGGTCGTCGAGGATCGGCTGCATCAGGATCTCGGCCACGCGGTCCGCCGGCTCCAGCGGGGCCCGCCGCCGGCCGGGCTCGCCGTGGATGCCGATGCCGACCTCCATCTCACGCGGGCCGAGCTCGAACGAGGGCTTGCCGGCGTGCGGCACCGTGCACGCGGAGAGCGCGACCCCCATGCTGCGGCCGTTCGCGTTCACCCGCCGGCACAGCGCCGCCACCTCGCCGAGCGGGCGGCCCGCCTCGGCGGCGCCGCCGCAGATCTTCTCGGCGAGGACGGTGGTCCCGACGCCGCGCCGTCCGGCCGTGTAGAGGCTGTCCTCGACCGCCACGTCGTCGTTCACGATCACGCCCTCGACCGGGAGCCCGGCCTCGCGCGCGAGCTCGGCGGCCATCTCGAAATTCATGACGTCGCCGGTGTAGTTCTTGATGATGTGGAGCACGCCGGCGCCGGCGTCGACGGCCCGCGTCGCCTCGAAGATCGGGTCGGGCGTCGGGCTCGTGAACACGGGGCCCGGGCAGGCGGCGTCGAGCATGCCGCGCCCGACGAACCCGGCGTGCAGCGGCTCGTGACCGCTGCCCCCGCCCGAGAGGAGGGCGACCTTGCCCTTGCCCTTCGCCTCCGCGCGCGTGACGAAGAGCGGCGCGGCGTTCACCCGGAGGAGCTCGGGGTGGGCCAGCGCCATGCCCTCGAGCGCCTCGCCGACCAGATCGTCCGGCGCATTGATGAGCTTCTTCATCCTGCCTCCGCTCCGTCTACATCCGGTTCCCGTCCGCTTCGTCTTCCGGGCGCAGGATATCCCCAGGCCCTCGCCCGCCGCGAGAGGAGATCTTTCCGCGGCGCTGTCCTACGCTGCGGGCGCCATGGACCGACTCGCCCCCACGCTCCGCCCACCTGGCCGGCCGGCGGGCTTCCAGCGCTGGAGAGATCTGCTCTTCCTCCACTGGGAGACGCCGGTCGACGCGCTCCGGGCCGTCGTGCCGCCGGCGCTCGAGCTCGACACGTTCGAGGGCAGGGCCTACGTCGGCGTCGTCGCCTTCACCATGCGCGACGTCACCCCCTGGTGGTCGCCGAGCGTGCCGGGGATCTCGAACTTCCACGAGCTCAACGTGCGCACCTACGTGCACCGGGAGGGGCGCGACCCGGGCGTGTGGTTCTTCAGCCTGGACGCGGCCAGGGCCCTCGCGGTCCTCGTGGCCCGCGCCGGCTGGCACCTGCCCTATCACCGCGCCTCGATGGCGCTCGAATCGAGGGACGGCGAGGTCCATTACCGCAGCGAGCGGCGCTGGCCCGGCCCGGTGCCCGCGCGCTTCGAGGCGCGCTATCGCGTCGGCGCGGCGATCGACGGGGGCGCGGCGGCGCCGGGGACGCTCGAGCACTTCCTTGTCGAGCGTTACCTGCTGTTCGCCGCGGGCCGGGGCGCGCTCAAGATCGGGCAGGTGCATCACGCGCCCTATCCGCTCCGCCGGGCCGAGGTGAGCCACGTCGAGGAGAGCGTCGTGGCCGCGGCCGGCTTGCCCGCCCCCCAGGGGGCCCCGCACGTGCTCTACAGCCCGGGCGTGGACGTCGACGTGTATGCGCTGAAGCCCGTCGCGCCGCCGGCGTGACGCGGTCGCCGCGCGCGGCGGCGCGGCGCGCGGCCCGCGCGCTCGCGCGTCAGCGGCTCTCCAGCCAGTGGATGACCTGGGACTCGAGGCCCGGCGCGGCCCCGAACCCGAGGCTCAGCGTCTGCGGGAAGCCCACGTGCCCGCCGAACCGGAGCCACTGGACGTCGAGCAGCGGCGAGCGCGGGGAGGCCTCGATCGCCGGTCGCACCGTGTCGAGCGGCACCATCGGGTCGGCCTCCGTCGCGACGATCAGCGACGGAACGGCGAGGTCGCGGAGGCGCGGGGCGACGCTCTCGATCGCATAATACGCCTCCGGGCTCCGGTAACCGAACCGCGGCGCCATGATGCGCCGATCCCATTCGCGGATCGTGCGGATCGCGAGCGCCTCCCCGACGGGCAGGGGCACGGCGCGGCGGGACGCGACGGCGCCGTACATCTCCTTCAGCGCCGACAGCACATGCCAGCGGTACATCCAGCGCTCGGGCCGGTCGATCGCCGCGACGGCCTGCTCGAGATCGAGCGGCGGACAGATGGCGGCCACGGCGCGCACGCGCGCGTCGAGCGCGCCGGACGCGGCATACCGGAGCGCGATGTGCCCGCCGAGCGAGTAGCCGAGGATGAGCACGCGCTCGTACCGATCGAGCTCGGGCGACGCGACGGCGGCGTGCAGATCCGAGAACAGGCCGGCGTGGTAGAGATCGGCCCCGTCGCCCCCTGCGCCGCGCAGGTTGATGCGCAGGCACGCGAGGCCGGCGCGCTCGGCCTGCGCAGCGGCCTCGACCACGTAATGGCTCTCCAGCGTGCCGCCGAGGCCGTGCACGACGACGAGGATCGATGTCGCGCCTTCCCGGTGGCGGACCCTGCCGAGCAGCCGGACGGGCCCGGCAGGCGATTCGTCGACGTGCACCGAGACGGGGGAAGACGGGGGGAGCGGCGGGGCCCGGAGCCGATGCTTGAGCCACGGGGCGATCGTCCAGAAATGGCCGTGGAGGAGGATGCGCCGCATCGACGCGCTCCTACCACGGCCACCGGGCTCGTTCTATTTCGCGCCGCCGCTCACGGGCAGGTGAAGGGCTCGCCGCTGCAGTCGTTCGGGCACTCGGAGCAGAAGATGCAGGCGGAGTACGCGTCGAACAGCGCGGCGCTGGCCCGGTCTGCGGCGATGCAGGCCTCCTTGCAGGCGTCCGTGTCGCACGTGCGATAGCAGTCCACGAATTCGAGGCATTCCCTCGTGTCAAAGCAGGCCGAGACCTCGTCCGCGCAGTTGCCCTCGACCGCGCACCGGACGCACCCCGAGCTCCCATCCCCGCACTCGCCCGAGCCGTCGCACACCGGCGGCGGGACGGCCCGCTGGACGTTGAGCGTGAACGCGCCCGAGTCGGCGGCGTCCGACCCGTCCACCACGATCACGACCGTCTGGCCCGCGGTGAGCGTCACGGTGACCTCGGACTGCTCGACCACCCTGTCGTCGTTGCACGCGAGCTGCGTCCCCCGGCACGTGGCGTCGCGCACGTGGAGCACCGTGTCGAACGCGGACCCGTACGTATCGAAGGAGTAGTCGCCGGAGACGGGCGCCGTGAACGCGTACCCCGCGTCGGGGGCGCTCGCGTCGCGGCACCACGTGGACGCGGTCGGCCGCACGCTGTTGGGCCGGCCGACCGTGCTGCCGGTGATCGTCTGCGGCACCGAGGGGGCGAGCGTACCCGCCGGGCAGCTCGGCGCGCTCGCCCGCGTCACGTGCAGCTCGAACGTGCCCGCCTGGCCGTCCGCGCCGTCGACCACGATGTAGACGGTCTGGCCCATGGCCAGGTCGGCCGTGACGATCGCGTTCGGGTCGGCGTTGCAGGCGAGCTCGGAGCAGCCCGTGGCGTCGAGCAGGGCGAGGACGACCTGGTACCCGGAGTTGCTGCTGTCGAAGGAGTAGACGCCCGCGGTCGCCGCGGTGAACGAGTAGATGCGCTCGCTCGAGCTCGCGGACACGCACGAGGGGGCGTACGAGTTCGGCAGGCCGGCCGTCGTGGCGTTCACGAACTGCGGCACGGCGTCGCCGAGGTCATGGCCCGGGCCCACCGTGCACGCGCACATCCCGGTCTGGCAGACCTGCGTGGCGTTGCACGCGGTCCCGCAGGTGCCGCAGTTCTCGGTGTCGGTCTGGACGTCGACGCAGGCGTCGCCGCAGGTCGTGAGCCCGGAGCCGCAGCCGCCCTGGCACACGCCGGCCACGCACGTCTGGTCGTCGTTGCACTCGGTCCCGCAGGTGCCGCAGTGCGACTCGCTCCTGTCGACGTCGACGCAGGCCCCGTCGCAGTCGGTGAGCCCGTCGGAGCACCCGCCGGCCTGGCAGGCGCCGGCCTCGCAGGACTCCCCCTCCTCGCACGCGGCGCCGCACGCGCCGCAGTTCTCCGGGTCGGACGCGGTGTTGACGCACTCGCCGTCGCAGTCGGTGCGCCCCCCGGAGCATCCGTCCGCCTCGCAGGCGCCGTCCTGGCAGGTCTGCCCCTCCGCGCAGGCCTCGCTACAGCTGCCGCAGTGCGCCTCGTCGGTCGCGAGGTCGACGCAGGCGTCGCCGCACGTCGTCTGGCCGGCCTCGCACGCCGCGACGCACGCGCCCGCGCTGCAGGTCTGATCGCTCGCGCACACCGTGCCGCACGCGCCGCAGTGGTTCGAGCTTGTGCTCGTGTTGACGCAGATGCCGTCGCACGCCGTATCGGGAGCGACGCACTCGGCCGTGGAGGGGCCGCCGTCCGAGCACGACGCCACGGAGGCGAGCGCCGCCGCGACGAGCCAGAGCAGGGTGTACGTCGGCGCGAGCCTGAAGCGCGATTTGACCTTTTTCATGAGCCTTCCCTCGGCAGAGATGCCGGCGACGGGGGGTCGAACGAGGAGCTACCGGGGAGGATACGCTGATGGCCTTCCAGGCTGTCAATGCTTGCAGCCCGATCCCACGCGCGGATCTCGACGGCGCGCGCCGCGCCGGTCTCGCTCGCCTCAGGCCTGCGTCGCGCCGTCGCGCCGTCAGGTCCATTGCGTGCGCGGCGCTGCCGGCGACGCGGCGCCACCCAGGCGCGAGGCCGGCAGGAATTGCAGCAGCGTGAGCGCCTCGGCGATGTCGCCCTGGCTGATGAGACCCAGGTATCTTTCACCGTCGTACACCGCGACCACAGGGGCGCTCTTCTCGGACATGAGGAGCATGACCTCGTCGAGCGAGCGGTCCGCGCTCACGCGGGCGACGTCGCGCCGCATGACCCCGGCGACGTACGCGTTGCCCGCGCCCTCGGCGAGCGGCGCGTCTGCGCGGCGCCTCGCCGCAGCGGGGCATTTCGCACCAGGCATTCGAGGCGAGGTGTTTGCGCGGGAACAGGGGGCGGGAGAGCGCGCCCCAGCAAGGCGGGCCGCGCTCGCTCAGCCCGCGCCGCGGAGCTCCTCGTCTTCGCGCTCGGCCGGCTCCGGGGGCGGGATGCGGACCCGCACCGTGCGGATCTGCCGGGGGCTGGCGTCGACGATGTGGAGCTCTACCCCGTCCGGGGTCCTGAGGACGTCGCCGGGCGCGGGGATGCGCCGGGCGAGCCCCATGCAGAGGCCCGCGACCGTGGACCAGCGCACGTCGTCCGGCAGCTCGATCTCGAGCTGCCGGTTGAGCTCGTGGACCGGCATGTCGCCGGGCACGAGCGCCGACCCGTCCGGCCCGCGCCGGATCGTCTCGGCGGGGGGCGGGTGCGCCTCGTTCTCGGCGAAGATCTCGCCGACGAGCTCCTCGACGAGGTCCTCCATCGTGACGATGCCGCTCATGCCGCCTTGCTCGTCCACGACGACGGCGAGCTGGAGCCGGCGCCGCTTCATCTCGGCGAGGAGGTCGACAGCGGGCATCGACGCGACAACGAAATAGGCCGGGCGCAGGATGCTCTCGAGCGAGAACTCCCCGTTGCCCCAGAGGAGCGCGAGCAGCTCCGGCATCGTGACGTAGCCGATCACGTTGTCGTTCGACCCCTCGTAGACCGGCATCCGCGTGTGGCCGTGCTCCAGCACGACGCGCTGGACCTCCTCGGCGGTCGTCTCGCGCGGGAGCGCCACGACCCGGAAGCGGGGGAGCATCACCTGGAGCGCGGTGAGCCCGGCGAAATCGAGGGCGCGGGAGGCGATCTCGCCGGCGCGCTTGTCGACCGAGCCCGCCTCGGCGGCGTCGTCGACGATCTGCTGGATCTCCTCGGGCGAGATGCGCGCCTCGACGAAGTTCGTTCGATCGCCGAAGAGCCTCAGCACCAGGTTCGAGCTCGCCGTGAGCAGCCACACGAGCGGGCGGGCGAGCGACGACAGCCCGCGGAGCGGCGCGCCGACGAGCAGCGCGTACCGCTCGGCGCTGCGGAGCGCGAGCGACTTCGGGACGAGCTCGCCGAGGACGAGCGAGAGGAAGGAGACGAGCGCGACCACCGCGGCGAGCGCGAGCTCGTCGGCCGCGTCCCCGATCCACGGCACGGCGCGGAGCACCGGCGCGAGGTCCTTCGCCAGGGTCGACCCGCCGAAGGCGCTCGCGGTCGCGCCGACGATGGTGATGCCGATCTGCACGGTGGCGAGGAAGCGCTCCGGGTTGCCCCGCAGGCGCTTCACCGCGCGCGCACGGGCGCTCCCCGACTGCACGAGCTGGTCGAGCCGCGTCTTGCGGATCGTGACCACCGCGATCTCGGCCCCCGAAAAGAAGCCGTTCACGAGCACGAGGGCCAGGATGATGAGGATTTCGGAGAGAATATCGGCCCCCTCCGAGGGGCTCCGGGGACATAGCGCGTCGCCCGCCGGCGCGGCAGCGGCGCCGAGCGCGCAGCGGACGCGGCCCGGCGGACAGCCGGGGCTGCGCCGCGCCGCGATCCGAAAATTGCACTCAGGGTGAAAATTTCTGAGAGGAGCAGGCGTGCGCGCCGGCCTGTGCGCGGCGCGGCGGGGTCACGCCGCCTTGCTGGCCCGCCGGTCCCGCACCCCCTGTGCGAGGAGCTCGAGGACCGGCACCGTGTCGTTCCAGCCGAGGCAGGCGTCGGTGATGCTCTGGCCGTAGGTGGGGGGCTTGCCCGGCGCGAGGTCCTGCCGGCCGCCGACGAGGTGGCTCTCGATCATGACGCCGAGGAGGTCGCGCGAGCCGGCGCGCAGCTGGTCGGCGAGGCTCTCGGCCACGCTCCGCTGGCGGGCCGGGTCCTTCTGGCTGTTGCCGTGGCTGCAGTCGACCATCAGCCGGTGCGGCAGGCCCGCCTTGGTCAGGCGTTCGGCCGCCTCGCGGACGTGCTCGGGCGCGTAGTTGGGGCCGCGCTGCGAGCCGCGCAGGATCACGTGGCACGCCGGGTTGCCGCGCGTCGCCACGATCGCCGAGATGCCCTGCTTTGTGACGGACAGGAAATGGTGCGCCTCGCGCGCGGCCCGCACGGCGTCGACCGCGATCTGGACGTCGCCCTCCGTGCTGTTCTTGAAGCCCACGGGGCAGGAGAGGCCGGAGGCGAGCTCGCGGTGGACCTGGCTCTCCGTCGTGCGCGCGCCGATCGCGCCCCAGGAGATGAAATCGGCGATGAACTGCGGCGAGATCGTGTCAAGGAACTCGGTCGCGCTCGCGAGGCCGAGCTCGGCGATGTCGCGGAGCAGCCCTCGGGCGACGCGGAGCCCCTTGTTGATCGAGAAGCTCCCGTCGAGGTCGGGGTCGTTGATCAGCCCCTTCCAGCCGACCGTTGTGCGCGGCTTCTCGAAGTACACGCGCATGATCACGACAAGGTCGTCGCTCAGCCGGTCGCGCGCCTCGTGGAGCCGCGCCGCGTACTCCAGGGCGGCCTTGGGGTCATGGATGGAGCAAGGGCCCACCACCACGATGATCCGGTCGTCCTCGCCCGAGATCACGCGCTCGGCGGCCCTGCGCGTGAACGCCACCGTCTCGGAAGCGGCGGGGCTGACGGGGATCTCTTCAATCAGGATCGCGGGGGGGATCAGGGGCCTGAGCCCTGCAATACGAAGGTCGTCGGTCGAGTAGTACATCGTTGAGGTTCCAGCATAGCGCGACGCGACATGCCCCGACTACCCACACGTGGGACGGAAGCGCTTTCTCTTTGCCGGATCGGCTCCGGTCGTTCCGAGCGGTTCGGGTCGGTGCCGGCCGGTGCTGACCGGGACTGACCGGGACTGGCCGGCGCCGCACAATTCCGACCGGCTTGAAGATTTGTCTCGCGGGTGCTCGAGCGCTGCAGGGGCGTCCGGGGCGCGTGGTTGCGGGCCGGCGCGGGCGCTCGCGGGGGCGCGCCTCCGGCGGCGCCGGCGGTCTTCGCGGCTCATGCGCTCGCGGGCGTGTGCGTCTGCTCGGCGTCCGACCGCCGGGGGAGCGGGGCGCTGCGGCAGGGAGCCGACGGCGGCTTCGTGGTCGCGGCGGGCGCGCGGGCGGCTCGCTCGGCCGTCCCCCGTCGCGCGGCCTTCGCCGGCCGCGGGGCGGGCTCCCCGGCGTCGTCCCCCGCCGGCCGCGGCGGCCGCTTTCGCTTGTGCTCGGCGCGGGGCTCCTCGATCAACGCGCGCAGCGAGGCGATCGCGCGCGTGCGCCACTTGTACGCGGTCGACAGCGGGATCCCGTGCTGCTCGGCGACCGTCGCCATCGGCACGCCCTCGATGTCGTGCTCGATGAGGATCCGCTGCTCTTCCGTCTGTAGCGACCCGAGCCGCGACAGGATGAGCGAGCGCGTCTGCTCCGCGTCGATCTGCTCCTCGGCGTTCGGGCGCTCGTCGGCGACGCGCCGCGGGGCCCGGCCGGAGGAGAGCTCCTCGCGCCGGTGGTGTGCCCGGTCGCGGTAGTGGGCGGCCACGTGGACCGTGATCCTGTTGAGCCACCTCTCCGGCCGCGCGCGGAGCGGATCGTAGGTGGGGAAGCTCTGGTATCCGGCGAGGAAGACATCCTGGAGGATGTCGCGCCGATCGCGGCGTGGGACCCCGAGCCGCCTCAGCCAATTCCATACGGAGTCGTAGGTCTTCCCCCGAAAGAGACGGACAAAGGCGCGCTGTCTATCCAGCGGCATCGACGGAGCGAGCGTGCGGTTCAATTGTCCCATGCTCGCTTAATTAGGAGGACCCACTCCCCCATCTCAAAAAAAGCCATCCTCCTCTCAAAAATGATCTCCTGTGCGCACCCCGAAGCGCCATGGACGGGAGAGCACCGCTCGGCAGCTCGGGAAGCGCCGGGCGGCATGTGGCGTGGCGGACAGGAGGAAGCGAATCGGCATGGCGCCGAGGACGGCGGGACGAGCCGGAGATTTCTTTTCTTTGCGGCTTGGCGGCTTTGCGGCTCGATTCATTCTCGTCGGATCATCGCGCTAGGGCGCCGGCGACGCCAAGACGGCTGTCGCTCTGGCGCGGAGCGCGCGCAGCGCCGCGTTCCTCTCGGCGGCGAGGCGGCCCGCAGGGAAACGCCGCCGGTGCTCGATGAGGCGGCGGTTCGCCTCGGCGTAACGGCGCTCCGAGAACGCCGTGATCGCGCCGTCGATGAGGGCGCGCTCCGCGGCGATCTCCTCGTCGCTCGACGCAACGGCCCGCCGCGCGGCGGGCACGGCAGCGCCGCCGGCCGGACGGAGCGCGGGCTTCCTGCCGGCGAGCGCCGCGCTGCTCGCTGGCGAGAGCCCGACGACAGCGCCCGGGGCGCCCGCGCCTCCGCGATCCCGTGAAGCGTCCGCCGCGGCAGCTGCGCCGGGCGGAGGCGGCGCGGCGCTGGCGGACGGCGGCGGCGCCGGGCTGGCGGGCGGCGCGGAGGCCTGCGGCGCGAGCGGCGTGACAACGACGGACTGCGCCTGCAGCGCCGCGACGGCGGCCAGGGCGGGGGCGGTCGCGGCGCGCTCGCCGGCGGAGGCCGGGGACGAGGCGGCGCGCAGCGCGCCGAGCGCGATCGCGACGACCGCGGCCAGCGGGACCGCGACGGCCGCGGCGGCGTGGAGCGCGCCGGCCGCGCCGGTGCGCGAGGCCGAGCCGCCGGCGAGCCGCCGCGGCGAGAGCGCGCGGCGCGCAGCGCGGTAGATCCGCGCGAGCAGCGAGCGCGCGATCTCGCGACCCGCGCGCGCCTCCTGGACGAGCGCGCCGGCGCTGAAGGGGATGAGCGCGAGCCCGCGGCCGCGATGACGCGCCTGCCAGCGACGCCTCGCCGCCTCGAGGTCGACCCAGGCGAGCCGGTGCCGGCTCCACGCGGTGCTCAGGGGGATCGAGAGCTGCTGGGCGATCTCGGCCATGTCGATCTCCTCGATCTCGTGGGCGACGAACACGCAGCGGCGCTCCATCGGCAGCTCCTCGAGCAGCTGTTCGAGCACGCAGCGCCGGTCCCTCGCGATGACGCGCTGCTCGGAGTCGGGGGTGGCGTCGGGCAGCTGCGCGAGATCGTCGAACGGGCGGAGACGCTCGCGACGGCGGTGGGCCCGCCGGAAATGATTCGACGCCTGGTGGGTCGCGATCCCCATGAGCCACGACCGCACGCTGCCCCGGCTCGCGTCGAACCGCGGCAGCGCGCGGTAGGCGCCGGCGAGCACCTCCTGGGCGACATCCTCGATGTCCTGCGCGCGCACCCCGAGGCGGGCGAGGTAGCGGGCGATGAACGAGAAATGTTCCTCGGCGATGTTCACCATGATGGCGTGGGAAGGCTCGACGGACGTGCTCTTGCGTGACGGTGACCCCATCTCTTTCCCCCTCGATTCCCCCTCGAGCGCGGCGACGTCGCCGCCGCGAAGCTGGTCAATGCGGCGCCTCCGTGCCCCGAGCAAGGGGAGCGCGCCGGGCGGGCGCCTCGCGCCGCGGGCTCAGATGGACGTCCACCCGGAGACCGACGAGCCCGCCGGACGCCGGCGGGGCCCAGAAAACAGTGGACGGGTCCTCGATGCGGAACTCCGTGAGACGGAGCACGAGATCGCCATAGAGCTGCACGCTGATCCGATCGGAGAACGGCATCTCGATGCCGGCGCGCGGCCCCGTGGTGAGCCAGAGCGACGGCGTGTTGACGAGCTCGATGTTGGTGCTCGAGCTCGTCACGACCCCGATCGACACGAAGGCGCAGGCGAAGAGGCGACGGAGCTGGGAGCACGGGATCGCGTTCGCCGCCGCGATCCAGGTCGAGGCGAACCTTCCCTTGTCGATCTGGACCCTGCTGGGCCATTGAACGTGGCCTTCGAGGCCGAGCGAGAAGGACGGATAACGGAGCGCGACGTGGAGCGCCGTCCCGACGGTCGTCTCCGGCAGGCTCCCGAACACCGCGGCGCCGGCGAGGCCGACGCTGATCCTGGGCCACGCGGGCTGCGCGGGCGCGCTGGCCGCCGCCTCGGCCGGAAGCGCGGGCTCGGGGAGCGGCGCGGGCGCGGGCGGCACGTTCAGGCTCGGATCGAGCGCGACCCGGAGCGAGAGCGCCATGTTCATGACAAGCTCCCTGCAGTCGTCGTTGTAGGCGACCAGGTGCCGCGACCACGTGATGGAGCCCTCGGCGTCGTGGAGATCCATGGCGGCGTGCACCTCCCTGCCCGGCCCGCGAAAGACAAGCGTCTTGGCCTGCAAAGCCGCCTCGGGATCCACCGGGTCGTAGCCGAGCTGCCTGGCCATCTCTTCGCGCAAGAGCCCCTCGTCCGGACAGCGCTCGGCCCCCGGCGCGCGCCGGTACTCGAGCTGCACCGCGGCGCGGGGCGGCGCGGCGCCGGCGCGCCAGGGCGCGAGCAGGGCCGCGGCCGCGACGAGCCACGCGGGCCCCCGGCCCCTCGGTCGCCCCGGCGTCGCCGCACCGGCCCCGGTGTTTCTTGGTAAAGCTGCTGACATGGTGCTCATCGCGGGTGGTGACCGCTCGTTCAGTCCAGTGTCGACGACGAATCGGCCGCGCCCCATCGAGGAGCGACCAGGGGGCCTCCGCTAGAAGGCGTCCACGGGGAGCACGAGCCCCAACCCGATCACCCCGGAGAGCGGTGGGACCCGCCATACCTCTCTGCCGTTCACCCAGAGCGACGGGCGGCTGTGGTTCGTGTGCAGCTCGGCGAACCCGCGCAACGACAGCTGCTCGGAGAAGCGCCAGTCCCCGGCGGCCCGCAGCCCGATCGAGCTGACCCACGGCTTTCGTGCCTGAATGACGACGCCGGGGTCGCTCGTGATCTGCAGCTCGCCGGCATCGAAGACGGCGCACACCGACAGGACCCCGCGATGGCCGCAGATGTCGAGCGCCGGCATCGCCAGGCTCGCGTGGACCAGGACGCCCTCCTCGAAGGTATCCGTCAGGGCGGTGAGCATGCGCGCCTCGACGGCGATCGACAGGCTGGGCCAGCGGAACGTCGTGGCGAACGAGGCCCCCCCGGCGAGCGCGGGCAGGAGGCCCACCGCGAGCAGCGGCGACGCGGAGATCTCGCCTCGCAACATGTCGTCTCCCTCCTGCGTCTCCCGTCGCGATTCAGACCGAGGCGTATCCGCATGCACCGGGGTCGTTGCCATGAAGACAGCGACCATTGCGGCGCAACCGGCGCGTAGCATCGGCGTCCCGGCTAGGGCGGGATCTGTGCCGCATCGTGCGGAGGGAACACCTCGACCCGAAGCACCCCGCTGCCTCCCATCCGGCCACACCACCCCGACATGTGCCCCCCCTCCTCAAACGTCTCAGGCGCCCGTGGGACAGTGCACCTCTGCCGCGTGGCGGAGGCGGGCTCGACGTCGCCGCTCCCACGTCGTGATCCTGTAGATACTGACTTTGGAGCGCACGTAAAGGCTTTTGTGCGCGCGTCCGAACGCTCGGTGACGCATTGCGTTTTGGTTTGTTCATTTCTCTCTATCGAGAGATTTTTTGTCAGGCAGATTGAACCCCGCACTGAGGATCTTCACGCCGTGCCATCGGGTCTGGTTGTGCCCGACCCTGGTTCAGGGGGAGCCTGGATCGCGCCCGGGGCGGCGTCGACGGCGTCCTTGGCGACAGCGTGCAGTCGTCACTCGTTCTTGCCCGGACGTGTCTGACAGCAGAACGTGCTCGGACCGGTGAGGATGATCTGGCCGGACACCTCCCCGCCTCGCGGCTCGCAGCGGCCGGGGTTGTTGACGTGCCAGACCGCCTTCATGCTCTTGGGCTGGACCCCGGGGACCGGCTTGAGGCAGCCCGGGTCCTTGCTCGACGCCACGCCGGCGGTGAGCATCTCGCTGCACGCCTCGTCCCGGAAGGAAAGGAGCATCAGAGAGCACGTGCCGCCCTCGGGGGGGCCGCACGTGCACGGCGTGCAGCGGCGCTCGTCTCTCAGGCCGTCGTACAGGACGACATTCTCCGGATAGTCCGGCGGGCAGGTCACCTCGCCCTCGCCGAGGTGCATGATGCACTGCGCGAAGCCCCGCTCCTCGTCGGCCGGAACGCACGTCTTCGGAGAGATGCAGGTATCTTCCGGGAGGGTGCCCGCGCAGGCTTTTCCGGAGCGATACCACTGCGAGAAGAGGCGCGGCACCGGCGGAGGCTCGATGCTGGGCTTGCACGGCCTCACCTGGGGCGAGCCCAGCAGGAGCGACTTGCGATCGCTCGCCAGAGCCTCGCTGGGGACCACGCAGGTGCCGCTCAGGATGTCCCGGGCGTCATGCAACCCGAGCGCCGATCCATCGCACCTCAGCGAGGCGGCCGTCCTGAGGCCGTCGGGCAGGGCACACGCCGGCTCGCTGCACCGACATGGGTCGCACGCGAAGGGGATATCAGGGCTCTTGTATCCCAAGTACACCGTGCTCGGGGCGCTGGCAGGGCACTGTGGCTCATCCACCGTCCTGCCCACCCAGAGCAACGCAGGGCCGTCGAAGCCCTCTGGCGCCGGGGTGACACACAGGCCGGCGCACGTGCCGCATTTCGCTATGCACGCGTCGGGGTCGAGCGCCGTTCTGCATTGTTCTGCGCACGTCTGGTGAGTCGTGCCGCCGAGCATCTCGCAGCCTACGAGGCACGCGGTGAACAGCAGCGCAAGCGCGAGATCGGTCCTCGTCATGAGACCTCCTTTGGGGCAGAGCTCGCAGCCCTCGGCTTGGAGCGCCGAACAAAACCGGACCGAGCCAGGCAGCCGAGAGCGGGTGCAGCGCTAGGCGCGACGAGGAGCCCTACTGAAATAGGGCGACGAGGAGCAGCGACGCGATGCGCCCGCTCTCGGCTGTCTGGCGACGGGAGGTTTTGAGAGGCGCTCTTACTACAGATCCGGAGATTCCAGACGAAATCGGGGCGGGTAATGCGAGGAATGACGTTGCGGGACGCATTACGGTTCCGGCTGGTGAATTCCAAGTGTTCGTGAAGATGGGTAGTTTTTTTGTCAGCTGCGCGGGGTGGCTGGGCGCAACGACGCATTTTGTGAAATGAAGGTTCATCGCATCACGTAAGCCCTCAGCGGCCGCGCGCGACCTCGCACAACCACGCGCAACCACGTCGCTGGTGGCCGGCGCGCGGTGCGCCGCGCCTTCCGGCTCCCAGGCGGAGAGCCGCGCACCTCCTCGTTGCCTTGCGTCCGAGCGCTGCCGGGCGGTCGCTGAAAGCGCTCGCGGAGCGCGCGCTTGCTGCGGTAGGCTCTGCATCCTGATGAGTGGGGATCCACCGGATACCGAGCCCGCGCTGCATCAGGCGGCGCCCCGTCCTCAGGTAGAAATCGGCGCGCGGGGGGCGGCGTGCGGCGCGCCGGTCCCGTCCGCGACCGTCCTGCTCTCGTCCGGTCGGCGCTACGAGATGGAGGCGGCCGTGGCGGGCGATCGGCTGATCGTCCGCGGCAGGGACGGCGAGATCGTCCTGCAGATGGAGATCACCGACGCCGGCCCGGTGCTGTCGTTCGCGGCGCCCGACGGCGAGCGCCCCGGCCCGCGGCGGGGCGCCCGGGGGGGCGAGTCGTCCGTGCCCCCGAGGCGCGCGGCCTCGCCGCCGCTGTCCGCGATCGTCCCCCTGTCGAGCGGGAAGGGCTACCCCTCGGAGGGCGAGGCCGCCGAGCCCGTCGCGGTGCCGCGGGCCATGCCGCTGCCCTCGATCAAGCCCCCGAACGAGACAGAGCTGATGGAGCTCGACGGCGGCAACGCGCGGTCGGGGCTCACCCTCCGGCGGTCGCCCGGCGAGCCCGGCGCGGCCAGCACGGCGCCGGCCGCGCCCGCGCCGTCGGGCCTCACGGCCCGCGAGCCGGCGTCGGAGCAGGACGTGCCCGGCAAGCGGAGCGCGCTGCCCTCGCTCAGCCTGCAGCAGTACGCGGCCCTCTGCGCCGAGTCGTCGGTCGGGGTGGCGTCGTCGTTCGATCGGGCGCTCCTGCGCCACGGCATCGCGGACCGGGACCTGTGGAATGCCGTCGATCGCAGCTGGCAGGACCGGCTCGAGCGCGAGCCGATCCTCACCCTGCGCTGGATGGAGCTCACGACGCGCTACCGCGAGCACCTGACGCGCCGGTAGAGCCCGTCGTGTCAGTAGAGCCCGTCGTGTCAAGCGACGCGTCGTGCGAATTCCTGCTACAGCAGCGCCCCGCCCTCGCCGGGCAAGCTCCTGGAATCTGGAAGACGAGGCGACGGAAAAAGACCCCCGAGCCTCTTCCCGTCTTCTCCGTCTTCCTGTGTACATTCTCAAGAAGTGGCGCCGGTCCCGGGCGAGCGCGCGTGCGCGCGTTCCGCCAGGGCAGGTCGTCGGCGTCTGGAGTCGCTGTGCAGGGTCTTCTCGAAGCCATCAGAAAAGCCTGTCTTCCGGGCCTCTGGTCCCAGGGCGTGAAGCTCGCCCGCGAGGGCGCTGCCTTCGGGCGCGAGGATCGCGGCGATTCCGTCGTGGTCCGCGTCAAGGCCGCCGGCCAGCCCGTCGCGCCCACGGTCACCCTCTACCCCGCGGACGCCGAGTGGACGTGCGACTGCGGCGGGAAGGTCGACCCCTGCGCCCACGCCGCCGCGGCGGTCATCGCGCTCTCGCAACCGGCCGCGCAGGGCCAGCCGGCGGCGCAAGGCCAGCCAGCCGCGCCCGGCCAGCCGGCCGCGCCCGGCCAGCCGGCCGCGCAGGGCGGCGCCGCGGCCGTGCCCCCTCCGGCGGCGCGGCTGCGGTACCGGCTCCGGCGCAAGGGCCTCGTGCTCGCCCTCGAGCGGATGATCGTCCACGCGAACGGCGCCGAGGAGCCGCTCCGGATCTCGCTCGCCAGCCTCGCCGGGCGCGCCGTCAGGGCGCCGGCGGGGGCCGAGCGGCCGGGGCCGAGGCTGCCCGAGCTCTATCCGACGCACGAGGACCTCGCGGCCGATCGGCTCGTGGGCACCAAGCAGCACGGCTACTTCCCCTCGGATCGCCAGCCCGAGCTCTTCGCCGCGCTGGCCGGCGTCGCCGACGTGGAGCTCGACGGTGCGCCCGTCCGCGTCTCCAGCGAGGCGATCGGCCCCCGCGCGACGGTGCGCGATCACGACGACGGCGTGGCGCTCGTCGTGGAGCGGGACCCGCGCATCGACGAGGTGATCGCGTCGGGCGTCGTCCGGTGCGGAGGCACGCTGCACCTGCTCCGGGAGATGGACCTCACCGGCCCGAAGCTCGATCGGCTGCCGCTCCGGCGCGTCTTCTCGCGGGGCGACCTCGGCAAGCTCGTGACCGAGGTCCTGCCGGAGCTGACCAAGCGCGTCCCGATCACCGTCCAGAGCCAGCGCCTGCCGCGCGCGGGCGGCGCCTCCCGCCCGCGGATCCTCCTCGAGCTCAGCCAGAAGGATCACACGCTGTCGGTCGTGCCCAGCCTCGTGTACGGCGACCCGCCCGAGGCGCGCATCGAGCACGGCCGGCTCGTGCACCTGTCCGGCCCCGTGCCCGTCCGCGACGAGGCCGCGGAGCGCGTGCTGCTCATCCGGCTGCGCGACGAGCTGCACCTCATCCCGGGCCGCCGGGTCGACTTCGACGGCGCCGAGGCGATCCGCTTCGCCTCGCGCCTCGAGGCGTGGGACGCCCGCGCCTTCGCCGAGGCGCGCGGCGAGCTCTTCGGGAAGGCCGAGCTCGTGCCGCGCTTCGTCGTCGACGACCGCGCCTTCGACGTCGAGTTCGAGCTCTCGGCGGGGCGCGAGGACGGCGCGGGCGAGGAGGGCGACGCCGCCGGCGCGCCGCCGAAGCGCGCGGACGCCGCGGCCGTGATCCGGGCGTGGCAGGACGGCCTGCCGCTCGTGCCGCTCCTCGGCGGCGGGTGGGCGCCGCTGCCCGCGGCGTGGCTCGAGAAGTACGGCGCGCGCGTCGCCGACCTGCTCGCGGCGCGGCGCGACGACAAGGAGGTGCCGCCGGCGGCGCTCCCGGCGCTGGCCGCCCTGTGCGACGAGATCGAGTACCCGCGCCCGTCCGGCTTCGACAAGCTGATGCCGCTGCTCGACGGCTTCGCGTCGCTCCCGGAGGCGCCGCTGCCGGCCGACCTGACCGCGACGCTGCGCCCGTACCAGCGCCGCGGCGTCGACTGGCTGTCGTTCCTGCGCGACGCCGGCCTCGGGGCGGTGCTCGCCGACGACATGGGGCTCGGCAAGACGCTGCAGACGCTCTGCGCGGTGCGCGGTCGGACGCTCGTCGTGTGCCCGCGCAGCGTCGTGCACAACTGGGCCGACGAGATCCGGCGGTTCCGCCCCGGCCTCCGGTTCGCGATCTACCACGGCGCGCGGCGCGCGCTCGATCCCGCGGCCGACGTCACGCTGACGACGTACGCCGTGCTCCGCAACGACGTCGAGCTGCTCGCGGCGCAGGCGTGGGACATCGTGGTGCTGGACGAGGCGCAGGCGATCAAGAACCCCGACAGCCAGGCGGCGCGGGCGGCGTTCGCGCTCCGCGCCGAGCTGCGCGTGGCGCTGAGCGGCACGCCGGTCGAGAACCGGCTCGAGGAGCTCTGGAGCCTGCTCCACTTCACGAACCGCGGGCTGCTCGGCGGTCGCGGCGCCTTCCAGGAGCGCTACGGCCGGCCGATCGCCGAGGGCGCGGCCGGCGCGGCGGCAGAGCTGCGGCAGAAGATCCGCCCCTTCGTGCTGCGGCGGATGAAGCGCGAGGTGGCGCCCGAGCTGCCGCCGCGCTCGGAGATGGTGCTCTACTGCGAGCTCGAGGAGGCCGAGCGCGAGCTCTACGAGGCGGTGCGCGCGGCGACGCGCAAGGACGTGGTGGAGCGGCTCGCGCAGGGGGCGAGCGTCATGGCGGCGCTGGAGGCGCTGCTCCGCCTGCGCCAGGCGGCCTGCCACCCGGCGCTGATCCCGGGGTCGAGCGCCGGCCCCGCCGACGCGGCCGCGGCGTCGGCGTTGCGGAGCGCGCCTTCCTCCAAGGTGATGCGGCTGCTCGCGGCGCTGGAGGAGTGCGTGGCGGGCGGCCACAAGGCGCTCGTCTTCTCGCAGTGGACCTCGCTGCTCGACCTCGTCGAGCCGCACCTCACCGAGGCGGGGATCCCGTGGAACCGCCTCGACGGCTCGACGCGCGACCGCGCCGGGGTGGTCAACGCCTTCCAGTCGCCGGGCGGCCCGCCGGTGATGCTCATCTCGCTCAAGGCGGGCGGCACCGGCCTGAACCTGACCGCGGCGGATCACGTCTTCCTGCTCGATCCCTGGTGGAACCCGGCGGTCGAGGATCAGGCGGCCGATCGGGCCCACCGCATCGGGCAGCACCGCCCGGTGCTGGTCCACCGGCTCGTCGCGAAGGACACGGTGGAGGAGGGGATCCTCGCGCTGCAGGAGCGGAAGCGCGCGATCGCGGGCGCCGCGCTGGGCGAGGCGGACAGGGCGGTCTCGCTGACGCGGGAGGACCTGCTCGCGCTGCTGGGGTAGCGCGAGCGGGGGGCGCCTCGCCGGGGCTCGTCACGCGCCCGTCACGTCGCCGGCTTGCGAGGGTTGAGCCTCCATGGGATGAGCGGCCATGATGCGAACGGTCATCCTTCCCCTCGCCGCGCTGCTCACGTCGCTCGCTGCGTGCACCGTCAACAGCCCGCGAGAGCCGGCGCCCGAGCCGCATCCACCGGCCTCGCCCGCGGTGCCCTCCGAACCGCCGACGACGCAGGCGCCGACCGCGCAAGGACCGACGACGCAGGCGCCGACGACGCAGGCGCCGACCGCGCAAGGACCGACGACGCAGGCGCCGACCACGACAGCGCCGACCGCGGCCCCGGGGCCCGGCGGCGACGACCCGCTGCTCGGCACGTGGAGGTCCGCGGTGTGCGGCCCCCGCAAATACGAGCGCGTGCTCGCCTTCGCGAAGGGCGGCAGCTTCACCGCAGAGGATCGCGTCTCGCCCTGTCCACCGAAGGTGGCGTGCGTCTGGTCGGGCATCATCCAGCGCAAGGGAGCGTTCAAGCGCGCCGGCGACACCCTCTCCCTCTCGGTCGCCGAGGCGTCGCGGGGGCCGGGCGCCCAGGAGCTCCCGACCACGCTCACCGTCGACGCCGCGACGGGCGCTCCCGTCGAGGCCGGCGAGGGCGGCAAGCCCTGCCCCTACCAGCGCTGACCCTCCGCGCGCCCGGGCTCTCGCCGGTGCGGCCCCCCGTGGCCGCTCGGCCGCCGGTTCGCGCCTGCGCGCCCGCATGCTATGCACCGCCGCTTCGATGAGCTCCGAGAGCGAAGCCGCCGGCGCAGGCGGGCCGTTCACCGCCGCCGATCTCGACGCCTGCCTGCGGGTGCTCGAGTCCCTCGTCGACGACCGCGCGCAGCTCGCCTCGATCAGCGCGGAGGACCGCCGCCGGCTCCTCCTCGCCGCCGGCCGCGTCTCGCGCCCCGAGCGCGCCGAGCAGCGCGAGCTCGCCAGGGCGTTCCGCAAGAGCGAGCGGCGCGCTCAGAGGTCCGCGGACACCGCGCTCCTCGACGCGGTCGGCATCCGCGCCGCCCGCCGTGAGCCCGTGTTCCGCACGCCGGACGCCCCGTCGCTGGCGATGCCCCCCGCGCCCGCCGCCCCCGCGCCGGCGCCGCCTCTCGCGCAGGCGTCGCCCCCCGCGGAAGAGCCCGCGCCGCCGGGTGAGCGCGGCGCGCCGGAGCTCGCGAAGCCGCGCAAGTGCTATGTCTGCAAGGTCGAGTTCCGCAAGCTGCACTTCTTCTACGATGCGATGTGCGGCCCCTGCGGCGACTTCAACTACCGCAAGCGCAGCCAGACGGCCCCGCTCGACGGCCGCGTCGCGCTGGTCACCGGCGCCCGCGTCAAGATCGGCTATCAGGCTGCGATCCTGCTGCTCCGCGCCGGCGCGCGGGTGATCGTCACGACCCGCTTCCCGCACGACGCCGCCCGCCGCTTCGCGTCCGAGCGCGACTTCGACGGCTGGGCCTCGCGGCTCTCGATCTACGGCCTCGATCTCCGCCACACGCCGAGCGTCGAGCGCTTCACGCGGCACCTCCTCCACACGCTCGACCGGCTCGATTTCATCATCAACAACGCCTGTCAGACCGTCCGGCGCCCGCCGGGCTTCTACGGTCACCTCATCGAGGGCGAGACCGCGCCCGTCCACGCCCTCCCGGAGGTCGCGCAGCCGCCGCTCCGGGCTTACGACGCGCTCCGCGAGCGCGGCGAGCTCCCCCTCGTCGCCGGCGGCGACCCCGCCGCCGGCCTCCGCGAGCCGGCGCTGCTCTCCCAGATCCCCGGCCCCGGCGACGAGCCCCTCGACGGCGTGCTCTTCCCGAGAGGCCGATACGACGCGGATCTCCAGCAGGTCGATCTCCGCACGATGAACAGCTGGCGGCTGACCCTCGCCGAGGTCCCGACCGTCGAGCTGCTCGAGGTCCAGCTCGTCAACGCGGTCGCCCCCTTCGTGCTGAATTCCCGGCTGAAGCCGCTCATGCTGCGACACCCGACGTTCGACAGGCACATCGTCAACGTCTCGGCGATGGAGGGGCAGTTCTACCGTCGTTACAAGACGGACAGGCACCCTCACACCAACATGGCGAAGGCCGCGCTCAACATGATGACGCGCACCTCCGCGCCCGACTACGCGAAGGACGGCATCTTCATGAACAGCGTCGATACCGGGTGGGTCACCGACGAGGACCCCGCGGCGCTCGCCGCCCGCAAGCTGGAGGAGCACGGCTTCCACCCGCCGCTCGACATCGTCGACGGCGCCGCCCGCATCTGCGACCCCATCTTCTCCGGGCTCCTGAGCGGCCAGCACCTCTACGGCCAGTTCCTCAAAGACTACATGCCGACCGACTGGTAAGCGCCGCCACCGCCCGCGTCGAGGCGCCCAGCCCCCGCCCGCGCCGAGGCGCCGCCCAGCCCCCGCCCGCGCCGAGGCGCCGCCGCGCTCACGCTGGCCCGCCGGCTGGCGCAGCAGGTGGGGGCCGACGTCACCATCCTCCACGTGGTCAAGCCGAAGCGCAGGTCCGACGACGCGCTGGTCGCGAGCGCGGTCGCCCGGGAGATCCTGCGGCGCGAGCGCGAGTCGCCCACCGCGCTGGGCAACGGGGTCGCGGTGCCGCACGCGATCATCCCCGGCGCGTGCTCCGCGGCCGTGCTCGCGACGCTGGCCGAGCCGCTCGCGGTGCGCACGCCGGGCGGCGCCCCGCTCCGGCTGCTCGTCGTCCTCGTCTGCGGCGAGGGCGGCCGCGCGCACCTGGAGCTGCTCGCCCAGGTCGCCAGGCTCGCCGGCCACGACGCCGCCGGCGTGCTGTGCGCCGCGCGCGACGCCGAGCAGCTCATCGATCAGCTCGCGCAGCTCGAGGCTGGCTGCGGGTGACGGAGGCGGTCCCCTCGGCGGCGCGCCCGCCGGCCGCCGTCACTTCACGCGGACGAGGCGCTGCACGACCGACGAGCCGCCGCGCGCGTCGCGCAGGACCGCGGTGAGCGTGGCGACGCCCGGCTCCGCCGGCGGGATCCACGTCACGGCGTGGTCGCCGAGGTCCCCCTTGGCCGCGTCGCTCACGAGCTTGATGCCCCGGTCGAGGTCGCCCAGATCGGTGAAGTAGTCGACCCAGACGATCTCCCTGAGCGTCTGCTGCTTCGCGTCGGGATCGGTCTCGGCCACGTTGTCGGGGATGATCGCGTCGAGCTCGTAGGCGCGGCACGCGGTGAACGGATCCTCCGCGCTGCACCCCGCCTCGCGCCGCTCCTCTCGGCCGATGAGGCAGCGATCGACGTTGGGGATCTCGGCGAAGTCCTCCGGCATGGGCTCGCCATCGAGGGTGAGCCCCAGGAGCTTCGGGTTCGCGTTCGCGCGGTTGTCCTTCTCCTCCTCGGCCTCCTCGAAGGCGTAGACCTGCGTGTAGCCGGGCACGAAGCTGTCCGGGCCGAGCCGGCGCCCGTCGGCGTCGAAGCAGGCGACGGGGAAGGTCCCGGCGCGCCCGGTGCCCTGGTCCTCCACGACACCGAGCGTCCCGGTGCAGGCGACGAAGAAGACATAGGCGCTCCCGGACGGCGGGCCCCCCGTGGCGGGCGCTTCGCGGCCTTCGAGGATGTCGTCCGAGATCGTGATCGTGTACGTGTCGCCGATGCCGGGGGGTACGCCGTTGAGCGCGGGCAGCGGGAGCGTCGGGTCGCCCAGCTCCTGCCATGCCTGGAGCTTCGCCGCGAGCTCTGCGAACTGCGGATAGCAGCCGTAATAGTCGTCGCCGATCGGGTTCTCGCACCCGCCGAACCAGTAGACCGAGACCGGCCGCGACCCTTCCTCGGGGCCGCCGAGCCCGTCCTGGTAATGGATCCGGAAGGTGACCTGAGCTCCGGGGTAGGCGTACGAGGAGCTCTCCGGTTTTTCTCCGACCGGGACGACGTCGGCGACCACGGCGAAGACGCGGAGCCCGTTCACGACGCTCGGCGGGTCGAAGCCCGCGACGCACCCGGACGAGATCGCCGGCGCGGCGAGCGCGCCCAGCGCGAGCGTCCCGAGCACCGCGCGACGCCACCCGCGCCTGCGACCCGCGCCCGCGCGCTTCACCGCGCCGCCCGCGCCGCTCATCGCTCGCGTCGCTCGCATCTCAGAACTCTCCTCGCAGCCCGAAGCTCGGCAAGACGGGCAGCCCTGTGACGTACTGACGGGCGGTATAATTGTAGTTGTACTGAATCGCTTCGCTGTTCGCGTTGTTGTAGACGTTCTGCACGTCGAGGTAGGCCGAGAGCTGCCAGCTCTTGAACTTCCACGACTTGTCGAGGCGCAGATCCAGCTGGTGGAACGGCGGGAGCCGCTCGCTGCTCGGGCCGGAGAACGGGATCGGCGTATAGGTCCCGGTGGGCGCGTAGAAGAGCGCGTTGGTGCGGTACGGGTCGCAGCTCTGCGCGTTGACGTTGCACACGTTGGGGGTGACCAGGTTGCCGGAGACCAGGCGGAACCGCGCGCCGAACTCCCAGCCGTCGCCCAGGCGGTAGCTGCCGAGCACCGTCAGGATGTGGGTCTGATCGAACGAGACGGGCCGCTCCGCCTCGCCGACCCCGGGCACCCGCGTGCTGCGCGACAGCGTGTAGGCGGCCCAGCCGAAGAAGCGATCGTCGGGCTTGTACTTGAGCAGGAACTCGCCCCCGATGACCCTGCCAGACCCGACGTTCTGGTAGTCGAGCTGGATCGACCCGGGTCGATTCACGCCGACGATGAGCTCGTCGAGCTGCTTGTAGAACCCCTCGGCCGACGCCTCGATGTTCCGGGTGATGTCCTGCTCGACGCCGGCCGCGTAGTGCAGCGCGCGGGTCGACTTCAGGCCCGGGTTGCCGAGCGGCGGGATGACCTCCTGGAACTGCGGCGGCTGATGGAACACCCCGACGCCGCCCTTCACCGTCGTCCGCGGGAACCCCTGGACCACGTCGAAGCGCCCGTTCACGCGCGGGCTCACGGTGGCCCGCTCGTTCAGGTCCTGGTAGTCGAAGCGCAGCCCCGGGACGAGCTTCGCCCGGGGGCTCGGGGCGAGCTCGAGCTCGGCGTAGGCCGCGGGGTAGAAGAAGCCGCCGGCGCGCGAGACCTCCTGGAGAGCGCGCGTCGAGAACGGCTGGTTCGGCGGCTCGCCGGGGCGGTTCGGCCCGGGGGCGCGGAGGTTCACCGCGTAGAGGCCGGCGAAGACGTCGAGCCCCGCGTTGAAGACCGCGCCCCTGGACAGCCGCCGCACGTACTCGAGGCGGCCGGAGAGCGTCTTGAGATCGAGCTGGAAGTAGATCGGCCCGATCCCGAAATCGGCGTCGTCGCGCGCGATCGCGAGCACGGCGTCGAGCCGGTCCCGGTCGGTGAGCTCGTGATCGTAGCGGAGCTGCAGGCGCTGAAACGCGGTGTGCAGCCCGACGTTGCCCGAGAGGGCCGGCTCGTTGGGCGCCGGGTCGCTGAGGAGCACCTCGAGGGCGTCGTCCGAGCCGAAGAACGTGAGGCGGAGGCGCGACGAGGGCGTCGGCTCGGTCTCGAGGAGGACCTGGTAGTCGTAGTAGACGGGCGCCTGCGTCACCCCCGCGCCCGCGGCCTCGAGCACCGGGCCGAACGACTCGCCGATGTAGCTCCGCCGGCCCGCCACCATGAAGCGCGTGTTCGCGAGGAAGGGCACGGGCCCCTCGAGCAGGACGCGCGCGTCGATGAGGTCCATCTGCGCGAGGCCGTGGAGCTTGCCGTCCTCGTTGGGCGAGCGCAGGGCGACGTCGACGATGCCGCCCTGCACGCGGCCGTACTTGGCGCTGAAGTTGCCGGGGTAGAAGTCGATCTTCTCCAGCATCTCGGTCGGCACGACCGAGGAGAGGCCGCCGAAGTGATAGATGAGCGGCACCTGCGTGCCGTCGACGAAGGTCTGCGTGTCCTGCGGGCCGGAGCCGCGCACGATCAGCAGGCCGGCGAGGGTGGGCGGGCGCGCCACGCCGGGCAGGTTCTGGAGCGAGCGCAGCGCGTCGCCGTTCGTGCCGGGGATGCGGTTGATCTCGCGCTGCTCGAGCGTGCGCTTCGTGACCTCGCGCGGCGGCCTGTCGCCGCGGACCGTGACCTCGAGGCCCTCGCCGCGGGGCAGGAGCCGGTACTTCACCTCGATCTGCTCGCCCGCGGCGATCTCCTCCTCGACGGAGAGCGGCTCGAAGCCGGGAGCGGCGACGGTGACCTTGTAGCGCCCCGGCGGCAGATCGACGAAGACGAAGGCGCCGCCCTCGTCGGTCGTGAGCTCCGGCGCCGCGGCGTCGCCGGCGACGCGCGCGACCGAGACGGTGGCGCCGGCGAGCGGGACGTCGCCGCCGCTGGCGAGCACGGTGCCGCGGAGGTTCTCGGCGGGCCTCGCCGGCTCGCCGGCGGCGGGCGGCGGCGCGGCCGTCTTCAGGGTGAACGAGTAGCGGTACAGGATGCGCGCCGCGGCGGGGGTGCCGTCGGCGCGGCGCGCCGGCTCGAACTCGAGCTTCTGGGCCGCGGCCACCGCCGACTCGTCGAACCCGTGCCCCGCGCTCTCGACGACGACCGCCTGCTTCACGCGCCCGTTGCGATCGATGTCGAGCTGCAGGGTCACCGACCCTTCGAGCCCCTGCCGCTCGGCCTCCGGCGGGTACGCCGGGGGCGTGTAGTTGAGCGCCCGCGGCGGCGTCGCTCGGCCCGCCGGCGCGGCCGCGGGGGCAGGGGGCGTGACGATCGCGCCGCCTTCGCCCCGGGGCACGCTCGTCGGGCCCGCGGGCGCCTGTGGCTCCCCCTGACCCTGCTGGCCTTGCTCCTGCTGCTGCGCGCGCGCCGCGGCGGGCGAGAGCGCGGCGAGCACGAGCGAGAGGAGCGCCGCGGCGCCCGGCCCGCGGTGGCCTCGCGGGGGCGGGAGGGGGCCGACGTCGGTGAGGGCGGAGGCGGGCTCCTGCGTCATCACGAGGTCACACCGGGTCGCGCCGCTTGAGCACCACGCAGAGCGTGACGAGGAGGAGGAGGGTCATCCCGGAGAGCACCGCATAGGGCATCCAGGTCTGATCGTACGTGGTGAAGCCCCACGCGCCCGCGTAGTTGTCGGCGGCCATCTGCGCGATGGCGCACTTGAACTTGCCGCCCTCGATGAAGTCCGCGGCGCTCGTGTCGGTGCGGTGCAGATCGATGACCCAGGCCGGGGCCTCCGCGGTCGCGAGGCGCTCGGGAGCGATCGCGCCCTCGAAGCCCCAGCGCGCCGGGATGATGTACATGAGCGGCCGGAGGTGCGGCACGGTCGTCATCGGCACCATGAGCCCGCCGAGGACGACCTGGGGGATGAGCGCGATCGGCGTGAGCGCCATGGCCGCCTCGGACGAGGCGACCACCGTGGAGAGGAGGAGCCCCATCGCGACGGCGCTGAGCGAGGTGGCGGTCAGCGCGGCGAGCTGCATGGCGAACGCCTCCATCCCGCCGTGGAAGCCGAGGGTGAAGAACACGATCGCGAGCAGGACGGTGCACTGGACGAGGCAGAACCCGGCGAGCAGCAGGTACTTCGAGAGCACGTAGTTGACGAGCCCCAGGTTGACCATGCGCTCGCGGAGGTAGATGGCCCGCTCGCTGACGATCTCGCGCGCCGCGTTCGAGGTCCCGAACCAGACCGCGGCGACGACGAGGAAGAAGATCGCCGCGGTGTGGTCGGTCGTGACCTCCATGCCCTTGATGACGTCGGTGCTCTGATCCGCGCCGCCCGCGCGGCGGCCGAGCTCCTGGAGGGCGCCGAGGCACCACGCCGGGATCGCCTTCTCCTGCCCGCCGAAGACGATCGCGAGGAGGATGCCGATGATCGGGGCCTGGAGGAGCATGATCAGCGTGCCGCCGATGTCGCGCTTCTTCACCTTGAAGTAGCGCGACAGGAGCAGGCCGAGCTGCCCCTTGGTCGTGGCGCGGCCGGCCGGGATGCCGCGCTGCCCCTGCCCGGTGCCGATCTCCCGCCGGCCGGAGTACATCCGCCGGTACGTCGGGTTGGCGTCGCTGAAGAACTCCTTGCGCCACTCGATGGCCGCGAGCCGCCTGGCCTCGCCGCGCGACACGTTCGGGTCCCGCGCGCGGAGCTGGTCGAAGATGGGCCGCTCGCGGAAGGCGAGCATCTCGAACATGTCGCGCGGGTTGTCGACGTCGTTGGGCTGGCCGTGCCGCTCCTTCCAGCTGCCGAAGAAGCGGTACGCGTCGGGCTGGGTCGGCCCGAAGAACATCGGGATGCCGCCGTAGCCGAGGATGAGCGTGTGGCTGAACTTCTCGAACTCGTCCTTCGCCGGCTGGTGGATCGTCATGATGATCGTCTTGCCGGTGGCCTTCGTGAGGTCGTGCAGCAAGGTGATCAGCGCGGTCGTGTCGTCGGCGGCGAGGCCCGAGGTCGGCTCGTCGAGGAAGAGGATGACCGGGTCGGTGACGAGCTCGAGCGCGATGTTGACGCGCTTGCGCTGCCCGCCCGAGAGGATCTTGTTCTCGGGCTTGCCGATCTGGAGGTTCTTGACGCCCTCCAGCCCGAGATCCTTGATGGTCTGCTCGACGCGCGCGTCGATCTCGGCCTCGGTGTAGTCGGGCGGGAGGCGGAACTTCGCGCTGTAGCGGACCGCCTCGAAGACGGTGAGCTCCGGGTGGACGAGGTCGTCCTGCGGCACGTAGCCGATGGAGCCGCGGAGCGTGTCGTAGATGTTGTAGAGGTCCTCGCCGTTGATGCGGACGACGCCGCTCGTCGGCGGCAGGTAGCCGTTCAGGGTGAGCAGGAGCGTCGTCTTGCCGGCGCCCGACGGCCCCATGAGCGCGATCATGTCGCCCGGCAGCGCCTTGAACGACACGTTGTCGAGGAGCGTCTTCTGCTCCTGGGGGTTGTCCCTGTCGGGGACCTGGAGGGCGAGGCTCCACGCCTCGATCTCGTAGAGCGGGCGCCCAGCCCAGCGATCGGCGGAGTACTCTTCCTGGACGACCTCGACCGCGCCTGCGCCCCCCATCTCGATCTGGAGGGGCATGGGCCCGATGTAGATCTTCTCGCCGCTCTGGACGGCGATCTTCTGGCCGGGCGCGATGCGGTTGCCGCGGACGTAGGTCCCGTTGGCGCTGCCGCAATCCTCGACGTAGAGCTGCCCGTTGATCGAGTGCAGGAGGGCGTGGTGGCTCGACACCTGCGGGTGGGCGAGCACGATGTCGTTGTCGGGCGTGCGGCCGATCCTCTTGACGTTCGACCCGGCGCCGGAGAAGTCGAGCTGGCCGAGGACCGTCTTGTTCTTCCGCCCGGGCGCGCCGGCGGCGGGCAAGGACGACGCCGCCTGCGCGGGCTGCTGCGCGTAGCCGCCGGCGGGCTGCGGCGGCGGCGCGTAGCTCCCGGGGATGGGCTGCTGCGACGGCGTGTAGCCGCCGGCGGGCTGCGGCGGCAGGGCGCTCGTGCCGGCGATGGCGCCCTGCGCGGCGGGCAGCGCCGACTGCCGGGCCGCCTGGGCGAGCTGGACGAGCAGGCTGACCTGGACCGGGACGGGCCCGAAGGCGATGGCGCCCTGCGGATCGATCGGCGTCGGCGCGCCGGGGGCGATGCGCTGCGCGCCGACGTAGGTGCCGCTCGTCGAGTTGTGGTCGATGACCATCATGCGATCGAGCGTGACGGTGGCGTGCTGGCTCGAGACGCTCGGGTGCTGGAGCACCAGGGAGGCGCGCGTGGGGTCTCGTCCGATCACGACCTGTCCGGGCGCGGGCGCGAGCGACCCGGGCGACGCCATCATCAGCGTGATGGCCGGGTGGTTGAGCGGCACCGGCGTCTGCGCGACGACGAACTGGGTGCGGAAGTCGAACGGGAGCTGCTCTCCCGGCGCGAGGGGCCGCCCGTTCGCCGATGCAGGCCCTTGGCCGCAGGCGAAGAGCAGCTTTCCACCACCCTGGTTGATGATGCGCGCGTGCTCGGGCAGGACGCCGGGAGCGACGAGCACCACATCGCAGGTGGGGGCACTGCCGATCGTGATGCTTTGCTTGCCTAGCCCCGGGATCATGCGGGCCGCGTTTCACCACAGGCGGTTGGGGAGAGCAAGGAAAGAGGCGCGTCGTGCCCGCGGCGACGGCGCCGCGCTGCTCGTGATCGTGTGCGGGAGGGAGCGCGTGACGCGCGACGCGCGCGGCGGGACGATCTCGTCTGCCGGGCGAGGAGAGCTTCAGAGCGGAGCGTCGTGACGGCCGGTAGCCGGGCGGCTCAGCGCATCACAGGTCGAGGAGCATGAAGCCGGCGCGGACCTCCTCGAGGGAGGGCATACGGGTCGACTGGGGCTCGTCTTCCATCTCCGTGGGCGTGCCATCCATGTCGTGTCCGTACTCGAGCTCTTGATCTCCAGGCATGGAGGAACCTCCGGAGAGCTAGGCTAATCCGGAATCTGGTCCATCTTCAATTGCATTCCGCGGCCGAGATCGTCGCGCGGCGGTCATCCGTTCGTGTTGGTGCGTGGGGACGTCGTCGCGCTGTCGCGCTCAGCCAGCGGCGAGCTTCCAGAGCAGGAGGGCGACCAGCACGACGATCACGACCGAGAGCGAGGCGATGAGGGCGATGTAGACGCCGCGCGAGGCGCGCACGGTGCTCGGGACGCCCGATGCCGTGGACGAGGACACGGGCCCGGAGAAGCTCGGCGCTGGAAGGGCGCGCGGCCCGGCCGCGGCATATCCAGGTGCGTGCGGCGGGGCAGGGGCGAGGTGCGGAGCGGCGGCGGCAGAGGGACCGCCCGGCGCCGCTGCGTGGTGCCCCGAGAAGGCGACCGAAGCGGGAGGAGCGTCCTGGTCGATCGGGTGGGGCGATGGGCCGAAGGCGGCGCCCGGGTGAGGCGGGGCGCCCGGGTGAGGCGGGGCGCCCGGGTGAGGCGGGGCGCCCGGGTGAGGCGGGGCGCCGAAGGAGCCCGGGTGAGGTTGCGGGCCGAAGGCGGCGCCGGGATGAGGCGGGGCGCCCGGGTGAGGCGGGGCGCCGAAGACCCCCGGCGGAGGCTGTGCGCCGTAGCCGGCGCCGGGACGAGGCGGGGCGCCCGGGTGAGGCGGGGCGCCGAAGGCTCCCGGCGGAGGCTGCGCGCCGTAGGCGGCGCCAGGCGGGCCCAGAGCGGCGCCCGGGTGAAGCGGGGCGCCGAAGCCTCCCGGGGGAGGCTGCGGACCGAAGGCGGCGCCCGGGTGAGGCGGGGCGCCGAAGCCTCCCGGGGGAGGCGGCGCGCCATGGGCCATCGGAGGTGGTGCGGATGCCGCGGGAGCGCTCAGCGGAAGGGGGGACAGCACGGCGCGCGCATCGGGCGCGAACGTGTGAGGCACCGGCGCAGGACTTCCCGGCACGGTCGTGGGCAGCGGGTGGACGGAATCCATCGCTGTCGGACTCACGGCAGGCGCGCTGTCGGCGGCGGTCGGGCGCACCGCCGGCGCGCCGTGCGCGATCGTTGGCGCCACGGCGGGCGTGTGGTCGGCGGCGGTCGGGCGCACCGCCGGCGCGCTATCGACGGTGGTCGGGCGCAGCGACGACGCGCCGTGGGCGGGTGCTGGCGCCACGATCGGCGGGTTGTCGGTGGCCGTCGGGGTCAAAGCGGGTACGACGTCGGTGGTCGTCGGGGTCACGGCGAGCACGCCGTTGATGGCCGTCGCGGCCGCGGCGGGCACGCCGTCGGCGGCCGTCGAGGCCAGGGCGGGCACGCCGTCGGCGGCCGTCGAGGCCAGGGCGGGCACGCCGTCGGCGGCTGCCGGGTCCGCGGTGATCGCGCTGCTGGTGGACCCCGGACGCCGCGCCGGCGCGCCGGTGGTGCCCGTCGGGATCACGGTCGTCGCGTCGCTGGCGGACGCCGTATGCCGCGCGGGCGCGCCGGTGGTGCCCGTCGGGATCACGGTCGTCGCGTCGCCGGGGGACGCCGGGCCTGCAGCAGGCGCGCTTCCAGCGGTCGCCACGCCCGGCGCCGGGGCGCCGTGGCCGTGGGCGAGCAGCGCATCCGCGGCGCTCTGCGGGACGCTCGCCGCCCCCTCGGGGCGGGTCATCGCGACGGTCTCCTGCGGGCCCGAAGCGCGCGCCTGGTCGACGCCGTCGCCGTCGCCGCCTGCCCCTGGCGGCCCGTGCGCGATCGTCAGCGAGCGGCTGCCCGTCTCGATCACCCGGACCATCTGGACGGTGATGTTGTCGTGACCGCCGCGGTGGTTCGCGAGCTGCACGAGCATCCTGCATGCGTGATCGACCGAGCCCGACGCGAGCGCCTGCCGCGTGCACCCGAGGATGTCCCCGCTGAGCACGAGATCGGTGAGGCCGTCGCTCGCCTGGATCAGCACGTCGCCCGGATACAGCTCCATCGGCTCGGGTCGAACCTCGACCTCCGCCTCCGGTTTCATCCCGAGAGCGCGCGTGATCTTGTTCGCGTCGGGGTGGCCGATCGCCTGCGCCTCCGTGATCATGCCCGCGTCGATCATCCCCTGCACCATCGAGTGGTCGCGCGTGAGGGGGTAGATCTGCTGGCTCCGGATCACGTACGCGCGGCTGTCGCCGACGTGCGCGACGTCGACGCCGCGATCGTGGAGGACCATCGCCACGACGGTCGAGCCCGGGCGGACGCGGTTCTCCGCCGGCCCGCCCAGCTGATAGACGCGGCGCGCCGCCTCCTCGATCGCGGCCTTGAGCGCCGCCCTCGGATCGACGGCGGCCGGCGTCTGCTCGATCACCTCGAAGATGGTCTGGATGGCGGCGCGGCTCGCCTCGCTGCCCCCGTAGTGCCCGCCCATGCCGTCGCACAGGACGCAGAGGTGACCGAACCTGGTCTCGGCGTAGCCGCACGCGTCCTCGTTGACCTGCTTGTTCGGGTCACGACCCGCATCGCTGGCCTGGGCGAACTCGATCTTGAGGCGCGGAGAGGACTCGGTCGGGGGCATCATGGGGGGGGCGTCGCTTGGGGCGTGAGGCCGGGGCCCCGGACACGCTACTCCAAACGGACGTTGAACTCGACGGGGCCGAACCGCAACGAGGCGCCGGGCGGCACGGGCGTCCAGACGCCGGCGGCGACGCGCTGACCGTGCACATAGGTCCCGTTGTTGGAGCCCTCGTCCCGCACGAACAGCTGACCGGCCTCGAGCTTCACGCTCGCGTGGGTGCCGGACACACGCGGCTCCGCGAGCGCGATCAGGCACGAGGCGCCGTCGCGCCCGGCCCGCACCTCGGCGCCGGGGTGCACGGTGAAGATGCCCGCCGCGCCCGAGAGCGTCGCCCGGCTGACGCCGCCCGGGGGAGGCGCCATCATCGGCCCGCCGCCATAGCCGAAGTCGCCCGGCGGAGGCGGCGCGGGTGCGTAGGGCGGAGGCGCCCCGCCGCCCGCCACGATGGGCCTCGGGGGCGCCGCCGCCGCCGCGCCGCGTCGCCGGCCGCCGCCGCCGCCGCGGAAGATGGAGACGAGCAGCAGCACGATGACGACGCCGCCGAAGGTCACGCCGGCGATGAGCAGGTACGGCAGCGGCGCTTCCTTCGCCTTCAGCGTGAGGATCTTGTCGGCCGTGACCGCGCTCGTGCGCCGCGCCTGGTTGTCGTAGACGATGAGGCGCGCCGTCATCTGGTCGCCCTTGCCCACGAGGAACTTGTCCGTGTCCGGCAGCTCGAACTCGACGACGCTGTCGCCGGCCGAGATCGCCTTGCCGCGCATCCCGCTCTCGATCAGCGTCCGCTGGGCCTTCTTCGCGTCCTCGAGGTTCCCGCCCTGCAGCGACTGCGGCGCGGCCTGGTTCTTCGGGACCATGTAGATCTCGGCCCGCTGCGCGTTGCCGCCCCAGCAGAAGTTACCGAAGATCTTGACCGTGCTGCCGGGATGGATCGGCGACTTCTTCGCGGCGCGATCGGTCGCGTCGCGGTCGATGTCGAGCGGCCACGCGGTGGGATCGATGCCGACGGGGACGTTCTGGAACGTGGCGTCGCCCGCGATCGGCGGATCCGTGTTGATGAAGGCGAGCTTGAACGTCTGCGTGATGCTCGGCGCGACGCAGGAGACCCGCCACTTCACGATGTGCATCTTGTTGAAGCGGGTGCGGATCGCGTTGACGATGTTGGCCGCGCGCCGCTGCTGGCCGTCGCGCACCACGCTGAAGAAGCCGCCGATCTCGGTGTTCGCCATCCCCTCCATGAACTCGCGGGCGTTCGCGGTGAACTCCTCGACGAGCCGGCTCGGGAACCAGATCGAGATGACGGGCACCGGCGTCTTCGGCAGGACGTCGTTGTTCTCGGGGAACCGCCCCTTCGTGAGGTAGTCCCGGAGCAGGTTCGACGCCGCGGCGGTCGAGCTCGGATCCGCGCCGGCGGAGCCGTTCGAGAGGACGACCATCGCCTGGTGCATCGGCACCGGGACCCCCTGGCCGGCGTTGCCGAGCTCCTTGAACGCGTCGGTCGCGGCGTTCTTGATGATCGTGAAGAGCGGGCGCGTGCGCCCCTGCGTCGGGTAGGTGCGCGTGACGCCGCCGATGGCCTGCGCCGCCGTCTGCTTGTTGCTCACCCACTTCGAGTCCTCGACGACGCCGCGATCGTTGAAGAACATCACGTCGACGATGTCGTTCGGCTGCATCGCGTTCACGAACGCGCTCGCGACCGCCTTCGCCTCGTCGAAGCGGGTGCCCATGCTCGACGCGGCGTCGATCAGGATGAGCCACGCCGTGCCGACGCCCGGCTGCCCGGCGCTGTCGCCCCACCGGACCTTCGACTCGAACTTCGCCGGCAGGTCCGTGCCGTCGACCGTGACGGAGAAGATCGCGTTCTTGTCCGGGAAGTCGAACGACGAGTAGAGCGCCGACGGCTGCTCGATCGCGTCGGCGACGCAGTCGAGGTTCGCGTCGCCCGTGAGCGCGGCGCAGGTGCGGGTGATGTCGCTGAGGCGCTTGCTCTGCACGACCTCGAGCACGGTCGTGAGCACGGGCGACCCGTCCGCGGTGCTCGCGCGCGGGTCGATGCGGAGCACGTGCGCTTCGGGCGCGGCCTCGGCGCCGCGCGGTCCGCCGAGGAGCGCGAGGACAGCGGCCGCGAGCGCGAGCAGCGGAGCGCAGCGGAGGGGTTTGCCCCCGCGCCTGCCGCGACGGGCGGAGGCGCTCATGGAGTGGATGGGGCGAGTCGCGTCATGAGAGGGAGTCATGCGTGGGGATCTCCAGCGAGCGCGAGGGAGCAGAGGAGCGCTCCCCGCGCGAGCGGGGCGGCCGCCGCGCACTGGCGGCGGCTATCCGGTTGGTTTTCACGCAGCCTGACCGGGGCGCCAGGTGCCGGTGGAACGTCGCGAGGGAAGGGGGCCAGGCTCGGCAACGCCTCTCCTCGTGCGATGGGCCCGTCAGGCCCGCGTGGCCACGTTGAACAGGATGACGCTGAACCCGCCGAAGCGGATCTTGTCGCCATCGCGTAGCTCTCGTCGGCCCTGGAAGCCGACCGCCTCCTCGTTGTGGAACGTCCCGTTGGTGGAGCCGAGATCGGCGAGGACGAGCCGGCCGTTGTCGATCTCGATCGTCGCGTGGTGCGTGGAGGTCGTTCCGTGGGCTATCTCGATGTCGACCTTCTGTCCTGTCTCGGCGCGGCCGACGACGTTCTTGCCTTGCCAGAGCGGCCAGAACCGACCGAGCGGGTCGTCCTGGAAGCTCACGAGGAAGCCGGCGAGGGCGCGTCGGTCCTGCCCGATGGCCCTCGGCGACGCCGGCGTGGACGGGTGCACAGCCGGAGGGGCGGACATGTACTGAGGCGGCGGCGCCGGCTGGGGCATGTGCTGCTGGGGTGGAGGAGGCTCGCCGTAGCCCCCCATGCCGCCCCCCTGCTGCACGGGCGGGGGCGCGGACGGCCCCGGGTAGCCCCCCATGCCGCCCCCCTGCTGCACGGGCGGCGGCGCGGACGGCCCTGGGTAGCCCCCCATGCCGCCCCCCTGCTGCACGGGCGGCGGCGCGGACGGCCCTGGCTGGTTTGGCGCGTGCGTCGTCTGGTTGAAGGCGTCGCCGCTCATCTGGATACCGTCGAGGGCGATCGGGTGGCCTCCCTCCATGCAGAACGAGCCGCCCGCCGGGATCGCGTGTCCCTGTACGCAGCGCGCGCCCTGCGGCTGCGGAGGAGGACCGAAGCCGGGCCGCGGGGAGCCGGGATAGCCGCCCTGCTGCTCCGGGAAGCCCGGGGCCGAGCCATAGCCGCCGCCCTGCCCGCCGTAGATCGGCGGCTCGGGCGGGAACGGAGGTGGCTTCAGCGGCAGCGGAGGAGGTGGCGGGGGAGCGCCGTAGCCACCGGGCTGCGACCCGAAGGGCGGCGGGGGGCCGAAGCTCGACGAGCCGCCCTCGGGCGCCGGCGGGAATCCGGGGGGCGAACCTGGAGGAGCCCCGAAGGGAACCGGCGGAGGCGGACCGAAACCACCGCCCGGTGAGCCGAAGTTGGGAGGCTCAGGGGGCGAGCCGAAGCCCGGTGCAGGAAACGGCGGAGGAGGAGGCGGCGGCGGCGGAGGCGGCGCCCCGAACGCTCCGGGCCCGGAGGGAGCGAGCGGCGAGGCGCACACAGCGCAGAATTTATCGGCGGGGGTCGCGGGCGCACCGCAACGCGGACAGAGCATGGTGATCCTTCTCGGGTTTCGCGGCGCCGCGGCGCCGCCGCCGCGAGCATACCGTGGGCGCTCGGCCGAGGATCAAGAAGAAGTATGCGGGAATCCTTGCTGGCGGCCGACAATGCGGCACGCACACGCCTGCATGCAGCGCCGTTCGGCGCGCGCCGGCTGCAGCGCTGCGCCATGGACGCGCCTGCTCGCGCGCTGCGGGCCAGGGGGCGGCTGCCACCTGGCCATCGGCTCTGCGGGAGCGCGCTGCGTCTGTCCGCGCGGCCGGGACGCCGGCCTGCGAGGCTCAATCCTTCGCGTCGCGGACGCGGGCGGCCTTGCCGGCGAGGTTGCGCAGGTAGAACAGCCGCGAGCGGCGGACCACGCCGCGCGAGACGATCTCGACCTTGTCGATGCGGGGGCTGTGGAGGAGGAAGATGCGCTCGACACCGATCGTGAAGCTCACCTTGCGCACGGTGAACGTGCTCCGGACCCCGGCGCGGTGGCGCTTCAGCACCACACCCTGGAACACCTGGATGCGCTCCTTCTCGCCCTCGACGATCCGGTAGTGGACGCGCACCGTATCGCCGACGCGGAAATCCGGGATCCCCTCGCGGAACAGGGGCGCTTCGATCTTCGCGAGGATGTTCGAGGTCTGCATGGTCGGTCAATCCTTCAAAGGGTCGGGGATCCGTCTTCGCGGTCCCGTGCTCAGGGGGCAGGGCCGCCGCCGTTTGTGGACTGCATCCGGCGGAGCGGGGGCCGCGAGCGGCCCGGTGCTTCACGCCATGACGCAGATGCTTGCCCGGTCGCGGTTCCGGAAGCATGGGCGCGAGCTCGGCCCGCGCACCTCCCCGGGGGGTACCGGAGAGGTGCGGCATTATGCATGCGGGCGATCCGGTGTCAACGCCGGCAACGGCGCAACTGCGCGCTCTCGCGCGGCTCTGCGCGCGAGCTCTCTGCTTCAGCGGCGGACGGGGATGATTTGCACGCGGCGGGCCTCTCCCTCACCGTCGCTCTTCGTGACGACGCCGGGGAATTTCGCCAGGGCCAGGTGGACGACGCGGCGATCCTGCGGGTTCATCGGCTCGAACGTGATGATCTTGCCCTCCTCGACCGCCTGCTTGCCCAGGCGGCGCGCCATGGACGAGAGCGTGTCCTCGCGTCGTTGCCGGTAGCCCTCGGCGTCGATGATCACGTGGCGCCGTTTCTTGCCCGGCCGGTTGATCACGCGGTTGGCGAGGAACTGCAGCGCCGCGAGCGTCTGCCCCTTCTTGCCGATCACGCGACCCGCATCCTTCCCCTCGACCTCGAGGCGGATCTCCTCGGGCGGATCCTCCTCCTCGTTCTCGAGGAGATCGACGGTGCAGTCCATGCCCATCGACGCGAGCACATCGATGACGAAGTCGAGCGCGATGTCGGCGCGTCCGTCCTCCTCGAACTCGGCCACGTCGCCAGCGCCCTGCGCCTCTGCATCGACATCCGCCGCGTCGATTCCCCTTTCGGCAGCTTCACTATCCACGGACACGTGCTTTTCCCTTTCCGAGAGCAGGCGCCGACTTGTCGTCGCCCGGAGTCTTCTTCGTCGCGGATTGGGGCTCCGCGCTCGCGATCTCTCGCACCTCGATACCGGCGGCCCGTTCGTCCCTCGCCTTCAGGTACCGCTCGACGAGCAACTGCTGGCCGATGCCGAGCCAGGTGTTGGTCAGCATGTAAACGCCGAGGCCGGCCGGGAGGAAGAGCATCATGGCGGTGAAGATGCCGGGCATCAGGTACAGCATCATCTTCTGCTGCGCAGGGTCGCCCTGCGGGGGCATGAGCTTCTGCTGGATGAAGCTCGAGGCGCCGAGGACGATGGGGATGATGAAGTACTTGCCCGGGGCCGACAGGTCCGGGATCACGGGGCCGAACGGGGTGTGGTAGAGCTCCACCGCGGTCTGGAGCGCGGTGTAGAGGGCGAACCATACCGGCATCTGGAGCAGCATCGGGAAGCAGCCGATGACCGGGTTGGCGACCTTGTTCTTGCGCCAGAGCTCCTGCATCGCGAGGCCGCGCTGGGTGGCGTCGTCCTTGTACCTCGCGTTGATCTCATCCATCTCCGGCTTGAGCTTGCGCATCGCCGCGGCGCTCTTGATCTGCTGGATGCTCAGCGGGAAGAGCAGGAGCCGGACGGTGATGGTGAGCAGGACGATGGCCCAGCCCCAGCTGCCCACCGCGCCGTAGAGGACATAGAGATACGAGACGAGGAGCTTCGCGATCGGCGAGAACCAGCCGAGGTTGATGACCTCGCTCGCTCCGTGGTCCACGGCGGCGAGCAGGTCGCGCTCCTTCGGGCCGGTGAAGGAGAGGACCTTGTAGGTCACCGCGCCGCCGGGCGCGAGCTCGTGCTCGGGGTAAGCGAGCCGCGCGCGGTAGACGTGCCCGAAGGTCGGGTCATTGCCCTTCTGCTGGAACTTCGACGTGTCCCAGATCTCCTCGATCTGCGTCTCGGCCACGGGCTTCCCGGGCCCTTCCAGCGGGATCGCGATCTTGCTGAAGTAGCTGCTCGCGACCGCGGCAAACCGCGCGTTGCCCGGCGTGCGCCGCCAGCGCTCGGCGGTGAACTCCTTGTCCTCGAAGTCCTTGGGCTCGAAGGCGTCGGGGTGCTGCCGCTCGGTCGTCTGATCGGTCGAGGCGACCGTCTCGGTGATCCACTCCGAGAGCAGGCCGAGGTGGCCCTCGGTTTCCTTCTGGGTTCGCCACGAGGTCTGCTCGACCGCGAACCGGTGCTTGCGCGGCTCCTGGCCGGCGTTCTCGACCGTCAGTTGCAGCGAAAGCTCGTAAGGGCGCCCGGAGGCGGCGACGACCTTGGTCAGCCTCGTCGTGTCGTCGGTGTAGGTGAAGGTGCAGCTCTTGCCGTCCTGCGCCGAGAGCTTCCAGTCGAGGTCGTGGAACGGCACCTGCTGCGCGTTGCCGCCCGGCAGGCGCAGGTCCGTCCTCAGGGGCATCCGCGACTCGAGCGAGGTCGTGACCAGGTCCATCGGCCTGTGCTCGCCGTTCCCCGTCGTGTACTTCGGGTCGGTCATCCAGAGGTGCCGGACCGACGCGCCCCGCGTGGAGAGCTCCGCCTTGAACCGATCTCCGTCGATGACGCACGCCTCCGCGGGGGCGCGCTCCGCGGGGGCGGTGCTGTCGTTCACGTCGAGCGGCTGGAACTGTTCCGCGCTCTCACCGAAGAGGAGCGGCTTGCCGAACTGGATGAACAGGATGATGGCGAGGCCGAGGAACAGCCATTTGGCGATATTGCTGCGTTCCATGAAGTCCTTCGTCGATCCCAGGATCTCGAGCCGCGCCCTTCGCTGCTGGCGCCACGTGACGCCTCACGAGGCTGCCCAGCGTCGCTTCGGACGGGCTTTGCTCCGCGGCTTGTCGGGCGCCGTGCCGCCGGGGCCTTGTCGATGGTCGAGCGGGATTAGTCCATGAGAGTGACCCGGCCGCTGAAGCCCGCTCGCCGAGGGGGCGAGGCGTGCGAGGCGAGCTCCGTGCCAGTAGCCGAACAGCGTGCCGTATCCCGCGGGTCAACGTCCCGTTGCGTCGGCGTCCGAGCCGCCGCGTCACGGGGAAGACGAGGTGGTGGCGGAGGGTCGAACCCGCCCGGATGAAACGGGTGACACCTACACAGTCGCTTGAGCGAAAGCAAGCTCCCCCGAAGCGCTCCGTGACCCAGGATGCAGGCGGCGGCGTAGCGCGAGCAGGAAGGCTCGAACCGGCAGACCGGGCCCATCAACGCCACGATGACCCTGGAGAGCGTCATCTGGTAGGCGCGGATCAGCGCGAGGAGGAGCTTCGCCAGCATGCGGTGACCCGTGAGTGAGCGGGGAGCTTGGGGCTCAGCGCACCACGGCGCAAGGTAAGCCTCGTCATCGGGCGGGCGGATCTTCTGCGCCGCGCTCGTCCGCAGCCGCGGGCGCGCCGGTGAGGGATGGCGCGGCGGCGAGCGCGTCCCGTGCCCTGCGCCGGAGCACCGGGACCACGCTGCGCAGCTCCGCGAGCACGTCCTCGAGGCCGAGCGAGCCGGCGCCGGTGCGCAGGATCACCACGATGTCGACGCGCTCCGGGAAGAGCTCCGGGAACCTCCGGAATGCCTCCCTGAGCAGGCGCTTCGCACGGTTGCGGGCCACGGCGTCGCCGACCTTGCGCGAGGCGACGAGGCCCAGCCGAAGCGCACCCGGTACGGGAGCGGGGGCGGGCGCCTCGCCCTTCTCCGCGCCGCGAGCGGGCGCGTCGGTGGGGGCCGCAACGAGGATCAGCAGGTGCCGGGTGTTGACGCGATGACCGCCGTTCTGGATGCGAACGAAATCGGCCCGCTTGCGGATGCGGCGCCCGCGGGGGAACGACGAGGGGGGGGACGCCGACGAGCGCGGGCGCGCTGGCGCCGTCACGCTCGAGTTACTTCTTGTAGATGGTGGTCGAGAGCCGGGCGCGGCCCTTGCGGCGGCGGTTGTTGATGATCTTGCGACCGCCGGCGGTCGCCATACGCGCACGGAAGCCGTGGGTCCGGGCGCGGCGGGTGTTATGGGGCTGGTAGGTGCGCTTCATGGCTGGTGGTCCCTTGGCGTTCTGGACCGCGAACGGCGGCGACCTGGCCGCACGTCAAGCGGGCGCGCAAGAAAGCACGACGTTCGGCCCAGGTCAACACCAGACGACGCGGCGCCGCCTTGGTTCGCCGTTCTCTCTCACCTTTCTAGGTACCTGGGTTAGCGTGTAGCCTCCGATCGACCGCGGGGGCCGTTCTAGACGGGCCACAGGAGGGAATTTGACGCGCACCGGAGGACATGTGGGGGAGAAGCGGCACGTGGCTGCGCGGGGCGTCACGCGACGCGCGCTGGGCGTTGCTGCGGCGGGAGCAATGTTCCTGAGCGCGCTCCCTGCCAGCGCACAGACGAGGACGTTCTACCTGGACCGGCTCTACATGGCCGGCGCTCCCGAGGATTCGATCGCGCTCTGGAGGCCGCAGGTGGCGCCGGAGACGCGCTTTTTCGGGCAGTTCGGGCTCGGCTTCGGGCTCAACCCCTTCCGGATCGAGAACATGCTGAACGACGAGCGGTCCGCGCAGCTCTTCAGCAGGAAGCACGGCGCGCCGGTGTCGTCGCAGCTCATCGGGTACCTCAACGGAGGCGTCGAGTTCCTCGACCGCTTCAGCGTCCAAGTGGGGCTGCCGTTCATCGGCTTGCAGACGAGCAACCAGACGAACGACGCGATCATCGCCGGCGCGCAGGACGCGGCGAGCCCGTCGAGCGCCGCGATCATGGACCTGCGGCTCGACGCGCGGGCGGTCCTGTACCGCTCCGACGATCGCTTCTTCAAGCTGGGCGTCAACGCGGCCGCGTGGGTGCCGACGGGCCACAGGTTCTCGTTCGCCGGCGACAAGAGCACGAGCACGCTGATCGGGCTCTCGGGCGAGATCGACCTCAGATCCATGTTCTTCGTTCTCAACACCGGAGTGCAGTTCCGGCCGTACGCCTCGCTCAACGACTTCAACGTGTCGCACGAGTGGCGGTGGGGTATCGGCGGCTTCGTGCCGCTGCGGAACGGGACCTTGCGGCTCGGCGCGCAGATCTTCGGGTCGACCGGCCTCGGTCGGGGCACGACGTTCACCGGGGACAACACCCCGCTCGAGTGGATGGCCGAGGGGCGGCTCGCCCTCGACCAGCGGAAGAAGGCGTGGCTCGGTGTCGGCGGTGGCACGCGCCTCACCGGGGGCTACGCGCCGGATTTCCGGCTGACCGGGGTCCTCGGCTACGCGTTCGGCATCTCGGATGTCGAGCCCATGTCGCCGGGCGCACGCTTCAAGGCGCTCCCGCCGCGCGCCGCGGACACCGACAAGGACGGCTACCCGGACGACATCGATCTCTGCCCGACCGATCCCGAGGACAACAAGCCGCCGAACTCCAGCGACGGCTGCCCGGCGCTGCCCGACCGCGACGGCGACGGCATCCCCGACGTCAGCGACAAGTGCCCGGATGAGCCCGAGGATTTCGACAAGATCAACGACGCCGACGGCTGCCCGGAGGACGACGCCGACGAGGACAAGATCCCGGACGCGAAGGACGCGTGCCCCAAGGAGCCGGGCGAGCCGAGCACCGATCCGGCCAAGAACGGCTGCCCGCAGTTCATCCGCCGCATCACGGGATCGAGCGAGATCCAGATCCTGAAGCAGGTGCAGTTCGCGACGGGCAGCGCGAGGATCCTGCCGAACAGCTACGGCATCCTCGACGAGGTCGTCCGGCTGCTCAAGGTGAACCCCGAGATCGGGCTCGTCGCGATCGAGGGCCACACGGACAACCGCGGGCCTGACCAGCTCAACGAGCGGCTCTCCAACGATCGCGCCCACTCGGTGAGGACCTACCTCATCGAGCGCGGCGGCATCGACCCTGCCCGGCTCACGGCGGCGGGCTTCGGGCCGCGGCGGCCGATCGAGAGCAACAACACCGAGGCCGGGCGCCAGAAGAACCGGCGCGTCGAGTTCCACATCCGGGAGAGCAACACGGGCGGCAACAAGGCCTCCGGCAACACCACCGGCGGCGGCAGTGGCGGTACGGTCACGCCCTAGATGCCAGCGCCGGGCGGCGCGCGCGGGAGCTCTGCTGTGTGCAGTCCTCGCCGCCGCGTGCCGCCCGGACGAGGGCACGCCCTATCGCTGCAGCTGCATCTTCGTCACGGACTTCGACGCCGACGCGAAGCTGGACGTGGAGGTCTGCTCGCCGACCGAGGCCCGCGCCGAGGGCGTCGGACGCGGGTGCGCGCAAACCCACGCGCCCGGCCCGGTGTCCGGCTGCTCCTGCACGAGCGCCCCGGCGCGCGGACCGTGCGAGCTCGGCGCGTGCCGCGCTACCCCAGCAGCGCCCTGAGCTCGTCCGGCGTCGTCACCGGGGCCGAGCACGTTCGCCCGCGGCAGACGTAGGCCACGGCCGCGCCGGAGCGCGCCGGCTTGCCCTCGGCGACGACCTGCGCCGCCGCGGCCGTCTCCGGGCGCGCCGGATCCACGAGGACGATCGCCCGGTTCGGCAGGTAGGTCCCGAACGCCTCGCGCGCGAGTCCTCCAGCCGCTGTCGAGCCCGCCTCACCGACCACGACCACCGTCACGCTGCCGCGCGCGAGGCGGTCGAGCACGCACACGGTCTGGCCGAGCCCGAACGGGTTCTCGAGGGCGGCCGGCGCGAGGGCCTCGAGCTGCCGCTCTGCCGGCGGTAGGTAGCGCTCGTCGGCGATCTCGGCGAGGCGCAGGCAGAGGAGCGCCGCCATTGAGACGGCCGACGGCGCCGCCTGATCGTAGATGTCCTGCGTGCGCGCGATCAGCGCGTCGCCGTCGTCGGGGGTGAAGAAGAACCCGCGCGCCGCGTCGTCCCAGTGGTGCGCGATCATCGCGTCGGCGATCGCGCGCGCGACGCTGACGTAGCGCGGATCGGAGGTGGCTTCGTACAGGTCGAGGGCCGCGTTCCCGAGGTACGCCTGGTCGTCCAGGAACCCCGGCCGCACGTCGCCCGCGCCGCCGCCCTCCGCCTTCGCGCCCGCGGGCGCGCCGTCCTTGAGGTAACGGCCGACGCGGCCGCCGCGGATGAGCTTCTGCTCGAGCACCGCGAAGGCGCGCGCCGCGGCGTCGACCCAGGCGGGCTCATCCAGGGCGCGGCCCGCGTCGGCGAGCGCCCCGAGGAGCAGCCCGTTCCAGCTCGCGAGCACCTTGTCGTCGCGCGCCGGCCGGGGCCTCGCCTCGCGCGCGGCGAGCATCTTGACCCGGGCGCGCGCGAGCGCCTCGCGGCAGCGCTCGAGGTGCGCCGCGGCGTCTCCTCCGGCGCCCCCGTCGAGGACCGCCGCGGCCTGCTCCAGCGTGCGGTGCTGCGAGAGCACCGTCGCGCCGGTGTGCTCGAAGTTGCCCTCCTCCGTGATGCCGAAGACGAGGCGGGCCACGTCGTAAGCGAGCTGATCCTCGCCGAGCGCCGCGCGCAGCTGGTCGAGCGTCCACACGAAGAACTTGCCCTCGCTCCCCTCGGAGTCGGCGTCCTGCGACGCGTAGAACCCGCCCTCCGGGTCGCGCATCTCGGCGAACAGGTAGCCCACGATCTCGCGCGCCGTCTCGGCGTAGATCGGCCTCTTGAACGCGCGGAAGCCGTCGACGTACAGGCGCAGGAGGAGCGCGTTGTCGTAGAGCATCTTCTCGAAGTGGGGCACGAGCCAGCGCTCGTCCGTGGAGTAGCGGTGGAAGCCGCCGCGCAGGTGGTCCCAGATGCCGCCGTCGCGCATCCTGTCCAGCGTGAGCTCGACGCTCTCCGCCGCGGCGCGATCGCCCTCCAGCACGCCGCGGCGTAGCAGCACGTCGAGCGACATCGTGTTCGGGAACTTCGGCCGCGATCCGATGCCGCCGTGGCGGCTGTCGAAGCGCGCGAGCAGCTGCCGCGACGCGCGCCGGAGCAGGTCCGACGAGGCGGGCTCGACGGCGCTCGCCGCCCCGGCGGCGGCGGTCGCCGGCGCGCGCTGCACGCGCTCGATCGCCTGGGTGATCTCGTTCGCCTGGAGCTCGACCTCGTCGCGCCGGCTCCTGTAGGCGTCGGCGACCGCGTCGAGGACCTTCGGGAAGCCGGGCATGCCGTGCTGGTCCTTCGGCGGGAAGTAGGTGCCCGCGAAGAAGGGCCGCTGGTCGGGCGTGAGGAACACCGTCAGCGGCCAGCCGCCGCTCCGGCCCATGAGCTGCACGACGAGCTGGTAGATGTGATCGAGGTCGGGGCGCTCCTCCCGATCGACCTTGATGTTCACGAAGAGCTCGTTCATGCGCCGGGCGATCGCCTCGTCCTCGAACGACTCGCGCTCCATCACGTGGCACCAGTGGCAGGCGGCGTAACCGATGGACAGGAGGATCGGCCTGTCCTCGCGCCGCGCGAGATCGAGCGCCTCGCCCCCCCACGGGTACCACGCGACCGGGTTGTGCGCGTGCTGCAGGAGGTACGGCGACGACTCGCTCGCGAGCCGGTTCGTGGGGGATGCCATGGAGCCCCACCTAGCGCCGGGCGAGGGGGACCGCCAGCCGGGCCGCAGCGGGCTTGGGCGTCTGGGCCAGGCCCGCTCTGGGCTACGCCCGCTCCAGCACGAGGGCGCAGTTGTGCCCGCCGAAGCCCGCAGAGCACTTCAGCGCGTGACGCAGGTCGACCGAGCGCTGCTCGCGCACGACGTCCAGGGAGCAATCCGGATCGAGCTCATCCACGTTGATCGACGGGTGCAGCAGCTGGTCGCGCAGCGAGCACACGACGGCGATCGTCTCCACGGCGCCGGCGCCGCCGAGCAGGTGCCCGATCATCGACTTTGTCGCCGAGATCGGGATGCGCGCGAGGCGCTCGCCGAAGACCCGCCGCAGCGCGAGCACCTCGGCGGCGTCGCCCTGCGGCGTCGAGGTCGCGTGCGGGTTGATGTACCCGATCGCCTCCGGCGCGACGCCCGCCCTGGCGAGGGCGCGCTCCAGCGAGAGCGCGAGCCCGAGCCCGGTCGAGTGCGGCCGCGTGAGGTGCTGCGCGTCCGTGGTCATCCCGAAGCCGGCCACGAGGGCGAGCGGCTTCGCGCCGCGCGCCCGCGCGTGCTGCTCCTCCTCGAGCACGAGCGCGCCCGCGCCCTCGCCCATCACGAAGCCGTGGCGCCGCCGGTCGAACGGGCGGCTCGCGCGCGTCGGGTCGCCGTCGAGGGCCCTGGCGAGCGCCTTCGCGTTGCCGAACCCCGCGACGGTGTTGAGCCGCGTCGCGGCCTCGGCGCCCCCCGCGACCATCACGTCGGCCTCCCCCGCCTCGATCATGAGGGCCGAGGTCGCGATCGAGTGCGTGCCCGTCGCGCACGCGCTCGCGAGGTTGTACGACGGCCCCATGAGCCCGTAGCGCATGGCGATGAGCGCCGCCGCGCCGTTCGGCATGACGCCCGGGATGAAGTAAGGCGACACGGCCCTCGGGCCGCGCGCCGCGCTCCGGGCGATCTGCTCCTCGAAGATATCGACGGAGCCCATCCCGGTCGACATCAGGCACCCGATCCGGGTCCGGTCGAGGCCGCCGCCGCCCGGCGCCTGGGCGCCCTCTGCCGCCTCGTGGTCCGCGGCGGGCGCGCGCTCGATCGGCGCGATGCCCGCCTCGCGCAGCGCCTCCACCGCGGCCGCGAGGCTCAGGTGGGTCACCCGGCCGTAGATGTCCGCCTCCTTGGGCGACAGGTACTTTCCGACGTCGAACTCCTTCACGCTGGCGGCGATGTCGCTGCGGAGCTTGTCGACGGGGAAATCGCGGATGAAGTCCACGCCGGACCGACCGGCGAGGAGGTTTTGCCAGGTGGTCTCGACGTCGTTGCCCAGCGGGCAAACGGCGCCGATCCCGGTCACGACGACCCGCCTTCGCATCGGACTGCTCGTGCTCGCTTCAGGGAGGGGGAGAGGGTTCAGGGCGGGCCGGGGGACGGTTCAGGCGGACAGCGCCTGCGGACCGGCGTCGTTCAGGTTGGGAGCGGCCGCGAGGCTCTCGAGCGACGTGTCGCGGCGGCGCTCTGCGCCGTGGCGCAGGTCGAGCGCGGCGCGCTGGGCGGCGAGCATCTCGTGCCGACCCACCCCGAGGTACTTGAGGATCGGCATGTAGACCTTCTGGATGAACACGTTCCGATCGACGCCGGCCTCGCGCATCTTCAGGATGCGCGAGTCGTAATCGGGGACGATCCCGACGCCCGGCATCTCGAAGTTCGCGAACACGTGCGCCATGTCGGCGAGCGTCCCCTGCCGGTCCTCCTCGAGCAGCACCTTGATGACGCTCTGGTAGAAGCGGCAGTGGGCGATCTCGTCGCGGGCGATGTAGTCGTAGACGGCTCGCAGGCACTCGTCGTTCTCGCCCGCCGCCCGCTCCCGGTGCTTCACGTAGATGACGAACGTCGCCATCTCCTGCACGCAGCCGTAGAAGGTCATCTGCCGCGGCGTGTGGAACGGGAGATCCCACTTCTTCGCGAAGAGCTGGTGCTGCAGATCGGCGAGCTGCTCCTCGGTGCGCTTGCCCGACCGCAGGAGGTACTGCATCAGCGTGAGCGAGTGCTTCGACTCCTCGTAGGCCCAGTTCGCCTGGAACCACGCCTGGCCGAAGTAGCTGCGCACGAGGTTGATGCCGTTCGACACGTAGTCGGGCAGGTACATCTCGACCGAGCAGAAGGTCTCCGCGCAGAGCGCGAGCTCCTCGCTGGCGTCCTTGTTCACGCGATCCCAGGGGATGTCCTCGAAGAGGTTCCAGCGGCGCTCGCGCTCCGCCTTCTCGAAGAAGGTCATGTACTCCTGGAAGATCTGCTCCTCGAGCCGGCTCATGCGCCCGCCTCCAGCCGCTCTCCGACCTTCTTGCAGAGGTCGCCCACGGTGATGAGCTCGACCAGATCTTCGTCCGGGATCATGATCCCGAGCTCGGTCTCCATCTCTCCGACGATCTGCATCATCGAGAGCGAGTCGATGCCGAGCTCCGTGATCACCGACGCCGCGGTGACGCTGGGGAACTCGCGCCTGTCCACGCGAGCGGCAACCGTCTTGAACATCTCGAGCAGATTGGTCTTGTCCGTCATGGTTCAGTCGATCCTGCGAAGCTCGTATTGAGCGAGGGAGCTGTAGTGCTTGTCGAACGCGTTCACGCACGTCGACAGGTAACGATCGTAGTCGTCGAAGACCTTGTCCCCCCACGTCGACCGGATGGTCTTCTCGTTCAGCCGGAGCCGGCGGAGCCACTCCGCGGTGGTGCGCTGGTAGTGCTCGCGCCGCGTGTTCACCTGCATCACCTCCCAGTAGGGGTTCGCCGCCTGGATGATGTCCTCGAGCCGCGGGTTCAGGCCGCCGGGGAAGATCTCCCGGGTGACGAAGTAGATGTCCTCGAGGTCCTTCCTCGTGCCGGCCGGGAGCCCGCCCCACGGCGTCATCCGCGGCGTCCGGTTGCGGAGGATGGTCTGGAGGCCGAACCAGGCGCCCTGGTTCGTGAGCTCCCAGGCCTTCTTGAAGTACGCCCGGTAGATGTCGATCGCCTTGCCCTGGCGCGCCTCCTCCGGCGAGCACAGGTGGTCGATCATGCAGATCGAGATGAGGCTGTCGAACCGCTCGGACGTCGTGAAGGTCCGGAAATCCCCGCCGACCACCTCGACGCCGGGGAGCTTGCGGGCGTTCACCTCGGCGGCCTGCGCGGTGGACAGGGTGACGCCGACCGCGCGCTTCACGCCGCGCGCCGTGGCCACGTACTCGAGCGCCGCGCCCCACCCGCAGCCGATGTCGAGGACCTTCTTCTCGGGCCCCGCCTTGGCGAAGTCCGACAGGATCCGGAGCTTGTTCAGCTGCGCGGCCTCGAGCGACTGCTCGGGGGACTCGTAGACGGCGCTCGTGTAGTTCATGCGCTCGTCGAGCCACAGCCTGAAGAACTCGTTCGAGACGTCGTAGCTGACCTCGACCTCGGCCTTACTGGATCCCATCGATGACTCCTTCGACACGTGCCGGGGCGCCGCCCGCGCGGCCCCCTTCGTTTCGCGCCGCCGCTCCGCTCGTGCGGACCACGTCGGCATGGGGGGAGGGCGTGATGCCCTCGTCAACGTCCGAGGCGACCTCGAGCTCGCCGGCCTCGAATCGCCGCTTCATCTCGCGGCGCCGCACCTTGCCGCTCGACGTCTTCGCCAGCGTCCCCCGCTTGATGAGCGCGATCTCGGACAGCTGGACGCCGATCTGGGCGCGCACGGCCTGGGTGATCGCCTGCGCGACGCCGCCCGCGCCGCGCTTGGCCTCGGCGACGACGACGGCCCGCTCGGCGCCCGACGCGGTGAGGCACGAGAACGCCACGCAGTGGCCGTCGCGCACCCCCTCCACGGAGGACGCGACGCGCTCGATGTCCTGGGGGAAGTAGTTCTTGCCGCCGAGGATGATGAGATCCTTGGAGCGGCCGCAGAGGTACACCTCGCCGGCGACCGTATAGCCGAGATCGCCGGTCCGCAGCCAGCCCCCTCCGAACGCCGCCTCGGTCGCCTCCGGCTCGTTGAAATAGCCGGCGGCGACGCTCGGGCCGCGCACCCAGATCTCGCCCACCTCGCGCTCGCCGAGCGGCGCGCCGTCGGGCCCCACGATGGCGAGCTCGTGGCAGGGGAGGGGACGGCCGCAGGAGACGAGCTCCAGCGACGCGCCGCCGTTCGCGGGCCGCGCCTTCCCCGCCTGCATCGCCTTCGCGTCCACGCGGTCGGTGGTGAGCGGGGCCGTGAGGTCGCTGAAGGTGATCGCCAGCGTGGCCTCGGCCATGCCGTACGAGGGCAGGATGCTCTCCGGGCGGAGCCCCTGCTTGCGGAAGCGATCGAGGAACGCGCCGAGCACGTCGGCCTGGATCGGCTCGGCCCCGCACCCGAGCGCGCGCAGACACGAGAGATCCCACTGGCCCGCCTGCGCCTCGGTGACGGCCCGCGTCGCGAGGGCGAAGGCGAAGTTCGGGGCGAAGGTGATCGTGCCGCGGAACCTGTGGATCGCGTCGAGCCAGAGCGAGGGGCGGCGGATGAACGCCGTCGTCGGCAGGAACATCACCGGCACGAGCGCGTAGAGCGGCGCGATGACGAAGCCGATGAGCCCCATGTCGTGGTAGAGGGGCAGCCAGCTGACGCCGCGATCTTCCGGGGTGGAGCGCAGCCCGTCGAACATGATCGCGTGGCTGTTCACCGTCAGGTTGCGGTGGGTCACCATCACGCCCTTGGGCCGCGAGGTGCTCCCCGACGTGAACTGCAGGAACGCGAGGTCGTCGAGGGACACCCGCCAGGGCTCCGCCGCGTCCGACGCGTCGAACCCCTCGGGCTCGCGCAGGTCGCGCTCCAGGACGACGCGCAGCCCCGGCAGGGCGGCTCGGCCCTCGCTGCTCGAGGCGAGGTAGGCGTCGATCATCTCCTTGAGCTGCTCGTTCGTGACGAGCACGCTGGCGCCGGACGCCTCGAGGATGTGCTGCACCGTCTCGCTGTACGCCTCGAGCTTGGCCAGCGACTGCGGCGGATACATCGGGACCGCGACGATGCCGGCCGTGAGCGCTCCCACGAAGGTCAGGACGAACTCGTCGGCCTCGGTCAGGATCAGCGCCACGCGGTCGCCCTTGGCGAGCCCGAGCTTGCGAAGCGCGTGGGCCCGGCGCCGCGCCTCGAGCCAGAGCTCGGCGTAGCTGATCGCCCGCTCCTCTCCCGAGCTGCGAACGAACCGGATCGCTCGATCGGCGTGCACCGAATTTTGCTGGAGGACTTCGACGAACGTTCGCATGGCTCTCTGGTGGCTCAGGCCGAACGGACGTAGGTGTCCGTCCGACAAGGACGCCCCTGGCTTGAGTGAGCGCAGCCATAAGCGAAATTCGGGCCAGGGCAAACCGAAAACAATGAAATCCAAGGTTTGAGCCTGATTCCGCCGCTCGGGCGCATGAGTCAGCCTGACGCTGGCGTCCTGGGTGACGAAAATCCGTGCGCAGAGTGCGTCGAATATTCGTCACATCGCCCCCCGTGTGCGAATCGGAATTCGCGTGGCGCTGGCGGTAGGCCATGTCGGTGCACAAAAAGCGAAGAGGCGCCGGTCTCCCGGCGCCTCTCTGTCTCACGCGCGATGTCGCCGGCTACTCGCCGTCTTCCATGCCGGGCATGCCCGGCATGCCGGGCATGCCCATGTGGCCAGCCGCCTCGTCCTCGTGGGGATTGCCCCCCTGCTTGTCGTCCTTCTTCTCGGACTTCTCGAACCGCTTCGCGTCCGCGAGGGCCCAGTCGGCCGACCACGACGAGAGCACGTAGATCGTGCCGTCGCCGCCTTCTTTCACGGCGTAGCGGCTCGACGCCTTCGCGGTCTTACCCACCTTGATGGTGAAGTCGCCCGCGTTGTCCTTGAGCTTGATCGTGATGGTGCCGCCGTTCGTGGTCGGGGCGTCGAGCCCGGTGTCGGCCTCGGACTTGCCGTCGCCGAAGTCCTCGGCGCCGAGGCCCTTGAAGGCGCGGAGCAGGTCCTTCACCTTGTCCGCGTCGAACTTCGCCCACTTCGCGGAGGCCGCGCCGAGCTTGCCGCTCTTGTCGCGCGGCGCGAACGTGCCGGCCCACTTGTCGTCGTTCTTCGAGAAGCTGAACAGGCCGTTCTTGTTCTCCACCGAGACCTGGATCGCGTTCTCGTCCTCGAACTTGAGGATCGAGTTCTCGCGCCAGTTCTTCGCCTCCCGCGTGTAGAGGTAGCTCGAGTAGCCGCCCGCGACGTAGACGCCGTCCGTGCCCTCGACCCGCGCCATCTGCCCGCGCGACCCGCTCTTGCCGAAGTACAGGTCGAGCGCCTTCTCGTCGCCCTTGTGCGCGACAAGGCGGACCGCCTTCTCGTCGGTGAGCTCGTACTGGCCGTAGGTGCCGCTCGTCCTGTCGATCACCTCCTTCAGCTTGAGCTCCTTCATGTTGTCGAGGAGGCTCCGCACGTTCGCCGCGTTCGCCTTCGCGTTCACGGGCTTCGTGACCTCCCACGTCTCGCCCTTCTTCTCGAGCGTCACGTCGGACTTGTCGGCGTTCTTGATCGAGATCTTCGTGATCTTCTCGACGTCTTCCTTCGAGATCCCGACCTTGGGCAGATCCGCCGTCGCGGCGGTCACCGAGTGCGCGGCGAGCTGGTCCTTCTGCCGCTTCTGCGTGAGGTACACGCCGACGCCGAGGAGCGCGAGGACGACGAACGCGATGTAGATTTTGTGCTCGGTCTTCATGGCTCTTTCACCCCAGGGGGCCCTGGCTCAGTCGAGCGTGATGTTCTCGCGTGCGCTCTCGCGCCGCCGCCACCGGACGAGGCCGAACGCGGCGAAGAAGACCGCCGGCAGGAGCGTGAGCGTCCACTGCACGCGCTGCTGCACGGTCTTGCGCTGCGCCCGGTACTCCTCGGTCTTCTTGGCCAGCGTGGCCTCGTCGTCCGTGGCGTCCTGCTTCGGCTTCTCGACGTCGGCGTAGGTCAGGTTTGTGTCACCGAACATCTTCGCGGTCGCCGCGAGCAGCGTGCTGTCCCCCGCCATCCAGTCGAGGGTGTTCTTGAACGTCAGGATGGTGGCGGTCAGGTACTTCTGCGCGTAGGGCTGCGACAGCATCAGGAGATCCTCGTCTCCGCCCATCCCGCCCATCATCTGCATCTGCGGCGGCATGGGGGGCGCGTTGCCGGCGCGGGCGAACGGGTTCGCGAGGAACTGCGACGCCGAGAGCACGAGGATCCGGCTCCGGTCCGCGCTCTCCGCGGGCGCACTGATCCCGAGCCCCTCCTGGCCGCCGAAGGCGCTCTTGAGCTTGCCCTCGACCGTCACCGCGATCGCGCGCTGCGCGTACTCGCCCTTCGGCTTCCAGTCGGCCGAGAACTTCATGTCGACGGCCTCGGACGTGTCGACCGTGGTCTTCGGGGTCGAGCGCGCGACGACCTTCATCGTCGCCTCGGGCTGCTTCTCCGGGTGCGGCACGAGGGTCGACGGGAAGGGGAAGGCGAGCTCGGGGAGGCGGAAGAAGCCGGGGAACGACGAGTCGAGGATCTGCTCGTTCTCCTCGAAGCGGCTGTCCTCCTGGAGCTGGAGGATGCCCGGCGCGCGGAACCACATCATCTGGCCCGACTGCGTCTGGACCGGGATGGCCATCGAGCGGCTCCAGTCGAGGATCGCCTCCTTCTTCATCTCGACGCCGTAGCCGTCGAGCAGCTTCTCGAGGCCCCAGGTGTTCAGCGTCGCCTTCATCGACGGGTCGGACGCCTTGAGGTTCACCGCGCCGGCGAACACCGCGAGCGACTTGTTGCCGAGCATCAGGAACTGGTCGACGCGGCGCAGCTCCTTCTCGGTGAACTCCTTGCCCGGCTGCGTGATGACGAGGCCGGCGAGCTCCTTGTTGACCTCGGCGTCGCCGCCCTTCAGGTCGACGTCCTCGAACTTGTAGAACGGGAAGTGGTGCTCGAGCAGCGCCCGCATCGACGGGCCGCCCCGGCCGCCCTGCGACGCGACGAGGTTCGGGTCCGTGAGCTTGATCTCGTCCTTGCCGGTCACGACGCCGATCTTTGTATCGATGCCGTCCGCCTTGTCGCGGATCTCCCGGATGGTGTTCGTGATCCAGAACTCGAGGCCCTGCCCCTGGTCGGGCGAGAGCATCGGGATCGCCTCCTTCTCGCTGCCGTACTTGAAGGCGATGCCCATGAACCCGCGGGTGATCGTCGCCTGGTCCTGGCCGGTCTCGCTCCCCTCGCCGAACGCGGCCTCCTGCAGGCCCGCCTCCTTGGCGGCGGTGCGCTGCTCATCCGTCTTCGCCTCGATGAGCGCGTAGTGGAGCTTGCCGTTGGAGGCCTGCTCGTACTCGTTCATCAGGTCGGTGAGGTCCTGGATGAACGCCTCGTGCTTCGGGAGCCCCCGGGTGACGTAGACGTCGATCTGGAGATCCTGCTTGAGCCCCTCGCGGACGAGGTGGGCCGAGCCCTTCGAGAGGGTGAACCTCTCGGCCTTCGTCATGTCGAAGCGCTTGTAGACGCCGAGCGAGATGACGTTGGCCGCCACGAGGATGGCGGCCACGATGGCCAGATAGACGCCTGTCTGCGTCGCGGCTTTGGCTTTGCGTTCCATGGTTAGTCCTTACGCCCACTTCCTGCGCTCGAGCGCCCTGAACGCGGCCATGAGGCAGCCTGCGGTGATCGAGAGGAAGAAGACGATGTCGCGGGTGGACACCATGCCGCGCGCGAACGGCGTGAGGCGGGTGTCGAAGCTGATGAAGGAGAGGACGTCGCGGAAGGCCGACGGGGCGTAGTCGGCGAAGTTGTCCACGCCGTGCAGGAAGGCGAGCACCAGGAAGGTGATGAAGAAGGCGATCACCTGGCTGTCGGTCAGCGACGAGATGAGGAGGCCGATCGAGACCGCCGCCGCGCTGTAGAGCACGAGGCCCACGTAGCCCGCCACCACCGGCCCGCTGTCGAGCGCGCCGAGGTGCCAGGGCCACATGAACATCATGATCGGGTAGAGGATGGTCGAGAAGACGAGCACGAGGACGAGCCCCCACGCCCCGAGGAACTTGCCGAGGACGACCTCGTGGTCCTGCACGGGCAGGGTGATCAGCATCTCGAGCGTGCCGCTCCGCTTCTCCTCGGCGAGGAGGCGCATCGTGATCACGGGGATGATGAGGAAGGAGAGCCCTATCGGCGCCCACGAGAACAGCTGCACGAGCGAGGCGCGGTCCGCCTGCCAGAAGCCGCCGTTCATGAAGAAGAAGATGACGCCGAGCGCGATCAGCCCGAAGCAGATCACGACATAGGCCAGGGGGGAATCGAAGTTGGAGCGGAACTCCCGCTTCGCGATGGTCAGGGTGGTGCTCATACCGTTCAGCCCTTCTTCTTGGCCGGCGCTTCGTCGTCGGCGCCTCCGTCCTCGGCGCCGTCGCTCTTCGCCTCGTCGCTCTCGTCGCCGGCGCTGTCCTCGTCCTCGTCGTCCTCGTCGTCCTCGTCGTCCTCGGCGTCGTTTTCGTCATCGAGGTCGTCGGTGATCAGGGCGCGGCCGCGGTCCTTGCGCTCGTCGCCGCGCGTGAGCGCCTTGAACACGTCCTCGAGGCTCTGCGAGTCGCGCCGCATCTCGAGGAGGAGCCAGCCCTTCTGCACGATGAGCTGGAAGAGCTCGGGCCGGACGTCGCCGCCGAGCGCGCCGAGGAGCTGGAAGCTGTGGGCGTTGTCGTCGGTCGGCAGCTCGGTGACGCTCGTGACGCCGGGCAGCCCGGCGAGCGCCTCCTGGACCTCCTGGGCCGTCGGGGGCTTGCGCGCGCCCGACCGGTAGCCCTCGCCGCCCTCGAAGACCTTCTTCTCGTGGACGGTGACCACGTACCGGACCTTCCCGCTCTTGGAGCGGATCTCGTCGAGGGGGCCGTCGGCGACGACGCGCCCCTTGGAGACGATGATGGCGCGGGCGCAGGCGGCCTCGACCTCGGAGAGGTTGTGGGTGGAGAGGAGGATCGTCCGCTCCTTGCCGATCTCCTTGATGTAGCGGATGACCTCCGCCTTCTCGTTCGGGTCGAGGTCGCTCGTCGGCTCGTCGAGGATGAGGATCGGCGGGTCGTGGACGAGCGCCTGACCGAGGCCGACGCGCTGGCGGTAGCCGTGGGAGAGGGTGCCGATGTCCTTGCCGAGCACCTGGGCGAGGCCGCACACCTCGACGATCCCCTTCATCCGCTTCTTGAAGAGCGACGGGTCGAGCCCGCGCATGTCGGCGACGAACGACAGGTACTCCCAGACGTTCATCTCGCCGTAGAGCGGGGCGCGCTGGGGCAGGTACCCGAGCTTGCGCCGGACATCGAGCGGGTCGTCGAAGACGTCGTAACCGTGAACGCGCGCCGTCCCGGCCGACGCCGAGATGAAGCAGGTGAGGATGCGCATCGTCGTCGACTTGCCGGCCCCGTTCGGTCCGAGGAAGCCGACGACCTCGCCGCGATGGACCTCGAAGCTCACCTTGTCGAGCGCGCGCAGCGACCCATAGCGCTTGGTCAGCGAGCTCGCCTCGATCATCACATCGCTAGCCAAAATGACCTCCTTAGATGGTTCCTTGAGAAGCGGAGCGGGTGCTCCGCGGTTCGCCCCTGGGCGATCCCCCCCGCCCTGGCGGGCGGCCGCGCCGTCGTGACGCCCTGGATCGCCCATTACCCAGGCGAATGGCGGCGCCATCGTAGCGACGGGTGGATCTGTGTCAACAGCGCCGACCCGAAGCGGTTGAGCCGCGGGTTTATTCCCGGCCGGCGGGCCTTGCACGGGGCGTGGTGGTTCAGGGGTTCCACGGTCGGGGTTGGGGTGGCGGCGGTGCTTCCGGTGCCTGGCCTGGGCGCGCTGTGCTCGTCTGCTCCGCGGTGCTTTCGCGTGCGCTGCGGCGCTGTCGCGTGCTCCGCGAAGCTGTCGCGTGCTCCGCGAAGCTGTGGAATTTCCTCTTGACCCGGGCGTCCACGTTGGACTAGTTGGCCACACCTCGCGTGAGCCTCATCGTCCAGAAGTTCGGCGGCACGTCCGTCGGGTCCATCGAGCGCATCCAGCGGGCGGCCGCGCGGGCGCTCGCCACACAGCGGGCCGGTCATGACGTCGTGGTCATCGTGAGCGCGATGGCCGGCGAGACGAACCGGCTGCTCAAGCTGGCGTCGGACATCGCGCCCGTGCCTGACGCGCGGGAGATGGACGCGCTGGCGGCGACCGGCGAGCAGGTCTCGGCGGCGCTGATGGCGATCGCGATCCAGGCGCTGGGGGGCCAGGCGCGGAGCTTCCTCGGTCACCAGCTGAAGATCCTGACGGACAGCGCCTACACGAAGGCGCGGATCAAGGCGATCGACGCCCAGCGGCTGCACGAGGCGCTGGCGGCGGGGAAGATCGCGGTGGTCGCCGGCTTCCAGGGCGTGGACGACGCGGGCAACATCACGACGCTCGGGCGCGGCGGCAGCGACACGAGCGCCGTGGCGATCGCCGCGGCGGTGGGCGCCGAGTGCGAGATCTACACGGACGTCGACGGCGTTTACACGACGGACCCGAACATCTGCAAGACGGCGCGGAAGATCGAGCGGATCAGCTACGAAGAGATGCTGGAGCTCGCCTCGCTGGGCGCGAAGGTCCTTCAGATACGGAGCGTGGAGGTTGCGATGAAGTATGGTGTCCCGGTGCACGTGCGGTCGTCGTTCTCGGACGTGCCGGGCACGTGGGTCGTCGGCGAGGAGCAGTCGCTCGAGAGCGTGACGGTGACGGGCGTGGCCCTCGACCGGAACGAGGCGCGGGTGATGCTGGTCGGCGTCGACGACAAGCCGGGCGTCGTGGCGCAGATCTTCGGCGCGCTGGCCGAGGAGAACATCAGCGTCGACATGATCATCCAGAACGCGCCGAGCTACGGCCTGGAGGCGCGCGGCGCGTCCGGCGAGGTGAGGGCCGACGTGACGTTCACGGTCGGCAAGGCGGATCTTCCCCGGGCGAAGGTCGTGATGGAGAAGATCGCCGGCGGCGTGGGCGCGGTGGGGATCCGTTACGAGGAGGACATCGTGAAGGTGTCGATCGTCGGCCTCGGGATGCGCGCGCACGCAGGCGTGGCGGCGCGGATGTTCCAGCTGCTCGCGGCGGAGGCGATCAACATCCAGGCGATCTCCACGAGCGAGATCAAGATCTCGTGTCTGGTCGGGACGAAGTACGCTGAGCTCGCCGTCCGTGCGCTGCACGATGGCTTCGGGCTCGGCGCCAAATCGTAACGAAAATCGTGCTACCGTCGTAGCGCGCTCGCCGTGAGCGGCCGCCGACACTGTCGGTGAGGCTGCTCGCGGCGCGTTGCGTTATGGCGTCGCGATCGCTCCGTGAGGAGCGCACGGCGTTGTTTTTGTCGTCGTGGGGGGTCGCATGCGTAGCAGGGATGTCGAGCTGCTGTGGCGAGGCGCGCTCTGCGCGGTGGCGCTTTCCATGAGCGCCGGCGGGTGTCAGCCCGCGAGGGGAACCGCAGCCTGCCGACGGGGCCTGGGCGGCCGGGAGGGGCCACGAGCGGGGCGGAGGCGAGCGCTGGCGAGGTGGTGAAGCTCAGCTCACCCACCGAGAAGGATTTCCATCACGCGTGGGGCGGAGTGAAGGTCCGGCTGGAGGGAACGCTCTCCCCGGTGCTCCGGACCGATACCATGGGCGAGCAGACCGTCGCGGGGGCCCATGGGAATATCCACCTCAACAGCGGACCCGAGGGCGGGCTCGTTCATGTGGGCAACGAGGCCTATTACATCGGCGGCGCGCAGAGCGCTTGCCACGAGGGACCGGTCTACTCGGATGTGAACGTCGTGTTCAATCGAGTCGACGGTTTCATTCATAACAACTCCTGTATCTGGAGCTTGCAGCCGGCGAACAAGTGCACGGACATCGATCCGCCGAGCGAGGACTGCATCGCGGAGGAGTCGATGTGCCCCTGACGCTGTACACCGTGCCTCGTTTGCGTGCTGTCCCGACCTCCCTCACGGCGCCAGCATCAGCACCTTCACCTGGCTCGGCACGACCCTCATCCCCGGGCAGTTCGTGCTGTTCTGGAGCGACATGCTCGTCAGCCTGCTCGCCGGCATCCCGCGGATCAGCACCGTGAAGGCCCCGGTCAGGTGGCGGCTCGGCCCCATCACCGTGCCCGACGCGACGCCCATCGCGACCCCGGCGTTGTCCCCGTTCGTCAGCGGGATCGTCGTCGCCAGGTTGTGGGCCGGCGCGGCCATGAACAGCACGTTGTAGACCGCGGGCACCCCCATCGGGCCGGCGGCGATGTTCGGGTAGGGCACGGGCACCGGCGCGGGCGAGGGCGTCAAGCACACGTCCGGCAACCCCAGGTCGATGCCCATCATCTGCGTGTTGGCAAACATCGCTTCCTCTGCTCCCGTTCAGCTCAACCGAGGTGGATCTGCGCGCCGTCGAGCTTGACCAGCTCCTCGGCCGTCACGAGGGTGTTCTCGCCGCGCAGGCTCATGTTCTTCTTTGCCACGTAGTCGACGCGCTCCGCCCGGAGCTGCTCGAACTCCTCGACGAAGCGGTACACCCGCTTCAGCCGCTGCGTCACCCGCTCCACGGAAGCGTCGAACGCCGCCGCCTTCACCTTGACCTTGTCGATCTCGGCCTGCACCGCCGTCCCGAGGTACGACAGGCTCTCCACGAAGACGCTGCCGAGGCGCGCGTTGACCTTCAGCTCGCCGGCCACCACCCCCACCTCCTTGCCGGACGCGAACGTCACGCCCTCGGCGGCGCCGACGACGAACCGCCCTCTGGGCAGCTTCACGTGCAGATCCCCTTCGAGCACCAGGCTGACGTCGCTGCCCTGCCGCTCCAGCACGGCCAGGATGTACGCGCCGCGCTCCGGCAGCACCGAGACGAGCACCACGTCGCCGGCCATGGGCTCGACCATGCAGCTCACCGCGCGACGTGCCTCGATCTCGGCGGCGCCGGAGGCCACCACGAACGCACCGCCCTCCGCGCGCACAACGCGCCCCGCCTCCTGGTAGGCAGCCTCGGGCTCGATCTCCTCAATCTTCGCGAGCTTCTCGATCTTCGCGAGCTTCCTCGCAACGTTGTTTCGCATCACGCCTCCCGCGCCGGCTCAGCCGGCCTTGCCTCGAAGCTTGTCCTGCCAGGCCTCCGCCTCGGCGAGCGGCTCGTCATCGCCCAGGGCGAGCGCGCGGCCGGTGAAGACGGCCCCCTCGTCCCGCGTCCGGTGAAGGCGCGCCCGGAAGAGCGCGGCCCCCGTGAAATCCGCCCCCCGGACGTCGGCGTGGGAGAAGTCGGCGTACGTGAGCTCCGCGCCCGGGAACCGGGCGCGCTCGCAGCGCGCGCGGTGCCAGAGGCTCTGCTCGAGGCTGGCCCTCGAGAGATCGGCGCCCTCGAGCTCGGCGTCGACGAAGATCGCCTGCTTGAGCCGCGCGCCGCGGAGGCTCGCGCCGCTCAGGTCGGCCTCGACGAAGATCGCGCCCTCCGCCCTGGCGTCGTCGAGCCGCGCGCCGGTGAGCTTCGCACCCTTGAAGCCGCACTGCGTGAGGGTCGCGCCGGTCAGGTTCGCGCCGGTGAGATCCGCCTCGGTGAACTGGCTGAGGGTGAAATCGAGCCCCGAGAGATCCATGCCCGCGAACCGGCTGCCGATGAAGATGACGCTCCGGCAGCGCGCCCCGGCCAGCGCGACCGTCGTCATGTCCGCCTTGATGAGGTGCGTGAACTCCAGCCGAGCGCCCGAGAGATCCAGGTGCGCCACGTTCGCGTCGACCAGCACCGTGCGATCCAGGCTCGCGCGCGCGAGCCTCGCGCCTGCGAAGCCCGACTGCGCGAACGCCGCGATGATCAGATCCGCCTCCGAGAGATCGGCGCACGACAGATCGGACGCGGCGACCTGCGCCGCCGCCCAGCTCGTCCGGACCAGCTTCGCCCGCGCGAGCACGCACCGGTGCATCGCCACATGGTGCAGGTTGGCGCCGGTCAGATCCGCCTCCCTGAAGTCGCACGCGGTGAGGATCGACTCCTTGAACGAGGCCCCGGCGAGGCGCGCCCCCTGGAAGCTCACCTGCTCGAAGAGCCCGCCCGAGAGGTCGGCGCCGCTCAGGTCCTGCCCGTCCAGGCAGGCGCCCGAGATCGTCTCGCCGCCCTGGATCGCCGCGATGAGCTCAGCCCTGTCCACGTTGCCTCCGCGGCACGAACCGCACCTCCCGGACGTTCGCCTCCTCGAAGCGCGTCCGCTCGTCGCCGAGCACCTTCGCGAGATCCGCGCGGAAGAGGTTGGCCCCGGTGAAATCGGCGCCCATGAGCTTCGCCTTCTGGAGGACGCCCAGCATCAGATCGGCATACGTCAGATCCGCGTCCGACAGCTCGGCTCGGATGAACCGCGCCTCGCGCGCCGCGATCCAGGCCATCCTGGCGCCGCGCAGGTCGCAGTCGCTGAGGTCGCTGCCGTTCATCTGCGCCTCGGTGAAATCGGCGCCGGCGAGGCTCGCCCCCCGGAGGTTCGCGCCGCTCAGCGTGGCGCCGCGGAAGTCGGCGCCGTCGAAGGCGCACGCCTTGACCATGCGCAGGTTCTCCGCGAAGGCGCCCCGGAACACGGCGCCTCGACCCTCCGACGAGAAGAAGGCCGTCGAGATCAGCCGGGCGCCCGAGAGATCGACGCCGCCGAGCTTGCACTCGATGAAGGTGGACCGCGAGAGATCCGCGCCGGTGAGCTTCGACCCCGCGAGATCGACCCGCAGCAGCGTGAGCAGCTGCGCCAGCGCGTCCGAGAAGTCGTTGTCGCCCAGGGTGGCCTCGGAGAGGTCGGCCAGGGTGAGCTCCGCGCCCCGAAACGATGCCCCCGTGAGGTCCGCCCGGTAGAGCACGGCGCCGGAGAGGTCCGCGCCGGAGAGGTCGGCGCCCCGGAGCGTCGAAAGCCCCAGGTTCGCGTCCTCGAGCCTCGCGCCCCGGAGCGCGGCCCGGCAGAGGTCGGCGTGCGCGAGGACCGCCCGTTCCAGATCGGCGTCCTCGAGGTCGGCGTCCGCGAGGCTCGCGCCCTCGAGCAGCGCGCCGGTGAGGATCGCCCCGCGGAGATCGAGGCCGGAGAGGTCGGCGCCGGTCAGATCGCGGCCGGCGAGCGAGCGCCCCGCGCGATGCGCTTCGATCACCTCGTCGCGGAGGCGCCGCGCGGCCTCGCCGGCGAGCCGGCCGGCCGCGGGGCCGAAGTGCGCGGTCTGCCGGTATCCCTCCAGCACCTGCGCTTCCATCTCGGCGAGCTTCCGATCGAAGGCGGGATCGGCGAGCGTCTCCTCGAGCGCGGTGTCCGGATAACCCGCGTTCGCGAGCAGCGCCGCGAGATCCTCCAGCCGCTCGCGCTCGGCCTTCGCCGAGAACTTCGGCGGGCCGGCGGCCTGCTTCATCGCGTCTGCCGCCAGCGCGTCGTAATCCATCCCGGCCGCGGCGTAGGCCGCGCGCGCCTCGGCTTCAGCGCTCGCCCGGCGGCCCTCCGCCTCGGCCCGCTCCCGCTCTGCGCGCGCCTCCAGCGCCTCGACGAACGGCCCCAGCTCCTCGATGTCGGGGATGACCTCGTCCACGGCCGGCTCCTCGGCCTGCTCCAGACCGAACTGCGCCGGGTCGAGCCCGAGCTCCACGACGGTCGCGTGCGCCTTTCGGCGGTTCGCCTCCGCCCTGCGCCGCGCGCCGTCCTGGAGGTTCTTCCGGAGGAGATCGTCGCTCTCCAGCAGCCGCTCGACGTCGGACTTGTCGCGCGGCGGCCGCGCTCCCGAGGGCAGCGGCGGCAGGAGATCGCCGTCGCGCAGGGCCGCGAGGTGCCCCGCCTTGGGGTCGAGCCGCTGCCTCAGCACCTCGCGGTAGTGCTCCTCGGCCCTCGGCTCCCCGAGCGTCTCTGCGCCGATCACGATCTGCAGCACGTCGGCCGCGTCGTCCTCGTCGACGAGCGCGATGCCCCGGAACAGGAGGACCCCGCGCTCGGCGTGAGGAAAGAGGTGCACGGTCTCGAGGTGCATCGCGATCTCGCTGAACGTCTCCGTCTCCCCGCTCTTCCGGTTCATGAACGCGCGCGTCGCGATCCCCGGCAACGCCGCCTCGATCACCGGCTTTTCCGGGTGCATGTGCTCCAGCACCATCGGCTCGTCGCCCCGGAAGAACCCCTGGATCTGCTGGTCCTCCGGCGCGGCGTTGAACATGCCGAGATCGGTGTCCTCGGCGAAGCCGGGGAACCGCTCCTTGAGCCACTTCTGGTCGTACGTGCCGATCTTGGCGAAGCGCTGCGGCCACATGAGGTCGATCGGGCCGAAGCCCGCGGGCGCAGGTCGATCGCCCGGCGACGTGATCAGCGGCTTCGGCAGCTCGATGTTCGGGAGCGGGTGGGTCTCTCCCGCCTCGGTCTCGATCGGCTGGGCCCCCTTGCCCACGGGGTTCGGCGCGAACCCCGGGCCGCCGAAGGCGCGCTCCCAGACGATGGGCATCGAGGTGAACGGCTCCGGCTCGGTGGGGACGCCGCGCCGCCACGTCCTGTCGCCGATGACGTAGAGCGTCTTGTCCACCGCGCCGAGCCGCGCCCTCACCGCGCAGGCCGGCGCCCGGCCCTCGCGCGGGTAGGCTCGCCCGGAGATCAAGAGCTCTCCTCTCGGCTTGGGCATGCCCATGTCGAGCACGGCGTCCCTGCCGAGCTCGGCCGCGGTGAACTTCCACAGATCGATCTCGGACAGCAGGGCTGCTCCGGGGTCGAACGAGAAGAAGGCCAGGACGGTGACCGACAGATAGCAGTCGCTGCCGTCCTCGAAGACCCTGTGGAGGAGGCCGAGCTTCTGGGGCTTGATCGTCTTCATGGGAAAGGGAGGCGCGCCGCGGGAGCGCTGGCCCACGGCCCCCGTGCCGAGGGGAAGCGAGGCCGTGGGGCCAGCCGAGGATCAGGGGCGCCGCGGGCCATGCCGCGGCGGCACTGTCACCGAGCCGCCCGCGTCCGTCAATGCGGCGGCCGGAGACCCGGCAGGGTTCCGGCGCGCGCCGCTACGCCTGCGCCATCGCCGCGGCGAAGCGCAGGAGCCCCTCGCCCCAGCCGCCGAGGATGTACGTGCGATCGTAGAACTCGGGCACGAGGGTGTCCTGGTAGCCGGCGACCTGCACGAGGAACACGCGCACGTCGCGGTGCACGCGCGCGCGGTACGCCGCGACGAGCTTGGCCACGTCGATGTACTGCTCGTTCCAGGCGAAGTCCGCGTAGTCCTTCGGTCGCTTACCGTAGAGGCCGCCGTGGCCGGCCTGCATGTCGCTCAGCACGAACACCGCGTCCCAGCGCTGCCGCTCGCGGATGGCGCGATCCCAGAACAGCCACACGCCGTTCTCGGTCGCCGTGCCGATCGTGCGGGCGATCTGCTCGGCGCGGTCGAGCTGTGAGAACACGCTCTCTTTCCTGCGCACGGCGAAGCTCTCCAGCCGGTCGCCGAACACGCCGAGGTGCCCGTCGTCGGCGCGCATCCCGGCCACGACGCCCGTGAGGTTCGCGATCGTGGAGATCCGCATCGTGCCGAGGCTGCTCGTGGTCGTGCCCTGCGCCGAGCCGCTGTTGTCAGAGAGCACCATCACCCGCCCGGGGAAGAACGGCACCTGGCCGAGGGAGCGGTGCAGGCACTGCTCCACCGCGTCCAGCACGGCGCCCGGCGCGCAGGCCTTCACCGCCTGATAGGCGCTGTAGTACCGGAAGGGCAGCTGCTTGCCCTCGGCGGCCGTCGCGACGAGCTTCGGCAGGAACACGTCGGTCGGCACGCCCGCCTCGATGAGGTTGCGCAGGTTGCGCAGCAGGGCCATGTGGCCCATGGCCGGCAGCGCCTTGCGCCACGCGCACCGGTTCGAGCCGCGGGCCGAGACGATCGCCTCCCAGGTGCGGCCTGTCGCGCGGAGCGTGCCCTTCGCGAGGCGGTCGACGCTCGGGCTCTTCGGGTGCACGAGGTTCACGACGTCCACGGTCTTGCTCCCCTTGCCCTCGAGGCGGTACTTCGCGAGGGCGTGATCGTCGAGGCGCTGCAGCGCGTCGCGCAGCGCGCGCTTCAGCGCGTTCGGCACCGGCTTGCCGAACCGGTAGAGCTGGTACGCGAGGGCGACCGCCGGCTCGTCCGCGCGCTTCAGGATGCCCGGCGCGAACCGGCGCACGAGGCCGGTTCCGCGGACCGAGGCGGTGTTCGCCGCGCGCACGAGGATGACCTGGGGCGTCGTGCGCAGGTGCTCCTCCTCGCGCAGCCGCGCCGCCTCGGCGAGCGTCGCCTCCGGATCGGCCGCGAGCGCCTCGTCGATGGCCCGCTCGATCAACGCCGCCGGCGAGAGCGCGCGCCACTCGGCAGGATCCACGGCGCCGAGCGTCTCGCGCAGGCGCCTCACCTCCGCGTCCGAGAGGCGGGCGCTGTCTTCCGCCTTCTTCCTGGTCTTCGCCGGGCGCGGGTCCGCCGGGTCGCGGTGGTAGTACATGGGCTCGCCGAAGAAGCACGACGAGGCCGCGAGGCGGAGGCGCTTCAGCGGATCGGCGATGTCGTAGGAGCGCCCGCCCATCCAGTTCAGGTGGGAGGCGCCGTCGCGCTGAGCCTTGCGCTTGAGATGCTGAAAGAAAGCCATGAGGACACCTCCTTCCTCGACGCACGCGCGGCGAGGGGTCGAGAGATCGGGCGCAGCGCGGAGGATGGTGGTCACGGGGGTTGTCGTTGTTGGACGAAGGAACCGTGACGCTCACTGCCGCGCTGCGCCCTTGTGCCAGAGGCGGGACTCGAACCCGCGACCTCGTCCTTAGGAGGGAAGTAACCCCGGTTCTCACTGCCGGCGCTCATCGCGCCGGAGAACACCGTCCGGAGTTGTTTGCGCGCTCTACCGCTGAGCTACTCTGGCGTGGACGCTGAGGGGGTATTGCAGGGAGGATGCCAGCCGGCCTCGGGCGGGGATTTCCGCGAGGAGCCGTGGGGGACGAGCGCGGGGCCAGGGGGAGGCCTATCCTGGAGGATAAATTTGTAGATGGGGGGATAGAGAGGTGGGCGCGCCGCCGCGCGGGCACGGGCGAGCTGCGGCCGGCGGAGCTCCCGCCGTCCGGCCGGCGGCGTGCGGTGGGGCCGGGGGTTGGGTGTATCGAGGGCGGACGGCCGGGGGTGGGGCCGGCGCGGCGCCGGCCGGATGGCGCGCAGGGGGCCGGGAGGTCGCGACCGCGGCGGGCGCTCGTGACGAGCGAGCGCGGAGGTCGCGACCTGGCGCGCCGCATCTTTTCGACGGAACTGCGAGGTCGCGACCGATGGCTCAGCATAATTTTGAAGGAATTGCGAGGTCGCGACCTGGCGCGCCGCATCTTTTCGACGGAACGGAGAGGTCGTGACCTATCGCACGGCATGATTTCGACGGAACTGCGAGGTCGCGACCTATCGCACGGCATGATTTCGACGGCGCGGAGAGGTCGGGACGTGTCGCAGTGCATGATTTCGACGGCGTGGAGAGGTCGGAACGTGGGCGGGGGCTGTGAGACGAGGGGGCGGCCAGGGGCGCGACCTCCCCAGGGGCTGCGGAGCGAGGGGGAGTATCGCGTGTCGTGATCGAGGTTGCGGTGCGCGCCGGCCAGCGTTCGTGCGGGCTGTCGCTTCGTGTACAGTTCGCGCAACGCGCCCGAGCGCGCCGTCGATCTCCAGGACAGGATGAGCACAGCGACCGTCGAGTTTGCCGGCATCGAGCTCCTCAGCCCGTGCCCCCACTGCAGCGCGCCGATGGCGGTCAACACGCTGACCGACCGGTGCCGCTGCTCGAGCTGCCTCATGGAGTCGGCGCTGCCGCCGCCGGTCTGGGACGAGGCGCTGCGCGGCGTCGAGAAGGACGTTGTGCAGTTCGCGCCCGGGTACCTGCGGCACGGCCCGGCGTGGGGCGAGGGGGGGCCGCCGCCGGGGCCGCACGTGGAGTGGCAGCGCGGCCACGACGCGCCGCCGTGCCCGCGCTGCCAGCGGCCGATGCGCCTGGCGCCGCAGGGGGGCTGCGTCTGCGCAGCGTGCGGCGCGGGGCGAGCGATCCTGCCGAAGCCGCCGTGGCTTCCGGAGAACAGCCCTGTTCTGGGCTTCGTGAGCGACGAGCCGGCCGTGGCCGAGGAGCGGCCGCGCGAGCCCGTGCACGTCTCCTGCACCCAGTGCGGCGGGCCGCTCGTGGCGGATGGGTCGAGCCGGATCGTGCCGTGCGGCTACTGCTCGGCGCGGGTGGCATTGCCGGATGCGGTCTGGGCTGCGCTCCACCCGCCGCGCATCAAGAGGCGGTGGTGGCTCGTCGTCCATGTCGTCGCTGACCCGCGACGAGAGCCGGCGCGACCCGACCTGTTTGGAGAGCCTGCGCTTTGGGTTGTCCTCATGGCCGTGCTGGTGCTGCCGTGGCCTGGCATGCTTCTCTTGGCTCTACTGGATTGGCGAGTGGAAGTTGCTGCCGCCTGTCTACTCACTACGATTGCCGTCATCGTCGCCCTTTGGCTCCGAGGGCGTTGGCTCTACCGAACTATCTGCCGCCCCGAATGCGAAGTCGTGGGCCGCCTGGTTGGTCCTTGGCGCTTGCGGTACACCGCCAGGGTGCTTCTCACGAAGCCCCATCAGCCGGACGTCGTTCTAGCAAGTGCAGTTCTACGGCACGTCAGTGCAGAACGGTTCGCCGAACTCGGCGGTGACGGTGGCAAGGTCCGCGCATGGATGGTGCCCGGAAGAACAGATCGGGTTCACGTCGAGGCGATGCCTTCTGTGCTGGAGTAGGGGCTTTATTTGATCGGGCTGTGCAACCATGTCGCTACACCCGGTTGAGCTCGATGCGTCAGGATCTGTCCGTAGAGGAACTTGATTTTGCGCTTCGGGCAGCGCTGTTCTCGCGACCCTCCGGCCCAATTCACGTCGATGTCGTGAGGCGTTGGGGTGGATGACCACGAAGGACCGGTGACTCATGTTGCGAGGCGTGGGCCACCTCACGCGATCGAAAAGATGCCCGTGAGCATCGCTCGAACGGCGTTCTTGTCAATATGGGTTGCGGCAGTCTTCATGTTGACGGCATTGTTCTGCATCTTGAAGCCGGCGAAATCGACCTTGAAGACGGTTATGTCCATTTTCTGAATTCCGATGTTGATGCTCCGGCCGAAGGTCTTTGTTTCGGCAATTACTCCTTTCATATCCAGGCCGATGAACGCCGACTTGTACCAGGTCCTCTCGTTCCAGCTCGCGATCACCGTGTCCACTAAGCCTTTGGTTTCCTTGTGGCTCCCCGCGTTGGTGACCTTGAACTCCGGCGCGTCGATCACGAAGCTCGGCGCCTTGATGTAGCCGCCCCCGCTGAGCGTCCACTTGAGCCCCTTCGTCTCCCAGTCGAGCGCGCCGACCCTCCACTTGACGTCCCCGCCCTCCTGCTCCGCCGTCCCGAACTTGTCCTTGTGCAGCCCCTCGACGGTCGTCTCGAGGCGCTTGAAGTCCTCGTCCACGGCGCCGGCCTTCGTGTGCTTCTTGCCCGCCATCTCGGTGTCCTGGCTGGCGTAGCGCTCGACCACGGCCTCGGCGGTCGTCTCCTGCTTCCCGCCGATGGTCGTCGTCAGCGAGGTGTCGTAGTCCTCCTCGACCGCGCCCTCGACGTGGTCGTCGCGCTTGCCCGCGACGTGGAGCTTCTGGTCGCCGCCCACGTCCACGCCCTGGTTCGCGCCGACCGTGACGACGTTGTCGCGGTGGGCATGGAGCTCGAGCAGCTCCGCGCCCTTCTTGTCCTCCATCATGATCTGGTTGAACCCCTCGCCGCCGGGCGACGTCTTGCTCTTCCAGATCGAGCGCGTCTTCTCGGCGGGCAGCTTGAGCGGCGAGACGCTCCACGCGTTGTGCAGGCGGCCGACGACGACGGGCTCGTCCGGGTCGCCGTCGAGGTAGGCGATGATGACCTCCTCGTTCACGCGCGGCAGCATCACCATGCCGTAGTCGAGCCCCGCCCAGCCCTGCGAGACGCGGACGAAGCGGGTCGGGTTGCCCTCGTGCAGGTCGCGGCGATCCCACCGGAACTCGACCTTGACGCGGCCGTGCTCGTCGACGTCGATCTCGTCCACGCCGGCCTTGTTGCCGACCACGAAGGCGGTCTGCGTGCCGAAGATGCGCGGCTTGGGCCGGCGCGCAGGACGCCACGGATCGCCCGCGGGCACGCAGACGAGGACGTGCCGCCGCACCGGGTGGCCGTCAGCCACCGCCGTCACCGTGCAGCGCGACCGGATCACGAGCAGCTGGCCGTTCACGTCGGCGCGCGGGTGCTCCTCGACCGTGAAGCGGCCGCCGGCGCCGAGCGCGAAGCTCGTGTGGCACTCTTGAACCGCCAAGGCGCCAAGGACGCCAAGAAAACCACAAAAGTCTTGGCGTCTTGTGGCGCCTTGGCGGTTTCATCATTCCGGCAGGGTGGGGGAATTCCCCCGTCGCCGCGCGTCGTGGTCGAGGCTGCGGTGCGCGCCGCCCGGCGCTCGTGCGGGCTGTCGCTTCGTGTACAGTGGGCGCAACGCGCTCGAGGGCGCCGTCGATCTCCAGGACAGGATGAGCACAGCGACCATCGAGTTTGCCGGCATCGAGCTCCTCAGCCCGTGCCCCCACTGCAGCGCGCCGATGGCGATTAACACGCTGACCGACCGGTGCCGCTGTTCGAGCTGCCTCATGGAGTCGGCGCTGCCGCCGCCGGTCTGGGACGAGGCGCTGCGCGGCGTCGAGAAGGACGTTGTGCAGTTCGCGCCCGGGTACCTGCGCCATGGCCCGGAGTGGGGCGAGGGCGGCCCGCCGCCGGGGCCGCACATGGAGTGGCAGCGCGGGCACGAGGCGCCGCCGTGCCCGCGCTGCCAGCGGCCGATGCGCCTGGCGCCGCAGGGGGGCTGCGTCTGCGCCGCGTGCGGCGCGGGGCGCGCGATCCTGCCGAAGCCGCCGTGGTTGCCGCCGGACAGCCCGGTGCTCGGGTTCGTGAGCGACGAGCCGGCGATGGCCGAGGAGCGCCCGCGAGCGCCGGTGCATGTCGCGTGCACCCAGTGCGGCGGACCGCTCGTGGCGGATGGGTCGAGCCGGATCGTGCCGTGCGGCTACTGCTCGGCGCGGGTGGCGTTGCCCGATGCCGTCTGGGCCGCGCTGCACCCGCCGCGAATCAAGAGGCGGTGGTGGCTGGCGGTGCACGTGGCGAACGACCCGCGACGGGCGCGGGCCAGCACTGACAGGTTCATTGAGCCCGCGGTAGCGGTCGGCTGCATCTCTGGGCTCATCGGCATAACACTCATCGCGTTCGGCTTCGTGAGATTCCGCAACTTTGCAGCCGCAGCGGCCTGCGTCATCATTCCTGCTGCGCTCACTCTCATCTTCTGGCTCCGTGGGCGCTGGCGCTACTCTCGCATTTGCCGCCCTGAACACGAGGTCGTCGGTCGCCTCCGTGCACCTTGGAACAAGGGCTACCGCGCCGACGTGCTGGTGACACCACCGCACCAGCCGGCCGCCGTGCTCGGACGCACCGTTCTCAAGCACATCACCGACACGCGATTCGCCGAGCTCGGCGGCGACGGCGGGAAGGTCCGCGCATGGGCCGTGCCGGGGAGGCCAGATCTGGTCCACGTCGAGGCGAAGCCCAGCGCGTTGGAATGATTCTCTCGTTCGGGCAGTAGCTGACCTTGCCCCACCTGCTGGAGCGTGGCGCTAGTCCTGGACTCAGATTGGCTACTGCATCACCGCTGAGATGCGTCGTTCAGCCGCGCGAGGCGCCTCGGAGTCATGTCGGTGCGGATAGGGGGCTTCGGTCGGCGATCAGGAAAGCGGGATCATGCGATCGAGAAGATGCCAGCGATCGTTGATACTATGCCGCTCTTGGCGATCTTGGTCCCGGTGTCCTTCAGGTTGATAGCGTTGTTCTGGAGCTTGAAACCGGCGAAGTCGATCTTCAATCCGGTGATATCAAGCTTTGTTTCCCCGGCGTTGATGCTGGTGCCGAAGGCCTTGAACTCGTGGTACACGCTCTTTGTGTCCGACGTGAGGAATGCCGCCTTGTGCGCGGTGGTGTCCTTGTGCGCCGCGCACAGCGTTTCCCACGCGCCCTTGACCTCCTTGTGGCTCCCCGCGTTGGTGACCTTGAACTCCCGTGCATCGATCACGAAGCTCGGCGCCTTGATGTAGCCGCCCCCGCTGAGCGTCCACTTGAGCCCCTTCGTCTCCCAGTCGAGCGCGCCGACCCTCCACTTGACGTCCCCGCCCTCCTGCTCCGCCGTCCCGAACTTGTCCTTGTGCAGCCCCTCGACGGTCGTCTCGAGGCGCTTGAAGTCCTCGTCCACGGCGCCGGCCTTCGTGTGCTTCTTGCCCGCCATCTCGGTGTCCTGGCTGGCGTAGCGCTCGACCACGGCCTCGGCGGTCGTCTCCTGCTTCCCGCCGATGGTCGTCGTCAGGGAGGTGTCGTAGTCCTCCTCGACCGCGCCCTCGACGTGGTCTTCGCGCTTGCCCGCGATGTGGAGCTTCTGGTCGCCGCCCACGTCCACGCCCTGGTTCGCGCCGACCGTGACGACGTTGTCGCGGTGGGCGTGGAGCTCGAGCAGCTCCGCGCCCTTCTTGTCCTCCATCATGATCTGGTTGAAGCCGTCGCCGCCGGGCGACGTCTTGCTCTTCCAGATCGAGCGCGTCTTCTCGGCCGGCAGCTTGAGCGGCGAGACGCTCCACGCGTTGTGCAGGCGGCCGACGACGACGGGCTCGTCGGGGTCGCCGTCGAGGTAGGCGATGATGACCTCCTCGTTCACGCGCGGCAGCATCACCATGCCGTAGTCGAGCCCCGCCCAGCCCTGCGAGACGCGGACGAAGCGGGTCGGGTTGCCCTCGTGCAGGTCGCGGCGATCCCACCGGAACTCGACCTTGACGCGGCCGTGCTCGTCGACGTCGATCTCGTCCACGCCGGCCTTGTTGCCGACCACGAAGGCGGTCTGCGTGCCGAAGATGCGCGGCTTGGGCCGGCGCGCAGGACGCCACGGATCGCCCGCGGGCACGCAGACGAGGACGTGCCGCCGCACCGGGTGGCCGTCAGCCACCGCCGTCACCGTGCAGCGCGACCGGATCACGAGCAGCTGGCCGTTCACGTCGGCGCGCGGGTGCTCCTCGACCGTGAAGCGGCCGCCGGCGCCGAGCGCGAAGCTCGTGTGGCACTCGAAGACCCGCCGCTCCGAGCGGGCCTCTTCCAGGTACCGCTTCGCCAGCGCCTCGCCGTGCTTCTCGGAGGCGGCGGTGAACCTGTTCGTCGTGAACTCGTACCGTTCGAGCGTCGCCTCGCGGACGAAGGCCTTCTGCGAGGTCTCGACCCGCTGATCGAGGACGTACTCGGGCTTCTTGAAGTCGTAATCCCGCACCGTGACCATCGACGTCTCGATCGACGAGGTGATCGCGATGAACGAGACCGTCGGCGCCGCCGCGCTCATCCCGGCGCCCGTCGGCGGCACGAACGGCACCCGGGGCGCGCCGTCGTCGGTGAAGGCCGTGTCCTCGGCGAGCACCCAGTCGCTGCTCCGGGACCCGTGATCGAAGTAGGAGATGAGGCCCTCGTCCGCGAGAGCGCGGAACATGAAATCGAAGTCGGTCTCCCCGTACTGGACGCGGTACTCGCGCGCCGGCCGATCCGGCGAGGCGATGAGCGAGCTCGGCGCCGGGATCCGGCCGCCGTACGCCGACGCCACGACCTCGCAGACATCGTCCGCCGTGAGGTTCTGGATGATGCGGTGATCCGCGGCCCGGGTGCTGAGCCACAGGGGAGGCACGACCGCGAGCTCGTAGCGCGACACACCGGTGGGCTCCGCCGAGAGCTGCCGCACCCGCCGCACGATGCCGTGGACCTTCTTGAGGAAGGGCTCGCCGTCGAGCTCGACGACGATCTCCTCGCCCACCACGCTGGAGAGATCGACCTCCGGATCGGTGGTCACCACGTCGAGCGTCAGCTCGAAGAGATCGTTGAGCGCGTCCCTGTAGTCGAGCTGGTGGACCTCGAAGCCGGTGACTCCGGAGGTGGGGAACGTCAGGCGCACGTCGATGGCCATGGTCGGGTCTCCTCGGGGGTTGCGCCGCCGGGCGCGGCGCTCATCTCGGCTCGTTCGGGCTCTTCCCGGCGGGAGAAGAGCGGGCCCTTTGCTGCCAGTAAAGCTCCTGCCAGCGCTGATGCGCCGCCGGGTCGCGCGCCAGGCGCTCGCGCCAGAAGCCGTCCACCGCGCGGCGCGCCTCGGGCTCCCTGAGCCCGTACTGCGCGAAGAGGGCCTCCGCGCCGGCGGGAGCGGCGGCGAGGTCGGCGCAGAGGGACGCATACTGCTCCAGGGAGAGCGCCGGGGCCGGCGGGGCGCCCGGGGACGCAGCGGGCGCGGCGGGCGCAGCGGGCGCGGCGCGAGCGCTGGACGAGAACGGCAAAGCCGCCTCCGCGGGCGCTCCGGACGTCGGCTGCGTTCCGGTCAAGCTGGTGAAGCCGCGCATGCCTCTGGGCACCTCGGCCATCGCCGCGCCGAGCTTCGCGGGCTGCGGTGGTGCAGGGAGGCCGAACGGCAGCACGGGTGCGGTGGAGGCGGCGTCGGAGGTGGGCTGCGTGCCACGAAGATCGGTGAACTTGCGCATGCCCGGCGGGACCAGCGACGCCGGGTCGGCCGGCGCCGCGCGAAGAAAGCTCGGCACCGCCGGCGCGCGACGCGGGGCAGGGTCGCCGGTCGGTCGCGGCGCGGGGGGCTCACCCGGCGCGGGGGGCGCAGATGCCTCGGGTGCAGAGGCCTCCGCGCGAGCCGCGCCGGGCTTCGCCACGCGGGCGTGCGCCGCCGCCTCCGGCGGCAGCGCGCGCGGCCGGGATCGAGATGCGTTGGGCGACGGGATCATCAGCAGGTTCTTGAGTTGTTTCGTGATCATCGCTGTCGTCTGTCCCGCCGCCGCTCCGACGCTCTCCAGGCCGGCTGCGTTCGTGGCTGTCCACGACAGGTATCATGATGCTGGTGTTTCGGCGCGAGAACGCACAGCACCGGGCGGGCGCCGCGCCCGCGGCTTTGCCGCGAAGGCGCACGGCACCGGCGCTGCGCCCGGTTGGCGTCCCCAGGAACGTGCAGCGCCGGCGCCGCGCCAGGTTCCGCTCAGGCTGGATGCCCTCGAGAGCGTTTGTTTCCGACGGCGCTCACCGGCGTGCGCGCCACGACCCGACGGCTTCTGTCTCGTCGCGGCCCACGGAATTCCCTCCCGCCGCTCGCGCGCCTCGGGTAGAGAGCTCTGGCTGGGTCCGCCTGTTCCGCGGTGGAGCTGCCCCCATGTCCGATTCCTACATCTACCAGCGCGATATTCAGGCTTACGGCCGCTTCACCGCGTCGCAGATCCGGACGCTCGTCCTGCCGGTCGATGCGGGCTTCCAGCAGGCCTTGCGCGCCATCACGGCGCGGCTCGACGCCGCGACGGAGGCCTTGCGCAAGGCGATGCTGGAGGCGATCGCAGCTGCGGTGGCGGCCCCCGCGTCCAGCACCTCGAGGAGAGGCCAGGTCGATCCGGTCGCGAAGGGCCGCGACCTGCTTCGCCGCCTCGTCGAGCACGCCGCGTCTCGGCCCGGCGGGGTCGCGCTGGCCCGCGACATCCTTCAGGGCGAGACCCTCGCCACGGTGCTCCGCCGCCGCCCGGCGAAGCTCGCCGCGGCGATGGCGCATGCGGTCGAGGTGGTCGAGCAGCGCAAGCGTCAGCTGCCAGAGCACGAGGCGTGGGCGGCTGAGCTGAAGCGCTCGCGGGACGCCCTCGAGCCGCTCATCCGGAGCGTGGGCAAGACCCGGATCGCCCGCCGCACGATGACCCCCGAGGTGAAGGCCGCGCGCGCCGAGTGGCTCAACATCTATGGCGCGGCGAAGCTCCTCGTGGAGTGCGTACTCCGGCTCCACGGCAAGGTGTCCCTGATGCCGCAGATCTTCGACGACCTCGCGGACGCGTCCCGCGTCACCGACGAGCCGGCCGCCCCTGCGCGGCCTCCGGCCGCCCCTGCGCAGCCTCCGGCCGCCAGCGCCGCCTGAGGGCTCCTCTCCGGCGCCAGCCGCATCCGACACGCAGCCTCGGGCCGGGCAGCTCGGAGCTGCCCCCCGCGCCGCGCAAACAGACCTGGAATAAGCGCCTACCGCCCCCCGAGGTGCGTCCGGAAGAACCGCACCAGATGGCCGTACTGGAGCACCTGGTTGTCCCGCTTCTGCGCCCCGTGCCCCTCGTCGGCGAACAGGATGAGCTCGGACGGGATCTTCTTCGCCTCCAGCGCCCGCTGGATCTGCACCGACTCGCCAGCAGGCACGCGCGGATCCGTCACCCCCTGCACGATCAGCAGAGGCGCCTTCACCCGATCGAGGTACGTGATCGGCGAGAGCTTGATCAGCGCCTCCCGGTCCTTCTCGGGATCACCGTACTCCGAGATCCGGAGGATGCGCCGGTAAGGCGCCGTGTTCTGGAGGAACGTCACCAGGTTGCTCATGCCGACGACGGCCGCGCCCGCGTCGTAGGCGCCGGCGAACATCGTCATGCCGAGCAGCGCGGAATAGCCGCCGTAGCTGCCGCCGAAGATGCCGACCTTCGGCGGCCGGCCCTCGTGGCCGAAGCTCGCCCTGACGAACTTCGCCGCGTCCTCGATGTCGGTGATGATGTCGAGCCGCTTCGCGCCGTCGTCGGCGTGCAGCCACGTCTTGCCGTAACCGTCGCTCCCCCGGACGTTCGGCTCGACGAACACGAACCCCGCGTCCACGAAGATCTGCGCACGCGCGCTGAACCCCGCCCTGATCTGGCTCTCCGGGCCGCCATGGAAATGGACGATCACCGGACACGGCCGCTCGCACTGGGCAGGGCGCCGCACGAACATCGGGATCTGCGTCCCGTCGCGCGCCGGATAGGACTCCAGCGTGGCCGCCGCGAACGCGTCCGGCGCGATCTCGGGCATGCTCGGGGTGTGCCACTGCGTCAGCTTGCCAGTCGTCCAGTCGAGGACATAGCTCGCCGCCGGCGCCCTCGAGGTCTCCAGGAGCAGCGTCGTGAACCGGCCATCCGGCGTCGTCGCGACCGGCACCACATGATCCGCCGCGGGGAGCGCGGGTAGCTTGACCTCGCGGTGCGACCTCGCGTCGAGCGCGCGCAGCCGCGTGTGGCCCCGCTCATTCACCGTGTAGAGGATCCTCTTCCGCGCCCGGTCGATGGAGAAGGCGCTGACGTCGAACGGGAGCTCCGGCGAGATCGGCGTGAGCTTGCCCGCCTTCCAGCTGTAGAGCCGGCGGTACTCCCCGAGGCGCGGCGTGAGCACGAGGACCTCGCCGGGCGCCGCTCCGAACATGGCCCTGTAGTCCTCGCGCTCGCCCTGCCCGAAGAGGGGAGTCAGCGCTCCGGCCGCAGGATCGGCCTTCGCGGCGCCCTGCGCGCCGGGCGCCCACGCGTAGAACTCGCTCATGTTGGAGCCGACGTCCCTCGCGAGCAGCAGGCGGCCGTCGGCCGCGGCGTCCACGGCGCGCCAGATGCCCTCGTGATCGAACACGAGCTCGCGCTGCTTCGACGCGATGTCATACCGGTAGATGGCATACGCGTCCTTCTTGACGTCGTTGGCCCGGTAATAGACGTGCCGCCCGTCGTCGGAGACGAACTGCAGCTGCGTCTGCACGCCAGGCTTGTGCTGGATGGCGAGGAGCGGGCCGCCCTTCACGTCCTGCAGATAGAGCCCGGGGTTCTCCTCGCCCTTGCGATCGCGCGAGAGGACGAGGTGCGCGCCGCCGGGCGTGACGTCCTGCACCACCGTCGGATCCTCGCCGCCCGTCAGCTGCAGCGGGAAACGCTGCGGCCCGTCGAGCCGGAAGACCTGCCTCGTGCCCGTGATCGTCCAGGTGAAGTAGAGCGCCTTGCCATCCGGCCCGAGGACGCCGCCAGAAGGAGCGCGCACGTCGAGCAGCACCTGGATCCGGCGCGAGACGTCGTCCGGGAGCGGCGGCGGCGCATAACGTGCCAGGATCTCAGGAGAAACGCTCGCCGCGCCGTGGCCTTCGTACCCCGGCCGCTCCGGCGCGGGCGCAGGCCGCGGCGCCTCGGCGGAGACCGACGGCGCAGACGGCGCGGGCGCCCCGGGCCGGGGCGCGGCCGGCGCCGGCGCCGACGAGGCGGGCGCGCACGCCGCGGAGAGGGAGAGGAGGCCGAGCAAGGAGAGCAGCGCGCCGTCGTGGCGCCGGCGCCGCGTCGAGGGGGACGACATGTGGGACATTTCGCCGGAGCGGCCGCGCGCCGGCAAGGTCAAAGGCCGCGGCGGCGACCGGGAGCCGGCTCAGTCGGGCTCGCCCGGGAGCCTGAGGCGGCCGAGGGCCGCTTCCGCCGCCGTGAGCTGCGCCGCGAGCTTCCGCAGCAGCTCGGCCTCGTCGCCCTGGAGCGAGATGTTCGGGACGAGCGCGTTCAGGGCGCGGCGGTTGTACGCGAGCCCGAGCGGCGAGCCCTTCTCCAGGTTCATCGCCATCGACTCGGCCAGCAACGAGAGCGCCTCCCGGTGCAGCCCCTTCGCCGAGAGCACCTCGGCCAGCGCGGCCGTCGAGCGGGCAAGGCCGATGAGATCGCCGAGCGCCTCCTCCGCCTCGATCGCGGCGCTCAGGCGCTGCGTCGCGCGATCGAGGCGGCCCTTGCGGAGCTCCAGCCGGCCGATCGTCTCCCACACCCGGGCGAGCTCCCGGCCATCCCCGAGCTGCTTGTAGGTGCGCTCGGCGGCGAGCGCGTGGTCGATCCCCAGCGAGAGGGCGTCGGACTCGCGCCCGGGCCGGGGGGGGACGTGGAGCGGGATCCGCGCGAAGAGGTGGTCCGTCTCGGCCAGCTCGACGCGCGCCACCGGATCGACCCGGGCCCGCTCCTCGAAGACGCGGCGCGACTCGGTGAGGAGGTGCGCCGCCCGGACGGGATCGCCCATGCGCACGTAGACCGCCGCCTGATCGTTGAGCAGCCGGGCCGAGCCGAGCGCGTCCCCGGCGTCGAGCAGCAGGCGGCTCGCGGTCGTGAGCTCCTCCAGCGCGCGCTCGAGCGAGCGCATGTCGCCGATGTCGTAACAGACGCTCGCGGTGAGCGCGGCGACCTCGGCGTGCAGCTCCGGCGGGTCGCCCTGCGCGAGGAGCGCCCGCGCGGCGTCGAGCACCTCGAGCGCGCCCGCGAGCGTGAAGTCCGGGTCAGGGCCGGCCGCCTGCCATTGCACCCGGGCGAGGCCCGCGAGCGCGCCGACGCGGAGCCGCCGGCGCGCGGGGGTGGCCGGCATGCCGTCGAGCAGCGCGAGCGCCTTCCGCCCGTAGCTCAGCGCCTGGGCATACGCGCCCATGGCGGCCGCCTCCGCCGCGGCCCCGCGGTAGCGCCGCGCCGCTTCCTCGAGATCGCCGGCCTCGGTGAGGTGGGCTGCCGCGCGCGCGTCGTGGGGGCGGCGTCCGGCGCCGTGCTCCGACGCGCCCGCGGCGCTCGCGGCCTCGGCGCGGTCGGGCTCGGGCGGGGCCGGGTGCACGGACACGCCGAGCGGCGCGGCGGCGCGCAGGGATTCGGCCGCGGCGCGCGCGGGGTCGACGCGCGCGCTGGCCGCGGCGTCGGGCGCCGCAGGCCACGGGAAGGACGAGCGGGATCCGCCGGGGGGCGGTCGCTCGGACAGCGCGGCGGGGACGCGCAGCGAGGCCCCACGGACCGAGAGGATCGGCTCGTCCCCCTGGCCGCCGGCGCTGCCGGGCGCGAGATCGCGGGGCACCCGCACCGGCCCCGGGATGGGCGCGTCCAGCGAGTCGGGCGGGGCGTCGAACCGGACGGACTCGGGCGGCTCGGAGCGGCGGCGGCTCTCCGGGCTGCGCGGGAACAGCTCGGCGTAGGGCCACGGCGGGTTGCCCGGTCCGGCGGGCGCGATCGGCGTGGACCTCTCCTGGCCGACGCGCGGGTAAGCGCGGCGCGCGCTGTTCATGTGCGCGCCGCCGGCATGGGCGGCGGCAGGCGGCGGCCTGAGCGTCTCCGCCACCGGCGGTACCCCGCCGCGCGCTCCCAGGGATCCGGCGTCGGCGCCCTTCTCCCGCTCGTCGGCGGCCGCCGCGCCGCCGCTCTCGAGAACTTGCACGGCGGCGGCGGTGGGCGCGCCCGGCGATGCGGCCGCCGGCGGGGGCATCGTGCCGCTCGTGCGCGGCGTCGCGATGGCGGGTGTCGACGTGGACGGCGCAGACGACGCGCCGGCAGGCCCCGCGGCAGGGCTCTTCTGGGGGTCGGGCGCGACGGCGCCCGCCGCCGCGCGCGGGTCGTACGCCGCCGGAGCGCCCGGCGCGATCGGCTCCTCGCTGAGGAGGGTCGCGAGCCGCCGGTGCCACAGCCGCGCGAGCGACGGGAGGATCGACCCGCGGAGCGCCTCGACGATCGTCTGCGGCAGGTGGAAGCGCCCCTCGCCGCGGTCCTCGAGCGGAACGCCCGCGTCCGCGGCGCGCTGCAGCGCCTCGAGCACGTCGACCGCATCGACGCGGAGGAGCGCCGCGACGAGCTCGCCCTCGAACCCCGAGCCGACGATCGCGCCGGCCCGGAGCACCCGGAGCACCTCGCCGGGCAGCTCGCGCAGCGTGAGCTGCGGCGGCGGCGGGGGCGCGGTCACGCTCGTCAGCGTTGTCGTGGCGTCGGGCGGCCGGAGGATCGCGTCGGCGCCGGAGCCGGCGCGCACGGCGCTGAGCAGCTCGCCGGCGGGGCCGGCGGGCGCACGCAGGCGGAAGGACAGGACGAGCGCGACCCGGAGCGCGTCGGGGCGCGACACGACCCGCCGCAGCACGTCGAGCGTGGCGTGGTCGGCGAGCTCCACGGCGTCGAAGACGATGGCCCACCTGCGATCGGTGTGCTGCGCGAGGCGGTTGGCGGCCTCGGTGAACTCGACGTCCACCCTCCGCTCGTGCACGTCGCCGAGGAGCCGGCGCCGCAGCCCGGAGACGACGCGGCTGCGCGCCTGATCGAGCAGCGGCGGCGCCCCGCCGACGAGCCGCTCGACCTGGGTCCGCACCTCGTGCAGCGGCCCCAGCGTCACCTCCGGCACATCGCAGCGCACGCGCAGGACGCGCAGCCCGAGCTGGGGCGGAGGCTCCCCGGGGACGATGTCGAGCAAGGCCGTGTGCCGGCCCTCAGAAACACGCTGCCAAAGCTGTTCCACGGTCCGCTCCTTCCGTCTGGCTCGCCCGGAGGTCTCGCACGACTGCGCCCGATCTCTCCGAAGGACGTCACGCGCGAGCTAGTAGCCCCAGAGAAACTCCGCGCGGGCGAACGCCGTGAAATAGCTCCCCGGACCGTCGCCTGCGCCCGGGAGGAGCAGCGTGTACTTGCCGGCGAAGCCTGCGGCGAACTGGCGGTTGAAGGCGTAGTCGATGCCGAACGGGATGGAGACCCCGAACTGCCCTCGGTGGCAGCTCGGCTGGCCATGCGAGCCGCAGGGCGCGAGGCGCACGCTGTCGTACGCGCCGGTCATGAGGCCGATGTAAGGGACCCACTGCAGGATGTCGATGACGTAGGCGGCGCCGGCCGATGCGCCGAGGAACATGAGATCGCCCCCCGGGTGGGACGCGGTGTCGAGCTCGGCCATCACGTTGAACGCGTCGGTGAGCCCATAGGCGACGTGCAGGCCGCCGCCGAGCCCGGGGTACGTTCCGCCGTCCGCGAGGAGCGCGTACCCGATGCTGGCGCCGGCGTGCCATTGCCGTTCAAAGGCGTCGGCCTGCGAGGGGGCGAGGAGCGCGACGAGCGCGAGCGCGGCGGCGGTCAGCGGGGCGGCAGGGGAGCATCTCATGGTCGGTGGCGGCGAGCAGCCCGGAGCGCCCCCGCGCCGAACCAGGGAGCGAAGGCGATGGAGGCGCGCGCCGGGCGCTCGATGGGCGCGCGGCGCGAGGCTAGCATGCGCGCCGCGGGACATCCTCAGCGGAGCCGCTCGCGGCGGCGGGGAGCGCGGGACGCGCCCGCTTCCTCTTCATCGAACTCCTCCGCGAAGACCCTCGCCGCGGGGTCGGCCGCGCCGTGGCCCGGATCGATGCGGAGCGAGGGCTGCGGGAAGCGGACGCCGGCCGCCCCCGTGATCCCGGAGAAGGTGTAGAGGAGCTCGCCGTGCTCGCCGAGCTCGACGCCCACGTCGTCGGGGCGCTCCTTGGCGAGCTCGGTGAGCAGGGTGTCCGCCTCCGACGACGGCAGGTCGAGCACGACGCCGACCTCCTGCGCGGTGAGCGGGCGGCGGCGGTGCGACGCGAGCGAGAAAATCGCCTGGATCTGCGCGTCCCGCGAGGCCTTCACCCCGGACCGGGAGAGCTTCCGCCCGCTGATCAGGAGAAGCACGCCGAGCGTCAGGGCGACGAACCCGATCGGCAGGCCGATCGCGAGGCCGGCGATCGAGCCCGGGAACAGCGCGGCCGCGACCAGCCCGAGGAGAAGCGCCAGCCCGATCCCCCCGATGAGGACCAGCCAGCCGAGCGCGCCCGCGACAGCTCCGCCGACCCTGGACGGCTTCCCCGCCAGGCTGACCGACTTGCCCGCAAACGGCAGGCGCTCCCGGCCGCACGCGGTGCAATACGCAGCGAGCCCGCGGTGAATGACCGGCGCGTTCTTTCCGCAATGAGGACACATGAGGACTCTCCCCGCGAGCAATTCTTCGCGAGCCAGGCTGTAGCGTAGGAACCGAGCGCCACCACCGCCAGCGGGTCGATGACGCGCTCTCCAGGTTTTTCAAGGCATGCCACGGAACGCTCTGGCGGTGGAGTCCGTCCCGGGGCGAGGTGCTCTGCGCGCAGGTCTCAGAGGCCGAGGTAGCGCGCGATCTCGGCGCGGGCCGGGTCGGAGGCCACGGCGCGCAGGGCCTCGTACCGGCGTTGCCATGCGGCCGCGCTGTCCTCGTCGCCGCGCCATCGCGCCGCCTCGGCCCGGGCGAAGGCGGTGTGCCGGAGCGAGAAGCGGGGAGCGTCGAGCGCGAGGAAGGCGTCGAGCCACACCTCGGCGTCCCCTTCACCGTCGCCGAGCAGCTGCGCCGAGAGCGCGGCGTACGGGACGAGCGCGGGCGGCGCGTCGCCGCGGCGGCGGAGGGCGGCGTAGCGGAGCGCGCGGCGCGTGGGCGGCGGCGCGTCGCGCGCGGCGCTCCAGGCGGCGAGCGCGCGCGAGAACGCCGGCTGGCCGGCGCGCGCCCAGGGGGCGTCGGGGCGCGCGAAGCCGACCCACGGCCAGGCGGCGGAGAGGTCCGCCGGCAGCAGCGCGGGCGGGCTGCCCTGCCGGAGCGGCTCGCCGCTCCCGGGGAGGGCGAGGGCGAGCCGGGTCCACCGCGCGCGAGCGTCGAGCAGCGCGAGCCCGGCGAGCCCCGAGGGCGCATCGCCGGGGCGCGCCGCGCGCGCGGCGGCGGCCGCCTCATCCGCGAGCACGGCCGCGCGCGCGGCCTCGATCCGGCGCCCGAGCGAGGCGAGGAGCTCGGCGCGCTGCAGGAGCACGGCCGCGTGGAGGGCCGGCGGCGCCGCGGCGAGGTCGACGCGCTCGATCCGGTCGAGCGCGCGATCGCGATCGCCGGCGAGGGTCCACACGCTCGATCGAGCGAGCGCGCGCGCCGCCTCCGGGGCGAGCTCCGGGGCGAGCGCGCCGAGGCGATCCAGCGCGTCGATCGCCCGGGGCGCGTCGCCCTCGAGGGCGAGCTCGCGGGCGGCCTGCAGCGCGAGGGCTCCCGCGGCGGCGCGCAGGGCGTCGCCATCGGCCGGCGATAGCTGAGGGTCGGCGGCCAGCTCGGCGGCGCGCGCCGCCGCGCGCGCGCGCAGCGCCCCGGCGATCGCGGGCCGCGCGAGCCCTCGCTCCGGGAGCCAGTCGAGCGCGCGCAGCGAGCCCGCGCGCAGCGCCAGCGCAGCGCCGGTCGCGCCGCGTGCCGGGGCGGCCACGGCGCCTCCGAGGGCGACGTCGGCCTCCTCGGTCTCGTCCGGCTCCGGCCGCGCGAGCGCGGCGGCTTCGGTCGCGTCGAGCGTTCCGCCCTCCGCCAGCACGACGGCGAGCAGGTCGCCGCGGGCGTCCGGATCGAGCGCGGCGGCGGCGGCGAGCAGATCCCGGATCGCGCGCACGGCGCGCTGCTTCGCCTCGGCGGCGTCCTCGCGGTCGGCGGCGAGGCGGGCGCGCTGCGCGAGCCGCGCCTCCACGGCGTCGGCCAGGCCGGCCTCGGGGTCTTCCGGCATCGGCGGGGGCTCGACGCCGGCCCGGGCAGCGCAGGCGACCAGGACGGCGCGGACCTCGCCCCAGTTGCGCACCATGCCCGCGTGGCGCTTCGATGCCCGGTCGTCCTGGGTCAGCGTCAGGAGCTCGACGCCTCGCTTGGCTTCTGCTCCCGTGCCAAGGCAGAGGATCGCGGCGACCGTCGTGCGCAGATCCTCGTCGCGGGGGTCCATCCCCGCGTAGCGTGTCGCGATCGCGAGCGCGCGCTGCAGGTCGCCCTCGGTGAGCGCCGCGCGGAGGGTGTGCACGCGCACGTGCCAGTCGGCCCAGCGATCCGGCTGCTCCAGGAGCGTGCGGCGATCGCCGAGGCGCGCCGCCTCGCGCGCGAGGCTCGGCGCGCCGCCCGCGGGCCCCAGCTCGTCGAACGTGATGCGCCTGGAGCCGGCGGCGACCGCGGCCTCAGCCGTCGCCACCGCCGCGGTCGCGCCGGCGAGCGCCGCGCGATCCGGCCGGCCGACGGCGGCGTCGATGTACCCGGCGACCGCGGTGCGCGCGCCGAGCTCCTCGGCCAGCGTGCTCGCCGTCCGGTAAGTCCACGGCAGCCGCGACGGCAGCGGGAACCAGCGGATCTCGGGCCGGCAGTCGGGCAACGCGGGGCCGCGCGGCGCCTCGATCGACGCGAGGCACGCCGCGGCGCTGCGCCTGCCGGCGAAGACCAGCGCGACGGGGGCGAGCAGCGCGAACACGAGCAGCGCCACGGCCGCCGTGGCGAGCCCCAGGGCGAGGGGCCGCCGCCAGCGCGGCCGCGCCGCCGAGGCGCCGCGGTGCACAAGGGAGCCGTCGCTTTCACGGGGCCGTATCGTGGGCTGCGCGCGCACGGGACGGCTTTAGCCCACGGCGCGGCCGAGCGACACTGCCTCGGCGGCGCGGCCCATCGCGCGGCGTCGTCCGCCGGGCGCTCGCTATCGAGCGCCCCGGCCCTCGCCGGCCACGGCCTCCGGGGCGATCAGCGCGCCGGCGAGATCGGCGACCGCCGACAGATCCTCCACGCGGGCGACGTCGAGATCGAGCCCGCGGGCGAGCTGCGGGGCGCTGGCGAGGGCGACCTCGGCGACGGTGAGCTTCCGTCCGGTGAGCTGGTGGAGCGACGTCACCCCGTGATCGCGGATACCGCAGGGCACGATCAGTTCGAACGCCGCGAGGTCGATCGCGATGTTGAACGCGAAGCCGTGCATCGTGAGCCAGCGCGACAGGCGCACGCCGATCGCGCCGAGCTTGGCGATCTCGCGCGCCCACTCGGCGCCGCCCCACTCCTCCGGGGCCGCGCGATCGACCCAGACGCCGATCATCCCGTCGACCACGCCGCCCTCGACGTGGTGCTCGCGCGCGAGCAGGATCATCACCTCCGCGAGCGACCGCACGTACTTGCGCACGTCGCACCGGTCCGGCCGCAGATCGAGCAGCGGGTAGCACACGAGCTGGCCGGGGCCGTGGTAGGTGACGTCGCCCCCGCGGCCCGTCGCGACGAGGTCGATGTCGCGCTCGTTCAGCGCGCCGGAGTCGAGCAGCACGTTCTCCGGGTTCGCCCGCGGGCCGAGCGTGATGACGGGCTCGTGCTCCAGGAGGAGGATCGTGTCGCCGAGCCGCCCCTGCGCGCGCGCCTCGACGAGCTGCTTCTGAAGATCGTGGATCGGGGCGTAGCGGCGCCGGCCGATCCACACGGCGCGCGCGCTCCGCGGCTTCGGCGCCCCGAGCGGGGCGCCCTGGTCCCTCGCGGGCTGCAGGAGATCGCGGAGCGGGTTGGTCGGCATGGCTACTCGGGGACCTTCTCGCCGCGCGCCCGCCGCTCGTCGCGGTACGCCTCGATGTGCGTCGTGAAGCTGGCCGCGACCTCGGGGTCGAACTGCGAGCCCGAGCACCGCTCGATCTCGGCCACCGCGACCTCGTGCGGGAGCGCGCGGCGGTACGAGCGATCGCTCGTCATCGCGTCGTACGTGTCGGCCACGGAGATGATGCGCGCGATGATCGGGATCTCGTTGCCACGCATCCGGAGCGGGTAGCCGCGCCCATCCCAGCGCTCGTGGTGCAGGTGCACGCCGGGGATGAGCGGGTGCAGGAACTTGATCGGCTCGAGGATGTCGCGCCCGTAGACGGGGTGCCGCTTGAACACCTCGTACTCGTCGTTCGTGAGCTTGCCCGGCTTGTTCAGGTTGAGCACGCACCCGATCTTGCCGATGTCGTGCATGAGCGCGCTCTGCCGGACGATCTCGATCTCGATCGGGCCGAGGCCGAGCCGCTGCGCCAGCATCACCGCGTAGACGGCGACCCGATCCGAGTGGCCCGCGGTGTAGCGGTCCATCTTGTCGATGGCCTTGGCGAGGCCCTCGATCGTCTGCTGGAACGTCGCCTGGAGGTCCTGGTAGAGGCGCGCGTTCTCGATCGCCGCCGCGGCGCGCGATCCGATGATGCTGAGCAGCTTGCGCTGCCCCTCGTCGAAGCGCTTCGTCCGGGTGAACGACGCGACGGCGACGAAGCCCATGACCCGCTTCTGGATGCGGAGCGGCACGGCGACCAGCGACTGGAGCGGCAGCGCCGGCTCCGCCGCGAAGAACCTGAGCCCCTTCATGCCCTGCTCGAGGAGCAGCGCCTCGGGACGAAAGTGATCGAGCACGAGCGCCGGGTCGAGCCGGCCGAGGTCGGCCCCCGTCGGGACCGACGGGCCGCGGAGGTGCTGCCGCTCGAAGAAGCTGCCCTCGCCGTCGTCGAGCCACGTCGAGATGAGATCGCCGCGCACCTCGTGGAGACAGCTGTCCGCGACGGTATCGAGCACCTGGTCGAGCGAGAGGCTCGCCGCGATGGCCTCGCTCACCTTGTAGAGCGACACCGCCTCGCGCAGCCGGATGTTCTCCGCGGCCATCCGCTGCTTCTCGATGCCGCGCTGGACCACGTGCACCACCTCGTCCAGCTTGAACGGCTTGAGCACGTAGTCGTAGGCGCCGCGCTTCATGGCGTCGATCGCGGTCTCGACGGTGCCGAAGCCCGTCATGATGACCGTGAGCGCGTTCGGCGCCGTCTTGCCGATCTCGTCCAGCAGCGCGATGCCGCCCATCCGCGGCATCTTGAGGTCGCTGATCACGAGGTCGTAATGACCCTTCGTGAGCTCGCTCAGGGCGCTGGTGCCGTCCTCTGCAGTGCGAACGTAGTAGCCCTCCATGCCGAGGAAGTCGGCCAGCATGTCGCGGATCACCTTCTCGTCGTCCACGACGAGGATGCGAGGGCGGTCTTCTGGAAACGTGGACATGCGGCCGGCAAGCCTACCAGATCCGCTCGCAGCCCATCGCTCCAAGGTGGGCGGGTCGGGCACACAGGCGGACCCACGCCCTTTGAGATCCAACGGACCTGCGGCGCCCAGGTACGGTGGATGGCGCTGCGGGGAAGGGGGCGGCCGCCGCGAGCGAGGTGGTCGCCGCCGCGCCACGGGCCGCGGCGGCCGGCCGGTCGGTCTCCTGCCCGCGCGCGGCGCGGGGCCGCTCAGTCCTCGTCGCCGGTCGAGACGATGGGGTGCCGGATGGTCCGCGGCGACTCGTCCAGATCCGGGACGCGGATCGAGATGGGCCCGGGGCTGCGGATGGAGGGAGGCGGCGCGGACTCGGCGTCCTCGGTGCGCAGCGGGATCATCCTGCTGCTCGGAGCGGGCTCGTCCGTGGCGGTCGTCAGCACGGCGACCGCCCGCTGCTCGCCGAGGGCGTGCTTCTGCTCGAGGAAGCGGAGGACCGACGGCCCGGTCGAGCGCTCGAGCGCCGAGCGCAGATCGCCGGGCAGCGTCGACTCGATGATCATCTTCACCCCGGTGCGGGGGTGCTCGATCTCGATGCGCACGAGGTGCACGAACGAGCGATCGAGCCCGTGCTTCTCCTCGAAGTAGCGGTTCGTGGGCACGTGGCCGTAGCGCTCGTCGCCGAGGATCGGGTGGCCGATCGCGGCGAGGTGCCGCCGGATCTGGTGCGTGCGCCCGCCGTCCGGGATGACGCGGAGGATCGAGTGGCCCGAGGCGACCGCGAGGCGGCGGTAGCGCGTGCGCGCCGTGTACGTGCGTGTCCCCTCGCGGAGATCGCGGGTGATCGCGCCCTTGCCCGGCGTGACGCCCTTGGCCGCGGCCAGGTAGATGAGGCGCCCCGTCTTCGTGAGCGCCTCGCCCCAGCGCGCGGCCGCCTCCTCGTTGCGCGCCAGCATGACCAGGCCGCTCGTGCCCGGATCCAGCGCGTGCACGATGACGGGCGTCGTTGTGTTGCCGGGGATGCGGGCGCAGCGGGCGAGCAGCGAGCCGAGGTACTCGGGCTGCGTGGCCACCGGCTCGTGCGGGCCCTTCTCGACGACCAGCACGTCGTCGTCGTCGTAGATGACCTTCGGCGCCGGAGGGGGCGTCCTGCGGAGGGCGGCGATCGTCTCGATCTCCTCCGTGAGCGGGATCATGTCGAGCGGGGTGAGCTCCGTCGACGAGTACCCGAGGCGGCAGAAGTGATCGAGGTCGCGCGCGAGCGTGTCGGGATCGCACGAGACGTAGACGAGCAGCGGCGCGCCGAGGCGCGCGATCGCCTCGCGCGCCGTCGGGGAGACGCCGCGGCGCGGCGGGTTCACCACGATGCCGTCGAACTTCTCCGTGCTGTTGACGAGGGAGCTCACGATCTCCGAGACGTCGCCGGTGCGCACCTCGATGCGCTGGCTCAGCCCCTGCGCCTCCGCCGCGGCGCGCGCGTTCGCCGCCGCGGGCGCGAACGACTCGACCATCAGGACCCGGTTGCCGCCTTGCGCCAGGGCGAGCGAGATCGCGCCCGAGCCGCCGTACAGATCGAGGACGCGCGGGGGCTCCTTGCGCCGGGAGGCCGGGCCCATCGGCGCCTCGCCCTCGATCACGGGCCCGTCGTTCTCGAGCGACGCGATCTCGCGGAGCAGGAGGGCGTGCACGCGCGCGGCCTGCGCGCGGTGCGCCTGCACGAACGAGCCGAACGCGGCGATGTGGTAGGTCTGCCCGATCCGGTCCTCCGCGTGCGAGACGCCATCGAGCACGATCGTCTCGGGCCCGAGGATCTGCGGCGCCTCCGCGTCGTGGAAGTTCGCCGCGATGCCGATGACGCGGGGGAGCATCTGGCGGATGGCGCGGCCGGCCTCCCGCAGCTCGTCGCGCGTACACGCGCGCTCGCGCTGGAGGACGAACGTGATCAGCACGAACGCCGGGTTGTCCTCGGTCGCCCCCATCTCCGCGAAGAGCGGCGTCCCGGGCGCGAGGTGGACCTCGCGCAGATCGAGCGCGCGGAGCACGCCGCCCCTCGCCGGATCGTACGGCAGGAGCAGCGGCCGGACCTCCGGCGGTGGGGACGCGATCAGCTCGCGGAGCCGCGAGGTCACCGCGGCGAGGGCCGGGGCGAGGACCCTGCAGCCAGGGATGTCGACGACCTCGTGATGCCCCGTGCGGCCGTACAGCCCGATCGCGCCGGAGGGGGCGACGATGAGCTTCGCTCGACCGCGATAGCCGGTGATCGGATCGGCCGGGATGACCGGGCTCGTCTGGAGCAGCTGGAGCGACGGGTAGTGCGCGGCGGCGGACACGACCCGCGCGCGCTTCGTGCTGAGCTGCTCTGCGTAATCACCCGCGATGAGCGGACAGCCCGCGCACTCGACCGAGTGCCCGCACTCGATCAGGGTGTTCGGGATCTCGCCTGCCTTCAATGTACGCCGCACGGGTCCGGACAAAACGCCGCCGCCCGATCCCTCTGCGCTGGTGCTCTCGCCCAGCCCGTGCGGTTCTTCGATACCTGCGCCGGAAGCCATTCCGGGGGAGCTTACAGGGGCTCTCGGCCAGCGTCGAAGGTGTAAAGAGGAGTCCGTCGAGCTTTTCGTCTGCAGCGCTTCGGCGTTCCGGGCACGCCTCCGGGGGACGCTCGGGATCCCGGCAAAGCACCGTGTCTCCCCCGGCGGCCCGCGCGATCGCCCGGACGGCGGGCCGTCCAGGCCGCGCTCGCTCCGTCGGGGCGGCCATCTGGGGATGCAGGCGCCAATGTGGGAGGCGCCTCGCGCTGCTCCGTACCTCGAGCCGCCGCGCCGTTCGCGACATCCGTGGTCGCAGCGTCGCAGCGGGCGCGTCCATCCCGCGCGCGCCGCGGATGAGGTGGTAGACTGAGCGCCTCTTGCGTCTTCCGATCGCTTCTCTCTTCGGCGTTCTGGCTCTGCTGTTCGCCCACGCGGCGCTCGCCGCGCCGGGCGACAAGGAGGCGAACCAGGGCATCAACGCGGCCAAAGGCGGACAATGCAAGCGGGCGATCCCGCTCCTCGAATCCGCCGAGCGCCAGCGGCATCGCCCGAGCTCTGCGGTCCCGCTCGCCGACTGCTACGTGAAGCAGGGCGACATGCTGAAGGCCAGCGAGATTTATCACACGGTCGCGAGCGAGAAAAAGCAGCCCGGTTACGACGCGCGCGATGTCGCGGCCATCACATCGGCCAAGAAGAAGGCGCCGCAGCTCGACGGGCGCATCCCGACGCTCGTCGTTGCGCCGGTGGAGCCCTACGAGGGGCTCGTCATCGAGATCGACGGCGCGGCGACCCGGGATCCATCGAGACCGCAGCGATTCGATCCCGGCAAGCGGCTGGTGATCGTCGCCCGGGCCGATGGGTACGCGGAGCTCACGCAGAAGATCACGCTGAAGGAGAAGCAGCGGCGCGTGATCAAGCTGCGCCTCAAGCCGAAGGTCAGCGCGACGAAGCCGCCGCCGAAGCCCGCGGCGACGAAGCCTCCGGAGAAGAAGCCGCCGAAGCCCGCGGCGACGAAGCCGTCGGAGAAGAAGCCGCCGGAGAAGGAGCCGCCGGAGCCCGCGGCGACGAAGCCGCCGGAGAAGGAGCCGCCGAAGCCGGTCGAAGGCAAGCCGCGCGTCGCGGCGAGCGCCGAGGAGAAGGCGAAGCCGCCGGTGGAGATGCCCGAGCCCACGCCGCCGGCTGTGCGCAAGCAACGGAGCGTGTGGCTCGGCGCCGGCTTTCGGGGCTTCTTCGTCCCCCAGGTCATGTTCGAGCTCTTCGGAGAAGGGGGACGGCATGCCCTCTTCCCCGGCGGAGACGTCTCGCTGTCCAAGAGGCTCGGGCGGTTCGATCTCGTCTTCTCCGTCGCCTACGCGCGCCTCCGGCTGCACGAGACGCCGTTCAAGCCGAAGGGGCACCCCGACACCGACTACGAGATCATCGAGAGCGATCTCCAGGCGCTCCAGGCGGATGTTCGCCTGGTCTGGAACATCCCGCTCGATCGCGATGAGCTGTTCGCCTTCCGCGTCGGGGCGGGCCTCGGCGTGGGCTGGATGTTCATGGGCGAGCTCTACCGGACCCAGGCGTACCCGGGCGACGCCGTCCCCGGCGACCAGAGCTCTTTCGTGCCGGGAGACCCGTACCGCTACGTGAAGTGCCGCGGACCGAACAACCCGGCCGGGAGCTTCCGGTACTGCAACCAGCTCGACTACGACGCGAATCATTACCCCGGCTATGTCGAGCCGAGCTGGTTCACCCGTCCCAAGGGGAGGCCCCAGGGCCTGAAGCCGGTCGTCTATCCATGGCTCCTCTTCCCCGAGATCGGCCTCGCGTTCCGCCCGTGGGACCGCGTCGCCTTCGATCTGCGGGTCGGCGCCTCCGTGACGGGCCCGCTCGGAGCGCTCGGGATCCGCTTCGCGCTGTGAGCGGCGGGGCTCAGCGATCGAGCTTCACGGCGCGGCCGAGCTTCCGGGAGAGCACGGCCTCGAGCGTGCTCCAGAGCTCCTCGCCGGTCTTCTGCGCCAGCCACCGGCCCTCGGACTGCCGGTAGTCGAAGTGCCACGCGGCCCGCTCGGCGGCCATCCAGATCTGCCGCGCCGCGCGGTGGCTGTTGACGATGTACTTGATGCCGTCCTCGAACTCCAGGGTGAGGATGCCGCTCTGCAGGTCGGCCTCGACACCGTCGGGGATCTCATTGATCGCCCGATCCAGCGCGCGCAGCGACCGATCGGCCACGGCGTCGAACTCTCGCTCCGACAGGGGCTCTCCGCTCATGCCGATCGACTTACAACGGCGCGCGCCCCGGCGGTACGGGGAAGCGCCCGGGGGGGCCGCTGCGCCTCGAACGGCGGGCAGGGAGGCGCCGCGCGCCGCGCCGATGCGTCAGTAGCCCGGCCAGGGCTCGGCCGGCTTCAGAGGCGCCGGGGCCGGCCTCTTGAAGCACATCACGCCGGCGTCCAGCGCCACGAGCTCCCAGCCGCTCTCCCCGCGCGCCTTGGCGACGGCGCGCGCTTCCTCCACGCCGTGCGTCTGCTCGCAATCCTGCTCCCATCGCGGGGCGGGGAGGCTCGGCGCGGGCACCTGGGCGCGCACCCGCCCTGCCGCGAGCGCGCAGGCCGCGCCCAGCACCAGACCTCCCAGCACGAGCGCGCCCCGCTTTTCCATGGCTCCAGGAACATGGTGGTCCGCTGCGGGCAGGACCGTCAAGCGACGCACAGAGGACGTTCGGCACGCCCGGCAGGATTCGAACCTGCGACCCGCGGCTTAGAAGGCCGCTGCTCTATCCAGCTGAGCTACGGGCGCTTGGACGACAAGCGCGTCTTTCGTACTGCATCGCGGCCCCGGAATCGAGCGCAACGAGCGACGCGGGTGCGGCGGGCACGGGCGCGGCGCCCCGCCGGTGCCCGTTCAGCTCGACGCGACCAGCCGCCGGACCTGCTCGCCGGTCCGGCCGTAACGCCGCTGCCGCCGGGCGTAGGTCGCGAGCGCCTCGTCGAAGGTCGCTTCGGCGAAGTCGGGCCAGAGCGTGTCGGTGAAGAACAGCTCCGCGTACGCGGCCTCGAAGAGCAGGAAGTCGCTGAGCCGCTTCTCGCCGCCGGTGCGGATGATGAGATCCGGATCCGGCATCGAGCTGGTCGTCAGGAAGTTGCGGAGCGATTTCTCGTTGATCTCCTCCGGGATGACCAGCCCGGCGCGCGCGCGGACCGCGAGCGCGCGCATCGCGTTCGCCATGTCGCGGCGGCCGCCGTAGCTCAGCGCGAGGGCGAGGGTCATCTCGGTGCCCCCCGAGGTGTCCTCCACGAGCTTCTCCATCGCGCGCCGCGTCGGGGTCGGGATTTCCTCGAGGTCGCCGACCACCTGCACCGCGATGCCGCGCCGGATCAGCTCGTCGTGCTCCCCCTCGGCGAACTCCTGGCAGATGCGCATCAGCGCGTCGATCTCGTCCTTGGGCCGCGACCAGTTCGCCACGCTGAACGCGTAGAGCGTGAGGTACGGGATGCCGCGATCGCGGCAGGCGCGCACCGAGAGGCGCACGGCCTGCGCGCCGTGCTGGTGCCCCTGCATACGGGCGAGGCCCCGAGCCGCTGCCCAGCGGCCATTGCCATCGAGGATGATCGCGACGTGCTTGGGGAGGGTGCTGGACGTCATGGGCTTTCCTGGGTCGGGACGACGACGCACTTTGCGCCGAGCATCAGCGCCGTGGGGGGGGCGACGGTGATGCGATTGTGGAGGTTCTGTGGAGGATGGCGCGCGTGAGCTCAAGCGCCGCTGTCCGTCGACCTTAGCGCGCGCCGCTCGGATCGCTCCGCCCGATCGTCGGTCGCGCCTTCGCACCCTCGATTTGACGCACCGGCAAATCGGGGAAACCTCCCGGAAACCCGGATCCTCGCCGGGGAGGTGAGGCGAAGCGGGGGAGCTCATGGGTCCACCAGCTCAGGCCCCCGGCAGCGAGATCTTGAACTCGACCGCGGGCGGCCCGCGGTGGGTGCACTCGGCCGAGCCGCTGTGGGCCTCGGCGATCGCCTTGACGATCGCGAGGCCGAGGCCGGTGCCGCCCCGGTCGGCGCGGGTCGTCACAAACCGGCGGAACAGGCGGCCAGCGACGTGCCGCCCGAGCTCGCCGCGGTTGCGGATCGCGATCGCGACCTGTCCGCCCAGGCGGGATACGGCGATCTGGATGGGGGCCGCGGCATCGCCGTGCGTGCGCGCGTTGTCGAGCAGGTTGTCGAGCGCGCGCGACAGCCAGAGCTCGTCGCCGCGCACGGTCGCCGAGCTCGGCGTGTCGAGCTCGACGCGGCTGCCGCGCTCGCGCGCCCGCGCCGCGGCGGCCTGCGCGATCGCGACGAGGTCGACGACCGCGGCGTGCTCCACGCCGCGCGCCTCGAGGCGCGCGAGCGACAGGAGCTCGCCGAGGAGCGCCTCGATCCGCGTGACCGCCTCGCGGATGCGCGCGACGAAGCGGGCGGCCTCCTCGGGGTCGTCGAGCGCCTCCGAGAGCACCTCGGCGCTCGCGCGGATCGCGGCGACCGGGTTCTTGAGCTCGTGCGAGAGATCCGCGGCGAACGTCTCGACGAAGGGGCGGCCCTCGATCTGGCGCCGCATCGAGTCGATGGCGCGCGTCAGCCGCTGGACCTCGCGGCCCTGGGCCGGCGGCGGCGCCGCGCGCACCTCCCCCTCGCTCACGCGCACGGCGAACTCGGTGAGCGTCTCGATCGGCGTCGCGATGGTGCGGCCGATCAGGAAGGACGAGAGCGCCGCCGCGGCGCCGAGCACCGTGCTGATCACGAGGATCGGCGGGGCGAAGTCGGCGACCATCCGCTGCACCACGATGGTCGGCTTCACGACCTGCACGCTCCCGACGCGCCGGCCGCGGACCTCGATGGGCGAGGTCACGAAGACGGTGCCGGGCTCGCCCGGCGAGGCGCCGCGCGCCCGGAGCACGCGCCCCTCCGGGTCGAGCAGCGCGATGCTCTGGGCGGTGGGGCCGTCGGCCTCGCCGTCGAGCGCGCGCACGGCCGCGAGGTCGACGTCGCGGACCTCCATCTCCATCGCGGCGACGGCGGCGAACGCGGCCGCCTCGTCGCGCGCGCTGCCCTCGGCGAGCAGCGTCGCGCGCGCCTCGATGCGATCGATGACGAGCAGCCCGAGCCCGAACGCGAACGCGCCGACGATGCCGCCGAGCGCGATGAAGATCTGCATCCGGATGCTCATCCCGGCCGTCCGGACCCGGACGAGGCGGGAGGCGAACAGCGCGACGAGCAGGATGAGCGAGACCGCCGCCGCGGCGGTGACGACGAGGCGCACCATGCGCTAGCCGCCGCCTTCCGTGCGGCTCGGCTTGTCGGTGACGCGGTAGCCGACGCCGCGCACCGTCTCGATGAGGTCGGCGTCGCCCCCGGCCTCGACGACCTTCTTCCGGAGCCCCTTCACGTGCGAGTCGATGGTCCTGTCGGTGATCGCGAACCCGTCGCCCCAGACCCGGTCGATGAGCTGCGCGCGCGTGAACACCCTGCCCGGCGCGGCGAGCATGCAGGCGAGCAGATCGAACTCGACGCGGGTGAGGTCGACCTTCTGGCCGTTGACGTGCGCCCGCCGCGTGGCCTCGTCGACCATGAGCGGCAGCGGCGCGGGGGCGGCGTCGGACAGCGACGGCCGCGCGGCGCGGCGCAGGACGGCGCGCACCCGCGCGACGATCTCCCGCGGCGAGAACGGCTTTGTCACGTAGTCGTCGGCGCCTGTCTCGAGCGCGGCGACGCGGTCGGCCTCGCTGTCGCGGCTCGACAGGACGATGATCGCGGCGCGCGCGGCGCTCCGCCGCACCTGGCCGATGAGATCGAAGCCGCTGCCGTCGGGGAGCATCAGATCGAGGATGATGAGGTCCGCATGGTCGATCTCCCGCTCCGCGGCCGCGAGCGTGGTGGTGACCGTGGCCGCGAACCCGTCGCGGCGCAGGAAATAGGCGATGGACTCGGCGATGGCCGGCTCATCCTCGACGACCAGGACCTTGGCCATGATCGGGGAGCCTAGAACGGCGCGGCGGACGCGTCGACAGGGCTGGCCGGCGGGGCCGCGTTGTTGTATTGTCGCGTATTTGTGTGTGATTACGCGTGCTTACATGACTTTGCGCGCGTAAGCGCGTGTGTGCGTTGGATTACGGGAGCTTGCGGGGCGCTCACGGGCGCCTTGCGTTCACGGGAGCGCCGCGTTGACGAGCTCGCGCACGATGCCGAGCAGCCGGTCGTAGTGCTCCGGGATGGGCCGCAGGCCGGCGCAGTGCACGACGAGCCCGCCGGGGCGGAGCTCGAGGTGCCCCTGGAAGCCGCGGCGGGCGAGGAGCTTGCGGAGGCGCGGATGGAACGCGGCGGCCGCCTCGCGCGCGGAGGCGGCGAATGTCGTCACGTGGGCGTCCCAGAGCGCGTCGTCGAGGACGACCCTGGGCGGCGGGGGGCTCTCGATGAAGGCGACGCGGGTCAAGAAATGCTCGCCGACGCGCATCGCGGCGCGGTGCTGGAGCGCCGGGTGCGTCGCGAAACCGAGCAGCGATCGCTCGAGCGGCTCGGCGTCGCCGTCCGCGTACCAGGGCTCGGCGATGACGGCGTGCCCGGGGTTCGCCGTCCACGTGCACGCGGAGAGGTACGCGGAGGGGGGCGCGATCGTGTCGTACGGCTCCCAGCGACGGAACCAGGCCTCGTCGGGGCGCGAGGTGAAGGCGAGGCCACGCCGGGCAGCCCACGCTGCGATGAGCTCGGATCCGAGCGAAGGTGGCATGCGCGGCGAGGTTAGTCCGTGCGACGACGCCTCGGAAGCCTCCGCCGCCACGCCGCGGCGAGCCCTCCGGCGCCGAGCGCCATCCAGGACGCCGCGCCGGCGGCGGCGCCGCTCCCGGGCACGTCGCAGGAGCACCGGCCGTAGATGCCCACCCTCGTCGAGGTCGTCTCGTCGTCGTTCTCCTCGTCGTCCAAGGGGCGGCCGGAGCCTCCCTGGCCAGCCGTGACGGGCGGGCCTCCAGCGTCGCCGTCCGGTCCACCGCTGCCGTCCGCGCCACCTGTCCCGCCTCTGCCGTCCGCGCCGTCGCTGCCGTCCGCGCCACCGCTGCCGCCTCTGCCGCCCGCGCCGCCGTCGCCGTCCGCGCCGCCGTCGCCGTCCGCGCCGCCGTCGTCCACGCAGCGCGTGACGTGGAGGGGGCGCGTTCGCGTGCAGTCCGTCGGCGAAGCGCAGCGCGGCTCGGAGAGCGCGGCCGGCGCGCCGCTGCCGCCGATCTCGCCCAGGGCCGGGTAGGCGACCTCGGTCCCCTCCCAGCGCCCGCCGGTGTGCTCCATCCGGCCGAACACCCGCTCCTGGTACGGAACAGCGCCGCCGATCGCCGGATCGTAGACGCCGCGCCCCGCGTCGTAGTTGGGGTTGTTCGGGTTGTTCACGTACGAGAGCCCGTTGTAGGCCCACACGGCGCTGTACCAGTGCTCGACGATCGCCGGTTGCCGGTCGCCGACGCAGCGCGTGGCTTTCCACTTCATCGCGAGGATGTGCGTGCCGGTGGCCGCGTTGTAGGTCGGGTCGGCGGCCACGCGGCGCGGATCGAAATCGGGGCTATCGCCGCTGCGCATGCCGCTCGTGATCTGCGAGGCGCCGTAGCCGCAGTCGAACGAGATGATCGTTCGCGAGCTCGCCCCCGCCTGGTCCATGGGGCGGTCCGGCTCGCAGAACTGCTGCCACCCCGACTCCTGCATGGCGATCGCCTTCAGCAGCTCGCAGGGGAAGGCCGCGGGGATCTGCCGCGGCGCCTCGGGTTGATCGCAGCCCTGGCCGAGGTCGAAGGTCGCCGGGCCGGCGTCCCCCCAGGCCGCGGGGCCCCGCGCGACGCGGTCGAAGATGGCGTTCCACTCCGCGACCGATGGGTTGATCCCGGGCACGGCCTCGATCGCGCAGCCGCGATCGTTGTAGGCGCTCGACGCGGTGAAGCAGGGGCAGTACGCCGCGCGGGCGGCCGGCGCGACCAGCGTGGCCGCGGAGATCGCCGCCAGGATCAGGAGAGGGCGGCTCCTCACGGCTCCTCCTTCGCGGTGGTGAAGCCGGCGACGGCGATGCGCGCTCCGGACGGCGCGGGGATCGCGGCGACCTCCCCGCTCTCCACGTGGATCGCGAACGGCACGGCGAACGTGGAGGGGTTCGTGTGCAGCGCGGCCACCCACGCCGCGTCCGACGAGACGGCCTGGATGGCGTCGACGCCGGCGCCGAGCGGGCCGCGGACCCTCGCGCGGGCGCCGACAAGGAAGAGCCCGGTGGCGCGGGTGGGCGTGTACGCGAGCCCTCCGCCCGGCCAGACGTGCGGGGCGAGGCCGTTGCTCGCGCTCACCTCGAGCCGGGTGCGCTTGCCTCGGGCGAGATCGATGCGATCGATGACCCACATGCCGGGATTCGTCTCGTGCCGCTCCTGGAACACGAGCGCGCCCGTCGCCGCGTCGATCGAGAAATCGCGCGCGAACGGCGGGATCGACGGGGCGATCACGCGCGTCGTGCCGGAGTCGGGGTCGACGAGGACGATGTCGGCCGACCCGGGGGAGACGCGGTAGACGACGAGCTCGCCGTTCCACTCGCCGGCGAGGAAGGCGAGGTAGCCCGTGTGCCTGTGGGCGGTGCGCGTCGCGCCGGTGACGAGGTCGACCTCGTCGATGGTGAGCGCGTCGACCCGCAGCCGCGCGAGGTCGCCGTCCCGCGGCGGCTCCGGGCCGGCGACGCCGCGCGAGACGAAGACGCGCCCGTCGGCGGTGACCAGCGGGCGGCTCGCGTGCACCACGCGGTCGCAGAGGGCGACGGGCTCCGCGTGCGGCGCGATGCGGAAGAGGCTCGCGTTGAACGAGCGATCGCGGGCCGGGCTCGTGTCGGCGGTCGCGACGACGATCGGCGTTCGCGGCACGACGCGGGCGCGGACCACCGCGTCGCTCAGGTGCCGGATCGTGGCGAGCGCGGGGCCGACCTGCGCTCCTCCGACGGCGGCGATGTGGAGCGTCGTCCGGGCGCCCCCCGGCGAGGTCGCGAGGAGCGCGACGCTGGCGGCCGCGGAACGCGGAGCGGGCGCCGCGCGCGCCGGAGGCACGAGGAGACGACCGATCCGGGAGATCGCGGGCGCCGGGTCCTGCCCGCCGGCGAGCACCGCCGCCCCCGCGACCGACAGCGCGGCGAGCAGCGCGCCCGGAAGCGCGATCCTGTTCAGAGAGCACCTTGTCAGGAGGAGGCGGGCGGAGGACAGGAGGCGGCGGGCGGAGGAGCGGAGGCGCACGGTAGAAGAGTAGACGATACGCCGGCGATCGCTCGTCCGCCTGCGGTCCCTCGTTCCCCGTGCCGGCAGATCTCGCCGACCCGAGGCCGCCGGCCGTGTCGCAGCTGCGCCCGCACGGAGGCCAGCGGCTCGCCGGGAAGCCTGCTCAGAAGCGGCCGGACACGCCGAGCCCGGCCGCACCTGGACCGGCGACCGGGGTCAGCCGGACCCCGGCGGCGGGCGCAGGCATGCCGGCGACCGGTCGGGGCTGATTGAACCCGAGCTCCCAGATGAGGCCTCCGGCGACGCCGGCAGCGCCGAGCCCGAGGAGCACGCCGCCAACGGTCGCGTGGGTGCGGCCCTGGTTGCCCTGATCGGCCACGTCCGGCTCACAGTTGATGCGCGACGGGCAGCTGTCCTCGGCGGCGCCGATGTCCGCGAAGCCGCTCGAGGTCAGGATCCCGCCGACCAGCAGCGTGACGACGCCGGCGCCCGTCGCGACCCACGGGGCGTAGCCATAGGGGGGCAGCGGCGGGGGAGGCGGCTCCACGGGAAAGCTCGGGGCCGCCGAGGCGGTAGGATCCGTCGGAGGCGGCACGGCTGCCGACGCGGACTCGCTGGCGGTCGGGGTCGGCGTCGGCCGGATGGCGTTCTTGAGATTCTGGATCTTGTCCCGGATCGTCTGGGTGTCGCTCGCGTCCGGCGTGCGGGCGAGGTACGTCTCCAGCGCGGTGACCGCCTCGGCGCGATCGCCCTTCTTCTCGTACGCGTTGGCGATGTTGATGAGCACGGGGTGCGCCGTGCAGTCGAGCTGGTAAGCGTCCTTCCAGTACTGGATGGCGCGGTCGTAGTCGGCCCGCTCGTAGAACTGCGTGGCGGCCTTGTGCGCGCCCTTGGCGCCTTCCAGGTCCGCGGGCGTGGCGGTGCGGTAGCACTCGGGGTACTCGATGGCCGGATCTCCTGCTACGGCCAACCCCGCAGCGAGGAACATCCCCGCGCCGAGACCGACCAGCCAAGTCCGAAGCACACGCATCCGAGCCGCCCTCCACGAGAAGTGGGCGCAGCATACTGATCCGTCTCGCCGGCAGCGAGAAAAAGGAATCACGGCGGACTCCGGGGCAATGCGTTCGGCCCGTCGACCGGCAGGGCGGGCGGCCGAGCGAGGCGGCGGGGAGGAGCCCCGGAGCGCCCGTCGGCGCGGCCACGCGGAGCGCGGTGCGCGGTGTCGAGGACGCGCACGTCGCGCGCGCGGCGACCAACCTGGAGCATCAAGGGGCGGTCACGGCGCTTGCCTGGTTGCCGGTTCTGCTAGTCTCGCCCGGTGATGCTCCCCGAAAAGAAGCAGATCCTCGTCGTCGATGACGAGGCGAACCTCCGGCGGGTCCTCAGCGCCCAGCTCGGCCGGGATGGCTACGAGGTCCACACCGCCGAAGACGGCGAGGAAGGGCTCGCGTTCCTGAAGGAGCACCACATCGATCTGGTCATCACCGATCTCCGGATGCCCAAGGTCGACGGCATGGACCTGCTCCGGGCCGCGCTCCGCGACGACCCCTCGCGCCCCGTCGTGCTCCTCACAGCGCACGGGACCGTCGACAACGCCGTCGAGGCGCTCAAGACGGGCGCGTTCGACTACATCACGAAGCCGTTCGATCAGAACGAGGTGCGCGTCGTCGTGAAGAAGGCCCTCCGCACCCGCGATCTCGCGAGCGCGGACGCCACGCGCGACGTGTCCGCGGCGCCGCCCCGCGGGGGCTCCGACCGCTTCGGCATCATCGGCGAGAGCCCGCCGATCCAGGAGCTCTACGCGATCCTCGAGCGGGTCGCCGACACGCCGACCACGGTGCTCATCAGCGGCGAGAGCGGCACCGGGAAGGAGCTCGTCGCGCGGGCGCTGCACGAGAACTCCAGCCGGCGCGACCGGCCGTTCATCAAGGTCAACTGCGCGGCCATCCCGAAGGATCTCATGGAGTCGGAGCTCTTCGGCTACGAGCGCGGCGCCTTCACGGGCGCGGTCGGCTCCAAGCCGGGGCGCTTCGAGCTCGCCTCCGGCGGGACGCTCTTCCTCGACGAGATCGGCGAGATCCCGAACGAGATGCAGGTGAAGCTCCTGCGCGTCCTGCAGGAGAGCGAGTTCGAGCGGGTGGGGGGCATCAAGACCATCCACGTCGACGTCCGCCTCGTCGCCGCCACGAACCGCGATCTCAAGCGGGAGATCGCTGTGGGAACGTTCCGCGAAGACCTCTTCTACCGGCTCAACGTCGTCCCGATCGCGCTCCCTGCGCTGCGCGACCGGCGGAGTGACATCCCCCACCTCTGCGCCCACTTCGTCGCGAAGTTCAACGCGCGCCTCAAGAAGAGCATCGAGGGCATCGAGCCCGACGCGCTCGAGCGGCTGTCGTCGCACGCGTGGCCGGGGAACATCCGCGAGCTCGAGAACGTCGTCGAGCGCGCGCTCCTCTTCGCCGACGGCTCGCGCATCCGCCTCGACGACCTGCCGGAGGAGATCCGCAGCGGCGCCACGTCGACGCCCGGCGCCTCGCTGCCGCTCGCTGCTGCGGCCGCGGACACGTCCCTCGCGCCGTCGACGCCCGACGGCCTGAAGGAGCAGGTCAAGGCGGCGATGAGCAAGCTCGAGCGCGACCTCATCGAGCGCGCCCTCAAGCAGACGCACGGCAACGTCACCCACGCCGCGCGGCTCCTCAAGATCTCGCGCAAGGGGCTTCAGCTCAAGATGAAGGAGCTGAACCTCCGCGAACGCGACCCCGAGTGAGCCCGTGGGCCCCGGCGAGCAGCGCTCCGTCCGCACGCCGAGAGGGAAGGCCTTCGCGGCTGCCGTGTCGCTCGCCGTCCTCTCGGCGTCCCTCGGGTGCGAGCGCGGCGGCGCCTCGCCCGGCACGGACGCGGACCTCGACGCCGCGCCGCCCTGGGACGTGGGCCAGCCCGAGCCGGAGCCGCGCCCCGGCATGGCGTGGATCCCGAAGGGCGTGCTCATCGCGGGCACGCCGCCGGACCGGCTGCCGCGCATCGCCGACGAGGAGATGGCGGGCGCGCAGGTCGTGATGCACGGCTTCTACATCGACGTCTTCTCGTTCCCCAACGAGGTCGGCGCGATCCCGACCACGAACATCACGCAGGACGAGGCGCGCGCGCTCTGCGAGGCGCAGGGCAAGCGCCTCTGCACGGAGCTCGAGGTCGAGCGGGCCTGCAAGGGGCCGGTGAACACCACGTACGAGTACGGCGACGCGTACAAGGCGTCGGCGTGCGCGACCGGGCAGAGCCGGGTGCTGACGCCGAACGGGGTGAACGCCGGGTGCGTGAGCGCGTTCGGGGTGCACGATCTCCATGGCGGTGTCTGGACCTGGACCTCGAGCCAGTGGCAGCGGGGCAGCGGCAAGCCGGGGCTCGTGACGCTGCGCGGGGGCAACGGGCCTTCGGGCGATCTCGTGGGGCGCTGCGCCCACGGGCGCGGCGTCAAGCCGGACACGCGCCGCCCCGAGGTCGGCGTGCGCTGCTGCGCCGGGGACGTGAACAGCTTCGAGGTGGTGCTCGAGGTGACGCGCGATCGCCCGCTCCGGCTGGAGCCGCTCCTCGACGCGCGCGTCGCGGCGCAGCTCGCGGAGCTCGTGCCGGAGGAGGTGCGCGCCGCGGCCCAGGCCGGATCGTCCGAGGATGCGTTCAAGGTCGAGCGCATGTGGACCTGGCACCCCCGGGGAAACGAGGAGCTCGTGCTCGGCGGCGGCTGCGTGCGCCCGGGCGGCGCGAAAGAGGGGCCGCGCGGGCGCGGCAAGCGCGCGAAGCGAGCGCGGCCGGGCGACAGGGCGACGTGCGGGCTCCTCATCGCGCGGATGCACCTGAGCGCGCCCGCGCTGCTCGTGTTCGTCCCGTCGGACCTCTGGGAGCCCACGATCGGGGAGACGGACTCCCCGCGCGAGCTCCTGCTCTACGGCGGCGATGCGCTGGGCGTCTTCCGCCGTCGCATCACCTACGAGTGGGGGAAGATCGGCGTCGCCGACAAGGAGCGCAAGCGCAAGCACAAGGGCCGTCGCGGGCTCTCGTTCGACTAGGGCAGGGGGCTCCCGCTGCGCGCAGAGGCTCCCTGCTCGCGGCGGGGGTGGCGCCGGCGTACGGCGCGACCACATTCCAACGGCGCGCCTCGGCGCGTGCCACATTGGCCTTGCGCCCGCGCGCCTGGAAGGGCAGCGCTAGCTGCGCGCGTCGCCGCCGCTCTGTCCGCACGCCCCCTTCGATGACCCGCCCGCACGATCCCGAACCGCGCGATGCGCCGAGCAGGCGTCCGGACGATCCCGGGCGGCGGCGCGCGGCCGTGCAGAAGGCGCTGCGCGCCGCGGTCGCGCTCGGCTGCGCGCGGCTGCGCGGCGCGCGCGGGGGGCAGCTCGGCCTCGCCATGGCGGCGCTGATCTCGCTCGGGTACGGCGTCGCGGCGCTCGTGCTCCGGCTGGACGACGGGACGACGGCGCTGGAGGGCCTGCTCGGGTCCGCGGCGCGCGGGCTCGCGTGGGCGGCCGCCGGCCCCATCGCCCTCGCCGCGGCGCACGATCGGCCCGCGTCCGACCGCCGCGACGGCATCGAGGCGCTCGCCGCGGCGCGGGGGATCTCGCGGGCCCCGCTCCACGGCGCGCGCAGCCTCGCCGCGATGCTGGAGATCGCGCGCGTCGTGGCGCTCCCGCTGGCCATGCTCTCGACGCTCGCGGCGCTCCTCTCCGGCTCGGCGCTGCTCGCCCTCCATCACCTCGCCTTCGGCGCCGCGCTCGCCCTGTTCGGCGTCGTCTCCGGCGTGACGCTCGGCGGCCTCGCCTCGGCGAGCGGCCGCATCGCCGGCGCGCGAGGGCGCGCCCTGTTCCTGGCGCTGATCCTCGTCCCCTGGGCCCTCGCCGACCTCGCCGGCGACTCGAGGTGGTCGATCCCGGGCGCGCTCGGCGCGTTCCTCTCCTTCGCGGCCCGCTCGGCCGGGGCCCCCGCCGGATGATCCCGGGCGGGCCCATCGTGGTGCTCGATGGCGTGCGCGCGCGCGACAGCGCCGGCGAGGCGGGGCGCCCGCGGGGGAGCCTCTTCGGCGCGGCGGCGGCGCTCGGCCCGGGCGTGCACGCGGTCCTCGGCGCTCCGGAGGACGGGACGCTGGCCCTCGCCGAGGTGCTCGCCGGGCGCGCCGCGCCCCTCGCCGGCCGCGTCCTCGTCGCGGGGCGCGACCCGTTCCGGAGCGCGGCGACGCGGGCGCGGATCGGCGTGCTCTCCATCGCCCCGGAGCTGCCCGACGGTGCGTCGGTTGCCTCCTGCATGTCCGTGGCGCTCCGGGCCCGCGGCGCGCCCGCGAGCAGCGCCGCGGCGCTGCTCGATCCGCTCGGCCTCGCGCCGCTCCTCGCCCGCCGCAGGGCTTCGCTGAGCTTCGCCGAGGCCCGGGCGATCGAGCTGTCGCTCGCCCTGGGGGTGCCCCAGCCGCTCCTGCTCTGCCTCGTCGAGCCGTTCGCCGACGTCGCCGTGTCGTCGCCGGCGCCGGTCCGCGAGCGCCTGCGCGCGCTCGCGGCGGACGGCGCCTGCGTCGTGCTCATCACGTCCTCGACGGTGGACGCGAGCGCCCTCGCGGATCGCATCCACGTGCTCGATCGCGGCGTCGTCGCCCGGACCGAGCCCGGCGACGGCGAGCGCCTCGCCGGCGCCCCGAGCTCGGCCGCGCCCGGCGCCGGAGGGGCCGAGGTCGAGCTCCACGTGCTGGTCCATGAGCGGGCGCCCGGCGCGCCCGGCGCTCGCGCGCTCGCCGCCGCGCTCGCGGGCTCTCCCGCCGTCCGCGCGGGCGCGTGGGAGCAGGGGCCGGTCGAGGCGTCCTCGGCGCTGCGGATCCGGGCTGCCGACCGGGAGGCGGCGGCGCTCGCGATCCTGGACGCGGCTGCCCGGGAGGACGTCACGCTGATCGCGATCTCTTCCCCGGCCCCGTCGCTGCACGACGTGCGGGCTGCGACCGCGCTGCGGCTGGCCGCCGTTCGCCCGGCCCGGCCCTTCGGCGCGCCTGTGGGGGCCGGCGCTGCGCCGCTGCCCGGCGCGCCGCCCCAGGGTCCGGTCGCCGTTGCGGCGTTCGACGCGCCGGCGCCACCCGGCCAGGAGCCACTCGGCCAGGAGCCGCCCGGCCCGGAGCCGCCCGGCCCGCCGCTGCCCAGCGCGGTGCCGCCCGGCGCAGCGCTCGCGGACATGCAGCCGGCGGCGCCCGCCGGCACTGCTTCCGGCGGACAGATCGGGGCCGACGCGCCGGTGACCGATGGCTCGCCACACGCCACGGAGGCAGGACGCCAGCATGACAGGTGAGAGCGCCCCGGTCGAAGCAGCGCAGCCTGCGCCTCCTGCGGCGGGGGGCTCCGAGCGGAGGACGCCCGCGCTGGTGGGCGTCCGGCTCGGGATGGAGATGGCCCTGAGCCGCCTCCTCGCGCGGCGCCCGCTGCTGGCGCTCGGTCTCGGCGTCGCGCTCGCCGCCGCGGCGGCGGTCATCGAGGCCGCTTTCGGGTCTTCCGGGGCCGTCGACCGGGCGCTGCTCGCCACGTTCCGCGTCGTCACGCCGATCACGATCTTCGCCCTCGCCGCTGACGCCGCCGATCGCGCCGCGCTGCGCGACGCGGCCTGGCCGGCGGCCCGCTTCGGCGCTTCCTCCCACCATGTCGCGCTCGGCATCGCTCTGACCACAGCCCTCACCGCCGCTCTGGTGGGCGCGTTGCTCGCCGTCGTTGTCGTCGCGGCCGCCCGGGGCCCCGGCGCTGCGCCGTTGGTCCGAGACATGCTCATCAGTGGGTGGATCGGCGCGCTCACCGGCGCCGCCTACGCTGGCTGGTTCTCGCTCGGCGCGACCTTTCTCCGGCGCGGCCTCGGCCGCTTCGTGCCGCTCGCGGCCGACTTCCTTTTCGGGGGCTCGGCCGGGGTGGTCGGCGCGCTGTTGCCCCGGGGCAACGCCGTGAACCTCCTCGGCGGTCCCTCGCCGCTCGGGCTCGGGCAGGCGGCGAGCGCCGGCTTGCTCGCGCTGAGCGCCGTTCTTCTCGTGCTCGCCGCGTCCGCTCGCTGCAGGGAGTAGCGTTGTGGGCCGGGGCGGCGGGGGCGTTCGGTCCAGCGTGCCGCGATCGGCCGCTCGACTTCCTGCCCGAGCGTGAGGTCATCGGGGGCGCAAGAGGGATGGCTTCATCCGCTCGTTGACGTACTCTTCGAGGAATGGCTCACGAGGACGACGACGCCACAAAGGCGATCAATACGCCTCGATCGGTCCTGCTCGTCGGCTCGGCGGAGGCGCTCGCGATGCGCTGCAGGGGGATGTGCCTGCGGGCCCGCGTCATGCTCATCGTCGAGAGCGACCTCGCGACGCTGACGAACACGGCCGTGGAGCGGAAGCCGCTCGCGCTCCTGTTCCCCGACGACATCTACGCCTTCGACAGCGCGGAGTTCGACGCGCTGGCGCGCGACATCCAGGCCGCGGTGGTGACCCTGGAGCCCGACGTCACGGACGAGGTCATCGAGGCGCGGCTCGCCGAGGCGCTGCTCCGCGCCGAGCTCCTCCGGCAGCCCGAGCCTCAATCGAGCCGCTACGTGCTCGTCCCTGACGGACCGCGCCGCTCCAGGCGCCGCTGACCGTGGCGTCCTCCGTCCTCCGGCTCCCCCGCATGGTGACAAGGATCCTCGCCCCGTGAACGAGCTGCACCTCGATCCTGCCGCGTCCCGTCTGACGATCCGCACCCGCGCCGCCGGGATGCTCGCGCGCCTCGCGCACGACCTCGAGATCACCGCGTCGGAGCTGCGCGGCCGAGCGCGGCTCGACGGCGATGCATGGACGGCCGAGCTCGAGATCCGCGTGGCCGGCCTCTGCGTCGCGGGGGTGCTGCGCGGCGATCGCCTCGACCCGGACGCGCTCTCGGCGGGGGATCGTCGCGACATCGAGCGCCGCATCCAGGGCGAGGTGCTCCGGGGCGCGGAGGTCGTGGAGGTCCGCGCCTCGGGGATCGCGCGCGATCGCGCCGACGTGCGCGTGCAGATCCCCTCGGGGAGCGCCGCGCTTGTGGCGCGCCTGTCCTCGCGCGATCGCGGCGAGGGGGTCGTCGGCGTGACGGGGGGCTGTCAGGTCTCGCTGGCTGCGCTGGGCGTGCGCGAGGTCAAGGGGCCGCTCGGCGCCTTCAAGGTGCGGGACGAGATCGAGGTCCTCTTCGACCTCACTCTGCGGCCGGCGGGCTAGGCGGCTCGGACGGGAGCTCGGGGGCCGCCTCGCCGCGCGAGCACGCCCCGTGGACCTGGTAGGGCTTGCCTGAGAGGCGCTTGGCGAGCGAGGCCCCGCGCCAGGCGACGTACGCCTTGTTGAACTCGAGCACCTGATCGGCGGCGAAGTAGGGGTTCTTCGTCTTGCCCAGCGTGACGAGCGTGAGCACCTGCTCCGCGACGCTCACGGGACAGCCCTCGAGCCGGATGACGCTCTCGTTCCGGGCCATCGCGAGCTTGGTCGTCACCTTCACCATCTTCGCCAGCACGTCGTCGTGCTTCGCGGTGTAGGGGTCCCGCGCGCTCCGCTCCCGGTACAGGCTGTCGATGCTGATCAGCTGATCGCCGATCTTGCCCTTGTACGTCGCGCAGTCGCCGATGAAGACCACCTTCTCGCCCGGCTTGGCGTCGATGGGGCCCTCGTAGGCGCCGAACACCACGTGCATCCGCGGCATCTTCGCGTCGCACTCCTTGTCGTACTCGCGCAGGATCTCGATCGCCTCCTCGATGGCGCCCGGGCAGCCGCCCCAGCAGTAGTCGGTGTGCTCGGGCTCGGGCGGCGAGCCTGCGTAGGCGGTGATGTTGGTGCCCTCGAAGTACTTCTCGACGCGGACGAGGCCCACCTTGAACCCCTTGGCCTTCTGCCTCGCCTCCTCGAGCGTCACGTCCCCGGTGATCTCGATCTCGCCGAGGTTCATCGGGCCGAAGCCGCGCTCCGAGGCCAGGCGGATGTGCTCGACGCTCCTCGGATCGACGCCGATGATCTGGCAGCAAACCGCGTCGAAGGCGACCTGGTTGTTCCCCATGAGAATGAGGCCCAGGTCGAACGGCGACGGCGTGAGCATCCGGCCCTCGCCGGCGGTGATGGCGTCGATCGCGATGAACTGCGGCTGCACGATGTACTGAAGGTCGGCGACCTTCTCGTTCAGCCGGTGGTCGTGATCGATGAGCCGGTGCCGATCGTCCTGGATCCCGATGTAGTTCTTCATCGAGAAGGTCACGGTGGTCCAGGGGTGCGACTTGAACTTGGGGCAGTTCACGAAGAAGTCGGCCTTCGCGACGGGCTCCGGCGTGAACACGTAGTCGCGCAGCCGGCCCTCGTGCGTGAGCCGGATCTCGACCTGCTGCTCTTCCTCGAAGTGGTAGTGCTTGACCCCGGCCCGCCGGAACATCGGGTAGTAGCCGGCGCCCTCGTATGTCATGCGGGTCGGGAGCGTGATGCCGCACCGCTCGCCGACGGCGAGCTCGGTCACGCGCCCGTCGTCGCGATCCCTGAGCGCGCCGATCACCCCCTCGATGAACTCGGGCCGCGTATAGGCGTGCGGGAAGTGCGCGCCGGAGGCGACGACGTTCGGTTTGATGAGCGTCCGGCCCCGCGGGCGGAGCGAGAGCTCCTCGAGACCGCTGCGCACGATGCTGCGGATTTTCTCCACGTCATACGTCGAGCAACGTCGCAAAATTACACGAGGGCGCGACGTGATTTTCATAGACTGTCAGCGTAAATGTCGCGGTGAATCACCGCAACACCGCGGTCCGGATCGGCCCGGACGCTCGTCGACGCGAGCGCGGATCAGCCCGGACGCTCGCCGCCAACGAGCTGCGTGAGCTCGGCGCGGACATCACGCGTCGCGTCGATGAGCCGGCCTTCGAGCTCGTAGATGCGCTCGGCCGGCGCCGGGTCGCTGGGCTCGTGCGGGGCGCGCAGGCGGCACCGGGCCACCTTCAGCCGGATCGCCGTCCCGGTCGACCGGAGCGAGCCCTCGACGCGCGCTCCCGGCGCCGACGATGCGGTCGAGCGGAGCCGCACGCGGTCGCCATCGATCTCGACGAGCTCCGCCTCGCCGCCCTTCGACCAGGTGAGGTGCGATGTCATTCCGGCCTCCGCGGGCGGGGCGCCGGGCTGCGCCCGCGGTCGCCGCCGCCGCGGGCGCGCTCGATCGCCGCGCGTGCCTCGCGCGCGGCGTCCTTCTCCTTCAGGCTCTCGCGCTTGTCGACGGTCTTCTTCCCCTTCGCGAGGGCGATCTCGGCCTTCACGCGGCCGTTCTTGAAGTAGAGACGGGTCGCGATCACGGTCATGCCCTCCCGCTCCACGCCCTTGCGGATCGCCTCGATCTCGCTCTCGTGGAGCAGCAGCTTGCGCGGGCGCTTCGCCTCGTGCCCGAAGGCGGCCCCGGACATCATGGGGATGTTGACCCCCTTCAGGAACACCTCCCCGTGCTCGATGGCGCACCAGCTGTCCGTCAGCTCGGCGGCGCCCTCGCGGAGCATCTTCACCTCGCTGCCGAGCAGCACCAACCCCGCCTCGAACCGATCGTCGAGGGTGTAGTCGAACGTCGCGCGCTTGTTGCGCACGATGAGCTTCTCTCCCTCTCGTTCCTTCTCTTTACCAGCGCGGCTCACGCGGCCGCATAGCGCGCGCGCCGCCGCCTGTCCACCGCCTCACCGCGCGCGGGGCCGGCGGCGGCGCTCCGCGGCTCGCTCTGCCGCCGGCCCCGCGCGCGGTGAGGCGCGCCGTCGCTTGACGCCGAGCGCCGCCGCTCGTCCAATGGCTTTATCGGGCGCGACTTGCTGTCGGGCCGGAGGATTCAGTGAATCGCGGACTGCGTTTTTCCGCCTGGCTCGGAGCGATGGTGACGATCTCTGCGCTGACCCCCGCGGTTGGCTGCAGCTGCGCCGCCGATTCGATGGTCGAGGCTCCCTACACCGCGAGCAGCGGCGGCGCCGGCGGTCAGGGCGCGACCGCGAGCTCGGGCAGCGGCGGGGAGGGCGGCGGCGGCGCAGGGCAGGGCGGGGCCGCGCACGCTGCGGCGGGCGCGGAGGCGAGCGAGACGGTGACCGCTGGCGAGGTCGCGAGGAGCTCCCGCTACCGGATGGTGTTCACGCTCGGCCAGCCGACGCAGAACCAGGAGGCGTCGAGCTCGCCCAAGGTTCGGATGCAGGGGGGGCTCATCGGAGCCAACGGGAGCTTGCAATGAAGAGGATCTGGTGATGCGGACATCGAGGATCGCGCGGTGCATGATGGCTTCCGCCCTTGCGATGGGCGCGGTCGCGGGCGCAGGGACCGCGGCGGCGGCGGTGCCGGCGACCATCACCCACCAGGGCCGGCTCTTCGACGAGCGCAACGCGCCCATCAGCGAGACGCTCGATGTCGTCTTCGCCCTCTATGACGATCGCGGCGCGTCGACCCCCATCTGGAGCGAGGTCCACGCGATCACGTTCGAGGACGGCTTCTTCTCGGTGCGCCTCGGCTCGATCACGCCGTTCCAGGGCGCGATCTTCGACGGCGCCGAGCGGTACCTCGGCATCACGGTCGGCGACGACGTCGAGCTGAAGCCGCGCGCGACGGTCGCGAGCGTGCCGTACGCGCTCCTCGCCGGGAACGTGAACGGCGACATCACGCCGACCTCGATCTCGGTGAACACCGAGAGCGGCACCACGGTGCTCATCGACGGGAACGGGGTCGCCGTGAACGGCGACCAGGTGATCGACGAGAACGGGCAGTGGGTCGGCTCGCCGACGGGGCTTCAGGGGCCGCAAGGGGTGGATGGCCCCGCCGGGCCGGCCGGAGCGACGGGTCCGGCAGGGCCCACGGGTCCGGCGGGCGCAGCGGGACCGCAAGGCCCGGTCGGCCCCATGGGACCGGAGGGGCCGATGGGCCCGATCGGTCTGATGGGCCCCCAAGGCCTGATGGGCCCGGTGGGCCCGGAAGGTCCGATGGGCCCCGCCGGACCCCAGGGGCTCGACGGTCCGATGGGCCCCGCGGGCCCCGTCGGACCGGAAGGACCCCGCGGCTCCACGGGCCCCGCTGGCCCGATCGGGCCACAGGGGGTGGTGCTCTCGCTGACGGTCAGCGGAGTCGGCCCGCACGTCACGCTCCCGGCTGGAAGAGCGGTCGACTTCTTCGGCCCGACGGCCCAGGTGGAGGTCTCGTCGATGAGCCAGTCGATCTACGCGACCGCACATCGGTACCTGGGAGCGGGCACCTCGCCGGCGGACAGCCTCAGCCTGTTCATGTGCTACCAGCAGGTTCATCCTCAGCCGTCCGGCCCGCCGGAGCTCGATGACATCTTGATGGTCGGCCTTGGGTTGAAAGGCGGCCGGGTCCCCGCGAGCACGCGCGTGTCCTTCGGGCTCAGCGCCGTCATCACCGGCCTCAACGCAGGCACTTACAACATCGGGATGTGCGGCATGACCTTCAGCCCGAACTGGACCAGCAACGACTACGGCTATCTCTCGCTCCTCCTCGTCAACGGCGGCTAGCCGCTGTGCTCGGCGGGCGCGCTGGGCAGAGCGGGCAGACAGGAGCGCACAAGCCTTCCGCCACGTCATCCCGAGCGCGCATCTCCACGAGAACACGATAATTTCGCGGTGAAGAACGCAATGCCGCGACGCGCATCCTCTGCGCGCCGTCCACGTACGATCGTCCGCGACGATGGGTGGAAAGGGGGCTAAACACTCGCGGTTTCACGCGGAGCCTGTCCACCCCGGACGTCGTCCCGCGGAGCCCACCCTTCCGCGCCTCCTATGCACTCCATCTGTCTCCGCGGCGCCCGCACGCACAACCTCCAGGGCATCGATCTCGATTTCCGGCCCGGCGAGCTCGTGGCCATCGCCGGCGTGTCCGGCGCCGGCAAATCATCGCTCGCGCTCGACACGCTCTACTCCGAAGGACAGCGCCGGTTCGTCGAGAGCTTCAGCCCGTACGCCCGCCAGTTCCTCGAGCGGCTCGAGCGGCCGCCGATCGACGCGCTCGAGCCCGTCGCGGCCGGCGTCGCCGTCGACCGCCGCGCGCCGGTCAAGAGCTCGCGGTCGACCGTCGCCACGATGGCCGATCTCGAGCCGTACTTCTGCGCCCTCTTCGCGCGCGAGGCGGTGCCCGTCTGCCCGTCCTGCGAGACGGCGGCCGCGCGGACCGATCCGGCACGCGCGGCCGAGCTCGCCGCGAGCCAGCACGAGGGCGCGACCGCGCTCGTCACGTACCCGATCCCCGTCGCGGACACCGAGCGGTTCCTCGACGTGCGCGAGTCGCTGCTCGCCTCCGGCTACCGGCGCCTGCTCGTCCGCGGCGAGGCGCGCGACCTCGACAGCGTGGCGCCGTCCGAGGCGATGAGCGGCACCGACAAGGTCGAGGTCATCGTCGATCGCGTCCGGGTCGCCCCGCGGGAGCGCCGGCGCCTCGGCGCCGCCATCGAGGAGGCATGGAAGGGCGGTGGAGGCGACGCGTCGCTCCACCTGCAGCGCAAGGCCGAGGAGCCGGGCGGCAACGGGGCGGGGTCGACGCGGCTCCGGCTCGTGCGCGGGCTCGCCTGCCCCTCGTGCGCGCGCGCCTTCGATCCGCCGCGCCCGGGGCTGTTCTCGTACCAGTCCCCGACTGGCGCGTGCCCCTCGTGCCGCGGCTTCGGCCGCACGCTCGGCATCGATTACGACAAGGTGATCCCGGACGCGTCGAAGTCGATCGCGGGCGGCGCGATCCGCCCCTGGAACGGCCGCTCGACAACGATGGAGCGGAAGCTGCTGCGCGCGTTCTGCGAGCGGAACAAGATCCGCACCGACCGGCCGTGGCGCGACCTCTCCGAGGCGCAGCGCGCGCTCGTGCTCGAGGGCGAGGGCACGTGGAACCAGGGGAAATACCCGGGCGTGAAGGCCTGGTTCCGCTGGCTCGAGACGCGCACCTACAAGATGCACGTCCGCGTGCTGCTCGCGCGCTACCGCACCTACGACGTGTGCGGCGCGTGCCACGGCAAGCGGCTCGCCCCCGAGTCGCTCCTCTACCGCGTCGGCGGCCTCGATCTCGCCGCGTGGCACGAGCTCGAGCTCCGCGAGGCGCGCGCGCGGCTCGAGGCCGAGCGCCCCCAGACGGGCCAGGGGGAGATGGCGCGCCGCGAGCTCATCGCGCGGCTCGGTTACCTCGAGCGCGTCGGGCTGGGCTACCTCTCGCTCGCTCGCCAGGCGCGCACGCTCTCGGGCGGCGAGGCGCAGCGCGTCGCGCTCACCGCGGCGCTCGGCACGTCGCTGACGGGCGCGCTCTTCGTGCTCGACGAGCCGACCGTCGGCCTGCACCCGACGGACATCCCGCCGCTCGTCGCGGCCATGCGCGAGCTCGCCGACGGCGGCAACGCCGTGCTCGTCATCGAGCACGAGCCCCTCGTCATCCGCGCGAGCGATCGCGTCGTCGAGCTGGGCCCCGGCGCGGGCAAGCAGGGCGGGCGCGTCACCTTCGACGGCCCGCCGGAGGGGCTCGACGTGCGCAGCCCGCTGCCCTCGGCGCGCGCGGAGCGCCGGGCGCCGAGCGGGAAGATCGCGATCCACGGCGCGCGCGAGAACAACCTGCGCGACGTCACGGTCGACGTTCCGCTTGGCGTCGTCGTGGCGATCACGGGGCCGAGCGGCTCGGGCAAGAGCACGCTGGTGAGCGACGTGCTCTACCGGCACGTCGCGAGGGCGCGCGGATACAAGGACGTCGAGGCGCCCGGCCTGTACAGGCGCATCGAGGGCACCGCCGACATCCGCACCGTCACGCTCGTCGATCAAGCGCCGCTCGGGCGCACCTCGCGCGGCAACCCCGCGACCTACACCGGCGCGTGGAACCGCGTCCGCGCGCTCTTCGCCGAGCGGCCCGAGGCGGCGGCGCGGGATCTCGGGCCCGGCCACTTCTCGTTCAACGTCGCGCTCGGGCGTTGCGAGGCGTGCGCCGGCGAGGGGAGCGAGACGATCGAGATGCAGTTCCTGGCCGACGTGTCGCTGACCTGCCCGACCTGCAAGGGCAAGCGGTTCCGCGACGAGGTGCTCGAGGTGAAGCTCGACGGCCGCTCGGTCGCCGACGTGCTCGATCTCTCGATCGACGAGGCGTTCGCGGCCTTCGAGCGGGAGCCCGCGGTCCGGCGGGCGCTCGCGCCGCTCAAGCAGCTCGGCCTCGGCTACCTCACGCTCGGCCAGCCGCTCTCGACGCTCTCCGGCGGTGAGGCGCAGCGACTCAAGATCGCGCGCGCGCTCGGCGAGCCCTGCGCGGGCGCGCTCTTCCTCCTCGACGAGCCGAGCGCCGGCCTGCACCCGGAGGAGGTGAAGCACCTCAACGCCTCGCTCTCCGTGCTCGTGGCCGAGGGGGCCTCCGTGATCGTCGTCGATCACGACCTCGACGTCGTCGCGGCGGCCGACTGGGTCATCGATCTCGGGCCGGGCGCGGGCAGCGAGGGCGGGCGCGTCGTCGCGGAGGGGACGCCCGAGGACGTGGCCAGGACGGCGACGCGGACCGGCGGCGCGCTGGCCGAGTGGTTCGCGCTGCGCGGCGATGGCCCCGCGCGAAGGCCGCGGCGCGGCGCGCCGGCCGCCACGAAGCCCGGAAAACGCGGCGGCAACGGCGCCGCGCGCGCGTCGCTCGACCGGCGGCGGATCGAGGTGGAGGGCGCCCGCGAGCACAACCTCGCCGATGTCTCGACCGTGATCCCGCACGGCCAGATCGTCGTCGTCACCGGCCCGAGCGGCTCCGGCAAGAGCACGCTCGCGTTCGACGTGGTCTTCGCCGAGGGCCAGCGGCGCTTCCTCGAGACCTTGACCCCCTACGCGCGCCAGTTCCTCCCCACGCTTCCGCGGCCGGACGTCGACCGCGTAACCGGCGTACCCCCGTCGATCGCCCTCGAGCAGCGCACCTCGCGCTCCGGCGCCAACTCCACCGTCGCGACCGTGACCGAGATCGCGCACTACCTGCGGCTCCTCTACGCCAAGGTCGGCGAGGCGCGCTGCCCGGACTGCGACGTCCCCATCGAGGCGCGCTCGCCGGACGAGGTCTACCGCTCACTGCTCGCGACGCGCGGCGCGCGGACGCTGCTCGCCCCCGCCGTCGTGGCGCGCAAGGGGACGTACCTCGACGTCTTCACGGCCGCCGCCCGCGCCGGCGTCACCCGCGCGCTCGCCGACGGCGAGCCGTGCGCGACCGACAGCCCTCCCCGCCTCGACAAGCGCCGCGAGCACTCGATCGACCTCGTGATCTACGAGGGGCGCATGTCCGCCCTCGATCGCGCGCTCTTCGATCGCGCCCTCTCGTTCGGGCGGGGCGCGGTGAAGCTCGCCGGTGGCCGCGGCGGTGAGCAGCTGCTCTCCACCACGCGCACCTGCCCGCGCTGCGGCGTCGGCGTCCCGGAGCTCGATCCCCGCTGGTTCTCGTTCAACACGAAGCAGGGCCGCTGCGCGTCGTGCGAGGGGACGGGCGCCTCGGACTTCGACGACGACGCGCTCGCGACGCCCGATCCGTGCGAGGACTGCGGCGGCTCGCGCCTGGCGCCGATCCCACGGGCTGTCCGGCTCGCCGGCGAGCGTTACCACCAGGCGTCGGGCCGGTCGGTCGCGGCGGCCGCCGCCTGGGCGAGGAGCCTGCGCTTCACGGGCGATCGCGCGCTGATCGCCGAGGCGCCGCACAAGGAGCTCTGCCGCCGGCTCGACTTCGTCTGCGAGGTGGGCCTCGGCTACCTCACGCTCGATCGACGCGCGTCCACCCTCTCGGGCGGCGAGATGCAGCGCCTGCGGCTCGCGGCGCAGCTCGGGAGCGGCCTCACCGGGGCGCTGTACGTGCTCGACGAGCCGACCATCGGCCTCCACCCGCGCGACACCGATCGGCTGCTGGACAACCTGCGGCGGCTCGCCGGCATGGGGAGCACCGTGCTCATGGTGGAGCACGACGCCGACACGATTCGCGCCGCGGATCACCTGATCGACCTCGGCCCCTCGGGCGGCCGCAAGGGCGGCAGGATCGTCGCCGCGGGGCCGTCGCGCGAGGTGCTCGCGAACCCCGAGTCCCCGACCGCGCGCGCGCTCGCCGGTGAGGACGCGCTGCTCAGCGCGCGCCCGGCGCGCCCGCCGGTGCGCGAGCACATCGAGCTCCTCGGCGCCCGCGCGCACAACCTCCAGGGTGACGCGCTCCGGATCCCTGCGGGCCGGATGACGGTGGTCGCCGGCGTGTCCGGCTCCGGCAAGAGCACGCTGATCCAGAAGGTGCTCTACCCTGCCGCGCGCCGCGCGTTGAAGCTCGAGGCGCCCGAGCCGGGACCGCACAAGGCGCTGCGGCTGCCGAAGGGCATCCTGCGGGCGATGGCCGTCGATCAGTCGCCGATCGGCCGGACGCCGCGCTCGATCCCGGCGACGTTCCTGGGCGTCTGGGACGAGGTCCGCAAGCTCTACGCCGCCTGTCCCGACGCGCAGGTGCGCGGCTACGGCCCGGCGCGCTTCTCCTTCAACACGGCCGCGGGCGGGCGGTGCCCCGCGTGCGAGGGGCAGGGCGTCATCGCGCACGAGATGTCGTTCTTGCCCGACGTGACCACCCCGTGCGAGGCGTGCGGCGGCGCGCGCTTCGAGCCGGCGACGCTCGACGTGCGGTACCTCGGCCTGTCCGCCGGCGACGTCCTGGACCTCACGGCCGAGGAGGCGGTCGAGGTCTTCGCGGCCCACCCGCGGATCCGCGCTCCGCTCTCGACCATGTGCGATCTCGGCGTGGGCTACCTCCACATCGGCCAGGGCTCGCACACGCTCTCGGGCGGCGAGGCCCAGCGGCTCAAGCTCGCGGCGGAGCTGACGGCCGGCGCGCGGCCCAAGCCGACGCTCTACGTGCTCGACGAGCCCACGACCGGCCTGCACCTGGCGGACGTGGCGCGCCTGATCCTCGTGCTCGATCGTCTGGTCGAGCGCGGCGACACGCTGGTGATCATCGAGCACCACCCGGCGGTCATCGCGTGCGCGGATCACGTGGTGGAGCTGGGCCCGGAGGGCGGCGCGGGCGGTGGGCGCATCGTGGCCGAGGGCACCCCGCGCGAGGTGGCCCGTCAGCCGACGGCGACGGGCGAGGTGCTGAAGAGGAGCTTCGCGAAGGCGACCTGAGTGGGCGCGCCGGCTCGGGCCGGCGCGCCGCCTCGCGGGTCGCGGCTCAGCCGCCGGAGCGCTTCGCGTATCGGTACGCGGTGTAGGCGGAGATCAGGTGGCAGATCCAGCCGAGCCAGCCGCCCGTGCCGATCCACAGGCCGGGGGTGACGATCAGCCAGAAGATGCAGCGCAGGAAGGCGCCGTTGTAGAGCTGCCCAACGCCCGGAATAAAGAACGACAGAACTGCGGCGATCCCGGATTTGCTCATGAGGTCGGAAGCTGATCACCCTGACCGCCTTGTCAAGCGGACTCGAGCGGAAGCCTCGGATCGCGCCCGCCGCGCCGCGGCCGGCGGCGAGGCGGGCCGCGCAGATCAGCTCAATTCTGGCCGGGCAGGATGATCTTCCTCCGGCCCGTCGAGGACCCGGAAGGGGCGGGCGGCGGGGTCGTCGCGGCGGGCGCCGTCGGGGTCGTCGGCGGAGCGGTCGATGGGACCGTCGGCACCGTCGGCGTGGTGCTGGGGTTCGTCGGCTTGGGCTGCGCCTGCGGCGGCGGCTTCGGGGCCGCCACGGGGGCGGGCGCCGGCGGGGGCGGCTCGGGCGTCGTGGCCGCGGGCGGGGGCGGCGCCGGATCGCCGGCGACCGACGCCGGCGCCGGCGGCGCGTCGACCTGCGGCAGCGCCGTCACGTCCTCGGACGAGCTTCCGTTGCGCATCACGAAGAAGGCCGTCGTGAGGCCGCCGATGACCACGAACGCGCCGAGCCCGATCAGCGCGAGCGTCGGTCCGGAGCTCTTGGGGCGAGGCCGTGAAGGGACCGGCGCCGAGTACATCCCGCCGCTGCCCGGCAGCGCGGGAGCGCCGCCGGCGTGAAAGCCCGGCGCGCCGGCTGCCCCGGGCCCGCCCGGCGCTCCGAAGGGAGAGCCGCCGTACGGGCTGGCAGGAGGCTGGGGCGGCTGCCCGTAGGCGCCCCCTGCTCCGGGAGGGCCTCCGTAATTCGCCGTTGCGCCGGGGCCATAGGGCCCGGGCGCGCCTGCTGGCGGCGCGCCGTACGCGGGCGCGCTGTTGCTCCCGCCCTCGACGATCGTCCGCGGGACGGCTGCGCCCCCGGCCCCTGGATCGTGCGGCGCGGCGCCGGGCGGCACGGGGAAGGCGCCGTGAGGCGAGTTGAGCCCTGCGACCGGAGGCTCGCCGGGCACGGTCTTGCCAGGGCCGTACATGCCGCTCGGGGGCGCAGGCCATCCGGGCGGCGGACCGCTATTCTGGTTGCTCATCGAGATCGCATCCTACCGCACGCGCCGGGCGAGTCAGTTGTTCGGTACGATGATCACGCGCCGTGACGGCCGGCTGGACGGCGTGGTGGGCGGCGTCGTCGGCGTCGGCGTCGGCGTCGTCGTGGGGGGCTGCTGGGGGCCGGCCGGCGGCTGCACGCTGGTCGGTGCGGGAAACGGGAACGGGAACGTCGACGGGATGACGATGGGCGGCAGGTTGGGGATGATCGACGGCGCGCTGGGGCGCGTCGTCGGTGCTGGCGTGGTCGGCTGCGTCCCCGTCGCGCTCGGCGTCGCCGGGGGCTTCGATGTCGACGTCGCGGTCGGCCGGGGCTGGGGTTTGGCGACCACCGGCGGCGTCTCGACCGGGGGCGGCACCACGGCGGGAGGCGCCGTCGTGGCGGGGGGGCTGGGCTCCGGGGGCACCGTGTTGGCCGGCTGGAGCGTCGGCATGACCGGCCCCGCGTCGGCCTGCTCTCCCCGGCCGAGCTCGCTGGCGATGTACACGCCACCCACGACGGCGCCGGTGATCGCCGTGGCGAGCAGGAGGATGGTGAACAGCGAGGTCCCGCGCCGCGCTGGCTGCTTCCCGTGCGCCGAGGCGGCGTGCGAGATCCGCGGCAGCGGATCCATCGGCGCCGTCCCAGGGATGTAACCCTGCATCCCGCCGCCCCCGTAGGCGCCGCCGTAGCCGGGTGCCGGGCCGCCGTTGAACGGTCCGGCCGGAGCCGCGCTCCGATCCATGAAGGGCACGTTGCCGACCGCCGTCCCGCCTGGGCGAGGCGCCGCATCAAACGGCCCAGGCTCGTAGCTCGTGGCCGGAACCGCGGGCACCCCCTGCGGCGGCAGGTAGGGCGCGGCGCTCACGGTCGCCGGCTGGCCGACCGGGGGGTAGCCGCCCTGGGCGAAGTACGGGCCGGAGGAGGGCTCTGGCCTGGGCGTGAACCCTGGAGCCGAGGCCGAGGGGCCCCGGGCATCCGAGGCGAAGCCGCCCATGGGGGTCGAGGGCCCGATCGCGCCCGGGGGGCCGCTCGACGCGTGGTGCGCGCCGCCGTCCTCGGGCGGGATCGTCTTGGGGACGGAGCTCATGCGACCGTCGCCCATCGCGTTTGTCGCGGGCGCTGCCGCTGAAGCCGCGAGCATCCCGGGCGCCGCGAGGGCTGCCGGCAGGGCCGCCCCGGACGACCGCGCCACGCTGACCTCGGACGGCGAGGGGGTGAGCGCCGACGGGGCGCGGGCGGCTCGGGCGAACGGCTCGAGGGCGCTGCGGAGCTCGGCGGTGGTCGCGAACCGATCGGGCGGCGAGGCCGCCATCGCGCGGTGGACGGCGGCGCAGAGGCCCGGCGCGAGCTCCGGCGCCAGGTCCGAGAGCCGCGAGATCTGGCCCGACAGGTAGGCGCCCGCGATCTGCTGGGGCTCATCGCCGCCGACCGGTCGGCGGCCGGCCAGCATCTCGAAGATGATGACGCCCAGCGAGAAGATGTCGGCGCGCGCGTCCACGGAGTCCGCCGAGTAGGCCTGCTCGGGGGCCATGTACTCGGGCGTGCCCATGATCACGCCCGGGCGCGTGAGCCCGCGATCGAGCTCCCCCGTGACCTTCAGCTTGGCGATGCCGAAGTCGAGCAGCTTGATGAGCGGCTCTCCCTTGGTCGTCCTCGTGATGATGACGTTGTCCGGCTTGAGATCCCGGTGGACCACGCCCGCGCGATGGGCGGCCTCGACGCCCTCGAGGATCTGCATCGCGTACTCGAGGGCGTCGGCGTAGGCGAGCCGGATGCCGGCCCGGTAGAGCTCCTCGTAGAGGGCCTGGAGCGTCTTCCCCTCCAGGTACTCCATCACGATGAACGCCAGGCCGGCGGCGGTCTGGTCGACGTCGACCACGCGGACCACGTGCGCGCTCTGGATCTGCGCGGAGACGCGCGCCTCCTGCAGGAAGCGCTGCACCAGGCCGGAGCGGCGTGACAGCTCGGGGTGGAGAAACTTGAGGGCGACAGTCGTCCCCAGCACCTCGTGGCGGGCTTCGTAGACGCTCCCCATGCCGCCGTCGCCGATGAGGCGCACGAGTCGGTACTTGTTGTGGATGACCTGGCCTGCCTGCGGACGCATCGATCTCCGTTGAGGGCGCTGGAGTTGCTCGGAGAGTCTCACAGGCTGGTAGACGAACGTCAGCCCCATTTGTGCGACACAGCGTCGCGATGGTCGCGATCCGCACCGCTTTTCGGTGCCGCGGGGCCCATCCGCTGCGCCGGAGTCCCGTCCTGGGCAGCTGCGCCGCCGAGGTCGCACGCTCCGGCGCGAGCCATTGTGACGCATTGCGTTATGTCGGCTCGGGTAAGTGCGACGGCGCTGATGCGCGCGTGCGGGAACGAGTATACCTGGGAGCGCCGCCGGGGTGCGGCGCCGAGGAGATGCCTGTGCTGGCTGCGCCGCTGCTTGATGCCTTGATCGATCGCGCTCTGGAAGAAGACCTCGCGGGGGGCGATCTCACCACCGAGGCCTGTGTCGAGGCTTCCGCGCGCGCGACCGCGAAGGCGGTGGCGCGCAAGCCGCTCGTCGCATGCGGGGGGGCCGTGTTCCTCCGGGTCTTCCAGCGCCTGGATCCGCAGGTGGAGGGCGAGGTGCTGGTCGCGGACGGCACCGCCGTCGACGCCGGCGCCGTGCTCTGGACGGTGCGTGGCCTCGCGCGCACGCTCCTCAGCGCGGAGCGCACCGCGCTCAACTTCGCGCAGCGGATGAGCGGCGTCGCCTCCGAGGCGCGCCGCTATACCGCGGCGATCCCGCGGGGGTCCGGCGTGCGCATCACCGACACCCGCAAGACGACGCCCGGCCTCCGCGCGCTGGAGCGCTACGCGGTGCGCGTCGGCGGGGCGCACAACCACCGCGACAGCCTCGGGAGCGCCGTGCTCATCAAGGACAACCACATCGTCGCGGCGGGCGGCATCGCGACCGCCGTCGCCCGCGCGCGGGCGCGCGCCCCGCACACGACGAAGATCGAGGTCGAGGTCGCCTCGCTCCGTGAGCTCGACGAGGCGCTCTCCGCCGGCGCGGACATCATCATGCTCGACAACTTCACGCTGGCCGACGTCGAGGTCGCGTCCGCGCGCGTCCGCTCGGCGCAGCACGGCCGGCCCTTCCTCGAGGTCTCCGGCGGGATCACGCTGGAGCGCATCCCCGAGCTCGCCGCGGCGGGCATCGACGTCATCAGCGTCGGGGCGCTGACGCACTCGGCGCGCTCGGCCGACATCGCGCTGGATCTCGCGCTGTGAGGCGGCTCGACGCGGAGGCCGTCGAGCGTGAGCTCGCGCGCCTCGGCGCGTCGCTCGGGAGGCCGCTCGTCGTGGCGGCGGAGACGGGGTCGACGAACGACGACGCCCGGAGCGCGGCGGCTGCCGGGGCGCCGCACGGGGCGGCGTTCCTCGCCGACGCGCAGACGCAGGGGCGCGGGCGCGGCGGGCGCTCCTGGCACTCCCCGCCCGGGGAGAACCTCTACCTGTCGGTGGTGCTGCGCCCCGGTTTGCCGGCGAGCAGCGTCGCTCCCATCGCCCTCGTCATGGGCCTCGCCGTGGCGTCGGTCGTCGCTCCACGGCTCGCGCCTCGCTCGCGCCGCGGCGACGGCGCCGCCGCCGAGGTGCGTCTCAAGTGGCCGAACGACGTGCTCGCCGGGGGCCGCAAGCTGGCGGGGATCCTCGTCGAGGCCCAGCTGCGCGGCGATTCCGTGAGCAGCGTGATCGTCGGCGTCGGGCTCAATGTCCACGCGTCGAGCTTCCCACCGGAGCTCTCGGGGCGGGCCACGTCGCTCGCGATGCTCGGGATCGACGACGTCCCGCGCGAGCTCCTCGCGGCGGAGCTGCTCCAGGCAATCGGCGACGCCGCGGCGAGGTTCGAGGCGGGAAAGCTCGCCCCCTTCGCCGAGGATCTCGCGCGGATGGACTGGCTACGCGGCCGCCGCGTCGAGGTCGCCGGCGTGGCCGGCGTCGCGGCGGGGATCGATCCGGAGGGGCACCTGCGGATCCGGGGCGAGGACGGCGTCCTCCGCGCGGTGGCGGCGGGCGAGGTCAGCGTCATCGCCGGCTGAGCGCCTCGCGCCGCTTGCGTTGCGCGCTCGGCGCGGCCAAAGCTTGCGGCCCCATCGCGGGTCGCCGGGGGCGCGGAGCACCCCGGGCCGGCCCGAGGCACCTCGGAGGCGTCGCTTCCTTGAAAGAAGACACCCTCGTCGTCCACGAAATCTACGCCAGCGTGCAGGGCGAATCGACGTTCGCCGGGCTGCCGTGCGCGTTCGTCCGGCTCACCGGGTGCAACCTGCGCTGCACCTGGTGCGACACGCCGCAGGCCTTCTACGGCGGCAACCGCGTCGGCCGCAGGGACGTCCTCGAGCGCGCGCTCGCCCTCGGCACGCCGCTCGTCGAGCTCACGGGCGGGGAGCCCCTCCTCCAGCCCGGGTCGTTTCCGCTCCTCGCGGAGCTCTGCGACGCGGGCCGCACCGTCCTCGTCGAGACCAGCGGCGAGGCGGACGTGTCGCGCGTCGACCCGCGCGTGCACAAGATCATGGATCTGAAGGCGCCCGGCTCCGGGGAATCGCACCGGAACCGCTGGTCGAACCTGGACCACCTCACGCCGCGCGACGAGATCAAGTTCGTGCTCGCCGATCGGGCGGACTACGAGTGGATGCGGGGCACCATCCGCGAGCGCCGCCTCGACGCGCGCGGCGTGACGCTGCTCGCCTCGTGCGTCTGGGGCAGGCTCGCGCCGAGAGAGCTCGTCCAGTGGGTGCTCGACGACGCCCTTCACGTCCGGGTGCAGGTCCAGCTCCACAAGGTGATCTGGGGCGCCGACGCGCAGGGGGTCTGACGCGCAGGGCCGCCCCGTCCATGCGGTCTCGTCGCGGTGAGGGGTGGCGGCGTCCTCTCGCAGCGTCAGCGCTCGCCGCGCAGGAACTGCTCGAAATCGTCGACGTCGCGGGGCGAGCCGAGGACGAGCGGCACGCGCTCGTGGAGCGACTGCGGGACCCGATCGAGGACGCGATCGGTCCCCGTGCTCGCCTTGCCTCCGGCGGCCTCGAAGATGAAGGCGAACGGGTTCGCCTCGTAGAGCAGCCGCAGCTTGCCCTGGCCACCTCGATCGGCGGGGTACGCGAAGATGCCGCCCTTGAGCAGCGTCCGGTGCGCGTCCGCGACCAGCGAACCCACGTACCGCGCGCCGTACGGCCTCCCCTCGTGCTTGCTCTCCTCTTTGATCCACGCGTTCCAGCGGCGCACGCCCTCGGACCACCCCGCGCTGTGGCCCTCGTTGATCGAGAAGGTCGAGCCGCGCTCCGGGATCCGGATATTCTCGTGAGAAAGGAAAAATTCGCCCACGGTTGGATCGTAGGTGAACCCGTGCACGCCGCCGAGGCCGGTGGTGATGACGAACAGCGTCGACGATCCGTAGAGCACGTAGCCCGCCGCGACCAGATCGCGGCCGGGGCGCAGGAAATCCGAGGGGTCGGCGCCCATCTTGGCGTCGCTCTTGCGGAGCACGCCGAAGATCGTGCCGATCGAGATGTTCACATCGATGTTGGACGAGCCGTCGAGCGGGTCCACGACGACGATGTACTTGGCGCGCGGGTCCGTGGAGAGGAGTCTCATTTCACCGAGCTCCTCGCTCACAACGGCCGCGCAGTGCCCGCGCCGTCCGAGCACGCTGAGCAGCGTCTCGTTGGCGACCTCGTCGAGCTTCTGCACGACCTCGCCCTGAACGTTCGTCTGCCCCGTGTACCCGAGGACGTTGGCGATGCCGGCCCGCCGGACCTTGGACGTCACGAGCTTCGCCGCCAGGCCGATCTGGTTCAGCAGGGAGGTGAACGCCCCCGTCGCCGAGGGGAACCCGAGCATTCCCTCGAGGATGTACGTCTCGAGCGTGATCCCGACGCGTGACTGCGCGTCGGGCGGCGTCCAGCTCAGGTTCCGTTGGTCCGATGAGAGCGACATGATCCCTCCGCGTTGTTGACGAGGGCGTCGCCGCCCCGCCACGTGCTCGCGCTCGCCGCTGCTCTACTGCACCTGGAGAGCGCACTTGGAGAGCCGACCGGCGCAGCTCCGAGAATTGCGTATCCGATGGCTCCGCACAACATCCTCCGAGCGCTGGACCACCGGGGCGTTCGGCTCGATACGTTCGTCCAGATCCTGAAGACACGGTCCGAGTCCGCTCGCTCGCCGGCCCCGACTCGGGGCCACGGAGCGGGGCGGATCGGGCCCGCGCCCGGGCGGCCTCGCGTTCGGCTGCAACACCCTCGACGGAGTGATTCATGGCGCTCACCTCCCGCGTAGAGCAGATCCTCTCTTGGTACGCCTCGGAGAACCCCGGCACGCTGACGAACCTCGTCCGGCTGCTCAACCACGGCGCGCTCGCGGGTACCGGCAAGCTGGTGATCCTGCCCGTGGACCAGGGCTTCGAGCACGGTCCGGTGCGATCGTTCGCCCCGAACCCCGAGGCTTACGATCCCGACTACCACTTTCAGCTCGCGATCGACTCGGGGTGCAACGCGTATGCGGCGCCGCTCGGGTCGCTGCAGGCGGGCGCGGCCAGGTTCGCGGGGCAGGTGCCGCTGATCTTGAAGCTCAACAACAGCGACACGCTGGCAAAAGTGGAGCAGCCCCTGTCAGCGGTGACCGGCTCGGTCGAGGACGCGCTCCGTCTTGGCTGTGTCGGTGTCGGCTACACCATTTATCCAGGCTCCGGCGCGAGAAACCGCATGTACGAGGACCTCCGCGAGATTGCCCTCGAGGCCAGGCGCAAGGGCCTGGTCGTCATCGTCTGGAGCTATCCGCGCGGCGCCGGGCTGTCGAAGCAGGGCGAGACGGCCATCGACGTCTGCGCCTACGCGGCGATGATCGCGGCTCAGCTCGGCGCGCACATCATCAAGGTCAAGCCGCCGACGGCTCATATCGAGCAGGAGGAGGCAAGAAAGATGTACGAGAAATACGGCATCCCCACCCAGACGCTCGCCGACCGGGTCCGCCACGTCGTGCAGGCGACCTTCAACGGCAAGCGGGTGGTGATCTTCTCCGGCGGCGAGTCCAAGGCGACCGACGCCGTCCTCGAGGCGGTGCGCGAGATGGCCGCGGGCGGCTCCTTCGGCTCGATCATGGGGCGCAACGCGTTCCAGCGCCCGCGCGCCGAGGCGCTGCAGCTCCTCTCCGACGTCACCCAGATCTACAGATCGGCGCGCTGACGCCCCCTCGAGCCGGCGCTCGGGGCGGGGACGCTCGGGCCGCGGTCCGCGGCGCCGCGCCCGGGAGCGCTCTCCTCCGCACCTCGGGCCGACCGCCTGCGGGTCTCGTCCACGTCGACGGGGTTAGCCCTTCGTGATTAGATGCCGCGCTGGAAACACCCCCATCCGGGCTCAGGAGACCGCATGCCGATCAAAGTGAACCTCGCCTCGTCAGACCCGCTGAGCATCGCCGTCGACGTCGTCGTCATCGGCGTGCCCGAAGGCGCATCGACGGGTGAGGGCGTGCTCGCGAGGCTCGTGAAGGCGCTGGGCGAGTCCGTGGCCCACCAGGTCAAGCGAGACGACTTCACGGGGAAGAAGGATCAGAGCATCGATTTCACGACGCACGGCGCGCTGAAGCCCGGCCGCGTGCTGCTGCTCGGGCTCGGGTCCGGCAAGCTCACCGACATCGATTGCCGCGTGCTCGCGGCGAAGGGGGCGCGCTTCGCGAACGGCGTGCGCGCCGAGAGCGTCGCGGTCGTGGCGCCGCCCGGCGTCGAGCGTGCGGAGCGGGCCGCCGCCGAGGGGCTCGTGCTCGGGTCCTACCGGTTCACCCGCTACTTCACGGGCGATCGCGTGCCCAAATTCGGGCTCGCGCGCGGCACGGTGGTCGTCGAGGGCAAGGCGGGCAAGGCGGCGCGCGACGCGGTCGCGCTCGGCCAGCAGGTCGGCGAGGCGATCTGCGTCGCGCGCGACCTCGTCAACGAGCCGCCGAACGAGGTCTATCCGGAGGCGCTCGCGCGCGTCGCGGCCAGCGTTGGCAAGCAGCACGGGCTCAAGGTGACGGTGTTCGACAAGGCCGCGCTGAACAAGCGTGGCATGAAGCTCATCATGGCGGTGGGGCAGGGGAGCGCGCGAGAGCCCCGGCTGGTCCACATGGTCTACGCGCCTCCCGGGAAGCCGAAGGGGAAGCTGGTCTTCGTGGGCAAGGGGCTGACGTTCGACAGCGGCGGCCTCTGCATCAAGCCAGCTCAGGGCATGGAAGAGATGAAGGGCGACATGGGCGGCGCTGCGAACGTGATCGCGCTGATGGCCGCCGTCGCGGCCGCCAAGCCGAGCGTCGAGGTGCACGGCGTCATCGGCGCGGCCGAGAACATGCCTGACGGCGCGGCCTACCGGCCCGGGGACATCTTCGGCTCCCTGGACGGCAGGACGGTGGAGATCATCAACACCGACGCCGAGGGGCGCCTCGTCCTCGCCGACTGCCTCGCCTATGCGCGCGCGCTGAAGCCGGATCTCATCGTCGACAACGCGACCCTCACGGGCGCCTGCGTCGTGGCCCTCGGGCCCACGGTGTCGGGCTTCTTCTCGAACCGCGAGGAGCTCGCCGAGCGCCTCCGGAGCGCCGCGAAGGCCGCGGGCGAGTCGATGTGGCAGCTCCCGCTGGTCGACGAGCTCCGCGATGGCCTGAAGAGCGACTGGGCCGACATCAAGCACACGGCCGACCGCTGGGGCGGGGCGATCACCGCGGCCCTGTTCCTGCGCGAGTTCGTGGGCGATGTCCCCTGGGTCCACGTGGACATCGCCGGGCCCTCGATGGCGAGCAAGCCCTACGGCATCTTCTCCAAGGGCGGGACGGGCCACGGCGTGCTTACCTTCCTCCGCCTCATCGAAGGCTTCACCGGCTAAACCGTGCAACTCCGCCGTAAGCTCGCGCGCGCCATGGGCCGCGCCATCACCGACTTCGACATGATCGCCGACGGCGATCGGATCCTCTGCGCCGTCTCGGGGGGCAAGGACAGCTACGCGCTGCACGCGCTCCTCGTCGACCTCGCGCGCCGCGCGCCGGTCCGGTTCAGCGTGATCGCGGTCAACATCGACCAGGGGCACCCCGGCTACCCCGGACACCTCCTGACCGACTACATGGCGGCGGGCGGCCACGAGTTCCGGATGATCTCCGAGGACACCTACTCGATCGTCACCGAGAAGATCCCCGAGAACAAGACGTACTGCTCCCTTTGCTCCCGCCTGCGGCGGGGCATCCTCTACCGTATCGCGCGCGAGCTCGGCTGCTCGAAGATCGCCCTCGGCCACCACCGAGACGACGCCGTGACGACGCTGCTCTTGAACCTGATCTTCGCCGGCCAGCTGAAGTCCATGCCTCCGAAGCTCATCTCCGACGCTGGCGACAACGTCGTGATCCGCCCGCTGATCTACTGTGCCGAGGCCGAGCTCGCCGCGTTCGCCGCGGAGGAGCGCTTCCCCATCATCCCCTGCGATCTGTGTGGATCACAGGACAACCTCCAGCGCAAGGCGGTGAGCCGGCTCCTCGCCGAGCTCGACGCGCGCCACCCCGGGACGCGGCAGAACATGCTCGCCGCCCTCGGTAACGTGCGCCCGAGCCACCTCTTCGACACGGGCCTCTGGAAGCGGCTCGGGCTCGAGGTCGCCCGGGAAGAGGGAGGCGCGCGCGGCGAGGCAAGCGTCGACGCGCCGGCTCCGGATGTGCTGCCCGTGGGCAACCTGCTGAGAAATCTGGCCTAGCGGCTCGCTCATGAGCACGGATGCCCCCGGCGCGATCTCGATCGGCGCTCCGCGCGAAGCGGAGTCGGGCGCGTCCGCATCCGGCGGACGCGGCGGAACGGTGGCGCGCGGGGGCGATGCGCCGTCCGCCGCGGATGGCCCCGAGGCGGCGCAGCCCGGAGCGGCGCGCCTGGGTCTCGGGGATGGGGGCGCTCCGCAGGCGCTGCTGGCTGCGGTCGTCGCCTGGATGATCACGGTCGCGCCTGCTGGGTTCGGCCGCGGCGCGCCGGTATCCGCCAGCGTCGCCGCCACGCTCGCCTTCCTGTGCGGAATTGCTGCGCCGCTGCTCGCCGCGTCCCACCGCCGGGCGGCGCGGCACCTCGGCATCTCTGTCTTCTTGGCGCTCGTCACGTTGACCTGGCTGCTCGCCTCTCCTTCCCTTCAGCCGGCCCGCCTCGACCCGGTCCGGGCGGCGATCGGCGGGATCGCCTGGGGCATCTTCGCGCTTTCCTGGCGCGATCGCTGGGATGTGCGGCGCCAGTCGGAGCCGGACCCGGAGGCCCCCCTCCTGCAGGCCCGGGCCCACCTGCCTCCGCTCGCCGTCGCGGTCATCGCGTTCGGCGCGCTGGTGAGCCTCGCCATCCTCGTGCTCGCATGGCGTGTCCGGGACCCGGACCGCGCCCTCCTGGCCCAGGCTGTCGCCGTGGCCTGCGCCGTCGCGCTGATCGCCGCGGCCGCCGGCGTCGCGGTCGCCCGTGGCCGCCGACCCACGGCGGGCGCACGCCGGCTCAGCCACCGCGCCGTCCGGCAGCTGCTGGTCTTGATCATCTTCGCCGTCCTGGGGGCGGTGGTGATGATGCTGCGCTGAGCAGCGGCCCGGCCCTGGCCTGCCGCAGCCCGCAGCGCCCGCGCATCCCCGTCGGTTCCGTGTCAAATCGCGTTACACTCACGCGCGTGTCCCGCGCAGTCGATGTCTTCGCGATTTTGCTCCTCGCCGCCGCCGCGTTCTCCTTCGCCTTCGGGGTCCACGCCCTCGGCGATCGCCAGGATTTCAAGGCCATCTACCTCCTGGTGATCGGCGGGCTCTCGCTCAGGGCGTCCACGGAGATCCTCCGTCCCCGTGGGGGTAACGCGTGAGCCCTGTGCGCCGGATGAGCGCGGCCGCCGCGTGCCTGTGCGCGTGCGCGGCCTGGGCTGCTCTGTCGACGTCCGCGCGGGGGGCGCTGCCGCTTCCGCCCGATGTGGCGGCCCGTGTGGGCGCGCTCGCCATCCCCGTCGACTCGGTGGCTCGCATCGCGGCGGCGCAGCACGTCTCGCCTGCGCAGGCCCGGGATGCCGCGGTCCGCGACGCGCTCTTTGCCGCCGAGGCGCGGGATCGCGGCCTCGAGCACGAGCCCGAGGTGCAGCGCGACATCAGCGCGGTGCTGGCCCGCCGCCTGCTTCACCTGCTGAAGGAGGAGGCGGAGAGCGCCGGCCCGGTGACGGACGACGAGCTACGCGTCGCCACCGAACGGCACTGGCTCGATCTCGATCGTCCCGAGGGATACCGCACCGTGCACGCCGTCGTGAGGCTCTCGGCGGACGCCGACGAGGCCACGCGTGACAAGGCAAGGGCGATCGCCGACGCGATCCGGACGGCGGTGCTGTCGTCGCGCGAGGTGGCCCGGCGCTCCGAGCCGCCGCGCGCCTCGGGGACACGGCAGCCGCCCACCGATCCGGCTGCCGACGCGTTCATCAGCGCCGCGAAGGGCGTCCCCGCCGAGGGCCTCGATGTCGTCGCGCAGGCGCTCTCGCCCGTGACCGCAGCGGGCCGCGTGCTGACCCCGGAGCCGCAGCAGTTCGACGTCGATTTTTCCCGTGCGGCGGCGGCGTCGCTGAAGGCGCGCGGAGACGTCAGCGCACCGGTCGCCTCGCCGTTCGGCGTGCACATCATCATGCTCCTCGAGCGCATCCCGGCGCAGGTGGTGCCCGTCGAGGAGCGACGCGGTCTGGTGCGCGATGAGATCATGACGGACCGCGCGCGCGCCGCGCAGGCCAGGCTCCTCGAGGTGCTGCGGCGCGAGCCGAAGGTCGTCGGCGGCGTCGACGCGTTGCTCGAGCTCGTTCGGATCGACCCATGACCACCTCGCGCAACGGAGCTCGTAAGCGGAGCCAGTGCGGGCTTTCACGCGACCAGACGCCCTCCTCGTTCGCGTCGATCCTCGAGGATCTCCTGTGCGCGATCCCCGGCGCACATGCCGCTGCGCTCGTGGACTTCGAGGGGGAGACGATCGACTACGCGGGCCGGCTCGAGCCCTTCGACGTGAAGGTCACCGCGGCCCACTGGCAGATCGTGCTGGCCGACATCGCGGGCTCACCCCTGGGCGTGCCGCGCCAGCTCAC
>NZ_CP150346.1:3202500-5192500 GCF_051521365.1 Sorangium sp. So ce590
GAGGCGGCGATCGCGACCACCGGCGCCGATGCCCAGCAGGCGCTCAACTTCCGGCTTCGCGTGCCCATCAGCGACGCAAAGGAGACCCCGCAGGAGATCGTCGCCGACGTGCAGGGGGGGCCCATCTGGCTCTCGACCCTCGGCGTCCACGAGGGCGACATGGGGCTGTTCGATGTGGCGCGGACCTCGATCGTGAGCCGCGCGCGGGTCGTCCTGTCGGCGGACGGTCAGACACTGGGCGTCGACGGCGAAGGGAGGCTGAAGAACCTCTCCCTGCGGAGCACGGCCCTGGCGGACGAGCCCATCGCCGGGCTCGATCTGGCGTGGCGAGCCAAGGCGAACGGCAAGCTCGACGGGTCCAAGCTCGTCGCCGAGGACGCCGAGATCGATCTCGGCGCGCTGAGGCTGATCGCGCGCGGCGAGTACGAGCACGCCGGGGCTTCGCACCGGGTCCGCGGCAGCTTCGAGGTGCCTCTCTCGGCGTGCCAGTCGATGCTGGACTCGGTGCCCAAGGGGGTCGTGGCGAAGCTCCACGGCATGAGGCTCGCCGGCTCGTTCGGGATCGAAGGGAAGCTCCGCTTCGACACCGCCAACCTGGATCGGACCTTCGCGCTGGACTGGGGCATCTCCAACACCTGCCGCGTCACGGAGATGCCGCCGGAGCTGAGCGTCGACCGCTTCAAGCGCGCGTTCCGGCGTCTGGTCTACGGGCCACGCCGCCAGCGCGTCGAGATCGAGTCGGGGCCGGGGACCGCCGAGTGGGTGCCCTACGAGGACATCTCCCGCTTCATGGAGGTCGCCGTGCTGACCACGGAGGACGGCGGCTTCCATCGGCACCACGGGTTCGACGAGGAGGCCATCAAGAACTCGATCCGCGAGAACCTCCGGAAACGGCGGTTCGTGCGGGGCGCGAGCACTGTCAGCATGCAGCTCGCCAAGAACCTCTACCTCGAGCGGACCAAGAGCGTGGCGCGCAAGCTCCAGGAAACGCTGCTCACGATGTACCTCGAGCAGGAGCTCACCAAGGAGCAGATCATGGAGCTCTACCTGAACGTGGTGGAGTTCGGGCCGCTTGTCTACGGCATCGGCGCCGCCGCGCGGCACTACTTCAACGCGTCGGCGGCGCAGCTCTCGCTGGGGCAGGCGCTCTACATCGGGTCGATCCTGCCCAACCCGAGCGTGCAGCACTTCAATGCCAGCGGCGAGGTCACGCCCGCGTGGAGCGGGTACCTGCGCAAGCTCATGCAGATCGCGCACAGGCGCCGTCGGATCTCCGACGAGGAGCTCGAGAAGGGGCTGCAGGAGACGGTCGTGCGGGGCTCCCCCGCGCCCCATCTTGCGCCCAGGCCGCCCACCGGGGACGGCAGCGAGGCTGTCGACGAGCGACCAGAAGAGGAGCAGGGCGGCGCCTGGGTGGCGCCCTGACTCGCGCCCGGGCGGGCCTGGACGTCAGCGCCTCTGGGCAGCGGTCCGGAGCTTCGCAAAGAACGCGCGGAGCAGGGCGGCGCACTCGTCCGCGAGCACGCCCGACGTGACCGCAAAGCGATGGTTGAGCCGGGTGTCGCGCCCGATCGCGAAGAGCGTGTCGACCGCTCCTGCCTTCGGGTCCGGACAACCGTAAACGAGCCGCGCGATCCGGGCATTGACGAGCGCGCCCGCGCACATGGGACACGGCTCGAGCGTCGCGTAGACCGTCGCGCCTTCGAGCCGCCATCGACCCAGCTGCCTTGCCGCGGCCCGCAGTGCGTCCACCTCGGCGTGCCCGGTCGGATCCTGATCGATCTCGCGCCGGTTACGGCCGCGCGCCAGCACGACCCCCTCCGCGTCGACGATGAGCGCCCCCACGGGCACGTCGCCGGCAGCCGCCGCAGCCTCGGCCTCCGCGAGCGCCTCGCGCATCCGCAGCGCATCGACGCCGCCGGCACCTTCGTCGCCGGCATCCTCCGATCGCGGTATGGCGGAGGAGAGCACATCGGCTCCGTCATCGATCATGACGGTCTCAGGATCTGTCACACAACCAATCAGGCGCGCCCAGGAAGATTCGAACTTCCGACCCCCGGCTTCGTAGGCCGATGCTCTATCCAGCTGAGCTATGGGCGCTCTGGTGAAACAAGTAGCAAGACGTGGCTACGCCACCGCACTCCTCGCGTCGCGCTCGTTTGCGCGAAGTGAGTGCCGGCGTTTATACGCCCCCGAGCGGCCTGTCAAAGGAAAAGTGATCGGAACCTGAGGGCGCTCGCTCAGGGGCGTGACTTTCGCGGGCAAATAGCGCCGATTCTCGCTGCTCCCTCGGGGGCTCTGCTCCCGCCTCGTGGCGAGCCACGCCTCCATGGCTGAGCTCGCCTTTGTCGTGAGCCGTCCACACGACCGAGCGAGCGAGCGGCCCGCGCCGTCCCCTGGCCGGCGATGCGCACGGAGCCGGCCGCCGGGGCAGCCGACCGCAGGACAAAACAATGGCGCGCGGCGATTCCACCACGGAATGGCCGCGCGCTCTCACACGCTCTCGAAGGCAAGCGAAGCTCTGAAACGCTAGAAAGGGCGAGCAGGCCAAGCAGACAAAACGGTAGAAGGCGTAAGCCAAGCAGCAGCTGAGCGATGGACGAGGCGAAACAGCGCCAGCCGAACGACGAAGCGCAAGCTAATGAGGCCCGTCAGGAGGGAGGAGGACCGCGACACGCTGCAGCCCACAGCGAAGAACACGGTCAATTCCGCCTTGAGCAGCCTCCGTGCCATTTCGCCGCGTCGGCCCCGGTGCGCCCTCGGCACGGGGCGTCCGGCGGAATAATCACGTTTCACCGCGGTTTCTTCGGTGGTCACGGAATCCCCTCCAACGAGAGCTCGGGCGGCGATGTCGCGCTGGGCGCCGTGCTTCGCAATCTTTGCGTAGTTGAGCCACCGACCGCCGGCGGGTCGCGACGCACTGCGCTATCGCGGGCCTCCGAAGAGACGATCGTGCGGGGCGTCTGCATGGCAACGTTTGCAGAGGGATAAGGCGCCGCGGTGGGTGGACGTGCCCTGCGGTGTGAGGACGAGGTACTCCCAGTCGCCGCCGTCAGGGTCGTAGCCGGCCGAGCGCTTCACCATGGCGAGCAGCGTCACCGGCTCCGAGGCGCCCGCCGGGTAGTGGAGCTCGACGACGGCCGCGCCGGGCGGGAGAACGCGAGCCGGGCCGAGCGCCGGGTAGGGAGCGGCGGCCGCGTTGATCCGCACCTCGGCTTCCATCTCGCCGGTGAAGTGCTGGGAACGAGCCCGGCCCGTGGCAGGCGTGAAGCTCGCGAGCTGGCCGGCAAGCTCCCAGGCCGACGGCGCCGCGGGCGCAGGCGCAGCGGGCGCAACGGCCGATGCGCGCGGCTCGGCGGCGGCGCTGGAGCCGCGCCCGATCCACGCCGTTGCCCCCTCGGGGTGCGTCCGGGAACGCGTCGGCGCACACCCGAGCGGCAAGGGAGCCGACCCCCAGGGGGACCGCGCCCCCGTCGAGAGCATCGGCAAGGCCAGGGCCGCCGCAGCGAGCGCGCTCCACGCAGAGAGGCGGGGTCGGGACCGCACCGGTCGAGATGCTACACTGCCAGGATGCACCTGGCCTCTTCCAGGCGAGGCCGCGTCTGGCGCGCCCTCTTCGCTGCGACGTTTGTCGCGCTGTCGGGCGCCGCGCTGATGGGAGGTGCCTCACAGGCGGCCGCCGAGGAGGCGCCCCGCCGCGCCTGGCTGGGCGTGGAGCTGGAGCCCGGGCCGGCCGGGGGGGTGCTCGCGAAGCACGTCGTCACCAGCTCGCCGGCGGCCAAGGCCGGCATCGTGGACGGGGATCAGGTCGTCGCGGCGGATGGCGTCCCGCTCGAAGATCCGAAGCAGCTTGTCGCCCGTGTCGCGCTCGCCGGGCCGGGCAACGTGGTGAACCTCCGGATCCGGCGCGGCGGCCAGGAGCGAGACGTCGCGCCGACGCTGGTGCCGTTCCCAGGGCGCGATCAGATCCTTCGCCTCGACAAGATCGGCACCTTCGCGCCCGCCTGGAAGCCGCTCGCCACCGTCGCGGGGACCGTTCCGGCGAACGTCGGGGCCCTGCGTGGAAACGTGGTGCTGCTCGATTTCTGGGCCACGTGGTGCGCGCCGTGCCGCCTGATGGCCCCGCAGCTCTCGAAGTGGCACGCGGCGTACGCCGCGCAGGGGCTGCGGGTCATCGGCCTGACGAGCGACAGCGTGGGCGTCGCCACGAAGACAGCGCAGGCCCTGTCCATGCGCTACGCGGTCGCCGCGGACGCCTCGGAGTCGACCTCCGCGGCGTACGGCGTCAACGCGCTCCCCACGATGTTCGTGATCGACAAGAAGGGCGTCATCCGCGATGTGGTGGTCGGGTACGACCCGTCCCGGCACGCCGAGATCGAGAAGCTCCTCAAGGCGCTGCTCGCGGAGCCTGCGCCGGCGCCGTAGCCGCCGCGGGGCCGGTAGCTCCCCATGCTGCTCTCCATCGACGAATTTCTATGGGCGCTGCGGCGCGACGGCTTCGCGGTGTCGACGGCGCAGGCCATCGACGTCGCGCGCGCGTGCGCCCTCGTCGGGTTCGGCGACCGCGCGCGGCTGCGGGACACCATCGGCGCGGTGGTCGTCGAGCGCGCCGCCGATCTCCGCCGGTACCATGCCTCCTTCGACCGCTTCTTCTCACCGGAGGGCGCGCACGTCGGCGATCTGTGGGCGCGCCTGCGGGAGCGCGGGTTCTCGGAGGGGGAGCTCTCGGCCCTGCGCGATCTGCTGAGCGCGGCCGCGGAGCGGAGCGGCGCGTTCGGCGACGCGATCGGGTTCCAGGCGCTCGCGGGGACCGCAGGGGAGCTCGACCAGGCGCTCCGGTCGGCGGGGATCGCGCGCGTGCTCGCGCCGATGACGAGCTCGCTCCAGGTCGGGTTCTTCGCGCAGCGGGTGATGGATCAGCTCGGGGTGCCGGCCGTCGCCGGCGCGCTGCGGAGGATCCGGAGCGCGCTCGAGGAGGCGCTCGGCGAGGACCGGGGGAAGGCCCTCGCCGAGGCGCTCGCCGCCGAGATGGAGCGGATGCGGCACCGCGTGCGCGAGCACGTGACGCTCGCGCTCCGGCGCCTCGAGGGGGAAGAGCCCGCGGCCCTCGGCCGCATGGACGTGCCGTTCGCCTCGCTCAGCGAAGGCGAGATGGACGAGGTGCGTCGCGCCGTGAGGGCGCTGTCCCAGAGGCTCCGGGGCGCCGAGAGGCTCCGGAGGCGCCGCGCGCGGCGCGGCAGGATCGATCCCCACCGGACGCTGCGGCGCAGCCTCCAGACCGGCGGCGTGCCCTTCCAGCCGGCCCGGCGGGCGCGCCGGCGCGACAAGCCGCGCCTCATGGTCCTCTGCGACGTGTCGGACTCGGTCCGCGTCGCCGCGCGGTTCATGCTCGAGTTCGTCTGCGCGGCGCAGGAGCTCTTCGACCGGACACGATCGTTCGTCTTCGTGAGCGAGCTCGCCGAGACGACCGAGCTCTTCGCGACGATGCCGGCGAGCGCGGCGCTCGAGCGCATCCAGCGCGGCGAGGTGGTGAGCCGCGCGCACAACTCGAATTACGGGCGCGTTCTCCACGCCTTCGAGGAGCGGTACGGGCGCGACGTGGACCGGCGGGTGACCCTCGTGATCCTGGGCGACGGGCGCACGAACTACTTCGCGGACGGGGCGGAGGCCGTCAGGAGGCTCCGCGACCGGGCGCGGGCGCTGCTCTGGCTGTGCCCCGAGGGGCCCGGCGCCTGGGGGACGGGAGACAGCGCGATGCTGCGCTACGCCGCAGCGTCGACCAAGGTGCTGGTGGCCCGGACCGCGCGGGAGCTCGAAACGGCGGCGCGGGAGGTGGTCGCCCGGCGCGCTTAGGGCTATGGGTCGCGCCATGTCGCTCGATCAGAAGCTGAGGGAGCTCACGGCGCGCATCGAGAAGGGGGGCGCGCAGAAGTACCACGAGAAGAACGCGGAGCAGGGCAAGCTGTTCGCGCGGCAGCGCGTCGCGCTGCTCCTCGATGAAGGGAGCTTCATCGAGGATGCGGCGCTCGCCAACGCGCTGGATCCCGAGCTGCCGGCCGACGGTGTCGTCACGGGCACCGGGACCATGGGCGGACGCCCCGTCTGCGTGATGGCGAACGACTCGACGGTGAAGGCCGGCTCGTGGGGGCGCCGCACCGTCGAGAAGATCCTGCGCGTGCAGGAGACCGCGCGGCGCCTCCGGTGCCCGCTGCTCTACCTCGTCGACTCCGCGGGGGCGCGGATCACCGACCAGATCGAGATGTTCCCCGGGCGGCGCGGCGCGGGCCGGATCTTCTACAACCAGGTCGAGCTGAGCGGCCTGGTGCCGCAGATCTGCCTGCTGTTCGGCCCGTCGGCGGCGGGGGGCGCGTACATCCCGGCGTTCTGCGACGTCGTGTGCATGGTCGAGAGCAACGCGAGCATGTACCTGGGCTCGCCGCGGATGGCGGAGATGGTGATCGGCGAGAAGGTCACGCTCGAAGAGCTCGGCGGCGCGCGCATGCACTGCTCGGTCTCGGGGTGCGGGGACGTGCTCGTGAAGACCGAAGAGGAGGCGATCGCGTTCGCGAAGCGCTACCTCGCGCTGATGCCGCAGAGCTCCGCGGAGGCCTCGCCCCGCGTCGAGCCGCGACCGGAGAAGCCAGGGCAGCGGCCGCTCGAGGAGGTGATCCCCGCCGACGAGAACAAGCCGTTCGACATCATGGCCGTGATCGACGCGGTCATCGACGAGGGCAGCTTCGTCGAGATCAAGAAGCTCTACGCGAAGGAGATCGTCACGGGGCTCGCGCGCATCGAGGGGCGCGCGGTCGGGATCGTCGCGAACCAGCCGAAATACAAGGGCGGCGTGCTGTTCGTGGACTCGGCCGACAAGGCCGCGCGGTTCATCTGGCTGTGCGATGCCTTCAACATCCCGCTGCTGTACCTCGCCGACGTGCCCGGCTTCATGATCGGGACGGTCGTCGAGAGGCAGGGGATCATCCGGGCCGGCGCGAAGATGATCGCCGCGGTGAGCGAGGCGACCGTGCCGAAGCTGTCCGTCGTCGTGCGCAAGGCGTACGGCGCCGGGCTCTACGCGATGTGCGGGCCGGCGTTCGCGCCGGACGAGTGCATCGCCCTGCCCTCGGCGTCCATCGCGGTGATGGGGCCGAGCGCCGCGGTGAACGCCGTTTACTTCAACAAGATCCAGGCGATCCCGGCGGGGCCCGAGCGTGAGGCGCTCGTCCAGAAGCTGCGCGACGAGTACCGCGCCGACGTCGACCTGGAGAAGCTCGCGAGCGAGCTCGTGATCGACGCGATCATCCCGACGGCGAACCTCCGCCGCGAGGTGGCGCGCCGCTTCGAGCGATACGCCGGCAAGGTCGAAGAGCGGCCGCGCAAGAAGCACCTCGTGCCGCCGGTGTGAGCGGCGCGCCCGCGCGTTGCGCGTGGCTCCGCGGCGCGATCCGGAGAGCGCGCGGCGCGGGCGACGCGCTCCGCGGGCCCGGCCGCGTGGGAAGAAGGTGGTGTAGACTCGTCGCGTGCTTGCCCGCAGGCTCCCGCTCCCCCTCGCGCTGCTCGGCCTCGCTCTCGCGGCGGGTGATGCGCGCGCCGACGTCCCGGCCCCGGCGGTGGCGCGCCTGCTCAGCTCGCGCCTTGGCCGGCACCCGCTCGCCGATCCGCACGGGCGCATCCCCGTGCTGGTGCCGCTCCCCGCCGGCGCCGACGCGCGGTCGCTCGGGCTGCTCCCGGTCGCGCCGGGCTTCGGGGCCGTCCGGCTCGCACCCGGCGACGTCGGCGCCTTCGCCGCTGCGCGCCCGGAGCTCTCGCTGCTCACGGGACCGCCGCGACAGCCCCTCCTCGATCGATCCAAGAGGTGGATCCACCTCGAGCCGTACCGGAAGGCCACCGGAGCGGACGGCCAGGGGGTGATCGTCGGCGTGGTCGATACCGGGATCGACGTGGCCCACCCGGATTTTCGGGACAAGAACGGCAAGACACGGATCAGATGGGTGCTGCAGGCCGGGCGCCCCAGAGGGCTGCACGGATCGCTCGAGCAGCGCTACGGGTGCGATGATCCGGAGCAGTCCTCGTGCGCGATCTTCTCCGGCGCCGACATCGACGCCATGCTCGCGAAGGGGGATACGGGCATCCTCCGCGACATCGCGGGGCACGGTACGCACGTGGCCTCCATCGCGGCGGGCAACGGCGGGCCGATGCTCCCGAAGCTGTCGCGGTACGTCGGGGTGGCGCCCGCCGCGACCCTGATCATCGCCGCTCCGTCGCGGCCCGGTGAGGGCTTCGAGGATCCGGACATCCTCAACGCGGTGAGGTTCATCTTCGATCGCGCCGAGGAACTCGGCATGCCGGCGGTCGTCAACCTGAGCGTCGGCAGCGACTTCGGGCCCCACGACGGGACGAGCCCGCTCGAGGCAGGGCTCGCCGCGATGGTCGGCGACGCTCACCCGGGACGCGCGATCGTCGTCGCCGCCGGCAACAGCGGCGCGATGTACGAGCTCGACGGCGAAGGACCGATGGGGATCCACACCGAGGCGCACATCTCGAAGTACGGCGAGACGCGCGTGCCCATCCGTACGCCGAGCGCGTCGAGCGGGCAGGGATACGTCTGGATCACCTTCAGGCCCGGGGACGAGGTGTCGGTCGGCCTCGAGGGGCCGGGCGGCGAGACGTGGATCGGCCTTGTCGAGCCCGGAGAAGACGCCGGCTACACAAGCGACGACGGCGAGACGACCGGCGCCGTGATCAACCGGCTCGCGAACGGGAAGTCGCCCATCACGGCGGACACGAACAGCGCCGTCGTGGCCTTCAGCGGGGCGTGGAAGGCGGGCGAGTTCGCGATCCGCCTGCAAGGCCACGGGGACGCGCAGCTCTGGGTGACGGGGCTCGGCGACGTCTCGGTAGCGCACGATCTCGGGCTCCAGTTCACGCGCGGCATCCAGCAGGGGACGATCAACGTGCCCGCGAGCCACCCCGGCCTGCTCGCCGTGGGATGCACCATCAACCGCGTCCGCTGGGAGCCGTACGAGAGCTCCACGAGCGTGCGCTTGACGAGCCTCGACGGCGAGGCGATCAAGGAGGGGAGCGCCTGCTACTTCAGCGCGACCGGCCCCACGCCGTTCGGGGTGGCCAAGCCCGAGATCAGCGCGCCCGGCGGCCTGGTCGCCGCCGCGATGGGGAGCGAGGTCGACCCCCGCGACAGACCCGGAGGGCTGTTCGATACGCCCGGGTGCCCCGACGACACACCCTGCTTCGTCGTCGACGACCACCACGCGATCGCGTCGGGCTCGTCGATGGCGGCGCCGCAAGTCGCAGGCGCGATCGCGCTCCTCTTCCAGAACAACCCGAACCTGAGCCAGGCAGAGGTCACGGAGGTGCTCCAGGCCGGCGCGCGGCGCGCAGAGGACGCCGAGCCGTTCGGCGCGCAGCTCGGGCCCGGCGTGCTCGATCTGGAGGGCGCGCGCCTCGCGCTGGAAGCCGCCGAGACCGGGGACACCGCGCCGGCGCTCGACAAGAGCTGGTACGTCCTGTCGAGCACCTACGCGAGGCCCGACCCGTCCTGGCCGGTCTGGGGGACGATCGAGCTGCGGCGCGCGGACGGAGCCCCGGTGAGGGTCCCCGCCGACAAGCTCACGGTCGCGCTCCGCGGCGGGGTGATGCACACGCCGCTCAGAGAGGTGCGCCGCGGGCTGTGGCGGTTCGCGTTCGCAGCGCCGCGCGGCTCCGGCGGAGCCGCGCTGGCCGTCGACGTGCTCTACGACGGCGCGTCGCTCGGCGCGCACGAGCTCCCGGTCGGGAGCGACGTGTGGATGGCGAACGGGGAGCTCGAGGCAACGAGCGGCGCGTGCTCCTGCGCTGCCGTCGGTGCGGACCGCGCGCCGCCGCCGAACCGCATCGCCTTCGGGCTCGCAGGCGCCCTCGCCGCCGCGTTCGCGGCGCGACGGCGGCGCCGCGGCTGAGCGCCGGCCCGGGCCGGGGCCCGACCTCGGCCCCAGGAGCCCGCGCCCGGCTGCAGTCCGGCGGCGTCCGTGTCACCGTGGCCGGGCGGGCACCAGGGCAGGGCAGACCACGATGACGATGGAGCAAGGGACCATGGAGAGACAGGTGAGCGCCGATCGACCTCCCACGGCAGAGGCGGACACGGGGCGCATGCCCGCGCCGAGGCCGCTCCGGTTCGCGGCGCGCACCGGCTGGGACCTCTCGGAGAACCGGCTCGCGTCCGTCCTCGTCGAGGCACGCCGGGCAGGGCGCGCGCTCGTCGACTTCACCGAGTCGAACCCGACGCGATGCGGGATCATCGAGACGGCTCCCCTCATCGCGCGGCTGGGCGAGCCGCGCGGCTCCAGGTACGCCCCGCTGCCGCTCGGCGACCCCGCCGCGCGCGCCGCGGTGTCGCGCTACTACCAGGAGCGCGGGATCGACGTGGATCCGGCGGGCGTGGTGCTGACGGCCAGCACAAGTGAAGCGTACGGCTGGCTGCTCAAGCTGCTCGCCGAGCGCGGCGACGACGTGCTCGTCCCGGTGCCGTCGTACCCGTTGCTCGAGTACCTGGCCTGCCTGGAGGACGTCGCGCTCACGCCGTACCCGCTCCTCAAGGAAGAGGGGTGGCGCATCGATCTCGGCGCGCTGGAGCGCGCCGTCGGCGAACGGACGCGCGCGGTGGTGCTCGTCCACCCGAACAACCCGACCGGCTCCTTCGTGCGCCGCGACGACGCCGCGGCGCTCGAGGCGTGCGCCCGGGAGCGCGGCCTCGCGCTGATCGTCGACGAGGTCTTCGGCGACTACGCGCACGGAGACCTCGCCCCGGACCGCCTGCCGAGCTTCGCCGGAAGGCGGCAGGCGCTGACCTTCGTGCTGAGCGGGCTCTCCAAGGTGATGGCGCTGCCGCAGCTCAAGCTCGGCTGGATTGCGGTCTCGGGACCGCCGGAGCTCGCCGCCGCGGCGGTGGAGCGGCTCGAGATCATCGCCGATACCTACCTCTCGGTCGGCACCCCGGTGCAGCTCGCGCTGCCGGAGATCCTCGCCGCGCAGGCGCCCGTCCAGCGCGCGATCCTGTCGCGCGTTCAGGCCAACCTGGCGGCGCTCGACGCGGCGATCGCGGCGCGCGCCGGGGGCGCGGTCAGGCGGCTTCCGATCGACGGCGGATGGTACGCGACGCTGGAGGTCCCGCGCGTGCACGACGAGGACGGCTGGGTCGAGCTCCTCGTGCGCGACGAGGGGATCATCGTCCACCCCGGCTACTTCTTCGACATGCCGCGCGACGGCTTCCTCGTGGTCGGCCTGCTGCTCGAGACGGAGGTGTTCGCGGAGGCCGCGCCGCGGCTCGTGGACCGGATGGCGCGCGCGATCAGCGGTGAATGAGGACGACCGTGGAGCGGCCGGCGTCGCGAGAGGCCCGCAGACCGTGCCACCCCTCCGGAACCGGCGGGTCGGTCCAGGCGAACATCTGCTTCGCGTCGATGGGGGAGAGGTTGACGCAGCCGCCGCTCTTCAGCTCGCCCCAGGCGTCATGCCAGTACGCGCCGTGCAGCGCGTGAGGGCCGTGGAAGTTCTGCACGAACTGCACCTCGGAGTGGACGATGTTGTCGTTCGAGCTCGACACCATCGTCGCCGTCACGAACTTCCCGTCGATGCGGAAGCGCCCCGTCGGCGTCGCCGCGGTCTCGATGGCGGGGATGCCCTTCTGCGGGACGCCGCCGCGCCCCGGTGAGATGAGCGTCGCGAAGACCGGGGTGAGCTCCTCGTAGGCGACGAACCAGCCGCCGAGCACGCTGATCTCGATCCACTTGCGCGGCGGTGAGGAAGGCTCGTTCTCGCCCTCGAGCGGCGAGCGCTTCGCCGCCTCGATCACCACGGCGTCGTCCGCGTGCACGTAGATCCCCGGCTCCTGCGTCTCGAGGAACCGCTCGCCGTCCTCGACCTCGGCGCGGCTCGTGAGTCCGACCGAGGCGAGCCGCACGAACGACGCGCCCATGGGCTCGAAGCGGCCGCCGGCGCCCCGCTGGTACTTCGGTCGATCGGTCTTGCGGAAGAACGCGAGCGGGAGCGAACGCTCGCCCTTCAGCCACACACCCTGGAAGCTCGAGCGCGGGTACGGCCTCAGCCGATCCTTCGGCATGTACGCCTGGTCCGACGTCACCACCCAGGTCCGATCCTGCGCGTCGAACACCTGGGTGAACGCCACCGTCGAGCCGTTCACGATCCTGTCGCGCCCCTCGCGCACGAGAGCGCCAAAGGGAAACAGCGCCGGCGCGGCGACGCCCGCGGGCTTCAGATCGACCCCGACGAGGGCCTGGTCGATCTCCCCGATGGCTTCGTCGCTCAACCCCTCGGCGGCGCGCACCTTCGCGGCGTTCGCGAGGTGCTTCTCGATGTCCCACTCGGAGCGCCGCAGCTCTTTCGCGCTCGGGAGCTGCCGGTAGCGCGGCGCGCCGGTCGACTCCGCGTAGTCGTAGGGCCACGGCGAGTCGATCCTGGGCGCGTGCGGCCGCAGCGCGGCGACGACCGGGTCGTTCGGGTCGACCGTGGCGCTGGCGCCGGCGCAGACGTAGCCCCGCGGCTCGACTGCGTACCACGCGTCGCAGCCCTCGCCCGGCGTCCGCGCGGTCTCGACGCTGCCGCCGCGGAGCGCGACGGAGCCGCCGAGCCCCAGGTAGCCGCTCCAGCCCCGTGTCGGGTACGGGCCGGGGTTGATCCATGCAAACCGCGCCTTCGAGTGGATGCGCGCGCCTTCCTTCGCCGCGCTCGGCGAGGGCGTCGCTCCGGCCTCCGCCTGGACCGGGGTGGGTGCCGTCGCGAGGTGCGCCGCCTCGACGACCGCGGCGCGCGGCGCCTCGGCCTCGGCGCGCGGCGCCTCGGCGGCGCGCGGCGCCTCGGCCTCGGCGGCATGCGGCGCATCCGCCTCGAGCGAGGCCGGCGCCGCCAAGGCGGGGCTCTCTTCGGAACAAGCCGCGGTGCCTCCCGACGCGATCACGCACGCCAGGGTGGCGAGGAGCAAGGAGGAAGGTGACCTAGCCATGCAAGCGGGAGAGACTACTTGCCGGAAGCCGCCGCGGACAAGCTAGCGGCGCCCGCGCCGCCCGCCTGTCCCAGGAGAACCGCCCTACAGCCTGCCGAGCACGGCCACGACGAGCAGGATCACCCCGACGAGCGCCGCGGTGAGCATCATGAACCTCGCCAGCCGCGGCTTCAGCCACCTCCACAGGACGAGGCGAGCCACCTTCCACAAGAGCACCAGGATCTGCCGGAGGACCTTGCCCACGACCGGAGCGTAGCTCAGTCGCGTGGCGCGCGCCCCCAGCAAGGGCGGGAGATTTCGCGCCCGATGGACAGGCCCAGCGACAGCCCTCCGCGCCGGACGGGGCCGGGACACAGGGGCAGGCGGCGCGCTGGCCGGCCCCTCCGCCGGCGCTGGCCAGCGGGCGGACGGCCGGCAGCGAGCGGCGTCAATCGATGTCGACGCTCACCTTCGAGGCGTAGCTGCCAGGGGAAGGGAAGGTGATCTCGCGGAGCGCGCCGGCGACACACTCGGCCGCCTCCTCGCCCCGTTCGTCGGCGCTGGAGACGCCCACGCTGAGCGGCTTGCCGTCGGTGTCGATGTAAAGCGTCGCCTTGAGCTGGGCGCCGCCCGCCCGGCTCCGGCAGGAGTTGAGCGCCGGCCGCGCCTTCTTGTACGGCGTCCCGAGCTGGTCGGGCGTCCACGGCACCGGCGGGCGCTCGTCGCTGCTCGGCTCGAAGGTGAAGCTGTTCTCCGCCAGGCCCTCTCCGCCGACCGGCTTCGGCCACCGCGCCGCCTTCAGGACGCCGAGCATGCACGTCTCGGTCTCGCGGTCTCCCAGGGTCGAGTCCTTCACGAACGCCCAGCGCGCCGTGCCCTCCTCGGTCACCCGGACCTTGAAGCGGATCTCGCCGCCGAGATAGGGGATCCGCTGGACGCCCCTGTGATAGCAACGCGAGAGCCGCGGAGCGGCGCGCTCGAACGCCGCCTGCACCTTCTCCTCGTTCATGCCGCCGATCTCGGACCGCGCGCTCATCGTCGAGCGCGACGCCTCGATAGGCTCGGCGTCGCGCATCACCGGCGCCGCGGGCGTGGGGTCGGCGCCGCCGCAACCCGGGAGGGCCGCGGACGACAAGACAGCAACGAGGGGGACGGTGCCCCTGAGCAAGCCAATGAATTTCATGATCCGGCGAGGACTCTATACGAGCCACGTCTCCGGCGAAAAGAGGGCGGTGAGGGGCACCGCGCCTCCAGTGCATGTGAGAGATTCTACGCCAGCGCGAACGCCGACGCGCCGCTCCGGACGCGCGCCCCTCCGCCCTGCCGACGACGAGGCGCGCCGTGACGCCCCCACCGCTCGCTCGCGACGCGGTTGTGACAGGGGCCGGCGGCGCTCTACCATCGGCCGCCATGCGGGGTGCCGCAACCATCTCGGACGTGCTCGTGCGGGTCGCGTCGTCGGGCGCCCTCGGGATCGGCATCGCCGCCGCGCTGCTCCTCGCGCTGCGGTTGCTGATGCCGCCAGCGCAGCGCGGGAAGCTGCGCCTGCCGGTCGCGCTGCTCGGCCTCCACGTGGCGGCGCTGCTCGCCCGGCTCCCGCTCGAGCCGACCTCGTCGCTTCGCGTGGGGCTCTCGGCCGTCGCGCTCTTCTTCCTCCTGACCGCGCTCGGTCGGGCCGCCTTCCTCCTCGTCGTCGACCTGATCTTCGTGGTGCGCCTCGGGCGGCCGATGTCCCGGATCATCCGCGACATCCTCCAGGGGCTCGTCTACGCGAGCGTCGCGCTCATCACGCTCCGCGCGGCGGGGGTCGAGCCGGGCTCGCTGCTCACCACCTCCGCGCTGCTCACCGCGGTGATCGGCCTGTCGCTCCAGGAGACGCTCGGGAACCTGTTCGCCGGGCTCGCGATCCAGGCGCAGCAGCCGTTCGAGGTGGGGGACTGGATCCAGATCGAGCCGGATCCTAGGCTCATCGGGCAGGTGGTCGAGATCAACTGGCGCGCGACAAAGGTCCTCACGAACGATCAGATCGAGTTGACGATCCCGAACGGCGCGCTCGCGAAGAGCACGATCCGGAACTTCACGAAGCCCACCGTGACCGCGCGGCGGACGATCGAGGTGCGGGGCCCCTACGACGTGTCGCCGCGGCTCGTGGAGCAAGCGCTGCTCGGCGCGGTGGCCTCCGCGCCGGGGGTGCTGCTCGCGCCGCCGCCCTTCGTGCTCGCGGCGAGGTTCGACGAGAGCAGCATCGGCTACCAGGTCTGCTTCTTCACCGACGACTTCGCCCGCCGCGACCGCGTCGATTCCGAGGTTCGTCAGCGGATCTGGTACGCGTTCCAGCGCGAGGGCATCGCGGTCCCGTTCCCCACCCGCACCGTCCGGATGGCCGAGACGTCGACCGAGTCGCAGGCGCGCAGCGCGGCCGACGAGCGGCAGCGCCGCCTGCTGTCGCTGCGCGTCGTCGACTTCCTCGCCGCGCTCCCGCCGCCGCTCCTCGACCAGCTCGCGAGGCTGTCGACGACCTGCAGCTACATGACCGGTGAGGTCGTGATCCGGCAGGGGGCCGCGGGGCACGAGCTGTTCATCGTGCAGTCGGGCGAGGTCTCGGTGATCGTGGGGCGGGAGGGCGGCAGCACGGCCGAGGTGGCGCGCCTCGGCCCGGGCAAGTTCTTCGGCGAGATGTCGCTGATGACCGGGGAGCCGCGCAGCGCGACCATCCAGGCGGTGATCGATTGCGAGCTCGTGAAGGTCGACAAGGAGGCTTTCCACGAGATCCTGGCGGCGGCGCCGGGCCTCGCCGAGAAGATCACCGAGGTGCTTGTCGCGCGCCAGTCAGCGCTCGACGAGAACGTGTCGGTGCGCCGCGCCCGCGCCGGCGCGGAGGAGGCCAAGACGACCGCGCTCCTCGGCAAGATCCGGCAATTCTTCTCGCTTTAGTTGCACGGCGGGGGCGCGTCACGGGGCGGGCGCGGCGCTGCTCGGGACGGGGAGAGCGCCGGCGGTGACACGATCGCTCTCCTGGTTGCCCTCGAAGGTGTTGTCCTGCGAGAGCTTCGGCGCACGCGCGCCCTGAAGGACCAGGCCGAACCGGTTGCCCGTGGAGCGAGAGCGCGCGAGCGCACCGTGGCTGTCGCTGAAGAGCAGCCCGGCGCGCGCGCAGCCCTCCGCCTGCACCGAGCTCACCTGCGCCGCCGAGCGGAGGACGAGGAGGCCGTCGCCGATGTCCGGCACCGATTCCTCCTGCCCGCCGGCGCTCGGGGGGGAGAACGTCCCGCTCTCGACGCCCCGGATGACCGTGTCCTCCACCGTGCTCGGCGACGCGAGCAGCAGCATGCCCGCCACGCGGCTCTCCAGCACCGCCGACCTCCGGACGACGACCCCCGCCGCCCCGGCGCTCAGCAGGCCCACGCCGCCGGTGCCGTCGCGCTCCTCCGGCAGCGCGCGCTCGATGAGGCTGTCCGTGAGCTCGAGCTCCGCTCCCCGGGACGCGGCCACGCCGGCGACATGGGCCTCCAGGACATACGTCGACGCCAGCGTGGCCCGCGCGCCCTGCACCACCACGCCGGCTGCGCGATCCCGGTGGATCGGGCGCGCGCGCGTGCCCGCGATGACCACGCCCCTGGCCGAGAACGTCCCGCCCGACACGAACAGGCCCGCGTCGCCGGCCTGACGCACGAGGCTCGACGACAGCGAGAGCGCTCCGCCCCGCTGCTCGATGGCGTACCCGAGGCGGCCCTCCTCCGCGGTGGCCGCGCCCTGGAAGAGGGTCCCGGACACCTCGACCGCCGTGCCGGCGTCCGCGACCACGAGCTGCGCGTCGCACGCGCCGGACAGCACGCTGGACTCGAGCGTCGCGCGAGCGCCCTGCTCCACGATCACGCCGCCGGCCTCCAGCGCCCCCTCGGGCGGAGCGGCGATGAGGCTGCGCGTCGCCACGAGCTCGGCGCCGGAGCCCGTCACCAGCGCGCCCAGGCGGTGGTGGACGAGCGCGCTCGCGTCGAGCCTGAGCGTGCCCGCGTCGAGGAGCACGCCGACCGCATCGCTCGTCTCCGTCTGCAGGGCGGTGGCCTCCAGCAGGTTGCCCTCCGCGACCACCTCCGCGGCCTCGGAGGTGATCCGCAGGCTGACCGTGCCGTCGACCAGCGCGTTTTCCGTGAGCCGCGCGCGCGCCCCGGATGCGACCAGCACGTTCGTCCAGAGATCGCCCGTGCCCTCGCCCGCCCACGACGCCTGGACCAGGCTGCGCGACATGTCGAGGCTCGCGCCCGGGAGCGCGACGACGACGCCGTTGCCGCTCCCGCCCGTCACGCGGACGTCGCGCACCGATACCTCCGCTGCCTGGATGAACAGCCCGATGGAAGGGCTGATCACGCTCACGCCGCGCACGCCTGCGCCCTCGACGTCATGAATCCAGACCGCGCTGACGTTGCCGCTCGAATCGTCCTGCTCGCCCCGGAGCACGACCCGGGACGCGCAGCGCCCGACGAGCTCGATAGGCTTCATGATCTCGACCGGCTCGTCGTACTCGCCCTCGGCCAGGACGACGCGCCCCCCCGCCTGCGCCGCCGAGAGCGCGCCCGCCAGCGTCGTGAACGGCCTGTCCCGCGACCCGTCGCCGTCCCCTCCCGCGTAGGTCAGATCGACATGGATGTCGCCGGGCACCTCGACGACTTGGCCCCACGGCCCCGCGCCGCAGCCGTCTGGGCCGTCGATGGAGATACACCCCTTCTGCGGGACCGCGAAGGTCCCTTCCGGGCACCTGGCCATGGTGGGATGACAGCCGCCGCCCTCCACGAACTCCGCCGCACAGCCGGGGATCCCGACTTCGACGCAACCCTCGTCCACCCTCGGGACCGTCCCGGGTGAACACTTCTCGAGCGCCGGACGGCAGAAGCCGTCCTCGCCGACGAAGTCGCCGGGGCAGCCCTGAATGCCCGCCGAGACACATCCGCTCACGCCGCTGAGTTGCCCCGGTGCACACCCGGGTCCGCCAGCGTCGTCCCCCGGCAGGTGAGAATACGGCGGGAGCTCGGTGCCCTCGCAACCGAGGAGCGACGCGGCGCACAGGCTGACAGTGAAAGAGAAGAGACACAGGAGCGCTGAGAGTCCAAGCTTTGCGCACAACACCCGATCAACGTAGCAGATGAGCCGACGCGCATGCCGGTAATGCGCTCTTTTCCTCGTCGCTCCCGGCCGCTCGAGACCGGACATTCACAGGCGTGACCCGGACAGCTGCACGTCGGCTCGCGCCCAGGCGCGCTCGAAGCGCTCGTGTGCGGCGGTTGCCTCCTCTTCCCTGCCCTGTGCGCGCAGGCTCTGCTCGAGGCCGCGGAGCGACAAGCCATTGTCGGGGTTCCGGGCCAGATCCTCCCGGTACGTCGCCTCGGCGTCGCGCGGGCGACCCGCCCTCGAGGAGCGCCGTGCCGAGCGTGTGGCGGACCGGCTCGGGCCGGCCGTCGAGCGTCCAGAGATCCCACGGGCGCAGGTCCATGAGCGCCTCGGCGAAGAGGGCGCTGGCATCGAGGTCGTCGGGGAAGCGGCGGGCGAGCTCGCACATTGCGCTCGCGTAGGCGCGATCGAGGGCCGTCCGCTGGAGCTCCGATCGACGCGGGCTCCGACGGTTGTACATCCCCTCGCGGGGTCGCTTTGCCTCGGCTCCGCTCTCCGGCGCGAGCGCGGAGGTCGAGCCGGACGACGGTCACGCACGCGCGATTCCCCACCGGCCGGGAAGGCAGCGCACAGAGGACACGGCGCGCGCCCGAGCCGATCCTCGCACCTGCTGCATCAGCGCGGTGTGCGATGGACGGACGGCGCGACTTGCGGCAACCTCGAGACATGACGACGTGCAGGGATGAAGCTCTTCGCTGGGTTCACCGCTACGCAATTGGCGGCGCTGCGTTCGCCGCGCTCCCGCTCCCGATCTCGACGTCCACCGGGCTCGTCGCGATCGAGACCCACATGATGGGGATGGTCGGCGAGATCTACGGCGAGACCGTCGGATCCGTGGCGACGACCGCCGCTGGCGGGAGCTTCGCGATCCTCGGGCAAGGCTTGAAATTCCTTGTCACCCGGGCCGTCGGCTTCGTCCCACTGATCGGGCCGGCCATCAAGATGGGCATCGCCGGGCTCACGATCGAGGCGATCGGCCGCGGCGTCGTGGGCCATTTCGAGCGCAAATATCCGGGCAAGCTCTTCCAGGAAAGGTGAGCTACCCGCGCGCGAGGGCCGCGCGCGGGACGGGGGCGCTGCGTGCGCGCAGCAGGTCGTCGCGGCGCGCGACAGGCCGGGAGGCCCGCGCACGGCACGCAACGCGCCGACGCGCTGCGCCCCCGGATCGTCCGGGCACGCCGCGCGCCGCCGCGTCGCTATCGATGTCCGTCAGCTCTCGCAGCCGCTGCAGGCAAGGGGACAGGTCCCGTTCACCGGCGCCTGGCAGTGCACGTCAGGCGCCTCGGCGCTGGTCCCGTAGTCGCAGCAGATCGTGCCGTCGTTGCAGCACGTCACCCCGCAGCAGATGCCCTCTTCGCACCCGAAGTCGGGGTCGCAGGGATCCTTGCACTCGCCCTGGATGCACGCCTGCGCCTCGGCGCAGCGCGTGTCGCACGAGCCGCAGTTGAGCGGATCGTTGGCCAGGTTGACGCAGGCCGGGCCACAGCACGAGAGCCCGGCCTCGCACGCGCACGCCATGCCTCCCGCGCCGCCGTCGCCGCCCGCGCTCGTCGTGGAGACGGTGGTGGTCGTCCCGACGTCCTCCCCGCCCGCGCCCCCGCCGGAGGAGCTCGATACGCTGATGTAGTTCGGCAGAACGTTCACGGTGCCCGGGTCCGCTTCACATCCAGCAACGGCGAACAACGCGGCCAACGACACCAATGCGATCACCCGATGACAGGGCATGAGCACCTCCAAACCAACCATGACACTACCACGGCGGGTCGCGGTCACACGAGGAGTATGGCGCAGGACGCTCGGCGCGCGCCCTGTGCACTGCGTCGCGCGGCGCGCGCCGCGCGTGACGCGGGCGAACGCAGCAGCGCCTGCCACATCAGGGGTTGATGAGCTTGCAATCCGACAAGAGCCCCGTGTACCAGTCATCGGTCCGGTCGAGCCATGCGCCCTCGCTGGTCCAGCGGATGCCGGGCCGCTTCATCTTGCCTTCGACGGTGTAGGTGCACTTCACCGCAAACCGTGCGGACGGCAGCTTGCCCGCGGTGAGGGCGGGCTCGCTCCAGAGGCCGGCGGCGAGGAACTGGACGCGGTCGGTCGTGGTGTAAGGACGGAGCAGCTTCTTGTCGTCCGCATCCCCCTTGGACCAGCCCTTGGTGGCCGACTCGAACGCACAGTGCCGGCCGGCGACCTCTTCGGCCGACCAGCAAGCGAGCTCCTTGATGTCGCTGGACACCAGGGTGACCTCGACCTGCGCCTTGTCCCCGGGCTTCCACTTGGGGCCGGCCGCGCCGGGCGCGGGCTCGCGCCCGAAGTAGGCGAAGGCCGCGGCCAGGCCGCCGATGATGATCAGGAACAGGATCATGCTCTTGCCGAGCGATCCGCCCTGCGGTTGGGTGGCCGCTCGCGGCCGCGCCCCGGGCTTCTTGCCCGCCGGGCGCCGGGCGGCGCCTGCCTGCTTCGCCGGGCGCGAGGCCCTGGCGGGGCTGGCGGGGGCCGCTGCGTCGGCGCGGGCATCGGCGCGGCCCTCGCCGTCGTCCTCCTCCCTGCTGGTGTCCTGCGCGTCGGCCTCGCCGGAAGGTGCGTCGTCCGTGTCGGGGCGGTCTTTGTCTTCGGAGCTCGTAGCCATCGCGGCGCTTTATGTACCGGAGCGCGTCCGCGACTCAAGCATTCCGTGTACCGGGCCCGGCGCTCGATCGCCGGTCCCAACGCGCAGCCCATGATGTAGGCTGCGCTCCCAATGACTTTCGATGCCAGAAATCCCCGCGCGCGCATCCTCGGCACAGGCCGCTCCCTGCCGCTCGCCGCCCCGGAGAGCGCCGCGCCCGCAGGCGCGCCGCCGGCGGACGGCGCGGCGCGCGACGCGAGCGCGGGGGGCGGCGCGCCTGCGGGCGCCCGCGCGGAGGACGCGCGGCGCCGCGGCCCGGCCGGCGAGACGACGAGCGATCTGGCGACGAGGGCGGCGAAGGCGGCCCTCGACGCGGCCGGCCTCGGGCCGCGCGACCTCGAGATGATCATCCTCGCCACGTCGAGCGGCGACGCGCCGATGCCGGCGACGGCGGTGTACGTGCAGCAGAAGCTCGGCGCAGAGCTCATCCCGTCGTTCGACCTCTCCGCGTCGCTGACGGGTCTCCTCTACGGGCTGTCGGTGGCGACCCAGTTCGTCACGGCGGGGACCATGAAGCACGTCCTCGTGATCGGCGCGGACCTGCTCTCGCGCCGCATGGATCCGCGCGATCGGGCCTCGGCCCAGCTCTTCGGCGACGGCGCCGGCGCGGTCGTGGTCGGGCCGGCGGCCGGCGACGGGCGCGGGATCCTGAGCGTCAGCCTCCGGGCCGACGGGAAGAGGGCCGACGTGCTCCAGGTGCCCGGCGGTGGATCCGCGGAGCCGCTCACGCTCGAGCGGCTCGCCGACCGGCGGCAGTACCTGCGCGTGAAGCAGCCCGAGCTGCGGCAGGCGGCGGAGGAGCACCTCGGCGCGCAGGCCCTCGCGGCGCTCGGGGCGGCCGGGCTCGCGCCCGCGGACATCGACTGGGTGATCCCGCACCACGCCGACCCCCAGCTCGCGGCGCACCTCGCCGATCGCCTCGGGTGCCCGCGGCAGCGCGTCCTCGGCGCGCTCGACGGCGAGGGCGCGGCCGGCGCCAACGCCGGCTCGGTCGCCGCGGTGCTCGACGAGGCGCTCCGCGACGGGCGGATCCTGCCCGGGCATCACGTGCTGCTCTGCGCGCTCGGCGGCGGGCTCACGTGGGGCAGCGCGGTCGTCCGCATGTGATCCGACCGGGGTGAGGTCGAGCGCGGCCCGCCCGGCGCGCGCGTCGATGCGGCGCGCCCCGGGCTTCGCTGAACGGCTGCTCGACGGCGGAGCGCGCGCAGCAGGTGTCGTCGCGCGCGACGTCCTCCGCGTACGCCGCGACCTCCGCGATGGACGCTGCGGGGCCACGCGTGCCCGGCTCGGCCTCGAGCCGCTCGTGCCAGAGCGTCCCGACCCGCGCGACGGCCAGCGCGCTCAGCGCGGGCGCGCGGGGTTGAGCGCGGGCGCGCGGGGCTGGAGGATGCAGAGCTCGCCGCCCGCCGCCGCGGGGGAGCGAGGCTGTCACGGCAGAAGCGATGACGCGCGCGGCGGCGGTCGAGCGCAGGGCGCGCGATCGTCTGTTGTGCTCACCCAGCCTCGCACGCCCGGCCCTGCACGGTAGAAGTCCCCCGTCTTGCGCCAGTGGGGGGACCTGTTATCGTGCGCCCTTCGTCCTGTTCAGGAGAACTCATGATCGACGCTCCCCTTTACAAAGATGCCAAGCAACCCGTGGGCAAGCGGGTGGAAGACCTCCTGAGTCGGATGACCCTGGACGAGAAGATCGGCCAGCTCATGCAGCTGGACGCGCAGGGAGATCTCGAGGACGCGATCGGGCGCATGAAGGTCGGCAGCCTCCTGCACTGCAACGGGAAGGACGCGGACGCGGCGATAACGCGCGCGCTGGGCACCCGGCTCGGCATTCCGGTGCTGATGGCCGATGACGGGATTCATGGTCACTCCTTCTGGGCGGGCGCCACGATCTTCCCGACGCAGCTCGGCATGGCGTGCAGCTGGGACACAGGCCTTCTGGAGCAGGTCGCCCGGGTCACCGCCGCCGAGATGCGGGCGACAGGGCTCAAGTGGACGTTCTCTCCTGTCCTGTGCCTGACGCGTGATCTGCGCTGGGGCAGGGTGGGGGAGACGTTCGGCGAGGATCCCTACCTCATCGGGGAGCTCGCGTGCGCGATGGTCAAGGGCTATCAGGGGAAGGGCCTCGACGATCCGGACGCGGTGCTGGCCACGGCAAAGCACTACGCGGGCTACTCGGAGACGCTGGGCGGCCGTGACGCGTCGGAGGCGAACATCTCGCGGCGCTACCTGCGCTCCTATTTCCTGCCGCCCTTCGAGAAGGCCGCGCAGAGCGGCTGCATGGCGTTCATGACAGGATATCAGTCCATGGACGGGATACCGGCCACCGCCAACCGCTGGCTCCTGACCGAGGTCCTCAAGGAGGAGTGGGGCTTCGCGGGGATCGTCGTGACCGACTGGAACAACGTGGCCAATCTCGTGCTCGATCAGAAGGTCTGCAAGGACATGGCCGAGGCGGCCACGGTGGCGATCCGGAGCGGCAACGACCTGATGATGGCGACCCCGCAGTTCCATGAGGGGGCGCAGGAGGCGGTGCGCCGCGGGCTCCTGGCCGAGGCCGAGATCGACGCGGTGGTGCGGCGCGTCCTCTCGCTCAAGTTCTCCCTCGGGCTCTTCGAGGACCCCGGGTACAGCAGCGAGCGGCGGATCGAGGAGATCATCGGGTGCGCGGCCCACCGGGAGCTCAACCTGGAGGTGGCGCGGGCGTCGCTTGTGCTGCTGAAGAACGACGGCCTCTTGCCGCTCGCGGACGGCGCGGGCTCCCCGGCGGCGAGCGACGCCGCTCGCGGGGCGGGCGCGGCGCCGGGGCCCTTGCGGCGGATCGCGGTGATCGGTCCCAACGCGGACGACCCGATCGCCCAGCTGGGCGACTGGTCGCTCGGGTCGGGCCAGATGAGCGGCGGCAACGGCCCCCAGCACCCTCGCTCGAGCATCGTCACGATCATGGAGGGGATACGGGAGCTCGCTCCCTCGGGGTGCGAGGTCGTCCATGCTGCGGGGTGCTCGGTCGTCAGCGAGGACGAGTCGGACATCCCCGTGGCGGTCGAGCTGGCCCGGGGCGCCGACGTGGTGGTCCTGGTCCTCGGGGATCGGATCGAGCTCATCGGCGAGACGAAGAGCACGGCGACCCTGGAGCTCATGGGCGGGCAAAGGGCCCTGGCGGACGCGATTGCCAGGACGGGCGTGCCCACGGTCGTGGTCCTCGTCAACAGCAAGCCGCTGGTGATGCCGCGCTCGGTGCTCGGCACGTCGGCCATCGTCGAGGCGTTCAATCCGGGGATGATGGGCGGGCGGGCGGTGGCCGAGGCGCTGTTCGGGCGGATCAACCCCTCGGGCAAGCTGACGATCTCGTTTCCCTACCACGTGGGCCAGCAGCCGGTGTTTTACAACCAGGCCCGCGGCCAGCACGGGAGCCGCTACGCCGACCTCACGCAGGAGCCGGCGTTCGCGTTCGGCTTTGGCCTGAGCTACACGCGCTTTGCGTACAGCGACCTGAAGGTCCTGACGCCCAGCGTGGGGCGAGGCGGCGTGGCCTCCTTCGAGGTGACGATCACCAACACAGGAGAGCGCGAGGGCGTCGAGATCGCCCAGCTGTACATCGAAGATCGGGTGACGTCGTCCACGTGGGCGCTGAAGGAGCTCAAGGCGTTTCGCCGGCTGCGCCTGGCCGCGGGCGAGGCGCGCACGGCGCGGTTCGACGTCCCCGCATCGGCGCTGTCCCTGATCGACGCCGAGGGGCGCCGCGTGGTGGAGCCGGGGGAGTTCCGCGTCCACATCGGCTCGTCGTCCCGGCCACAGGACCTGCTGAGCGCCGGCTTCGACGTGGCGTAGAGCATGAGGACGTGTGAAACGTCTCCGGGCCAATGACAGCCCCACCCTTCCGACGGCCTCCGGTAGATACGGGGGCTAGACGACGTTCAACGGCTCGATGCTCTAGCGCCGCCCTGCGCTCTCCGGCCGCGCCCCGGGTCCGGCCGCCGCCGCCGGCTGGCCGCTCATGTCCTGCGGCGTGGGCAGGTACTCGAGCGTCACCCATGTCTCGCCCCCCGCCGCGCGCAGCGCCCCGCGGTACAGGTGGTAGTCCACCGATTCGAACGTGGCCGTGACGGTCTCGGCCGCGGCGCCCGGCGCGGGGGCGAACGTGCCCTCGAACCGGATGCTGCGGTGATCGATCGGGGTCAGCGCCCCCTCGATGCGCCGGGGCTCCCCGACGCTCTCGAGCCGCCGCCCGCCATCGCCCGGATCGATGATCCGGCACGGGAGCCGCGGCTCCTCGCGGTCGCCGTGGTGGAACCGGCAGAAGAACTCGCCGGCCCTCACCTCGAAGAGAGGCCGCTCCGGCGGGCTGATCCCCCGCGAGTCCACGAGCGCCGCCGTGGAGGGCCGGGCCGCGGCGCAGCCCACGAGACCGACCAGCGCGAGCCCGGGCAGAGACCAGGGATGACCGAATGCCGTATTCTCCCGCGGCATCTCGGCTATTCTAGATGCCGCCCGGCCGATGTCGACCCCACGCAAGCGCACGCGCCTCGGGCCTGGCTCGCCAGCGCCCGTCCTGCTCGTCGCGCTCCTCGCGGGGTGCGCCGCCAGCCCGAGCAGCGCCCCCGGTCATCCGGACCGCGCGGCGCTCGCCGGGAGCAGGCCCGCGGCGCAGCGAGGCCAGGTGCCTGTGACGGTCACGGCCGACCGCGGCGCCCTGCGCGACGGCATCGTCTCCCTCGGCGTGCCGTTCCCGTCCGGCGTGCTCCTCGACCCGGCGCACCTCCGCGTCGTCGACCCCGCCGGCGCTGAGGTGAGCCTCCACGCCGCCTCGATCGCGACCTGGCCCGCGGACGGCTCGCAGCGCGCCGTGCTGGTGGCGTGGCGCGCCTCCCTGGACGAGGGCGCCTCGGCGACCTTCTCCCTGGAGTACGGCGCGCCGGGCCGCCGCGACGCCGGCGCGCTCGCGCCCAGCCCGGACGGCCCCGCGGTCGCCCGGCTGCCGCCGTCCTGGTACGCGAGGAGCCGCGTGATCGGCTACCAGATCACCGCGGACCAGAACACGGCGTTCAAGGTCTGGGAGGACAAGAGCGAGCGCTACCTCGCCGAGATGACGCCCGCCTGGCAGGCCTATGGCATCGGCTGCGGCGCGACGGCCATGGAGCGCACCTATTACGACGCGCCACACGCGCTGTTCCAGCGCTTCATCCACCACGGCACGCCCGGCGCGTACCGGCGCGCGCGCGAGGAGTCGACCTGGTACCGCGGGAACGAGCTCCGCTGGTTCGCGGGCGGCGAGGTGGCCCTCTACGCGTGCGCCGATCGCTGGGACCCGGCGACGCCCATGGCCTGGAGGCACCTGCGCAACATGCTCGGCCAGGGGATGCTCGACGACTACCTGCTCACGGGCGATCCGCAGGCGCTCCGCGCGCTCCGCGGGCTGGGCGAGGCGTACCTGCGGAACCTGCCCGCCCTGAGGGCAGGGGACAAGCCGCAGATCAAGGGCACCGAGCGCAACCTCGCGTGGACGCTGATGGGCCTCGCCAGCTACTACGCGGTCGAGCCGCGCCCCGACGTGCGCGAGGCCCTCGTCGCGCTGATCGGCACGGCCTTCGAGTGGCAGCGCGCGAGCCGGAGCGGCGCCTTCGAGCACGACATCCACGCTCCGGATCCCGAGGAGTGCGGGCGGGGCCCGCGCGGGGGCTCGCCGTTCATGACCTCGCTGCTCGTCGAGGGCCTGATGGACGCGTGGCTGCTCCTCCGCGATCCGCGCGTCCCCGAGGTCGTGGTCAGGGCCGCGGCGTGGTACCGCGACCACGCGATCAACCGCGATGGGGTCGCCTTCCAGTATCTCTGGGGCTGCGAGGACGTCGCGTACCAGAGCAGCGCGTGGGGGACGCTCAACCTGCTCATCTCGCACGTCTTCGGCGCGGCTTATCTGGTCTCGGGCGACACGTCGTGGCTCGACTTCGGCGATCGCATCGCCCGCCACGGCATCGATCACCTCTATGCCGGCCGCCCGAAGAACTGGACCCAGGGCACGCGCGGCTTCCTGAAGTACATGGGCTACCGCGCAGAGGGCCGTTCTCCCTAGCCATGCTGAACACCCTTCTCCGCCTCTCCCCGCTTCGCCCCGCCGTTCGCCTCGAGACCGTGCAGCGGCGCGACTTCACCGAGCAGCGCCTGCGCGAGCTCCACGCCCTCGCGAGCGCGCTCATGGCCGAGGACTTCGATCACTTCCGCGTCCACGCCGAGACAAACGATGTCGTTCATGTCTTCCGCCGCGTCGACTCGGGGGTGATCGTCGGATTCCAGTTCTGGAAGACCGCGCCCCTCGCCCTGCCGCGCAGCCGGGCCATCGTCGGCGGGAAGCTGCGGATCTCGCCCGAATTCCGGACCCGCGGGCTGCACCTCGCCTCCGGACTCCTGTTCTTGATCGAGACGAAGCGCCGCGCGCCGCGGACTCGCCTCTACCGGCTCTCGCTCGCCAGCCTCTTCGGGTTCGTCTCCATCACCGAGGCGCTCGCGCGCTACGAGCTCTTCGATCCGAAGCGCCGGGGCACCGCGGAGGACGAGGCCGTGCGCGAGGCGCTCCTCACGCTCGCCAGGGAGAGCGACTACCGCGTGGACGACGAGACCGGCCTCGTCTTCGTCGACATCTTCATCACCGAGGAGACGCTGCGCCGCTATCCAGCGCGCTACTTCGACCGCCCGGCCGCGAGGCGCTACGCCGCGGTCAACCCGGGCTTCCGCACGAACGGCTGCTACGTCGGCTTCTGGTTCCGCTTCACCGGCGATAACCTCCTCGCCATGACCCGCGCGGTCGTGAGGAAGCTCTTCCGCCAGGTCGCCCCCGTCAATCCGCCGCCCGACGCTCGATAGCGTATCGCGATGGCCCTGCGGAACAGGCGGCCATCCAATCCGGCCACCATGGGGTGGTGGGGGCATTTGCCCGGAGAGATGTCACATGAAGTCGGGAAGGCGGGAAGATCATTGACGATTTCCTTCCTGCCTTCCCGCCTTCGGGGGCAAATCGCCCCCCCGCACCCACCCTTGCGCCGTACGGGATCGGCCATCCGGCGCGAAGATCCCCGGGACATCCTCCGATCCGCCACATCTCGCGCGCGGCCCGGCCACGGCGCCGCGCCACGCTCCGTCTCATGACCGACCTCTCTTCCACCGGCGTCGTGGTCCGCCCTGGGGCCGCTGGCCGCCTGCGCCGGCTCGGCGCCGTCGCGCTGTCCCTGCTCGTCGCGACGGCCGTCTGGCTTCCCAGTCTCCAGCTCTTCTTCCGGCACGAGCCGGGCGAGCACCGCGCTTCCGGCGCGCTCTCGCCGCGCGGAGAGGCGCTGCTCGCGCATCAGCTCTCGCTCTGGGACGAGGACGGCGCCGCGCAGGACGCGGCGCTCGCGCGGATGCGGGCCACGAACGCCGAGTGGGATTTCATGGGACGGACCTTCCTCGTCCTCGGCCTCGCCAACGCCGCGCTGCGGGATCCAGGCGCCGAGGCGCGCCACCTCGCCGTCATCGACCGGATCGTCGACGAGACCCTCGCGCTCGAGCGCGAGCGGGGGATGCTGCACTTCATGATGCCCTACGCCACGCGGGGGCCGTTCGTGCAGCAGCCTGCGCGCAGCCTCTTCGTGGACGGCGAGATCGCGCTCATGCTGGGCGCCCGCGCGCTGGTCGCGCGGCGCGCCGATCTCGAGGCCGAGCTCGACGCGCGCGTCGCCGAGATGCGGTCCCGCATGGAGCGGAGCCCCATGCTGTCGGCCGAGAGCTACCCCGACGAGTGCTGGACCTTCTGCAACACGCTCGCCCTCGGCGCGATGCGCATGGCCGACGCGCTGCGCGGCGAGCGCCGAGGCCTGGATCTCGGTCGCCGCTGGCTCGCGGCGGCGCGCGCCCGCCTCGTGGACCCGAGGACAGGGCTGCTCGTGTCGAGCTACACCCACGACGGCAGGATCCTGGACGGCCCGGAGGGATCGTCCCTCTGGCTTGTCGCGCACGCGCTGCTCCTGATCGACCCTGATTTCGCGCGCGATCAGTACGCGCGAGCGCGCCGTGAGCTCGGCGCGGAGCTCCTCGGCTTCGGCTGGGCGCGCGAGTGGCCGCGCTCCTGGTCCGGCCCGGAGGACGTGGACTCGGGCCCGATCGTGCCCCTCGTCGGGGCCAGCGCCGGATCGAGCGGCCTCGCGCTGCTCGGCGCGGCGGCCTTCGGCGACGCGCCGTACCTCGGGGCGCTGCTCACCTCGCTCGACCTGGCCGCGTTCCCGATCCGCGAGGGCGGCCGGCTGCGCTACGCCGCGAGCAACCAGGTCGGCGACGCGGCGCTGCTCTACGCGCTGAGCTTCGGCCCGCTCTGGGAGCGGATCGCCGCCGCGGGAGGCGCCCCGTGAGCCGCCTGCTCGCCCTCGGCGCCGCGCTGCTCGTGGCCGCCTTCGCCGCCTGCCACCTGCTCGGCCTGCGCGAGCACGTCTCCGTGCTGAGCGGCACCGCCCCGCCCGGCAGCGGGGGGGGCGACGCCTCGCTCGGCGTCGCCTACGCGCTCTCGTGGTTCGGCGGCGTGGTCTGCGCGCCGATCCTCGCGATCGCGGCGGGTGTGCTCGCGGCCGTCGATCGGCTCCGATCGCGATAGGCGGGCTGCTGTGCCCGCAGCACAGCGGCAGCAGCCTACTGCCTGCGAAACAGGCGAGCCGCCGGGCGGGCTTGCGTGGCGCGATGCCGCCCGGAGGCGCGCCGCGCAGGACGACAGGGCGCCGCGCAGGCCGGCGTGTGTCATCTCACCTGCGGAGGTGGGGTGAGAAGAGCATGGAATGAAACGTGCTCTGCCGCGGCTCCCGCGACGCGCGACGACCCAGGCGTCGTGTCTGCGGATGAAAGGGAGCTGATCTTGGACCTCGAACTCACCGGCAAGCGGGCCATCGTCACCGGCGGTAGCCGCGGCATCGGCAAGTCCATCGCGCGGGAGCTGGCGCGCGAGGGCGCGGACGTCGTGATCGCCGCGCGCGGCAAGGACAAGCTGGAGGCGACCGCCGCCGAGCTCTCGGCGGAGACGGGCCGCCGCGTCGTCCCGCTGGTGGTCGACACAGGCAACGAGACCTCGGTCAACGCGCTCGTCGAGCGCGCCGTCGCCGCGCTGGGCGGCGTGGACATCCTGGTCAACAACGCCGCCTTGCCGGGCGGGATCTCGCCCGCCACCCGCCTCGACCAGATCCTCGACGCGCAGGTGATCGAGGACATCAACATCAAGGTCGTGGGCTATCTGCGGACCGCGCGCGCCGTCGCGCCGCACCTCATCGCGAACGGCTGGGGCCGCATCATCAACATCGGCGGGCTGGCCGTGCGCAAGACCGGCCGTCCGGTCGCCACCCTGCGCAACGTCGGCGTGGCGGCGATCACGAAGAACCTCGCGGACGAGCTGGGCCCGAAGGGGATCAACGTCACGGTCGTGCACCCCGGCGCGACGCGCACCGAGCGCACCCGGTCCGAGTCCGAGAAGGATCTCGCCGCCTCGGTGAGCATCGGCCGCATCGTGGACGCCCGCGAGGTCGCGTGGGTCGTCACGTTCCTCGCCTCGCCGAGGAGCGTCGCGATCAACGGCGACGCCGTCGTCGCCGGCGGCGGGAGCGTGGGGCCGATCTATTACTGATCTGCCGCCGCTCGGCCATCTCCTTTCTTCCCAAGGCGCTTCACTCCGCTCGGCGTGCCCGATTGACATCCCGAGCCACCCTGCCCACAACTCTACGGGCCACTCCCGAAGAAATCACGGAACACCATGACCCTCCCGACCACCCGCCTCGGCCGTACCGGCCTCACCGTTTCTCGCCTGTGTCTCGGCACGATGACGTTCGGTTTCCAGACGGACGAGGAGACCTCCCGATCCATCCTCGACAAGGCCGCCGGCGCCGGCGTCAACTTCCTCGACACGGCCGACGTCTATCCGCTGGGCGGCGGACTGCCTACCGCCGGGCGCACCGAGGAGATCGTCGGCCGCTGGCTCAAGGGCAAGCGCGACCGCTTCATCCTCGCCACCAAGTGCGTCGGCCGCGTCGGCCCGAACGAGTGGGATCAGGGCGCCTCGCGCAAGCACATCCTGGACGCCATCGACGCCTCCCTGCGCCGGCTCGGCACCGACTACGTGGATCTCTATCAGCTCCACTCAGACGACCGCAACACGCCCATCGACGAGACGCTGGAGGCGCTCGACACCGTGGTTCGCTCCGGCAAGGCGCGGTACATCGGCGTATCCAACTACCTGGCGTACCGCCTGGCGCGCGCGCTCGGCCGCTCCGAGGCGCGCGGGCTCGCGCAGCTCGTGTCCGTGCAGCCGCGCTATGCGCTGCTGTTCCGGGAGATCGAGCGCGAGCTGCTCCCGCTCGCGCAGGAGGAGGGGCTCGGCGTCATTCCGTACAACCCGCTCGCCGGCGGGTTCCTCACGGGCAAGCACCGCCGCGGCGAGCCGACGCCGGGCACGCGCTTCACGCTCGGCGCGGCGGCGAGCAACTACCAGCAACGCTACTGGAACGAGCGCGCGTTCGCGACCGTGGAGAAGCTGCAGGGCATCGTCGCCGAAGCAGGCCAATCGCTCACGACCGTCGCCGTCGCGTGGGTGCTCGCGAACCCGGTCATCACCTCGGCCATCATCGGCGCCAGCCGGCCCGACCAGCTGGACGCCACGCTCGCCGCGGCCGAGCTCGCGCTCGATCCGCAGCTCAAGGCCCGGCTCGACGAGGCGACGGCGGAGTTCCGCCGCGGCGACGCGCAGCGCTGAGCCTGCGGCACCCCGCTCGGCCCGCGCGTCAACCCCCGAGCGGCGTGTCGAGCGCCTGCCTGCGCGACAGCGTCCGCAGCTTGCTCAGCGCGTTCTCCTCGATCTGCCGGATCCGCTCCCGGCTCACCGAGAACATGCCGCCGATCTCGGCGAGCGTGTGCGTCTGCTCGCCGTCGAGGCCGAACCGGAGCCGGAGCACCTCGCGCTCGCGCGGCGTCAGCGACTCGAGCAGCGAGCGAACCTGCGTGTGGAGGCGGCGGTGGACCAGGAGCTCGTCCGGCGCCGCATCCTCGCTCGCGAAGGAATCGCCCGCGCGCGGGCCGTCGTCGTCGTCCCCGACCGGGGCGTCCAGGTACACGAGCGGCAACGCCATCTCCCGCAACGTCTGGAGCTTCTCCATCGACAGCCCGCTCCGCTCGGCGACCTCCTCCGGCGCCGCCTCGCGCGCGTTCTCCTGCTCCAGCTCCTTGCGCGCCTGCAGCGCCCGACGACGGGTCTCGGCGAAGTGGACCGGCACCTTGATGACCTGGCCCTGATAGATCAGCGCGCGCGCGAGCGACTGCTTGATCCACCACGTGGCGTACGTGCTGAACCGATAACCGCGCCGGTAATCGAACTTCTCCGCCGCGCGCATCAACCCGAGGTTGCCCTCCTGGATGAGGTCGAGCAGCGGCACGCCGCGGTGCCGCAGCTGCCGGGCGGCCGCCGCCACCAGCCGCAGGTTCGCGCGGACGATGTCCGCCCTCGCCGCCGCCGCCGCGTGACGGGCGCCGCGCATCGCCGCCAGCGTCCCGTCGATCGCCTCCCGGCCGGGCCCGTCGGCCGCGGCCGCGGCCTCGCACAGCGCGCGCTCGAGGCGCTCCTCCACCGCGGGGCCCAGGCGCACGTCGGTGAGCCCGGCCGACAGGTCGGCCCGGGCGCGCTGCCCGCCCGGCTCGGTCTGGCCGGCCTCCGCCGCGGCTCGCGCGAGCCCGAGCAGCCGCGCGAGCCGCACGGACGCCGCGTCGCGCAGCTCGTCGTCCGCGTCCGCATTCAGCAGCAGATCGCCCACGCCCACCCGACCTTCCTGCAGGTCATCCGCGAGTGCCGCGAGCTCGCGCAGCGCGACGGGCGACGCGACCCAGGCCTCGATCCCCGCGCGATCCGCCGACTCGATCCGCCGGCCGATCTCCACCTCGAGATCCCGGCTCAGCGGCGCGTTGCGCGAGATCTCCTGAAGGTAGATCTCGGTCACGTCCTCGCCCGGCCGCGCGGACGGCGCAGCTTGCCCGCCAGCGGGCGCCTCCCGTCGCGACGGCGCAACCCGGCCGAACCCGGCGTCGAGCTGCACCTTGGCGCGCGCGTCCCGCTCCTCTGGAATTGTCGTTTCGGTCTCGCCCGCCAGGAGCGAGCTCATGGGCTTCTCCTTCATCTCGATCGCTCCACCAGGGTGCCGCGCCGCGGTGGTCGGCCCGGCCGCTCACCGGAGCACGAAGCCCTGGAGGACATTCCCCAGGAGAGACCACCAAACGACGCCGGCCGCGCGACGGCAGAGCAAAGGGGCTCCGCCGGTCCTTGCACCGTAATCACTCGCCGCGCTCGGGAAAGGGGCCAGCGCAAGGAGGCTCCAGATTGCCTGTCAGAGCAGCCCCGCGCCAGGTCGCTCCTGGTCCGCGCTCGCGTCCGCGTCCGCGTCCGCCTTGGTCTGCCCGGTCGAGAGCCGCCGGACGTCACAGCAGCACGGCGAGGGGGAGCACGGCAGGGCGCCGCGAGGCCTCGCGCCGGAACACCCGCCGCACGCCGCGGCTGAGCGCGTCCTCCAGCGCCGGGCCCAGGGTGCGCGCCGCCGGCGACAGCGCCGCGAGCGCGTCGCGCGCGCTCGCGAGCGCGGCAGCGAACAGCGGGCCGCCCTCCTCGAAGTGCGCCACGCCGCGCCCGAGGAGCTCGGGGCCGCGCAGGACCTCGCCCGTCTTGCGGTCGGCGACCACGAGCACCATCACGAGGCCCTGATCCGAGATCTGCTCGCGCTCGCGCAGCACGATCTGGGAGACGTCGAGCCCGCCGCGCGCGTCGAGCCACACCCGCCCGCTCTTCACCGCGTTCCCGGTGCGCATCTGGCCCTCCTCGATGACCAGCGACTCGCCGTCCTCGATCACGAAGACCCCCGACGCCGGCACGCCCATCCGGAGCGCCGTGCGCGCGTGGGCGAGCAGCATCCGGTACTCGCCGTGGATGGGGACGAAGTGCTCCGGCCGGACCGCGTCGAGGAGCATCTTCTGCTCCTCGGCCTGGGCATGGCCGCTCGCGTGGATCGGATCGAGGCCGCGATCGATCACCACGGCGCCGCGCCTCGCCAGGCGGTTGGCGAGCTGGCTGACGGCGATCTCGTTGCCGGGGATCGCGCGCGACGAGAAGATCACCGTGTCGCCCGGGTCGACCCGCAGCCGGTGGTGGTCGCCCACGGCCATGCGCGCGAGCGCGCTGTTCGGCTCGCCCTGCGCGCCCGAGGCGAGCACGATGAGGCGCTTGGGCGGGAGCGTGGCCGCCGTGGCGTCGTCGACGAGCACGCCGGGGGGGATGGTCAGGATGCCGATCTCCTCGGCGATCCGCGTGTTTGTCGCGAGGCTGCGCCCGGCGAGCACGACCTTGCGGCCGAGCTGGGCGGCGAGGTCGAGGACGCTCTGGACCCGGTGGACGTTGGAGGCGAACAGCGCGACAAGGATGCGCCCCTTCGCCTCGCGAAACGGCCGGACGAACCCCTCGGCCACGGCGGTCTCGCTCACCGACCAGCCGTCGCGCTCGGAGTTGGTGGAGTCCGACAGGAGGGCCACCACGCCGGCGCGGCCGTACTCGGCGAAGCGGCCGAGGTCGAGCCGGTCGCCGCCCACGGGGGTGAGATCGATCTTGTAGTCGCCGGTGTGGATGACGATGCCCTCGCCCGTCTCGATCGCGAAGCCGACCGCGTCGGGGATGGAGTGGGTCACGCGCAGGGGCTCGGCGCGGAACGGGCCCGCGGTGAAGTGCTGCTGCGGCTCGACCTCGCGGAGCGGCACCTCGATGCCGTGCTCGACGAGGCGCTCGCGCACGAGCCGGAGGGTGAAGCGCGTCCCGTACACGGGGACCGGGAACTCGCGCAGCAGCGACGGCAGGCCGCCGATGTGATCCTCGTGGCCGTGCGTCACGAGCACCGCGTCGATCCCGCCCACCTCGCGCACGTAGCTGAGGTCGGGGATCGCGACCTCCACGCCGAGCACCTGGTCGTTGGGGAACATGACGCCGCAGTCGACGAGCACGCGGCGGCTCCCCTCCTCGATCAGCATCGCGTTCATCCCGACCTCGCCGAGGCCGCCGAGAGGAATGATCCGGACTCCCATGGGCGCGCAGCCTAGCATCGTCGATCGCGCGAATACTCCCCCACCGCCATCGCGGCGCGCGCGACCGGCCCTCGCGCCCGCTGCGGGCCGGTCGGCGCCGGCCCTCGCGCCCGCTGCGGGCCGGTCGGCGCCGGCCCACGCCGCGCCGCCGGCGCGGGTGAGCCGCGCCGGGAGAGCCGGCTCGCCCGCCTGGCGCGGGTGTGTGCTCCGGTCTGCGGATTACCTCTCCCGCCCCACCGGAGGGGCTCATCCTCGGCGCCCTGCCCCTCGCACGCATCGTCCCCAGGACGTCCACTCCGCCATCGATGGCTCGAATGACCTCATCGTCGCCCTCACCCGCCTGTCCGCGCGCAAGCCGTCGGCGAAGATCGCCGGTGTGATCCTCGGCGCGACCGATCTCTCCGACGTGCTCACTCACCTCGATCCGAGGCCAACCGTTCTCTGGCTCACCCACGCTCCGCGAGCCGCGGTATCGCGCCGACCGGACTCGCGATAACCGCGCCGCGGCGAACATCACCCGCTTTGCCGCGGCGAGCTTACACGCTTGCCACAGGCGTTCTGCCCATGCAAGCATCGACAAACCATGCGCAAGACCAGGATCGGAGATCTACCCTTCACACTGGTTGAGCTGATGTGCGAAACCGCCGATACCGTAATCTACCGCCCACGACGCGACGCAGACGGTACCCCGGTGACGATCAAGGTGGTGAAGGGTGAGCACCCCGGTCAGCGGCACGTCGCGCAGCTCCGGCACGAGCTCGAGATCTCGCGCCACCTCAACCTCGATAGCGTCGTTCGCGCCGACCGGCTGGAGAGCATCCCGGGCGGGGCGGCGCTCGTCATGGAGTACTTCGCCGGGGTGCCGCTCGACAAGCTCGCATGTCCGCTTCCACCTCCACGCCGCTGATGTAGGCGTCGACAGGAATGACGCGTCATCGCGGCTGGTCGCGTGTGTGAGGCGGGAGGCGAGAGGCGCGGAGGTGAGGAGGCGCGGTTGCTCGTCAACGTGTCAGTCGCGCGCACCGCGCGGATCGCCGGTGTCCCGCCTCGAGTCGCCTGTGCCCCGCCGCCTACCGGCCGCGGTGGGGCACAGGCAGGGCGGGGGGACGGGCTCGTGTGTGGTGGGGAATACGAATGGCGCTCACGGGTCGCGCCTCGGCCGAGGGCTCTCCGACGCGCGTCCCGCCCACATACCCCCCGGATGGCGGCGGGTGCAGGAGGGGATTGGATCCGGCCCGAGGACGCCGTAGGCTGGAGGGCTCGTATCGACCACCGGACCCAACATCTTCGATCGCCGACGCATGAGCCGAGAGCCTGAGGTCATGTCGAGGAAGCGCCGGACGATCGCGTTTCTGATCAACAACGTCGTCGGCGACTACCAGTCGGAGCTGCGCGCCGGGGTCGAGCGCGCCGCCGAGGTGCACGACGTCAACCTCTTGACGGCCTTCGGCGACCCGTCCAGCGGCCTCCGGCCGGATGAGGCGGACCGGAGCACGTTCTATCACCTCATCGGCCAGGACACGGCCGACGGCGTCATCGTCGCCTCGTCGACGCTCTCCCACCACTACGGCGGCGTCGACGTCATGCGGGCGTTCTGCCGGTCGTTCGCGCCGCTGCCGGTGTGCAGCCTCGGGATGGCGATCGATGGCGTGCCGAGCCTCATGGTCGACAACGCGCTCGGCAGCGAGATCTCGGTCGCGCACCTGGCCGATGAGCACGGGCGCCAGCGCATCGCGTACATCGGCGGGCCGGTCAACAGCGAGGAAGCGCAGCTGCGCGCCGGCGGGTACCGGAGGGCGCTCTCGACGCGGGCTCTCCCGTGCGACGAGCGCCTCATGGCGGTCGGCGCGTTCACGATACCGACCGGGCGCGACGCGATGCGCGAGATCCTGGCGCGCCGGGTCGGCTTCGACGCCGTGGTGGCCGCCAACGACAGGATGGCGCTCGGGGCGATCGAGGTGCTCAAGGAGGAGGGGCACCGCATCCCGGAGGACGTCCTCGTGTGCGGCTTCGATGACGTCGGCATCGCGCGCTTCACGAAGCCGTCGCTCACCACCGTGCACCAGCCCATCAAGCGGCTCGGGAGGATCGCCGTGAGCACGGTCCTCCGCATGATCGGCGGCGAGCCCGTCCCGGCGCTGGAGCTCGTCCAGGTCGAGCTCACGCGGCGCGAGTCCTGCGGCTGCTGGGTTCACGCGGGCGACACGACCCCGCCGCCGGCTCCGTCGTCGCGGGGCTATCCGGGCGCGGTCGCCGAGCAGCGGGCGTCGCTGGAGAGCGCGCTCAGGAGGAGCGTGGCGATCCCGATCGGCGCCCTCGACGGCTGGGCGGGCGAGCTGCTCGCCGCGCTGGAGGAGGAGCTCGCGGGCGACAGGGGCCGGTTCCTGCGCGCGCTCCAGGAGCTGCTCGACGAGGCGAGGCACGAGGGCGTGCTCCTCGACCAGTTCCAGGCCGTGATCTCGCTCCTGCGCGCGCGGGTCCACCCGTCGCCTGCGGGCGGCGACGCGGCGGCCCTGGAGCAGCTCTGGCACGCCGCGCGGATCCTGATCGGGAGCGAGTCCGTGCACGTCGAGGGAGAGCAGCGGCTGAGCGTGGAGCTCGCCGCGATCGACGTCACGTACGGCGCGCGGGGCTTCGCCGCGTGCTTGAGCCTGCCCGTGCTCAAGGGCCTGCTGGCGTCGGAGCTGCCGAGGATGCAGTTCTCGCAGGTGGCCGTGTCGCTCTACGACGATGCCCAGCGCGCCACGCTGAAGCCGCTGTTCCTGATGGAGGACGGCCGCGAGGTGGAGGCGCCGCCGGTGAGCTTCCCGGCGCGCAACCTCGCGCCCCCGGGGTTCCTGGACGACGCGGAGCGCAGCAGCATGGTCCTCCTCCCGGTCGCGTTCGGCGATGTGGAGAAATTCGGCGTCGCGGTGCTCGACAGCCATGCCAGCGAGATGAGCTACGACGTGCTGCGCCTCCAGCTCGGCTCGGCGGTCAAGGCGGCGGCGCTGCACCGGGACGTCGTGCGGGAGGTGGAGCTGCGCGAGCGCCTGGAGCAGGAGCGGGTGCGCCAGGAGAGCCAGGTCGCGGCGCGCATCCAGACCACGCTGGTGCCCAAGCAGCTCTCGATCGAGGGGCTCGATCTCTGCGCGGTGATGAAGCCGGCGGCGGAGGTCGGCGGCGACTACTACGATGTCATCGCGACGCCCGGGGGCGGGTGGCTCGGGATCGGCGATGTCGCCGGGCACGGCCTCGCGGCGGGCCTCATCATGCTGATGATCCAGAGCATGGTGTCGGCGCTGACGTGCAACGACCCGAGCGCGAGCCCGGCGAAGATCGTCGCTGTGCTCAACAAGGCGGTCTACAAGAACGTTCGCGATCGCCTGGACCGCGACGAGCACGCGACGCTCGTGCTGCTCCGGTACGAGCGCAACGGGCGGGTGACGTTCGCCGGCGCGCACGACGACATGATCGTGTGCTCGGCGCGCACACGGCGCTGCGCGTGCATCCCGAGCTCCGGGGTCTGGATCGGGGCGCTGCCCGAGATCGGCGCGATGACGCGGGATGCCGAGCTCTTCCTGGGGGACGGGGACGTGCTCGTGCTCTACAGCGACGGCGTGACGGAGGCGCGCAACGCCCATCACGAGCAGTTCGGGCTGGAGCGGCTGTGCGCCGTCATCGAGGCTGTCCAGACGGCGCCCGTCGACGCGATCCGCGACCGGATCCTCGAGGAGGTCGCGGGCTGGTGCCCGAGCCCGGACGACGACATCACGATCGTCGTGGCGAGGTACCGCGCGCCCTAGCGCGCCCGAGCAGCGCGACGGGGGGTCGCAGCGGCCGGGATCGAGCATCGCGGCGATCGATCGAGGTGGCGCGGTGCGCCCGGCGCGCGGGTCACCGCGAGCCGGTGGTCTCCTGGATCAATCGACGATGGTGTGGCACCCGAGCTCTCTGCCGCGTTGATGGCAGGACGGGAAGTCCATCGGCGCCGAGCCGCCGAGGCGCATTCGCTGACAGACCCCCGGGGTACGCGTCAAGTACACCTGCCCCCATTCTCTCCCGGTCGGGCTGAACCCCGACGACATGGTGCACTGGAGCCCTGCTTGCCGGAGCGAGGCGTCTTCGCTCGCAGGTGCGGCATCGTATGCCGAGGCGGATGCGGTCAGGGACGCGAACGCCGTCACGAGCGCGAGCGCGAGCCCAGCTTGGATTTTCCGAGGAGTGCCCATACGTAACCTGCCTTTCGATGGAGGGACGGGGTGCGCGATGCAGCGCCCGCCGCATCGTCGCGATCCCTCGCCGTGGTCCCCGGCCGTGGTTCATTGCAACGGGAGTGCCCGGGGCGTGCGTCACCCGGAGGCACGGCGCCCGGGAGTCTCTCTCGGTGGTCGCTCCATTCGCTCAGCTGGCGAAAGCGCGTGATTGCCGGTGAGCGGCAGACGGGGAGATGCGTGGCGATTCGAGCGGACAGGGAACGTGGGTGAGTCCCGGAGGATGGGCCTTGATGTGGCGCCTCCAGCGCGAAGGGCATGTCGACGGGGGGCTCTGGGCAGTCGAGGTCCTCGTCCGGGGTCGAAGCGCGATCTGCGCTGTCAAGGCCGCTCGGCCCTGATTGCCTGGCGCGCCTCATGAAGCCGCGCTTTCCTGATTCAGCGCGAGGTGGGCGAGAAAGCCGCTCCGGCGCGGGCGATCCATCGATAGAGCTCCGCGGTGACTGTGCAGGCCTTGATTCGAGCCCGCTCCTCCGGCGTCAGCGACAGGCACGCGTGCGTCGAGCACAGCGAGCAGAGCCTCCTGCTTGCCTTCAGCCTTGACCTCGGCCCTCCCCCGTTTTTCAAAGAAGAGCCGGAAACATCGAGACGCTGGGGCTTCAGGGGCTTTGCTCGGATCCATGGCCAGCTCCCTGAGCGAGGCGAGCATGGCCTCGCTCAGCACGGCGCGAATTTGGCGAGGCATCAAGTCTCGAATTCGCTCCTCGTCCGATGAGATCCGTGCATCAGACGAAAGATCCGCGAGAGCCTCCTTCTTGCTACTCCTGACGAAATAGGTCTGGCGCGCGTAATGACGTACGGAAGGCGCCAGGTCGCCACCCATCCGAGGAACGGCGAGCGGCGGCGTTCGCCTGTCGCGAAGCCGACGTTGGTTCGCCGGGCTGGGGACGAGCGCCTCGGTCACGGCGACTTCCCCTGGCGGCCGCCACCCCCTCCGCCGCGTCCGCCACCCCTGCCGCCTCGTAAGTCCCTGAAATCGCGTCCATCCGCGCCTGGCACGTTGTTCGCGAAAGGGGTCCGGCATGCAGGCCACGGCGCTCACGTTCTCTCTGCTCGGGCTCGACGCCCACCCCATCCGCGTGGAGGTCGACTCGGGCCGCGGTCCGTCGTTCTTCCAGATGGTCGGCCTCGCCGAGGCGAGCGTCCGCGAGAGCCGCGTGCGCGTCCGCGCCGCGCTCCAGCAACTCGGCGTCGAGCTCGACGAATACGTGATCACCGTGAACCTCGCCCCGGCAGACCTCAAGAAGAGCGGCGGCGCGTACGACCTCGCCATCGCCATCGCCGCGCTCGCGGCGCTCGGCAAGGTCCCCGCCGAGGGGCTCGACAAGATCGGTTTGCTCGGCGAGCTCTCGTTGAGCGGCGCGGTGCGCCCCGTGCGCGGCGTCCTGCCGGCGCTGCGCGGCGCGGCGGAGCAGGGGATCCTGCGCGCGATCGTGCCCCACGGCAATGCGCGTGAGGCGGCGAGCGTGGCCGGCGTCGACGTGCTCATCGCGGAGCACCTCGGCCACGTCGTCGCGCACCTCCGCGGCAACAAGGCCCTTCCCGGCGCCGGATCCATGGCCACGGTCGCGGCCGAGCCGGGCGGCGCGGCGGTGGACCTCGCCGAGGTCCGCGGCCAGCACGGGGCGCGGCGCGCCCTCGAGATCGCGGCTGCCGGTGGACATAACCTCATCATGATGGGCCCGCCGGGCAGCGGGAAGACCATGCTCGCTCGCCGACTGCCCACCATCATGCCGCCGATGTCCTACGACGAGGCGCTGGACATCACGGCGATCCACTCGGTCGCCGGGCTGCTCTCTCCGGACAGGGGCCTTGTCGCGGCTCGCCCCTTCCGCGCCCCGCACCACACGGTGAGCGCCGCGGGCCTCGTCGGCGGCGGAGATCCGATCCGCCCCGGCGAGGTCTCCCTGGCCCACCATGGTTGCCTGTTCCTCGACGAGCTCCTCGAGTTCCGCCGCGGCGTCCTCGAGGCGCTGCGCGAGCCCCTCGAAGAGGGCACGGTCGCCCTCTGCCGCGCCCGCGCCCGCGTCATCTTCCCTGCGCGTCCGGTCCTCGTCGCCGCCATCAACCCCTGTCCGTGCGGCTTCTACGGCGATCGCGGGAGCCGCTGCGTCTGCTCTCTCGACCGGGTGCGCGCCTATCGCGCGCGGCTGAGCGGGCCGCTGCTCGATCGCATCGATCTGCACATCGCCTTGCCTCCCGTCGATGTCGCTCACCTGTGCGCGCCGCTCCGGGCGTCGGGGGTCGACGGCCGGTCGTCGCTGCACGCGCCCGAGAGCTCCGCGGCGGTGCGGGCGCGCGTGGTCGAGGCCCGGGCCGCGCAGCGCGCGCGCTTCGAGGCGGGGGAGGTCGCGGCGACGCACAACGCCGAGCTCGGCCCGCGCGATCTCGCGCGCGTCGCCATGCCGGACGTCTCCGGTGCGCGCGTGCTCGCGTCGGCCGTCGAGCGGCTCGGCCTCTCGGCGCGGGCGTACACAAAGGTGCTGCGGGTCGCCCGGACGCTCGCCGACATGGACAGGACCTGCGCCGTGCGCGCGGCGCACGTGGCCGAGGCGATCGGCGCGCGGCTGTTCGACCGCGAGGCCGCCTCCGGCCCTCCGCCTGCCACCGCCGCAGCGGGCGCCTGAGCCTGCCGCGCGATCCAAGACCATTGCGCCCGCGGTGACGCAGGCGCGATCGCGGCCGCCCCGACGGCCGCGCTGAATCGGCTGTTCGCGCGCTCGGGGGCGCGCACGTTCAACACGCAACACGCAACACGCAACGAACGCACGTCGAGAGGAAGAGACCAACATGATGACCGAGATCGCTGAGAAGCTCCGCACCGTGAAGACCGTCGTCGGCAGCATCGAGAAGCAGTTCGGGAAAGGGGCAATCATGGTATTGAACGATGAGAACGAGACCCGCGACATCGGCCTGATCCGGACCGGATCGCTGTCGCTCGACGCGGCGCTCGGGATCGGCGGCTACCCGCGCGGGCGCATCGTGGAGATCTACGGCCCGGAGTCGTCGGGGAAGACCACCCTCACGCTCCACGCGATGCGGGAGGCGCAGCGGATGGGCGGCGTCGCCGCGTTCATCGACGCCGAGCACGCGTTCGACGTCACGTATGCGCGCTCGGTCGGCGTCGACATCGACAGGCTCCTCGTCTCGCAGCCGGACAACGGCGAGCAGGCGCTCGAGATCGTCGAGATGCTCGCGCGCTCGAGCGCCGTCGACGTGATCGTCGTCGACTCGGTGGCTGCGCTGACGCCCAAGGCCGAGATCGAGGGGGACATGGGCGAGTCGCACATGGGCCTCCAGGCGCGGCTGATGAGCCAGGCGCTGCGGAAGCTCACGGGCATATGTCACCGGACGGAAACGACGCTCATCTTCATCAACCAGCTCCGGCAGAAGATCGGCGTCGTCTTCGGCAACCCCGAGGTGACGACCGGCGGCAACGCCCTCAAGTTCTACGCGAGCGTGCGGCTCGACGTGCGCCGGGTGGGTCCGGTGAAGGTGAGCGATGAGGCCATAGGATCGAGGACACGGGTCAAGGTGGTCAAAAATAAGATGGCACCGCCCTTCAGAGAGGCCGAGTTCGACATCCGCTGGGGAGCGGGCATCGACGGCGCGGCGGACCTCATCGACTTCGCCTGCCAGCTCGGGGTCGTGGAGAAGAGCGGCGCGCACCTGTCGTTCGGGGGCGAGCACATCGGGCAGGGGAGGGAGCGCGCCCGCGAGGCGCTGATCGGCAAGCCGGCGCTCGCCACGTCGCTCCGCGCCGCCGTCGACGCGGCGGCGCCGGCGCGGCCCGGCGCCGCCCCGGCGATGGATGCATGAGCCCAAGCGGGCGGAAGACGACAGCAACGACAGCAAACGACAGCAAACGACGGCGACGACAGCAACGACAGCAACGACGGCGACGACAGCAAACGGCAGCAACGACGTCAAACGACAACAACGTTACGATCTGGAGCACGTCATGAACGAAGGACTGAACAAGGTGATTCTCATGGGCAATCTCGGCTCGGATCCGGAGCTGCGCTACACCGGCAACGGCACGCCGGTGCTCCAGCTGCGCATGGCGACGAACGAGTCGTTCGTCGACAAGAACAAGGAGTCCAAGGAGCGCACCGAGTGGCACAACATCGTGTTCTGGGGGCCGCGCGCCGAGGCGCTCGCGAAGGTGCTGACCAAGGGCGACGGCGTGCTCATCGAGGGCGGGCTGCGGACATCGAGCTACGACAAGGACGGGATCCGGCGCTACCGCACCGAGGTGATCGCGCGGGATCTCCGCTTCACCGGGCGCCGGTCCATGGCGCAGCCGCCGCCGGGGCTGGAGGACGAGGGCGAGGCGACGCAGCCCGGGGTGGGGGTGCCGACCACCGCGCGGCTCGGGATGAACGGCGCGCGGGGACGGCCGCCGGAGGTGCCCGTGCTGGATGAGCTGCCGTACTGAGGGCGGAGAGACGGGCGGGGGCGGCTGTCGCAGGCCGCCTCGCGTGCCTCCGCTCACGCGGAGCGCGCCGCTGACCGGGAGCTCGCGCCCCGCTCGGGCGGCTGGAGCCGCGCGACTCACCGTCAACCGCCCCTCGCTCCTCTCGCGCCCTGGGACGCACCCCATCGCAGATCCATTGAGCCCCAGCGTACAGCGAGTGGAGTGTTGCTGGATTCCAGCGGGACCTGTTTCCGGGATCGATGTCTCACGAGGTCGTCCCTCACGGGCGCCAGCGCGCGGCGTCTGCCGCAAGGTGCCAAAAGATGTCTGAGTCGATGACTCGCGGCGGCGATCATACGGTGGACACTATCCGGCGGTGCCGGCGGAAGAGCTCTTGTGTCCTACATGAGCGCATGAAAATGAATCAGTGAATCGGGAAATGCTCGAAGTGTGTTGACGGAGACCATGTTTGGGAAGTAAACATTGGACGCTAGGCTCGACGCGACCAGGTGCGATTCTCTGGCTACGACCGATCGACATCCTCTACCGAATCTGCTCGGCCTGCGGAACTGCAACGTAGTAACCGTCAACCGAGGTAATTCATGTTCAGCAATGTGGCTCGTTTCCTGATGGCGTCTGCTGCTGTTTCGCTCGTCGCTTTCGGCTCCGCCCCCGCGGATGCGTGCGCGGACATCTCCGACGGCGCGCTCGATATCATCAGTGGTGCCCTACCTACCCCTCCGGGCGTGACGATCGGCGTCGGGGCTGGGTTCTTCACATGGACTCAGAGGCTCGTGTACGGGGTCTCGGGGCAGGATATCAACAACCTCTGGAACTCGAATAGCCCGACCTCGCTGAAATACTACGACGAATTCGTCATCGGGACCCATGCGACGTCGGTCACGAACGCCACCAATATCGCGGCGGGCGACGTCCTCGTCATAGGGAGAGGCACGACAGGATCGTACGGCGGGCACACCGTGATCGTCACGGGTGCGGCGCTTGAGCTCAATACGGTGGCGAACCCGGCGTTGAACCCGAAGTATACCGACACGAGGCAGTGGGCGCTGCCGATCGCCGACTCCACCAGCACAACCCATGGTTGCAACCCCGATTATCCCGACAGCCGGTGGACGGGTACTTGCGCCGGCGGCACGTTCACCCCTGGGCTGGGGACGGCGTATATGCGGATCTACAGCGATCTCTCGGGAAATCTGTCGGGCCTCACGGGAAGTCTGACGGGCCAGGGCCACAGCTGGAGCGTCACCTCGGGCGCGACCGTTTACGATTCCACGACGCGGCCCTACGTGATCGGTCGGGTGATGCCCTGTCCGCTCTTCCCATGATCTGAGCCTCTCCTCCACGAGCCGCGTCGCCGCGCGTTCCAGGAGGCTCGCGCCTCCTGGATGGCCCTCTGAGGCCCTCTTCGGCGGGAACACACGCTCTCCAGAGCAGGCTGCCTCTGACGAACGCCGCGAGCGGTCCGAGACCGGTGCTCGTGGCACGACGTGCCCCGTCAGACGCGGCCTATCGCATGCCCTGCTTCTGATCTGCCGCGGGCACGCGGCAGAGCTGGGCGATGCCCTTCCCGCTCAGCTTCTCGCGCGTCAGCTCGAACTGCGGCACATACATGCAGAAGCGTCCGCCCTTCTCGGTCGCGATGCTCGCTCGACGCGCGATCATGCCCTCGAGCTCCGAGCGGGTGACGGCCGTGTCCGTCTTCAGCGTGTCCGTGACCCGGAGCTCGGGCGCATTCGGGCAGCTCATGGAGGCGGAGACGGTGAGGTTGGGCTTCACCCGCTCCTGCTCGCCAGCCGTCGATCCGGCCTGATCACCGCCTTGCGCTCCGCCGGCCTGGGCGCCTGCGCGGGCCTGGCTGCCGTCCTGAGCTGCGCCGGCCTGGTGGCCGCCGCCTTGAGCGCCGCCGGCCGGGGCCTGGCTCCCGCCGGTGTCGCGGCCGCGATCCTGAGCGCCGCCGGCCTGGGCCTGGCTGCCGCCGGCAGATCCTTGCGCGGCGCCGCCGGTCTGGCCCTGCGCACCCGTGCCGCCCCGTCCCTGGCTACCGCCACCGGGCTGGCCACCCGACGCCTGCTGCGCCTTGCCCGCCGCGGCGGGCTCGATCCGGCCGTTCACGGAGGCCGTGTAGGTGCACCCTTCCTCGACCTGGAACGAGATGTGCTCCTGGAGCTTCATCGCCTGCTTCTTCTGGCCTTGCCCCTGTTGCTGCTGCGCGCGCTTCCCGCTGCTCGCGCCAGGCTGATCGCCCCGCTGCTGCTGCGCGCCGCCACCCTGCGCCGCCCCGTGGGCGCCGCCCTGCTGCTGCTGCGCGCCGCCCTGCTGCGCGCCGCCCTGCGGCGCTCCCGGCGTGCCCGATTCGCGCTGCTGCGGCGGGCTGGTGCTGCCCGTCTGAGCGGCCGCGAGCGCCGGCGCGATCGCGAGCGCGCCCATGGCGAGCGCGAGCTGGATGGACCGATTCGATTTCATATTACCCCCGTGGAACCTGCTTCCGATCGTGTTCGTCGCCGTCGCGGGCCGATCGCCCACTATGCAGCTCGCTCCCAGACCTTCCTCGACAGCGCGTCCTTGATCCACGCGAGGTGCCGCTGCTCATCGGTGTAGTTGCGCTCGACGATGGTCCGCGCCTCGGTCGTGAGCGTCTCGTCCAGCGCCGCCTGGTACTGCCGGTTCGTGAGCTCCTCGTTGCCGCGCATCGCGAGGAGCGCGCTCTGGTCTCCCATGCTCGTGATCGCCGTGAACCCTTCGATGAGCTTGCCCTTGAGGTCGCGGGCCTGCGGCGGGATGCCGCCGAGCGACGCCACGTGCGCGCTCAGATCCACCACGTGACGCCCGTGATCGTCCCTGAACCTCGCGAGCATCTCCCTGGAATGAGCGTGCTCGCACGCCTCGATGGCCTGGTCGTAAGCGGCGATCGCGTCGCGATCGAGCTGGATGAGACCGTTGAGCACCTCGATAACGTCTCTCGCCATGATCGACACTCCTTTTCGGGGTCGCGCTCCGCGCACGGACCCCCTCGCCGACCACCTTGGGCATTTGCGCGGGGACGCAAGCCGTGCGCAGGCCGCGAGCCGAATCGGGCGCCGCTCTGGCCGCGCTCGGCTCGACGGCCCCGCGGGGCCGCGGGGGGCGGCCGGGAGCGGCGGCCCGGCGGTATGATCGGCCCGGCAGCCTCGACCTGGCACGGACCGTGAACCCTGTCGGGAAACCCTGACAGCTTCCGTGGACCGGCGCGACCAGCGCCGGCGCCGCGGGGAGATGGGATGTGCCTATGAAACGCTCTCTTGGCTCCTCGATCCGCGGCGCGCTCGCGTTGCTCCTCGTCGCCGCCTCCGCGGCGTGCGCCGAGGGGCTCGCGAACGCGCCCAGCATCAACCGCGAATGGACCCCGGACGACCGCGAGCACGACGCCATCGCGAACGGCCCGCGCTCGTGCCCGAGGGAAGGCCAGGATCCGCTCGCGCCCCCCGGCGACCAACGCGCGATCTGTCCCAAGGTCGCTCCGCCGACGATGCCCAACATCGCCGCGTCGCCCTGACCGCCGGCGGCGCGCCGGAGAAGGCCTCCGGACGCGCCCGCTCGCGCGGGTGCAGGAGCTCGCCCCGAGCGCGGCAGCCGAGAGGCCCTTCTCATGCAGTGAGCCGGTCGCGCACCGCTGCGCCCGTCACACAAGGCAGAATGTCGCGGCTGAGGCGAACTGCCTCATGCAGCAGGAACGATCGCCTGGGGCTCTCGTCCCGCTCACAGCTCGGGCGCGCCGGCCTCCGCCGTGGAACCGGCCGCCGAGGGGCGGCTCCGCGGCTCGCCGGCGGGGCACTCGCGGAGCCCGGCGGCCGCGGCGGCGGGGGTGGACTGGCCGGTCCGGCGATGCTGCGGCGCGGCCGGGATCGTGACGGGCTGCTCGATGAGCTCCGGCGCGAGCGCGCCGCAGGCGGGGACGAAGCGCGGCTCGCCGGGCTTGCGATCCTCGGCCACCTTCCACGTGCGCGGCACCGCTCTCAGTCCGACGGGGTAGACGGTGAGCCCCTCGCGGTGGACGTGAATCCGCAAGAAGTTCTTGTAGTCCTCGATCTGGAGCGCCGAGAACGCCTCGTTCCCGTGTCGCCGCGCGAGGTTGAGCGAGATCAGGAGATAGACGCCCATCAACGTCGACCCGACCACGGCGCCGGTCACGCCGACGAAGAGCATCACGCCGACGAGGCTCCACATGGACTGGAGATCCCGGACATCGACGCCCAGCAGCGCGGCGCCGGCGTAGGCGAGCCCCAGCGCGGCCGCGAGGTGCGCGAGCGCGTGGAGCGAGCCGGCGAGGTAGCGATACCAGCTCTTGTGCGTGTCGGTGAAGACGATGAACACGAGCAGGACGACGAGGACCCACGCGACGGCGCCCGGACCGGGGCGGGGCAGCGTCAGCGAGGAGAGCATGTAGACGAAGGCAGCGGCGGGCCAGAAGCCGAGGTTGTACCGGGCGAACAGGAGGTTGCGCCAGGTGAGCCGGCGCGACTCCGACTCTGATGGAAACGAGGCCTTCAGGGTGTAGGGGCGCTCGTCCGCGCCCTCGCCGGAGCGGACCACGGCGACCGGATCGCCGTGGGTCGGGTGGAGGAACGCGCCGCCGCCGCCGGCGATGATGTTCTGCCGGCCGTCCGCGGACTCGTGGCGTCGATAGTGGTGCAGATCTCCGGCGATGCGCGCGACGATCTCGACCCCGGGCCGCGTGACCTTGAGCTGCTTCTCGAAGAACGCGAGGTTGTTCTGGAGATCGGTGCTGTAGAGCGCGCCCTTCACCCAGTCGGGCTCGGCGGTGCAGAGGACCACGCGATCGCCGTCGCGCATGTCGTGCCTCGCCAGCTTGCAGAAATACTCGATCTGCGGTTGATCGATGTCGGACTCCAGGTGGATGTCCACGCCGAGCAGCCAGAAGCCGTGGGGGAGCCTCAGCGCGAAGTAGCTGCGCGACTGGAGCGTCTTCCACGCGCCGAGCGTGCGCTTCTGGCCGAAGAGGCGCATGAAGCTCATCAGCCCGTCGTACCAGTCGTGGTTGCCGGGGATGGCGAACAGGTGCGGCGCCTCCGTCACGTCGCCCTTCGCGAGCGCGGCCGCGTAGGGCTCGACGAGGCGCGTCCAGTACGCCTGGCGCGTGGCCGAGGGGTACACCTGGTCCCCGCCCATGATCAGCACCTCTCCGCGCCTGGTCTCGCGGCCGTCGAGCGAGAGCGTCGGCCGGGCGAGCAGGCTCGCGATCGCGTAGGTGGGGTTGAAGCCGTCGCCCATGTCCGCCACGTAATCGATCCAGATCTCGTCGCGCGGGAGGCCGTTTCGGACGGCATAATCGAAGGGCGGCTGCGGTCCGGCGATCGCCTCGATGAGCCTGAAGTCGCCGCGCGCGCCCATCAGGTGGGAGACGGTCATGTCGAGCGCAGAGCGGGCCAGCTGGAAGGGGCTGTACCAGCTCGTCATGGTGCTCGCCTGGAGCCTCTCGAGCTGCTCGTGATCCGGGCGATCGGTCATCTATCCCCTCCCGTCGCTCGACGCTATCACCGCCGGAGCGCGGCGTCGCCTCCGCGCCGCGAGCCGCCACGCTGCGCGGCGGCATCGTCGTCAATCGCGCGACGCGAGCTCACCCGGGTGAGCCGGACGACCCAGGAGGCCGCGGCGGCGGCGCGCGATCAGGCGCCGTCCTTGAGGCAGCTGGCGAGCTCGTTGAGGAGCTTGTCGGCCGCCTCCAGCCCGCTCGTGAAGACCTCGCCGTCCCTGGCGCGACGGGAGAGCCGCATGTCGGGCGAAATCCGGTACGGCGAGCCCTTCAGCTGGACCAGCCTGAGGACCTTGGCGTGGTCGAGCGGGGTGTCCTCGCGCAGGTGCAGCGTGACCCCCTTGGCGCTCGCCTCGCACGCGAGCGCCTTCAGCCGGCGCAGCTCGGTCTTGAGCCGCATGAGATGCACGAACCGGCGCGCCTCGATCGGCGGCGCGCCGAAGCGGTCCTCCACCTCGACCGCGAGATCCTGCACGTCCTCGGCCGAGCCGGCGCCCGCAAACCGCTTGTAGAGGGAAAGACGTACGCCTACGTCGGAAATGTACTCCTCTGGCAGAAGCGCGTCGGCGTCGAAGGAGAGCTCGGTGTCGACGTCGTGGATGACGGGCTCGCCGCGGAGCTCGTGGACGGCCTCGTCGAGCATCTGGCAGAAAAGCTCGAAGCCGACCTGGGCGACGGTGCCGCTCTGCTCGGCGCCGAGGAGGTCGCCGGAGCCGCGCAGCTCCAGGTCGAGCGAGGCGATGTGGAAGCCGGAGCCGAGCTCGGTATGGCGCTCGAGGGCCTCGATGCGGGCGCGGGCCTCGTCGGTCATGGCGTTCGGGGGCGGGACGATGAGGTAGCAGTAGGCCCGCTCCTTGGCGCGGCCAACGCGGCCGCGCAGCTGGTAGAGCTGCGAGAGGCCGAACATGTCGGCGCGGTCGATGAGGATGGTGTTGGCGCGGGGGATGTCGAGGCCGCTCTCGATGATGGCGGTGGCGCAGAGGACGTCGTAGCGCCCCTCGACGAAGTCGAGCATGGCCTGCTCGAGGTTGTGCTCGCTCATCTGGCCGTGGGCGACGCAGATGCGGGCGCTCGGGACGAGCTCGGCGAGGCGGGCGGCGCGCTCGTAGAGGCCCTCGACGCGGTTGTAGACGTAGAAGACCTGGCCGCCGCGGCCGAGCTCGCGGAGGAGCGCCTCGCGGATGACGGCCTCGTCGTGGCGGGTCACCACGGTGCGGATGGCGCGGCGGTCGACCGGCGGGGTGGTGATGATCGACATGTCGCGGAGGCCGGAGACCGCCATCTGGAGGGTGCGGGGGATGGGGGTGGCCGAGAGCGTGAGGACGTCGACGTTTGTCTTGAGGGCCTTGATGCGCTCCTTGTGGGTGACGCCGAAGCGCTGCTCCTCGTCGACGACGAGCAGGCCGAGCCGCTTGAAGTGGACGTCCTTGGAGAGGAGGCGGTGCGTGCCGATCACGACGTCGACCCTGCCGTCCCGGAGGCCGCGGGAGACCTCGTCCTGCTCCTGCTTGCCCTGGAAGCGGGACATGGCGCGGACCTCGATGGGGTAGGAGGCCATGCGGGATTTGAAGCTGAGGTAGTGCTGCTGCGCGAGCACCGTGGTTGGGCAGAGGACGGCGACCTGCCTGCCGGCGCAGGCGGCGCGGAAGGCGGCGCGGATGGCAACCTCGGTCTTTCCGAAGCCGACGTCGCCGCAGACGAGGCGGTCCATGGGACGGCCGGACTCGAGGTCGGCCGCAACCTCGGTGATGGCCCGGGCCTGGTCGGGCGTCTCGTCGAAGGGGAAGGTCGCTTCGAAGGCGTGGTAATCGTCGTCCGTGGGCGGAACGGGCTCGGCGGTGGCGGCACGGCGCTCGGCGTACAGGCGCAGGAGCTCGTCGGCCATCTTGCGGACGCTCTTCTCGACCCGCGCCTTCGTCTTGGCGAAGGTCTGCCCACCGAGCCGGTCGACCTTGGGTGCGCCCTCGCCGCCGCTGAATTTCTGGATCTGGTTGAGGCGGTAGACCGGGAGGTAGAGCTTGTCGCCCCCGGCGTACTCCACGGCGATGAGGTCGACCGTGGTTGAGCCGACCTGCTTGTGGACGAGGCCGAGATACCGGCCGATGCCGTGCTCTACGTGGACGACGTAGTCGCCGACACCCAGGTTGCGGAGGTCCTCGAGGAAGGCCTGCGCGGGCTTCGTGGACGAGGCGGCGGCGCGAGCGGCCCGGCGGTGGGCGCGGGCCCCGAAGATTTCCTCCTCCGTGACCAGAGCGAGCCCTTCGGCCGGAGCGATGACGCCACGCGCAAGGGAGCCTGTGACGACGAGGGCGGTGTCGCGCGGAGAAGCCGAGCTGCTGCCATCGAGGAACCCGGGGTCGAACGGACCGAGGTTGGCCTTTACCCGCACGTCTCGGTGGCGGAGCAGGGTGACCAGGCGCTCAACCTGGGTCTGTGCGCGCGCGGCGATGAGCACCCGCAGGCCCGCCTCTTGCCAGGCGACCACGCGGCGGACGAGCGGGTCCAGGGCGCCGTGCTTGCCGCGTGAGGCGCGGGTCGCCTTGATGGCGCGCTCGAGGTCCGACTGGTCCCGCATGGCGAGCGAGGGGGCATCCTCAGGAACCACCTCGAAGCGCTCCAGCGAGTCCTGATTTTCCACAGCGCCCTCAACCCCGGTGCGGTGCAGCGCAACCCCGGTGCGGTCCCCTAGCCACGATGCGACGTGCGCCTCGTCCTCGTAGAAGGCCCCGAGCGGGAAGTGCGGCTCGCGATCCTTGTGGCTCCGGTCGGCGGCGGCGCGGCCGAGCTCGTCGCGCAGGGCGGCGGTGAGGGAGGCCGGGTCCTCGAGGACGACGAGCGCCTCGCTGGGCAGGTACGAGGCAAAGGGCGCGAGATCGACGTAGGCGGGCAGGTAGCCCTCGGCCCCGAAGAAGGCGCGGCCGCTGGCAACGTCGTCGACCAGGGCGCGCGCCTTGATCGAGGGAAAGTCGATGGCGTCGCAGGCGGCGCGGACACGCTGGCGGGCGCGCTCGACGTTGTCCGCCGTGAGGATTGCCTCGCGCGCCGGCGGGAGCCAGACCTCCTTCACGTCGGCGACCGTGCGCTGATCGTCGGGGTTGAAGGTCTTGATCGACGCGATGACGTCTCCGTAAAAGTCGATGCGCACCGGCAGCTCGGCGGAGGGCGCCCAGACGTCGAGGAGGGCGCCGCGGACGGCGAACGTCCCGGGGTCCTCCACGAGGGGGCTGCGCACGTAGCCGGAGGCGCCGAGACGCGCGGAGAGCGCGTCGCGATCCATCTCCTGTTCGGAGATGACGAGCTCGGCGTGCTCGGTGACCTCGTCCTTGGGAACGACCTTGCGGGCGAGCGCGGTGATGGGGCAGACGAGGACCGACCACGGTAGGTCCATGCCGAGGTGGAAGAGCGTGGCGAGGCGGGTCTGGGCGCCGCGGCGGTCGGGGTTGACGTCCGCGTAGGGGCTGGCCTCGTTGGGCACGTAGAGAAGGACGCGGCCGGATGCCATGGCGCCGGCGGCCTCGGCGGCGTCGGCGTCCCGGTCGGCGAGCAGGAACGAGGTGTCCGCCGCCAGGGCGCGGGCACTGTCGACGTCGGGGGTGAAGGCAACGATGGGGCGGCCGACGGCGGCTGCGGCGAGACGACGGATGACGAGGGCGCCGGCCGAGCCGGCCGAGCCCGTCACGTGGCGTGTACCATGCGCCGCTGCGGCGAGCTCTGCGGCGAGATCGCGGGGCGTCACGACGCGGCGGTCCGCGGGGAGGTCGAACGACGGGAGCGGCTCGTGGTCGGCCGGCGTGGAGGCGAGGGGGCCGCTGGCGGCGGTGTCGTTCGAGGCGAGCTCGTCGAGGTCGCCTGCGAGCTCGCCCATCGTTGCGGTGAGTGGGGAGCTCGTGGAGGAGGGAAGGGAGCGCTCGGGGGGCATCGGCGCAGCGCGGTCTAGCATGGCGAGGGTGAGCTGTGAGCCGTGAGCCGACCGTGCTGGGCGCGTGGGCGTGTGAGTACGGCCGGACCGGAGCCGAGGAGGTCGACCTCGCCCCCGAGCCAGCCCCCCGACCCGAACCGCCCCGCCGAACCGACCGTGGTTGCGCCCGCCCGTACCGCCCGCCCCGCCCGCCCCGACCGTGGTTGCGCCGTTGCCGACCCGTGGTTGCGCCGTTGCCGACCCGATCACGCCCACCCGACCGTCACCCCAACCCGGCCCGGCCCACGGCCCACCCGACCGTGGTTGCGACTCGAATTCGAATTCGGTATCCGGATCCGGGATCCGAACCGACCGTGGTTACGCCGAGCCAGCCAGCCTGCTTACGCCGAGCCCAGTCCCGATCCCGGTGCCCGGACCGAGTAAGGCGAACGGGTAGCTACGCCGACCCGCTATGATCACGCGGCCAGAAACGGACGTTGTGAGCCCATGAGCAAGCCTAGGTGAGCGTGAACGTGTGGTCCTGCGTGCCACCCCTACAGTACGGCAATACGACCTGGACCCTGGTTGTACGACGGGAGAGGCACCACCCGTGGCATCCGCTTACCCCTCGTCGATTTCGAGCCGTGCTCGCTCTGCGCCTATGCTGCAGCGCGCTCGCCCTCATCAACGGAAGCTCCGTGGAACACACGCATCCACCACGTCCCTGTAGGGAAGATTATGCTGCGCGCGCCCGCACGCCATTGCTCGAGTGATTTGCGATACGCGGCGCGGAAGGCGCGCACGGCGGCGATGGCATTGTTTAGCGCGCCGGTTCGCCCGCGACCAACCGCGAATGTCGGATTGAGTTCGCGAAGCGGCTCGATGGTCTTCGCGCGCTTGTAAGGGGAAACCTTGCTTGCACGTGCACGTCCGAGGAAGCCGAGCCCCTGTTGTTCCAGGCTCGCGCGAGCCCGTCGCTCGTATTGATCGAGCTTTGCCGCGACCTCGTGACGAAAACCATCCGTCTCGCTGTTCGCGATCACAGGTGGAATTGTGATCGAAATGGCAGCTTCCTCCGGCCATTCGGTGTTTTTCGAATTGAAATATATCTCAGGGCGTTGGGCTCGCAGTGCACCGCAGCCGAGTTCTCCGACGAGCACCTTCGCCCCTGGCCATTGGTGTGCATGCTGCACGAGGCCAGCCACCACCGGATTCGCGAGCGTGTAGGCGATCTTCTCAACCAGCGCGTCCCTTGTTGTTAGGTGTACCGCGCTCGTCGCCCCGTGGTCCCATACCGGGCCTTCCCACGCTCGCAGGACCTTGGTCCCGAGCGCGACGAGGCGATGAAATCGCTGAAGAAATCGTGGGAGCTCGCCACGCGTGTCTGTGACGACAAGATGAAGATGCGTGGACATCACGCAGAGCGCATGCACGAGGATCCCATAGCGTTGGGCCGAGAGCGCCAGGGTATAGATCACGAGTTGTGTGATGGCGGAATCGGGGCGGAGGAGGAAGTGTCTCCGCAGGACACGGCGGGTGAGGAGGTAGGTAGCGCCGGGGACGATAGCGCGGGGCTGGCTCATGTTCATCGGCGATATCAAGAGCCGTGCCATGCGAGAATGCGGTTGTTCCGGGCGACTGCCGCGCTTGGGCGGGTGGCGGCCGCCACCCTTTCCGCCAGCTATCGCTGCTGTCGCGCAACATGGATCGGGTCCGGCACGGCACACGCGGCACACGGCACACGCACGGCACACGCAACGTGGGTCGGTTCCGGCAGGTCCGGCAACGTGGGTCGGTTCCGGCGCAACGTGGGTCGGGGATCCGGGGATCCGGGGTCGACCGCGCTGCGCCCCCGGCCTGCCTTTCTCTACAAGCGGACCCCGCCTCCCAGCGACGCCCCCCACACGGTTGCCCCTCGCTGGCCAGCCAGCCCGGAGGGGGCATCCAGGTTGACGGCAACCTGGGAGCGCACGAACATCGCGTCGAATTCTGCGTTCGCGTACAAGATCGCCGCCCACTGCGAGAAGTCCCGTCCGGCGAGCGGTGCCGTTTGGGCGAACATCTGCACCCGCAGCCCGGGCGTCAGCGGACCCATCCTGAAGCCCGCGTACGCGGCGGCCATGATCGCCAGCCGCGACGGATTGGAGTTCACGGAAATGAGCACGGCCGGATCCAGCTCGGCGCCAACGACCACCGGCGTAGACAGCTCCATCCGGCTGCGGAGCAGCAAGGCGATCGGGATCGCATTCGGCGCCCACAGCCAGTAATCCGCGAACCCGCGCGCTGCCGTCGCGACCGCGTAGTTATACTCGGTTTCCGTGTTCTCCGGGATCGTGCCAGGGAAAGTCGTCAACGGCGGTGCAACCCCGATCCCGGCGCGGAACGAGCGCTGGCGTTCCTCGACCAGCGCCGCCTGCACGGTAATGAACGGGTTCCCGAAGCGAAACGACGAGCGCCTCGTCTCGCCCTCCACCTGAAACGTGGTCCAGGCCGAGGTCACGTCCGTGGTTGCGCTCAGCCAGCCGTTCAGACGAACGCCCGCCGACACCTGCGGCGCGACATGGATCGTCGCCAGCTCCCTATCCTGCGGCGAGGCCGTAAATATGCCGTACAGCGCAACATGGCCGCGGTCCTCGAGCCGCTCCGGCATCTCGCCCGTCCCCTGCGCCCAGCTCGGCGCTGCCGCGAGGGCGCCTACTCCTACTACTCCTGCTGTGGCAACCACGGTCAACGCGAGCGTGCGCCCGCTCACCTCGTCCTCCTGAACTTCTGCACGCCGCGACCCCGCAGGCTGGTCACGTAGACGCTCCCGTCCTGCCCGACCGCGATCCCGTGTCCCCAGTCGATCTCCCCGGGGCCGTCCCCCGAGGTTCCCCATCGGTCCACGATCTCTCCATCGAGGTTGATCCGCACCACATGCCCCCGCGGCCGCTCCGGATCCTGGTCCCCCCCGTCGACCACATAGATGTGCCGATCGGGCCCGAAGGTGATCGCCCACGGTCGCCCCAGCGCGGCGCTCTTCCACTGCGCAAGGTAGTCGCCGTCTGCGCTGAAGACCTGCACGCGCGCGTTTTCCCGGTCCGCCACGTAGACCCGCCCCTCGTCGTCGGTGACGATGCCGTGGGGCGTGTCGAGCTGCCCACGCCCGAACCCCTTCTCGCCCCACTCCATCAAGAACTCGCCGTCCTCGGAGAAGCGCGCGATGCGAGCATGGTTGTAGCCGTCCGCCACGTAGATGTCGCCGTCCAGGCCGAAGGCGACGTTCGTCGGCCGGTCGAGCTGCTCCGGGCTCGCCGCGCACCCGAGCCCCGCAAGCGACGCGAGGATCCACGCGCCTCGTCCCCTCATGGCGCCTCGCCGAGGGTCATCACCGTCTTCCCCTCCGCCGTCAGCTTGAACACCCGGTTCTGCTCGGAGTCCGTCACCCACACGAAGTCGTTCCGATCGACCTCGATACCGTGCGGATAGACGAACAGCCCCTCTCCCCACGCATCGAGCAGCTCCCCCGTCCCGGCATCGAACACCAGGACGGTCGCCTCGCTGATCGGCGCGTCGTTTCCCGACGTGCGCCCCGCCGCATGGCTCACCAGCACGCGCCCGCGCGCGTCCACCGCCACGTCGAGCACTGGCCCGAACACCATCCCCTCCGGGACGCGCGGCCACCCGTCCACCACCTCATACGGCCCCGCAGGCGCGTCGTCCGCCATCGGGGGCCGCGACGTGCACGCTCCCGAGAGCGCGCCCACCGCGAGCGCCAACCCCACCGCCAGGCCGCGGCAGCCGCGCTGGGCCCCGGAAGCGGCCGTCTCGTCGTAAAGGAATCCCATCCCCTCCAGGGATAACAGTGTTATGCTGAGCGCGTCAACAGGCGAAGCGCGGACGTGGCAGGATCGTGGGTATGGGTGTGACGGAGGCAGATGAGCCGGTGGAGCGCGTGTTCCAGGCGCTCTACGACGGCCGGCTGGCGCGCGACGATCTGACTGCCCGCAAGATCGCCGCGTTCCTGGGCCAGACGACGATGGTGCTGTATCACCACTTCGGCTCGCTCGACGGGTTCCTCATCCGCATCGACGGGGCCGGGTGGCGGCGGCTCGCGGAGCTCCTCGAGGCGCGGGCGCGCGCCGGCGCCGACGCGCGGTCGCTCGCCGTCGGTTATGTCGAGTTCGCGCTGCGCCACCCGGATCTCTACTGGCTGATGGCCGAGCGCCGCTTCGACCGCGCCCGCCTGCGCGAGCAGGGGCGCCTGCGGCTCACGCGCCCGCTGTGGAGCGGCTTCGTCGAGCTCTTGCGCCGCTACGGCAGCGCGCGCCCTGCGGAGGACACCCACGTGCTCTTCGCGGGCCTCCACGGCATCGCGATGCTCGCGCTGAGCGGGCGCGCCAACCTCGGTGAGGGCTCCGTCAACCCCGGCGCGGGCCCCGCCAACCTCGGTCAGGCTCCCGCCAACCTCGGTCAGGCTCCCGCCAACCTCGGTCAGGACCTCGCCCCGGACGAGGAGGTGGCCTTCGTTGCGGCGCGCCGCCTCGCGGATCTCGTGCTCCCCGCCCGTCCCCCCGACCCGCCCGCCGCGCAGGCGATCGACGGCTGCGGCCCGCGGCGCAGCGCCTGAGCCGGCCCCCTCAGGCAACCGCCGGCGCCCGAGGACCCGACCCGCCATCCGCGCGCGACGCACGGGGCGCCCCGCTCTCCACGGCCGGGAAGAACGGGAAAGGACGTCGAGGCGAGCCTTCGCGCCGGGCGCATCTGCCGCGCCGACGCGCGGCCTGCGTCGATGTCGCCCGAAAACGACCGCAGCGCATCGGGCCGCGCCGCTGGACGGACCGTGCGATGTCGGGGAAATCGGCACGTCCTGCGAGCTCGCGGCATCTATCTCGGTTCGGAGGTGCTTATGCGCGCGCGACGCAGGGTCGCTTGGTTGGTCGGTGGGGGGCTGCTCACCGCCGGCGTGGGTTGCGGCAGCGACGAACTGGAGGCGTCCGGCGCAGCTCGGCTCGCGATCGCCGCGAGCGCGGACCGCGCCGTGCATTCCCCCGACGCGCTCGGAGCCCAGAACCAGGCGACGATCGCCGCGAACGCGGACGCGAGCATCCTCGTCGCGACCTACACCGATCCGCGCGGCGCGCTCGCGAGCCCGCTCAGCCTGTCCGGGGTTGCGCGATCCGCCGACGGGGGCAGGACCTTCGCCGAGGTGGTCGGCCCGAACGGCGAACGCGCGCTGCCCTCGGTCCCCGGCGGCCAGGTGCTCGGCGCGCCCCGCGTCGTCCACGATCCGGGCCGCGACGTGTTCATCAGCGTCTCCACCTACGCTCGCCCGGCCGATGGCCTCCAGGGCCTCTGCATCCATGGCTCGAACCCCGGCAGCGCGGCCGGGACCTCGTGGTCCGCGCCGGTGGAGGTCACTCCCACGTTCGTCGCTGGGGAGAGCGCCGAGCAGGCCTCCATCGACGTCAACGGGGCGACCGGGCGCCTGTCCGTCACCTGGGTCCAGCGCGGCGGCGCGCCGCCGAGGATCCTCTACAGCCACTCCGACGACCTCGGCCTGACCTGGTCGCCCGCGGCCGTGCTCGCGCAGGCGCCGGCCGGCGGCGATCTCGACGGGCCGGGCGCGCGCATCCTCGCCGGGACGACCGACCGGGATTCGGTCGTCTATGCCGTCTTCCGCTCCATGGAGCCCGGGACCTCGCTGCGCAACCTCGGATGCCGCCGCTCGACCGACGGAGGCGCCACCTGGGAACCGCTCGTCCTCCTCGACGCGACAAGCTACCCCCCTGAAGACCAGGTCCTCGGCGTCGACCACGCAAGGAGCTCCCCGTCGATCGACATCGACCAGGTCACGCGGCAGGTCTACGTCGTCTATCAGCGGAGCGGCGACCGGGGGACGGGCGACATCGCCCTGCGCTCCTTCACGGAACGGTGCGCCGCCGGCAGCGCCGTCCTCCTCAACAGCGATCCGGGGCGCGATCGAGCCCAGTTCTTCCCCTGGGTCGCCGTCGACCGATCGACCGGCACCGCGCACGTCGTCTATTACGACCAGGATGTCGCCGGCTCGGGCGACCTCACCGAGATCATGCACACCGCGTCGAGCGATCAAGGCGTCTCCTGGAGCCCGCCGGCGCCGATCTCGGACCGCCCGTTTCACGCGGGCCATGGCAACGACGCCTCGCGGCAGAACCTCGGCGAGCACATCGGCGGCGTGGCGCTCGGCGGCGAGCTCTACAGCGTCTTCAGCATGACGGCCGCCCCACCGCGGTTCGATGAGGGACAGCCGACGTCGACCTCCATGATCGCGCCGAATGTTTACCTCGATGTCCTGGACGAGTTCGCGCGCGTCCCGCCGCTGCGCGCCGCCGGCACCCGGGTTGCGGATACGGCGTGCGGCGCCCTCGCGAACGAGCGCATCGATCCGGGAGAGCTCATCGAGGTCGGCGTCTACCTGGAGAACTATGTCGCCAACCCGGTCTCCGGCAGGACGACCCTCTCCGAGATCACGGCCACGCTCGCCACGGAGACGCCCTCCGTGACCGTCGTGAGGGCGAGCGCGACCTACCCCGATCTCGAGCCGCTCCGCGTCGCCGCCAGCGACGCGCCGTTCCTCCTCACCACGGCCCGGGACTTCACCCCGGGATCGCCTATCGAGCTGACGCTCACGGTGCGCTCCGCTCAGGGCTCGATCGCGCTGCCCATCGAGCTCGAGACGGGCGTGCCGGGCGCCGCGGACGTCCTGCTCCGCGAGGACTTCGACGCCGCGAGCGCGCCCGCGCTGCCCTCCGGCTGGCAGTCGGTGCGCGACGGCGGACCGGCCTCCGCCGCGCCGTGGGTCGTCGCGCGGACGCTGACGCCCGACAACAACGCGGCATTTCACGACGAGGAGCCGGCGACGTCGCACGTCGCGCTGGTGTCTCCCGCCGTGACGATCCCGGAGAGCCCCGGGGAATCCCATGTCACGCTCGACTTCGATCTCATCTACGAGCTGGAGGACGATCCGCACAGGCTCGTCCAGGCGTTCGACGGCCTGACCTTGCGCCTGGAGGATCTCACGCCCGGCGCCGCGCCGCGGGCGGTCCTCGCCGAGGCGTTCGCCGAGCGGATCATGACCGGCGCGAGCCACCACTTTCCCAAGCACCTGCCCGCCCGGGACGACCCGGGCTACTTCGGGGATCACTCGGTCTGGTCCGGCAGCTCCGGCGGGAGCAAGCGCGTGTCGATCCGCTTCCCTGGCGCGGGGCTGCGCGGGCGGACCGTCCAGCTCCGCTTCGACTACACGCAGGACGACAGCCTGGTCTGCACGGACATCGGGCGTCCCGGGCCGTGCGGCGTCGCGATCGACAACGTCGTGCTCGCGGCGGTGCCGGTCGCGTCCGGGACCTGCGGGGCGGATCTCGCCATCACGCTGGCGGATGCGCCGGATCCGGTGTCGCCCGGCGCGCAGTTCGTCACGACGATCGGCGTCTCCAACGAGGGGCCGGGCGACGCGAGCGACCTCGTCGTGACGCACGTCCTGCCGTCCGGGGCGAGCTTCGCCAGCGCCTCCGGGACCGGCTGGACGTGCAACCCGACCACCGAGCGGCTCGTGTGCCGGCGCGCGTCGCTCGCCGCGGGGGAGAGCTCGTCGATCGCGGTCACCCTGGTCGCGCCCGCGCTCACCCCGCCCGCGGTCGCCCTCGAGATCGACGGCAAGGCGGAGGTCGCCGCGAGCGAGCACGATCCGGCGCCGGAGAACAACGAGGGCGAGACGCACACGACCGTCTCCGTGCCGACGCGCCTGATCGGCTTCCTGACCGTGCTCAGCGAGCGCACCGCCGGCGGGGAGGTCGTCTACACGTTGCTCATCAACAACACGGGCGGCCGCGCACAGCGCAACAATGCAGGGTTCGAGTTCGTGGACGTGCTCCCGCCGGAGCTCCTGCTGCAGGGTGCGGTCGCGGACGAGGGCGCGGTCACGTCCGACCCCGTGACCAACACGATCGGCTGGGACGGAGAAATTGTGCCCGGGGAGTGGGTGATCCTCACGATGCAAGCGACGATCCGGCCGCTCACCGAGGGGCTCGTCATCACGAACCAGGGCACGCTCTCCTTCGACGCCGACTCGGACGGGGTCAACGAGTCGAGCGTGCTGACCGACGAGCCCCTGTTCGCCGGCGCGGCCGATCCGACCGTCTTCACGGTGAGGCCCGCGATCTGCGGGGACGGCGTGCTCGGGCGGGGTGAATCGTGCGACGACGGCAACCTCCTTGACGGCGACTGCTGCTCGGCGCTGTGCGCCGCCGAGCCGACGACGGTGCTCTGCCGCATCGCGAGCTCGCCCTGCGATCCCGGGGAGTACTGCGACGGCGCCGGGCGCTGCTCCGCGGACGTGATCCTGCCGGACGGGGTCATCTGCGACGACTTCGATCTCTGCAATGGCATCGAGCTTTGCTTCGAAGGGAACTGCGTGAGCGACATCCCCCTCGACTGCGATGATGGGGATCTGACGACCACGGACGAGTGCCACCCGCTCTTCGGCTGCCGCAATCTACCGATCACGTCGCCGGACACCCCCATTGAAGGGACCGGGGGCAGCGGCGCAGGCGAGGGCGGCAACGCAGGAGTGGGCGGCGGCGCGAGCGGCGGTGGCGGCGGCAGCGCGAGCGGCGGCGGCGCGAGCGGCGGTGGCGGCGGCGCGAGCGGCGGTGGTGGCGGCGCGAGCGGCGGTGGTGGCGGCGCGAGCGGCGGCGGCGGCGCGAGCGGCGGCAGCGCAGGACCTGGCGGCAGCGGCGCGAGCGGCGGCACGGGAGGCGGCGGCGGCATGGCCGCAGCCGGGGGAGAGGGCGCCGGCGATGGTGGCGGCGCCGAGGCCAGCGGAGCGGGCGGCGACGGCGGAGGCCGGGATGCGGCGGGCGGGGCAGGGGGAGGAGACCACGCCGAGGGAGGAGCGCCGCCGGGGGCGTGCAGGTGCTGCTTCAGCTTCAACTGCACGGTTGCCGCCGTGGGCGGCGAGGCGGGGCACGCGTCGGGCACCTCCCGCGCGCTCGCGCTCTTCGGCCTCCTCCTTTCGCTCGGCAACGCGCGCCGCGCCCGCCGCCGTCGCTGCTGAAGGCGGCGCCCCCCGCGCCCCCGCGCCGCGCGCGCCCCCGCGATCACTGGTAGAGGAAGACCCCCTTCAGGTCCTCGGTCTGCGAGATGGGCGTGCCGTCCTTCTTCGAGGTGGCCCTGAACTGATAGATCATCCCCGGGTCCAGCGCTGGACCGTCGTACGCGACAGAGACGTTCTTGCTCCCCGACACCCTGGGCACCTCGAGGTTCTCCCAGATCTTCGCCCCGAGCGCGTCGAACAGCGTCACCTCGTAGAGATCTTCGCTGGAGTCGTCCTCGAAGACGAACGTCGGTGCCCCGCTCACCTCGTCGAGCGAGCTCGCGCCGGGCGAGACGACGGCGAGCGCGCCGGTCACCTTGAACGACTCCTGGACAGGGTGGTCCTCGCCGGAGACCGTGATGCGCACGATCTCGGTCCCGCCGATCGACGTGTCAGGATCCCGCACGAGCGCGTCGTTCTCGAACGCGGCGAGGATCACGTAGTCGCCGTCAGGCACCCCGGCGATCGAGAACTCGCCGGTCACGTTGCCCTGCCGGAGCCCGCGCGGGGTCTCGCCGCGGGCGGTCCTCTCATCGAACGTATCGGCCACGACCAGGATGACCGAGGTCACGCTCCCGCCGGACGCATTCACGATCTCGACCTTGCCGCTCACGATCGCCGTGGCGTCTCCCGTGGCGTGCAGATCGACGCCGGTCGTCTCCTTGCCCGCGCTGACGGTCGCGCTCGCCGTGTCGAGCGCGAGGCCGGCGCCATAGCCTTTCACCGTGACCTCGCCCGCGGCCACGTTGAAGATCGTGTAGCTGCCGTCGAGATCGGCCGCGCCGGTGGCGCCGCCCGCGACGAGCAGCGTCCCGCCGGGCTGGTCGGCGAGGACGACCCCGGAGATGGAGCCGAGCCCCTCGCTGTCCGGCAGCGGCAACAGCGCGATCTCGGTGGCCGCCGACGCGACGGCGAGCGGCTTGCCCGACGCGGTCGAGAGGTCGATGGGCAACGCGACCCGCGGCGCCTTCGGGAAGGTCTCGTGAGCGAGCGCGTCGGCGCGCAGCGTGACATCGGTCTTGACCGGAGCCCCGCTCGCGTCGCGCCGCGCCGGCACGGCGAGCTCGTAGCTGCCGTCGGCCCCCGTGATCGCCACCCGGGAGATCACGGCGTCGTTCGGGTCCCGCGCGAGCACGCGCGCGCCCGCGATGCCCTTGTCGTCGAGCGAGTTGTAGACGCGGCCCTTCAGCGTCACCGGCTCGAAGCAGGCGGGCTCGGCGCCCTCCACCTCCTCGCACACCTGCGGCGCGGTGCACCCCGTCTGCTCGGCCACCGAGCAGCTCTTCGGCTGATCCTCGTCGTCGCCGCCACACCCCATCGCCGTCACGGCGCAGAGCATCCCAACAGCCATCGAGCGCATCCCCATTGACTCGTCTCCTTTCAAACCCTGTGTCGTCACCGCAGGCACAACTTCTCAGCTCGCGGGCGTTCAGCGCTGCGTCCTCGCTCACGAAACCAGGGATGATCGTGGGCGATGCGATCGCTAGTTCACGATGGGCTGGCAGCAGCCGGTGATGCAGTAGTGGTACGCGTCACAAGGCTCCTGGCCGGCGAGCCCGCACGGCTGCACATCCGGCGCGCACTGGCCTCCGCTGTCGCCGCCGGTCCCGCTGCCGCCGGTCCCGGCCGCGCCGCCGCCGGTCCCGCTGCCGCCGGTCCCGGCCGCGCCGCCGGCGCCGGTGCCGGCCTCGAAGCAGTCGGCGGGCAGCGTGTCCTTGCCGAGGCACAGCTCGCAGCGGCCGCAGTCGTTGAGGCAGGCGTCCACGGGCATGCACGGCTCGCAGCGGCTCGGGTCGGAGATGCCGTCGCGCGAGCACGAGCCTTCGCCGGTGCCGTCGGCGTCGGAGCCGAGCCAGACATACTCCCCGCTGCCTGCCGGCAGCTCGCAGCAACCGAAGCAGTCGCAGCCGTTCGGCGTGAGCGGACCGCAGACGTCGTGGCAGAGATCGGACTGCGCCATCTTGAGCTGGCTGCAGCTCCTGCCCTGGGCGCCCGGCGTCGAGGCCGCAGAATCATAGGCGCACATCGCCCCGTTGCTCGACTCCGGGTGATATCCGGGCGCGACCTCGTTCGGATCGCACTGATGGTTCCAGTGGCAATCGTCGTTGCCGGCCCCGGAGTCCTGGTCGAAATAGCAATCGACGGTGCACGCCGGCCCTGCCTGGCCGGGGATCCCGCCGTAGTAGCTGTCCTCGGTGTTGTCGCACGGGCCGAGGCAGTCCGGATCCTGCGCGTCGAGGAGCCCGTCCTCATCGTTGTCGATGAGATCCCCGCACTGGTACACCTTGCCCTGGCACTTCACGATGCTCGTCGGGAGCGCGACGCCTCCGCCGCCCGCGGCGCCCGTGCCGGCCCCGGCCCCGCCGCCGCCGCTCGCGCTGCCGCCGCCGCTCGCGCTGCCGCCGCCGCTCGCGGCGCCTCCGCCGCTCGCGGCGCCTCCGCCGCTGTCCCCTGCGCCTGCGCCCCCGGACGGGGCGGCGCCATCCACGGCGCTGTCGCTGCAGCCGGCGCCTAAGGAAACTCCGAACAGCGTGGTCATCAGCAATGAAAGAGAGAGCGGGAGAGCAAGGCGCATGGTGTCTCCAAAGGTGGCTCAAGCCGCCCCCGCCCGCAGCACGGGCTGCGCAGCGGGCGTACCGGCGCGTTCAGTCGGAGCAGTTACACCGACGCGACGTCACGGCTCAGGAAAATGCGCGGACCGAGATAAGGCAGAAGCCCGCCCGGAACCGGCGTGGGGTGATGGGTGATAACCCACCCCGTGCTTGCAGCCATTCCCAGGTAGCCACCGAGCGGGCGCTCGCGTCGCTCCCCTCTTCCTTGTCGTGCAATAGGGAGGAATTTGAATCACAGAGGCACAGAGGACACAGAGTTTCCTTGTTCTCTCCTCTGTGTCCTCTGTGCCTCTATGGTTTCTTCTCTCAGAAAACCAGGAACGAGCGTGGATGATACGGTGTTAGCGTAACTCCTACCTTCTCGCTCTCGTGTCCATGGGACGGAGCTGCCGTGCCGCGCGCCGACAGCCCTTCAGGGCTCCTGGCGCAGCTGCGCGGCCGTGCCGCGCGCGACGGCGCTCACGCCGCCCGACCGCGACGCCGGCGGGAGCCGAGGCCCAGCGCGCCGGCGAGGAGCGTCACGAGGCCGACGAGCGCACCGCCGCTGCCGTCGCCTCGCTGCATCGCGCAGACGAAGCCGGACGAGACCTCCGGCGCCGTGGTCTCGCCGCCGCCCGTCCCGCCGCCGCCCGTCCCGCCGCCGTTTCCGTCGCAGACGTCGCCGAGCCCATCGGCGTCGCCGTCCGCTTGATCCGCGTTGGCCGTGAGCGGGCAGTTGTCGTCGCCGTCCGGGACGCCGTCATCGTCGTCGTCCGCGTCATCGACGTCGCAGGCGTCGCCCAGATCGTCGTCATCGCCGTCGGCCTGATCGGCGTTCGGGACGGCGCCGCAGTTGTCCGCCGCGTCGGGCACGCCGTCGTTGTCGTCGTCCTCGTCGCAGGCGTCGCCCTGCCCGTCCCCGTCGCTGTCGGCCTGATCGGGGTTGTGCTCCTCGTCGCAGTTGTCCGCCGCGTCGGTCAGGCCGTCGCCGTCGCCGTCCGCGCAGGCGTTGCCCACGCCGTCATCGTCGGCGTCCGTCTGATCGGGGTTCGGGACCTCCGGGCAGTTGTCGACGTCGTTCGGGATGCCGTCGCCGTCGACGTCGGCTTCGGCGTCGAAATCGCAGGCGTCACCGCGGCCGTCGGCGTCGCCGTCGGACTGATCCTGGTTCGAGACGTGCGGGCAGTTGTCGCGCTCGTCCGCGATGCCGTCGTTGTCGTCGTCTTCCTCGCAGGCGTCGCCGATGCCGTCGCCGTCCGTGTCTTCCTGGAAGATGTTGGAGTCGACGGGGCAGTTGTCCTCCTCGTCGTCTCGGCCGTCGTCGTCGCTGTCCGGATCGCAGGCGTCCCCGAGGCTGTCGCCGTCCGTGTTCTCCTGGTCCGGGTTCCGATCCGCAGGGCAGTTGTCCTCGGCGTTGACGAGCCCGTCGCCGTCGGCGTCGACGTCGGGCTCGCAGAAGTCGCCGATGCCGTCGCCGTCGCCGTCCTCCTGGTGCGGATTGCGCGTCGCGGGGCAGTTGTCGCAGACGTCGCCGACCTTGTCGTCGTCCCTGTCCTCCTGGCGCGGGTTCGCCACGAAGGGGCAGTTGTCGACGTCGTTCGCGATGCCGTCGCCGTCGTCGTCCCCGGACTCACAGACATCTCCGATGTCGTTACCATCGGTGTCCGCCTGGTCGGCGTTCGCCGCGAAAGGGCAGTTGTCGTCAGCGTCGATGACACCGTCGTTGTCGTCATCGTCGTCGCAGCTGTCGCCGGTGCCGTCCCCCTCCGCATCGCCCTGGTCCGGGTTCCCCGTGACAGGACAGTTGTCGCAGGCATCGCCGAATTCGTCTCCGTCGGTGTTCTGCTGGTCCGGATTGAATACAGACGGGCAGTTGTCGTTCGGATCGGCGATCCCGTCAGAATCTGCATCCACCCCCGCCCACCCCGCGACCGGCAAGATCAGCCCGATCACGCCCGCCGTGAGCCCCATCGCCAGCCGCCGCCCGCGCGACCGCACGCCCCTTGTCCCCGCACGTTTCATCGCGCCTCCATCCTTCCTGGCGACAGCCGCTTCACGGCGACAGCTTGGCCACGAACACGTCCGTCCCCGCGCCGCCCTCGAGCTGCTTCTCCCCGAACATCACCTCGCCGGTGAACGCCCCCGTGACGAACACCTGCCTCTCCCGGTCGATGGCCACCCCCGTCGCCCGGTCCGCGCCCGCCCCGCCGAAACGGTGGCTCCACCGGTAGCCGCCCTCCGGATCGAGCTTGGCCACGAACACGTCGTCGTCTCCCGCGCTCGTCACGGGCCCCTCCGCGAGCGACGCCTCCCCGCGGAACCCGCCCGCCACGAGCACGTCCCCCGTCCCGTCGACGAGCAGCTGGCCCAGCGTCGCGCCCTCCTCGCCGATGACCCGGCTGTAGAGGTGCTCGCCCCTGGCATCGAGCTTGGCCACGAACACCGCCGCGCGCGCTCCGGCCACCCGCGGGCCCCCGCCGAGGTCGATCGCCCCGGCGAACTCCCCGCCCACGATCACGTTGCCCGCGCCGTCCACCGCCACGGCCCTGGCCCGCTGCAGCGCCGCGTCGCCGAAGCGCCTGCTCCAGCGGTGCTTGCCGAGCGCGTCGAAGCTCGCCACGAACACGTCGAGATCCCCCGCGCTTTTCAGCGGATCGCCGCCGAGGTCGAGCGTCCCGGCGAAGTCCCCGACCACGATCGCGTTGCCGAGATCGTCCATCGCGACCGCGCGCGCCTGCTGATCGAAGCCGTCGCCGAACCGCTCGCTCCAGAGCGGCGTCCCGTCGGCCTCGAGGCTCGCCACGAACACGTCGCTGCCGCCGGCGCTCTGGAGCCGGTCCTTGCCGAGGCTCAGCGCGCCGGAGAAGCGGCCGGCCACGACGATGCGCCCCGTCGCGCTCGCCGCCACGCCCGTCGCCGCCTGGAAGCCGATGCCCCCGAGCGGCTGCAGCCACAGCTCCCGCCCCTCGGCGTCGAGCCGCGCGACGTAGCCGTCCCGCCCGCCGGCGCTCGTCCGCGGCGCGCCGCCGAACTCCAGCTTGCCGGAGAACTCGCCCGCGACAAGGAGGCCCTCGTTCCCGTCCGTCGCGAGCCCGTTCACGATCTGCGGATCGAACGCCCCGAACCGCTTCAGCCCGAGCCCCGCCCCGTCGCTCGCCGCGAGCCGCGCCCAGAAGACGTTCTCCACGCCGATCGGCGTCACGCGCTCGTCGTCGAGGGCCACGCCCTCCGCCGCCGTGAGCCGGCCGAGGAGCGCCGCGCTGCGGTCGTCCGCGACGGCCACGCTCGCCCCGGCCTGCTCCCCGCCGCCCCCGAGCGCGCGCGCCCACTGCACCTCGCCGCCCGACCGCGGCGCGCGGCCGCCCTCACCCCCGGAGCCTCCGGCACCCCCGGAGCCCCCCGAGCCCGTCGCGGCCGAGAGGCTGAGGTCCGGCGCGCAACCGAGCGCTGCGCCGCCGAGCACAGCCGTGATTGCAATGATGGCGTAATTTGACATTGACATCAGAACACTCCCCGCCACACCACGCCCTGCGTCGTGGGGGTCAAGAGCGGCACGAGCGACGCCGCCGCCCGCTCGTCGCCCGTCCTGGGCCGCAGCAGGATGCCGCCGAGCGCCGCGCCGACGCCGGCGAGGCCGACCGCGCCGAGCGTCAACGACAGCCCGAGGCTCCGGTTCCACCGCGCCCGGAGCGCCTCCATGCTCTCGAGGTCGTGGGCGCGCCGATCGCACACGGACCCGGGGCAGTCCTTCTCGACCTTGTCGCGCGCGGCCGCGTGGTCGATCGCGAACGCCGCGCTCCCCGCGAGCGCCGCGAGGCCCACGCCGCCCGCCGCCCAGGCCCACATCGGCACGGGCGCGCGGGGCTCCGGCGGCGCGCCTCCGGGCGGCGGCTGCCCGCCACCCCCGGCGGCCTCCGGCTCGGCCCCGCGCCCGGGGACGAGGGCGATGCGGACCTCCACCGGCGCGCGCTCCGCCTCCTTCAGCGTGATCTCGCGCCGCTCCGTCTGGAAGCCGGGCGCCGCCACCACCACCTCGTGGCGACCGGGGTTGAGCTTGCGCGGGTAGGGGAGCGCCGCGCGGGGGATCGGCTGGCCGTCCACCTGCGCATCGAGCTGGTCCAGCGACGCGCCCTCGACGCGCAGCACGAGCGACGGAATGCGCGCGTCGAGCTGCTCGACCATGGCCGCGGCCGCCGCCCGCGCCTGCGTGAACGCCTGGGGCTCGTCCTTCCCGAGGGGCAGGTGGACGACCTCGTAGGCCGTCTCCCGGGCCTCGAGCAGGCGGCCCAGCGCCTTGTCGGCGCGCGCCAGGTCGAGCCCCGTCGTGGGGACGCGCATGAGCGCGTGGGCGGCCTGGAAGTCGGCGCGGGCGGCCGCGACGTCCCCCGCGTCGCGCTTCTTGCGCCCCTCGATGAGGAGCGTCCGCGCTGTCTGTCGATCGGCCGCCGAGGGCTCGGCCCACGCCGGAAGCGCCCCGGCGACCGAGAGGACAGCCAGGGCCATGCCTGCGGCGCGGGAGGCACGAGGGCGCAGCAATTTCATCTCATCACCAAGCTGCCGGGGACCGTCCCGGACCACCTGGTCATGATCGCACGCGGCTCGCGCGGGGGTCAACTGCACCACCGTCGCCCGCGCATCACGCGCAATCTCTCATGACGCGCTCAAGCATTCGTGGCGCGCTCATCCTGTGTCGTGCGTCGCGCGCCCGCCGATCAGCTGGCCGGGCGATTCTCGGGCAGGCTCACGGCCGTCACCGGGACGGCGACGACCTCCGGCGCCCTCGGCGGCGCCACGGAGTCTCCGGCGCCGGCGGGCGCCTCGACCGGCGCGACCGGCGCGAGATCGGCCGTCGCCGGCCCGCGGAGGACGCGGCCCATGGCGTCGAACCGGGCGCCGTGACAGCGGCAGTCCCAGCTGCGCTCCGCGGGGTTCCACGACACGATGCCGCCGAGGTGGGAGCACATGGCCGACCTCTCGTGGATCTGCCCCTGCGGATCGCGATAGACGGCGAGCTTCTTCAGGCCCCTGCGCACGACGGCGCCGGTGCCCGGCGCGATCTGCGCCACGTCGCCGACATCGCCCTTGCCGAGCCACGAGGCGTACTGGCAGGCGACATTGACGTTCTCCTTCACGAGCTCGGAGACCGCGGCCAGGCTCAGGTTGACGCGCGAGGGATCGAAGAGCGACGCCATCCGGTTCTCCCGGTCTTGCACGAGGTCCGAGATCACGAGCCCGGCGATCGTCCCGTGCGTCATGCCGTTGCCGCAGTCGCCCGTGGCGATCAGGATCCTCGAGTCCCTCTTGACGCGGCCGATGTACGCGAGCCCGTCGACCGTCTCCATCACCTCGCCGGACCAGCGGTGCAGCACCTCGCCGGCCTGCGTGAAGCGCTCTCTCGCCCACGCCTCGAGCCGCGCGTAGCGCTGGTCTGCGTCGCTGGCCTGGCCTGTCTTGTGGTCCTCTCCGCCGACGATGAGCACCTCGTCCGGGCCGTCGGCGCCGTCGACGTTGGCCAGGCGGACATAATGGAACGGCTCGGCCGTGTCCCAGTAGAGGCCCGGCGGGACGGCGTCCCGGGGCATGCGCAGGCCGATGACGTAGGTCCTGTATCCGGCCTGCTTCATGTGCACGCTGATGCGCGGGATGAAGGGGGAGCTCGTGGCGAGCACCGCCTCGCTCGCGATCACCTCGAGGCCCCGCGCCGTCCTGACGACGACCTCGTGGGGCAACGCGTCCTCGTCGACGTCGACCACGTGCGCCAGCGTGTAGAGCTTGCCGCCGTCGCGCTCGATCGCCCGCGAGAGCCCTGCGAGGTACCTGCGGATATGAAACTGCGCCTGATCGGGGAAACAGACGGCGGGGCCCGTGTCGAAATCGAGCAGCGGGGCCCGGTCGACGTAATGGGTCGAGCCGAGCCCGGCGCGGTGCGCGGCCTCGATCTCGTCGCGGAGCGTCATCGAGGGCGACCCCGGGGCCGCGAAGAGATAGCCGTGGACGCGCTGGAAATCGCAGTCGATCTCCTCTTCCTTGACGATGCGCTCGATGGTGTCGATGGCCGCCGTGTGGCTCCGCGCGGCGAGGCGCAGGCGGCTCACCTCGTGGAGCTTCGCGAGCGAGGCCCAGCGCCTGTCGAGCGCGTGGGTGATGTGCGCGGTGGTGAGGCCAGACTCGCCCCCGCCGACCGCGCCGTTGTCGAGGACGACGACGCGCTTGCCGGCCTTCGCGAGGAGATACGCCGTCGTCAGCCCGGCGATCCCGGCGCCCACCACGCACACGTCCGCCGTGTGGTCGGTCGCGAGGGGGGCCATGGGGGGGAGAACGGCGTGGGTCCAGGCGGTGTTCTTATCGCAGGCTCGATCCGTCATAAAATCTCCGCGTGTGGACGCCAAGGGCTGCATCCCGGCGCTCGGTCTCGGTGATCGGTCGTCTCGCCCGCCTCCCGCGAGGCGTGGTGCTCTGTCGCCGCCGGGGAGGCACGGTAGCAAGGCGTGCTGGGTCAAGCCGGCACAGGCCTGCGGCGCGACGCCGCCCTCGGGGGCGCCGACGCTCTCGCGGGCGCGGCTCTTGTCGCCGCTGCACGCGGAGAGCGCGAGCGCACAGAGGATCGTCGCGCGCTGAAGCCAAGCCGTCTGCATCGGGCTGCTGGACGATGCAGATCGCATACCGCGACCGCCCGCTGCTCCAGCACGGCGCGCTCGCCCAGAGTCGCCGCGCTTGTCGCGCGCCCGCGGTGAGGCATTCCGCCACGATGAGACAAACCTGCACCGCGCGGGGCGGACGTGCCTGTCGCGCGCCGGAGCGGATCACCTGTGTGGGGCGCGACGCGCGGGCGCGCTGTCGAGGCGGGGCGGGCTGTGGAAAAGGGATGTGTTGTGGAGGCGGAATCGAGAGGTAGCAGGTTGTCGCCCCGGATTTCGCCGAGACAGCTGTTGATTCGATCGGCGGGCACGCGTACTCCAGCTCCACGACACAGCGGATAGGACGTTCGACACCCCACAACGATGGGTACCGGACCATCCTCGGCTCCACCGAACGCCCCGCGGCGCGGGTTCTTCGTCGAGACATGGAGGAATGAGTGAGAGAGCACATCGTGACGAGAGTGGCCCAGATTGCTCTTCTGACGAGCATGGGGTTCCCCCTGGGCTGCGACGGCTGCGACTCGGAGCCTGGCGGCGGAACCACCGCGTCATCGAGCAGCGCCGGGGGTGCCGGCGGGGAGGGCGGCGTCGGCGGGGAGGGCGGCGTCGGCGGCGAGGGCGGTGACGGCGGCGCGGGCGGCACCGGCGGGCAAGGTGGCGCCGGCGGGCAAGGCGGCGCCGGCGGGCAAGGCGGCGCCGGCGGCAGCGGCGAGGGCGGAAGCGGCGAGGGCGGCGCCGGCGGGCCAAGCGGCGTAGGGGGCGCCGGTGGGCAAGGCGGGCAAGGGGGCGCGGGCGGCAGCGGCGAGGGCGGCGCCGGCGGGCCGAGCGGCGTCGGCGGCGCGGGCGGCAGCGGCGGCGCTGGCGGCGCGGGCGGCAGCGGCGGCGGCGAGCCTCCCGCGTTCCTCGGAGAGGCCCTCTGGGGGTTCGGCGCCGGCGAGGAGAAGAAAGAGAGCGTCGAGGCGATCGCGGCGGATCAGGACGAGAATGTCGTCCTGGTCGGCGGCTTCGAGTCGGCGATCAACTTCGGCGGCGAGGCCGACCGCCTCGTGAGCGAGGGCCAACACGACATCTTCGTGGTGAAGCTCGATGCGGCGGGCGGCCACGTCTGGAGCAAGCGCTTCGGCGACGGGTCCGAACAGAACGCGCTCGCGGTGGCCACGGACTCGAGCGGCAACGTCCTCGTCGCCGGCGAGTTCGAGGGGACCCTCAACTTCGGCGCGGACCCGAGCACGGCGCTCGTGAGCGCCGGCGGGCGGGACCTCTTCGTCGCCAAGCTCGATCCCGACGGCAACCACCTCTTCAGCAAGCGCTTCGGCGACGCGCTCGGCCAGTCCGCCACGGCCGTGGCCGTCACCGCGGAGGACGAGATCGTGGTCCTCGGCATCGTCGACGGCGCCATCAACTTCAGCGAGGATCCCGGGGCCGCGCTCACGGGCACCGGCAGCGCCAACGTCGTCGTCGCGAAGCTCGACGCCGCCGGCGGCCACCTCTGGAGCAGGCGATTCGGGTCGGCGAACAGCTGGCAGCGCTTCCGCAGCATCGCGGTCAGCGACTCGGCCCTCTACGCGACCGGCGCGTTCGGCGGCATCCTCGAGATCGACGGCCAGATCGTGGAGAGCGCCGTCGACGGCGAGACCTCCGGCGCCGGAGGCGCCGGCGGCGGCGGCGTCGAGCCGATCTACGGCATCGACGGGCTCGTCGTCCGGTTCGAGCTGGCGTCGGGCAGCCTGGTCTGGGCACGCCCGCTGGGCGCCGCCGGCGAGCAGTACGCGAAGTTCGTCAGCGTGGGCCTCGACGGCCATCCCGTCGTCCTTGGCAACCACGGGGCGGCGTTCCGGGTCGGCTCCACCGACGTCGAGCACACCGAGGCGGCGGGATACGACCTCTACGTCGCCCGGCTCGACGCCGCGGCGGGCGAGCCGCTCGCCGCGCGCGCGTTCCTGTCCGAGGGCGACGAGTTCGTCTGGGGCTTCTCGCAGGATCCCTGGGGCAACCACGTGCTGAGCGGCTACTTCACCAGGTCGCTGGCGCTCGGCGGAGCGCCCGTCTCGATCGGGGCGCCCGCCACGGGCGACGCGTTCGTCGCGAAGCTCAGCCCGGACTTCTCCGAGGAGCTCTGGTCCGATGTCTACCGGGATCAGTTCTTCTCGTACACCACCGCTCAGGCGATCACCGGCGGCGGGAACACGGTCGTGGCGGGCCTCTTCTTCGGCGAGCGGCTCGATCTCGGCGAAGGCCTCCCCGCCCTCGAGCACAGCGCGCCCGCGCGCAATCGCGGCAACGGCGACGTCTTCCTCGTCACCCTTTCGCCCTGACGCATCCGATCGAGGGCGCGGCGCTGCCGTGCGCTCCGGGCGCCGCATCGCGGCGGTGCACGCGAGCAGCTGGTGAATCCAGCTGCCGCGCGTACCCGGGCGCCGGCGTCCGCTGGGCCGCCGCGCGGATCAGTGGGCGCGGCTCTGCGGGCCGGCCTCGACGTGCTGCTCGTCGCCGTCGCCCTGCTCGCGCTCGCCCTCGCCGTCGCCCTGCGCGGTGCTCGCGTCGCTCGCGCCGTCGCCCCGCGCCTCGCCGCCCTTGCGGCCGATCTGGGCCATGTGCCCGCGGTTCTGGCTCACGGCCGCGCCGCCCTTGCGGCCGATCTGGGCCATGTGCTCGCGGTTCCGGCTCACGGTCGCGCCGCCCTTGCGGCCGGCCGCGCGCGCCTCCTCGGAGCTGAACTCGTGGGCCGTGCCCTTCTCGTGCGCGGCCTTGCCGCCCATGCTCGCGATCGAGCGTTGCTGCTTCTGATCCATCGCCGCGAACCCACGACTGCTGCTCTGTCCTTGTTGCTGTGCCATGAGATGTCTCCTTGGTGTCTGGCGCATCGCTCAGCACCGTCACGGGGCAACCCAGGTGGCGTGCCCCGTCGGATCTCCGCTGAACGATGTCGGCGGGGAGGGGTGACTGCAACGTGGATGCCATGGAGAAGAACCCATGGATACTGGGCGCCTCCGACGCAGATCCTGCGAGGTGCCCCCGGATTTCCGTGCGAGCTCGCGCGTGTTCAGGATGCGTCCCGCCCGCCTCGAACGACAAGGTTGCGTGCGGGCGCAAGCGCGTCGCGGCCCAGATCGCGATCCCGCCGCCGGCCTGCGCTGCTCAGCTTGCGCCGCGCGCTCCTCAGCCTGGCTGAACCCGGTTTCCAGCCAAGGATCCGCCACGCGGCAGACTGCCTCACCGGCCGTGGGCGCGCGGGCCATCGCGCCTCGTCCGCAGCGCGATCCGCCCCGAGAGCCGCGACGAGCGGATGAACCCGAGCTCGCGAGCTCAGCGCATTTCGTTGGACCTTCAGCGCGCTTCAGGCGCAGACGAGCCCGGCCATCGGCTCGCATCGGCGCCGCGCAGTCGCGGTGCGCGGTCGTTCGCTCGGAAAGATCTCACATGAAGACGATAAATGAGTAATACGTGAAATAATAGGAGTTTTATCAGCCTCCTCGCCCTCCTGTCCTGTTCAAACCATGGTTGCTGCACAGCGCCGCCGTCACGGGGGTCGATCAGGAGCCGTTGACGATCTCGTGGGGCAGGGGCTCGCCGTCCACCTCGATGCTCGCGCTGGTCGGCCGATGGGAGAAGGCCGGCGTGGCCGTGACCGGGGGTGATCCAGACGTCATTGAGCTGTTCACGATCTCCATCACCGGTCTCCGACTGGCGCGGTGGGTGCAGCACGCGCGCAGATCCTGCGGAGCGCGCAGTCGCGCAGATTCTGCGCGCTCCGGAGCTCGGCAGCGCGGCGCCGGAAGCGAGAGAGCAAGGGGGAGAGACGCGTAGCAGCTGCTCCGCTGCGTCGCCGCGTTCGCACGCGCGCGAAGCGGCGTCCTGCGCGTGCGAACGCGCACGCGGCCCGCCGCGGCGGTGGTGGGCTGCGCTGCCGCGGCGATGGGCTGCGCCGGGGCCGACGCGCCGGAGCGCGGCGGCGCCTTGCGGCTGTCACGCAGCGCGAAGCAAGCCCGTCGAAAACTCGACGACCGCGTGGCCCCCGGGTTGCTCCCCCGAGCTGCTGGCGCGTCGCGGATGTCACGGCGACGCCACACGTGATACAGAGCGAGCTGACGCAACGGACGCACCTGACGCCAACTGACGCCAACTGACGTAAGCGACCCGCGCGCGCACCATGCCATCCCTGGAACCTTCCCGTATGCAAGAGAGGCTTACAACGGACTGTGATAAGGACGCCGGCTCCCGCGGCCTGGTCGACGTCGAGCGCGCCGGGGCGCTCCTCAGGGACGCGCTGCGCGGCCTGGTCGCCATGTTCGCCCTCCAGGACGCGATCCTCATCGGTTACCTCGTCGTGACGACGGTCTGCTTGCTCGGCGCGCCGCCGAGCGAGGTGCGAGCGGAGTGCGTGCTCCGCAATCTGGCCGGCATCGCCGCGCTCGTGTCCCTCTGCGTGTTCGTGCGCCGCGCGACGTTCGTCCCTCGCCTGCTGCGGAGCGTGGTTTACCGGCTCTCGCTCGTCGGCGCCTTCCTCCTCAACTACCTCTCGCTCCGGACCATCCTGCCGACGGTCCGGAGCGACAGCCTCGACGCGCAGCTCCTCCACCTCGATCTCCTCCTCTTCCGGGTCGAGCCGGCGCTCTGGATGGAGCGCTTCAACACGCGTCCTGTCGTGGAGTGGTTCTCCTTCTTCTACTTCAGCTACTTCTTCATCTGCTTCCTCTCGATGGCGCTGGCGGTCTGGGTCGCCCGCCTCGGCCGCGGCACGACCGAGTACGCGGTCGGCACCTCGCTCGTCTACTGCATTGGCCAGCTCGGCTACATGGCGGTCCCCGCCTACGGTCCCATCCAGGCGCTGAGCCACCTCTATCAGGGGCCGCTCGACGGCGGCTTCTTCTGGGGCTGTGTGAGCAGCGTCGTGCAGGCCGGCGGCGCCATGAAGGATGTCTTTCCCTCCCTGCACACGGCCGCGCCGCTCTGGTTCGCCCTGTACACGTTCCACCGCGCCCGCACCGACAGGCGCCTCTTCTGGCCGGCCGTGGTGGCCGCGTTCTTCTCCCTGAACATCATCATCTCCACCATGCTCCTCCGCTGGCACTACGCGGTCGACGTGGTGGCCGGCGTCGCTCTGGCCGTCGGAGTCGCGTGGCTCACGCCTCGGCTCGTCCGCTGGGAGGAGGGCTTCCGGGCCCGGATGGACCAGCCGCAGCCGTGGAGCTTCAGGTGAGCTCGGCCCATCCCACCTGCGCGCGGAGGCGGTAGGCCGACGGCCGAGGCGCGGCCCCGCCCGAGGCGCCCGTGGCTCCCGGCCTGCTCGGGCCGACGCCGCTCAGACGAGCGGGGCCTCCCACGCCTTCAGGGGCACGGACAGCGGTAGTCCGTCGGCGCTCCCGGCCGCCGGCTGCGGGCGCGGCGCCTCGTGGACGCGGACAGCCGGCGCCTCGCTCGGCGGCGCCTCGCTCGGCGCCGGCTCCCCGGTGGGGCTCTCCACCAGGAAGCCGTCCGACTGCTTGCTCCAGAGCCGCTGGTAGGCCCCGTTCCGCGCGAGCAGCTCGGCGTGGGTGCCGTCCTCGATGATCCGGCCGTCCTCGAACACAAGGATGCGGTCGAGGTGGACGATCGTCGAGAGGCGGTGGGCCACGACGAGCACCGTCTTGCCCTTCATGACCCCGTCGAGCGTGTCCTGGATGGCCTTCTCGGTGATCGAGTCGAGGCTCGACGTCGCCTCGTCGAGGATCAGGATCGGCGCGTCCTTCAGGATGACGCGCGCGATGGCGATGCGCTGGCGCTGGCCGCCCGAGAGCTTGACGCCGCGCTCGCCGACCATGGACCGATAGTGCTCCTTCATCTGCAGGATGAAGTCGTGCGCGCGCGCCTTGCGCGCGGCCTCGACGACCTCCTCCTCGGTCGCGTCCAGGCGCCCGTAGCGGATGTTGTCGAGGAGCGTCCGGTGGAAGAGGCTCGGGTCCTGCGGGATCAGGCTGAGCTGCGCGTGCAGCGCGTCCTGCGTCATGTCGCGGAGGTCCACGCCGTCGATCAGGATCTGACCCGAGTTGATGTCGTAGAGGCGCAGGAGGAGGTTGACGAAGGTGGATTTGCCGGAGCCGGAGAAGCCGACGAGCCCGACGCGCTGGCCGTGCGGGATCGTCACGTCGAGGCCCTCGAAGATCGGGCGATCGGGCGTGTAGCCGAAGGTCACGTTCCGGAGCTCGATCCGGCCGCGCTCGAGGCTCGGCGCGACGGCCTCGGGGCGGTCGACGAGTTCGTGGGAGCGGACGATGGTGTTCACCCCGTTCGCGACGTTGCCGACGAACTCGAAGAACTCGAGGAAGCGGCGGCTGAGGTTGCGCGCCTCGTTGATGATGAGGAGCGACAGGCTTGTCGCCATGACGAACTCGGCGACGCCGATGGCGCCGCGCTGCCAGAGCCTGAGCGCGTAGTAGAGCGTTCCCACCTTGAGCAGCGCGGCCGACGCGAACTGGAACCAGCGCACGCGCTCGGAGTACCAGTTCGACCGGCGCACCGCCCGGAGCTCCCTGACCAGCTGCTCGTCCAGGTACTCGCGCTCGAAGCCGAGCCGGGCGAAGAGCCGCGCGCTCGTGAGGTTCGAGACCGAGTCGACGAGCTTGCCCGTCGTCTCGCTCCGCGCGCCCGCGGCGCGCACCGCGTGCGGCTGGCAGCGGGTCGCGAGCCAGTAGGAGATGCCGACGAACAGCACCGCCCAGACCGAGACGAGCGCCGCGAGCTCGGGGTGAGCGCGGTAGAGCAGGCCGATCGAGACGGAGAAGACGATGGCGATGGGCCAGAAGTCGAACAGGATGGCCCACAGCGTCTGCGAGACCCCCATCGACGTCTCGCTGATGCGGTGGGCGAGCGCCCCGGCGAAGTTGTTGCTGAAATATCGGTGGGAGTGGTGCTGGAGGTACGCGTAGAGGTTGCGGGTCACGTTCTGGCGCTGCCACGGCCCGACGAGGATCTGGCAGAGCCCCGCGACGCGGCTGAACAGGAACTCGCCCGCGATGAGCGCGACGAACAGCGCCAGCGCGTCGCGCAGCCGGCCGCTCAGCGCGGCCCGGCCGGCGCCCGACGTCTCGGTCACCCCCTTGATGACCTGCCCGATGGCGTAGGGGATCATGATCCCGAACGAGGCGTGGGCCGACTCGAACACGAACATCGCCAGATACCAGGCGCGGTAACGACCGACGAAGTGAACGATGAACCGGAAGGGCGTGTCCGGGAGCGCCGGAGCGCCGGGGGCGCGCTGCAGAGAGGTCTTGGGTTCCACCGAGTTGTCCTGGGCGGGACGAGAGTCCGCCGGTGCCGCCGTCGGCGTATGCATGAATCGGGCCAGTGCGGTCGCCGGCGTGGCGGAGCGGTGGGTGGCTCCGCTGCTGCCCTGGCAGCAGCCGGTGGTGATCGGCTGCTGCCCCGGGGGCGGCGGGGGCTATCCCCGGCTCGGAAGGCGAGCGCCCCGCGGGGGATGAGCAGGGCGAGCCGGGGGGGTGAGGCGGGCACGTCGGGGGATGACTTTGGTGAGGCGCTGGCGCGACTTGCCCGCTGCCAGCCGGTGATGGTTCGCCTCGTCCTTGTGCCGTAGTCTCCCGCCGGAAGGGATCGAGACATGCCTTCCATGAGGAGGACGGGGCGAAGGTCGCGTCGCGCGCTCTTGCTCGCGATGAGCGGCGTGCGGGTCAAGGACGAGGAGCTCGCGCGCCTGGGGCTGACGCTGCCGGGCTTCGTCGAGCGCAGCGAGGTCATCGCGTCGCTGCCGAGCCTGGGGCTGCTCACGCTCGCCGCGCACACGCCCGAGGGCTGGGAGGTGGAGTACCGCGAGCTCGACGCCGTGACCGAGGCGGACGTCGCGCGCCTCGTGGACGGCCGCTACGATGTCATCGCCGTCTCGTCGCTCGCGGCGCGCGTGCTCGACGCGTACGCGCTCGCCGACCGGCTGCGCGCCGAGGGCGTGACCGTGGTCCTCGGCGGCCTGCACGCCTCCGCGCTCCCGGACGAGGCGGCGCGGCACGCCGATTCGGTCGTCCAGGGCGAGGGGGAGCTGCTCTGGCCGGCGCTGCTCCACGACCTCGACGAGGGCCGGCTGCGCCCCCGCTACAGCGCCCGGAGCGGCGCGTCGCCCGCGTTCCGGCTCGAGGACGCGCGGACGCCGCGCTACGACTTGCTCGATATCGCGCGGTACAATCGGCTCACGCTCCAGACCACGCGCGGGTGCCCGCTCGCCTGCACCTTCTGCGCCGCCTCCCGGCTGATCAGCCCTTACAAGCGCAAGCCGATCCCGCTCATCCGCCGCGAGCTCGACGCCATCGTCGCGGTGTGGCCGCGGCCGTTCATCGAGCTCGCGGACGACAACACGTTCGTGCAGAAGCCCTGGGCGCGGGAGCTCGCGCGGCTCTTCGCCGAGTACAACGCGCGGCGCACGCAGGCGATCGCGTGGTTTACCGAGACGGACATCTCGGTCGCCGACGATCCGGAGCTCCTCGACCTGCTCGCCGAGGCCAACTGCGCCGAGCTGCTCATCGGCCTCGAGTCGACCGACCCCGCCGCGCTCCGGGCCGCGGAGCCGCGGGGGTTCAAGGCCGCCGAGCGGGCCCGCTACGTCGACTCGGTCGGCCGCATCCAGGAGCGTGGGATCCCGGTGAACGGCTGCTTCGTGCTCGGCTTCGACGAGGACGACGGCGGCGTCTTCGAGCGCACGCTCGCGTTCGCCCGGGAGTGCGATCTCGCCGAGGTGCAGATCACGGTGCTCACGCCGTTCCCGGGCACCGCGCTCCACCGCGCGCTCGAGGCGCAGGGGCGGCTGCTCCGCCCCGTGTTCTGGGACGCGTGCACGCTCTTCGACGTGACCTTCAGGCCTGCGCGGATGAGCGTGGAGGAGCTCGAGCAGGGGTTCCGCTGGCTGATGGGCGAGCTCTATCGTCCGGAGGAGGCCGCGCGCCGGCGGAGCCGGTTTCGGCGCGCCACGCGCGCCCGCAGAGGACGACATGCGCAACCCTGATCGACCTTCGTTCGCCCGCGCTGCGGGGCTGCTGCTCACCTTCCGGCTCTCGCGCGAGGAGCTCGCGCGCCTCGACGGGCGGCACCTCGCGCTCGGTCTGGCCTGCACCTGGCTCGTCGGCGTCGGGCGGTACTGGGACGACCCGGCGGCCAGCGTCTGGCGCAAGACCGGCCTCGGCTCGATCGTCTATGCCGCCGTCCTGTGCGCGTTCCTGTGGATCGTCGTGGCGCCGCTCCGGCGCCCGGGCGAGCCGTGGCTCTCGTACACGAAGCTCCTGACCTTCATCACGATGACGGCGCCCCCGGCGGCGCTCTATGCGATCCCGGTCGAGCGCTTCGTCTCCATGAGCGCGGCCATCCAGGTGAACCTCTGGTTCCTCGCGGTGGTCGCCAGCTGGCGCGTCGCGCTGCTCGTCCACTATCTCTCGCGCGGTGTGGGGTTGCGCTGGCCGGCGGTGATCGTCGCGACGCTCCTGCCCCTCGCGCTGATCGTGACGGTCCTCACGTACTTCAACCTGGCCGACGGTGTGATCTCGATCATGGGAGGGTTGCGCGAGCGGGGCGAGACCGCGGACGACGGCGTCAACGGCGTCCTTCTGGTGCTCGCGCTGCTCTCGTATCTCGCGGTGGTCCCGCTCCTGCTCGCGTACGGGGTGCTCGTCGTGAAGGCGCGGTGGTGGCAGGGCGGGCCGAGGCGCGCGCTGCCGCGATGAGCCCCGCCGCGTCAGCCATGCTCCGCTGCTGCGCGGAGGACCTGTCGGCATGCGGTGACGAGGGGCGCTGACCGCCTCGAGCGGCGGCGAAGGGGGTATTCAGGGCATCAAGTGGAGCATCGCCATCATCCCCATGTCCGCGTGATCGAGGATGTGACAGTGGAACATCCACATGCCGGCGCGGTCGTCGAACGGGATGGCGATCCGCACGGTCTCTCCGGGCACGAGGTTGACGGTGTCGTGCCATGCGCGCACGGGGGGCGCGGCGCCGTCGATGTCGAGCACTTGAAAGAAGAACCCGTGCAGGTGGAATGGGTGATCGTAGTTTGTGGTGTTGGTCAGCGTCCAGACCTCGACCGTGTTCGTCTCCGCAAACAGCATGAGCGAGCCGTCGGTCTGGCCGTTGATCCCGAGCACCGAGCCGTCGGCGCTGCCCTGCTCCATGAACTCCACCGCCTGTCCTCGCGCGCCCGTGGTGTCGATCGAGGCAATCTCGGTCAGACGCCTGGGAAGCGGCGGCGCGCCGTGCCCCGGAGGCTCGTCGACCAGCTCGAGACGCATGAAGTCCCTTGGCGCCTCCTCGGCCGGCAGGTGGAATCGGTTCGCGTCGAGGAGCGGGATCACCACCGACTCGCCCTCGACGGGCAGCATGTAGAGCTCCCTGCGCTCCCCCGGCACGAGCGTCACCTCGTCCACCGGTAGCGGGCGCTCCAGGAGGCCCCCGTCTCCGCCGATCTGCACGAGCGGCTGGCCGGGCACGGCGAAGCGGAAGTAGTGGGCGCGCGCCGCGTTCACGACGCGCCAGCGCTGCGGCACACCCGCCCGCGCCGCGATCGTCGGCAGGATCTTCCCGTTGACCAGCACGGTCGAGCCCTCGCGCCCGAAGTAATCGCCGAACCATCCGCTCTCGTCGGCAGGGGCGAGCGAGCCGTCGTCCTTGATGCCGATGTCGCTCAACACGAGCAGCAGATCGTCGCCGAGCTGCGCCTCCTCCGCGGCCTCCTCGACCACGAACGCACCGTAGAGGCCCGCGCCGACCTGGGGGCTCGAGCGAATGTGCGGGTGGTACCAGAAGGTGCCCGCGTCGTGCACGTCGAAGGAGTACTCGAAGCCTTCACCCGGCTCGATGGGCTTCTGCATGTGCTCCGTCCCATCCATCGTCGCCGGCACGCGCAGGCCATGCCAGTGGACGGTCGTCGCCTCGGGCAGGTGGTTCTGGACCTTCACCACCACGCGGTCTCCCTTCTTCGCGCGGATGGTCGGGCCGGGGAGCATCCCGTTGTAGGTCCAGACCTCGGTCGTGAGCCCCGGAATCACCTCGATCTCGACCGCCTTCGCCTCGAGGTGCACCTCGACAACGTCGGGCGCGGGGTCGTGATCCTCGGCGTCCGGCAGGCGCAGCGCGTCGTCCCAGCCCGCCGGCTGCCGGAGGTCCGGCGGCGCGACTTCCTCGCCGCAACCGGCGAGCAGGGTCACGAGCAGCAGGAAACCCGCAATATTTGCGCCGCAGCGCGCCGGGGACACGCATCCTTTGCGCCTTGCGCGCGGCCCTTTGCGCCTTGCGCGCGGCAAGGCGCCTCCAATCCAAAGCATGCGCCTCGCCTCTGCAAGGCGTGATCCGCGCGCAGCTCGGTGAGCTCCGCCGCCGCGAGGGGCTGCACGGAGGCTGTGCGTGTGGGGTCAGGGGGCGCAGCCGATCCGCTCCGACGCGACCGCCACGTCGTCGTACCACATCGAGCGCGCGGGGCCGTGGAAGCCGAGGTAGCCGAAGCTGAACGTCTTGAAATCGAACTTCTTCCAGCCGGTCTTGTCGATGATCTTGTCGCCGTTGGCGTAGACTTGCACGTTGCCCTGGGGGCCGTCGAAGTAGGCCTCCATGCAATGCCAGGTGTCCTTGGGGAGCTTCGTGCCGCTCCCGCACATCGCGGTGGCCCCCTCGGAGAGGACGAGGTCGTCGCGCTGGTTCAAGAGGATCTGGCAGAACTGCTCGGCGATCTCCACGTTGTCGCCCGCGTTGGGCTCGCCGTCGCCGGTCATCGCCTGGAAGTAGGCGTTGTGACCGGACTGGCCGATATCCACGCTGCTGCGCATGTAGAGCCGGACCCAGAACGTCGGCCCGGGCGTCTCGACGGAGAGCATCCTCCAGTCGTATCCGCTGCCGCCCGGCTTCACGTGCAGCGAGCTCGCGCCGGCACGGAAGGTGGCAGTGTCGATCACCATGTTGTTCGCCGCCTGATCCGCCTGGTACGAGGGGCGGTAGGTGGCGCCCTCGGGGAGCCCCGCATCCTCGAACCCGGAGCAGAACGTCGCGTTCGGCGGGCACGCGCCGGTCGGCGTCCCGCCGCCGCTGGTCGACGTGCTGGCTGCGCCCCCCGAGCCGCTGCTGGCGCTGCTGGCGCTGCCGCTGCTGGCGCCGCCGCCGCTGCCGGCGCTGGCGCTGGCGCTGCTGGCGCTGCCGCCGCCGCTGCTGGCGCCGCCGCCGCTGCCGGCGCTGCCGCTGCCCGCGACGGGGGTGCCCGAGCTCACGCTCTCGGAGCCGCCTGCGCCGCCTGCGCCGCCTGCGCCGCCGTCCCCTCCGCCGCCCGATCCGTCGCAGCCCGCCGCGACGGACATCGCCCCGACGAGGGCAACACAGGAGATCCAACCCGAAGTAAAGCGTGCAGTCTCGCGATGAAAAGTCATGTGAATACTCGAAGGTGAAGGGACCCGTCGACCGAAGATGCGCGCTGCCGCAGCGCAGCACATTCGCCGGTAGGTCTGAGTGAAACCGCTGCTTGCGCCGGAGCGGGATCAGCGCTCCGGCGCGGCAGGCAGCTCTTAGCAGAACCGGCCCCTCCCCGGGAGTCGTTCTGGCGGGTTTGCGGCAGATCCTGGGGCGAGTTTACCCCCGCGCGCTCGCCGACACGTCGGCCGTGGACCGGGCCGCGCACGACGACCGCCCGCCGCAGCGCGGCGTCCGCCATATCGCGCGACGCGCCGTCGCGGAGCGCCTCCGCCGGCCCGCCAGGCCGCCGGCCGGGCCGAGCGCGCGGGGGTAGACTCGCCCCGATGCCCCGCCCGCCCGCGCGCCTCGGCGCAGGCCAACTCCACACAAGCTCGCCCGCCCAGGGCAAGGCGATCAGACCTTGCGCGGTTCTCCATGTCCACTATGCGCTTCAGGATGGGCTGTTTCCTCTGTGGGGAGCGATCGCAGGCGTGATGAGCGACGGGATGAAACAGCGGTGCAGCGAGGAACGAGCGGAAGGGCGCGACTTCATCGAACGCCTGGAAGACCTCACGATCGTGAGACCCGTGGACGACTCCGAGGAACGGCTCCTCCAGGACACCGAGCTCCTGAAGCAGGAGCTCACGCGCGCGAGCTCAGGGCGCGAGTCCGGGCTGATGCGGCTCCTCGCGGCGCGGGTCGCGATGAACTGCGCCTTCCAGTTCTGGGGCCTGCTCGACGCCGACGGCACGAACTGGGAGTCGAACTATGCCTCGGTCCGCGGCGCCGGCGTGGAGCGGAGGGAAGTGCACGGAGTGCCCTTCTGGGACTGCCGCTGGTGGCAAGGCGCGCCGGAGGCCCAGGAGCGGCTGAAGGACGCGGCGCGGCGCGCGGCGCGCGGCGAGTTCGTCCGGTACGACGTGGAGATCCTCGGGGGCAACGAGGGAGAGGAGATCATCACCATCGACTTCAACCTCAAGCCCGTCAAGGACCGTCAAGGCAACGTCGTCTTCATGATCGCCGAGGGGCGCGACGTCACCGAGCAGCGGCGGCTCGAGCGGGAGGTGGCGCGGCACAGGGACGAGCTCGCGACGCTCGATCGCCTCAAGACGGAGTTCGTGGCCAACGTGAGCCACGAGTTCCGCACCCCGCTCACCCTCATCCTCGGGCGCGTGGAGGACGCCCTCTCCCGCCCGGCGGGGTCGCTCTCGGGCGAGGCCCTCGCCGCCGTACACCGGAGCACCCTCCGGCTCCTCCGGCTCGTCAACACGCTGCTCGACTTCTCGCGCATCGAGGCGGGGCGCCTCCAGAGGTCGTTCGAGCCGACCGACCTCGCGCAGCTCACCGCGGAGCTCGCGAGCTCCTTCCGCTCGCTGGTCGAGGGCGCGGGCCTGTCGCTCGTCGTCGACTGCCCGCCGCTGCCGGAGCCCGTCCACGTCGACAGGGCGCAGTGGGAGAAGATCGTGTCGAACCTCGTGTCGAACGCCTTCAAGTTCACGTTCGAAGGGGAGATCGCGGTCTCGCTCCTGCCCCAGCCGGCCCACGTCGAGCTGTGCGTGCGCGACACCGGCACCGGGATCCCGGCGGACGAGCTCCCGCGCATCTTCGAGCGGTTCCACCGCGTGCAGGGCGCCCGCTGCCGGAGCATCGAGGGCACAGGGCTCGGGCTCGCCCTCGTCCAGGAGCTCGTCCAGGTGCACGGCGGCGCCCTGCGCGCCTCGAGCGAGCCGGGTCGGGGGAGCGCGTTCACCGTGTCGATCCCGAGGGGCCGCGCGCACCTGCCGCCCGAGCGGGTCGCCGCCGCGGCGGCTCCCGCGCCCTCGCCGGCGAGCACGAACCTCCACGTGATCGAGGCGTCGCAGTGGTCCCCGCGCGGATGCAGCGGCGCGGCGCCCAGGGGCCCGGACGCGCGCGCCGGGGCCGCGCCGGGGCCGTGGCCGCGGGAGGGCGAGGGCCGGATCCTCGTCGCCGACGACAACGCGGACATGCGCGAGTACCTCGTCCACCTCCTCGCGCCCCGGTGGAGCGTGGAGGCGGTCTCCGACGGGCGGGCGGCCCTCGCGGCCGCGCTCGCGCGCCCGCCGGACCTCGTGCTGAGCGACGTGATGATGCCCGGGCTCGGCGGCGTGGCCCTCGTCCGGGAGCTCCGGGCCGACCCGAGGACGAGCATGGTCCCCGTGGTGCTCGTGTCCGCGCGCGCGGGCGACGAGGCCGTCGTCGAGGGGCTCGACATGGGGGCGGACGATTACCTGGTGAAGCCGTTCTCGGCGCGCGAGCTCCTCGCCCGCGTCAGGACGCAGATCGAGATGGCGCGGATGCGGCGGAGGGCGGCCGAGGCCGCGGAGCGGGAGCGCGCGCTGGAGCTGCCCCGCTTCCTGGACGCGGCGAGCGTGGTGCTCGCCGATTCGCTGGACTATCCGACGACGCTCGCCCGGGTCGCGCAGCTCGCGGTGCCCGTCCTCGCCGACTTCTGCCTCGTCGACCTGCTCGACGAGGAGGAGGGCGCCTTCCGGCGGGTGGGCGTGGCCTTCGCGGATCCCGCGCAGGCCGCCCTGGCCGAGGAGGCGAAGCGCTTCACGCCCAGGTTCGACGGCAACCGCGCGCACCCGCCGACCCGGGTGTTCATCGAGCAGGAGTCGTTGCTCATCGAGCATTTCACGGACGATGACATGCGCGCCATCGCGCATGACGAGGAGCACCTCCGGGTGATCCGGGCCATGGGGGGGCGCTCGTCCATGTGCATCCCGCTGGCGCGGCGGGGTCGGCTCTTCGGGACGCTGACGTTCATCGCCGCGCAATCCGGGCGCCGGTACACCCGGGACGACCTCTCGGCCGCGGAGGAGCTCGCGCGCCGCTGCGCGCTGGCCGTGGACAACGCGCGCCTGTACAAGGACGCCCAGAGCGCGATCGCCCTGCGCGACGAGTTCCTCTCGATCGCCTCTCACGAGCTGAAGACGCCGCTCACCCCGCTCTCGCTGCAGATCCAGATCCTGGCGCGCCGGGCGCCGGAGCTGTGCCCCGACAAGGAGCGCCTCGCGTGGCTCACGGACCGGCTCGGGCTCGTTCGCCGTCAGGGCGAGCGGCTGAGGCGGCTCGTCGACAACCTGCTCGACATCTCCCGCATCTCCGCGGGGCGCATTGCCCTCGAGCTGGAGCCCGTCCGGCTGTCCGAGATCGTCCGGCAGGTTGTGTCCCGCTTCCACGAGGGCGGCGAGATCGCGGAGTCGGCCTCCCGGGTCACGGTGAGCGCGGACGACGACGCCGCCGGCAACTGGGATCGGCTGCGGCTCGAGCAGGTCGTCGACAACCTCGTCTCGAACGCGCTCAAGTATGGTCAGGGAAAACCCATCGAGATCGTCGTCACCTCGACAGGCTCGATGGCCACGTTCACGATCGCGGATCACGGTATCGGGATCGCGTCCGAGCACCTCGGGCGGATCTTCGGGCGGTTCGAGCGGGCCGTGTCGGCGCGGCACTATGGTGGTCTGGGCATGGGGCTTTACATCACGAAGCAGCTGGTCGAAGCGCTGGACGGCTCGATCGAGGTGAGCTCGGTCCCTGGCGAGGGCTCGACCTTCAAAGTCACCTTGCCGCTGGCCGGCCCTGGCGCCGCGGGCCCGCGGGACCGGCCGGACGCGGGGATCGGCTGAGGCGCTCGGCGCGAGCGGGCTTCGCGGGCCCGCCCGCGGGCGCAGCGCCGCTGGACCCTGCTGTCTCGGGAGGAGAGCGACTGCGCATGACGATGAGCCGCCCCACCAAGCGCATCTTGATCGTCGATGACGACGCCGCGATCCGCCGGACATTGAGCGAGCTCCTGGAAGACGAGGGCTATGGGGTCGCGTCGGTCGCGAACGGGCGTGAGGCCCTGGAGTATCTGCGGGACGATCCGTCGTCGATCTCGCTGGTCCTGCTCGACCTGATGATGCCCGTCATGGACGGGTTCCAGTTCCGGGCCGAGCAGAAGAGCGACCCGATGCTCGCCTCGATGCCCATCGTGGTGATGACCGCGCGCGGCGGGACGGAGCGCGCCGGCATCGACGCGGACGCGGTGATCAGCAAGCCGTTCGATGTCCTGAAGCTGATGGACACCATCGAGCGGAGCTGTCGGAGGGCGTGAGAGCCGGCGGCGGAGGGGTCTCGGCGACAGTCCGGAGGGGTCTCGGCGACAGTCCGGAGGGGTCTCGGCGACAGTCCGTACCCCTCTGATCGCTCGTCGGACCGTTCCACCAGCACAGCAGCGTCCCAGGGCCTCCACGCCAATCCGGTCGGCGCCCTACGAGTCCCCCCTCGATCCGGCGATGTTCGCGAGCACCGCGAGCAGCTCCGCCGTCTCGATGGGCTTGGGGACATGGGTGTTGAACCCGGCCCGCAGGGCGCGCATGCGGTCCTCCGTGCGCGCATAGGCGGTGAGCGCGATCGCCGGGGTCCGCCCACCGCTGCTCGCCGGGAGCGCGCGGATCTCGCGGATCAGCGCGTAGCCGTCCTCGCCGGGCATGGCGATGTCGGACACGAGCACGTCAGGCCGCAGCGCCTTGAGCGCGAGCAGCGCCTCGGCGGTCGACGCCACGGCCGTCACGTGCGCGCCGCACTGCTCCAGCATCGTGACGAGGAGCTCGCGCGTGTCGTCCTCATCGTCCACGATGAGCACGTTCAGCCCCTCGATCTCCGGAGGACGATCGCTCCCGCCGGAGGTGCCCGGCAGCGACATCATCCGGCGATCCCGGGCGTGGCTCGGCACCACCGCGAGCGGCAGCCGGACGATGAACGTCGCGCCCCGCAGCTCCCCGTCGCTCAGCGCCTGGACCGTGCCGCCGTGCATCTCCACGAGGCTCTTCACGATCGTGAGCCCGAGGCCCAGCCCCCCGTGCTTGCGGGTGGTGCCGCTCTCGGCCTGCCGGAACTGCTCGAACACGTAGGGCAAGAACGCAGGATCGATGCCCTGACCGGTGTCGGAGACGACGATCTCGGCCGACGCCTCGGAGCGCTCGAGCCGGATGCGCACGACCCCGCCCCGCGACGTGAACTTCACCGCGTTGCTGAGGAGGTTCCAGATGACCTGCTGCAGCCGGCCCGCGTCCCCCGCGACAGGGCCCACCCCGGGATCGAGGAGCGGCTCCAGCCGCACCCCCTTGGCGTCGGCGGCCGGGCGCACCACCTCGAGCGCGGCGTCGATCACCGCCACGAGCTCCATCGGCTGGACCTCCAGCCGGAGCTTGCCGGCCATGATGCGCGAGATGTCGAGCAGATCGTCGATCAGCTGCGCCTGCGCCTGCGCGTTGCGCTCCACCGTCTCCAGCGCCTTCTCGCGACGATCCTCGGCGAGCTTGCCGGTGCGCAGCATCCGGATCCAGCCGAGGACCGCCGTGAGCGGCGTGCGAAGCTCGTGGCTCATCGTCGCCAGGAACTCGTCCTTCAGGTGGCTCGCGGCCTCGGCCTCCTGCCTCGCCGTCTGCGCCGCGGCGAGCAGGCCTTGCCGCTCCTCCTCGGCGCGCCTGCGCGCGGTGATGTCGAAGAACGAGGAGACGACGCCCACCACCGCGCCGTCCGAGCTGCGGAGCGGCTGCGCGTTCACCGACAGCCACAGGTCCGAGCCGTCCTGCCGCTCCAGGCGGAGCAGGACGGCCGACTGGGGCGCGCCGGTCCGGAGCGCGACCTGCGCGGGGTACATCTCGAACGGGAACAGCGAGCCGTCCTCGCGCACGATCTTGCTCGACGGATCCAGCAGCGTCGACCCGACGAGCTGCGCCAGAGGCCGCCCGAGGATCCGCTCGGCGCTCGCGTTTGCGGTGCGGATGACCCCGCGCTCGTCCTGGAGCGTGATGCCCTCCTCGAGCGCGCTGATGATCACGCGATAGCGCTCCTCGCTGTCCCGGAGCGCTCGCTCCGCCTCGAGCGCGTCGGTCTCGTCGCGCGTGATCAGCACGGCGCCGGCGGGCGATCCGTCGGCGTGCCGCAGCGGCGACGCGGTCCCGGCGAGCGCGCGGATCGAGCCGTCCGGGCGCGTCACGAGCCAGCGCGCGTTCTCGACCTTCTCGCCCCGGATCGCGCGGTGGAGCGGGTCCTCGTCGGGCCGCAGCGGCCGGCCGTCCAGCGCGAGCAGCCCGTTCGCCCGGAGCGCCTCGATCGCGGCGCTCGCGTCGCGCGCGTACACGCCGTGCTGGCGCTGGGCCTCCCCGTTGCAGATGCGCAGCGCCCCGTGCTCGTCCGTCGCCATGATGCCGTCGCCGCTCTGCTCGATGAGCGCGCGCAGCAGATCGCGCTCCACCGCCGCGATCCGCTCGGCGCGCTCGGCCCGCTCGCGGAGCCGCTTCGAGCGGAGGAGCGCGCCGACGCGCGCCGACAAAGCGGCCGGGGGGCAGGGCTTGACCACGTAGTCGTCGGCGCCCGCGGTGAGCCCCTCGACGAGGTCCTGCTCGTGCCCGGCCACGGTCAAGATGAGGATCGGCAGCCCGACCGTGGCGGGGCGCGACCGGAGCAGGCCGCAGATCTCGTTGCCCGACATCCCCGGCATCACCTGGTCGAGCACGAGGACGTCCGGGAGATCGCTCCCCGTCACGCGCTCCAGCATCACCGCGGCGTCCGTGAAGACCTGGACCTCGTACCCGGCCGCGAGCGAGCACGCCGCCATCTCGGCCTCCAGCGGCGAGTCGTCGAGGATCCACACGACCGCGCGCGGCGCGCGCTCGCTCGGAGGCGGCTCCGTGCCCCCGCCCCGGGCGCCCCGCGCGGCCGGGGCCGCATGGCGCCGCGGCGTGGCGTTCGCTTCGCGCGTCGCGTCGGCGAGCACGGAAATCATCGTTGTCGGACGATTCATCGTTCTCCAGGAGCAGCAGGGGCCGTGAGACTCCTCCTCCTCCCGCGAGGAGCCGCTCTCCGGATTGAACCGGGGCGCGGAGAGGCATTGGCTCTCCAAGCGTCGTTGCCGCCCAATCTCATCTGAGCGAGCGCCTGCGGCGATGCAAGCCCAATGCGCGGAAATGCGTGCTGTCGCGTTCTGCTACATTCCGCGCCCACCGCGCGCCGCCCGAGAACGCGCCTCTCCACCCCCGGCGCCGGCCGGACGCGCCGCCGGATGAGCGCGCCTCCGCCGCGCATCAAGCGCGGCGCTCGGGGCCGATCCGACAGGAATTCCCTGATTCGCGCGGGTGTGCACCGGCGGGCAATTGACACCCAGCGGGCATGCCAGCTATTCCCTCGACCGAGTACCGCTGTGGCAGAGATCCTCGTCGTCGATGACAGCAGGGTGATGCGTGAGATGGTCGTGGCCTGCCTGCGGGCCGAGCAGTACAGGTTCGCTCACGCGGCGAGCGGGCTCGAGGCGATTGAGACGCTATCGCTGAGGCCGTTCGATCTCGTGGTGCTCGACCTGAACATGCCCGATATCGGGGGACTCGAGGTCATCGAGTTCGTCCGGGGCCAGGACAAGCTGCGGAGCCTGCCGATTCTGGTTGTGACCACGCGGGGTGATGAGGAGTCCCGGGCCCGCGCGCTCGGCGCGGGGGCCTCGGAGTTCATGACGAAGCCCTTCACTCCCGACGCCATCCTGGCCAGCGTGCGAGCGCTCCTGGGGGAGGGTGTCGCGAGCGCCGGATGAGCGACGGGCTCGATGTAAGCGAGTTCGTGGCCGGCTACCTCGTCGAGGTGGAAGAGCACCTCTCCGCGTCCACCGCGAACCTCCTCGCCGTCGAGGCGGCCGTCCGCTCCGGGGAGTCGAACCCCAGGGCGATCCGCGAGCTCTTCCGAGCTCTTCACACCATCAAGGGCCTCTCCGCCATGGTCGGCGTGGAGCCGATCGTGGACATCGCGCACGCGATGGAGACCGTGCTCCGGGCGGCGGACAGGGCGGCCGGGAGCCTCTCCACGTCGTCGATCGAGGTGCTGCTCCGCGGGCTCAGGGCCATCGAGGAGCGGAGCCGCGCCCTCGCCGGCAAGCAGCCGGTGCCGCCCGCGGCGCCCGCGCTCCTCGACGCGCTCTCCGCGCTCGAACTCGCCGCCTCGCCGTCGCCCCCCGCGCCGACGATCAGCGCCGATCCCGAGATCCTCGCGAAGCTCGGGCCCGGCGAGCAGGTGCAGCTCGCGCAGGGCGTGGCCGGCGGGCGGCGCGCGCTGCGGGTCGATTTCATCCCGTCGCCGGCGCGCACGGCCGAGGGGATGAACATCACGACCGTCCGCGAGCGCGTCGGCAAGCTCGCCGAGATCGTCAAGGTCGTCCCGCTCTCGGTCCCGGCCAGCGACAGGGCGCCGGGCGGCATCACCTTCGCGCTCCTCGTCCTCACGAGCGCGACCGACGAGGAGCTCGCGCGGGCGGCGGGCGCCGATGGCGTCCGCGCGCTCACGGTGGAGCCCCCCGTCCCGCTGGCCGTCGCCGCCCTCACGGCGGACGATCCGGACGATCCGGCGGACCGGGAGCCCCAGCTCCGCGGCGTCGTCCGCGTCGAGGTGGCGCGCCTCGACGACGCGCTCGACAAGCTGTCGGCGCTCGTCGTCACGCGGTTCCGGCTCGCCCGGGCGGCCGCGGAGCTGCGCGCCCGCGGGGTGGACACCCGCGACCTCTCGGAGATCCTGCGCGAGCACGACCGCCAGCTGCGCGACCTGCGCGGCGCCATCATGCGCGCGCGCATGATCTCGGTGACGGAGCTCCTCGAGCGCGTGCCGCTCGTGGTCCGCGGCCTCGGCCGCGCGACGGGCAAGCAGGTCCGGATCGAGATCGACGCGGGCAAGGCGGAGCTCGACAAGGCGGTCGCGGAGCGCATCTTCCCGGCGATCGTGCACCTGCTCCGCAACGCGGTCGATCACGCGATCGAGCCGCCCGCCGAGCGGCGGCGGCTGGGCAAGCCCGAGGAGGGCGTCGTCCGGGTCTCCTGCTTCGAGCGCTCCAACAACCAGCTCGAGCTCAGCGTCGCCGACGACGGGCGCGGCATCGACCGCGCGCTCGTGGCGGCGCGGGCCGGCCGCCCCGCGCCCGACGGCGACGCGGGCCTGCTCGATCTCATCACCTTGCCCGGGCTGTCGACGCTCGACCAGGCGACGAAGACCAGCGGCCGCGGCCTCGGGATGGACATCGTGCGGCGCATCGCCGTGGAGCAGCTCGGCGGCGAGCTCTCCGTCAGCACGGCGCGCGGCGCCGGCACCACCTTCATCCTGCGGATCCCGCTCACGTTGACCATCGTGGACGCCTTCTCTTTCCTGTGCGGAGGCCAGCCGTTCGTGACGCCCGTCGCCGGCGTGGAGGAAGTCCTGGAGATCGACGCGGCCCGCATCTTCCGCGGCCCGGTCGCGGGCGCGACCCGGGGCGGGGCGGAGCTGCCCGCCGCGGGCCGCGACCGGGGGCCTGTCGCGGGCCGCGCCCGGGGCGGGGCCGAGCTGATCGAGCGCCGCGGCGAGGTCGTGCCGCTCGTCGACCTCGCCGCGCTCTTCGAGCTCGGGGCCTCGTCCGCGAGCCGGGCGCTCGTGGTGCGGCGCAACGGCGCGCCCTTCGCGTTCGGCGTGACCCGCGTGCTCGGCCAGCAGGAGGTGGTCGTGCGGCCGCTCGAGGACCCGCTCGTCAAGGTGCCGGGCGTGTCCGGCTCGACCGATCTCGGCGACGGGCGCCCCACGCTCGTCCTCGATCTCGTGAACCTCAGCGGCAGGCTCTCCTCCGGCCACGGCGGCCGCGACGGCCTCGTCCGGGTGGCCTCATGAACGACCTGCACGTGGTCCTGAAGGTGGCGGACACCGAGTACGCGATCTCGGCGGCGGACGTGCTCCACATGGAGTCGTTCACCGGGGCGACCCGGGTGCCGGGGACGCGGTCGTACGTCGGCGGCCTCATCCAGATCCGGGGCCGCGTCGTGCCGGTCGTGGATGTGCGCACCCGCTTCGGGCTCCCGACCGTGGAGCCGACGCTGGACTCGCGGGTCATCGTCGTCCAGAGCGGCGGCCGCACCGTGGGCCTCCTGGTGGACAGCGCGCGGGAGGTCGTCAACATCGGCGCCGACGCGCTGCGGATGCCCCCCGAGGTCATGGCGGAGGAGAGCGCCGGGTTCGTGAGGGCGGTCGCGCAGCTCGGGAAGCGGCTCGTCATGCTCGTCGACGTCGGCAGGATCATCGGTGAGGAGCAGGATCATGGCAGTTGATGCAATCGCGGACATCGACGGAGCGCTCGCGCGGGCAGAGCAGACCGAGCACTCGTTCCGTCAGGCGATCACGGCCGTGGCCGGCGCCGAGCAGGCGGCCACGCGGCTCGCCGCCGCCGGCGCCGAGCACGCCGCCTCCGGCAGGCAGCAGGGCGCCGCGGCGGGGGCGCTCGCCGGCGAGCTCGAGGAGGCGGGGGCGGCGGCGCAGGCGCTCGCCCGATCGGGGCAGCGGATCAGCGACGCCGTCGCCGAGGCCGCGCAGGGGTCCGAGGTGATGACGAGCGGCCTCGGCGCGCTCGCCCCGGCGTTCGCCGGCGTGAAGGGTGACGCCGACGCGCTCGCCGGCTCCGCGGAGATGACGGCGGCGGCGCTCGAGGAGCTCGCCCGTTCGGTGAAGGCGGTGAGCGCCAGCGCCGAGGAGCTCGCGTCCTCCAGCGAGGAGCTCCTCGGCTCCGTCTCGGTGACGTGCGGGGCCGCCGACGAGGCGGCGGCCCGCGGCGAGAGCAGCGCCGCGGCGCTCGAGGAGATCGGCGCCACCATCGAGGAGATGTCGAAGGGCGTCGCGCGCCTCTCGGCCGACGCCAGGGCGGTCGGGGCGCAGATCTCGACCATGGCCGGCACCGTCGCGGGCGTGAGCGGCTCCCTCGACCGCGTCGCGCGGGACGCCGCCGAGATGGCGAGCGCGGTCGAGGAGACCGCCGCGACCGCCGAGCAGATGGCGCGGTCGATCCGCGGGGTGGCGGAGAGCGCCAAGGGGCTCGACGCGAGCGCCTCGCTGACCGCGAGCACGATCACCGAGATCGCGAGCTCGGTCGAGGAGGTCGCGGCCACGGCCGAGAAGAACGCGGCGACCATCGAGGCCAACGCGGTCGCCGCCGAGCAGCTCGCGCGGACCGCGCAGCAGGTCTCGCAGAGCGCCGAGCAGATCAGCGGGCTCGCGTCCGGCAACGCCGCCGCCTCGTCGCAGGTCGAGGCCTCCACGCGGCGGATCGTCTCCATCGTCGACACCGCGCGCACGACCGCCGAGCAGGGCATCGCGACCGCGCGTCAGGGCGCCGCGACGGTGGGCAGGTCCATCGCCGGCCTCGGGAGCATCCGGCAGGCGATGGCCGACTCCGCGGCGGTCATGAAGGAGATGGGCAAGCGGGCCGAGGAGATCGGCGACATCGTCCAGACGATCAACCTGATCGCCGACCGCACGAACCTCCTGTCGCTCAACGCGAGCATCGAGGCCGCGCGGGCAGGGGAGCACGGCCGGGGCTTCGCCGTCGTCGCCGAGGAGATCAGGAACCTCGCGGACCGCGCGGCCGTCTCGAGCGCCGAGATCGCCAAGATCGTCCGCGCGCTCCAGTCGAGCGCCCGCGAGGCGGTGGCCGCCTCGACCGAGGGCGTGAAGGTGGCCGACGAGGGGACCCGGCTCGCGGGCGACGCCGAGCGGGCGCTCGCGTCCATCCTGCAGGGGGTCGAGGAGCTCGGCCGCTCCATCCGCGAGATCGACCGAGCGAACGCCGATCAGGTGCAGGTGGTGGGCTCTCTCACCCAGACCGCGTCGCGCATGAGCGAGGAGGGCAGGGCGGTCGCGCGCTCGGCGGCCGAGCAGACGAAGGCGGTCCAGGCGCTCGCGCAGGCGAGCTCCGAGATGCGGCGCATGGCCCGGCAGACGAAGGAGGCGACCGCCGAGCAGGCGCGCGCGCTGCGCGACGCCGTGAAGGCGAACGCGCAGCTCACGTCGAGCGCCGAGCGGGTGTCGCGGGCGATGGAGGAGCAGGCCACGGGCGCATCGCAGCTCGCGAAGGTCGCCGCGCAGATGCGCGCGCTGACCCATCAGACCAGCACCGCCATGGTCGAGCAGACCCGCTCCCTGGCCGGGATCACGGCGCTCACGCAGGAGGTCTCGGGCGCGTCGCAGCGGATGGTCGCCGGCCTCGCCGAGCAGGCCGGCGGCGCGACCGAGGTGTCGCGCGCCATGGATGACATCCGGAAGCTGTCGGTCCAGTCGGCGCGGGGGAGCGGCGAGCAGGCGCGGGCCGCGAAGCAGCTGGAGGCGTCCGCCCGCCAGGTCGCGCGGCTCGCGGCGACGGTGACCGCCGCCACGTCGGATCAGAGCAAGGCGACGGCGTCCCTCGCGAAGGAGGGGGAGTCCGTGCGCCGGATCGCCAAGCAAATGGCGCGGGCGGTGGCCGATCAGGCGGAGTCCGTCGCGGCGCTCGCGTCGGGCGCGAGCCGGCACGCGTCGTCGCTCCAGGGCATCGCCAGGGGGGCCGCCGAGCTCTCGGCCCGGAGCGAGCAGCACGCCGCGTCGCTCGCCCGCCTGCGCGACCCGATCCGGGAGATCGTCGCCGCCGCGGCCAGGCAGGCGAGGGAAGCCGGCGCGGTCGCGGCCGACGCCGGCCACGTGCTCGAGCAGGTCGGCAGGATCCGGCACGCGAGCGCCGAGCACGTGGACGCGGTCGCGGGCGTCGCCGCAGCGATCGCGCACCTCAGGGCGAACGGAAGGCAGCCCCACGCCGCGCCGGAGACCTCGTGATCTCTCGGCGGCCCGCGCTCGCGGTCTCGGAGGCGGAGCGGCGGCGCGTCGATCAGGTGGATCGGCTCGCCGCCTCCGGGACGCTGGGGGTGCCGTCGCTCGTCGAGATGCTCGCGGATCCGAGCTGGACCGTGCGGCGCGCCGTCGTCGCGTCGCTGGCCGCGCTCGGCGACGCGGCGGTGGCGCCGCTCTGCGCGTGCCTCTCCGCGTGGCGCGACAGCGAGGCGCGCATCGCCGCCGCGGTCGACGCGCTCGTCGCGTCGCTCGGCGACGTCGACGACGCCGTGCTCGCGCTGACGCGGGACCCTCGCCCCGCGCTCGTCGCCGACGCGGCGCAGATCCTCGGGCGCCGCAGCAGCGCGAAGGCGGTCTCCCGGCTCGCGGAGCTCACGTCGCACACCGACGACAACGTGGCGGTCGCCGCGATCGAGGCGCTCGGCCGCGTCGGCGGCAGATCGGCGGTCGACGCGCTCGTGGTGGCCGTCACCAGCGGAAATTTCTTCCGTGTCTTTCCGGCGATCGACGTGCTGGGCCGGAGCGGCGACCCGCGCGCGATCGACCCGCTGGTGGCTCTCCTGGACGATCCGCGTTACCTGCTCGAGGCGGCGCGGTCGCTCGGCCGCACATGCAGCCGGAGCGCCGTGGCGCCGCTGATGCGCCTCCTCGGGCGCCCGAGCGACGCGGTCGCGCGCGTCGCCGCGGTGGCGCTCGCCGAGCTGCGCGAGCGGTACCGCGAGCGCTACGGGACGGCCGCGCCGATCGACGAGGCGCTCCGGGGCGAGGCGCCGGCGCCCGGCGCGGCGCGGCGGCTCTCGCAGAGCCTCGCGGGGGCGGATCCGGCCGAGCAGGCCGTCATCTGCAGCGTGCTCGGCGCGATCGGGGGCGAGGACGTCCTGCTCGATCTGACCCGCCTGCTCGACGCCGATCCCCCCGTCGCGAGCGCCGCGGCGGAGGCGCTCTTCCAGCTCTCCCGGAGCGCGGACTCCCGGGTGCTCGCGGCGCTGCGCGACGGCGACAGCTCCCGCAGGCTCCTGCTCCTGCCGCTCGTCCGGGGCGTCGCGGCCGCGGGTGACGTGGAGCAGTGCCTCGCGGATCCGGACCCGGAGGTCCGCGCGGCGGCGTGCGACGCGCTCGCGCGCATCTCGGAGCCCGGCTCGGCGCGCGCGCTGTTCCAGCTCCTCGACGACCCGAACCCCCGCGTGGTCCACGCCGCGACGACCGCGATCCAGTGCCTGGGCGGCCCCGACGTCGAGGCGCTCGCGCTCGCCGCGGCCCGCGAGGGGACCCCGGCCGTGCGGCGGACGGCGCTGCGGATCCTCGGCTACTTCGCGCCCCCCTCGGCGCTGCCGGTCTTCCTCGACGGCCTCCGCGATCCCGATCTGCGGGCGCGCGAGCGGGCGATCCACGGCCTCGCGTCTTTCGCGCAGCCGGAGGCGATCGAGGCGCTCGCCGTGCTCGCCGCCGACGCCTCGGAGCGGGTCCGGGCGGTGGCGATGCGGGCGCTCGGGCAGGCGCAGCGGGCGCCACGCGTCATCGAGGTGCTCCTCGTGGGGCTCCGCGACGACGACGCGTGGGTCCGCTACTACGCGTGCCAGTCGCTGGGAAAGCTCGGGTGGGAGGCGGCGGCCGGGCTCATCGCCGAGCGGCTCCGGGACGAGAGCGGCCAGGTGCGCGTGGCGGCGATCGAGGCGCTGTCGGCGATCAAGGGCGACCTCGCGCTCTCGGCGCTGGAGAACGCCGCCCGGGCGAGCGACACGGACATGCGGCGCTCGGCGCTGATCGGGCTCGGCATCGCCGGGCGGGAGGCGTCGCTGCCGACCTTGCTCGGCGCGCTCTCGTCCCCGGACGTGGCGACCCGGCTCGTCGCGGTCTCGGCGATCTCCGGCTTCTCGTCGCCCGAGGTCCTGCCGGCGCTCGTGCGCGCAGCGGGCGACCCCGACGAGAGCGTGCGCGCGGCGGCGACCAGCTTCATCGCGGGGCGGCCCGGGGTCGACGCGACGAGGAGCCTCATCGCGCTGCTCGTCGCCTCGCAGGCACAGGGACCGCTCCCCGCCGCGCTGTCCACGCCCGTGCCGGGGCGCATCGAGGGCATCCTCGACGCGCTCGCGGCGGCGGACGACGAGCTCGCGCCCGTCCTGACCGCGGCGCTCGCGCGGATGCGGCTGCCGGCGGCGCACACATCGCTCCTCGATGCGCTCCGGCTGCCGCACGCGCCGGCGCGGAAGGCGGCGGCCACGACGCTCGCCGCGGTGGCCACACGGGAGGGCTTCGCGGCGGTCGAGCTCACCTCGCGGGCCGATCCGGATCCGGAGGTGCGACGCGTGGCCGCGTCCGTCCTCTCGCAGTGGGCATGACGCCGTTGTCATGACGAGCCGCCTCCCCATCTCTCCGCAGGTCTTCGCGATCTTCAGCGCCCTCATCGCCGAGAAGATCGGCGTCCACTACGACGCCGGCGATCGCGAGCTGCTCGGCGACAAGCTCGCGGTGCGCGCCCTCGACGCCGGCTTCGACTCGCTGCTCGATTACTACTACTTCCTCCGCTACGACCCGGCGGGCGCGGCCGAGATGGACGCGCTGATCGACGCGCTGGTCGTGGGCGAGACGTATTTCTTCCGCGAGCTCGCGCAGCTCGAGGTCGCGGTCTCGGAGCTCGTCGCGCCCCGCGTGGCGGCGGGCGAGCGGCCGCGGATCTGGTCGGCGGCCTGCTCGAGCGGCGAGGAGCCGTTCACGATCGCGATGCTCCTGGCCGAGCGGGGCCTGCGTGACAAGGTCGATCTCGTCGCGAGCGACATCAGCCCGCGGGCGCTCTCGCGCGCCCGGGCCGGCGTGTTCGGGCCGCGCTCGCTCCGGAGCAACGCCCCGCCGCCTCCGTTCGCCCGCCGGTGGCTGGAGGTGACGCCCGAGCGGGTCGTCGTGCGCCCCGAGCTCCAGGGGGCGATCGACTGGCGGCGGATCAACCTGCTCGCGGCGCCCGACGTCACGTCGCTCGGGCCGTTCGACGTCATCGTTTGCCGCAACGTGCTCATCTATTTTCATGACAACACGGCGCGGTGGGTGATCAATAACCTCTCTGGGGCGCTCGCCGCGGGCGGGTTCCTCCTGGTCGGGGTCTCCGAGTCGCTGCTGCGGCTCGGCACCGCGCTCAGCTGCGAGGAGCGGGGCGGCGTGTTTTTCTATCGGAAGACCGCGCAATGAAGATCCCGCCTGTCCGCGTGCTCGTGGTCGACGACTCTGCCTTCGTGCGCAAGGTGCTGCGGCAGGTCCTCGGCGCGAGCGCCTCGATCGAGGTCGTCGATACGGCCATGGACGGCCTCGACGCGCTGGAGAAGATCGAGCGCTACAAGCCGGATGTGGTCACGCTCGATCTCGTGATGCCGAACCTCGACGGCATCGGCGTGCTCAGGTCGTTGCCGCGCGAGGGCGCGCCGCGGGTCGTCGTGGTCAGCAACTCCGAGGCGGACAGCGAGCTCGGCGTCGAGGCGCTCCAGCAGGGCGCGGTCGATCTCGTCGAGAAGCCGACGTCGCTCGCGACCGATCGTCTCTTCGAGCTCTCGGACGAGCTGGTCCGCAAGGTGCTCGCCGCGGCCGGGGCGAGGGTCCACCCGGCAGCGCCTCGCCCGCTGCCGCCGCCCCTGCCCGGCGCGATCCCCGCGCTGCCGCGCACGCGCCTCGTCGTGGTCGGCACGTCGACCGGCGGCCCTCAGGCGCTGACGCGGCTCTTCGCGGCGATGCCCGGCGATTTCCCGGTCCCCGTCGTCGTCGCGCTGCACATCCCCCCGGGCTACACGGAGTCGCTGTCGCGCCGCCTCAACGACGGGAGCGCGCTCTCGATCGTCGAGGCATCGGACGATCTCCAGCTCCGGCCCGGGCTCGCGGTCATCGCGCGCGGGGGGACGCACCTCGAGGTCCGGCGCCAGCGGGAGCGCGCCAGCGTCCGCTTCGCCCAGGCGGTCAGGGCGTCCCTTTATTGCCCGTCGGTCGATCTGCTCTTCGCGAGCGCCGCGGCCGAGTTCGGGTCGGGCGTCCTCGGGGTCGTGCTGACGGGCATGGGGGACGACGGCCTGGAGGGGTCCCGGGCGATCCAGAAGGCCGGCGGGAAGATCCTCGTAGAGGCCGAGTCGTCCTGCGTCGTCTACGGCATGCCCCGCCGCGTGCTGGAGGCCGGGCTCGCCGCGGCGCAGGCGCCGATCGACGAGATGCCCGCGGCCATCGTGCGGCACCTCTGACGCCGGGCGACGTCGCGCCCGTCAGAGCGGCCAGTAAACGACCTTTCCCTCGATCTCCTGGAACGTGGCCGCGTTGCCGTCCTGGGAGACGATGAAGGCGATCCGGTCCGGGTACCCGGCCACGAACGCCGCCGCCGCGCGGTGGCGGGTGCCGCGCGCGTCGAGGCTCAGGCTCGCATCCATCCTCTGGTCGGGGGTGGCGGCGAAGACCTCGGAGATGATCGCCCTCGGCGGGGGCAGCTTCGCCCCGAACGCGAGCACGTCGAGGGCATGGCTCATCACCACCGCGCCGTCGACGGTCGTCAGCCGCACGATGAGGTCGAGCAGCCGGTTGATGCGCTCGGCGCCCTCGATCGCGTGGTCCGAGCCGCGCGCCTGCCTGTGCGCCGCGGGCTGCTCTCCGTGCGACTGCCGCCGCTCGCTCGGCGGATGGCTCTCGTGGACGTCGAGGATGGCCGCGCCGAGGCACAGGGAAGGCTCCAGCCGCTTGACCTCGGTGTCGAGCTGATTCCCCTCCTCGCCGAAGAGCTGCGGCAGGCCTTCGCCCGGGCCCAGGACGGCGACGAGCCCGCCGCGCCCGAGCTCGACCATCCCGTCGACGATGCGCAGGAGATAGCTGCGCACCTGGCGGACGAGCGGCCTGCCGTGGTCCCCGAGGACGGTCCTCGCGATGGATTCCAGCTGCGGCCGGCTCTTGGACATCCATGTCCGCACGGCGCCGCGCTCGTAGCGGACGATCTCCCACTCGCCGCGGTACACGGCCACGACACCGGGCTTCGGGACGACGACGCGCACGAGCTGATCGCTGTCGAACGAACGCCGGCCGTGCGGCGTCGCGATGCCGGCGATCACGAGCGACCCGCCGAGCGGCACCACGGACAGGAAAGAGCGCGGCCATGCGCACGCGGAGGCGAGGTTGGCCACGTGCTCCACGTCGAACGCCACGGCGGACCCGAACCGCACGAGATCCCACGCGGGCTCGTCGAGCTCGAGGTCGGCGAGGCTCCCGGCGAACACGATGCCGACCGGGTTCAGCCGCCCCTCTTCCGTCGCCATGGACGCGAAGAACATCGTCTCGATCAGCTCGGTCAGGATCGTCGCGAAGGGGGGCGGCGACGCCGCGTCGGGGGCGACGCCGGCGCTGCAAGCCAGCTGCTGCGCCGTGAGCTCGGGCTGCTCCTGCAGCTCGAGAAATGCGGCCGTGACATCCGCAGGATACTTGAGGCGCATGAGCTCGTTCTATCATCCCGAGCGCCGCCGGTCAGGCCGACGGGCTGCATATGGGCTCGTTCTCAGCGTCGCAGCGCGGCGCGCTACGTCGCGATGCCTGCGCAGGCCGGTATTGTTACGCATTCTCACGAATCGTTACGAGACGAGCCGTGTGGCATCACGCGGCCCGGCGCGAGCGCTCCTCTTTACTCTTCGGGGTCTCTGCTTTTCGCACCTTCGAGCGGGCGTCGTCGGCCCGCTTGTCGTCGTTTGCGACGTTGGCAGCCTTCGCGCCCTTCTGGCCGAGCCTTCGCGATGCCGACCTTGCCCGTCTTCCGCAGGGCCTCGCGCAGGAGCACGTACGCCGTGACCGACGATTTCTTCTTGCTGTTCGGCGATGCGGGGGCGAGGTAGTACGGCTTCTCGTAGTACATCGGGTCGATCTTCGAGGCATCGACGAAGTCGAGGATATCCACGGTCTGCGTCGCCTCCACGTTCGCGCGGCGCAGGTCCTCGTCGGACATGACGACATACCCCGCGCGTCGCGCCCGTCCCGGCTGCTCGGCGCCCGCCGCGCCGCGGCGCCGCCGGGGCCGGCGTCGCGCTTCGCCACAGCGGGCCTCGGGCGTGGCGATTGCTGCCCCGCTGGTCCGGGTCCGCTATAAACAGCGGTCGACATGCCGCGCCGGACCCACGACCTCCACGGAGCTGCGCCGGACAACAGCCGGACCGCGCTCCTCCTCATCGACGTCATCAACGACCTGGACTTCCCGGAAGGCGACCGGCTGCTCGCCCATGCCCTCCCGATGGCGCACCGCATTCGCGCGCTGAAGCAGCGGTGTCGCGACGCCGGCATCCCCGCGGTCTACGTGAACGACAACTTCGGCCGCTGGCAATCCAACTTCCACCGGCAGATCGAGCACTGCCTCGAGGAGGGCACCCGCGGCCGGGAGATCGCGGCGCTGCTGCGGCCAGGAGAGGAGGATTATTTCGTGCTCAAGCCCAAGCACTCGGGCTTCTACGGCACCACGCTGGAGATCCTGCTCGAGTCGCTCGGCGTGCAGACGTTGATCCTCACCGGCATGGCGGGGAACATCTGCGTCCTGTTCACGGCGAACGACGCCTATATGCGCGATTACCGGCTGCTCGTCCCGTCGGACTGCATCGCCTCGGAGGGCGAGGAAGACAACGGCTATGCGCTCCGCCAGATGCAGCGCTTCCTCAAGGCCGACATCACGCCGTCGGACGAGGTCGACCTCGAGCGGCTGCCCGCCTGACGCCTCCGGGGGGGCCGGGCGTCCGGCGGGCAGCTGCCCGAGGTCACGTGTCGCGTCAGGGCGTCACGCTCAGGCGAGCGCCCGCTGCTTCGACGAGATGCCCTCCTCGCTGAGGACCGCGATGTCGGTCGCGCCGCCCCGCTCCAGGACCTGCTTGGCGAGCGCGCGCTCGTTGCTGTCCTCGACGTGGACGGAGATGAGGATGTTGCCGCCCTTGATCTTGCCCTCGTACTGCTTGGCCTCGACCTCGGGGATGCCGAGCCCGATGAGGGCGCCGGTCACGCCGCCGACCGCCGCGCCCGCCGCGGCGCCGCTCAGCGCGGCCATGATCGGGCCGGCCGCGATGAAGGGCCCGAGCCCGGGGATGGCGAGCGCGCCGATGCCGGCGAGCAGGCCGATGGTCCCGCCGAGGGCGCCGCCCGCGCTGGCGCCCGCGGTCGCGCCCTCGGGCGCCTTCGTGTTCTTCTCGTGCGCGAAGTCCCGCGTCCCGTGCTTGTCGGGGAACAGCGCCGAGATATCGCTGGTCATGAAGCCGGCGCGCTGGAGCTCGCCGACGATGATGTCTGCCTGCGCGAGCGTGCTCACGAGGCCCAGGACCGCTTTCTTCGTTGCCATGGTGTCTTCCTTTCGGACTGGTTCAGTCAACGTCAACTTCGAGCTGGTTATCGACCCGCTGGACGCCCGGGATCCCCTGCGCGATCGCGGCGATGTCGGCCTTCTCCTTGTCGCTCTTCACCGGGCCGCGCAGCGTGACGACCTGCCCGCTCGTGATGATCTTGACGTTCTTGGCGTTCATCGACAGCGCGTCGCTCGCGACCACCGCCTGGCGGATCTTCTGCGTGATCGTGCGGTCGGCCTCGTTCTCGCCCTGATCCCCGGGGGTCAGCGCGGCCGGGTCGCGATCGCGATCGTTCTTGTCCGTGTTGTCGGCGGCCACCGGCGTGGGGTTGTTCGCGCGCTGGGCGACCTCACCCGGCACCGTCGCGGTGTTGTTGTTCGAGCGAGGCGTGCCTTCTGCTCTGTCGCAGCCGACCGCGGCAGCGATCGAGAGAGACGTCATGAAGAAGAGTTTCGCTGTGTCCATGACCCGATGCCCTCGCAAGCCTTGGGCCATCTCGGGCAGAGAGCGCCTGTCGGCGCACGGCTGCGGTCGGGGCGGACCATGAACCCCGTCACTTCTGATAATGAGTTGTCTTTTTCGCGCTGCACCGTGGACGCGTCGCCCGCGCGCGTGGCAGCGACGCGAAGCGACTGGCAGCCTCATGCGTGGATCGAGGCCGGGCTGCCCCAGGTGAGGCGAACTGCCCCGTGCCGGCCGCGCCAAGTCAGGAGAGCTTGACTTCTCGGACGAAGCGGAGCTGTGCTGTTATGCCTGCGGCGGACACGGACCTGCGCGCGGAGGCGCTCAGTCGTCGCGAGGGCTCGCCGGGCGGCCGCTCGGGTGCTTTGTCGGGCGTTCTTCTGAGCGGTCCGTTGGACGTTCTGTCGGACGCTGGATCCCGAGGCGCCGCAGCTTCCGGTAGAAGGTCGCCCTCGACATGCCCGCCTCGCGCGCGGCCTGCAGCGCGTTCCAGCCGGTGCCCTCGAGCGCCGCGAGCAGCGCGGCGCGCTCGTCCTTCAGGGGGCGCGGCGCGCCGCGGCCGCTGCCTTCCCGCGCGCGGGGCAGATCCACGTCGTCGGGGCCGATCCTGCGGCCGTCACAGAGCACGACCGCCTTCGTGATCACGTTCTCCAGCTCGCGCACGTTGCCCGGCCAGCCGTGCTGGCTGAGGCGCCGCAGCGCCTCGCGGGAGAGCTGCGGGGCCGGGCGGCCGAGCTGCTCGGCGGCGCGGCGCACGAAGTGGAGCGCGAGCTCCGGCAGGTCCTCCAGCCGGTCGCGCAGCGGCGGCAGCTGGATCTGCACCACCGCGACGCGGTAGTAGAGGTCCTCGCGGAAGCGCCCGCGCGCGGTCTCGGCGAGCAGATCGCGGTTCGTGGCGCAGACGAGGCGGAAATCCACGCGCACGGCCTCGGCGCTGCCGACCGGGCGCACCTCTCGCTCCTGGAGCACCCGGAGCAGCTTCGCCTGCACCTCGAGCGGCATCTCGCCCAGCTCGTCGAGGAACAGCGTGCCGCCGCGCGCCGCGACAACGAGCCCGGTCCGGTCCCGGTCGGCCCCCGTGAAGGCGCCGCGGACGTGCCCGAAGAGCTCCGACTCGAGCAGCGCGGCGGGGAGCGCGGCGCAGTTGATCCCCATGAACGGGCCGCTCTTGCGCGGGCCGGCGAAGTGGATGGCGCGCGCGACGAGCTCCTTGCCGGTGCCGCTCTCGCCGGTCACGAGCACGCTGACCGGCGTGTCGACAACGCGGTCGAGCGTCGCGAACACGGCGCGGAGCGCGGGGCCGCGCCCCACGATGGCGCCGTAGTCGTAGCGGTGCTCCAGGGCCTGCTGGCGGACGAGCACCTCTTCTTGCAGCCGGTCGATCTCGGCGGCCTGGCCGCGCAGGAGCTCCTCGACGCGGCGCCGCTCGGCCTCGAGCTCCACGGTGCGGCGGCGCAGGTCGTCGACGAGCCGCGCGTTGCGCAGCGCGAGCGCGACCTGATCGGCGAAGGCGAGGAGCAGGTCGACGTCGTCGGGGGCGAAGCGTGCGCGCCGGAAGCGGTTGTCGAGGTAGAGCGCGCCGAGCACGCCGTCCGGCGAGCGGATCGGCACGGCGATCACCGACCGGAGCCGCATGGCGTGCACCGACGCGTGCTCGCGGAACCGCGGGTCGTCCTGCGCGTCCACGGTGACCACGGGCTCCTGCGTCGCGATGGCGCGCTCGGCGATGCTGTAGCTGAACTTGAGGTGGCTCCTGCCGACCTTCTCGCGGTCGACGTTGCGCGCGACCGTGACGCGGAGCTCGCCGCCCGGCTGCTCGAGCAGCAGGAACCCGCGCTCCGCGGCCGTGAGGTCGATCGCGGCGTCCATGGCCATCGCGAGGATGTCGGCGATCTCGACGGATGAGTTGAGCTTTCGGAACATCGCGAGGAGCCGCTCGAGCTTGGCCGCGCGCTCCGCCGCCGGCTGCGTCTGGGCGCCGGCGGCCCCGGGCGGCGCAGCTGCCTCGGCCGGCGCGGGCCGGGCGGCGCGGCGGCGGGGGTGCATCCAGAAGGCGTGCTGGAGCGCTTCCGGGAGCGAGCGCGCCATGGTGGTCCACGCGGCGGTCGCGCGCTCCCGCTGCGCCGCTGCGACCTCGGGCTCGCCCGCGAGCTCCTCGGCGTCGGCGAGCGCGAGGCGGACGTCCGCGACGAGGTCGGGCTGGGCCGCGCGCTCGGCGAGGCCGAGGGCGCTCTCGAGGAGCTCCTGGGCCGCGGCGAGGTCCTGACCGGGGTTGGGCTGACCGGGGTTGAGGCCGGCCTGACCGGGGTTGGGCCCACCCAGGTTGGGGTTGGCGCCGCCCTGACCGGGGTTGAGGCCGGCCTGACCGGGGTTGGGCCCACCCAGGTTGGGGTTGGCGCCGCCCTGACCGAGGTTGCCGTCGCCCTCGCCGTCGAGCAGCGCGAGCCGCCCCTCGAGCAGCGCCGCGCGCGCGCCGAGGTCGGGCGCCTCCCGGACCGCCCCGTGCTCGCGCGCCCGGGCCAGCGCGGCGCGCGCGTCGCCCAGCGCGCCCCGCGCGAGGTGCGCCCGGCAGAGCTCCAGCTCCTCCTCCACGACCTCGCGCTGCGCGCCCTGCGCCTCGAAGCCCCCCCGCGACCGCTCGAAGCAGCGCGCCGCCTCCTCGGCGTCGCCCGCCGCGAGCGCGCAATCCCCGAGGACCGACGCCGCGGCCGCCGCGAAGAACGGGGCCCCCCGCCGCGCGGCCTCCGCTTCCACCCGCGACGCCACGCGCGCGGCCCGCTCGAACGCCCCCACGTCTGCCCAGAGCTTCGCCAGATCGAAGTCGAGCACGAGGACCAGGTCCGCCTGGCCCAGGGCCGAGGCGAGCCGCGCCCCGCGCTCGTAAGCGGCGAGCGCCTCGCCCAGCTCACCCGACTGGTGGCACGCCGTACCCACGTTGAGGCTGCAGCGCGCGACAAGGTCGCCGAGGCCGTGCTCCTCCGCCGTGGCGAGCGCCTGCCGGTAGCCGGCGAGCGCCGCCTCGACCTCCCCCGCGCGGAAGGCGTCGATCGCCTGGTACGACAGCGCCCGCACGAGCGCCCGCGGCGCGCGCCGGTCGCGGTGCAGCCCGGCGGCGAGCCCGAGGTGCAGCCCGGCGAGCCGCCGCTCGCCCAGGTAGCTCGCCGCGACGCCGACGTCCTCGTGCAGGCTCGCCAGCACCTCCGGGTCGTCGCACAAGGCGAGCGCCGGCTCGGCGCGGGCCCGCGCCTCCGCGTGGGACCCGAGCCGCAGCAGCGCCCGGCCCGCGAGGTCGGCGAGGCCCGCGCGCTCGCGCGGGCTGAACGGCGACGACGGCGACGCCTCCCCGCAGGCCTGCTCCGCCTCGTCGATCCGCGCGAGCGCCGCCGTCGGATCGCCCAGCTCGAGCAGGCACGCGCCCAGCCGGACGAGCGCCTGCCCCCGCCGCGCCCCGAGCGCGGCGGCCTGTCCCTCCGCGAGCAGCTGCTCCAGCGCCTCGCGGGCCCGCGCCGCGCGGCCCCCGCGCTGCAGCGTGGACGCGATCTCCAGCCGCGTCTCCGCCGCCGTCGCCGTCTCGAGCAGCGCCTCGGCCGCCGCGGCCCACGCCCCCGGGTCCGCCTCGCGCTCGGCGCGGCGCGCGAGGAACAGGCGCTCGGCGGCCGCCGCGTCGCCCGACAGCGCGAGGTGCAGCGCCTGCTGCTCGACCCGCGCCGGGAACGCCGCCGCCGCCCGCGCGTGCGCCGCGCGGACCGCCTCGCCGCCGAGCGCCGCCAGCAGGGCGGCGCTCGGCCCGGCGCGCGTCAGCGTCCAGCCCCCTGCGGCGCGCGCGGCCACGCCGCGGGCGGCGAGCTCGGCCAGGTGCGCGACCGGCAGCCCGAGCGACGGCAGCTCCTCGTCGGCGACCGCGCCGCCCTGCACGGCCAGCGTGGCCACGGCGTCGCGCAGCGGCCGCCCCAGCCCCCGCAGCCGCAGCGCGTAGCGCGCGCTCGCCCCGGGCGTCGTCGCGTCGAGCCCCGCGATGTCCCCGCTCTCCGCGAGCCGCCCGGCGATCACCACGAGGTCGGCGGGCCACCCGGCGCTCGCCCGCAGCACAACCTCGGTCGCGTCGCCCAGCCCGATGTCGTCCATCCAGCGTTGCACCGCCTCGCGCCCGAGCGGCGGCAGCGCCACCTCGCGGGCGCTCCGCCCCGCCTCGGCGGCCACGGCGGCGAGCGGCGCCCGGCCGCCGCCGTGCGGGATGCGCTCGGCCGCCAGGACCAGCACCGGATCGTCGGGGCCCAGCAGCCGGACCAGCGCCTCGAGCATCTCCCGGTCCGCCCCGGTCACCTCGTCGGCGTCGTCGAGCACGAGCACGAGCGGCTCTGCCCCCGTGCCTGCCCGCGCGCGCGTGAGGCGCTCGTGCGCGCGCAGGGCGCCGAGCGCGCCGGCGGGGAGCGCCTCCTCGCCGGTCGCCCGGCCGAGCATCGAGGCCACCGGCGCGCCGGCCCGCGCGAACCCCTCCACGGCTTCCATCCTGAGCTCGGCGCTCCACTTCGCCTCGCGCAGCAGGCGGCTCTTCCCGCAGCCGGGCTCCCCGGCGATCACGCAGAGGCGCGGCCCGCTCTCCCCGCGCTCGAGCGCGGTGATCGCCTCGGCGACGGCGCGCAGCTCGGCGTCGCGGCCGACGAGGTGGGGCGGCTCCGGCGGCGGCGGGGCCAGGGCGCGCGGCGACGCGCCCACCCAGTCGAGCGCCTCGCCCGCGTCGGCCGGGCGGTCGCGCGGCTCGGGCCGGACGAGGCGCTCGACGAGCGCGGCGGCCGCCTCCGGCAGCGGCTCCGCGAGCAGCGGGGCGATCGCGCCGAGGGTGCGGCCGAGCGAGAACAGGTCCGCGCGGCCGTCGGCCGGCTCGCCGCGGATCACCTCCGGCGCGACGAAGCCCTGGGTGCCGGAGACGCCGTCATCGGTCCTCCCGCCGACCCGCGCCGCGCACGACAGGTCGATCAGGACCGCGCGCCCCGACGCGCCGACGAGGATGTTGGCCGGCTTCACGTCGCCGTGCCGGATGCGCGCCCGGTGGAGGAAGCGCAGGGCGTCGAGCACGTCGACGATCGCGGCCCGCACCTCCTCGAAGCGCCGGCCTGTCACGTACTCGTCGAGCGGCGCACCGAGCACCGCCTCCGACGTGAAGTAGAAGCGCGCCTCTCCGGTCTCCCGGAGCATGCCGAAGTCGTGCACCCGGACGAGGTGCGGATGGAACAGGCCCGCCAGCATCCTGAACTCGCCGCGGAGCGCCGCCCGCTCCGCGGTGCGCGCGCGCCGGAGCAGCTTGAGACAGAGATCGCGCCCGAGCGCCTCGTCGCGCGCGAGCCACGCCGTCGCAAGGCCCCCTCGCCCCAGGGGGCGGAGCAGGCGGTAGCGGCGGGCGACAAGCGTCCCCTCGGCTGGGATCATCCGCACAGTGTCTCACGGATGTGCCATCTGAGACAATGAGACAGTCAACGAGACATCTGTGCCTGATGTTTCACGATGATTTCTGCCGTTTTTCCGTCGTAACCGTGTTCGGCATCGTGTTTGCTGAGGGGGCAAGCATGGCGATGCGGACGACAGGCAGACACGGGGACCGGCGGGGCGCGGTCGTCTCGGCGCTCCTCGCGCTGCTCCTCGGCGGCTGTGTCGTGAGCCCGCAGCCGAGCCCGCCTGTCCACGAGCCGATCCTGGACGGGGGGCTCGTCGGCGTCTCGGGCGAGGTCATGCTGCTGGCCGACCAGATCTCGCTCCTGGGCCAGGCGGGCGCGGTCACGCCGGCGGGCGGCGTGATCGTGGTGACGAACCTCGACACCCTCGACGCGCCGGTGCTCGCCGACGTGAACCCCGACGGGAGCTTCGTCGCCACCTTGATCGCCCGGACGGAGCAGGTCCTGCGGATGCAGGTGAAGCAGGGCGAGCTCCGGTCCGCGCCGGCGGATCTGCTGCTCGCGGGGTCGCCCATCAGCGGGACCCACAAGACGCTCGAGCACCTGCTGTGCCTCGAGATCGAGCCGGCCGCCTGGGTCTCGTTCGAGGGCGCCGGCGGCGCGCGCGACGTGGTCGTCCGCAACACGTGCGCCGGCGACGTGTCCATCGACGCGCCGCGCCTGCGCCGCGGCGATGCGCCGTTCAGCGTCAGCCCGGAGGCGCCGTTCGTGGTGCCGGCGGGCGGGTCCACCGTCATCACCGTGCGCGCGGACGGCGGCGGGGACGAGCTCGAGGACGTGCTCTTCCTCGACGTCACGGCGCCCGAGCCCGGGCGCCGCGCGCTGACGCTCACGCTCCCCGACTGAGCGGTCGGGGGAGCGATCCACGGATCACGCGCCGCGCCTGTGCGCGGCGCAAGAGCGCCCTTCCTCACGAGGGGCTCGTGCATGTCGTTCGCCTCGCCGGTGACGGCGAGGCCATGTTGGAGGAACATCATGAACGTTCAGAATCGCATCAAGAGCAGCCGTATCGGTTCCGTTCTCTGGCTCGCGCTGTCGATGATCCCGCTCGCTGTGGGCTGTCAGGTCGAGATGACCGGCGACAACACCGGCTCCGACTCCGACGAGGTGCGGGGCGGCAGCCGTGCCTGCGGCGGTCTCCTCGGCCTCGAGTGCAAGAAGGGCTTCTTCTGCGACTACGAGCTCGAGGCCATGTGCGGCGCGGCCGATCAGACGGGCACCTGCGAGCGCATGCCGGAGGCGTGCACGGAGGAGTACAAACCGGTCTGCGGCTGTGACGGCAAGACGTATGGCAACGAGTGCGCCGCGAACTCGGCGGGCGTGTCGATCTCGTCGCGCGGCGAGTGCAAGCCGCCCCCGGAGCAGCAGTGCGGCGGCATCGCGGGCTTCGCGTGCGACCCCGGGTTCTTCTGCGACTATGCGCCCGACGCCATGTGCGGCGCGGCCGATCAGATGGGCAGCTGTGCGCCCATCCCGGAGGTGTGCACGAAGGAGTACAACCCCGTCTGCGGCTGCGACGGCAACACCTACAGCACCGCGTGCGTCGCGAACGCGGCGGGCGTCTCGGTCGCGTCGCCCGGCGAGTGCGAGAAGGCTCCGGGAGCGGTGTGCGGCACCCGCGGCGCCGAGGCGTGCGGGCCCGGGCTCTTCTGCAGCTTCCCGCCCGAGGCCGAGTGCGGGATCTCCGACAAGCCGGGCACCTGCGCGCCCATGCCGGAGGCGTGCACGTTCCAGTACGATCCGGTCTGCGGCTGCGACGGCAAGACGTACGGCAACGCGTGCTCCGCTGCCTCGGCGGGCATGTCGGTGGCGTCGCGCGGCGAGTGCGAGAAGGCTCCGGAGCAGCACTGCGGCGGCATCGCGGGCCTCGCGTGCGACCGCGGGGAGTTCTGCAACTACAGCCTGGAGGCCCTCTGCGGCGCGGCCGATCAGACGGGCGTCTGCGAGACCCTCCCGGAGGTATGCACGGAGGACTACACCCCGGTCTGCGGCTGCGACGACAAGACGTACAGCAACGCGTGCAACGCGCACGCGGCGGGCGTGTCGGTGGCGCTGCTCGGCGAGTGCCCTGAGCGCCAGTGAGAGAGCGCCGATAGCGGCCGGCCGCGCCGCGCTTCCCGTGACGCCGACGCGGCAGGTCCTGTGTCTCTTCCTTCGCGGGGCTCTCCGGCAGAGCCCCGTCCCCGCCTGATCGGGGAACGCCGGACCGGTCTGGGCGATTGAACCGGGGGGGCGCGCGGCGTATGCCTGCGTTGCCCTCCTTCTCCCATGCATCCCGTGCAGACCTCGTCCTCGCCACCGCCCCGGTCGCTGCGCCTCGGGCTGGTCTGGCTGATGGCGGCGGCCTCCGGCGCCACCGTCGCGAACCTCTATTACAACCAGCCGCTGCTCGGGGACATCGGCCGGGAGCTCGGCGCTTCGGGCGGCTCGCTCGGGCTCGTGCCCACGATGACGCAGGTGGGTTACGCGGCGGGGATGCTCCTGCTCGTGCCGCTCGGCGACAGCCACGAGCGGCGGCGGCTCATCGTCGTCATGGCGGCGCTGGCGAGCCTCGCGCTGCTCGGCGCGGCGCTCGCGCCGGATCTGCCGTGGCTCATCGCGGCGAGCTTCGCGGTGGGCATCACCAGCGTTGTGCCCCAGCTGCTCTTGCCGTTCGCGGCGCAGCTCGCGCCGGACGAGCAGCGCGGGCGCGTGGTGGGGATGGTGATGAGCGGTTTGCTCATCGGCATCCTCCTGTCGCGCACGGTGGCCGGCTTCGTCGGCACGCAGCTCGGCTGGCGCGCGATGTTCTGGGTGGCGGCGGGGCTGATGCTCGCGCAGGGCCCGATATTGCGCCTGGCCTTGCCGGCGCAGCCGCCGGTCGCGGCGATGTCGTATCCGGAGCTCCTGCGCTCGCTCGGGCGCCTTGCCCGGACCGAGCCCGTGCTGCGGCTGCACTCCGCGCTCGGCGCGCTCACATTCGGCGCCTTCAGCGCGTTCTGGGCGACGCTCGCGCTCTATCTCCAGAGCATGCCCGAGCGCCACGGCCCGCAGGTCGCGGGCCTCTTCGGCCTCGTGGGCGTGGCCGGCGCCGCCGCGGCGCCGCTCGTGGGCCGGTACGCGGACGTGCGCGGCGATCGCTGGATCAACGCCCTCGCGATCGGGGTGCTGCTCGGGTCCTTCGGCGTGCTCTTCGGGCTCGGATCCTGGCTGTGGGGCATCGCGCTCGGCGTGGTGCTGCTCGATCTGGGGGCGCAGGCCAACCAGATCTCGAACCAGGCGCGCGTGTACTCGCTGCGTCCCGAGGCGCGCAGCCGGATGAACACGATCTACATGACCACGTATTTCGTGGGCGGGGCGGCCGGGGCGTGGCTCGGCACGGCGGCCTGGACGCGCTGGGGGTGGCTCGGGGTGTGCGCGGCGGGCGGGGCGATGTCGGCGACGGCGCTGGTCTGGCTGAGGCTCGGGGCGGCGCGGGGCGCGCGCGCTGCGCGCGGAGGGGGAGGGGCTGGCGCGGGCTGAGCAGGCATCGCGGTGACCTGCGCTTCTCCGGGTCGCCGCGGGTGAGGCGGCGGCCGTGACGTCACGGCGTCATCGGCAGCGCGACAAGGATGTTCAGGTTGCACATCTCGTTCTGCGTGCCCCAGCCGGGAAGGACCGGGGCCTCGGCGTCGCGCGTGTCGAAGGTGCATGTCACCTCGAGCGACGAGCTCGGATCGAGCAGCGGCCGCGTGCGGTACCAGTACATGCCCTGCCAGTGGACGTCCCAGTCCTCCACGCGCGCGATGCAGCTCTCCTGCTCTCCCGACGTCACGCGCGTGTCGAAGGTGCGCCCGCGCTCGTGCATGTGCGGCATCACGCCGAGCACCTCGATCGGGGGCAGCGCCGGGTCGAGCGCCAGCTCCGCCCGCGTCCTGCGCCACGTGGTGCTGGCGTCCTTCTGGCCGGGCGGCAGCGAGTCCGGGCCGTCCGGCTCGAAGAGGGTCGTGAGGAAGCCGTCGTCCCCGAGGAACACGGCGCGCCGCTCCACGGTGTCCTCGTAGCGGAGCCGGACGCGCGTCGAGTCCTCGGCTCCGGCGCCCGCGTGATCGTGGATGTTGTAATGCACCTGGACGACGAAATGGTCCTTCGCGCTGACCGGCGCCCCGGTGCCGCCGGGGAACTCGACAACGACCTGTCCGGGCGCCCAGGCGAGCAAGGGCTGGAACGGCATCCCCTCGGCCGGCCCGCCGAAGCACTCCCAGCCGGGCCGGTCCGGCGAGGCGTCGTCGAGCTCCGTCATCAGATCCTGGTTCGTCTTGCCCTCCACCAGGGACGCCTCCGTGGGCGTCACCCGATAGATCGTGACGTGGTGAACGATGGCCCGGACCCCGGGCGTCACCTGATATCCGGTGATGAAGCGGTCGGCGTCGAGGCCTGGGTCCACCTGAAAGCACCTCCACTCGTCGTGCGCCGCGAGGGGGTTCTCGGGGTCGGCCACGGGGGTTATCGGCGGTGTCATGTAGTCGACCCCGCCCTCGAGCGCGGGCGCGGGCGGGGCGGGCGGCGCGCCCGCGGGATCCCCCTCGGCGCGCGCCCCGGTCGCCCAGCGATGGATGATGTCGAGCTCCTCGGCGGTGAGCGTCTCCTCGTCCTCGAAGTCGCCGCACGAGCCGTCGTGCGTCACGAGGAACGGGGGCATATGGCCGCCCTGCACCGCGTCGTCGATCGCGCCGGCGCGCGCCTTCGCCGAGATGTAGTCGTCCAGGCGGAAGGGCGCGAGCCCGCCCTCCTGATGACATGCGGTGCACTTGGACGCCGTGATCGGCGCGACGTCCTGCCAGAACGTCGGCTCCGGCGCCGTCTCCGGCTCCTCTGCCGCGCATCCGAGGGAAAACGCGAGCGGCACGAGGGCCGCGAGGCCGCGCGCGTGGAGGGGCATGGTCGTCGTTCGCATCGATGGCCTCGGGTCGTGCAGCTTCAAGCGGACCTCCCTGGGCTGTGTATAATGTACACAGTTATGTGTGTGGTATACGCAGTTGAGCGATGGCTGTCAAACCAAAGAGGCGTCGAAAGACGGCGACGGAGTACAGCGGGGGCGGCGACGCCGTGCGCAGCCTCGAGCTCCTCTGGGGGGCCAGGAAGCGGCCGAACCGGGGGCCCAAGCCGGGCCTGAGCCTCGATCAGATCGTGCGGGCGGCCATCGAGCTCGCGGACGGCGAGGGGCTCTCGGCGCTGTCGATGCAGCGGGTCGCCGCGAAGCTCGGGTTCACCACGATGTCGCTCTACCGGTACGTGCCGAGCAAGGCCGAGCTCCTGGATCTCATGCTGGACGCCGTGGCGGCGGAGCTGCCCCTCGTCGACGGCGTCCCCGGGGGATGGCGGGCCAAGCTGGAGGCGTCGGCGCTCGCGGACTGGGCGCTCTACCACCGCCACCCGTGGTTCTTGCTCGTGACGCCGGTGCGCCCCGTGATGGGCCCGAACGGGATGGCGGCGTACGACGCGGAGCTCCGCGCGGTCTGCGGGATCGGCCTCACCGACCGCGAGGTGCTCGCCGCCGTCCACCTCGTCGACGGGTACACCCGAGGCGCGGCGAGGCTCTCGGTGGACGCGGTCGAGGCCGAGCACGAGACCGGCGTCACCGACGAGCAGTGGTGGTCCGAGCGCGCGTACTTCTGGGACAGGCTCTTCGACCCGGGCCGCCTCCCGACGATGGCGAAGCTGATGCGCTCGGGCGCCTTCGACGCGCACCCCTTCGCGGAGGACGTCTTCCTGTTCGGCCTGCAGCGCGTGCTCGACGGCATCGAGGCGCTCGTCCGGACGCGCGCCGGCCAGTGTGATGAAAGTCCCGAAGCGTCACGATCCCCGGCGCGCCTCTGTGACGAAACTGCCGACGATGCCTCTCCGCGTGACGAGGGGCCGACGTGCGCGCAGTGCGGCGGCGAGATCGCCCAGCCTGCCACGGGGCGGCCGCGGGCTTACTGCTCGCGGGCTTGCCAGCAGCGCGCGTACCGGGCGCGCAACGCGTCGGACGGACGGTGATCGTCGCCCGTCCGCGCCCGCCGCGCCCCGGTGGCGGGCGCGGCGGCGCCCTCTCAGCGCGCCGCCAGCATCCAGGCCGGCGCCCACCAGTAGCGGTGCAGCAGCCGGCGGTCGACGCGCGCGAAGCCGGCCTCGCGCAGCAGCGCCGCCCAGTCGTCGATGGGGTGCTCGAACGTGGTGCGGGTGGCGCCGCGGTCCGCATAGCCGAAGAGCACCGGCATCAGGAAGCCCTGCGCCACCGTGTCGAGGTCGGCGCCGGCATACTCGGCCAGCCCATCGCGGTAGCGCTCGAGCACGTGCCGCGCGGTGTCCGGCGACAGCGGCTCGTCCATGCGCGGCGCGTCGAACTCGGCGAGGAGCAGCAGATCGCAATGCGCGCGCGCCCAGCGGAGCAGCGCCGGCCTGTCCGCCGGACCGAGCGCGTGCAGGCAGAAGGTCGCCTGCGCCACCGCCCAGCGCCGCGACGCCATGTCGGGGTCGGCGACGAGATCCTGGAGACGCCCTGGGAATGCCTCGAAGTCGACCCCCCGCGCGGAGAGCGCCGCGGCACATCGCTCGAGCAGCGGCGCCGCCGGCTCCACCACGGTTGCCCGCCGCACCGCCGGCGTCAGCGCGGGTAGCAGCGCCATCCCATCGCCGGCGCCTATATCGAGCAGATCGAACGGCGCCTCCGGGTACTCGCTGGCCAGCGCCGCGCTGGTCTCCCGGTAGAGCGGCACGTTGCCGCCCCCGCGGATGAAGGCGGTGAATCCCTCCGCGGACACGTAGACGTTGCGCTTCCCCTCTTGGGCGACCCGCTCGAGGTGCGCCGCGGCCGCATGGAACAAGAGATCCCCCGGCGAGGCCTCGCGGGCGCGCGCGGCGAAGGCCGCGGCGTCCGCGTAGCGCTCGTCGGAGAACGCCAGCATCGCGAGGTAGCCAAGGTCCTCCGGCGACGGCGCGGCGACGGCGGCCGCCGCCTCGTCGAGCCCGGCGGCGCGGTAACGATCCCAGATCCTGTCCAGCATGGCGGAAGCTTACCGTCGCACCGGCGACCTCGTGGGCTGGATTCGGGGCCAATCGAGGCGGAGCCGAGTCGCCGGATCGATCATTCCGCCCGGCGAGCTTACCCGAAACGAGGTTCCCTCCGGCGTGATCCATGAATCCATGGAATCAGCGTCCCCATCCACAGCACGTGGACGGGCTGGCGCTCGGCGGGCGAGGGGACGCCGGCGCCCGCCCGCGACGCGCGCGTGACGCCATGACGGCACCTCGGGGCGGGTCGAATGAACCCCAAGGGTCGTGCCGCTCGCTTCCGCTTGCATCAAATATTTACATCTCGTGCCCTCGGCGCGCGCTCGTATCGCGCCTGATGTGGGGGTGCCGTCATTTGCCCAGAGCGGTTCATATGAAAACAACTCCGACGATCGCCGAGCTCGAGCACGAGATTGCCGCGCTGCGGCAGCGCGTTGCCGAGCTGGAGATCCCCGCGCGCCGCTATCAGGCGCTGCTCGACGGGGGCATCGTGAGCATGATGATCTACGATCGCGAGAGCCGCGCGCTCGAGGTGAATCGCCGGTGGGAGCAGCTCTGGAATCTGCGCCTCGGGGATCTCACCGAGTGGCGGTTGCTGGCGGATGAGCAGGTGTCCGCCAATGGGTCGATGCCCCTCGTCGAGCGGGCGTTCTTGCGGGGCGAGGCCACGGCGTTGCCTACCATACGCTATGATCCGGTCCAGGCGGAACCGCTCCAGGTCGATCCCGGCGGCCAGCCCCGAGATCAGCGCTTCACCACGGGTGACGCTCCGTGCAATTTCCGGATCGAAGTGGCCTGATCATCAAAACGAGAGGCCGGCGCCGAGGTGGAGCGTCCAGGTGACCGCGGGCACCTCGTGAATGAGCTGCGCCGGGCTCTCGAACACGAACGAGCGCCGCACCAGCGAGAACTGCGGTCCACCTTGCACGTCGACGCGCACGAGCGCGCCGGGCGAGACGGTCACGCGCGCGAGGAGCCCGAGGCTGGCCCAGGGCACGGTGACCTCGTTCACCTCGACGATCGTCGCGCCGACCAGCCCGCTGCCGTGGAGAAAGCCGGCCTCGGCGCCCGCGCAGGGCGCGAGCGCGAGCCAGCGCGCCGGGCGGAGGAGGTCCGCGCAGGCGTCGAGCCGGCCGATGCCGCGGGTGAAGCGGGCGCCGCCCGGCCCGGCGTCGACGGCGCCGGAGGCGGCCATCTCGGCCGCGACGCGGAGCGAGGCGCTGACGCCAAGATCGGCGCGCAGCTCGAGGAAGGCCCCCCCGCCGAGGAGGACCTCGGGGGCGACCCCGGTCGCCGCGCTCGCCTGGAGGCCGAGCGTCCACCGGCGCTCCTCCAGCCGCGGCGGAGGCGGTGGCGGGGAGCGCGGGGCGACGGCGGCCGGTGACGCTGGGCGGGCCGGGAGGGCGGCGCGCGGCGGGCTCGCCGGTCGCGCCGCGTCACCGCCGGCGAGAGCCGCCGCCCCGGCGGGGTTTGCAGCCGCGGCGGACCCGGCCGCGGCGCTCGCCGCCCCGGCGGGGTCCGGAACCTCGGACGAGCTCGGCTCCGCGGCCTGCAGCTGCGGGGCGAGGGAAGCGGTGGGGTCGATCCTGAGGGCCGTGATGAGCGCCAGCGCTGCGACGACCTCCGCGCAGGTGGAGCCGCCGACCTCCCGGACACGCGCTCTCTCCTCCCTGCCGAGGGTGATCCGGCCGCGGCTCGCGCCCCCGCTCCGCGTGATGTGCACGCGCACCTCGAGCGCCGCCTCGTCCGGCGCGGCGGCTCGCGCGCGGCTCGTGCGCGCGAGCAGCTCGCGCAGGAACGCCTCGGCGCTGGGACAGCCCTCGTGGGCCTCGTACGAGATGCGCAGGTGCGGGACCTCCGCGCGCGCGTCGGACCCGGCCAGGGCGCCGGCGAGCACGACGGCGGCTGCGAGCCAGCGCGGGTGGAGCACGGCGCTCTCGAACGGTCGCACGGCGGGGCAGGGTACACCGAGCCGCCGTCCGTGGCGGCGTCGATGCGACGGCAAGCGCGACAGGCCGCAGGAAGACGCCGTCCTCTCCCCGGGGCGTTTCCAGCACCTGATCCCACGTCGCCTCAACAATCGCTCGCTCCGGTGAGGCGCTCGAGCCGAGCCTCATGAAAGCAGAGGGCGCCGGCAACCTCCATCCTGTCTCTTCTCTCCTTCATCACGCCTCTGTCCACCAGCGTGCCCTCGTGTCTGGATCTCCTCTCCTGTTCATGTCGCGGCGCCAGAGCCGCGCTGACGAGGGCGGCTGCGCTCTGTGCGCATCACCCTGGCCGCGAGCTCCCCGCCAGCCATGGCCCCTGTTCCGTGCTCCGGCCTGCTGTGGCTGGAGCTGCAGGCCGCGCGCCGCGCAGGCTTGCGATGGGTTTCGAATATTCTGTACAGAGCGGATTGGTGGCGACCGCTGCCGCTCTGCGGCATGCCGCGGCGTTTCGAGGTAGGACCTGCGCGGGACACCGCCTCCGGAGGGAAAGCGCTGCCGTTCGATCGGCTCACGGTTTTACCGAAAGTGGCCGGCGGCGCGTGAATAGAGCATCCTCTCTGCGCCATGTCTGTTTTATTACAGCCGAGCGCCTCGCCCGAGCCCGGCATGAAGGAGGCGCTCCGCCAGAGCGAGGAGCGCTTCCGGCTGCTCGTCGAGAGCGTGAAGGACTACGCGATCTTCATGCTCGATCCGCAGGGCGTCGTCACGTCCTGGAACCTCGGGGCGGAGGAGCTCAAGGGCTACAAGGCCGACGAGATCCTCGGCCAGCATTTCTCGCGGTTCTACCAGGAGGCGGACGTCCGCGCCGGCAAATGCGCCTGGGAGCTCGCGACCGCCGAGCGCGATGGGCGGGTAGAGGATGAGGGATGGCGCATCCGCAAGGATGGCACGCGGTTCTGGGCCAGCGTCGTCATCACGGCGCTCCGCGGCCCGGGCGGGGAGCTCGTCGGGTTCGCGAAGGTCACGAGGGACCTCACCGAGCGGCGCCGCGCCGAGGAGGAGCGCCTCCGCCTCGCGCAGGAGCAGGAGGCGAATCGCATGAAGGACGAGTTCCTCGCGACGGTCTCGCACGAGCTCAGGACGCCGCTCAACGCGATCCTCGGGTGGTCGTCGCTCCTGTGCGACAGCGTGACCGACCCCGCGACCGCGAAGGCCCTCGAGACGATCCGGCGAAACGCGCAGGCGCAGGCCAGGATCGTGGAGGACGTGCTCGACGTCTCGCGCATCATCACCGGCAAGATGCGCATCGAGACCAGGCCGATGAGCCTCGCGGCCGTCGTGACCGAGGCGCTCGAGGTCGTCCGACCGGCCGCGCAGGCGAAGAGCATCGAGCTCTCGGTGCAGGGCGCCGAGCGCCCCCTCCTGCTCCTCGGGGACCCGACGCGGCTCCAGCAGGTGATGTGGAACCTCCTGTCCAACGCGGTGAAGTTCGCCGAGACGGGGGGACATGTCCGCGTGCGCCTCGAGCAGGTCGGGTCGAGCATCGACCTCGCCGTGCACGACGACGGACGCGGAATCGAGCCCGCGATGATCCCCCACGTGTTCGAGCGGTTCTGGCAGGCCGACAGCTCGATCACCCGCAGGCTAGGCGGGCTGGGGCTCGGGCTGTCGATCGTCCGCCACATCGTCGAGCTCCACGGTGGCACCGTCTCGGCCCAGAGCGCCGGGCTGGGCCAGGGGGCGAGCTTCTTCGTCACGCTGCCCGTGCGGGAGACGGCGCCCGTCGCCGAGCAGGGCCCGAACACCGTTGCCGGGGCGGCCGCTCGGCAGGCAGCGCGAGAGCAGCTGGACGGCCTCCGCGTGCTCGTCGTGGACGACGAGCCGGACGCGCGCGAGCTCGTCAACGCCGTGCTCTGCCAGAGCGGGGCGGAGGTGCACGTCGCGGGCTCCGCGTCCGAAGCGCTCGGCGCGCTCGCCGCGGCGAGGCCGCACGTCATCGTGAGCGACATCGGCATGGCCGAGCAAGACGGCTACGCGTTCCTGCGGAGCGTGCGGGCGATGTCGCGGGACGCCGGGGGGGAGACGCCGGCGATCGCGCTCACGGCCTACACGGGCGGCGCGAGCCAGCGGCTCGCCTTCGAGGCGGGCTACGACGAGCACCTCGGAAAGCCGGTCAACCCGGAGGACCTGGTGAGGCTCGTCCGGAAGCTCGGGCATCGCGGGCCCTAGCCGGAGCTGTCGCGCGCGGGTATCGCCGAGCAACGCCGTGACGGTCGGCCGGTAGACGTCGAGGGGGATGCGGGGATCGAGCGCGATATCGCCGACGACCGCCGGCGTCCGATTCTGCATCACCCACCCGCTGACGCAGCTCGACATCGGGAATCGTCTTCCCTGCCAGAGCGAGGAAATCGCATCTTCCTGGGCATCATGGCAGAGCTCACCGTCGCGGAGGACGAGCGACGCACCGTCGGCGCCGGTGAGCTCCCTGACGGCTCGGGCTGCGATTGTCAGACGCGATCCATTGAATGGTATTTGTCCTTGGAGTTCGCTCACGGAACGTGCTATCGTGTCAAGTCAGCCTTCTTGATTCAAGAGTCCACCGGGGGTTCGCGCCTTCACGCCGGTCCCGCGCCTGATGTCATCGTGATCCTGGGGTCTGCGGTCCACGCGCGACGGTGAACCACGGTGAAAGGAGAGCTATGCTCAGGTCCTTTGCATTCGTGCTTGCTGGTACGGTAGTCCTCGGGGTCTCGTCGCCGGCACACGCGACGTCGTCGGTCCTCGTCGAGGGGGCGCGGCTGCACGGCGCCAACGGGATGAACGTGGGACCGGACGGCCGGCTGTACGTCGCGAGCCTGCTCGGCGATGAGATCGCCGTCGTGAACCGCAAGAGCGGGGCCGTCGTGGGGCGGCTCGACGGGTCGGACGGGGTCGACGGTCCGGACGACCTCACGTTCGGCCCGGATGGCTCGCTCTACTGGACGTCGCTCCTCACCGGGAACGTCGTGCGGCGCTCGCCGTCGGGCGCCATCACCCAGCAGCACGTCGCGCCGGGGGTCAATCCCATCACCTTCTCCGATACGGGGAGGCTCTTCGTGGCGCTCGACTTCCTCGGGGACGGGCTCTACGAGCTCGATCCGGATCTGTCGGATCCGCCGCGCTTCATCGCGGGGAACCTCGGCTTCCTGAACGGCATGGACTGGGGGCCTGACGGCAGGTTGTACGGGCCAATCTGGACGCAGGGCAGGGTGGTCAGCATCGATGTGGACTCCTGCACCGGCGCGGTCGACCCGGAGGTGGAGTGCGATCTCCAGACGGTCGCCGACGGCTTCTTCATCCCCGCGGCGGTCAAGTTCGACGGGCTCGGCCGGCTCCACGCGGTCGATCAGGACGGCGAGGTGGTGCGGATCGACGTCCTGACCGGCGACAAGGAGGTCCTCGCGGTGCTCCCGGTCGGCCTCGACAACCTCGCCTTCGACGCGCAGGACAACCTCTATGTCTCGAGCGCCGCCGACGGCTTCGTCGTCCGGATCGCGCCGGACGGGCAGGTGCGCACGCTGCTACGGGGCGGCCTTGTGCTGCCCGGCGGCCTGGCCGTGCTGAGCGAGGGAGGGGCCGAGTCGGTCTATCTCGGCGACACGGCCTCGCTCCGGAGGTTCGACGGCGACACGGGCGAGCAGCTCGGCGTCGAGCCGTCGTTCCTGGGCTTCTCGGAGCTGCACGGGCCCTCCACGGTGTCGGCCGACGGCCCGGAGTTGATCTTCAGCTCGTGGTTCGCCAGCGTGGTTCAGGTCTACGACACGACGACGGCCTCGGTCGTCGAGACCTACAGCGATTTCGCGACGCCGCTCAACGCGGTCCGGCTCCAGGGAGATCTCGTGGTGGCCGAGCTCGGCGCGGGGCCGGGCGCGGGGCGCGTCGTCCGCCAGACCAGCGGCGGGCGCGTGACGCTCGCGCCGGTGGCCGTGCCATCGGGCCTCGCCGTGGCGGGCGGCGACCTCTGGGCCGCCGACTGGGCCGCCGGCGCGGTCCTCCAGCTGGTGTCCGGCGGCGTGACGCTCTCTCCGCCGCTCGAGGTGGCCGCCGGCCTGTGGCAGCCCGAGGGAATGGCGGTCGATCTGGACGGCTCCCTGCTCGTCGTGGAGAGCGGGAGGCGCCGCCTCCTCCGCGTCGATCCGTCGACGGGACACACCTCGATCGTGGCAAAGCACCTCGCGGTGGGGCTCGAGGCGATCACCGGGACGGTGCCGACCTACGGGATGAGCAGCGTCGCCGTCGGCGCGTCGGGCGCGATCTACGTCTCCGGCGACAAGGGCAACGTCCTCTATCGGTTCTGAGCGGTCGGACCATCCGTACGGCGCGGCGATCGCGACGGAGCGCCTGCTCGGGCTCGCGGGCGGTCCCCCTGTCGGCCCGGGCCTCCACCACCCGGAGAGCGTGCTCGACCCCGCGAGCGTCGTCGCGCGGCTCGAGGAGCTCGGCGCGCGCGTTCGCCGCAGCGCGAACCGCCACGGAGCGTGACGCGGGAGGGTCCCGGCTTGACAGGTCTCGGCGGCGCGGAAGATCCTCCGCCGAGATCGCGCGCCACGTCGCCGCGATCGACCGGGGGAGGGATGCATGCGTGGCTTTGGTGTCGAGTGGCTTGCCCTGCGGGAGCCGGTGGACCATCGCTCGCGGAGCGGGGACCTGTCGAGCGCGCTCGCCGCCCGCCTGGGCGCGCGCGCCCAGATCTCCGTGGTCGATCTCGGCGCCGGTACCGGCTCCAATCTGCGCGCGACGGCGCCGCTGCTCGGGCCTGAGCAGCGCTGGACGTTCGTCGACCACGACGGCGCGCTCCTCGCGGCGGCGCGGGCGGCGCTCACGCGATGGGCCGAGACAACCGTCGAGGACGGCGAGCCGCTTGTCGTCGAGAAGGCGGGCAGGCGCATCACGGTCTCGTTCCAGCGCGCCGACCTCGCCGCCGATCTCCCCGCCGCGCTGGGCCGCGCGCCGGACCTCGTCACGGCGTCGGCCCTCTTCGATCTCGTCTCCCCGGAGCGCATCGTCCACTTCGCCGCTCAGGCCGCCGCGCGCCGCGCCGTCTGTTACGTCGCGCTCACCTACAACGGCGTCCAGCGCTGGTCGCCGAGCCATCCGGCGGACAGCGCCATGGCGGCCGCGTTCCACCGCCATCAGAGGACGGACAAGGGCTTCGGCGCGGCCGCCGGTCCGGCGGCGCCCCAGCACCTCGCCGAGCAGCTCCGGCGGCGGGGCTACGAGGTGCTGGAGGGCGACAGTCCCTGGGTGCTCGGCGCCGCCGACGCGGCGCTCCTCGGGGAGCTGCAGAGCGGCTTCGCGCAGGCCGTCAGCGACGTGGGCACCCTCGATGCCCTCGATGCCAGAACGCTCGATGCCTGGTCGCGGCTCAGGCGTACCGGCGGGGTGGTCGGCCACACCGATCTGCTCGCGTTCCCGCCCTGAGCCGTCTTGCTTTTTCTCGACCCTCGGACTAGAGGACCAGGCCGACCTCGAGGCGTGGAATGCGTTCCGGCGCGCGCGATGCCGCCCGGGGGGCCCACGCGGGCAGATGCGACGCTCGAGCGTCTCGGATCTGCGAGATGACCATGCCTGTCGGTCTCTGCTCGTCGCCCGCGAAGAGACTGCGACGGTCGGGCGGTTCGGGCTCAGCAAGGAGGCAATCGTGATGGATCGCCAGTTCATCCATGTGCGCGGCGCGCGCGAGAACAACCTCAAGGACGTCTCGCTGAACATCCCCAAGCAGAAGATCACGGTGTTCACCGGCGTCTCCGGCTCCGGCAAGTCCTCGCTGGTCTTCGACACCATCGCCGCCGAGGCGCAGCGCCAGCTGAACGAGACCTTCACCGCGTTCGTGCAAGGCTTCCTGCCGCACCACGGCCAGCCCGACGTCGATCGCATCGAGCACCTGAACGCGCCTATCATCATCGATCAGAAGCGGGTCGGGGGCGGCTCGCGCTCGACGGCGGGCACCTACACGGACATCGCCGCGCTGCTGCGGCTGCTCTTCTCGCGGGTCGGGCAGCCCGCTGCGGGGGCGGCCTTTGCCTTCTCGTTCAACACCCCGCAGGGGATGTGCCCGGAGTGCGAGGGCATCGGCAAGACCGTCCAGCTCGATCTGGACAGGCTCCTCGATCGCAGCAAGTCCCTGAACGGCGGGGCGATCCTGCACCCGGACTTCAAGGTCGGGAAGTGGATGTGGAAGATGTACCCGCTCTCGGGCCTCTTCGACAGCGACAAGCCGATCGAGGACTACACCGAAGAGGAGCTGCGCGCCCTCTTGTACGGCGCTGACGTGAAGGTCTCGTTCGGCGAGTTCGGCTCGAAGTACGAGGGCCTCGTCGAGCGCTTCACCCGCATGTACATGAAGAAGGACGCGGCGGCGATGTCCGAGCGCAACCGGGCGGTCTTCGAGCAGTTCACCACCTCGCAGACGTGCCCGGTGTGCCACGGCGCGAGGCTCAACCAGGCGGCCCTGAGCTGCAGGATCCACGGCCGGAACATCGCCGAGCTCTCCGACCTGGAGGCGACGGAGCTGATCAAGCTCCTGCGAGACCTCACCGACCCGGTCGCCGTGAGGCTGGCCGCCAGGCTCATCGAGCGCTTGCAGCACCTCGTGGACATCGGCCTCGGTTACCTGAGCCTCGGCCGGGAGACCTCCACCCTGTCCGGCGGCGAGTCGCAGCGCTTGAAGATGATCCGGCACCTCGGAAACAGCCTGACCGACATGCTGTATATCCTCGACGAGCCCAGCGTGGGGCTGCACGCGCGCGACGTTGCCCGCCTGAACCGCCTGCTCCAGGAGCTGCGCGACAAGGGCAATACCGTGCTGGTCGTCGAGCACGATCCAGACGTGATGGCGATCGCCGATCACGTGGTGGACATCGGCCCGAAGGCAGGAGTGCACGGCGGTGAGGTGGTCTTCGAGGGGAGCTACGAAACCCTCAAGAACACCGATACACTGACTGGAAAATTCCTGAAACAACACCTGCCGATCAAGCGGAAGGTCCGGCAGCCCACCGGGCAGAGGGTCATCAAGAACGCCACCCTGCACAACCTGAAGAACGTCACGGTGAGCATCCCCACCGGCGTGCTGACCGTCGTGACGGGGGTCGCCGGCTCCGGCAAGAGCACGTTGATCAACGATGTCTTCCTGGAGCAGCACCCGGAGGCGATCGTGATCGACCAGTCCCGGGTGACGGCCAACAGCCGCTCTGCTCCTTGCACCTATACCGGGATCATGGATGACATCCGGCAGGCGTTCGCCAAGGCGAACAAGGTGAGCGCCTCGCTCTTCAGCTTCAACTCGGAGGGCAGCTGCCCGAGCTGCAACGGTCTGGGCGTGGTCTACACCGATCTCGCGTTCATGGAGGGCATCGTCTCCACCTGCGAGATCTGCGAGGGCAAGCGCTTCAAGTCGGAGGTGCTGGCGTACAGCCTGCGCGGCAAGACGATCAGCGACGTGCTGGACATGACGGTGGAGGAGGCCTTGGCCTTCTTCGCCGAGAAGAAGATCAAGGCCGTGGTGCAGGCCATGAACGACGTGGGGCTGGGCTACCTGAAGCTCGGTCAGCCGCTCAGCACGATGTCGGGCGGCGAGGGGCAGCGCCTGAAGCTCGCCACCGAGCTCCACAAGCAGGGCAGCGTCTACGTGATGGACGAGCCCACCACCGGGCTGCACCTCTCCGACATCGGGCTGCTGATGGGCATCATCGACCGGCTGGTGGACGCCAGGAACACGGTGGTCCTGATCGAGCATCACCTGGACGTCATCCGGCAGGCCGACTGGATCATCGATCTCGGCCCGGAGGGCGGCAGGGCGGGTGGCGAGGTGCTGTTCGCGGGGCCGCCGTACGAGCTGAAGGGCTGCGAGCGGAGCATCACGGCGAAGTTCATCTGAGGGCGCCTTCACGCCGGGACCCCCTGTGCGTGACAGGCACATGCCGACCCCATCGACCGCCGGAGACTCTGTTTCTTCCTGAGCAACGCCGGGGAGCCGGCGGCCGCGACCCGACCGGGGTTGAGACGAGACCGGCCGGGCGATCACTTCCTTCGATACGCGCCGGGCGTCGTCCCCGTGCGACGCTTGAACGCCGTCGTGAGATGCCCCTGATTGGAGAAGCCACAGGCCAGAGCGATCTCGGCGATGGACAGCCGCTCGTCCCGGAGCATGGTCATCGCCATTTCGATGCGGCGTGAAAGCACGTACTGATAGGGAGTCTGATGAAAGGCGTGCTTGAACAGGCGCGAGAAATGGTCCGGCGAGTAGCCCACCAGCCCCGCCAGGTCGACGAGCCCGAAATTCGAGGAGAGCTCGCTGTCCACGAACTTCTCGATCTGAGCGCGCTGGCTGCTCGAGAGGCTCGCGGCGCGCAACGAGATCTCCGCCTTGGCCCCCGCGCCGTACCGAGCCGAAAGGTAAGAAGCCAGCGCCAAGGAGAGCGACTGCACGTAGACGGCGCCAAAGTACTCCTGCCCCTCGGCCTGCGCCTGCAGGCGATGAACCAGGTCGACCACGTGGGCGTCGATCAAACCAAACCGTGGGCCCCGCTCCAGAACCAAGACGGCGGAAGGAGACGAACAAAGAGCCGACATGGAGGCCTGGGGAAAGTTCACCGACGTGCACACGGACGGCCGCCCCCGCCACTCGACGCTGTGAAGCGTGGTCCTCCGCGGCAAGAGGTCGATCATGCCCGAGAGCCGCTCGAAGGAATGCTCCCGAACCTCTCCCGAGGTCGGCTCTGCGAAGCGAATGTCGATCTGCGAGGGGCCTCCCGCCCAGACCAGGACCGCATCCGACTCGCTGGAGAGTCCCTCGACCCGGCCGCTTTCGGGCATGTACCCGATCCGGAGAGGCAGCCCCACCCAGTCCGATCCGGTGAGAGCCGCTCCGTACTTCGCTGAAATTTCCGCTGTCATGCTCGGGGTCGACCCAGAGCATCGTCGACCTCGAGGAACACAGGGGTCAAGCCTTTCAGGCACGGGGCGTGCCCCAGCCCGCACCCCAGCCCGCTTGCGCCGAGCGGATCGGACCCCGCGTGTCGAGATCCTGAAAACCTTCGCCGGGAATTTGAACGACGTCGCCGCGAGCGCTGCGTAGCCTTCCGCCACTTCCTCACAGAGGCCGCGCGGGCGGTGGGGCATCGAGCCAAGCGCTCGCCAGTCTTCTGCCCAAAATACAATTTTCTACCTTCGGTCGCCTGCGACCGGGAGCTCTGCTCACATGTCTACCTCGACCTCTCCGCTGCTCGTCCGCCGTGGTGCATCCGGCGCCTTCGCCCGCGGGATTTCGCTCGCGAGCCTTCTCCTTGTCGGTTCCCTGGCCTGCTCCAGCTCTTCGGATGGGTCGTCCGATGGCTCGGATGGGTCTGGAGAGGCCTCCTCCGGCGGCGCCACGACGGGCGGGGCTGGGGCCACGGGAGGCGCCTCGACCACGAGCGGGGCGGGCAGCACGACGGGGACCGGTGGCTCCGCTTCCAGCAGCTCGAGCGGAGCCAGCTCGAGCGGAGCCGGAGGGGGCGGGGACGGAGGAGGCGGCGGCGGCGCGACGGGAACGTCGAGCGCGGGTGGGGGCTCTCCCGATCAAGGGTTCCAGCCTTGCCCCGCGACGGGCCCCTGCAAGGTCCTGCCCCTCGGGGACTCGATCACCTTCGGTCTCGGCTTCGATGGCGGGTACCGGGTCGAGCTCTTCCGCCTGGCCCGGCAAGACGACCACGAGATCACCTTCACGGGCACGCAGCAGATGAACGGACCGTCGATGGTCGATGGCGCGCCGTTCCCCCGCAATCACGAGGGGATCAGCGGACAGACCATCGCCCAGATCGCCGGTCGTGTGCCGAGCCCGGCGCTCAACGAGATGCCGCACATCGTGCTGCTCCACGCGGGCACCAATGACATGTATCAGTCCCCGAACGGCGCCGACACCCGCCTGGGCGCTCTCCTGGACGAGCTGATCGCCGAGGCGCCCGACGCGCTGATCGTCGTGAGCAACATCATTCCTTTTCCGGGCGGCGCAAGCGCGGTCAATACGTTCAACGCCACCGTCCCCGGGCTTGTCGAGGCGCGAGCCAGCGCGGGCGCGCACATCGTTTACGTCGACCAGTTCGCGGGTTTCCCCACGTCCGAGCTCGGCGACGGGGTCCATCCCAATCAGGCGGGTTACGCCCGGATGGCGGGCGTCTGGTACGACGCGATCTCCGACTACCTGAGGTGAGCCGGCGGGGGGTCGAAGGCGAGCGCGCCTGGGCCGCGTGCGGCTCACGGCGCCCGAGCCGCGGCCCTCGGTTGCAATTGCAATCGAGGCACCTCCACTCCACCTGGCCTTCGGCTGGCACGCCGAACCGCTCCGCCGTGTGCTTCTCGAGGTCGCTCAGGTTCCCCGACGGCCGGGCGTTCTGGGTGCAGCAAGAGGATGGACGCGGTGGAGCGCCGTGCGCTCTCGGAGCACCGGCTCAGCGGACCCTTGCGATGCAGCGCAATCAAGGGTGGATCCACGCGATCACCCCCCCCGGCGGAGATGGCTCGGCCAGCACCTGTGGGGCGATCTCCGGGATCGCCCCACGCTACCGCGCGGGCGCGATCTCGGCGAACAGCCGCTCGTGGGCGGCGAGCATCGCCCCGAGGCTGAAGCGCGCGTCGAACGCCTGCGCGTTGCGCGCGCCCATCGCGGCGGCGGCCGCCGGATCGGACAGCAGCGCGAGGAGCCGATCGGCGAGCGCCCGGGGCTCCTCGGGGGCGACGAGGTAGCCGCCCGCGCCGTCCTCGATCGCCTCCGGGACGCCGCCGACGCGGGTCGCGACGATCGGCTTTCCGGCGGCCATGGCCTCGAGGACCGCGAGCGGGAGCCCCTCCCAGCGGGACGAGAGGACATAGGCGTCGAGGCTCGCCATCACGTCGGGCACGTCGCTGCGCAGGCCGAGGAAGTGCACGCGCTCCCGCGCCGCCATGCCGGCGCGCCGGGCCTCGAGGTCGGGCCGGGCCGGCCCGTCTCCCGCGATCACCAGGTGGACGCGCGGGTCGCGCGCGAGGACCTCGCCGGCGGCGTCGAGCAGGACGTCGATGCCCTTCTGGCGCGACAGCACCGCGACCGTGCCGAGCACGCGGGCCCCCTCGGGCAGCCGCAGCTCGGCGCGGACGCGGTCGCCGCGCCCGGCCCGGACGCGCGCGCCGTCGATGCCGTTGCGGATCACCCGGATGGGCCTCCGGACGCCGAGATCGCGCCGGAGCTTGGTCGCCAGATCGTCGGAGACCGCGATGACCGCGTCGGCGAGGCGCACGTAGTACCTGAACTTGCGCAGCGAGCGGGGGCTCGCGCTGTTGATCTCGTTGTGCTCCGAGTAGACGACGCGGGGGCGCGGCAGGAGAAGGCGCGACGAGACGCCGCCGAAGATGAGCGGGGCGAAGTTGTGGACGTGCACGACGTCGGCCCGGACGTCGCGGAGAAAGCCGCGGATCGCGAGGGGCAGCTCGGGATCCACGCGGGCGAAGCCGAGGTTCAGCCGCGGGCGGCGCCGCAGGACGAGCCGGCGCTCGGGCGGGAGGTCGACCTGATCGAAGAGCTTGCCGGGGGCGTCCAGGCAGACGAGCGACGGGTCGAAGCGGGCGCGATCGAGGCCGTTCAGGAGGCTGACGGCGACCTTCTCGAGGCCCCCGACGTCGAGGTTGATGACCACCGTGCACACGCTGATCTTCCGCATGGGGCCCGCCTCCCGCGGTCGTACCATGGCGCCGCGGCGCCGGGGAAATCGGGTGCGGCGCGCGCGGCGATCATGTAAAGCGGGGGCTCTGCGGCGGCTCCGGATCCTCCACCTGATGCCCTGTCGCTTCTGGGGCGGCCCGGAGCGGCAGACCGTGCAATCGGCGAGGATCCTGCGCGATCGCGGCGCGTGCGACGTCTCGTTCGCCGTGATCCCGCACCGGCAGGCGAAGGTCGCGGACAACCCGCTCGTCGTGGGGGCGCGCGCGGAGGGGTTCGAGGCCGAGCCGCTCGCGATGGCGCGGGGCTACGACCTGCTCGAGGGGGCGCGCCGGCTCCGCGCGATCGCGGCGCGGCTCCGGCCCGACGTTGTCTGCACGGTGAGCTACAAGGCGGACCTCCTGGCGCTCGGGCTGCGCGGGCGCGGCGCGCCGCGGGTGCTGGCCGTGGCGCGCGGGTGGACGGGCGAGGACCGGAAGGTGCGGCTCTTCGAGTGGGCCGATCGACGGACGCTGCGCTGGCACGACGGGGTCGTCGTCGTGTCGGAGGCGCAGCGCGCGCCGGTGCGGGCGTGCGGGGTGAGCGAGGCCCGGATCTTCCGGGTGCCCAACGCGATCGACCTGGATCGGATGCCGCCCCCGGTCCCCCGCGCGCAGCTGCTGGCGGAGCTCGGGCTCGGCGCGTCGGCGCGGCTCATCGGCGCGGTGGGGCGGATCAGCCCCGAGAAGGGGCAGCGCTCGCTCGTGGAGGCGTTCGCGGCGGTGGCGCGCGCGGACGCGCAGGCCACGCTCGTGCTGGTGGGCGACGGGCCGGACGAGGCCGTGGTGCGGGAGGAGGTGGCGGCGCGCGGGCTCGGCGAGCGCGCGCGGCTGCTCGGCCTGCGCCGGGATGGCGCGCAGCTCATCGGGGCGCTGGACGTGCTGGCGCTGCCGTCGCGCACCGAGGGGCTGCCGAACGTGGTGCTGGAGGCGTTCGCGTACGGGACGCCGGTCGTCGCGAGCGCCGTCGGCGGCGTGCCGGAGCTCGTGCTGGACGGCGAGACGGGGTGGCTCGTCCCGCCCGGGCAGCCGGACGCGCTGGCGCGGGCGCTGCTCGACGCGCTCGGGCGGCCGGAGGAGGCGGGGGCGCGGGCGACCCGCGCCAGGGCGCGGCTCCTGTCGCAGTTCACGGCGGAGCGGCAGGCCGAGGCGTGGCTCGAGGCGTTCGCCGCGGTGACCGGCGCCGCGGTGGCCTGAGCGGGCGGCGGGCGGCGCCCGCGTCCGCCGCGGCGCGCGGCCGATCTCCCGGGGGGAGCGCGGATCAGCTGGGCGGCGTGGCGAGGCTCCCGGGCATGGGCGCTGCGGGGGCGCCGCGGCGCTGCTCGGCCAGCTGCTTGTAGATGCGGGCGAGCGTGTCGCCCACCACGCTCCAGTCGTATCGGCTCTGGACGAGCGCCCGGCCGGCCGCGGCAAGGCGCGCCCGCAGCGCCGGATCCGCGTCGAGCTCGAGGAGCGCGCCGCGGATCTCCTCGACGGTCCGGGTGATGATCGCGTGCTCGCGGTCGCGCAGCGCGAGCCCCTCTGCGCCGAGCTGCGTGGAGACGACGGGCACGCCGGCCGCGAGCGCCTCCAGGATCTTCAGCCGCGACCCGCCCCCGATGCGCAGCGGCACCACCGACGCGAGCGCGTCGGCATAGTAGGGCCGCACGTCGGGCACGGTCCCGGTCACCTCCACGCCGGGCAGCGCGCCGAGCGCGCGCACCTCCGGCCCGGGGCTCCTGCCGACCACGGTGAGGCGCCACGCGGGCCGCGCGGCGTGGATGGCGGGCCAGACGTCGCGCGCGAAGGCGACGATGGCCTGCGCGTTCGGGCGGTAATCCATCGAGCCGACGAAGACGATGCGGCGGCGCGGCTCGGAGCCGCCCGCGCCCGCGGGGAAGGCGTCGACGTGGACGCCGTTGTCGACGGCGAAGGCGCGCAGTCCGGGGCGGAGCGCGAGGAGCTTCGCGCGATCCCGCTCGCTGACCGTGAGGTGCGCGTCGAACTGCTCCAGCACCTTGCGCTCGAAGCCGGCGAGCTGCGAGGCCAGGGCGAACGCCGCGAGCCCGCGGAGGGGATCGGGCGCGTGCTTGCTGTAGCGAGAGAGCACCTCCGACTCGATGTTGTGCCAGTCGCAGAGGAGCAGCGGTCGATTGCGCGCCGCGCGCAGCAAGGGCAGGTAACCGGCGAGATGGACGCTCTCGACCTGCACGGCGTCGAACTGGCCTGTATCGAGGACGCGCGCGAGCTCCTGGCGCATTGCGTCCGTCGTGTAATTGAGGACGACGAGCGGCAGCTGCCCCACGGCCCCGCGCAGGATCTTGCCCAGGGAGTTCGGCCGCTCCTGGGTCAGCGTCAGCACCTGGTCGGTGATCTGCGCGATATCGTTCATCGATTGAGGAGCGGGACCGGCACCGCCCATCCGTGCCCGCCCGTTCCTGACGGCGCCGTCGTCGGCGAAGCTCAGGTAAGTGACCCGCGCAAAGCGCGACAGCTGCCGGACAAAATGCCAGTTGCGTAGCTTGGCCCCGGTATCGAGCGGCCAGCAGGCGCGAGGTGCAAAATAGAGAATACGCATCTGTCGCATGGCGGTCATGGACACCTCCGGCTCGCGCGCGACGCGCAGGCGGGTTGGACCGGTGCCTCGCGGCGTCGCGCGGCACGTTCAGCGCGATGAACGGTCCGAGCCTTCCGGCGCCGGCTCGGCGATGGGATTGGATGGTCAACGCCCAGAGAGCGGCGACCATGACCTGGAAAGCTAACATGGCTCACCAGTGCGATGTAAAGAAATCAGCGCTGGGCGGGTCGCGTGAGCGTGCGTGGCGGCGGACGGAGGAGGCCCTGGCGCGTCGGCTGACACTGGCATTTGGCGACGGAGGCGACGCTCGGCGACGTCGCCTGCTTGACGCGCCGCGTCCCGCGGGGCTCGCGAATGACACTGTGAGGAAACGTGGCTCTGCTCGGATCACCGCGGGGCCTTTCGGGCATATAGGACGCCCGCTCGCGGACGCCTGCTTCGGGCACCGCCACGGGTCCGCACCCCTACGATTGAGGATTTCAGCGATGAACAGGGCACGAGGTTCGACGATCGGCGTATTGCTCGCGGTTTTCTTCGTGGCGTGCGGTTCCTCGAACAGCACGACAAAACCTGAGGGCTCGGGGGCGGGGGCGGGTGCGGGCGGCTCGGGGGCGGGTGCGGGCGGCTCGACCGGCTCGGGCGGCTCGACCGGCTCGGACGGAACAGGGGCGGGCGGTTCGACCGGTTCGACCGGTTCGGGCGGTGCCGGCGGCGATCCGACCGGAGACGGCGGCGCTGGCGGCTCGTCCACCGGAGGCGGGCCCCCCGTGATCGAGCCCGTGTTGGTCACTTCCGGGCCGAACGACTACTGGAAGACAGGGGCGCCGACGGAGGTGACGAGCGGCAATGCCGACGTGACCGTCAACGACGCGACGACGTACCAGCGATGGGACGGCTTCGGCGGCACCTTCAACGAGGCGGGATGGCACGTGCTCTCGATGCTCGGCGATGCCGAGAGGAGGCGAGCCATCAAGCTGCTCTTCGACACGCACGAGGGCGCGGCGTTCGCCTACGGGCGCGTCCCCATGGGGGCCAGCGACTATGCGATGGATCGCTATACCCTCAACGAGACGCCGAACGATACGACGATGGCGAGCTTCTCCGTCGCTCGGGACAGGGAGAGGTTGATTCCGTACATCAAGGCGGCGCTCGCCGTGAGGCCCGACCTCCACCTCTGGGCCAGCCCGTGGACGCCCCCCACCTGGATGAAGAGCAACGGCGCGATGGATGGCGGCCGCATGAAGGACGACGCGAGCGTCCTGCGGGCGTATGCCCTGTACTTCGCGAAGTTCGTGGAGGCGTACGCCGACGAGGGCATCACCATCGAGGCGGTTCACCCTCAGAACGAGCCGAACTACGAGACGAGGTACCCGAGCTGCCTGTGGACGGGGCCGCTCATGGCCAAGTTCATCGGCACCTACCTCGGGCCGACGTTCGACGAACGAGGGCTCACGACCCAGATCTATCTCGGCACGATGTCCAACGCCGACAGCGGGAAAGACGGGACGATCATCAGCGCGGTGACCGGCGATTCCACCGCGATGAAGTACGTCAAGGGCTTCGGGCTGCAGTGGAACATGTTGGGCAGCGTCTCCGGCTTGAGGTCGCGCAACATGCCGATCGTGCAGACGGAGCACAAGTGCGGCAACTACCCCTGGAACCCTGCGGGCATGCCGCCGTTCAACGAGAATATGCCGCCGAACGATCATGCCTACGCCGAGGAGAGCTGGAAGCTCATCCGCGACTGGATCCAGGCAGGGGTGACCTCGTACAGCGCCTGGAACATGGTGCTGGACACGGCGGGGAAGAACCTGGACTCGCAGCGGCCGTGGCCCCAGAACGCGCTTCTTACCGTGAACACGGGGATGGGCACGCTGAACGTGACCCCCGCCTACCACGTCTTCCGCCACGTCTCCGGATACGTCGATCCAGGCGCGGTGCGCGTCGGCACGACCGGCGGCGATGCGCTGGCCTTCAAGAACCCTGACGGCACCATCATCACGATTCTTTACAATTCCGGCAATGCAGAGAAGACGACCGTCCTCGGCGTGGCGAGCAAGAAGCTCCAGTTCAGCATTCCTGCCCACGGATGGGCCACCGTCAACTGGAAGTGAGGCGAGCTCTGGTCATGGCGGCGGATCATGCCTAATGTCCGCCGCCGATGGCTTCCACCCCGCTCGGCCTGGCCGAGTCACGCGACCAGCGCATCGCCCAGGTCCTGCTGTTCGTCACCCCGGCGCTGTTCACGGCCAACATGGTGCTGGCGCGCGCCACGGCGGATTTCATTCCGCCGGTGGCGCTGGCGGAGCTGCGCTGGCTGGGCGTCGTGCTGGTGCTGCTGCCCTTCTGCGGCCGCGAGCTCTGGCGCGGCCGCGCCTCGCTGCGCCGCGACTGGGCCCGGTATGCCCTGCTCGGCCTGCTCGGCATGGGCATCTGCGGCGCTGGCGTCTATCACGGCGCCGCCAGCACCACGGCCACAAATATCGGCCTGATTTACGCCGCGTCGCCGGTGATCATCCTCCTGCTGTCGCGGGCCATGTTCGGCGACCGCCTCAGCCGGCGCCAGGGCCTGGGCGCCGGGCTGGCGCTCACCGGCGTGCTGGTCATCGTGCTGCGCGGCGACCCGGCGGCGCTGCTGGCGCTCAGCTTCAGCACCGGCGACCTTGTCATCCTCGTCGCCGCGATCTCCTGGGCGCTGTACACCGTGCTGCTGAAGCGCTGGCCCGATCCGCTGGGGGTCAGCGCGCGCCTCACCGCGATCGCGCTGGCCGGGGTGATCGTTCTGCTGCCGCTGCTCGGCTGGGAGCTGGCCACCCGCGGTCCGCCGGATTTCGACCTGCGCACCGTCGCCGCCGTGCTGACCCTGGTCCTGGTGCCAGGCGTCGGCGCCTACGCCACCTACGGCTACATCACCCAGCACCTCGGCCCGAGCCGCACCGGCCTGCTGCTCTACATGTCGCCGGTCTATACCGCCGTGATGGCCTGGATGCTCCTCGGCGAGGCGTTTGCCCTCCACCACTGGCTCGGCGCGGCGCTTGTGTTGCCGGGCCTCTTCTTCGCCACCCACAAGCCGGCGGCGACCTGAATGCCTGTGCCTCGCGGAGGGGCGAGCTTTGCGGACGCTGGGCTAGCCAGCTCGCCCCTCGGTCCCTCAGGGCGTCACCGCAGGCCGCTCTTCACCGCCGCGATGAGCTCGCCGTTCGTCGTGTCGCCGCTCAGCTCCCAGAACATCGCGCCGCCCAGCCCCTTGTCCTTGATGTAGCGCATCTTGACCCCGAGCGACGCCGGGTTGTCGTAGCTCCAGAACTCGGTGCCATTGAAGGTGTAGAACGCCTTCGTGTCCGGGTGGGTGTAGCCGGGGTGCCCCTTGGCCTTCAGGATCTTGTAGTCCTCGATGCCCGCCTCGTACGTGCCCGGCGCGGCGCCGGCGGCCGACTGCCACACCCCCTGGCCGGCGCTCGTGACCCCGGTCCAGCCGCGGCCGTAGAAGGGCACCCCGACGACCAGCTTGCTCGCCGGCGTCCCGCCGTTCAGCCAGGCCGAGACCGCCTCGTCGGTGCTGTACTTCAGCGCCTTCGCGGGGTTCGAGCCGGAGTTGTAGAGCGGCGCGTGGAAGTTCGTCGTGCGCTCCCACGCCCCGTGCATGTCGTACGTCATCAGGTTGATGAAATCGAGGTGCCGGTGGATCGCCCCGACCTGGATCTTCTCGATCTTGTCGAGTCCGGCGGGCGCCGCGATGGTGAGCTGCAGCCCGGGCCTCACCGCGTTGAGCTGGCTGCGGAACTCGGCGAGCAGCGCCGTGAAGTTCTGGGTGTCCTCGGGGCGCTGGTTGCAGGTGCTGCCGCACGCGGCCGGGTACTCCCAGTCGACGTCGATGCCGTCGAACACGCCGGCCCAGCGGGGATCCTTGATGAAGAGATCGACACACGAAGAGACGAACGAGGCGCGGTTCGCGGGCAGCGCGGCGTCGGAGAAGCCGGCGGACCAGGTCCAGCCGCCGAGCGAGATCATCACCTTGAGGTGCGGGTGCTTGCGCTTCAGCTTGCGGAGCTGGTTGAAGCTGCCGCGGAGCGCGCCGGTGTCCCAGGTGTCGGCGACGCCGTCGACGCTGTCGGCGGCGCTGTAGGCCTTGTCGTAATCGGCGTAGGTGTCGCCGAGCGCACACCGGTTGCCCACCACGTTGCCGAAGGCGTAGTTGATGTGCGTGAGCTTGGCGGCCGAACCGCTCGTGTCGATGTTCTTGACGTGGTAGTTGCGGCCGTAGATGCCCCACTCCGCGAAGTAGCCAATCACCTTCTTGTCGCCGCCCGCGCCGCCGCTGCCTCCCTCGCCGCCGGAGCCGCCGGAGCCGCCGTTGCCGCCCGAGCCGCCGCTGCCGCCCGAGCCGCCGGCTCCGCCGCTGCCGCCGGAGCCGCCGCTGCCGCCTGCACCGCTCGTGCTGGCGCTGGTGGTGCTTGTGCCGCTGCCGCTGACCACCCGCCACAGCGCCGGGACGATCGGCGGCTCCCAGCCCGGAAGAGAGGTGTGCCCCTGAATGCAACTGTACGTGACGCCGCCGTAGGTCACCTCGGAGTTCACGGCATACGCGGTGTACGGCGCCCAGGCAGCGGCGAGGGCGGCTTGCTCCGTCTCCTCGATCTCTGCTCCATCCGGGCCGATGCGCCCCACGTCGTCGCCATCGAGGCCGCCGCACGCGGCCAGAGCCATCACGGCAAAGAGCGGCAGGGTCGTGAGAGGATAAAGCTTCATGGCAGATCTCCTTGAGTGTGCCGGTTTCCGGTCGTCGCAAACCTCATCAGCAACCGGCGTACCGCACGCGGCGATGACCTCGATGATCGATGCCAATGAGCCGCCTCAGCGCGTTTTGCGCTCCCCGAGGAGGACACACGCCGCGATCGCGCCCGGCGATCCCGGCGCGCACGGGGGGTGATCCGGGAGATCGCCGGGCGATCCTCCCGATCGCGGGAGAGCTCCCGGATCGCCCCCCGGGGCCTCCCGGCGATCCCCGGGAGATCGCCCGGCGATCGCCCGGCGCAGCGCTCTTCTTCGCTTCCTCCCTCCCGCAGCAAGCGGCCCCGGAGCAGGGCATGACGCTTGCTTTTGTCGGGATCCGTGGATGGAACCATCGAGCCCCTCGGCCAGGAACCTGTCGAGCCACATCCGGGTAGCATCGCGGTCGAAATGCACACCAGCGAACCGCTGACGCTCCTCGCCCCGCTGTCCGGTCCCATCGTGCCCATCGAGTCGGTCCCCGACGCGGTCTTCGCCGACAAGATCGTCGGCGACGGCATCTCGATCGATCCGACCTCCCAGACGCTGCTCGCCCCGTGCGACGCGACGGTGACCCTGCTCCACGCGGCGCGGCACGCCATCACCCTGAGCGCCGCGGGCGGGGTCGAGATCATGATCCACGTCGGCATCGACACCGTCGGCCTGAAAGGCGAGGGCTTCACGGCACGGGTGAGCCAGGGAGACAGGGTCTCCGCCGGCCAGGCGCTCCTCGAGTTCGACGCCGATCTCCTCCTCCGCAAGGCGCCCAGCCTGCTCACGCAGGTCATCGTCCTGAGCGGCGAGACGAGCGCCATCGTCGAGCGCGCGAGCGGCGTGGCCAGGGCCGGCGCGAGCCGCCTCATGACGGTGAGCCCCAGGCGGCGGACCGGCGGGGAAGCGCCACGCGCGTCGAGCGCGGGAGAGACGAGCGCGTCCAGGCCGCCGCCGCGGGCCACGGTCGGGATCACGTCCGCCCTCGTCGTGGTGCCCAACCCGCACGGGCTGCACGTGCGTCCGGCCGCGGTGCTCGCCACCGAGGCCAAGTCGTTCGCCGCCGACATCGGCGTGGAGCTCGCCGGCCGCAACGCCAACGCGAAGAGCGTCGGCGCGCTGATGAAGCTCGGCGCCGGCCCGGGCGCCGAGCTGCGCATCGTCGCGAGCGGCAGCGAGGCGGCGCGGGCGGTGGCCCGGCTCGTCGAGCTCGTCCGGAGCGGGCTGGGCGAGGATCTCTCCGCCGCGCGTCATCCATCGCCCCCGGCCGATCCCGGGCGCGCCGCCCCCGCCGCCGCGCCGCGCCCGAGCGACGACGCGCGGCACCTCCACGGCGTGAGCGCCTCGCCGGGGCTCGCCATCGGCCCGATCTGCGCGATCGACCCGCTCGCCGCCTCGGTCGACGAGCACGCGACCGACACGGAGGCGGAGCTCGCGCGCCTGCAGAAGGCGCTGCTGCACACCCGGCTGGAGCTGAAGCAGCTCGTCGCCGCGTCGGGCAAGCGCGTCGAGCAGGCCCAGATCTTCAGCGCGCACCTCGCGATGCTCGACGATCCGGAGATGATCACCCGCACAGAGGTCGCCATCGTGGAGGGCAAGTCCGCGGCGTTCGCGTGGCGCGAGGCGGTGATGTCGTCGTACCGGGAGCTCGCTCGCCTCTCGAACCCGCTGCTCGCCGCGCGCGCCAACGATCTGCGGGACGTGGGCGGCCGCGCGCTGCGGCACCTCGTCGGCGTCGACGAGGCCCAGGCCGTGCCGGCCGGCAGCATCGTCGTCGCGGAGAGCCTGACGCCCTCCGAGGTGGTGCGGCTCGCGGATCAGCGGATCGCCGGCCTGGTCAGCGTGCTCGGCGGCACCACCTCGCACGCGGCGATCCTGGCGCGCTCGCTCGGCGTGCCGTACCTCGTCGGCGTTTCGCCGTCGCTGCTCTCCGTCGAGGCGGGGGCGGCGGCCGTGCTCGACACCGACGAGGCGGTGCTGCTGCTCCACCCGGGCGCGGCCGAGCTCGACGCCTACCGCGGCCGGCTCGGCGCGCGCCAGGCGCTGCGCGAGCGGCAGGAGGCGGCCGCGGGGGAGCGCGCGGTGACCCGCGACGGGGTCCACGTCGCGGTGCTGGCCAACATCGCGAGCGCCGACGACGCCCGCAAGGCCGTCCGGCTCGGGGCCGAGGGCGTGGGCCTCCTGCGCACCGAGCTGATGTTCTTCGATCGCGACAGCGCGCCGACCGAGGCGGAGCAGACCGCCGCGTACCAGGAGATCGCCGACGCGCTGGGCGAGCGGCCCCTCGTCATCCGCACGCTCGACGTCGGCGGCGACAAGCCGCTCTCCTACATGCCCTTGCCCGCGGAGGACAACCCGCTCCTCGGCATCCGCGGCCTGCGCATCGGCGCGCTCCACCCGACGATCCTGCGCAGCCAGCTCCGCGCCATCCTGGCGGCCCGGGCCCCGGCCGGGCACCGCGTCCTCTTGCCCATGGTCGCGGGCCTCGAGGAGCTCGAGGAGGCGAGGCAGGTGCTCGAGGAGGAGCGCCGGCGCGCCGGATCGCCGCCGGTGGAGCTCGGGATCATGGTCGAGGTGCCGTCGGTCGCGGTCCAGGCCGACCGGTTCGCGGCGGAGGTCGATTTCTTCTCGATCGGCACGAACGATCTCACCCAGTACACGCTGGCCATGGACCGCACGCACCCGCGGCTCGCCGGCCGGCAGGACGCGCTGCACCCGGCGGTGCTCCGGCTCATCGACGCGACCGTGCAGGCCGCCAAGAAGCGCGAGCGCCGCGTGGCGATCTGCGGCGCGGTGGCGAGCGATCCCGAGGCCGTGGCCGTGCTGATCGGCCTCGGCGTGACCGAGCTGAGCGTCAGCGTCCAGGCGATCCCGGAGGTGAAGGCGAGGATCCGCGAGCTCGACGCCGCGAGGTGCCGCGAGATCGCCAGGGCTGCGCTCGATCTGGGGACCGCGGCCGAGGTGCGGGCGCTGCTCTCGCCCGGCGCGCGATCCGGATGATCTCACCCGCGCAGCATGCAGGCCGGGGGCCGGCCGCCAGCGCGACGCGAAAACCGCCCCGCCCAACGGAGAAGGAGCTTCGGATGAGAGGATTCAACGAGCTGCAGCGCGTCGGCAAGGCGCTGATGTTGCCCATCGCGGTGCTGCCGGTCGCGGGCTTGCTGCTCCGGCTGGGGCAGCCCGACGTGCTGGACATCGCGTTCGTCGCCCAGGCCGGCGGCGCCATCTTCGACAACCTGGCGCTGATCTTCGCCGTGGGCATCGCGGTCGGCCTCGCGCGCGACATGAACGGCGTGGCCGGGCTCTCCGGGATGATCGCCTACCTGGTGATCACGAACGGGGTGAAGAGCATCGACGAGAAGGTCAAGATGGGCGTCCTCGCCGGCATCCTCGCCGGCGTCCTCGCGGGGGCGATGTACAACCGCTTCCGCGACACGAAGCTGCCCTCGTTCCTGGGCTTCTTCGGCGGCAGCCGCTTCGTGCCCATCGTCACCGGCGGCGCGAGCCTCGCCCTCGCGCTCGTCCTCGGCTTCGTCTGGCCGCCCATCCAGGCCGGCATCGACGCGCTGGGCGGCTGGGTCGTAGCCTCGGGGCCGATCGGCGCCTTCGGCTTCGGCGTCCTGAACCGCCTGCTCATCCCGACCGGGCTGCATCACATCCTCAACAACCTCGCGTGGTTCGTCGTCGGCTCGTTCCCGGGCGCCAAGGGGGCGGCGACCGGCGATCTGAACCGCTACTTCGCCGGCGATCCCTCGGCGGGCGTGTTCATGGCCGGCTTCTACCCGGTGATGATGTTCGGCCTGCCGGCGGCGTGCCTGGCGATCTACCGCACCGCCCGCCCCGAGAACCGCAAGGCCACCTTCGGCGTGATGTTCTCGGCCGCGCTGACCGCCTTCTTGACCGGCATCACCGAGCCCATCGAGTTCGCGTTCATGTTCCTCGCGCCGGCGCTGTACGCGGTCCACGCCGTGCTGACCGGCCTCTCGCTGGCGCTGCTCGACGTGCTCGGCGTGCGGCACGGCTTCAGCTTCTCCGCCGGGTTCATCGACTACGCGCTGAACTACGGCCTCTCGACCCAGGGCTGGATGATCGTGCCTGTCGGCCTCGCCTACGCGGTCGTCTATTACGGCCTCTTCGTCGTCTTCATCGAGCGGTTCAACCTGGCCACGCCGGGCCGCGAGGCCGCGGCGGGGCCCTCCGCGGTCCCGTCCGAGGGCGTGCCGGGGGAGGGGGCCGAGGCCGGCGCAGGCGGGCTCGCCGGGCAGCTCCTGCGGGCGCTTGGCGGCCACGGCAACCTCCGCGAGATCGACGCGTGCATCACCCGCCTGCGGCTGGTCATGGTCGACCGCGATCGCGTGAAGGACGCGGACCTGAAGGCGCTCGGCGCCAAGGGCGTGGTGCGCCCGGGGACCGACAGCCTGCAGGTGATCCTCGGCCCCATGGCCGAGTCGATCGCCCGGGAGATGCGGGAGCTCAGGGACGGCGCGCCGGCCGCGGCGCCGCAGCCCGGCGCGCCCGCGGCGCAGCCGGCAATGCCGCCCGGCGCGCCCGCGGCGCAGCCAGCAATGCAAATCGAGCGCTGGCTCGCCGCGCTCGGCGGCGCCGCCAACGTCCGGTCCGTGGAGGGGTTCTCGAGCGGGCGCGTGCGCGTCGAGCTCGCCGACGTGGACACGGTCGACGACGCGGCGCTGGAGGCCGCGGACGTGATGGGCGTGATGCGCCTCCCGGACCAGGTTGTCCACCTGCTGGTCGGCCCGGAAGCGCCGCAATACGCCGCCGCGCTCGCGCGGAAGCTCGAGGGGTGACGGGCGTGGAGCTCGAAGGCAACGTCCTCACGCCGGACGGCTGGCTCCGCGGGCGCGTCTGCTTCGACGCGCGGGTCCGGGAGATCGAGGGCGCGCCGGTCCCCGAGCCCGCCCGGGGGCCGCGGATCCTGCCCGGCTTCATCGATCTGCACGTGCACGGCGGCGGCGGCCGGGACGTCATGGAGGGCGGGGACGCGGCCCGGGTGATGGCCCGCGCGCACGCCACGACCGGGACCACCAGCCTGCTCGCCACCACGATGACGGCGCCCCTTCCGGACATCGTCTCCGCCCTGCGCGCGATCCGGGCCGCCATGAACGCGCGCCGCCGCGGCGAGGCGCGCGTCCTCGGCGTCCACCTCGAGGGCCCGTTCCTCAACCCGGGTCGGCTGGGCGCGCAGCCTCCGTGCGTGCTGGGCGGCGACCTCGGCGTCGCGCTCGCGCTCCACGCCGTGGCGCCGATCCGCGTGCTCACGCTCGCGCCGGAGCTCGCGGGCCACCTGGCGCTCATCCGCGACCTGTCCGCCCTCGGGGTGCGGGTCCAGATCGGGCACACGCTGTCCAGCTACGACGAGGTCGTGGCGGCCCTCGAGGCGGGGGCGAGCGGCTTCACCCACCTCTTCAACGCGATGAACGGGCTGCACCACCGCGAGCCCGGCGCGGTCGGGGCGGCCCTGGCCCACGGCGACTTCGCCGAGCTGATCCCGGATCTCGTCCACGTTCATCCGGGCGCCATCCGGGCCGCCCTGCGCTGCGTCCCCCGGCTCTACGCCGTGACCGACGGCACCGCGGCCTCGGGGATGCCGGACGGGCCGTACCGGCTCGGCGCGCACGCCGTCGCGAAGTGCCAGAACAGCGTGCGGCTCCCCGACGGGACCCTGGCAGGGAGCTGCCTGACCATGCACCAGGCCTTCAAGAACCTTGTCGGCCTCGGGCTCTCCGTGCCGGAGGCGTCGCGTCGCTGCAGCCAGTTTCCGGCCGAGCACCTCGGCCTCGAGGATCGAGGGCGCGTCGCGCCCGGCTGCTTCGCCGATCTGCTGGTCCTGGAGGAGGACCTCGCCCTGCGGCAGATCCTCGTGGAAGGGGAGCCCCTTGAGTAATCGAACGAGCTCGATCATGGCCGAGGAGGCCCGCTCCGCCGCGCAGATCGTGGCGCAGCAGCTCACGCAGGACGAGCCTGCCTACCGCGACCTGGGCGCCCGCCTGCGGGCGGCGCCTCCGCCGTCCGTGGTCACGATCGCCCGCGGCAGCTCGGATCACGCCGCGGCCTACCTCGCTTACCTCGTGATGACGCAGCTCGGCTGTCCGGTCGCGAGCCTGCCTCCGTCGGTGGTGACCCTCTACCGCGCGCCGCTGCGGCTCTCGGGCAGCCTGGCGGTCGCTGTGTCGCAATCGGGGCAGAGCCCGGACGTGGTGACCACGCTCTCGGCGTGCGGCGCCGCGGGCGCGGTGACGGCGGCCCTCGTGAACCAGCTCGGCTCGCCGCTCGCCCAGGCGGCCGGGTCGACGATCCCCCTGCGCGCCGGTCCCGAGCGCAGCGTCGCCGCAACGAAGAGCTTCATCGCCAGCCTGAGCGCCATGGCCAGGGTGGTGGGGAGCTGGAGAGAGGACGCCGCCCTGCTCGACGCGCTGAAGGCGCTGCCGGACACCCTGTCTGCCGCGAGCGAGAGCGACGTGAGCCCGCTCGTGGGCGCGCTGGCCGGCGAGGAGCGCCTGCTCGTGCTCGGGCGGGGCCCGGGCTTCTCCATCGCGCTGGAGGCGGCCCTCAAGTTCAAGGAGACGTGCGGCGTCCACGCCGAGGCGTTCACTGTCGCCGAGGTGCAGCACGGGCCGATGGCCCTCATCGACGAGCGGTTCCCGCTCCTGATCTTCGCCCCGCGGGGCCCGGCGCAGGTCGGCCTCGCCAGCATGGCGGCGGAGTTCCGGGGGCAGGGCGCGAAGGTGATCCTCGTCGGTCCGGCCGGGCTGCCGGGGGTGGATCTCGTCGTGCCCGCGTCTCCCCACGAGCTGCTCGACCCGCTCTGTCAGATCCAGGCGTTCTATCTGGCCGCCGCTGCGTTGGCCGAGGCCAGAGGGCTGGATCCCGATGCGCCGAGGCGGCTCAAGAAGGTCACGAAAACGCTGTAGGAGTGCGTCATGAGGAGGCCTGTTTCCGATTTGGGCTGCTCACCGCCGCCCTGTTCGTGGCAGGGTGCGCCGGCGACGGGACGCCCTCGTCCACCGGGAGCACCACGATGAGCACCAGCACGGGCAATGAGGGTGGCGGCGGCGGCGCAGGAGGGGACGGCGGCGCGGCGCAGCAGCGCCCGTCGGGCGCCGAGCTCGCCGTGAGCTGGGGAGTTCTGGACAACACAAAGAACCCCGCGGTGAGCTTCGGCTCGGAGCTGACGATCACCAACCATGGGACGGTCCCGCTCGGGAACGGCGGCTGGACGCTCTATTTCAACTTCGCCCGCACGATCCTCCCCGAGAGCCTGCCGGCGGGGGTGAAGGTCACCCATATCAACGGCGACTTCTTCAAGATGGAGCCGACCGAGGCGTTCCAGCCGGTGGAGCCGGGGCAGAGCGTCGTCATTCCCTTCGATGGATCGTACTGGGCCATCAAGGAGACGGACGCCCCCGCGGGCTATTACTTCGTATTCACGGACGCCGAGGGCGTGGCCTCTGCGCCGGAGGCGGTGGGCTCCGAGACCGTCAAGCCGTTCCTGGAGGAGAAGCAGACGGACCGTTTCCCGGGCGACATCACGCCCGTGCCGACGGCGGCGTCTCGCCATGACGAGAACCAGGCGGTCCGCTTGCTCCCCGCGGGCGATGTCGACAGGGTCGTGCCCTCGCCGGTGCTCCTCGAGGCGGGCGCCGGAGAGCTCGTGTTGACGTCTGCCGTGCCCGTCGTTCATGCCGCGGGGCTCCAGGGCGAAGCGGCCTTTCTGGCAGAGGCGCTCGGGGTCCTCCTCGGCGGCGCGCCGGAGGTCCGCGAGGGCGCGCCGCCCGCGGGGACGACGGCGATCGTGTTGACGACAGGCGCGCTCGACGTCGGCGGCCAGCCGAAGCAGGCGGGCGACGAGGCGTATCGCCTCACGGTCACCGGGGAGGGCGTCGAGATCGTGGGCAGCGACGCGGCCGGGGTCTTCTATGGGATCCAGAGCCTGCGCGCCCTCGCGCCCGTGGAGGCCTACCGGGCCGCCCAGCCGGAGCTCGCGATCGGCGCGGTGACGGTGGAGGACGCCCCGCGCTTCGCGTACCGCGGCATGCACCTCGACGTCGCGCGCAACTTCCAGCGCAAGGAGGCCGTGCTGAAGCTGCTCGACGTCATGGCCTTCTACAAGCTGAACAAGTTTCATTTCCACCTGACCGACGACGAGGGCTTCCGCCTCGAGGTGCGCGGCCTGCCCGAGCTCACCGAGGCCGGCGCCCGGCGCGGCCATACCCTGGACGACCGCGACCAGCTCGTCCCCTCGTTCGGCTCGGGTCCGGACCCGGACTCTCCGGCGTCGAGCGGCAGCGGCCATTACACCCGCGCCGAGTTCGTGGAGATCCTGCGTCATGCCAGGGCGCGCCACATCGAGGTGATCCCCGCGATCGACATGCCGGGCCACGCCCGCGCGGCGGTCAAGGCGATGGAGTCGCGTCATGCGAGGCTCGCGGCCGCCGGCGACCTCGCGAAGGCCGAGGAGTTCCTGCTAGGCGATCTGGAGGACGCGTCCCGGTACATGTCCGTGCAGATGTGGCACGATAACGTGATGAATCCCTGCCGGGAGTCGACCTACAGGTTCCTGAAGGTGGTCGTGGACGACATCGTCGCCATGTACGCCGAGGCCGGCGCGCCGCTCACCACCTTCCACACGGGCGGCGACGAGGTGCCGGAGGGGGTCTGGGAGCAGTCCCCCTCGTGCCGCGCGCTCCTCGCCGAGGCGCAGGAGGAAGGCGTCGATTCCGTGGACGACCTGGCGAGCCATTTCCTCCGCAAGGTCAGCGCGATCCTCTCGTCCCACGACCTCGTGACCGGCGGCTGGGAGGAGATCGCCTTGAGCAAGGTGCAGGCGGAGGGCGGCGTCGACAAGGAGGCCAACCCCGAGTTCCTGAGCCGCCGTTTCAGGCCGTACGTGTGGAACAACGTCCGGGGCTGGGGGGACGAGGACAACGGCTACAAGCTCGCCAACGCGGGCTATCCGGTGGTCCTCTCCAACGCCACAAACCTGTATTTCGACCTCGCCTACGACAAGGATCCTTCGGAGCCGGGGTATTACTGGGCCGGGTTCGTGGACACGCGGAAGCCCTACGAGTTCGTGCCGTTCGACGTCTACAGGAGCGCCCACGCGGATCGCATGGGCAATCCGATCGATCTGGCGGCGATGTCCCGGGACCGCGTCAGGCTGACCGACGCCGGCCGGGCCAACATCCTCGGCATCCAGGGGCAGCTCTGGGGCGAGAACGCCAAGGGCCAGCGAGCGATGGAGTACCTGATCTTCCCGAAGCTGCTCGGCCTCGCGGAGCGGGCCTGGGCGCCGGACCCGGCGTGGGCGGCGGAGGACGACGGGGCGGCGCGCGCGCGCCTGCTCGCCGAGGCGTGGAATCGCTTCGCCAACAGCCTGGGGCAGCGCGAGCTGCCGCGGCTCGACCACCTGGGCGGCGGCGTGGACTACCGGCTCCCGCTGCCGGGCGCGCGCATCGAGGGCGGCCAGCTCGTGGCGAACGTCGCTTTCCCGGGGCTCCAGATCCGCTACACGACCGACGGCGCCGAGCCCGACGCCACCTCGACCCTCTATGACGGACCGGTGGCGGTGAGCGGCGTCGTCAAGCTCAGGACGTTCGACACGCGCGGTCGCGGCAGCCGCGCTTCGGTCCTCGATCCGGACGCGTCGGGTCGCGGGCGGGCGGTGAGGTGAGGGGCGGCTCGACGACCGCAGCGCAGCGGGGGGCCGCGCTGGCGCTCCTCGCGCTGCTGCCCGGCTGTTACATCGATCTCGACGGCCTGACCGGCGGGGCCCCGGACGGCGCCGGCGGGGCTCCGGGCGGCGCCGGCGGGGCCACGGGCGGCGCCGGCGGGGCCCCGGACGGCGCCGGCGGGGCCACGGGCGGCGCCGGCTCCGGCGACCCGGGTCGCTGCGCACCGGCGGGCTGCGATGCCCCGTGCGTGGTCGCCGCGGCCGAGGAGGCCGGCGGTCCTGCCGCCATCGCCGCGGCCGGGCCGCACGTTGTGTGGACGAGCCGCGCGGGCGATCGTGTCCGCCGCCTCGATCCCGCGACGGGCGCGGTGGAGGACCTCGTGTCGTTCACGCCGTCGCCGGGCCTGCTCGCGGTCGCCGGCGGGCTCGTCGTCTGGGTCGCCGCCGACGGGCTCTGGCGGTGCCCGGCCGACGGTTGCGCGGCGGGCGCGACGTCGCTCCTCGCCTTCGCGCCGGGCGAGGCCGAGGCCGTGCGCGGCCTGGCGACGGACGGGCGGCACGTGTACTGGACGCGCGACGAGCCGAGCGGCACCGCCGGCGAGCTGCTGCGCTGCCCCGTCGCCGAGGGCTGCGGCGCGACCCCGGAGGTGCTCGCGCCGAGCCAGTCCCACCCGCGCGGCGTGGCGGTCGCCCCGGGCGACGCAGGCGACGTCGTGTGGGTCCAGCGCGGCACGGGCGCCGCCTTCGGCCGGGTGCTCCGCCTCGACAAGGGCGCTCCGCCGGGCGCCCTCGCGGCGCAGATCGCGGTGTTGCTGGATTTCCCGGACCAGATCGCGCTCGGCGACACCGACGTGCTCTGGACCTGGGCCCACCCGGACGGGTCGGCGGCCGGCGTCTCCCGTTGCGACCTCGCGGAACCGTGCGCCGCGGAGCCGCTCGCGCCGCAGACCGAGCCGACGCGGCCGCTGCGCGAGCCCACGGCGCTCGTGATCGACGGCGCGGACGCGTACTGGGCGGACCGCGGCGCGGGCACGGTGATGCGCTGCCCGGCCGCGGGCTGCCCCGGCTATCCCGAGGTGCTCGCCGAGGGCCTGATGCGCCCCGCGGCCGTGGCGGTGCAGGGCGCCTGTGTCTACGCGGTCGACGAGGCCGACGGCGGTCGTGTGGTGCGCGCGCCGCGGTAGCGCTGTGTCTGTCGTCCGAGCTCGTTGCGTGCCCGGATGGAGGTTGCGCCGCCTCCAGGTCGTTCAGGAGGCTTTCGCGGGGAGCCGCTCCTCCGCCTGAGCGGCGGCGGCGGAGATCGTCCGGCGCAGCAGTGGGCCGATGGTCAGGCCCTGCAGCACGATGGAGACGACGACCACGACATAGGTGATGGTCAGCACCATCTCGCGCTCCGGCACGAGCGTGCCGTCCGCGAGCTTTCCGGGGATGGAGAGCGCGAGGGCCACCGAGACGCCGCCGCGCAGACCGCCCCAGGTGAGGATGCGGATCGCCCCCGGGGTGAAGAGCCTGCGCCTCTTCATGAAGCTCACGGGCAGCGCGACCGCGATGAACCGCGCGATCAACACGACCGGGAACGCGAGGAGCCCCGCGATCAGCGACTGGGTGTCGAAGGCGACGATCAGGAGCTCGAGGCCGATCAAGACGAACAGCACCGCGTTCAGGATCTCGTCCATCAGCTCCCAGAAGTCGTCCAGGTGCTCGCGGGTCTTCTCGCTCATGGCGCCGGCGCGCGCCTCGTTCCCGATGAAGAGCCCGGCCACCACCATGGCGATGGGGCCGGAGACATGGAGCGCGTACGCCAGGGCGTAGCCGCCCGCCGCGGTCGCCAGCGAGATCAGGACCTCGACCTTGTAGTCGTCGACCTTCCGCAACATGGCGAGCGCCGCGAAGCCGAGCGCGAGGCCGTACAGCACGCCGCCGATCGCCTCCTGGAGGAACAGCAGCGAGAGCCTCTGTGGATCGATGCCCGACGTCCCCGACGCGATCTCCAGGAGCCCGATGAACGCCACCACCGCCACGCCGTCGTTGAAGAGCGACTCCCCGGCGATCTTCATCTCGAGCTCCTTCGGCGCCCCCACGTGCTTGAGGACCCCGAGCACCGCGATGGGATCGGTGGGGGAGATCAGCGCGCCGAAGAGCAGGCAGTAAATCGGCCGGACCTCCACGCCCATCAGCGTCATGAGGGCGTAGGTCATGCCGCCCACGAGCACGGTGGACAGGAGCACGCCCCCCGTGGCCAGGATGCCGATGATGAGCCGCTGCTTCTTCAGATCCGCCAGGTTGACGTGCAGCGCGGCGGCGAACAGCAGGAAGCCGAGCATCCCCTGCATCAACGTCTTGTTGAAGTCGATGCCCGAGAGGTGCTCTCTCGCCTTGGCCTCCACCGCCGGAAACAGCTCGCCGACGGCCACCATGACGAGGGACGCCGTCATCGCGATCAGCATCAACCCGATCGTGGTCGGCAATTTCAGGAACCGATGGTTCACGAAGCTGAAGACCGCGGCGAGCGAGAGGAGCGCTGCTGAGACTTGGAATAGATCCATGCTCCCAGATCTACAGATCGACGCGCGTCGGTTCGAACGAGGCGCGGCGCTGTCCGGGTAAAAGGTTGGACGTCAAAGTACCCTTGAAGCGGAAGGAAATCCAAGTCGATTAAAAATGTCAAGGCTCGACCGCGGGACCTGCGCCAGGGGCCTGAAATCTCGGGGGGATCGCGACAGAGGGCCCCGCCGGCCGGATCGAAATCGAAAGCCCCGCCGACCGGATCGAAAGCCTCGCCCTGCCGGGGCTGCACGGAGGGCGGTACTCCTTCGCTGCAGGCGGTCCGTGCGGCCGTCAGCGAAGGAGACGTGATGAAGACGGACGAGCACGGAGAGCACGCAGTGACATTCGATCGGGCGCGAGCATCGAGCTACGACGACCACGTGCACCGCATGTGGGCGGCCTATGGCGCCATGCACCAGATCGTCGCCGAGGTGATCGTCGCGGCGCTCCCCGACAAGGAGGCCGCGTCGCTGCTGATGGTCGGCATCGGGACCGGGAGCGAGGTGACGCCGTTCGCGCGCTACGCGGGGGCCGGCGTTCGTTTCACCGGCGTCGATCCCTCGGCGGACATGCTCGCCGTGGCGAGAGAGCGGCTCGCGGCGGAAGGCCTCCTGGAGAGGACGAGCCTGCATGCCTGCGAGCTGCGCGATCTCGCGCGCGGGCCCTTGTTCGACGGCGCCCAGATGATCGGCGTCCTGCACCACCTCCCGGGGGATGAGGCTCGCCTGGAGCTCTTGCGGGAGGTCGCCGGGCGGCTGAAGCCGGGGGCGCCCTTCGTGATCGGCTGTCGGGCTGGGAGCGATCCGCTGCTGATGGCCGTCGAGGAGCGGCGGTCCTCCGCGGTCGCGTTGCCGCCCGAGGTGGCGGAGCAACGACGAAAGGCCATGGCGTCGTTGCGGGTCCCGGCCTCGGAGGCCGAGGTCTTCGCGCTCCTCGTCCAGGCAGGCCTCGTGGCGCCTCGTTTGATCTTCGGCGAGCTGCACTTCAAGGTCTGGGTGACGCGCCACGAGCCCTCCACGCTCGGCGCGTGACGTGGCGGCACGCGGGGGGCCGCGGCTCCGTGCGCCTCACGGGCGGAACCGCCCTCACAGCAGCTCGGCGATCCTCTCCTTGAGCTCCGACAGCTCACCACGGACCAGCGTCACGCCGTCGTCCTCCTCCAGGTAGTACCCCCCGGGATCCGCCGTCTCGTGCTGCTTCACCCAGAGGCGGAGCCAGTCGCAGCCCGCCGGCTCGGCGTGCATCAGCTCGAACGCCGAGGGGATCGGTCCGCCAAAGCCGTTGTAGGTCACGACGCACGTGCCCATCGCCACGTTGGCGAGACAGCGAGTCACTCGCCCGACTTCGTTCATGAAGCGGTGCCGGGAGAGCTCCACGGTATCGTCGAGGTGATCGTCGGCCGAATAGAGGTTCTCGGCGAACGGGTTATAGAGATAGAAGCCGTCGAACCCGAACCAGGCGGGGTCGGTCGCGTCGGCCCGGAAGAACCGGACGTTGTCGAGGCCGAGGCGCTCCGCAGCCGCCCGAGCGGCCTCGACGAGGTGAGCCCGCTGCTCGACACCCGTGAAGTCGAGGTCCGGCCGGGCGCACGCGGCGACGAGGCAGAACTTGCCGGGCCCGGAGCCGATGTCGAGCACCCGTCGGGCGTTGTAGCGCGCGAACAGCGAGGCCGCCTGGCGGGCAACCTCCGCGGTGGTCCAGTATCGCCTGGACTTCTCGCGGATCGGCGCGGCGTAGAGCGCGTCGAACGTGCCGTCGTCCACGGGGCCGTGGCGAAGGTCCTCCCGGAGCTGGGCGACCTCGTCGTCGGTCAGAACGCGCGTTCTCGTCGCATCGGCGGGGAGGAGATTGAATTTGACCATCAGGGTGGGTTCGGCGGCGGGCTGGGGGTTGCCCAGAGGCTCGACCTGGGAACGCCTGTGCCTGTTCCCTTGTGTAGCACGATCCTCCGGTGGCGGTCTCTATGTGCGGCTCGGCCACGTCCGGCTGAAGCAGCTGGACGCCCCCCCAGCGCCCTCGGGAGCCGCACCGGAGCGCCAGCGACCGGCGCATGGCGGGCGGTGTCACCGTGTCATCCCACGTGATACGCGCGCATTCCAGCGCGTGACCCCCCTCGCGTTCCACCTCATCCCCGCTTCCCCGGGGCTGTTCCCCCCGCAGAACGGCGCTTCGAGCGCAACACGTGCTCTGCGCACCTCCGGCACGTGGCTTGCTCTGCCACCGCTTCGAAGACGCCGCTGCAAGCGCACCACGGTACGCGATGGGCGCGAAGCGACGAGCGATGAACGACACGTGGAGACGGGGCTTCGTACGACCTGTTCTGAGCGCACGCCGCGCAGCGGCGGCCGTGCTGTCCGGGAAGCGGGCGAATCGAGCGAGCGATGGCCGGCTGACGCAGCGCCGCCATCGCTCGCTTCCTTCGTTTCTGGCGGGCGAGCAGGCCAAGCTCCACGGCGGCTCGCCGCGCTCCCCTCGGGCTTGACGAGGGCGAGGCGGAACGCCCCGGCCGGCAAGGACCCGCAGCACGCATGCCCGCGCGGCGACCGCATCGCGAGCGGCTCGTGTCCCAAACGCCGACCCGCGAGGCAAATTGAGCTCGCTCAAGGTAATGCATGCGGGGCAGCGGAAGCGGGGCATCCTGCGCGAGATGGCCGCGGTACCACCTCGACACTGTCGGCGAGCCGGCTATGGTCATCCGCAGGTGCCACCGATGATCGGTCGAATCCAAGCCATCTGCCCCTCCTGCAGGGTAGCTCCAAGCGGCCGGGTGTTCTCCCGCGCCGGTCGCATCCGACTGATCGACGCCGAGCCCGGCAACTACTGCGTCTGCGTCTGCGGCCTCGTCCTTGTGTTCGAGGAGCGCATGCAGCTACGACGACTGACGCCCGACGAAGAGCACGCGCTCGGTCCCCACGTGCGGCGCAGCTTGCGCATCTGATCCACGCCCCCCATGGGCCGGAGCTCCGGGCGGCCCGCGATGGGCTACTCGTGGACGGCGGAGAAGCGCCCGCTGGGCGTGACGATGACGTGGGCCTGGAGCGGGACGTTCAGCGCGTGCGAGAGGTCGCGCAGCTCCTGGGTCATCGCATGATCCACCTCGGTCGGCGCCGGGTCGCCGCTCGGGTGGTTGTGGACGAGGACGAAGCTCTGGGCTGCCATGTCCAGGGCCGTGCGCAGGATGGCCGCGCAGCCCACGTAGAGGCCGTCGGCGCCGCCGCGGGCGAGCATGCGTGTCTCGCGCGCGCGGCCGTGGCTGTCGAGCGCCGCGATCCAGAGCTCCTCGTGGACGAGGGAGGCGAGCTTCGGGCCGACGTGTCGCGCCACGCGGGCGGCGTCGTCGAGGAGCGCGCCCCGGCGAGCGCGCGCGGCGTGGGTGCGGCGGCCGAGCTCGAAGGCGGCAGCGAGCCGGGTCGCGTCGAGGAGCGCGATCTGGGTGCGCTCGGCGAGGGCCGCCGGAGAGAGGCGACCGAGCGACGGGAGGGCGGCCGCGCCGAGGATGCGCGGCGCCACGCCGGGGATGCCCAGCACCATCTCGATGAGGGCCGTCTCGGTCGCGGTCGGGATCTCGGCCGCCGTCTCGGCGGGGGCGTCGACAGGGGCGCTGCTCATCGGGGCCACCTCCGAAAGCGGGTGAGCGAGCGGGCGAAGAGGCGGCGCGCGAGGCGGAGGCGGGTGGCCGCCGTGGGGCGCGGGAGCGCGAGGGAGGCGGCGATCTCGTGTGTCGAGAGGCCGGTGGCGGCGAGCGACAGGGTCTCGCGAAGCGCAGGACGGAGACGGTGGAAGGCACGGAGAAGACCGCGCGCGACGAGGCGATCCTCGGGAGACGGCGCGGCGAGGGCCGCGAGGCGGTCAGGAGCGAGCGCGGGCGCCTCGTGACGCCGGTGCGCCTTGTCGCGGTCGTCCGCAGCACGCCGTCCGAGACGGGCCGACGGCACCGGAGCCGTCGAGCGGCATGGCGATCCGTCTGCCCGTGCCCGCTAGATCGAGGCGTTAGGCAGCGAGGACGTGGATCCCCGGCACCGGATCATCGTCGATGCCGTAAGCGCCGGCAGGCGGCCTCGCTAGGCCCGGGCAGTGGTACTCGGTCAGCCTGTGGCCGGAGACGGCGCCGTGGTTGCTGGCAGGCGCTCCGATCCAGCGACACGACCCGCGGCACTTGGCACGCCCGCGCAGGAACAGCAGGGACGTAGTGTGTCCTGGATTACTGTTGACGTCGCCGTCCGGTAGGAGAAGCATCGGGATTCGGGGAGAGGACATGAGGCACCGGCTGAAGGTGAAGGCGCGCGCGCTCATGCTGTGCGGCTGTGCCTGTGCGCTGGTCGTTGTTCCGGCGCCGGCAAGGGCTCTCGAGTTTAGCGGTGGCGTGAGCGTGGGCGGGATCCAGATCGGTGCCGATGCCAGGCTTGCGGTGAGTCCTTTCGGTGGATTACTCTGGCGCCGGCATAGCGACTTCCTGCTCGAAGTTCACAACATGTTCAGCATCCTTCCCGGAGAACGGGTGGGAGCCCACGATCGAACGGCAGTCACCCTCGTATACGCCTGGAAGAAAGGCAAATTCGGCCTGGGGCCGTCCTTGTCGATCTATTTGATGCCGGTGTGTGGCATCGTGATTTGTAGCCAAGTAGCGGGGATTGCTCCGGGCGGTCACGCGCAAGTGGACTGGTACTTCTCCGAGCCTTTGGGAGCGTCTGTGAGCGCCAACCTGGACTGGGTTGGCGGAAGCAGTCGTGTTCTTCGCGGCAACCTGATGGCGATGGTTTCCGTTGGGCCTGTTTGGAGATTCGGGGGAGATGCAAAATGAGAAAATTGATCGCCATTTTGGCTGTCAGCCTCGCGGCATGCAACTTCGACGTGGGCGAATGCTGGGTCCGCGGTGAGGGAACGGGCGGTGCAGGCGGCATCATCAATCTGACGACGGGTTCCGGAGACTTCGGAGGCGTGCCTCCGGAACCGTGAGGCGCCGAGGAGCCAACCGAGTGCCAGGGCACGGAGACCGGTCGTCCCGACGCTGATGCTCCGTCACAGCAAGACGCTCCGCCTCAGCCTGGCGCCTCGTCGCAGCCTGACGCTCCGTCGCAGCCTGACGCTCCGTATGAAGCTGGTCTGAAGGTGTTCTGCACCAAGCGGGACCACGGCGCCACATGTTCAGAGCGCTGCTTGGCGAAAGGAATCGGATGCGTTGCGCTCGCCGTGCATCCAAAAAAAGTTGATGGTGGAATTGGAAAGTTGTTCTCGTGTAACGATTTGACTATTGGATTTATGTGCGGATACCATTGTCCAAGTGGTGATGATTGTTATTATCCGTTCGGGCTGCCGTTTCCGAAGGTGTGTTCCTGCTCCGGCGATGATTAGAGCTGGTGTGTGTTGGCCATGTTGCTGTGAGCTGGGTGAGATATCCAAAGCGGGATAGTGTTGAGGGAAAATGTGATGGATATTGAGGAGTTGCTGGTTGATTTTTACAACGGGGCGCACACGCTCGATGTCGTTGCCGCGTGGGCCTATGTGGTTGCAAACCGCCAGGCCGTCCTTGAGAGGCTCGCGTCGTTCCAAAGGGCGTATGAGCGACTCATCGAACTGCACGCGGCGGGCAAGATCGGCGTCGGAACGGCCGACTTCTCGGCTGGCAATCTCGAGCTGGTCAAGCGGATCAATCGGCTGATTGGACCGGGCTTCGACAGCGACGAAGCGCGTCAAGCAGCTCAAGAGATCCATACTCTGGCGGAACGGTGCGTGGGGGCGTTGAAAGAAAGTGACACATTACCGGCCGGGCAGGGAGGTCAGTGACGTCGAGGCGGCGGGCAGCGGGTATGCGCCAGGTGCGTGTGCTCTCGTCCATCGACACCTCCGGCGCGAGTTCCCATGCAGCCCAGAGGCTCGGAGAGAGCACGGAGAACACCGACTGCGGCAGACTCCATCACCACAAGAGCGCTGGCCCGAGCTCTCCCAGGCGGGCCCTCCTTGCCTCGTAGTCGGGCATCACCCTGCCGAGCGCTGCCCAGAACTCCCGCCCATGGTCGTCATGGATCAGGTGCGCGAGCTCGTGGGCGATCACGTAATCGACAAGGGTTCTCGGTGCCTGCACGATGCGCCAGTTGAGCCGGAGGACGCCGCGGGAGCAGCTGCCCCAGCGCTTCGCCTGGTCCGTCACGAGGATGCGCGGGAACGACACGCCGAGCTTCCGCGCCCAGGGTGCGGACCACGCGGGGAGGCGCTCCGTGGCATGCCGCGTGTACCAGTCGATCAGCGCCGCCCGCGCGTAACCGCCGCGGTGCTCGGGCGCGAGCCCCCGCGGGAGCGGCAGCTCCAGCCATCCGCCGTGGAGGGCCAGCGGACGTGGGTCCTGCTCGGGGAGCAAGCGGAGCCGGAGCTGCCGCCCGAGGTAAAGGAACGACTCTCCGCTCACGAACTCTCGCGCGCTGCTGGCAGGCGGCCTCTCGCTCCGGCGCTTGAGCCGCGGGACGATCCAGGGGGCTTTCGACAGGACCACCGAGTCGAGGCGCGCGATCGGCGTCGCGTCGGGCGCCGTCACGACGAGCCCGAGGGCCGGATCGATCGCGATCGACACCGTGGATCTCCGGGCGCTCCGCCGGATCTCGTAGGCGAGGTGCGTCGTGCCCCACGTCACCTCGGACCGCTCCGGGCGCATCACCGGCCTTTGCGCCGCTTCATGAGGTCGACGATGCTCCCCGCCATCACATCGATCTTGTCCTCGTCGCCGAACCCCGCCGCCCGCAGCTGCCGCTTGATGCGTCTGCGCATCTCCCGTTGCACATCGTCCTTGTGCACCCAGTCCACGAGCGACACGTGGTCTTCGAGCTGCTCTTCCAGCAGCGAGGCCAGCTCCTTCTTGGACTCATCCACCTTCCCGTAAGCGTTCCCCGTCCTCTCCGCGGCGGTCAGGGGCTTGCGCTCCGAGATGAGGCCATAGATGGCGAGCCCGGTCTCCGATAGGCCCACCGCCCGGGCGGCCTCCGCCGGCCCTCGTGCCTGGTTTTTCAGCTCGTTGAACAGCTCCATCTGCCTGGCCGCGTCGGTGCGCCTGGCCTTGCGGTCCTCGATGATCTGCTCCAGGCGCTCGCGCAGCGACGTGAAGAACACGGGGTCATCGTCGAGCCGGACGTGGATCTCGTGCCGCAGCGCGTGTTCCATCTCGCTCGCCCGCGCCTCCGGGGTCTTCAGCTTCTTGAGCTTGTCCTCGAGCTCCGGCGCGAAGAGCGAGATGGGCTTGACAAGGATCTCGATCCCGTCCGCCGCGACCGCCTCCTCGATGAGCTTCCGGACCTTGGCCCCGCAGTCCGAGATATCGATCTTCGCGTCGCGGAACCTGGCCGCCGCCGACTGCCGGATCTTCCCGATCCAGCGCGCGTCCGCGACGTAGGGCAGGGCGCTCGCATCCGGCAGCAGCATGTCGAGGCTCTGCGAGAACCTCTTGAAGGCCGCGTCGAACTCGGCCCGGACGTCCTCCGGCTCCAGGACGGCGACACACGCCTGGAGGTCGTCCTTGTCCTTCACCCGGACGAAGAACCTCACCGCCGCCGCGTGCCGCGCCTGTAGCCGCGGGAGCTCGTCGGTCTTCGGCGTCATGGCGCCCTTCACCTCGGCGGGGGCGAAGATCGCGAGCGCCTCGGTGAGCGCCTCCGAGACGCCCCAGTAGTCGACGACGAGGCCGTAGCTCTTCCCGTCGGCGGTCCGGTTCACGCGGGCGATCGCCTGGAGCAGCGTGTGCTCCTTCAGGGGGGCGTCGAGGTACATGACCTGCTCGACCGGGGCGTCGAAGCCGGTGAGCAGCATGTCGCAGACGACGAGGATCGTGAGCGGGTCGTCCTTCGCGAGAAAGCGGTCGATCAGGGCCTTCCGTTGTTTCTCGCTCGTGTGGTGCCGGACGAGGTGCGCGGCGTCCTTGTTCGACTCCGAGATGATGATCGCCGAGGGCGGCCCGTGGAGGCGATCGAGGGTCTCCTTGTAGAGGACGGCGTTCTCGCGGGAGCTTGCGACGACCTGGGCCTTGAAGCCGCCGGGCTGGATGGCCTTTGCATGGTGGTCGATGAGGTCGAGGCAGATCGTCTCGACCCGCCTTGGCGCCCCGGCGAGCGTCTGCTCGTTCGCGTACTTCTTCTTGATCGCCTCGCGCTCCTCGGTCGACCGATCGGCGAACACGCGATCGAAGAGGGCATCGAGCGTGTTGCCGAGGATCCGCAGCGCGGGGAGCCGGCCCTCGTAGAAGATGGGCACGGTGGCCCCGTCGGCGACGGCCTGCTCGATTGTGTACGTGTCGATGTACGTGCCGAAGGTCGAGAGGGTCGAGCGGTCCTTCTTGTCGATCGGCGTCCCCGTGAAGCCGAAGAAGGCCGCGTTGGGCAGCGCCTTGCGCATGTTCGCGGCGAGCCCGCCGTACTGGGTGCGGTGGGCCTCGTCGGTGAGGACGAAGAGGTTGTGCGCGTCGGAGAGGACGGGGTGCTCCTCGCGGGCGGCGCGCTTTCCGGGCTTCCCGCCGGCGGCGGCGAGCTCCTGGAACTTCTGCACGGTGGTGAGCACGGTCTTGCCGGGAGGGCCCGAGAGCAGCTCGCGCAGGTGCCGGACGCTCTCCGCGCGTTCGGGGTGGGGGAACTTGCAGGCCTGGAAGGTGCCGGTGATCTGCGCGTCGAGGTCCTTGCGGTCGGTGACGAGCACGAGGGTGGGGTTCTCGTGCAGCGGGTCGAGGCGGAGCTTGAGCGCGAGCCACAGCATGGTGAGGCTCTTGCCTGACCCCTGCGTGTGCCAGACGACGCCGCCGCGGTCGGCCGGCTTCCTGGCCGTCCGGGCGCGCTCGATCGCCTTGTTGACAGCAGTGAATTGCTGGTAGCGGCAGAGCTTGCGGAGGGTGCGGCCCGTGTCGCGGTCGGGCTCGAAGACGACGAAGCTCCGGACGAGATCGAGGAGGTTCTGCGGGGCGAGCAGCCCGGCGAGGGCGACGTCCTGCGCGGTCGGCTCGCGGCCGATCAGGGAGGAGAGCTCCTCCGGGGTCATCGGCCAGGCGGTCTTCCACTCGGCGAAGAAGCGATGCGGGGTGGTGACCGTGCCGTAGACCGCCGCTTGGCCGCAGGTGGCGATGAGGACCTGCACGGTCTCGAACAGCCTGGGCGCGCCGAGCTCGCGGTACTTATCGTCGAGCTCCTGGTAGCGGCTGAACTGGTCGATCGCCTCGTGCTTCCAGGCCTCGCCGAGCGTGGGGTTCTTGCACTCGATGACGGCGAGGGGGATGCCGTTGACGAAGACAACGATGTCGGGGCGGATCGTCTTCTTGGCGCCCTTCACCGCGAACTGGCGGGTGACGAGGAGCTCGTTGTTCGTGGGGTTGTCGAAGTCGAAGAAGCGGACGTCGTGGCTCTTGCGGCCGTCGCCGAGGTCCTGCTCGAAGGAGCGGGTGTGGACGAGGGTGTTGTAGACCTCCTGGCTCGCCTCGATGAGCGTCGCCGACTGGACGGCGCCGACGGAGCGGACGGCCTTGTGGAGGTTGTCGTCCGAGAGCCAGGGATTGAGCTTCTTGAGGGCCCTGGCGAGGCGGGCGGGGAGGAGCGGCTGCTTGAGGCTCTCGCGCTCGGCTTCGAGGATCTCGGGGACGACGTAGCGGAAGCCGAGCTTCTGGAGGAGGGCGACGGCGGGGTCCTCGGAGAGGGAGGCCTCGTTCCAGGTGTTGCCGGGTGGGGTCATGGGGAGGCCTCGTCGGGGGTGACTCGGATTTCGCCGGTGAGGAGGGCGGATTGGAGGGCGGACTTGAGTTCCCGTAGCCCTTTGAGAGCACTCTGCTCCGCTGCTTCGCGTTGATAAAGGCTATCGATTACATCAATTATACTTCGTTGTTCCTCGACAGGTGGTAGAGGAACGATCGCTTCTTGAAACACTCCCACATTCAGATTTTGCTGCGCTCCGCCAGCTTGTCCTCGGTTAACTATTCTCGATCCGTGTTCAGAGTTCATCAAATGGCAGAGAAACTTAGGGAGCATGCGAGGTCCGGGACGAGATACCAGGAGTGTAAAGCACTGCGCCCCGTCGTACTCAGGAGGAACGACGATTGACACGCCAGGATTTCCGGTGCGTGCAGAAAGTACGTCGCCTGCGCGAAGCTGCTTCGATCTCATCTCATTGGCGAATTTGATTGAGATCCGGAGAATGTCGTCCGCTACAAGACGGTTTGGACGAACATTAGTCGTCCGGATGATCGGGACTCCTCCCTCGGCGACGTAGGCATGGGTTGCGGCCTGAGCAATTCCAACGAACATGCGCTCGTTCACATCGCATAGCTGGACGACCTCCCACTCCTCCGGCACCTCCCCGATCTCGGTCTTCTTGAACCGCGTGTGCCGGCCGGGAAGCCCTCGCGTCAGCAGCTCGGCCATCATCGCCTTCTTGACGACCTGGAGCTGGTCGATGACCGCCTGGGTGGCCTCGATGGCGTCGTCCACGGAGGAGAGGATGGCGGCGATCTTCCGCTGCTCGCCGATGGGCGGCGCTGGGATATCGAGCGCAAAAAGTCTTTCGGATGCAAGACGCTTCGTGCCGTGGTTCGCGACGTCGACCATTCGAAGCACGTCCGAAGCTTTCGCCTGGAGGCACTGAAGAAGGAACTCTGGTTCGAACCTTTCGCTCGGTACAAGAGCCTTCACATCTTGGTTAAAGGCGAGAGGTCGAACGGCGAGAGCAACCGGGAAGGTATGGGCGAGGATCATCCCCCGGACTACCATCAATAGGCTGCCCGCTGGCGCGAGCTGCGTTCCGCTGCCAACGGCGTGCTCGGATACATGGTCGAGCGCATCCGTTAGACGAGACCGCTTCATGTCTTTCGGACTCACCCATGGTACCGGGCCTGACCAAAGCTCCGGATTCTGTTTGCTAGGCGTCCCTCCACTCAACCATTCGCCCGTGGAGCCTAGAGGGATGGATCCCCACACCGTCATGAGTCGAACCCGAGCTCTTTGAGGTACCCGTTCATCCGCACCTCGGCCTCCCCCCGCTTCTTCTCCAGCTCGCGCAGCTTCTGCAGCGCATGCGCCACCTCGACCCTCTCCGCTGCCTCGGCCGTCTCGACGTACCGCGAAATGTTCAGGTTGAAGTCGTTCTTCTCAATCTCCTCGAGCCCCACGACCCGCGCGTACTTGTCCACGTCCTTGAAGGCCTTGAACGTCGCCGCGATCTTCTTGACGTCCTCCTCGCGCAGGTAGTTCTGCGCCGACCCGTCCTTGAACTCCCGCGACGCCTCGATGAACAGCACCTTCTTCCTTCGCGCCGGCGCCTTGCTCCTGTTGAGCACCAGCACCGCCGCCGGGATCCCCGTCCCGTAGAACAGGTTCGCCGGCAGCCCCACCACGGCCTCGACGAGATCCTCCTCCAGGATGCCCTTGCGGATCTCCCCCTCCGCAGCCCCGCGGAACAGCACCCCGTGCGGCATCACGACCCCCACCTTGCCCTTCTCGTTGGTGGTCGCGATCATGTGCTGCACGAAGGCGAGGTCCCCCTTGGTCTTGGGCGGCACGCCGAAGCGGAAGCGCCGTAACGGATCGTTCTCCGCCACGTCCCGCCCCCACTCGTCGAGCGAGAACGGCGGATTGGCGATCACCCGGTCGAACACCATCAGCCCCTCTTTGTCCCGCAGCTTCGGATCGCGGATCGTGTCCCCCTTCTCGATCCTCGCAGATATCCCATGCAGCAGCATGTTCATCTTGCAGATGGCCCACGTCCCCAGGTTCTTCTCCTGGCCGAAGAGCGACAGGTCCTTCGGGTTCTGCCCGTGCCGCTCCAGGTAATGGGCGCACTCGATCAGCATGCCGCCCGATCCGGCTGTCGGGTCGCAGATCCGCAGCCCTGCCCTGGGCTCCAGGAGCTCGACGATGAGCCGCACGACCATGCGCGGCGTGTAGAACTCGCCGCCCTTCTTGCCGGCGTCGTCCGCGAACTTCTCGATCAGGTACTCGTAGGCCCGGCCCAGCATGTCCGGCTCGGAGAGATCGGCGTTCCTGAGCGACAGCTTGGAGAAGTGCTGCACCAGCCGCCCCAGCACCACGTCCCGGTGCTTCGCGTCGCCGAGCTTCCGCTCGTCGTTGAAGTCGATCCCTCGGATCACCCCTTCGAGCTGCGGATTCGCCTCTTCCAGCGCCGACGCCGCCTTGTTGAGCGCGTCGCCGACCTGGCTCGCGACCTTCTGCAGCTCCGACCACCGGGCCCGCTTCGGCACGAAGAAGTCGTGCTCGTCCGGGTCCTCGGGATTGGCGTTCGGCACGCCCCTCAGCGCCTCGACCTCCTCGTGGAACCTGTCGCTCAGGCGCTTCAGGAAGAGGAGCCCGAAGATGAAGTTCTTGTAGTCGCTCGAGTCGATCGACCCCCGCAGGATGTCCGCGGCCGACCACAGGTGCCGTTCGAGCCTGTCGATCGTGAGCTTCTCCCCGAGGGCCAGCTCGACCTGCTCGGCCACGGCCCGCCCGGCCCCGTTCGCCCGCGAAGGCGCCGGCGGCTCGGACGCCTTCCCCCCGGCGAGCCGCGCGACAAGCACGGCCTTCTCGCGGCCGCCGTCATCGAGACGCAGGGCCCGGCAAAGCTCCTTCAGCCGGTCCCGCGAGTACGACGGCAGAAAGGCGGCCAGCGTGGCCTTCTTGGAGGCCGCCACGGCCTCCACAAGCTTCTCCTTGCTCCGCCGGTCCGGGACGTGGACATCGAACGCGTCGGCGATGGAGATCAGCTCGTCGCGGGTGAGGTGTTCGAGAACGGTTCGCTTCTGCACGATCGGCACGATGCCGACGTTACGCGGGCGGGACGGAACGGATCAAGGCGAAGGCGTGTCGGCGGACGGCCGGATCAGCCACGTGATCGCCGTGGTCACCCTGCTGCGCGCGCTCGCTGCCGCGATCTCGGCCCCGCGCTGACCGCGGCGCCTGCAAGGCGGTCAGCCGGTGCCGCTCGGCGGCGAGGGGAACCGCTCCCGAGGTCCGGGGATCGAATCTTCAGGGCGGCGGAACGGGATCGGCGCTCTGCAGAACGAGGTTTCGCGTCTCTGGAACGGGATCTTGCGTCGCGGCTCCAGAAAAATGCCTTCGGTCCACGGGATCGAAGGTCTCGAGGTCGCGCGGCGGGGTCGAGGCCCATCTCGAGACCTCGCGCGCGGTTCTCGAGAGCCAGGATCTCGTTCTCGAGGGCCAGGATCTCGTTCTCGAGGGCCAGGATCTCGTTCTCGAGACCCCCTCGGCGGACCTCGAGACCCAACTTTCCGTTCTCGGGACCCCCCTTGGCGGATCTCGAGACCCCGCTTTCCGTTCTCGAGACCCCCGCCGGAGGTTCGCGAGAGCGGATTTTTCGTTCGCATGACCGCCGGCGCCGTTCGGCGGACCGAATTTTTCGAGCGCCGGAGCCAGCCGGGCGTGCGCGCGGGCCGAGCTCGGGAACCGCGGTGCGACGAGGGCGACGGTCTCCCTGTCCCGCGCCGATCCGGAGCGCTGCACGAGACGCTCATGACAGCCTCACTCGCTGGGTGGCGATCTCCCTGGCTTCCAGACGCCTCATGGCGTCACGCAGCGCGTCGATGGCCTTTGTGCGTCGCTTGTAAATCGTGGAGAGAGGCAGCCCTGCGTCTTCGGCTATCTGGGCCATCGAGACGCCGTTCAGGTCGTGTTCTACGAGCACAAAGCGCAGCTCCGGATCGAGCTCGTGCATCGCGTCGATGGTGCCGGCCCTGATATTGTCGCATTCCATCACAGTAGCAGCGTCCGGCGCTGGATCGAGCACTTCGATCCAATCGACCAACTCCTCCCTCCGGCGCTGCGCACGCTCGTGGTAGCGCGAGGCAACGTGTACGGTGATCGCGTTCAACCAGCGTTCCGGCCTACCACGCTTCGGATCGAACCTGGGCCAGCTCTCCCAGGCGTTGACCCAGACTTGGCCCGCGACGTCGCCACGATGGCACCGTGGGACCCCCAGCCGCTCCAGCCAGCGCAGCACCGCGCGAACCAGCGTCGGGCAAAACAAGCGCGCGCGCGCGGCGGCGCGTTCGTCTGCATTCGGCGAACGACACATGGCTTCACCCCCCGGGGCGATCTCCCGTCCTAGGATGATGGCTCGCCCGCGCGTTCATGCGGCACCGGAGCTGTGTCGCATGATGGCATCGAATGGAACGTGCATCGCCGAGCGCATGCCCATTTCCGCTGAACGCGAGGCGCAGCCGCGCTCACCCATGGCTCCCTACTCCTGGAAGTGTCGTGTTCAGCGCAGAGCGTTCAATGTCATCCCAATCGGATCCGCGTGCAGGGCTTTCGCCACCCTCTTCGCGCTGCAGCGGGAAGCTCGTCAGCGTGGCAGCGCGACGCGCGAGCTCGGCGCCCGCCTCGGCGCGAGCAGGCAGCGGCGACCGCAGCCGCGGCCGTGGAGGCGGCGGGAGCTTCGCCCGTGGGCTCCTGGACGCAAGCTCGGGAGACGGCACCACGGGCGGAGGAAGGTCGAGCGCGCGAGGAGGTATCGTGGGCGGAGTCGGCGGCACCGCGCTCGGCGCCGGTAACGACGCGGGACGCGCCGAGCTCTCGCGCTTGGTGACGGGCTCGCCGAGCTGGATCACCACGGTCTCCTCCGCGTCCGTTCGGTAGTCGTCGTGTAGCCGCCACAGGCGCTCCCAGTACCGCGCCGGCGTGCCGGTGAAGGTCTCCAGCTGCCGCGCGAGGCCGGGCGTCATGGGCAAGTCGCTCCTCAGCAGCCGCTCCACCTCCCTCGGTTCCAACCCCGTGCTCTCGGCCAGCTTCCTCCTCCACGAAGGCGTCGTCGCGCAGAACGACTCGAGGACCCTTCCTGGCCAGGGGACGGGGCGCGCGCGGGCGTCTGTCAGCTCGGCGAGCGCCGCATCGACGTGACAGTCGAGAAGGCGCCGGGTTCGGTCCCGCTCCCCCGCTGCCAGCTCCTTCGCATCGGTGAGGGCCGCCTCCTCGTCATCCTGCGCGTGCTCGCGCGCCTCGCGAAGCCCGCGCTCTCGTCCCAGCGCTTCGCGCGCGGTGACCGCGAAGCCGATCGCGACGCACGCGATCATCGCGAGCCCGAGCGGCGACACGAGCCACATCGCAGCCAGCATGTCCTCCATGATAAATCTCCTCCTGGATGTGTGCATTCCTATGCAAGGCAGATCTCGGCCCTGTGCTGTCTGGTCTGAAGACACCATCAGCGTCACCGTCAGCTCGCCGTCGATCGACGGCCGACGATTCAGCGAATGTGCCTGAACAGCGCTTCGCGCTCCGCTGCGAGCCGACCGCGCGGAAACTCCCGCGCATGGGCTTCGAGCAGCAGGCGCGCCTCGTGATCGCCCTCTCCGTCGTTGTCCTCGATGGCCCTTCTGGCCTGGCCGATCAGGCGCATCTCGCGTGCGGTGACCGCTGGCCACACGGGGCTCCCCGGGGACGAGATACGAGGTGCTGTCGTCACAGAGGGCGCGGGCGTGCCGCTCACCACAGCCTCACCGCGCGCGCTGCCTATGGCCGCCGGCGACGAGCTCTCGGGCGCGGCGGGCGCGGCAGCGGACTGCGCGCTGTCATGTGAGCCCCGCGCCGTGACGTCGTCTGCTGCGGGCGCGCGCCCAGGTGCGCGGAATGCCGCCGGCTGCAGCCACGATTCCGCGCTGGGCAGCGGCGGCACCGCCGAGAGGAGCGCGCCGGTCAACACGACGAACGCGCCCTGCACGACGATCCTCACGCCCAGCCGGCGCAGCCGGGCCGTCCACGACGCACGGCGGTCCAGCCCGAGCACCAGCGGGACGCAGGCGCTCTCGTCCCTACCGTGCGCGGGTTGCTGGGCCCTCCACCGCTTTGAAGCCGCATCGAGTCGATCCCAGGCCCGGCGGTGCTGCGCCCTCACTGTGTCCAACGGGACGTTCAGCTCGGCGGCGATCGTGGAGAGCGGTGTCCCCTCCAGCTCGTGCTTGACCAGGAGATCCCGGTCCTTGGGGCCGACCCGGTCGAGCAAGTCCCGGGTCAGCTCTTCTCGCTGCCGCAAGCGCAGCAGTTCCTCCGGCGTGGGGCATTCGTCTCGCGGATCGCGCTCCTCGAAGGACGTCAGCACCTCTCCGCGGCGGCGCTCGTTCCGCCTGTGCCTCCGTGCCTCGTTGAGGGCGATCGTGAGGAAGTACCGCGCCGGATCGCCGCTCAGCTCGACCCGCCTCGCCACTTCCAATCCCCGCAGCAGCGCGTTCTGCGCGACGTCCTCGGCGTCGCGCGCTGGCACGCCGTGAAGCCTGGCCAGGCGCCGGAAGCGGTTGAAGCTGAGGAGATGGGTCGCTGGCTTGCCCACGGTAGGTAGCATCCCTGAGCCGCTCGAAACGGTGCAGGAAAGCGCAAGGAGCGGCGACTTTGGTAGCACCATGTGGTACCGATGCATGTGTTCAGGTGCTCGAGTCCTCGCTGCGCTGCCGCGAACCGGCGATCGCATTGCCGCACCCGAACGCAATTTGCCACTGTCAGGGCCACTTTGCATCGATTCGCACCCGTTGACGCCGCGCGGCTGGCGTGAGTACTGTCCAACCATGCGATGTTCCGCATGCGTTCTGCTCTTCTCTGCGCTCTTCGTCGCAACCGGCGCTGCGAGCTCGGCCAGCGCGGAGGACACCTATCCGGAGCCAGGACCACGTGACGGCGCGACGGTGAAGGACCATGTTCGCCGCGGTCGCAGGGCACGCAACGCCGGGCAGTGGACCGAGGCATACGCCGCCTACAAGGCCGCCTTGGAGGCAGCAGACCCAGCGTCCAGCACGGAGCGAGAGCGCGCGGAGCTCGCCGGCGAGCTTGGTCTCTGCGAGCTCGCGCTGCGCAAGTACCGCGATGCCGCCGAGCACCTGGCCTTTAGCCTTGAGCAGCGCACGGCGCTGCCGCTCGCGCTTCAGCTACGATTCGAGAAGGGAGAGCGCGAGGCAACATCGCACGTCGCGACACTCGTGCTCTCGGTCGATCCGCCGGATGCCGAGGTGCTCGTCGACGGCAAGTGGGTAGGCCGGGTCGCGCGGACCTACAAGCTGTTCTTGGAGCCCGGCCAACGCATGGTGCGGGCCCGTGCACCGGGCCGCCAGGATGGTTTCCATGAGTTCGGGGCTGTGGCCGCGACGGCGTACAACGTCAGAATGCCGTTGCCGCGTTTGGCGGTGAGCCAAGCTCCGGAGAGCGCGCCGGGTCCACCGAAGGAAACGCCGAAGACCAGGAGCTCTTCGCCTGCCGTGCGGGGCCGGCCGCCCAGCCCGTGGGCTTCCTGGCCAGGCGCCCTGCGCATCACCGGGTTCGGGTTGACCTTGGCGACAGGCTCGCTCGGTGCGGTCTTCATGGTTCGTGCGAGGGCCGCCGACGGAGACCTGGACGAGCGGAACGCGAAGCTCGACGCCGTGGGCGTCTCTCAAGGGGTATGTCGGGAAACGCCGAAGCCCTCCGCGTGCGGCGAGCTGACGAGGCTCCAACGACAGCGAGATCTCTTCGCCGGGCTCGGCACGGCGATGGTGGTGACGAGCGGTGTGGTGGGCGCTGCGACTCTGGCTTCGTTCTTCACGGACTTCTCTTTACTGCAGGCTGAACCGACCAAAGCTCGGGTCGCGCTGGTGCCGACGGTCGCGCCGACACAGGCCGGCCTCGTGGCGTACGGCGCGTGGTGATCAGGGGGCGAGGACATGTCTCTTCTCGAACCGCGACGAATGCGGCTGCTGTTCGCTGTAGGCGCCGTCTCCACGGTCGGCGCGGGCGGCCTCTCCGGGTGCGCTTACTACGACGATAGCTGCTACGACCGACGCCTCTGCCTCACACCGCCGACGTCTCTCTGTGACGGCGACCCCACCACGGCGCCGGCGCTCGACGAGTGCGGGGTGTTCGTCAGCGAGCAAGGTAACGACAGCAGCCCCGGCACGAAGGATGCGCCCGTGAAGACCTTCCAATATGCGGTCGGCCTCGCCGCGCACGGGCGAGGCCACGGCGAGGCAGCGACCCGGCGCGTGTACGCGTGCGGGGGGTCGTTCGAGGAGAAGATCACGCTGCCCTCGGGGGTCGACCTCTGGGGCGGCCGCCGGTGTGACGGCGGCGGTTGGTCGTATGAGGGATCGTTCGGCGGACCGGATCACCCAACGATCATCGCTCCGTCGGGGGGGATCCCGCTGCGGGTCCTCGGGGTGGAGGAGACAGCGCTCGCGGGGGACGACGCGGAGTCTGTGATCTTCGGCGTGCGCGTCGTGGCGGCGGACGCCTCGGCGCCCGATGGCAAGTCGTCGATCGCAATGATCTTGAGCACGGGGGCCAGGGCGATCGTGCAGGACAGCATGATCGTCGCGGGCGACGGCATGGACGGGGAGCCGGGAGAGGACGCGCCGAGCGTCCGCGCGAAGGACGGCGAGCCGGGGAACAACGGCGTGCTCGCCTGTACCGTGGACGCCGCCGTGGGCGCCCTTCCGGTGGTCACCATGTGCGGCGACGGCATCGAGTCGACGGGCGGCTACGGCGGTGACGGCGGACTCGAGTCGGGGGGCGATGGCGCTGCGGGGCAGCCGGTGCCCGCGGAGAATACAGAAGGCAAAGGCCTTGGAGGCACTGGCGCGGGGAGTGTGCGTTGCAGTGTTGGCGAAGACGGGAAGGACGGGCTTGACGGCGGTCGCGCGGTTGGCGCGATGGGCATAGGCCAGCTCAGCATGGATGGCTGGATCGGCGTCCGGGGTGAGGACGGGAAAAAGGGCGGCGTCGGCCAGGGGGGCGGCGGCGGTGGCGGCAGCAAATCGCGAGGCGATATGATGGCGTGCCCGGCGGGCCGACCTCAGGCCGGGGCGGCCGGCGGCTCGGGAGGAAGCGGCGGCTGCAGCGGCCAGGGAGGCAAGGGCGGCGGCTATGGCGGGGCGAGCATCGGCATCATTGCGTTGCAGGGGAGCGCGCTGACGCTCGAGCGGACGGAGGTGTTTGCGGGCAACGGCGGCGGCGGTGGGGTTGGCGGGACGGGCCAACCGGGCGGCTTGGGTTGGACTGGCGGCCCAGGTGGCGGAGCTATTGGTGAGATCTGGCCTGCTTGCCGCGGAGGCCGAGGAGGCAACGGCGGCCGCGGAGGCGATGCCGGAGGTGGCCTTGGCGGCCCTTCGTACGGCGTCGCGTCCATCGCTGCCTTCGTGACCTTCGGTCCGGACGCGCCCGCAACGGCCGGAAGAGGTGGGGACGGGGGTCTCGCCGGCAATGCAGCGCCTGATGACCCCGTCGGGATGGGCCTGCAAGGCGAATCCATGACTTATCGGCAATTCGAAGTCCCCGATCTCCCACCGCCCCAGTGAATGTCCCCCTTCACGACACGACATCGAGGGAGAACGATGCGAACCACAAGAGCGATCCATCTGTCCCCCGCGCTGCTGCTCGTCGCGGCCGGCTGCGGCACCGCACCGGGACCCAACGAGCCGGGCGGAACGGGATGCGACGGCACCTCGTCGTGTCAGGGTGACGCGCCGACAGAGTCGTTCTGTCTCGAGCGCCTCGCCGCGGACGTGTGGGAGGATGGCTGCGGGGTGTTCGTGGCCGGCGTCTGGGGCGACGGCGACGACACGAACCCGGGTACGAAGGAGCGGCCCGTGCGCACGTTGCAGCGTGCCGTCGAGCTCGCGCGTGCCGCACGAGGGCGCGTGTTCGCGTGCGCCGACGGCTTCTTCGGGCCCCTCGCGCTGCCTTCCGGCGTGGATCTGATCGGTGGCTTCAGCTGCATCGACTGGAAGCGGATGCCCCGCTTCGCGCCCTCGATCCTTCAGATTAGAGCTACCGACGGCATCGCTCTGACCGTCGTACCGGCGAGCGCCGGAGACACGGGAGCCGCGGACGGGGTATCGACGATCGTCGACATGCGGTTCCAGTCGGGCGGCCCGATCGGAATGCTCGTGCAATCCGGTACGGCCGTGGAGCTCATCCGGAGCGAGGTTCGCACGTCGTACGGATGGGCAGGTCACGAAGGGGAGGAATGGGACGGGCTAAATCACGCAGCGATCGGACCGGATGGCGTGTACGGCGACGATGCGTGCTCGGCAGACACTGTCTCCGGCGGCTCGGCGGTGGTGAATCGGTGCGACGGTGGAATCCCGAGCGTTGGGGGCAAGGGAGGTGACGGGCTCCCCGACGGCGCGGAGGACGGGGATGACGGGGAGCCGACGCCAACTCCAGACGCCACGCACGCTGGCCGGGGAGGAGGCGGGGACCTGCCAGGCATCCATTGCAACGGTGGAAACAACGGGATCTCCGGCATGTACGGCGTCGTAGGCACTGCGGGTCAGGGCATCGGGCGTATCACCGAGACAGGCTGGGTGGCCGACTGGGCAGGCGACGGCGGCAGGGGCATGCCGGGTCAAGGCGGCGGAGGCGGCGGCGGCCGTCGAGGGGGGCTCACCGCGTGCGGCGTGGCCGCCAAGGGAGGCGCCGGCGGCGGCTCGGGAGGCGCCGGCGGCTGCGGCGGCAGGGGCGGCCGCGGGGGCGAAAACGGGCACCCGACCATCGGCATCGTCGCGCTCCACGCCAAGCTGACGCTGCGCGATAGCGTCGTCACGACCATCGACGCGGGCCCAGGTGGCAACGGCGGGGAGCCCGAGGAAGGCGGCGAAGGGGGCCGAGGCGAACTAGGCGGCGCCGTGGGGGACGGCACATGGTCCTGTCAGGGTGGCGACGGCGGCCGAGGGGGCGACGGTGGCTACGGCGGCCCCGGGCGCGGCGGCGACTCGATCGGCATCGCCTACCTCGACGAGGACCAACTCACGCTGGAGGGCGTGACCTACGAGCTGGGGCTGCCGGGCCAAGGCGGCACGAGCTGGGATTGGTCGGGCGACGTGATCACGGGGGAGGACGGCATCCAGGTTGAGACGCAACGTTTCCCTGAGTAGGGTCGACGCAGAGGCTCTGTGAACACGCACCGGTAGCGCGTTGGCGGCGACGCGCCCGGGCCTTCGGGATACCGCACGTGAGCCTGATGTCAGCAAGGTGGACGGTCGCGCCGAGCTCCAGGAATCTTACTCCAGGCGGCGGCGCCGAGCCCGCGCTCGAGGAGCGCGCGGGCGACGTGGCCCAGCTTGAGTAGGTGGACGGCGGCCTCGCCGAGCTCGTCGACATTCGTATCGACCGCCCACCGCCGCGCGGGAGGTACCGGTAACGGCCTTTCTTCCAGGGAAGGGCTACACCGGATCCACCCAAGTCCACTTGGGCGAGAAGAGGCACATGTAGATCGTCGCCTCGCCCATCATCAAGCCGTCCATATCCACATCCGGCACCACCTCGTTCCCGAGCTCCGGCGGGATCGGCTGGTAGCCAGGGTACGTGGCCTCGATCTCTTCTGCGACCGCCCCCGGCATCTCGTCGGGCTCGCCCGTATCGTGGATCCCATAATAGGGCCCGAGGAGGCTCACGTGGAAGCTGAGCGAAGCCCTGCTGTTGGGCGAGGGAACGGGCTCCAAGTCCTTGGGGCGATAGATGCGGGCCGAGTACGCCGGGTCGCTCCCCCCTGCCACAAGGCTGAGCGACTCGTTTTGAAGGCCGTATCGTTCGTACATGCGGTGGATCATCGCTTCCCACGTTGGGTACTCCGCTCGCCCGCGGTTTGCGGCTTCCACCAGGCGGCGGTGCTCCTCCGTGTCCTCCCAGACGGGGTCGCCCGGAGGCACATAGATGCGGTGGATTTTATGCACGCCCCGCGGGTAGAAGCGGTAAACGACGTCGAGCAGCTCAGAGAGAGTTGTCTTCATGGATTTACTCCAGGCCGCGGCGCCGAGCCCGCGCTCGAGGAGCTCGCTGGCGACGTGGCCCAGCTTGACCAGGCGGACGGCAGCCGCGCCAAGCTCGCCGACATTCGCATCGGCCGTTCACCGCCGCGCGGGAGGTACCGGTAACGGCCTTTCGTTCCAGGGAAGGGCTACACCGGATCCACCCAAGTCCACTTGGGCGAGAAGAGGCACATGTAGATCGTCGCCTCGCCCATCAACGCCCCGTCCATCGCCACGTCCGGCACCACCTCGTTCCCGAACTCCGGCGGGATCGTCCGGTAACCGGGGTACGTGGCCTCGATCTCTTCTGCGACCGCCGCCGGTATCTCGTCGGGCTCGCCCGTATCGTGGATCCCATAATAGGCCCCGAGGAGGCTCACGTGGAAGCTGAGCGAAGCCCTGCTGTTGGGCGAGGGAACGGGCTCCAAGTCCTTGGGGCGATAGATGCGGGCCGAGTACGCCGGGTCGCTCCCCCCTGCCACAAGGCTGAGCGACTCGTTTTGAAGGCCGTATCGTTCGTACATGCGGTGGATCATCGCTTCCCACGTTGGGTACTCCGCTCGCCCGCGGTTTGCGGCTTCCACCAGGCGGCGATGCTCCTCCGTGTCGTCGTAGAATGGCTCGTTGGGAGGTACGTGGATGCGGTCGAAGTTATGCACGCCCCGCGGGTAGAATCGGTAAACGACGTCGAGCAGCTCGGAGCGGTCTATCACCATCATTTCGTCACCGAGGCGCCGAGCCCCTTATACTTGAACTTGAACGCAGCGTCCGCCGCGCTGCGAAACCTTTCGCAGAAGATCCCCGGCGGGAGATTGTAGTCCATGCTGTATCCGACCTCCTCCGTGATCTCCTCGCTGAGGCCGGCTGCACGGACTGGATCGATTTCCCCCATCAACTCAGTCCGGAGCGGCATCTTGATGGTGAGAGGACAGTACCACTCGTTGGTGCCGTCTGAAAGCCTGTGCTTGAATTTCAGGTTGGCCTTGGCCTCTTGATACCCGCCGGCCTTGCCCCGGCCGTCATCCTTGACGGTGGTGACAAACGGGAAATCCTCCGGATCGAAATTTACGTATATGATGCGAGCCATTCCAGGCGAACACTTCGAGCTGCACGCATCGCTACAGGTCAAGGCGATCGCTCCGTCTCCGGCTGTGTCGCCGACTTCGGGGCACGGGTCTGGCGGGCTCGTCGGGCTACCTGTCGGCCTCTCCGCGCTGTCGCTGTCGCTCGGTCTCTCCTCTTCGTCTTCGAGTTCCCACTCGTTGCACGCGATCTTGCGCTCGCCGCCACCTTGGGGGTCGGCCCCGAAGTCACCGGATGCGGCGGAGGTGTAGATGGGGCGGGGCTCCGAGCCTGGACCGGCACCTGCACCCGAAGTTCTTTCCCCGACAGGATAGCAGTCTCCTATCGTCCAGTTGCACGCCGCCAGCGCCCAAACCGCGATGACCAAGATCAATAATAGAACTTTTCTCACGTTCATTTCTCACTCCATCGAAGCACAGGACCAGCAACAACGACGACGGACACATAGCCCGGGAGCACCAAGCTGCCCCGACCGACCCAATCCATGTTGACGCTCACCGACACCCCAGCGGTCCGGCGACGTACGCGTTGGTCTGCGCGTGGCCGCCTACGGCCAAGCCACCGACGCGGCCGCACAAGGTGACGCCGCACGCCGGCATGACGTAGAACGCGACAGACGGCCCCGCGCTCACGTTGCCGTCCTTCCACGCGTACCCGATGTCAACCGAGGTCTGGTTGTAGACCCCGGGCCCGTCCTCCTGGGTCGGGGGTAGGATCGTGCACAGGTCGTGTACCGTGAACAGGATGTCTCTCTGGATGGGCCACGATATGCCCGCGTGCGGCCCCACCGCGAGGCGCGAAACGGTACCGGCCTGGAGCCACCCGAGGCTCACACCGGCGCTCAACTCGGACGCCTCTCCTTGCGTCGGTACGACGACGAACGGGGGGACGACCAGGACCGCCCATGGGATCCGCCGGCTTCTTGTGCCCATCATCCCCCTCTCGCCTCTCCTCAACGGACGACCAACGTGGCGGTGCGGGCCATTCTTCTGATCACAGGATCGGCGTCAAACGGAATCTAGACGACAACACTACACGGACCAGGGGTCGTACCGTCCAGAGCGTGAGCCAGGGCGTAGCTGCCTGCGCGGCTCGCGTGCTCGTCAACCTGCCGGCACCGGAAGCCCGGCCACGTCGCGTCAGAGCGCACGGACGGCCTTGCGCCCCGGGGATGCACGACGTCGCCCGCGTGCCACGGCCACGACCCGCCGCGACACCCTGGCCAGGCCGCCGCCGCGGTTGACGGTGCGATGGGAGCCGCCACGGCGAGAGGTGGCCCGGGCTCAATCAGGCACCTGACGGGGCGCACGGCATCTACGGCGGGGATGCGTGCTCGGCAGCCACCGTCGCCGGCGGGCCCGCAGTGGTGAACCCGTGCGAGGGAGGGATCCCGAGCGTCGGAGGCTCCACCCGTGTGCGAACGAGGCAAGCGTCCCGATCGTGCGCCCGCTCATCGAGATCCGCGGAGATCCCGCGACGTGCGGCTGGAGTACAAGGGTGCCGGCGGTCGGGCGGACGAAGCCCCGGCGCGGGCGGTGGGTCGCGGGGGTCGGCGGGCGGGACCCCGGGGCGGCGGGGGTCGTCCCCGGCTCGGGAGGTGAGCGTCCCGAGGGGGATGAGGCGGGCGAGGTGGGGGATGAGTCGGGCGAGGTGGGGGATGACTCGGGCGAGGTGGGGCAGGGAGCGGCAAGGCGACCGGGGAGAGCGGAAGGCCTGGGCGAGGAGAGGAGGGGGTGTGGTAGAAGAGGGCGGGAGCACCGGCTGCGAGCGGTGGAGTGACGCGGAAAACCCGGGGGGCGCTCGCAAGGCCGGCAGGTGTTTGAAAAGACGATGGATTTCGAGATGGCCGGGGGCGCGCGGGGCGGCCCCGAGTGGCCGGAGCGGGGGGTGGGACGGGGACCTCTCGCAAACCGGGTTGCAAGTGCGCGAAATGTTAGGTAGGTCTGGGAGGCCTCTCTCCGCCGCTGAAAGGCGGCGGCCCCATTGAAGCGCTGTAGGCCATCGGCCCGCCCTTATCGATCGCCGTCTCTCCGCCGCTGAAAGGCGGCGGCCCCATTGAAGCTCGTCGCGCAGCACGAACTCGTTGAACGCCGCGGGGTCTCTCCGCCGCTGAAAGGCGGCGGCCCCATTGAAGCTATGTCGCACAGGTAGGACGCAGAGAGCCCGAGCACCTCTCCGCCGCTGAAAGGCGGCGGCCCCATTGAAGCTGCGGCACCGGGAAGGCTCCCCGCGGCGCATCCTCGAGCTCTCCGCCGCTGAAAGGCGGCGGCCCCATTGAAGCCCCAGGAACAACCGCATGCGGTTACCGTAGGCGCGCGTCCTCTCCGCCGCTGAAAGGCGGCGGCCCCATTGAAGCCGCAACCAGGTACGACACTGGATGGCGCTTTTAGCGCTCTCCGCCGCTGAAAGGCGGCGGCCCCATTGAAGCTCCTCGTCGTCGCCCTCGGCGAGCGCGCGGAGGGCCTTGCTCTCCGCCGCTGAAAGGCGGCGGCCCCATTGAAGCGCCGGATCCACGTGGTTGTGCTCGTCCCGCAATGGTCCTCTCCGCCGCTGAAAGGCGGCGGCCCCATTGAAGCAGCGCCTCGTCGTTCGGTCCGAACGTCCAGTCGCGCTCTCCGCCGCTGAAAGGCGGCGGCCCCATTGAAGCGCGTCGAAGATGAACGCGGGGACCGCCCCGCGGATCTCTCCGCCGCTGAAAGGCGGCGGCCCCATTGAAGCGGTCGCACGAAGATGGCAGCCGCAGCCGCACGGGCTCCTCTCCGCCGCTGAAAGGCGGCGGCCCCATTGAAGCAAGGGGACTCCGGTCATCTCGAACTCGAGCTACAACCCTCTCCGCCGCTGAAAGGCGGCGGCCCCATTGAAGCTCAGTCACTGTGTCCAGGAACGCGCAGCAAGGCGGCCTCTCCGCCGCTGAAAGGCGGCGGCCCCATTGAACGTGGATTTCGCGCCCAGGGGGCACGAGCGAGCCGAAATTGCGGTGCGAGCCGCGCTTAGCCAAAAGAATGCGGTTTGAACTACAATTGGCTGCGCCCAGAGCATCACGAAGGCACACGCCCCCCTTACCCCCCACGAATATTTCGGCTGGTTCCATGCTCAATTGAGCCAGCGGGCGAGCTGCGAGCACGTCGGCACGTGCAGGGTCGTGCCCCGAGCCGACCGGGCCAATCTTCCCGGAACGAGGATCAGCGCGCGGCGCAGCCACGGCGTTCGCCAGCTCGCCAGGTGCGGAACGTGCTCCAGCACATAGCGGCGCATCAGGTTGGCCGTCAGCAGCTTCAGCAGCAGCGCGGCATGATTGGCGTTGAAGCAGTGGCTCGGCACGCGACCGCATCCCCACCCGTGCTTGAGCTCGCCAATGAGCGGCTCGATGCCCGCGCGCAGGTCATACCGCGCCGCGACGTCTTCCGGCGCTTCGACCGGCTCGTTGGTCAAAAAGACCTGCACCGTGTAGTCGAGCCCCTCCCAAAGGTAGATCTGTTTTCCATTCTCCCGGTCGCGTGTGCGTACGGCGATGACGCGGACTACATCGGGCCAATCGCGGCGCCTGAAGGGGACCTCGGTCACCTGCCGGCGAGGACGACCGTCGGCATCCCAGTCGATGGTCCGCCATCCGGTGGCGTACGCGACTCTGCCCACCAGATCGGGGCTCATCCGCGCCTTGGTCAGGAAAAAGCATCCCTTCGCAGCAACGGCGTGCATCAAGGCGCTGCAATCCCCAGCGCCATCGATCCGTACGTAGATGGCCGCACTCGGAGCTGCGGCGCGCGCGCGATCGATGCACTCCTCGACGAAGGGCACATCGGCTTCGCCGAAGCTCGTGTCGCCCGGTCGCAGCTTGGCCCCGACGATGGCGTCGACCTCGGCGATACGCGCCAGGATCGGATGATAGCTCGGCCGGCCGTGGTAGCGCGGGTTCGGGCCCGGCCGTGCCCCCTCCTGCATCCCGAAGAGCGGCTCCACGGTCGTGTCGACGTCGATGTGCACGAATCGGTGCTTTCGACGAGCCACGAGGGCAAGCCCATGGTCGACGACCATGCTGTGCAGCACCTCGAGCGCATTGTCATCGAAGCGGCACAGGTCCCGGTAGACGGTGTCGATGCTCGGGACGACTCCGCCGGCGAGGCGTGCGAAGAGCGGATCGACAGCGAGCGCCTCGATGCCGAAGACGCGCTCCTCGCCGGCGAGCGCGCTGTCCATCAGCAGGCGCATCTGCGCGGCCATCGGGTAGATCACCGAGCGGCCCGTCTTGAGCCGGAAGAACCTGCGGCTCAAGGCCGCGTCGACGCCGAGCTTCCGGAGGAAGGCGCCGAACGGGGCAAGCCCTGCGATGCCCGTCAGGTTCTTCTCCGTGGGCGCGAGGTGAATCATGGCAGGGTTTGGCCGCCGGATTCGCTCCTGGTGCGGCCCGTCGCCTTTCCTCTTGAGCCCGAGCTCGCGCCGGCGCACCTTGCAGGTGCTCGGCGTGTGCCTTCGTTTGGTCATAGCAACCCGGACGGGTCGCCACGCCGAGCCTTTCTTTCAAGGCGTTCCTTTTACTGCGCCGGATTTCTCACGCCCCGGATCGGATTTCTGGGCGCGAAATCCACGTTGAAGCCTGCGCCTGCTGGCCGATGGCGAGCCGCCGCACCCGGCTCTCCGCCGCTGAAAGGCGGCGGCCCCATTGAAGCTTCTACGAGCGCCTTTTCGATGAGCCGCTCCCGGCGCTCTCCGCCGCTGAAAGGCGGCGGCCCCATTGAAGCGGTGACGCCCTCCTCCTCGTCACCGGTCCAGGTGTCCTCTCCGCCGCTGAAAGGCGGCGGCCCCATTGAAGCGAGCTCGCGTGGCAGGCCTGCCGCGGCGTCGGCGGTCCTCTCCGCCGCTGAAAGGCGGCGGCCCCATTGAAGCAGGAACGGGCTCTGCGCGATGAGCTCCGCGCGAACCTCTCTCCGCTGCTGAAAGGCGGCGGCCCCATTGAAGCTCGAAGGCGGTCCACGCGGGTTCGCTCACGTCGCCGCTCTCCGCCGCTGAAAGGCGGCGGCCCCATTGAAGCTGCTGCACCGTCGTGACCGCCCACCTGTCGAGCGGGGGCTCTCCGCCGCTGAAAGGCGGCGGCCCCATTGAAGCCTGGATCTGAAACTTCGCAGCGAAGTGGTCGATGATGCCTCTCCTCCGCTGAACGTGGATTTCGCGCCCAGGGGGCACGAGCGAGCCGAAATTGCGGTGCGAGCCGCGCTTAGCCAAAAGAATGCGGTTTGAACTACAATTGGCTGCGCCCAGAGCATCACGAAGGCACACGCCCCCCTTACCCCCCACGAATATTTCGGCTGGTTCCATGCTCAATTGAGCCAGCGGGCGAGCTGCGAGCACGTCGGCACGTGCAGGGTCGTGCCCCGAGCCGACCGGGCCAATCTTCCCGGAACGAGGATCAGCGCGCGGCGCAGCCACGGCGTTCGCCAGCTCGCCAGGTGCGGAACGTGCTCCAGCACATAGCGGCGCATCAGGTTGGCCGTCAGCAGCTTCAGCAGCAGCGCGGCATGATTGGCGTTGAAGCAGTGGCTCGGCACGCGACCGCATCCCCACCCGTGCTTGAGCTCGCCAATGAGCGGCTCGATGCCCGCGCGCAGGTCATACCGCGCCGCGACGTCTTCCGGCGCTTCGACCGGCTCGTTGGTCAAAAAGACCTGCACCGTGTAGTCGAGCCCCTCCCAAAGGTAGATCTGTTTTCCATTCTCCCGGTCGCGTGTGCGTACGGCGATGACGCGGACTACATCGGGCCAATCGCGGCGCCTGAAGGGGACCTCGGTCACCTGCCGGCGAGGACGACCGTCGGCATCCCAGTCGATGGTCCGCCATCCGGTGGCGTACGCGACTCTGCCCACCAGATCGGGGCTCATCCGCGCCTTGGTCAGGAAAAAGCATCCCTTCGCAGCAACGGCGTGCATCAAGGCGCTGCAATCCCCAGCGCCATCGATCCGTACGTAGATGGCCGCACTCGGAGCTGCGGCGCGCGCGCGATCGATGCACTCCTCGACGAAGGGCACATCGGCTTCGCCGAAGCTCGTGTCGCCCGGTCGCAGCTTGGCCCCGACGATGGCGTCGACCTCGGCGATACGCGCCAGGATCGGATGATAGCTCGGCCGGCCGTGGTAGCGCGGGTTCGGGCCCGGCCGTGCCCCCTCCTGCATCCCGAAGAGCGGCTCCACGGTCGTGTCGACGTCGATGTGCACGAATCGGTGCTTTCGACGAGCCACGAGGGCAAGCCCATGGTCGACGACCATGCTGTGCAGCACCTCGAGCGCATTGTCATCGAAGCGGCACAGGTCCCGGTAGACGGTGTCGATGCTCGGGACGACTCCGCCGGCGAGGCGTGCGAAGAGCGGATCGACAGCGAGCGCCTCGATGCCGAAGACGCGCTCCTCGCCGGCGAGCGCGCTGTCCATCAGCAGGCGCATCTGCGCGGCCATCGGGTAGATCACCGAGCGGCCCGTCTTGAGCCGGAAGAACCTGCGGCTCAAGGCCGCGTCGACGCCGAGCTTCCGGAGGAAGGCGCCGAACGGGGCAAGCCCTGCGATGCCCGTCAGGTTCTTCTCCGTGGGCGCGAGGTGAATCATGGCAGGGTTTGGCCGCCGGATTCGCTCCTGGTGCGGCCCGTCGCCTTTCCTCTTGAGCCCGAGCTCGCGCCGGCGCACCTTGCAGGTGCTCGGCGTGTGCCTTCGTTTGGTCATAGCAACCCGGACGGGTCGCCACGCCGAGCCTTTCTTTCAAGGCGTTCCTTTTACTGCGCCGGATTTCTCACGCCCCGGATCGGATTTCTGGGCGCGAAATCCACGCTGAAAGGCGGCGGCCCCATTGAAGCTAGCGCCCCGCCCCCCAACGCGACCGCACGGTTTCCCTCTCCGCCGCTGAAAGGCGGCGGCCCCATTGAAGCAGGGCGGGATAGGGTCAAAGCTACGGTAAGCGGTGGCACCTCTCCGCCGCTGAAAGGCGGCGGCCCCATTGAAGCGAGGCGGTTCACCGCTTCATGTTCTTCGTGATGGAGACTCTCCTCCGCTGAAAGGCGGCGGCCCCATTGAAGCGACGCCAAGATGAACCCGCTCCTGTACCAGCGTCCCCTCTCCGCCGCTGAAAGGCGGCGGCCCCATTGAAGCCCGCCCTCGTAGACGTACGCGCCGGTGCGAGTGATCCGCTCTCCGCCGCTGAAAGGCGGCGGCCCCATTGAAGCGACAAGGTGGACGTCTCCTCCGTGGGAGACTTCCTCCCTCTCCGCCGCTGAAAGGCGGCGGCCCCATTGAAGCGCGAGGCCGACCGTCTCGAAGGTCTTCTGGACCCCGCTCTCCGCCGCTGAAAGGCGGCGGCCCCATTGAGTCCACAAAGAGTGGTCCTCCAGGCTCACTATCGCCTGGTTGGCATCCCCAAGCCCAAGGGCTACTGCTTCTTCCTGACCAACGTGCCCTGCAAGACGCACGGCCCACATCAGGTAGGTGATCTCTACCGCGTCCGTTGGGAGATCGAGATCGATAACAAAGGCGAGAAGGCGGGTGCCAGGCTCGACGAGATCACCGCGCGCAAGCCGGTCAGTGCGAAGGTCCTTGTGCTTGCCACGCTCCTCAACGCAGCGATCGCGCGAACTATCGTGCAGAGCGAGAAGCTCCCCGTCGTGACGGAGAAGAAGAGCGCAGATGAGCCCGCCTCGCGCGCCCCCCCTTCACCCGATCTTGTTGATGCGGGCTCTCAGCTCGGCTCATGGAACGATCACTCGGCTTCTGTGGGACACTGACGACCAACCGCTCATGTGGGGGGAATCGATGCTCCGGTTCCGCGACCTCGGGTCCGACCCAAATTGGCGTCGACGACCGAGTGTCCTGGATCGAATTCAAGGGCTGACGGTGCCACCCAAGCCGCGTCGTCGAACGAGACACACTGCGTGATGGCGCATCTGCTATCCGATCACCCATGGACTGCGGGGGGAGCGACTGCCCGTCCTGCTGGTAGGCATCGCGTGCGGGCTTGCACGAGATCGGCTTTTCGTCCGGCGCCGGAGCGTCCGCTCAACGCGGACCGTGGTTGCCGAGTCGCCGCTGAATCGGTGGAACGCCGCGGGGTGACACGCCCCGAACGCCAGCTACGGCGCGCCGCGTCGCAGGGGACGGTTCCGGCTACTCGTCCTCATCAAGCTCGGACTCGTCGTCGCTGACCTCCTCCTCGTCGAGCTCCTCCTCGCCCGTCTCCTCCTCGCTGGTCTCCTCGCCGTCGTCCTCTTCCTCGGCCACCTCCTTCTTGCCGGCCGACGCGCGTTTGGCCGTGGTGAGGCCGAGCTTGAGCTGCGCCTTGGTGCCGAACACCTGCCGGAAGGTGGTTGCCCAGTCGTTGAACCAGTCGCGGAGATCGTCGAGGGCTTCTCGCTGCGCTTGCTGGGCCTTCGCGAGCTCGGCGGCGGACACCTTGCGCTGGGGCAGCGGGCCTCCGCCGACCTCGAGCCTGCCGAGCAGATCGCGGACGTCCTTGAGCTTCTCCTCCGTCAGGCCACGCCTTACGAGGGTCTGCCGGACCTTCTTCGCGTCCTCGTCGCTGCTCTGGGAGAGGCCGTCGAGGCGGGAGAGGAACGTCCGGACCGACACGATGACCGCCGGCCCGAGGGGCTGTTGCTCGAGGTTTTTGAAGAAAGCGGCCTCGAAGGCGTCACGGCGGGCGCGCGGGACGATGCGGCGAATGACGACGTGTGTGCGGGGGAACCACATATTTTCGAAGGCGTCGACGTCCTGGAGCAGGCGGAGCCGCTCCGCGCCTTGCAGCACGCCGCCGTTCGCGACCTCGACGAAGAGGTGATCGAGCGGCTTCTCCTCGCCCGAAGCGATCCTGAGGAGCCGCCACCCTTCGCGATGCTCGTCGGTGGTATAGCCCTCGCGACGGGCACGCGCGCTGAAGGGCGTGGTCTGGATGTTGACCAGCAGCTTGAGGGAGCGCTCCAGGAGATCCTGCTCCGCGGCCGTCAGGACGAGCGGCGGCGGTATCTCCTCGGCCGTGCCGGCCGGCGCGGATTTCTCGGATGACTTCTTCGGGGATTTGGACTTGGCCATGGGATGTTCCTCCGGTGGAGGGATGGTAGCGGCGCATCCCGCTGCCGCACAACGGCCAAGTACCCCGCGGATTCGTGCTCGCTCGCGGGATCGTCCGATCCGGCCGGCGTGAGGGGGGCCCACGTCCGCCTTGACGCCGCGCGGCCTCGGCGACGACGTGCGGGCGGCGACGGAAGGGGTGTCCGGCGAGGATGCGGAGGAGGTGCTCCGGCGGGAGCGCCGCGAGACGCCCGCGGCCGCGCCGGAGAAGGTGGCGAGCGCGGCGCCGGCGGCGGTGGAGAGCGGCACCCTCGCGCGAGCACGACGTTCGCAGCCATTCTCGATCGGCGTCAGCCAATGGCAAGGTGCGCACCATCACGCGACGGTCCTACGGCCTCCACGGAGCCTCCTCCCTCATCGCGCTGATTCATCTCTGCTGTTCAGGTCTCGCGCTGCAACCTGTTCACACGTGGACACGCTTCCACCAAACCTAAAAGAGAGCCCTTTTTCACTCTGGATGAAATGTCCGGCCGTGACCGCTTCGGTAACCCACAGGGTAATACCCCGCGCGGGAACCGCGCGGACGACAGCATCTCGAATCTACGCCGCCGTTGTAGGTCAGCCCGCACCCGCTCCGCGGGGTGGGGGCGAGGAGAGATGGGGTCGAGGCGACGGGGGCGAAGGCATCGCGGCGTCGCCGCCTGGCGGCGGTTGCGGCCGGCCTGGTCGCGGGCGCTGGCCGTCTTCGGGTCGAAGATCCGGGACATGCGCGGCGATCGGCGAGCCTGGCACGGCCGGGTGACGCGATTTGTGTTCGGGCCCGGGTCTGCTGAAGAGACAATTCCACGGCATGCCGCCGCCCTCCAGACCCTCCTTCGAGCTCACGAGCTCCCGCGTTGCGCAGCGCCACCCTGGCGTGGGACGCGTCCTCGGGGCGCTCGCGCTGCTCTCGATCGCGGGTCCCATGCTCGTCAGCGAGCTCGCCGCCGTCCTCGGGCAGAAGCTCGCCTCACCGCTGTTCGGCCAGATGGCCCGCGACGTCGGGGCCTGGCGCGGAGCCGGCATGCTCGCCGGCATCTTCCTCGCGCTGCTGAGCGCCGCCATCACCGCCGCTCCCCTCGCCCGGCGCGGCGCGGTGCGCGTGGCGGCCTGCGCGACCGGCCTGCGCCTCACCCGCGGCGCCGCGGTCCGCTGGATCCCGCGCGCCGCGATCCGCTCCGGCCTTGTCGTGCCCGAGCCGCGCTCCCACGTCGCGCTGGAGCTCCGCGGCGGGCGGCTCCTCGAGGTGCAGGTCGAGCGCGAGGAGGAGGGCGCGCGGCTGCTCGCGGCCCTCGGCCTCGGCCCGGCGGCGCGGCGCGTGGCGGTCTCGCTCGGCAGCGCCAGCCGCGAGCTCGCGGCCGGCTGTGCCTTCCTGCTCGTCTCCATGCTCTGCTTCCACTGGGTGTTCTTGAGGGCCGACAGCTTCCGCGGCTCGCCCCTCGACTACGCCGCGTTCGCGGCGAGATGGCTTGTGCTCTCTCTGCTGCCTGCCTGGCTCATCAGCCGAGGCGCTCGCCCCACGCGGGTCGTGGTGGGCAGCGACGGCGTGCTCGTCGAGCGCGACTTCTCGCGCGACTGGCTCCCTTACACCGAGCTCACCGCGATCCAGACGCGCGACGACCGCCTCTTCCTGTTCCGCCAGGGTCACGATGTCCCGGCCGAGCTCCGGGCGGGGCGCGGCCTGGCCGAGGCGCTCGCGCAGCGCATCCGCGAGGCGCACGAGCGCGCCGCGGGGGGCGCGGCCCCGCCAGGCGCCGAGGCGCTGGAGCGGCGCGGCCGCGAGCCCGCGGCCTGGCGCGAGGATCTCCGCAAGATGCTCACCGCAGGCGACTACCGCGCGACCGGCCTGACGCCCGAGGACGTGCTCCACACCCTGGACGACGCCAGCGCCCCGCCGGATCGCCGGATCGGCGCTGCCCTCCTCCTGCGCGTCACCGGATACCCCGAGGCGCAAAGCCTCATCCGCGTCGCCGCCGAGTCCACGGCCGATGACGAGCTCCGCGCCGCGCTCGAGCGCGCTGCCGAGGACGAGCTCGACGAGGCATCGCTCTCGCGGACCGTACGCTGAGCCCCGCGCCGGGGGCTGGCACGCGCGCCGCGCGGTCCGCTCCTGCCGGGAGCCTCCCGGGAGAGCTGAAACTCGACCCCGAGGCGAGCTCGGGCGATCCGGCGTTCGACGAGCTCGGCGCTGGCCGCTTCGGCGGGCTCGCCGTAGGATGGCCGCGCTGCGAGGCAGACTGCATGGCGCCTATCGTTCCCGACAAGAACAAGATCAAGAGCTTCCGTACCGAAGCCGAGCTCGAGGCGTGGCTGGCCGTAAACCACGCGCAGGAGACGGAGCTGTGGCTGAGGATCTACAAGAAGGGCTCCGGCGTGCCGACGGTGACCAACGCGCAAGCGCTCGACGTGGCGCTCTGCTGGGGATGGATCGACGGGATCCGAAAAGCCCTGGATGAAGCCTCGTTCTTGCAGCGGTACTCGCCGCGCAAGGCGCGGAGCGTCTGGAGTCAGATCAACCGCGACAACATCGCCCGCTTGACCGCCGCGGGGCGCATGACGCCCCACGGGCAGCGGCAGGTGGACGCGGCCAAGGCCGATGGCCGCTGGGATGCGGCGTACGCGCCGATGCGCAGCGCAACCCAGGACACCCTCCCCGACGATCTTCGCGCCGCGATCGAGGCGAACCCACGAGCTCACGAGACGTTTCGGACGCTCGGGCGACAGAACCTGTTCGCGCTGGCGTTCCGCGTGAGCAACATGAAGACGCCCGCGGGGCGCGCGAAGAAGATCGCGGATCTTGTGGCGATGCTGGCGCGCGGTGAGACCATCGTGCCGGAAGGGCGTCGACCGTCAAAGGCGCCCCGGTCCCCTGCGGAGTGAGCCGCCCTCGCCGATTCCGTCGGCGCCTGTCAATCGCAGCGGCAGTACAGACACCCAGGGTGGTGCGGGCCGGTGCCGCGATATCCGGCCCACCCTGTATTGCTGCACGTGCAGGGGTCATGAGGGCGGAGACAGCTGTCCAGCTTGCACGGCTGGTCCGGCGTCTCGATCGGCGAATCGCCGCTCGGGGTGTCCGCCGACGCGCCGTTCGCCGGAGCCTCGCCGGATGCCGGACTGTTCGCCGCCGGCTCCTCCACGTGCGCCGCGGGGCCCGCGGCGCCCATCCCCAGCGCGGAGAAGAGCGCCACAATCGAGAGGATCCATCGATTTCCCGAGGTCGGCTCGAGGAGGCGAAAGGGCTCCGCCGGGAAGACAGGGAAGATCTGCTGCGGGCCGTTTATCGCAAGTCGGCGATGCCGCAGCGGCATGCTGTGCGTGGCCAGGTCGATCCGTTGAAATCGAGCAGCCGCCCCTCAGTACCGGCCGCCGAGCGCCGCGGCGGCGCCCCCGGGCAAGAGGACCCCATGCACGGCGGCGGCGGGCGAGGCGGCGTCGGGGCGGCGCAGCAGGAGCGCGGCCACGGCGCCGCCGAGCGCCGCCACGCCGACGCCGAACGCGATGTTCGCGGCGAGGACCTTGGTCCGCACGGCGTCGACGTCCGCCTCGGTGCAGCGCGGCGCGCAGGTCGTCCGCAGGCGTTCGGTGTCGGCGCGCGCGCTCAGGCCGAACGCCGCGTAGGCGACCCCGCCGACGACCGCGGCGCCGCCGAGCGCGATGGGCAGGAAGAGCGCGCTCGCGGGCGACGACGCGGCCCGGTCCTCGCGGGGCGCGAGCGCGCCCGCTCCCGGCGCGGCCGACCGGGCGAGCCGGGCCGAGACGCGGCGCAGCTTCTCTCCCTCGCGCACCACGAGCCGCAGCTCCACGGGAGCGCTGCCCGCGCGCTCGAAGCGGAGCACGCGCTCGCCCGGGTCGACCTCGACGGCCTTGCCGTCCAGCCGCGCGGCGAGGGGCGCGCCGTCGATCGTCAGCCGCACGTCGGCCACGTCGTGGCCCTGCTCGTCCTGGGCGCTCACGATCAGCGTCGGCACGCGCGCGGTGACGTCGGAGAGCCAGCCCGCGCAGTCCGACTGGACGAGGGCGGGACAGGCGGCGCCGCCGCACGCGATGAAGCGCGCACGCGCCTCGCGCAGCCGGCCTTCGTCGCGCAGGCGCTGGCCCTCCTCGGAGGCCGTGAAGCAGGCCTCGGCGTCGCCGGCCAGGGCGCGGGCCGGGTGGAGGCAGGCGAGGGCCGAGAGGGCGGCGGCGACGACGAGGGAGCGGCGAGGGGTGCGCTGGTTCATCCGGCCTCCGTCAGAAGCATTCGCGCTTGTAGCGCTTGTGGCCCTGTCCATCGATGACGAACGGTGGAGTGCACCCGTCGCGCGCCGGCTCGCGGCGTGGCGGCCGGCGCGGGCCGGGGCGGGCGGGCGGCGCGGCCCGCGCGGCGGGCGCGGCCTGCGCGCTCGCGGTGCCCGGCTCGGCTGACGTGCCCTGCGCGCTCGCGGTGCCCGGCTCGGCTGACGTGCCCGGCGCCACGACCGCGCCCCGCGCCCCCGGCACGCCCGTGCTGGCGCCGCCGGCCACGGACGGCGCCTGATGCGCGAGCGCACCCGGCCGCGCCGCGCCCCGCGCCCGCGCCGCCGCCGCCGCGATGCCGGCCTTCGCGCGCACGCGCAGCGGCGCCTCGGCGCGCGCGAGGCCGATCGCCGCCGCCGCGATGGCGAGCAGCGCGCCCGTCGCCGCGACCGCGCCCCAGCGCTGCCGGCTCGCGGCCTGCGGTGCGCTCGACGCGGCGGCCTCCGCCGGGCCTGCGGCGGCCTCCGCCGGGCCTGCGGCGGCCTCCGCCGGGCCGGTCCCGAGCTCCGGCGCCGCGCTCGGGGTCGACGCCCTCGGCTCGATCGCGGCGATCAGCGCCGCGCGCTGCGCCAGCGACTCGCCCGCGAGCGAGGACACCCACCCGCCCACCTCCGAGGTCGACGCCGCGAGGCCGGTCGCCTCCAGCGCGAGCGCCATCGCGCGCGCCGTCGGGAATCGGTCCTCCGGACCGCGCGCGAGCGCGCGCAGCGTGATCGCCTCCAGCTCCGGCGGCACCCCGGGCCGGCGGGCGCTCGGCGGATCCACGCCCGCCTGCAGCAGCCGCAGGATGGAGAGCGCCTCGCCCCGCCCCTCGAACAGGCGCTCGCCCGTCAGCGTCTCCCACAGCACCACCCCGGCCGAGTACACGTCCGCGCGCCTGTCGAGCGGCTCGCCCGCGATCTGCTCGGGCGACATGTAGGCCAGTTTGCCCTTGATCTGCCCGTCGCGCGTGATCTGCGCCCGCCCGGCGGACTTGGCCACGCCGAAGTCGAGCACGCGCGCCACCCCGTCCTCGCCGACGAGCAGGTTGTGAGGCGATACGTCGCGGTGCACGAGGCCGAGCGGAGCGCCGTCCTCGGTGGTGGCCTCGTGCGCCGCGTGCAGCCCGTGGAGCGCGCCGGCGAGCACCGCGCACGTGATGCGCGGCGGGGGCGCGCCGCCGTCCCTCGTCGCCGCGCGGAGCAGGCGCGCCAGCGACTCGCCGTGCACGTACTCCATCACGAGCAGCACCTCGCCCCCGCTCGACACGACGTCGATCGTCGAGACGACGTTCGGGTGCCGGACGCGGGCCGCCACGCGCGCCTCGTCGAGGAGCATGGCCACGAGCTCGGGATCCCGGACGAACTGCGGGTAGAGCCGCTTGACCGCGACGGTCCGCCGGAACCCGGCCGCGCCGTGCTGGCGGCCGAGATGCACCGTCGCCATGCCGCCGGCCCCGATCTCGTCGAAGAGCAGGTAGCGGACGACAGCCGACGCGCCGCCCTGGGCCCGCAACATCGGCGCGACGATACCACGCCCGAGGCGGAGGCCGCGGCGACATGTCGGGTCGAGCGCCGCGCACGCCGCATCTTCAGGTGGAACGCCGCGCGCGCAGGATCTGGAAGTACCGCCGCGCGATGCCCGACGCGGCCGCCGCGCTCCGGACATTGCCCCCGTGCTGCGCGAGGACGCGCTGCACGTAGCGCCGCTCGAAGTGCTCGACGATCCGCTCCCGCGCGCGCGGCAAGGGCAGGTCGAGCGCGAGGATCTCCTCGATGATGTCGTCCGATGTCGCAGGCTCGGCGCCCTCGCCGGCCCCGGCGCCCGCGGCCGACGCCGGGGGCACGGGCGTGGACGGCGGCATCGCCGCGGAGGCGGGCCCGCCCGGCTGGGCCGTCGACGCGGGCCCGCCCGGCTGGGCCGTCGACGCGGGCCCGCCCGGCTGGGCCGTCGACGCGGGCCCGGCCGCCTGGGCCGTCGACGCGGGCCCGGCCGACGAGGTCAGCCCGGCCCGCGTGGTCTCGATCGGCGCGGCCTCGCCGAGCGCCACGCGGCGCGCCACGGCGTTGTAGAGCTCGCGCACGTTGCCCGGCCAGTCGTAGTCCGAAAGCCGCTCGCTGAACCCCTGCGGGAACGGCGCCCCGCGATCCGCGAGCTGCCGCCAGAGGTGGTGCGCGAGCACCGTCACGTCGCCCCGCCGCTTGCGCAGCGGCGGCAGCTCGATCCGGGCCACCGCGAGCCGGAAGAACAGATCGTCCCGGAACCGGCCCGCCTGGATCTCGCGCTCCAGATCGCGCCGCGTCGCCGCGAGCACCCGGATGTCGACGCGGATCCACCGGTTCGAGCCGACGCGCTGCACCTCCGATCGCTGGATGGCGCGCAGGAGCTTGGCCTGCAGGGCGAGATCGAGATCGCCGATCTCGTCGAGCAGCAGCGTGCCGCCGTGCGCCTCCTCGAAGACGCCGCGGCGGGCCTCGTTCGCGCCGGTGAAGGCGCCGCGCTCGTGACCGAAGAGCGCCGACTCCACGAGCGTCGGCGGCACCGCTGTGCAGTCGAACACGACGAACGGCCCGGCCGCCCGCACCCCCTGCTCGTGGATCGCCTCCGCGAGCACCTCCTTGCCGGTCCCCGTCTCCCCCTCGATGACGACAGGGACGCTCGAGGCCGCGAGTCGCTCGCACAGCGGATAGAGCCGCCGCATCTCCTCGCTGGCGCCGACGAGCTTGCCGAAGCGCACGGCGCGCGACAGCTCCGCCGCCTGCGTCACGCCGAGCGCCTCGACGCGGAGCACGGTCTCGCCGATCCTGACGAGCTCGCTGCCCTGCAGGTACGCGTCGCCGACGCGGATCCCCTGGACGAAGGTGCCGTTTGTCGAGCCGAGATCGGTGACGCGCAGGCGGGCGCCGGCGAGCTCGAAGGCGGCGTGGCGGCGCGAGACGAGCCGGTCGGTCAGCGGGATGTCGCAGGCGGGGCTGGTGCCGGCGAGCACGCGCGCGGGCAGCCCCGGCGCCACGGTGAACCGGAGGCCCTCGTCCGGGCCGGCCATGACGGAGAGGGCGAAGCTCTCGGCCGCGGCCCCGGTGGGGCGCATCGGCCCCGGCAGGAGCTCGGTGGCTGCGGCGTCGTCGTCGTTCCACGGGGGCATACCCCCATCTCATCAGGCCTCCGCGCCGGCGTCACGCGGCGCCGCCGCGTGACCGTTCACACGCCGGCGAGGCGGGGCCCCGAGCGCAACGCGATCTCGCCGGGGTGTTACCGATCGTAACGCCACATCGCGGCATCGAGATCAACCGCGCCTCTTCCGGGAATGAAACATGTCGTCTCTTGAGCCCCGTTGTGGCACCGTGGGCGGCGAGTGTAAGTGACATAGCATTGGACGAGGATCATGCGGAAAATTCTTTACGCACTTCTGTTTCTATCGATCACCGCCTGCGGCGATGATTCACCCGGAACCGCGGCGACGAGCGGCGCGACGACCGGTTCGGGAGGCGCGACGAGCTCCAGCAGCACGGAGGCTTCCGGCAGCACCGGAGTTGGCGGCAACGACGCTGGAGGGGGCGGCTCGACCGCGACCGGGACCGGCGGAGCCGGTGGCGAGGGTGGCGCAGGTGGCGCAGGTGGCGAGGGCGGCGAAGGCGGCGGCGGTGAAGGTGAGAAGCGCTGGGTCGGGACCTGGACGACCGGTCCGCAGCTGACCGAGCCGGGCAACAACCCGCCCGCGCCGGGCCTCGCCAACAACACCCTGCGTCAGGTCGTGTACACCTCGATCGGAGGCAGCAACGTGCGGCTGCTGCTCTCGAACGAGTTCGGCGACGGGCCGGTGACGATGAGCTCCGTGCACATCGCGGACTCGACGACCGCCGACGGCATCGAGGCGAGCACCGACAAGGCTTTGACCTTCGCGGGCGCCGACTCGGTGACCATCCCGGTGGGCAAGACCGTCTTTTCCGATCCGATCGACTACGCGCTCAAGCCCCTCAGCAAGCTCGCGGTGACCATCCGGTTCGGCAGCGTCCCGGCCGGCATCACCGGGCACCCGGGCTCACGGACGAACTCGTACATCCAGACCGGCGATGGGGTCTCGTCGCCGACGCTGTCGTCGCCGGTGAGCACCGCTCACTGGTACTACATCACGGGCCTCGACGTCATGGCCGGCCCCTCGGCCGCGGCGATCGCCATCCTCGGCGACTCGATCACGGACGGCCGCGGCTCGGTCACGGACGGGAACACGCGCTGGCCGGACTTCCTGTCTCGCCGGCTGCGGGCCAATCCCGGGACCGAGGACGTCGCCGTGCTGAACCTGGGGATCGGCGGGGGCACCGTGCTGGCCGGCGGGCTCGGGCCGACCGCCAAGCTGCGCTACCAGCGCGACATCCTGGACCAGCGCGGGGCTCGCTGGGTCATCATTTTCATCGGCGTGAACGACATCGGCAACGACAGCGCGCCGCCCGTCGCCGACGGTCTGATCGCGGCCTATGGCGAGTTCATCGACAAGGCGCACGCGAAAGAGATGCTCGTTTACGGCGTGCCCATCCTGCCGTTCAAAGGCAACGGGTACTACTCCGACGCGCACGAGGCCACCCGTAAGACGGTCAACACCTGGATCCGCACGAGCGACAAGTTCGACGCGGTCATCGATATGGATCCGGCGGTCGTCGACCCCAGCGATCCTACAAAGCTGCAGGATAGCCTCGACTTCGAGAATGATGGGCTGCACCTGAACCCGACTGGCCTGGAGGCGATGGCGAATGCCATCGACCTCTCGCTGTTCACGAGCAAGTAAAGCGGACGCCGATCGCGGGGGGGGGCGCCCGGTCGGGCGCGCGGAGCTCCGAGCTCCCGCGCGCCCGGCGAAGACCCCCCGCTCCGCCGGCGAGGAAAGCGCCTCGACCCTCGCGTGGCGCCACGATCGATAACTCCCGGTGACCTCGCGCCAGGATCTGTAACGCAGAAAACTGAGCTATATAACATTGACGCGTAGCGGCGTATTTCCGCACGTGTTCAGCCGTTCCGGTCCTGAGTAGCCTTGCTCCCATGCGCGGAGGAGACGACGCGGAGGCCGGCGCGACGCGCGAGCTCACGCCGCTCGTCCGGAAGGCGCTGCGCCGCGACGTTCACGCGGGCGCGCCCGGGGCACGGCGCGGGCCCGAGGTGGCGCCGTGAGCCGGATTTTGCTTGTCGAGGACGAGGTCGTCATCCGGACGGAGCTCCGGCGGCTGCTCGCGCGCCACGGGCACGACGTGGTCGAGGCGGGCTCGATCGCCGAGGCCGAGGCGGCCGACGATCTGCGCGCGTTCGAGCTGGTGCTCGCCGACGTGCGTCTGCCCGGCGCGCCGGGCACGGAGCTCGTCGGCCGGTGCGGCGGCGCGCCGGTCGTGCTCATGACGAGCTACGCCACCGTGAAGGCGGCCGTCGACGCGGTGAAGCGCGGTGCCGCGGATTACCTCTCGAAGCCGTTCGATCACGCCGAGCTCGTCGCCCTCGTCGAGCACCACCTCGCCGGCGCGCGCTCCGGGCAGAGCGCGCCCGCGGAGAGCGCGGCGCGCCCGTCGTCGCCCGCGCCATCGTACCCGCCTTCATTCATGCCGCCCGCGCCTCCCTCCATGCCGCCCCCGTCGGCCTCGATGGCGCCTGCGCCATCGTACCCGCCGCCCGCGTCGGCCTCCATGCCGCCCGCCCCGGACGACGACGAGCTCGAGGGCATGATCGGCGGCTCGGCGGCCATGCGGGAGGTGTTCGCGCGGGTGCGCAAGGTCGCGCCGAGCGAGGCGACGCTGCTCGTGCTCGGCGAGAGCGGCACCGGCAAGGAGACGCTCGCCCGCGCCGTGCACCGGCTGAGCCCGCGGCGGCAGTTCGCGTTCGTCCGGGTCGACTGCGCGGCCATCCCGGAGGGGCTGATCGAGGGCGAGCTCTTCGGCTACGAGCGCGGCGCCTTCGCGGGCGCGCTCTCGGCGCGCGCGGGGCTCTGCGAGGCCGCGGAGGGCGGGACGCTCCTGCTCGACGAGATCGGCGAGCTGCCGGCGCGGGTCCAGGCGCGGCTCCTCCGCTTCCTGCAGACGGGCGAGGTGCGGCGCGTGGGCGCGACGCAGGCCCGGCGCGTCGATGTGCGCCTCATCGCCGCGACGCACCGGGATCTCGCGGCGATGGTGCGCCAGGGGTCGTTCCTGAGCGATCTCTACTTCCGGCTGCGGGTCCTCGAGATCCGCCTGCCGCCGCTGCGCGAGCGGCCGGGCGACGCGGTGCGCATCGCGGAGTCGCTGCTCACGCGGCGCGCGCGGACGACGGGCCACCTGCCGCTCGCGCTGTCGCCGGAGGCGCGCGCCGCCATCGCGGCGGCCCCCTGGCCGGGCAACGTCCGCGAGCTGGAGAACGCCATCCACCGCGCCATGGTCCTCGCCGAGGGCAGCCAGATCGGGGTGGCCCTGCTCGGGCTCGACGACGCGCCGCAGCCCGCGGCGCCCGCTCCCGCCTCGGCCGCGCACGAGAGCGAGCCCCCGTCCGACTCGCTCGAGGGCTATTTCCGCCGCTTCGTCCTCGAGCACCAGCACGAGCTGACCGAGACCGAGATCGCCCGCCGCCTGGGCATCAGCCGCAAGGCCCTCTGGGAGCGGCGCCAGCGCCTCGGCATCCCTCGGCCGCGCTCCTGAGCCGCCGGTCGACCGCGCCGCGCCGCGCGGGTCGCTGCGATCCGTGCGTTACCGATCGTAGCGCCGCGCCGACGGGTGTTACCGGACGTAGCGCGCCCTCGCCAAGCAGGATACTCCGCGCGATCTCTCGCCGGTAGAACGTGTATTCTCTCGGTCCCTCGGTGAATCGAAGACTCTTGGCTTGGCAGGGTCAACATGCGTAGTTTGCTTTTGATTTCAGGTGTCTGCGCGATCATTTTGGCGGGCTGCGCCAGCGAGCCGAGCGGCTCGGGCACCAGCTCGACGACCGGCGGTACGTCCAGCAGCGTGAGCGGCGGCACGCCCGGCTCCGGCGGCGGCGGCTCCGGCGGTCAGGCAACGAGCGCCAGCACGGGCGATGGCGCGAGCTCCTCTGGCTCCGGCGGCGGCGGCGGCGGCTCCGGCGGAAGCGGCGCGGGCGGAAGCGGCGGCAGCGGCGCGGGCGGCGCGGCTGGCTCCGGCGGAGGCGGCTCCGGCGGAGGCGGCTCCGGCGGAAGCGGCGCGGGCGGAAGCGGCGGCAGCGGCGCGGGCGGCTCCGGCGGCAGCGGCGCGGGGGGCGACGGTGCCGGCGGCAGCGGTGGAGACGGCTCCGGTGCCGGCGGCAGCGGCGGAGACGGCGGCAGCGGCGGAGACGGCGGCAGCGGTCCGGGCGTGCTTTCGGGGCTGCCGGTCCCGCCTGGCGGAGGCGTGGCCAGGCCGTCCGGCACCCCGGGGAACCTGGTCGTGATCAACTGGGCGGGATTCAGGGGCGCCGTCTCGTACTCATTCGACGATGCCCAGCCGTCGCACATCACCCATTACGCGGCGCTCCAGGCCGAGGGCGTCCCGATGACGTGGTACCTCAACAGCGGGAGGAGCGGCCTGGCGAACTTCGACGCGACGTGGACGCGGGCGGCCGCGGACGGCCACGAGCTCGGCAACCACACGGCGCACCACTGCCACGCCAACATGACCGAATGCGCGGGCGGGTCGGCCGGCAGCCTGCTCGCGGAGATCGACGAGTGCACGAGCTACATTGAAGAGCACTACGGTCAGCAGGTCTGGACGATGGCCTCTCCCTTCGGGGACGCGGGCTGGAGCAGCCCCGCGCAGTCAAGGTTCTTCCTGAACCGCGGCGTCCAGGGGGGGACCATCGCCCCGAACGACAGCTCGAACCCGTGGAATCTGCCGACCAAGATGGCGAACGGGGGAGAGAGCGCGAGCACGTTCAACGCCGACATCGACGCGGCGAGGTCGGGCGGCAGGTGGGTCATCTTCCTGTTCCACTCGATCCTCCCGGGGGACAACTGGTACGCGGGGGTCCAGCTGTCGAGCGTCACCGGGAGCATGAGGCACGGCAAGGCGCTCGGCGACGTGTGGCTCGACACGGTGGTCAATGTCGGCGCGTACTGGGCCGGCCAGAAGGCGCTCTCGTCGGCCATGCGCGCCACGTCCGGCAGCAACACGACCTGGACATGGACGCTGCCGGATCACTTCCCGCCGGGCAAGTTCGTGCGCGTGAAGGTGGACGGCGGCACGCTCAGGCAGGGTGGCCGCGCGCTCGCGTGGGACGACCACGGTTATTACGAGGTCGCGCTCGACGAGCGCTCGCTCACCCTGTCACCGTAGCGGGCCCCCACGCGAATCACGTTGATGAAGCGTTGTGCTGTCACCTTTCTGTTCGCGCTGGCGGGCTGCGGCTCATCGAGCGACAACGGCCCAGCTCGGGCGGCGCGGGCGGCGCGAGCAGCTGGGGCAGCCTGGCCAGCGCTGGGAGCGGGGGGTGAAGGTGGCTCGGCGAGCACGGGAGAAGGGGGGGCCAACCCCCCAGCCGTTCAACATCAGCGTGCAGACGGTCGTCGGCGAGAACGGGCAGGGGATTCGCGCCCTCAAGAAGGGCGCGACCGACACCGGCGAGATCGGCATGCAAGACCGTATCGGCGGGTCGTGTCGGTGGTCAGACGTCCGTGCGGGGGGCACCTTCGCTCCACGGCGCGCGCGGCGACGGGGTGACTTTCACCCGCTCCGTCGGTAACCTCTCCCGTCCCAGGGAGGAACTCTCGCGATGCCGACGCTGCTCATCGTCCCCGGCTACACCGGCTCCGGCCCTCGCCACTGGCAAACGCTCTGGGAGCAGAAGCTCGCTTTCGCGCGCCGCGTGGAGATGCCGGACTGGGATCACCCTGACCGGGGCGCGTGGGTCGAGGCGCTCGACCGGGCGGTCGCCGGCAGCGCTGAGCCCCCGGTGCTGATCGCGCACAGCTGCGGCGTGAGCGCGGTGGTCCACTGGGCGGCCCTGGGCGCGCGGCCCGTGCGCGCTGCGCTGCTCGTCGCGCCGGCCGACACCGAATCGCCGAGCTACCCGCGCGCAGCGCTGACGTTCCATCCCTTGCCCGGCGTCAGGCTCCCGTTCCCCTCGATCGTCGTCGCCAGCTCGAACGATCCCTACTGCACCCTGGGGCGAGCCGAAGCCCTCGCGCGCGTCTGGGGGAGCCGGTTCATCAATGTGGGGCCGTCCGGGCACATCAACGTCGACGCCGGCTTCGGGCCCTGGCCCGAGGGCGAGCGGATCCTCGCCGCGCTGGCAGGCGAGCCCGCTGACGTGGTGCAGCAAACCTTCCTCGTGGAGCCGGTGTCAACGCGTGTGTGCTCGTGATCTCCTCGTCCGGGGTGCTCTGGTGGAGGCGGAGGTCGCACACGACAATTTCCGCTGCCGCTGGTGCGGTGCTCGTCCGTGCTCGAGGGCACGGCGCAGCTCCTTCACGAGGTGGGCGCGGTCACCCGGACGCTCCGCGTCGGCGCCGGCCTTTCGATTCGATGATCAGGTCGCCGCGATCCGGAGATTGCAGGAGGTGTGAGCCGTGGCGAAGCGCTGAACCTGGTGCATCTCCCTGCCGCCGTTCCACCCGAGCGCCTGGCGGCGACGGGGCGCCTCGCCGCGCTCGTGGCGGAGCACTCGACCTTCGTGTGGCGCTCGCTGGTGCGGCTCGGCGTGCCGCGCGCCGACGCGGAAGACGCGGTGCAGCAGGTCTTCCTCGTGGTGGCCCGGAGGCTGGGGGAGATCGAGCTCGGCCGGGAGTCGGCGTTCCTGTTCAGCACGGCGCTGCGGATCGCCTCGCGCGCGCGGAGGACGCAGCAGCGGCGCCGGGAGGTCTTCGAGGAGGAGCCCCGCGAGCGCGTCGACCCGGCGCCGGATCCCGAGGAGATGATGGATCGCGCCCGCGCCCGCGCGGCGATCGACGCCATCCTCGACACGATGCCGCTCGATCTGCGCGCAGTCTTCGTGCTGTTCGAGCTGGAGCAGATGACGATGGCGAGCATCGCGGTGATGCTCGATCTGCCGGCGGGTACGGTCGCCTCCCGCCTTCGCCGCGCGCGCGAGCACTTCCAGGCTGCCGTGCGGCGGCTCGAGGCGCGGGCCCATTTTCGAGGTGAGTGCAATGAGTGATCCTGAGCGCCTCCTGGACCAGAAGGAGAGTGAGCTGCAAACGATGCTCCTCCGCGCGGCGCTCGACGAGAGCCCGCCGATCGGCCTGACCCGGCGTACGCTCGTCGCGCTCGGCGTCACCGCCGCCGCGACGGGCGCGTGCAGCGCGGCAGCGGCGATGGGGGCGGGCGGCGCGGTGGGGACGGGCGGCGTCGCGGCGGGCGGCGCGGTGGGGACGGGCGGCGTCGCGGCGGGCGGCGTCGCAGGGGGGGGCGGCGTCGCAGGGGTGGGCGGCGCGGTGGGGGCGGGCAGCGTCGCGGCGAGCGGCGTCGCGGCAGGAGGCGCGGTGGGGACGGGCGGCGTCGCGGGGACGGGCGGCGTCGTGGCGGGCGCGGTCGCCGCGCTGAAGCTGGCGGGCATGGGCGGGCTCTTGAGCGCATTCGGCATCGGCGCGGTAGCGGGGATCATCTCGCTCGGGGTCGCGGAATGGACGAGCGTCGACGCGCCGGCGCCGGCGCCGGCGAACCAGGCTCAGAAAGCGCCCGGCGCGCCGTCGCCGCTCGCCGCGCCGCCCGCGTCCGGCCCGGCCAGGACGGAGCCGGCGCCCGTCCCGGAGGAGCGCGCGGCCGAGGAGCCGCCCCCGCCCGCCGCGACGGCGGCGGGCAGCCCCCGGGCGCGCGAAAGGAGCGCGCGGACGCTGGCCTCCGAGCTGGCGTTGCTCGACAAGGCGCGGCGCGCGCTGCGAAGCGGCGATACGGCGGCCGCCCTCGCGCTGCTGGCGCGCCACGCGCGCGAGTTCGCCGACCCTCAGCTCGCCGACGAGGCCGCCGTGATCCGCGTCGAGGCGCTGGCGAGCAAGGGAGATCGCGCGGGCGCAAACGCGGCGGCGCGGCGCTTCCTCCAGGAGCATCCAGGCAGCCCTCACGCCGATCGTGTCGAATCGGCAGCCGGCATCAACGCGCGCGGCGAGAGCGTGATCCCGAGGAAGAAGCTCGGAGATTGATCCGGCAGGACGCTCTGTCATGAGGCTCTTCCATGCCCTGACGCCACTCTGCTGCTCTTCGGCGCTCGCGCTCCTCAACGCCGCGTGCGGGATCTCGATCCTGGGCTATGGCCCCGGCAATGACGGCGGCGGCGGTGACCATGGCACCGGCACACGGAGCGGCCCGGGAGCCGGAGGCAGCACGGGCGCTGGCTCGGTGGAGATCTCGGACTGCGAGGCTGGGTACAACGAGATCAGCGATGGAAGAGGCGGCGTGAACGTCGAGCAGGTCTGCCCGCTGCTCGTGGACAGGTCGGTCTCGCTGGCGGCCTTCACGTCGACCCTCTATCCGCTGCTGCGCGCGAGCTGCTCCAGCTGCCACAGCACCGAGACCCGCGCCACCGCGCCCCTCATCGCCGACGTCGACGCCGAGCTGGCGCACGAATACGCGCTCACGCGCGTGAGCTTCAAGCAGCCGGCGGACTCCAAGCTCGTCGTCCGCATGGGCGTCGACCGGCACGCTTGCTTCGGATCGAACTGCATGGATGCGAACCGGCAGATGCTCCAGGCCGTCCAGGCGTGGGCCGCCGCTGTCGCGCCGACCCTCCCGGAGGCGCCGCGCCCCGTCCCGATGGACGAGGAGATCTCCGGGATGGACGTGACGGGCTGGATCGAGGCGGACAGGGCCGGGATCCCGGCGGCCGACGCGGAGTTCATCAAGTACGCCTCGCTGCACGAGCTCCACAACGCCGGCGTCTCCGCGGACGAGCTCAACGTGGCTCGCGTGGCGCTGTCGAAGGCGCTGAACTCCACCGCGCGCTGGGCGCCCGAGGTCGCGAACCCGGTGGACATCAACGGCAAGGGCATCGTGTACCGCTTCGATACCCGCGACTACTGGGGCTACAACAAGGGCGTCACAAGGCTCCATTTCGGCGGCTCGGACGACGACGTCTTCTTCGGGTACACGACCGTCAACTACCTGGGCGAGCCGGTCGGCAGCGACGTCACGACGAAGGAGAAATACGGCTACACGGCGGAGGTCCAGCGAGACCCGAGCTTCGCGCGGCTTGTGTGGGGGCGCGTCCTCGCGGGCAACGTCGAGGGCGCCTCGGCCGGCAATCCGCTGCCGCCCTTCGTCGATGGGTTCAAGACGGATTACATCGAGGCCAGCCAGCTGGTGTTCACGCTGACCCGTCCGGACGTGTACAGCGCGATCATGGCCATCCCCTGGTACGCGCACGATCTCGAGGCCGAGCTCGGCGTGATCAAGGACGAGGGCATGAAGTCGTACGAGTACATGGTGACGAAGGAGGCCCACCCCATCGACTCCCGCATGTACTGGCGCGCCAGGACGACGAGCGGCGGGTATTACTGGAAGACGTGGGACGTCTGGACCGGGCAGCTCGCTGACGGCGTGAAAACGATCGAGGAAGCGTACGCGACGGGGCAGATCCGGTTCCCCTTCTGGGCGTACCCGATCCCGAAGTTCGTCAGCGGGACAGGCGGCGGCGTGGCGCCGGCGACGTTCAGCTTCATCGCGACCCTGGCGCAGCCGTTCAACTCGACACCGCCCGGGTGCGACCCGCAGCCGAGCTACGCCGGCGCGCAGTTCTCCAACTGCCGCTACTACACAGGGACCGACGGGATGCAGCAGTCCGAGGAGGCGGTCATCTGGGATCTGCCGAACGGCTTGCAAGGGTACGCCCTCTGGGGCGGCTTCGGCCAGCGCCGGATCGATTCGATGGTCAACGCCGTGCGAGATCCCCGCCTCCACCGGGGCCTCACGGACGCGAGGCTGGCGAGCGAGATCGGCTATGCCATCCCGGACCGCCGCCAGAACGTCGGCAGCTCGTGCATCGGCTGCCACGCGGACGGCGTGAGCCGCGGGGACAACGATCTGCGCGACTGGCTGGACAGCGGAGGCCCGCTCCCGGCCGGGGAGCGCGGGGTCGACCGGTGGATCGACGACGAGCAGACCGTGGCGCAGGTCAGGGAGCTGTACCCCCCCTCCAGCGTGATGAGGCCGAAGATGGAGGACGACCGTCGCGGCTTCCTGGCGGCGATGGCGAAGATCAAGCGCGAGATGATCCTGGGCGAGGACAAGAACGTGTACGTGGAGCCCGCCATCTGGACCATCGAATGGGCGCAGAGCTTCTACCGCTACCCGGTCACCACGTCGAACTGACGTCGTTCGCCCGCCGCTCTCCCGTCGCCCAGGGTCAGTCCGGCGGGAGCAGGGCGAGCAGCGCCCTGGCGGTGACCTTCTTGTCGGAGACGAGCACGCTCCGGATGAGCCTCGGGCTCCCCGTGACCTTCTCGCCCAGCGCCTCGCCTGGAAGTTCGAGCCGGCAGGCCATGAGGCGCTGTCGGTACCGGGAGAGGAGCGCGTCGCAGTCGCGATAGAAGCGGGTGCTGCCATCGTTCGCGAGAAAGAGGAGGCGAGACGCGCGGGCGTTCTGCGGGCTCTCCGGGGCCTTCCTGGCCAGCGCATCCAGCCCCTTCTGCTCGCTGGCGAGCTTGTCGGCGATGAGCTCGAGGCCGTGGCAGGCGTGCTCGGCCAGGAGCGCATTGCGAAGCTCCGTGGCCAGCGCCTCGGTCATCGGGAGGCTCGCCACCCGGTTTCGACCGCTCTCCCACAGCAACCCTGCGTGCTTCGTGAGGAGGGTGGACACCGCGTCGTGGCGCGGATCGGCGACGAGATCTTTCGGCAGCTTGAGCACAGGCACCTCGACGCGTACGCTACCAGACCGGGCGCCGGCTGACGACCACCGCACCGGCGAGGCGCGCTTTTGCGCTCCCTCGCTTGCTGGGCGGCGCGGAGGCGTGGATTGCTGTAGAACGACGGCTCAAAGGACGCTGCTGGCTCCCACCCGCCACGAGGTTCGCCGATGAAGTTCGCCTTCGACAACACCTACGCCCGGCTCCCGGACCGCTTCTACGCGCGCGTCTCGCCCGCCCGGGTCCGCGAGCCGCGCCTCGTGAAGGTCAACCGCGCGCTCGCGGAGGTGCTCGGGCTCGACGCCGAGCAGCTCGCTTCGGCGGAGGGGGCGCAGGTGCTCGCGGGCAACGCGCTGCCGGAGGGCGCGGAGCCGATCGCGCTCGCGTACGCCGGGCACCAGTTCGGCAGCTTCGTCGGGCAGCTCGGGGATGGTCGGGCCATCCTGCTCGGCGAGGTCGTCGGCAAGGACGGCAGGCGACGCGACATCCAGCTCAAGGGCGCGGGGCGGACGCCGTTCTCGCGCGGCGGAGACGGGCGCGCCGCCCTCGGGCCCGTGCTGCGCGAGTACGTCGTCAGCGAGGCCATGGCGGCGCTCGGTGTGCCGACGACGCGCGCGCTCGCCGCCGTGACGACGGGCGAGCCGGTCTATCGCGAGGAGGTGCTCCCCGGCGCGGTGCTCACGCGCGTGGCCGCGAGCCACATTCGCGTGGGCACGTTCCAGTTCTTCGCCGCGCGCAATGACCGCGAGGCGCTGGCCACCCTCGCCTCGTACGCGCTCGCCCGGCACCACCCCGAGGCGGTGGGCAGCGGCAACGACGCGCTGGCGCTGCTCGATCGCGTCGTCGAGGCGCAGGCCAGCCTCGTCGCGCGCTGGCTGGGGGTCGGCTTCGTGCACGGCGTGATGAACACCGACAACACGTCGATCTCGGGCGAGACCATCGACTACGGGCCGTGCGCGTTCCTCGACGAATACGATCCTGCGAAGAAGTTCAGCTCGATCGATCGGGGCGGTCGCTACGCCTTCGGGAACCAGCCGCGCATCGCCCAGTGGAACATGTTGCGGCTCGCCGAGGCGCTCTTGCCTCTCCTGGCCGACGACCAGGAGGAGGCCATCCGCGTGGCGACCGAGCGCGTGGAGCGCTTCACCGGCCTGTTCGTGGAGGCGCACGAGCGCGTCCTGCGCGCCAAGCTGGGGCTCGCGCGCGAGGAGGACGAAGATCCCGCGCTCGCCGCCGATCTGCTGGAGCGCCTCGCGTCGAACGGCGTCGATTACACGGTCTTCTTCCGCCGGCTCTGCGCTTCCGCGGCCGACCCCGCCGCCGACGCGCAGGTGGCCTCGCTGTTCGCGGAGCCCGGCGCCTTCCGCGACTGGGCCGAGGGGTGGCGCCGGCGGCTCGCCAGGGAGGACGTCGACGGCGGAGCGCGCGCGAGCGCGATGCGGCTCGTCAATCCGGCGTTCATCCCGCGCAATCATCGGATCGAGGCGCTCATCCAGGCTGCCGTTCTCCGGAACGACTTCGAGCCCTTCGAGACGCTCGTGCGGGTGCTCGCGCGACCGTACGAGGATCAGCCGGAGAACGCCCATCTGAGCGAGCCCCCGCGGCTGGACGAGCGCGTACAGCACACGTTCTGCGGGACGTGACGGCGGATCGCACCCGGGGGCCTCACTCCCTCCGATCGACGTCTCGGGTGAGGGTGGCCGTCAGTCGGCCACGAAGCCTTTCCATCGCCGCAGGTACCCGGCGAACGTCTCGGAGACGCCGCGCTCGTACAGCTCGGCGCGCGTGAGCGGCGGCCGCCGCGGTTGCCACGCGGGGTCGGCGATCCGCTGTGGCCAGTCGGGGTTGACGATGGCGGCGCGCCCCAGCGCGACCGCGGTGGCGCCCTTGTCGAGGAGCGCCTCGGCCTCGGCGCGCGTCCAGACGCCGCCGGCGGCCACGAGCGGCAGGCTCGCCCCGACCGCCTCGCGGAACAGCGGCAGCGGGTGCGTGTCCGGGCGCTTCTGCGAGGGCTTGCTCGAGTCCCACAGCGAGAGGTGGAGGAAGTCGGCGCCGTCCTCGGCGAGCCAGCGGGCGAGCGTGAGGTTCTCGTCGAGGTCGAGCCCCTTGGCCTGGCCCCAGTCCTCGGGCGACAGGCGCACGCCGACCACGAAGGACGCGGGCACCGCGGCGCGGACCGCCCGGAGGGCCTCGCGCAGGAGGCGAGCCCGGTTCTCCCACGCGCCGCCCCAGCGGTCCGTGCGGCGGTTCTGGGTGGCGGACAGGAACTGGCCGAAGAGGTAGCCGTGGGCGCCGTGCAGCTCGACGCCCGCGAAGCCGGCGGAGAGCGCCCGCGTCGCGGCGTCGCGGAAGCGGTCAATGGCGAGGAGGATGTCCTGCTCGGTGGCGGCGCGGGGGACGGGGAGGTCCGGCTCGGCGACGGCGCTGGCGCTCCACGTGGGCACGCCGGATACCTCGGGATTGGCGCGGAGGCCGCCGTGAAAGAGCTGGACGAGGCCCAGCGCGCCGTGGGCGGCGATCTCGGTCGCGAGCCGGCGCAGGCCGGGCAGCAGCCGGTCGGCGAAGACGCCGAGCTCGCCCTGCCAGGCCTGGCCGTCCTCGGCGACGTGGGCGGCGCAGGTCTCGACGACGCCGAAGCCGCCCTGCGCGCGGCAGGAGAGCCAGCGCAGCTCGTCGTCGCCCAGGGAGCCATCGCCGTGGCTTTGCCCGTTCGTGAGCGGGGCGAGCCAGACGCGGTTCCTGGCGGTGAGGCCGTTCGGGAAGGAGAAAGGAGAGAGCAGCGGTGAGGTCACGGGCAGGTGTTTAGCACTCGCCCCGACCGGAGCGCTATCGCCGGCCGGTCTTGCCGAGCAGCTCGCCGAGAGACGCGACCTCGCGCTCCGGGAAGCTCCTCCTCCGGCTCGAGGAAGCATGCACGATGTCCCAGTCTAGAGCGTGCGGGCTCCACGCCGTCCGTCCGAGGTGAGCGCGTCCCGCAGCTTTGTCCTGTCGATCGCGGCGGACGGCAGCCACTCCACGATGCCGTCGATGGCCCGCTCGATGGCGATGGAGTCGGCGCCGTCGCTGAGGAGGTACTCCTCCGCGACGATCTGTCGTGGCACGTCGAGCGCGAGCAGCGCCGCCGCAATGACAACGCCGGTCCGGTCTCTTCCCGACGTGCAGTGTACGTAGACAGGCCAGGCGAGCTCGGGGGTCGCGAGCACCGAAAGGGCCTTGCCGAGCCAGCTCCTCACCCGGCGCTGCCGCGTGTCGTAGTTCTCGACGTCATCGTCCGCGGCGACATGTACATACGTGACCCCTGTGAGATGACCAGGGTCGGGGCCGCGTCGGAGATTCAGTATCGTACCGGGGGAGCCGAGATCGCTGGCCGTCGTCATGAGGTCGAATCGCCCGCCGCGGAGCAGCCGGCCCGCTGGGATCGGCGATACGTCGAACCAGAGGCCGAGGGCTTCGCCCACATCTCGGTAGTTGGTGGGTTGGAACATCGCGCTCAACCGCCGGCCTCCATGGCCGTCCGCCATATCGGCGGGGCCGGGGGGAAGCAAGATCCTCTCGCTCGAATGCGATGAACGGCCGGTGGACGTCGACTCTCACCATCGCGTCCTTCGCGGAAGCGCGTGGCGAAATGTCGCAGTGGGGCAGGTGTGCAGGTCGCGCGTGGGAGATGACGGCGGGGGATGAGGTGCCGTCGTCGGCCGCCGGCGCGTTCGTGCAAACTCCTCGCGTGCGTTTCATCCAGCCAGCGCTCGGCTCGAACGCCTGGATCGCGCTTTGCAATCGCACGCATCATGCATCAACACGCTGCGCTCGGATTGGGAGTCATGGGTCTCGCGCTGACGCTCGGCTGCGCCGGCGAGACTGGAACGGTCGAGGCGCTCGACGAGAGCGCCCATGAATTTTCGACGGCGCCGGGGGAGCCGAACCACGAGGAGATCACCAGCACCGCGCTGGCGTTCCTGAAGCCTGCCGTGCTGAAGGCCCTGATCGCCGGCAACGTGTCCACGGACCCCACGTTCCTTCTCTTCAATGCCGCCCACTTCGATGACTGCAACTTCAGCGGAGGCGCCGCCTTCGTCGCCGAGTACCAGGCCAGGGCCGTGAAAGCGCTGGGCCCGGGCATCGCGCTGCTGGACGGAGATGCCCTGGCCCTGCTGGCCTTCTCCCGCTCGCTGCACGCGGTGCAGGACTTCTACTCCCACACGAACTGGGTCGAGCTCGGCGGCGACGCCCTCGTGGATCAGTCGCTCACCGCTTTCCCCCGGCTCGCGCCGTACTCGGCGATTCCGTCGACGGGCTTCGTCGTCGTGCAGGGCGACAAGCCGAGGCAGACGGCCTTGGTTCGCGACGCGGAGGCCCCGTACCCGGAGTACGCGGTCGTGACGGTCCGCCACCGGCGGACGACCGCCCATGGGCTCGTCTCGGGTACGGTCCACTACGAGCCAGGCGACGACTGTCCGGCCCCTGTCGCGATGACGCACGACGAGCTCAGCAAGGACAAGAGCTCGTTGTCGGATCGCACGGCGCAGCATGAGGCGGCGAAGTCGCTCGCGATCCAGCAGACACGCCATGAGTGGTGCCGGCTCAATCAGCTCGCTCACGATGCGTGGGGCGATGTCGGAACCGCGCGCCTCGCGGCGTGGGTGGCCGACCCGAGCGCGGCGCCCGACTGCACCGCCGAGTGACGGTCCTCCCAGCCCGTCGAGCGGCCCGTCACAAGGGAAGGGCCATGTAGCGGGCGCCGGCGACCGGGTTGTGCCGGTAGGGCGGGACGTCCTTGAACCCGAGCGCCTCGTACATCGCCGCGGCACGCGCCATCGACGGCAACGTGTCGAGGTAGATACGCCGGTACCCGATCGCGCGAGCCTCGTCGAGCACCCGAGCGACGAGCCGCCGCCCGAGCCCGAGGCCGCGCTGCCCCGGCCGCACATACAGCCGCTTCATCTCGCAGTCCTCGGCGGTGATGGCGCGCAGCGCGACGCAACCATGCGGGACCTTGTCGACGGTGCAGAGCAGGAGTCGACCGGACGGCGGGGCGGCTTGCTGCCGCCGGCCGGGACCCTGGCGCGCGCGATCGGCGCTCCAGCTCACCGAGCTGCCCGCCGACCGGGCGCTCTTGGTGGTGCGCAGGCCGGCAGCGAGCGCCCACGCACACGCCTCGCTGACGACAAGGCGCCTCTGACGACTACATCACCGCGGCGCGCTGGGTCCTCAGCGGGGCGAGCACGCCCTTCAACTGTTCCGGATCGCTCCCGCGCTTCGTCAATCTCCGCTACCCGATTGACGCGCTGCTCGATTCCGCGTGACGTATCCTCGGGGCTTCGTGTTGCAGAGGCGACGGAGCTGACGTGTCGGGCCGCCGATCGTCGCTGACATCGATGTCCCAGGAGGATCATCATGAAGCGCATCTTCTGGGTGCGGTCCGCGATCGTGGCGGCCGCATGTCTCGCCGTGCTCTGCGTCGTCCTGGGCCGCACGGCCATGGGCAGGGGGGCCGGGCGCTGGACCGTCCACGGCAAGGATCTCGCCAACACGCACTACGCGCGCGGCGAGAACGACATCGGGCCAGCGAACGCCGCGTCGCTCGCCGTGAAGTGGGCCTTCACCACGAGCGGCATCGTGCCCGCGACGCCGGCCGTCGACCACGGCGCGATCTACTTTCCGGACGGGGGGGGCAACCTGTACAAGCTCGACGCCGAGACCGGGCTCCCGCTCTGGACGCGCACGATCGCAGGCCTCACGGGCACGCCCGGCGCCGTCGCGCGCACGAGCCCCGCACTCCACGGCCACACGCTGTTCCTCGGCACCCAGGCCGGCGCGCACATGCTCGCCGTCGACAGCCGCACCGGCGATCTCCTGTGGAAGACGCAGCTCGACCCGCACCCCGCGGCGATCATCACGCAGTCTCCCGTCGTGCATGGCGGCCGCGTGTACGTGGGCGTCTCCTCGCGCGAGGAGCTCTTCGCGGCGGACAACGCGTATCCGTGTTGCAGCTTCCGCGGCAGCGTGGTCGCGCTCGACGCGGGGACCGGGGCGCTGCTCTGGAAGCGCTACACGGTGCCCGCCGGCTACACCGGCGGCGCGGTCTGGGGCGGCGCGCCCGCGATCGACCTCGAGCGCCGCACGCTGTACGTGGCCACCGGCAACAACTACACCGTGCCGCCCTCCGTCTCCGCGTGCGTGGAGGCCGCCGGCGACGACGCCATCGCCGCCGAGGCCTGCCTCGCGGAAGACAACTACATCGACGCCGTGCTCGCGCTCGACCTCCGCACCGGCGCGCTGAAGTGGGCGCGGCGGCTCCAGGGCTTCGACGCCTGGACGGGAGCGTGCTACTTCGGGGGCGACTGGTGCCCTGATCCGGCGGGCCCGGATTACGACTTCGGCACGGGCGCCACGCTCTTCACGGCCGGCGCGGGGGCGGAGCGCCGCGATCTTGTCGGCGCCGGCCAGAAGAGCGGTATCTTCTGGGCGCTCGACAGGGACGACGGGAGCGTGGTGTGGAGCACGCTGGTCGGCCCCGGCGGGGAGCTGGGCGGCATCATGTGGGGCGTCGCCGTGGACGAGAGCAGGATTTACGTGCCGATCGGCAACAACGGCCAGGTCGAGTACACGCTGCAGCCGTCCGGGGAGGTCATCCACTGGGGATCGTGGAGCGCGCTTGACGCGGCCACGGGCGACATCCTGTGGCAGACGCCCGATCCCACGCCGGGCGCGCAGACCAGGGGGCCGCTGACGGTCGCGAACGGCCTGGTCTACGGCGGCTCGATGAGCGGCAACGTCCACGCGCTCGACGCCGCGACGGGCGCCGTCCTCTGGAGCCATCCGGCCGACGGCTCGGTCAACGCCGGGCCGGCGGTGGTGGACGGCACGGTGTACTGGGGGAGCGGCTACGAGAGCTTCGGTATCGGCACGCCGGGTAACACGCTGTTCGCGTTCGGCTTGCCGGAGCGCTGCCCGGGTGGGAGGTGGTTCGGCTGTTGCGGTCCACGCTGAACGGAGCACGCGAGCGGCTCATCTCGCCCCTACACTGCATGCACGGCATGATCACTTCCGCTCTGTGAGGTCGGCGGACCGCTGATCGGGATGGGGGAGGCAGGCCGTGATGAACCCGCCCGCGCCCGGCGCGTCACCCGCCCGGGCCGCGGAGCCCCGCCGCCGTCACCGCCCGCTCCACGAGGTCGGGCGACCACGCGCCGGCGTGGCGCGTGAAGAGCGTTCGCCCCTTGAACGCGCGCCCCGCGAGCTCCGCGGGCATGTCGGGCCAGCGCGCGACGAAGCTCCCCTTCGGCGCCCCCTTGCGCGCGGCGACCCAGGGAGGGGCCCCGCCCTCGATCGTGAACCAGTCGATCACGCGATCCACGTCCTGGGACGCCTCGAGCCGCCCGATGAGCTTCGTGCTCGTGTTGCCGAACACGTTGTAATCCACCGAGCGAGGGCTCTGGGTGCACAGCAAGCAGCCCACGCCGTACTTCCGGCCCTGGGTGAAGAGCCGGATGAGCGGCTGCTTGGCGGGTGGCTTGCTGCCGCCGGCCGGGATCCAGTCGCGCGCCTCGTCGATGTAGAAGAGCAGGTTCACGCCGCCGGAGGTCGCGTCCACCGTCGTGATCATCCAGCGGTACAGCTCGGTCGCGAGGGCCGCGAGGAAGAAATGCTTCTCGTCGTCGTTGCTGAGCGCGTTCAGGTAAACGATGTTGAGCGGGACGCGCCCCGGCTTCGAGGGCCGGAGCAGCTCGGTGAAGTCGAGGCGCGTCCCCCCCGAGAACAGCCGCGCCGACGGGCCCTGCACGAACGTGTTGAGCCGGCGCGCGAGCCGCTCGCGCTCGGACTTGCGGATGAGGCTCTCCACCTCGTCCATGCCCAGGTCCTCGGGGGCGGTGACGGCGGCCACGATGTCCCTCAGCCGGACCGGCGCCGCGCGCGGCAGGTGCCGCAGCACCTGATAGAGGAACGTCCGCTGCGACTCCTCCTCACCGCCGCACGCGCACAGGCTGACGAGGTTGGCCGCCACCGCCACGAGCAGGCCCTCCTCCTCCTCGGCGCGGAGCGCGGGGTTCGCGATGTGCGAGAGCTCGCTCGCGCTCGGGAGCCGCAGGGGGTCGAGGCAGAGCCTCTGGCCGTGCGAGGACCCGGGCGTGAGGATGCGCGGCTCCATGCGCTCCTGGAGCTCCTCCCACGCGCGGCGCAGCTCCGCCGGCACGTCGGCGGGCGGGCGCGCCTCCATCATCTGGACGAGATCGCCCTGGGGGTCGATCGCGAGGACGGGAACACCGGCGCGCAGCGCCTCCTCCGCGATGATCTTGGCCATCCAGGTCTTGCCGCTCCCCGCAGCGCCGACGACCGAGACGTGCGTCCGCAGCACCGCAGGGTCCATGCAGACGGGCGAGCCGCCGTCGTCGAACCCGAGGAGCATGCCGCTGACGTTCGCGGCCCGGGCCCCCGGCGGCCTCGCTGCCGTATCGAGCTCCGCGGGGGTCGCGCGCTCACCGCTCGGCGGAGCTTCCGCCGGCGCCTTGGGCCCACGGCCCGGCGCCGGCGCCGGCTTCGGGCGCTCGGCCGCCGGCTTCACGACCGCCTGCGCCTCGTCGAGCTCGGGATCGTCCTCCACCATCGGCTCGTCCGCCATCGGCTCGCCGGCCGTCGGCCCGTCCGCCCCCGGCGCGCCGGCCGCGACGCGCTCGCGCTCCGTCGGCGCGTCGCCGCCGCGGGTGGCCTCGAGCGCCGTCCAGCGGCGGTCCCACGCGCCCCCGTCCTTGGGGCCGAGCTCCGCGACGCACGCCCCGGAGCGCTCGTGCTTGCAGCCGTCGCAGCTCGCGCGGTCGCCCGGCGGCGCCAGCCCCCCGGCGCCCAGCGCGTGGTCGGACCAGGCCACCATGCTGGCGATGAGCTCGTAGACCTTGCCGCGCTTCGCCGCGATCTCCTCCCAGCGCGCCTCCCGGACGCTGCGCGTGGGGTGCAGATAGAACACCGCCACGTCCGGTTGCGTGCCGTGCTGGTGATGGTGCATCAGCGCGTAGGTGAAGACCTGGAACAGATCGCTGTTCGGGGAGGTCGCGGGCGTGAGCTTGTAGTCCACGATGCGGTGCTTCCCGAGCCGCGGATCGAAGTACACGTAATCGATCGCCCCGGTCACGTGGACGTGGACGTCCTCCCCCACGTGGAACGTCACGTCGACCCGCTTGCGCGAGTCCCCGAAGAGCTGGCTCCGGAGCTCCGCCGCGGGCAGGCCGGCCGCCCTCGCGTGCACCGCGAGCCGCGCGAGCTCCTCCATGTAGAGCTGGACCGCGGAGATGAAGCCGAGCCGCAGCGGCACCGGGCGCGCCGCGAGCGCGTCGAGGTTCAGGCACGAGGCGTTGAACCAGCGCATCAGCGCCTGCTGGAGGCTCATGGCGTCGCGGGCGGCCTCCAGCGCCGACAGCACCTCGTCCGAGCTCCGCGCGGCGGCGTTGAAGCGCTCCACAGCGGTGTGGAACAGCGCGCCGCAGCCGGGCGCCGCGCCGCCCTTGCGCCAGATGCGGCTCACGACCTTCTTCCCGTCCTGCCGCTCGGCCGTGGCGCGGGTGTCGAACCAGTGGAGCCTCGGGCACGTCGCCGCGACGCGGAGCTGGGTCACGTTGACGTGGACGAGCCTCACTTCCTGCTCTGGAGCTGGACGAAGAGGTCGTCGTCCGTCGCCGTGGCGTGGACGTGGCCCTCGTCATGGAGCGCCTGCGCCGTCTTCTTGAGGTGCGACCAGACCTCCGGGAAGCGCTTCTCCGGCAGCTTCTTGCGGGTCGCGAAGATCTGCGCGAGCTCCTTCGCCATCAGGCCGAGGCGCCACGACAGCTCGGCCATGATGTGCTCCCGCGTCTGCTGAGCATCCCACGCCGGAGGCGGCACCGAGTCCGCGCCGCCCTTCACGATCTCCTCGGTGAGCAGCTCGCGCAGCACCGGGGGCGCCAGCAGCAGGCTCTGGCGGTGGAACGACGCCATCACCTCGGCCTCGGTCACCTTGCGGTACTGCCCGCGCGGGTGCTCGATCTCGAGGTCCTGGCTCCTCGCGGCGCCGAGGAGCCCCGCGAGCGAGTCGAGCTCCGCGTGCCCGGAGAAGTCGAGGTGGAGGTGGAGGAAGCGCTGGCGGCCCAGCTTGCAGAGCGCGTCGTACGCGGCCTTGCCGGCGCCGCCCAGCCGCAGCGGGCGGCGCTCCTCGTCGGTGACAAGGATGCGCTTGTCCGTGTGCTTCGTGTCGTCGACCATGCGCTGGAGCGGCATCCGCGCGCCGTGCCCGCTCGGCGCGCAGAGGAACGTCACGCCGGTGCTCACGATCACGCCGTCGGCGCGCTTCTCCCTGGCCAGCAGGTGATACGCCGGGGCCTTGCCCCGCTTCTTCGGGGTGAGGTGCTCGACGCTCAGGAGCGTCGAGCCGCCCTGGCCGGCGCACCTGGCGAGCAGGTGGTGCGTCAGGCTCGCGAGGTTGTCCTCGTCGGGCGGGAGCGACGCCTGCTGCAGCCGGCGGCGGTTCTTGCCTTCCTCGAGCTTCTTCCTCACCTCGGCGTCGATGACGTCCTCGAGCTTCGCCACGGGCGGCCTCGGTCTGTCGTCGCCCGGGCCGGGCCACTCCTTGAGCCAGCGCTTGCCGCCGACGGCCGCGAGCCGATCTTGCTGTGCCTCCCAGCGGTCCCGCGCCCAGAGGATCGCGTCGCGCGGCCGGAGCTCCTGCACGCCGTCGAGGCGCTGCTCGAGCCACTCGCCGCCGAGCGGGAACAGCCGATCGCGCTTCCGCGCGGCGATGACCTCCTCGATCTCCTTCTCCTCGAAGCCGGAGAGCGCGGCGTCGAGCCGGCCCTCCAGGATGGCGCGGGCTTCCTCGGGCGAGATCATGTGCAGCTCGAGGATCCGCTCGGCGATCCGGTCCCAGGCGGCCGCGGGGATCACCTCGCCCGCGCGCATGGAGAGCATGGACTGCTTCACGCCGGAGACGATGACGACGAGGTGCTTTGCCCTGTCGAGCAGCGCGTGCGCGTACGACATCAGGGCGCGCACGGCGTCCGGATCGAGGTTGTCGATCTGGTCGAGGCAGAGCACGAGCGGGAGCTCGGCGAGCGCGCAGAGGTGCGCGAGGACGTGGAGGACGCGCTCCACCGCGGCGTCGTCCGCGAGGGCGAGGCCGTCGTCTCCGGCCGCCTGGTCGAGCAGGCGCGCCTCGTCGGGCCCGAGGGTCTCGCCGGAGAGCCAGAGCACCGCCGCGTGGGCGCGCCTCTCGGCGCCGGCGTCGCCGAGGCTCCCGTGCGAGGTCCCGGTGAGGAACGCGTTGAGCGCGGGGATGACCGCGTTCTGCGGGTCGATCTGGGCGCCGAGGCGGGCCAGCGCCTCCTTGCGCGCCTCGATCGCCTTGGGCCCCGTCATCATCTTGCGGCCCTTGAGCGCGCCCGTCCGGATGAGGGCGCGGTTGAGGATGGTGTAGAGGCGCGACTGCGTGTAGTCGCTCCCGCGGTGCCCCGCGAGGTCGCTGACGGTCGCGTTGAGCACGTACCGGAGCATCCGCTCGGGCGAGGCGAGGATGTTGTGCAGGTAGACGATGGTCGCCTTGTCTTCCCCGGCCCACTGGAACAGCCGCGCGAGCAGGTGGCTCTTGCCGACGCCGGGGGCGCCGATGAGCAGCGCGCCGAGGCTCGTCGGCTCCTTCGCGGCGTCCTGCACGACGCGCACGAGCTTGTTGAAGGCGTTCTTGTGGATCGACGCGACCGTGGCCTCGGTGCTGCCGACGTCGGTGATGCGGTGGCTGCGGAACGGGTTGGTGCCCCGGACCGCCGCGAGGAAGCGCTCGAAGGTGGGCTCTTCGCTGCTCATGCGTCGTGCCTCTGCGCCACGTAGACGAGCAGGTTGCCGGCCTCCATGATGCCGGCGTCGCGCTCCGCCTCGGCCATCTGGTGGTGGCGCCCGTCGGACGGGTCGAGCGAGTAGCGCCGCTGCCGCCGGAGCGCGGCGAGCTCCGCGTCGAAGACGGCGCGCGGCACGTCGGGGAGAGCGGCGCGGAGGGCGTGGAGGGTGACGTAGTTGTGGCCGCCGGCGTCGCGGTCGAGGGCGGCGAAGGCGGCGTCGAAGCGATCGGTGAAGGGCGCGGGGGCGGGGGCGGCGTCGGCGTCGGCGTCGGCGTCGGCGTCGGCGGCCGCGGGGTGGGGAGCGGCGTCGCGGGGGGCGTCGGGGACCGTGTGGCGGGGAGCGCCGTCGAGGGCCGCGTGGCGGGGAGCGCCGTCGAGGGCCGCGTGGCGGGGAGCGCCGTCGAGGGCCGCGTGGCGGGGAGCGCCGTGGGGCGCGGGCGCGGCGGGGTGCACAGGCGCGCCGGCGGCCGGGAGGACGGCGTCTGCGATGAAGAAGAACAGCGGCTTCTTACCGGTCAAGGCGCCCACGGTCCGGGGGAGCCGGCGCTCGGTGACGCGTTGATCGAGCGCCGCCTTGAACGCGCGGCTCAAGGCAGGCAGGAGCCCCTTGGGGAGCTGCGCCAGAGCGACCGCGGGAGCGCCGGCCGTGCGCGCTGACTGGAGCTGCAGCTCCAGGAGCCGGTCGGACTGCGCGACCGCCTGGAGGTCGTCCGCGAGCAGCACGAGCGTGGTACCGGGCGCTGGCTTCTTCTTGCCTCCCACGCCGCGGGAAAGCAGCAAGCGCGCCTTCGCCTCCCTGGTGGTCAGCGCCTTGGCCGTCACCGCGGGCGTGTCACCGGTCAGCTCCGCGAGTCGCTCGAGCGTCGGCGGGTACGACGCGCCGCCGAGCTGCTTCTGCGACTCGAGGACCCCGAGGAGCCTCGACACCGGCGAGGGCGACGGAGCCTTCTTGCTCGCCGCGGCCCTCGGCTTTGCGGGAGCCTTCTCCTTCGGCGCGGCGGCCTTCCGGGTCGCGGCGACCTTCTTCGGCTCCTCGGCGCTGCTCTTCCGGGCTGCCGTCGTCTTCGTTGTCGTCGCCCGCACGCGCGAGCTCGATACGCGGTTCGTGTTCGTGACCCACCTCCCTGGTGGCCGAGACTACCCGGGCGTCCAGCCATGGGAAGGGGCTCCGCTCCACCGCGCTGACGCGGGCGGCGAGCAGCTCGTGTCGCTGGCGCTGGGAGGTGCACACCCCGCCGTGGAGCCCGGGGCGAGGCTACCGGGTGTCACATAGTGTCATTTCGCAGGCAGATCTGTAAACGGATGGGCACACGTAGTGTCATTTCGCAGGCAGATCTGTAAACGGATGGGCACACGTAGTGTCATTTTGCAGGCAGATCTGTGAACGAATGGGCACACGTCGTGTCATCCCGCAGGCAGCTCCGTGAGCGGCGGGGCGGGGGGCCCAGGCCCATGCGAACCCTGCGGCCAGCGAGCGCCGCCCGAGAGCGTCGCGACACAGGTCGTCGAGAACGTCGACGGGACGCATTCACCGAGCCTGCACGTAGAGCGAGAACGGGAAATTGCCCTGCCCGTCGGCGAAGGTCGCGTCAGGGACGTCGATCACGAACTCGTGCATGCCGGCGCTCGCGGCCCCCCACGGGACGATCCGGGTGTCGATCACGTCGCCAGGGCACCAATTGCTGGACGACTGCCACACTTCGTCCGAGCGCGGGGACAGCCCGTAGATACCGTTGCTCTGGGTATTGTACTTGCGAAACGGCTCGCACGACGTGCGCCCGGGCTTGTACTGCAAGGCCAGCTCGCCGTCGACGTACACGTAATGCTCGCGGCGAATATACTCCTCGCCGCGCTGGTTGGCGCCGTGATTCGACGTGATCAACACGAGCTGTGCATTCTGTGTATCTGCCGGCAATTCGAAGCTGACGGTCTTGCGGGTCGTGCCGACCTTGTCGCTGGCGCCCACGGCGTAATTGTTGAAGTCTTCGCCGATCGCCAGCGGCAACAGGACGCTGAAGTCCTGGGCCTCCTGCGCGCTGTCGGTATACAACCGCAGCGATCCGAGCTGCGTGTCATCGCGACCAGCGCAACCGGCGACCTCGTCGTTCGCGGCGTAAGGCACGCCGAAGATGCTCAATTCGAACCAAAAATCATGATCGGCCAGGAGGTCGGGGTCTTTCAAGATCGGCACGAGGTTGCTGGCCTCCCATTCGTAGGGGACCGTCGTCGGCTGCTTGTTCATGTTCATGAACGGCGTGACGAACCGCGCGACCTCGATCCGGTCGACCTCGCCGGAAACGTAGGTCTGGGCACCCTTGGGGACCAGCGCCAGGTTGACCGAGCCGAGTCGGTCGTAGTTGTCGCACAGCGCGCCCACGACCACGCGGACCTTCAGGGTGGTCTGGACCTTGGCGAGCAGCTCGTCGGTCAACCTGGTCGCGACCAGCGAGTTGTTGTGGCGGATCACGCCGTCCGGGATCGGTTCGTCCACCGTCGCGGCGTAGCCGTCGTAGAACACGATGTTCTCCAGCACCGGCACCTCCTCGGGTCCGAGGGCCGGCTCCTCGCCGCTGCCGCCCGTGCCGCCCGTGCCGCCAGCGCCGCCAGCGCCGCCAGTGCCTGCGCTGGTCCCGGTCACTGCGCTCGTGCTGCCGGTGCTCTCGGGGGTCCCGGTGCCTCCGCCTGTGCCCACGTCAGAGCGCTGTTCATTCGTGCACGCGGCGAGCAGGGCCGACAGACAGAAGGATGGGATCGCGCGACGCAGGTTCATTCGTCGAACTTATCAGATCGCCGGCTCGATGTCGCGCTGGAGCGGCGGACCCACCACGTCCAGGTGGGGGTGTCCTGATTAGGGCATTCGAGTTATCCAAGAAGGGTCTCAGTCGAGCCCTTCCTTGCCCGGTGCCCAATCAGATCGCGTTCGGATCTGACGGCTCGAGAGACCGAGCGACCGCAGCTGCTTGTTCAATCGCTGGATGGAGGATGCCTTCCCGAAAGAGCGCAGCCCTTGATGGACCTGGCCTGAAGGTGATCGACGGCGACGCTCTCGATCTCGCTCCGGTGCGATTCGTCGGACGTTCGCTCGATCACGTCGTCCGCTTCAGCTTTTGCTGGTCGCGCTCGGCGTGCCCCCTCGGGGACAATGGGCTCGTCTACGTTCTGAATCACAGTGGGCAGATGCTCTCGGCAGACGGCTGCTCGCTGTACGTCTTCACCGGTTTTCCCCAAGACTGCTTGATCGGCGACGACCGCTCAGTGGCGCGTCCTGAGCAGCTCGCTTTCGGTGGGCACGCCTCGCGCGCCCGTCGCGCGGGGGACGCGCGCGCTCCGCGGCGCCCGGCGGGGGTCGGCCGGGCGCGCGGCCTGCGCGGGGAGGGGGCGCGGCGCGTCCGCGAGGACGGCGGCCTCGTCGGGCGCGGGGACGGCGGCCCCCACCGCCGCGGCGTCACCTGAGCTCGCTGCCGGGCGTGGGCTCGCCTGGGCTGCGATGCGCGCTTGCGCGGCGCGAACGATGGAGGTGGCGCGCGCGTCGACGCTCGACGCCCGCAGCGCGGCGGGGACCTGGGCCTGTGCCCGTAGCGCGCCGGTCGACAGCACGACGCCAAGCGCCACGACGAGGCCGGCCGCAAGGCCCAGCTTGCCCCGGCGCGCGGGCTCGGCTCGCGCCGGCTCACCCGACGGGCCGACCGCGGCCTTGTAGGCGGCGACCATGGCCTCGATCGAGGGGAACCGCTCCGTCGGATCCAGGGCGAAGGCGCGCGCGAACCAGGCCGAGAGCGCTGGCAGCGCCTCCGGGTACAGCGCCGGCTGAGCCGGTTGCGCTCGGGCCAGGATCGAGGCGAGCACGTCGCTCATGGTGTGGCCCGGGAAGGGCAGCCGGCCCGTGAGCGCCTCGTACGAGACGACCGCGAGCGCCCACATGTCCGAGTGCGGGCTGGTGTCCCCGTCGCACGCGTGCTCCGGGCTCAGGTACGCCGGCGTGCCCAGCACCACGCCGTCGGCGGTTCGGCGGGGGAAGTCGGCAGGCAGCTCCTTTCGGATCCACTTGGCGATGCCGAAGTCCGCGACCTTGGCGCGCACCTCACCGCTGCGCTCCTCCTCGAGCAGCACGTTCGTCGGCTTGACGTCGCGGTGCACGATGCCGAGGCCGTGCGCGACCGAGAGGGCCTCTCCGATCTGGCCGAGGAGCGGGGCGAGCTCCGCCGGGGATATCGGTCCCCGCTCCTGCATGAGCTGCCTCAGGGACCGACCTCGAACGTAGCCCATGACGAGGTACGGACCCACGGCAGGATCGTCGCCGACGTCGCGCACGGCGACGACGTGGTCCGTCTTCTGCGCCAGCTGCGCCGCGACCTGGGCCTCGAACCGGAAGCGCTCCAGCGCGGCGCCCGCCTGGCGCTCGCGCTGGACCGCGAGGAGCTTGAGCGCGACGTCGACCCGCAAGGCCCCGTCGTGCGCGAGCCACACCTCGCCCATCGCGCCGCGTCCGACCCGCCGCAAGAGCTTGTACCGCCCGGCGACGAGCTGGTTGCGCCGCGGGTCCTGCGCCACGGCGCCCCGCCCGGCTGCGGAAGAAGCGGGACCGGCGTCGCCGGAGCAGTCAGAGCGCGCCGCAGCGGCACGCGCGCTGTCCGCCATCTGGAGGTTGGCGTCAGATCGTCCACCGGAAGCCGATGCTTGCCACACGAGCGGTACCCTCCGTGCCGTCGCCGTGTCCAAGCTCATTGACGCGCTGATGCGACAACGCTCCTGGGCACCGAGACCGGGGCATGTCGGTCACAGTACCACCGGGAGGGCGAAACTGACATCAGGAACGATGGAATCGCCTGGCTCGGGAGTCTCCGGATTCACCATAAGGTGCTCAAGGGTGGTGAATCAGCGCCATGGCGAGCGCCCTCGCCCAGGTCAGAACGTGATCTCGATAGCGTCCGCCGATCGGTTCGCCGGCCGTGGTGGACGACCTCGATGTTATTTCCGTCGGGAGCGAGCTCGGACGCAGCACGCTCCGATGACTCGATCCCAAGCGAGCAGGCTTGGACGATGGTCCCCACCTCTCGCCTCTCCCCCTTGGTCTGTAGTTCTATCTCTCCTCCCCGTCTCCCCGTCTCCCTGTGTGCTCTCTCTTGTTCTGGCCGCGGCGCCCTTGGCCCTTGATGCGTCCGGGGCGCCGCGCGCGCAGGAACCGCGGCCAGAATCCAGATCATCGCTGGACGAACCGCGTTCTCCGTCTATCCTCGACGGGTGCGCTCGGGGGAGCTCTTGGGGGGGCGCTTCCGCGTCGAAGCGCTCGCGGAGACCGGAGGGATGGGGGCGGTCTACCGCGCCTGTGACGTCACCACCGGAAGGCGGGTCGCGGCCAAGGTGCTGCACGATCCGTCGCCGCACCACCTCGAGCGCTTCGCGCGGGAGGCGGAGCTCCTCGCCCGTCTCGCGCACCCGGGGATCGTCCGGTACATTGCCTACAACGCGGCGCGCGAGGACACGCCCTTTCTGGTCATGGAATGGCTGGAAGGAGAGGACCTCTCCCGCCTCCTCTCGCGGCGGCGGCTCACGGTCGACGAGGCGGTGGAGCTCGGGGCGCGCGTCGCTGCGGCCCTGGACGCCGCCCACGCGCGGGGGATCGTCCACCGCGATCTCAAGCCGGCCAACATCTTTCTCGTCGGCGGCCGGATCGCGGAGCCCAAGCTCCTCGATTTCGGGATCGCCCATTTCCCGGGCAGGGTCCCGATCACCGGCGCCGGGGTGCTGGTCGGCACGCCCGAGTACATGGCCCCGGAACAGGCGCGCAGCGGAGAAGATGTCGGCCCGCCCGCCGACATCTTCTCGCTCGGCTGCGTGCTCTTCGAGTGCCTCACCGGCGCCCCGCCGTTCCAGGCAGATCACCTGATCGCCCTCCTCGCCAGGATCATCTTCGACGAGCCGCCGCGCCTGTCGGAGCGCTGCCCCGGCGCGCCCCTGTGGCTCGACGCGCTGCTCTCGCAGATGCTCGAGAAGGATCCGGCGCGGCGCCCGCGCGACGGGGCCGCGGCCCACGCCGCGCTGGCGACGCAGGAGGTCCACGGCGGGTTGATCCCGGCACCGGCGAGCTCCGCGCTCACCAGCAGCGAGCGCCGCTTCCACGGCGTCGCGGTGGTGGGCCGCGCGCCAGCTTCCGCGCTGGACGCCACCCTCTCGGTCGGCGAGGTGGGCGCGGACGACGGCACGCTCCGGGAGGTCGCCGCCCGCTTCGAGGGGCGCCTGGAGCTGCTCGCCGACGGTACTGCGGTGCTCATCTTCGGCCGCCCGCACGTGCCCACCGACGTCGCCGCGCAGCTCGCGCGCTGCGCGCTGGCCCTGCGGGAGCGCGTCCCTGATCGCCCGATCGCGATCACCGTCGGCTGGGGCGAGCTCGGGTGCGGCCTGCCGGTCGGCGACGCCATCCAGCGCGCGGCGGAGCTGCTCCGGAGCGCGGGCCGCACGGGCGCGCCGCGGATCCTCCTCGACAAGATCACGGCCGGGCTGATCGAGGCCCGCTTCGAGGCCGCGATCACCACGTCCGGCGCCCTCGAGCTTCGCGGCGAGCGCGGCGCCGCCGAGCCGTGGCGCCCGCTCCTCGGCAGGCCAACGCCCTGCGTCGGCCGCGATCACGAGCTCCGCCTGCTGGAGCAGACCTTCGCCGCGTGCGCCGGCGAGCCCGCCGCCCGGGCGGTGCTCATCATCGGCGCCGCGGGCATGGGCAAGTCCCGCCTCTTCCAGGAGCACCTCGCGGCCCTCCGGCGCGCCGGTGCGCCCGCGGAGATCTGGCCGGGGCTCGGGGATCCGCTGCGCGCGGGATCGATCGGCGGCCTGCTCGCGGAGGCGCTCCGGGGCGCGGCGGGGATCAAGGGCGGCGAGCCCATCGAGGAGCGGCGCGCGCTCCTCCGGGCCCGCGTCGCCCGCCGCGTGCCCGAGGCGGATCGGCGCCGGATCGAGGAGTTCCTCGGCGAGCTCGCCGGCGTGCCCTTCCCCGACGAGGACAGCCTCCCGCTCCGCGCCGCCCGGCAGGATCCCGAGCTGCTCGGCGACCAGATGCAGCGCGCGCTCCGCGATTTCCTGCGCGCCGAGTGCGCGGCCCAGCCGGTGGTGCTCGCGCTGGAGGACGTGCACTGGGCCGATCGCGCCTCCGTCGCGGCCATCGACACGGCGCTGCGCGAGCTCGCGGACCAGCCGCTCGTCGTGCTCGCCACCGCGCGCCCGGAGATCAAGCAGGCGCACCACGATCTCTGGGCCGAGCGCGGGCGGCAGGAGCTCTGCCTCAGGCAGCTCTCGACGAGGGCGTGCGCGCAGCTCGCGCGGGAGGCGCTGGGCGACGCGGCCGACGGGGCCGTCATCGATCGTCTTGCCACCCAGTCCGAGGGCCAACCCTTCTTCCTCGAGGAGCTGATCCGCGCGACGGCGGAAGGCCGGGGCGACGCGCTGCCCGAGACGGTGGTGGCGATGGTGCAGGTTCGGCTGGAGGCGCTCTCGCCCCCCGCGCGCCGGATCCTGCGCGCCGCCAGCGTGCTCGGCGAGGTGTTCTGGCGAGGCGCCGTCGCGCACCTGCTCGGGGGCGGCGAGGCCGCTCCGCTCGCGGATCACCTCTCCGCGCTCGTCGCCGGGGAGCTCTGCGTCCGTCACCGCGAGGGCCGCTTCCCCGGCGAGGAGGCGTACTCCTTCCGCCAGGCGCTCCTGCGCGAGGGCGCTTACGCGCAGCTCACCGAGGACGATCGAGCGCTCGGCCACCGCCTCGCCGCCGACTGGCTGGAGGCCGCGGGCGAGACCGATCCGCTGGTGCTCGCGGCGCACTGCGAGCGCGGCGGCCTGACCGCCCGGGCGGCGTCGCTCCTCGTCCGCGGCGCCGAGCTCGCGGCCGCGCGCCGGGCCTACCTCGACGCCGAGGGCTGCTACGGGCGCGTCGAGGCGCTGCTCGGCGCGTTGCTCCCCGCGGCGCGCCGCGCGCGGGGCCTCGCTCGCTTCCGGCTCGGGCGCCACACGGAGGCCCTCGCCGACCTCGCCGCGGCGCGCGACGAGGCGGCCGCGGCGTCGGAGCCAGGGGCGGAGATCGAGCTCCTCCTCGATGAGGCGATGCTCCTCGACTGGACAGGCGAGTACCGGGCCGCGAGCGAGCGGGTCGCGGCCGCCGAGCGCCTCGCCGACCGGGTGGCCTCACCCCTGCTCGGCGCCCGCCTGCTCCTCGGCGTGGGCCGCTCGCTCCACCGCGTCGACCGCGAGGACGAGGCCGCCGCGGTGCTGACGCGCGCCGCGGCGCAAGCTGCGCGGCTCGGGGACGAGGGGCACGAGACGTACCTCATCGCCCGGCTCCTTCTCGGCTTCATCCTGGCCAGCCTCGGCCGCGTCGAGGAGGCGGCACGGGACCTGGACGCGGTGATCCTCAGCTGCGAGGAGCGCAGCGATCTCATGCACCTCGGCGCTGCGCTCAACAACCGCGGGCTCGCGCGGGCCCTCCAGGGCGACCGCGCCGGGATGATCGCCGATTTCGAGCGCACCATCACGCTCGGGCACGACCTCGGCCAGCCCGCGCTCGAGCTCGTCGGCCGCTACAACCTCGCCGAGTACCTGTATTTGATGGACGATCTCGCGGCCGCGACGCCCCATGCGTGCGCCGTCCAGGCGACAGCGCCGCGCTGCGGCGATCGCCACGCGTCGATCGCCGTGGCGCTCCTGACCGCGCGCCTGCGCCTCTACCAGGGCGACGAGGCGGGCGCTCGCGGGATCGCCCTGCGGCTCCGCGCGGCGCAGGATGAAGCCGGCTGCGAGGCGCTGAAGCCTTCGGAGGACGTGCTCTGCGCGATGATCGAGCTCGCGACCCGCGACGACGACGGCGCCGCGTGGGCCGCGCTCGAGGAGCGGTCCGCGCGCTGCTCGGTAGGGCAGGAGCGGATCGAGGTGCTCGAGGCACGGGCCCTCGCCTCCCTCCGCCGCGGCCGGCACGTCGATGCCCGGGCGCAGCTCGAGCGCGGCCTCGCGGCCGCCGCCACCATTCCGACCGTCATGGGCGGTCGCCTCCGTCGCTGGTACGCGGAGCTGACGAAGCTGACAGAAACGGACGCTCCGGACACCCACCTTGCCGCTGCATCATCGCCTTTCACCGGCGCGGCAGTGCGGGAAAAAGTAGAATAATAACTCATCAGCGAATCGAGGGAGGTGGTTGGTGGGCCCGCGCGCGCCGCGCCGCGCGCAGGGAGCCGCCGGGTCATGCGCCAGGAACAGGGGGGAATCCATGTCTCTCAAGCGGACATTCATCGTGCTTGGTTGGGCTGGGGCGCTGTCGGGCTGCATCGCCGAGGTGGGGGACACCGGCGCGCGGGATGAGCTTGTGGGGGAATCCCAGGGGGCCCTCCTGGGCGGCAACGCGCTCAGCGCGAACGCCCTGAACCTCAACGCCCTGAACCTCAACGCCCTGAACCTCAACGCCCTGAACCTCAACGGTCTCAGCGCGCAGAACCTCGCCACGATCCAGGATCCCGGGCCGAACGGCACGCTGGCGCGCGAGTTCGTGCGCTATGCGACGAACTGCGCCCTGAGCAGCGCGGGGTCCTTCGACTTCTCGTGGACGGACTCCAGCGGCAACATGCACCACGAGAGCTACCCAGGGCTGCTCGGCGTCGCGCCCACCTGGGCGAGCGGGCCGCTCGACGAGCTCGGGCAGCGCATGGTCTCCAGCTGCGTGGCGGCGCGCGTGAACTACTATCAAGTACCGGTCGTCGTCTCCGCCCGCTCGCTGCGGACTCCGCTGAAGACGCTCTCCTCCAGCCGGGAGCTCATCGATTATCCGGACGTCGAGGGGGCCTTCTGGGGCAACCTGTTCGCCGCGCAGCCCTACCTCAACGCCTGCTACAACAGCGCGACGGTCAACAACTCGCGCGCCTACCAGCGCGACTGCGCCGCGGGCCACCTGACCTCCGGGGACCAGGTCGTGGAGTGCGGGGTGATCCGCATCGCCGGGCCATGCGACCGGGTCTGCCAGAGCCTCAACGGGGCCGGCCAGTACTACCCGTCCTGCGTCGACCGCCCCGGCCAGAGCACCGCGACCACGAAGGAGGTGGTCACCACCGCCTTGCCCTGACCGACGCGCCGCCGCGACCCGCGACCGGCGATGACGTACGATGCTGAAATGAACCATCCAACAAGGGGACACGAATGCCGAGCAAGCCGAATATCTTGATCATCTGGGGTGACGACATCGGCATTTCGAACCTTAGCTGTTACAGCGACGGCTTGATGGGCTACCGCACGCCCAACATCGATCGGATCGCGGCCGAAGGCGTCCGCTTCACCGACTCCTACGGCGAGCAGAGCTGCACGGCTGGCCGGGCGGCGTTCATCACGGGGCAGAACCCGTACCGCACAGGCCTCACCAAGGTCGGCCTTCCCGGCGCCTGCATCGGGCTGCGCGCCGAGGACCCGACGATCGCCACCGCCTTGAAAGCCCAGGGCTATGCCACCGGCCAGTTCGGCAAGAACCACCTCGGTGATCGCGACGAGTTCCTGCCAACGATGCACGGGTTCGACGAGTTCTTCGGCAACCTGTACCACCTCAACGCCGAGGAGGAGCCCGAGCTCGAGGACTACCCGACGCCGGAGGACTTCCCGCAGTTCCAGGAGCGCTTCGGCCCGCGCGGCGTGCTCCACGCGTGGGCCAACGGCGACGGTACCCAGCGGATCGAGGACACCGGCCCGCTCACGAAGAAGCGCATGGAGACCTGTGACGAGGAGTTCCGCGACGCGGCGATCGACTTCATCAAGCGCCAGCACGAGGCCGGCACCCCGTTCTTCGTGTGGTTCAACAGCACCCACATGCACTTCCGCACCCACGGAAAGCCAGGAAGCAAGGGCCGGGCGGGCCGGTGGCAGTCGGTCTACCACGACACGATGTGTGACCACGACGACCTCGTGGGTGACCTCCTCGCTCTGCTCGACGAGCTCGGCATCGCCGAGGACACCATCGTCATCTACTCCACGGACAACGGACCGCACATGAACACCTGGCCCGATGCCGGGATGACGCCGTTCCGCAGCGAGAAGAACTCGAACTGGGAGGGCGCCTACCGGGTACCGGCCGTGGTGCGCTGGCCGGGCAGGATCCCGGCCGGTCGCGTGCTCACCGGCATCGTCAGCCAGAACGACTGGTTCCCCACGCTCCTCTCCGCCGCAGGAGTCCCCGATATCGTCGAGCGGTTGAAGGCGGGGGCCGAGCTGAACGGCACGCCGTACAAGGTGCATCTCGACGGTCACGACCAGCTGCCGTACCTCACGGGCGAAGCGACCGAGAGCCCGAGGAAGCATTTTTTTTACGTGTCCGACGACGGCGACCTCACTTCAGTCCGGTTCGACAACTGGAAGCTCGTGTTCCTCGAGCAGCGCGCTGTCGGCACCTTGAAGATCTGGGCCGAGCCCTATGTGCACCTGCGCGTCCCGAAGATCTTCAACCTGCGGACAGACCCGTACGAGCGGGCTGACATCACGTCGAACATCTACTACGACTGGTTGCTCGACCACGCCTGGCTGCTTGTACCTATCCAGGCCTACGTCGCCCAGATGCTCCAGACCTTCGTCGAGTTCCCGGCCAGGCAGAGGCCGGCGAGCTTCAGCCTCGAACAGGTGATGGCCAAGATCGAGGCTGGTATCACGAGCAGCTGAACGAGCTCGAAGCCGACCACGGGGTCGGCGCCACAGCTGCCCCGCCGGAAGCCGGCAGCCCTCGCGCCGCCGCGGAGCAACACCGCCACGGGAGGGCCCGGGGGGCCCAGGCCCATCCGGTTGTGCCTTCCGCTGCTGTCCATGAACCCGGCGCAGGGCTCCCTACCAAGACGAACCTCAACAACGATGAGGGCACGGAGACGGTCGAGGAGGGCGCCCGCGAGGCGGTGCGCCTCGCGCTGCTCGGCCCGGACGGCCCGACGGGTACGTTCTCGCACGCAACACTCGGACGGCTCCCGTGGTGACGGAGTCTCCTGGGCGCGCGCATCCAGAGTACGGGTCGCGCGAAGTGGCGCTCGATGATTCCTGCTCCCGCGCGCCGTCTTCGACCGCCTCGCCGCGCAGGAGCCGGTGAGGGGCGACTACGGTCCAGGATCCTCCGTGGTCTGGGACTTCGGTCACCTCGACAAGTCGGCGCTCGCGCCGTGAGACGACCGCGGCGCGCCCCGGCCGGATCGAGGCCGAGCCGGGGCGCGCCACCTCGTGGCCCGCCCCGCCCCGCGACCACCTGCTCGATCAGGTTGAGCCGCGGCCGCGGCTCCGGCGCGACGAGCGCCCAGCCGCCGCCCACCTCAGGCAGGACCGCCGGTCGATGCCGCGGCCGTGGGACGTGCCAGACACGACACGGTACGCCCCGGCACCGTGACATGTCACGCCTGCAGCCGTGACATGTCACGCCCCGGCACCGTGACATGTCACGCCTGCAACCGTGATTTGCCCCAACCAGCAACGTAGGGTCGTGCGGACGCGCGGCGGCCGGAGTCTCGCCCCTCTGGGACGGTGGTTGGCTTGGTAGTTGCTATGGGTCGTCGCTGAAGAAGCGGTTCACCGGTTCCTGGTTCGGGGCTTTCGTCATCGACAACAGGGCCCGTTGGAAGGCTGCGACGATCGCGTCCCCTCCCAGGGGCCCCGGTGCGAACCGGCGGCCTCGTCACGCGGGCAGCCGGCAGCACGAAGGCGCCGTGGAGAGGCCCTCGAGCCGACGCCATAGCAACAGCTCATCCGAACGGCGAATGGGCCGCCCTCGCTCCACAGCCAGCCTGAAGTTCTAGAAAAGGAGACCAATGCGTCACTGGTTAGTATTGCTGGGATCCATCATCCTGGTCGGCGTTCCAATCGTCGCCGACGCGCAGAGCACCCAATGCCGAACCGAAGCTCAGCTCTTTGCGGTCTCGCGGTTCCGTGACACCGAAGCCCACCCGTCGATCTACGTGTACGACGGCGACCACGTCTTCACCGTGCGCGGCAACAACTACGGCGAGCCCCATTACGCCACGGCCATCACGTTCGCCAACATCGACGAAGATCCGCACCTCGAGCTCATCGCGGGGCGCAACTGGCGCAACTGCGCGAACTGCGACGTCGTGCCGCGCCTGGTCGTCTACGATGACAAAACCACCCACTTCAAGCAGATCGCGACGCTGGGCAACTGGAGCACGAGCAACGGTGTGGAGGCCCTGGCAGCCGGCGACCTGGACGGCGATGGCGACGACGAGGTCGTCGTCGGGATGAGCGAGAGCACCGATGCGCTGGCGGCCAGGGTGCTGGTCCTGGATGACTTCACCCATGAGGGCGAGAGCCCCCACTTCCAGACGATCCTCGAGCAGCGCTCGGACCCGGAATGGGGCCCGGACTACTACGTGACGGGGCTCGACGTGCGCGACATCAACGGAGACGGTCGCGACGACGTCGCCATCTCCAGGGACAGGCAGTGCGGCATCGGGTGCAGCGGCATCGGGCGCCGCGTCGAGGTCGCGACCCTGGTTGGCGGCAATCTCACCACCCTCTTCAGCGCGGGCGATAGCGTGTTCGGCGACGCCCCCGTCGTGTTCGGGGTCAAGCTCCTCGACTTCGACGGCGACGGCAATGGGGACCTCGCGGCGATCGCCGAAGGAGATCACGGCGACCCGCGCGTGTTCGTCTTCCCCGGCACGCACGACTTCTTCACGAGGGAGATCGCCTTCGGTGCTCCTTTCGACCCCGGCAGCGACAACTGGGACGGCGACCTCCAGGCCATCTCCATCAGCTCCGGGGACATGAACGGGGATGAAAGGGAAGAGCTGGTGGTCGGGCGGAGCGGGGGTGACCAGCGCTCGAAGCTCGTGATCTTCAGCAAGAACGCCGACGGGACCATCTCCCAGACCACCCGCGGTCAGGAGTGGGGCGAAGACGTCGGCGCGAGCGCGGTCGCGATCGTCGACACGGATCTGGATGGCCGGGGCGAGCTCGTGTTCGGCCGCACCGAGAGCCCGAACCCGAGGTGGGGCGTCTACGACGACCTGCTCGCAGACGTTGTCTACCAGAAAGGGGGTACCAGCGACTGGGACGAGGACTACTACGTCACCGACATCGCCGTCGGCGACAAGGTGTGCGTCGTCCACGGCGATCCGCACCCGATCCCCGACTCGGTCGCGGACGCCAACGCCGAGTACGCCGACCGCGTGGAGCGCCTCTTGAAGGCGTGGATGCTCACCTTCGAAGGCGACATCACCAACATCGGAACCTGGGAAAACGCGAAGACCGCAGGCTTCCGCCGCATCGCCGCGGGGCTCGCGGCGCTCGTCCATCTGGACCCGGAGGACGATCTCAGGCCGCCGGAGGACTTCCCGCAGATCGTCGAGGACTGGCTCGTCAACAACGCGCATTTCAGCGATGACGTCGGATCGGAGGCGGACTTCGATTTCTATCTCACGAGCGCGATGACGCTGCTGAACGCGTTCGGGAATACGCCCGAGGGCTCGCAGCCGCTGCTCACAGACAAGGCCGTCAACGCGCTCCTCTTGTACCCAAGGAGTACTCGGACAGAGTGCGCCAACATGGACCTGCCACACGACGATATTGAATACCAGTGGCACTGCACCCCCTTCGCCCTCTACGCCGGAGACAAGGTGCGCAAGCTGGAATACCCGACTTTCTGGGTGACCGTCCCGGAGACCGAGAACCACGTCCTCATGATCAACGCCTGGATCTATCTGGCGAATCAGTGGATCCGCAATAACCCACGACAGGATCCGGAGCTCCAGGCCATTCACGACCGGAGCCCCGAGAAGTTCGTCAACGACGGCACGGAGCTCGAGCAAGCGCTGCTCGCCATCCTCGGCCGGTTCACGAAGAACGGCTACTTCGAGACCAACGCGCGCCCGTACCAGGGCCTCACGCTGCGCGCCTTGATGCAGCTCGCGAGCCATGCCGAAGGCGAAAAGGTGCGGACCGCCGCGCGCAACGCCGTCGATTACACGGCGGCCATGATCGCCTTCCAGTCCCACCACGGCAAGCGCTATGCTCCGATGCGGCGTCGCTTTGAGTACAACAACGTCCTGGAGCTGTACACCTCCGATTATCCGCCCATCATGTTCGGCATCCTGACGGGCGCGTATTCGTTCAACGATGATCCGTTTTGCCCGAAGACGGCTCGCAACTGCATGTGGTGGAACGGCGGAGACCAGTACAAAGGGTTCGCCCTCGACGCCGTGCTCAGCGGCTACGAGGTGCCGGAGCTGATCCACCACTTCATGCTGAAGCCCGACAATGAACAGCCCGGGTTCGGCGCATACACGCGCGCCGGGTCGCGCTACTCCACGGAGATGTATCGGGTTCACGGAGCAGCGAACTACCCGGCGCCCAACGTGATGGGCGACGAGGATCTCGACGCCATCGCGCGTGACCTCGACATCAACCCGACCGAGCAGCCGCCCGGGACGACCGGGTCCTGGCGATACGAGCCCGCGGCCGAGCACTACTTCTCCACGAGCGACTTCCTGAGCAGCTCAGGCGGCAGGTACGGGCGTTTCGTCCACGCGGGGGTGTGGCCTCACGAGCAGCTCTTCGAGCCTGAGGACAAGAAGAACGCGCACGACTTCCTCGCGAAGCCGAGCGTGCTGTTGCTCCCCGGCGATCAGGGCAACTGGGGTGTGACGGAGGCTCAGCACCTCACGCCGCTGATGAGAGGGAACGGCTATACTTCGAACAACGGGCCCGTGTACAAGAACGTCACGCTCGGCTTCGATCCCCATGAAGATTGGCCGACGCGGACTCCGGATGGCTGGGCCCAGAGCGACGTCGTCATGCTGGACAACGGATCGAGGGCCAAGGTGATCACCAAGCCGGGCGGCGACCTGCACCTCGTCGTGGTCTCCTTCCCCGTCCTGCACGGCGGCCTGTGGGAGGTCGTCCCTGGTCATTGGGGCTCAGGCACCGAGGAGGCGGGCGTTCCGGCCGCGGAGGTCCTGAGCGCCGTCGTGTCCAGGAACGCCGGCCTGACGGCGCTGGGCAGCATGCTCCCCTACCAGACGGTGGTGAGCAACGAGCGGCTTGACATCGGCTTCTCGGAGGAGGAGTCCCTGATGTGGATTGATCGGATCGCTGGCCTCTCCGCGGGCGCGTTCGACCCGCAGGAGCCGCAGGACGTCATCGATTTCCCGCTGCTGCTGGTCCAGGAGGTCGACGCGGACTATCAGTTCACGGGGGTCGAGTACGTGCGCGCCACGGGCGACGGGCTCGTTACGATCCACAACCCGCACCTGAGCTCGACGTTGACCCTCGACTCGAGGGACCACCACAACCCGACCCGCATCGCTGAAGGGGACGCAGCCGTGGACCCCCCCAGCCAGATCCGGTTCGACGAGAGCTGGCTGTTCCCCGATGCCGGCTCCGCCGAGCAAAACGCCGACGGCAGCGGCTTCACCATCACCCCGGACGGCGCTGGCAACGCCCGTATCGACCGCGAGTACCAGCGCACCGGGACGAACTGGACGCCGGGGTCGGTGTCGTTCTCGGTCGGGGTCACCGGCAACCCCACGCGCAGCGCCCGACTCAAGGTCACCCTGGAGTCCGCCTCGACCGGCACCGTCCAGCTCGGCTCGACCGTGGTGCTCGCCGATGTCGTCACGGCGGGCGAGACGGACGTGCTCTTCAACGTCCCTGCCGCCGCCCTGGAGGCGCTCCAGCAGACGCAGGAATTCGTCAACATCGCCATTGACGTCGCGGGCGCTGCCGGCGCCGTCGTGCACATCAAGTCGCTGCGGGCCACCACGTACCGCGCCACGCCGCGCGGCCAGGCCAGGATCGGCACCTGGGACGGGCTCTGGGCGACCACGGCCAGCACCTCGAAGAGCCCTGTCGCGACCGTGGGAAAGACGTCGCAGCGGGTGTGCTCCTCGGGCTCCCGTACGCTCGAGAGCGATTCCTTCGTGCCGAAGAGCTTCACCTGGATCTCTCGCCACCTCGCGCTCGACGTCCGGATCCCCACCGGGCTGCCGAACCCGGCCTGGCAGGGCTCCCTCCAGCTCTACTACCATGATCGTCCCGAGGACACCGTCGCCCAGTTCGCCGGGCAGTTCGACCTGACGGGCTATCCGGCGGGCGAGTGGGTCACGGCGCACTTCACGCTCCCCGAGCCGATCTTCGAGGCCCTTCAGGAGACCGACCGCGGCTCCACCCTGCAGGTCTCGCTCATGGCGGAGGCGGCGAACGGCGACTGCTTCCAGTTCGACAACGTGCGGTTCATGGGGGAGCTGCAGTGGAACGGGGCGACGAGCCCCGGCTTGGGCGACGGGCCGTTCGTGCCGGTCACCACCGCCGAGCGCGTGCTCGGCTTCGAGACCGAGGACGCCTGGCACGTCGTGCAGGGCACCACGGCGAGCCTCGTTGAATCGCCGACGAATCCGGAGACGAACGCGCTCTCGCTCCCCGTGTCGAACTACACCGTCATCGAGAGCACGTCGTTCCCGACCAGCGAGCTCTTCACGTTCGGGCCGACGCTGAAGCTCGACGTTGTGTCGCCGCCGCCGGTCAACCCCAGCTGGTCGGGCGATGCCACGATGTTCCTTGCGTGCATGGGAGCGAACATGTCGCACCAGGAGGTCGCGACGAACACGGTCCCGCTCCCGCAGGGGTCGGGCGCCCACGTCGTCAACTTCGTCGTGCCTCCGGCGGGTCTCGCGCTCCTCGCCCAGGACAACGAGTGCCAGCTCCGGCTCGTGCTCAACGGCCCCACGAACGCAGGCACCTACGTGCTCGACAACCTGCGCTTCTCGCTCTGACACCACGCCCCGCAGGGCCGCGCGACCCCGCGCGGCCCTGCGCGGCCCTGCGCGCTGACCGGCGAGACGAACGCATCTATGAGCTGGAGCGGGAGAACGCCGCGCTCCGTGCCCACGATCGCCCTCGTCGATGCCGCGCGCCTTCGCCTCGGCGATCACCCCGGCGAAGTCGCCGTCGCCCACGCGCTCGCGGAGGCTCGCTCCCGCGCGCGCCGGGGCGGCGGCGACGCGCGCTGGAGGAGCGCTCGCGCCGGCCGTACCGGCGCCGGCCGCGTCCTCGCGCGCAGCAGATACGCGCGCGGAAGGCTCGTGCGCCGGAGGCGCGCCCAGGCCCGCGGCGGGCGGCGGCGCCGCGCTGGCCGGCACCCGGAGCCTGCCGGGACGAACCCCCTGGTCGAACTCGGTGCCTGTCACGGTGACCGTGAAGGGCCCCGCCTCCGCGGCTCACGCGGCGCCCGGCAGGTCCGCGACGCGAAAGCGCGCGCTGCCACCCTCGGTGCCGCTTGTCGGTCGCCGGCGATATACCCACCGCCTCCGCCGCTTCCGTGAGCTCCAGGCCCTGGATGTTGCGGAGCACGAAGAGGAGGCGGGCCTTGTCGTCCAGCCGATCGAGCAGCTGATAGAAGCGTTGGAGCGCCTGGCGGACCTCGGGCGCGGTCCCCTCCCGCGCCTCCTCCGGCAGAACGCCGTCGTCCGTGAGGAAGATCCAGCGACGAAGGCGGCGCCGGCGCAGGTCGTACCGCGCGACGCGCGCGGCGATGCCGAGCAGGAACGGCCGGAGCGCAGCGGGGTCGCGGATGTCCTTGATCTGGCGGAAGAAGAGAAGGAACGACTCCTGGACGAGATCCTCGATGTCGCCACCCGGCCCGAGCGCGCGGCGGAGCAGCCCACGCACGACCACGGCGTAGCGATCCCAGACCGCGGCGGGAGCGCCGGCCTCGCCCTTGATCAGGCTGCGCGCCAGCGCGGCGTCGTCGAGCTCGGCGACCCGGACGCTGCGCACGAGCGCGAGCCGGTGACCGGCGAGGGGGAGAGAGGTGGAGGACACGGTGGCGCGGGGGGAGTGGCTGCGGGCCGTGTCCCGTGGCTCAACGAAATGCTCCCGACCGGGCCGGCTCCGGAGCCGCGCACGGCGTGCACCCTCTTGCAGAACCGCGCCGCCGATCGGGAGCTTCGGGTCGTCAGCGGCTACGCCGTCAACGACGGCGCCGACCGGCCGCGGCGCTTCGAAGCGGGCTACCGCGACGGGCGCTACCACCGGCTCGGGCGGGGGGTTCTCGGGTTCGGGGAGCGCGTGGTCGTCGAGGTGGATCGAATCCGGTTCACGAAGCACCCTGGACGGTGTTATTCACAGGGCACCCGCCCCAGATTTTTCATCCTTTCGGGTGCCGCGCGCCCACTTTGCTGACCAGCGTCGCGCACCCAGCCAGGCTTTAACAAGTGCCGAAACCCGTTGGGTCTCTTTCCCCCGATCGAGGCGCGTGGTTGACGCCCGGTCAGTGCTTCAACGTTCTGGGAATCGCCGCGATCCACGCAGGCGCCGTGCTCGCCCTCGTCCGGGGGGGGACCTGGAAGCTCGTCGCGCTCGCCGCGGCGGCCTACCTGATCCGGCTGTTCGCGATGATGGCCGGATATCACCGGTATTTCTCGCATCGCACCTTCAAGACGAGCCGCGCGTTCCAGTTCTTGCTCGCGCTCGTCGCGACGACGGCTGCGCAGAAAGGCCCGCTCTGGTGGGCGTCGACCCACCGGGTGCATCACAAATACTCGGACACCGATCGCGACGTCCACAGCCCCACGCGCCGTTCTTTCTGGCATGCGCACATGGGCTGGTGGATGGGGCGGGAGCACGAGGCGACCGATCTCTCGCTCATCCCCGATTTCGCTCGCTACCCGGAGCTCCGCTGGCTCGACCGGTGGCACGCTCTCTCAATCGTGGCGATGGTCGCTGCGCTCCTGATCTTCGGTGGCCTCGACGTGGGGCTCTGGGGCTATTGCGTGTCGACCTGTCTCTTGCACCACGTCATCTATGCGATCAACTCCGTCGCGCATGTCAGCGGCTCGCGCCGCTATGCGACCACCGACACGAGCCGCAACAACCCGCTCCTCGGCCTGCTCTGCCTCGGGGAGGGCTGGCACAACAACCATCATCACTACCAGAGCAGCGCGCGTCAGGGGTTCTTCTGGTGGGAGATCGACATTACCTATTACGGGCTGAAGGCGCTCGAGAAGATCGGCCTGGTGTGGGATGTGCGCGGCGTCCCCGAGAGCGCGTTGCGGCGCAACCTCGCCGCCGAGATCGGCGAATCCCCCGAGCTGGTCCCCGAGGAGGCGTCCGCGATCGTCGGTGGAGACGCTGTGGCGGTGCAGAAGCTCGACTGATGTGGTGAGCGCCGCGCCCATGAGTCGCCTTGTGCCGTTTTGCGCCATAGGCTCGTGGCTCCTGCCTGGGCGTCCGGGAAATTCGTTGGCATGATTATCGCCCATGCGGCTGCTGCGTTGCCAGGAAGGGCTGACGCGCTGCCTTGAAGGAGGATTCAAATGCTCAGGCGATGGGTGGTGATGATAGAGATGGTGGTGACAGGGTGGGCGGTCGCAGCGTGCGGCGACGGGACCGGCGGCGCGGGCGGGGCCGGCGGCGCGGGCGGGGCCGGCGGCGCGGGCGGGGCCGGCGGCGCGGGCGGAAGCGGCGGTGAGGCGCCATGTGCATCCGAGTGCTGTCCGAGGGAGCCGTTTGCGTGCGCGAGCGTCGATGAGGCGGCATGCCAGGCGAAGCCCGGCTGCGTGCCGGTGCACGGTGTGCCGCTCGGCGACGACGGTGAGCCGAGCGGGTCGGCGGTCTATCTTGGTTGCAGCTCGTGCACAGGCAGCGGCGATTACCAGACATGTGTCGTCGATCCGGCACAGCCGACCGCCTGTTATCAGGTCCAGAAAGCGTTGGTGCCGGACGGGTGGCAGGAGATCTTCGAGTGCAACGCCTGCACACCCGGCGGCGAGTGATGCGCCGGCGACCGCACCCACGGAAGCCATCGAGGCGTATCTCCGGGGTATCCCCCGCGCCCGCTCATTCGACCTCTTCGTCTTCGTCGTCCTCCTCGTCGTCTTCGTCTGTGGTGTCCGGGGCCTCGCGCTCGAGCTGCTCGGTGATGGTCTTCACCTGGACCTCCGCGGCGTGGATCTTCTGGCGGCAAAGCGTCACCAGATCCGCCGCCTCCTTCACGAGCGCGGAGAGCTCATCGATGTCGACCTGACCTTCCTCGATGTCCTGCAAGATCTCCTCGAGGCGCGACGAGGCCTCACCATAGGAGCGCTCTTTCGTGGCGCCCTGCGGGCTTGCCGTGCTCCCGGCGGACGGTTCCTTCCTCTCGCGCTTCGGCTTTGCCATGGTCCTATTTCTCCTCCGACCCGTCCGAGCGAAGCCGCAGCACGCCCTGCTTCAGCTCGGCCGTGAGCGTCGTCCCGCGGGGCGCGCGCGCCGCGTCGGTGAGCACGGTCCCCGCCTCCGTGCGCAGGATCGCGTATCCCCGCTCCACCACGCGCCGCGGGTCGAGGAGGCGCAGGCGCCGCGCGCGCGAGTCGACGCGCTCGGACTCGAGCGCGAGCCTCCGGGAGGAGCGCGGGCCGAGGAGAGAGGCCATCTCGCCGACGTGGTGCGAGGCGGCGTCGAGATCGCGCCTCGCTCCCTGGCGAAGCTGGCGGGCCGCCTCCTGGAGCTGGCCCGCTCGGCGCGCGATGAGCAGCGACGCGGTGCGCGGGACCCGGGCCGCCCCGCGGGTGAGATCCGATGAGGCGGACCGGAGGGCCCGCCGGCCCTGATCGAGGATGTTCAGGAGGGACGATTCGACAGCATCCCTCGCGTCCGAGACCCGCTTGACGAGGGATGCGGCCGCGGCGGTCGGGGTCTTTTCGCGCCAGCCCACGAAGTCGAGCGCGGACATGTCTCTCTCGTGGCCGATCCCGACCACCACGGGGAGCGGGAATGTGGCGACGGCCCGGGCGATCGGCTCGGAGTCGAACCAGGCGAGGTCGGTGCGTGAGCCGCCGCCGCGGCATATCAGCAGCACGTCGAGCTCCGCGGCATGCGCCCGGAAATAGTCGAGCGCGTTCAGGACCGATGGCTCCGTCTGCCGCCCCTGGACTCGCACCCCGTGCGCCACGACGCGGAACGCGAAGCCTGACTCGTTGAACGTGCCGAGCACGTCGTTGTAGGCGTCCGAGCCCAGGCTCGTCACGAGGCCGACGCGGAGGGGCAGGGTGGGGAAGGGGAGGGAGCGGTTCTGCTCGAGGAGCCCTTCCTCGGCGAGCCGGCGGCGGATCTCGTCCCTCCGCCGGGCGGCCTCGCCGAGCGTGTAGCCCACGTCGAGATCCTCGACCATGAACCGGTACGATCCCCACGGGACGTACAGCTCCACGCGCCCGCGCACGCGGATCTGGATCTCGTCCTCGATCTGGAATGGATTGCCCGCGGCGGCGAGCCGCCGCTCGATCTCGGAGCGAGCGCGATCGAAGAGGGTCGCCTTGATCTCGGCGATCGTCTTGCCATGCGCGTCGCGCTCGACGAGCTCGAAGCCGACGGTGCTCTTGTGGGCGGCCCGGTTGTAGCTGCAGACCTCTCCGACGAGCCAGATCGAGGCTGGAAACGCTGCTTCGAGGGCGGCGCGGACCGTTCCGTTGAGCTGCGAGACGGTGAAGTCGGAGGCGGCTGGGGTGGCTGGGGTGGCTGAGCTCGGCCGGGGGGCCATCCTGTCGCGCGGCGCATCGGAGCGGATGGGCTCCGCGGCGTGGACCGGCGCGACGCGCGCTTCGTCGAGGGCGAGGGCGCCGCCGCGTTCCCGGTAGAGGCGCTGCGTCACCTCGCAGAAGGCGAAACCCTCGAGGTGCAGCCTGTCCACCACCGCGACAACGTGCGCCTCCGGGACCCACCAGGTCTTCTGCTCGGGATTCCAGCGGCGGGCGGGGAGCAACTTCACGACCTCCACCAGCCTGCGATCGAAGGCGAAGTGGATCTGGAGGGTCCCGGTCCCGTCGTTGGTGACCCGGCGGCTCATCGCGCGACTCTATCATCGCGGGCGGGGAACGCGGGCGGGGAACGCGGGCGGGGAACGCGGGCCGGCATCGCTCGGCCGTGCGTCGAGGTGAAAAGGTCGCGACGTGGCGCCCAGGTGCCCCGCCGAGGCGGGCGTCGGCGCTGCGAGACGGGCGGTCGGCGCCGCGAGACGGGCGGTCGGCGCCGCGAGACGGGCGTCGGCGCCGCGAGGCGGCCGAGCGTGCGCTGTGCCGCGGTCGGGCGGGAGGCCATCGCAGGTCGCCCGGCCGCTCGCCGACGAGCTCTCTGGGCCGCGGCGGCTCGCCGCCTCTGCAATGCATGCACTGCATGATCACTTCCTCTGTCCGAAGTCGGCGGACCACGGATCGGAATGGGGGATGGCGTGAGACGGCGTGCGCCTCGGCGATCGCCAGGCTCTCGCTGTGCTGCACCGCGGTGCTCTGCTCATGACGTCGAGGTCGCTCCCCGCGGGGCTTGTCCCTGGCGAAAGCTCCACGGTTTCCTATCCGCGGAGCGAGCACGTTGCGGTCGGGATGGCACCGTCCCGACGATCCGATTCCTGCTTCGGGTGCCCCCGCGTCCTTGAACTCCGTTATGCTCGGCGGTGCTTTCCATCCCAGGAGGTCCAAGTTGAGTCGATCAGCACTTGTCAAGCTCGGGTTCGCGGCATTTCTTGCGGCAGCGCCGCTGCTTCCAGCATGTATCAGCGGTCCGGACGGCGCGGAAGAGGCGGAGCTCACCGGTCGCGCGAGCATGTCCCTGGTGACGCAGGCCAATGGACGTGTGTACCGGTTGAGCAACGCGCTCTTCGTCATCGATGGGCCGCTCTTCGGCTACCTCAGCAGCTCGGACAATCCAGGCGAGACGGCGCTCACGGCGGCGTTGCCCGTGGGCGATTACACGAGCTTTCTGGAGACGGGCTGGGTCCTGGAGCGCGACGACGGCGGTACGTTCGTGCCCGTGCAGGCGACGCTCGTCTCCGGCAATCCTGCGCTATTCACCGTTCACGCCGGGGCCACTACCGCGCTGGTTTACCAGTTCCAGACGGACGGCACGATCGTCACCGTCGGGGATGGTCAGCTCGACATCTCCATCGAGGTGACCGAGGTCGGCGGTGTGTGCACGCCGTTCGGCGCGGGCTGCAGCGGCGGCGAATGGTGTGTTCCTGGAGAGGTGGCGGCCGGAGAGCCGATCTGCCTCGCGGAAGGCGATATCCCCGTCGGCGGCGCCTGTGACGACCTTTCCCGGTCGTGCGTGCTCAATGCGCTGTGCGGCGAGGTTGAAGGAACGGGCGCCACCTGCATCGCGCTCTGCCCGATGGGCAGCCTCGGATCGCCGTGCGCCAGCGGCGGGATCTGCACCGACATCGGCTACACCGAGTTCGGGATCTGCTTCTGATCGTGACCCGCCCCGTCAGGGGCCAGAGCCGCGACGTCGCCGCTCATGTGCTGCAGGCCGAATAGCCGCCCTCGCTGAGGTCGCCCGCGCCGTCCGCCGCTCCCCGCCCAGGTCACGACCGCGGTGAAGCCGTCGACGGGCCGCTCCGTGGTGGCGTGGATCCTGGAAGGGCGCCTCGCCGAGGCGCGATGTCGCCTGCGCGACACCGACGAGCTCGTCGAGATCATCGCCGAGCTCGTCGGCTGTGCCGAGTACTGACTCTGTCATGTGACCTCCGCGAATTCGGGAGCATACCACGCCATCGTGAGTCGATGCGACCTCACGCTGAGAAGACCTCGTCCGTGCGCGCTTGCAATAGTGCGTGGGCTTCGTCGCGCAGCGGCTCTCCGTGCGCGCTGATCAGGTGTCGGAAGGGAAGCGCCAGCAGGCGGCGGAAGTCGTCAACACTCGGGTGGCACGCGAGCCGCCAGGTGGATGGGATGTTCGCGGCGCGGATCCGCCCTTGCTCCGCGAACAGCTCACCGCATCGGGGAGAGAAGAACTCATCGATGTGCGTCCAGTTCTGAACGGCGTCGCAGGTGATCAGGATCCCGCCTTCGTGGTGTAGCAGCACCGCTGCTTCGGGGAAACGCGCCGACGAAAAGACGAAGACCTCGCCGGTGCGTACTGGAAACGCTCCACCCGAGGCGAGCTCTCGATCGGGACCTCGACCGTCGAGAGGCGCTGCACCAGGTAAGGTCCACAGCGTGGCGCCGTAGCGATCCCGATAAAATGGATCGTCGCGACCATGGAAGGCGCCGAGCCGGACCACATTTCGCACCTCTCCGAGGCCTTCCAGGTCGCGCAACCCTTCCTCCGTGAGCCGCACCGTGTTCAGCAGTGTCAGCGCGCCGTCCTCACGCACGACGACCATGGTCCGACTGGTTTGGATCCCGACGCCGTCATGCTGCGTCTTGTTCGTACCGATAACGAAGAAGAGCTCGGGAAACGCGATCCGTAACCTGCCATGCGGCCAAGCAGGGCTGTACTCGAACATCTGAAGCTCCTCCACTCTCTTTGGGACGATACATTCCACGATCGCTGCGACCTGGAGAAAAGTCGCCTCGTCTTCGGTCTGCCGTTCCATGACCAACGCCTCCAGCGCCCGCCGCATCGGCTCACGCGACCCGTTCCAGATGAGCTGAAACTAGACCATCGCGCGCTCCTGGTCGAGCCGGCCGAGGGCAACGAGCGCCGCCTGGACCACGGCGAGCCCGTTCGGCCCGTTGCCATGCGCCACCGCCGAGAGCACCGAGAGCTCGGTCTCCGCTTCCGCGTCGGTCGGGTCGGTGATCTCGGGTACGCTGGTCACCGTGCATCGAGCTTGCTGGTTCGTTCTCTTGATCATTTCGACACGGACCGGGCATAGACCGGGCATAAGAGGTGCATACGCATACGCATGCGAACGCCAAGGCATCTGTCGTACATCGGTGCAGCAAGTTTCGCACCTCAGCACCTCTCTTCGCTGGCTGCACCGGCACCATCGCGGACAATGCCGAGGCGGGCGGACCTCTGAATCCATGGAACGCCATGAAAGCTGAGGAACGTCGAACATGAGCAAGAAGCTGAACCGGAGAATCTTCCTTCGTGGCATGGGCGGAGCCGTCCAGGCTGCGCCGTTCCTCAGCTCCGTGTGGGAGCGCACCGCAAGGGGCGACCCCCCTGCACCTGGGAAGTCGCTCATCGTGATGTTCACGCACTATGGGTGCATCACGAACAGCTGGTTTCCCGCGAAGACCCAGGGTGAGCTCACGGCGGATGACCTCACGCCGACGAGCCTCGCGCCCCTCGCTCCCCATGCGAAGAAGCTCCTCATGCCGCGCGGCATCCGCTCGATGAACGAGTGGACCGTCAACAGGTCGCGTGGACAGGGGAACGACCCACATACACAGACCGTGGGGTCGTTCTTCACCTGCCAGCCGATCACTCCGAACAGCAACGACCCGTTCAACTTCGACGGGGCGACGAAGTTCAATGCAAAGCCTGTCGGTCCTTCGCTGGATCACGTCATGGCCCAGCAGCTCAGCCCGCAAGGCGCTCCGTTGCTCTTGAACATGGCGGGTCAGAATCAACACCCTCAGTCGGCGATCTCCTACTCCGCCGCCGAGATCATGCACAGCGGCCTCGACGCGTCGCAGGCCTTCAGCAGCCTCACGGGCCTCTTCCACACGGGGATGCCGATGAACCCGGACACCTACGCGGCGATTCGCGGCAAGAGCGTCCTCGACCTCGTAAAGGATGATCTGCAGACGCTCCAGCGGTTCGACATGAGCAAGGCCGACAAGCAGAAGCTCGAAGCCTGGAAGGAGCTCCTCAGCTCGACAGGAGACGTGATGGTTCCCGCGCTGTGCAACGCGGAGCTCGCCGAGCGGCTCGGTGCGACGGCGGCGAACGCCTCCAGCGTGGAGGCGCATGTCCCGGGCAGTGACGCCCTCACGACCAAGGTCTCCGGCGATCTGGATGGAGCGGATATCTATTCGGCCATCGCAGCGCTCGCGGCCGCCTGCAACGTCAACCCCTTGATCTTCTTGAAATATCCGGCAAATTACGTCTTCGCAGGGCTCGACATCCCTACGGAGTCGCACTCCCTCTCTCACCGCCTCGACAATGCAGGCATGCTGGGCGACTGCCTGCCCGACGCGATCGAGTGGCTCCTGCGGATTGATGCCTACTACGCGCAGAAGTTCGCGAACCTCGTCGGAATACTCGACAGCATCCCCCAGGAGAATGGGACGACGGTCCTCGACGACAGCGCCGTCATCTGGTTCAGCGAAATGTCGGACGGCAACGCGCACAACCTCAACAACGCTCCGATCCTCCAAGCCGGTAGCGCAGGCGGTTACTTCAAGACCGGTCAGATCATCAACGTCGACCCCGCGTGGACCCCGACGAACGGCAACAGTATGGCGCAGTGCGCCGACGGTGCGGGCGAGGCCAACGGTGTCAATCAGGCCACCGGAACCGATCCGAGCGTCGCCAACGCGCCGATCAACAAGTACTTCTGCAACATCATGAACGCCATGGGCGTGAAGGCGGGCGCGGATGGCTTCCCTGCGAAGGGCGGCTCCGCGGAAGTGACAAAGTTCGGCTATTCCGACAGGACGGAAGACTTCATCGGTGGCAAGGGCGCGGTCGCCGGCGCCACGAACCACGATCCGGGCGAGTTCACGGCGCTCAAAGCCTGAGCGCGCGCGGGGCGAGAGCCTGAGCACCCGGACGAGCTCGGGTCCAAAGACTCCTCTGCCTGAGCCTGGCGGCGGCGGTCCGACGTGCCGGTGGGATGCTCGCCCTCGCGCTCGCGCCATCGACTAGCGCGTGCGCTCGATCTCGGGGGTCGAGCGTCGCTTCATGAACGCGACCGGCGAGAGCCCCGCGAGCTCGCGGAACTCCCTGACCAGGTGCGGCTGATCGCAGTAGCCGCTCGCGAGGGCGACCTCCGACCACGACCCGCGGGGGACCTGCACGTTCGAGACGACGCGCTGGAAGCGGGTGATGCGCGCGTACTGCTTCGGCGAGACGCCGACGGTCGCCACGAAGGCGCGCCGCAGGTTCCGCGGGCTGACGTGGAGCGCGCTCGCCGTCTCTTCCACGGTGATCCCTCCGAGCGAGAGCTTCCGTACCGCGGCGCGCGCGACGGCCGCCGATGCCGGCTCGAACACGTCGGGACCGAGCATGCGGCCCTCGAGGGCGCGTTCGATCGCGTCCAGGCGAGCTCGCGTGGGGTCCAGCGTGACGCCGGCTCCGACCGCCACAAGCTGCTCGAGCAGGGCGTCGGCGTGTCGGCCCCAGAGATCGCGCGCCGGGACGAGGCGATCGGCGAGCTCGTCCATCGGCACACCGAAGAAGGGGTACGCGCCGCCGGGTCGAAAGACCACCTGCACCGCGAGCAGGAAGCGCGACATGCGCTTGTACACGGCCCGCGTCTGAGGCCCGAGGACGACGAGATCGGCGCGGTCGGCGTCGAGGAGGCGAAAGACCAGCGATGTCGTGCCATCGGGCAGCAGGTCGAGGCTCGTGACCGGCGGCGTTCTGGCGCGAACGTCGACGACGAGATTGCGGAGCACACGCGACGCCGGCGCGCCGACCGCCGGGGGCGAGGCGCGCCGCGCGATGGCCTGTTCGATCGAGCCCAGCACGATGCCATCGTGCGCTCGCCTTGGGCCGCCATCAACCCTCCCGGCCCCGTCCTGGCCGTTTCCTCCAAGATTGCACGCCGGCGCGGGCGCACGGTGGGGTCCAGCAAGGGCTCCTCAGCCGGAGCCCGCAGGAGAACCACGATGACCCTCGACAACTACGTCACCCTCGGCCGCTCCGGGCTGCGCGTCAGCCCCCTGTGCCTCGGCGCCATGACCTTCGGCGAAGACCTCGGCTTCGGATCCAGCGTCAAGGAGTCCGAGGCGATCCTCGATCGCTTCATCGAGCGCGGCGGCAACTTCATCGACACCGCCAACTTCTACACAAAGGGCCACTCCGAGAAGATCATCGGCGACCACCTCGGCCGCCACCCGAGCAAGCGCGACCGGGCGGTGATCGCCACGAAGTTCGCCGCCAACCTCTACCTCGGCGACCCGAACGGCGGCGGCGCCGGGAGGAAGGCCATCTTCGCGCAGTGCGAGCAGTCGCTGCGCCGCTTGCAGACTGACTACATCGACCTCTACTGGATGCACGTCTGGGACAAGAACACGCCCATCGAGGAGACGGTGCAAGCCCTCCACGATCTTGTGGCGGCCGGCAAGGTCCGCTACGTCGGCGTCTCCGACACGCCGGCGTGGAAGGTGGCGCAGGCGCACGGTCTGGCGGGCTTCCGCGGGTGGGCGCAGTTCATCGCGCTGCAGATCGAGCACTCGCTCCTCGAGCGCACGGTGGAGGGGGAGCTCATCCCCATGGCGCGCGAGCTGGGCCTCGGCGTCACGCCCTGGTCGCCCCTCAAGAGCGGCGTGCTCTCCGGCAAGTACACGCGGGAGAACGCCGGCAAGCACACGTCCGATCGCGGCCCGTTCGTGCTCTCCGCGCTCACCGACAAGGCGTACGAGATCGTCGACAAGCTCGTCGAGATCGCCAGGGATCTCGACACGACGCCGGCGCGCGTGGCGCTTGCCTGGGTGGTGGCCCGGCCGGGCGTCACCTCCACGATCATCGGCGCGCGCACGCTGGCGCAGCTCGACGACAACCTCAACTCCCTGGAGGTCAAGCTAACGCCCGATCAGGTGGCCGCGCTCGACGCGCTCTCGGCGCCGGTGCTCGACTTCCCCGCCGGCTTCCTGCGCATGGCCGGCGCGTTCATGAACGGCGGCACGACGATCAACGGCGAGAGCGCGCCGGCGCTGCCGATGGTGCCGCAGAACGAGAGCGAGCGGTACTGAGCACGTACCCACGCCGCGGCGCTACGTGCGCCGCGTACTCCCGTTGCCTCGCGCCGACGCCTTTTTGGGCCTGACGGCGCCACCGACGAACGCCGCCAGGTGCTCGCCGGTCAGCGTCGACCTCGCCGCCACAAGGTCGGCCGGGGTGCCTTCGAATACGATCCGTCCGCCGTCGTGGCCCGCGCCCGGCCCGAGGTCGATGATCCAGTCGGCGTGCGCCATCACCGCCTGGTGGTGCTCGATCACGATGACCGACTTGCCGGAGTCGACAAGTCGGTCCAGCAGGCCGAGCAGCTGCTTGAGATCGGCGAGGTGCAGCCCGGTGGTCGGCTCGTCGAGCACGTAGACGCCGCCGTCGGCGCCCATGTGCGTCGCGAGCTTGAGCCGTTGCCGCTCGCCACCCGACAGCGTGGGGAGCGGCTGGCCGAGCCGCAGGTAGCCGAGCCCCACGTCGGCCATGCGCTGCAGGATCGCGTGCGCGGCCGGCGTACGCGCCTCGCCGGCGCCGAAGAAGGCGACCGCGTCTTCGACGGGCAGGTCGAGCACCTCGGCGATGTGGAGCCCGCCGAGCCGGTACTCCAGCACCGACGCCTGGAATCGCCGGCCCTCGCACTCCTCGCAGACCGTGCTGACACCGGCCATCATGCCCAGGTCGGTGTAGATCACCCCGGCGCCGTTGCAGGTCGGACAGGCGCCCTCCGAGTTCGCGCTGAACAGGGCGGGCTTCACGCCGTTGGCCTTCGCGAACGCCTTGCGGATCGGCTCCAGCAGATCGGTGTACGTCGCCGGGTTGCTGCGCCGCGAGCCATGGATCGCGCTCTGGTCGATCGACACGACCCCGTCTCGACCGGACACGGAGCCGTGGATGAGGGAGCTCTTGCCCGACCCGGCCACGCCGGTCACCACCACCAGCACGCCGAGCGGGATGTCGACGTCGACGTTCTTCAGGTTGTGCCTGCGGGCGCCGCGCACCTTCAGCACACCCGACGGCTTCCGCACCGACGGCTTCAGGGAGGCCCCGTCGCTCAGGTGACGCCCGGTGAGCGTGCCGCTCGCCCGCAGCCCGTCGACGGTGCCCTCGAAGACCACCTTGCCGCCCGCGGTGCCGGCGCCGGGGCCGAGGTCGACGACGTGGTCGGCGATCACGATCGTCTCCGGCTTGTGCTCGACCACGAGGACGGTGTTGCCCTTGTCGCGCAGCCGAAGCAAAAGGTCGTTCATCCGCTGGATGTCATGCGGGTGCAGCCCGATCGTCGGCTCGTCGAAGACATAGGTCACGTCGGTGAGCGACGACCCGAGGTGGCGGATCATCTTTGTGCGCTGCGCCTCACCGCCCGAGAGCGTGCCGGACGGCCGGTCGAGGCTGAGGTAGCCGAGCCCGATCTCCACGAACGATTCGAGCGTGTGGCGCAGCGCCCCGAGGAGCGGCGCGACGGACGGCTGGTCCAGACCGCGCACCCACTCGGCGAGGTCGCTGATCTGCATCGCGCAGACATCGGCGATGTTCTTGCCCTTGATCTTGGAGGACCGGGCGGCCTCGCCAAGCCGGGTGCCGCCGCACTCGGGACAGGTGGTGAACGTGACCGCCCGCTCCACGAAGGCGCGGATGTGCGGCTGGAGCGAGTCGACGTCCTTGGACAGGAACGACTTCTGGATCCTCGGGATCAGACCCTCGTACGTCAGGTTGATGTTGTCGACCTTGATCTTCGTCGGCTCCTTGTGGAGCAGGTCGTGCAGCTCCTTCTTTGTGAACTTGCGGATCGGCTTGTCCGGGTCGAAGAAGCCGCAGCCGTTGAAGATGCGGCCGTACCAGCCGTCGATGCTGAAGCCGGGGATCGTGAGGGCACCCCCGTTGAGCGACTTGCTGTCGTCGTACAGCTGAGACAGGTCGATGTCGTTGACCGAGCCCCGGCCCTCGCAGCGAGGACACATGCCGCCGGCGCGGGTGAATGTCTGTTTCACGGTCTTGCTGCCGGCGCCGCGCTCGACCGTGATCTCGCCGCTCGCCCGGACCGAGGGGACGTTGAAGGAGTACGCGTTGGGCGAGCCGATGTGCGGCTTGCCGAGGCGGCTGAAGAGGATGCGCAGCATGGCGTTGGCGTCTGTGGCGGTGCCGACCGTGGAGCGGGGGTCGGCGCCCATCCGCTCCTGGTCGACGATGATCGCCGTCGTCAGCCCGTCCAGTACGTCGACCTCGGGCCGGGCCAGCGTCGGCATGAACCCCTGCACGAACGCGCTGTAAGTCTCGTTGATCAGCCGCTGGGACTCCGCCGCGATGGTGCCGAACACAAGCGACGATTTGCCGGATCCCGAGACGCCGGTGAACACGGTCAGCCGCCGCTTGGGGATCTCGACGCTGACGTCCTTCAGGTTGTTCTCCCGGGCGCCCTGGATGCGGATCAGGTCGTGGCTGTCTGCGGAGTGCTGGTTCTGGGAGGTCATGTTCGCAATCATGTCATCGAGCATCGACGGTTTGCGGTTGTGCGGTCCTGTCCGTGGAAGTCACTCGTCCATCTTCTCCAGCAGCTGTTCAAGGCGATCGACGTGCTCCGTCCAGAAGGCGCGGTAGTGCGCGATCCAGTCGATGAGCGGCTTCATCCCGCGCGGCTCCACCCGGTAGTAGACACAGCGCCCCTCGCGCCGGCCGTTCACCAGCCCGGCGTCCTTCAGCGTGGCGAGGTGCTGCGAGACCGCCGGCTGCGAGATGTTGAAGCGCGCCGTGAGCTCCTTCACGGCCGCTTCGCCACGCGTGAGCGACTCGAAGATCGCCCTGCGGCTGGGGTCCGCCAGCGCCTGAAAGATCTTGTCCTCGGCCACAGCCGCGCTCTGCATCCCTTACGTATAAGCTGTCGCTTATTGGTTGTCAAGCGCGCACATCGGGCGTCTCGGCTCGAAGGTTCACTCGTCACTGTGTCCCTTTTGGACGGGACGCTCTCCTTCAGTCGTGTCGGCGCGCCGCCGCTCGGCTCGGAAGGGGATTCACGCTAGCATGCCGCAAGGCTCATGCCCGAGGTCCTGCGCAACGCTCATTTCATCGTGGCCGTCGATCGCATCGCGAAGATCGTGAGGGTCACGCGGACCGCCGAGCCATTCGATTCCATCGAGCAGATCGAGCAGGAGTGTCTGGAGATCACCGCGGCGCTCGCGCCGGTCGACCGGAGCGCGATGTCGCTGCTCCTGGACATCCGGGCGGCCCCGGGGCGAAACGATCCCAGGTTCGAAGACGCGACGCTGCAGCTGCGGACCGCGGCCGTGCGCGGCTTCGGGTGCGTGTCCGTCCTCGTGGGGACGCCCGCCGGTGCGCTGCAGGTCCGGCGCCATAGCCGCGAGGACGGCATCGATCGCCTGATCAGCGACAACGAGGGCGAGCTGCTCGCCTATCTCGCCGCCTTGCCCTCGCGCCACTGCTGATCGCGGTCTCGGCGGTCGCGGGCCTCATCTCGCGCTCCGTCACGACGGGCTCAACGCTGGAGTCCATCTTTCCACGGGACACAGAGCGCGGCATGCCTATCAAGGAGTAATCGATGACGATGAGCGCCGGCAGGGTCAAAGGAGAAGAGGGCGGCGACGACCCTGCGCGTTCACGTACACACTAGAATTCGAGCTCGAATGCGCCACGCGCAGTGACGACCGCATGCCCCCCGACCTCTGATTCGAATTCGAGCATGGGTCTCTGGCGACGTCGGCGGCAACACGAACGCGCTCTCGGACAGGTTCATCTCGCGCGCGAGCACCTGCATCGTCGCGGAGTCCAGCCCGGCCGCCTCGGTGAACACCGCGAGAGGATTGCCAGCAAAGGGGCGGTCCGTGAACACATCGCAGAGTCGGTAGGGCAGCGTGCGCATGCCCAGCAGGCTATCCTGGTGGAACCGTGCTGGTGAAGGCCGACAGGCGGCGCATCAGCCCGGAGAGCTGGGGATACATGTCCCTGTAGATCCCCAGCAGCGCCGCGTAGCGCCGCCGGCGCTCGGGCTCGGGCTGGAAGGTCGCTGTGGCGGCCCCGCGCATCGCCTTCGCGGCCGCCTCGATGCTCCCGGCCAGTCCGGCGCCGGCGGCCGCGCACATGGCGGCGCCCAGGCAGGCCGCCTCGACCGTCTCGGACCGCTCGACGACGACGCCCGTCGCGTCGGCCATGACGGCGCACCAGAGGTCGCTGGCGGCCACGCCCCCGACCGCGGCGAACTCGGCGACCTCGATCCCCGCCGCGCCGCGCATCCGATCGAGCACCAGCGCCTGCTCCAGCGCCACGCCCTCGATCAGCGCGCGGTAGACGTGCCCGCGCCCGTGCGCGTCCGTCAGGCCCAGGATCGCGCCGCGGGCGTCAGGGTCCCAGTGGGGGTTCATCGCGCCTTCCCAGTAGGGCAAGAGCAGCAGGCCGTCGCTGCCGGGCGGCAGCGACGCCGCCTCCGCCTCGATCGCGCCCATCGCGGCCTCATCGCGTGGATCGACGCCCAGGAGGCGGCGCAGGAACCAGTCCGAGAGCAGGGCCCCGCTGCGCAGGCTGCTCTCCAGCACGTAGCCGCGGCCGGAGGCGCTGGTCATGGTACGCCACGCCGGGTCCTGCCGCGGCTCCGGGCAGAAGACGCCGAAGACCACGGCCGTGCCGAGGTTCAGGTAAGCGCGCCGCGGATCCAGGGCATCGACGCCGAGCCCGGCCACCTGGCCATCGCCGCCGCCGGCCAGCACCGGCGTGCCCGCGCGCAGCCCGGTGGCCGCCGCGGCGGCCGCCGACACCGCGCCGAGCAGCGCGCCGGGGGGAAACACCTCGGGCAGGCGGTCGGGCGTGATGCCGACGGCGCCGCAGAGCTCGTCCGACCAGCGGTGCGCGCCGATGTCGAAGAGCGCGAGCGGGTCGGCGCTCGCCCAGCTGGTGCGGGCGCGCCCGGTCAAGGACTGCACGAGATAGGCCTGCACGTCGCAGAAGAGGGCGGTGCGGCGGTGGATCTCCGGCTCCTCCTTGGCCAGCCAGGCGATCTTGGGCAGCGCTGGGCCGAAGTCCGCGGCCTTCCCGGACAGCGCCCTCAGCCGGCCTTCCCCGATGCGGCGGACCAGGGAGCCGAGGTGCCCCCGCGCGCGCCCGTCCAGCCACAGCATGGCGGGGCGGAGCGGCTCGCCGTCAGGACCGAGGCAGGCGAAGGTCTCGCGCTGGTGCGCGATGGCGAGCCCCGCGATGCGCCCCGGGTCCACCGCGGCGGTGACCTCCGCGAGCGCCGCGCACAGGGCGCCCCACCACGCCCGGGGATCCTGCTCGAACCGGTCGGGCGCCGGACGCTCCAGCGAGAGCGGCGCCCGGCCGGCGGCCTGCAAGCGCCCCCCGGCGTCGAAGACGGCCGCCTTGGCGGCGGTGGTGCTCAGGTCGATTCCGAGGACGAGGTCGGCCCGCATGGCGAATCGGCCCCCTCAATCCCCGCCGCGCGCAGCCGGCGCGCCGCGGCGGTCGTCGAACCCGGTCAGCCGCACCGCCGTCATCAGCGCTCTCCCGCGCTCAGGCCATCAGCAACCCGGAACGTGTGTTGACAATCGATCACCGAGGCAGATTACATGCGGGGCCGCGCCGGCACAATTGTCCGCCTCGGCGCGGTCGGGTACCGGCGGGATCGCGAAAGGGAGAGTGAAGCTGTGCGCGCAACGTTCATTCACGGGATCCGCGACGTCCGGCTCGGCGAGGTCGAACCGCCGCAGCCGCGCGAGGGCATGGTGACAATCCAGGTCGCGGGCTGCGGGATCTGCGGCAGCGACCTGCACTATTACCTGGAGGGCGGGATCGGCTCGGCGAGGATCCACCACGCCTTCGTGCCGGGGCACGAGCTCGCCGGCTGGGTCCTCCAGGACACCCCGGAGCTGGGCCTGTCCAGGGGGCAGCTCGTCGCCGTCGACCCCGCGCACGCCTGCGGGCGCTGCGAGTGGTGCCAGCGAGGTCACGTGAACCTCTGCCCCTTCGTGGAGTTCCTGGGCGCGCCGCCGCTCCATGGCGGCATGGCGGAACGGGTGGTGGTGCATCCCGACCAGGTCGTGCCGGTTCCGCGCGGCTTCTCGGTGCGCCGGGCCGTGATGCTGGAGCCGCTGGGCGTCGCGGTCCACGCCATGGACCTGGCGCGGCCCCGCCTGCAGGAGACGGTGGTGGTGCTGGGCTGCGGGCCGATCGGCCTGTGCCTGGTCCAGCTCGCGCGCCGCTCGGGCGCCGACCGCGTCTTCGCCGTCGATCCCGTCGCCTACAGGGCGGAGGCCGCGCGCCGGCTGGGCGCGCACGACGCGGCGCCCACGTTCGAGGCCGTCGCGGCGTGGACGGGCGGCCGGGGCGTCGATCTCGTCCTCGAGGCGACGAACTCGCCCGATGGCTTCCACCACGCGGCCGAGTCCGCGCGCATCGGCGGGCGGATCCTGCTGGCGGGCATCCCCGACGGCGATCGCTATTCGCTGCCGGCGGCGCTGTGCCGTCGCAAGGGGCTGAAGGTCAAGTTCTCCCGGCGCATGGGGCATGTGTACCCGCGGGCGATCCGCCTGGTCGCCGAGGGGGCGGTGGACGTCGATTCCATCGTCACCCACCGCTTTGACCTGTCGAACGCCGAACAGGGCTTCCGCCTGCAGGCGGACTGCCAGGACGGAGCGCTGAAGTCGATCATCGTCCCGGAGGACGGGGACGCGCCGTTCTGATCCAGATCGACGGCAACTCCACGCATCGAGGGGGCCGCCTTCGCTCGACAGCCCGAGGGATCTCGCCCAGACAGAGCGTTTGCTCGAGCGCGCGCGGACGACTGCACGCCGGTTTCGGCCGAGCAAACGCCTGTCCGGTGGACGCCGCCCTCGGTCGCCCAGGATGACGCGGAAGGCTGCACAGCTGTCGTGTGCCTGTCTTCGCTCCACGACCTGCGGAACCTGCGGGCACGAGCCGGTGACAGAGAGATAGCGTGTGCCGTTGTCGCACCCTGGCGCGCGCTGTCCGCTCGCTCGATGTCAGCGCCCCCGGGACCAAAGGATCCTGCCATGTGTACGGCAACACACCGGAGACGGCGATCGACGCGCGCCTGGGAGCGAGGCGGGCGTGCTCGCTGCTGCGCGTGGCCGCAGCGCAGCGGGCGAGCGAAAGCTCTCCAGGGGCGAGAGGCCGGGGCCTCACTCCTCGACACGGATCCTCGACATCGACGGCGTGATCGATGTAGTGTGTCAAGCTGGACATGGCGCAGCCCGACAGCACCACCAGCACGCTTGACGACTTTTTCCTGAACTGTACGGATCTGGTGTTCATCGCCAGCGAGGGCGGGGCGCTCCTCCGTAGCAGCCGCGCGCTCACGAGCGCGATGAGCGCCGAGCTCCTCGATGCGTCCTCGCGAGCGGGGCTCGCCCCGCTGGTCCACCAGGACGACAGGCGCTCGTTCGACGAGGCGTGGGAGCGCCTCCGCGCCGCGGCCGAGCCCATGGCCGTCGATCTGAGGCTGAAGACGGCGGATGGCTCATTCAGGTACTTCCAGTGCACCGCGCGATGGGTGCCCGAGAAGGAAGAGGTGTATGGAACGCTCCGCGACGCCGAGGAGCGGATCAAGCACGAAATACAGCTCAAGCTCCTCAACGCGATCAACGACCACCTCCCCATCTGCCTGTGGGCGATCGACGAGCGAGGGGTCTTCGTCCTCCACGAGGGGAAGGGGCTCGGAGCCGCCGGGCTCAAGCCGGGGCAGTTCGTCGGTCTCGACATCTTCGAGCTCTACCCGGTAGAGGGCTTGGTGATGGTGCGCAAGGCGCTCGAGGGCACGATGTCCTACTTCGTGGTCGAGATCGACGGCGTTCACTGGGAGTCCTGGTATCTGCCCATCCAGAACGAGCGCGGTGACGTCACCCACGTCGCGGGGGTCACCCTCGACATCACGGCCTCGAAGCGCACCGAGCAGGAGCTCCGCGGGAAGCTCCAGCTCATCGAGCGGCAGCAGCAGGTCATCCGCGCGCTGTCGACGCCGATCCTCCAGGTGTGGGACCGCGTGCTCACGCTGCCCCTCGTGGGCATGTTCGACACCACGCGCGCGGCCGACGTGATGGAGGGCGTCCTCCGCGAGGTCGTCCGGACGCAGGCGCGCTATGCCATCCTCGATCTCACCGGGATCGAGGCGATGGACACCGAGACGGCGAACCACCTCTTGAAGCTCTCCTCGGCCATCAGGCTCCTCGGCGCCGAGGGGATCATCACAGGGATCCACCCGGCGATCGCCCAGACCCTCGTCGGGCTCGGCGTGGATCTCTCGTCGATCGAGACGCGCTCGACGCTGCGGCAGGGTCTCGAGCACTGCATTCGAAGGATGGGCCGCTAGGTCAGGTAGCGCGGCTCACCGTCGCCGGCCGCCCGGCGCGAGCTCTCCCGCCTGCGTCCCCGCGTGAGACGCGCGCCTGCGCCCCCCGCGCGGGGGACGCGCGCCTGCGCGCCTGCGCGCCTGCGCGACCGCGCGGTCTGGCAGCGTGCGTCGACGTCGCCGGCCAGCGCCGCACAGGCGATGATCCCGCACGTGCGCCTGAACCGGCAGGGCGCCGATGTCGAATGTGCGATAGGAACATATGACAAGAAACCCTGGCGCCCGAGTCACGAGCATTCGTGATGAACTGTGCTTGACTCGATTTGTTAAGACATTTATATAATATCATTGTTCCTTGGCGACGTGCGCGCGCCCAGCGAAAGAGGTGAGATCTATGAGCACGAACGGCGGTCGTTTCAGCAGCTTTCTGCGTCGTGTCCTGCCGGTGGCCTCCACGCTCGCGCTGGCGGGCGCTGCCATCGTGTCGGTCGCGACGCCCGCGGAGGGCACGCCCCCGAACGGTCTCCCAGAGCTCAAGGCGCTGCAGGAGATCGAGCAGCTCGAGTACTGCTATGCGGCCGGGACCGACGCGATCGGTCGCGGTGATCTGGCGACGGGCAAGCAGATCTACGCGAAGTGCTTCGCGCCGGACGCCCCCGTCGTGATCTGGGAGGCCGGCGCCGCGCCGGGCGATCCGCCGGTGATCTCGGTGCCCAGCGCCGAGGCCTGGGCCGATCTCATCGACGTCCTGTTCGCTGACTCCGGTTATGTGGGCACGCAGCACCTGATCAGCAACGTTCGTATCGACATCCTCCCCGGCGGCCAGCAGGCGAAGATCACCTCCTACCTGATCGCGACGCACGTCTACGACCCGGTCAGCAGCGCCCATATCGCGTACGGCACGTACGAGAACGAGGCGGTCCGGACGCCCTCGGGCTGGAAGCTCAGCAAGCGCACGTTCCGCACCCTCTCGTTCATGCGCGTCGACTCGCCGCCTCCCTGAGCGCGCGCCGCGAGCGCCCGTGGCCGCCGCGCGCCGCCGGCGGTCACGGGACGAAGGCGATGTCGTCGACGAGCAGAGCGAACACGGTCGACTTCGCCGTGTGGAACTCCACCGAGTCGACGTGCGCGGCGTCGAGCGCGGAGGGCGCCGGCACGCCCCAGCCGTCCGGGCTGAGAGCGGAGAACATGACCGTGTACTGCGCCCACTCGGTCGTGAGGTCGAGCCCCTCGCCGAAGTGGTCGCCGCAGCCCGAGCCCTCGCACACGCCGCCTTCGCGATCGGTGTTGCGGTCGGGGAAGTTCACGTAAATGTGGGTCGGCGCTGCCGCCTTGGCCCAGAAGGTCAGGCCCGCGTAGGCGGAAGCGTCGTAGCTCGACTTCGCTCCCCCTGGGGTGAGGTTCAGGTCAAATCCCATCCCGGCCCCCCTCGAGACGAAGCCGCTTCCGGCGACGTGGGCGGCGTAGTTGCTCGGGTCGTGCCCGGGCGATACCGGCACGAACGGGCGGCCGGGTAGCGGCGTTTGCGTGCCGCTCCGGGGGCCGTCGTTGTTCGTGTACCAGCTGCCGATGCGGCCCTCACACCGGAGGATCGCGCTGTCACCGTCCTCCAGGTCATCCAGGAGCGCCGTGCAGGGAGGCGGCTCGGCCCCGGCGTCCGATGCGCCGGCGGCCCCGGCACCGGCGGCCCCCGCGGCGCCTCCGGCCCCCCCCTGGCGCCCCCATCGAGGTCGAACGGATCGGGGTCGTACTCGCCGGATGAGATGCCGAGGACGAGACCGCATCCGGCCGCGACCATCGACGCGCAGAGGCCGACGATGAGCGCCTGGAGACGCATCAGAAGCTGCCTTGCACGAGCGCGCCGCCCACCGTGGGCGTCAGCCCGACCGACGCGCCCTTCGTCGGGCTCTTCGCGGTCAGCCAGAGCACGCCGCCGCCGGCGATGGCCGCGAGGCCGACGCCGAAGACCACCGTCGCGACGTTCGCGCGCGCCACGGCGCTGTCGCGGATGTCCATGCCGCGCCGATCGCAGCGGTCGCCGTTGCAGAACGCGCTCGACTCATCGAACCTCGATTTGGCCGCGAAGCCGAGCGCCGTCGCGACGCCGACGGCCACGATCCCCGCGCCTCGTGCCGAGCGGCGCGATGGTGAGCGCTCCCCCGTCGAGGGGCATGGTCGCCGCGGAGATCGCCGCCCCGGCCGTCGAGGCCGCGAGGGGAGCGCCGCCCGGCGGGGCCGCGACCGGGAGCGCGCCGCGCAGCGCGCCGAAGACGCGCTCGGCGGTCGCTCGCAGGTGAGGCGGGGCGAAGGGCGCAAGCGCGAGCGCGAGGTCCGCGATGGTCTGGAAACGGCGATCGCGATCCCGCGCGATCGCCGCGAGGATCACCCGCTCCAGCGGCTCCGGGACGTCCGGGCGCAGCGCGCGCAGACGCTGCGGCTCACCCTGCGTGACCAGGTAGACGAGCTGCGCGAGCTCCTGCGCGACGAACGCTCGATGGCCAGGGGCACCTGGAGATATCCGCTCTCCGCGAGCACGGCGGCGAGGTCCTTCCCCTCGAGGTGGTCCATCACCATGTACGGCGCGCCGTTCTCCAGCGTGCCGACGTCGGTGACGCGCACGACGTGCGGGCTGCGAATGCGCACGGCGGCGCGCCCTTCTCTCAGAAAGCGCTGGAGGACCTCTGCGTCTTGCACGTACTTCGGCAGGAGCACCTTGATCGCGACGCGATCGTCGAGCGCGAGGTGGCGCGCAGCGACGACGAGCCCCATCGCGCCCCGTCCGAGGACGTTCTCCACGCGGTACTTGCCGAGGAGCACGTCTCCGGGGGCAATCGGGTACTCGTCGGGGGTGAACACGATGAACCGGGCATGGTGGCGAAGGAGCGTCCAATATGCTACGGTCAGAGGTTTTGGTAATTCCACCGCATCGGCTCCCTCCCTGTCTGAATCGCGGTCACGCGGCGCGCGCGCTGGACGAGAGCGAGCGTGAACAGGGCGGCGGACGCGAGGGCCGCCAGCGTCCTCCATCCGTGGTCATGGCTTCTTGCCAGAGGCCTGCTTCACGACCCAGGCGTCGACGGCGGCGAGGATCTCGGCGAGCACGCTGTCCCCCGTCCGGCCCGCAGATTTCAGGAGCTCGAGCGAATGGTCGCCGCCCTCCACCACATGCAGGCTCGCGCGCCTGCCGAGGCGCTTCAGCACCGGCCGGAGGAGATCGAGCTGGCACAGCGGATCGCGCGTGCCCTGGAGGAAGAGCATCGGCGCCTCGATGGTCGAGAGGTGCTCATCGCGGAGCGGGGCGCGCTTGCCCGCGGGGTGCAGCGGGTAGCCGAGGAACACGAGCCCGTCGCAGGGGACGGCCCGCGCCGCGAGGAGCGAGGCGATCCGCCCGCCCATGGATTTGCCGCCGATCACCAGCCGATCCGGCTTCTCCTCCCGTAGCCGCGCGATGGCCGCCTCGTAGGCGATCTCGAGCTTCTCCGGCCTGTCGGGCGCCTTGCGGCCGAGCTCCTTGTACGGGAAGTTGAAGCGCAGCACGGTGTGCCCGCGGTCGTTGAGCCCCCTGGCGACGTCGACAAGGAGCGGCGCGTGCATGTCGCCGCCGGCCCCGTGGCCCAGCACCACGGCCACGCCGGAGCGCTTCGCGCGCGCAGCGGGCGCGTGGAGCACGCCCGAGACCGCGTTGCCGCCTGCGATGGGGATCGAGAGCGCTCGCTCGGGCATGGAGCCCTCATGCCATGGTGGAGGGGCCCATGTCGAGGAGTCGCTTCCACGCGGCAGCGCTCGCCGATTCTACATGTCCGCGCTCGCGGGAGACGCGGAGATGGGCGCCTCGTCACGGCGCTACTTCCCCGGCGCGGACGGACCCATCGACGCCCGCCGCATCCAGGTCGCGCCCTCTCTCACCATGCGCCGCACGCGGATCGGATAGCTGACCTCGCCGCCCGCGCCGTCGCGCGCGATCTCGAGCTCGTTGTAGCCGTTGTGCTCCTGCACCTCGCGGCTCGAGAGCGACGGCGCCGCCGCGATCCGGATCGTCCAGTCCTCGTGCCGCTCCGGCCATTGCTCCTTGCCGAACCAGCCGGTGTGGCTGTGGCCGTGGAGCACCAGGCAGAACTCCTTGTGGGCCGAGGTCATCGTGGAGCAGATCTCCCGCGATGGATTCCGCAGGATCCGTTTCGGGCGCGCTGAACCGTGATTGGCGTCGACGGTGGCGGGCCGGCGGGGCGTGGTCAGACGTCTGGCGGTGCGTGGCCAGACGTCTGGCTGCGGCAGGCTCAGGCCATCGGCTGCAGATGATGCGTCGAACTCCAAACGCATCGCGCTGACACCAGGTAAGCGCTCATCGAGGCGCCGTCGTGCCCGCGGAGCGTGCTGCGAGAGGCGATCGACGATTTCCGCCGGTTGCCGGAGGATGCGCCGGAGCGGGCCGTCGCGCTCGGTCGTCTGCTACGCTTCCGCGCGGAGGTCGCCAAGCGCGGGCCGGTGACGCCGGAGGAAGCCGGAGGAAGCGGAGTTCGTGATGACCACCCAGGCGCTCGTCGAGCAGTTCATCGAGCAGCGCGCACGCAGGGGATCGCGCAGGGCGCCATCGCGCTGTACGAAGCTCGCTTCGGCCCCATGCCGCCGTTGCTGCGCTCCGCCGTCGAAGCCATGCGCGACCTGCCGACGCTGCGGACAGGGCTCGTCCTTGTCGGCACCGGGACGCGCGAGGAGGCGCACGACGCCATCACCGCCGCTCCCGCCGGGCATTCGTCCTGACCCCCGCGCCGGCGCCTCGCGCGCCGCCACGCTGCGAGGTGACGGCGCGCCCCTGCGCGGCTAAGCTCTCGCCCGTGCCGAGCCTCCGGAAGATGAACCCCCTGCGCCGCCTGCCCGCGCTCGCGCTCGCAGCGCTGGCGGCGATCGCCGGTCCCGCCTGCGTCAGCAAGCCGACGATGCAGCTCGATCACGCCGAGATCACCGGCATCCGCATCGCCTTCCCGCCGAGCCTCGGCGTCCTGATGACCGTGGTCGTCAACGTCCACAACCCGAACTCGTACGACGTCGCCGTGCGCGCGGTCCGCGGTCAGGTCGTGCTCGCCGGCCGCTACACGATGCCGGTCGACTTCCGCGCCAGCGGCGACGGGGTCTGGCTCCCCTCCGACCGCACGACCCAGGTCCGCGTCCCCGTCAACCTCCCCGTCGATCTCGGCTTCCAGCTGGTCCGCGAGTCGTTCTCCTCGCCCGTCATCCCGTACCGCTTCAGCGGCCGCGCGGACGTCACGGCCACGCGCACCTTCCGGCTCGAGGCAGACGATTACTCGGTCGACGACCACGGCGTCGTCTCCCGCCAGCAGATCGAGGCCGCCCTCGGCATCCTGCGATAGGCTCCGCGGCGCGCCGGGCGACGAGACCCGCAAGACACGCTCTCCTGGAGGACGTCAGTCCACTTCGCCGCTGTCCGGCGGCGGCGGCGCGCCTCGCGAAGAACGCCCGCGGCGCGCCTCGCACGGGCTGCTGGGGCCGCCGGGGGCGACCCGACAGGCAGGGGTTGACGTCGGATCGAACAGCGCCGCAGTGGCGCCGTGGGCCCCGCAAGGGGACAAGAAGCACGCCCCTTCGTCGTGACGAGGAGCGTTGGTGCGCTGGGCGATGCGGTGCTAACGCGTGCCGGCGCCCAGGTTGGCGACCATGGCGAGGCGCTGAGGACCGTCGCCGAACCGCGCCTGTAGCCGGGCGAGGATCGCCTCGCCGAGCTCGTCCCAGCGCGCCGCGCCGAGCTTGTCCCGCAGGAGCACGAGCGGCGCGTTGCTCCGGCGCATCGAGCGCCAGAGCTCCTCGGTCGAGGTCGCTTCCAGCGCGTGCTCGACCTCGCGCACCGAGACGTCGCGAAACCCCGCGGCCTCCATCTCGGCGCGGAACTCGCCCAGGTCTCCGAGCGGCGCCTTGCCGTCGCCGAAGGGCAGCCCGGGCAGCTCGGCGCGGAGCGCCGCGAAGAGCTCCTCCAGGATCGGCGTCCTGTCCATCAGCGCCCAGCTCCCGACGACGGCCCGGCCGCCGGGGCAGAGCACCCGGAAGAGCTCGCGGAAGCCGCGGTCGCGTTCCGGGAAGAACATCAGCCCGAACATCGAGAAGGCGGCGTCGAAGGAGCCGTCCTCGAACGGCAGCGCCATGCCGTCACCGACGCGGGCGTCCACCGCGAGCCCCGCGCGCGCGGCGCGCTCGCGCAGCCGCTCGACCATCGCCGGGGAGAAGTCGATGGCGGTCACGCGCGCCTCCCCGGCGGCGAGGAGGGACAGGGTACCTGGCCCGGCCGCCACGTCGAGCACGCGGGCGCCCGGCCCGATGCCGGCCAGACGGAGGGCGTCGGCGGCGTACTTCTCGAAATGCGGGACGAGATCGACCGCATAGTCCTCGGCGACCATGTCCCAGGCGACGGGGATGGCGAGGGGGCTCGTGGGCTGGGTCATGGGCCACGTGCTACCACGTGCGCGCCGAGCAGATCCAGCCGGCACCGCCCGGCGACAGTCGCAGGATATCGAGAAGGAAGAGGAGAAGAGACCTACGGCAGAGATGCTGTATGGAACAGGGCGCTCACCGACATCGTGACGCTCCCTGGAACGCCCGCGACCGCGCGGGTGTCACCGCGCGGGCGCGCTCTCGCGCCGCTTCGCCACACGCGCCTGCGCCAGCGCCTTCGACCCGCCCCTCGCGCCGGCGGTGCCCGCGGCCGCCTCCGGCGAGCTCGGAGCAGCAACCGAGTCCGCGTCCTGCGCCTCATCCGTCTTGTCCTCCGTCTTGTCGGCGCCGGCCTCGGTCGCGTCGTGCGGCGGCAGCACGGCCTTCGCGGTCGACACGAGCAGCACGCTGGTCAGCCCGACGACGCTCGCCGACCCGGCGACGAACACCGCGATATGCATCATGGTGCGCTGGAGGAGGCTGCCTTCATTCAACTTCCGGAGGATCTTCAACATCGTGCTACCTGCCTCGTTCGCGAGCGTCCGCTCGCCGCCAGCGTCTCTGCGACATCTCCTGTGAATGCGAGCGTCGTGCCAGCAGCCATCTGCTGGATCCACCGCATGGGTCGCGGGGGTTTTGGCGCCGTTCTGCCAAAGTGGACACGTCGGCCGCATGTACAATGGCGCATCCTGCCAAAATGACAATCCGTTCTGCGGGAGCGTCGCCACCGCGGCGTGTCGAGCGTGGCGCACGGAACACGGCGTACCCCCGAGGGAGCTGCCAGGCCTTCCGTGCGCTCGGCGCGCCTCCTGTCCCGTCGACCTGACCCCCATCGACGAGGTGTCCGCCGGCTTCGTCGGGAGGTGCCTCTCAGCGCGAATTCGGGGGCTCGTCAGCCGCCGCGGGAGCGGCGGGTGAGGCGCCGGCGAACGCGCGCACGGCCTCCGGGTGCTCCGCGATGAGGCGGAGCGCGCGGCCGAGGAGCGAGATCCCCGGCTCGGTCTTGTGCCAGGTCGACGCGCCGCTCGGGTGCGGCAGGCAGATGACGTCGGCCTCGACGCCGTGAAAGCGAGCCCGGCGCGCCTCGCCGATCACGCCCGCGAGCGGCCCTCGGTGGCCGAGCACCTGCTCCACCGCCAGGCCGCCCACCGGCAGGATCAGCCTCGGCTCCAGGATCCCCACCTCCCGCTCGAGGTGCGCCCGGCAGCGCAGGATCTCCTCGGGATCGGGCTTCCGGTCGCCGCCGCCCTTCGCCTTGCCGGGGAAGCAGCGAGCGACGGCCGACATGTAGACGCGCCGCCGGAGCTCCTCCTCGGGGACGCCGAGCGCCGCCTCGAACCAGCGGAACAGGGTGCGGCCCGCGGTCCACGCGAACGGGCGGCCAAAGCTGCCCTCGCGCGGGCCGGGCGCCTGGCCGATGAGCAGGATCCGGCTCGGGACGGCCGGACCATGGACGACCGGGCCGACCATCTTCGGGCAGGCACGGCACGCCTCGAGCTCGCGATGCAGCGCCGCAAGCCTCTCCTCCGAGCTCAGGACGGGAAGACGGATCGCGGGGCCCCTCATCGCGCCGACATCAAGCGCCCTCCGGCGCCGGGGGCCTGCGCGGCCTGCGCGCGCAGGCGCCCCCCGAGGAGGCGCGCCGCGAGCACGCCGCCGAGGAAGCCGAAGAGATGGCCCTCCCAGGAGATGCCGACCTGCGTCGGGAGCACGCCCCAGAGCATCCCGCCGTAGACGAAGCCGACCACCAGCGAAAGCGCGATCGAGAGGACGCTCCGCTCGAACCAGCCGCGGAGGAGCAGGAAGCCGAAATAGCCGAAGATGACGCCGCTCGCGCCGATATGCACCGAGCTGCTCGACCCGATGAGCCAGACGCCGAGGCCGCCCACGAGCGCCGAGAGGAGCGTCACGAGGACGAGGTCGCTCGTCCTGCGGAGCAGGATGAGCCAGCCGAGCGCGACGAACGGGACCGTGTTCGCCGCGAGGTGGGCGAAGCCGCCGTGCAGCCACGGCGCGAGCGCAATCCCGAGGAGGCCCTGGATCGTGCGAGGGCGGATCCCCAGGGCATCGAGCGATCCGCGGAACATCAGGAAGTCGAGGATCTCGATGGCCCAGAGGAGCGCGACGAGGCCTCCGAGCAGCGCCGCATGCTGCTTGAGCTCACGGGTGATCGTCTTGGTTTCGCTTGTGCTCATGCTTGTCCTCGCCGGGCCGCTGGAGAGGGGCCCACCCCTCGAGCGTAGCTCCTGAAACCGTCACGCGCGCGTGGTCTTCCCGCGAGGCGCGTCCTCGGCGCCGATAGCTGCCCCGTCCGGCGAACGGCGGGGTAGAGATCGGGCGTCATGCTGCTCACCCGCGCCGAAGCCACCGGATTCCGCGAGACCTCCCTGCACGCCGACGTGATGCGGTTCGTCCGCTCGCTGGAAGCCCGCAACGACCCGCGCCTCTCCGTGACGACCTTCGGGACCAGCCCGGGCGGACGGGAGCTGCCGCTGCTCGTGCTGTCGAAGGACGGCGTGCGTTCCCCCGCCGAGGCCCGCCGCGCCGGACGCCCCGTGGTGCTGATGCTCGACGGGATCCATCCCGGCGAGGTGGAGGGCAAGGAGGCCAGCCTCGCGCTCGTCCGCGACCTGCTCGACGGCCGGCACCCCGACTGGCTCGACACGCTCGTGCTCCTCGTCGCGCCGCTGTTCAACCCGGACGGCAACGACGCGCTGGACCCGCGGAACCGCCGCCTCGACCTGAAGAAGCTCGCCGGCCAGCCCGGCCCCGTCGTGGGCACCCGCACGCAGAGCCAGGGCATCAACCTGAACCGCGACTACCTCCGCCAGGCCGCGCCCGAGATGCGCCTGCTCCAGGAGCGCGTGTGCATCCCGTGGGCGCCCGATCTCACGATCGACAACCACGCGACAAACGGCTCGGTGCACCGGTTCCACATGACGGTCGACGTGCCCCACACCCACGAGTCCGGCCGCGCCGAGCCGATCGCGATGATGCGCGATCGCCTGGTCCCCGACGTGATGGCGGCGGTCCGGAAGCGCGGCTTCGAGAGCGGCTGGTACGGCAACTTCGTCGAGGACGAGCGCGTGATCGACGCGGGCGGCGACGTCGATCCGACGGCGCCCGTCGGCCTCGGCTGGATGACGTACCCGCACCATCCGCGGTTCGGCTCCAACTACCGCGGGCTCACGGGCCGGCTCGACCTGCTGCTCGAGTGTTATAGCTATCTCCCGTTCGAGGAGCGCGTCCAGACCGCCTCGGCGTGGCAGATCGAGGCCCTCTCCTGGGCCGCCGCGCACGACGGCGCCATCCGCGAGGTCGTGGCCGCGAGCGCGCGGCCGCCGGAGCGCGTCGCGGTCCGGTACCGCCTCGAGCCGACAGGGACCCCGATCGACATCCTCACGCGCAGCCCGCGGGCGTTCGACGGCGAGCCCGTCACCGTGCGGATCCCGCACCACGCGCGCTTCGTCGGGACCACCGTGGTGGACCGGCCGCGGGCCTACCTCGTGCCGCCGGCGCTCGCCGAGGCCCTGCGCCGGCACGGCCTCCGCGTCGAGCTGGCCGAGGGCGTCCACGACGTCGAGGTGGCGCGGGTGGCGTCGCTCGGCGCCGAGGGCGGCCGCGCGATCCTGGAGGCGACCCGGGTCGGCGAGGTGGCCGTGCAGTGGCGCGAGGAGGCCCGGCGGGCCCCCGAGGGCTGGTCCCGGGTCGACACCGAGCAGCCGCTCGGCGCGATCGCCGTGTACCTGTGCGAGCCCGAGAGCGACGACGGGGCGGTCGAGAACGGCCTCGTCGAGGCGCCCGCCGTCGGGGACGAGCACCCGGCCTGGCGGGTCCGATGAGCCCGGAGGCTTGGCATTTCTCCGGCGTTCTGCTTTTTCACGAGGCGGCGATCCGCTCCACGCCTCGCTGCTCGATGCTGCTCGCTGACCTGAAGCTGACCTGAAGGAGAGCGATGAAGGACCAGATTCCCGGCTTTCTGTTCATCGACCACATCGCCATGGCGGTGCCCGCCGGGCAGCTCGACGCGCAGGTGACGGCCTACGAGCTGCTCGGCTTTCGCGAGGTGCACCGGGAGGAGGTCCGGGGCACGGATCAGGTCCGCGAGGTGATGCTGCGCGTCGGCGACAGCGACAACCACATCCAGCTCCTCGAGCCCCTCTCTCCCGAGTCTCCCGTCCAGAAGCTCATCGACAAGAACGGTGGACGCGGGGGCTTCGCCCACGTCGCCTACCGGGTCGGCGACGTTCAGGCCGCCTTCGACGAGCTCAAGGCGCGGGGCTTCCGCATCATCGACGCGGCGCCCCGGCCCGGCTCCCGGGGCACAACGATCTTCTTCATGCACCCGAAGTCGCGCGAAGACGCGCCGTTCGGTCACCTCATCGAGGTCGTGCAGGCCCATGGATGACAGGCTCTTCGCCGAGTTCGCGCCGGTCGCGCTGGAGACCTGGAAGCAGGCGCTCCAGCGGGATCTCAAGGGCAAGACCGCGGACGATCTCTCCTGGGCGAGCGCCGAGGGGCTCCTCGTGCCGCCGATCTTCGGGCCGGACAGCCCCCCGCTCCCCGCGGCCGAGGGCGGACCGCTCGTTGCGTCGCTCGTCGCCGAGCTCCGGAGCGGCGCGCCGGAGCTGCGCTTCACGCTCGGCTGCAGCTACTTCTTCGAGATCGCCCGCCTCCTCGCCGCGCGCCTCCTCGCCGCGCGCCTGCGGCCGGGCGCCACCCTCACCGCCGTCATCCCGTCGGCCGCCGTGCCCGGCGACGAGCAGCACAAGAACCTCCTCCGCGGCATCGTGGCGATGATGGCGGCCGTCGCCGGCGGCGCGGACGACGTCGTGATCACCCCGCCCGAGCGCCTGCTCGGCAACGCCCGGGTCATCCTCCGCGAGGAGGCCCGCTTCGAGGCCGAGGGCAGCCCCGCCGCGGGCTGCTGGTACATCGAGCAGCTCTCGCAGAGCCTCGCCCGGGCGGCGATGCGGCAGCTCGATGACACCGTGGATCTCCCCGCGCCGGCCGCGGCCCCGCAGGACACCGCGCCTCCCGAGCACCTCGGCTTCTCCTCCGGCATTCCGCCGTTCCTGCGCGGGCCGTATACCAGCATGTACGTGGTCCGCCCGTGGACCCTCCGCCAGTACGCCGGGTACTCCACGGCCGAGGAGTCGAACGCGTTCTACCGGCGCAACCTGGCCGCCGGGCAGACGGGGCTCTCGGTCGCCTTCGACCTCGCGACCCACCGCGGCTACGACTCGGACCACCCGCGCGTGGTCGGCGACGTGGGGAAGGCCGGCGTGGCCATCGACACCGTGGAGGACATGAAGATCCTCTTCGACCAGATACCGCTCGACAGGATGAGCGTGTCGATGACCATGAACGGCGCCGTGCTCCCCGTCATGGCGTTCTACATCGTCGCCGCCGAGGAGCAGGGCGCGCGGCCCGAGCTCCTCTCCGGAACCATCCAGAACGACATCCTCAAGGAGTTCATGGTCCGGAACACGTATATCTACCCGCCGGCGCCGTCGATGCGGATCGTCGCCGACATCTTCCGCTATACGGCCGAGAAGACGCCGAGGTTCAACTCGATCAGCATCAGCGGCTATCACATGCAGGAGGCGGGCGCGACCGCCGAGCTGGAGCTCGCCTACACGCTCGCCGACGGCCTCGAGTACCTGCGCACCGGCATCGCGTCGGGCATGGATATCGATGATTTTGCCGGTCGATTCTCGTTCTTCTTCGGGATCGGCATGGACCATTTCACCGAGATCGCCAAGCTGCGGGCGGCGCGGCTGCTGTGGGCGAAGATCGTGAAGGGGTTCCACCCGAAGAACCCGAGATCGATGGCGCTGCGGACTCACTGCCAGACGTCGGGCTGGAGCCTCACCGAGCAGGACCCGTTCAACAACATCACCCGCACGGCCATCGAGGCGCTCGCGGCCGTGCTCGGCGGCACCCAGTCGCTCCACACGAACGCCCTGGACGAGGCGCTGGCGCTCCCCTCGGACTTCTCGGCCAAGGTCGCGCGCGACACGCAGCTTTTCTTGCAGAGGGAGACCGATGTCTGCCGCGTCATCGACCCGTGGGGCGGCTCTCACCACGTCGAGCGCCTCACGGAGCGGCTTTCGCGGAGCGCGTGGCGGTTCATCCAGGAGGTGGAGTCGCTGGGCGGCATGGTCAAGGCCATCGAGAACGGCCTGCCCAAGCTGCGCATCGAGGAGGCGGCGGCCCGCAAGCAGGCCCGCATCGACGCGGGCCGCGACATCATCGTCGGCGTCAACGCGTACAGGCTGGAGAGGGAGGCGCCGCTCGAGCTCCGCGAGGTGGACAACACCGCGGTGCGCGAGACGCAGGTCGCGCGGCTGGTCGCGGTGAAGGCCGCCCGCGCGGAGGCCGCGGTGGGCGAGTCGCTCGCCGCGCTCACCCGCTGCGCCGCGACGGGCGAGGGGAACCTGCTCGCGCTCGCCGCCTCTGCCGCGCGCCGCCGCGCGACGCTCGGCGAGATCTCGGGCGCGCTGGAGCGCGTCTTCGGCCGCTACGAGGCGCCTGTCCGCACCGTCAGCGGCGTTTACGGCGCCGAGATCCGTGAGGCGGGCGCGGGTCGCGAGGTGGAGGCGCTCGTCCGCGAGTTCGCCGCCCTCGAGGGCCGCCGCCCGCGCATCCTCGTCGCCAAGATGGGTCAGGACGGGCACGACCGGGGCATGAAGGTGATCGCCACCGCCTTCGCGGATCTCGGGTTCGACGTCGATATCGGCCCCCTCTTCCAGACGCCGGAGGAGGTGGCCCGGCACGCCGTCGAGAACGACGTCCACGTGGTCGGCATCTCCTCCCTCGCGGGCGGCCACAAGACCTTGGTGCCCCAGCTGATCGACGCGCTCGGGGCGGCCGGCCGCGGGGACATCCTTGTCGTGGCGGGCGGGGTGATCCCGCCGCAGGATTACCGTTATCTCGAGGAGCGCGGCGTCGCCGGCGTCTTCGGGCCAGGGACGGTCATCCCCGACGCCGCGGCGCGGATCGTCCGTACGCTCATGGACAGGCTCTCCTCGCAGGAGGCTCGCTAGGTTGAAGCCGGGTCCGAGACAGCTCGTCGACGGCCTCCTCGCGGGCGACCGCGCGGCGCTCGCGCGCGCCATCACGCTGGCCGAGAGCGCGCTCCCCCGCCATCAGGAGCTCGCCGAGGAGGTCCTGGAGCTCTGCTTGCCTCACGGCGGCGGCGCCGCGCGACTCGGCATCACCGGCGTGCCCGGCGCCGGCAAGAGCACGTTCGTCGACGCCCTCGGCGTGCACCTCGTGCGCGAGCGGCAGGAGACGGTCGCGGTGCTCGCGGTCGACCCCACGAGCCCTGTCCACGGCGGGAGCATCCTCGGCGACAAGACCCGGATGCCGCGCCTGGCCAGCGATCCGCGGGCCTTCATCCGCCCGTCGCCGTCGGGCGGCTCGCTCGGCGGCGTGGCGCGGGCCACGCGCCAGGCCATCGTTCTCTGCGAGGCGGCCGGCTACCGCAACATCCTGGTCGAGACGGTCGGTGTCGGGCAATCCGAGGTCGCGGTCGCCGACATGACGGATTGCTTTCTGCTCCTCCTGCTCCCCGGGGCCGGCGACGAGCTGCAAGGCATGAAGCGGGGCATCATGGAGCTCGTCGATCTCGTGATCATCAACAAGGCCGACGGCGGGAACGAAGGCCGGGCCGCGCGATCGCGCCGCGATTATGAGAGCGCCTTGCACCTGTTCCCGCCGGCGCCTCACGGCTGGACGCCCGTGGTCGGCGCCTGCTCGGCCCAGGAGAACCGCGGCGTCCGCGAGGCGTGGGAGCTCGTGCTGCGCCACCGCGCGCACATGCAGGCGAGCGGCTGGCTCTCGCGCCGCCGGGCCGCGCAGGCGCGCCGCTGGCTCGTCGAGCTCATCGAGGGGCACCTGCGCGAGACGTTCCTGCGCAGCGCCGCCGTGCGCGCGCGGATGCCCGGGCTGGAGGGCCTCGTCGAGGCCGGCGCGCTCAGCCCGCTGCGGGCCGCGCGGCAGCTGCTGGCGGCCTGGGATCCGGCCGGAGAGGGCTGACGATGCGCGACGTCTGCTGGCGCTGCCGGCGCCCCGGTTCCGTCTGTTACTGCGCGCTCCTGCCCTCCTTGCCGACGAGGACGCGGGTCGTGCTCCTCCAGCACCCGCGCGAGCGGCGGGTGGGCATCGGCACGGCGCGCATGACCCACCTGTCGCTGCCCAACTCCGAGCTGCACGAGGGGGTGGTCTTCGAGGAGGACCCCCGGATCGCCGCCCTCGCCGCCGATCCGACGACGGCCGTGCTCTATCCCGGGGGCGACGCGCACCCGGCGGACGGGGCGCCGGTGCGCTCGCTCATCGTGGTCGACGGCACGTGGTGGCAGGCGAGGAAGATGCTCGCGCTGAACCCCCGCCTGGCCGCGGTGCGCCGCATCGGCGTGACGCCCCGGGCCCCGGGCAACTACCGCATTCGCAAGGAGCCGCGCCCCGAGTGCCTCGCCACGGTCGAGGCGGTGGCCAGCGCGCTCGGCGCGCTCGAGGGCGAGCCCGCGCGCTTCGACGCGATGCTGCGGGCCTTCGAGTTCATGGTCGACCGGCAGATCGAGCACCAGGCGAAGAGCGACGCCCCGCGGCGGCGGCGCGCGCAGGCCGCCCCGCCGCTCTCGCCGCTGCGCCCCTACCTCGCCGATCCGGCGAGGGTCGTGCTCGTCGATGGCGGCGCCAACGCCGGGTGGCCGGCAGCCGCCGGCGCGGCCGAGCCCAGGACCGAGCTCGTGCACCTCGTGGCCTGCCGCGCGTCGGGCGAGCGCTTCGAGGCGTTCCTCCGCCCGCGTCGCCCGCTGGGCGAGAGCGTCGCGCACCAGCTCGAGGTGCCCGAGGCCCGCCTGCGCGACGGCGAGGACGCGGGCGCGGCCGTGGCGCGGCTCCGCGCCTTCGTCGGCCACGGCGGCGTGCTGGCCACCTGGGGCGCCTTCACGGTGGACCTGCTCGCGCAGGAGGGCCTCGGGCGCGCGCCGTTCCTCGACTTGCGCGACCTCTGCGCGCGGCACCTGCGACGGCGGCCCGGCGGCATCGCCAACGGGGCGCGGGCGCTCCAGGCCGGGGAGCCGGCGGCGCGGGGCAGCGGGCGGTGCGGGCGCACGGTGGGGTGGCTCGAGGTCGTCCTCGCGCGGCTCCTCGACCTCGCGCGGGACGAGGGCGTTGCGGCGCCAAGCCCTGCATGAGATGCTCCGGCCGTGGCATTCTCCCGGCTGCGCTGAGCTCGGCATCCTCGTCCTCCCTCTAGCCCCGGCGCGGCCGGAGCGACGTGGCGAGCGCGCGGGTGCCTGTCCGTGCCCTGTCTTCCTGGGATCCCCCCGCAACATGGAAGACCGGGGCGCGGAGCCTCACGCCCGGCAGCCTGGAAGGAACACGCCACGCACGCCTGAACGGTCGTGAGCTCGCGCCGCGAGTCTTCCCCATGCACGCGCGCCGTCGCCTGGCTCGACGGCGCGCGAAGAGGCTCGCGATCATGACCGAACGTACAAGCACCCCGTCTCCGGCTCCTTCCTCCTTCGCGCCGATCGACTCCGTCGGCGCGCTCCTCGATGCGGCGCGCCGCGAGGGGCTCCGGCTCGTCACGTCGCACGCCGACCTCGACCAGACCGGGCTCGACTTCCTCGTCGTGCACGCCCACGACGAGGAGGGCGTGCCGTGGGTCGTGCGCACGCCGCGCCGGCGCGCGGTCGTCGAGTCGGCCCGCGTCGAGGCGCGCGTGCTGGCCCTCGTGCGCAAGCACCTGCCGGTCGCCGTGCCCGACTGGCGCGTGCACACCGACCAGGTGATCGCCTATCCACGGCTCGGCGACGTCCCCGCGGTCTCGGTGGATCCCGAGGCGGGTGTGCGCTGGACCCGCGTCGATCCGGCGGCGCCCTCGGCGGCGTTCATCGCGTCGATGGCAGAGGCCCTGGCGGCGCTGCAGCGCGTGAGCGCGGCGGCGATCGAGGCGGCGGGCGTCCCCGCGAAGTCCATCGATGACGTGCGCCAGCTCCACGCCCGGGCCATGGACGAGACGCGCGCCGCGCTGGCGCCGCCGGACGTCCTGTGGGCGCGGTGGCAGCGCTGGCTCGCGAACGACGCGGTGTGGCCGCGCCACCTCGCCCTCGTGCACGGCGACCTCCACCCCGGGCACATGCTCCTCGACGAGGGCGGCCGGCTCACCGGGATCCTCGACTGGACCGAGGCCCACCTCGGCGATCCCTCGGTCGACTTCGCGCTCTTCGCCGGCGCCTTCAGCAAGGCCGCGCTGGACGCGTGCATCGCGCGCTTCGAGGAGGCCGGCGGCACGACATGGCCCGGCTTCGCGGCCCACGCCGCCGAGCGCTGGGCGGCGTGGCCCGCGCTCGCGGCGAAATGGGGGATCGAGTCGGGCAACGAGGGCGTGATCGCGTACGCGCGCTCGATGCTCGACCAGCTCGCGTCCGAGAGCGGGTGAGCGGCCCATGTTAGCTGGAACCCACGAAAATCATTGAGATTTTCCACCTATTTCGCCGCCTCCAAGTTCGCATGACAGCGCGACCCGGCCCTGGGTAGCCTCTTGCCCATGCGCGGAGGACACGACGCGGAGGCCGGGGCGGCGGATCGCGCGCTCGTGCTCGTGCTGCTGGGCGCGTTTTTCCTCGTGTCGCCGGCGCGCCTGCTCTGGGCGCGCGGCCCGCTCGCGGTGGCGGCCGTCTTCGCGGTGTGGGTCGCGCTGATCGCGCTCGCCTGGCTCGCGACGCGCGCCGACCGCGGCGACGCCGGCCGCGGCGACGGCGCCCGCGGCGAGCGGGAGCCGCCGCCGTGATCGACATCGGCGTCCTCCTGTTCGCCACGGTGGCCTGGCTGGCCGTGCTCGCCGCCATCGCGCTCGCCGCGCAGCGCGAGCGCATCCCCCGCGCGCTCGCGCGGCACCCGCTCGTCCTCGCCCTCTCGCTCGGCGTCTACGCCTCGTCGTGGACCTACTACGGCGGCGTCGGCTTCGCGCAGCGCCACGGGCTCGTCTTCCTCGCCGTCTACCTGGGCCCGACGCTCGCGTGCGTGGCCACGCCGCTCCTCTGGTCGCGCGTCCTCCACATCACGCGCGAGCAGCGCCTCTCCTCGCTCGCCGACCTGCTCGCGTTCCGCTTCCAGAGCCCCGCCGCCGGGGCGCTCGTCGCCGCGTTCTCCCTCGTCGCCAGCGTCCCCTACGTCGCGCAGCAGTTCCGCGCGACCGAGCAGTCGGTCCGCGTCTTGTCCGGGCCGGGGCACGAGGAGGCCGTCGGCGCCGTCTTCTGCGTGCTGCTCGCCCTCTTCACGGCGTTCTTCGGCGCCCGCCCGTCCGCCGAGCAGGGGCGCGAGGACGGCCTCGCGGCGGCGGTCGCCTTCGAGTCGGCGGCGAAGCTCGCCGTGCTCGCGGCCGTGGGCCTCATCGCCGTGCTCGGGGCGTTCGGCGGGCTGAGCGGCCTCGCGGGCTGGCTCGGCGATCACGCCGCCGAGGTCGAGGCGCTCGCCCGCCCCGTGCGCGAGGACAGCGGCTGGACCTCGATGCTCGTCATCAGCTTCGCCGCGGCCTTCCTCCTGCCGCGGCAATGGCACCTGGCCTTCGCCAGCGTCGCCGGGGACCGGGCGCTCGCGAAGGCGGCCTGGGCCTTCCCGCTGTTCCTGCTCGCGCTCAACCTGCCCGTGCTGCCCATCCTCTGGGCGGGGACCCGCATCGCCCCGACCGAGCCCGCCGACAGCTACGTGCTGCTCGTGCCCCAGCTGCTCGACCTGCCCTGGCTCGCGCTCGCCGCCTTCATCGGCGGCATCTCCGCGGCGAGCGCCATGGTCATGGTCACCGCCGTCGCCCTCGCGAACGACAGCGCGACGCACCTGCTCCTGCCGCTCGCCCGCAGGACGCTGCGCCGCAACGTCTACGCGCGCGTCCTGTGGATGCGGCGCGGGCTCCTGACCGCCATCCTCGTCGGCGGGTGGCTCTTCCACCGCGCGCAACCGCACCGCGGGCTGCTCGTCGAGAGCGGCATCGTGTCGTTCATCGCCTTCGCGCAGCTCCTGCCAGGGCTCTTCGCCGTGCTCTTCTGGGAGCGCGCGACGCGCGCGGGGTTCATCGCCGGGCTCCTCGCCGGCATCGGGATCTGGACGGCCATGTGCCTCGCGCCGCTCCTGCCCGGCATGCCAGGGCTCGATCCGGCGTGGGTCGATCTCCTGCGCGAGGGCGCGGACCACGGAGGCCGCGCCGCGCGCGCGGCGTCCCCGGACACCTGGTCGCTGCCGACGTTCGTGTCGCTCGCCGTCAACGGCGCGACGCTCGGGCTCGTCTCGCTCCTGCGCCCGCCGGCCAAGGCGGAGCGCGAGGCGGCGCGCCTGTGCAGGCGGCGCGAGATCGGCCCGTCGGTGGAGCGCGCGACCGTGGCCACGAGCGTCGGCGCGCTGGAGGAGCGGCTCGCCCGGCTGCTCGGCCGCGAGGCGGCGGGCATCGAGGTCACGCGCGCCCGGATCGAGCTCGACATCCCGCGCGACGAGACGCGCCCCACCGAGCTCCACGCGCTGCAGGAGCGCCTGCACCGCAACCTGTCCCCGCTGGTCGGCCCGGTGCTCGCGAGGACGGCCGCGGAGGAGGAGGAGGCGCACGCCCCCGCGGCGGCGCCGCGTGGGACCGTGAGCGGCGCGCTCACCGAGGAGCTCCGGTGGCTCGAGCGCCGGCTCGCGCGCGGGGAGACGCGGCTCGTCGGCGCGGCGCGGGAGCTCGACCTCCTGCGGCGGTGGCTCCGCTCGGTCCTCGCGCAGCTGCCGCTCGGGGTCTGCGCCGTGGGCTCCGACGGCGCGATCAGCCTCGTCAACCGGCGCCTCGAGGCGCTCGTCGGCGTCGAGGAGCGCGACCTCGTCGGGGCGCCGCTCGACCGGCTGCCGGCCCCGTTCGCGGAGCTGTTCGCCCGCGCCGTGCGCGCGGCGTCCGCCGGCGAGGCCGGCGCGGGCGCCGAGGAGATCGAGGCGCACGTGGCCGGGCGCGCGCGCTCGCTGCGCGTGCACCGCGCCGCGCTCGACCCGCTCGACGCGCGCGCCGCCTCAGGGGGCGTGGTCTTCCTCGTCGAAGATCGCACCGAGCGGCGCGCGCTCGAGGCGCAGCTCGCCCACCGGGATCGCCTCGCCCAGATCGGCCGCCTCGCCGCGGGCGTGGCCCACGAGGTCGGCAACCCGCTCACGGGCATCGCCTGCCTCGCGCAGAACCTCCGGGCCGAGGCCGACAGCGACGAGATCCGCGCGCGGGCGGGCCTCATCCTCGGCGAGGCGGCGCGCATCGAGGCCATCCTGCGAACGCTGCTCGAGCACAGCCGCACCGGCGCCGTGCCGTCGCCCGGCGAGAGCCCGCGCGCGCGGGTCGGGCGCGTGTCGCTCGCCCAGGTGGTCGCCGAGGCCGAGCGGCTGCTCCGGCTCGACCGCGCGGCGCCGCACGTCCTCGTGGAGCAGGCCTGCCCGGAGTCGCTCGTCGTCATCGGGGATCGGCGCGAGCTCGTGCAGGTCTTCGTCAACCTGCTCGCGAACGCCCGCGACGCCTCCGGGGCCGGCGCGACCATCGCCGTCCGGGGGCGGCTCGAGGCCGGCGAGATCGTCGTCGAGGTCGAGGACCACGGCAGCGGCATCCCCGAGGAGCTCCTCGCCGCGGTGCTCGAGCCGTTCGTTACGACGAAGCGCGATCCGAGCGGCACGGGCCTCGGCCTGCCGCTCTCGCGCTCGATCGTCCAGGATCACGGCGGCACCCTCACGCTGCGGAGCGCGGTGGGGCAGGGGACGACGGTCGTCGTGCGGCTCCCGCTCGCGGGCGCGACCGGGGCGCGGCGCGGGCCCGAGGCGGCGCCATGAGCCCGTGCCTGCGCGCCGACGACGAGAGGGGCACCTGGAGCGCTGCTGGGTGTTACCGATCGTAACGGAGCGTCATCGCACGAGCCGGCCTACGTGATTGGCCGGTGACGGAACGGGTATTCTCTCGGCTCTTTGCGTGATATTCGGATCCTGGAGAGCTGGAGACGGAAAAGCGGGGTGACATGGCATCGCACCACGCGTTGCCGTGCGCTGCCCGGCCTCTCGTCCTCCGCGCGCGACGGTCACGCCGTCAACGCCGTCGCGCGCGGGGGACGAGAGGCCATGAACGACACCGTGGCTCTCTCTCCACGGCTCGACGCCGGCCCTAGGCCCGACTTCAGCCCTCCCGACAAGCGCTGGAACTCCTTCGAGGAACCGCTCCCATGGCACAGACGTCTCCCGAAATCCTCGCCGTGAACCCCACGAGCAGCGCCAGCAAGGGCGCGCGTGAGGTCGTCGACAGCCGCACGCTCTGGAAGGTCATCTTCGCGTCCGCCGGCGGCACAATGATCGAGTGGTACGACTTCTACATCTTCGGGAGCCTCGCCGCGATCATCTCCACCCACTTTTTCCCGAAGGACAACCCGACAGCGGGCTTCCTGCTGACGCTGGGCACGTTCGCCACAGGCTTCGTGGTCCGTCCCTTCGGCGCGCTCGTGTTCGGGCGCATCGGCGATATCGTCGGTCGGAAGTATGCGTTCCTCGTGACCTTGCTGCTCATGGGCGGCGCGACGGCGCTCATCGGCTTCTTGCCGACGTACGACAGCATCGGGATGCTCGCTCCGATCGCGCTCGTCCTGATCCGGCTCGTGCAGGGCCTCGCGCTCGGCGGCGAGTACGGCGGCGCGGCGGTGTACGTCGCCGAGCACGCGCCCGACGAGAAGCGCGGCTTCTACACCTCGTTCATCCAGATCACGGCGACCCTCGGCCTGTTCGTCTCGCTGGCGGTGATCCTCGGGACCCGCCTGCTCCTCGGCGAGGAGGCCTTCAAGGAATGGGGCTGGCGCGTCCCGTTCCTCCTGTCGGTCCTCCTCGTCGGCGTGTCCTTCTACGTGCGTGTCCGTCTCAAGGAGTCGCCGATCTTCGCCAAGCTCAAGGCGGAGGGGAAGACGTCGTCCGCTCCCATCAAGGACAGCCTCGGCAACAAGCGCAACTGGAAGGTCATCCTGATTGCCCTCTTCGGCGCCACGGCCGGCCAGGGCGTGGTCTGGTACACGGGGCAGTTCTACGCGCTCTACTTCCTGCAGAACACGCTGAAGGTCCCGTTCATCACGGCCACGGTCGTGATCGCCGCCGCGCTCGCCCTCGGCATGCCGTTCTTCGTGTTCTTCGGCGCGCTCTCGGACCGCATCGGCCGGAAGAAGATCATGCTCGCGGGCAACCTGTGCGGCGCGATCGGGTTCTTCCCGGTGTTCTGGTTGATGAAGCAGAACGCGGACAGCCCGGTCATCCTCACCGCGCTCGTGTTCGTGCTCGTGATCTTCGTCACGATGGTCTACGGCCCGATCGCTGCCTACCTCGTCGAGGCCTTCCCTGCGAAGGTGCGCTACACGTCGCTCTCGATCCCGTACCACGTCGGCAACGGCGTGTTCGGCGGGATGCTGCCGCTCATCGCCTCCTCGGTGACGGTCGCGACCGGCAACATCTACGCGGGTCTCCTCTACCCGATCGGGGTGGCGCTCATCACGGTGGTCGTCGGTGGGATCTACCTGAAGGAGCGGAGCGACGTGCGCATCTGGGACGAGCTCGATCACGCGCGCGAGTCCTGACGCCTGGAGGCGACGCCTCGCCGGACGGCGCGCCGCCGCGCGCCGTCACCCCCGCCTAGCCCGAGATGACCGAAGCGGACCGCGCTCCCGCGGGACCGCAATGCACCCGCCGAGATCGGCGGCATCGCGTCGCAGCGCGCTCGATGCCCATCCGCGCGCCATGCGCGCTCGCGAACCCGCGTGTCGAGGACATGGATTTCTCGAACCCGCAGGGCGCCCGTCTCGGGCTCGCTCCACGACTCCCCTCCGTCTTGCCGCGTCGCCGGTACCTCGTCACCTGAGTCCGTCCCTGGTTCCGTGGTGTAGAAGAAGTTGAACCACAGAGGCACAGAGGACACAGAGAGGAGAGGACAAAGAAACTCTGTGTCCTCTCGTGAACTACGCGGTGGCGTTCGAGATGCAGGTGCCCTGAGACGCGCCGGCAGGGCGGTTCCATCCAGATCTTCGCTGCCGAGCGCGGGCAGTCAGACGTCTGACCCCGGACGGCCAGACGTCTGGGTATCCGTTCAATCGATCGGCGGGAAGTGGTCGGGCAGCTGCCACGTGTCCGTCGTCACGCCGCCGGACTCCATGCTGGTGCCGGAGGTGACCTGCGGCATTCGCTACAAGCTGGGGCCCGTCAGGGTCGCCACGATGCGCTCGATCGACCAATAGCCTGCCATTCCGCCCATCGCATACACCAGACCGCGCCGCACCGTCGCTGGTTGCATGGGAACCCGCGCGGCAAAGAGGCTCAGCGCGACCACCAGCGCGATCACGCCGAGCTGACCGATCTCCGCGCCCACGTTGAAGAACAAGAGCGCGGTCGGCACATGCTTTTCCGGCAGCCCGATGTCGAGCAGCGACGACGCGAATCCGAGCCCGTGAAGCAGCCCAAAGGCGAACGTGACGATCCACGGGGCCCGGCTGGTAAGCGAGTCGGTCGGCCGTATGCACTCGCCGCAAATCAGTACGATCGAGAGCGCGATGGCCGCTTGGACCGGCGGGGCCGGCAACGTCAACCAGCCGAAGACGGCACAGGCCAGCGTCAGGCTGTGCGCGACCGTGAAGGCCGTGACGGCGCCGGCCAGCTTCCGGCCGCCGCGCACGAGAAGGGTGAGCGCGACGACGAAGAGAAGATGATCGAACCCGGTCAGAATGCGCTCGATGCCGAGCCACGTGTAATCGACCACGATCGGCTTCAGCGCGCGCAGCCCTGCGGAAGCGGGAATACCGTAAACCACCACGCTCGGGTTGCTGCCGGTCAACACCCGAAGAAGTCGGCTCCCACTCCGCCACTCGATCGCCACCATCACGTTGGTCTCGGTCCCCTCGATCCAAGGGAGCTCGACGGTGCCGACCAAGCCGGTTTGACCGCAGTCGAGGAATGCGCCGTCGAGCTTGCAGGGCGGGGGGAACACAGCGGGCGCCTCAAGCTTGGACGTGAGCGTGGACGAGCTCGGCTCCCAGCGTACGAGGAACCGCCCCTCGTGCCCTTCCACTTCCGTCAGCGAAAGAGACGCTGGATTGTGGTCGTGGCCATCTGCGGGGGCAGACGCCAGAAATACGGCCAGCGAGAGCGGCAGGGACCGAGCCAGCCGGGGCAGATACAGACGATTCAAGGCTTCTCCTCGAATCGGTACCGCGCGACGACGCTCTCGACGAAGTCGTCGACGGCTTGCTTCTTCCTCGCGGCGACCCAGTCGGCGGCGAGGGTCGGGCGCAATGCCTCGCGACTGGGCAGCCCCCCATCGATCCGGTTGACCCGCACGAGCAGCAGGCTGTCCTCGATCTCCAGGGCCTGCCATGTTGTGAGCGGCAAGTTGCAAATGCTCTCGGAGACCGCAGGCCCGAACTTGGCTGCGAGCTTGTCGCGGGTGAGGTTGCCGCCCACGATCGGACGACCGAGCGTCCTCGGGTCCGCGCCGTCGGCCAGCGCGAGCCGAACCTTCGACCGCTGCGTCTCTGCAGCTGGGTCGCTCTTGGGAAAAGCTACGAGCTCGAAGTTGTACCGCAGCGGTGCTTCGTATTGGCTCCGGTGAGCAGCCAACCACGCGTCCAGCTCTGCATCTGTCGGCTCCCGCGCCGCCATCTGCTGAGCCGCCCGTGCCCGCAGCCTGTCCGCCAGCAGGGTCCGCACGGCCGCATCCTGCCGGTCGAGCCCCTCCCGCAGCGCCTCACGATAGAGCGCCTCGTCCCGCTTCCACGCGTCGAGCGCCGCCATCAGCTCCGCCTCCGTCGGCGCCCGCCCCGTCTCATCGAGGAAATGCCATTCCACGTCCGCCTTCAGCCCCGGGCCGACGACGATCCTCCTCGGATCGCCAGCGATGAGCCGGTGGGCGAGGAACAACAGCGCGCCGATGAAGAGGAAATGAATGACCGGTTCTCGGAGCAACCGAGCGAAGCTCCCCATGGTTCTCCCGCTGGTCTCAGGCATGGTACCTGTGTATCGAAGGGGCCGCCTTCTCGCCGCAGTCTGCGGGGGCCGCGCTCGACGCCATCGGTGCCGTAGCCGCTTGCTGGTCGCGGCCCTGCGTGGCCGCTATCCTGGCATGAACGGGTGGGGGGCGGCTCCGCCCGAAGCCGCGCCGGTGGCGGCGCGGGGCTTCGGGCGGCTCGCTTCACGGCGACAGCGTGACGGACTCCGGATCGAGGGCAACCTCGTAGTAGCCGTGCGGATTCCAGGGAAGCGCGGCGCCGTTCTGCTTGAGCGTGCCGCCGGTGACCGTCACGCGCACGTACTTGCCCGGCGGGAAGTTGTCGGGGAGCTGCCACGTGTAGGTCGTGTCGCTCGCGGACTGCGTGTTGGAGCCATCGGCGAACGCCTTCTGGCCGCGCCAGTAGGCGCCGATGTTGACCATGCTGTCGATCCACACGTCGCCGAAATCCTTGACGTGCTGGACGTGCTCGCGGAAGGCATTGAGCGATATGGGCTGATAGGCGCCGTCGCTGCCGCCGGTGAAGCCGTGGATACAGAAGGTGCGCCACTTCTTCTGGGACCGCGCGCTCGTGACCTCCGCGTCCATCATCGCCGCGGAGGCGTTCTGCGGGGGGAGGTAGGAGGGCACCTTGAACGGATTGGTCGAGTCGTTCGGGCCGATCAGGCCGTTGGCCACGCCGCGGTTGATGAGGAAGCGCGACTGGGCGACGCTCACATACGCATCCGAGCCCATCGGAGCCGCCATGGTATACGGCGTGATGCCGAACTTGTCCTTGATGAATTTCGTCGCGATGTCCGTATCGGCGCCGCTGTCGCCGCTGTCGTGGCGATTCGTGTGGTTGCCGAGCTCGTGCCCGTCCATCAGCGCCTTCTGCCACACCGGATCGTTCGATTCGCTCCTGTTGGTCCAGAGATAGAAGGTGAACCGCACGCCGAGCGCGTTCAGCGCGTCGTAGTTCTGGATCTGGCTCGAGTTCGAGTCGTCGAGGCTGTACGTCACGGCGCCCGAGAAGCCGGCCCAGTCGATGACCTTGAGCCCGCCGACCGCGCCGGACGGCTTCGCCACGTTGTCGGGGCCGGGGGGCGTCGGAAGGCCGGAATTGACCGGCGTCCCTCCACCGCCCGATCCTCCGCCGCCCGTTGCGTCGTCGCCGCCGGTGCCGGTGCTGGTGCTGGTGCTGGTGTCGGTGCCGGTGCCGGTGCTCGCGCCGCCGGTGCCTCCGGTCGACGCCGAGGTCGTGCCGCCCGGATCGCCGGAGGTGACGCTTCCCGTCGTGCCGCTGCCGCTGCCGCTCGTCGCCGGCTGGCCGCCGCTGCCGCCGGCGCCTCCGTCACCCCCACCCCCACCGTCATCGCCGCAGCCGGTGCAGTGCAGCGCGCCTAACAACAGCATCGCACCGAGCACTGGTGACGATGATGCAGTAAAATTTCTGAGATGGCGGAATCGCGATAGGTTCGACATAGTTCGATCGTAAAGATTCCCGCAAGGCGCTCGGATGATCAAGATGCATGCGAGTTGACGCAGTGCATTGTCGCGGCGATGCCGATCGAGCACCGCTCGATCGCTCTCCCGCCCTCGGTCACAGCCGAGGATCGATGGGCTCGCTCTCCAGCGCGAGCACGCCGAACACGCACTCGTGCACGCGATGGAGCGGCTCGCCCTCCACGAAGCGGTGGAGCGCCTCCAGGCCGAGCGCGTACTCCCGGAGCGCGAGCGCGCGCTTCGAGGAGACGCTGCGGCTCCGCAGCCGCGCGAGGTGCGGCGGCATCAGGTACTCCGGGCCGTAGATGATGCGCAGGTACTCCGGCCCACGGCACTTGATCGCCGGCTGGACGAGCCCGCGCGGGCCGCGGACCACCCACTCCCACGACTTGACCACCATCCCCTCGCCGCCGCGCTCGACCCGCTCGGTCCAGAAGGCCACCCCCTGCGCCTCGCTCTGCGGGTCCGAGAGGTCGACGACGCGGTGCGGGGTCGGCACGAAGAACCCCGGATCGACCTCGCAGAGCCGCCCGAGCTGCCGCAGGTGGAAGCCGTGATCCCGCGAGGCGTGCACCGCGCCCTCGCTCGCGAGCAGGTGAAACGGGGCGAGCCGGAGATCGGCGAGCGACCGCACCGGCCAGCAGTAGCGCCGGTAGGCCGCCACGTACCCGTCCATCGCCGCCTCCCGGGCCGCGTGGCGCTCGAGCAAGGGTCGCGCGCTCTCGTCGCGCGCGGCCGCCATCGAGAGCGCCCCGACCGCGGCGCCGAGCGACGCGCGGCCCGACGCGCCCACGGCGGCGTACTGCCCGCGCAAGAGGTCCTGCGCCTTCGCGGACCAGGGGAGGAGCTCCGCGTCGAGGCAGACCCAGTCGGTGCGGAGCTCGGTCCAGAGGTCCGCCCGGTCCATCGCCGCGCGCACCCGGTCGATGAGCTCCCGGCTCCGCGCCTCGTCCGGGAAGAACGGCCTGCCCGTGCGCGTGACGCACACGCCGAGCGGCCCCTCGTCGACGCGGAACCGCCGCTGCCGCGCGGCCTCGTCGCGGCACACGACGAGCACCGCGCGCGACCCCATGTGCTTCTCCTCGCACACGACGCGGCCCACGCCGTTCTGCCGGAAGTACGCGAACGCCTCGCGCGGGTGCTCGAGCAGGCCCCCGTCCTTCGCGGTCTCGCTCGGCGACATGGTCGGCGGCAGGTAGATGAGCCACCGCGGATCCACGGCGAAGCGGCTCATCGCCTCGAGCGCCGCCGCGGCGTTCTCCTCGCGGATCGTCACCATGCCGTGCACCCGCGTCCGGATCGCGCGCCGGCCCCTCACGTCGTCGATGTCGAGCCCATCGCCGGCCTGCCCGCGCGACTCGGCCCTCGGGTCGCCACCCCCGCGCGGCGCGAGCGGCTTCTGCGGCTCGTAGTACACGCGGCGCGCCTTGACCTCGACGAGCTCGCGCTCCGGGTAGCGGAGCGCCGTGAGCGCGCCGCCGAACACGCACCCGGTGTCGATGCAGATGGTGCGGTTCTCCCACTCGGCCACGGTCGTCGGCGTGTGGCCGTAGACCACCATCGCCTTGCCGCGGTACTCCGAGGCCCAGTTGTACCGCACCGGGAGGCCGTACTCGTCGGTCTCGCCCGTGGTCTCGCCGTACAGGCAGAACTCGCGCACCGCCCCCGAGCCGCGGCCCTGGAACGCCTCCTTGACCCCCGCGTGCGCGACCGCGAGGTTGCCGTCGTCGAGCACGTAGTGGCTGACGAGCCCGTCGATGAAGTCCGCCGCCTTCGCCTTGAACTCGTCCGTCTCCACCTCGAGCTGCGCGAGCGTCAGCTCGAGGCCGTGGGTCGCCCGCACGTCGCGGCCCCGCAGCTTCTTGAGCAGCTTCACGTCGTGGTTGCCGGGCACGCAGATCGCCGCGCCCGCCTCGACCATGCCCATCGCGAGGCGCAGCACGTCGGGCGAGCGCGGCCCGCGGTCCACGAGGTCGCCGAGGAAGAGCGCGCGCCGGCCCTCGGGGTGCGACGCGCGCGGCGCGTCCGGCAGCCCCTCCAGGCGGTAGCCGAGCGCCTCGAGCAGCTCGACGAGCTCGTCGAAGCAGCCGTGGACGTCGCCGATGATGTCGAACGGCCCGTGATCGTCGCGGCGATCGGTCCACAGGCGCTGCCGCTCGATCGTGGCCGCCGCGACCTCCTCGGGCGAGGAGAGCACGTGCACGTAGCGGAAGCCCTCGCGCCGGAGCTCCCGGAGCGAGCGGCGGAGCTCGCGGCTCTGGCCCCGCACCACGTGCGGGCCGAACTGCCGGTCCGGGCGGCCGGCGTTGCGCGCGCGGCAGAGCTTCTCGGGCAGGTCGAGCACGATGGCGACCGGCAGCACGTGGTGCTCGCGCGCGAGCGCCACGAGCGGCCTGCGCGCGTCGGGCTGCACGTTTGTCGCGTCGACGACGGCGAGCCGCCCGGCCGCGAGCCGCTTGCCCGCGATGAAGCGCAGGACCTCGAACGCGTCCGCGCTGGCGGCCTGGTCGTTCTCGTCGTCGGACACGACGCCGCGGTAGTGGTCGGACGAGAGGATCTCGGTCGGCTTGAAGTGCGCCCTCGCGAACGTGCTCTTGCCGGAGCCGGACGCGCCGACGAGCACGACCAGCGAGAGCGAGGGGACGACGAGGGGCTTCGGCTCGCTCACGACGCCACCTCCGCCGTCGGTGCCGCGGCGCCGCCCGTGTCGTCCGCGCCGCCGGCGCCGCCCTCGCCGGCCGCGCGCGTGAAGATCGCCATCTGCGTCGGCGCGCCGAGCGACGGATCCATCGGGCCGATGGGCAGGTGCTCGACGGCGTAGCCGTGCGCCGCCGCGACCTCCGCGCAGAAGGTGTGAAACTCGGCGCGCGTCCACTCGAAGCGGTGGTCGCCGTGGCGGAGCGCGCCGGGCGGCAGCCCCTCGAACCGCACGTTGTACTCGGCGTTCGGCGTGGTCACGACGACGACGCGCGGCCGCGCGTGCTCGAAGACGGCGCGGGTGAGCGCGCCGAGGCGCGAGAGGTCCACGTGCTCGATGACCTCGACGAGGGTCACGGCGTCGTGGCCCGAGAAGCGCGCGTCGCGGTACGTGACCGACGCCTGGAAGAGCTGGATCCGCCGCTTCTGCTTGTCGGGGAGGTCGTCGAGGCGGAGCCGGTTCCTGGCGATCTCGAGGCTGCGCATCGAGACGTCGGCGCCGGCGACGCGCTCGAAGACGCGCTCGTCGACGAGCCGCTTCAGCAGCTTGCCCTCGCCGCAGCCGAGGTCGAGCACGCTCCTCGCCTCGGCCCGGCGGAGCGCCGCGACGACGGCCGCGCGCCGCTCCTCGTCGAGGCTCATCCGCGCCTCGGCCCTGTCCTCGGGCGCGGCCTTCTCGTCCTCGGCCTCCTCGGGGCTCGCCGCCTCGTCGGCCACGAGCCGGGCGAGCGCAGCGCGGAAGAGCGGCCGGCTATGCTTGAGGTAGCGGAGCGCGATCGCCTCGCGCTCGGGGTGCTCCGCGAGCCAGCCCTCGCCCTTGGCGAGGAGGTTGTCGACCTCGGCGTCGCCCACGTAGTAGTGCTTCTTGTCGTCGAGCACGGGCACGAGCACGTAGAGGTGCGCGAGCAGCTCCCGGAGCCGGCACGTCCTCGCGAGCGAGACGCGCAGGTAGGCGCTCTGGCCCCACTCCGGGAACGTCTCGTCGAGCGGGAGGCGCTCGGCCGCGACCTCGTAGCCGAGCGGCTCGAAGAGCCGCCGGAGCAGCGCCTCGCCGCCGCGGCACGGCAGCGCCGAGAGGGTGGCGGAGAGGGGGAGCGGCACGTCGGCGAGCTCCGGGCGGTCGCGGCACTTGCCGCCGAGCGCCGAGCCGAAGACCTGCGCGATCGCCACCGAGAGGAACGACGAGGCGACATAGGGCCGGTCGTTGACGTACTGCGCGAGCGTGCCCGGCTCGCCCGCGCCGCGCCCGCGCACGAGGTCCACGGGGTCGACGTCGAGCAGGAGCGCCGCGGTGCACCGGTCCTCGGTCGCCTCCGGATAGAACACGTGCGCCTTGCCGAACGAGAGCGCGAACGACTGCGTGTGCGCCGGGTTCTTGACGAGCAGGTAGCCGAGATCGGTCGCCGGCCTGTGCGTGGTGGTGAGCGTGAGGAGCATCGGGGGCCGCAGTCTACGTGAGCGGGGCAACTCGCGACAATCGCGGTCGCGCGGCGCTCGCCGCGCAGCGCGCGCCGCGCCGCGCCCGGGCGCGGCAGACAGGGGATCTCCCCAGCTCGGTTGGCTGAAGTCGAGTGTTCGCGGAGGAGACGGTGGTGATGTGGGCGCTCGTGGGGCGCGATGTGGGGAATCGACGCCTGTGCAGGTGCTTTGCCAGAGGTGAAATGTTCGATGAAACAGCGGCCTTCTTCGCTCGGGGGAGATCATTCCAGAGTGCTTGTCTGCCAAAATGATTTTTCTGTATGTTCGAGCGATGGCGAGCTCATGAGTTTGCATTCATGAAGATGCTACCGGTCGCGCTCTCTCGGCGCGCCGATGACGTGGAGACTCAGGATGCGATCTTTGGCTTATGGATCTGCTGTCGCGCTATCTTTCTTTGGCCTCTTCGCCGCCGCGTGCACCGCCGAGGTGCCGGGCGAGGAGGAGGTCGCGGGGGACCTCACCAGCGCCGTGGTGACGACCGACGGGCTCGGGGTCGCGGCGCTGACGAGGTCGTCCGACTGGGGCAGCGGCTACTGCGTGAACGTGAACGTCGTGAACGAGGGGATCACGCCGGTGACGTCGTGGACCGTCGTGATCGATCTCAAGCAGTCCTCGGTGACCAGCCTGTGGGGGGGCCAGTCGAGCCGGAGCGGCTCGATCCTGACGGTGACCCCGCCTTCCGGTAACGCGCCGATCCCGGTGGGCGGCTTGACCAGCTTCGGGTTCTGCGGGAACGCGACCGGGGGCGACTACCGACCGGTGATGGTGTCCATGACCCAGACCGGCGCGACCGGCTCGGGTCAGACGACCGGCTCGGGGGCCACGACCGGCGCCGGCGGCTCGGGCGCGGGCGGGGCAGGGGGGAGCGGTGGGGGCGCGACGACCGGCGCCGGCGACAGCTCCGACGGCGGCGGCACCTGCTCGATCCCGCTCCCGAGCTACGAGGACGGCGACGGATCGGCGACGTGGTACACGCTCAGCCAGGGCTCGGGCGCGGTGAACTGCAGCTTCCCGGTCCTCGGGCGCAGCCCGGACCGGATTGCGCACGTGGCGACCGGCGGAGGCCGGTATTTCGCGGCCATGAACACGGCCGACTACGACACCGCGGCCGCGTGCGGAGCGTGCGTGGAGGTGAGCCGCGACGACGGGCGGAAGGTCGTGGCGACGGTCGTCGATCAGTGCCCGATCGGCAGCAACCCGAAGTGCACGGCCGGGCACATCGATCTGAGCAAGGAGGCCTTTCAGCAGATCGGGTCGACCGAGGAGGGCTATCTCGGGACCGGTAACGGCGGGGCGAGGGGCAAGATCTCCTGGAAGTACGTCCCGTGCCCGGTCGAGGGGAACCTCTCCATCTCGCTCAAGGAGCAGAACAGCTGGTGGAACGAGTTCCGCGTGCAGGGCCATCGCAACCCGATCGAGCGGGTCGAGGTCCAGCTCGGCGGGACGTGGAGGGAGGCCACGCGGCAGTACTACAATTACTGGCGCGTCGGCAACGGCAACATGACGCCAGGGCCGTGGCGCGTGCGCGTGACCGACGTCTTCGGCGAGACGATCGAGACAACGGTCCAGGTCAGCACGGCCGAGCAGACAGCGTCCTCCCAGTTCTCGACGTGCGAGTGAGCCGGCCGCTCTCCGGTCCGCTCCAGCCCTCGCCACCGCTGCTCCGGCCTCACCCCCGAGGGGCTGTCACGGACGTGCGCGCCTGCGCGAATCCCAGATTGACGTCTTGGCCGGATCGGTGCCAGTCGCGGCGTGCCCGTCGGGGGCGACGCGTGGCGGGCTGAGCCGGTACACTCCGGCAGACGGGCACGCGAGCTCGTGGACTCGGAGGATTTATGAGCACAAGCTCTCAGCTTTCGGGCGAGAAGATCCGCGTCGACGTCGGGGGAATGCCGATCGAATGGGATGTCGACAGCGGCCAGTGTACCTGGGCCGGTGTTCCCTCGGTGTCCATGTTCGTGCCGAGCAGCGTGCTCGGGCTGATGTCCGGCTTCCAGCGGATGGCGGGGACCGAGCGCTTCAACCTCGCCGTGGAGAGCGGGGGGCGGCTCAGCATCGAGGACGACTGGACGTTCCTCTCCGGCTACCCGACATTCGAGGAGGGCTTCAGGGCGCTCGGCATCGGGGCGGCCACCGCGGGCTGGGGCCGGTGGCAGGCGGTCTCGGTGGACCGGGAGCGGAAGGAGGCGCGCTTTCGCGTGGTGAACGGGTGGGAGGCGCTCTACCAGAAGGAGCTGGATGTCTGCTGGGGGAGCAGCATGATGGCGGGCAAGCTTGCGGGATTCTGCACGAGGCTGTTCGGGCAGGAGTGCGAGGTCGAGCAAACGTCGTTCGCCGCGCGGGGCGATCTCCACGACGAGTTCACGGTGCGCCGCGCGACGATCACCCTGGAGGAGCGGCTGCAGCGCCTGCTCGACGAGGAGCTGGCGACGAAGACGGATCTGGCCATCGCGCTGCACAAGCTGAAACGCGAGGTCGAGGAGCGGGTCCGCATCGCCGAGGAGCTCCAGAAGACCGAGCAGGAGCTCCGCGAGAAGCTGTCGTTGATCGAGCGGCAGCAGCGCGAGCTGCGCGCGCTCGCCACCCCGATCCTCCAGGTGTGGGACGGCGTGCTGACGGTCCCCTTGATCGGCACGCTCGACGGCGTGAGGGCCGGGGTGATCACGGAGGAGCTGCTCGACGCGATCGTCCGGACGGGCGCCCGCTATGCGATCCTCGACATGACCGGCGTCGACGGCATCGATGAGGCGACCGCCGACCATGTGATCCGGATCGTGCGCGCGGTCGGGCTGCTCGGCGCCAAGGGGGTCATCACCGGCGTGCGCCCCGCTGTGGCGGTGCTGATGACGTCGCTCGGCCTCGACATGTCCGCCGTCGCCACGCAGCGGAACCTCCGCGAGGGGCTGCGGATGTGCATCCGGTCGCTGGCCGGCGCGACCGCTGGGGGGAGCGGCGGCAGGTAAGCCTGGGGCGGTGGAACCGCTCGGCGAGGACCGAGAACACCCTGGGGAAGGCGGTGGAACCGCTCGGCGAGGACCGAGAACACCCTGGGGAAGGCGGTGGAACCGCTCGGCGAGGACCGAGAACACCCTGGGGAAGGCGGTGGAACCGCTCGGCGAGGACCGAGAACCCCCTGGGGAGGGCGGTGGAACCGCCCCAGGAGCACCGGATCCGTGATGGGGAGGCGGTCTGATGGAGAGCTACCGGTCAGCCGGCGCCGCCCGCACCGCCCGCGCCGCCGATACCGCCCGCACCGCCCGCGCCGCCGATACCGCCCGTACCGCCCGCGCCGCCGATACCGCCCGTACCGCCCGCGCCGCCGATACCGCCCGTACCGCCCGCGCCGCCGATACCGCCCGCACCACTGGTGCCGCCCGCGCCGCCCGTGCCTGAATTGCTCAGCGGGTATCTTTCGTCGAGGCACAGCCGGCCTTGAGGCGTCACCGTGCAGACCTCGCCTTCTTCCGTGCATTGCCTCTGGCCCCGCGGGCAAGCCGTCGGTCCGAAGAAGCAAAAGCCGTTGCCGTCCAGCCCCACGAACCCGCACGAGGCGTGCGGCATCGGGCAATCGCCGTGGCTCGTGCACGCCTTGGCGCAGGCACCGGCGTCGCCGATGCCGGGATCGTCCGTCAGCGGGTAGGCGCACAGACCGCTCTCCTGCCCTCCGCAGTCCTCGTTCGCGACGTCCCCGCCGAGCGCGCACAGCCCGGCGCAAACGGCGAACGACGCGCTGAAGCGGATGCACCACCCCGCGCAGGGATCCGTGCCCTCGTCCCCGACCTTGCACGCTGAGCCCGCAGGGAGCCCGGCCGTCGGCTCGTCGACGCAAAGGTTGATCCGGGGGTCGCACACGCGGCCGGCACACTGGCTGTCCGAGCCGCAGCCAGGCATGCACACGGTCACATCCTCACCGATGCTGTCACAGCGAAGGTCCTCGCGGCCGTGGCACTTCGCCGGATCGAGCTCGTCGACGATGCTGACGAAGGGGGGGTCTCCCAGGGGGCAGCCCAGAAGACAGATGCCTTCGAGGCACACGCTGCCCTCGCCCTCACAATCGCCGTCTGCTGCGCACGACGTCGTGCAGTACCCGCCCGCCGGCCCTCCGCCGAAGAACTCGTTGCCCGATTCGGAGAGGCAAAGGCCGCGCGGGCCGCAGTCGGCGTCCACCTCGCACCGAGCGCCGAGCCCCCCATTGCCGCCGCCGTCACCGCCGTCACCGCCGCTGCCGCCGTCACCGCCGCTGCCGCCGTCACCGCCGCTGCCGCCGTCACCGCCGCTGCCGCCGGCACCGTTGCCGCCGTCTCCGCCCACGCCCGAGCTGGCGCTCCCGGAGACGGAGCTCGTGCTCGGCGAGCTCCCTCCCGAGCCGTCCTCCGCGTCGTCAGAGCAACCGAGGAGCCCTGTCGAAAAGGCGAGCGTGGCGAGAAAAACGGCCGAAAGTGTTCGCGTTTTCATCGATGTCTCCCGCGCCAGGAGGCCCTGCCCACAGCGGGCGCGCCCTCGACTGATCTCGAGACAGTAACGGAATCGGCGCTGCTCCAATATCGGCAAACGGCCTCACGCCGTCTTCCGATGTCGCCGCCGGCGGGCGACCCGATCTCGCCTCAGAGCCGCACGAGCAGCCCCAGATACCCCGCGAACGCCGGCCTTCCCGCCGTGCCGAGCCGCTCGCCGCCCAGCGTCACGACGGCGCGGGGCTCGGCGAAGATCGCGTGCGCGTCCAGCAGGAGCGCCGCGCGCTCGGTGAGGCGCAGCCCGGCGCCCCCGCCAAAGGTCGCGGCGATCGACCAGACCTCGCCCGTGGCGCTCCGGAGCGGGGGCAGGGGGTCGCCGCTGATGAACAGGTGGAATCCGCCCAGGCCGGCCGAGAGCACCGGCGAGACCGCGGTGCCCGTCTCCAGCGCCCACACCGCCTCCAGCAGCGCCATCTCCTGCCGGACCGACACCGCGCCGAGCGCGCCCTCCAGCGCCGGCCCCAGCGCCGGCCCCGCGAACGTCAGCCGCGCCGCGAGCCCCGCGGGCAGCGCGCCCCCGCCGCCGCCCGCGCCGGTCCCGTACGACAGCCGCAGCGCCGGCCCCAGCGCCGGCCCGATGCCGCCCGCGCTCAGGAGCGCCACGAGCCCGGCCTCCACGCCGACGCCCGCGAGCATCCCGGCCCGCGCCGCCGCCGGATCCGCGCCGGCCCGCCGCCGCACGGGCGCCATCCACCGCCGCACGTCGTCAGGGACGGCGACGCGCTCGCCGCCCGCCGCGCCCTCGGGCGGCGCGCGCGTCGAGAGCAGGTTGGCCTCCAGGAGGCTCGCCTGCAGGAGCTCGACGGCGCGCACGGCCATCACCGAGGGGGCCGCCGCGCCGGACACCTCCACCGTGCGCACCACGGTCTTCTGCGTCACCCGGTCGACGATCCAGAGGTCCGCCGTGGCGCCCGCGCGGGAGCGGAAGATCGCCGCGGCCGCGAACGCGCCCTCGTCCCGGGCGGCGCGCTCCAGCGCGTCGCGCGCGTCTCCCTGGCGCCCCCGCGGGACGCGCACCACCTCGAACCCCGCCGCGCCGAGCTCGGCCCGGAGCCGCGTGGCCGCCTCGCGGACCAGCGGGTCGTCCGCGTCCGCCTCGACGATCACGACCCGCGAGGCGGCCGCCGCGGCCTCCGGCGGGGGCGCCGCCTCGGCCCGCGCGGGGGCGAGCGCCGGGGCGAGCAAGAGCCAGGTCAGAAGGGGAAAGGAGCGCACTCGCCCAGGGATTTACCAGATCGCGGGCGGGGCCGGAGACGCGTCACGGCTTCACGAGATCGCGCGCCACGGGCGCGTGCGCGCCGCGCGGGTGGCGCTTCAGGTAGAGCTCCGCCACCGGGCGCGCCGCCGACCGGCCGCCGGTGCGCTCGACGGCGACCATCTTGCGGCCGAGCGCCTCGGCCGCGAACGGGCCGCCCGGCGACTCGGCGAGGTACGCGTCGTACCAGGCCACCGCCGCGCCCGGCGCGCCGCCGTCGTCGACCATGCGCCCGAGCAGGAAGGCCGCCGCCTTCCCGTGGCTCGTCCCGGGGAACCGCTTGCGCGTCGCGGTGAGCGCGCGCTGCGCGACGTCGCCCCGCCGCGCGTACCGCGCCGCGTCCGCCAGCGCGACAAGGTCGTCGAGGGGGCCGTGATCGAGCACGCCGCCCAGGCCGCGCTGCTCCGCGTCGGCCAGGACCGACCGGAAATCCCCCGCCGCCACGCGCTTCGCCCAGCTCGGCGCCGCCGCCGCGCCGTCCGGCGCCGCCGCCGAACCGTCCGGCGGAAGGCCCGCGGGCGCCCCTTCAGCCCGCGAGCCCTCCGGCCGTGCGGCCCCGGCGTCGCCTTCGTCGCCAGGTCCGGTGTTCCTCTCTCCGCCGGGCAGCGCCGCCCCGGCGGACGACGGCCCCTGCTGCGCCGGCCCCGCCGCGCTGCCGACCGTGCTGGCCGCGTCGCCGCTCGAGATCTGCACGTCGCCCTCGCGCATCCGCGCCACGAGCCGCTGTCCGGCGCGGAGCGGCAGCCCGTCGAGCGCGAGCGGCCCGCGCACGGTCACGCTCCCCTCGTGCAGATCGACGCGCAGGGTGCCGTCGCCGCGCGTCCACGACACGTCGAACGCCGTGCCGGTGACCAGCACCGCGAACGGCCCCGCCTCGACCGACCAGCGCGCCTTCGGCCGCGGCGTCACGCGCAGCGACGCCCGGCCGTCCTCGAGCAGCATGCGCGCCCCGACCGCGTCGACCTCCGCCACGCGCAGCGCGCTGCCCGGCGAGAGCGCGACCGTGGTGCCGTCCGTGAAGCGCAGCCGCGCCTCCTCGGCCGCCGCGGCGATGTAGCCGCCCGCGGCGCCGGGCGCGCCCTCGACCGCGTAGTCGAGCCGCCGCGACGGCCAGAGCGCGACGAGCGCGAGCGCGAGCGCCGCCGCGCCGGCGAGCGCGAGGCCCCACCGCGCCCGCCCCGCGTGCAGAGGCCAGAGCCCGAGGGAGCGCAGCCACGACGCGACGCGGCCCAGGTCGCCCTCGCGGCGGCGGGCGGCCCCGCGGCTCACCGCCTCCACGAAGCGGGCGCGCTCGGCGGCGTCGTGCGCCGCGTCGACGTCGGCGGGGAGGCCCTCCCGCGCGAGGTCGGCGAGCCGGCTCAACTTCTCCGCTTCATTCATCGTGCTCTCCTCCGCAGGCAAGGAGGCTCCCGGGCTGATCGAGCGCTTGCGGGGCCTTCGCGAGGTAGGCCGAGAGCGCGGGATCGCGCTGCGCGGCGGTGAGGATCCGGTGAGAGGCGCGCGCGAGGTGGCGCTTCGTCGTGGCCAGGGAGCACCCGAGCGCGCCGGCGATCTCGGTGAGCTCGAGCCCCTCGATGAACCGCAGGACGAAGAGCGTCCGCGACCGGTCGTCCACCTGGTCGAGGATGCCGTAGAGCCGCGTGAGCGCCGCGCGCCCCTGCGGATCCTGCTGCGCGCCGCCGACGTCCGGGAGCTCGCCCGAGGGCGACAGCTGGAGCCAGCGGCGCAGGCGCCGGCGCCGCAGCTCGGCGCGCGCGACGCGCACCGCGATGCCGATGATGAAGCTCGAGAGCAGCGACGGATCCCGCAGGTCCTTCGCCACGCGGAAGAAGCGCAGGAACGTGTCCTGCACGTGATCGTCGACCTCGTCGCCCGGCCCGAGGGTGCGCGTCAGGATCCGGCGCACGAGGGGCGCGAACCGCTGCCACACGACCGGCGCGGCGCCCGGGTGTCCCTGCGCCGCGGCGCGCGCCAGCGCCACGTCGTCGGTCGCGGACAGCGGCAGCGCCTGCACGCTCCCCCTTTGCGTGGAGGGCGCGACCGCTGTCAAGGGCGGGACGGTCGAGCGGCGCGTTCGGATCACGCCCAGCAGTGCTCCCCGGGGGGGCTCCGCGGCTCAAGATTCGGCACATGGACGGAGCGGCCCCGCCGCGACCTCCGGGGCCGCTCCGGCGCGACCGCGGGGCGCCGGGAGCAGCACCTCCACGTCGAAGAGCCGCGACGTCGAACGCCGCCACGGAAGGTGTCGTATCGGTTGTAATCTGAACGCATGACGAAACTCGGCGCGGTTCATGCTACTGGATCAGCGAGCCCGCTGCAGGGCTACGCCGCGGACGCCATCCTCCACGAGGGGCCGATGAGCACCGTGCGCCGCGCGCGCCGCGCGTCGGACGGGCAGCCCGTCGTGCTGAAGGGACCGAGCGCCGGGCGGGCGTCGCCGCGCGCGATCGCGAGGCTCCGCCACGAGCAGGTGATAACGCGCGAGATCGCGCACCCGGGCGTCCTCCGCATCCTCGACGTCGAGGAGTGCGATGGGGGGCCCGTGCTCGTCCTGGAGGACTTCGGCGGCGCGTCGCTCGACATCGTCCTGCGGAGCAACAGGCTCGGTCTGGCCACGATCCTGCGGATCGGCATCCACGTTGCGGACGCCCTCGCGTCGCTGCACCACGCGGGCGTCATTCACAAGGACGTCAAGCCGCACAACCTCCTCGTCCGCCTCGATCCGCTGGTGGTCAAGCTCTCCGATTTCGGGATCGCAACGCGCCTGTCGCAGGAGGCGCCGCGGGCCGAGAGCCCGGACGCCGCGGAGGGGACCCTGGCGTACATGTCACCCGAGCAGACGGGCTGGATGAACCGCAGCCTCGACTGCCGGACGGATCTCTACTCCCTGGGCGTCACCCTCCACGAGATGCTCACGGGCGCTCCCCCGTTCACAGCGCCGAGCGCCATGGAGCTCGTCCACTGTCACCTGGCCAGGACGCCGACGCCGCCGCACGCCGCGTCGGCCGAGATCCCGCGCGTCGTCTCCGATCTCGTCATGAAGCTCCTCTCCAAGGCCGCCGAGGATCGGTATCCGTGCGCCGAGGCGCTGCGCGCCGATCTCGAGGAGTGCCTCCGGAGGTACGAGGCCGACGGCCGCGTCGATCCTTTCCCGCTCGGCGAGCGCGACGCGGGCGGCCGGCTCTGGCTGCCGGAGAAGCTCTACGGGCGCGAGGCCGCGACGCAGGCGGTCGTGGCCGCGTGCGAGCGCGTGGCGGCCGGCGCCGTCGAGCTGTTCCTCATCTCCGGCCACGCCGGCGTCGGCAAGTCCGCCCTCGTCCGCGAGGTCTACAAGGTGCTCGCGCGGCGGGCCGGGTACTTCGTCTCGGGGAAGTTCGGCCAGCTCAAGCAGCGTACCCCCTACGCGGCCATCGCGCAGGCGTTCGGCGAGCTGTGCGAGCGCATGCTGTCGGAGGGCGAGGAGTCCGTGGCGCGCTGGAAGGCCCGGCTGAGCGCCGCGCTCGGCTCGATCGGGCAGGTCGTCGTCGACGTCATCCCCGAGCTCGCGCGCATCCTCGGCCCCCAGCCCCCCGCGCAGCCGCTCGGGCCGAACGAGTCGAAGAACCGCTTCAGCCTGGCGTTCCAGACCTTCGTCCGCGCCGTGACGGAGGAGCACCTCCTCGTGCTCTTCATCGACGACCTCCAGTGGGCCGACCCGGCCTCGCTGAGGCTCCTCGAGCTCCTGATGACCGATCCGGACGCCCGCGGGATGCTCGTGATCGGCGCCTACCGCGACCAGGAGGTCGACGACGCCCACCCGCTGGCGAGGCTCGTCCGCGACCTGCGGGCGGCGAACGCGCCCGTCTCCGATGTGTGGCTCGGGCCGCTCGAGCTCGAGGACATCCGCCGGCTCCTCGCCGACGCCCTGCGCTGCCGCCTCGAGGACACGGACGCCTTCGCGGCGCTGATCCTGGAGAGGACCGCGGGCAACCCGTTCTTCATCCACCAGCTCCTGCAGGCCCTCGCCGGCGAGGGGATCGTGCGCTTCGATCCGGCCGCGGGGGCGTGGGCGTGGAGCCTCGACCGCGCCCGGAGCGCGGAGGGCGCGGAGGGCGTCGTCGAGCTGATGGCCGCGAAGATCCGGCGGCTCGCGCCCGGCGCGCAGCGCGCCCTCCGGCTCGCCGCCTGCGTTGGCCACCGCTTCGACCTCAGGACGCTCGCGCTCGTCGCCGAGCAGCCCCCGGGCGAGGTGGCCGCGGCCCTCTGGGAGGCCCTGCGGGAGGGCCTCGTCGTACCCCTCGATCCCGAGTACCGCTTCGTCCACGCCGGCGACGCGGTGGTCGCGGGCAGGCTGCTCGAGGACCCCTCGTTCCGCGTCTCGTACCGGTTCCTGCACGATCGCGTCCAGCAGGCGGCGTACGCGCTCATCGACGAGCCGGAGCGGAGGCGGCTGCACCACCGCATCGGCCGGCTGCTCGCGGCGAGCCTCGGCGAGGACCCGAGCGACGAGGAGCTGTTCGTCGTCGTCGGCCACCTGAACGTCGCCGCGGCCCTGATCGAGGATCCGGCGGAGCGCGGCGAGCTCGTGCGGCTCAACCTGGCCGCGGGGCGGCGCGCGCAGGCGGCGACCGCGTACGACGCCGCGTTCGGCTACCTGAGCGCCGCGGCGTCCGCGCTCGGCCCGGATCCATGGGCCGGCGAGCCTGGCCTCGCCCTCGACGTCTTCGACATCCATGCCGCGAAGGCCGAGTGCGCGCACCTGAGCGGCCGCTGCGACGAGGCGGAGGCGCTCTTCGACGCCCTCCTCGAGCGCGCCGCCTCGGACGTGGAGCGCGCGCGCGTTTACTGCATGCGGATGGTCCTCTACAACGCGCAGCACCGCTGGGCGGACACGCTCGCGGTGGTGCTCCAGGGCCTGCGCCGCTTCGGCATGGAGGTGCCCACCGAGGGCGAGGCGCTCGCCGCCGCGCTCCGCGCGGAGCTCGCCGAGGCCGAGCGCGGCTTCGCCGCCCGGCGGGGCGAGGACGTCGGCGCGGGCTCCGAGCTCGCCGATCCGCGCGTCAGGGTCGTGGTGGAGATGCTCGGCTACGGCTCGCCATCGGCGTATTTCCTCAACCCGCCGCTGGCCCAGCTCCTCGCCGTCAGGATGACGAACCTGTCGCTCCGGCACGGGAGCTCGCCGATGGCCAGCGTGGCGTACGCGCTCCACGGCTTCTACCTGGCCGCGTTCAGGGGCCAGCCGCACGAGGGCTACAGGATCGTGCGGATGGGCGTCGCCCTGAACGACAGGTACCGGATCGATGCCATCAGGGCGAAGGTCGACTTCAACTACGGGGTCGTCATGAACCTCTCGAGGCCGCAGCGCGAGGCGCTCGAGGTCCTCCAGCGGGCGCGGGTCGCCGGGATGGAGACCGGCGACTTCATGTTCGCGTCGGCGGCCTCCAACATCGTCGCCCAGATGAAGCTCAGCCTGGAAGGCGAGCTCCGGCGCGTGCGCGAGGACGTCGGTGGGTTCCTGCGCTTCACCTCCCGCACGAAGGACGCGCTGTCGACGGCGGTCCAGACCGTCGCGCTGCAGGTGATCCAGAACCTCGAGGGGCGCACGCTGGACCGCGGCACGCTGAGCGACGCCGGCTTCGACGAGGACGCCTTCGTGCCGAAGCTCGATGGGGTGGCCTTCGCGATCGTCGCTGGCTTCTACTACACGAACAAGCTCGCGCTCGCGTACCTCTACGGCGATCACGAGGGCGCGCTGCGGATGGCGCGCCGCGCGCACGAGCGGGCCCGCGCCCTGACGGGCCAGTACATCGGCGTCGTCGATCTGCCGCTCTATACCTGCCTCACCCTCCTGGCGCTCGGGCCTCGGGCGAGCGGGGAGGAGGGCGGCGCGCTGGCCGAGATGCTCGCGTCGAGCCACGACAAGCTCGCCGTCCTCGCGCGGGACTGCCCCGAGCTCCGGCACCTGGAGCTGCTCGTCCGGGCGGAGCGCGCGCGCGTCGCCGGGGAGGCGCTGGAGCCGATCCTCGAGCTCTACCAGCAGGCGAGCGGCGCGGCGGAGCAGGCGGGGTACGTGCGCTACCGCGCGCTCGTCAGCGAGCTCTGCGGCAGGTTCCTCGCCTCGAGGCGCATGCCGTGGCTCGCGCGGTCGTGCCTCGTCGAGGCCTACCAGGCCTACGCGCGCTGGGGCGCCACGGCCAAGCTGCGGCAGATGGAGGAGGCCTACGTCGAGCTGCTCCCCCGCGCGGCGGCGGGCCAGCCCGCGTCCGCGGACCTCCTGTCGAACCTGACCTCGGTCGTCTCGTCGACGACCGAGATGGTCGCGCGGCGCGTGGCGCTGCTCGACGCGGCGGCGCTCATCCGCGCCGCGCAGGCCGTGGCGCGCGAGATCGACCTCGGCCGCGTCATGACGCGGCTGCTCCGGCTCGCCATCGAGAGCGTCGGCGCCCAGCGGGGCGCGCTGATCCTGGACCACGAGGGCGGGCCGCGCGTGGAGGCCGTCGTCGAGGACGAGGGCGAGGTGCGCGTCGGCCCGTCGACGCCCGTGCGCGAGAGCGGCGCCGCGGCCGCGCGGGTGATCGAGCTCGCGATGAGCAGCGGGGGCGCCGTCGTCGTGGCGGACGCCGCGCAGGACGCGCGCTTCGACGGCGATCCCTACGTCGCGGCGCGCAAGCCGCGATCCGTGCTCGCGCTGCCCATGGTGAGCCAGGGGGACGTCTCGGGCATCCTCTATCTGGAGAACAACGCCGCGCCCGACGTGTTCTCGCGCGCCCGCCTCGACGTGCTCGAGCTCGTCGCCGCGCAGGCCGCCATCGCCGTGAAGAACGCGCTGCTCTACGCGCGCGTCCAGGCGGCGAGCGACGAGCTCCGCCGCGCCAACGGCGCGCTCGAGGCGGCTGTCGCCGCCCGCACAGCGGAGCTCTCCTCGGCGAAGGCGCAGCTCGAGGAGGAGCTCGCCGAGCGGTCGCGCGCCGAGCAGGAGCGCGCCGGCCTGCAGGAGGACCTCATCCGCATGCAGCGCGAGCGGCTCGCGGAGCTGTCGACGCCGCTCATCCCGATCACCGACAGGATCATGGTCATGCCGCTCATCGGGACCGTCGACGCGCAGCGCGCGGACGAGGCGCTCGCCGCGGCGCTCCGCGGCGTGTCGGAGACGGGGGCCCAGGTCGTCATCCTGGACATCACGGGCGTGCGGGGCGTGGACAGCGGCGTCGCGGCGACGCTCCTGCGCACCGCGACAGCGCTGCGCCTGCTCGGCGCCGAGGCGGTGATCACAGGGATCGCCCCCCGCGTCTCGCAGACGCTCGTCGGCCTCGGCATCGATCTCGGCGAGACCGTCGTCCAGGGGACGCTCCAGCGCGGGATCGCCTACGCGATCCGGAGGACCGGCGAGGCGCCGCGGTTCGCCAGCGTGGCGTCTGGCGGCCGTGGCTGAGGGCGGCCCGGCTGGCGCGCCTGCGCGACGCGCCGCGGCTCGCCAGCGCGGCGTCCGGCGCCGTCGCCGAGGGCGCCTCAGTTGGCGAGCTTGTTCTCCTCGCGCGGGCCGAAGATCGCCTCCCAGTTGGAGCGGTAGGCGTCGGTCGCGACCTGGGCGGGGCCGGACCGGGACGCGTCGGCCCCGCGGGGCGCCGGGAGCAGCACCTCCACGTCGAAGAGCCGGGTGTGCTCGGACCGCTGCGTCAGCTTGACGAGCTCTCCGGCCAGCGGGCGCCCGTGCTCGGTGGGCCGCAGCTCACCGATCTCGAGCCGGTCCTCCCGGCTCCGGATGACCCGGAAGCCCTCTCCCTGCTCGACGGGGCTGTGGATGAAGACGACGTCCTGGTTCGCGGGCGGCGCGGGCTTGTCCTGGTTCTGCGGCGGCTCGTCCTTGCCCATCACCGAAAGCTTCCCACGTTTGCCCCCTGGGGCGCCAGGCGAAGCGAGCGGCCGATCTCCACGCCGCGCCCGCGTCTCGCCGCCTCGCGCGGCCTCCAAAATTTGGCCAGCACGGGGCTTAGGCCGTACTGCCGGCCAGAGGGCCCTCTGCACCGCGGAGGTCCCGCGATCGCGGACGCGGCTTCGCGGCGAAGCGGAGGAGTGGGCGTATGAACGTTCGAGGCGCAGAGGGAGATGGCGTTCGCAAGGCGCCGGAATCCTTGGAGAGAGATCGCGAGAGCGGCGGCGGCGAGCGGCGCGCCGGCGCGGGGCAGCGGGTCCGTATCGAGGCGCTCGTCGCGGTCGGCGAGACGTCGGGCGGCGGCTTCGAGGCCGAATCGATCGACATGTCCCCCGAGGGGATGCGCCTGCGCACGGCGTACCTGCCGCGGGTCGGCGACGCGCTGATCTGCCGCTTCGACGGGCTCGGCAAGGAGCTCGTCGTCGAGGGTGAGGTGTGCTGGCGCGCCGAGGAGGCGCGCGGCGGCGAGTTCGGCCTGCGCTTCACCGGCCTCGACGCCGAGGCGGAGGAGGCGGTGCGCTCGATGTGCTCGTCGATGGATGCCGGCGCCGGCGCCGCCGCGCCGGCGCTCGCGGTCCCCTCCGGCGCGGCGCAGCGGGGCGCGCGCGTGCGGCTCCACATCGACGGGCTGAGCTCGCCCATGAAGGCGCGCGTGCGCGCGGGGGGGCTCGACGATCTCGAGGTCGGCTCCAACCTGGAGTTCCTCAAGGTGGGTCGCTCCCTCGAGCTGGAGGAGGTGGAGCAGGGCACGCGCCGCGAGGCGTACATCGACCACGTGAAGGTCGAGGTCGACCCGGCGACGAGCGTGCCGCAGCTCGTTGTCACGCTGCGCTACGAGGCGCCCCGCGCGGCCAGGGCGTCGCGCCCGCGGGCGGCGTCGTCCGAGTCCCTGCCCCCGGCGAGGCCGGCGGCGGCGCTCGACGCGGGAGCGCCCGCGCGGGCGCCGTCGGTCCCGCCGCCGGGCGAGAGCCCGCGGGCGTCGTCGGCGCCGCCGGCTGAGCGCGCGGCGGGGCGGGCGTCGTCGGCGCCGCCGGCTGAGCGCGCGGCGGGACCGACGGCGCCGCCGGCTGAGAGCGCGCCGGCGCGGGCGTCGTCGGCGCCGCCGCGCGATCCGGGCGAGCGCGCGCCGGGGCGGCCGTCCGCGGCGCCTGCGCGCGATCCGCAGGGCGAGCGCGCCTCGGTCGGCGCGAGCGCCGCGCGCGGCGGTGCGGCGGTCGAGGGGGACGACGATCACGACGGCGACCTGTCGCCGGCGCCCTCGGCGGGGGAGGCGCGCGCGGCGGACGCGGCGCCGGTCTCGGCGCAGGACGCGGCGCCCCTCTCCGCGCGGGAGGGGTCGGAGGACGCGGGCGCAGCGCCGGCGGCCGACGCGCAGCCGAGCCGGCTGCGCGACGTCGGCGAGAAGGCCGCGATGGCCGGCAAGGCCGCGGCGGGCAAGATCGCCCCGGCGCTCGCCGGCGTCGGGGCGCGCGCGGCCACCGCGATGGCCGGCATGGTGGCGCGGATCAAGGAGCGGCGCGCCGCGCGCGCGGCGGGCGAGGGGGACGGGTCCAAGGAGGGCGGCCATCGCCGCACGACGGCGCCGCCGCCGGCCGGCGCGCTGAAGTCCGGCGGCCGCCGGCTGGTGCGCGAGGAGGCCGACGAGACGGCGGGCGAGGGGGCCGAGCCGCCGCGCTTCAACAAGAAGGCGGCCGCGGCCGGGAGCTTCCTCGGGCTGGCGGCGGTGCTCGTCGTCTTCGGGGCCGCGCGCCTCCTCGGCCTGCAGGGCGGCGACGCGCCCTCGGCCGGGACCGCGGCGACCGCTGCGGGCGCTCCGGCGCTGCCGGCGTCGCCCGGCGCGCCTGCGCTGCCGGGGGCCGCGGCTGCGCCGGGCGGCGTGCTGACGGCGAACATCCCCCTGTTCGGCGCGACGCCGCTGTCGACGACGGAGCCTGTGCCGCCGACGCCGCCGGCCGACCCGAGCGCCCTGGCCGGCGACCCGCTCGCGCGGGCGGCCGCGGTCCCGGGCGGCCCCGGCGAGGACGACGAGGCGGAGGCGGACGACGACGAGAAGGAGGGCCCGAAGGAGTGGGGTCAGGGGACCGTGAGGAGCCCCGTCGTGCTGAAGCTGAAGATGGACGGCCCCATCGAGGAGCTGAACGGCGCTGCCGGCGCGATGGGCTTCACGGTGTCGCTGCCCGACCGTCGCGCGCTGTCCTCCGGCAGCGGCCTCGCCCGGAAGGACAAGCGCATCGCGTCGGTGCGCGTGGTCAACACGCCGCACGGCGCGGAGATCACGCTGCAGTTCAAGGACGGCGTGCCCGCCTACAAGGCCAAGGCGCGCGGCGATCGCCTGGAGATCGCGCTCGGCCGCGACGAGCCGAAGAAGGTGGCGTCGAAGTCGAAGAAGGACGACGACAAGAAGAAGAAGAAGGGCGGGAAGGGGAGCGACAAGAAGGACAAGGCGCGCTGACGCGCTCGCGCGCCCCCCGCGGCTCGAGGCGCTGAGCGACCCTCGGCGCCTCCCTGCCCGGGCGGTCCCGCTCCACGAACATGTAAGGCGAAGGCGAGAAGAACAGACACATGTTCTTCTCGCCTTCATGCCTTCTCGCCTTCGCCTTCGCCTTCGCCTTCGCCTTCACGCCTTCACGATCAATCCGACCATCACCTGCAGTTGACCAGGGAGGCGGACATGGAGGCATGGGCCCCGTCGACGCCCCCCGGTTGCCCGGCCTCCCCGCGAGCTTTGCCTGACAGGGCATGAAATCCGCCGCTGCGATGCACAGCCGAGCCGCGCTGTCGTCGAGTTCAGCAGGTTGTGATGTCCGGTGGCGACACGTGAGCGTCTCCGGAGGTTCTGTCATGGAGTAAAGACCGTTTCATTTGTTCTTTGAATTGCGTCTGTCTCGGATATATACATTGGTTCGAGGGGGTGCCTCTGGGCCGTGGGGGCAAGAGGCGCTGGTCCTCGCAGGATGTGCGTCGGTTGCGCGGCGGCTGACGGCTCTGCCACGGCCGGTGAAGCCGCTGCCTCGTCTCGGTCCCACTTTGCCCTTCGCGCGCGGAGCGAGCGCCTACCCCCGCGGGCGCCCCTCTGCGGACAGGAGCATTCGATGTCCAAACCACGTCATCTGAGACCGCGTCACGCCGGGTTCGTGCTTGTGTTCGGCGCCGGCGTGCTGACGGCCGGCTCGTCCGGCGTCGCCGGCTCCCCTGTGCAGGCGCAGTCGGGAGGCGATCATCGTGAAGGTTTCATGAAGGTCCCTCTCTACCGGGGCGCCGGCGTCCCGCCGGAGGCCACGGTCATCGCGCTGCCCCACAACTGCGAGCGCGAGATGCAGGCCACCCTGCGATGGAGCGAAGAGGACAACTCGGTCCGGATCAAGATCACCGGCAAGGGGGTGCTCGTGCCCTCTCCGAGCGTCGATCGCACCCCGGGGGTGAGCTTCTTTCCAAACCCCTTCTGGCCCGAGAGCGAGGACATCGTGAACGGGCGATATCAGTTCTGGGTCGTCAGCCAGGCAGGGCTCCTCAAGTTCTATTACGACGCCGCCACGCGGGATCTGCTCGGCAGCGAGCTCGATTTCGCGGCGCCCCCGCCCGGCTCGATCGCCATCGAGCTGCCGACGGTGAGGGCCATCGGCTCGCCGCTCTTCCAGCCCGACGCGGACGGCGACGTCGATCTGGAGTTCACCCTCGCGTACGACAAGACGGTGCGCGCGGATCTGCCCGAGTACGCTCAGGTCGTCGAGGGGTTCCCGCCGCCGAACCTGTGCCTGTCGGACCCGAACCGGATCGATCTGTCGACGATCCGGGGCTACGCCAAGACGCTCCCCGCCTCGGAGGCGGTCAGCTTCTCGGACTACCTCCGGAGCGGCTTCTTCCTGAGCGTCACGATCGAGCCGACGGAGTACTACACGTTCCCGCCGCGCGGGCACCTGTTCTCCACCTACAGCAACGGCACCCAGTTCGGCGGCGTCATCCCGCGGGGCTACGCGTGGGATATCGACGCGACCTTCGGCAACGTGGCGCCGCCGATCCGGCCGTTCGCAGGCGCCGGGACGTGCGAGGACTTCTTCACCGGGGTGCACACAAAGGGCCTGAACTTCTGCAGCCCGGAGGGGAGCTAGCCATGACGACGAGACTCCTGCGACTGCTCTTCGCCGTCGGCCTCGCGGCGTCCCTCTCGGCGTGCACCGGATCACGCGACGACCTGGAGCTGCTCGGCGCGGCAGGGTCCGAGATCAAGGTCACGAACAGCGGCACCCACAACCTGCATCTGGAGGAGTCCCTGCGGTTCAATCCGACCCAGCCGGGGGCGGATCCGGTGCGGGGCCGCGCCCTCTTCGGCCTGGCCGCGGACAGCGACGCGGAGGACAAGAGCCAGGCGATCTTCGAGGGGCCCTCGGTGGCCTTCGGGGGCACGGTCGTGAGCAACCAGCGCACGTGCTTCACGTGCCATCGCGGGCTCGAGGTGGAGCTCGGGCTCCCGCCCCCCCCGCTGTCCGCGTCGGTGTCTCTCGACGACGCGCTGTTCACGGGCCTCCACGGCGACGCGCAGGGCGACCCGGACGGCCTGCGCAACCTCGACGAGCTGGCCCTCATCAAGTATCGCCCGAACCGCTTCAACCTCCAGCGCGCCGAGGACGACCCGTTCCGGCAGGTGTTCTTCTGGCGCAAGTCCATCCGGCTTGTCAACCTGGCCTTCTCGAACGGGTTCCTCCATGACGCGCGCGCGCGCACGATGTTCGAGACCGACCGGGGCGCCGTCTTCAGCCACACGCAGGAGTCGGACAAGCGCTTCGACGACCTCTTCACGGTCCAGGACGGCAACGACCTCGAGGCGTTCCAGTTCTCGCAGCTCTCGGATCCGCGCCTCGCCGCGCTCCGCGACCCGTCGCACCCGATGTTCCGCGTGCTGGCGCGCGATCCCTTCCACACGGTCCGGATCCGGACGCGGGCCGAGGAGCGCGGGAAGAAGGTGTTCGAGCGCTCGTGCATGACGTGCCACAACGTGCCCAACGTGTTCAACAACCTCTCGAACGTCGAGGCGCTCGGCAACGGCGAGACGGACGTCAAGAACCCGGTGTTCGGGCCGAGCGTGACACGGACGTTCAACGTGGGCGTGTCCGAGCGGAACAGGCACGGTCTCAGGTTCTCTCACCACGCCGGTGGGGGCGTCTTCGAGCCCATCGTCCTCCCGCTCGTCCGCGAGGACGGCGTCATCGTCCCCTTCAAGGTCACGAAGGACGTCGGGCTGGCGGCCACGACCGGGCGGCTCGAGGACGTCGGCCGCTTCAAGGTCCCGCAGCTCCGGCGCCTCGCGCGGAACGCCCCGTACTTCCACGACAATTCGGCGATGTCGCTCGAGGAGGTCGTCGACTACTTCAACAGCGATTTCTACAACAAATCGAAGGACGGCAGGCGGTTCCCGATCCGCCTCTCGCGCGCTCAGCGCTCGGATCTGATCGCGTTCCTGAAGGTCCTCTGACGCCGCGCCCGGACGGCGGCCACGCGCCGTCGTCCGGGCAGCCCGCCTCGTCCACGCGCCGAGGGGCAGCCCGCGCCGACGGACCCCCCTTGCCTTGGTCGCGCGCGGGGGTCACCGCCGGTCTTGTGCGCCTGCGGGCCGCGCCGCTGCCGCGCTCGGCCCCGGCGAGCGGGGGGCGGTCGCGGCGCGCGTGGTCGAGGCGACCGCGTGGCGGAGCGCGTCCTTCAGGGTGCCGAAGGTGACGAGCCCCTGCGTCTCGGCGCCGAGCTCCGTCATGGTGGCCGCGATCTGCGGCGAGATCCCCGACACAACCCCGCGCGTCCCGAGCAGCTGGACGGCTCGCATCATGTCCAGGAGGTGCTTGGTGGTCGCGATATCGACGCTCTCGATGCCGGTCAGATCCATGATCGCGACCCTGGCCTGCGTGCGCACGACCTCGTTGAGGAGCGTCTCCGTGATGCGCGACGCGCGGACGTCGTCGATCGCGCCGATCAGCGGGAGGGCCAGGACGTGCTCCCAGACCTGGACCACGGGGGCCGACATGAGCCGGATGGCCTCGTTCTGGGTGCGCAGGCTGTCCTCGCTGCGCATGCGCTCGAGGATCTCGTTCTCGAGGAGCCGATTCTGCTGCTCGACCTCCTCGGCGGCTGCCTTGAGCTGGATCATCGACTCCTGCACCCGCGCCTCGAGCCGTCGCTGCTCGGTCACGTCCGAGACCGCGCCGACGACCTTGACCAGCTTGCCCTCCGCGTCACGGAGGATCACGCCGCGGTCGATGAGCACGGCGTACTCGCCGGTCGCCCGGCGCAGGCGGTACTCTGCGCTCCAGGTGCTGGCGCCGGAGCCCATCGCCGACCCGAGCGCGTCGCTGACGTTGTTCACGTCGTCAGGGTGGATGTGCTCGCGCCACCAGCCTGCGTCCGCGTAGAGGTCCTTGGGCGCGCCCGAGACCTTCTCGAAGGTATCGCTGCGCCAGACCGCGCCGGTCGCGACGTCGAAATCGTAGATCGCATCCTGGACGGCGAGGACGACCATGCGGAAGCGCTCCTCGCTCTCGCGGAGCGCGTCGTTCGCGCGCGTCCTCTCGGCGGAGCATTCCGGCGTGTGCTTCTCGCGGGTCTCCCTGACGACCGCCATGAGCCCGGAGGCGGCGCCGGACGCGTCGCGCTCCACCACCACCGGCGTGATCTCCAGATCGATGCGGGCGCCGTCCTTGCGGAGACCTTGCGCCGCGAGCGGAGCCTCCTCGTCGCCCGGGCGCTTCCACCACGCGTCGACATCGTCATGGCGCAGGCAGGGCAGCTCGCGGCCGAGCACCTCCGCTTCGGTCCACCCGAACAGCCGCGACGCCTGCCGGTTCCAGAAGCGCACGACGCGCTCACGGTCACACACGATCATCGCAACCGGCGCCACCTCGGCCATGACCGCCAGCTTCGCGTCGTTCCAGCGAGATCGGTCCGAGGGTTTGACAGAAGGATCGATCACCTGTTCCGTTGTCATATCCGCTTCTTTCGCAGGTGCAGCTGCCCGGCTCCTCGGAAGACGGCGCGCGATCGGCGGTCGCCTGGCCCCCCCAGGACATCGCATCTTGCCCGTGCGCGTCACGAAAAGGCAAGGGGTTCGTAAGGACTTTTGCCTGCGCCCGCCCGGCAGCCGACCAGCCGTCGACAGCCGACAGCCGACAGCCGACAGGGGCGCCCGGAAGCTGTCCGTTCACGCACACGCGGTCCGCGACGGCTCTGCACCGACGGCACGTCGGCGCGTGGCGTCGCACATCTCGTTCAAGAATTCCACGAGGCTGCTGCCGCCCGTGCCCTGAGCCTGCTTCTCGTCCGATTCCCGGAGGATATAGCGGACCGTGATCTCGGCGTGCACCTCCCGGACGCGGACGAGGGCGTTCACGCACGCGTCGTGCGCGTCGCACAGCGCGGGGTGGCTCGGCGCGTGCTGTCGAACGAAGCGCCGGAGCGAGGGGCCGCGCTCGACGACCTCGAGAAAGCGGCGGTGGCCCGGTAACATCGAGACGCGCATCTTGAGGAGGAACGAGCGCACCCCGTCGGAGGGCGAGACCCCGAGGATCGCGTCAAAGAGCTGTAGCAGGGGGCTCTGGGCGCCGCTCGAGCCGCCGAAGCGCCGGGGCGTGTCGTCGACCCCCGCGTAGATGACCCCCGGCTCGGGCCAGCCGCTCAGGAAGCGACGGAGCCGCCGGTAAAAGATGTAAGGATCACACTGCTCCGGCATGCGGGCAAGGAGCTCGCGGATATCGTTCAGGGCCGCTGTCATGACGTCGAGGGCGCGCGCCACCTCCTCCACGCGCCCGTCCGCGCAGGCGCGCCGGGCCTGCACGATCGCCTGGATCGCGGGCGCGCACGCGGCGTCCATGGCCACAGCGATCCGGAAGAACCAGTGCTCATCCATGCCCCCGTGGAACAGCTGCAGGATGGCGAGGTTCGACAGCGTGATGCCCGCGTCGTCCTCGAGGCGCCGGAAGTTCCAGAGCGTCATCGTGGCGTGGACAAGGGTCGGCGGCAGGCCATGGCGCTCCGAGAGCTCCCACAGCGGCACGGCGACGCTGCGCGGCAGGACGGTGGCTGGCTCGCTCCCACCCCAGACGTGCGCCGACGCCAGCATCGAGACGAGCAAGAGGCCGCGCCGGGCCTGGCCGACGTCCTCGAGCCGGTCGAGCGGCAAGAGGGGCATTCGCTCCAGCGCCTTTCCGAGCTTCTCCGCCGAGAGGAGCGCGGGGAGGCTCGCGGCGATGCGCTCCCACGCATCGTATGCAGGCGGGAGCCGGACGACCGGATCCGTGGCGGGGAGATAGCCCCGCACCGCATCCATGTCGAACGACGCGAGGTCGTCGAGCTCGCCCGCGTCGAAAGGCGCCGCCGAGGGGGCCCCCTCCGCGGCGCTGGCCGGGTCCGTCGCGCCCCTCATTGGCCGTGTATCTGCCGGAGGAGCTGGTAGTTCGAGGGCAGCGTGGAGAGGAGGTGTCGCTGCTTCTGCGCCACCCTGCCGAAGACCGCCTCGGCTTCCCCGATCGACGCTGTCTTGTAGGTCAACGCCGGCATCGGGCGCTCCGGGAGGAGGCCCAGGCCGGCGAAGATGGCGTAGTAATTGCCGTTGGTCCAGAAGCTCCGGAACTCGGCCTCGAAGTTCCCGTAATAGCTCGTCTCGTCCGTCACCGGCGCGTTCACCGGCATGCCCGCCTGGTAAAGCGCCATCTTCTCCTTGATGCCGTCGGTCAGGGCCAGCGACTTGTTGGCCTTCCAGAACGGCGTGTCCGCGCGGGGAGCGAGGTAGAAGTGGGCCTGGATGAAATCCCGGGTGTCGTCGAACATCGTCTCGATCTGGTACCAGTAATGCGACAGGGGGATGTGATCGTGCTCGGGCAGCAAGCCGAACTGGTGATAGAAGTGGTCCGACCTGCCGTCGAGGGGCCTGGACGTCGCGGCGCCTTCGCCGGGGGTGCGCCAGTTGATGAACTTGACCGCCATCTTGAAGGCGGCGTTGCATTCGCGCATCCACTCGTCCTCGGCGACGCCGAGGTAGTCGAAGAAGGTCTTTTGCAGGTTGGGGATGGTGGCCTCGCCGACGCCGATCCTGGGGATGGACGGGGCCGTCAACACGGTGATCCGCACGCTGCCCTGGAGGGCTTTGCCGAGGTATGCGGCCGCCATCCATCCGGCGGTCCCTCCACCGAGGATGACGACGTCTTTGATGCGATTATCCATGGTCAAGAACCCTCCCCTTCTCCAGCGCGTGCCCCAGGCGGCAGACGTCCTCGAAGCTACAATACAGCGGCGCGACAGCGATCCGCACCACGTCCGGCGCCCGTGTGCCCACGAGGACCCCGTGGCTCCACAGTCGTCGCGAGATCTCGGCGGGGCTCTCCCCGCGCACGCGCAGCGAGATCTGCCCGCCTCGAGAGCCCCGCGGCGTGATCACCTCCACCCGCTCCCGCGGCAGCCCGTCCACGTGGGCGAGGAGCTCCGCGACCAGCGCTTCGCGCTTCTCGACAAGCCGATCCATCCCGGCCTCCTCGAACGCCTGCAGCGCCCCTGACAGCGTGGCGATGCTGGCGATCGGCGGCCCGCTCTGCCGGAAGCCCCACGCGCCGACCTCGGGCTCGAAGGGGTCCGGCATGGCCAGGCGCGTCTCCCTCCGCTGCCCCCACCAGCCCGAGAGACGCGGCAGCCGCGTGTCCCGCCCGTGACGCTCATGCACGAAGAGGCCGGCGACGCCGCCGGGATCGGCGTTCAGGTACTTGTAATGGCACCACACGGCGAAATCGACGTCCGAGTCGTGCAAGCTCAGCGCCACGTTGCCGATCGCGTGCGCCAGGTCCGCCCCGACGAGGCAACCGGCTGCGTGGGCGGCCCGCGTGATCGGCTCGAGATCATAGGCCTGTCCGCTGAAGTGATTCACGCCGCCCAGCAGGACGAGCGCGATCTCGTGGCCGCGCGCCGCGATGTGCGCGACGACGTCCTCGGTGGTCGCGTACGATTGCCCTGCCGGGACGGGGATCTCGCGCACGCTCGTCGCCGGATCGACGCCCGCGAGCCTCGCGTGCGAGGCGACGACGTAGCGGTCGGACGGGAATGCATCGGGCTCGAGCAGGATGGCGTGACGTCCGGGCGTCGGACGGTAGAAGCTGCGCATCAGGAGGTGCAGGTTCGCGGTGACGCTGCCCATCACGGCCACCTCCTCGGGCGCGGCGCCCACGATGGGCGCGAGCCTGCGGGCGAGCAGCTCGTCGGCGTCCAGCCATCTCGGCGTCGCGTCGAAATACGCCCGGAAGCCGAGGTCGCGCCACTGGTCGAGCGCCCCCGCGAGCGCCGACTCCGCGTCCCTGGAGAGCAGCCCCAGCCCATTGCCGCAGAAATAAGCCGCCCCCACGCCGTCCGGCCCCGGCGGTCGATGAAAGCGCCCCCGCAGCGCGGCGAGCGGATCCTCCGCGTCGCGGCGGCGCGCGGCTTCGAGGCGCTCGCGCCACGCGGGGCTCGCCAGCGCCTCACGCGCGAGCGAGTGCGTGGGCGCCGCGCTCGCCGGCCCCGGGGAGCTCGTCGTGAAGACGGCTGGGCCCTCCACGAGCCGTTTCAGCAGGGCGAGCTCCTCCTCCATCTCGCGCTTCATCGCCGCGAAGCGCTCGTCCGAGATCCCCGGCCGCTGGAAGAAGGTGTAGAGAAAGACGGCCCCGCCCGCCGCCGGCATCACCCGCGTCGGCGAATAGCGCCACGCGCCGTCGGCTCCAAGATGGCCGAAATCCACGACGCCCAGGGCGCGGTCGGCGCGCATGGCGAAGCGCACCTCGCCGCGCGCGGTCGCGGCCCAGAGGGCGTCCCCGTCGGCGCGCACGCTCGAGCAGAAATGGACCGCCCAGCGGGGGATCTGCGCCGGGTCGGAGACCACCCCGAAGACACGCTCCGCCGAAGCTGCGATGAAGACCGAATGTGTGCTGCTGTGCATGGGGAAGATTCACTCTTGGAGTGAGAATAAGCCCACTGATCGCAGTGATCGATACGCCAAGAGCGTATCATACGTGCTCGAGTGCCCCGGTAAATAAAATGTATTTCCTTTCCGTGCGACGAGCTTCGCCAGGCGCGCGGCGCTGTGCTCCGCGTCTCCGCGTCTCCGCGTCTTCTCGTCTCCGCGTCTCCGCGTCTCCGCGTCTCCGCGTCTTCTCGTCTCCTCGTCTCCGCGTCTCCTCGTCTCCTCGTCTCCGCGTCTCCTCGTCTCCGCGTCTCCTCGTCGATTACGAGAGCCCGACGGGCTGCGGCCGACTCGTCCTTGATGGCCTGTCCACGCACACCACCGGCGAGGTGTGGCGTGGGTCGACGAACACCCGCGCTGGGCGCCGCGCTTCTCCCCCGTCACGCGTCTTGCGACGAGGATAGGCCCTCGGAGACCGTGTTCGTGGCGCGGCGAGGCCGATGTCCGAGCGGGCCGTGCAGCTCGGCACGGCCTCCCGCGCAGCCAGGGACGCGCCTGGCTAGGCTCCGCCCGGCCCCACCGGCGGCGGGATCGACCACTCCGCGCTGTCCGACAGCCGCGGCTCCGCCTCCTCCGCCGCGCTCCCGAAGAAATCCGCCACGTCGTGCCGCCTCGCCTCCGCGTCCGCCCGCCCGAGCTCGATCAGCTTCCGCGTGAACGACCCGTCGAACAGGAGATAGCTCGCGAGATCCGCGTCGTTCGCGGCCCCCACGTCCACCAGCGAGAGCAGCCGCCGCATCATCGCCGGCCCGCCCTGCACCTTGCCCGCCCTCACGTGCTCCGCCGCGAGGCGGCCGAGATCCACGCTCGGCCGCATGACCAGCGTCTCCACCCGCCGGTACGGCAGCGCCCCGCGCTGCGCCGCCGCCGCGTTGATCGAGTGCAGGAAATCCGGGCCGAACGCCTGCTCGCCGTCCTCGATCATGTGGTTCACCCGCGTCAGCACCTCGAAATCGGTCTGGATGTGGTCGAGCAGGAACGCGTTCAGCACCTTGCCGAGCACCAGCGCCATCCCAGGCGGCTTGCCGCTGTCCCCCGCGTCGATGCTCCGCACCTCCCGCGACAGGCCGATCGCCAGCACGTGCGTCGCCCCCAGCCGGAGCGCCGGCGCGATCGGCGTGTTCTGCCGCACGCCCCCGTCCATGTAGAGGTCCCGGCCGATGCGCACCGGCGGGAACAGGATCGGGATCGCCGCCGACGCGAGCGCGTGCTGCGGGCCGATCAGCGCGCCGCGGATGATCGTCCGCGGCGGCGCCGTCGTCGGCAGCGCGCCGTCCGGGCCGGTCTGCATGAAGATGACCGTGCGGCCCGTCCCGATCTCGGTCGCCGACACGCTGACCGCCGAGAGGTAGCCGTGGCGCAGCGTGCGCGCGATCGCGCGCCACGGGATCTCGCGCTCGACGAGCCTCTGCATCGGCGAGACGTCGAACAGGCCCACGCCCTCCGAGCCGCCGCCGAACATGAGCTTCGGCAAGGAGATCGCCTGCCGGACCCCGAAGCCGAGCACCGTCTCGAGCTTCAGCTGCGTCCACAGGTTGACGAGCCGCCGCACGCCCAGCGTCGGATCGTCGAGGTGCGCCGCGAGGTAGCACGCGTTCACCGCCCCGACCGACGTCCCGCACAGGATGTCGATGCGCGGCGGCGCCCCGCGGCGCCGGGCGAACACGTCGAGCACGTACGACATCACCCCGACCTCGTACGCGCCCCGGGCGCCGCCGCCCGAGAGGATCACCGCGACCTTGCGCCGCGGCTTCGTCCCTGTCCTTCCGCCGGTACCGCTCATGCCATCTCCCCGCGGCGGAGCGGGTCCAGCCCCGCCGCCGGACCCTCGGCCTCCGCGGCGAGGATGCGCCGCACAACGGTGCGCTCCAGGAACAGCGCCCGGAGCCGCGCGTCGCGGATGTAGCTCGCCACCTGCCGCACGTGCATCCCGGCGCGGTGGTACGCGTCCCCGGCGCTCGCCGGCGCGCCCTTCTGCAGCGCCTCGCAGCAGAGGTCACGCACCTCGATGCCGTACTCCGAGCTGCCCGCCTCGACCGCGCCGAGCGCCGTCCGGGCGAGCAGCACCCCCGAGTGCACCTCGCCCGCGTCCACCCGCGCCCCCGCCTCGATGGCCGTCGCGTACGCGTGGTAGCTCATCAGCCCCTGCGACTCGGCGAGCTGCCGCGCCTCCGAGGCGTTCGCGATCGCGCCCTGGACGTCGCCCTGCACCTTCGCGAGGAGGCCGCGCACGTTGCGCTCGTGGATCATGTCGTAGACGCTGCCGGTCACCGCGATGAGCGCGCCCGCATCGGCGCAGAGGGTGTGCGCTGCGTCGAGGTCGCCCGCTTCGAGGAGGATCCCCGCCGAGCAGAGGAGCGTGTCGGCCCGCGCGTCCTGATCATCATAGCGCTCGTGCGCCTCCCGCGCCCGCTTCATGTAAGCGAGGCTGCGCAGGAGATCCCCGAGCTTGGCATACGCGTGGCCGATGTTGCTCAGCGTCTTCGCGATCTGGAACCGACCCCCGATCGCGAGATCGATGGAGATCGACGAGAGCCCGACCGCGATCGCGTCCTCGAAGCGCTCGAGCACGAACATCGCCACGGCGAGCGAGTTCTTCGCGCGGGCCTCGCTGCGGCGCGCCCCCACCGCGCGGAACACCGCGATCGCCTCGGCGTAGGCCTCGACCGCCTCCTGCACGCGGCCGACCCGGCGCAGCAGCACCCCCTTCGTGCGCAGCACCTCCGCGCGCGCCCGCGGCGTCAGGCCGCCCATCTGCGTCACCCGGAGGGCCCGGTCGGCCGCGCTGATCGCGCCCTGGACGTCGCCGAGCTCGCGCAGCACCTCCGACAGGATCGTGAGCGCCTCGACCTCGAGCGCGGGGCGGCGCGCGATGCGCGCGATCTCGGCGGCCCGCTGCGCCACCGGCAGGCCGCGGGCGAGGTGGCCGTCGTCGAGGTCGAGGCGCGCGGTGCGCACGAGCGCGAGCGCCGCCCAGCGCGCCTGGCCGCTCTCCTTCGCGAGCTGGCGCAGCGCCGCGAGGTGCTTCCTCCGCTCGCGGCGGCGGCCGAGGTGGCGGAAGATCGCCTCCAGCGCCTCGTGCGCGATCATCACGCGGGTGTCGCCGGTCGGCAGGAGCGCCAGCGCGCGCTCGTAGTACCGGCGCGACAGCTGCGCCTGGTGTCCGGCGCGCGCGGCCCGCGCCGCGTCGAGGTAGAGCTCGGCCGCCGGCCCGGGCGCCTCGCCGCGCGCGAGGTGCTGCGCCACGATCGCGGCCGAGAGCCCCTGCGCGAGCGGCGTCGTCGAGAGGTGCTCGCCGAGCCGCCGGTGCATGCGCACGCGGCTCGCGCCGTCGAGCGCGAGGTAGGCGACGTCGCGCGCGAGCGGGTGCCGGAAGTCCACCGCCCCGGCGCGGCGATCGCACAGGCCGCGGGCGCAGAGGCGCGTCACGGCCTCGTCGTCGGCGAGCCGCGTCAGGTTCATGATGTCGTCCTTGAGCAGCGGGCCCCCCGCGACCGCCAGCCAGTTCACGACGTCGTGCTCCGCGGGCGGCAGCTCGCGCAGGCGATCGCCGATGAGCTGCTCCAGCGTCGAGGGGAGCGGCTCGCCGCGGTCCCCGGTCCGGTCGTGGCGGACGAGCTCGTGCCGCCCGTCCGGGTGCTCGACGATCTCCAGCGTGCCCCGCTCGAGGAGCGCGTCGACCATCTCGAGCAGGAAGAACGGGTTGCCGGCGACGCGCGGCACGAGCTCGCCGCAGACGGCCGCCACGCCCTCGCGCACGCCGAGCCGCGCCTCCACGAGGCGCATCTGCTCCTCGGCGCTGAGGCCGCGGAGCTCGATCCGCACGAGCCCCTCGATGAACGGGGTCACGCGCTCCTCGGGGCGGGTGAGGAGCAGCACGAGGATCGGGAGCCGCTCCGAGCGCTGCTTCAGGAGCTCCGAGATGAGCTCCAGGCTCGGGCGATCGGCCCACTGGAGGCCGTCGATGACGACGACGAGCGGCTGGTGGCGCGCCAGCGAGCCGAGCAGGTACTTCACGCCGCGCACCACCACGTCGCGGCCGTAGGCCGCGGCGTCGTCCTCGGGGTGGTCGAGCTGCTTGCCCGTGACGAGCTCGGCGAGGCGCGTGACGATGCGCGCCCCGAGCGGCGAGCGGGCGATGGGCCCGAGCAGGGCGCGGATCACGTGGGCGGCGTCGTCGATCGCGTGGTCGAGCCCCATGCCGGTGACGTCGCGGAGCACGTCGCAGACCGTGGCGAGCGGCAGCTCGCTCTTCACCGGCGAGCACTCGACGTGGAGCACGCGCGCCTCGCCGGGGAGCTCCGAGAGGAACGTCGAGATGAGCGCGCTCTTGCCGATGCCCATCTCGCCGACGAGGACGCGCGCCACCGACTGGCCCCGGAGCGCGCCGCCCGGCGGGCCCGGCGGCTTGCTCTGCCGGCTCGGCGGCGGCTTGCTCTGCCGGCTCGGCGGCGGCGGCTCGCTCTCGCCGTAGCGCGGCGACGGCGGCTCGGCGAGCCCCTTCACGGGCGGCGAGACCGCGCGGTGGTAGGCGGCGTGCAGGTCGGCCCGCTCCGCGTCGCGCCCCACGAGGTCGTTCGGCGAGAGCGCGATCTCGGCCATCCGCTCCTCGCGGGTGAGCGGGCGCTGCAGCGCGTAGAGCCGCATCTGGTGCGGGACCTGGTAGCCGCCGGCGTCGTTGAGATCGAGCGACGGCGCGTCGCCCCAGCGGAAGTCGCGCCGGACGAGGCGGTAGACGCCGCCCGCGACCCAGGTCTTGCCGAACGGGGTGCGGCTGCCGAGGCGCTCGGCGAGGAAGTTCGCGGGCTCCTTGAGCGCGTGGTTGATGAGGTGCCCCTGCTCGTCGCGCTCGCCGTACGCGATGCCGCGGACGATGCCGATGGCGGCGCGGAGCTCGACGGGCAGGTCCTCCGACGCGCCCGCGAGCGCCTCGTGCACGTCGACCGCCAGCGAGGCGGCGTCGGCGGCGGCGCGCGAGGGGTTCGCGAGCAGCCCCACGACCGCGCGCGCGCCCGCGTGCGACTCCCAGGACCAGATCGCCCCGTGCTTGAAGGCGATCGCGTCGAGGGTCGTGCGGATCGAGCGCCCGCTGCGCCGGCCGGCGAGCCGCCCCTGCGCCCCGAGCAGCTCGTCCACGCCCTCGATGCGCATCGTCACCACGGCCACGTGGCGCACCTCGCGCACGACGCGCGGCGCGCCGGTGTTCTCGTGCTCGCCGCCCGTGCGCGCGGCCGGCACCGCCGCGAGCGTCTGCGGCTGCGCCACGGAGCCGTCGCCCTCGGCCGCCTCCTCCGCGCCGCCGGCGGCGTTCTCGCGCGCCTCCTGCTCGCGGTCGCGGCCGAGCAGGTGGGCCACGGTCTGCTCGACCGACGCGTTGTCGACGAGCTCCTGCTTCGCGAGCAGGACGCGCGCGATCGCGCCGGCCAGGTCGCGCGCGGTCTGGAAGCGGTCCTCGGGCGCCTGCGCCATGGCGCGCATCACGATCGCCTCGAGCTCCGCCGGGACGTCGCGCGCGTGCGTCGACGGGGGCTCGAAGAGGCTCTCCTTGACGGCCTGGAGCAGCGCCTCGTCGTCGAGCTTGCCGTAGGGCGAGCGCATGGCGAGCAGCTCGTAGAGCACGACGCCGAGGGCGTAGATGTCGCTCCGCCGGTCGACCCGCTCGCCGCGCGCCTGCTCGGGCGACATGTACCCGAACTTGCCCTTCAGCACGCCGGGCTCCTCGCGGAAGAGGTTGGCGCTGGCGATGCCGAAGTCGGCGATCTTCACGACGCCCTCGTACGACAGCAGGATGTTCTGCGGCGAGACGTCGCGGTGGACGATGGCGAGCGGCATGCCGCCCTCGTCCCTGCGCTCGTGGGCGTAGTGCAGCCCCTTGGCGGCCTCGGAGACGACGAACGCCGACACGAGCGGCGGGATCCGCGACTCCTTCTGCTGGGCGGCGCGCATCAGCTTGCCGAGGTCGTAGCCCTCGACGTACTCCATCGAGAGGAGCAGCCCGTCCTCGCCGTGGTCGGAGAACTCGTAGACCTGGACGATGTTCGGGTGGTTCAGGCGCGTCGCGAGGTGCGCCTCCTCGACGAACATCGCGCGGAAGCGCCGCGACGCCCCGTGCGCGGGGAGGATCCGCTTGACGACGAGGAGCTTGTACGTGCCCTCGGCGCCGCGCTTCTTGGCGAGGAAGACCTCCGCCATGCCGCCAGCGCCCAGGCGGCGCTGGATCTCTAGGTCGGCGAGCTGGGACGGGTGCTTGGCCATGCAGCGAAGCGGCGCGCGGGCGCCGTGGCTGGGAGGCGCCGGGCGCGGTGGATCGGGGTGACCGATGAGATGAAGGACCGCGCGCGGTTCCCCCGATCCATGGGAGGACTACGGGTTGACCTGCATGGTAGCGTCCCGCCCGCGTCTTCGGGGAGACAACCATGCTGGAAAGGCGAATCTTTCTGGGCGGGTCGGAGATCCGCACGGGCGGTGAGCCCGCCTGCGCGCAGCGGCTCCTCGGCCTCGGCGCCGTCCACGATCGACCCTGAGCTTTTGCTTGCAGGGCGCCCTCACGGCGGGCCACCGGCCGCCGCGGTCGGGCGAGGGCCACAAAGCGATTGCCCAGGGAGGCGCTGTCTGTTAAAACGGATGATGCGTCCGTGATGGAAGACGCGGTGCGTCCGACCCCTGGCTGCCGGGCTGATCGGCGGCGGGGTGGTCGTGTGCGCGCTTGAAACCTCGAGGATTCGCAATGGACATTCGCGTGACAGAGGCGGACGTCGTCGTCGTGGGCGGCGGCAGCGCAGGCTCCACTGCAGCGGTGGAGGCGCAGCAGCGGTTGCCGCGGGGGCGGGTGGTGCTCCTCGAGAAGGCGCATATCAAGCGGAGCGGCGCGATCGCGATCGGCATGGACGGGCTGAACAACGCGATCATCCCCGGACATGCGACGCCCGAGCAGTACGTGAAGGAGATCACGGTGGCCAACGATGGCATCGTGAACCAGCGCGCCATCTATGAATATGCTCGGAACAGCTTCGCGATGATCCAGGAGCTCGACTCGTGGGGAGTCAAGTTCCAGAAGACGCGCTCGGGCGATTTCGACGTCAAGAAGGTCCACCACAACGGGAGCTACGTCCTCCCGATGCCGGAGGGCTACGATCTCAAGAAGATCCTTACGCGCATGGTGAAGCGCGCCGGGGTGCGGGTCATCAACCGCGTCATGGCCACTCGGATCCTCGTGGCCGACGGGCAGGTCGCCGGCGTGATGGGCTTTGACACCCGCGAGGGCCACATCGAGGTCATCAAGGCCAGGGGGGTCATCCTCTGCTGCGGCGCCTCCGGGCGGCTCGGGCTGCCGTCGTCCGGCTATCTCCACGGGACGTACGAGAACCCCTCGAACGCCGGAGACGGCTACTCGATGGCCTACCACGCCGGCGCCGAGCTCTCGGGCATCGAGTGCTTCCAGATCAACCCGCTCATCAAGGACTACAACGGTCCGGCGTGCGCCTACGTGACCGGTCCGCTCGGCGGACACACGGTGAACGCGCGGGGGCACCGCTTCATCGAGAGCGATTACTGGAGCGGGCAGATGATGCTCGAGTTCTACAGGGAGCTCCACTCCGCGAACGGCCCTGTGTACCTCCAGCTGACCCACCTCGCGCCGGAGACGATCACCGAGGTCGAGCGGGTGCTCCACCAGACGGAGCGGCCGAGCCGCGGTCGCTTCCACGAGGGGAGGGGGCACAGCTACGGGAGCGATCTCGTCGAGATGCACATCTCCGAGATCGGCCTGTGCAGCGGCCACAGCGCGTCGGGGGTCTGGGTGAACGAGAAGGGCGAGACCACCGTGCCCGGGCTCTACGCCGCCGGCGACATGGCGTGCGTGCCGCACAACTACCTCCTCGGCGCGCTCACCTACGGGAAGATCTGCGCCCAGAGCGCCCTCGACTACCTCGATCGCGCGCCCGCGGTCGAGCCGCTCCCCGCCGCGGTCGACGCCGAGCGCGAGCGCATCCTCGCCCCGCTCTCGCGCAGGAGCGGGGTGGCGCCTCACCAGTACGAATACAAGGTGCGGCGCCTCGTGAACGACTACCTGCAGCCGCCCAAGACGGGGAACCGGATGACGCTCGGGCTCGAGTACTTCCTGCGGGCGAAGGACGAGCTCGAGGAGGTCACGGCGACGAGCCCCCACGAGCTCATGCGGGTGATGGAGTGCCACTTCATCCGCGACTGCGCGGAGATGGCCGCGCGCGCCTCGCTGTACCGGACCGAGAGCCGCTGGGGGCTCTACCATCACCGGCTCGATTTCCCCGAGATGGACGACCGCAGCTGGTTCGTTCACGTCAACCTGAAGAAGGGCGATGACGGCGAGATGGTCGCCTTCAAGAGGCCCGTCGAGCCCTATCTCTTCCCGATCGACGACGGCGAGCTCAAGACCTACCACCAGCTGCGCATCCCGGCCGAGGATCAGCGCGCGCCGCTCTGACGAGCAACGAGGTTCAATCGATGGGTCACCTTCTCAACCGCGAATCCGTCAAGGCGCAGCGCGCCAGGACCGTGGGTCACGCCGAGGCCGCCGTCCGGCTCGATCTGCCGGTCGTGATCGACGAGGCGTCCTGCATCAAGGGCTGCCGCATCTGCATCGAATCGTGTCCGGTCGACTGCCTCGCCATCGATCCAGAGACGAAGAAGGCGCACATGGCCTACGACGAGTGCTGGTATTGCCTCGCGTGCGAGATCGATTGCCCCAAAGAGGCCATCACCGTGAAGATCCCCTTTCTCATCCGGTAGCGTCCCGGAGGCGGAGAGACGATATGACACAGCCTTCGCTCGCACAGGAGCTCGTGAGCGTCCTCAGGGATCCCGACCCTGGCGCGCGCCAGCTCGCGCTGACGCAGATCGAGGACCTCTCGGATCCGGAGATCCTCCACCCGCTCATCGAGGCCGTCCGCGACGCCGACCCGACGGTGCGGGCGCTCGCGCTGGGGCACCTCGAGGACCTCGGCGACCCCCGCGCGGTGCCCGCCATCCTCCGGGCGCTCGACGACGAGGAGACCCACGTGCGCGAGGCGGCCGCCACCGCGCTCCGCGAGCTCCGCGCGACGGACGCCGCCACGTACCTGATTGACGCAGTGCGTCATGATGACCCGTTCGTGCGGATGTCGGTGATCGTGGCGCTCCGCGAGCTCCGCGATCCGCGGGCGCTGGAGCACCTCGAGGGCGCGCTGCTCGACCCTGCGCCCGAGGTGCGGCGCGAGGCGGTCGTCGCCCTGGCCTACCTGCGGCGGCCCGAGACGGCGGCTGCCCTCCGCGGCAGCCTGCGCGACCCCGACGCGCGGGTGCGGCAGGTCGCGATCGGCGCGCTCGAGTCGCTCGGCGCGGCGGCGCAGGTCCAGGACTTCGTCGGGCTGCTCTCCGACCCCGACTGGCGGGTCCGCGTCGAGGCCGCCATCGTGCTCGGCCGCTCGGCGCACGCCGTCGCCGCGCCGCACCTCCGGAGCGCGCTCGAGGACGGCGCCTGGCAGGTCCGGAAGGAGGCGGCGCTCGCGCTGGGGCGGCTCCGGGCCGCCTCGGCCACGCCGGAGCTCGTCGCGCTGCTCGGGAGCGACCTCCCGGATCTGCGCAAGGCCGCCGCGCAGGCGCTCGGCGAGCTGGCGGCGGCGGCCGCCGAGGCGCCGCTCCAGCGGCTGCTGGGCGACACCGACGTCGAGGTGCGGAAGGCGACGGCCCGCGCCCTCGAGGCCATCCGGGCCGGGGCCGGACGACGTGGAACCTTCGCGAGAGATTGAGTCGATGAACCAGGCAGCGCGCGTGCTCTTGCTCCTCGTGGCGGTCCTCGTCGGCCTGTCGTGCACCCCGGACGCGAAGCGGACGATCCGCGTCGCGATCGGGACGCAGGACACGACAATCAACTGCGCCACCGGCGGGCTCCTGATCCGGGAGCTCAAGCTGCTCGAGAAGCACCTGCCGAAGGACGGCAAGTACAAGGACGTCTCCTACGAGATCGAGTGGAAGGACTTCACGTCAGGGCCGCCGCTCACGACCGAGATGGTGGCCGGGAAGCTCGACATCGGCGGGATGGCCGACTTCCCCGGCGTGCTGAACGGCGTCGCCCACCGGAAGCAGGGGAGCCGCAGCCTCTACATCGCCACGCTGTCCGGCAGCGCGCTGGGGAGCGGCAACGGCATCGTCGTGCCGAGCGACGCTCCGGCCCAGGGCCTGAAGGACCTCAAGGGAAAGCAGATCTCGGTCCCGTTCGGCTCGTCCGCCCACGGCATGCTGCTCCGGGCGATCCGCGATCTCGGCTGGGATCCGGAGAAGGACGTGACGGTCGTGTCGCAGTCCCCGGAGGTCGGCGGCTCCTCGCTGAAGGCGAAGAAGATCGACGCGCACGCCGATTTCGTCCCGTTCGCGGAGCTGTTCCCCTTCCGCGGCTTCGCCCGGAAGATCTACGACGGCTCCAGCGTCAAGGTGCCGACGGCGCACGGCGTCCTGGTGCGCGCGGCGTACGCGGAGGAGCACCCCGAGATCGTCGTGGCCTTCCTCAAGGCGGCGCTCGAGGCGGACCGCCTGTTCGCGGAGGAGCCCGAGAGATACAGCGAGCTCATCGAGGAGGTGACCGGCGTGGACGCCGAGGTCGCCTACATGTTCCACGGGCCGCTCGGCATCCAGACGCGGGACTTCACGATCAAGCCCGAGGTCCGCCGCGCGCTCCAGGTGGCCGTGGACACGCTCACGCTGCTCAAGCGCACGGACACGACCCTCGACGTGGGCGCGTTCGTGGACGACCGGTACATCCGGCGCGCGGCCCAGGAGAGCGGGCTCGACTACGAGGCGCGGCTCGCGAGCCACGCGAAGCTCCCGCTGTCCGGGAGCGACGCCCTGTCCGGCGGTCCGATCGCCGAGCCGGCGCTGGCCGCGCAGATCTGGGTCGGGGGCGAGCCGAAGGTGCGCGCGTACGGGAGCCCGGGCTCCGCGCTCGCCGCGCTGAAGCAGCTCACGGCCGAGGGCAAGGAGATCCGCGTCGTCTTCGTGCACGATCGCCTCAGCGGGGTGAAGCTCCTGGCCGATCGCGCGTGGTACGCGCGGCACCCCGACGGGGGCCTCTCGGCGTTCCTGGCGAAGGAGGACGCCGAGCGATGGGCCGCGGAGAACGCGTCGGCGGTCGTCGACTTCGCGACCCTGCGGGGCGACGTCACGAAGCTCACGGCGGCGGCGCCATGACGATGCTCTCCGAGCGCAGCGCGCCGGCCGGACCGGAGCTCGGCGGCCGCGCCGCCTTCGCGCCCGCGCTGGAGAGCGCGGCCCTGCGGCGCGCGTCCCCGGCGCCGGGCGGCGCGCTCCGCGAGCGGCGCCCGCGGCGCGACCTCGGCCGCGCCTGTCTGCGCGCCCTGTCGGTGGCCGCGTGCATCGGCCTCTGGCAGTGGGCGTCGACGTCGCGCGTGGACCTCGGCCTCGTCACGTTCATCAACGTGCCCGCGCCGACGGAGGTCCTCGTCGCGGCCCGGGAGCTCTTCGGCTCGCCGAAGCTCTGGCTGCACCTCTGGAGCAGCGTGCTCCGCGTCCTCGCGGGCTTCGCCGTCGCGGGCGTCACGGGCGTCGCGCTCGGGCTCCTCATCGGCAGGTCGCGGCTCGCCGAGGACACGCTCCTCCCGCCGCTCGAGGTCCTGCGCCCCATCCCCGGCGTCGCCTGGCTCCCGCTCGCGATCCTGATGTTCCCGTCGGCCGAGCTGAGCATGATCTTCATCACGACCCTGGGCGCGCTGTTCCCGATCCTGCTCGCGACCATCCACGGCGTGGGCGCGCTCGATCCGCGGCTCATCGCGAGCTCCCGCAGCCTCGGCGCGCGCCCCTTCCGCCTCTTCCTCGAGGTGATCTTGCCGGGCGCGCTGCCCAGCATTCTCACGGGGATGAGCATCGGCATGGGCACGTCCTGGTTCTGCCTCGTGACCGCCGAGATGATCGGGGGCCAGTACGGCGTCGGCTACTTCACCTGGGAGTCGTACAACTTGCAGCGCTATCCGGACATCGTCCTCGGCATGCTGCTCATCGGCCTGTTGGGCATGCTCAGCTGCGCGCTCGTCCAGCGGATCGGCGCGTGGCTCACCCCCTGGCACCGGCCGGAGGAGAAGGGCCGATGACGCCCGCCGCGCGCGCGCCGCGCCGGGAGAGCCCGGGGGGTGCCGTCGAGATCCGCGGCCTGTCCGTGGCGCTGGGGACGGGCTCCCGCCGCGTCGAGGCGGTGCGGGATCTCGATCTGACCGTCGAGCGTGGCGAGCTCGTGAGCCTGCTCGGCCCCTCCGGGTGCGGCAAGTCGACGATCCTGAACGCCGTCGCCGGGTACGTGGCGCCGGAGCGCGGCAGCATCGCGGTCGGCGGCGAGCGGGTCGAGGCGCCCGGGCCGGAGCGCGGCATGGTCTTTCAGCAGTGCTCGCTGCTCCCCTGGAAGACGGTGCTGAACAACGTCGGCTTCGGCCTCAAGATGCGCGGCGTCCCGGAGCGCGAGCGCCGGGAGGCGTCCCGGCGGCTGCTCGATCTCGTCGGGCTGTCGGGGTTCGAGGACGCCTATCCGGCGCAGCTCTCCGGCGGCATGCAGCAGCGGGTCGAGATCGCGCGCGTCCTGATCGCGGAGCCGCGCGTCGTGCTGATGGACGAGCCGTTCAGCGCGCTCGACGCCCAGACCCGGCTCTCGATGCAGGCGCTGCTCCTCGGCGTCATCCGTCACGTGCGCACGACGGTGCTGTTCGTCACGCACGACATCGACGAGGCGATCTTCCTGTCCGACCGCATCGCCCTCATGACCTGCCGTCCGTGCCGCGTCGGCGCGCAGATCGCGGTGCCGTTCGAGCGGCCGAGGAGCGCCGCGATCGTGGGATCGAGCGAGTTCGCCGCGATCAAGCGACGGTGCCTCGACGCCCTCGGCGACGGGCGCTCGAGCGCCGCGGCCCCCGCGCGCGGGCACGGACAGCACACCGACGCGTGAAGCGTGGACCAGCGCGCCGGCTCGCCCTCCCGGCCAGCGGGGATCCGGGCGCGACGCCCCGGATCACGGCGCGTCGTGTTCCGGTGAGCGAGCTTGATGTTCCCTGCGTTTTTCCTTACTAACGAGCCGAGAGGAGTGTTCCCCGATGCTCAAGAGATTCCTGCGGGTGACCGACGTGCCGTTCTCGGCCTCGGTCGCGCTGCTCGTGCTTCGCGTTGTCACCGGCATCGCGTTCATCCTTCACGGCTGGGGGAAGATCCAGGCCCCGTTCAGCTGGATGGGGCCCACCGCGCCCGTTCCGGGGTTCCTGCAGGCGCTGGCCGCGATCGCCGAGGTCGGCGGAGGCCTCGCCTGGATCCTCGGGCTCCTGACGCCGCTCGCGTCGCTGGGCATCGCCGTCACGATGGCGGTCGCGGTCGCGACGCACGTGATGCGCGGTGATCCGTTCTTCGCGATGGGCGGCTCCTCCTACGAGGTGGCGGCGGTCTACTTCTCCATCTCCCTCGTGCTCCTCCTCGTCGGGCCGGGGAGGCTCTCCGCCGACGCCGCGATCTTCGGGACGAAGCGCTGAGCTCCTCCGCGCGCCCTCGCTCGATCGACCGCACGAGGGCGTCGCCGCCCGAGCTCGGGCGACAGATCTGAGCTTCGCCGCGTCCTCCGTCCGGCTCGGCGCAGGAGGCCGGCACACCCTGGAGCGCGCGGTTCCATCGAGAGCGGACCGCGAGCGCCTGGCCCATTTTGCGCCTGTGGAACCGCGCCGCGCCGATGGCCCCGGTACTATGGTGTGGCCGGGAGGGCACCATGAGAGACGGCGGGGCCACGGCGCCTTCAAAAGGCGCGCCGCGCGGTATTGCCATCGCGGCCGCCTGCTCGTTCGCCCTTGGGTGCGCGACCCTGCTCGGCTGGTGGATCCAGGCGACCGCCCTCATTTCCATCGTGGACGGCCTGCCGATCATGGTGCCCAACACCGCGATCGCCCTCGTCCTCGCGGGGGTGTCGCTCTGGGCGCTGGGCGCGCGGGAGCGTCCGGCGCCGCTCCGCCGGCTCGGACAGGTGTGCGCCGCTTTCGTCATCGCGTACGGCGTCGCGGTTCTCGCGCAGTACGTCTTCGGGTGGGATCTCGGCATCGACCGCCTGCTGTCGCCGGCGCGCGTGGAGTCCTCGAGCAAGTTCCCCGGCAGGTCCCCGCCGTACATCGCGCTCTGCTGCATCCTGATCGGCTCGGCGCTCCTCTCGCTGCCCGTGAAGACGCGGCGGGCCTGCTGGCTCTCGGACGGCGGCGCGCTCTCGGCCGCGGCGCTCGCGCTGACCGCGTTGACCGGTTACGTGTTCGGCGTCGGCTACGCTTACGGGCTGCTGCCGCTGTTCCCGTTCACGGGCATGGCGCTCCACGCCGCGATAGCCTTCCTCGCGCTCTGCGCCGGGCTCTTCATGGCGCGGCCGGATTGCGGGGCGTTCGCCGCGCTGACGGCCAGCGGGCCCGGAGGCATCCTGTTGCGGCGCTTCCTGCCCTTCGTCGTCCTGGCTCCGCTCGTGATCGGCCGTCTCTTCCTGATCGGCGCAGATCTCGGGGCCTACCCCCTCGCGGCGTCGTTCTCGCTCTCCTCGGCCATCACGACGCTCCTGCTCGGGGCCCTGCTCTGGGTCAGCGCGGCGCGCCTGGACCTGCTCGACGAGGCGCGGCGCCGGGCCGAGGAGGCGCGCGCCTTCCTCGCGACCCTCGCGCACTCCTCGGACGACGCCGTGATCGGCACCGACCTCGACGGGACCATCCAGAGCTGGAACCCGGCCGCGGCGCGCCTGTACGGCTACAGCGCCGGGGAGGCGATCGGGCGCGCGGTGCTCGTCCTGTACCCGCCCGAGCGCGTCGAGGAAGCCAAGGAGAGCCTGGCGCGCCTGCGCCTCGGCGAGCACCTCGATCACTTCGAGACCGCAGGCCTGACCAAGGACGGGAGGACCCTCGATGTCGAGATCACGGTGTCGCCGATCGCGGGCGACGCGGGGCGCATCACCGGCTTCTCCGCGATCTGCCGTGACATCGCGCGCCGCAAGGCGATGGAGGCCGAGGTCGCGAGCGCCCACGAGGCGGAGCGGCGCATCCGCTCGCAGATCGAGGCCGTCGGCGCCGCGAGCGCGGAGGTCTCGGAGGCGCTGGCGAGGCTGCCGCGCTCCGAGTCGGGGGTGCGCTCCGTGCTGGAGGTCATCACGCGGCACGCGAAGGAGATCTCGGGCGCCGACTACGCGGCGCTCGGCATCGGAGAGGACTGCGGGCGGCCGTTCGATGCCTGGGTCTCGAGCGGCGTCACCGCGGAGCAGATCGCGCGGATCGGCGCCCTCCCGCGCCCCATCGGCGTCCTCGGCGCGGTGGCCCGCGGCGGCCGGTCGATCCGGCTCGACGATGTCCGCGCGCACCCCGAGTTCATCGGGCTACCGCCGCACCACCACCCGCTCGAGGCGTTCCTGGGCGTGCCGCTCCGCTTTCACGGCCGGAGCGTGGGCAACCTCTATCTGGGCAAGCGCCCCGGCCGTCCGCCGTTCACCGAGGACGACGAGCGCGTCGCCGAGCTGCTCGCCGACCGGACCTGCGGCGCGATCGAGACCGCGCGCCTCTACCGGGTCGAGGCGAACGAGCGAAAGCGGCTCGAGGCGGTCGTCGAGCAGATGCCCGAGGCGGCGATCCTTGTCGACGCCGAGGGGCGGCTCATCACGTGCAACAGGCTGGCGCTCGAGTACGCGGCCTGTCGCGCGGGCGAGGTCGATCCCTGGGGCAACGCGATGAGCTTCGACCTCCGGTACCCATCGGGGGAGCCCATGGACTGGCCCGAGCGCCCGCTGATCCGGGCCCTCAGCCGCGGGGAGGTCGTGACGAGCGCCGAGGCGCAGATGCGCCGCGCCGCCGACGGCGCCGTCGTCCCGGTGCTGGTCAACGCTGCGCCGGTGCGCTCGGACGACGGCGAGCTCCAGGGCGCCGTCGCCGTCTTTCAGGACATATCGGCGCTCAAGGAGATGGAACGGCAGCGCCAGGAGTGGGTAGGCGTCATCGCTCACGACCTCCGCCAGCCCATCCAGGTCATCGCGACCGCGAGCCAGCTCTTGCGCGTCCGGTCCGGCGAGCAGCTCGTCGCGGACGGCCAGAAGCAGCTCGGGAGGATCGCCTCGTCCGTCGAGCGGCTGCGCCGCATGATCGACGACCTCCTCGACGCCTCGCGCATCGAGGCGCGGCAGCTCGATCTGGAGCGTGTTCCGGTCGATCTCCGCGCGCAGCTCCGGGAGATCATCGACAGGTCGACCGCGGCGACCGCGGGCCACGCCGTGCATCTGGACGTGCAGGGCGACGTGCCCGCCGTCCTGGCGGACCCCGGGCGGCTCGAGCAGATCGTCACCAACCTGCTCTCCAACGCGGCCAAGTACGGCGAGCCGGAGCGCGACATCGTGGTCTCCGCCGGCGTCTGCCAGGCGAGCGCGCAGGTCTGCGTGACCAACTGGGGCCGCGGCATCGCGGAAGCGTCTCTACCGCACCTGTTCAAGCGCTTCTGGCGGGCGGCCGAGGGCGATCCGCGCCGCGTCCGCGGCGTCGGTCTCGGCCTCTACATCACGAAGGGCCTCGTGGAGGCCCACGGCGGCAGCATCTCCGTCGAGAGCAGCCCCGGGGCCACGACGACATTCCGCTTCTCGCTGCCGTTCGCGGGGGCCCCACGCGCCGCCGGCGCGTAGCGCGTCTCCTGCCCTGCCGGCCCCCCTCGTCCCGGAGAGAGCGCCCGCGGCGAGCTCGGCAATTCGGGGTCAGCGAGCTCGGCAATTGACCCTCAGGGGCGCGAAGGGAGTTTTGTTACCTCGATGTCTCTTCTCCGCGTTCCGTTTTTCGGCACCACCACCCTTTCGCAGTATTCTGTGCTCAGGCCGCTCAGAATGATCGCAGAAGGAACTTCCTGAGGTTCTTATCCTTGCTACACCTGAGATTCGCTCCGGCCCAATGCTGGGGTAGTGAGGTGGCGCAGCAGTGAATTCCTGGTTCTTGCACGTGGGTAGGCGGCTGGGGCCCGCGGGTCGTCGGCTTTGGGTACTCGGGATCATGGGGGTGGTGCTTGCGGTGACTCTCGGGTTCGCGCTCCGTGCGGCGCCGAAGGAGCGCGCGGCGACGTACACCGAGCTGCTCCAGATCGCGCAGGCGGGGCAGGCGACCGCGGTCGAGGTGAGCGGCGATCGCTTCTTCGTGAGCCAGGCGGGCGGCGTGATGGTGACCGCCGTCGTCGACGAGCCGACGCTCCGGCAGGAGCTGGTCTCGCGGTTCGTGGGCGCCGGCGCCTCGGTCGACTTCGCCTCCCGGGAGGAGCCGTCGCGCGCCGCGTCCGCCGTGCTGCCGGTGGTCGTCCTCGCCGCGGTCGGGTTCGCGCTCTTCATGGTGAGCCGGCGCCGCAGCCCGAAGGTCTTCTCCGACGTGAAGGCCGGGGTCGTGCGGTCGCCCGTGCGGTTCGCCGACGTCGCCGGGATGCACGAGGTCAAGCAGGAGCTCGCCGAGACGGTCGAGTTCCTGAAGAGCCCCGATCGCTTCGCGCGCCTCGGCGGCCGGCCGCCGCGCGGCGTGCTGCTCACGGGCGAGCCGGGGACCGGCAAGACGCTGCTGGCGCGCGCCGTCGCGTGCGAGGCGGACGTGCGGTTCCTCTCGGCGTCCGGATCGAGCTTCCAGGAGATGTTCGTCGGCGTCGGCGCCTCCCGCGTTCGCGCGCTCTTCGCCGAGGCGCGCAAGGCCGCCCCGTGCATCGTCTTCATCGACGAGATCGACGCCGTGGGGCGGGCGCGCGCCAAGGGGCAAGGCGACTCCGCCTCCGCGGAGCATGACCAGACGCTGAACCAGCTGCTCGTCGAGATGGACGGGTTCGACCACGCGACCGGCATCGTGGTGATCGCGTCGACCAACCGCGTCGACATGCTCGATCCCGCGCTGCTCCGGCCGGGGCGCTTCGATCGCAAGGTCACCGTGCCGCTGCCCGACGTGCGCGGCCGCGAGGAGATCCTCAACGTCCACGCCGGTCCGATCCCGCTCGAGGGGGAGGTCGATCTCGGCACCATCGCCCGCAGCACGCCGGGCTTCTCGGGCGCCGACCTGGCCAACCTCCTGAACGAGGCGGCCATCCTCGCGGCCCGCGAGGGCGCCGACGCGGTGGACCCGACGCACATCGACCGCGCGCGCGACCGCGTGCTCATGGGGCTCGAGCGCAAGGGGGTGCTGGTCGACGAGGAGGAGCGCTACGCGACCGCCGTGCACGAGGCCGGGCACGTCGCGGTCGGGCTGCTCGCGCCGAGCTGCGATCCGGTGCACAAGGTGTCGATCCTGCCGCGGGGCCGCGCGCTCGGCGTGACCCAGGCGCTGCCCGAGAAGGATCGGCTGATGTACCGGAGGGAGTACCTCGAGGATCAGATCTGCATGCTGATGGGCGGCCGCGCCGCCGAGATGGTCATCCTGGGCACGATGACGGCCGGCGCCTCGGACGACATCCAGCGCGCCGCGACGATCGCCTGGAAGATGGTCGCGGAGCTCGGCATGAGCCACCTCGGCCCCATCTGCGTCGGTGACGGGCACCCCGCGCGGAGCCCGGCCCTGCTCGACCGCGTCGACGAGACGGCGCGCGCGCTCACGGACGCCCAGCTCGCGCGCGCCGTCGAGATCGTGAAGTCCCGGCAGCGCGAGATCGACACGCTCGTCAAGGCGCTCCTCGTGAAGGAGACGCTCGGGATGGACGAGATTCAGGCCTGTTTCCCGGCCGATCGACGGCCGCGCGCTGCCCACCAGGCCGCCTGAGGCCGCGCAAGGATCGAGGGCGCCGGGAAGGGAAGCCCCTTTCTGGCGTCCCCGGCGACTCCAGCGATTCCACCTCCGCACGGTCGCTCATCCGCGCTCTGCCGGGCTCCCCTCTCCCCTCCACTCCAGCCCTCTCCCCGCGTCACCGGCGCTCCTGGATCCGTCAGGGAGGCTCCTGGATTGGCGGCTGGCTCACCAGGTGCCCGTTGTCTCGGGCCTTCGGCGCGCAGAAGAGCTCGCCAGGGGGCATATCGCGCCGGATTGAATGCGTCGCGGCGCCTTTGAACCATGGCGCGCTGCATCGTTCATTCCGTCCAGAGAGCGCAAATCTCCCCTTGCGATTGCCGGGCAAGCTGGTGAAGTGGCGCCACTTGCATGCATGGATTCCGTCGCGTTCGTATGTCCTTCGACGGGGCGCTCTCTCCACATTCCGGCTCGGACAGCCCTGCCGCGGGTCGCTCCCCGAGGTCGGCGCCGCCGTCGCGCGCTCTCCCGCCCCGCGCGGGCGTGCGGCGCTGCGGCGCGGAGGCGCGCAGTGCCTGAGCCCCGGATACTGCTCCTGTCCAACAGAGATCCGGAGGAAGCCGTCGACGAGCCGCCACTCGCGCAGCGGGTGGGGAGCGGCCGGCTCCGGCTCGGCCGGGTGGACGGCAGCGCGGCCGTCGCCGAGAGCGTCCTCGCGGCCCTCGCCGCGGCCCCCGGCGTGCGCGTGGCGCACCGGCCGGTGCTCCGGCCGAGCGAGGTGCTCGCGGCCATCGGCGATCATCGCCCCGACGTGATCTTCAACCTGTGCGAGGCGCTCGACGGCGACAGCCGCCACGAGGTCATGTGCGCGTGGCTGCTCGCGGGGCTCGATATCCGCTTCACGGGCAGCGATCACGTCGCGCTCCGGAGCTGCCTTCACAAGGCCGAGGCGAACTGGATCCTCGCGCGCGCCGGCGTGCGCGTGCCCGAGACGGTGCGGGTCGACGGCCCGGATCGCCTCCCGGACGTCGCGTTCCCGGTCATCGTCAAGCCGGAGCGCGAGGACGGCTCGACCGGGATCGATCGGGGCTCGGTCGTCCACGATCGCGCCGCGCTCCGCGACCAGGTCGCCGCGGTCGTCGCGCAGTGCCGCCAGCCGGTCGTGGTGCAGCGCTACGTGCACGGGCGAGAGCTCTCGGTCTCGCTGCTCGGATGGCCGGCGCCGCGCGTGCTGCCGCCCGGCGAGATCATCTTTCAGGGGCTGCCCGATGGGCACCCGCATGTCGTCACATACGAGTCGAAGTGGCGCCCGGAGACGGCCGCGTGGCTCGGTACACCCTCCACGGCGGCGGTGCTGCGGCCGCTCGACCTGCGCCGGGTGGTCGCCATCGGCCGCCGCGCGTTCGAGGTGCTCGGGCTGCGCGACTACGGCCGCGTCGACGTGCGGCTCGACGAGCGCGGCACGCCGTACGTCATCGACGTCAACCCGAACTGCGACCTCTCGCCGGACGCCGGCTTCGCGCGGGCGGCGGCGCGCGCCGGGCTCTCGTACGCCGACGTCGTCTGGGAGATCCTCCGCGCCGCGCTCGCCCGCGGTGCGCGCCAGGGCGATCTGCTGCGCGCGCGGGGCCGCCCTCCGGCGCGCGGCCGCGCCGCCGTGCGCCCCGCCGCCCGCGGCGCCATCGCCGCCGCGCCCGAGGCGCCGTGAGCACGCAGCGCGGGCTCCGCCCCGAAGACCGGCCGCTCATCGCGGAGCTGCTCGACTCGCTCCCGGCGTTCACCGACGACGAGCGCGCGGTGGCGCTGGAGCTCGTCGACGTGGCGCTGGCCCAGCCCTCGTCGGACGGTTACCGGTTCGTGCTGAGCTTCCACGGCGCGCCGCGCGACGGCGGGGCGCCGCGGCTGGCGGGGTATCTCTGCTATGGCCGCACGCCGATGACGCAGTCCACGTACGACCTGTACTGGATCGCGACCTCGCCGGATTTCGCGCGCTCGGGCGTGGCGCGCGGGCTCGTCTCGACCATGGAGAGCGAGATCGCGCGCGAGGGCGGCGGCCTCGTGCGCGTCGAGACGGGCAGCCGGGAGGGGCACGGCGCGGCGGTGCGCTTCTACGACGCGGTGCAGTTCACGCGGGCGGCGGTCATCGCCGACTTCTACGCGCCGGGCGACGATCTCATGATCTACACGAAGCGGGTCGCACAGGTGCGCGCCTCGGCTGCGCCCCCGGCCGTCGAGGGGGCGCGCGCCGCCTGGCCCGGCGCGCGCGGCGAGGCGCCAGCGCGCGGTGAGGCGCTCGCGCCGGGCGAGGCGCCCGCGCCGGGGGAGCCTGCGCTCTACGATGCGGCCTTCAGCTACCGCGACTACGCTGCGGAGCGCGACTTCCTGCTCGCGTGCGCGCGCCGCTTCGGTGCCCGCCCGGTGCAGCGCGTGCTCTCGTGGGCCTGCGGGCCTGCGCGGCACCTGGCGGCGTTCGCGGAGCTCGGCGTCGGCTGCGTCGGCGCGGACGGCTCCGCGGCGATGATCGCCTACGCCGAGCGCGCCGCGTGCGCCCGCGGCGCCGGGGCGGGCATCCGCTTCTGCCGTGCGGAGCTCGACGAGCGCCCCGACGTCGCGCCGGTCGATCTCTCGTTCGTGCCGCTGTCGGCGATCCACCAGCTGGCCACGCCGGCGGCGCTCGAGCGCCACCTCCGCCTCGCGGCCTCGCTCCTCTTGCCGGGCGGCGTCCACGTCATCGAGGCGACCCACCCGGTCGATCTCACGCCGTCCGGCGTGAACCGGACCGAGTGGACCGAGCTGCGCGGCGAACAGTCGATCGACGCGCGGTTCCGCATCCACATCGAGAAGGCGACGCCCGATCGCGTGGTGCCCGTGAGCCTCGAGGTCGTGTGCTCGGCCCGGCGCAACGGCGGCGCGCCGCGGGAGCTCTCGTCGTTCCGGCAGGTGGCGACCTGGCACATCCCGGACCTCGCCGGCTGGCGGCGCGTCGCGGAGCGGGTGCCGGAGCTCTCCCTGGTCGCGACGCTCGGCGACTTCAACGTCGACGTGCCGTTCGAGCGCGCCGCGGCGTGGCGGCTGATCCTGGTGCTGAAGCGCCTCTGAGCGCGCGCGGGCGCTCGGAGGCGCGCCGGTCAGTTCAGGTCCCAGAAGTACTTGCCCCCGCTCGGCGGCGGCTCGTCTGCGCCACCGTCGGGGCCTCCGCCGTCTTCGGAGCGGGTCAACTGGAGCACTTCTTCGAGCGAGCTCGCCTCGTCGCGCCAGTACGCCTCCGTGCCGAAGTGCGGGAAAGTCCTCGGGAAGATGGGGTCGTGCCACCGCCGCGCGATCCAGGCGGCGTAGTGGATCATGCGGAGGCCCCGGAGCGGCTCGATCAGCCCGAGGGTCGACCGGTCGAAGCGGCGGAGCTCCTCGTAGCCCTCGATGAAGAGCTCGCGCTGCTGGCGAGCGGCCGCGTCGCGGCCGGGGAGGACGAGCCAGAGGTCCTGCACGGCGGGGCCGACGACCATGTCGTCGAAGTCGAGCACGCGGAGCGCGCCGTCGCGGAGGAGCAGGTTGCCCGGGTGCAGATCGCCGTGGATGCGGTGCACGTCGACGCCGCGCAGGCGCTGCTCGGCCGCGTCGGCGACGGCGCGCGCGGCCGCGAGGTACCGCTGCGCGACGGCGGCGGGGAGGACCTTGCGCTCGGCGAGCCAGCCGAGGTCCTCGCGCGCGTACGTGTCGGCGGAGAGCCGGATGCGGTGCTCGGCGGTCCGCTGCGCGCCCACGTTGTGGATGCGGGCGGCGAGCCTGCCGAGGCGCACGAACAGCTCGTCTCCGAGCTCGTCGGGGGCGCGGCCGCCCATGCGCTCGAAGAGGCAGTACTCGATGTGGTCGATCTGGTGGAGCGTCTCGCCGTCGGGGAAGAGGCGCGTCGGGCACACGGGGATCTCGGCGTCCGCGAGCTCCGCGAGGAACCGGTGCTCTTCCAGGATCTGCTCGCGCGTCCAGCGCCCTGGTCGGTAGAACTTCGCGATGATGCGGGTGCGGTCCTCGAGCTCGACCTCGTAGACGCGGTTCTCGAACGAGTTCAGCGGATAGCAGACGCGGTTGCAGAGGACGCCTGCGGCCTCGACGGCCTCGATCACCTTGTGCGGGGTCAGCGAGAGGAAGAGGTCGGTCGGGGTGGTGGAGCTCATGGTCGGGGAGTCGAGGTGGGGGGAAGACCGAGGTGGAGGGGGAAGACCGAGGTGGAGGGGCTGATCTGGAGGAGGAGTTGAGCACCAACCGGCGGTGGTGGTGGCCGGATTTGAACATGCAGGCGGGAAGCCGGGAAGAAAAGATCAAGGATCTCCCTGCCTTCTCGCCTTCATGGGATTCACTCCGGGGCAAATCCGAGCGCCCCGGTGGCGCCGAGCGAGCGGGCGCGCGGGCGCCGTGTCCGGCGGGGTCGTGATACGCTAGCCTGAGGACCTCATGATGGAAGAGACGCAGCTTTCCTTTCCTCACCTCGAGATCAGCAAGCTCGAGGCGATGGTCGAGATCATGTTCCTCGCCGCGTACGCTGACGGATCCATCAACGAGGCTGAGCGCGCCGAGCTCACGGCGCACGCGGCGGCGATGAGCGCGGGCCGCCTCGGGGCGGATGTCGTCGAGTCGCTCATCGCCGTCACCGAGCGCTCGGTGCGCGAGGAGGGCAGGCACGGTCGCTTCTCGGCCCTCCGCGAGCGCCTGCCCGACGTGCGGATGCGCGAGGCCGCGATCGAGCTGGCGGTCCGGCTGATCGCCGCCGACGGCGTGATCCACGAGAGCGAGCACGCGCTGCTCGTCGAGGCGGCCAGGGAGCTCGAGGTCCCGATCGCGTTCAAGGGGCGCGTCCTGTCAGGCGCGCCCCGCTGAGCCGTACGAGGCGCGCGGGAGGCGCGATGGGCGCGAGGATCGGGCGCAGCTCGGCCTCGTGCCGCTCGGGACAGGCAACGACCTGGCCCGCACGCTCGCGATCCCGTTGAGGGGCAGAGGGCTGACACCCGACGCCGATATGCTCGCCGCCCCGAGGCGCCGTGCGCAGGGAATGCGTTGCGCGACAACCCTTGCGCCGGCGGCTCGGTCGCGCGCTGTCCCGGACCGCTGGAGCCGGCGGCGCGCCGCTGGTCTGAGGCGACCTGACGGCGAAGGGCGCTGGATCTGAGGCCTCGGCCCCGCACCGCGGCGCCGAGCGGGCGCGAACGAGGCGCAGTTGCGGCGTTTTTTGTCGGCCTGTTCCTTGCAGTACCCGTGGGCAAGGCAAGGTCATGGACACCCGACGAACTGACAGCTCCACGACGCCACATGGCGCATCGATGGAACCCGCGTCGAATCGATCCCGTCCCCCGAGCGGGGGCAGAGCTTCTTCTCCGCGCGCGTACCGCTCGCCGCGGTCTCCGCGCTGGCCTTCGCCGCACCGCTCTCCGTTCGAGCCTGTCGACATCCGGACGCCGGGCAGGCTGTCGCGGCCGTCCGGCTCGGTATGGCGCCCTGGTGGGGATGTCGTGCCGCTGGACCCGGCGAGCGACGCCCCGGCCGCCCCGGCGAGCGTGTCGCCCGCCACGCTGCGGGCCGGGCTTGCCGGCATGTCGCCTGTTGCCGCCCTGTCGGTTCCGCCGAGCGATGCGCCGGCCGTCGCGCTGCGGCGCTACGCCCCAGGCGACGTCCTGGCGGCGCGCTATCGCCTCACGGAGATGCTCGGGGAGGGCAGCATGGGCGCCGTGTGGAAGGCCCGGAATCTCGCCCTGAACCTCGATGTCGCGCTGAAGCTCATCCGTCGTGACTGCGCGGTGCCGGAGGCTGCCTCGCGGCTGCTCAAGGAGGCCCAGGCGACGGCGCGGGTGTCCCACCGCGCTGCGGTGCGGGTGTTCGATCTCAGCTTCACGGAGGAGGGGGAGCCGTTCGTGGTGATGGAGCTCCTCCAGGGCCGGTCGCTGGCCCAGGCGCTGGCCGAGTCGGGCGCGATGTCGCCCATCTCCGGGGTCCAGCTGCTCCTGCCGGTGATCGGGGCGCTCAGCGCCGCGCACGGCGCCGGGGTCGTGCACCGGGACGTGAAGCCGGCGAACATCGTGCTCGTGCGCGACGGCCGCCGGATCGTCCCCAAGCTGATCGACTTCGGCATCGCCTTCACGGCGACCCGCGCGCTCGACGACGGGCCGAGGGAGGCGCTGGTCGGGAGCCCTGCCTACATGGCGCCCGAGCAGGTTCGCGGCGGGCCGGAGTCGGACGCGCGCTCTGACGTGTGGAGCGTCTGCGTGGTGCTCTACGAGCTCGTGAGCGGCCGGCGCCCGTTCGGCGGGCCGGAGAGCATCTCCATCGTGCACGACGTGCTGCGCGTCGATCCGCAGCGCCCGGAGGTGCTCGAGCCGCACCCGCGGCTCTGGGAGATCATCGAGCGGGGGCTGGCCAAGGCGCCCGACGGGCGCTTTCCCACGATGGCGGCGCTGGGGCGCGCGCTGGCCCAGTGGGCGATCGCGAGCGGGGTCGCCCACGATGTGACGGGGGCGTCGCTCGTCGACTACTGGCTGCCTCCCTCGTAGTCCAGCGCCGCGGCGCCGATGCTGTTCCAGGGGCGCCGAGGAGAAGAGCTCCTCGGTGCCTTGTTTTTTCCCCGGCTCAGTACTGTACGTCGCAGCCCTTCGAGTCGGCGAAGGCCTTCATCGTCTCGAGCTCGGTCGTTGTCGCGTCGCCGTAGGCCCAGCTGATCGCGCCGGCGTATCCCTGGCTGTACCAGCTCTCCAGGAGGATCGACAAGGTGGCGGTGGCCAGGCCGGCGATGGGGAAATCGGCCATGACAACCGGCTTGTCGGTGATGCCGTAGTCCGCGGGCGACTGGTTGTAAGGCCAGTAGCGGTTGACCCGGTCGTTCATGTGAAATGTGTAGAAATCGAGGTCGGCGGTCGTCCAGGCGCGCGCCCACTTCATCGAGGCCGAGCCGATCGTGATGAGCGCTTTGCTCTCCGCGCGCAGCACCCCGATCGTGTCGCGGAGGAAGGTCTCCATCGGCTCGTGCGCGATCGGCTCCACCTGGGGGTCCGGGGCGTAGTCGGGGTCGCCGTACGGGCTCGATCCGGTCATGGCCAGCTCGGGCTCGTTGATCACGTCCCAGGCGACCATCCGGTGCCGGTAAGGGCTCTGCTCGACCGCCTGGGCGAGCGGCTTGACGACGTTCTCCAGGAGCGCCGCGCGCCTCTCGGCGTCCGTCACGAGGGAGGCCAGGCCGACGGTCTTCACGTCGGCGTCGACCCGGGTCGCGTGGAAGTTGTCGAACGAAAAGAGACAGAACATGAGGTGGACGTCCGCCTGCTCGGCGAGCTCGAGCGCCTTCTCGACGTCGCTCCGCGTCGTCCCGCCGAGGCCGATGGGGTTGTCGTTCGCGTCGAACACGACGCTCTCGCCCCGGAGCTCCGGCAGCATCCACCACCGCACGACGCTGGCCCCGTGAGCGCGGATGCCAGCGAGGTTCTTCGCATGCGTCTCCGCCTCGGCCGCGACGCCGCGCTTGTCCCACGCGGCGATGCCGCCGAAGTCGCCGGCGAAGTTGTGCCACGCGTAGTTCATTCCGAACATGAAGCGGGTCTCGCAGCCGATCTTGATTCCACCCTTCTCCGCAGGGCACTCGTCGACACACTCCATGACGCCGACCTGGCCGCCCTGGCCGCCCTGGCCGCCCTGCCCGCCGCCCTGGCCGCCCTGGCCGCCCTCGGCGGAGACGCTCCCCCCGCCGCCGTCCTTGCCCGCCGCCACGCCGTCAGGCGATCTGGCACCCGAGCAGGCGGCGAGGACCAGCGCGGCTGCTGTGATGAGAGCGCGGTGACCGAGTGGACAAGGATGGGTGCGCATAAGGATAACGGAGCGATGGTACGCGCGCCGGTCCACGAGCGCCATCCGATTCACTGCCAAGCTGGCCGAGAGCAACCTTTCGTGACGCCGCGTGAACGGCGGGCAATTCCTCGCGCAACAGAGGTTGTCTGCCCCACGCGCGGCGCGCGTCGTCTGTGGGGTGGAGTGGGAGCACGCCCCGCCGGGCGCGCGGGCGGGGCCCTCGTCGCGGGAGGGGGCGAGCGGGCCGCGTCGGCGGCGCGGCGCGGCGCGCCGCCGGCCGGGTCCCCCTTGAAACCTGCTTCCCCGGCCGGCTATTGGAGGGGCTCGGGCGCCGCTCAGGCCCCGAACGCCCCGCTTGCGGGAGGAGAACCACCGATCATGAAAGCGCGCGCAGCCGTGGCCCACAAGGCCGGCGAGAAGCTCACGGTCGAGGACGTCCAGGTGGAGGGCCCTCGCGAAGGCGAGGTCCTCATCGAGATCAAGGCCACAGGCGTCTGTCACACCGACGCTTACACCCTCTCGGGCAAGGATCCGGAGGGCCTCTTCCCCGCGATCCTCGGCCACGAGGGCGCCGGCGTCGTCGTCGACGTCGGCCCGTCCGTGAAGAGCCTCAAGAAAGGCGATCACGTGATCCCTCTCTACACGCCCGAGTGCCGCCAGTGCTCTTATTGCACCAGCGGAAAAACCAACCTCTGCCAGGCCATCCGCGCGACCCAGGGCCGAGGGCTCATGCCGGACGGAACGAGCCGCTTCTCGATCGGCAACGAGCGGATTCACCATTACATGGGCACGTCGACCTTCTCGAGCTTCACCGTCCTGCCCGAGATCGCCGTCGCCAAGATCCGCGAGGACGCGCCGTTCGACAAGGTCTGTTACATCGGTTGCGGCGTGACGACGGGCATCGGCGCCGTCATCAACACCGCGCAGGTGCGGCCCGGCGACAACGTGGTGGTCTTCGGCCTCGGCGGCATCGGGCTGAACGTGATCCAGGGCGCCAGGATGGCCGGCGCCGACCTCATCGTCGGCGTCGACATCAACCCGAAGCGCCGCGAGCTGGCCGAAAAATACGGCATGACCCACTTCGTCAACCCGAACGAGGTGGCGGGGGATCTCGTGCCTTACCTCGTCGACCTGACCCGGGGCGGCGCCGATTTCAGCTTCGAATGCATCGGCAACGTCAAGGTGATGCGCCAGGCGCTCGAGTGCTGCCACAAGGGCTGGGGAACGAGCATCATCGTCGGCGTCGCCGGGGCCGGCGAGGAGATCTCCACGCGCCCCTTCCAGCTCGTCACCGGGCGCGTCTGGAAGGGCACCGCGTTCGGCGGCGCCAGGGGGCGCACCGACGTCCCCCGGATCGTCGACTGGTACATGGAGGGCAAGATCAAGATCGACGAGCTCATCACCCACACGATGCCGCTCGACGACATCAACCGCTCCCTCGACCTCATGCACTCGGGCGAGTCGATCCGCAGCGTCGTGCTCTTTTCCTGAAGCGCCTCTCCGTCTCTCATCTCCCTTCCGCTCTCCTCCCTCCATCGCGAGCGCTCTCCCGTCCCGCGCGAGGAGGGAGGGCGGTCAGTCGCCGTCGCACGTGGCGCTCGGCGCCGCCGGCTGCGCGTGACCGCCGGGGCGGACGCGCGCGAGCGATGGCGCCCTGCGGGTCAGGGGCGCGGCGCGGGCGCGCGGCGACCGGCCACGTCCGGCCAAGCTGCCTTGGGGGGACGATGTCGGTTCTCTGCCGGCGGCGACTGGTGCTGCAAAAATGCTGACCCCTGTGACATCATCCGCCGCCATGGTCCATGTCACTTCCCTTGCGGGGCTGCCCGCCAACGCCCTCGTCGAGTCGACCGCGGCGACCGCGGGCTGCGATGCTGTCGTCCTCGTCGCGCCGTCGCCGATCGCGAAGCACGCGGGGGGGCTCGGGCCCGCCCTCGGCGCGGTGGTCGAGGCGGCCGCGCGCGTCGACGGCGCGCTGGAGGGCAAGTGTGCGCCGATCGTCCTGCCGGCGCCCGGGGTGCCCGGCGGGCGCCTGGTGCTCGCGCCGACAGGGGCGCTCTCGGAGGACGTCGACGACGTCCGCTCCGTCGCCGAGGCGGCGGCGGCCGGCTTCGCGCGGGCGGTGGACGCGGGGGCGAGCCGGCCGCTGCTCGTCGTGCGCGCGCCGGCCGCGCCGCGGTTCGCGCGGGCGATCGAGGTGGGCGCCCTCGCCGCGCTCGGGAGCCAGTGGACCCCGCTGGAGGCGCGGGAGGCGGAGATGGCCCCGCGCTCGGCCGAGTCGCTCGCGGTGCTCGGGCTGCCCGAGGCGCGCGCCCGCGAGATCGCGGCCATCGAGGTCGGCCGCGCGCTCTGCCGCGACATCACCGGCACCGAGCCGGAGCGGATGGCGCCCCGCCGCGTCGCCGAGATGTGCGAGGCGGCGTTCGCCAGGACGGGCGTGCTCGTCAAGATCGAGCGCAACGTCGACGACTACCCCCTCATCAGCGCGGTCTCGCGGGCGTCGCGGGTCGTCGAGCGGCACCGGCCGTGCGTCGTGCGGCTCGACTACCGGCCTCGCGGGGAGATCCGGCGCACCGTGCTGCTCGCGGGCAAGGGCGTCACCTACGACACCGGCGGCGTCGACCTGAAGACCGACGGGCACATGGCCGGGATGTCCCGCGACAAGGGCGGCGCCGGCGCGGTCGCCGGGCTCGTGCGGGCGGCCGCGGCGCTCGGCCTGGAGGGCGTGCGCATCGTCGGGCTGCTCGGGCTCGTGCGCAACAGCATCGGCGAGGAGTCCTACGTCAGCGACGAGATCATCCGCAGCCGCGCCGGCGTGCGCGTGCGGATCGGCAACACCGACGCCGAGGGGCGCCTCATCCTGGCCGACCTCCTCGCGCTCGCGCGGGAGCTCGCCATGAGCGGCGCCGCCGACCCGATCTTGTTCTCTGTCGCGACGCTGACGGGGCACGTCTACCGCGCCCACGGGCCCTACACCGGCGCGATCTGCAACTCCGCGGCGCGGACCGAGCTCGACCGGCTCGACGTCCTCGCGGAGCGCTGGGGCGAGCCGATGGAGCGCGTGCGGCCGCGGCGCGAGGACTACGCGTTCGTCGCGCCTCGGTCGAGCGCCGAGGACGTTGTCTCGTCGAACCGCCTCGCCTCGGTGAACACGCCGCGCGGGCATCAGTTCCCCTTCGCGTTCCTCGACATCGCCTCGGGGCTCAAGGGGGGGACGCTCCCGTTCATCCACCTCGACATCGGCGGCGTCGGAGTCGAGTCCGCCGACTGGCAGTTCGGCCGCCCCACCGGCATCCCGATCCCCTCCCTAACCTCCTACCTCTCTGGTGAAGCTTAGGGGCTCACCCGCTTCGGATACGGGCCCATCTCGACGTTTTCGGTGCTCGGCGTACAGGAGTACGCCTCCGCGCCGAAAACGCCGATCTGGGCCCGTCTCCTGTGCGGGTGAGCCCCGGCAACGGTTGGGGGGGATGGATTGAGAGAGGGGGAGGAGAGGGGGAGGAGAGGGAGAGGAGAGGGAGAGGAGAGGGAGAGGAGAGGGGGAGGAGAGGGGGGCTTCGGGATTTTGGGGGCGGGGGGCAGGGGGCGCTGATTTTGGGGCGGGGGCGGCGCTCGATGGGGGGGATCCGTTCGGGGTGGCGGGGGCGGGGCCTGGGCGCGGATGTGCGGAGCGGTGTCAGGGGCGGGGGGGCGGCGGCGGGCACGTCGCTGGCAAGCTCGGCGGGTATGGGGAGAACTCGCTCGACCAAGACCGTCCATCGCGCCCTGAGACGGACCGCGCTCGCCGGAGGACTCGCTCTCGCGACGGCGGCGTGCGGGGGCGGTGAACGGGGAAACAACCTGGATTCACCGCGCCTGCCAGTGGCGCAGCGCGATAGCGGCGATGTGCTCCTGGCCGCCGCAGGGGACGACGGGAGGAGCGAACGCGCGCAGCCGGCGCCCGACACGGCAGGGATCGCGAGCTCGGCGATCCCGATCGGAAACACCGGGTTCTCGCGCGGTAGAGCGACGGCGGTCGTCAAGGCGCCGGTGGAGCGCGTGCGCGCCACGGTGCTCTCGTTCGAGCGCTATCCGGAGTTCATGCCGCACTACAAGAAGTGCCGCTTGCTTGGGCGCACGCCCGCTGGCGGATGGGATATCTACATGGAAGTCTCGGCGCTGCAGGGCGCTGTCACGATGTGGGCGCGCATCGAGATCCAGAAGCCGGTCGTCGTGGACGGGATCGAGACCTACTCGTCCCGCTTCGCCTCCGGCAACGTGAAAGATCTGCAAGCCACCTGGCGGCTGGAGAAGATCGACGCCCAGACGACACGCCTGTCCCTCGATGTCTTCCTCCGGCCGAAGCTGCCGCTGCCGAAGAGCCTCCTCAACGCGGAGAACCTGGACGGCTCGGCGCGCGCCGTCGCGGCCATCCGGGCGCGCGTCGAGCAGGCACCGGACGGAAACCGCTGACGCGCGCCGGAGCGAGGCAGAGCGGCAGCGCGCGCTCCGGGGCCCCCGGCCGAGCGCTGCTCCGGGCGGCGCCGGCGCTGTCCTCAGGGCAGCCGGATGCTGAGGTTGTCCATCGGCCCCGAAGGGCCGTCGGGGGGAGGGGAGCCGAGCGTCCATTGGCGGACCGGCGTCCCGGGGGGCAGACCGACGTAGTTGTGGCGATGACAGGACCCGTTCAGGTGCGCCCGGTTGCCCGTGAAGGCGCTCAGCCCGGCGGGGTCCTCGTTCTGGATGCCGTAGAGCGTGTTCCTCGACAGCGTGTTTCCCTCGACAAGCGCGCGCGCGCAGGCCCGCAGCCAGATCCCTTTGCCATCGTTGTTCGCGGACTGGCACCCGACGATCCGCGCGTCCTTCTGGCGATCGAGCAGGAACCCGGCCCCCTTCTGCGGGTCGCCGCGCGACGGACCGGCGTCGACCGGCGGGGCCGGCGGCTGCACGAACAGGGGGGTGCGGTGGACCGTGTTGCCGTCGGCGATGCAGTCGACGAACGCGTTGTCCTCCCCTCCCACGAGGCCGCCCTCCGGGGCCGCGAGCGGCGCCGACGCGATGAACCCGGCCGCGAGCCCGTCATTCTCGGCGGCTCCGCTCGCGTTTCTGTTGCCCACAGCCACGCAGCGCCGGAGCACCACCTGGCGGGTCGAGTGGAGCGCGAAGCCGGCGGCGGGCGCGTTCGCGCCCACGCTGTGGTTGCCCATCGCGCGGCAGCTATCGAGCAGCCCGCGGTACACCGCCCTGCCGATGCGGAAGCCGAGCGCGGAGAAATCGCGGACGACATCGGCGGACGCGACCGGGTTCGCGTTGTAATTCCCGTTCGCCTCGCAGTCGACCATCTCCAGGTTGCTCGTGGTCGAGATGTTGAATCCGCACGCCCGGTTGCCGGTGAGCGTGAAGTTCCGGTTCGCCCGGCAGCGCAGGAACTTGTAGTTCTCCCCCCACGCGAAGAAGCCGGCCGGCTCTCCGCCCGACGTGTTGTCGTGCGCCTCGCAGTCCTCCACGAGCACGTTCCGGCAGATGACGAAGTCGGCGCCGACGACGTTGAACTGCACGCCGCTCGGCTGAGCGCTTGTGTTCGCCGTGTGGTTGAACACGCACCGCTTGACCTCCACGTTGTCGCAGAACAGGACGAGCGCGCCGAGCGTCACGACGAAGTCGAGCCGGCTCGCGTTCTCCGAGCACACGCAATCGAGCATCCGGATGTCGGACGCAAAGGCGATGTTGCCGTCCGCGTCCTGGGCGCCCATCACGAAGATCCCGCCGTTCCGGCACAGGAAGCTCGTGTCGAACACCCCGTCGCCGCCGCACCGCCTGACCGACAGATCGCGCAGATCCACCTGGCTGCACGCCTTGACGGCGATCCCCACCCCCTGGATCCCGAGCACGCTGCCGTTCTTGATGACGAGCCGCCGCCGCCCCTCGGCGTAGACGCCCACGTTCCCGGAGACGACCTCGCCCCGGCACGGCCTCGCGCTCGGGCCTCGGGCGAGGGCGGGCACCGGAGGGGCGAGCTGCCGCAGCGTCCTCCCGCACAGGTCCAGCGTGACGTCGTCGCTCGCGATCGTGATCGCCCGCGCGTCCTCGCCCGCTGCTACCCAGTCGACGTCCTCCGCCAGCGCGTACTGGCCGGGCGCCGTGATGACGAAGGGGACACGGTGGCTCGGGTCCGGTCCGCCGTTGATGTCCTGCGCCGTGATCGGCGTCTTGCGGCAGCACGCGTCGCCGTGGGGGAGCTCGCTCATGGTCCTTCGCCGCGAGTCTACGCTAGTCCGCGCCGCGCCGCGCCGCGCCGGGCCCGGCGCGCCTCACTGGATCGGCGCCGCGCGCAGCGACTCGGCGAGCTTCGCGTAGAGCGAGCTCCGCGGGTCGTCGCGCCGGTACACGAGCCGGAAGTGATCGCGCGCGAGCGCCGCCGACGGGAGGAGCCGCTTCAGCTTGCCGCCGCGGAGCTCGGCGGCGACCATGTGGAGCGGCAGCACCGCCACGCCCTCGCCGGCGAGCACCAGCGCCTTCATGGCGGCGCCGAGCCCCACCCAGCGATGGCGCGCGAACGCGAAGCGGCCCACGCCGCCCATCTGGTCCGCGAGGTACCGGAAGAGCGGCATCGTCGCGTCGATGTCGAGCAGGCAGTGCCGCGACGCGTGCTCCGGGCGGGAGAACGCCTCGCGCCGCAGCAGCCTGGGCGCGGCCACGAACGCGTAGCGCTCCTCGTGCAGCGTCTCCGCCGCGAGGCTCGCCGCGCTCCAGCGGGCGCTCGTGACCACGCAATCGACGCTGCGGTCGTGCAGGCGCCTCAGCAGATCCTCGGAGGCGCCGAAGTAGAGGTGGAGTACCACCTCCGGACGCCGCCGCGTCAGCGGGCCGAGCTGGGGGACGAGCCACGACATCCCGAGCTCGAAGCGCGTGCCGAGCGTCAGCTCGACCGGGGTGGGCGCGGGGCTCATCACGCTGCGGAGGCAGTCCTCGGCGAGCGCCAGGCACTGGCGGGCGCGCGGCAGCAAGGCGAGCCCGACCGGCGTCAGGTGCACCCGGCGGGTTGTCCGCTCGAACAGCGGCGCGCCCACCTGCTCCTCGATCTGCCGGATGCGCTGGCCGAACGCCGCGGGGCTGAGCGCGACGGCGCGCGCCGCGGTCCGGAAGTTCAGCGTCCTCGCTGCAGCCTCGAAGCAGGCGAGGTTCTCCAGCGACGGGAGCAGCATGGCCGCAGTGTATCGTCCACCGCAACAATCCCGTCCGTGAAAACTCCGTTTGCGCTACGCGGGGGCGCTGCAGGCCGTGCGTGCGCGCGGGAGATGGCCCGGGGCGCTACCGGGGATCCTCGACCGGCGCGGTCCCGACCGCGACGGTGCCGCCGTTCGCGACCCACTTGAAGCCGTCGACGAGCGCGGTCGAGTCGAGCGCGTCGTCGCCGGTGTCGAAGATCATGAACCGCAGCTTGAGCTCTTCGCCGCCGGTGACCGGGGCCTGCGTGCGCAGCCAGCGGGTCGCGCCGGCGTCGTCCCACAGCCCGAAGCCGGTGCCCTCGAGCTCGTCCGGCCCGAGGTCGCACCCCTCGCAGACATCGAAGAAGCCGATGTTGACGCTGACGGGTTTGCCCAGGCTATCGAACGAGAGATTGCCGTTGAGCGACCCGGGCGGGGCCGGCGTCGCCAGCGCGAGGAACTGATCGTTGAAATGGTAGCAGATGAACTCCGGGTACTCGAAGGTGTAGAACTTGAACGCGAACTCGTAGCCGGTCGCGTTCGTCGGCGTGCGGATGACGAGCTCCAGGCCGATGTCGTCGTTGATCGTCGACGAAGGAGGGCAATCCGGGTTGTCCTGCGGGAAGCCGGGCGGCGCCTCTCCCGGCCCATAGTTCGTGCAGCTCGACGTGTTGCACGCGCCTGGCCAGTGGGCGATCCGGGCGCGACCCGTGGACAGGACAAGCATGCGGGTCCCGCCCTGCGCGTGCACGTTGGGGCCGAACGAATCGAGCACGCCCACAGCGGGCGTGGGCTCCGCGGGCGAGCCGTCGCCGCGCACGTACTCCGCGCTCAGCACGCCCCACTTCCTGTCGCCGGGCGACGCCTTGGCGCAGAGGTCGACGGCGTGGGCCCCATGAATGGCGTCGAAGTCGGCGGGAGCGATGTTCCTGTCGCACGTCGGCAGCACGTTATCGATCTCGCCGTCGCAGTCCTCGTCGGCCGGCTCGGGCACGACACCGGCGTCGTCTGGCTCCGTGATCGCGACCTCGATGGCGCCCGGATTGACGTTCGTGTCGCCGTCGTTGCAGTCGCCCTCCTCCACGGTGAAGCCGTCACCATCCTTGTCGGGCTCATCGAACTCGTCGACCGGCGCGCCGCCCTTGCCGAAATCGTCCCCGGAGCTCGTCGATGCGGGGCTCCCGCCGGCGCCGGTCTCCGCCGTCGTGGCGCGGGTCGCGCCCCCGCCGCCGTCCGCGCCGGGCGCCGGCGGGCTGGGCGATACAGCGGAGCACCCGCCCGAAATCCAGAGCGCCGCCCCGACGCTCGCACAGAGACCCAAGTAGATGAAGCGCCGGCCTCTCATGGTGCATCGACCTCGACGATTGCTCGCGACCGCCGGCGAGCCCTCTTGTCCGCGGCGGCCAATCGCACATGCAATCACATCATGGCCGGGGCTCTTTGTCTGCTGTCCCCTGCTGCGGTGGCACAGGCTCGTCGTCGGGTGGTCGCGCTCCCTGTCGCAGGAGCCGCGCGGCCCACGCCGAGAGCGCCAGCAGCCCGAGGGCCAGCGCGGCCCCGATCGGCGCGCGGTGTCGCTCGGTGAACGGGAGATCGCGCGCGAGCCGGGCGGCGCCGAAGCTTGGGTTGGCCTGCGCGGCGCCGAGCCGCGCCGCCGCGGGCGGATGCTCGCGCTCGACGCTGTCGAGGACGTCGGCCAGGTCGTAGCGAGGGCGCTGGCCGAGGGGGTCGCCGAGGTAGAGCCGGTGCGGGCCCGGCTGGCCGGCGCGGAACACGATCTCGCGCGCCCGCACCTCGCCCTGCACGCCCGAGAGGGAGAGGGGCGCCGAGTCGCCATCGTGGATCGTGAGGCGGAGAAAGCGCTTGCGGGTGGGGCTCAACGGGACCCGCGTCGACGCGAGCGCCGGCCCGGATTCGCCGAGTGGACGGACTCGATGGATCCGGCCGCTTCCCACGGAGGGCCAGACCGCGCGGTAGGTGGTCGAGGCCACGTCGACCCGGCGGCTGAACTCCGGTGTGGCGACGTCGAGGAGGACGGCCTGCAGCGGCGCGCCGTCGGCGCCGGCGTCGAGCGTGACAAGGGTCGCCTGCGCGTCGCTGTCCCGCTGCGTCTCGATGATCGCGAGCGGCAGCAGCGCGGCCTTCTGGGCGGCGGCCGGCGGCTCGCACGCGACGGTGCCGCCCGTGATCCGGACGTCCGCGGCCGCGCCGCGCGCCGGGGCGCCGTCGGGGACGAGGCGGATCCGCACGAGGGCGGCGCGCGAGAGGGGATAGGCGACCGAGAGGTGCTCGACGGCCTCCGAGCCCTGGGGGATCCGGTACACGTGGGCGCCGCGCGCCACCTCGCTGAGCGACCGCGGGTCTGCGCCTGTGTCGACGCGCGCCTCGCGGAGGAAGCTGCTGCCGAGGACGCTCAGCTCGATCCGGCAGTGGCGCGTGCCGGGCGCGTCGAGGGCCCAGGTCGCGTGCGCGACGCCGGCGGCGTCGACCCCCGGATCGAGCATCGTTGCGGCGATCCGCCCGGAGGAGGGCGCGGCGCCGGCCTCGCGCAGCACGTACGGCACCTCGGCGCCGTCGGGGCCGGCGATGCGGACGTCGGCGAGCAGCTCCTCGGCGCGGCTCTCGCGGTAGAGGTCGAGATCGACGTCGATGCGGTGGTCGCCGGCCGCGTCCACGCCGTCGAGGGGCCGGACGAGCGCGTGCTTCTCTGTCGGCAGCGCCGCGCCGGTCTGCGCCTCGGAGGGCCGCGCGAGGCCGGTCGCCGCGAGCAGCGCGAGCAGCCCGGCCGCGCCGCTCGGCCCGACGCGCAGGAGCGTCACGAGGCGCCGGCCGAACCGCGCGTAGAGGAAGCCGCCGCCGACGAGCAGCGCGCCGACGCCTGTGAAGAGCGCGATCTGGTAGATGCGCTCGACGTGCCAGACGTCCCAGGCCACGAGCTTCGCGATCGTGACGGCGAACAGCGAGAGCCCGGCGTAGCGATGGAAGGCGTCGCGCGCCGCGAACCCCGCCGTGAGCAGCGCGATGGCCGCGAGCGCCAGCACGAGCGTGGTCGCCATCGCGAGGCTCCCCTGCTGGTCCTCGAGGGCGGCGCGGTGCTGCACGGCGAGCTCGGTGAACTCGGCTGCGTCGAGCGGGGCAGGGGGCGCGGGGGGCAGCGCGGTGACCGCGCTCCGCACCTCGATGACCACGGTCGCGAGGAGCAGGGCATACCCTGCGCCGACCGCCGCGAGCCCTGAGGCGCGCAGCTCGGCGCTCACGGGGCCGACGGCGCTCGCAGGGCGCGCTGCTCCGGCGCGCGACAGCAGCCGGCCCGCGGCGAGCAGGGCCGCGCTCAAGCCCACGAACGCGTAGGCCCTCGCGTTGAGCAGGACGGGGACGGCCATCGCCCCGTCGCGGCCGTGCGTCTCGAACCAGGTCGTCACGAGCGCCTCGGCCTCGACAGAATCGACGCCAATCGCCCGCGCGAAGGCGGCGAGGAAGAGCAGCAGGGTGACGGCGAGCCAGGCGCGCTCGCCGGTGCGCGCCGCGATCGCGGCCGCCACCGCCGCGAGGATGCCCCAGACCACGGTGACCGTGGCCCCGCCGAGCCCGAACGCGACGGCCGCGGCGAAGAGGGCGAGCGCCTGCCCGAGGAGCAGGGCGACGCGATCGGCGGCCGGAGGCGCGGCGGGGGCGCGGGCCGCGCCGGCGCGCAGGAGCGCCACGCCGAGCGCGAGATCCAGGGCGCCGGCGGCAGCGGTGAGCAGCGCGCGGAGCGTCGGCGCCTCCTCGGACGTCGCGCCCAGCGCCGCCGCGACGAACCCGAGCGTCGCCACGCTCGCGGCGAGCGCGCCGTACCAGGGGAGCGTCGGCGCGCCGGGCGCGCGCGGGCGCCACGCGGAGGCGCCCACGGCGCCGAGGAACACGAGCGTGACGAGCGACGATGCGCCGAGGAAGCCCGCGTCGACGGCCGCCGCCGCGGCCGCGTCGTCCCGCGCGAGCGCGCCTGGAGCCGCCGCCGCGATCGCGCCCGCCGAGACGACCGCCGCGACGAGGAGCAGCCCAGGGAGCTCGGCCCGCGCGGCCATCCACGCGGCGACGGCGGCGGCGCCCGCGATCGCGAGCGCGAAGAGCGTCGCCTCGGTCTCGAGCAGCAGCATGCCCGCGGTGCAGGCGAAGAGCGCCGCGCCGGCGGAGCACGCGACGGCGATCCTCCGCTCGAGGCGACCTGCGAGCCCGGCGCCGCGGAGCCAGCCCGCGAGGTAGACGGCGGTCCAGACCGCGACAAGCGCGGCGAGCGCCGTCCGGTGCGTCGCCGGCGCGTCGGCGAACGTCCCGGCGAAGGCGAGGAAGGCGGAGCCCATCGGCGCCAGCAGCCAGCCGCGCTCGCCGAGCGCGCGCAGCGCGACGGTCGCCGCGATCGCGAGCGCGACGGCGGCGGCGGCGAGCGCGCGCGGGGCGTCGAAGAGCAGCGCGCCCGCGCCTGCGTGGGCGAGCACGAGCGCGGCGACCGCGAACGCGGTGGCGTCCGCGGACGCCGCTCCGGGGAGGCGGCCGGCCGGCGCGGGGCCCCTCGGGGCCGCGCCGGCGCCGGCGCTCGGGGCGGGTGCGGCGCCGGCGGCGGCGCTCCGCGCGAGCGCGCGGCGCACCCACAGCGCGCGCAGGATGCCCTGCAACGCCGCGAGCACGACGAACGCGAGCGGCGCGGCGCGGGCGGCGAGCGGGAGGTAGGGCCCCGCGAGCGCCTCGGCCGGCTGGTCGAGCCAGGGCGCCGCGGTCGGGTCTCCCGGGAGGGCGCTCGCGTCGAAGTGCCGATCGTACCAGCCCCAGAACAGCGCCGTGTGGCCTGCGAGCGCGAGCCAGGGGGCGACGCGGAAGCCGAGCTTCGCTGCCACCGCGTGGACGACGCTCGTCACGAGCAGGAGGTAGCCGAACAGGGCGAGCGGTCGGTCCTGCCCGGTCGACAGCACGACGGGGTTGAGGAAGCCGGCGACGAGGGAGAGGATCAGGATCGCCTCGCCGCGGTGGCGGAGCGCGAGCGCGGCGCCGAGCAGGAGGAGCACCGCATCCGCCGCGAAGGCGGTGCGGATCGGGATGAGCTCGTACAGCACCGCGCTCGCCCACACCGACGCGATCAGGACCGCGAGCCCGAGGCCGATGAGCGCGTGGACGAAGCGGCGCTGCGCTCGCCCGCGGAGCACCTCGGCCGCCGCGAGGAGCGCGGCGCCGGTCGCGGCGCCGATCGCGACGCGCCCGAAGGGCCCGATCCAGGCGTTGTCCGAGGCGTACTTGAAGAAGAAGAGCGCGCCGAGCAGGAAGGTGGCCGCGCCTGCGCGGGTGAGCCAGGTGAGGCCGAGCCGCTCCTCGATGGTGGGGGTCTCCTGGGCTCCGTGGCGCGCGGCTGAGCCGGCGCCAGCGGCGCTCTCGCCGAGCGTCGCTGCGGGGCGAGGCACCCGGGGGGCGGCGGTGTCCGGGAACGCGATCACGGGCGCCGCGCCGGCGGCCCCCTCGTCGACCGCGGGCGCCGCGCCGGCGGCCCCCTCGTCGACCGCGGGCAGCGCGCCCGCGGTCCCGGCGGCGGACGCGGATGGCGCGACCGCCGGGGTCGTGAGGGCGTCCTGGGCAGTCTGCTCCGGCTCCAGGGGTTGCGCGCTGCGTGGGCGCTGCGCCGCTGGAGTCAGCTCGGCGCGGGCGCGCTGCCCGGAGAGCTCGGCCAGCCGGTGCTCGAGCGCGTGGATCCGCAGCAGCAAGTCCTCGTTGCGCCGGTTGGCCCGGACGGCGAACACGAAGGCCACCACGGGGGCAACCAGGAGATAGCCGGCGAGCGCGAGCCCGAAAAAGACGACAATTCCTGCCCCCATCCAGGCTTCGTAGCATGGGGCGCGTGCCGCAGGCGCCGCCCGTCCGTGCGATCACGCCTGCGCTGTTCATGCGGTTCCTGCCGACAGCCCATCGCTCCTGCGAGGACCTTTCGGCTCGCGCTGGGACTGGAGTAAGGTGCACCCCCATGAGGAACACACGCCTGCCTGATCGCCCGGCGCCAGGCGCCTGCTATCTTCCCTGTGTTCCCGGACGGCGGCGTTGCTCGGGGGGGGAGCGCGGCCATTCGGGAACAGTTCTTTTGTGCTCTCGACCTGCTCAGGAGATCTCGCGATGCTGAAGCACCCGACCGTCTCCGCATGGCAGCGAGATCACGAGGACGGTGGGTATACGGCCGAGATGAACGGCTGGACCTTGCGGGTCCGCTGGATACCCGAGCGTCCGGGCGAGCTCCGTGGCTTCGTGTGGGAGGCCGTCGATCCTTCGGGAAACAAGGTCACATCGAGCGAGATCCACGAGGAGATCGAGGTGGCCATGGCGTACGCCGAGGAGCTCGCGGCCCCCGATCCGAAGAAGCACGGGTCGAAGACCGTCGACTGAGGCGCGCGCCCCGCGGCGGCGCCGGGCTCAGCCTGCCTTGTCCGCCGCCGCCTTGCGGCTCCGCCGGGTCGTGTAATTCCGGATCACGATCTCTCCCACGCGGCCCCTGGCGTCGCTCTTCGCGTTGATGCTCCGGAGCGCCGCGACGCGGTCGATCTTGAACCTCTTGTAGAGCGGCGGGATCTCGGGAACATCGGAGTTCGAGAGCATCACCTGGACCCCGCGCTCGTCGAGCGCCGCGAACAGGGCCGCGAGGCGCTCCTGGTCGCGGAAGCTGAAGCCGCCCGCGCTGTACGAGGTGAAGTTCGCGGTCGACGAGACCGGCGAGTACGGCGGGTCCAGGTAGACGAAGTCGCCTTCGGTCGCGTGGTCGAGCACGCGCTCGAAGTCGCGGACCTCGAGCTCGACGCTCTGCAGCGCCGCCGAGCAGGCCCGCAGCTGGGGCGGGTTGCAGATCGCCGGCTTGACGTAGCGGCCGAAAGGCACGTTGAAGCGGCCGGCGCTGTTGACCCGATAGAGCCCGTTGAAGCCCGACTTGTTCAGGAAGATGGTCCTCGCGGCGCGCTCGGGCAGCGTGAGCGAGGCGGGGTCGAGATCGCGAACCCTGTAATAATGCGCCTCCTCGTAGGCGTGGCTGCCCAGCGCGGCGATGACCTCCTCGACCCGGTCGCGCACCGCCCGGTAGCAGTCGACGAGCTCGGCGTTGACGTCCGTCAGCGCCGCGCGTTTCGGCTGCAGGCAGAAGAAGAGCGCGGCTCCTCCCACGAACGGCTCGAAGTAGCGCCCGTACGACGTCGGCAGGAGCGGCTGGAACTGTCGTAGCAGCTGGCCCTTGCCGCCCGCCCATTTGAGGAACGGACGTGGTGGCAGGGGCGCGGCGCTGTCGGGTTGGGTGACAAGGGCGGTGGTCATCGCGCAATACTGGACGGCAACCTACCAGGGCGCGCGATCGTCCTCAACCGCCGAGGTCATCGCCGGCGATCTCCCGGGTCCAGGCCGCCTCGCCGGTCCGCCCCCGGCGCGCGCGTCCCCCCCCGGGCGTTACGGACCGCGCCACGCATCGCTCCAGGCTAGGTCGTTCTATGTCCACTCCTCGGCGCCGTCGGCGGCGAAGTGCCCTGTGGACGAAGGCGGCTATTGGTAATTTTTATTAATAATTACAGATGTTTATAAGTGTGCGTGAGCGTGCGCGCCCCGGCGGGGACGCTGCCCGGATCATGGCATGTCGCGGCTTGCGCGATCGCCGAGCGAGGATAGGTTGAAGTCTCGACACGCGGGCTGAACAGCCGCCGGTTGAGCGGGGTTCTCCCGAATTCACGCACCGCCGCTTCAGGCCATCTCGCCGGTGGACCTCGGCGGCGCGGCAGGGGCTCGTCCGGGCGCAGGGCGCGGGCGCCCCGGCCGGCTTTCGGCTCTCGTGGGAGCCTCCGTTCCCTCTCGTCCCTCTCGCCAGGAGGAATGCCGCCATGATGCTTGCCTTCGACCTCGATCGCGACGACGCCCCGCAGCAGCGCGGCCCTGCTCCGGCGGACGGACCGGGCTGCTTCGGCGAGGCAGCGGATTACCGGGCTCAGCGGATCCTGTACGCCGCGCGCGGCTGGATCGCCGAGCAGGACGGCATCACCACGGACGGGCGCTCGCTCATCCTGCTGCACGCCCAGAGGACGCCCCCGGAGCGGCGCGAGACGCTCGTGCGCTGCTTCGAGCGCGTGCTCCTGCACGCCCCCCGACCGGAGCTCCCTGCGCTCGCCGCGTCGCTGCGCCAGGCGGGCCTCTCGGTGGACGAGGGGCTCTCGGTGATGGGCGCCCCGGCCGGCGAGGTGCGCGCCGCCGTGCAGGGGCTCGGCCGGTTTCGCTCCTTTCCGGCGGGCCTCCGCGCGTCCCGGGTGTCGCCGGACGACGACGTCACGATCCGGTCGATCCAGGAGCTCCAGGCCGAGAGCGGCCACGCGCCGCTCCCGGCCTGGACCCTGCGCGGCGGCGAGGGGCGTTCCTTGACCCTCGCGCTGCGCGACGGCAGGGGCGCGCTGGTCGGCTGCACCACCCTGTGCGTCCTGACGCAGCCAGATGCCGCCGAGGACGGCGGGCATCGGGCGCTCTCCCAGCTCGGGCAGCTCGGGCTGCTGGGCGCCCCGCCGCTCTGGATCTCCGATGTGGGCGAGGCGCCCTCGTGGACGGGCATGCCGATCTGCACCTGCCTCCGCGAGGAGTATCGCGGCCGCGGGCTCGGGGCCCCGCTCCAGGCCGCGGCGCTCCAGGAGGGGCACGATCGCTTCGGGATCCGGTGGTTCTACGCGCTCGTCCGGGCCGGCGACGAGATCGCGAAGCGCATGAACGCGCGCTGCGGCCTCGCCCCACACCGGGCCGAAGGGTTCCTCGGCGCGTCGGTGGGCCCCTCGGAGAAGGCCCGGCGGCCCGCGGAGGGGGCCGCGTCTCAGGCTGACCAACGAGAAGCTGGCAAGCAAAAACGACGAAAAAGTAGCGATCCCAGCGGGAATCGAACCCGCGTTACCGGCGTGAGAGGCCGATGTCCTAACCGCTAGACGATGGGACCTTGTTCTGTCGAGACGGTCGATAGCAGAGCTGATCGACCTGGCTGGGGGACAAGGATTCGAACCTTGATAGCAAGAGCCAGAATCTTGCGTCCTGCCGTTAGACGATCCCCCAAGGGGTCAGCGCCGTGTTCATCAGCGCCACGGGCCGCGGAATCTACTCGGGCCGTCTGGTATGTCAAGCGAACAAAATCGGGCCCGCCCAAGAAAAAGTCCCCGGGCCGAAAATCCCCGGTGTTTCGCGCTGTTCGCCCCGCCCCTGCCGCCCCCGTCTCCATCGCGCCGCCCTCCGCCGGCGCATCGCACCCGCGGCCGAGCTGCCAACAAATTCCGCTTATACCGTCCTCTTGCCATTGACCTGGCTCGCCTCCCGCTGCATGGCTCGACGGTGGCGGACGGCGCCCCGCGACATCGCGCGGGGTCCGGTCGCTCTATCCGGGGTCTCCAGCTTTGCGGCGTGTGGGCGCCGCCCGCGGAAAAGTCGCGACTGTCTGGCGCGCGCCCTTGACGCGCCGGGCGACTGATTTACCTTCGGCCGCGGTTTAGCCACCGGCCTAGGAGAGTGCCAAGCGACTGTGATCCTGGGCACTTAGCTCTCGTCGTGTGGGCGGAAGGCCCTGCGGGGGGGCGAACGGGACCTCCGGCGAGCCGATGGTCAGTCAACCAGCCGAGGACGAGGGAGCCACCATGAAAATCAGGCCGCTGCAGGATCGGATTGTCGTCAAGCGTGTCGAGAGCGAGACGAAGACCAAGGGGGGCATCATCATCCCCGACGCCGCGAAGGAGAAGCCGATCGAGGGGCGCGTCGTTGCGGTGGGCAACGGCAAGGTCCTGAAGGACGGCAAGGTCCGGCCGCTCGAGGTGAAGGTCGGCGACAAGGTGCTGTTTGGCAAGTACAGCGGCACCGAGGTGAAGCTCGACGGCGAGGAGCACGTGCTCCTCCGCGAGGACGACGTGCTCGCCGTGACCGAGGCCGCTTCCGCCGCGAAGTGATCCGGATCCAGGGCAACCGAACGCAAGCGTTGCAGATGCGGCCGTGCGCGGCCGCGAGGGGATTGAGAGATGGCTGCGAAGCAGATCGTTTATAGCCGCGGCGCCCGTGCCGCGATCCTGAAGGGCGTCAACACGCTCGCCGATGCGGTCAAGGTGACCCTCGGGCCCAAGGGGCGGAACGTCGTCATCGAGAAGAGCTGGGGCTCGCCGGTCATCACGAAGGACGGCGTCACGGTCGCGAAGGAGATCGAGCTCGCCGGGAAGCTCGAGAACATGGGCGCCCAGATGGTGCGCGAGGTCGCCTCGAAGACCAGCGACAAGGCGGGCGACGGCACGACGACGGCGACGGTGCTGGCCCAGGCGATCTACGGCGAGGGCCTCAAGCTCGTCGAGGCCGGGCACAGCCCGATGGACCTGAAGCGCGGCATCGACGCGGCCGTCGTGAAGGTCATCGAGGCCGTGCAGCAGGTCGCCAAGCCGACCAAGGACAAGGACCAGATCGCCCAGGTCGCCACCGTCAGCGCGAACGGCGACAAGGAGATCGGCCAGATCCTCGCCGACGCCATGGAGAAGGTCGGCAAGGAGGGCGTGATCACGGTCGAGGAGAACAAGCGCATGACGACGGAGCTCGAGACCGTCGACGGCATGCAGTTCGACCGCGGCTACCTCTCGCCCTACTTCGTGACCGATCCCGAGAAGATGACGGCGATCCTCACGAACCCGCTCATCCTCGTCCACGAGAAGAAGATCTCGTCCATGGCCGACCTCCTGCCGCTCCTCGAGCAGGTGGTGAAGCAGGGGCGCGAGCTGCTCATCCTCTCCGAGGACGTCGAGGGCGAGGCGCTCGCCACGCTCGTCGTGAACAAGCTCCGCGGCACGATCAAGGTCGCCGCCGTGAAGGCGCCCGGCTTCGGCGATCGCCGCAAGGAGATGCTGAAGGACATCGCGATCCTCACGGGCGCGACCGCGTTCATGGAGGACCTCGGCCAGAAGCTCGAGAGCGCCACGGTGCGCGACCTCGGGACGGCCAAGCGGGTCGAGATCGACAAGGACAACACCGTCATCGTCGACGGCCAGGGCGAGAAGACCGCGATCAAGGGCCGCATCGAGGCGATCCGCAAGCAGATCGCGGACACGTCGAGCGACTACGATCGCGAGAAGCTCCAGGAGCGGCTCGCGAAGCTCGCCGGCGGCGTCGCGGTGGTGAAGGTCGGCGCGGCGACCGAGACGGAGATGAAGGAGAAGAAGGCGCGCGTCGAGGACGCGCTGCACGCGACCCGCGCGGCCGTCGAGGAGGGCATCGTGGTCGGCGGCGGCGTGGCCCTGCTCCGGGCGGCCTCTGCCCTGGAGGCGCTCAAGTTCAACGACGAGCGCGACGTCGGCGTGCGGCTCGTGCGCCGCGCCCTCGAGGCGCCGCTCCGCCAGATCGCCCAGAACGCTGGCGTCGACGGGTCGGTGGTCGCCGAGAAGGTCCGGTCGGGCGCGCCCACGTTCGGCTACAACGCCGCGACCGACACGTACGAGGACCTGCTCGCCGGCGGCGTCATCGACCCGGCGAAGGTCGTGCGGCACGCGCTCTCCAACGCGGCCAGCGTCGCGGGGCTGATGCTCACGACCGAGGCCCTCATCGCCGACAAGCCCAAGAAGGAGAAGGCCGCGGCCGGCGGGGCCCCCGGCGGCATGGGCGGCATGGGCGGCATGGGCGGCATGGGCGGCATGGGCGGCATGGGCGGCATGGGCGGCATGGGCGACTTCGACATGGGTTGATCGCCTGTCCGGCCGCGCTCGGGCTGTCGCCGCTCTCCGGCGGCGCCGGCCCCGAGCGCGCCGCTCCCGACGAAGCGGGCCGAGGGGTCCTCCAAAGCATGCTGGCTTGGAGGGCCCCTCGCGCTTTGTGAGGACGAGAGCTTTTGCCTCGGTTTTTGACCGGCGGTCACGCTGGGCGCTAGACTCTCGAGCAATGTCGGAGTCGTCGTTTGCCCGCTATGGCCGCGCGTACGCGCCGGGCGACGTGCTCTTCCGCGAGGGCGACCCCGGCGATGTCCTGTTCGTCCTCCAGACCGGCGCTGTGCGGATCACGAAATCGGTCGAGGGCGAGGACAAGGTGCTCGCCGTGCTCGGGCCCGGCGAGTTCGTCGGCGAGATGGCGATCCTGAACGGCAAGCCGCGGATCGCGACGGCCACCGTCAGCGAGCCGTCCCGCTGCCTCGTGGTCGCGGCGCGCAAGCTAGAGGTCATGCTGCAGCGGGACGCCGAGATCGCCTTCCGGCTGATCAAGAAGCTCGCGAAGCGGCTCGACGCGGCGGACGCGCTCGTCGAGATCCTCATGCACCGGGACCCGAAGGCGCGGGTGATGCTCGCGCTCGCGCGCCACGCCGAGGCGTTCGGGGAAGAGACGCCGGACGGGATACGCCTCCGCGCCTCCCCCGCCGACATCGCGCGCGAGGTCGACGTCGAGCAAGGAATCGTGGACGAGGTGATGACGCGGCTCCGCCGGCTGAAGCTCCTCTCGGACGGGCCGCCTGCGCACGCGGCGATCACGGTGACCGACATGCGTCGATTCCGGGACTTCATAGAATTCTTGGAAACGCCGCAGAAGTTCGGCGGAGAGAGCTGAGCCAGTGGAGCTGCGCGTCATCGGCTGCCACGGCGGGGAGACTCCCAGGCATCGCACGTGCGCGTTCGTCGTGGACGACGTCCTCGCGATCGACGCGGGCTCGCTGACGAGCGGGCTCGAGGTGAAGGAGCAGGCGCGGATCGAGGCGTGCCTCGTGAGCCATGCGCACCTCGATCACATCCGCGATCTGGCCACGATCGCGGACAACCGCTGCCAGCTCGGGTGCCCGCCGCTCGTGATCGCGGGCACGCGCGAGACGCTGCGCACGCTCAAGAAGCACTTCTTCAACAACGTGCTGTGGCCCGATTTCGCGGTGATCCCGACGCCCGCGCAGCCGACCATCCAGTACCTCGAGCTCAAGCCGGAGCGCCCCACGATGGTCGCCGGGCGGCTCGTGCGCGCGGTCCAGGTGACGCACACGATCGACGCGTCGGCGTTCGTGATCGAGGGGAGCGGCGGCGCGATCGCGTACAGCGGCGACACCGGGCCGACCGAGCGGCTCTGGGAGGTGTTGAACCAGCAGCAGAACCTCCGCGCGCTGCTCATGGAGGTCAGCTTCCCCGACCGGGAGCAGCGGCTCGCGACCGTGAGCGGCCACCACACGCCGCAGACGCTCGCCGTCGAGCTCCAGAAGTTCTACGCGCCGAAGGATCTGCCGACGATGCTCTACCACATCAAGCCGGTCTTCCAGGCCGAGGTGGAGCGGGAGTGCGCCGCGCTGAAGGGGCTGAACCTCGAGGTCCTTCAGCTCATGGATCACTTCGTCCTGTAACCGGCGCGTCGGCGCGAGCCCATGCCGCGCTGCCCGACCCGAGGAGCCCCTCGGTCATCGCGCAGCGCGGGGACCCCGCCGGGCTCGCCTGAGCAGGCATCGAGACGCCCCGCGCGGCAACCAGGGCTGCCGCGCGGGCGGGGACGAGCCGCGGGGCTAGCGGCTCTCCTGGGTGGGCTCGTCGGTGAAGGCGCGCTTGCCGTCGGGGACCTCCTCGACGCGGGCGAGGACGACCGTGATGTTGTCGGTGCCGCCGAAGTAGTTCGCCCGATCGATGAGCGCCTTGCACGCCGCGTCCAGCGAGCCGCTCGACATCACGAGCTCGAGGATCTGATCGTCGCTCACCATCCCGGACAGGCCGTCCGAGCAGAGGAGGTACACGTCACCGTGGCGCGTCTCGTCCGTCACGAGATCGACGAGGACGTCCTCGCGGATGCCGAGCGCGCGCGTGATGACGTTCGCGGGCAGCTGCCGGACCTCCTCCTCGGTCATCCACGGCGCCATGTGCGCCGCGTCGCTGACGAGCGAGTGATCGCGGGTGAGCTGCGTGATCTGGCTGTCACGCAGGCGATAGCAGCGGCTGTCGCCCACGTGGCCCACCGTCACGTGCTCGGCGTCCTTGGAGAACATCGCCGCCACGATCGTCGTGCCCATGCCGAAGTCGGCGAGCGTCTTCAGCGAGCGGTCGAAGATGCGCCGGTTCGCCAGCCTGAGGCCGGTGACGACGTAGTTCTCCTCCTCGGTGAGGTTCGGATCGGCAGGGAACGGCCAGGTGGCATCCCTCCCGACCGTCACGGACAGGAAGTCCGAGAGGGTGCTCACGGCAAGCTGGCTCGCGACGTCGCCCGAGCGATGACCGCCCATTCCATCCGCCACGGCCACGACACGGTACTCCTCGCTGACGAGGAGGTTGTCCTCATTGTGGTCCCGGAGGAGCCCGGTATCCGTCATCCCGGCAAACCGGGTCCGCAACATGGGCAGAGAGTAGACGCGGAGCAGGGGGGCAGCGCAAGTTCAAGGCGAGGGCAAAGCTGAAATCCTGGGCCGGATCTCCCGCAGCAGCCCGTTCACGCCGGCAAGAAGCGGCCGGCGAGGGGGCGGCGGACCCGTCCGGAGGCGTCCGCTCGCCGGACGCACTTTGCTCTTGAAAGATGGAAGTGGACGTGGGGTTCCCCGCCGCGCGGCGCGTACCGGAGCGACGGGCGCGAGCCGGTTGACCGCCGCGCGCGCGAGCTCAGAGCCAGCTCTCGCCGATCGCGAGCCCGATCGAAGCCGCGATCGTCTCGGCGGCGCGCACGCCGCACGCCTGCGCCTCCTCGAAGAGCGCCATCCCGGGCTGGTCGACGTGCGCCCAGGCGACGCGCTCGGAGAGCGCGCAGACCGGCTCGAACGGCCGCGGGCCGAGGAAGCCGGGGCGAGGGCGCGGCATCGCGTGACCCCAGATCATGACGTCCATCCGCTCGACGTCGTCGCGCAGGTGCGGGTGCGCCGGCGCGAGATCGCGCAGCACGCCCTCGGCGAGCGACTCCCACGGCGCGCCGAGCAGCGCCGCGCGCGCGCCGGCCACGTCGGGCCCGCCGTACGCGCGGTAGTAGGTGAGCACGGTGCGCTGCATCGGCGTCGCGAGCCGCGAGCGCTGCGTCGTCCCCGCGGCGAGATCGGTGAGCTGGTGGCGCGCGTCGACATAGCCGAGCCCCTCGGCATCGTAGAGGACGGAATCCCAGGCGTGGTTGGGATCGATGCGCCGCTCGACGTGCAGGTTCGCCACGAGCCACGACGACGCGACGCGCGCCGGCAGCTCGCCCGCCGCGCTCCCCTCGAAGATGCGGCGCACGACGAACGCCGGCGCGGCGAGGATCGCGGCGCGCGCCTCGACGCGGCGCGCCTCGCCGCGCTGCACGTCGACGTAGCTGACCTCCACGCGGCCGCCCGGCTGCGGGCGCACCGACGTGACCAGCGCGCCCAGCGACACGCGCGGCGCCGCGCGCTCGAGCAGCGCCCTCACGAGCCGGCCGTTGCCCTCGGGCCAGATCAGGTAGTGGCTGCCCGCGAGCTCCGGGGTGCGCGCCTTCCGCCCGGCGAAGTAGTGCAGCCCGGCCCAGGCCGAGATCTCCTCGGGCGTGCCGCCGAAGTCGTCGAGCATCGCGTAGCGCACGTACCAGCGCAGGAACGGCGTGCGGTACCCCTCGCGATCGAGCCACGCCGCCATGCTCATCCGGTCGAGCTCGAGGAGCTCCGGGTCGCGCGACGAGCGATCGAGCGGGATCTGGAACGCCGCGCGCCCGTCGCGGCCGGTGAGCTCCGTGAGCTCCTCCTCGAGCGCGTGGAACCGATCGAGCTCCTCGAGCGCGTCGTCCGGGAGCGCCTCGGCCGGCGCGAGGCCTGTGTGCCACGCGCCCTCGTAGAACAGCCGCTCGGCCGGCGCGTGGCAGAGCCGCCGCGGATCGAACGTGGGGCGCCCGGCCGCGTCCCAGCCGGTGACGACGCCCATCTGATCGAGCAGCCGCAGCGTCGCGCGCGCCTCGACGTTCGGCGCGGCCAGGTAGTGCGCGCCCCACGGGTAGGGCACGACGCCGTCCTCGCCCCACGCGCTCGTGCCGCCGGGCCGCGGCTCGAGCTCGAGGACCCGCAGGTCGAGCCCGGCGCCGGCGAGCCGCCACGCGGCCGACAGCCCGCTCACCCCGCCGCCGACGATCACGACGTCCGCGCGCTCCGCGGGGCCGAACGTCGAGGCGCGCGGCGCGCCGCCGCGGAGCAGGTGCCCCGCGCCGTGGGCCGCGCCCACGATCTCGCCGGCGAGCGGCGCCCGCCCCGGGGAGGCCGTGTGCACGAGCCAGCCCGCGCCCACGGAGCTCAGGAAGGCGCGGCGGTTCACGGGATCACCGCGACCACTCCGCCCACTCGCGCGTGTACACGGAGACGAGCTTCTGGTCGTTCAGCCGGTTGATCGGCGCCTCGACGCGGCCGAGATCGCGCGGGAACCGGAAGAGCTCCGGCAGGCCGCTCGAGTCGAGGTAGCGGAGCTTCGACGCGTCGAGCCGCAGGGCGCCGGGCGCGGTGAGCCCCTCGCCGCCCGCCAGGATGAAGCCCCACTCGCCGAAGCTCGGCACGTACACGTGCAGCGGCGCGGTCCTGAAGCCGGCCGCCTCGAGCGTCGTCACGACGCACCAGTACGACTCGCGCGCGTAGTGCGGCGACGTCGCCTGGACCACGGCGAGCCCGCGCACGGAGATCCGCTGCCGGAGCAGGTGGTAGAAGGCGTCCGTGTACAGCTTGCCGACGGCGTAGTTGCCCGGATCGGGGAAGTCGACGACCGCGAGATCGAACGACTCGGTCGACTCCTCGAGGTACTTGAACGCGTCCTCGTTGCGGATGGCGACGCGCGGATCGTGGAGCGCGCCCCCGTTCAGGTCCGCGGCGAGCGGCAGATCGCGGAAGGCGTCGGTGACGGCGGCGTCGAGGTCGACGAGGAGGATCTGCTCGATCGACGGATAGCGGAGCAGCTCGCGCGCGGCGAGCCCGTCGCCGCCGCCGAGGATCAGCGCGCGCCGCGGATCGCGGCCCAGCGCGGCGACGGCCGGGTGCACGAGCACCTCGTGGTACCGGTGCTCGTCGTCCGACGAGAACTGGAGGTTGCCGTTCAGGAAGAGGCGCGTCGTGCGCGGGCTCCTCGTGATGACGAGGCGCTGGTACGGCGACTGCGCCGCGTAGACGATGGGCGCCCCGAAGTAGAGCGCCTCCGAGCGCTCGACGAACCGCGAGACGAGCGCGAGGGCGACCCCGAGCCCCGCGATCACGACCACGCAGAGCGCCCGCAGCCGGATGACGACGGCGCGCTCGAGCGGGAAGAGGAACGTGCTCGCGAGCGCGACCGCCGCGTTGAGCAGGCCGAAGAACAGGCTCGTCCGGTGGATCCCGAGGCGCGGCAGGAGGAGCGACGGGAAGAGCAGGCTCGCGGCGAGGGCGCCGATGTAGTCGAGCGTGAGCACGCGCGCGACGAGCCGCTTGAGATCCAGGGAGAAGTTGAGCAGCCGGATGAGCAGCGGGATCTCGAGCCCGACGAGGACGCCGATGAGCAGCACGAGCGAGTAGAGCAGCGCGCGGAACGCCCCGAGCGCGGTGTAGACGCGGAAGAGCATCGGCGCGGAGAGCCCGCCGACGAGCGCGAGGCCGAGCTCGATCTCGACGAAGCGCTCGAGGAGGCGGGTCTCGATGTACTGGGACAGGTACGAGCCGATCCCCATCGCGAACAGGTAGAGGCCGATGACGAAGCTGAACTGCGTCACCGAGTCGCCGAGGACGTAGCTCGCCAGCGTGCCGGTGATGAGCTCGTAGATGAGCCCCGACGTGGCGATGACGAACACGCTCGCGAGGAGCGCCGGGTGCACGAGCGGGGGCAGCGCCTGCGCCGCAGGGAAGGGCGCCGCTGCGTCCCCGCGCGGGGCGCCCGCAGCTCCCGTCGAGCTCTCCTCGGTGGCCGGCATCGGCGCGGTCCTAGCACCGCTCGCGCTGGACCACAGCCTGTTCGGGCGAGCCCCCGCGCGGCCATCGCGCTGCCCCGGCCACGCCGGAGCGACGCGTGAAACGCTTCCTCTTCCGTGACCGGGGCTTCTAGTATGGTGCTCGCGTGAGCACGCCCTTCGACCGAGCCGCCGCGTGCCCCTCGTGCGGTGCGCCGATCACGTTTCGCTTCGCGGGCGCGATGGCCCAGGTGTGCAAGCACTGCAAGTTCGTTGTCGCACGCACCGACCGCGACCTCCGCGCCGTCGGGCGCGTCGCCGACCTTGTCGAGATACCGACGCCCCTCCAGCTCGGGGCCACGGGGCGCTGGGGCAACGAGCCCTTCGTTGTCGACGGCCGCATCCAGCTCGATCGCGCCAGCGCGCCGGGCGCGCCGTGGCAGGAGATCTTCATCGCGTTCCCGGCCAGCGGCCGCTGGACATGGGTCGCCTTCGCCCAGGGGCGCTGGTACGCGACCACCGAGGCGCCGCTCCCGCTGAACGGCCTGCCCCCGTGGACCTCCCTCCAGCCCGGCGGCCGCGTCCACCTCGAGGGGCACGGCATGTTCACCGTCGTCGAGGTCGGCCGCCGGCGCGTGATCTCGGCCGAAGGTGAGATGCCCTCCGTCGCCGCGCCGGGCGTGGTGACCGGCTTCGTCGACATCGCGGGGCCGCGGGGCGAGTTCGGGACGCTCGACTACGGCGACGGGCGGCTCATCCCGCCGAAGCTCTACCTGGGCCGGCAGATCGATCCGGCCGTGATGCAGCTCGACTCCGGCGCGCCCGTCGAGAAGCCCGCGGCGCAGGTGGCGGCCGTCGCGTGCCCGAGCTGCGGCGGCAACCTGCCGCTCGCCGCCCCCGGCACCGCGGAGCGCATCGTCTGCCGGTACTGCGGCACGGCGAGCGACCTCACGAACGGCGCGCTCGTCGCGCTCGGCCAGGTGCCCCGGCCGCCCGTGGAGCCGTACGTCCCGCTCGGCGCCGAGGGCCAGCTCCGCGGCATGCGCGTGCTCTGCATCGGCTTCGTCATCCGCAGCTGCACGGTGGAAGGCGAGCGCTACAGCTGGCGGGAATACCTGCTCTACGGCGGGCCGAGCGTCGGCTACCTGTGGCTCATGGAAGAGGACGGCGCGTGGCAGCTCGTGACCCCGCTCTCGCCCGGCGAGGTCCAGCCGATGGGGTCGAGCGCGAGCTACCAGGGGCGAACGTACGCGCTCAAGCAGAGCGTCTACGCCGAGGTGGAGTACGTCATCGGCGAGTTCTACTGGAAGGTCGAGATCGGCGAGGGGGTGCAAGCCACCGAGTACCAGGGCGCCGACGGCAAGGTCAGCATCGAGCAGGCCCCGACCGAGGTCAGCGTGTCGTTCTGCTCACCCTTGCCGGGCAAGGAGCTCGCCGCCGCCTTCCACCTGCCGCCCCCGCCGAGGCCCGGGGTCGGCGGGGGAACGAGCCTGAGCGGCGGCACGATGATCGTGCTCATCGTCGTCCTGATCATCGCGCTCCTTATCCTCACCTCGCTCAGCGACTGTGGTGGGGGCGGTGGCCCCGGCGGCATCCTCTTCGTTCCGACCGGCGGGAGCAGCCCGAGCTTCGGGGGCGGGAAGTGATCCAGCTTCACTACCCGATTCGGTTGAACTTGAATTGAACGGCATCGCGGGGGCGCGACTGGCGTGATCCCGGGTGGTGTCGAGTCGGACGCGTGCGGGGCTGGACATCTCTATGTCCACTGCCGCCGCGAGAGCGACCTCAGGTCGAATGGAACGGTCGAATCCGGGCAGGTGATGGTCAGTTTCGGGTATCGGTCGCCGCCGGCCGCTCCCGGCGGTCGAGTGATTTCAACGGCTTACACCATGGCCTGCGGCGGCCCGTGACGTGCAATGTGCCGTCCGAAGCCGGCGCGGACCGGCGACGGAGGCCCATGCAAACCGTGAATACGGTCGACCCGCACGCGCAGCTGCGTGCTCTCTACATCTCGCTGCTCCGGAACCAGGAGCACTTCGACGAGTTCAAGCAGCTGCTCTCCCTTTACATCGTCTCGGCCGAGGCCGACGAGGAGCCGGCGGATGCGACCGCGGTCCGCGCGCTGCTCAACAGCCGCATCCGCTCCTGGATCGGCGGCTTCTTCGACGGGCTGAGCGCCTCCCAGGTGCTCCAGTGGCGCGCGATCGTGGTCGAGGAGCGCATCAACGTGTGCCTGTCGCCCTGGAAGGAGTCGAACATCTATTGATGCTGCGGCGCAGGCGACAGGCGGGGTTGCACCGCCATCGGCGTACGTCCCACCGGCGCGGCTCTGCCCCGGTGCCATCTACCGGCGCCCGGCGCTCGCGGCGCGGCCCGGCGAGCGCCGCGCCGCGCGCGCCGCGCCCGTCCATGGAGGTGCCCGCCCATGGATGACGCGCTCTGGGTGGACGAGCTCTACAAGGCGTTCTGGCGGACCCTCCCCGGGATGCTCCACGCCGAGGCGCAGGGGCTGGCCTACACGCTCGGCCTGGCGCCGTCGCGCGACGTGCCCTGGAGCGCCGTGTTCAGCAACGAGATCACCCTGGCCGCGCCCGCGCTGCTCGCCGAGGCCATGCCCGGGGTCCGCGGGGCGACCGTGCAGGACGCCCTCCTCGCGCACCTCCTGGCCGTCATCGAGGCGTTCGGCACCGATCGCATCCAGGACGCGCAGGTCCGCCCGACCTGGCAGCTCGAGGCCATCCTGGCCCACGCGCGCCGGGCGCGCGACGAGGCGCTGCGCCGCGTGGCGCCCGGCGTCGACGATCCGGCCATCGACTTCGCCCGCGCCGACGAGGCGACGCTGCTCGCCATCGAGACCGAGCGCAGCCTCCTCGCGAGCGGCGAGCCCGCCGGCTTCAGCCGCTACTACGCGCTCTCCCTCGGCAAGCAGAGCGTCGGCTTCCCGGCGTCGATCGCCCTCGCGCACGCCGCGGGCTGGACGGCCGAGCAGCGCGAGGTGCTCGCGCGGCTGCTCTCGTCGGTGTGGCTCGGGCTGCAGCTCCACGACGACGTCATGGACTGGCAGGACGACTACCAGCGGGGCGGCGCCTGGGCCGTCGTCCTCGCCTCCGAGCTCCGATCACGGGCGCAGGGGGAGCCCGACGTCGCGTCCACGGGCGCGCGCGATCAGGACCGCGCCTCCGGGTCGCACCACCGCGGCGCGGTCGCGTACGGGCCGCTCGGCACGCCGCCCTGGGGCATCGCCGCGACCGCGCGGGCGAAGAGCGAGCCGCCGGCCTCCGCCGCGATCTCGTCGCTCCTCCCCGTGCGCCGCATGGTCCTCGACTCGGGCGTCCTCGCGGCGATGCTCGACGGCGAGCGCCGGTGCTTCCGCGCCGCGCGCCGGCGCGCCGCGGCCATCGGCGCCCGCCGCATCGGCGCCTGGGCGGCGTCGCGGGAGGCGCAGGCGCAGGAGCTCGCGCAGTGCGAGGCCGAGAGCCCCGGCTTCGCGAACCGCGCCCACGCGCTCAACGCCTGGGCCAAGGCCGTCCTGGCATGAGCCGGGGCCGCGGCGCGGCCTCGGGGGGGGCCTCAAGGGGCGGAGCAAGCGCTCCGGAGGAGGGGCCCGCGCGCGGCCGCCCGAGCGCGCCGCCCCCCGCGTCGACCGCCTCGCCCAGGGCGCGCCCCCCGCGCCCGCCGTGGGACTTCGGCTATGCCCCGGTGCCCACCGCCGCGGGCGACGACGACGGCGGTCCCCTCGACCTCGTCGTGGCCTTGCGCTGCGCCGTGACCCCCGGCGACCTGGCCGGCGCGCTCTCGGCGCGCTGGTCCGCGGTCGAGGTCGAGCGGGTCATCGAGCGGCCGCCCATCTTCTGGCTCCGCGTCCGGTCTCCCGACCGCGGGCGGCGCGCCGAGGTCGCCGCGGCGCTCTCGGCCGCGGCGCTCCCGGTGCGCTACGTCGCGTCGGCCCGGCGCCCGAGCCCCGCCGTCGCCCCGCGCTTCGACGCGGCCACCGGCGCCGCGGCGCGCCCCGACGGGTGGAGCGTCCGCAGCGCGTCGTCCGAGGACGATCCCGTCACGCCCGGCCGCTGGTTCCTGCGCGACGAGGAGGGCGGGATCGGCGTCGACCGCCGCCGCTGCGGAGGCGGCGCCGGCATGCGCCTCGGGGTCATCGACGACGACGCCTGGGCGGCCGACGAGCTCGGCCTCGACCGCGAGGTGCTCGTCATGATCGAGCACCCCCCGCGCAGCCAGCCGCACGGCTCGTTCATGGTCGCGTGGGCGGTCGGGGGCCGTCGCCCCGGCGGCTTCCGCGGCGTCGCGCCGGACGCGTCGCCGCGGCTCTACCTGATCCCGAAGCCGGGCTCGTGCGTCCTCGCCCTCCCGGTCGCGATCATCCAGGCCGTCAGCGACGGCGCCGACGTCGTTGTTTGCGCCGCGTACGTCGAGGGCTCGACGACGCCCATGCTGGACGACGCGCTCGAGTTCGCCGCCCGCCTCGGGCGCCGCGGTCGGGGCTGTCTTGTCGTGTTCCCCACCGGCCGCGAGGCCTCGAGCCCGCCGGAGTCGCTGCACGCGAGCTTCTCGCTCGGGTTCGGCGAGCCTGCGAGCGACCCGCGGGTGATCTGCGTCGGTCCGGGCGCCCGCGGCGACGGGTGGTTCCTCTGGCGGGATCGCCGGGGGCGCAGCCGCCCCTTCGCCAACCGAGGCCCGGCGGTGCGGTGGCTAGCGCCCGGCGACGATATCACCTGCCCGCTCCCGCCGGCGTCCAGCGCGGCGCCCGCGTCCGGCGCGGCGCCCGCGTCCGGCGCGGCGCCGGCGTCCAGCGCGGCGCCCGCGTCCGGCGCGGCTCCGATGTCCGAGCGGCTCTGCCACGCCGAGTCGAGCGGGGCTTCGGCCCTCGCCGCGGGCGTCCTGCTCCTCCTCCTGTCGCGCAACCCCGCGCTCCGCCTGCCCGAGCTCGACGCCCTCGTCCGGCGCACGCTCGCGCCGGTGCCCCCCGCGGCCCCCGCGTCGGCCGAGCCGATCGCCGATCCGTGGGACATCCTCCCCGACGGGCGCGATCGCGACGGCCACAGCGCCAAGCACGGCTACGGCCGCATCGACGCGGGCCGAGCCTGCCTCGCCGCCGGCGACCCCATCGCGCTCGCGCTGCTGCTGATCGGCGAGGACGGCGCCGCGCGCGCTTGGCACGACGCCCGCGCCGCGGGTCGGCTCGCCCGCGGCCTGTACTCGCGCCGCCTCGCGCGCTGGGCCGTCCGGGGGCTGCTCGCCGACCCGAGCCTCTGCCACGGCGTCTGCGCGCTCGCGCGCCACGCCCGCCTCACCGCCGGCGACGCCGCGCGCCGGCGCGCCCACGGCGCCGGCGTCATCCTGCGGCAGCTCTCGGTCCTCGTCCGCGGCCTCGCCGCGAGCCGCCAGGCGCCGGCGCCGGCGCCGCGCGTGCGCGACGAAGTCGCCGCCCTGCTCGACCGCCTCGAGCGTTCGGCGACCGACGCCGCCGCCGTGCAGGCCGTCGAGTCGCGCTTCGGCGAGCTGGCCGACGCCGTGTTCGCCGACGCCGCGGCGCGCGGCAGGGCGCCGCCTGAGCGCGCTTCCTCACCGCGTTTCACGGCGAGATCCCCCTCTCATCTCCGCGTGAAAACGTAATGAACATCGCGTAACGGCGCCGCCGCGGTCGCCGTTACGCGGGCCATCGCGGCGGCGCGTGCCGTCCAGCGCGTGAGCCCCGTTGGTTCACCCAGGGTTCCAGCGTATCGTGGGTGGCTCGCGGCGCAATTTACGCGCCGTCGAGTCTCCCGATGCCAGCTATCGAGAATCGGCGTTGGCTCCTTGCTGCGGTCGTCATCGCGGCGCTCGTTCTGGGCGGCTCCGGGATCAGCAGCGCCTTGAGCTGGTACGAACGCCCGTTTCCTGGCGTCCTCGTCGACCCGGACGGCGTGATCTCGAGCCTGGGCCTGCCTTCCTGGGAGGGCTTCCAGAAGGGCCTCCGGTTCCCCGATCGCGTCGTCGAGGTCAACGGCTGGCCCCTCGAGAGCACGGCGGGGCGCTACCGCGCCAGCACCTGGGACGCCGCCATCGAGCAGGCGGCGGGCGCGGGGGAGCGCTCGGTGCGCGTCCGCGTCGAGACGGGCGAGGGGATGCGCGACGTCGAGCTCTCCCTCGTCCCCTTCGATCCGCTCGCGTGGTGGTTCTACGCCGGCGGGCTGATGGTCGTCGCCTCGCTCTACGTGGGCGCCGCGCTCATCGCCCTCAGCGCGAGCCCGCGCGGCAAGCTCGCCCGCGCGTTCGCGACCGCCGCGCTGTTCGCCGCGCTCTTCCAGCTCGCGCTGTTCGACTACCACAGCTCGCGCGAGCTCGTCCCGTTCTTCCACGTCGCCTACGCGCTCGTCCCGATGAGCCTGTTCGCCCTGGCGCTGCGGCTGCCGGACGACGTCGCGCTCATCGCGCGCTACCCCGTCTTCGCCCGGATCGCGCATGGGATCGGCGGCCTGCTCGCCGCCGCCCTGCTCGCCTCGCACGCCATGGGCTGGACCACCGTCGGGCTCCGGAGCATCTGCGCGACCCTGGTCGTCGCCTCGTTCCTCTTCTTCGCGATCACCCTGATCCTCCGCTTCGCCGCGGCGGAGGGGGATCGCCGCCGCACGCTGCGCGCGCTGCTCCTCGCCATGGCGCCGCCGCACGTCGTGATCGCGATCGGGTTCATCCTGGCCATGCTCGGCGTCCCCGCGTCGGCGCTCGCGTGGTTCGCGATCCCGGCGCTCGCTTTCACGCCCGTCTCGAGCGTCGTCGCGTTCATCCGCTACGACCTCTGGGGGAGCCGCGCGCTCCTGTCGCGCCCGCTCACGCGGATCATCATCGCCGCCATGATGGTCGCGCTCACGGTGATCCTCTGCTCCGCCTGCGCGGGGTACGCCGGCCTGCCGCTGCTCGGCGCGATCAAGGTCGCCGCGCCGGCCGCGATCGTCAGCGCCGCGCTCGTCGTGTTCGCGCTCGGCGCCGGCGACCGGACGCTCTTCCCGGCGCGCGCCGAGTACAAGCCCACCGTCGAGCAGCTCAGCGAGGAGCTGACGCTCGTCGCCGATCCCGACGAGGTCGCGGACGCGGTCGAGCGCACGGTGGCGCGCTGGCTGTCCTGCGAGCGGGTCACCTTCCGCCGCATCGCGGTCGAGGCCGTCGAAGCGGCCGGCGCGCCCGGCGAGCAGGACCCGAGGGCCGCCGAGCCGAGCGGCGAGCGGCTCATCGGGATCGGTCCGCCCGAGGAGAGCGCGAGCGAGCTCTCGCTCACGGTCATGTTCAGCGGCCGGCTGCTCGGCGTCCTCGAGGTGGGCAAGAAGCGCGGCGGCGCCCTGTTCACCAGCGAGGACCTCGACCTGCTCCGCACCATCGGCAACCAGGCCGCCCTCGCCCTCGCGCACGCCCACAGCTACGCCGAGCTGGAGCGGCGGCGGCGCGAGCAGGCCGCCGCCTGGCGCGACGAGCGCGCGGCGCTCATCGAGACGCTCGCGGCCGAGATCACCCACGAGGTGCGCTACCCGATCAACTTCTTCCGCTCGGTGTTCAAGCGCGGCTCGAGCAACCAGAGCCTGGACGCCGAGGAGGTCGAGATCGGCTGCGAGGAGGTCGAGCGCCTCGAGCGGCTCGTGATGGGCCTGCGCCGCGTGACGCACAGGAGGCTCGAGCGCCGGCGCCTCGCGGTCGGGGAGCTCGTGAGCCGGGCGGAGATGCTCCTGCGCGATCAGCTCGGCAAGCGGCGGATCGAGGCGCGGGTGAGCGCGACGCCGAGGCTCCACTGCGACCCCGATCAGGCCACGCAGGTGCTCGTCAACCTCCTCTCGAACGGCCTCGACGCGGCCGGGGACAAGGGGGCCGTCGGGGTCATCTGGGCGCCGTCGGAGAACGGCGCCGAGCTCGTCGTGTGGGACACGGGGCCGGGCATCTCGGCAGACGCTCCGCGGATCTTCGCGCCCTGGTACACGACGAAGCCGGGCGGGACCGGGCTCGGGCTCGCCATCACGCACCGGATCGTCCGGGCCCACGGGTGGTCCATCGACCCGGAGCGGCGCGACGGCAGGACGCGGTTCGCGATCTCGATCCCGGCCACCGATGTCACCATGACCGCAGAGGACGAGGTCGCGTGAAGATCCTGATCGTCGATGATCAGCGGAGCGGTCGCCGCACGCTGCGGCAGATCCTGAGCGCCCTCGACGGGGTCGAGGTGCTGGAGGCGGTCGGCCTCGACGACGCCATGGCCGCCGTGGAGCGGAGCGCGCCCGACCTCCTGCTCCTCGACGTGCGCCTCTCGGACGATCCGCGCGACCGCGGCGGCCTGGAGATCCTGCGGCGGGTGCGGGCCTCGGGGCGGAGCACGCCGGCGTTGATGGTCACCTCGGTCAGCGAGCTCTCCGAGATCCGGGAGGCCATGCGGCTCGGCGCGCAGGACTACGTGCTGAAGGACGAGCTCTGCCCCGAGATGCTCCTGCCGATCATCGAAGGGCAGCGCGAGCGGCTGCTCCTCAAGGGCGAGGTGGTGCGGCTGCGCGAGCGGGTCGACCGCACGTTCGGCACGAAGGCGCTCCTCGGCTCGTCCGCGGCGATGGATCGCGTGCGCCGGATCGTCGAGCGGGTCGCCGAGTCGAGCAGGACCGTGCTCATCCGCGGCGAGACCGGCTGCGGCAAGGAGATGGTCGCCCGCGCGCTGCACGAGATGAGCTCGCGCCGCGGCGAGCCGTTCGTGGCCGTCAACTGCTCGGCGCTGCCGGGGACGCTCATCGAGTCGCTCATCTTCGGGCACGAGCGCGGCGCCTTCACGGGCGCCGAGAAGCGCATGCGCGGCCAGCTGGAGCTCGCGGGCGCGGGCACCATCCTGCTCGACGAGATCGCCGAGATGCCCGGCGAGCTCCAGGCGAAGCTCCTCCGCGTGCTCGAGGATCGCCGCTTCCGCCCGCTCGGCGCCGAGGCGGAGATCCCGCTGCGCGCCCGCGTCCTCGCCGCGACCCACGTCGACCTCGAGAAGCGCATCGGCGAGGGGCGCTTCCGGGAAGATCTCTTCTATCGGCTCAACGTCGTCACGGTGCACGTCCCGTCGCTCGCCGAGCGCGACGCGGATCTCATCGAGCTCCTGCTCGCCTTCAGCGCGGAGGTCCCGCGCAGGCTCCGCTACACGGACGACGCGATCGCGTGGCTGGTCCGGCGGCCCTGGCCCGGCAACGTGCGGGAGCTCCGGAACGTCGTCGAGCGGCTGGGGCTGCTCGCCGATGACGATCTCATCGACGTCCCGACGCTCGAGGAGCTCGCGCGCGAGCGGCCGGTCGTGGACGCCACCGCGGAGATCGACCGGCTGGCCCGCGCGCTGCTCGCGCTGCCCGAGCGGCTCGGCTCGAAGCTCCGCGTGATCGAGCGCGCGGTCCTGCACCACGCGATCGAGAGCTGCGGCGGCAACAAGGCAGCCGCGGCGCGGCTCATCGGCGTCGACCGGAAGATGCTCGAGCGGCGCTGGGACCGGCACACCGGCGAGGAGCCGCCGAGCAGCCGGCGGATGTCGCTGCCGACCGCGGCGCGCCACCTCGGCGAGGAGCCGCCGAGCAGCCGGCGGCTCACGCCCGCGAACGCGCAGCGGTACCTCGGCGAGGAGCCGCCGAGCAGCCGGCGGATCTCGGTGCCGTCGCCGGACACGGACGACAGCTGAGCCGCGCCCGACGCTGACGGCGCGGTGCGCTGAGCCGCGCCCGACGCTGACGGCGCGGTGCGCTGAGCCGCGCCCCTGCTCGACGCCATGCAGCGCGCGGCGCGCTACTTCCTGCCGATGCCCGCGTAGAGGAAGCCCATCCCGCGGAGCTCGTCGGGCTCCCAGACGTTGCGCCCGTCGAAGAGCGCCGGGGAGCTCAGGATGCGCTTCAACCGGTGGAAGTCGGGTCGCCGGTACTCGTGCCACTCGGTGACGACGACAAGCGCGTCCGCGCCCTCGGCCGCGCCGTACATGTTGTCGCTCAGGAGGATGCGGTTCCCGTAGATGGCGCGCACGTTCGGCATCGCCTGCGGGTCGTGCGCCTGGACGGTCGCGCCCGCCTCGAGCAGCGCGTCGATCAGGGTGAGCGCGGGCGCCTCGCGGATGTCGTCGGTCTGCGGCTTGAACGCGAGCCCCCAGACCGCGATCGTCTTGCCCTTCAGCGCCCCGCCGAAGTGGGCGCTCACCTTGCTCGCGAGGAGCCGCTTCTGCCGGGCGTTGACCCGCTCGGTCGCCCGGACGATCTCCAGGTCGTGCCCCACCGAGCTCGCGGTGAAGAGGATGGCCGAGAGGTCCTTCGGGAAGCACGACCCGCCGAAGCCCGGGCCGGCGAAGAGGAACTTCGTGCCGATGCGCGGGTCGGCCCCGACGCCCTTGCGCACGAGCTCGATGTCCGCGCCGACCTTCTCCGCGAGCACGGCCAGGTCGTTCATGAACGAGATGCGCGACGCCAGCAGGGCGTTGGCCGCGTACTTGGTGAGCTCGGCCGAGCGGGCGTCCATGAGCTGGATGCGATCGCTCGCCCGGACGAACGGGTTGTAGAGGTGGCGGAGGATCTCGCGCGCCTTCGGGTCGTCCGAGCCGATGATCACGCGGTCGGGCTTCATGAAGTCGTTCACCGCGTCGCCCTCCTTCAGGAACTCCGGGTTCGACGCGACGGCGAACGGCTGGGCGGTGTGCGCGCCGATGATCTGCCGGAGCCGGTCCGCCGTCCCGACAGGGACCGTGCTCTTCGTGGCGATCACCTTGAAGTTGTTCATGTTCTTGCCGATCGTCTCGCCGACGGCATCGACGGCGGACAGGTCGGCGGAGCCGTCGTCGGCCTGCGGCGTCCCGACGGCGATGAAGACGATCTCCGCGTCGCGGATGGCGCTGGCGACGTCGGTGGAGAACCTCAGCCTGCCATCGCGCGCGTTCTTCGCGATGAGCACGTCGAGGCCGGGCTCGTAGATCGGCACCTCTCCGCGCTTCAGCATCTCGATCTTTGCAGCGGACACGTCGACGCACGCCACGTCGTTCCCGAAATCCGCGAACCCCGCGCCGGCCACGAGGCCGACATACCCTGTTCCCACGACGGCAAGCTGCATGGGCCGGACGCTACCACGACTCTGCTGCTGTTCGAGCCGGCAGTCGCGCGAAGTGTGATCCGCGATCGATCTGTCCTGCTCCTCAAGTGCACGCGCGGGCGGGGGCGGGGATGCAAGCGAGCGCGGCGGCCGGCCGCGGGGCGCGCGGTCTCCGGGCGCCCCGCGGCTCAGGGGTGCACGAACACCACCGTTCCGGTCAGCGAGCGCGCCGCGCCGTGCCATCCCGGCGGGACGGCCGGCTCGGTCCAGAAGAAGATGCGGCGGGCGTCCTCCGGAGAGAGGTTGATGCAGCCGTGGCTCTTGGGGCGGCCGAACTTGTCGTGCCAGTAGGCGCCGTGGAGCGCATACCCCTCCTCGAAGTACTGCACGTAGGGGACGTCGCGCAGCTCGAACTCCTCGCCGACGGCGTCCGAGTCCATGGTGATGGAGGTGTACTTCGTGTGGATACGGAAGATACCGCGCTTTGTCGCGGTGCTGGACTTGTGGTCCTCGAGCCCCGCCTCGCCGCTGGAGATCAGGGTGGCGTAGACGGGCTTCGTGCCCTCGTAGGCGACGAGCACCTGCTTCGTGAGGCTGATGTCGAGCCACTTCTCGCCGTTCTTGCCCCAGGCGGGCATCTTCTTGGCGGGGTCGATGCGGCCGGCGTGGCGATCGTCGACCCAGTCGCCGTCCTTTGTCTCGTAGTGCAGCTTGCCGCCGAAGAACTGCTGCTTGCCGGTGAGGGGCACGGCGGAGCGCCACTCGAGCTCTCCGCCGTCGACGAGCTTCTTGCCCTCGACGCGCCACCGCTTGCCGCCCTGGCGGCGCACGAGCGCGAACGGGAAGTCGATGTCCTTGCCGATCTCGACGCCGTGGAAGTCGGACCCGCGGATGGGGCGGAACCTGTCGGCGGGGATGACGCGGAGATCGGTTGTGACGTTGTAGCGCCGGCCCTCGTGGAGGAACGACTCGATGAAGGCCATGCCGTTGCGCCGCGAGACCTCGTCGATCTTCACGGCGTCGTCGGACTTGATGAGGCCGGAGAGGTTGGGGGCGCGCCGGCCGTCGCGCAGGAACCAGGGGATCTCGCGATCGGTGATGCGCTGCGCGAGCGCGTCGAGCGCGGGCAGGGCGGGCTCGGCGCTCCATTTGAGCCACACGTCGAGGCCGTAGGTGGCGCCGCTCTCCTCGTCCTTGGCCCAGCGGTCGAGGTGCTTCTTGAGGCCCGGCTCGAAGCGCGCGACGTCGTCCTGGGAGGGGATGCGCGCGTAGACGGGGCCGCCGCGCGTGACGGTGCCGTACATGTACGGGAGCTTGTGGGTGACGTCGGGGCGGCGCGCCGCGGCGCGGACGATCTCGTGATCGAGGTCGAGCGTCGCGTCGGGGCCGAGGCACACATAGCCGAACGGCTTGATCTTGCGGAAGCCGCCGGGGCAGCCGGCGGTGCCGGCGGGCTCGGGATCCATCTCCACGATCGCGCCGGCGCGCAGGAAGCCGACGCGCTTGGCGTCGGTGCTGGGCCGGGCGTAGACGCGGGTGAGCATCGCGATGCTGGCGAGCCGTGGGCTGCCCTCGCGGGCCGGCAGGGGCGGGGTGGAGACGCCGCTCAGCGAGACGATGGGCGGGGCTGCGGGCTGGCCGGGCGGCGGCTCGTCCTCGGCCGGGGCGGGGGAGCCCGGGGGAGAGGGAGACGCGGTGGAGGCGGGGCCCTGCGCGGAGGCCTCCTTGGCGCCGTCGCCCTGGGCCTCGACCGGGGAGTCGGGGGTGCTCCTGGACCGGGACTGGCCGCAGCCCGCGAGGAGCGCGGCGAGGGCGAGGAACGCGAACGCAGGGCGGCGCGCCGCGGGTGAAGCTGCGGCGCACGGTCGGGGCGGCGTGTCCATGGCGGGCAGACCGTAATGCACAGGCGGGGGAGGGGGGCCAGTTTTCGGCGGGGCGCGCGCCGGGGGCGGTCCGCTCCCGCACATCGCCCGGTCCTCGTGGAATGGTGGCGCTCACCACGGACTGCGGCGCCGAGACGAGCGACACGTGAGCGCGATGGCGACTGTCGCCGAGCGCGGAGCCGCGCGATCCACCGCGCTGCGTCGACGACGACATTGGCTATCGCATTCTCGGTCATTCCGACCGCGAGGTTTCGCCACCGATGCTCTCGATCGGACATCGCATCAGCCCCACCGGACTCCATCCACGCGAGCCACTCGTTCGCTCCGTGCAGGGCATCGGCCACGGCGACGAGCGTGCTGTCGCCGCCCACCCGTGCCACGAGAGGCGCGAGCATCTCCACGCCTCCCCAGCCGCTCAGGGTCGACACGAGCGTGACCGCGCCGGCGGCGTCGCCGAGGCTGAGGGCCTCCTAAGACTGTCTCACTGGGGGATTTCGAGCTGCTGGCACACGCCGCTCGAGCACACGTCGCTGTCCGAGCAGCAGTCCGCGTTCGCCGTGCACTTTCCACCTGACTCCTTGCAGGCCTCGCCCCCGCCCGCATCCTCCCCTGGAGCTCCGCCCCCGTCGCCGGCCGGCGGGTCCTCGCCCTCGCACGTCGAGGGAATGCACGGCCCCGGCGTCACGGTGAGCGTGTCCGACGGGTACTTGCTCGGAGACGCGTGCACGTAGCTGATTGTCGCGTCGCCAAAGCCCGCCGCGCCGAAAGCGGAGGCGCTCACCCACACGTCATAGACGACGCGGTAATCCCAGCCCGGTGTCTCCGGGTTGGGGGTGTACTCCTCGTCCGTCTCCGGGGAGTCGACGACGTACGCGCCGTACCCGCACGCGTTGAGATCGCGGTCGAGCGAGGTGGTCGCCGCGACGATGGCGCCCGGGTCTCCGAGGAGCATCTTGCCCTCTCCGCCGAGCACGCCGAGCGACCCGTAGCCCGAGGGCATGGCCTCGGCGGCCGAGAGATAGTCGACGAAGAAGTCGAGCACGAGCTCGCCCCTCCCGTCCGTCATCTGGAACTGGGCCTTGTCGCTGCCCACGAGATCCTTGAACGTGTGTCCCCCATGGCCTTTCGGCTTCGGCTTGTCGCCGGGCTTCGGCTTGTCGCCGGGCTGCGGGTCGCCGGGCTGCGGGTCGCCGCCCCAGCCGACGGCCGTCGCGCCGTACGTGTTGTCGACGAACGCGGGGTTGAGCGTCAGCCGCACGTGCACGAGCTCGTCGCCCTCGGCGATCTCGACGACCCGCTCGACGAACGCCATCGGGGTCGTCGGGTCGCTGTTCGTATAATAGCAGTCGACCTGGGCGGTCCCGTCCACCGGGATGCCCCGGCGGCTCGCCCCGCACGACATCGGATCGAGGTCCGCCGTGATGGGATCGCCGGCGCCCCACGTGCCAGACCCCGGGAAGCTCGGCGCGGGCGCGCTCCCCCCCTCGTCCGACGGGACGCAGTCATCCCCGTCATCCCCGGAGACCACGCTGCTGCCGGCGAGCCCCGTGGTCAGCCCGGTGCAGGCCGAGCCGACGACCGCGAGAGACAACAGCCCACCACAGAACCACCCTGTCAACACGAACGAACGCATCGGCATCCTCCTGCTCGAAAGCAAGCACGACCTGGAGCGCGGCCGGCGAACCCGATCGCCGGCGCGATGATCTCCTTGATGAAGTGGAAGTCGCCGGAGGCGCCGAGAGCAGGCAGGGTTTGTCAGAAATCGAAGAGCGGCTGTCGCGAAACATCTGAAGAGGCGGCTGTCACGCGCGGGCGCTCACGGGCGAGCGCCGCCGGCGCGGGAGGCGGACGTGGCTTCCTCGCGCCCGAAGCCCTGCGGGTAGTCCCTGAGGTACCGGCGCGCCTCCGCGGCGGTCCGGTCCTTGTCGCCCAGCGCCTCGATCGCGCGCAGGCGCTCGACGCGGGCGATCTCGGCGAGCGGCGAGTCCGGGTAGCGGCCGAGGAGGATGTCGAGCCGCTCGATCGCCCGCCTCGGCTGCCCCCGCCGCCGCGCCGCCATCGCGCTCTGGAGCAGCTCGTTCTCGGCCGTGAGCGAGGTGCGCGCCGGGGCCTCGCGCGGCGCGCGCGGCTCCCCCTCGACGCCGCCGCCCTCGCCGCCTCGGCTGCCCCCGCCGCCCTCGCGGGCGGCGCTGTCCTGCTCGGCCTCGCGCGGCGGCGCCTGCGCGTCGCCCGGCCGCCCCCCGGCGGGCCGGTCCGTCCGGCGCTCGTCGCCGAGGGACGACCACGTCTCGCCCGGGCTCAAGAAACGCTCGACAACGCCGCGATGCACGGCGACCCGCCCCTCCTCGACCGACACGCGCGTCTCGGCGGGCTCTCCCGCCGCGCCGGGCCGCCGCTCGACGGAGAAGCGCGTCCCGTGGACCGTGACCACGGCGTCCAGGGTCCGCACCGACAGGCTCACGCCCGCCGGCAGCGGCGGCACCTCGACGGCGATCCGGCCCTGATCGAGGGTGACGATGTCGCCGAATCGGGCGCGCCCGTCCCCGGCCGGCGCGAACCTCACGCGGGTCGAGGGCCCGACCTCGACGGTCGTGCCCGTCGCGAGCGACGCCTTCGCCCGCGCGCCCTCGCCGGTCCGCAGCTCCTCGTCGCTCGCGAGCGGCACGAGGGCGAGCGACGGCGGCGAGCGCGTCGCGCCGCCGGCCGCGATCTCGACCGAGCCCTGGAGCGCCGTCACCTGCGCCACGGCGGGCGAGGCGTCGCGCCCCCGGACCCCGATCAAGACGCCGGCGACCGCCGCGGCGAGCGCGGCCGCCAGCGCGGTCGCGGCGAGGACCGAGCGCCTCCGCCGGGCGACGCGGGCGCGCCGCTCCGCCGCCTCCGCTGCGAGCTGATCGATACGGCCGGCGATCCGCTGCTGGAGGTACCTCGCCTGGGCCCTGGGCAGCGGGGGCACCGGCTGCTCGACAAGCGCCCGCAGCGAGGCCTCCACGCCCGGCGCCGCGGCGCGATCCTCCGGGGCGGCGTCAAAGTCGTCCTGCTTCATCGTGGCTCCTCGGATCGAGCGGGGTCGCGTTGCGCCGCCGCGTCGGGTTCACAGCGCGCCTGGAGCTCCCGCCGCCCCCGCGACAGCCGCGACTGGGCCGCGGCCACGGAGACGCCGGTCAAATCCGCGATTTCCTTGAGTGAATAGCCCATGGCGTGGAGCAGCAGCGCGGTCGCGCGGTCGCCGTCCATCGCCGCGAGGTGCCGGCGCAGGGCCTCGAGATCGCGCTGCGCGCTCACCTCCCGCTCGGGGTCGGCGCTGCGCGCGGGCGCCTCGGCCCCGGCGTCGATCTCCGGCGGCCCCTGCGCGCGATCGATGACCCTGCGCTCGCGCCGGCGGGCGCGCAGCGCGCTCAGCCCGACGTGGCAGGCGATGACGGCCGCCCAGCCCGCCAGGCTGCACTCCCCCGCAAACCGGCGTTTTGTGAGCGTACTTACTATTTGCTCGAACGCGCCCTGCACGAGGTCGGCATGGTCCTGCTCGCGGCAACCCAGGATCCGGTACAGGGTCCGGTCGACGACCGGGAGCAGGTGCTCGTAGAGGCGCAGCCCGATCCCTCGCTCGCCTCGCTGGAAGGCGAGCAGGATTTCCTCGTCGCTCGCGGGCGCGGGCGCGGGGGGCTCGGCGCCCCCGGTGGAGACGAGCCTGAGCCGGCGGCTTGCGGGTCGTGGCTCGACGGTTCCCATGCTTGTGCAGTAGCCGGTCCGTCCGAAAGCAGGCTGAGCCGCGGATCTTCCTCGATGCCCGCCGCGCCGCCGCCCTGTTGGATGCCCGCCGCGCCGCCGCCCTACCGGAGGCGTAGCTGCACCCCCAGCATCCCCGTGAAGCCGCCCTTCGGCAGCGTCGCCTTGGGCTTCGGGTGTACGTGGAGGTCGGTCTGATGGATCCTCACGAACGCCTCGGCGCTGCCGAGGAGAGCGACGCTGCCCTCGGCGGGCCACACGAGATCGATCGCGGTGCGGGTCCCGAAGGCCCACCCGTGCCCGGTCTCCTCCGGCTTCTTCGGGTCGCGGGGGGAGGCCATCACCCAGTCGACGGTGCCCTCGATCCGCGCCCGCGCGAGCGCGTCGAGCGGCGCGATCGGCGCTGCGATGCCGCCGCCGCCTCCGAGCGCGAGCCACTGGACGGACACCCCCGGCGCCGGCTCGCCCAGGGCCGTGGCGTAGGACGCCGACAGCGCCCCGAAGAACCCCGAGCGCCGGTCGAGCGCCGTGGCCATGACCCAGGCGCCGGCGCGGGCGCGGGCGGGGCCGCCGTCGAGCCCGTTGCCGGCGAGCCCGCCGGCGCCGACGAACCAGCCCAGCGGGCGCGGCGGCGGGGCGCCCGCGGCCGGCTCGACGTCGTCCGGCGCGGGAGGTGGGTCGGGCGGCGCCGGGGCGGCGGCGCGCTCCGCCGCCAGGGCCGCGATGACGAGCCCGGCGGTGCGGTAGCGGTCGGGCAGGGGATCTTCTTCGCGGAACTCGATCTCGCGCGACGACAGCGTGCCTTCAGGGGCGCCGAGCGAGGCGACGTCGACCCGCAAGCGGCGATGGTCCGGCCCGTCCAGCCAGACCACGGCGAGCGCCCGGATCGGGGTCCCGGTGCGCTTCGGGTCGCCGAGCGTGCACCCGCCGCCCCCGGCGGCGCCGGAGCACGCCTCGACGAGGAGCGCCGGGAGCTCGCCGTGCACGGCAGGGCCCGACGCGATGTCGACGACGATCGGGGCTGCCACGAGAATTTTACCCGCGGCCGACGCTACCGAGGGCGAGGGGCGAAGGCAAGCCGGAGCCGGGCCCCCTCGTCGGGCGACGCGGTACCAGAGCGACGAGCGGGTTGAGACCGTCAGATGGAGAGCAGAATCTCGAACCGCCAAGGGGCCAAGGAGAGAACAGGATGCTGGCGTCCTTGGCCCCTTGGCGGTTCATTTCTCGCTCGCTCAACGTGATCGGTGCTCAGGGCCGCCCGAACCTGAGGAGCAGCCCGAGCCAGCCCCTCGCCAGGTAGAGGCCGTTGATCAGCACATAGATCCAGAAGAACACGTCGAGCCGGTCCGCGAGCGCGAACGCCCAGATGTGGCTCGGATAGTGGTTCAAGAAGCGCAGGAACGTCGTCACGAGCGCCGCCGCGCGGGCGGCGGGCGACCGGGGGCGCTCCTCGGAGGCGGCCTCGTAGTACGCCGAGACCGACGTCTCCTTGCCGCTGATCTCCGGGCGGCGGACGAAGTTCGTCAGCGAGATCGCCGAGGCGATCACCGCGACCCCGACGACCCCGGCGAGCAGGAAGCGCGGGTCGCCCGCGGGCCAGAGGCCGCCGTCGAGGCCGAGGCCGCCGCCGTGGAAGAAGCGCACCGAGAGGGCGCCCGCGAGGAGCACCGCCTTGAGCTCGTCCGTGAAGAAGTCGAAGAGGTGACCCTCCTTCGACGCGATCTTCTTGTGGCGCGCGAGCATCCCGTCGACGCAGTCGAGGAGGTAGCTCAGCTCGAGCACGCCGATGGCGATGAGGCCCCCCGCCGTCGTGGGCAGCGCGACGAGCAACGCCGCCGCGACGACGAAGACGGCGAGGTTGAGCAGCGTGACCTGGTTCGGCGTGATCGAGGTCGGCGCGAGCAGCGCGACGACGCCGCCGGCGAGCGGGCGCATGACGTAGGTGTTGAAGAGCTGATCGTGCTTCTTCCGCGTGGCCAGGTAGATCCGCTTCGCTTCGCCGAGCATGTCGGGCGCATCCTAGAGCGGGCGGTCCGGCGAGAAGGAGACAAACCGCCAGGGCCCCAAGGAAGCCGCTCCGCGCGCGGCACAGGCCTCGTTTCGCCCTGGCTTCGCCCCGGCAGCGCAGAGCCCGCCTGCCGCTGCCGCCTCGCTCCGCCGTGGCCTCTGGAGCCGGGGTAAGACCCGTCCGGAGCCGCCGAGCGGCTTCCCTCGTGCGGCGGGAACGTCTATCAAGGGATCTTCATTCATTGGGCCGGTTCCCCCGGGGAACGACGCGATCCAGCGGCAGGACCGCTGTCCAGTCACGCACGGAGAAGATCGGATGAAGCGTTCCATTCGCTGTCTCACGCTCTCGCTCGCCCTCTTCGCCGGCTCGCTCGCGCACGCGCACCCCGGCAAGCGGCCCGACCTCGACGCCTACCTGCGCGCGCCGAAGGCGGCGAGCGCCCTGGCCGACGCGCGCGCCTCGGCCGGCGCTCGCGCCGCGCGCGCGGGCGGGATCGTCACGTCCATCGACGAGCAGCGCGGCGCCCCGACCTTCCTGTGGGCCGCCAGCGGGGCTTCGCCGGCCGGGGCCGCGGCGGCCGTCGTCGCAGGCGGCACCCCGGAGGCGGCCGCCCGGCTCCACCTCGGCCGCTTCGCCGCGGCCTACGGCCTCACCCGGGCCGCGCTGGGGACGGCGCAGGGGGTCCACGTCCACGACCAGGGTCAGGGGCCCGTCATCGTCGTCCTGCGGCAGCGCGTGGACGGCGTCGACCTCTTCCAGACCGAGGTGAAGGTGCTCATGCGGCAGAACCTCGAGCTCGTGGCCATCTCGGGCAACCTGCACCCGGCCGCCGTGGCCGCGAAGGCGCGCTCGGGCCGCCGCGCGTTCCGCCTCTCGCCAGGGCAGGCGCTCGCGCGGGCGCTCGAGGACCTCTACGGGATCCACCCGGGGCCGCGAGGCGTCGTCGATCTCCAGCGCCCCGCAGGCGACTACCAGACCTTCGACCTCGCGCCGGGCGGCGCGCTCCGGGCCGCGAGCCTCCACCTCGTCGAGCCGGCCCGCGTGAAGAAGGTCTATTTCCCGATGCCGGAGACGCTGGTCCCGGCGTACTTCGTCGAGTTCATCTCGGGAGAGGTGAAGTCGGTCTCCTCGGACGCCTACGACTACGTGATCGCGGCCGACGACGGGCGCATCCTCTACCGCCGCAACCTTGTCGACAGCGACGCGTTCACCTACCGCGTCTGGGCCGAGACCACGGGCGACGGGCGGCCCCTCGACGGGCCCCAGGCCGACTTCCTGCCGCACCCGACCGGCATGCCGGACGGGTCCCAGCCGGCGTTCATCCCGGCGCCGCTCGTCTCGATGGAGGGGTTCAACAAGGGCCCGGGCGGCGCCGTCGACCCCTGGCTGCCGCCGGGCGCGGTCGAGACCCTCGGCAACAACGTGGACGCCTACGCGGACCACAATGACCCCGACGGCTTCTCGAACGGCGACCTCCGGGCGACCCTCACCGCAGCGAGGACGTTCGACCACGTCTACGATCCGCTGCTCGATCCGGTGTCGAGCGAGACGCAGATCATGGCCGCCGTGACCCAGCTGTTCTACGTGAACAACTGGCTGCACGACTGGTACTACGACTCGGGGTTCGACGAGGCCGCCGGCAACGCCCAGCAGGACAACATGGGCCGCGGCGGCCTCGGCGGCGATCCGATGCACGCCGAGGCGCAGGACGGCGCCGGCATGCCGGACGCCAACCGCAACAACGCGAACATGACCGCGATGTCCGACGGCGCCTCGCCGCGGATGCAGATGTACCTGTGGAATAGCCAGGACCTCCGGCGCACGCTGACGCTCGATCCGGGCGGCGCCAGCCTGAGCACCAACACGGCCGAGTTCGGGGCCGCGAGCTTCAACGTCACCGCCGAGATCGTCCTTGTCGACGACGGCGTCGACGCCACCCCCGACGACGCGGTGGATGGAACCCGGGACGGGTGCGAGGCGCCGCTCTCCAACGTCGCTGGCAAGATCCTGCTCGTTGACCGGGGCGGCTGCACCTTCAAGCAGAAGGCCGTGAACGCCGAGGCCGCCGGCGCGGTCGCGCTCGTCCTCGCCAACAATACGCCCGGCGACCCCGCGCCGGGCATGTCCAACGGCGCGCCCGACGTCGAGGTGACCCTCCCGGTGCTCTCCACGTCCTTCGAGGAGGGGACCCGCCTCAAGGCCGCGCTCCTGGAAGGGCCGGTCACGGCCGCGATGGAGCGCGTGCTCGGGCTCGTGCGCGACGGCACGATCGACAACACGGTCACCGCCCACGAGTGGGGGCACTTCATCCACCGGCGCCTGACCCGGTGCGGCACCGCGCAGTGCGACGCGCAGAGCGAGGGCTGGGGCGACTTCATCGCGCTGCACATGGCGCTCCGCGAGGACGACGACCTCGGCGGGACCTTCGCGACCGCGATCTACGCGGCGGAGGAGAGCGGCGACAGCGCCTACTACGGCGGCCGCCGGGCGCCCTACACGGTCGACTTCGCGAAGAACGGGCTCACGTTCAGGCACATCTCCGATGGCGTCGCGCTCCCGGAGCACCCGCTGTCCGAGGGCCTCGGGCTGCCGAACTCCGAGGTCCACAACGCCGGCGAGGTCTGGGCGCTCATGCTGTTCGAGGCCTACGTGGGGCTGCTGACGCGGGAGGAGGACGGGAGCCGCGTCTACACGTACGAGGAGGCGCGGCGGCTCATGTCGGACATCGTGGTGGCGGGGATGAAGCTCGCGCCGACCGACGCGACCTACACAGAGCAGCGGGACGCGCTGCTCGCGGCCGCGTACGCGCGGAGCGAGGCCGACATGCTCGCGCTCGCCGCCGGCTTCGCGCGGCGCGGGGCGGGGACGTGCGCGGTGTCCGCGCCGCGCGATTCGAGCGATTTCGCCGGCGTCGTCGAGGGGTTCGAGCTGAAGCCGTCGAGCGCGGTGTCGGTGGGGCAGCCGGACGACGGCGTGGAGGCGTGCGACGAGGACGGCCTCCTCGACGCGGGCGAGCGCGGCCGGGTGGCCCTCGAGGTGCGGAACGCGGGCCCCGTGCCGCTCGTCGGGGCCGCGGCGACCGTCTCCACGACGAACGGCCACGTGTCGTTCCCGGGCGGGACCACGTTCGCGGTGCCGGAGGTGCCGCCGTTCGGGGCCAGGACCATCGAGGTCGAGCTGAGCGTGGACGAGGCCGCCGAGGGGATCGAGACGCTGGAGCTCCACGTGGAGATCGCCGCCGACGGGGCGTGCGAGACGACGGTCCTCGGCGTCGCCGGGGCGCGCCTCAACGTCGACGACGTGCCGGGCGCGTCGACCGTCGATTCGGTCGAGAGCGAGGCGCCCGTCTGGGCGAAGGAGGGCGAGGAGGCGGACGCCATCTGGTCGCGCGAGAAGACGGACCTGACGAACCACGCGTGGCGCGGCGTCGACTACTCGGGCCTCTCCGACACGCAGCTCGTCTCGCCGCCGCTCTCGGTCGGCGAGGGCGAGCCGCTCGTGATCGCGTTCAACCATCGGTATTCGTTCGAGATTTCGCCGGAGACGGAGGCCGAGGCGGCGATCTACTGGGACGGCGGGCTCATCGAGATCAGCGACGACGACGGCGCGACGTGGGAGGACGTCGCGGTCCATGCGGCCCCGGGGTACCGCGGCGCGATCGGCAACACGGTCGACGAGCCGTCCGTGAACCCGCTCGCCGGCCGGCAGGGCTTCGTCGGCGAGAACGAGGCCTGGCCGGATCCGGAGCCGGTCACGCTGGATCTCGGCGCCGCGTTCGCGGGCAAGACGGTGAAGGTCCGCTTCCGCATCGGCACCGACGCCTACGCGGGCGATTTCGGCTGGGAGATCGACGACATCGAGGTCCGCGGCATCGAGAACAAGCCGTTCGGCGCGCTCGTCCCCGACGCGCCCGGGTGCGGCGCGCCGCCGGTCGGCCAGGGCGGCGCCGGCGGCGAGGGCGGCGTCGGCGGCGAGGGCGCCGCCGGCGGTGCGGGAGGGGCCCCGAGCGGCGAGGGCGGAGCAGGCGGCAGCGGCGGGGCCGACGCGCCGACCGACGGCCCCAGCGTGGTCGCCGAGGGCGACGGCTGCGGCTGCGATGTCGCGGGCGGCGGCGCGACCACGACCGCGGGATCGCTGGCCACGCTCCTGGCGATGGCGATGCTCGGGCTGCGGCGGCGCCGGGGGGCGGCCTGAGGGGCCCCGGGCCGTCAGCGCCGGGCGCGGTGCGACGCGGGCGCGGCCGCGTCCTGCGGCTCGTCGCTCCAGTCGACAGCGATCGAGTCCTCCCTCACGCTCGCGGGGCCGTCCCACTCGACGGTGACCGAGTTGCCGCTCATGGACGGATCCTCGCTCCAGTCGACGGCGATGGCGTCGGCGACGGTCGGGCGGCTCGCGGGGCTCGTCGGGATCGTGATGGGCCCGTTGTCCTCGTCCGAGGCGGCCGGTGATCGCTGTCCGTGCAGCGTGATCGCGTCGGGATCGAGCGCGTGCGCGAACCGCGACGCGTACGGGGGCGGCTCGCCGCGCAGGAGGGCGAGCACGTCCTCGAGCATGCGGCGCGCGTCGGGGTAGCGCTGGTCGCGGTCGAAGGCGAGCGCGCGGTCGACGACGAGGCACACGTCGCGCGGCGCGAGCGGCGCGCGCTGCGCGAGCGGCGGCGCCGGCTCCCTGCCCATCTTCAGCAGGAGATCGAAATCGGTGCTCGCCTCGTGCACGTGGCGGCCGGCGATCAGGCGGAACATTGTGGCGCCGACCGCGAACAGGTCGGCGCGGGTGTCGATGTCGCGGCCCTTGGCCTGCTCCGGCGGCATGTACGGCGTCGTGCCGAGCACGAGGCCCATCCGCGTGAGCTCCCCCTGGAGGCTGGAGTCCTGCCGGATGCGCGCGAGCCCGAAATCGAGGACCTTGATGCGCACGCCGCCGCCGGGCAGGGGCGTGGCCGCGGCGTCGTCGCGGACGACGTACAGGTTGGGCGGCTTGATGTCGCGGTGGATGATCCCCTGCGCGTGCGCCGCGCCGAGCGTGTCGAGCACCTGCGCGGTGAAGCGGAGCACCTCGCCCAGCGGGATGCCGCCGAGGCGGCGCTCGCGCTCGGCGAGCGACTCGCCCTCGAGCAGCTCCATCACCAGGAACGGCGCGCCGTCCTCGGCGACGTCGATGTCGCGGATCTCGACGGCGCCCGGGTGATGGAAGCGGTTTGCGGCCTGCGCCTCGCGCTCGAACCGGTCGCAGATCTCCTTCGACTTCGCGGCCTGGGGGTGCAGGATCTTGAGCGCGTCGCGGCGCCCGATGCGGTGGACGCCGACGTAGACGGCGGCCATGCCGCCGGCGCCGAGCAGCCGCTCCAGCGTCCACTTGTTGCGGATGGTGATCCCCACGCGTCGTAGGGCCGTGTCGCTGCTCATGAGGTCCTTGCGCCCATGGAAGCGGCGCGGCCGCACGCGGTCAAGCGTATGCTCCGCGCGCGCGGCAAGGTAGAGAGCGATGGCGAAACCGGACAGGCAGAGCGGGCGGCGGTACACCGAGGCCGAGGTGCGGGCCATCCTGGGGCGCGCCCTGCGGGACGCGCAGGCGCGTGACGTCAGCCATGACGAGCTGGTCGCGGCGGCCGAGGAGATCGGCATCTCGCGGGACGCGATCGAGGCCGCGTCGCGCGACGTCGAGCATGTCCGGGGGGAGGAGAGCGCCTCGAGCGCAAGCAGCGCCTCGAGCGGAGCGCGGAGGAGCTCGGGCACGCCGTCGAGGAGGGCGTCGCGACGGTGCTCTCGCGGATCGCGCAGGAGATCCGCGGCAGCGCGCCGCCGGCGCCGCCGGAAGACGCGGCGCGCCGGTCGCGGATCGCGCCGCTCGACGAGGACGGCGCCGAGTCCGAGGCGCGCGGCGAGGAAGAGGAAGAAGAGGCGGATCGCGCGGCGCGGCAGGGTCGCGGCCGGCGCTGACGGCGCGGCGCGGCCGGCCGGCCGGACGTTGGCCGCCGAAGGAGAGACTCATGCGATTGATAGGAATGCTTGACTCGCCGTATGTCAGGAGGGTTGCCGTATCTCTGGAGTGTCTCCGCGTCCCGTTCGAGCACGAGGCGGTCTCGGTGCTCGCTACGTTCGAGAAGTTCCAGAGCATCAACCCGGTTGTGAAGGCGCCGACGCTCGTCTGCGACGATGGCGAGATCCTGATGGACTCGTCCTTGATCCTTCAGTTCATCGAGGCCTCGGCGACGCAAGGAAGAACCTTGTGGTCCGCAGATCCCATGGCAAGACAGCATGAGTTCCGGGCTGTAGGTCTGGCGCTGGCGGCCTGTGAGAAGAGCGTGCAGCTGATCTACGAGCGGAATCTCCGCCCCAGGGAGGCGCAGTACGAGCCGTGGTTGGAGCGTGTGACGGGCCAGCTGCTGGCGGCGTATTCGGGGTTGGAGGGCGAGGTCCAGCGCAGGCCGGAGGTGTTTTCGGCTCTGCACTGCCAGGCATCCATCTCGGCCGCCGTGGCGTGGCAGTTCACGCAGTCCATGCTGGCGTCGATCGTTCCGGCTTCGCGTCACCCTGGCCTGGTCAGCTTGTCGACGCGGCTTGAACGCACTCCCGAGCTCCAGAAGTATCCACCCGTCGGTCCCGGCGTGTCGGCGGCCAGCAAGTGACCGCGCGGCGCTGCCGCTACTCGGTCTCTCGCGCGCCGAGCGGCGCCTCGCCGGATTCAGGGCCGAGCCGCTCGACCTCGCTCCAGAGGGAGTCGAGGTCGAGCGTGAGCCCCTCGAGGCCCGGCACGCCGGAGACCACGCCGTCCGCCGCGGCGAGCGCGTGCACGTAGCGGCCGTCCGGGCCGAGCTCGAGGAGAGCGAGCGTCGCTGCCTGCGGGTCGATGAGCCAGTACCAGCGCACGCCGAAGCGCGCGTATTCGTGCAGCTTCTCCACGCGGTCCCGGCGCGCGTCGCGCGGCGAGGGAGAGATCACCTCGACCATGATGTCGGGCGGGACGTGGATCACGCCGCGGCGCGGCGGCTTGCGGCTCCCAGGCAGGTACGCGGAGGCGTCGGGCTTCCGGCCGGAGGAGGAGGTCACGGCGAACTTCGCCTCGGAGCCCAGCACAAGCCCGCCCCGCGAGATCAGCCAGCTCCGGAGCACCCCGATGACCCAGGTCACGATGACCTCGTGAACCGCGTCCGGCACCTCTTCCTCCGCGAGCACGCCATCCACGAGCTCGCCCGGCTCGTCTTCCGGCAAACAGGTCCAGCCGGCGAGGGTCAGCCTTGGCCTGGCCGGCGCCTCGCTGTCCGCGCTCTGCCTGATCACGACTGCGCGTTGCACCCTCACGACGGTGTCCAGCGTAGCACGCCGTCGTCGGCCTCCGGGAGCCTCGTCGTCCCGGCCCAGCGGCCGCCCGGCGCTCTCCTCTCCTCTCCTCCCGCCCTCCCGCTTCCGCCCCACGGCCGCCCCGGCTACCCTCGACAGGATGTTTCACCCCGTCGTGGACCGGTGGTTCCGCGGTCGCTTCGGCGCCCCCGCCCCCGCGCAGGAGCGCGCCTGGCCAGTCATCGCGGCCGGACACGACACGCTGATCAGCGCGCCGACGGGCGCCGGCAAGACGCTCGCGGCCTTCCTCTTCTGCCTCGACCGGCTCGTCCGTGACGCGACGCGGGGCGCCCTCGAGGACCGCACCGACGTCCTCTATATCTCGCCGCTGAAGGCGCTCTCCCACGACGTCCACCGCAACCTCGAGCAGCCGATCGCCGAGATCTCGGCGGCCATGCGGGAAGCGGGCCTGCCCGCGCCGGGCATCCGGGCCGTCGTGCGGACCGGCGACAGCCCCGCGCAGGAGCGGCGCGCCATGGCCGCCCGGCCGCCGCACGTGCTCGTCACCACGCCGGAGTCGGCGTTCATCCTGCTGACGAGCGAGTCGGGGCGGCGCGCGCTCTCCGAGGTGCGCACCGTGATCCTCGACGAGGTCCACGCGATCGCCGGGGACAAGCGCGGCGCCCACCTCGCGCTCACGCTCGAGCGGCTCGAGGACCTTGTGGTCAGCCGCGGCGGCGCCCGGCCGCAGCGCGTGGGCCTCAGCGCCACGGTGCGCCCGATCGAGGTCGCCGCCCGGCTCGTCGCCGGCGCGCGCGAGCTGCCCCGGATCGTCGACGTCGGGCAGCGGCGAGACCTCGACCTCGCCGTCGAGGTGCCCCGCGACGAGCTCGGCGCGGTCTGCACGAACGAGCAGTGGACCGAGATCTACGACCGCATCGCGGCGCTCGCGGCGGGAGCGCGGTCGACCCTGGTCTTCGTCAACACGCGCCGCCTCGTCGAGCGGGTCGCGCACGCGCTCGCCGAGCGGATCGGCGAGGACGTCGTGGCGGCCCACCACGGCAGCCTCTCGCGGGCCCGGCGGCTCGCGGCGGAGCGGCGGCTCAAGGCGGGGGAGCTCCGCGTCGTTGTCGCGACCGCGTCGCTCGAGCTCGGCATCGACGTGGGCGCGGTCGACCTCGCCTGCCTCGTGGGCTCGCCGCGGTCGATCAACGTCGCCCTCCAGCGCATCGGCCGCTCGGGCCACGCGCTCGCCGCGACGCCGCGCGGGCGGCTCTTCCCGCTGACGCGCGACCAGCTCGTCGAGTGCGCGGCGATCGTGCGCGCGGCGCGGCGCGGCGAGCTCGACCGGATGGCGTCGCGCGAGGGGCCGCTCGACGTGCTGGCGCAGCAGATCATCGCGGCGTGCGCGTGCGAGGAGCGGGACGAGGAGGGGCTCTACGCGCTCGTCCGCCGGGCCGCGCCGTACGAAGGCCTGTCGCGACGCGACTTCGACGCGGTCGTGGCCATGGTGTCGGGCGGCGCCGCGGGCTCGGGCGACGAGGGCGCCTCCGCCGCCCGGGGCGCGCGGCAGCGGGCCGGGGCGCTCGTCTACCGCGACGCCATCGGGGGGCGGCTGCGCGGGCGGCGCGGCGCGCGGCTCGCGGCGCTCACGTCGGGCGGGGCGATCCCGGATATCGCGGCCGTGGACGTGGTGCTCCAGCCCGACGGCACGAAGGTCGGCACGCTCGACGAGGACTTCGCGATCGAGTCGTCCGGCGGCGACGTGTTCCTGCTGGGCAACACGTCGTGGCGCGTGCTCCGGCTGGAGGGCGGGCAGATGTGGGTCGAGGACGCCCACGGCGCCGCGCCGACCGTGCCGTTCTGGCTCGGGGAGGCGCCCGCGCGCACGCCGGAGCTCTCGGCCGAGGTCGCCGCGCTCCGCGCCGAGGTCGCCGCGCGCCTCGAGGAGGAGCGGGCCGAGGGCGCGCGGCCCGGGGCTCCGCGCGGCGAGGGCGGCGGCGAGGACGCGCGCGCGGCACGATCGCGGGCGGCGCGCTGGCTCATGCAGGCGTGCGCGCTCGACGCGCGCGGGGCGCTGCTCGTGCGCGACTACATCGAGGCGGGGCGCGCGGCGCTCGGCGCGGTCCCGGGCGGGGCGACCGTCGTGGTCGAGCGCTTCTTCGACGAGGCCGGGGGGCAGCAGATCGTCGTCCACGCGCCGCTCGGCGGCCGCGTGAACCGCGCGCTCGGGCTCGCGCTCCGCAAGCGCTTCTGCCGCTCGTTCGACTTCGAGCTCCAGGCGGCGGCGACCGACGATGGCGTGCTGCTCTCGCTGTCGGCGGAGCACGGGATCCCGATCGAGGAGGTGCTGGATCTCGTCCGCCCCGAGGGCCTCGAGGAGGTGCTCGTCCAGGCGGCGCTCCAGGGCCCGATGTTCCGCACGCGCTTCCGCTGGGCCGCGTCCCGCGCGCTGGCGCTGCTCCGCTTCCGGGGGGGCCGGCGGGTGCCGCCGGCGCTCCAGCGCATGCGCGCCGACGACCTGCTGCTCTCGATCTTCCCCGAGCAGCAGGGGTGCCAGGACAACCACGGGCTCTTCGCGCACGTCGAGCCGCCGGACCACCCGCTCGTGCGCGAGGCGCTGCGCGACTGCCTGACCGAGCTGATGGATGTCGAGGGGCTGCGCGGGCTGCTCGTCGGCCTGCGCAGCGGGGCGATCCGGGTCGTGGCGCTCGACACGCCGGAGCCGAGCGTCTTCTCGCACGAGATCCTGAACGCGAACCCCTACGCGTTCCTCGACGACGCCCCGCTGGAGGAGCGGCGCGCCCGCGCGGTCCGGGTGCGGCGCGGGCTCCCGGCGGAGGTCGCCGAGCGGCTGGGCGGGCTCGATCCGGAGGTCATCGCCGAGGTGATCGCCGAGGCGCGGCCGGACGCGCGCGACGCGGACGAGCTGCACGAGCTCCTGCTCGACCGGGTCGCGCTCCCCGCCGAGGAGGGGGGCCGGAGCGGCTTCGCGCGGCTCTTCGAGGCGCTCTGCGCCGCGGGGCGGGCGGCGGAGGTGCGCGCCGCGACCGGCGCGGGCGCGGGCGCGGGCTCGCCGCGCGCGCCGCGCTGGGTCGCGACCGAGCGGCGGCCGCTGGTCGAGGCGATCTGGCCGGAGGCGGTGTTCGCGCCCGACGTCGCCGTGCCGCCCGCGCTGCGCTCGGCCGCGGGGCCGGCTGACCGCGGCGCCGCGATCACGGCCCTCGTGCGCGGCTTCCTGAGCGCCGCGGGGCCGGTCTCGACCGAGGAGCTCGCGCGGCGGCTCGACGTGCCCGCGGACGAGGCGCTGTCCGCGCTCGCGCGGATCGAGCTCGCGGGCGGCGCGCTGCGCGGGCGCTTCCGGTCGAGCGCGCCGGCGCGCGCGGCGCAGGCCGGCGCGGGCGAGGCGGGCGCGCCGGGCGATCGGCGCGACCCGTGCGATCTGTGCGATCTGTCGATCGAGTGGTGCGACCGCCGCCTCCTCGCCCGCATCCACCGCCGCACCGTCACGGGCTTGCGCAAGGCGATCGAGCCGGCGACCGCGGCGGAGCTCCTCCGGTTCCTCCTTGCGTGGCAGGGCGTGGCGCCGGGCACCCAGGCGCGCGGGCCGGGGGGCCTCGGGCGGGTGATCGAGCAGCTGCAGGGCTTCGAGCTCGCCGCCGGGGCGTGGGAGCGGGAGGTGCTGCCCGCGCGCGTGGCCGGTTACGACGAGGGGCTGCTCGACGCGCTCTGCCTGTCCGGCGAGGTGGCCTGGGGCCGCGTGGTCCCGCGCGACGCGGCGGCGCCCACGCGCGCGGCGCCGATCACGCTCGCGCTTCGCCGCGATCTCCCGTGGCTCCTCGCGCCCCGGGAGGCCGACGGCGAGCCGCCGCCGGCGTCGCTCTCGGAGGCGGCGCAGGGCGTGCTGTCGTTCCTGTCGCGCGCGGGCGCGTCGTTCTTCGAGGACATCGTCGCGGGCGCGGGCCGGTCCCGGTCCGAGGTGGAGGAGGTGCTCTGGGAGCTCGTCGCCGCCGGGCTCGTGACCGGCGACGGCTTCGCGGCGCTGCGCTCGCTGCTCGGCGGCGGCGCCGCGTCCGTCGCGCTGGGCGCCGGGCGGCTGCGGGGCGGGGCGCGCCGGGCGGGCCCTGTCGCGTCGGGCAGGTGGTCGCTCCTGCGGGCGCGCCCGGAGGCGTCCGCGCCCGCCACCGGCGCCGCCGGGGACGGGACCGACGGCCCCGACGTGGTGGAGGCGCTGGCGCACCAGTACCTCCGCCGCTACGGCGTGGTCTGCCGCGAGCTGCTCGCGCGCGAGCCGCGGCCCCCCGCGTGGAGGGACCTGCTCCGGGTCTACCGGCGGCTCGAGATGGCGGGGGAGCTCCGCGGCGGCCACCTCATCGCCGGCTTCGTGGGCGAGCACTTCGCGCTGCCGGAGGCGCTCGACGCGCTCCGCGCCGTCCGGCGAGCGCCCCCGTCCGGCGAGATCGTCCAGCTGAGCGCGTGCGATCCGCTGAACCTCGTGGGCATCGTCACGCCCGGGCCCCGCATCCCGGCCGCGCTCGGTCATGGGGTGATCTACCGGGATGGAGTCCCGCTCGCGCCCATCGCCCCGGCGACGGGCGAGCGGCCCCGGGCGCTGGCGGCGTTCTCGCGAGCAGCGGTGTGAGCTGCGCGCCGCGCTCATCGCCTCCTCCCCGACAGCGTCGAGCGGCAGCGCGCGGTTTCAAGGAAACCCCGCGCCCGCACCCTTTATATACTCCAGGGATGCGCTCACTCGACAACGGCACTCATGTCCGCGCCCTCGTGGTGCTCTCGATCGCCGCCCTCGGCGCCGTGGCCTGCTCGCCCAAGGTGAGAAATTACGGCGATGGAAGCGGTGGCGTCGGTGAGGGTGGGGAGGGCGGCGGCGGCGCTGGTGACGGCGGCGCTGGCGGCGCTGGCGCTGGCGGCGGAGAGGGCGGCGCTGGCGGCGGAGAGGGCGGCAGCGGCGGAGAGGGCGGCAGCGGCGGCGAGGGCGGCGCCCCGGTGGGGCCGGGGCGGTTTCAATGGGCGCTCCAGATCGGCGAGAACGGCTTCGACTCGGCCGCGAGCGTCGCCGTGGACTCCGACGGGAACCCGATCGTCATCGGGCGGTTCTCCGGCGCGATCGATCTCGGCGGCGGCCCCATCGTCGCGCAGGGCGGCTCCGGGTCGTATCTCGCGAAGTTCGATCGCGACGGCAAGCACGTCTGGAGCAAGTCGTTCGGCCTGAACCTCGCCGGCGGCCAGCACGTCGCCCACGGCCTCGGCGACGCGGTCTTCGTGGGAGGGAGCTATTTCCGGAACCTCGATTTCGGCGGCGGACCGCTGCCCGAGAGCAGCGGCGGGCTCGGGCTCGCGAGGTTCGAGAGCGGCACCGGCAACCACGTCTGGAGCAAGGGGTTCGGCGATCAGTATGTGAAGGAGCTCAAGTACGTCGCCTTCGGCGGCATGGGGACGGTCCTCATCTCCGGTTCCATCGGCGGCACGGCCGATTTCGGCGGTGGGCCGATCGGTGACGAGATCAGCGGCAATGCGGTGTATGTCGCCAAGCTGGACTCGGGGGGCAAACACGTCTTCACGATATACATCGATGACGAGAGGGCGTCGCTCGGGGCCGGCGGGCTGGCCGCGGACGCGGAGGGCCATGTCGCGATCGCGGGCACGTTCGATCAGAACTTCAACCTCGACCCGAGGGTGAGGCCCTTCGTCTCCAAGGGAGGAAGCGATATCTTCTTTGCCAAGGTCGATCCGAAGGGCGCGCTGCTCTGGCAGAAGGCGTTCGGAAGTAGCCTTTACGACGCGGCCTCTCAGGTGGCCTTCGACGCCGCGGGGAACGTGTTCCTGGCCGGGATGTTCCAGGGGAGCGTCGATTTCGGCGGCGGGCCGCTCGTCGCGCTCGGCACGAAGCCGAATTTCTTCGTCGCCAAGTTCGATCCGGTGGGGAAGCACCTTTACAGCCGGGGCTTCGGCGACTCCGAGCTGCAGGACGTCGCGTCGATCGCGGTGGATCCGGCGGGCAACGCGGTCATCACGGGGACCTTCCTCGGGAGCATCGATCTCGACGGCACCATCCTCGAGAGCCAGGGCACGGTCGAGGATCCGAACGGATTCCGCAGCGGAGGCGATATCTACATCGCGAAGCTCGGGCTGGACGGCAAGCACCTCTGGAGCCGCCAGATCGGCGATCCCGTGGAGCAGGCGGCGGGGGGCGTGGCCCTCGGTCCCAAAGGCGAGGTGTTCGCCGTCGGCTCGTTCCGCGGCACCGTGGATTTCGGCGGCGGCCCCGTGACCACGCGCGGTGAGGCCGATGGCTACCTGGTGAAGCTTGGCCCCTGAGGGCCGCCCGCCGCGGGAGCTGCCTCTCCGCCGCCCGACCGGAGCTCGCGCCCTGGTCCAGAACGATCGCGGCGCGGCCAGCGCATCGGCGACCACCGCCTCGGCGTGCCTGCGCGTACGTTGCGCCCCAACGATGATGCGTCAATATCCTGTCGCAACACACGCTCGGGGGGGCGTTCTTGGTGATTCGAGGCCACCGACATGTGGATTGCCCCCCCCGCGCTCCGCCGATCTTTTAACTCCGTCCGCCGCTCCCCCAGTCAGCTCAGGGTGTTCTGGACATCCTGGGCCGCGCTCCTGGCTGTACTTCTGCAGTGCGCTGCGTGCGACAAGGAGGCAGCGCCTCGGCCTGAAGGCGCGAAGGCGGAGAAGCCTGGGGCCGGCGCCAAGGAGGTGACGCTCGCGCCGGTGACGGAGCTCGTCATCGAACAGACCATCGACATCTCGGGGACCCTGGACGCCGATGAGCAGGTGACGCTCGGGGCCAAGGTGCCGGGCCGCCTCGCATCGATCTCGGTCGACCTGGCGAGCCCGGTCAAGAGAGATCAGGTCGTCGCCCAGCTGGAGGCGAGGGATTACGAGCTGCGCATCGAGCAGGCCGGGGCCGCGCTGGCGCAGAGCCGCGCGCAGCTCGGCTTGCCGGCGGACGGTCCCGATGAAGAGCTCGATGTCGAGGGCACGGCGATCGTGAGGGAGTCGCTCGCGACGTCGAAGGAGGCGCAGGCCAACCTTGTGCGCGCGCGGAGCCTCGCCAGGGAAGGGCTGATGTCGGGCATGGACCTCGACGCGGCCGAGGCGGGGGCGGTCCGCGCGGAGGCGGCCGTGCAGTCGGCGCGGGAGGAGGTGCGGATCCGCCAGGCGGCGGTGCGCCAGCGGCGCTCGGAGCTGCGCATGGCGCGGCAGCAGCTCGCCGACGCCATGGTGCGGTCGCCGCTCGACGGCGTCGTCCAGGTGCGGAGGGCGAGCGTCGGCCAGTACCTCGCCGCGGGGGCGCCGATCGTGGAGGTCGTCCGGATCGACCCCCTGCGGCTGCGCGTGGCGATCCCGGAGCTCGAGGCGACCGCCGTGCGCGCGGGGCAGGCGGTTCGCGTGAAGATCCCGGGAGACGACGTGAGCTACGAGGGGACGGTCGCGCGCCTCGCGCCCGCGCTCGACCCGCAGAGCCGGACCTTGCTCGTGGAGAGCGACATCAAGAACCCCGGCCACCTGCGGCCTGGCAGCCTCGTCAGCGCGCAGATCGCCGTGACCGCGAGGCCGGTGCCGACCGTGCCGGCGACCTCCGTCGTCCGATTCGCCGGCCTCACGAAGGTGATCACGGTCGAGGACGGCAAGGCGAAGGAGAAGCAGGTCACCACCGGCAAGACGGCGGGCGATCGGGTCGAGATCGTGTCCGGTCTCGCGGTGGGAGAGTCGGTCGTCGCACGGCCCGGGTCGCTCCAGCAGGGGCAGCCGGTGCGCGTGGTGGAGGGCGGCTAGGATGCAGACGCTCGCCAGGATCTGCATCCAGCGGCCCGTGTTCGCCGCCATGCTGGCGCTCGCCCTCGTGGTCGTCGGCGCGGTGGCCTATTTCAAGCTGGGCGTGGACCGCTTCCCCGCCGTGGATCTGCCGACGGTCTCGGTCCGCACGACGCTCCCCGGCGGCGCGCCCGAGGACGTCGAGGCGGAGATCTCGGAGGAGATCGAGGCGGCGGTCAACACCGTCGAGGGGATCACCGAGCTCCGCTCGATCTCGTCGAGCGGCACCTCGGTCGTCATCGCCACCTTCAACCTCGATCGCGACGTCGACTCGGCGGCGCAGGACGTGCGCGATCGCGTGCAGGCCGCGCTGCGCCGCCTGCCGGTGGGCACCGATCCGCCCATCATCGCGAAGCAGGACAACGACTCGACCCCGGTGATGTCGATCGCGCTCTCCGCCGATCGATCGATCCGGGAGCTCACCGAGGTGGCCGACAAGCTCGTGCGGGTGCAGCTCGAGCGCTCGTCGGGCGTCGGCGAGGTGCGCGTCGTGGGCGGGCAGGAGCGCGCGATGAAGATCTGGCTGAACGCTGACCGGCTCGCCGCGTACGGCCTCCCGATCACGGCCGTCCGCGACGCCATCGTCCAGCAGAACGCGAACATCCCTGCGGGCAACGTGACGGGGAAGGAGGAAGAGCGGACGCTGCGCACCATGGGCCGCCTCGAGAGCGTGGGGGCCTTCAACGACATGGTCGTCGCCAGCGTCGACGGGCGGCCCGTCCGGGTGCGCGACGTCGGCCGCGCCGAGGACGGCACCTACGAGCAGCGCTCGCTGGCCCGCCTCGACGGCAAGCCCACCGTCGTCCTCCACGTCGTGCGGCAGTCGGGCGCGAACACCGTCGCGGTGATCGAGGCCGTGAAGGCCAACCTGGCGGCGCTCTCGGAGCAGCTGCCCGAGGACGTGCGGCTCGAGGTGATCCGCGATCAGTCGGGCTACATCTACACCGCGCTGCGCGAGATCAACGTGCACCTCGTGCTCGGCAGCATCCTGGCGTGCGCGGTCGTCCTCTTGTTCATGCGGTCGTGGCGGTCGACGATCATCGCGGGGATCGCCATCCCGACGTCGGTCGTCGCGACGTTCGGCATGATGTGGGCGCTCGACTTCACCCTGAACAGCGTGACGATGCTGGCGCTCGTGCTGATGGTGGGCATCGTCATCGACGACGCCATCGTCGTCCTCGAGAACATCTTCCGGTTCGTCGAGGAGAAGAAGATGGATTCCTTCGAGGCGGCGCGGGCCGCCACGCAGGAGATCGGGCTCGCCGTGCTCGCGACGACGCTGTCGCTCGTCGTCATCTTCGTCCCCGTGTCGTTCATGTCGTCGATCTCGGGGCGGTTCCTGTTCCAGTTCGGGATCACGGCCACGGTGGCGATCCTCGTGAGCCTCCTCGTCAGCTTCTCGCTGACCCCGATGATGAGCGCGCGCCTGCTCCGCAAGGAGGGGACCCACGCCCACGGCGCGGGCAACGCGGGGGGCGGGGGCGAGGCGGCGGCGCGCCCGGGCTTCTACGGGCGGATCGAGGCCGGGTACCTGCGCGCCCTCGCGTTCGCGATGCGGCACCGCGTGCTCGTGTCGGCCGGCGCCGTCCTGGTGATGGCCTCGGCGGTGCCGCTCTACGGGCTCGTGAAGCAGGAGTACATCCCCTCCGGCGCGGACGACGCGGAGTTCGAGATCCGCGTCACGGCCCCGCTCAGCGCGAGCATCGACGCGATGGACGACGTGATGCGGCGCATCGGCGACGACGTCCGCGGGGTGCGCGGGGTGCGGAGCGTGCTCGCCACGGCGGGCGGCGGCTTCATCGGCGGGGTCAGCTCGGGCGAGGCCTTCGTCCGCATCGCCCCGCACGACGAGCGCACGTTCTCCCTGACGCGGCTGTTCCGGGAGACGTTCTCCGGCAACCCCCTCCGCGCGTTCAGGGACAACTACTCGCAGAACGAGGTGATGCAGGAGGTGCGGCGCAAGCTGCGCAAGTACTCCGATCTCCGGGTCTCGGTCCGCAACGTGCCGTCGTTCAACATCGGCGGCGGGAATTTCGAGATCGACTTCGCGATCCAGGGGCCCGACATCGAGGCGCTCGAGCGCTACGCGAACGAGCTCCGGGAGCGCTCAGCGCAGCTCGGCGGCATCGTCGACGCGGACGTGACGCTGAAGATCGACCGGCCCGAGCTGCGGGTGCTCATCGAGCGCGAGCGCGCGGCGGAGCTCGGGGTGCGGACGCAGGACATCGCGACCGCGCTGCGCCTGATGGTGGGGGGAGACGACGCGGTCTCGCGCTTCCGGGACGAGGCCGCCAACGAGAACTACGACGTGCAGCTGCGGCTCGTCGAGGAGGACCGCGATCGGCTGTCGGCCGTCCGCCGCCTGTACGTGCCCCGGTCGGTGCGCGCGACGGCGGCGCCGCAGGCGGGCGGCTCAGGCGGCGCGACCGCGTCGGCCGGATCGCCGCTGCTCCGGGGCGAACTGGTGCGCCTCGACAACCTGGTGCGCATCGAGGAGGCGAGGAGCCCGTCGCGCATCGACCGGCTCGATCGCCAGCGGGTCTCGAGCCTGCGGGCCGGCGTGGCGCCCGGCTACGCGCTGGCCGACCGGCTGGAGGCGCTGCGCGGGGCGGCGCGGGAGATGGACATGCCCGCGGCGTACACGACCAGCGTGCGCGGCCGCGGCGCGGAGCTCGAGCGCACGTTCGGGGAGTTCATCTGGGCGTTCCTCCTGTCGATCGTGCTCATGTACATGATCCTGGCGTCGCAGTTCGAGAGCCTCGTCCACCCGGTCACGATCCTGCTCTCGCTGCCGATGGCGGTGCCCTTCGCCCTGCTCAGCCTGTGGGCGACCGGGAACACCCTCAACCTGTACTCGGCGCTCGGCTTCCTGGTGCTGTTCGGCGTGGTGAAGAAGAACTCGATCCTCCAGGTCGACCACATGAACAAGCTCCGCGCCGAGGGGGGCATGCCGCGCGCTGAGGCGATCCTCCAGGCGAACCGCGATCGGCTGCGGCCGATCCTGATGACCACGCTGGCCCTTGTCGCGGGCATGCTCCCGCTCTGGCTGGGCACGGGGCCCGGGGCCGAGGAGCGCCACGCGATCGCCGTGGTGGTCATCGGCGGCCAGTCCCTGAGCCTGCTGCTCACCCTGATCGTCACGCCGGTCTCGTACTCGCTGCTCGACGATCTCGCGCACAGCGAGCGCTGGGGGCGCGCCCGGGCCCGCATGGCCTCCTTCCGCGAGCGGGCGTCCGCGCGGCTCGGCCGGCTTGTCGCGCGCAGGACGATGTAGGCGGGGCGCTGGGCCCGGGCGCCTCAGCCCTTCGCGAGCCCGAGCGCGGCCACCGCCACCGCGCCCCAGCCGGCGAGCAGGAACACCCCGCCGATCGGCGTGACCGCGCCGAGGACGCGGACGCCGGTCAAGGTCATCACGTAGAGGCTGCCGGAGAAGAGCAGCACGCCGGCCGCGAAGCAGAAGCCGGCGGTGGTGGCCGCCGCCCCGCCGGTGCGCGCGGCGAGGTGGGCGGCCAGCGCCAGCGCGAGCGCGTGGAGGAGGTGGTACAGGGAACCCGTCTGCCACCAGGAAGCGCGCAGCGCGCCGTCCGGGAGCGCGTCCAGCTTCGCCTTGAGGCCGTGAGCGCCGAAGGCGCCGAGCGCCACCCCGAGGAACCCGTAGACGCCCGAGAGCAGGAAGAAGAGCCGTTCCATATCGGGCGTGGAGCTTAGTCCATGACCGGAGCGCGTCACGAGGCACGCTCGGCCTCCACGCGCCCGCGACGGGCTCGCGTCGACCTTCGAGGTGCAGGAGGACGGCTCGTCGACACGGACGAGCGGGAGCGCGAGGCGCGTCAGCCGCCCTGCGCCGGCCGTCGCGGGAAGATCGTCTCCCGGATCTCGGCGGTCGACGCGCCGGACTGCGCCGCGAGGCGGCCGAGGACGAGGCGGTTCAGCCGGCCGTCCGGCGGCGTCTTGACCGCGATCACGAAGGCGGCGTCGACCGCCACGCCGGCGTGCCTCGCCGCCCGCTCCGCGAGCGCCGCCGCCTCGCTCTCGGAGAGCGCCTGCCGCCGCGCGACGCGGATCTTCACGTAGAGCGCCGCCCGCATCAGCGTGTGGTAGCCGTGTATCCACGCCATCCAGCGCTCCTCCGCGCCCCCGGCGAGGGCCCGCGCCAGCGCGTCGTGGCGCCGCTCGATCTCGTCGAGCGGCAGGTTGTCGAGCTCGTTCAGCGCGCCGGGGAACTCCCCCGCGAGCGCGCGGAACACCTCCTTGGCCGGGATCGCCTCGCCGGCCGCCCGCGCGCGCCGGAGCTCCGCGAGCGCGCGGTACTTGCGGGCGAGCTGCGACAGGACCTCCGGCGAGAGGCGCTCGCCGCCGTCGGGGGGCGTCGCGGCGCTCACAGCCAGCCGTGGGGGAAAGCGAGGACGTCGCCGATCGACGCGGCGCCGAGGCACAGCGCGACGAGGCGATCGACCCCGAGCGCGTTGCCCGCCGCCGGCGGCATCCCCTCCTCGAGCGCGTCGAGGAAGCGCTCGTCGATCGGGTAGACCGGCTTGCCCTGGGCCGCCCGCGCCGCCTGATCGGCGAGGAGCCGCGCGCGCTGCTCGACCGGGCAGGTCAGCTCGCCGAAGCCGTTGCAGAGCTCGACGCCCGCGACGTAGAGCTCGAACCGCTCGCACACCCGGGGATCGCCCGGCTTGAGCCGCGCGAGCGACGCGAGCGGCGCGGGGAAATCGACCAGGAACACCGGGTGGGGCAGCGCCGCGATCGCCGGCTCCACCTGGTCCACGAGCAGGCGGAAGAACCGCTCCTCGTCGCGCGACGCGAGCGCGATCGCGTCGTCCGCGGGCACGCCCGCCCACCGCGCGAACGCGTCGCCGACCGAGATGCGCGGGAACGGCGGCGTGAGGCGCACCTGCCTGCCGGCCGCCGAGAGCGTCCCGTCCGCGTCGAGCGCGGCCGCGACGCGCTGCACGATCGCCTCCGTGTCGGCCATCACGTCGTCCACCCCGGCGAAGGCGCGGTACCATTCGAGCATCGTGAACTCCGGGTTGTGCCTGTCCCCGAGCTCCCCGCGCCGGAAGCAGCGCGCGAGCTGGAAGCAGCGCGGGACGCCGCCCGAGAGCAGCCGCTTCATCTGGTACTCCGGGCTCGTGATCAGGAACGTCGGGCGCGCCGCCTCGACCGCGAACGCGTCGAGGTGCAGGTCGAGCCCGGGGGAGGGGACCATGCTCGGCGTCTCCACCTCGAGGAACCCGCGCTCGGCGAACAGCGCCCGCACCGCCGCGAGCGCCGCCGCGCGCCGCGCGAGCGCCGCGCCGCGACCGCGGTGGATCGCCCGCTCCGTCTCGCTCGACGGCGGCGCCGCGGCCCCCGCGCGCCCCCGCGGCGGCCTCCGCGGCGCGATCCGCTCGACGAGCCGCGCCGCGGCGAGCGCGCCGCCGGCCGGCGCCCCCTCGACGACCGCGAGATCGCCGGCCTCGATCGGCGACGCGGGCGCGCCCTCCAGCGCGACACGCACCGCGCCGAAGGCGTCCCCGAGCACGACGGCGCCCTCCGCGACCTCGAGCACGCGGCCGCCGACGCGCACCCTGCCGGGCAATGTCGCACCGCCGGAGACGATGTCGCTCGGAGCGAACGTCGACGGGAGCTCAGTCAAGAAGTTTGTTTCGGGGAGAGCCACGGGATCCTGCGCCGGGTGTGCCGGAGACATAACACGCATGTTGACCCAAGACGTCAGGCAAGGAGCCAACCGCCGCTACAACTCGTTACTTTCCGAGAGGATGCCGCGTCGCGCCTCCTTGATGACCCAACGTAACTCGATACGTTGGTCGCGCTCGTCGGTCCGGCCCCGCCGCGCCTCACGCGAGCGCCGCTAGCAGAAATCCAGCCGGAGAGAAGAACCATGAGACGACAGCTGATCTTGCTTCCGTTGACCGCGCTCGCAGCTCTGGCCGCTGCGGGGTCGGCTGCCGCGTCCGACTGGCACACCGTCACCGCGGCGCCGGGCGCGCCCGCTGCGGACCTGTCCTCCCGCCGCACCAGCGGCGGCGCGCGCGGCGCGGCGGAGACGTATCTGAAGCACGCGGCTGCCGAGCTCCGGATCGAGGGCGTCTCGCTGGGTTACGAGAGAGAGCTCCAGGACGGCGATCACCGCACCGTCCGGTTCGCGCAGTTCCACGCCGGACACCCCGTGCTCGGCGGCGCCGCGGCGGTCCAGGTCGCCCCGGAGGGCCGCGTGGAGGTCGTGGTGCTCGACGTGGCGCGCGGCCTGTCGGTCCCGGCGGCGCCGAAATACAGGGAGGAGGCGGCGCGGAGCGCGGTCGAGGCGACCTACGGGATGACGCTGGCGGAGCGGCCGAGCGCGGCGCTCGCGGTGTTCCCCGAGGCGGAGACGGGCGGCAAGCTCGTCTGGGTCGTCGATGTCCGGTCGGAGCTCGGCGGCGAGCGCTTCCTCGTGGACGCGCACGCCGGCAAGATCGTCCACCGGCGGTCGCTCGCCGTCCACGCGCGGGGGCGCGTCTACCCGATCAGCTCCGCGGTCACGCCGCAGCTCGAGGATCGTGAGCTCGTCGGCCTCGACGCGGCGGACCCTCAGACCTTGAGCGGCTGGAACGGCAACTTCAAGGTGGCGAACTACGTGGGTGGCGACCTCGTGGGCGGCGTCTCGCTCACCCTGGAACAGAGCGTCGGGCCGAACGCGGGGGAGGACTTCCTCTACGATCCGCCGACGAGCGCGGACGACGCGAAGGACCAGTTCGCGCAGGTCGGCGTCTATTACCACCTCACCCGGATGCGCGATTACTTCACGAAGGCCCACCAGCTCGACATGGGGGCGCCAGGCTGGAAGCTCGTCGCGGTCGCCAACATGCTGGAGTCGGGCCGGCCGATGGACAACGCGTTCTTCTCGCCGCAGGGCACGGAGGCGCCCTTCCGCGCGCCGAACCTCATCGCCATCGGCCAGGGCTCGCGCTTCGACTTCTCGGACGACTCCGACGTGTTCCTCCACGAGTTCACCCATTACGTCACTGCCAACGCGGTCGGCTACAACGATGGCCAGTTCGCCGTCAACGAGTACGGGCTCTCTCCCTGGGCCGGCAGCATCGATGAGGGCATCGCGGACTACTTCGCCTGCACCGTGAACGGCGATGCCACGCTCGGTGAGGCGTCGCTCGCGCCCTTCGGCGCGGAGCGCGATCTGTCGGACAACGTCAAGACATGCCCCGACGATCTGGTCGGCGAGGTGCACGAGGATGGCGAGCTCATCGGCAGCCTCGCGTGGTCGTTGCACGAGAAATTCGGGGCCGATCTGGGCGACAGGCTCGTGTGGAGCGCGCTGACGCTGCTGACCCGCAACGCCTCGCTCGGCGACTTCGCCAAGGGGCTGAAGAGGGCGGCCGACAAGCTGGTGAGCACCGGCGAGCTCACGGCGGCGGACGCCAGCGCCGTCGAGGCGCTGATCGAGAGCCGGGGCCTGGACGACTGCGAGGAGGTGCTCGACCTGAGCGGGGGCAAGCTGCGCAGGACGCAGATGTTCGGCATCGACTCGCTGGTCTACGGGACCGGGGCGTCGTGCACGGAGTGGCGCCGGCAGCTCAGCCTCCAGAGCCTCTTCCACTTCAAGAGCACGCCGGATCGGACCGCGAAGGGCATCCGCTTCACCGTGCAGCTAGAGCCCCACGGCGGCGCCGACCTCGAGTGGGGCATCTACGTGAGGACCGCCCGGCACGTCGGCTTCACGATGGGCGACATGCTGCCGGAGGCCACGAGCTACGATTACAGCGTCGAGGCGATCACGGACACGTACGGTGAGATCGTCATCGACGAGACGTCCGATCCGCCGTTCGATCCCACGCAGACGTACTACATGGTGATCGGTCACGGGAACTGCCCGGCCACCGCCGTCACGGTGGAGAGCGCCGATCTCGGGGTCGAGCCGCCGCCGGTGGACCCGGTCGAGCCGGAGCCGGAGCCCGGCGCGACGGGCGGCGCGACGCCGGACCCGACCGACCCGGCCGAGGAGACGCCTGCAGCGGGGTGCGCGTGCCGCGCCGCCGAGCCGAGCGCGCCGCTCGCCCCGTGGACGGCGCTCTCCGGGGTCGCCCTCGCCGGAGCGGCCGTGCTCAGGCGCCGCGTGCGCGCGCGACGGACGCAGGGCTGAGGCGGCCGCGCGACGTGGGAGGTGGTGCGACGCACCGGCGCGCCGCACCTCGCGGCGCTTGCCCCTACCGCGAGGGGCGGGCGCTCGGCTAGAGTGCGGCCTCCCCCTCGTCTCGACACGGGAGCGCCCATGCCTCTTGATCCCAAGTCCCAGGTGCTGCTTGACATGCTCTCGGGACCGCCGATCTTCTCGGTGCCGGTCCGCGAGGCGCGCGCCGCCGCGAGCCAGCTCGCCGCCGCGATGCCGGCCAGCGAGGCGGTCGGACGCGTCGAGGAGCGCGCGATCCCGGGCCCGCTCGGCGACATCGCGGCGCGGATCTACTGGCCCGCGGGCGCGACCGCGGGCGCCCTGCCGATCGTCGTTTATTTTCACGGCGGCGGCTGGGTGCTCTGCAACCTCGACACGCACGACGGCGTCTGCCGCTCGCTGACGAACCTCGCCGGCTGCATCACGGTGTCCGTCGACTATCGCCTCGCCCCCGAGCACAGGTTCCCGGAGCCGCTCGGGGACTGCCTTGCGGCGGTGGGATGGGTGGCCGACAACGCCGAGCGCCTCGGGGGCAATCCGGCGCGCGTCGCGGTGGCCGGCGACAGCGCGGGGGGCAACCTCGCCGCCGCCGTCGCGGTCGCGTCGCGCCAGCGCGGCGGTCCGGCGCTCGTCCACCAGGTGCTGTTCTACCCGGCGCTCGACGCGCGCTGCGACATGCCGTCGTGCCGGTCGCTGAGCGAAGGCTACATGCTCACGGCCGCCGAGATGCGCTGGTACTGGGACAGCTACCTCACGAGCGACGCCGACCGGGAGAACCCGCTCGCGTGCCCGCTGCGCGCGCGCGACCTCGGGGGGTTGCCCGGGGCGACCGTGATCACCGCGGAGTACGATCCGCTGCGGGACGACGGCGAGACGTACGCCGCCCGCCTGAAGGAAGCAGGCGTCCCCGTGGAGCTCAAGCGGTTCGACGGCGTGCTCCACGGCTTCGTCCTGGTGGCCCCCCTCGTCGATCTCGCGCAGGGCAAGGAGGCGCTCGCCTTCGCGGGCGCGTCGCTGCGGCAGGCCTTCGCGCAGCCGGCGCCTCGGGCCTGAGGCGGCCGTGCCGCGCGCCGGCTGCGGCCTGCCGGCGGAGCGAGACGCCCTGACGAGGCGGGCCAGGACGGCCGGCGCACGGCACGGAGCGCCCGTGCGCCTTGCTTCCGTGACCGTGATGCGGCGTCCGCGTCCGCTGCGCTAGCGTCCGCCGTTGCCGCCGCTGCCTCCGGAGCCGCCGTTGCCTCCGGAGCCGCCGCTGCCTCCGGCGCCGCCGTTGCCGCCGGCGCCGCCGCTGCCTCCCGCTCCGCCGCTGCCGCCGGAGCCGCCGCTGCCTCCCGCTCCGCCGCCGGTGCCCGCCCCGCCGCCGGCGGTGCCTGCACCACCCCCCGTGCCGCTCGCGCTGGTCGTCGTGGTGCTCGTCGTCGGATCCTGGGTGGGATCGCAGACCTGCGTTATCACGTCGGGCCTGCAGCAACGGTGTTGTTGCTGCTGCTGGCCGATACCCCTGCACTCGAGGCCATCCGCGCAGTCCTCGTTGCCGTTCGCAATTTCGCAGGGCTCGCCCTCTTGCTGGTCGCTGCAGCTCGCGGCGGAGGCGACGATCGCCGCGGCGAGCGCGGCCAGGAGGAGCGCGGGGCGCAAGGCGTTGCGCGATGTCTTCAGGGCTTTCACGCGCGCTGGTCTAGCAGAACCACGCGGGCTTGCCTATTGCCCATCTACGGCGGAGGAGCCGGCCGGTTCTTCGCGTCGATGGCGTCGATGAACAGGCCCATGTACTGCGCGGCGCTCGTGATCGAGAAGACGAGCGATAGATAGATGAGCAGCCGGCCGACGTGCACCACGTCGACCTCCCCGAAGTCGACGCCGAGGTGGATGTGGTACGGGTAGCCGAGGATCAGGCAGATGATGCCGATCATCTGCAGCGCTGTCTTGATCTTCCCGCCGTCGCCCGCCGCGATGACGAGCCCCTCCGTCGACGCGATCGAGCGGAGCGCCGTGATCGTGATCTCGCGCGAGATGAGCAGCACCACCGCCCACGCCGGGATCCGGCCCATCGGGACGAGCCACACCAGCGTGGCGGAGACGATGAGCTTGTCGGCGAGCGGATCGAGGAACTTGCCGAGCACGCTCACGAGGCCCTGCCGCCGCGCCAGGTAGCCGTCGAGCATGTCCGTGATCGCCGCGAGCGAGTAGACGCACGCGGCCCAGAAGCAGTCCCGCGGCGTGCCCCTCGAGAGGAGCAGGAGGACGGCGGGGATCATGAGGACCCGCGCGAACGTGAGCAGGTTCGGGAGGTTCTTCGCGTCCTCCCAGAGCGTCCTCCGCCGCTGCGCCTTGATGCCCCGCAGGGACGTGCCCGCGCTAGCGACCATCGACAAGAACCATCCCCTCTCCACCGAACGTCACGAAGCCCTGCTGCCCTCCGGGCGCCTCGGCCGCGGGCAGCGTGCGCGGCAGGAGCCGGCCCATCCACCCGAGCACCGCGGTCGCGCGCGTCGACGTCGGCCGCGACGGGGTGATCTCCAGCGCCGCGGCGCGCTCGGGCACCGAGATCACCATGTGGCCGCGGCCGCGCAGCTGCACCATCGCGACCGCCTCGCCGTCGCCGGCCGGCAGGCGGCCGTTCTCGTAGCCGATCGGCAGCTCGAAGCCGACGAGGACGTCCTCGCGCAGGTAGATCGGCTCTTCCCCGAGCGTCACGGCGTGGAGCCGCCGCCCCTCCGGCGCGCCGAGCACGAGCTCGCAGCGCGCGGCGATCTCGACGAAGGGCGTGCTCGGTCCGCCGAGCGGCTCGTCGAAGATGCGGCCGCGCGCCTGCCGCTTCAGCACGTGCGTGGCGGTCCCGGGGTGCATGCTCATCGTGCGCAGCGCATCGAGCCGGGCCACGAAGCCCTTCGTGGCCTGCACGAGGACGACGCCGCTCGCGTGCCGCGCGACCGCGACGTCGCGCGGGAAGATGAGCAGCCGCTCGCGCGCCACCGCCAGCAGCGTCTCCGGCGGCTGCACCGCGAGCGGCGTCGTGGACGGCGGCGGCGTCCCAGGCGCCACCGTGGGGGGCGGCAGCGACGACGACCGCGCGGCGGCCTTCCTGCTCGCCAGCGCCGCGTCCCCGGTCGCGGGGACGGCGACCGTGAAGCGGCCCGTGATCGAGTGCTCCTCCGGCCCGATCGAGCCGCGGCGCACGCCAGGCGCAGCGCCCCCTGCGGGCGGCGCCTGGACCGCCGGCATGGACGGGACCGTCGGGGCCGCGCCGCCCCGCGGGCCAGGCGAGCGGGCCGCGCCGGCCGCGCTCGCCGCGCCGGCCGCGCGGCCGTCCGCCCCGAGGCTCCGGAGCGACGGCGGCGCCGGGATGGTCGGCATCGTCTCGCGGCCAGGCTCGATCGCCGACCAGGTCCCGGACGGGATGCGCGGCAGATCCGAGTCGTGCCGGAAGCCCGCGCTGGCGCGATCCAGCGCCTGCACCGCCTCGCCCGCGGCGCGCTGCACCTCGGCCCTCGCCTCGGCCCTCGCATCGGCCCTCGCCTCGGCCTTGGCCTCGACCGGCGGCTGGTCCTCGGTGTCGGGCGGCTCGATCGGGTACCTTCCCGTGGCGCCGCTCGTCATGTCGAGCAGGCGGCGCGCCATCGCGTCATGGCCGCCCGCCGCGAACGCGTGGCTCGCGCGCTCGTAGTCGCCCATGCGCTGGAAGGCGAGCCCGAGATAGCCCCAGGCGCGCTGGTGCTTCGGGTTCTGCTCGAGCGCCCTCTCGAGCTCGGAGCGCGCCTGCGCGGGCTGCCCGGTCTTGAGGTACGAGAGCGCGAGGTTGATGCGCGGCTCGACCGCGTCCGGGTGGGCCTGGATCAGCCGCTCATAGATTGCGATCGCCCGCGGATAGAGCCCCAGCCGGAAGTAGACGATCCCGAGGAGGTCCTGCCCCTTGGGATCGCTCGGCTGGAGCGAGAGGGCGCGCTCGAGCTCCGCCTTCGCGGCGTGGACCCGGTTGTCCTGCAGGAGCTCGCTGCCCCGGTGCAGGTGGAACAGGAACTCTTCCGCTGCGACTTCGCGGGTGGAAGGCCGGGGGTCGTCGCGCTCGGGCATCGTCGGGTGGAGCGTACACGAAAACGCACACGCGCCGTCAGGCGCTCGCCGCCTCGATCGCCTCGGCGAGCGTGAAGGCCCCCTCGTAGAGCGCGCGGCCCACGATGACGCCGCTCACGCCGGGGATCTGCGCGAGCGCGCGCAGATGAGCCAGCGAGCCGACTCCGCCGGAGGCCAGCACGGGGAAGCCGCACGAGCCGGCGAGCTCACGGGTGGCCTCCAGGTTGGGGCCGACCTGCGTCCCGTCGCGGGAGACGTCGGTATAGAGTAGCGCGGCGATGGGGGAGCCGGCGAGCGCGTGGGCGACGTCGAGGGCCGTGACGGACGAGACCTGCTCCCAGCCCTGCACGGCCACGCGCCCGTCCTTGGCGTCGACGGCGACCACGACGCGCTCCGGGAAGCGGCCGGCGAGGTCGCGCACGAGCGCGGGATCGTTCACCGCGGCGGTCCCGAGCACGATGCGATCGGCGCCGAGCTCGAGGTAGCTCTCGGCGGCGGCGGCGGAGCGGATGCCGCCGCCCACCTGCACGCTGCCCCCGTCCACGCCGAACGCCGCGACGACGGCGCGGACCGCGTCGGCCTGCACGGGGCGGCCGGCCCGGGCCCCTTCCAGGTCGACCACGTGCAGCCGATCGCAGGCGCGGCGGAGGCGGGCGGCGAGCGCGGCCGGGTCCTGGTCGTAGACGGTGACCTGATCGTAGCGTCCTTGATGGAGGCGCACGGCCTGGCCTCCGAGAAGATCGATGGCGGGGATGAGCTGCACGCGGCGGGTCTAGCGCGCCTCCGCGCCGGCGGGTAGAGGCGGCGAGGGCGCGCGCGGCCGCCGCGTCACCACACCCCGCTCGCCCCGAGCACCACGCCCTGCGGCCCGGCCGCGAGCACCCCTGCGCGGATCCGCCTTGACGTCGCGCCGACGGTCGGCTCGCGCTGCGTCGGCTCGGTCAGGTAGAGCACCGCGGCCGCCCCGAGCCCGGCCAGCCCCACGCCGAAGCCGATCGTGCTCACGAGCCCCGTGGTGCTCGCGCTGTCGGCGGCGTCCATCCCCGCCTGATCGCAGGCCGTCTCGTCGCTCACGCCGATCCCGCTGCCGCAGTGCTCCTCGACGACGCTCTTCTTGCCCAGCGTGAGCGCGCCCGTGATCCCGCCGATCACGAGCCCCGCCGCGCCGACGCCGCCGGCCACGACCATGGCCGCTCGCCGGCCCGAAAGGCCGCCAGCGGGGGGCGCCGATGTGTCCTTCACCTGCAGCTCGACCCGCTTCTTCTCGCCCTGGGCGAGCTGGATCCGCGTCTCCCAGACGGGCCCTCCCGGCGCCTGGGTCGACACGACGTGCTCTCCCGGCTCCGCCGGCACGCCCGCGCCGAGCGCGGCGCTGTCCACCACGCGGCCGTCGCGCTTCACGACCGTCCCTGCGGGGGCGCCCGGCGGGAGGGCGAGCGAGAGCTCCGGCACGAGCCGGGCCAGCTTGTCGTGCTCCTGCCTGGCCACCTTCGGTCGCTCCCCTTGCCGGCTCTTCTGCTCCGGCGTCAGCTGATCGACCTGCGCGAGGTACTCGCCGAAATGCGTGAACGCGGCGGCGATGCGGCCCGAGCGCGACTCGCAGATCGCCAGCGTGAACAGCGCCCCCAGCTTGGGCTCGATCCGATGGCTCTCGGCGATCGCCTCGCAGCCCGTCTCGTACCGGCCTTCCTCCATGTCGGCGAGGCCTCGGTTGAAGAGGGCCTCCGCCGCCGCGCTGTCCTGCGCCGCGGCGGGGGCCGCGGCGGCGAGCGGGCAGAGGACGAGGGCGAGAACGGCAATCCGGCGCAGGCATCGTGTCATGTTCTGGCGCATCCACAGGGCGAGAGGTCGGCCGGCGTGGGCGGTGGGGGGGGCCGGCATCGCGGCGGACATGGATCTCAATCCCGTCCGAGCAAGGGGACCTTGGGGCGCGTCGAGGAGCCCCGTCGCTCGCTCGAGGCTGGCCTCGGTGGAGCGCTCGCCGGCCGGCGCGGGGCTGGGCCCGCGACGGCGCTCGCGCTGGCGCTGGGGGTCGCGGCGTCGGGCGCCGCCGCGGAGGGCTCTGCCGCCGCCGAGGGCACTACCGCCGCGGAGGGCTCTGCCGCCGCCGGGGGCTCTGCCGCCGGCGGCGTTGCGCTCGGCGCAGGGGTGACGACGGCGCCCGCCGTGCCGGCGTCCAGCGCAGCGGCCTCCGGCGACGCGGCCACCGCCGGCTCGGCCCCGGCGCGGATCAGGAGCCAGCTCCCCGCGGCGCTCAGCGCCCCGAGCCCGACGACGACCGCCGCGGCGACGAGCGGCGTCCGGCTCGGCCTTGCAGGGACGAGCGCCCCTGCGGGGATGGAGGTCATCGAGGTCTCCGTCATGGTCGCCGCGAGCGGCACGCCCGGCGAGCGGGCCGGGTGATCCGGACCGAGCGGGGCGACGCTCGTCATCGCGGGCGTCATCAGCACGGGCGCTGTCATGCCGGGCGCTGGCATCCCGTGCGCGGCCGTCCCGTGCGCCGTCATGCCGGGCGCCGTCGAGGTGGGCGTCATCGTCCCGGGCGTCGGCGTCGCGAGCGCCGTCATGGGGGCGCTCGCCAGGGACCAGGGCGGAGCGCTCGGGTGGGGCAGAGGTCCGCTGCTGGCCGCGGCGAAGCCGAGCACCTCGGAGAGCGCCTGCGCCGCCTCGCTCGCGGTGCGGAACCGCGCCGCCGGGTCGACGGCCGCGACCCGGGCGAACCACGCATCGAAGCTCTGCGGCAGCAGCACCCGGTGCCCCATCGCCCGCTGCACCGGCGCCTCCTGCGGCCCGTGGACGACCACCAGCGCGAACGCGATCACGTCGCCGGCGCTGAGCGCCTCCGGGCTCCAGTACGGCGTCCCCACGAGCAGCGTGTACGCGATCATCCCGAGCGCGTAGATGTCGACGGCGCTGGTGAGCTTCGTGTCGACGCGGAACTGCTCGGGCGCCATGTAGAGCGGCGTCCCGAGGCTCCGCGTGACGCCGGCCGCGTTCCCCCCCTCGGCGAGCAGCTTCGCCACGCCGAAATCGAGGATCTTCATGCGGGGCGTCCCGTCGTCCCGCTGGGTCACGAACAGGTTCTCGGGCTTCAGGTCCCGGTGGATGATGGATGCGGCGTGGGTCCGGTCGAGGGCCGACCCGGTCTGCTGGAGGTACGTCGAGACCTCGCCGGGCGGCAGCCTGCCGATGCGCTTGAGGCGCTGGCCGAGCTCCTCGCCGCGGAGCAGCTCCATCACCAGGAACGGCATCCCGGTCGCCTCGTCGATGCCCGCGTCGAAGACGTCGACGATGTACTCGCTCTCGATGTCCGCCGTGATCTGCGCCTCGCGCTTGAAGCGGCCGCGCATCTCCTCGCTCTGGAAGAGATACGCGTGCATCACCTTCAGCGCCCGGCGGCGGTTGGTCTCGATGTGCACCGCCTCGTAGACGGACCCCATCGCGCCGACGGCGAGGAGGCGCACCACGCGATAGCGGTTCGCAAAGACCGTTCCGTCCGCGAGCGTGGCCGACACGGCGGGAGGGTCGCGCGCGGCGGCGGTCGCGTCAAGGATTCAGGGACCAGCGAAGGGCACCTCGGGCGAGCGTCTCGCCCGACCCGCCGGACGCTGTCGCTCCCGTCCCGAGCATCGTGGCCGAGCGCGGCCATGGGCGAGGGGCCCGGCGGCGGGGCGAAGCATCCTGGCCGAGCGGGCGCCGGTTGCGTGAGGTCGACGGGCGGATACCATCGCTCGCGACGATGGCTGTGCTGACGCTCGAGCAAGCGGCGGTCCCGCTCCGGCAGGCGTACCGGGAAGGACGCCTCATTCCTTTTCTGGGCGCAGGCTTCTCCGCCCCGCTCCAGCTGCCCATGTGGAAGGAGCTGGTCGGGTGGATGGGCGAGGCGCTCGGCTTCGAGCCTGCGCTCTTCGAGCTGCACGGCCTGCCCCCGCAGCTCGCCGGCTTCTTCGCCCGGGAGTGCACGGGCGGCCTCGACAGCTTCATCGCCGAGATGCGCGCGCGCTTCCACGCGCGCGCGGTCGACGAGCGCCGCAAGGGCTCGTGCCAGCACAAGGCGCTGGCGCGCCGCCACTTTCCGACCATCTACACGACAAACTTCGAGCACCATATCGAGGAGGCGCTCCGGGACGCGGGCAAGCAGGCCGTGGCGCTCTCCACGTTCGACGACTTCGCGCGGTGCCCGGCCCAGGGGGCATGCCATGTCATCAAGTTTCATGGCGACCTCGACCGGCCCGAGACGGTGGTGCTGACCGAAGCCCAGTATTTCAGCCGCCTGAGGCTCGAGGCCGCGCCCGATCAGCGCCTCCGGGCCGATCTGCTCAGCAACAGCTTTCTCTTCCTCGGCTACAGCTTCGGCGACGTCGACATCCGCTACATCTGGTATCGCATGGAGCAGATGCGCATCGAGGGCCGCTCGCCCGGCGCGCAGCGAGCGCCGAACCGCCGCGGCTACTGGGCGACCTTCGGCGCCGGGCTTGTCCAGCCGGCGCTGCTCGAGGCCTGGCACGTCGACGTCATCGAGCTCGACCCCAACGACAAGACGCAGAGCGTGGTGGCGCTGCTCGATGCGCTGGACGGGTGAGGGGCGCGGGTCATGGTCTATTTCGTCTGCTCGAACGAGCACAAGCTCGAGGACATGGTCCATGGTTGGAAGGACGGGCCGACGCCGCTTCGGGTCCTGCGGCTCGAGGTGCCCGAGGTCCTCTCCTCGGATCTCGACGTCGTCGTGCGGGAGAAGGCCCTCGCCGCCTACCGGCTGGCGCTCGTGCCGCTCTTCGTCGAGCACGGCGGGCTGTTCATCGAGCACCTGAACGGCTTCCCGGGCCCGCTCGTGAAGCCGTTCTGGGAGCGGCTGCAGGACCGGATCTGCTGCCTCATTCCCCCGGGGCTGTCTCGCGCCGCGCGGGTCGTCCAGAAGGTCTGTTACTGCGACGGCCGGACGCTCCGCGTCTACACGGGCAGCATCCTCGGGGAGATCGCCCGCGAGCGGCGGGGCGACGAGGGCACCCACTGGGAGCCGATGTTCATCCCGGCCGGGCAGACGCGGACGCTCGGGCAAATGCCCCGCGAGGAGCGGCTCCGCTGCTCCGCGAGCGCGGAGGCCCTGCATGCGTTCCGGAGCGACATCGGGCTGTGATCGGCGCCGGCGCGCGCCCCGCCTCGCGACCGCGCCGTCCGCGCGTCGCGATGGGGCTTGACTTCCGGATCGCCCTGGAGTTCCTGACCGTGCACGACCGCGGCAAAGGGGCAAGAGCCTGGTGTCCGGCGACCCTCTCCCCTGCGTCGAAGGTTATCCCCATTGGGCACAGCGCGGAGGAGATACATGGATTTCAGGCTGCTTGGCGGGTCAGGGTTCAAGGTGCCGGTGCTGAGTCTCGGGACGGGGACGTTCGGCGGAGGCAACGAGTTCTTCCAGGGCTGGGGCTCGAGCGACGTGGCGGAGGCGACCCGGCTGGTCGACGTCTCGCTCGAGGCCGGGATGAACATGTTCGACACGGCCGACATCTACTCCGACGGCCTAGCCGAGGAGATCCTCGGCCAGGCGATCAAGGGCCGGCGCGACCGGGTCATCGTCTCCACGAAGGCGACCTTCCGCCTGGGCTCGGGCCCGAACGACGTCGGCTCCTCGCGGCATCACCTGATCCGGTCGGTCGAGGGGAGCCTGCGCCGGATGCAGACGGACTACATCGACCTCTTTCAGCTCCACGGCTTCGACGCGCTCACGCCGATCGAGGAGACCCTCGGCGCGCTCGACGACCTCGTGCGGGCGGGGAAGATTCGCTATCTCGGCTGCTCGAACTTCTCCGGCTGGCACCTGATGAAGTCGCTCGCCGTCTCGGAGAAATACGGTCTTTCCCGGTACGTGGCGCACCAGGCGTACTATTCGCTCATCGGGCGCGATTACGAGTGGGAGCTGATGCCGCTCGCGCTCGATCAGAAGGTCGGCGCCGTGGTCTGGAGCCCGCTGGGCTGGGGGCGCCTCACCGGCAAGGTCCGGCGCGGACAGTCGTTGCCGGAGGTCAGCCGGCTCCGGAACAAGCTGTCTGTCGAGGGCGGGCCGCCGGTGGACGACGAGTACCTCTATCGCGTTGTCGACGCGCTCGCCGAGGTGGCGAAGGAGACGGGCAAGACCGTCCCGCAGATCGCGATCAACTGGCTGCTGCAGCGACCGAGCGTCGCGAACGTGATCATCGGCGCCCGGAACGAGGAGCAGCTTCGACAGAACCTCGGGTCCGTCGGGTGGACCCTGGCGCCGGAGCAGATCGCGAAGCTGGACGCCGCGAGCAAGACCAGGCTGGCGTATCCCTACTTTCACCAGACCGGGTTCGCCGAGCGAAACCCGTTCCCCGTCGCGATCTGACCGTCGGCGCTGGCGGGACGGCGTGAAGGGGTGCAGAATCGTCGGTCGTGCTCATCCTCAGCGACTTCGACGGGACCATCACCTGCGCCGACCTGACGAACCAGATCTGGGACGCTCACCTCCGCTATGACTGGCGGCAGGCGCTGCTCACGCCTTCTGCCAGCGGCGAGATCACGCCGTTCGAGCTCCTCCGGCGCGGCTATGCGGATGTGGATCGCGCGGCGGACGAGCTCCTGGCCGAGCTCCGTCCCCACGCCGGGCTGCGCCCGGGCTTCGAGGAGCTGCTGTCGCTGTGTGCCCGCCGGGGGTGGGTGTTTCACGTGGTCAGCCACGGGCTACCGTTCTACATCCGCGAGTTCCTGCCCCCGGGCACCGCGTTTTCTTGCTTCGATGCCGTCTTCGACGGGCGCTGGCGCGTGACCGTGCCGGCGGCGGTGCCGCTCGGTCCGGGGGACGACTTCAAGATCCGCGTCCTCGACCAGCTGAAGGCGGCGACCGGCGAGACCGTCGCGGTCTACATCGGCGACGGGCGGCTGGACTATCCCGCGGCGCGGTGCTGCGACCGCGTGTTCGCGGTGCGGGGCAGCGCCCTCGACGCGCTCTGCGGGCGCGACGGGATCCCGTGCACGCCGTTCGACAGCTTCACCGAGGTCTGTGCGGCGCTCGACGGTGGCGGCGCCCGCGGCGGCGAGCGCCCCCCGGGCGCGGCCGATGCCGGAGGGCGATCTCCCGGACGCGGGTGACGCGAGCTCGCCCGGTCTCTCTCTCGATGTCTTCGCCGGAGCCCGAAGGGTCCTGACGGGGAGATCAGCGCTCTGACTAGATGCCTGGACGTCTGGACGCCTGGACGCCTGACCACCCGACCACCCGACCGTCGGAATCCAGCTCAGGCCCCGCGCCGCGTGGCGCGCATGTCAGCTGAGTGCTAGGTTGCTGCTTTTACGGGCAGTCCGTGCGCCGCCCGTGTGCAGCCAGGCAAACCAGATCGCTTGAGAGGGCGTCTGTGATCGCCGGTGTACAGCATGGCTGTATAAGAGACGCAGATGACGAATAACTTGACTTCCGAGCTGCATTGGTTAGTTCCTATCCGCTTATCTCGTGCGTATGAAAGCAACGTAGGAGGCGCGCCCGTTCGTCTTGTCCGCTGCTTGTCAGCGATCACTCTGCAATTCGCCTGGTTTGTTTCGGGCGGCATTTTGTACTGACAGTCGCGCGCCGCGCACTCCCATGGGACGCGGCCGCGACTCGGGGTGAGCGTGGCGCACGTGACCTGCAAATTGCGGCCCTGCGAGAGGGCCAGCAGAAGGAGATCGGCATGATCAAGCGAATGACCGGCGTGGCATTCCTGCTGTCTGCTGCCGCGTGCAGCGTGGCCCAGGATGAACAGGTGTTGACAGAGCAAACCGCGGCGAAGGAAACCGCGGTTCAGATCGGTGGGCTCGACGCGGCGTACATCCGCGTGGACGATCGGGGGATGTCGCACGTCACCGCGTGGGACGAGAAGGCAGGTTATGCCGGCCTTTGCTATGCGATGGCGCGCGACCGGCTCTTCCAGATGGACGTGCTGCGCCGGAGCGCTCAGGGGCGCCTCGCGGAGATCTACGGGCCCGGGGACGACGACAGCATTCTCGGCCAGGATCTCCTCGTCCGCGCGCAGGACCTGCCCGCGTTCGCGGCGGCGCGCTATGCAGCGGCGGCCACGCGGACGAAGCGCGTGTTGCAGGGATGCGCCGAGGGCGTGAACAAGTACATCTCCGTGGCCAAGACATCGAGCGGCGGCCTGCCGATCGAGTTCCAGACCCTCGGCTATGAGCCGGCTCCTTGGACGCCCCAGGACAGCGTCCTGGCCTACATCTATGTGGGTGTCACGTTCGACACCCTGACGTGGTTCACCAAGCTGGAGCGCGCGGCGGTGGCCTCCATCGCGGGCACGGAGGTCGCGACGACGCTGATCAAGGAGGCTGCGGACGGGGTGTCGATGTTCGACGCGCAGGGCAACCTGAATCCGGTCTCGCAGTTCCTCGTGCCGCCCGGCCCGACCGCGCCGGTCGCGACCATCGTCGACCCGCCGCCGCCGTCTTGCCTCGAGGGGTCGCGTCAGCTCTCGCAGCAGCTCCTGCGAATGACGCCTGCGAGCGGACGCGCGAGCAATGCGTGGGCCGTCGACGGGCACCTCACCTCGACCGGAAAGCCCCTCCTCGCGACCGATCCGCACTTCCCCCACGCGACCCCGTCCGCCGTCTACATGGCCCAGCTCAAGGTGAGCGGTCAGTACAACGTGGCGGGCTGGATGATGCCCGGGTTCCCCGGGTTCATCAGCGGCCACACCGAGCACATCGCCTGGGTGCCGACGTATTCGCTCTTCGACAGCGTCGATCTGTACGTGGAGACGCTCCGCGCGGCGAGCGGAGGAGGCGAGGAGGTGCTCATCAACGGCCAGTGGAAGCCGGTCAAGAGGCGCGTCGAGACCATCCGCGTGAAGGGGCAGCCGGATGTGCAGCGGACGTTCCGCTCGACGCCCCACGGGCCGGTCCTCAACGACGGCCTGGATGGGCTGGAGGCGTTCGGCACCCTCGCGCTCAAGTCGACCGCGGGGCAATCTCAGTGGAAGGTCGACGGCTTCTTCGAGATGCCGGCGGCGCAGAGCTGGCCGCAGTTCAAGGCGGCGGCGCTGAAGCAGAGCATCGGCTGGAACTTCATCTTCGCGGACTACACGGGCGCCCACGGCCACATCGGCTACCAGAACTCGGGTCTCGCGCCGCAGCGTGAGAGCCCGCTGAACGCGCTCTATCCGGTGCCGGGGACGGGTGGACACGAGTGGACCGGGTACGCTACGAACGCCGAGTTGCCCTCGGTCTACGATCCGCCGTCGCATATCCTGGTGACGGCGAACAACCGGATGGTCCCGCGCAGCTACGCGCCGCAGGGGCGGACGGTGCACCTCGCCAACTATTGGGACATGCCCTGGCGCGCTCAGCGGATCATGACCCGGTTGACCACGGCGACGCAGCCGCTCACGCCGCAGGACATGGCGTCGATCCAGCTCGACACGCAGACCACGATCGGACTGCCGCTGCGCGACAGCTACCTGGCTGCGCTCGGGCGCGTCGGGCTGCCCGGGGACGATCCGAGCGCCCTCGCGGCGGTGGAGGCCCTGCAACAGTGGGATGGAAATGCGGCGGCGAGCAGCCGCGGCGCGGCCGTCTACGAGATGCTCACCTTGATCCTGTTGCGCAACACGGTGAGGGGCGTGATCGGTCCCGATGAGTACGCGTACTTCGCGTCCAACGTGTTCCTCACGAATCAGCTGAACGGATTGATGGACGTGCTCGAGAACCCGCGCGCGCCCTATTTCGGCATCAGCGAGGGCGTGGATCCGGGGGTCGCCCGGGATGAGGCCGTGCGTACGGCGCTCGGCGAGGCGGACGCGATGCTCCGCGGGGCCCTGGGGTCGGACGTGAGCGCGTGGACCTGGGGCGGGATCCACGAGCTGACCTACAACCATCCGCTCGCGGGCGAGGACCCGCGCTTCGACATCGGCACCTTCCCGGCGACCGGCGACGTGGAGACGGTGAACATCGGCGGGTGGTTCGGGAAGGTCGGGATCCTGGCGCTCCCGCCTGGCGAGTTCGAGGACGCAGGCGGAGTGCGAGCCGCGCTCGATCAGGACTCGCTCAGCGCGACGCGGCTGATCTGGAACCTCGCGCCGCTCGACGGCTCGCTCGGGGTGATGAGCACGGGCATCAGCGGGGATCCGCGGACGTCCCATTACGCGGATCATGCCGAGGCGTGGAGGGCGGGGCAGATCTTCCCGATGCCGTTCACGTCCGCAGCGATCCCCTGAGTCGACCGCCGCTGACGGCCGACCTGACTGCGACTCACCGACCCTGACCGCGACTCGCCACCCGCCGCCGCCCGCCACCGACCGCCACCCGCCGCGCGGACCTCAACGTGAGTCGAGGACCCGCCCCGAGGCGGACTGCCGGCAGCCGACAGGTCAACCCGGGGCACACCGCTGCCCACCGAACCCGCGTCAGCCCCCGCCGATCAGGTCGCCAGGTCCTGCTTGACGTGGCCCGCCGTCGTACCAGACGAGCAGCGATGGCGGCGATCCGCGACGCGCTCCCGGCATACGGGAACTCCAAGCGACATGAGATGTATTCGGTATTACGGTTTGTGCGCTCCCGCCCTGTCTAAAGGTCGGTTCATGGGTGGAAACAACGAAACAGGAGACATCACATGACAGCAACGACACGGGGAGCCGGGGACATCACGGTGAGAGCTTGCGGGATCACCGACCTGGGGCGGGTTCGCGAGAACAACGAGGACACGCTCCTCATCGCGCACCTCTCATCGGTCGCCAAGACCGCGCCGCCTGCCCAAGCGGTTACCTTTGAAGCCTCCTACCCCGTCCTGCTCGCCGTCTCCGACGGCATGGGCGGCGCGGCGGCCGGCGAGGTCGCGAGCGCCCTGGTCGTGGAGGCGCTTCGACGGGCGATGGCCACGGCGCGCGGCAACTGGGACGAAGCGACCCTCCTGGCTGTACAGCGAGCCAATCGCGAGGTGTGGCAAGCCTCGCAGCAGCCGGGCCGCCAGGGCATGGGAGCGACGCTCACCGCGATATGCGTGCACGGGATCGAGGCGCACGTCGCCGAGGTGGGCGACTCGCGCGCCTACCTGATTCGCAACGGACAGATCCTCCAGATCACGCACGATCAGAGCTTCGTGCAGGCGCTCATCGACGCAGGGATGATTCAACCCGAGGAGGCCGAGCAGCACCCGATGAGGAGCATGCTGCTCCAGGCGATGGGGCTCGATCCCGACGTCAAGGCCAGCGTCGCCCGGCTCGAGCTGCGGCGCGACGATCGCCTCCTGCTCTGCTCGGATGGACTCTCGAACAAGCTCTCGGCCGGCGACATGCTCGCCGTGATCGAGAGGGGCCCGTCGATCGAGGCCGCATGCCAGAGGCTCGTCGCGCTGGCGAGCGAGCGCGGCGGGGAGGACAACATCACCGCCATCGTCGCCGAGCTGCATGGAGAAGGGCTCACGCCGCCGAGGAGCGGCGAGAAGGTGGCCCAGACGCTTCACACGGTCACCGAGTTCAATCCGAGAGAGAAGGCCTGACGTCGAGCCACGCCGGCTCCGCCGAGCTCCCAGCTCAGAGCCCCGGTCCACCCGCGCGCGCCTCACCGCGGAGCTCGTCATCTCTCCACCGCGCGCGGCGAACGACCTCCGGAGAGCTCGGGCGCGTGCGCTCGGCTGTGGTACTGGCGAGAGGAAGGACAGGAGAGCGCGCATGGTGCCAGGAAGCTTTCGCGGCGTTGCCTTCGATCTGGACGGGACCCTGCTGCGGTCCGACCATTCGGTCTCACCCGAGGCGCGATCGCTGTGCTCGGCGTTGACGGGGAGGGGGCTCCTGCTCACGCTGATCAGCTCGCGCCCCCCTCGCTCCGTGGAGCAGATCGCCGACAGCCTGGAGCTGCAAGGCCCGTGGGCGGCGCTGAACGGCGCCTTCGTCTTCAGCTCCGGCAGGAGAATCCTCGACCGCTCGCCCCTGCCGGAGGGCACCGTCGAGCAGATCCTGGCGCGCTATGGACGGGACGAGCGGGTCAGCCTGAACCTCTACGCCGGCTTCGACTGGATCGTTCAGGCAGCGGACAGGCGCGTCAGGGCCGAGGCCGACATCGTCGGCTTCGCGCCCACGGTCGATGCCGGCTTCGCGAGCCGCCCCGTGACCGAGAAGCTCCTGATGATCACCGACGAAGGGCACTGCGATAACGCTCGGCTCGCGGAGGAGCTCGCGGCGCTCGACGACGGCATCGCGGTAGCGCGTTCGAAGGACAACTACATCGAGGTGACGCGCAGCCGGATAGACAAGGGGCGCGCGCTCGCGTTCATCGCCGAGGGGCGAGGGCTGTCCGCGCGGGAGATGGTCGCTGTCGGCGACGGCGAGAACGACATTCCCATGCTGAAGGCCTGCGGTCTTCCGATCGCGATGGGTCACGGCCCGCAGGCGCTCAAGCAGGTGGCCGAGCTGGTCGTCGGCAGCAACGACGACAGCTCCCTCACCGACGCGCTCAGCCGCATCTTCGGGGCGGCTCCGGCGCGCTAGATCGGGCGGACGCGCGGGAGAGCCGGCCGCTGCGGCAGGCGCGGCGCTCAGATGTGCTTCGGCGGATTCAGCTTGTCGTTCGCCGGCTTTCTCTGAACGAGCGCCTTGGCCTTCTCGTACAGGATCCGGAGCCGCCCGCCCTCGGGCTCCCAGTACTCGGCGCGCTCCACGATCAGCCTCAGGATCGCGGCGTGAGGGTGAGCGGGGCCGTCCGGCAGCCACGCCTTCCACGAGGGCTTCCAGAGGCTCCGGATCTTCTCCTCGTTCCTGTCGATCGTCGCGCGCGCCGAGATCGAGATGTACGCCCGATCCCGCGGCCGGTAGCAGCAGACCGCCACCTGCTGCTCCCGGGCGATCTCGCCGGTCTTCGCCGTCTCCTCCTGCGTCACGAACCAGAGATCGCAGTCCATCAGCTCGGCCGGCTCCTGGATCTCCATCGGCCGACCCCGCATCAGCCCCTCCGGGGTCATGGTGACGAGCATGGCCGTCTCGAACTCCCTGAGCAGCGCGTGCAGCTCACCCATGGATCCGCGGGCCTGAGCCCTGGCTCCTGGCTCTCCACTCTGGTGTTGCTCTCCGCTCTGGTGTTGCATGCGGACAAAGCTGCTCCGCGGGCCCTGGCCCGCAAGCAAGGGCGCGCCCGGACCCGCCTGCGCCGCGGCCCGGCGGCGCTCCGGAGCCGCCCGAAGCGCCGCGCTCGGCCTGACCGTCCAGGCGGCTCACGCCGCGAGGTTTTGCGCAGTTGGCAGCGCGGTGCGACGCCGCGACGCGCGTCCGCCCGGCAGAAGTGGCCCTGTTCTGCCGCCGGAAGTGCCGATCCGCGAACAGCCGTGAGCGGCACGAACCATGCTTTGCGTGATCGTGACCGAACTCCGCCAGCAGGCTCTGCCATGACCGCGCTTTGCGACAACCTCGACGACCGCGTCCCCACCGTGCCGATCCGGGAAGACACCGCCCGGCTCCGGGAGGACTTCCTCGTGCTCGCCGCGCACGAGATCAGGACGCCTGTCACCTCGCTCCTCCTGCAGCTCCAGCTGACGAAGCGGATGAGCGAACGGGAGCCGGAGAACACCCCGGCGTGGGCGGCGGCGATGCTGGCCGTCTTCGACCGGCAGCTCGGCCGGCTCGCCAGGCTGTGCGACGACATGCTCCAGGTCCGGCGCGCCGATCCGGCCCGGCGCGCGCCGGCCCGCGAGCTGGTCGATCTCGTCGTGCTCGTCCGCGATGTGGTGGCGGCGGCGGTCTCGCATCGGCCGGCCGCGCGCGGCGCCATCGCGGTCGCGGCCGAGGGCGCGGTGATCGGCCGCTGGGACCGGTCCCAGATCGAGCGCATGGCGTTCCACTTGATCAAGAACGCGATCACCTTCGGTGAGGGCAAGCCGATCTCGATCGAGGTGCGCGCGACGCGCGCGCGGGCGCGGCTCATCGTGCGCGATCACGGCATGGGGATCGCGAGGGAGGACCAGGAGCGGATCTTCGCGCGATTCGAGCGGGCGGTCCCGGATCGCTTCGGCGGCCTGGGGCTCGGCCTCTACATCGCGCACGCCGCGGCGCGCGCGCACGGCGGGGCGATCCGCGTGGAGAGCGAGCTCGGCCGGGGCGCGGTGTTCGTCGTCGATCTCCCCCTCGCGCCGCGGTCACCGGAGCGCGAGGGGCGCGCGGGCCGAGCGCACCCCTCACGGCGCGGCCTTGCCCGGCGGCCGTCCGAGCTGCCCCTGAGCGCGCACCTCAAGCTCGCGCACGTCAAGCACCTGTACCACCGGGCGCAGCGCCCGCACCCGTGACAGGTCAGCGCCGCGGTCGGCTCACCCGTTCAGGAAGCGGACGAGCAGGCGCAGGCCCGTCTCCTGGCTCTTCTCGGGGTGGAACTGCGTCGCGGTCACGTTGTCCCGCTCGATCGCCGCGGTGATCCGGTGCGGGCCGTGCTCCGTCGTCGCCGCCACCAGCGCCGGGTCGAGCGGGACGGCGTGGTAGCTGTGGACGAAGTAGACGAACGGGCGCTCGCCAGCGAACACGCCGAGCGGGCCCTCCACGTCGCGCGTGATCGCGATGCGGTTCCACCCCATGTGGGGGATCTTGATCCCGGCCCAGGGCTCGCCGGCCGCCGCCTCGGCCGCGCCCGGCTCCGGCGTGAGGCGCTTGACGATGCCGGGGAACACGCCGAGCCCCCGCGCGCCCGCCGCCTCCTCGCTCGAGTCGAAGAGGGCCTGCATGCCGAGGCAGATGCCGAGGTACGGCGCCCCCTTCCGGATCTGCTCGCGCAGCGCCTCGCCGATGCCGCTCTGCAGCGCGGCCGCGCAGTCGCGGAAGGCGCCCTGGCCTGGCACCACCACCTTGTCGGCCCGCGCGATGACCTCCGGATCGCCCGTGCGCGTGACCGCGCACGGCTCGCCGGCGTCCCCGGCGGCCTGGAGGAGCGCCCGCTCCACGGAGCGCAGGTTGCCCATCCCGAAGTCGACGAGCGCGATCGATTGCATGGCTCAGAGGCTCCCCTTGGTGGACGGAATGCCGGCGACGCGGGGCTCGATGCGGGTCGCCTTCATCAGCGCCTTGGCGAACGATTTGAAGCAGATCTCGACGATGTGGTGCAGGTTGTCCCCCTCGATGAGGCGGACGTGCAGGTTCGCGCCGACGCCGCGCGCGAAGCCCTCGAAGAACACGGGGGCGAGCTCGACGTCCCACGTGCCGAGCTTCGCCTTGGGCAGCGGCACGCGCCAGACGAAGTACGGCCTGCCGGAGAGGTCCAGCGCGCACTGCGCGAGCGCCTCGTCCATGGGGAGCGTCGCCTCGCCGTAGCGCGCGATGCCCGCCTTGTCGCCGAGCGCCTGCTGCACGGCCGTGCCCAGGGTGATGCCGCAGTCCTCGGTGGTGTGGTGGCCATCGATCTCGATGTCGCCCTCGGCGTGGATGGTGAGGTCAAACAGGCCGTGGCGGGCGATCTGATCGAGCATGTGCGTGAGGAAGGGGAGCGGCGTCCTGATCGACGAGCGGCCCTGGCCGTCGAGATCGATCTCGATGCGGATGTCCGTCTCGCGCGTCTTGCGCTCGACTTTGGCGATGCGGGGCATGGCGCGTAGGGTAGTCGCCCCGGGCGACGATGGGGAGCACCACGGATGAGCCGGCCGCCCGGCTTGCCCCGCCCCGCCTCGGTCCAGCGCACGGCCGGCAGCACGGCGACCGAGCGTGGCGGGCGGCCTCTGGCGTGGCCTGACGTGGCCTGACGTGGCCTGAACGGCCGAGGCGAGGCCTTGGACGAAAGCGGTGGATGGAATAAGGTGGCCCTCTGGATAACGTGGCGGTGGTGGCGCCCTGAAGGCCGCACCAACGCAGGAGTGTCCGTGAGCGCACCGGTTGCCGAAGGTCAAGTTCTGTCGGGGAAATACCGGGTCGAGCGCATCCTCGGGCAAGGGGGCATGGGCGTCGTCGTCGCCGCCTTGCACGAGCAGCTCCACCAGCGGGTCGCCATCAAGATGCTCCACCCCGGCGCCAACGCCGAGATGGTGGAGCGCTTCGTGCGCGAGGCGCGCGCGGCGGTGCGCCTGAAGAGCGAGCACGTCGCGCGCGTGCTCGACGTCGGGACGCTCGAGACCGGCGCGCCGTTCATGGTGATGGAGTACCTGGAGGGGAGCGACCTGCAGGAGACGCTGCGGCAGCGCGGCCCGCTCGAGCTGGAGGAGGCCGTGGGCTACGTGCTCGAGGCCTGCGAGGCCATCGCCGAAGCGCACGCGGCCGGCATCATCCACCGCGATCTCAAGCCGGCGAACCTCTTCCTCACGCGCGGAGCGGACGGCAGCGGCATGGTGAAGGTGCTCGATTTCGGCATCTCCAAGGCGCTCGCCGAGTCGTCCGCGGCCGGGGCCGAGCCCGAGCTCGGGCTGACGAAGACGGCGATGGTGCTCGGCTCGCCGCTCTACATGGCGCCGGAGCAGATGCGCTCGGCGCGCTCGGTGGACGCGCGCGCGGACATCTGGTCGCTCGGCGCCATCCTTTATCAGCTGCTCACGGCGCGGGTGCCCTTCGACGCGACCTCGCTGTCCGAGCTCATCCTGATGATCAACACCGAGGCGCCGCCGTCCCCGAGCACCTTCCGGCGCGACCTGCCGCCGGGCCTGGAGGCGGCGATCCTGCACTGCCTCGAGAGGGACGTCGCGAAGCGCTTCAAGTCCGTCGCCGAGCTTGCGGGCGCCATCGTCGATTTCGGCCCTCCGCTCGCGCTGGCGTCGCTGGAGCGGATCGAGCGGACGCTGGGGCTCGTGCCCGCGGTCAGCTGGCGCGACCGGGCGAGCTCGGCGCGCGATCGGATGAGCGTTCCCCCCTGGCCGACGACGCAGGAGCGCGTGAGCGGCGTGCCCGCGGCGACGGCGCAGGGGCGGTCCAGCGCGCCGCCCGCCGGCGCGACGTCAGGCGCCGCGGTCGGCCACACGGCCGGCCCGGTGGGCTCGGCTCCCGGCTGGACGGCCACGAGCCCCGCGTCGGCTGGCCGCAGGCGGAGCGGCGTGGTGCTAGCGATTGCCGGGGTGGGCGTCGCGGCGGTGATCGGCGGGGTCCTGCGCTTCGTCACGTTCCGGGGCGACGCGGGGGATCCTGTGATCGATCCGCTGGCCGCGACCACCTCCGCCGAGCCACCGCCGCCCGCGACGACGTCCGTGCCGCCCCCGCCGGTCCCTCCTCTGGAGGTCTCCGCCGTGGCCACGGTCGCCACCCCGGCGCCGACGACGACCGCGGTGGCGACAACGGCGCCGGCGCCGTCGTCGAGCGCCCGGACACCGACGACGGCGACCGCGAAGGCGCCCACGACGTCCACCCCCCCGGCGCCTCGACCGAGGGCCTCCGCGGTGCCTTCGGCCCCACCGGCCTCGACAGCGGCGCCCTCGGCCGCGTCGACCACGACCGCGTCACAGGGGAACGACAGCCCCAGCATCTTCGATGTGCTGAACGACAAAGGTAAGCCCAGATGAATTGGCCTGGAAGCGAACGACTCCCGCCGCGGAGCCGCAAGAGCGCGCGCGTCTGTGCCGCGCTCGCGCTCGGCGGCGCCGTGCTGGCGGGGCTAGCGCCCGCCGCGGCCCAGCCTGCGCCGGCCGCCGGCGCGCCCGCCGCGGCCCAGCCTGCGCCGGCCGCCGGCGCGCCCGCCGCGAGCGCTCCTGCTGCCCAGGGGCCGCTGTCCGAGACCCTCACGGGGGAGGCCAAGGCCGAGTATGAGGCCGCGCGGATCCTCTTCAACGACGGCGACTACCGCAACGCCATCATCAAGTTCGAGCGCGCCCACGAGCTCTCCCGCGACCCGCGGCTGCTCTGGAACGTCGCCCTCTGCCAGAAGAACCTCAAGCGCTACGCGCGCCTGCTCGGAACGGTCGAGAAGCTCCTCCAGGAGGCCGGCCCGCAGCTCACGGAGCAGGATCGCAAGGACGCGGCGGCGCTCATCGAGGCGACGAAGGCCTACGTGAGCCGCCTCGACCTCCAGGTCAGCGAGGCGGGCGCAGCCGTCTTCGTCGACGGCGAGGAGGTCGGCCGGACCCCGCTGCGCGAGCCCGTGCTGCTCGACGTCGGCACCCGGAAGATCCGGGTGACCAAGAAGGGCTTCAAGGACGTCGAGGTCTCCCAGCCGGTGGCGGGCGGCGACGTGGTCACGGTGAAGGCCACGCTCGAGCGGGAGGTCCACCAGGGGCGGCTCATCGTCGCGGCGCCGCCGAACGCCGTCATCTCCATCGACGGCCGCGTGGTCGGTCGCGGCAGCTACGACGGGCCGGTGCCGAGCGGCGGCCACGCGCTCCGCGTCACGGCGTCCGACATGGTGTCGCACCAGTCCGAGGTCATGATCCACGATAACCAGACACGCCGCGTGCAGGTCTCGCTGGTGCCGAAGCCCAAGGAAAGCAACATCGAGCGCTGGATCTGGATCGGCGGCGGCGCGGCCGTGCTCACGGGCGCGCTCCTGGTCGGCCTGGGCGTCTTCGCAGCGGAGCCGCCGGTCGACGGCAACCTGTCGCCCGGCTCGGTCGCCCTGTCCGCGCGGGGCGGCGCCTCGTTCGCGATCCCCTTCGGAGGAGGCCGATGATCCGCGGCCGCCGGTTGGTCCTCGCCGCGCTCCTCGCGCTCGCGTGCGGGGGGTGTTCTTCGCCGGACGAGATCGTCGTCGCCATCTCGACGGATCTCGCCCTTCCCAAGGACTTCGACGTCCTTCAGGTCCAGGTGTTCAAGAGCGGCGGAGGCGGGTTCAATCAAGCCTACCTGCGGCTTGGCGAGTCCGATGCCGACGCGCAGCTCCCGGCGACAATCGGGTTCTACTCCTCGGACAGCGGGGGTGAATCCATCCGGATCAGGGTCAGCGCGCGCGTCAAGGACGCGCTTGGCTCGGTGCGCATCGTGCGTGAGGCGGTCACGACGATCCCGAAGAATCGCGTCGCGTTGCTCTCCCTACCGCTCGACTTTCTCTGCGACGGCTCAGGGAAGAGCGCGGGGAACGACGTCGAGAACACGCTCTGCGGCGACGAGCAGACCTGCGTCGCGGGGGCGTGCGTGTCGAACAAGGTCGACTCGAGCACGCTGCCTGACTATTCGTACGGCGACGTCTACGGCGGCGGGAGCGGGGACTGCTTCGACGTGACGGCCTGCTTCCAGAAGGCAACGGCGGCGGAGGTCGACGCGGCGGCTTGCACGATCGTGGGCGACGGCGGGGCTCCACGGAACGTGGCGCTGGAGACCGTCGGTGGCGACGGCATATGCGACGGCGAGGGCGACGACCACCGTTGCCTGGTGGCGCTCGACGCCGCCAGCGACGACGGCTTCCGGGTGGAGGAAGACGGGCGCATCCAGCTGCCGCCGGAGGTGTGCAAGCAGATGGCGAGCGGCAAGATCGCGGCCGTGTTGACGGCGCCGGCGACGGACTGCGCCCAAAAGACCTCGGGGCTGCCGACGTGCGGGCCGTGGCTCGCGTCGGGGTCGGAGGAGCCCTGACGAAGGGCACATCGCTGCCGGGATCGCGCCCGGCAGCGTCAGCATCGAGGGCGAACGCTCGTCTTCGCGCTCCCACCCCGCCAGCGCATCACCGCGGCTAGGTGGGCGAGCCGCGCGACGGCGGCGATGGGCGGGCCGCGCGGCGGCGGCGATGGGCGGGCCGCGCGACGGCGGCGCGGTGGATCACCCCCGCCGTCGCCGCCACCCGGCGAGGAGCGCCGCAGCGGCGAGCCACACCGCAGCCGAGATCGCCGACGCGTCGGCGCGCACCGCGAGGCCGCAGCCGTTGCCGTGCGCCCGCGGCGCGCCGCCACCGGGCCGGGAAGCCGCGCCGCCGACGCCAGCGCCGCCGCCGCCGTTGTCACCGCCGCCGACGCCAGCGCCGCCGGCACCCGCATCGCCGCCAGCGCCGCCGCCGCCGTTGTCACCGCCGCCCCCGCCAGCGCCGCCCCCGCTGCTGGCATCGTCGGGCACGCAGCCGCCGGCCACGCAGGTGCCGCCGGGGCAGCGGGCGCCCTCGTTCGGGAACAGCGCGCACTCGCCGTAGCTTGGATGGCACTGCGCGGAGGTGCAGGCGTTCCCGGAGGGCGCGCACGCGAGCGGCTCGCCGCCCCTGCAGATACCGTCGTCGCAAGCATCGGCCAGGGTGCAGGGGTTGCCGTCGTCGCAGGGCGTGCCGTCGGGCTTCGGCGGCGCGTCGCAGTCGCACGCGTCGCCCACGCCGTCGCTGTTCTCGTCCTCCTGCCCGCTGTTCGACACGACCGGGCAGTTGTCGGCGCCGTCGAGCGCGCCGTCGTTGTCGTCGTCGTCATCGCACCGGTCACCCTGGCCGTCGCCGTCGGTGTCGCTCTGGCTCGGGTTCGCCGACAGTGGGCAGTTGTCGGCGCCGTCGGGCACGCCGTCGTTGTCATCGTCGCCGTCGCACGCATCCCCGTCGCCGTCGCCGTCGATGTCGGCCTGGTCGGGGTTGGGGGTCGAGAGGCAATTGTCTGCGCCGTCCTCCACACCGTCGTCATCCCTGTCGAGCGCGCTCGCGTCGCAGGCGTCGCCTGCGCCGTCGCCGTCGATGTCGGCCTGATCGGGGTTGGGGACGAGAGGGCAGTTGTCGGCGCCGTCGAGCGCGCCGTCGTTGTCGTCGTCGTCGTCGCACGCGTCGCCCAGTCCGTCGTTGTCCGTGTCGGTCTGGTCGGAGTTCGGCACCGACGGGCAATTGTCGGCCTTGTCGCCCAAGGCGTCGTTGTCGTCGTCGTCGTCGCACGCGTCGCCCAGTCCGTCATTGTCCGTGTCGGTCTGGTCGGAGTTCGGCACCGACGGGCAGTTGTCGCCGTCGTCGTTCGCGCCGTCGCCGTCAGCGTCGCCGTTGAGGTCCCAGTTGACCACGCTGGCCTGTTCGGCCGCCGTCATCCCGAGCAGCGCCCTCGCCGGGAGGGCATCGAGGCGGATCGCGGTCGCGTGCGCGTCGGCCTGGCTCGCGTGCTGCCCGCCGAAGTGCATGAGGATCCGCGTCCCCCTGGGCGGCACCGAGAGGGCGAACTCGACCGTGGGCCCCTGCGTTGTCGCGCAGTTGTCGGTGGTCATCCCGACGCTCCCCGGCGCGATCGCCGCCGAAGGCCCGTAGAAATTGAAATGGAGGCTCGGATCCGCGCCCGCGTCGACGTCGTCCGTGGCGAGCCACCGGTCCACCGGGGTGAACTCCAGATCTCCGCTGTGCGACTGCGTGATCGTTGTGTCGTTATCGGAGCCGACGTTCGTCTCGATCCGCACGACCGCCGGCAGCTCGGAGGCGGTGGGGTTGTGGAGGATCTCCAGGAACCGCGCCCACCCTTCGTCGGTGGGCACGTACACCTTCCTGGTGACCTCGAGGCGGCCGAGGAGCACCGGCCCGTGGGCGAGCTGCCTCCCGTCCATCTCCGCCACCCGGGTCGAGGGAGGGAACCTCGCCCCGTCCACCCGCAGCATCATGCCGGTGTCGAAGGCGTCGATGGTCCCGTTGTTGACCACCCCGTCCGTCCCGACATCCCACACGAAGGTGAGGCCATCCACGAGCTCCTGAATGAGGCCCGAGGCACCACACTGCGCCGCCGCGCTCCGCGGGGCAGCCACGAGCGCCAGCGTGACGCCGAGCCCTGTGGCCATGACGATTCGCTTCATTCTCTCTCTTCTGCTCCCCGGGTGCCCGTCTCGCGGCACGATCGCGCTCGTCATCGCCGCAGCGCTGCGCGGTTGCCGCCGCCCGCGGATCACTTCGTCTCCAGGACCAGGAGCTCGATCCGCCGGTTTTTCTCCCGCCCGGCCGCGCTCTTGTTGTCCGCGATCGGCTGGCTCGTCCCGTATCCCTTTGCGAGCAGCCGCTCGGCCGCGATCCCCTTCTCGACGAGCCACCTGCGCACCGCCTCCGCGCGCGCGGTCGAGAGCGTCTCGTTGAGCCGGGCATTGCCGGCGCCGTCCGTGTGCGCGGAGACCTCGATCTTCACCCACTCCGGGTGCTGCGCGATCACGTCGCGCACCTCGGCGAGCACCGCCTCGCTCTTCGGATCGAGCGGCGCCGGATCGTTCTTCAGCACGCGGAACACGACGGGCTCCAGCAGCACGACCCGCTCGCCCTGCACCCGCACCCGCGTCGGGCAGCCCCGCGCGGTCGCGTCCTCGCTCGCCGGGCCCTTCTCGCGCGGGCATGCATCGACGTCGTCCAGCAGGCCGTCGCCGTCCTGATCCGCGGGCTTGCTCGGCGCCGCACGGGGGCAGCCCGGCCGCGTCGCGCCGCCCGCCGCGTCGCCCTTCTCCGCCGGGCACGCGTCGAGCGCGTCGGGCAGGCCGTCGCCGTCCTGGTCCGCGGGACAGCCGCGCCGCGCCGGATCGCCGCCCCCGCCGCCTGCGGCCGTGTCGGGGCACACGTCGTCCGGATCGGCGACGCCGTCCTCGTCCCGGTCCTCCACGGGGCAGCCGTTTCGCCGCGCGTCGGCGCTGGCCAGCCCGTGCGTGTACGGGCACGCGTCCTGGGCGCCGGAGATGCCGTCCGCGTCCGGGTCCGGGTCCGCCGCGCGCACGGGAGGGCGCGCAGGCGGAGCCCACGCCACCGTCCCGATCGCGCGGAACGACGGCGCGCCGATCGCCTCCCCGAGGCCCGGACCGGCGGCCGCCCCGACGACGAGGCCCGCGAGCGGGCGGAGCCGGGCGCCAAGCAGGAGCTCGGCGCTCGTGGTCCTCTCCACCGCGACCCGCTCGCGCGCGGTGAGCGACAGCGAGCCGCCCTGCAGCATCGTCTCGGCGTACACCTCCGGGCCGATCTGCAGCCGCTCGTCCCAGAGGAGCACGGCCGCGCCGCCGCCGTACGCGAGCGTCGACGGGTTCTCGGAGCTCCGCATCACCGCGCCGCCCGCGACGCTCCACACCACCCGCGCGACCCGCCCGCCGAGCAGGAGCTGCGGCGTCACGCGCACCGCGCCCTCGCCGACGTACGCGTCCGAGCTGCCCGTGGGCAGGTGCAGGGCCGCGCTCGTGCCGATCTGGAGCGCGTCGCGCTCGTCGCCGAGCAGCCGGACGCGCACGCCGAGGCGCAGGTCGCCGAGCGCGGGGGACGACGGCGCCTCGGGCGCGCCCGCGTCGGCGGCCGCCGCGGGGCCGTCGCCGCTCTGGGCGAGCGCGAGCGGGAGAGAGGCCGAGACGAGCAGCCGATCCCAGAGCGAGAGCGAGCCGCCGACGTGCAGGTGCGACTGGCCGCCGACGATCACCCGCTCGGGCGAGGCGCCGTCCGAGAGGGTGAGCGGGTCCTCCGCGTGATCGAACAGGACGAGACCGCGCGGAACCAGGTGTCCGCCGATGAACGGCGACGGCACGCCGAAGAGCGGGTCGCCCGGCGGGGTCGGCTCGAACCGGCTCAGCGCGACGGCGCCGGGCCCCTCCGCGCGGGCGGACGATGCGCCCAGGGCGATGCCGAGGAGCGCGCTCGCGAGCGCCGCGCCCACCGTGATGAGGCCTCTCATGGGCGCCGGATGGTATCCTCGCGAGCGCAAGCGGAGCAAAGGCGATTTGTCCGCAACGTTTCCATGTTGCTCGCCCGGCGTGCGCATCGGTTAGCATCGCGCTGAGCGGAGCGCGGCCCTGCGAGCCCTGCCTCCGCCAGAAGGAGCATCGATGCGAGGGAAGCGTCCGGGCCAGTGGGGGTGCGCCATCGTGGCCGCGCTCAGCGTGGGGCTCGCGGCGGGCGCCGCGGTGGCCCAGCCCGCGCCCGCCCAGCCCGCGCCCGCCGCGCCCGCAGACAAGCCGCTCGCGGAGTCGCTGACCGGGATGGCCAGGGCCGAGCACGGGGCGGGCGCCGCGCTGTTCGACGACGGCGACTACGCGGGCGCGCTCGCGCGGTTCGAGCGCGCCTACGAGCTGTCGCGCGATCACCGCCTGCTCTGGAAGACCGCGCTCTGCCAGAAGAACCTGCGGCGCTACGCGAAGATGCTCGCGACGCTGCGCCGGATGGCGGCGGAGGCGGGCGCCGCGCTGTCGGCCCGCGACAAGCAGGACATCGCCGACCTGATCCAGGCCGCCGGGGCGTTCGTGTCGCGCCTCGAGATCGTGGCCAGCGAGCCGGGGGCCACGGTGTTCGTGGACGACGAGCCGGTCGGGACGACGCCGCTCGCGGCGCCGGTGCCGATCGACATCGGCGAGCGCCGCATCCGCGTGTCGAAGCCCGGCTTCGTCGATTTCGTCCGCCGGGAGAAGGTGGTCGGCGGCGGCAGCATCGCCCTCGTGGCGCGGCTCGACCGGGCGGTGCACCGGGGTCGGCTCGTGGTCGCCGCGGGACGGGACGACCTCATCGCGATCGACGGCAAGGTGGCGGGCAAGGGCCGCTGGGAGGGCTCGGTGGCGAGCGGGACCCACGCGCTGCGCGTGACCGCGCCCGGGATGATGCCGCACGAGGTGCAGGTCCTGGTCCGCGACGAGGAGCTCCGCCGCATCGACGTCTCGCTGGAGCGCGCTCCGGGGCCGGGCGGCGCGAGCAAGTGGCTCTGGATCGGCGGCGGCGCGGCGATCTTCGCCGGCGCGCTCATCGCCGGCGCGCTGCTCGTCGAGCCGGGGACGCCGGCGGAGCAGGGCAGCCTCGGCACCGTTCCGCTCGGATTTGGAGGGAGACGCTGATGCGCACGAAGCGGACGAGCTCGATGTCGATGGCGGCGGCGTTCCTCGCGCTCGCGGGGGCGGCGGGGGTCGCGTCCTGCGGCGGGGAGAAGGGGCAGCTCATGGTCGTCTTCCAGACGGACATGTCGCTGCCGAAGGACATCGACACGATCCGGGTCGAGGCGACGCTCGACGGGTCCATCGTCTACGACGAGACCTTCGAGCGGCTCGGGGGCGAGGGCTCGATCCGCCTGCCGGCCACGCTCGGCTTCCTTACCCCCGACGATCCTGCGCAGGCGCTCCGGGTGCGCGTCATCGCGAGCCGCGGCGGCAAGGACGGGGTGCGCCTGCTCCGCGAGGTGCTCACGACGGTGCCCGAGGGCCGCACCGCGACCCTCCACATGCCCATCCAGTTTCTGTGCGACGGCTCGGCCGAGGTCGAGCGCGACGAGCATGGCAACGCGCTGCGCGACGCGCAGGGCAACGTGCTCGTCAAGAACAGCTGTCCCGAGGGCCAGAGCTGCGTCGCCGGCTCGTGCGTGCCGCGCGAGATCGACTCGCGCGCCCTGCCCGTGTTCGAGGCGAAGGCCGTGTTCGGCGGCGGCGACGGCGACAGCGACGGGCTCTGCTTCGACACCGTCCAGTGCTTCGCCGCCGCCGCGTCGGCGCCGGTCGATCTGGAGCGGTTCGCCGCGAACCCCGGCGACTGCGTGGCGCACGCGCCGGGCGGCGAGGTGAACGTCGCGCTCCTCACGCAGGGCGGCGGCATCTGCGGCGAGAGCGCGTGCTACGTCCCGCTCGACGCCGAGAGCGACGCGGGCTTCCGGGTCGAGGACGGCAACGTCCTCCGGCTGCCCCCCGAGGTGTGCAAGCGAGCGCAACAGGGCAAGCTCGCGGGGATCGCCATCGCGGACGCAGGCGAGGGGAGGTGCCGCAAGAAGGGCACGGACCTGCCGACGTGCGGCCCGTGGTCGGCGTCGGGTGGAGGGCACTACACGGGGCCTGACGCATCGGCGCCGATCCCGGTCGCGGTCGCGCAGGTCCACCCGGTGTCGCTGCGGGTGACCGCGGGCGGCGTGGCCTGGATCTCCGGCACCACCTTCGACGAGGCCGGCATGGCCCGGGCGGACGGCGAGCTGAAGACCGCGCCGCCGGGCGGCGGCGAGCCGCTGTCCCTCGGCGCGGCGCAGGCCTCGCCGAGGGACCTCGCGATCGACGAGGTGCGGCAGCTCGCCTTCTGGACGAACGCAGGGGACGGCACCCTGATGGCGGCCCCGCTCGCGGGCGGCGAGCCGCGCGTGCTGCTCGCGGATCTGAAGCAGCCCGAGGGGCTCTCGCTCTCCGGCGACGCGCTCACCTGGACCGAGCTCTGGGGAGGCGGCGTCTTCCGTGCGCTGCTGAGCGGCAGCGGCGCCGAGGTCGAGCTCGGCACGCCGGAGGACCTCATGCCGCCCGGCTCGGCGTTCGCGTCCCCGTACCGCGTGGCCAGCGCGGCGGACGCCGTGTGCTGGACCTACCAGGGCACGCTGGGCCAGCAAGACGGCGCGGTGGCGTGCCGCGTGCGAGCGGAGACGCATACGATCGCCGCCGAGCAGCTCACCCCGCGGGAGATCGCGCTCGACGTGGACGCCCAGGGGAACGCGGTGGCGGTCTACTGGGCGAGCTTCGAGGGCGGCAGCGTCTTCCGGGTCGACCTGAGCGGAGAGGCGATCGGCGAGCCCGAGGAGATCGCGTCGGATCAGGGCCAGCTGAACGGCGTCGCGGTCGACGCGGAGCACGTCTACTGGACGCGCCGCGACGAGGGGACGGTCGTGCGCATGCCGAAGGACGGCGGGGAGCAGGAGGTGCTCGCCTCGCAGCAGAAGCGCCCCGGCGACATCGCGCTGGACGAGACGACGGTCTACTGGATCAACGAGGGATCGCCGGATCAGGAGGACGGCACCCCGGTGAAGGACGGGGCCATCCTGAAGCGCGCGAAGTGACGGTGACCGCGGCCCGCGGGGGCGCGCGCTCGCGCGGCGCGGGGCTCGCGGCGGGCTCGCGCCGCTCGGCGCCTGCGCGCTCGGCGCCGCGTGTGCTATGGCCCGACCCGTGAAGCGCACGGCCCTTCTCCTGTTCACCCTCGCGCTCCCCGCGTGCGGATCGAGCTATGCCCAGCAGGGCCCGAGCGACACGCTCCGGGCGTACGCGCAGGCGCTCCAGGAGGGGCGCGTCGACGCGGCCTACCGGCTGCTCTCGGACGAGGCCAAGCGGTCGATGTCGCTCGAGGCCTTCCGGCGCGCGGTCCGGGACAACCCGGACGACGCGCTCGAGATCGCCCGCGCCATCGCGCGGCCCGCGGCCGATCCGGTGGTGACGGCGACGGTCACCATGCCGAACGGCGAGGAGCTCCTGCTCGTCTTCGAGGGGGGCCGCTGGCGGCTCGACGCGGCGGCGGTCGATCTCTACGGCCAGGCGACGCCCCGGCAGGCGCTGGTGGGGTTCCTGCGGGCGTTCGAGCGAAAGCGCTACGACATCATCATGCGCTACGTTCCCGACGCCGAGAAGGAAGGCCTCGTGGAGCCGGCGGGCGGCGCGCCCGGCGAGGCGGGCGATCTCGGCGAGGCGGGCGCGCTGCGCGGGGAGGGCACGGCGCAGCCCGCTGCCCCCGGAGGCGCGGCGGGGAGCGCGGGCGCTGACGCAGCGCAGAAGCCTGGCGGTCGGCCCGGGACGGTCAGGGGCGCGGCGGGCGCGGCGCAGCTCACCCCCGAGAAGCTGAAGGCCGCCTGGGAGGGGCCGCAGAAGGAGCAGATCAACCGGGTCGTCCAGGCGATCAAGGCGGCGCTGCCGACCGCGACCATCGAGGAGACGGGGGACAGCGCCTCGATGGCGTACGGCGCCGGTGGCACGGTCGCCTTCACGCGCGAGCACGGGGTCTGGAAGATCAAGGACTTCTAGCGGCTCGCCCGCGTCATGGCTTCGAGAAGAGCGCTGTACTAGGGTTGTCTGCATGCCGACCGGCGATCCTCCTTCGCGAACGCCCCCCTCGCCCGACGCCGACAGCGTCCCGATCCTCCCGCTCCGCAACTCGGTGTTGTTCCCCATGTCGGTCGTGCCGATCAACGTCGGCCGGCCGCGGAGCGTGCGCCTCGTCGAGGATCTCCTCGGCCGCGAGCGCGCGCTTGTCGGCGTGATCAGCCAGCGGTCGCCGGACGTGGATGAGCCGACGTTCAAGGAGCTCTATTCCGTCGGGACCATCGCCCGCGTCGTGAAGGTCATCCGGCTCGGCCCGAACAACTACTCGGTCGTGCTGAACGGACTCGGCCGCTTCCGCATGAAGGCGGCGTTCTCGCTGGAGCCGTACATGCGCGCGCGGATCGAGCGCATCCCGGAGTCGCTCGTGCGCGACGTGGAGCTCGAGGCGCTCGGCGCGGGCCTGCGCGAGGCGACGCGCGAGGTGCTCGGCCTCATGCCGAACCTGCCGCGCGACACCGCGGGCATCCTCGACAACGTGCGCGAGCCCGGCGCGCTCGCGGATCTCATCGCCTCGAACTTCCCGCAGGCGCAGGCGTCGGTCGGCGACAAGCAGGAGATCCTCGAGGCGTTCGACGTGAAGGCGCGCGTCCGCCTCGTGCTCGCGATGGTCGGCCGGCAGCTCGAGGTGCTGCGGGTGAAGAAGGAGATCTCCTCCATGGTGCAGGAGGAGATGGGCAAATCGCAGCGCGAGTACATCCTCCGGCAGCAGATGAAGTCGATCAAGGAGGAGCTCGGCGAGGGCGGCGACGACGACGAGATCGAGGAGCTCCGCGAGCGGATCCGCCGCGCCAAGGTGCCGGCGGAGGTCGACAAGGTCGTGCGCAAGCAGCTCAGCCGGCTGCGCTCGATGGCGCAGCAGTCGGCCGAGTTCAACGTGACGAAGACCTACCTCGAGTGGATCGCGGATCTGCCGTGGTCCAAGACGACGGTGGACAAGCTCAGCGTCGAGAGCGTGCGGCGCTGCCTCGACGAGGATCACCTCGGGCTGGAGAAGGTGAAGAAGCGGGTCGTCGAGTACTCGGCGATCCGGCAGCTCCGCTCGGACAAGAAGGGGCCGATCCTGCTCTTCATCGGGCCGCCCGGCGTCGGCAAGACGTCGCTCGGCAAGTCGATCGCGCGCAGCATGGGGCGGCGCTACGAGCGCATCGCGCTCGGCGGCGTGCGCGACGAGGCGGAGATCCGCGGGCACCGGCGCACGTACGTCGGCGCGCTGCCCGGGCGCATCCTGCAGGCGCTCAAGAAGGCGGGGACCAAGAACCCGGTGCTCGTGCTCGACGAGGTCGACAAGATGGGCGTCGATCTGCGCGGCGATCCGGCGGCCGCGCTCCTCGAGGTGCTCGATCCCGAGCAGAACTCGACCTTCCAGGATCACTACCTCGACCTGCCGTTCGATCTGTCGCAGGTGATGTTCCTCGCGACGGCGAACAACTGGGACGGCATCCCGGGGCCGCTCGTCGACCGCATGGAGGTCATCGAGGTGCCCGGCTACACGCGGACCGACAAGCTCGGGATCGCGCGGGAGTTCCTGGTGCCGAAGCAGCTGTCGGCGCACGGGCTCACGGACGAGCGGCTGGAGTTCACGGAGCCGGGCATCGCGGCGATCATCGATCACTACACGCGCGAGGCGGGGGTGCGCGGTCTCGAGCGGCAGATCGCGGCGGTGTGTCGCTCCACGGCGGTGAAGGTCGCGGAGGGCCAAGACGTGCGCGAGGTGGCGGCGCCCGAGCACGTGGAGCAGGTGCTCGGTCCGCACAAGCACCGCCCCGAGCTCGCCGAGCGGTCGCTCCAGCCCGGGGTCGCGACCGGCCTCGCGTGGACGCCGGCGGGCGGCGAGATCCTCTTCATCGAGGCGACGAAGATGCCGGGCAAGGGCAACGTGGTGCTCACCGGCAACATGCGGAACGTGATGCAGGAGTCGGCGAGCACGGCGGTGAGCTTCGTGCGCAGCAAGGCCGAGCGGCTGCACCTCGATCCGGAGTGGCTCAAGGAGATCGATCTGCACGTGCACATCCCGCAGCACGGCACGCCGAAGGACGGGCCGAGCGCGGGGGTGACGATGTTCTCCGCGGTGGCGTCGCTGCTGCTCGGCGCGTCGGTGCGCAGCGACATCGCGATGACGGGGGAGATCTCGCTGCGCGGGCGGGTGATGCCGGTCGGCGGCATCAAGGAGAAGCTGCTCGCGGCGCACCGGGCCGGCATCCGGCACGTGCTCATCCCGGCCAAGAACCGGCGCGACCTCGAGGATGTGCCGCAGGACGTCAAGGACCAGGTCATGATCACGATGGTGTCCTCGATGGAAGAGATCCTGCCGCTCGTCCTGGAGCCGCCGCGGCGCGCGCCGGTGCAGAGCGCGTCGGCGGACGAGGTCGAGGAGCAGGCCGGGGCGTAAGCGGGAGCTTCCGGGCGGGTCGGCCCAGGAGCGCGGCCTCGCGCGCGCCGCGGCCCGCGCCCGCGCGGCGGCTAACCGTGGCACGCGCGGACGAACCCGCAGCGCAGCCTGCGGCACGCCTCGACCGGGATCCCGTCGAAGCGACCTTCGGCCCCCGCCTCGGAGAAGCGCTCGGCGAGCCGGGCGAGCTCGCGCTCGAACCGCGCATGCTCCTCGTCGGCGATCGAGCCCACGGGGCCCGAGGCCTTGAGCCACACGGGCTCCACCTCGGCGCCGACGAACAGCACACCCGCGCGGATCGGGCGGTCCGGATGGCGCCTCCGCAACGCGAGCGCGTACGCCCGCAGGCGGAGCTCGTAGGGCGCGAGATCCGCCCGAGGTCGCGCGCGCTTGTACTCGATGACATCGACGAGCCCGCTCGGGTGCAGCACCACCAGATCGAGCGCGAGCGCCAGCGCGAGCCTCGCCCCGCGCCGCTCTCCGGCGCTCTGGGGGTCGATATCGAGCACGAGCGCCTCCTCCCGGAGGAGCGCCGCCTCCTCGCCGCGCACCTCCCGCGCATAGGGCCCCCCCAGGAAGCGGGCGATGCCTTCGGCGATGCGCGGCGTGTCCGGGCCATGAGGCGCGAGCCCCTCGAAGGCGAGCCGCGCGACGACGTCCGCAGCCTCGGTCGGTTCACCCCAGCGCGCGCGCGGCCAGCGCTGGAGCACGCGGTGCGCGGCGCGGCCAGGAGGGCGAGGGTCGGCGCCGTCGTCGAGCTCGACACGCTCCTCGCCCGGCAGCTCAGGCGGGCCCTCGACGTCGAACAGGCCGAGCTGACCCTCGCCCGGGGGCTCGCTGATCCCGAGGAGGTGCCTCAGTCGGAAGCGGCGCGAGCACGCCTGGAGCGTCGCGAGCGACGCGGTCGCGATCAGCACGATCTGCGCGCGCGCGGGCTCCGTCGCCGGCGCGGCCCGGGGGAGCGGCGCGGCGCGCGCGTAAGCGTCGGTGCCAGGCGCCGGCGGCCTGGCCTCCGCGAGCAACGCGCGGGCCTCGAGCGTTGCGCCGATCGTGCCGGCGAGCGGCGAGGGAGCCTCGGCGTTCGCCGTCCCCTTCAGCGTGAGCCACGCCGAGCCGCCGCGCGGCTTGACCGCGGCGCCGACGAGCACGAGCTCGCGTCGGGCACGGGTGATCGCGACGTACGTGAGCCGCTGTCGCTCGGCCCGCTCCCGCGCCCGCGCCTCGGCGCGCGCCGCGTGGAGCGTGGGCGTGCTGAGGGGCAACGACGGCCCGTGCGCCGACCCCTCGACGTCGTGGAGCGAGCCGAGCCGCGACGACCTGTCGACGCGCCGCGCGTGGTGGCGCACGAGCAGCGCGGCTGGGCGGTCGCTCGCGCCGGGGATGTAGCTCAGGCCGGGCAGATCCGCGCGGGGCTCCGCGTTGAGATCCAGGAGCACCACGGCCGGGAAATCGAGCCCCTTGCTGGCGTGGATCGTCGTGAGCCGCACGGCGTCGTCCTCGGGTGAGAAGACGGCGGCCTCCGGCTCGTCCGCCTCGTCGCGGATCCGGCGCTCTAGCCAGCGGGCGAAGCTCGCGAGCGAGCCCCCCCGCCGGCGGGCGATGGAGATCAGCCGATCGACGTTGCCGAGCCGGGCCTGGGCGCGGGGGAGCGCGGCGAGGACGCGGTCGAGATCGAACGCGGAGACCGCGGCGCGGATCGCCTCGCCAGGCGTCGAGCGGAGCGCCGCGCGGCGCAGCCCGGCGAAGCGGGCGCGGAACGCCTCGAGGCGCTCGCGATCCGCCGCGGACAGCCGCGCGAGCGCGGGGAGGGGGCGCGCGTCGCCGGGCCCATCGTCCTCCGGCCAGGGTGCCCGGCCCCCCTGCGCCCCGGCGGCGCTCGGCCAGCGGCCGAGCAGCGGGACCGTGAGGCCGCGGCCAGGAGGCGCGAGGACCGCGAGCGCCGTGTCGGAGAGCGCCACCATCGGGCCGCGAAGGACCGTCGCGAGCGCCAGTCGATCGCGCGGGTCGAGGAGCAGGCGGAGGATCGCGGCCACGTCGCGCACCTCGGCCGCATCGAAGAGCGCGCGACCCGCCACCACGTACGGGATCTCGAGGCGCGCGAGGGCGAGCTCGACGAGCGGGATCGTGCTCCGGCGCCGGGCGAGCACGGCGACGTCGCGGAAGCGCAGATCGCCGCCCGCTTGCTCGGCCGCGCCCGCGCCGCGGACGCGCCGCGCGATGTATGCGGCCGCGATCAGCGCCTCACGCAGCTGCCCCCGCGCGTCGCGGACGAGCGCGTCGACCCCGTCCGCGGCGCTGCCGTCGTCGTCGATGAGCGCGACCTCCGTCGGGCCCTGCGCGGCCCCGCCCGGCGCCGCGACGAGGTGCTCCGCCGCGCTGTAGGCGATCTCGAACTCGCGCGGCGCGCCCGGGCTGCCGTCGCGCGCCTCGAGGGCGCGGTCCTGGGCGAAATCGCGCGCCGAGAACGCGTTGATGAACGCGAGCAGCTCGGGCGTCGACCGGCGGCTCTCGCGGAGCGCGACGAAATCGGCGCTCGGCTCGGGCGACCACAGGGAAGGCGAGAGCTCGAGCGCGCGGCCCGCGGCGGCGCCCGCGAGCTCCGCGCAGACGCGGCAGAAGATCGACACGTCGGCCCCGCGGAACCCGTAGATGGATTGCTTGCGATCGCCGACCAGAAACAGCCCATGGCCCCACAGGCCGGCGGCCGTCGGGGCGACGCCGGCCGGGCGCGCCAGCGCAGCGTCGTCCCGCTCGCGCAGGAGGTACACGAGATCGCGCTGCACAGCGCTCGTGTCCTGGAACTCGTCGACGAGCAGCACGTCGACCGACCCGCGGACCGCGTCGGCGATCGCCGGATCGTCGCGCAGGCCGTCGCGGGCGGCGCGCAGGAGGTCCCCGAACCCGAGGCCGCCCTCGGTGCGGCGGATGGCCGAGAGCCGCTCGCGGATCTCCTCCAGCAGATCGACGATCCGCGCCTCGCGGCGCGACAGCGCCGGCGCCTCGCGGAGGAAGCCGAGCAGCTGCTGCGCCTTGTCGCGGTGGGTCTCACCCGGCAGCGCCTCCCGGAAGGCGAGGAGCGCCTCGTCGGCCGGCGTGCACTTGCTCTTGTGCGGCCTGCGCTGCGTGAGCAGCTCGACCAGCGGGGCGCTCGCCGCGCTCGCGGGGAAGGGCGCGCCGCCCTCGCGGCCGAGCGCCGCCGCGAGCGCCGCCGCCGGCTCGCGGAACGCCGCGCTGCCGAGCGCCGCGCTCTCGGCCGCGAGGCGGTGGAGCTCCCGCGCGAGCGCGCTAGCCTCGGCGGCGTGGTCGGGCAGCGAGAGCCGGCGCGGCGCGAGGCCGTCCTCGTCGAGCCGGTCGAGCAGCCGCGTGACCTCGCTCCGCGCGGCCTCGACGCTGCCCGTCGCGGCGACGAGCGCGCGCGCGGCCTCGGCGCGCTCGCCCCCCTCGGCGAACGCGCGGCTCAGCGCCTCGTCGACCGCGAGGTCGCTGAGCGCCTGCGCCTCCTCCTCGTCGAGGATCCGGGCGGAGGGCGAGAGCCCCATCGCGATCGCGTGCCGGTCCACGATCTGCTTGGCGACGCCGTGGAGCGTGTCGATGCGCCCCGCCGGGAGGCGGGCGAGCGCCTCCTCCGCGCGCTTGCGCAGCTCGGCCACGGGCAGCGCTGCGCCGCCGCCCGCGCCGCGCGGGGCGGCGACCGCCGCCTGCCGCGCGCGGAGGATGTCGGCGAAGGGGATGTCCGCCTCGCCGTCCCACCGGGCGATCTCCCGGAGCGACCGCTCGATGCGGTGGGCGATCTCGCGCGCCGCCGCGCGCGAGAACGTCGTCGCGACGATGCGGTCCGGCGGCACCGGCGGCGCGGGGGACGCGGCGTCGGGCTGGCCGGCGGAGGTGAGGCCCAGCGTGAGCAGCACGTAGAGCGCCGTGAGGCGGTGGGTCTTGCCGGTGCCGGCGCTCGCGGCGACCACGACGTTGCGGCGGAAGGCGTAGATGAGCGCGTCGCCCTCGGTGAGCTCCGCCCCGTGCGGCGCGGGGCTCACGCGACCTCCTCCGCCGCCTCGTCCATCGGCACGACCGCGGGCCGCCGGCACACATCGCGCGCGTCACAGCGCGCGCACATCGTCGCCAGCGCCGGCCGCGGCGCGGCCTTGCCCTCCCAGAGCGCGACGACCGCCGCGCGCGCCGTGCGCGCGGCCTCCGCCCAGCCCTCGGCGAGCGCGCGCTGCTCCTCGGCCGTGCGCGGCCACAGCTCGATGAGCCCGCGCTGGCGCACGCCGATGTAGACGGCGCGCACCTCCTCCGCGCCCAGCGCGCGCGCCGCGATGGCGCTGTACAGCGGCAGCTGGAGCGCCCGCCGCCGCTCCTTGGCCTCGGGGAGCTTGCCGGTCTTGTAGTCGACGACCCGCACGACGCGCTGATCGGTCGACCGATCGATCCGGTCGATCTGGCCGTCGACCCACAGGCTCGGCGCGCCCGCCGTGCCCTCCGCGTCGTCGTCCGACGGGGGGAGCTCGAGCGGCTGCCAGGGGGCCGGCTCACCCGCGCCGAAGCGCCGCTCGGCCAGGAAGAAGCGGAGCTCCGGCGACGACTCCTCCCCGTCGATGGCGCGGACCACGACCTCCAGCACGTCGGCGATCGCCTTCTCGACCGCCTCGCGGCGGAGCGGGGCCATGGGCGCCGAGGCGCCGAGCGCCGCCTCGGCCGCCGCGCGCGCGGCCGAGAGCTGCTCGGCCGGATCGCGGTCCGGGCCGAGCTCGCGCAGCGCCTCGAACGACGCCTGCAGGGCGCGGTGGATCAGCGTGCCGCGCTCCCGCGCGTCGGCCGACTCGGCGAGGTCCTCCGCGCGGTGCACGTGCAGCACGCGGCGGGCGAACCCCGCGAACGCGCAGCCCACGGCGCGCTCGATGTGGGTGACCGCGATCGGCCTGTCGGGGTGCGCCCCGCCGATCGCGGCCCGGAGCTGCGCGCCGAGCGCGGGATCCTCGTCGAGCGAGACCCGCCCCGTGTGGAGGTCGATCGGCGCCCGCGGATCCAGGAAGAAGTCCGCGCGGGCGCGCTCGATCCGGATCCGCTCCGCGATGTCCGCCGCCGGCCGCCCGCCGCCCGCGAGGGCGATGAGCTCCGCGTCGCGCGGCCCGAGCGTCGCGGCGTCCGGGGCGACGCGCGAGGCCGGCTCCGTCCGCTGGGGGGCGCCGGCCGCGACGGCCGCCGCGAAGAGCGGGTGCGGCTCGTTCGGCTCGCTGTCGTCCCCCCGCGTGAAGCAGAGGGCGACGCTCCTCGCGCCGGCGAGCGCCCAGCCGAGCTCCGCGCGCTGGGCCGCCTGGCGCTCGCGCCCCGACGCGGGGCGGCACGGCGCCGGCAGCCTCGCGCGGAGCGCCTCGCCGAGCAGCGTCTCGTCGGCGCCCGGGCTGCCGCCGTAGGCGCGCGCCTCGAGCCCGGTCACCACCACCACGTCGTGCTCGAGCGCCGTGACCCCGGCGGCGACGTCGACGCGCACGGCGCCGGCGCGGCCCGCGTCGCCGCGCGGCCCCGCGCCCTGCTCGCCGGCGGCTCGATCGAGCTCCGCGTAGACCTCCGCCGCGGACGCGGGGCAGTCCTCGCAGCCGAGATCGCGCGCCGCCCGCGCGAGCGCCTCGGCCTGCTCGCGGATCGCGCGCGCGGCCCGCGCGCCCTGACCCATCGCCTCGAGCGCGATCGCGCCGCCGCTCCGCCGATCGCCGCGCAGCGCAGCGCGGAGCTCCTCGACGCCGGGCTCCCCGAAGCTCAGCTTGTCGAGGAGCGACAGGAAGCGCCGCACGATCTCGGGCCGCGTCGTCGCCTCGCCGATCCAGCGGGCGCTGGCGAGCAGCCGCTCGAGCGCGTGCGGCATCCACGCTTCATCGTCGTCATCGCCGTGCGCGTCGCCCACGCCGTGCAGCGCCGCCAGGCCGAGATCGAGCTCCGCCTCCTCGAGCCGCGCGCCCCGCCCGGCGGTCCGCGGCGGCCCCGCGCGGCGGCCTTCGCGGCGGGCCGCCACGACCGAGATGAGGCTCTCGATGAGCAGCCGGCCCGTGCGATCCACCTCGACCGGCACGTCGCGCAGCCGGTGGGCGAGGTCGGCCGAGCGCTTCTCCGCCTCGGCGACCGAGGCGCGGTCCATCCAGGCGCCGGCGTGGACCCCGGGCGCGCGGAGGATCTCGATCGCCTGCTCGCGGCGCACCGGGCCCACGGCGAGGCGGAGGATCGCGAGCGCGACGCGCCCGTCGGGGCAGCTCGCGGCGGCGCGGCCGCGCGGCTCCGAGAAGCGGACGCCCGCGTCGGCCAGCGCGGCCCGGAGCGGCTCGAGCGCGGCGTCGTCGAGCGCGGGCACGACGACGGCGATCCGCTCGGGCGGCACCCCGCGGCCGAGCGCCGCGGCCACCTCGGCGGCGGCGGCGCGCGCCTCGCCCTCCGCGGTCCTCGCGCCGATCGCGGCGAGCGGCTCCGCCTCTCGGTCGGGCACCCACGCGATCTCCGGCGCATCGTCGAGCGAGGCCCAGCGCCGTTCCAGCGCGTCGGCCACCGCCGCCGCGCCGTCGCCCTGGAGCGCCGGCAGCTCGACGGTCACGCCCGCGCCGTCCCGCGCGCGGACGGCGGCGTGGAGCGCCTCGATCCAGGCGAGATCGTCGGGCTCCCAGGCGACGGCGCCGCGGATCGTGACCTTGCGCGGGAGCGGCAGCGCGCTGGCCGCGCCGGCCGCTCGGAGCGCCCGCGCGAGCAGGAACCCTGCGCAGCGCGGATCCACGAGGTGCGCCACATGCAGGGCAGCGTCCGCCCGCTCGAGGACCTCGGCGATGGCGAGCGCATAAGCGGTGCCGAGCGCCCGCAGATCCGCCGGGGAGGTCCCGGCGCGCCGGAAGCTCCCGAGGGCGCGGTCCAGGGCGTGCGCGAGCGCGACGCGCGCGGCGGGCTCGGGCGGCTGCCGGAGCCGATCCGGCGGCAGCGCATCGAGGGCGAGCCGCGTGGCGAGGCGGGTCGCCTGCGGGCTCGCCATGGCGACGTCCGGTGCGAGCAGGGCGAGCGCCTCGGAGACAAAGCTCCACCGTGAACGGACTTCCTGACCCGCGGCGCGCGGGTCGCGCAGGTCGAGCGCGGCGAGCTCGCGCTCGACGTGTCGCTCGGTCGGGACGATGAGCAGGGATGTCCTGATCACCACCACGAGACGGCCAGCTGCCGCTCCTGGGAAGCGCAGGCGCCCCACGCGGCAGGACGCTGGGCGGGCGCCGGCGCGCGTGGATGCTCGTCCGGCAAGGGATACCTCACCGCACAGGCTTTACTTCATGCATCCGTCCCCTCGCAACCTCCGCCGGGCGCATGGCTTGTTGAAAAACTCCCGCAGAATGTGGGAATTCTTGTGGGAAGCTCGGAAAGCGTGTTGAAAAGCCTGTTGAGAACCACGGACGGTCCGGGCAGCGATCCTCTGTAAGCCCGCGGAATTGCAAGCAAGCGGGCGCGCCGCGGCACGCCCGGGGCGCTCCTCGGTTATCAACAGGCTCGGCGGTGCGCGGCGGCGGTTCGACGGCGACGGGGCCTCACGACGAGAGTCATGAGCAGCTTTGACGGCGGCAGCGGGGAAGGCGGGCGGCCTGGGCGCTCTGTCGGGAGATGCCCAGTCGGCGAAAGGGGAGCTACCGGCGCGCCATGTCCTTCTGGCGGCGCACGCTGTCGTCATCGGCCGGCGGCCGCTCGGACACGGTCGCTGGCGGCGGGGCGGGAGTCGCCGGCGTGCGGCTCTGCTCGTCGGCTTGCGTGGCCGGGGCGGAGCCGCTCGGGGCGGTCGCGGGCGCGCTCGCGGCGGCGCCGGGGGCGGCGGCGGCCGTGGTGCTCGCCCGCGCGCTGGCGGGCGCCGCGGCCTGTGCGCGAGTCCGCACCGCGGTCACTGCCCTGTCGGCCGCCCGGACGAGCTGCGTGGTGACGACCGAGGCCGGGAAGGGGAGCTTCGGGTCGACGAAGAGCTCGAGCTTCACGATGGTGTGGTGCTCATCGACGGCGCGGAGCCGCCACCGGGCGCGGAAATCGGAGACGTTGCCGCGCTTGTAACGCCCGGAGATCACCTCGTCGGCGCCGTCCTTCGTGGGCGGCGACATGTCGGCGACGGTCCAGATGTGCGCGGCGCCGTTCAGGATCGGCACCTGGAGATAGACCTCGCTCGTGCCTTTGCGCTTCGCCAGCACGCGGCTCTGGTCAAAGGAGCTGATGAAGGTCTTGTAGCTGCCGTAGGAGGTGACGAGCTTCCGGACGGCCGGCAGGGGCGCTTTGACGAGGATCGCTGCGCCCCCTGTGTCGATCGCGGAGGCCGGCCCGGTGGTCTTCAGGGTGTACCGGAGCGCCTTGCCGAGCGACGCGAGCTTCTCCGACTCGGCGTCGGCGGCGCGGGCCATGCGTGGCGAGAGCGAGAGGGCGAGGACGGCGAGCGAGAAGGCGATCAGGGACAGGGACCACAACTTCTTCATGGACTCTCCTGTGCGAGCAACGTCCGTCGGTGTGTGGGCTGCCGGTCACGTCGTGGGCGTGCGCCTCGGGCGGGCGAGAGCGCAGCCACTCACTACATGTACCTCGCTGAGCGGGCAGCCGCACCCCTGCACGTTACAGAAACTGTGCGATCCTCGACGGAGGTCGGAATTCAGCGGTCGGCGTCGGAGCGCTTCGCGGCCGCGCCGCGCTGCGCGGCGCTGCCGCTGTCCTCGGCGGCCCTCGCAGCTTGTCCGACGGCGTCGGCGTCGGGCTCGGAGGACGCCGCGGGCGGCCGCAGAGGCCGCTCGCCCGGCTCCTCCTCGAGAGGCGCCATCTTGCAGGAGCCGTCGAACTGCACGCCGCGATCGATGGAGATGGCGGGCGCGTGCAGCGCGCCGGTCACCTTGGAGGGCGCGTAGAGCTCGATGGCGTCGCGGGCGCGGATGCTCGCCTGGACCTCGCCGCCCGTGACGATGCACGTGACCACGTGGATCTCCCCGATCACGAGCGCGCCGTCGCCGATCACGAGCACGTCTTCGCCGCGGATCTCGCCGCGGAAGCTGCCGTCGATGCGCACCCGGCCCTCGAAGAAGAGCTTGCCTTCGAAGTGCGTGCCGCGGCCCAGGAGGGCGTTGATCTCGGTGGGCCGGAGGCCCCCCGCGTCGTCGCCGCGGGGGCCTCCGGGGGATCGCGACGAGAGGGGCGAGTCCCTGTCGCCCGGGAAGGACATCGGCTCCATGGCCCGTTGGCTTACTTCAGGCATCGTCACATTCGCAACGGGGGCGCGCGTCAGCGGGGTAACGCGCCCTCGGATGTAGCCATAAATACTCAATTATTTCCATTCATTGGCGTACTATTGGGGCAGGGTACGTTTTCTGCAGAGGGGGCCGACCGAGCAGGGTTCCCGGCGGGCTGAACGCCGGGGGGCGTGCGGAGCGCGGGCGGACGTCTGGCCGGGCGCGCGGTGGAGCGTGAGGGTCCGAAGCGACCAGGAGAGGGAGTGGAGATGACGTTCCGATCGTTGCTTGTGGCTGCCGGTATCCTGGGCAGCATCTCGGTGGCGTCCGCGCAGACGCCGCCCGAGCCGCCGAAAGCTCCGCCGACCGATCCGGTCCCGCCCGCCGAGCAAGCTCAGCCGACCGCTCCGGCGCCTGCTGCGCCGCAAGCCTCCCCGCCTGCTCCCGGCGCCCCTGCGGCTCCCGGTGCCCCTGCGGCTCCCGGCGCCCCTGCGGCTCCCGGCGCCCCTGGCGTCGCTGCTGGGCCCGTTGCTGCTCCGCCCGCCGAGCCGGCGCCACCCGCGGAGCCCGCGCCTCCGGTGCAGCCGCTGTCTCCCAGGGCGACCCCGCGACCCGAGGCAGGGCCGGCCGCTTCGCCTGCGGTGCGGTGGAGCCAGGTCACCGCGGCCGACGCCGTGCTGGAGGACGAAGAAGAGACGACCCTGCGCTGGCGCGGGTCGACGTTCACCTGGAACCAGGGCGGCAGCACGACCCTCTTCGGCGTAGGCGGGGAGTACATCCCTGCCATCCAGGTCTACGGCTGGGACTTCACGTTTCGGCCGAACTTCTACGTGCTCGATCGGCCCAAGGACAAAGTCGCGGTGTCCGCCGACATCGGCTGGGTCACCGAGCTCACGAACAGCGACATCACGACGCACTACCGGGAGCCGCAGTTCAAGGACGTGGCCCTCAACGCCCGGTACAGCCGCGAGCTCTGGGAGAGCGGTGGCGCGGAGCGAGGAGAGTACAAGACGGACGCCGCCATGCGGCTGCGGTTGACCCTGCCGACCTCGCCGGCGAGCTGGAACGCTGGCAAGTACTTCACGGTGTCGGTCGGCCCGCAGATCATCCAGAAGGTCAAGCTGCTCGGCGCGAAGGCCGACGGGCTCAACAACCTGACGGCGACGCTCGGCGTGACCTACGCGCACCTGTTCGCGCAGTCGTACACGCCGGTGAAGGGTGGCTTCGGGCGAGAGCGGATGACCCCGAGCGGGGAGGTGGCGCCCGACGATCAGCTGACCGGGGCATCCTTGGCGCTCGATCGCCTGTCCACGAGCCTCCAGGTCGACCTGCCGCTCTACAAGGACCTCTCCCTGGCGACGAGCTTCGGGCTGCTCAGCGACTTCAAGCACGAGTTCGAAGAGGGGTGTGTCGCCACCCAGACCGGCTGCGCCCCGTACGACGGCTCCCAGGGAACGACCTACGTCCCCCAGACGGCCTTCGACGTCAGCTTGAACTACCCGATCTTCGAGGTCGTCGACCTCACGCTCGGGTACAACAACACCAACCTGCAGCTCGGCTATGACGGCCAGCGGCGGAGCTTCTTCTACAGCCCAGAAGCTCAGTTCTATCTGGACATCACCGCCAACCTCGACGTCATCTACTCGAAGGTGACCGGGCGCGGTGAGAAGGTCGAGAAGCCGGGCACCGCCAGCGCCCCCGGCCGGCGGCAGCTCTAGCGCTGCGTCACGCGCGCCCGCGGCTCTCGCCGGTGGTCAGCCCGCCGGCGATGAGGTGCGCGGCGCGCAGCGGCTCGGGGAGGTGGCCGTGCACGGAGAGCCGCGCGATCAGCGCGCTCGTGTCTTCCAGCGAGATCCCGGCGCGCTGCACGTACACGCCCGCGACGGGCTCCATCGGGCCGGCGCGCTCGATGAGCGCCCACTTGCGGCGCCCTCCCCGGACGCGCGACAGGAGCGCGTCGCGGATCGCGTCGAGGTTCGGGAGGCGCCGCGCCACCACCACGATCGGGAGGGCGAGGGCGTCGCGCAGCGCCGCGACGTCGACCACGTTGAACCCCGCCACCGCGATGCCCTGGAGCATGACCACCTGCGCCTGAGCGTAGAAGCGGGAGCCGCGGATCATCGCGGCGATCGCCGGCGTGGCGTTCCGTCCGTCGCGGCGGACGCGGGTCGAGAGCACCCCCTCGAGGCGCAGCCCCGCGAAGACGGTCCCGACGATCGGCACGTCGCCGCGGTGGTCGCGGGCGAACGGCGCGTCGTCGACGCCGATGACGTGCGAGAGGTGGGCGACTCGAGGCGGCACGCGTCGAGCTTAACGTGCTGCCGTCTTCTCCGGGCCAGGCGGTCGTGCTGTACTGGTCCGGTGCGACCTCCCCGGCATCTCTCGCTGAGCTTCTCGCTGAGCCTCTCGCTGGCCCTCGGCCTCGCCGCGCCGCTGGCCCTCGCGCAGGGCGCTCCGGCCGCCCCGAAGGCCGCCGCCTCGGCGCCGGCGAAGCCCGCCGCCCCGCAGAAGGCGGCGACCGGCGCCGCGCAGGCCCCCCGGAAGCGCGCCCCGCGCGCGCGCAAGCCGAAGCCGAAGGAGGCGCCGGTGGATCTCACCGGGCGGCCGGTCGCCACCTTCCCCGGCTTCCGCATGCTCCCGACCGGGGGCTCGCGCGTCTTCGTGCAGATCCACGGCGGCAAGGTCGACGTCGCCGAGTCGAAGGCCGCGGGGCGCCTCGTCTACCGGATGAAGGGGGCGGGGGCGATCCAGACGAACCGCTTCCCGCTCGTCACCTCGTTCTTCGCGACCCCGGTGACCCAGGTGCAGCTCGTCGACCAGGGCAACGACCTCGACATGGTGATCGACCTGCGCGCGCAGACCGACGCGACCTACCGCGTGGTCGAGACCGATCAAGGGATCGTGCTCCAGGTCGACTTCCCCCCGTCCCTCCCCGAGCAGCGCGCCCCGACGCAGGCCGAAGAACAGCGAAAGCGCGCCGTCCGCAGCACGATCTCGCAGGAGCCCGCGGGCAGCGACGAGAGCTCGAGCGAGCTCTAGTCCCCGCGTCGGGCTACCCCAGGGTGGCGACCGCCTCCGGCTGCGTCTTCTCCCCGCGCGGGCCCGCGTCCGCCGCCCCGGCCGGCTCGCTCAGCGCGGCGGCCGCGAGCGTGACGAGGACCATCCACAGCGCATCGGCGAGCAGGAGGTGGACGAGCTGCATCCACACCGGCGCGAGCAGCAGGAGGTTGAGGACCCCCGCGCCGATCTGCAGCAGCACGAGCCCTCCGGTCGCCGCCGCGAGCCGCTCGACAAGCGGCGAGGGGCGCCGGGCCGCAATCGCGCCGCGGGCGTAGAGCAGGTAAACGCTCACGACCGCCGCCACGACCGGGTGCAGCACGCGCAGCGACACAAGGAAGTGCGCCGTGGGCGACAAATGCTGCGCGAGCCCCTCGCGGAGCGAGCCCACCGCGAAGAGCGTGTCGCCGAGCGCCGCGATGGCCCCCGTCACCCCCACCGCGAGGACGCCCAGGAGCGCGGCGGCGAGCAGCGCGCCCGTCGCGCCCTGGCCGCGCAGGCGCACGCGCCGGCCCCCGCGCGCCCAGTAGAGCGTGCACGTCATGGCGCCCACCAGCAGGAACGTGTTGATGAGGTGCACGGCCATCCAGAGCGCGCGGGCCGCCGACGCGTCGTTGGCGACGTACTCGAGCAGGACGATGCCGGCGCCGACCGCCGCCTCGGTGACCATGAGCAGCATCGACGCGGCCGCGCCGCCGCGCACCGGGTGGCCCGTCGGGTAGGCGACCAGGGCCCAGACGAGCTGCAGCGCGACGAGCAGGAAGGCGACGCCCGAGGTGGCGCGGTGCGTGAACTCGATGAAGGTCGCCGCGCTCGGAGATCGTGGGATGACGTCGCCGTTGCACGTGGGCCAGTGGCTGCCGCAGCCGGCCCCCGAGCCTGTCGCGCGCACGAACGCGCCCCACACGATCACGCCGAGCGTGAAGGCCAGCGCGACCGCCGCGAGCTTCCAGAACCGCGCCTGATTCATGCGGAGGTCCTTACCGCGAAACCGGGGCGATGACAGCTCGCGCGCGACAGGCAACGCGCGCGCGATTCATGCGAGGGCCCGCGCGGCGCGGTGCCGACGAGCAGACGGCGTGCCCGGCGACGAGAGGCGGCCTCCGCGAGCGTGCGATCTCGTTGCGCCCGGCCCCGCCCGAAGGGAGGATGTGACCGTGCCGAACAGCGAGGACATCCGTGGCGCTCCGCTCTCTGTGCCGGTCGAGCTCCTGAGCAGCCGACCGGCCAGGATCGTTGTCGCCGACGACGACCGTCTCGCGCGGCAGATGCTCGTGAGCATCCTCCAGAAGGCCGGCTTCCAGGTCGAGGCGGTCGACGATGGCCAGGAGGCGATCGAGCTCATCGGCCGGGGAGGGGTCGACCTCGCCCTCCTCGACATCGTGATGCCCCGGCTCACGGGCCTCGAGGCGTGCCGGCTGCTCAAGAGCATGACCGCAGAGACGTTCCTCCCCGTCGTGCTGGTCACGGTGAAGACCGACACCGCGAGCCGGGTCGAGGGGCTCAAGATCGGCGCCGACGATTATGTGTGCAAGCCGTTCGAGGAGGAGGAGCTGCTCGCGCGGGTCGGGGCGATGCTCCGGATCAAGCGGCTGCACGACCACGTCGCGGCGCAGCGCGCCTACCTGGAGCAGCTCTCCATCCACGACGAGATGACGGGGCTCTACAACTACCGCTACCTCTTCACGCGGCTCAACGAGGAGTTCAAGCGCGCGGAGCGCTACCACGAGCCGTTCGCCTGCGTGCTCGTCGACATCGATCGGCTGAAGGCGATGAACGACATCGGGGGGCGCACGCTCGGCGACGCGGTGATCCGGCGCATCGCCGACGGGATCCGCCGCTCGGTCCGGGAGGTCGACGTGATCGCGCGCTACGGCGGCGAGGAGTTCCTCATCGTCCTGCCGAGCACGCACTTCGCCGGGTCGCTGACCGTGGCCGAGCGGATCTGGCGCGAGGCCTCCGGCAACCCGGTCGAGTTCGGCGGCGCGTCGAGGCCGTGCAGCGTGTCGATCGGCGTCTCGCTCTACCCCTCGCGCGACGTCCGCTCCAAGGACGCGCTCATCCGCGCCGCGGAGAGCGCGCTCCACCAGGCCAAGCGCGAGGGCGGCAACCGGATCTGCGTCTTCCAGCAGCACGGCCAGATCTACACGCCGACCGGGAGCGCCGAGCCGCCGCCCCCGCCGCCCCCGGGCAAGCTCCGGCGGTCCAGCGATCCCGCCTTCCCCGCGGCCCAGGACGAGCCGAGGGAGCCGCAGACGCGCCGGGGCGCCGATCTCGCGCCGCTCACCTCACGCAAGCCCATCTAGTCCTGCCCCGCCGCCCCGCCTCGTGAACGCCAGAGCTCGCGCCCGTATCCTCCTCGTCGATGACGAGCCCGCCCAGCGCCGCGGCCTCGCGCGCGCGCTCGTGCGCGACTTCGACGTCCTCACCGCGGAGGACGGCCCCGCGGCGCTCGGGCTGCTCGCGACCACCCGCGTCGAGGCGGTGCTGCTCGACCTCGCCATGCCGCGCATGAGCGGCGCCGAGGTGCTCGACCAGATCAAGGCGGCGTACCCCGACGTCGAGGTCGTGGTGATGGCCGGCCACGACGAGGTCGACGCCGCGGTCGCGGCCGTGCGCGCCGGCGCATATGCGTTCGTGATGAAGCCCGTCGAGCCGGAGGCCGCGCTCTCGATCGCGATCGAGCGCGCCGTCGAGCGCCGGCGGCTCGCCGGGCGCGCGAGGGCCCTCGAGGAGCGCGTCGGCGAGCACGAGCAGCTCGGCGAGGTGATCGCGAGCTCCGCCGCGATGCAGGACGCGTATCGGAGGGCGCTCGGCGTGGCGTCCGTGGGCGCGCCCATCCTGCTGTCGGGCGAGCGCGGGACGGGCAAGGAGCTCGTCGCGCGCGCCGTCCACCGGCGCGGGCCGCGCGCCGGGCGGCGGTTCGTCGCGGTCGACTGCGGCGCGCTCCCGGCGTCGCGCGCCGAGGAGGAGCTCTTCGGCGGGGAGCGCGAGACCTCGCCGGACGGGCGCGCCGGCGGGGGCCTGATCGAGGCGGCGGACAGCGGCACGCTCTTCCTCGACGAGGTCTCGGCGCTGCCGCTCGCGGCGCAGGCCAGGCTGCTGCGGGTCCTCACGCGCGGCGAGGTCGCGGGGCCGGGGGGCGAGCCGCGCCGCGTCGACGTCCGTGTCATCGCGTCGACGTGCGCCGATCTGAGGGAGCGCGCCGCCGCCGGACAGTTCCGGGAGGATCTTCTGTACCGCCTCGGCGTCATCGTCATCGAGCTGCCGCCGCTCCGGCGGCGCCGGGAGGACATCGCGCTGCTCGCGAGCCACTTCCTGCACCGGTGCGCGCGCAGGCACGAGCGCGACGTCAAGCGGATCGGCCCCGAGGCGGCGCGCCTCCTGCGCGAGCACGCCTGGCCGGGCAACGCGGGCGAGCTCGAGAGCGCGATCGAGCACGCCGTGCTCTCCGCCCGCGGCGACGCCGTCCTGCCCGCGGATCTGCCGCCCTCGGTGTCGGGGCGCGCGGGGCCGGATCGGCGCCCTCCGAGGGACGCGCTCGTCCTGCCCGCGCAGCTCTGCGAGCTCCCGTACGCGGAAGCCAAGGAGCGCGCCATCGACGCGTTCGATCGGATCTACATCGGGCGCCTGCTGCAGCGCACGGGCAACAACCTCAGCGAGGCGGCGCGCCAGGCGGGCATGGATCGCTCGAATTTCCGGAGGCTCAAGAAAAAGGTCGCGTCGAGGGGAGACGAGGCGGCCGAGGGGGACGGGGCGGGGGACGGGGAAGGCGCGGGGGCAGCGGCGGCGCCGGACGGGGACGAGGCGGGCTGACGCGCGCGCGCCGCGCGCCGCGCAAGCGCGTGGCCGGCTCGTGCTACGTTGCGCCGAAAATGGCCCGACGCGCTGCACGAGGTGCCCTTGCCGCCGCCGCCGTCTCCCTCGCGGTCCGGCTCGCCCCGCTCCCCGCCGCCGCCGCCGACACCGGCGCGGCTCCCCCGAGACAGGCGGCGATGATCCACGATCTCCCCCGCGTCCTCGCGCTCGCCGACCGCAATCACCCGCACGTCCTCGCCGCCCGCGCGAAGCTCAACCAGGTCCGCGCGCAGCTCGACGAGGCCCGCTACGCCCCGTTCTCGCAGTTCAAGCTGACCGGCGGCGTCGCCCTCGCGCCGACCGTCCGCGGCAACAACATCTTCAGCCCGAACACCGACGTCTCGCTCACCTCGAGCCTCGGGGTCGCCTGGCGCGCCAACATCGACGGCGTGGTGCCGCTCTGGACCTTCGGGAAGATCACGAGCCTCTGGGACGCCGCCGAGGCGAACGTCCGCGTGAGCCAGGCGAGCGTGGAGAAGGAGCGGGACGCGGTGCGACTCGACGTCCGCAAGGCTTACTTCGGCCTCCAGCTCGCGCGCGACTCGCGGAGCCTGCTCACGGACGTGAGGACCGAGATGGACAGGGCGCTCCGCCGCCTGGAGGAGCAGGTCGAGAGCGACGAGGGCGATCCGATCGAGCTGCTCAAGCTCCAGACCTTCGGGGCCGAGCTCGAGGCGCGCGGGGCGGAGGTCGAAAAGTACGTCTCGGTCGCGCTGGCGGGGCTGCGCTTCTACACGGGCGTCGCGGAGCTCGACATCCCCGACGTCCCGATCCGCCCGCCGAAGCACCAGCTCGGGCACGTCAGCCGATACCTGACCGCGGCGCGCCTGTACCGGCCGGAGCTCGCGCAGGCGCGCGCGGGCCTCGACGCGAGGTCCGCGCAGGTGCGGCTCGCGCGCGCGCAGCTGTTCCCCGACATCGGCATCGGCCTGCAGGTCGGGGTGAGCGCCGCGCCCGAGGTCGCGGATCAGCTGAACCCGTTCACGAGCGACCCCGGCAACTACTTCCACTACGGCGCCGCGCTCGTGCTGCAATGGAAGCTCGACCTGCTCCCGCAGTCGGCGCGCATCCGCTTCGCCGAGGCGCAGCTCGAGGAGATGGCCGCGACGCAGCGCTTCGCCATGGGCGGGGTCGCGACCGAGGTCGAGACCGCCTACGCCGAGGTCGTGGAGGCCCAGAAGCGCCTCGAGGCCTACACGAAGGCGGCCAGGTACGGGAAGCGCTGGCTCGTGATGGTGCAGACAGGGATCGACGTCGGGACGATGGCGGAAAAGGACTTGATTGATCCAGCCAAGGCGTACGCCACGAACCGCTTCAACCAGCTGAACGCGACGATGGAGCTCGACATGGCGATGTCGCGCCTCGCGAAGGCGACCGGCTGGGACGCGATCGCTCCGGATGGTACTTGACCGAGGGGGCGGCCGCGCTGAGCGAGGGGGTCGCCTCGCCGCGCCTCCCGCCCTCGCCGCTGCCTCGTCGACCTTCGCCGCCGCCTCGCCGCCCCTCGCCGACCTTCGCCCGCCCCGCGTCCGACCCCAACCGCGGCTTGAACGCGACCGTCCTTGGCACTACGGTGGCGCGCTAGCATGGGAGCCAACGACGAGCGGGCGCCGCGCAGGGTGGCTTTGGCAGCGAGCGGGGACACGGCGGCGCGCGGCGCGTCGGGAGGCTCCAGCATCGCCTTCTCGGTCCTGCTCGCCGCGTCGGCCCTTGCCATCATCGGCACCCTCCATTTCGTCGCCTACGTCGTGCCGACGGAGGCCTCGATGGGGATCGTGCAGAAGATCTTCTACTTCCACGCCCCAGCCGGGTACGCGATGTACCTCGGCGCGACCGCCTGCTTCATCGGCTCCGCCGGCTACCTCGCGCGCGGGACGCAGTGGTGGGACTCGCTGGCGAAATCCGGCGCGCAGGTCGCCGTGGCGATGGGCCTGATCGTCCTCATCACCGGCCCGCTCTGGGCCGCCAAGGCGTGGGGCGTGTACTGGACGTGGGACCCGCGCCTGACGACCTCGCTGCTCAGCGTCCTTATCTACATCGCCTATGTCGTGCTCCGCGCCTTCACGGGCGACAGCGATGCCGAGCGCAAGTTCGCCGCGGCCCTCGGCGTCCTCGGCGCGGCGAACCTGCCGATCATCCATTATTCGGTGAAGATGTGGGGTGGCAACCATCCCACGGTCATCACGGGCAAGGGCGGCGGCCTCGGGCACCCGGACATGAAGCTGGCGCTCGGCCTCGGCTTCCTCTCTTTCACCCTGCTCTCCCTCGCGCTCCTGTGGGCGCGCCTCCGCGTCGATCTCGCGTCGGCGCGGCTCGCGGAGCTCGAGCAAGAGGCCCTCGAAGTCGGTATCGGAGAGGACTGATAACGTGAAATCCCTTCATTCCTTGTTCGCCCACGCGGCCCTGCAGCAACCGACGGACACGGCCTTGGGCGACCGAGCGCAGGCGTTCCGCCCCGTGGAGGGCGGCAACCAGATGCAGAGCGGAGAGAAGCTGCTCGTCGAGGCCTACGCCGCGATCTGGCTCATCGTCTTCGCGATGGTCTTCCTCTCCTGGCGCCGCCAGAAGCAGATCGACCGGCGGATCGACGTGCTCGAGGCCGCCGTGCAGAAGGCGCGGGCCGGCGCGGGCCAGGGGACGAGCTGATGCCGAACCTCGGGGAGATGACCCCGCAGCACGCGCTCTACATCCCCGTGGTGCTGATGCTGGGGCTGATCGTCGGCTACATCCTGGGCAGCCGCGCCGTGCGCGCCGAGCTCGAGCGACGTAAGCGCAGAATGAAGGAGTGACGGGGGCGCGAGCCCTCGTCCCGCGTTGCCGGCGGGCTCGGTGAGCGCCGTCCCCGCCGCACTAGCCGGAGGTCACGTGGTCGATTTCTCTGTGAGCGAAGAGCACAAGGCTCTCATCGATACGGCGCGGCGCTTCACGAAGGAGCGCGTCACCCCGATCGCGGCCGAGTGCGACCAGAAGTCGTACTTCCCGATGGATGTCTTCGTGGAGGGCTGGAATCTCGGCCTCGTCAACCCGACCTGTCCGGCCGAGTACGGCGGCCCGGGGATGGGCGAGCTCGAGAACGCCCTCCTCGCCGAGGAGCTCTCGTACGGGTGCACCGGGATCCAGACGAGCTTCCTCGCGAACGGCCTCGCGCTCACGCCCATCAAGCTCGCGGGCAGCGAGGAGCAGAAGAAGAAGTACCTCGGCATGCTCACCGCCGAGCCGATCATGGCGAGCTACTGCACGAGCGAGCCGGACGCGGGCAGCGACGTCGCGGGGCTCAAGACCCGCTTCGTCAAGCACGGGGACGACTACGTGCTGAACGGGCAGAAGTGCTGGATCACGAACGCGAGCTACGCGCGCTACTACGTCATCTTCGCGACCTCGAACCCGGAGCTCCGGCACAAGGGGATCGCGGCGTTCATCGTCGATCGCGACTCGCCCGGCCTCCGCGTCGGCAAGAAGGAGGACAAGCTCGGCCAGCGGGCGAGCGACACCGCGCAGGTGTTCCTCGATGACGTGAAGGTGCCGAAGGAGAACCTCCTCGCGCCGGAGGGCCACGGCTTCAAGCTCGCGATGGAGACGTTCAACCAGACCCGCCCCGACATCGGCGCGGCCGCGACGGGCCTGATGCGGCGCTGCCTCGAGGAGTGCGTGGCCTACGCCAAGGAGCGCAAGACGTTCGGCCAGCCGATCGGCAACCACCAGCTCATCCAGTGGATGCTCGCGGAGATGGCGATCCGCGTCGAGGGGACGCGCCTGCTCTACCAGAAGGCCGCGTGGAACCTCGATCACGGGGTGCGCGATCCGATCGTCTCGAGCTTCGCGAAGGCCTACGGCGCCGACAGCGCCATGCAGACCGCCGTGGACGCCGTCCAGGTGTTCGGCGGCAACGGCTACGTGAAGGAGTACCCCGTCGAGAAGATGATGCGCGACGCGAAGGTCCTCCAGATCTACGAAGGCACGAGCCAGATCCAGCGCATCGTCATCGCCCGCCAGCTCCTGTCGTAGCGCGCGCCGCACGCTGCGCGGCGGCGAGGGGCGTGGGTCGAGGCCGGAGGGACGCCGGCCTCGACCCTCGTCGCCGCGAGGGCCGCCGGCTTCACGTCTGCGGGTGCCAGATCAGCGTCAGCTCGGGGCCCAGGGTGAGGGCCAGACCCTCGGCGGGGATCATCACGCGGCGGACCTTCTGGCCCGCGTACCTCGTCCCGTTCGTCGAGCAGAGATCGAGGGCCATGATCTCGGTGCCGTCGCGCAGGAGCAGCAGGTGGGTCCGCGAGATGTGGGTGCTCAGGACGGCGCGCAGCCCGCGGTCCAGGCAGTTGTCGGCGCGCCCGAGCAGCACGCCGTCGTCGAGCGCCTGCTCGGGCAGCTCGACCGCGGCGCTGCGCTCGCTCGACTGGAGCGTGAGCCGAACGTACCCGGTCTTCGCGCGCGGCGCGACCATCTCCTCGATGTGCGAGACGGGTCGCACCGACGTGATGTGCGAGATCTCCCCGCGAGCGAACCGATGGCTGGTCGTGATGCCCTCGGTCGGCGCCGGGGGCGCGGCGCTGTCGGCGAGCTTCTCCGCGATGCTCTCGATCCCGCGCGGCGGCTCGCTCATCCCGCACGAGCTCACCTGCAGCACCCGCGACGAGGCGCGCGGCCCGACCGGGAGCCCGCCGACCACATGCTTGCCGATGCGCACGAGCAGCGGGCCGCTGACCACGATCGATCGCCGCGGCACGTCGTCGTCGACGAAGAACGGGATCGAGGTCTGCAGATCCATGAGCCGCAGGCCGAAGGCGCCGTCGGGGAGGTTGCAGCAGGTGGCGACCAGGTGGCGCACGCACACGTCGTCGCCCGACGCAAACTTCACGTCGCAGCGCGGGTGCGAGCCGAAGACGGCGTACGCCCCGGTGTTCGCGGGCATGTCCAGCCACGCGACGTCGCCGCCCGACACCCGGAACAGCCGGTATCCATCGAGCATCGGCGACTCGGGCGGGTTCAGCGCCATCACCGCCTCGGCGGTGGACAGGGCGCGCCGCATGGCGGCGACGTCGATCCGCGGTTGCACGGTCATCGCGCGCTCCAGATGATGCGCCAAGCCGCGCGCGCGATCGTTCGCCGCGCCGGCCCGCCGGGCTCGAGCGTGAACGGCGGAATCGCTGTGCGAGCCTGCGGCGGCGCCGCGGCAGGAGCGAGCGTGGTGGATGGCAGACAGCAGCAAGGCCTCATGCGGTCGAGCCGAATCCTACCGGAATTTTTCGTCTGGGGCTCTTTCGCTGCGCGCCCCGAATCTGCTGCGGCCGGTGGGCGCGGGCCGAGACGACGGCTGTCCGGCTCAGCTCACGCCGACGCTGACCTCCGCAACCAGCTCGCCACCCCAGCGCCAGAAGGCCACCGAGCGGCTGAACAGGAGGATGACCTCCAGCCCGAGCCCGCCGCCGAATTCGAGCCGAAAGCGCCCGACGTCCACCTCGATGAGTTGCATGCCCCAGGAAGACGCGAGAGTCGGGCCAACCGTGGATCCGTGCGCGTTGCACGCTGGTGTGTCTGCCGGGGGCACGGCCTCGCCGCGGCCGGTGCGCACGGCGCGCCGGGCCGCCGGCGTGTCCCCGGCAACGATCGCGCGGCGCGGCCCAGGGGCCCGGGGGCCGAGCGCGGGCGAGCGGGCGCGCGGTCGTCAAGAGCCGCGCGATTTTGACGCCGCCCGCACGGTGTCTATCCTGGTCGCGGTGTCCCAGATCCTCCCGCGCTTCGACTATCGTATCGAGTTCGCCGCATCGACCGATGTCGGCCTCGTCCGCCCGAGCAACGAGGACCGGATCCTCTGTTGCCCCGAGCTCGCCCTCTTCGGCATCGCCGACGGGATGGGCGGCCACGCCGCCGGTGAGGTCGCCGCCCAGATCGCGATCGACACGTTGCGCGACGAGGTGCTCCGCCCGCCCGCGGCCGCCATCCTCGACGCGTACGTGGCCGACCCGAACATCGAGGCGCGCCGCGAGGTGTTCGCGCTGCTCCGCCGCGTGGGCGAGGCGGCGCACGCGGCCATCCTGGAGGCGCGCCGCACCGAGCCGAGCTACCAGGGGATGGGCACGACGCTCGACTTCGTGGTGCTCGCGCACAGCCGGGCCTTCTTCGCCCACGCGGGCGACAGCCGCGCGTACCTCGTTCGCCCGACCACCACCGTCCAGCTCACGCAGGACCACGCCCTCTACGACACGCTCCGCGCGGCCGGCAACCCGACGCCGGCCAGGAAGCCGCAGCGGAACCCGCTCGTGAACGCGATCGGGCTCGCGGGCACCGTCTCGGTGGACACCCTGTTCGTCGATCTCTCGCGCGGCGATCGCATCCTCCTCTGCACCGACGGGGTGCACAACGCGATCGACAGCGAGGCGTCGCTCTCCCGCTTCTGCGCGAAGGGCGGCCCCGAGGACGTCGCCGCGGGCCTCCTCAAGCACGCGCGCGACCGGGGCGGGCTCGACAACGCGAGCGTGATCGTCATCGACATCAAGGAGCGCTTCGTGAAGCGCGCGGACGACGCCGGTCCGTCCTCGCGCGACCTCTCGGTGATCTCCGCCTGCCCGCTCCTCGCCGGCATGAGCCCGGCCGCGGTGCTCGGGGCGCTCGCGGCGGGCGTCGAGGTGGAGCTCGGCGCGGGCGATCGCATCCCGCGCGACGTCGCGAGCGATCTTGTCGCCTACCTGGTGCTCGACGGGGCCGTGGACCTGGCCGACGGGCGGCGGATCGTCTCCTCAGGCCTGCTCTTCCCCGAGTCGCTCGTGGGCGCGCGTCGCAAGGGCGATCTGCCCGTGGCCGCGGCGCGGACGCGGCTCATCCGGATCCGCAAGGACGACTTCGCCGAGGTGTGCGACCACGACGCCGAGCTCGCGGCCGCCCTGTACCAGCGGCTCGCGCGGTACCTCGCCCTGGGGACCGGCTGAGCGCCGCCTCCGCGATGCAGCTCTCCCTGCTCCACCTGGACGACCGCGTCGCCGCCTTCGCGAAGCCGTCCGGGCTGCTCGTGCACCGCGGCTGGGGCAGCGCGCCGGTCGTGTTCGTCGATCTCGCCGAGCGGACGCTGGGCCGGAAGGTCTTTCCGGTCCACCGCCTCGACCGCGCGACGAGCGGCGTGCTGCTCGTCGCGCTCGACGCGGTCGCGGCGGCGCTGCTCTGCGCGCAGTTCGAGCAGGGCCTCGTGCGCAAGCGCTACCTGGCGCTCGTCCGCGGCGTGCCCCCCGAGCGCGGGTGCGTCGATCACCCGATCCCGCGGCGCGAGGGGGGCCCGCGCGTCCCGGCCGTCACCGACTTCGAGCGCCTCCACGCGCTCGAGCGCTACGCCGTGGTCGAGGCGCGCCCGCGCACGGGGCGCCTGCACCAGGTGCGGAGGCACCTCAAGCACATCAGCCACCCGATCATCGGCGACGTCAACTACGGCAAGGGCGAGCACAACCGCCTCTTCCGCGAGCGCTACGCGCTGCACCGCCTCGCGCTGCACGCGGCCGAGCTCGCCGTCGCCCACCCCGAGACGGGCGCCCCCCTGTGCATCGCCGCGCCGCTGCCCGACGACCTGCGAGGGCCGTTCGACCAGCTGGGCGTGCCGGCGTGGATCGGCGCGGCGCCCGCGGCGTGAGCGCGCCGGGGCCTGCGCCTCGGCGCGCTAGCCGGCTCCCGGATCGCGGCGCTTCGGGGTGACGCCGTGCCCGGCCCGGATCCCCTCGAGCGAGAGCGCCGGGCCTCGCTGGACGAAGCCGCCGTCGAAGGGGTTCTCGGCGAGGAACATCGGCGTGTCGAGATCGACGAACGAGAACCCGCCGAGGCCGGCGGCGAAGCAGGCCGACGCCGTCATCGCGAGCATCGACTCGACCATCCCGCCGATCATCAGCCCGAGCCCCGCCGCGCGGGCGACCGCCGCGATGTCGAGCGCCTCGGCGACGCCGCCCTTCATCAGCTTGATGTTGACCACGGTCGCCGCGCGCTCCGACGCGACGCGGAGGACGTCCGCCGCGCAGGCGACGCTCTCGTCGGCGGCCACGTCGACGCCGGCGCGGCGCGTGACCTCCTTCATGCCGTCCCAGTCGTCGCGCGGCACGGGCTGCTCCAGGAGCGCGACGCGCGCGCCGAGCCGGCGCGCGTGCGCGACGAGCGCGAGCGCCTCGCCCGCCGTGAGCCCGCCGTTGCCGTCGAGGATCAGCGACGCCTCCGGCGCCGCCGCGTAGATCGCCTCGATGCGCGCGGGGTCCGACGCGGCGAGGTGGCCCCCGACCTTCACCTTGAGCGCGCGGAAGCCCATGGCCGAGGCGCGCCGCGCGGCCTCCTCCGCGCGCTCCGGCGAGCCCGTGGTGATGGTGATGTCGGTGGTGAGCGCCGTCCCCGAGCCGCCGAAGAAGGCCCAGAGCGGCATGTCGGCGCGCCTCGCGAGCGCGTCGAGGATCGCCGTCTCGATCGCGCAGCGCGCCGCGCCGGCGCCGCCGCTCGCCGCGGCGCGGAGCGCGACAGCGATGGCGCGCCACGCGCGCGCGTCCGCGCCCACCACGGCCGCGCGCAGCGAGAGGGCGGCGGCGCGCGAGGCCTCCTGCGTCTCTCCGTTGAAGGCGGGCAGCGGCGCGGCCTCGCCGAAGCCGAGCGTCCCGTCGGCCAGCTCCACGGTGACGAGGAGGTTCGCCGCGCGCTCCTGCGCGCCGCCAGCGATGCCGAACGGCTCGTGCAGCGGGATGTCGAGCGCCTCGATCGAGACGCGCCGGATCAGGGTAGGGGACATGAGGGCAATCGCCGCCTTCGCACGGGGCTCACGGAGAGGAGCGGCCGCCGTCGCTCGGCGCGGGCGCCTCGGCCGGGGGAGGTGCCGCCGGCGGAGCAGCTCTCGGCGGACCGGCCGCTTCGCCGAGCAGCGCCTCGATCTCCCGGGAGATCTTCTCCTCTTCGCCGTCCTCGTAGCCCGCGTGGACGTGGCGCACGACGCCGCTCCGGTCGACGATGAAGGCGGTCGGCATTCTCCGCGGGTTGTAATTTTTTGCCGCGCTCTGGTCCTTGTCCCAGAGGATCTTGAACTTGACGCCCGCCTCGTCCGCGAACTCGACGAGCTGCTCTTTCGAGGCGTCCTCGGGGGCGTCGAGGGCGACGGCGAGCACCGCGAGATCGCCGCCGAAGCGCTCGACGAGCTCCTGGTACTTGGGGAACGACTTCCTGCAGGGGTGGCAATAGGTCGCCCAGAAATCGACGATCACCACCTTGCCGCTCGCGTCCTTCAGCGTGGACGGCCCCTCGCCGCTCACGACCTCGGCCGCGAGCTCGGGCGCCGCCGAGCCGATCAGGCCGCCGCCCGCCTGAGGCGCCGGCGGGGCGGCGGTCGCGGCGCCGCCGCAGCCGGCCGGGAGCGAGAGGGCGATGGCGGCGCAGAGGACAGCGGCGATGCGGGCGAACGACGGCGACGGGCTCCGGCTCATGGTGAGATCTTCCTCTCTGAATCAGGGCTCGCGATCGACGACGGAGGCGAGCATCTCCCCCTCGGCGCAGAGCGTGCCGTCGACGCTCGCCTCGCCGCGCAGCTTCCAGACGTTCGAGCGGTGGTGCAGCACCTCGACGTAGAGATCGAGCCGGTCGCCGGGCGTCACGGTGTGGCGGAACTTCGCCTTGTCGATGCCGAGGAAGAACATGAGGTTCGAGGTCGCGTCGAACGGGTCCGACGCGTAGGCGAGGATGCCGCCGAGCTGCGTGAGCGACTCCAGGATCAGCACCCCGGGCATGATCGGCCGCTGGGGGAAGTGCCCCTGGAACCAGGGCTCGTTGTACGCGACGCACTTGTAGCCGCGGATGCTCTTGTTGGCGGTGACCTCCGTCACGCGGTCGACCATCACGAGCGGGTAGCGGTGCGGCAGGATCGACAGGATCTGATGGATCTCGAGCGTGACGGGCTCTTGGGGTCGTTCGGGCAAGGCCGGCTCCTTTCCGCGGCGTGGAGCGCGCGGACAGCGCGCTACTTGGCGATGTCCTTCTTCTCCGCCTGGTTGCCGCCCGCGTCGTCCTCGCCGCCGCCGGTGTTGTAGAGCTGGATGATCTGCTCCGTGAGATCGAGGTCGGCGCGCACATAGGGGGCCGCCTGCTTGTCCAGGATGATCTCGTAACCCGACCTCTTCGCGATCCGGGCGACGATGATCATCATCTTCTTGACGATGGGCCCGGTCAGCTCTCCCTGCTTCTTCTGCAGCTCCTTATTGTAGTCGACGAACACGGTCTGGAGCTCGACCATCTGGCGCTGCCAGTCCTCCATCCGTTTCTGCATCGATTCGCGCGAGAGCACGCGCGACTGCTTCTCGATGTCCTCGCGCGCCCGCTGGAGCTCGGTCTGCTTCGCGTCGAGCTCCTGCTGCCGCCGGTCGAAGAGCTTCTTCAGGGTGGCCTGCGCCCGGATGCCGTCCTCGGTCTGCATCACGGCGTGCTGCACGTCGACCACGGCGATCCGGGTCTCGGCGGCGGCGACGCTCGGCGCGGCGAGGGCGAGCGAGACGACGGCGGCGCGGGCGATCCGGACGAGGAGCGACGCGGGCCGATGCACGGGGGAGCGGGCGACCATCCGAGGCGATTACCCGCCGCATGACGGACGGTCAAGGTGTGCGGGGGCAGGACCGCGGAAGGTGAGGGGGCGTCGATGGAGGCCCTTCGTCCGCCGCGGCGGAACGGCGGCGCGAGGGGCCTCGGTCAGCGGCGGCGGATCAGCGGCACTCGCCGGAGATGCAGCTCTCGCCGTCAGGGCAGGGCTCGTCGAGCGTGCACTCGGGCGCGACCTCCTCCCGTGTCTTGCAGAAGCCGTCGTTGCAGCCGACGAAGCGGCTGTCGATGAGCCGGCAGGCCTGCTCGCTGTCGCAGGGGTAGTGGCAGTAGCCGTCTTCCATGCACTCCTGGCCCTGGGCCGCGCAGGCCGTGGTGGCGCATCCGGGCTGCGGCGAAGGGTCGGCCATGCACGCGCCGGTCACCGCATTGCACACCTCGCCGGCGGCGCAGTCGTCGTGCGTCGTGCACCCGGCGGCGCAGGCGCCCTCGACGCAGAGCGCGCCGCCCTCGCACGGCGCCGCGTCGCTGCACTCGGGGTTCGCGGGGTCGGGGACGCAGACACCGCGGTCGCAGCGCGTGCCGGCCGCCGCGCAGGGGGCGCTGTCGGAGCAGCCGTCGGCGCACTCGCCGTTCACGCACACCCGGTCCGCGCCGCACTCGTAGCTGAACTCGCACGCCGCGATGCAGAGCCCTTCGACGCACCGCGTGCCGTCCTCGCACGCGTCGTCGCCGTCGCAGGGACACGTGGTGAGCTCCGCGTCGCAGGCGACCTCCTCGCCGCCAGCGCCGCCCTGACCGGCGCCGCCCTGGCCAGCGCCGCCCTGGCCGGCGCCGCCCTGGCTGGCGCCGCCAGCGCCCACGTCGGACTCCGCCGGGCGACACCCGTAGCCGTCGCAGAGGAAACAGTTCTCGCCGTCGCGGTCGCACTGGAGCGTGGCGTCACCACAGCCGCCACAGCCCGCCGCGGTCGCGGCGATCATCAGGAACAGCGCGCCTCGACCCAGGATCTTCGCAAGGGGGGAATAAAGAAGCATCGAAGTCCTCCAGCGGCGGCCGGCACCGGCGCGGCCCTCCCGCACGACTACCATGCCGCCCGCTAACACGCAGCGTGCCAGGGGGCCGCCGGAGAGGATCGCGGGGAAGCCCGACCGGCTTCGCGCATTGTGAACCTGCGTTCACCAGCTCTCGTCGCGCGAGGTTCACTGGCCTCGGCCGCGTCTCGTCGCGCGACGTTCGCTGGGCCGAGGCGCACAACGTGAGGCGACGGAGGGGCGTCGCTCTGGGGCTGGCCTGGATCCGCCGGACGCAGCAGGCGCTTCCGGTCAGGGCGAAGACGTGGGCGCGCTCTCCGCGAGCCGCCCGGCCGATCGCCCCGCGCGGCTCACGAGCGGTAGCCGGCGTTCACGTCGACGTAGCCGTGCCCGAGGTCGCTCGTCAGGTAGGAGAAATCGCCGGGACCGCTGCCGAGCACGAGCTCGATGACGTAGGTGTCGCGCGCGAGCACCTCGTTCGCCTTGAGCTCGGCTTCCGCCCCGACGGGCGCGCCGCTCTGCACGATCGGGATCCCGCCGACGAGGATCTGGACCTCGCTCGGATCGAACGGGACGCCGGCGCGCCCCGCGGCGGCGAGCAGCCGCCCCCAGTTCGCGTCCTTGCCGAACAGCGCGGTCTTCACGAGCATCGACGTGGCCACCGTGCGCGCCACGGTGCGCGCCCCGTCGCGCGTCGCGAGCCCGCGGACGCGGATCTCGGCGACGTGCGTGCTGCCCTCGCCGTCGGCCACCATCGAGCGCGCCAGCTCGCCGCAGACCTCGGTGAGGCCCGCCGTGAGCTCGTCGCGCGACGCGCGGCGCTGGGACGCGCCGGAGGACAGGAGGAGCACCGTGTCGTTGGTGCTGGTGTCCCCGTCGACGGTGCACGCGTTGAACGTCACGTCGCACGAGGCCGAAAGCGCCGCGTTCGCCTCGCCCGGGTCGAGCACGGCGTCGGTGAACAGGAAGACGAGCATCGTCGCGTGAGGCGGCCCGACGTCGGGGTGGATCATCCCGGCGCCCTTGCCGATGCCGAGCAGCGTGGCGCCCCCGCCCAGCTTGCGCTGAGAGAGCTTCGGCCAGCGGTCGGTCGTGCAGATCGCCTGGGCGAAGTCGAGGTAGCCCCTCGGCGACAGGCGCGCCGACAGCTCGGGGACTCGCTCGACGATCCGGTGCGCCGGCAAGACGGCGCCGATGACGCCGGTCGAGGCGGGCAGGACCTCGTCCTCCTGGGCGCCGATGGCCTCGGCGACGGCGCGCGTCGTATCGAGCGCGGCCTTCCAGCCGGCCTCGCCCGTACAGGCGTTGGCACATCCGCTGTTGACGACGACGGCGCGGGCGCGCCCCGACAGGACGCGCTGCATGGCGATGTCCACGGGCGCGGCGCGCACGAGGTTCCGGGTGAACATGCCGGCGACCACCGCCGGCTGATCCGCCACCGCGAGCGCGACGTCGATACGCCCGTCTTTCCGGATCCCCGCGCTGATGGCGCCGAAGCGAAACCCTGCAACTGGCTCGAAGCTCATGAGGGCGCGGAGTCTACGCACGAACGCGCGCCGGGAGAAAGCGGCAATGGGGCCTCCAGGCCACGTTGAAGGCTGCCGGGTGGATCGCCGCGGAGCGCCGCGCTGTCCTCCGTTGTCACCGCGGCGGCGCTCCTCCTCGGGCGAAGCGCGCCGCCGAGGGGCTCGACTTCTGCGCGCTTCCCAGGACCGCTCCGCTCTTCCACCCCGTTCGCGTTGCCGCGATGAGACGCCCGGAGGCGGCCGGACTGAGCCCGGCATTTGCAATGCTTCATGCCGATGGTCACCGTCCGGATCGTCGATATCAAAGGTCTCTATCTCCCGGGCTTTCCGGACAGCTCCGCGCCGCCGGGGACGACCCGAGCGGCTGGAGTCAGGCCCGGCTACACGAGCCTGGATAACCAGGGACGCGTCTACATCAATCGCGATCTCGACGGGCGCTGGGCGAGGAATACGCAGCTCATCGAGATCACCGCCGAGGTGACGAGCCCCGACGGCGAGCTCCCGGAAGGCGCGCGGATCCGCTGGAGCGCGCGCGATCCGGACGACCCGTCCAACGAGCGGCCGGAGGTGCACCCGGACTGGGGCCCCACCCTCGACGAGAACGATTACGACGCCGCGGGAGGGTACGTGGGGCCTGTCGAAGGGGACAACGAGGGGACGCCGGACAGGAGCCCGAGCTGGGAAGAGGTGGAGGGCTACCCGCTGTCCGACGTCGCGGAGACCAGCGCGAGCACGGCAATCGTGGGGGGGCGGAGCACGATCCGGCGGCACATGACCGATATCGCCGGAGACAACCTGATCGTCCGCGCCGAGATCGAGGCCGAGGGCCTTGCGGAAGCCGCCGCCGACGAGACCGGGATCATGACGCTCTGGCGCCGGATCGACGTCGAGTACATAAGGATGGAGAGCGCGCCCGCGCTGCCGCTCGCGAAGGTGCCGAGGCACTTCGAGCTGGTCTTCACCCAGCTCGACTTCTCCGAAGAGCGGGTGATCCAGGACCTGCAGCACCTCTCGCTCGACGCGAGCACGCTCGGCGAGCAGGCGTCCCGCTTCGTGAGCGAGATCTTCTCCCACGCCGGGGAGCCGGGCTGGTTCTGCCTGATCGCCGCGCTGGAGCCGCACCCTCTGCCCGAGCTCCAGGGCGCGCTGCTGTTCACCGGGGCTGTGACGATCCTGGACGGCGGGCAGGGAGAGAGGCGCAGAGAGTACGTGGAGATCCCGGGCGAGCACCCGGACGCGAGCTACGTCACGTTCCGCTGGAATGGCGAGCAGATCGGATTTTCGGTCGCGATCGCGTCCGTCCTGTCCGACCCGCCGCGAACCCAGCTCTGGCTCGATCCGCACGACATCCAGGACCGGTTCACCGCGGGCGACGGGTCCGTGGCGCATGCGTACAGGGACCGCCTCTTCTTCTTCCCTCGCGCCCGCCGCAGGGGCGCGGCGTGGGAGCCCCCGGGCTATGGCATCCCCGCGCGCGTCGAGGCCGTCGTGCGGGGGCCGGGCGCCGTCTACACCGCCGGCATGAGCCCCACGATCGACCTCGGAACGGCGAGATACTTCGCCGGCAGGACGATCCTCTTCACCCATCACAGGGCGTGGTGGGACCCCGAGCGCGGGCAGCCCCGGCGCGGATACGAGCAAGGCACGCTCCACACCATCGTTCACGAGCTCACGCACGCGTTCGGGATGCCGCACAAGTGCGGCTACTTCGATTACCTGACGCCGCGGCGGACCACGTGCTGCATGAACTACCGCTCCCACTGGATGATCGACGCCGACCAGCAGCTCATCCCGGGGACCGCCGGGCTGGTCGGCGAAGACCTGTGCGGGCGCCACGTGAAGGAGACCCGGCGCGTGCGCCTCGAGAAGAACAGAGGACTGCGATGGAGATGAGAGGCTGTCATGTCGGATAATCCTGCGTGCAACGAGGGAGAGCCCGCCGGCCCGCCTGGCCTGGCGCTGCGCTCGATCGATCACGACCGCCGCTATGTGCTCGGCTTTCCCCTGCACGTGGCCATCACGGTGTGCGCCGATCGCCCCGGCGCCTGCATCAGGCGGCTGCCGCGCGCGAGCTGGGCAGGCAACGCCGGCGCGGTCGGCGTTCGCCTCACGAGGGCGGGCTCGGGCGAGGAGCTCGTGAGGACCGAGCCTTCTCCGGTCGTGGTCCGCGAGCTCGGCACGCCGGTGTTCCTGCTATCGCCGGGGACGTGCCGGCGCATGCTCATCGACGTCTCCTCGCACCTGCCCTCGGGTCTCGAGCCAGGGCATTACACGCTGGTGATCGTCTACGAGGGGCCGCCCGACCGCGTGGAGAGCCCGCCGGTGTCGATCGAGCTCGCGGCGCCGGATCTCGAGGAGCAGCGCGCGCTGCAGCGCCTCGCGCCCGAGCTCGCCCGCACAGGCTCCTGGGGCCGCTGGACGAGCCTGCCCCCGGACGGCGGCGCGCCGGTCGACGCCCGCGTGGATCCGGGCGATCCGCTCCGCTTCAACCGCGTCCTGCGCTTCCTGATGTACGGGCCGGAGTCGCTCTGCGACGTGGACCCGGCCGTGCTCGACGTGCTCGACGGCGTCTACGCGCCGGAGGCCCACGCGCTCCGCGCCGAGCTCCACGCCGCGCGGGGAGACGCGGCGCGCTTCGCGGAGCAGGCGGAGCTCATCCGGAGCACCTACCCGGGGCTCGCCTGGTGGATCGAGCGGATCGAGGCGGGGCAGAGCGAGATCGGCTTCGTCCGGGAATGCCGGGCGAGGACGCGCGGCGGGTGAGCGGCGGCGCGGCGCGCGCCGTCATCGCCGTGCGCCGCGCCGGGCGGGCCGCGAGGGCGCTGGCTCCACGAGCGGATCACGGGATTGCAACACGTCCGTCACCACCCGCGAGGTACTCCTCGTCGCGAAGCAATGCGTGACGACGAGGCGAGCCATGGCCGGCAGCAGCTGCCCGAGCGCGCGAGCGTGAGCGCGCTCCCCCCCGACGTCGTGACGGCGCTCCCCGGCGCCGAGGCCGCCGCCGTCTCCTGGCGCACGCAGGGCCGGCGGTACATCACGATCGTCGTCAAGGCGAGCTTCGCGTTCACGCCCGGCGCGGCCATGTGGCGGACGGCGCCGCAGGAGATCCTCCGCGCCGAGGTCCATCACGGCAAGAACCCCGCGCGGAGCGTGCGGTTCACCGGCGACCTCGCGCCCTACCTGGGCCGCGCCGACGTCCTCTTCACGGGCGACGCGCATGCTCCTGACGGCGCGCAGGTCCTGTCCTTGCCGGTGCGGATCGCGGTCTTCGGCGCGAGCGGCTGCGCGCTCGACAAACGCCTCCTGGTCCGCGACGGTAAGCCGTTCCAGCGGATGCCGCTCGTCTACGAGAAGGCGGTACGCGGCGCGAACGGGTGTGAGAACCCGTTCGGCGTCGACCCGAACGGCGGCGAGGCCATCCTCGTCGATCCAGAGGACCCGGCGCGGCCCGCGGGGTTCGGCCCGATCGCGCGCGCCTGGCCCGCGCGCAAGCGGCTGCTCGGCAAGACCCGGCGCGAGACGCTCGAGGGCCCGAACGCGGAGATCCCCGCAGGCTTCGACTGGTCGTACTTCCAGGCGGCGCCCCCGGACCAGCGGATCGATTTCCTGCGCGGCGACGAGTGGATCGTGATCGAGAACCTGCACCCGGCCGCTCCGCGGCTGGAGATGCGCCTGCCGAGGGCGCGCGGGGTCGCGCGGATCGAAGGGCTCGCCGCCTCCGGTGCGACAGGGGGCGAGACCCTCGCGCTGAGCGCCGACACGCTCCGCATCGACGGCGCCGAGCAGCGCTGCACGGTCGTGTGGCGTCAGATCATCCCCGTCCCCGGCGAGGACGCCCTCGCTGCCGTGCGGATCGCCGCCGGCGTCGCGATCGACGGCGAGGAGGTCGCGTGGCCCGATCTGCGCCTCGGGCGAGCCCGGCGCGTCGAGGCCGCGCAGCCGCCCGCTCCCCGGAACGGTCCGGAAGGGACCGTGCTGATGGCGGACGCGCCCGATGCCTGCGGCCCGGCGGGCCAGCGGGCGGGGGATCCGGGACGCACGATCCACCTCTCGGACGAGGACATCGAGCTCATCGACCTGCCGCAGGGCCCGTCGCCCCTGGAGACGCTCGCGCTCTCCGAGGAGCAGGGCGAGGCGGCGGTGCGCGCGCCGGCGCTGCCGTTCGCGCTCGCGCCGGGAGCGGCGCGGCAGAGCCGGCCGGGGCTCACGCCACAGCAGCGCGACGTCGCCGCCGCCGCGAGCCTGACGCTCGCCCTGTCGGACGCGGACGAGGCGCGCGCCGGCGAGCGGCCCGCGATCCCGTTCTTCATCCCCCCGATGCCGGCGCCGCGCCTCGCGCCGGAGGCGCCGATCCCCGGCGCCCCATGGTCCGGCGAGCGCGCCTCGCCGGCGCCCGGCCTGTCCGCGGGGCTCGCGACCCTCGCGCTGGACGAGGCCTCGCCTCCGCTCGGCGACGGCGACGAGGTGAGCCTCGAGCGGTGCGCTGCCGTCGCGGCGGAGCTCGAGGAGAGGCCGATCCCCCGCGCCGAGGTGCTCAGGGCGCACGGCCTCTCCGTGGCGCGCTGGGACGAGGCCGAGCGACGATGGCGCGAGTCGATGGCGGAAGAGGTCAGGCGCCGCGGACGAGCGCTCCGCGACAGGTTCGACAGGGCCTACGTCGCCGCGTGGGAGGCCATCCGCGGCGCCCTGAGCGCGGCCGACTACGCCCGGCTGCTCGTCGCGGCCGAGCGCAACGGGGCCACCGCCGCGCTCGATGAGCGCGCGATCCGGCGCACCGTGTGGGCGCGGATGAGGCGGCTCTGGGCCAGGCGGCTCGCCGACGATCCGCGCCTCCGATCCCGCGTCGAGGCCGAGCTCGCGAGGCTGCGCGAGGCGCCGCGGCAGCGCGCGCAGGGCGGCGCCCCGTCGGCCCACGCCGTCTGAACGCACGCCGTCTTCACCACATCGTCCCGCCCGGCGGCGATCGCTTCCCAGGCCTTCACGCCGCGCTCGGGAGGTGCGCGGCGCACCGTGCCCCTTGACCGCGGCGCGCGGGGTTCCGAACATCCTCGGTGGTGCAAGCGATGGTTCGGCCATGATCGACGCGTCGACGCTGGGTAAGGAGCTCGCGGGTCGGTACAGCGTGGAGGGGCTGCTCGGCGTGGGCTCGATGGGCGCCGTGTTCCGCGCGCGCCACCTCGCGCTCGCGCGGGTCGTGGCGATCAAGGTGCTCACGGGGCACGCGGACCCGAACGCAGGGGAGCGGATGCTGCGCGAGGCGCGCATCTCGGCGCTCATCAAGTCGCCGCACGTGGTGAGCTGTCACGACTTCGGCTTCCTCTCGAACCGCTCGCCGTTCATGGTGATGGAGTACGTGGGCGGCCCATCGCTGGCCGCGCGGCTGCAGAGCGGGCCGCTGCCGCTCGACGATCTGCGGCGCTACATGCTCCACGCGGCGCGGGGGATGGCCGCCGCGACGGAGCTCGGGGTGATGCACCGCGATCTGAAGCCGTCGAACATGCTGATCGCGCCGTCCGGAGAGCTGAAGGTCGCCGACTTCGGCCTCGCGCGCCTGACCGCCACGACGGGGCCCACGGCCCTGCGCGAGCAGCCCCTCACGGCGATGGGGACCGTGCTCGGGACGCCGTTCTACATGGCGCCCGAGCAGGCGTGGAGCCCGCAGGAGAGCGACACGCGGGCGGATATCTACAGCTACGGCGCGTCATTTTACCACGCGGCCACGGGGCAGCGGCCGTTCGAGGAGCAGGAGCTCTTGCCGCTGCTGCTCGCGCACCGGCAGGACATCCCGACCCGGCCGCGGGCGCTCCGGCCCGAGCTCGACGAGGACGTGCAGGCCATCCTGGAGCGCTGCCTGGCCAAGGACCCGAAGGACCGCTTCCAGTCCTTCGAGGAGATCGAGGCCGCGCTCATGGGCCCGCAGAGCACGCGCTGGGGCGACCCGCACGATCTGACGCTCCGCATGTACCTGGAGCAGTACCAGCGCGTCCGCCCCGTGCTCCTGGCGGGCGGCCCGGTCGGGCCCGTGACCGCCTTCCAGTTCCACGGGGACAGGACGCTGGCGATCGTGCGCGCGAACATCGCGGGCGTGTCGGCCGACGCGCTCGTGAGCGCGGACGACGGGCAGCTCACGATGTCCGCCGGCGTGGCGATGGCGCTGAACCACGCGAGCGGCGGCGTGTGCCACCTGGAGACGCGCAAGTACCTGCCCGTGCGTCACGGCGGGGTGGTCGTCAGCTCCGCCGGCAGGCTGAGCGCGCGGTTCGTCTTCCACGCGATCACGCTCGACTGGGATCACGTGGCGACCTACCGGCCGACCCGCGATCTCATCGTGCGGCTCCTCGAAGGGTGCTTCTACCACGCCAACACGATGAAGCTCCGGAGCATGGCGCTGCCCCTGCTCGGGGCCGGGCGGGCGGGCTTCTCACCCGCCGAGTGCCTGGACACGATGGTCGAGTTCCTCGTGAAGGCGATGCTCCTCGGCGGCACCGGGCTCTCGCACGTGACCATCGTGCTCCGGGACGGGCAACCGTTCTGAGGCTTCTTTCGGCGCGGCGGGGCCTCGGGCGGCCGCGCCGGGGGCGGCGCCGACGCCGAAGGCCAGGAGCGCGATGGGGTGCCATGGCCAGGAGTTCGCAGTCGCAGGGGATGTCATCGGTGACCTCGGGGATCTGCTGCGGCGCGCGCGGCCCCCTGGCAGGGGGCGCTCCGGCGACCGCAACGACGGTGGCTTATGAAGGCGTTCGCCTGCGGGTCTCTGCACAGGGCCTGCCACGCCGGGCAGCGGGAGCGCTGGCCCGTCCAGCCGCTGATCACCGCCGTGAACGCGGGGAAGCGGGCGCTCGCTCGATGGCGGAACGCCGCAGGGGCGGCGGGCGGCTGAGTCGATCAGGCATCACGCACCGTCGCCGAGCTCCGGGCAGCGGCCGGCCGAGCGTCGGGGCCTCGCGGGCCTGGAGAGCGACGCCGAGGGGCTGCTCGGTCGCTCAGCGGTCGCCGGCGCCGTTGCCCTGCGCCGCCACGGACAGGCGCAGCGCCCCGAGCCCGCGCGCCCCGGCCGTGGCGCCGACGATGTCGATGACGAGCTCGTCGCCGGGCACGAGCGGCCCCACGCCCTGGGGCGTCCCGGTCGCGATGACGTCGCCGGGCTCCAGCGTCATCACCTGGCTGATGTACGCGACCAGCGTGGGCACGCTCCAGAGCATCTGCGCCGTCATCTCGTCCTGCCGCACCTGGGAGTTCACGACGGCCCGCACGCGGAGCGCCGCCGGGTCGAGCTCCGTCTCGATCCACGGCCCGACCGGGCAGAACGTGTCGAACCCCTTGCCCCGCGTGAACTGCACGTCCTTCCGCTGCAGATCCCTCGCGGTGATGTCGCCCAGGCACGTGTAACCGAACACGTGATCCCCCGCCTGCTCCGGCCGCACCGCCTTGCAGCGGCGGCCGATGATCACGCCGAGCTCCGCCTCGTGCTCGACCCGCTGGCTCTCCGGCGGGAGCACGATGGACTGGCCCGGACCGATGAGCGCCGAGGGCGGCTTGAGGAAGAGGAGCGGCTCGACCGGGACGTCGTTGCCGAGCTCCTGCGCGTGCGCGGCGTAATTGCGCCCCACACACACGATCTTCGTGGGGGCCACGGGGCAGGCGAGGTCCACCTCGGTCCACGCCACGGCCTCGCCGGTGGCCTTGCCGCCGAGCCAGGGTGGTGCGTCGAGGACGAGCGCAGCTGCGCCATCGAGGCGGGCGAAGAAGGCGGGGCGATCCTGATCCGGAGGCGCGAGTCGGGCGAAGCGCATGGCGGGAGCAAAGCGCGTTCATCGCGTCGCAGCAAGCCCGCGCGACGCGCCATCGCGCGCCGCGCCGTCACGGACAGGCGCCGCGCCATCGCGCCCGGGCGCCGCGCCGTCACGGACGAGGCGCCGCGGCGCCCCGCCGCCGTGCGACGAGGCGGGCCTCGTGACGCCCTTCCTCCAGCCACCCTTCGTCGTAGCGGACCACCTCGAGCGCCTCGCCGAGGAGCCCGGGGAGCTCGCCGTCCTCGAGCAGCCAGCGCGCGCTCGGGCGCGCGTGCCGCAGCAGGTTCGACCGCGTCGGATGCACCACGACGAGGTGGCCGCCCGGGGCGAGCTCCGCCGCGCAGGCCGCGAGCCTGCGCTCGAGGAAATAGAAGATCAGGATCAGGTCCCAGGGACCGCCGGGGAGCGGATCGCGCTCCACGTCGAGCGCGACCGTGCGCAGCGCGAGCCCCTCCCTCGCCGCGGCGCCTCGCGCGACGCCGAGCCCGACCTCGGAGATGTCGGCCAGGGTCACGTCGAGCCCGCGCCGCGCGAGCCACAGGGCGTGCCGCCCGGCGCCGCCCGCCAGATCGAGCGCGCGCCCGCGCCTGGGCAGCAGCGGCTCGAGCGCGGTGAGCACCGCCGAGGGCTCGCCTGGATCGTCGCCGCCCTCGCGGTAGCGGGCGTCCCACCTGGTGCGATCGTCGTCCGACACGCTGGCCTCCTGTCCCGTTGACCGCGCCGGGGCGGAAGGGCGGGCCCCTCGCAGGCGACGAGCCTACCATCGCCCTGTTCGGCGGTTCCAGCGCGGCGCGGGCGACGGCGGCTGGACACGCGGGATGACCTGGCCTACCACGCCGGCCGCGCCGCCATGCCCGAGTGCCTGACCCTGGCCCCGACCGAGGATCCCCGCCGCTTCCGCGCGCCCGACGGCGCGCTGCTCTCGCCCCCCGAGGGGTGGGCGTGCCTGCCCCCGGGCGACGCCGGGCTCACCCGCCGGGTGAAGCTCGCGGGCCCGTCCTGGATGGTGGTCGAGAAGCGCGGGCGAAAGACGTTCTCCCGGGGCCTCTGGGCGCCGGCCGCCGCCATCGAGGCCGCCCGCGCCGCGCTCGAGGCGGAGCGCAGCACGCCCGCCTACGCGAAGAAGCGGGAGGCGGACGCCCGGCGACGGGAGCGCGACCAGGAAGAGTACGTGCGCGAGTTCGAGGCCGAGGTCGCGGCGTTCCTCCGGTTCTCGCCGCGCTACGCGGCGCTCGCGCGGACGCTCGCGACCCGCGTGACGGCGCACGCGACCCCCGTGGGCAGCGGCACCGTCGCGCGCACGGAGCGGATCCCGGTCGCGCGGCGCGCCGAGTCGGCGGTGATCGCCTGGATGCGGCACCAGACCACGGCCTACGACTCGATGTCCATCGCGCGCGTGAAGGGGATGCGCCGCGAGGTGCGGCGCGACCTCGCGCAGATCTCGCGCGCGATCCTCGACCTGCATCGCGGCGACGCGCCGCACGTCAGCGCATCGTGCCCGCTCTGCGGCGCCCTGGCCGGCGCGGCGGAAGAGCGGGCCTAGCGCCCTTCCTCGTCGAGCAAGCCCTCGCCGACGAGCCGGGCGCGCAGCCCCGCGGCCCCGTCGAAGAGGTGCGCGCGCATCCCGACCGCGGCCGCCGCGTCGCAGTTCTCCGCGCGATCGTCGACGAACAGGCACTCGCCCGCGTCGACCCCGATGCGGCTTACCAGGAGATCGAAGAACTCGCGCGCCGGCTTGCGTACGCGCAGGTGATGGCTCGAATAGACACCCTCGAACAGGGCGTCGAGCGCGAACGTCTCGCGCAGCTCCTCCACCCACACGGGGTAGTTGCTCGCCACGAACCGGAGCGCGCGGCCCCGGAGCGCCTCGACGACCTCCCGGACGCCGGGCAAGAAGCGATATCCCGCGCGGCGCACGCGGTTGAACGCGTCGATATCGAACGAGACGCCCTCGGCGCCCTCGCGGAAGAACCGGCGGGCGAACTCGGCCTCATCGATCTCGCCCGTCTCGAACGCGGGCCAGCACGCGCGGTCGCGGTGCCTGGCGACCTCGGCGGGCGCGGCGGCCCGGATCGCCGCGGCGAGCGCCTCGCGGTACGGGTCGTAGAGGACGGTATCCATCAGATCGAAACACACCGCGCGGACCATACGGTGTGGAGCGTAGCACCGGCGAGCGCGCGTGTGAGCGGGCAGATCACACCGGCGCACAGGCTTTGCGGTCACACGGGTGAGTTGTGCTCTCAGCGCGTTGAGAGCGACGCGAGCGACGCGACTGACACGGTATTTGAGAAACCATGTCTCGCAATGAGCATAGTTCTGGCTTATACTATTCATGGGTGGCGAGGTCTCTGGAGCCCGGTTCGGCGGTGCGTCGGCTCCTGAGGTCTCAGTTGCTAGTTTGCTTCTCTCTACCGGCGCACGGCGCCGGCACTTGCTTGTAAGGAGTCAGGCCATGAGATTGCCTGCGATGGCCATTGCCTTGTCCATGGTGACTGCGTTCGGTGCGGCGTGCGGCGGCGGCTCGAGCGCCGACGGCGAGGGCACCTCCCAGAGCGGCTCGGGGGCCGCGAACAGCTCGGGGGATGGGAGCGGAGGCGCCGGCAACGGGTTCGGCGCGGGGAGCGGTCTGAACGCGGGCGGCAGCATCGACTCGGGCGGCCCCAGCGGCGCCGGCGGCTCGACCGGCGCCGGCGACGCCTGCGCCACGCACACGGCCAAGGCCGAGCTCCAGCCCGTGTACCTGGCGGTCGCGTTCGATGTGTCTGGCAGCATGGGCGCGAACGATCGGCCCTCGCACAGCAAGGAGCTCAAGTGGGATCCCGTCGTCAGCGCGACAAAGCAGTTCTTCGCGGATCCTGCGTCGGCAGGGCTCACCGCCTCGCTCACGTTCTTCCCCGGCCGCGAGCGGCGGCGCATGTGCTCGGCCCGCACCTATCAGACGCCGGATGTCGAGATGACGCCGCTGCCCTCCGAGGCGTTCGCCGAAGCGATCGACGAGGTCACTCCGGCGAACGACGACGACTGGCGCATGGGCACGCCGACGGCGTTCGTGGTCGAAGGGACGATCTCGTTCATCCAGGCGCAGCGCCGGGGGGACCCCGGGAAGTACGCGCTCGTGCTCGTGACCGACGGCTACCCGCAGCTGTGCGATGAGGCCGACTCGATCGAGGCCGTCGTCGAGCGCGTCGAGGGGGCGCGCGGGGACAACATCCCGACCTACGTGATCGGGGTGGCGAACCCGCCGGACGACGGGCCGGGGAACGTCGACAACCTGCGCGACATCGCCGTGGCCGGCGGCACGGGGGAGGCGTTCATCATCGAGACCGGCAGCCCCGACGCGACGGCGACCGCGTTCAGGGCGGCCATCGATCAGATCCGCGGCGCCGCTGTGTCGTGCACGGTCGCGATCCCGCCGGCCCCCGAGGGCAGGGCGTTCGACAAGCAGCGGGTGCGCGTGACGTACACGAGCGGAGCGGGCCAGCCGAAGGCCCTCGCGTACGATCAGGCGTGCGCGAGCGACGAGGCCTGGCGCTACGACGACCCCGCGAACCCGGCGCAGATCGAGCTCTGCGAGAGCGTGTGCAACGCGATGCAGTCCGATCCCCAGGCGGCCCTGGCGGTCGACTTCACCTGTGACGACGTGATCGATGTCCCGCTGTGATCGGCGGCGGGGGCGCCGCCTGGAGAGGGCGCGCCCCCGCGGTCGAGGCGCCGCCGCGCAGGGCGCGCCCCCGCGGCGCGAGCGCCTCCCTCAGGGCGCGCAGGCGGCAGGTGGGCTGAAGAGCGCCGGGACGAGCGCCCGGTAGTCGTCGTGGGGCACGCCGCCGCCGAGGTCGCCGCCGAGCTTGTGATAATAGCTTCGTGAAGGGGCGATCCCCGCGGCCGTGTAGGTCGTGACGTCGCTCGGCATGTTGCCGAAGCCGAAGGACGGCACGATGCCCGTCCGCGCCTTGAGCCATCCGAGCTCGATCGTCTTGTAATCGGCCGCCGCCCGGCCCATGGCGCCGGTGACGCCGATGGTTGTGTGGAGGATGCCCGGCGGGAAGCCCTGCTGCCTCAGCCAGGCTCGCGTGCTGCCCACGAGCCACTCGGGGCGCGCGGTCACGTAGAAGAGGTAAATCCCGCTGTCGGCGAGGGCGCGCATCGCCTCGGCCGCGCCGGGGTGGGCGGCCGGCGGGGCGCCGCCGAAGAGCTCGCCGACCACCGCCGCCTCGCTCGACGTGAGCGTCCCGTCGACGTCGGTGACGGCCACCCGCGCGCCGGGCGGGAGGACCTCGATGAACAGATCCGCGCTCGTGCCGTCGCCGACCACGGCGAGGTGGACACGATGCCGGCCGACCTCGAGGCGCCGCCCCGCGGTGAGATCGAGATAGACGCGCCCGCCGGTGTCCGGGATGCCCTCGGCGGTCGGGTGCGGGTGGTCATCGTCGCTCGTCCGGAAGGTGCCGAGCCTCTCCCATGGGCCGCTGCAGCCGCGGAGGAGATAGGCCTCGACGTCCTCGTCCTCGAGATCGTCGTCCTGAGGGCCGTAAGCGAGCTTCGCGATGGCCCACTGCGGCCCTTCGGGGCGCGCGAAGAGGTCGCGCCCGCGGTGGCGCGGCCACCCGCTCGCGACGAGGCGCGAGCGCGTGTGCCTGAACCCGCGCGGCAGGGCGGCCGGCGGCGGCGCGTCGCAGGCCGGGCGAGGCGGGCAGGCGCCCTCCCTGAGCTGCGGCGGCGCGGGCGCCGAGGCCGGCCGCGGGGCGCCGGCGCAGGCGAGGAACGACAGGGCGGCGAGGACCAGCGGGGCGAGCGGAGCGGAGCGCAAGGCGCGACCACCTATACCGCGGCGGCGGCGCGGCGTGACCCGGTCGCGACGCGGCGGCGGGCGCGGCGCCCCGGGTCGGGGCGTCTCAGGTCCAGAAGCCGGTCGGCTGGCCGAGGAGCGCGGCGCCGGCCTGGCCGAGCCACCCCTCCGCGGCCGCGGCGTGCTGAGAGAGGGTGTGGATGTCCCGGAACCGCCGTTGCACGGACGAGGCGTTCCGGGCGACGCCGCCCCCGCCGGCTTGATAGCAGGCGTCCACGGCCCGGGCCGCCACCTCCGTCACCCAGGCCAGGGCGCCGGAGATCCGCGGCGTCATCGCCAGGACGGCGCCGGGGTTGTTCACGCACGCGGCCCAGAGCTCGTCCCCCGTGTCGCGCAGCAGGGCGCGGGCGGCGCGCACGCTCGTCTCGGCGCGGCCGAGGTGCACCTGGAACACCGGGGAGTCCGCGAGCTGCGCGCGCGCATACAGCCGCTTCTTGCCCGAGCTCGCGAGCGTCACGACATCGTCGAGCGCCCCCTGGGCGATGCCCACCGCCACGGCCCCCATGTGGAGCACGAAGTGCAGGACCGGCGCGACGAACCCAGGGGCGGCCACCGACGACTGGCCCTGGAAGATATCGAAGCTGTGCTCCGCGGGACAGAACAGCCCTTCCGTCATGATGTCGTGGCTGCCCGTGCCGCGCAGGCCGAGCACGGACCAGGTGTCGAGGATGCGCACCTCGCTCGCGGGGAACAGCATCCCGCGCATCTCTGGCACCTCGCGCGTCTCGCTCGCCGGGCCCATCCGCGGGCGGCCGCCGTCCAGGATCACGCAGTTCCCGAACAGCCAGCTGGCGTGCTCGCAGCCGCTCGCGAAGCTCCAGCGCCCGGTGACGCGGTAGCCGCCCTCGGTCGCGTGGGCCTCGCCCTGCGCGTTGAAGCCGCCGCCGATGATCACGTCCGGCCCGGCGGAGTAGACCGCGTCGAAGCGCTCGCGCGGCAGGAGCGCGAAGAGGTGCGGGCTCTCCGAGCCGATCATCACCGTCCAGCCGGTGGCCCCGTCCGCCCGGGCGAGCGTCTCCAGGACGTCCATCCCCGTGCGCAGATCGACCTCGTGGCCGCCGTGGCTCCTCGGCAGGAACATCCGGAAGCATCCCGCCGCCTTGAGCTGCCCGAGCAGGTCCGCCGGGAGGCGCCGCGCCTCCTCGATCTCCGCGCTCCGCGCGGCGATCGAGGGGGCCAGGTCACGGACGGCATGCAGCACCGCGTCTTCGTTCTTCATCGCTCGCTCCTTGACATCGAGGGTTGGCGGAGCCGGTGAGGGCCCCGGCAAAACGGCTCATCGTACCGCGGTTCTCCAGCGCAGCGCGGACATTCGGCTCCGTCCGCGGGCCTGCGCGCGAGCTTGCATCGCGCGGTGGAGCGAGGGGATCGGGGGGATGGATGCCCACATCGATGCCTGTGGAATCGAGCTCACCCCCCGGCGCTCGGGGAGGACGGCCGGGTCATCGCGGATCGGTCACGCGGCCCATGAACAGCACCGCGCCCGTCGCCACGTCGCGGATCAGGAACGCGAACGGGTGATCCGCGCGGAACACCGGAGACGGCGCCGGGGCCGACCGCGTGGCCATGGCGACGCCTGTCGCCGCGGCGGCCTCGGTCCCTTCCTCGTTGACCTCCACGAACGCCTTGTGGCGGACCTGGGAGATGAAGAGCGGCTCCGCCCTCGTGATCCCCGAGAAATCGGCCTTCGCATCGTCGAACGCGAGCGGCATTCCCAGCTCCGCCAGGGTCTTCGAGAGCTCGAACTCCGCGGTCATCTTGAAGCGCGGGAGCGCCACGTCGACCCGCGTCGGCCGGAGCGCCTCCACGTACCCCTTGAGCTGCCCGGCCGACAGGCGCTGCTCCACCCTGGGCAGCCCGTCCGCCTGCGCGGGCAGGATGACGACCATGGCCAGCGGTCGATCGGGGTCCTGCGCCTCGTAGGCGAGCTCCAGCACCGACGCATCGGCGGCCTGCCCGAAGCGCGCCTGGAGGGTCTTGCGCATCATCGGCACCGCCGGCGCGGTGCCGGGCTTCACCGTGAACGGCTCGTTCTTCGTCGCCTGCTTGTCGAAGGGCGTCGCCCATCTCCCCTTGAAGTAGATGGCGTTCGTGAGGACGAGCCGCGTGAGCGGCGTGATGCTGCCCGCCGGCATCAGGTCCTTGATCTTCGCGTTCGTCTGCTGCTCGACCCATCGATTGATGCGCCCGCGCGCCGGCTCGCTCCCGCCCTTGAAGTCGACGAGCTCGATCCCCGCGCCGTAGTGCTGCTGGGTGGTGCTCTGGAACGCCGGATCGAGCGGCAGCCCGGCCTGGCCCCACAGCCGGTTGGCGATCCGGAGCTCGGGCCCCTTGGGGCCGGCCGTCTGCGTGAGCTCCTTGACGAGCCCGCCGAACGCGGGGTGCAGCGCCCCGGGCGGGAGGGTGAACTCGAGCGCCTTCGCCATCTGGGCCGCCGTCTCGCCCCGGGCGCCGGCGTAGGTCATGGCCAGCGCGGTCGAGATGCTCGCCGGCGAGAAGAAGAGCTTGCCTGTCGTGGCGGCGAGCTTGCCGTAGAGCCGCTGCGCGAACGCGGCGTTGGCGTCGGCGAAGCCCGCGCCCGACGGCTGCGCGCCCGGCGGCTGCGCGGCCGGCTGGTCCGGGCGCGAGGGCGCCGCGGGCGGCTCTTGCCCGGGCGGCTGGGTCGGCTGGGGGATAGGCCGGGTCGGCGCCGGGCCGGCGGGCGACCTCTCGCCGGGACAGACGTGCTCCCAGCGGCACGCTCCGCCCCCGGCGCGCATGCACTGCGTTGCGCCCGTGGAGCCGTCGTCGCAGATGCGGGCGATCATCGCGAGCGGGCCGCAGTCGGCGGGCTGGCATGCGGAGGCGCCCGGGTCCGGCGAGGCCGGCGGGACGCGGTCCTGGGCCTGGCACCCGAGTCCGAGCAGCGTGCACAGCGCGGTCGTGATGAACGAGATCCGTTGGGCCATGGCGCTCCGGTACCAGCGCGCCAGGCCGATGGGAAGACCGACCGAGAGGGCGACAGGGCGTGTGCGCGCCTCGCTCCGGCCGGCGGCTCCGCGCGGCGCGCCTCAGAAGCTGTGGATGAACGTGAACCGGCCAGCGATCTTGTCGTTGAGCTGGCTCTCCGCCTGCGTCTCGTAGCCGAGGTAGAGGAGCAGCTTGTTCCCCGTGCCGTAGTTCAGCCCGATCACGCCGCCGATCTGCAGGCTGGCGAGGCCGGTGTTGTCGACGGCCCCCTCGTCCACACCGACCGTCGTCGGATCGTCCACGGCGGTCACGACCTCGTTGAGGTCGATCGAGAGCTCGAGGTGCGGGCCGATGCCGAAGTCGTCGGTCGGATAGAAGAGGAGAAAGTCCCGCGAGTAGAGGTAGTTCTGGACGCTCTCGTTGAACATGCTGGAGAACGACCCCAGGATCCACGACTCGAAGTAAATGGGCTTCGCATCGATGTAGGTAAACAGCTGCGGAGCGACAAGCGCCGCTGGCTGTTGCGTCACGAAGTTGAACGCGAAGCCCACCATCGGGTTGATGGTGACCGGACCCATCGTGAAGGCGGGACCGATGTCGAACTCTGCGGTTCCCAGCGTGGTGACATAGATGTCGCTCGAGAGGCTGATGGGGCCGAGCTGGTGCGAGGCGCCGGCCCAGACCTGGAGACCGACGTTGTCTGCATCGAACCGGAACCAGCTCGGGATCTGGCTCGGCTCCGCCGCCGGCTCTCCGACCGGCTCGGTGGTGCCCGGCGCCGGCGTGACGGGCGCCGGCGTGACGGGCGCCGGCGTGATGGGCGCTGCTTGGCCTGCTGTCGCCGCGTCGCCTGTCGTCGCAGTCGGCTCCACCGGGGGCGCCGGCGCGGTGGTCTCCGGCGGGGCCGCCGCTGCGCCCGGATCAGCCGGGGGGGGCGCGGGATCCTGAGCCCAGGCGGCCGGCGACGCGAGCAACCCCACGACGCAGGCGAGGGCCGAGCAACATTTTCCCATACCGTTCTCCATCATCGAACTGCCTCCTCTGCGCAACATGACCTCTGCGCAACATGACGTGAAATCCACATGAAACGTGAGAGCAACACGGAAAGTAACGGCAGCGGGATGACAGTAACGTAGTGGTGAGCGCTTAGGCAAAGCCGATGTGCATGGCCGTGAGAGATCGACGCCGCGCCTGCGATCCGCGGCGGCGCGCACGCCGCGACCCGCCGCCGAGGCAGTGTGCGTGCCGGCAACACCGCAGCGCCGGCGGCGCTGTGCGCTCGCCCCCCGGAGGGCTGTGCGCTCGCCCCCCGGAGGGGGGATGTCCCGGCTCAGAGGGGGATGTACTGGATGCCAGCGGCCGCCCCGAGCGACGCGATCGCGGCGGCGCCGACGAGGAGCAGCGTCGTGACGAGCAGCGTCCCTTCGATCTCATCCGTGACGAGGTCGTCCACCCCCTGAGCGAGCTCGTCGCGCGCCTTGAGCAGGTCGATACCCCCCTTCTGGTTGGCCTCGTTCCGGAAGCGCGCCAGCGTCAGCGTCTCGATGGTTCCGAGCAGCCGCGCCTCGATCTGGCGCCGCAGGAACCCCCGCACGCCGCCCCCTTGCGGCGCGGCCTGCACCCGGTGAATCACCGCGAGCCGCAGCCGCTTCGCCGCCTCGTTGACCGGCACGCCCTCCACCGCCTGCGCCACGCGCCCGCCGCGCGCGCCCACCTCGGCCTGCTCGGAGAGGCCGAGCAGCCGATCGAACACCGCGGTCACGAGCATCCCTCCGAGCCGCTTCGACCGCACGACCTGCAGGATGCCGGCGCCGAGCGCCCGCTTCCACGACAGCGTGAAGCCGAGCACGGCGCACAGCGCGAGCGCCGCGACGGCCGCGAGCGTCCCGCGCAGCGCCGAGCCGTCGGCCGCGATGGCGTACGAGGACGCGGCGAGGACGACGGCCAGGAGCGACATCGCCAAGCCGGTCAGGAAGAAGGAGCGGATCGCAGGCCCCAGCGCCGCCGCGACCCCTTGCATGAACGGCCGAAGATCCATGATCGCTCATGTCACCACGGCCGTGGTCCGGCGAAAATGCCGAAGCGAGCGGCGCCGCTCACCGGAGGTGGTCGCGGCAGAGGTGGTCGCGGCAGAGGTGGTCGCGGCAGAGCCGGTTCCGGAAGCGGCCGGCGGCCGGCGAGCCCGACGGCGCGGCTCCGGCTCAGATCACGCCGAACTTCTTCCCGACCTTCTCGAACGCCTCGAGCGCGCGATCGAGGTGCTTGCGCTCGTGGGTCGCCATGTAGCTCGTGCGGAGCACCTGCTGCTTGGGCGGGACGCCCGGCGTGATGAACGGGTTCACGTAGAGCGCGTAGTCGTCGAGGAGCGACTTCCACATCATGACGGTCTTGAGGTCGTCGCGGATGTAGATGGGGATGACGGCCGTCTCGGTCTTGCCGAGCTCGAAGCCGAGCTTCTGCAGCTCCGTGCGCATGTAGGTGAAGTTCTCGCGGAGCTTCTCCTGGCGCCACGGCTCCTCCTGCATGACGTCGAGCGCGGCCATGGCGGCGGCGACGCAGGGCGGCGCCGCGCTCGCCGCGAAGAGGAAGCTGTAGGCGAAATGCTGAATATAATCGAGTACTTTTCGCTCTCCGACGAGCCAGCCGCCGATCGAGGCGAGCGACTTCGAGAACGTGCCGCCGATGAGGTCGACCTCCTTGTCGAGGCCGAAGTGCGCGGCGGTGCCGCGGCCGCCCGGGCCGATGACGCCGAGGGCGTGCGCGTCGTCGACGAGGAGCCGCGCCTTGTGCTTCTTCACCACCTCGACGATCCCGGGCAGGCTCGCGATCTCGCCCTGCGCGCTGAAGACGCCGTCGGTGATCACGAGCGCGCCCTCGGTGTCGGCGATCTCGGAGAGCGCGCTGTCGAGCGACGCGGGGTCGCTGTGCTTGTAGCGCACCATCCGGGCGCCGGACGCCTGCGCGAGCCGCACGCCGTCGTAGATCGACGCGTGATCGTCCTTGTCGATCATCGCGACGCTCCGCTTGTTGCTGAGGAGCGCCGAGATCGTCGCGATGTTCACCTGATAGCCCGTCGTGAACACGAGCCCGGCCTCCTTGCCGTGGTAGGCGGCGAGCTTCTCCTCGAGCTCGTTGTGGAGGCGCATCGACCCGTTCACGAGCCGCGAGCCGGTCATGCTCGTGCCGTACTTGTCGATGGCGTTCCGCGCGGCCTCTCGCACCTTCGGGTGGGTCGTCAGCCCGAGGTAGTTGTTCGAGCCGAGCATCGTCACGGTCCGCCCCTCGAGCTGCGCCTCGGGGCCGTTGTTGAAGTCGAGCGGGCGGAAGAAGGGGTAGACGCCCATGGCGCGGGCGTTGTCCGCGGTCATGAACTTGTACGCCTTCTCGAACACGTCGCGCCCGCCGATCCGCGAGAGCGACGTCCGCGCCGCCATCTGGGTCGCGAGCTGCTGCTCGGCCGCCGCCGCCACGTAGGTGCCCGCGCCGTTCGCGGGGGCGCCGTTCACGTGCGGGCGGGCGGCGGCCCGCTCGGGCGCGGCGCTCGCCGTCGTCTCCACGGCCGACAGCCCCGCGCCGCCCGAGGCGGGCGCGGCGGGCCGCGGCGACGCCGCGCGGGCCGGCGCCGCCACGTGGACGCCGGCCTCGTCGTCGAGCGCCGGATCGAGGTTCGGGAGCGCGTGCCCGTTCAGCAGGATGTCCCACGCCTCCGCGGCCAGCTCCCGGGCGGCGCGCAGGCGGTTCTTCGCATCCATGACCCCGGTGGCGAGCCGCATCACGCGATCGTTGCTGACGACACGGACGACCCTGCCCGACGAGGCGAGCTTCTTTGCTTGGTCGACCAGACGATCCTTCATGCTCATGCCCTGGCTCCTCACGCGATCGTATTAAGGGACGCGGTCCTGCCCGCGAAGGCCGCTCCGGCGTGTCGTGTCGGGCCGCGCGCGGCCCTGCTCGCTCCCGGTGCGCGTCGCGCCGCTAAAGCAGCCTGCGCGACCTGCGTCAACGGATACCACCGCGGGCGCGCGCCGCGCAGCACGGCCGCCGCGCAGGCGCGATCCGCGTCGCGCACCGGCCTTCGCGCGGTGCGCGGCAGCCTTCGCAGAGTCCGCCTGCCCGGCGGCGCGACGCGCCCTGCAACCGAGGCCGCCTTCCCGGCGAATGGCCGCGATGCGGCATGCGGCGAGATGCAACTCGTTGCGGAGTGGTGCGCGCCGGTGTAGGAAAAGTTTTCAGGGTCTATGCGCCGTGTCCTAGTCGTCGACGACGAAGAAAACCTGCGACTCGTGGTGCGCACGTTCCTCAAGCGGGACGGCTATGAGGTCGAGGCGGTCTCGAGCGGCGAGGAAGCGCTCGCGATGGTCGAGACGTTCGGGCCCGACGTGATCCTCACCGACGTCCGGATGCCCAGGATGGGCGGCCTCGATCTCCTGGCGACGCTCAAGGCGAAGGGGAACGATGCCACGGTCATCGTGATGAGCGCCTACGGCAACATCGACATGGCCATCGAGGCGATGAAGGCGGGCGCCTACGACTACATCCAGAAGCCGTTCAAGGCGGAGGAGGTGCTGCTCACGCTCCGCAAGGCCGAGGAGCGGGAGTCGCTCCGCCGCGAGAACCGCGCCCTGCGCCAGGAGATCCGGCGGGAGAACCTCTTCGAGGAGATCCTCGCGAAGAGCCCGCCGATGCAGGTGATCTTCAAGACGATCGCGAAGGTCGCCGACTACAAGACCACGGCGCTCATCACGGGCGAGAGCGGCGTCGGCAAGGAGCTCGTGGCCCGGGCGATCCACAGGAGGTCCGGCCGCCGGGGCGGGCCGTTCGTCGCGGTCAACTGCGGCGCCATCCCGGAGAACCTCCTGGAGAGCGAGCTCTTCGGGTACAAGCGGGGCGCGTTCACCGACGCGGTGAACGACAGGGCGGGGCTGTTCGAGCAGGCGAACCACGGCACGCTGCTGCTCGACGAGATCGGCGAGCTGCCGCTGCCGCTGCAGGTGAAGCTGCTCCGGGTGCTCCAGGAGGAGACGATCCGCCGCCTGGGCGACAACAAGGACCTCAAGGTCGACGTCCGCATCCTCGCCGCGACGCACCGCGATCTGCTGGCCGAGACGCAGGCCGGCCGGTTCCGCGAGGACCTCTTCTACCGGATCAACGTGCTCCCGATCGCGATCCCGCCGCTCCGGGAGCGGCGGGAGGACATCCCGATCCTCATGGATCACTTCCTCGCGAGGAACAACGCGCGGTTCGGCATCAACATCCGCGGCTTCGAGCCCGAGGCGCGCCGGCTGCTCCTGGAGTACCGGTGGCCGGGCAACGTCCGGGAGCTGGAGAACACCGTCGAGCGCGCCATGGTGCTCTGCGAGGGCGAGCGCATCGGCGAGGCCGACCTGCCCGAGCGGATCCGCGAGGCGCGCGACCCGATCCAGATGCAGCTGACGAGCGGCGAGCTGTCGATCAAGAAGACGTCGCGCGTCATCGAGGAGATCCTCATCCGGCGCGCGCTCCAGAAGACGAAGGGCAACCGGACCAAGGCGGCCGAGGTGCTGGAGATCAGCCACCGGGCGCTGCTTTACAAGATCAAGGACTACCGGATCGATCTGTGATCGCGGCGGGCCGCCTGGAACAAGGCGTGGACGGCGTGGGCGATGTTCCAGATCCGGCCGAGTCGAAGCCCGGTGTCTCTCCCGATGTCCGGGCTCCTGCCGATCAGCGGGTGACGGCATCCTCGGGCGGGCGACTCAACACTCCCTTGCGCCCGTCGCCGCAGGCGGCTACGCCGTCGCGCTCCCCCCATGAAGAAGAACTACGTTCTCGACGCGAACATCGTGCTCCACGATCCCCACGCGATCTTCAAGTTCGAAGACAACGACGTCATCATCCCGATCTACGCGATCGAGGAGATCGACCAGTTCAAGCGGGAGGGCTCCGAGCGCGGGCGCAACGCGAGGACCATCGCCCGGCTGCTCGATGAGGTCCGCGGCGCCGGCACGCTCGCGACCGGCGTGCTCCTGGAGAACGGCGGCACGCTGCGCATCGCGATCCCGGAGCGGCGGCCGGAGCTGCTCGTGGGGCTGGAGTCGGGCTCGCAGGACAGCGCCATCCTGCAGACGGCGATCGACATCCGCGACCGGCACAAGGATCGGCCGACCATCTTCGTGACGATGGACACGAACCTCCGGATCCGCGCCGACGCGCTCGGGATCCCGGCGGAGACGTACGAGAACGAGCGGGTGCACGACCCCGCCGTCGGGCAGGCGGTCGTCGAGCTCGAGGTGCCCGGCGCCGAGGTCGACGCCTTCTTCCAGAGCGGCGTCCTCACCGGTGCCAACTTGGCGGATCTATTGCCAAATTCGGCGGTGCTCCTCCGCGACGCCGGCGCGCCGAGCCACACGGCGCTCGGCCGCTTCGACGCGGCGCGCGGGCAGATCGTCGCGCTCCGCGTCGGGCGGGAGGGGGTGATGGGGGTCCGGCCGCGCAACAAGGAGCAGGCCTTCGCGCTCGATCTCCTGCTCGACGATTCGGTGCGGCTGATCACGCTCATCGGCAAGGCGGGGACGGGCAAGACGCTCCTGGCGCTCGCGGCGGCGCTCAAGCGGACGACGGAGGACAACGCCTACACCCGGCTTCTCGTGAGCCGGCCGATCATGCCGCTCGGGCGCGATCTGGGCTTCCTTCCGGGCGACGTGGACGAGAAGCTGAACCCGTGGATGCAGCCGATCTTCGACAACCTCGAGTTCCTGTTCTCGAACGGCGGCGCGAAGCCTGGGCGCGACGCGCGCGGCTTCGTGGAGCTCCTGGAGAGCGGGCGGATCCAGGTCGAGCCGCTGACCTACATCCGCGGGCGCAGCCTGCCGCACCAGTACCTCATCGTGGACGAGGCCCAGAACCTCACCCCGCACGAGGTGAAGACCATCATCACGCGGTGCGGCGAGGGGACAAAGATCGTGCTGACGGGCGATCCCCAGCAGATCGACAACCCCTACGTGGACCACGCGTCGAACGGCCTCCTCGTTGTGGCCGAGCGTTTCCGGCGCGAGCGCATCGCGGGGCACGTGGTGCTCGCCAAGGGCGAGCGCAGCGAGCTCGCGGAGCTCGCGGCGAACCTGCTCTGAGGCGCGCGGCACGGGGCGCGGGGCGCGTTCGCGAGGGGAGCGGGACGGGGGTGAGCCGGGTGGGGGCGAGCGGGACGGGGGCGAGCGAGGTGGCGACGAGCGCGAGAGGAGCGGAGCGTCGTGGCGCGGCGTCCTCGGGCTAGATCGGCGGGGCCGCCGGCCTGGGTGCCGGACGCGGATCGGCTCCTCGGCGCCGCGGCGCGGCGGATCCGCGTCGTCGGATCGAGCACGCCGGTGAACCTCGTCGAGGAGCTCGCGCGGCTCGCCGCCGCGTGGGGGAGGGGCGACGGGGAGCTCCCGCGGTTCACCTACGCGCCCGCGCAGGATCACGGCGATCTCCGGAAGGCGATGGACACGGCGGCCGAGCGGCTCGCGGGGCAGGGGGAGCTCGGCGTGGTCTACGCCGGCCGCGCCGTCGAGCTCGCCGCCGAGGCCGCGATCTGCGAGGCCGCGGGCGGGGCGGGGTGCTGGGCCGCCGCGCGCCGCCGTTACGCGGCGCGCGACGCGTACGACGAGCAGGCGGACGCGCTCGCCGCGACCTGGGTCGAGCAGGAGGCGGGCGCGGCGGCGGGCGACGAGGATCGGGTGCGGAGCGACGATGCGCGCTCGCCCCGGTCGCTCGTGTCGCGGATGCGGCGCGAGATCGGGGCGCGGCGCCTGCCTGTCCGGGTCGTGATCGCCGACATCGCGCCGCTCGCCGCGACGGGCGACGGCGTGATCCAGATCGCGCGGGGGCGCATGCTCACGCGCGACGACGTGGAGCGCACCGTGCTCCACGAGATCGAGGGGCACGCGGCGCCCGGCGTGCGCGCCGCGGCGCTCCCGCTCGGGATCTTCGCGATCGGGACGGCCAACGGCGGCGACGATCAGGAGGGCTGGGCGCTCGCGCGCGAGCGCGCCGAGGGATACCTGGTCGGCGCCCGCCGGATCGAGCTCGGGCTGCGCCACCTCGCCGCCCGGAGCGTCGAGCGCGGCGCCGGCTTCGTCGAGACGGCGCGGCTGCTCGAGGCGCGCGGCGCGTGCTCCACCGCCGACGCCCTGCGCATCGCGGCGCGCGTCCACCGGGGGGGCGGCCTGGCGCGGGAGGTCGTCTACCTGCCGGCGCTGCTGCGGGTCCAGGCGATGCTCCTCGATCAGCCGGCGCTCGGCCCGGTGCTCGCCTCGGGCAGGGTCTCCGTGGGGGCGGCGGCGTCGCTTGCGTCCTGGGCGCGGGTGAGCTGATCCACCGGGCGCGGGGGCGCTGATCCACCGTGGTTGCCCGGTTCGACCGTGGCTGCCCGGTTCGAGCGCGAGGACGGGAAGCCGGGAAGAAAAGTCGGATCGTCCCCTGAACTTCTTAGCTTCCCGCCAGACCGATCCGATGAAATGGAGACACCGCCGGTCGGGCGAGGAGCGGAGAGGGAGCGGAGAGGGAGTGGAGAGAAAGGGGGCTGCGTGAAGGGAAGGATCACTTCGGCCGTGCGAGCACGGCATGGAACGCGCTTGTCGTGTCCGCCGGCGAGCACGGCGTCTCGCGCGCGGGGGCGCGCCCGGGTCGACCGCGCGGCGCGCCGGGGCGGCTCCGGGGGCGCGCGGCGCGGACGGACCAGCGGGCGGAGGGGGGCATGAACTCGAAGAAGATCATGGAGAGGGATTCCAGGCGCCCGCCGAGGGGGGGCGAGGCCCCGGCGGTGATCCTCAAGGACGACCTCCACGTCGTGGATCTCGGCGCCGGTGTGATGCTCGACGTGTTCATCAACGTCGAGGGCCGGCTCACGACCTTCGTCAGCCTGGATGGCCAGCTCATCGGGGAGCTCCGCGTCGCAGGTCACGCGTGAAGAGCGCGCACGATCGCGCCGGGAGGCGTGGAGACGGGGTGAGTCGACTCGAGCGCTCTCCCCGCCTCCACGTCTCCCGGGCGCCCGTCTGCCGGCCGCTCCAGCGATCTGCCGCGCCCGAGCTCGCCTCGGGCGATCAGGGGATCGAGAACTCCCGCACCACGCGGAGGATGCCCTCGCCGTAGCTCGAGATCTTCGCCTGCCCCATGCCGCGCGCGAGCGCGAGGTCGTCGAGCGACACGGGCCGGATCCGGGCGATCTCCCGGAGCGTCCGGTCGTGCGCGATGACGTAGGCGGGCAGCGACTTCTCCTTGGCGAGCGCGGCCCGGTGGGAGCGGAGCGCCTCGAACAGCGGAACATCCCGCTCCTCCAGCTCGGCCCCGGGCGCCTCCTGCGCGGGCGAGGCGGCTCCGGGAGCGGTCGGATCGAGGGGCGCCGCGCGGCGCAGCGGTCTGCGGCGCGCGGCGGGGAGCGGGAGCCGCACCCGGGTGGGCACCTCTCCACGCATCACGCGCCAGCCCGCCGGCGTGATCAGGGGGACGGGGAACTCGCCCGTCGTGAGGTCGATCCAGGCGCTGGCGAGCAGGACGCGCAGGATCGACATGGCCTCGTCGTGGCTCTTCCCCTCGAGGACGCCGAAGGTGGAGAGCCGATCGAGCCCCATGCGGCGGACGCGCTCGTTCGACTCGCCGATGAGCATCGACGCGATCGCCTGCATCCCGGCGCCGCCCTTCACCCGCGCGACGCCGGCGAGCGCGCGGCGCACGAGATCGTTGTCGCGGGCGAGCGCCGCCGGGTCGCTCGCCTCGAGGGCGTCGACCTCGAGGCAGACGTCGCAGTGGCCGCAGCCGCCGAGCGACTCGGCCTCGTCGCCGAAGTAGCGGAGGATGAAGTCGTGCCGGCACGTCGCGGCGTCGAGGTAGCGGAGCAGCTCGCGGAAGAGCCCCCACGCGCGCGCGGCGTCGTCGGCGTTCGCCTCGGCGCCGCCGTCGCCGAGCTGGCAGAGCCGGCGGCGCAGCGCGATGTCCGCGGGCGCGAACAAGAGGAGGCCGCGGGCCGGGTCGCCGTCGCGGCCGGCGCGGCCGACCTCCTGGTAATAGGCCTCGATCGACGACGGCGGCTGGGCGTGCACGACGAGGCGCACGTCGGGGCGGTCGATGCCCATGCCGAAGGCGTTCGTGGCCACGACCACCGAGAGGCTGCGATCGGCGAACCCGGCCGACAGGCGCGCGCGCGACTCGGGGGCGAGGCCGGCGTGGTAGGCCTCGGCGTTCCAGCCGGCGTCGCGGAGCGCCTCGGCGAGGCGCTCCGCCCCCTTGCGGGTGGCGGCGTAGACGATGCCCGCGCCGCGGGGCCGCCCGGGGTCGCCGAGGGCGTCCAGGAGCGCGCGCGCCGTGCGGCGACCGGCCTCGCGCGGGCCGTCCACCGCGGCGACCTGCAGGTGGAGGTTGGGCCGGGCGAAGCCGCGCAGGATGACCTTGGGCGGCGGCCCTTCGGGCCCGTGCCCGCCCGCGGCGCCGCCGTCGTCGCCGTCGGACGGGCGCAGCGGCCAGCCGAGCCGCCGGATGATCTCGTCGCGCGCGTCGGGGGTCGCGGTCGCGGTGCAGGCGAGGACCCGGGGCGGGTGGAGCCGCGCGATCGCGGCGCCGATGCGCAGGTAGTCGGGCCGGAAGTCGTGCCCCCACTGGACGATGCAGTGCGCCTCGTCGACGGCGACCAGCGAGAGCCGGCTCGCGGCGAGCGCCTCGAGGAAGCCGTCGAGGGCGAGGCGCTCGGGCGCGGCGTAGACGAGCTTGTACTCGCCGCGGCGGAGGGCGCCGAGGCGCCGGCCGTTCTCCTCGCGCGAGAGGCTGGAGGCGATGAACGTCGCGGGGATGCCCCGCGCCTCGAGCGCGCGCACCTGATCTTCCATCAGGGAGATGAGCGGGCTCAGGACGAGCGTCGTGCCGGGCAGGGCGACGGCCGGGAGCTGGTAGCAGAGCGACTTGCCGCCGCCGGTCGGCGCGACGACGAGGACGCGGCCCGCGCCCCCGAGCAGGGCGTCGATCGCCTCGCGCTGCCACGGCCGGAACGCGGCGATGCCGAACCGGTCCGCGAGCACGGCGTCGATCGACGGGGGCGGGTCTTCCGGGGGGCGCAGCAGGGAGGAGGCGAGGCGCTCGGTCACGGTCGGCAAGGGGGGCTCGGCGAAGACCATGGTGGCGGCGTCGAGCGAGCGCCGTGCCCGCCGCGAGCCGTAGCACTTCCGCGCGCTTGCGTCGCGCCGGGGGTGGCGGCGCCATGGCGGCGCGGGGGTCGCCCAGCGGGCCGGCCGATCAGGCCTGGACGACGCCGATGCCCTTGGCGAGCGTTTCCATGTCGTCGAAGTGATAGACGTGGCGGCCGGGGCTGCCCTTGAGCGCGGCCGCGACCATCGCGCCGGCGACGGTCCTCGCGTCGATCGGGCGGTACCTGCGGAGGCCGCCCTTCATCGTGAAGCGGAGCGTCTGCGCCGCCGCGACGCCGATGGCCTCGCCCTTCCTGACCTCGCCCCGCTCTCCGAGGAGCAGGCTCGGGCGCAGGACGTGGACCGACGCGAAGCTCGCGCCCGAGAGCTCCTGCTCGAGCTCGCCCTTCACGCGCAGGTAGAAGCTTGTCGAGCGCGGATCGGCGCCCACGGAGGAGACCAGGATGAGCTGCTTCACCCCCGCCTTCTCGGCGAGCCTGGCGACGGTGATCGGGTAACGATAGTCGATCTGGTGGAAGGCCTCTTCGGAGCCGGCCTTGGCGATGGTCGTCCCGAGCGCACAGAACACGTCGGTCACGCCGGCGAAGTCCGCGCCGTCCAGCTGCTCGAAGTCGACGATGCGCTGGGAGAGCCGCGGATCCTCGATCGGGGCCGGGCGGCGTAGCAGGGCGACGACCCGCGCGTACGCGGGCTGCTGCACGAGGAGGCGCAGGCAGTGGCCGCCGACCAGGCCCGTTCCTCCCACGATGAGAGCTGTCTTGTCGACCGTCATGGATTCCATGTTCCTGCGGAATCACCCGCGGAGAGCGCCGCCGCCGGGATCCGCAGCCGTACCCCGCAGAATAGCCCAAGCGGCGCGCGAACCCTAGTGGCCGGCTGCGCGCGCCCGGAGCGGGCGGCCGGTGCGGACCGCCCACGGTTCCTTCACCGGTGTGTGCGGGCTCTACATCGCCGTGGCCGGTCGCCCTCTGCCGGGGTGGACTGCCCACCAGGACGGAACACGCCGAGGAGATGCGCTGGCGTACGCTGGGTGGCGTCGGCGCGGTGACGCGCAGAGGGCCCGAGGGGCGCGGTGACGCGCAGAGGGCCCGAGGGGCGCGGGGCCGGCGAGGCCCCGCGGCGCGCTGCTCACGTCAGCGGGGCGGGGGCGGCCTTCTGCGCGAGCCTCGCGCGCTGGGCGTGGAAGGCCTCGATCGCCATCGGGATGACCTGCTCCCGATGCTTGGGCACCATGTCGTTCGGCAGCTGCTCGACGGGCCACCAGGCGCCGGTGGCCGGGACCTCGGCGAGCTTCGCCTGGTGGACCCGGGAGAGCATCCAGCCGCGCGCGGCGGCCGAGAAGTAGTCGCCGACGAACGTGAAGTCGGAGATCGTCATCCCGACCCGATGGAGGACGTGCTCGGGCTGCTCGCCCGGCGACAGGACGCTCCCGGGGCAGCACCACTGTCCGGGGCCCGACTCCGACGCTCCTCGCCGGGTCAAGAGCACCTCGAGCGCGCCAGAGTCCGCGTTCCTTCGGAGGCACACGGCGTCCGCGGCGAGGTGGATGGGGAGCCGGGAGATGGCGTTGATGAGCGAGCTGCCGAGCGGCTCCCTTGGATCGATGTGCCCGAGCAGCCAGCCGGCCATGGTCCGGATGAGCCTCATCGCGGCACCCTCCGCGAGGGCGCGCCGTGCGACCGCTGGCTCATCGCCGCGCGAGGCGCGCGCAGGCGAGCGCGGCGGTGCTGTTCAGGGCTGGACGTCGTACCAGAGCCGTTCTTCGTGCCGCTATCCGAGCGGCGCGGTTCGTTCGATGGGATCGCGTGTCGAGTTGGATCTAGCATAGGGGGTTGCTGCGTTGGTTGCTTGTGCGTTGTCGCGTCACGTTGTGCGGGTTCAGATCTTCATCTCGTCTCTCCTGAGATGTCGGACCACGCCGACGACGTTCAGAAGTCTATAATATCCTTTGTTTCTTTATCGTTTCATTCACGCAGCCCGCGCGTGAATCGTCCTCTCGCGTTGTTGTTTGCGTTGTTGTTTGCGTTGTTGCTTGCGTTGTTGCTTGCGTTGTTGCTTGCGTGTTTCGCCGGCCCCTCACGCGGGTGTTCTGGCGTCGAGCGCGAGAGTCGTCGGTGCCCGGAGGGCGCGGGCGAGCGCGCATGGGCTCGCCGAAACACAGATGTCACCGGGATGTCAGGGGGGCAGTCGCCGCGTCTGCTGCGCTGGCCCGCCGCGCTCGTCGTCCTCGGTCACCTCCGCCTCGACGTCGATGACCGGGCCTGACGCCGGCCACGCCGGTCGCTCGCGGGGCGCGCCGGGGCGCTGCGCGGTGCGCCCGCCGAACGGCCCGCCGCCGAAGTCGATGACCCTCATGGTGAAGAACGCCCCGTTGCCCGGGCCGCCCCCGCCGAGGCCGGCGGCGCTCGCCGCGGCCGCGGCGCTCGCCGCGGCCACCCGCCGCTCGAACCGCTCGCGCACGGCCGCGGCGAGCCGGCGGCGCACGGGCGGGACCAGGAGCAGGAGCCCGGCCACATCGGTCAGCACCCCCGGCGTGACGAGCAGCGCCGCGCCGAGGAGCACGAGCAGGCCTCCGGCGAGCCCCTCGTCCGGGACGCGGCCCTCGGCCATCGCGCCCCGCCAGGAAGCGAGCACCTTGAGCCCCTCGTGCTTCGCGAGCGCGACCCCGAGGATCGCCGTTCCGAGCGCGAGCGCCACGGTCGGCCAGAAGCCGATGACGTCGCCGATCGACAGGAGCAGCCAGAACTCCAGGATCGGGACCGCCGTGAAGAGCAGGATGAGCTTGCCCATGACCCCTCGTCTAGCGCCGCCCGTCGCGCCGCGCACGTGCAGGACCGCGCGCCGCGCGCTGCCGCGTGCCGCCGTGCGCCGCCGCCGGCCGGCCGCGGCCGGCTGCTCCGCCGCGGATCCCGCGCCGGAGTACCGGCCGCGGTGAGAGTGCGCTAAGACCGCCTGCCCCGGAGAAATCCATGACGACTGTCCCCGTGGAGCAGGAAAAAGTGGAGGCGTGCCGCGCGTTTGCCGCCGACATCGCCGACGAGGTGCAGCGCTTCATCGACCGCCACACAACGGTCGGCGTCGAGCGCACCGTGGCCCGCGCCTACGGCGTGGTCGGCGCCGACGCGGAGGGGACGCCGCTCGCCAACGCGCTCGTCGATCGCATCCACAAGGCGGGGCAGGTCGGCCGCGGGGTCGCGTACCACCTCGGCCGGGCGCTCTGCGAGGGCGCCGCCTCGGTGCAGGAGGCCGCCGAGATGCTGGCGTTCAGCGAGGCGGTCGACTTCGGCCCGGGCCCGTCCGTGGCCGAGGCGCGCGGCGCGATCGAGGCGGCGACGCGGGAGGCGATCGCCCGGATCGACAGCGCCCGCGACGAGCGCGAGGCCAACAAGGCGGCGCACCGGGTCGGCACGGCGCCGCTCAAGTACGTCATCGTCGCGACCGGCAACATCTACGACGACGCCGTCCAGGCCAAGGCCGCCGGCTTCGCCGGCGCCGACATCGTCGCCGTGATCCGCGCGACCGCCCAGTCGCTCCTCGACTACGTCCCGGAGGGGCCGACCACCGAGGGGTACGGCGGCACGTACGCGACCCAGGAGAACTTCAGGATCATCCGCCGCGCCGCCGACGAGGCGACCCGCGACACCGGCACCTACCTCGCGCAGACGAACTACTCGTCCGGCCTGTGCATGAGCGAGATCGCCTGGATGGCGGCGGTCGAGCGGCTCGACATGCTGCTCAACGACGCGATGTACGGGATCTTGTTCCGCGACATCAACATGCAGCGGACGTTCATCGATCAGTACTTCTCCCGCAGGATCATCGCGCGGAGCGGCATCGTCATCAACACGGGAGAGGACAACTACCTCACGACCGCCGACGCCGTCGAGAAGGCCCATACGGTGCTCGCGTCGCAGTTCATCAACGAGGCGTTCGCCCGGCGCGCGGGCCTCCGTGAGGAGCTGATGGGCCTCGGCCACGCCTTCGAGATCAACCCCTGGCTCGAGGACAGCCTCCTCTTCGAGCTCGCCCAGGCCCAGCTCGTCCGGCAGATCTTCGATCGGCACCCGATCAAGTGGATGCCGCCCACGAAATTCAAGACAGGCGACATCTTCCACAGCCACGTCCATGACGCCATGTTCAACCTGGTCGGGATCACGACCGGCCAGTCGATCGCGCTGCTCGGGATGTTCAGCGAGGCCGTCCACACGCCGCTCCTCATGGACCGGTATCTCTCGCTGAAGAGCGCCCGTTACATCTTCACGGCGGCGCGGCACCTCGGCGACGAGATCCAGTGGAAGCCGGGCGGCATCGTCGAGTCGCGCGCCCGCGAGGTCCTCGACAAGGCGCACGCGCTCCTGCGCGAGGTCGAGCGGGAGACCCTCTGGGACGCGATCGGGCGCGGCGCGTTCGGCGACGTCAAGCGCACGCGCACCGGAGGGAAGGGGTACTCGGGGGTCGTGGCCCGGCACCCGGACTACCTGAATCCGATCCTCGAGGTGCTGGAGCGATCGTCGTCGTAGTCCATGGCCCGGAGGGCCGGCGTGCGACCCCGCGCGATCGGGTACGATGCCCGGCCGGACGGGGGCCGACCCCCGGAAAATCGGGCAGGAGGCCAGGCAGGAGGGGGCAACCCCCGGAGGATCAGGCAGCCCGACTTGCCGCAGTCGTGCTCGCCCGGCGGCCGCGGCGGCAGGCTGCCAGCGCGGCGGTGAGCCCTCGTTCGCCTTGAAATCGCCCTCTCTGGCGCCCTGGCGCCCGCTTCAAGGCTTGAAATGGCCAACTCGGCCGCCCAGCCGGCGCTTTCAAGGCTTGAAATGGCCAACTCGGCCGCCCGGCCGGCGCTTTCAAGGCTTGATCTGCCCCGCTGGCCCACCGAGTCGGCCGTCTCACGCCTTGAAATAGCCGACTCGGCCCCCGAGTCGCCCGCTGCAACGCTTGCATCAAGCGTTGCAGCGGGCCGCAGGCGATGTGCCCGACCGCGGCGGTGAGCTTCGTGATCCGCCGGCGCGCGAGGGAGCTCGGCGCCATGCCGTGATGCCGTGCAAGAGGAGGCGGAGCATTCCGGACGAACCACCAGAATTGCCTGACAGTTGAGCTGTTTTCCTCGTTCTCTACCAGGCCAAGGCGGCTTGACCGCATGGAGCCTCACACGTAGTGTGAGGTGCGCCGCCGGAGGCGACGAACACGCCGTTCAATCCGCCTTCCGGCTGGGATGGACGCTGCATCTCGCCGGGCACCGTGCCGTCATCGCGGGTAGGATCGATCTGGATCGGGCCGGTGAGCGAGTCGTCCTGCGAGCCCAGCGTTTTCGATGCACCCCCGGTCCCGGAGGGGCCTTCCCAGGTCGCGGTCGCGTGTGCCGGCAGCGTGATCGATAACTACCACCACTGCGGGAAGTCGGACACGGAAGCGAACCGCCAAGGCGCCAAGGGCGCCAAGAAACCAGGGAAATGAGAGGGGAAAACGCCGGGACGGCACGTCCTCTCTCTCCTTGGCGACCTTGGCGCCATGGCGGTTTTTCTGCCGATCCGGGGCAACTTCCCGCAGTAGTGCTACTGCCCGAGCTTCGTTGATTCGTGCATGGTGAACCAGCAGGAGGCCCATGTGCCCCCGGAGTGGCGCTACTGCACTATCGCGCTAGTCCCAGGTGTCCGGGACTGCGAGGCGCCTGCCTCACCGGGCGATCCACCGCAGTTCTCGGAGAGGTTCCTCTTCTATGAACGCGATTTGTCCGACCCTCGAAACTGCGAGCCGTGCAGCTGCGTGACCACGACACCGGGCCGGTGCGAGGTGCGGGTGAGCGCCTATGCGGACCGCGCGTGCAGCGACAGCGCGCTCATCGGGACCGCGGAGGTGGCCGGCGGCGAGGGGGACGCCTGCTTGCACGTCGAGCCCGGGCCGGCGCTCGGCAGCCTCAGCGCGGAATGGGAAGTGAGCGAGTTGCCAGACTGCACGCCGTTCGGCGGGGCACCGCACCCGATCACCGTCTGCTGCCTGCCGGAGCCCGAAGAATGACGATGCGGTGTGTGGCGGCGCCGGGAGCGTTCTCCTCCCGGCGGGGATGAGCCTGAGCGCCTCCGTCTTCGGCCGGTGGAGCTTCAAAGACGACGCGACGGAAGCTCGAGTGATCACGCGCATCAGCTGGGCGGAAATGCCTGATTTCGTCAGGAGAGCCCTGGAATACGGTGGCGCTTCGGATCGCCGATGACCTATCGGCCGCGGCGCCGCGGACGAGCTCCCGCGCGGTTGCCAGGACAAACACGCGAGTCCCGCCTGCCGGCGGCGAGGCGCAGTACCGGACCGCCGCGGAGTGATGTACACCATGGGCTCCATGACACAGCGAAACATCCTGCGTGCGTATGGCGATCGCGAGGGCGACGGGATGGTCCAGATGTCGTTCACCCTGCGCATCCTGCCGGGCGACCGGGCGCGCGAGGCGGCGAAGCGCTTCGCCGAGGCGCACGGCCTGCGCGATCCGCTGGTCACGGCCATGGAGCAGGTCAGCCGGGAGCACACCTATTTCGTCGTCTACGGCCACTCCCAGCACGGTGTCGACACCTCGGACATCGAGGTGGAGGAGCTCGCGGCCCAGCCGCTCACGCGCGACCAGATCGAGGAGCAGGCGAAGAAGCTCGGCCGCAAGATCGTCGTCGTGGGCGCCTGCACCGGCAGCGACGCGCACACCGTGGGTATCGACGCGATCCTGAACTACAAGGGCTTTGCCGGAGAGAAGGGCCTCGAGAGCTTCAAGTGCTTCGACGCCCACAACCTCGGCGCGCAGGTCGAGAACGCCGAGCTCTGCGAGAAGGCCAAGGCGCTCGGCGCCGACGCCATCCTCGTGTCGCAGGTGATCACGCAGCGGAACTGCCACAAGGAGAACGCGGCGGCGCTCGTCGAGCTGGCGGCGCGCCAGGGCTTCCGGGACAAGGTGATCCTGCTCCTCGGCGGTCCGCGCATCGACAACAACCTCGCCGTCGAGCTCGGCTTCGACGCCGGCTTCGGCCCCGGCACGAAGCCGATCACCGTGGCGTCGTTCCTTGTCGAGCGCCTGGTGGGCAGGGTCTAGCGATCAGGCGACGAGCAGGTGGTAGGCGGCCGAGAGCTCGGCGAACTGCGCGGTGCGCTGGGCGCGCTCGCCGGGCTGCGCGGCGCCGCGGTCGGGGTGCAGGACCGCGGCCAGGCGGCGGAAGGTGCGGCGGATCTCGGCCTCGGTCGCGCCCTCGCGCAGACCGAGCACCTCGAGCGCCCGGCGGCGCGGCTCGTCCAGCCGGACGGCGCGCGGGGACGCGCTCGACGGCGCGCCGCGCGGGGGCGCGCTCGACGGTGCGCCGCGCGGGGGCGCGCTCGACGGCGCGCCGCGCGGGGGCGCGCTCGACGGCCCGCCGCGCGCGCCGCCCGCGACGCGCCGGTGACGGTCGCGCGCGCGCGGGCGGCCGTGGAGGAAATCGCTCGGCGCGAGCGGGCCGGTCTGTCGGAGCGCCCCGGCGAGCGGCCTCGCCGTGTGAAAGCAGATGGTCGCCTCCTCGATGGCGAAGAGCGCCTCGAGGCGGGCGCGGAGCTGGATCTGGAGCGCGCGCTCGACCGCGCTCTCCGGGATGAGCCCCGCGGCCACGAGCACCTCGCCGGTCCGGCGCCCCCGGTGCGCGGCGACGAGCGCGGCGAGCCGCTGGATCGACGGCTCGGGCGCCGAGCCCTCCCGCGCGAGGATCTCGCCGAGGCGGGGCACCCGGAGCGGCGTCTCGACGGCCGTCACCAGGCCGGAGAAGAGCTGGATCCGGTGCTGGCGACCGGGCACCGTGGAGCCGCTCGGCGTCCTGAGCTCGCAGAGCTCCAGGAGCCCGGTGGTCCTCTCGCGGTGCAGCGCGCCGAGCAGGTCTCCCAGGGTCGACGTGGAAAGGCGGCTGGGCAGTTGCATCGAATGCGGCGTTATCATCGCCGCGCGCGATCGGGCAAAGAAGCCGCGCCCGCGCGCGGGCAGGCGGCGAGCGCGCGCGGACGCGGCCGGAAGGGCGCGCGCGGGCAGGCGGGCAGGCAGGCAGGCAGACGAGCGCGCGCCCCCTGGCACGCACGAATGTGCGCCCGGATCGCGGCCCGCTGTGCGAAGCTCCGCCCGAAAACGGCCCGGCGCGGCGCGCCGGCGCGCGGATCAGGAGGAATCTGCGATGGGCTTGCTCGACGGAAAGGTCGCGATCATCACGGGAGCCGGCGGCGGGATCGGCCGCGAGGAAGCGCTGCTCTTCGCCCGGGAGGGCGCGAAGGTCGTCGTCAACGACCTCGGCGGCGCGCGCGACGGATCGGGCTCGAGCGACGCCTTGGCGGCGCAGGTCACCGAGGAGATCCGGGCCGCGGGCGGGCAGGCCGCGCCGAGCTTCGACAACGTGGCGACCCCCGAGGGCGCGGCGAGGATCGTGAAGACCGCCGTCGACGCGTTCGGCAGGGTCGACATCCTTGTGAACAACGCGGGGATCCTCCGCGACAAGACGCTCCTCAAGATGGATGAGGGGATGTGGGACGCCGTCATCACCGTTCACCTGAAGGGGACGTTCCTGTGCACGCAGGCCGCCGCGAAGCAGATGGTCGCGCAGGGCGAGGGAGGGCGGATCGTCAACACCACGAGCGTCTCGGGGATGCTCGGCAACTTCGGACAGGCCAACTACGCGGCTGCCAAGGCCGGCATCTACGGGCTCACCCGCACCGCCGCGATCGAGCTGCAGAAGCAGCGGATCACCGTCAATGCGGTCGCGCCCATCGCCAAGACCCGCATGACCGAGGATCTGCCCATGTTCCAGTCGGCCGGCGACACCCTCACGCCGGCGCACGTCGCGCCCGCGGCGCTGTTCCTCGCCTCCAACCTGTGCGCCGACCGGACGGGCAACGTCCTCGCCGTCGCCGGTGCGCAGATGTACATTTACAAGGTCGTTCAGAGCCCCGGAAAGTTCAAGGACGAGGGCGCTGTCTGGACGGCGCAGGAGATCGCCGATCACTGGGACGCGATCAACAAGCTCTGATCGCAGCGCCGGCGAGGGCGCCGCGTCGACGGCCGGCGGCGCCGCCTCGAGCGCGCCGCCCAGGGCTGCTCCCAGCGGGCCGCGCGCTTCACGTGGCGCGCGGCGGACGCGGCAGAAGCGAGGGCTCGGCGCGCGGCGACCGTTGCTGCGCTGATCCCCGGATGCTAGGTTCGAGGCGCTTTCGGGGTGCGATTGGCGCATCGACGTACTGTTCGAGCAGGTCGTTCACGCGGAGTCTGGAGGTGCCACCGGTGACCGTCGTTCGCTGCTGTTCCGGCTGCGCCTCCTCGCGCGGTACGGCCTCTGCAGCGCGGAGGCGCTGAGCACCATGTCGCGCGACGCCCACATCCCGCTCGCCCTGTGGATCTGCGCGGCGATCGTGGCGCACATGGCGGGCGGCGGGGGCGCGGTCGAGGTGGCGCAGGTCATCGAGGATCGGGCGCAGCTCCGCCGGATGGTCCACGCGGTGCGGGAGGGCCTCCGTCCGGGCGATACGACGTTCGAGGTGCTGACCGACGGCATGGCGACGACGCCGCCTCCCGCCCCGCTTGCGCCGCCGGAGCGATCGCCGGACGGCGACCCGGACAAGGACGCGCCGACCGATCCGCAGCAGGAGCCCGAGCCGGCCAAGGCGGAGAAGAAGAAGCCGCCGAAGCCCGAGCCGCCGCGCCAGGCGAAGGCGCCTCCGCCCGCGCCGCCGAAGCCGGAGCCGCCCAAGGAAGAGGTGGCCAAGGTCGTGCCGGTCCAGCCGGTGCCGCCGCCGCCGCTGCCGCCGGCGGATCGGCGGATCGCCGTCCGCCAGCACGTCGAGAAGGACCAGGAGGACAACCCCGAGGCGGACCGGATCGCGGACGACGCCAACAAGGTCGCCGAGGAGACCATGGCGCAGATCCGCTCGAAGGATCAGGACGATCCCACGCCGACGCCCGGGAGCCCGACCGGCCCGAGGGGGCCGAAGGACACGGTCGGCGACAGCGACCACGATCACAGCGGCCACAGCGAGGAGCGCGCCGGCAACGAGAAGAACGCGCCCGGCGAGAAGAACCCCGACAGCGAGAGCGCGGAGCACCACAGCCCGGCGTCCCCGGCGCAGGCAGCGCAGGCCTCTCGAGCGGCGCCGCCCGCGAGCGTCCCGGGCGCGAGCGGCGGCGGTCGCGTGGCGCAGGCGCCCCCCGGCGTGCCGGCGCCGGAGAAGGGCGCCGCGGGCGGCTCCGGGCCGGCGTCGCCCGAGGTCGTCGACAACCCGCGCGCGGGCTACACCCTCAACCCGGCGAACCCGGGCGGCGACGGCAAGAGCCGCGTCGCCGGAAAGAAGGCGACGCCGCAGCCCTACCAGAGCCCGGTCCGCGTCGGCTCGATCGGCCTCGGCGCTCCAGGGCTCCCCGGCGGGCCCAACCTCAACCTGAACATGGCCGGCGTGCAGGCGGCCGTGGGCAACGAGAAGCTCAGGGCGGAACGGGCTTCGGACGGCGCGTCCCGCAAGAGCGCGCACCGGGGCTCGTGGGAGACGACGGACAAGTGGAAGAAGTGGCGCGCCGCGATCGAGAACTACGACCCCTCGGTCAAGCCTGGCAACCAGACGTCCCTCAACGCCGCGCGGGTGCCGTTCGCGACGTACATCAACATGATCCACAACCGGCTCCACCCGATCTTCGCGGAGGAGTTCCTGGCGTCGCTCGAGAGCCTGCACTCGGGGCACGCGTTCAACCAGAACCGGGTGACGCACCTGGAGATCGTGCTGAACAAGGACAGCGGCAGCATCGTGCGCCTCGGGGTCACGAGGCCGAGCGGGATGACGGCGTTCGACATGGTCGCGCTCAACTCGGTGCACCGCGCGTCACCGTTCGGAAAGGCGCCGGACGCGATCGTCTCGCCCGACGGCAACGTGTACCTGCACTGGGAGTTCCACCGGGATCCGTACGACGCGTGCTCCACCCGCAACGCGCGGCCCTTCCTGCTGAAGGCGCCGTCCGATGCCGCCCCGGTCGAGCCGGCGCCGGTGCGCAGGGCGCCGCGGCCCGTCCCGGGCGACGAGCAGATGCGGGCGCCGCCTGGACCGCTGCTCCCGCTCCGGCGTTAGGTCCCGGCTCTGCACAGGGACCGCGGCGATGTATTCTCGGCGGCATGTCGAAGGATTCCGACGCGGCCGTTCAAGTGACCATCGCGCGCATCGAGGCGGCGCTCGCGGATTCCCCGGCGTTCACCCGGATCGAGCCGCAGTTCTACGTCGTCCGCCAGGGGACCGCGTACGTGTACCTTCATGTCCTGCCCTGGGCGCCGGATCGCGCGCTCGTGCGCCTCGTCGCGCAGCTCGCCCGCGGCGTCGAGATGACGCCGGATCTCGCGATGAAGCTGCTCCGCCTGAACGCGCGCATCCGCTTCGGCGCCTTCGGCTACGTCGCGCAGGGTTCGTGTGTGGTCATCGTTCACACGCTCCTCGGCGGCGAGACGCTCGACGCCGACGAGATCCTTGTCGCCCTCCGGGACCTGTCGGTGCTCGCCGATGAGTACGACGACCGCATCGTCGAGGAGGCCGGCGGTCAGCGGATGCAGGACCTGATCGACGCCTCGGCGACCGCTGCGGTCTTCACCGATCTCGACGCCCCCCGCGCCTGGGACAAGGGCTGAGCGACGGGCGCTCTTCTTCATGCTCCTCAACATCGATCTTCCCCCCGAAGCCCCTCCTCCCTCCGCCGCACCGGACGCCGCCGGCTCGCCCCGTCGCGAGGACGGCGGCGACGCTCCGCCCGCCGAACGGCGGTCGTCCGCCGCCGAGCGCCCGCCGCTCGCCGGCCTGCCCGTGCTCCGGCTGATCCGGCCGCTCGCCGTGCTCGCCCTGCTCGCGATGCTCCTCGGCCGCATGCTCGCGCCCGCGATGGTCGGCCTGGCGGTGGGCATCGAGCGCGCCGCGCACGCGGTCGAGCTCGCCGGCGCCGGCGCGTCGCAGCTCTTCGCGATCGGCGCGATCGTGGTCGCGATGGCGCTGATCGGCGCGGTCGTGCGGAGCCGCGTCCCGTACGCGCTGAGGATCGCGGCGATCGTCGCGGGCAGCTTCGTCATCCTCGTCGTCCTGCACGCGACCGCGGGGCGCGTGCCCGACCTCTTCGCCGCGCTGATCGGCGTGAGCGCGGCGATCCTCGCGCTCGGCAGCGCCTGGGAGGCGCTCCGCGTCCCGTTCATGCGGCCGGTCGCGGCGGCGCTCGGGCTCGTCGGCGCCTCCGCGCTCGTGCGGCTCACCGGCGTCCTCCTCGCCGTCGTGGCGAACGACCGCGGCTCGAAGGCGCTCGCCAGCGCGACGAGCTCCGTGGCGACGGCCGCGTTCGCGCTCGACGCGCTGGCCGTCCTCGTGGCGACGGTCGCGCTCGGCGCGCGCCGCGAGGCGCGACCGCGCGACGCCGAGCAGCCGCGGCCGCGCCTCGTCAGCCCGCTCTCGCTCGCGGCGCTCGCCTCGTCGCTGCTCGTCACCCGCGCGGCGCTCGCGGGCGCCGCCGACGACGCGTCGATGCTCGAGGCGCTCATCCGCCGCGCGCTCGACCGGCTGCTCACGCGCCCCGCTCCGGTCGTGCCGCTCTCGATGCAGCTGTTCGCCGCCGCGCTCTCGGTGGTGGTCGTCGCGCTCGCGCTCATCGCGCCGCCGCGGCTGCCGGTCCTGGGCGGCGCGCTCGCGCTGCTGCTCGTCGCGCGCAGCGCCCCGGAGGTGCCGCTCAACGCGCTGTCGCTGGTGATCGCCGCCCTCTGCGTCGCGCTCGCCGCGCGCGACGAGCGCGGCTTCTGGGCGGCCGTGCTCGCGACCGAGCGCGAGGGCGCCGCGAGCGCCTCCCGGGCGCCGGAAAACCGGACATCACCGGGGGCGCGTCAGGTTGACGCGAGCGACGACACTCGTTAAGCACGCCCTCGCCGCGCGGACGATCCGCGCGCAGCGTTCCACCTGCTGCTCGCCGCCGGGGCGCGGTGCGGGAGCCATCCGGTCCCGCCGGTCTCTCCTTCACCGGACCCGGCGGGGCGCGACCCAGGCTCGCGAGGCGCGCCGCGGGGCACGGGAGAGTCCTCATGCATCGTCGCGATCTCGTCTCGCTGTCCGCTCTCGCGCTCGCCGCGCTGACGCTCGGCGCCGGGTGCCCCGAGGAGCCCGCGAGGCCCGCCGGCGGCACGGCGGCGACGTCCACGGCCGTCGCGCCGGCGGCCTCGGCCGAGAAGCCCAGCGCGGCGCCGCAGGCGGCTGATGCGCCGAAGACGACGGGACAGGCGGCCGCGCCCGAGGGCAAGGGGACGATCAAGGGGGTCGTCAAGCTCACCGGCAAGCCGGTCGAGATGAAGGTCCCGGCCGCGCGCAAGGACGCCCCGATCTGCCAGGACAAGGACGTCGTGTACAACGCCGTCGTCGTCAACGACGGCAAGCTCAAGGACACCTTCGTCCGCATCACGGTCGGGGGCGTGCAGGGCAGCTGGAAGGCGCCCGATGCCCACGCCGTGATCGACCAGAAGGACTGCATGTATGAGCCGCGCGTCCAGGGCGTGGTCTCCGGGCAGCAGGTCGACATCAAGAACAGCGACCGGACGCTGCACAACGTGCACTCCTACAAGGGCTCTGAGACGCTGTTCAACCAGGCGCAGCCGAGGGGCGCCGATCCGCTCACGAAGACGTGGAACGACGGCATCATCAAGCTCACCTGCGACATCCACCCGTGGATGCGCGGCTTTGTCGTGGTGACGGATCACCCGTTCTTTGCCGTGAGCGGCGATGACGGCTCCTTCACGATCGAGAAGGTCCCTGCCGGCAAGTACAAGCTCGAGGCGTGGCACTCCCACTATGGGCTGAAGACGGCCGATGTCACGGTCGCGGACGACGAGCCCGCCCAGGTCACGTTCACGTACGCCGGCACCGAGCCTGAGCCGGCGGAAAACAAGGACGAGCTCAAGGGCCTTTGGTGAGGTCCCTGGCGGCGCCAGCCGCAGGCGGCGGCGCGCCCGGGGCCGCTCGGCCGGCGGCGAGCAGCGCGGAGGAACGACCCTCCCTGCCGCGCTCGACGCGAAGAAGCTCGCTCGACGTGAAGAAGAAGGCGGACGGGCGCGCCGCGACGGTTGCCGCACGGCGACTCGTGCCCTAAAGGGAAGCGGCGACAACGGACGAACTCGACTCCCCGAGCCGCGTTGCGCGCGCTAGTGTCCCGGCCCAGATGCTGTTCTCCCCCGCCACCCGCGCTCAGGCGATGACGTCGTTTTCCGGCCTGGCTATCCCGCCTACAGGGGTCTCTGGAGATGTCGCGCGGGCGCGCGGCGCGAGCGCCGGTCACGGCGGCGAGGTGCGCGCGTGACCATGAGCGCCGAGCAGGCCACGGAGCGGGCCCCGGTCCCTTACATCCGCCAGGCCGAGCCTTCTGGAGGCGACGATTGCGCGCTTCCCACGAGCGCGCGCCCGCTGCTCCAGGTAGCGGCCGATCTCGTGAGCCTCACCAAGCCGCGCATCACGAGGATGGTGGCCGCCACGATGCTCGGCGGCATGTGGGTGGCGAGCCGCTACCTCGGCGTCGGGCTGGGCGGACAGGCGGTCGACGGCGCGGCCGTGCCTGTGACCCAGCTCGCGCTGGCGCTGCTCGGGACGGTCCTCGTCGTGTCGGGCGCCAATGTGCTCAACATGTACATCGAGCGCGACACCGATCGGCTGATGGATCGGACGCGGAGCCGCCCCTTGCCGGCGCGGCGGCTCGCGCCGGAGGTGGCGCTCTGGTTCGGGATCGCGCTCTCGGCCACGTCGCTTCTGCTGCTGTTCCTCGGGGTGAACGCCGTCACGGGCGCGCTCGCCGCGCTGGCGCTGCTCAGCTACGTGCTCGTCTACACCCCGCTCAAGCGCAGGACGACGCTCTCGCTGCCGATCGGGGCGATCCCCGGCGCCATCCCGCCGCTGCTCGGGTGGACGAGCGTCACCGGGCAGATCGATGCGCCCGGCTTCATGCTCTTCGCGGTCATGTTTCTCTGGCAGATCCCGCATTTCCTGGCGATCGCGCTCTTCCGTCAGGACGAGTACCGGCGCGCAGGGCTCAAGGTGCTGCCCCTGGAGAAGGGAGATCGCACAACGCGGCTCCACATCGTCGGCTATCTCGCGCTGCTCGTGCTGGCCTCGGTGCTCCTCTTCCCGCTCGGCGTGGCGGGCCCCGTCTACCTCGGCGCCGCGGTCCTGCTCGGCGGTGCCTTCTTCGGGCTCGGCGTCAGCGGCCTCCGGCCGGGCACCGGCGCCCCCTGGGCACGACGGGTCTTCTTCGCCTCGATGGTGTATCTGGTGCTCCTCTTCGCCGCGCTGATGATCGGCGCCTGAGCGGCGCCCCGCCGCCTTGACGCGCCAGGGAGCGGCCCTTAAGCGTCCTCGGATGGTTTCAATGGAGCCGACGCGCCCGGCGAACGGCGCTCCTCCGACCGCGGAACCGACCGACGAGCTGCTTCCGGAAGGCCGCGGCCCCGCGCCGGGGCCTCGGCGCGGGGCGCTCATCGGCAGGCCGCTCTTCTGGATCGCGCTCGTCGCGCTGGTCGGGCTCGTCGTGCCCTTCCTCGTCGGCCGCGCGGTCCGCGGCCACGCCGCGGAGCCGCCCGCGATCCGCATCCCCCTGCCGGCCTTCGAGCTGACGGATCAGCGGGGCCAGCGGTTCGGCCTGGAGCAGCTCCGGGGCCGGGTGTGGATCGCCGACTTCATCTTCACGACCTGCCCGACCGTCTGTCCCAAGCTCACGCAGCGCATGAAGGAAATCGACCAGCGAGGGCGCGATCTCGGTGACGCGCTGCACCTCGTGACGTTCACCGTCGACCCGGAGAACGACACGCCGGAGGTGCTCGCGGCCTACGCGGCGTCGCAGGAGCTCCCGCTCGAGCGCTGGACGTTCCTGACAGGCCCTCTCGATCAGATAGAGTCGACGATCCTCAAGGGCTTCAAGATCGCGATGGGAAAGACGGAGTCGAGCCCTGGCATCTTCAGCATCTTCCATGGCGAGCGCCTGGTGCTGGTCGACCAGGAGGGCGTGATCCGCGGCTATTACGAGGCGAACGACGAGGGGATCCCCGCGATCCTGCGCGACGCCGGCGCCCTCGTGAAGCAGCGGTGACGCGCTCGGGCTCGCCTCACGCCTCGATCGCGAGCCGCTTGATCATCTTCTGCAGGCCGAACCTCGACAGTCCGAGCAGCTTGGCCGCCTGCGTCTGGTTGCCGCGCGTGCGCTCCAGCGCGTCGCGCACGAGCTCCGTCTCCAGCGCGTCGATCCTCCCGCGGACGTTGAGGCCGAGCTCGCGCGGCGCCGCGCCGCCGCCCTGCGCGATCTCGGGCGACAGGTGCTCCCGATCGATGGTCCCATCGCAGAGCACGATCGCCCGCCGGATCTCGTTCTCCAGCTGGCGCACGTTGCCGGGCCACCCGTGGGTCGAGAGCCGATCCATCGCCCCGCGCGTGACCCGGACCGGTCCGCGGCCGTGCTTGGAGACGAGGTGCTGGACGATGAGCGGCACGTCGGTGGCGCGCTCGCGCAGCGGCGGCACCCGGATCGTGATGATGTTCAGCCGGTAGAAGAGATCCTCGCGGAAGGCGCGGGCGCGGACGAGCGCCTCCAGATCGCGGTGGGTCGCGGCGATGACGCGCACGTCGACCTTGCGCGTGCGCTCCGAGCCGAGCGGCCGCACGAGGCCGTCCTCGAGGACGCGCAGCAGCTTCGTCTGCATGGCGAAGCTCATCTCGCCGATCTCGTCGAGGAACAGCGTCCCCCGGTCCGCCACCTCGAAGAGCCCGGCGCGCGGCCGATCCGCGCCCGTGAACGCGCCGCGCACGTGCCCGAAGAGCGCCGACTCGAGCAGCCCCTCGGGGATCGCGCCGCAGTTCTCGCTCACGAACGGGTGCGCCGCGCGCGGGCCGTTGTGGTGGATGGCCCGCGCCACGAGCTCCTTGCCGCTGCCGGACTCGCCGCAGACGAGCACCGGCACCTCGGACGCGGTCACGCGGTCGACGAGGCGCAGCATCGCGTGCACGGGCTCGCTCTCGCCGATGATGGCGTCGTACCGGTAGCGCGTGTCCCGGCCCCCACGCGCCCTGGCGAGCTCGATCGCCGCCGCGTCGAGCTCCGCCTCGCGGCGCGCGAGCTCCTCGGCGAGCCGCGACGACGCGCGCTCCGCGCGGCGAGCGGCGCGGCGCAGCTGCACCTGCGCGCGCGCGTCGGCGATCGCCAGCGCCGCGACCGACGCGATGGTGCGCGCCCACCGGAGCTCCTGCGCCCCGAACGCGCCGCGGCGCACGCGATCGTCGAGGTAGACGACGCCGAGCGCCTCGCCGCGCGCGATGAGCGGCACGGCCAGCACGCTCCGGAGCTTCAGCGCGTGCACGCTGCGGTGCACGCTCGGCAGCTCCCCCGCGGCGTCGACGGCGACCACCGGCTCGCGCGCCTCCAGGGCGCGGCGCGCGAGCGTCTCGGACAGCGCGAGCTGCTCCGCGCCGAGGCGGGAGCGCGCCAGATTGCGCGCGGCCCGCGGGACGAGGCGCCCGTTCGGGGCGCGCAGGAGCAGGAGCCCCCGCTCGACCCCCGTCCACAGCACGAGCGCGTCGACGACCCGATCGAGCAGCGGCGTGAGCCGCTCGCGTTCGCCGAGCGCGCCGACGAGCGCCTCCAGATCGCGCGCCTGCTCGGGGCCGAGGCCGCTCTCCGGCAGCGCCCGCGCGCGGGCGACCCACGGCAGCGACCGGACCGCGCCGGAGAGCCCCGGCGAGGCGGAGGAGGCGCCTGCCGAGCCCGCGTCCGCGTTGCGCCTGCAGAGCTCGCGCGCGGCCTCGGAGAGCGCCGCGAACACCCGGTGCGCGACGTCCGTCTGCCCGGTCTGGACCGCGAGCGCGTGCGCCGCGGCGAGCGCCGGGCCGCGCGACGCGATCGGCGCGCGGGCGCCCGAGAGCGAGGCGAGCGCGGCGAGGACGCGGTCGCTGCGGCCGCCGTGGGTCGCCGAGCGCGCCGCGCCGCCCTGTCCGTAGTCCTCGGCGGGCGCGTCGCCGACGTCGTCCGTGGCGCGCGCCGCGCGCGCCCCCCACCAGTCGAGCCGCGAAGCTGCGGCGAGATCCGGGCCGCTCGCGAGCTCGTCGAGCTCCTCGACGCGGGCGCCATCGAGCTCGCCCGCGCCGTGGCGCAGGCGCCGCGCGGCCGCCCGGAGCGCGTCGTCCGCCGAGCCGCCGGCGAGGAGCGCCGCGGCGCGCTCCGCCGCCGCGCGCGCGTCGAGCCGCGAGCCCGCCTCCGCGCTCGCAACGCCGTCCCCGCGCGTGGCGGCCACGTCCGCGATCGCCCAGAGCGCGTAGGCCTCCGCCTTCGTGTCGCCCGCGTCGCGGGCCCGGGCGATGGCGTCTTCGGCCATCTGGCGGGTCTCGTGCGCGAGGCCCGCGGTGGCGTAGGCGGCCGCGCACGCGAGCAGCGCGCGCGCCCCCTGGGCTGGCCGGCCGAGGTGCTCCCAGAGCAGCGCCGCGCGGGTCGATGTCGCGATCGCGCCGTCGAGATCGCCGAGATCCACCGCCGCCGCCGCCTCGCCGGTCCGGTAGGTCGCCTCCTCGACCACGGCCCCGGCGCGGACGGCGTAGTCGACCGCGGCGCTGAACGACGCGTGCGCGCGCTCCGGATCGCTCGCGTGCCACGCATAGCCGCGCACCGCGGCCATCCGCGCGAGCTCCTCGACGGAGCCCGCGAGCGCCTCGCCGCGCGCCACCTCGGACAGCGCCCGCGCGGCGTCGCCGCGCAGCACCGCGATCAGCGCGCGCACCTCGCAGAGGGGCGCGGTGACCGCCTCCCCGGCGAGCGCCTCGGCCGCGCCCAGCGTCCCCGCGTCGATCGCGATGCGCGCGAGCACCGCGGCCGCGCGCCCGTCCGGGTCTGCGCCGGCGTCGATGGCGGCGCGGGCGCGTTCCTCGGCGAGGACGAGATCCCCGGCGCGCCGCAGGACCTCCGCGGCGAGCGCCGCGGCCTCCGTCGCGTCCCGCACGGACGCGCGCAGCATCAGGCTCCGCGCGCGGCCGAGATCGCCGTGCAGCCGGAGCGCGTTCGCCGCGGCGACGACCAGGCTGGCGGGCGCGTCGTCGCGCTGCTCGATCGCCTCGATCGCGAGCGGATCCGGCGGCACGCGCGCGATCGCGAGCGCCAGCTCCGCCGCCTCGGCCGCGCCCATGGCCTGCGCCGCGGCGGCGCCCTCGCTGGCGGCGCCGCGGTCGCGCGTCGCCGCGGTCGCCCGCCGTCGCGCGCCGCCCCCCTGCGCGGCCGCCTCGACGTCCGCGAACGTCCAGGCCCGCGGCGGGATCTGCCGCGCCAGGGCGACGAGCGCGTCCGCCAGCGCGCGCTCCGGCGCCGCCGCGAGGGTCGTCATCGGCCACGCCGCGGCGCTCGTCCCCACGAGCGCGGTGAGCCACCGCGCGACGCGGTCCGGGCCGAGCCGCCCCAGCCACGCCGCCTCGCCCTGCCGCGAGCCCGCGCGCGCCGCGCCGTCGCCCGCGCCGGGCTCCGCGCCGGAGAGCGCGCGCGCCCGCTGGACCACCGCGAACGCGTCCGCGAGCCAGGAGGCCACGTCGTCGCGCACCCCGGTCGCCGTCTCGAGCTCGTGTCGCCGCAGGCGCAGGTAGGCGGCGCGCACGCGGCGCGCGTCGCGGTCTTGCCGATCGCGCGCCGCGCCCGGCGCCCCGGGATCGTCGTCCGCGCGCCGCGCCGCTCTCCCGGCGCTCGGATCGCGCGCCGGCTGCGCGCCGGCGAGCGCGGCGCGGGCCGACTCGGTGACCCACGCCGAGGACGGCCGCGCGGCGGGGCAGGGCGACAGGAGGGCCCTGCAGATCGCGTCGAGCGTGGGCCCGGCCGCGCTCCCCGCGGCCACCGCGGCGCGCGCCGCCCCGATGGGATCGTCCGCGGCCTCCACGCCGGGGAGCGCGATCTCGGCGAGCAGCGTCCCCAGCGCGAGCAGGTCCCTCGCCCGCGCGTCCCCGAGCTCCGCGTCGCGGCGCGCGAGGTACCTGAGCGTCGCCCCTTCCACGGCGGTCTCGTGGATCGAGCAGGCGAGCCCCAGGTCGATCATCCCGATCCGCCCCTCCGGCGTCAGGATCAGGTTCTCCGGCTTGAGATCCCCGTGGGCCAGGCCGATGCCGTGCAGGTCGCCGAGCGCCTCGCCCGCGTCGCGCGCGACGGCGAGCGCCAGCGCCGCGCGCTCGCCCGGAGGCAGCTCGCGTACGGCCTCGGCGACGGCGCGCCCCTCGATCCAGCGCATCGCCACGAACGCGCGCCGCTCCTCGCCGGGGGCGCCCTCGACGCGCGCGACGCCGTCGCGCGCCGACAGCCACCCGACATCGACGAGCTCCGGCAGGCGCGGCGAGAGCGCGAGCGCCGCGTGCAACGCCTCGCGGGCGAGCGCCCGCAGCGCGGCCGCGCGCTCCTCCCCGGACGCGCCGCGGTCGCGTCGCTCGATCTTGAGCGCCACAACGCCGCCGCGCTCCTGATCGACGGCCCTCCAGACCTCGGCCGACCCGCCCGACCCCGCGACATCCAGCAGCCGGAAGCGCTCTGCCAACCGAGGTGTCACGGTCGACGGCTCGCTCATTCCAGGAATGCTCCCGGGCTGCGAGCCACCTGTCAACCGGGTTACGGTCCTGGCGGACCGCCGCCGGCTGCGTCGGGCGTGTCGCCCGCGCCCTCGTCGGGCGGCATGTCGTCACCGCAGCTCGGCGCGCCGCCGTCCGGCAGATCGACGTCGACGGCCGACGCGTTGCTGCACGTGTCTTCCCGACCCTTGCCGTAGTGGTCTGCCACGAAGCGCGCGAGCGACGGCTTGTCGAGGCACGTCGCGGTGTACGTGGCGCCCCAGGCCGCGGCGGCGATGGGGGTGTCCAGCGCGCTGTCGGGCGTCATCACGAGGCGCGCCTCGGGCCCTCCGGGCAGCGTGAGGCATCTCGGATCCGAGGCGGCCTCGGTCCGCACCTCGTCGAGCATCGCCTCCACCTCCGCGCAGCCCGACGGCGGGCACCGGTAGGCGAGGACGATCGCGCCGTGCTCGAGGTTGTGCACGTAGAGCTCCCGCGGGACCTCGGCCTCGTAGCGCTTGTACTCGGCCCAGAGGGCCCAGTGATCTCCGCCGCTCGGCGGGTTTGTCTCGTACTGGACGGGCGTGCACACCGGCAGGTGCTGCGCGGAGGTCACGCGGATCCCCGTCTGGACGACGACCTTGCACTCGGCCTCGCCCGGGAGGGGCGGGGCGTCCGGGAAGCGCGAGACGATCTCGGGCTGCGGCGGCGCGGCGTCCGTCTCGTCGATCGGGGGCGCGCTCTGACCACACCCGCTCAGGAGAGCGGAGAGCGCGGCGGCCGCCATGGCGGCCACACACATCTGCGCGAAACCGCAGCGTTTCATGGTTGAAGCCTACCATGTCCGATGCGCGACGTGCGTTGCCCCGGAACGCCGGCTCTGGTGTACTTGGGTCCTCCCGCGTGGCGAAGCAAGAGAACGATCACCGGCAGACGCTCGTCACCTGCACGTCCATCGCCCCGCCGGCGCTTCCGGTGGAGCCTGGCACCGCGTGCCTGGTCGTGATCTACGGCACGGAGCTCGGGCGCCGCATCGCGCTCGGCACCGGGGCGATCGAGTGCGGGCGTGCGATACAGACCGAGATCCCGCTCGACGACGAGGCGGTCAGCCGCCGCCACGCGCGCATCTCCTGGAACGGGATGGGCTACGTCGTCCGCGATCTCGGCTCGACCAACGGCACCTACGTGAACGACGTCTCGGTCGACGAGCGCGTCCTCAAGGACGGCGATCAGGTCAAGATCGGCCGGACGATCTTCAAGTTCATCCAGGGGGGGAACGTCGAGCTCTCGTACCACGAAGAGATCTACCGCCTGATGACCTTCGACGGGCTCACGCAGGTCCACAACAAGCGCTCCTTCGAGGTCGCGCTCGAGCGGGAGGTGTCGCGCGCGTGCCGTTACCATCGCCACCTCGCGCTCATCATGTTCGACATCGATCACTTCAAGAGCATCAACGACACCCGGGGGCACCTCACGGGCGACGCCGTGCTCCGCCAGATGGCCGCGCTCGCCGCCGCGAACGTCCGCCGCGACGACGTCCTCGCGCGCGTCGGCGGCGAGGAGTTCGCGCTGCTCGTCCCGGAGCTTGCCGTGGACGGCGCGCGCGTCGTCGCCGAGAAGCTGCGCGCGCTCGTGGAGCGCACGCCGTTCCGCTTCGAGGACGGCGAGATCGCCGTCACCGCGAGCTTCGGGGTCGCCGGCATCACGCCGGACGCGCCCGTCTCGCCCATGGAGCTCTACCGCCGCGCCGACGAGCGGCTCTACCATGCGAAGAAGGGCGGGCGGAATCGGGTGATGTGACGGCGCGCGGGCGCGGTCAGGGCGGGGGAGGGACGGAGCAATCGCGCGGCTCGGCGCCGTCGAGGATCCACGCGGACAGGATATCCATCCCGTCCACGTACATCGTGACGTTCGGGTCGTTTGCCGTCTGGGGGTGGAACCAGAACAAGGGGCCTGGCTGCGGGGGCGGCATGGGCATCCCCATCACGAAGGCGGCGCGCAGCCGCTCCGTCTCCTCCCGGAGTTTCTCGGCCTGGTCGGCGGGCAAGGCGGGGTCGAGCGCGCTCTGCCCGACGATCATCTTGTAGAGGAGGTAGCTGTTCCCCGGGTTTCCCGGGTCGATGAGCGGCATGGCCCTGCCGAAGCGCTGCGGGGCCGTCTCCGCCACGTGCGCGCGCTCGCCCATCTGGGTCTGGTGCGCGGCGTGCCCGATCGCGGTCTCGTAGAGCGGGTCGGGCTTCGTGTACTTCAAAATCGCCTTCCCTGGGATCAGTTCCAGCGGTTCCAGCTTCGCCACGCTCAGGTTCAGCCCAGCGGCGGCGTTCCCGTCGCTGTGGCATTGCACGCAGGAGTAGAGGAGGCTCGCTGCGCCCTTCACGCAGGCGTGGCACGCCGGATCGAGCGGGTCGTTCTCCGGAGTGGCCGGATCGTCCTGGCAATCTGGCGTGCGCCCGATGCACTCGAGGTCTCGCTGGCAGTAGAAGTCGCCGCTCGGCTGGCGCTCCGGCATCGCCTGGGGCGGGTTGGTCGCCGCGACGGTGAACTCGACGCGCACGTTAGCGGCCAGGGGCGCGCCGTCGAACGCGCGGATGCCCGCCGGAGCCGCCTCATCCACGGGCCCGAGGACCGTGAGAGCATACCGGGTCCCCGGGAGGAGGCCCGACATGCCTTCGACCTGACGGAAGATGACCTCGCGCTGGACCGGGTTGTACGTCGGCGCCAGCGCGATCGGGTTCACGCAGTCCGCGAACGTCCGGACCTGCGTGGCCAGATCGCCCGAGACGCACAGCGACCCGGGCCCCACAACGCCGCTCACCGAGCCGGGCAGCAGGAAGCGATCGAACTTCAGCACGAAGCTCGCGGTCGACAGCACTTGGGTGGCGCCGCTCGGATCGAGCGGGGTGCGGACGGGCTGGTAGTTCTGGTCGAGGCCGGTCGTGGCCCGCGCCTCGATCAGGTGGACAGGGGGGGCGTCGATCGGCTGGTAGGAGGCTTCCCCCACGTCGCAGCCGGCCGTCGCGAGGGCCACGTGGAGGAAGAAGGGGAGGGAAGCGATGCGCGCCGCGCGGGCCGGCCTGCTCAGCTTTCGGCGTAGAGCGAGAGCTGCTCGCGGACGACCTTCTCGTTCACCCCGCTCTGGATGTGTTCCTTGAGACAGTCGGCCAGCGTGATCAGCATGTCGTCGACCCCTTTCTCCTCGATGAGCTTCGACAAAAGTTGGCGTGCCTCCCGTCCGTCGTCTTCGCGGAGGAAGCCCCGCACTGTCTCCAGCGTGATTTCCCCCTGGAAATCGAGATAGAGGTTGTCGATCAGGTACTTGATCAGCTCCTTCACGCCCGTTCTCCTTGGCGTTCGCGGCGATCGTTAGGGAAGCCGCGCGCACCTCGCTATACCCGTCGCCGGAAGGCCAGGGCAAGGAATATACTGACCGATTTTGACTTTTCATTGGCAACGCTGGAGGAACCTGTCGCTCGACTGATGGCACACCAGGCACGGGCGCGGGTTCCGAGAGAACGCGGTCTTGCACTTGCTCTCGAACCCGAGCGGATGCGGGTTCAGCCCTTGCCCGCCCGAGATCCCGCGGGTCGCGTGGCAGGTCGCGCAGTCCCGCTCCGTGTGGCAGGAAACGCACGCATTCAGGTTTCGCTCTGCTTCCCAGGCGTGGTGCTTCGCGCTGCGCGGCGCGGTTGTCCACTCCGCCGGCGGGGGATGGAAGCGGCGCCCTGAGGGCCGCGTGGCGCTCGGCGCGTCGCGCGCCACGCCCGTCCGGCGGTGGCAGTCCGCACAGAACGTTTGCTCCTGATGGCAGCTCACGCAGCGCGGATTGTCCTGCCGGGCCGCCTGCGGGTGCATCGAGAGGAAGTCGTTCGGGTGGACGTTGCGCGGACGGATCTTCCCGTCATGGCAGTCGGTGCAGTAGTTCGTGCTGTGGCATGTCCCGCAGAAGGCGCTGTCGTTCGCGGCGACCTGCTTGTGCCGCTCGAGCCAGTCGGGGGTGTGTCCCGCGTTGTGCAGCCACTGGGGCGGCAGCAGATCGCCCGTGGCGAACTCGGTCATGAGCCGCCCGTCGGGGCGCGTCAGGTGGCAGACGTCGCAGTCGCTCTTCGCGTCGCCCTGGGCTGCGCCGCTCATGTTGTGGCACGAGAAGCAGCCTGCCATGCGCGGCAGCTGCTCGCGGGTGGCGAGCTCGAGTCGATCGACCCGGCCGTGGCACTGGCTGCACTTGATGTTCCGGCTCACGTGCTTCTCGTGCGGGAACCGGAGGTTCGCGTGCGGCAGCACGAGCGGCGCCACCTTTCCGCCGCTGCCCGCGTCGTCGCCGATGTGGCAGTAGACGCACTGTCCGTTCTCGTTCGTCCCCGCCTTCACCTGGGTGAGGTCGGAGTGATCGACGTCGTGGCAGTTGTCGCAGGTCTGCGCCGGACTCGGCAGCAGCCGGTCGGTCACTGCGCCGCTCGTGTAGGCCCCTGCGTGGCACGACTTGCACGTCTGCTTGAGCCCCTTGACGTGCTTCTTGTGGTTGAAGCGGATCGTCAGCGTCTGCGGGGGATAGATCTCGTCGCTCGGGGTCGGGGTCGCGCTCGTTCCGGGCGGCATCCAGGCCAGCGGCACCTCCGCGTCGTCGGGCATCGGGTAGAGGCCCGACCTGTACCCGCTCGGCGGCGGATGCGCGCCCTTCTCTCCTTCGGCGTCCTCCTCGGCGTCCTCGGCCGCATCCGCGCTGTCGTCGTCGGCCGTCGCCGGCGGCTTCGGCTGGGCGGCGGCCTCGGGACCCACGATCGCGAGCGCCAGCGCGCCCAGGCACGCGATGATGGCGACCCACCCCGGGACGAGCCTCGGGTCATCCCGCCGGGCGCCGCGCCGGCCATCCTGTCTTGCGTCCATGCGATCCTCGCTCACGGCGCCACCCGCAGGTTCACGAGGCCGACGACGCGGAAGCGCTGGCCCACCAGCCGGTTCATGTCGTGCTCCCACTCGAGCTTGAAGTCTGCGAACTCACCCGGCCGGTACCCGGCCCCAAGGACGTACCCGAACGACGTCGCGTCCCGGTCCGGCCTGAGCGGATCCGCCCAGTTGTACAGCGACACCCGCGCTCCGAGCGCGTAGCGCTGCCCGCTCAGCCGCCTCTCCCCCGACAGATCGGCCCCTGTCCGGCGCCCGCGCTCTCCCGTCTGCAGCATCCCGCGGAGCTCGACCGACGTCGTGCGCGTGCGGTAGCGGCCCGCGAGGTTGGCGAGCACGTCGGTCGTGATCGTCGTGGCGCGGTTCTTCTCATCACGCGCGTAGTCCTCGAGGTCGCTGTCGGTCGACGGATCGAGCGTCGTCGTCCCGACGCAATCCGGCCCGAGCTGCGCTTCCCGGCACTGGCCGGCGCCGAACTCCTCCGGGTTCCCCTCGGCGATCCACATCCGCGTGCCGCCCCAGGCGGCGACATCGACCTCGCGGGTGATGTCGACCGCCGCCCGTCCGGTGATCGTGGTGATGGGATCGTGGGTGAACCAGTTCCAGATCGAGTCGGCGTCGAACGTGGGAACGAAGTAGTCGACGTCCGCGCCCAGCGTGACGCGGCTCCCCGCGTAGACCTCCAGGCCGCCGAAGAACGAGCCGACGAGCTGGTTGTAGAGGTCGTAGGTCACCCCGCCCTTGAGCCCGCCGACCGCCGGCACGTTGACGTCGGCCGCGTACCCGAGCCGGTCCTGCGAGATGCGCGCCCCGTCGGTCGTCTGGACGTTCCCGTCGCGATCCGGGAACTGCTGGGTGATCGAGGGCCCCGTGTTGTAGACGCGCCGGTAGGTCAGCCGGCCGTGGACGAAGCTCGGACCGGCGCTCTCCAGCGCGACGCCGAACGCCGGGGCGATCTGGGCCTCCTGGTACGACGGGTAGTCGGCCGCGCTCCCGGGCAGCGTCCGGTCGTCGCCGAAGCCCCGATGGTTGCCGCGCCAGATCCCCTGCTGCTCGAAGCGCGATGTGGAGAGCGGCAGGCCGCCGCGCTGCTCGAGCCCGCCGTACGCCTCGATCTGGACGTAGTAGGGCGTCGTCACGCGGAGGAGCGCGCCATCGAACGACCACCATCCGAGCACGTCGCTCACGTACTGGCGGCCGACGCGGAAGCCGAGCCATCCGCTGGCGACGTTCCGACCTTCGACGTACGCGTACATCAGATCGAGCGGCGCCTCGCGCAGCCCCGGGATGTAGCGTGAGCCGCCGGCGATGCTGTAGTCGGTCTCGCCGCGCTGCTGCGCGCCTTCGAGGTGGCCGTTCACCCCGAAGTCCGCGTCCAGCCGGAGCCGCACGGTCGCCGAGTAGTCCGCCTCGCCTGGGACAAAGTCGCCCTGGAGGTTGTAGACGGCGAGCCCCAGCGTCTGCAGGAGACGCCGTCGCTCGATGTTCGTGGCTCCCCAGGGGCTCGCGACCTCGTAGGCCTGAACGCCGGTGCTCGACTCGACCTGGAAGTCGGCTGCAGCTGCCCCGCGCGGGGCGAGCGCGAAGGGCAGCAGGCCGGCAGCGGCCAGCGCGCGCGACAGCGAGGCGCGTCGCGCTCTCCGTCTGCGCGTTCCAAGACACGCCCCGGCAAAGCAGGGGCATGGCTCACGACGTCGTGACGGGAGCTCCGCCATCGACGAGCGGTGCTCAGTCACGGAATCTACGCTCGCTTTCCGCTGGTGCGGGCCGGTCTACGCGGCCCGTGCTCTCAGCTGCCGCCGAGGCCTGAACAAGCATGGCGCGGAGTTTCGTCCACGCGCGGCAACGCTGTCAACCCGATCGCAGGGCGAACAGCCTTGTCGCAAAAGCACGCCCGGTCAGCTGTATCCAGCGCCCTTCCGGAGCTTGCCGTCCGAGCCCACGCTGAAGCCGTTCGAGTCCTGGAGCGCCTGGTTCGCGCTGCTCCGCAGCTCTGCCGGCACCGTCCAGCCGCGGGTCAGCAGCCCCTCGGCCACCTTGTTCTTCACCCGGACCGACTCCTCGGCCGCGAGCATCTTCACCAGCGCAGGCACGCTCGCCTCGTCGCCCTGGGAAAAGATGGTCTGCACGGCGTGGAACCGGACCGTCTCGTTGACGTCGTCGAGGAACCGCTCCACCGCGACCCGCACGTCGTCGTCCTTGAGCTCGCCCAGCGCGACGATGATCTGCTGCTTCGGCTCGACGTTGCGCGCATACTCCGTGTCGCACCGATCGAGCAGCCGGACGAGCTCGACGCGATAGTCCGCGTCATCGAGCAGCGCCCGCAGGATCTTGAGCGGCCAGGTGAGGGTCTCGGCCTTGAGGCAGAACTCGGCAACGGCCGGCACCGCGTCCTTGCCGGCCTCGACGATGCCCCGGAACGCCAGATCCTTCTCTTCCTGATCCGTGATCGAGGGGTCGATCGAGAACGTGAAGCGCCTGAGGAGCGCCGCCGCTGCGTCGGCGCTCTTCATCGCTGCGAGCGTCTGGATGGCGTCGAGGCGGTCGTAGGCCTGAGCGCGCTTGTCCGCGACGACCTTGGCCGGACCGGCCACCTTCTTGTTGTCGGAGGGGGTGCCGCCGGCCGGCGGAGTGCTTTTGCGGAGAAAATCGAAAATACCCAACGCTGACCTCTGGTGGCTGTCCCGCCGCCGCGGTCCGAGCTGCCCGGCGATCTCCGCCGGGCTCCACTGCCGAGGGCAGAGCCTGCTGCTCCCGGCACTGGAGGCTCCCCGTCCGAGCTACCCCGGACGAGCCGGCTCGGTCATCCGAGCCGGCGAAGCCGTCTACTCCGTCGTCTTGATGGCGGTGGGGAATTGAATGCTCAGGCTCACGGTGACCATGCTGGTGAAGTGGAATTCGCGGTCCTTGTCGTCCACCTTGTTGTCAGGGAACGCCTCATCCGTGCCGGCCCCGTGGTTGTCGAAGCCCGAAGTATTCCACTCGAACGGCAGGGCGCGCCACTCCGCGCCGAAGCCGATGAAGTCCGACGGATAGAAATTCAAGCCGAGGCCGAACGTCGGCGCGAGGGCCATGCGGCTCTCGAGCCCGAAGGTCTCCGCGCAGTTCGCTGTGCACTGCTTGCGCTCCTTCACCCCGATCGCCGCGAGCCCGGCGAAGAAGTTCACGTCGGTGTCCACGAAGAGCTCGGCGAACAGCGCCAGCTTGCCGCGGAAGGGCACGACCGTGACCTGCGGCGCCGCGACCCACTGGATCTGGGCTAGCTGGTCCTCCGTGAGCTGGCCTCGTGTCAGGTTGACCCTGGTCAGCTGGCACGCCTTCGTGAACGGCCGGTCGGCGCAGCTGCGGCTGTCGATCGCGACGCGCTGGAGCTCGTCCGTCAGCCCGGCGTTGTACTGGAACCCGTACCCGCCCCAGGCTCCGATGCCGAGCCAGTCGGTGAGGTGGTAGGTGAGGCGCAGCCCCGGCATGATCGTTCGCCGGTACTCGTCCAGCAGCGTGAACGACGCGCCTGGAGCCACCTCAAACCGTCCCTCGCGATGGAGCCGGAGCTTCCGCACGGCGGGTGCACCGGCCAGAGGGCCGGTCAGCTGAATCTCCTGCGCCTCGGCGGGCGCAGCCGTCATCAGAAGTGCACAGCCGGTAAGCCCTGCCACCACGGTGCAAAGGCTTTGGACGAATCGACGCATCATGCCTGTCCCCGTCTTTGGCTGAATCATCCCATGTCTCGCGCTCGGCGTCTGCGCGTCCCCACGTCCAAAGGCCTTACTTCGGCAGCCGGTATTCCCAGGAGAACGGCAGGAACACCGAGAACCCGACCTGGGCCTGCACGTTGTTGGTGAAGCTCTTCTCATCGGCCAGCCACGTGCTCTTGTCCTGGAGTCTGTCCTTGTCGACGCTGGGGTTCTCGAGCTCGTCGAAGAAGATGTAGTCGCTGACCTCGGCCATGGCCGCGAACCAGCGGTTGAAGAAGATGCGGATGCCCCCGCCGACGTGGAAGGCGAGCTTCGGCTTCCAGTCGAAGGTGCGGTTGTCCGGATCGACGACGGCCATGGGCCGCGTCGAGATCGCGCCGACACCGCCCAGTACGAAGAAGTCGTAGTGGAAGATGAAGTCGCTGAACCCGGCGAACTTGCCGTACGCGGGGACGTACGTGAAGTTCGCGTTCGCGTTCCACTGATACTCGGTGATCGGCTCACCGACACGCGCCGCCCTGCTCGTCTGGAAGTTGAAGTCCGACGGTGTGTTGAGGCCGGCGTACCAGTTGCCGTTGACCCCGATCGCGAGGACGTTGGTGAGGTACCAGTTGACCGCGAGCCCCGGACCGTTGTGACCGACGAACTGGTCGTTCATCGTCAGCCCGAAGTACGGGTTCACCTCGAAGCGGTGATAGCGCAGCGCGTAGATCTGCTGCACTGCGTAGGTCTCTGGCCTGAGCACCTTCGCCGCTTCCTTGTCCAAGTCGATCGTGGGACACGCCGTCGGATCGATCTTGCAGATGTCCCCAAGCCCCGCCTCCTCATCGCCTTCGGCCGGAACCGCAGGTCCCTCCGCCGGCTCCGTGCCCTCGGCAGGAGTCTCTGGCTCGTCGAGGTTAATTTCCTTGGGTTGCTCCTTTGGCTGAGCCGACGCCGTAAGCGGCACCGCGACCAACGCAGCCGCAACGAGAAGCCCCACGCGAGCCTGGTTCATCGCCATCCCTTCCGAAGTCCGTGCGATGTGAGCGATCGATCGCCCAGGTAGAACAGCTTCCTAACTACGCGAATTCATTAATTAATTCGGTCAACCGCCAAGCCCGACGGACTATATCACGGCGAAAATAAAAGGATCAACAACCAAATCCTTTTGCCCTGGGCGACCGCCGAGCCCCCCACGGCGCGCGCCCGGGTGGACTCGCGCCGATCGGCAATTTCGCTGCACAATCACCGCGGACCCGGATCCGCCGGTGTGCTTGCTCTGGGGGTTCACGATGGCGGTTCCTGACGGCTCAGCGGGTGCGGGCGAGGCGGCCCGAGAGATCGGACCATCGCCCATTTCTTTGACCGATGTCGAGGGGAGTGATTGGGAGGTGAGGGCAGATCGCTCGCCGCGGCGCCTGGTCTGCTCGGGCCTCGTCTGGCCTGGCCGCGCGCGAGGCTCCGCGCGCTGAGAGGCGCCGCGCTCGTCAGGCGGCCGCGTCTTCGGCGCCGCTCGCGCGGCCGAGCATCGCCTCCACGAACTCGTCGGGCTCGAACTCGCGGAGGTCCTCCGCGCGCTCGCCGATGCCGACGTAGCGGACGGGCAGCCCGTGCTCGGCGCAGATGCCGAGGATGACGCCGCCCTTCGCGGTGCCGTCGAGCTTCGTCAACACGATGCCGGTGATGGGCAGCGCCTCCTTGAAGAGCGCGGCCTGCTGCATGGCGTTCTGTCCGTTCGTGGCGTCGAGCACCAGCAGCGTCTCGTGAGGCGCCCCCTCGAGCGCCTTGTTCATCGTGCGCGCGACCCGGGCCAGCTCCTCCATGAGGTTCGTCTTCGTGTGCAGCCTGCCCGCGGTGTCGGCGAGCACGACGTCGGCGCCCGTGTCCTTCGCCTTCTGGATCGCGTCGAAGATCACCGCGCCCGGGTTCGCCCCGTCCTTGCCGCGCACGACCTCGCAGCCGACGCGCTTGCCCCAGACGTTGAGCTGCTGCACTGCCGCCGCGCGGAACGTGTCGCCCGCGGCGAGCACCACCGTCCGGCCCTCGGCCTTGAGCTGCGTCGCGAGCTTGCCGATCGTTGTCGTCTTGCCCACGCCGTTCACGCCGACCACCATCACCACGGTGGGCTGCGTCTTCAGCGAGAGCCCGCCGCCGGCGCCGACGCGCAGGATCCGCTTCGCGTGCTCGCGGAGCGCGTCCCAGACCTTGTCGGTGTCGGCGAGCTCGTTCCGGCTGAGCGCCGAGCGGATCTCGTCGAGGAGGAGCTCTGACGTCTTCACGCCGACGTCCGAGGTGAGCAGCACCTCTTCGATCTGCTCGACGACGTTGGGATCGATCTCCTTCTTGCCGGCGAACAGCGCCTTGAGCCGGCCGAAGAACCCCTCGCTCTCCCGAACCTTCGCGAGGCCCTTGCGGAGCCCCTCGATGTCGCGCTTGCGCGCGCCCGGGGGCGTCGTCTCCCGCGCCGGCCTGGCGAGGGCCGGCTTGGCCGGCGCCTCGACCACGGGCGCCTCCGCGACCGCGGACGCGGGCAGCGCCGCCTCGTCCGCGGGCGGTGGTACGGCGGGCACCTCGACAGGGAAGGGCGTCGCCGCGGGCGGCTCGTCCTGCGGCGCGGGCTCCTTCGCCTTCGCCGGAGGCGCTTCTTCCGCCGGAGGCTTCTTCTGGACACGCGGCTTGTCGGAGGGCTTGGCGGTGGGCTGCTTCGCCTTCTCCGGGAGCTTCTTCGGTTGGGGGGGCGCTTCGATCTCGGGCGGCGCCGCCTTCTTCGTGACGAAGTAGACGATCGCCGCCACCACGACGAGGCCGACGATAATTAGGGCGATTTCCACGTTGGCGTTCTCCGGCGAGGGAGCCGACTATATGGGACGTACCCCATACGTCAACGTGCGCTCGCGCGGTCGGCCGATCCGGCCAGCGAAACGGCAGGTCGGCGCGGCGGCAGGGTCGCCGCCGCGCGCCCCGAGCGCTCGGCTCACGGAGCGAGCTGGGAGATGCCGGGCTTCGGCTCCGACGCGCCGAGGTCCTGCTCGAGCCGCTCGTCGACGGCATCGGGCCCGAAGGCGGCGTGCTCGATCCGGGTCGCCCACGCCTCGACCTCGTGCTGCTGGACCCTGCTCGCCACGCGGCGCACGTGTCCGGGCGTCGGCTCCGGCGGCCCCTCGAACGGCGCGCCCTGCCGCCGCGCCCAGCGGACGAGGCGATCGAGGACGGCGCGGCGGCGCGTGACCAGCGCGATGCCCAGCTTGCTCGGCGGCGGGAGCGCCTGCTCGTAGCTGCTGTGCGTCGGCGCGCGCGCGACGAGCTTGGCGTCGCTCCGGTACGGCGCCTCGATCGAGAACTCGCCGGCGTCGTCGGTCACGGCGCGCGCGATGACGCCGCTGTCGTCGAAGGCGGGCACGACGATCGTGAGCTCGGCCCGCGCGATGGGCGTGCCGTCGTGCGCGTCGGCGACGGCGCCGCGCCAGCCGGTGGCGTCGTCGATCGGCCCCACGATCCGCACGCCCGCGCGGCCGGGCGGCGCGGCGGGCTTCTCGTCGCCAGCGCGCGCCTCCGCGCGCTTCGGAGCCCGCCGCCAGCCGCCGAGCACCCAGCCCGCGATCGCGAGGACGGCGGCGCCGAGCGCGAGCTGCCGCCACACCCCGGGGCCCGCGACGGGCACGTCGATCGCGAGCTCTGCGCCGGGGATCCACCATGGAGCGGCGGGCACGTAGCGGAGCGACAGCGGCACGGTCCCCTCGCGCTCGGCGATGAACGCGGCGATCACCCGCGCCTTGCCGGAGATCACCCCCGCGGTGCCCACGGGCTCGCCCGCGCGCAGCGCCTCGACGACGCCGCCCTCGACGGGGCCGCCGGACGAGCGCACCTCGACGTCGATCGGCACGCCGTCCTGCGCGCGCGCCGGCTCGACCGGGTGGGAGAGCGCGAGCGTGACCTGGGCGTACCGGACGACGCCCTGGCCGACGCTCGCCTTCGCGAGCGCGGCGGTCCCGCCGAAGCGCGCGCGCAGCACGCCCTGCCCGGCGCCACCGAGGCCCTCGGTCGCGAGCTCGAAGCGCGCGCGCCCGTCGCCGCCGGTCGGCGCCTCCGCGAGCCTCGTGCCGCGCTCGTCCTCGAGCACGACGGGGAGCCGCTCGCGCTCGAACGTCGCGCCGCTCGCGGCGCCTCGCGCGCCGCTGCGATCGATCCGGAGCGCCACGGTGACGTTGACGGTCGGGCGATCCAGATCGATCGCGTCCACCGGCGGATCGAACCGGAGGATCACCGGCGCGAGCGGGGCCGCGTGCGTCTCGATCGGGATCTTCGCCTCCGCCGGCTCGTAGAGCTTCCCTCCGGGGAAGCGGACGCGCAGCGTCGCGTTCGCGAGCGGCGCCCGCCCGCGGAGGCAGAACCCGCCCCGCTCGTCGGTCGAGATCGCGTACCCCCCGTGCGAGGCGCGGTGCTCGCGGCCGCGCGCCGCGCCGTCGGCCGCGCACCTCTCCGCCGTCGGCAGGTCCACGGGCGCTCCGCCGCCCGTGACGGCGTCGATGGAGAGCGGCGCCTCCGCGACCGGGCTCCGCGCGTCGTCGATGACGCTGCCGCGCACGACGAACCCGTCGGGCTCGGTCCACGCGACGGCGTCGATCTGCGCGCTTCCCCGGACATGGATGCGGAGCGGCGCACCTTGCGTCTGCGCGCGCGCCGGGAGCGCCGCGACGAGCGCGGTGGCCGCGAGGAGCGCCCCCTGTAGGCATCGTCTCAAGCCACGCATCTCCCGAACGCCTCCGGCGAGCTCCTCGTCATGGTCGCGCATTATTCGCCACGCGGGCAGCGCCCGGGCAAGGGGAAGCCGAGCCGCGGCAGCGCTGCGCTCGAGCCCGCCCGGGCGCGCGCGGACGAGACGAGGCGGCGTGGGCGAGCGCGGACGTGAGCGGACGTGAGCGGACATGCACGTGACACGTCGCCCGAGCGCCGGGGAAGCGTCGGGTAGACAGGTAGACGGGTAGATAAGTGGATGATGATGTCGTGTTCGCCCTGGAGCCCAACATGTCTCACGTCTTGAAGCCCCGCGAGGAGGCCGCGTCAAACCGTCCAGTTCGGTGGCAACGAGGAGCGAGCGAATGCAAGGCAAAAGTGCGAGCGTGTGCGCACCAAATTTCGAGTGCAGGCCCGCCGATCCGATCGCCACGGCCGCGATGCGCTCGTGTATCGTCGGACGTGGAATGCGTCGGCCCTTTCCTGCGCTCGTGTTGCTGGTTTTGACGCTTGTACTCTCTCTGATGCCCACGAGGAGCTACGCGGATCAGCGCACGAGCCACCTCGCCGAGCAGCTCAAGAGCAACGACGACTACCGTGTCCGGACGCAGGCGGCGCTCGCGCTCGGCGCGTCGGCGGACGACGCCGCCACGAAGCCGCTCTGCGACGCCCTGACGGACGCCAACACGTCCGTCAGGGTCGCGGCGGCCGCGGCGCTCGGCAGGCTCGGCAAGCCCGCGGGGCTCGCGTGCCTGCAGCGGGCCGAGGGCAGGGAGCAGAGCGCGGCCGTCAAGTCGCAGATGCAGAAGTCGATCGCGACGCTGTCCTCGGGTGGCGGGGGCGGTCCGGGGGCGCCGCCTCCGCCGGGCGCCGACACGAAGTACTACGTGGCCATCGAGATCACGAACAAGAGCGGCCGCCCCGAGTCCGAGATCGAGCCGCTCGTGCGCGCCGCGATCCAGTCGAAGATCCTCGCGAAGGCCGGCTACGCGGTCGCCCCCAAGGGCGAGACGCTCGCCCAGGGCAAGAAGATTCTGAACGGCAAGAAGAAGATGAAGGGCTTCTACCTCCTCGCCACGGTCGAGCCCGCCATGTACCAGGGCGGCAACCTCACGCAGGTGGTCCGCATCAGCATGTGGACTTATCCGTCCAAGGCGCTCCAGGGCGAGTTCGCGCCCAAGCTCACGCAGAGCGGCACCCCGAACAAAGACGTCCAGAGCGAGAACATCCTGATGAAGATGTGCGTCGAGAACGCGGTCGAGACCTTCCACAAGATCGTCGCCTCGCTGTGACGCACCATCGCGGCTCGATATTGGCTTTCCCCGTGCGTCACGACCCTTGTCATCTCCAGCCAGCTTCGAGGATCCCATGAGCGACGCTTCCAGCACGGCCCCGCAGACCTCCGCGCCGGAGGTCAGAGCGCGCTACCAGCGGAGCGCGCGGAACTACCTGCTCGATCAGAAATTCCAGCTGAAATACACGGGGTTCCTCGTGGGGATCAGCCTCGTCCTCTCCGTGGCGCTCGGGATGCTCCTCTGGAACGCCAGCTCGAAGATCATCGAGCAGAGCCGCGGCGCCGTGCAGCAGGGGCAGGAGACGGTCCGTCAGGGGCAGGAGACCGTCAAGCGCGGCCAGGAGGTGCTCGTCCAGAGCCGTCGCGTCAGCGAGGTCGTCGCGATGAACATCGCGAAGGAGTACAAGGACGACCCCGAGCTCGCGAAGACGTTCGGTGAGGCGGCGCAGCGCGACGAGATCAAGCTCAAGGACGAGCAGGCGCGGCTCGAGCGCGACGCGGCGACGCTGCAGCAGCACGCCAAGGCGCTCGAGCGGCAGGCCGCCGACGTCGCGGACAACCAGCAGATGCTGCTCCGCCTCATCGTCGCGCTGCTGTCGTTGCTCGTCCTCGGCGTCGGCGTCGCCGGCATCGTCTTCACGCACAAGATCGCCGGCCCGATCTTCAAGATGAAGCGGCTGCTCCGTCAGGTCGGCGAGGGCAAGCTCATCGTGCGCGAGCGGTTGCGGAAGGGCGACGAGCTCCAGCACTTCTTCGAGGCGTTCGAGAAGATGGTCGAGGATCTGCGGACACGTCAGCAGGCCAAGATCGAGAAGATGGACGCCATCCTCGCGAAGCTCGAGGCCGACGCGCGCGCGCAGAAGGTCACCGAGATCGACCCCGACGGCCTCGCGCAGCTGAAGCGCCTCCGCGCCGAGATGCAGGAGCAGATCGAGGCGTGACCGCGACCGCGCGCCGCTCCAGCGGCTGCGCACCCCCTCGAGCAGCCCCTGCAGCAGCTCGAGATCAACCCAAAATCAACCCGAATTTACGAACCTGAGCGAGCCAGGCGATCGCGTGGCCGCGTCGTCCTCTCCCCGACCACGGCGTCGCCGCGCTCCGCGCTAGAAGGCCGCTTTGATGTGCTCGATCGCTGCTTCTCCGTTCGGGAGGAACGTCACCGACGCGGCGTCGAAGCGCATCCGCTCCACGCCGCGCACGCGCGAGAAGCGGGCGCGCCAGAGCTGCTCTCCGGCGCGCCGCACGCGGGCGCGCTTGCCCGCGTCGATGCTGTCGAGGGCGCGAACGTACGAGCCGGCGCCGCGCGTCCGCACCTCGACGATCGCGATGACCGGGCCGTCCCGCGCGATCACGTCGATCTCCAGGCGGCCGACCCGCGCGTTGCGCGCGACGATCTCCATTCCCTGCGCCGCGAGGTAGGCGACAACGGCGTCTTCCGCGCGCACCCCGAGCGCTCTCCGCGCGTCCACCGGCGGAGCGGCAGCGGGCGTGAGCGCCGCGCGCCTCGGCGACGCCTCGCCCCGGGCGCCGCGCCGCGCGGAGCCCCCGGCGCGCGCGTCTCCACCGCTGCCGGCATCGTCCGTCGCATGGGCCGTCGGCGCTCCGGCGCGCGCTGCGCGTTCCGGGCGCGCCGTGCGCCCGGGCCGCAGGCCGTCGTGTGAGGCTGAATCGTCGCTGGAGGGGAGGGAGCCGCCGGCCTGATCGACCGGCGCACGTCGAGGGCTGCGCGAGGCGCCGCGGCCCGTCACCCGATGCCTAGAAGCCTTCGCACTGGTCCGAGTTGACGCGGCCGGGCACGTCGCCGCACGCCTGCTCGCCCTCGAACTGCGAGCCCTGCTTGATGCAGTACTTGCCGGTGATGTTCGGGTCCCCGAGCCCGACGTTCGGGCGGATCTCGGAGCAGGTGAAGCCCTGCGGGCACTCGCAGAAGTTGAAGTTCGGGTCGTCCGGCTCTCCGTCGGCCACGCCGCACCGGCAGGAGCAGTACACCGCCTGCTCCGCGTTCCGTTGCGAGTTGCCGGCGCACTGGCCGCAGACGGGCGACGCGACGGGATCCTCGGTCCCCGGCACGCAGCAGGGCTTCCCCTGGTTCTCCGCCGCGGACTTGGTCGGGTCCTGGCATAGGGTCTTGCCTTCGTCGGACTTGGGCATGCCGTCGTGGCAGATGTGGAGCGTGCAGACCCCGTCACCGCCGCAGGTCCACTCCGTCGTGGGGCAATCCGTGTCGGCGGTGCACCTGCAGAAGGCGCCCGCCGCATCGCAGTTGCCGCTGAGGCACTGCGCCTTGCCGCCGTCCGGCTCTGTCGGATCGCAGTCGGGAGCGTACGTCCCCGACGGCTTGCAGTCGGTGCATCCGGCCGCGTTGGGTTTACAGGTCGGAGGCGCCTCCTGGCCCATCGGGCAGCTCACGCGCCCCTGGAAGTGGTTCACCAGGCAGATCCGCGTCTGGCATTGGAAGGACCGCGATTCGATGTTCTCTTCCGTCACCTTGAAGCCCGCGAACTGCGGATCGTACTCGTCTTCGGGCAGGCACGGGTCGCCCACGCCGCCGCTTTCACACGCGGAGGGCAGGCTCGCCATAGCGACGACGCTGAGCAGGCCGAGCAGGCCGGACAGAATGGAACGGGTCATCAGAACGTGCTCCTTCGGCGGCGGTGCGCGCCATCGCCTCGGCTGAGGCGCGCGGACGGGAGGCAAGAAAACGCTCAAGTCGAGGTGCTCAAAGGCACAACGTCAGCGGTTGGACCCTAGACGAAGCGCGCCTTGAGCGTCAACAGCCGGATGGGGCGCGCCCCGACGAGGTCGGGGCCGTGCCCGGCGCACAGCGTTCGACCCCGCGCCCGCCCGTCCCTTGGCAGCCGGCGGCCACGCCTCCGCCGCGCGGCGCCGCCGTGGCGCTCGGGTGAGGGGAGCGGCCGCTCATCCTTGAGGAAGCGGTCGCGCTTCCGTTCGAACATTCCACCCTCAACTCCTACGCAGTGCGCAACCCCAAGGTCGACGCGGCGCCCGGTGTCTGAGGCCGGGAATGTAGAGCAGGCCCACAGCCGGCATCGCTTGACAAGCCGCGTGCCGCAATCCTACCATCCCCCGCCACACGCAAGTATCCGTTGATTCTCATTGAACTTTTTGGTTCTCGACCGAGCTGCCTCGGGGGTCTACGGCGCGCGCTTCCGGTGTGTGGAGCCGCGAACGGGGCGAAGGGGCCACGATTTTACGTCGCCGAAAGCGAGGAACGACGATGCGGAACCGGGTGGCGAGTATCTGCCTTGTAGCTTCTGCCCTCTTGCTATCCCCCGCCGTGGGGCATGCGCAGGCCGGCAAGGGTAAGCCCGTCGCGGCTGAAAAGGCGGACGCCAAGGGCAGCACGAAGCCCAACAAAGAGATCAACCTCGACGACGATGCGGGCCCCGTGACCGCGGGCCAGATGACGGAGGAGGCGGCGCAGGCGAAGCGGCTGTTCGACGGCGAACGGTGGAGCGACGCCGCGCGGCAGCTGAAGCGCGTCGTCGACGGCGACACCGGCGACGACGAGGGCAACCGGCAGATCGCGCAGTACCACCTCGCGATCGCGCTGTACCGGCTGCAGTTCTACCAGGCGAGCTATGCGATCTTCTCGCAGGTCGCCGACAAGCCGAGCCACATCAAGTTCAACGAGACGCTGCTCTGGCTGTCCAAGCTCGCGACGCAGCTCCCCGAGCCGGCGGACATCATCGAGCGCGTCGGCAAGTACAAGACCGAGCAGATCGCGCGCTTCAACAACCCCCAGCAGCGCGACCTCTACTGGCAGCTCAACTACCTGCTCGGCCGCTACAAGTACCGGAACCGGAACTACGAGGAGGCCATCGCCCTCTTCGCCAAGGTCGACCCCAACAGCAAGTACTACGTCCAGTCCCAGTTCTTCAGCGGCATCTCGTACGTGCAGCTGCGCAAGTCGGTGCCCGCGGTCAAGTCGTTCCAGCGCATCGTCCAGGCGATCGACGAGGGCGTCGAGGGCCTCGAGGACGAGGCGCGCATGCGCGACCTCGCGTTCCTCTCGATGGCGCGGACCTACTACTCGGCCTCTGTTCGCCTGGACGACAACAACGTCCCGACGATCGACGCTGCGAAGCTCTCGGCCGCCGTCAAGTACTGGAACCGCGTCGACGTCGCGAGCGAGTACTGGCTGGACAGCCTCTTCGAGGGGTCCTGGGCGTACTTCATGGCCGGGCTGTACCCGCAGGCGCTCGGCAACATCCACACGATCGAGGCGCCCTACTTCCCGAACTCGTTCTATCCCGAGGCCGACATCCTGAAGGCGGTCGTCTCGTTCACGATCTGCCAGTACGGCGACGCGACCACGATCGTCGCGAAGATGCAGAAGAAGTACGAGCCGATCAAGAAGGAGCTCGAGGCGATCCTGAACCGGTTCCAGGGGGAAGGGAACGAGGAGCGCTTCTTCCAGTTCCTGAAGGACGTGAGCGCCGGCAAGGCGAACCTGTCGCCGACGGTCCGTCCGATCGTCGAGAACGCGCTCTCGGACCGGCAGCTGCGCCGCAACATGGAGTACGTGCGCGTGCTCGACGAGGAGGCGGAGCGGTTCAAGAAGGCGCCCGCCAACTTCCGCAACTCTCCGGCGGGCAGCGAGGTGACCGACGCCCTCGACTTCGCGAGGAGCCTCGCGGTCCGGAACGCCGGCACGCTCGGCCGGGAGCGCTACCAGCGCAACCTCGACGAGCTCAACGAGCACCTCCGCGACTCGTCGAAGATCCTCATCGACATCACCGCGGCCGAGAGGAACAAGCTCGACCAGCAGGTCGTCAGCGGTCAGCTGTCGAAGGAGGACGCGCTCACGTACGGCGTCGTCAAGCCCGACGATGAGCACGTGCTGTGGCCGTTCGACGGCGAGTACTGGCGCGACGAGCTGGGCTTCTACCGGCAGGTCGTGACCTCGAAGTGCAGCAAGTGAGAGATTTCTTAAGGGTTCGCCTCGCGGCACGAGACCGCGGGGCAGACAGCGCTTCCTCACGGGGGTCCGTGGCGGAGGGACGGAGATGGAGATGAAGCAGTCGAAGTTCGATGTACTGCATGCGCTCCGCGCAGCGGCGGGCACGCTGGCCGTGGCGGCGTGCGCCGTCACGACGAGCCCCGCGTCGGCGGCGGACGCGTGCATCACACAGCCGGCGAAAGATGCGATCGCCGCCTGTCCGGGCGGCAAGCTCCAGGTGTCGGCGGGCAAGAAGCCGCAGGTCAGCTTCAAGTCGGCCCCCACGGGCGTTCAGCTGAAGAAGCGCGACGACCTGACGAAGCCGACCAACCCGACGGCTTCGCAGGCCTCGGCGCAGCGCGACGAGCGGCGGAACCGCCTCGCCCCCAAGGTAAGGAGCCTGCTGATCACCGAGATCCAGGGCCTCGAGGGCCTGTACCGCTCGACGCCGAAGAACGCGCCGGATCGACCGAAGCTGATGCGGCGGCTCGCCGAAGGCTACGTCGAGCTCGAGTCGGCGGCGTTCCGCGACAAGACCGAGGGGCAGATCAAGGCGGACGAGGCCAAGCGGAAGAACCCGAAGGCGGTCGCCGCGATCCGGGCCGAGGTCGGCAAGGCCGACAAGATCCTCGCCGCCGCGCGGAAGAGCGCGATCAAGTACTACACGCAGCTCAAGACGCAGTACCCGAAGTACTGCCAGAGCACCAACGCGTCCGACCCCGCGAAGAGCACGGGCTGCACGGACGAGGTCCTCTATTACCTCGCCTACGAGTACGAGCAGGCGCAGCAGCTCGAGGACGCGCGCAAGGTCTACTTCGAGCTCATCAAGAACTGGCCGAACTCGAAGTACATCCCGAACGCGTACCTCGCGTTCGGTGAGCTCTTCTTCAACGAGGCGCAGGGCGACCCGTCCAAGTGGGACCTGGCCGAGCAGTCGTACGTCAAGGTCACCCAGTACCCGGCGCCCGAGAACAAGGTCTGGGGCTACGCCCACTACAAGCTCGGGTACGTCTACTGGAACAAGGGCGACTTCGCCCGCGCCATCAGCGAGTTCAAGAAGACGATCGAGTACGGGCAGCAGTTCCAGCAGATGCCGAACGCGGCGCAGCTCGCGATCTCGGCGCGGCGAGACATCATCCCCGTCTACGCGCTGGCGGGCGATCCGCGGAAGTCCCATGACTTCCTCCGGCCGCTCAGCGGCGACTCGAGCGGCAGCTCCGAGAAGACGTTCAAGATGATGGACGACCTCGGGCAGAACTACCTCGACACCGGTCATTACAAGGAGGGCATCGAGCTCTACACCGACCTGATGACCCGCGATCGGGGCCCGAAGTTCTGCGTCTACCAGGGGCACATCGCCGAGGCGACGCTCGCCATGAAGTCTGGCAACAAGGACCAGATCGTGGACGTGCTCGGGCGCCAGCTCGACGTGCACAACAAGTTCCAGGGCGACGGGCACCCGGCGGACGCCAAGCTGAAGTGCTCCAACATCACCGCCGGCCTGATGACCGAGACGGCGATGGCCTGGCACCTCGAGGCGGTGGGCTCGGGCGGCGTGCGCGGCACCAGCGACAAGAAGACGATGCAGCTGGCGGCGCAGCTCTACGACAAGGTCGTCAACAACTTCAAGCAGGAGCAGTTCGCCAAGTTCGAGTTCCCCCGCATCCTGAAGGAGGACTGGCCGAACATCTTCAAGATCAAGTACGCGATGGCCGACCTTCTGTACTTCCAGAAGGACTGGGCCAAGTGCGGCCCCGCCTTCGACTCGGTCGTGGCGGAGGATCCGAACGGCCCGCAGGCGCCGGAGGCCGCGTACGCCTCGGTGCTCTGTTACCAGAACATCTACACCGAGACCCACAAGGACGGCTCCCACTTGAAGGGGGCCGGCAACCTCCCCGATCCGAGCACGGGCAAGAAGGGCGAGAAGGACAAGAAGGCGGACAAGGCGAAGTTCCAGCCGAAGGACTTCACCGACAGCCAGAAGGGCATGATCACCGCCTTCAACCGCTACGTCTGCTACATCAAGCCCGCCGCGAACGACAAGGATGCGCAGGAGCAGTACGTCGAGGTGAAGTACGCGCGCGGCCGCACGTACTTCGAGGCGCAGCACTGGGAGGAGGCCGCGCTCGCGTTCCGCGACGTTGCGCTGAACCACGCCGACAAGGAAGTCGGCATCTACGCGTCCCAGCTCTACCTCGAGTCGCTCAACGTCCTCGGCGCGAACATGGACCCGCCGCGTCCGTCTTGTTACGACGACATGGCCGCGGACGTGCCCAAGTTCATCGATCTCTACTGCAAGGGCGGCAAGGAGAAGGAGAACGCCGAGCAGTGCGGCATCCTGATCCGCATCCAGCGCGACATCGAGCGCCTGCGTGCCCAGAAGCTCGTCGAGGCGGCGGACGCCGCCGGCGGCGTCGAGGCCCTCAAGAACTACGAGAAGGCCGCCGTCGCGTACATGGACATGTGGAAGAAGTACGGCGAGGCCGCGTGCGAGGCGAGGCAGCCCGCGTGCGACAAGAGCGAGGAGGTCCTCTACAACGCCGCGAAGGCGTTCCAGGCCGCTCGCCTCATCGCCAAGTCGATCTCGGCGCGCAAGATTCTGCTCGATCCGAGGTACAACCTCCACAACACCGAGCTGGCGAAGACGTCGATCTACGAGATCGGCGGCAACTACCAGGCGATCGCGGTCTATGACGAGGCGGCGAACTGGTACGAGCGCTACGCCCGCGAGAACCCGAAGGGGGACAAGGCCGCGGAGGCGCTCCAGGACGCGGTCGTGTTGCGGCTCGGCCTCGGCCAGGAAGACCAGGCGATCAAGGACGCCGACCTCTTCAACAAGAACTACGGCAGGGCGAAGCCGACGCAGACCGCGCAGATCGCGTTCGCGATTGGCGCGCACTACATCGACCGCGAGGACTGGGACCAGGCGCGCAGGCGGCTGTCGACGGCGATGCCGCAGATCGACCGCAACGCGACGTTCGACGTCCAGGTGCAGGCGCACGCGATGTACGCGCGCGTCCTGCTACAGACGAAGAGCGTGACCCCGGCGAACGGCGAGTACAACAAGGTCCGCGGCTACTGGAAGGACCCCGCGGCCGCGCTGAAGAAGCTCAACGCGATCGGCGGCGAGGAGCCGGAGCAGCTGCGCCGGCTCGGCAAGGTGCTGACCGCGGTGGGCGAGGCCTACTTCCACTTCGCGGAGCAGAAGCGGAAGGACGTCGATAAGATCAAGTTCCCCGAGTACAAGGGCGCCGGGAACCGCGAGGACGTCCTCAAGCACATCAACACCAAGGTCGCCGACTGGGTGAAGAAGAAGCGCCCGGCGATCGAGGCGGCCGACGCGGAGTACCAGAAGATCCTCAAGCTGGAGCCGACGCCCCCGCCGAAGTGGGTCATCGCCGCCGGTGCGCGCGTCGGTCAGATGTGGGGCAAGTTCGTCGCCGAGTTCCGGGCCGCTCCCATTCCGAAGGAGTGGAAGGGGCACGGCCTGGTGCCGGGCACCGACGTCTCGTACGACGAGATCCGAGGCGAGTACTACTCGCGCCTGGATGAGGCGAGCGAGCCGCAGAAGCAGATGGCGAAGGGCGCGTTCAAGACCTGCCTCGACCTGTCGGTGAAGTACCAGTACTTCGACGATTACTCGCGCACCTGCGAGGTGTGGCTCTCGAAGAATTACGGCGCCGAGTACCACCTCATCGACGAATTCCGCGGCTCTCCGTCGCGGGTCAACTCCGGCTTGAGCGATCGTCCGGCACCGCTGAACCTCGACGGGACCCCCTTCCGAGAAGCGCTGACCGCGACCGACAAGCCGGCTGCGACCAAGGAAGAGGGTGAGGACAAGAAGGCGGCGCCCGGCGGCTCGAAGGAAGGCTCGGCGCTCGATCGGGCCACGACCCGACCCAGGAAGTGATGGAGCGAAATATGAGAAGCATCACCTCATTGGCAGCGGTTGCGGTGCTCCTGCTGGCCGCGACGGGTTGTGGCGGCGGGAGCGTCAGCGGTACGTCTCGCGCGGCGAAGGACCCGACGACCGGCAAGGAGCTCACCGACAGCAAGGGCAACGCCGTGTCGGTCAAGGCGGCCAACAAGTTCAAGACCGCCATGGACACCATGGTCCAGCACGACAAGGTTGGGGACTGGAGCGAGGCGACTTGCAGCTCGACGGCCCAGCTGTTCCTGGACGCGGCGGACGAGCAAGGGGACGCGATGTTCGCCGAGGCCATCTACAACGCGGGGCTCGCGTACCAGCGTTGCAAGAAGGACTCTGAGGCGAAGAAGCACTTCCAGCAGGCGCTCCAGAAGAACCCGAAGTTCCACCCGGCGCGGGTCCAGGTGGCGCTCTACAACCTGGCGGAATCGGGCGAGAAAAACATCGACGCGGCGATCAGCGAGATGCGCCAGGCCGCCGTCGTCGATGCGCAGTACAAGAACGTCGAGGCGCTCGTGCACCTCGCGCTCCTGTACATGAAGCGCGGCAACCAGGTCGCCGACAGCGACGGCCCCAACGATTTCCAGCGCGCGAAGCGGTACATCCAGAGCGCGCTGGCCGTCGACGACGCCTTCATGCCCGCGTTCAACCAGCTCGCCATCTACTACCTGGAGACGGCGAAGCAGAAGGCGGGCCGGAGGTCGGGCAAGGCGGTCGCGGCCAGCGTCAGCAAGCAGAAGAAGATCGACACGCAGGCGCTGGAGCTCGCCGCGCTGGTCTGCTCTCAGGCCATCCGCAAGAACCCGAACTACGCGCCGATCCACAACACCGCTGGCATGATCCAGGTCGAGCTCGCGAACCTGAACGGCGCCGTGCAGGAGTTCAACCTCGCGAGGAAGCTCGACCCGACCTTCTACGAAGCGCAGATGAACTACGCGGCGGTGAACCTCCAGTTCCGCGGGTTCCAGCAGGCAGAGGAGGCTTACCGCGCGGCCTTGAAGATGCGTCCGAACGACTACGACGCACACCTGGGGCTCGCGCTCGCCCTGCGCGGTCAGATCGACGACGCGAACTTCGACAAACTGGTGGCGGCCGCCAGCGCCGAGCTTGACTCCGCCAAGAAGCTCGCCCCCGAGCGTCCCGAGACCTACTACAACGAGGCGATCCTGACCCAGGAGTACAAGGCGAAATCGGGCGGCAAGTCCGCCGAGGGCGCCCTCCAGTCGGCGAAGGGGCTGTTCGGCCAGTTCATCCAGAAGGCGGGCTCCAATGCCGAGTTCGTCGACGCGGTGAAGCGCTCGAAGGAGCGCATGGAGGAGATCGACCAGATCATCGCCTTCAACAAGCAGACCGAGGCCGAGCGCAAGGCGGCCGAGGCTGACATGAAGACGAAGGAAGCCGAGCAGGAGGCCGCTGCCGGGAACGAGGGCGAAGGGGGAGAAGGGGCGACTCCGGCGCCCTAGGCAGAAGGAGCCTTGTCCCAGGCGCCGTCTGACGCACGTCGCGAGCGGCCCGAGCCCCAGGGAGAGCAAGCCAGGGATACTGCAATATTCCGAGTGAGCTCAACCGGCGTCCCGGGCCGTGTAGCGGTGCGTCAGACAGTGCTCCGAGCCCCCCTCTCTCGCTGCACGTAACACGCTGCACGTAAGGAGAGGGGGGTTCGTCGTTTCTTCGCAACGCTCTGGGAACCTTGGGTTGATTCGGTTGTCGAGGTGAGTGTGGGTCGTGCTCTCCGACGCCTCGATGGCATGCGAAGCTGGTTGACCGGCCGCCGCGTCCGGCGGTACAATGGCACTGTAACCGCGTCGAAACATTGTGAGGAGGCTGGAATGAGAGGGTTGACCCGATTGGGTGCGGGAGTCGTGGCTGCCGTTCTTACGAGCGTGGTCGCCTCATCGGCGTTCGCGCAGGCCGCTCCGGGCGGCGCCGGCGCTGGGAAGAAGGATGAGGGCTACGGGTACGAGTTCTCCGACGATCCGCTGAACGCCGGTGGATTCGGCCCCAACGACGCCACCATCCGCGTGCGACCCGGCCCCGTCCGGACGACGCTGATCCGGCCCCGCACCTCGTTCGTTCCGGAGATGCTCAAGTCGGTCGAGAACCTCTGATGTGTCGGGCAGGTTGGCGCCTGCCCTATCGATTTATCCCCCGGTGCCGGGGGCGTGCGCCGCGGGGCGTATAGGGAAGGCTGGCGGAGATGGAAGGCAAGCAAAGGGTCGCTCTCACATTTGCGCTCTACCAAAACGAAGCGCTCGTCCGTCGAGAGACGATCACGCAGGACATCGTCAAGGTAGGCAAGGACGCGAAGAGCCATCTGCGTGTCGATGACGAGCTTGCCTCGCGCATGCACGCGGTCATCGAGGTCGCCTCCCCGCAGGACATCACGCTCATCGATCTCGGCAACGAGCCGGGGACGATGGTGAACGGGGCGCGCGTCAACAAGTGCAAGATCAGCCCAGGCGATCAGCTCCAGATCGGCGGGACGAAGATCATGCTGGAGCGCGCCGAGCCGGTGGCGGTGGCCGCGGCAGCGGGCCCTGCGAAGCCGGTCCCCGCGAACCCGTTCGCCGCCGCGCCACCGTCGAACCCGTTCGCGGCCGCGCCGTCGAACCCGTTCGCGGCCGCGCCGTCGAACCCGTTCGCCGCGACCGCTACGAGCGGGGCAGACCCGTTTGCCTACAACAACCCGTTCGCGCAGTCGGCGCCCGCCGTCGACGAGGTGCCCCCGGACGCGCCGGAGGGCTCGTACACGTACACGCTCGTGAAGAACGGGCCGGACGTGCCGAACGAGGAAGTCGAGGTCCCGGCGGCCTCCGTCGAGATCATGATTTTGTGGGATGCCGCGGTGCTTCACGTCGCGCACCTCACGCCGCCGCGCTCCTTCTACGTGGGTGAGGAGGAGAGCAAGAACTTCAAGTGCGACTACTTCATCCCCTCGGAGAAGCTCGGCACCACGCGGGCGCCCATCGTCCTCGCCGACCGCACGGGCTCGGTCTCCGTGGTGCTCCTTCCCCGCGCCACCGGCACGATCGATATCCCGGGGACGCCGAAGATGACGGTGCAGCAGGCGATCGACCAGGGCCGCGCGCAGCCTTGCTCCGAGCTGTCGGGCGCCTACCAGATGGCGCTTCCGTCCGGCGCGAAGGCGAAGGTCGAGATCGACGGCATCGCCTTCCAGGTGTCCGCCGTGAACGCAGGCAAGGCTGTGGCCGGCCACTTCCAGATGGACTCACAGAGCCTGCTGTACACGGGCCTCTCCATGGCGGTGCACCTCGGGCTGCTCGCGGCGATGGCCTTCTTCATGCCGCCGCTGGGCGACACGGGAGAGGACGGGATCTCGGCGGACCAGCAGTTCCTTATCCAGCAGTACCTCGCGGCGGCCGCCGAGAAGGAGATGGAGGAGAAGGAGACCGAGCAGGTCGCCGAGAACGCGGCGGACAACAAGGAGGGTGGCACCGGTACGCGCGCCAAGGGTGAAGAGGGTTCGATGGGTAACCCGAACACCAAGGCCACCGGCAACCGCTACGGCGTCCAGGGCCCCGCGGACAACGCCGATCCGCACATCGCCCGCCAGGCCGCGCTGCGCGACGCCGCGGAGTTCGGCATGATCGGCCTGCTGAACGCCGGCGCCGGCGGCGACCCGAACGCCCCGACCGCGCCGTGGGGGCGCGACGATTCGCTGGGCAACGATGCGCTGAGCGCCCGCGGCAACATGTGGGGCGATCAGATCGGCGACTCGTTCGGCGCGGGCGGCCTCGGCCTCTCCGGCATCGGCGAGGGCGGCGGCGGGCGCGGCGAGGGTATCGGCCTCGGCTCGATCGGGACCATCGGTCACGGCGCCGGCACCGGCACGGGCCAGGGCTTCGGCTCCGGCCACGGCCGCCTCGGCGGGTCGCATCGCACCAAGCCGCCGCAGGTGCGCATGGGTGCGACGAGCGTGAGCGGCCGTCTGCCGCCCGAGGTCATTCAGCGTATCGTTCGCCAGAATTTCGGCCGATTCCGGCTTTGCTACGAGAACGGCCTCAGGAACAACCCGAATCTGCAGGGCCGCGTCGCGGTGCGCTTCGTCATCGGGCGCGACGGCGCGGTCTCCAACGTCGGTAACGGCGGCTCGGACTTGCCGGACAACGGCGTGGTCTCGTGCGTGGTGCGGGCGTTCTACGGCCTGTCGTTCCCGCAACCCGAGGGCGGTATCGTCACCGTCGTCTACCCGATCATGCTCAGCCCCGGCGGCTGAGCTCGCCTCGCCGGTCGGCTCTCGCGAGCGCCCCGCACGCACTGTGCGGGGCGTTTGCCATTTCGGGAGCCGGGTGCGGCAGGCGCCGGGCACCGCTCGGCGTCGCCGGCGCTCGCCGCGCTGCGGTCGTGGGGGGCCAACGTCGGCGTGCGTCATCGCGGGGGAGGGGACGGGGGCTCGCCGGAAGGCGCTGCCGGCCGGCGCATGACCGGGGTCGAAGCCCTGGACTTCCGCGGTAGCCTCCGCCTATTCTCGCGACGCCGCGCGAGGTTGAACGCGCGCCACCTCAGGACGCTTGTGACGGTGCCACACGGAACGGCGCAGCCCGTCTCCGGATTGCTGATGGAGCGGCGTAGCCGGCTCCGGGAACTGTTGGAGGAGCGGCGGAGCCGACTCCGGGAACCGTTGGAGAGGGGCGGCGTGACCCCGCGGACACTTGGACGCCGGCAGAGCCGATCCCATTCGAAAGGTGAGCAGATGAAGCTTGGGGCATTCTTGATGGTTGGGCTGGTCGCGGCGAGCGCGGCGGGGCTGGGCTGCTCCCGGCATCGGCAGGAGGCCGTCATCCTGGCGAATCAGGCCGACAAGGAGGTCGCCGTGAACCCCGAGGGGGCGGCCAACAAGTACGAGCAAGCGACCAAGCTCGACCCCACGAACCACCGCATCTTCTTCAAGCTGGCGATGGCGCACAAGAAGAGAGATGCGTGGGATAAGGTCGCATCCACGCTGGCTCGCGCCACGCAGATCGCTCCGAATTTCGCCAACTACTGGTTCGAGCGAGGCTGGGCGCTCGAGCAGCAGGCGAAGAAGAAGACGATCTCCTACGAAGAGGCCAAAGAGCCCTACCAGAAGTGTATCGAGAACGATCCCAACTTCGCGGACTGCTACTCGCAGCTCGGGAACGTCTACCTCTGGACGGACGACGAGCAGAAGGCGCTCGAGAACCTCACCAAGGCGATCGAGCACAACCCGAGCGAGATCCGTTACTACGCGGCGCTCGCCGACCTGTACACCCGTCTCGGTTACACGAAGGAGGCGGAGCAGGTGCTCAAGGAGGCGAAGTCGCTCGCGAAGCCGGGGGACAAGTACCTCTTCGGCGTCCACAGCCTGCTCGCGTCGGTCTACCAGGAGCGCGGGTCCACGGCGGAGATGGTGACCGAGCTCGAGGCCGCTCGAGCGGTTGCCCCGGCGGATGGTCCGGAGTCGGTACAGATCCTCTGGAGTCTCGGGAGCACCTACGCGACCCTGGATCCGCCGCGCAAGCAGGAGGCGATCCAGATGCTCAAGGGGTTCACTACGCGCGCCTGCAAGGGATCGAGGGCGGCGAGCTTCAAGACCGAGTGCGAGACGGCGAACACGCTCGTCGCGCGGCTCGGTGGCCAGTAGCCGTGATGCCGCGCGTGGCGCGGGACACGTAAGGCGTTTCAATCCGTTCGAAGGTCGGGGCCGAGGGTCGATAATCAATGGATCTTGCGCAGCGTCTCAATCATCTCGAGTCGGTTCATGACTGGCAAGGGCTCGTCGAGGAGCTCGAGAAGGGGATTGCGGCCGAAGGGGACGCGACCCGGAAGGCGGCATATCACCTGAAGCTCGGGCGGCTGCTCGAGGAGAAGTTCCTTCAGGCCGTCAAGGCGCTGAAGCACTTCCAGGACGCGTACAAGCTGAATCCAGCGCTGCTCGAGGCGCTGGAGTCGGCTCGTTCCATCTACTGGGACCTCGGCAAGACCAACATGGTCCAGAAGCTCCTGGAGCTCGAGCTGAGGAACGCCCCCGAAGGGACATCGGCCGCGGAGCTCCTCGTCGAGCTCGGCGACGTGCTCTGCGACGCGGGCGACTTCGAGCGAGCGACGGCGACGTACGCGCGCGCGCTCGGCGCCTCGGGCGGGACGAGCGAGGAGGCGCGCGCCTGCCTCGGCGACATGCAGGTCGATCAGTCGTCGTGGGCCGCGCACATGGCGGAGCTGGTCGACGCGGCCGACACCGGCGCGACCACGAGCGAGCGCAAGCGGCTGCTGCTGCGCGCGGCGCGCCTCGCGAAGCGCTTCGATCGCGGCCAGCTCGAGGGCCTGCTCCGGCGGGCGTACGAGACGGCGCCCTCCGACAAGCAAGCCGCGGCGATGTTCGAGGGGCTGCTCGCCGAGGAGGAGCGGCCGCAGGCGATCGTCGAGACGCAGCGTGGCATCCTCGAGTCGCGCGCCGGCGTGGCGCGCGGCGAGGCGGCGTTCAAGTTCGGCGTCCGCTGGGCCACGCGGCACCAGAACGTCGAGATCGGCTCGAAGCTCCTGGAGGAATCGCTCCGGTACGACCCCTCGAACGAGGCGGCGTTCGCCTACCTGCGCGAGCTCTGGGGGACGAAGGAAGGCAACTGGGAGCGCGTCGCGGCGCTGGCGGAGAGCGCTGCGAACCAGAACGGCAACTCCCCGTTCATGATCGCTCAGGCGGGCGGCATCGCCTGGCGGCAGCTCGGCAACCTCATCCGGGCAAGGAGCTGGTTCGAGCGGCTCTCGGCGGTCGCACCGACGCACCCGAGCGTCAGTGCGTTCGAGGCGCAGATCGGCGAACGTCTCACGGCCGCCGCGCCTGTTGCGACGCCTGCGCCGGTCGCCATCGCGCCGGTCGAGCGGGCGGCGGACGTCACGCCGCTCCCCGTGAGCACGCCGGCGCCCGTGAGCACGCCGGCGCCCGTGAGCGCGGCTGCGCCCGTGAGCGCGCAGGCTCCGGTCAGCGCGCAGGCTCCGGTCAGCGCGCAGGCTCCGGTCAGCGCGCAGGCTCCGGTCAGCGCGACTTCCCCCCTGAGCGGCAGGGCGAGCACGCCTGCGGACGTTCCGGTCGATGGCGCGTCGGACGACGACGGCAACGCGAGGTCCTCGGTCGTCAGCGCAGAGCCGGCGTCGCCGCGGCGCGCTCCCGCCGAGAGCAGGCCTGCCGATTCCGAGGTCGGCCGGCGGCCGACCGCGCCGCCGCCCCCGGCCGCCGAGGTCGCGGGCCGCGTCGAGGAGCTCAAGGCGAAGGCCCAGAAGCAGGAGCAGGCCAAGCGGTACAACGAGTACGTCAAGACGCTGATCGAGATCGCCGAGGCGGTCTCGGATCCCGCCGAGAAGATCGAGAACTACGCGAAGGCGGCGGAGCTCTACTCGGGCAAGTTCTCGAACGCGGCCGAGGCGGTGAAGTGCTACGAGGCGATCCTCGCGATCGACGGCGAGCACGCGCAGGCGATCGATTTCCTCCGCCAGAGCTACGAGAAGCGGCGCGACTGGGAGAAGCTCATCGGGCTGCTCCGCCGCGAGGCCGCCGCGCTCCCGGAGGGCGGCGAGCGCGCCGCGAAGTACCTCGAGATCGCGAAGCTCGCGTCGGAGCGGGTGAAGAAGGTCGACTTCTGCATCGAGCTCTGGGACGAGGTCCTCGCGAACGATCCGGAGAACCCGGAGGCGCTGAACGCGCTGGCGGGGCTCTACGAGAAGAACAAGGACTACCAGGCGTTCGCGCGGGTGCTTCAGAAGCAGGTCGACACGACCTTCGACAGCACCCAGAAGCTCGCGCTCCTCAGCAAGCTCGCGCAGCTCTACGGCGAGCGCCTCAAGGACGACGAGGCCGCGGTCAAGGCCTGGCAAGAGGTGATCGCGCTGAACCCCCAGGACCGCAAGGCGCAGGAGGCGCTCAAGAAGGCGTACCTCCAGCTCCAGCGCTGGGACGACCTCGAGGTGTTCTACGCCGAGAGCGGCAAGTGGGACGAGTTCATCCGCGTCCTCGAGTCGCAGGAGGCGAAGGAGACCGACGACGCGGCCAAGATCAGCCTGCTGCTCAAGATCGCCGAGCTCTGGATGGTCCAGAAGCAGAAGGCGGATCGCTCGGCGCGCGCCTACGAGAAGGTGCTCTCGATCGACGTCGCGCACCTCGCCGCGGCCGAGGCGCTGATCCCGATCTACACGCACGCGAACAACTCGAAGGGGCTCGCCGGCGCCATCGAGGTGAAGCTCTCGCACGACCAGGACGATGTCTCCCGGCTCGATCTCTACCGGCAGGTCGCGGCGCTCTACGAGACGCGCCTGAAGGAGCCGCAGAAGGCGTTCGAGCGCTATCTCTCGGCCTTCCAGATCGCGCCGCAGGACGAGCAGTGCATCGATGACGTCGAGCGGGCCGCGCGCTCCACCGAGGGCTGGGACGCCCTCATCGACGCCTACTCGACGGCGATCGCGCGCGGCGAGAGCGAGGGGGACATCGCGCTCGGGGTCGATCTCCGGCTCCGGCTCGGGCGCGTGCTGCTCGATGAGGTGAAGCGCATCGACGAGGCGCTCTCGCAGTTCCGCGCCGTGTACGAGGCGGACGGCGAGAATCAGGCCGCGATCAGCGCGCTGGAGCGGCTGTACCGCGAGACGGGCCGCTTCGGCGAGCTGCTCGGCATCTACGAGAAGAAGCTCGGCATCGTCACCGAGCCCGAGGAGCGCAAGCAGATCCTCTACGCCATCGCCGAGCTCTACGAGGGCGAGCTGCGCGACGCCGTGCAGGCGATCGCGACGTACCGCCAGGTGCTCGACGACGAGCCGACGGACCCGCAGGCGCTCGCGGCGCTCGACAAGCTCTACCGCGAGCAGCAGGACTGGGAGTCCTACGTCGACGTGCTCCGCAAGCGGATCGACTCCCCGCTCGACGAGGAGGCGCTCATCGACCTCAAGTTCCGGCTCGGGAGCACCCTCGAGAAGCACCTGAACGATGCGGCCGGAGCGCTCGAGAACTACAAGGAAATCCTGATCCTCGATCCGGGCAACGACGCGGCGCGCCTCGCGCTGGAGGCGCTGCTCACGAACGAGTCGCTGCGGGCCGAGGCGGCGGCCATCCTGCAGGAGATCTACGAGGGGCGCGGCGACTGGGAGAAGCTGATCCAGGCGCTCGAGATCCTCGCGGCGGCCGAGGGCGACACGGCGACGCGCGTCTCGCTGCTCCGGAAGGTGGCGCGGACGGCCGCCGAGAGCCTGAGCGATCTGAACCGCGCCTTCGACGCGCAGTCGCGGGCGCTCAAGGACGACCCGTCGCACGCCGAGACGCGGGCGGAGCTCGAGTCGCTCGCCGCCCAGGCGGGCGCCTGGGACCGGCTCGACGTCATCTTCAGCGAGATCGCCGATTCGCTGAGCGACACCCGGCTGAGCCGCGAGTACTGGATGCGGCTCGCGAGCACCCACGAGCGGCTCGGCAAGGTCGAGGAGGCGGCGAACGGCTACCTCCGCGTGCTCTCCATCGATCCCGCCGACTCGGAGTCGCTGGAGGCGATGGACGCGCTCTACCGGCGCACCGAGCGCTGGGGCGATCTCATCGGCGTCTACCGGCGCCGCATCGAGCTCGTGCACGAGCCCGCCGAGCGCGAGGGCCTCTACGCGCAGATGGCCGAGGTCTACGAGCAGCGCCTCGGGCAGCCGGAGGAGGCGATCGCCGCCTACCGCGAGGTCCTCTCCATCGACGACACGAGCCTTGTGGCGCTCTCGGCGCTCGACGGGCTCTTCAGCCGCCAGGGCATGTGGGAGGAGCTGGCGGACAACCTCGAGGCGCAGCTCAACATCGCCGCAGAGGAGGAGGCGCAGATCCGGCTGATGCTCCGGCTCGCCGCGCTGCGCGAGTCGCGGATGCGGCTCGTCGATTCGGCGATCGACATCTACCGGCAGGTGCTCGAGCGCGAGCCGACCAACGTCGAGGCGCTCGCGGCCCTCGAGCGCCTCGGCAAGCTCCCCGAGCACGAGGTCGCGATCGCGGAGATCCTCGAGCCGCTGTACCGCCAGTCGGGCGACTACCAGAAGCTCATCGGGGTGCACGAGGTGCAGGTGCGCCGCAGCGACGACGTGACCCGTCGCGTCGAGCTGCTCCACCAGATCGCCGTGCTCTACGAGGACGCGGGCGCCGATCTCAGCTCGGCCTTCGACACCTACGCGCGGGCGCTGAGCCAGGATCCGGCCTCGGAGTCGACGCAGGAGGGGCTCGATCGGCTCGCGCGCGCGACCGGTCGCTTCGCCGACCTGGCGCGCGTGTTCGAGACGCTGGCGGCGCAGCAGACCGACGCGGAGCTCGCGAGCACGCTCTACACGATGAGCGCGCGCATTTACGAGGGTGACCTCGGCGACATGGACAGCGCCGTCGGGCACTACCGGCGCGTGCTCGAGATCGATCTGCGCAACCTGCACGCGGCCGAGTCGCTCGAGCGGCTGTTCCGGACCTCGGAGCGGTACAACGAGCTGTCGCAGATCCTCCAGCAGAAGGCGGAGATCCTCGACGACCTGAGCGAGAAGAAGCTCGCCCTGTTCCAGGCCGCGAGCATCGAGGAGGAGGTGCTCGATCGGCACGACCAGGCGATCGCGGTCTACGGCAAGGTGCTCGATCTCGACGCCGAGGATCTGCGGGCGATCGACGCGCTGACCAAGCTCTACCTCAGCCTCTCGCGCTGGCAGGAGCTGCTCTCGGTCTACGCGAAGAAGGCCGATCTCGTCCTCGACTCGAACGAGAAGAAGCGCATCTACTACCAGATCGGCGCGGTGTACGAGCGCGAGCTCGGCAACGTCGCGAGCGCGATCGACACGTACCAGCGGGTGCTCGAGATCGATCCGGACGACCTGCAGGCGCTCGGGCGGCTCGACGTCCTCTACCAGACCTCGCAGAACTGGCTCGAGCTGCTCAGCGTGCTCCAGCACGAGGCGGAGATCACCGCGGACCCGGCCGAGGGCATCAGCTACCAGTACCGGATCGCGGAGCTCTACGAGAAGCACCTCGACGACGTCTCCCGGGCGATCGAGCTCTACCGCGATCTCCTCCAGCAGATGCCCGACCACGAGCCGACGCTCCGCGCGCTCGAGCAGATCAAGGACGGCAGCCGCGATCCGCTCGGCGCCGCGCTGGTGCTCGAGCCGATCTACGACGCGTCCGGCGAGTGGCAGAGGCTGATCAGCGTGCTCGAGGTCCGGGTCAGGGTGGCCGAGGACCCGTACGAGAAGGTGGATCTGCTCCACCGCGTCGCGCGCCTCTCGGAGGAGATGCTGAGCGACCACGTGACCGCCTTCGAGACGTACGCGCGGGCGGTGACGTTCGACATCGGCAACGAGGAGTCGCTCGCGAACCTCGAGCGGCTCGCGATGATGGTGAACCGCTGGCCCCAGGTCGCCGCGCTCTACGATACGGAGCTCGGCCGGCTCGACGAGGAGCCGTCGCGCTTCGTCGAGCTCGGGCTCCGGCTCGCGCAGATCTTCGAGACGCAGCTCGACGACATCGACAGCGCCGTCGCGCGCTACCGGCGCGTGCTCGACGTCGAGCCGGAGAACCAGACCGCGATCGCGTCGCTCGACCGCCTGTTCACGGCGACGGAGCGGTGGAGCGACCTCGTGACGATCCTCTCGCGCGAGTCGGAGGTCGCCCAGTCGCCCGACGAGATCCTCGAGTTCAAGTACCGGCTCGGCGTGGTCTACCAGACGCGGCTCAACGACCTGCCGGCGGCCATCGCGGCGTACCGCGAGGTGCTCACCGCAGCGCCCGAGCACTCGCCCACGCTCGAGGCCCTCGAGGGGCTCTTCGCGGCCGGGATCAAGCAGATCGAGATCGGCGCGATCCTGGAGCCGCTCTACCAGGCGGCGGCGGAGTGGGAGAAGCTCGGCGGGGTGCTCGAGGCGGAGCTCACCCACCTCACCCAGGAGCCGGATCGGCTGTCGATGTACTACCGGCTCGGCGAGCTCCAGGAGGAGCGCCTCATCTCGCCGGACGGGGCCCTCGCCGTCTTCATCCGGGCGCTGAAGGAGTACCCGGGCGACGAGAAGACGATCGAGGAGGTCGAGCGGCTCGCCGGCTCGGTCGACGGCGGCTGGGAGCTGCTCGCCAACGCCTACGCCGACGTGCTGGGCATCCACGCCGACAAGGACGTGCAGACCAGCATCGGCAAGCGGCTCGCGCGGGTCTTCGAGACCGACCTCAGCGACGTCGCCAAGGCCGAGGAGACGTACCGGTACGTGCTCGGCATCGAGCCGCTCGAGGCCGAGGCGCTCTCGAACCTCGACCGGATCTACACGCAGCTCGAGCAGTACCCGGAGCTCGCGAGCGTCCTCGAGCAGCGGGTGCGCGCGACCGAGGATCGCCCGGAGCTCGTCGACCTGTACCTCCGGCTCGGCCAGACGTACGAGGAGCGGCTCGGGCAGCTCGACGACGCCATCCGCGCCTTCCGGCGCATCTTCGACGAGCTCGAGACGACGAACGAGCAGGCGATCAGCGCCCTCGAGCGCATCTACACGACCAAGGGGGCCTGGACCCAGCTCAAGGTCGTGCTGGAGCGCGAGCTCGAGAACGCGATGGGCGACAGCCAGGAGGCCGACATCCGCGCCAAGATGGCGCACCTGCTCGCCGATCGGCTGAACGACGTCCAGGGCGCGGTCGAGACGTGGAAGCGCGTCCTCGACCTCCGCGGCGAGGATCCGGAGGCGCTCGGGGCCCTGTCCAACCTGTACGAGCGGGTCGGGCAGTGGGCCGAGCTCTGCGACGTGCTCGAGCGACACTACGACATCGCGCTCGACGACGAGTCGCGCGTCGCGGTGCTCCTCCGCCGCGCCAAGCTGTTCCACGAGCAGCTCGGCCGCGACGACTCCTCGCTCGACGACTACCAGCGCGTGCTCGACATCGACTACGCGAACCTCGAGGCGCTCTACGCCATCGCGGCGATCTGGCGGCTCCGCAACGAGCCCGAGCAGATCGTGACCTCGCTCCACCAGACGGTGGATCGGGCGAGGGACGTGCTGCCGGCCGAGAACGTGATCGCGCTCTACCGCGAGCTCGGGACGACCTACCAGCACGTCCTCGGGCAGGCGTACGACGCCATCGACGCCTGGAGGAAGCTGCTCGAGGTCGACCCGAAGGACTTCGAGGCGATGGCCGCCCTGGAGAACCTGCTCCGGGCCGAGGGGCGCTGGGTCGAGGTCATCGACGTGAAGATGGGCCGAGCGGCGGCCTACGAGTCGCCGGCGGACAAGGTACGCGAGTACCTCGAGGTGGCGCAGATCTGGGAGCACCAGGTCGAGGAGAAGGACCGGGGCACGCTCGCGTACGAGAAGGTCCTGGAGCTCGACCCGACGCACGACCAGGCCTTCGCGGCGCTCGAGGAGCTCCACGACGCGGCCCGGCGCAGCGAGCCGCTCATCGAGCTCTACCTCGCGCGGCTCGAGTCGCGCGAGGAGGTCCACGAGAAGACCGACATCCTCCGCAAGGTGGCCCGGGTCTTCGAGGAGCAGCTCGAGGACAGGCCCCAGGCCTTCGACGCGCTGCTCACGGCGTTCGAGATGGACTTCTCCGACATGGAGACGGTCCGGTACCTCGAGCGCATGGCGCAGGCGACGAACCGCTGGCCCGAGCTCGTGCAGACGGTGAACGGGTGGCTGCAGCAGCAGACGTCCCCGGTCCAGAAGATCACGCTCTGCCTGCGGCTCGCCAAGTGGTACTCGGAGGACCTCGGTCACCCCGAGTACGCCCAGCCGTACTACCAGCAGATCTACGCGTACGACCCGAACAACGTCGCTGTGCTGCGCCAGATGGCGAACTTCTTCAAGAAGACCGGCCAGTGGCAGCGGCAGGGCGAGATGCTGACGAACGCCCTCAACGTCGCGGTGATCGACGTCGACCGGAAGGAGATCCTGACCGAGCTCGGCGAGGTCCTCGAGAAGCACATGGGCGAGGTCGAGCAGGGGCTCAGCTTCTACAGGCGCGCCCTCGACGTCGATCCGCTGCACCTCGCGGCCCTCGAGGCGCTGGAGCGGATCTACACGGATCGCGACCAGTCGAACGATCTCGTCGACGTCCTGCTCCGCAAGGCGCGGGCCGTCAGCGAGCCCGACGTCGTCGCGTCCGTGAAGCTGCGCACCGCCGGCCTCTACGAGACCAAGCTCGGCCTGATCGACAAGGCAGGCGCGGTCTACCGCGAGGTGCTGGAGATCGACGCGTCGAACCTCCTCGCGATGCGGGGGCTCGAGCGCGTGTACACGACCACGCAGCAGTGGCCGGATCTCGTGCGCGTCCTCGAGATGCAGCTCGACGTGGTCACCACCGAGCGCGAGCGCATCGACGTGCTGATGAAGATCGCGACCCTCCAGGAGGAGCAGTTCCTGAAGCCCGATCTGTCGGCCGCGCGGCTCGAGCAGGTGGTCGAGATCGACCCGACGCACGAGCCCGCGCTCGAGGCCCTGGAGCGCTGCTATCGCCGGCTCCGGCAGTGGCACGATCTCATCAACACGTACGATCGGCACATCAACGCCGCGGAGGATCGCCAGAAGAAGATCGAGCTCTGGTCCCACACGGCGAAGGTCTACGCCGAGGAGATCGAGGACCTCGATCGCGCGATCGACGCCTACCTGAACATCGTCGAGATCCAGGACACGCACATCCCGTCCCTGGAGTCGCTGGCCAAGCTCTACGAGAAGCAGGACAACTCGGCGAAGGCCATCGAGTACATGACGCGCGTCGCGGACCTGACCGCCGACGGCAAGCAGCGCGTCGAGATGTACTTCCGGATCGGCCGGCAGCTCGACGAGAAGCTCGGCGAGCGGACGCTGGCGCAGGAGCGCTTCGAGATGGCGCTCGATCTCGATCCCACCCACGTGCCGTCCTTGGCGGCGCTGCGGGTGATCGCGATCGACGCGGCCGACTGGGATCGCGCGGCGCGCTACCTCGAGCAGGAGCAGATGAACACCGACGCGCCCCGCGCCAAGGCGCGGCTGCTCGTCGAGCTCGGCAAGCTCCGCGACGACATGCTCGGCGAGCACACGCTCGCGGTGCAGGCGTACGAGATGGCGCTCCAGAGCGACCCCGACAACGAGGACGCCGCGATGCCACTCCTCAACGAGTACGTCTCGACGGAGCGGTGGGCCCAGGCCGAGCCGCTCGCTGAGATGCTCGTCAGGAAGAGCGGCAAGCGCGACCGGTCAGAGCAGCACAGGCTGCAGCGGACCTTCGGCAGGGTCCTCGATCGGCTCGGCAAGGACGAGGCGGCGCTCAAGGCGTACACGGCCGCGCACAACCTCGATCTGACCGACCAGGAGACGATCCGTGGCCTCGCGGACGTGAGCTTCAAGCTCGGCGACTGGGCGAGCGCGCTGACGAACTACCAGAAGGTGCTCACGAGCCTCGACGAGGTCGAGACCGAGGAGCGCGCCACCGTCTACTACAAGCTCGGCTGCATCAAGCAGGCGCAGGGGCAGTCGAAGCAGGCGGTCAACAACTTCGAGAAGGCGCTCGGGGCCGACCCCGCGCACCGGCCGACGCTCGAGGCGATGGTCTCCGTCTACGACGCGCTCAAGGACTACAAGCAGGTCTGCCACTACAAGCGGCTGATCCTCGACAACATCATGGACGGCCTCGAGCGGTTCAAGATGTTGAACGAGATCGGGGACATCTGGGTCGAGAAGGAGAACAACACCTCGAAGGGCGTGGAGGCCCTGGAGGAGGCGCTCGATCTCGAGCCGCAGAACCACGTCCTGCTCCACAAGCTGCTCCAGCTCTACCAGCGCACGGGGCAGTGGGAGCAGATGGTCGACTGCCTCCAGCGGATCGCGGAGCTCGAGACGCAGCCGGATCGCAAGAGCCGCTACCTCTACACGATGGCGCAGATCTACCGCGACAAGCTGGAGGACCCGGCGCGCGCGGTGGAGCTGTTCAACGACACGCTGGACCTGAACCCGCACTCCCTCGAGGCCTTCGAGCGCATCAACAAGATCCTCACGGCGCAGAAGGAGTGGAAGCAGCTCGAGCGGGCGTACCGCAAGATGCTGCACCGGGTCGCCGGCAAGGGGAACACGGACCTCGAGTACAGCCTCTGGCACGCGCTCGGGCTCATCTACCGCGACCGGCTCGGCGACCGGACGGCCGCGGTCGAGACGTTCCGCATGGCGTCGCGGCTCAAGCCCGAGGACGCGACCGAGCACCTGATCCTGGCGGAGCTCTACGAGCAGTCGGAGCAGTTCGATCTGGCGACCGGCGAGTTCCAGGCGATGGTCAAGATCGACCCGATGAAGATCGACCCGTACAAGCGGCTCTACCGCCTGTACGTGGACGGCAAGCGCTACGACCAGGCCTGGTGCGTCGCGGCGGCGCTCGCGTTCCTCCGCAAGGCCGATCCGGACGAGCAGCAGTACTTCGAGGACTACCGCCCGCAGGGGCTGATCGCGGCGAAGAGCCGGCTCGACAACGAGCAGTGGATCAGGAACCTGTTCCACGAGGAGGAGAACCTCTACGTCGGCAAGATCTTCGAGATGATCGCGGGGGCCGCGCTCAGGGCGAAGATCGAGACGCTGAAGCAGAGGAGGGAGCTGCCGGTCCTCGATCAGCGGTTCCTGCAGGATCCGGCGACCTCGACGGTGACGTTCGCCCGGACCTTCGGCTGGGCGGCCAACGTCCTCGGCCTCCCGGCGCCGCGGCTCTACGTGCGGAGCGACGTGCCCGGCGCGCTCGTCGCGGTGGCGAACGAGCAGCCGGCGTCCGTCGCGGGGCAGACCGTCCTGACAGGGTTCTCGCCGCAGGACCTCACGTTCATCGTGGGCAAGCACCTCGCGATGTACCGTGGCGAGCACTACATCAAGACGCTGTTCCCGACGGTCACCGAGCTGACGGTGCTCCTCTTCGCCGGGATCAAGCTCGTCGCGCCCGACACGCAGGTGCCGCAGGACATCGAGAAGCAGATCATGGCCACCGCGCAGACGCTCCGCGGCTTCATGCAGCCGATGCAGCTCGAGGGGCTCCGCATGGTGGTCAAGAAGTTCCTCGCGGAGGGTGCGAAGGCGAACATCAAGCGGTGGGTCCAGTGCGTCGACATCACCGCGGCGCGCACCGGCCTGCTCCTCTCGGGCGATCTCGAGATCGCGAAGAAGATCATCGCCGCCGAGCCGCAGCAGCCCGGGGATCTCCCGCCCCAGGACAAGCTCAAGGAGCTGATCATCTTCTCGACCAGCGATCAGTATTTCGCGCTGCGTCAGGCGCTCGGCATCGCCATCGGCGAGGGGTGAGCGCGCGCGACTGCGGGTCCTAAGTAGCTGAATTTACTTCATAATCGGAGATCTGGGGCCGGGAGCCGTCCGCTTCCGGCCCCAGATCTCGCCGGCGTCCTCGGGAGGCACATCTCCATGAGTCTGCTTGACGAGTCAGCAATCCTTACGAACGATCGGGTGCTGTGACCTCGTCATCGATGATCGTCCGGCTCCCCGTGCAGTCCGCGAGAGGCTTCGGGAGATACAGGCTGATCGCAAAGCTGGGGCAGGGAGGGATGGCCGAGGTCTTCCTCGCTGCGCATCGCGGCCCGCTCGGTTTCGAGAAGCTGGTCGTGATCAAGCGGCTCAGGCCGGGCATCGCGACCGAGCCCGAGGTCAACGCGATGTTCCTCGACGAGGCGAGGCTCGCGGCGCGGCTGAACCACCCGAACGTCGTGCAGACGTACGAGTGCGGTCAGATCGACGACCAGTACTACATCGTGATGGAGTACCTGGAGGGGCACTCGCTCGATCGGATCTGCCGGAAGATCGACCCCTCACGTCATCGCGCGGTCTACCTGGCGATCCTCTCGGACGCGCTCGCCGGGCTGCACTACGCGCACGACCTCATGGACTTCAACGGGCAGCCGCTCCATGTGGTCCACCGCGACATCAGCCCGCACAACATCTTCGTCACCTACGACGGGCAGGCGAAGGTCGTCGACTTCGGCATCGCCAAGTGGGCGACGCGCGACGCGGACACGAGCACCGGCGTCGTGAAGGGGAAGATCCGGTACATGGCGCCGGAGCAGGCCCTCGCGACGATGGTGGACCGCCGCGCCGACGTCTTCTCGATGGGCCTCATCTTCTGGGAGCTCGTCGTGGGCGAGCGCTTCTGGGGAGATCTCTCCGACGTGCAGATCCTCCAGCGGCTCACGTTCGGCGAGATCCCGCAGCTGCGCGAGCGGTGGCCCGCGGCGCCCGAAGCGCTCGAGCGGATCTGCTCGCGCGCCCTCGCGATGGCGCCCGACGACCGGTACGCGACGGCGGCCCTGATGCGCGAGGACGTCGAGGCCTACCTCGCGACGATGGGCCGGCGCCCCTCGTCGGCCGAGATCGGCCGCCTCATCGGCGAGACGTTCGCGAACCGCCGGGCCGAGGTGCGGTCCGCGATCAGCGACCAGCTCGGGCGGCTCCACGCGGTCGCGGGCGAGGGCGCGGAGGAGTTCGAGGTCCTGCCGGTGCTCGAGGAGCGCGCCGCGGTGCCGTGGTCCCAGCGCATGCCGATGTCGCAGATGTCGCAGCAGTTCTCCGCGCCGGTGGCGGACCCGATGCTGGGCGACGACAGCTCGCGCGAGGACAGCATCTCGGACCGCCAGACGATCCCGACGATCATGGTCGCCAACGCCAGGTCGACCCGGCGCAAGGCGCTGTGGAGCGCGGGGATCGCCGTGCTCTCGGTGCTGCTGATCGGCGGCGCCTGGGCGGTCATCTCGATGTTTCCCTGGACGTCGTCGGAGCCGGATCCTCTTCCGGCCGACACGTCCGGCCCCGGGCCGACGCCCACCTTCACTCCGCCCGTCGTCGCCAATCTCATCGAGCTCCGGATCATCGCCACGCCGCTCGACGCGAAGATCTACCTCGATGATGTCGAGCTCCCCAGCAACCCGTTCTTCGCGCGCTTCAGCCGGGATGGCACCGGACACCGCATCCGGGTCGCGGCCGACGGGTACACCCCGGAGGCGCGCTTCGTGGTGTTCACGCGTGACGAGGTGCTGACCATCAACCTCCGCCCGGTGCAGTCGACGTCCCCCAAGCAGGGCGGCGGCGCCGCGCCCCGGAAGTGACGGGCGGGGCCGCCGGCTCGCCGTAGCCGCCGGGGGGCGGCGAGGGCTGCCGCGAAGCGGACGCCGGGGTTGGGGCGGAGCCCCGAGGAAACGACACCAGGGCCGCCCGGGCGAAGCCGCCGCGGAGCGGCGCAGACGTCCGGCCAACCCTGGCCGGACGTCTGGCGGGCGGAGCTAGAGCTTGCCGCTCATCATCGCCTCGAGCGGCGGCGGTACGCAGCCGTAGGCCTCGGCGGCCGCGAGCAGCGCCGAGTTCTGCGGCAGGTTGAGCAGGAACGAGCTCGCGTAGGGCGTCCCCTCCAGGCCCTTCAGCCGGCGCAGGAGCGGCGGCATCGCGCGCTCCATCGCGTCCCGCGCGCCCTCCAGGTCGCCCATGTCCACGCAGGCGTCGTGGAGCGCGAGGTAGATGGGCGCCTCGTTGAGCAGGCTCGGCGCGCCCGCCTCGACCAGCGCCGCCGCCTCGCGCGCGATCTCGCGGGCCTGCTCGGCGTTGCCGAAGCGGCGCTCCGCCTCGGCGCAGAACCCGAGCGCCACGGGGAGGACGTCGCGGTTCTCCGTGACGCGGTAGGCCTCCGTCGCCTTCTTCAGCAGCGAGCGCGCCCGCGCGAGGCCCGACGAATCGAAGCGCAGGAGCTCGCAGCCCCGGTAGAACAGGATGCCGAGCGTCACCCGGTCGCGCACGACCCAGATGCTCCCCGCGGCCTCGTCCGCGCTCGCGCGCGGCTCCGCGAGCGCGGCGTCGAGCTGCGGCTCGGGGCCGAACGTCGCCGCCCAGCAGAGCAGGATCATCTGCCCGTGCCGCGCCGCCCCGGAGCTGCCGATCGCCTGCGCCCTCGCGATGCCCCCCTCGATCTCCTGGAGCGCCTCCGCCCGCGCGCCGATGGTCGTGAGCGCGAAGCCGACGTTCATCGTCAGCATCGCCTCGCGCTCCTGGAGCCCCGCGCGGCGCGCCGCCCGCGCCGCGTTCCGGCGCGCCTCCAGCGCCGCGGCGGGCTCGCCGCGCGTCTGGTGGGCGACCGCGCGCGTCTGCCAGGCGTCGACCGCCGCCCAGACGAGGCCCCGCCGCGCCGCGAGGTCGAGCAGGTGCGCGGCCTCCTGCTCCGCCATCGCGAGCTGCCCGGCGAACGCGTGGACGTGCGCCAGCGTGGCCGAGCACTGCGCCTCCTCCTCGACCCGATCGATCGACCGAGCGCGGTCGCGCAGCGCCGTCAGGCGCCCCTCCAGGTCCATCCCGGAGCCGCAAGCGTGGTCGTAGCGGGCCCGCGCGGTGAGCGTGCGCAGCTCGCTCGCCTCGTCGTGGACGTTCTCCCACATCGCCCGGATCGCCGAGTCGCGCTCGGGCGAGCGCGCGTCGAGCCGCGAGTACGCCTCCTCGAGCAGGACCGCGCGCGAGAACCCGGTCGGCTTGTCGGGGGAGAACACGAGCGCGCGATCGGCCATGGTGACCGCGTCCCGGAGCGAGTTCGTCGCCAGGGCGCGCCGCGCGGCGGCCTCCCAGCGGATCGCGGCCTCCTCGTGCTCGCCGCCGAGGTCGAAGTGCTGCGCCACCGTCGCGCTGTCCTCGCCGTGCCGGTCGAGCCAGCGCGCCGCGGCGGCGTGCAGCTTCTGGCGGAGCTCGTCGCCGACCGAGGCGTACGCGACGTCGCGGACGAGCGCGTGCTTGAACAGGAACTCGCGCGCGGCCGGGACGCGCGACGCGGGCTGCTCGACGATGAGCTCCGCGGCGATGAGCTTCTTCAGCGCGATCTCGGGCTCGACCACGCCGACCTCGGCGAGGCCCACGTCCCAGACGGACAGGCCGAAGACGCTCATGCGCACCACCGCCTCGCGCGTGGGCTCGTCGAGCGCGTCGAGGCTCACCTGGATGGCCGCCTCGATGGTCGGCGCCGTGGCCGCGTCCTTGCCGGAGGCGATGACCCGCGCGAGCTCCTCGGCGAAGAGCGGCGAGCCGGCCGCCTGCTGCGCGACCCGGTCGAGCGTCGCGTCGTCGACGGGCCGCGCGGCCGCGGCGGCGCTGAAGACGGCGCGCGCGATCTCGCGCGTGGCCCGGCGCGCGATGGGGCGCAGCTCCACGCGCACGTGGTCGCGGCCGGTGAAGCGCTGGCCCTGGTCGCGCCAGAACGCCGGGCGCACCATGAGCATGACGAAGAGCGCCCGGCCCGCCGCCCGCCCGAGGAGGTGATCGAGCCACGCGACGCTCTCCGGGTCGGCCCACTGCACGTCCTCGACGAGCAGCGCGCACGGCTCGATCGAGGCCGCGCCGACGGCGATGTCGGTCATCGAGAGGTACAGCGCGTCGCGCGCGCCGCGCAGGTCGACCCCGTCGGGGAACGGCTGGTTCGCGAGGAGGCGCGCGAGGAGCCCGCCGTCGCCGTGGGGCATGCGCCGCGCGCGCACCGCGTCGTCGGCCTGCTCCAGCGACGCGCCCTTCGGCAGCCCCGTGAGGACGCGCAGCGCGTCGGTGGCCACGCCGAGCGCCTGCGCCCGGCCGAACGACTCGCAGCGCAGCTGGACGAGCCGGGGCGGATCCGGCCGGTCCGCGATGCGCGCGGCGAACTCGCGCGCGAGCCGGCTCTTGCCGATGCCCGGCGGCCCCGAGATGCTCACCACGACCGGCGTCCGCTCCTCCACGCAACGGTCGAACGCGGCGACGGTGGTGAGGAGCTCGGCGTCCCGCCCCACGAAGGGCGTCTGCGCGTCGGGCCGCTTCGGCGCGCGCGAGAGCACCCGCACGGCGCCGCTGTCCTGGATCTCGCCCAGGAAGCGCCCGCGGGACAGCTCCACCGTGGTCGCGTCCGCGAGGACCCGGCCGAGGCCCGCCTCGCGCGCGAGCGCGACCGCGCGGTCGACGACCTCGCCGGCCGATCGCGTCCGGTCGACGCGCATGCGGCCGGAGGCGACGCCGACGCGGCCGCCGCGGTCGCCGAGCGCGAGCCCGAGCTCCAGGGCCCGCGACGCCTCGTCGCCGTGGGCCTGCCGCACGCCGAGGTGGGCGGCGATCGAGTCGGCGCCGAGCGGCAGCGCGTCGGCCCCGCGGCGCCGCAGCGCCTCGAGCTCGCGCTGTCGCTCCTCGCCGGTGGCCACGTGCAGCGCCACGATGGTGGTCACGAGCCGCGTGCCCATCACGCCCGGCGGGTTGTCGCTCACGCGCAGCGGGGAAGGGGTGGGCAGGTGCGGCTCGCGGACGAGCGCCGCGAGCTTCTCCGCCACCTCGCGCGCAGAGCTCGGCCGGAGCTGCCGGTCGGCGAGCAGCAGCGCGTGGATCAGCTCGTCGAGCGCCGGGACCACGTCGAGCAGGAACTCCGACAGCCGCGGCGCGGGCGTGGTCGCCAGGCGCACGAGGGTCGCCATCGAGGTCGGCCCCATGTGCGGCGGCCGGCCGGCGACCAGCTCGAACAGCGTCGCGCCGAGCGAGTAGAGATCGCTGCGCGCGTCCACCGTCGCGTCGCCGCGCGCCTGCTCCGGCGAGATGTAGGCCGGCGTGCCGACGAGGCCGCCCGCGTCGGTCGTGAGCACGAGCTCCTTCGACGCCGCCACCCCGAAGTCGACGAGCTTGACCCGGATCTCGGCGTCCGGCGGTCCGCGCAAGAGGAGGATGTTCGACGGCTTGATGTCGCGGTGGACGACGCCCGCGTCGTGCGCGGCCGCGAGCGCGCTCGCCACCTGGCGCCCGACCTCGATCCCGTCGCGGAGCGAGAGCGGGGAGCGCCGCTGGCGCGACGCCAGGTCCTCCCCGTCGAGCCACTCCATCGCGATGAACGTCGCCCCCTCCTCGATCCGCCGCCCCTCCCCGTCCGTCGTGCTCGAATCCAGCGTCCCGAACGCCACGACCCGCACGATCCCTGGATGATCGAGCTCCGAGAGGATCTGTCCCTCGCGGGAGAGCCGGGCCTGGCTCTCGGCGTCGACGCCGAGCGCGGTGATCAGCTTCAGCGCGACGTACCGCTCGGTCTGCACGTCGAACGCGCGGTGGACGGTGCCAATCCCGCCGCGGCCGACCTCGCGCTCGATGTGGAATCGGCCTGCGATGAGCGGCCTTGCGGACTCGATGCGCGCGGTGTTCATGCGCTGGCCAACGTGATGCGTGGGATGGGCGCCGGGGGCGCCCGGCGCGGCGGGGAGGCGATCTCATGGCGCCGGGGCGGGTGGGCCTGCGGTGTTCCGACAAGGCGCATTGGCCAAGGAGACTACGCTGTCGTCCATGGTAGTTCCAGCGTCGCGGTCGCGCTGCGCGCGGTTCCGCGGCCGCGCCGTGCGCCGTACGCGACCGCCCGAGCCGTTCGCCGCGTCGCGCTCTCGCGTCGCCGCGCCGCGCCGCGCTTGACGGATCCGAATGCGCTTCTTACGGTCTGCGGCTCTGCGCTAACGTCGGGAGCCAATCGATGCTCGATCGCGTCGCCGTTCACCAGACCCGGCTGCGCACGCCCGGCCTCGGGCTGGATGCCAAGGGCGTCGCGCTCGGGGCCAAGGGGCTCGTCCTCCTGCCGTCGATCGATCGGCTCGTCGCCTTCCTGGCGCTCTACACGCGGCAGGGCTCGCTCGGCGACATCATCCGCTCGCTCGTCGTCGAGATCGTGCGATCGAAGCTGGGCGCCCGGGAGGTCACCCTCGTGTTCGCCGCGGAGAGCAGCGACCGGCTCGACCGCGTCGCCGAGATCGCGCGGCTCGCCGGCGGCTACTGCTTCACCGGGACGAGCCGGCACTTCGTCCAGTACCGCGACGCCGCCGCGCCGTTCGGGTACGACATCCCGCAGATCCTGCCCAGCGACGCGGCGCTCTCGCTCTACCACAACGCCTTTTCGCAGACCTACGAGGTCGAGCGGCGCCTCGACGTGCGCGGGCTGCTGCTCCGGCTCGAGCCGCACCTCGATCCGGCCGCCGGACGCGAGCCTGGGCCCCGCTGGCTCCTCGCGGAGTCGGGGCTCGGCCCTGCGCTGATCCGCTACCTGTCCCGGAGCAGCGTCGAGGCCGAGGTGGGCCTGTGCGAGTGGCCGCCGGAGTCGAGCTTCGACGACGCCCCGGTCCTCCGGTACCTCTTCCGTGTACCGGCCATCCCCGGCCGGATGGTCCCGCTGCTCACGAGCACGCCGGGCCTCGGGTACTTCGTCCCGGTCGCGCCGGGCGCCGCGGTGGAGGTCGGGTTCCGGCATCCGGTCAACCTCCGCGCCTGCCCGGTGTTCAGCGAGGCGGGCCTCGTGCTCTTCCGCGGCAAGGGCCGCGAGGCGCTGGAGATCGCGAAGCTGCCGGCGATGGGGGACGTCTCGGCGTTCGCCCGGGTCGAGCTCAGCCGCGAGCCCGCGGTGGCGCGGGCGACGCCGGAGGGCGACGCCCTGCGCCCGGCGTCGGTGGTGCTGTCGCTCCGCCTCGTCCCGAGCTCCGAGCCGTGGCGGACGGTCACCGCCTCGTGGATCCGGCCGGAGGAGATGCAGCTGTTGCGGCACGTCGCCTACGCGCTCGGCCCCGAGACCCTGCGCCGCGCCCGCATCGCCTTCACCGCCGCCGGCGCCTTTCTCCGTCACCCGACCGGCATCGAGGGGATCCCGGTCGGCGAGTTCTTCCGGGAGGTCCACCCGGGCCTCTACATCCCCGCCGGCTACGACGCGGTCCCCGCGGTCGCGCCCAGCGTGCTGTTCCGCGCGATGGGCGCCCCCGCCGGGCAGGCGCTGTTCATCGGGCGCGACGGTCGGGCGATCGGCGTGCCCGAGGAGGCGTTCGTCTCCCTGGAGACGGCGCTCCTCGAGGCGCAGCAGTGGTCGCCGGTGGCCGCGCGGTCCGCGGGCCTCACGGCCGCGCTGGCGACCGAGCTGCCCGAGGTCGTCCTCGGCGGCGTCGGCATCCGGCCTCTGCGCGACCTCGCCCCGCCCGACGGGAGCGCCGAGCCGAGGGCGCTCCCGCCGGGCACCGGTCGGACACCTCAATGACGGAGCCCGAAGCGATCGCCGAGCGCCTCTCCGAGCTCCAGGCGAACGTGCTCGCCCCGCTCGTCCTCGGCGGCCCTCTCCATCCGGTGCGCCCCTTCGGCGTCCGGCTCGCGCTCCTCGTCGGCGACGGCGCGCCGGCGCTCGATCGCGACCTCGGCTCGCGCGTCGATCTGGTACGCGTCCGCGTCGCCCGCCTCGTCGCTCCGGTCGACGTGCTCCCGGAGCTCACCTCCGCCGACTGGGCGCTGCTGGCCGCGCTGAACGATCTGCTCCAGCTCACGAACCACGAGCTCGCCGGCGTCCTGACGCGGAGCCGCTACCCCCGCCTGCTCGCGAGCGTGCGCGATCTCTGCGAGCTCGTGCCCGCGCCGGCGGACGTCGCGACAGCGCTCTCGCGGCACGCGACGTTCGCGCGCGTGCTCGACTGTTTTCGCACGGACGCGCTCGTCGCCTGGTGGACGGGCCGCGCGAGCTTTCGCGGCCAGCGCCCGCCCGCGCGGCTGCTCCGGTGGCGGCAGCTGCGCAACGTCGAGGTCGAGACCCGCCGCGTCGGCCTGGCCGACATGGGCCATGACATCCCGGGGCTCGCCCCGCCGGACTTCACCGACGCGGTCGCCCTCTGGATGACGCGCACGCCGCTCACGGATCTCGCGACCGCCACCCGGAAGAGCCCGCCGTTCGCGTGGTCGTCCTCGACGCTCGCGATCGTCGCGACCCCCCCTGGCCGGAGCCTCGCGTACCGCGTCCTCCTGCGCCAGCCCCACGACCTCGCCGTCGCGGCGCTCGCCCGCGCCGCCAGGGAGGTCCCGCCGCGGTTCGGTCAGGCCCTGGCGATCGCCGAGTCGTTCGCGAGCGAGGTCGCCGCCGGGATCAAGCTGCTCGACGAGCGCTCCGGGGCCGCGTGAGCCGCGTCCGCCGCGCGCCTCCGTCGCCGCGCGCCTCCATCGCGCGCCGCGCGGTTTTGATCGGTTCGACCGGGGCGTGATACGCTCGGGCCCCCTCTTCACGAGCCTCGCCTGGAGCGACGATCCGTTTGAACCGGCAAGACGCTGAGCCCTCCGAGAACCGGCTTTCTTTTCCCTGGCGCTCCTTCCGCCGCGGCCTCTTCCGGGAGGCGGTCGGGCGCGCGCGGCGCCCGTGGGCACGCATCGCCGGTGCTGCGCTGGCGCTGGCGCTGGCGGTGAGCCCGGGCGTCGCGTTCGCCCAGGCGGCGGCGCTGCTCGACGAGGGCAAGGCGCTGATGAAGAAGGGCAAGCTCGCGGAGGCGTGCCCCAAGATCGAGGAGAGCTACCGGCTGAGCCCGCGATCGGCCACGCTCCTCGCGCTCGCCACCTGCCACGAGAAGCAGGGCAAGCTCGCGACCGCCTGGTCCGAGTACATCGATCTCGGCGCCGCGGCCCGCAAGGAGGGCAACAAGCGCCTCGAGGCCGACGCCAAGGCGCGGGGAGCGAGGCTCGAGCCGCGGCTCCCGCGGCTCACGGTGAATGTGTCGCGGCCTGCCGCCGTCGAGGGGCTCGAGGTGACGCTCGATGGGGCGCCGCTCGACAGCTCGATCTGGGGCCAGGCCCGGCCGATCGACCCCGGTGCGCACAAGGTGAGCGCGAGCGCCCCCGGCAGAAAGACGTGGGAGGGCTCGGTCTCGATCAAGCGGGGCGAACGGAAGGCCGTGGCGGTTCCGGCGCTGGCCAAGGACGGCTCGGCGGCGCCAGAGCCCGCGCAGGCGGAGGCGGCGCCCGCGAGGGAGGCGGCAGCGCCGGCGGCCGCGGCGCCGGAGAAGGGCGCGGCCGGGCCAGGGAAGGGCGCGCCAGCGCCGGGGCCAGGAAAGGGCACCGCGGGGACCGGGAAGGGCGCGGCGGCCGGGGCAGGGAAGGGCGCGGCGGCCGGGGCAGGGAAGGGCGCGGCGGCCGGGGCAGGGAAGGGCGCGGCGGCCGGGGCAGGGAAGGGCGCGGCGGCGCCGGAGCAGGCCGCTGCGGACCCGGAGGCGTCCGCGCAGCCCGAGGCGCCTCCCTCGGCCGAGGCGCCGGAGTCGACCCAGGGCCCCTCGCCGGGACATTCCGGGAGCTTCGTGCTCGAGGTCGGCGCGGCCGGCGGCCCGCTGGTCGGGCTGATGGACTCCGGCAGCTTCGGCGATCTGAGCGCCTATTCGTACAGCTACAACATCCCGGAGGGGGAGCTCATCGCGCCCTGCAACGACGACGTCTGCCACGCCAGCTTCGACCCGGCATTCGGGCCGTTCGCCGGTGGTCAGGCCTTCGTCGGGGTCGCGCTCTCCGAGCAGCTGCACCTCGGCGCCCGGGCGCTCGGCGGCTACCGGTTCGGCGGCGGCTACCTGCTCGTCGGCGGCCCGTCCGCCTCGATGCGCTTCGGGCGTCTCTGGCTCGGCCTCACGGGGCTCGTCGGCATGGTGGGGCAGGAAGCGAAGGTCACCGGCGTGAAGGGGGAGATCCCCTCCGAGTTCGTCGACCTCAACTACGGCCGGAGCGAGGTCGACGTGACCGCGCGCGAGGGCAGCCTCCCCGAGACCGCGCTCGTCGAGACGCTCGCGTTCGGCGGCAGCGTCGAGGTGTCGCTCGTGCTCGCGGATCTGCCGAGCTCGAGCTGGACGTCGGGGGCGCTCCTGCTGAGCGCCTGGCCGACGTTCATCAAGGGGCTCGACGGCTTCGTGATCGCCGCGCCGGTGGGCCTCGGTTACCGCTTCTATTGAGCGGCGCCGCACGCCGGCGGGCGTCCCCCCACGCGGCGCTGCACGCCGGCGGGCGTCCCCCCACGCGGCGCTGCACGCCGGCGGGCGTCCCCCCACGCGGCGCTGCACGCCGGCGGGCGTCCCCCCACGCGGACCGCGACCACCAGCCGCTCGGCTATCCCGCCTTCTCCGCGCGCCGCCGCCGGGCGCGCCGCGGCTCGCTCCGGGCGCCGTCGCCGTGGGTGGACGGCTCGGGCTGCGGCGCGAACCCGATCGCCGCGAGCTCCTTCTCGCCGATCACGTCGCCCTTGGCCACGAGCGCCGCGCGGAGGAGGACGGCGCCCATCTCGGCGTCGTTGCCGGGCCACGGATGGTCGAGCACGGCCTGCAGCGCGCGCAGATCGAGGCCGAACGGCCGGCCCCGCAGCCGGACGCCGATGCGCGCGAGGTGGTCCAGCGAGAGCGCCCGGAGGTCCTCGCCGCGCGACGACAGCGAGGGCAGCGCGACCGCCCGGTCGCCGAGCCGGTCGGCGAGCCGCTCGCTCATCTGGCCGGTCGCCACCAGCGCGTCGACCGTCTGAGGCACCGCCACGACGAGCTTCACGTCGTCCGGCAGCGCCGCGCCGAGGTAGCTCTGCACCTCGGCCGGCAACGCCTGGGCGTCGAGGACGAGCAGCGTCCCCCCCTTCGCCGCCTCGATCGGCGAGCTGTCCGGATCGCGCCACAGGGCGAGCGCGGGCGGCGTCTCCTCGGAGCCCGAGGACCCGGCGCCGCCCGCGCGCTCCGAGGAGGCGCCCCGCGCCTGCGCGAACGCCTGCGCGAACCCCTCGGGGACAGGCGCCGCGCCGTCGACGATCGCCAGCGGGCCGCCCGCCCGCGCCGACGACAGGTGGACGACGGCGCCCCACGCCACCGCGTCGATCCCGGGCGCCGTCAGCAGCGTGACCGGGCCGCCCGCCGCGCCGAGCCGCTCCAGCTGCTCGATCGCCGCGCGCGCAGCGGGGCTGTAGGCCGCGGCCCGCGCCGGCCGCGCGAGCAGCGCCGCGATCGCGCGGAACCGCCCCGCGCCCTGCGTCACGGCGCGCGTGAGCCGCCTCACTTCGCCCGCGCGCGCCTCGGCCTCGCGGCGGGCGGCGACCTCACGGCCGCGCGACCCCGACAGCATCGCCGACACAGCGATCACCGCGCCGAGCCGGTCGGCGACCGCGCGCAGGCCGCTCACCTCCTCCAGCGTCATCGGCGACGCGCGCCGGCCCCGCGGGATCGCGAGCGCCCCGATGGGCCCCTCCGCGTCGTTCACCAGGGCGACCACGCCGATGTCGCGCTCGGCAAGCCAGGCGAGCAGCGGGCGCACCTCCGGACGCCGGACCTCGACCGCCTCGGCCGCCTCGACGCGCAGGACGCGCTCCGGCTCGATCTGAGCGAGCTCGATGAGGCGCGGCGGCACCTCCGCAGGCGCGGTGTGCGCGTAACCCGCGCGATCGACGGTCACCCGCTCGGGCGGCGAGAGCAGGTACAGCGCCGGCGGAGCCTGCCCGGCGGTGCCCGCGTCGGACGCGTCGCGCAGGGCGGCGAGCGCCGTCTCCAGCGCCGCCTCCGGCTCCGGGTTCATGGCCGCGCGCGTCGCGGCGTCGAAGGCGCCGAGCCAGCGCGCCCCCTCCGGCGCGAACCGGCGCGCGAGCGCCGGCGCGGCGAGCCCCGCGAGGGCGCAGAGCGCGCACGCGCCGAACACGGCGACGCCGACGGAGGACGGCGGCGCGCCGCGGAGCCCGAGATCGCCGCGCGGCGCCTCGTGCACCGCGTAGACCGCGAGGAGCGCCGGCGGGGTCGCGAGCGTCGCGATCGCGAGCGTGCGACGGAGCGCGCGCGAGACCTGCGCGGCGTCCGCGGCCACCGTGCAGAACGCGACGCAGACCGCCGCGACGGCGCTCGTGACGGGCAGGATCGACTCGGGCGGCGCGACGCCGACGAAGGCCGCCGCGAGGCCGACAGCCAGCGCGGTCGCCGAGAGCAGCAGCGCGGCCTCGACCCGGTCGGCGACGCCGAGCTCGATCCGCCGCGCGATGCGGACGCGCGCGATCGCCACGAGCATCACCGTGAGCGAGCCGAGCGACGCCGCGGACGTCGCGTAGGGCACGAGCAGCGGATCGAGGTCCGCCGCGCGCTCGGGCGCCATCGCCGAGACGGCGGGCAGGGCGACCGCGACGGTCCAGAAGAGCGAGGCGAACGCCGCGGCGTCGAGGCGCCGCGTGCTGGGCGGCGGCTCGAGCAGGCCGCCGAGGCCCGCGATGCGCGCGAGCCCGACCAGGGCGGCCATCGCCGCGGCCGCGGCGCCGAGGTTGCCGAGCGCGATCAGCGCGAGCCCGGTGGGGCCGCTCCGCGCGGCGGCGAGCATCGCGGCGCCGGTGAGGCAGACGGCGGCGGCGCTGCGGGCGGCCGGCTCGATCCGGTCCTCGCCGCGCGGCGGCCGCTCGACCCACCGGAAGCCGAGCGCGAGCAGCGCCGGCAGCCCGAGCAGGGCGAGCCACGCGGGCCCGTGGCCGCCGGACGCCCGGAGCGCGGCGAAGGCCGTGTAGGCGACGGCCGCCGCGGCGATCCAGAACGAGCGCCGGCGCAGCATTGCGGCGAGCGTAGCGTCTGGCCGAGGGGGCGCCAACGAGGCGGGCACGTCGATGGAGCGACGCACCGCCCGCGCCGCCGCCCGCGGCGTTCCGCTCCCTCAGCTCCTCACGGTTGGAGCGTCATGATCCAGTCGCGCACGCACGCGATCTGCTCTTCCATGAGCGCCGCTTGGTTCAACGGCATCCGGTTACCGCATTTATTGGCGGCCGTGATCTTCGTGTAGATCGAGCTCATGTCCGGCTGACCCGGCACGAGCACCGAGCCGCCGCACGACCCGGACGGCTGGTTCTTGAGCATCGTCTCGAACCCCGCCGTCAGGGCGAGGCCCGAGGCCCTCGTGGTCGCGTTGTGGCAGTTTGTGCCGCCGCACGTGCCGACGATCAGCGCCGGAACGTCGCCGCAATCCGGCCCGCCGCCGGTGGTCGCGGTGGTGGCCGCCGCCTCGCCGCCGGTGGTCGCGGTGGTGGCCGCCGCCTCGCCGCCGGTGGTCGCGGTGGTGGCGCTTGTGGCGCCGCCGCCGCCGCTGGTCGCGCCGGTCGTCGCAGCGGCCTCGCCGGTGCCCTGGCCATCGCCGGCGCCGGCCCCGTCGCCGCCGGCGGCGTACTCGTCCTTGAAGTCGTCGTCGAGGGTCCCCGCGCAGCTGGCGAGCAGCGCGGCGCCGCTCATCAGCGCGGCAGCTGCGAGCGCGGCGCGCCCGTGAAAGGAAGCGATGAACGTCACGTACTACCTCACTCTCAGTGGATGTAAGCCCCGGCGAGCCGGATTCCAAGGTACTGGTCGGTGGCCCCGCCCGCGGCGTAGGCGTCGGTGAGCTCGGGCTGGAACGACGAGAAGAACCGGGCGTACTCGAGGAGCAGCCGCGCCTCGATCCCTGTCGCGACGGGGATGAGGACCCCGGCCGTCGCGCCGATGCCCTGCACGCTTGCCCCGGTGAACCGGTCGTAGACCGGGCCGGACGAGAGCGGCATCAGGTAATCGGCGCCCAGGGCCAGCGCGACCGGGCCGACCGGCACGCGCGCGTCGAGGCCGACCCGGAAGATCGTGTAGGAGACGTTCGGAACCGTGTTGGCGAGCGCCCCCTGCGCGTCGATCTCGAAGGTCAGGAACCGGAGCCCGGCCGAGATCCCGAGCACCGACGACTCGCCGATCGACAGCCGCTGCCGCAGCCCGAGGTTGATGCGCTGGTAGGTCGTGCTGATCGGGTCGCCGTCGCCCACCGCCGAGTTGAGGCCGAGCGCCTGCGCGTACCCGGCGGTGATCCCGAGGCCCTTGAGCACCGAGATGTCCGTCCCCGCGAGCGGGTACAGCTCTCCGGAGAGCGACAGCGCCGGCTGACCGAAGACGCCGTAGGGCCGGAGGTTCTGCGAGAGGGGATCGGAGTAGTCGAACCAGCGGCCGACGAACTCGAGGCCGAGCTCGACCGAGAAGAGCGCCGAGCGGACGTCGTTGCGCGTGCGCTTCGCGCCCCCGTCGTCCTTCTCGTCCTCGTCTGCCTTCTTCTCGCCGTCGCCGTCGCCGTCGCCGCCCTCGCCGCCGTCGCCGTCGTCCTTCTTGTCCTCCTCGACGGCGGGCGGGGGCGCGATCTGCGCCAGCGTCGGGCCGAGCAGATCTTCCAGCGCCCTCTTGCGCTCGTCCCTCGAGCCGCCCAGCGGCACCGCGCTGTCCACCTCGAGGTCGCCGGCGTTCTGGTCCACGTAGACGAGGTGGACCTCTTTCTTCTTCTTCTTGTTCGTCCGCGAGACGCCGTAGATCACCCCCTCGACCTTCGCGGCCTTGCCTGCCTTGCGAATGCGGTCGAGGGCCTTCTTCCGCTGGGCCTTGCTCACCAGGGCGTCCCCGACGGGCTTGGTCTGGCCGGCGCCCTTCAGCGACTTCGAGAACGCGGCGGGCTCGACGACCTCCAGCGTCTCCGGAACGAAGGAGAGAATGTCGTCGCGGATGGCATCCGCGTTGGGCCCCTCGATGTGAACCGCGATCGACGTCGACGCCTTGGGGGCGGCGAGCACGACGGGCGAACCCGCGAACGTGGCTACGGTCGCGGCGGAGAGCCCGAGGAGGATCCTCCCGCAGAGGCTCAAAGAGAGAGACAGCGTGGTGAACCGGGTGCGCTTGCGCACGGGCCTTTGGGGGAAGGTTGCGGCGTCAACTGAAGCTTGCACGCGCGCGAGCCTACAGGCGATGTCATGACAGAATCCAGCGTCTTTCGAGGGGCTCAGCATTCTTTCGAGCGACACGCAGTGTCGGTAGGAGACTCCGCTACAACCGGATTCCGAAGGCTCGCCGCGTCGCGGCCCGGCTTTCGCGACTGGCTTCAATGGAGTAAGAAAAGTCGTCGCACGATGCGCGGCGCCGCAACGCAACGCGACGCAAACCAGCGCGTCCCAGGCAGGGGGCAGATGGATCGGTCAAGAGGACGGCATCCCCGCGCGAAGCGCGGCCCCGGTGGCTGGCTGGGGCCCGCGACGATCGTCGTGACGGCGGCAGCCGCCTGCTCCGGCAGGCCCGTCGCCGGAACGGCGGACGAGCCTACGCGCTGCGCGGAGATCCGGCCGGGCGCCTCGCCGCTCCGTCGGATGACGCGCTTCGAGTACAATAACACGATCCGGGATCTCCTCGGCGATGACAGCGCGCCGGCCGACGCCTTCGTGATCGAGGAGGAGGCGCTCGGGTTCAACAACCAGGCGGCGGCGCTCGGCGTCACCGCGCTCCTCGGCGAGCAGCTCATGAAGGCCTCCGAGAAGATCGCGGAGCGCGCCGTCCGGGATCTCGAGAGGCTCCTCGAGGGGTGCGACCCGGCGGTGCAAGGGCCCGAGGTGTGCGCCGACGAGCTCATCGCGCGTTTCGGCAAGCGCGCGTTCCGCCGGCCCCTCGCGCCGCTGGAAGGCGAGCGGTTCGCGCGGCTCTTCGCCTGGGGGAACGACGAGCACGGCTTCTCGACCGGCGTCGAGCTCGTGATCCAGGGGATGCTCCAGTCGCCGCACTTCCTCTACCGTGTCGAGCTCGGCATGCCGGACCCGGTAGGGGACGGCGTGGTGCCGCTCTCCGATCACGAGATCGCCTCGCGGCTCTCGTACCTGCTCTGGGGCTCGATGCCCGATGACGCGCTGTTCGTCGCGGCCGACGCGGGCGAGCTCCGCACCGCCGAGCAGATCGCCGCGCACGCCCGCCGCCTGCTCGAGGAGCCGCGCGCCCGCGCCGCGGTCGCGAACTTCCATGCGCAATGGCTGCAGCTGTCGAACATCGACACCCTCACCAAGGACACGGCGGTCTACCCGGGCTTCCACGCCGGGCTCCCGGCGCTCTTCCGGGCGGAGACCGAGGCGTTCCTCGAGCACGTCGTGTTCGAGGACGCGGCCGGCGACGTGGCGACCCTGCTGACGGCGCCTTACTCGCTGATGAACGCCGAGCTCCGCGCGTTCTACGGGCTCCCGGCCCCGGCGGGCGGCGCCGGGGCGCCGGGCGAGCTCGCGATCGTGCCGCTCGATCCGGCGCAGCGCGCCGGCTTCCTCACCCACGCGAGCCTGCTCTCGGTGCTCGCGAAGCCGAACCAGTCCTCGCCCGTTCACCGCGGCAAGTTCGTCCGCGAGCGGCTGCTCTGTCAGACCTTGCCGCCTCCGCCGCCCGACATCGACATCCAGCCACCCGAGGTGCGGGGCGGGATCCCGACCCGCAGGCGGTTCGAGCGCCACGCGGAGGACCCGAGCTGCTCGAGCTGCCACCGGCTCATGGATCCGATCGGCTTCGGGTTCGAGCGCTACGACGGGATCGGCCTCTACCGCGAGGTCGACGAGGGCGTCCAGGTCGACGCGAGCGGCGAGATCGCCGGGAGCCGCGGCACGGATGGACCCTTCGACGGGGCGGTGGAGCTCGCGCACCGCCTCGCCGAGAGCGACGAGGTGCGCCAGTGCGTCGCGACGCAGTGGTTCCGCTTCGGCCATGGCCGCGCCGAGCAGGCGGAGGACGAGTGCAGCATGAACCAGATCCAGGAGGCGTTCGCCGAGGGCGGGTACAGCATCAAGGCGCTGCTCGTGGCGCTGACCCAGACGGACGCGTTCCGCTACCGCCGCAGGGGGCCGGGCGCGTGGGGTGAGCCGTGAGCGGCGCCGCGCGGCATCGCGCGTCGAGGAGGCGCCTCGACCGACGCACCTTCCTGCGCGGGGCCGGAGGGCTCGCCCTCGCGCTGCCCTTCCTCGACGCGATGGCCGGCTCGGCGAGCGCCGTCGATTTCCCGAAGCGGTTCGTCGTCTTCTTCACGGGCCTCGGCACGGTCAAGAACGCCTGGCAGCCGATCGGGACCGAGACGTCGTTCGAGCTCGGTGAGATCCTCGCCCCGCTCTCGCCCTACCGGGACAAGCTGCTCGTCATCGAGGGCATCGACATGGAGTCCGCCCACCACGGGCCGGGCGACTCCCACCAGCAGGGCATCGGACAGGCCCTCACCGGCACGGAGCTCCAGGAGGGGACGCTCTTCCCGTACGCCTGCGATCCGGCCGCGCGCGTCGGCTGGGGCGGCGGCATCTCGGTCGACCAGTTCCTCGCCGCGAAGCTCGGCGAGCGCACGAAGCTCTCGTCGCTCGAGCTCGGCGTCCAGGTCCAGTACGCCAACGTCTCGTCGCGCGTCTCGTACCTCGGCCCGGGCCAGCCGGTCCCGCCCGAGGACGACCCGCGCGCGGCGTTCGACCGGCTCTTCCTGGATCTCAGCGCCGACCCGGCGGACCTCGAGCGGCGGCGCGCCCTGCGCCGCCGGGTGCTCGGCAGCGTCATGGAGGACTACGGCTCCCTCGCGAGGACGCTGGGCGGCGAGGATCGACAGAAGCTGGAGCAGCACCTCGACGCGGTGAGCGAGATCGAGAAGCGCCTCGACGCGCCGGGGCTCCTCGGCGGCGCGTGCGCGCTGCCGGAGCTGGGCGAGCCGCTCGACGTCTACGCGAACGACGACTTCCCTGCGATCGGGAGGCTGCAGGCCGACCAGCTCGCGATGGCGCTCGCCTGCGATCTCACGCGGGTCGCGTCCATCCAGTGGAGCGCGACGCAGGCCGGGAAGGTGTTCACCTGGCTGGGCCAGTCGGACACGCACCACGCGCTCTCGCACTCGAGCCTGGGCGACGCGGACAAGCAGCGGCAGCTCATCGACATCGGGCGCTGGCAAGCGGAGCAGCTCGCGTACCTCCTCGGGAAGCTCGACGCGGTCCAGGAGGGCACGGGCACGCTCCTCGACAACACGCTCGTCCTCTGGTGCACCGACATCGCGCAGGGGCAGAGCCACGCGCGGCGCGACATGCCGTACGTGATCGCCGGCGGCGCCGGCGGGGCGCTCCGGACCGGGAGGTACCTGCGCTACGAAGGCGACCCCCACAACAATCTGCTCGTGACGCTGTGCAACGCGATGGGCGTGGACGTGTCGACGTTCGGCAACCCCGCGTACTGCACGGGTCCGCTGCCGGGCCTCCTGGCCTGAGCGCCGGGCGGGTGTTTTGGGCTTTTCGTCGCGCCCCGTTTTTGGCAAGTAGGCCCGCATGGGCGGCCTGCTGTCTTCCGGGAAGCCTCGCTGTGCGTCGCGGTCGATGCGCGCGGCGCGCCTCGTTCTTCGTCTCGCTCGTCTCGCTCGTCTCGCTCGTCTCGCTCGTCTCGCGCGCGCCGCGGCGCTCACGGGGGCGGTGTGCGGGGCGGGCGCGTGCAAGAAGCCCGCGGACGCGCCGGCGGACGCCGTGGCCGACGACGCGGGCGCGGAGGCGGCCGCCGCGGCGCTCACGGCCGCCGCGGGGGAGCCGGCGCCCGCGGTGACGGCGTGGCCGCCGAGCGACAAGCCGCTGCTCGGGATCACCGGCTTCGTGGCGACCGTCTACAAGGAGCCACGCGACACGTCGAAGAAGCTCGGCTACCTGCGCGTCGGCTCCAGGGTGCCCCGCGCCGCCGAGCCCGCCGGCACCGCCGGCTGCCCGGGCGGCTGGTACGCGATCGAGCCCAGCGGCTTCCTCTGCGTCGGCCAGGACGCGACGCTCGATCTCGACGACCCCCTCCTGAAGGCCGCCGGCCCCGGGCCGAACCTGAGGGCCGCGCTCCCGTACCGGTACGCCTTCGTCCGCGCCGTGCTGCCGCTCTACCTGCGCGTGCCCACCGCCGAAGAGCAGCGCAAATCCGAGTTCAAGCTCGACGAGCACCTCTCGTGGTTCGAGGAGAACAAGGCGACCGTGCAGCGGGTCATCCTCGGCGCGAACGACGTGGCGATCGACGCGCGCGGCGTGCCGCTGCCAGGCAAGCGGATCGGCGAGCTCGGCCTCGGGAAGAACTCGCTCGAGCTCGGCGAGGGCGCCCTGCTCGGCGCGGAGGGGGACAGCGACCCGATCCCGTTCTGGCTGGAGGGCGGCAAGCGCCTCATCCGCAACATCAGCGACTTCAAGGTGCCGGACTACGCGGTCTTCGCCGATCGCGCGCGGCGCTTCACCGGCCTGTCGCTGATCGGGTCGTTCCCGACCGGACCGGAGTCGCTGAACCGGCGGTTCGCGATCACGACCGATCTCCGGCTCGCGCCCGCCACGAAGATCAAGCCCGACACGGGCTCTCCCTGGCACGGCGTCGAGCTGAACGAGCAGCTCACGCTGCCGCTCGCGTTCGTCCGGGCGCGGAACGCTCGCGACGTCCAGATCCAGGGGGACAAGGCCACGCCGGGCAAGGAGCTCCCGTTCCGCGACGTCGTCCCGCTGACCGGGCGGATGCGCCGGATCGAAGGGGTGAAGTACTACCGCACGAAGGATCAGCGGTACGTGAGCCAGCTGGACGTCGGGCTCGCGGTCGCCCCGTCCGTGTGGCCCCAGGTCGCCGAGAAGGGCGAGAAGTGGATCGAGGTCTCGATCACGCACCAGACGCTCGTGCTCTGGGAGGGCAAGCGCCCCATCTACGCCACGCTGGTCTCGACAGGCCAGGCGGGGGTGGCCGACCCCAAGACCACGACCGCCACGGTGCGCGGCACCTTCCGGATGCGCAACAAGCACATCACGGCGACGATGGACTCGAACGAGTCGTCGAGCGTCGGCGGCCGCGCGGACACGACCGCCGACGCGCCCTCCGCGTCGCGCGGCGCGAAGCCGGACAAGGGCGGCTCGTCGAAGGAGCGCTCGTCGAAGAAGCCGGGCGCGAGCGCGGCGGCGAAGCCCGAGGCGGGCCAGAAGGCGGCCCCCCGCAAGGGCGACGGGGAGTACGGCGTCACGCGGCGCCGCGGCGAGGGGACCTACGCCCTCAAGGACGTGCCGTACATCCAGTACTTCGCGAGCGGCTACGCGCTCCACGCCGCATACTGGCACGACGTCTTCGGCACGCCGCGCAGCCACGGCTGCATCAACCTGTCGCCCGTCGACGCCCACCGGGTGTTCCTGTGGACCGAGCCCCCCGTGCCGCCGGGGTGGCACGCCATCAACACAGGCGAAGAGCTGGGCGAGGGTACCACCATCATCATCCATGAGTGAGGCGGTCACCCGCTTCGGATACGGGCCCATCTCGACGTTTTCGGTGCTCGGCGTACAGAAGTACGCCTCCGCGCCGAAAACGCCGATCTGGGCCCGTCTCCTGTGCGGGTGACCGCCGCGGGGCGCCGTCGGGATTAAGAGGGAGGGATGGGGGACGGCTTAGCGGCGGGGCGGGGCGGTGTGGAGGAGGTCGTCCAGGGCGTCGTCGGCGGAGGGGGTGAGGGTGTCGAGGAGCGCGGCGAGGTGGTCGTGCTGCTCGGGGGTGAAGGGGGGCATGCCGAAGCGGGCGCGCACGCCGGAGAGGCGTAGGGTGAGGCCGGCGCCGTGCTGGTAGCCGGCGATCCAGGGGCCGCGGGCGAGCTCGTCGCAGATGTGACGGAGGCGCGCCTCGAAGGCGGGGCGATCGGTGAGCGCGGCGGTGGGGGAGGGGGCGCGCCGGTCGAAATGATGGAGCGAGGCGGCGGCCTCGGTGGGCGCGCCGGCGATGGCCGTGAGGCCGGCGCGGAGGTCGTCGAGGAGGGGCGCGAGGCCGGTCCGGCGCACGAGCGCGCCGTCGAGACACATCTCCCAGAGCACGTGGGCGAACAGCGCCAGCCGCGGCGCGCCGAGCGCGGCGCCGCGCAGCGCCTCGGAGAGGCGGCGCTCCCCCTCCACGAAGACGGGGGCGGCGTGGAACCAGCGGTCGAGGGCGACGTGGTGATCGATGCCGGCCAGCACCTCGGCGAGGCAGGTCGTCGGGGCGTCGGGGCGCTCGGGCGCGCGCGCGGGCTTCACGCGCCGGTCCGCCATGCGCCAGAGGTCAGGGAGCATCGCGCCCGCGCCGGCGGCGACCGAGCCGAGGTCGCGCGCGGCGAGGTGCCGATGAAGCAGGAAGTTCATGCGTTCAGGATGGCGCCGCCGCCCGCGGCGGTCGACGGTGAACGGATGCAGCGCGGTCTCCCTCGCCTCTCGCTCTTCGAGTGGAACGATTCGCCGTGGTCTCCCGGTCCGCTGCGCGAGCTCATCATCGAGTCGCTGAGCCGGACGATCCGGTGGGGCGGCATGCTGCGCGGCCTGATCGCGCCGTTCCGGCGCTTCCTCGCCGCCTCGGGGGCGACAGAGGTCATCGAGCTCGGCGCAGGCGCGGCCGGGCCGTCGGAGGTGCTCATCGACGAGCTCCTCCGCGCGGGCGCGACGCCGCCGCGCTTCGTGCTCACCGATGTCCTGCCGCAGCCGGAAGCGTGGGCGGCAGCCGCCGCGCGGCACCCGTCGCTCGTCGCCTTCGAGCCCTCGCCGGTGGACGCGACGCGCATCCCGCGGGCGCTCGCCGAGGGCCGCGCGCGGCTGATGATCAACGCCTTCCACCATTTCTCTCCCGCGCTCGCGCGGGCGATCCTGGCGGACGCGGCGCGCGGCTCGTCCGGCATCTTCCTGTCCGAGGGGTTCGAGCGGAACCCGCTGGGGTTCTTGCCCATGGTGCCGGTCGGCGTCGCCGCGCTCGCCGCGAACCCGCTGCTCACGCGCCGATCCCGGGCCGCCAAGGCGTGGCTCACGTGGGCGACGCCGATCGCCGCGGCGGCCAGCGTGTGGGACGGCGTGGTGAGCACGCTCCGCGTCTACACCGAGGCCGAGCTGCGGGAGATGGTCGCCCCGCTCGGCGGCTCGTTCCGGTGGGAGTACGGCACCTATGAATTCCCGCTCTGTGGCAAGGGCTATTACTTCTTCGGCGTCCCGGCGGCGTGAGCTGCGCGAGCCCTGGCCCCGTGGTCGATCTCAACACGAGGGGGGTGAGGTGCTCACCTTCACGGGCGACGAGGATCTCTTCACCTTCATCACCCGCTGATCTTCTCGGACGCCGTGCCAGCCACACCGCCGTCCATCTCCCCACCGTCACTGCCCCCGCGTAGCCCCTCCTCGCCGGCCCCAGCGGTCCGGGCCCGCGACTTGCGCCGGCCGTTGCCTCTGCCTCTCTTGCTCGTGGTTCGTCGCAGCAGGTAGCCTAGGTAACGATGCAGGCCAGCGACCCGTTCGGCTGGGTGGGGTCGATCATCGACGGTCAGTTCGCTGTCGAGGCGCTGGCGGGCGAGGGTGCGTTCGGCGTCGTCTACCGGGCCCGGCACCTCGGCTTCGACGCGCCGGTCGCCGTCAAATGCCTCAAGATCCCGACGGGCCTGGGCCCTGAGCCGCAGGACGCCTTCCTCGCCAAGTTCCGCGAGGAGGCGCGCCTGCTCCACCAGCTCTCGCGCCGGACGATGGGCATCGTCCAGGCGCTCGACATCGGCGCTGCGGCCGCGCCGAAGGGGCCCTGGACGCCGTACATCGTCATGGAGTGGCTGGAGGGCGAGACGCTCGAGCACGATCTCAGGCGCCGCCGCGCCGAGAACCTGCCGCCGAGGAGCCTCGCCGAGGCGATCAAGCTCCTCGCGCCGGTCGCCTCCGCGCTCGCCGTCGCCCACGACGAGAACGTGTCCCACCGGGACGTGAAGCCGGCCAACCTGTTCCTGCTCGGCGACCGCATGAAGGTGCTCGATTTCGGCCTCGCCAAGGTCTTCTCCGAGACGCCGACGTTCGCCGAGGCGCTCGTCCAGACGGGACGAACGTTCCGCGCCTTCACGCCGCAGTACGGCGCGCCGGAGCAGTTCAGCCCGCGGTTCGGCGCCACGGGGCCATGGACCGACGTCTATGCGATGGCCCTCATCCTCGTCGAGGTCGCCAGCGGTCAGCCCGCCCTCTCCGGCAGCGACGTGATCCAGCTCTTCGTCGCGTCGAGCGACGAGTCGATCCGGCCGAGCTTCCGCGCCCGCGGGGTGAACGCGAGCGCCGACGTCGATGCGGTCCTCGGCCGCGCGCTCGCGATCAACCCCGCGCAGCGGTTCCACAACCTCGGCGAGATGTGGTCCGCCCTGGAGGCCGCCCAGCGCTCCAGCGTCGTCGTTGTGGCGCGCGACACCCTGCGCGCGCCCGGGTTCGGCCCGGACGGCGGCGCCGCGGACGACGACGCCGACAACGACCCCGACGGGCTGCTCGACTTCGCCGCCGTCCACCTGCCGCCGCTGCCTCCGCCGCCCGCGCTCTCGATCCCGCCGCCGTCGCGGCCGCCGGCGTCGCGGCCGCAGCGGCGGCCGCCGGAGAGCAGCGGGGGCCGGGGGAGCGTCAGCCCGGATCGGAGCGCGCCGAGGGGCCGGGCCGGCGTCCCGTTCGAGGGCGGAGAGCACCGGGTCTGCACCGTCCTGTTCGCCGATCTGTCCGAGGCGAACGCGCTCTCGTCGCGGCTCGATCCCGAGGACGTCAAGGACGTGGTCGATCGCTGCTACCAGGCGCTCGCGGAGCACGTCGAACAGATGCACGGGATCGTCGAGCGGCCCATCGGCGGGCGCGTCATGGCCGTCTTCGGCGTCCCGCGCTCGACCGACTGCGACGCGGAGCGGGCGATCGTCGCGGCGCTCGGCGCGCAGGCCGCGATCCCGCGCCTCACGCTGCCGCGCGCGGCGCGCTCGTTCCGCCTCTCGGTGCGGATCGGGATCTCGACGGGGCGGGTGTTCGTCGGCGCCGCGAGCTCGGCGCGCCAGGATCTCGCGGTCCTCGGCGACGCGGTGGACGTCGCCGCGCGCCTGCAACAGCTCGCGCCGCGCGGCGCGATCGTGATCGGCCGCGACACCCACCGCCTCGTCCTCGGGCGCTTCCGGGTCGAGCCCATCGAGGCGAGCGCGGACTCCGGCGCGGTCCGGGCGGCGCCGGCGTCGCCGGAGCCCGCCGCTCGCGGCGCGGCGCTGCCGATCTACCGCGTGCTCGGCGAGGCCCCGCTCCACCGCGCGTTCGCGCCGGCCGAGTTCCACGGGCTCGCGACGCGGCTCGTCGGGCGCGGCGCGGAGATGCAGCGCCTGCGCGATCTCGTCGAGACCGCCTTCCACGAGCGGCGGCCGCGCCTCGTCACGCTGGTCGGCGCGCCCGGCGTGGGCCGGACACGGATGCTCGCCGAGCTCATCGCGGGCCTCGGCGACGGGCCGGCGTTCGGCGCGCCCTCGTCCGAGCGCGGCGCCGCGTCCTCCCCGTCCGAGGGGCTGATCGTCCTCTCGGCGCAGTGCTCGGCGCTCGCGCGGGAGACGAGCTACGGGCTGGCCGGCGCGCTGCTCCGCCGCTGGTTCGGGATCCACGAGGCCGACCCGGCCCAGGTCATCCTGCGCAAGCTGCGCCGGGGCCTGCGCTGGCTCCGCCTGCGCACCGCGCGCGCCCGCGCCCGCGCCGAGCAGGAGGCCGCCGGCGCGGGGACCCGCGCTGCGCTCGGGGGCGCGTCGCCCATGGTGACCCGCGCGTCGACCATCCCCCTGCGAGGGCCGGTCAGCTCGACCGTGAGCGGGCGCAGGGCAGCCGGCGCGGTGCGGTACGAGGACGACGACGAGCTCGATCCATCCCCGTCGCTGGCGAGGTCGAGCGGATCGAGCGACCTCGAGGACATCCTCGCCCGGCTGGCGGCCATCCTGGGCGCGCGGCCTGCGCCTGCCGGGCTCCTCGAGGCCGCGGCGCGCGGCAGCGTGCTGGCGAAGCGCAGGATCGCCGCCGCGCTCGCGCAGCTCGTCACCTTCGCGCTCGAGCGGACGCCGATGGTGATCGTGTGCGACGACCTCCAGTGGGCCGACGACGCCACGCTCGACCTCATCGAGGAGCTCGTGGCGCACGCCGAGGGGCTGCCGCTCTGCGCGGTGTGCGCCGCGAGCCCCGAGCTCTACGAGCGCCGCCCGGACTGGGGCATCGCGAAGGAAGCCTACGTCCGCGTCGACGCGCTCCCGCTCGCGCGGCGGCACGCGGAGGAGATGATCCGGGATCGGCTCCGCGGCGTCTCGGAGCTCGACCCGGAGCTCGTGCGCGCGCTCGCCGAGCGCGCCGAGGGCAACCCGCGCACCGTCGAGGAGATGCTCCAGCTCCTCGTGGACGCCGGCGCGATCGAGGTGCAGGACGGCGCCTGGCGCGTGCGCGAGGACGCGATCGGCACGCTGAGCCTGCCGCCGTCGGTGCACGGCGTCGTCCAGGCGCGCCTCGATCGCCTCGACGCCGACGCGCGCGGGCTCCTCGCCCAGGCGGCCGTCGTGGGCCGGACCTTCTGGGAGGGCGCGGTGGAGCGCCTCCGGAACGACGCCCCGCAGGCGCGCTCGCCGATGTCGAGCGAGCGCATCCTCGCCGAGCTCCAGGATCTCGACCCGCCGTTCTCGGTGCGGCACGGCGCCGGCGCCTCCACCGCCGAGCTGCTCGCGCGCCTGTGCGATCGCCAGCTGATCCGGCTCCGCACCCCCGCGTCGTTCCCCGGCGAGCGCGAGTACGTGTTCGCGGAGCACGCCACGTGCGAGGTCGCCTACGAGATGCTGAGCCTCAAGATCCGGCGGCGGATCCACCTGCTCGTCGCGGACTGGCTCGAGCACCGCGCCCCGGACGCGGTGGCGCGCGACGAGGGCGCGGCCCTCCTCGCGCACCACTACGATCGGGGCGGCGATCTGCGGGCAGCCGCGGCGGCGTACGACCGCGCCGTGGCGTACGCCGCGGCGATCGGCGAGGGCGCCGAGGCGGCGCGCCACGCGGCGCGGGCCCGTGAGCTTTACGACGAGCTCGCGGCCGACGAAGCGTAGACGCGCGCGGCGCGGGTTCGGGGCGGAGCCCCGAGGGAGCTACCGCGCCTTGCGCTGCACCTTCGGCAGGCGCGCGCCGGATACGCGCAGCGCGTGGCGCAGGGCGTCCTCCAGCTCGCCGAAGGTCTCGAAGGTCCGCGCGTCGCTGCCGAGCTCCACGATCGCCTGCGCGACCCGGGGGGAGATGCCCGAGATGAGGCAGCGGCTGCCGAGCAGGCTCGCGGCCCGGGCCACCTGGAACAGGTGGTCGACGGTCGGCGCGTCCACGTCCTCCACGCCGGTCAGGTCGAGCACGGCGAAGTGGGCCTGCGTGCGGACGACCTCCCCGAGCAGCTTCTCCATGATCTGCGTGGCCCGGCCGCTGTCGAGCGCGCCGATGATCGGCAGCACGAGGACGCCCTCCCACGCCTGGATGATGGGCGTCGACAGCGCGCGGATCGCCTCCTGCTGCTGGCGCAGGACGCTCGCGGTCCGCTCGCGCTCGGCGTTCTCCTCGGCGAGCATCCGGTTCTTGCCTTCCAGCTCCTCGGCGTACGCCTCGAGGCGCTCGATCGACTGGCGCAGCTGGTCTTCGAGCCGCTTGCGGTCGGTGGTGTCCCGCATCGTCACGGCCACGCCGTCCTGGATCGGCACGACCTGGTGGTGCACCCAGGCGCCCGGGCGCGCCGGCTGGGTGGGCGGCGCGGGCAGGAAAATCTCCTCCGCGAGCGGCGTTCCTTTCCGGATGACGCGAAGGCACTTCTCGAGGAGGACGCCGGCCTCGACCGAGTGATCGAGCTCCGAGAGGCGCTGGCCGAGGAGCTGCTCGCGCTGCATCGACAGCATCGCCGCGGCGCGCGCGTTGAGGCCCGTGATCACGAGGTCGGCGATCTCCTCGCCCTCGTCGCGCCGGCACCTCATCGTGAGGAACGCGTCCATGCTGGCCTCGACGGCCGCGTGGAACCGCGCTTCGCTCTCCCGGCGCAGCTCCTCGGCGCGCCGGCGCTCGGTGATGTTCTCCGCCACGATGAGCACGTTCGTGACCTCGTCGGCGCCCCGGATCGGGCTGACGTGGTTCGCGTACCACGCTCGCCCGCCGTTCATCCCGACGCCGACCACCTCGTAGTGCGCCCGGTCGCCCGTCCGGAGCACGGTCTCCAGCGCCTCCTTCACGGTGGCGTGGTACTCCGGCGACGTGAAATCGTGGAGGCTCCGGCCGACGAGGCTCTCCTGATCGATCCCCAGAGGAGTCCGGTTCACGGAGACGATCCGCGCGTCCTTGTCGACGACGGTCAGGACGTGCGGGATGCCCTCGTAGAGCGCACGCAGCTTCTCTTCGGACTCGCGGAGCGCCAGCTCGGCGCTCTTGCGCCGCGTCACGTCGCGGGCGACGAAGTAGACGAGCCCCTCGTCGAGCGCGAGCATCGCGTTCCACTCGAGCCACCGGTACGAGCCGTCCTTGCAGAGGAAGCGGTTCTCGTAGGTGAGCGTCTGCGCGCCGGTCGAGAACGTATCGGTCTCCGAGAGGGTGCGCGCCCTGTCTTCGGGGTGGATGAACTCGACGTACGGCCGGTCCATCAGCTCCTGGCGGCTGAACCCGAGCGTGCGCTCCCACGAGGGGCTGAGCTCCCTGAAGCGTCCGTCGAGCGTCGCGATGCCGAGCATGTCGACGGCGAGCGCGTAGAGGCGCCGTTGCTCCTTGTCCTCCTCGCGCACCACCGCGCGCAGGATCGTCCCCGTGCCCTCGGTGAGGGCGAGCCGGGCGAGCTGCGTGTCGGCCTGGATGAACCCGCCGCCCGGTCGCCCGTAGAGCCATCGAAACCGCTGCGGCTCGCCGCGGCTCGCCGCGTCGATCCGCTGCTTCAGGCCTTCCGCCGAGGCGTGTCCATCGGGCTGCAGGAGCGGCGAGAGGCCCGTGAATTCGCGCCCGAGCAGGCCCTCCGTTGGCCCGGCGAGCAGCCGCACCGCGCTCGGGTTGGCGTCGATCACGCGGCCGTTCTCGAGGAGGAGGAGCGCGTCCTCGGCCGCCTCGAACGCGGCCCGGTAGAGATCACGATGGCTCATCGTTGGCGCCGCCTGGCGCCGGGAGTGTCCTGCTGCCGCGTTGTCCTCTCGAGCTCGATCGCCAATCCGCACCTCGAGCGGCCGCCTGCTTCCCCCTCTGCCGCCGCCAACGGCCATTGTGCAGGAAGCCTCGGTGGAGATCGAGAACCATGAGCCCGCTCTGTGCGTCGCCGTCGCGCGCGGAGCTGTTGTCTGCCTGCCACTTGCCGGCGACGACCTCTCGCGTGCCGCGCGCGTCGTGGTAGCGTTGTGCTGTGTCGGGGAGGTTTCCTGCTGCACGACCTGCTGGCGGGCCGCGCTCGCGCGGCGCGAGGGGGGCACGATGATCTCCGAGGCGTGCGGGCTCTGCGCCTGGCCGGTGAGCCTCGAGGTCGGGGACGTGCAGCGGCACAAGAGCGCGCTCATGGATGTGGCGCTGCAGATGCGCGCCGAGGGCAAGGATCCGCTCGCGCGCGTCGCCTTCCGGGGTGCGCTCTACTGGCAGCGCTGGCTCTTGACGAAGGAGCCGGGCCTCCATGAGGAGGCCCGGGTCGTCTCCGGTCTCGAGTTCGCCCGCGAGGCTGGCGACTGGAAGGAGGCCGATCTGCTCCTCGCTCATGTCGACAGGTCGAGCGCGCTCGCGGAGCTGCCGTTCGTCGATCACTGGAAGAAGCTCGTTGCGGAGCACTTGCCGGAGCAGGTCAGCGACGAGCACGAGCTCGAGGAGGCGTTCCAGGAGTTCCGGCGGCATCCCAGCGAGGCGGCCGCGGAGAACGTGCGTCGCTGTGCGACGGCGATCGCGCCGCTCGGGTCGCCGGTCCCGGTGCACAGCCTCCTTGCGCGGGTTGCGGTGGACCTCGGTCAGACCGAGGAAGCGGAGTTCCACCTCGCGGCGCTCGTCGTTTGCCGGCCGCTCTGGATCCCTTACGTCGTGCAGCTGGCCGAGCACCAGGCCAAGCTCGACCTCCCCCGCGCCCTCCGCACCATCGAGGCCGCGCGCCGCCTCTTCGGCCCCGACTTCTGGCTACCGCTTTAGTTACACGGCGGGGGCACGCGCCCCCGCCGCCCCGCCGAGCAAAGCTCGTCGGGGCCCCACCACCCCGCGAACCACACGAGCCGTTGGGGACGTGTTGTCGCTTCGGGCCTGACATTCGTCTCGGCTGGAAGCGTCTGTAGCGCCACGGAACACGCCTAACTCGCCTCGGAAATCAGGCGAGCGCCAGCGTCCGCATCCACCCGCTGATCCGCGTCCCCGCCGGCTTGGGCCACCCCATCCGCGCGAACCGCTCCAGGAGCTGCGGCGTGTGGTCCCCGGTCCGGCTGTCCTTGAACGACGCCCGCGCCGCGTCGAGCTCCCGCGCCGCCTCGTGGAACCGCCCCTCGTGGTACGCGAGCCACGCGAGCGTCAGGTGCCGGTGCTGCCGCGGCTCCGCCTCCGCGAGCGCCACCGCCTCGCACGCGATGAGGTGCTCGCGCGCCTGCTCCGCGTCCCCGCGGTGGAGCGCGATCTGCGCGAAGAGCAGCCGCGCCTCGACGAGGCCCCACGGGTCCGCGAGCGTCTCGTAGATCCTGCCGGCCGAGAGCGCGTGCTCCTCGGCGAGCTCCGGCGCGCCCGCGTCGAGCGCGGCCATCGAGAGGAGCCGCTCGCACCCCGCCTCGCCGCGCGGGTTCGCGAGATCGCGGAAGCTCTGCCGCGCCGCGAGCGCGCCCGCGCGCGACGCCTCGAAGCGGCCGAGGCGGTGATCCACGTGCGAGAGCGTCAGGTCGCACTGCGCGAGCCCGAGCCGGTAGCCGATCGCGTCGAAGTTGGCGCGCGCCGTCGTGAGCAACGATCGCGCCGCCTCCGAGAGCGCCCCGGCCTGCTCGACCATGCTCTGGAGCAGCAGGCACTGCGCTCGGCCGAGCCGATCGCCGACCTCGAGAAAGCGCGCCTCCCCCGACGCGAGCACCGCCCGCGCCCGCGCATGCTCGCCGAGCTGGTAGTCGATCTCCCCGAGCAGCACCTCGCACTGCGCCTGCCCGTGACGGTGGCCGATCTCGTCGAAGATCGCGTGCGCGCGCGCCACGAGCCGCCGGCCCTGCGCCTCCGCGCCGACGTCCGACGCGATGTGCCCGAGCAGGCGCAGGCAGTGCGCCTGGTTCTCCCGATCGCCGGCGTGCTCGAAGATGCGCCGCGCGTCCTCCGCGTCGCGCCGCGCCTCCTCGAGCCGCCCCGCCAGCCGCAGCGCCTCGGCCCGGAAGCGCAGCTGCGTCCCGAGCCGCGTCCCCGTCAGCGCGGGCCGCGTCTCCACGCCGCCCCGGAGGCCCGGGCGCGAGTCGCTGCCCCCGGGCAGCTTGCCGTCGAGCACGGCGAGATCGCGCAGCGTCGCGGCGATGTCGCGCGAGCTCTGCCAGTGCGCCGCCACGTGCGCGTGCATGAGCGCCGCCGCCTCGTCGGTGTCGCCGGCGCGCAGCAGGCTGACCACCCGGTGCCGGAGGATGCGGCGGCTCGACGCGGCCGGGTGCGCGCCGAGCGCGTCGGCGGCGGCGCGGAAGACGCGGGCCGCGTCCGGCTCGAGGAACAGCTGCGAGAGGAGGTGCTCCTGGAGCAGTGCGTGCGGCCAGCGGAGGCGATCGCCCACGGCGAGGAGGATCTGGGCGCGCTGCATGGCCGCGATCGCGCGGTCCGCGGGGATGTCGAGCGGGGTGAGCAGCGCGCGCAGGATCTCGCGCCGGATGTCGCCGCCGAGCGCGGCGGCGGCGCGCGCGCCGGCCCGGAGCTCCTCGGGCAGGGCCGCGAGCCGCTCCTCCCAGAGGTCGGCGGTGGTCGCCGCCTGCACGGCCATCGACGCCTTCGGCACGAAGTACTTGCCCGCGCGGAGCTGCAGATGGCCGCCGCCCGCCCACGCGTGCAAGAGCTGCAGCGCGAAGAGCGGGTTCCCCTTGCAGCGGGCCGTCGCCGCCTCGGCCGCGGCGTCGTCGAGCGGCAGCGTCTCCCGGAGCAGCGCGTGCGTCTGCGTGGGGTTCAGCGGGGCGACGTCGAGCCGCTCCCCGCCGTAGGCCGCGAGCGCCCCCTCCACCCGCTTCGCCGCGACCGGATCGCTCTCGACCGCCTCGCTCCGGACGGTCGCGACGACGAGCAGGCCGAGGTTCGGCGCGTCGCGGTGGAGCGTGAGGAGCCCCTCGAACGTCGTCGAGGACGCGTAGTGCAGGTCGTCGAGCCAGAGGAGCACCGGCCGGTCGCGGCCGATCCGCTCCAGGGTCTTGCGGATGATCAGCCAGCGCAGCTCCGGCCGGTCCAGCCGGAAGCGCTTCCCCGTCGGACCGACCGCCTCGCTCCCCGGGGGCGACGGCTTGATCCACTCGGCGGTCGCCGCGACCCACGTCTTGCCGACCTCGTCCTCGGGCGGGACCTCCCAGAGGTTCATCAGCACCTTCTCGACGATCTCGCGCTCGGCCCGCTCCAGCCGGTAGTGCTGGGTCACCGCGCCGAGGACGCCGTCGAGCGGCGCCGCGATCCGCCGGTAGCGCGCGCGGAGCGGCACCATGAACGCCCGCTCGTGGACCTCCTCGCAGAGCCACTCGGCCAGCCGGCTCTTGCCGACGCCCGCCTCGCCCGCGAGCAGGACGAACCGGTGCATCGCCTTCGGCGCGTCGACCATCTCGGCCACGACCTCCATGAGGCGCGCCCGCTCGCCCGTCCGGGCCACGAACGGGCTCGGCCGGAGCGCGAGCAGGCCGGTGGTCGTCACGGACGGCGGCGGATCGTCGTCTGGAGGCTCGATCAGCTCGGGGGTGAGCAGCTCCTTGCGGCTCGGGGGAAGCCGGCCGCTCGTCAGCAGGGCGAGCGGCAGCGGCGTGGCGGTCACGTTCACGTCGCTGCGCGGCTCGAACCGCTTCCAGACCCGCCGCGCGTCGCCCGCGAAGTCGAAGCGGTGCCAGGGCCGCTTCGCGAGCAGCCGCTTCACGAACTTCGCGACGTCGCCCGGCACCTCCGGGGGCAGCGGCAGGTCCGGGACCGGCGCGCTCCGGTGCTGCTGGAGGAGCTCGTCGTTCGTGCCGTCGTAGACCTCGCCGCCGGCGAGCAGGGCGTAGAGGATGCAGCCGAGCGCGTAGAGGTCCGTCGCGGACCCCACGTGCGGCGCCGCGAAGCGGATCTGCTCCGGCGCCATCCAGCCCGGGGTGCCCGCGCCCCAGCGCACGGTGGGCTCGCTCTCCCTGGAGCCGTCGAGCCGGTGATCGACCCGGTCCTGGATGAGCCACGCGAGCCCGAGGTCGAGCACGTGCACGAGCGGCGGCTCGCCGCCGTGCTGGAGGTCGACGAGGACGTTGGACGGCTTCAGGTCCCCGTGGATCACCCCGCGCGCGTGCGCGTGCGCGAGCGCGCCGAGGACCTGGTCGATGACGCTCCAGATGATCGGCCAGGGCAGCGGGTCCTCGAGCCGGGCGAGGTAGAGCCACTCGTGGAGCGACCTCCCCGGGACGGCGTCCATCACGAGGTAAGGCGTCCCGTTGCTGAGCGCGCCGAAGTCGCGGGCCTTCACGAGCGCCGGGTGCGAGAGGCCGGCGAGCGCCCGGGCTTCCTCCTGGAACCACCAGGCGTCTTCGGGGCGCGCGGCCGCGCCTGGCCGGTCGAGCAGCTTCACGGCGACGCGCTCGTCGATCACGAGATCGCGGCAAAGATAGACGACCCCCATGCCGCCGCGCCCTAGCTCGCGGCGGACCTGGTAGCGACCGGCCAGGATCGTGCCCGGTAAAAAGCCTTCTTCGGACATGGCGGTGAGCGGTCCGATGATAGCCGTGCCGGCCGGGCCCGGTAGACTCGATCTCGCTCGGGCGCTCCCAGGTCGCTCGGCCCCAGTTCGTCGTGTCGCGGCAGCGGCGCGATGCTAGGTTGCAGCCATGGATGCAGCGGTTCGCGTGCTCGCTTTCGCAGGCGCGAGGGACGTCCTCGGCGCCGGAGAAGTGGCGTTGCCCCTGCCTGGCCCCTGCACTGCGGCGGAGCTCCTGGATCACGTCTGCGCTCGCTATCCGGGGCTGACGCCCTACAAGGGCTCTATCCGGGTGGCGGTGAACGGCGTCTATGCGACCTCGAGCGATCCTGTAGGTTTCGGTGACGAGGTGGCGCTCATCCCACCGGTGGCAGGCGGCTAGGGGACCCGCTAGGGACACGTCATGCCTTCTTCTACCGGCCTCGATTCTGCGCGCACGGCGGCCGAAGCCTCGGCCTCGAAGCGGCGCTCGCTGCCGCTCGTCGGCGGCGGGGAACCCGGCCGCCGCGCCGCCGTGATCCCGTACCGGGAGGGCGCCGGCGGGGGGACCTCTGCGCAGGCGGGGCCTGCGCCGCGGAGCGTGCGCATCTCGGTCACGGACCGGTGCGATTTCGCGTGTACCTACTGCCGCCCGTCGCGCCACGACGGCTACGCCGACGTCCGGCTGATGACGTCCGCCTGGCGCACCATCTTCGAGGCCCTGCGCGACGCCGGCATCCGGCGGGTCCGCCTGACCGGCGGCGAGCCGCTGCTCCACCCCGAGATCGTCTCGATCGTCGCGTGCCTCGCCTCGCTCGGCTTCGAGGATCTCGCGCTCACGACGAACGCCTCGCAGCTCTCGCGGCTCGCCTCGCCGCTGCGCGAGGCCGGGCTGCATCGCCTGAACGTCTCGATCGACTCCCTCGATCCCCGGCGTTTCCGCGAGATGACCCGCGGCGGCGAGCTCGCCCGCGTGCTGGAGGGCATCGACGCCGCGATCGCGGCGGGCTTCTCGTCGATCAAGCTGAACACGGTGGTCCTCCGCGGCGTGAACGACGACGAGATCGAGCGGCTCGCGCTGTGGGCCTGGGAGCGGCGGATGGTCCCGCGCTTCCTCGAGGTGATGCCGATCGCCGAGGGCGCGAAGCTCGTCGGCGAGCACCTCGTCACCGCGCCCGAGATGAGGGCGCGCCTCGCCGAGCACCTCCTCCAGGAGGACGCGGTCACCGAGCCCGGGCTCGGGCCGGCGAGGTACGTCCGTGCGCGTCGCGACCCGTCGCTCCGCGTGGGGTTCATCACGGGCACGAGCGACACGTTCTGCGAGAGCTGCGATCGCCTGCGCGTCTCCTCGACGGGCGTGCTCCGGCCTTGCCTCGCCACGGACGACGGCGTCGACGCCTCGCGCGAGGCGAAGGCGGGCGATCCGGCGGCGATCCGCCGGCGCCTGGACGAGGCGTGGCGCCTCAAGCCGGACGGCAAGGTCTGGAAGGGCTGCACGGAAGAGACGGCCTCCACGGTGTCGATCCGCGCGATCGGCGGCTGACCTGCGCGGCGCCGGATCACGGATCGGCTTCGGTCCTGGCGGCTGCCGTGTCAGATTCCGGAGCGATGTCGCAGACCCCTGATCGACCCGGCGAGGGCGGAGCGCTCTCGACCCACCTGTCCCCGAGCGGCGAGGCCCGCATGGTGCCTGTCGAAGGCAAGCCCGTCACGCACCGCCGCGCGGTCGCGTCGGGCGCCGTCCTGATGCGCCCCGAGACGATCGCCCGGGTCGCGCGCGCCGACGCGCCGAAGGGCGACGTCCTCGCCGCGGCGCGGATCGCCGGGATCATGGCGGCGAAGCGCACGCCGGAGCTCATCCCGCTCTGTCACGGGATCGCGCTCACCCACGTCGCGGTCGAGCTCGACGTGGACGAGCCCTCCGCGGCGATCCGGGTGACCGCGGCCGCGGAGGCGCTGGATCGCACCGGGGTCGAGATGGAGGCCATGGTCGCGGTGAGCGCCGCGTGCCTGACGATCTACGACATGCTCAAGGGGATCGACCGCGAGATGGTGATCTCGGAGATCAAGCTCCTCGAGAAGAGCGGGGGCCGTTCCGGTCATTTCCAGAGGAGCGCGCCGTGAGCCGGATCCGCGCCGAGCCGCTGAGCCTCGACGAGCTCATCGCCGCCGTGTCCCATCCTGGCGCGGGCGGCATCGCCACGTTCCTCGGCGTGGTCCGGGACGTCAACGACGGCCGGTCGGTCACGCTGCTGGAGTACGAGGCCTACGGGACGATGGCCGAGGCCGAGATCGAGCGGGTCCTGGCGGAGATCGCCGCGGAGATCCCCGGTGTGCGCGTCGCCGCGACGCACCGGGTCGGCGCGCTTCACATCGGCGACGTCGCCGTGGCCTGCGCCGCGAGCGCGCCGCATCGGGGCGAGGCGTTCCGGGCGTGCCGCCTGCTCATCGACGGCATCAAGGCGCGCCTGCCGATCTGGAAGCGCGAGCACGGCCCGGACGGCCCGTACTGGGTCGGCTGGGAGGACGCCCGCTGCGGCGGCGAGCACGGGCCCGAGGAGCACCACGGGCACGCGCACGGCCACGGCGGGGCGGCGCCTCCAGACGGCACTGGCGGCGCCTAGCGCAAGCCATGGGCCCCGGCGGCGGCGCGCCTGCGCCAGGCGCCTCCAGGCGGCGTCGCCTAGCGCAGGCGCAGCCCGGGCGGCGGCGGCGGCGGCGAGGTGAGCGGGTCGTTCTCCCTCAGGTGGTTGCTGTGCCGGATGTCCGTGCCCTTGACGAGGAACACGACCGACTCGGCGATGTTCATGGCGTGATCGGCGATGCGCTCCAGGTACTTCGCGATCGACTGGATGCGCGTGGCCCTGTACACGGTGCTCGGATCGCGGCTCATCATGCGGAGCAGCTCCTGGAAGATGCGGGCGTAGTGCTCGTCGATCACGTCGTCGCGCGTGAGCAGCTGCTGCGCCCGCTCGCAGTCGCGGGCGACCAGCGCGTCGAGCGCCTCGTGCACCACCTCGATCGCCTCGTCCGAGAGGCCTTGCAGCTCCGCCGCCGGCGCGAGCGGCGGCTCCTCGTTGAGCTCCTGCACCCGCTCGCAGACGTTCACCACGAGGTCGCCGATCCGCTCCAGATCGGTGACGATCTTGAGCGCGGTCGTGACGAAGCGCAGGTCGGAAGCGACGGGCTGGCGCGTCGCGAGGATCCTCATGCAAAGCTCGTCGACCTCGCACTCCAGGCGGTTGATCCGGCGATCGAGCCGGATCGTCGCCTTGGCGAGGCCCGTGTCGCGCGTCGCGAGCGCGGTCGAGCCCTTCTGGATCATCTCCTCGACCAGACTGCCCATCAGGAGCAGTTTTTCGCGCAATGTGCGCAGCTCGTGCTCGTAGACCTTGCTCGTGCGCGACGTCGGCATGAAATTCCCCTCTCCCCTCAGCCGAACTTACCGGTGACGTAATCTTCCGTCTTGCTTTCCTTCGGGTTGGTGAAAATTGTCTCGGTTCTGTCGAACTCCACCAGGTCCCCCATGTAGAAGAAAGCCGTGTAGTCGGAGCACCGCGCGGCCTGCTGCATGTTGTGCGTGACGAGCACGCAAGTATATCGCTGCTTCAGCTCATCGATGAGCTCCTCGACGCGCGCGGTCGCGATCGGATCGAGCGCGGAGCACGGCTCGTCGAGCAGGATCACCTGGGGCTCGACGGCGAGGACGCGGGCGATGCAGAGCCGCTGCTGCTGGCCGCCGGAGAGCGAGAGCCCGGACTGGTCGAGCTTGTCCTTCACCTCGTCCCAGAGCGCGACCTGGCGCAGGCACTTCTCGACGAGACCGGTGGAGTTCTTGACGGAGACCCCGTTCAGCTTGTGCCCGGCGAGGACGTTCTCGCGGATCGACATGGTGGGAAACGGGTTGGGCTTCTGGAACACCATGCCGACGCGGCGGCGCAGTCGCACCGGGTCGACTGCCTTATCATAGATGTTCACGCCGTCGATCATCACCGAGCCCTTCGCCGTGGCCCCGGGCACCTGCTCGTGCATCCGGTTGAGACAGCGCAGGAACGTCGACTTGCCACATCCGGACGGGCCGATGACCGCGGTGACATGGCCGTCCGGGATGTCCAACGTGATGTCGTGGATGGCGTGGAACTTGTGAAAATATGCGTTCAACCGCGTGACGCTGATCTTGGCCGGCGGCGCCTCGGATTCGGGCTCCGCGGAGCGGTGGTCGACGTCGGCGTCGAGGTCTCCGCGGCGTTCCCCGGTCTGTCCATTGTGCGGTGAGTCGAACGAGCTCATCGGGTGCCTTTAACGTGCCTTGACGCTCCGGGACGTCGCGATGCGGGCGAGCAAGTTGAGGAAGAAGACGATGGCGATCAGCACGAGCGCGCCGGTCCAGGCCTCCTGCTGCCATTTCGGGTAGGGCGAGGTCGCGTTCCTCCAGATCTGCACCGGCAGCGAGGCGATGGGGCGGTCGATGGCGACGCTCCAGTACTGGGAGCCGAGCGCGGTGAGGAGCACCGGCGCGGTCTCGCCGGCGATGCGGGCCACGGCGAGCATCACGCCGGTGCCGATGCCCGGAGAGGCCGTCCGGAGCACGACGAGCAGGCTCGTGCGCCACTCCGGAACGCCGAGGGCGAGCGACGCCTCGCGGAGGTGCGCGGGCACGAGCTTGAGCAGCTCCTCGGTCGTGCGGGTCACCGTCGGGAGCATCACGATCGCGAGCGCGATGCCGCCGGCGAGCGCCGAGAAGCGCTTCATCGTGACCACGACGAGGGCGTAGACGAACACGCCGATGGTGATCGAGGGCACGCCGCCGAGCACGTCGGCGATGAACCGGATGGCGCTCGCGAGCTTGCCCCGCCCGATCTCGGCGAGGTACATGCCGGCGAGGATGCCTGTCGGCAGCCCGATGCCGCAGCCGATGGCGACCAGGATGAGCGTGCCGACGACGGCGTTGCCCATGCCGCTCCGCTCCTCGCCGACCGGCTTCGGGAGCTGGGTGAAGAAGTCGAGGGACAGCCCGCTCAGGCCCTTGCCGACCACGTAGATGAAGATCAAGAACAGCGGGACCAGGACGACGACGGCGCTCGCGGCGCAGAGCCCTTCGAAGAAGTAGCCGCGGGCGCGGCGCAGGCGCTCGCCGGGCGCGGGCGTGAGCAGCGTGCGTCGGGGGGCGGTGGACGGGCTCGCCACGGGGGCAGGGGTGTCGCTGCTCATGCGCGCCTCTCCAGCTTGCTCTTGGTCGAGCTCACGAGCCACCGGGCAAAGAGGTTGAGGACGAGGGCGACCCCGAAGAGGAGCAGCGCGATCTTGGAGAGCGCCGACACGTACATGTCGCTTGTCGCCTCGACGAACTCGTTGGCGATGACGCTCGCCATCGAGTACCCGGGGTGGAAGATCGAGGCGCTCACCTTCGGGACGTTGCCGATCATCATCGTGACCGCCATGGTCTCGCCGAGCGCCCGGTTCAGCCCGAGGATGATCGCTCCGATGATGCCCGAGCGCGCGGACGGCAGGACCGCGTAGCGGATGGTGTCCCACGCGGACGCGCCGAGGCCGATCGCCGCCTCGCGATGCAGCTGCGGGACCGCCTGCATCACCTCGCGCGACACCGAGGTGATCGTGGGGACGATCATGATCGCGAGGATGACGCCTGCGGCGAACATGCCGAAGCCGAGCGGCGGGCCCTCGAAGAGGGGCAGGTAGCCGAAGTACTCGATCATGAACGGCTCGACGGTGTCCCGGAGCCAGGGGCGGAGCACGGCGATGCCCCAGAACCCGTAGACGACGCTCGGGATCGCCGCGAGGAGCTCGACCATGAAGCCGAGCGGCTTGCGGATCCGGTGGGGAGCCAGGTCCGACAGGAAGATCGCGAGTCCCAGCGAGACGGGGACCGCGAGCACGATGGCGATCAGCGAGGTGACGACCGTGCCGTAGACGAACGGCAGCGCGCCGAACTGCTCGCGCGCCGGGTCCCACACGGTGCCGGTGAGGAACCCCAGGCCGAACTTGTCGATGGCCAGCCGGGATGACTGGACGAGCTGCAGCACCATCAGCGTGGGCACCGCGAGCACCGTCAGGCCGAACACCGTCAGGATGACGCGGAACGCTCGATCCGCGCCGCGCGCGCCGCGCGCCGCGTCGATCACCGGCGCGGACGATGCGGCTTGTTGCATCGGGACTTCCACCGTGCTCATGGACCTATCCTGCGCGCGCGACGGAGCGCCGTATGCGCCGCTGACGCGCCTTCCTTCATGGTGATGGGGCGAGGAGGGGCTTGCCGTCAGGGCCCACCAGCGCGGCGAGCTTCTTGTCGACCTTCTCCACGACGGCCGTCGGCAGCGGCGCATAGTGGAGATCGTTGGTGAACTTCTGGCCGTCTTGCAGCGCCCATTTTACGAAGCTGGCGAGCACCTTGCCCTTCGCGAGCTCCTTCTGCTCCTGGTACACGAGCAGGTAGGTGAAGCCGGCGATGGGGTACGCGTCCTCGCCCTCGGCGTCGACGAGCGAGACCCGGAGGTCGTCCGGCATCCGGGTGGCGACGCCGGCGCCCGCGGCGGTCGTGCTCTCGAGCGACGGGGCGACGAACTTGCCGCTCTTGTTCCTGAGCGAGGCGAACGTGAGCTTGTTCTGCACCGCGTACGCGAGCTCGATGTAGCCGATCGCGCCGGGCGTGCTCATGATGAGGGCGGAGACGCCGTCGTTGCCCTTGGCGCCGAGGCCGCCCGGCCAGTTGACGCTGGTCCCGCTCCCGGGCCCGCTCTTCCACTCCGGGCTCACCGCGCTCAGGTAGTCGACGAAGATCTTGGTCGTCCCGCTGCCGTCCGAGCGGTGGACCGTCGCGACGTCCTTGTCGGGGAGCTTCACGTCCGGGTTCTCCTTCTGGATGGCCGGGTCGTTCCACTTCTTGATCTTGCCCAGGAAGAGGTGCGCGGCCGCCTCCGGCGTCAGCTTCAGGCCCGACGGCACGCCCTCGAGGTTGTAGGTCAGGACGACCGCGCCCAGGCAGGTCGGCAGGTGCAGGATGCCGGCGGCCTTCGCGAGCTGCTCCTCGGTCATCGGCGCGTCGGTGGCGCCAAAGTCGACGGTCCGCTCGGTGATCTGCCGGATCCCGCCGCCGGAGCCGATGGACTGGTAGTTGATCTTGACCTTGGGGTTCGCTTTCTGGAACTCGGCGATCCACTTCATATAAAGCGGGTACGGAAACGTCGCGCCCGCACCGGTGAGGGGGACCTCCCCGCCGGCGGCCGGCTGGGGCGCCGCGTTCTTGTTCGTGCCAGGGAGCGAGCCGGCCTCTTGGGGAGCGTCGGAGCGACCGCATGCGGCGGCCAGGAGGAGCATCGTCAGGGTGAGCAGAATTCGAGCCATGCACCGCCAGGCGTAGTCGAGTTCTGTGACAGCTGTGTGACAGCAGGGTGGAAGGGCGAGCACCGTGTTTCCCTGACTTTGCGGGCTCACGCCGCGCGCGCGAGGCGGACGGTGAACTGAGTGCCGCGGCCGATTGTGCTCTCGACCTCGATCGAGCCGTTCATGAGCTCGACCAGGTGCTTCACGATGGCGAGGCCGAGCCCCGTGCCGCCCAGATCGCGTGAGCGGCCGGCGTCCACGCGGTAGAACCGCTCGAAGATGCGGCCCAGGTGGTGGGGCGGGATGCCGGGCCCGTCGTCGGCGACGGCGATCGTCACCTGGTGATCGAGCGAGCGCGCCTTCACCGTGACGTGAGCGCCCTCACCCGCGTACTTGATGGCGTTGTCGAGCAGGTTCATGAGCACCTGCTCCAGCGCGCGGCGGTCGCACCGCGCGGGCGCGAGCGCGGCGGCGTCGACGGTCAGCGTGACCCTGCGCCGGCGCGCCGCCTCGGCGAGCAGGTGCGTGACATGATCGATCGCGGGGACGATGTCGAGCTCCGCCAGCGCGAGGGGGAAGCTCTTCGCCTCGATCTTCGAGAGGTCGAGCAGGTCGTCGACGAGGTGGCAGAGCCGCTTCGCGTGCCGATCGATCACGTCGACGAACTCGGCGGCCTCGAGGGGGTCCTGCAGCGCGCCGAGCTGCAGCGTCTCGGCGGCGGTGCTGATCGCGGTGACCGGCGTCCTGAGCTCGTGGGACACGTTGGCGACGAAGTCGGTCCGGATCGTCTCCAGCCGGCGGAGATCGGTGACGTCGTGGAACACCGCGATGAGCCCCGGCTCCGCCGACGCGCCGCCGTGCTCCGCGCGCGCGTCGAGCGCGTCACGCCCGGCGCGCGCCGGGCCCTTCCGGCGCGACACGCGCACGAGCAGCCGCCTCGGCAGCGTCCGCCCGAGCTCGACCTCGACGTCGACCGGCTCGTCCCGCTGGCCGGCGAGCTGGATCGCCTCGGTGAGCCGCGCGTTGCGGATCGACTCGATGACCGAGCGGCCCAGCGCGTCCTCGTCGAGGGAGGCCATCGCGCGCAGCGCCCGGTTGGCGAGGAGGATCCGCCCGTCGCGATCCAGCACGAGCACGCCCTCGCTCATGCCGTCGAGGATGCCCGCGAGCAGGTCGCGCTCGGTCCGGACGTCGGCGATGGAGCGGGAGAGCTCGCTCGTCAGGTGGTTCAGTGCGCGCGCGAGCTGGCGGAGCTCGCCCGAGCCGCGCAGGGGCGCGCGCGTCGACAGGTCGCCCTCGGACATCGCCAGCGCGAAGCGGGTCAGCCTCCGGATGGGGCGCGTGATGAAGAAGGTGGTGGCGGCGCCGACCGAGACGGCGACGACGATCACGGCGCCCATGCCGAACAGCAAGGTCCGCCGCGAGCGCGAGAGGGCCGCGTCGACGGCGGCGCGCGGGCTGTGCTCCGCGAGCAGCGCCGCTTCCATGTCGCGCGCGGCGAGGCGCTCGATCGGGACGCCCGCGAGCAGGAGGACGAGCACCGTCGCCGCCACGAGCTTCGCGCCGACGCCGAGCTGCCTCAGCACGAGCATGGAGCCCCTAGGCGACCTCGGGCCCGGCGCGGAACCGGTAGCCGACGCCGCGCACGGTCTCGATGTAGTCGCCGGCCGCCCCGAGCTTCTCGCGGACGCGCTTCACGTGCGTGTCGACGTTGCGCGCGGTGACGTCGACGTGCGAGCCCCACACCTCGTCGAGGAGCAGATCGCGCGAGAGCACGCGCCCGCGGCGATCGTGGAGCATCATGAGCAGGCGGAACTCGAGCGCCGTCAGCGCGATCTCGTTCTCCTGCACCCACGCCCTGTGCGCGGCCCTGTCGACCCGCAGGATGCCGAAGTCGAACTTCTCCGGGGCCGACGTGGGGCTCTCGGAGCGCTTGAGGATCGCCCGGGCGCGCAGGATGAGCTCTCGCACGCTGAACGGCTTGACGACGTAGTCATCGGCCCCGAGCTCGAAGCCGACGATCCGGTCGATCTCTTCCCCCTTGGCCGTGACCATGATGACGGGGACCGCGGAGGTCTGCGGGTTCTGCTTGAGGCGACGGCAGATCTCGGTGCCCGACATGTCCGGGAGCATCAGGTCGAGCAGGACGAGATCGAACCGCTCCTCCTTGACCGCGCGAAGCGCTGTCTCTCCGCTCCCGGCGGAGACCACATCGAACCCAGCTTGACGGAAGTTGTACGTGAGGACGCGCTGCAGGTCGCGCTCGTCCTCGACGATGAGCACGTGGCTCGGCATGGCCGATGGGTGTAGCAGCGCATTGTGACAGCTTGATGGCGATCGCACGTGCCGCGCGTCGTCGTCGCGAGGCGGAGCTCCTGCGAGCAGGCGGTGGAGCGCGAGGGCGAGGAGAGCGCAGCGAGGCGCGACGGACGGCGGAAGGGAAGCGCACCGGAGGGCGGGCGGCCCGAGCGGAGGCAGCTCTGGGGCAGCGCCGGGCGCAGCCGGGGGGGGCCGCCGGGAGCGGCGTGGCGGCAGGCGGGCGGAAGCGACGGGAGCGCGAGAGCACGCCGGGGGCGCGCAGCGGGACGGATCGCGGACCTTGAGGACGGAATGCGTGGCGCTTGCAACGCTGGGCGTTTTCGCCTAACTGGGCCGCCCATGGCCCTCGAGCGAACCCTCTCAATCATCAAGCCTGATGCGGTAGAAAAGAACACGGCCGGCGCGATCATCGCCCGCCTGGAGCAGGAGGGCTTCACGATCAAAGCGATGAAGCGCATCCACCTCACCCGCGCGGAGGCGGAAGGCTTCTACGCCGAGCACCGTGGACGCGGCTTCTTCGACGAGCTCGTGACGTTCATGTCGCGCAGCCCCATCCTGGTGATGGCGCTCGAGCGCGAGGACGCGGTCGCGAAGTACCGCGAGGTCATCGGCGCGACCGACCCGGCGAAGGCGGCGGAGGGGACGATCCGCAAGCTGTACGGGGCGAACGTGGGCGAGAACGCGGTCCACGGGTCCGACAAGACGGCGACCGCTGCGCGCGAGATCGGCTACTTCTTCGCGGGTTACGAGGTCGCTCCGAGCGCGACGAACTGATGCTCGGCGAGCGGCTCGCCGCTGCGCTCGGCGCGGCGCGGGACGGCGCTGCAGGCATCGAGAGCTTCGCGCACCTGCTCGGCTCGCGCCGCGTCGGGCCGCGCGGGGTCGCCCTCGCGCTGCCGGAGGTGTGTGAGGGGTGCGCGGCGCTCGTCTCCGCCCTCGACAGCCTCTCCGCGGCGGTCCGCGACGGCTTCGTCGAGACCGACGACGCCGCGGCGGCCGACGCCGCGTGCGCGCTGCTCGAGCACGCGGGCGTCGAGGCCGCGCGCCTCACGGAAGAGCTGTCGCGCGCCGCGGCGAGCGCCCCGCCGGGGCGCGGCCCCGGGCGCGGCCGCGGGGAGCGCGCCGGCTCCGAGCGCGGCATCGACGCGCGGCAGCGCCTCGCGCTCGAGGCGTCGGTGCGCAGGACGGCCCGGGAGCTGAGCGGCGCGCTGCGCCTGTCCGAGCTCGTGATCGCGACCCTCGAGCTGCGCCCGACGCCGCTCGATCTCATCGACGTGCTCCGCAACTGGAGCGCCTCCGCGGTCGAGGGGCGGCCGGTCGTCGGCATCTCGGTCGCCTCCGCGGACAGCCGCGCCAACGAGGTGGAGGGCGACGTGCGCGCCGTGAGCGGGCTCATGGAGCTCGCGGTCGGCATAGTCAGCGCCGCGGGCATCGCGAGCCCTCACCTCACCGTCTCCCGCCTGCCGGACGGGCGCTCGACCGTGCGCATCGCGGAGCGCGGCCCGCGCGAGGGGGCGCCGGTGGTCTCCCTCGACGTGGTGCTGCGCGACGGCGGCGAGCGGGCCGCCGCCGTCGCCCGCGTCGTCGCGCGCCGCGCGCGCGTCGATCTCGTCGAGGGGGCAGGCGGGCGCGTCGTCACCATGACGTTCTGACGCCGGTGCCGGTGCTAGCGCGGCCGTGCTAAGGCGGCGCCATGGCCACCGAAGAATCCATGAAGTCCCTTGTCGAGGCGGCGTTCCGCGACCGCGAGCTCCTGCGCTCGCCCGCGCACGAGGCCGCGGTCCTCCGCACGATCGAGTGCCTCGATCAAGGCCTGCTCCGCGTCGCGGAGCCCGACAAGACCCCGCAGGCGGACGGCGAGGTCGCGGCGCCAGGCGGCGACGGCGCGGCGCACCGGTGGGTGACGCACGCGTGGATCAAGGAGGCGATCCTTCTCTACTTCGCGCTCCGCAGCATGAGCGTGATGGAGGTCGGCCCCTTCGAGTTCCACGACAAGATCCCGCTCAAGCGAGGGCTCGACAAGGCGGGCGTCCGCGTCGTCCCGCCGGGGACGGTGCGCTACGGCGCGTTCCTCGAGCAGGGCGCGATCGTCATGCCCGGCTACGTGAACATCGGCGCGTGGGTCGGCTCGGGATCGATGGTCGACACGTGGGCGACGGTCGGGAGCTGCGCGCAGATCGGTCGCGGGGTGCACCTCGCCGGGGGCGTCGGCATCGGCGGGGTGCTCGAGCCGCCGGGGGCGCGGCCGGTGATCATCGAGGACGGCGTCTTCGTCGGCTCGCGCGTGATCGTGGTGGAGGGCGTCGTCGTCGAGGAGGAGGCGGTGCTCGGCGCCGGCGTGGTGCTCACCGCGTCGACGGCGATCCTCGACGTCACGGGGGCCGAGGTCGTCGAGCACCGCGGCCGGGTGCCGGCGCGCAGCGTGGTCATCCCGGGCACGCGGCCGAAGCGCTTCCCCGCGGGGGAGTTCGCGATCCCCTGCGCGCTCATCATCGGCAAGCGGAGCGAGGCGACCGACCGCAAGGTGTCGCTCAACGCGGCGCTGCGCGACTTCGCGGTGCCGGTGTGAGCGCGCGGCCCGACCAGGACGCGGCGGCCGGGGCCGCGCTCGTGGACACGCTGCTCTGGCTGTGCTCCGTCCCGTCGCCCACGGGCGAAGAGCAGGAGCTGTGCTGCGCGGTGGCGGAGCGGCTCGGGCGAGCGCAGCTCGCCGCGCCGGTGCGCCGTCACGGCGATTCGCTCGTCGTGCAGGTGACGCAGGGCACGGGCGGCCCGAAGATCGCGCTGGCCGGGCACCTCGACGTGGTGCGCACCTCGCACGACGGGCCGCCGCGGATCGAGGGGGATCGCCTCTACGGCCCCGGCGCGAGCGACATGAAGTCGGGCCTCGCGCTGATGCTCGATCTCGCCGAGGGCGAGCGGAGGGACGTCGCGGGGGTCGATCTGACGCTCGTGTTCTACGCCCGGGAGGAAGGCCCGTACCTCGAGAACGAGCTCGCGCTGGTCATCGAGCGCGAGCCGGGCCTCCGCGCGCTCGATCTCGCGGTGTGCCTCGAGCCGAGCGACAACAAGCTGAGCCTCGGCGCGAGCGGCTCGCTCCACGCGGGGCTGACGTTCCGCGGGCGGACGGCGCACAGCGCGCGACCGTGGCAGGGCGAGAACGCCATCTACAAGGCGGGCCCGCTCCTGGTCGAGCTCGCCGCCCTCGCGCCGCGCGAGGTCGAGATCGACGGGTTCGTCTACCGGGCCGTGACGACGGCGACGATGGCGCAGGGCGGGCGCGGGCGGAACGTCGTGCCCGACGAGTTCACGATCAACCTGAACCACCGCTTCCCGCCCGGGACCTCGATCCAGGAGGCGCAGCGGACCATCGAGGCGCTCGTGGGCGGCCGCGCCGAGATCGACTGGCGCGACCTCAGCCCCTCGGCGCCGCCGCACGCGTCGCACCCGCTCGTCGTGGCGCTGCGCGAGGCCGGCGTCGCCGCGGTCGAGCCGAAGCAGGCGTGGACCGACGTGGCCCGCTTCGCAGAGCTCGGCGTGCCCGCGGTGAACTTCGGCCCCGGCGAGAACGCCCAGGCGCACCAGCGCAACGAGTGGGCGTCGCTGCAGAAGCTGTCGGAAGGTCGCGCGATCCTCCGCCGCTGGCTCTCGGCGCTCGGACCGGCCTGACCGCACGCGCGCCCCGCTCCAGCGGCGCGCGGCGGTGCGCACCCCTTCCGCGGCGCACGGGCTGTCCGTCAGGACGTTGCGCGCACCGAGAGCCCGACGGCGGGGATGGTGAAGAAGAACGTGCTGCCCTGGCCGGGCGAGCTCTCGACCCAGATCGTGCCGCCGTGGGCCTCCACGATGCCCTTGGTGACGAAGGCCGCGAGCCCCATCCCCTGTCCCAGCGGCCGGCGAGGGGGCGCGTGGCGGGCGAACAGCAGCGGCTGTTGATCCGGCGAGATGCCGGGGCCGGTGTCGGAGATCGAGAATCGCGCGTCGGTGCCCGCGGGCTCCGCGCGCACGGTGATGCGTCCGCCCTTGGGTGTGAAGCGCATCGCGTTGCCGAGCAGGGTGGCGATGACCTGAACGATGCGCTCCCGGTCGCACGCGATGGGCGGCACGTCGTGCGGCAGCTCCTTCGCGATCTCGAGCGGCTTCAGCGCGACGGTCGGCGCGACGAGCTCGATCGCCCTGTCGAGGATCGGCTCGACCTCGTGCGCGCCCTTGCCGACCTTCAGCGAGCCGCTCTCGATGCTCATGGCGTCGATCAGGTCCTGCGCGAGCTGGTTGATCTCGTCCGTCGCGCGGGTGATCGCCTCGAGCTGCCTCCGCCCCGGGCCGTCCTGGGGGATCGAGCGCATCAGCATGCGGGCGCTGACCACGATCACGCTCAGCGAGTTCCTGAGGTCGTGGGAGATGGTGGACACGGTCTCGCGGAGCATGCGCTCGGCCGCCTCCGCGCGACCCTCCAGAAGCTGGCATTGCTCCTCGAGCCGCTCACGCTCAGCCGCATCGCCCCGTGGGGCATGCCGGTCCGCGTCCGCCTTCGATCGCCTGGGCACCCTGGCGCGCAGGGTAGCCGGTCCCGCGGAGCGGGGCCCGCTCGCCGCAGTGGACGTCGAGCCCCTCTTCGGCGAGCGCAGGGGCACCGTGCTGGCGCGCCCGCGGAGCGTGCGGCCGTGCGCTGCATCCGCGCTGTCCGTCGCGTCTTTACCGGCTTTTTTTCTCGTCACCCCCGCCATCCTGGTTCCCTCTTGTCTCTCAGGCGATCAGTTAGCCAGAAAGACTGTACTTGGGATAGTCAGGTGGTGCCTCAGTCAAGTCCTGCCAACGCGGGAGCGCACGTGCGCTGTTTCTCTCGTCGGTATCGCGTCTCGCGCGTCTCGAGGATCTCGCGAGCTCGTGTGCGCGGGACAGGTTTCGCAGGCTGGCCGGGGAGGGGATTGGCGACGCGTCAGGTCGTTCTTTCCGGCTGCGACGACGCGCCCCGCGCGTCGCCGTCGCCGCGCGACAGGAGGCGGCGAATCTCGAGCACGAGCGTGTCCGGCAGACACGGCTTCGTGAGGAAGGCGTCGCACCCCGCGTCCTTCGCCTCGCGCGAGTGCCCCGCGAGCGTGTGACCGGTGAGCGCGACGATGGGGATCCGCTTCGTGCGAGGGTCGCTCTTGAGGTGGCGCGTCGCCTCCCAGCCGTCGATCTCCGGGAGCGACAGATCCATCAGGATGAGGTCCGGGAGCAGCTCGAAGGCGCGATCGAGCGCCTCCCGCCCCGTCGCGGCCTCGGCCACGCGGAACCCGGAGAAGGACAGGTATTCCGCGAACATCTCCCGGTTGTCCTGGAAGTCGTCCACGACCAGGACGAGCGGCGAGAACGCGTTGTCGTCACACTTCACTTCCATCCCAGTGAACCTTTCCATTCCTCGGCGCGCCGCCCGATCGGCGTGAACGACTCCGGCACCGTGCGGTCGGCCTGTCACGCAGGTCATGTAGGGGGCGATCCGCTCGGGTCACGCGATGTTTGTATACCTGATTGCCGGCCCGACGCCGGGCATTTCCCCTCCCCCGCAGGGGTTGCCCTGCACTTGCCCTGAAGGGATCTAAGGTTGTCCCTTACATGCCCTAGGTAGGCCCGTAGGGCCGGCGGACGCCGACGATGTCGTGGAGCAAACGAGCGGCGCTGTCCCAGTCGACCGGCTTCACGAGCACGCCGTCGAAGGCCGAGGCGTTGAGGGCGGCGCGGGCCTCCAGATCGCGCCGGCCGGTGCACGCGAAGATGGCGACGTGCTGGGTCGCCGGGTCGGCGCGCAACGCTTCGGCGACGACGAAGCCGTCGATGCCGGGCATCCTCAGGTCGCACAGGATCACATCCGGCACGTCCTGCGTGGCGAGGAACACGCCGCGCAGCCCCCCCGCCGCCCGCTCTACCAGGAAGCCGTGCGCGGCGAGCGCCGCCTCCGCCATGACGAGGAAATCGGGATCATCGTCCACGATGAGGACCCGGCGACGTCGTTCGACCACCAGGGTGTCCTCGTCGACCTCCTCGTCGTGCTGCTCGGCGAACTCTCGGCGCTCTGCCTCGGACATGCTCCCCCGCTCGCGGCTCGGCTGACAGCGGCTCCCCAGGTGCTCGGCTTCGATGCGTGGCAGCAGGGCAACGACCCCCCCGCCGGCGTTCCTGGAAAGGCCCCCCTGCGTTGGTGGAGGCGAAACCTGAACCCCGGGTACACCTTGTGCCCAGGTCGCTTATCCGCAACCATCAACTGTCCAGCGTAGATGAGGTCTCGGCGCGGTTCGACCTCAGCGTCTGGCGACGGCTGTTTCGGGGCGGTCCCGACGACAGTTGGCTTGCTCGTCCGATGCTCGAAGTCCGCGTTGCTGCATATTCGGAGCAGGCGTCTATGTGGATGGATGACGAGTTCTTCGCGCGGGTGGGCCACGATCTCCGGGGCGAGCTGGCGACCATGCTGGCGGGGGTCCACTATCTTCTGCGTTACCAGAAGGACCTCGGGCCAGCGCCGCGCGACATGCTGGAGCGCGTGCGCGGTGCTGGCGAGCGGCTGAAGCGGCTGCTCGACGAGTTCGACAACTCCATCTGGCTCCGCGCGGACGCGAGCCGTCCGATGACGATCGCCCGCTGCGATGCGGGCGAGCTCGTCCGCCGGGCGGCCGTGCAGCTCGAGGGGACGGCCGCTGCTCGCGGTGTGCAGATCTCCTTCGAGGCCGAGCCCGATGGGGTCCCCACCGTGGAGGGCGATCCGGAGCTCCTCCGGGTGGCGCTCGAGTACGTGCTCGGCTTCGCCATCTTGCGATCGCGCGATCGGCCGGTGCAGGTCCGCGTCTCGAGCGCCGATGGCATGCCGGTGGTGACCTTCATCGACGAGGCGGGCGCTGTCCCGCCGGAGCCGCTCGCCCGGCTGCTCGATCCGTTCGGCGAGCGGGCGGCGATCCCCGCCGACCCGGTCGCGCCGCGCCGTCGAGAGCGGCTCGGCCTCGGGCTCGCGATCGCGCGCGGCATCCTCGACGCGCATGGGGGCGGGCTGACCGTGGAGCCCTCGTCCGGGCGCACGGACGGCGGCACGCCGGCGCCGGTCGCGGACCTCTCCGCGACCGGGCTGCGCTTCACATGCTTCCTCGGCGGCGTTGGGCGGGATTCTCCCACCCAGCTTGCCTGAGACGGAAGATCGCTGCTACGCGGCGAGCGGCGGCGACCAATGAGGCCCCTCCGAGGCCTCCCAACGCGTGGATCGTGTCCGATGAAGACTTCGTCTAGGATGGACCGGGCCGCACGTCGCGAGCGTGCTCCAACCTCCACCGCACACCGATGAATGCGCCTCGATGCCGACGCTGAGCTCTCTCCTCGTGCAGCATGGGGTTACCTCGATGCGGGTGGTCGAGGAGGCCATCGCCCGCCAAGTGCTCCATGGCGGCGACCTCGCCACGAACGTGCTGGAGCTGGGCGCGGTGCGCGAGCGCGAGCTCACGGCGTTGCTCGCGGAGAGCCTCGGGCTCCCGCCCGCCGTGGGTCGGCTGCAGCCTGCGTCGCCCGACGTGCTCCGGACCATCCCGGTCGATCTCGCGGTCCAGCACCGCGTGTTCCCGCTCGACGTGCGCACGGGCCTCGACAGCGCGGCGACGGGAGCCGCGCAGCCGGAGCCGACGCTGGTCATCGCCACGGCCGAGCCCCTCGCGCCGGCCGTGGCGGAGCAGCTGAGCTTCGCGCTGGGGGTCAGCCTGCGGCAGCTCGCTGCGCCGCTGGTGCGCATCCGCCAGGCGCTCGCGGAGCACTACGGGATCGCCCTCGAGCGGCGCCTGTCGCGGCTCGTGAAGCAGCTCGACGCGCGCGCCGAGCCGAGCCCGGCGGAGCGGGTCGAGCCCGCCCCGGCGGCCGCCGCCGCGCTCCCGCCGGAAGCGCCTCCGCCGACGGCCTCGCCCGCCGGTGCGGATGCGGCGCCGCCCGCGCGAGTCGACGCGTCCTCGTCCGCGCAGGTCGACGCGGCGTCCTCTGAGGACGCCGACGCGACGTTCCCCGACGGCGTCGGTGCTCGTGAGCAGGCGGCTGAAGCGGAGCAGCACAAGCGATCGATCATCGACGATGCTCCGACGGTCGAGGCGCTGACCTCGATCCATGACGAGGAGACCGTCGTCGCGGAGGTCTCGCTCAACGAGGCCGTGCCCACGCCGAGGAAGCCGCCGCTCCACGAGCTGGATGACGAGCCGACCGTCGTCGCTGAGTACCCGATCGATCTGCCGTCGTTCCGCTATCTCGAGGCGAACACGCCTGGGGCAGAGGCGCTCGCTTCACGCCTCGCCGAGCTCGCGCCGCGGCGCGGCCGAGCGGCTGCGGCGCCGGCCACGCGCGATCTCGCCACGGCAGATCCGGGCGAGGAGAGCGCGCCACCGGGCCACCTGGCCGCGCCGCAGGAGGAGCCCGCGATCGAGCCGGCGGAGCCGACGCCCCGCCCCGAGGAGCTCGCGCCGCGCCTCTCGGCGTTCGCGGCGGGTGTGCACGCGGCTGCTCCCGTGGAAGCGGCGGCGCCGGTGCCGGCTCCGTCCGGCGCGCGTCCTTCAGCGCCGGGCACTCACCTGCTGACCGGCTGGTTGAAGCGGGCGTCGGCCGCGCCCCGCGCTCGGCAAGATGCGCTGCCGCAAGCCACCGCGTCACACCAGCGCCGGCCCGGCGACTCCGCGCCTGCGACGCAGGCGCCTGTGGCATCTGCACCCGCGGCGCCCGCGCCTGCGGCGCCTGCTCCTGCGGCATCCGCGCCCGTGGTTCCCGCAGCAGCGGCGCTCGCACCTGCGGCATCCGCGCCCGCGACGCCCGCGCCTGTGGCGCGCGCGGTCTCGGCGAGCGCGCCGCCGGCGAAGGGCTCGATGCGCGAAGCGGGCCGGTCTGCGCCGACTGCGCAGCGGCGCAAGGGCCCGTTCACGCTGGCCATGGCCGAGCAGGAGCTCTCCGCGGTCGACTCGAGCGAGGCGGTGCTCGCGATCCTCTTCGACTTCGCGCAGCAGTACTTCGAATACACGGTCCTGTTCACCGTCCACGGCGAGCGCGCTGAAGGCCGCAACGCCGCAGGCCCCGGCGCCGAGCGCGAGCGCGTCACGAAGATCACCGTGCCGTTCGAGCGTCCGACCGCCCTCGCCAGGGCGCGCGCGCTCCGTGCGCCGCTCATCAGCGCCCTCGCCGGCAGCGCCCCTGACGCGGAGCTCCAGCGCGAGCTCGGCAGGAAGGTTCACGCGGCCGCGGTGGCGGTCGTCCCGATCGTCGTGCGCGGCCGCGTCGTCGCGCTCGTCCACGGTGACGATGGCGCCGCGTCGGTCGAGCTCTCCAGCATCGGCGACCTCATCGCGCTCGCCGGGCTCGCGGCAGCGGTGCTGGAGCGGCTCATCCTGCGAAAGAAGCTGAACCGGAGCGGCGGAGCCCAGGAGCCCGTCGCGCCGCAGAGGGCGTCCGCGCCGCCGGCCGAGGCCGCCGCGCCTGCGCAGAGGGCGTCCGCGCCGCCGGCCGAGGCCGCCGCGCCTGCGCAGAGGGCGTCCGCGCCGCCGGCCGAGGCCGCCGCGCCTGCGCAGAGGGCGTCCGCGCCGCCGGCCGAGGCCGCCGCGCCGCTGGACGAGCACGGCGACGAGCTCGCCAAGGATGGCCCGCTCTCCCTGCGCACCCGCGCCGCGCTGCTGGAGCTGAGCAGCAGGGTCCGCGCGGCGTCGCACGGGTCGCCCGCGCCCGACGCTGGATCCCCGCCGCCCGCGGCGCATGCAGACCTCGGCGTGGGAGAGGCAGCGCATGCCGACCGCGAGGAGGTCGAGCCGCAAGGCCCGCGGCACCAGAGCGGCTGGTCCACGGAGGACGGCGGATCCGGGATCGATGCCGTCGCGCGGGCATTCGGGCTCCGCGGCACCGGCGTGGAGGCCGAGCCCGTGCCGCCGGACGAAGGCGTCGCGCACACGATGGCGTTCAGCTCGACCATCCCGTCGGCCCCGGCGCTGCACACGCCGATCCCCGGCGCGGAGCCGCAGTCCCGGCTCGGCCGCGAGGCGAGCGTGGACGTCGTATCGGGTACGGCCGTCACGGCGCCGATGATGCCAGCGGTCACCGAGCCGCTCCTGCAGGCGGTCAAGGCGCCGTCTTCGCCGGTCATCACGGCGTCGTCGGCGCCGCCCGCCATCGACGAGATCCCCGACCTGGAGATCCCCGCGGCGCCGGCGCTCTCGCGGTCCGAGGACTTCGATCTCGGCGAGCCTGAGGAGGCGCGGACGAAGCGGTACTCACGTCCGCCGTGGATGCTCGACAGCTCGATCACGCCCGGCGAAGAGCACCGGGACGCCGGGCCGGCGCCGTCGTCGGACGCGGCGCGCCCTCACTGGCGCCGCCGCACGCCCGTCGCCCTCGAGGCCGCCGCAGCGTATCCGAGGCCCCCGTCAGAGCGGCGCGCCGCGGCCTCGCCCTCTCCGGCCGGCGAGCTGCGCGCGGAGTACAGCTCGCTCGTGCAGCACGTCCTCGCGGGCGGCGAGGCGGGCTCGAGGGCTTTTGCTGAGCTCGTGCGCAACGGCGAGACGGCGATCTCGATCGTCGCCGCGCGTTTTCCCGGTCCGCTCCGGGTCGATCGCCAGCGCTTCCGTGAGCAGATCGCCGGCCCGGATGGCGTCGCGAGCGTCGCCGCGGCGCCCCCCGCCTCCCAGTGCGGGACGCTGCTCGAGCTCATCGTCGCGATCCGGCGCCCGGCGCTTCCCTTCATGACCGTGCGGAGCTCCTCGCCCGACCCCGAGGTGCGCTTCTGGGCCACGCACGTGCTCGGCGAGCTGCCGTATCCGGAGGCTGCCAACGCGCTGCTCCCGCGGCTCTTCGACGACAGCATCGCCGTCCGGCGGATCGCCGTCCGGTCGGCCGCCTTGTTGATCGCGGCGCCGCCCGCGGGCGGCCCGATCCTGCAAGGGCTCGATCACATCGCGCGCGACCGCGAGGAGTCGCCGGTGCGGCGGCTGACCGCCATCGAGACCATGGCCGAGATCCGCTCCGGCTCCAGCGTGCCGGCGCTCGTCAGCGCGCTCTCCGATCCGCACGAGGTGATCGTCGAGGCGTCGGCCCGGGCGCTGCTCGTCATCGCGCGAGAAGATCACGGCCGCGACGCGCGCAAGTGGATGTCGTGGTGGTCGAGGAACGGCGAGCGCCATCGCATCGAGTGGATCATCGACGCGCTCACGCACGAGAAGCCCGCCATCCGCCGCGCGGCCATCGACGAGCTGAAGGGCATCACCCGGGAGTACTTCGGCTACTACGAGGACCTGCCGCGACAGGAGCGGGAGGCCGCCCAGGAGCGCTATCGCGCGTGGTGGACCTCGGAGGGGCGCTCGCGGTTCCGCACCATGGGCTGACGTAGCCGCGCCGAGCGCAACCTGCGGCCGCAGCGGCGAGCGACCTGCTGCCCGTCGCGGCGCGCGACGCCGTTGCGCGTGGGACGTGGGGGGGCGGGCCCGCCCTCACAGGAGGCGGGAGCGACGAGAATGCCCACCGAGCCCGCGCAGGGCAGGGGGTGGGCGGCTCATCCGGTCACCGGGAGCCGCCCCTCGGGTGGATTGGCTGTGGCAGGCGAGAGATCAGACCGCGCAGCGGCGGTTCACTTGGGGGCGGCGGGAGCGGCGGCAGGCTGCGCGGCGGGCGCCGGCCTCCTGGGGGCCGCGGGAGCGGCGGCAGGCACGGTCTCGCCGGCCTCCTTCATGGCCTTGTCGATGAGCTTCTTGAACTTCGAGAACGGCTGCGCGCCGCTGAGGAAGTAGCCGTTCACGACGAAGGCCGGCGTCCCGCTGATGCCCGACTTGTCCGCCACGGAGTTCTCGGCGTCCACGAACGCCTTGTGGGTGTTCGTGTCGAGCGCCTTCTTGAACTTCGTCATGTCGAGGCCCAGCTCCTCGGCGTACTTCTCGAGCGAGGCGCGCGAGAAGGCGTCCGGCTGCCCCTGGTTCTTGAAGAGCACCTCGTGGTACGCCCAGAACCCGGCGTTGCCCTTCTGCGCGAAGGCCTCCTGCGAGGCCTCGGACGCGAGCGGCGCGTTCTTGTGCATCGGCAGCGGCCGGTGGCGCCACACGATCTTCAGCTTGTCGCCGTAGGTCTTCGAGACCTGCGAGACCGTATCCTCGACGCGCTTGCAGAACGGGCACTCGAAGTCCGAGAAGACCTGCATGACGACCTTGGCCCGCTCGCCGCCCTTCCACGGGCTGTTCGGGGCCGGCGCGGCGACTTCCTTGCGCTCGGGCGGCGGCGGCTCCTTGCCGTCCTTGATGATCGCGGCGTAGAGGTCCTTGGCGGCGACGCCCTTGGCGAGCATCCCCTCGGCCTTCTTGATCTCCTCGTCGATGATCGTCTTGAACTTGTCGATCGGCTGCGCGCCGACGAGCCGGCGGCCGTTGATGAAGAAGTGCGGGGTCCCGGACGCCTGCAGGTCGTCCGCGAGCTCCTGATCGGCGGCGATCGACGCGCCGTGCTTCTTGGTGGCGATCGCGACCTTCACCTTCTCGGCGTCGAGCCCGAGCTCCTTGGCGTAGCCGAGCAGGTCGTCGTCGCTGAGCTTCTGCTGGTTCTTCCAGAGCAGGTCGTACGTGTCCCAGAAGCCCTTCTCGCCCTTCTGAGCGCGGGCCTCCATGGCGAGCTCGGCCGCGGGCTCGGCGCGCTGGTGGAACGGGAGCGGGTTGTTCTTCCAGACGAACCGGACCTTGTCCCCGTAGGTCTTGAGGAGCTCCTCCATGGTCGGGACGACCTTGGTGCAGAAGGGGCACTGGAAGTCGGACCACTCGACGATGGTGACGAGCGCGGTGGCCGGCCCCTTCGCGGGCGAGTCGCCGACGGGCACCTTCCAGACCGTCGTGTCGTCCTCCTGCGGGCGCTCGCGGTCCTTCTGGGGGGGCGCCTTCGCCTTGTTCTCGCCGGCGAGCTTGGCGTACACCTTGTCGGGCTTCGTCCCCGCGGCGACCGCCGCCTGCGCGGCCTTGAGCTGCTCCTCGATGACGGCGGTGAACTTGTCGATCGGCTGAGCGCCGCTCAGGAACACGCCGTTGATGATCGAGGCGGGCGTGCCGGTGACGCCGGAGGACTTGCCGACCGCCATGTCGGCGTCGATCTTGGCCATGTACTCCTGCCGATCGAATGCCGCCTTGAACTTCGCCTTGTCGACGCCGGACTCGACCGCCCACTTCTCGAAGTTGTCGGGCGTGAGGCTCTTCTGGTTCTGGAAGGCGAGCTCGTGGAACTTCCAGAAGGCCTTCGAGCCGCCGAGGCGGAACACGGTCTCGGCCGCGAGCGCCGCCGGGCGCGCGTTCTTGTGGAAGGGCAGCGGGTTGTTCTTCCAGATGACGCGCAGCTTCTCGGGACCGTACTTGTCCTTGAGCTGGTTGATCGTGGTCTCGACCCGGGTGCAGAACGGACACTCGAAGTCGCTGAAGACGACCATCGTCACCGGCGCCGTCCGCGCGCCCCACATCGGGTCCTTCGACGACACCGGCACCGCCGCGTCCTCATCGGTCCACGGCTGACCGTCATCGACGGCCGCCGAGATCTCATGCCCGCGCGAGCCGGCGCTCCGATCGATACTCCACATCAGCCCCATCCCTGCGATGAAGCAGAGAAGAAAGCCGACGATGGCTGTTCCCTTGTTCATGATATTTCCTCTCTCAACGGTGGTGGGGCTCCGCCAGGCGGGCCCCTCCTTCAACGCGGGCGCGACACCAGGTGGCGTGCCCGCGACAAGATCGCCAATCGTGCGCTCCCAGGGCGGCGAGCCACCCTGGGCCGAAGGAGCCGCCACCGCGCAGTGCGGCCGCAGCCCCCCGGCGGAGCGCCGGGACCGCTCTGGACCCGCCACGCCGGCGTCTGCGCCCGGCCTCCGTCGCGAGGGCGCGTCGCCCCGGAGAGGGCGAGCCTGCGCGACGCGGAGCCGGACGAGCCGCCTAGCGGGCTCGGGTCAGAACGGCGAACGCTCCGGATCTCGCGGCAGGGCCGGCCACGAACCGCCAGCAGCGGGCTCCGAGAGACCACGCGGCGCGATCGAGCACGGCCTGCCGGCGAGCTCGCCTCATCGAGGCGGGTGGTAGACGCCCTGCTCCACGCCGGAGCGCGGCCCCCCGGGGACCGCGAGGAACGAGAAGAGCCCCACGGGCGTGCCCACGGCAGGGAGGACGAGCTCCGGAACGAGCAGCGCCTGCTGCGGCGGGCTGGAGAGCTCGCTCACAGGGCCGGGATGGCGCGAGCTCGGTCCGACCCTCGGCCAGAGATCGCCCCCCTCGCATCCAGGGACCGCGTCGATCCGCGCATCGGTGATCGGGAGGGTGCGGGGCGGGGCGACCGACGATGCGCCGCGGGGATCGCAGATGGGCGCAGCCCTCGTCGCGCCCGTCGCGTCGTCGACGCTCGTCAGGACGGTGCACGATGGCTCGTCCGGCGGAGCGACGATCGTCATCCGGTCCTCCTCGCAGACCGGAACGATCGCAGCGCCCGCGCGCAGCGGGAGGACCAGCGCCAACGCGAACGTCAGCAAGGTCATCAGGCGCTGGACGGCGTGTCGCGACATCCCTGCCAAGGAGTAGCCGAGGCCAGCGGGGAGAGCAATGGCCGGGGCCTCGGGGGATTGCGGCGTTTTCTGGACTCCCTGGACGGATTCCGGCGCCGCTCAGGGCGGCCGCCCGGAGCGCGCGACTTGTCGACAGGGTGGGGATAACCCTGTGGATAATCTGGAGAGCCCCTGTGTCGAAACGGCGCGGCACGGCGGGAGCACCGCGAAAGCGCGGCCCGTTTCGGCGCGGCAGAGCGAACCTCCCGAAGTTGGCCCACCTTGTCCTACATCCGGTAGGTTCGGTTCATGGCGAACTCCTCCGCGACCGTGCCTCGCCCGGTTCTTCCGCCCTCGCATGAGCCCAACAAGAGCGGCTTCGCTGCGGACGATGTTCCCCGACCGCTCGGACGCTACGTGCTCCTGCGGCGCATCGCTCGGGGGGGCATGGGCGAGGTGTTCCTCGCCTCCACGACCGGCCTCGAGGGGGCCGAGCGCGCCGTCGTCGTGAAGATCATCCGCCGCGAGCACGCGTCCGACCCGAGCTACATCGCCCGCTTCCTGGACGAGGCGCGGGTGCAGGCGCAGCTCCAGCATTCCGGCGTCGCGCAGGTCATCGAGGCGGACGTCGACCCGGCGACGGGGGAGCCGTACGCGGTGGTCGAGCACGTCGAGGGCCGGAGCCTCGGCGAGGTCCGGGCGCGCGCGGTGCAGCTCGGGCACCGCTTCGACTGGGCGGAGGCGGTCGCGATCGCGACCATGATCGCCGAGGCGCTCGCCCACGTGCACGAGCGCAGGGACCCGTCGGGCGCCGCGCTCGGCATCGTGCACCGCGATCTGTCGCCCCAGAACGTGATGCTCGGCTTCTCCGGCGACGTGAAGATCATCGACTTCGGCACCGCGCGCGGGCAGAACCGGCGCTGCCACACGGTCGCGGGCGTCGTCTTCGCGAAGCCGGGCTACGTCGCGCCGGAGGTCGCCAACGGCGATCCGGGCGACGCGCGGGTCGACCTCTACGCGCTCGGGATCATGCTCTGGGAGCTGTGCGCGGGGCGCCGCTTCCTCCAGGGCGACGCGCAGACGCACATGGCCGCGGTCGCGCGCAACCAGAACGACCCGCCGCCGATCGCTCTCTCGCTCGGGGCGACGCCGGCGCTCGACGCCGCGATCGCGCGGCTCACGGCCTTCGACAGGGAGGCCCGGTACCTGTCGAGCCGCGCCGCCGCGCGCGACCTCGCCGCGCTCCTCGGCGCGGCGGTCGCGCTGCCGGGCGGCGAGCGCGGCGTGCGCGCGCGGGCCGCGCACCTGATGCAGCGGCTCTTCCCGGGCGAGCCGGGGCGCTCGCGCGGAGAGTTCGCGACCCTCGCCGCCGCCGCCAAGGCGCACCGCGCCACGGCCGTGACGCCGGTGAGCCCTCGCGCCGAGGCGATGGCCTCGGCCGAGCGCGGCGACGAGGGCATGCTGCCGGGCACGCGCTACCGGCTGCTGCGCGAGATCGGCGCCGGCGCGAGCAGCACGGTCTACGAGGCGGAGCACGTCGACCTCGGGCGCCGCGTGGCGCTCAAGGTCGTCTCCGCCGAGCACTCCGCGACGGACGTGATCGCGAACCGCTTCCGCCGCGAGGCGCGCGTCCTCTCGCGCCTGTCCCACGAGCACCTCGTGAAGGTGCACGACTTCGGCATGGCCGCGGATGGCCGCCTGTTCTGCGGCATGGACCTGCTCGAGGGCGCGACGCTCGACGCCGTGCTTGCCCGCGGGGCCGCGATCGACTGGAGGGACGCGCTCGCGATGGCGGTCAAGGTGCTGAGCGCGCTCGAGCTCACGCACGCCGAGGGCCTCGTGCACCGGGACATCAAGCCCGAGAACCTGTTCCTGACGCGCCCGAGCGGCGCCGAGGGGGCGCCCTCCATCGCGGAGGCCGGCCTGAAGCTGCTCGATTTCGGGCTCGCGAAGTGCCTCTCGGAGGACCGCGGCGAGGTCGACGGCGTCGCGGACGCGACGGGCGCGGGCGAGGGGCCGGCGCGGGCCGCGGTCGCGATCGTGGGGACGCCCGAGTACATGGCCCCCGAGCAGGCCGCGTCGGGGCGCATCGACGGGCGCGCGGATCTCTACGCGCTCGGGTGCGTCCTCTACGAGATGCTCACGGGGCGCCTGCCGTTCGTCGAGCCGAGCCTCGTCGCGCTGCTCGACGCGAAGGTCAAGGGCAGCCCCGAGCGCCTCCGCGAGCGCGCGCCGGCCCGACAGATCCCTCCCTTCGTCGACGAGCTGGTGATGCGCGCGCTGGCGCGCCATCCGAGCGTCCGCTTCCAGAGCGCCACCGAGATGCGTCAGGCCATCCTGACGGCGCTGGGCACGCCCGGGCGCGCGCGCGCCCGCCGCCGCGCGCTCGGTTTCGCGGCGGTGGCCGCCATGATGGCGCTCGCGGGCGTGGTCGTCGTGGGCAAGGGGCGCGAGATCGCGGCGCGCGTTCCAGCGGCCGCTGCGCTGCTCGGCGTCGCGGGCGAGGCGGCCCCTCCGTCGGGCGAGGCGGCTCAGCCTGCTGCGCCCGGCGACGCGCCGGCGGTCGTCTCGGAGGCGCTAGCGGCCGGCGCGGCGCTGCAGGCCCTCGCGGCCGGCGCACCGGCGCAGGCGGCCGGTGCGCCGGCTGCCGCGGTCACCCCGGATGCGGCGGCGCCCGGCGCAGCCGGCGCGCTCGTGCCCAGCGAGGCGGGGCAGGGGAGCGGCGCCCCTTCGGCCCTCGTGGCCTCGCCCGCCGCCGGACCCGATGCGGCCGCGCCCCGAGCAGGGGCCGCGCAGCCCGCCGCCGTCGCGCCGTCTGCGCAGCCCGCCGTCGCGAAGGCCGACGCGGCGAAGCCGCCCGCCAGGAACCAGACCGTCCCGCGCAGGCCGGCGGTCGCGACGCGCGGATCGGCGCTGAAGGCGGACAAGCCTGCGGCGCGCGGCGCGGCGGATCGCGCCTCCCGTGAGGTCGCGAAGCGCGAGTCGAAGGCGCGCGAGCGATCGTCCTCGTCCTCAGCGCGCGAGCCGTCGACGCCGACGCCTGCCCGCGGCGACGCTGACGCGGCAGAGAAAGACGGCAACGAGCACGAGGAACCCACCGAGGCGAAGCGGCGCCGTCACAAGCGGCGGTCCCGGGTCGCCAAGGCCGAGTAAGCTGCGCCCCACGGGGAGCATTTCTCTCGCGCGCACGCTGCGGCGTTGTATACCGCGCAGCCTGCGATGGCTCAGATAGCTCTGTCCGCCCCGGGATCGAACGCCGTTACCTCGGGCCCACCCCATCGCGCCATCCTGCGGCTCGCGCTGCCGACCGTGGCGGCGATGCTCACCCAGAGCATCGTCAACGAGGTCGACATCGTCTTCTTCGCGCACCTGCCGTGCCCCGAGTCGTCGAACGCGCACGCGGCGCTCCTGCCGTCGCTGATCGTCCTCTGGCTGTTCGGCGGCTCGCTCAGCGCGATCTCGGTCGGCACGCAGGCGTTCACCGCGCGCCGATTCGCCGAGAAGCGGTCCGAGGACGCGGGGGCGGTCCTCGCGAACGCCCTCTTCTTCGCGATCGTCGCCGGCGTCGCGTTCTCCGTGATCGGGTACCTGACGATGCCGTACATCCTGTCGGTCATCATCAAGGTGCCCGACGCGCGGCAGGCGGCGCTCGACTACCTCGGCTGGCGCCTGCTCGGGGTGACGTCGATGGCGGCGACGTTCGCCCTGAAGGCGTTCTTCGACGGCATCGGCAAGACGCACATCCACCTCGTCTCGGCGCTCGCGATGAACGCGCTGAACATCGTGCTCTGCATCGTGCTCATCTTCGGCAACGCCTCGCTCGGCATCCCGAAGTACGGCATCGCCGGGGCGGGCATCGCGGGCTTCATCTCGACCTACGTCGGCCTCGCGATCATGGTCGTGTACGCGCTCCTGCCGCAGTACCGGCGCCTCTACCGCCCGTTCGCCACGAGCAAGCTCTCGGCCCCGCTCACCTGGTCGATCCTCAAGCTGTCGATCCCGAGCGCCGTCGCCACCGTCGCCATCATGACGGGCTTCGCCCTGTTCTACGCGATCGCCAGCAAGCTCGACCAGGTCGCGCCGGCGGGCGTGATCTCGCCGCTCTGCCCGGGCGGCCGCGCCGAGCCGGTCTACGGCGCGGCGACCACGGTGATCGTCGGGATCTTGAAGCTCACGTTCACCGCCTGCCTGGCCTTCGGCACGTCGACCGCGACCCTTGTCGCGCAGTCGCTCGGCGAGAAGGACGGCGACAAGGCCGCGCGCTTCGGCTGGGTGAGCGTCCGGCTGGGGCTCGCGATCTTCGGGGTCGTCGGCCTGCTCGAGGCGATCTTCGCCCCGCAGATCCTCGCGTTCGCCAGCAGCAGCGAGCTCGTCCAGGCCGCGGCGCTCCGGCCGCTCCAGGTGATGGGCATCTGCACGCCGATCGTCGCGGTCGGCATGATCCTGACGCAGGCGCTCTTCGGCGCGGGCAACACCGTGTTCGTGATGGTGGTGGAGCTCATCCTGCACTTCACCTGCCTCGTCCCGCTCGCGTGGCTGCTCGGCATCACGCTCGGCTTCGGCCTGATGGGCATCTGGGGGGCCGGCGTCATCTACGTGGTCCTCCTCGCGGCGACCATGGTGTGGAAGTTCCGCTCGGGGGACTGGAAGAAGATCCGGCTCGACGCCCAGCATCCGCCCGACAAGGCCGTGCTCGGCGGGGGCGGCGGCGGTCCGGGCGTGGAGGGGCTCTGACCCGGGCTCAGCGGGGGAACGCGGCGGCGTTCCCGCCGTCGACGGTCACGACGCAGCCCGTCGTGGCCTCGGCGGTCGCGAGGTAGACGAAGGCCTGCGCCACGTCGGCGGCGGTGGTCTCGCGCCGGAGCAGGTTGTCGCGGAAGTAGTCGTCGACCGAGACGTTGCGGGCGCGGGCGCGGGCCTCCAGCAGACCGGCGCCGAACAGCGCGGTCCGGATGCGGTCGGCGTTCACGGCGTTCGCCCGGATGCCCTGGGGGCCGAGGTCGACGGCGTACTGGCGCATCAGCGCGACGAGCGCCGCCTTGGCGACGGAGTACGGGCCGAAGTCGGGCCCCTGGTTGAACGCGCTCTTCGACGCGTTGAACAGGAGCGCGCCGCCCGAGTCCTGGGCGAGCAGCACCCGCGCCGCCGCGCGGGCGACGTTCTGGTGGCCGAGCAGGTTCAGCTCGAGCGAGGCGCACAGGGCCTCGTGTCCCTCGGACGTGTGGATGGGCCCCGAGAACGCGCGGCCGGCGTTCGACACGACGACGTCGACGCCGCCGAAGTGCGCCGCGGCCTGCGCGAACGCCCGGTTCACGCTCGCCTCGCTGCGCACGTCGCAGGCGATCTTCGTGCAGCGGCCGCGGTGGCGTCCCCCGAGCTCGGCGGCGGCCTTCTCGAGGGGCTCCTCGTCGCGATCGGCCAGCACCACGTGCGCTCCCGCGGCGAGGAACGCCGCCGCGGTCGCGTGGCCGATCCCCGAGGCGGCGCCCGTCACCAGCGCGATCCGCCGATCGAGCGGGCCCCTCTGCCCCGCCCCGAGCTTCAGCTTCGCCTGCTCGAGGCTCCAGTACTCCATGTCGAAGAGGTCGAGCTCCGGGACCGGCTGGTACCCGCCGAGCGCCTCGGCGGCCTCGATCACCGAGACGGTGTGATCGTAGACGTCCGCGACGATCTCCGCCTCGGCGTGCGAGCCGCCGACGCACAGCGCGCCCACCCCGGGGAAGAGCAGCACCCGCGGGAACGGATCGAGCTCGTCGCGGGCGACGCCCCGCGCGGCGCAGGAGCGGCGGAAATAGTCGTGGTACTCGGCCACGTACCTCGCGATGGCCTGCTCGACGGCCGCGCGGAAGCGCGCCGTGTCGGTGACGTCGCCGCCGTCGACGATGAGCGGCCGCGCCTTGGTGCGGATGACGTGATCCGGGGTCGCGCAGCCGATCTGCGAGACCCGCGCGACGTCGTCGCGGTCGCAGAACGCGATCAGCTGCAGGCTGGTGCGGAGCGTGCAAACCCAGGGGCGACCCGAGGCGCGGGCGAGCGCGCCCCGGACGACCGGCCCGATGGCGGCGCGGAACTCCGGATCGGGCGCCGCGACCGTCGGGTGCGGGACGATCGCGCTGCGCTGGGCGATGTAGCGCTCGGCGCGCGTCACGGCGTCGATCATGCGCGCATAGCTCTCCTCCGCGGTGTCGCCCCACGTGAAGACCCCGTGCTTGTCGAGGATCATCACCGACGGGAGCGCCCCTTGCGCGAGGCGCGCCCGGACGAGCTCGGCGACGCGACGGGCGAGCGCGAAGCCCGGCATGACATACGGCACGAAGAGCGCCTGGTCCCCGTAGATCTCCCGCACGACCTCGGCCGAGCCGGGCTGATCGATGACCGAGAGCACGGCGTCTGCGTGGGTGTGATCGACGAACTTCGCGGGGAGGATCGCGTGCAGCAGCGCCTCGACCGACGGCGTGGGGCTCGATGGATCCAGCATCTGGCCGCGCAGGAGCGCGACCATCTGCTCGTCGGTCATCGCCTCGAGCTCGCACGCGCGCTGGAGCGGCGCGAGGCGGCACGCGGGGAAGCCGCGCGGCTCGATGGTCGCGAGATCCCACCCGCTGCCCTTGATGAAGAGCACGTCGACGCGATCGCCGAGCAGGTCGACGGCCGTGCTCTTGACGCTCGTGTTCCCGCCGCCGTGGAGCACGAGCGACGGATCGGCGCCGAGCAGGCGCGAGGTGTAGACGCGGAGGGCGAGATCCTCGCCGCAGGTAGCGGCGTAGGTGTCGAGGTAGCGCTGGGCTTCGTCCCTGCTGTGGCGAGGATCCATCGTTCGGCCGCCTACCCCAGCGGCGGAGGCGCCGAAAGCCCGCCGCTCAGTAGCGGTAGTTCTCGGCCTTGAAGGGGCCCTCGGCGGGGATGCCCAGGTACTTCGCCTGCTCCTGCGTGAGCTCCGTCAGCTCGACCCCGAGCTTCGGCAGGTGCAGCGCGGCGACCTTCTCGTCGAGCTTCTTCGGCAGCAGGTGGACGCCGACCGTGTACTTCTCCGTCCACAGGGCGATCTGCGCGAGGACCTGGTTGGAGAACGAGGTCGACATCACGAACGACGGGTGGCCCGTGGCGCACCCGAGGTTCACGAGCCGGCCGCGCGCGAGGACGATGAGCCGCTTGCCGTCCGGGAAGATGAAGTGATCGACCTGCGGCTTGATGTTCTCCTCCTTGATCTCGGGGTTCTTCTCGAGCCACGAGATCTGGATCTCCGAGTCGAAGTGGCCGATGTTGCAGAGGATCGCCTCGTCCTTCATCGCGGTCATGTGCTCGGCGCGCACGACGTCGGCGCATCCGGTCGCCGTGACGAAGATGTCGGCGACCGGGGCGACGGTCTCGAGGCGCTTCACCTCGTAGCCCTCCATCGCCGCTTGCAGCGCGCAGATCGGGTCGATCTCGGTGATGATCACGCGCGCCCCGAGGCCGCGCAGCGACTGCGCGCACCCCTTGCCGACGTCGCCGTAGCCGCACACGACGGCGACCTTGCCGGCGAACATCACGTCGGTGGCCCGCTTGATCCCGTCGCCCAGCGACTCGCGGCAGCCGTAGAGGTTGTCGAACTTGCTCTTCGTCACCGAGTCGTTGACGTTGATCGCGGGCACCTTCAGCTTGCCGGCGCGGTGCATCTCGTAGAGCCGGTGCACGCCCGTCGTCGTCTCCTCCGAGAGCCCGCGGATCGGGTCGGTGCCGGCGAAGAGCTCCGGGTGCTTCTCGTGGGCGATGATCGTGAGATCGCCGCCGTCATCGAGGATCATGTTGGGCCCCTTGCCGCCCTTGAAGGCGTAGATCTGCTGCTCGATGCACCAGTCGTACTCCTCGAGCGTCTCGCCCTTCCAGGCGAAGACCGGGATGCCGGCCGCCGCGATCGCCGCCGCGGCGTGGTCCTGCGTCGAGTAGATGTTGCAGCTCGACCAGGTGACCTCGGCGCCGAGGGCGACCAGCGTCTCGATCAGCACCGCGGTCTGGATCGTCATGTGGAGGCAGCCGGCGACGCGCGCGCCCTTGAGCGGCTGCGACGAGCCGTACTCGGCCCGGAGCGTCATCAGGCCCGGCATCTCCTTCTCGGCGATGCGGATCTCCTTGCGACCCCAGTCAGCAAGCGTGATGTCGGCGACCTTGTAGGAGAGCTTTTTCTCAGCAGTCATGGTGTCCCTTTGCCTTTTCCGGTGAATGCGCTCGAGCGCGCGCCGCGCCAGCCGACGAGCAGCTGCCAAACGAGGTGTCGATCCGGACCTTCGCCCTGCCAGGCGGACGGCAGCCGCCGGATCTCGACGCCGGAGAGCCCGGCCTCCTCGGCGAGGCACCGGAGGTCGTCCGGCGAGAAGCCGAGCCAGATGTCCGCCTCCTGCTCTCGCAGGGTCTGATCGTGGTGCGCCTCGTAATCGAGCACGCACACCGCGCCGCCGCGGGCGTGCGCGGCGTCCTCGCCGCGGCCGGGCGCGGCCGGCCGCGCGAGCTCGACGAGGGCGCGCATCGCCCTCGCCGGCTGCGGTGCGTGGTGCAGCACGCGGGCCGCGAGGACCACGTCCGCGCCGCCGGAGAGGGCCTCGCCGGCCTCCGGCGGACCGCCGCCGAGCGCGCGGGCCACGGCCTGGATCACCTCGGGCCCGTCGATCTCGCCGCACACGAGCTCGACGTTCTCGAGGCTGCGCCGCCGCAGGCGCTCGCCCGCGAGCTGCAGCTGGGCGCTCGCGCGATCGAGCGCGACGACGCGGTCGAAGACGGGGGACAGCACCTCGAGCAGCGCCCCATCGCCGGTGCCCGCGTCGACCGCCAGCCGGCGGTGGGGCAGGAGCGGCGCGAGCGCGGCGAGGTACGCGGCGAGCTCGGACGGCGGCCCCGGGCGCAACGGGCGCCCGCCGCGCGCGAAGAACTCGCGCGTCTCGGCGTCGCGCGCCGCGAGCACCTCCTCGATGCGCGCGAGCGTCCCGTCGGCCGCGCACGCGCGCCGCCCCGCGCGCACGGCGTCGTCGACAACGGGGTCGCTCGTGGCGCGCGGGTCGAGGCGGAGCAGCGTCCACGTGCCCTGACGGCGCGCCAGCAGGATCCCCGCCTCGCGCAGCGCGGCCGCGTGGCGCGAGATCTTCGGCTGGCCCTCACGGAGCAGCTCGGCCAGCTCGCCGACCGCCAGCTCCTCCGCTGCGGCCAGGCCGAGGAGCCGCACCCGCACCGGATCCGAAAGGAGCCGGTACAGCTCGCACCGCGCGACCGCCCCCATCGGCTCGGCCGAGACCTCCGTGAGCGTCATCACGGTTCACATATATGTATCGATGCGCATGAATGCAAATTGAAAGTTCACGCGCAGGAGCGCACGTGCGGTGACGCGGACGTCCGCCAGTCAGGCGCGGACGGACTCAGTCGAGCGATTGGACGGGAGCCGCTGAAGTTGCGGACGGGATCAGCCGAACGAGCGGACGGCCTTGTCGAGCTTCGCCTCTTCCGAGGAGCGGAGCAGGCCCACGGCCACCACGGTGAGGCGCTCCGGCCGGAACAGCGCGCGCGCGGCGTTGCGCACGTCCTCGGCCGTGACGCGGGCGAGCTCCTCGTGCCGCGCCTCCGGGGTGCGGGTGATGTCGGCGAGCGCGGCGAGCCCGTGGAAGCCCGCGGTCGCCTCGGCGTCGTCGAGCATCGCCTCCACCGACCACAGGTGGCGGTCGCGCGCCTTGGCGAGCTCGTCCTCGCGCGGGCCGACCTCGGAGAGCTCGCGGAGCAGCGAGAAGATCTCCCGGACCACCACGGTCGCGCGGTCGTGCTGCACGCCCGCGGCGATGTCGACGACCCCGTCGTCCTCGTAGGCCTCGAACATCCCCGACACGTCGTAGCAGAGGCCCAGCCGGTCGCAGATCCGCTCGTACAGCCGCGTCGACATGCCGTCGTCGAGGACGCGGAGCAGCATCTCCACGGCGGGCTCGCGCGGATCGCGCTCGCTCACGCCACGGAACGCGACCCGCAGCTCGGTCTGGCTCGACTGGTTCTCGATGAAGCGGAACCTCGGCTTCTTCTGTCCGTTCGGCGGCGGCGCGGCGGGCACCTGCTCGCCGCGCGGCATGGCGCCAAAGTGCCGCTCGACGGCCCGCGCGCACGCGTCTGGATCGAGCCGCCCGGCGAGGCAGAGCACCGCGTTCGCCGTCGTGTAGTGCCGGGCGTGATGGGCGCGCAGCATCGGCTCGTCGAAGCGATCGAGCGCGTCGATGCCGCCGGTGATGGTGAAGCCGAGCGGGTGCCGCTCGTACATGAGGGAGCGCGCGTTGTTGTCCGGGTCGATGTCGCGCCCCTCGTCGTCGAGGTCCTCGAGGATCTCCTCGCGCACGATGCCGCGCTCGACCTCGATCGCGGTGAAGCGGGGCGACGTGGCGACCTCGCCGAGCAGGGCGATCACCGGCTCCAGGTTCGCGGGCGGCACGGAGATGCTCATCACGCCGTGGTCGACGTGGGTCGCCGCGTAGAGCGTCCCGCCGAGTCGCTCGAACGCGAGCGCCTGCGCGTGCGCCGACGGCAGCGTCGGCGTCCCCCGGAACACCATGTGCTCCAGGAAATGGGAGATCCCGTTGTTCTCCTGGTTCTCGAACCGCGAGCCGACGCGCAGGTAGAGCGAGGCGACCGCCCGGTGAACGTGCGGCTGCGGGACGAGGACGACCTTGAGGCCGTTCGAGAGGAGGACGTCGCGAGCGTCACGCGGCGGGAGCGACGTCATTCCCCCTCGTCCCCGAGCGGGAGCTCCGACTCGCCGGAGCCGTCCTCGGCCGGCCTGGACTCCTTGAGGAGGTTCTGGTCGTACTTCACCTCGCTGCCGATCGTCGACTTCAGCCGGCGCATGTACCCGATGAGCGCGTCGTTCTGCTTCGCGGCGCGCATCGCGGCGGTGTAGAACTCGCGGTCCTTGTCCCATTGCTCCTGGCTCGCGGACGTCTTCTCCTTGAGCTGGATCACGGCGTAGCCGTTCTCCAGCGCCACGACGTCCTTGGGCAGAGCGCCCGGCTTGTCGAGCTGGAAGGCGATGCGCGCGGCCTCGGTGCTGTCCCTCGCGTCCGTGATCGGGGAGCCCGACACGTTGAACGGCAAGCTCGTCTCGACGGTCGGCCGGTTCGGGTGGTTCGCCATCGTGTAGGGCGGCCGCGCCTCGCCAGGCTCGGCCTGGCCGCCGTCCTTCGCGCCCTCGTTCTTGTTCCCGTCCTGCTTCGCGGCGGCGGGCTGCGCCCCCGCGGCGGCGCCGGCCTTGTCCTTCGCGGGCGCGGGCGCGAGCTGGGCCAGGTAGGCGGCGAGCGCGTCCTCCAGCGACTTGCCGCCCGCGGCGGCGGCGAGCACCTGCTTCGCGGCCTCGGCCGCGAGCCGCTCCGACTCGTGGGCGATGTACAGGTCGCGCGCCGTCTCCAGCCGGCCGATCCTCTCGGCGTCGGCGTCCTTCGCGATCTGCTCGAGCTTGAGCACGTGGAAGCCGTCCTCGGTCTCGATGAGGTCCGACACCTCGCCCGCCTTCATCTCGAAGAGCTTGTCCTCGACAGGCTTGCTGAGCCGGCCCTTGGTCACGCAGCCGAGCTCGCCGCCGCGCGCCGCGCTCGGATCGTCGCTCGCGCTGCGCGCCACGTCGGCGAAGCCCTCGCCCTTCTTGAGGCGCTGGACCGCCGCCTCGATCCGGGCCTTCGCGGCGGCCTTGCCCGCCTCCGGCCCCTGCTCGGCCTCCGCGGGCTGCACCTCGACCATGAGGTCTCGGGCGACCCGGCACTCGGGCAGATAGTGCGCCTTGCGCCCCTCCCAGGTCTTGTCGAGCTCTTCTTTGTTGACGTCCGCCCAGGCCTGGATCGCCTTCTCCGAGGTGTCGACGATGAGGTCGCTGTAGAAGCGCCGGTCGAAGCGCACGTAGCCGAGCGTCCGGGTCGACTTCTCGCGCGAGAACTGCTCGAACGCCTCGCTCTCACCGACCCGGACCCGCGCGCGGATGAGGTCGCGCATCCGCGCGGCGACGAGCTCCTTCCGCTGAGTTTCGCGGAAGTCCGTCGGGCTCATCTTCGTGATGTTCCGGATTTGCTTCTCGTACTGCTTGCTGTCGAACTTCTTTGTCTGGCGGTTGCGGACGTCCAGGTAGCGAATCAGGTCTTCCCGGAGATTCAGGGCGTAACCGACCTGGCGGATCTTGTCCGCCGGCAGCGAGACACGCACCCTGCCGGCAACGAGCTCGGCCGTGAGCTCGTCGTCCGAGACGCTGATCCCGAGGCGCTCCGCGTCCTCGTTGAGCAGCCACCGCTCGTAGAGCCCCTCCGCTGTGAGCCGCCGGTACCCCATCGCCCGGAGGCGGTTTTCGTCGACGGCGCGCATCGCGAGCAGGTTCCTCGAGGCATTGAAGTCGACCGAGGAGATGCAGCTGCCTCGGACCTCGACGGCGCAGCTGCTCGCGGTCGACTGCACGGGGCCCGTGCTCGGGCGGAACTGGACGATGAAGACGACGGCGATCGCGATGACGATGGCAGCGCCGAAGATTTGGCTCAATCTGTTCACGAAGGGCTTGCTCCCGGGGCGTGCGCCGCTCGCTCCTCGAGCGGCCTCCCGCCTTGGCCAGGCGCGGCATAGCACGGCGTCGACGGCGTGTCTTTACGGCGGTCGAGAGCGGGGCTAGGGGCACAGGCCATGGCAAGCTCGAAGTCACACCTCCCTGATTGCGGCCTCTACCTGACGACAAAGCCGCTCCCCGGAAACGAGGACAAGGTGCCTGCCGGCATCCTCGTCTCCTTCCACAACCACTCGGACAACGGTCTGCCGACGGTCACGACGCCTGATCACAACGTGCACAACCGCTGGCACTTCCACGGCCCCGCCGTCGCGTTCCGGGGAACGACGTGGGCGGACTCGCTGCAGCGTCTCCCCGCCGAGGGGTTCTACACGCTGCGCAAGGAGCTCTCGTTCGACGGCGGCAACTGGCCGAAGGGCACGCTGGTGCAGCTCGGTTACACGCAGGCGGGCATGCCTATCCTGTTCATCGCCCGCGTGCGATCGCGGCTCCAGGAGAACGACCTCTTCTTCTCCGACAAGGGCGTGGGCATCAAACGCGACCAGCTGTCCCTGCTCGAGCCCGTCTCCGTCTTCGAGGAGCCGAACGACGGCTCCGGTCACAAGCCCGACCATGCCGAAGCCCACTGAGCGGTCCCACGCTCCCGTCCCTGCTGGATATCAGCCGTAGCCAATATTTCTGTCCTCGGGCACGGCTTGTGCTTGTAAATTTCTTCTGTGATTCGACGCAGAACCCTCACTCCCCCGTCGCTCCAGATTCCCCCTGAGCTCCTGGCCAACCGTCGCAGGAGCCCGCGCCGCGAGCTGAGCGAGCGGGTCCGCCTCGAGGCCGCCGACCGCGCCGTCTCCGGCTGGACGCTCAACATGAGCGTCGGCGGGCTCCGGGTGGTGATAGAAAATTCACTCGACCCCGGCACGGAGCTAACGGTCTGGCTCGACGGTAGATCTCCGCGCCCGGGTCGGATCATGTGGGTGCAGGACGAGCCGGACGGGTCGATCGTGGGGGTCTGCTTCCTGGATGCCCCCGAGGGGGCAGAGGTCCCGGGTCGCCTGGACGACGGGGCGTCGAGGTCGTCACGGTCGAGCTCGTGAGCGGGCACAAACGCGCCGGCCCGCCAGAGCGCCCCACCCCGGTCAGCGCTGGCAGCTTGACGAGGCACCCGTAATTTTGCGATGGATGGTCCTGCTCGCAGCTGGGGGTAGCCGGAAACCAGCGGAAGATGCCGACACCCGCGGAGATAAAGAAGGCCCTGCTCCAAGCCGGATTCGAGGTTTATCGCACCCGTGGCGACGCCGTTCAGGTCGCCGAGCGGGTGCGGGAGAACCTCCTCATGGACTCGGGCATCGTCGTGGGCGCCGAGCCGCTGCGGGTCGGGTTCGTCGTGCGCGCCCAGCGCAACGACTTCCCGGGCGCGACGGACGAGCAGCTCTTCGAGCGGGCGCGGCGGATGGCCGAGCCCGCCGTGGCGCGAGGCTACACCGAGGGCGAGGCCGCGCTCCTGCACGTCCGCGACCCCGGTGACGCCGAGCGGACGCTGGACACCTGGTGCGAGGTCCAGTTCGAGAAGCCGGTCGCGTCGCTCGAGCTCGCCCTCGGCGAGGTGGGGTTCGCCCTCTCGCTCGAGAAGACTGCCCTGCCGCGGTAAGCGGTCAACGATGCCCTTCGACCGAGCCGCGAGCCTGCTCGGGCCCTCGGGCCCGTTCGCGCGCGGGCTGCCGGGGTACGAGGACCGCGAGGGGCAGGTCGCGATGGCGAGCGCCGTGGAGCGGGCGATCGCGGAGGACCGCATCCTCCTCTGCGAGGCGGGCACCGGGACCGGCAAGACGCTCGCGTACCTCGTCCCCGCCATCCTGAGCGGCCGCAAGGTCGTCGTCTCGACCGCGACGAAGGCGCTCGAGGACCAGATCTACACGAAGGATCTGCCGCTCGTGGCCGAGCACCTCCGGCTGGATCCGCGCGCGGCGCTGGTGAAGGGGCTCGGCAACTACCTCTGCCTGCGCCGCTTCAACGAGCTCCGCCAGAGCCCCGGCGCGGGCGCCGGGACCGCGGGGCGCTCGCTGCCGCTCATCGAGGCGTGGGCGCAGGAGACCGAGATGGGCGACGTGGCCGAGCTCGCCTACCTCGCCGAGGGGGATCCGGTCTGGCGGGAGGTGGCGTCGTCCAGCGAGACGCGGCTGGGCGCGTCGTGCGACTACTTCGACGAGTGCTTCGTCACGCGGATGAAGCGCGACAGCGAGGCGGCGCGCCTCCTCATCGTCAATCATCACCTCTTCTTCGCGGACCTGGCCCTGAAGATCGCCGGGGCGCGCCGCGGCTTCGCCGGCGCGGGCGCGCTCCCGCCGTACGATGCGGTCATCTTCGACGAGGCGCACCAGCTCGAGGACATCGCGACGAGCTTCTTCGGCGTCCGCGTCTCGCGCGCGCGGGTCGACTCGATGCTGCGCGACGCGGACCGCGCGTTCATCACGTCGGGCCTCGCCGACCGCATCCTCGGGCGGGGCGAGGGGACGGCGATCACGGCCATCGTGCGCGAGTCCGCGGACGCCCTCTTCGATCGGCTCGCCGCGCTCGGCGGCGCCGCGGGCAGCGGAGATCGCGGCGACTCCCGGGTCCCGCTCGCCAGGGACGCGTGGTCCGGCGAGCTGCTCGGGGCCTACCATCGGCTCGACAACCACCTCGAGGCGCTCGCGGGGTACGCGAGCGCGAACGCGAGCAGCGAGGCGGTGCAGCTCGTCGGCAACCGCGCCGCCCAGCTGCGGGACGACGCCGCGCGGATCGTCGACCCCGGGACGAACCAGGTCACGTGGGTCGAGGTGCGCGGCCGCGCCGTCTCGTTCGGCGCGTCGCCGGTCGATCTCGGGCACATGCTGCGCGAGCACGTCTTCGAGCGGATCGGCGCCGTGGTGCTGACGAGCGCCACGCTGACCACGGGCGGCTCCGCCGGGTCGGGGTTCCGCTTCCTCCGCTCGCGGATGGGGCTCGACGCGGACGTGCCGGTGCCGGTCGACGAGCTCACGGTTCCATCGCCCTTCGACTACCCGAACGCGGCGCTGCTCTACACGCCGCGCGACCTGCCCGAGGCGACCGACGCGGCGTTCGTCGAGCGCGGGGCCGATCGCATCGCCGAGCTCATCGGCATCACGGGCGGCGGCGCGTTCGTCCTCTGCACCTCGGTCCGCGCGATGAACGCGCTGGCCGCCGCGCTCCGCGTCCGGCTCGCGCGCGCCGCGGCCGAGGCCCGGGCGGGCGGGGGCGCGCCGCGGCAGCCGGCTCCGCTGCTCGTGCAGGGGGACGCGCCGAAGGGCGCGCTGCTCCGCCGCTTCCGCGCCGAGCGGCACGCCGTGCTGGTCGCGACGATGAGCTTCTGGGAGGGCGTGGACGTCCCCGGCGAGGCGCTGCGCCTCGTGATCATCGAGAAGCTCCCGTTCGCGGTGCCCACGGATCCTGTCGTCGCGGCCCGGTGCGCGGCGATCGAGCAGGGCGGCGGCAACCCGTTCATCGCCTACAGCGTCCCGCAGGCCGCGATCACCTTGAAGCAGGGCTTCGGCCGGCTGATCCGCGGGCGCACCGATCGGGGCATCGTCGCGATCCTGGACCGCAGGGTCCGCACGCGCGGCTACGGCCGCGTGCTGCTCGACAGCTTGCCCGACGCGCGCCGGACCGAGCGAATCGAGGACGTGCGCGCGTTCTGGGCCGCCGCAACGGCCGGCGCGGGAGCGGAAGGCGAGGAGCGCCGGCCGGGAGAGGCGCCCTGAGGCGAGGCGCAGGGCGAGCGTCCCGGTGAGGCGGTCGCGGGGCGGGGCGAGCGGCCGCTCCGTCGATCGTCAGGGGTACGACGTCTTCCCGTAGATGCACCAGGCGCCGCCCTTCTTCAGGGCGATGGCCTGGCGGAGCTTGTAGTCCTTCTTGAACCTGGGATCGCCGTACGAGGCGCGCGAGGAGGGCACCGTCGGACTCTTGCAGTCGGCCCCGGAGGCGATGATCACGAAGTAGCGCGGGTTCTTGGCGAAGAGCGCGTCGGTGTAGCCGGTCCCCACCTTGTGCGTGTACCCGCCCGGCAGGCGCGAGACCTCGGGGCTGAGCAGCCCGAGCATGTCGACGACCGGGAAGCCCGTGCGGTACCCGATGTAGCCGATGTCGGCGACCGCGATGGGGCCGGGCTCCCCCTTCTGGACGAGCCAGTCGGCCGTGCGCCCGGCCGCGTCGTCCCAGAAGCCCTTGTCGTTGACGAGGAGGTTCCGCTGGGCCCGCACCAGCTCTCCGGTGCGGGTCGCCAGCGTGATCGCGCCGAACGCGGCGATCGCGAGCGACGCTGCCCGCTCGCGGCGCGCGGCGATCGCGCGGATCGCGTCGTCGGCGAGCAGGAACGCGAACGGCTCCGCGGGGGCCAGGAACCGGAAGTACGGCATCCAGTCGCCGCCCACGAAGACGACGTACACGCCGAAGAGCAGCGCGATCGACGCGAGCGCGAGGCCGCTCCGGCGCCGGTGGACGATGGACGAGGCGACCGAGAGGAGCCCGAGCCAGAGGAAGGTGCCGGCGTGCTGCGCGTACTTGCGGACGTAGTCGCTGCCGCCCTGGATCTGCTGCGAGAAATTGCCGGTCTTCGCGGCGAGCGTGTTCGGGAGCCACTCGCCGTAATAGCTGTGCCGCCAGAGCAGGTGCGCGGCGACCGGGAGCGCGAAGGTGAGCAGGCGGAGCACGCTCCGCCGCGAGAACGCCTGCTCCGCGTGCCAGACGACGAGCAACCCGAGGAATAGCGGCGCCTCCGGGCGGGTCAGCGCGGCGAGCGCGAACACCGCGCCGGACCAGGGGAAGGCGAGCGCGGGCCGAGGTGCGTCGCCGGAGGCGGCGGCGTCCTCTTCGCGGAAGAAGAGCTCGGTCCCGCCGAGCGTGAGCAGGAGGAAGAGCGGCGTCTCCAGCCCGAACACCGCGTAGCCGGAGAAGAGGATGCTCGTCGCGAGGAGCCACGTCGCGAGGCAGGGGACGTTCGAGAACGGGCGCAGCCGCTGCGAGAGGAGGTAGGTGGGGACGAGGGCGCCGCAGGCGCAGGCGGCGCCGAGCACCTTCGCGGCGGCCTCCGGCGTCGCGCCGACCTTCACCGCCGCGGCGAGGAGCACCGTCCAGAGGAAGTTCGTGTAGCCCTCGACGCGCTCGCCCACGTTGTAGACGAGCCCGTTTCCGTTCGCGAGGTTCTCCGCGTACCGGAAGGAGATGTACGCGTCGTCGATCGTGAAGCTCGCGACGCGCAGCGCCGCCACGAGCGTGATCAGCATCGGCACGGCCAGCCCGAGCGTGAGCTGCAGCCAGGCGGGGAGGGGAGCGCCGGCGAGCCACGTCCGCAGGTCGCGCGCCGGCGAGGTGTGGCGCTCCTCTTCCATTTCCATCGGCACCTCGCCTCCTGCCTCTTCGCTCATGTCCACGGCGCTCTTCGGCTCTTCGCTCATCGGGCGCCGACCATACCGCGACTGTCACAGCCGCAACGTCGGGCTGCGTAAATCAGGACAGGACGGTGTGCGAACACCCCGACGCAGCGCGAACGAAATTGCGCACTCTGGGCGTCGGACTACGCTGTCGAGGCAGCCAGGCGATGGCTTCCCGCTGGGAAGGAAGGAGTCGAGTGATGAGCGAGCTCGTTGCGCATCTGCCCGTGATCTGTCTCGTCATTGCCCTCGCGGCGCTCGCCGCCGCCGTGGGCCTCGCCCGCCGGGCTTCGCCCCCCGGGGCGCGCTCCCGCGCGCTCTCCGTGAGGGAGCGGGCCATCGTGGCTGCCTGCGCCGACGCGCTCTTTCCCGCCGGCGGCCCGATCCCGGTCTCCGGCACCGAGGCGGGGCTTGTCGAGTACATCGAGCACTACGTCGCCCGCACGCCGCGGCCTCTGCGGCCGTACATGCGGCTGCTCTTCCACTTCGTCGAGCTCTCGCCCTGGGTCTTCGGGCCGCGCCGCGCCCGCTTCACGCGCCTCCCGCAGGCCGATCGCATCGCGGTGCTCGCGTCGATGTCGCAGAGCTGCATCTACCTCCGGCGGGTCACGTTCCTCTCGCTCCGGACGATGCTCTCGATGGGCTACCTCGCGAACGAGAAGGTCGCCCGCGCGATCGGCGTCGCCTGCTGCGCCACGCCCTTCGAGCGCCGCGCCGCCACGCGCGCGTCGGGAGAGCCGGTCGCCGTGGAGCCCCCGTCGCTCGCGCCGGGGGTGACGGCATGAAGCTACCCGCCCCTCAGGAGCCGCCGCGCTCCGCGCACCCCGATCGCGGCGACAAGCGCTCGCTCTCCGGGGCCACGCTCCGCTCGAGGGCCGAGGTGGAGCCGCTCCCGCCCGTCGAGCCGCGCTCCCAGGTGAAGGTGTTCGCCGACTACGACGGCGAGGTGCAGGCCTCGTGCGAGGTGCTCGTCGTCGGGTCGGGGCCGGGCGGGGCGGTCGTCGCCAAGGAGCTCGCCGAGGCGGGGCGCGACGTGATCCTCGTGGAGGAAGGCCCGCCGTTCGGGGTGGAGGATTTCCGGCAGGAGGCGGGCGAGTCGCTGGCGCGCACGCTGCGCGAGGGCGGGATGCGAGCGGCCCGGGGGCGCATGCTCATCCCGACCATGCAGGCGATCGCGCTCGGCGGCGGCTCGGTCGTCAACTCGGCGATCTGCGCGCGCTCGCCCGCCTGGGTGTTCGACAAGTGGGCGGAGCGAGCGGGGACGGCGGCGATCACGCTCGACGCGCTGCTGCCCCACTACCAGCGCGTCGAGCGCCTGCTCGGCGTCTCGCCGACGCCGGTGGAGGTGCAGGGCGAGCGCAACCTGCGCTTCAAGCGCGGCTGCGACGCGCTGGGGCTGTCGAGCGAGCCGACCCACCGCAACGTGCGCGGCTGCCGCGGCTCGGGCGAGTGCTTCACCGGGTGCCGCAACCGCGCGAAGATGTCGACCGATATCTCGTACGTCCCGGCCGCGATCCGGGCAGGCGCGCGCGTGTTCACCAGCGTCCGCGCCGAGCACCTGCTCGTCTCGGGCAGGCGGGCCACCGGGATGCGCGGTCGCACCATCGAGCCCTTCACGTGGCGCGAGGGCGCGCCCGTCGAGATCCGGGCGAAGCTCGTCGTGCTCGCCGCGGGCTGCATGGCCACGCCGCTGATCCTGCTCCGCAGCGGCGCCGCCAACTCGAGCGGCCACGTGGGCAACGAGCTGCAGCTCCACCCGGGGCTCGCCATCATGGCGGTGTTCCCGGATCCCACCGATCCGTGGGAGGGCGCGACCCAGGGCTATCATTCGCTCCACTTCCTCGAGCAGGGCATCAAGCTCGAGGTCCTCTGGTCGCCCCCCGCCGTGCTTGCCGCGCGGTTCCCCGGGTTCGGGTACGACTACCAGCGTCACCTCCGGACCTACAACCGGATGGCGCCGTTCGACGTGATCATCGCGGCCGAGCAGTCGCGCGGGACGGTCCGTCCGAAGCGCGGCAGCTGGGATCCCGATGTGCGGTTCGACTACGCACCGCGCGACGTCGAGAAGATCCAGCGCGGTCTGGGCATCCTGTCCGACATCTGCTGGGCGGCCGGGGCCGCGTCGATCCTGCCCGGGCTGCACGGCGTCCCCGACGAGCTGACGTCGCCGGAGGAAGCCGAGATCTTGAAGAGCAAGCGGCTCGACGGGCGCGACACGATCACCGCGGCGAACCACGCCTTCGGCACGGCGCGGATGTCGCGGAGGCCGCGGGACGGGGTCGTCGACGAGGAGGGGCGCTGCCACGACCTCGACAACGTTTACGTCGCCGACACGAGCATCTTTCCTGGAAGTCCTGCCGTGAACCCGATGCTCACGTGCATGGCGCTGGCCGATCGCATCGCGTACGGCATCATCGAGCGCTGGTGATGCGCGCGGCGGCGTGTCACCACAGGAGTCAGCGATCCGGGGGCGTCGCGTCCGTTGCGCAGGAACGACATGTCACGGACGGCATGTGAGGGGGGCCTTGCACCCGAGAAGGAGGCAACTCCCGAGTTGATGAGGGGCCCGCGCGAGCTACAAGTTTAACGGCACGTTTCATAACGCACGGGGCCGAGCCGTCCGTCCGCCGAGCTGGGAGGGAAGCTTTGGGACCGAACGCAGTTTCTGCTGCAATTCCGCGCGGACAGGCGCGCTCGCCGCACCGGAGCCACAGCCACCACGGCCGGGTGCTCCTCGTCGAGGATGAGCCTGACCAGGCAGCCATCCTCGAGGCGGTGCTGCGCCATGAAGGGCTCGACGTGGTCGTCGCGTCGAGCGGCGAGCAGGCGCTCGAGATCCATCAGCGGACGCCGGCTGACGTGCTCGTCACGGATCTCAACCTGCCCGGGATGACGGGCGTCGATCTCATGCGCCGGCTCTCGCCGAGCGAGCTCGATGGCCCCGAGCCGAAGGCGCCGCCGCCCCACGTGGTCATGGTCACCGGCGCCGCGTCGATCACGAGCGCCGTCGACGCCCTCAAGCTGGGAGCGGCCGACTACCTGCAGAAGCCGCTCGATCCCGCCCGCCTCGTGCTGCTCGTGCGCGAGCTGCTCTCGTCGCCGCCGACCGAGTTCGACGACGACGATCCCCTCCACGGGCAGCTCGTGTTCGAGGGGATGATCGGTGGCTCGACGCGGATGCGGGAGGTCTTCACCCGCATCGATCGCGTCGCCGCGACGATGGCGCCCGTGCTGATCGTCGGCGAGAGCGGCACGGGCAAAGAGCTCGTCGCGCGCGCCATCCACAACCGGAGCCGCCGTCGCGCCGGCCCGTTCGTACCGGTGCACACCGGGGCGATCCCGCGCGAGCTCATCGGCAGCGAGCTCTTCGGTCACGAGAAGGGCTCGTTTACCGGCGCGTTCGCGGCCGCGGAGGGCAAGTTCGAGGCGGCGGCCGGCGGCACCGTCTTCCTCGACGAGGTGGGCACGATGGACGCTGCCGTGCAGGTCAGCCTCCTCCGCGTGCTCGAGACGTACCGGTTCACCCGCGTCGGCGGCCGCAAGGAGATCGAGGCCGACGTGCGCGTCGTCGCCGCGACGAACAAGGATCTGCTCGACCTCGTCGACGACTGCGTCTTCCGCGAGGACCTCTACTACCGGCTCAACGTGTTCACGGTGACGCTGCCGCCGCTGCGCGAGCGCCGGGACGACATCCTGCCGATCGCCGAGCGCTTCCTGCTCAAGTTCGCCAAGCGCTACGGCACCCCGGCCCGCCGCCTCTCGGACGCCGCCGTCGAGCGGCTGACGGAGCACGACTGGCCGGGCAACGTCCGCGAGCTGCGCAACGTCATCGAGCAGACCGCGCTCTTCGCGTCGAACGAGCTGGTCTCGGCGAACGACGTCCAGCTCGGCCAGGGCCGGATCGAGCGGCGGTCTGCCCGGCGTTCTTACGACAGCATCTCGACGGGGAGGGCCGCGGCGCCGGTCGTCCATCCCGAGCCGGCCGAGCCGCTGTCGGTGCCGATCGTCCACGTGTCCGACATGGCGGTCCCCTCCGAGCCGGCGCCATCGCACGTCGTCACAGCGCCGCCTGCGCCGCCCTCCACGGGCCCTGCCTCGCTCCCGCGGAGGCCGCAGGGGGAAGCGGGCGTGCACGAGGCCGAGCCGCCCCGGGACGCCGGTGAGGCGGCGGAGCACCCGCTCGTGCTGCGCCTCCCGGTCGGCACGCGCCTGGCCGACGCGGAGCGCAAGCTCATCCTCCTGACCCTCGAGGCCGTGCGCGGCAACAAGCAGCGCGCGGCGCGCGTGCTCGGGATCAGCCGCCGCGGCCTGTACTCGAAGCTGCAGGCGTACGGGGAGCACGTGGGCAGCCACGAGGCCCAGGGGCCGAGCGAGAGCGTCGAGCCGCAGGACCCGGTCGACGATGTGCCGGTCGTGGCCGACGAGCCCAGCCTCGACGAGCTCGGCTCCGTGCGCGGCGACGCCTGAACGGGGATCTCTCGCCGCGCCGTCCTGCCGTACGGCAGCACTCCAGCCCTGCCGGACCCCGGCACCGCTGGGTGTGAGCCAGATCCCCACCGAGCACCGGCGTTTGAGGCGCTCCGCACGGCGGCTGGTCTCACTCCAGGCGCCGGCCTGCGGGCTCCTACGATGCGTCCCGACAACGGTTACGTCGGCGGCTCGTCCCTTTGTGCTTTACGAAGGGACGACGACCTCGGCTATCGTAAAGCGGAGCTGCGAGATCAGACGCGCGACTGGCACGTCAGAGAGCGGGCCACCGGCGCGGCATCAAGGTAAACTCTACGCGACGCCTCGCCGGCACCACACCCCTGCGGGCCAGCCCCCAATGAAGATCACCTGCCAGTCCTGTCAGTCGAAATACACCGTCTCGGACGAGAAGGTCCAAGGCAGAACCGTCAAGATCAAGTGCCGCAAATGCGGCGCCACGATCCTCGTGAACAGCTCGGGCGTGACGACCAGCGGCGGGGTCGCCGATCCGGTCTCCGGCACGAGCATTCCGGCCGACGGGACCACGTACCTGGTCAACGTGGCGGATGGCGATCAACGCTCGATGACGGTGGCCGAGATCGTCGCCAGCTATCAGGCGGGGACGATCAACGCCGAGACGTACATCTGGGCGGACGGGATGGCCGACTGGCAGCCGCTCGGCCAGGTCGACACGATCGTCGCGGCGCTGCACGCTGGCAGCGCCCCGGCCTCCGTGGCCGCGCAGGACTCGGCGCCCGTGCAGTCGCAGTCCGTGCCCAGCGCCGCCGCGCCGGTCGGTCCGACGTCCCCGGGGGTCGAGGCGGTCGCGGCGGCCGCTCCTCGCGCGGCGGCGGTGCGCCGCGATCCGGCGCGCCCGACGCAGGACCTCTTCGGCGCGAGCCCGGGGCCCGAGGCGCACCGGCCCAGCTCCGACGACGTGGCCACGAGCGCTCCGCTCTTCAAGAGCGGCGCTGCTCCTGGCCAGCGCGACGAGAACTCGATGCTGTTCTCGCTGAGCGCCCTCACGGCGAAGGCCGCCCCTGCTCCGGCACGGGCGGCCGTCAGCGCCTCGGACGACTCCGGCCTCATCGACCTGAAGGCCCTCGCCTCGGGGGCCGGCGTCCGAGCGCCGTCGCCGGTCGCGAGCATCGTCGCCAGCGACGGCGGCCTGTTCCAGCTCAGCGCGCCCATCGTGACCACGGCGCGGGCGCCGTCCGTCGCGCCGCCGACCGTCGATGCCCCTGCCAAGAACCGGGCGCCGATCATCATCGGCGCCGGCATCGCGATCGCGGGCATCGCGATCGCAGGCGTCTTCCTCCTGATGAAGGGCGGCGGCGAAGCGCCGGCGCCCACCGCTGCCGAGATCACGCCGCCCGTGGCGGCGGCCCCGGCGACGACGGCGCCCCCCGAGCCCGAGCCGCCGCCGGCGCCCACCGCGACGGCGATCGCGAGCGCCACGGCGGAGCCGGTCGCGACCGCGGCGCCGACCGCCGCCCCGGCGGCAGCGGGCGCGCGCGCGGGATCGAGGCCGGCGCGTCCGGCGAGCGGCAGCACCGGGGGCAAGGCGCAGCAGTCCGGCGCGGCCTCTCCCACGCCCGCCGCCCCGGCCCCGAAGCGCGGCGGCTGCGGGTGCGCGGTGGGCGATCTGATGTGCGCGATGCAGTGCTCCGCCAAGGGCAAGTGAACGCGCGGGGGCCTGTCGTCAGGCCCCGCTGTGATCCGGAGCGCCTCGCCGGGTGAGCGGCGCTCCTGCGGCTGGCGACTCGCCAGCGCTGGCCGCGCGAGACGCGATCGCCGCGAGCCGACGGACCAGACCACGCACGAGATGAGCCGTGGCTGCCTCCGTCGAGCGGACGGCAGCAAGAACGGTGCGGCGCCCCGGGGGGCGCGCTAGCATCGTCCGTCATGACCGAGCCCGACGGGCGGCTGCACGCGCCGATTCCTCGGTGGACGCCGCGCGCTGCGCCGCTCCTCGCGATGACGCTGCTCCTCGGCGTGAGCGCTGCAGGGTGCGGCGGACAGGCGGCGATCGCGTCGGCCGGAGGGCAGGCGTCGAGCGATCACGGCGGCGCTGCGCAGGCGTCGCTCTCGGCGCCGGGCGGCCTAGCCGCGCGGGGGGCGCTCGTGACGATGGTCACGCCGTCGCTGCTGCTCCCGGATCTCGTCGGAGAGCGCGGCGTGGTGGCCAGCGAGGCAGGGGCCAAGCGGGTGCTCATCGATCGCATGCGCGTCATCGCGCGCGACGATGGATCGCTCGAGCGCGCCGCTGACCTGTTGCCGTCGGGTCAGGTCACCGCGCTCAAGCTCCCGACGCGGCTCGGCGGCGGTTACCTGTTCTACGCGTCGAACCGCGGGAGCGCGCAGCTCTGGCGAGCTCAGTCGTGGCTCGCCCCGCTCGAGCCGCTCGTCCAGCTGCCGTCGGAGGCGAACGAGATCATCGCGGGGTTCGATCGCCTCTATGCCCGGCTCTCGCACAGCCATCGGCTCTTCGCGATCGACGCGCAGACGGGCGCGGCGATGCCGCTCGGCCCGCTTCCGCCGGCGAGCGCCTACGGCCAGCTCGCGTTCGCCGACGGCTGGCGCGCCGTGGTCGAGGCCGATCTGCGCGGCCTGCTCGTCACCTTCGACGCCGGGGCCACGTGGCGTGAGGTCGAGATCGACGCGCGGCCGACCTCCGTGAGCATCATCGGCGGCGACCCGGCCGTGATGACGGCGAACGGGTTCTACTCGGTCGATGCCCGCGGCGGCGTGACGTATCGGACCCTCGATGCGTCGGACGATGTGCAGGAGCCCCCGGCGCGCGCCCAGGGGCCGTTCGGGCGGCGCGCGCTGCGCACCGCGGTCGAGGACGGGTGGCCCGACTCGAGCTCGACCGCGGTGGTGGCGCGCGGCGGCGCCCTCGCGCGCGTGTCGCTGCGCGATGGGTCGGTCGTGGACGTCGCGCCCGACGCCTACCCCGAGCGCGAGGCGACGTGCCATGCGATCCGCACCGGCGCATCGTTCGGCTTCGTCTGCGGCGAGCGCGAGGGGCCGACGACGCTCTACGCCTTCCAGCCGCCGCTCGGCATGCGCCGGCTGATGCGCTTCGACAAGCCTCGCTTCGTGGCCTCGAGCGGCAACGGCGCGCTGGTGATCCGCGGCTCGTGCGGTGAGGACGGCGATGTGCGGGACGGCCGCGCGTACTGCATCGTCGCCGCCGAGGGAGGCGCCCGCGAGATCCACGTCCGCGCGCCCGCGCGAGACATCGGCATCGAGCGTGTCGTCGCGCTCGCGGACGGCCGGGTCGCCGTCCTCTCGCCGCCTCGTCCCGGCGTGTCGGGGCAGCTCACGCTGCTGAAGGGGAGCGACGTTACGGCCGTCCCCTTGATCTTTCCGACCAAGCCCCGCAGCACGGTCCGCGACCTGCAGCGCGGCATGTGGCTGGAGGGGTTCGAGGAGCGGGAGCCTGGCGTGCTCGGCGGCTGGGTGGAGGCCGGCGGTCCGATCGTGGGCGTCCGGATCGACGTGAAGAGCGGCAACGTGACCGCCGGCGCGCCGCGCCAGGACGGTACGGGCGCGCTCCTGTCAGGACGGTTCGCGCTCTCCCTGGGAGAGGGCGAGCTCGCCGCCGAGTCGACGGACGGCGGCATGACGTGGCGCTCGATCGAGGTGCCGGAGCGCGACGACGACAGGGCGGCGTCCCGGACGCGCGCGTGCGGCCCTGTCGGCTGCGTCTTCAAGGGCTGGATCCGGGTCGGCTGGGGGAAGACGACGGTGCCGGACGATCTCGCCGAAGCGAAGCCGCCGCCGGTGCTTCAGACGCCGCTCCGCGCGGGGAGCCCGATCGGGATGCGCTGCGAGGCGCTCGGCTCCTCGACCCCGCCGCTGCCGGACAGGCCGTCGGCCGCGCGCGCCGCGCCCGCCGTGCGGCCAGCGCCGTCGGCCGCGCGCTCGGTGTCCAAGGCGACGGCGGCTTCCGCGTGGGCTCCGTTCCGCAACACCCCGCCGCCCGCGCTCGGGGCGGATGAGATCGGCTTCGACAACGGAGCCCCGTACGACATCGTGACGATGCGCGCCTACGCGTGGGGCAAGCGGGGCGCTGACTGGGCGCGCGCTGGGCGATGGCTCATCCGCTTCGATGACCGCTTCGACCCGGAGGGCGGGGTGCGCTCCAGCGGCGTGAGCGCCTCACCGTGGTCGGATGAGGCGTCGGCCGCCGAGGCGCTCGGGGTGGCGAACTACGGGACTGCCTCCTGGGGCGCGTACCTCGATCCCGGCGGACGGGCTGCGTTGACCCACGTGTGTCGGGGCGCTGGATGCAACCTGTTCGCCGTCTCCGAGGGGCTGTCGGTCCTTCCGTTTCGCGACAGCGCCGGCCGCGCCGGCAATTTCCTCCGGCCGTTCCCGAACGGCGCCGTCCGGCTCGGCGAGACCTGGTTCTTCGTGACGCCCGGCGGCTCGTACGAAGCCGTGGCGCTGTGGCGCGCCGATCTCGGGATCGCGCGGCAGCTGGCGACCTACCATCGCCCTGGGCGCACGAGCTACGGCGTCGATCCGCCGCGCCTCGTCCGGCGTGTGCTGGGCGGCGGCGTCGGCCTGCTCATCTCGACGGCCCCGGACCCTGGCGTGCGCGCCGGCTCCTGGCACGTGCTCCCGATCGATCGCGACACGGGCGCGCTCGGCGAGGCGGTGCCGCTCGGCCGCAAGGATCTCGTGGACACGCCGCTCGACCGCTGTCATCCGGGTCAGGACGGCTGGCTGCTCGACACCAGCCTGGAGGGCTCGCCGAGCTTCGATCTCGGCGGCAGCTATCCGTCCGTCGATGGCGCCGAGTTCCGGCTTCGCCTGGATCCCGGCAGCGCGTGCGTCGAGGCGATGTCGGTGAGGCTGCAGGGCACCTTCTCGAAGGCGCCCGAGAAGCAGCTCGATATCGCCGCCGGGGCGATCCCGCTCGCGGCGACCGAGCGGACGACGGGCCGGAGGTGGCGGCTGCGCTGCGAGCCGAAGGACGCTGCCAGGTGAGCGTTAGTTTGCGATGGCGTCGGTGGAGACCGCGTTCACCTGCCCCTCGACGCTCACCTCCTCGCCGTCTCCGTAGCGGATGGTTCCGAGCCAGTCTGCCGTCCAGGCGATCGGCGCCGCGGCGCTGTTGACCTGCGCCGGCCCCGAGGCGTTCACGACGATCTCGCCGATCAGCCCGGCGGTCTCCGAGGCGTCCATGCCCTCGCGCCAGAGGAGCTTGAGCCCGCCTGCGCAGAGCATCGCCATGCAGTCGCTGTTGCAGCCGGCGTAGCCGCCGAGCAGCTCGCCGAGCGCCGAGCATTCCGCTCCGTCGGCGAGCGCCGCAGGGACGGACTCCGCCGTTGTCTCCGCTGCAGCCCCGAGCCCGGCCGCGCCGCCGATGTAACCGCTCGGCACCCACGAGAGCGTCCCGGCGAGGCGGAGCACATCGCCGGGATCCGCTGTCCACGACATGAGCTGCTCTGGCGGTACGCCCGCGCTGTCGGCGGTGACGCTGCCGAGCCAGCTCGCCTCGAAGAGCGCGCTTCCCGGCATTTCTTCCAGCCCGCTCAGATGGCCGTCGATCGCGAGCGGCGTATCCGCGAGCCCGGCGCGGGCCCATGCACGACACCTGTTGCGCAGGGGGATCGGGAGCGCGGCGAGGTGCGCCTGCGCCGCCGCGTCCCAGCCGCGCTCGACCCGCTGCGCAGCGAACGCGCCTGCCTGCACCGACGGCGCCGCGCGCTGCATGGCGTCGAGCAGGGACGCGGCTTCCGCGCCGGCGGGCAAAAAGGCGTCGAGCAGCTGCTCGGTCGCCGCCTCGAGCAACGCGTTCAGCCCATCGTCCGTCACGAGCGTCAGCTTCGTGTTCAGGTGCGTCGCCGCCAGGTGGATGGGCAGGTCCCTGATCGGGACGTACACGTCGCGCGCGGACCCGGCTTGCAGCTCCCGCTCGCCCACACATCCCCACATGATCCGACCGCTGTGGAGCGCGATGGTGAGGCTCGGCCCCACAGGAGCGCCCTCGACGACGACCGGCTCGTCCGGACCGCCGTGCGCCACGAGCGCACCGATGGGCGCCTGGGGCGCTGCGGTTGCGAGCTCCTCGCATGTGGACTCGGCGACAACGCTCGCGGTCCAGCTCTTCGCGACGCGCGTGCCCTGGTAAACCGGGATGACGCGCAGCGTGCCGAAGCCCTCCGCGCTCACCGACACGCCGAGTTCGGCGGCCGGGCCATCCTTCGTGGCGGCGCGGAGTCGAAACGTGCTCCCCAGGTTCGAGGCGTGGAGCTGGACCGAGGCCCTGCCGTTGGCGTCCGCGATGGCCGTGGTGCGGTCGACCCACGCGCCCGCGGCCTCGCCGAGGAGGGTGAAGCTGATCTCGTAGGGCGCGGGCGGCTTGCCCCGGATCCAGAGCGTGCGCAGCTCCCCCGGCACGAGCTGAAGCGTCCCTTGCTGCTCGAACGCCAGCGTTCCCGGCCGAGGGACATCCGTGGGAACATCGGCGTCCTCTGCCGACCCGTCGGTCAGACGAAGCGAGCAGGACGCCAGTCCGACCATAAAAATCCGGAGCGCCCAGTGTTTCGAAGGCAAGTTCACCCGTGGAGTGTACCTCGCACCTCCCCCGGCGGAAAGCCGAGGGCCGAGCGCATGGCGGCTCACCCGGCGAGCCGTGGCCAGCGACGCTGCCGAGCGTCGGCGCGCGAGGTCAGCGGGCGCACACCGGACGAGCCCGCGAGCAACGCCGCGACGCCAGGGGCTCGCGAGGCGCGAACGGCGGCGCCGCGCGGGGCCGCGGGATGCGTGGCAGGCGGCGTCGAGCCGCGGGATGCGGCTACTTCACGTAGATCTGGGCGACGGCGAGGCCGCTGCCCCGGACGGTCATGACGGCCTTCGCAGGGCCGCCGACGGGGAGCGGGTTCTTGAAGCACTGCCCCTTGCCGCCGAGCGTGGCGTTCGGTCCGGTGGTGTTGTCCTGCGAGAGCACCACCGGCGGCAGCATCGGCGCGGGCTGCGCGACGATCTGCAGGTTGAGCTCCTGGATGCCGAGGCCCACGCCGATGACCGAGTAGCACTTGCCCGGCTGGATGTTGAACGGCTGCTCGAGCGTCTGGCCGTCCTGGAACTGCCCGGCAAAAGCGCCGCCTTCCGGTTGCATGCCCTGGACCTCGGAGGCCGCCATGGCCGTGAGCACCGGGGTCGCGGCGCTTACCGCCGCGGGCGCGATCGGGGTCGCCTGCCCGGTGCTCGTGCCCGTCTGCGTCGGGGCGGGGGTCGTCGTGGGGGTCGTGGGGGCAGGCTGCGTGTATCCCGGCTGGGGGGGCGTCTGACCGTACTGGCCCGGCTGCTGGGGGGTCGGAGCGTACTGCCCGGGGGGGTACTGGCCGGGCGGGGCCCCGTACTGGTTCTGCATCTGCGACGGGTTGTTCGGCTCCGGGTCGCTGCCTCCGCAGGCGAGGGGCGCGAGGCCGAGCAGGGCCGCAGGGATGAGGACGTACAAGCGCATACGAGGCTCCTTCAGGGTTGTGCGGGGTGAGGCCACGACATTGGGACGCTCGCCGCACCCGCGGCGGCTCACGGCCGCTGGTCACGGGCGGTAAGACGGTTGAGGTGGGGGCGTGTTCTACAACGACTTGGCGGCGCGAGGCCAGACGCTGAGGTGCGGCCAGGCTGAAGCGTGCAGAGCCAGGGGAGAGCGGAGGTCGCCGCGGCTGGGCCGCGGACCGAGGAGCACGTTGCCGACCGGCGTGCGTCTCCCGTGCCCACGGAGAGAGGAGGGCACCGCATCGCGTCGACGATGCCCCCCGGCCTCCCTGGCTGCGGCCGTTCGACCCTCGCCGGATGCGCTGAGCTCGCCTGGCGTCCCAGCGCGCCGCCGCTCATCGCCCCGCTGTGTTGAACGATAAGGAGGCACCCTGCCGTCGTCGCATCCGCCCGCGAGGCGCGCGCCGGCCCCCTATCTCACCGCACTGGAAGCCCTGCGGCGCTTTCGCCCAGTTGACGCGGGCGAAAGGCGACACCAAAAACCCGGTCCACAACTGCGCGTCCGGGGCGCGGCGGTCACGTGGTCCGCCTGGCGATCCAAGGCCGATACCGGCGCGAGCCCCGCCGGCCGGCCCATGCGCGGTCCGGCAGGCACGCGCCGCTTCCCTGTAGATTGAACAACGGGCGATCCCGCTCGCGGCGGGAGATCAGGAACGAGCCATGAGCGACATCCACCAGGCGATCAAGGATACCGTCGAGAGCAACCGCGTCGTCCTCTTCATGAAGGGCACCAAGACCTTCCCGCAATGCGGCTTCTCGGCCCGGGCCGTCGACATCCTGAAGAAGTGCGGCGTGGAGTTCAAAGACGTCAACGTTCTGAGCGACCCCTCGCTGCGCCAGGGAGTCAAGGACTACTCGCAGTGGCCGACGATCCCGCAGGTCTACGTGGACGGGAAGTTCGTGGGCGGCTCGGACATCCTGATGGAGATGTTCCAGTCGGGTGATCTGCAGAAGATCCTGTCGAAGCAGGGCTAGCCTCCGGATCGCTCCAGGGCACGCAGCCCCGCTGCCTCCAGGGCGCGGCGCAGGACCGCGTCGAACATGTCGCCGGTGAGCCGCCCGGTCTGGGTGTTCTGCTGGCTCACGTGGTAGCTGCCGAAGAGCCGCGCCTCCCCGGCGCCGCCGCGCGGGTCGGGGAGGCGCGCCTCCACGCCGTGCGCGAACGGAGGGAGGTGCGGGGCAGCGTCGGCGCCGCGCTGCGCGCCCTCACCGGCGGCGGACGCGCTGCGCGAACGGGCGAGCGCGCCGACGGCGTCGTAACCGATCTTGCCGAGCGCGAGGTAGACGCGCGCGCGCTGCAGGGCCGCGAGCTCTCGCTCGATCCAGCCGCGGCACGCCGCGAGCTCGGCGGGCATCGGCTTGTTGTCCGGGGGAGCGCAGTGGCAGGGGGCGGTGATGAACACGCCCTCCAGCGAGAGCCCATCGTCGCGCGCGGTGCTCGTCGGCTGCGAGGCGAGCCCCGCGCGAAAGAGCGCCGCGTAGAGGAAGTCACCCGAGCGATCGCCCGTGAACATCCGGCCGGTGCGGTTCGCGCCGTGCGCCGCCGGAGCCAGCCCGACGATCACGAGCGGCGCATCCGGATCGCCGAAGCCTGGCACGGGGCGACCCCAGTAGGTCTGGTCCCGGTAAGCGCGCCGCTTCTCCCGCGCGATGTCCTCGCGCCACGCCACGAGCCGCGGGCACCGACGGCACTCGACGAGCTCCGTCGCGATCTGCTCGAGCGCGCGCGCTGCGCCGCCGCCGCTCACGCGGCGGGCTCTCCGCTCGATCCCGTTGAGGCGCCGCCCTGCGCCATGTCCACCAGATCGCGCTCCACCACGCGCGTCTCCACGACCGGGCGCGGCGGCGCCGCCGCGCGCTCCGCGCTGCTCTGCTCGCCGGCCACCATCCCGGTCACGATCCGGTCGAGCACCGCGTCGAAGCGCAGGCGATTGAAGCGCGCGCCGCTCGCCAGCCAGTCGATGTGCCCGCCCTTGCCCGGAAAGTGGCCGACGATATCCAGGTGGTCGGCCTTGCCGGCCCAGATGAGGTCCCCCCAGACCTGCGAGGCGAGCGGGACCACGCCGTCGTTGGCGTCCGGCGGCGGCAGCTCGCCGAGGAGGCGCGCGAGCTTCTGCTCGATCGAGCCGTCATGCGAGCGACACGGGTAGTGCTCGTTCAGTCGCGCCGTGATGTTCGAGAGCGCAGTGAAGATGGCGGCCGACATCGCGCCCCACGGCGACCGGAGCGCCGACACCCAGTCGCGGACGGCGTTGCGCGGCGCGTACGTCGCGACGCTCTGGTAGCGCAGGCCCGCGCGGTCCACCAGGCCGGCGTGGAGCAGGTCCATCGCCTCGGGCATCAGCTGGACGATGGCGCCCTGGTCGTCGCGCAGGAGCTTCAACCAGGCGCGCAGATCGCGGCTCGAGGCGTCGTCGAGCACGCGGATGAAGCTCTCGATCGCGCGATCGATGAGCTCGATCTCGAAGAAGCCGAGCTGCGCCCGGCCGAACGCGGCGACGAGCGCAGACGCGGCCGCGAGCGGCGGCGCGCCGAGCTTGAGGCCCGCCACCGTGAGCGCCGTGATGGCGTAGAGGAGGCGCTGGCCGCTCACCGTGGCGAAGAACGCGGCGAGCGGCGTGCCGAAGTGAGGCGTGTTGATCGTGGTGACGGACCGCAGCCGGATCGTCCAACCGAGCCGGCGGTGCGCGTTGCCGGGCAGGCGCACCGTGGGTGAGGCGACGAGGCGGGCGTCGAGGCCTCCCGTCGAGTGGCCGACGATGTGGATCGGGCCATCGTCGTCCCCGGCGCTCTCGTCCACGAGGCGGGCGAGCTTCGCGGCGCGGCGGAGGATGGAGGCCGTCGGATGCACCTCGCAGACGTGGATCTCGACGATGCGGCCGCGATCACGGAAGCGCTCCTCGAGCGCTCGGATGAAATGCTCGAAGTACTCGAGGGAGGCGAGGGTCGCGAAGCCGAACATGCCTGGCGATAGGTAGACGCGCGTCTTCTGCACGCGCGAGAATGTGCCATTTTCATCGCCCCTCCGCGGCATTTCCCGCGCTGCCCGGCCGCCGGCCGCGTCCGCGTCCGCGTCCGCGTCCGCGCCCTCCGCGAAGAAGCGGCGGCATGCCGGCCGCAAATCCGGGTAACCTGCGATCGTGGACGACTCCAGCGCGCGGGAAATCGAAGCGGCTGTACAGGAGGCCTTGGGCCTGTTCGGAACCTCGGGCGCGGTGAGCGTCCAGGGAAGGCAGATCGCGCTGCATGGGCGCGGGGCGCCGGTGGCGATCGATCTGGAGCAGCTGGTCGAGCAGTGGCCGCTCCTGCCGCGGGACCTGCGCACGCGCAAGGCGTCCGACCTGGCGCGGCGGCTCGCGCAGGCGCACCGCGCGGTCAGCTCGCTGGCCCCGCCGGCGCCGACCGTGCCGATCCGGCCGGTGCGGCACGTCGTGATCCCGATCGGCGCGGTGCTGCTCGCGGTCGTCGGCGTGCTCGTCGCGGTGCGCCTGCTTCGATCGCGGGAGACGCCGGCCACGCTGCCGGCGGCGCCGGAGACGGACGTCGGCGAGGACGCGGCGCGGAACGCGCGCACCTGTGAGGCGGCGCGCAAGCGCATCTACTCGGGCGCGTCGATGGGACCGTTCGAGCTCGCTGGCTGGGTCGCCGAGCTCTGGCTGGCGACGCCCCGCGGCGGCGCGGCGCAGGCCGCCGCCGGTGCCGCGGGGCAGGATGCCCTGTCCGCCGAGTCCGTGGGGCTGGGCGCGTTCATCTCCCAGGGGAAGCTGACAGCGGCCGCCGACGCCGAGCTCGCGGCGGTCACCGACGGGCTCGTCGAGATCGTCCCCGGGTTCGACGAGGAGGAGGCGGGGCGCTCGCCGTCGTGGCGCGCGATCACCGCGCGGTTCTCCAGCGGGTACGCGCGAGCATACTTCGATCCCGCGCTCCGGGCGCGCTTCGTCGCGCTCGCCGACCGCATGGCCGATGGCGCGTCCGCTGAGCTCGGCGCCCTGTACGCGCGCTGCGCGCACCTGCCTTATCACGACGCGGGCGCCTGGTTCCGCGGCCCGGATCCGGCCGCTGCGGCGACGGCGCTCGTCTATGCGTCCGGCGTCTTCGCCGAGATGCCGGCGGTCGATCGAGGGGCGCTGGCCGCGCTGCGAGGGGCGGGGCCGATCGACGCGCTGCGAGGCGCCGGCGCCTCGCTCGACGCGGCGAGCCTGGGTAAGCTCGTGGGGGCGCACGGCGGCGGCATCACGAAGGGCGGGGCGGGCGCCGTCGTCATCACGTTCCCTGTCGGCGGGCCGACCCGGGCGACCAGCGCGAGCCGCATCGTCGCGCGCAAGCTGCAGGTCGGCGTGGGGCAGGACTGAACGATCACTCGCCCGCGGCGAAGTGCACGATCGAGTAGACCCGGGCCGCGTCGCCGGCGCGCTGCGCGAGGAGCGCCCGGCCGCCGAGGAAGTCGAGCTCGACGACGAAGGCGAAGCCGGCGACCTCGCCGCCCTGATTGCGCGCGAGCTCCGCGGCGGCCGAGGCCGTGCCGCCGGTCGCGAGCAGGTCGTCCACGATGAGGACCCTGGCCCCGGGCTTGATCGACCCCTTGTGCATCTCCAGCTCCGCCGTGCCGTACTCGAGCGCGTACGCCACCCGATCGGCCGCGGCCGGGAGCTTGCCGGGCTTGCGCACGGGCACGAAGCTCGCGTTGAGCCGGGCCGACAGCGCGCCGCCGAAGATGAAGCCCCGGGACTCGACGCCGACCACGACGTCGACGTGCTCGCCGATGTAACCCTGGGCCAGGAGATCCAGCGTGATGTGGAGCGCCCGCGGGTCGGCGAGGAGCGGCGTGATGTCCTTGAAGAGGATGCCCGGCTTCGGAAAATCCGGGACGTTGCGGAGGCGGGCCTTGAGGTAGCGGAGCGCGTGCTCGGAGGGCAGGGCGTCGTGGTTGAACATGGCGCCGAGCGTAGGCGAGCGCACCCGAGCCGGAAAGCGCTGCCAGGGCGACGCGCGCGCCGTCAGTCGGTGCGACCGTCGTTGAGCTCCGCGGCGAGCTGGAGCGCGACGCCCTCGTGCTGCGCCGCGAACAGGTCGAGCGTCAGCGGGGTGACGCTGACGGCGCCCTCGTCGTAGGCCTCGGTGTCCGAGCCGGGGACGAGGTCGTGGCGCACGCCTGCGCCGCCGATCCAGAGGTACTCGTGCCCGCGGGGATCCCGGCGAAAGATCACCTCTTCGGTGTAGAGGCGCGCGCCGATGCGCGTGGCGCGCACGGGCCAGCTGCTGCCCGCGGGGATGTTGACGTTGAGCAGCGGCGCCGGCCGGCGCCCCTCCGGCCTGGCGGCGCGGTGGAGGGCGAGGGCTAGCTTCACGCCGAGCGCCGCCGCGGCCGGGCGCGACGCGCCCGCGTCGGCGGAGAGCGCGATCGAGGGGATGCCGCGGAGCGCTCCTTCGCGCGCTGCGGCCACGGTGCCCGAGTAGAAGATGTCCGAGCCCAGGTTGAGCCCGTGGTTCATGCCCGACACGACCAGATCCGGGCGGCGCGGCAGCACGCGCGTGCCGGCGTGGAGGGCGACATAGATGCAGTCGGCGGGCGTCCCGTCGACCGCGAACACGCCGGGCGCGGCCTCCTGCAGCCGGAGGACGCGGTGCAGGCTCAGGGAGTGGCTCGTCGCGCTCTGGTTGACCGCGGGGGCGCACACGACCACGTCGGCGTGCAGGGCGAGCTCGTCGCGTACCGCGATCAGACCCGGGGCCGAGTAGCCGTCGTCGTTGGAGAGGAGGATCAGTGGGCGCATGCGTTTCGCTCGATGGCCCCCGCATCAGCTGCCGAGCAGGCGCCTCGCGAACGCGGCGACGAGCTCGACCAGGGCGCTCATGCGGCCGAAGAAGCCGGCTCCACCTCGCGCCCGCGCCATCGCGAAGGCGACGGTCCGGAGCGCCGGAGTATAAGGATACCACCACAGCTCGCTCTTCGCTCTGCTGCGGTCCTCGAGGAAGAAGCGCGGCCGCGTCAGGCCCGAGAGCGCGTGCGGGCTGCTCGTGATACCGGAGCCGCTGTCGCCCGTCCCCGTCCACGGAGCGGCCGGGAGCGCGCCCGTGAAGCCGTGATTGTTGATCGTCACCACGCCCGAGCGCAGCCGCCGCGCGAGCGCATGGGCTCGCTCGTAGCCGCGGGTCCAGAGGCTCGTCGTGAGCGCGAAGCGGGACGCGTTGGTGCGGGCGATCGCCTCCTCGGCGTTCTTCACGACCATGACGGGGAGGATGGGGCCGAACGTCTCGTCCTGGAGCAGCGGTGTGTCCTCGCGCTCGATCTTGACGACCGTCGGCGGGAAGGCGAGCGATCCTGCTGCCGGCGCGCCGCCGGCGAGGACCTCCGCCCCGCTCTCGACGGCCGCGTCGAGCTGATGCCGCACGATCTCGGCCTGCCGCGCGGTCGTCATCGCCCCGACGTCGACGCCGGCCCGGAGCTGCCCGGTGAGCGCGACGACGCGCGCGATGAAGCGATCCGCGATCGCCTGTTCGACGTAGACGCGCTCGATGGAAGCGCAGTTCTGTCCGGCGTTCGTGAAGGCACCCCAGACGACGCCGCGCGCGGCGCGCTCCAGGTCGCAGTCGTCCAGCACGATGGCGCTGTCCTTGCCACCGAGCTCCAGCGACGTCGGGACGAGGCGCTCGGCGCACGCGACGGCGATCTTCTTGCCGGTGGCGACGCTGCCGGTGAAGACGACGAGATCGACGCCGGCCTCGATGAGCGCGGCGCCGACGTCGCTGCCGCCCTGCGCGACGCCGAGGACACCCTCCGGGAGCAGCCCGTCGAACAGCGACGCCACGAGCGCGCCGGCGCGCGGCGTGACCTCGCTCGGCTTGAAGACCACGGCGTTGCCCGCGAGCAGCGCTGGCACGATCGTGCGCAGCGGGATCGCGACGGGGTAGTTCCAGGGCGTGATGAGCGCGACGACGCCGCGCGGGTCCCTCCGGATGCGCCCGACTTTGCCGGGGTAGGCGAGCGCGTCGAGATCGACGGGGGACTCGTCGAGCAGCTCCTCGATGGACAGGGTCCAGTAGTCGACGAGATCGGCGTTCGGCAGCACCTCGGCCAGCGCGGCTTCCTCGATCGGCTTGCCGCACTCGCGATGCAGGAGCGCTGCGATCTCTTCGGCCCGCGCGAGCAGGCGCTGCTTGACCCTCGCGATGAGCTCCGCCCGCTCCCGGATCGGGATCTCGGCCCAGGTGACCTGCGCCGCCCGCGCCCTCTCGACGATCATCGCGACGGCGCTGGGCTCTGTCCCCGCGACGGCGTCGAGGGGCTCTCCTCCTGCCGGGCTGCGCGTCGGGAAAGGTCCAGCGCTCGCCGTCCTGCCGGACGCCGGCGAGGCCGCCGCTTCGCTCGCTGCCGCGCAACCCTCGCCGATGGCAGCTGTCTTGGATTCCATGGGGCGCCGAGCCTAGCACCGCGCTTCTGCCCCCCTGCAGGGCGTGTGGGCCGCCCTCGAGGGGGGCAGGGGTTCTCGAGCGGACCAGCGCGGGGGGCTGCTACGGGGCGGGGTCGGCCGTCGAGGCGGGAGGCGTGGCCTCTTCGGCGGGGGCCGGCGCCGAGCCCTCGTCGTCAGGAGCGGCGGTGCCGGCGGGGTTGGCTTTCCGCTTGGCCGGCGGGTCCGTCGACGGGGTTGCCATGGTGGCAGCGATCGACAGGACCGTCTTCTTGCGGCAGCCGACGATGACCGCCTGACCCGAGGAGAGCCACGCGGGGCTCGACACCTTCTCCGTCGTCAATTTGCCGAGCCGCACGTAACGCGTCCCGCAGGGCACGTCGAGCGTCTCTCCCGTATTTCCGGCGAGTGAGCCGTTCACGTACACGGATGCCTGCTGGGGCGAGTTGACCAAGAGATGACCACGGTTCGGCGGCAGATCCTCGGCGCTACCCGCAGCAGGCGCCGCGGTCTCGGCCGGCGCCGCGGTCTCGGCCGGCGCCGCGGTCTCGGCCGGCGCCGCGGTCTCGGCCGGCGCCGCGGTCTCGGCCGGCGCCGGTGCGGCCGCGGTCTCGGCCGGCGCTGCGGTCGGCGTCGGAGGCTGCGCCGTCACGTCCTGCGTTGCGCCCGGGGTGGTGTCGGGGACGACGTTCGGGAGGGGCGCGGGCTCGGAGCCGAACAACCCGAGGCGATGCGCAACCGCTGCGCCGCCCACGAGGAGCGCCACGGCCGCGATGAGGATGCCCACGCGGGAACGCGGGCGCGGAGGCGGGCGATCGGTGACGCTTGCGTCGGCGGGCGGACGCGCGGTGACGCGCTCGGACGGCTTCAGCCCCTTCTCCGTGGTGATGGGCGGGTCCTTGGTGATGACCTTCGGGAGGAGATCGCGATCGACCGGCTTCGACCTGGAGTTGCGATCCGCTTCCTCGCGCGCGTCCTTGGGCAGCACCCCCGGCGGCGCCTCGACGGTCTCTTGATCCTGGATCGAGCGAGCGATCGCCTGGGCCTCGGACCGCGCGGATCGCACGGCCGTCTCCTCGTCTTCAAGGCCTTCGGGGCGAGAGCGAATGACGGTGGCCTCGTCCTCGAGCATGCCGCGGATCACGGTCGGCTCGTCGTCGACCATATCGCGGCTGAGCTCGCGCTCGGTGGCAGGCTCTCCGAACGCGCGCCGTGTGGCCGCGGTGACCTGCTCCGCCTTGGGGGTGACCGGTTCCGCGGTGGACGCCACGTGGGCCGTGACCGCGTCCAGCGCGAAGGCGCCTTCCTTCCCGACAGGCGTGGTCGTGGCGGGCGCCTCGGCGCGGTCGGGCAACGACCTGCGCTCGGCGCGCGCCTCGTGCGCTGCGGCTTCCGGCGTCTGCCTGCGCTCGACGGGGATCTTCAGCGCTGCAGCCGACCTCTGCGCGGGCTCCGGCTCGTCGGGGAGGAGCCCCGCGAACGAGAGCTCGCTGTCGCTCTCCGCCACCATCTTCCTTCCCGCGGTGTCCTCGTGCGGGAAGAACGGCTTCGTTTCTGCGCGCGGACTGGAGCCGCGGGCGGGGGGCACTGCCGGACCGGCAGAGAGCGCGTCCCTGCCCTGGCCTGACCTGGCGGCCGGCGCCGTGACCTTGGCCGCGGGTCGGGTCGCCTCTCTCGGCCTGGGCTCGGCGGGCTCCGCGGGCGGGCGGAAGGTCTCCTGGGGGCCGGCGTCACGGGCTTCGCCCCGCGGGAGATCGAGGGAGGCCCCGGGCCTCGCGGCCGGCTTCCCGGGGTAGCTGGGAGGCGGCGCCGGAATCCGCGCCGGGGTCGCGGCCGCCGGCTTGCCGGCCGGCGTCTTGGCTGCGCTCGCGGCGGGCGTGGCCGCTGCGGCCGTCCTCACCGCAGGCTGTGGCGGCGTCTTCGCGGCAGGCTGCTGCGGCGCCTTCGCGGCCGCGGAAGGATGCCTCGCGACCCCGCCGGCCGCGGTCTGCGGCGCCTGAGCGGCGGGCGGCGCGGCAGCCTGGCGCGCATCGCCGGGCAGGCCCGAACCGTCGATGCTGCCGACGTCGTCCAGGAACGGCTCGGGGGCGCGCGGCGCGGACGGCCCGCCCAGGGCGACCGCGCTGGCCGCACCTGCCGGCCGTGCTTCGTTCGCCGGCGACGTTTCTGGCGCGATCAACCTGACGTTGGGCAAGGCCGCGCCCGCCGTGGCGATGGCGCCGGGCGCTTCGCCGCGGTGCGGGACGAGCTCCGCGGAGACCGGGAGCTGCGACCGGGTTCGAGGCGCAGCGGTGTTCCGCTGCACCCGCTGGAGGAGCGCTTCGAGGGTGGCGACTTTTTCGGCGACGTTCACGCCGCGTCAGCATATCGCGGCTCGGCGCTCGTTACATCATTCGCGGTGAGGGAGGCGCGATCGGGCAGATTCCCCGGCGAAAATCCAGCCGGGGGGCCGGTGGGGCGGGGGATCAGAGGGTCTCGAGGTAGGCGACCAGATCGTCGATCTGGTCCTCGGCGAGGTGGGACGTCTTGCCGTGCAGGTCGCCGCCGCCGCAGGCGGGGTTTGTGAACCGGTCCCTCAGCGACGTGGCGCATCCGTCGTGCATGAACGGCGCGCGCGTGCCGATGCGGACCAGCGACGGCACCTGGAAGGCCTTGCCCGTGCCGACGTCGAACGACTCGTTGCTCGTGAGCTGAGCGCCCGCGTGGCACCGCGCGCAATCCACGGTCTTGTCGTGGAAGACGGCTTCACCTCGCGCCACGGCGCCCTGGTCGGGCCCCAGCGACACCGGCGGAGCGGGGAGGCTGTCGATCCACCGGGCGAAGAGGTTCACCCGGCGCGGCCCCTGGTGCACGCCGCCCATGCGGCGCTCGAAGACCTCGTTCATGATGGCCTCGATGCCCGACATGTCGCCGTCCCAGTGGAACGGCGCGGTGTTGAGGATCCCGCCGCTCACGAACTGGGTGCGCCGGGGCCCGATGGGGTTGAAGACCCAGGTATGGCCGTCCTCGCCGCCTTCCGGATGGCACGACGCGCAGGCCATCGGACCGGCCGCGTTCCGATGGAACATCTCGTGGCCGGTGTCTCTCCGGCTCTCCCCGGGGAGCGTGATGACGCGGTTGCTGGAGATGCCGGGGATCCCGAGCACGTGGATGCCCGCCGGCTCGCGCGTCTGCACGATCACGGCGTCGCCGGCGAACGCGACGGCGGTGGGCTCGCCGTTCACCGCCATCCGCTGCTGCGCATCGATGCAGGTTCCCTCGCCCTCGAAGCCCATGTTCGCGTTCAAGGTCGTCGGGGTGGTGATGAGGATCTCGTTCGTGCCGGCCGCGACGACGGCGTACGATGCGCCGTCGGCCGACACCGCGAGGTCGACCGGGAGGGTCGCGGACGGGAGGGCAGGGGATGCTCTCGGCCCGTCGCCGGAATCGGGGGTCCCGACCTCTGACACCGTGCTGTGCACGATGCTCCCGTCGCATCCGCCGGAGCTGTAGCCCCCCTCGACGATCTCGACGGGCGCGATGAGGGCGCGCTGGTGCACCATCGCGACGCCGCCGGACGGCAGGCCGACCGTCCGCCAGGCGACGGTCGGAACGAACTCCTGTCCGAACAGGTTGAACTGCGGGATCTTCTGCCGCTCCGCGACGCTGCCGTCCGCGTCGACGGTGAGCAGCTCAGCCGCACGGAACTTGCTGACCAGGAGCCGCTCTCCATCCACGACGACATCGCGCAGGTCGCGATCGAGCTGCAGGCGGCGCGTCGCGTCTCCGGGGCCGGCCGGGAGCGTCACGAGCTCGCCGCCGAGGCAGGCGACGTGGAGCTCGTCGGTCCTCGCGTCGTAAGCGATCCCCCTCGGGGCCGGGCACGCCGCGCGCCGCTCGACGATCTTCCCGCTGTCCGCGTCGACCGTGACGATCGCGCCGCCACGGCGGAGCGCGACGTGGAACCGCCCCGCGTCGTCCTCGACGACCCGGCCCGGCTCATCGCCTTTCTCCAGCACGATCTCCGCGGTCAGCTTCTGCGCCTGCAGATCGACGATCCACACCCGGTCGCGATCCGGATCCGAGGCCACGGCCCTGACAGCGCTCCTGCTCACGGCGAGCGTCCCACCGCTGATGGCGGGCGGCGGCTCAGCCGCGATCGCGACGCTCCCGGGATCATCGACCTGGGGGGGCTCGTCCTCACCGAGATCCCAGGGAGCGCAGGCGGCCAACGATGATGCGCTCGCGAGGATGGCGAGCATCGGGGAGAAGCTGCAGCGCGATGCAAGCAGTCTATGCATTGAGGCCTCCGGTCAGCCGCCAAGCAAGATGGCGGCCACTTGATGAGATGTTCTTCCATTCGATCGAGCGCCGCAATAAGCGTTGCCTCCGAGTGAGCGACGGATTTCTGCCGTCCACGACGCGCGTGAACGGGTACGAACGCTGTCTTGGACGAGGGGCCCCCCTCCCGGGAGCCGGTCGTCATGTCCCGGCTGTCCTGGCCCAGTGCGGCACGGCATGACGAACACGTCAGACCATGGTGCCAGCGCGGTCTTGGACAGCGCGGGGCGCCATCACGCGTTCATGTGCGCCTGCGCCGCCACGGGCGTCGTGGGACGAGAGCGCAGGCTGCGCGGTCACGTTCGTGGGACGGTGGCGCGAGCGATCGCCGAGGCGCGATGGCGCGGGATCGCCTGCGATCTTGACGGGTGCTGTCACCGCCCATAAGTGACCGACCGGTCATGAAAAGCACCGCAATCCCGTCTCGACGCAGCCTCTCGCTCGCTTCGACGCTCGCCGGGCTGCTCGCCCTCGGGCTCATCGCACAGCCCGCCGCCGCGCAGCCGGTCGCCCCGCAGCCCGCGCCGGCGCCTTCCGCCCCGGGGGAGCCGCAGCCCCTGCAGGCTCCCGTCGCTGCGGCCCAGCCGGCGGCGCCGAAGGCCGATCCGCTCGCCACAGCGCTCGCGCCCCAGCCAGGAGGGCTGACGCCGGACGACGTCGCGAAGGCCGCGCTGCGGACGCGCGCGTCGCTCCGCGCCAAGCAGGCCGACCTCCGCGCGGCGTCGGCGAGGGTCGACCAGGCGATGGTCAATTTCTTTCCGCGGGTCACGGTAACGGCGACGTACACCCGGCTGTCCGAGGTCGAGAACCCGCTCGCCGACCTGTTCGCGAGCATTCCGGGGCCGGGCGGACAGCCTGCTATCGAACCCTACAACGCGGTGAACACGTACGCGCTCACGGCCAACCTCGCCGTGCCCATCTCGGATTACGTGCTCCGCCTCTCGCAGGCGTATGCATCGGCTTCGCACGCGGAGAGCGCGAAGAAGCTCGAGCTGCAGGCGGAGACGCTGCAGGCCGCCGCCGACGCGAAGCTCGCGTTCTTCAACTGGGTCCGCGTGAAGGGCCAGGTCGTCGTTGCAGGCGAGGCGGTGTCTCAGGCCAGAGCCCACGTCGAGGACGCGCGCCGCACCTTCGAGGTGGGGCTGCTCTCGCGCGCCGACGTGCTCCGGCTAGAGGCCCAGGTGGCCGGCGCGGAGCAGGTGCTCATCGAGGCCCAGGCCGCGCTCCTGGTCGCGGACGACCAGATCCGGATCGCGCTCGGGGCGGCGCAGGACAGGCCGCTCGCCCTCGGGATCGACGTGATGGGCAGCGCGCCCGCGAAGCCGCCCGCCGAGGCGCTCCCGGCGCTGTTCCAGGAGGCGCTCCAGAAGCGCCTCGAGATCCGCGCCCTCGACGAGACGCAGTACTCGCTCGAGAAGGCCGAGGCGGTCACGCGGGCCGGCTACTTCCCGCGCGTGGACGCGTTCGCCGACCTCACCTACGCGAACCCCAACCAGCGCGTCTTTCCGTCGCAGAACCAGTTCGACATGACGTGGGCCGCCGGCGTCCGCGCCACCTGGGTGCTCAACGACGTCTTCACCACCGCGGCCGCCTCCGCCGAGGCGAACGCCCGCACCACGCAGGTCGCCGAGCAGAAGGCCGTGCTGCGCGACGCCCTCCGGCTCGAGGTGGCGTCGGCGTACGCCGAGCTGAGCAAGGCCGCGAGCAGCATCGAGTCCGCCGAGCGCCAGCTCGCGGCGGCTGCGGAGTCGATGCGCGTCAGGTCCGAGCTGTTCCGGGCCGGGCGAGCCACGAGCGTCGACGTGGTCGACGCGGAGACCGAGGTCACGCGCGCGCGGCTGCAGCAGCTCAACGCGCGCGTCGGCGCGCTCGCCGCAAAGACCCGACTGGACCACGTGGTCGGACGCGATGCGAATGACGTGAAATGACCGAGCTGCGCGCGTCGTCTTCGCTTGCACGGCCCACCTGGCCGGAGTAGGGAAGGCGTGCGTCGCTGCACGCGTGGGTTCCTGCGGCGTTTCCGCGGGCACCGCCCGCACTATCCCTCACCGGCCGAGGTAGCGCGTCCACGGTGCGCGCCCGGTCCGCCCGTCATGACGGAGCTTGCGCTCATCCTCAGCGGCGGCCTGATCGGGCTCGCCTTTGCGGTCTACCTCGCTCGCTGGGTCATCGCGCGCCCCGCGGTCGAGCCCGAGATGCAGCGGGTGGCCGCGATCATCCAGGGGGTCGCCGAGGCGTACTTTCGCCGCCAGAGCAGCGTGATCGGCGCGGTCTCCGCGATGCTCGGCGGCGCCATTTTCCTCGCGTACGGCCTCCTCCGGCGCGCCGGGGAGAATAACCCGGTCCCGGCGCTGGAGCTCGGGGTCTGGCTGACGCTCTCCTTCGCGGTCGGCGCGGCCAGCGCGGTCGCGACGGGCCGGGTCGCCACCTGGATCGCGCCCCGCACCGGCGTGCGCGTGGCGAGCGGCGCCCGCCGCTCGCTCGACCTCGCGCTGCAGATCGCCCTCCGCGGGGGGGCCGTGTCGGGGCTCTTCGTCGTCAGCATGAGCCTGCTCGGCCTGGGCGGCCTGTTCGCCGCGGTCCTCGCGTTCCGCGGCGGCTTCGGGTCCGAGCCGGCCGAGGCGCTCGCGCTCGCGCCGACCATCCCCTGGGTCATCGCCGGCTACCCCCTCGGCGCCTCCTTCGCCGCCCTGATGGCGCAGCTCGGCGGCGGCACGTTCGCCAAGGCGGCCGACCTCGGCGCCGATCTCGCGGGCGCGGAGGTCGGCCTCGACGAGGACGACCTGCAGAACCCGGCCACGATCGTCGACCTGGCCGGCGACACCGTCGGCGACTGCGCCGGGCGCGCGGCGGGCGTCTTTGCCTCGACCGTCGCCGAGAACGCGGGCGCCATGGTGGTCGGAGCCATGCTCTTCCGCAGCAACGCCGGGCTCCCGAGCGCCCTCGCCGTCGTGCTCTTTCCGCTGGTCAGCCGCGCGTTCGGCCTCATCGCGACGCTCTTCGGCGTGATGGTCGTCAAGACCGACGACCGCGAGGACGCCTCCAACGCCCTCCTGCGGGGGCTCTACGTCACGGCCATCCTGCACGCCGTCGGCATCGCCGGGGCCGCCAAGTGGCTGCTCGGCGCCCACTGGGTGGTCTTCTTCGCGTGCGGCGTCATCGGCATCGTCACGGGCATCGGCGTGCTGCACGTGACGCAGTACTACACCGAGCAGCGGCACCGCCCGGTGCGCGAGCTCGCCGAGGCGGCCCGCAGCGGCTCCGCGATGGCGGTGCTGCGCGGGCTCGCCATCGGCCTCGAGAGCTCGGTGCTCCCGCTCCTCGTCGTCGTCGGCGCGACCTTCGGCTCCTACCTGCTCGGCGCCCGCTCCGGGCTCGCCTGGGGCGGCCTGTTCGGGACCGCGGTCGCCACGATGGGGATGCTGGGCACGGCGGGCTACGTCCTCGCCATGGACGCGTTCGGTCCCATCGTGGACAACGCGGGCGGCATCGTCGCCCTGACGGTCGCCCGCGAGCGGCCGGACGTGCGTGGACGCACCCTCGTCCTGGACGCGGTCGGCAACACGACCAAGGCGCTCACGAAGGCGTACACGGCCGGGGTGGCCGCGCTCGCCTCGCTGCTGCTCGTCGCTGGTTACCTCGACGAGTCCAGGCGGCGCGCGCTGACGTTGAGCGCGCCGAGCAGCGGCGAGACGACCGCGATGGTCGTGCGCCTCGACCGGCCCGAGGTCTACCTCGGCGCGCTGGTCGGGATCCTCCTGGTCTTCTGGCTGGCCGGCCGCTGCATCCGCAATGTGCTCCAGGCCGGCCGCCGCGTCCTTGATGAGGTGAGGCGTCAGACCCGGGCCCGGCCGCCGGGCTTCGTCGGCGATCACGAGCCCTGCGTCGAGATGGTCTCTCGGGCGGCGCTGCGCCATATGATCGTGCCGGCCCTCGTCTCGGCGGCGGTCCCCGTGGTCGTGGGACTTGCCTTGCGCTTTGCAAGGACGGAAGATAATCCTCTGGTCGCGGCGGATTCAGTCGCGGCCCTGCTCATGGCCGCGACGGTCGCAGGCGTCCTCGGGTCGCTCTTTTTGGGGAATACCGGGGCGATCTGGGACAATGCGAGGCAGTACATCGCTACCGGCGCGCACGGGGGGCGCTACCTCGTCGACGAGACCGGGGCGCGGGCGGACAACCCCACCTACGGCGCCGCCGTCGTGGGCGACACGATCGGCGATCCTCTCAAGGATGCGGCCGGCCCAGCGATCCACGTGCTCATCAAGATGCTCCCCGCCGTGACCATCGTGTTCTTGCCGTTCTTCATCTGATGACGGTTCTTCATCCAGCGGGATCCGCCAGGGATCCCGTCCACCCGACCCATCCCGGCGAATTGCCGCCGCACCCGTATCCCGAGCCCACGACGTGCCGCCTCCGATCTCCGACGCACTCTCCACCCTCAGCGATCGTGGCCTGCGAAGGCTCCTTGGCGCCCGCACTTTTCTCCGCGGGCTGGAGTACTTCCGCCGCCGCGTCGTCGAGGACATCTCCATCAACGAGACGATGGCGAGCGGCACCGTCCGCGCCGCCGACTCCGAGCCGTATCCGGTCAAGGTCGAGCTTTCACCCGATGGAATCCAGTCGCAGTGCTCCTGTCCGGCCTTCCAGAAGGCTGGCCAGCATTGCAAGCATGTCGCGGCGCTGCTCATCAGCATCCGCGATCAGGCGCGAGGCGCGCAGCCCCGGCGCGAGCCGCCGAGCCCGGCGCTCGTCCCGCAGACCGCCCACGCCGGCGGTGACGCCCTGAAGCGCGTGCGCCGGCGTGACCGCCGCGGGCGGCTGGCGATCACGCCGTCGGTGCCGGTCCCGACCGTCGTCGGCACCCACGGGCCGCCGGGCTCCGGCGTCGCCTTCACGGCGCCGATCCTGGACGCCACGGCCAAGCAGACCGGGATCGGCGCCTGGCTCCCGCCCGAAGGGGTCAGCGGAGCCCGGCGCGTGGAGTTCCGCCTCCACGTCCGGCAGGGGGCGCTGACCGTCACCGTCCTCGACGCCGAGGCGCGCGTCCCGGTGCTGCCCTCCGCGGCGCTCGCCTGGCAGGCGCTCTATCCGACGCCGGACCGGGACGCGCTCCGGCTGCTCGCCCGGTTCGAGAGCGGCAACCCGCGCCACCCGGCCGTCGACATCCGTGGCGAGGACGTGGCCGAGCTGCTCCCGCTGCTGGAAGGCCAGCGCGTGCTCCTCGAGCCGGCGCTGATGCAGCTCCGCTTCGGCGAGGACAGCCTGCGGCCGCGTTTCGACCTCGAGACCGTCGGCGGCGACACCATCATCGTCAAGGCGAGCTTCGAGCGGGGGAACGACAAGCGCCGCTTCTCGCTCTTGCAAGGCGGGTGGTTCGAGGGCTGGCCGGGCTGGCACATCGACACGCAGGAGGGGCTCGCGCGCCGCATCGACAAGCGCGTCTCCCCCGCGGCGATGCGCCGCCTGCTCCGCTCGCCCACCATTGGCGAGCCGATGAGCGAGCTGCCCCGCATCATCATGCAGGGGCTGCCCAAGATCGCGCTCGAGGTCGGCGCCGAGCTGCCCGACCTGAACCAGATCGCCGAGGTCGTCGACCTCGTTCCCACGTTCCGCATGCGCGCGGGCGGCTCGCTCATCGAGGCGCGCGTCACGCTGTTCGCCGCGTACGGCGACGCGGAGGTCGCCGTGCGCGCCGACGGCATGTCGCCCCCGGTCCTCGTGCAGCCGCCCGAGGAGGGGATGAAGCGCGCCCGCTGCATCCGCGTGGACATCGCCGCGCAGCAGGACGCGGCGAGCAAGCTGCTCGCCCTCGGGCTCAAGCCGGACGAGACAGGCCAGGGCTTCATCGCGAACGGCGATCAGGCGCTCACGTTCTGGACCGAGGGGCTCGCCGAGCTCCCCGACGACTGGGATCTCTTCGTCCCTGAGGATCTCGTCGACACGCAGGTGCGCGGCAGGCCGATCGGCGTGTTCGCCAAGGTCACCTCGGGGATGGACTGGCTGAACGTCAAGCTCAGCTTCGAGAGCGAGGGCGTGGGCGTCGATCGCGACGAGCTGCGCCGCTGTCTCGCCGAGGGCAAGCGTTACGTCCGCCTCGAGGACGGTTCGTTCGCCGCGTTCGACCCTGACGCCGTGCGCGCGATGCTCGATCGCGAGGTCGAGCTGATGATGGCGGCCGGCAAGAACGGCCGGCTGCCGCTCGCGCAGGCCGGGCGAGTGCACGAGCTGATCCAGCACGCGAGCGGCTCGAACGTGACCGCCTCCGCGCGCGAGCTCTTCCACAAGCTCAGCAATATCGACGAGATCGGCAGCACCAAGCGGCCCCGGAACCTGAAGGCGACGCTCCGTCCCTACCAGGAGGCCGGCCTGTCATGGCTCAAGTTCATCCATGACATCGGCTCGGGCGGCGTGCTCGCCGACGACATGGGCCTCGGCAAGACGGTCCAGACGATCGCCCTCCTGCTCGCCGTCAAGCAGGAGGAGAAGCACATGCGCGCGCTGATCGTCGCCCCGACGAGCGTCGTCACGAACTGGGAGCGCGAGCTCGCCCGGTTCTCGCCCTCGCTCTCGGTGGCCCTCTGGCACGGCGCGGATCGGAAGGACCAGATCGACGAGGTGAAGGCCGCCGAGGTCGTGATCACGAGCTACGCGCTCCTCCGCCGCGACGAGGACTTCCTCGCGCAGCTCGATCTGACCTACGCCATCCTCGACGAGGCGCAGCACATCAAGAACCCGATGAGCGCCACCGCCGCCGCGGCCAAGCGGCTCCGCGCGAAGCGCCGGCTCGCTCTGACGGGCACGCCCATCGAGAACCGGCTGTCGGAGATCTGGTCGATCTTCGACTTCGTCTCGCCGGGCCTGCTCGGCTCGCTCGACAAGTTCGAGGCGCGCTTCTCGCGGCCGATCGAGGCGGGCGACTACAAGACCGCGCAGCGGCTCCGCGCCGCGATCCACCCGTTCATCCTGCGCCGCACGAAGCAGGAGGTCGCCAAGGACCTGCCGGAGAAGATCGAGATGGACCAGATCTGCGATCTCACCGGCGAGCAGCGGGCGCTCTACATGCAGGTCGCGCGCGAGGTCCGGGCGCAGGTCCTCGGCGAGGTGGAGCGCGTCGGTCTCGCGAAGAGCCAGCTGCAGATCCTCGCGGGCCTCACCCGCCTGCGGCAGGCGGCCTGCGACCCGCGCCTGCTCGGCTTGCCGCGCGAGTTCGGCGACGACGACTCGGGCAAGCTCATCGCGGTCCGCGAGCTCATCGCGAACGCCGTCGAGGGCGGGCACAAGGTGCTCGTCTTTAGCCAGTTCGTGATGATGCTGAAGCTCATCGAGAAGGCGATGAAGGAGGATGGCGTCGCGTACGAGTACCTCGACGGGTCCACGAAGGACCGGCCGGAGCGCGTCGATCGCTTCCAGGGCGATCCGAGCGTGCCGGTCTTCCTCATCAGCCTCAAGGCAGGCGGCACCGGCCTGAACCTCACCGCGGCCGACACGGTGATCCACTTCGATCCGTGGTGGAACCCGGCCGTCGAGCAGCAGGCCACCGACCGTGCCCACCGCATCGGACAGACGAAGGTGGTCACCGCTTACCGGCTCATCGCCGCGGGCACGATCGAGGAGAAGATCCTGCTGCTCAAGGACAAGAAGCGCCAGCTCGTCTCCTCCGTCCTCAGCGAGGACGCAGGCGGCGCCAAGAAGCTCACAAAGGCCGACCTGGAAGAGCTGTTCGCGGTGGACTGACCGGACCACGGCGCGCGCCGGGGGGAGCGCGCCGCTCGCGGCTGCGGGGGCAGCCGGCAGGGCCGGCGGCGGCTACTGCTTGCTGCCGCCGCTCAGAACCATCAGGTGGTACTTGCCGAACTCGCTCTGCCCGAGGGTGAACAGGACCTCGATCAGCAGGCGGTACGGCGTGGTCGCGTCAGCCACGATGACCGCCTCGGACGACGACGGATCGAGCCCCTTCGCGGCGCGGATGGCCTTGTCCGTCTCGCGCGCGTGGGAGAGGGCGTTCGCGAGCGGCACGACGTAGAGATCGTTCGGCCCGCTGCGCTTGTATTTCGCGTCGACGCCGGACTGGGCGAGCTGCTCGCGGTTGGGCAGCACGACGATCGGGGTCGGATCCTCGCCGACCAGGATCTGCGACTTCGAGACGATGACGACCACGCCCTCCTGCGAGGGCTCGGACTGCATCACCGACTTCGGCAGGGTGAGATCCTTCGACTGCGGGATGGATGCCGCCGACGATCCCACGCTCTTCAGCAAGAAGACGAGGATGATCGTCATCAGATCGAGCATCGCCGTGATGTTCAGGAAGTCGATCTCCGGCTCCCGCCGGTTCCTGCGGATCGCCTTCCGGAGGGCCGCCTTGTAGCGGACGACGCTCGCCTTCGGCCGCGGCGGAGGGGGCAGCTCGGCGCTCATCGGGCGACTCCGAAGTGGACCTCCGGGAACAGCTCCTCCCCGTCGTCGCTTCGCAGCGCGTCCATCACGTCGATGATAGTCTTGTAGTCGATGCCCGGGTTCGCCGTGATCGTCACCTGCGTCTCCTCTTTGAACTCGGGGCGGGCGTTCTTGAGGCGCTTCGCGCACGCCATGAGGGCGGTATAGTCGTAGCTGTCGTTCGTCTTTGGCACCGTGACCCCGCTGCCGACGTCCTGGCAGCCGGTCGCGATGTTGCCGCTCGACGTCTTCAGCGAGATCCCCTGGCTGGTGATGAACGCCGAGAGGTTCAACGCCTTGCTGGACAGCTCGCTGCGCACCTTCCCCCCGCCGATGGATGGCGGCGTCGTGTCGATCGACGACACGAATGTCACCGAGACGCTGGCGAGCACGAAGATGAGGATGTTCATGATGATGTCGAGGTACGGAACGACGTTGAGCTCGCCGGCCTCCTCCCCGGCGTCGGGCTCCTTGGGCTGTGATAGGCGCCGGATCTTCGATCGCTGCGCCGAGCTGAGCGGGACGTCTTGCGGGTCCGCCATGGGCTAGTAGCCAGGCTTGCTGCTGATCGTGAGCAGGTTGAAGACGCGCTCCGTCGTCGCCTCCAGATCGTGCTGGATGTTCTTGGAGCGGGTGTGGAGGAGGACGTGCGCGATCATGCACACCACGGCGATGGCGAGGCCGAACGCCGTGTTGTACATGGCCTCCGCGATGCCGTTCGAGAGCATCCGCTGCTTGTCGGCCTGCGAGAGGCCCTGGGCGGCGATGGAGGCGAACGTGTTGATCAGGCCAGAGACCGTCCCGATGAGGCCGATCAGCGTCGCGATGTTCGCGAGCGACCAGAGGGCGCCGACCCGCTTCTCCACGGCGGGTTTGAGCTCGGACAGCTTCTCGCTGAGGGCGGCGTCGATCTCGTCCGCGCCCTTGTTCGCGTGCGTCAGGCCGGCCTTCACGAGCTGCAGGATCGGGTAATCGCTCGCGTCGCACAGCTTGATGGCGCGGTCGATGTTGCCGGCCGCCACCAGCTTCTTGACCTGCGCAAAGAACTCCTTGGAGTTCACGCGGTAGCGTCCCAGCTGGAACGCGGTCCGCTCGATGATGATCGTCACCACGACCGCCGAGACGACCAGGTTCGCGATCAGGAAGGTCGGATTGTGCTTGATGGCCTCCCACATCCCACCTTCGCCACCACCCTCGGCCGCCAACATCAGCAGATGACGCATCCTCGAAGTCCCTTTCTCAGCGTCGTCAGAAGCCCGACAATCTCCAGGCGCGGCGACTATAACTGCCGCCCGATCCCGTGCGCAAGCTCGGCGATGCGGCCACGCCGCGCGGCGAGAGGCCTGGATCGGCGAAAATCCCCGCCGAATCAGCGTGCCTCTCGCGGTGAGCGCCCTCGGGGTACGGCGAGGCAGCGCGGGAGCGGCCGACGCCGGAGGGGTACGGAGCCCCCTGAATCGCTCCGGTCGACGGCGCCCGACCAGGCCACCGTGCTCGGCCGTTCCCGCGTCCGCTTGCCTGCTGAGCCACTGCGCTCCCTCTGGCGTAATGTCGCTCGCACTGCCGCGGTGCGCTGTCGCCGGCGGACGTCGCGCCGGCGCCTCGCCTCCCGAGGTTTCGCGGGATGGGCTGCCGGTGCGCGCGGTGCGCCCGGCGGAACGTTACATAACCCTGCGATTGTTGTAAAGTTTTGCCCGTATCAGAGCGCTCACGTGTGGCCAAATCTCTCTTGACGGCGCCGGGTCTCAATCGCGAAGATGCGCGAGTCCCCCGAGCGCATCGGCGTAGCTCGGCCAGAAGGCGGCACGCTCTGCGGTGACGGGGAGCCGCGCCCAGAGCCATCACGGGCCCCGGGGGTGACGACGCGAAGTCAGTCTTGGACGACAGGTGAGAGAGCTGGGACGGCGCCGGGCGCCGGGACCAGGAGAGACGATCAGGACTCTTGCAGAGGTCAGCGCCGCTCGGCTAGCGTCCCGTGCGCATCTCGCCAGAGAGCGACAGGAGCACGCCGTCCACGGCCAGCGACGCCAAGCGAAATAGGCCTCTCATCCGTTCTTACGTGTGAGTGAAAGACTGCCGCCCCTCGGCAACACGAGTCTGACAAAGGGAACCGATCGAGTTGCGCGAAACCTCATCCCGGGGACGCGAGGCGAACTGGAGGACAGAAGCAATGCACGGAGCATATGAAGCTTTTCAAGAGGGTGGGTGGGCCATGTGGATCATCCTGTTCTGGTCGATCATCGAGATCGGCATCATTGTCGAGCGCGCCCTCTACCTGTTCGGCTCGTCGATCAACAAGGATGTCTTCCTGGCCACCATGCAGAAGTGCATCCTGGCGGGTGACGTTGCCAAGGCCGTGAAGATGTGTTCGGCGGCGAACGCCCCGCTCGCCCGCATCGTCCAGGCCGGCCTCGTCAAGGTGAACCGCCCCGACGAGGAGGTCCAGGCGGCGATGGACGAGGCGGCGCTCCGCGAGCTGCCGAAGATCTCCGCGCGCACCTCGTACCTCGCGCTGTGCGCGAACCTCGCGATGCTCTCCGGGCTGCTCGGGACCGTGCTGGGCCTCATCAAGTCGTTCGGCTCCGTCGGCGGCGAGTCGGTCGACCCGAGCCAGAAGGCGCGCGTGCTCGCGGCCGGCATCTCCGAGGCCATGAACTGCACCGCCTTCGGCCTCGGCGTGGCCATCATCGGCCTCGTCGGCTTCGCCGTGCTGAACGGCAAGACGCAGCAAGTCGAGGACGACATCAACGAGGCGTCGGTACAGATCCTCAACCTGGTCGTCACGAACCGACAAAAGGTGAATGTCGCGGCGGTCGGTCAAGCTGCCTGATGGTCCTCGGCGGGTCCAGGTTGCCGGGCGCTCTTCGTCCCACCTGGGCCCGCTCTCGCGTCACAAATCCTTGGACGGTCGCGTGCGCCGTTCGGGATCCCGGGAACTTCGGAAGGGCGACGAGGTCAGACCCAGCAACGTATCCCTCCGCGCGAGCAGCCGGCAGGGCGTCCCCCGGAACAACTTGAATCTGTGGGCCGAGGCTCACGTTGGGAAGGCATTATGGGCGGCGTAGACGTCGGCGATAATGGCAAGAAGCGGTCGACGAACAGCGAAATCAACATGGTTCCGTTCATCGACCTGCTGATGGTCACGATCTCATTCCTGTTGATCACGGCGGTCTGGGTCACCAACTCGCGCATGAACGCGGACGCGCAGGTCCCCGGCCCGCCGGACCCGAACAAGGAGCTCACCCCGCAGACGCCGGAGAAGGTGCTGAACCTGCACATCGGCGAGAGCGAGTTCGGGCTCGTGTGGAAGCAGGGCGCGACGGTGGTCAACGAGGTCAAGGTGCCGAAGACCCCGCTCGAGGCCGGCGACGGGAGCTCGAAGGTCATCCGCTACCCCGAGCTTGCGAAGCGGATCGAGGAGGAGTGGAAGCAGCACGGCGGCCACCGGGATCCGAGCGACAAGAAGCTCGACCAGGCCATCCTCCACACCGACAACCGGACTCCGTTCAAGGAGATCGTTGCGGTGCTCGACGCGCTCTACTCGCCGAAGCGCGAAATGAAGCTGCCCGAGGGGACGAAGCAGATCCCCGCGTTCAATATGACGTTCTCGGTCCGGTGAGGCAGGAGCGCGCACATGGATAGGTTCACTCGGAAGCACCACAAGGACCCGCACGCCCACGTGATCCACAAGCCGGGCCGCCGGCTGATGTTGGGGGTGCCGCTCCGGTTCGTGTGGAACAAGGTGTCGGGGCACGGCTCTCGCAGCCCGAACGCGGGGCTCAACCTCGTGAGCTTCATCGACTTCCTCGTCGTGACCGTGATCTTCCTCCTGATGTCCTTCTCGGCGTCGGGTGAGATCGCCGTCGACAAGAACGTCAGGCTACCGAAGGCGGAGAACGTCGAGGACATCATCGACGCGCCGATGGTCGCGGTGAACGGCAACCAGATCCTCGTCGACGGCGCCCTGGCCGGGTCGACCCGCGCGATCGAGGAGCTCGGGCGCCTCCAGAAGATCGACGAGCTCTTCAACCTGCTCAAGAACAAGCGCGAGCTGTGGAAGCAGGTGCAGCCGAACAAGCCGTTCCCGGGCGTGTGTATCCTCCAGGTCGATCAGGACGTGCCCGCGCTGGTCGTGAAGAGCGTGTTCCAGACCGCGGCATTCGCCGGTTACCCGAACGTCAGCTTCATGGTCAGCAAGCTCCCGAAGTCGCAGTGATCCTCGCTTCTTGACCTATCGAGCAGAGAAGGACGGGGCGCGCCCGGCGGTGCCTGGCGGCCCCGGCCACCATCGAACGAGGTGGCTCTAGCGGCGCGCTCGGCGCGGCCTTCCCCTCCGCGCAGCTCGTGTGGAGGAGGCTGTTCCGCGCGCCTGATCGGGCTGGTGCCTCCTGCGTGGAGCCTCTCCTATGTCCTCTGAACAGCCGCCCCGCGAACGCGGTTTGCCTTCGGTCTACAAGGCGCGGGAAGCGCGCTCGAGGATGCGCTGGCCCTCGGCGAAGTTCTGGGGTTACACCGCCCTCGTCCTCGCGGTCTCGGCGATCCTGCACTGGAAGTGGTCCCAGGGGCAGATCGAGAGCGCGCGCCAGAAGCTGATGGCGCGCCAGCGCGCCGTCGCCGTCGAGCTCGGCCCGCGCTGGTTCCCGATGCGCGAGCGCGTGGAGGGCTGGACCCTCGAGCTGTCGCAGAGCGCGGGGGCCGAGCTCGTGGATCGGGAGGCGCTCAAGGCGTGGAATTTCCGTGACCTTGCGGGCATTTACCTGCGCCTTCGGGTGGACGAGGCGACGAGCGTCGACGCCATCCGCAAGAACGCGCAGCAGTCGCTCCGCGACGCGTTCACCGCGTGTCTCCTGCGGGTGCCGAACCCGAACCCGCTGGCGGGCGCGGAGTGCAAGCGCACGCGGGATTGCCCTGCGGGCGACTACTGCAACGAGGCCGAGCGCTGCTCGCGTCCCGCGCAGCCGTTCAACCTGCGTGTCGCCTACCGGACGATGCACGTCCTCTCCGACGAGTGGGTGCGCGACGCGCAGGACGCCTCGAACGAGCTGCGGCTGCGGCTCCTGGAGTGGAGCTTCGAGGACACGATGCGCGACGACGTGCCGCTCGCGGCGGAGCTCCTGACGCGGGCACAGTACTACCTCCTCGTTCTCGACGAGCCGGTCGAGGGCGCGACGAGCACCGAGGCGTTGCTCGGGGTGCCGCACATGGCGCGGATCGGGGTGTGGCGGCTGTCGGACGGCAAGCCCATCCTGCGGGTCCGCCGCGAGGCGAGCGGCAATCTCATCGGCGGAACGCCGTCCGTCGAGGGGAGCGTGCTCGAGGCGCGACAGCGGCAGGCGAACAGCTGCGCGCTGGCCCTCGCGGTGCGCGAGGCGATGGGCGACACGACCGCGGCCGCCGTCGAGCCGCAGTGAGGCCGCGCCGGGCAGCGCGGTGAGCGGCGCGCGTGCCGCGGGGCAGCGCGCGCTGCAAGATCAGCGCGCACGCGCGCCGAGCGTGACGTCCCGCGCGACGATGTGCAGGTCCGTGAGGTTGTGGCCTGTCGGCCCGGTCTCGACGCGCGTGCCGAGGGCGCGGTGCGCGGCGGCGTCGTCGAAGCCCGCGAGCGCGGCCTCGATGCCCCGGTCGTCCATCGCGGCGGCCGCCGCGCGGGCGACCACCGCGCCCGCCGCACCGGAGCTGCCGTCGACGCCATCGGAGGCCACGCAGAGGAGCGCGACGTCCGGCGGCAAGTCGCGCACGGCGGCGAGCGCGATCCACCCCGCGCGGCCGCCGGCGCCGCGCTGGGCCGGCAGCGCCAGCGTCGGCTCGCACGGGATCACGACCGCGTCGCCCGGGGCGAGGCTGCGGGCGAGCGCGAGGCGACGCTCCACGAGCGCGCGCGCGTCGCCATCCTCGGCGGGGGCGGCGACCGCGCGCAGCCCTGTCCTGCCGGAGAGCGCGGCCGCCACGCGCTCGGCGAGCTTGTCCGGATCGGCGAGCAGGCGCGCCTCCAGGCGACGCGCGTCCGCTGGCTTCAGCGACTCGCTGAACGCGGGCGCGAGCCGCGCGAGCTGAGGGGCCCGGCGACCGAGCGCGGCGAGCGCCTCCTCCACGTGCGTCAAGTCCGGGACGGTGGGGCCCGAGCTGATGTCGTGCGGGAGCCCGCCCACGACGTCGCTCATGATCAGCGTCAGCACGCGCGCCGGAGCCGCCGCCGCCGCGAGCCGCCCGCCCTTGATCCGCGAGAGATGGCGGCGAACGAGGTTGACCTCCTGGATCGGGGCGCCTCCTTCCAGGAGCGCCGCCACGAGGGCCTGCTTGTCCGCGAGGGACACGCCTGCAGGCGGCGCCGCGAGGAGCGCCGAGGCGCCGCCGGAGATGAGGGCGAGCAGGAGATCGTCGGGTCCGAGCGTGGCCACCGCGGCGAGCGCCGCATCGGCCGCCTCCACGCTGCGCGCGTCGGGGATCGGGTGCGCCGCGCGCATCACGCGGAGCGGGTGCAGCGCGGCCTCCTCGGGATCGGCCGGCGTCATCTGGCGATCGCGCGCGGAGGTCGCGGCGTCCGCGACGGTGACGGCGAGCCCGCCGGTGATCCGGTCGCCCCAGCTGCGGAGCGCGCCCCGGGCCATCCCGAGCGCCGCCTTGCCCGCCGCGATCGCGAGCACGCTGCCGCGGAGCGCGCCTGCCTCGGCGTCGAGCGCGCGCTCGACGAGCCCCGCGGGATCGAGCTCCGCGAGCCCGGTGCGGAACGCGGACACCAGCTCCGCTCGCAGCGCGTCGAGCGCGCCGCTCAACGGCTCCTCGCGCCGGCCTCGCTGCGCCTCGTTGCCACCTGGGCGGGGGCGCGGTCGCCAGCGTCGACGATGTGCGCCGAGACGACGTGGTGCCAGCTCAGCGTGACCGACACGAGCGCCCGCTGCTCGTCGCGCGGGCTCACGCCCCCTGCGAGCTCCGAGCCGCGCCAGCGGAGCGCGCCCCGCACCCCGAGGAACGGGCCCGTGGCGTGGCCCAGCAACGGCACGTCGAGCGACAGCGAGAGCTCGACCCCGGGCTCCGGTGCGAGCCCGGCTCCCGGCGAAGACTCCCAGAACGAGCCCACGCCGAGCGCGACGGAATCGATGAACAGGTCGAGCCACGGCGTGCCGAGCTCGAGGTTGCGCGCGTACCGGGCGAGGAAGAGCGGCTGGATGAAGACGCCGCCCGCGATCGAGCGCGCGACGGTCGCCCCCTGAGCGCCGAGCGCGTCGGTGTAGTGCGCATACAGCCCGGCGGTCGAGAGGTAGGCCGCGGCGCCGTGCGCGCTGAGCGCCGGGCCCCCGTTCGCGAGCGAGGCGCCCGCGCCCGCGCGCAGAGCGAGATCTCCGTCCAGGCGGCCGTACGCGCCGTCGCCGTCCGCGCGCGCCGTGGACGCCGCAGCGATCGCCGCGATCGCCGCGGCGCCGGCGAGCGCCCTGGCGGCGGCGCGGCGCGCGCGCGCGGGCTCGAACGATCCCCGTGCTGGCTTGTTCGTGGTGATCATCAGCGTATCAGCGCCTCCCGCACCGCGTCCCGCAGCTCGGGCGCGAAGAGGATCCGGGTGCGCGTCATGGTCTCGTTGCGCAGCCGATCCAGCAAGAAGGACACCTCGGCGGGGCGTCGCGGGCGTCCTCTGGGGTAAACGACCAGGAGCGACTCGTCCTCGGCGTAGGGCGTGTCCTCGGCGATGTCGACGCCGACGTACACCTCCGGGTCGAGCCCGGCGCCCTGCGCGATCTCGCGCACGGTCTCCAGCGCCGCCGTGCGCCGCGCGTCGCACCCGGCCGGCGCCTCGCCGGGCTCGGGGAACAGCTCGACCGACTTGAAGAGCGAACGCACGCGCAGGCGGCGGGCGAGATCGGACAGCACGGGATCGGACGCCGCCTCCCAGGCGTGGATGGCCCCCAGCAGGACCTGATCGTCGAGCTCCAGGTACTGCTCCAGGGTGGGCATCTCGCCGACGGCCATCGCCTCGACGGCGGCGGGGACCTCGGGGATCCGATCGCCGGCGGCGAGGCGGGCGACGGCGCGCCGGAGGATGGCGCCGATCATCCACTCTGCGCTCCGGGTGGTCTTGTGGAAATAGACCTGCTGGAACATGAAGAAGCGGGCGAGCAGGAACGACTCGATCGCGCTCATCCCCTTCGTTCCGTCGATGGCGAGCGCCGGAGCGGGAGGGGCAGACGCGGCGCCGCCGCCGGGCATCTCCACCTGGACGTCGCTGAACCTGAGGCTGCGCAGCAGCCACGGCAGGTCGTACTCGCCGTACCTGACGCCTGTCGCGTGTGCGTCGCGCAGCAGGTAGTCGCAGCGATCGACGTCGAAGGTCCCGCTCACCGCTTTGGCGAGGTACGGCAGCTCGTGTCGTCCGCCGATGAGGTCGGCGACCCGCTGCGGCAGGTAGGGATCCTGGCGAACGAGCACCTGGTGCACGTCCGAGGCCGGGTCGAGCAGGATGCGCTCGGTCCAGCGCTCATGGTGGAGCGCGCCCGGCATGGCTTCCTCGAAGAGGTGGGACAGTGGGCCATGGCCGAGATCGTGCAGGAACGCTGCGGCGATCGCGTCGCGCGCGCGGTCGCTGGTCACTCTCTGCCAGAATGGAAGGTCGCGGTCGATCTGGCGCAGCCTCGCGATGAGGAGGCGCATCACGTGGGCGGCCCCGAGCGCGTGCGCGAAGCGGGTGTGCTCGGCGCCCGGGAACGCCAGTGACGTCAACCCGAGCTGACGGATGCGCCGCAGCCGCTGCACCTCGCGGGTGCCGAGCAGGCGCGAAACGATGGCCGCCTCGCCGCTCTCGAACTCGATCAGGCCGTGGACCGGGTCGCGCAGGATCAAGATGGATCTCCACGCGACCCCATGGGCGCAAACGGAGCCGGGTCACTCAGGAGTTGCCTGATGGCGTCCAGCTGCGGGCGTGTGCGCGGGGAGGAGGACGCGTCGCTCCGGGCGTGCGGCGTGGAGCACAGCATGATGCACGTCGAACAGGGGCGGGAAATCAAGGAGGTGCGCGACGTTCCCACGCGAGCCTACGGGAAGGCAAGCGCGGCTCGCGGCGGAGCGTTCCTCGTGAGCGAGCCAGCGATCTCCTTGGCTCCCCCGGCGACGAGACGTGCGCGTGAGATCGCGGCGTCCGGAGTGCGCGGCGCGCGACGGAAGCCCGCGGTGGGGGCCAGGCGCGCCGACGCGGAATGATGCAGGGACTTCGAGCGTAACGTTCGATCGTGACGTAAAAACGCGTCATGGCGCGCGTCGCGCAGCGCGGCACCGCGAACGCGCCGACGCATGCGCGCGTACGAGGGCGTGCGATTACGGCTGCGCCGTACGACACGACGCGAGACCGACGAGATCTCGAGACGCCTCAGGACGCCTCCGGTGGAGAGCGACGCGGCGATCGGAATCGGGAATCAGGAATCAGGAATCAGGGAGACCGGCGATGGCGGCGATGCGCGACGCGCGACGCGCGACGCGCGACGCAGACGATGCGCGCTGCCTGCGACCGAAATTGTGAACGGAGAAAATTGTGAACGGAGTAGGAAAGTGCTCGATTTCTTGAAGCTGGACGAGCATCCTGGTGTACGTTAGGAGGCTGGCTATTCCGCTGGTTAATGTGGGTCATCGGATATCCGGGAGATAGGTCGAGCGCATGACCACGACCAACGGACGACAGTCGGGGCGGGGGCATCCTGCAGGTGAGGAGCTAGGTCGGGTGACACGCGAATCGGGAGGCGTGGCGAGCCGTGGCGATGCTGAGCTCGACGAGTCGCCGAGGCGGCTCGACGCGATCCTCCGCGCCCTCCCGGAGTCGGAGCTCAAGGGCCTCATCACCCGCATGGGGATCCGCATCGACGCCGCGAAGCGCATCGACGCGCCTTCTCAGGCGGCGCGGGCTCTGGTCGGCCTCCCCGACGTGCGCGATCCGTCGCGGCTCCCGACCGCCAGCCGCGAGCTGCTCCACCGCATCGCGGAGGCGGGCGGCGTGCTCGTCGTCCCCTCGCTCCCGGCCGGGCTCGAGCCGCTCATCGCACGCGGCGTCGTCTACGCGCGCAAGACCGATGAGGGCATCGAGCTCGTGCTTCCGGCTGCGTTTCTCGTCCAGCTGAAGAGCTGGGAGAGCGAGGACCCCCGGGCGATCCGGGCGCTGCTCGCGCAGGCACCGTTCGAGACGATGAGCGCGATCGCGACGCACTATCTCGGCCGCCCTGCCACGCCACCCATCGCGCTGTCGCTCGAGATCGCGTGGGAGACGCTGAGCGATCCGGACCGGCTCCGCGAGGAGATCGATCGCCTCGCGCCGGTCGAGCGCCGTCTGCTCGAGGCCATCGAGTCGGTCGGCGGCGAGGTCGACACGCAGGAGCTGCTCGATCTGGAGCGGGAGCCGATGCGCCTTCGCAGCGCGAGCGGCGTGACCGCGAGCCGCCGTGGCGCGGGCTTCGCGCTCGAGCGCCGCGCCTTCCTCATCCCGATCCACCCGAACCGCCACGTCGTGCCGACCGAGGTGGCCGCCATCGTGGGCGCGGATCGCCGCCGGATGCGCGAGAAGCGGCGGGAGCAGATCCGGTCGTTCGTTCTCGAGGAGGACCACGCCCCACGGCGCGCCCGCTTCGCCTCGGATCCGGGGATGCTCGCGCTGGCGCTCGCGTACTGCGTGCGCGAGCCGGGGAGCGACGTGCGCCCCGGCGTCGGGACGCCACGGTCGCTGCTCGTCCGGCTGGCGCAGCGCTTCGGGCGTGACGTCGAGGGCGTCGCGCTCGTCGCCGCGCTGTCGCGCGCGGTCGGGCTCTGGGACGCTTCGGCCGCGTCGCCAGCCACGCCCCCCGGCTCGCTCCAGGTGCAGGAGCTGACGCCGCTCCTGTTCACGACGTGGCGCCGCGGCGGCGCGTGGGATGAAGCGCGAGCCGAGCGGGAGGTGCTCCGGGTCGCGTCCGACAACCGCGACGCGAGCCCGATCGGCGCGCTCCGCGAGATGGTGCTCGACGCGCTGCACGACCTCGGCGAGGGCCGCTGGGTGCCGTGGCAGTCGTTGCAGGGCTACCTGGCGGCCGACGAGCGGATCGCCGGGGTCGAGCGGCTGGTCCGTCGCTGGGCCGAGCGCGCCTCGGTCGAGGCGCCGGAGGTCCCCGACATCACGCGGCGGATCGCGCTGGAGTCACTGCCGGCGCTCGGGATCATCGATCTCGGCGGGGCCGAGGACGTGGCCAGCGCGGATCTGGCGCTCCGGCTGACGCCGCGCGGTCGGGCGCTGCTCGCGGGCTCCGCGCCGAGCTCGGACAACGGCAAGAGCAAGTTCGTGGAGGCGCATGCGCTGCGCGTCGGCGCCGGCGCCAAGGTCTCGGCCGTGCTCGGGCTCTCGGCGTTCGCCGAGATCGGCCGCGTCGGCGATCAGGTCGATCTCCTGCTCACTCCGCCCTCGATCGCGCGCGCGCTGTCGGTGGGGCTCGACAGCGACGCCTTGCGCACGCGCATCGAGGCGGTCGCGCCGCTGCCGGACACCATCTCGCGCATGCTCATCCAGGCGAGCGTCGTCATCGGCAAGGCGAGCTTCGTTGGCGCCTCCGGCTTCCTCTGGATCGAGGATCCCGAGATCCGCGAGCTGCTCCGTACGCGGAAGCCGGCGGCCGAGATGTTCGTCGATCCGTCGCCCCCCTCGGGCTTGCTGATCGAGGCGGGGGTCGATCTGGAGCGGCTCATCCGGCGCTGCCGCGCGCTCGGCATCGAGATCGAGGCCGATCTCGGCAACCTCAAGGCGACGCGGCAGACCCCGGCGCACGGCACCGAGGGGCCGCACCGGACCTCCTCGACGGCCAACATGCGCCGCTCCCGGACCCCGCCGGCGCGCACCCGCTGAGCTCGCTGTCAACCGGCATCGCGCGAGCGCGGGCCGATGCCGGGCCGAACGGGCGGCAGGGGACGTCCGCGCCTGCGGGCCGCGTGGAGCGCTGCGCCCGCGGTGCGTCACGAGAGCAGGCAGACCCTGAGCCGCGCTCGCTCCGCCTCCTCCGGACGCTCATCCCACCTCGGAGGCATTTTTTCGCAACACTTTGCATTCCTGCGGCGTGAGGGGAATCGCTTCGGAGAAGCGTGACGTGTATACCTTAGCTCGATGGCGCGCTCCTCTGGTGAGCCGGACTCGACCGAAGGAGTGGACTCCGTCGGTCCGGAGACGGCTGCGTTTCCGCTCGGCGCGGGGGAACCCAAGGCTGACAACGTCTACACGATCGCGCCCGGCACCGTCATTGCGCGCAAATACCGCGTAGAGCGCACGATCGGCCGCGGGGGCATGGGCCTCGTGGTCGAGGCGCTGCACCTCGACCTCGATACGCGCGTCGCCATCAAGTTCCTGCTCCCGGAGTTCATGTCGTACACCGAGGCGGCGGAGCGGTTCATGCGCGAGGCGCGCACCGTCGCCAAGCTGCAGACGCCCCACGTCGTGCGCGTGCTCGACGTCGCCGCGCTCGACAGCGGCGAGCCGTACATGGTGATGGAGCTCCTCGACGGCGAGGACCTCGCGTGCCACGCGGCCGAGACGGGCACGCTCGCGATCGGCGAGTGCATCGATCACATCGTCCAGGCGTGCGAGGCGCTCGCGGAGGCGCACGCGCTCGGCATCGTCCACCGCGATCTAAAGCCGGCGAACCTGTTCCTGACGAGGCGCCCCGACGGCGCGCCGCTCATCAAGGTGCTCGACTTCGGCGTCTCGAAGATCCTCACCGGCGACACGGGCAACGTCTCCCTCACGCAGACGACCACGATCCTCGGATCGGCGCTGTACATGTCGCCCGAGCAGATGCGCTCGTCGAAGAGCGTCGATCCCCGCACCGACATCTATGCGCTCGGCGTGTGCCTCTTCGAGATCATCGGCGGCAGGCCGCCGTACGTCGCCGACAGCTTCCCGGAGCTGTGCGCGAAGATCTACACGTCGCCGCCCGAGTCGCTCGAGGATCTCCGTCCCGAGGTGCCGGAGGGCCTCGTCGAGGTGATCGAGAAGGCGATCGCGCGCGAGCCGGAAGATCGCTTCCAGTCGATCTCGGAGTTCGTGCAGGCGCTGGCGCCGTTCGCCGCGCCGGGCACGCGCACGACCATCGCGGGGATCCTCCGCCTTCACGCCGCCGAGCTCGACTTGCCGCCGCCGGCCTCGCGCGCGGCCATGTCGCGGACCACGTCGCGCGCGCCGCGCGCGAGCAGCGGCGGCCCGTCGGTGAGCGACAAGGCGGCGCGCACCGACGGCTCTGCGCCGCCGGCGGAGGACGAGGCCCCGCGCCGCGGGCGCACGCTGCTCTATGTGGCGGTTGGGGCCGTCGCCGTCGCCGTGGGCGCGTGGGGGGCGCTCCAGTTCCAGAGCCGGTTCGCCAAGGGAACGGGCGACGCGGGCTCGCCGGCGGGCGCGCCTCCGCCGAACGACACCGCGGCTCCCGCCGATCTGGCGCCGCCGCAGCAGCAGGCGCCGGATACAGCGATCACCCTCCCGAAGGTCGTCCCCGCGGACGACCCGGGGGCCGCCGACGCGGGCGCGAGCGACGCGGGTGCAGCGGACGCGGGCGCAGCGGACGCGGCCGTCAGCGCGACCGGGGCGGCGGCGGATGGCGGGGCCGAGCCGTCCGCAGCAAGCACAGCGGCGCCGAGCGCTGGACCGGGCAAGCCGCAGCGCGGGAGCACGGGCGGGCGAGGGCGCTCGCGCGCGACGGGGGCGACAGGCCCGTCGCCCGCCAGCGACCCGGAGCCGGCGCGACCCGTCTCGACCGTGAACAGCGATCTCTCGATGGAGACGTGCACCGCGACGATGCCGGACGGCACCAAGAAGGTCGTCCCCTGCAAGTGACGCGCGTCCGCGCCCCGATCACGCCGGCATCGCAGCCGGATCGCTCAGGATGGCGCCGGTGAAGCCGGGGCGCAGGTAGAAGCCGCGCGGCAGCGCCGCGATCATCTCGCCGTCGCGCCCGAACGCGAGCGTCCGCGAGCGTCCACTCGCGGCCTTCGGTCGCACCTGGAGCCAGCGGCCCGCGTGCGCGGTGAGCGCCTCGATGGCGCCGATGCCGATGAGCCCCATGAGATCCTCGAAATCGGCGCGCAGGACGCGCTCCTGCGCCTCGGTCGGGCGCCAGAGCCGCGGGGCGCCCAGCCGCCGCTCCTCGCTCGGCCGGCCGGGAGCGGCGACGATCGGGACCCAGAGCACGTGGGCGAGCTTCGCGCGAGCGCGCGACGTCCCCCACTCCGCACGATCCGCGTCCGAGAGCGAGATCGAACAGACGAACGTCGACTCCTGCGGCGCCCCGGCCCCGTCGACGGGGATCGTCTTGAGCTCGATGCCGAGGTGGGGAAAATCGGGCCTCGACGTCGATCCGGCCGTCGCGCCGAGCGCGCGTTCGACGAGCGCGCCGGCGGCGCCCTTCGTGCGCACGCCGCCTCGGGGCACCGCGCGTCCGAGCGCGCGCGCGAGATCGGCGAGCGTCAGGCCGGCGAGCGCGGACGCCCGGCCTCGGAGCTCGGCTTCATCGCGAGGCGGTTCCAGCGCGGGGATCAACGACGCCGCCTTAGAGCATCGCGCGGCCCGACTCCAGCGTTCGGCCGCGATCGAGATAGGTTGGCCGCCGGGGTGCGCCGGAACGTCGATGGGAATCGAGCAGCGCTGACCCGGGGGCCATGGCGGCCTGATACACGCGGCCCCCCCGAACGCGCCGCCAAGAGAGAGCCTACTGCCTAAGTCCCCCCTTGCGCCCACAGGATTGAAAGGAAAAAAGCATCAGGAAATTCCTGTATAACCTCTCCGAGGTCCACCGGCGCCGTGCCTTGAGGCCCGCCCGTCGTCGAGCGGCCATCTCAGATCGGCGAGCTGACCGGTAATACGGAGCAGCATCTCGCGCAGGGAGGACGTCGTCGCGCGGTCCTGCGGGTTATGTCGTAGACATGCGTACATGAACGCCGCGATGTCGGCGGTCCTCGGATCGTCGGCGAGGCGCTTGACCGGCGTGGGGAGCCCGTCGTGCGTGATGTGCGCCGTGATGAGCGCGACCTCGGTGGGCGCGTCGAACAGCGTCTTGCCGGTGAGGATCTCGTAGGCGAGGCAGCCGAAGCTGTAGATGTCGGCCGTGAGCGGGGTCGCGGTGGCGCCGGGCGGAACGACGCCCCAGATCTCCGGGGCGCCATAGCAGCCGGTGGCGCAGCCGGGTCGGATGTGGCGACCGGCCAGGCCGAAGTCGACGAGCACGGGCTCCCGTCCCCCGCGCAGGATCACGTTGGTCGGCTTGATGTCGAGGTGCCCGACGCCGACCGCGTGCATGGCCTCGAGCCCGGCGAGGATGCCGTCGAGCAGCGCCACCGCGCTGCGCGAGGTGAGGCCTCGAGCGTCGAGCAGCTTGTCGCAGCGGATGCCCTCGATGAGCTCCATCACGAGGATCGGCTTGGGGCGCGCGCCGGCGTCGAACGTGACGAAGCGGGCGATGTTCGCGTGATCGGGCAACGAGAGGAGCGCGCCCGCCTCCTCCCGGAACAGGCGGAGGAAGTCCGCCTCCGAGACGCTCCGGGCCGCCGTGTGATCGTACTCCGGCACCTTGAGCGCGAAGCGCTCGGCCGACGGATCGTGCCGCTCCTCGGTGCGGGTGACGACGAACACCGTGCCCAGCGAGCCGCCGCCGAGCTGGCGGTGCACGTAGAAGCCGCCGAGCGTGCGGCGGCTCGGCAACCACGCGGGCAGCGGCTGCTCGGGCAGGGCGATCCCGCCCGGCGCGCTCGGCCGCCGGACCGGGAGCAGCATGACGCGCGGCACGACGAGGGCGACCACGTCGGCAAGCGCGCCCGGGATGCTCGCGCGCGCGGCCGAGACGAGCGCCTCGACGGGCGCGGCGACGCTCGGCTCCACGTCCTCTTCTTCCTCCTGCAGCGCGACCTCGATGGCGAGGCGCAGCGGCTCCGTCGCGCCAGAGGGCGCGGAGGGCGGGTGATCCCCGCAGCGCCGGCGGGCGCCGGCGGTCAGCTGCGCGAGCCGCGTCAGGGCGTCCTCCAGAGCGCTCAGCGGCGAGGCGTCCGCGTCGCCGTCGCCCGCGGCGGTCAGCGCGCTGAGCGCGCGGGCCGTGTTCACCACGCCGAGCGCGCGCGCGAGGCGGGCGAGCGCGCCGCGCACGATCTCCGTGCGCTGCGACGCGCCCGCCGGCAGCGCCGTGACGAGCGCGTCGAGGGCGGCGATGCGCTCGAGCGCCGCGCGCGCGCGCTCGGCCTCGGCGAGCTCCGCGTCCAGCGCCCCCTTCCGCGTCGACCGGAGCGACACCGCCGCGTCGTCGTCGTCCCGCGCGCGCGCGCCGCCCTCGCGCCCGCCGCGCGCGAACCGTGCGTACGCGCGCAGCAGCTGGGCGACGTCCGGGTGCATGCTCGCCTGGCCGAGCACGTCGAGGTCGTCGGGGTCGCCGCCGCGCATCGCGGCGTGCAGGAAGATGTCGGCCGCGTCGGCCGCCCCCTCCCGCACGAGCGCGTCGAGGCCCCGGGCGACAGACGCGGCGATGGCGCGGCGGAGCGACGACCCGCGGTCGGCGCGCAGCCGGTCGAGCAGCACGCCGATGGCGCCCGTCCAGCGGGCGAGCACGCGCGCCTTGAGCTCCGGCTCGCCGCCGAAGTCGGTGTTCTCGCCGTCGATCAGGTGGATGAGCGCGCGGAGGTTGCGCTGGTGCACGGTCACGTGCTGCGGCGGCGATGCGCTCGCCCGCGCCGCGGACCCCTCGGCGCGGAGCAGCCACCGCGCGAGCCGCTCATCGAGGTCGTCCAGGGAGGCGACGCCGGTCGAGTCCTCGCTCGGCCGGCGGTTCAGCAGCAAGAGGCCCTTCAGCAGACCGGAGCCGAGCAGCTCGGCGTCGAGCTCGCGCACGAGCCCCACCGCCGCCCTGCGCGCCGCGGTGCTCTGCGCGTCGTCGAGATCGCAGAGCTCGATCTCCTCGAGCGCGCCCACGACCTCGGCCGCCAGGGCGTACGCCTCGAGCGCGCGGCCGTGCGCCTCGCGCGGCCCCGTCTCGACGAACGCCGCCACGGCGCCGTCGAGCGCGCCGCGCAGCAGCGCGACCCCAGCGCCGTCCATCGAGAGGTCGCGGTGGACGACGCGCGCGAGCGCCGCGAGGCCGTCGTCGCGGACGTGCGCGCTGGGCGGCGCCTCGAGCGCGTCCTCCAGCGCGCGGGCGCACCGCGCCGCCGCGCGGGCGCCGAAGGGCTCGCCGCGGCTCATCACGCCGCGCTGGTCGCGCCGGAGCTCGACGATCGCCTCGGCCGTCGCCATCGGGGCCGCGCGCGCGATCTCGTCGAGCAGCGCGTCGGCCGCCTCGGGCTCCGCGTCGGCCGCGACGGGGAGCCCCCACACCATCGCCGTGGCGATGCCTGGATCGTGCGCGAGCAGCGGCCCCCGGAGGAGATCGACGGCGCGGCCGAGCGCGCCGTCCGGATCGACGGCGAGGCTCGCGGCGAGCGACGCCGCGCCGCGCCGCCACTCGGTGGGGGAGAGATCCTGGACGAGCAGGGCGCGCACCTCCTCGGCGAAGTCGGGCAGCGCCCCCGCGAGGAGGCCTCGCGCCGCGGCGATGTGGCGCCACACGAGCGGCTCGCGATCGGCGAGGAGCGTCTGCCAGGCGAGCGCGATCCCGTCGGCGCTGTGGTCGAGATCGCGCTGGCGCCCGTCGCTCACGTTGCGGAACAGCCGGAGCGGGAGGTCGTCGCCCTGCATGGCGCGGCGGGTCGCGTCGCGGGCGGCGCGCTCGAGGAGGCGCGCGGCGAGGCGCCGCTCCGGGAGAGAGCCGGTCGAGGGCGCCGCGATCCAGTCGCGCGACAGCTCGCGCCGCGAGGCGAGCAGGAGCGCGAGCGGATCGACCGGGATGTCGGTGCCCGCCGGGAGCCAGAGCGAGAGCATCACGCGCGCGCGGATCCCCGCCCCGGAGAGGCCCCGGGCCGAGCCGGCGGCCATGCGCGTGGCGAGGGCGACGAACGTCGCCGCGTTGCCGGCATAGAGCTGGTTGAGCACGCGCCGGCCGAGCTCGCGCCGCTCGGGCCCGAGCGGGAGCGCTCCGGCGATCTCGTAGAGCGCCACGCTCGCCGCGGCCGGCGCGAGCCAGCTCAGATCGTCGAGCAGGCCGTCGGCCATGGCGGTCTGGACGCTCCGGAGCAGGGCATCCGGGCTGAGGGAGTCGAGCGGGGTCGAGCCATCGAGCGCGTCGACGAGGGCGAGCGAGGCGATCGTCTGACGGAAGAGCGCGCGCCGGACGTTCGGGTCGTCGTGGGACGTGAGATCGACGAGCCCTTCGAGGTATTCCGCGCGCGGTCGCATCGACAGATGGCGCAGTCTAGCGCGACGGCGCGCCGGCCCCCCTCCCACGCCGCCGCAATCCTCGCGCGTCATGGAACCTCCCACATCGATCCGGAGCGCGAGCCGCTCCACCGGGCTCCGACAGAGCCACTTCCCCCTACGATGATCGGACCTGCCGGGGGCGCGCCCTCGCCGCGCTTTCCGCTGCCTCGCCCGGGTGACCACGTTGCGGACAAGGCCAACGTGCCAGCGCGGTCGTCGCTGGATGCGCGACCAGACTCGGATCCTCTCGCGTCCGGCCGCCTGGGCCGTCGGCGGACGCGACAGCGCGCTCCGGTCGCGCCGCGCGCGCGCCGAGGACGCAATCCGCGCCACGTGCGCGCGGGATGACACGGATCGAGCGGGTGGAAGTGAACGCCGAAGTGGGTTAAGCGGGAGCGCGCGCGGAGCCCTGCCGCCCTGCGCGTCCGTCGCGCGGGTACCGCACCGAAGAGCTGGAATGCAAGGAGACGTGGAACCGGGCCTCTCGTTCGACCTCGACGCGTTCCGTGCCGCATACTCGCGCTTCCTCGCGCCCGCCGAGGACGCGGCGCCGCGCATCCTGCTCACGGGGCACTCCCATCAGGCCTGGCCTGACGTGGCGCGCGACGCGGTCGCCGCGTGCTTCGACGACGCCGCCCGGCTCGTCGACGGCAAGTGGGACGATGCGGTGTTCCCGAGACGCTCGGCGGTCGGCGCGGCGATCCTGGAGCGGATGGGCTTCGAGCGCGGCGACGACATCGCTTTCGGCCAGAACACGCACGAGCTCGTCTACCGGCTGATCACCTCGCTCCCCCGTCGCGGTCGGCAGCGGATCGTCACCACCGAGGGCGAGTTCCACTCGCTCAGGCGCCAGCTCGCGCGTCTCGGCGAGGACGGCGTCGAGGTCGCGTGGGTGAGCGTCGAGCCGCGCGGCTCGCTTCCCGATCGGCTGCTCGCCGCGCTCCAGCCGGGCACCTCGATGCTCGCGATCTCGGCCGTGCTCTTCGAGAGCGCCACGGTGGTGCCGCGGCTCGACGAAATCGTCGCGCGCGCGGCCGAGATCGGCGCCGTCCCGCTCGTGGACGCCTACCACGCCTTCAACGTCGTCCCGATCGCGTGGGGCAGCGCGGCGCCTCACGTCTTCGCCGTCGCGGGCGGCTACAAGTACGCGGCGATGGGCGAGGGGATCTGCTGGATGCGCGTCCCGCGCGGCTGCGCGCTGCGCCCGGTCTTCACCGGCTGGTTCGCCGACTTCGACTCGCTCGCGGGAAGCGGCGGCGGCGTCGCGTACGCGCCTGGGGGCGCGCGCTTCGCGGGCTCCACGTTCGATCCGTCCGCGCTCTACCGCGCTGCCGCCGTGCTCGAGCACTGGGATCGCTTCGGCCTCACCGTCCCGCGGCTGCGCGCGATCTCGCTCCGGCAGACCGGGCGCATCCTCGGCCACCTCGACGCCGCGGGCCGCGGCGACGACGTCGTCTCGCCGCGCGAGCCCGAGCGCCGCGGCGGCTTCGTCGCCGTCCGCGCGGCGCAGGCGGGCGACGTCGTGCGGCGCCTCCGCGCCCGGCGCGTCCTCGTCGACGCGCGCTGCGATGTGCTCCGCGTCGGCCCTGCGCCGTACCTCACCGATGCCGAGATCGACGCGGGCGTGGCCGCCCTCCTCGAGGAGCTCAGCCGCTAGCGCCGTCCCCGACGGCGGCTCATGGTCCCGTTCTCCTTCCTCTCCGACGCCGGCCGCAGGGATCTCGCCTTCGTCGTCGCGGCGCCCGCGGCGACGTCCTCGCCGGGGCGCTCAGGGGTCGCTGTGGACGCGCGGCGCTTCGGGGTACAGCGATCGGAGCCCGCGCCACGCGACGTCGGTCGCGCTCTCCGCGGGCTCGGCGAGATCCCACTCCAGGTAGAGCTTGTCGCCGTCGTAGCAGCCGAAGCTCGTCGAGAGGCAGAGCATCGGCTCGCGCTCGATGGCGTACCCCGTGCGCGCGACGTCGTGCCCGTAGACCGCCACGCGAGCGTCCCGGTCGAGCGCGCGCAGAAAGGCATAGGCGCGCTCGCTCGAGGTGCTCCGCGCCCAGAGCAGCGCGCCGAGCGTCCCCTGCAGGCTCATCTCCGGGAGCGGTATGTCGAGGAACCCGTCGAGCGGGAGCCGCTCCAGGTCCTCCCGGCTCTGGATGCGCGCGTGCGGCGCCGCGTGGAGCATGACCAGCCGGGCCGCGCGTGCGACCGCGACGAACGGCCACCCGCGGAACCAGCTCCGCATCGCCAGCGTGTCCTCCGGACCGAGCAGCTCCTCGAGCCGATGCGCCTCGTCCGGAAAGAACTTCGCCACCACCGGACCCCCCACGTGCGCGTGTTCGTGGTTGCCAAGCAGGTAATGAACCCTGCCGGGGTGCCGTTCCGCGAGGCTCCTCGCCTTTTTCAACAAGGTCACGGAGTCGCCCCGGTAGAATGAGCCCAGGTAGTCGGGCCATTCATCCTCGTCGAGCTCGGGCCCGTGGACCAGGTCGCCCGTAATGACGAGCACCGCGCCGTCAGGGCCGGCCGCCGCCTGGTCGAAGATCTCGGCGATTCGCTCGAAATCCGCGACATTCCCCTGAAAGTCGGTGGCGACGATCAGTCTGCCCCGATCAGGGAGGTCGACGACACGGTGCACGTCTCCAGCATAGCCGAACGTCCCTGCGTTCGCCTCGCGCGAACTGAGCCCGAGCGGAGGCGCCGCGCCGGCCGGCTGCCGATTCACTTGCAATCTGCCAGATCGTCCATGTTTGCTGCAATTCTACAGCGTTACTGTCCCTTGGCGGGGCTTCTCGCCCGGGCTAGGCTCCCAGCTGTATGCAAAACCGGAATCTTTCAGCGTGGGTAGACGAGATCGCGCGCCAGACGCGGCCCGATCGGGTCGTCTTCTGCGACGGCTCGGAGGCGGAGAACCGGACGCTGATCCAGGGGATGCTGAGCGACGGCACGGTCATCGCGCTCAACGAGGAGAAGTACCCCAACTGCTATCTTCACCGGAGCGACCCGACCGACGTCGCCCGGACTGAGCACCTCACGTTCATCTGCACTCGCGATGAAGAGGATACGGGCCCGACGAACAACTGGATGTCGCCGGAGGAGGCCTCGCGGCGGGTCGGGCGGCTGTTCGACGGGGCGATGAAGGGGCGGACGATGTTCGTTGTTCCGTACCTGATGGGCCCCGTCGGGTCGCCCTCGGCGAAGGTTGGAGTCGAGATCACCGATAGTCCTTACGTCGTCGCGAGCATGAGGATCATGACCCGTATGGGCCGGGTCGCGCTCGAGGCGCTGGGCAGCTCCGAGGATTACTGCCGGGGGCTGCACTCGCTCGGAGACCTGAGCCCGGAGCGCCGCTTCGTGTGCCATTTCCCTGCAGAGCGGCTCATCTGGAGCATCGGCTCCGGGTACGGGGGCAACGCGTTGCTCGGGAAGAAGTGTTTCGCGCTGCGCATCGCGAGCACGATGGCGCGCGACGAGGGCTGGCTCGCGGAGCACATGCTCATCCTCGGCCTTGAGGACCCGGAGGGCCGCGTGACGTACGTCTGCGCGGCGTTCCCGAGCGCCTGCGGGAAGACGAACCTCGCCATGCTCGTGCCGCCGGCGTCGCAGAAGGGCTGGAAGGTATGGACGGTCGGCGACGACATTGCCTGGCTGCGGATCGGCCCGGACGGCCGGCTCTGGGCGATCAACCCCGAGGCCGGCTTCTTCGGCGTGGCGCCGGGGACGAGCTCAAGGACGAACCCGAACGCCCTGGCGACGCTGGCCAGGAACTCGATCTTCACGAACGTGGCGCTCACGCCGGAGCGGACGCCGTGGTGGGAGGGCTTCGACGGTCCTGCGCCGCCGGTCCTCACCGACTGGAGGGGCCGCCGGTGGACGCCGGACACAAAGGAGCCGGCGGCGCACCCGAACAGCCGTTTCACGTCGCCGGCCCGCCAGTGCCCATCCATCTCGCCGGCGTTCGAGGCGCCGGCGGGCGTGCCGATCTCGGCCATCATCTTCGGTGGCCGGCGCGCGCGGCTCGCGCCGCTCGTCTGCGAGGCGCGCGACTGGGCCCACGGGGTCTACCTGGGCGCGACGATGGCCTCCGAGACGACCGCCGCGGCCACGGGCCAGGTCGGGGTCGTCCGCCGCGATCCGATGGCGATGCGCCCCTTCTGTGGGTACAACATGGGCGATTACTTCCGGCACTGGATCGAGCTCGGCCAGGGTCGCGCGGCGTTCCCGAAGATCTTCCACGTGAACTGGTTCCGGCAGGGCGAGTCGGGCAAGTTCCTCTGGCCCGGCTTCGGCGAGAATCTCCGCGTCCTCCGCTGGATCCACGCGCGCGTGAACGGGAAGGCGCAGGGACGCGAGACGCCGGTCGGGATCATGCCCACGGACGGCGAGCTCGATACGAGCGGCCTCGACCTGAACGACGAGGTGATGCGCGAGCTCTTCGCCATCGACCGCGACGGGTGGCTGGAGGAAGCGCGCGATCGCGAGGCGTTCCTGGAGTCGTTCGGCGCGCGCATTCCCGAGGCGCTGCTCCGGGAGAACCGGGATCTCGTGGCCCGGATGCAGGCGTGAGCTAGCGCCGTCCCCCCGGGCGACGCATCCGACCCACGCCACCCGCGAGGCCTCGAGCGGCATCGCGCCTGAGGCCGGCCGCCCCCGACCGGAGCGGCCGCCGCCGCGGCGAGCACGTTCTATCCGAGGCGAGCGCGCTCTGTTCGACGCGAGCGCGCCGCGCCGGGAGTCCAGAGAAAGCGGCCTCGCGGTCAGAAGCTTACTGAAAGCCGTCGCGGCCGCGCTCGTCCGTTCTCTGATGAGGACGGTCGGGAATGTCTTGACGCCGGCACAGGTTGGCCCACACAGTTCTTTCAAAGAATTTTGAAACTTTAATGAGCCCTCCCAACGACATCCAGCGCCAGGCGGAGCTGCTCGCTGCGGACGCGATCGGCGACGTCATCGAGCACTGGGGCTTCCGCCGCGTGCTCGGGCGGATCTGGACCGTCCTGTTCATCGCCGGCGGCGCCCTGTCCGCCGCCGAAATCGGTGAACGGCTGCAGGTTTCGTCCGGCGCGATGAGTATGTCGCTGACAGAACTGCAGAGGTGGGGTGTAGTACGAAGGGTATGGAAACCGGGAGAGCGGAAGGAGTTCTTCGAGGCCGAGACGGACTTCTGGAAGATGATTTCCAAAGTGTTCGCCGAGCGCGAGCGGCTCATCGCCGACTCCGTGAGGCAACGCCTCGAGCGGGCGTCCGCGCTGCTCGAGAGCCTGCCTGCCACCGACGCCACCCGGTTCAGCCTCGATCGGGTGGAGCGGCTCCTCTCGTTCGTGATCGTCGCGCAGACGGCGCTCGACGGGTTCATCAAGAGCAGGACCGTGGATTTCTCGCGGTTCGGGGACCTTGTCCGGTTCCCGATCCGGGCCGTTCGGTCCCGGCGAGGCGCCTAGCGGGCTCGTGATTTGGGAGAGCTCGGCCGCTCGTGGGCCCCGCGCGGTGCGGGGAGCGCGTGCGCTCGTGCTTCCAGGTGGAGATGGGATGACTGCGACAACTACGTTTACTGGGACGGTCCAGCGGAGCGATGTCGTCTCGAGCCTCGGAGGCATGTGCGCTGGGCGAGGGCTCGAACCGCTCGCCGCGCGCCTCGCGGAGCTCAGGCGCCTGCTCGACGGGGACCTCGACGACGTCGAGCGCGAGATCGCGAAGGTCGGGCTGGACGGCGAGACGCCGGCGCACCGGAGCGCGCGGCACCTGCTCGGGCTGAACGGCAAGCGGCTGCGGCCGATCTGTGTCGCGCTGGCCTCCCACATCGGGGGCGGCTTCAACGAGGCCGCGCGGACCTTCGCCGTGGCGGTCGAGCTCGTCCACAACGCGACGCTGCTCCACGACGACGTCGTCGACCTCGGCGACCGCCGGCGCGGCGCGGACGCGGCGCGCGTCATCTACGGCAACGCCGCGTCGATCTTCGGCGGCGACTACCTCCTGCTCGAGGCGCTCAGCAAGATCCAGGCGGTGGGCATGCCCGACGTGCTCGAGCGGGTGCTCCAGGTGATTAAGGAGATGGTCGTCGCCGAGGCGCTCCAGCTCGCGTCGCGGGGCCGCGTGCGCACGAGCACGAGCGAGTACTTCCAGATCGTCGACGGCAAGACGGCCTCGCTGTTCCGCTGGGCGATGTTCGCCGGCGCGCGGGCGGGCGGGGTGAGCGAGCCGCTCTGCAAGGCGCTCGAGAGCTTCGGCACGAGCCTCGGCGTCGCGTTCCAGCTCGTCGACGACGTGCTCGACTTCGCGGGCGATCCGGACGCGACCGGCAAGGCGCTGCTCACGGACCTGCGCGAAGGCAAGATGACGTACCCGCTGCTCCTCGCGATGGAGCGCGACCGCGAGCTGACGCCCGCCCTCGAGGCGCACTGCGCGTCGGAGGAGACGGTGGCCCCGCCGGAGCTCGGCCGGCGCATCGCGAAGGTCATGGTCGAGCAGCGCGTCGTGGACGACTGTCTGGAGCTCGCGTCGCGGCTCTGCGGGGACGCGGTGCGGAGCATCGAGCCGCTCCCGGAGAGCCCGGCGAAGGCGGCGCTGGAGGGGGTCGCGATGTCGACGCCCCGGCGGAGGCGGTGAGCGGCGATGACGGATTTCCCGGTACAAGGCGGAGGGCGCGCGCCGCCCTCGCGAGCGCGCGCGGCGCGCGGAGGCGGCCGATGAGCCAGAACGTGTCCAGCCGGATCAGCGGCTTCTACAAGCGGTGCGTCGAGGAGCGGCTCAGCGCGATCCAGGCGCTCGGGCTGCTCGACGAGGACGCGATCGCGCACCTCGCGAGCGGGGGCGGGCTGCCGACGGCGGTGGCCGACCGGATGTGCGAGAACGTCATCGCGACGCACGCGCTCCCGCTCGGTCTGGCGCTGAACTTCCGCGTGAACCAGCGCGACGTGCTGGTGCCGATGGCGGTGGAGGAGCCGAGCGTCATCGCCGCGGCGTCGAACGCGGCGCGCATGGTCCGCCTGTCGGGCGGCTTCTCCGGCGAGGCGGACCCGCCGATCATGACCGCCCAGGTCCAGCTCGACGACGTGCCGGACGCGGAGGCCGCCGCGGGCCGGCTGGAGGCCGCGCGCGCGAGCCTGCTCGCGGCCGGCGACGCGGCGATCCCGAGGATGGTGGCGCGCGGCGGCGGCTGCCGCGATCTCGAGGTGCGCGTCCTGTCGGCGGAGCTCGGCGTGCTCGTGGTGCACCTCTACGTCGAGGTCGGCGACGCCATGGGCGCCAACCTGGTCGACACCGTGGCCGAGGCGGTGGCGCCGCTCGTGCAGCGCATCGCCGGCGGGACGATCGGCCTCCGGATCCTCTCGAACCTGAGCGTCCGCCGCCTCGTGCGCGTGACGGCCGCCGTCGGCGACGACGCGCTCGGCGGCGCGGACGTGGCGAGCGGCATCGCGCGGGCGAGCCGCTTCGCGGAGCTCGATCCGTACCGCGCGACGACCCACAACAAGGGCTTCATGAACGGGCTCGACGCGGCCGCGGTCGCGCTCGGCCAGGACTTCCGAGCGATCGAGGCGGGCGCGCACGCGTACGCATCCCTGAGCGGTCGGTACCGGCCGCTCAGCACGTGGGAGCGCGTCCCCGGCGGGCTCGTGGGCCGCGCGGAGCTGCCGCTCGCCGTCGGGACGGTGGGCGGCTCGACGGTGGTGCACGCCGGCGTGCGCGCCGCGCTGCAGCTCGTGGGCGCGAAGAGCGCGCGCGAGCTCGCGGTGGTGCTGGCCTCCGTCGGGCTCGCCTCGAACCTGGCGGCCCTGCGCGCGCTCGCGAGCGAGGGCATCCAGCGAGGCCACATGCGGCTCCACGAGCGGAAGCGCGCGCTCGCCGTCACGGGGACGGGGAGCGACGAGGCCACCGCGCCGCCGTCCGGCGAGGGCAAGCGGTTCGCGCCCGAGCGGGCCGATGGGTCGCGCGCGGTGCAGCAGGCGGAGGGCGGGACATGAGCCAGACGGATCACGGCGAGGCGCCGCGCGGCGGGCGCCGGTTCGGCACCGGGGAGATGTTCGACGGCATCGCCGAGCGGTACGACCTCTTGAACCGGGTCATCTCGCTGGGGCTCGATCAGGGCTGGCGGCGGCGCGCGGTGCGCTCGCTCGAGCTCGCGCCGGGCGCCACGGTGCTCGACCTGGCGACCGGCACCGCCGACCTCGCCATCGAGATCGCCCGGACGCACGACGTGAAGGTCGTCGGGGTCGACCCGTCGCAGGGGATGCTCGGCGTCGGCCGCCGGAAGGTGGAGGCCGCGGGGCTCGCCGGGCGGATCGAGCTCGAGGTCGGCGACGCGGAGCAGCTGCGGTTCGGCGACGCGAGCCTCGACGGCATCTCGATGGCGTTCGGGATCCGCAACGTCCCCGACCGGGCGCGGGCGCTCCGCGAGATGGCGCGCGTCACGCGGCCCGGCGGGCGCATCGCGATCCTGGAGCTCAGCGAGCCGCGCGGGGGGATCATGGGCAAGCTCGCGCGCTTCCATATCCACACGGTCGTCCCGTACGTCGGCGGCGCGATCTCCGGGCGGGACGAGTACCGGTACCTGCAGGACTCGATCGCGAGGTTCCCCCCTCCGGACGAGTTCGCGGAGCTGATGCGGGGCGCGGGGCTGCGCGTGCTGCGGGTGGAGCCGCTGACGATGGGCGTCGTGTGCCTGTTCGTCGCGACGCCCGAGGGGGCCTGAGGTGCGCGCGGTCGAGGGCAACCGGGGACGGTGATGAGCGGCTCGAACCTCCACTCGGCCTGGGCGCAGCTGTTCGTCCGCGCGCTGGCGCAGGCCGGGGTGCGCGACGTGGTCCTCTGCCCGGGGTCGCGCTCGACGCCGCTCGCGATCGCGGCGGTGGAGAGCGTGGAGGTGCGCTGCCACAGCGTCGTCGACGAGCGCGCCGCGGCGTTCTTCGCGCTCGGGCAGGCGCGCGTCACCGGCCGGCCCAGCGTGTTCGTCTGCACCTCGGGCACCGCCGGCGCCCACGCGCTGCCGGCGATCATCGAGGCGCACCACAGCTTCACCCCGCTCGTCGCGATCACGGCTGACCGCCCGTGGGAGCTCGCCGACGCCGCGGCCTCGCAGACCATCGATCAGACGAAGCTCTTCGGGGACCATGTGCGTCACTTCGCCGAGCTCGGGCTGCCGGATCCGTCGTCCCTCGCGATGCGCGCCGTGGCGCGCATCGCGGCGCAGGCGGTCTCGCGCGCGCTCGCCCCGACACCTGGCCCGGTCCACATCAACGCGCGCTTCCGCAAGCCGCTCGAGCCGGTCGACGCGGCGGGGCCCGAGGCCTGGCAGGCCGAGTGGGAGGCGCAGATGCGCCGCGCCGGGCCGCGGGTCGTGGCGGCGCGCGCCGGGGTCGACGCGCGCGCGACCGAGGAGATCGCGGCGCGGTGCGCGCGCGCCGAGCGGGGGCTCATCGTCTGCGGTCCCGCCCCGAGCCGCGAGGACGACGCGCGCGCGCGCGGCGCGGTGCTCGCGCTGTCGCGGGCGACCGGCTTCCCGGTGCTCGCCGAGGGCACGAGCCAGATCTACTTCGGCGGCCTGGCCGAGGGCGTCGTGATGCCCGCCTCGTTCGATTCGTTCCTCCGCGCGCCCGAGTTCCGCGCGGCGAACGCGCCCGATCTCATCCTCGAACTCGGCGCCCCGCCGACGTCGGGCGGGTACGCGACCTACATCGCCGAGCACGCGGGCTGCCGCCGGTTCGTCGTGGCCGCGCACGGCTGGAACGATCCAACGAGCGCCGCGGCCGCCCTCGTCATGGCCGAGCCTGCCGAGCTGTGCGAGGCGCTCGCGGTCCGCTTCGCCGGGGCGGCGCTGGACCTCGGGCGCGGGCGGCGGGACTGGGCCGCGACGTTCGCGCGCGCCGGCGACGTCGCGGCGGCGCAGTCGGCGCGCGCGTGCGCCGGGGACGAGCTCACCGAGGGCGCGGTCGCCCGGGCGGTGGCGAGCGCGTGCCCGGAGGGCTCGCTGCTCGCGATCGGCAACAGCATGCCGGTGCGCGATCTCGACACGTACTGCCCGCCGTCGGCGCGCGCGCTGCGCGTCCTGCACCAGCGCGGCGCGAGCGGGATCGACGGCCTCGTGTCGGGGGCGGCCGGCGCCCGCGCGGTCGCGGCCGCGCCGCTCACGCTGCTGCTCGGCGATCTCAGCCTGCTGCACGACCTGACCGGGCTGCTGCTCGCCGCGAGGGCAGCGGGAGACGGCGGTGCGCCGCTCGTCATCGTGGTGGTCCAGAACGACGGCGGCCGCATCTTCGAGCACCTCCCCGTCGCCAAGCGCGGCGCCGATCTGCTCGATCGGTGCTTCACCATGCCGCAGCACCTCGACTTCGCGCCCGCGGCGGCGATGTTCGGGCTCGCCTACGAGCGCGCCGGCACCTCCAGCGGGCTCGCCGGCGCCCTCGCGGCCGCGTACCAGCGACCCGGCGCGACGCTGATCGAGGCGGTGGTGCCGCCCCACGACGGCGCCGCCCGCGTCGCGCGGCTCTGGTCCGACGTCCGCCGCGAGGTCGCCGTCCTGAGCAGCGCGCCGGCGGCGGCAGGGGCGGCCGCCGATCTCGAGCCTTCATGAGCGGCGCGCGCGCCGAGAACCCCGAGCTTGCCGAGAGGGATCCACGGTCATGAGCCAGGTCAACGCGAACAGAAGCCCCGGACCCGAGTCCCCGACACCGGCGGCGTCAGGCGAGGAGTCCGCGCGGCGGCGCGATCGCGCCGCCGCGCGCGGGCGCGGCGTCCGCAAGCAGGGGAGGCGCTCGTGAGCGCGGCGGCGGCCTCGCAGGCGGCCGGAGCAGCGGCAGCGGGCGGCGTGCGCCCTGGCTCGTTCCGAGCGTGGCTCCTCGCGTGCCGGCCGGCGACGCTCACGGCCGCGCTCGCGCCGGTGATGGTCGGGACGGCGGTCGCCTACGCGCTCGGCGGCATGCGGCTCGGCCCGGCGCTCTCTGCGCTGGCGGGCGCGATGCTCATCCAGATCGCCACGAACTTCGCGAACGACGTCTTCGATCACGAGAAGGGCGCCGACACGCACGAGCGGCTCGGTCCCACGCGCGCCGTGCAGGCGGGGCTGCTCACGCCGCGTCAGGTGCGCGTCGGGCTCCTCGTCACGATCGCCCTCGCGGCGCCGTTCGGGGTGCACCTTGCGCTCGTGGGCGGGTGGCCCATCGTCGTGATCGGCGTCGCCTCGATCCTCTCCGGCGTCGCGTACACCGGCGGCCCGTACCCGCTTGGCTACCACGGCCTCGGCGATGTGTTCGTGTTCGTGTTCTTCGGCCTCGTCGCCGTCTGCGGGACGGCGTTCGTCCAGCTCGGCTCGGTGCCGCCGCTCGCCTGGGCGGCGGCCGTGCCGGTCGGCGCCATCGCCACCGCCGTGCTCGTCGTCAACAATGTCCGCGATCGCGACACGGACGTCGTCGCCGGCAAGCGCACGCTCGCCGTTCGCTTTGGCCGCAGGGCGGGCGTCCTCGAATACGCGATGCTCCTCGCGGTCGCCTACGCGGTGCCTGTCGCCCTCGCCGTCGGCGAGGGCCGGCGGTGGACGCTCCTCGTCCTCGCGACGTTCCCGCGCGCGGTGCGCCTGCTCCGGGTGCTGGCGACCACCGACGGCCGGCCGCTCAACGACTGCCTCGCCGGGACGGCGAAGCTGCTGCTCGCCTACGCGCTGATCTTCTCGCTGGGCCTCGCGGCCCGGCTGTAGGAACGATGCGCGTCGTCGCCGCCAGCCTTGCGCCACGGGACATCGAGGGCGCGCGCCGGGGCCTCGTGCTGTCGCTCACCGACGACGAGGGGCGCGTCGGCCTGGGCGAGGCCACGCCGCTCCCCGGTTTTTCACCCGACACGGCCGATGAGGACGAGCGCGCGCTCGCCGCGCTGCCCGGGGCGCTCGGCGCGATCGACCTGCCGCTCGAGGACGTGACGTCGACGGCGTCCGCGATCCAGCGCGCGATCGCTCCGCTGTCGCCGCAGCTGCGCGGCCTGCCGGCGGCGCGCTTCGCCCTGGAGACGGCGCTGCTCGATCTGCTCGGCCAGCGCCTCGGCCTCCCGGTGTCGGCGTGCCTCGGCGGACACCGGCGCCATGCCGAGGTCCGGGTCAACGGGCTGCTCACGACCTCGGTCGCCCTGCCGGAGCTGCGCTCGCGCGCTCGCGCGCTCGTCGCGCGAGGCGTCCGGGCGATCAAGGTGAAGCTCCGCTCGCGCGGAGAAGAGGGGTTCGCGCGCGACCTCGAGGCGCTGCGCGCGCTGCGGCAGGAGCACCCGGCCATCGAGCTCCGGCTCGACGCGAACGCGGCCTGGTCGCTGGAGGACGCGCCCCGCCGGCTCGCCCTGCTCGCGCCGCTCGGTCCCCGCTTCGTCGAGCAGCCGGTCGCGCCGGAGCTCCTCCACCTCCTCGGCGCGCGCGAGGTCCCGTGGGCGGCCGACGAGTCGCTCGCCGTCGAGGGCATGCCGGAGCGCCTGCTCGAGGCGGAGGGCTGCGCCGCGTTCATCCTGAAGCCGGCGATGCTCGGCCTCCTGCGCGCGCACGAGCTCGGCCAGAGGGCGCAGGAGCGCGGCCTCGGCGCCGTGGTGACGCACCTCTTCGACGGCCCCGTCGCGCTCGCCGCCTCGTGCGAGCTCGCGCTCGCGCTGCCGCGCCCGCCGCTCGCGTGCGGCCTCGACGCGCACGCCGGCCTGGAGGCGTGGCCCGAGATCTCGATCCCGCAGCTCCGCGAGGGCGGCCTGGTCGTCGCCAGCGAGCAGCCTGGCCTCGGCATCCGACCCTGGACATGGACGGCCTGAGCCTCCTCGAGGCCGTGCGCGATCCTGCGATCGCCGCGCGGACGGCGCTCGTCCATGGCGGCGCCGAGGCCGACGCTCCGCGCGAGATCGACGTCCCCGGCCTCGGCGTCGGCCCCGGCGGCGCCCTCCGCTTCGGCGACTTTGCGCCCGCGGTCGCGGCCGTGTGCGCCCGGCTCGCCCGCGCGGGGGTAGGGCGGGGGGCTCGCGTGGCGCTCGTCGCGCCGAACGCGCTCGGGACCGTCGTCGTCCTCCATGCGCTGCTCGCGCTCGGCGCCGTCCTCGTCCCGATTCACCCGCGGCTCACCGCCGGCGAGGCGGGCGTTCTGATCGACGACGCGCGGCCCGACCTCGTGCTGCGCGAGCCCGCGCTCGCTGCCCTGCTCCATGAGGCCGGACCGGAGATCGCCGCGCTCCGCGATCGCGGGCCGCGCGCCGTCGAGGTCCGGGCGCCGGACCCTTCCGGTGATCTCGCGATCGTCTACACCTCGGGCACCACCGGGCGCCCCAAGGGCGCGGTGCTGCCGCGCCGTGCGTTCCTCGCCGCCGCCGCGGGGAGCGCGGCCAACCTCGGCATGCGCGACGACGATCGCTGGCTGCTCTGCCTGCCGCTCTGCCACGTCGGGGGCCTCTCGATCGTGACGCGCTGCCTGCTCGCGCGGCGCGCCGTCATCCTCGCGCCCCGCTTCGATCCCGCGTCGGTGCTCGCCTCGATCGTCCGCGACCGCGCGACGCTGCTCTCCGTCGTGCCGACCATGCTGCTCGCGCTGCTGGAGGCCGATCGCGACAACGTCCTCGCCCGGCTCCGCGCGGTGCTCGTCGGCGGCGCGGGCGCTCCGGAGCGGGCGCTCGACGAGTGCGCGCGCCGCGGGGTCCCCGCGCTCACCACCTACGGCCTCACCGAGGCGTGCTCGCAGGTCACGGTGCAGCGCCCGCGCGATCCGCGCGCCCGCGAGCCGGGCTCCGGCGCGCCGATCGCCGGCATCGATCTTCGCATCGAGGGCGCCGGCGGCGACGGCGTGGGCCGCATCGAGATCCGCGGCCCGGCGCTGTTCCGCGGCTACTACCGCGGCCCCGCGCGCGCGCCGGAGCTCCAGGTCGACGGCGCCGGATGGTTCAGCACCGGCGATCTCGGCGCGCTCGACGCCGCCGGGCGGCTCCACGTCGCGGCGCGCCGGAGCGACCTCATCGTGACCGGCGGCGAGAACGTCTATCCCGCCGAGGTGGAGCAGGTCCTCGCTTCCTGCGCGGGCGTCGCCGGCGCCGTGGTGTTCGGCGTGCCGGACGCGCGGTGGGGCCACGTCGTCGCGGCGGCGATCGTCCCCGACCAGACCGCGCCCGGCGCGCCGGTCGGCTCCGCGCTCTCGCCCGCGCTGCTCGACGACCTCGCGGCCCTCGTCGCGGCGCGGCTCGCCCCGCACAAGCGCCCGCGGCGTCTCTGCGGCGTCGCGGCGCTCCCGCTGACCTCAGCGGGCAAGCTCGATCGCGCCGGCGCGGCGGCGCAGCTCGCGGCCGCGCTCGCGCCGTTCCCGGCGCGCTAGCGCGCGGCGCCGGCCGCCGGCGCTCGCCGCGGTCATCCGAGCGCGGTGCGCAGCCCGTCCGGGAGCGGACACGGGATGAAGCGCGCCCCGTCGATGCACACGTGCACCGTCTGCCCGATCGCGGCGATCCCGCCCGCGGTCGTCACGCGGTAGCCCACCGTGAACGATGTGTCGCCGAGCTTCGGCGCGAGCACCTCGACCTCGATCGCGTCGCCGAACCGGAGCGGCAGCAGGTAATCGGCCTCGGCGTGGACGAGCGGCAGCTTGATCGCGCCGCCCGCGAGGAGGGCGGGCAGGTCGATGCCCCGCTCCTTCAGCGCGATCATGTACGCGTCGCTGAAGTACTCGAGGACGCGCGGGTAGAAGACGATCCCGGCCGCGTCGACGTCCTGGAAGCGCACGGCGCGGCGCTCCACGGCGAGGCGGGGCGCGGTCTGCTTGAGCTCATCGATGCTGAAGGCGCGCTTCATCGCGCTGCAAGCTAGCGCAGGAGGCGCCGCGCGCGTCACGAGGAGCGCGGCGCGCCGCCGGGAGCGGAGCCCCGCGCTGCCGCACCTCCACGCGCCGGCGCGGCCGGTTTCGCCGGGCAGCCGGCCCGGTGTCACGTGGCCGTTCCGTCCCTTTCTGCTCGCCGCCGTCGCTTTCGCGGTCCATGCTCGCCCCTGATGGCTGACCGATGTCCCGGGGGCCTCGGGCCCGGGTCCCGCAGCCTGGGCCGCGCCACCGGGAAGGACCACGACAGGTGCGCAACGCGACACCTCGGGACCGCCGCGCCGCGCTCCCGCGGCGTGGCCTGCGTGCTCGCTTGCCTCCTGGCAGCGGGCCTCGCGGCGGCGTGCGAGCCTGCGTCGACGTCGCCCCCGACGCCCACGCCCTCCCACAGCCCGCCCATCGCGCCGCTCGCGGCGCTGCCGCGTCCCGCGGTCGCGGAGACCCGAGCGCCGACGGGCGCGGCGCAGGCGTCGAACCCGCTCGGCCTCCCCGCGCACCCGGTCAAGCTCGATCTAGGCCGCCGTGTGTTCACCTTCTCGGACCGGATGCTCGCCGGGGCCAAGCTCGGATCGACGCTCGTGCTCTACGCGGCGACCGTGGTCGGCTTCGAGGGCGACGACCTCATCATCGAGGGGAGGGGGGGACCGTCGTACAAGGTCCACCCGGGCTACGTCGTCCCCGTGCCCGACGCGCCGCGCCTCCGGCCGCACGAGCCGGTGCTCACGGAGTGGAGCGGCGTGATGAAGCACGCCGTCATCACCCGCTTCGTGAAGGACAAGATGGAGGTCCGCTACACCGACATGGACCCGCGGACCCCGCTCGCGCAGCTCAAGGGGGTCCGCTTCGTCGTGCAGACCGAGGGGCTCGCCCCCGGCAACTTCGCCGCATGGAAGGATGGCGAGACGTGGCGCCACGTGCTCCTCGTGTCGCGGCTCGGCAACTCCCCGGCGGAGCCGGGCGCAGTCTTGACATCGCTGCCGAGCAGCTCGGCGCGGTGGTTCGCCCTCGGTTACGGCGGCGCCGCCCTGCTCGCCGACGAATCGGCGCTGCGCCCGCTCCCGGTCAAGCCGCGGCTCAAGATCGGGGCGAGCGTCTGGGCCGAGTGGGTCGGCGCGCTGCGCCCCGCGGTCGTGCAGAGCGCCGAGGAGACGGGGCTGTACACCGTCAAGTTCGAGCGCGCAGGGCGGCCCGTCACGGTCGGCTGGGGGCTGCTCACGCCGCCGCTCGAGCCATAGCCGCGCGCGACGCAGGTGCGCAAGGTGCTACGCGTTTTCGCCCGACATAGAGAGTGGTAAGCGCTGTAGTATGGATCTCAAGAGCGCCTGGCTGATAACGCGCCAGTGGGTTCCTTTCACCCTGAGGACCATGGCCTATGGCACCGTATCGCTGACGCTGGGGCCTCTCACGCCGCAGCGCTCTGCGAGCCTCTGGGCGATGCGGCGCTGGTGCCAGGCGAGCGCACGCGGGCTCGATATCGACCTCCAGGTGAGCGGCCTCGAGAACGTCCCTCCTGGGGTCTTTATCTACTGCTCCAACCATCAGAGCGTGCTCGACATCCTGGCGCTCGGCGCGGTGCTGCCGGGCGACTTCAAGTGGGCAGCGAAGCGCTCTCTCATGAAGATCCCGTTCCTTGGCTGGCACCTCCAGCTCGCGGGCCATGTGCCGGTGGATCGCACGGTCGGCTCCCGCGCCGCGGTCGAGGCGATCTCGCGGTTCGAGCAGGTGCTCCGGAGGGGCAAGCCGCTGCTCGTGTTCCCGGAGGGGACGCGGAGCGAGGACGGCGTGCTCCGGCAGTTCAAGAACGGCGGCTTCTATGCCGCCGTCCGCGCCGGCGTGCCCGTGGTGCCGGTCGCCATCGAGGGCACGCACCTGCTCATGAAGAAGGGGGCGATCGACTCGGGCGACGGCACCCTGCGGCTCGTTCAGGTGCGGGTCGGCGCGCCGATCTCCGTGTGCCCGGACGGCCGCGAGGCAGCGCGGGTGAACGACCTCCGCGAGCGCGCCCAGGCCGCGGTGAGCCAGCTCCTCCGGTCGATCGGCGGTCGCGTCGAGGCACCGGCCGGCGCCGGGGCCGCCTCGGAGCCGCCGGCGAGCGGCGCCCGGACCGAGCAGGCGTCCGGCTGACGCGCCGGCGCGCCCGGATCAATCGCAGAAGCTGGGGAGCTCGTCGATCTCGGCGAGCAGCTCGGCGTAGTCCTCGATACGTCGGCCCCCGCGGGCGTCGTCGTCGAACTTGTAGAGCACGCGCCGCGTGAGGGGTACGCCGGCGTTTTCGTAAGCCTCCGCGTCGGTCGCCGTGTTGCCGAAGGCCCACGCGGGCAGCATCTCCCTCCTGTCGAAGAGCTGCTGCAGCTCCGCTGTCTTGTACTCCGCAGCGGCCTTACCCGTCGCGCCGGTCAGGCCGAGCGTTGTGTGCACGATGCCGGACGGGAAGCCGTAGGCGTCGAGGAAATCGCGCGTTCGCTGGACGAGCCACTCCGGCCGCGCGGTCAGGTACATCGGGCGGTAGCCCTTGGCGACGAGCCGGTGGAACGCCGCCGCGGCGTGCGGCTGAACGCCGGGCAGCTTGCCGACGAGGAGGGAGGTGAACTCCTCGGTCTCCGTGCCGGTCAGCGTCCCATCGACGTCGCTCACGAACATCGGGGCGCCCCGGGGGACGACCTCGAGGAAGAGGTCGGCGCTCGACAGGTCGCCGCGGACGACCATGTGGACCCGGTGCCTGCCCACACCGAGCCGCTGCGCCGCAGGGATCTCGAAGTAGACGCGGCCGCCGTCGTCGCTCACGCCCTCGACCTCGGCGTGCGTCGCGTCCGCTTCCGTCGTGGTCGCCGAGCCGAGGCGCTCCCACTCGCCACCGCAGCCGCGGAGCACATAGATGTCGACCCGCTCACCCTTCAGATCCTTGTCGGTGAGCCCGTAGGCGAACTTCCCGATGATCCACTGTGGCTCATCCAGGGTCAGGTAGAGATCGCGCCCGCGGTGGTTGGGGAACCCAGCAGCGGTGATGATGTACGAAGACGTGTGATTCCATGAGAGCTCCTCGCCCGGATCCGGCGGCGCGGAATCGCACCCGCGAACCAGGTCGCACAGGGGGCCCGGTGGCCCGCCGCCACTCGAGAGGTCGCCGCCCCCACCGCTCGACGGGTCGTCGCCGCTGCCGTCCTGGCCATCACCGCTGCCGTCCTGGCCATCACCGCTGCCGCCCTGGCCATCGCCGGCTCCCTGGCTCGATGAGCCGCCGCCCGGCGGCTCATCGACCGGCGCCCACCCGAGCGTCGCGTCGGCCGATCCGCAGCCGATCGTGAGCATTGTTGTCGCCATGACAAGAAGTATCCTGGTCTGCATCGCGCGCGAGTGTGACGAGTCGACCCCGTCCGAACAACGGCCTTTCCGGTGGATCGACGACCTCGCACGACCTCGCGGCAGATCGCGCTCGCCCCTTGCGCGCGGAGCTGACTCCGGGCAATCGTAGCTGCCCCGACGATGCCCAAGCCCAACCCGAAGGTGCTGCTCCGCCAGGCCGGTGACTACCTCAAGGCTCACCCGGAGGAGATCGTGAGGGCGCTGCGCGGCGCGCTCGGCCTGCGCTTCGGCGTCCCGATCGATGCGCTGCGCTACCTGGCGCGGGAGCTCAGCGGCGGAAAGCGCGCACCCAAGGACATCGTGATCGAGGCCGCGCCCCCCGGCCTGCGCCTCGCGCTCACCGTGAAGGTGATGGGCGCCCCGATCCGGGCCTCGTTCGCCGTCTACGCCGAGGAGCTCGACGTGCGCGCCGACGCCATCCAGGTCGGCCTGCGGATCGCCGACCTCAAGCTCCACGTGATGGGCGACGAGAGCTCGCCGATCGCCGGGCTCATTAACTCGGGGACGATCGATCTCGACAAGCCGGGCAACCTCGTTTCCTTCATGCCGAAGCGGCCCGCCGCGCTGATCGACGCGAAGGATGACAGGATCACCCTGGATCTGCTCAAAATTCCCGCCGTCGGCGGGAATCCGGCGGTCGCGCGGGCGCTGCGCATCTGTGCGCCGGTGCTCGGTGTTCGTGCGCTGAAGACCAAGGATGACCACCTGGACGTGCACCTCAAGGCCACCCCCTCCGGAGTCGCCGCCGCGATCGCCGCGGCGCGCGCGGGCGTCTGAGGGTCTTTCCGGTAGGGGTTGTCGCCCGCTAGACTTCATCGCGCATGTCTCGGCTCCCCGAGCCCTCGCCGGCTGCGCTCTCGCTTCAGTTCCTTGCCGAGATCGCGTCCGGAGCGACCACCCGCGTTGATCTCTGCAGGTCGGTAGGTCCGCACCGGCCCGGGGAGCTGCTCGCCGTCAAGCGTCTGCACCCGCACTTCGCCGAGGACCCGACGGTGTCCACCCGGTTCTTCGACGAGGTGCGCACGACCGCGGCGCTCAAGCACCCGAACGTCGTCGAGGTCGCCGGCTGGGGGACGGACGACCAGGGCTCGTACTTCGCCGTCGAGCTCGTGCAGGGCGTGAGCCTCGCGCGGCTCATGAAGACCGTCTTCGACACGGGCGAGGTCTTCTCCGAGCGGCTCGTCGTCCACATCGGCGCGACGCTCTGCCGCGGGCTCGGCGCGGCGCACGAGCTCCGCTCGCCGAGCGGCGAGCTGCTCAACCTGGTGCACCGCGATCTCACGCCGGGCAACGTGCTCGTCGGGTTCCAGGGCGAGGTGAAGGTCGCCGATTTCGGGCTCGCCAAATCGTCGCTCCGCGTGATGACCACGGCCGTCGGGGCGCGCCGGCGCGTGACGACCTACATGGCGCCGGAGCAGGCCCGCGGGGGCCCCGCCGACAGGCGCTCCGACCTGTTCTCGCTCGGCGTCGTGCTGTTCGAGCTCTTCTCGGGCAAGCACCCGTGGCCGTCGTCGAGCGACTACGAGCTCCTGCGGAACATGACGACGCAGCCCGCGGCCGATCTGCGGGAGCTCCGGCCGAAGATCGACAAGGAGCTCGTCGCGATCGTGATGCGCTGTCTCGAGCGGGACGCGCCCTCGCGCTTCCAGAGCGCGGACGAGATCCTCGCGCGGCTCGAGGGCTGGCTGCACAGCCACGGGTACCTCGAGGGGAACGAGGAGGCGCTCGGCCGGTTCGTGCGGCGCAACGCGATGAGGCAGATGCGCTGGTTCGAGCGCGCCGTCTCCGGCGGCTTCGCCGGGGTCGCCAAGGCGCCGCGCCCCTCGCTTTCGGCCACGACGACGACGCACCCGCGCCGGCCCTCCGCCGACGCCGCGCGAGACAGGGGAGCGAACGCCGCCGACCGGCTCCGCCGGAACGGCGCGGCGCGCGGCCCTGACGACGATGCGACCGACCTCGAGACGCGCGGCGGCGGCACGTCATCGCCGCTGCCGTCGGGCCCCGGCTCGCGCGGAACGGACACGGCGGACGGCAGCTCGCGCCGGCGCGGGACGCTGCCCTCCGAGACGGCCGACGAGAAGACCGTCATCGTCGGGAGCAGCGGCCGCGGGCGCGGCGACCCCGCGTCCAGCAGCTCGGGCGGCGGGCGGCAGCGCGGCAGCCTGCCTTCGTACGGCTCCATCACCGCGCAGGACGCCGAGCCGCGCTCGACGTCCGCGACGACGCCGACGTACGCCGAGCCGCCTCCCTCGATCACCGCCGCGGCCGCGTTCTCCCCGGAGCACGACGCCGGGGCTGCTCCCCTGGCGCAGGGCGCGCCGGAGAGCGCGCAGCAGCTCCACGCGGAGGTCGACCGGCTCACGACCGAGGCGATCCGGAGCCGCGAGGAGGCGCGCTTCGCGGTCGCGCACGCCGAGCGCAAGCTGGCGCTGGCCAAGGTGGCGGCGCACATCTCCGAGATGGCCGCCGAGGTGCTGCGCCTCTCCGCGAGCGCCGGCGCGGAGAGCGCGCAGCGCCGCCTCGACGAGGCGCTCGCGCTCGAGCGGGCGATGCACAAGGTCATGTCGGCGCCGCTCACGCTCGCGCCCGAGACGACCGCGCTGCCTGTCGCGTGGGGCAACGAGCGGCAAGTCATCCTCGCCCAGCTCGGCCTCGAGCACCTCGCGCCCCCCGCGCCGCCGTCGCCCCCCGCCCTCGGCGCCCCCTCGCCTGGGCTCCCTCCGGGGCCTCGGGACGCCGGCGCGGCCCCGCAGATCGCGGCAGCGGCCGGCGCGAACGGGGGCGCTGCGGGCACACCGACCGCTGCGTTCGCCGTCCAGGGCGACGCGTCCGGCCCCGACACGCGGGCCAACCCGCCGAGCTCCGTGGAGGCGGTCGCGTTCCAGGCCAGCCTCCGGCCGATGCTCCTCGGGGTACCGCGCGCGCTCGCCCTCGCGGTCGCGGCGGCGGCCTTCATGGCGTTCGTCCTGCTGGCCTGGCTCTATTCCTGACGCGCCGGCGCGCCGCGCCGAGGAGCCCGCCTCGCGCGGGCGTGCACGTCGAGAGCCCGCTCTTGCGCGGGCGCGCAGCGCCGAGACGTCGCTTGATCCTGGCGGGGCACGGCGGTTACCGTCCTAGGATCATGAGCGAGCAAGGCGACTGGGTGCTGATCGGCCTGGACGAGAACATGGCGCGCCGGCAGGGGATCCCCGCGCGCATGCCGGTGCCTCGGGGCGAGTTCGAGGGGTTGGCCGACAAGGGCCTCAGCATCGACGCCGCCCGCAAGTGGATCAAGGACTTCCTCACGAGCTCCGAGCCCGGCAAGAGCGGTGTCTGGCGCAAGCAGAACAGCACGCTCGTCTCGCAGTTCGAGGCCTTCCTCGACAAGACGCCGGTCTGGGAGCGCGCGCAGAAGGCCTTCGGCGAGCGCGACTACGAGAAGGCGATCTCGGCGCTCAAGCGCATCGTCACCATGGACCCCGACGACCACGCCGCGCGGCTGAACCTCGCCTCGGCGCAGGCCAACATGGGCGACCACCCCGCGGCGCTGAAGAGCTTCCAGGCGATCCGGAAGACGTTCCAGGGGGACGCCGACTATCACGTGGCGGTCGGGCAGGTGCACCTGGCCATGCAGAAGAAGGACGCCGCCCTCGACGAGATGGTGCTCGCGCTCGAGGCGAAGCCCGACTGCCAGCCGGCGCTCGACGCGATGGTGCAGCTCGGGGTCCTCGTGCCGATCTACGAGAACCCGCGCGACGCGGCCTCGCTTGTCTACGTGCGCTCCGACGCGGTGCTCGACTACCTCACGGGCCAGTGGGACGCAGCGCCGCGCGACAGCGCCTTCTATCTCGAGCAGCTCGCCTACCACGAGCGCGAGCTCCGCCACGACGTCGCGCTGGCCGCCGCCGACCGCGCCGTCTCTGGCGAGGGCGAGGGCGAGGGCGTCGAGCGAGCGCACCTCGCGCGGATCGCCGCCCTCCGATCGCTCGGGCGCATCGACGAGGCGCTCGCCGCGGCCGAGGCGCTCGTGAAGACGGCGCCGTCCTCGTCCGGCGCGTGGGTCGAGCTCGCGAAGTGCCTCTCCCAGGCCGGCCGCGGCGAGGAGGCGCCCGCCGCGATCGAGCGCGCGCTCGAGAGCGACCCCGGCGACCTCGCCGCGCTCTCGCTCCGGTTCTGGCCGAGCGACCCCGCGGACATCCAGAAGGTCAACGCGGCGATCCCCGCGCTCGCCGCCTTCGTCGCCGCGCACCCCGACAGCGCCGGCGCGCGCCGCTCGCTCGCCCGCGCCGAGCTCGTCGCGGGCCGGATCGACGACGCGCTCGCCGGCTTCGCCGCGGCCGTCGCGCTCGCGCCCGAGGACGACGATCTCAGGGCCGAGTACTGGAGCGAGCTCGGAAAGCAGCAGCGGTACCAGGAGATCATCGCCGACGCCGGGAGGCTCTCGGATCTCGCGAAGCGCGACTGGAAGCTGCGCTGGAACGAGGCCGAGGCCTACGCCGCCCTCGGCAAGAACATCGAGGCGCGGGCGGCGTTCTCGGCCATCAACTTCGACGAGTCGCTGCACGTCGACGTGCGCCGCAGGGCCAAGCGCGCCGTCAAGACGATGGACGAGACGCCGCCGGTCGTGACGTGACGCGAGGGCCCCGGTCGTGACGTGACGCCGGGGCGCCGGCGGCGCGCGCTCAGAGCGAGCCGGAGACGCCGAGGCCGAGGGTGTCGCCGGTGACGATCGGCTTCACGGAGAGGGCGACGTCGTTGCGGACGAGCTTCTTCTGCGGCGCGGCGAGGCCGCCGATGAACATGGCAGCGCCGGCGACCTGAGCCAGCCCGTCGACCATGAGGACGAAGACGCCGCCGCCCTTCGCGTCGGACGTGCCGATCGTGATGAAGGGGCCGGCGAGGGGGATGTAGAGCGGGATGTAGCTCTCTCCGGTGCCGCCGCTCGCGCGATCCGCGCTCTCCGCGACGAGCCCGACCATCGCCGAGAGGATGTACGTGACGCCGAACGTCACGGCGCCGCCGATGATCAGGCCGCGGCGCGCCCTCTCCTCGACGCGGTAGCCCTCGGGGACCGCCTGCCCTTCCTCGTAGTTCATGATCCTCGGGCCGACGGGATACGTGCTGGAAGGCTGGGCGTATCCGGGCGGCGGGGCATACCCAGGAGGGGGGGCGTATCCGGGCGGCGGGTAGTAGCCGGGCTGCTGCCCGTAGGCGGCGCCGTACGTCGGAGGAGCTCCATAGGGCGCGGCCTGCGGCTGCGCTCCGGCAGGAGCGGGCTCAACCGGAGGGGGCGCCTGCGCGAAGGCGGAGGAGGCGCCGAGCAGGAGTGCGGCGAGAGATGCTGCGCTGGCGAAGAGGGCTCGCGATGGGTGCGCCGAGGCGCCCTGTCCGGGATAGATGTGCATGGTCTACGACGCTAACGCAGCTCGCGCGCAAAGGTCCAGACGAGCGCAGGATCCCGCTCTGCCGCATGTGTGCTCTCGGGCGCCGCGCGGCCTCCATCCCGGGCCCGGTCCGAGCGACGCCGCGAGCGACGCCCGGGCCCGCGGTGGTCGAGCGAGGCGCGCCGCCGTGCCTTGCGCGCGGTCGACCGGCGGAACGGGCCGCGCAGCGGCGTGTCCGGCGGCGCCTAGACGCGCGTGCGCGCGTGCTCCAGCGGCTGGCTCGCGAGCGCGCCGTCGTCCTTGCGCGGCTCGAGCGCCGGCGCGTGGTGGTCCTCCACGAGCTGCGGGGTCTCTCCCGTGATCAGGCGCGAGGCGCGCTGGTAGGTCAGGTACGACAGGGCCCACGAGAACAGCACGAGGAACCGGCTGCGGAAGCCGATCAGGAACACGATGTGGACGAAGAGCCACGCGAGCCACGCCGGGAACCCGGAGAGCTTCACCTTGCCGAAGTCGGCGACCGCAGCGGCCCGCCCGATCGTCGCCATCGCGCCCTTGTCGCGGTACCGGAACGGCAGCCGCGGCAGCCCCCGCACGGTGCGCGCGATGTTGCGCGCGGCGTGGCGGCCTGCCTGGATCGCCGCGGGCGCCACGCCCGGCACGGGCGTCCCGTCCTCCTGCTTCAGCGACGCGAGATCGCCGACGACGTAGACGTCCTCGTGGCCGGGCACGGTCAGGTCCGGCGCAACCAGCACGCGCCCTGCCCGGTCGAGCGGCACGCCGAGGCTGCGGGCGAGGGGTGACGCTGCGACGCCGGCCCCCCAGAGCACGGTCTTGGCCTCGATCCGTTTGTCGCCGATCGAGACCCCCTCGTCGTCGATCTCGGTGACGAGGCAGCGCGTATGCACCTCCACGTTGAGCGCCGCCAGCTGCTCTCGCGCCTTCTCGCCCAGCTCCGGGACGTACGATGGCAGGACCTGCCCTGCGCCCTCCACGAGGAGGATGCGCGCTTCGCGCGGGTTGATGCGCCGGAAGTCGTGCAGGAGCGTGTGCCGCGCGAGCTCCGAGAGGGCCCCGGCGAGCTCGACGCCCGTCGGGCCCCCGCCGACCACCACGAACGTCATCCAGGCGCGCCGCCGCGCCGGATCGGGCTCGCGCTCGGCCGCCTCGAAGGCGAGGAGGACGCGCCGCCGTATCTGGAGCGCATCCTCGATGGTCTTCAGCCCGGGCGCGAACGGCGCCCACTCATCGTGCCCGAAGTAGGAGTGCGACGCCCCGGCCGCCACGATCAGCTTGTCGTAGCCGAGCTCGCCGTCCTCCAAGATCACCCGCTTCTGCGCCGGGTCGATCGCCGTCGCCTCGGCGAGGAGCACGCTCGTGTTCTTCTGCTTGCGGAGCACGCGCCGGATGGGCGCGGCGATGTCGCTCGGGTTCAGGCCTGCGGTGGCGACCTGATACAGGAGGGGCTGGAACGTGTGGTGGTTGCGCCGGTCGATCACGGTCACCCGCACCGGCTCGCGCCGGAGCGCCTTCGCCGCGTAGAGACCGCCGAAGCCGGCGCCGAGGATGACCACGTGCTCCATGCCGTGGCCCTGTTACCTGTGAGCTATCTCAGCAAGCGGGGTTACATAAAATCGCGCGCTTTGACCTTGGACGTGCGGGTCGCGTTCTTCAACCGGGCGAGGGATGGGCGGAGAGACGTCGCTCGCGTTCCTCGCCCGGCGGCGTCGCCCGCCATGCGTCTGGCGGCGCTCGCTTCCGCCTGCCTGGTGGCAGGCAAGCGGGGCCCGGCCGACCGGCGGATGCCTGGGCGGCTAGACCGCTCGGCCCTGGGCGATCCACTTGTTCATGAAGACGGCGCTTTCCTCCCATCCTTGCCGCAGCTCCTTCTCGGCGCTGCTCTCGAGCAAGCCGCCGATACCGAACACCTTCGCTTCGATGATGAGCTCGGCGATCCGACGCACCTTGTTGTCGCCGATCGCCTCGACGCGCACCACGCCCTCGTTGCGCATCTTGTCGGCCAGGGTGCTGGGCGTCAGCTTGAAGCTCCACACCTTCGTGGCTTTGTTCAGCCTGCCCTCCTCGGTATAGCGGAAGCCCGAGCCGAGCAGCTTCTCCACGGGGCCGGGCAGGTTCATCTTCGGCTTCCCGGCCGACTTCCGGAGGATCTCCGTCTCCGTCTCGACCTGCTCCGTGATGGTGTACTCGGGAAAACCGAGCTCCTTCCGGTAGAGCTCCTCGTTGAAGGTCTTGTCCAGGAACAGCTTCCAAAAGGTGTCGACGTTGCAGTTGATCTCGTTCGTGAGGGTGAACTTGCCCATGGATCGTTCCTTTGCGGTGCGGATGAGGTCTTGCTCCGCGTCTACCGCAGCCCGTCCGTGGCGTCCACGTCTCGCCCGGGGCCACTGAACACAGGATCTGCGATGACGAGGCGTCCGTCTTCGCTGTGCGGACCTCGCGCTCACTGCGTCGAGCGCGAGGTCCGGCCGAGCGTTTTCCTGCGAGCGAAGGCGCGAAGCGGACGCGGGATCACGGTTGGGCCGAGGCGACGTCGGCGACGTCCCGAGATGGAGATCCGCGGCGCGCGGCCTTGTGGACGCTCGCTCCGCGCGATGCGGAGACGGGCGGCGGGCTTCCAGCGCTTCCGTATCCATGCAAACATCGTCATGCTGTGACGTGCATCCTCGTCATCGATGATGACACCGCGATCCGAGGCATGTTTGGACGCGCGCTCCGTACGCTCGGGGACATCGAGGAGGCGAACGGCGGGGCGCCGGCGCTGCGCCGGCTCGCCGCGCGCAAATTCGATCTCGTGGTGCTCGACCTGCACATGCCGCTGGTCGACGGCTTCAGCGTGCTCGACTCGCTCTCGGCCAAGGGGGCGCTGAACCGGGACACGCCCGTCTTCGTCGTGACCGCCGATGAGTCGCAGCAGGCCCGCATCCGCGCGCTGTGGCGGCATGCGATCTTCCTGCTCTCGAAGCCGGTGAACCTCGCAATGCTGGTGTCGCTCGCGGAGTCGTCCCTGAAGAAAGCCGCGTCTCGCGCCACCCCGCTGCCCGAGAAGCCGCAGACCGAGAAGCCGCAGACCGAGAAGCCGCAGACCGAGAAGCCGCAGGCCGAGAAGCCGCAGAAGGACTGAGCGCGCCCGCGGCGGCGAAGCTCGCGGCGATGCACCGGTACGCGGAGGGCTGCGGAGGCCGCCGCCGCACCCGGTCCGACGGCGCTCGCTACCGCGGCGCCAGGTCGAGGGGGGGCGGCGAGGCAGGCCCGGGCGAGCGCCGTGGAGCCTGGCCGGGCGCGGGGGCGCGCGGCGGAGGCGGCGTGGGGCGGGGCGGGTTCGACGGCCATCCAGGCCGCAGCACGGGCGCGCCGGTGACAGGCGGCGCCGGCAAGGGCCCCGGGACGCGCGGCGCGGGGGCGGCGCCGCCGGGCACATACGCCGGCTGTCCGCTCGGGAGAGGTGCGGCTGCGTCGGCGGGGACCGCGGCGTCGGCGTCTGCGTCGGCCGGGGTGGCCGCGTCGGCGGCCAGCTCAGCCGCGGCTGCGTCGGCCGAGGCTGCGGCGTCAGCGATGGCGTCGAGCGCGGCCGTCACGGCCGCGTCCTGCGCCGCGGCTGCGTCCTGCGCCGCGGCTGCGTCCTGCGCCGCGGCTGCGTCCTGCGTCACCCCGGCGTCGGGCGGAGCCAGCGTCGGCCCGGACGCGCTTGGACGCGCGAAGGGCAACACCAGCGAGCCGAACGACAGGCCGCCGGAACGCCGGACCAGCAGGAACGCTGCCGCCGCGGCCAGACCCAGAACGATCAGCGTGATCAGCGCCACGCGGACGAACGACCCCCTCGCCCAGCCCGGGCGCGCGCGCTGCTCGGGCGTCGACGTGACCGCGCTCGTGGGCCCGTTCGCGTGCACCGCTGGACCCGCGTGCGCCGCCCCGACGTGCAGCGGACCGACGTGCGCCGCCGGTCGGCCCGCGGGCAGCGGCGGCGGGCCCATCGGCAGGGGCGGCAGCCCTGCCGCGAACTCGAGCGGCGAGCTCGTCGCGTCCGGATGCGACTTGCGGGTCGCGTCCGGGTTCGACTTGCGCATCGGATCCGGGTTCGAGCGGCGCGAGCTGGTCGGCCCCGACATGCGCGAGCTCGCGGGGCCCGACATGCGCGAGCTCGCGGGGCCCGACATGCGCGAGCTGGCCGGCCCCGACATGCGCGAGCTCGCGGGGCCCGCCCCGGCGGAGGGCGGCGCCGCGTCGGCCGGGTCCTCCGGCGCCTCCGGCCCGTCCTGCAGGATCGGCAGCATGGAGATGCGCCGGAGCATCACCTCGGTCGCGTCCTCGGGGCGCGCTGCCTGCGGCCTGTGCGGGTGGGCGCGCTCGGCGAGGATCCGATCGAGCTCGTCGATCGCCTGGTCGATCCGCTCCTTGCGCGCCTCGGCGACCCCGGGGAGCAGCTCGCGGACGAGCTGGCCCACCTGCTTGTCGTTGTAGCTGTCGCGGATGGCGATGCTCACCTGCTCGAGATCGCGGCGCAGCTCCGCGGCCGTCTGGTACCGCTCGTTCGGGTTCTTGGCGAGCGCCCGCATGATGATGCGATCGAGCTCCGGGTGGACCTCGGGCATGATCTCGCGCGGCGGCTGCGGGTTGCGGTTGGCGATCTGCTGCATCGCCTCGAGCGGGCCCTTGCCGCGGAACGGCGTGTGACCCGTCACGAGCAGGTAGAGCAGCACGCCCATGGAGAACAGATCGCTGCGGCGATCGAGCGCGCCGCCCATCACCTGCTCGGGCGAGAAGTACCCCGTCTTGCCCTTGATCGCGCCGACGCGGCTGACCTGCGCGCGCGCCCGCGTCTTCGCGACGCCGAAGTCGACGACCTTCACCATGCCGTCGAAGGTCACCATCACGTTCTCGGGCGTGACGTCGCGGTGGATGAGGTTGAGCAGCTCCCCCGTGTCGTCGCGGACCTCGTGCGCCGCGTGCAGGCCGGCGCACGCGTCGATCATCACGTGGAGCACCCAGCTGAGCGGCAGGAGCGCGCGCTTCGCCTTCTGGTTCGAGAAGATCTTCGCGATCGGGGCGCCGTCGATCCACTCCATCGCGAGGTACGGCCGATCGCGGACCTCGCCGTACGCGAGGATGTGCACCACGTTCGGGTGGAGGATGCGCGACGCGGTGCACGCCTCGTCGAGGAACATCGCGCGCGCGTCGTCGTCCCCGCGCATCGCGTCCGACAGCAGCTTGACGGCGACGATCTGGACGGTGCCGTTGGGCCGCCTGAGCCGCGCGGCCCACACGGCGGCCATGCCGCCCACGGCCGCAGGAAACAGCAGCTCGTAGGGGCCGATGGTATCCCCCGGCTGGAAGTTACCGGGGTCGTCGTCGTTCCAATCACTCCACGGATCTTTGGCCACGCGCTCCCCCACCATGTCGGAAGACGTGCAGCGCGACAAGACCTGGCGCTCGGCCCCGTCTTCCCGCTCCGCTGCGCGGCGCCTCCGGTGTCAGGCCCGGCGACGCTCGCCTACCATGCGCTCGAGCCGCCCGAGCGCCCGGACGAGGACCTCCTCGCTCGGGCCGAACGAAAAGCGGACGTGGTGACGGAACCGTGACGGCCGGCCCGCCCGGCGCTTGCCCGGGTTGACGTCGAAGAATTCGCCCGGCACGACGATGATCCGCTCCCCGAGCGCCGCCCGGAAGAAGCCGTGGCCGTCCGAGAGCCCCGGCGGCAGGTCGGCGACCGAGCCCCAGACGTAGAACGTGCCCTCGGGCGCCACGTCGATGGTAACGCCGATCTTGCGCAGCCCCGCGAGCAAGAGCTCGCGCTTGCGCGAGAACGCGCGGTGGATGGCCGTCGTCTCGGCGCGGGTGTGCTCGATGGTGAGCAACTCTGCCGCGGCGCGCTGCATCGGCTTCGAGCCGCCGCCGTCGAGGAAGCTGCCGGCGCTCGCCACCGCCTCGATGACCTCGCGCGGCCCCAGGGTCCAGGTGACGCGCCAGCCGGGGTAGCGCCAGTTCTTCGTCAGGCCGTCGAAGATCACCACCGGATCGCGGTCGACCTCCTCGACGTAGCGCGCGGCGCTCTCCATCGGGGCGACGTCGCCCATCCCGTAGACGTAGTGCGAGTAGAACTCGTCGAGCAAGAGCGCGCAATCGAGCTCCTTTGCGGTGCGGACCCAGGCGGCGAGCTCCTCGCCCCGCACGTGCTTTCCGGTCGGGTTGCATGGATTCGAGGCGAGGATCGCGCTCAGGCCGCGGCCGAGGATCTCGCGGCGGAGATCGCCGACCGAGAACGAGTAGCCCCGCTCGCCCTCGAGCAGGATCGGGATCGGCGAGAACAGCCGGAAGACGTCGAGCAGCTCCTCATACGCGGTGTAGTCGGGCAGGAAGTGGCCGAGGTTGATCTGCCCGAGCGCCGCCGCGGCGCGGGTGAGGGCGATGCGGCCCCCGCCCGACACGGCGACGTTCTCGGCCGTGTAGCGCGACGGCATGCCACGCCGGTACGCACGGTTGTACAGCGAGGCGATCGCCTCGCGCAGCTCCCACAGGCCGGCCACCGGCGCGTACTCCTGGTCGTCGCCGGCGATCGGCACCGCCGAGCAGCGCTCGGGCGCGCCGGGGAGCGGCCCCGTCTCCGGCTGACCTTGCCCGAGGTTGCACCAGCCGTCCGCCCCCTCGTCGGCGCCCGGATTGAACCCGAGGCGCGCGGCCTCGGTCGTAACGTAGATGACGCCCGTCCGCGGGACCTTCCGGAAGGCGTGGACCGCGCGCTCGTCGCCGCGCTGGGGGGGGCTGTGCTCCCGTTCCGCCGGCGCCCCGGGGTAGCTCGGGCGGGCCTCGTCTCCCTGGAGGTCTCCGGGCTCTTCAGGATGCTCTCGCTCTACGTCCGTCATCGTTCGCTTCCAGGCGTCTCCAGGCGTTCTTGGGGGGGCGGTGTCGCGGGGGGCCAGCGCGGACGCGCGGCGCCTCAGGCCTTCTGGGCCGTTGGCTTCGCCTCCTCGGCGCTCGCCGGCTCGTGGCGCCGCGCCCACGGCATCGGCTTACCCGAGAAGAGGCAGAGCAGGTAATAGCAGAAGGCGAGTGAGACCACGGTGAGCGCCGTGTACTTGTCGTCGTTATAGTGGAACGTGATCCAGATGAACTGGCTGAGCGCCGCCAGGCCGAACAGGGGCACCTCGATCTGCCGTTTCAGCCGGGTGAGCGGCGCGCTCAGGATCATGAACGAATAGTAATAACAGGTGAGCTGCGAGAGCAGAATGACGAAGATCTGGGCCAGGCACTGGGCCACCCACAGCGAGCGGATCCGCCGGCACACGTAGACGAAGCCGGCGAAGCTGGCGGCGATGATCCCGTAGGCGATCCACCGGTATTTCGCGTAGCGCTCGTTGCGCATCCGCTTCCAGACCTCGAACGGATCGACGAGCTTCGTGTCCTTCGTGTACTTCATCCGGCCGGACTCGACGCCGGTCCCGGGCTTGTGGCCGACGAGGACGCGGAGGCCCATGTGGTTCGTCAGCGGCGTCTGGTCGTGCACCTTGAGCGTGTGCTCGTAGAACTGCACGTACGAGTCCTTGCCGGAGACCTTCATGCTCACCGGGATGAGCACGGCGGCCGCGAGGACGCCGCCGATCAGGACCTGCACGTGCGATCGCGCCATCCGCTTGTGGCGGACGAGGTAAATCCCCGCGACGGTCAGCCAGCCGATCACCGGCAGGCCCGGGAAGATGCGCAGGAGGCCGGCGTAGACCATGCTCGCGCCGGCGAGCTTGAAGTAGCGCTTGCGGATGAGGCAGGCCGAGAGGACGAGGTAGAAGAGCCAGTCCTGCCGGAGGAACGCGCCGCCGGTCCAGTAGAACGGCGCCGACGACTGGCAGCCCCAGAAGATCGCCGCGACGGCGAAGACCCGCCATCCGAAGGCCCAGTAGATGGCGGCGAACATGCCGAGCAGATAGAAAATATCGAAGCTGGCGAGGAACTGGAGGTAGCCGGTGCTGGCCGGCTGGAGGTCCCCCCAGAATTTGCCCATGATCGTCCAGACCGGCGGCGGGTTGTAGCCGTGGTCCTTCTGCATGTCCTCCCAGTAGCCCTTGTCGGAGGACGTCCGGAAGAACTGCACGTCGGCCTTGAACTTCTCCCAGCGCTCCGGGGCGAAGTGCGCCTTGCAGATCTCGGGTTTGTCGAGCACCTCGCTCGCCGGCATGAGGAGGTTGTCGCCGCCGAGGTTCCGGATCTTCTTGTCCGGGTGGCGGACCTCCTTCGCCATGTCCAGCTTGATGGACCGCCCGGTGTCCTCGTTCGTGTACGTGACGAGCCCGAGCTCGTCCTGCGCGATCAGCGCGCACTTGTAGAGGCCGTCGTACCCCATCTCGGGGAAGTACTTGGCCCCCATGTAGTAGTGGAACTGATCCCATCGATGGTAATACTTGGGATAGCCGAAGCGGAAGCCGTTGAAGTAGGCGACGATGGCGGCGACCCCGAGGGCCACGCCGACGTACCGCTTCCAGCGCTCCGCGATCGGCCGGCGCATCCCCTCGCGCTGCGTCTCGTAGAAGACGCAGAGCGCGGCGCCCATCGCGATCAGCACCTTCGCCAGGTCCACGGCGCGGGCGTGCTCGTCGATGTACCGGTGCAGGCCATAGAAGAACAGCACGGCGCCCGCGGCGACCGTGCCGTACCGCGCGAGCACGCGAAGGCGAGGGGGGGCGAAGGCGTTGAGCGCGTACGCGGCGCCGAAGTAGGCGCAGAACGCGGCGACGATCTCGATGATTTCTTGCGACGTGAGCTTCATTGCCTGCGGTTCGGGATCGGGATCGAGGTGACGTGGGGGGCGCGCCGGCGGCCTCTGCGCCGGCTGCCGCGACAGCGCGCCCGGCGACGAGCGCTGCTGCCGCCGCCCCGACCCGCCGCTGCGGGCTGGAGCCCGTCGGCCGGGGCGACGCCGTAGGTGCAGAACGCACCCCGTCCCGGACGGGCTCCACGGGGGAGGCGGGGGCCACCTTAGCCGAAATCCAGGGAGTGTGGCGTTCTCGTTGTGGGAACCGTGCCAGGGGAGGGAAGCGCAGGAATCCGACGGGGAAGCACGGGAAGCACGGGAGGCACGGGAGGCACGGGAGGCACGGAGGCACGGGAGGCACGGGAGGCGACGGGAGGCGACGGGAAGCCAAGGGAGGCGGCGAGCGCACCCAGGCACCCTGTGTGACCTGGGCGGAGCCTTGGCGGTTCGACGTGCTGCGCAATCGAGCGGGCTTCCTCCGCCGAGCAGAGCTCGTGTATCGTCTCCCTTCGTGTCGAACGACAGTTTCTCTTCCGCTTCTTCGGGGGGCTCCGAGCGAGAGGGGGCTCGCGGTCCCTGCGGTTTCCTCGTCCGGGTCGACGGCGCGCCGCCGCTCTGGTGCCGGGAGGTGCGGGGCTTCCACCGCGCCGCGGTGGCCGCGGCCGATCCCGACGCCATGCCCCCCGCTCAGCTCGTGCTCGTCGGCCTCGACGAAGCGACGCGTGTGTGGCTCGCGTCGTGGGCCGAGGACAGCGAGCGCGTGCGGCGCACGATGACGATCCGCAGGCTGCTCGACGACCGGGAAGCCACGGCGGTCGTGACGCTGGCGTCCTACGGCTACGGGGTCGAGACGGCGCTCGCCGTCGAGTCGGTCGTGGTGCCGGCGGGCGAGGGGCCCGCGGCCATCCTGCGCAGCGGCGTGCATACGAAGGAAGAGATCGACGCGATGCTCGCGGTCCTCGCCACGGCGCTGCCGGAGGCCGAGGAGCCGAGCTGGTTCATGCACGTGTAGCCGGCGCGCGCTGGCGCCACGCGCGCCGCGGCGCCTCCGCGAGCTCGCCGCGCCCCGGCCGCCGCTGCCGTCCGCGCTGCTGTTCCGCTCCGCCGGACACATTCCGTCGGATGTGCTCCCGTGTCCGGACGCGCTCCGTCCGCTGCTCGCCCGCGCTCTGCGCGCAGCCCCTCTGAACCGCGCTGTGCGCCGTGCGCTGTGCGGCCGTGCGCTGTGCGACCGACGGGCGCTGCGCCCTGTCCGGCCTGGTCGCTCCGAGCGGCTCTGGGCGCTGCGCCGGCGCGCGAGGTGAGGAATGAATGGAAGCGAGTTGCTTTCGATGTTTCAGTGCGTGAGCCCCTTGCTCGCCTGAACAGCGGTGATAGGCTGGTCCTCGGCCTCGGACGGAGCATCAGCTCCAGGATGGTCCTGCCGTGGAGCACCACGGTGCCGGGGTCGACACCAGATCGGCGGGCTCTCCGCTGATCCGCAATCGAACACCCTTGCCATGCCGGACGATCTCTTTCGATCCGGCGCGGGGTGCCGGCACGCCGGAGGAGGGATGGACACCATGCACAGTACCAGTGGCTCTTCTATACCGGAGGCTGGGAACAGCTGACCCTCGTGGAGCGTGACGCAGGGTCATCGGGGCCTTGCGAGACGCCTCCGCGCTCGGCCAGGTCCGGTGCCTAACAACCTGTTGATTGCCATCGCGACCTCCGCGAGACCGGCAGAGAGGGAATCGAGGGAGACTCAGGTCTTCCGGAAACGATTCTCACCGGTTCTACGGGGTCGATCGCTCGTCGCGATGGGGCAGGGGAGGCGCCGCACAGGCGGGATCATGCGGGGTCCAGAAGGCCTCCGGTAGAGGCCCACGGGACGGGTCGGGTGCAAGCGAAGCACCCGACCCGTTTTTTATTTTCATTGCCTGGGGTGCTTTTTTGTCCCTCGCCGGGCCGGTCTGGTAGGCGGGCTCGATGCGGATGCTGCTGCTCGCGTTGCTGTCGGCTGTGCTCCCGGCGTGCGTCGACGCCTTCGGCGACGAGACCGCGGCGCAGGGGACCGCGCTCGGCACCTTCCACGTGGTCGGGACGCAGACGGCGAACACGTGCGGTGAGGGGGCGCTCGGGGCGACGCGCCTGTGGGAGTTCGATGTCGAGCTCGCGCGCGGCGAGGGCGCGCTGTTCTGGGACAACGGCGCCAGCGTCATCGAGGGCGTCCTCGCCGAGGACAACGTGAGCTTCTCGATCGAGGGGCGCGTGATCGCGGACATGCGCACCGGCGACGCGCCGCCAGGGCCGCCGTGCTCCGTCGAGCGGCGCGACCGGGCGAGCGGGGAGCTCGGCGACGCCGGCGACGACGTCGCGCGGTTCAAGGCGCGGATGTCCTACGCGTTCACGCCCACGGCGGGATCGCACTGCGAGAACCTCGTGGCCGGCGAGCTCAGCTTCGCGCCGGTGTTCGCGGCGCTGCCGTGCGGGATGGACTACGACCTCACGGCCAAGAGGGGCGCGTCTCCGGCCGAGTAGCGCCGGGTGGGCGTGGACCTCCGGGCGCGCGCCGCGGTAGGGTGCCGCGAGCGTGATGCACGTCATCCATCATCTGGGCGGGCGCGGAGGGGAGCGATCCATCCTGGTGCACGGCGGCGCGGGGAACGTCGCCCCCAAGCGGCGGCCGCTGCACGCGGCGGGGTGTCTCTGCGCGGCGCGCGAGGGGGCGCGCGTGCTCGCCGAGGGCGGGAGCGCGCTCGACGCCGTCGAGCGCGCGGTGCGCGTCCTCGAGGACGATCCGCTCTTCAACGCGGGCACGGGGGCGGTCCTCAACGAGGAGGGCCACGTCGAGCTCGACGCGTCGATCATGGAGGGCCGCGGGCTGCGGGCCGGCGCGGTCTGCGCGCTCTCGGATTTCGCCGAGCCGATCGCGATCGCGCGCGCGGCGCTGGAGGACGGCAGGCATGTGCTCTACGCCGCCCAGGGCGCCGCGAGGTTCGCGCGACGGATGGGGTTCTCGCCCGTGGGCGAGGCGGCGCTCATCACCGAGGCCGCGCGGGAGGCGCTCGCCGCGGTCCAGCAGGGCGCGGGCCGCGCGACCTCCTGGGCGGGCAGCACGGTCGGCGCTGTCGCGCGGGACGCGAGCGGGCTCACCGCCGCGGCCACGAGCACGGGCGGCACGGTGAACAAGCGGGTCGGGCGGGTGGGGGACTCGCCGCTCATCGGGGCCGGGACGTACGCCGACGACGAGGCCGGGGCCGTGTCGACGACCGGCTACGGAGAGGGGATGATCCGGCTCGCGTCGGCGCACTCCGCCGTGGAGCGGATGCGCGCCGGCTGCAGCGCCGTCGACGCCGCACGGGGGATCATCGCGCACCTGGCAGAGCGGCTCGACGTGACCGGGGGCGTCATCGCCATCGACCGGTGCGGGCGGTTCGGGCTGGCGCGGTCGACAGAGACGATGTCGTGGGCGGCGGCCGGGGACTGGGGTGAAGAGAGCGGTGTGTAAAAGGTCTTTGCAAAGTGCATTCCGCCTTGTTGATTCGATGATCATCGCGTGACGCCGTGGGCGCGCTCGAAGCTCGCCGCAGCGTGGAGCCATCTCTTCGGCAGCGAGCGCGCGGGGGCGCCCGGCGCGGTCACGCCGTCATCTGCGGCGCCGGCGCAGCGCCGCCGAGACGGCGGCGAGCGTCAGCAGGCCGAGCTCCGCGGGCACGCGCGTCCCCGGCCCCGCGGCCGTCGCGATGGCGAGGTGGCAGCCGCCCTTGTCGAGGAACCCGCCGCTCTGCGGCGGCAGGACGCACTCGCCCTCGACATCGCAGACGAAGCCCTCAGCGCAGTGGTGGACCGACTTGCAGGGCCTCGTTTGTTCCCCGGTCTGCGGCGAGCAGGCGAAGGGCAGGTAATCGGGGTGCAGCGACGTGCAAACGCCGTCGGCGGAGGCGCCCCGGAGCGCCGAGCACGCTTCGCAGAGATAGATGTCGCAGACCCGCTCGCAACAGACGCCGTCGGTGCAGTGGCCGCTGCCGCACTCGACGTCCGCCGCGCAGGGGCTGCCGTCCGCCATCGGGTGGAAGATTGTCACGCTGTCGAGCGGTCCTTCATCGCCGCCGCCGGCCACGAGCACCCGGCCATCCTTCAGCCGCGTGGTGCTGTGCCAATACCGGCCCAAGGGCAGGGGCTCGAGACGGAACCACGTCCCGGAGGACGGGTCGAACGCCTCGACGGTGTGGGGCTGCAGGGTAGAAGCCTGGATATTGGCGCCGCCCACGACGAGCACCCGCCCGTCCGGCAGCAGCGTGGCGGTGTGATCGATGCGGGCGGTGTGCATGGACCCGAGCGGCAGCCACCTGCCGGAGTCCGGGATGAACACCTCGGCGCTGTCGAGCGAGCCCGCCGACTCGAAACCGCCGGCGACGAGCACTCGTCCGTCCGGCAGCAGCGTCGCCGTGTGCATCGAACGCGCAGAGATCATGGGCCCGAGGGGCAGCCACCCGCCTGACCCCGGGTCGAACACCTCGGCGCCGTCGAGCGTTCCATCAGGGCCATAGCCGCCGGCGACGAGCACCTGTCCGTTCAGCAGCAGCGTCGCCGTGTGCGACTGTCGCGGAGCGAGCATGGGCCCGAGGGGCAACCACCTGCCTGAAGCTGGGTCGAACAGCTCGGCGCTGTCCAGATAACCGTCCTGATTGCGGCCGCCGGCGACGACCACTTTTCCGTTCTCCAGCAGCGTCGCGGTATGCTTATGCCGGGCGGTGTTCATGGGGATGACGGGCTGCCAGGTACCGGAGATGGGGTCGAACAGCTCGGCGTGTTTCAGCGATCGTATCTCGCTCGATTGGCCATCGAGGTACGCGTAACCGCCGGCGACGAGCACCCGCCCGTCCGGCAGCAACGTTGCCGTGTGCCCGATCCGGACCTGGCCGATGGGGCCGACGACGCGCCATGTGCCGGAGTCCGGGTCGAACACCTCGGTGATGTCGACGAACCCTCCGGGGTGTGCGGCGCCATCGCCGCCGTCTCCGGCGGCGACGAGCACCCGCCCGTCCTGCAGCAGCGTCGCGGTATGCGAGTGCCGCGCGGTCCGCAGTGGGTCGACGGACCGCCACATGCCCGCGTCCGGGTCGAGCAGCTCGGCGTCGTCGATCGTTCCATGCACGGAGCCGCCGGCGACGAGCACCCGCCCGTCCTGCAGCAGCGTCGCCGTGTGCTCGGCCCGGGACATCTGCGTGGATTGGAGCGATAGCCACCTGCCGGAGCCCGGGTCGAACACCTCGACGCCATCGAGCGACCCTTCAGGCCCGTCGCCGCCGGTGATGAGGACCCGCCCGTCCGGCAGCAGCGTCGCCGTGTGCGCGGTGCGGGCGGCGGCCATGCGCCTGACGGTGAGCCATGTCCCCGTGCCCGGGTCGAACAGCTCGGCGTCGTTGGGCGCGCCGTCTGGATCGGCGCCGCCGACGACGAGGACCCGCCCGTCCGGCAGCAGCGTCGCCGTGTGCGCGGCGCGGGCGGCGCTCATGGGAGGCAGCGGGGACCATACGCCGGAGACCGGGGCGAACAGCTCGGCGCTGTCGACCAAGCCGTCAGGCCCGTCGCCGCCGGTGATGAGGACCCGCCCGTCCTGCAGCAGCGTCGCCGTGTGAGCGGTGCGGGCGGTGCCCATGGGAGGCAGCGGGGACCATACGCCGAAGACCGGGTCGAACAGCTCGGCGCTGTCGAGCGCTCCTTCAGGGCCGTAGCCGCCGGCGACGAGGATCCGTCCGTCCGACAGCAGCGTGGCCGTGTGATCGGCGCGGGCAGCGTTCATGGGATCTCCGGTGGACCACCCGCTTGCTTGGCCGGAGTCCGGGTCGAACACCTCGATGCTGTCGAGCGCTCCTTCGAGATCCGGGGCGGCGGTATCGCCCTCGGTGCCGCCGGTATCGCCGCCGATGACGAGGACCCGCCCGTCCGGCAGCAGCGTGGCCGTGTGATCGGCGCGGGCGGCGCTCATCGACCCCTGGACCGACCATTCGCCCGAGGCCGGGTCGAACAGCTCAGCGCTGTCGTGCGCGTCCCAGCGATGATAGCCGCCGACGACGAGGACCCGCCCGTCCGGCAGCGGCGTCGCCGTATGCCGGTAGCGGGGGGAGTTCATCTCTCTGACGGGCCTCCACCGCGGATCCACCAGCACGGTCTCGCCCTCGGCCTCCACCCACAGCTCGATCCGCTCCGCCCGCGCGATGAGCCGCGCGCCGACGGGCCTCCCCCCCGCCGCGTAGGCCTCGGGCGCGGTCACGCGGATCTGCGTCGCGCCGCGCGCGTCCGCCACCTCCACGGCCTCGCCGTCCTGGCGCAGCGCGGCCCCGTCGACCTGCCAGGAGGCCACGGGCGCGTCACGCCGCACCGCGCGCGGCTCGAGCAGCAGCCACTCCTCGTAGCCGTCGTCGAGGGCGGTCCAGAACGATGCTCCGCCCGCCCGCGCATAGGTCACCGCGCCCTCCGCGAGCTCGCCGGCGCCGGTGGCGCCGAGCTCCCTGACCAGCGCCTCGGCGCCGTCCGGCAGGGGGAAACGGACGGCGCCGTCGCCGCGCCGCGGGAACCGGGAGCGCAGCCCGCCAGCGCCGGCGCGGGCGGGGGGCACATCGAGCGGCCGCGGGGCCTCGAACCCATCGTCCGCCGGGGCGAAGGCAAAGGGCCCTTGAAGGATGGCGTCGGCCTGCTCGGGGAACTGCCGCCTGAGGAGGCGCGCATCCATCGGATCGGCCACCTCGCTGCAGCCGAGCAGCAAGGCCAGGGTCACCATCCAGACGAACGCCAGCGTCCACCGGGCAGGTCGGCGCCTCGAACCAGCAATGGGCATATCGAATCCCTCTGTCCTTGTCCGCAGGGCTCGCACGAGCGTCTCTGTCAGTGGAACTCGTAACGAGCGCCGATCCCGGGAGCGACCGTGAGGAGCACGGGGCCGGCGAGCCTCTCGACCGGGAACGTGCCACGGCCGTCTCCCCCCGCGAGCACGGCCTGGGCCGCGTCCCACGTGGGCCGCTCCAGGTCGACGAGCACGGGAAAGGCGATGCCCGCGCTCAGCTGGACCACCCGGCCGATCGGCAGGCCGATCCGCACCTCGGGGGTCACGTGGAAGAAGAACGCCGGGTGCTTCTGGACGAAGGGGGCGAGCTCGTACGGCGCCCCGTCGCCCGTCCGGAACGCGCCGTTCGTGCGCTCCTCCAGGAGCGCGCCGGCGGCGGCGCCGGCGCCGAGGCGGAAGTGCAGCGGGACGCGCTCGCCCAGCGGCAGCGCGAAGCTGATCCACCCGCCGAGGAGCGCGCTGCGCAGCGCCAGCCGATCATCGACGGTGCCCCGGTTGGGCGGCAGGCCCATCGGGATCACCTCCGTGGCGCGGCCCTGGAGGCGCTGCGACACCGCGAGGTAGCCGACGCTGACGCCGAGCCCGAGGCCCATGCCGAGCTCGTAACCCGCATGGATCACGGCGGAGCCGCCCGTGCCGAGCGCCGCCTCGCAGCCGCGGATGCAGGTGCCCGCGACCTCGCCGCCGAAGCTGGGAACGAGCACGGCGCCCGTGACCCCCTCGACGACGAACCGCGCCGGGCGCGCGGGCTTGCGCCAGAAGGGCGAGCGCGGGTCGCGTTCCAGCGTCACGCGCGCGACCTCCGTGTGATCGCGCCCGAGGAGTACGCGGTGCGACTCCGGCAGGAACCCAGGCGCGGCGATCTCCACCCGGTGCGCGCCCGCGCGCAGCCGCCCCTCCCAGACGCCGCGGCCCACGGTCACGCCGTCGACGGCCACGGTGGCGTTGACCGGCACCGGCTCGATCCGCAGCGCCGACGCGAGCTCCTCGGCCGAGAGCGTCAGCGGCACGGTCCTGTCGACCTCGACGTCGACCTGCACCGGCGGCGAGCCGAGGCGGCCCTCGCCGCGCAGCGCGACCGTGTGCACGCCGGGCGCGAGCAGCCCCTCCCAGGGCGCTCTCGCCATGACGCTGCCGTCCACCACGACCTCGAGCGGCCGGCCCTCCCTCTCCATGACCCGCAAGCGCCCCATGCGCGCGAGCGGCCGTAGCCGCGCCCTGACGCGCACCAGCCGGTCGCCCGCGATCTCGATGCGCTGCTCGAAGGGCTCGAACCCCTCCTTGAACACGCGCACCCAGTGGCTGCCGGAGGTGAGCCGGAGCGGCCCGGAGAGCGGCGCCTCGCCGCGGTGCCGCCCGTCGACCGCGATGAGCGCGCCCGGCTCGGCGGCGTCGACCTCGAGGATGCCGACCAGCTGGCGCAGCTCGTCGAGCTGGCGCTGCGCCGCCTCCTTCGCCGCGTCGGGCAGCCGGTGGCTGAACTCGCGCAGCAGCTCCTCGAACATCTCCAGCGCCTCGTCGTGGCGCCCGAGCTGCTTCAGGCACACCGCGGCGCCGGAGGTCGCGGCCCAGCTCGAGTAGAGCTGCCGCGCGGCGAGGTACTCGGCGAGCGCCCGGGACCACTCGCGCCGCTCGTAGAACGCCCGGGCCTTTCCATAGTGCTCGGCCGCCATCTCCCGCGCCGATGGGGCGGCAGGCTGCGCCGGCTCGACCGCGAGATGCGCCAGCTCGACCGCGGGCGGCGCTGGCCCAGCGGCGGGCTGCGGCGGCTCGGCGGGCGCGGCGATCGCGGCGTTCGCCACGGCGAGCAGGAGCCCCGTCACGACGACGAGGCGGCGGCAGCGGGCGCTGCGGTGGCGTTCGGGCTGGGCCCGGCGAGGAAGCAAGAGAGGCATCGTGGCAGGGACTCGGTTCGTGTGGCCCCGTCGAGGGAGCGGCGAGGGGTGGTCGTGACGATTGGGGTTCTTCACGCTGCGATGCGCGCCGGAGCAGCGACGTTCAGAGCAGTACAGCGGCGACGCGTGCGCGGCACGTGCCAGGGAACCCCAGGGCCGTGCTGCCGCACGTAGCCAGCGCTGCCACGAAGATCTAGTCTGCCGGCCCCATGATCCCTGCCGGTCCCTTGCCCATCGTCCCGCTCTCCTCGCCGCCTGAGCTGATCTGGCGTGTCCCCGGCTCGAAGAGCATCACGAACCGCGCGCTCGTGCTGGCGGCGCTGGCCGACGGCGAGAGCACGCTGGAGGGGGTGCTCCACAGCGACGACACGCGGCACATGCGGTCCGCCCTGGAAGCGATGGGGATCGGGATCCAGGACGCCGGGCCCGAGACGCTCGTGGTGCAGGGGGGGCGGCGCCGGCTGCGCGCGCCGGAGCGCGAGCTGTTCATCGGGAACAGCGGCACCACGGTGCGCTTCCTGGCGGCGCTCGCGTGCCTGGTGCCCGGCGAGGTGGTGCTGGTCGGCGACGAGCACATGGCCAAGCGCCCGATCGCCGATCTCGTCGACGGGCTGAGGCAGCTCGGGGTGGACGTGGCGTGCGCGACCGGATGCCCGCCGCTCCGGATCCGGGGCGGCCGGCTGAAGGGCGGCACCCTGACGATGCGCGGGGACCGCTCCAGCCAGTACTTCTCGGCGGTGATGATGGCCGGCCCCCTCGCCGAATCCGCCATCGATCTGCGCATCGCCGGCGAGCTGGTGAGCCGCCCGTACGTCGAGATCACGCGCCGCATGGTCGCGGATTTCGGCGGTCGAATCGACGAGGTCACGGGCGGGTTCACCGTCCATCCCGAAGGAGGGTACCGCCCGCGGAGATACCCGATCGAGCCCGACGCGTCGTCCGCGAGCTACCCGTTCGCGCTCGCCGCGGCCGCGGGCGGCGCCATCACCGTGCCCGGCCTCGGGGAGGGGGCGCTGCAAGGGGACTACCGGTTCGTCGAGCTCCTGGAGCAGGCCGGCGCGCGCGTGAGCCAGCAGGGGGATGCCACCACGGTGCGCAGCGACGGGCGCCTGCGCGGCATCGACGTCGACATGCACCACATCTCGGACACGGTGATGACGCTGGCGGCGATCGCGCCGCTCTTCGAGGGGCCGACGACGATCCGGAACGTGGCGAACATCCGGATCAAGGAGACGGACCGCCTCGCCGCCACGGTCGCGGAGCTCCGCCGCCTGGGGCAGGAGGTGACCCACGGCGACGACTGGCTCCGCATCGAGCCGCGCCCGCTGACGCCCGCGCTTGTGCACAGCTACAGCGACCACCGCATGGCGATGAGCTTCGCGATCCTGGGGCTGTGCCGGCCGGGGATCACGATCGAGAACCCGGCCTGCGTCGCGAAGACGTACCCGACGTTCTGGGAGGACGTCGAGCGGTGCCGCGGCGCGAGCGGCGGCGCGGCGCCGCAGGGGTGACCGCGGGCGGCAGCGCACCGGCCGCTCCCGCCGGTGCCGCGGTCCCCGACCGCCGTGCCCGCCGGTGCCGCGGCTCCCGACCTCACCCTACTGGCACTCGTTCATGTGACAGCGGCCGTTGCAGCACTGGACGTCGAGCGTGCCCAATGGAGTCACCTGATGACCAGTGATCTCCCCATCTTCATGTGAAACCTCTCTGGGCAGATCACAGCACCACCCGACCGAGGGAGGGTGGGTCGCCCAGGAGATGGTCGCTTACTCGGCGGAGCGAGGGTCGACCCTGGGCAAATGGAGGGTCGGCTATGGGCGAATGGAGGGTCGGCTATGGGCGAATGGAGGGTCGGCTATGGGCGAATGGAGGGTCGGCTATGGGCGAATGGAGGGTCGACCCTGGGCGAGCGGAGGGTCGACCCTCCTGCTTGGGTGGGTGCGTGGCGGAGCCTCGGGTGGGGCAGGATCGAGTCCCTGGCTGGGACGTGCCGAGATCTCGGCAGACGGGTGACCCTGCCCTGCCCGCACATCCTTGCGCAATCATGCAACGGTTTGCCGCAACCCGTTGCGCCTCCACGATCGCCCGCGCCTTCGATCGGCCTTGTCGCCAGGCGTGCGCCGGCTGGCATCGTCCTTGACAATCCGCTGCGGAGACCTGCGCGCCGCGCGAGCCATGACGGCGCGGCGGCGCGCGCCCCGCAAGAGGAGATCATGACATCGCGCAAGAAGACGACGACCACGCCGAGCCCCGTGACGCCCGCCAGCGCCGAGCCCGCGCCCGGCGGCGGGCACGCGGAGGCCGACTTCGACGACACCATCGCGAAGAACCGCGCGCTTCCCATCCTCGATCCGGCGAGCGTGCCAAGGCCGCCGGCCGGCTTCCGGCCGACGGATCCGGCTACGCGCAACCGCCGCCTGCGCAAGGTGCCGTCCGAGCTGCGCGCCGAGGCACTCGACGCGCTGCAGGAGGCCGCCGGCCTGGATCTCATGGCGGACCTGGGCAAATACGCGCCCGATCCGCAACGGGCGCCCGCGCTGGCCGAGCGGCTCGAGCGGGTGGGGCGGCTGCTGGCCGCGGTCCAGGGGCTCGCGCTGTATGCCCGCGAGATGGAGCAGATCGCGCTGAGCGACGCGCTGGTGTTCCTGGAGGCGGAGAACAAGCAGCTCACCAACGCGCTGGATCACGCGCCCGAGCTGGCCGAGCGCTACACGGCGCTGCGCACGCTCTTCGAGACGCGGGCGGCGTCCATCGTGGCGGGGCGAGCGCGGGCCGCGAAGGGAGCGGCCGCCGCCGCGCAGCCGGCGGGGGCACGGCCGGCGGGGGCGCAGCCGGCGGGGGCGCAGCCGGCGGGGGCGCAGCCGGCGGGGGCGCAGCCGGCGGGGGCGCAGCCGGCGGGGGCGCGGCCGCTTCAGGAACCGCCGCAGGTAGCGTGATGTGACGCAAAGAGGGCCCCCGACACGGGGCCCTCGTCCTCACCCGGCTCGACCGAGGAAGCCCAGCGTGCGCGCCCCCTGCGGCTCGACCGTCACGCTCCGGCGCCGGCCTCCGCCGGCGGCGCCGGCTCCTTCTGAAACATCCCGGCGAGGATCCGCTCGGCCGCGTCGGCCAGGATGTCGCGCGTGAGCCGGGTCTCCTCGCCGAAGAAGCGCGTGGCCACGCCGGCGTCGAGCGCGTGCGTGGCGAGGAGCGCGAACGCCTCCGCCTCGTCGAACGTCGCCTCGGCGGTCAGCACGCGCTTCCCCGGCCGGAAGCCCTCCTGGTCGAAGCGACCTTGCCAGGTCTCTCCCAGGGTGACCGAGAAGTACTGCGCGGCCACGTTCCCCGGGCGGGCCATGTGCGAGACCGCGACCACGGCCCGGAGCCGCTCGCGCTCCTCGGCGGTCATGTCCCGCTTCCAGGCCTCGACCGTGGCGTGCATCGTCTCGATCTGGTCGCGCGCCGCGTCCTCGGCGTTGAGGAGGACGTCCGGGGTCTGCGCGCGGGTGAAGGCGGACAGCGTCTCGGGCGCGACGCTGCCGGCCGCGCTCGCCTCGTCGAGGAGCGCGAGCGACGCGTCCAGGATCCGGCGCTGGCGGGCGAGCTGCTCCGGGGTGAAGCCGCGGCCGTCGAGGTCGGCCGCGGCCGCGGCGATGCGCTGCCGGAGCTCGGCCAGCCGGCCCTGCGCGTCGCCGTCGAGCGCGCCTCGCCGGCCCGAGAGGAGCGTGTGGACGGCGAGCGGGGCGTGGGCGACCACCTTGAGCTCATGGTAGCGCCGGGTGCGCGCGGGGCCCTCGATCCGCCGGCCGCCGCGCCGCAGGATGAGGCTGTCGTCGATCTGGGCGATGATCGGCTCGATGCTGGCGAGGACGGCCTCCCGGCGCGCGGCGTAGGCGTCGAGGAAGGCCTGGTTGAGGGCGCCGAGCGGGTCGGTGGGGGCCAGCGCCGCGCTCACCTCCCGCGGCGCCCCGGAGGACGCGCGCTCGACCATTGCGCGAGCTCCATAGCACGCGCACGGGCCCGATCTCAGGGGCGCGGCCGCGCGTTCGCGTCGAGCGCGTCCAGCCAGTCGAGCGCCTCATCCATGACCCGCTCGGCGTCCGCATCTCTCCGTGGCGCGCTCCGGGCATCTCCCGAAGTAGCCGATGACGACGAGGTCCTCCGCCTCGCCCCCGCACGCCGCCAGCGCGCTCCGGATGCGCCGGTCCTGCGCCTCGGGGTCGGGCGAGTACTTGCTGAACACGCCGTCGCCTCCGCAGGGCACGTCGCCCTGGAGCCCGAGCACCCCGCCGTGCTCGCGCGCCGCCCCCTGGCACTTCACGACGGGAAATTTCCGTTCCTGCGCTATTTGTTTTCGTTGTGAGCCGGTTCGAGGGCGCGCCGCTACTGCCTGACAGACGTGCGCTTGGCTGGCTGGGTCGAAGCACCCACCGAGGTCCTTGCGACCTCCGCGGACATCCGGGGTGGTCGCCGTGCCGGGCATCCGGGCAACGCAGCTCGGGAGCGTCCGATGCAATGTCGACTCCACTCAAGGTCATCTGGGGGGCCGTTGCCGCAGTCCGGGTGTACAGGGACCTCGCTGCCGGCTGCCTCGCGCGGCTCGCGAGCTCTACCGCGCGAGCCGCGCGCTGGAGGGGTTGAGGCGGTGCTCGCACCGCCGTCGCAGCGCAGATATCTCCGGAACTCGCCGGCCTGGGCGCCCTGGTGCCCCACCGCGCCGATAGCCGCTCTCACCCTGGTTGCCGGAGCGACCTCCCCGGCCGTGCGCGCTGACCGCCTTGCGCCGGGAACCTCGGCTCGGTACTGTGCTCGCTCATCACGACCGATCTGCGAAGTCACGAGCCCTCGGAGCGATGACGTTGTGCGTAGAGCCAGCCTTGCCATCGCTCCGTCAGCGCGTGGCGGTACTGACGAAAGTGACGTGGTGCGCGCGCTCATGGCAGGAGAGCCGTGGGCGGCAGCCGCGGTGTGGAACGCGCATGCGCCCAAGGTGTTCCGGATCGTCGCGCGCGTGCTCGGGCCCGGCGCCGACGCAGAGGACGTCACCCAGGAGGTCTTCGTTCGCGTGTTCTCCAGAGTATCGGGGCTGAGAGACCCCGATGCGCTGGGGAGCTTCGTGTTCTCGGTGACCGTTCGACTCCTGAAGTGGGAGCTCCGCCGCAGGCGCGTGAGGCGCATCCTTCAGCTCGCGGACACGGCCGAGCTCCCGGAGCAGGCGGTCGAGCCGGCGGACAGCGAGGCGCGCGAGGCGCTGGGCCGCCTCTATGCGATCCTCGACACGCTGAGCGCAGACGACCGGACCGCGTTCGTGCTCCGCCACATGGAGGGGATGAGCCTGCCGGAGATCGCGGAGGCAACCGGGATATCGCTGGCCACCGTGAAGCGCAGGCTCAGCCGGGCAACGGAGCGCGTGTCGTCCCAGGTCGAGAAGGACATGTCCCTCGCCGCTTACTGCATGAGAGGGGAGGTGCGGGATGACGCTTGACGACGAGAAGGACCTGGCGCTCAGCCCGAAGGCCGCGCGCGCGGTCGAGCTCGCTCGCCTGTCGCTCGGCATGATGTCTCCCCAGCAGCGTGTCCAGGGGCTGCTCCGCCTGACGGAGCGGACGGCGAGGCGCCCGGGCTTCCGGCTGTCGCCCCTCCGGGTCGGAGCGCTCGCGCTCGCCGTGGCCGCCGCGGTTCTGCTCGGCGTCAACGGGTGGCAGCGAGGAACGCGCTCCGATCGGCCCTCCTACGAGCTCTCCTACGAGGTGGAGGGCGGCGCCGTGCAGCAGGACGGCTCCGTCCAGGCGGACACATCGAGCCGTCCGAAGGTCCGGTTCTCCGACGGCACCGAGGTTCAACTCGCCGAGATGGCGCGCGCGCACATCGTGTCGGTGAACGAGCAGGGCGCCAGGGTCGCCCTCGACCGGGGAGAGGTCCACGCGCGCGTGGTCCATCGGTCGGAGGCGCAGTGGCTGTTCGATGCGGGGCCGTTCCTCGTGACCGTGACCGGGACAGCCTTCGCGCTCTCCTGGGCGCCGGAGGACGAGCGCCTCGATCTGCGGCTCGAGAGTGGCGCCGTCGTCGTCAGCGGGCCGCTGTCCGGCGAGCCGATCGCGGTGCGCGCCGGGCAATGGCTGACCCTGCGGCAGCGCACGGGAGAGGTGCTCCTGCGCGATCTCGATCTTCAGCAGGGCGCCGCGGCGTCGCCGGCGCCTGCCCCGTCGTCGTCCGACCACGCCGAGGAGCCCAGCGCTGCGCCGGTTCCGGACCCGCCCGGGGCGCCCGCGGCGGCGCCCGCGGCGGCGCCCGCGGCCGAGCCGAGGCGCGACTGGGCCGGGAAGCTCGCGGCCGGGAAGCTCGACGTCATCGTCGACGAGGCGCAGCGCCGCGGGCTCGACGCCTCGTTCGCGGAGAGCAGCAACGAGGAGCTCTCGGCCCTCGCGGACGCGGCGCGTTACACGCGGCGGAACGACATCGCGCGGCGGGCGCTCCTCGCCCAGCGCCGGCGCTTTCCGGCGACGCAACGGGGCAAGGAGGCGGCGTTCTTGCTCGGCCGCCTCGCGGAGACCCAGGAGGGAGGCGCCGCGGCGCTCGCCTGGTTCGAGACCTATCTGAAGGAGGCTCCGCAGGGGGCTTACGCCTCCGAAGCGCTCGGGCGCAAGATGGTGATCGTGCAGCGGCTCCATGGCGACGCGCAGGCCGAGACCGTCGCGCGGGCGTACCTGCGCCGGTTCCCGGGCGGAACCTACACGCAGGCAGCGCGGGCCCTCGCTCGGACGCCGTGAGGTTCGCGCGGGCGCAGGCGCTGGCCGGGGCCCTCACGCTCCTCCTCCTCTGCGCGGCGAGCCCCGCGGCGTCGGGGGAGCCTGCGCGTGTGGTCCTCGTGCGGCCCGGCGCCGCCGAGCCGTCGATCTCCGAGGCGCTGATCCGCATCCGCGGGGAGCTCGTCGCCGATGGATTCGACGTGGAGCTCCTCGACGCGCAGTCGGCCTCCGCCCCCCGGCCGACGATGGACGACGCCGGGCAGCAGGCCGGCTCCGCGGCCCTGATCGGGCTGTTCCTGGCGCCGGATGGTCAGGCCGCCGAGCTCTGGGTTGTCGACCCGCGGACGAACGAGACGCTCGTGCGGCAGATCGACACGCGCGGCGAGGCGCGGGAGCATATCGTCGAGGTGCTCGCGGTGCGCGCCGTCGAGCTGCTCCGCGCGAGCCTGCTCGAGCTCCTGATGTCCTCGCGGCGCTCCGCGGCACCCGCTGCCGCGCCGCCCCCGAGCGAGGTGAGCCGGCAGGTGGCTCGACGGGCAGAGCGGCCGCTCGACCCGCCGCCCCGATCGATGTGGGGCGTCGAGCTGGGGGGCGGGCTCCTCGCGAGCCCGGGTGGCATCGGCCCGGCGCTGCTCCTCATCGCGCGTCTGCGTGTCGCGCCGCCCGGTCCGATCGAGGGGCGCCTCTCGCTCGCCGGGCTCGGGACGGCGCCGCGCGTCGCTGCGCCGCAGGGCAGCGCGACCGTGCAGCAGCGGTTCGGGCTCGTCGAGCTCGCGGCGCTCCCCTGGCCCGAGTTGCGCTTACGCCCGAGGTTCTCGGTGGGCCTCGGGGCGCTCCACGTCGCCGTCGACGGCGAGGCATCGTGGCCGTACCGGGGGGTCCACAGCGCGCAGTGGGCGTTCGCCGCGGACGCCGGCGCCGGCGTCGAGCTCGGGATCGTGAAGCGGATCGACGTCGTCGTCGAGGCGCACGCGCTCGTCGCGCACCCCTATCCGGTGGTCCGCTTCGTCGAGACCGAGGCGGCGCGCGGCGCGCGCCCGGCGCTGCTCGGCAGCCTCAGCCTCGTGGGGTGGCTGTGATCGGAGGACGAGCGGCGTCGCGCCGCGCGCCCGGCGGGAGATCTTCCAGGGCGTTGTCGTCCGCGCCGCCCGCCGCCGCGCGCACAGGCTGTCGATGTAGCCGAGCAGGTTTCACGCCTGCGGAGAGGCGCCGGGCGTCACGGCTCCGGGCCGCTGGTGGCGCCCGTGCCGGTGTCGGTTCCGACCGGGTTCAGCCTGAACTGCTGGCTGGTGCCGCCGTTGAAAGGCCGCTGGACGAGGGCGGTGCCGTCGGCGGGCGGGGAGCCGTAAGCGTCGATGACCTTGCCGCTGAGGCGCGATGTGATGCGGACGGCGCCGCCGCTGAGATAGGTGACGGACCATTGCTGGTTGGGGTTGCCGTGGCAGGTGTACTGGACGATGGCGGCGCCGTCGGCGGTCGACCCGCCGCGGAGGTCGAGGCACTTGTCGCTGCTGACGTTGCGGATCCGGTAATACCCGCCGTCCACCGCCTCGAAGCGAAACTGCTGGTTGGTGCCGCCGTTGCAATCCCAGAGATGCAGGACCACGTCGTCGGCCGTGGATACGGCGGCGTCGACGTCCACGCAGCGCCCGCTCTGGACGCCGACCAGGGTGTAGGTGGTGCTCGTCGAGATGTCCGCCTCGACCTCCGCCGGGACGGCGTGCTGCGAGAGCTCGGCGATCTCCGCCGGAACGAGCGCTCGGCTGTAGATCGCGATGTCGTCGACGTCCCCGACAAGGAGCCGACCCTCCTGCGGCCATCGACCGACGTAGAGGCTGGTAGGGCCGGGCGAGATCGTCCTCTCGATGGGCTCGGTGCGGTAGAGGCGCCCATCGATGTAGAGGCTCATGGAGAGCCCCTCGCCGTCGACGACCCCGGCGGCGTGCGTCCACCGCTGGAGCTCCAGGCAGGAACACAGGATGTGGTGGTAGTCGCTGATTTCGGGCCCCTTCCAGAACCCGAAGCGGATGCCCCGCGCCTCGCCGTCGTAGTCGACGTTGAGCTCCCATCCGCCGGTGTTCTCCGTGCTGATCACGGTCCTCAGGGGGCCGTCGGCAGGGGGCTCGTCGGTCAGCACGCGGACCCACGCCGAGACGGTCCAGCTCGAGGTGGCGTTCGGGAATTCGCCCACCGTCATGAACTCGCCCTCATCGAGGTGCAGCGCCCGCCCAAAGCGGCCGTCCTCCACCCACGTGCCGCCGGTGAGCTCGCCGTCGCGCCGGTTGCCGGACCGATCGGTCACGACCGTCCCTTCGCCCTCGTCGAACGTCCAGTATGCGACCATGCCCTGGGTCAACGTCGTCGGCGTCAGCTCGACGGCGTCGATCGGCCTCTGCTCGCAGGCCGCGAGCCCGAGCGACGCGACCGCGGCCAGGCAGCGGGGCGCGGCGCGTCCGCCCGCCATTGCCGTTGCGCTGAGCGTCCTGGTGATGGCGCGGTGCGGCGTGCGCGACGGCTGCATGTCAGGCCCTCTTGCGTACCCTAAACTTCTACGGTTCACCATAAAACTCCGCTGGCATGCCAATTGGCCCCGCGGTGTTGCTCGGAGCACAGCCGCGTTCTCGCGAGGGATATTCAAATTTCCAGCCCACCGAGAAAACGCATGACCTGAGCGTTCGAGGTGATTGAGTTTGCGCTGATGTCACAACCTAGGCCAGCAACCAAATCATCATGCCGCTCACGGCCTGGAGGCGAACCGCCGCCCGGAGGAGGAGCGGCAACGCGAGGTAATTTATGAGGCGCCCTGTTCTCTTGATCTGTTTCTCGCTCGCTGCCGGGCTCGTGGCATGCGGGTCGGGCGATACCGGCGCGGGCGGCGCCGGTGGCGGCGATACGGGCACGGGCGGCGGCGGCGCGACCGGCACGGCGTCCGGAGGCGGCGCGACCGGCACGGCGTCCGGAGGCGGCGCGACCGGCACGGCGTCCGGAGGCGGCGCTGCGTCGGGCAGCGGCGGCGCGGGCGCAGGCCCCGGCACGGGCGTCGGCGGGGGCGCGCCCCCGCCGACGGGGTTCGCGCAGATGGAGGATCTCGACCGCGGCGTCGTGGCCGTTCCCACGGACGGCGGCATCTACGTGGGCTTTCGCCTCTTCGGCTACGATCCCGACGACATCGCCTTCAACGTCTACCGGGATGGCACCAAGGTCAACGACGCGCCGATCGCGGATTCCACCAACTTCGTCGACCGCGGCGGCTCTCCGAGCTCGGTCTACACGGTGCGTCCGGTCGTCGACGGCGTCGAGCAAGGCGAGTCGGAGGCCGCGCCGGTGTGGAAGGATGGATACCTCTCCATCCCAACGATGGCGCCGCCCGCGGGGGACGGAACCACGTACTCGAGCGGCGACGGCAGCGTGGGAGACCTGGACGGCGACGGGCGGTACGAGATCGTCGTCAAGTGGGATCCGTCGAACCTCCAGGACAACTCGAAGGCTGGCCGCACCGGCAAGACCTACCTGGACGCCTACACGCTCGACGGCGAGCGGCTCTGGCGCATCGATCTCGGCGTGAACATCCGGGCCGGGGCGCACTATTCGCCGTTCCTCGTCTACGATCTCGACGGCGACGGAAAGGCGGAGGTGGTCGTCAAGACCGCGCCGGGGACGCGCGATGGGAGGGGCGAGCCGCTGAGCCTTGGGCCCGCGGCGAACGACGACGATTCCAGGGATTACCGCAACAACGACGGCTACATCCTCACCGGCCCGGAGTATCTCACCGTGTTCTCCGGAGAGACCGGCACCGAGCTCGCCACGACGGAGTTCCAGGTGGGGCGCAGCGACCCGTGCAGCTGGGGCAACAACGAGTGTTACGGCAACCGCGTCGACCGCTTCGTCGGCACGATCGCGTTCCTCGATGACACCGGCCGCCCGAGCGCGGTGTTCGGTCGGGGCTACTACGCGCGCACCACGCTCTCGGCCTGGAACTACCGCGACGGCAAGCTCACGAACCACTGGACGTTCGACTCCAGCTCGAGCCGCGACAACGGGGCGTACGGCGGCAAGGGCGCCCACTCCATCAGCGTCGCGAACGTGGACGACGACCCGCAGCAGGAGATCATCAACGGCGGCGCCACGTTCGACAACGACGGCAAGGGCCTATGCACGGTGGACTTCTACGCTCACGGCGACGCGCTGCACGTCACGGATCACATCCCTTCGCGCCCCGGCCTCGAGGTGTTCATGCCGTACGAGAGCGGGGACGCGCCTGCTTACGCCATGCGCGACGCCCGCACGTGCGAGATCATCTGGAAGGGGCCGGACAACGGCGGCGAGGAGGGCCCCGGCAGGGGCGTGGCGGCCGACATCGACCCGCGCAACCCCGGGAGCGAGGCGTGGGTCAACAGCAGCCAGCTGCTGAGCGGCGCGGACGGCAAGAACGTCGGGAGCCGCCCCTCGTCGTCCAACTTCCTCATCTGGTGGGACGCGGATCTCAGCCGGGAGCTCCTCGACGGCAACGCCATCCGCCAGTACGACGGCGAGGGCGCCAATTTCACGGCCGACGGGTGCGCCGCGAACAACGGCACGAAGAGCAGCCCGACCCTCAGCGCCGATATCCTGGGCGACTGGCGCGAAGAGGTGATCTTCCGCTGCGGCAACTCGATCCGTATCTTCACGACGAACCAGGTCGCGAAGAACCGGATCCACACCCTGATGCACGATCCGCAGTACCGCGTCGCCATCTCGTGGCAGAACGGCGCCTACAACCAGCCGCCCCACCCGAGCTTCCACATCGGAGAGGGGATGGTCCCGGTGCCGAAGCCGGACATCCACGTCCGTTGAGGCACCTAGGTCGTCCAGCATCACCAGACCGGTCGGCACCCGCGTCGGTCCGCGGCGGCGTCGCACCCTAGCGTGACGCGGGCGCCCTGCGGAGGCCTGCGCCTTTCCTGAGCAGCTGCCAGCGTCACGGAGCGCGATCAGGGCTGCGCGATCTCGACGGACTGCACGTCGAGCTGTATGAACTGACCGACATAAGGCTCGGGCGCCAGGCAAGAGCGACCATCATCGCCGGGATCGTAAGAAGATATACTCGCGTATCATACCACTCCGGCGTGAGCGCCGGTGTAGAAGCTGGAACTGCCGGACGTCGTCTCGTTCCTATCGAAGCAGCCGGTGTCCCGCCTGGGATGGCTACGTCAGGTTCGTGAGCGGCCCGGTGCAGTAGCGCGGGTCGCCGAACGCGGTCCGGGTGTCTCCGAACAGGTTCAAGATCGAGACGAGCAGATCGTTGTGCGGGCGGTTGGGGTACCGGACCCAGCGTCCGGTGCGCAGGCCTCCGCCGCCGCCGGCCAGCAGGAACGGCATGTTCGTTTTTGTGTGACTCGGCGGATCCGAGAGCTCGGACCCGAAGAAGACGACGCTCTCGTCAAGCAGCGAGTGTCCACCCATGTCGACCTTCTCCATCTCCTGCAGGAGGTAGAGGTGCTGCTTCGAATACCAGTTGCAAATGCGCTCGCACTCGTCCGGCCTGAAGCCGCCGTCGTGCTGGTAGAAATGGTGGTGCTCGGTCAAGTTGAGCCAGGGGAAGGTGTGCTTCGCCTCGGTGTCGCTCCACTGCAGCGTGCCGACCGCGGTGATGTCGCAGGCGAGCGACATCACCAGCATGTCCATCATGAGCTTGCCGACCTTGGGGATCGCCGCGTCGGTCGAGGTGTCCTTGATCGAGCCGGTGTCGGAGGAGTTGAGCCCCGTGCGCGGGTTGTAGTCGGACGTGTCGACCCTGTCCGGCGCCTTGCACGCGCTCGTCTCGACCGGCACGTTGGCGAGGCTCATCTCGATCTCGCGGATCTTCGTCAGGTGCTGGTCGATCTTCTGCCTGTCGGCGGCGCCGAGCCGCGCGGACAGGGCGGAGTAGCGCCCATCGAGGAAGTCGAGGATCGATCTCTTCCGCGCGAGGCGGCGGGCGGCTTCGTTGCCGGCGCTGGGATCCAGCGAGCCGAAGAGCTCGGTGAAGATCTCCATCGGATCGAGGCGCGGCGGGATCGGCTTGAACGGCGCGGCGTTCTCGAAGTTCGCGGCGTTCATCGGCGACAGCAGGCCGTGGGACTTGCCCGTCGCCCAGCGCACCGCGATCTGGATGCTCGCCTTCGCCTTGATACCGGCGGAGATCTGGGAGGCGATCACCTGATCGACCGACGGCCCGTTCCCGTAACCGCCGTTCGGGGAGCCCTCCTGAGCGCTGCCCGTGAGCCAGGCGATGATGCCGCTCTGGTGCTGCTCACCGCGCGCGCTCTTCATGTCGAGGCCGTCGACGACGAGCAGCCGGTCCTGCACCGGCGCGAGCGGCGACAGGATGGGGCCCAGGGTGAAGCTCGCCTCGCTGCCGGTCGGCCGCCAGCGATTGATCACGGTCCCGCCCGGCGTGTAGACGGCGAGGAAACGCTTGGCGGGGGCGGGGGCCGCGCGCGCCGTGCGTTCGGGGCCCATGATCTCCAGCCAGGGGAGCGCGATGGCGATGGCGCCAGCACCGCGCAGCATGGCACGTCGGCTCAAACGAAATTTGGACATGACCATCACTCCTAGCGGGCAACCGTGATGTAGTGGAAAGCATCCGTCTGTGTGAGCTCGATGAGGAGCTGCTTCACGTTGTACCCGGACGCCTTGAACGCGGTCGATATCGCCTGCTTTGTGCAAGCGTCCTCGGCGCGCAGGGTGAGGCCGTAGCCGTACTCGGCCCAGCGCGTCGCGAAGCAGCCATGCACCTGTTCCGCCTCGGCGAGCTTCTTCACGAGCTCGGTCGGACCGCTCACCGCGCCCGGCGTGCCCGGGAGCGAGCCGCTCGCGTCGATCGTGACGTCGTTCTCTGTCGTGCGGAACAGCCCGACAGCGTCGTAGTTCTCGAACGTGAAGCCTACCGGGTCCATGTACTGGTGGCACGTCACGCAGACCGGATCCTGGCTGTGCTGGCTGAAGCGCTCCCGCGCCGTCGCGCCGGTGTACGGATCCGGCGGCTTCACCCGCTCCAGGATGTCGCCGGTGGGGAGCGGGATCTTCTCACACATCAGCTTCTGGAGCACGAACGAGCCGCGGACCACGGGGTTCGTCGTGTTCGAGTGCGTCGTCCCGGCCATCACCCCCGCCTGGGTGAGGAGCCCGAGGCGCTGGGTCGTGTCGAGCTGCACCTGCTGGAACTCGTCGCCCGTCACGCCGGAGACGCCGTAGAACGCCGCGAGCGGTCCATTCATGAACGTGTACGGGGCCGTCAGGATGGATGCCCAGGTGCCGGTCCCCTCGAAGATCTCGTGCTCGAGGAACCGCTGCGTCTCCTCCCGCATGAGCGCGCCGATCGCTCGAGAGAAGGTCGGGAACGCCTCCGCGTTCCGCTCGAGATCCGCGAGGTTGCTGATGGGGAGCAGGTTGTCGAAGAAGAACCGGATGGTGGTCCGAGCCCGAGGGTCTTCGAGCATGCGCTCGGCTTGCGCGCGCACGCCTTGCTTCGTCGAGAGCTCGCCTGCCTGCGCGGCCAGGCGTAGCTCCTCGTCCGGCATCGTGCCCCAGAACAGGTACGAGAGCCGCGTCGCCATCTCGTCGCCCGTGGGCCGACGGAGCTCGGGGCGCTCCGGGTCGGATGTGCCCCATTCGATGCGGTAGAGAAAATCCGGCGATTGAAGCAGCCCCTCGATCATCGTCGCGACGCCGACATCGAACGCCGCATCCATCCGCCCGACGCTGTACAGCGCGAGGAGCTCGTCCGCCTCGCCGGCGGCGAGCGGCCTTCGATAAGCGAGCGGCGCGATGCGCTCGACGATGGTGCGCGCGCACGCTTCCTCGCTCTCCGCGCTCACATCGCTCGCGCAAGGGGCGAGCTTCGCGAGCGCCTCCCGGGTGGCGGTCGCGCGCCGGGCGACGCCCTCCGCGACGGTGCTCAGCTGCTCGGCCAGCAGGCTCGAGACCGACAGCGCGTCGGCGTCATTGCCAAAGCCGTTTCCGACATCCTCGCTCGGCAGCGAAAAGGCTGGCTCGGTCGTGTCACCGAAGAGGTCGCGAACCGTCTTGTTGTACTCGAAGCGCGTCAGCCGCCGCAGCGGCGCTCGCCCGGGGTGCACCGCGCCGTCCTCGCAAGCGCGCGGGTCCACCGTGGTGGGATCCTCTGCGCCAGGCTCGCCCGCGTTGCCCGCGTTGCCCGCGTTGCCCACGTTTCCAGTGCAACCGCTGGCCACGATCAACGCGATCGGGACAGCTGACCGAAGGCCTCTGAGAGGACGCGCCTGATCATGGTTCAAGGATTTGTACATCGATGTCGCTCTTCGCCCGCTCTGGGCGCGCTGAAGTCCCATTGTCGAACAACAGTATTTGTTCTATAATTATAAATTATCGTGCAGCCTCAGGAGGGGTCCTGCTACTGTGTAGGACGTGCCGGAGCTGTGCTGGTTGATCCATGCTCCAGTGAAAAAATTAGGGAATCATCTCGATGGACGTGCTGTGTTTCGGCGGGCGCGCCATCGCCGATCTGCCCTCAACGAACTGGGACGCGCCGCCCCCTGGCGGCGGACTGATGGGGAGGGATCAGCGAAAGCAAGATCCAGCGAAGCACCCGTCAGGCAGTAGCGGATCGCCCTCGGATCGGCTCACCGCGAGAGCGAATATCGCAGAGATGAATTTTTGCTTTGGGAGCGTAACCCTGCTGCCGCGCCGTTGACGCTCAGGTTGGAACCTGGTTCGCGGCGTAGCCGACCCACAGGATCGCATCGAGTTCGTCCCTGGTTCCGGAAGAGGGTAGGCCCGAGCAGCTCGGGGAGACCTCCCGCCCAACCAGGGGCGAATTGGGGCGACGCAGTACTTCAGGGCCCGGGAGGTGGGTACCCGGTCCCCTCCTTCATGCCCAGGATCCAGCTCGTGACCAGCTGCACGCCGGCATTGTCGACCTTGCGGGTCCCGATGCGCGGCATCTGCCCCTCGAAGTCGCGGAGCTCCTGGCGGGCGACAAGCAGGCTGCGCGCCGGGTCCCCTGGACGGATGGCGTACCAGTTGGCGGGGTCGGGGTTCGTCAACCCCTCGTACTTCGCGTTCTCCGCCGGGCGCTTGTTGATGCCCGTCCGGACGGCGTCCGTCGCGGCCACGCTGCCGAGCTCGCTCGCTTCGAGCCTGAGGTACAGGCCCGTCTCCTGGGCCGCCGCCTCGGGGTGATCGTTGTGGCAGCTCACGCCGCAGTTCGCGTGCAGGTAGCCGAGCGCCTGGCGCTCCACGTCATCGCCCGGAATCGACAGCGCGAGCGCGCTCCCGTCCTCGATCACCCCGAGCGCGACGAGCGACTCGCGCGTGACGCCCTCGGCGCCCGGGCCGAGCATCAGCGCGTCCCAGCCGAGGACGAAATCGACGCGCCCGACGTGGCACTCCTTGCATTGATCGCGCGTCGGCACCGCGTGGCCGGTGCCGTGGAGATCGGGCACGCCGAAGTCGTTCTGCATCTGGATCGCCTGCCGCTCGTCCTCGGACCAGACATAGCTCGTGTAGACCCAGCCGGCGGCCGTCTTGCGCAGGAGGCGCGTCTCGCCGAGGCGCGACGCGCCGCCTGCGCCGTGCACGCGGAACTCCTTCCAGAACTGTGTCCCCTCGGGGTACACGAAGGAGTCCGGATTGCTCACGTCCACCCGCTGTCCCTTCGGGATCGAGACGAAGCGCCGCTTCTCGGCGCCGTCGCTCCAGAGCTCCATGGCAGGCTTGTACTCGAGCACGCCGCACGCGAGCTCGCGCTTGTCGAAATCCCCGTAAAGGCCTGTGCAGCGCAGGTCCACCGGCAGCACGCCATCGATCGGCGCGGCGCAGTCCGCGTCGGTGGGCATCGCGAACTCCACGCACCCCGGCTCCACCGGGCCGTCCGGCTGCGCGTCCGGCCCGGCGTCGGGGATCGACGCGTCCGGTCCCGGCTGGACGTCGGGCGGCCCCTCGCCGCCGCCAGAGCTACACCCCGACGCCAACAGCAGCGCACCGACGACACGACCTCTCCTCACGACATGATGAAGCATGCGCGCATGGTGCCACAGGAAATGAGCGCAGGGGAGCGAGGTTTCACCCGCTCCATGCCGCATCGCATCGCCCCGCGAGCCTCATCCGGCCACCGGAAAATGCGCGCGCCGACCGATGAAGCGAACTGCGCAGCGCCGGCGCCAGCGGCGGCCGCCGGATGGGTACTTGACGGCGGGGATCGCGTGCGCTTCATCTGCGGCGGAGGAATGCCCCGTGAGTGAAACCGGCAAGCGCGATGACGCTCCAAACGGAGAGCAGAACACGGCCCACGTCGTGGTGATCATGCTGATCGTGGCCTTCGGCGTGCTCGCGTTGCCGTGGATGGTCCTGCGGAAGCTGGACGCCCGGAACCAGACCCGCAGCGAGGTGGCCTCCGGCGTCACGGACGCGGATCTCGCGCAGGGCGGCAAGATCTATTACCGCTCGTGCACAAGCTGTCATCAGGCGAGGGGGGAGGGGAAGCCCGGGCGGTATCCGCCGCTCGTCGGCACGTCATGGCTGCTCGAGGACAAGGAGACGCCGATCCGGCTCACGCTGCTCGGCGCCGCTGGCCCGATGGAGGTGAACGGCGTGATGTACAACGACGTGATGCCCAACCTCGGCGTGACGCTGTCGGACGAGGAGATCGCGCTGGTGCTCACCTATGTGCGGTCGAGCTGGGGGAACAGCGCGCCCGCCATCACGAAGGACGAGGTGGCGAAGGTGCGCGCCTCGCTGGGAGACCGGGTGGAGCCGTGGGCCGGCGGCGCGGCGCTCGTCGAGGCCCGGGCGACGCGCGTCCTGCACTGAGGCGCGCAGTCCGCTTCGCGACCTGCGCCGCGCTGGTCACTCCCGCACCGGCTCCTGCAGGTCCACCCCGAAGTGCTCGCGGTATCCCCGCCGCGCGGCCTCGCGCAGCTCGTCGTCGCCGCGGCTCACCTGCTCCTCGAACGCCCGCGCGTACGCCTCCGGATCGACCTCGCGCGCGCCGAGCCGCAGCTTCTTCCCGGAGAGCGTCTCCAGGAGGAGCGTGGCGACCCGGTGCTCGGCGCCGCCGCGCGCGACGACCCCGAACGGGAACAGGTGCACGAGCGTGAGCTGCGGCGGCGCGTCCCCGGCCGTCATCTCGGCGAGGTACGCCGAGAGCTCGCGGCCCACGCGGTCCTGCGCGTCGTCGGCGTAGCCGGCGAGCAGCTCGGTCACCGCGGGCGGGAGGGGCAGGTGAGGGCCGTCGATCTGGTGCTGGAGCTCGTGCCGCTCGGTGCCGGAGAGCACGGCCCGCTCCAGCGCCGCGCCGAGGCGCTCGCGCAGCCTCGCGAGCGCCGCGTCGCACCGCGACAGGGCGCCGGCGTGAGGGCCGGCCGCGCCGCCCGCGGCCGCGTGGCAGGGCTCGCCCTCCTGGCCGATGCGCTCGGCATAGGTCCGGATCTCGGAGCCGATGACGAGCGCAAAGGGGTCCTTGTCGCGCGAGAAGCCGAGGTGGACGCGGCGCTCGGCCGTCATCGGCTCGACGAGGAGCGTCGCGAAGCGGTCGCCGTCGACGCGGAAGGCGCGGACCTCCTTCACGCGGTAGGGCGTGGTGTAGAACCGCCGCGTGGCCCCCTCGGCCGAGACGCCGAGGTTGATGGAGGCGTCGAGGTAATACGCCAGCCCGGCGCGTCGCGCCGCGTCGTTCACCTCGGCGACGAGACGGCCGAACGCGCGGCCGGAGAGCTCGAGATCGTCCACCTGGCTGGCCAGCGCCGCCAGCGCCGCGGCGAAGTCCTTGCCGTCGGGCTGCGCCCTCGCGGTCGCGAGCAGCTCGCGGCTGCGCGCCCTGGTCAGCACCTGCGCCTCGGCGCCCGTGCCCTGCGCGCCCCGCGCGAGCGCGTCGCGCGTGATGCGCGCCCGCTCCCAGCTCGGCAAGAGCTCGCCGAACACCTTGTCCCACTCGGCCGTGGGCGCGCCGAGCGCCCAGTCGACGCCCTTCGGCGCGGGGCGGCCGAGCACGAGCAGCGCGCCGAGCAGCACGGTGACGGCGGCCGCGGCGGCGCTGGCCGCCACGATCGGCCGCGCGCCGGCCGCGCCGGCCGGGCCGGGATCCAGCTCGGCGTCGGGCACCGTCACGCCGAGCACGAGCACCTCGATCGCGGAGGCGAGCACCGCCACGACCGCGGCGAGCAGGAGCGCGAAGAACGCGACCGTGGCCGCCTCCACGCCCCAGCCGCCCGCGAGGAACGCGCGGTACACGAAGAGCAGCATGAGGCCGGGCATGGTCCACACGGCCGCGATCGCGAGGCCCGGGTGCTCGCGCCTGGGCACGCGGCGCACGTGCTCGAGGCCGAGGAGCGCGATCGCGAGCGGCCCGAGCACGAAGAGCAGGACCATGCCGTACCCGAGCTGGAAGCGCACGTCGGGTAGCGTGGCCACGAGCACGGCCGCGCGCGCGATCGTCTGCGCGGGGAGCTCGCCGCGGGACGGCCACAGGTAGAAGACGAGCGCCGCGGCGACCGACGCGACGAGCAGGGCGCTGCCGCTCCTGCGCGCCCGCGCGTGGAAGCGCAGCACCACGCCCGCCGCGGTGAACGCGAAGACGGCGAGGAACGGGGCCGGCCGCGTGATCAGGCTGTCCGGCAGCGGCAGCATGTCCCACGCCGAGCTCCGGCGGCCGAGCCACACAGCGACGTTCACGGCCACGAACGCGGCGAGCACGGCGATCGCGCGCGACGTCGGCCGCTCGATGAAGAGGCCCGCGCGGCGCTCCGTGCGCGCGCCGAGGAAGAGCAGCCACAGGCCGGCGATCGCCGGCGCGAGCGCGGCGATCTGCGCTGCGGGCGCGAGCTCGGGGAGCACGCTCCACACGAAGATGCCGTGCCCGAAGGCGACCTCGTACGGGACGAGCGCCGACAGCGCGAGCGCGAGGCCGCCGAGGAGGCAGCGCGCGCGCAGGCGCTCGGCCGACATCCGATAGAACATCGCGGTCGCGGCGCTCTCTTCCTGGGAAGGAGCGCCGGCGCCGCGTGGTGGAGGCGCGCCGGTGCGTGCTGCCGGAGCGGCGGCGCCGGCCTGCGGCGGCTCGCCCGCGCCGTCCTGCGGAGGGAGGAGGGGCGCGCTCACGGCTCGACCGCCGCGCTCGCGATGCGCGAGAGCGACCGCTTCTGCGGGAACACCGGGTCGCGGTACCGCACCTCGAACAGCACGCGCTTGCCGTCCTCGGAGAACCACGGCGTCCGCTCCTGGGCGGAGCCCACCGTCAGCTTCTTCACCTCGCCCGTGGCGAGCGCCAGCACCGCGATGTCCGTGCCGCCGGCGCCCCGCGCCTCGAACGCGACGCGCGCGGCGTCGGGCGAGAACGTGGGCCACGACGCCCCGCCCGGGGCGGCGTACACCTTCCGGCGCCACGTCGTCGCGTCGATGACCGCGATGCCCGGCTCGTCGCCGTCGACGACGCACACGATCTTCGTGCCGTCCTTCGACGCCGCCGGGTTGCGCAGGTCCTCACCGGGCTTCGCGCGGAACGGGCGCTCGATCGAGAGCGGCTGCTTGCTGACGTCGACCACCGCGAGGTGCCGCACGTCGTCCTTCGAGGCGTCGGGCACGTAGATGAACATGAGCCTCGTCCCGTCGAGCCACGCGAACCCGCCGAGCGACTCGTTCTCGGTGTGGAGGCCGAACACCTCCTTGCCGCTGTCCGCGTCGAGCACCATCAGATCGGCCTGCGCGCCGGCCTCCGGGCGATCGTAGACCGCCACGAACCTGCCGCCCGGGGCGAGCTTCGGATCGACGAAGCGGTGCTCCGGGTCGACGCGCACGCGCTTGCTCTGCCCGGATCGGTCGACGATCGTGATCGTCTTCGCCCAGCCGAAGAAGTCCTCCACCAGCGCGACCCGGTCGCCGTCGCGCTGCGACGACGGGTACGAGTACACGTGATAGCCCCTCCACATCGGCTTGCCCGCGCCGGGGTCCGCCGTCGGGGCCGCCTGCTGATCGAGCGGCCGCCACTCCACCGTCTCCAGCGCCTCGCTGCGGGCGAGGTCCTTCGACCTCGCCGAGTGGAACACCGACACGTCCGCCGTCTTCACGAAGTAGCCGCCCTCGGCGGTGCCCACGAGCAGGTCCTCCGCCGCGGCGTGCGAGAGGAACGTCACGCGCCCCTGCTCCTCGGCCTCGACCTCCTTCGCGCGGGCGGCGTACGCGCCCGCGGCCCGGTCGAGGTTCGCTGCGCGGTCCTTCACGAACCTCCGCGCCGACGCGAGCCGCTCCAGCAGCTTGATGTCCGAGCCCTCCGTGATCTCGCGCACCGAGGGGTGGTCCATGAGCTGCGCGATCACCGCGTCGAGCGCCTGGGAGGCCATGGAGTTCGCGAGCAGGGCCATGGCCCGGTCCTTCTTCGTCGCCCCGGCGTAGCCGCGGATCCGCCCCTCGGTCGACGTGCCCTTGTCGAGGAACGTGAGCGTCACCGGCGCGTCGGCCCGGAGCTCGAAGTACCCCTCCTTGACCGGGTGCTCCACGATCTCGGGCGCGAGGCGCGCCTCGATGATGAAGCCGGCGCCGAGCGCTTTCGCGGCCTCCCTCGGGTCCCTGGCGCTCTCCAGCGCCTTCATCACCTCCGGGTCGCCGCCCTTCACCGGATCGAACCCGAGCTCGGCGAGGTGCGCGCTGAGCTCGTCGGCGAGCCGCGCCGCCGGCTGCGAGCCCTCCCACCAGTACCCGTCGAGATCGATCGCCACGAGGATGCGCAGCGGATCCGTCGCCGTGAGCGAGCGGAAGGCGAGGACCCCCGCCGCCGCGAGCGCGAGGCCGAGCACCGCGAACACCGGCCAGAGCCTGCGCTTCGCGACGAGCGCGTCGAGCGACTCCGGCGGATCGGCCTCGGGGGCGAGGGGCTGCGCGTCGGTCGGGGTTCGGGGGGCCTCCATCATGGAAGAGGAAATGCCCTGTCCGCGTGGCCGCGTAAAGTTGCAGAATCGATGCCTGGGCGGGGGCTGCCGCCAAGGCAGGATGTCGAGCCGCGTCCCGGTAAAGCGCGCTGGCGACCAGGCGCGCAGAGAGAAGGACCGTCGCGACTGACAAGCTCGTATCCATGGCAGAAGATGGGCCGGGGCGGGCGGCGGGCGAGGATCCTGAGGAGGGCGGGCGCTCGGGAGCAACATCGACACCGTCTTTGCGACCGCCGCCGCGCCCGCGTTGCGCGGCGACGCGCCGCGCAGCTAGATTGGCCGCAATGTCCGACCTGCTCGTCAACATCGATGTGCCGGAGATCGAGCCCGCCATCGCGTTCTACACCCGGGCGTTCGGCCTGCGCGTCGGGCGGCGCTTCGGCGCTTCGTTCGTCGAGCTCCTCGGCGCCGCGGCCCCCATCTATCTCTTGCAGAAGCCGGCCGGCAGCGCGCCCGCCGCCGGCGCGCCCTCGCGCGACTACCGGCGCCACTGGACGCCGGTCCACCTCGACTTCGTCGTCGACGATCTCGAGGCCGCTGCGCGCCTCGCGCAGGAGGCGGGCGCTGTCCCCGAAGCGGATATCGAGGTGGCCGCGTGGGGGCGCATGCTCCGCCTGGCCGATCCCTTCGGCCACGGCGTCTGCCTGCTTCAATTCAGCGGTCGCGGCTACGACGACATCGCTACCGCCGGTTGAGCGCGGATCGAGCTCCTCCACGACCCGCGCCCGCGCGGCCGCGAGCTCATCCGCTGCCAGGTCTGCAAGCGGCGATCTCAGGATCGAAAGCCTCGGGGTGTTCCCGACAGGTAAATGCACGAAATGAGTACAGCAATCCCCTGGCCCGTGTCCTGCTAGAGATGCAGGGCAGAGCGCCCGTGACGGCTTCCCCCCCCCGCCGTCGAATGGGCGCTCTGCTTTTTGTGCTCCTGCGCGGCGCCCCGTACGGCGATCTCCTCCGCGCCGCCGGCTTCACGCCGGAGACGCTCGCCGCGCAACGACGCGAACGCGATGAGCGCGGCAGGCATGGATGCGAAGACGAGTTCGCCGTCGGACATGGTGTGCGCCGAGGATAGCGCACGCGCTCGACGGCCTGCGCGGCTCGCGTGAACGCGCGACGCGCGCGATCGCCGCCAGCGCTCCGCCCCTCGGTGGAGCGATGAGGGAGAGGCTTCACCTTTCTCCGGTGCCGCTCGGACAGGGCGCCACCCGATCCGCGCCCCCGAAGAACTCGCCCGCGAGCAGCGACCACGCCCGCGCGTTCTCCGGCGGCCCGCACTTGAACGGCGCCTTCCCGAGCCGCTCGCCGCGGATCGCCGCCCGCTGCTCGCGGTAGTACCGGATCGCGAGCTCGGCGGCGTACTCCCCCACGCCGTTGCCGGGCTGGAACGCGTAGTACGTACCGCCCTTCACGATCGTCTCGTTGGGCGAGTACGCCGCGAGGCACGGGATCCTCGTCCCGCAGCGCGCGACGATCCCGTCATAGATCGGCGAGAGCGCCGCCTGGGACCAACCGCCGTGCGCGCTGTCGTTCAGGTGGAAGATCTCGTGGAAGAGCGTCTCTCGCACCGCGTCTGCGGAGCGATGGAGCGAGCCGGCGAGGTTGTACGCGACCGTCCAGCCCGAGGCGTAGGCGGAGGGCGTCCGTGCGCGCACGGAGCGGAAGTACCGCAGCGCGAGGGCGCGGTGGCGGTAGCGCAGGGGCGAGCTGGCCGCGGCCGCGAGATCCGCGAAGAACGCGTCGAAGTCGGCGAGCGCCGCGGCCGTCCACTCCAGGTGGCGGCGCTCTGCGCTCACGGGCAGCTCGGGGACGAGGTGGAGCGTGCCGCGGTAGCCGCCGTCCATCAGGTGTTCCCGCTCCAGCCCGGCGATGCTGCCCGTTTGCTCGAAGAGCGCGGTCGCGCTCGCGGCGGCCTGCGGATCGCCATGATAGCGGAGCGCGAGCAGGCAGCGGACGCGCTCGTGCCCCGGCCGGGAGGCGGCCGCCCCGGCGATCCCGCGCCGGCAGGCGTCGATGCCGTCCTGGTGCGCGGCGGCGTCTTCCGGGAACAGGAGCGCGTCGGCGTCGTCGGCCGAGATGGAGGGCGCCGGCCGGGGCGCAGCCGGGAAGGGGACATCGCCCGTCGCGCCGCCTGCCGGCGCTGCCCCCGCGGACGCCGCGCTGGCAGGCACAGGGCCGCCCGCGCCGGAGGACACGCCGGGCGCCGCGGGCACCGGTAGGGCCGGAGGCGCCGCAGCCTTGCCAGCGGGGGTCGGGCTGCCCGGGCTGGAGGGCGCACACGCGGCCGCGAGCGCCGGGAGCGCGAGGAGCAACGCGGCGATGAGCGGCAACGCGGGGCGGGGGCGCATTCAGCCCAGGATGCCAAAATAGGCCGCGCCGATCACCAGCTCTCCTTCTCCTCCGCGGCGACGCCCTACGGCACCACCACCGTATCGTTCGTCTGCAGCGGCAGATCCCCGCGGAGATCGCCTTTCTCGACGACCTGCTCGAACACGAACGGAATCCTGCGCTCGCCGAGCGCGTCGCGCCGGACGATCACCACGTCGTCGGGATCGGCGAAGCGCGTGAAGCCGCCGGCGAGGGCGAGCGCCTGGAGCACGGTGATCTGCGCCCGCGGCGTGAACTCGCCAGGACGCGACACCTCGCCCATCACATAGACCCGGTAGCTGTGGAGCTCCGCCACCTCCACGCTGACGACCGGCTTCTCATGATAGAACTTGGCCACCTGGGTCGCGATCTCCTCGGCGATGCCCATGACGGTGCGCCCCGACACAAGGATATCGCCGACGAGCGGTATCGTGATGAACCCGTCTGGCCGCACCGTGACGCGGTGGCTCAGCGCCTCGTTCTTCCAGGCGCGCACCTCCAGCACGTCGCCGGGGCCGACCGCATAGGCGCTCGTCGCCCGGCGCTCCGCCTCGAAATCGACGCGCGGGGCGCTCGCGCCGCAGCTCGAGAGCGCCACGAGGACCATGAGCGCGGAGCAGAGCAGGGCAATCCGGACACAGCGGGAGCACATGCGGTTTCCAGCCTCCTTGATGTGACCGCGCACCAGCAAGCGCCGAGCCCGCGGCCGCGCGCCGCGCCTGATCCTCGCGCGCGCACCGGCGCGCTTCCCGCGTGCCGGTCGAGCCCACGGTGCTAGATCCGTCGCGCGGAAGGGGGGAATGCGCGCCTCGCGCCCGCGCAGGGCGCCTCTCGGCGGCCGTCACGAGGACGCCGCGCGGGCGGCCCGCGCGCGGCGCTCGCGGCGCGCCACATCATGGCAGCGTGGGTCGTGTGCGCGCTCTGCGCGCTCGTCATCATCAAGCCGCAGGAGTTCATCCCCGCGCTCTCGGGGATTCCGCTCGTTCACGCGGCGTTCGGGCTCACCCTGCTCTGCGTCGCCCTCGACGTCGTGTGGCGGCGGCTGAGACCGACGCTCGCCCCTCAGGTCGTCTATGTGCTCGCGTTCCTCGCCTGGGCGGCCCTGACCACCGCGCTCAAGCGCCCGGACGCGCTCGAGGAGCGCGGCCTGCAGCTCGCGACCGTCGCGGGCGTCTTCCTCGCCGTCTCGATCGCCGCGGCCTCGCCGCGCGGGCTGCGCGCGCTGGCGATCACGCTCGTCGGCTGCGCCGTCCTCACCACCGCGGTCGCGATCGTGCAGGCGTTCCGGCCCTACGGCTGCATGCTCGCCGCGCCCGACGACTGGGGAGGCAAGGGCGAGCTCGAGCCCGATGGACGCCCGTGCGAGACCAACCTCGACTGCCGCAGGGACCCGCCGGTGCCCGACGGCAACTACCGTTGCGAGCGCCCGGGGCCGCTCGGCACGTCGACCATCGACGGCCGCGTCCGCTACCGCGGCTCGCTCGCCGATCCGAACGAGCTCTCCCTGATGGCCGGCATGTCGATCCCGCTCGTGATCGCGCTCGCGGAGCGGCGCGGCGGCCCGCGCCCGTCGCGCCCGCCCGGCGGCGCTGGCCCGCGCCCGTCGCGCCCGCAGGGCGGCGCTGGCCCGCGCGCGCCGGCGCCGCCCTGCGGGGCGCGCCTCGCGCCTGCGTTGCCCCTCCTGCTCACCGATCGGCTGCTCTCGAGCGCGGCCGCGGCGCTGCGCGCGCTCCCCGTGGCGGCCGTCCTCGTGGCGATCGGCGTGATGGTCGTCATGTCGCGCTCGCGCGGGGGGATCATCGTGTACCTGGCGGTCCTCGGCCTCACGTTCATCCGGCGGAGCGGGACGCTGGGCGTCATCGCCGCCTGCTTCATCGGGCCGCCCATGCTCCTGCTCGGCGGCCGGAGCGGCGACGAGGCGAGCGAGAGCTCGGAGGAGCGCGTCGAGCTGCTCCGGGAGGCGTTCGAGATGATCCGGCGGACCCGGGGGATCGGCGTCGGCGCAGGGCAGTTCGGCGACGAGTCATCGCTCGGCCTGACTGCCCACAACGCCTACCTGCTCGCCGCGTCCGAGACGGGCCTGCTCGGGATGTGCCTGTTCGCGCTCGTCCTCTACGCGTCGATCAAAGTACCGCTCTCGATCTGGCTGGGCGACGTCGAGGTCGGCCCCGCAGCGAGGCGGTTCGCGCCGGCGATCTTCGTGAGCCTGTGCGGCGCGCTGATAGGCATCTTCTTCCTGTCGTGGGCTTACAAGGACGTTCTCTACATGACGCTCGGCGCCTCCGCTGCGCTGTACGGCGCGGCGCGGGCCGAGGACGGCCGCGTCTCGGTGCGCGTGTCCGCCAGGGAGGTCGCGCTCGTGTGCGGCGGGATGTTCGCTGTGCTCGTGCTGCTCAACGTCCTGCTCCGGTTCCTCGGGTGATCGCGTCCCGGGGTGGTATGCTGGTCGGTATGTCGGCTTCCATCCGCAAGCCCGGCGATCCCACCGCGGCGCCGATCCCGGCCGAAGCGCCGCGGGCCCCCACCGAGGCCCAGTGGGCGGCGATGTCGCCCGCTCAGCGAGAGCAGGCCGTTGCAGCGCTCATCGGCTCCGAGTCCCAGGAAGAGATCGACGAGCGCGAGGCCATGGCCGAAGGGGATCCGCACCTCGACGCCAAGATGGAGGCGCGCGACACGCTCCGCGCCTGGTTCGGCCGGCGCGGGCGGCGCATCTACATCGGCGCCGAGATCAAGGGTGGGCAAGCTGGAGAGGATGATCGAGGCCGCCGAGGCCCGGATCGAGCAGGAGCAGGCGCGGGCGGAGCTGGCGTTGGGGCGGCTGTCGGCGGCGATCTTGATGATTCTGGGCGCGCGCGGCGTCCCGGCAAGCGAGGAGGCAAGAGGCCGGATTTTGGGAGAGACGGACCTCGGCGTCCTGGAACGATGGCTCCAGCGGGCGGCGACCGCGACCGCAGTGGAAGAGCTGTTCCGGGAGACGGCTGGCCGCTGATCGCAAGCTGGTGGCCTGCATGGAGCGAATGTACGACCGCCCGCATGCGGCTCGGCGATCGCCCAGGCGTTCGCCAGCCCCAAGGCCAAGGCTTGACGGGGCAGCGGCCAACAGAAGAGCTCGTCCCTCGTCGATGCCCGAGCTCGGCATCTCCAGATGGCCATCAGGGAACAGCTTGCGATGCCTTCAGCCCGGCCCGGACACCGGTCGCGCGCGCCGGGGAACGACGCCGGTGACAGGCTCGCTCGGCGCCTGAGCCGCTGCCCGATGGATGCCGTTGCCTCCCGCCGCGCATCGTGCTTCTTGAAGATACCATGTCTTCTTCCCTCGCTCAGCAGATCGCCGCGCTCCCTGCCCCTCTGCTCGCTCGCCTCCGGGCTCGCGGGTTCGACCCCGAGCGCGTCGTCCGGTGGGCCGCGTCCATCGGCAAGGATCGGGACGCCCGCAACCGCCTCCCCGGCGCGGTCGAGCCGCCGGCGCCCGGCGACGTTGTCGATCTGCCGGCCGAGGGCACGCCCGAGCACGCCCGTTGCCGCGAGGCGGGCCTGGCCGCGCTCCGCCGCGGCGAGGTCGCGCTCTGCGTCCTCGCGGGCGGGATGGCCACCCGGATGGGCGGTGTGGTCAAGGCGCTCGTGGAGGTGCTGCCCGGCCGGACCTTCCTCGACCTGCGCCTCGCCGAGAGCGATCACCTCCGGCGCACGACGGGCGTCCCGGTGCCGCTGTGGCTGATGACCAGCGAGGCGACGAACGGCCCGATCCGCGAGGCGCTCGGCGCGCGCCTCGACGAGCCGGGCGAGCTCTGCACCACGTTCGAGCAGCATGTCTCCCTGCGTCTGACCCCGGAAGGTGGGCTGTTCCTGGACGAGGACGGCGAGCCGAGCGTCCACGCCACCGGTCACGGCGACCTGCCGGATGCCCTCCGGGAGAGCGGCGTCCTCGGCCGCTTCATCGCCCGCGGCGGCAAGACCGTGTGGATCGCCAACCTCGACAACCTCGGCGCGACGGTGGATCCGGTCATCCTCGGCTGGCACCTCGGCCACGGCGGGCCCCTCACGGTCGAGGTGGTCGACAAGGGCGGCGACAAGGGGGGCGGCCCGATGCGATGGAACGGCCGCCCGGTGATCGCGGAGGACTTCCGGCTGCCGGTCGGCTTCGATCCGGAGGTCGTGCCCGTCTTCAACACAAATACTTTTCTGGCCAGCGCCGAGGCGCTCGGCGCGCTCGCGATGGACTGGGTCTATGTGGAGGTCGAGAAGAAGGTGGGTGATCGCAAGGCGATCCAGTTCGAGCGCATCCTGAACGAGATCACCTTCGGCCTCCCGGCCAGGTTCCTGCGCGTGCCTCGAGAGGGCCTCGCGGCCCGGTTCCTCCCCGTCAAGGATGTCGGCGAGCTGGAGCGGCGGCGGCCGTCGATCGAGGCGATCGCCCGGGCGCGGGGGTTCCTGGGCTGAATTGAAGGAGGGCCATGCCGGTGCGCTGTGCCACGCTGTGCCGGTCATTCAGGCACGGAAGCTGTGAGTTCCGCGAATCTTGCGCTGGCATGCATGCTGCTTCGTGGTGATCGCATGATCATCACACCTTATTCTTCATCTCAATTTCGAAGCGCGCTGGCTCGCCGGTTGACTCGCGCCGTTCTCGCGACCGCGACACTCGGTCTGGCGGTTGAAGGCGTCGCCTGCGGCGGGAGCGTCATGCAGGGCGGCGCGTCGAGCGAGGGTGGCGGCGGCGCCGCGAGCGACGAGAGCTCGGGAACGCGTGGAGGGATGGGCGGGAACGGCGGCGACGACGTCGAGGATGCCGCCTCGTCGGTCCAGGCAGGCGGCAGCTACGATTCGCCCGACACGACGAGGGTCTGTGTCGCGTGGGCGCCCCAGGGGGACGGCGGACACGGCGGCTCGGGGGGCTCCGGCGGCGCGCACGGGGGGGCGTGCCCTCCTCTCGATCTCTCGGACCCGAACATCCCTTTCGAGCCCGCCGGGTGCTGGCCCGACACCCTCGGTGATGGCTTCCTCCTCGACGGCCAGTGGTGCTGCTACGAGTTCACCGCGAACTGCAGCGCCGGCGCGGGCCGCCCCTTCCTCGTGGGCGAGCGCGCCCGCACCGCCCGAGCGCAGCGGAGGACGGAGGGCGGGTGGGGTGCTGCGGCGCGTCCGGATCTCGCGGAGCTGGCGCAGGCGACCCGCGCCGCGCTGGCCGAGGCGTGGCTCCGCGACGCCTTGCTCGAGCACGCGTCGGTCGCCTCGTTCTCGCGGTTCGCGCTGGAGATGATGGCGGTCGGCGCCCCCGCCGAGCTGCTCGCGGCCGCGCACGAGGCCGCGCGCGACGAGGTGCGCCACGCAGCGCTCTGCTTCGGGCTGGCGAGCGCGTACGCCGGCGCGGCGCTCGAGCCGGCGCCGTTCGCGTTCGGCGGCCTCGTCGAGGTCACCTCGGATCTCGGGGAGCTCGCGGCGCGCGCCGTCCGTGAAGGGTGCATCGGCGAGACGCTCGCCGCGGTGCAGGCCAGCGAGCAGCTCGCGCACGCCACCGATGGCGCGGTCCGGAGCGTCCTCGCCACGATCGCCGACGATGAGGCCCGGCACGCGGAGCTCGCGTGGCGCTTCGTGGCCTGGGCGCTTCAGACGGGCGGGGACGCGGTGCGCCGGGCGGTCGCGGCGGCCTTCGAGGCGGGCCTGGACACGCATCCGCCGGCCGCCACGGCGGCGGAGACCGCTGCCGTGGCGGCCGGCGCCGCGCATGGGCGCCCCGACGGCGCCGTGCTGGTCGGCTCCAGGCGCCGCGCGATCGCGGACGTCGTCACCCCGGCGATGCGCGCGCTGCTGTCCGCCTAGGCGCGATCCGCGCAGCGACCCAGCGACCCGACCCAGGTTGAGCCGACCCAGGTTGAGCCGACCCAGGTTGAGCCGACCCAGGTTGAGCCGACCCGGGTTGACCCGACCCGGGTTGGACCTGGGTTGACCCAACCACGGTCAGGTCGGGCCGGGTTGACCCGACCTGGGTTGGACCTGGGTTGACCCAACCACGGTCAGGTCGGGCCGCGCCACGTCGGGCCGCGCAACCTCGGTCGGGGGCCGCTCGCGAAATTTCTTGACGATTACAGCTGTACCACCGTACATTTATTGAAAATGAAGATCATTATCAATTCAATGCGCGCTCTGGTGGGATCCGAAAGCGGGCTGGTCGCCGGCGCCATCTGGCGGCAGCTTTCGTTTCGCGGCGCTGGTTGCCGTGCATTTCGCGGCGTCGCATGCGGTGGGGGAAGGCGGTCGTGAAGGGCCCGGCGGCGCCGGGATCGATCGGCCGCGATCGCGCGGCAGCTCTTCGGAGCTGGGGGAGCGACGACCTGCGGCTCGGCGCAGCGCGCGAGGGCTCGCTCATGGGGGGGAGGAGACCGCTCGCGCTGGCCGGCTCGCCCCCTTGGCACTGCTCGCCGCGCGTTCTTCGGCTGATCGTCGCGCTCGCGCTCTCGTGCGAAGAGATCGGCGCCGTGGTGAGCGCCGTGGCGGGAGCGGAGGTCCGTGAGGCCGCGGACGAGCCGTCCGGCGAGGCGCTGCGCGTCCTCATCGACCGCGTGCTGACGAACGCTCGCGCGGCGCGTCGGCTTGCGCGCGCGCTCGACGCCGCCCTCGTGAGCGAGGCGTGCAGCTACCGCGGGCTCTGCGTCTCGGAGCTCGCGGCGCGCTGGGCGAGAGCGCGCGCGGCAGCGTCGGCGAGGGAGGCGGCGGCGATCCTGTGGACGAGCGCGCGAGCACCAGGCTCGCCGATGCGCTTCCTCGAAGAGCGCATCGCCGACGATGTCGAGCTACGCGCGCTCCGGGCCATGGCAACTTCGATGAGGACGGCCGGCGCGTCGCGTTGGACCCGTCCGACGCGTCTGGCGCGCAGCGGGGGTGAACGACGGGGCGAACGAGGCCTCGGTGCGGTCGCCCTTGCTGGGAGGGGGCGGTAGCGGCGGCCCCACCGTGGTCGGCGTGTCGTCCCGGTGGCTGGCACCTTGAGGGCCAACCTGGGTGAGGTTGCGGGGGGTGCCGAGGGCCAACCTGGGCGAGGGCCAACCTGGGTGAGGTCGCGGCGGGGTGCCAACCTGGGCGAGGGCCAACCTGGGTGAGGTCGCGAGGGCCAACCTGGGTGGGCCACGTCTCCGGGGTGGGCCACGTCTCCGTCTCCGCCCTCCGCTTGACGTAGGACGCAGGAATGTGTCATGAAAATGAAAATGATTTTCAGTATCGACGCCGCCCCTTCCTTTGCCCGGCGCGAGCTCGCGGGGGTCGCCGCGTGCGCCTATGCAACCGAGGCTTTTCCAGACCTCGGGTTCCACGACGACGAAGCGCGCCATCTCGCCCGCGTGCTCGACGTCGAGCGCGCGGGCTTCACCGAACAGGAGCTCCGCCCGCTCGCCGCTCGCACGCGGCTGGTGGACGACGTCGTGCACGACTTCTTCCGCCGCCACCCGGACGGGTTGGCCATCGGGCTCTTCTCCGGGCCGTGCACCCGATTCTCGCGCGTTGACAACGGGCTGCTCCACTGGGTCGAACTCGACGTCCCCCGCGTCATCGCATGGAAGCTCCGCCGCGCCCCCAGGACGTCGCGGTACGCGCTGACCGCCGCGTCCCCTGGCTGCGATCACTGGATCGATCAGCTCTCCAAGGCGCAGGGCTTCCCCACGTTGATCATCGGCCTCGGCCTCTTCTCCCAGCTCGGTCCCGAGCGGATCTCCGCCTTCTTGACCCAGGCCTCCTTGCGCCTCGCGAAGGACGTGGAGCTCCTGCTCGACGCGACCCCGTGCCTCCAGCTTCGCCCCGCCACGGCGAGGGGCGCGCGTCACGCGGAGCTCCGCCGACCTGGCGGGGGCGTCGAGACCTTCCCGTGGTTACGCGTCCTCGATGAAGACGACTACCCCGAGCCGCTCAACGCCCGCGTCCGGGCCACGAACGGGCTCGCGCGCGTCCTTCGCAGATCGCACTTACCGATCCTCCGCCACCTCCGGCGCGTGTGAGCCCTCAAAAACAGGACCAGGAAAGAAGACAAAGGAGCTCGATGAACATTCAGGAACATGCTGACGCACCGGCGCCGGACGGCGCCGGGCTCGCTCCTCACGCCGCGCGTGCGTCCCGGGGGAGGGCCCGGACATGAGCCGTTACACCGGACCTCGCGTCAAGGTCATGCGCGCGCTCGGGGTCGAGCTCCCCGGGCTATCGGCGAAGAAGACCGAGCGCCGACCCTACCCCCCCGGGCAGCACGGCCAGGCCCGCAAGAAGCACAGCGAGTACGCCCTGCGGCTCCGCGAGAAGCAGAAGGTCCGGCTCAACTACGGCCTCACCGACACGCAGCTCCGAGCGCTCATGCTCGAGGCGCGCAGGAGCAAGCTGGCCGCCGGGACGAAGCTCATCGAGCTGCTCGAGCGCCGGCTCGACAACGTCATCTTCCGCGCGGGCTTCGCGCGCACCATCCCGGCCGCGCGGCAGCTGGTGGCGCACGGGCACGTGCTCATCGGCGGAAAGCGCGTCGACATCCCCTCCTACCGCGTCAGCGCCGGAGAGACGGTGAGCGTGCGCGAGCAGCGCCGTGACCACCAGACCGTCGTGGCCGGCCTCGCGAGAGCGGATCTGGAAGCCCCCGCGTGGCTCGCGGTCGACAAGGACACCCGGCAGGCGCGTATGACGAGCCTGCCGGACGAGACGAGCATCCCGTTCCCGATCGAGGTTCAGCTCATCATCGAGTTCTACTCGCAGCGACTGTGACGGAGAGCAGGTCTCACCGCGCCGGCGAGCGCTGACGTCGCGGAGGATCTTCGCCTGTCAGCGCGAGGGCTGCTCCCGCGCTTTCGGTCCCGCTCTCAGGTGCGGTCGAGGTGCTCGACCATGAACGGGTACACGTCGGTCGCCGCGGTCTTGCCGAAGATGCAGTCGATATAGCCGTACGCGGGGATGACGTTCCGCGAATAGAGGCCTGCGCCGTTCCTCGCCGAGAGCGCCTCGCCGGTCTTCTCGGTGCTCGCCGGCAGGAAACACTGCAAGGGAGAGCGCCGGGGCCCCCGCGCCTGTCCGCGAAGTACTTCGCGCTCCCCTGACGCGAAATGTCCACGGCGCTCGTTACTCCTCACCCCTCCTCGCGGCCTCGCGCCATCTCCTCGCGCGGGTGCGTCCTTGGGTGACGCGCCCGCGAGCACGCGCCTTGCCGTGTGGGCCCGGAGCGCCCCCGCGCGCGCGCGTCGCGCCGCGCGGCGCTGCCCACGGGGAGGGGAGCATCATGTCCAGCCTGAGCACGGAGAGCACACCCCGGGAGCGCCTGGATCGCGCGATCAGCGTCCTCGGTCGGGTCCGGATGTACTGGCGCGGGGTGGCCGCGATGATCGCCGTCGGGCTCTCGATCTCCCTCGCGCTGGCGCTCGCCACGAAGCGGGTGTGGCGGAGCGAGGCCACAATCCTCTACCGCGAGACCATCCAGACCGGCCGCGATCCCCAGAGCAGCACCGCGCGCGCGGCGCGCCTCGGGCCGAAGCTCAAGGACACGCTCATCGCGCGCGGGACGCTCGCCGGCGTCATCGAGGCGTTCGGGCTGTACCCGGAGAAATCCGCCCGCTCGATGGTCGAGGCGGTCGAGGAGATGAAGGACCACGTCGGGTTCCGCGCGCAGAGCAGCGACACGTACGTCATCTCGTTCACCCACGACGACCCGCTCATCGCGCAGCAGGTCGCCGCCCGCCTCACGCAGATCCTGATCGACGACTACCGCCGCGACAGCCTCGGCGCGGCGACGATGACCCGCGACTTCCTGCGGCGGGAGCTCGACGAGGCCAGCGCCAAGGTCGAGGAGGCGAGCCGCGCGCTGGCGACGTTCCTCGCCAGGAACCCGCAGTTCCAGTGGGGTCTCAACGACTCGCCGTACGCGCCGGTGCCCCAGCCGCTCGGCCCCCCCGGCGCCCCCGCGCCGGCGGCGGCCCGGGCCGCGCCCGCGCAGCCGGCCCGCCCTGCGGACCCGCAGCTCGCCGCGCTGGAGCGCCAGCTCGCCCGGGTCGAGGCGCTGCTCGGGGCCGCGCGCTCGCCCGCGGCGCCGGGGCGGCCGCTGCCGCCGAGCGTCCTCGAGGCGCAGCGGGCCCGCGACGCGGCCGCCGCGGCGGTCGTGTCGGCCGAGGCGGCGCTCGCCGAGAAGCTGGCGACCGTGACCCCGATCCACCCGGACGCCATCGGCGCGAAGCGCCGCGTCGAGGCGGCCAGGAGCCAGCTCGCGGCCGCCGAGAGCGCGCTCCGGCTTGTGCGCGCGGGCCTCACCGAGGCGTCGAGCGGCGAGGTGCGCGCGCTCACGCCGCCGCGGCGCGCGGCGCTGGCGGCCGAGCGGAGCGCGTTGCTCCGGCAGATCGCGGGCCTGCGCGCGCGCCATGGCGGCGGCGGGACGGCGGTGGTGGACGAGGCGCGGCGGGCGCCGGCGGGGCCGGATGGGGGCGCGGAAGAGCGCGTGATCGAGCTCGAGACCGAGTGGCACCGGCTCCGCCTCGATCTAGAGCGGGCGCGCGAGTACCTGAAGACCGTCCAGGCCAACGAGCGCGCCGCGAACCTCTCCGCGGACGCCGCCGAGAACAAGAGCGAGACGGAGCTCGACGTCCTCGATCCGGCGTACCTGCCGAGCCGCCCGGATCGCGGGCGGGGCCGTGTCTTCTTCGCGGGCGCCGCGGTGACGTTCTTCTTCGCGCTCGGCGTCGCCGGGGCCCGGGTGCTGCTCAACGACACGGTGTACGACGGGGGCGACATCCACGCGCTCGGCGGCCCCGCCCTACTCGCCGCGATGCCGGAGCTCCCGGCGCGCCCGCCGCTCCGCGAGCGCGCGATCGTGCCGGCGTACAGCGCTGCGCCGATCGGCGCGCCGGGAACCAGCGGCGAGCCGACCGGCGCGCCCGACGACGACGCAGAGCGGCCCGGCGCGCCCGGAGACGGCGCGGAGCCGCCGGCCGTGCCCGGGGACAGCATCGCGGGGCCCAGCGCCCCGGCGGAGCCAGCGTCCGCCCGACCCGGGTTCACCCTGGAGGACACGCTCCCGGACGGCCTGGAGCTCGACGACGGCGACGTCGGCCCCGCCTGGAGCGCGCCCGAGCCGTCGTGGAGCGCGCCGGGCGGGTCGCTCGCCTGCGTGGGCCCGCGCCACCTCGCGTACGTCGGGGGCGCTGGGTTTCGCGAGCCCGAGGTGGAGATCCTCGGCGCCGACGTCGACCCCGAGGGGTGCGGCGTGTTCGAGCTGCTCAGGGATGCTCCCGCGCCGGCGCTCGCGGCGCTCCGGGTCCTCCGGCACCGGCTCGATCAGCGGCGGGGGGGCGAGCCGCTCGCGATCGCGGTGGTGAGCCCCGGCCGGGCCGAGGGCAAGACCGCGCTCGCGGCGCGCCTCGCGATGACCCTCGCCGAGGCCGAGCGCGCGCGGGTCCTGCTCGTCGAGGGCCACCTCGCGCGCCCCCGCGTCGCGGCGCTCCTCGGCCTCCGGCTTCCCCCGCACGCGGGCTTCTCGGAGCAGCTCCGCCGGCGGATGGCCGGCGAGGCCCGTCCTCTCGGCGTCATCGCCCTCAGCCCCTCGCTGTCGGTGCTCGCGGAGCCGTCGCTCGAGGCGAGCTATCCAGCGGCGCTCCACTCGGTCCACTTCGAGGCCGCGATGCGCACCCTCCGGCGCTACTTCGACTACGTGGTGATTGACGGCCCGCCCGTCCTCGGGTCGGGCGACGCCAACGTCATCGAGGACGCCTCCGACGGCATCGTCCTGGTCGCTCGCGCCTCGCTGACCCGGGCCTCATCGCTCACCAGGGCCGCCGAGCAGCTCGGCGAGCGCCGCATCCTCGGCGTGGTCCTCAACGACATCGCGGCGAGGCCGGTCGCGAGGAAGCGGATCTGCATCGAGGGGGAGCCGGCGCAGCGGTCGTGTTGATGAGAGGAGAATAAAACGCCAAGGCGCCAAGGGAGAAGAGAGGAAGAGTGTACAGAAGAGAGAGGGGTCATGGCATTACTTGGACCCTTGATTTCTTCTCAGGTGAACTCTCTCTCCGGGCACCAGCTGGGTCTTTGCAGGTCAGAACGTGATCTCGATCGCGTCCGCCGACCTGTTCGCCGGGCCGTGATGGACGACCTCGATGTTGTTTCCGTCGGGATCGAGCACGAACGCCGCGTAGTAGCCGGGATGGTACGGTCGCTCGCCTGGAGCGCCCTGGTCCTTGCCGCCCGCGGCGAGCGCGGCGGTGTGGAAGCGCTCGACCGTGGCGCGGTCGTTCGCCTGGAAGGCGAGGTGCGTCCGGCCGGTGAGGACGCCCGCAGCGGCCTTTGAGCTCGCGCTCGATACGAAGAGCTCGTCGGCCCAGAAGTAATCGTCGGCCTCGCCGCCCATCGGAATACCGACGGCGTCGAAGACTGCCTGGTAAAATTTCTTGCTCGCCGCAATGTCCGCCACGACGAGCTGGATGTGATCGATGAGACGCCCACGGTAGATCTGTTGGGTTTCCATACTATCGGATATCCCCACGACCCATGGCGCATGGCAAGCCCGAACGACGACGACCCCCGCTGCGCGCTCGTCGAACCGGGCGCCGGGCGCGGGCGCCCCGCAGCGCGCCGGCGCCGCGCGATCCGGCCCTCAGCCGATCTTGAAGTTGATCGACTTCGGCCGCGTCAGGTGCAGGAACCCGAGCGTCGAGAGCGTCGCGCCCTTGCCGCTGTTCTTCGCGCCCGTCCACGGGAGCGCCGGATCCAGGGTGTCGCACTGGTTCATGAAGACCGTGCCGACCTCGAGCTCGCGCGCGAGCCGCGCCGCGCGCTCGCGATCCCGCGTCCAGACCGACGCGGTGAGGCCGAGATCGCTGTCGTTCATCAGCGCCAGCGCCTCCTCGTCCGACGAGACGGGCACGATCGGCAGCACCGGCCCGAACGACTCGATGCGCATCACGTCGAGATCCGGCGCCGCGTCGACAAGCAGCGTCGGCTGGAAAAAGCGCCCGCGCCCGTCGACCTGCGTCGCCCGGCCGCCGCAGAGCGCCCGCGCGCCCCGCGACAGCGCCTGCTTCACCTGCGCCTCCAGGAACGCCGGCGCGTGCGGCTGCGCCATCGGACCCAGGTTCGTGCGCTCGTCGGTCGGATCGCCGAGGACGTAGCCCTTCATCAGCTCCAGCGCGGCCTCCACGAACCTCGGATAGAGATCGCGGTGAACATACGCGCGCTCGACCGCACAGCAGCTCTGTCCGGCGTTGTAGCAGGCGCCGTCGACGATCCCGTCCACGGCCTTCTCGAGGTCCGCGTCGGCTGCGACATAGGCGCCGTCCTTCCCACCGAGCTCCAGGCCGGCGTCGACGGCCACCTTCTTCGACGTGGCCGCGTAGATCCTCCGTCCGCCTTCGACGGAACCGGTGAACGCCACGAAGCTCACGCGCGGGTCGGACGCGATGCGCTCGGACGTGGCGTGATCGCAGTGGAAGGCCTGGACGAGGCCGGGCGGGGCGCCGGCCTCGGCGAACGCGGCCGCGAAGTGCTCCCCGCAGAGCGGCGAGCGCGGCGAGTGCTTGAGCAGCACGACATTGCCCGAGAGCACCGCGGGGATGACCACGTTCACGGCCGTGAGGAGCGGGTAATTCCAGGCAGGGAGGTTGAACACCACACCGAGCGGCGCCCGCACGATCCGCCGCTCCAGCCCCGGGAGCTCCGGGAGGACCACGTCGGCGAGCGCGCCCTCCGCGATCGAGATCACGTGCCGGGCTCGCTTGGCCATCCCCGCGATTTCGTTGCGGGATTGACGCAGGGGCTTGCCCATCATGCGGGTGATGTCGGCGGCGATCGAGGGCGCGCTGGCCTCGATGCGCTCGACCGCGCGCAGGCACAGGGCGGCGCGCTCGGCGAGGGATGTGCGCGAGAAGCTCCGCGCGGCGGCGGTCGCGGCGTCGAGGAGCCGGTCGACCTCGGTCTCGCCGGCGAGAGGCCGGCGGACGGCTTCTTCGAGGGTATACGGGTTGTCGATCACCAGGTCGGGCATGGCGGGGGAGATTAACCCAGTTCCCTGGGAGGCCAAGTGTCGTCTAGACTCGGGGCGAATGCGCGCCACCGCGGCAGGGCTATCGGACGTCGGCAGGGAGCGGATCCACAACGAGGACCGATACATCCTCCTCCCCGAGTTCAACGTCTACGTCGTCGCGGATGGCATGGGCGGGCACGAGGCCGGCGAGGTCGCGAGCCGCATCGCCGCCAGCGCCATCGCCGGCTACTTCCGCGAGGCGAACGGCAAGCGCCGCAAGGCGTCGACCGGCGACAGGCTCCGCGCCGCCGTGACGTACGCGAACGCGCGCATCTTCGCGCACGCCGACGACTCGCGGTTCTACCGCGGCATGGGCACCACGGTCGTCGCCGCGGCGTTCGCGCCGCGGGAGCGGAAGCTCTACGTCGCGCACGCCGGCGACAGCCGCTGCTACCTGCTCCGCGGGGGCGAGTTCGCGCAGCTGACCCGCGACCACTCGCTCATCGCGGACGCGCTCCTCGAGCGGCCCGACCTCACCGAGAGCGACCTCGCGTACCTGCCCCGCAACGTGATCACGCGCGCGCTCGGCATCAGCCCCAGCGTCGACGTCGACCTGCGCGCCGAGAGCGTCGAGGCCGGCGACGTGTTCCTCCTCTGCTCCGACGGCCTCCACGGGCTCGTCGACGACCACGAGATCGCGCGCATCATCGAGGAGAACGCCGTGCTCGCCGAGGCGTGCTGCAAGCTCATCGACTGCGCCAACGAGAACGGCGGCCGCGACAACATCACCGCCGTCCTCGTCCGGATCGAGGAGACCGCCTCGGCGTCGCAGAGCCAGCGCCAGGGCGCGAAGAGCCGCAACGCGCGGTAATATCCGGAGACGGTCGGAGGAGGCGAGGAAGGGCGACGCTCCGCGAGGGGGCGCGCCGCAGCGGCGCTGCGCTCAGCGCACGCCGGCGCTGCGCCGCTGGGCTCCGCCGCGGACCGGGCTCAGAGCACGCCGGCGTGCGCGCGGTCGAGCAGCTCGTCCATCACCTCGAACAGCCGCCGGTTGCCGTCCTGGGAGTAGCCCGCGAGCTTCTCCTCGCAGCCGGGGATGGCCTTCACGAAGTCCGCGATGACCGCCGGGTCGTCGAGCGAATCGGCGGCGCGGCCGAACCCCTCGCGCTCGAGGTAGCGGGCGTTGAGCACCTGCTCGAACTGGCGGCCGAGGGGGACGGCGAGCATCGGCTTGCGCAGGTAGACCGCCTCGCCCATCAGCGTGAACCCTCCGCCGGCGATGACGGCGCGGCACGAGGCGAGGTCGTCGATGAAGCCCTCCTCGCTGAAGGGGCGGTAGCGCAGGTTCCCCTCGACCTGCTCCTCGGTGATGCTCCGGCGCATCCCGTAGATGCGGCACTCGAGCCCCGTCCTGGCGAGCGCCTCGGCGAGCGCCTCGTTCCCCTCGGCGGTCTGGTAGATGAGCAGGTGCTCCCCGGGGCGGCGGTTCGCGGCGACGACCTCGGGGCGGAGGATCGGCGGCACGAGCGTCGTCTCCTGCTTGCGGACCGGGGGGCGGAAGAACGTGGCGATGACGTAGTGGCTGCAGAACGGCAGCTTGCTCTTCACGAACGCGCGCGTGAGCTGGAAGCCCGCCTCGTGGCCGGCGACGATCTCGGGGTCGTGGGTGCACCGGTTGATGATCTGCATGTTGTCGATCGAGAGGATCGGCAGCCGGTGGAGCTTGGCGTAGAGGTACGTCCACGACTCGAAGTCGCTGATCGTGAGCTCGGGGCGAAAGTCCTTGATGAGCTCGAAGTACGCGGCGATGTTCTTCGGCGTGCCCGTCGCGCCGGAGAGCACGTTGGACCAGAGCGTCTTGCCGCGGCGGACCCGGTTCTCCTCGTAGATCATGTGGAGCCCGTGAATGCGGTTCACCCCCGCGAAGCGCTTCGACAGGAAGTCGGTCGCCCGGCCGGACGCCATGATCTCGATCTCGTGTCCCAGCTCGAGCAGGCGCTCGATCACGACGCGCGAGCGCATGGCGTGCCCCATCCCTTCGCCGACGACGCCGTAGAGGATCTTCATGAAGCGCGACTGTAGCGGCGGCCGCCGGGGGTTCGGAAGGAAACGGCGTCGCCGGGGCGGGGGCGGCGCAGGCGTCGCGGGCGTCCAGCCGCCGCCGCGCCGCGGGCGGCGGGTGTGACGCCGCGCCGCCGGATCTGGAGCGAGCTCCTGCCGCTCGAGGCGGTGCGTGCGCCTGGCACGCTCGCGCTCCTCCGGCGGTACGCGCTGGAGCTCGCGATCGCCGTGCGGCCGGAGACGGCCGCGGGCCTGCCGGATCTCGCGGCGGCGTGCGCGGACGCGGGGGTGGCGGTCGCTGTGTGGCCGATGATCGCGGACGAGGACGGGCGGTGGGCGAGCGCCGGCAACGCGGCGGCGTTCGGCGGGTTCGTCGCGCGGCTGCTCGACGCGCTCGACGCCCGCGGCCTCGCGGCGGCGGAGGTCGCGGTCGATCTGGAGCCGCCGATCCAGCAGGTGCGCCGGGCGCTCGGGGGCGGCCGCGGCGCGCTCGCTCTGCTCGGCGGCGGCCCCCGCGGAGCGCGGGAGAGCCCGGGGGAGCGGGGTGCGCGGTGGCGCGACGCGCAGCGCGCGTACGTCGAGGTGGCGGGCGCGATCCACGCGCGCGGGGTGGCGACCTCGGCCGCGATCGTGCCGCTCGTCCTGGCCGACGGGCCGGCGGGCGGCTGGGAGCGGATCCTCGGGACGCCCGTGTCGGCGCCGCCGTGGGGGCGGGTCAGCGCGATGCTGTACACCTCGCTGATCGAGGGCTACTCGCGCGGCGCGCTCGGCCGGGACGACGCTGTCGCGCTGCTCGGCTGGGCGTGCCGCGCCGCCGCCGGGCGGTTCGGTCCGAGGGCGGGTGTCTCGGTGGGCGCGGTGGGGAAGGGGGCGCTCGGCGACGAGCCGGTCTACCGCTCTGTCGCCGAGCTCCGCGAGGACGTGGCCGTCGCGGAGGCGGCCGGCGTCCAGGATCTCTCGCTGTTCGACCTCGGCGGGGTGCTGGCGCGGCCGCCGGCCGAGGCCTGGCTGGAGGCCTTCGTGGCGCCGCCGCTCGAGCCGCGCCTGCCCCGGACGACGCTGCGGGCGCGCGGCGTGGTGGCGGCCGCCGCGCTCGTGGGACGGGCGGCGGGCGCATGGGGGAGCTGGTCGCGGTCGTGGGGGGACCGGGGGGCGCGCAGGGGCGAGGGATGCGCCGTCGCCGCGGGCGAGTCGCGGAGCTCGCCGGAGCTCGCCGGAGCGGCTACCCGTGATGCGACTTGCCCTGGCCGCGGTAGCGCTTCCAGTGGTGTCGTTTGTTCTTGTTCTTCGGCCTGCTGTTGCTGGAGAGGCCGATAGACGTCTTCTTCGTCGGCAATGACATGGGCCGATCCGTGGCGCCGTCGCGGGCCGGGTGACAGGGGGCCGGCGTCGATTGCGCCGAGCTGGCCTCCATCGACGCGAGTCCGCGCGCGACAACCGATGAGCGAGCTCGCATGGATGGCCCGTCAGGGCGCGTGACGCACGGGAGCGATCTCAAGCAGAGCTTTGCCGTCCGGTCATGGCGATTCGCCCGCCGGCCGTGCTCTGGTACAGTGTCGCCCAAGGACGAATTTGCCATAGCGAACCGGGGCGATCCGTGCGATTCGGCGCGATTTCGGGGAGGCGTGACGACGGATCGCAGCCCCTCGGACGGCGTGGGCCCAACGCGGGCCCAACCGCCGAGCCTCGGGCCTGGGGAGATCGCGAGCGCCAACCCGGCACATCGGGCCGTCGTGGTCGCCTCGCTCGCCGAGGCGCTTACGCACGCCGTCGCGCTCGGGGATGAAGAGGCGGCCCGTGTCGTGCACGAGGCGATCGGGCGGCTGCTCGGGCCGCCGGTGGCACCGGAGAGGCGCGCAAGCTCACGCCGATAGTCTAGCCCGCCGTTCGCCTCGCCGCCGGAACGCCACCTCCGGTATTGGGACGCATGTCGGCCCCGGGCCAGCGCATGAAAACGTCTCATGACAGAAACCATTCACCGAATGGCATGAGCCTTTCCCAGCGAGAAAGAACAGCACAAGCACAGATGTGCCGGCGTTTATGAACGCCGCATCGACACGTCCACACGGCGGATACTCATCGGTACCAGGTCCAGCTCACGCGCGGAGGGGAGTCCGCCGGCCGCAGCCGAGGGCGAGGTGCTCCCGGAGGTGGTGGAGGTGCCGCCGGCCCCCGCGGGAGGAAGCGGATGAGGCCGCGGCGGACCCGGGGGCTCCCGCTCTCCCGCTGGTGCGCCTAGGACGCTTTAGGCGATACTCTCCAGCCATGGCGCGCACCGCTCCGGTCCCGAACATCCCTGCGATCCCTGGCATGAATCCAGGCGTCTTTATCCTGGGCGGCGGCGGCGCCGGCGGGGGCGACAACGGACGAGGCGGCAGCGGCAGCGGCGCGGGCCAGGGCGCCGGCGGGAACAACGGCGGCAACGGCGCGAATGGCGGGGGGCCAGGCGCGAACGGGTGCGGACCAGGTAGCGGCGGCGGCTGCATGAACCCGGCACACGGAGGCAACGGCGGCACGCACGCCGGCGACCCGGTCGACCCGGTGACGGGGCGGGTCTACACGCTCCCGCAGACGGACCTGGTGCTGACAGGCCCCATGGTCTTCGAGCTGCGCCGCAGTTACTCGTCCTTCGCCCGCGAGCACGACGTCGGGCTGGGCGCGGGATGGACACACTCGCTCGCATGGGAGATCGCGCTCCGGCGGCGCACCCTGGTCGTCCACGCGCCGAGCGGCGCCGCGTCTCTCCGCGATATCCCGCCGCCAGGCGGCGAGGTCGCGCTCAACAGCGGCGGCCGCCTTCGTCGCGACGAGAACGGATTCCTCGTCACCGGCGAGGACGGCCTCGTTTACCTCTTCGAGCCTTTCGCGGCGTCCCGCGAGCGCCACCGGCTCGCCACGATCGTCGACCGGGCCGGCAACCGGGTCGACCTCGCCTACCAGGGCGATCTGCTCGAATCGCTGCGCGACAGCGCCGGCCGCACCGTGCGCGTCCGCCGCTACCGGGACGGGCGGATCGAAGCGTTCGAGCTCGTCACCGCGCGGGGACGCACCGTGCGCTGCCGGACCTACGCCTACGACGATCGAGGCGACCTCGTCGCGGCCACGGACGCCGCCGGCCGGAGCGTGCGCTACGCCTACGACGAGCATCGCCTGGTCGAGCAAGCCTCCCCTTCGGGGCTGCGCGTCTTCTACCGCTACGACGGGAAGGGCCGCTGCACCGAGACCTGGTGCGCACACCCCGGCGAACGCGACCCGGCCCTGGCCGAAGGGAGCCCGACGGTCCTCGCCGACGGGCAGACGCCCGCGCGGGGCATGCTCCACTGCCGCCTGGAGTACGCCGACGGTTTCACCATGGTGTACGACTCCCGGCAGGCGCGGCGATTTGACAGCAACGCCTTCGGCAAGATCGACCTCGCTGCCGGCTTGTGGGTCGAGGGCGCCGCGTACGACGCGCGCGGCGATCTCGTCGCGTACAGCGACCCGACCGGCGCGCGCACGCTCTACGAGCGGGACGCGGCGGGCCGGGTCGTCGCGATCGTCGATCCGACGGGCGCGCGCATCGAGCATCGCCACGATCCGCAGGGCAACGTGGTCGAGGCCACCGATGCGCTCGGCGCTGCGTGCCATTACAGCTACGATGACGCAGCGAACCTGCTGGGGGTCCGGGACGCGCTCGGCGAGCTTCTGCGCTTCACCTACGACGAGCGGGGGTTGCGCATAACCGCCGTCCTGCCCGATGGGGGCGTCACCCTCTTCCGCCATGACGCCGAGGGGAACCTCATCGAGCTCGTGGAGCCGCACGGCAAGCCGCGCCGCATGGAGTACGACGATGTGGGCCGGGTGCTCGCCGTCACTGACGAGGAGGGGCACAGGACCAGCTTCCACTACGACGAGCGCGGCGCCCTCTGGGGGCTGCGCTTCCCGGGCGGCGCCGAGGTCGCGATCGAGCGCGACGAGGACGGGCGGATCACGCGGTACCGCGGGCCAGACGGGGCGTACGATCTCGCGTGGGGCGGGTACAACCTCGTTCACGAGCTCCGCAAGCCGAACGGCGAGACCATCCGCTTCCGGTATGACCGGGAGTGCCAGCTCGTCGAGGTGGAGAATGAGCGCGGGGAGGTGCACCGCATCGAGCGCGATGCGGCGGGACGGATCGTGGCCGAGCGTTTCTTCGATGGGCGCGAGCTCCGCTACCGGCTGGACGCGGCGGGCCGCGTCCAGCACATCCGGGACGCGGCCGCGCACACGACCGAGATCGAGCGCGACCCGTGCGGCAGGGTGGTCCGGCGCGGGTACGCCGACGACACCTTCGACGCGTTCGACTATGACCCGGTGGGCCGCCTGATCCACGCGGAGACCGAGGCCACCTGCTGCGAGTTCACGTACGACCAGCGCGGCAACCTCGTGCGCGAGGTGCAGACCTGCGCTGGTCGGAGGGTCGTGATCGAGAGCGCGTACGACGCTGCCGGGCGCCGCACGGCGCTCCGGACCTCGACAGGGCACGAGGCGCGCTACGAGCGCGATCGAATGGGCCGCGCCCGGCGCGTTGTGACCTCCGGCGCTGCCATCGAGCGCACCTACGACACCTTCGGGCGGGAGCTCCTGCGCGAGCTCCCGGGCGGTGGCCGCGTACTCTGTCGCTACGATGGCGTCGGCGCGCTGGTGGAGCGCCGCGTGCTCGGGCGGTCGAACGCGCGCGAGGCAGAGCCAGACTGGGTGGGCCCGCTGCCGCCGGGCACAACGTACGCCGAAGGCTTCGCGCACTCGCCGGGAGGTGACCTGGTGGAGCATGTCGCGACGGGCGGCGAGCGAACGCGCTTCGAGCACGATGCGGCGGGGCGCATCCTCGCGCAGCTGTCGACGCACACCCCGGCCGAGCGGTTCTCGCACGGCGGCGGCGGGCGCCTGCAGGAGGCAGGGGACGACGCGCCGGCCCGCCGCTACGGCCCAGGCGGGGTGCTGCTCTCGCGTGGCGACATCTCGTACGAGCACGACGCCGAGGCGCGCCGCACGGCGCGCGTCGACAGGACCACGGGTGAGCGCGTCAGGTACGCGTGGAGCGGCCGTGGGCTGCTCGCCGCGGTGGTGCTGCCGGACGGGACCCGGGCCGAGAACGTCTATGACGCGTCTGCGCGCCGCCTGCTCAAGCGCGTGAGCCGCGCGGACGGGGCCTTGCTCGAGACCCACTTCGTCTGGAGCGGGGACGACCTGCTCCAGGAAATCACAGAAGAGGTCGTTGCGGGACAGCGGCGCGTTATCCGCGTGCGCGACTATCTCTGGGGCGAGCAGGGCGAGGGCCCGCTCGCGCACCGGGAGCATGTGCCGGGGGGCGAGCCGGAGGTCAGCCGGTGGGTGCACTATGTGCTCGGCGCAGGCGGCGCGCCCTCGCTGCTGCTCTCGGACACGGGCGAGGTGCTCGCGCGCCTCCGGCTCCGCGTGTGGGGCGCGCTCGATACCCCGCCTTTCGGGCCGGCCCCGACCCCCTGGCGCTACCCCGGCCAGTACCACGACGACGAGACCGGGCTCGCATACAACCGCTACCGCTTCTACGACGCTGCTGTCGGCCTATATCTGAGCCCCGATCCGCTGGGGATCGCCGGCGGACTGAACGCATTCGAGTACGCCCGAGGGCAGCCCTTCCGCGTCGTCGATCCGGAGGGGCTCACGCCGGTGCTGTGCACCGTCTCGGGGCACGGCGTCAGGGGCCGCGGTGCCAGTGCCGCCGGCCGGAGCAGCGACCCGGCGCTACACCCGGTCGTCGTCGCGGCGATGCCGCCGCCGGTCGATCTCCGCGGCGAGCCCTTCTATCCGGCCGAACGACGGAGCCCGGAGACCTGCGCGGAGCCCGGCGCGCTGAGCGAATACATCCGCAACTGGGAGCGCCAGAACAACAACGGCCGCCCGCTCGATCCGAACAACCCGCGCGATCGCCGGCGGATACAGCGCTGCCTGGGCGACATCACCTCGATACAGGCGCAGCACCCCGACGGGACGGCGCGGGCGCCTTGCCCGAACTGTTCGCAGCTCCTGCAGAACCTGCGCGACCGCTGGGGCGCGCCGCGGGAGCGCGTGGTGCAGCCAGGCGCCAGCAGCGAGACCGGGACAGACTCGCTTCGCAGCACGCCGCCCGACCCGCGATGGGCGCAGGGAATGCGGCAGCAGCGCCGCAGGGAGCGACGGAGATGAGCAAGGCACGCAGTGGTAGTGACCGTCCGATCCGGCTCGCCGACAGCGCGCGCAGGCGGCTGAGCCGGCACGCGGTCGAGGTCTTCCAGGAGCTCGACCTCCTCCGCGACCCGGCGCACACCACGTCGCCCGACGCGCTGCGGGCTCTGCTGGAAGCGCGCGGGCTGCCCGTCTACGAGGGCGCGCTCGAGCTCGAGGGCCTCGCCGGGGGCACGCCGCTCCCGCCGGACAAGCGGCTCGGCGTGTTCGCCTCGCTGAAGGCGCTCGAAGGCGCGCGACCGCTCGGGCCGGAGAAGCTGCCGCGCGCGGGGAGAGAGGTGCTGCTGCCGGTGGTGGCGAAGGGGTACCCCTCGGTCTGGATCGGCGAGGGCGGCCAGGTGTACCTGGTCGACACCGAGGCCGCGGGCGTGTCGCCGGCGTTCGACGGGCCGGCGCAGTACCTTGAGGCGCTCGCCATCGAGCTGGAGACGGAGCCCTGGCCGCCCGAGCCGGAGCGCCTGCAGTGGCATCACATCAGCGTCGCCGGCCTGGTCGGCGCCGCGGTCGCGGAGGTCTTCTACGCGCCGCCGTTCGCCCCGGCGTCGGGAGCGCACGGGGCCGCGTGGTTGCGCGAGCACCTCCACATCGTGGAGCAGAACACCCCCGGCTTCTTTGTCGGCACCCGGGTCACGACCACCGACGCCGACGAGGCCGTCGCCGCCCTGGAGGCGGCGCTCGCCACGAACCTGGAGGTGCGCTGGTCGGGGCCCCAGCGGCGGCCGCGCGCGGGGCAGCGGCCTGTCCTGTCGTTCACGTTCGCCATGGGGCCCAACGCGCCCGACAGGGAGGCGGCGGTGTGGGGCGAGTCCGGCGACTACCGCATCGCCTCGCGGAGCGTCGGCGAGCCGTGGCCGTTCCGGTGAGAGCGTCATCCCGCGCGCCCGCGGGCGCGCGGGCAGGGCACGACGCCGACGATGGATCAACTTCGGGGACGGTCCCGAGGCGCGCCGCCCCCGCGCCTTGCGCCGTTCCGTACAGGCGTCGGCCGGAGCGCCACTGCCGCGCCCCCCTTCATGGTGGACGCTGAGGCTACGAAGACGGCCGATTGGGCCCGCGTTGGGCCACACTGGACGAGGAACCAGACGCTCCCGTCCCTTGGAGCTATCGATAATTGTTGACCTTTCCGTCGCCCGCTCCTCCGCACCAGCGACGAGGCCCAAGTTCCTCCCTGGTTCCGTGAGGGGGAGAACTTGAACCACAGAGCGGCACAGAGGTGCCCGCCTGGTGGCCGGCGGGAGCGCACCTCGAGGGGACGCTCGGGCCTCGCTATGCCGTGATCGGTTCCGCGGTCGGCGTCTCCGATGAGAACGGCATCGGCCGCCCCGAGGACGGATCCATCGGCTGGTTGGGCGGCTTTGCGACGGGGGCACTGGGGCGTCGCTCGGAGTCTGGCGTGCACGCTCTGCCGAAGCTCGCTGAGCTGATGGTCCGGGTCGCTCCGAAGAGCGATGAGTCGTTCGAGTGCCATGCTCAGTGCTTCGAGGATGTAGCGCTCGGATTCCGAGAGGGGTTCGGTTTCGTCAAGTGTGTATTTCAGGTCGAGGGACCTGAATCGTCGACAACTGACAAGCTCTGTCGCTCGTACAGGGTCCAGAGGCATCGGTGCTGAGCTTACCAGACGCGCCTGGGGAGAAGGAGGTTCAAACCCGAGGCGACGCCGCGTCGCTGGACGATGCCCGCGGATACGGCTAGCTCCAATCCATGAACCTCACCCACGTCATGCGGGACCTCGGCGCGCTGTGCAACGAGAAGATGCGCGAGGTCAACGCCCGCGCCGGAGACGCCCACGGCGTGAACCTCACCCAGCTCCGCGCGCTCGCGAAGCAGCTGAAGACGGACCACGCCCTGGCCGGCGAGCTGTGGCGCACCGGGGATCCCGACGCCCGCCTCCTGGCGACGCTCGTGTTCAAGCCGAAGGCCTTCTCGGCGGACGAGCTGGACGCGATGGTCCGGGAGATCGGCTACCCCAAGCTGCTCGACTGGTTCATCGTCAACGTGGTGAAGGCGTCGCGCCATGTCGAGGAGCTGCGTGTCCGCTGGAAGGACTCCGCGAGCGAGCTGGTCGGGCGCGCTGGCTGGAGCCTGACGACGGACCGCGTCGTGAAGAGCCCTGCCGGCCTCGATCTCCCCGCGTTGCTCGACCAGATCGAGGCGGAGATGAAGGCGGCGCCGGGCCCGAAGCAGTGGTCGATGAACCACTGCCTCGCCGAGATCGGCATCCGCAACCCCGGGTTGCGCGCCCGCGCAATCGCCATGGGCGAGCGGCTCGAGGTGCTCAAGGACTACCCGGCATCGCCGGGCTGCACGCCGCCGTTCGCGCCGGTCTGGATCGCGGAGATGGTGCGGCGGCAAAAGGCCGAGAAGACGCGGGGCCGGTGAGCGGGTCGGCGCGCGATGAAGTACACGGCCCCCGCGCTGGAGCCGACGGGGACGGCAACCCCTCCGCTCGGCGTCCGCCTCGCTGGCCAGTGCGCTAGAAAGCGCGGAAGGCATGCGACACGGAACATCGGAGATGGGTTGAGGTGACAGCGCTGGATGTTTCTGTCGATCGCCCCAAATAGGCCCTGCTTCCGCTGCGTGCATCGACGATCATCGCGCAGCGTGTGATAGGCTGGTGCGGTCCGAACATTTTATCTTGCGGCTTTGGCTTGAGTGTACGGAGGTGCCTGTGAATCGAAGGAAGCGGTGGGTCCTTCACGCGACGTTGGCGACGTCCGTCACGGCAGCGCGTGCCAGGACGGGGGTCGTGCTCGGCGTGGCGCTCGCGGCCGCTGCGTGCTCCAGCGGGGACGCGGGGACGGGCGTGGATGGCGGCGACCGGGGCGATCCCTTCACGGAGAGCGGCGCGTCGGGGACGGGCGGCGCGCTCGCGACAGGCGGAGGCTCCGAGACGGGCGCCGGGGCCGGCGGCGCGGGGAGCACCGCGAGCGGCAGCGCACCGGGGGACGGCGGTGCGCCGGGGGAGGGCGGCGCGCCGGGAGAGGGCGGCGGCGGCCCGGGCGCGGGCGCGGGCGGCGCGGGCGGCGCGCCCGACACGTGCAGCAGGGCGGCGGCCTGCGGCACGCACAAGTGGGCGTGCTGGCCGATGCCCAATCCGGCGGGCAGCGGCCTGCCCAACCCCGCGAGCTACACCGATGTGGGGGGCGGCGTTGTGCGCGACAACGTCACGTGCCTCGAGTGGCAGCAGAGCCCTCCCGCCGAGGCGTACACGTGGGACCAGGCGATCAGCTATTGCGACAACCTGACGCTCGGTGGCTTCTCCGACTGGCGCCTGCCGACGCGCATCGAGATGACGTCCATCGTGGACTTCACCCGGAGCCCGGCCATCGACAGGGCCGCATTTCCGGGGGCGCGGGGGGGGCTTCCACAAGACGTCCTCCGACTGGATCCTCACGATCCGACAGGCAGGCGCCGGCGCCGGTCGCGACTATGCGTGGGCCTTCAACATGAGCGACGGGATCGTCAGCAACGCCTACTCCAAGGCGACCGCGGCGAGCCTGCGCTGCGTGCGGGGCAACGGCGAGGGGGAGGCGCCGAGCAGCCCGGCCGTGCCTCCGCCCGACCAGTACACCGTCGGGTCGCCCGGTGAGGTGATGGACAAGTACACAGGCCTCGTCTGGCAGCAGGGCTCCTGGCCGGCCACGATGACCTGGGCCGAGGCGGAGAGCTACTGCGCGACGCTCGGCCTCAACGACCACACCTGGCGCTTGCCGAGCATCCGGGAGCTCGCGACCCTGGTCGATGAAGCCCAGGTGGCGCCCTCGATCAACCGCACGATGTTCCCGGACACGCAGTACGGCGCCCGCAGCAACGACTGGTACTGGGGCTCCCATGCGGCCGTGAGCAACGCTCCGGCGGCCTGGGCGCTCAACTTCGACGATGGGTTCACCGGGTTCAACGCCGGAGCCAGCGGCAAGTGGAACCACTTCACGGCGGCATGGGTGAAGTGCGTGCGCTGAGGGCGCCGGCCCGGCCGCCGCGCGCCCCGGGCGGCCAGGGCCGAGCCGCGGCGGCCGGCGCGCCTCGTTTCGGTGGCGCGCCGCCGCCGGCGTCGGCTAGCGTGCCCGGGTGAGCCCGAGCACGCTGCCGGCGCGCCCTCGCCTCGCCGCGCACGTGCTCGCGCGGCGCCACCTGGTCGGCGAGGAGGAGCGCGTCATCCTGCACGACCTCCGCTCCGGGCAGCTGCTCCAGCTCGGCCAGCGGGAGTGGGTCCTGGTCTCTGCGGCCGACGGGACGCGCGACGTCGAGGGCATCGCGATCGCGGCCGCCCGCGAGGGCGCGCACGCGCGCGTGCCCGCGGTGCAGGCCTTCCTGGCGCAGCTCCACGCCGCGGGCCTGCTCGAGGCCGACGACACCGGCGAGGATGCGGCGCGGGCGCCCGCGTCGGGAGCGCCCGCAGGCGGAGCGCCCGCAGGCGGAGCGCCCGCGTCGGGAGCGCCCGCGGGCGGAGCGCCCGCGTCACCCGTGCCCGCGCCGGAGGAGCGCGATGCCCGCGAGCGCCCGCTGGAGGTGCTGCCCGATTTCTCCCTGCACTGCGACGGCCGCGGGAGCTGCTGCCGGATCTACGCCTCGATCCTCTTCGACCCCGAGGAGGCGGCCCGGGCGCGGGCGCTGCGGCCCGACGTGATGAGCGGCGGCGCCCGGCACGAGCTGGCCTTCATGCCGGAGCGCGGGACGTGGCCGTGCGCGGCGTCGGTGGTGGCGATGCGGGACGGCCGGTGCGCCTACCTGGAGGGCGAGGGGCGCTGCGCGCTCCACGCGCTCGGCGGCCCCGAGGCCAAGCCGCTCGGGTGCCGGACCTTCCCGGCCAGCTTCGTCGACGACGGCGAGTCGGTGCGGGTCTCCGTCGCCGTGGAGTGCGCCTGCGTGCTGGCCAGCGCGGGCCGCCCCGGCGGCGCCCCGCTGCTCGATCCGCGGCTGCGGGTGCGGGGCGATCTGGACGGGCGCATCGACGTCGCGCGGCTGCCGGATCGCGCCGCGGTGGCGCCCGGCGCGACCGCGGCGCGGGCCGAGCTCGTCGCGTGGTCGCGGCGGCTCGCCGCGGCGGCGCCGCCGCCCGACGTGGCCGCGGGCCTCTTTGCGCTCGCCGACGCCGTCGAGGCCGAGGGGCTCACGGGTGGGGCCATCGCGCGCTTCGAGCGGCCCGAGGCGCTGGCTCCGGCGGCGCTCGGGCCGTGGCTCGCCGCGCTCCACGGGCGCGCGGCGCGGCGGGCGCGCGAGGACGCCGCCTGGCGCAGCGAGCGGGACCTCGCCCGGCGCGCCACCCGGTGGATCGCGGCCGCGACCCTCGCGCTGGCCGAGCCCGACCTGCTCGGCGCGCTGCTCCTCGCGCCCGTGCGCGCCCCCGACCGCGAGCGCTTCTACCTCCGCGCGGCGCTGCACGGCCACCGCCTGCTCGGGGCGCTGCCGCTCTCGCTCGCGCTGCGCGATCGCGCGGCGCGGCTCGTCGTGGCGCGGGCGCTGCCGGTGATCGTCGCCGGGGCGGACGCGGACGATCCGGCCTGCGCCGAGCCGCTCGCCCTCGTCGAAGCCATGCTGCGCGGCCACGGGCTCGACGCCTACGCCGTCGAGATGGCCGGGGCGCGGTGAGCGCGCCGCTGGAGAGACACGGCCGCCGAACTTGTCGATAATGCGCCAGCGATGGACCAGCCCCCGCTCGACAACAAGACGGACTTCGCCGCGCACCCGCAGCTCCTCGTCGATCGGGACGGCGAGAAGCTCGTCGCCATCGTCAAGGCGAGCTTCGAGCTCCAGGAAGACGGCGGCTTCGAGCTGTCGCCGCCCGAGCGCGCGCGCGGGGTCCGCTTCGCCGATCTGCCCTGGGAGGAGGACAAGCCGGAGAGCATCGCGTACCCGGCGGACGTGTGCCTCTTCAAGCCGGCCACCGACGTGATCTTCGTGGCCCGGGCGTACGCGCCGAGCGGCAGGGCGGTGCCTTCGTTCGACGTGCGCGTCGAGGTCGGCCCGCTCCGGAAGTCGCTCGTCGTGTTCGGCAGGCGGCTCTGGGTGGACAGGGGCGCCGGCCTCACCGCGCCGGCGCCGATCGAGGAGATCGACATGCGCTACGACCACGCCTGGGGCGGGAGGGACGACGAGGATCCCGCGGCGCTCGTCGAGGAGCCGCGCAACCCCATCGGCATGGGCGTCACGCGCGCGCCGGCATCGCTCACCCATCAGCCGGCGCCGAACATCGAGGACCCCGCGTACCCGATCCGGACCGCGAAGACCGCGCCGCCGCCCGCCGGGATCGGGGTCGTCGGCCGGCACTGGGAGCCGCGCCGCCGGTACGCCGGGACCTACGACGCGACCTGGCGAGAGCTCCGCGCGCCGCTGCTGCCCGAGGACTTCGACCCTCGCTACAACCTCTGCGCCTCGCCGGGCCTGATCGCGGATCCGCCGCTCGCGGGCGGCGAGCCGGTGCGGGTGCTCAACCTGACGCCCGACGGGGCGCTCAGCTTCGAGCTCCCGCGGGTGCAGGTGGAGATCGAGTTCCAGGTGAAGGACCGCGCGCCGGTCGGCTTCGCGCCCCACCTCGACACGGTGCTCGTCGATCTCTACGCCACCGGCCCGCAGAAGCCGGTGGCCGTCGAGATGGTCTGGCGCGCGCACGTCAAGGCGCCGCGGCGGATGAAGGACGCGCGCGTGATCGTGCGCGAGCGGGGGCGAGCGTGAGGCCCCTCGCCGTCATGGTGGCCGCGGGCGCGGTCACGCCCGTCGGGCTGCGCTCGATCGACACCGCCTTCTCGCACCGCGCCGCGGCCGCGGCGATGCGCGAGGCGCCGCTCGTGGACGGGACCGGCGAGCCGGTCACGATGTGCTTCCTCCCCACGCTCGATCCGCTCGTCACGGGGGCGCCGCGCGCCGCCCTGCTCGCGGCGCGCGCGCTCGGCGAGGCGCTCGAGAAGCTCGGCCCCGCGGCGCGGGGGCTGCGGATGCAGATGACCCTGTGCCTGGACGAGCACCTCGGGCAGCGGCCGCCCGGGGGTGAGGCCCCGGCGCAGTGGCTCGCCGCCGAGCTCGCCGCGCGGGCGCAGGCGCACGCGCCGGAGCTCGCGGTCAAGGTCTCGACGCGCGGCCCCGCCGCGGCGGGGCTCGTGCTGCCGGAGCTGTGCGACGCGCTCGGGCGTGGCGCGATCGACGCGGCGCTGCTCGGCGGCGTGCACACCGACTACGATCCCGCGCGCATCGCCGCGCTCGACGCCGCGGGCCGGATCTTCCGGCCGGACAACCTCGACGCGCTGATCCCCGGGGAGTGCGCGGCGTTCGTGGTGCTCATGCGCCCCGACGTCGCGCGCCGCGCGCTCCTCCGCGAGCAGGGGCAGATCGTCGGCGTGGCGACAGCGCACGAGCGGGCGCGCCCGGACAACGATGAGTCCGCGTTCCAGGCCGCGGGCCTCACCGCCGCGCTCCGCTCCGCGCTCGCGCCGCTGTCCGAGCGCGGGCTGCGCGCCGGCTGGATGCTCACCGACCTGACGTTCGAGACGTTCCGCCATTTCGAGCTCCAGGCGGCCTCGGTGCGCACACAGCACCTCTTCTGCGACCCGCAGCAGGTGGAGAGCCCCGCCCAGCGGATAGGCTACCTCGGCGCCGCGGCCATGCCGCTGCACCTCGCCATCGCGTCGGAGGCGTTCACGCGCGGGTTCGCGCCGCACCCGTGCGCGGTCTCCGTCGCGGGGAGCGACGGCGGGGACCGCGCGGCGCTGGTGGTCGTGGCGCCGGGGTGAGGGCGAGGGCGGCGGGGGGCGCGCGGGCCGGGGGCGATGCGCCACGGAGGGACGGCAGGAATCGGCGCTCATCCTCCGGCACGGCATGTTGGAAAATCTATTCTTGCTGTGGGGCTGAGGCGATCCTCGGCAGCCCGACGCTGATCTTCCGTTCTTCTCGCGCCCCGAGATCTTCGACGAAGCCGTGCTGACAGGCCAGACCGACGCCTTCTGACCCGCCCAGGCGTGCATGGCGCCGAGGCGCCAGGCCTTCGTACCAGTCCAGGGCTACCGCAGCTCCTCAAGCTCAGGGCGAGCAGGTGCCGGTGCTGTTGTTCTCCTCGAACACGCTGGAAGGCGGCCAGTCGAGGCGCTTTACGAACGCCTCGACTTCGCAGCTCGGTAAGCTCTCATTGTTGACGATATCATCGAAGAGCTGACCGCTCGAGCTCCCAGACCGCGGAGCGTCGCGAGCGACGCGTTCCCCTTGATCCAGAGACTCTCGATCTCAGTTATGTCCTCGAGTCCGGTCAGCCTGAGCAAAGCTCGCGGCGCTCACCGACGTCGCCCTGTCGAAGTCCAGCCGACTGCACTGTCGCGCACTCCAGCGGCTCGCCACACCACGGCGGCATCTGCCCCTGCGAGCAGGCCCGCCGAACCGTCGGGCCTCGGGCTCGACGAGCTCGCGCCTACCAATCCCTTCCCTCGGCACCCCCTGGTCGCGCCGCTCGCCGAGACCCTGACCCGCGCCGTCGCGCTCGGTGATGAGGAGGCAGCCCGGATTATTCACGAGGCGATCGGTCGGCTGCTCGGCTTGGCGCCAGCACCGGAGGGACGAGCAAGCTCGCGCCGACAGTAGCTCGCCGCATCGGGACGCCCAGTCTCCACGCCGCTGGGGACGCTGAGGCCTCGGTCGCCGTGCTCCAGTGCGGGCGACAGCGGTGCGAGTTGTGCGCCCGCCCGATGAGATGAGGGGCAGCTGTCCGTCGCGGATGCGCTGGCCCACAACGCCGCCAGGAGCGGGCGCCCCCGTCCATGGCGAGGCCCAGGCGCGCGCCCTGCTGCAACTGCTCTGGATTTAAAAGGCGCTCTGCGGCGGGTGGACGGTACGGAAGACAGAGAATGCTGGTTAAATCGAGCGGGTTGACGAAGGTTCGGCACTGTTGCCTCCGGCAGCTGGTCATTCTGGAGCGCCTACTGGTCATTCGATAGGCGTGGGCGGGCCCGCCGCAGATCGGCCGCACGATGGCGTGCTGGAGGTGCCCCGGTCGCCGCGCACCGATCTCCTCGCTCACATTGTTTGCACCACGCTGGATTTCCATTGCGCATTTGAATCGTTTTTCTTTTGCTTTCCCCTCACCCTAGCCTAGCGTAGCCGGCTGGCATCGGCTTCGAAGCGGCGGCGGGCACGGCGGGTTGCTCAGGTGACGGCGCAGCATCGGGTCGAGGCCATCTCTCTTTCAATGCACCAGCGCGCAGCACCGCGCGCGAATCGATGGAGCACTCATGGCAGACGATGGGACGATCAGCCTCTACCGCGTGGACCGGCTCTGCAAGCCCGACATCGACGTCTCGCAGCTCACGTTGACGTCGCAGGTCGATCGCAGCGAGAGCGTCTACACCTCCAAGTACGTCAAGCTCTCCAACGCATCGCTCCCGGGAGCCGCGCTGGTCGACGAAGGCGAGGCCGAGCTCTTCGACTGGGATTTGTTCCTGGTCCTAAAATACGAACAGAAGTGGACGCCCGCAGGCTACGGCCTCGGCGAGCTGCTCTACACGATCTCGCTCCTCCCGGACGAGGAGCTCACGCTGGAGTTGAAAACCTGGGAGACCTCGAAGACCCAGCAGGACCGCGAGGAGACCGTGGACCAGCGGAACGTCAGCGACATCAAAGACTCGATCTCCACTTCGAGCGACGTCTCCGAATCACGCGAGATGACCACCAACACCAGCGTGAACGGCAAGGCCAGCTACAGCGGCTTCGGCTTCTCGGCCTCGATCGAGGCGGGCTGGTCGGAAAACGTGAAGGACATGCAGGCGCAGAGCGCGAAAGAGACGCGCGACCGCTCGCAGCAGGCCACGAACGAGTACAAATCCAGCCACAAGGTGCGGCTGGCGGTCTCGCGCGAAGAGGGCTCGGAGTCGAAGACCACCCGCAAGATCAAGAATATCAACCAGACCCGCACCCTCAACGTGAACTACTACGAGGTGCTCAAGACCTTTGACGTGAGCCTCGCGCTCAGCGGCGTGCCGCTGGCGATGCTGGGACCGGAAGCGGACCTCGCGGCGGACATCGTGGTGGACGGGGCGCAGGTGCCGTCGAACATCAGCATCATGATGAAGCCGGCCTCCTCGACGCCGGACCCGTCGCAGCCCAAGTTTGGTTTTCCCACCTATGTCGGCGACCGCGATCGTGCCGCCGATTCCGTCATATATGATCCCAATCCCTCGACGCCGCCTCAACCCGTGCCCGAAACCCTCACGCTCGGCAGGCTGATCCGCTACAGCCAATCGCAGCACTGGGTTGCGGCGTTCATCGACTACAACGGCTTCAGCCCGATCAAGCTGCTGTACGAGCTGTGGAGCGAGCAGCTGTTCATGGGCGCGGTGCCGCCGGGCCACGTCTTCGGCTCGCAAAGCACGATCAGTCAGGAAGATCGCACTCGGTTCCGCGACGCCATCCTGCGCTTCGTGCGCCCGATCAGCGGCTGGGTGGCATCCGACGAGAAGGGCGCGATCCGCTGGGGCTATGAGGTGGTCGACGGTCAGGAGACCAAGTTCCTGGACTACCTGTATTCGCTGTTGCCGTTCTCCGCGAGCGAGCTGAAGGCGCAGGTCACACAGGGCGGCGTTGACGCCAGCACCGCCGCCGAGCTCGTCGCCGATCGTTTTGCGGCGGTGTCCGAGCGGTCCGCAGCGCAAAAGGGAACCCGACTCACCAAAGCCCGCCGCATCTCACGCAAGGCGCCGGGCGTAGAGCCGCCGCGCCCGTCCGGAAAGACGCTGGCCGCCGAAGGCCCCTTCAAGGGCAAGACCATCGAACAATTCGCCGCCGAGCTGCCGGACTGGATCCGCGATATCCAAGCCACACTGGTCGACCTCCGCGATGTCAAGAACCCGGTGGCGTCATGGAAGGCCACGCTGCCGACCCAGGGTGTTTACTCCGACCTCACGCTTGGAGTCTGCTCGGGGGCGGAGGACTACTACGAGATCCAGCGCCAGTTCGATCTCGAGTCGCGCAAGCTGGAGGTCGAGAAGCTCAAGCTGCAGATCGAAAAGCTGCGCCTGGAAAACCAGCGGCTGCAGGCGGGGGAGCCGTCGATCATCATCGGCTCCGACGCGAGCGAAACCTCGCTCAAGCTGAACATCACTGCGGGCGAGCAGGCACCGAGCGTCAAGGTGCAGTCTCCGGGCCCCTGACACGCTGCCAGCACCTATAGGAATGCATGAGCGACCCGCTGATCGATCTCTATAAGAAGTCGCTGCTCTCACCCCATCCGTGGCGCACTAGCCGAGCGCCGTTCCTGCTGCCGGATTCCGTGCTCAAGATAATGAGCCAGGAGATCCAGCAGTTCGGACGTCCACTCGACTGGCCGCCGGACGACGAGGGCGGCGCCAAAACCCAGGCCAAGGCGAAAGGCGTGCGCCCCGGCGAGGGGCTAACGGTGCTGCGTCGCCTGCTCGCGCAGCTGCCTGCCGATGCCTTTCCGCCGGCGGCCGCGGCGCCGATCCCGCCGGCGCCGGCGTCGGGGATGGAGGATCTGAGGCTGGCCATGAGGGCGTCCAGGAAGCCATTCACAGAGCGCTGGCAGCCCGCGCGCGCTGAAGTCGATTTCCTGTGGCGCCTCTACGAACAGATGGTTGCGGACGAGTACGCTCAGCTGAAGAACGTCCGCAAGCCGCACGATTGGTGGCCGGCGCTCCAGGAATTCGAGCAACGCGGAGGCGCCACCCTCTATGCGGATCTCAGGCCCGTCTACTTTCGCAGCAAGGTCACCCGACCTCACAAGCTGATCATGATGATGCAACCCGGCGGCGTGCGGGTCGCGGGCGTCCCGGTGCAGCAGGGCATCCATCCCGAGTTCGTTAAGCTGCTGAGAAAGGCCGATGGCTTCATCAAGCGTAGCGTCGCCAGTCAGTTCGGCAGCGCACCCGTCAAGTACATCGGCTGCTTTCGGCCGGATCCGCTGGGCGTCGGCGACGCGCGGCACGTCAGCAATCATATGCTCGGCGCCGCCGTCGACATCGACGCCACCCGCGACAAGGTGGCTCGCAACCCGCACCTCCAAAAAGACCAGATCAAGGCCGTCGACCGCGTGCTGGCGTTCCACGCCAAAACCACGATCGGTCACGGTCCGGCGCTCGTCGCCTCCGGTTCCTGGCTCGCGGATTTCCCAGCGGCCGGCACCCCCGAAGACCGCGCCCAGCACCTGTACACCGAGATGCTCAACGTCTCGCTGGACGTTCGCGCCTTCCTCGACGCCTGGCTCGACCGCTGGATCGTGTTCACGAACGTGCCCCAGAGCACACTGGCCTCGCCCGCCCAAGCCACGCGCGACGAAGCCTTCCAGGTCGTCACCGAATTGGTCCGCACCTTCGGTGGCATGAAGCGAAGTGCCAGAGCACCGCTCGAAGATGCTCCTGGCGTCAAAGCCTTGCGCAACGTCCAGAAGAACGGCTTCGTCTCGATTCCCGCCGACATCTTCATCGCCATGCTCAAGGCCGGCCTGCGCTCTGGCCTCGAATACGGCGCGGCCAAAGACACCATGCACTTCGAAATCAAGAGTCCCTCCGCGCTGATCGCCGCCTCGGGCTTCCCGTAGCCCTGTAGATGATCTCGGCGACCCGCGGGAATTCGGCGAAGTTCACCGGTGAAATCCGCAGCCGACGCCGGTGAAGACCACGCCGGATGCCGATGAAGTTCACCGGTGAAATCCGCGGCCGATGCCGGTGAAGTTCACCGGTGAAGAGGCCGCTCAGTGCTTCGTGGTGCGGCGCTGCTTGGTGCGGGTCGCGTTGAGCTCCTTGGCTTCCTTCAGCCGGTAGCTCTCGGCCTCGATCTCGATCACCTCGGCGCGGTGCACGAGCCGGTCGACGAGCGTGGCGGCCGCGTGGATCTGCTCCCCGATCGGCGCAGCCTCGCCGCCTGGTCCGAGGAGGCGGGCTCCCTCGACGGTGCGACCGCGGGCGGCGTGCTCGAGCGCTGGGCGGGGTCAGCCGAGGGGGCGAGCGCGGTGGGGCCGCGCCGGCGCACCGCCCTGAGCTCCGTAAGATTCCCACGCTCGTCTCCCCGCGTCGGTTCCGCGCCGCGGCCCAGCGCGGGGCTTGGCGCCGCCCGCCGATCGCCTAGCATGGCCCCGATGGCCGCCACCTTCGCCACCTTCTCCCTCGAGGGCGACAAGATCCCCGCGGACACCGCCGTGACCGGCTTCGAGGCCGTCGAGGCCGTCTCGACCCCCTACACGGTCGAGGTGCGCTTCGCGACGATGGACGCCGCCTTCCGGGTCGAGGACTGCCTGCGCAGCCGCCTCTGCCTGCGCGTCGTCGACACCGCCGGCAACGAGCGCCTGTTCGACGGCATCGTCGACCGCGCCGGCTTCGCGCGCATCGTGGGCGAGGCCCGCCAGTTCGACGTCCGCCTGCGGCCCGCCCTCGCGGCCCTCGCGCACCGCGAGGGGTGCCGCATCTTCCAGGAGAAGAGCGTCGTCCAGGTCGTGCAGACGGTCCTCGAGGAGGCGGGCTTCGGCGACAAGGTCGCGTGGCGGAACGCCAAGGAGTACGAGCCGCGCGAGTTCATCGTCCAGTACCGCGAGTCGCACCTCAACTTCGTCTCACGCCTCCTCGAGGACAACGGCTTCTTCTACTATTTCCGGCACGAGGCCGACGGGCACACGATGATCATCACCGACGACCCCGCCTCCTTCGCGGTCGAGGAGGGCACGCCGGTGCTCTTCCGGATGGCGCAGGGCGGCCTCCCCGGGAGCCTGCCGCTCGCCAGGCTCACGAGGACGCGCGCGCTGCGCACGAATCGCGTGGTTCTCCGGGACTACGATTTCGAGAAGCCCGACGTGAAGCCCGAGTCCTCGCTGCCCCGCAAGGAGGCCCTCGACCTGCCCTATTTCGAGTACCCCGGCGGCTTCACCAAGGGGAGCGTGGGCGCGCGCCGCGCCGACGCCCGCATGCGCGAGCTCTCCGCCGACGCCGACGTGTGCGAGGGCGAGAGCCGCGCCTCCGGGCTCAAGGTGGGCGAGCCGTTCCTCGTCGAGGGCGCCGCGGAGCCGTGCCTGAACGGCGAGTTCGTGGTCACCCACCTGCGCTCGCGCGGCAACCAGACGCTCACCGGCGGAGACACGAACTACGACGTCGAGAACCATTTCCGCGGCGTCCCCAAGGGCGCGCCCTTCGCGGCCGAGCGCCGCGCGCGGAGGCCGCGTATCCGCGGCATCCAGACCGCGGTCGTCACGGGGTCGAGCACCCAGGAGCAGGCGATCCACGTCGACAGATACGGCCGCATCAAGGTCCGCTTCTTCTGGGACCGGCAAGGCCAGCAGGACCACACGGCGAGCTGCTGGCTGCGCGTCTCGCAGGTCGCGATGGGCGGCTCGATGGTCCTCCCCCGCGTCGGCTGGGAGGTCTCCGTCGCCTTCCTCGACGGCGACCCGGACCGGCCGCTCGCCCTCGGGCGCACCTACAACGCCGAGAAGACGCCCCCGCAGTCGCTCCCCGCCGCCAAGGCCTCCGGGACGCTCAAGAGCATGTCGTCGCCGGGCGCGGGCGGCCATAACGAGATCGGCATGTCCGACAGCTCGGGGAGCCAGGGCTTCGGCGTCCACGCCCAGAAGGACCTCAACGTCACCGTCAAGAATGACAGGGTCGACGAGGTCGCGGTCAACGAGGAGCAGCACATCAGCGTGAACGGCTCCCGGTCGGTCAAGGTCGATGAGTCGATCTCCGTGGCCGGCGATCAATCGCTCGACGTCGGCGCGGTGCTCTCGCACAAGATCACGGGCAACCAGAGCATCTCGATCGGCGGCAACGACACGACCAACGCGATCAGCAACTACGTCGAGAAGATCACCGGCAACCGCGCCTACACGGTGAGCGGGAACCAGATCACGATCTCGAACGGCATCGAGCAGTCGATCACCGGCGACATGAGCCGCAAGGTCGGCGCGCTGCAGCTCTCGGGCAGCCTGGCCTCCATCAACGACAACGTCCTCGGCGGCATGACCGAGACCGTGGGCGCCGTGAAGGTGCAGCTCATCAACGGCAGCCACGGAGAGCAGATCTCGGCGAACAAGGACCAGACGTCGCTCGCGGCCGAGCTCCACCTCACGAAGGGCTCCCTCTCCCATGTGGCGGCCGGCGTCACGAACCTCGTGGGCGGTCTCCATTACCAGAAGCTGAATGGCGATTTCGTGGTGCAGGCGCCGCTCATCACGCTCCTCGGCGCGGTCGGCTCCTTCAAGGGCGGCGGCAGCGAGCTCAAGCTCGGCGGCGGACCCATCGTGATCAAGGGGGCCAAGATCGCGGTCAAGGGCGCGCTGGTGGTCAAGATGGGCGCGTCGATGAAGCTCGGCTCGTGAGGTCCAGGGGCGCCTGTGAGGTGAAGAGTGGCTGATCATCATATCCTCGCCATCCCCTCCGTCAGCGTGGAGGGCAAGATCTACCGGGTGCTGCGCTTCGAGCTCACCGAGCAGCTCTCGGAGCTCACCCGCCTGGAATGCGAGCTGCTCGACGACGAGGCGGCGCTCCCGCGGCCGAAGGAGGTCCTCGGCAAGCGCGCGGTGTTCACGCTGTCGCGCAGCGACGACACGCAGACCCGCACCTTCGCGGGGACCATCGTCCTCGCCGAGCTCCTGCCCGACCCCGACGACGTGCCCACGCTGCGGGTCCACGTCGCGCCGGCGCTATGGAACCTGGCGCAGCGCGCCGACTGCCGGATCTTCCAGGAGAAGAGCGCTGTCGACATCGCGAAGGAGGTCCTGGAGGGCGCGGGCGTGCCCGCGAGCCAGCAGGACTGGCGCCTGACCGAGCCGCACCCCGCGCGGGTCTACACGGTCCAGTACCGCGAGCGGGACCTCGATTTCGTCCACCGCCTCCTCGCCGAGGAGGGGATCTACTTCGCGATCCACACGAAGGACGAGTCGGACGTGGCCGTCTTCGGCGATTCGCCGACCGGCCTCGAGGACATCGAGGGCGCGACCTCGCTGCCGTTCTCCCAGGACTTCGGCGTGGAGGGCTCGGCGGATCGCGTGGTGCGCCTCTCCCGCGAGGTCTCGGTGCGGAGCGACAAGGTGTTCGTCCGCGATTACAACCCGGAGAAGCCGTCGCTCAAGCTGGAGGCGTCGGCCGAGGGGAGCGACCCCGGGGAGCACGTGCTCGAGATCTACGACTATCCGGCGCGCACCGCCGACGTGAGCGGGGCGGAGCGGCTCGCCAGGGTGCTGCTCGACGCCGTGCAGGCCGAGCGCGACGTCGTGCACGGCGAGACCGGCTCGCTCGCGCTGCTCCCGGGCCGGCGCTTCTCGGTGGGCGGCCACCCCTACGACCCGCTCAACCAGGAGTACCTCGTGGTCCGCTCGCGCATCGCCGGCAGCCGGCCGCGGAGCTTCGAGCTCTCCGGCGGCGCCGGCGCGCAGGAGGGCGCGCGCGACCTGCGCTTCGTCTGCGAGTTCTGGGGCGTGCCGACCGGGACCACGCGCTACAGCCCCCCGCGGCGCGCCCGCGAGCAGGTCATCCCGGGCGCGCAGACCGCGATGACGACCGGGCCCTCGGGGCAGGAGATCCACACGGACGCGAGCGGGCAGGTGAAGGTCTCCTTCCACTGGGATCGATCCGGCAAGAAGGACGACACGTCGAGCCGCTGGATCCGCACGAGCCAGGTGCCGATCGGCGGCTCCATGCTGCTGCCGCGCGTCGGCTGGGAGGTCACGGTGCGCCACGTCGAGGGCGACGCGGACCGGCCCTTCGTGATGGGCCGGATGTACAACGCGCTCACGCCGCCGCCCTACGCGCTGCCGAAGGAGGCGGGGAAGAGCTCCCTCCAGACGGCGACGACGCCGGGCGGGGGCAGCAGCAACGAGCTCCGCATGTCCGATACGAAGGGCGGCGAGGAGATGTTCATCAACGCCTCGAAGGACATGTCCACCGAGGTGAAGAACAACGCCACCGAGTCGATCGGCAACAACCACACGAAGACGATCGGCGCGGACCAGACGACGAACGTCACGAACAGCATGACGAGCAGCGTCGGGGCCAACCAGAAGATCTCGGTCTCGGGCAACCAGTCGATGAAGGTGGAGACCTTCCACGTGGACGACATCGGCGGCGACCATACGCTCTCGATCGGCGGCAACCGCGACATGAAGGTCGGCGGAGATCACAAGCGCGACGTCACCGGCGACAGCACGCTCGACGTCTCCGGCAACCAGATCGACCTCGTGGTCGGCTCGGTCACGGACCAGACCCTGGCCGCCTTCAACCACGAGGTCGGCGCGGCGCTCGTCGAGCTCGCGCTGGGCCACCGCTCCGTGACGGTGCAGGGCGACCGGAGCGAGACGGCGACGGGCGCCAAGGTGATCGCGGTCAAGGCCGGGCGCGGCGTCCAGGTCGGCGGATCGATGAACGTGAAGGTCGGCGGCGCGATCGTCAACGTCGCCAACGGGGATCGCGTGGAGAGCTCGCTCGGCGCCTACACCGAGCTCGCGGGGGGCGCGCAGATCGTCAAGGCGAACAACGTCGTCTTCGAGGCGACCGGCGCGCTCACGCTGGTCATGGGCGCGTCGATCGTGTCGCTGACGCCCGCGAGCGTCGCGATCCTCGGCCTGTCGGCGAAGCTCGACGGCGACGTCGCCGACACCGCCGCGCTGGTGCTCGACAACTGAGGAGCAGGAGGCGAACGTGGCACGCGAGACGATTGCGCACTTCACGATCGAGGAGGTCCCCGCCGCCCGGGTGCTCCGCTTCGAGTCGATCCACGAGGCGGGCAGGCCGCTCGTGCTCGACGTCGAGGTGATCCTCCACATGTTCCAGGAGCTCGACGCGATGATCGGGAAGGGCGCGGTGCTCTCCTTCGGCGCGCCCGGCGAGGCACCGCGCGTCATCGCCGGCACGGTGGAGGCGGCGACCTCGATCGGCTCCACCGAGCTCGGCATGGCGGCGATCGGCGCGCGCTACACCGTGCGCGTCGTCTCCTCCCTCGCGCTCCTCGCGCGCAGCGTCGACTCGCGCATCTTCCAGGAGATGAGCGCCAAGGAGATCGCCCAGCAGGTCCTCGAGGACCACGGGGTCGCGCGGGTCGCGTGGCGGCTCAGCGGCGACTGCCCGAAGCGCGAGTACTGCGTGCAGTACCAGGAGAGCGCGCTCGCGTTCATCTCGCGGCTCATGGAGCACGAGGGCATCTACAGCTTCGTCGAGGTGGACTCCGACGGGGAGCTCCTTGTCTTCGACGACGACAGCACCGTGGCCGCGCCGGTCCCCGGCGACCCCGCGCTGCCGCTCCGGCGGCGCACCGGCCTGAGCGCGGCCGACGAGCGCGACGCGATCTACGCGATCCGCGAGCTCGAGCGGGTGCGCTCCGGCGAGTTCGTGCTCCGCGACTTCGACTTCGAGCGGCCGCAGCTCGACCTCACGGCGACAGCGGCGTCGAGCGAGCACGCCGAGCTGTCGCGCTACGACTATCCGGGCGGCTATTTCGAGCCGAGCGAGGGGCAGCGGCTCGCGCAGATCCGGCTCGAGGAGGAGCAGGTCGAGCGGCGCACGCTCGAGATCGACGCGGTCTGCCCGCGCCTCGCGGTCGGCCAGAAGCTCACGATCACGGACGCCGGTGAGCTCGACGGCGAGTACTTCCTCTTCGAGGTGACGCACACCTTCGTCCACGACGCCGGCGAGGGCGCCGCGCCGCGATCGAGGTCGCGGGCGCGCCTCGTGCCGGCCGACGTGAAGTACAGGCCGCGGCGCATCACGCCGAGCCCGGTCATCGAGGGGCCGCAGACCGCGACGGTGGTGGCGCCGGCCGGCGCGCAGCCCGAGGCGATCCACACCGACGAGCACGGCCGCTGCAAGGTCAAGTTCCACTGGGATCGCGGCGAGGCGACCGACGACAAGGCCTCGTGCTGGATGCGGGTCGCGCAGCTCCAGACCTCGGGCTCGATGATGCTCCCGCGCATCGGCTGGGAGGTGATCGTCGAGTTCCTCGAGGGGAACCCCGACCGTCCGATCGTCACCGGCCGGCTCTACAACGGCGTCTATATGCCGCCGTACGCGCTGCCGGAGGGCAAGACCCGCACGGCGATCCGGACCGCGAGCACGCCGGGCGGCGGCGGTGCCAACGAGGTCCGCTTCGAGGACAAGGCGGGCGCCGAGGAGATCATGATGCATGCCCAGCACGACATGAAGACGGCCGCCGCGAACAACGCCAAGAAGAACATCGGCAACAACGAGACCACGGTGATCGGGAACAACGCGTCCCTCGAGGTCGGCGGCAACCAGACGACGAAGATCACGAAGGGCTCGTCGAACACGGTGGGCGCGGATCAGACGATCAGCGTGGGCGGCAACCGCACCGTCGAGGTGAACGCGGTGTCGGCGGTGACGGCGAAGGGCAACGCGACGACCACGGTGGGCGGGAACCAGCTCGAGATGGACGGCAACCCGCTCGAGGCGATGCTCGCGCTCGCGGCGCAGGCGGCTGTGCAGTTCGCGAGCGTCATGGCCAACAACGCGATCTCGGCGATCCAGGGGCAGGTCGACGGCGCCATCCACCAGGTGATGGGGCCGATCAACGCGTTGACCCAGAAGGCGCAGGGGGTCGCGGGCGCGATGAGCGCCGTCGCCGGCGGGGACATGAGCCGCATGCCCGCGATGATCGCGGGCGCGTCGGGCATCCCCGGCGCGGGCCAGCTCGCGGCCTCGATGGGCGGCGGCGGCGGCGGCGGCGGCGGCGGCGCGCCGGGTGGGTCCGGCCCTCCCAACATGCTCGCGTCCATCGCCGCGAACGCGGCGCACAGCAGCCTCGCCGGTCGGGTCTTCGTCAAGCCGGAGGCGATCGCCTCGGCGCTCGGGATGGACTCGAGCGGCGGCGGAGGCGAGTCGATGGCGAACGCCGCCGGACCGGAGGGCAACGTCGATGGCGTCGACGCGACAGATCGCGAGAAGGGGCCCGGGCACTCGACAGCGAAGGTCGCGGGCACCCACAAGGAGGACGTGGGGTCGATGAAGGTCCTCGGCGCGATCAAGGACATCGACAACAACGTGACCGGCAAGAAGACGATCGACGTCGGCGCCGCGACGGTGCAGGTCGCGTTCGGCAGCTACGCGGAGAGCGTCACCGGCTCGAAGAACGAGAAGGCGACGGGGCTCGTGGTCCTCAGCAACGCGGGCGAGAGCGAGACGATCACGGGCTCGCGCACCGCGATGGTGGGCGGCGCGGTCGTCGACAAGCTCAAGGGGTCGCACGTCGTGCAGGCCGTGGGACCTGCGACGTTCATCGGGGCCTTCCACAAGGTGGAGGCGAAGGGCGCGATCGTCTTCAAGTGCGGCGCCAGCGAGGTGGTGATCGACGGCGGCGGCGTCACCATCAGCTCGCCGCTCGTGACCCTCCTGGCGCCGAAGATCCAGCTGCCGAAGAAGGTCTCGGAGGTGTGATGGCGGCTCGATTCGACGGTGGCTCGCGGGAGGCCGGCGCGTCGCGCCTGCTCGAGGAGCCGGACGCCGGGACCCCGGTGGAGGAGGCGTCCGAGTCGCCGCGCGTGACCCTGGACGACGTGCTCGCCGAGCCGGCCGTGGCGCCGCTCCCGGCGCGGAGCGCGCAGCTGCTCGGCGCCGCGATGCGGACCGCGCGCGTCGCCGCGATCGCGGGGCGGGGGGCGCGGATCGTCGTGCGGGGCGCGGCGGAGCCGGTCGAGGCGCTCGTCGCGCCCGAGGTCGATCCCGAGGTGATCGCCGACGCGCACGCCCGCGGCGACGCGGTGCTCGTCGAGCTCTGCGAGGGCGCGCCGCCGCTGATCGTCGGGGCCCTGACGACGCAGCGGCCGAAGGCGCTCCACCTCAAGGCGGCGACCATCACCATCGAGGGCGAGCAGGAGCTGCTGCTGCGCTCCGGCCGGGGCGCGGTCCGCATCCGCGAGGACGGCGACATCGAGGTGGTGGGCAGTCGGATCAGCGCCGCGTCACGAGGGCTGTTCCGGATCGTGGGGAGGCTCTTGCGCCTGAACTGACCAGGATGCGCAGGGCAGCTTCAGGCGACCGGACAAGCCGCCGCCGCCGCCGGAACCGAAGTTCGTGCCGCCCGAGAACGACAGCGGAGAAAGCCCTGGCGTCAGGAGACTGTCAGCATGGACTGTGCCACCGATGGGGAGGTGCGCTGGCGATCCTCGCCGGTTGCGCGGAGGCAGCTGGCAGCCTCCCCGGGACCGTGTCCGGTTGCGCGGAGGCTGCCAGCAGCGTCCCCGGGACCGTGTCCGGTTGCGCGGAGGCTGCCAGCAGCCTTCCCGGGACCGTGTCCGGTTGCGCGGAGGCAGCTGGCAGCCTTCCCGGGACCGTGTCCGGTTGCGCGGAGGCTGCCAGCAGCCTCCCCGGGACCGTGTCCGGTTGCGCGGAGGCTGCCAGCAGCCTCTCCGGGACCGTGTCCGGTTGCGCGGAGGCTGCCAGCAGCCTTCCCGGGACCGTGTCCGGTTGCGCGGAGGCTGCCAGCAGCCCCCCCCGGGACCGTGTCCGGTTGCGCGGAGGCTGCCAGCTGCCCCCCGGACCGTGTCCGGTTCGTGCGAGCGGACCGCATGTGCCGTCAGCGCTGCGCGCTCTGCTCGACGAGCGCCTGCCACCGCGCCTTGAGCGCCGGATCGGACCGGAAGCGCTCGTGCCACATCGCGTGGAGCGCGGACCAGCCCTGCGGGCTGAGCCTGTAATGGCTCTGGATCTGCTGGATGTGTCTTGAACGGTCTCGCGCGTCAGCGCAGATGCGCGCGTACTCTCCGAGGGTGATCAGCTCCACGCGCCGCATCTCCTGCGCATCGACGCCGGGCTGCGCCTGCACGGCGGGTTCGGAGGTCGACGCGCGCGCGGGCGATCCGGAGGCGGAGCTCGGCTGCTGGAAGGGCAGGGCCCAGCTCCCCTGCGAGCGCTGAGGTGGTAGCGGTGCGGTCTCGTCCTTGACGGGGCCCGAAGAGGTGGGACGCGAGAACGGCAGGGCCTTGTCGGCCGGTGGCGAAGAGGTAGGGCGTGAGAACGGCAGGGCCTTGTCGGCCTGAGGCGAAGGGGTAGGGCGCGAGAAGGGCAGGGCCTTGTCGGCCTGAGGCGAAGGGGTAGGGCGCGAGAAGGGCAGGGCCTTGTCGGTCGGAAGCACAGGAGCCGTGCGAGAGAAGGGCAGGGCTCTGTCGGTCGGAAGCACAGGAGCCGTGCGCGAGAACGGCAGGGCCCTGTCGGTCGGCAGCGCGCCGATCGTGCCAATGCGCGTGGCACCCATCCTCTCTGCGGCCGGGATCGCGGCGCTCTCGGCCCGGGGTGTGCTCGAGGCGCCCTGACGGAAGGGCAGCGCTTCGCGCGGCGCGACAGCCTGCATGCCGACGAGCGTCACGAGGCCCGTCGGCGCCGGGTCCGGGAACGGGGTGGGCGTGACTGCAGGCACTGGTGGCTGCATGGCCGGCGGAGGCGGCGACTGCATGGCCGGCAAGGGCGGCCCCTGCACGGCCGGCGGCAGCGACGACTGCATGGCCGGCGGCACCGGCGCCGGCGGCACCGGCGCCGGCTCCACGAGGCCCGGCCCCTGCGGCGCGACCGCGACCAGCCTGGCCCACGGCGATCGCGCAGCCGCCTCGCCGCCCGCGCCGGCGACGGGCAGCGGCGTCGCCCGGTCTCGTGGCGCCCCCTGCAACGGGGAGAGGTGCGCCGCAGGCGCCACCGGGATCGGCCCCTCCGGCTTCCGGCGCGCCTGTCGCGCCCTCGCCTCGGCGCGGCCCTTCTGCTCGGCGACGAGCTCCAGGTAACGCTGGCTCGAGCGCAGCTGCCCCCGCGCGGCCCGCGCGGCGAGCCTCGACATCCAGCCCTCCCGCGCCGCCTCCCACCCCTCGACCGAGAGCCCCGCCCCGGCGAGCACCTCGTCCCGCGGCAAGCCCGCCTCCAGGGCCCCGGTGATCGCGGCGAGCTCCTCGAGCGTGATCGATCGGACCGTCCCCTCACCCTCCACCATGCCTCCCCGAACCTACGCCTCTCTGCCGCTCAGCGGTGCGGCGCCTGCTCCGACCGAGCCCACCGCGCGGCCATCCCCGCTACCTCCCCGCTACCTCATCGCCCGCTGAAACTGCGCCATGAGCTCGTCGTCCTCCAGCATCGCCGCGGTCCATCGCTGCTGCGCGCTCAGGTAATCCTCCAGCGTCAGGTCCAGCCGGCTCAGCACCGTCGCCATGTCGGTGCCCCGCTTCATCGCGCGCGCCGCCTCGAGGAACCGCTCGAAAGACAGCTCGCGCTTCGCGCGGCCGCGCTGGACCCGGGCGAACGTCTCGGCGAACGCGGCGACGAGCGGCGGCACCCCCACCTCCTCGCCATCATCCTCGTCCGCCTCGTCGATGCGCGCCTGCCAGGCGTCGTCGAGCGCCTCCCAGCTCGCCTCGTCGAGCCCGTGCTCGGCGAGGAGCGCCGCGCGGTCGGCGCCCGGGTCCGCGAGCCGGGCGGCCAGCGTCGCGTAGACCTCGACGTCCTGCGAAGGATCCTTCATCGCGCGGCCAGGCTACCGCAGCGCGCGGCTTGGGGCCTCTTCCGCGCAGGTGTATCCATGAAGCGTGTCCTTCTCGTACCTGCCTTTCGTCGCGCCCGGCGGTCAGGACGGGCAGCCCTCCGCGCCCGTCGGCTTGGACCTGCTCGCCCACGACACGCTCGAGAGCGCGCACGCCGCGCTCCGCCGCGCAGCGCTGTCGCTCGAGCACGACGTCGAGCCCGTCACCGACCTGACCGGGCCCGCGCGCGCCCTGGAGCGAGCCCTCGGCGCGATCTACGACGCCTTCGACGGCCGCGCCGATCGCATCGCCGCCGTGCGCGCCGCCATGGCGGAGATCGACGGCATCGCCGTCGCCGTCGGCGGGGCGGCGGGGCTCGACGCGGGCCTTACGGCGGTGGGCGAGCGGCTCCGGAGCGCGCGGGGCTGGCTCGAGCGCGCCGAGGCGCGGCTCGCCACCGTGCCGCCGGCGCCGCCGCTCGACCCGCCGCCGATCCTGGCGAGCCGCGATCGGCCGCGGCTCCACGCGGTCCCGCGCGCGTCGCTCGCGCCGAGGATCAAGGTCCCGGAGCCGCCCCCGGCCGAGCTCGTCGCGAAGCCGCCGCCGCCGATCGCGCGGCCGAAGACGTTCGAGGAGCTCAAGGCCGCCGTCGAGGCGCTGAGGAAGCAGGCGCCCGCGCCGGGCGCGCTCCCCGGAGCGGCGGAGGCGCGGCCGCTCCCGGAGCGCCGTGACGAGCCCGCCGCGCCCCAGGCGCCGCCGGGGTTCGCGCGGGAGATCGGCGCCGCGATCGACGACCTCGCCTTCCTCCGCGCCCGCACCCGCGAGTGCTTCGAGGAGGTCGCGATGGTCGGCATGCAGCGGGCCCCGCTGCTCGGCGATCCCTTCCGCGAGGCGCTGATCCTCGAGCGGCGCATGCTCGCGGCCATCGACGTGATCGCGGCCATCGGGGCGCCGGCGCTGGAGCACGTGCCGCGGCTCGTGGCCGAGGCCCCCGTGAAGGATCCGAGCCTCGCCTTCGCGAGCGCGATGGTGCTCGGCTGCTTCGCGGGCCGCGACGCGCTCGCCGCGGCCGAGCACGCGCTGCTCCGGTGCGACCGCGACAGGGCGTTCATCGACGCGCTCGGCGCCGCCCTGAAGCTCGCCCCGCACGAGCTCTTGCCGCTCGCGCTCCGCGGCCTGCTCCGCGAGCCCGAGCCGCTGGTCCGCGCGATGGCGATCGACGTCCTCGCCTACCGCGGCCTCGCCACGGAGGACGAGCTCGTCGCGGCGGCCTCGGACGAGGCGGCCCCCGTCGCGGCGCGCGCGCTCCATCACCTCGCCTGCGGGCCGAGCCAGCGCTTGCCCGAGCTGATCCAGCGGGCCGTCGCGGCGGAGGACCCGGCGCTCCGCGAGGCCGCCTGGACGGCCATGGCGCTCTCGGACCACCCGCACGCCTCGATCACGCTGCGCGGCGCGCTGGAGGGGACCGAGGGCGGCGACGCGGCGGCGCTCCTGCTCGCGATCGCGGGCGACGAGGCGGACGCGCGGCACCTGGTCGCGCGCGCCTTCGAGGCGCCGCGCCGCGGCCTGATCGCCGCCGCGGGCTGGACGGGCGCGGCCTCGGCCGTGCCCCTGCTCATCGATCGGCTCGAGCGCGACGGGGACAAGGCGGTGAAGCTCACCGCTGCCTACGCGCTGGAGCGGATCACCGGCGCGGAGATGTGGGAAGAGGTCGCGGTGGAGGACGAGGAGATCGCCGTCGCCGATCCGCCCGACCCCGACGTGGGCGAGCCCCGCGAGCTCAAGCTCGCGCAGCTGGTCAGCGATCCCCGCGACCTGCCCGCGGCTCCGGCGCCCGAGGTGGTGGAGCAGCCCACGGTGGACGCCGCGCGCTGGCGGGCCTTCTGGATGGAGCGCTGCCAGGGCTGGGACCTCGGCGCGCGGTACCGGCGCGGGCGCCCGTACACCCCGGAGGTCGTGCTCGACGAGCTCGACGCGGGCCGGGTCACCCCGGCCGAGCGCCGGCACCTCCAGCGCGAGCTCATCGTCCGCACCGGGCGCTTCGTGCGCTTCGATCCGCACGACTTCGTCGTGGTGCAAGAGGAGGCCATCGCGGCGTGGCGGCCGATCGCCGCGCGCGCCTCGGGCACCCCGGGCCGCTGGACGCGCCGGCGCGCGGGGTGAGCGCGAGGCGGCAGCGACGCCGCGCTCACGCGCGCGCCGCCGCCCGCTGCTTCCGCCGCGGGCCGGCGCGAGGTGATTCGGCTACTTCTTGGCGGGTGCGGCCGGCTTGGGCGCCGGGCCGGCCGGCTTCGCAGGCGCCGCGCCCTTGGCCGGCGGCGCGCCCTTCGCGGGCCCTGCCTCGCCGCCCTGTCCGCTGTTGTACATCTGGATGGCGCGATCGGTGAGCTCGAGATCGGCGCGGTAATAGGGCGCTGCCGACTTGTCGAGGATGAGGTCGTAACCCTCCTGCGCGGCGAGGCGGCGGAGCAGGCCGAGGACCTTTTGCAGGATCGGCGTGGTCATCTCGCTCTCCTTGCGCTGCATCTCGCGCTGGTAGTCGACCATCGTCGACTGGAGCTCGGCGGCCTGACGCTGCCAGGTCTCGAACCTGCGCTGCAGCGCGTCCTTCGGCGTCTTGCCCGCCTGGGCCTCCTTGTCGAGCTTGTCGCGCTCGTCGGCGAGCGCGCGCTGCTTCGTGTCGAGCTCCACCTGGCGGCTGTCGAACAGCTTCTTGAGCGTCGCCTGGACGCGGAGCCCCTCCTCGGTCTCCAGCATGGCGCGGCGCACGTCGACGACCGCGATCTTCGACTGCGCCGACGCCGGCGCGGACGACAGCAGCGCCGCCCCGCCCAGCGCCGCTGCCGCGAGCAGCGGCAGGAAGCGCGCCGCGAAGCGCCGGCCCGCGATCGGCCGGGCCCGGAGCGCGGCGCCCCGGCTCGCGTCGGCCGAACGCACAGAGCCGGAGATCGTGGAGCAGCGCGCGAAGGGCCGCTCAGGAGCGTTGTCTTGCATCGCGGATGGCCTTAGCTACCCGGCCACCCAACGTCAAGAACGTGGCGCGCCCTTCTCGCGCGCCGGAGCCGCCGCGCCCTCGGCGTGAGCATCGTTGCCCTGCGCGGGCCCCGCGGGATCGTCGCCCGGCGCCTCGGCGCGATCCCTCCGCGACGCGGTGCCGCTGGCGGTCCTCGCGCCCTTGCTCGGCGACGGCGCCGCAACGGCCTGCCTGGCGGATGGATCCGCGCCGTGCGGAGTCTGCAGCGCCGAGGGCGCGGGCAGCGACCGGCCGAGGCGCTCGTGGGCGAGGGAGATGAGCCGCCCGACGTCGTCGCTCCCGCGCAGGAACGCCTCGCGGTGGCGGGGATCCCGGAGCGCCTCGACGCGCGCGGCCAGGGAGGTGAACGCGGCGTCGAGCGCGGCGTCCGCCTCCCGCTCCTCCCCGGTCGCGAGGAGGGACTCCACGAGCGTGACGCGGATCGCGTCGTCCCACGCCTCGATGGGCCCGCCCTCCAGGTGGCGCGCGGCCTCGCGCGCCGCGTCGACCGCGGCCCGGAGCTCGCGCCGCGCCAGCTGGACGCGGGCGAGCGCGAAGCTCGCCATCGCCTGCAGCGCCGTCGCGTGGCGCGCGGTCTCCTCGCAGAGCCAGCGCGCGATGGCGTGGGCGGTTCCATAGTCGCCGGGCGCGCCGCGCCAGACGAGGAAGATCGCCTCGTACAGCCGGCCGACGATCCTGAGGCGCGCGAGGTGGCAGTCGTCGGCGATCCGGCCCGCCTGGCGCTCGTGCGCGATGCCCTCCTCGATGTTGCCGAGCCGCGCGTACGACATGCCGAGGTTGTGGAGCGCGAAGCCCTCGATCGCCCGGATCTTCCGGCTCCGCGCGCCCTGCAGCGCGCGCTCGAGCAGCGCCTGCGCCTCCTCGAACAGGCCGAGGTGGTTCAGGACCGAGCCGGTGTTCAGGCGGGCCTTCGCCGCGATGATCGCGTCGCCGGCGGCGTCGGCGTCGGCGATGAGCGACGCGCCCGCAGAGGCCGCGGCGGACAGGTCGCCGACGTGCATCAGCGCGGCGAGGTGCGCCTCCCGGGTGTGGAGGAGCGCGGCCGTCGAGCCGCTCGCGCGCGCGACCTCCATCGCCGCCTCGGCGGCGCACCGCGCCTCGGCGGGCCGGCTCAGGTCCACGAGGCCGCGGACGCGCGACGCGAGCAGCCTCGCGCGGATCGACGGGGAGAGCGCCGCCGCGAACTGCGGCGAGAGCGCCGAGGCGGCGCGCGCGTCCCCCTCGGCGCTCTCGCCGGCCGCGATCATGCACGTCACCGCGAGGAGCTGCGCCTCGCCCCACAGATCCGAGCCGGGCAGCGCGAGGCGCGCGGCCTCCTCCGCGGCGTCGAGCCCCTCGGGGATGCGGCCCATCAGCTCGCAGACCTCGCCCCGGTGGACAAGGAGCGTCGCGCGCGTGGTCCCCTCGGCCCCGCAGGCGAGCCCGCGCGTCGCGAGATCGAGCGCCGCGTCGAGCTCGGCGCCGCTCGCCACCGCGCCCCGGGCCGCCCGCGCGTAGAGCAGCGCGGCCCGCGTCTTCTCGCCGCCGGCCTCCGCGTGGCGCGCGATGAGCCCCGGATCGACGTCGCCCGCGGACTCGATCCAGGCGGCCGCGGCGCGGTGGAGCGCGGCGCGGTCCTCCTCGAGGATCGAGGCGTACCCCGCGTCGCGCACGAGCGCCTGGCGGAACGTCCACTGCACCTGCCCCGCGACGCGAGGCTCCAGCTGGCGCGCGATGATCTCGCCCGCCTCCAGCTCGGCGAGCTCCGCGCCCACGGCGCGCTCGAGCAGCGCCTCGACGCCCGCGGTCCAGAAGACCTGGCCGAAGACGGACGCGGCGCGCAGCACCTCGCGCACCCCGCTCGACATGCGGTCGACGCGGAGCTGCACGAGCGCCTGCACGCTGAGCGGCACGTCGTCGCGCCCCTCCGCGGCGTGCCGGATGAGCTCCTCCAGGAACAGCGCGTAGCCGCCGGCGCGCTGCACGATGGCGCTGCGCGTGGCCGGGTCGGCCTGGGGGAGGGCGGTCGCCACGAGGCGATCCGCGGCCTGCGGCGACAGCGGCGAGAGCGTCAAGCGGGTCACGTTGCGCTGCTGCCACAGCGACGGGAAGCGGCTCGCGAGCTCGGGGCGCGCGAAGGCGAACACGCCGAAGCGGAGGTCGGTGCAGCCGAGCAGCCAGTCGACGAGCTCGACGGTGGTGCTGTCCGCCCAGTGCATGTCCTCGATGACCAGGATCTGCGGCGTGCTCTCGGACTTCGAGCGGAAGAACGCCTCGATCGCCATCCGCATGCGCGATTCCATGAGCTGCGGGGCCTCGCGGGCGGCGCGCAGCGGCTCGTTGCCCTCGTTGGGGAAGGGCACGCCGGCGAGCTCCCCGATGAAGCCCGCGAGGAAGCGCAGCGGGCGGGCCAGGCGCACCGCCACGTGGGCGTTCACCTTCTGCACCTGGTCCTCGAGGCGCTCGCCGTCGTGGATGCCCATGAGCGCGCGCAGGGCGCGGCCGAGGCCGGAGAGCCCCGACCCCTGGCTCATCGGATCGCCGCGACAGAGCAGGATGACCGGCGCGTGCGGCGCCATGTCGAGGCGCTGGATCAGCTCGGCGCGGACGCGGCTCTTGCCGATGCCGGCCGGGCCGGTCACGAGCGCGGCGCGCGGGATCGCGTCCTCGGCGACGTCGCTGAAGATGCCCTGGAGCCGCGCGATCTCGTGCTCGCGCCCGATGGTCGGCGTGGGGTGCCCGAGGAGCTTCCGCGCGTCGAAGCCGGCCGCGTCCTCGTGGAGGAGCACGCCGCCGCGCGCGTCCTCCTGGACCACGAACCGCCCCTCGAGCGCCGCGGTCGCGTACCCGTCGATCCGGACCGCGCCGGGCACGGCGGACTCGAGCTGCTGCGCCGCGCGCTCGAGCGCCTCGCCCGCGAGGTTCGTGCGGCCGCGGACGGCGTGCCCGACCGCGACCGAGACCCGCGCGCCCGGCGTCGACCTGGCGACGGTCAGCGCCGCCCGCGCGGCGCGCATCGCCTCGTCCCCGCGCGAGCGCTCCACCCCGAGCACCGCGACCATCTTCCCGCTGAGGAGCGGCTCGAGCCGCGCGTCGTCGCCGAGGACCTCGCGGAGCGCGGCGTCCACCTCGGGGCGGAGCGGCCCGGCGCCCAGCTCGAAGAGCACGCAGGCGACAACGCGCCGCTCGCTCGTGGCGAGCCGCACCTGCGGCCGCTCGTCGACCGGCCCGGCGGGGCTCGCCGGGCCCGACCGGATCTCCGGCGCCGCCGCGCGGCGGATCGCCGAGGCGGACCTGTCGGTCGCGGGGGGGTCGTTGTTGAGCTCCCCGACCCGCGCGAGCGCGCGCGCGAGCTCGCCGCCGTTCTCGTACCGCACCTCGCGATCGCGGGCGATGGCGCGCGTGATCACCTCGTCGAGCGCCTCCGGCACGTCGAAGCGGACCTGCGCCGCGCGCGGCGGGTCCTCGAGGACGAGGCGGCCGAGCAGGGCGATCGCGTGCTCGGTCTCGAAGACGTTCCTGCCGGTGACCAGGCGGAACAGGACGGAGCCCAGCGAGTAGACGTCGGCCCGCGCGTCCACGTGCTCGCCGCGCGCCTGCTCGGGCGCCATGAAGTGCGGGGTGCCGATGATCGTGCCGCGCTCGGTGGGGCAGTCGTCCGGGACCGCGAGCTTCACGACGCCGAAGTCGATCAGCTTGATCGCGGTGCCCTTGCCGCGGACGAGGAAGATGTTGGAGAGCTTGAGGTCGCGGTGGACGACGTCGCGGGCGTGGATGGCCGCCATGGCGGCCGCGCTGCGCCGGACGACCTCCACCGAGTCGCGCAGGCCGAGCGGCGCGCGCCGCTGGCGCTGCCCGAGGTCCTCGCCGTCGAGCCACTCCATCGCGAAGAAGAGGCGCCCGTCGAGCCAGGTGCCGTGCGCGATGTACTGCACGATGTTCGGGTGCCGTAGATCGGCCAGGATGGCGATCTCGCGCGCGAAGCGGGCGCGCTCCTGGGGCGACGCGGCGGCGCGCAGGACCTTGATCGCGACCGGGGCGCCGGTGGACTGATCGGTGCCCTTGAAAATATCGCCCATGCCGCCGCTTCGGCTGCGGGCTTCGATCATGAAGCGGTCGTTCGGATCGGTGAACTCCGGGAGCACCGTCAGGAAAGGCTACGCGAATTCCGCGGCTTCATGCCAGCGAGAAGGCGCTCCGCGCCACGAGGGGCGCCGGCGGGCGGCCTGGGCCGAAGCGCGTCTCGCGCCGCGCGGCGCCCGGCTCAAGCGGGTCCCGCGCGCCGCGCGGCGCCCGATGGAGCCGGGCTGGTCCTCGAAAATTCCAGCCACGATCCACGTCGCCGCGCCGTCCTCACCACCATCCATCCCGCGCGTGGCTCCTGCGCGCTCAGAACGCCGCGATCACGCCGGCGCCGACGGACGCGCTGAGATGAGGAGCCCGCAGGACGTCGACGTGCGGGCGCTCCTGGAGCCCGACGGCCGTGAGGAGATCGAGGTGGGTGGTGAACGAGAGCCAGTCGTTCAGCGCGAGCTCGACCCCGGTGCGGAACCCGAGGGCCACGAACACCAAGAGCAGCGCGCTGTCGCTGCCGCGCTGCCCGGTGAGCGTCAGCAGGCCGAACTCCACGAGGGCGCAGGTGGCGAGCACGTCGTTCGTGTGAAGGCACGGAACGAGGGCGTTCGTGACGAGGATGCGGGTGTTCATCGGCTCCCCGCCCGGGCTCGATGTGTCCAGGCTCCACCCCCGGCCGCTCGCGCCTGAGCTCAGGGGGAGGAACGCGCTGCGGCCCTCCAGCGCGAAGGAGAGGCGGTTCGACCAGTGCGCCCTGCAGAACCAGGAGGCGCCGCCGATCAGCTGATCGGTCAGCCCGATCTGCGCGAACACGCCGGTGCCTGCCCGGAGCGTGCTCAAGATCCCGGCGGGCTCGCTCGCGGGGGCCGGGCGCGCCGGCGGCGGTCGTGACCGCGGCGGAGCCGGGGGCGGCGCGAGCTCGGGGCGCGGCGGCGCCGCTGCGGGAGCCTGTGCATCGCTGCCGAACGGCGTCAGCGCGAAGGCGATCGAGAGCGCGATGTAGCTGGTGAGCAGCTCGCAGCCGGCGTCGCTGTCAGGAGCGCTGAAATAGCGCGGGGCGGAGGCCGTGCCGCCCTCGTCCCGGTACCGGAGGGTCGCGACCAGCATCGCGTCACGCTTCCCGAGCGCGACGTCGACCTCCTCGGGCGCGTCCTCGCGGAAAGGGTCGTAACCCGTGCGCAGACGGACCTGCTCGCGCAGCGCGCCCTCGACAGAGCACGACGTCGCTCGCGCATCCTCGCTGTAGTGCATCCGCAGCATGCGGCGTGTCGGCTCTGCTGCAAGCGCGGGCGCGCTGAGCAGGAGAGAGGCGAAAACAATCTTGCAGAGAAAGGATCGTGGCATTCCGGTTCAATGGCTCCGCCGAGGAGCTGCTCGCGGCAGCCATTGAGAGCTCTCGAGGCATAGCGCGTCAAGAGCTCATGACGCTTCTTTTGATGCAGGCTCGAGCCCAGCAAGCCAGTCATGGTGTGATAATCGAAGATGGCGAACCGTAATGGGTGCGTCAGCGCGATTACGCGTGAGCGTGAGACGAATCTGTGACGATTCTGGCCAGTGGCCCGTATTCGGCTGTCGAGCGGCCCATCGAGCGAGTGTGTCTGTGTTCGTGGCAATCGAAGCGCGCTGTCCGTAAAGGCGCGCAACCATGGCGTGCGAACAGCGCGTGGCGACCGCGGGCGCGCGGCGGACGAGCGCGCTCCGCCGACACAGCGCGGACCGCTCGGTCGGCGCTGCGCGGGGTCGGGCTCGATGGAGATGGCGGGAGAGGGGGAGAGGAGGGAGAGAGGACGTCGAGCGATCAGCCCGCGCCGGCGCCGGCGCTGGCGCGGGAGGCGAGCCGCGCGAGGTCCTTGGGGTCGCTGACCCGGACGAGGATCACGGTGATGTTGTCGCGCCCGCCGCCTGCGTTCGCCTTCTCGATGAGCGCCTGGGACGCCTTCTCGGGATCGGGCTCGGCGAGGAGGATGTCGCGGATGGCCTCGTGCGGCGTCATCTTCGACAGGCCGTCGGAGCAGAGGAGGTAGACGTCGCCGGGGTGGGGGCGAGCGATGATCAGGTCGACCTTGACCGCGGGGGAGATCCCGATCGCCCGGCTCAGGTGGTTCGCCATCGGTCCGGTGATCCCCGCGGCGCCCATCGTGTGATCGGTGGTGAGCTGCGTCAGCTCGTTGTCGCGGAGGCGATAACAGCGGCTGTCGCCCACGTGGCCGATGTAGAGGCGCTGCTTGTTGGGGGAGAACCGGGCGCTGACGAGGGTCGTGCCCATGCCGTTGAGGCTCCGCTCGGCGTGGGCCCGGTCGTAGATGGCCTGGTTCGCCCGCTGGATCGCGACCGCGAGCTCGCCGCCGCGACGCGGGACGTCGGGGTAGGGGCTCTCGGCGTCGCTGTCCACGAACGACTGGTCCTTGAACGACCGCGCGATCGTGTCGACCGCGAGGCGGCTGGCGACGTCGCCGCCCGCGTGGCCGCCCATGCCGTCCGCCACGGCGAACAGGTAGTGCTCGTCCAGGCAGAGATAGCAGTCCTCGTTCTTCTTGCGCTTCTGGCCGGGGTCCGTCTGCCCGACGGCGCTGATGAGCAGGAGCGGCGACGAGCTGGTCGGCTCGTCGACGGCTGCATCGTCGTCGTAGATGATCGGGACGGCGGAGGGCTCCTCGCGCTCGTTGTCGTCGTCGTCGTCGTCATCGTCGTCGCCGCCGTACGACGGAGCGCTCGCGCGCCTGATCGTGCTCAGCACCTCCGGCGGCGCCAGCGTGATCAGCGTCAGGTCGTCGTCGTCGAAGGCGTCGTCGTCGTCGAGGCGCGCTGGCCCGTTCGGTCGTCTCCAGTCAGCGCCCGAGATCCGCTCCGCGCGGCCATGTCCACCCGTGGTCTTCGCGTGCGAGCTCTCGCCTGCGGGCACACGCGCGCCGTCCTGCGTGCCGGTTGCGTCCGGCCTCGTCGTTGTATCTTCGAGATCTGCCTCCCCCTCGTCGAGGGCATGGGCTCCTGGGCCACCCAGCGCCGGCGTCGTCGCCGCGCGGGGCCGGGCCCGGTCGCCGTTGTTTGAACGAAAATACCAATAGATTAGCCCGAGAAGGGCGATTCCCATGACAAGGGCGGCTGCGAGATCGGCCATGTCCCGGCGACCAACGTAGCAAAGGCGCGCCGCGTCTCCGAGATCAACATGCAGGGGGACGGACGACGGCGATCGATCTTGCGCCGGCTTCGGCCGGCGGCCCCGCGCCGGAAGGGCCCACCTTGGGTACCCATCAGCGCAGGAGAGCGACGTTGCGTCCCGTCGTGGGGCACGCTGCCGCAGGCCACGGCGCGCTCTGACGGCGCGCTCTAAAGGAGGCGGCCCCGCCCTGCTGTGTGCGCTCGCCAGGGGTCGGCCACGGCCGTGCTGCGTTGCGGCACGCTGCGCGGCACGCTGCGCGCTCCCCGGCGCCGGCTTCGTGAGCCGACGCTCGCGCCGGCGTGTTCGGCGTGCGTCCGCCGCAAACGAACTCGTGGAGCGGGTTGCCAGTGCTCGTGACGCTGACTAGTCTCCGCGCCCGCATGAAGCTAGCCCGCGCACTTCTCCAGACACCTCGCGTCGTCGGTGTGGGCCTCGTCGCCTCGATCCTGGGCGGGCTCGGGGTTGCCGGCTGCTTCGTTGACAGCGAGGGGCTCCCGCCGCCGGCCGAGGGGTTCTACTTCCCGACAGGCCTGGCGACGTCTCCGGGCGGCCGGGTCCTCTACGTCGCGAACTCGGACTTCGATCTCCGGTACAACGGCGGCACGGTCCAGGCGCTGGATCTCCAGCGGCTGCGCAAGAGGGCGCTCGCTCTCCAGGGGGCGCTCACCCCGCGCGAGGCGGGCGAGGGCGCCGGCGGCGCCGTGAGCGCGGCGTGCCAGGCCGTGGGCCTCTCGACAAACCCTGCGCCGCTGCTCCACCCGGGGCCGTGCGCGCCCCTCGACCTCTCCGCCCTCGAGGGCGACGAGGAGGTCGTGCGGGGCTCGGCCGTGCTCGGGGCGTTTGCGTCGAACGTCCTCCTCGTGCACCGGCCGCTCGTCGGCGAGCTCGCCGACAGCGCCGCGGACGCGCCTCTGGCGCGGCTGTTCGTGCCCGTCCGGGGCGACCCCTCGGTGACCTTCTTCGACCTCGCCGACGATCGGCTCGACGCCCCCGACGCGCAGCGCTGCAGCGGGGACTCCTGCTTTCGGCTGGACTGCGGCGCTGCCGCGGCGGGCGGGCGCTGCGGCAGGGACCACCGCATCGGGGAGGATCCGGGCCAGGGGCTCATCCGGCGCAAGCTGCCGCTCGAGCCGCTCGGGATCGCCGCCGGCCCGGACGGGACGAGCGTCGTCGTCTCGCACCAGACGGAAGACATCGTGAGCGTCATCGCGAACCCCTGGGAGCAAGGGAAGAGACCGCAGCTGGCCGCGGTCCTCCCGGATCTCGCCCTCGGGCCCACGGAGCTCGCGGCCGTGCCGCGCCCGCGCCTCATCACCGAGGTGAAGGCAGCCAAGCAGGAGATCGACTACCAGCCCGCGTTCGCGCTCACGTTCATCGCGGCGCCGCAGCTCGACCTGATCCGTTACCAGGAACCTCTCGAGGGCGCGCCGGCGCTCCTCTACCAGTCGACAACGACCCCGATCACCGCGCTCACGAGCGGCACCGACAACCGCGGGATCGCGGTCGACGCGCGGGAGCGCCAGGCGTGCGAGGTGGGTTGCGGGGCGTGCGAGGGGGACTGCGGGGAGGTCGAGGAACGCGAGCGCCACTACGCGTGCCTCGCGCAGTGCGCGGCGATCCCGCTCCAGGTGTTCGTGGCGCATCGCTTCCCGAACTCGCTGCTCATCGGCGAGGTGACGACGACGCTGGTCGAGAACGATGCAGCCGATCCCGCGAAGCCCGAGACCACGTGGGCCGCGGCGTACGAGACGCTCTCGATCCGCGACGCCGTGTCGCTCGCGGCCTACCCGTCGCGGGTCGAGGTGGGCGAGGTGATCGGGGCGGACAGCGAGCGCCATCGGAGGATCTTCGCGATCGCGTTCGACTCCGGCCGCGTGTTCTCCTACGACCCGGAAGCGCGCGGCTTCGACCCCGTCATCTCCACCGGGCGCGGACCGCAGGCGCTCGCGTTCGACACGGGCCACACCTGCGGCGACGAGAAGGAACGCTGCGACTGCGCGCCGGGCAGCGACGGCTGCGAGCCCTATTCCTTGATGTACATCGCACATTTCACCGACTCGTACCTCGGCGTCGTCGATCTCGACATGCGCAAGAACACGTCCGGAACGATGATCCTCACGGTGGGCACTCCCGTCCCGCCCCGGGAGTCCCAATGAAGCTGCGCGTTGCGCTCATCGCCCCCGCCTCGGTCCTGGCGCTCGCCGGGTGCGGCGAGGAGCCCGAGCCGGTCGCCGTCGAGGCCCTGGCGCAGTCCGGCCGGAGCGCCTTCGTCTGCCTCGCCGTCGATCGGCCGGACCCGAAGGCGCCGGGCGTTGTGCGCTCGCTGCCGATCACGGATTGCTCGAGCCGCACGGTCGAATCGCCCGGCGACTTCGGCATCGAGGAGGGCAGCGGGGGCAAGGCCACGCTGCCGCACCTCTACGCGCTCGTGACGCAGACGTTGCGCGGCGAGATCGCGGTCGTCGACATGACAACCGAGAGCTCGCCGATCCTCGATCAGGACACGGGCACGCCCGGCGCGAGCTTCCTCCCGGTCGGCGCGCAGCCGGTCGACATCGCCGCGACGCCCGGGGGCACCGCGTCGTTCGTCGCCGTCGCGGAGCCGGGGCGCGCGGGGATCTTCGCGCTCCCGTCGGCGAAGGTGCTGCCGCGCGGCGGCTGTCCGGTCCCGTCGCTCGTCTCGTGGCCGGCGTGCTCGCTCCCGTCGCCGCCCGGCGAGCTGCTGCTCGTCTCCGATCCGCCCGGACCTGACGGCAAGCTGCGGGCCTCGTGCTCGAGCGACTACGACGTCGAGCCGACGAGCCCCGGCGAGGCCGAGGCCGGCGGCGACGCCTGCGGCAGCGGGAGCGGCGACCTGAGCCAGGAGGGGCTCGGGCGGCAGAAGCTCCTCGTGACCCTGCCCGAGCTCGGCGGCTTCGCCGTGATCGACGCGCAGGCGCTCCTCCAGGACGAGCGGTACCAGGACGGCGGGTTCGCGCCGTGCGAGGTGGAGCGGTGGGTCCCCCTCCAGGCCTCGCTGCCGCTCTCGCCGCCGGCCGCGCCGCCCGATGAGGCGCCGGACGGCCCGGCGGCGTGCGTCCAGCCGGCGGCCGCGGCCAGCCCGGCGCAGGCGCTCGCGACGCCGCGGCCCCGGGGGCTCGCGCTCGCCGACGACCGGCTGTTCATCGCCGATCTCGACGCCCCGGTGATCCACGTCGTCGACCTCCCGACGCCCTGCGAGCCGACCGAGCTGCCCCCGCTCCTGCCCGCGTCGACGCTCGACCCCGAGCGCGTCGTCACCACGAGCCGCCTCGCGGTGAGCCAGGCGTTGCCGCCCGATTTCCGCCGCTACCTCTACGCGGTCGACGCGGGCGACGGCAGCGTGATGGTCTTCGACGTCAGCGACGGCGCGTCCGGCCAGTCGCCGCTCGCGCGCCCGAATCCGGAGTGGAACCCGTTCCAGCCCCCCGACCGGATCCGCCTGGCGGCGCCGGTCCGCGATCTCGTGGTCGTGCAGCGCGACGCCCCCGCCATCCTCCCCGCGACGGGCGTGGCCCCGGAGGGGCTCCGGTGCGATCCCGATCCGAGCCTCAAGCCGTGCGACAGCAACGTCGCCTCGTGCGACCTCGAGACGCTGTTCCGCACGTCGGCGAACCGCGACGCCGGCGCCGGCCCGCTGAAGCTCCGCGGCTCGTTCGCGTACCTGGTGCTCACGAACGGCCAGGTCGCCGTCGTCGACGTCGACGACCTCGACGCGGCCTGCCGCGGGCCCGAGCAGCGGAGCCTCCGCGCCGGCTGCGCCGAGGGCGCATCGGAGGGCGACCCGCGGCTCAAGACGAGCGGCGAGGCCTCCTGCAACGTCGTCCTCCCGCACGCGCTCCGCTCGCGGAGCTACGTCGCGACGAGCGACGCCGTCGGTGTGCGCGAGCCCGGCGTGCAGGGCCTGCCGATCCTCTACGATCGCAGCGGCACGGTCGTGCAGCTCTCCGCGGCGAGCCCGAAGATGCGCGCCACGTTCCCGTCCGACGCGGCGGACGCGCCGGCGCTCACGCTCGCGGTGGGGGTCGAGCCCCTGACGATCGAGTCGGTCGACAGCGCCGACAGCGCGCTCGACGAGCAGGGGCTCGTGCTGAGGTCCGGCGAGCCGCATCACGCGCTGACGATGAACGTCGAGGACCCCCGCGTGCACCTCGTCAACGAGACGTGGACCGTGACCTACGAGGGGGTGCTCCCCGGGTTCACGAAGACCTTCGTCCACTTCGACGGGGACGGCCACCTCCGGAGCGGCGACGCCCGCTTCTGCCGTCGCGGCGTGCAGAGCCTGAACAGCGTCAAGGACCAGCCGGTCCCCGCGGGCGTCGACGCCGCGCAGCTCGCCGACTTCGTGCAGATCACGTCCGAGCTCCCGGGCGAGGACACCCGGTACTGGACCGACGTCGACGAGGCCGTGTGCTCGTTCGACAGCTGCAACGCGAAATACGGCAACGTCATCACGTCGCGCCCGGGGCTCCGCGTCGTGGAGGCCTACGACGATCACCTCGAGCTCGATCAGGGCGACCCCGAGGTCGCGTTCGCGGCGTGCTGCTTCCCCGGAGAGATGCAGATCGGCGTCCGCGCCGGAGGCCAGTGGGTCGTCCGGAGCAACGCGGCCGGCTTCCTGCACCACGTCATCGCCGATCCGGCCACGGGCGCGTGCCGCAACTCGTGCGACGCGCGCCTCGGGCGGCTCAACGGGCGCGCCGTGCACACGCCCGGCGACGGGCGGGTCACCGACGGCGATCCGGGCGCGTTCGTCAACCCGATGTTCCGCTTCGCGATCACGGGCGGCGCGCCCGAGCCCGAGCAGGACATGCAGTTCCGCTTCACCACCCAGGGGGCGTTCAACCCCCTGCTCGTCGAGCTCGTGAACGAGGCGGAGCTCCAGCCGCAGGCCATCCGGTTCGTCCCGGCGACCGGAGAGCTCGCCATCACCGACGGCTCGCTCCAGGGCCTGATCCTGCTGGGCGGGAGCGGCGCCGAGGTCGTGCGCCGGTTCCACTGAGGCGCTCGCCCAGCCCGCGCGCCATTCCGATCTCCTCGCCAATTTTTCCACGAAAACGTGGCAAAAACGTGGGGCGAACGCTGAAAGAACGCTCGAATCCCGCGTAGACCTCATCGGGCGTCGCGGCTAATACGCCGGCGATGCATCCGTCCGAGCAGCCTGCGGCCAGGAAGAAGCTGACCCCGGTGATGCGCCAGTACGAGGACGCGAAGGCGCTCCACCCGGACGCCGTCCTCTTCTTCCGGATGGGCGACTTCTACGAGATGTTCAACGACGACGCGGTCCTCGTGTCGCGCGCGCTGAACCTGACGCTCACGAGCCGCAACAAGGGGGAGCCCGAGGAGTCCCCCATGGCCGGCGTCCCGCACCACGCCGCGCACGGGTACATCGCGCGGCTCCTCGCGCTCGGCCACAAGGTGGCGATCTGCGAGCAGATCGGGGACCCGTCGAAGATCAAGGGGCTCGTGCCGCGGCAGGTGGTGCGCGTCGTCACGCCGGGGCTCGTGACCGAGACAGATCAGCTCGACGCGCGCGCCAACCACTACCTGGCGGCCGTCGACGGCGGCGGCGCGCCGCGGGGCGACGGCGGCGCCGCGGGGGGGCCGTACGGCCTCTCGCTGCTCGATCTCTCCACGGGCGAGCTCTCGGCCACCTCGCTCCCGGACGCCACGGCGCTGCTCGCGGAGCTCGCCCGCGCGGATCCGCGCGAGGCGCTGATCGCCCGGGACCTGCCGGACATCCGCGCGGCCGCGACCTCGCTCTCCTGCCGCGCGGCGCTGCGCGACGACGACGAGCTCGACAGCGCGCAGGTCGCGTCGATCCTCGACGACGCCGCGATCGAGCCGATCTCGGCGGCGGCGCTGGCCGAGCACCCGCTCCCGGCGGTGCGCGCGGCGGCGCGGGCGCTGCGCTTCGCGCGCCGCTGCAGCCCCGGCGCGCGCATCCCGGTGCGCCGCATCGCCCCGCACGACACCTCGGGCACGCTGCGCATCGACGAGACCGCCCAGGCGCACCTGGAGCTCGCGCGGGCCGCCGACGGCGGCCGCCGCGGCTCGCTGCTCGACGTCATCGACGGCACGGTCACCCCGGGCGGCGCCCGGCTCCTGCGCCGCCGCTTGCTCACGCCGCTCGCGGACGTCGCGGCCATCCGCCGGCGCCTCGACGAGGTGGAGCTCTTCGTCGCGCACCCGCGCGCCCGGGGCGAGCTGCGGGAGGCGCTCGGCGGCGTCGGCGACCTCGAGCGCCTCAGCGTCCGCGCGCTCCTCGGCGAGGCCACCCCGCGCGACCTCGGCTGCCTGCGCGACGGCCTCACGGCGGCCCCGGGAGCCGTCGCCGCGGTCCGGTCGATCCCCGACCTCGGCGACGCGGGCGCCGAGCCGCTGCTCGCCGAGGCGGCGGCGGTGGATGTCGTCGCCGACGTCCGCGCCGAGCTCGCCGCCGCGCTGATCGAGCGGCCGCCGCCGAACGCGCGCGAGGGCGGCATCTTCCGCGAGGGCTACGACGAGGAGCTCGACGAGGCGCGCGCCGTCGAGAAGAACGCGACGGAGCTCATCCTCGCGCTCGAGGCGAAGCTGCGCGCGCAGACGGGCGCGCCGTCGCTCCGGGTCAAGTACACGCGCGTGTTCGGCTGGTACATCGAGGTGACGCGCGCGCACGTCGCCAAGGTCCCGGAGACCTTCCGCCGCAAGCAGACCGTCGCGACCGGCGAGCGGTACACGAGCGACGAGCTCGACGAGCTCGCCGACAAGATCGAGCACGCCGGCGCGCGCGCGCTGGAGCGCGAGGCGGCGCTCTTCGAGCGCCTGCGGGGCCTCGTGGCGAAGAGCGAGGGCCGCCTCCGCGCCCTCGCGCGGAAGGTCGCGTCGTGGGACGTCGCCGCCGCCCTCGCCGACGTCGCCCACCGCAACGACTACGTGCGGCCGCACGTCACGTCGGGCGAGGCGATCGCGATCCGCGACGGCCGCCACCCCGTGGTTGAGCGCTACGCGGCCGCGGGGCACTTCGTGCCGAACGACACCCGCCTCGATCTCGCGGGCGAGCGGCTCTGGCTGATCACGGGCCCCAACATGGCCGGCAAGTCGACGCTCATGCGCCAGGTCGCGCTCATCGTCGTGCTCGCGCAGATGGGCAGCTACGTGCCGGCGCGCGAGGCGGAGATCGGCCTCGTCGACCGGATCCTCTCGCGCGTGGGCGCGAGCGACAACGTCGCGCGGGGCGAGAGCACGTTCATGGTCGAGATGCGGGAGACGGCCGAGATCCTCCGCGACGCAACGCGAAGATCGCTGGTGATCCTCGACGAGATCGGCCGGGGCACGAGCACGTACGACGGCCTCGCGATCGCCTGGGCGGTGGCCGAGCACCTGCTCGACGCGATCGGCTGTCGCGCCCTGTTCGCGACGCACTACCACGAGCTGACGGAGCTCTCGTCGCGCGCGCCGGGCATCGCGAACTACTCGGTCGCCGCGCGCGAGCACGGCGACGACGTGATCTTCCTGCACAAGCTCGAGGCGGGCCCCGCGAGCCGCAGCTACGGCGTGGCGGTCGCGCGGCTCGCGGGCGTCCCCGAGGGGGTGCTCGCGCGCGCCCGCGCGATCCTCGCGACGCTGGAGTCGGGCGCCGCGCTGCCGGGCGGCAAGCACGCCTCGCTCCGCGGCCGCACGCGCGGCGGCGCCGCGCAGCTCGACCTGTTCGTCCCCGCGCAGGCGGCGGTGGCGCCGGAGCAGGCGGCCGTCATCGAGACCCTGCGCTCGGTGGACGTCGATCGGCTCGCGCCGCTCGACGCGCTGAGGCTCGTGGCGAAGCTGAAGGGCCTGCTCGGCGGCGCCGGCAAGTGACGGCGGCCATCGCGCCGGCCGCGGCCGGCGCGGCTCAATCCGGCGGCGCGATCTCCCGGAGCTCGGTGCCGCCCGCGTACGCGTAGCTCACGAACGAGTCGAACCCCGTGACGAGCAGCCCCACGGGCGCGGAGGCCGCGATCCGGTGCACGCCGTCGCGCTGCCGCCCGGGCAGCACGTTGTCCGGCGCCGGCTGCGCCGGATCGATCGTCGCGAAGCTCAGCTGGCAGCGATAGACGACGAACGGCGGCGCGCGGCGCCCGCGCTCCTCGTCGGTGAGCCCGTCGGCGGGCGCGATCTCGCACTCCTCCGGCCCGAGCGCCACGCCGTCGAGCCGCACGACGGCGGACGGCGGCGCGATCACCGAGATGAAGTCGAACGCGTACTTGTCCGGCGTCAGGAACACGTAATCCGGCCGGAACTGCTCGATCGGCGGCAGGATCACGAGGCTCGGGTCTCCGCCCGGCAGCCCTTGCCTGACCCCGGTCGCGTTCTGGCTGGCCATGATCTGCCACACGATGACCGGCTCGGAGCTCTCGATCAGGAAGTCGCCCCAGGCCATCACCTCGTGGAACTGGCCCTGCGACGACAGCGTGATCTGGTCGTCCGGCGGCGGCAGGGTCGTCTTGATCACGGCGCCCTGGCCGGTGGCGGCCATGATCCTGACGTACTCCGGCTCGGGCACGACCTCGATCTGCGCGCCGGCCTCCTTCACCGTCTGCGACCGGTTCGGCGTGTGCGGAACGGCGAACCGCTTGCCGGTCGCGCGGATCGGATCGAGCTGGTCCTCCAGGTGGTCGGCGCAGCAGCGCCGATCCGCGAGCGTGGCGAAGTGGGGCGCGTCCGAGGCCTCGCTGCCGGTGAAGACCGCGATCGGCTGATCGGCCCTGACGATCGAGCCGGTGAAATCCGCGTTGAACCCGCCGGTCTCCAGGTTGAGCACGTCGAACGCGCCGAGCTTGACCTCGATCGACCCGCCCGCCGGCGTCTCCGGGACCGGCCCGCCGCCGACGACCTTCGCCGTCGTCTTCACCTGCACGGTGGTCTCCTCGCGCGTCCCGACGATGGTCAAGAACGCCCGCAGATCGATCGGGTTCAGCGGATCGAAGTTCGTGTCCGGATCGTCCGTGCTCGCGATGGTCTGCGGCCACCCGGCGACGACGTACGCCGTCGACATCGCGCCCGGGTTGTACGTCAGCGCCTCGCGCGGCTTCAGCAGCGAGGCGTCGTTGGAGAACACGTTGGCGTTCTCCAGCGGGTTGAACTGGTAGGCGACCACGGGAAACTTCGACGTGATCTTGTACGCGTGCCGCGTGAGCGCCGTGTGCGTGCCCGTGTTGTACTTGCCCTCCGGGCTGCCATCGACCTCGCGCGGCCCGAGCTTGAACACCTGGAGGTAGAGCGGCGCGATCAGCGCGCTCGCGATCTCCACGGGGGCGGGCGCGTCGCCGGGCGCGCCGTCGTCCCGGAAGATGTGGACCTCGTTGGGCACGTCCGGCTGCGGGTTCGACACCACCACCGCGAACTGCTGCGCCGCCGCGTTGCTCGTCGCGTCGATCCGCGCGTTGTCCAGATCGACCGCCCAGTACTCGCACCCCACGTTGCTCCGCTCGACCTCGGCGACGGCGCAGAGCGGGAGGCAGCTGCCGCCGCGGCACGCCTCGGCGGCGTCCGTGTCGCACGTGTCGAGCACGTCGCCGAAGCTGCCGTCCGGCTCGCAGGTCACGACGTCCTGCCCTCGGCACGACGTCACGCCGGGCACGCACGGCCTGCACCCGAGCGCGATCGACGCGCACACGAGCCCCCGGGCGGCGCAGTCGTCGAGCGTGACCCAGGCCGGCCCCGCCGCCGTCTCCTCGCAGCGCGTGAGCTCCGCGCCGCAGCGGGTCTCGCCGGTCGTGCAGGCCGGCGGCTCCTCCGGGCGATCGCCCCACCGCACGCCGCTGTCGAAGCAGCTCGGCGACAGCGCGAGCCCCGCGGCGGTGGCGAGGAGGGCGGCGGCCGCCGCGGGCCGCGGGCGGGCGCGGCGTCGTGACCTGCGGGCGCGCGTCGGGGGGAGCGGCTCGCTCATCACAGGTGCGCGCTGAAGCTGTCGAGGGAGTAGGCCGCCATCCCTTGCGGCTTGAGCTGCCGGTAGACGAGCTTGCCGTAATCGAAGGCGCCGTACCGCGCCCCGTACACGCCGATCGTGACCGGCCCCGGCGGCAGCGCGCCGTGCTCGAGCCCGAGCTGCCGGAGGTCCGGCAGCTCGACGGCGTGCGACCCTGCCGGCACGGCCACGGTCCACCGGATGAGCCCGCTGCCGCTCGCGATGTCGTAGACGCTGAGGTCGACGGGCGCGCCCGCGCTGAACGAGGTCGCGAGGTGCGCGCCGTCCCAGGCGGTGTTCTGCGCCGGCGTCTCCACGGTCGGTACGCCCACGAAATCGCCGATGCGCACCGGCGCGCTCGTGCTCGTCGAGAGCACCCGCCCGACGACCGACAGCGGCGCGAGCCCGGCCTGGCCGGTGACGGCGCGCGCCGAGGAGTGGTAGCTCGCCCCGAACAGATCGCGGTTGAGCGGCGGGACGCCCACGAACGTCAGCCGCCCGTCGAACGGGATCAGCGGGCTCTGCGCGCCGATGGGCAGCGTGGCGAACCCGTCGTTGCCGACCATCAAGGACACGTTCGCCTGGATCCGATCCGGCCCCTTCGGCCCCTTCGCGGGCGCGATGACGTCCATCGAGAGGGCGTGGTCGAGCGGCTGGTCGATCCGCACGAACACGTCCCTCGTCACCCGGTTCGGGAGCAGCGGGATCCCGCGGACGACCCCCATGGCGTAGGCGGTGAACCGCGGCGGCGTCGTCGATCGATCCTCGAGCCCTGCCAGCGCGTAGATCGAGCGGTTGCCGGGCGCGAGGTACATCGTGAACCCGTGCCCGAGCTCTCCCGACGTGTCCGGGGTGATCGCCTGGTACTCGGGCGGCAGCCTGAAGGTCGCGAGCGGATCGACCCCCGTCGTGAACACGTACGCCGCCTGGCGCTCTGTCGCGCGCCTCGGGCTCGGGATGTTGCCCCACGCGGCGCTCCCCGGGTCGAGCGACTTATCCCAGACGAGCTCGCCTTCGAGCGCGCCCGCGTTGCCCACCTTGCCGCCGACCGGCGGGGGCGGATCGCCGGAGGCGCCGCAGGCGGGGGTGAGCACCGGGTCCAGGTACACGGTCACCGTGTCGACCGGCACGTCGACGAACGAGATCGGGCTGTGGCACGTCGCGGCGACGGTGACGGTCCGCGGGGCGTCGAGCGAGGGGTTCTCGAACACGACGACGCCGGACGCGTCCGCAACGCCGTCGAGCGCGGACGACACGTCGTTGCCCACGAGGACGCGCGCCCCCGGGATCGGGTCGCCCGTGAAGTTGTTGTAGGCGAGGACCTTGAGCCGCCCGGCGAGGGGGGCGCCGCTGAGACCGCCCTTGTAGCCGTTCTGGCTGTCCTCGTAGGTGTAGCCGTCGAGCACGAGGATCGTGTCGTCGCCGGTCGTCACCGAGATCGTCTTCGCGCCCGGCGTGCCCTGGGGCACGGTGCAGACGAGCCGGGTCGGCCCGTCGACGGCGAGCGACGTGCACGGCTTCTGATCGATCCTGGCGACGGTCGCCGCGTCCCAGCGCGTGCTCTGCCCGATGAGCTCGATCGTCGTCCCGCCGGAGATCGGCCCGCTCGATGGAGACGCATAGAGCGCGTCGTAGACGTAGCCGCCCGGCAGCGATCTCCGGGTCGAGGTGTCGTCGCCGTTCTGCGCCGCGAGCTCCACCGGCCCTGCTTCGCCCGGCGGCGCCGCCACCTGGACCCGGCTGGGATCGATCGGCACGATCGCGGACGGATCGACCTCGACGTCGCCGAACCAGACGCGGACCTTGGAGCTGAAGCCGTTGCCATGGAGCAGGACGCGCTGGCCTCCGTTGAACGGACCGTGCGTCGGGTCCGCGCCGAGCAGGGCGTGGGGATCGGCGTCTGGCAGCCCCGTGCTGGTGGTGGACGACGTTGTCTGCGGGTCCACCCCGAAGTCGCCGCCGCCGTCGCCGTCGGTCTGCCGGCGGATGCCCTCGGGGGCCGAGGCGATGCAGGCGGAGACGACCCCGAGGCTTGCGCAAATCGGGGCGAAGCGTGCAGTAAGAAAGCGTCGTGACGCGGTTCGCACGGAACCGAGTCTACGCCATCGTGGGTGCCGGGCCACGGCGCGCGCGCAGGAGCGGCGCGCGGCGCGGGGCGCCGCGCTCCCGCTTCCCGAACCCTGCGGAACCACGTGATAATGTCGCCCGCTGGCGCCCCGGCGCCGCCGCTTGACAAGCGCGGCGCATCGGGGTAGCAAACCGCCCCCTTCTCGCGGCTCGTGACGAGGGGGACAGCGGAGGTTGAATCCTCGCTTTCGCTGTCGCAGCGCCCAAATCCACACGCTCTCCTGGCACCCACGGCATTCCGCGACCCGGTGCCCCTCGACACGGACGTTTTTTCCATGTCCGCGCGAGGGGTTGGTGGCGGGAGGGGGAGCGGCGGACCAACCGAAAGGACAAAGCCGTGACCGATACAAGCTTCTCCGAATCCGTTCCCGCGGCCGACACCATGCAGGCCGTTGCCCCCCAGCCCGGGGAGTTCCCGCTCCCGCTCCGCTCGCTGCTCGACGCGGGCGTGCACTTCGGCCACCAGACCAAGCGCTGGAACCCGAAGATGCGGCCGTTCATCTACGGCGCGCGCAACGGCATCCACATCATCGATCTCGACCAGACGACGCGGCTCTTCAAGCGCGCGTACGACTTCCTGACCGACGCCGTCGGCCGCGGCGGCCACGTGCTGTTCGTCGGCACGAAGCGCCAGGCGCAGGACATCGTGCAGGAGGAGGCCCGGCGGTCGGGCATGTACTTCGTCACGAACCGCTGGCTCGGCGGCACGCTGACGAACTTCCGGACCATCAAGCAGGGCCTCGATCGCCTCCGCACCCTCGAGCGCATGAAGGAGGACGGGACCTACGAGCAGCTGCTCAAGAAGGAGGTCGTCCGGCTCGAGAAGGAGCGCGATCGGCTCGAGAAGTACCTGGGCGGCCTCAAGGGCATGGGCGGCCTCCCGGCGGCGATCTTCGTGATCGATCCGCACCAGGAGTCGATCGCGATCAGCGAGGCGCGCAAGCTGAACGTCCCGGTCGTGGCCATCACGGACACGAACTGCGACCCGGATCTCGTCGACTTCGTGATCCCTGGCAACGACGACGCCATCCGCTCGATCCGGCTGATCACGGCGCGCGTCGCGGACGCGTGCGTCGAGGGCGCGCAGCGCCGCCGGGATCACGGCGACGGCTCGCAGCCTCCGGCCGGCGGCCGCGGCCAGCGCGACGAGATCAACGTGTACCAGGGCGGCCGCGGCGGCCGCGGCGGTCCGCGCCAGCAGGCGTCGTAGCGCGGCGCGAGCCGCGTCGGAGCGGCCCAGCGCTCGGGCGGCGGGGGTGACGGCGTCGCCTCCGCCCGGGAGACGCGGCGATCGCAGGAGCGCAGGGGGCGCGGGGACAGAAATGAAAATTTCGCGCCTCTGCGCCTTCTGTGCCTCTGCGGTTCGGCCGGCTCGTCGCGCGGGCCCTCGGGGTCATCAGTCTGAAGTGCGATGAAGAGGGGCCGCTCGGCGCGGCCTCTTCCTATCTAGGTTGTGAAGGAGAAAGAGCCATGGCCGGCATCAATGCTCAGGCGATCAAGGAGCTTCGTGAGCGTACCCAGGCGGGGATGAGCGACTGCAAGGGCGCCCTCACCGAGGCCGAGGGCGACATGGAGAAGGCGGTCGAGATCATCCTGAAGAAGGGTCTCGCGAAGAGCGCCAAGCGGGCCGGCGCGTCCGCCACCGAGGGTGAGGTTCGCGCGGCGGTCGCGGCCGATCGGCGCAGCGCGACGATGGTCGAGGTCAACATCCAGACCGATTTCGCCGCCCGCAACGACGCGTTCCGGCAGTTCGTCGGCGAGGTGCTCGCCGCGGCCGAGAAGGCGCCCGGGGGCTCGGACGCGAGCCAGCTCTCGATCGGCGGCAAGTCGGTCGCCGACGCCGCGACGGAGCTGACCGCGCGCATCGGCGAGAAGGTCGCTGTGCGCCGCTGGGATCGCGTGTCGATCCCCGAGGGCAAGCACGGCGTCGCGCACGCGTACGTGCACCTCGGCGGCAAGATCGGCGTGCTCGTGGCGGTCGAGGCGTCGAGCCAGGCGGTGGCGGAGCACCCCGAGGTGCAGAAGTTCATCGACGAGACGGCGATGCAGGCCGCCGCGATGAGCCCGCTCGTCCTCCGTCGCGACGAGGTCTCGGCGGACCTGAAGGCCAAGCAGCAGGAGATCTTCGAGGCGCAGCTGCGCGAGGATCCGAAGCCGAAGCCCGAGGCGGCGTGGCCGAAGATCATCGAGGGCAAGTTCAACAAGTGGTACTCGGAGGTCGCGCTCCTCGAGCAGGAGTCGGTCGAGGCGGCGTCGCGCGGCGTGGCGGGCCAGACGATCGACAAGCTGCGCCAGGCGGCGGAGAAGGCGGCCGGCGGCGAGCTCACGCTCACGCGCTTCGTGCGGTACGAGCGCGGCGAGGGCATCGCCAAGAAAGAGGACGACTTCGCCGCCGAGGTGGCGAAGATGGCCGCGAGCTGACGCGGTCCGATGCGGGGGCGCCTCGCCGCCGTCTCGATCGACCTCGACGAGGTCCCGAACTATTTTGCCATTCACGGGCTCGCCGTCCCGGAGCGCTCCGGGGCGGCGGTCTCGCTGAGCGCCGTCTATGACACGGCGCTGCCGCGCATCGCGGCCTTCGCCGCGTCCCACGGCATCCCTGTCACGCTGTTCGCGATCGGCCGCGACCTCGCCCGCCCCGAGAGCGCGGCGGCGTTGCGCGCGCTGAGCGACGCGGGTCACGCGGTCGAGAACCACTCGTTCGGGCACCGTTACGACCTCTCGCAGCTCCCGCGCGCCGCGATCGCGTGGGACGTCCTGCTCGGCGCCGAGGCGATCGCCGAGGCGGTCGGCCGGCGTCCGACGGGCTTCCGCGCGCCGGGGTACACGGTGAGCGACGCGCTGTTCGACGCGCTCGATGCGGTCGGGGTCGCGTTCGACTCCTCGGTGTTCCCGTGCCCGCCGTACTACGCTGCCAAGGCGCTCGCGATGGGGGTGCAGCGCGTGAAGGGGAGGGGATCGTCGGCGATCCTGGACACCCCGCGCGTGCTCGCGGCGCCGCGCCGGCCTTACCGGCCTGGGCGGCCGTGGTACGCGCGGGGCGGGCGGCGCTTCGTCGAGCTGCCGATCCAGGTGACGCCGGGGTTGCGGCTGCCGGTCATCGGGACGAGCGTGGCGCTTTCGGGCGCCGCCGGTGCGCGGCTCCTGGCGCGCGCGTGCGCGGGGGAGGCGCTCGTCAACCTGGAGCTGCACGGGATGGATTTCCTCGACCGGGGCGACGGCCTCGAGGCGCTCGCGCCGTACCAGCCGGAGCTCCGTGTGCCGCTCGGCAGGCGGCTCGCGGCGCTGGAGGCGTTCGTGGAGGAGGTTGCTCGGGGAGGGGCGACGTTCGTGCGGCTGGACGAGGCGGCCAGCGAGCGCGGGCTCATCGTGTGACGGGGAGTCGACGTCGGCTGGCGGCGCGAATTGCCTGACGAGCAGGGGGCCGTCAGCCCCTAGAGCACCGATCAGCTTGAAATGCCCGGGAATGAAGAGATTTGAACCACAGAGGCACAGAGGACACAGAGGGACAACAAAAAAACTCTGTGCCCTCTGTGCCTCTGTGGTTCATTTTCTCGGGGTTTCAACCTGTTCGGTGTCCTAGGCGGCCTCGGCGTGTCCGTGTGGGACGAGCTGCGCCGCGCCGCAGAGCGTTCGCTCTGAGCCTCGCAGTCGGCGGCAGGCCTGCGGCGCGGCTGTTGCCGGCTGGAGGCTAGGGAAGGCGATGATGCGATGCGTCGTGCGCGCGTCCCCGGCGCGTCGTGCGCGCATCCCCGGCGCGTCGTGCGCGTTCCCGAGGTCTCCGGCGCGCGGGGGCGACAGGCTTCCCGCGCGCCACTCCCGCCTCGTGCGCGCGTTCGACCCGCCTGCGCGCGCGTCTCGCCATGCTGCGCGCGCGCCTCGGCCCGCTTGTGCGCTGGCCTGACCGGGGTTGCGCGCGGCTCTGCGCCGGTCTCACGCGCGCCGTCCGCCGTCGTGGCGCCGTCCACCCCGCGTCGCGCGCGCGCGGCGCCCCGCCGTGCGCCCCCTCGCCGCCCTCGTGCGCCATCCCGGCGCGGTGTGTCCCGCCGGCCGGGACGGATCGCCGCGACGTGATCTTGCTCAGCGGAGATGCCCGCTTTTCTTCCATCGACGCGTTCCCCTAGATTTTCCTCTCATGACCACTTCCAAGATCAAGAAGCCCGCGCCGGCCACCTCGCCGGCGGAGGTACCGACCGTTTCATCCACCACCGTCACCCTCGACTCGCTCGCTCGCGAGCTCGGTCCCGCGGACGGCGCGTTCGCCGCGCGGACGTACGCGGGGATCCCCGAGGAGGATCTCGTCGCGGAGGGGACGCGCATCGATTCGCAGAGCCTCATCGACGATGTCCCGCATTTCGTCGCCTCGGCGCGGCGGATCCTTGGCTCGCTGTCGGAGGCGCAGCGCGGCAAGGTGCGCATGCCCGCGGCGCTCTTGCCGCTGCTCGTCGCCGAGGCGGGCAGGCTCCAGGCGATGAAGCGGTCGCACGAGGCCGCGGCGACCGAGGTCGCCGGCGCGAGGGCCGCGCTCGAGGTGCAGGGGCGGAGCGCGATGCGCGACGGCATCGGCGAGCGCGATCTCTGCTACGACGGCCTGCGCAACGCGCTCGGCGCGCGCCGCATGGCGCGGGTCGACGCCGTGGTGGGGCGCGCGGATTCCCCCGAGAGCCTCGCCAAGGGCCTCGAGGCGCTCGCGAGCTTCATCGACGAGACCCGGAGGGCCGATCCGGCGCAGGACGCGGAGGTCCTCGAGGACTACGGCGTCGGCGCCGAGTGCGCGGCCGCGCTCCGCGTCGCGGCGCAGCGGGTGCGCGGCATCGGCGGCGTCCAGATCGCCGCAGGGCGCCGGGTGACGCAGCGGGCGCTCGATCTGCAGGACGGGAGGGTCGCGATCGTGATCGAGAAGATCCTCCGCGCCTTCAGGGCGGCGCGCCGGGTCGATGGAACGATCCTGGTCCCCGAGCTGAACAAGGCCGCCTGGATGTTCGAGGCCCGCTCGGGCAGCTCCGCCAAGAAGCCCTCGCCCGGCGGAGAGAAGCCCCCGCCCGGCGGAGAAAAGCCCTCGCCCGGCGGAGAAAAGCCCCCGCCCGGCGGAGGCGGAGCGCAGGGCGATGTCCCCGCGGCGCAGGAAGAGACGACGCCGATCCTCGGCGCCGGTGGCTGATCCTCGTCCCCGGCCCCCCTGGGCGGCGCATGCCGCGCGCGATCGTACGAGGCCCCCTCCGCGCCTCAGCTCGCGACGAGCCGCCGCGCGAACGCCATCCCGAGCACACCGGCGAGCAGGCACCCGACGACGGTGACCACGACATTCACCGCGCCCGTCATCCACGCGCGACCCTCGAAGAGCTTGAGCGTCTCGTGGTTGAAGCTCGAGTACGTCGTGAACCCCCCCATCACGCCCGCGCCCAACCCGAGGCGGAGCGTCGGCGACAGCAGCTCCGTCGTCGCGGCGACCTGCAGGATGACGCCGAGCAAGAACGACCCGATCACGTTGACCGCGAGCGTCCCATACGGAAACCCGGCGCCGAAGCGCTGCTGGCACCACGTCGATAGACCGTAGCGGGCGAGGGTCCCCGCCGCGCCGCCGAGCCCGATCCAGAACCACCGATCCATTCGCTTCACTCTATCGCGCCCGTCGCGCCCGTTGCGCCCGGCGGCTGCTCCCTTGCTTCTTCCCGGCCGATGTCCCAAGGCTCGCCGGGTGAAGCGCCGCTTCAACACGACCGGCCCCTGCCGCCCCGATCTGCACTACATGATCCCGGCGGACAGCCGGCTGCCCGAGGCCCCGGGCCTCGTCGAGCAGATGGGCTATTTCGTCGTCCACGCCCCCCGGCAGACGGGCAAGACCACGGCCCTGCGCGCCGTCGCCGAGCGGCTCACCGCTTCGGGCCGCCATGCCGCCGTCCTCTTCTCCTGCGAGGAGGGCAGCGCCGCCGGCGACGACTACGGCTCCGCCCAGCGCGCCATCCTGCGCGAGCTCACGCGCGCGGCCCAGATCGCGCTCCCGCCCGAGCTCCAGCCGCCCCCGTTCTCGCTCGAGGGCGACGAGGGGCTCCTCTCCGCGGCGCTCACCGGCTGGGCGCGCGCTTGCCCGCGCCCGCTCGCCCTCATCTTCGACGAGATCGACTCCCTGCGCGGCCAGGGCCTCCTCAGCGTCCTGCGCCAGCTCCGCGCCGGTTTCCCGAGCCGTCCCGAGCATTTCCCCGCGTCGGTCATCCTCTGCGGTCTGCGCGACGTGCGCGATTACAAGGCCGCGAGCGGCGGTGATCCCGAGCGCCTCGGCACCGCGAGCCCGTTCAACATCAAGGTCGATTCCTTGCGGCTCGGAGACTTCTCCGAGGAAGAGCTGCGTGCGCTGTACGCCCAGCACACCGAGGACACCGGCCAGGTCTTCGTCGATGCGGCGCTCGGCCGGGCCTTCGAGCTCACGGCCGGCCAACCCTGGCTGGTCAATGCCCTCGGCCGCGAGATCGTCGAGAAGATGGCCGTCCCCCTCGACGAGCCCATCACCCTGGCGCACGTCGAGCAGGCCAAGGAGCGGCTCATCCTCGAGCGCGCCACCCATCTCGACTCGCTCGTCAGCAAGCTCGCCGAGCCCCGCGTCCGGCGCGTGCTCGAGCCCATGCTGGCGGGAACGTACGAGGGCGGCGGCGACACGTACGACGACGACGCCTCCTACGTCCGCGATCTCGGGCTCGTGGCCCAGGGCAAGCCGCTGCGCGTGGCGAACCCCATCTACCGCGAGGTGATCGCCCGCGTCCTCGCCTCGTCGGCCGAGGAGCGGATCGACGCACCGCCCGAGCGCTTCCTCCTGCCCGACGGCCGCCTCGCCTTCCGGCGCCTGCTCCGCGCGTTCGCCGCCTTCTGGCACGAGCACGGCGAGGTGCTCGCCTCCGGGATGCCGTACCCCGAGGTCGCCCCGCAGCTCGTCCTGATGGCCTTCCTCCAGCGCGCGGTGAATGGCGGCGGCTTCATCGATCGCGAGTACGGCGTCGGCCGGGGGCGCATCGATCTGCTCGTCCGCTTTCCCTACCGCAAGCCCGACGGCTCCCGGGCCGTCCAGCGGCGCGCGCTCGAGCTCAAGGTGTGGCGCAAGGGCCAGAAGGACCCGCTCCGCGAGGGCCTCGCCCAGCTCGACGACTACCTCGCGCACCTGCGTCAAAGGCGCGGGACGCTCGTGATCTTCGACGCCCGCGGGCCGCTCGCCCGCAACGCACCTCGGTTCGACGAGGCCACGACGCCCCGCGGCCGCCGCGCCTCGGTGCTCCGCCTGTAGCGGCGCCGCCGCGGCGGGCAGCGCCTCGTGCATCGCAGCGTGCAGCGCAGCGAACAGCGCCTCGCGCGCCGCAGCCGGCCGCGCGTCGCAGCCGGCCGCGCCGCCGCGCCCTACTCCGCCGCCTTCCTGAACTCGATCACCCGGCCGCCCTCGCTGTCCGCCAGCGCCGGCCGGTTCACCCGGGAGATGTGATCCGGCGCGACCCCCGCCGCCGCGATGAACTGGCGCGCCTGCTCGTTCTCGCCGGACGCCAGCTCGTCCGGCGTCCCCGACGCGACGACCCGCCCCTGGATCACGAGGAACGCCTTGTGCGCGATGCGGAACGTGCTCGCCATGTCGTGCGAGATCACCACGCTCGTCACCTTGTGGCGCGACCGCGTCTCCTCGATCAGATCGTCGACCATCCGGCTCGTCAGCGGATCGAGCCCGCTGGTCGGCTCGTCGTAGATCAGGATCTCGGGCTCGAGCATCAGCGCGCGCGCCAGACCCACGCGCTTGCGCTGCCCGCCCGAGAGCTCCGACGGCATCCGGTCCTCCTTGTTCTCGAGGCCGAGCGAGTTCAGCATCCCCACGACCTTCTCGCGGATGTCCCGCTTCGACATGTGCTTCCGGTGCTCGCGCAGCGGGAACGCCACGTTGTCGAAGATCGTGAGCGAGTCGAGCAGCGCCGCGTACTGGAACACCATGCCGAACCGCTGGCGCATCCGGTTCATCTCGTAGTCGTCGAGCACGCCCATATCCACGCCGTCGACCCAGATGTGCCCGCTGGTCGGCCGCTCCAGGCCGATGAGCAGCCGGAGCAGCGTGGTCTTGCCCGCGCCCGATCCGCCGATGATCACCGCCGTCTCGGTCCGCCGGAGGTGCATGGTGATGCCGTGCAGCACCTTCGTCGCCCCGAACGACTTCTTGATGTCGTCGACGAAGAGATGATCCCCCGGCTCCCACCCCGCCGGCATCGCGACCCCCGGCTGCGCCCCGGAGGCGGCCCCGCTCCGGGGGGGCTGGCTGGGCGGCCTTCTCGACATCGGCGCGGCACGGTACCACGGAGGGGGCCCCGCAGGACGCCGATCGCCTTGCATTGCCGTAAGGGCGAGCACGCGCTTGACGCGGCCGGGCGCGGGACGGAAACGTTGCTCATGACCGACGACCTACTCAAGGCAGCCCTCGACACGGCCGAGGCCAAGACCGACAAAGACGGCTGGGCCGAGCTCCCCGAAGGGCGCGCGCTCACGCTCTACGCAGCCCACGAGGGCGTGTCGCTCCCGGTGACAAAGATCGATGCCGTGCTCAGCGTGGGCGGGCTCCTCAAGGCGCGCAGCACCAAGGGCGAGACCTTCGTGCTCGCGCTGAAGGATGTGTTCGCCATCGCCCTCGACGGCGGCGGCGGCAAGGGATCCCAGGCCCGGAAGGCCGGCTTCCTCGGCTGACCGCGGCGCCCTTTCATGGCCAGATCGCCGAGAGCGGGAGGAGGTCCTGCGGCACGCTCCGCCGAGCGGGCGGTCGACCTCGCGCTCGCCGAGCTGGAGCGCCGCTTCGGCCTGGGCCGCAGCCTCGCCGCCCCGGGATGGGTGCGCGAGCGGGTCCTCGCCGTCCTGAGCGCCGTGGCCGCGCGCCAGGGCGTGTCCCCGCTCGCGTCCGCCGAGCGGCTGCACGAGGACAGGGACGCCATCGAGGACATCGTCAGCGCCCTCCGCGTCGGCGAGACGCGCTTCTACCGCGATCCGATCATCTGGGAGGCCATCGCCACCTCGGTGCTGCCCAGGATCCCGCCCGACGTCCCCATCGCCGGCCTCTCCGCCGGCTGCAGCACCGGCGAGGAGGCCTATACCCTGGGGATGGTCCTCGCCAGCGCCGGCCGCCGCTTCAGCGTGCTCGGGGTCGATCGCGCCGCCCCGGCGATCGACGCGGCGCGCGAGGCCGCCTACTCGGCCGAGGCCGCCGACCAGCTCCCCCCGGCCTTCGCTCAGCGCTACTGTGAGCAGAAGGGGGGCGCGCTGCACGTCGGCCAGAAGCTCCGTGACGTCGTCTCCTTCGAGGTCTGCGATCTGGTCCACGCCGTGCCGAGCGGCGGCTTCCAGATCATCTTCTTCAAGAACGTCCTCCTGTACCTCGCGGAGCCCGCGGGCGACGCGGTCGCCCGCCGCCTCGCCGCCGAGCTCGGCCCCGGCGGGCTCCTCTTCTCGGCCGCGAGCGAGGCGCCGCGGCTGTGCGGCGCCGGCCTCACCGCGGTCAGGGTGAACGCGCACGTCACCGCCTTCCGCGCCCCGGGCGCCTGAGAAAGCGACAACCCATCGCATGAGCGTCGACCTCTCCCCCATGTCCAGGCCCAGCGGGCTCGCCGAGCTCCGCGCCGCCTACGCGCGCGAGCGCGCTGAGCTCGATCGCACCGCGCCGAGCGGCCCCACCCCGGCCGCCGATCCGTCCTCGCTCGGGGTCGCCCTCGGCCGGCGCCACGCGCGCCTGCTCGACGAGCTCCTGGCGCGCCTCTTCCACCTGCTGCGCGAGTCCGGCTCCCCGAGCCGCGCCGCGTGGGACGCGGTCGCCATCGCCGGGGTCGGCGGCTACGGCCGCGGCGCCGCCGCCCTGCGGAGCGACCTCGACGTGCGCATCCTCGCCCACGACGCCCAGCGCGCCAGCGCCATCGCGGACGCGCTGCTCTACCCGCTCTGGGACATGGGGGTCACCGTGGGACACCAGGTCGTCACCATCGACGACCTCGTCGAGGGCGCGCGCGAGGATCTGCCCACCGCGACGAGCCTGCTCGACTGGCGGCACGTCGTCGGCGACGCGTCGATGTCCGAGTCGCTCTGGCAGCGCGCCGCCGCGGGCCTCTTCGCGCACTCGGAGCTCCCCCGCTTCATCGAGCGGCTCGGGAAGGAGATCTCGCAGCGGCACGAGCGCTTCGGCGGCTCGGTCTACCTGCTGGAGCCGGACGTGAAGAACGGCGCGGGCGGGCTGCGCGACCTCGACGTCGCCCGCTGGGCGGCGAAGGCGCGCTACGGCGTCGGCGAGTTCGGCGCGCTGGTCCGCTTCGGCGCGCTCGTCGCCCGCGAGGCCGAGGAGATCCGCAACGCCGCGGAGATGCTCTGGCGCATCCGCAACCTCCTCCACGCCCACTCCGGGCGGCGGACCGACCGGCTGACGTTCGACGAGCAGGAGCTCTGCGCGGGCGTGCTCGGCTACAACAAGGCCGCCGAGGCGGCCGGGAGCGGCCGGGAGGGCGCGCCACCGCCCGACGAGCCCGCCGTGTCGCCCGAGGCGATCGAGCGGATGATGAGCGACTACTACCGGAGCGCCCGGACCATCTCGCGGGCCCTCGACATGATCGTCTCGCGCGCCACGCCGACGCTCACGAAGCGCCGCCGCCGCGACGAGGACCTCGGCGGCGGCATCCGCCTCTTCGACGGCTGCATCACGATGAGCGATCCGGATCTGCTCCGGACCGATCCGCCGATCGCGCTGCGGCTCGTCGCCGCGGCCGTCGAGCGCGGCGTCCCGCTCCTGCCCTACGCGCGCGGGGCGATCGTCCGCGCCGCCGGCGACCCGGCGTTCTGCGCGGTGCTCCGCGAGAGCCCCGAGGCGGCCGAGCTGTTCCGGACCCTCGTCGCCACGTGCAAGGAGACGGCGCTCCAGAGCGGCTCCGTCGTCCGCGAGCTGCACGACCTCGGCCTCCTGCTCGCCATGATCCCCGAGTTCTTGCCGGTCGTCGGGCGCGTCCACCACGACGTCTACCACGTGTACACGGTGGACGTGCACTCGGTCGCCGCGGTCGATCGGCTGGCGTCGCTCGTGCGGGGCGAGCTCGCGGGCGAGTTCGGGCTCCCGTGCCGGCTCGCCGCCGAGGCGACGCGGCCGACGATGCTGTTCTTCGCCACGCTCCTGCACGACGTGGGCAAGGCGATCGGGGGGACCGATCACAGCCGGCGCGGCGCCGAGATGGCGCGGAAGATCCTGGAGCGGCTCGGCTTCCCTCCGGAGGACATCGACGAGGCGTGCCACCTCATCCTGAAGCACCTCGTGATGTACCTCATCGCGACCCGGCGCGATCTCGACGACCCCGCGACGATCTCGGAGTTCTGCCAGGAGGTGCACGGCCGCGAGGGGCTGCGCGATCTCTACCTGCTCACGGTCGCCGATCTGTCGACAACGAGCCCCACGTCGATGACGTCGTGGAAGGCGCGGATGCTCGACGAGCTCTACCTCTCGGCGGACGCGGCCCTGCGCGGCGCGCGGGGGGAGGGCGGGCCGCTCGGCGTCGACGATCAGCGCATGGCCCGCGCGATCAGCGAGACCGTGGGCGCGCTCGAGGATCTCCCGGCCGCGAGCGAGGCGGAGCGGCGCGCGCAGCGGGACTTCCTGGCCCGATACCTCGCGTCGATGCCCGAGCGCTACCTCCTCGCGAACAGCCCGGCCGCGATCGCGGCGCACTCCGAGCTCGCGCGGCAGCAGGAGGGCGGCGGGAACAGCGTCTCGGTCGCGCTCGTGCCGTCGCGCCACCCGGAGGCCGCGGAGCTCTGCATGGTCGCGCCGGATCGACCCGGCTTGCTCGCGGCGATCACGGCGGCGCTCGCCTCCTCGCGCCTCGAGGTGCACGCCGCGCAGATCCACTCGCGCGCGAGCGACGACCCGGGCGCCGACGAGAGCGGCGCGCTCCGCGCGAGGACGGGCTCGTTTCCGCCCGCGGGCGTGCGCCTGCAGGCCGTCGACCTGTTCTGGGTGCGCGATCGCAGCGAGGGGGTAGCGGGGGTGGCCCGCGCCATCCCGAAGCTCGTGGCCGACATCCAGGCGGCGCTCTCGGGCCAGATCTCCGGCGCCGAGCTCGCCAGGAAGCGCCGGGGCGGCGGGCTGCGCGAGCGCCCGACGCCGAAGGTCAAGACGCAGATATCCATCGACGACCGCGCGTCCCATCACACGGTGATCGAGGTCCTCACGCGCGACCGCCCCGGCCTCCTGTTCGCGATCTCGGACGCGCTCTACCAGCTCGGCCTCTCGATCTCGGTCGCCAAGATCAACACCGAGGGGACGCGCGTGGCCGACGTGTTCTATGTGAGCGAGGCGGACGGGACGAAGGTCGCGAACGGCAAACGGCTGCACGAGGTCGAGGAGCGGCTGCACGCGGTGCTCCAGGGCCTGGACGGCGAAGGGAGTGTCGGATGAACAAGAGATGGCTTTCGCGCGCGGGGCGGGCGGCGCTCGCCGCGCGTCGCGGCGGTGTGTGTGTGGCGCTCGCGGCGTGCGTCGCGGCGTGCGGGGGGGCGCAGGAGCCCCCGCGCGAGCAGTTCGCGGATCCGCTGCTCGCCGATCCGCCCGACGGCAGCGACGCGGCGACCTCGAAGGGGACGTCGACGAGCGCGCTGGACCGGGGCGTCGCTTACATCAAGAACGAGAAGTACGAGGAGGCGAAGGAGCACCTCCTCCGGGCGATCGAGCACGAGCCGAGCAGCGCCGAGGCGCACTACTACCTCGGGCTCGCGCGCGAGAAGACGAGCGACCGCGCCGGCGCCGAGGCGTCGTACAAGAAGGCGCTCGCGAGCGATCCCAAGCTGGAGGCCGCCGCGCTGAACCTGGCGGCGCTCTACCTGGACGAGCCGCCCCGGCCCGACGAGGCGATCGCGGTGCTCTCGAAGGCGATCGAGCAGGCGCCGGGCCGCTCCGCGCTCCACCAGAACCTGGGCTACGCGTACGGCCTGAAGCGCGACGTCGCGAGCGCGAGCAAGCACTACGAGGCGGCGCTCAAGGCCGAGGACACGGCCGCCACGCGCTTCGCCTACGGCGCGATGCTGTTCGAGGCGAAGGAGCTCGACCGGGCCGCGGCCGAGCTCAAGAAGGCGCTCGCCGCGACCGGCGACGACGTGGCGACGATCGCGACGATCGGGCGGATGCTCGGGCCGGCCAGGGCGTACGCCGACTGCGTGGCCGCGTTCGACCGCGCCATCAAGCTGAAGCCGGAGGCGGAGTTCCATGTGCGCCGCGGCACGTGCCGGCACGAGCTCGGCGATGAGCCGGGGGCGCGCGCGGACTTCCAGGCGGCGATCAAGGTGGACCCGCGGTTCGCGGCCGCGCACTACTACCTCGGCCTGTCGTTCCTGGCCGAGCGCAGGCCGCAGAGCGCGCTCGCGGCGCTCACCGAGGCCGGCAAGCACGGGGGCGACACCGAGATCGGCAAGCGCGCCCGCGCCAGGGTGAAGGAGCTCAGCGCCAGGGTGAAGTAGCGCGGCCTTCCGCCGATCCCGCTCGCCGGAGCGGGGCGGCGGTGCGTCCGGCGCGGGGCGGCGGTGCGTCCGGCGCGGGGCGGCGGCTCACGCGCCGAGCAGCGCGATGATCCTGTCGAGCTCGTCGAGCGAGCCGTACGTGACGCCGAGCTCGCCGCGGCCGCCCTCGTCGCGCACCTCGACGCGCGTCCCGAGCCTCCGCGTGAGGCGCGCCTCCAGGTCCTTGATCGCGGGCGACTTCCCCTCGGGCTTCTTCTCGCCAGGGTCCTCCGCGCCGTTCGCGGCCCGGCTCTCCTTCTCCTTCGCCGCCTTGATCAGCGCCTCGACCTTGCGGACCGGGAGCTTGCCGTGGACGGTCCGCTCGGCGACGTCGGCCATCACCTTGTCGCTCGGCGCCCCGAGCAGCGCGCGCGCGTGGCCCTCGCTGAGCTCGCGCGAGATCACCATGCTGCGGATCCGCTGCGGCAGCCGGAGGAGCCGGAGCGAGTTGACGATCGTCGTGCGGTCCTTGCCGACGCGCTCCGCCAGGGTCTGGTGCGTGTAGCTGTGCTCGCGCAGCAGCCGGTCGAACGCCTCGGCGATCTCGATCGCGTTCAGATCGGCCCGCTGCACGTTCTCGACCAGCGCCAGCTCGAACGCCTCCTTGGGGGAGACGTCCTTGACGACGACGAGCACCTCCCTGAGCCCCGCGCGCTGCGCGGCGCGCCACCGCCGCTCGCCCGCGATGAGCTCGAAGCTGTCCTTTCCGGCCTGCGTCCTGCGCACGATGAGCGGCTCGATGAGCCCGTGCTCGCGGATGCTCCCGGTGAGCTCCTCCAGCTCGGCCTCGTCGAAGTGCTGCCGCGGCTGCCCCTTCTGCGGGACGATCTTCTCGATCGCGCAGACGAACACGCTGCGCCCCTCGGCAGCCGTCGACGTCGCCGGCGGCGGCGCCGGGAGCAGGGCGTCGAGCCCCCGTCCGAGCGCGCGTCGCGCCCCTTTCTGATCGGCATTCATGATCTGGGTCGTGCGTCCCTCGCGCGCGCTCCGGTGGTGGGCGGGGGCTCGGCCTGCGGCTCCGCCTCGTCGTCCCCGCGCTGCGCCTTCTTCGGAGCTGCCGCGGCGGCGGGCGGGCCGTCCAGGATCTCGCGCGCGAGGCTCAGGTAGCCCTGCGCCCCCTTCGACTGCGCGTCGTAGAGCAGCGCCGGCTTGCCGTGCGACGGCGCCTCGCTGAGCTTCACGTTGCGCGGGATGATCGCGTCGAAGACGCGGAAGTGCGCCCTCACCTCGTCGGCCACCTGGTGGGTGAGCGAGTTGCGCCCGTCGAACATCGTCAGGACGACGCCCTCGACCGTGAGCTCCGGGTTGAAGGCGCTCCTCACCCGGTCGATCGTCGCCATGAGGTGCGTCAGCCCCTCGAGCGCGTAGTACTCGCACTGGAGCGGCACGAGCACGCGGTGCGCCGCGGTGAGCGCGTTCAAGGTGAGCAGCCCGAGCGACGGCGGGCAGTCGAGGACGACGAACGCGTACCCGTCGAGCTGCGGGCGCAGCGCCTGGCGCAGCCGCGTCGCGCGGTCGTCCGCGTCGACAAGCTCGAGCTCCGCCGCGACGAGGTCCTGCGTCGCGGGCACCACGTCGAGCAAGGGCACCTCGGTCGCGACGATCGCCTGCTTCAGCGCTGCCTGACCGATCAGGACGTCGTAGAGGGACAGCTCGAAGCTCCCCCGCCGCACGCCGACGCCGCTCGACGCGTTCCCCTGAGGATCGCAGTCGACGAGCAGCGTCCGGTACTCCGCCGCGGCGAAGCTCGCGGCCAGGTTGACCGAGGTCGTGGTCTTGCCGACGCCCCCCTTCTGGTTGGCGACGGCGAAGATGACAGGCGAAGGCTTGGGAGCGGAACCGGGCTTGCCGGGCGCGCCCCCCTGGTTGAGCGATGGCATCGTGCTGTGTCGCGTCCGACCCGGCTGCTTACACGACCCCCACCGGCACGTCGAGAGATGCAGGTGTCTCCGCTGCATGTTCGAACGGACGCGCAGGTCCGGCCCGGCCTGGCCCGGGCTCCGGGCTCTCGTTTCAACGCCCCGGGAGCACCCCTCCGGGCGGCTCCGCGGCGCTCGGGCAGGACCCGGACGCTGGACGGCGCCCGCCTGCTCGCCGTTCCCCCACCGTTCGCTCGTCGGATTGTTGGCCTGAACGGCAGTGGTGTCTACAGTGGCCCACATGTCGCTTGGTGTGGTCAAAGGTGACCGAACGACGAGGCCGTTGGTCCGCGGGCGAGCCCCGGGGCGAGGTCGTTGCTTCGGCCTCGGGGGGGCGCTGCTGTCCGGCGGCGACTCCGGCCCGGTCGATCGGATCCTTGCCCACGCGTTCTGGTGCGACGGGGGCGAGCCTGCGTTGCTCGCTCCTGCGCAGGTCCTCGTGCTTTCGCCTTCGCTTCAACGCAGGTCGGCGCTCGGCTCGCGCCGTCGTCTGCCCTCGACGCGCGTCGAGGGTCGGCGCTGACCGCTCCTTGATCACGGACGTGGTGCCCAGCTTCGCCGAGCAGATCGACGCCACGACGTCGCCTCGGCACATGTGAGGAGGACAGATGCCGCTTCCCAGGTCGTATCAGAACTTTGCAGAGTTCGAGCGCGAGATTCTCCGCCCGAACCGTGTGGGCTTCTCGCTCGAAGACATCGTCGAGGAGGGCCCCTTCGATGCCGAGCTCGATTTCGAGAAGGACCCCTTCGACGCCTCGGACAACGACTGAGCGCGACGGAGCGGCGCGCGAGACCCGACGGCCCCGCGCTCGGCCCGGTGCGGGCGCCGCGCAGCCCATCAGCTTGCACGATCCCTCCCGGGATCCCCGAGCCTCGGCGGCCGCCTCTCCGCCGGGGCTCCTTTTTTTAAAGCAGCGTCCTGTCGGTCGTCTTGACCCCCCCAGCGACGCGTGGCACGAGTGCCGCCCTTCGAAAAAAACGCCATGCAAGTCAACGTCGAAAAGCTTTCTCCCGTGCTGATGGAGTTTCAGGTGGAGGTCCCCGCGGACCGGGTCCGGAGCGAGGTCGACAAGGCCTATTCGGCGCTCCAGCGGACGGCCCGGGTCCGGGGCTACCGGCCTGGCAAGGCGCCGCGCCAGGTGCTCGCGCACCTCTACGGCGGCCGCATCCACGCCGATGTCGCCCAGCGGCTCGTCGACTCCACGCTGAACCAGGCGCTCGCCGACAAGCAGGTGCAGCCCCTGTCCCAGCCCGCGATCGCGCCCGCCGAGCTGCGCCCCGACGACGCGTTCTCCTACAAGGCCCGCTTCGAGGTCCGCCCCGACATCGCCGAGGTGACGTGGGAGGGCTTCGAGGTGAAGCGCCCCTCGACCACGCCGACGGAGGAGATGATCGACGCCGAGCTCACCGCCCTTCGGCGCGAGCACTCGACGCTGCAGGCGCCGGAGCCGGAGCGCCCGGGCGCCAAGGGGGACATGGCGACGCTCTCGTTCACCCTCGAGGTCGCCGGCGCCCTCCGCGACGCGAAGCAGCAGGAGATCGAGACCGAGCTCGGCAGCGGCCAGATCTTCAAGGAGATCGAGGACGCGCTCCTCGGGATGACGCCCGGCCAGTCGAAGGACGTCCCGGTCACGTTCTCCGAGCAGCACTCGAACGCGGATCTGCGGGGCAAGCAGGCGCTCTTCCACATCACGCTGAAGGACCTGCGCGAGCGCATCTTCCCGGAGGTCGACGACGAGTTCGCGAAGGACTGCGGCGAGGAGAGCCTGACCGCGCTCCGCGAGTCGGTCCGCAAGAAGATCGAGAAGGAGCTGACCCAGCGCGCGAGCGACGCGGTCGCCGAGCAGCTCGTGATCGAGCTCTGCAAGGCGAACCCGATCCCGGTCCCGCCGTCGCTCGTCGATCAGCAGGCGCAGCTCGCCGAGCGCGAGCTGCTCGCGACGGCCCGGCGGCAGGGGCAGCGCGTCGATCCGACGCCGGAGTTCCGCGCCCGCGTGCGGCTCGACGCCGAGATGAAGGTGCGCGCGGGCCTGGCCATGGCCGAGATCGCGAAGGCGAAGGCGGTCAGGATCACCGAGGCCGATCTCGAGAAGGGCTACCAGGAGCTCGCCGAGCAGAGCGGCAAGAACGTCGCGAAGATCAAGGCGGAGTACCGCGAGCCCCAGAAGCGCGAGCTCTTCGCCGGGATGATCCTCGAGGACAAGATCCTCGACATCATCGAGGCCGCCGCGAAGGTCACGGACGCGAGCTAGCCGCGGCGCCGCGCCGCCGGATCGGCTCCGGCGGCGCAGTTCGTCCGGGTCGTGTCGCGCGTCGCCGCGCGGCGCCCTCATCGAGCCACATCACGTGCGTCGAGCGTGCGTCGCGCGTGCCAACCGGCGGCGCGCCGGCGCTCCGCGTGTCCCGCGCAATCCGTGCGGAGCGCGGGGGCGCCGAGGCGCGGATTGCGCGGAAGTCAACGAGCGGCCGATATTTCCGGTAACCTCGGGCGCGTTCGGTCTTGCGATCGGACGCAGTCTGGCCCAGGAGTAGAACCCCTGCCGCGCGGCAGGAAACCCCCCGGAGCACCGGATGACCCGACGAGTCGAAACCCGCACCCAAGCCATCGAGTTTCTCGAACGCGAGAAGGCCTACATCCTCCCGACGGTCACGGAAGTGACCCACCGCGGCGAGCGGGAGTGGAACATCTTCAGCCGCCTCCTCAAGGATCGCATCGTCTTCATCGGCACGGAGATCGACGACTTCGTCGCGAACGCCGTGATCGCGCAGTTCCTCTTCCTGGAGAGCGAGGATCCCGAGAAGGAGATCCAGGTCTACATCAACAGCCCGGGCGGCGTGGTGACGTCGGGGCTCGCCATGTACGACACGATGCAGTACGTGCGGTGCCCCGTGTCGACGATGTGCATCGGCCAGGCCGCGTCGATGGGCGCGGTGCTGCTCGGCGCGGGTCGCAAGGGCCGGCGCTTCGCGCTGCCGCACGCCCGGATGATGATCCACCAGCCGCTCGGCGGCGCGCGCGGTCAGGCGACGGACATCGAGATCCAGGCGCGCGAGATCAAGAAGATCAAGGAGACGCTGATCGACATCCTCGTCGACGCGACCGGCAAGAACCGGGACGAGCTGGCGAAGGACATCGAGCGCGACTTCTACCTGAGCGCGACGCAGGCCAAGGAGTATGGCCTCATCGACGAGGTCTTCCCGAAGCGGAACAAGTAGGTGCCAGCGCCCCCTCGTCCGGCGGGCGTGCCCTGGCGGAGGGCCGGCGCGAGCGGCGTCGGCCGGCGGCGCGCAGCCTCATCGAGCGCTCGCGCCGCGGCGCCATCGGGCGATTCCCTGACTTCGGCCACAGGCTGGAGACCACCCCCGTTAGCTTGCGACGGTACGGGCACCGGACTAGAATCCGGGCGCGGCGTTTGGCTGCGCATCGCTGAAAATACAGGGAACGGTGGAAGCCGTTCCCGTCCCAAGTTGGAGGGGCCGCCGCGGCGGGACCCTACCTCTCATCGAAGCGGACGCGTCGGCAGGCCGCACTGAGGGTCGAAGTGGAGCGAAGGCGGGACGATCACTCGAATGGCAATTTAAGCTGCTCTTTCTGCGGTAAATCGCAGAAAGAGGTGAAGAAGCTCATCGCGGGCCCCACGGTGTACATCTGTGATGAGTGCATCGGGCTCTGCAATGACATCATCGCGGAGGAGGTCGAGAAGGACGAGCCGTACGCGGGGTCGACCCCGGTTCCCAAGCCCGCCGACATCAAAGCAACGCTGGATGAGTACGTCGTCGGCCAGCACCGCGCCAAGAAGATCCTCGCTGTAGCGGTTCACAACCACTACAAGCGCATCGACAGCCGGGTCGCCTCGGACGACGTGGAGCTGTCCAAGTCGAACATCCTCCTGCTGGGCCCGACGGGCTCCGGCAAGACGCTGCTCGCGCAGACGCTCGCCAAGATCATCAACGTCCCGTTCGCGATCGCGGACGCGACGACGCTGACCGAGGCCGGCTACGTGGGCGAGGACGTCGAGAACATCATCGTCCAGCTCCTCCAGAACGCGGATCACGACGTCGAGCGCGCGCAGCGCGGCATCGTCTACATCGACGAGATCGACAAGATCAGCCGGAAGAGCGACAACCCGAGCATCACGCGCGACGTCTCCGGCGAGGGCGTGCAGCAGGCGCTGCTCAAGATCATCGAGGGGACGATCGCCAACGTCCCCCCGAAGGGCGGACGCAAGCACCCGCAGCAGGACTTCCTCCAGGTCGACACGACGAACATCCTGTTCATCTGCGGCGGTGCGTTCGTCGGCCTGGACCAGATCATCCAGCGGCGCATCGGCCAGAACACGCTCGGCTTCGGCGCAGAGATCAAGGCGAAGAAGGACTTCAAGCTGGGCGATCTGCTCAGCGTCGTCCAGCCGGAGGACCTCCTCAAGTTCGGGCTCATCCCCGAGTTCATCGGCCGCCTTCCGATCATCGCGACGCTGCACGAGCTCAACGAGGAGGCGCTGATCGACATCCTCACGAAGCCGAAGAACAGCCTGGTCAAGCAGTACCAGAAGCTCTTCGAGATGGACGGGGTGAAGCTCAAGTTCACCCGGGGCGCGCTCGTCGCGGTGGCCCGCCAGGCCCTCGAGAGGAACAGCGGCGCCCGCGGCCTGCGCGCGATCCTCGAGTCGGCGATGCTCGACATCATGTACGACGTCCCGTCCCGCACGGGGATCAAGGAGGTCGTCGTCAGCGAGGACGTGATCGTCAAGCACGAGGCGCCGCTCATCGTGTACACGAAGGAGGCGGAGCTCGCGTAGCGCTCGCCCCGAGGGGGTTCGTGGGCCAGGGCGCGCGGCGCGAGCGCGCGCCCTGGTGGAAGGCGCGCGTGCGGCGCGCCCTCGCCTCGATCGCCTGGATCGCCCCCCTCGATGATCCGGCATCGCGCGCGTCCCCGGGGGGACGCGCGCGGCTCCGGTGGAAATTCAGCAGTAGATCAAGCCACGTGTGACAACCGAGGTGGGGGCTGCCCCGGCCTCCCGATACTCCCGGAAAGACGGCGGATGTTCTTCAAGAACGACAGTGATCGCGGCAAGAACGCACCCGAGCGCGGGATCGTCCCGTTGCTCCCGCTACGCGACATCATCGTCTTTCCACACATGGTCTCACAGCTGTTCGTCGGGCGTGAGCGCAGCATCGCCGCGCTCGACGAGGCGATGAACCGCGGCAAGGAGATCTTCCTGGCCGCGCAGCGGAACGCGAAGACGAACGACCCGACGCCGGACGACATCTTCGGCGTCGGCTCGGTCGGCGCGATCATGCAGCTGCTCCGCCTGCCGGACGGGACGGTCAAGGTCCTCATCGAGGGCAAGCGCCGGGCGCGCATCCGCCGCTACGTCCAGAGCGATGCGTACTTTCTGATCGAGTACGACGAGATCGTCGAGAGCTCGGTCGCGAGCGTCGAGGTCGAGGCGCTGATGCGCTCGGTCCAGTCGACGTTCGAGATGTACGTCAAGCTCAACAAGAAGATCCAGCCCGAGGTCCTGATGGCGGTGCAGGCGATCGACGAGGCCTCGAGGCTCGCCGACACCATCATCGCCAACCTGCCGACCATCAAGCTGACGGACCGGCAGGCGCTGCTCGAGATGGAGGAGCCGCAGAAGCGGCTCGAGCGTCTCATCGAGCTGATGCAGTCCGAGATCGAGATTCTCCAGGTGGAGAAGAAGATCCGGAGTCGCGTCAAGAAGCAGATGGAGAAGACGCAGAAGGAATACTACCTCAACGAGCAGATGCAGGCCATCCAGAAGGAGCTGGGCGGCGGCGAGCGCGACGAGTTCAAGAACGAGATCCAGGAGATCGAGGAGGCCCTCAAGACCAAGCGGATGAGCAAGGAGGCCGCCGCCAAGGTCAAGAAGGAGCTCAAGAAGCTCAAGATGATGCACCCCACGAGCGCCGAGGCGACCGTGGTGCGCAACTACATCGACTGGATCCTGGAGCTCCCCTGGTACGACAAGAGCGAGGAGCGCTATGACCTCGTCGAGGCCGAGCGGATCCTCGATGAGGACCATTACGGCCTGAAGAAGATCAAGGAGCGGATCCTCGAGTACCTGGCGGTCCAGGCGCTGACGAAGAAGCTCAAGGGGCCGGTGCTCTGCTTCGTGGGCCCGCCCGGCGTCGGCAAGACGAGCCTGGCGAAGTCGATCGCGCGCGCGACGGGGCGCAAGTTCGTGCGGCTGTCGCTCGGCGGCGTGCGCGACGAGGCGGAGATCCGCGGCCACCGGCGGACGTACATCGGCGCGCTGCCTGGCAAGCTGATCCAGTCGCTCAAGAAGGTCGGGACGAACAACCCCGTTTTCCTGCTCGACGAGGTCGACAAGATGTCGACCGACTTCCGCGGGGATCCGGCGGCGGCGCTGCTCGAGGTGCTCGATCCGGAGCAGAACCACACCTTCAACGATCACTATCTGGATCTCGATTACGACCTCTCCGACGTGATGTTCATCACGACGGCGAACACGCTGTCCGGCATCCCGGTGCCTCTCCAGGACCGCATGGAGGTCATTCAGCTCTCGGGTTACACGGAGTTCGAGAAGCTGAACATCGCGGTGAAGTACCTCGTGCCCCGGCAGCGGAAGGAGTGCGGCCTCGAGGACGTGTCGCTCGACTTCACCGAGGGGGCGCTCCGGACGATCATCCACCACTACACGAAGGAGAGCGGCGTGCGCTCGCTGGAGCGCGAGATCGCGAGCGTGTGCCGCAAGGTGGCCCGGAAGGTCGTGTCGGACGGCAAGGACAAGCCGATCGAGGTCGTCGCGAAGAGCATCCCGAAGTACCTCGGCGTGCCGAAGTTCCGGCTCGGCAGGCGCGAGGAGCGCGACGAGGTCGGCCTCGTGAACGGCCTGGCCGTGACCAACGTCGGCGGCGATCTGCTCCCGGCCGAGGCGACGGTGGTCCCGGGCAAGGGCAAGCTCGTCATCACCGGGCTGCTCGAGAAGGGGATGGAGGAGAGCGGGCACGCGGCGATGAGCTACGTGCGCTCGCGCCTGGATCGCCTCGGACTCGAGGCGGACGTCTATCAGAAGGTCGACGTCCACATTCACTTCCCCGATTTCGTCAGGAAGGACGGGCCCAGCGCCGGCGTCACCATGGTGACCGCGCTCGTGAGCGCGCTGATGAAGGTGCCCGTCCGGCGGGATCTCGCGATGACGGGCGAGATCACCCTGCGCGGCCGGGTGATGCCGATCGGCGGGCTCAAGGAGAAGCTGCTCGCCGCCCATCGCGGCGGCATCACGACCGTGATCCTGCCGAAGGAGAACCGGAAGGATCTGCGGGACGTGCCCCGGCGTGTGCTGAAGTCGCTGCGGCTCGTGCTCGTGGAGCACGTGGACGACGTGCTCCGCGAGGCGCTCGTCCTGCCCGACGCCTACGCGATCTTCGGGCCGCCCAAGGGCATCCTGGAGTACCGGGACGGCGAGCTCGTGACCGAGGAGGCGCCGGTCAAGGCGCCGCCGGCCGCGGCCGGCGAGCCGACGCCGGCCGCCCCGCCCGGCGCGTGAGCGGCGGGAGCGCGGCGACGGACGGATAGGCTGGCGGCGCGCGCCGAGACGCACTAGCTGGCGTCGCGATGATTCGACGCGCATTGATCTCGGTATCCGACAAGACGGGGCTGCTCCCGCTGGCCCGGCGGCTCGCGGAAAAGGGCGTGGAGATCCTCTCGACCGGGGGGACGCAGCGGGCGCTCAAGGACGCCAACGTGCCGGTCGTCGGCGTGGAGGCCTATACCGGCTCGCCCGAGGTGATGGATGGCCGGGTGAAGACGCTCCATCCCCGGGTGCACGGCGGCATCCTGATGCGCGGCGCGATCGACGAGGACGATCTCGCGCGGCTCGGGGGCCAGCCGATCGATCTCGTCGTGTGCAATCTCTATCCGTTCGAGGCGACGGTCCGGAAGCCGGGGGTCACGCACCCCGAGATCATCGAGAACATCGATATCGGCGGGCCGTCGATGGTGCGGAGCGCGGCCAAGAACCACGCGCGCGTGGCGGTGGTGGTCGATCCGGCCGACTACGACGCCGTGCTCGCCGAGATCGACAGGGCGGGTGAGGTGTCGAGCGCCACGCGCCGCCGGCTGGCCACGAAGGCGTTCGCGCATACGGCGGCTTACGACGGGATGGTGTCCGGCTACCTGTCGTCGCTGCCGGAGGAGGGCGAGCCGAACGCCGACGAGCGCGAGGCCTATCCGCGCTTCCTGACGCTCGCCCTCGAGCGGGCCTACCCGCTCCGGTACGGCGAGAACCCGCACCAGTCGGGCGCCTTCTACCGCGAGCGCGGCGCGGCCGCGGGGTCGCTCGCGCTGGCCGAGTCGCTGGGGGCGGGCGGCAAGGAGCTCTCCTTCAACAACCTCGTCGACGTGGACGCGGCGTTCGAGGCGGTGCGTGAGCTCACCCAGCCCGCCGCGGTCGTCGTGAAGCACACGAACCCGTGCGGCGTCGCGATCGGCAACGATCTCGCGACCGCCTACCGGACGGCGCGCGAGGCGGACCCGGTGAGCGCCTTTGGCGGGATCGTCGCGCTGAACCGCGAGGTCGACCGGGCGGCTGCGGAGGTGCTTGTCGAGACGTTCCTGGAGTGCGTGATCGCGCCTGCGTACGCCCCCGAGGCGCTGGAGGTGCTCCGGACGAAGAAGAACCTCCGGGTGCTCGCGACCGGCGCGCTCCTGCCCGCGGATCACCCGGAGCTGACGTTCAAGCGCGTCGGCGGGGGCCTCGTGGTCCAGGATCGGGACGCGACCGCGGGGGGCGAGGTGCGCGGCGGCAAGGTCGTGACGAAGCGGGCGCCCACGGCGCAGGAGATCGACGCGCTCGAGCTCGGCTGGCGCGTTTGCAAGCATGTGAAATCAAACGCGATTGTGCTCACGGTGGCCGGGAGCACGGTCGGGGTCGGTGCCGGACAGATGTCGCGGGTCGAGAGCGTGCGCATCGCCTGCAGCAAGGCGGGTGAGCGGGCTCGCGGGAGCGTCCTCGCGTCGGACGCTTACTTCCCGTTCCCGGACGGCCTGGTGCTCGCCGCCGAGCACGGGATCACGGCGGTCGCGCAGCCGGGAGGCAGCGTGAGGGACCCGGAGGTCATCGCGGCGGCGGACGCGGCGGGGGTTGCGATGGTGTTCACCGGAGTCCGGCACTTCCGTCACTGAGCCGGCCCGCCCCGGCCCCGCCCCGGCCCCGCCCCGATCGGCCCGCCTCGGTCCCGGCCCCGCCCCGGGGTGCGCGATCTCCCCTTGCGCTGGAAGGGTGCGCCGCGTTCGCAGAAAAGTTGACCTTTGTTGCTTGACTGTGATGATGGTCAACGCTGCGCCTGGGCAAAGCGCTGTGCGCGGCGCGAAGGAGCGAGCTGTGGGCGGAATCAGCGAGACGTGCAGCGTGTGCGGGACCGGATTCGAGGTCCAGTTCCGGTACCAGATGGAGGAGAAGGACGGCGGCTTCTCCTTCTTCTGCTCGCAGAAATGCCTGGAGAAGAGCCAGCTCGGCGGGGAGAGCGGCGTCTCGCTCGCCACATGCGACGCGTGCGCGAAGCGCTTTCCTCCGGATCTCGTGTCGCAGGTGCTCTACGTCGCCGGGCGGCGGCACTACGCGTGCTCGCTCGGGTGCCGGACGCAGCTGGTCCGCGAGGCGAAGGGGGTGCGGCTCGGAGACATCGCGGCGGCGGCCGCGGCGCCGGCCGAGGGGCTGCCGTCGACCCGCCGCGATGTGCCGTTGTCGGGGAGCGGCTCCCGCGCCGTCGCGGAGGCCAGTGAGCCGGCGTCCCCGGAGCGTTCGGGGCGGGCTGGCGCGCAGGCAGCGGCGTCGGCCGTTGCGCCGGGCGCGTCGGCTGCGCGCCCGGCGGAGCCCAGGGGGCAGGGGGCGGTCGCGGTGCCCGTGTCGCCGGCGGGGAGCGCGAAGCGGGCGCCGCAGCGCCCGGCCGGGATGCCCCGGTATCTGGCCGTGTTCAACCACAAGGGCGGCACGGGCAAGACGACGACGGCCGTGAGCGTGGCGGCCGGGCTCGCGGCGCGCGACAAGCGGGTGCTGCTCGTCGACACCGACGCGCAGGGGAACGTCTCCGTCTCGCTCGGCGCGGGCGCGGAGCGCTCGCTCTATCACGTGCTCGTGATGGGGCTCCGGGTCGCGGACGCGACGAGGGCGGTGCGGCCGAACCTGGATCTCCTCCCATCCAACGAGACCCTGGCCGCGGCCGAGCTCTACCTGGCGGGGCGCCAGAACCGGGATCGCGTGCTCTCGGATCGCCTCTCCGCGGCTGCGGCCGACTACGACTACGTGGTGCTCGACTGCTCGCCGAGCCTGTCGCTGATGAACCAGAACGCGCTTGTGTTCGCCGACAGCGTGCTCGTCCCGGTCGCGTGCGATTACCTGTCGCTGGTCGGCGTCCGGCAGGTGATCAAGACGGTGAAGAACGTGAACGCGTTGCTGCACCATCCGGTGCAGATCTGGGGCGTGCTGCCGACCTTCTTCGACGGTCGCGCGAAGATCGCGCGCGAGGCGGTCAGCACGATGAAGCAGCACTTCGGGGAGCGCTGCCTCGCGCCGATCCGGCAGGCGATCAAGGTCAAGGAGGCGCCTGCGCAGGGGCAGACGATCTTCGAGTATGCGCCGGGGACGCCGGCGGCCGACGATTATCTGGCGGTGGTCGATCGCATCATCGAGAGTCGCGAGCGCGGCGCGGCCGGCTCGGAGGCAGGGGCGGTGCGCGATCCGGGATCGTGGGGCACCGACCGGGCGGATGGGGCGGCAGAGCGGCCGGGCGCTGCGGCGGCCGGCGCATGAGGGGACCCGCGGCAGCGGGGCCCGCTGGATGAAGGGACCTGCGGCAGCGGGGCCCGCCTGGATGAAGGGACCTGCGGCAGCGGGGCCCGCTGGATGAAGGGACCTGTGGCAAGCGGGTCTCGTGGCTGAAGGGCCCGCGCTCGCGGAGCCCCGACCGGGCAGAGAGCTGGAGGACGCAATGAAGAGCGAAGGCGATCTCGGGGGAGCCGCGCGGGCGCTGCTCGATCGCGACGAGGTGGAAGGTGTTCTGTCCGGGGCGTTCTATGCACCCACGGAAGCGCCGCGTTCACGCGCGAAGACCCGGACGACCGGCGCTGCATCCGAGCCAGGTGCTGCGCCGCCGCCCGAGAGACCACAGCACTACAAGGTCATCTGTATCTCGATGTACACCGAGGATCTCGGGAGGCTGGATGAGATGGTCAGCGCCCTCAAGGCGCGCGGCATGACGAAGGCCAACCGAAGCGCGCTGATCCGGCATGCGCTCTCCCAGGTGGACCTCGACAAGATCCCCAAGGGGATCTAGGTCGGCTTTCCAGGGAGACCTCGACCGGGCGACGGGATCGAGGCCAGCTTTTCCACCATCGCCCCACGGGCACCGCGCGAGCCGCGGCGGCCTCCAGCGGCACCGGTGGGGCAGAGGCAGCCCGGCTCCCTGGGCTCCGGCGAGCGGTGGAGGGGCGGGGCACCGGCGCCGCCGCTCGCGGTGTGAGGGCGATGCGCGTCCTCGCGCGGCGTGCCCTCGCCCGGCAGCAGCGCCGCGGGGATGCCGCGTGCTAGTGTCGGTAATCAGGAACCGGGGAGCCACGAGCCGACAACCGAGGCGTACCCAGAGAGGGAACATGGACCAGAACTTCGCAGGATACGGGACCCGCTCTTCGGCGCTCCGTGCCGCCGCGGATTCGCGCGAGCGCTTCCTCGTGCGAACGTACAATCACCTGTTCGGGGCGATCGTGCTCTTCGCGGCGATCGAGGTCGCGCTGTTCAAGACCGGCGTCGCCTCGGTCATCGCCAGGGCGATGATGGGCACGAGCTGGCTGGTGGTGCTCGGAGCGTTCATGCTCGTGAGCTGGCTCGCCAGCCGCGCGGCGCACACGTCGATGTCGAAGCCGGTGCAGTACGCCGCGCTCGGCGGCTACGTGGTCGCCCAGGCGATCATCTTCGTGCCGCTCCTCTACATCGCGGACATGGTCGCGCCCGGCGCGATCCAGAGCGCCGCGCTCGCCACGATGGCGGGCTTCGCCGGGCTCACCGGGATCGCGTTCGTGACCCGCAAGGATTTCTCGTTCCTGGGCGGTCTCCTGCGCTGGGGCGGCATCTGCGCGCTCGTCCTCATCGGGGCCGGTCTTTTGTTCGGCTTCCAGCTCGGCACGTTCTTCAGCGTCGCCATGGTCGCCTTCGCCGGCGCCGCCATCCTCTACGACACGTCGAACATCCTGCACCACTTCCCCGAGGACCGGTACGTCGGCGCCGCGCTCGAGCTCTTCGCGTCCGTCGCCCTGCTGTTCTGGTACGTCCTCCGCCTCTTCACCTCCTCCCGCAACTGAGCGGTGCGCGCCCGCTGCGGATACGGGCCCACCTCGGCGTTTTCGGTGCTCGGCGTACTTTGAGTACGCCTGCGCGCCGAAAACGCCGATCTGGGCCCGTCTCCTGTGCGGGCGCGCGCCGCTCGGACGGCGGGGGGGACGGGCGGGGCGACGGGGGCGGGGGTTTAGGGGGCGAGGAGGGCTTGTAGCGCTCTGGTCAGGGAGAAAAGTAGGAGGGCGGCCAGCGCCAGGAGGGACACGAGCGCTGCGGCCAGGCCGGCGTAGAAGCCTCGATCAGAGGGGCGGGCGCCGCTCTGCGCGCGCGCGACGAGGTGCGCCCGCAGGAGGTCGAGGTTGCGCACGTTCGCCTTGTAGGCCGCGTCGAACAGGTCGCCCAGCAAAGGAACCGCGCCGAACAACGTATCGAGACCCACGTTGAGCATCATCCGAAGCACCGTCGAGACGGGGAGACGATAACGCGCCGCCGAAAGCACGATGTACATCGAAAGGCCAAAGCCGATGAGATCCCCGACCCCCGGGACCAACCCGATCAGCGCGTCGTAACCGACCCGATAGCCGACGCCAGGGATGCGGATCGCATTGTCCAGAAAGTGGCCGAGCGCGCTCAGGCGCTTCAGCCGCTCCTCCTCAAGGTCGACGGTCTTCAGCGTGGTGAGGGGTGTCACAGGCATGACGGACCGGTCTGGGCCGGGTGAGCTGTCCCTCGTAGTGTACGTCGCGCGCTCCAGACCAACCAGGGCATATGCGTTGCTTCTGGGACCACCATGGAGACGGTAAGGGCTGTGGGAAGCGCCCGGCAGTCGCGCCACTCGGAGATTCTTCTCCTGGGGCAGGCAGCAGGGCTCGGAATGGTGACAGGAATGCGTTCCATGCTGGGCGTCAGGATCCTCGCGGCCAGCGCCCGGCGCGGCGCGTTCGGCGGGCAACGCGGGAGCTTCTGGCGCACGCTTCGCTCGCCCGGAGCGCAGCGCGCGCTCAGCGTGCTCGCGGGCGGAGAGCTGTTGATGGACAAGCTGCCCTCCGCGCCGAGCCGCCTCGCGAGAGGTCCGCTCGGCGCGCGGCTCCTGATCGGGGCGCTCCTGGGCGCCGCCGTCGGCACGCAAAGCCCCGGGAGGAACATGCGCTTCGCAGGCGCCGTGGTCGGGGCAGCGGCGGCCGCCATCGGCGCGCTCGTCGGGAATCGCGCCCGCGTGTGGCTGGACCGCGAGACGCGCATTCCCGCCCCGATCGCAGCCGTCGTCGAGGACGCCATCGCCTTCGGCCTGGGGGCGCTGGCGGCGCGCCGCTAGTGTCGAGCGCCGGTGCGCCCGCCAGGGCCCCAGCCCCGGCACCGCCGCAAGCAGCGCGCAGCCCCGGAGGCGAGGGAGGGGCGAAGACGATGCGCGCCGTCGCGCCCAGGGACGTCCCGTCGCGCCCAGGGACGTCCCGTCGCGCGCACGTCTCCCGGCGCACGCACGTCGCGTCCTGCCACAGCGGGGCACCGCTGCCGCCGCGGTCACGGCGACACGAGCCCTGCTGGCGCCGGACTTGCCGCCGAGCCCGCACGCCCGCGTCCTTCGCTCCGGAGCGCGCGGAGCGCTGGCTGGCATCGCCGGCGCGCTCCTCGGGACGCTCGATGGATCCGCGGCGCACGCGCAAGGACGGTACGAGTCCGCGCTCCTCGGCGGGCGCTCGGCGCTCCTCGGAGGCACAGGGGTCGTGCTGGGCGTCGACGGCGCCGCGCCCTTCCTGAACCCGGCCACCATCATCCGCATCGAGGACCGGAACATCGCGTTCTCGGCGGCGTTCTTTCGCTACGCGCATCGCACGCTGGAGGCGTGGCATCAGCCAGGTCCGGTCGACTCCGCCCTGTACGGCGACCTCCGGCTCGATCACACGACGGTGAGCGATCACGGCCTGGACTCCCTCCCTGACGCGATGTGCTATTGCACCGTCGAGGGCGCGGCGCGCGAGATCGGGGACGCCGTGGAGGGCTCGGCCGCGGCTCCCCCTAAGCGCACCACGCCGAGAGAGCCGATGCGGGCGCCTGCGCAGGAGGACTGAGCCGCGGCGCGCCGCCGGTCAGGAGCCGCCCTCGTCCGGCTCGATGCGCACCCGCTCCTCGTAGAGCGCGCCGCCCTCGCCGATGTCCGTGGTGCGGGCGCGGATCAGCGCGTTGGCGCAGCGGCCGTCGCGGAGGTGGCCGCCCTTCGGGATGAGCGCGACGTCGCGGCGCTGCGCGGGATCGTGGCGGAGCTGCACCGTCATCGCGCCGACGCGCGACACGATCCGGCAGAGGCCGCCGTCGGCCACGCCGCTCGCCGCGTCGGGGTGGACCGTCACGACGGCGGGGCCTCGCTGGGGCCTTGCCCACTGCGACGACTGGGACTTCTCGGTGGACAGCGCCATGAGGAGCAGCGGGAGCTCGCGCGCGTCGGGATCCGCGCGCTCCTCCGGCCCCTCGGTGATGAGGTTGACCCGCCCGGTCGGGGTCGGGAACTTGCGGTCCTCGAACAGCACCTTCGGCGCCAGCGGATTGCGCACCGGCCCGCGCTCCAGCGCCTCGAGGGGGATGCCGAACGGCGCGAGCCTGGGCTCGGCGACCCGCCGCTTCCAGTCGCGGGCGCTGCCGTCGAGCGCGTCGCCGAGGCCCACGCGCCGCGCGAGCGCCTGCATGATCTCGAGATCGCTCTTCACCCCGTCCGGGGGCGGGACCACGGGCGTGGCGACGCCGAGGTAATGGTGGCCGTAGGCGCCGAGCACGTCGTCCGCCTCGAGCAGCGTCGTCGTGGGCAGCACGAGGTGGGCGAGCCGCGCCGTGTCCGTGAGGAAGGCGTCGGCGACGACGACGAGCTCGCGCGTCGCGAGCGCCTCCGCGACGACGTCCGACGCGGGCAGCATCGCGACCGGGTTGGCGGCGGTCACCCAGACGGCGCGGATCGGCGGGTCGCTCATCCGGAGCACCTCCTGCCCGAACAGCGGCTCGCAGACGGTGCGGGGCGCGGGGCGATCGCCCCCGAACGGCGAGAGGTCGAACGCGCCGCGCCGCTTGAAATAGAACGAGACGCCGCCGCCGGGGATGCCGAGGTTCCCGCTCACCGCCGAGAGCGCGTCGAGCGCGCGCACGATCGCCCCGCCCGTGGTGCGCCGGCCCATGCCCCAGCCGACGAGGATCGCCGCGGGCCTGTCGGCGAGGCGGCGCGCGAGATCCAGCGCGGCGCCCTCGGGCACGTCGGCCTCGCCGCACCACGCCGCGACGGAGCGGCCCCGCGCGAGCGCGCGGAAGGCGTCGAGGTGATCGCAGTAGTCCGCGGCGCGCGGATCGGTCCACCCCTCGTCGAAGAGCACGCGGGCGACGGCCATGGCGAGCGCGAAGTCGCCGCCCGGGCGCGGCTGGTAGAACGCCGCGCACAGGGAGGCGGTCCTGTGGTGCACGGGATCGACGAGCACGAGCTCCGCGCCGCGCGCCCTCGCCTCGCGCAGCACCGGCAGGGTGTGCGGGCTCGACGTGAAGACGTTCTTGCCCCAGAGGAGGATCTGCCGGGCGTTCTTCAGGTCGGCGAGGTCGTGGCTGTCCTCCTCGCCGAAATCGGCGAGCTGCGCGGCGTCGCCCGCGCCGGAGCAGATGTCGCCGCGCTTGACGGTGACCGGCCCGAACCGCGCGAAGAAGGCGTCGGTGAGCCCCGTGAGCATCCCGAGCGAGCCGCCGCTCCGGTAATGGAAGATCGCGGCCGGGCCCGACTCGCGCCGGATCGCGAGCAGCCGCTCGGCCGCGGTGTCGAGCGCTTCGTCCCAGGAGACCGGGACGAGCTCGCCGCCCTTGCGGAGCAGCGGCGTGGTCAGGCGCTCGGGCGAATACTGGGTCTCCAGGAAGCGCGACGTCCGGTAGCAGAGAAAGCCCCTCGTGACCGGGTGGTCCGGGTCGCCGGCGAGGCGCACGACGCGGCCGTCCTTCACGGTGGCCACGATGCTGCAAGCGTCGGGGCAGTCGCGGTTGCAGACCGTCTTGCGGATCTCCTGCACGGCGGCAGCGTAGATCACGCGCGCGCGGCGGTACACCGCGCCGCGCGGGGCTAGTCGGCCGCGAGCCGCTCGGGGGCGTAGTCTCGCGAGTCGTCGCCGGAGACCTCCTGGGCGATGACGCGGAGCTGCTCGTAGCGCTCACGCAGGAGCGACCACAGCCGATCGCGGATGTCGCGCGAGTCGAGCCGCTCGGTCGGGCGGGTGTTGCTGAGCAGCCACTTCGCGGTGCTGTTCACCCGGGTCACCTCGTCCCTCGTGAGGGAGATCCGGCCTTGCACGTGGTTCCACCGGTCCAGGATGAGGTTGGTGATGCTGGCCGCCGCGCTCGCGGGATCTCCAGCGACGAGCGCGCGCCGGACGATGCCGTAGGTCTCCGGGACGATCCCGCGCGGGAAGCACACCTCGGCCGCGGCGAGCGTCGGGCGCAGCGCCTCGTAGAGCACGTCGAGCCGCTCGGCCACCTCGGGCGGCGGCGCGCTCTCGGGCTGCATGCGCGCCACCGCATGGTCGAGCGCCATCGCGAGCTCCGGCAGGCTGCGGATGGCGTCGAAGCGGGACTTCGGCAGCCGGCGCCGGTGGCGCGCCGGATCGCGCGTCACGGACTGCACGGCGCGCCGGACGATCGCGAGCACCCCGCCCGCGTCCCCGCGGAAGGCCTGCACGTTGGCCGCCGGGAGGTCGCTCGCGGGCATCGCGTACCGCTCGTAGCGCTCGCGATCCAGGCTCTCGTCGCCCCGGGGGCGCGGGTCGGCCTGGGACGGCGCGACGCCGGCGGAAGAGGCCGGCTCCGACCGCTCCGAGCTCGCCCGCTGCGGCCCGTCCGCGTCGGGGCGCTCGCCGTTCGCGCCGGGAAGCTCCCCTGGAGAGGGCGCCTCGGCGGCCTGTGTTGTCTCTTCCGGACCGGGCTCCACCGGCCCGGCTGCCGTGCTCTCGGCCTCGAGCGGTGTGGACCAAAGCGCTGGATCCCGCAGCGCCTCGAGGTCGTCTCGCGCACGCGTCATCCGGGCCATCGTACGTAAGTCGGCGCGACGGTACAAGATCCGCGGCCCCTCGCGCGCGCCGCCGGCGGGGCCGCCGCGGCGGGGGCGCCGCCCGCGGGGCGTCTCGACCTCGCCCGCGGGGCGTCGTCCACCTCGCCCACGGGGACCATGGCGCCTGCCGGCGTCGCCTCGCACACAGAGGCCACGAGGGGCGGGCCGCGAGGCGGCCCCGTCCTCGGGCGCGGATCAAGCGTCGAGCGCGTCCCAGAAGAAGCGCAGATCGTCCGAGAGCGGCGCCTCGATGCTCACGCGTCCGCCCGTCGCCGGGTGCGTGAGCTCCAGGAGCGCGGCGTGGAGGGCGTGGCGGTCGAGCTCGAGCGCGCGGCGGTCCTCGTCGGTGAGCTCGCCGTCGGCGCCGCGCGCGAACATGCCCTCGTCCGGCCCGTAGAGCTTGTCGCCCACGAGCGGCAGGCCGCTCGTCGCGAGGTGGACCCGGATCTGGTGCTGCCGGCCGGTCTCGAGCGTGCAGCGGATCAGCGCGTAGCGCCGGCCGGTGAGGGGGTCGGCGCGGCGGCCCAGCACCTCGCACGCCGTGGCCGACGAGAGGCCGCGGCCCGGCGGCGCCACCCGCATCTTCACCTTGTAGCGGCTCGCGGTGTCGAGCTCGAGCGGCAGCTCGACCCGGAAGGCGTCGTGCTCGGGCCAGCCCCAGGTGATCGCGACGTAGCGCTTGAGGACGCCCGTGCGCTCCTCGAACTGCGCCTTCACCCTCCGATCGGCCTCGGGCGTTCGGCAGAGGAGGAGCACGCCGCTCGTCTCCCTGTCGATCCGGTGCGCCAGGAACAGCCGCTCGCCGGGGCGCGCGGCCTCCATCATCTTGATGACGGTGCTCTTGTGGTACCGCGCCGTGGGGTGCACGGGCAGGCCCGGCGGCTTGTTGACGGCGAGCAGCGCTTCGTCCTCGTGGAGCACCGGGATCGCCGTGTCGGGCGCCTGCTCGTCCCACGGCGCCCGCCAGAGGAGGATGCACTGCTCCGGCCGGACGCGATCGCTGCCGCGCAGGCGCCGCGCCTCGGGCGAGTAGGCGCCGCGGGAGACGATCTCGGCGGCGCGCGTGCGGCTCGTCCGCTTGAGCTGCGACTGCACGAACCGGTCGAGCCGCATGCCCGCCGACTCGGGCGGCACGCGGAGCACGGTGACGACCGACCCTTCCGGCACCTCCTCCGGCCGCACCACCTGTGTGCCGCGGCCGAAGGGGCCGCTCGTGCCGGCGAGCTCCCGCGCGCTGATCCTGGTCATGGGTCGAGGTTGCCGTGGGGCTTTAGCAAAGGCGCCGGCCGGGTGCGCGGAAAAGGAAGCCGCCCGCGGGCGCCTCGACGCGGCGCCCGCGGAAGGCGCGCCGGCCCGCCGCTCACAGGGGCCTCACAGGGGGTCGATGATCTCGCAGGGGAAGTCGAACGAGATCCCCTGCGTCGCGCTCTTGAGCTGCGCGCAGGCGTCGCCGGTGAGCACGAGCTGGGTCGGGCTCTCCATGGTCCAGCCGTTCTGCGCGTCGTAGGGCACGGGCGTGCCGTCGATGAGCACCTGGCCTTCGGACGCGTGCGCGAGATCGACCGCGATCGAGCCCTGGAGGTCGAACGTGCAGCTCTTGGCGCCGGAGATGGCCGCGTTGAGCTCGTTCTCCAGGGCGGTCGCGTTGGTCGGGTCCGGCGTGTAGTACATCGCCGAGCCGCCGGCGTCGGCGTACGTGCCCGCGCCGGTGAAGCAGGCCTGCTGGGTGTTCTGGGGTCGCCGGACCGGCTGGCCGACGCCGGCGTTCGCCAGATCCTGGAGGTGCTCCGCGAAATCACCGTCGCCGAGGCCGAAGACGAACGTCCCGATGCCCTGCGTGTACGCGGACTGCACCGCGCCTACCACGTCGTCGCGCGCGCACACGGAGGGCCCGTCGTCGCAGCGATCGGGCTCGCCGTCGGTGACGAAGAGGATGTACTTGGGGCCGGGCTCTCCGAAGGCGACGAGATCGGGGATGACCGTCTCGTTGAACGTCATGCCGGTGGGCGTCTCGAGCTTCTGAGCCGGCCTCGTGGAGGCCTCCTCGTAGGCGGCCGCGATGTCGGCGTGGCTGTTGAGGGCGATGACGTCGGTCCCGGTGAGCAGCGGGCACTGCGCCGGAGCGACCCCCGTGAACGTGAGGAAGCCGAAGCGCACCTTCGCCTGCAGGCTCTCGACGACGTTGAGCACGGCCGTCTGCAGCGGAACCCAGAAGCCGCTGTCGTACATGCTGCCGGAGCGATCGACGACGATCATCACGGTCGGCGTCTGCGGCTCGAACGCGATGTCGAGCTGCTGGCAAGCGCCGCCGGCGCCGCCGCCTCCGCTCGTGGCGATCAGGCCGCCGCCGCTGCCGACGAAGATCGGCTCCTCGCCGCCGCCCGTGGAGCCGACGCCGCCGGCCGCGCCGCCGCTGCCGCTCACGGCGCTGGAGCCGGAGCCCTGGGGCGATGGATCGCCGTCGTTCGTGCCGCTGCAGCTCACCGCGATGCCGGTGGCGAGAAGCGCGAGGTACCAAGAGAGCCTGGGAAAGATAAGGGTGCTGCTCACGAGGTAAAGATACACAGGCCGGGACGGCGTGTCTCCGCCGTGCACGTCCCCGGCGGTGGATGCGGCGTGGGTGGAAAGTTGCTCCAGATGGCGCATGCCGCGCCACCTCTGCGGCGACGGGCAGTGAAGGTGTGACGCCGTGAGTCGATCCGCTCGATATTGCCAGTCCATCATCACGGCTGCGTGAGCGACAGCCACACGCTCGGGATGAACGTGCTCCGGATCGACCGGAGCTCGGGCCGGAGCCGCCCGCCCCCGCCGAACGGCCGCAGCCGTCCCGGGATCTTCCCCCCGAGCCTCCCGCCCGGGTGTGCGGAAGCCGCCCCGTACGCCCCCCGGTTCGTGCTACACACCGCGCCCGCATGGACATTCTCTTCGCTGCTTCCGAGATCGCGCCCATCGTCAAGGTCGGCGGGCTGGCTGACGTCGTGTCGTCGCTCTCGAAGGCGCTCCGGCTGCTCGGCCACAAGGTGACGATCGCGCTGCCGCGCTACCGGGCCCTCGATTCGAGCGGGCTGATGATGGCGCGCCGCCTCACCCCGATGCCGCTCGAGGTCGACCCGCAGGTGTCGCCGGGCGGGCCCATCCAGGTGACGCTCCTGGACGGGCGGCTCAGCACGGGCGTGGAGCTCATCGTCCTCGACGTGCCCGGCTTCCACGATCGGCCCGGCATCTACGGCGAGGAGGGGCGCGACTACGAGGACAACGCGCGCCGGTTCTCGCTGTTCTCCCGCGCCGTCGTGGAGCTCGTCCGCCAGCGGGCACGGTCCGGCTCGCCGTTCGACATCGTGCACGCCCACGACTGGCCCACCGCCATGGTGGCGTACCTGCTCCGGCACCAGCAGCCGCCCGTGCCCGGCCGGAGCGTGCTGACCCTCCACAACGTGGCCCACCAGGGCCTCTTCCCGAAGGACACGCTCCCGTACCTCGGCCTCGACGGCGACCACTTCCGGCCAGACCGGCTCGAGTTCTACGGCCAGCTCAACTTCCTGAAGGGCGGCATCCTGGCCGCGGACGCGCTCACCACCGTCTCGACCACCTACGCGAACGAGATCCTCACGCCCAAGCAAGGCGAGCGGCTCGACGGCGTGCTCCGCACCCGGGCGAACCAGCTGACCGGCATCGTGAACGGCATCGACTACGCCGTCTGGAACCCGATGACCGACCCGGCCATCATCGCGCGCTACGACGCCGAGGACGTGAGCAACAAGGGCCGCTGCAAGAGCGCGCTCCTCCAGGAGATCGGGCTCGAGATCCGGCCGGACCGCCCGCTGCTCGTGTCCATCGGCAGGGTGGTCGCGCAGAAGGGCAGCGACCTGCTCGCGAACGCCATGCCGAAGATCCTGAAGGGCGACGTCAGCGTCGTCGTGGCCGGCGAGGGCGACCCCGAGCTCATGGCGAAGCTCACCGCCGCCGCGGCCAAGGCGCCCGAGCGGGCGAAGTTCCTCGGCGGCGTGAGCGAGGCCGTCGTGCACCGGCTCATGGCCGCGGCCGACCTCGTGGTCGTGCCGTCGCGCTTCGAGCCGTGCGGCCTCGTGCAGCTGTACGCGCAGCGCTACGGCGCTGCCCCGGTGGCGTGCAGGACCGGAGGCCTCGTCGACACGATCGTCGATCTCGACGCCGCCCTGGAGACGGGCACGGGGTTCCTGTTCGACAAGCCGACGGCCACCTCGCTGCTCGGCGGCGTGCAGCGAGCCCTCGCGGCCCTGACGTCGCCCCGCTGGCCCGCCGTCCAGCGCCGCATCATGCGCCTCGACCTCGGCTGGGACCGACCCGCACGCCGCTACGTCCAGGTCTACCGGCAGACGCTCGCCAGCTGATCACCGCGCGCCGGAGCGGAGCACGCGGCGCCGGACGGAGCGCCGGAGGGGCCCGCCGCAAGGGGCGACCCGACCGCGATACGGCGCCTCCCCGCGCGACAACATGACGCATGTCACCGGGGAGCCGCGTCGCCTATAGCAGCGTCCGTGCTGCCCAGAGCCCTCGCCGGCGCCGCGATCCTCCTCTCGCTCGCGGCGTCTCCGGGTGTCGCGCGCGCGTCCGCCTGCTGCGGGGCGGGCCACGGGATCGCCCAGTGGCTCGCGCCCTCGGAGCGCGCCGCGGCGAGCTTCTCGCTCCGGTTCACCGAGCAGCTCGGGACGTGGACGCCGGAGCGGGACTTCGACGCCTACGGCGAGGGCGTTTACCACCGCGAGCTGAGGGCCGACGTCGGGTGGATGGTGCGGATCAAAGAGCGCCTCCAGCTCGGCATCTCCCTCCCGCTGCGGCACACCTGGATCGGGGCGGGCCTCGACGACACGCTATCCGGCGGCGACGTGGGAGACATCAGCGCGGCAGGCCGCATCGCGCTGATCGAGGGCGCCATGTCCCCGTGGATCCCGTCCGCCGCGTTCACGCTGGGCGTCACGCTCCCGACCGGGTACGGCGAGGACCCCGTGTTCGAGCCCGTCGGCGTCAGCGCTGCCGGCGTGGACACGGGCGGCGCCAGCGCGATCGACGTCGGCGCGAACGGCGCCGACACGACCCGCCTCGGCGTGGCCGAATTCCGGCCGGGGATGGTCTTCGAGAAGTCGTGGGACTCGGTCCATGCGCTGCTCGCCGCGTCGATCAGCGTCCGTACGAGCTACCACGCCGCGGGCGGCGAGGAGGTGCAGCCCGCGCGCCGCCTGCAGGTCCTCGCCGCGGCGGGGCCCGTGTGGGCCTCCGGCACCTCGCTCAGCGTGGGCGGCCTCTACGAGCGCGAGGGATACCCGCGCGTGGCCGGCGGCCGCCCCACGCGGGGCGGAGCGCGTGAGCGGACGGCGCTGCTCGCGGTGCTCGCCCACGACGTCGACGCGCGCTGGACCGCCGTCGGCAACCTCCAGGTGGACGTGCCGATCTCCGGGATCGGCCGCAGCGAGGGCGCCTTCGCCGCCCTGTCGGCAGGCCTCCGTTACGTGTGGGGACGACATGATTGAACCGCGTGATCGGCTGCTCACCAGGTCATCTCGGGAGCGCCGCGGGGCGCGGGCCCGCCGCGCGGCGCTCGCGGCGCTCGCCGTCCTCTTGCTCCAGGGCTGCGGATCCTCGGACCGGGAGCCGGATCCCGGGGACCGGCAGGACGTCGGCGTCAACGGGCGCATCGAGTTCGCCGTGCAATCGACCGAGCCGATCAAGCGGGGCCCGAACACCTTCAACGTGCGGCTCACCTGGACCGACTCGGGGAACCCGGTGAAGCGGATCAAGCTCCGCGTGTACGCCAGGATGCTCTCGATGGGGCACGGGTCCGGGCACGACGGCGTGGAGATCGAGCCCGGCCTGTACCAGGTGGCCAACGTGCCCTTGTCGATGCAGGGCGCCTGGGATGTGGAATGCCGCGCCCTGGCCGCGTCCCTCATCGACGAGGCGGGATTCACGTTCGAGGTGCAGTAGGCTTCCGCCCCGTGCACACCTTCGCAAAGGCGACGTCTCGCCCGAGGCCGAGCGCGCCGCGGCGCGGCCGCCTGGCCCTCTCCGCCGCGGCGCTGCTCGCGATCGCGTCGCTCGCCGCGCCGGCCTCGGCCAACGGGCGCTTCCCGGCCGCAGGCCTGATCGCGAGCCACCCGAGCGATCCGTCGCGCCTGATGGTGCGCGCGACCTACGGCCTGCTCTCCACGCACGACGGCGGCGAGACGTGGCGCTGGATCTGCGAGCCGGTCGTCGGCTTCGGCGGGAACGAGGACCCGATGCTGGCCTTCCTCGCCGACGGGACGATCCTCGCCGGGGTCTTCGACGGGCTCAGCGCATCGAAGAACGGCGGCTGCGACTGGTCGTTCGCCCAGGGCGAGCTGCTGGACCGCTACGTCATCGACCTCTCGGCCGATCGCGAGGACCCCGCGCGGGCCGTGCTCGTCGTCAGCACGGGGCTCGGGGCAGGGCGGTTCCTGACCCAGCTCTGGGAGACGGGCGACAACGCGAACCGCTGGACGAAGGCGGGCGCCGATCTGCCCGAGGACTTCCTCGCCCACACGGTCGACGCAGCCCCGTCGAACCGCGATCGCGTCTACGTGAGCGGCCGCTTCGGCGCGCCCGAGTACACAGGGGCCCTGCAGCGGACCGACGACCGCGGCGCGACCTGGGAGCGGCTCGACATCCCGGGGAGCGACGACATGCACCTGCCGTACATCGGCGCGATCGATCCCGCCGACCCCGATACGCTCTACGTGCGGCTCGACGGCGATCCGAGCGACGCGCTGATCGTCTCGCACGACGGTGGCGAGAGCTTCACCACGGTCTTCGAGAGCCAGGGCGACCTCCTCGGCTTCGCGCTGTCGCCGGACGGAGCGAGCGTGATCGTGAGCGGCCCCCGGGACGGGATCTTGCGCGCGCCCACGAGCTCGCTCGAGTTCGAGAAGATCTCGGACGTCGGCGCGCGCTGCCTGACCTGGACCGCCGCGGCGCTCTTCGCCTGCGGCGACGAGTTCGCCGACGGCTTCACCGTCGGTCGCTCCGTCGACGAGGGAGAGAGCTTCGAGGCCCTCCTGCACCGCGACGGGCTCTGCGGTCCGATCGAGTGCGCGAAGGAGAGCGACGCGGCCTCGACCTGCTCCGACCTCTGGGGCGCGACGGCGCTCACCATCGGCTCCCGTCAGTGCGGCGGCGACGCCGGCACCGGCAGCGGGGGATCGGCGCCGCCGCCCGTCGAGGAGCCGGCCGGGTGCGGGTGCAAGATCGGCGCGCCCGGCGCCGCGAACGTCGGCGCCGCCGCGCTGCCCGGTGGCAGGAGCGTGATCTGGCTCGCGCTCTCGGCCGCCGGGGCGCTCGCGCTGGCGCGCCGGCGGGCGCACGCGAGCGCCGGTCGGAGCGACCGGACGGAGCGATCGTGACCGACGCCACGCCGTCCGTGCGAGAGCCGGGTGGGCCGGAGGCCCGCCGGTTCGTTTCTGGATCTACGCCATCGCGGGCTGACGTAGACTGGGGGGGCCTCGGCTACGGCCAGCGCGTGAATGGCCCCTAGAGATCTCCCCAAGTCGCCGCTCGCCGCCTTCCTCCGCGCCCACGGCGCGGAGATCCTGGCGGCGTGGGAGCGCGCCGAGAGACGCCGCGCGCCGGGCGAGCAGTCCCCGGGCTACGTCGCGCTGCGCGACGAGCTGCCCTCCGTCTTCGAGCGCATCGCCGAGCGCCTCGACGCGGCCGTGTCCGCGGCGGTGGTGCCGCAGGGCGACGAGGCGCGCGACTCGTGGACCGGCGTCGAGTCGCTGTCGGCCGAGTTCCCCGAGCCGCTGCTCGGCTTCCGCGTGCTCGACAGGCTGCGCGACGGGTTCGAGCTGGAGGACGTGACGGCCCAGTACTCGGTGCTGCGCCGCTGCGTGCTCCGGCTCCTGGAGCGGACCGGCACGCAGCCGTCGTGGCTCGAGATGACCGTCCTGCACGAGGCGCTCGATCAGGTGATCATCGATCCGGCCACGCGGAGCGCCGCGGCCCGGGAGCGCGCGCTCGGGGCGCTCGATCGCGTCTCGGCCGAGGGCATGGGCAGCGTGCACATCGACCGGCTCCTGCGGCGGCTGATCGAGGTGCTGCTCGAGTCGGCGCGCTCGGTCGACTGGGCGGTGATGCTGCTGATCGAGGGCGAGGTGCTGCGGATCCGCGCGGCCATCGGCGTCGACGAGGCGCTGTGGGGCCTGCGCGCCTACCGGCTGGCCGAGGGGTTCGTGGGCCGCGTGGTCCGCGAGCGGCGCCCGGTGGCGCTGCGCTCGGCGGCGCCGGATCCGCTCGCCACCGACGCCGGGGGCGGCGCGGCGGGGCCCGAGTCGGGCGCGCAGAGCGAGCGCCCGAGCGACGCGCTGCACGCGCTCTACGGCGTGCCGATGCTCTCGGAGGGCCGCCTCGTCGGCGTCGCGGTCGTGAGCTCCCGGCGCGTGGCCGAGTTCTCCGAGGGGGACCGGTTGCTCTTCAGGAAGGCGGCCGAGCGCGCGGCCGCGCTCGCGACGCAGGCCCAGCTGCGCGAGCAGCTCGCCTCGGAGCGCAGCCGGTTCGAGACGGCGATCCAGCGGCTCCCGGTCGGCGTGGCCGTGGCGGAGGGGGCGGCGGGCACCGTCGCGCTCAGCAACCGGCGGTTCGCGGAGATCGTCCGCGGCCCCGAGGAGACCCCGAGCAACGCGCCGATGCGCACGCTGCTCAGCGAGGCGGACGACGACCAGCGCGCGCGCTGGCTGCTCTTCCGGGCGCTGCACGGCGGCGAGACGGTCGTGCGCGAGGAGCTCGAGTTCATCCGCGGCGACGGGGAGCGCCGCCTCGGGAGCTTCAGCGCGACCCCTGTGCGCGACGCCGACGGGCGGATCTCGGCGGCCGTGATGACCGTCGAGGACATGACGGAGCTCCGGAAGGCCGAGCGCGGCCGCGAGATCGTGATCGAGGCGAGCGCGCTGCTGGCGGAGTCGCACGACCACGACGCGACGGTCGAGCAGCTGGTGCGGCTCGGCGGCGAGCGCTTCGCGGACCTCTGCGCGCTCGACCATGACGACGGCGGCCTCCCGCGGCTCGTCGCGTCCGCGCGCCTCGCCGATGCGCGGGCGCTCCTGCCGCGGCTCATCAAGCACCCGCCGCTGCTGCTCGGCGAGGCCGGCCCGCTGGCCGAGGCGGTGGCCCGCCGGGAGCCCACGCTCGTCCCGCTGGTCACCGATCCGTGGCTGCAGCGGGTCGCCCGCGGGCCGGAGCACCTCGCGGCGCTGCGGGAGCTCGGGGCCCGCTCGGCGATCCTCGTGCCGCTCGCGGCGCGCGGCCGCAAGCTCGGCCTCCTGAGCCTCTGGACGGTGGAGCGCGAGCTCCGGCACGACGACACGGGCGTCGCCGCGGAGCTCGGGCGCCTCGCGTCGCTGGCCATCGAGAGCGCGCGGCTGCACCGCGAGGCGGCGCGAGCGCGGTGAGCCGGCGCGAGCGCGGCGGCGTCGCGCGGAGCGCGGCGGGCGGGCGCTCGACGGAGGTGACGGCCTGCCGGCGGCGTCGGGGCGGCCCTGCACGGCCGTGGTCCGCGCCGGGATAAGCCCAGGGGACGCCCCGAGGGCGGTCTTTCGCGTGCGCCGGGAGAGCGCGCGGCTTGCGTCGCGGGGGTGGATATGGCGAAGCTCCCGCCCTCGCACACCATCGTATGACCACGACCCAAACGGAACGTCCTCTCGCTGTGCTTGTCGGGGTGCAGCTCCCCGGCGTCGACGATGTCGAGCACGCCGCTGATCTGGCCGAGCTGGGCCGCCTCGTTCACACGCTCGGCTTCGACGTGATCGCGACCGTGTCACAGCGGCGCAGCGCGCTCGCGGCGGCCGCGGTGCTCGGGGAGGGCAAGCTCAAGGAGCTCGCGGAGCTCACGGGCGGCAGCGGCGTCGTGCCCTCGGGCGCGCCCGAGCGGAAGAACAAGGCACGCGCGCGCCGGGCCGCGGAGAGCGGCGAGGGCGACGAGGCCGACGGCGAGCTCGGCGATGACGCCGACGACGCAGACGACGACGGCGAGGATGGCGGCGTCGCGGCGACGGGCGCGGGCGGCGCCCGGCGGGAGGCGCGCACGGCGACGGTCGTGGCGGTCGATCACGACATCTCGCCGAGCCAGGCGCGCAACCTGGAGCGCGCGACGGGCGCGCAGGTGCTCGATCGGGCGGGCGTGATCATCGAGATCTTCCACCGCCACGCGCGGAGCCGCGAGGCGAAGCTCGAGGTGGAGATCGCGCGGCTCAACTACGTCGCGCCGCGGATGCGCGAGACGGGCGGCGGCGGGGACCGGCAGCGCGGCGGCATCGGCGGCAAGGGCGCCGGCGAGAGCGCGCTCGAGCTCGATCGGCGCAAGATCCGCGACCGCATCGCGGAGCTGAAGCACGAGCTCGGCGCGGTCCAGCGCGAGCAGTCGACGCGCCGCGCGCTCCGGCAGGGGCAGCGCCGCGTCGCGCTGGTCGGCTACACGAACGCCGGCAAGTCCTCGCTGATGCGGGCGCTGACGGGGAGCGAGGTGCTCGTCGCGGACAAGCTGTTCGCGACGCTCGACACGACGGTGCGCGCGCTCCACCCGGAGGTGCGCCCGCGGATCCTCGTCTCGGACACGGTCGGCTTCATCAAGAAGCTGCCGCACGATCTCGTGGCGAGCTTCCGGTCGACGCTGGACGAGGCGCTCGAGGCGTCGCTCCTGCTCTACGTGGCCGACGCGTCGGACCCGACGTTCCGCGATCAGCTCGGGGTGACGCGCGGCGTGCTCTCGGAGATCGGCGCGAGCGAGGTGCCGAGCCGGCTCCTGCTCAACAAGGTGGACCGGCTGCCGGAGGAGGAGCGCGACGCGCTGCGCCTCGAGTTCCCCGAGGCGACGCTGCTCTCGGCGAAGACCCCGGCCGACGTGGCGGCGCTGCGCGAGGCGATCATCGTCTTCTTCGAGCAGTCGATGGTGGAGGCCGAGCTCCTCCTGCCGTACGCGAAGCAGAGCCTCATCGGGGAGATCTACGACAACGCGCGCGTGCTCTCGGAGGAGTACGACGACGCCGGCGGCCGGCTCTCGGTGCGGGCGCACCCGGTGGCGCTCGAGCGGCTGCGCAGCCTGCTCGCGCGCTGAGCGCGCCGCGGCGGCGGGCGGCGGAGGCGCGTGCGGCGTCAGCGCGGCGGGGGCGTGTGCCGCGTCAGCGCGGCGGGCGGCGGGCGGCGGAGGCGCGTGCGGCGTCAGCGCGGCGGGCGGCGGCGGGAGGAGGCGCGTGCCGCGCTGACGCGGCGGAGGGCAGCGGGCGGCGCCGGAGCCGGTAGCGGCGCAGGAACAGGCCGATCCCGAACGCCACGAGGTGGAGCCCAACGATCACCCCGACGAGGATCCACCGCTGCACGCGCCGAGCGTAGCACCGCAGGGGCGGAGCGCGGGCGCGCCGGGGCGCATGCTATCGTTCCTCGTCTTCCGCTCGTCTTCTGCATCTGCTCGCCTCTGCCGCCGGTCCGCGCCATGAACACCCCCGACGCCGAGCTCGAAGCGATCGTCCTGCGCGGGCTGGGAGCCTACCGCGCCGGGCTGTTCTACGAGGCGCACGAGCTGTGGGAGGCCGGGTGGCGCGACGAGCCGGATCCGGTGCGGAAAGCGCTCCTCCAGGGGCTCATCCTCGTCGCAGCGGCCCTGCACAAGCTCACGCGGATGCGAAGCCCGTCGGGGGCGGTGCGCCTGCTCGACAAGGCGCACGCGCGGCTCGCGGGCGTGCCAGAGGGCATGGGCGGCGTCGCGGTCGATCTCCTGTCCGGCGACATCGCCCGCGCAGCGCGCGCGATCGAACAACGCGCGAGCGAGGGGAGGACAGAGCTCGATGCGTCGCTTCTGCCCAGGATGGAGATCGCGGGCGAGATCGCGGCGTCCTCACCGGCCGGCGCGCGTCCGCGGGCGTGAACTTCTGCCCAGAACGGGCTCCGCAGTCGAGATTGCGCTTGTCACGTGCGACGTGGGACGCCGGCGTGACATCGTTTGCCTGGGTGGAGATCGCACGGGGCCGCCCGTGTGGGGGGGACGCGTGGCAGACGGAACCTGTGGAACCGGGATGGAGGGGCAGGCGAGCATCGCGCCTCGAGCCAAGCTGCAAACCGAAAGGAGCCGCGTGAAACGGCGCAAGCAGATCCTGATCGTGGACGACGATCAGGAGATCCGGGAGATGCTCGAGATCACGCTGGTGGAGGAGGGCTACGACGTCCTCTCGGCCAGCGACGGAGAGGCTGCGCTGGCGCTGCTCGAGCGCAACAGGCCGAACCTCATCCTGCTCGACATGCGCATGCCGGTGATGGACGGCTGGGGGTTCGCGCGGGCGTACGCGTCGTGTCCCGGTCCGCGCGCGCCGATCCTGGTCATGACGGCGGCGGTGGACGCCGGCAGCTGGGCCCGCGAGGTCGGCGCGTGCGCGTCGGTCGCGAAGCCGTTCGATCTGAACCGCCTGCTCGACTCGATCGCGGTGCACGCCGGCTCGGCGCCCGGCCCGAGCTCCGCCTCCGCCTGAGCGGGGTCAGGCCGGGCGCGATCCGGGCCCGAGGTGCTCGGCGGTGGAGGGGCCGCTCGGCGGCGTGGAGGGGCCGCCGCCGAGCGACGCGGATCCGTCGCTCGGCGGCGCATGGGTCGCTTCTGCCGCGGTGGATCAGCCGCCGGTCGCGCGGCGCATGGCGCACATCAGGTCACCGCGGCACGGGTCGGCGGGAGCGCGGCGGTCGGTCGTGCCCGGCGCCGCGGGGTCGGCCTTGCCGTGCGGCGGAGCGGCTGCCCCGGTGGCCCGCGCGCGGCCCGCGGGCGCGCGCGGCGAGGTCGTGGTGCCGGGCTCGTCGGCAGGGACGGCGCCGTCGACGCGAGGCGCGGTGGGCGCGCGCTCCGCAGGCGCGGCAGCGGTCGCATCGACGGTGATCGCATCGACGCGCGGGAGCCGCGCCTCGATCGAGCGCGCCGCGGCCGCGAGCCCAGCCGTCGCGGGAGGCCCGGGGGCAGCGTCCGGGGCCGAGACGCCCGCGGTGAGGGCCGCAACCGCGGCGGCGGCCGCGAGCAGGGCGGCGGCCGAGCGGCCGCGCCACGCGCGCCCCGGCGCGTCGAGCGACGGCGCCGCGGGCGTGCGGGCGGACGCGGGGCCGCGCGCGGATGCAGGGCCGCGCGCGGATGCAGGGCCGCGGATGGACGCAGGCGGCTCGCCGAACGGGAAGATCGGCAAGAGGTCGAGGACCTGGGGGGGAGCGCCTTCCGCGTCGGCGCCCAGCGCGGTGAGGTCGATCTGCCCCGAGGGCACGTCGCGATCTTCGCCCGCGGCCCGCTCCACGGACGCGGGCGAGGGCGCCGCGGCAGCGGTCTCGCCGGCCGCCGGCGCGTCGATCGCGAACGTGACCGAGGTGTCATCTGCGGGGCCGGTGACAGCCGATCGGTGTTCGTTCCTCCACTCCTTGTGCTGCGTGCTCTTCATGGTTGCTTCTGCTTCAGCCGTATCGGTCGAACGCTGGAGTCGTGACGCTCCCCCGGCCGGTCGGCGTGTCCTTTCGTGGTTTGGACATGCGCGCGAGCGCGCGCTTGGGCCAGGGGCGCGCGCGCCGGATCGCCTTGCACGACGGCCAGCGCACATCGCCGCCCTCCATTCCGCCCCGCGCGCGCGGCGACGGACGCGCCTGCAGGCGCGGTCGGGGCGCACCTGAGGCGTGCCCGTCGGCGGCGTTCGCGATCTTGCGAGGGGGCTTGCGACGCCCATACTTCGACCGCTCGGAGCGCCGAGGGCGTGCGGTCGGCGGGGCTCATGACCGCGTGCGCTCGGGGAAGTTGGTTACGATCGGGGCGTCCCTCGTCGAACAGAAGTTCCCACGCAAACGCGAATCGGATACTTGAGGCGAGATGAAACCTACACGGCTCTTCACGGTTCTGGGGGCGCTGACGTTCCCCCTCGCGGTGGCTCTGGTCAGCAACGGGTGCAAGAAGGAGGAAGAGGAGCTGCCGCCGGTGCCGGCGCCGACCGTCGAGACGCCGGCCCCGACGCCGACGCCCACGACGCAGATCGTGCCTGAAGAGGACGCCGGGGCGGACGCGGCGGACGTCGACGCGGCGGACGCGGACGCCGGAAAGAAGGTGGTCACCGGCGACTCCAGCGGGATCCGCAAGTGCTGCGCGGCGCTGCGCCAGAACGCGAAGTCGGCGCCGCCCGAGCAGCAGGGCGGCTACCTCGCGGCGGCCTCGGCGTGCGACGGCCTCGCGAACTCGCCGCAGGGCCGGCAGGCGCTCTCGACGCTGCGCGGCCTCCTGCTCGGCGCGCAGATGCCGGCGTCCTGCCAGTAACAGGGACGGGAGAGCCAGCAGCGCACCGGCGGTGAGCTGGCTTCGCGCGCGAGGCATCGGCCGCCTCGCGCAGCGACGCCAGCTCAGCCGTGCACGTACACGAGCGTGCCGCCGCCCTCGATGTTGAGGGCTCCGTGCCACTCGGGCGGGACGGCGGGCTCGGTCCACTCGAAGAGCCAGGCCGCGTCGGCAGGGGCCAGGTTGATGCAGCCGTGGCTGCGCGCCTTGCCGAACTCGTCGTGCCAGTAGGCGCCGTGCAGCGCGTACCCGCCGTGGAAGTACTGGGTGTACGGCACGTCGCGCAGATCGAACGCCTCGGTCGCCTCGTCGTCGCCATCCATCGTGGTCGAGACGTGCTTCGCGTGGATGTAGAACGAGCCGCGGACGGTGGCGTCGGTCTCCCCGGGATCCGCCATGCCGCTGCGACCACTGGAGATGAGCGACGCGAACACGGGGCGCGTGCCCTCGTAGGCGACGAGCATCTGGCGGCGGATCGAGATGTCGATCCACTTCTTGCCGTCGCGCGCGAACCCCTGAGGGTCCTTGCGCAGCTCGGCGATGACGAGGTGGCTCCCGGCAAGCCATGAGCCCTCCGTGGTCTCGACGAGCCCCTTGGCGCCGCCGCGCGTGCGGCCGGTGAGCACCCAGCCCGACCGGAACGGCGCAGCGCCCGCGCCGACGAGCGCGCGGCCCGAGGCGGACAGGCGCTGCCGCGTCGCCCCGTGGACGCGGACGAAGGCCGGGGCGCCCTTCAGGCTGGGATCGACGCGAGGGTCGGTGCCAGGCGGCGCGGGCGGCAGCTCGTCGGCAGGGGGCTCGGCGATGGAGAAGCTCGCGGCGTCCGGGGCGGCGCTCGCGGGGGCGTCGGCGCCGCCGACGTCGAGATCCTTGATGATCACGCCGCGCAGCTCGCTGAGGCGCGCGGGACGCGTGCGATCGAGCGGGATGAGGTCGAGCTCGGTCGTGAGGCCGAAGCGGCGGTTTGTCCACTCGAAGGTCGTGATCAGGCCGAACGCGGAGCTCTCCTTGGCGCGGCCCGTGTGCACGGAGTAGTGGAGCTTCTCCTCGGCGCCGTACGGCTTGGGGAGATCCCGGCCGGCGAGCAGGAAGGCCGGCACGGGGTCGAGCGGCAACGACGACGGCGCAACAGCCGCGCGAGCGAGGTGGACGCCGAGCGTGGAGCCCTCGACGCGGCGCTGATCCTCGGCGGTCGGGAGCCGGAAGTAGAGGTGCGGCGGGCGCGAGCGCGACATGACGTAGTGGTAAGGCACGGGCGCTCCACGGCGCGGGCCGCGCACGGCAGCGGCGACCACTTGGTGCTCGAGCGCGAGCGAGGCGCCCTTGCCAACGCAGACGTAACCGCGCGGCGCGATCCGGTACCAGCCGCCGGCACAGCCGTCGGTGCCCGCCGGGAGCTCGGCCCGGTCGACCACCGCACCAGCGCGCAGGTAGCCGAGCCTCGTCGCGCGTTCGTCGGGGGCGACGTAGATCCAGGTGCGCATCGCGATGCTGGCGATCTTCGCGCCCTGGCCCGGAAGGGTGGCCTCCTTCGCGGACGAGGAGGAGGCGGCAGACGACGTGAGGGACGCAGGGAACGCGGCGCCGGGCGAGGGGGAGCCAGGAGAGGGGGAGCCAGGAGAGGGCGCCTGGCCCGCGAGCGCGGACGACAGCGGGTGAGGCGAGGGCGAGAGAGAGGCAGCGGAGGGCGCTGCCGGGTCGAGCGAGGGGAGACCCGGGTTGGCGGAAGCGGCAGAGAAGGCGAGCGGAGCGGGCGCTTCCGGGGAGCCGGCGAGGGGATCGTCGGTCGCCCTGCCGGGAGGATCCTGGGCCGGAGCGCAGGCTGCGGTCAGCAAGGCGAGGATGGGGGCGGAGGCGACGGAGGCGAGCGAGAAAGGGAGCGAGCCGGCGCCGGCAAGGGAGCCGGTGAGCGCCGTGGGGCGGGAGCGGGAGCCAGAGCGGGAGCGCGAGGCGCGCGGGGAGCGCTGCGATGGGGGCAGCGACGCGGGGGCGGAGGCTCGAGCGAAGGGAAGCATCGGCGCGAAGGCGAAGGCAGAGAGAGCAGGGCCGCGGGGGCGAGCGCGAGCGCGAGACCGGCGGGCGAGAGAAGCTGAAACCGGGGCCGTAAGGGGCTCAGCGGGCGAGGTGTACGCTCAACCGAGGGGGAGATGCAATCTCCTGCCGGCGGGATGGGGGGCCGAGCGAGACGTCAGCGAGAGGGAGAGGGGAGGGAGATTGGAGAGGGAGAAGGCGCGCTAGCGCTTGACCTTCTTCGCGAGCAGGTCGCCCAGCGTGCCGAAGTTGCGAGGGGCAGGCTTGGCGCCCTTGTCGCCGGCACCGCCGGGGCGGTCGCTCTTGGCGTACGATTCGAACTGGCCGCGCTCCTCGTCGACGCGGAGGGCGGAGATCGACAGACGGATCTTGCCGGACTCGTCCACGTTGAGGATCTTCGCCTCGATCTCCTGCCCCACGGTGAAGTGCTTCTTCAGGTCGGCCGCGCGAGGCGTCGCCGTCTCGACCGTCGGGACGAGCCCACGACCCGAGCGACCCGACGTGCCGGCGATCTGGACGAAAATGCCGTACCGCTCGATGCCCGTCACCTTGCCCTTGACCCGCGCCCCCTCGACGAGCAACGGCGCGCCGCCCGCAGCAGGCGCGGAGACCGCGAGCGACGTCGAACCGTCGCCGTCGTCGCTCGCGCGCACGACGACCGGCGAGAGGCGCACCTGGCCGGTGCCCGAGTCGACGCCGGAGACCACCGCCGAAACGCGCGAGCCGACCGCCACCCGGAGCTTGCCGTCGCCGTCGCTGAGGGCCGGGCGCTCGAACATGCCCTCCTGCTTGCCACCGAGATCCGCGAAGACCGCCTCGCGCGCGATCGCGACCACCGTCACCTCGACGGTCTCACCCGTGTGGTACTGACGGCGACGCTGCTTGCCAGCTCCTTCCGACTGCTCGAAGAGCGAAGCGAACGATTCGTTGGAGGCGGCGGAAGGGCGTGACGGCGACATGGCGCGACCTCATAGCGCGAGGCGAGGGCGTGAGGAAGGCGGCGGTGAGGCGGAAGCGAGGGACGGGGTGGAAAGCGGGGAGGTGAGGCGAGCGGGGGGAAAGGGAGGGGAGGTGGGAAGGGGAGGATGGGCGGGGGAGAGGGACGGGGGCAGAGGCGGGCGCGGGACGCGGAGGGATGCGGCTGGGCGCGCGGGGGAGGCGAGGTCGCGAGGGGAGTAGGAGGCGGATGAGCCGAGCCGGAGCCGCCGGCGGCGGGCTGGCCGGAGCGACGGGCCGGGTGGATGGGCGACGACGCGGCTGGAAAGGAAAGGTGGAACCTGCCAGGGGCTTCTGCTAGCTTCGCCCGCCGCTGAATCGGGTCGATAGCTCAGTCGGTAGAGCTGCGGACTTTTAATCCGTAGGTCCAGGGTTCGAGTCCCTGTCGACCCACTGAATGATTCCGAGGGGTTAGACGCGAAACCTCAGGTGGAATCGAGGCGGAGGTGGGCAGCAGCGGCGCCCACCCGGGCGTCTGGCGGACGGCGCCCTTGATGGCCGTCTCGCTCAGGTGCGCGTAGCGGTGCGTCGAGGCGATCGACGTATGGCCGAGGTGCTCGCGGACCTCCTCGAGCGTCCAGCGACGGCCCCACCAGTCGGCGACGAGCGAGCTGGCGCAGGTGTGGCGGAGGTCGTGCCAGCGGACCGGGCGGGTGATGCCGGTCGCGGCGATGTAGCGGTCGAAGCGGTCGGCCTTCTTCTGCTTCCGGCGGCCGGTCGGGAGGGGGACCATCTCGCTGCCGATGAGCGGGGTCTTGCCCTTGGAGACGCGGCCGCCCCGGGCGCCGGGGAAGACCAAGGCCTCGGGGTTGTGCCTGGTGGTGTACATTCGCCGGGATCGCACGGCGAAGGCCGCACGAGATCCGGGAGAAGACCATGGCCCGCACTGCGCCTGTACCGAACATTCCCGCCATCCCTGGAATGAACCCGGGCGTCTTCATCATGGGAGGGGGTGGGGCCGGAGGCGGGGGCGGCGGCGCTGGCGGTAACGGCTCTGGAGGTAAGCAGGGCGGCAATGGAGCCAACGGCGGCAAGGAAGCCAGCGGCGGCGGGAAGTCCGCGTGTGGCAGCGCAGGCGGCGACGGCGCCGGCTGCCCGAACCACCATGGCGGCAAGAAATCTGGAATGGCTGCGAAGGGCGACCCGGTCGATGTGGTGACGGGCCGGGTGTTCACGATTCCCGCCGTCGACCTCGAGCTTCCGGGACCGCTGCCGCTCTCGATCGTGCGGGCGTACACCACCGCGGCGCACGAGCGCGACGTCGGGCTGGGGTTCGGGTGGAGCCACTCGCTGGCGTGGGAGATCGAGGTGCGCCGGCGCATCATCCGCGTCTGGACCGACGATGGGCCGGTCGATCTCGAGGCGATGCCCGTGGGCGCCGGCGCGGCGGGCCCTCACGGCTGGGTCCTCGCGCGGGAGGAGCGCGGCTTTGTCCTCGATACCGGCGATGACCGCTGGTACGTGTTCGCCGAAGCGGCGGGGAAGCGGTACCGGCTCACCGCGATCAAGGACCGATACAACAACGAAATCAGGCTCTCGTACCGCGAGGGCGTGCTCGCCGAGATCACCGACAGCGTCGGCCGGACCGTCCGAGTCCGGCGGGCGCCCGACGGGCGCATCGGCGCCTTCGAGATCAAGAACGCGCAGGAGCGTGGTGTCTGGGTGGCTTTCGCGCGGTACACGTACGACGAAGCCGGGGATCTCACGTCCGCGACCGACGCTGACGGATACACGACGCGCTACACCTACCAGGAACACCTCCTCACCTCACATACGAGCCCCATCGGGCTCACGTCACGTCGTTCAGGACCGCTCCCTCGAGCACGCCGCCCTTCGCCGAGCCATGATCCCTCCTTCGCGAGCACCGGATGCGCCGGCCATGGGCCCGGCGGCGGCGGAGCGCGGCGTCCTCGCCTTCTGGCGCGAGGTCGAGCGCTGCCGCAGCACCCCGCTCGGCGGGAAGGCGCGCACCGGCGCCGTGGCGGGCCTCGAAGGGTGGCTGGAGCATGGTGGTGCGCGCGTGGCGCTGCTCGGGCCGAGCGGGCGCGGAAAGTCAGCGCTGCTGGGCACCTGGGCCCTGGAGCTGGCCCGCGCGGGCCGGCACGAGGTCGCGTTCGTCCCCGTGAGCCGCCGGTTCGGTACGGCGCTGGAGCCTACGGCGCTGAACCTCCTTTACGCGCGCGTGGCTCCGTTCCTCAGGTCGCCGCGGCGCACCGGCGAACGGCCGCACGGGGTCGAGGAGACGCGGCGCGACCTTGCGAGCATGCTTGAGGAGGGCCGCCCGCCCGGAAGCAGGCCGCTCGTCTTGATCCTCGACGGGTTCGACGAGGCCGTCACCTGGACCCCCGATGCAGCGCAGCGCTTCCTGCGAGAGCTCGGCCCCGGCGTGCGCGCCGTGCTGTCGGCGCGCTCGCTTGAGGCGCAGGGAGGCATTCGGGAGGAGACGGAGGTGGTCGCGTTGCCACCGATCGCGGCCGACGAGGTCGTGGAGGCCATCGGGCGAAGGCGCGGCGATCTGCCGGCCAGCGTGAAGGATGATGTTGCACGGGTGAGCGGCGGCGAGCCGCTGCTCGTGGAGGCGCTCATCGAGGCCCTCTCGCGGGATCTCGCGGCTGTGGGAACGGCGCTCGCGGGCGCTCCCGTCGGAGCTTCGGGGGTCCTCGAGCTCTGCGCCGGCGGCTCGATCCTCTCCGCGCTGCCATGGCTTGCAGGCGCGCTCGGGCCGATCGAGGGGGAGGAGCTCTTCGCGATCTCGACGGTGAGCGCCGGAGCCTGGAACGAGCTGATCGGACCGCTCGTCGCCGCCGGAGAGACCGGCCTCGCGCTTCGTCACCCGGCCTGGGCGGAGGCCGCCCTAGCGCGGATCGCGCCGCACCAGCGCGCGGCGATCGATCACCGGTTCGCCGACCACGGGAAGCGCGCATTCGCCTCGGGCACGGTCTCCGAGTACGTATGCCGGAACTGGCGCGCTCACCTGGAGCGGGTCGACGCGAGCCTCGCAGAGCGGCTCGAGCTGGTCTCGAGTGCGTGGCTCGATGTGTGGAGGACGCGCCCGGATGGGTCGTCCGGGTTCATCGCCGACGTGGACGCGACGGCAGCCTGCGCGGCGAGCCTTCTGATCGATGCCGCCGCCGGGGGCGATGTCGTGGCGGCGCTGGCCGCGCGGGTCCGCTGCCTGCTCGTCACGAGCTCCGTGCGGACGATCCTTGGCTTCGAGGAAGCGCGGCGCGCGCTCGCCGCGCAGAACGAGGAGGAGGAAGGGGAAGGGGCCGAGGGCGGCGAGGGCTCCGCCGGACCGCGCATCGAGATGCCGCGCGTCGGCGAGGACGTCTTCGACGCCGTCCGGCCGATCGCCGATGCCGGGGAGCGCGCCGGCGCCCTGATCCGGCTGGCGCGCGAGCTGCCCGACGCCGAGCGCGCCGTTGTGTTCGGCTGGGCGATCGAGGCCGCCAGCGAGGAGCACGCCGGCGGGGCCGCGCTCGCCGCCGCGGTGTGCGAGCTCGACGGGCAGACGCGCGTGACGGCTGCGCGCGCGGCGGCGGCGCGGCTCGGTCGCGAGCGGACCGAGGAGAGCCGGATCGCGCGCGTGTCCCTGGCGGCGCTGCTGCCCGACTCCGAGGCGCTCGACCTCGGTCGCGCCGCGTTCGCCGAGGTCCCGGCCGACGCGAGGAGCGACGAGCTGCGGCGGCTCTCGGAGGCCGCCGCGCGATTGTCTCCCTCGGTGGTGCGCGGGCTCTGGGCATGGTCCGAGGCGCTGCCCCCCTCGGAGCGGCACCTGGTGCTCGCGCGCCTTGCTGCGGGTCTGCCCGCGGCGGAGCGGGAAGCGGGCGCGTCGGAGGCGCTGGGGCTCGCGCTGTCGCTGCTGGCGGACGACGCGCTGCCGGCGGACGCGTGCTGGAGCATCTGCGTGCTTGCGCCGCACGCACCTGCCGGCGCCGCGCCCGCGCTGGTCCAGGCGTGCGCGGCTGCGGCCGGCTTCCGGCGCCCGGTGGTGACGGCCGTCGCCGCGCGCCTCTGCGATCTGGGCCGCGTGGATGATGCGCTCGCGCTCGTGGCGACGCTGCCCGACGCATCGGACCGGATCGAGGTACGGTCCGCGCTGCTCGCGCATCTCCCCGCCGCGATCCGCGAGGCCGCCTGGGCCCAGCTGTCGAGCGAGCTGCGAGCGAGCGACGGCGCGCGCACGCTTCTCGAGCGGAACGCCGCTGCGTGGACCCGGGCTCTCGGGGCGGATGCGGTCCTCGACCTGTCACGCGAGCTCGGCGCCACGTGGCCAGCCCTGGTCGCGATCGCCGGGGCCTCGCCAGACCATGCGCCGGCGATCACGCGCGATCTGCTCGCGCGCGCCCTCGAGCTGCCGAGCGACGAGGACGAGGCGCTCTTTGCGCTGGTCCCGCTGGCCGCCTCGATGACCGATCCGCACGCGCGTCGCCTCTGCCAGCGCCTCCTGAACGACCTCGACTGGAAGCGGCGGCCTGATCTCCTCGACGACTGGACGAAGGACGACCTCGGGCACCTGGCGCCCTTGTTCGCCCGCGTCGCTGGATCGCAGGGCGTCGCCGAGGTGGCCCGGGAGATCGCCGACGTCGCGCGGTGGATGCCCTGAGCGTCCGCGGAGAGATCTCTCGCACCGAGCCCTTCCCCTGGCCCTGAGTCTCAATACTGCCGAACCGCACCGCCTCCTCGACCTAGTCCTCGATCAAGCGCTTGATTGAGGTCTATAATGACCCACCCTGACCGGCGCTGACCAGAGGGTGCCTCGTTGACCCGAGCGTGACCCGAAGTGGGATCGTGATTGACCGGGTTGGCCCAACCTGCCCGGAGGGGCGGGAGGTCGGACCAGGCAGGCTCGTCCTTGACGTGGCCAGGGGCCGGGCTCCACGTGCTCCTCGGGGGGGCACATGAGACCGCTGCTGCGTGTGCTGGGTCTTCTCGGAGCCACAGGTCTGGCGATGACGATGGGATGTGGAGCATCGCCAGAGGTGGACGAACCTGAAGCGGCCAGCGGCGAGGTCGAACTGCCTGACTCCCTGGACGAGTGCAACCGGGCATGTCGGAACGGACAGCAGGCGATGGAGCAGTTTTGCGCCCAGCTACCACCGGATCCTCGCTTGAGGGCCGGTTGTTGGGCGGCGGCGAAGGGTAGCTTGGTCGCGTGCCTCGGCTGGTGCTACTGGCACTACGGTACGTGAAGAGAACGTCCGCTTGACACCCTGCGGGAAGGGGCCGCAAGGTGCGTCCTGATGCAGGACGACACCCCGCTCGAACCCATCGCAGAACGCCGCCTCTCGGTCGTAGGCGAGCCCGGCCGGGTGGTGACCGTCACCATCGGCAAGCCCATGCGGAAGCCGTCCGGCGACTGGGCGTGCCCGGTCGATATTCAGGGACTTCAGGAAGCGGTGCGAGATTCCGCCTACGGTGTGGACGCCGTGCAAGCTCTACAGCTCGCCTTCGAGACGGCTCGTCAGTCCCTCAAGAACTCTGGGCTTCCGGTCACCTGGTGCGACGGAGAGCCCGGAGAGATGGGATTCCCCGTCGCCGTGCCGTACATCTTTGGCCGCGCTTTCGAGGACAGGATGGAGCGTCTGATCGAGGATGAGATCGAGAAGGCCGTGGAGGCGAAGAAGAAGGGGGCGCCCGGCTGACCCCCCTCCCGAGGGCACCATGCTCCGAGAGGGGGCGTGGCTGGGCGGGGACGCCGCTCGCGGCGGAGATAAGGCGGGCGCTGCTGCAGTAGCAGCGGGCTTCCCAGGTTCGTCGCTGGATCGCGGGAGGAGGGCCCGGGGGCCCCGGGCTCTCTTCATCCCCTATTCGTCAGGCGCCGCTGCCCGATCGCCTCCCTCGGGAGAGGCGGCAATCCACGGATTGTCGAGATCCAGCCGCGGGAAGTTTCCACTCTGGAACTCGGCGATCCGCTCCTCGCCGAAGGCCTCCAGGCTCTCCTGGAGCTCGCGGTAGGTCACGCATCGCACCTCGAGCCTTCCGCAGATCTCGCTGGCGAAGCGCTTGAGGGCGTTCCAGTAGGCGCCCTGGTTCCAGAGCGAGAAATGGTGGCCGATGTGAAGAGGCGCCCGGTTGCCGCTGTAATTGCCGTGGAAGTAGTCGAGGTACGTCTCGTAGGTCTGATCCTCGAACTGCTTGCACTTGACGGGATCGCTCACCGGCCGCGCGCTGGACTGGGCGTAGTAGAAGTTGTAATCCATCGAGAGGGTCTTCTTGCCGGTGCCCGCGATCCTCAGCTCGGCCAGCGGGAAGTTCCACACGCCATCGAGCTTCTCTGGCCAGTAATCCGCCGGCGCCGTGCGGCTCGCATCGTACTTGAAGCCGAACTTCCTCAGAGCAGGCCAGAGACCGGGGGTCACCGCGAGGTAGGGAGCGCGGAGGCCGATCACGTCCGCCTTGATCCCGGGGCGCCAGGCATGTTCGCCGGCCTCGGCGGCCGTGAAGCCGTTGTTCCTGAAGACCTCATCGAAGGTGAGCAGGTTGAACTGCCTGAGCTCACTCTCCCAGTCCTCCTCTGTCCAGCCCTCCGCCTTGGCCTGGAAATGCCCGTTCGCGTGCGAGGCGATCTCGTTCCCTTCCGCGTCGGCCTGATTGACGTAATCGATGCGCTCGAGGATGTCGGCCCTGCTGCGGCTGAAGCCGATGTCCGATTGGCCGGGGCGGTGCCTGGGCCCGTGATAGATCGTCTTGTTCTCGGGCGCGAGGAAATAGACCCCGCTGATGAAGTAGGTGAAGCCGAAGCTCGGCGCCTGTCTCGCCCTGAGCTCGCGCGCGAAGCGGAGGGTGTCTTCCCAGCGGTCCAGCGCGAGCGACCCATCGAAGGAGAACACGACGAACTGCGGGGGGCGGCGCTCCGCCGCAAAGGCGGCAGCGGGGAGGGCGATGGCGATGGCGATGGCAATCGCCAGGGCGCGGCCCTTGGAAAACAGCGGATTCATGGCGAGGTCCTCCTCCTCGGCGCCGCGGCCGGCGGTTGACGCATTCGTGCCCTCGACGGGGGCGACCGGCGCCAACCTTGTACATTCATTGGTGCTCCCGCCAGAAGCCGTCAATCACGCGGCGTGCCGCAGGGGGCTCGTGGCCGGGAGGTATCCCGCCGCTATGGCGCGCGTCATGGGCTCCGCCAATGCAGCGTTATCCGCTTCCGCCCCGCCCCCCCGTCTCCGCCCCCGCGCTCTCGCCCTCAGCGCCGCCATCGCCAGCTCTCGCCCCCCGCCTGCACCCGCACCACCCCCTCCTCCCGTCTGCCCACCTTCCTGCCCACTTTGCCCCTTCCTGGCGCCCTCGACGAGCCGGTCGAGCTCGTCGAACTCGAATCCCGCTCGGCTTCTGCCGGTTCGCCTCCGCGTAGCCCTCGATGAACCGCGGGGCGAACTCGCTGAGCGTGGGCACCTCCTTCGTCGTGGTCTCACAGCGCGGAGCTCTTCGAAGCGCCGGACATCGCGGCGCTCGTGGGGCGCCTCCGCTCGCTCACCGACGCGCTTGTCGCATCACCGGACGCGCCCCTCTCGAGCCTACTCCTGCCGTAGCTGCTTGGAGCCTCTCGCTGGACCTACTTCCCGCAGCACCTCTTCCACTTACGTCCACTTCCGCAGGGACAGGGAGCTTGCCGCCCGATCGGTGCCGTGCCCGCGCCCGGCCTGCGCCCCGCCTGAGCCGCCTTCAGCAGCGGGTCGAGCACCATCCACGTATTGGCCGGTGTCCAGGGCTGGTGGAGCGCCTCAGCGAGCGCGCCCGGCAGATAGAACTGCTCCGGCGTGCAACGAGCCGTGGCCGCGATGAGGTTCAGCGACACAAGCAGCTTCTTGCCGTCCGTGATCCCGTCGGCCCTGGACATCAACGGTAGCGTGCGGACGAGCTCTTCTCGGATCGGGTCATCCACTTTCGCCGCGTCCGGCTCAAAGTAGCTCTCGCCGACCCTGCGGAGCATCGCTTCGAGCTCCTCGGCAGGGGCTTCAAGGAACTGCGCCGTGATCTCGCAGCAGAGCTGCACCTCGCGGCCCATCACCTCCCGGAGACGCTTGGCCTGCGGCGTGAGGGCGGTGCTGGGGGCCGCGTGAAGCGCCTTCACGATCTCGGCGCGGGTGTTCTTCGCCCGGGTCCCGATCGCGAGGAGCGCGAACAACGTGTCGAGCAGCTCGAAGAAGCTCACGTCCTCCGCGAGCGCCCGCTTGTAGTCGGGCAGCATGAGCTTGCCGAGGCGCGCCGCCGCCCACGCGCCCTTGAGGATGAACGTGACGACGCCCGTCCCGGTGAGGGGATAGCTGAACGCGGCTCGCGCTCCCTTGTGCTGGTCGGTGAGCGACACGTACTGGTCTCGATCGGCCGTGATCGCGCCCAGGAGCGCCATGTGCCCTGCGGCGTGCAGGAGGTTCCAGTACGCGTGGAGGACCTCCTCGTCCTGGGCCCGGCGGCTGCGACGCGTCCGGAGCATGGGCCCCTGCAGCGAGAGCTCCCGCCCCATGGCCAGGTAGAGGTCGAGGAACACCGGTCCGAGGAGCGGCTCCCAGGCCGCGACGGCGAGGAAGTCCTCCCGGCTCACCGAGTCGGACGCGACGAGGAGTCGCCGCAGCAGGCGCGCGTGCGCTCGCTCTCCGCCGAGCTGCTTCGCGAGGACCATCTTCTCCCGGAGCCGGGTCACCTTGCGAGCGATCGCGTCGAGCTCGCCGCGCTTCACGATGGGGAGATCCCCGGCCCGCATGCCCCGACCGAGGCACGTGACGAAGTGGCCGCTGCGCGTGACGACCAGGAACGGCCCCTGCACGGGATCGTCGAGCGAGATCGCCACCCGCTCCACGCGCTCCGGCAGCGTCGCGGCGTCGAGCACGGCGCGGAGCAGCTCCGGGTCGCGGTAGAGCTCGAGAGCGAGATCCACCTCGCTGCGCGGCAGGCGATCGAGGCGTGAGAGGAAGTGCTCCGCGTGTTGCACGCCGGCCTGGGTACCCGCGCGGACAGAGAGCGGCAAGCCCGCTATTTCATCCAGCATCGGTTTGATTTTGTGAGAAATTCAAACGCATCGGCGGAAAGCTAGACGATCTCGCCGGGCCATGATCTCGTCCGCGTCCGGAGGCCCATGGATGGAACGACGCGCTGCCGGTGGGAGTGTCGCGGCAGGAACAGTGGCCGATGAAGCGGTGGATACGTGGGAGAGCGCGGCTCCGCTTTCTCGGGCTGTGCCGGCACGGGCTGTGAATCTGTACCTGAACGGCGCGGGCGCCGGGCTGCTCGCCAAGGAGACGCCATGTCTCGCTGGCGTACCTGTGCCGGGGCCGCCCGCGTGTTAGCCAGGGAGCTCGCGGACAGATGAGCGAGTACCAGTGGTACGAGTTCGTCGCGCTCGATCGTCCCCTCACGCCGAAGCAGATGGCGGAGCTCAGGGCCATCTCGACGCGCGCCGACATCACGCCCACGCGCTTCTGGAACGAGTACCAGTGGGGCAACCTCAAGGCCGATCCGGCGAAGCTCCTCGAACGCTACTTCGACGCGCACCTTTACTTCGCCAACTGGGGTACGCGGCGGCTGATGCTCCGGCTGCCGGCGGCGCGCGTGGACAGGAAGCAGCTCCACCCGTACTTCCCCGGCGGCGCAGCACGCATGACGGAGGCCGGCGAGCGCGTCGTGCTCGAGCTGGTGAGCGAGACCGAGGAGCCCGAGGACGACTTCACGAGCGGCGCGTCGCTCTCCTCGCTGGTGCCGGTACGGAACGAGCTTCTGCGCGGAGATCTGCGCGCCGCGTACCTCGCGTGGCTCCTCGCGGTCGAGGCGGGCGATGTCGAGGACGACGAGACGGAGCCGCCACTGCCGCCGGGGCTTCGCGAGCTCTCCGCGCCGCTCCAGGCGATGGTCGGCTTCCTTCGCCTCGACGGCGATCTCCTGTCGGCCGCGGCGGAGCCGAGCGGCGCGGAGCCGGAGGATGCCGACGCCCTCCGCGCGTGGGTCGGCGCGCTCCCCGCGCGCACAAAGGATCAGTGGCTACGACGCGCGGTGGATGAGCCGGAGCTCGCGCTCGGCGCCGAGCTGCGTCGCGCGTTCCGTGCTCGGGTGAAGGCGAAAGCCACCAGGGCTCCGCGGACCGTCGCGGAGCTGCGCGCGGCGGCCGAGGAGCGCCGCGCGAAGAGAGAGCGCGCCGAGGCGCTCCGCGCCGAGCGGTCGCGCAAGGCCGCAGAGGCCGCCCGGACGAAGCAGCTCGACGCGCTCGCGAGGCGGCTCGACGCAGCGTGGAGCGAGCTGGAGGCGCTGGTCGCGAAGAGCGCCCACGACGAGGCGCTGAAGCTGGCCATCGACCTTCGCGACCTTGCCGCGCGCGATGGCACGAGCGCTGGGTTCGCGGAGAGGTTCGAGGCGATGCGGAAGCGACAGTCGCGGCGCCGGGGCTTCTTCGACCGCTGGAAGCGGGAGAACGCGCCGAGGCGATGGTGAAGATGGTGAAGAAAGACGAGGGCCGAGCCAGGCGCCTGCCGCCGCAGCCAGCGGAGCGTCCGCTCGACGACGGCGTGCGCTACGGCCCGGAGACGTGGCGCGAGATCGATGGCGTCGCCTTCTGCCACTGGGATCGGTGGCTCCTGCGGCTGGCGCTGGCGGAGCCGCGCGGCCTCGCTGCGATCCAGCGTGAGCTCCGTGCGCGCACCGCGAATCCGCGCCTCGACCGCGACGTGGCCGAGGCGATGCTGGCGCAGGTGGTCGACCTTCGTGGCCGGCTCGCACGCCTCGCGCGGACCCCGGAGGAGATCCTCGATGCGGAAGAGCGAGCGAGCGAGTGGCTGCTGAAGAAAGCCTGGAAGCGAGTATGGCATGCCGGTCCGAACCGCCGCACGGACGCGATGCTCAACACGCCTCGCCGGCGGCTCTGGGCGCACGCGCTCCGGGGAAACTGGGCGCGCTTCCCGATGTCGCCCGCGCGCTTCGAGCCCGAGCTCCGGCGCGTCGTCGGTGACCACGCGTATTACGACTACCGCGCCACGGATCTTGTCGCGCGCCTCCTCGAGAGCCAGGTCGATCTCCTCGGAGCGATGGCAGCCTCGGATCTGGAGCGCCTGGCGCTACATCGGGCGGCGATGACGGTCATCATCGAGATGATGGACCGGGTCGACGACTCCCTCGCGGACATGAGCCAGGTGTTCGCGGCGAGCGAGCGCGCGTACCTCGCGCTCGCCCGCGACCATGCCGGGCTCGACGGGATCCTGCGCGACCTCCTCGAGCTCGCCGCGTGGGAGAACTACGGGCTTCTCCGCGGCGTCGGCGACTTCCTGGGGGCACTCAAGGAGGAGCACGCGAACCTCGCCGTCCGTGAGCTCTCAGGGATCATCGCGGAGCTGCGGCGAGAGCGCCTCGATGACCAGCTCGCCCTTGCGCTCGCGCTCCGCAAGGCGGTGCTGGCCCCCTGGGGATAGGATGGAACCGCGGCGCGCCGGCCTCGCCCAGAGGAAGTGACCTTCGGAGCGCGGCGATTCCCATCCTGAATCGCCGCCGTCCGCGCCATGACCGGCGAGACGCCCGGTGCGCTCGTTGCGCGGCCGCGCAACGCGGCCAGACCGGCGCGCTGAGAATGAGGATGAGGGGCCCAGGTGTGGCGGAAATTCGGCGGCGGGGTCGACGTCCACGTGTCGCTCGCGGGATCGTGGATCTCGGCGCTCTCGCCCGCATCGACGAGGCCGCGCGAACGCAGTGGATTGCGGTCCGGAGGGGGTTCCGAGGCCGCGCGAACGCAGTGGATTGCGGTCGGGAGGGGGTCCCGAGGCCGCGCGAACGCAGTGGATTGCGGTCCGGAGGGGTCCGGACCCCCCATCTGGCACAAAAACTGGCGCCTCCGAGGGGACGGTGGCGCAGATTTGCGCAATTTCGGACGCTGTCTGGCACAGAAATCCCCCCGGAAGACGGTTCGTGGCACGTTCCGGAGGGGTCCGGGACCCGGTGTGTCGCAATGCATTGCGTCTGTGCCGGTGCCGGACCCCCCTCGCTTGGCACAGGATCGAGCCGTTTGGCACACTCCAGGCCGGTGCGCCGCTGAAATTGACACAGAGCGCGGCGCCGATGACCCTGGCCCCATGGCGCGCACCGCTCCGGATCGTCTGGCAGCGGCACCGCCTCGGCCGGGAGCTCTATGTGACCGACCCGCTCGGTCGAATGACGATCACCGAGCGCGATCCGGACGGGCACGTCCGCTCTTCACCGGCTTGGCGGGGGCAACGCCGTGGTCGTTGCCGGCGAGCTTGTCAACCGCGGCGTCTCTGTGAGACCGATGGCCGTGCAGCGCATGCCCGACCTGCTTCGAGAGCTCCTCCTGCGGCACCACGCGTACGTGCCGAGCGACAACGACTTTCAGCGGCGGGCGCGGCTCCTGCAGGCTCTCTGGCGCGAGGAGCAGGGCCTTCCGATCGGCGAACATCGCGGGCAGCCCCTCGGCTCGCGGCTCACGATGCCGAGCGCGAAGGACACGCTCGCGAACTACCTCACCGGCACGATCCGTGACGTGGTCCGCGCGGAGGTGCTCGACCCGGCGCGAAGCCGCGGGAAGCTCTTCAGCCAGCCTCGGATCTGGAACGACCTGCTCTCGAGCCAGCCACTCTGCTTCAACCTCTTCGGCGAGCTACAGCGGGACCTCCCTCTCGCGTCGCGCGTCCTGGGCCGCCTCTCCGGCGGCCGCATCGCGACGGTGAGCGCGATGGGGTTCGAGCACTCGCCCGGGCGCGGGGACCCGAAGTACACCGGCGACCGCTCGGCGTTCGACGTCTTCGTCGAGTACCGGACGCCGAGCGGCGCGAAGGGTTTCCTCGGGATCGAGGTGAAGTACCACGAGGACCTGAGCGACCCTCCCGCTCCGCATCGGGCCCGGTACGACGAGATCGCCGCGTCGATGGGGACCTTCAAGCCGAGCCACATGGCGCTGCTTCGGACGAAGCCGGTCCAGCAAATCTGGCGGGACCATCTCCTGGCCGGGAGCCTCGTTCTCGATGGGGACCGCGGGATTGCCGAGGGGCTGTTCGCGATCGTCTACCCTGCGGGCAACGCGGCGTGCGCGCGAGCGATCGAGCTGTACCGGGCCTGCCTGGCCGACACGCGGACCTTCTCCGCCTGGACACTCGAAGCCGTCGCCGGGGCGCTCAGGTCCGAGGGCACGCCTGCGTGGCTCGCCGCCTTCGACGATCGGTACCTCGCGTTCGACAAGATCACGCCGTGACCTCCAAGAGCCTGCTCTGACGGGACGTCCTTGACCGGGGTCCGCGGTGGACAGAGCGTGCGGACGATGTTCGGGTGTAAACACCGATCTGCCCCGCTCGTGCAGGTTGATAGGACGCTCGATTGGCCGCGCTGCCGAACGACGCGGCGCAGATCGTGCCCACATGCGGCGGCGCCACGACCTCGACCGCTCGGGTCCCAGAGCCGGAACGCGCCCCTCAGCGCGATCCCCTCATAAGATTCTCGTCCGGCCTGTCTCAAACCTGTTGGCATCCTCCGCCGTTCCCGATCCCCCCACACTCTGCCGTGCCCCCTTTACATCGAGCACCCCGGCCACCAGAAGCTCGCGCATCAACCTATCCGGTAAGCACGGTTGAAACTTCGAAACCCTGCTCCGCCCCGTCCCCTCCGCATGCCGCAGCGCATCCTCCTCCGTCGGCTGCCCCGCTGCCCGCATGGCCGAGAGCACCTGCTGCACTCGCACGATGCTCTTGCCCGCCTCGCCCTTGAGCGTGATCGACTGGTTCCGACTCACGCACTGTCCACCGAGCTCGGCTTCCAGCATCCGCACCAGCAACAGGTTCGCCCCCCCGCCCGCGAACGTCCACCATGTGATCCCGTCCTGGCTCTCCAGCACCGGCGCCGCTTCGGCCCGCAAAAACGTGTGCTCCGTTCGCATCATCGAAAGCACGTTCCGAGCACGAGGAGACCAGCTGGCGTCCTCTGCGTCCTCCACGAGGACGCGCCGCATCGCCTGGCACAGCTCGTACCGAAGGTGCTGCGGCCCTCCCGCCCATCGAGGAGGCCGACCAGCAGACGCCGGCCTCACCGCACAAATTCCACGCTTCCAGTCGATCGACAGGATCTCCCAGGCGCGCCCCGCAAGCGTGAAGCTCGCCGGCTCCCGGTCCGAGTCGAGCGTCATCAGGAACAGCGCATCCACCGTCCCGATCTCTTCTGTGTTCGAACGGACCGTCACGAGCCGCGGCACATCGAACACCGCGTACAGCTCGCGGAAGTTGGCGCGCCCGTAGCGCTTCTCACCCTCGACTCCGAGCCAGAGCTTCCCACCTTGCTCCGACAGGATCGTCGTATCCAGCATGTGCTGGACGATCTCCGACCGCTCCTCCGCGCTAATCCCGTCGAACGCAGTGGCTCCTTCGAGCCATGCCCACCAATCACCCCGGCCGATGCCGCTCGCCTGGATGCTCAGACCCATGAGCTGGTGCGCGAGAATGTGCGTCGCACGGCGGCTCGGTCGGACATCTTCGATGAAGCCTTCCCGGTACAGCCGGATGATCGCCGCCGCCTGCAGGACTGCCATCTCCTTCGTCACCAGAAAGGTGCAGTTGGGTACGGCTCCGTCGCGCCGTCCGGTGCGGCCCATGCGCTGCAAGAAGCTTGCGACGCTCGGAGGGCTGTCAATCTGGAGCACATGGTCGAGATCGCCCACGTCGATACCGAGCTCCAGCGCGCTCGTCGCGACGATGACGCAGTCCCTTCCCTCCTGAAAAGCGCGCTCCGCGTCGCGGCGCTCCGGAAACGACAGCGATCCATGGCTGACGAACGCCGTCACCCCAAGCTGCTTCAGGATGTGGCCGAGCCCCTCCGCCGTGCGCCGCGAGTCGACGAAGACCAGCCTCTTCTTGCCCGGGTGCAGCGCCTTCACCACCATCGCCGCGTTCTCGAGCGTCGCCACGTAGTCGAGCGCCAGATCCGGGGGGATCCTGGATCCCTTCGGATCGACCACCTCTGCCACGCGCTGCGAGCTTCCCTGGATCCAGCGCAGGATCTCCCCGGGGTTCCCCACCGTGGCCGAAAGGCCGACCCTCTGCACATCGCGACCACAGTAGCGCGTCAGTCGCTCCATGAGCGAGGAGAGGTGTGCCCCGCGGTCATCGGCCGCGAACGAGTGGACCTCGTCGATGACGACCGTACGAAGACCGGCGAACAGCTCGCGGGTCGGCACGCGCGGGCTGATCAGCATTGCCTCCAGCGACTCCGGCGTGATCAACAGGATGTCGGCGGGGTCGCGGAGGAACGCTTTGCGCGCGCTCGGCGTCGTGTCGCCGTGCCACTTGAAGGAGCGGCGCCCGACGAGGCCAGCGAGCTTCGCCACGCGCTCTTCCTGGTTGTTGAGGAGCGCGCGGATCGGCGAGAGGTAGAGAACCGACACCGGGCGCCAGTCCTCGGTATCCATCGAGGCGAGGAGCGGGAAGAACGCGGCCTCCGTTTTTCCGCCTGCCGTCGGCGCCAGGACGACTGCGTTCTTCCCGTCAAGCACAGGGCCGATCGCGGCCTCCTGCACGGGGCGCAGCGCGCGATAGCTCAGCGTGTTGGCGATCTGGTACTGAAGCGCGCTCGAGAGGCGATCGAAGGCGCTCATTCCAGCTCGCCTCCGCGGCCTCCCTTCCGGTCTTCACCTCCCAAATCGAGCGCGATGTCGGCGACCGTGCGGATGACCCCGGCGGCGTCGCGCTCCTCATCGTTCATCTCGTTCATGGCCACGACGAGCTCGTAGTGAACGAGCGGATCGAACTCCGCGTGCTCGTCCACCTGATCGAGCAACCCCACGAGGCGCTTCAGATAAAGGCGCGGAGCTATACCCACCTTACCACCGAGCTTGCCAGCGACCCCGCGCGCAAGGCTTACGAGAAGCGCGTCATTCACGTGCGTGGCGATGCGTGCCGGGTGGTCCGACGGGTAGAGATCGCGAACCCGCCGGCCGACCTCGACAAGACGTTCGAAAGAGAACGGCTGAAGCCGGATCTGCACGGCGCGGGCGCTGTCGAATTTCGGGTCCTTTGCGAACTCCGTCTGGAGCCGCTGCGCGAGTGGCGGCAGGCGCTGAACGCCTTGCATCCCGTCGAAAAACTGAGGCGTGCCGGTGATGAGCACGTAGAGCCCCGGAAAGCGCCCGGCGCTCAGGTCGTCGATGAGCTGTCGTAAGGCGTTCAGGCTCTTTTCGCGGCTGTCGGCGCGCACGCGCTGGATCGTCTCCACCTCGTCGAGCACGAGCACGAGCCCTGCGCGCCCCGTCTGCTTGAGCAACTCGAGCAAGCCCCGGAGGAAGCCCGCGGCGCCGTCATGATCCACGTCGCCCTTGAGGCCCGCCGCGCGCTTGATGTCGGCGGCGACGTTCGGCTGCCCCATCAGCCACGCGACAAGGCCCTCGGCGATCGCGTGCTCCTCCTTCACCCGCGCCGCGTGGCACCGCCGCAGCGCGGCAGCGAACTGCGGCTGGGTCGCGCTCACCGTCGCGAGCCGCTGCTCGAGCAGCTTGCCCACCGCCTGGCTCACCGCCTCGGCGTCGTTCGCGTCGGTGCCGGGCTGGGCGATCACCTCTTCTTCGAGATTGTAGAACCAGCGGTCGACGAGCGAGCGAAAGGCGCCAATCGACCACTCCTTCGTCTGAAGGCCCTCGATGGCCCGGCGATAGACCGTCTCCATCCGATAGAGCGGCGTGTCGGACTCCGAGATCTGCACGAGCGTCGTCGCGAACCCGCGCTGCCGCGCCCGGTGCTCGAGCCAGCTCGCGAAGAACGTCTTGCCCGTCCCATACTCGCCACGCACCGCCTTGAACTTGCCGCGTCCCGATGCCGATGCCTCGAGCTCCTCGTCGATCACCTTTTCGAAGGGGTCGAGCCCGACCGCGAAGAGCTCGAGCCCATGCCGCGGGACGGCTCCGAGCCGCAGGGAGTCGACGATCTCACGTCGTTTGAGGGGGCTCTTCGGGGTCACAGCTTCACCTCGAACTGCTGCGCGAGCTTCTCACGATCGAGGTGAATCGTCTTCGCCGCCGCGTCATGGCGGATCACCTGATAGCCATCGATGTTGAGGACCTCTCCGAGCTTCGACACCACGCCTCCAATGCGCCACACGGCCACGTTCATGGCGCCCGCGAGGGCGGCTTCGGACGCTACCCCCTGGCGCTCCAGGAGGAACTCGACCGCTTCGATGATCTGCCTCCGGTCGCTCGCGGCCTTCTGCAGCGAAGCCAGAATGGGCGAAGACGCGAAGGCCGACTGCCTGGCCGCCGGCGCGGGCGGCGGCGCCGGAGGCGGCGGGGCGAGCGCCGGGAGGACGAGCTGTGCCTGGGTTGCCGGCTTCTTCGGTCGGGCCGGGCTCTCGATGGGAGCTGCATCCGGCACGACGATCGGCGTGCGGACCTCGAGATACCACCAGGGCGGGATATGCGCCGAGCCCACGTCGAGCGCCCGATCGTCATGCGCCGGCGCTCCGAGATCCTCGCAGCCGATGAGCAGACATGGCGCCACCACCTCGGCGAGCGTTGCCCCGCCGTGCTCCCCGGCGTGCGTCGCGCCACCGTACCGCGAGGCGTCGTCCGCCAGGAGCACGGCCCCATGGGCCCCTTTGGGGCTACAGATCGTGTCGCCGCGAAAGCCGACCTCGTACGGTGCGAGCACCTCGTCGGCCGAGGTCCACGGGCGCCAGCGCGCCCCCGCGTCCTTGTAAGACCCCTTCGAGACGAGGCGGTCCGCGGGCACATGACCGTGGTCGCTCGCCAGGAGCACCGCGCGGCCCGCCTCGCGCGCGCGCTCGAGCAGCTCCGGCAGCGACCTGATGCTCTCCACCGTCCACGCGTGACGCTGCTGCGGATCGCCCTTGAGCGAAGAGTCGATGGCGTTGATCACGATCGCCACGACCCGCCGGGCCCTGTCGGCGACCAGGCTCAGCGCTTCCGGTGAGGCTGAGCCCTCGAGTGTATGCCCTTCGCCACGCAGGAGGAGCTTCGGTACTTCGGCGCCGCCGAAGAGCTTCTTCACGTCGCGATGCTCGGCCCATCGCTCCACGTCCTTCGAGGTATTCCACGCCGCGCCCGGTGGCAGGGCCTTTCCTCCGAAGAACGCCGCGCGGCTCACGTCGGTCATCGTTGGAAGATTTGCCAGCACAGCCGGATAGATGCCGTCGCCGATCTTGCCCTTCGACGAGCCGTGCCAGGCCAACGGCCCCCAGGGCACCGTGCGGGCGCTGAGCGATTGCAAGAGCTCTACGGCCTGCGCCCACGCCATGCCGTCCATCAGCAACACGAGGAGCTGCCGCGAGGCGTCGTCGTCGAGGAAGCGGACAGCGATCCGCTTCACCGCCTGATCGATCGGCACCACCTGCGCCGAGGGGCGCCCGGCATCTACCCAGCTCGACAGCGAGCGGGCGAAGCGCCGATCCAGCTCCTGGCGCGCGTCATCCGCCGCCGCGACGACCGCGTTTGCGCCCTTGCCGAACCCGTCCTCCGCGGTCCCGCGCGCACTTCGACGAGCCCAGTCCACGTAGCCCCCCTCGGCGGCGTACCAGCGCGCGAGCAGCTCTGCGTCGCCGTGCGGCGTCGGCGGGCCCTGGAGATCGCGGTCCGGCCGAGCTGCGAGCCATGCCGCGAGCCGTACGGCCATCTCGGCCCGCGCGATGACCACCATCTGATCCGTGTCGGCGTAGAAGGCGTGCCCCTCGAGGCCCTTGCAGACCGCCGCGGCGCGCCCGACGCTCTGGGCCGATGGCGCCGCCGCCGCCTCGGCGAGCGCGCGGCCGAGCGCGGCGAGCCGAGCGCGCCACGCCGATGGCAACCGGCGATCGCCGGCGAGCGCCTCGCGCACGTCGGCGTTCTCGACGAGCGCGTCGGCCGCCTGCACGATCGCGCGCGCCGACGCCGCGCCCGCCTTCTGCTCGACCTGGCGGAGCGCCCCGTCCGCCGAGGCCCCGAGCGCTCCGGCCACCGCGGTCATGGCGCCGTCGTTTGCCACGTCGAGCGCAGACCGGGGCGCCAGGCTCACCCACATCTTCACCCCGGCGTGCTCGCTCGACGCCAGCGTTTCGAACAGCAGCGCATACGCGAGGGGCGTTGTGCCTCGCCCGCGCTCCCAGGCCTTCCACACGACCGGCCCCGCCTCGCCGAGCTGCGCCTTGAGGTACGCGAGGAGCTCGTCCCGCACGCCCTTCGCCGTCGGCCCGCTCATCGCCTCGACGAACTGCGCCCCTCGCTGATCGAGCGCGGCCCAGCTGAGCAGCGTGTCGAGACCGAGGCCGCCGGACACGTCGATCCGCCAGACCGCGCTGAGCCATGCGTTCCACATCGCCGCCAGGGTCAGCCGCCCCGCGGGCACCTTCAGGGGAGCGGGCGCCGACGTCGTGAGCAGGTACGTCGATAGCGCGCTCTTCCGGGCCTCCCCTTCGATTTCGTTGGCGCCCAGGAGCGTCATCAGGCGCGCTTCGGTGCCGATCCGGAGGATCTTCCCGCTCTGGGCGAAGCGACCGGCGAGATCGATCGGGATCTCCGTCGCCCACGGCACGAGGAACGCGATGCGCGTTTCCTCGTCGCCGAGCACCGGCATGCGCTCGCGCAGCTCGAGCTCACTCCGCACCGGCACGACCCGGAGCGGCGGCATGTTCGGGAAGCTCAACTGCTCTTCGATCCCGGTCCCGAAGAACGCGAACAGGTGCCGCTTGCGCTCGTACCGGTAGAGCTTGCCGATCTGCTCGGTGATGTCTCTCTGCGTGAGGCTCGGGATGTCGCTCATCCCTTCTTCTTTCCGGCGAGGGTCACCGTTCCGTGCACGCGCACGTCATCGCCCGCCGCGTCGAGCGCGCCCTCCACGTCCGCGAGCAGGGCTCGCAAGCTCGCGAGAACGGCCTCTCGCCCCCGCCCCTCCAAGGTTTTCTGAAAAAGGACCACTTCCGCCGCGCCCGCGCCCGCGCCGCGCCCGCCGCCTCCGCCGCTGATGTCGAAAACAAGAGGCGGGGCGAGCAGGCGTTGCCCCTCCTCCGCAAGCGCGCGCAGTCGCGGGGCGAGCGCCTCGTTGACCTCGTCCTGGCGCAGCGCCTGCGCCACGTTGTCGTTGACCGTCTGCGCTCCGGCCAGCTCCGCGCGTCGGGCCTGAAGCTGCGCGAAGACACCGAACACCAGCGCGTTGTCGAGCACGCTCACCGTCTCGGCGGCCGAGCCCATGCTCCGCCCGACCGCTTTGGCGCTGGTGTCGAACGTGGCCCCGGCGAGCAGGTTCACCTGCTCCAAGCCGCTCTTCTTCTGCAGGCTCGCGCAGAGCCGATCCGCGGTGATCGCCGTCCGCAGCCGGTCCGCCGTCTCCGGCTCTCCCAGCGCGACAAGGCGTGCGCGGAGGGCGCTCGGCAGCTTCGCGGACGCCGCGGCCACCGCCGCGAGCTTCTCGGCGAGCAGCGACTCGAAGCGCTTGAGGTTGTCCGCGTGGAGCGCCTTGCCGGCCAGCGCGATCCCGAACGTATCCCCCGCGACGACGAGCGCCCTGGCCCAGTCCGCGTGCCCCGGGAGAGGCGGCTTCTCGAGCACCACGTCATCCGGGATCTCCTGCCCGGCCTTCGGCTCGAACGGCTTGTCGAAGCGCACCAGGGTCCGCGCGGCCCAGCGCGCGTAGCAGCGGACGATGAGGTCGAGGGCGTCGACCTGCAAACCCATCTTGTTGCTCTCGTCGATCCAGCTCCGGATCTGGCCGACCGTCGGGATGTCGACCGCCTTCTGGCTCCGCTTCTTCTCCAGCTCCTGCAGGGTCCGGTCCTCGACGAGATGGACGGCCGTCTCGGTGACGCGCACGAGGCCGAGCTCCGAGAGCGTGCCGCTCATCTCTTTATATAGATCCCGGTCCGCGGCGATCCGCTTGTCCTCGGCGTCGATAATCTCGCCGAATTTCTCGACCAACTTGACGATCCGCGGGCCGGTCAGCGACGGGGCGAAGTGCGGGTGACGCGGGTAGCGCGCGGCGAGCACCGCGGGGATGTAGGCGTCGAGCGCGTCCGTCAGGTTGGCCGCCAGGGTCGGCTGGAGCGTCGCGCCGGGCATGAGCAGGCGCAGGTGGTTCTCCACGCTGCGACTCGGGTCGAGATCGCCTTCCTTCGCGCGGCTCAAGCCGTAGGCCTGCTCCAGCGCGCCGATCAGGCGTAACGTCTTCTGGCTGCGCAGGTTGCGGAGGTCGAGCAGCGCGCGCGCCTGGTTCTCGACCGAGAGGTGGGCCACCGCCTGTCGCTCCGTCTCCTTGTTCTCGAGGAGGTGCTCGATCACCACGAGCTCGCCCAGGAGGTCGTTGATCGACCTCGAGAAGAAGCTCGGGATCCACGCGAGCGTCCACGTCCCGTGGGTCTTCTCCACCAGCTCGTCGAGGACCCGGAGGTCGTCGTTGGGGCCAAAGTCCTTCTCGTCGAACGGATAGTCGACCACCAGACGCCAATCGTCATCGGCGGGGCAGAGGAGCTGCTCGTCGCCGAGCTTGCGCACGTTGCCGAAGCGCAGGTGTCCGGGGCGCTTCGTCCCGCGCCAGATCTGCACCCGGTCCTTCCCCCAGTCGGCGATCTTGTCGACGCCCATCGCTTCGAACAGCAGGTCGCGAATTACCCGCTGCCGCCCGCCCGGCGTGTCGTGCTCGCGCGCTTGCTGGAGGATCGGTGTCAGATCGACGCCTTCGAGCACCAGGCGCACCACCGGATCGGCCTGCGTCCCGACGTGGAGCTGGCCCACGGTGCTGCCCCAGGTGCGCAGCTTCTGGGCGACGATGGTCGCCTCGGCGCCCGGGATCGGCACGCGCAGCGTCCCGTGGTTGAGCTGCGCCAGCTTGCTCGCGGTGACCTCTTTGAAGGCCGCGATCTCGGGGACGAGCGCCGCGACGATCAGCGTCTTGATCAGCCGGTTGTCGAGGCGACAGGCCTTCTCCGGGCAGTTCGAGCAGCCGAGTCGCACCGGGTGCCCCGGCCGGAGCCGCTGGCAGCGATCCGGCGTCGTCGTCCCGTTGCCCTCCTGGATCATCGGGAGGAACTGGTAACGGTAGATCTGCTTCGCCGCCTCGAACCGCGCCTTCATCACCCCGTCGGCCGGATCATCGCCGCCGGACAGGACATCGAAGAGATCTCCCACGCCGACCACGTCGCCGAGGCGGAGATCTTCGATATGCTCGACGAGGATTTCGAGCAAGAGCTTGATCGCGGTGCGCTCGCGCTGGAGCGAGTTCGAGAGCGCGACGAGCGCCTCGACGAGGACCGGGCTGAACGGGTAGAGCAAACGGAAGGCCGTGGCGTCATCGCGACCGAGCAGGGTTTGCCACGACGCGCCCGAGGCGCGCTTGAGCTTCTCGAAGGCGTCGTCGAGAAGGCGTCGCGCGGCGTCGTCCTTGTGCTTGAGCACGCGCTTCTCGAGGATCGCGGGCAGGTCCCGGTCCTCGAGCGCGATGGTGTCGTAGCGGCCCTCCCAGTGCTCGAGAGATCGGTGCAGGCGCGCCGTCTCAGCGCCTGCGTACTGGGCGCCCACCATCTCGGCGAGGTTTCGCTGCCGGGCGATGAAGCTGATGATCGGGATGGGCCGCTGCGCTTCCTGCGCCTCGACCAGCTTGACCATCTTCTGCGTCTCGTTGTGCAGCCAGGCGGCCTCGGAGGCCCGGTGGGCCAGCCAGAGGATGAGCTCGTCGAGGAAGAGCACGATCCCCTCGTATCCGAGCCCGGCGGCGTGGCGCGCCATCGTGCCGAGGCCGCTGTCGAGATCCACGAAAGCGCGGCTCTCGTGCGCGTAGGCCTTGAAGCGGGTCTTGACGAGCGCGCTGAAGAGCTGCTCGCGCACTTTGGGGTCGGCGGAGGTGGCCGCTTCTTCGAAGCGCTCGCGGCTCCAGACCGTGACCTTGCTGAGCTCGCCCCAGCCGGCGCCGGGCGCGACGCCGTCGTTCATCGGACCGAAGAACCGCGCGTCGCCGAGTTCCTCGAGCATCCGCCGGGCGTCGGCAAAGAGCTGCTCGTCGGCGAAGAGCCCGGGCACGGTGGCGTCGGGGTGGTGCTGCCGGACATGGTCGACATAACGGCCGAAGACGGCCGCCTCGATGCTGTCCTGTCCGACCATGTGGAAGTGGAGCTGGAGGAGCTTCTTCTTCCCGATGAAGCCGTGCGGCTCGCGCAGCGCATGGAGCGTGGGGATCCGCCAGGCGTCTTCTTGCCCCTGCAGCAGGAGCGTCAGGAGGGCCATGAAGTGCGACTTGCCGCTGCCGAAGCTCCCGTGCAGGTACGCGGCCTGGCTGCGCCCGTCGCGCAGCGCGGAGCCGACGAGGCGCAGGGCCTGATCGAAGGAGGCGACGAGGGCCTTCGTGACCACGTAGGTCGAGGCCGTCTCCTTCGGCTGCTCGATGCCCTCGGTCAGCTTGAGGACGAAGTCGCCCTTGCGAACCTGGTTTGGCAGCAGGAAGAGATCGCGGACGCGGGTCGGTTCGGTCATGGCTTTCTCGGGCTTTCCAGGGGCGTGCGGGGGGAGGGGAGGAATCGACCGTGCTCTGGAGCCGGTGGACGGCGAGGCCAGCGATGAACTTCTCGCAGTTGTGGCGATTGACGACCAGCAGCCGAGGATTGAGCCATTATCTGCTCCAGCCAACGGGTGGTCCACTCGGCCAGGGGGGTCGCGGTCCGCCGGGCGTGCACCTCGCGGGCGTGCTGCTCGGCGAGCCCGGCGGCCAGGGCCGGCACCTGGGCCCGCGCCAGGAGATCGGGCAGCAGCGTCTTCTCGAGCAGCCGTGCGAGCGCGGCGGTGAGGCTCTCTTCGGCTCCTTTCTTGCGCCCGCCGGCCATGAGGTCGACCCTACCACGAGCCTGGCCAGCGCCGGGTGGCCTTGGCCGATGCCCTGGTCGTGCCGGCGCACCATGTCCCGGCCAGGAGCGTGGCATCGACGAACGCCCACCATCGCGCCCAGGGTGCGCGCTCTGGCGTCCGGGCTGCGCCTCGCTGTGGGTTGCACTCAGGCTGCGTGGGCGACGGACTCATGGGTCGCGACGTTGCGGCTCGCCAGCAGGGTCACGAGGTCGAGGGTTAGAGCCAGCCCTTTGACGCAAGGACGTCCCGCGCGAGGCGGATCTGCTCGGGGGAGAAGCGTCGCTTTTCCTCGTTCCAAGCGTGGACGGCGCCGACCGTCGCGTCGGGCTCGGCCGTCCCCTCGCGCGTCGAGACCCAGTGCACGGTGGCCAGGAGCTCCAGCCCGAATGGCGTCTCGAACCCTTCGACGAGATCGGCGACGCGATCGAAGCGGCCACGCGTGGCGGCATGCTCCGCGAGGAAGGCGGTCGCGTTCTCGATCGCACCGGGAAGCAGGTCGAGCTGCTTGTCCGGCGCGTCCCCCCCATCGGCGTAGCCGCGAACCAGATGACCCTCGATGACCGCGAGGACCTGGCGAAGGTTCTCGGCATAGGGCCCATATCGGCCCTTCGTATACCGAAGCCGGAGCGGCTCCCCTGCCTCCTGGGCGAAGTACATCAGTTTGTGCACCTCGAGCAGGGACACGAAGGGGTCCATCAGCCCGGCGAGGTAGCGATTCATGAGCCCGAGGAGCGCTGCCCGGCCAGGCGTCATTTCCGGCCGCCTGGTCGCCCGGGCCAGGTCGCCCGCCGCCGGCGCGCCCGCCGGCTCGAACAGGAGGACACGCACCTCGGAAGCTGCTGCGAATGCACGCTCGATCCGAGGACGCACGTCGCGCCAGGCGAGTCCGCCCAGGCCGCATCCGAGCGGAGGCACCGCGATCGACCGAATGTGCCGGCGCTCGACCTCGGCGACGAGCGCCTCGAGCCCTGCCTCGATGTCCGAGAGCCGGCTGTTGGCCCGCCAGTGGCGCTTCGTGGGGAAGTTGACGATGTAGCGGGGGTTCGTGAGCTGCCCGGTCTCCACCACGAGCATGCGCCCGGGCTGCACCTCGCCGCGTTTGCATGCTGCCTCGTAGACGCGGAAATTCTCCGGGAACGAGTGCTTGAACTGCAGCGCGATGCCGCGGCCCATGAAGCCGACGCAGTTGACGGTGTTCACGAGCGCCTCGGCGTCGACCTTGAGGATGTCCCCTCGCGTGAGCTCAATCATGGCTTTCAATGCCTCAATAGTACCAGTGCGGCTGGACGGCCACCGTTGGCCGATGGACAGCCGTGGCGAGCAGCGTCTCGACCTGCACCTTCAGGGTGGACGACTGAACCCCGACAGACCGGACGAGCGTCCACGGCCACCACTCATGAACCAGGAACTCCGCCTGCTTTGCCTCCTTGACCGCTTGATTCCGGAAGTCCGTCGCGGCGATCGCTTGCCAGTCGAGCTCGTCCAGCCGCGCAACGTCGGCTCGAAACGACGTGTACACAGCACCCGCGTTCGACAGGCTGAACGCCCAGCGTCTACGGTTCTGCTCAGCCCATGCGATCACCTCATGAAGATCGGCCTCCAGGTGGACGATCGGCCCCTGTCCGCCACGGTAGCCCAGATCCGGATGGTTCCCGCAGTGGATCACGAACAGCATGATCGAGCGTGGGCAAAAGTAGAAAGGGACATAGTCGCCGACGTACGTCGGGGGGTGACAGACGACGGGCAGACGGAGCCGGCGTCGCTTGATATTCGACATCCCGATCCCCGCGCTCGGGCCACCCCGCGCGATCATCGCAGCGTCCGAGAATAGCCCACCGTTGGCTACGATGGAGGCGAGGTTCCCCACGTGCGTGATGTGGTAGATCTTCGGGGTCACCGGTGCCGGGCTCCCGTGCTACTCATCGGACGCGCTCTCCTCGGCGTCCTCGGTCGCGGGCTTCTTGCGCTTGCCGGCGGCCTTGCCGCGCCGCTTGGCCTCCGGGCGCCAGGCGCGGAGATCGTCGCGGGTGAGGCCGAGGCTGCGGCACTCGCCGTCGAGGAAGCCGTCGAAGAAATCGCCGAGGCGCATGCCGGAGAACTCCTCGCTGGGCTCGTTGTGCCACTGCTTGATCCAGGGGAGCAGCTCGAGCAAGCCCGCGAGCATCGGGGTGAGGCGGTCTTTGCCCCAGGCCTCTTCCTGCTTGCGCTTCTGGTAGAGGGCGGCGAGCGCCTGGGCTTGCTGGAGGTGGTTCCAGCCGGCCCAGCCGTAGACGGGCTCGCCGTCTTGATCGCTCTCGCAGCCGGGGTAGCTGATGAAGCGCTCCTTGGGGACGTCGAGCTTGCCGCGGAGGCGGTAGTAGACCGGGTCGCGGTAGTCCTTGGGGTCGTATTTCGGAGGGACGGGGATCTCACCGACTTTCTCGCCGGCGTCTTCGCGACGCTGGAGATCCCAGGTCTGCTCCCAGATGGCACGCTTATCTAGACCTGATGGTGAATGTCGAAGCGCTGCCATGTAGGCAACTGCATCGGATTCAAGTAACGTCTGCGATGCCGCGCCTTCAATTTTCGTCTTGGTGCGCCTCCCAATTTCGCTCGGTCGGACCGGGGCAATGTCGTGCATCTCACATTCAATGGAGTCGAGTAGCCACTGGGCATGCCGTGTTTCATCGTGATTTCGGCGAAAGGCAAACTCGTCCAAGTTGTCATCCGTGTCCCGCCACTGCCGCTTGTAAAGTGGCTGTTCGAGCATCGTTAGGTCTTCGCTTGCCCGTAACTCCGATAGGCGGCACGCCCAAAGAGATTCTAGTGCCGACGACAGACGGTTGATGGGGGGCACTTCGGCCTCATGGAGAGGTACCAGGTGATCACGCCGACGCACGAAGCTCTTCCGTGGAACGAGCCGCTCGCACGGCCTGTCGCCACGTGGACAACGTGCGGCCGGCGGTGGCTCCCCGAGGACCGCGTCGGTCGCAAGACCGAATAGATGATAAACGCGCCAATCTATTTCTTCCTGTAGAACGACCATTTGTTCGCGCAGGTCATCAAATTCTCGCCACTTGCTCGTCGGCAGCGCGGTGGAGGCTGCTGGGTTGTTGTCGTGAATTGCGGCCCAGCGCATTGTGGCCAGATCCGTTAACCTTCGCGCGGCATCGGCCAGTATTTTATCGCTTTGGATACCCGGAGGTACTGGCAGCTCCTGTAGCGCCGTTCCTGCGTGTTCATAACGATTGCGTTCTGGTTCTGGATGCGTTTTGTGTTCGGCTGAATTTTTGGGCTGGAACACCTGCTTCATCCAGAAGCACGCCGTCGAGCTGTTGAGGTACGCCAGCAGCGCGAGGTGGTCGTCCTCGGTGGCGGTCTCGGGGAGCTTGATGATGGGCGCCGAGCGGTTGAAGACCTTGCCGCCGCGGTCGAGGACGAAGTGGTTGTGCGTGGCGACGAAGGCGAATGTGATTGTTCGCGGAGTACGCAGCTTGTCCGCCGTCAGTCGGCCGAACTCGTACCATTTGATGCCACTTTGGATTTTTGTCTTGCCGCCGAACAGTATGTTGTTCGATAGGTTTGTTCGGTGGGGCCATAGAGCAGTTAAGGTTGGGTCTGACGGCCTCATGGGCAAGAGGTTGTCGTCGTAGGGAAAGAAGGCATCGTCAACTTCGCCGATGGACCAATCGCGAATCACCTCTCCAATAACCATGGCCCGGAGCCGCGTCTCGGGAACGTTAAGCCTTAGCCACGCCCCCCTTGGTCGAAGGTAGACGTCGTCCTCGAGAGTGAATGATGCGATTCCGATGTTGTCTGTGATTTCGCCAAGGCGCGCCTTGGCTCGTTCCTCAAGCAACTCCTTAAGCTCCGCCGCTCCGCCGCCGCCGAGGCTCCAAGGGTGCTTTCCGAGCGTCAAACGCGCCACCCGGGCTACCGACATGTAGTCGTTCTCGAAGGCTACCTCGCTCCAGTTGTCGGCGATGCTCCGCCAGACAAGACCTTGCTCCGGATCCTCCGGGGTCGTCGGCTCACCGCGCTTCGCCAGCACGGCCAGGATGTCCGTTCCCTGGGCTGCCTCGCCAGTTCCGAACAGCAGGACCGTTGGCGTTCCATGCCCGGGGATGTACGCCCCTGAGGTGTTCACGATCAACTCAAGGTTCACCGTCGGTAGATACTTCTCGATGAGCTTCTTGCCGAACTCCCGCTTCATGAAGGAATTCGCGGTGATCATCCCGACACTCCCCCTTTCACGTGCCAGTTGGAAGAAGCGCTGCGCGAACGGCGCGGCGAGCGAGTACTTTCCCGCAGCGGCGTCGTACATCTCTCGGTACCGCTCCCGAAGTACCGCATCCTTCACCATGATATAAGGCGGGTTCCCCACCACCGCCGCAAATCTCCGGTGCAGCACTTCCCGCGCCGCCCCCTCGTCTTCCAGCGCATACGCTTGGCCCGCCCACGCCTCCGCCGACTGCCCCTCGATCTCCAGAAAGCTCGCCTGGGGCGCCTGCGCGTTGTGAAGCAACGAATCCGCGACCACCAGATGCAGCGGCAACGCCGGCGCTCCCGCGAGCCGCTTGAACCCCGCCTTCTCCAGGTACGCCAGGGTCAGCCGGAATCGCGCGATCGCCACCGCATACGGGTTGATATCCGCCCCATACACCGCATCGAGCGCCTTCCGCGCCGCCTCGCGCTCGCCCAGCCCCGGCTCCGCGTGCAGCCGGTGCTCGTAGAGCCGATCGAACGCTCCGAGCAAAAAGTGCCCGCTGCCGCACGTCGGATCGATCACCGTCGTCTCGTTCAGCCCGAACCGTTCGATCGCCGGCTCCAGGGTCCGATCCAGGATGAACGACTCCACGAACCTGGGCGTCTGGAGCAGCGCATACCGCTTCTGCACCACCTCGTTCAGGTCCTGATACAGGTCTCCAAGAAACCGCGTGTCCTCCTGCCCAAAGCGAAACGTCGGCGCCTCCGGATCCGGCAGCCGGAACAGCCCGAGCAGCGCCTTCGCCGCCTCCGCCGAAGGTGTCAACAGCCATACCGGGTTGTGCTTCGCATCGAACAGGTCCCGCGCCGCCGGAAAGTGGCTGAGCTCGCGAAAGACCGTGAGCAGATAGTCCCGCTCCCCGAGCGACGGGGCCAGATCGAGGAAGATCCGCTGGCTATCCGCCGCGCCCGGCCCCGCGAGCCGCGCCCCGCCCAGCAGCCCCCGGTCCTCCAGCGTCCGGACGAAGACGCACGAGAGCAGCCACGCCGCCGCGACCTGGTCCACCAGGTTCGTCTGCCAGACGACGAACGGATCCGCCGTCCGCCGCTGCTCCTGCTCCACCTTGTGCCGCGCTTCCAGCGCCGCCGTGACCGCCGCCGACCCTCTCGCCCGCACCAGCAGATCCTCGGCGAGCTGCTTCAACACCGGCCTCGCCGCGACCAGCAACCGGGCGCTGTCGAGCGGCGCCTTCGGATCGCTCTGCCCTTCAATCTCCGTGGGGTTCTTCTGCGTGCTCTGGCGTCGGGCGGCCATGGTCGTTTCGCTCTCAGGCGGCGGCGTTGTGCTTGTTGGTGAGCCAGTAGGGCGAGACCCACAGGCCGTCCGAAGGCAAAATCCCGCGGATCGGGAGCTCCTGGTTGATCAGCGGCAGTCCGCCCGCGTCATGCGCCGGCACGAGCAGGAAGATCGCCGCCGCGTCGCGCTCCTTCGACGCCTCGATCAGCCGGCTCAGGAAGCCCGTGAGCCGGTAGCGCGCGAGCAGCCCCGGCGACACAAGCACCAGCGGCTTCCGCGGCGGCAACAGCCGATCGGCCACCTCGGCTGCGGCCAGCTCGGCGAGGTGGATCAGGTTCGGCCACGTCGCCCCCGCCGGCCCCTGGCGATCGGCGTCGTGGACCACCGCCGGGTTCACCCCGAGCTTCTCCATCTGCCGGTTCATCGCCCCGATGAGCTCGGTGTCGAACGACGTCGGCTCCGTCCCCGCGCGGCGCGCCAGCATCAGCGCCGCCTGGCTCGCCGAGTCCGCGAGCACGCCCAGCACCCGGAACAGCCGGCGGTCGAGCGCGTGGGCGATCTTCTCGTCGAACGCGCGGGCGTGGATCGCCTCCGCATCCATCGCGAGCGGCCGCCCCGTCGGCGCCGTCGGGAGCCGCGGCAGCGCCGCGCCCGTCGTCGCATGGCCGGTGCGCTGGCCCTCGCCCGCCCGGAGGTAGCAGCCCGCCGCCCCGTTCCAGACCAGGTCGTGCGCCTTCAGCAGCGCGTCGAGCTCCGGCCTCTCCGGCAACGCCGCGGCGTCTGGGTAGCGCGCGCTGACCCGCTTCTGGATCTCCTCCGGCGGCAGCCCGCTCACCAGCACCGCCGCGCTCAGGGCCAGGGCGCGCTCCGGCGGCAGATCCCGCGGGTAGATCTCGAGGCGGGTCGAGCGCGCCGCGTGCCGGCTGGCCGCCGCAGCGACCTCGGCGAGCCGCTCTCCGGCCAGCGCCGCGAGCGGGGTGTCGCGAACCACCTCGGCAAAGCAGCGCGCCGCCTCGCCCGGCGAGGCGAGGATCGTCCGGCCCGCCAGCTCGTCGGCGACGCGACCCAGCGCCTCCAGCACGGTCTTGAGCGCCTCGTCGGCGAGCGCCCAGATCGAGCCACCCGAAAGGCGCATCACCTGCAGGCGGCCGGGATGCCCGTGCTCGACCTCATCGATGATCCGGAAGAGCGCCGCCGCGCGGGCACGGGAAAGAGGCTCTGCGACCGCGCGATCGTGGGGCAGGCGCGCGAGGATCGCCTCGGCCGCGCGCGCGATCGGGAGGGCGCCGCCGGCCTCGTCGAGGAGGGCGTGGCCGAGATCGCGCAGCTCGCCCAAGGCGCCGTGCTTCGCCCAGGCCGCGCGCGCCGCCCCGAGCGCGAGGTAGATGTTCGCGGTCGTGACCTTGTGGTGGGCCGAGACCTCGCGCACCGTGACGTCGAGGCGCGACGTGAACGGCTCGGCGAGGCCGTAGAGCGACGTCAGGTACGCCGTCCGCTTCTTCGCGGCGGGCAGGAGGGCGGCGATCCACGCCTCGAGCGTCGGCGGGCGGGTGCGATCGCCGGCGGCCCGGCTCTCCCGCTCGATGAGCTGGGTGAGCTCCGCCGTCTCGAACCCGGCCCGCCGGACGACGGCGTTGACCTGCGCGGCCGGCGCCGCGGCGACGGCGAGGAGGCCGTGGAGCCCCGCGTCGCCGAGCGCGGCCACCAGCGCCGGCGCGAGCTTCGTCGTCGCGAGGTGGACGTCTTCGCCGCGGTAACCGGCGGCGAAGAACGGCGTCGGCGCCACGGACGCGAGCGCCTCGAGCGCCTTCAAGCGGTTGCGCAGGCCGAGGATCTCCACCGCGACGCGGCGGCCGACGCCGCGCACCGACGAGATCCGGTTGTCGGGGAGCTCCAGCAGATCGCGGGCGGACAGGACCCCGGCCCGATCGAGCGCGTTGCGCGCGCGGGCGGAGAGCGGGAGGGCTTCCGCCGGGGTCTCGGGGCGGATCGCGGCGAGCTGCTCGGGCGTGAGCTCTGCCGGCTCCGGGGCCGCGGTGGCCTGCTCGGCGGTGGGACTCCGCGCCGCGCCGGCGGCGGCGGCCGAGGGGCCGGCGACCGGCGCGACGGCCGTGGCCGCGGGCGCGTCGAACCCCGCCATCGCCACCCAGGCGCGCCGCATCTCGCGCGCGGAGGAGAAGCGCAGCTCGGCGTCAGGGGTGAGCGCCTTCTCGAAGAAGACCACGAGTCGGTCGCGGACGGCCGGATCGAACCGCTCCGCGGCCAGCGTGGTCCTGGGGACGGCCGCGCCGTCGGGCGACGCGCCCTCGGTCACGGTCGGCCGCACGCCGGTGAGCATCTCGTGGAGGGTGACCGCTGCGCTCCAGCGATCGGCGGCCGGATCCCAGGCGCCGCGCTGGCGCAGGAACGGGTCGCGGTAGGCCGCGGTGCCCACGCCGAGCTCGGTGAGCGGCGCGAGGCCGAGCGAGAAGTCGAAGAGGGTGAGGTGCACCGCGGCTTTGCCGGGGCCGCCGACGCCGACGTTGGCAGGCTTGATGTCGCGGTGGATGATCTTCTTGTCCTCGAGCTCTTCGAGCGCCGAGAGCAGGTCTTCGCCAAAGCGGCTGGCGTAATCGAGCGACACGGTGCCTTCGAGCGCAAGGAAGCGCTGGAGCGTCTGCTCGCCCGCGAACGAGAGGAGCAGGCAGGCGCGATCGGCGATCGAGCGCTGCTCGACGACGCGGACGATGCGCGGGTGCTCGAGCTCGCGGAGTATCTTGGCCTCCTCGACGAGGCGCTCGTCGTGCTCGGGCGCGAGGCTGACCTTGAGCGCATAGATCCGGCTGTCCGACGCGCGGAGGACCTGGAGCGCGCGGGAGCTCGCGCCATAGCCGAGCACGGCCTCGACGACGAGGCCGCCGGCGAGGACGTCCCGCGCGCGGGCCTCGAGCGGGTCGAGCTCGATCGCCTCGGGCACGGGCGCCCGGGGGGTGATCTCCGCGAGGAGCAGCTCGATCCACTCGCCGGCGTCGTCGTAGCGCAAGGGGACCGAGCGCTTTGTCGCGGCGATGATCACCTCGGCCAGGTTCCTTGTGTCGACGTCGTCGTCGACGGTGCGCGGATCGAGGTGGTGCTCGCGGGCGAGGCGAGCGTCGAGATCGACGACGCTCGCGGCCGGAGGCCGCCCCGTGAAGATGAAGTACGCGAGCGCGCCGAGGCTGAAGACGTCGGATACGGGCGTCGGCCCCCCGGCTTCTTCGCGCAGCTCGGGCGCCTGATAGACCGCCCAGGGCGTCGAGGTGAGCGCCGACCAGTGGACGGTGCTGCGGACCTGCTGGCCGGCCCCGAGCTGAAAGTTGAAGAGGCACGTTTGCAGGAGGCCTGCCGAGTCGCGGCGCACGAGCACCGCGTGCGGGCCGAGCGCGCCGTGGCGGACGTCCTTCTTGTGGCAGTAGGCGAGCGCGCGGGCGATCTGCTCGACCAGGGCGACCCGCTCGGGGAACGGGAGATCGGCGTTCTGGCGGAGGAACGCGTCGAGCGGGACACCGCCCTCGAACGCGTCGAAGAGGACCGTGGGGCCGAGCGGTGCGTCGGTGATGTAGTCGACGAAGGTGAGCACGTTCGGGTGCTCGCGGACGCCGTAGAGGAGCTGGGACTCGCGGTCGGCCGCGCGTCGAAGCGACTGGCGGCGTGCGACGGTGGTCTGCTGCGGGACGAGGTAGACGCGCGCCCGGCGGCTCAAGCCCGGGGTGTCGCGGTGGGTGGCGAGGCGGTCCTGGTACCCCGAGGGAGCCGAGGCGTCGTCGTCGGCGCCGCCTGCCTGGAAGATCCCGTCGTCGAGCAGCGGACCGAGCTCGTACGCGCCCGCGTAGAGCTTGCCCTTGCGCTTGCGGATGCCGATCGCGGCGAGCGCCTGGGCGATGTCCGCGGCGAGCGGCTGGTCGATGCGTTCGGCGCGCCAGCCCGGCGGGGCACCGGGAAATTCGTGCCGGGTGAGCGCGGCGAGGAGCTCTTTGCGACCGACGACGGCGAGGCGGCCGTCGCTCCCGAGGCGCACCTCGGCCTCGGGGCTGCTGAGGAAGATCAGCGGCTCGACCCGGGGAGCCCGGTCCGGATTCTTCATCTTCGAGCGCAGGCGGCTCTTGAGGATCTTCGCTTTGAGGTTCGCGAGGCGGAGCGGTGGCTCCATCCAGCGTCGGAGCCCGTCCGGCGGGGTGCGATACCAGTCGACGACGTCGCCCTCGTATTTGCCGGGACCGCTCTTGATCTCGACGAGGTAGAGCGCGGAGTACCCGAGCACGAGGAGGTCAATCTCGTAAAGGCGCCCGGTGGTCGGCTCGAGGAGCTCGACAAGGCCCCAGATGCGGTACGGATCGGAGCTCGGCAGCTCGCCTATCGCGAACTGGATCGCCTCCACCTCGTGGGCGTGGGGCGACTCTCCCACCAGCTCGATTCGCGAGGTTGCGAGCATGTCGATCTCCGTCAGGGCGCGGCGGCGGCGCGCGCCCAGGTGGCGTCCTCGGGCGCGGCGTCGCTCGAGAGGACGAGGCGGCGGCCCGCGCTGATCGTGGTCTTGCCGGCGGGCGAGGCGAGGGCGGTGGGATTCTTTGTGTCGTTGAGCAGGGCGGCCCCGAGGGCGGCGAGCTGCCGGTGGGCGGGCGGCGTGGCGACGCAGACGACCTGGTCGGCCCAACCGAGGTCTTTGTCGGCCGCGAACGCGGTGACGACGGCGGCGACCGCGCTCGGCCCCACGACGAGCAGCTTGTCGGTGGGCGCGATCGTGCCGAGCTCGGGCGGGTCGAACTCTAGATCCCACGACGATGCGGCGGCGAGAACGGTCTCCCGGACCCCCTCGGGCGGCGCTTCGGCGAGGACCTTGCGCCAGAGCTCCTCGGCGTCGAGGGGATCGAGCGGACTCCACCCGGCGCCGAACGCCTCGTCCTCGGCGGCCGCTCGGAGCGCGAACACGTTGCGAGCGCCGAACGCGGCGGGCCAGTGCGCGTCGGCGTCGCGCAGCAGGAGGTCGAGTCGATCCGCGGTGGTGAGATTGCCACGGAAGGCGCCCCATTGCGCGTCGGCCTCGCTGCCGAAGCGGCGGGTGGTGGGCGCGCGCCGTTCGACGAAGCGGAGCGCCCGGAGCGCGGCCGTGTAGTACCGGGCGCGGTCGGGTACGTCAGGCTGCGTCGTGGTGGCTTGCGTCGGGCTGCTCATCGTGCGCTCCCCTGCGTGGTGCCACCATCACGGCCGGCTGGCCCGCGGATGGCGGCGAAGGGGCGCAACACTAGCCGCTCGGGTGGACGAGGTGAAGGGCGTCCAGGCGATCGTCGTTTCGAGGCTTTCTGGAAAACGCGACCGGGGGCCGCGCCAGCCCTGGTAATCTTGGTGACGGCGACGGTACCCTCGTCCTCCGGTCGCGGCCGCGCGACGACGCGCAGCCTCCAAACGATCGTTCCATCGGCTCCGCGCCGACCCACGCCGAGCTTCCGTGCGCTTCCCCTGATGAGGACCATGGCACCTTTCCTCACCGATCTCGACGAGCGCGCCGTTGTCAAGGGCTCTCGCGACCCGCTCGGTATCCAGGCCATCTGGACCCGCCTCGGCCGTCACGTCATTCACAACCTCACGACCGTGAGCAGCTCGGTCCGCGACTTCACGACGCTGATCCTCGGCTACTGGTTCGTCGAGCGCGTCGCCGAAGCCGGCGCCAGCGGCACGGAGCTCGCCACCTTCCTCAAGTGGGAGCAGCTCGCCGCCTATGCCCGCGCCGCGGTCAACGAGGACTTCTCCTTCCGCGGCGTCGAGCGCGTCGCCCGGAGCCTGAACGAAGGTCCGAAGATCACCCTATCGGCCGACCGGTCCTGCCAGATCCTCAGCGACCAGAAGACCTACGGCCTCTGGGGTCTCTACACCGTCCCCGCGCGGTCCTCGGGCCTGGTCGAGTCGGATCCTCCACGGCTCACGCCCGCAGCGCGGGACTTCGTCGAGCGGACGTACCTCCCCGTGCTCGCGGAAGGCGCGGGCCGGGAGGGCCGCGCGCTCGTCAACATCCTCCGCAATCCAGCGACGCGCCTCGACCTGCGCGGGAAGGACGCGGGCCTGGTCGACGGGGTGGCCCGGATCCTCAAGCGCCGTATCCTCGCGAAGGAGCGCGCGTTCTACTGCGACAGCCTGGTCTATGGTGGCCCCGAGGATCGCACCGGCGGGCTCCAGCGCGAGCTCGCGGGCCTGCTCCTCGATCCGCCTTTCGCCGGGTCCGGTTTTGCCTGGAGCCCGCCCGCGGTCGCGCAGCTCGTCAAGACCGCGCGGACCCGCGGGGGCGAGGCGAGCGTGCTCGCGCAAAAGCTCGATCGGATCCGTCACGCGGAGTCCTTGATGGCGCCCGCCTCGCTGCTCTTCTCGTTCCTGCTGGCTCGAGGCGAGGCCACGACCGTCGAGGTGGTCGCGGCGTTGCGCGAGCGCTGGGGTCCCCGCGTCAGGACGATCGACGTGAAAGGCGTGCAGGCGCTGGAGGCCGAGATCGGCGTCGCCTCCGGTGAGCCTGCAGCGGGAGAGCGCTGGGTGCGGTTCGGGGAGCGGCTCGGCGCCGGCGATTATGCGTCGGCGGTCCAGCTCCTGCTCGAGCAGAACCGCTATGTGATGAAGTCGCGCGCCGGGGCCATTCCGTGGATCGAGGAGCAGGGCGGCCGGCTCGTGGTGCGCTTCCGTGACGAGGGCGGGAACCTGCCGCCGCGCGAGGAGCTGCCCCATCTCTGGCGCTTCCCCTACTTCCTCGATTCGCTGCGGGCGGTGACGCTCGCCCTCAAGGAGGGGTGATCGTGCCGGAGATCCCGCGCGCCGTGCTCTCACGCCACTTCGGCGACCGGATGAACGGGCGGCGCCTCGTGAGCGCCGTCTTCCTCACGTTCCGTTTCGACCCGGGCTTCTTCGAACAGGAGGTGCTCCCCGTCTTTCTCGACATTCCGGTGAGCCACGCGACGGCTGTTCGCCTGGTGCAGCTCGAGGACGCGCTCCGCAGCCTGCCCGGGCACATCGCGGTGTACTACGACGCCAACGGCCTGCAGCAGAGCGACGCCGGCGGGGCAAAGCTCGATGTGCGCCGGATCCCGGTGCAGCACCGGACGGGGATCTTCCACCCGAAGAACGTCTTCGTGCTCGTCGAGGAGAAGGAGCAGAACGCGGAGGGGCAACGGCCGCGGGCGCTGCTGGTGGCGAGCCTCTCGGCCAACCTGACCCGCGCCGGCTGGTGGGAGAACGTCGAGGTGTGCCATCTCGAAGAGATCCCCGAAGGGGGCAAGACGCGGCTTCGCGACGATCTCGTCGGGTTCCTCGGTTGGCTGGAGCGGAAGGTGCCAGCCCAGGAGGAGCACGTCGCGCTCCGGGAGATAAGGGCCTTCCTGCGGCGCACGGAGCAGCGCGCGGTCCGCTCCGAGGAGGGGGTGCTCCACACACACTTCTACGACGGGAAGCAGCCCGTCCCAGACTTCCTCGCCGAGGTGACGGGCAACGCGCTCCGGGGCATGTGCCTGGAGGTGATCTCTCCGTACTTCGACGATGCCGCCGAGGCGAAGCCTCTCGAGGATCTCCTCGCTCGCTTCTCACCGCGCGCGGTGCGCGTCTATCTGCCGCGCGGTCGCCGGGGCGAAGCGCTCTGCCGGCAGGAACTCTACGAGTCGGTGAGCGCCCTGCCGGGCGTGACCTGGGCAGGGCTGCCCAAAGAGCTGCTCCGCGGCGGCGAGATCAAGAACGCGGACAGCCGCCTGGTCCACGCCAAGGTGTACCGCTTCTTCTCGCAGCAACCGAAGCGGGAGATCCTCTTCGTGGGCTCGGCCAACCTGACGAACGCGGCCCACGGGGCCGGTGGTAACGTGGAGACCGGCTTCCTGGTCGAGGTGGTCCCGCCGCGGCGTCCAGACTTCTGGCTCGACGCCGAGGAGCGCCGCCCCGTCCACTTCCAGTTCGCGGGCGAAGACGAGGGCACGGCGGCGTCGGGCGGAACGCGGCTGCGCATCCGCTACCGCTGGGACACCGGCGCCGCCGAGGTGTACTGGGATGACCTGAAGCCCTCCCCGGGGCTGCGCGTCGAGGCGCAGGGCGAGGAGCTCTTCCGCCTCACCGCGCTGCCCGGCCGCGCGTGGAGCTCGCTGTCCGAGGACGACGCGCGTCGCCTCGCGGTGCTGCTGAAGAGCGCCTCGTTCCTGACCGTGCACGGCGAGGCCGTGACGCCGGGTGTGCTCCTGGTCCAGGAGGAGGGCATGTCGCACAAGCCCTCGCTGCTCACGGAGCTCTCGGCAGCCGACATCCTCCGCTACTGGTCGCTCCTCACCGTGGAGCAGCGGGCCGCCTTCCTGGAAGCGCGGGCCCCCGAGCTCGCGCTCCTGGGTCAGGGCGCCGACCTCATGGCGGCCGCCCGTCTGGTCGCCGACGCCGACACCCTGTTCGACCGCTTCGCCGGCATCTTTCACGCCTTCGGCTGCCTGGAGCGGGCGGTGCACGAGGCGCTCGAGAGAGGCAACGAGCGCGAGGCGATCTACCGTCTCTTTGGCAAGAAGTACGACTCGCTCGGGAGCCTGCTGGTGCGTGTCCTCGAAGGGAAGGGGCACGCCGATGCCGTCGACCGGTACGTCATGGTGCTCTGCGCCAGGCAGCTTTGCGCCGGGGTGCGGGGGAGATGGCCCGACTTCTGGCGTGAGCACGAGGTCGACGGCAAGGCGCTGGAGCGGTTGTTCGAGGGGGCCCGTCCCATCCGCGAGGCGCTGATTGCAAAGGCGCCTGACGAGATGGGTCCGTTCCTCGCGTGGTTCGACGAACGGTTCCTGCGTCGCCAGAAAGCGCACGAGGCGGGGACATGATCGACCTCCGTACGGCGGCTGAGCTTCTGGATTTCGGGGCCCGCATCGGCGGGGGGCAGCGCGCGCAGGAGCAGCTCGAGGGGGCCGTGGCGCTGCATGACATCCTCTGTCGCCGCGGCGTGGCGTACCTGGCCGACGAGGTCGGGATGGGCAAGACCTACGTGGCGCTCGGGGTGCTCGCCCTGTTCCGCCACTTCGAGCCCACCTTCCGTGTGCTCGTGCTTTCGCCGCGCGAGAACATCCAGCAGAAATGGATGAAGGAGCTCAGTAACTTCGTTCGCCACAACGTCCGCTTCGCGGACATGCGGGTGAAGGCGCTCGACGGGCGCCCGGCCCGCGCCCTCGTCTCCTGCAGCAACCTGCTCGAGCTGGTGCGCGAGACCGGGCTCGACGACGACCGTGACTTCTTCGGGCGCTTCAGCAGCTTCAGCCTCCCCCTCTCCGGCGACACGGAAAGCTGGCGGCGCACAAGCGATTCGTTCCGAAAGCACCTGCCCTGGGTCCACCCCGAGGTCTTTGACCTGCGGGTGAAAAAAGAGGCATTCAAGGACAACTTTGCCCGCGCCGTGTGCTGCGCGTTGCCGGTCTTCGACCTGGTGATCGTCGATGAGGCCCACAACCTCAAGCACGGCTTCCGCGAGCAGGCCGCTGCCCGCAACCGCGTCCTCGGCCTCGCCTTCGGCCACCCGTCGGAGAAGACGGGTGGCCGAAGGCGCCTCTTCCCCGGATACGGCTGCCGGGCAAAACGGGTGTTGTTCCTCTCGGCGACACCCATCGAAGAGACGTACACCCATCTCTGGAACCAGCTCGACCTCTTCGGGCACGCCAAGGGCTTCGAGGGGTTGCGGGATCCGGAGGTGAGCGAGGACGAGAAGAAGAAGCTCGCCGCGGAGATCCTCGTGCGCCGCGTCACCAGCATCCAGGTGAACGGCGCAGAGCACACGAAGAACCTCTACCGGCGAGAGTGGCGGCGCGGCGGCGTGGCGCAGCACGACCAGCCCATCCGGGTCGAGGACGACCGCCAACGTCTCGTCGTGGCGCTGGTGCAGAAGAAGGTGAGCGAGGTGCTCGGCGACGAGCGATTCAACGCGTCGTTCCAGATCGGCATGCTCGCGTCCTTCGAGAGCTTCCTGCAGACGGCGGGCGTGAAGCGCGACGACGAGGAGGCGAGCAACTTCGACGATCCGGATCAGACCGAAGAGCAGCAGGAGCGGGAGGGCATCGACGTCGGCTCGGTGAACGGGCTCGCGCGCGACTACCGCAAGCGCTTCGACGGGCAGGAGCTGCCGCACCCGAAGATGGACGCGGTTGTGGAGAGCCTGGCCGGCGCCTGGACCGGGGGGCGGAAGGCGCTGGTCTTCGTCCGGCGGGTCGCCTCCGTGAAGGAGCTGAAGCGGAAGCTCGATGATCGCTACGACATGTGGCTCATCGAGACGCTGCGCAGCCGGCTACCGGCGGAGGTTCGACCGAAGCTCGATCAGATGTACGCGCAGTACCGGGCAGAGAAGGCGCAGGCCCGTGATCTTGGTTCTGACGCATCCACACCCGGAGGCGGCGTACCAGGACGGCCCGGCGCGACGGGCGACGACGAGGATCGGGGCGGGACCGACACGTTCTTTGCGTGGTTCTTCCGGGGCGAAGGGCCGAAGGGGGTGATCAGCGGCGCCAACGTCCAGCAGCGCTTCGTGCAGCGCGGGGCGACCTACGCGACGTTCTTCGAGGACAACCACGTCATGGCGCTGCTCGGCGCTCGCCCCCAGGGAGTTACAACTGCCTTGGCCGAGGCGCTCGGTATGCCGGTCGAAGCGCTGCGCGCCGAGCTGCGACGGCGGTCGGCGCGCTTCCTGAGCAGCAAGGCGAAGAAGCACGCCCGCGGCGACCGCTTCATGGCGGTGCAGGCTGCGTCGATCGAGCTGCTCAAGGATCGGGAGGGGCCGCTCTGCGAAGACGCGCGGGTCATCTGGCACGATCGCTACGAGGCAGCGGCTAAGAAGCCCTATACGAAAGAGCCTCCGGAGATAGGCGACTGGCTTGAGCTCCCCACCTTCTGGACCGAGCTCCGCGAGCGGCCTCGTCTGCGTGCCCGGCTCTGGCCGGAGCCGCGTGCCCGGGACTTCCGCGGCGTGTTTCGGGAGCGGGAGCAACGCGCTCAGCTCCTCACCACGACGGCCCGACTCGGTCACGCCCTCATCGACCTCTATGTGATGACGATCGGCCGCATTCGCAGCCTCGACCTGCGCGCGCACGAGGTCGCCGAGGACGACGCGACTGTGGTCGACAAGGCGCGCATCGACGAGTACCTCGATCTGCTGGAGGGGCAGATGGCGGCGCCGCTCACGACGCGGTCGTGGGGGGCTTTCGACGAGCTCGCCGCGGTCGCGGACCACTTCGAGCTCATCCTGGATGTCAACGCGCCGGACGCGCGGACGCGCCCACCCTCCGAGACGGCGCGCGTCTTTGCAGACCTGCTTCGACGGCAGCAGCCCGTGGGCGGCATGTCGGGGCAGGTCAACGGCACCCTGGTCAAACAGTTCCGCATGCCCGGGTATCCGTTGGTGCTCGTGACCACCGATCTGCTCCAGGAGGGTGAGGATCTGCATACGTTCTGTTCGGCGGTGCATCACTACGGGATCTCATGGACCCCATCGGCGATGGAGCAGCGCATCGGCCGGATCGATCGCGTCCTCTCGCAGACGGATCGCCGCCTGTCCGGGCTTGCGGGGGAGCTCGGCGGCGAGGACATGCTGCAGGTGTACTACCCGCACCTGGAAGACACGGTAGAGGTGCTCCAGGTCCAGCGCGTCCTCGAGCGGATGAACGTATTTTTGCGCCTGATGCACGAGGGGCTGGGACAGGGCGAGGCGGAGCAGCGAAAGCTCGATGTCTCGAAGGAGATCGTCGGGGGCCGACGCTACGTGGAGCCGATCCGCGCGAGGCTGCGGAGCGCGTTCCCCGTGCCGCGGAGCGCGCTGTCGGGCGGGCGGCGAGGGCTGGCGGTAGAGTCAGCGGCCACGCAGGCGGCGCTCGCGCGCTTCGATCGGCTGCGCAGCCGACCTCTCGGAGCGCTGCGCGTCGCTTTGGAGGAGGCGGCGCCGCCGGGGGCGCTCCTCGGCACCGTGCAGCTCGAGCGCCGCCAGCAGCCGTTCGCGCTCTATCTGCAATCGTTCGGCGAACGACCGCTGGTCCGGTGCATCAGTCCTGTGGGCCGCGTATCGCCCGACGAGGGGCAGGACGCGATCGCCGAAGAGGTATCGGCGCTGCCCGTCCGGCTCGGGGTGATCGACAAGGAGGAGGGGTCGTACGATCTGACCGTCGAGGAGGACGTGCTTCTCGCGGCCGAGGAGCACGACGCTGAGCGCATCGCGGCGCTCATCGGCCGGGTCGCCGCGCAGGCCGATCGGTTGGAGCAGCATCACCTTCCGGGGCATGACGAGCCGCTGGCAACGTTCCGGAGCGACCTGGAGAAGGAGTCGACCGATGGCGCGTGAGTGGACACGCTTGTGCAAGGGCGCGGGCTTCGCGATCGACGGTGACGAGATCGAGGTACGGTTCGCCGACGAGCGGCACCAGCGGGTGCGCGTAGCCGACGAGGGGGACGCTTTTCGGGTCGTGGGCGTGGTCGCCCAGCGGGCCGAGGTCCAGCGGCAGGAGAAAATCGCCCTGAGGGCATGGCGCAGGAATCGGTCGACGCAGCTCGTGGGGTTCCGGCTCGACGACCGAGGGCGGCTCGTGGGCGAGTCGTGGGTACCGAAGGCGGGGCTGTCGGGGGAGGAGTTCGCGACGTACGTGCGGCAGGTGGCGGCGGAGTGTGATCGGCTCGAATATCTGTTGACGGGGAAAGATACGGAGTAGGTCGCCGGAGCCGATCGTCAGCGCGCCATCGATGTAACGCTTCTGGTCTTTGCCGGGCGTGAGCACATGTTTCTGCCGGCCGCGCCGCATCCAGTCGAGCCCGAGCCGCGGGTTGAGGTCGACGTCCATCTCATCGGCGTAGAAGGCGATCTCCTCGCGAGGCAGGCCACGGATGATCGCCGACGTTCGCGCCATGACCGGCGAGACGCCGCGCGCGCTCGTCGCGCGGCCGCCCAACGCTGCGACACCGGCGCGCCGAGGAGGAGAGTGAGCGGGCCCCGGGGCGATCCCCCGCGCACCGCGCGGCGCCCCTGGACGCGTCACCGCTTCTTCTTGCAGCCCCCGTAGCGCTCCACGCTCTCGATCGCCGGCGGATTCGAGAAGTACGTCGCGTCATACCCGCCCGTGATGAGGACCGAGCCGTCTTGCAGCGTCGTCGCGGTGTGGAAGGCCCTCGGGATCGGGTCGTCGATCACGGTCCACGTATTGTTCGCCTCCTTGTAGATCTCGGCGCCCTCATCGCCGATGGCCATGACGCGGCCGTGGGACATGGGCGCCACGGCGGAGGCCCAGGTGTGGCGGAAATTCGGCGGCGGGGTCAGCGTCCACGTGTCGCTCGCGGGATCGTAGATCTCGGCGGTCTCGCCCGCATCGACGAGGACCACGATCTCCTCCTCGGTGCCGCCGTAGATCTGGCCGCCGCCGCCGACCACCAGCACCCGCCCGCTGGGCAGCAGCGTGGCCGTGTGCTGCATGCGAGGCAGGTTCGTCGGCGCCGCCGCCGTCCAGGCGCCCGTGGCCGGATCGTAGATCTCGACGCCGGTGCGACCTTCGGGCATCTCGTTGCCGTTCAACTTGTACCCGCCGGCGACGAGCACGCGCCCATCCTGGAGCAGCGTCGCCGTATGCAGGTGGCGAGTCACCGACATCGACCCTGCGCTGGACCAGGTGTTCGTGGCAGGATCGTAGAGCACGGCCTCCTTCAGAACACTCTCGTCGTCGCTGCCGCCCGTGCGCAGCACCAGCCCGTTCGGCAGGGGAGTCAGCGCCGTCTGGGCAAACTCCCAGCCATGGATCGACTCGCCGGGCGTGAGGGGGACGCTCGTCGTCGCGCCCGTGCTCGGATCGTAGACAAGCCCGCCCGGGCTGAAGAGCACCCGGCCGTCCGGCAGGGGCGCCGCGCCCACGGGGGCCAGCGGGTAGGGCAGCGTGCCGCCGGTCGTCCACGCGTCGGCGGCGGGATTGTAGAAGTCGACCGTCGTGGGGTAGGGGTAGTCGCCGCTGCCGCCGGCGACCATCACCTGGCCGTCCGGCATGAGCAGGGCGATGTGCCGCTCTCGCGCCCGGGGCAGCGGCGCCACAGAGGACCACTCCGCGTGGACACCGATGTGGCCGCGGCACTTCTTCTTCTGCTTCTCCTTCTGCTTCTTCGCGTGGTGGTCGGCCGACGGCGCCGCGTTCGCCTGGAGCGCCGCGTCTTCGAGCGCCGCTTCCGCGAGCGCCGCGGGCTCCGATGCAGGACCGCAGCCGGCGGCCACGAGCGCGGCGAGGGAAAGGAAGGCGATCAGACCACGATGGCAGTGACCGGTGGGAGACATGGTAAGACCTCGTCAGGTGTTGGGGGAGGACGGAGCCGTCCCCTGCGGGGACGCGCCACGAGCGCCGAGCGCAACAGTGGATCATATCAGAGGATCATGTGGGTGAGCGCGAGTTCCCCGGGTGGACCACGATCCGTGGGCGGTCACCCGCAACACAGACGCACACTGCGCTTCTCCTGTGCGTGCCAGGATCCGATGTGGAGGTCCGCGCCGGATTCGGCCTGGAAAATTTCGACGGTTCACCGGAAAGCATCGCGTTATTCGCTTCGGCCATTCCGTGTGGCTTCTGAATTTTCTCATTTCATGTCCCATTTTCTCAACTGACCGACTCCCATCCGACCCTGGACGTCGTGAGCCCGTCGGCAGTGCTGAATCGAGACGGACGTTGCGGTACGGTGCGCGCGCATGGCGAAGCCGAATCCCCGGATCTCGAAGGATCGTCAGCTCCGTCCCGTGGCGCGCCCGGCGCGCGGTACCCAGCGGGACGACCGGCGCCCCAAGGTCGTCGACCTCCGCCTGCTGCGCACCTTCCTGCGGGCGCCCGGCCCCCTCGACGAGCGCGCGGAGCCGCAGCCCCCGGCGTCCACGCTTCCTCTGCCCGGTGACGACGTCCCCCTGTCCCTCGACGAGATCGAGGCGGCCTTCCGCGATCAGTCCGTGACGCGCTTGCCGTGGATCCGACAGGCCGCCGCCGTGCTGGATGCGCGGCAGACGCCGATGACCGCGGAGGAGATCGAGACCTTCCTCGCCGGGCTCACGAGGTACCGAGAGAAGCTCGGCCCCCGCAACGGGCCGGGGAAGAGCGACCTCTTCATCCACGGTGACGGCGGACGGCTCACGCTGAACCCCGCCGCGCCCGGCCTCGTCGCGATGCGGCGGGCGATCCGCGAGCTGTCACAGCCGGTGCTCGTCCAGCGAGCGCAGCGCACGTCGCGAGAGGCGCAGCGCACGTCGCGAGAGGCGCAGCGCTCGGAGCCGGAGGCGCAGCGCGCCGCGCCGGAGCAGCACAGGGCGGTCCGCCGCGCGAAGCTCGACGCGGAGGCGCAGCGCGACGCCGAGATCGCGCGCGCGTCCCGTCGCGCCGTCCTTCGCGTGGTCCCTTCCGCCGCGCATCCGCAGGCCGTGGCGCTGCTCGACGTCGGCCCGCGATCGATCCAGACCTTCATCGGCCGCGACGCCGCCGAGCTCGCTGGGGTGCTCGCGCGATTCGACGTGATCGCAGGGCTCCACATCCGCGACACGCTGCACGCGCTGGGGTTCGACGCGGACCGCTGCCGGGTCGTGGACCTCGGGCCTCCGCAGGCGTCCAGGCGCCTGGACCGCACGGGCCGTACGCTCCAGATCACGCCGGAGCTCGTCATCGCCGGAACCACCCGCATCAGCCGTCCTCTCGGCGAGCCCGAGCGGATGGCGCGCTACCTGTCCGAAGGCGACCACCAGCGGCTTGCGCGTCGGATCGAGAGCGATGTCAAGGCGCTCCTCTCCTTCTACCAGTACGGTGTCCTCCACGGCTCCGTTCGGCTTCGCTATGGCCCCCTCGACGAAGCGCTGGCCGTCGACTGGGCCCTGCCCGGCGACGTGAGCCTCCACCAGCAGCTGAAGAGCGCCCGCGAGAAGTGCGCGGCCGTCGACCTGGTGATCGGCGCAGCGCCGGGCTGGGCCGATCCGTGGTCGCGGGCGCGGCGCGTGCGCGTCGTCGACCTCAGCTGGCCTGAGGTCGTCTTGACAAGGGACGAGGAGGGCAACGTCCTCCCGATAGGACGGGATGAGATCCAGGCGATCCGCGTGGCGCCTGACGATGCCGCGCAGTGGGCGTGGAACGAGCTCCGGATCCCGGACGAGCAACCGTAGGGAACAGGCCATCCATCTCGACGTCTGGAGGCCACACGCCGCTGTCCATGTGTTCAGAGCGCTCGGCCCGTGGACTGCGCGAGCTGCATTGGACAGCCCACGCAGCGCTTATTTTTATTTTTGTGAGAATTTGAGATGGGTTCACGTAACGCGAATGGCGGCCGATTTCGGCTCTACGAGTTGTTCTTCCGGATCTTCTGAAAACTGATGCTGGTATAAGAGCGACGCCGCGCGGAACGAGTCCGCGCGGCGTCGGGTCCACCTCGGTGCCGCGAGGCGAACCATGCGCGCTCGTAGACGACTGATCTGTTCATCACAAGGGGCTATGGCAGCCGCCCTCGCGCTGTGCTCCAGCGCGCTCGCCGCGGACCCTGCGCCAGGGTCCCGCGAGGTGGATGCGCTCATCCGCGAAGCCGATGCGGCCGTGAAGCGGCTCGATGTCAACCGCGCCCGCGACCTCTGGGCGCAGGTCTACGCGCTCAAGCCTTTGACGATGGCGCTCTGTCAGCTCGGCCAGCTGGATCTCCGCCTCGGGCGCCTGGAGGAAGCCGCGGCGGAGCTATCGAAATGCGTCGAGCAGATGCCTGCGCCCACCAACGCCGTCGAGCGCCGCCGTTACGAGGTGAGGCGAGCCGATCTCGCCGCGGTACGCCAGCGCGTGGCGGAGATTCACCTGCTCGCGCCCCCGGACGCGGCGCGGCTCCTCCTGAACGGCAAGGAGGTGAAGGCCGGCAGCCCGATCTACGTCGCGCCGGGCCAGCACGAGGTGACCGTCACCGGGCGGCACGGGCAGGTCGCTCGCACGCTGGTGAAGGTCGCAGCCGGCGAGTCGCGAAACATATCCCTCTCCTTCGAGAGCCCGCCAGGGGCCGCGGCGCCGAGAGCTCGTCCACCTGCGCGTGTCACAGCAGCGCCGGCGCGGATAGCGCAGGCGCCGGCGCGATCCGGGCCGAAGCCGTGGATCGTTGGCACGGGCGCCGCTGTCTCGACGGCCCTGCTCGTCACGGGCATCGGGCTGCACCTGGCGGCCAACGCCTCGGACAACGAGGCTGTCGCGAGGGTCGCCCAGGTAGGCGACGAGCAACTGCTCCCGAGCAGCCCCGAGTTCCGTCAGGTTTACGACGAGGCAACAGCCGCCAACACGCGAGCGAACCTGCTGCACGGATTCGGATCGGGGGCGCTCATCGCCGGCGCCGTGGCGGGCGCCGCGACGCTCATCTACGTCGTATTGCCGCATGACACGGAGATCCGGGCTCGCGCCGCCGGTGCGGAGGTGACGATCGCATGGTAGCCAAGGGCGAGATCTGGGAGGGGCACGAGCTCGTGAACGAGCTGGCTCGGGGCATGGTGCGCACCTTCCTCGCGAGGCAGCTCGGAGACACGAGGGAGCTCGTCTGGGTGCACGTGCGGGAAGGCGCGCGGATCGAGCGCGACGTGTTTGCCGCGGAGATCGAGCGCTTGCAGCGCCTCGCCGACAAGGTGCCGCAGGTCGCGCGCGTGCTTTACGGCGGGCTCAGCGGGACCGTCGCCTGGGCAGCGACGCCGTTCCACAAGGACGCGATCCGGCTCAGGGACGCCACGCGCGCGGCGGATCTCGGGCTCACCGCCGTGAGGATGCTCATCGAGCTCGGGCAGAGCCTCGCGCGCGCGCACGACCTCGGCGCGATCCATGGCGCCTTGAGCCCGGAGCGGGTGCTCATCGCCGCCGAGAACGGGTACGCCATCACCCACTTCGGCTTCGTTCGCCTCTTTCAGCTCGCCGAGGAGGAGGCGCTCCGGGAGCCGTGCCACGCGGCGCCGGAGCTCATCTTCGGCGGCCGGCTGGGCAAGCGCACCGATGTCTACGGATTCGGCACCGTCATGTACGAGCTCCTGTGCCAGCGCGAGCTCTACGCCGACGAGGAGCATCGGACCCTGTCCGAGAAGACCTGGGAGCCCAGGTTCCCCATCACGGTTCCTCCGGTGCTTCGCTGTGTGATGAAGAAGGCCCTCGCGAAGGAGCCGAGGGACCGGTATCCCAGCGTGGAACAGATGCTCACGGTGCTGGCGGCCATCGCCGACGCGTGGGCGGAGCTGGGGCGAGCGCCCGCGGACCTCGAGGACGCTGCTGTGACCGGATCGCCCGCGGAGCGCCAGGGGGCTCCCGAGGAGGCGTGGGAGCCATTCGCGCGCGACGAGGAGGCGCCGATGGCTGCGCCGGTGCCCGTGGTGACCCCGAGCCTCGACCGGGTGCTCGAGGACGATATCGCCCCGATCGAGGTGTCTTCCCTCGATCCCCCGTCGCGCCAGGCGCGCGAGCTGGCGGGACCGGCGCCGAGCCCGCCACGGATGCCGGAGCTGCCTCTCCCGGTACGCTCGAGCGAGGACACCGGAACGCGTGTCGCGGTGCGCTGGCTCGGCGCGCTGCTCGTGCTGGGAGCGGCGCTCGTGCTGGGAGCGGCGCTCGGGGCCGGGAGCGCGATGTCCTGGCGGCAGCGCCCTCCCGAGGCCGTTGCGCGCCTGGCGCAGATCGTCCAGCCCGCGGCCCTTCGATCCGGCGCGCCGTGTCCTCTCAGGCCCGCCGGCGCGCTCCAGGAAGCACCAGTTGCCGCGCCGCCCGTCGCGCCTCGGTCCCTGGCGAACGGCCAGGCCATGGTCGCGCGGGAAGCCGCAACGCGGCGGCCGTCGCCGGAGGTCGAGCACTGTGACGGTATCTACGCGGGCTATCTATGCGGGCACGACAACTACTGAACCGCGGGCAGCAGGAGGGGTTCACGATGCACCCGGCAGCTTGGCTCATGCTCGGCGCTCTGGCGCTCGTCGCCTGTGGGGATGAGCTCGAGCTCTACGGGCCCCGCATGGATGATGACCCGGTGTTGCTCTGGGTGGGACGTCACGCGGAGGCGCCGCCGTGTCCTGGAGATCGCCTGGACTACTGGGAGGGGTGGGCTTATGAAGCCGCTTCGGACGAATGCGGCCCCTGCACGTGCGGCCCTGCCGCATGCGTCGCGCCGTCGAGCCTGACGACGCACGCCGCGATCCGCTGCGACGGCGAAGGAGAGCCGCTCACGATCGCTGCTGAGGAGGGCTGGCATGGAACATGTGTTGCTATCGATCCCCCTGTCTCGAGCGAACGCTTCGCGTCCGTCCTCTTCGCGCCGCCGGCGCTGGCTCCCCAGTGCGCGCCCTCGCCGCCGCTCGAGCCGCCGCCCATCTCGGGAGATTTTGCAAAGGTCTGCCCGCTGGAATGGTCGCACGCTTCCTGGGAGCGCTTCGCGTTGTGTATCACACCGGAGGCCGATGGGTTATGCCGGCCTGGCTTCACGAATCGCCTGGCGTTCACGGTGCGACTCAGCGACGACCGCGCGTGTACCCCATGTGCCTGCGGCGCTCCGACAGGGGGCCGCTGCATGGCCGACGTCATGCTGTACGGAGACGCCACGTGCAATACCCAGATCGACCTGGGTGCGTTCATCGATCAAGGTGACAACCCGTGTCACGATGTTCCTGCGCCCCTGCCGCTGGCGGCAGTGCGGACAGTGCTCACCCGCGCGGAGTCGGGCTCCTGCACGCCAACGCCGGCCACCTCCAAGGTGGTTGGCACGGTGGAGCGAGGCGAGAAGCGCGTGTTCTGCTGTGAAAAGTAGCGCTCACCTGGGAAGCTGCGCGCGGAGGGCGCTCCTGCCAACGCACGAATCACTCGTTGCGGATGAACCGGCGCACATCGGAGGACGACAAGCCGTATGACTGTCCAAATCTCGCGGAGAGCCCTGGTGTCCGGTGAAAGGGTGGTGGTTGCGATGCGATTTTCCGTGGTCTACACGCTGGTAACGCTCGCATTGCTCGGCTGCTCTTCGCCGTATCCTGACGATCTGCCTTCGCCGGACCTCCGAGATAAAGTTTTCGTCTACCTGACGGGTTATGAGGATAGGCACGAATGTATACAGAGTAATCAGCTCCTGTGGGAGTCATTGGTCGATGTTATACCGATCGAAGATGTTGAGCAGGACAAATGCGAGCCGTGTGAGTGTGGCCCGGCCGAGTGCGTCCTGCCGTCCAAGGTGACTGCGCATGCGTCCGTCTGCCCCGGCGACGGCGCCGCCGGCACGTTCGATGCTGGCTCGTCGTGGGATGGTTCCTGTGCGGCGCGCACTCCGCCCATAGAGAGCGACGCCTTCGCCGCGGTGACGTTCGATCCGCCAACGCTGGCTTCCTGCGCACCCGTGTCGCGAGCGCCGGAGCCGTCGCGTCGCGCTCTGGCGTTCGCCACGGTGTGCGCGGCGAGCCCCCAAGGTTCCGGTCCCACCTCAGCGGTCCCCTGCTATCCTCCGCAGGCAAACGGAAGCTGCTGGCGCGGGTACGGTGTTCGGCACGAGTTCACGACAGTCATCGATACCCGCACGTGCAAGCCTTGCAAATGCGGTGCACCGAGCGGCGGGAAGTGCGCGGCGAATACAATATTATATCAAGACAAGTATTGTCTGGACGAGCTGGATAGCTATTTTATTTCGGATAAAGATCCGCCGATGTGCAGCAGGGGGACCACCGGACCGCTCGCGGGGATGCGGTCTGTGTTCACCCAGACGGAGCCGGGTACGTGCGCCCCTTCTGTCTCCGAATTCGAGGGCGGCGCGCTCGAGCGGGGGATCACTCGCGCGCTGTGCTGCAAACACTAGAGACGCTCGGCAAGCGTCTCTCGTTCTGTTATCGGCCTACGGGCGGCCCGGATCGGACGCCCTCCGCCGCCGACCTCGCGTGCGCCCCTCATTCCCCCCCGTCCAAAGGCTCGACCAGGGCACGCAGCGCGGCGAGCGCACGCGTGCGCCTGTACGCGGTGGACATGGGGACCTCGATCTTCTCGACAAGGTCACCCATGGACATCTCCTCGATGTCGTGCCCGACGAGCACCTCGCGCTCGTGGGGATCGAGCCTGTCGATCGCGTCGAGCACGCCGAGCCGGGTCTCCTCCGCGACAAGGAGGCTCAGCGCGTCAGGCGCCGGGTCCGGGACGTCCAGCGGTTCGTCCAGGAGCACCTCTCTCCGCCGCGACGCCCGTTCATGGTAGTGCGAGCAGACGTGCAGCATGATCCTGTTCAGCCATCGCACGGGCCTCGCGTGCTCGGGGTCGTACGTGGGCCAGCTGTGCCAGACGCAGAGCCAGACTTCGCCCGCCACGTCGTCCCGATCGCGGGCTGGAACGCCGAGGCGCTCCAGCCAGCGCAGCACGTCGCGGAACACCTTCGGGCGGAACAGGCTCGCTGCCGCAGCAGAGCGCGTGTCTTCGGTTGGCGGCCGATGCATGGGTCCTCTCCTCAAGGGGCAGCCGTCCGCCGTCATCGCGGCGGCCGCTGCCTGCCCACACCGGGCAGCGTGGCGTTGAGCGGGGAGCGGTCGAGGTCGTCCCAGGCGTCGCCGATCTCGGGAAGCGTGTCCTGGCGCTGTATCGGACGGTCCGCGCGTCCGGCGTCGGGCGCTGCGCGCGCCGGCCTGAGCTCGGGTCTGGAGGCGGTCAACCGTGGGGAACGCGGCCTCGGCGGCGGAGGCAGGGCGCCACGCTGGCTCGACACGACGAGCTCCGGATGCGCGGTAGCCGGCGCAGGGATCTCGGCGGGTGCAGAGGGGGCGGGCTCGCGCCCCACGACAAGGGGCGCCGGGGCGAAGCCCGGCGCCGGCACGCGCGCCGGATGCCTCCGCGCCCGCGTCGCCTGATCGACCAGGAGCAGCAACGTCTCGTCCGTCTCCGTCCGGTACTCGTCGTGCAGGCGCCACAGGTACTCCCAGTACCGCGCGGGCGCGCCGGTGAAGCGCTCCAGGCTCCGCGCGAGGCCCGGCGTGATCGGGAGCTCGTTCTTCAGGAGCCTCTCCACCTCCTCGGATCTCAATCCGGCGGATCGGGCGAGGTCTCGCTTCCAGTCGGCGTTCCACGAGCACAGGCTCTCCAGGATCCCGCCAGGGGACGGGACCAGCCGCTCACGAAACTCCGTCGCCTCCGCGACGATGGCGTCGATGTGACAGCCGAGGAGGCGGCGATATCGTTCGATCTCGTGAAGCTCCCAGTTCTTGTGGGTGGTCAGGGTCTTGACGGCCGCATCGCGCGCCCGTTCGGCGGCTGCGCGCAGGCCGCGCTCCACCCCGAGCGCCTCCCGCGCCGCGAGCGCCAGGCCGAAGGCAACACAGGCGATGATCGCCAGCCCGACCGGCGACAGAGGAGCCATCGTGTGAAGTAAACGTTCCATGAGGTGATCTCCAGAGGACAGAGCACGACCCGCCCGGCAGCCCAGCAGGGGCGCCCGTCACTGTCGGAACCAGGCACGGCGCGAGCGCCGTGATGTCAGAGAAGCCGTCGCTCGTCTGGCGGGCCCACGTGGAGCGAATCGGCGCTGATGCCCTTGATCATCAAGCCCGCCTCGCGGGCCCTGGCCTGCACGATCAAGCCGACGGCGCGATCCGACAGGCGGTCGCCGAGCTGGCCCCAGCGGTTGATCCCGACGAACAGCGGGCCATGTGCAGGCAGCGCAGCAGCGTCGAGCCACGCGCGCACGGCGCGCACGGGACAGGTGATGGGGTGGCAGCCACGCGGCAGGAGGATCCGCCGCGCCGGCACGACGAGCTCGATCTCGTCCGCAGCAATGCGCACGTCGGCGACGTTCAGGCGGACGAGGTCCGCGCGCCGGAGCCTGGCGGCGTAACCCACGAGAAGGAGCGCGCGATCGCGCAGATCCACGAGGTCGTCGTCGATCGAGGCGATGATCTGGCGGACCTGCTCGGCCGTCAGCGGGGCCGCTTGCTGTTGCTCGTGAGCGCCGCCGGCGACGAGGCGACGCCGCCACGCGATGACGATGGGGGAGCTCGTCGGCGGAGCGTGGCCGGAGAGCTCGTGCGCCTTGGCGATTGCCTGGCCAGCGGCCTTGATCGTCGACGGCGCCAGACGCTCACGCGCGAGCGACGCGAGATAGACGACGACCAGGCGCGGCCGGGCAGGGAGGGGGAGGGAGCGGCGCGCGGCGCACCAGGCCACGAACTGGCGCCACTGCGCCCCGTAGAGCCGGCGGGTGTTGTCGGGCAGATCGGCGTCGTCGAACAGGCGTAGAAGCTCGGCGCATCTCCTCACGACTTCGCTGCTGTTCATGGTCGACGATCGCATGAGGCGGACGTGGTCCTCGGCGCATGGCCCACCCATCCATCCCAGAGCCACGCTCGGGATCCTGGACGCCGCCTGCGTTTGTGGGCCGAGAATGGATCGATATCGGAAGTCATGCAAGAGGTATCGGAAGTCATCGCGACGGAAGTGGACCCCGGCGTCGAGCTGACCGGCATGCGCGTCGAGGCACACGGCCGCGCTGGGCCGGCGGGTCAGAGGAGGCGTCGCTCGTCAGGCGAGCCCACGTGGAGTGAGTCCGCGCTGATCCCTTCATCGAGAGATCGGCTCGTCCTCCATCGACGTGGCCATCCGGCGAACGTGCTCGGCCGTCAGCGGGGCCGTCGGCTGTTCAGCGTGACATGGTTGGATTTGGCGAGCGCATGAGTGAGACGGACGTTGTGTGCTGCGCGCCGAGGCAGCCACTCCAGAGCTACCCGTGGCGGTGCTGGGGCCTGTCGGCTCGTCTGGTCGGACGATGGATCGCGAGAGGACGCCACACCACGAGCTTGATGCTGTCCCACCCTCTTGCGACGGAGCGTTGACAAGCGCGGGCGTTCCCGCCGAACCTGACAGTGACGAATGGGACGCCGTGGCCCTCGACTCTTCCCTCGTGCGCGTCTTCCACGAGGAGGCGGGCGGGGTGGTGGATCTGCCGGAGCGGTCGCGATCCTGGTCGCGATCGCGATAGCGTTCAGCCTGTACGTGCTCGCGGCGATCCTGGCGGCGATCGGCGCGGTGCTCGCAACGCCGTACCCGTGGGTCGCGCTGGTGCTCGTCGGCACAGGTTATATCGTTTACCGCGAGCGCCTCGCGCGGCTCGGGCGGGCGGGATCGGGGGGCGGCCGCCCGCTCGCGGTGCTCGCGGTGCTCGCGGCGCTGACCGGCGTTGTTGCGCTGATCCTGTTCGCGCTCGTGATGGTGCTGAGGATCCCCGCCGTCTGGATCCTCCTCGGGGTCGGCGGCGTCGGCTACGCGATCTACCGAGTGGCGCGGCGGTTCCGGCGCGAGCGCCTGGAAGTGCTGTTCCTCGACACGGTGGCGGCCCGCCACGCGTCGGATCCCAGGGCTGTCGAGCTGCTCGGCGCGCTCGAGCACCGCGGAAGGCACGAGGCCGACGCGTGGCTGCTCGTCGCAGCCGACGCCGCGAGCCGCGCACGATATCAGGATGCCCTCGCGGCCTTGGAGCGGGCCGCTGCGCGAGTCCATGGCATCGGTCGGCTCTCGTCGGGCATTGCGCTGGCCTTCCCCGGGCTGCCTGCGCCGCTGTCGTTCCGCCCGGAGGGCGGGGGAGCCGGCAGCGTGGAGGTCGCGCTGGCCCAGATGCATGTGCTCGCCGGGGCTCCGCGCGAGGCGCTCGGTGCCCTCAAGCTCTCCATCGCCGATCCCGCCTATCCCTTGGGCGTGTGCGCGCTGGCGGATGCGCACGTCGCGCTGGGCGAGATCGACCAGGCAACGATGGCGCTGAAGCAAGCTGCGGATGCTCCGAACTGTGCCCCCGAGCTGTCGCGCAGCCTGCGTTACAAGCTGGCGCGGTTGCTGGAAGATCACGAGTCCCGCTCCGCCGCCGTGCGGGAATACAAGGCGTTGCTCGCTCAGGGCGGCCAAGAGGACGCGGCCGAGCGCCTCCGGGCGCTGCGGGCAGAGATCAAGCAGGAGCAGCGACGCGAGGAGGAGGCGCGGAGAATCGAGGAGGAGGCGCGGAGGATCGAGCAGGCACGGAGAATCGAGGAGGCGCGCGTCGAGGAGGAGGCGCGCCGTCAGCGGGCGTTGCGGGCAGAGGAGCAGGCAACGCTCGAGCAGGCGCTCGCAAAGCTCGAGGCGGCGAGGGGACCTGCCGGACGGAGGAGCGCCGTGCGGGCCGGCCTCGACCGGCTCACGCTCCAGGAACTGCGCGATCAGCTCCTGCTGGAGGCCTCCCGGATCGAGGTCGATGCTGTCCTGGAGAAGGTGGATGGGCTCAAGACCGCGGCAGCGAAACGCCGCCACCTGCTCGCCGCGCTCGAGGCCCTCCGCGCCGACGAGATCCCGGACGACCTGCAAGCGCAGCAGATCCGATGGATCGAGGAGGCGCTCGCGGCGCTGGAGATGTGACGATGGCAGATCAGGATCCGCCCAGCACGCCGCCCGAGCCTCCCGCAGCGCCGCCCGGCCCGAGCCCGGTGCCGAGCCTGGAGGGGCTCTTCCCGCGGCCCCATCCGTCGAGCGAGACACTCTTCCTGCTGGGCGTCGCGGCCATCGTGCTCGGACCGTTCGCCGGCGTGCCGGCGATCCTGCTCGGCCGGCTCGTGCTCCGCGAGATCGCCCGCTCGGAGGGGCGATACACCGGTGAGGCCAGGGCGAGGCTCGGCTTCCGCCTCGGGTGGGCCGGGACCCAGGTCTACACGCTGCTGTTGCTCTACGTGATCGGCGCTGCCTCCGGACCCGTTGCGCTCGCCGTGCTCGGGGCAGGCGTCGTTGCCGGCCTGGCGATCGCGATTGGCGATAGCGTCGCGGGGGCTCCGCGGCCGTTCGCGGCCGCGGCACGGGCGTCGCGCCAGGCGCCGTGGGGGATCTACCCCGCTATCGCCGGCCTGCTCGGCGTGGGCCTCGCGGGCTTCCTCACGAAGCAGAGCGCCGACGAGCGTGCCCGCGTGGAGGCGCTCGCCGCCTGTCAGGAGGCGCGCCGCAGCGCGGGTGAGGCCCTGGAGGCGGCGAGCTTCGACCTGGCCCGGTCGCATCTCCGGGAGGCGCGGACCACCTGTGTCGAGGGGGCGGCGCTGCAGGAGGCCGCGCGCACGGAGGCGGATGTCGACGCGAGGGAGCGCGAGGCCATCCAGCAGCGCGCCGAGGAGGAAGCCGCCCGCAAGGCGCGCGAGCGCGTCGAGGAGGAGCGGGAGCGCGCCGAGGAGGAGCGGAGACAGGCGGAGAGGGAGCGGGCGGCCGCTGTGCGGTTCAAGGACGTCGCTCCGGCGATTGCACGTCAGGTGCAGGTCGCCTCCGCCAGGGCAACGCAGCGACGGTGGAACGATGCCCAGGCCGCGTTGAGCCAGGCGGAGCTCGCGCTGGACGAGTTCCGGGGGACCGACGTGCAGCGGTCCGAGCGCTGCGCTGCGCTCCTCGCGCAGATCGTGCGGCTGCGGCCGGATGTCGACGCGGGCGTGGAGCAGACCCGGCGGCGGCGAGAAGAGGAGGAACGGCGGCGGCAGGAGCTCAAAGCGGCGGCGGAGGAGAGACTGCAGCTGATGAAAGAGGCCGCCGAGGAGAGGCGACAGGCGAGCCTCCGGGTGCAGTGCTGCGATGGCACGCTCTCGCCGAGCTGCCTGTGCGGCCGCCCCTCGTACCGTGGCTGCTGCTCGCATCATGGAGGCGTCTGCGGTTGCCAGGATTGAGGGGAGGCGTCTATCGAGGGCCTGGCTCGTGATGCCTCTTGGACGCGCGCTGATCTGCCGTAGACTCGCTCGTTCATGACGACGAGCCGGCGCGGTCTCTACGAGATCCTGATCACGGAGGCGCTGGCCTCGGGCCTTCGCGAGCTCGACGCCAGCCTGGAAGCCCGCACCGGGGCGCTCCGCGCCGCGGAGGCCGCCGACCGCATCGCGCTGCATCTGGGTCGCATCGTGCAGCGCGCCATAGCCGGTGTTCCCGACCCAGAGCGGGTGAGCGTGGGCGTGGGTCTGGCGCGGAGGCTCCTCGCGCAGATCGACGAGGTGATCGCCGGCGCGGAGGTCCAGCCGGATGCGCCGGTGGAGCCGGGAATGGTGCTCCGGGCCATCGTGGGGCGCCAGCCGGACGGCAAGCCGGAGACGATCGCCGAGCCGCTCATCCCGCTCCTCGACACGACGCTGCTCACCAACGCGCCTGGCGAGCCCAGGGTGGGTCACCAGCTCCTGACGGAGGCGCGCTCGGCGGACCGCATCGACATCGTCATGGCGTTCGTCCGCCGGAGCGGCATCGCCCCGCTGCTCGAGGCGCTCCGCGTGCATCGTGAGGCGGGCCGCGAGCTGCGCGTGCTGACGACGACGTACACGGGCTCGACGGAGGCGTCGGCGCTCGACGCGCTCTGCAGGATCGGCGCGAGCGTAGGCGTCTCGTACGACACGGGTACGACGCGCCTGCACGCGAAGGCCTGGCTCTTTCATCGCGCGTCGGGCTTCTCGACGGCCTATATCGGCTCCTCGAACCTGACGCATACCGCGCAGACGAACGGACTCGAGTGGAATGTTCGCGTGTCCGGCGCCCGCAACCCGGATGTCGTCGCCAAGGTCGCCGCAGTCTTCGAGAGCTACTGGAACAGCGGCGATTTCGTGCCGTACGACCGCGAGGAGTTCCTCGCGCGCGTCGAGCAGGCATCGAGCGGAGCGTCCTCGGTGATGCTCAGTCCGATCGAGCTCCGCCCCGAGCCGTTCCAGGAGCGCCTGCTCGAGCAGATTGCGCTCTCCCGCGAGCGCGGGCATCACCGCAACTTGCTCGTATCGGCGACCGGAACGGGAAAGACCGTCATGGCGGCCATCGACTACGCCCGGCTCCGGGAGGCGCTGCCCCGCGCGCGCCTGCTCTTCGTCGCGCACCGCGAGGAGATCCTGGAGCAGAGCCTCGCGACCTTTCGTCATGGCCTGCGCGATCACGCCTTCGGCGAGCTGTGGGTCGGCGGCCGTCACCCGCGACGCTTCGAGCACGTGTTTGCTTCGATTCAGAGCCTCTCCGCTGCAGGGCTCGACGATCTCGATCCGCGCCATTTCGACGTGGTGATCATCGACGAGTTTCACCACGCCGCTGCGAGATCGTACCGCGCCTTGCTGGAGCACGTGCAACCCGTCGAGCTCATCGGCCTCACGGCCACCCCCGAGAGGAGCGATGGGCTTCCGCTGCTCGGCTGGTTCAATGACCGGATCGCCGCAGAGCTGCGGCTCTGGGACGCGATCGACCAGCACCGGCTCGTCCCCTTCGTGTACTACGGCATCCACGACGGGCTGGATCTGCGCGAGGTGCCCTGGCGCCGCGGGCGCGGTTACGACGTCGAGGGCCTCTCGGGGTTGCTCACGGCCAACGACGTCTGGGCCCGGCAGGTGGTGGCCCAGCTCGCCGCGCACGTCGACGATCCGCGGAAGATGCGGGCGCTCGGGTTCTGCGTCAGCATCGAGCACGCGCGGTTCATGGCGCGCGTCTTCCGCGAGGCGGGCATCGCGGCGACGGCCGTGTGGGGGGACAGCCCCGATGGCGAGCGGCGCGCGGCGCTCGCGGAGCTCGGCGCGCGGGGCGTCAACGTTGTCTTCTCGGTGGACCTGTTCAACGAGGGCATCGACGTCCCTGCGGTCGATACGCTGATCCTCCTGCGCCCGACCGATAGCCCCACGCTCTTCTTGCAGCAGCTCGGGCGTGGCCTGCGGCGCAGCGCCGGCAAGACCGCCTGCACGGTGCTCGACTTCGTGGGGCACCATCGCCGCGAATTCCGCTTCGATCGTCGCTTCGGAGCCCTGCTCGGCGGCAGCCGAAAGGAGCTAGTTCAGCAGATCGAGGGCGGGTTCCCGTTTCTGCCGGCGGGCTGCCACATGGAGCTCGACCCGAAGGCGTCGGAGCTCGTGCTCGAGAACATCCGGCAAGCCGTGCCGTCGGGGTGGACCGCCAAGATCGAGGAGCTGCGACGGCTCGCCCGCGGCGGTGGCGACGTGAGCCTCGCGCGGTTCCTGGAGGAGACCGGGCTGGAGATCGAGGACGTGGTTGCCGGACAGCGGTCGTGGTCAGACCTCCGGGCCGATGCGGGGCTTCCGTTGCTGGGCGCGGGGCCGCACGAGGAGGCGCTGCGGCGCGCGTGCGGGCGGCTGCTGCACGTCGACGATTTCGTGCGGATCGAGGCCTATCGCCGGCTGCTCGCGTCCGAGGCGTGTCCGGATCCGGGAGCGATGAGCCTCCGCGAGCGCCGACTCCTGCGCATGCTCGTCGCCACCGTGGCCGATCGCGCGATCGGCAAAGCGACCCCCCTTGCGCAGGCGTGCGCTCTCGTCTGGGCGCACCCCCAGGTGCGCGCGGAGCTCGTCGAGGTGATGGACCTGCTCGCGGACCGCGTCGACCATGTTCACCGGGCGATCGCGACCCACCCGGACGTGCCGCTGGAGGTGCACGCGCGCTACTCGCGCATCGAGATCCTGGCGGCGTTCTGGGTCGGGGGCGGCGCGAAGGTCGCGCCGTGGCAGACCGGCGTGTACTGGGCGAAGGACGCCGGGGCCGACCTGCTCGCGTTCACGCTCGACAAGACGAGCGGGCAGTTCTCGCCGACGACGCGCTACCGCGACCATGCCATCAGCCGGCAGCTGATCCACTGGGAGAGCCAGTCGAGCACCCGCGCCGAGAGCGAGACGGGGCGGCGGTATCAGCAGCACGAGGCGCTCGGCACGGCGGTGATGCTGTTCGCGCGGCTGCGCAGCGATGAGCGGGCGTTCTGGTTCCTGGGCCCGGCGAGCTATGTGCGGCACGCGTCCGAGCTGCCGATGGCGATCACGTGGAGGCTGCACCACGCGCTGCCGGGGGACCTCTTCGCCTCGTTCGCGGCGGCGGTGGCGTGATGTGGGCCTCGCCCGCTCGACGGTCGGTTCGCTCCCGCCCTCGATGAACGATGTCAGTCTGGATGAGACAAGACGCTGGGCAAGGAGGCGCTCGCCTGCACGGAGCGCGGCCTGGCAACCAGGTAAGTCACGCCGCATCGGCGATGCTCGTGATGCTCGTTCCGGCGAGCCCTCCGACGAAGCCAGAAGGTCCTTGCGCCGAGGACGGAACGCGCGAGGGGGTATTCTGCAGAGTGTGTTCCGTGCGATTCTCTCCCCGGGATGCAGCTGTTTTTGCTTCACTGTCCGGACGACGACGACTGCGCGATGGCGCTTCGCCCTCACCTCGATGAGGTGTGCCGCAAAGAGCGTGTCGAGATGCTGGGTGCCTGCATCGCCGGCGAGCACGTGGAGCGCGGGATCGAGGAGCGCCTCCGCGCGGCCACGCATGTGGTCGTCCTTGTCACTGCCCGGCTGCTCGACTGGCCCCAGTGGACCCGTGTCGTCCGTCCTGCCCTCATGGCACGGAGGCGGGCCGAGGTCTCGCTCGTGTCATGGGAAGCCTGCGTCGACGACGCGGACGAGGTACTGCGTCGCTTCGGGCCGATGCGGGAGCCGGTGGCGAGCGCCGTCGATCGCGCCGCAGCCGTCTGCGCGGCCGCACGCCGCGTCGGCGACGCGCTGCGCGCGGCTCGACTGGGCCCGAGGTATGGTGTGGCGCTTGGCGGTCTTCCTTCGCCCGAGCGAGGGATTGTGGGGCGTGAGCAGGATAAGAGGCAGCTGGACGACGCGCTCGACAATCAAGCCGTCCATGCCGTCGTCGTGATCGGCGAGGGGGGAGCTGGCAAGACGCAGCTCGTCCGGACCTGGCTCGACGGCCTGCAACCGGCCTACGGGGACGTCGACGCCGTGATCTCCTGTTCCATCGAGGATCAGGACCGCGGCGGTGGCCCCTACGGATCCGCCGCCGTGTCCGTTTTGCTCGATGCGCTCGGCGAGAAGCCCTCGGAAGACCCGCTCGAGAGCGTGAGCCGTCTCGTCCGGTGGGTGCGTGAGCGCCGCACGATCGTGGTCCTTGATGGGCTGGAACCGCTGCAGGACGACCGAGGAAGGCTGATCGACAGCCCCATCCGGATGCTCGTTCGTACTCTGGCGTCGCAGATGTACGGCGGGCTATGCGTGATCACCACGCGCCCACCCTTCGATCTCGAAGGGACCGGCGTCCGCCGCATCCAGCTCGGCCCCGTCGACCCGGCGTCCGCCATCCAGGTGCTACGGAGCCGAGACGTGCGCGGGTCCGACGAGCAGCTCGGGCGCGTGGCCGATCGCGTGGGCCGCCACGCCCTCTCGCTCGCCCTCGTGGCCGACTACCTGAGCGAGGCGCACGCTGGCGACGTCCTCGCGGCCGATCGTCTCGACCTCGGCGCTGAGGATATCGACGACGGCGGCCGGATCCAGCGTATCCTCTCCTTCTACGAAGACCGCTTGAGACCCGACGAGCGCGCGGTGCTCGGCGTCGTCGCGCTCTGCGAGCGGCCCACGGATCTCGCCACGCTCGCCGCGGTCGGCGCCCGGCCAGGTGCCTCCGGCTTCGCCGCGGTGCTCGGCGAATCACCGCCCCAGCAGCACCGGCGGATCTGCGCGCGCCTCGAGAAGACCGCGCTCCTGTTGAAGACCGAGGCGGGCGCCTGGGATCAGCACCCCCTCGTGCGTGGCTTCTGGCGACGCCGGCTGGAAGCGAGCGATCCCGCGGGGGTCCGCTCCGCGCACGAGCGCCTGTTCGAGTGGTTTCGCGACTTGCCTCCTCGCGCAAGCGACGGCACGGTCCGCCGCGAGGACCTCGATCCGCTCTATGCAGCGGTCGCACACGGCGTTCGAGCCCAGCGATGGTCCGGAGCGTTCGAGGTCTTGCACGACCGCATCCGCCAGGGAGAGCGTCACTCCAGCCTCAAGCTGCACGGCACCGTGGCGGAAGACCGGCGCGCTTTTCTCGCCTTCTTCGATCGGGACACCTTTCGGTTGCTCGGAGACCTCGCCCCCTCGCAGCGATACTGGCTCGAGAACAGCGCGGGCGTGCTCCTTCGTGCGCAAGGGGAGACCTCCGACGCCGTGCGCCTCCTCGAGCGCGCCGTGCGGACGGCGGTCGACTCGGGCCTCCCTGGGGGAGCGGCGGAGTCTGCGCGCAACCTGGCCTCTGTGCACTCGCTGAGAGGCAACCTCACCGAGGCGCTCGCGTGCGCGGAGAGCTCCGTGCGCCACGCTGACGCTTCTGGCGAGCTGCGTCCTCGCCTCAGTGCGCGGGACTTCCGCGGCTACCTCATGCACCGGCTTGGCCGGCTGCACGAGGCCCGCGCTGCCTACGAGGAAATCGAGCAGATCCGCGACCGGGAGATCGCGGGCCAAGCGGGTGTGGCGCACTACCCGTTCGCGAACCACGCCGTGCTGCTGCTCGATCTTGATGAGGTGGATCTCGCCCACGAACGCGCAACGCGGGCCCTCCGACTGATCTGTGGTGACGATCCCGACGCCGCCTCGCTGCTGAACCGCGGCCTGTCGACGCGTGTGCTCGCCCGGACGCTCGTCGCGCGGGCGCGGCCGGACGAGGCGAGCCAGCTGTTCGAAGAGGCCGTGTCGCTCGTCCGAGATTCCGGGCGATGGGACCACCTCGCGTCGTGTCTCATCGATTGTGCGTGGTTCTGGGCAGCCCGGGATGTCCACAGGGCCCGGAGGCATCTCGACGAGGCCCGCCAGATCTGGGAAGGTCGTGGTTTCCGCCTCAGCGAGGCCGGCGCGGCGCTCACCGCGACCCGTGTGGCTCTCGTCGAGAACAGGCTGGCCGAGGCCACCGAGCAGCTCGATACCGCCGAGGCGCTCCTGTGCGAGATGCGTTACCGCGTCCGCCTCCCGTGGGTCCATGTCTTTCGCGCGCAGCTCTGCGCCCTGCGGGGTGACCACGCCGGCGCGCGCCGGCAGGCGGACCTGGCCCGCCAGAAAGCGAGCGCGATGGGGCTGAAGAGGCGCGAACTCTGGCGAGAGCTGGACGCCTGGAGCGGTGCCAAGGAGAGCTCATGAAGATCCTGCAGGTCATCCACGGCTACCCGATGCGCTACAACGCGGGCTCGGAGGTCTACACGCAGACGCTCTGTCACGGGCTCGCCGGCCGCCACGAGGTCCACGTCTTCACGCGCGAGGAGGACCCGTTTGCGCTGGATTATGCGCTCCGCCACGAGAAGGACAGCGACGATCCGCGCATCTCGCTCCACCTCGTCAACATGCCGCGCGCTCGAGACGGCTACCGGCACGCCGGCGTCGACCAGCGCTTCGCCGAGCTTTGCGACCGGCTCCGGCCCGACGTGGTCCATATCGGTCACCTCAACCACCTCTCGACCTCGCTCGTCGTCGAGGCCGCCGGGCGAGGGATCCCCATCGTGTACACGCTGCACGACTACTGGGTGATGTGCCCGCGCGGGCAGCTCATGCAGACGCACCCAGCGAACCCTGACGATCTGTGGGCGGCGTGCGATGGCCAGGAGGACCGGAAGTGCGCCGAACGCTGCTACGCGCGCTTCTTCTCCGGGGCGCCGGGCGAGCGCGAGCAGGACGTGGCCTACTGGACCGACTGGGTAGCGCGCCGGATGCGTCACGTGCGCGAGATGACCGATCTCGTGGACCTGTTCATCGCGCCCGCGCGCTACCTGGAGCACCGGTACCGCCAGGCATTCGGGCTGCCCGAGCGCAAGCTGGTCTACCTGGACTATGGCTTCGACCTCTCCCGCCTCGGCGCGCGCGCCCGAGCGCCCGGGGAGCCGTTCACCTTCGGGTACATCGGGACGCACATCCCCGCGAAAGGGATCCACCAGCTGATCGAGGCCTTTGGCCGGGTGAGGGGAGACGCTCGGCTCCGCATCTGGGGCCGGCCGCGCGGGCAGGACACCGAGGCGCTCCGCGCGATCGCGCGACGACTACCGGGCGACGCGGCCGCTCGCGTGGAGTGGCTGCCCGAGTACCGCAACCAGGATATCGTGCGCGACGTCTTCGACAGGGTCGACTGCATCGTCGTGCCATCGATCTGGGTCGAGAACTCGCCGCTCGTCATCCACGAGGCGCTCCAGGCGCGCGTGCCGGTGATCACCGCGAACGCCGGCGGCATGGCCGAGTACGTGCACCACGAGGTCAACGGCCTCCTCTTCGAGCACCGCGATCCTGCCTCGATGGCGCGCCAGATGCAGCGCCTCGCCGACGATCCCGCGCTCGCCCGCCGCCTGGGTCAGCGCGGATACGCGCAGTCCGAGTCGGGGCACGTCCCCGACCTCGCCGGCCATCTCGAGGCGATGGAGCGCATCTACGCCGACGTCATCGCCCGTCGAGACGCCGCCCGGATCGAGCCCGGCGAGGGGCCATGGCGCATCACGTTCGACACGAACCCGGACACCTGCAATCTCCGCTGCATCATGTGCGAGGAGCACTCGCCCCACAGCCCTCTCCAGGAGGCGCGCAAGGCCGCTGGAAAGCCGCGCCGGCTGATGCCGATCGAGCTCGTGCGCCGCGTGATCGCCGAGGCGGCCGGCCACGGGCTCCGCGAGGTGATCCCTTCCACCATGGGCGAGCCGCTCCTGTACGAGCACTTCGATGAGATCGCCGACCTGTGCCGGGAGCACGGGGTCAAGCTCAACCTGACCACGAACGGCACCTTCCCGCGACGGGGCGCCCGGGAGTGGGCCGAACGGCTCGTGCCGATCACCTCCGACGTGAAGATCTCCTGGAACGGGGCCACCCGGCAGACCCACGAGCTGATCATGCTCGGCTCCCGCTGGGAGGCCGTGCTCGAGAACGTGCAGGCGTTCATCGCTGTCCGCGATGCGCACGCCGCGGCCGGCGGCAACCGTTGCAGGGTGACGTTCCAGCTCACGTTCCTGGAGACGAACGTCGCCGAGCTCGCTGACATCGTGCGGCTCGCCGTCCGCCTCGGCGTGGATCGCGTCAAGGGGCACCACCTGTGGGCGCACTTCGAGGAGATCGCGCCGCTCTCCATGCGCCGCGATGCCGGGGCGATCCAGCGCTGGAACGACGCGGTGCTGGCCGCGCGAGAGGCGGCGGCGGAGCGGGCCTTGCCGAACGGTAAGCACGTGCTGCTCGAGAACATCTTCCTGCTCGACGAGTCTGCGCCCGAGGACGTGGCTCCGGGCGGCCGCTGCCCGTTCCTCGGTCAGGAGGCATGGGTCAGCGCCGAGGGGCGCTTCGATCCGTGCTGCGCCCCCGACGCGCAGCGCAGGATGCTCGGCGATTTCGGCGATCTCCACGAGGCCGGGCTGATGGAGAGCTGGAACGGAGAACCTTACCAGCGGCTGCTCAAGTCGTACCGGAGCCGTGCGCTTTGCCTGGGCTGCAACATGCGGCGGCCGGCGGAGGAGCCATGAACGACTGGCGACGTGCCCGGGTCGCCCCGGAGCGGACGCACCACGTGGTGGACGGCGAGCCGCTGTACGCGACACGCTTCGAGGAGGTGCTCGCGTTCCACGCCCCGGGCATCGCCCCCGTTCGGTGCGGGAGCGAGGCGTGGCACATCGATGGTCGCGGGGCGCCCGCCTACACACGGAGTTTCCAGCGGACCTTCGGGTTCTACGAAGGGCGCGCTGCCGTCTCGGCTTCCGAGGGCTGGCATCACATCCTGCCGGATGGCGCCGAGCTCTATCCAGAGCGGTACTCCTGGTGCGGCAACTACCAGGACGGCCGGTGCGTGGTCCGCGACAGCGAGGGACTCTATGGCCACATCGATCAGGCCGGGCGTCCCGTGTACGCGGCGCGGTGGCGCTACGCGGGCGATTACCGCGACGGCGCCGCGGTCGCGCAGGGCGAGGATGGCCGCTCCACGCATATCGATGCAGGCGGCGAGCTCGTTCACGGTCGCCGTTATCTCGACCTGGACGTGTTCCACAAGGGCTTTGCGCGCGCCCGCGATGAGCGGGGGTGGATGCACGTGGATGGCCGCGGGCAGCCTGCGTATGCTCAGCGGTTCGCGATGGCGGAGCCGTTCTACAATGGCCAGGCGCGGGTCGAGCGCTTCGATGGATCCCTGGAGATCATCGATGAGGCTGGGCGCACGATGGCCGTGCTGCGAGCCGCCTCGCGGAGCGAGCTCGAGGCGCTCTCTGCCTCTGCCGGGTTGAACACCTGCGCTGCGCGCCGACCCTCCACTGACGCTCTCTGACGCGGCGATCGAGTACGCGGGACCGCTGCGCTGCCGCTGGCGCGAGCTGCCACGCGCGCTCCGGTCAGCCACGTGGAGGCCGGACGAACCGGCGAGAACGCCGAGCGCGCTCGTCGCGCGGCCGCGCAACGCGGCCACACCGGCGCGCCGAGAAGGAGGGTGAGGGGGTCCCGAGGCGGGGCGAACGCAGTGGATTGCGGTCCGGAGGGGGTCCCGAGGCGGGGCGAACGCAGTGGATTGCGGTCCGGAGGGGGTCCCGAGGCGGGACGAACGCAGTGGATTGCGGTTCGGAGGGGTCCGGACCCCCCATCTGGCACAAAAACGGGCGCTTCCGAGGGGGGGGTGGCGCAGATCTGCGCAATTTCGGACGCTGTTTGGCACAGAAATCCCCCCGAAAGACAGTCCGTGGCACGTTCCGGAGGGGTCCGGGACCCGGTGTGCCGCAATGCATTGCGTTTGTGCCGGTGCCGGACCCCCCTCGCTTGGCACAGGATCGAGCCGTTTGGCACGTCCCAGGCCGGTGCGCCGCTTCGTGCGCGATGGCCCCAGATCTCATGGGCACACTCGGCGCTGCTCCTCCGTAGCCGCCAGCACGAACTGCTGTCGCTTGTGCTCTTTCCTGGTCCAGGCCGAGGGCAAGATCGAGGAGGAGGTCGTGCGACCCTCGCGCGCGCCGGGTGGGCACAGTCGACAGAACAAATCTTCACCGTGTCGTTGTCGAGGCGTACCTTGCCGTGCACCCCCAGCTCCACGCGGCGCGTGTCACCCCGATGTCGATGTCCGTTTCCTCGCCCCCAGTTTCCTCGCCCTCCGTTCGCACTCTCCTCGAGTCGCTGCCCTCGCGGGGGCGCTTGATCGAGCTCGCGCGCCACGTCGGCGTCTTCGTGCCTCAGCGTGGCACGAGGGCCGAGCTGGTCACCGCCCTGGCCCGCTCCGAGCAGGTCCGCATGCGCTCCGTGGTCGAATGGATGGGCCGCGACGAGCTTCGCGCCGCCTGCCAGGCCCACGGCCTGGACGCTTCCAGCCGCGCGCGCCAGGCGCTCGCGGAGCGCCTCCTCCACGCCCTCGGCGACCGCAAGAGCGCCCCGCCGACGGGCCTGTTCGGCGCCCACGCCGCCCCGCGCCTCTCGCCCGTGAAGGGCGACATCGCGCTCGTCCGGCAGCGCCAGTACCTCGTCGAGGACGTCGTCACGCCCGAAGCTCCGAACGAGGCCACCCGCGTCGACCTCGTCTGCCTCGACGACGATGCGCAGGGCGTTCGCCTCTCGGTCCTCTGGGAGATCGAGCTCGGCGCGAAGGTCTTGCAGCCCGAGGCCGAGGGCCTCGGCGCGGTCGCCTCGCTCGACCCCCCGCGCCGCTTCGCCGCCTACTTCCACGCCCTCAAGTGGAGCAGCGTCACGGCCACGCGCGCCGATCTCTTCCAGGCGCCTTTCCGGGCCGGCATCAAGCTCCTCGACCACCAGCTCACGCCTCTCAAGAAAGCCCTCGAGCTCCCCCGCGCGAACCTCTTCATCGCCGACGACGTGGGCCTCGGCAAGACCATCGAGGCCGGGCTCGTGATGCAGGAGCTCCAGCTCCGGCAGCGCGTGGACTTCGTCCTCGTCGTCTGCCCGGCCTCCCTCTGCCTCCAGTGGCGCGGCGAGATGGAGAAGCGCTTCGGCCAGCGCTTCGAGGTCATGGGGCGCGAGCTCGTCGCCCGCCGCCGGCGCGAGCGCGGCTTCGGCGTCAACACCTGGAGCACGCACAACCGGTTCATCGTCTCCTACCAGACGCTCCGCCGCCCCGAGTACCGCGAGCCGCTGCTCGCCCACCTCGGCACGCGCATGAAGAAGAGCCTGCTCGTGCTCGACGAGGCCCACACCGCAGCGCCCGCCTCGGCGAGCCTGTACGCCGTCGACTCCCACGTCACGACCCTGATCCGCGACGAGCTCGGCCCGCGGTTCGAGAACCGCCTCTTCCTCTCGGCGACGCCGCACAACGGCCACTCGAACAGCTTCAGCGCCCTCATGGCCATGCTCGACCCCCAGCGCTTCACGCGCGGCGTGCCCATCCAGGCGGGATCGAAGGCGCTCTCCGCCGTGATGGTCCGCAGGCTCAAGCGCGACCTCCAGGCGCTCGGCAAGAGCGATTTCCCCCTCCGGAGCGTCGTCCGGATCGCGCTCGAGCGCGAGGGCGACGGCTTTCGGGCGCGGTACTTCGAGGCCGAGGCCGGGAAGAGCGAGGAGCTCGCCGCCGAGATCTCCCTCGGCCCCGTGGGCACGCCCGAGCTCGAGCTCTCGCGCCTGCTCGCCGAGTACTCCGAGAAGATGAAGCCCAGGCGCGGCCGCGGGCAGCTCGTCTTCATCAACCTCCAGAAGCGGCTGCTCTCGAGCGTCGAGGCGTTCCACCGGACCCTGAATGCGCACGCGGCGCGCGTCGAGGAGGGAACGGCGAGCGCCGAGCCCCGATCCGCATCGAGGGTGGCACGCCGGCGCCCCGAGGAAGACGACGACGCGTACGGCGTCGACGACGAGCAACGCGACGAGGAGGACGCCGCCGAGGTCGCCTCGGCGTCGGCCGCGCTCTCGTCCCCGGAGGGGCGCGCCCGCGAGCTCCTCCAGCGCATGCTCGACCTCTCCCGCCAGCATCGCCATCGGCCCGATGCCAAGGTCGTGGCCCTCCTCCACTGGCTCCGCGCAGAGCTCTGCCCGGGGGTCAGCGTCTCGGGTGGGGGCAAGCGCGCGAGCGGCGCGTGGAGCGAGCGTCGGGTGATCCTCTTCACCGAGTACGGCGACACAATGCGTTACCTCCAGAAGACCCTCGGCGCCGCCATCGAGGCCACGGATCGCGGTGACGAGCGCATCGCGATCTTCCACGGCGGCATGGGCGACGAGGTGCGGGAGGAGCTGCAGCGGGCGTTCAACGGCGATCCGAAGGAGCACCCGGTGCGCATCCTCATCGCCACCGACGCCGCGCGCGAGGGCCTGAACCTCCAGAACCACTGCGCCGATCTCTTCCATGTCGACGTGCCGTGGAACCCGGCCCGCATGGAGCAGCGCAACGGCCGCATCGATCGCACGCTCCAGCCTTCGAGCAAGGTCCGCTGCCATTACTTCGTCTACCCCGAGCGCGTCGAGGACGCCGTGCTCGAGAAGCTCGTTGGCAAGATCGAGACGATCCAGACCGAGCTCGGGAGCCTCGGCGAGGTCGTCATGGACCGCATCGAGCGGACCCTCAGCCGCGGCATCGACAGGGGCACCGCGGCCGCGCTCGACGAGGCGGAGCGGCTCCCCGACCAGGCCGAGACGACCCGGCGGGAGCTCGAGAGCCAGCGCGTCGACACGGCCGCGCTGAAGAAGGAGATCGACGAGGCCCGCCGCATCCTCGGCCGGTCCCGCAAGGTCATGGACTTCCGGGAAGAGCTCTTGCACGACGCCATCGACGTCGGCCTCGAGCTCGCCGGGGCCGCGCCCCTCGCGCCGCTCCCCGAGAAGGTCGAGGGGCAGCAGGCCTTCGCGCTGCCGCCGCTGCCGGCGAGCTGGGGCCGCACCCTCGACAGCCTCCGCCGCCCCCGCCACCGGGACGAGCCCGAGTGGGAGTGGCGCAAGCTCTCCCCGCAGCCGGTCGTCTTCAAGGCGCTCGACCGCATGGGCGAGGAGCGCGTCCACCTGCACCTCGAGCACCCGTTCGTGCAGCGCATCCTCTCGCGCTTCCTGGCCCAGGGCTTCGGTGCCCAGGATCTCTCGCGCGTGACGGTCGTCCCGGATGATCGCTCGGGCGAGCCGCGGGTCATCGCCCTGGGACGCCTCTCGCTCTTCGGTCCCGGGGCCGCGCGCCTGCACGACGAGCTCATCGCCGTCGCCGCGCCCTTCCGCGAGAGCGGCGAGGGCGACCACCTGAAACCGATGGGCACCGACGAGGATCGTCAGGCCGTCGCCCACCTCGAGGAGCTGCTCACGCGCGTCGCCAGCCTGCCGGCCGTCCCGGAGCGCCTCCGCGAGCGCCTGGCGACGACGGCAGCCGCGCACTTCGGCGTGCTCTGGCGGCATGTGCAGGACGAAGCCGATGGCCGAGCGCACGAGGCCGCGCAGCTCCTGCAGGCCCGGGGCGCGAAGGAGGCCGAGGATCTCCGGCAGATCTTGAAGGACCAGCGCGTCGAGATCGAGAAGCAGCTCAGCGTCCAGCTCGGGCTCTTCGACCACCTCGAGGACGAGACCATGAAGCCGCAGCGCGAGCAGCTCGACAGCGAACGACAGGACATGAAGAAGCGCCTCGCCAGCATCGAGGACGAGATCCGCGACGAGCCGGCGGACCTCGAAGCGCTCTACCACGTGAGCCTGAAGCGGCTCTCGCCGGTCGGGCTCGTGTACCTCTGGCCGACGACGAGCCTCTAGGGACAACCAGGCCATGAGCGACGCCGACAAGCGATTCCACGAGCAATGGATCGGCATGGCGCAGCCCTCCGAGGGGCTCGTCGTGTCGTTGCCCGTGCTGGTCGATGCCCAGTGCGCGGAGAAGCTCCCGCGGGAGGCGCACCTGGCCTTCCTCGAGTGCCTGGAGGAAGACGCCGGGGGGAGGCTGCGCGTCTCCGATCTCCCGCGGCTCTTCTCGACCGTCCTCGACCTCGGCCCGCCGCGCTTCGACGAGGGCGAGGCGCTCCCGAAGGAGCTCTCGCTCTATGTCGTCGAGGGCAAGCAGCTCCTCCGCCCGACGCGCGCGCTCACGTGGAACAAGCCCCGGGAGGACGCGACGACGGCCGCCGACAGCACGCCGGCGGCGCAGGCCGGGCGCCCGTACGCGATGCTTGTCTGGGAGGTCTCCCCGGAGGTCGAGCAGCTCGACAGGCCCGAGAAGGTCACCGGCGCGTGGGAGTACCCCGCCCAGGCGAAGTTCGAGCGGCTCCTGCGCGAGTGCCGGGTGCCGGTAGGGCTCCTCTCGAACGGCCACGAGATCCGGCTCGTCTACGCGCCGCACGGCGAGTCGAGCGGATGGATCGCCTTCCGCGTCGCGGACATGGCGTCCGTGAGCGGGCGGCCGATCTTCGATGCCTTCGTGATGCTGCTCTCGCGGCAGCGCTGGTTCGGGGTCGCGGCCGAGCAGGCGCTCCCGGCGATCCTGGCCGAGAGCCGCAAGCGCAACGCCGATGTCACGAACGACCTCTCGCGCCAGGTCTTCGAGGCGCTCGAGGCCTTGCTCGCCGGGTTCGCCGCGGCGGACGAGCGTGACGGCACGGGCGCCCTCCGGGACGCGCTGGAGCGGAAGGACGACCCCCTCTACGCGGGCCTGCTCACGGTGCTCCTGCGGCTCGTGTTCCTGCTCTACTGCGAGGACCGGGGGCTCCTGCCGACCGAGCAGCCGCTCTTCGCCGGGAACTACAGCCTTCTCGGGCTCTTCGACGCGCTGCAGGCCGACTTCGGGAAGTACCCCGACACGATGCACCGGCGCTTCGGCGCCTACCCGCGGCTCGTGGGGCTATTTCGCGCGGCGTTCCTCGGCGTCTCGCACGGGGAGCTCGAGATCCCGGCGCGGCGCGGGCAGCTCTTCGACCCGAACGTCTATCCGTTCCTCGAGGGGTGGGGGCCGGAGGGGAGCGCGCCGATCACGCAGCCGGAGGCGCGCGCGGCCGTGAAGCTGCCCAGCGTCGACGACCTCACCATCTATTCGGTGCTGGAGAAGCTCCTGTACCTGAGCGGACAGCGGCTCTCGTACAAGGCGCTCGACGTGGAGCAGATCGGCAGCGTGTACGAGGCGCTGATGGGCTTCACGGTGAAGCGCATCGAGCACGGGGCGGTGCGGATCCGGCTCGGGAGCAAGAAGGGGGCGGCGCGGGTCTGGGTGGAGGCGGACGCGCTGCTCGCGGTGCCGGCGAACCAGCGGGAGCGGTGGCTCCAGGACGAGCTCGGGTTCGACAAGAACGTGGCGGCGAAGATCGCCGAGGCGGTGAAGGGGGCGAAGAAGGCCGGGGAGGCGCTCGGGGCGATGGAGGCCCTGAGCGGGAGGAACCCGGAGCGGGCGGGGGCGGGGACGCTGGTGATCCAGCCCGGGCCGGAGCGGCGGCGGACGAGCAGCCATTACACGCCGCGGGAGCTGACCGAGCCGATCGTGGCGCGGACGCTGGAGCCGCTGATCAAGGCGATGGGGGAGGCGCCGAGCTCGGAGACGCTTCTGAACCTGGTCGTCTGCGATCCGGCGGTGGGCTCGGGGGCGTTCCTCGTGGCGGCGTGCCGGTATCTGGCGGACCACGTGGTGGCGGCGTGGACGCGGGAGGGGCGGATGGAGGTCATCGCCAGCGCGCACGACGATGTGGTCAATCACGCGCGGCGGCTGGTGGCGCAGCGGTGCCTTTATGGCGTCGACAAGAACACGTATGCGGTGCAGCTCGCGCGGCTGTCGCTGTGGCTCGTGACGATGGCCAGGAACGAGCCGTTCACGTTCGTGGACCATGCGATCCGGCATGGGGATTCGCTTGTGGGGCTGGGGTTCGAGCAGATCCGGGCGTTCCACTGGAAGCCGAAGGCGCAGGTGGAGCTGTCGGCGGGGCTCCTGGCGGAGGCGCTCGACGAGGCGATCGGGATCCGGAAGAGGATCCTGGACCTGGCAGGCGAGGGGACGTACGCGGCGCAGCGGGAGAAGGAGCTGCTCCTGGCCGATGCCGAGGACGCGCTCGATCGGGTGCGGCTGGTCGCGGATCTCGTGGTGGGGGCGTTCTTCGGGCAGAAGAGCGACAAGGACCGGGAGAGGGAGCGGACGCGGCGGCTAGATCGGGTGACGGCGTGGCTCGCGGCGGAGAAGCGGGGGGATGCGGCGAAGGCGGGGGAGATCCTGGGCGAGTTGCGGGAGATGCAGGAGGAGATCCGGCGGGATCAGGTGCCGTTCCACTGGATGATCGAGTTTCCGGAGGTGTTCTACGCCGAGCGGCCCGATCCGCTAGAGGGGGGAAGGGTGAACGGGGCTGGCTTTGTGGATGCATTCGTTGGGAATCCGCCGTTTCTTGGCATGGCGCAGGTAGCGGCTTCGTTGGGACAGCCCTACATGGACTGGATGTTCGCCGCGCGTGATCAAGTTGTCGGTCAGCACGATCTCTGCGCGCATTTCTTTCGACGGTCGGATGAGCTTCTAGGTATGCACGGCGCGATAGGTCTCATTGCGACGAATACGATTGCGCAAGGGGACACCCGGGAAACAGGTTTGAAGCCGATGCTCGCTCAGGGACTCATTATCTACGATGCGGTCTCCTCCATGCCTTGGCCCGGGGACGCCTCTGTGTCCGTGGCCATGGTTCACTTGGCTAAGGGGACGCTCCGTTCGCGCCTATCCCACATTGCGCTGGGCGAGAACCAGGTGGAGACGATTAACTCCCGCCTGCGCGCAGGACGAGAGCAAGCGGATCCGGTAAAGCTCGCAGCTGCCGACGGGATGAGTTATCTGGGGTGCGCAGTTATCGGTTTGGGGTTTGTTCTCACAAAAGCCGAGCGCGACGAGTTGATTGCGTGCGATCCCAAGAACGCAGAGCGAATTTCCCCCTACCTTGGGGGAGAAGAAATAAACACAAGCGCAACGCAGGCGTTTCATCGTTACATTGTTCACTTTGGGCAGATGTCCCTAGAAGAGGCGGAGGCGTGGCCTGACTTAATACGGATCGTGCGCGATCGCGTGAAGCCTGAGCGAGATAAGGTTCGTCGTGATTCGCATCGTGTTTATTGGTGGAGATATGGTGATCCAAGGCCCGGGCTGTTCGCGGCGATCGGTCCACTCTCGCGATGCCTGGTTACGGCGCAGGTGACAAAGCACCTATGTTTCTCGTTTCAGCCAACGGATCGCATCTTCTCGCACAAGGTCTACGTTTTTCCGCTAGACCGCTACACCTCTCTCGCCATCCTCCAGTCTCGCATCCACGTCCCTTGGGCCTGGTTGCTCTCGTCGACGATGAAGACAGACCTTAGCTATTCCGCCTCCGACTGCTTCGCGACCTTCCCCTTCCCGAGTCCTGATCCTCGTACCATTATTCCAGCGCTCGAAACCATCGGCGAGAAGCTCTATGAAACCCGCGCCCGTCTGATGGTTGACACGAACCAGGGCCTCACAAAAACCTACAACGCCCTGAAGAACCCCGACAACGACGATCCCCGCATCCTCGAACTACGCACCCTCCACGAAGACATGGACCGCGCCGTCCTCGCCGCCTACGGCTGGAGCGACATCGCCGTCCCCCCCTACTGCCCGAAGACCGACGAGGATCGCGCCGCGCTCCAGGCCTTCGAGGACGAGGTCATCGACCGCCTCTTCGTCCTCAACGCCGAGCGCGCCGAGCAGGAGAAGCAAGCCGCCGCAGCCTCCGCGCCTCCCGCCAAGGGCGCCAGGAAGCCCGCCGCCGCCAGGAAGCCCGCCGATCCCGCGAAGAAGCCCCGTACCCCGCGCGCGAAGCCGGCGACGCCCTCGTTGCCCGGCTTCGCGGACGAGAGCGACCCGTGATCCGACGAGCCGCGGCACGACCTCGCCGGGGCGCTTCCAGGGCGGCCCCGCTCGCGAAGCGGCCGTCCGCGCCCGCCGTGGCGCCCGCGAAGCTCGTCGGGGACATCCGCCGCCTCATCGACGCCGCACGCCAGCGGGCGGCGGTGACCGTCAACGCCGTGCTCACCCGGCTCTACTGGCGCATCGGCGCGCGGATCCGGACCGAGGTGCTCCGGTACGCCCGCGCCGCCTACGGCGAGCAGGTGATCGCCGCGCTCGCGGAGCAGCTCCAGCGCCGCTACGGCCGCGGCTTCTCGGAGAAGACGCTGCGGCGCATGGTCCAGTTCGCCGAGGCCTTCCCCGAGGAGCCGATTGTCGCGACGCTGTCGCGACAATTGACCTGGAGCCACTTCGTTCTCCTGCTGCCGCTCGAGGCTCCCCTCGCGCGCGCGTTCTACGCCGAGATGTGCCGCGTCGAGCGCTGGAGCGTGCGCGCGCTCCGCCAGCAGATCGACAGCATGCTCTACGAGCGGACCGCCCTCTCCCGCAAGCCCAAGGCCGTCGTCGAAGCGCAGCTCGCGGCGCTGCGGGCGGAGGACCAGGTCAGCCCCGAGATGCTCCTGAAGGACCCCTACGTCCTCGATTTCCTGGGCGTTCAGGACCGCTACCTCGAGAAGGATCTCGAGGACGCCATCCTGCGCGAGCTGGAGGCGTTCATCCTGGAGCTCGGGAGCGGGTTCTGCTTCGTCGCCCGCCAGAAGCGGATCCAGGTCGACGGGGACGACTTCTACATCGACCTCGTCTTCTACAACCGAAAGCTCCAGCGGCTCGTGGCGGTCGACCTGAAGGTCGGCGCGTTCAAGGCCGAGTACAAGGGCCAGATGGAGCTCTACCTGCGCTGGCTCGACCGCCACGAGCGCGAGCCCGGAGAGGAGACCCCCCTCGGGATCATCCTCTGCGCCGGCAAGCGCCGCGAGCAGATCGAGCTCCTGGAGCTGGGCAAGACGGGCATCCACGTCGCGGAGTACCTCACCGTCCTGCCGCCCCGTGACGAGCTCGCCCGCAGGCTCCACGCCGCGGTGGAACATTCACGCGCGCGGCTCGCGCCGCCCGAGGAGGCGAAATGAGCGACAGCACGTCGACGCAGCCGAAGAGGAGCCCGCCCTCGAACCCCCGCGACCACCTGGTCCGCGCCCTGCACGCCGACCTGATCGGCCCCTACCAGCTCGACGAGGAGGGCATCGTCGAACAGGAGGTGCTCGAGCTTCCGCCGTCCCGCCACTACCTCACCGGCTTCCTCGCCTCCGAAGAAGAACGCGAGCCCGACGATCCGACCGCCGACGACAGCCTCGGCGCCGGCCCCGACGAGCCCGAGGAGGAGACCCAGGGTGAGGAGATCGAGGACAAGCGCCCCAACCTCTGGCCTGCATCCATTGGAATGAGCGTGCTCGTCCCCAGGGAGACGCGCGACGTCAAGGCCACCGTACGCTTCGCGGAGTATCACCCCGAGACCCTGAAGCCCGAAGGGCGCGGTCGAGGGCAGCGCGTCTGGAAGCGAACACCGCGGCAGACGATCGCCACGGACGTCCCGCTGGACCCGCAGATCCTCAAGAACGGGATCCGCCTGCGGGACACGGTGGGCCTCGTGATCTACGGCCAGATCAAGGCCGTCGAGCACGCGCGCGGGCTCCGCGAGGGGACGCAGGCGCTCGCGCTCTTCGTCGTGAACCAGCGCGGCGCCGGCGAGAGGGGCCGGCGCGACGAGCAGATGGTCTTCCAGATCGAGATGGAGATCGAATGCGCCGATGGCATCGTCCCGCGGCCGAATTTCGCGGACGAGGAGAGCGACCAGTGGGACCAGAAGGTCGCCGATCTCCAGTTCCGCGAGCGCGTCGAGTACGCGGTCGGCCACGGCGTCGCCGTCGTGGTGCCCCCGGGCCAGAGCTCGCTGGACGAGGGGGGCTCGCCCGGCAAGCCGGGCTCCCCGGTCACCCGCGTGAAGACCACCTGGCTCCCCGAATACGAGGTGCGGCGGGTCATCGCGCACGGGGAAGCCGACGTGAAGGTCGCGATGGACGAGCTCGCGAAGCTCGACAGCGCCGAGGACGTGCGCGCCCACCTCCAGCGCCTGCCGGCCGCCTACGGGGCGTGGATCGAGCGGCAGCGAGGCGTCGCGCTCGAGGGCGACAGGCGCGCCGAGACCCGCGACGAGCTGATGCAAAAGGCCGACGACGCCCGGCGGAGGATCCAGGAGGGCATCGCGCTCCTCGAGAGCAACGGGCAGGTCCGCCAGGCGTTCTGCCTGGCCAACGAGGCGATGGCCGAGGCCGCGCGGCATCGGAGCCCTTCCCGCTACCAGGGCGGCAAGCGCCCCGAATGGCGCCTGTTCCAGCTCGCGTTCCTGCTGATGAACCTCCACGGCGTGGCCAGCGGCGAGCACCCCGATCGCGAGCGCGTCGAGCTGATCTTCTTCCCGACCGGCGGCGGCAAGACGGAGGCGTACCTCGGCGTCATCGCCTATTGCCTGCTCCTCCGCCGCCTGCGGCGGGCGAAGCTGCCCGACGGCGGGCTCGGCGTCACCGTGCTCCTCCGGTATACCCTGCGCCTGCTCACGCTCGACCAGCTCGGCCGCGCGGCGACGCTCGTCTGCGCGCTCGAATCCCAGCGCCGGAAGATGCCCGCGGTGCTCGGCGACACGCGCTTCTCGGTCGGCCTCTGGGTCGGGCGCAGCGCCACGGCCAACACCCTGGACGAGGCGTCGAAGCTCGTCACCGGCTTCAAGCTCGGCGCGAACGGCAATCCCTGCCCGCTGCCCGCCTGCCCGTGGTGCGGCGAGGAGCTCGGCCCGGGCAGCCTGACGCTCCTGCCCTCGAAGACCGCGCCCGACGAGGTGCGGGTCGGCTGCACCAGCGAGACCTGCGAGTTCTCGCGCGCCAACAACGACGAGGGCATCCCGGTCGTCTTCGTCGACGAGCAGGTCTATCGCGAGCTGCCGAGCTTCCTCATCGCCACCGTCGACAAGTTCGCGATGATGCCGTGGCGCGGCGAGGCCGGCATGCTGTTCGGCAAGGCCGGCGCGCGCGACGGCCGGCGCTTCTACGGCCCCATGGACGGGAAGCCGCCGCGCACGGCGAAGAACCTGCCCGGCGGCCTCGCCCCTCCAGAGCTCATCGTGCAGGACGAGCTGCACCTGATCTCGGGGCCTCTCGGCACCATGGTCGGCCTCTACGAGACGGCGGTCGACGCCCTCTGCTCGCGCCAGACGAGCGCCGGCGTCGTGCGGCCCAAGGTGCTGGCGGCGACCGCCACGGTCCGCCGCGCCGATACGCAGATCCAGGCCCTCTTCGGCCGTCCGGCGAGCACGGTGAGCGTGTTCCCGCCGCCCGGCATCGACGACTCCGAGACGTACTTCGCGACCGTGGACACGAAGAGCCCCGGCCGGAAATACGTCGGCGTGGCCGCGCAGGGGCGCAGCATGAAGGCGATCCTCCTGCGGGTGTACCGGACGCTCCTCGCCGGGGCGATGAAGACCTACGACCCGTCGTCGTCGCCCGAGCAGACGGCGGACGCGTACATGACGCTCGCCGGCTATTTCAACAGCCTCCGGGAGCTCGGAGGGATGCGGCGGCTGGTCGAGGACGAGGTGCTCGGCCGCGCAGCGCAGGCGGACGAGGCGCGCCCGAGGAACGCGACGGGCAAGCACCTCTGGTTCGCCAACCGGGAGCTCGGCGAGCCGGTCGAGCTGACGAGCCGCGAGCACACCGACGCGGTGAAGCGCACAAAGGATCGGCTCAACAAGCCCTGGAGCGATCCCGAGCGGATCGACGTGCTGCTCGCGAGCAACATGATCTCGGTCGGCGTCGACATCGATCGACTCGGCCTGATGGTGGTCGCGGGGCAGCCGAAGACGACGGCCGAGTACATCCAGGCGTCGAGCCGCGTCGGCCGCCAGGACAGGTGGCCGGGGCTCGTGGTGACCGTGTACAACCTCCACAAGCCGCGGGATCGCTCCCATTACGAGCACTTCGCCGCCTACCACGAGAGCTTCTACCGCTTCGTCGAGGCCACGAGCGTGACGCCGTTCTCGGGTCCAGCCCTCGATCGTGGTCTCGTGGGCACGCTCGTCGCGATGGTCCGCTTCGCCTCGCGCGATCTGACGCTGCCGAAGGGCGTCATGGGGCTGCCGGCGAACCGGCACCTGGCGAACGCCGTCCTCGAACAGATCGCCGCGCGCGCGAGCCGCCAGCCCGAGCTGAACCAGGACGGGCAAAAGAAGCTCGAGGAAGAGCTCCGGATGCGCGGCCACAACCTGCTCGACACCTGGACCGACCTGGTGCGGTCGACCCCCGAGGAGCCAAAGCAGCGCCGGTACTCGAAGTTCGACCGGGAGAAGGTCGGCGGCAAGCCGCTGCTCTACACGCCGCTCGACGAGGAGCGCCCGGGCCCCGACACGCCCGATGGGCGCTTCGCGGCGCCCACGTCGCTGCGGGACGTCGAGTCGACAGCGCACCTCTGGCTCATCGGGCGACGCCTGGGGAGGCAAGGCTGATGGCCATCGCGAAGAAGACAGCGAAGGGCGGGCACAAGCCCCCCGAGGGCAAGATCCGGCTGGGCCAGGTCGTGATGACGTTCGGTCCGGGCGCGATGGTCGACCTGCTCGAGCATGCCGTGCTCATCGGCGGCACCGACTTCTGGCGCTACGACAGGTACAAGGATCAGGGCTTCATCGACGAGCCCCGCCTGCGCGACGCCATCCTCGCCAGGGTCGGCTCGAAGCTCGGGATCGAGCTGAGCATCAACCGCGCGTTCCGGCTGCCCCCCGCGGGCGACGACGACGCGCCGTCGCAACACAGCGGCATCCAGGTCGCCGAGTTCCCGTCGTGGTTCGTCTGCCAGCGCTGCCGTGCGCTCGGGCCTTCGAGGAACCTCGAGCGTGAGAAGGGGCGCTACGTTCACCGCTGCACAAACACCCAGAAAGGCTTCTGCGTCCCCGTGCGGTTCGTGGCGACGTGCAAGCGCGGCCACCTCGACGAGTTTCCCTGGAACTGGTTCGTGCACCCTTCCCAGGAGACGCGGTGCGAATCGCTGGATCTCCACCTCAAGGAGGACGCGTCCGGCGACTTCGCTCATATCCGCGTCTGCTGCGGCGTCTGCGGCGCGGAGCGAAAGCTCTCGGAGGCGCGTGAGCCCAAGGTCCTGCCCCAGTGCCGGGGGGAGAGGCCGTGGCTCGGCTTCGAGGGACGCGAGGAGAAGGGCTGCGAGGAGAAGCTCAACCTGCTCGTCCGCACGGCGAGCAGCGGCTACTTTTCGCAATGGATGAGCGCGCTCTCGATCCCCGACAAGGCGCGCGAGGTGCTGAACAAGGTCAGCCAGGCGGACGTGTGGAGTGTAGTGCAGGAGGCCAAACGCGAGGAGCTCGCGCTGCTGCGCAAGGTCGTGGCCTCCGTGCGCAACGCGCTGCGCGACTACGACGACGACCAGGTGTGGACCGCCATGGAGACGATCCGCAAGGGCAAGTCGCCGGCGAGGGACGAGCTCCGGACCGCGGAGTACAAGGTCTTCCTCGAGGCGAAGGACGAGGTGGAGGGGCAGCTCCCGCCGCGGGACGAAGACTTCTTCGCCTGCCGCCTGTCCCCGAAGCGCCATCCGCTGCCGCCGAAGGTGAGCCGCATCGTGCTCGCCAAGAAGGTGCGTCAGGTGCGCGCGCAGATCGGCCTGACGCGCCTGTCGGCGACCCAGATGAACCTGCAGGGCGAGACCGAGGACACGAGCAACCTCCAACCGCTCGGGCTGACGCCGACCTGGCTGCCGGCGGCAGAGATCTTCGGCGAGGGTGTGCTGGTCTGCCTGGACGAAGAGGACGTACAGAAATGGGAGGGCCGCCCGGCGGTGATCCGTCGAGAGGAGGAGCTCGCGGACGGGTACAAGCAGGAGTTCAAGGGCAATAGTCGGGGACCGGGCTTTCCGGGGGCCAGGTTTTACCTTCTGCACTCGCTCTCGCACCTCCTGGTGTCCTCGATCTCGCTCCAGTGCGGCTATTCGGCGAGCGCGCTCTCCGAGCGCATCTACTGTGCGCCGGCGACCGACGACCTGCCGATGGCGGCGATCTTCATCATGACCGGCACGAGCGGCGCCGAGGGCACGCTCGGGGGGCTCGTCGAGCAAGGTCGCTCCATCGGCCGGCACCTCCGTCGCGCCTGGGACATGGCCTCGCTGTGCTCGAGCGATCCCGTCTGCGCGCATCATTCGCCCGGGGACCGGTCCGGGCGCCATCTCGAGGGCGCCGCCTGCCACGGGTGCCTGTTCGTCGCAGAGCCGGCGTGTGAGCGATTCAACCGCTACCTGGACCGGGCGCTCGTCGTGCCAGCGATGGGGCACGATCCCGAGCTCGCCTTCTTCAAGGTCCGCCCGTGACGGGGGCGGGGTTATCCGCGGTCACGGAGCAGGATCTGCTCGCCCTCGTCGCCGCGCTCGACCGGGGGGACGTGCGCGCGCCGATGAGCGAGACGGGCCTGCGGGCCAACGGCTTGGGGCACCTCGTCGACGCGCTGCGGCCTTATCTCCGGCTCGATCGCGAAGGCATTCACGCGGTCGTCGGCGTCGTGCTGGCCGAGCGGCGGCATCGCAAGGCCCCCAGGCTCACCCTTGTCTGGACGGGCGACGACCCGGGCGTCAGCCATTCCCGTCACACGCGGGTCCTCCTGTCCGAGCTCTTCGCGCGGGCGCGAGAGCACGTGCTCGTCGCCGGCTACTCCATCGACCACGGCGCGGAGCTCTTCGCGTCGCTGCACCGGGGTATGGCCGACCATGGGGTGACGGCGGATCTCTTCGTCGACGTGGATCAGCTCGCCAGGCGGCTGGAGCAGGCGACGAAAAGCGCAGGACAGAGCTGGGCTCTCGTGTCGGCGCCGCTCGAGGCCGCCCGGGGGAACGTGGCGCGGGGGCAGGCGGTGGTGGCGCTGTTCTACCGGCTCATGTGGCCGTTCGGCGGGCCGAGGCCGGTCGTCTATTTCGACCCGAGGACGGCCGACAGGCAGAGCGCGGTCAGCCTGCACGCCAAGTGCGTCGTGATCGACCACGAGTACACGCTCATCACGTCGGCGAATTTCACGGATCGTGGCCAGACGCGGAACCTGGAGGCCGGGGTGGCGATCGAGGACCGGGGGTTTGCGGCGAGCCTCGAGAGGCAATGGCTCAACCTGGTGGATGCGGGGAGGGTCGTGAGGGCGTGAGGCGCGCCCTGGCGGAAAGGAGCTTGCGTTGATCTCGACGTTCACCTGGCTGGATCATTCGGATCGGGAGCGGCAGCGGGTCCTCGAGGCGATCGACCGCTTCAAGGAGAGCGACACGCGCGACGAGCTCGGGCTCGGCGGCATCCGCGACGCCTTCGCGGACATGTTCTTTCCGGGCACAAGCGTCATCCAGACGCGGGCGAGGTACTTCCTGTTCGTGCCCTGGATCTACCGCGAACTCGAGGCGCGCAAGACGCCCTCGAGCGAGATCGAGGCCAGGGCGCGCAGGGCGGAGACGAGGCTCATCCAGGTGCTGAAGGCGTCCGACGACCCGCTCGGCACGATCGGGGGCCTCGCCGGCGAGACGCTGAAACGGCTGCCGAGCAACGTGTACTGGCTCGGCCTCGAGGCCTGGGGCATCCGTGTCTTCGATGGCTCGCAGGACGACTATCACCGCTCCCTCGACCGCTTTTACGCCGCCCGCGACCGCGCCGGGCGCGACGACGACGGCGAGAGCCTCGACGGGCGCGCGCGCCGCAACTGGCACGCCGCGATCCCGGATCCCCCCGAGGATTTCCCGGGCGAGGCCGGCTTCGCCTTGCGGCGCGAGGAGGCACGCTATCTCGTCGAACGGATCCAGCTCTCTGCGCCGCGCTCGCTGCTCGCCTTCCTGGCGGACCGCGGCCGCCCGGCGGCGGTCGACTTTGTCTGGATGCACCCCCAGCTCGGTGAGCTCTCCGGCGAGGTGCAGGAGGCGCTCGCGCACGCGCGGCTGCTCGCGGAGACGATGCAAGGCGCGGCGTGGCTCTACAACGTGCTGCTCGCCGAGGAGCGCGCGAAATCGACCGCAAACGGCGAGGCGGTGGAGCGGTTCCGGGGCGAGCTCGCCGGCTGGTCCGAAGAGATGCGCCGTCGGCGCGCGGCGATCGCGGCCTGGGACCGCTCCGTCTTCTGGCGTCTCGTCCGCCAGCGCACGCGCGTGGCAGGGTCGACAGAGGCGTTCGTCGAGGGCTGGCTCAGGCTCACGCCCTGGGACAAGCGGGGCGGCGGGGCTGACGACAAGACGGCGCGCGCGCTGGTGTGGCAGCGGGAGCAGCAGCTCAAGGGCGGCCGGGCGCGGCTCACCAACCCGCGCGCGCTGGAGCTCTGGGGTGGTGAGTCGGGCACGGCGCGCCTCAGTTACCGGTGGCCGTCGGCGAGCCGGCTGCTCGCCGATCTGTACACGGCCCTGGGCCGGGGAGGGGACGATGCTTCAGCCGGGTGATCGCCGGGTGCTCCTCGAGGCGCTGCGGCCGCCGGACGGCTACGTCGTCGACCGGACCCTCGCCACGACCTACTCGCTCGACCTTGTCGCATTGCTTGTCGCGCCGCTGTCCTTCTCGCTCTTCGACCGAATCGCACGCCGCGGGGATCCAGCGGCGGACGAGGCCGCGCCGCTGGGGGCGACGGCGCTGCTCCAGGCCGTGCGCGCCCATGCCGAGAAGCTCGTGGTGTTCTGCCAGGCGGGTTGTATCGCGCGCCCGGCGCAGTACCGCCAGCTCCTCGCCTACCTGGAAGGGTCCGTCGTCCAGGTGCGCGCGCGAAGCGAGCAGGGGGTGTTCCACCCCAAGGTATGGGTGCAGCGCTTCACCTCGGCCGACGGCCCCGTGCGATATCGGGTCCTGGTCAACTCGCGTAACCTCACCTTCGATCGATCGTGGGACACGATGCTCTCGCTGGAGGGCGAGCTCAAGGACCGCACCAACGCGATCGGCCGGAATCATCCGCTCGGGGACTTCCTTGCGGCGCTCCCTGGCCTCGCGGTGCGCCCCGTCTCCGGGCGGGTGGCCACGGACACCGCGCTCCTTGCCGACGAGGTGCGCCGCGTCGCCTTCGAGGAGCCGGAGGGGTTCGAGGATCTCAAGTTCTGGCCCCTCGGCCATGACGACAAGACGCGGTGGCCGTTCGACACGCGGATCGATCGGATGCTTGTGATCTCGCCATTCCTCGCGGCCGAGACGCTCGGGCGACTGACCACGACCGGGAGCGGCCACGTGCTCGTTTCGCGCACCGAGGAGCTCGCCCGCGTCTCCCCCGCGACATTCGCCCGCTTCGACGAGGTGCACGTCCTCAACGAAGGAGCGGAGGGCGAGGACGATGACGCCGGCGGGGACGTTGAAGCCGGCGAGGCGAACACCGCGGAGACGGCCGCGCGCGGGCTTCACGCCAAGCTCTATATCGCCGATGCGGGGCGGAACGCGGAGGTATGGACGGGATCCGCCAACGCGACGCGAGCGGCGTTCCACGAGAACGTCGAGCTCCTCGTCCAGCTCACGGGAAAGAAGGGCAAGGTGGGCATCGACGCCGCGCTCGGCGACGGCGGCGGGTCGGCCGCCCTGCGGGCGCTCCTCGTGGCGTTCACGCCGTCGGGGGACGCCGTGCCACAAGACCCCGTCGACGCGGCGCTCGACCGTCGGCTACGCGCCCTGCGCCTCGCGCTGGGGAGCGCTCCATGGCGGGCGAAGGTCGAGCTCGAGGCCGCGCCGGGTGACGACACCGAGCGCTACAGCGTCCACCTCCGCGCGGAGGGGGCGCGGCTCGACCTCGGGCCGGGCACCGAGGTGCGCTGCTGGCCGATCGCGCTCCCGCCGGATCACGCGACGGGCCTCTCGCTGTCCAGCGCCGGAGCGTCGGCCACCTTCTCCCGGTGCTCGTTTCAGGCCCTGACGAGCTTCTTCGCCTTCCGCGCCGTGGTGCAGGAAGGCGCGCGGACAGAGCAGATCGTCTTCGTGGTCAACGTCCCGCTCGACGGGGCGCCGGAGCACCGGCACGCGCGCATCCTCCTGGCGATGCTCGATGATCCAGCCAAGGTGATGCGCTTTCTCCGGATGCTCCTCGCGCTCGATCCGGTGGAGGGCATCGAGGAGCTGCTCGACGCCGAGGGCACCGCGGAAGGAGCTGCCGCCCGCTGGTCCGGCGGGGGCTCGGGGACGCCGCTGCTCGAGGCCCTTCTCCGGGCGCTCGACCACGAGCCGGAGCGGCTGCGCGAGTTCGAGCGCGCGGTGCGGGAGCTCGGGACCACGCCGGAGGGCGCTGCCGTGCTGCCGCCCGATCTCGGGCGCATCTGGGAGCCCATTCGCGCCGCCTGGGAGGCGCAGCGCTCCAGAGGAGGCCGGTCATGAGCGGAGGCACGGAGGTGCGCGTCGCCGACGCGGTGCTGGCGGGGCTCAAGGACTTCCAGCGGCGGACGGTCGATTGGGTGTTCGAGCGGCTCTACGAGGACGAGGGCGGGAGTTGCCGCTTTCTCGTGGCGGACGAGGTCGGTCTCGGCAAGACGCTCGTCGCCCGCGGCGTGATCGCGCGCGCGATCGATCACCTGCGCGCGACGGTGCCGCGGATCGACGTGCTGTACATCTGCTCGAACGGTGACATCGCGAGGCAGAACATCCAGCGGCTGAAGCTCGATGGAGACGGTCACGTGGCCCTGGCGTCGCGCCTGACCATGCTCCCGCTCGAGGTGAGCAAGCTCAAGAGCACGAGCACCGGGGTCAATTTCATCTCGTTCACGCCGGCGACGTCGTTCGATGTGCGCGACGGGCTGGGCCAGGCACAGGAGCGGGTGCTGCTCTACTGGATGCTCCGCAAGGCGTGGGGGCTCGGCGCCGGCAAGGCGATGATCAACGTGTTTCGTGGTCACGTCGGCGCGGACCGGTTCCGCGAGCGGCTCGACGGCTTCGACACCTCCTTGATCGACGTCACCGCCCAGGATGCGTTCGAGAAGGCGCTCTCCAGGCGCGTGGCGCAGGAGAGGGCGGGCGGCGCGATCGATCTGCGCGCGCAGCTCGACGCGCTCTGCCAGGCCTTCTCCTCGTCGACCCGGGCGATCGACAAGGAGACCGGCCGCGCCCGCGGCCGCTTCGTCGGCGCGCTCCGGTCGGTGCTGGCGGAGAGCTGCGTCGAGGCGCTCGAGCCCGATATCGTGATCCTCGACGAGTTCCAGCGCTTCAGCCACCTGCTCGACGACGACGACGACGAGGCGAGCGTGCTCGCGCGCGCCGTGTTCGAGTATCCGAAGGTCCGGGTGCTGCTCCTGTCGGCGACTCCCTACAAGATGTACACGCTGAGCGAGGAGGGGGGCGAGGACGACCACTACCGCGACTTCGTGCGCACCATCCGCTTTCTCGAGGGGAAGACGGGTGACGCCAGAGGGATCGAGGACGAGATGGAAGCGTACCAGTCCGCCGTCCTCGGGCTGACGCAGGCCGAGGGGCCCGAGCGCCTCCGCGCGGCGACCGGGCGGCTCAGGGAGCGGCTCCGTCGGGTGATGGTCCGGACCGAGCGGCTCGCCTCGACGCCGGACCGGAACGGGATGCTCGTCGAGGTGCCCGGAGCGCCGCTGGAGCTTCGTTCGAGCGATGTGCTCGACTACCTCGCCGTGCAGGCGGTGTCGCGGGTGGTCGGGCAGCAGGACGCCATCGAGTACTGGAAGAGCGCGCCTTATGTGCTCAGCTTCCTGGACGAGGGTTACAAACTCAAGACCGAGCTGCGCAAGGCGCTCGACGCGGGCGACCAGAGGATGCCTGTCGCCCGCGCCTTGTCGCTCTCTCCGACGGCCACGCTGCCCTGGGACAACGTCCACCATTACAAGGAAGTTGAGCCAGGCAACCCACGGATGCGGGCGCTGGTGGACGAGTTCCTCGGTACCGGCACGCACCGCCTGCTCTGGATCCCGCCTGCGATGCCCTACTACGCGCTCGGCGGGCCGTTCGCGGACGCGGGCGTGGCGCGGCTGACGAAGCGGCTCGTCTTCTCGTCGTGGCGGGTCGTCCCCCGGGCGATCGCGGCGATGCTGAGCTACGAGGTCGAGCGACGGGTGTTCAGCGAGGATACGGCCGCGGAGTACACGACGGAGTACCGGGCGGGGCGGCGCGGGTCGCTGCGCTTCGGTGCCGAGGCCGATGGCCGCCTGACCGGCATGGCCGTGCTCGCGTTGCTCTACCCGAGCCTCTACCTCGCGGAAGCGTGCGATCCCGCGAAGCTTTCGGTCGAGCTCGCCCGGGATCGGACGTGCGGCGGCGCGCCGTGCGGCCTGGGCGCGATCCCCGCGACAGACATCCTCCAGCTGGCGAAGGAGCAGATCCAGTTCGCCGTGGAGAGGCACCTGCCGCGCACCCGGGCGGACGGCCCTGCAGACGAGCGCTGGTACTGGGCCGCCCCGTTGCTCCTCGACCGCAAGCTCAGGGAGGCGACGACGGTGGCCTGGTTCCAGCAGGAGGACCTCGCGGCGGCATGGTCCGGCGCGGCGGACGCCGACGCGCCTGTCGAGGGCGAGGAGCGCGCCGGGCGGGGCCGCTGGGCGGAGCATGTCGAGGAGGCGCGGGCTGTCGCGCTCGGCGGTGCGGCCATAGCGACGTCGGCGGAGGGGCAGAAAGCGCTCGGGCGGATGCCCGACGACCTTGTCGATGTCCTGGCGCACCTCGCCATCGGCGGGCCTGCGGTGACCATGTTCCGGGCGATGCTCCATGTCGTGGGCGGGGAATCCGCCCTCGACGAGGCGGCGCGGACGGCCCTGCGCAACGGCGCGGGGACCACCGCGTGGGCGTTCCGCGCGCGGTTCAACCAGCCCGAGGTGGTGGCGCTCCTGCGCGGCATGCGGCGGGGCGATGATGCGACGCCGTACTGGCGGCAGGTCCTCGACTACTGCGTCAACGGCTGTCTCCAGGCGGTGCTCGACGAGTACGTGCACGTGCTCCGCGATCACCTGGGCCTGCTCGCCGGGACGATCGGCGAGCGCGTCCACGAGGTCGCGGACGAGATCGTGGAAGCGATCGAGCTCCGGACGTCACGGGTCGCCATCGACGACCTCGCGCGCAGCGAGGCCGGCCGCACGGTGAAGCGCGTGAGCCGCAACCTGCGGACGCATTTCGCTCTCCGGTATGGAGATGAGCGGTCGGAGGACGGGTCCCTTGTGACGCGCGCTGACCACGTGCGCAAAGCGTTCAACTCACCGTTCTGGCCATTTGTGCTGTCGACGACCTCTGTCGGCCAGGAAGGGCTCGACTTTCATACGTACTGTCACGCCGTCGTGCACTGGAACGTGCCGTCGAACCCGGTCGACTTCGAGCAGCGTGAGGGCCGCGTTCATCGCTACAAGGGCCACGCGGTGCGCAAGAACATCGCCGAGGCGCACGGGGAGGCGGCGCTCCACGACGGCGACCGCGATCGCTGGGAGGCGATGTTCGCCCGCGCCCTGGAGCGGCGCTCTGCGGACACGACCCACATCGTACCGTACTGGATCTTCCTCGAGGGCGCGGCGCGCATCGAGCGGCATGTCCCTGCGCTGCCGCTCAGCCAGGATCGAGGGCGCATCCAGCGACTGCGCAGCTCCCTCGCCGTCTATCGTATGGTCTTCGGCCAGCCGCGACAGGAGGACCTTGTCGCCTACCTGATCGAGCGGGTACCCCGGTCGGAGCTGGATGAGCTGATGGCGGAGCTGCGCATTGACCTGAGCCCGGACGGCGGTGCGTGAGGGTGCGTGAGCCTGAAGCGCTGTACACTCTTTCCACCCTCCTCCGGGACGCGCACCTCGCTACCTCGTTGAGGACGAAAGCTGGCCCCGGCGGCGCGCTCAGCCGTCGATGACCTTGGTCTGGCCGGGGTTCAGGATCTGGATGACACCGCCCCATGTGCACATCAGCTTGGCGGCGCTGTCGAGGGCGGGCATGCCCTTGAGGAGCACCTTGGTGCTCCCCGGGATCCAGGTGCCGGCGGGGACGGGGACGCAGGGCATGGGGGTGAGGACGCCGAGGGCGGCGGCGGTGGCCGCGGCGACGGTGGGGTTCGCCAGGGAGGAGCAGGCGCCGAAGGGGAGGACATTGAGCACCGGGGCGCAGTCCGAGATGTTGGCGGCGGGCAGGGTGGCCATGGCCTGGTGGACGGGGAGGGCCATCAGCGTGGCGGGGGCCATGCCGAAGCTGCACATCGTGGTGGCTCCCGCGCAGACTTGAACGGCCATGGCGGGGGAGGATAGGGGAGGGGGGCGATGAAGGGCCAGATTTCGAGCGGGCCGGCGCCCTCCGGAGGTCTCCAGCGCTGCGCCGAAGACGCCCACGTCGATCTCGGCTCCTCCGCTCTTCAGCTCTCGTCGTCCAGCGTCTCGTACATCACCCTCGGCCCCGGCGCCGCCCCGCCCTCGGGGACCGGCACCCGCGCCGCGCGCAGCACGTCGAGCGCGAACGTCGAGCACTGGCGCTTGTCGAGGCTGTATCGGTATCGCCCCGACTCGTACTCCGCGATCTTCGCCATCGCCGCCCGCGCCTGCTCCCCCGTGATCGCGTAGTCCCGCGTCTTCACCCCTGGCCTGTCGAAGGCGCCTTTGTCGTCGTGCACCACGCCCTCGACGCCCCTCCTGAGCCGCCCCAGGTCCCGCTGCGGGTCGTAGCTCGAATACCGGGCCGGCGAGAACCCGAACGCCCGTCGCTCCCCGCTCGGCTCCTCGATCGCCACGAAGCTGTGTCCCGCCACCGGCTCGGGCAGCTCCCTGTCGTGCATGTAGGCGCCCACCAGCAGCCGATAGCCCCCCTTCGCCTGCGCCCCGCCGCTCTTCGCCTGCGCTCCCGCTGGCCCTCCCGCCCCGCCGGGCGCCGGCCCCGACGACCCGGGCCCGCTCTTCCCCTGCGCCGCCGCCTTCCCGTGCCGGTCCGCCTCGGCCTCCAGCTCGAAATCCTGCACCACCGCCACGCCGTCGCCGAAGGGGTTGGCGACCCGCCCCTCCCGCTGCTGCACGACGTGCGTGAGCTCGTGGCCGAGGAGCTCCTGGCCATAGTGCGTGTGCGGCTGGTAATGCTCCGGCGCGAAGTAGAGATCAGAGCCGAGCGTGAAGGCGAGCGCCCCGATCGAGGAGGCCTCGGGGCCGACGTGGACCCGCACGTCCGAGAAATCGGCTCCGAAATAGCGCTCCATGCGGAGCTGCACCGAGGGCGGGAGCTTCTGCCCGGCCTTCGCCGGGCCCTCCAGGAAGCCGGTGGGCGGCTGGAACGCGTGGACGTCCGCCTCCTTGCGCTGCGCCGCCCCGGCGGCCCGGGGCGCCGCGCCGAAGGGCGCCCGCGGCTGGGCGACGGTGGCGGGGTGCGGCGGCCTCGGCGCGAAGCTGAGCCCGGGGCGGGGCTGAGCGACGGTGGCGGGGTGCGGGGGCCGCTGCCGTGGGTCCATGGCGGCGCGCGGCTGCGCGGCGGTGGCCGGGTGCGGCGGCAGGACCGTGCGGGCGAAGCGCTGGACCGCCGTGCCCGCAGGGACGCGGCGCTCGGGGAAGAAGGCCTGGATGACGCGGGGGGGCGCAGCGGGACGCATGGCCGATGGCGAGCACGGTATCACCCCTGCCCGCGGAGGCTCCAGAAGCTTGCCGAAGAGCCCGGCTCCGCGCGCACGGCGTTTCACCGAGGGCCTGGGGTGTTGCAGATGGGACCGCGGTCCTGTCGGTGGTCGATTTGCGGTCACATTTCGTCGCTGGTTTTTCCCAGGACCGCATTACGTGCAACCGCACGAGTGGTGCGCACAAAATCAGCTGTTTCGGCGGATTTCTCGCTGGCACCACCCAGCGGTATCGATACGTTATGCCGCGCGAGCGCCCCGCCGCGGCCGGTCGGCTATCGGTAGCTCGTGTGCACCAGCCCCCTCTGGCCACGGCGTCCACCGCCCATAGAGCCCCGCATGCCGACGCTCGAGCACAATGGCATCGTCGAGATGTTCCGCGAGAACCCCGAGCTCGCGCCCCATTTCATGACGACTCTGTTCCACGTGGACGTGCCGCCGCACGCTTCCGCGGCGGTGGTCGAGTCGTCGCTCGATCAGCTCCTCCCGGTCGAGTTCCGCGCCGACCTGGTGCTCGAGCTGCGGGATGCCGCCGGTGCGCTCGTGCTGGCGATCGTCGTCGAGGTCCAGCGCGAGGAGGATCGGGATAAGAAGTACTCCTGGCCGGTGTACGTCGCCGTCGTGCGCGCCAGGAAGCGCTGCGACACGGCCGTCCTCGTGGTCGCGACGGACGCGGTCGTGGCCGCCTGGGCGGCGGAGGACATCGATCTCGGGCTGGTGCTCGGTCCGACAGTCATGCCGGCGATCACCGACCTGGCCGAGGCGGAGAGAGAGGTCGAGCTCGCCGTGCTCGCGGCGGTGGCGCACGGCAATGACCCCAACGGCATGGCCGTGGTGCAGGCGGCCGTCCACGCGCTGGCGCGGCTCGACTTGGACCATGCGGCGGTGTATTTTCAGATCATCTACGACGCGCTGCGCGAGCCCATGAGGCGGGCTCTGGAGGCATTGGTCATGGAGCGGCAGACCCAAGGCAAGGCGACGTTCCCCCCGTTCGCGCAGAAGATCTTCGAGCGCGGCATCAGCGAGGGCTTCCGTGACGGCGAGCTCCAAGGGAAGCGCGACGTGCTGTTCCGGCTGCTCGCGCGGGCGGGGATTGCGCTCTCGGACGAGCAGCGTGACCGCATCCTGGCGTGTGAGGACGGCACCACCCTGGATCGGTGGGCGGAGAACGTTCTGGGGGCGAAGACCGCTGCCGACGTGCTCCCCTGAGGCAACCCTGCGCCCGCCGGCCGTCCCGGCCGCGGTGTCGGCACCGCTGGAGCCGGGGCGGGATCCAGCCCTGATCGCAAACACGCAACCAGCGCCGCCGGGTGGTGGCCGGATTTGAACATGAAGGCGGGAAAGCGGGAAGAAAAGATCAATGATCTTCCTGCCTTCCCGCCTTCATGTGAAACACTCCGGGGCAAATCAGGCCACCACCCGCCGCCGAGGCGCTCCGCTGAGCCCCAGGCGGGGTAACCCGCCCGGCCGCGCCCGCCCGGCCGCACCCGGCACAATGTTGCCATCCATCAGAGGCCGCCGTTACGTTCCCGCCCCTGGATATCCCCGCCGCCCTCCGCTCCCTCGAGCTCTCTCGCGAGGACGACGTCCCCGACCTCGCCTGGCTCGCCGCGAGCCACGACGATCCCCCCGCCTTCTGGTCCGCCCTTGCCGATCACGCCCGCCGCGTCGGCCCCGCCCCGCGCAGCCGCCCCGGCCACGCCTACGACCTCTACCACGACGCCATCGGCCGCCACGCCGGCGCCGGCCGCGCGGCCTTCATCGCCTACCAGCGCCGCGCCGGCTGGCAATCGCTCTCCTATCCGGAGCTCGCCGCCCGCGCCTCCGCCTGCGCCCGGCGCTGGGCCGCCGCCGGCGTCGCGCCCGGCGCCGCCGTCGCCCTCGTCCTTCCCCTCGGCATCCCCTGGCTCATCGCCTTCGGCGCCGCCCTCCGCCTCGGCCTCGTCGTCTCCTTCCTCGCCCCCGCCGGCGAGCGCGCCCTGCTCCGCCGCCTCGAGGCGCTGGACCCCGCCCACGTCGTCGTCGATCCCGCCGCCCCGCCGCCCATCGGGCCCTTCGCCGAGCGCGCCCTGCCGCTCGCCGGCGACGGCCCGCCGCACGCCGCGCCGCCGCATGCCTATGCGCCCGACGAGCCCTGCGCGCGCCTCTTCTCGCCCCTGCGCGTGCCCCTCGCCGAGCCGGTGGACCTGCCCGCGAGCGCCGCGTGGCAGCGCGCCCTCCACGACGCCGTTCTCGCGTATCGCCTCGGCCCCGGCGACGCCCTCGCGCTCCCCGGTTTCCACCCCCAGCAGCATCACCCCGCGGCGATCCTCGCGGCCCTGCTCGCGGGCGCCACCTTCGTGCACCTCACCCCCGCCGACGTCCTCTCGCGCCCGGCCCTCCTGCAAGAGCAGCCCATCACCACCCTCGGCATCACCCCGGCGCTCTGCGAGGCGCTGCGCAAGGCGCCGATCGCGCGGCCGCCGAAGCTGCGCCAGTGGGTGCGGAGCGTCGACGAGCCGCTCGACTGGGTGGCCTGGAACGATCTCGTCAAGAAGAACGACCTCGCCGGCGTGCCCTCCACGAATCTCCTCGTCGACGCCGCCGCCGGCGGCGCCGTGCTCTTCTCCACGCGGCGCCCCGGCAGCGTCCAGGCGCTCGCGCTGCCGGCGGCCGGGCAGCCCTACGCCCTCTTCGACGCGACCGGGAGCGGCGAGCCCGCGGCCGGGGGCGCAGGCGTCTTCGTGCCGATGCCCGACGGCGATCCGAAGAAGGACGGGTGGTTCGTGCTCGCGCGGCGCGGCACGGAGCACCTGTGGGGCGGCACGCTCGTCCCTCGCCGCGCCGGGCGGGCCTTCCCGGCCGCGGAGCTCGCGGAGCGGGTCTCGGAGGTGCCCGGCATCCTGGGCGCCTGCGTGGTGCCCATCCCCACCGGAGACCCGGGGGCGCGCTGGGCCTTCCTCCTCCTCGCGTTCGCGGGCGCGCCGCCGGACGGCACCCCCGCGCGCGCCGCGCTCTCCGATGCGATCGACGCCGCCATCCGCGAGGACCTCGGCGACGATTTCCTCCCCGATCGCGTCACCGTGCTCCCCCTCTACCCCCGCATGCAGGGCCGGAAAGTGGACGCCGCGTGGTGCCAGCGGCAATACTCGTCGGGCTTCCTGGCGGCGAAAGCGCAGCACCCCGTATTCCGCCGCCTCGCCGGGCTGCGGGGCCTGGTCCTCGGGGCCTGAGCGCGGGCCGCCGCACGGATCCGCTGCATGATCGATATCGCCCTCGCCTCGCGCGCGCTCGACGGCCCCGGTCAGGACATGGCCGAGTCGACCGTCGACGCGCTCGTGCGCCTCGTCCAGGCGGGTGAACATCAGGAGGCGGCGAGGCAGGCGACGAAGGCGCTCGCGGCGGGGGGGACCGACGTCCGGGCGATCGCCGCGCTCCTCCTCGGCGTCTTCGGGGAGCGGGGACCGGCGGCGCTCCCGGGAATGCTGGACGTCCTGACCGGCGCGACCGGGCGGCGCTGGGAGGCGCTCCGGCCCGCGGCGCGGCGGGATCGGGCGGTGGACTCCGCGCTCTGCCTGCTGTTCCGGAGCGTGAAGGCGAGCATCGATTTCCACGAGAGCGCGCGCGACGCCACCTGGCGCGCATGGGTGGAGCAGGTGGACCGCGATCTGGCGCGCGCCTGCCTGGAGGCCGCCGCCGCCTTCGAGGCCGCCGCCGCCGAGCGGATCGCGTCCCCGCGCTGCGTCGTGGAGCTCGCCGGCCTGAAGACGCGGGTCGAGCTCTGCCTGCAGAGGATGCCCCAGCGCGAGCCCCCGCCGGAGCCGGTCGCCGCCCCGGAAGCGGGCGCGGACGCGGCCGCGAAGGACGTGGATGCGGACGCAGGCGCGGCGCCCCCTGCCGCCGGGATCGCGCAGAGCGAGCCCGCGCCGCAGGCGCCGGGGGCGCGGATGATCCAGGTCTCGCCGGCGCTGGAGCGGTTCATTCGCAAGCTCGAGGCGTTCGCCGGGCTCGTCGAGCAGGGCGAGATGGGCAAGGCCGCGATCGTGGCCCGGGACATCAAGGCCGCGGTCGACGACTTCGATCCGCGCGTCTACCTGCCCGCGCTCCTCGCGCCCCATTTCCGCCTGCTCAGCACGCATATCGAGGCGATCGCGCCCCACTGGGCCGCGGCGGACAGCCCGGCGTGGGAGGCGCTGGAGCAGCTCTATCGGGTCGATCTCGACGCCTTCCTCGAGCCTTGAGCGACGCGATGACCGCCGCCCGGGAGCGCCCCGACGAGGATCCCGCCGAAGAGGACGGCCCCGCGGCGCTCGAGGCGGCCATCCGCCGGCGCGCGAGCGCGCTCGACGCGCCGGCGCTGATCGCGCTGCTCCGGGAGAAGCTCCCCGACCGCGCCATCCGGTTCCGCTGCCACCCGTCGCTCTCCACCCGCTCCGCGATCGTGCACGACGTCGAGATCGCGCCCGATCACGTGGTGGTGACCCTGAACCTCGGGCTCCGGAGCAGCACGAGCCCGCTGCCCTCGTATTTCCTGGAGCTGCTCGCGCACCCGCGCGCCGGCCCGGCGCTGGAGGGCGTCCTCGCGATGCTCGACGATCGCCTGCTCCGCGACCGCGTGGACGCCCTCCTGCCCGAGCGCTCCGAGCGGCTCTTCCCCCGCGCGGCGGACGTGCGCCGCGACGCGCTCGCGCTGGCGCGGCCGGCCTCGCCGCTCGCGCTCCACTGGCTGCTCGAGAAGGTCTACCCCGAGCTCGGGGTGAGCGTGCGCCGCGCGCCCGTGCGGCGCGGCATGCCGGCGCAGGATCCGCGCCTCGGGCAGGCGGTGCTCGGCTTCGCGGCGCTCGGGGGCGAGGCGGAGATCACGGCGCCCGGGCTCGACGCGATCCTCGTCGCCGAGGAGTCCACCACCTGGAGCGGCGCGCCCTGGGCCGCGGAGGCGCGGCGCCGCCTCGATGCGCGCGTCCTGCCCGCCCTCGGCGATACGGGTCTTCACCTCCGCGTCATCCTGCTCGATCGCCAGGCCGATGGCCGGCTCGAGCTGGTGGGCGCGTCCCACCTCGGATTCGAGCCGATCGTGCGGGCGCGCCCGCCCAAGGCGACCCTCCTGTTCGAGGGGCGGGTCCCGCCCACGTGACGTGAAAGTTGGTCCGCGGAGGATGGGTGTGTGAGCCTATGCATCGTTCCGGGGGGCAATGGCGTTGCGCAGAGAGCGCCCCTGAGCGTCCACCGTGCCGAGCGAAGAAGGAGGACGGCGTTGAGCAAGCCGATCCAGGAGCAGATCTTTAAGTCGCGCCTGACAATTACCTACCGGACCGACATCACCGGGACGGTGCAGCAGGAGAACCTGCCCTATCGCCTGCTCGTCCTCGGAGAGTTCGCCGGTCGATCCCTCCGTCGAGGGAACCTGCTCCCCGACCTGGGGACGCGGGGCGTCCGCACGATCAAGCGCGGCACCACGGTGAACGATCACCTGCGCGAGGTGATCCCGATCTGGCGGATCCCGGAGGGGGACGAGGCGCTGCGGCCGCTCCGGAGCGCCATCCCCGGGCAGATCCACTTCGACAAGGTGACGTGCCTCATCCCCCTGACCGCGCTCGACAAGCCCGGGGAGACGGCCTTCAGCCTGAGCGGGTCGGCGCACTTCCGGAGCGCGGAGGGCGACAACGGGATGACCGAGATCACCGGCGATGTCCGGGTCCACGGCTCCCTCACGGTGACCATCGCCGATCGCACGGCGACGGCCAAGGGCGCCAAGATCGACCTGACGGGCGCCGTCACCGGGACCTACGTCGATCCGGCGACGAACAAGGTCGTCGGGATCCTCACCGGGTTCCTGGAGATGCGGGGGATCTCGCTCGACGACAAGCGGGTGACGATCTCGCCGGTGGAGGAGGGCGAGGAGGACGGCGCCGCGGCGGCCGCCGGGGACCGGAAGGTGAAGGCCTTCGCGGTCACCGTCGAAGGAGCGCAGTCTGGCCACGCGGAGCGGACGATCCCGTTCACCTCCGTCGACTCGTTCGCTCCGGACGCGGTCGCCACAAGCATTCCCGAGGTGTACCGCCTGCGCGTGCTCAAGCAGCTCCTCCTGGACCTGCAATCGGGGCTCAGGAACCGACCCGATCTGCGCAAGCGGCTGAAGGACATGCTTCCGGGTTATGGCGAGTCCACGGCGGCGATCGAGGCGAAGCTCGCGGGGTTCCGCGAGCTCAAGGCCTGGGCGGGCGAGAGCTTCCCGCTGCTCCAGATCGAGCCGCCCGACGTCGCGCCCCCGGCGGGCGGAGGCGGCGCCCCGGCGGGCGGAGGCGGCGCCCCGGCGGGCGGAGGCGGCGCCCCGGCGGGCGGAGGCGGCGCCCCGGCGGGCGGAGGCGGCGCGGATGGCACCTGAGCACCGGTCCCTGGTGAGAGCGCTCGGCAAGACGAGGCGGGAGAATCAGCGATGGCTCTGACGGACAAAGCGAAAGAGTTGCAAGAGCGCCTCCTCGAGACGCTCGGAGAGACGCCCGGAGATCTCTACAAGAACGGCGATCCCAGCGGCAGTCCCAAGGCGATCATCAGCCTGGCGAGCAAGCCCGCGGCGACCGTCGCCGCCCCCGGGGCGGCCGCCGCCCCCGGGGCGCTGCTGTCCGCGCCGGCCGGCGTGGCCGCGCCGCTCCATTTCGACGATCGCAGCACGGAGCTCAACGAGGGGGCGCGCTTCATGAACGCGCTCGCGGTGCTCCTCGTGAACAGCGCCGACATCAACCGTGACCTGAAGAGCTTCAGCGATATCCTCGACACCATCGGCCGGCTCACCGCGGCGATCGACAAGAAGGTCGCCACGTACCTGGATCTCGTCTACCACGACGACGACTTCCAGGCGCTGGAGGCCGCGTGGCGCGGGCTCGACGACCTCGCGTCGAGCGTGAACGAAGAGGACGTGACCATCGACTTCCTCGACGCGAGCAAGGAGGAGCTCTTCAACGACCTCGTCGACCACAAGTCCGACATCTTCGGCGGGGAGCTCTTCAGGAAGGTCTACATCGAGGAGTACGATCGCTACGGCGGCAAGCCGTTCGCGTCGATGATCGGCCTCTACGAGTTCAACTCCTCGGACGAGGACGTCGAGTGGCTCAGCGCCATGAGCAAGGTCGCGAACGCGAGCCACTGCCCCTTCGTGTCGGCGGTGCACCCGACGTTCTTCCAGCCCAGCAAGACGATGGAGGAGGTCGCCCAGATCGGGGATCTCGACGCGGTGCTCGCGCACCCGAGGTTCGGGAAATGGCAGGCGCTCCGCGACACCGACGCGGCGGCCTACCTCGCTCTCACGCTGCCGCGCTACCTGCTTCGCCACCCCTGGGCGAACGGCGCGTCGATCCAGCGGGGCAACCAGATCGGGTTCGGCGAGACCGTCCACCCCGGCCGCACCGACGACGCGAGCCACTTCCTCTGGGGAAACTCGGCGATCCTCTTCGCCAAGAACATGGTGCGCTCCTACGAGCGGAGCGGGTGGGCGCAGCACATCCGCGGCCCGAAGGGCGGCGGCATCGTCGAGGGGCTCACGGTCCACACGTATACGAAGAACGGCTACGAGGAGATCCAGCCCCCGGTCGAGATCGCCATCCCCGATTACCGCGAGCTCCAGTTCGCGAAGAACGGCTTCATCCCGCTGGTGCACAAGAAGAACGAGGCCACCGCCACGTTCTTCAGCTCCCAGTCGATCAAGAAGCCGCGCCTCTTCGTCGAGGACCTGAACACAAAGAACGCGCACCTGGTGACGAACCTGGCGTATACCTTCTCGGTCACCCGCATCGCCCACTTCGTCAAGCGGATGATGCGCGAGTACATCGGGAGCACCGCCGACGGGCCGTACATCCAGCGGGTCCTCGAGGGCTGGCTCGGCCAGTACGTCACCACGATCACGAACCCCGACGACCTGACGCTGCTCTATTACCCGTTCAAGGCGGTTGCGGTCGAGGTCGAGCCGAAGCCGGGCCCCTTCGGCTGGTACAAGGCGACGCTGTCCGTCCTGCCGCACGTCCAGTTCGAGGGGATGGATGTGGAGCTGCGCCTCGAGGCGGCCCTCGGCGGGCCCTGAGGCCACGAGTCGACGAGGACGAGCCCCCCACGCGCGAGAAAGGATGAGCGGCCATGCCGACGTTTCGTAGAACCCTCGATATCTACCAGGGATACAACTACAAGAAGGACAAGCAGACGCCGGTCGGCTTCATCACGAAGCTGAAGCTCGGCGACACCGACCTCACGGCGGACCAGACTTGCAAGGACCCGACCAACCCGACGACGGATCTGAAGGTGGTCGCCGTGCTGTCCGACATCCAGTGGGAGACGGGCGTCACCGACGCGATCTATTTCGCCGGCCAGGTCTCGATCACCAACAAGCAGAGCCTCCTCACGCTGGTCTACACGTCGATGACCAACGTCCTCGCGGAGTTCCAGTTCTCGGTCTACGACTACGACCCGCTGGCGAAGAAGTATTTCCTCTGCTTCCACAGCAACCAGACCGACATGAAGGGCATCCTCGAGAAGAACGGGGACGAGCTCAACCTGGCCGTGGCGGACGACGCCTCGACCCAGGTGCAGTCGCCCGAGAACTACGCGGCCACCACCGGCATCAAGCCGCAGCCCACGGCGCAGGCGCTCCAGGTCGCGGTCGGCGACGGCAAGAACTTCGCCAAGGCCTGGGGCCTCACGGTCGGCTGAACGGCCGCCGGGAGCACGATGGCGGCCTCCACCCTGGCTCGTCCGACGTGGCGGATCGGGCAGATCCTCCTGCCCGAGCACTTCGCCGGCCTCGAGGCGGCGCTCGCCGCCGAGACGGCGCTGCGCGCGGGGCTCAGCGCGCCGGCCTACGGCGTGGCCCGGCTGGCGTGGAACGGCGACGATCCGACGGACGGCGTCCTCTGGGTCACCGCCCTCACCGCGGTGCTGCCGGAGGGCGCGCTCATCGACGTGCCGGGCAACGCCAGGATGCGCGCGCCGCTCGACCTCAAGGAGGCCGGGCGGCGCGAGGTGGAGGTCTTCGCCCACGTGCTCGACCCCGAGGGCGACGGCGGCGAGGGCGAGCCGCCGATGGAGCTGCCCTCGCCGCGGGAGATCCCGCGGGTGTTCCACGTCATCGAGCTCTCCACCGAGCGCGCCGCGCTGGGCGCCCGCGGCCGCGTCCCCCTCGGCCGCTTCGTCCTGCAGCGCGGCGCGTTCCGCCTCGACGAGGCCTCGGCACCGCCGCTCCTGCGCCTCGACACAACCCCTTACCTCACCCGCGCCCTCGCGTCGCTCCGCGGCGATCTCGCCGGTCTGGAGAGCGCGCTCGACGCGCGGGCGCTCGACGCGCTGGGCCGCGGCGAGTCGCTCGGGCCGGTGCAGCGCGTGCGGCTGGAGGCGCGCAAGCTCGCCGCGCTGCTCGCGGACATCGAGCGCGGCGTGCCGCTCCACCCTTACGCCGTGTTCTCGGCGCTGCGCGCGTTCTCGCTCGACGTCTACCTGCTCGACGAGCACGCCTCGCCGTGGCAGCCGCCGGCCTACGATCACGACGCGCCGGCGCACTGCTTCGGCGAGGTGCTCGCGCATCTCGAGCGCCGGACGGCGGCGCCGCAGCCGTCCTCGCCGGCCGTCGCCTTCCTCCCGGACAACGGCCGCCTCGTCGCCGCCGAGCTGCCCGACGAGGCGCTCTCGGCGCCCGAGGTCTACGTGGCCGTGCTCAAGGCGCGCGCGGCCGATCGGGTGCCGCTCGACGGCGTGCGGCTGGCCAGCCCGACCCGGCTGCGGATCGTGCGCGAGCACGCGCTCCGCGGCCTGCGGCTCGCCCCCACGTCGAGCCCGCCCTTCCGGCACGGCTTCGGCGGGGCGGTCGACTTCTACCGGGTGGTCTTTGGCGCGGCCGGCGACGAGGGCGGCGAGTGGGCGCACGCCGCGCGCGAGCGCGCCCTCGCGTTCCACCCGCCGCCGCACCTCGAGGGGCACCAGGTCGTCCTCTGCTGGAGGCGGCCGTGAGTACCCTATACTCGGCCACGGAGGCGCTGGATCGTGTCGTTCTTCGGGAAGCTTTCCGGCAATCCGGACGAGCGCGCGCTCGAGAGCATCGCGCGGAACCTCGAGGCGGTGCTCAACGCGAAGCGCGGGCACGCCGGCGCCGTGGAGGTCTTCGGGATCGGGGGCTACGACGGGATCCACGCCACGAAGCCGTTCATCGGCGCGCTCTCCCAGGAGATGCTGGAGCAGGTCAAGCGCCACGAGCCGCGGCTCACCGAGCCCCAGCTGACCCTGATCGGGCGGGATCGCGCGCTCTGGGTGCGCTTCCGGCTCAGCGGGCGCTGCCAGGGCGAGGCCTGCTCGTTCGCGATCCTCTTCCACAGCGTCTTCCGCAGCGTCCGGGTGCTGCCGGCGGCGTAGGGCCGAGGGGAGGGGCGCGGTCGTGAGGGAGCGCCTCCAGATCTCGCTCACCCTCACGCTGGCGGGGACGGCGCACGAGATCCCCGGCGGCGACGTGCGCGGCCTCGGGCTCGAGATGCACGCCTGGGGCGTGGAGGGCTGGGTGGAGTTCGTCGTGCAGGCCGACGACGGCCGGCAGGGGAAATACGCCGACGCGATCCTCGACGATTTCCAGAAGCCCGATCTCGCCGAGGTCTCGCTCTCCCTCCAGGCGGGGCACCTCGAGACCGACACCGAGCCGTCCGACGCGGTCCTGAAGACGGGCGGCGTGGTGCTGGAGCGGGCGCTGCGCGAGGAGGTCCACCAGCCCGAGGGCGAGGCGGCCGACGCGCTCTCCCGGTACTACCGGGTGAGCTTCGCCGATCCGGCGCGCGCGCTGTGGCGCCAGCACTTCCCCTGCGAGCTCACCACGAACAAGTCGTTCAAGGACGTCATCGAGGCCCACAAGGGCGCGAAGGCGACGCTGACCTACGACTTCGACCCGATCACGACCGCGGAGCCGCTGATCTTCTTCCACCTCGACCCGGCCGCGGGGAGCAGCTTCTACGATCTCGTCCTCTGGTACGTGCGGCACCGGATGGGCGTGTTCACCTTCGATCACGCGGCGCGGGCGTACTCGATCAAGGGGGCCAAGGACACGAGCGGCGCGGCCGCCGAGCTGCCCGCCGAGGACCTGGCGCGGCTCACCTCGGTCTTCCCCGCGATCCCGCGGCACAAACCGCGCGTGCGCTGCTCGTACACGGAGTCGCCGCGCACCGAGGTGGGCGAGAACGCGAACGCGGCCGCGGGGGTGTTCCGCGACGCGCTGATCCGCACGCCGATCGCCGCGGAGGTGGACGGCCGGGTGGCGCTCGAGAAGGCGCGGCCGCTCCTGCCGGGGCGGGGGGTCGAGGTGGTGTTCCGCCGCTTCCCCACCGTGCAGGTGGCGCCGGGCAGCCTCGTGTCGATCTCCGCGACCGGCGGGCACAGCGCCGCGCTCCTGCTCGCCGCGGATCCGTTTCGCGTCCACCGGCTCTCGATCGAGGCGCGCGCCGTCGACGAGGGGCCGGAGCAGGGCTACGGCGAGCCGTCGACGGCGTTCGAGCTCTCGATGTCGGCCCACCTCGAGGCGAAGGCCGAGCCCGCGCTCCGGCTGCCGCCCATCGTGGATCCGCGCTTCCCCGGGTACCTCGAGGGCAAGGTGGTGAGCACGGTCGGCGAGGACGCCGAGATCACCTACCAGTTCGCGACGGACTCGAGCACCTCGGTCGAGCGCTACACGATCGAGATCCCCCTCTTCGAGGACCAGGAGATCACCGCGCCCTACGAGCCGACCTCCGGCTCGGGGACGCTCTACCTGCCGCTCTACAAGGGCGAGCGGGTCCTCTGCGCGCTCGATTTCTCCCGGGCGCGCGTCCAGGCGCTGCTCGACTGGCGCGCTGACGCCAGGGCCCCCGCGGACGGGCAGGGGCAGCACCTGTTCCTGGGCAAGTCGGCCACGAACAGCACGTCGGTGCTCCACGACTACCAGGACGAGAAGCCCGTGCTCCGCGTCCTGCGCACGAACGACAAGGACACCGTCCTCCTCCAGCTCGAGGAGGGCAAGCTCACCCTCAAGGTCGAGGAGAAGCAGGGCTAGCCGCGATGGGGACCCTCGTCTGCACCATCGAGATGGACAAGGCCGCGGGGCTCACCGTCACCATCACCAACGCCGACGCCAAGATCACGCAGACCATCAAGATGGACGGCACGAAGATCGAGCTGAAGGTCGCGGGCGATCAGGCGACGAGCATCATCCAGCAGGTGGCCGAGAAGATCACCATCACCTGCAAGCAGTTCGAGGTGAAGGCGGAGGAGACGATCGACCTCTCCTCGGGCAAGGCGTCCACGTGGAAGAGCGGCGACGCGCTCACCGCGCAGAGCGCGAAGGACATGACGCTCACGTCGGACGCGGACGTGAGCGTCTCCGGGCAGAAGATCGCGGCCGATGGGCAGACCGAGGTGAGCCTGAGCGGCGCGTCGACGAGCACGCTCTCCCTCGCGAGCGCGGGCGCGACGGTCGCCTCGGGGGGGAAGCTCGAGCTGTCGCAGGCGCAGGCCTCGATGTCGGGGGTGCAGGTGCAGGTGAAGGCGGACGGGATGATGTCGCTGGAGTCGTCCGGGATCGCCACGCTGAAGGGCAGCCTGACCAACGTGCAGGGCAACCTGATCAACCTGGGGTGAGGAGGGAGCATGAGCGCGAACAGCGAGCGGCTCTCTGCGATGTTCCTGGCGGAGCTCCAGGCGCTCGACGCCTTCGCGGCCCGGCGCGAGGCGGAGGGGGGCCTCCTGCCCGGGCGCGACGACCCCGACGTCCGCCGGATCCTCGAGGCGATGGCGTTCTTCTCGGCGCGGACGCGCGCCGCCGCCGCCGCCGCGACCCGCGCGGCGGTGCGGCGCATCGCCGCCGGCACCCTTGACGATCTCCTCGCGACGTCGCCCGCGGCGATGATGGTGCAGGCGGCGCCGGACGGCGGCCTGATCGAGCCTTCGGGGCTGCCCGCCGGCACCCTCCTCCGCGTCTCCACGCCGGAGGGCAAGGCCGGCATCTTCTCCACCGCGCGGCCGCTCGCGGTGCTGCCGCTCGAGATCGAGGGCGCGGCCCTCGTCGAGGTGCGGCGCCGGCTGCGCCTCACCCTCCGGCTGCGCGCGCTCCGGCCGATCAAGGGCGCGGTGGAGCTCCCGATCCACGTGCGGCGCCTCAACGACTACCGCGCCTCGCTCGCGTTGCACGACGCGCTCGAGCAGCACGCGGTGCGGGCGTTCGCCGTGGCCGACGGCGACGGGCGCGAGGCGCCGTGCCGGATCGCCTTCGGCGCGGAGCCGCCGCGGCGGCTCGCCGACGAGGCCGGCGAGCCGGGCGCGCTCGCGCGGATCCGCGGGTTCTTCCACCTGCCGGAGCAGGATCTGTTCGTCCACGTCGCGGTGCCGGCGGCGCCCACGCCGTGGAGCGCGCTCGCGATCCACCTCGATCTCGACGAGGCGTTCCCGTCGGACATGGTCGTGCCGCGTGACGCGTTCCACCTCTTCGTCGTGCCCGCCGTGAACGCCTGGACCGATCTCTCCGCGCCCGTCCTCTGCGACGGCACCCGGGACGGCTACCCGGTGCAGAGCCCGAGCGCGGTCCTCGAGGCCGTCGAGCTCACGGGCGTGCGCGGGGTCTACCGGAGCGACGACCGGGGGCTCTCGCCGATCCTGCCCGCCGCGCTCGCCTGTGGCGGCGACACCTACGAGCTCGAGGAGGACGAGGAGGGCGGCCCGCCGCGCCTGCGCCTGCAGATCGCCGGCGCGTTCGAGCGGCCCGCGAAGGTGCAGGTGGACGCGCGGTGGTCTCAGCCCGGCCTCTGGTCCTCGGCGGTGGGCCGGCTCGCGATCGTGCCGCAGACGCGGCACTTGCCGGCGATCTCCTTCCGCGCGCTCGGGCCGCTGCGCCGCCCCGAGGAGAGCCCGCTCGCGCGCGATCCCGCGCGCTGCCTCGACGTGCTCTCGCTGCGGATGCGGCCTTCGCTCTCTCAGCGGGACCTGATGGGCGTGCTGGAGATCCTCGGCACGGGCGCCGACGGGCCTTACCGGGGCGCGCACGCGCTCGTGGACTCCCTCGAGGTCGCCGAGGCGGCCGATCCGGCGCGGCGCGCGGGCGGCGTCCGGCGCGTCTACCGCCTCGCGCTGCGGCGGCGCGGCCCGGAGGACGCGCCGCTCCTGCGGCGGCTCGCGGCGCAGGTGGTCGAGCTGCTCGACGCATGGACCGAGGAGCCGGTGGACGTCGAGATCGACGCGCGCGGGGACGCGCCCCGGCGGGCGCTCCCGGCCGGCGGGGGGCGGGCGTGACCCCGCGGCTCTGGGCGGAGATCGTCGCGGCCCACCAGGACGCCGAGCGCATCATCGCCGCGGCGTTCGGGGACCGGGCGGCGCGGCCCGATCTCGATGCGCTGCGGGCGCGCCTGCGCCGCCGCCTCGACGAGCTGCTCGCGGCGCTCTCGCCTCCGGCCAGCGAGGAGGACGCCGTCTCCGCCCTGGTGCCGCTCGTGCTCCTCCTCGACGAGCGGGTCGAGGGCCGGCTCACCCGGCTCGACCCGGAGGAGCCGCCCGCGTGGCCGGCCCTCCAGCGCGACCTGTTCCCGGCGGGCGACGGCGGCGACGTGTTCTACGAGCAGGCGGCGGCCCTGCTGCGCCTGGCCGCGCCGCCGGCGCTCGTGGTCGGGGCCTACCTCTTCTGCCTCAGGGCCGGCTTCGAGGGTCGACTCGTCGACGCGCCGGCCCAGATCCCGCGCTGGAAGGAGCGCCTCGCCGCGAGGCTGCCGCCGGCCGCGCCCCTCGTGGCCGAGGCGGCGCAGGCCGCGTCGCGGAGGGCGAGGCCGCGCTGGCACCACGTGGCGGCCGTGGTAGGCGCCCTGCTCGCGCTGCAGCTCGTCCTCTTGGCCATCACGCGCGGATTGTGATGCAGTGGCCGCCGTGGCGGCCGATCCCGAGAGCAAGCACCCCACGTCGCCGGTGCTCGCGCGCTGGCGCGAGACGGCGTCGCGCCCGGGCGCGCTGCCGCGCGGTCCGCGGCCCGCGGCCTCGCGCGAGCTGCCCGCCGCGCCGCCCGCGGATCCGGTCGACGTGGAGGGCCGCGCCGCGCCGCGCGAGGCTGCGCCCCGGGACCCCGTCGTCGCCGCGCCGCGCGAGGCTGCGCCCCGGGACCCCGTCGCGCTCCTCGCCGAGATCGAGGAGGCGATCGCCGCGGCGGCGCCGCCGGCGTTCGTCGCGGTCGCGCGCGCGGCGCTGGATCCCCTCCGCGCCGCCCTGGGCGCGCCCGATGCGGAGCGCGATCCAGCGGCGCTGCTCCCGGCCTTCGAGCAGGCCGAGGACATCCTCGAGGCGCTCCTCCTCCTTCCGGCGCGGCCCCCGCCCCCCGTGGAGGGCTGATGCGAGCGGCGAGCGCGGCACCGCCGGGCCGCGCGGAGAGCGCGCTGCCGTGAGCCTCTGGATGATCGTCGCGCTCGCGGTGGTCGGGGTCGCGCTGGTGATCCTCGCGGTGGTCCTGCTCGTCCGGCAGCGTCGCCGCGCGCCGAAGGCGCCGAGCGCGCCCTCGCTCGGCGCGGCGTGGTCGCGCTTCGTGCGCGGCCTGCCGGCGAGCGCCCGGCGCGATCCGGTCGTCGTGGTCCTCGGCGAGCGGCTCGCGGGCAAGTCGCGGCTCGTCCTCGCCGCCCTCGAGCAGGGCGGCAGCCCCGTGCTGGGGGGGCCGGACGCGCCCGAGGATCCGCGGCTCACCCCCTTCGCCGGCCGGCAGATGCTCGTGCAGGAGATCTCCGGCGACCTCCTCGAGGACACGCGCGCCGAGGCCCGGGACGCCCTGCGCGAGCTCTGGGAGCCCCTCTCGCTGGAGGTGCCGCTCGTGGTGGTCGTGCTCGACGCGGGCGCGCCCTCGTGGTCGCCGGTCGGGCTGCGGCGGCTGGGTGCGCTCGCGCGCGCCAAGGTCGACCTGCTCACCGCGCTGCGCGGCACGCCGCCGCGTGTGCGCGTGTGCCTGACGCACCTCGACGAGGCGGCGGAGGGCTTCCGCGAGCTCGCGCCGATCGCCCGCGACGCCGGCCACACGGCGGAGCTGGTCCCCGCCGGCCGCGGCGCGTCCGAGCTCTCCGCCGCGGTCGCGCCGCTCGGGACCTACGTCTCCCCGTCGCTCGCGGCGCTGTCCACCGAGGCGCTGGGCCGGGTGACGCGGTTCCTCACCGCGTCCGGCCCCGGCCTGCTCGGCGCGCTCGCGCCGTTCCTCGAGGCGCTGCTCGGCGGCCGCGGCGCCGCCGCCGCCCCGACGCTCGAGGGCATCGTGCTGGCGGGGCTGCCGGACGGGGAGGGCGGCGCCGCGGTCCTCGGCGATCCGCTCTCGTTCGACGGCGCGCTCGTCGATCGGGACGCGCGCGCGTTCGACCGCCGGCGGGCGCGGACCGCGGTCCTGGCCGTTGTCGCGGGGGCGGCGCTGCTCCTCGGCGTCTACGGCTGGCACCTCCACGCGCTCGGGCGCGCGGGCGACGCGGTGGATCGGCTGGCGAGGGCCGCGGAGGACGCGAGGCGCGCGCCGCCGAGGAGCTGGCCTGGGAACGCGAGGGCCCGCGAGGCCGAGGCCGCCGCGGCCGACGCGCTCTCCTCCGCGCTCCGGCCGCTCTGGCCCCCGCTGCGCGTCGCGTTCCCGTCCGACAAGCGGGACCTTGTCGAGCGCTTCCTGACGAGCCTCCGCGAGCTCTACCTCCTCCCCCCCGCGCGCGGCGGCGAGCGCGGCCGGCGCATCTATGCCCTCTCGCTGCTCTACGCCTCCAGGGACAACGCGCTCGGCGAGCGCATCCGGAGCGCGCCCGACGCCTGGGCCGCGGCGCTCGAGATCCCGGCGCGGGTCGCGCTCGACTACATCGAGCGCAGCGAGCGTCCCTGGTCCGGCAGCGTGGAGCCGCCGTCGGGCGGCGAGGCCGAGGTCTCGCTGGCGGACTGGGAGGGCTGGCTCGGCGCGCTCGACGAGGCGCTGCGGAGGGAGACCCTCGCCCAGGACGCGCTCGACGCGCTGCAGAAGCAGGGCGCCACGCTGTCCGAGTCGATCGGCGGCGCGGTCGAGGTGGGCGGGCTGGACGCCGTGATCGAGGAGCTCAGGGCCGTGCGCGGCGACGAGGAGGTCGACGCGCTGCTCGGGTCGGTGGCGGCCCGACGGCGGGAGCCGCGGTGGGTGAGCGACAACCGCGAGGCGCTGGAGGGGCTCCTCGCGATGGTGGGGCAGGGGAGCCTCGCCGTGCCCTCGGCGAAGGGCAAGAGCCTGCGCGAGGCGCTGAAGGATCTGGCGGTCGTCGGGGGCGACGCCGGCGTGAAGGACGCCGCCCACACGATCGTCGTCGACGGCCGCGCCGCGCGCACCTACCAGACCCGGGCCTTCTCGGATCTGCTCCGCTCGAGCCGGTCGGGTCTGTACGTGCGGGCGTTCATCGACGACGTGGCCGTCGCGGGGCGGTCGCTCTTCTTCGCGCGGACCTCGGACTACCCCGCGGTCGGCCTGGGCGACACGCGCCAGCGCGGGCCCACCCGGAGCCTCCCGGGGACGTTCACGGCGCGGGCCGTGGAGGCCGAGATCAAGCCGCCGCTGCTCGCGTTCGACGCCGCGCTCGAGGGCGCGCGGGTGCCCCGCGACGAGCGGGCCGCGTTCACCCGGCTGGTCGCCGACGGCATCGCGCGCCACGCGTCCGAGCACCGGGCGGCGCTGTGGGCGTACGTCTCGAGCTTCCGGCTCGACGTGACCTCCGCCGCGGGTCTCCGCGTCGATCTGGAGGCCATGGTCGGTCCAGCCTCCTGGTTCACGGACTTCTGGGTGACGGTGGCGGAGAACGCGCGCGTGGAGCCCGGGGGCAACGTCTACCTCCAGGTGCTCGCGGACGCGCTCGTCGCGTTCCGGCCGATCGTCGAGGTGATGACGGGCGACAAGGGCAAGTACCCGGCGCTCGACGCGTACTACGCGGCGATCTCGCCGATGGTGCCCTCGCTCGACGACGGCGCGCCGGCGGCGCCGGGTCCGGCCGATGCGCCGCTCGCGGATCGGCTGCCGCCGATCGGGAAGCTCGGGCTCGCGATCCTCGACGTCGACAAGCCGGCGCCGCTGCAGCAGGTGACCGCGTGGCTGGACGGGGCGCGCATCCACGAGAAGGCGCAGCGCGAGCCGTTCCTTTCCCCCGTGGCGCTGGCCTACGGGATGGCGCTCCAGCGGGTGGAGCGGACGATCGAGGCGGCGTGGCGGGAGCAGATGCGGCCGCAGGTGGCGCCGCTGCTCGCGCGGTTCCCGCTGGATCCGCGGGGTGAGGTGGAGGTGTCGCCGGACGATCTGCTGGCGGCGGTGGGGCCGAAGGGGACGTTCCGGTCGGGGGTGGATCTGATCCTGGGGCCTGTGTGCCGGAAGGGGAGCGCGGCCGGGTGCACGCCGAAGGCGCCGGTGGGGTCCCGCGCGGTGCGGGTGCCGGGCGAGGCGGTGGAGCTGGCGACGTGGGCGGAGAAGCTCTCGGCGGCGCTGTGGGACGACGGGGGAAACCCCAGGGCGATCGCGCTCCAGGTGCGGCCGCAGGTGCTTCCGGAGGTGCAGTACGGGGCGGGGATCGGGGTGACGCGATCGTTCCTGCGCTCGGGCGAGACGACGGTCTACGGGTTCAACCAGGCGCCGGCGTGGCGGGCGCTGGCGGTGACGTGGTGGACGTCGAGCGCGGCGAGCGCCGGGATGGAGCAGACCCTGGTCGGGGCCAGCGACACGCGGGCGCAGACGATCGAGAGCAGCGGCGCTGCGTGGCGGTTCTACCGCCTGCTCTGCCGCGCGGCGGCGGGATCGGAGGGGGTGGTGACGTGGCCGTTCGATCCGCCGGTCTCGTTCGACATGCAGCCTGCCCCGTGGGCGCTCGTCGTGCCGCCGGGGAACCGGGGGCGGCGTTGCGTGAGCGCGGTGGCGGCGGACTAGCGGGCGATCCCGCGCGATGGCCGCGGGATCCGTCACGTCCGGAGGAACCCTCCGGGGCTGGCGAAGGGGTCGTCCCGCACGCAAGCGGGGCGGCTACCGGCCGTGGGCCGAGCTTCTGCGCCGCACGTTTGCGATCGATGTCCTCGAGTGCCCGGCCTGCAAGGGCAGGATGAAGCTCGTCACTCGCCGGCTGCGCACCGGGAGACGAGCAGCTGGCCGGCGCCTCCTCGCGAAGACCTGTGTCGGCCAGCGAGCGTCGTCGATCACAGGGGCACTTGGAGCACGTCCTCGCAGGTGAAGTCGACACCCAGGGAGACCTCGACGTCGGCCTGGACCACGGCGCAGGTGTCATCGCAGAGGATGATCGCCGTCGGGTTCACAGGGTCGTCGTAGCGCCACGTGCCTGGGACCGAGCAGGCCTGATCATACGAGAGGGTCGTCGGCGTGTTGGTCGCGGCGCTCGTGTAGGTCACGTTGACCTTTTGCTTGTCGAACGTCCTCCCGTCGGGCGGCGGCGGGATCGGGATCGTGCACGAGACGGCGGCGCCGCGGATCTTCTCGATCGCGGTCTTGAACGCGGCCGTCGTCTGCGTGGGGTCGCCGGTGTTCAGCATGGACGCCTCTCCCGTGCCGCCCGCAGCGGCGATCTCGTGCAGGTTGGTGAGGCTGGGCGGCGCGCCGGCCCCCTGCGGACTGTCGACCCCGATCACGAAGGTCGAGATGTTGTTGGAGAGTGCAGCCTCGACGTTACTCACGACGTCCTGGAGCGTGTTGCCTTGCCGGCACCCCTCCGGATAGCCGTCGGTCACGAGCACGATCGCATATTTTCCGGGGTTCTGCTGGCGCTGCGCTTCGATGTAATCGACGATGCCGTCGACCGCGAATGCCGTCGGCGTGGTGGTGCGCCACGAATCCCTGACGCTGATCTCCGGCTCGATGACATCGAGCGCCTCGCCGAACGCCGGGGAGGGCAGCGGCGTCATCGGGACATTCGGGGTCGAGTAGAGGGTGCTCTCGCACGCCTGAAGCGCCTGAGCCGCGCCCGGGAAGAACGTGAGCGACGCCCTGAACCCGGCGGACGCGCTATCCACGAAGAACTCCTTCGTCGCGGCCACGACGGGATCCCACTTCAGATCCTTCCTGCGCCACTCCACGTCGCTCGCTGTCATGCTGGCCGATACGTCGAACGCAAACACGAGGTACACCTGTTGAAACCCGGCCTGGGACGACTGGGTGGCGCACGCATTCCCCGCGCCCGTCGAGCCCCCGCTGCTGCCGCCGCCCGTGCCGGAGCCCCCGCTCGAGCCCACGCCGCTTCCGCTGCCGAAGGTGTCGTCAATCCCGGTGCTGGTGCTGGCGCCGTTGCCGGAGCCGTTGCCGGCGCCGCTCTGCGAGCCAGCGCTGTCCCCGCCGCCATCGTTGGCCCCTCCGCACCCCGCGCCGAACAAAGCCACCATTGGCAATGCAATGGCTATCCTAGGCAATCTCATGAGCCAGACTCCTTCTGGAACGCGTGCCAGCGCGGTCCGCGGGCACGAAGTTAGTTCGCAACGAGAGGTCTCCAGAGGCGGAATTTTCCAGTCGTATGCCTCGCAGGAGCCCCGGATCGATGATGAGTATAGTCGATGACGCTGATCTTTGCGCGGGATACGGTCTGAAAAGACGCAGCGTCGAGTCGCGGCCGTCATCGCGCAATGCGACCCCGGCCACGCAACCAGCATGGTCGTCGGCGTGAAATCTCACATCCGGGCGTCGTAGGTGCTGGCCCGCGCCGTCCCTCATGGCGCGGGCCCCAGCGGCGCGGGACGGCCGCGCGCCCTCGTGGCGCGGAGGCCGCCGGGATCCGAGGGGCAAGGCAGCGGTCCTGGACAAGGCAGAGCGGCCCGCGCGGTGGCCCATGTCGCGCCGCGTGCAAAGGTCGCTCGTCGGGGGTGTCAGAAATGTCGCCGGAGCTCCTTGCGGTGGACGTCCTGAGGGGATCCCTCAGAGACGCCTCCCATCGCGCGTGCGCGGAGTCCGAGCTGCGAAGCGGCGTGAGCGCCGCAGGCAAAGCCCCCTGGCGCCCGCAACGCCGGCGTCCACGCCGACGTGCGCCCGCGGCGCTGCCCGCGCCACAGGTTCGGGGCAAACGCGCTCGGTCGCGCAGCGCCGACCCACCCGAGGCGCCCCGACAACCGGCGACCGGGCGGTAGAAGGCGTATTCGACGTCCCAGCCTCTCCACCCCGGCCGGGACGTGTAATCCCCGCTTCCTGATGATTCTTGATCGTGTTTATCTGCTAGCGTCTATCAATCATTGAATCGGCGCAGGCGCCGCGTCCGGTGCGGGTGCGGGCGCCGCGTCCGGTGCGGGTGCGGGCGCCGCGTCCGGTGCGGGTGCGGGCGCCGCGTCCGGTGCGGGCGCAGGCGTCGGCGCGGGCTCCGGGGCCGGCGTGGGCGCAGGCGCGGGCTCCGCCTTGGCTGGCGCCGGCTTGCAGGGCACGCAGGGCGGCAACCCTGGCACCTTCGAGCCCACGGCATAGGAGAGCGTGAGCAGGATGTTATTCTGCACCTGCCAGGCGTCGATGAGCTGCGGCTGGCGCACGACATGGAGCTGGTAATCGAGGGACGCCCACTCCACGAGCTTGAAGGAGAGCCCCCCGACGATGTCGACGTTCATGAGGTCCAGCGCGCCGCGCTCATCGCCTGCGTCCAGATCCGAATACACGATCGGCAAGAGGGCGGCGATGCCCGCCTTGTACGTGATCTGCTTCTCACGGAGCGTGCCCGAGGCCTCGATGACAGCCTCGGCGCCGAGCTGGTTATAGCCCGAGAGCTCGCTCACCTCGACCTCGGGCGTCCCGTCGTCGTCCCCCAGGGCGAGCACGCCCGACGCAATGACCTCCTGCGCGCCAGCGCCGGCGCGCGCCTCGACAAGGACGGACTCCCGATTGACAGGCTGGACGAAGACGCCGAGCGACTGCTTGAGCGTCACGGGCTGGAACGGGTCGCTCAGGTGAAGGCGCGTCCCGGTGCTCGCCTCGGTCGTCCCGTCCGCGCGCGTGATCGCGTAGGTCGTCGGCGCCGAGCGCGGGTCGCTGCCAGGGAACATCTGCGTATCGAGAGCGAAGCGACCGAACGGCCCGAACCAGGGCACGACGTGGTAGAGGTAGATCGCCTCGAAGGCGAGCGCGTCGCGCGACTTGACCCAGGCCTCCAGGGCCGGCGTGCGCGTCACGCCAGCGCCAGCGCCGAGCGTCATGCGGAGCTCATGGGCGGCCTTATTGAAGTCGAGGGAGCCCTCCAGAATGAAGCCTGCGGATACGCCTGTCCCGTCTGCCTGCCCGACGACGCTGCGGTTGTTGGCCAGGTTGAACGTGCCGCCGAGGAGCAGCCCCGGTGACCAGCCCTCCACGCGCCCCGGATCGGTCGCGGGCGCTTCGACGTACGTGGTCTCGACGGAGGGTGCCGACTGCGCAGAGGCTCCGCGAGCGATGAGACCGGCCACGGCGCACGCTGAGGCTACAAGCCCGAAGCGCTCTTGAGAGATTTTCATGGGATACCCTCGGCGAGTGTGCTGAATCAGGTGCAAACGCGGGGTCTATAGCACAGAGAGCGTTCAACGAGAGTCGAACGTAGAAATTTTCAAGAGAGAGCGGCGCCGTCGGGTAAACGGCTGGGTTTCACGTAAGCTCACCTCGCCCGAGCCTTCTGTCACGAACGACGCTGCTTGGAGGCGATGGGGCCAAGGCCGCTCCTCTCCAGTCGCTCGTAGCGCCCCGCCCACCTGCGCGCCTTTCCGGAGAACGACGGCTGTTGAGGTCGCTCCGCGCGGGGCGTCGCCTCACTCCACGCCTCGGCGCCCGCTGACAGGTCAGGTATCCAAGGAGGTTCCCTTCCGACCGATGGGGTCAACGACATGCCTCTGCGACCAGCAACGGAACGAAGCGGGGTTGCGGCGGTTCGGTGCGCGCATCGACCGGGCGAGCCTGCTCCGTCGGGTGGTCCTCGAGGCGGTGTTGGCCTGCCCGTGTGGCGCCCGCAACGCCGGCGTCCACGCCGACGTGCGTCCGCGCCACAGGTTCGGGGCAAACGCGCTCGGTCGCGCAGCGCCGACCGACCCGAGGCGCCCTGACAACCGGTGGCTGGGCGGTAGAAGGCGTATTCCACGTCCTGGCCTCCCGAACGAACGCTTCATGTGCTCGAAAGGCCGCACAAGATAAGCTCCACTTGCGAGTGCGAGCTGGGTACACGCGAGCTTTCCTCGCCGGCGACGACGCCAGCTACGTGACCGGACAGATCTGGCAGGTCGACCGGTAGTTCAAGCTCGAATGAAGGGTATTCGGTTGGAGAATGCTCAATCGGGGAATGACTTCGATGCGTACACTTCGGGGAGTTCGCCGGCGAACGCGTTCTTCCGGTAGAAGGGATTGCCCATCAGCTCGGTCGAGTGATACACGGTGATCTTGTTCCCGTTCGAGGTCGAGCCCTTCACGGCCACGCCGTTCACGAAGATGCACACGTTCTCCGCGTAGCTCGCCTTCGTGGCAATGCCCTTGGCGTCGCAGAAGGACACGTTCGTCGAGCCAGCCGTGCCGTTGAATCCGTACACGGTATAGGTGTCTCCCAGGTGCTTGCTCAGGGTCCTGGCCGACGAGCTGTTGTTGAATTTCTCTGGAGGGGAGGCCAGTTCCGTGGCGCTCCAGCAGGCGTCCAGCACGATGCGCCGTGCGCGCACTTCACACTCCTTCTGGATCTTCCGGAGCTCCGCCGCGAAATTCTTCGCGGGCCCGCCTTCCTGGCCGGGCGTCTCGCCGAACAACCACTGAACGTTGCCATGCGCCGTCAGCACCACGATGACGTCCTTGTCTTTCAGCGCGTTCTGGACCTTGTTGGGGATTTTGCCGATCGTCTGCTTGCCGGTGTCGAAGCTGATCTTGGAATCGTTCAGGATCGTGCAGTTGTTCAGCTTCGTGTAGAACGCGTGGCTCGTGTTGAACAGGTTGTCCTGGCCGTTCGCGTCGAAGGTCAGCGTCAGGATGATGGCGGGTTGTTTCTCGTATTCAGGACACCGCAAGAGCTGCGCGAACGTCTGCTCGCCCAGGTAGTTGACCTCGTCCCTCAGCATCGGCTGAACGAGCGACGCCGCCGCCGCGCCGACGTGCGCCGCGTGCGGTGGCGCCGCCGTCGCGGCGGGGCGCGCGGCGCGCTGGGCGACCGTGGCGGGGTGCGGCGGCAGGACCCGAAGCGCCGTGGCGGGGTGCGGCGCCACGGAGCGCTGCACCGTCGCCGCGTGCGGGGGAGGGCGCTCGATGGTCCGGCGCTGGGCAGCGGCCGGCGGCGCCGGTTCCGGGTCGAGCACGGCCGGATGGGCCAATGGACGGGCGCTTACGGTCGCCGGGTGCGGCTGCAAGGGTCCCGCCGGAGGGCGCGGGCCCCTGGCTGGTCGCGCGCGGTCGTTCGCCATCTGGCCTGAGTGTAGTCCAGCGGCGCCCGAGCAAACAAATTCGTCCACGTTGGGGGGAGCCGTGCGCATCGCCTTGGCGGGTAGGAAACCGTAGAACTCCCCGACGGCCGCATCGCAACTCGGCATCGGAGGCCACGCTGCAACGGCGCCACCCACCTCGTGCTCGAGCCCATCGCGTTCATGGCCAGGCTGGCCGCGCTCATCCCTCCACCGCGCTAGCCGTTGCTGGGCCTGTCCGGCGTGCTCGCGCCGCACGCGTCGTGGCGCGGCGCAGAGCGGTGCGCGCACCCGCCTCGGCACCGGCGTCACGAAGCCAGTCGGTGCGCGCATCGACTGGGCGAGCCTGCGCCGCAGGGGGGTCCTCGAGGACGTGTTGGCCTGCCCGTGTGGCGGGCGGTGGCGGCTCGTGGCCGACATCTCCGAGCGCGAGGTCATCGTCGCCATCCGGATCCGGGACGCGGATCTTCGCTGCGCCTTGTTCGTTGGGGCCGCGCCGTATTTGCGCGCCGTGGTCCGCGGGGGGGAGCACGCACGGAGCGCGCGGGGGAAGGCCACGGTTTCCCCTTCCCGCTGCAAGCGTATATCAGACATAGGGGCTTGCTGGAAGCCCCGGGTCATGCCGCACAGTCCCTGACCATGACGAAGCACGCAGTGGTCATCGCTGGTGGGGGGCCGACGGGGCTGATGTTGGCGGGGGAGCTCGCGCTGGCGCGGGTGGACGTCGCCATCGTCGAGCGGCGCGAGAGCCAGGAGCTCGCGGGGTCGCGCGCAGGAGGGCTGCAGGCACGCACGATCGAGGTGCTCGATCAGCGCGGGATCGCGGATCGCTTCCTCGCGGAAGGGAAGATCGCTCAGGTCGCGTCGTTCGCGACGACGCCCCTCGATCTCAGCGACTTTCCGACGCGCCACAACTACGGGCTGGCGCTGTGGCAGAAGCACTTCGAGCGCATCCTGGCCGCGTGGGTCGAGGAGCTCGGGGTGCCGAGCTACCGCGGGTGCGAGGTGACGGGGTTTGCCCAGGAGGACGCCGGGGTCGATGTCGCGCTGTCCGATGGGCGGTCGTTGCGGGCGGCGTACCTCGTCGGATGTGACGGTGGGCGCAGCCTGATCCGCAAGAAGACCGGGATCGGTTTCCCGGGGTGGGAGCCGTCGGTCAGCTACCTGGTGGCCGAGGGCGAGATGGTCGAGCCGGCGCTGGGCATCCGCCAGGGAGACAAGGGTGTCTATGGCATCGGGCCGCTCGAGGACGGCAAGCGGGTGCGGGCGGTGCTGAGCGAGAGGGAGATCCGGCAAGACGAGGAGCCGACCCTGGACGACCTGCGCGAGGCGCTCGTCGCCTCCTACGGGACCGACTTCGGGGTGCACGGCGTCACGTGGCTCTCGCGGTTCAGCGATGCGACCCGGCAGGCGGCGTCGTACCGGGAGCGGCGGGTGCTGCTGGCCGGCGATGCGGCGCACGTGCACTCCCCGGCGAACGGGCAAGGGCTCAACCTCGGGGTGCAGGACGCGGTGAACCTGGGGTGGAAGCTGGCGCAGGTGGTCCACGGGACGTCGCCGGAGAGCCTGCTCGATACCTACCAGGCCGAGCGGCACCCGGTCGGGGCGCGGGTGCTCAAGCACACCATGGCGGCGACGGCGGTCCATCGGGGCGACGAGCGGACGAAGGCCTTGCGCGAGACCCTGGCCGAGCTGTTGACGCTGGAGGAGGCGCGCAAGCGGTACGCCGGGCTGATCTCGGGTCTGGACATCCGCTACGACCTCGGCGCGGGACACCCGCTGCTCGGGCGCCGCATGCCCGATCTGGACGTGGAGACCGAGGGCGGGCCACGGCGGGTGTTCACGCTGCTGCACGAGGCCCGGCCGGTGCTGCTCGACCTCGGTGAGCCCGGGGCCCTCGACCTCGGTCCCTGGGCGGATCGGGTGAAGCGGGTCGACGCGCGGTACGCCGGGGTGTGGGCGCTCCCGGTGCTCGGCGCGGTCGCGGCGCCCAGGGCCGTGTTGATCCGGCCCGATGGATACGTCGCGTGGGTGGGAGACGGCACGGACCAGGGCCTTCGTGAGGCCCTGACCACGTGGTTCGGGCCGCCCACGGCGGCGTAGCTCGCTCAGCCGCCCGCGTCACACCCGGTCGCCCGGCGATGCGCCCCGGCTCGAAGAGCTGCATGGGCTGCCACTCCGCGGGCAACATCGCGCCCTTCAGCCTTACCGCGTACGACGAGGCCAAGGCTGTCGCGGCGCTGATGGTCCACACGACCAAGGCGGGCACGATGCCGCCCTTCGCCGTGCGTGACACGGACGAGTGCTCGACCCGTCACGCGTGGAAGGGCGACATCCGCCTCTCCGACGAGGAGATCAGCACGCTGGAGGCCTGGAGCGAGGCCGGCACCCCCAAGGGTGATCCGAAGGACGCGCCCGCCTCGTTCGTGCCGAAGAGCCCCGACCTGCCGGGCATGACCCTCGAGGTTCATCCGAACGAGCCCTACGTCACCTCCGGTGAGCAGGACGAGTTCCGCTGCTTCATCATCGATCCCGGGCTCACCGAGGACCAGTACCTAAATGGTCTACAGATGGTGCCCGGCAACCATAAGGTCGTTCACCATGGGATAATCTCCATCGATCCGGAGTGGAAGTCCGCGAGCCTGGCCGGCCCCGACGGGAGCTTTCCGTGTGGCGCCGGCGAGGTCCCGAATGGCGTGGAGATTGGATCGCTCCAGATGCTCACAGCCTGGGCTCCCGGCACCGACCCGGTCGATCTGCCCGAGGGGGTGGGTCAGCTGATCCCGAAGGGGTCGCTCATCATGATGCAGATCCACTACCACCCCGCCGGCACGACGGCCGACCCGGACCTGACGCGCATCCAGCTCAGGCTCACCAAAGAGAAGCCGAAGTACGGCTTCCTGTACCACCTGATCGGCAACTTCGATGATCCGGTCGGCCAGTTTGGCTTCGGGCTGCTGCCGGGTCCGGGCGACAAGAACGGCGTCGAGTTCCTGATCCCCGCGGACAGCAAGAACCACGTGGAGACGGAGCAGTTCACGGTCCCGGCCCCGGACTCGCCCGGATCGCAAGAGATGCCGTTCCCGCCGGGCACTCGCATCTATGGCGACTTTCTGCACATGCACTACCTGGGATTCGACGAGAAGGTGACGGTCACGCGGGCGAACGGCTCACCCGATCAACCCAAGGAGGAGTGCCTGGCGCACGCGCCGAAGTGGGAGTTCGGCTGGCAGCGCTCGTACTCGTACGACGCGCCCATCGAGACGCTCCCGGCGCTCGATCCGGGCGATGTGCTCCAGGTCCGGTGCACGTACAATAACTCGACGGAGAACCCGTACGTGGTCAAGGCGCTCAAGGAGGCGAACATGATCTCGACGATCGACGTGGCCTACGGCGAGGGGAATACGTTCGACGAGATGTGCGTCGCCGGGCTCTCGCTCGTGTACCCGATGCCCTGACGGGAGCGGAGGCGGGAGGCGTATAAGGCATGCGCTACATCGAACAAGAGCTTCGCCGCTACCTTCGCTGCGGGCGCCTGCCGTGGGGCTTCGTGCGCGCCGCTCGCGCCCCCCTCGGAGGCAGTAGATCGAGCGCGCCCACGGCGGCCGTTGCCGCAAGGCGAAGAGCGTGGATAACAACGAGGGCGCTCGCTGCCCCCTGCCTTCGTCACGGAGGAGGCTTCTGCCCGAGGAGCACGCTCAGATCGAACGGGTAATAGGTATTGAGCTTCCGCTCACGCACCGGCGGGATGTCGACCGCGAGAACCTTCACCGGATCCCTGGCCGAGAGCTCCGTCGCCGAGATCGTGTACATCCCGCCGCTCTCGACGAGGAGACCGAAGCCCGCAGCGTCGGACGCTGCCAGGTGGAAGCCGGCGTTCGTGTCGCTCTTCCAGGCGGACAGGAGTGCCACCTTGTCCCAGACGCCGCCGTCCGACGCGAGGCTCGAGGGTATCACCACGATGTCAGCACCGGCCTTGGCCAGCGCGACGCCGATCTCGGGGAAGACCGAGTCGTGCCCCGTCACGAGCCCCACGCGCGCATCGGGCAGGTCGACGAGCTCGGGCCTCCTGCCGCTCCCCGGATCCGCGCCAGCGGCGTGGATCGCGGGAACCGTCCGCGGAAGTCTCCCCCTCTCCATCACGAGCAGGGACTCACGTGCGCCGGCGCCGGATGGCCTCTCGCGGATCGTGGTGACGAGCAGCTGAACGCCTCTCCGATCGACGAACTCCCGCCACGCCGACCATGGGGGATCGCTCCAGTCCGGGAGCGGCTCCTGCGCGGTCTCCCCGGAGATCCCCAGCGCCGGTAGCACGACCAGCTCGGCCGGAGCGTCACCCCATCTCGAGGCGACGAGGTCGAGGTTCGCGGCAGGATCGGCCTGAGGGACGTAGGAGAGGACGCGGATCTCGACCCTGCCGGCAGGAGGCAGCCCGGCCTGGCAGGACGCGGGGGCCGTTGGCACGAAGCAAGGCCCTGCAAGATCCGCGTAAGCCTGCGGGCGCCGGTTCGCGATGGTGTCGGTCGGGTTGCTCTTTGCTCCGATCCGCGCCCGCGGGATCGACATCGTGGCGTAGAGAATCTTGTCGGCCGGCGCCGTCATGTCCTCCGCCCGGTGACGCAGCTCGACCTTTCCCTGGGGGTCGATCACCACCGACGGCGCGTCGTTCATGTCATAAACGTACGGGTCCGCCCCGCGGCGATCGACCTCTTGGCCCCAGCGGTTCGCCACCGCCATCCAGACGCCGTTTTCCCGCGCCCGCGTGGTCCAGATCGCCTCCTGCCCGTAGTCACCCCACCAGTTGGCCGGTGCGACGACGACGTCGGCTCCCTGCAGCGTCGCGATGCGCACCCAGTCCGGCAGGTAGGTGTCGGAGCAGATCACGGCGGCGAGCTCGCCATACGGCGTCGAGATGACCTTGAAGGGCGTGTCGCCACGAGCATTCCACGGCGTCGTCCCGCGCTTGCGCTCCACGCCGAGGAGACCGCCTGGACCAAAGATGGCCGCCGAGTTGAACAGTGACGCTCGCGTCCGCTCGGCGACGCCGACAACCACGTACGCCGCATATCGCTCGGCGAGATCTCGGATCCGATCGAGCTCAGGGAAGGGCGAGACGGAGCCCAGGCTCGTGCTCACCTCCTCCGCCGTGATCGAGTATCCCGTGGTGGCGAGCTCCGGCGCGACGACGATCTTCGCGCCTTTGATCAGCGATTCCTCGACGAGCTGCGCTATTCTCGCGACGTTCTGGTCACGCTTGCCGAGCTCCGGGTTCATGTGGAGCAAGGCGACCGTCACCGTCACCTCCGCGCCGGATGCCGGCAGCGGCGGCTGCGCGCTCGTTGGAGCGCCGCCCGAGCAGCCGAGGGCAAGCACGAGGGGGGCCGACCAGGCTGCGGAACCATTTGCGCAGCTGTGCCGCATGAGGCAGCCGATCCTGCCAATGGAACGACGGAGGTCCATGTGCCATACCCTCAAAGAACACTGCTATATGCAATCTCGACGTAACGACGTAACGACGCAGCGCTCGCCTGGGTCGCTGCCCTCCGGCATCCGCCCCGGAAATCCCTATCAGGACGAGCCAGTGTATGTCAATATAGCGCCGCGATGATCCACCAGCTGGGACAAATTGGCCTCCCGTCCAACGGCTGCGCTGCCATTTTGACGGTCGGGGCCGTGGGCCCGTTGCCAGGGCGACGCGTGCATGGGGGCATGGAGGTATGGTGGTGATGGCGAACAAGGCGAGTGTCTGGGCGGGACGGTCGCTGAGCCTGCTCCTGCTCCTCGGATGCAACGTGGCGCCGCCTCCGGGAAGCACCGGAGGGGTCACGAAGCAGTCGGACGGGTCCGGGCGAGGTTTGAGCATCGTGAACACGGACTACCAACCCACCAATGTCTCGCTCCTCGACATCGAGGGAGCCGTCCTAGAGCGCTTCTGGAGGAGCGCCCGCGGTGGCCCTGCGGGCCGCGGCCCCACGGAGACGGGCTCACCAGGCGTATGCCTGCGGGGCCTCGCCACCGGGGCCGGGCCAGATCTGCTCTAGCCTCGTCACAACCTCCTCACTGAGAGCCATATCCATGGCGCCTACGTTCTGCACCAGCTGCTCGACGGTTCGCGGTCCGATGATCGCCGCCGTGACGGCCGTGTTGCGCAGAACCCAGGCGAGCGCGACGTCGGCGGTGCGATGCCCAGCCTGCTGACACAGGTCCTCGAACGCTCTGAGCTGCTCTCGATGCTGCTCCGCTATGCGCTGAACCCAGCTGTCTGCGCGGCGCCCCGGCGCAGGGCTCGTCAGTCCCCCGCCGAGCAACCCGCCGCCCAGCGGACTGTACGCCAGCAGCGCCATGCCGAGGGCCCGACAGCAGGGGATGACCTCGAGCTCGATCATCCGCCTGCGGAGGTTATAGACACTCTGTTCCGAGACGAATCCAGGCCACTGGTGCTGTCGACTGAGGCTATTGGCCGATGCTATGTCCCATGCCGCGAAGTTGCTGCTCCCGACGTTCAAGACCTTTCCTTCCCTCACCAGTTGATCCATGGCCTGCCATAGCTCTTCCCACGGACAGGCCCGGTCGACATGGTGGACCTGATAGAGGTCGATACGGTCTGTTCTCAGTCGCCGGAGGCTCTGCTCACACGCCTCCAAGATGTGACGCGCCGAGAGGCGCGGCTCGTCCGGCCCTCGGAAGACCTTCGTCGCCAGCGCGATCCTGCTTCGTCGGCCTTGTCCGAGCGCCAGCCAGTTTCCGATGATGCTCTCCGCTCGCCCCTCGCTGTAGACTTCGGCCGTGTCGACGAGGTTGATCCCGCAGTCGGTCGCCCTGTCCAGCAGCAGAAATGCGTCTCTCTCGGAGGTGTGCAGCCCGAAGTTCACTGTCCCCAGACAGAGGCGGCTGACGCTGATGGCCGTGGGGCCGAGAGGGCAATATTTCATCGGCTAAAAAGGGGGAGGCGTCCTCATGAAGTCATTGTGGTGGTAGCGATCGGCTCCTCGGACAACGAGGGTCCTCAGGTAGCCGAAGCTCGACTCCACCGCCGCGCGCTCGAACCGAACCTCCGGCGTCGTGAACCGCAGCGCGTAGGCTATGCGCGGACTAGAGCTCATATTTCCCTCCGAGCCGTGATAAAGATACCCGGAGAAGAACGTCGCCTGGCCGGGGATCATCTCTAGCTCGACGATCGGGAAGCTTGAGCTGTCGATGTCCGGTATATGGGAGTCGTGGGGCACGGTCCGATGCGAGCCGGGAATCACTCGCAGGCCGCCGTTGCCGTGATGACAGGCGCTCAGCGCGATCCAGGCCGTCAAGTTGGTGTCGCGGTCCAAGACGGGCCAATAAACGGCGTCGCAGTGCCAGGGGACGATGTCCTCCGATCGCGGCGGCTTGTACCAGACGTGGCTCGCCCACAGCACCAGATCAGGTCCCAGCACGGCCTCTACGCAGTCGAGGAGCGCCGGCGTCGTGGCGAGCTCGTACGCCCATCGATGCCTGAGGTGGTACCCCGATAGCGCGTGGGGATCGGGGCGACCTCCGCTCTCGCCCAGCGAAGCGAGGAAGCTCCGCCGATAGTGGTCGGCCCTGGCCCGGTCGAAGACCGGAACGGGGTCGGCATACCCGTTGCGCGAAAGCTGTTCAGTCAGGGTGGATTTCATGCTGAATGCTACGCGCCGTCTCTCGGCAGGACGTCGTGCCGCGCGCCAGCAGAATCGCTGGCGTCGGGCAGGACAGAGTCGATCTCTCGGATCGAGCGGACCTTGTACGCGGCCGCAGCGAGCCCCATGGTGGCCAGGCCCGCGACGATGAAGAGGAGGCTCATTCCAGCGCCCGGGCCCGAGCCGACGAGCCAGGAGAGGAACGGGACCCAGGCCCCCCCTGGAGATAGCGCCGGCTCCAGCACATAGTCCGCGAGGGGACCGGCGATGAGCATGGCGACGGGGACCATCGCGTCGACGACGATGCGCCGGGCGGCGAAGACCCGCCCCTGGGCGTCGGGATGGATCTTTGACTGCCAGATTGCCTGGTTACACCCGTACAGGATCGGAAAAAAGAAGGAGGTCAGGAAGGATGCCATTCCCCAGGTCACAGGCGTGCGACCGAGGCCAAGCAGCACCTGACCGAAGAGGCCGTTGAGAAAGATCATCAAGAGCACTCCCTGGATGCGCTTTCGCGGCCCTCCCCACAAGCCCATCGCGATGCCTCCGGCCACGCCTCCAGCCGCGCCTGCCACCATGACCGACGCCAGAGTTGCCTCGTGACCTCCCGTCCGGGCGAGGACCAAGGGCGGCAGCAGAATCCCGAACATGCTCAGAAAGTTGTTGACCGAGAGGACGAACAGCAGCCCGACGAGGCTCTTGCGGCCAAAGACCGTCCGGAAGCCGTAGGTCGCCTCCTCGATGAGCCGCGGGCGGTCCCTCGGCTCGGTGGCCAGCGCGCGCGCTGGGAGCCGGACGAAGATCAGGAGGGCGACGGCGATCCCGAAGCTGGCGGCGTCCAGCATGAGGACACCATCGAGGCCGACGCTGCGATAGAGCGCCGATGCTGCCACCGGAGAGAGCAGGCCCGAGAGCGAGAGCGACAGCGACATCATGCCACTGGCGCGCGCATAGGACTCCTTGGACAGGAGGACGGTCACCGCTCCCAGATAAGCCGGCAACTGAAAGGCGACGAAGGCGCCGGTCAGCAGCTTGGCCACGTAGAGGTGCCAAGGCTCCAGCCCGACGGTCCTGTTGATGCACAGGATCCCGACCGTCACCGCGCCGACCCCTAGGTCGGCCACCGCCATCGCCCACCGCCGGTCAAGGCGATCGACGAGCACGCCGGCGAGCGGGCTGACCAGGACGACGACGCCGAAGGAACACAGCTCGAGGGTGGTGATGGACGCAGCGTGATGCGTTCTGTCCCAGACCCATATCGTGAACACGAAGCTGCTGATGCCGGTCCCGAGCGTTGACAGGAGCTGACCGAACCAGATCGCAAGAAACGACATCGGCAGCAATCGGAGCATCCTCCCGATCCCCTCGAGCGAAGGTGTCTCCTCACGGGATCGCGCGGTCGCTCATCGGCCCAGGATCCGGGGGGTGCGCCGAAGGGGGCTGGGAGAGGAAACGCTCCTGCAGGAGCCAGAGATTCAGGTGTTTGATGATGTGATCTGCGCAGCGATCCAGCTCCTTCATGAAGCCTTCGCCTGACGCGATGGTCTCCGGCGCCGACGCTGCCTCGCTCTCCTGACCGACGAGGGTGATGCCGGACAGGAAGGGGATGACGCCCATGCAAGGAATCCCGGTCTTGTCCTCGAGAATGCGGACGCCGTCGGCGAACTCGCTTGGATCCCCATGAAATTTGTTGATGACGAAGCCGGCGACCCGGGATCGCTCCCTCTCTGTGAGAAGCGATAGCGTCCCGATGATGGAGGCGAACACGCCGGTCTGCTCCGCGCTCCCTACGAGCAGGCATCGCGCGTCGAAGGTCTCTGCGACCCAGCAATTCGACATATCGCGCTCTTTGATGTTCAGCTCGACAGGGCTTCCGCAGCCCTCGATGACGATGTGATCGAATCGTTCGGCGAGTCGGCGGTGGCTCTTGACGATGACGGCGCGGAGTGAGTTGTACCGATGCGTGATCGGGATCTCGGCCAGCCCCGGGGACGGTGCTCCGCAGACGATGATTTCGAGCTTGTCCCCCACCGCCTTGAACATCAACGGGTTCATGTCGACGTGGGGCTCAAGGTTCGCCGCCATGGCCTGGTGCGCCTGGTGGACGTGGATCTCCCCGCCTGAAGCCGTGAGGTAGGAGCCACGCCCAGACGACATCGACATGGGCTTGAACGGGGCGACGGCCTTGCCCTGACCGCTGAGCCAGCGGCAAATGGCCAGCGTGACCAGCGTCTTCCCGACCAGGGACGATGTACCGAGGACGAGAACACTAGGGCAATTCCTGCTCGCCATGGTGAACACGTCGCTCCAGGAGGATCTAGGCCGTCAAGTTGACTACTCTAAGGCAATACCTGCCCCCGTATCAACCATTACGATCGGCACGAAAGAATATGTTCCGTCTTGCGTGTGTTATTTCAACGGTACTGCCGCGCGATCAGGTACACCAGGGTCGGCGCGCCGAGCGCGGCGGTGATGACCCCGACCGGCAGCTCGGCGCCCGCGATCACCGTTCGCGCGATCGTGTCGCACAGCGCCAGGAATGCGCCGCCCACGACCAGGGACATCGGCAACAGCACGCGCCGGTTGCTCCCGAGAGTGAGCCGGACGACGTGAGGCACCATCAGCTCGACAAAGGCGATCGGGCCGCACCAGGCGACGCAGCCGGCGACGCCGAGCGCCCCGCAGCCGATCGCGATCGCGCGCACCAGCGGGACGTTCATACCCCGGCTATGCGCGAGCTCCTCGCCTGTGGCGAGGACGTCGAGGGAGCGCGACAGGCCGATCAAGCCCAGCGCCGTGATCGCGGCGATCGGCAGCAGGAGGACGATACCGCGGTAGCCCACCTGCGGCAGGTACCCGAGCGACCACCGCACCGCAGCGAGCGTGGCGGTCTCATCGGCGGAAAACTGGATGGCCGACGACGCGGAGCCGACTGCGAGAGAGCTGGCGATGCCGGCGAGGATGATGTCGTTGTTGCGCGCCCGCCGGCTCAGCGCGACGAACGTCACCGCTGCGCTCACCCCCAGCGCCCCGAGGAAGGCGGACAGGGTGAGGACCGGCAGCTCCCCCCAGACCATGCTGCGGACCCCGAACACAATGGCGATCAGGGCGCCGAACGTCGCCCCCGCCGTCGTCCCGACGGTGCTGGGCGTGGCCAGCGGGTTGAAGAAGATCACCTGATAGGTCGCGCCGACCAGCGAGAGCGTCCCCCCGACCAGGACCGCCATCAACACGCGCGGCACACGGAGCTGCCAGAAGATGAATTCAGCGCTGTCCTCGACCAGCGGAGGGCCCACGAACGGTGCGGCGCCGATGATCAGCGCGGCGCCGAGCACGAGCGCGCCTATCCTCGTCCCGGCGCGGGCGCGGGGGCTCATGCGAGCGGCGCTGCGTCGGGCGGCTCGACCAGGAACAAGGGTCGGCCCCCCACGTCCACCGCCCGCATGCGGACGCCGAACAGGGCGCCGAACAAGGCGCCGAAATCCGCCGCTCCGTAGCTGGTCACGAACTCGATGCGTCCGTTCTTCATCCCCACCACGTTCAGGCGGTTGGCCTCGCCGTGATGGACCGAGTACGCGAGCGCGTTCACGTCGTGGGTGACGCAGAGAACGCTCTGGCCAGAGCGCCAGAGGCGCACGAGCTGCCCGTAGAGCTCGAATTGCTGCGCCGGATCGAGGTGGTTTGCTGGCTCGTCCAGCAGCACGAGCGGCGTCTCCTGGGCGAGGAGCGCCGCGACGAGGACGCGCTGCAGCTCGCCACCAGAGATATCGGTGATGAGGCGGCCCGCGAGGGGCGCCGCGCCCACCGAGGCCAGCGCCTCCTGCGCCGCGGCGAGCGAACGCCCCCGGCTCTCCCGGAACCGAAACCGGGCTGCGGCGACGAAGTCCACGGCGGGGATCGGCTCGAGGATCACCCCGCGCTGCGGCAACCATCCGAGCTTGGCCGCGCGCTCCCTCCCGGAGAGCGCGGAGAGCGGCTCGCCGTCGACGAGGACACGGCCCGACGAGGGCTGGATGACCCCGAGCGCCACGCGTATCAGCGTCGTCTTCCCGGCGCCGTTGGGGCCCACGACCGCGACGAACTCGGACTCGATGAGGCGCAGCGTGACGTCGTCGAGCAGCCTGTGCGCACCCACGTGGACCGTGACATGGTCGAATTCGAGGACGGTCATCGGGGCTGCGCCTTCGCATCGTGGATGGCCGCGGCGACCTTGTCAAGGAGCCCCAGTATGCGCGGCCCCGTCGAGTTGACATCAGCGCCGTGGATGACACGGATGGCACCTCGCTTGGCCGCGGCGATCGGCAGCGCCTTCCAGTCGGTGAGATAGCGAGCTTCCACGCTCTCCTCGAGCCGATCGACGTCGACGAGGATGAGCACCACCTCCGGGTCCAGCGCGATGACCCGCTCCAGCGACAGGTTGGGAGCTCGGAAGATGTCCTCTGCGATCGCGTTGCGGCCGCCGGCCGCCTCGAGCACCGCGCCGTGGAGCGCGTTGCGCCGGAAAAACCAGATCTCGCTCATCCTCCCGGAGGTCGAGCCGAGCACCATGAGCACGCGTGGAGCGCCCTCCGGAGGCCGCCGGGAGAGCCGCTCCTCGAGCGTGCCGGCCAGCGCCTCCGCGGCCGATTCTCGCGACGTCAGCCGGCCGAGCTCTCGCGTGCCGCTGACCACCTCCGAGAGGGTCTGCCAGGGCAGCAGCTCGGCACGCGCAATCGCTCTGAGCTCCTCCACGCGCGAGTTCTGGGTGCGCTGGCTGATGATGAGGGTCGGGCGCAGCCTCGCGATCGCCTCGACGTTCGGGGTCAGCGCCGTGCCTGCCTTCGTCCGGCGTTGCGCGTCGTCGGGGTAGTCGCAGAAATCGCTCACGCCCACGACGGCCCCGCCCGCGCCTATGGCGAAGAGCGTCTCCGTGATGGCAGGGGAGAGTGAGATGATGCGAAGCGCGCTGGCGTTCTCCTGAGGCGGGCGCCGGTCGCACGCCCACGCGAGCAGCGCCGAGGAGAGAGCCCCGAGCACGAAGCCACGGCGGACCAGGCGGCAGGCAGGGAGCTGTACCGCCTCCTTCGTGGCCCCGGCTCTGCCGCTCGACCTCGGCAACGTTGGCCCCCCCGCGACATATGGCGCGAACATGTCCCTGTGGCGTCGAAACGTCAAGCTTGGCCCCCCCGCTGCGTGCCCGGCGTCTCATCGCCGACCAGCAGCATCCTGGAGAGATAGGTCTCGTCCAGGTGCCGCATGACGTGGCCTGTCCAGCGGTCGATCTCGGCATCGTAACCGCCTGAAAGATAGGAGCGCACGCCCGGCAGCGCCGGCCAGCCGCGCTCTTTCCGCAGGGTGTTCAGGAGGTGCAGGCGGAACTCGTCGTTGTCGAGCAGGCCGTGCAGGTAGGTCCCGAAGACGCGGCCATCCTCCGTCTGCGCCCCGTCCAGGATGACCTCCCCGCCGCCGGCCCGCCTCAGGTGCAGCAGCGGCCTGCAGCGAGGGTCGGTACGTTCGGTCCAGCCCATGTGGATCTCGTAACCCACGAGCTGTCCCACGCCCGGTCGCGCATCGACGAGCACGGCGGTCGCCTGGGTCGTCGTCTTGTGAGCGTTCATGATCGTCCGCACGGGGAGCAGACCGATGCCTTCGACAGCCACGCCGGCCTTGTCCTCGACCTTGTGAGGATCGTCGATGCTCTGCCCCAGCATCTGCATGCCGCCGCAGATCCCGAGGATGCGACCGCCGCGCGCGCCGTGCCGCGCGAGCGCGTCCGCCAGCCCGCGCTGGCGCAGCCACTCCAGGTCCGCGACGGTGGACTTGCTGCCGGGGAGGATGAGCAGGTCCAGGCTCGCCACCTGCTCCGGGCGTGTCACGTAAACGAGCCGCACGCCCGGCTCCCGCGTCAGGGGGTCGAGATCCGTGTGGTTGGCGATGTGGGGGAGCTGCACGACGCCGATGGTCAGCGCCTCGCTGTCGCCCGCGCCCGCGGTGGGCGGCCCGTCGCCGAGCGCCACGCTGTCCTCGGCCTTCAGGCAGATGTCCGGCAGGTGAGGGATGACGCCGAGGCAGGGTTTTCCGCTGCGCTTTTCCAGGAAGCGCACGCCGTCGGCGAAGAGCAGGGGATCGCCGTGGAACTTATTGATGACGAACCCCGCGATAAGGCGCCGCTCCGAGGGGGTGAGCAGCGAGAGCGTGCCGAGGATCGACGCGAAGGCGCCGCCGCGATCGATGTCGGCCACGAGCAGGCACGGCGCGCCCACGGCCCTGGCCATCCAGAGGTTCGAGACGTCCCGCGCTTTGAGGTTCATCTCCGCCGCGCTGCCGGCCCCTTCGAGCAAGACGACGTCGTGGCGCGTCGAGCACCGACGGTAGCTCTCGAGAATGATGGAGCGCAAGGCGCTGTACCGGCGATCAGACGGCAGCCTGCCGAGCTCCGGTGACACCTTGCCGCGCACCACGACCTGCACCGAGGCGTCGGCTCCCGGCTTGAGCAGCACCGGATTCATGTCGGCGTGAGGGGTGACTCCGGCCGCGAACGCCTGCTGCGCTTGAGCCCAGCCGATCTCGGCGCCATCCGGCGTCACGTAGGAGTTGAGGGCGATATTCTGCGCCTTGAAGGGCGCCACATCGACGCCGCGGCGGCGCAGCCAGCGCCCCAGCGCCACGACCAGCAAAGACTTTCCCACGTTCGACGCCGTGCCAAGGACCATCAAGGCGCGGGTTGAGCTCCGCCTCTCCCGGCCGTGGTGTGCCTCGCGCGTCGGGGGGTTGACCATGCTGCGGACTGTACCCCCATCCCGCGGGGGGCGGGAGGCCCCTTCGGCGGGGAACGTCCGGGCGGCTATGGCGCTGCGCCCCCGAAACGGCCTGCAGCGGCCGCCATCGGGCGGCCCCCAGCGAGGGCTCAGTCGTCGAGGAGGACCGCGAGATCGAACGGATAGTAACTGTTCAAAAACTTGGTACGCACCGTGCTCGTGTCCAGGTTCAGGATCTTGAGCCGGCCCCCGGCGCCGACGTCTTCCAGGTTGCTGATATAGCCACCGCCATTCTCGACGATGATACCGTTACCCGTCCAATCCGAGGCCGCCAGATGCACCACCTCGTTGGTCCGGGTCCTCCACATGCGGCGGAGCGCGTCGACGTCCCAGTGGTAGCCTATGCGGCTCAGCGGGTCTTTCGGTGCGAGCGAGCCCGAGGTCGAGGTGATGAGCACGAGGTCAGCTCCTGCCTTGGCGAGGTGCGTCCCGGTCTCGGGGAACAGGGCGTCCTGCCCGGTGAGCACGCCGACGCGGGCGCCAGGAAGATCGAGCAACACCGGCTCGGCCCCGCTGCCGTTCTCGAGGAAGGGGGTGTCATGGATCTGGGCGTGCAGCGAGGGAGGTACGCCCGGACGGACGAGCAGCAGGGACTCGTGCAACGTTTCACCCTGCTCGTACTCGATCACCGTCGTGACCAGCAGGGAGAGCGCGTTCTGCTCGGCGAAGGTCTGGAGCGCAGACCAAGGGAACGCCGAGGACCATCCCGAGCTGGAGGCGTTCACGGGCACGACGGAAGCCCCCAGCCCCGGCAGGACGAGCACGTCGGCGTCCTGGCTCCGCGTGGACCAGAGCTGGTTGATGGTCGTGAGGTTGTGCGCAGGGGAGAGCGCTGGCTTGTAGGCCATCGCGGCCACGCGTACAGGCCCCGGGGTGGGCAGGCCAGGCGCCGGCTCGTAGCCGAGGTCGCGCCGGTAGTACGAATTCGCGATCGCGCCGTACGCGCTCGGCTCCCGGTGGCTGACCGAGTAGGTCGGGTTGCTCACGTTCCCGATCCGCGCGTCGGGAACGACCACGGTCTGGTAAAGGATCGTGTCGGCGGGAGGTAGCGAGTCGTCCTCCGTCCGGTAGATGACCTTGATGTTCCCATCCGGGCTGATCGCGGCGGACGGGGCGTCATTCATGTCGTAGGTGAAGGGAGAGCCGAAGCGCTCGTCGACCTCGGTCCCCCACCGGTTCGCTGCCAGGAACCATACGCCGTTCTCCCTGGCGCGCGTCTGCCAGATCTCCTCCTGCCCGTCGCGGCCCCACCAGTTGGACGGCAGCAGGACGATATCCGCGCCCTCCAGGGCGATGATACGCATCCAGTCCGGAAGATAGGAGTCGGAGCAGATGAGCATCCCGATGTCCCCGTACGGCGTCGTGATGACGTCGAAGGGGACGTTGCCAGCGTCGTGCCAGCCGGAGAGACCCCGCTTCTGCTGCGTCTCGATGAATCCGTCCGGACCGAAGGCCACCACGGTGTTGTATACCGCTTCCGAGGGGGTCACCTCGGCGATTCCGACAGCGACATAACTCTGGTACGCAATGGCGAGGTCGCGGATGCCGTCCAGCTCGGGGTACGGAGAGGTGAACCCGAGGCTGTCCACCACATCCGCCCGGGTGATGGAGAAGCCCGTGGTGGCGAGCTCGGGGGTCACCACGATATCGGCGCCGTTCTGGAGCGCTTCCTCGACGAGGGCGTCGAGCGCGGCGACGTTCTGGGTGACCTCTCCGAGGCCCGGATTGGAATGGATGAGCGCGACCTTGGCCGAGGCGGCAGCCGCGTCCACGGCGAGTGAGAGCAGCGACAGCGAAATACCGCAAGCGCTGAATTTTCTTAGAATTCCGTTCATGTTGTCGTCCAGGCTACCACGAGATCAATGGCGTGAAGCGCACGATCGACCCAATGGTATTCGGGCGGGTCCGCCCGTTTGACGATGGCGGAACGGTGGACGGGGCGCGACATTCTTCTTTGATGCCTCGACCGGATGGTCAACGACCGGCACGCCACGTTCGCCGAGCACCTGCATGAACGCGGCGCGCGGAAGACCCGAGAGCTCGGCCCGTTTTCCGGCGCTGACGCGATGCTGGCGGATCCGGTCCACGATCCGACGTGACGGGCGCGCCCCCCTCTCACCGCGCCTCTAGCTCGCGCAGATCCACGCCCGCGCCCTCCGCGGCGCCTGGCCTGGAGAGCTCGCCGTGACCGAGCCGTCGCGTCGGGCTGCGGTGGTCGTTTCGCTCGCCAGCACCCTGAGCCGCGCCGTCGCCCTCGGGGATGAGGTGGGGGCCCGGGTCGCGCACGAGGCGATCGGCCGGCTGCTCGGGCTGCCGCTGGCACCGGAGGGGTGAGCAAGCTTGGGCCGAACGTCGGGCCCGCCGCTCGGATCGACTCGCTGCCGGAGCCTTGCCGCTCGCCAGCGCCCGCAGGCACGACCGGCTCGTAGGGGGCGCCGGTGCGGACGTACCGGGTGGGCCGGAACGGCGCGCGCGAGGTGGCGGGGCATAGGCGGCGCCTCGCCTCGCATTCGCGGGCCCGTCGGCATCTCACGAAGCTGACCGCGGCGATGCTAGGGGGCCCCGCGTGCCGACGATCTTCACCAAGGGCGACCTCCTCAACACCCCGGATTTTCATGCGTACGCGCACGGCGTGAGCTGCGTGGGCAAGATGGACACGGGGATCTCCGTGACGTTCAAGAAGCGCTGGCCGGGCCTGCTCCCGGCGTTCGAGCAGCGGAGCGCCGAGCGGAAGCTCCAGCTCGGGGAGGCCTTCGTCTGGAGCGAGGGCGGCGACACGGTGTACAGCCTCGCGATCCAGGAGGACGCGACGAAGAGGCCCTCGCTCGCCGCGCTCGAACGCTCGCTGGCCGCGATGGTGACGCACGCCGCCGGGGCGGGGATCGCGCGGATCGGCGTACCGCGCGTGGGCGCCGGCAAGACCGGCCTCGAATGGCCGCGCGTCAAGAGCATCCTCGTGAAGGTCGCCAACGACATGCCGGTCACGCTCGTGGTCTACGAGCAGTTCGTGCGCGCCCCGGGCGCCTGACTCCAGCGTTGGAGGAAGTGATGCGCACCCGCGGCATCAAGACCGAGGTGGCGGGCTGGGGCGGTTTGCCGGACGGCGTGGCCGCGCTCATCCCTCCACCGCGCTAGCCGTTGCTGCGCCTGTCCGGCGTGCTCGCGCCGCGCTCGTCCTTCTCCCGATAAGGCTTCCTGCGCGTACCGTTCACCGAGGCGGAGGGAACACGGCACGCCTGTGACAATTCGACCACCTTCGTGCTGGCCCGGATGGTGGAACGGGCATCGAGACACTGCAAATCGAGGACTGGTCGGAGGACCCCGACTCACTTTGCGGGTACGGCTACCAGTTCTGGATGTCGCGTCACGGTTATCGCGGTGACGGCGCCTTCGGCCAGTGCGGGCTCGGCGCCGCGGCCTGGAGTAAGATTCCTGGAGCTCGGCGCGACCGTCCACCTTGCTGACATCAGGCTCACGTGCGGTGTCCCGCAGGCGTCGGGCCCCGCCATGACCGAGAGGACGGTAGCAATCCCCCCACCCGTGGCCAAATTCACGCGGGCCGTGCCCGGCTCGGCCCCCGAGCCCACCTCCGCATCGGTGCGCCCGGGGCCGGCGGCCGAGGGGCCGGCGCGTGCCGGTGGTTTTTTGCCGGGGGCGGCGAGCGCGGATAGGGAGGAGGACCGCACTGGGTCTCCGGGAGCCGCATGTCCATCGTCGGTCGACCGCCTGCTCCGCCCCCGAACGCCCGCGCGCCGCACCCTGCGACGGTGGCGCAGCCCAGGCCCGCCCTCGGCGGCGTGGCCCCCAGGCCGCCGCACCCTGCGACGGTGGCGCAGCCCAGGCCCGCCCTCGGCGGCATGGCCCCCAGGCCGCCGCACCCTGCGACGGTGGCGCAGCCCAGGCCCGCCCTCGGCGGCATGGCCCCCAGGCCGCCGCACCCTGCGACGGTGGCGCAGCCCGAGCCCGCCATCGGGGAGGCTCTCCAGCCGTATCGCAAGGGTCAACGCAACCGGGGGTTCCTCGACTCCAAGAAAGCGAAGACGAAGGCGGACCGAGCGCGGCACGTGAGCGGGGTGAAGCACATCGATCACCAGCAGCGGGCTTACCTCGCAGGGAAGGTCGACGCCTCCCTGCTGGACGGGCCCCTCGTGAACCTCCCCGTATGGGCGGCGCTGTTGCTCCTCTCGGCTTCCCTCATCACCGCCGCGGAGGCGCGATCCATCGACGCCCACCAGTCGCGCCAGCCGGCGCCGCGATCTCCCCAGAAGCTCCCGTCGAGCCCGGGAGGCTACTCCAACTCCACCGCGCTCGTTCCGGTTGGCGGCGTCACGGACGTGTGCCCGGTCCGGCCTCCGCTCGTGCGCACCCCCGGCATGATCGGCGGTTTGCTGCCCGTGCCGCCGCGGTCCTCGACCTCGCAGATCGGCTCCTCCGAGCTCGTCGAGCTCCTGCCGGCCCGCGAAGTCGCGCTGTCTCCCGGCGAACGCTTGACCCAATCGATCTTCGAGGCGTGGCGCCCGAAGGTGAAGGCGCTCGGCAAGCGCGAGAGCCTGAAGCCCATTTACAAGCAACTGGCGACCTTTCGAGGCGGCGGCGCCAGGCTGTCGGCCATCTCCGGCGGTGATGGAGGAGCGTACTTCCTGAAGGCGGGCGGGAAGACCGGCTGGGTCGTGAAGCCGGGGGATGAAGATCTGATGTGCCCGAACAACCGCAAAGGGTTCGGCTACGACGGCAAGCGCCTCCACGCCGGGATCCCGGTGCATACGGCGGTACAGCGGGAGGTGGCGACCCACCACGTGGCGAACCGCCTCGGGCTGGGCCACCTCGTCCCTGGCACCGTGGCGGCCGTCTTCGACGGGTCCGGCGTCTTCAGCACGAAAGGGCCGAAGCTCTGCTCCGCCCAGCAGTTCCTCCCCGGGATCATGGGCGTCGGCGAGCTCCGCGACGAGCTGGTCACCAGGCTCCGCCAGGGAGGAGCTCCCATCCACGAGGCGGCCGACTCGGCCACCAAGCTCATCGACGGGATGCTGGACGAGAACGACTTCGCCGACATGATGGTCCTGAACTGGCTCACCCACGACAATGATGCGCACGGCGGCAATTGCGTGGTCCACGTCAAGGCGGGGCCGGGCGTCTCCGCGGAGACGCCGCTGCCGGTGAAAGATCTGCTGAAGAAGCCTGTCGACGAGATGGGCAAATACAAGCTCGGCATGAAGAAGATCGACAACGGCCTCGCCATGCCCGAGGAGAACACCAACGGGCGGAATTACCTGTCCGTCTTCCCGAAGTTCAAGCAGCCCGTGAGCGCTCGTGTCCACGACAAGCTCGAGGCATGGACGACGTCCGCGAAGGGCGGCCTCACGCCCGTGAAGGCCGTGGCCGAGGAGCTCGATGAGCTCGATCTCAACCCGGAGGGGATCAGCACCGCCGGCGACGCCATGGTGGATCGCATCCGCAAGTATGCGAGCAAGAGCAAGACCGTCCAGAAGCGCGGCTGGAGCTACGAGCGGTTCCAGAGCCTCGTCGGCTACGTCTATCGAGGCTGAAGCGTACGTGGGCGAGGCGCGACGCGCAGCGGCTCGACAGCCCTCGCCGCCCGCGCGACGACCGCCGCCGCTCCTCGCTCGGCGGAGGCCGCGTGGATCTGGACAGGCCACCCCCCCGGAGGAACGCCCTGATCGACGATGGCGCCGTAGTTGCCCGCGCGGCACCCGGCGCGGGAAGATGGGCGCCCCATGCGCGTCGCGTATCTGATGGTCCTCGGGGCGGCGCTCGTGCTCCCGGGTTGCGGCGGCTCGACCAGGGAGCTCCGCCTCACCCTCACCCCCGCGGCCGACATGAACGACGCCCGCTCGTGCTACGTGCTCGCCCGCGCGGTCGACGGCAAGGCCTTCTCGACGGAGTCGTACGACGACGCGGCGGGCATGGCCATGGCGCCGGACGACTCGGTCCTGAGCGCGCTGGCGGTGCTCCCGGGGGTGAGGCAGGTGCTCATGGTGCCGCTGCCGGCGAAGGGACGGGTGGCGATCTACGCGCTGTTCAAGCAGCCGGAGGACGAGGCGTGGCGCCTGCTCCTGCCGGAGGAGCTGCCGCCGGAGGTGGAGATCCGGCTGGGTCGCAGCCGGATGTGCTGGACGAGCGACGGCGCGCCGAAGGGGGCGACGGGGCTGTGCCGGCAGCGGAGCGAGGGGCGGTAGCAAGAGCCCCGCCGCTTTCTTGCCCCTCCGCGGCCGCCTGCCCTTCCATTCCGGCATGCCGCCGTCCCTCGTCGACCGGGTCCGGGTCAACGACAACAACCGCGAGCCCCGCCAGCCGCTGGTCCTGCTCGTCGACACCTCGGGATCCATGACCGCCGATCTCCCGGACCTCGCCGCCGGCCTCGACGGCCTCCGCGCCGCGCTCGCGCGGGACACCGTCGCCCGCAACCGGGTCGAGCTGGCGGTCGTGACCTTCGGCGGCAAGGTCACGGTCCACGGCGATTTCGGCGAGGCCGCCGTCTTCGAGCCCCCTGCGCTCGTCGCAGCCGGCGATACGCCCATGGCCGCAGCGATCGAGCAGGCCCTCGAGCTCCTGGAGGCCAAGAAGCGCGCCTACCGCGAGAGCGGCCTCGATTACTACCGCCCGCTGATCTTCCTCCTCACGGACGGCGAGCCCACCGACACCGCCCGCTGGCCGGCGGCGGTCCGCCGCGTCCGCGAGGCCGAACGCGACCGGAGGCTCGTCCTCCTCGCGGTCGGCACGAGGACCGCCAACTTCAATCGCCTCAAGGAGCTCTCGCCCGATCGCGCGCCGCTCCGGCTCAAGGAGGCGCAGTGGGACACAATGTTTCAATGGCTGAGCAGGAGCCTCCAGGCGCGGAGCCGCTCCCGGCCCGGTGAGGAGGTCCCGCTCGAGGATCCCACCGGGCCGCGCGGGTGGGGGGCGCTGCCGTCGTGACGGGGTGGCTCGTGTTCGGCGCGTCGGTGCGCGGGCCGCAGCACGAGCAGGAGGGCTCGCCCTGCCAGGACGCCTGGGCGTCGGGCCCTGCCGGCGGGCGCCGGGTCGGCCTGTGCCTGTGCGACGGCGCCGGATCCGCCGCGCATTCGGAGATCGGCGCCGCCGCGGTCGCGGCCGCGGTCGTCGCGGCGCTGCGCGAGCTCGCGCCGGAGAGCCCCCAGGCCCTCTGCGACGCGGTGCGCGCCGCCTGCGCGGCCGGCCGGCAGGCGCTCCTCCGCGAGGCCGAGGCGCGCGCCCTCGCGCCCGAGGACCTCGCCTGCACGCTGGTGGCCGCCGCCGCGTGGGGCGACGCCGTCGCCGTCGCGCACCTCGGCGACGGGGCCGTGGTCGGGCGCCGCCGCGGCGGCGGGGAGCTCGTGGTCCTGAGCGCGCCCGATCGCGGTGAATACGCGAACGAGACGTGGTTCGTCTCGTCGCCCTCGTGGGAGGCGCGCCTGCGCGTGGGCCTCCACGAGGGCGTCGACGCGCTCTGCGCCTTCACCGACGGCTGCGAGGGCGCCGCGCTCGTGCGGGGCCGCGCCCTCGCGCCGTACGCGCCCTTCTGCGCGCCGCTCCTCGACTTCGCGGCCGAGGTCACCGACGCGGGCGACGCCGGCGGCGAGGTGGCGCGGCTGCTCGACGCCGAGCCGCTGCGGCGGAGCTCGGGAGACGACAAGACGCTCGCCGTCGCGCTGCTGCGCGCGCCCCCGTGAGCGCGAATGAGCGCGAAGGCGTACCGGGATCCCGCAGGGAGGGTCGTCGAGCTCGGCGAGGAGCTCGGCGCGGGCGGCGAGGGATCCGTCTTCGCCGTACGCGGGCGCCGGGCGCTCTGCGCCAAGATCTACCGCCCCGACAGGGCCGAAGGACGCGAGCGGAAGCTGCGCGTCATGCTGGAGCGCCGGCCGTCGTGGCTCCTCCGCCGCGCGCTCGCCTGGCCCGTCGCGCTGCTGACCGAGGCCGAGGGGCGCGGGGCGTTCGCGGGGTTCCTCATGCCCCTGCAGCGCGGCGCGATCGAGGTCCACCGCTGCCTCGTGCCCGACGAGCGCATGCAGATCGCCGGGTGGCTCACCCAGCGGGACCTCTGCGTCCTCGCGGCCAGGCTCGCGCGCCTGGTCGAGGGCGTCCACCGCGCCGGCCACTGCGTCGGCGACCTGAAGCCGCAGAACATCCTCGTCTCCCCGCTCTCCGGGCGCGTCGCGCTGGTGGACGCCGACTCGTTCCAGATCCGTGATCCGGCTGCGGGGCAGGTGCACGGCTGCCCGGTGCTCACGCCGGAGTACACCGCGCCGGAGCTCTGCGGCGCCGAGCCCGGCCGCGCAGCCCGCACCCCCGCGTCCGACGCGTTCGCCCTCGCCGTGCTGATTCACCAGCTGCTCCTCGGCGGGGCGCACCCGTTCGAGGGGGAGCTCGCGCCGGGCGGCGCCGGCGGCGCCGAGCGCATCCCGGCCCGGATCCGCCTGGGCCTCTGCCCCTTCGTGCCCGGCGTGACGGGCGTCCGCCCCGCCGCGGGCGCGATCCCGTTCGCGACGCTCCACCCCGGCCTGCAGGCGCTCTTCATCCGCTGCTTCGGCGCTGGCCATGGCGCGCCGGCCGAGCGCCCCGGCGCGGCGGCGTGGCGCGCCGCGCTGCTGCGCGCGAAGCGCGAGATGGTCCGCTGCGCCCGCAGCCCGGCGCACCTCCACGACAAGGCGCTCCCGCGCTGCCCGTGGTGCGAGCGCCGGGAGCGCACCGGGATCGACCTGTTCCCGGCGGAGCAGCGGTTCCAGCGCGCGATCGCGCGGGTCCGCGATCCGGCGGCGGCGCCCGAGGCCGAGCGGATCCGCTGGCTCGGCCTGCACGCGCGCGGGCGCTTGCGGGACGGCGCGCTGAGCGCGGCGGAGCGGGCGTGGCTCGACAGGGCGGGGGCGGGGCTCGGGCTCGACAGGGGCGCGGTGGCGCGGGTGGTCAAGGAGGCGGCGGGGCGGGCGACCGAGGTTGGGGCCGGGGGGCGGGCGACCGGGGTTGGGGCCGGGGGGCGGGCGACCGGGGTTGGGGCCGGGGGACGGGCGACCGGGGTTGGGGCCGGGGGTCGAGCGACCGGGGTTGGGGCCGGGGGACGGGCGACCGAGGTTGGGGCCGGGGGACGGGCGACCGAGGTTGGGGCTGGTTCCGGGCCGGCGCGCGTATGGCTCCCGCGGGGGAGGGTGGTCTTCACCTCGGTCGCGTCGATCGCCGCGGCCGGCGCCTGCGCGGCCGGCGTCCTCGTCACCTCGAGGCTGCTCGCGACTCCGGGCGCGTCCCCGATGCCGCGCCCGCAGCCCTGCGCCGTGCTCGCGCAGCGCGCGACCATCGGCCATACCGGGGGCACCGGCGCGTACCTGCGCGCGGCGCCGTCGACGGGGAGCGACGGGCTCCCGCTGCCCGACGGCACGGCCCTGCGCCTCACCGGCCGCACCCGGATCGCCGAGCAGCTGGCGTGGGCCGAGGTCGAGGTCGTCGCGAGCGGGCGCGTCGGCTGGGTGGCCACGCTGTATCTGGTCCAGGAGGCCCCCCGTTGAGCGGTCTCTCGTGGTCCCAGCGGTCTCTCCCAGGTGGTCATCCTCCGCGTCGAGGCGCGCGTTGCTCCCTGACGTGCAACGAGAGGTTCCGTCCAGAATGACAATGGCTTGACCGCGGAGGACGACGGCCCTGACTCCGGATGACGACGGCTCCAGGGCGAGTGCCGACGGGTCGCACCACGGATGCCGACGGCTCCCGGCCGGATGCCGACGGGTCGCACCACGGATGACGGCGGCTCCAGGGCGAGTGCCGACGGGTCGCACCACGGATGCCGACGGCTCCCGGCCGGATGACGACGGCCCGAGCCCGTACGACGATGGCTCCAGCCCGTAGCACGACGACTCCCGGCCGAATGACGGCGAGCTCCGCCTCGCATGACGAGGGCTCCTCGCGGCGTGACGACGGCCTCCGCCTCGATGCCGGCGGCACGCCGCCGGACGAGGGGGGGCGCCAGCAGACGCGTTGACCCGCAGGTCTGCTGCAAGTGAATGTGACGAAATCTCGACGTAGCCGACGAAATCTTGCTTCTGCGCGAATTGGCCTGGACGATCTGTTTGTTCTGGTGCTTACATGCGTCGCCATGGGTCCAAGGCGGTAGGTCACTTCGCCCGGAGACCTCTGCGTCATGTGGTGCGCGAGCGGGTGGCTCGCGTTCATTACCATTCTGTTTGCTATCGATACGGGTCCAGGACCGGGGCGATCCGGGGAGGAATCAACATGCAGCAGCATGGCAGCTGCGCCCAGAGGCGCGGTGCGGTGGTGAGGTGCGTGCAGCCGCAGGTTCGGCTCAACATGGCGGGCTCCAGCTGGCTCTCGAGCTCACCGCTGCGCAACGCCTTCTGGCTGGGCGCGCTCTGTTTGCTGCTCCTCGCGTGCGAGGACGGCGCTCTGCCGAGCGTCGGCAGATCGTCGAATTCGCTGACCGCCAACGACGGCAGCACCGGCGTCACGGAGTGTGACAGCTATCTCGATCAGTTCGAGCTGTGCATGCAGGCGACGTTGCCGTCTCACCAGTTCAATCAGCAGCAGGCTGGCATCCGTCGTCAACGCTTCGCATGGCGGGATCTGGCCGAGAGCGCCTTCAAGAAGCAATCGTTGGCGCACGTGTGCCGGCAGGCCATCACCACCGCGCAAGAAGAGTTCCAGACCTGTACCTGGAACAGCGGGCTCTGAGGCCGTGGAACCGCCCATTCGAGCGCGCGTGAGCGGCGGTTGCCCGGGCTTCTGGAAAGTGACTCATTGAACATTCGCCTCGTCGATCATGGCCAGTGAGCGGCTAGCCGGCGAGTTGCGAGGAAACGCACCATGCTGAACGTCATCGGTCGATCCAGTGGGGCTCGGGCCACGTATTTCGTCTTGATCCAGATGCTGGGGCTCGCGGGGCCGATCGCCGCGCTGGCCGCGACGTCATCCCGACCGAGCGCGGTGGAGCCCAGCCTCCCGCTCGACGATGCGCTGCGTGAGCTCGAGTCCGCGACGGCTGGCTTGCATGGCGCTGCGGCGCCGGACAGCGCGGAGCAGGGTGCGGCGACCCCGTTGCCGGATTCAGGCGACGCGACGACCGTCGCAGCGGTGGCGTCGGCGGTGTGGCTCAACGCTCCCGCGAACGCCGATCCAGGGGCTGCCTGGTCGCTCTTCGATGGCGACGCGCGGACGACCCTGTCCTCACCCTCCGGAGCCCCCGTTCGCGTGGAGGTCCGCTTCGCCGAGCCCACCTGGATCCACCAGGTCAGCGGCTTCGGGCGGACCCGCGGCGCGTTGACCATCACCGTGGATGGGGCCGCGGGCGAGCGCGTCCTCGAGGGCGTGGAGCAGCGCGCGCTCGAACTGTCGGGCGCCCTCGGCCCTCTGCGCATGCCGCTGCCCGTCCTGGCCGAGCGGGCACTCATCGAATGGATCCCCGGGGATGAGTCCGGTCTGGCAGAGCTCGCGTTCTGGGGCGCTCGCGATCCGGTGAGCGTGCTGCCGGAAGCTCACTGGGCCGACCGCGTGACGAGCAACGGCTTCCCGGGAGCGCTCGTCTTTTCTTCGGATCGTGCCACGGCGCGCGTCGGTGAGGTCGGGCAAGGCGCTCAGGCGTTCCAGGTCGACGTGTTCGCCGAGCCGCGGTCCCTGTCGCGCGCGTTTCTTGTCTACGAGCTCGAGGGCGTCTCGCACTGGAGCGGCGTGCCGCGCAGCATCAACGGGGCGGCCGAGCGCGCATCGACGGCGCTTCCGCCGGCGAGCTCCAGGTCCGGTCTGCAGGTCGAAGAGATCAGCCCCGCGTGGCTCAAGCAAGGCTTGAATCCGGTGGCGTTCGGGGCGCCGCGGAGCTCCGTTCAGCACGGCTCCGTGTCGGGTTACCGCGTGAGCCACGTGCGCGTGGTCGGGATTCCGCACGGCGGCAGCTACGCCGCCGTCTCCCCCGCCGAGCTGTCGAGCGCCGCAGGTCGCCAGCCCTCGGCGCGAGCAACCCAGCTTGGAACGGCCCCCTTCGCCGGGCCGTCGGTCCCCCACACGCTCGGCTTCCGCCTGACCGAGCCATCGAAGGGTCAGCTGATCGCCAGCGCCGGAGGGGGGAAGGAGCGCCTCGAGATTCCGCTTCGAGGCCTCTCGCCAGGCTGGTATCAATGGGACGCGGTGAGCGCGTTCGGAACGCTCGACTCGGTTCGCTTCTCGTTGCGCGGCGGCGCCGAGCAATCCTCGCCGATCGGCGATCTGCGCGTGGCCGCGAGCGCCTCGCCGGCGCACGCTCGTCCGGCGGTTCGCATCGCCTACCCGCTGCACGGCGAGTGCGAGCATGGGCGAGCCTACGTTCGGGGCTTCGTGCACAGCGCGGGTGTCGCGGTGACGAACGTCAGCGTCGAGGATCGCGCCCTCACGCCCGCGGAGCTGGGCGGCGACGGCGCCTTCGAGCTCAGCGTCCCCGAGGTGCAGGGGGGGACTGCCTGGTCCGTTCGCCTGCGGGCCACCCTGGCCGATGGCTCCACCGTCGCTCGTGAGGTCGAACTCGGGCCGTGCCTGGACAAGAGCGCCCTCGCGGCTGCTCCAGGCGGGCTCACGCCTGACGTGGGCGCGCCCTATGGTGAATGGGTCACGCCCGATCAGGCGAAGACGCTGCACCATGCCGGTGCGATGCTCGAGATCCCGGCGGGCGCGGTCTCGGAGCCGGTGCGCATCACGATTCGACCCTTGACGCGCGACCAGGCCTCGCCCGTGGGGCGCGGGCTCGTCAACGTCGTGCCGGGCAGCGGCAGCTTCCGCTTCGGCCCGGCGGGGCTCCGCTTCAAGCAGCCCGTGCGGCTCACGCTGCCCTTCGACCGGGAAGGCCTGCCGCCTGCGGCGACGACGCGCAGCATCTCGACCCTCTACTTCGACGAGCCGGTCGGCCTGTGGCGAGCGATCCCCAAGGTGGCGGACCCGAGCGGCGGCGTGATGGTGAGTGAGACCGAGCACTTCACCGAGTTCATGAACGCCACGCTCCCGGCGCCGGACGCGCCGGGTCCCAAGAACGCCTCGCCGGATGAGATGAAGGGCATCGAGCTCGGCAGCCCCTCGGCCGGCGTGGACCTGATCGAGCCGCCGGGCGCGAACCCACAGCGCACGGCGAACCTGGGCTATCCGCTGCGCGTGCCGCCGGGGCGCAACGGCCTCAACCCCGATCTGGCGCTCACGTACTCGAGCGCTCGCGCCAACGGCTGGCTCGGCATCGGCTGGGACCTCGAGATCTCGAGCATCCAGCACGACACGCGCTTCGGCGTCCCTGACTACGATGGTACCAAGATCCAGAACGATCACCCGGGTTCTGTCGCGGGCTCCGTGCGCTACGCGCTCGACGGCGCTCAGCTGACCGCCGTCGGTCCCGCCGCTTCCGGCATGCGGTATCAACGCCGCGTCGAGGGCGATTTCCAGCGCATCCTCCGGCTGCCTACGCCAGGCGACCCCAACAGCTTCTACTGGGAGGTGACCGACAAGAACGGGGTGAAGTCGGTCTACGGCAAGACCGCGAACGCGCGGCTCGCCGATCCCGGTGACGCCAGCCATGTCTTCAAGTGGAACCTGGAGTACGTCGAGGACCGATTCGGGAATCGAATCGTGTTCAAGTACTTCCACGACGCGCAGACGATGTCCGGCGTCTCGATGCCGCAGGTCTATCCGAAGAGGATCTGCTACGGCGCCATCGCGTCGGAGATCGAGGACGACTGCGAGGGGACCTACAACGTGAGCTTCGTGCTCGACGCCGCCGACACCCGGCCCGACCGCAGCGTCGATGCGCGCCCCGGCTTCCCGACCAAGACGTCGCGCCGGCTGGAGAGCGTCGAGGTCGCCTTCGGCGCCACGATCATCCGCAGCTACGATCTCCGCTACACGCTCGGCGCCTTCCAGAAGACGCTGCTCGAGGAGGTCGGCTTGCTCGGCACGGACGGCATCGAGCTGTACAAGCACGATTTCGAGTACGAGGAGATGCCCCAGAACCCCTTCGCGGCGCCTCAGAGCTGGGGCTCGCTGAAGTCGAGCTCGGGTCTGCGCACGGAGTACGGGCTCTCGAGGACGAAGGGCTCGAGCTTCGGCGGCGGCGGCGGCATCGGATTCAAATCTCCGGTCATCTCCGCGAGCGCGAGCCTCGGCGGCTCCAGCGGGCACAGCCGCGTGCGCCGCTCGCTCCTGGATGTCAGCGGCGACGGGATGCTCGACTTCCTCACCGGCGCGAGCAGCAGCGTCAACACGGCGCCTCGCGCCCTGTCCCCCTATGATCATCTGAGCTACAAGAACATCCCCGGCGTCGGACAGAACTCGCTCGGCACCACGGATACCGGCGGCTGGACTGCCGGAGCGGGGGTGAGCGTGCTCGGCGGCGCTCTCGGCGTCGGCGGTAGCCTCGCCCACACGGAAGCCGAGGATCGCCACATCCTCTCCGACATCAATGGCGACGGCTTCGTCGATCAGGTGTGGGTGAGCGACGGCGCCATCAAGGTCCGCAACGGCGCGAAGGACCGCTTCGGAGAAGTGGAGACGTTCGGCGCGTACGACGAGTCGATGATCGCGTTCGCGAACGCGGACCGCCTGGAGAACCAGAAGAGCAGCTTCTTCCTCGTCGACCCGCTGGCGCGCTGGAAGGCCCCGTTCGCCGGCATGGTGCAGATCGGCGGCGTCATCCAGAAGGACGCGGCGGGCGGCGACGGGGTCACCGTCTCGATCCTCAAGAACGACGCGCTCCCGCCGATCTGGACCCGGACGTTCGCCGGGGACGAGCTCGCGCCGTGCGTGCCCACCGCGGGCAATACCTGCAACGGCCCCACGCCGCTCCAGGAGCCGATCGGCGTGGGGGACGACCTCTACTTCCGCGTGAGCTCGGTCGACGACCCGCGCAAGGACCTCGTGCACTGGTCTCCCGAGATTGCATATCAAGGGATCGCCTCCAGTCGCGTCGACGACCGTGAGGCCTATGGCTCGTTCGTCTACCGCACGTCGCTGGCCGACGATTTCCGCCTCGTGGGCATGCCGAAGCGGCCCTGGATCCCGAACGCGCCGGGCGAGGTCAGCGTGCTCGGAGGGGGGGCCAAGCTCTCGACCTCCGACGACGTCCAGCTCAACGTCTACAGGGTACCGTCCGATGCGGACCAGTGGATTGACGCGCAGCTCGTGGCGAGCACCAGCCTGGACGCCAGCTTCGAAGGGACGTATCAGGTCACCGGTACCGGCATCCGGGTCGCGTCGGGCGACTTGCTCTACTTCGAGCTGAAGTCGGACTCGCCGGTGGATCCCGAGCGGGTGGGCTGGGAGCCCTACGTCGAGTACACGCGCTACAGCCGACCCGACCCGGAAGCCGAGGTCTACGTGGAGGGGTCCGTGCTCGGGTGCGGCCCTTCCGAGGAAGATCCGGAGACGATCGTCTGCGAGATCGAGAACGATCCGACGCCGGAAGATCCGGTGCCCATGAGCTTCATCGTGCACCAGCCGGAGGTGAACGTCGCCGTCTTCATGTGGCAGGCCGGCGCGCCGACGACGCCGGTGACGGCGGAGGGCTCGACCAGCGCGGGCACCTTCATGAAGGGCCTTACGGGCCACCCGGTGTGCGCTCTCGTGCAGGGCGTCAACAAGCTCTTCTCGAAGACGTGCCTCGACGCCACGGCGTCAGGCCCCGTCGCGCTCGCCCCGCCGGTCGGCATCACTCCGGGTGAGCCCATCTACTTCACCCTGATGTCCAAATCGCCCGTCACGCGCGTCGGCGCAACGCCCGGCGATGGACAGGTGTACTGGGATCCCTCGACCGGAGGGGACCTCGCGCCCGTCAACGTCCGTTGGCTGGATCCCAACTTCGGGGATACCGATGCTCCGGCACCCACGCACGACATGATGGCGGGGGGATATCACCGGTGGTCGTTCGGGGACCATCGCGGCGACCAGACCTTCAGTGAGCCCGCGCTCCAGCATGCGAACGTGAGCAACGACACGTCGCCCTTCTTCTTCGCGACCCTCTCCCGCGCGGGGATGCCTGACGGTTCTGGTGCCGTTTACAGCACGCGTGGTCAGAACAGCTTCGTGGGGCGCGGATTGTTCTCGCCCGGGCGAACGAAGGCGGGCCGCGGCTTCTCGGGGAGCGCGGGCATCCAGGCGCTGCGGCTGTCCGATACGTGGAGCTACGGCCTGAACGCGAACTTTTACAATCTGGACATGGGGATCGGCGCAGCCGACACCACGGGTGAGGTCGACTTCCTCGACATGAACGGGGACAACTTGCCCGATCTGGTGACGCGCAACGGCGTCCTGTTCAACACCGGCGGCGGCTTCACTTCCAAGCGCGCGGTCGACTTCGACGAGTTCCGCGAGGTCGACCAGGAGAGCATGCGCTTCAAGGTGAGCATGGCGCTCGGCGGCAGCGACGAGAAGGACCAGGCGGTCCCGGACACGGACACGCGCGGCCGAACACGGGCGCTCATGTCCACGAGCTTTTCCGTCGGGCTCGACTACGCGGTGAGCTCCGCGAAGACGGAGCTGCTCGACATCAACCAGGACGGCCTGCCGGACCGCGTATCCTTCAGCCCCGACGGCGGAGATCCCGTCGTGCGCCTCAACACCGGCTACGGCCTCACGGCGCCGATCCAGTGGTCGAATCCCGACTGGGAGTTCAGCGGCTTCGGCCTCCGCGAGGACGTGCTGCAGACGATCAACGTGCTGGGCGCCGAGACCGGCCCGAACGCGGCGCGCTTCGAGGACACCGGCTCGCTCAGCGCGGGCGTCTCGGTCGGCGCGTCGTTCAGCGCGGGCCTCTTCGGGGGCGGCGCGCATGTCGGCGCGGGGTACGTCTACAGCCTCAACCGGCAGGCGGTGGACTTCATCGACCTCAACGGCGATGGCCTGCTCGATCACGTGAGCCGGCTGCCCCATGACCCGCAGCTTCGGGTCAAGCTGAACCTGGGCGATCGCTTCGATACGGAGCAGACGTGGACGCTCCCGCCATGGCCGAGCGACGTGGAGGATGAATTCGCCACCGTCGGTTCGGAAATTCTGAAGACGCTCGACGCTACAAAGCGCAAGCAAGAGGCGTTGACCTTCTCCAGCTCGCGCGACTACAGCGCGACCTTCGATGCCGAGATCTGCTACTTCTTCGTCTGCGGCAGCGTCTACGGCTTCTACAACGACACGGCAGGCGGCAGCGAGGTGGCCTGGCGTGACGTCGACGGCGACGGGCTGGTCGATCACGTCGCCAAGGTCGACGGCCAAGCTGCGGTCCACGTCAAGCTGAACCAGCTCGGGAGGGCCAACCTCCTCAAGGCCGTCAATCGCCCCTTGGACGGCAGGTTCGAGCTCGACTACGAGCGTTATGGCAACGAGGTCGGCGACGAGGCGGAGCCGAGCGTCGACCTGCCGGGCAACAGCTACGCCCTCGTCGCGGTGCTCTCGATGGACGGCCGCGGCCAGACCCTGGCTCAGGCCCTGGACTACACGGCGCCGGCGGGCGGAGAGGCCCGCGCGCAGACGGGGAAGTACGATCGCATCGAGCGCGAGGATTACGGCTCGTCGATCGTCACCGTGACGCGCGGCGTGACGAGCAGCAGCACGGGCGACGGCTCGCAGATCGAGACGCGGTACTTCAATCAGGACCACTACCGTCGTGGGCTCGTCTATCAGACGAGCGAGCGCGGCGTCTCGGAGAGCGGCGATCACATCCCTTACACGCGCCAGACGTTCACGTACGAAGATCCGACGCCCGGCGGGGTGAGCGTGCAGGACAAGCCGGATCCGCTCGTGGGCTCCTTCTTCCCCGCGGAGACGCATCGCACGACGGAGTGGTTCGAGGGAGAGGCGACGGCTCAGAAGTCCACGGAGGAGCGGCGGACCTGGAGCTTCGACCACGGCGGCCTCGATACGCTCTTCATGAGCGCTGACGAGGGCGCCGCGGACGACCTGTTCTACAAGGTCGAGTACGACACACGCGGCCTCAGCTATGCGAGCCCCGACGAGCTGTACATCGCGCGGCCGGACAGGGTGGTGGCACGCAGCGGAAATGCGTCAGGCGCCGTGCTGCGTGACCGGCGCGCCACCTATCATCTCACGACGGGCGCGCTCGATACGTTCGGCAATCACGTCACAGGAGGCGGCATTCCGGGCTCCACCGCGACGTACAACGACGCCGCGAGCACGGTCACGATCGAGCGGGACGAACTCGGCAACGTCAAGAAGGTGACCGATCCGAACGACTACGAGCTCACCTACCTCTATGACGAGACTGGGATCTACCGGACGAGCACCACCGATTCCTTCGGCTACACGTCGAAGAGCAGCCCGAACTACCTGTTCGGTGCCGTCGACACCACGACCGACCTGAACGGCCACCGCACGAGGTACAGTTACGACGCCTTCGGGCGCCTGATCGCGGTGTGGGGGCCGAGCGACTTCGTGGTCGAACCCGACGCACAGGAGGACGTGGCTCCCACGCTGCGCGCCGTGTACGGGCTGCAGCCGGGGGCTTCTGCCGCTCCGTTCTGGGCGATCATGGGCCACAAGGACGTGGTCCGCAACGCTCCCTCGACCCCGCCCCATCAACACGACTACGTCGAGACGGTCACCTTCATCGACGGCTTCGATCGCGTCATTCAGACGAAGAAAGATCTGGAGAAGGACTTCGGCGACCACACCGAGGTCGGGATGACCGTCAGCGGCCAGCTCGTGTTCGACGAGCGCGGGCGCCGCAAGGAGCAGGGCCATCCCATCTTCAGCACGGCGGCCGTCACCACCCTGGTGGACGTGCCGGCGGTTGAACCCAACTCGATCGCCGCCTCCACGAAATGGGAGTACGACGCCCTCGGGCGCGTGACCAAGCTGACGACACCCTCCGATCTGGAGGACATCGGTCTGAGTTTCGTCGAGACCGAGATGACCTACGGTTTCGGACTGGATCATGAGGGAGTCCTGCGGTTCCGCACCACGGTCACGGAGTCCGACGACGGGATGACCATTCAGCACCGTGACGTCATGGATCGCGTCGTGGAGATGATCGAGCGCGCCAATCCAGCGGACGGCACGCCGATCCTCACCCAGTATCGCTACAACGCCGTGAGCGACCTGATCGAGGTCGAGGACGCTCGGGGCAACGTCACAACGGCGACGTTCGACACGCTCGGACGGATGGTGAGCCTGAACAGCCCTGACGCCGGGCTCATCGAGTGGGAGTACGATCGGGTCGGCAACCTGCGGGAGAAGCAGACCGCGAAGCTGCGGGCTTCCTCGCAGCGCCTCACCTACCAGTACGACTTCAATCGCCTGCGGCAGGTCACCTATCCGACGAGCACGCCGCGGGTGTACACCTACGGTGGTCCGTCGCTCGCGGGCGACGAGAACGGAAACGTCGCCGGCCGCGTCATGACCGAGACCAGCGAGGCTGGCGAGCGCACCTTCCGCTACGACCGCCACGGCAACAGGGTCCAGGTCCAGGCGACGTTCAACCGGCTGCGTGAGCCGCACCGCGGTCCCTACCGCTACCAGGTGGAGCATCAGTTCGACGCGTTCGGGCGGGTTCTGCGCATTCGCTTCCCTGATCTGCGGGTCGGGACCAACCCCGACCAGGTGCCGCTCGGCGACCCGAGCCGCGAGGTGCTCAGCTACAGCTACGACGCCGGCGGCAACCTCAAGAGCATCCTCGGGCTGAATACGCAGATCAACGAGCAGCACCCCGACGAGTCGCCGAACACCATCTATCTGACGCACATCGGCTACGACGAGTTCGGGCAGAAGGTCCGGCTCATCGCCGGCAACTTCATCGAGACGACGTACCAGTACAAGCCGCGCTCGCGCAGGCTCGCCAACGTCAACGCGGATCATCGCGACCCGTTCCTGCGCCAGCAGAACAAGCCGGCGAGGCCGTTCCAGCGGCTCGACTATACGTACGGCGAAGATGGGAACGTGACCGAGCTGAGGAATGACGCGCCGTTCGACAATCAGATGAACGGCAGCGTGCTCGTCGGCAACCTGAAGCACACGTACCAGTATGACGCGCTGGACCGTCTGACGCAGGCGACCGGCGTGGTCCGGACGCGGAACGACTGGAGGTATCGCTACACGCAGACGTTCGCCTACGACGACGTCCACAACATCACCCAGAAGGCGAACGTGAGCTATCGGCAGGTGCCGGACGGCGCCGGAGGGTTCCGGGACGACCACGTCATTCGCGAGCAGACGTACGACGCACTTTACACCTACGCGGGGCCCCGACCTCACGCCGTCACGCGTACCTCCGAGCAGCTCCCGGACGAGTCGCAGCGCTACAATCGCGAGCACACGTACGACGCGAGCGGCAACCAGCGCACATGGACGTTTCGTGGCTCCAGCCGCGAGATCACGTGGAACGAAGAGAACCTCGCGAGCGAGATCAAGATCAACACGCAGACCCGCTCAAAGAATCTCTACGATGGTGAGGGGCAGCGCGCGATCTCGAAGCACGACGTCGTGGGCCAGGAAGAGACGGCGTACATCAGCCAGGACCTCACGATCCGCGACGGTCGCTACCTCACCAAGCACGTGTACGCGGGTGAGACGCAGCTGGCGTCCAAGATGGACAGCGCCTGGCTGAACTACCCGCCGACGCTGTACTTCCACACCGACCACCTCAGGAGCACGCAGTACTCCAGCAACGAAGAGCAGACGCTCATCCAGCATAATGAGTACTTCCCGAGCGGCGAGCTCTGGCGGGATGAGACCGATTCTCGCTACGAGCTGGCCCGCCGCTACACGTTCAGCGGGAAGGAGCTCGATGTCGGCACCGGCCTCTACTACTTCGGAGCGCGCTACTACGACGGGCGTCAGAGCCAGTGGCTGAGCCCGGATCCGATGGTCGCGCAGTACTTCGCTGGAGCGCCCGCGCTCGGGGTCTACGCGCCGTTCAACCTCAGCTTGTACTCGTACGCTGGCAACAACCCCACGAAGTATGTCGACCGCAATGGGGAGTACGTCGAGTCGGTGTTGGACGGCATCAGCTTGGGGATGGGCATTGCATCGCTGATCGACAACGTAGAGAAGGAGAATTGGGGAAGTGCCGCGATTGATGCCGGGGGTGTCGTCCTCGACGGGGTCGCGTTGGCCTTGCCCCTGGTGCCCGCCGTACTGGGCGCCGTGATCGCTACATCCCGTGGCGCCGACAAGCTGAACGACATGCGCAAGGCCGCCGACCAGGGCGCGGACGCGGTTAAAGCCGTCGCCCAGCACGGCGACGAAGTTGCGGACGTCGGTGGGGCAGTTGCAAAGGGGGGAGCTATGGCCGGGCGCAGGCTTGGCCATACCTTCACAAAGCATGGGGCGCAGAACACAGAGCAGTTGCTCAAGCAAGCGGCAGGCTCAGGTAAGCCCGTTGGTCAGTGGCTCGACAACGCGGCGGCAGAACAATTCATCGCGGACCGAGTTGGTCAACTTGGCAATGGGGCCAAGACGTTCGAGCTTCCCGAGGGGCTCGGGCGCGTTATCAATTCAGATGGAACTTTTTCGGTCGCGACAAAGGCGCGGCTGGTTCCCAGCGGTAGTGGCGTAAAAACTGCATACCCACTTATCGAATAAGGGACAATTTGCATGGCATCTCGAACGGACGACGAGGCACTCCTGGTGGAACTTTCTCAAGCCCTCGGCCTTGAATACGAGCCGCAGGACTGGGGCATTATAAACGCCGACGCGGGCCGGCTTGAGGAGTTTATTGCCTACTACGATGAACATCCGATGCTCAGTTCCACCCAGCGTTTCGCGTTGGGGGAACTAGTATTGGCCTCCGCCAATGAGGTCCTTATGAAGACCCCCGAGGCAGAGCTTGTTAGTCTTTCTACGTTTTTGGCCCAGCACGCGGAGGACTTCATGGCTGAAGTAGAATATTGGGAAACACTCGGTGATGTAGAAGAGTTTCCGCTATCAGCTTGGCTCCAAGAAAACCTTCCGAAGAAAGTAGAGTAGTGCCACCCGCGCGCACAGCAACATGACGAGCCGCTCGCCTTCATCAGGCGTCGGGGCTGGGAGCCTCGTGGACACCGTCGTGGAGTATATGGTCTGTGGCTCGGGTTGACGTGCTCCCGTCTGGCTCGTCTTCTCCTTCTCCCCGATGAAGGCAGCCCTTTATCTCGACGATCGAGCAAAGCCACCGAGAACCAGCTTTCCGACCGCGAAGCCTCCCGCAGACCACCCCACCTATCATCCCCAGCTCATTTGTGCCGCCCGGTGTTGTTGGTGTTGCGCCTCGCCATCGACCGCTGTATACGCGCCAAGCGAGCGGGCCGAAGAAGGGGATGGTGGAATCCCGGACCTGATGCTACCACCGAGTGAGAGGGCGGACTGGAAGCGGGCGTGTCGACATCGACCTCCGCGGTAAAGGCCACTTCGATGGGTCGAGCGGCAGGCAGAGCGACACTCCTCACGTGCACGAAGCGACGGCGCATGTCGTCCCGAAAGGTCAGTCGAAGTTGGGCCCCGAGACCTGACAAATCTCCTCATTTTGTGGCCGTTTCCAGCGAGAAATTGAACATGAAGGCGAGAAGGCGAGAAGATTTCTCAGAGATTTTGCTTCCCGTCTTCCCGTCTTCCCGTCTTCCCGTCTTCCCGTCTTCCCGTCTTCCCGTCTTCCCGTCTTCCCGTCTTCCCGTCTTCCCGTCTTCCCGTCTTCCCGTCTTCCCGTCTTCCCGTCTTCATGTGAATTCCCCGAAAAATTTGAGGGGATTCCTCAGCCCCGAGACCACTCGACCGGAGGGGTCATCGAGGCTGCCCAGCAGTCGCGTATCAGGCACCTCGAAAAGGAGAGCCAGACGTTCATGGAAGGGAGAACATCGAAAAGCTCAAGGAGGGCAAGTGATATGGCAGCGTGTGGCCTCACCCTCGCAGGAAGCCGGAAGCTCGTTGTCAGCTCGCCGGGAGCATCTGCCGATCACTTGATCCAGCGACCTTTCGTCGCGCTCCTGCCCTCCTTCAATGCACCGGAGCGGCAGCAGGTGGAGGCGATCACGAAGGACTTGATCGATCTCGGGTGCGTAGAGCTCTGCTGCGTGGGGCCCGAAGCCGAACAGCTTCATGATGCGCTTGACAACATCATCGAGGCTGGAAACGCGCTGGAAGTCGTGACAACATGGCATGAGGAACCCATGGACGCATGCGAGTACTTCCTGCACGCTGCTGCCGGGGGACGAGCCAACTTGCTCGCCCTGATCCTCTCCCATCCGGCACTTCAGGCCATGCTGGAAGAGGAAGCACGAACGTGATGCCCCACGTCGCACCTCCTGACGCGCGAGCGTAGCGGCGTGGAGCTCCGGCGGTCTACACGGTCCACAAGGCCTTCTGACGAGCCTCCCCCAGGTGGATCCTCCTCCGCGTCGAGGCGCGCGTTGCTCCCTGACGTGCAAGGAGAAATTCCGTCCAGAATGACAATGGGCACGGACCGGTGGCCTGGGTAACGGTTCAGACCGGGAGCCTGGGTAGCACCCGGACAAACCGGGAGCTTAGGTGACACATGTCGTAGAGGACCGGCGACGGAGGATCGCTGGTGCCCTGGAAAGAGACATGTTCAGTGGACGAGAGGCTTCAGTTCATCGCGCAGGTCAACGAGTCGGACGAGACGTTCGCGGAGCTGTGCCGGCGGTTCGGCATCAGCCGGAAGACGGGGTACAAGTGGGTGGAGCGCTACGAGCAGGCCGGGCCTCGCGGCCTGGAGGAGCGGCGGCCCGTGGCGCACACGTTTCCGCATGCAACGCCTGCAGAGGTCGTCGATGCGCTGCTCGCGCTGCGGAAGGATCGACCCACGTGGGGCCCGAAGAAGCTGCGCGCCCGGCTGGAGAGCCTGGGCATCAATGGGCTGCCGGCGACGAGCACCATCGGCGAGCTGCTCAAGAAGCACGGGCTGATTCGGCCCCGTCGGCGCCGCGTGGTGACGCCGACGTCAGCGATGCCGTCGACGCTGGCTCCTGCGGAGCAGCCTAATGACACGTGGTGCGCCGATTTCAAAGGGCATTTCGCACTCGGCGATAAGACCCGGTGCTACCCGCTGACGCTGACGGATCAGGCGTCGCGGTACTTGCTCAAATGTGAGGGCGTGGCGACGCCCGACCATGCCTCGGTACGACCCCACTTCGAGCGCGCGTTCCGCGAGTTCGGTCTGCCGAACCGTATCCGCTCGGACAACGGCCCGCCATTCGCCACGCTGGGCGTCGGTGGGCTCTCAGCGCTGTCGGTGAGCTGGATCAAGCTCGGCGTGTCTCCCGAGCGCATCGAGCCCGGTAAACCGCAGCAGAACGGCCGCCACGAGCGCATGCACAAGACGCTGAAGGCGGAGGCGACCTCGCCGCCAGAAGCCACGCTCGCGGCGCAGCAGCGCGTCTTCGACCGTTTTCGGCATGAGTACAATGACCAGCGCCCCCACGAGGCGCTCGGCCAGAGGACGCCGGCTTCGCGCTACACGCCGTCGCGCCGCTCGATGCCGAGCAAGCCCTCGTCGCCGGAGTACCCGGATACAATGGCCGTTCGACGCATCGGCACCACGGGACAGCTGCAGTTCGGGGGCGCGTCCACCTTCGTCTCCACGCTGATCGCCAGCGAGCCCGTAGGGCTGCTGCCGATCGCGGACGACATCTGGGAACTGTACTACGGCCCTGTTCTGCTCGCGCAGGTCACCCTGAAGAACAAGGAGGTGCAGTTCTCCAAGAGGCGGTGACCTGCGCGCTCGCACGCCGGACCGTGAGGAGAGGCTCGTGTGTACCGAGACCGCGGGGAGTGGTTCGTGTATAGATCCTGGTGGTCCGAGAGAGCGCGGCGAGCGTGTCGCGTCGACAAGGATCCGGCCCCTGTTTCCAGTCCTCCCGGAGCACGGGGCCGTGGCTCGAGGAAGTGTCACCGCGGCTCCCGGTCTGAAGTGTTACCAGGGCTCCGCTCGTACCATGGCTTGTCCGCGGAGGACGACGGCCCTGGCTCCGGATGACGACGGCTCCAGGGCGAGTGACGACGGGTCACACCACGGATGACGGCGGTCTCCAGCCGGATGCCGACGGGTCGCACCACGGATGCCGACGGGTCACACCATGGATGACGGCGGCTCCCGGCCGGATGACGACGGCCCGAGCCCGTACGACGATGGCTCCAGCCCGTAGCACGACGGCTCCCGGTCGAATGACGGCGAGCTCCGCCTCGGATGACGAGGACTCCTCGCGGCGTGACGACGGTTTCCGCCTCGATGCCGGCGGCGCTGCTCACCACCGAGTGTGACATCGAGACGGTCGCCACGCTCGAGATGCGCTCCCTTGTAGATGAGTGGGAGCGGACGCTCAAAGCTCAGGCCGCGAAGCGAGAGCTCATGGCAAAGACAGTGCTCGTACGTGGATTCAAGCAATCCAGGGCCGAGATGCCGATGCACTTCGAACCACGCCGCTCAGTCGCACTCCCCCACGCTCCACATCCCCGGCGCCTCCACGTGGAGCGTGACGATCTCGCTCTTGTCGAACCCCAGGTCCTGATGCGCGCCCGTGGTGCGGTATCCGAGGAAGATCTGCTCCTCCTCGCCGACGTCCAGGATCTGCTTCTGAACGCGCCCATGGATCTCGTGCTCCGCCACCGACGCCGTGATCGCATTGCAGTCGAACGGCACGTAGCTCACGTGGGCGAGCATGATCGGGCCGGAGGCGGTGAAGTCCGTGACCGACAGCCCCGTGAACTGCCCGTCCGCGTCGTCGCTGCTCGGATCGGTGAGCGGCGTGAAGGTCCGGCCCCCCTCCTCGTTGTAGACGTTGGCGAGCGAGCTCGGCGAGCCCGAATTGCTCGCCATGAACGCGATCTTCCCGCTGCCCGCTTTCTTCGCCTCATCGACGCGGTAGATCCCGACGCCGCCGGAGACGTCATCGAAGTTGAACCAGCGCTGCAGGCCGCGGTCATAGCCCTCGTTCTGGCGGTTATCGAGAAGGAAGTACTGGTCCGGATCCGAGGTCTCGATCTTGTAAATCGTCGGCTCGACGCTCTGCCCGAAGAACTCCGCGCCGTCCGACTGGACGATGGGAATGTCCTGCGGCGCGGCCCCGGGTGCGATCACGGTCGGCGCGAGGAATCCGGCATGGATCCGGCTCCAGGCGCCCATTGCCACGGGCACCGTGCCGGCGGGCGAGCCGCTCGTCGCCCCCCAGCTCCCGCTCGACATCACGCACCACGCCCCGAGCGGGGTCGGGCCCTTGTAGAGATCCGGGAGGCCGACCGCCGCGTGCCCGAGCTCGTGGACGATGACCCCCACGGTCGCCGGCATCGTTGTGGGCACGCCGCCGACCGAGTGGATCTGCCGCTCGCCGAGCGCGACGTAGCCGGTGAGGGACTTCCCGTCCAGGGTGATCGGCGTGTCGAAGCCCTTCGCGTGGGCCCAGACGGACGGCGTCTTCTGCGTGTTCGCGGCCTCGTAGCCGGCCACGACGAAGACCACGTTGAGCTCGTCGCCGCGGATCTTGCCGTCCGCGTTCTTGTCGAACGAGGCGAAGTCGACGTACGGATTCGCCATCACCAGCGCCTCCTTCAGGTACAGCTGGATCAGGGAATAATCCTTGTGGCTGTTCGGGTGCGCGAACGGGAGCCGGATCCGGACGATGCCGTCATTGGCGGTGCCCTGGGTCTCCTTCACGCGGGTGAAGGAGAACTTCCCGCGCGACATGTCGGCGTAATAATGGTTCACCGAGCCCGGGAGGCTCCCGTACATCGTCTGCTTCCAGTACGCGATGTCGGTCGAGAAGGTGCCAGTGAACGCGCCCGGGGCGGTGAGCCCGCCCCCCTGGGTGAACTCCAGCAGGATCGTGAGCAGCGGGCGCCGGACCCCGGTGGTCACGGTCGGACCCGCCGCGTACGAGAGCCGGCCCGGGGAACGCGCGATCGCCGCCTCCCACAGGGCGTCGAGCGCCTCGTCGTCGATGCGCGGGAGCAACGCCGGATCCACGCGGCCGCCCTGCGAGCGGAGATCGCGGACAAGCACCCCGGAGGGGACGAGCGCGAGGGCGCCGCTGCGCCTGTTCGTTCCGAGCTCGGCGACCTCGTAGTCGCCCGAGAGGGCGTTGAGCACGACGACCGTGCCGTCCGCCATCCGGAGGTAGTCGAAGTGCTCGTCGCCGATCACCTCGGCGCGGAAGGTCGCGCCGGTCGGATCGAGCGGGATCGCGCGGATCCCGGGCTCGGCGCTCACCGCGGCCGCCGGACGGCTCACCGAGACGGCGCTCGCCAGCACGGCGAGCCCGACGAGCCCGAGCCGCGCCCCGCGCCCCGCGCCGAAGATCCCCTGGTGCTCCACGTTGCCTGCGCCGCTGGTTCGAGACGTCATGTCCACATCCTCCTCAATCCGCGTTCGCTCGCGTTCGATGAGGACGCATCGCAACCCGCGTGCCGCCCTCGGTCGGCGGCGCGGCTCGCCGTGCTTTCAGGCCGATCCGCGCATCTCCGGCGATCGCCGCGCCGCGCGCCGACACGCCGCCGGGACACCTGTCGCGCGCGCGTGACGGCCGCTGTCGCGCGCGCGTGACAGCGGCCCCGCCGGTGCGGTTCCGCAGGCGCCGGCGCGTTCTCGCGGGCGCACGGGTTCCGGGTTGACGCGGCCCTCTCCAGGGGCACCATGGCGCTCATGAGCGACGATCCCGGGGCGACCTGCACGCTCACGAGCTTCGATCAGGGGCGTTCCCTCCGGCTCCCGGCGGTCTCGGTGACGGTCACCCTCCCGGACAGGCGCACGCTCACCGCGCCGCTCGATCTGCGCCCGCTCATCGTGGGGGCGGGCGCCGACTGCGATCTGGTCCTCTCCGATCCGCGCGCCTCGCGCAGGCACTGCGAGATCCGGATGACCGAGCAGGGGGTGCTCCTGCGCGACCTGGGCAGCAAGAACGGCACGCTGGTCCGCGACATCCGGATCCGCGAGGCCTTCCTCCCGCCCGGCGTCCCCGCCACGGCCGGCGGCTCCGAGATCGTCGTCGGCCCCGCGGGCCCCGCGGCGGTCCTGCCCCTCTCGGCCGCGGACGCGTTCGGCGGCGCCGCGGGCCGGAGCCTCACCATGCGCGCGCTGTTCGCCAAGCTGGAGCGCGCCGCCCCGACCGACGAGACCCTGCTCCTGCTCGGCGAGTCCGGCACCGGCAAGGAGGTGCTGGCGCAGGCGATCCACGCGCGGAGCCGCCGCAACGACGGCCCCTTCGTGGTCGTCGACTGCGGCGCCATCGCGCCGAACCTCGTCGAGAGCGAGCTGTTCGGCCACGCCCGGGGCGCGTTCACGGGCGCCGCGGCGGCGCGGCCGGGCCTGATCGAGCAGGCGAACGGGGGCACGCTCTTCATCGACGAGATCGGCGAGCTCCCGCTCGAGCTCCAGCCGAAGCTCCTCCGCGCCATCGAGGGGCGGCAGATCCGGCGGCTCGGCTCGAACGACTGGGCGCCCTTCGACGCGCGGATCGTGGCCGCCACGCACCGGAACCTGCGCGCGAAGGCCCAGGACGGCTCGTTCCGGGCCGATCTCTACTTCCGCCTCTCGGTGGTGGAGGTCCACGTCCCCGCGCTCCGGGAGCGCAAGGACGACATCCCGCTCCTCGTCGAGCGCTTCCTCCTCGCGCGGGATCCGCCGCGCGCCCTCGCCGACCTGCCGCCGGGCGCGCTCCCGCTGCTGGAGGCCTACGACTGGCCCGGGAACGTGCGCGAGCTCCGGAACACCGTCGCGCGCCTCGTCCTCTTCCCCGAGCTGCTCCACGAGATCGTCGGCGCCGGGCCGCCGGCGCCGCAGGGGGCCGCGAGCCCGGATCCCACGGGCGCCTCACCCTCCGGCGGGGCTCCCACGGGCGCCTCGCCCTCCGGCGCGGCGCCCGTGGGGCCCGGGGATGCCCGCCTCCGCACGCTCCTCGAGCTGCCGCTGCCCGAGGCGCGCGAGGTCGTGCTGGAGGAGCTGGAGCGCGCCTACGTCACCGAGAAGCTCCGCCAGCACGGGGGCAACATCTCGCAGGCGGCCGACGCGATGGGCGTCTCCCGCCAGCTCGTCCACCGGCTGATCCAGCGCCACGGCCTCCGCGCCCGATGATCCCGCCCGCGGACGCCGACGATCCCCGCATCCCGGCCCCGCCGAGGCCGCGGCGCGGCCGCGACGACGCGACCCTCACCGGCCCGGCCCCGCCCGGCGCGCCCGAAGCCCTGCCCGGCGCGCCCGAGGCCACCGCCGACCTCGGCCTCGGCGAGGAGGGCCAGCGCGCCTCCGCCGCGCCGGAGGCTTCCTCGCCGATCCCGCCCTCGCTCCACGCCCGCTTCGAGGACTTCCACCTCCTCGGCCGCGGCGGCATGGGCGTCGTCTACCGGGCCCGGGATCTCCGGCTCGGCCGGCGCGTGGCCATCAAGCTCCTCTCGGCGGGCGCGCAGGTCGACGGGAGCCTCCTGCGCGAGGCGCGCTCCCAGGCGCGGCTCCGCCACGAGAACGTCTGCGAGGTCCACGAGGCCGGCGTCGCCGATCGCGTGCCCTTCCTCGTGATGCGCCACATCGACGGCCCCTCGCTCCAGGAAGCCCGCGGCGATCTGACCCTCGAGGAGAAGGTGCGCGTGGCCCGCGCCATCGCCGCGGCGCTCCACGAGGCGCACCGGCTCGGCCTCGTGCACCGCGACGTCAAGCCGAGCAACGTCATGCTGGAGCGGGGCGAGGACGGCGCCTACCGCCCCTACCTCATGGACTTCGGCATCGCGCGCGACGCGGCCGAGAGCGGGCTCACCCTCACCGGCGCCCTCCTCGGAACCCCCGCGTACATGGCGCCCGAGCAGGCGGCCGGGAGGGTGCGCGCCCTCGACCGGCGGACCGACGTCTACGGCCTGGGCGCGACCCTCTACGCGCTGCTCGCCGGCCGCCCGCCGTTCGTGGGGGGCACGGTGATGGACGTGCTCCGCCAGGTGCTGGAGGCGGACGCGCCGCCGCTCCGGACGCTGGACCGCGACATCCCCCGGGATCTCGAGGCGGTGGTGATGCGCTGCCTCGAGAGGGAGCCCGGCGCCCGCTACGAGTCGGCGCGGGCGCTCGGGGAGGACCTGCAGCGCTTCCTCGACGGCGATCCCGTGCTCGCGCGCCGCGCCTCCCTCGGCCGCCGCCTCGCCCGGCTGGCGCGGCGCCATCGGGCGGCCGTCTCGGGCGCGAGCGCGCTCGTCGTCGCCGCGCTCGTCGTCGCCGGCCTCTTCGTCCGGGACCGGCGCGCCGCGGCGGAGCAGGCCACGCTGGCGCGCGAGCTCGGCGAGACCGTGAAGGAGATGGAGCTCTTCCTCCGCGGCGCCCACGGGATGCCGCTCCACGACGTCGAGCGCGAGCGCGACGTGGTCCGCGCCCGGCTGAAGACGGTGGAGGCCCGGATGGCGCAGGCGGGCGACCGCGGCCGCGGCCCCGGGGAGTACGCGCTCGGCCGCGGCCTGCTCGCGCTCCAGGAGCCGCGCGCCGCCCTCGAGCACCTGCGGGCGGCCGAGGAGGCCGGCTACAGGTCGCCGGGGCTCGACTACGCCGCCGGGGTGGCGCTCTCCGAGCTCTACCGCCGCGGCCTGGAGGAGGCCCGCCGCCTCCGCAATCCGGCGCAGCGCCAGGCCCGGATCGCCGCGCTCGAGGCCGAGCTCAAGGCCCCGGCGGTCCGGCACCTCCGCGCGGCGCTCGGCGGCGCCATCGAGGCGCCCGGGTACGTGGAGGGGCTGCTCGCGCTCGCCGAGGGCCGGCACGAGGAGGCGCTGGAGAAGGCCCGGGCCGCGTTCGCGGGGGCGCCCTGGCTCCACGAGGCGAAGAAGCTGGAGGGCGACGTGCTCTTCGCGATGGGGAGCCGTTACCGCCACGACGCCGCCTTCGATTTCGAGAAGATGAAGGGGTATTTCGATCGCGCCGCCGAGGCCTACGGGATCGCCGCCGATCACGGCCGCTCCGACCCCTCGGTCCACGCCGGCGCGTGCGAGCTCTGGACCCAGACCATGAACGCCGCCGGCAAGCACGGCGCCTCGATGCGCCCGAGCTTCGAGCGGGCGCGGGAGGCCTGCGGGCGGGCGCTCGCGGCGAGCCCGCGGAGCCCCGAGGCGACCGTGAAGCTGGCCTGGGTCCACGGCTGCTTCGCCTGGTGGGTCGCGAGCGGGATGCAGCCGGGCGAGGACGTGGCGGCGGCCCTCGGCGAGGCCACCGCGCGCGCCGAGGAGGCGCTCGCCAGGAGCCCGGACGACGCCATGGCGCGGTACGTGGCCGCCGGCGTCTTCCGGGCGCGGGCGTTCCACGCGGACCTGATCGGCCGCGACCAGGGCGAGGCCGTCGAGCGCGCCATCCAGGGCTACGAGGCCGCGCTCGAGCGCGAGCCGGACTTCGCCTGGGCCCTCAACGAGCTCTGCGCCGTGTACGCCGAGCGCGGCCGCTACAGGTCGCTGCGCGGCATCGACCCGGCGGGCTCCTTCGAGCGCGCAGAGGCCTGCTGCGACCGCGTCCTGGCGCTCGATCCCGGCTTCGGCAGCGCGCGCTCCTCGCGGCTGATCACCGGCATCTACGAGGCGGAGCACCTCGTCCGCGCCGGCCGCTCCCCCGAGGCGGTGGTGCAGCGGACGCACGGGGTGATTGACTCAATGCGTCAAATGGACCCTTCCTGGAGCTGGGCGCCCTACTGGCGGGTCTGGCTGGACCACGCGCTGGCGCTGCATGCGCTCGACGCGGGCGCCGATCCCGGCCCGGCGCTCGCGCGCGCGCAGGCGAGCGCGCGGGAGATGGCGCCGGACGCGGCCACCTTTCCGGAGTCGTTGCGCGCGATGCTGGCGATGCTCGAGGCGCGCGTCCGGCTGGCGCGGGGCGAGGACCCGGCGGCCTCGCTCCGGATCGTGCGCGAGGCGCTCGATCGCAGGATCGCCGGGGCGCCGTGGGACGTGTCGGACCGGGTGCAGCGCGCCGAGGCGGAGCTCCTCGCCTTTGCGTGGAGCGCGCGGCGGGGTCGTCCGGACGCGGCGCGGCTCGACGCGGCGCTCGTGCCGGTCGGCCCTCTGCTGCTCGGCGAGCCGCGCGCCGAGCCCCGGCTCCACGCGCTGCTGGCCGAGATCCACGAGGCGCGCGCGGCGCTCGGGGCGGGCCGCCGGGAGGACGCCGCCGCGGAGATCGCCGAGGGGCTCCGGCACGCGGGCGTCGCGCTCGGGCTGAACCCGCGGTCCGACCGGGCGCTCGTGGCCCAGGGCGGGCTCTTTCGCCTGCGCGCGGCGGCGGCGCTCGACGCGGCCGCCCGGAGGGAGGCCACCCTGGGCGAGGCCGCGGCCCTCGAGGCGGCGATCCAGGCGAACCCGCTGCGCGCCCGGACCGTGGGCGCGCGCCTCGCCGAGGCGCGGCGGCTCGCGGGCGAGGCGCCCGCCCCCGCCGCGCCCTGAGCACCCCCGGGCGCCCCGGAGATCAGCGACGGCGACGGGGAGGGGGTTTGCACCAGTCGGCCACGGGGTCGTTCAGCCACGTCATCGTGCACGGCTTCTCGTTGCAGATGTACTGGCCGTCCGCCGGCGCCCCGACGGGTTTGCAGGCGGGGTTGAACTCCAGGTACCCCATGTAGTTGAGGCCGCAGGCCCCGACCTCGTGGCAGTACCGCTGCTCCAGCGCCGCCTTGGCGTCGATCCCGCACCCCTGCGCGAACGCGTACGTCGGGTAGACGTCCACGTTGACGGAGAGCGCGCTCCCGGCGTGCGCGCACCAGACCGCCTCGCCGTGGATGAACCCCGTGTGGTCCCCCTCGTCGTCGACCACGTTGAGGCCCGTGAGCAGGACCTCGACGCCATCTGTCTTGTCGTTGACGAACGCGACCACGCACTCCAGCACGTTGTCGATCACGCTCAGGGGGAGCCCCCCCTGCGCCCAGCTCGACCCGCCGGCCACCATCCCTCGCCCCGTGTAGGCGCTGTCGCCGTGGGTCACGACGCTGTCCTTCGCGAGGGCGCAGCGGACGGTGTGATCGAAGACCTCCTCGCCCTCCGGGGTTCCGAGGATCCCGGTGCCGACGATCCCCGGGTTGAGCGTGTCGTCCGCCTGGAGCAGCGGGAGCAGCAGCGCCTGGACCACCTGCCCCTTCCATGTGTGCCACGCCTGCTTCGGGGTGCCGTTGGTGTCCTGGCCTCCGGGCTTGCCTATCATCGCCTCGAGCCCCGGCCCATGGATCTCTCCGTCGATCTCCGACGCCGGCCCGCAGGCCGCCGGGAGGAGCCCGACCCCCATCATCATCATCATCGTCATCCCGAGCGCACGACCGGATCGGTTCATCGCGATCTCCTCACACAGAGAGTTTAGAGCCTTCGTTCCGGCAGGCTTGCCGATCAAGGAGGCAAGTGGCGATGCTCGCCGCCCTGCGCACCGGAGACAAGGGAGCACGCGCCGTGCCACGCCTGCGAGCGGGGTGCGATCCGCGGATCGCCCGTGCTCTTTGCAGGGGGCTGTCGCGCTGGATCGAGGCGCAGGGCAAGCGCGCCGACGCGCAGGCCTTGTGCATCGAGCGGTACGACGAGCGCCGGCAGGAGGTGACGCCCCCGTGCGAGCGGTTCGACTACGAGGTCTGGAAGCCGTATACGTCGACTCCGTGACGTACGATCGGCACACTTCGGCCCGCATGACCACCTTCGTCGCCCTCGACTTCGAGACCGCCGACCGCTACCGCGACAGCGCGTGCGCCGTCGGCGCGGTGCGGGTCGAGGGCAATCGCATCACCCACCGCGTGCATCACCTGATCCAGCCGCCGCGGCGAACCTTCGAGTTCACCGGGGTACATGGCATCTCCTGGGCGCGCGTCGCCGGCGAGGCCCGGTTCTCGGAGGTGTGGCGAAGGGTGGCTCCGCTGCTCGAAGGTGCCGAGTTCATCGCTGCCCACAACGCGAGCTTCGACCGCTCGGTCCTCCGGGCCTGCTGCGCCGCCTTCGCCATGGATCCTCCGCGGCTGCGCTTCGAGTGCACGGTGCAGCTCGCGCGGACGCGCTGGCAGATCCGCCCCACGACCTTGCCGGACGTGTGCCGCCACCTCGGCCTCGCGCTCCGCCACCACGACGCCCTCAGCGACGCCGAGGCCTGCGCGGGGATCGTGCTGGCCGCGCGGGCCTGAGCTGCGCGCCGAGCGCCCGGGGGGACGTGCGTCGCCGCCGTTCGATCGACCCGCCGGGGCGTGTATACTCGCCGCGTGCGCGCACTCCATCCTGCATGCAACGCGCTGTCTCCGTGCGCGCTGCTCCTCGCCGCCGCCGCCGCCGTCGCCTGCTCGTCCGGCGAAGAGGCGGGCGCAGCGTCGGCGGCCTCGATCTCCTCATGAAGCGCGCCCACCTCCCGGGCGGCTTCATCCGCTCCGTCCAGCTCCTGCGCGAGCGGGTCGAGGACTTCTCCAGGTATCCGTTCAGCATCCCCGCCGTGCGCGCCCTCGAGGAGCTCGCGCTCCATCCCAAGGTGACCTTCTTCGTCGGCGAGAACGGCTCCGGCAAGTCGACCCTCATCGAGGCGCTCGCGCTGCTGGCCGGCTTCAACGCCGAGGGCGGCTCGAAGGGCTTCAACTTCGCGACCCGGCGCTCCGAGTCCGAGCTGCACACAGCGATGCGGCTCGTGCGTGGGGCGCGCCGGGAGAAGAACGGCTTCTTCCTGCGCGCCGAGAGCTTCTTCAACGTCGCCACGCAGGTGGACGAGCTGGCCGCGACCCAGTTTTACGGCGGCACGTCGCTGCACGAGCAGTCGCACGGCGAGTCGTTCCTGGCCCTGGTGAAGCACCGGTTCAAGCCCGAGAGCCTCTTCCTCCTCGACGAGCCGGAGGCCGCGCTGTCGCCCGCAAGGCAGCTCACGCTGCTCGCGCGCATGCACGAGCTCGTCGAGCGGGGGCGATCGCAGTTCATCGTCGCGACGCACTCGCCCATCGTGCTCGCCTATCCGGACGCGACGATCTACCGGCTCTCCGAGGAGGGGATCGCGGCGGTGGCGTACGAGGAGACGGAGCACTTCGCGCTGACGCGGGATTTCCTGCTGCACAGGGAGCGGTTCTTCCGGGAGCTCTTCAGGGAGGATGAGTGAAGATCGCGCGAGGGGTGCTAGGCGAACCGAGGCCCGGCGCACTTGACTGGACCGGCGCGCGTGTGGCCCAAACAACGGGGAATCCTCGGTAAGCCGGCGCCGCCGGCGCGTCGCGGGATGAAGGGGTGGCTCCATGGGCGAAGAGCAACGCTGGTTCGATGACCTCCCGGTGATCGGTCGCCCCCCTGCAGAGCGGGCGGCGGTGCTCCGCGCGATCGACCCGCCGCCGGACGCCGAGGTGCAGGCGCAACCGAAGGGGTTCTTCTCGTCCGTGCCAGACCCGTGGGACCATACGTCGCACGCGTTCGGCTTCCTCCCGCCGGGCTTCCCTGCCTTGGGCCTCGTCGAGGTGAAGCCCGCAAGCCAGACTATTGCAGACGAAAAATACAGCTTCCTTCGCACGAAGGCGACGTTTCAGCGATGCATGGAGGCTGCCGATGACAAGTACGGTTGGAAGAAGCAGCCGCTCTAGCGAAAACCGAGCGCCGATGAGCTCGTCACGTCGATGGCAGATCGTCGTCCTCCGCGTCTCCGAACCAGCGCACGCTACGCTGGCACGTACTCGCCCGCCCGGAAGGGAGACTGGAAGCGGGTCGCGTCCGCGGCGCTCACCGCGCTCCACTTGAGCGCGTGCAGGTAGGCGCCGGAGTGGGAGGGGGGATCGAGCCGCGAGCTCTCGCCGAGGCCGTGGGTCTCCGGCTCGACGACGCGCGCGCCGAGCTCGAGGTTCCAGAGCACGTCGAGCTGGCGTCCAGGATCGTCGTCGTCGAGGCAGACCAGGCGAACGAGCGGCGACTCATCGCCCGTGCCCGAGACGACGTCGTCGACGAGCCACTGGCGATGCCGGGCGTGCACGATCGGCTCTTGGCCGGCAGGCCGTCCGCGGTCGCGGCCGCCGGTCGCACCGTCGCCGTCCGCGGTCGCGGCCGCCGGTCGCACCGTTGCCGCCCGCGGGTCGATACCCGCGGCCTCGAGCGGCAGCGCCATGGTCTCGCCGACGAGGGCTTCCTCGACGCCGGACTATGTGAAAGACTGTGCGGCAGTCCAGCCACGGTGAGCTCGGACCGCGAAGCGATTGAGAACCACGGTGTAGGGTGAGCGGCCGAATTGCGCGAGCCTGTCGGGCAGCCGAGCGTCGATCGCAGCGAGGCGCCACCGTCGGGTCGGCACCGGTAGGCCGTAGTGGACGGCACCTGATATTACCGAGGGAGTCGATATGTTGACCGATGAACAGCTCAAAGCCCTCTGGAAGGGCTTCGCCCCACCCAGCTGGGCGACGTGGCAAAAAAACTACCTCGACTTCCTCACCTGGGCGCACGGCACCCCCGAGCCCGAGCTGCGCACCGAGGCCGCGCAGAAGAAGCTCTGGAACGCCCGCGCGATCACGCCTGCCGGCTATGGCGACGCCATCAACGTCGATGCGCTCCTCGCCGATCCCGGGTTCGTGGACGCCATCGTCGGCCTCCGCGGGCGCGCCTGGCCGTCCGACGTCGCCGCCCGAGCGGCTGCAATCCAGGACGAATACGAGCGCATCCTCGGCATGGCCGTGGCGCGCGACGTCAAACCCAGGCCGTACGCCAAGCTCCAGCGGCTGGTCGGCGCGCTGCTGCCCGCCGAGCTGACGTGCGTGCTCAGCTACGACGCCGTCCGGCACGCCGCAAAGCTACTTCTCGGCGACGCGAGTGACCCCCAGCTCGTGGCCCAGGTGCAGATGCGCGCGCGGCTCCGGGCCGTGCTCGGCGAAGAGAAGAACCTGGCCGAGCACGTGCGACGCTCGACCTTCTGCTGGTGGATCCATGAGAACTACGAGCGGCTGGCGGCCGGGCAGATGCCGCCCTGGAAAGGCAATGTGGCCGTCGACAGCGAAGCGATGCGCCCACCCGAGGACAAGCTGCCTTCGCTCGTGGTCTGGCCATTCGCGAAGCAGTACGTGGGCTATCTCGCGGTGCGCAACTTCGCCGGTGCGTACCGCGCTGTGGTGCAGGCGGCGCTTCCAGGGCTCTCGCAAGACGACCTCGTGGGCGTGCTGCAGGCGAGCGGAAGCTTCGACAATGTCCCGACTCCATTGCTGCGCCAGCTCATCATCCGGGCCAAAGGCCTCGGGTTCATCGAGGAGCGCGGCGGTCTGCTCTACGCCACGAAGGACGGCGACGAACTGCTCGGCAGCGAGCAGCTGGACATCCTTATCGAACGCTTCTTCGAGCGCGTCTTCGGCTTCGCCCAGCTCCTCCGGCACCTCGACGAGCACCCAGGGTCGACCGATGAGGCCGTGGTCGGCGCCCTGCAGGCGCTCTATCCCAACTGGACCACCGCGCGCGTTCCCAGCGATCTCCGGAACTGGAGCAGCTACCTCGGCTTGCTCCAGCGCGACGAGCACGGCGGGCTCTTCCTTACGCAGTACGGCAAGGCGTGGGTCGCCAGGCTCCCCAAGAATCTGCCGAAGCCTCCGCCCGAGGCGAGCCCCGGTATGGATCCGCGGACGCCCATCGTCTCGCTGCCCGCGATCCCGTATCCGGCCTTCGACGCCATCCTCGCGCGCTTCAAGGCCGATCCGGAGATCGCCGACTTCGTCTTCGAGGACCGCCAGCTCGCCACCCTTCACGCCGCCTGGCGCAGCAACCCACGCAAGCGGTTCGTGCTCCTGTCCGGGCTCTCGGGCACCGGCAAGACGGCCGTCACGCTCTGCTACTCGCGCGCCGTCTGCGAGCTGATGGGGATCTCCGTCTCCGAGCACCGGGAGATCGTGCCCGTCTCGCCCGACTGGCGGGATCCCTCCGGGCTGCTCGGCTACTTCAACGCCCTGCACGCCGACCCCACGTTCCAGGCCGAGCCCGCGCTCCGGCTCGTCCTGCGCGCTGCCGCCGACCCGGGGCGGCCCTACTTTCTCATCCTCGACGAGATGAACCTGGCCCGCGTCGAGCGCTACTTCGCGCCGTTCCTCTCGGCCATGGAGACGGGCGAGGATCTCGTGCTCCATGCCAATGGCGTCGATGTCAACGACGTTCCCCCGCGCGTGCCCTGGCCGGCGAACCTCCACATCGCGGGCACCGTCAACATGGACGAGACGACCCACCCGTTCAGCGACAAGGTGCTGGACCGGGCCTTCACGCTCGAGTTCTGGGACGTGGATCTCAAGAGCTTCTTCGAGCGCGCCGCGGCCAAGGCGCCCGGCAAGCGGCTGCTGGAGGTGGAGGAGGCGCTGTGCGAGCTGCACGGCGCCATGCGCGAGGTCCGCCGGCACTTCGGTTACCGCACGGCCGGCGAGGTCCTCGCGTTCATGCACGCCGCTCCGGAGCTGGGCGGCATGGCGCCGGCGGCGTTCCTCGATCAGGCCGTGTTCTCGAAGGTGCTGCCGCGCCTGCGCGGCGAGGATACGCCGGCGTTCAAGGGCGCGCTCGAGGCCCTCATGGGGATCTGCAAGCGCCGCAGCCTCGCTGTGAGCGAGGTGAAGCTCGGGAGCATGATGGAGCTGCTCAAGCGCACCGGCGTGACCCGGTTCTGGGCATGAGCCTCCAGGTCCGCGACGCGGCCGGCGCGGACGAGCGCGTCGTCGACGGCGTCCTGCATCTGGAAGAGGCAAGGACCTACCACGTCAATGCTCCCCCGGGCGCCGGCGCCCCGCGGGCGTGGCTCGGGCCGCGGGAGTTGCCCTGGAGCGAGGAGCGCGGGTCGTTCACGCTCGACGTGGGCCAGTGGGTCGGCTCGGCGTCGCTGAGGGTGGCGCACGGCGCGCAGGAGACGGTGGTCGCCGTCGAGGTGGCGCCGCGCAGAGAGAAGCTCTCCGAGGGCGCGTGGCTGGCGCTGCTCGCGGACCTCGAGGCGTGGTCGCCGGGCCTGGCCATAGGCCTCGAAGGCGGCGGCGTCGGCACCGTGCAGACGGAGGGCACCACGGCCACGGTCCTCGCCGCAGCCCTGTTGCCGCTGGTGCCGGCGCTTGTCCGTGCTGTTCGCGCCATCGCCGCCGCGCCGCGGGAGCTCGCGACGGCGACGCGCGAGGATGTGCCGCTGCGCGCCGTGCGGCGAGCGGATCGGGAGACGCTCCACTGGCTCGCGCGGCACCCGGCGGCTGCGTGTGCGGTGGACCCCTGGTTGGCTGCTCGCGCCGGCCAGCTGGACCCGTACGTGCCGCAGGACACGACGCACGAGACCATCGATCACCCGGTGAACCGCTATATCGCCTGGCTCGTCGGACGGGTCGCTCGCGTGCTCGGCGACCTGGGCGGCGCGCTCGGCCGCGCCGCCGGGAATCCACGGCTGCAGCCGGACACGGCGCAATGGTGCCGCGCGCGAGCGCGCGCGGCGGCTGGCGCGGCGGACGAGCTGTCGGCCACGTTGCGCCGGACGTTCCTCGGGTCGTTGACGCCCACGCCCGCCACCGAGGCCGCGCTCCTTGCGGTGCAGGACGACCCTGTCTACGCCCGAGCCCACGCGCTGGCTCGGCCTTTCCTCTCGCCGCGGTTCCGCCTGCGCGAGTCGCTGGACGGCGGCGAGGCCCCGGTGCGCCCGAGCTTCGAGCTCTACGAGCTGTGGGCGCTGCTCGCCGTCCAGCGGGCGCTCGCCGAGGCCCTCGACGGGTGGACGTGGACCTGGCGGCAGGCACCGGCGAGCGAGCTTCTCGCCGGCTTCGGGGCGGGGGCGGCGTTCACCGCGAGGCGGGCGGAGGATGGGGCGCGGGTCGTCATCCGGTACAACATGACGTTTCCTGGATACCTCGCCCGGGGGACCTCGGATCGATACAGCGTCTCGGGTGAGCGTCGACCCGATATCGTGATCTCGTTCGAGCCGCCCGGCGGCCCGCGTTCCTGGATCTGTCTGGACGCCAAGTACCGGGTACGTCGGGAGGCGCTCGCGGACGCCTTCGTGTCGCTCCACATCTACCGCGACGCGCTGCGGTGGGAGACGTTCGGCGGCACGTGCCGCGGTGGGCTGCTCCTCGCCCCGGCGGTCGATCCGGAATGTCAGCCTTGGTTCGCGGCCGAGTTCCGTGAGCGGTTCGGGATCGGAGCCTGGCGGCTGACGCCCGGGGAGCCGCCGGACCTCGCGCTGGCCAGGCACATCCTCGCCATGGCAGGCGAACCTGCGCGGGCGTGGGCGCCGGCGACGGGAGCGCCCCCTCGCGATGCTTAGCCGCCCGACGGGGCCATCGAGCTTGCCTTGATGAGATCTCCGCCCGCTCCTTCACCCGTCGCCGCGCCGGAAAAAGCGATAGGCCTCGATCCACTCGAAGCCCTTGGGTGGAGACTTCGGCAGCGGTAGATCCAGGACCGGGATGCGCTGCATGCGCGCACCGTGCTTGCAGGTGGCCACGATCTCCTCGGCGTCATCGAAGTCGATGCCGGTGACCTGAACTGGAACACCGAGCAACTCCGTCTCGAAGGGGACGTCGAGGTGGTCCTCCATCATGGTGAAGAATCCGACCCGCTGCTCGGACTCTCCGTAGGCGTCGACGATCGCCTCCTCGACGAGCCCCCTGAGCCGTGCCTCGTCGATCTCCGGTCGTGTCGGCCGCGCCGTCCTGCGCGATGTGCCCGCCACGCGCTTCGGCGTGTCGGACCTCTTCGTTCGCGAGCTTCGTGTAGCCATCGCGCATCTCCGCTGGATCTTGAACCGCGCCCTCGCAGGTCTTCGCCGCATCACGGGTATCCCCGCGCGTCAATTGGGTGCCGTGCTCCCGTGAGCACGACGAGCAAATTGATGGAGAGGTAATTGCCTCGCGTACTCCCAGTCGATGACGGCGAACGGCCCGCTCCGCCTCGCGGAGCTCGGTGAGGCCTCCCGGAGCTCGAGAAGGCGACCTCGAGGGCCCGCTTCGCGTGCGCCCATCCCGGTCCGGCATCGCGTAATCCAGTTCTCATCTGCGCGCCGACTCATCGCACGAACGAAGGCCGAAGTGGAGCCTCCTTGTGCACGAGCACCGATCTCACGCGAGCCGGGCAGGGGAGCGCAACGAGCCATCCTCCATCCACCCATGCATTGCTGACAGAGCCAACAAATTACCAATATTTCGGAGGAAGGCACCGCTTTCGAAGCAGCAGAATGCCGGCTCTGCCATGGAAAAATTGGCTGGCTGATCGGAATGCGTCGTGAGCCCCACACGAGATCTTCGTGATTCGATGGCTCATCTCCTCGTCTCGCCCGTGGATCGCGTACTCTCCGCCGCGATGGGAAAGAAGGTCGGACGCAACGAGCCCTGCCCGTGCGGCAGCGGTCGCAAGTACAAGAAGTGCTGCCTCACGAACGGCGCCGGCGCCGGCGCGCCGTACACGACGGCGGATCGTCATGCTGCGCTGCAAAGGCTCCTGCTCTCGGTTCATCCCGACGAGCTCGACGACGCCAGGGACCGGTTCTGGGGCAAGCATCTCCCGCTCCGCGAGCGGTGGACGGACGCCGCTCTCCTGGAGATGGCGGAGGTTGCGTTCCAGTTCTGGCTCTTCTTCGACGTCGACGTGCTGGACGAAGGCCTGACGCTCGCGGACGAGATCCTCCAGCACGGCCGCGACCTCGGCCACGGCGAGCGGAGATACCTGGAGATGGGTCGCAAGAGCTCCCTGCGCCTTTACGAGGTGATCGGCGTCGAACCGGGAGCGAGCCTCACCCTGCGCGACGTGCTCCACGGCGGCGAGGTCCGCGTCCGCGAGCGGGCCGGATCGCGCTCCCTCCATACCTGGGACCTCGTGGCCGCGCGCGTGATGCAGAAGGGCGCCTCCGGGCAGCCCGAGATCGACGGAGGCCTCCTCCCTATCCAGAGCCGCTTGCGCGATCCCCTGGTGAAGCACCTCGCGCAGCTGAACGCCGAGCGCGACGAGGCCTCGCTCCGCGAGGCGTACGCGCTCGTGTTCTTCGACGCCTGGATCGGCCCTGGCCTCCCGAACCTCGCGAACTACGACGGCGACCCGGTGCTCCTGACGCAGGTCCACTTCGACGTGATCGACGAAGGCAAGCTCGTGGCGGCGCTCGACCGCGCGCGCGATATCACCCGCGCCGGCGAGGCGCAGGTCTGGTCGTGGGTGGGCAAGGGCGCGCAGCGCCAGGAGACGGTCTCCCGCGCCTTCCTGCGCGTCGACCAGGGGCGCCTGGAGATCCAGACCAACTCCCGCGAGCGCGGCGAGGCCGTGAAGGCCCTCGTCGAGCGGCTCGCGGGCGCCTCGGTGAAGCACCGCAGCACCGAGCACCAGGACCTGGAGCAGGCCGTGCTCGCGCACACGCCGGAGGAGGGCGACCTCAGGCCCGCGGCGGCGCCGGACGAGCTGCGCCAGGTCGTCGTGCAGATGCTCCAGCAGCACTACGAGAAGTGGCTCGATGAGCCGGTGCCGGCGCTCGACGGAGCCACGCCACGCGCAGCCGCAGCGGTGGACGGGCTGCGGCCCCGCGTCGCCGGGCTCATCGAGGAGCTCGAGCGGATGTACGAGCGCGCGCTCGTGGAGGGGTCGGGCGCGTTCGATCCCACGTGGATCTGGGAAGAGCTAGAGCTCGAAGACCTCGCGCGCGGCCGATCGCGCAAGCAAGCCGCGCCGCGGCTACCTCACGAGGTCGTCGCGGACCTCGATCCCGATCTCGTGGAGGTCGCCGCCGACCTGGGTGAGCGAGCGCGGCGGGCGTCGCGCGATGATCTGACGCGCGTGATCGAGCGCCAGGAGGTCGAAGGCGATCCCGGCTTTCGCCGCCTCGTGCGCGCGTCGGTTCGAGGCGCGACGGAGGGCGGCGCCTCGGAGTCCGTCGGCACGGCCGGGGGCGGGCGCCTCGCCTCGTGGGTCGGGTTCCTCGCGAACTTCGAGCTCCATCTGCGCAAGATCTTCTGGGTCGACGAGGGGCTCTCGTGGATGCTCGGCGCCACGGCGCTCGACGTCACCGGCGAGGCGCTGCGCCCGCCGTTCACGAGCTTCGCGCTGGTCTTCACCGATCGCTATGCCCTCGGGCTCGCGGAGCGCCTGCTCGCGGAGGATCCATCTGCGCGCCTCCGGGGCCGGATCCTCTCGGTGATCACCGTGTATGTCACCTGCAGCGCGGCGGGGGACGAGCGGGCCGACGTGCGGCTCGCGCTCGTGGCCGACGCCCATGACGGCGGATGGCCCGAGCTCGTCGTACGCGACCTCGCCGTGCGACAGGACGCCCGGATCGCCGAGCTCCTGAGGACCGTCTCGCCCGGCGACGAGGACGGCGAGGAGCTCGAGACGCTCGTCGCCTCGCCGCCGCTCCGCGCCCTGCTCGGCCTCGTCTTCAATGCGATCCTCTACGCGACGAGCGCCGACGCGGACGCCGTGCCCGGCGACCCGCGCGGCGACGACGCTCCTCCGCCGCGCCGCCGCGGCGGCGGCGCGGTCCCGCCCACGGACGGGATCTTCCGGCTGCCTGGCAAGATCGACGTCACCTCGCTGAGGCAGCTCAAGCGCGTGCGCCGCGGCTCCTCCGACGTGCAGGCCATCCGGCGCTGCATGGTACGCGGCCACTGGCGCCGCGCGGGGCGGAGCTGGAAGGACGCGCGCCCGCGGTGGATCAAGCCGTACTGGCGTGGGCCGAGCGCGGCGGCGATCGTCGAGCGGGAGTACCGGCTCACATGAGCCCGGGCGCGGGGCTGGCCCCCTGGGGATAGGACCGGCTGGGCGTGGTCAGGCAATCGCGGCGTGGGTGTCAGGGCTCTCGTCCCCGGATCTCTTCACCCTCGGCCGGGTGGCGGGGTTTTCGCTCGACGAGATCGCGCAGATGTTCGCGCCCGACGGTCGGCTGCGCGTCGAGCGGGAGCGGCTGACCGCCAAGGCCGACGAGCTGGACCGGACCCTCCAGCGACTGGGCGCCATGCGCGACGGCCTGCGCCACCGCAGCGGCGTGCTTCGCGCCGAGCCACATGGAGCGCTCGGGATCCCCGGCACACGCGCCGGAATGCGGTCCGGAAGGGGTCTCGAGCCCGCGCGAGCGCTCTGGATTGCGATCCGGAGGGGTCCGGACCCCCCATCTGGCACAAAATTATGCGCTTCGAAGGGGCAATTGGCACAAATTTGCGCAATTTCGGACGTTTTTTGGCACAAATTCCGCCGGAAAGACGCTCGACGGAGCGTTTCGGAGGGGTCTGGACCCCGGTGTGTCGCAATGCATTGCGGTTGAGCCAGTGCTCGACCCCCCTCCCTTGGCACAGATGGAGGCTGGCTGGCACATCTCTCCCGCGCATGCCGGGCGTGCTGGCCCCCTGGTGGCAGGCTCACGGCCTGCTCGTGCTCCGGAGGCGCCACGCGCGGTACGAGCTGCAGGCCGCCTCGAACGCGCTGCGCTCGGCGGGGGTCTGGGCGAGCCTCGCCGTCCAGGTGGCGTCGACCAGCGTCCTCTGTGCCGGGGTGAGGCCGTAGCGGCGCAGCGTCTCCGGGGCGCGCTCGGGCTCGAGCGCGAGGTCGACCGTGAGCGACGCGTACTGCTCGAGCGAGAACTGGACCGGCCCGCCGGCGGCTCCGTCCGCGGCCTTCGCGGCCGCCGCGGGGGCGCCGGTGGGCGGAGCCGGGCGCGACGGCGCCGACGGGGGCGCGGGGTTCACGAACGGCAGCGGGTCCGCGCTCTTGCCGCCCGGGCGCGCGCCAGCCGCTGCCGGAGCGACGGTCGCCCCGAGATCGACGCTCGCCCTGGGACCGCCTGTCGGCCTCGACGGGGGCGAGGAACCGGCGATGAACGGCAAGATAGGCGACATCACGACGTCTCTCGGATCGACGGTGCTGCCGAAGTCGACGCGCGGCACCGCGGCCGGAGGCGCCTTCGCCTGCACGATCGCCGGCGACGGCGTGGCCGAGCTGGCCGGAGCGCGCTCGCCCGCCTTGGTGCGGGCCGCCTGATAGCGCGTCACCACGGCCTTCACGCGACCCTGGAGCGCGGGATCGGCGTTGATGCGACCCTGCCAGTACTGGAACGCCTGCGCCCGCTGCGCGGCCGTCAGCCGGTGCTTCTCGCAGAGCTGCGCCTCCGTCATGCCGAAGAGCGTGTGGTCGGCGAGCATCACCGCATACCGCTCGAGCGGGATGGGCGGCGGTGACTCCTCCGCCGGCGCCTGGCCCCGCGGGGCGGGGTCCTGGAACGGTAGGCCGTCCGTGAACGGGACGGCCGCCATCGCCGTGGTCGCGCCCTTGCGAGCTCTCGCGGGCAGGGCGCGCTCCTCGCGCATCGATGGAGGCGGAGGCGGCTCCATGATCGGGCGCGCGACCTGGACCGGCACCCTCGCGGGCGGCGTCCCGAGCGGCGGCGCCCCGACCGGCGGTGCCCCGACCGGCGGCACTCCGACCGCCGGCGCCCCGACCGGCGGCCCCCCGACCGCCGCCGCCCCGACCGCCGCCGCCTCCACCGCCGCCGCGGCGAGCAGCGGCGACGGCGTCCGCGTCAGGGTCGGACATTCCTCGAGCGGCCCCTCCATGTGGCTCCGGAGCGTCGCGGCGAGCGCCTCGTCCGCCAGGACCCGGTTCGCCCAGCTCGCCTCGAGGCTCGCGTACGTCGCGAGCGGGAGCTCGTGGCGCGAAAGGAACGCGACAGGCTCCGCCGCGGTCACGAAGTGCCGGCGAAAATGGGCCCACGCGCGCACGTCCGACGCGATGGGCTCGAACGTCGGATCGAACCGCCGCTTCGCGGTCAGCAGGGCGGTGTCGAACGCCACGAGCAGCTCGAGATCCGAGGCGGCGCTCTCGTCGATCCCGGCCTGCCAGCGCTCCGACGCCCGCTCCCACTCGGCTGCAGGCACGCCGGCGTGCTCGAGGGCTCGCCACAGGTCGAGCCCGGCCCCGAGCCCGGCCACCACGGCAGCATACGACTCCAACGAGATGACCGTCTCCTGGTTCGACATAAGCCCTCAGCGCGCGAGGCGAGCCAGATCCGACAACGCACCTTCCAGCGTCGCCCCGAACGCATCCCACGCCACCCGCGCCGGTCGGCCGACCCGCGCGAGCAGCTCGTCGGCGCGCACGCGCACGGCCCCGGCCCGCAGATCCGGGCGCCGCATCTCCGCGAGCACCGATCGCGGAGAATGAGGCTCGCCCCCCCGGAGGCGCGCCGGCTCGGCGGCCGCGGGGAGCGCCGCGATCGCCGCCTCCCACGCCGCCACGGTGGGCGCCGCGACGCGGTCGCCCAGGGCCGTCACGAGCGCGCCGTGCGCGTCCTCGTCGACCTCGTCGCTCCCCAGCTCGGCGAGGAGACGCGGAAACAAGGACGGCAGCCCGATCCGCCCCATCGCGTCGAGCGAGCCCGGGGTCGAGGGCAACCCCGCCGCGAGGTCGCGCGCGAGCTCGCCATCGCCCGCGTCGCCCGCGAGCGCGATCACGTCGAGCGCGTGCGGCCCGAGCGCGGCCAGGGCGCGAGGATCCATCCTCCGCACCCGGTCGAGCGGCTCGAGGTCCCGCTGCAGCATCCGCGCGCGCGCCACCTCGTACGCGAAGGCAGGGCCCTCCACCTCGATCCACGAGGCGCGCGCCGGCGCGGGGCGCGCGGGGTCGGGCGGCGTGCGCGCGAGGTACCGCTCGACCGCCGCCTGGACGAGGGGGCTCCGCTCCCGCGCCAGCGCGGCGAGCGCCTCGCCCGCGAGCTCGCCGGGGGGCGTCGCCTCCAGCGCGATCCCCGCGAGGACCGGCTGCTCCAGGCGCGCCGCCCAGCGCCGCGCGCGCTCGCGCAGATCCGCGCTCGGCTGGGTCGCGATCGCCTCCGCGATCTCGAGCACGCCCCCGTACGTGGGGAACGCCGAGCCGTCGAGCGACGCGAGCCACCCCTCGAACGCGTCCTCCACGCCCGCCGCGTCAAGGCAGCCGAAGAGGACCGCCAGCGCCCACGCCGCGCCGGGGTGCTCGAGGTCCGCCTCGCCCGCGAACGCGGCGAGCTCCGCGGGCGTCAGGCCGGCCTCGGCGAGCGCGTCGATGTGCGCGAGGAGGCGGCGCGCGACCTCGGGCCGCTCGAGGTGCGGGCCGGCCCGGTGATCGGCCCCCAGCGCGACCGCCCGCTCCAGGAGGCCGGTCCGCACGTGCTGCTGCCACAGCGCCGCGGACAGCCCCGCCGCCCGCCCGGCGTCGAGGCGGACCTCTCCCTGCCAGTCGAGCGCGCCCAGATCCCGCTCCGCAGGCGGCGGATCCCGCCCGGCGAGGGGCGCGGCGGGGACCACACGCTGGAGCCCGACAGACGCCTTGCGAAGGCTCATGACCGCTCGTCCCCCACGAGCGCGGCGCCCACGGTCCCGTCGCCCGACCGCGCCCAGGCGAGCGCCACGCGGCCGCCGACCTGCCCGGCGCCGGCCGGCCCGGGGAGGGGGAGCCCGTGCCGCAGCCAGGCCAGCGCGAACACCGCCGACATCAGGCCCGCGGCGCTCCCGAAGAGGCCGATCTGCCCCTCGAAGCTCGGCATCTCGGCGCGCTCCAGCCGCGCATTGTGCCGCACGGAGGCGAGATGGAAGTCGCGGATCCGGAGCGGATCCACGTCGAGCGGCCCGACCACCAGCGGCACCGCCGGGCGGAGCCGGAGCGCCGCGAACACGCGCGTGAGCGCGGCGCCGTCGGTAGGTAGATCGTTGTCGTCCCGCGCGTCGCTCTCCGCCGCGGCGTACGCGTGCACCTTGCCCGCGAGCGGCGCGCCCTGACCCGCGCCCGCGATGAGCCGCACCGCGGCCGCGCCCTCCGAGGGGGGCAGGGGATTGCGCGTGAAGGCGGAATAGCGCTGCTCCAGCCACAGCTCGAGGTCCTGCCGCCGGATCTGCGAGTCGACGGCGAGCACCACCACCTCCGGCTCCCTCCGGAGCAGCTCGCGCGCCTCCTGCAGCGCCGGCACGTACGCCGCCGCCCCCGAGCGCCGGCTCACGACGGTGTGGCCCGCGAGCGTCAGGAACCGCGCGACGTCTGCCTCGCCCTCGAGCGCCTCCGGGGGCGCGACGAGGAGGATCGGCGTGCTCCTCGACCCGGGCGCCGCGCGCGCCAGCGCCTGCTTCGCGAGCAGGCGGATGCGCGACGACCACGGGCGCGAGGGGGCGATCCACGGGCAGTGGTGGACGGGGAGGGCCTCGCCGTCGCGCGTCGTGAACGCGCCGCCCGCGTGCGGGCTGACCTCCGCCCGGTGGAAGAAGACATGCTCGCTCGGGCTCAGCCCGAGCGGCGAGACAAGGGAGATCTCCGCGACGCCGAGGGCCATCAGCCGGCGCTCTCCTTGCCTGTGTGCTGGGTCTTGCCGTTGATGGTGATCGTCGCGGACTCGAGGGTGAGGCCGCCGCCGTGCACCGAGACCGTGGACGCGCCGTCGCCCACGTCGAACACCACGGTGCCGCCGTCGAGGGTGAGGGGACCGCCCGCCTGGATCGACAGCGCGCCGCTGGCCTTCACCGCGAACTCGGCGCCCGCGTCGAGCCGGATGGCGCCGCCCGCCTTGAGGGTGTGGGCGGCCTTGACGTTGCGCCCGAGCCCGGCGGTCGCCCGCAGGGAGGTCGCCGCCGCGGTGTCCGACGAGGCGGCCATCGTGAGGCGCGAGATGCGGACCGCGGACGTCGTGTGGCTGCCCCCGATCGCGAAGCTCGACGCGCCGAGCGTCGTCCACTTGAGCGCCCCCGGCGTCTGGATGCCGTGGATCGCGCCGATCACCTCGGTCACCGCGCCGTTCACGACAAGCTTGCGGTGCCCCGGCGCGGCGGCGGCCGCGCCCGCGCCGGCGCCGCCGGGGCCCGCCGCGCCGCCGCCGCCCTGCTGCTCGGCCGCGCGTTGCTGGGCCTGCTCGGACCACGGCGTGAGCCCGGCGCTGTCCGCCGCCGCGACGATGGCGTCGCCGCCGGGGATCCGGCCGGCGACCTCCCCGAGGCCCGTCCGCGCCGCGGCCGTCGCGAGGCCGCTGAGCCCGCCTCGCTGGTACCCCTGGCCGAGCGCCTTGCCCCACGAATAGCCCTTCGTGAGGGCGGCGCCGACCCCGGGGATCTGCCCGACCCCGGCCAGCACCGCCGCCTCGGCGAAGCCCTTGAGCCCGCTGATCGGATCGCCCACCTGCTCGATGAGGTTGGCGCCGATCGAGACGGTCTCGCTCCCTACCTTCGTCGTGCCGGTGGCGTTGATCGTGATGTCCTGATTGCCACCCACGGAAGCCGTCTGGCGGTCGACGCCGACCGTCCACGCGTTCTCGAGGGACAGCGTCTCATTGCCGCTGATCTGCCACGATTGCGCGCCCTTGATGTGGATGTTCTCGAATCCCACGGTCTGGTTCTGCATGTCGACGCCGACGGTCGTCGTCTTGCCGAAGCCGGCGTGCCAGACCATGTGCTGCCGTCCCGCGGCGTCCTCCAGCGAGATCATGTTGGCCTTGCCGCCCCCTGGAGAGCTCACCGTGCCGAGCGCGGTCATCGTCTTGTTGGCGGGCAGGCCGAACGCAGGCAGCTGCCGGCCGTTGAAGGAGCGCCCGAGCACGTAGGGCCGATCGGGGTCGCCGTCCTCGAAGCCGACGAGCACCTCCCAGCCCACGCGCGGGAGGAGCATGGAGCCCGGGAGATTGGCCTGCATCACGCGGATCGGGAGGCTCGATGTCCCGTCCTTCGGGCCCCCGCGATCCCAGGGGAACGCGACGCGCACGCAGCCGGCCGCGTCGGTGTGGATCTCCTCGCCGCTCGCGCCGGTCACCGTGGCGCTCTGGATGCCCGGGACGCGCGGGCGAGGGGTGACGCGCGGGAGCCGGTACGGCACGCCGAGCGGGATCGCCCTCACGTGCAGCCTGCCTTCCGGATCGCCCGCTCTCCAGGTGAGCGAGGTCTCGACGACGAAGTACTTGCCGCTCGGCGAGACGCCCACCGAGAGCGCGGCGTCGGCCTCGAACTGCACGCCGGGGCGGAGCTCGAGCGCCGTCGTGTCGAACTCGAGGACATCGGCGTCGGCCCGCAGCGCCTCGAGCCGCAGCCGCGCCTCGCGCTGCCCCTCGTCCTCGGTGCGGAACCGGCCGGGCGCCTGGTAGACCTCCACCGCCTTCTCCGGATCGAGCCCGCCCTCGGCCTTCGCCTCCAGCTTCACGGCGGGCTTGGCCGGGTCGTGGTCGCGCAGGGCCACCTTGCCGGGGCGGCGTCTGCGGAGCTGCCTGGCGGCGAAGGCCACGCGCTTCCCGGGGTAAAGGCCCGATTCGTCGACGAACATCAGGGGATCCGGCAGGACCTCGGGCGCCCCTTCGGACCTGTCGCAGAGGACGAACGCGTCGAAGCCCTCCCTGGGATCGAACCGGAAGTAGAGGCCCTCTTCCTCGCAGATCCGGCGAAGGAAGACGTCGTCTGTCTCGTTCCACTGGGTGACGTGCTCGCGCTCCGGCGGCGGCTGCGCCTCGTTCACGAAGGCGTCGCCCTGGATGCCGGCGCCGGCGAGGAGCTCCTCCACGATCGCCGCGGCGGTCGTCCTGCGGAACACCCGCGCGTCCTTGCGCAAGGTGAGCCACTCGATGGCCGAGCGGAGGTCGATCGTGGTGAGCCGCTGCGCGCCCGGGTCGGCGGTGGCGACCGCGGTGAGGCCCGCGACGACGCCGTGGTGCACAGCGATCGCGCCGTCGTCGCCGGTGATCTCGATCCGCGCGGGCGTCCCGAGGAGGGCCTCGCCGTCGAGCGGCTCGGGCGTGGAGACGTCGACCTCGGCGCGCGTCGCGCGGCCGAGCGCGCTCACGAGGCGGAGCTCGATGGTGCGGGTGGTCGCCGGAGGATCGAGGGAGAGCGTGACGTGCATGGGAGTCAGCCCAGCCTTCTTCGTTCGGCCTTCGGCGGCCGCACGAGGAGCGCGTCCAGCGCGGGACCGAAGCCGCGCCATCCGTGCTGCTCCCGCCGCCAGAGCTTGCCATCGCCGGTGAGGACGTAGCCGGGGGCACCGAGCGACCAGCTCGTCCGCCGATCCTCCTCCGCGAAGAGCTCTTCCTCCTGAAGATCGCGGTCGAGCCTGGGCCGCACGCTGTACAGGGGACCGAGGTGCTCTCCGGTCGCGCGGCAATAGACCCTGTACCGGTCCGGGTAGCCCGCGGGAAAGGCCTTGTCCAGGCGTGCCGCGGAGACACCGAGGCGCGAAGGCGGCCAGTGGCCCGCGGCGACGAGCGTATCCCTGGCAAAGCCGGGCGCCACAAGCTCCGCGGCGAGCCGGAGAGCGGTCAAACTGCCGCCGTGGAACGCCGCGCTTACCTGGACGAGCGCGCTCCTCAGCAGCGGCTCCAGGTGCCTGTCGCGCGTCATACGGCTCAGCGCCCACCAGTCGATCAGCCGGAGCCATTCTGCGCTCCGAAAGCGTCGGTCCACCGACCGGAGCTCCTTGAGCGCGCGTCCGAGGGGCGATCTCGGCGAGATCCGCGGCGCGAGGGATTGCACGTGCGCTCGGTACTCCCGGAACGTCCTCGGCCGCGCCACGCCGTCCCATGGGACATCGTCCGTTGTGACCTCATGCGGATGACCGAGCACCCGGCTCCCCTTCAGCACCACCTCGCACTCGCGAGGCCCATACGTGAGGAACTGAACCTCGTAGGGAGGGTCGGACAGCTCGCCGCCCGTGTAGAAGAAGTCCGGGAAGCCAAGCTCCTGGTAGAGCTCGATCTCCGGCGCGCGGCGCGCGGCGAGCTCGTTCATGAATTCGACGGTGGGTTGCGGCAGAAGCATGTCAGTGTCCCTTGTGGGCGATGAGCCTCGCCAGAGCGGCCCTGACCTGCTCCATCCTCGCGGCGAGGGCCCTGTCGCTCGGGGTCCCTGTCGAAGCGCGCTGGATGCCCTCGGTGAGGTTCCGGAGCAGCTGCCATCGCCAGCTCGCGTCGGTCCTCAGCCGCTGGTTCGCGGCGTTGATCTGATCCTGCACCGGTCCGGGCCTCCTCTCCGTGCCGGTCACCCGCTCGAAGGTGACGTTGCCCCTGCCGTCGGTCCGGACGCCCAGCTCGACGCCCGGATTGCCGGTGTAGAAGTGCGTGCCTTTCCCGTCGTTCCAGTCGCTTGTGCCGGCGGAGTGCGGCTGCCAGGGGTCATACGCCAGACCCAGAGGATCCCACGTTTGGGTTGGCGCCCCGCCGAACGCCATCAGATTCAACCCGCCATGGACGTTGATGGGATCCGGCGAGAGCCACCTCCCGCAGGCCGGCTCGAAGTACCGGAACCTCGTCGAGCAGAGGCCCGTCTCGTCGTCCGCGACCTGGCCGAGGAGCCGGAACGGGCTCTCCACGGGCAAGGTGTGCGGGTCCCGTTCGACCGACACGACATCGCCCCACGCGCCGTGCTGCGCCCGCCAGGCGATGCGCCCGCGCTCGTCCACGAGCTCGGTCGGCGTGCCGACCTGGTTGACGATGACGCCGAAGACCGTGCCCTGCTCGACCTGGAGCAGCGGCGTGAAGCTGCCCGGATCGTGGACGTGCACCCGGGCTCGCTCGCCCTGAGCCGAGACGTGCCGCTCCTCGCAGACGACGTCGCCGTCCCACAGATAATCGACCGACGCTTCCACCGGGGCGCCTCCGCTCGCGCCGCCCGCCAGGGCCGCGTCGAGGGCCGCGCCGTCCCATGCAGAGAGCACGGTCTTCCGGACCCGCCGGCCAAAGGCGTCGTACGTGAAGCGCACCCGCCTGCCGTCGGGGAGGACGACCTCCCTGAGCCGATCCTTTGTGTCCCAACCGTAGATCGTCACCTTCTCTCCGCCGCCTCCGGCCCCGCCTTTCTCGATGCGCTGGATACGCCGGCCGCGGCCGTCGTGAAGATAGCGGGCGTTGCCCGCCGCTCTCAGCACGTTCCCCGGGCCGAGCGACCAGCGTTGCGCGAGATCCGGTGATCCTACGCCGCGCACCGCGCCGACGAGAGAGCCCGTGGGGTCGTACGCGAACACCTCCCGGCGCTTGCCGCTCGCCGCCTCCAGCAGCTGATCCGCGCGATCGTAGCGGTACGTCGTGGTGGTGCCGCCCGGGCCGTCGGGCCCATCGCTCACCGACGTCAGGCGACCTGCCGTGTCGTGGCCATACCGCCGCCTCACGGCCAGCCTCGCGGCGCCCGCCGCCCCCGCGGAGATCACCTGCTGCTGCACGAGCCGCCCAAGGACGTCGTGGTCCTGTTCCAGTCGCCAGGCGCCGAAGTCGCGGAGCCGCTCCCGGCCCTCCCCGTCGCGCTGGATGGATACCGCTCGTCCCTCGTGCGTGATCCCCACGAGCAGATCGTCGTCGTCATGGCGGTACTCCGTCCGCTCGCCTCCCGGCGCGACGCGTGCCGTGCGCCGGCCGCAGGCGTCGTACTCGTAGCGGACGGTGCGCCCGTCCTGGCGCTCGGCGATGACCTGTCCCAGCCTGTCCCGCTCGAACTCCGTCACCACCTTCGCCGTCGCGTCGGTGCAGACCGCGCGCACGATCCGCCCGAGCGCGTCCCGCTCGAACGTGATCTGGACGTCGGGCCCGCGGTCCTCCACGAGATTCCCGAGCTTATCGTACGCGAACTCCCGCCATTCGCCGTCGGGATGGTCGATCCGCGTGACCCGCCCCCCGCGATCGCGGCGGTACGTGATCAGCCGGCCATCGAAGGTCCGCTCCGCTACAACGCGATCGGCGCGGTCGTACTCCAGGCGATAGCGCTCGAGCAGCGCATTGATGATCTCGACCGGGCGCTCGTCGGCGTCGTGCAGGAGGGCGACCACCTGCCCATCCGGCGGGACGATCTTCGCCAGGTGCCCTGTTCCGCTGTACTCGAAGCGGGTGGTCCTGCCCGCCGCGTCGGTCGTGCTTGTGACGTTTCCCACCGGATCATACGTCATCGCCAGGCGCGTCCCGTCGGCCCGCACCCTGGCCAGCACCTGGCCGAGCCGATCGTGCTCGGTGTGCGTGACATGGCCCGACGCCTCGACCCGCGCCACGGGCCTGCCGAGCGCGTCGTGGCGGAACCAGGTCGTCTCGCCGCGCCCCGAGGTCTCGGACGCGACGTTCCCGTGCTCGTCGTACGTGAACGTCGCGAGCGCGCCGTTCGGGCCGAAGGCGCCGGCGACGCGCCCGTCCGTGTCGCGCGCCAGGCTGAAGGACGCGCCGGTCGGGAGGGTGACGCTCACCAGCGCGCCGCGGGCGTCGTACTGGTAGCGCGTCTCGAGGCCCGCCGCGTCGACCCGCCGCACCGGCGCGTCGCCCTCGATCTCCCACGCGGTGACGTTGCCCGCGGGGTCGGTCTCCTTCACAAGGTTCCCGCGCGCGTCGTACGCATACTCCATCGCTTCGCCGGCGGCGTTGCCCCGGCGGATCAGGAGTCCATCCTCGTCGCGCCCGCGCTCCGACGCCCAGCCGCCGTCGAACGTCTCCTCGCGCAGCACGATGCCGTCCTTCACGTGATATCGCCGCGCGCGGCTCGTGCCGTGGGTCCGCACCTCGCCCGTGTCGTCGTCGGTCGTCAGGCGGACGTCGTGCAGGCCCCCGTCGCCCCAGGTCCGCACGCACCGGCCGGTCTCCTCGTCGTACTCGTACTGGAACGAGATGCCGTTGCGCGCGGTCGTCTTCACCATCCGGTGCAGGCCGTCGTATTCCCATCGCTTGATGTGCGAGAGCGCATTTGTATGCGAGGCGAGCGTGCCCTCGACATGATAATCGTAATCGAACCAGGTCTGCAGCGCGGGCGCCTCCTCGCTCCCCGGGGCGCGCGCCCAGACCTCGACCCGGACCACCCGGCCTCTCTCGTCGCTCATCACGCGGACCTCGCGACCGCAGCTGTCCGAGATGCGCACGAGCACGCTCCCGCTGTACTCGAGCTCGATCCTGTGGCCGTACGGGTCGGTGATCGAGGCGAGCGCGAACCGGCCGTCCGGCAGCGCGCTGAACTCGCGGACGAGCCGGTCGTCCAGGCTCCGGATCAGGTAACGCTTGCCGGCCGCGCGGAGCTCGAGCCGCCGGCCGCGGTGGAAGCTGACCTCGTCCGGCGCGGGGACCGCGAAGTCGACGGGCAGCCCCTCGTCGTCGTGGAGCCGGATCACCTGCTCGCCCGGCTGCACCCACTGCTCGAAGGAGTGTATCCAGCCGCCCTTGCCGAGCGCCGTCGTCCTCCGCTTGTGATAGCCGGACGAGTAGGTCCGCCGCCATACGAGCTCGATCGGGCCCGGCAAGGTCAGGTCGGTGCCGTCGTCGACGACGAAGCCGGTGCCGACGTCGATCGGATCGCCGACGTTCGTCTGGTTCGCGCGCTCCGGGTGGAACGCTCGATAGTACTCCTCGTTGACCGCGTGCGCCTTCGCGGCCGATTTCGACGCTCGCGCGAAATCGACCTTGTTCAGCAGGGGCACGACCATCTGCGCGATCTGCTGCTGGGCGGTCAGGACGTTCATGTTCACGAGATCGCCCGTGCCGCACACGTTCTTGCCGGCCGCCTTCACGACCATCGAGCCGGTCCGCATGACGGCGATCTTCGTGTCGGCGTGCGTCACGAGGTCGCCGCCGGCGGTCTTCGACGGCGCGTTCGCGGGCGGGTCGACGTCCATCTGGCTGCCCTCGACAAGCGCCTGCGTGTCCCAGATCCAGTAGCTGGAGTTGTGCTCGGTCCCGCTCTTGTTGGCGGTGCGCGCCGTGTACACGAAGGGCGTCGGGACGGGGGGCGCGGGCGGGCTGACCGGGCTGATCGCGCCGGGGGCGACCGCGCCGTGGCCGCTCTTCTTTGTGGCGATCTCCTTCTTGCCGACGCTGCTCATGGTCGCTCCGGTGGGCTCATCTAGGGGATCTCGACGTGCGCGCTCGCCAGCCGCACCTCGCGCGGGGCGTCCACCGTCACGGCGTCGGCCGACAGCTTCACGCGGCCGTCGGCCGACAGCTCCAGCCGCGATTTGCCCGCCCGGAGCACAAGCCGCCGCGGCGCCTCCACGACGACCTCCTCCGTCCTGCGCTCCCTCGTCTGGAGCGCGCCGAAGATGACCGCGTCGCCGCCCGCCATGCCCACGAGGACGATGCTCTGCTCGGCGAGGCACCTGTCGGCGAGCTCGAGATCCACGTCGGGCAGGACGCCCACCTCGATGGGCTCGCTGCCGAAGAGCGAGGCCTCGTACCGCCCTTCGGCGAGCTTCCTCAGCAGCTTCGCGAAATGGGCGCCGCCTCCCAGCGGCGGCGGTGCCTCCGTGCGGCGGCCCAGATTCACCACCTTGCCGGCCCGCTTCATCGTCCTCGCAGAGCTCATTTGACCTCTTCCTTCGTCGTCACGACGCTCGTCGAGTCGCCCTTGAGCTTTCCCTTCACCGTGATCGACGCCGGCGTGATCGTGACCGTGACGCCGCCCGCCTTGAGCACGATCCTCGTCTTCGCCTTGAAGGACACATCGGCGCCCTTGGCCCGGATGGCCCCGCCCGCCTTGAGCTTGATGACAGGTGCCCCCACCGTGAAATCGGCGCCGGCGTGCGCCCGGTACAGCCCCGCGTACTTCTCCGAGAGCACCGACGCGTTGATCGACACATTCTTCGCGCTCACGCTGAGCGGGCCGCCGGCGGTCAGCGTGCTGGCGCCGAGCACGCCCATCGACGCCGTGAGGCCGCCTATCTCGGTCCACGTGCCGCCCACGGCGATGGTCGAGGCGCCGGTCACATGCCGGTTCGTGCTCTGGATCGCGACGACGTTCTCCGCGGCCCCGACGATGCGGCTCAGCGTCGCCGCCTTCATCTCGTAGTCGCCCCCCACCGTCAGCTTCCGCGTGGCGCCCACGCTGACGCTCTCGCTCGCGGCGAAGATCCCGAGCACGCCCGTGGTCGTCACGTCGCGATTGCCGCCCACCGAGTACGTCTGCCCGGACGTGACCGTCGTCACCTGCTGCAACGTCACCGTGCTCGTGTGGTTGCCCCCGACGATGTTCTCCTCGTCCGCCGTCACGCGGACGACCTTGTCGTTCTCGGTCCTCTCGGTCGCGTCCTTCGACGCGGCGAAGTGCATTCCCTCGTTGCCCGCGGCGTCGTCGAACCGGATCTGGTTCTGCTTGCCGCTCCCCCCGGTGCTCTGCGTCCCCCAGTTGGACCGCACCTTCTGGCCCGGCAGGCTCTCGGCCGGGGGCGCTTGCCCGTTGTCGAGGCGCCCTAGCTCCAGCGGGGTATCCCCCGTCGGCGCAGGATCGTTCATGAACCCGACAAGCACCTCCCAGCCGGCCCGCGGCAGGAAGAACCCGCCGCTCAGCGGCGGCTGCACCGGCCGGATCCACGCGCTCGCCGTGTCGTCCTCCGGCGAGAGGCGATCCCAGCGGAAGCGCGCCTTGACCCGCCCCTGCGCGTCGGTGTGCATCTCGGCGCCCGGCGGCCCCATGATCGTCATCGTCTGCAGCCCGCCCAGCCCCTTCGCCGGCTGCCGCCTCGGCCGCGCGGGCCGCGCCGCGGGGACCGCCACGAGCTCGGCCTCGTAGCGCAGATCGCCCGGGCCGTTCGCGGCGAAATCGCTGCCCCGGTGCCGCACCTCCAGGATCCGGAAGCGCCCGTTCTCGTCGTCCCGCGGCGCGTCCTCGAGCTCCACGATGAACCCCACCGCGACGTGCCGGCAGGTCGTGCGCGCCCGGAGGACCACGCCCTCGGTCTGCTCCTCCTCCAGGAGGAGCCGCGCCCGCGCCGCGCCCGCCTCGGGCGACCGATGGCGCCCCGGATACGCGAACCGCTGAAAGCGCTGCTCGCCCACCGACGCCGCCTGATCGACGGTGGGTCGGTCGGGATCGTAATCGGAGACCGCCACCCCGTCGTGCGTCACCCGATGGATCAACCGCACCTCGGTGACCACCTCGCCGGTCGCCATCCCGCCGTCCTGCACCACCCGGAGGCGCGCGCCGCCCGGGAGATCGTGGCAGGCCGACGTGTCCTGACCGAGCACCACGACGTCCTCGGACTCCTGGTGCTCGACCCAGAGCGATATCCCCTCTTCGGCGAGGATCCGCCGCACGAACGCGAGCACCGACTCGAACGCCTGGACGCACTGGATCCGTGGCTCCGGCCGGGCCGGCACGCGGATGTCGAGGGTGAGGCCCGCCTCGAGCAGCAGCTCCTCGGCGATGGTCACCGCGTCCTTCTCCAGGAAGATGCGGTGATCCGACCCGTCCTCGAGCGGCATGAGGCGCGGGACGATCGTCAAGAGCGCGCCGACCCCCGAGCCCTCGATGGCATCGACGACCCCGTGGAACCGCCGCGCCACGTCGCGCAGCGCGTCCTTCGGCGTGATCTCGAGCGTCGCCTTCTTGCCGAGCAGCTCGTCGGGGACGAGCGCCTCGTCCCGCCCGGGAGCGACGCGCGCGAGGACACGCACGCTGCCGCCGACGTGGGTCCGCTCGAAGGCGTCGAACGACTGGACCGCGAGCGGCGGGGCGCCCTCGACGGTCAGCTCGAAGGCGGCCCTCACGGCCCCACCTTGACCTTGTCGTTCTTCTTGACCGACGGCGCGTCGAGCTTGACCGTGGACGACGACTTCAGCGCTCCCGCGAGCTTCATCGTGCTCCCCCCGTTCGCCGTGAGCGTCGCCGCCTTGACCGAGATCGTGCCCGCCTCGAACACGACCTTGCCCCCGCCCTCGATCGACAGGACACCGCCCGCCTGGAGGGTCGCGCGGGCGCCCGCGTTGAAGGCCACCTTGGCGTTCGCGCTCTCGTTCGCGGCCGCGGCGGTGATGCTCTTTCGACCCGTGGTCCCGTCGGCGTAGGCGAGGGCGGCCGTGAAGCTGCGGACGCCGCTCACGAGCTCGGTCCGCGCGCCCGCCACCGACTGGTTGCTCCCGAGCCCCGCGGTCGTGGAGAGCGCCGCGCCGATGACCTGCGTGAAGGCCCCCTGGACCTTCGCGTTGTACTCGTTGCAGCGCAGACTGTAGAGGGCGCCTATCTGCTCGACGTACGCGCCGTCCACGGCCGTCTTGTAGGTGCCTGTCACGCCGATGGTCTCGTTTCCGCCGATGCTCTCCGAGCGCGCCCCCTTGACGACGAGGTTCCCGTCCGCGCCCACGATGATCGATTGATTGCCCCCGATCGTCGTCGTCTGCCCGCCGTCGACGAGGAGCTGCTGCCCTTTCTGGACGGTATCCAGCCGGTTCGCCCCGACCTCGATCGAATGCGAGCCGCCGACCGATACCGTCTGATCCTTCGTCGCATGAACGAAGGTCTGCTCGCTCCCGCCGTCGTCGCCCAGCCGGATCTCGTTCGTCGTCCCGCCGCCCGGCGAGGTCGCCGATTGCAGCGTGCTCGTCGCGCACCGGTCGGGCAGCGCGTAGGGCGGGGCGGCCCCGCCGTTGTAGATGCGCCCGAGGACGAACGGCCGATCGGGGTCGCCGTTCTCGTACACAACGGGGACCTCCCATCCGACGCGGGGCAACATCTGCGGCGCCGTCAGGTTCATCTGCAGCGTCCGCACCCAGCGCGAGCTCTTGTCGTCGCCGACGCCCGAGCGATCCCAGAAGAAGCGCACCTTGATCCGGCCGAGGTCGTCGACGTGGATCTCGTCCCCCGCGGGGCCGGTGACGATCGCGCTCTCGATCCCCGCCACGACGGGGCGCGAGCGCGGGATCTCGGGCCGATACGGGGCCTCCGGGGCGAAGGGGACAAGGGTGGCGCGGCTCTTGTACGGCGCGCCGCGGGGCTGCTCCCGCGACGCCTGAACGAGCTCGTGCTCCACGGCGGTGATCAGGAACCGCCCCGAGAAGCACGCGTCCGCGGCGCCGGTGATCTGCACGACCCGCCCGGCGCGGAGGCGCGCGGTGCCGCTCTCGCCCACGAGCGTCGAGCGATGGCGGCGGAGCTGCTCGAGACGCACCTGGGCCCGCGCGGCCGCCGCCTTCGGGTTCACGAGGCCCGACGGGTACTCGAAGACCTCCAGCGCGCCTTCGCCCGCGTCGCCGTCCACGGGGACATCGGGGTTCTGCACGTTGATGTCGCGCAGGCTCGCCCGGGTCGAGGTGATCGACCAGCTCCGCCGCAGCGCGTGGAAGGACAGCGCCATCGTGGTCCTGCCGCTCGCGTCCTCGAACGGCACGACGGGGCTCGGCCCCTCGATCCCCTCATGGGAGCTCGGGTGATCCCCGAAGACGAGGAGCGGCGTGTCGTCGTCGCGATCGAACCAGCCGTTGATCCCCTCGTCGGCGAGCAGGCGCGCGATGAACGCCCACTCGCTCTCTCCGTATTGCACCGTGGTGTCGCGCTTCGCGTACTGCCCGGCGAGGCGCCACCTCACCTGCGAGGCGGGGATGCCCGCGCGGAGCAGGAGCTCGGCCACGATCTCCTGGGTGGTCCTGTCCTGGAAGATGGCGTGGCCCACGCGCAGGGCGAGCCGCTCGGCGGGCGGCCCGAGCGTGATGCGATAGCGGTCCTTGCCGCGGGAATGGCCCTCGTGGGACGCCTCGAGCGCGACGAGGTGGAATGTCGTCGTGAAGCCGCTCGCGTCGGCCAGCCCGAGGATCGCGTCCCTGTCGACGAGCGCCGCCGTGTCGAGGTGCGGGTCGGGGAGCAGCGCCTCGACAACGAACGCGCCGAGCTCGTTCATGGCCTCCCGCCCGCTGACCCGGACGATCTCGGCGCCGTCGAGCCCTTCCAGCTGGAGCTCTGCCTGGTTGATCACGGGCGCTCCTCTGCCGGCGCCGGCGGAAACACGAAGGGGGGCACGGCGAGCGCGGGCAGGGGCGCGAGCGGGCCGGACATCGCCGCCTCGGCCAGGGCGAGGACCTCGGGATCGGCCAGGCGCGCTCGCCAGAGGCGCGCGAGGCGCAGCTCGTCGCCCGGGGTGAGCCCGGCGCGGCGGGCGAGCTCGCCCGGGTCGACGGCCTCGAGCGCGTGGCGCTGGAACGTCATCCAGGCGCCGATGTCGCGGTCGAGCGGATCGACGGGCCGCGCCCAGAGCGAGAGCGCCCGGCCGAGCGCGTCCTCGTACAGCGCGTCGAAGCGGTCGTCGTCGCCCGCGAGCGCGTCGGACACGCGCTCGCTCCAGAGCTCCTCGGCGCGGGCGAACGCCCGTTGCGGGACGCCGAGCCACGCCAGCACGGCGGGAACGGGGAGCCCGTCGAGCCGCGCCGCCTCCACGACGAGGTAATGCCCGAGCGAGACTCCCTCGATGGGCGCGCGGAGCGCCTCGGGGAGCCGGCCGTCGGCGGGCAGGGCGCGCAGGAGGGCGTCACGCGTCGACATCGAGCCGCGCCTCGCGGAGCAGCGTGTCCCCCCGGCCGAGGGGGACGACGCGCCGGTACGTGAGCTCGACGCGCGCCGCGTCGGGCTCGAGGACGGCCGTGTCGAGCACGAGCCTCAGGGACACAGGCGGCCCACTCGTCCGGCGGAGGTGCGCGACGAGCGGGAGATCGGGGATGGTGACGTCGAACAATCCCTCGGGACACAGCCCGTGCGTGGCGATGACGTCGCCGGCCGCGAGCGGCCGATCCAGCTGCAAACCGGGGTGGGCGACGTGATGGAACCGCCTGTCGAAATCGAGCGGCGGCAGCGGCATCCGCTCGCGCTGCCAGGCCGCGTCCATCGTGCCGGACAGCGCCCGTCGCGGCAGCCACCACATCGGGATGGCGCCGAATCCGGCGGGCGCCGTCGGGTCGGTGTCCGTGATCGGGGATGCGGGATCCTCGATGCACGGGGCCGGAGCCCCGTCGAGCTCCGAGGCCGACTTATGGACGCCGCGCCCCACGGGGTTGTGCCAGTCCACGACGGTGCCGTCCTTCGATTTGCCGCCATAGGCGCGCTCGTAGGTGATCGCGGCGCGCTCGAACCGCGCCGCCGGGGAGATCTTGATGCCGAGGCCGCTCTCGTAGAAGACCCGCTCGCCGTGCACGGTGAGCGACATCGACCGCCCCGGCGCGCGCACGGCGACGTCGAGGCTCGTGACGGCCTTCGTGGAGACCGCGCTGCCGACGATCACGACGTCGGCCCCCGGCTTCTCGCACGAGACGTCGCTGGGATAGCGAATGCTCGACTCGCGCCCTTCCCGGACAGCGGCCTCGTCGGTGGGGACGTCGCTCAATCGAACGGGAGCCTGCTCGTCCAGGAGAGCGAGCCCGGGGCCGCGCTTGCCATAGGTGGCCTTGACCAGGAGAACGACGACGTCGACGCCCCGCTCATCGTGCAGGGGAACGGCCAGAGCGGCGCAGGGCGTGGCGTTTGCGAACATTCGGCGGCGCCTGGCAAGCTATCCGAACGCGCAGGGGGGTACCAAGAAACGCGCCCTGAACCGAGCGTTGACTCAGAATCATTGAGTTTTTCGAACGATGAAGGTCCGCCGAGGAGGGCGGCGCCTCGTTTCAGATCGGCGGCTCTCGACGGCTGTCGACGAGCAGCGCGCGAAGCGCCTTGAACTGAAAGCTCTTTGCCAGCGCGGAGAGCCGCCCCAGCCACGGTCTCAGCTGCTCGTCCTTTTCTTGCAACCGCTTCGCTTCCTCGATCAACTCGAGGACCCTCCCTCGGCTCGACAGATCCAGGAGCCGCGCCAGATCGTCGGGCTGCGGACGGGGCAGCGCGGCGAGCTCGGCCTCGGTGAGGACGGCCGGCGAGGGGAGGGGTCCCCGCCGCTCCTCGCGGATCCAGGAGAGCTCCAGCGAGCGCTCCAGCCGATCGAGCAGCGCCCCCGCCTCGACCGGCTTGGGAAGAAGATCGTCGCACCCGGCCTCACGGCTTCGCTCGAGCTCGCCCCCGGCGACGCTCGCCGACGAGGCGAGGACGACGGTCCGCGCGAGCGCGGGGAGCTGTCGCAGGCGCCGGGTGGCCTCGTAGCCGTCCATTCCCGGCATCGCCAGATCCATCACGACAAGCGCCGGCGTGTGCTCGGTCGCGAGCCTCAGCGCCGCCTCGCCGCCCTCCGCCTCCAGGACCAGAAAGCCGCGCGGAGCCAGCAGATCGCGCAGCACGGCGCGGTTGTCGGCGTGGTCGTCCACCACGAGCACGCGACGTCGCTCGCCTTCATAGCCGGTGATCTGCTCCCACCCGAGCGCCGCGCCCGCGGCGCTCGCGGGAGGTCGCGCCTCCGTGAGGCGCAGCGTCACGGTGAAGACGCTGCCCTCGCCGAGCCGGCTTTGCACCTCGATGCGGCCGCCCATCCGCTCGACGATCTGTCGGGTGATGGTCAGGCCGAGCCCCGTCCCGTCGGCGCGGGCCACCTCGCTGCCGACCTGCTCGAACGGCTCGAAGATGCGCAGCAGGTGCTCGGGCGCGATGCCCGGACCGCTGTCCTCGATCCGAAAGCGCACGGTGCGCTCGGGCCCGCTCTCCTCCAGCACATCGACCTGGAGGCTGACGCGGCCGCGCTCGGTGAACTTGATGGCGTTGCTCAGCAGGTTGAGCAGCACCTGGAGGAGGCGCTTGTCGTCGGTGTGGACGTGGGAGAGCGGCGGCCCGGACACCCGTGAGGAGAACGCGAGCCCCTTGGACTCGGCCCGCACGCGGCAGAGATCGGTCACGGTGCCGATGAGCGCGGGGAGCTGGACCTCCCTCGGGGTCAGATCCATCCTGCCGGCCTCGATCTTGGCCAGGTCGAGGACATCGTTGATCAGCGTCAAGAGGTGCTCGCCCGAGCGGCGGATGGTCTGGACTCCGTTCCTCTCCGCCGGCGAGAGCGACGTCGAATGCTCGAGGATCTGGGCATAGCCGAGGATGCCATTGAGCGGGGTACGCAGCTCATGGCTCATGTGGGCCAGGAAGGTGCTCTTGGCCTGGTTGGCGGCGTCCGCCGCTTCCTTGGCGGCCCGCAGCTCTCGGGTGCGCGCTTCGACCTCTTGCTCGAGGTGCGCGTTGGCCGCCTGGAGCGCCTCGGTCTTGCTCCGCACCTCGGCATAGAGGGTGGCGTTCTCGACGGCGGTGGCGGCCTGGGAGGCCAGCAGCGCGCAGAGCTCGATCCGCGCCTGGGGGAACGCGTCGACCGCGTGCGCATGCTCTAGGTACATCACGCCCGACAGACGCCCCTGGTGGACGAGCGGGACGGCGAGCAACGAGGGCGGCCTCCGGGATCGCAGATAAGGATCGGTGTCGAAGCGAGGGTCGGTGACGGCCTGGCCGAGCACCACCGGCACCTTGCTGCGCTCGACGTACTGCACAACGGAGCTGGGGAGCCGGGCGGAGGCGCCGATGGGCTCGTTCAAGTCGAGCGCGAGGCGCTCGGGATCGAGGGCGAGCTCGGCCTCGACGCGCAGGGTGCCGCCCTGGACCAGGGCGAGCACGGCGCGCTCGGCGCCGGCGTTCTCGGCGAGCAGGCGGAGGATGCGGCCGATGAGGGCGCCGAGGACGAGCTCGCTCGACAGGGCCTGGGTGACGCGGACGGTGGTGGCGACGTCGAGCGCCGCGTTGCCGGTCGTGTCGGTCGTGTTGATGGAGGCCGTCGTGGGGGCGCGCTCGGCGGCGAGAGCCGCCGCGGGGCCCGGGAGCAAGGTCGGATGCTGCTCGTGGAGGTGGGCGACCAGGGCGAGCGCGCCCCAGCGGGTATAGGCGTCGCAGGCCTGGCGCAGGTAGTGGGCCGCGAGGCGCTCGCGGTTCGCCGAGAGATGGAAGTCGGCGCAGAGCTGGGCGGCGAGGGCCTCGACGTGCAGGAAGCCGTGCGCGTGGGCCTGCTCGATGGCGTCGTCGTACGCCGAGAGCGCGTCGTCGGTGCGGCCGTCGAGGCGGGCGCGCTCGGCCTCGAGCAGCCGCAGCTTGTGGCCGAAGTTCTCCGCGCACCCCTCGGTGAAGGTACGAAAGCGCTCGATGGCGTGGTCCAGCGTGGCGAGGAGCCCTGCGCGCTCCTCGTGCGGGCGCGTATCCGCTTGCGGGCGTGTAGACACGCAGCACTTCGCGGCGGCGAGCCCCCGCCAGAGCGGGATGTCCGTCACGGAGGGAGTCCCGTAGACGGCAGGACGGAACCGCTCGGCTTCCTCGGCGTGCTCGAGGGCCCGCGTGTGCTCGCCGAACGAAAGGAACAGATGCACCTCCAGGATGCGCGCCAGCTCGGCCACGAGCCCATTGCCCCTCGCGAGGAAAGAGCGCGAGCTCTCGGTGAGCCAGTCCTGCTCGGGGGTGGGCCTGGGACGCGTCGCGGCGCGGAGAAAGGCGGCGTAGTCTGCGACAAGCGCGAAGAATTGCCGTCCGTGGGCGTCGCCGGCCCGCGCCATCAGGTCTCGCTGCGCCTCCTCCCGCTTCGCCACCTGGTCGAGCGGGCGTCCTCCCCACAGATCCACGTAATAAAGCTCGCCGAGCAAGCCGTAGCTGGTGCCCACGAAGGAGCCGGAGACGGTCGCCGCGCGCAGCGCGGCTTGATAGCAGGACCGGCTCTGCTCCACGGGAGATTCATGGGGCACATACAGCCCTCGAATGAAGGAGCACTCCGGGAAGAAGGGCGAGGCGAGGCGTATCGCCGCCTGCTCTCCCTCCCGCGTCCAGCGCACGCTTCCGCGGTAATCTCCGAGGAAGGCCGATGGCGCGTGGGCGAGTATCCCGATGAAGAACGGCGCCGCGGACGTCAGCGCCCCCCGCTTCATCGCCTGGTGCGTGTTGCGCACCGCCGCGAGGGCGAAGGTGGCGGGGCGCGTGCCGATCACGGCGCACAGCCCCATGGCGGCCTCGAGGGCATCGCAGAGCGAATGCTCGGGGGAGGGATCGGCGGGCATCCGGGTGAAGCCCTCGGGGTGCTCGTCGAGCCATGCGTTGCACTCCTCGAGCAGCTGCTTGATCTGAGCGATGCACGCCTCGTTGCTCTCGGGGTAGTGGATGCCCTGCTCGGCGAGCGCCAGGAGCCCGAGGCTCTCTCCTTCTCGGAGCTGCCCGGCGGCGCGAAACGCGCGCACGCGCAGCTCCTGCGCCGCGAGCCTCGGCGGCGCGGGCAGCGGCCGCGAAAGGAGCGCCAGTGCTCCCCGGTGCACCTCGTCGAACGCGCGCAGCATGTAGTCCGCCTCGATGCGTTCGAGCGCCATCTCCACCGACAGCTGCGGCTCATCCTCCCACGCGCGCTCTCCCAGGAGCCGCTGCGCTTGCTCCGCGAGCGTCGCTTGCAGCTTGTAGGAGCCGTTCGCCTTCGCTGCCCTCGCTCCTCGCAGGTTCAGCTTCGCCAGATCCTTGCGCTCCCCCTCGTTCTCGAGCGCCGCGGCCCCCAGGTTCAGGTGCCTCACCATCTCCAGCTGCTTCTGGTTCGAGCCCCCCTGGCGCTCGAACACCGCCCGGAGCCTCCGGCCGATCGCGAGGTGGGTCCTCGCTCGCTGCTCCGGCGGGATCCGTTCGTAGAACGCCTGCTGCACGCGGTCGTGCAGAAACCTGTAGCGCGCCTCGAGATCGCGGCTCAGGTGCGCCAGCGACTGCGCCAGCGCCTGCGCCTCTCGGTAATGCCCATCGCTGGGGAGCACCAGCCCCGCGAGCACCGCGGGCCACAGGACGGCCCCGACCTCGGCCGGCTCCTTGCCCGAGAGCACCGTCAGCTCCTCGAACGAGAAGCTGTGGCCCGCGCACGCCGCCTGTCCCAGGACGTCCTGCGTGCTCGCTGGCAGCTCCACCACCTTGCGGAGCACGAGATCCACGACGTTGTCGGTGACCGCCGCGCGCTCCACCGCGTCCTGATCCCATTGCCACGCGCCGTCTTCCAGATCGCGCCGCACGCGCTTCTGACGGTGGAGCTCCAGCAAGAGCTGGCCCAGGAAGAAGGGGTTGCCGTGCGTCTTGCGATGCAGCGCACCCGAAAGCGGTCTGACCCGCTCGGGCTCGGCGGACAGCGCGAGCGTGAGCCACTGCGCTACCGACGCCTCGGAGAGCGGCCCCACGGTCAGCCGCGGCGTCGTCACGCCGCTCGCCGATACCGCCTCCACGAGCGTCCACAGCGGGTGGCCCGGCTCCACTTCGTTGTCCCGATAGGCTGCGATCACGAGCAGGTGCTTGCGCCCCACGTCCGTCAAGAGCACCTTGAGCAGCTCCAGCGACGCGGGGTCCACCCACTGCAGGTCGTCGAGGAACAGCACCAGCGGCGGCGAGGCGTCGGTCACGGACCGCACGAAATCGATCCAGCTCAGCTTGAGCCGGTTGTACGCCATCTCCGTCGGCACCTCCGGCACGGGCGCGAGCGTGCCCATCAGCCATTCCAGCTCCGGTACCAGGTCGGCGATCACCCGCGCGTTCGGGCCCAGCGCTCGATCGATGCGCGCGCGCCACGACTCGAACACGGGCTTGGGACTGGCGGTCAGGTTGTTCAAGAGGCCCGAGAAGGCCTGGGCGAGCGCGGCATAAGGGACGGAGCGCCCGAGCTGATCGTGCTTCCCCGAGAGGAGCAGCCCCCGGCCCGCCCTGGCGATCTCGCGGTAGACCGAGCGCACAAGGGCCGTCTTTCCCACCCCCGACGGGCCCGCGAGCAGCAGCACCTCGACCGCCCCGCCCGCGGCGCGCTCGAAGGCCGCGGCGATCTCCCGGCTCTCCTCGTCGCGGCTCACCAGGGTCTGCGGAAGCGAGAGCCTGGGCGAGAAGTCCTTGCGTCCCAGGGCAAATGGCGCGATGTGGCCGCGCTCGGTCCACGCCGAGAGCGCCCGCTCGAGGTCCGAGGCGAGGCCACTGGCCGTCTGGTAGCGCTGCTCGGGGTGCTTCTCGAGGCAGCGCTCGACGAGCCGCGCCACGGCGCCGGGGACGCCCTCGACGAGGCGCGGCTCGTCGAGCGCGGGCGGCGTCTTGGCGAGGTGCGCATGCACCAGCGCGAGCGGGTCCTTCTCGAGAAACGGCCGCCGTCCCGACAACGCCTCGAACAGCAGCACGCCCAGCGAGTACAGATCCGTGCGGGCGTCCAGCCCACGGGCGGTGCGCCCGGTCTGCTCGGGAGAGATGTAGGCGAGGGTCCCTTCCAGCGCGTCGGGCAGGCTCGCCTCGGTCGCCTCCTGGGCCAGCTCCGAGGCGATGCCGAAGTCGACGAGCACGACCTCGGTCCAGGTCTCATCGACAAGGATGTTCTGCGGCTTGACGTCCTTGTGCATGACGCCGGCTGCATGCACGCCCTGGAGCACGCGGCACACGCCCAGGGCGAGGCGCAGGGCAGCCTCGATGTGCAGCCGGCCGCGCTCGGCCAGCACCCGGTCGAGCGAGCGCAGGCCGGCGTCGTGCAGGACCAGCGCCACACTGCCGCCCTGCTGTTCGAGCGCCAGAGGGCGCGCCACGCCGGGTACATCGGCGAGCTTGGTCAGGAGCTGGTGCTCGTGCAGGAGCCGGCCGACGGTGCGCGAGCTCGGCGTCATCGCGACGGGCTGCTTGACGACCACGCGCTCGCCCGAAGGTCTCTTGACGGCGCGCTGGACGCGGGTCTCGAGGCCCTCATAGAGCGTCTCGCCCCATAGATAATCCACGAGCTGCATCATGGTCTCTGTTCTCCTCGGGCGAATTTGTGGCCCTGCACGGCTCTTGGCATCGCTGATCGAGGGCAGGACGCCTCCTCTGCGTCGCGTCGGAGGTTCGAGGGGCGTCAGGGAGCGCCGAACGCCCTCCCGCGCGCCCGGAGCGCGTGCGCCACGCCAGCCTGCACGGTGGCCTTGGTCACCAGCTCACCGAGGCCGAGGGCGAGCCGCACGAGCGCCTGCGCCACCTCGGGGCGGATGCCCGTGATGATCGCCCGCGTGCCGAGCAAGCCGAGGCCCCTCGCCGCCTGCACGAGCATGCTCGCCACGGTCTCGTCGGCCACGTTCACGCCGGTGATGTCGAAGATGAGGAAGTCGGCGCCGCGCTCGCTCGCCCCGCGCAGCGCGGTGTCGACCGCCTGCCTGGCGCGCTCGACGTCCATCGTGCCGACGAGGGGCATCACAAGGATCCCGTCGGTGATCGGGATGAGCGGCGCCGAGAGCTCGCGCAGCCTGTCCCGCTGGGCGGCGATGATCTGCTCGTGCAGCGCCGCCCTCGCGGCCTCGGCCTGCTCGCGCTGCGAGAGCTCCTGCGCGAGCTGCGCGTTCGCCTCGTACAGCTCCGCCGTGCGGCGCTCGAGGGCCCGCTCGGCGGCGTCGCGCTCCCGGATCTCCTCCGAGAGCCGCAGGTTCTGCTCCTTCAGGGCCCGCGTCGCGCTCCGGAGCGAGAGCTGGGTCCGCACGCGCGCCAGGAGCTCGCCTCTCTCGAAGGGCTTTATCACGTAGTCCACGGCGCCCACGCTGAAGCCCTGGATCCTGTAATGCTCATCGGCGAGCGCCGTCATGAACACGACGGGGATATCCCTCGTCGCCGGGTTGGCCTTCAGACGCTTGCAGGTCTCGAAGCCGTCGAGGCCGGGCATGAGCGCGTCGAGCAGGATCAGATCCGGCTCCTCGCGGCCGACCACCGCGAGCACCTCCTCGCCGTCACCCGCCATGGCGAGATTCAGCCCCTCACCCGCAAGCGCGCCGCAGAGCACCTCGATGTTGAGCGGATTGTCGTCAGCGATGAGCACGAGCGCAGGGGATCGGGGCGGCTGCATGACCTCTCTGGAACGGCCAGTAGGGCGTGAGCCGTCCCGACCTGTCAAGGCCTTGCGGCGCGCAAGCCCAGGTCGACACGGATCGCGGCGATTCCCCTTACATATCAAGGGTTTGTTGTGAGATGCGTGCCACCTTTGTGGGGGAGAGAAGCAACCTTCACGACCTGCGGGAGCGCGTCGAATGGCGTCCCGGTTGCCCCTGATTCAGCGAAGAGGCAGGCCTGAGTCGGCATCCGCCTGCTCACGACCTCTGCTCCGGAGGAGCCTTGTGCGTCAGGGCTTCGCCGCGCCCGCCATGAACGCCGCGAACGCGTCCGCGTGGTCGGGGTGCCAGCGCGACAGCGCAGGTCGGTTCTGGATGAGGTCGTCGGCCGCCCACTGGATTCGGCGCTCGTCCATCTCGCGCGTGACCGCGTTGTCCGGACAGAGGATGTAAAAATCGCCGCGGCCCATGCCGGCGAGCATCCTGTCCACCACCTGATCGGCGGTCCACGCTTCAGCGGGCTTCTCCGGGCCTCGCGCGGTCATGCCGGTGAACGTGTATCCCGGGATGAGCAGGTGGGCGGTGACCTTGCTGCCGGCGACGTTGCGCAGCTCGTGAGCGAGCTGCTCGGTCAGCACCTTCACGCCGGCCTTGGAGACGTTGTAGGCCGCGTCGCCCGGCGGGGTGGTGATGCCCTGCTTCGAGCCCGTGTTGACGATGGCGCAAGGGGTGTCCTGCGCCAGCATCGCCTCCGTGAACGCGTGCACGCCGTGGAGCACGCCCCAGAGATTGACCTCGATCAGCCGGCGCCAGCGCTCGTAGTCCTTCCACGGTCCGGCGCCGTTGCCGACTCCGGCGTTGTTCATCAGGACCGCCACCTCGCCGAACGCGTCGTAGGCGACCTGCTTCAGGCGCTGCACGTCCTCGAGCCTGGCGACGTCGGTCGGGGCCGCGCGCACGTCGGCCTCGCCGCCGGCCGCGAGGGCGGCGACGCGCGCGGCGGCCTCGTGCAGCGCCGGCCCGTCGAGATCGGCGAGACAGACCTTCAGGCCCATGCGCGCGAAGCGCTCGGCGGCGGCGAGCCCGATGCCGCCGGCGGCGCCGGTCACCACGGCCACGCGGCCAGGTGTCAATGCGGGATGGTGGTTCACTGGGGATCTCCGTCAGGCGTTGGTCGGGGTCGCGCCGGCCATGGCGCGACGGTCGCCGCGAGTATAAAGGGCGCCGGCGCGTCGAGCCACGATCGTCCGGGGACGCAGATCTATCGAAGGGGCCGCCTTCACTCCACAGCGTGCGGGGCCTTCTCGGCGAAGCGCCCTCGATACTCGGCGGGCGTCACGCCGAGCCGCCGAGAGGACGCCCGCCACAGCGTTCCCCGCGCCGTACCCGAAAGAGGGAATGACGCGGTTCGAGGTGCTCGAGCGTCGAGGCAACCTGCACGTGGTGCGGCAGCCGAGCCCCTGGTCGCTCACGGCGGACCCAGCCGAGCGGATCAAGGACGTGCTGTCGAGCTTGAGGAAGTGACACGCCCAGGTGGCATTCACGTTGCTTGATGCCGCGGGCGAGGCGGGGGCGCGACGGGCATGGACGATTCCAGGCGGGCGGAGGTCGTGGTGATCACGGGGGCGTCAGCGGGCGTGGGGCGCGCGACGGTGCGGCGGTTTGCGCGCGAAGGCGCGCGCATCGGGCTGGTCGCGCGCGGGCGCGACGGGCTCGAGGAGGCGCGGCGCGAGGCGGAGGACGCCGGGGCGAGCGCGCTCGTCCTGCCGACCGACGTCGCCGATTCCGCGCAGGTCGAGGCTGCGGCCGCGGCGGTCGAGCAGCGCTTCGGCCCGATCGACGCCTGGATCAACGTCGCGATGACGTCGGTCTTCTCGCCCGTGAAGGAGATGCGGCCCGAAGAGTACGAGCGCGTCCTCAAGGTCAACTTCCTCGGGTATGTGCACGGAACGCTCGCGGCGCTCGCGCGGATGCTCCCACGCGACCGCGGGATCATCGTGCAGGCGAGCTCCGCGCTCGCCTACCGGAGCATCCCGCTGCAGTCGGCCTACTGCGCGTCCAAGCACGCCATCGTGGGCTTCACCGAGTCGCTGCGCAGCGAGCTGATCCACGACGGAAGCCGCGTGCGCGTGAGCATGGTGCACCTGCCGGCGATGAACACGCCGCAGTTCCTCTGGTCGAAGTCGCGCCTCCCGTACAATCCACAGCCGGTCCCGCCGATCTTCCAGCCCGAGGTGGCGGCCGACGGGCTCTACTGGGCCGCGCACCACGACCGCCGCGACATCAAGGTCGGCTTCCCGACCGTCAAGGCGATCTGGGGGAACCGCGTGATCCCGGGGCTGCTCGATCACTGGCTCGCGAAGGTCGGGTACACGCGGCAGATGACCGATGAGCCCGTGGACCCGGATCGCCTCGACAACCTGTGGGCGCCCGTGCCGGGGGACTTCGGCGCGCACGGCCCGTTCGACCGGCGCGCCAAGGCCTCGAGCCTGGAGCTCTGGTTCGACATCCATCGCTGGTCGCTCGGCGCCGTGGCGCTGTGCGCGGCGGCCCTCGCCGGGGCCGCCGCGCACAGCGCAGCGGCCCGGCGCAGCACCCCCTGGCGGCGCCTCCTCGCGTGAGGGGACCGCCGCCTCGGGCCGCGCCGCCGCCGCGCTCCGGCGTTGACCCCCGCGCTGAGCGACGACTCCAGCGCTGAGCCGAGGCGACCGCTTCACCCCACCACGCGCTGGGCGACGTCCTCGATGTCCGACGCGATCCGCGCGGCGATCGGCAGCGGGCCGCGAGGCAGCGCGGACCGCCCGACGAGCCAGGCGGCGGCCGCGAGCGCGAGCAGCCCGAGCCCCACGGCCGTCGAGCGCGCCGGATGATTGCGGCGCTGCCCCACAGCCAGGGACACCATCAGCGCGTCGATACCGGCGAGCCCCGCGACGCCCGCGACCCCGAACGCGACCGCCGAGCGCGAGAGGGCCGCCGCCGACCGGCGAAGATCGCGCTTGGCCAGCGCGAGCTCCGCAGCGAGGAGCTTCTTCGCCTCGTGGAGCGCATCGGCGGCGAGGTCCTGCGAGCTGCGATCGATTTGTGACGGATCCGTGGATGCCTGGTGTTGCATTCGAGCTTCCCCTGCCGGCGCGAGCGCGCGCCCGGCGCGCCCCGGAATGCATCGCCTGAGCCCGCGCGCGCAGCGGCCGCTCGCACGCGCAACCGCGGCACGCAGCGCGCGGCGCGGCGAGGCGGCACGGATGTCGCACGCCGGCGCCGGGTCGGGCTCACGTTCGAGCTCGCGGGGGGGGAGACTCATGGCCCAGACCGTCGGCGAGTTCCTGCTGAGGCGTCTCGTCGCGTGGGGCGTCCGGCGCGTCTACGCCTGTCCGGGCGATGGCATCAACGGCATCGTGGGCGCGTTTCACCGCGTTCCGGACCTCCGGTTCATCCAGGTGCGGCACGAGGAGATGGGCGCGTTCATGGCGTGCACCGTCGCCAAGGACGCCCACCCAGGGTGACACGGAAGGAGTCGGAGCATGCACCAGACACGGAATAGCGTGACGAGCCCGTGGGGCGAGCGGACGCCGTACTTCGGCGAGCACCAGTGGCCGACGCGGGTCGACGAGCAGACGGACGAGGAGCCGGAGCGATGGGTCCAGTCCTGCTGCGTGCTGTGCACGAACGGATGCGGGCTCGATATCGGCGTCAAGGGGAACAGGATCGTCGGCGTCCGCGGCCGGGCAGAGGACATCGTGAACCGCGGTCGGCTGGGCCCGAAGGGATTGAACGGCTGGGTCGCCAACAACAGCCCCGATCGGCTGACCCGGCCGCTGATCCGCACCGGCAAGAAACCGGGCAACACGTTCCGCGAGGCCACGTGGGACGAGGCGATGGGGCTCCTGACCCGCCGGTGCAAGGACGTGATCGGCCGGTACACGCCCGGCGCGGTCGCCATCTACAACAGCGGACAGCTGTTCCTCGAGGACTACTACACGCTCAGCGTCATCACCCACGCCGGGCTCCGCACGAACCACATCGATGGGAACACGCGGCTGTGCACCGCCACGGCTGGCAGCTCGCTCCGCGAGACGTTCGGCCGCGACGGGCAGCCGTCGAGCTACCGGGACTTCGACGTCGCCGATTGCATCCTGCACGTCGGCCACAACATCGCGGCGACGCAGGCGGTGTCGTGGATGCACATCCTCGACCGCCGCCGGGGTCCGAACCCGCCCAGGCTCGTCGTCATCGACCCGCGGACGACCGACACCGCCCGGGAGGCCGACGTCCACTTGGCCCTGCGCCTCGGCACGAACGTGGCGCTGCTGAACGGGCTCATGCACCTGATCATCCAGAACGGGCACGTGGACCAGGCGTTCGTCGACGCGCACACGGTCGGGTTCGCGGCGCTGCGGGAGAAGGTCGCGGCGTACCCGCCCCGGCGCGTGGCCGAGATCACCGGCGTCCCCGTGGATCAGCTGAACGCCGCGGCGCACCTGCTCGGGACGAGCGAGCGGCTCTTGGCCACCGCGCTCCAGGGTATCTACCAGGCGCACGAGGCCACGGCCGCGGCGTGCCAGGTCAACAACCTCGTCCTGATCCGCGGCATGATCGGCAAACCCGGCTGCGGCGTGATCCAGTCGAACGGCCAGCCGACCGCCCAGAACACCCGCGAGACCGGCGCAGACGGCGAGTTCACCGGGTTCCGCAACATGGAGAACCCGGCGCACGTGGCCGACCTCGCGCGCGTGTGGAACGTCGAGCCGGACGAGATCCCCACCTTCGCGCCCCACACCCATTGCACCCAGCTGTTCCGGCTGGCCGAGCAGGGGTCGATCCGGATGCTCTGGATCATCGCCACGAACCCGGCGGTCTCGATGCCCAACCTGCCCCGCATCCGCAAGACGCTGGCGAAGGAGGATCTCTTCGTCGTCGTTCAGGACGCCTTTCCGACCGAGACCACGCGGTTCGCGGACCTGGTGCTGCCGAGCGCGATGTGGGGGGAGAAGACCGGCACGTTCACGAACACCGATCGGACGGTGCACATCTCGTACAAGGCCGTCGACCCGCCGGGCGCGGCGCGGCCGGACATGGATATCTTCATCGATTTCGCCCGGCGCATGGGCTTCACGGACAGGGACGGTCAACCGCTCATCAAGTGGGACACGCCCGAGGGCGCGTTCGACGCGTGGCGCGCGTGCAGCAAGGGTCAGAACTGCGACTACACCGGCCTGACGTATGCCAAGCTCACTGGCGGCTCCGGCATCCAGTGGCCGGTGAACGACGAGCACCCGGACGGGACCGAGCGGCAGTACACGGATCTGCGCTTCCCGACCGGCGCCGACGAGTGCGGGAGCTATGGGCACGACATCGAGACCGGCGCGGCGATCACGCGCGAGCAGTATGCGGCCAACGACCCGGCGGGCCGCGCGATCCTCAAGGCTGCTGACTGGTTTGCTCCGCCGGAGTCGCCCGACGACGAGTACCCGTTCTGGTTGACGACCGGACGGCTCATCTACCATTTCCACACGAGGACGAAGACCGGCCGGTCCCCGGCGCTGCAGGCGGCGGCCCCGGACGTGTTCGTGCAGATGAGCGCCGAGGACGCCGCGCGCATGGACGTGAGCGAGGGCGACATGGTCGACGTCATCACCCGCCGTGGCCGGGTGCGCGGGGCGGCGAGGCTCGGGGATATCCTCCCGGGGCACCTGTTCATCCCGTTTCACTACGGGTACTGGGACGAGGAGGGGACCGACGGGGCCGAGCCGGACGGGCGGCCGCGGGCCGCGAACGAGCTGACGATGACGACCTGGGACCCGGTGAGCAAGCAGCCGGCCGTGAAGCTCGCTGCGGCCAAACTGCAGAAGGTGAGCGCCGCCCGCACCGCGGTCGCGAAGGTCACCGGCGTGGCGGAGCGGGTCGTCGAGCGGGCCGGCGCCGCGGCCTCGGCGATCGCGTCGGCGATCACGCGTCCTTCCGGCGATGCGCCCGAGCGACAGCGCCTGGCCGACTACCTCGGCCTGCTCCGGCTGGCCCACGAGCGGTTCATCGCGGCGTGCGACGCCGCGTCCGAGCACGCGCTGAACGAGGGCGAGCTGTCGATGGGGCTCTCGCGGCTCCAGGAGCTCTCGCGGCAGTCGCTTTCATGGCTGGAGCCGGCGGCGCGGCCGTACAATCCGGCCCCGCCGGCCGGCGACGCGAACGAGCTCGGCTCCTTGCCGGAGAAGATCCGCCTGAACCGGGCCAGGGAAGGCCACCTCGGGCAGCTCCGGGGGTTGCACGAGCTGTACGTGCTCGCGGCCGACCTGCACATCACGCTCGTCGCCGTGAAGAAGACGGCCATGATGCTGCTCGATCGCGCGCTCATGGCGAGCTGCGACCGGATCGAGGAGAACACCCGTCGCCAGCAGGCGTGGCTCCTGACGCAGGTGAGCGCGCATGCGCCGCAGATCCTGGGCGTCCCGCTCTGACGACAGGAGGGATGATCGCGGACCGAGGCGCGGGCGAGCGCTGACCGATGATGAACCGCACCGCGTCCAGACCAAGGCTCCACGCCGCGCGCGCTCGCCTCGCCAGGGTACCGGAGGCCGTCTGGGCTCCGCTCGCCGGGGCGGCGCTCATGGCGCTCGCTGCGGCCGTCGGGCTCGCGATGGGCAAGCCGTGGCTATTCCCGAGCCTCGGGCCGACCGTGTTCGTTCATGTGACCACGCCGCGGAGCCCGGGCGCGCGGCTCTACAACACGCTCGTCGGCCACCTGCTCGGTATCGTGGCTGCCGCCGCGGCCGTGGCCGTGCTCGGCGCCGCGGCCGAGCCGTCCGTGATGGGTTCCGGACACCTGCTGTCGCGCCGCGCGTGGGCGTCGGTCCTCGCCGTGGCCCTGACGTTGCTCTCGCAGGAGCTGCTCAAGGCGCAGCACGCGCCGGCCGCGGCGACCACGATGCTCATCACGCTCGGCGGGTTCAGGGCGGACTGGTCCGACGCCGCGACGATCACCGCCGGCGTGCTGCTCGTCGCGCTCCCCGGCGAGCTCGTGCGTCGGGCGCGTATCCCGCCGTCGCGCGGGCCTTGATGCGGCCGGGCTGGTTCATGCGGCGCGACCAGGTGGCCGCGTTGCGCATCCGGCGCCAGCAGCCGAGCGCACCGGAGCGCCAGCGCCGCTGAGCCGTCCGCGACGCGCCTCGTGCCCGTGTGGCGTCCTGACGACGCCCTCCGTCCGGAGAGGGCCCCTCCGATGGGGTGGCCTGCACGATGGAAGTACAGCGTCGGCGCTGCCACGCGAGCCGGCGAGCACGCCGATGCGCTGACGGGGAACAGCGATTGCAGCGCGGGACATATGGATCCATCCAGCGCAATCCGGTTCGATACGGAGAGGGTCGCCCGTCCCCTCAGCGAGCGAGGTCACGTCAGCGCCGGCGCAGGTTCCGCGGCGCCCGCGGGGCCTGCCGAGCAGATCGAGCACAGCAAGGAGCGGCTCGCGCGCGACCTGGTCGCGGCCAAGGCGAAATGGGGCGGCATCAAGGGCGAGACAGAGCACACGGCCCGGCGCCTCGCCATCGCGGCGGCCACCGTGGTCGCCGTGGCGGCGGTGGCGGCGGTGGCGATACGCTCCCGCCGTAAACACCGGCGAATCTGGCGGTGACGCCGCGTCGCTCCCGAGGAGCTCGTCCTTCAGCTCCAAGAGCCGCAGGGTGAGCTCGACCCAGGTACCGCTTGCCTACCGCGCTCGCGCGGTGAAGCGGGAGGTGATGGTGTCCAGGATACCCTGAACGTGGATTTCGCGCCCAGAAATCCGATCCGGGGCGTGAGAATCCGGCGCAGTAAAAGGAACACCTTGAAAGAAAGGCTCGGCGTGGCGACCCGTCCGGGTTGCTATGACCAAACGAAGGCACACGCCGAGCACCTCCAAGGTGCGCCGGCGCGAGCCCCGAGTATCGACACCGTCGACCGCGACCTGTGCCGCTTCGACGACGATGCGCTCGAGGCGCTGCACAGCATGGTCGTCGCTCACGGGCTTGCCCTGGTTGCTCGCCGAAAGCACCGATTCGTGCATATCGACGTCGACACCACCGTGGAGCCGCTCTTTGGGGTGCAGGAGGGGGCGCGGCCGGGCCCGAACCCGCGCTACCACGGCCGGCCGAGCTATCATCCGATCCTGGCGCGGATCGCCGAGGCCGACGCCATCGTCGGAGCCAAGCTGCGACCGGGCGACACGAGCTTCGGCGAAGCCGATGTGCCCTTCGTCGAGGAGTGCATTGAACGCGCGCGCGCCGCAGCTCCGAGCGCGGCCATCTACGTACGGATCGATGGCGCGGGGGATTGCAGCGCCTTGATGCATCGCCGTACGCACACGCGACCGGGAGAATGGCAAACAGATCTACCTTTGGGAGGGGCTCGACTACACGGTACAGGTCTTTTTGACCAACGAGCCGGTCGAAGCGCCGGAAGACGTCGCGGCGCGGTATGACCTGCGCGCGGGCATCGAGCCGCTCATTGGCGAGCTCAAGCACGGGTGGGGGTGCGGTCGCGTGCCGAGCCACTGCTTCAACGCCAATCATGCCGCGCTGCTGCTGAAGCTGCTGACGGCCAACCTGATGCGCCGCTATGTGCTGGAGCACGTTCCGCACTTGGCGAGCAGGCGAACACCAGCCGAAATGATCGTGGGGGGTAAGGGGGGCGTGCGCCTTCGTGACGCTCTGGGCGTCAGCCAATTGTAGTTTAAACCGCACTCTCTTGGCTGAGCGCCGCTCGCACGGCGCCTTCGGCTCGCTCGTGCCCCCCTGGACGCGAAATCCACGCTGAAATCGAGCCGACCCTCGGGCAGCACCCGGTGACCCTCCACGTGGAGGGGCGTGTGCCTGAGCTCTTCGTCGATCCGGCCCGGCTGTCGCAGATCCTTACGAACCTGCTCGACAACGCCGCCAAGTACTCCGGTGCCGGCTCGCCGATCCCGCCCTCACGCGTTAGAAAGAGGTGGCCTGCGCCACCTCACTCGCGTCACCCACACGACCAACGGGGAGCGAGCCGCCCACCGATTGAACTATGGCCCCCCTGTCCGCTGCCGTCATGTTCGATCACAGGTCTGTCTTGATCAGCCCGATGCTGGAGCGCATGCGGGCTGATTGACCGAGGCGCGCGGAGCGTGCCGTGTCGCTCGATCCGTGCATGGCTCGCCCGACACGAATGCTTCGTGCGCTCCGATCCGCAGCCTCAGCAGATCCGCGGGAGCTGCTCGCCGGAGAGCAGATCGAGTGTGCGCCGGGTCCCGAGCCGGGTCCTCAGGACAACGCTCCCTTTCCCCTCCCCGACGATCCGACCGATGCGCGCGGCCCCCCGGCCGAGCGGGTGGTCGCGCAGGCTCGCCAGGGCGCGCTCCGTCTGGGCTGCCGGCAGGAATGCGACGAGCCGGCCCTCGCACGCCACGTAAAGCGGGTCGAGCCCGAGCAGCTCGCACGCCCCGAGGACCGCAGGTTCCACGGGGATCTGCGCTTCCTCCACCTCGACGTGGACGCCCGCATCGAGCGCGATCTCATTCAATACGGCCGCGAGCCCGCCGCGGGTCGGATCCCGCAGGCAGTGGACGTCGATCCCCGACGCGATCAGCGCCGCAGCGAGGCCTTCGACCGGCGCGCAGTCGCTCTCCACTGGCTCCTCGAACGCCAGCGCCTCACGCACGGACAGCACCGCGATCCCGTGCCGCCCCACGTCGCCGGACACGAGTACGGCATCGCCCGGCCGGACCCGGCGGGGCGCGATGGCCACGCCCTCGGGCACCACGCCGACGCCGGCGGTGTTGATGAACAGCCCGTCTCCCTTGCCCCGGTCGACCACCTTGGTGTCGCCCGTCACGAGCTCGACCCCGCACGCGTCCGCAGCAGCGCGCATCGACAGCGCGATCTGCTGGAGCTCGCCGATGGGCAGCCCCTCCTCAATGATGAAGCCGGCGCTCAGGTAAGCGGGCCGGGCGCCCGTCATGGCCAGGTCGTTCACCGTGCCATAGATGGACAGCTTGCCGATGTCACCTCCGGGGAAGAAGCGCGGATGCACGACGTAGGTGTCCGTGGTGAACGCGATGGACGCGCCGCCGAGCCGCACCACGGCGCCGTCATGACGGGCCGAGAGCGGAGCGCTGTCGAAGGCGGGCAGGAAGACGTGCTCGATGAGCTCACGCATGAGCCGCCCGCCGCCGCCGTGGGCAAGCTGGATCGTCCTTTCGCGCAGCGGCGCGGGGCAGGTCATCTCGAACCGCGCGGCGGGTCCGCCCTCCGGTAACGGTAGTAGGCCGCGCACGCGCCTTCCGAGGAGACCATCGTGGCGCCCAGCGGAGTCTCCGGCGTGCAGCGCACACCGAACGCGGGGCAGTCCGGCGGCTTGATCACCCCCTGGAGCACGAGGCCGCTCTTGCAGTCGGTCGACGCTCGGGGCTCTGGGTCGCCTGCCGGCGCCCTGCGCCCCGAACCTCGGTCCAATGCTCGGGGCTCTGGGTCGCCTGCTGGCGCCCTGCGCCCAGAACCCCCGAACCGCAGCTGTGCATCGTGGTCCGCGTACGGCGCCCGGAGCCCGAGCCCGCTCCCGGCGATGGGACCGATGCCTCGCCAGGTCCGGGGCACGATCTCGAAGACCTCCCGGATCATGCGCTGCGCGGCCTCGTTGCCGGCCTCGCGCACCGAGCGGGCGTACTGGTTCTCCACGTCGAAGCGGCCCTCCTCGAGCTGCCGGACGCACATGAAAATGCCCTGGAGGATGTCCATCGGCTCGAAGCCCGTGACCACGATGGGGACGCGGTGCTCGGCGGCGAGCGGGCGGTAGGCGTCGACGCCCATCACCGTGCACACGTGGCCCGCGGCGAGGAACCCGTCGACGCGCCGATCCGGCGCCCGGAGGATCACCTCCATCGCGGGTGGCACGAGCACGTGCGACACGAGGAGCGAGAAGTTCCGGATGCCGCGGCGTCGCGCCTGGAACACCGCCATCGCGTTCGCGGGCGCCGTGGTCTCGAAGCCGACCGCGAAGAAGACGACCTCGCGATCCGGGAGGCGCTCGGCGAGCGCGAGCGCGTCGAGCGGCGAGTAGACGACGCGCACGTCGCCGCCCCTCGACTTCACCGCGAACAGGTCGTCGCTCGAGCCGGGGACGCGCAGCATGTCGCCGAACGAGCAGAACGTGACCTCGCGGCGCGAGGCGATCTCGAGCGCGCAATCGATGAGCTCGACCGGCGTGACGCACACCGGGCAGCCAGGGCCGTGGAGGAGCGAGATCTCTGGAGGCAGGAGCTCGTCCAGGCCGAATCGGACGATGGCGTGCGTCTGGCCGCCGCAGACCTCCATGATCGACCAGGGGCGAGAGACCACCCGCCGGATCGCCTCCACGTACGGCCCGACCCGCTGCGCGTCGCGGTACTCGTCGATGAACCTCATCGCGGCTCCTCCCCCTCGCGCGCCGCGCCGAGCTCGTCCAGATAGGAGAGCGTCCATCGCGCCGACGCCTCGTCGATGCGGCTGATGGCGAAGCCCGCGTGCACGATCACATAATCGCCGGGCTCCGCCTCCGGCACGTAGGCGAGGCAGATCTCCTTGACGATCCCGCCGAAGGCGACGCGGCCGAGCCGGAGATCGCCGCCCGCGACGCCGAGGACCTTGCCGGGGACGCCGAGGCACATCGTCACGCCTCCACCGCGTCCGCGCCGCGCCGCGCGGCCACGAGGACCTGGCCGAGCGACAGGCCGCCGTCGCCCGGCGGGTAGAGCCTCGGCGCATAGACCTCCACGCCCCACGCCACGAGGCGCTCGCGGATCGACGCGGCGAGGAGCGCGTTCTGGAAGCACCCGCCCGCGAGCACGATGCGCCCGAGGCCGCTCGCGGCAGCGAGCGCCTCGGCGACGTCCACGAGCGCCGCGTGAAAGCGGGCCGCGATGACGCCGGGCGGCACGCCGTCACGCCGATCGCCCAGCACCGCGTCGATCAGCGGTCCGAAGTCGATCACCGCCGGCACCCCCGGCGCGCTGGCGCGCAGCGGCAGCGGATAGCCCGCCTGCTCGCCGGCCGCCTCGGCCAGGCACTCCAGCTCCATGGCGGCCTGCCCCTCGAAGCTCGCCGCCCCGCGCAGGCCCGCGAGCGCCGCCACCCCGTCGAACAGGCGCCCCACGCTCGTCGTGCGCGGCGAGCCCGTCCCGCGCGCGAGCATGGAGAACAGCGGGCCGAGCTCGGCCTCGCGGAACCAGGCGCGCGCGAGATCCCGGGCGCCCTCGCCGCGGAGCTCCCAGAGCAGGCCGAGCGCGGAGCGGCGCGGCTCCCGCATGGCGCGCTCGCCGCCCGGCAGCGGGAAGGAGCGGAGGTGCGCCGCGCGGTGGAACGACGCCCCGTCCACGACCAGCGCCTCGCCGCCCCAGAGGGCGCCGTCGAGCCCGTAGCCGGCTCCGTCCCACGCGAGGCCGAGGACAGGTCCGTCGAGGCCGTGCTCGGCCACGCAGGCGGCGACGTGCGCGTGGTGATGCTGCACCCGGACGAGCGGCGCGCGGAAGGCCGCCGCGAGCTGCTCGGCGATGCGGCTGGACGCGTAGTCGGGGTGGAGATCGCAGGCGACGCGCTCCGGCCGCACCCGGAACAGGCGCGCGAGGTCGAGGGCCGTGCGCTCGATGAGCGCAGCGCCCGCCGCGGTGTGCGCGTCGCCGAGGTGCTGGCTGACGACCACCTGGCCGTCGAAGAAGAGCGCCGTCGTGCTCTTCAGGTGGCCGCCGAGGGCGAGGATCGGCGGGGCGTCGACCCGCAGCGGGAGAGGCAGCGGGGTGAAGCCGCGCGCGCGGCGAAGGAGCTCGACGCCAGCCGGCCCGACGCGGGCCACGGAGTCGTCGAGGGGGCGCACGATCGGCCGGTCGTGCACGAGGAACAGGTCGGCGATGCCGCTCAGGCGCTCCAGCGCGTCCGATGTGTCGGTGCAGATAGGCTCGTCCGAGAGGTTGCCGCTCGTGCAGACCACGGGGCGACCGACGAGCTCTAGCACCAGCCGATGGAGCGGCGTGTAGGGCAGCAGCGCGCCCAGGCGGGGCGTGCCCGGAGCGACCGCGTCGGCGATGGCGACCCGCGCGGCGGCGGGCGAGAGGCGCCGCAGCAGCACGATCGGCGCCTCGGGACCGCGCAGCGCGTCCGCCTCCGCGGGAGACACGCGGCAAGCGTCGCGCACGGCGTCGAGCGAGCCGAACATCACCGCGAACGGCTTGGCGTCGCGGCGCTTCCGCCGGCGCAGGAGCGCGACCGCGTCCGGCGATGTCGCGTCGACCAGCAGATGGAAACCACCGAGCCCCTTCACGGCGACTACCCTCCCCGCCAGCACCGCGGCAGCGGCCTCGCGGAGCGCGCCGTCAGGCGACCCGGAGCCCCGAATGCCGGGATCCATCGGGTCTCCGGCTGCGGCGACAAGCTGGATACGCGGGCCGCATGCCGGGCAGGCGATGGGCTCCGCGTGGAAGCGCCGGTCCGAGGGGTCCGCGTACTCCGCGGCGCACGCAGGGCACATCGGGAAGCGATCCATCGTGGTCCTGCTCCGGTCGTACGGGAGCCCCGAGAGGATCGTGTAGCGGGGGCCGCACTGCGCGCAGCTCGTGAAGGGGTAGCGGCGGTGGCGGCCGGTCTCGCTGTCCACCTCGCCGGCGCACTCCTCGCAGACGGCGAGATCCGCGGGCACCGACGGGCGCGCACCGCTCCCCGCCTCGCTGCCGAGGATCTGGAACGGGCCGGCATCCTCCTCGGCCCGCCGCTCGATCTCGATGCGCTCGACGCGCGCGGGCGCGCTCGGCTCGCGGGTCAGGCCGGCGACGAAGGCGTCGAGGCTGCGCTCCGGTCCCTGCACCTCGATCTCGACCCTGCCCGGGCGGTTCCGCACCCAGCCACCCAGGCCGAGCGCGGACGCTCGCCGGTACACGAACGGCCGGAAGCCCACTCCCTGGACGATGCCGTACACGCGGAGCGCGAGGCGCGGCACGGCTACTCCACCTCCATGGCATCCAGGCCGAGCCCCAAACGCCCGAGGAGCGTCGCCTGATCGCCGCCGCAGCGCGGGCAAAGCAGCACGTGATGGTCGGGCGCGTACGTGCCGCCGCAGGAGAGGCAGCGCGCCTCGACGCGGTGGAGCCGCAGATCGAGGCGCGCCCCCTCGGCCGGCGTGCCGCGCGCGTGCGCCGCGAAGTGGAGCGAGAGGCTCTCCGGCGAGAGCGCCTCGGCCTCGGCCACCCAGCCGCATACCGAGACGACCCGCGTCGCCCCGTCGGCCGCGGCGCGGTCCAGCGCGGCGGAGAGCAGCTGCCTTGCGATGGACGACTCGTGCATGGACTCACCCTCCGAGGAACGAGAGGACGCGGGCGACAGCCCGGGGGACCGCCGCGGCCACCTCGGGCGACAGGCCGTCCGCCTGCTCGAGCGCTCGGGGCTCCGGGTCGCCTGCCGGCGCCCTGCGCCCCGAACCCCGCTGACAAGGCCTGCTGATGCTCACGCCGACGATGCGGATGTCGGGCGACAGCCGGTCCGGCGCCGTGAGGCGCGCGAGCTCGATGGCCTGCCCCACGCCGAGGCCGTGCGTCGAGACCGGGACGGGGGCGCCGGCGGCGAGGTCCGAGGGCGAGAGCTCGATCACCTCCCCGGACGGCGACGCGAGCACGGCGTCGACGATCACGACCGTCGCCGGCGCCTGGAGGAGCGAGACGAGCGCGCTCGCGTCCCTCGCCTCCACGAGCTCCGCGCCGCTCGGCGGCCCCCGGCGGCGCAGCGCCTCGAGTACGGCGAGCCCGGCGGCGTCGTCCCCGGCAACGCGTTGCCCGAGCCCGATGACCCGCGCGGTCATCGCGGCGCCTCCTCGACGCGCAGGGTGAGGAAGTGCGTCGCGCAGGAGATGCAGGGGTCGTGGTTGCGCACGGCCTGCTCGGCGCGCGCGGTCGCCTCGCGGAGCGGCAGCGACGCGAGCGACGGCGACTGCGCGCAGAGGTCCTCCTCGATCGAGAGCTGGTTCTGCGACGTGGGCGGGACGATCTTCGCGTCCAGGATCGTCCCCTCGGCGTCGAGCGTGTAGCGGTGGTACAGGAAGCCGCGCGGCGCCTCGGAGCCGCCGTAGCCCGTGCCAGCGCGGACCGCGGGAGGCGCGACGAACGGCGCCGGCGGGGGCGCGTACGCCTCGATGATCCGGATCGACTCCTCGAACGCCTGAAGGATCTCCACGAGGCGCACGAGCAGGCTCCGGAACGGGTTGCGGCACGGGACGGCGAGGCCGGCGGCGCGCGCCGCGTCCTGGACCTCGGGGAGCAGGCGATCGAAGCTCAGGTTGAAGCGCGCGAGCGGGCCGCACAGGTAGCTGCCGCTGTGTTCGGACGTCCGGGGCTCCGGGTCGCCTGCCGGCGCCCTGCGCCCCGAACCCCGGTCCAACGCTCGGGGCTCCGGGTCGCCTGCCGGCGCCCTGCGCCCCGAACCCCGGATCTTCGACCTCAGCGCGGTCGACCAGGAGACGTGCTCCTCGACGAAATGGGCGTCGTAGTCGCGCACCTCGATATCGAGCCCGCCCGAGGAGACGAGGCGCCCCTCGGCGATCGCGTACACGTCGTCGCTGCGGAGCGCGACGAACTCGTAGGGTCGCTCGAACACTGGGCACGGCAGCGTCGCCATCCAGGAGAGGCACGCGCGCGTGCGCTCACTCCCGGCGCGCAGCTCGGGGAGCAGGCCCTCGAGGTCCGCGCGGGACGGCGCGCTGTAGAAGCCGCCGACGCGGGTGTTGACCGGGTGGATCTCGCGGCCCCCGAGGAGCGCGACGATGGCGTTCCCCGCCTTCTTGATGGCGAGGCCCTTCGCGACCCAGTCGCGGTGGTCGCGCGCCATGGCGACCGCGTCCGGGTAGCCGAGGAAGTCGGGCGCGTGCAGCAGGAAGACGTGCAGGGCGTGGCTCTCGATCCACTCGCCGCAGTAGAGGAGGCGCCTGAGCGCGCGGAGCTCCGGGCCGAGCTCGATGCCGAGCGCGTCCTCCATCGCGCGGCACGCGCTCGTGATGTACGCGACCGGGCAGATGCCGCAGATGCGGGACGTGATGTCGGGGGTCTCCGCGAAGCCCCGGCCGCGGAGGAACGCCTCGAAGAACCGCGGGGGCTCGAAGATCGAGAGGCGCGCCTCCTTCGCCCGCCCGTCCTCGATCACGAGCGTCAGCGAGCCCTCGCCCTCGACGCGGGCGAGGTAGTCGACCGAGATCGTGCGCGTCTCAGCGCTCATGCCGCTCGCTCTCCTCGCGGAACGCCGGGGCGTTCGCGTTGAAGGTGCGGTGGAGCCGCACGAGGTCGCGCTCCGGCACGCCCGCCGCCCGGAACGCGCGCGAGAGCGACTCCATGTTCGGCGCCTCCATGGGCCCGAAGCAGCCGTAGCAGCCGCGCTGGTAGGTCGGGCAGAGCGCGCCGCAGCCCGCGTGCGTCACCGGGCCGAGGCAAGGCGTCCCGGTCACCATCACGCACACGTTGCCGCGGCTCTTGCACTCGACGCAGACGCTGTGGCTCGCGACATTGGGCCGGCGCCCGTGGAGAAAGGCGCTGATCACCTCCAGGAGCTGGCGCTTGTTCACCGGGCAGCCGCGCAGCTCGAAGTCGACGGGGACGTGGTCGGCGATCGCCGTGGAGGTGGCGAGCGTCTCGATGTACGCCGGAGAGGCGTACACGACAGATAAAAATTCCTTTACATCCGCGAAGTTACGCAGCGCCTGGATGCCCCCGGCCGTGGCGCAGGCGCCGATGGTGACGAGCGCCTTCGACAGGCGCCGGACCTCGCGGATCCGCTCGGCGTCGCCGGGCGTGGTGATCGACCCCTCGACGAGCGACAGGTCGAACGGCCCCGCGCGCTCGAGGCTCGTGGCCTCCTTGAAGTAGGCGATCTCGACCGCATCCGCGAGCGCCAGGAGCTCGTCCTCGAGGTCGAGGACGCTGAGCTGACAGCCGTCGCACGAGGCGAACTTCCACACGGCGAGCTTCGGCTTCGCGCGGCGCGCCATGGCGCTCACAGCTCCCGGACCGCGAGCAGCGGTTCCACGCGGTCGTAGCGGAGCACGGGGCCGTCCTTGCAGACGAAGCTCGGCCCGAGCTGGCAGCGGCCGCAGATCCCCACCGCGCACTTCATGTTCCGCTCCAGCGAGGCGTGGACGCGCTCGCCGGGGACGCCGCGACGCTCGAGCTCGCGCGCCGTGAAGCGCATCATCACCTCCGGCCCGCAGACGAACGCGACCGCGCGGCCCGGATCGAAGTCGGCGAGGCGCAAGAGGGCCGGCACGACCCCGACGTGCCCGCGCCACCCGGGGCCTGCGCGGTCCACGGTCACGAGCACCTGCAGGTCGGCTCGACGGCTCCAGCGCTCGAGCTCCCTGCGGTAGAGCAGGTCCTCGGGCCCGCGGGCGCCGTAGAGCAGCGCGACGCGGCCATACGCGGCCCGGTGCCGGAGGATGTGGCAGAGCGCCGGCCGCAGCGGCGCCATCCCGAGCCCGCCGGCGAGGAGCAGCACGTCTGCGCCGCGCGTCTCGTCGACGGGCCACGGATTCCCGAACGGGCCGCGCAGCCCGAGCTCCATGCCCGAGCGGAGGCGCCCGAGCGCGCGCGTGACCGGGCCCGCCTCGCGGATCGTGTGCAGGAGCCGATCGGGCCGCGCGGGATCCCCGCTGATCGAGATCGCGACCTCGCCGACCCCGAAGGCGTAGAGCATGTTGAACTGGCCGGGCGCGAAGACGAGGCCGCCCGGGCGGCCCGGCAGGTCGATCGTCGCCGTGAAAGTCGCCGCCGTCTCGCGGTGGACGCGCCGCACGCGCGCCGGCTCCGGCGCCCAGGGGTTCGGCATCGCGGCGTCCGGCGCGAAGGGCAGCGGGATGTTCCGCGGCACGAAGGTCATGGCTCGGCCCTGTAGACGTCGAGCCGCTGCAGCCGCACGCGCTCCAGCCGCGCGTAGAGCTGCCGCAGGAGGCGCAGGGACACGGCGTACCCGAGCGCGGGATCGGCGTCCGAGCACGCGCGCAGGTGCGCCGCGTCGAGCCCGAGCGAGCGGACCGGCGTGACCGCCCGCGCGTCGAGCACCCATCGCCGCGGCGGGAAGAGCCAGTGCAAGCCCAGGATGTCCCCGCCCGCCAGGCTCTCGACCTGCACAGGGTCGCGGCCGGGGCGGTGGATCTCGAGCGTCACACGTCCCTGCGCGAGCAGGTGGAGCGTGTCTGCCTCGCCTCCCTCCCGGAGGAGGAACGCCCCCTCCGGGAAGCTCCGCGCAGACGCGCCCTCGGCCAGGCGCGCGAGGTGCGCGGCCGGGAGCCCTTCCAGGAACGGATGGGCTCCGAGAATGGGCAGGAGCTCCTCGGCCTTCATCGGCGCCTACACCTTCCCGGCGGCGACCGCGCCGCCTCCGGCCCGGATCGCGGCCGCCTCTTCGGTGATGTCGATCCCGACGGGGCACCACGTGATGCACCGGCCGCAGCCGACGCAGCCGGACGTGCCGAACTGATCGATCCACGTGGCCAGCTTGTGCGTGAGCCACTGCCGGTAGCGGGCCCGGAGCGAGGCGCGGACGCTGCCGCCGTGCAGGTACGAGTGGTCGAGGGAGAAGCACGAGTCCCAGCGCCTGAATCGCTCGGCCGTCTCGCCGGAGGGACCTGCGAACGTGGAGTCCCGGCCCTCATCGAGCGGGAGGTCTGTCGCGTCCTCGATCGTGCTGCAGAAGCACGTCGGGCACGCGAGCGTGCAGTTCGTGCATCCGAGGCAGCGCTCGGCCACGTCATCCCAGCGGGGGTGCTCGAGGTTTCGATAGAAGAGCTCCTTGATGCCGTCTGTATCGAGCGTCCTGCCCATCTGGGTCGCTGTGCGGCGCGAGACCTCGAAGGCTGCGCGGGCGTCGTCCTCGCCCGCTCTGGAAGCGCCAGCGCGAGCGAGCAAGGAAGCGCCGGCGTCGCTGCCCACCTCGACGAAGAAACGGTGGCCATCGTCGAGGAGCTCGGTCAGCGCGAGGTCGAAGCCACGCTCCGCGCGCGGCCCCGTACGCATCGACACACAGAAGCACGTCCCGCCGGCCTGTCCGCACTGCACCGCGATCACGAAGAGGCCCCTGCGGCGCGCCACATAGTCGGGATCCGGATGCGGGCCGTCGACGAAGACGCGGTCCTGCACGTCCATCGCGGCAAGGTCACACGCCCGCGCGCCGAGGATGGCGAGGCGCGGAGGGGCCTCGGCCTCGTCGGTCCGCGAGATGGATCCGCCTCGCCGCCTGAGCTGCACCAGGCGAAGCCGGGGGACGAACAGGAGGTGCTTGAGCGACCGCGGCCCGACCGCGTAGCCGAACAGAGCCTCGTCCGCGCGCCTGGCGAGCCGGTAGCGGCCGGCATCCTGCTGCTCGGTCCAGCCGGCGGGGAGCTCCTCCGCGCCCTGGATTTCGTCGTACACGATGGCCCCGCCGCGGAGCGTGGGACCGATGAGGCGGTATCCCTCCTCCCGCAGGCCCTGGAGGAGCGCGGCGATCCCCGGCCGGTCGAGCACCGCGCGATCGCCAGGATGAAAGCCGGTCTCTGCGCCGCCCATGCGGGGCCGGTGAGCACGGTCCGTGCCGCTCGATTCGAGCAGCAGACGACCAGCGCGCGTACGGCGGCGGGTCCGCTTGTTGCTCCGACGCACGCACGGGCGATCGAGCGTGCCGCCGGCGCGGCAGCGGCGAGCGGATTCATCCCGCTCTCGACGAGGAGATACGGTGGCCGAGCACGTCCTCTGGTTCGATTCGCTGTCCCGCAACGATGTCGCGTCCGCCGGCGGAAAAGGCAGCAACCTCGGGGAGCTCACGCGCGCCGGCCTGCCCGTGCCTCCGGGCTTCGTCATCACCGCGGACGCGTACCTCGCGGCGATGGACGCCGCGGGCGTGCGAAAGCAGCTCGTCGAGCTCTTCACCGAGGCCGATCCGAGCGACCCGGCCGGGCTGCACGCGACCTGCGCCGCGCTGCGGCGCCTCGTCCGGGCCGCGCCGCTCCCGGCCGAGATCCAGGCGGAGATCGTCGACGCCTACCGGAGGCTGGGGCTCGACGCCACCGTGGCCGTCCGGTCGTCCGCCACCTCGGAGGACTCGGCCTCGACCTCGTTCGCCGGCATGCACGAGACGTACACCGACGTGACCGGCGAGCAGGCGTTGCTGGATCGCGTGCGCAACTGCTGGGCCTCCGCCTTCGGCGAGCGCGTGGTCAGCTACCGGAAATCCCAGCGCCTGACGGAGGAGCCCGCCCTGGCGGTCGTCGTGCAGCGCATGGTGAGCTCCGAGCGCTCCGGCGTCATCTTCACCGCGGATCCCGCGACGAAGGATACGTCACGCCTCGTCATCGAGGCGGCGTTCGGGCTCGGCGAGGTCGTGGTCGGCGGGCAGGTCGAGCCGGACACGTACACGGTCGCGAAGCGCGGGCCGCGGCTCCTGGAGGCGCGCGTCGGCCACAAGGCGTTCAAGCTGGTGCGCGCGCCGGACGGCGGAGAGCAGCGCGTAGATCTGCCGGAGGACGAGGGCGCGCGGCGCGTGCTCAAGGACGACGAGGTGCTCGAGCTCGCGCGCCTCGCGCTGCAGGTCGAAGAGCATTACGACGCCCCGCAGGACATCGAGTGGGCCGTCGAGGGCGGGGCGACGTACCTGGTGCAAACCCGCCCGATCACCACCCTGGGTGCGCCGCACCCTGCCCCCGGAGAGCTCCTCGTCTCGGGGCTCGGCGCGTCCCCGGGCACGGCCTCGGGGACGGTGCGTGTGCTCCGCTCGCCGGAGGAGGGGCAACGGCTGAAGGCCGGCGAGGTCCTCGTGGCGCCCATGACGTCGCCCGACTGGGTGCCCGCGATCCGGCGCGCGGCGGCCCTCGTCACGGACAGCGGCGGGATGACCTGCCACGCCGCGATCGTCAGCCGCGAGCTCCGCATCCCCTGTGTCGTGGGCACGCGCTCCGCCACGCGGACCCTGCGGGACGGCGAGATCGTCACCGTCGACGGCGCGCACGGCAAGATCCTCGAAGGGGTCCGGGCCGCCGCGGACGCGCCCGGCGCCGCTCCGGACGGGGCGCCCGCGGATGCGGCAGCCGGGCCCGCCGCAAAGTCCGAGGCGCCGGCCGAGCGCGTGCCGGCCGCCGTCGGCTCGCGCTCGGCTTCGCCGGCGGTGCTCGGCACGCGGCTCTACGTGAACCTGGCGATCGCCGAGCGCGCCGAGGAGGTGGCCGCGTTGCCCGTGGACGGCGTGGGGCTGCTGCGGGCCGAGTTCATGCTGCTCGACGCGCTCGGCGGCGTGCACCCGAAGGCCCTGATCGCGTCCGGCGGCCGCGACGAGTTCCTCCAGAAGATGTCGGCCTCGCTGCTCCGCATCACCCGCGCCTTCCAGCCCCGTCCGGTCATCTACCGGACGTACGATTTCCGCACCAACGAGTTCCGCGGCCTCAAGGGGGGTGAGCAGTTCGAGCCCGCCGAGGAGAACCCGATGATCGGATACCGCGGCTGCTACCGGTACGTCCGCGAGCCGGAGCTGTTCGCGCTCGAGCTCGAGGTGCTCGCCCGCGTCCGCGAGGAGACGCCGACCCTGCATGTCATGATCCCGTTCGTCCGCACGCGCTGGGAGCTCGCGGCCTGCCTGGAGCTCATCGACCGGAGCCCGCTCGGCCGCCAGCGCGGGCTGCACCGCTGGGTCATGGCCGAGGTGCCCTCCGTCGCGTTCTGGATCCCGGAGTACGCGCGCATGGGCATCGACGGCGTCTCGATCGGCTCGAACGATCTGACCCAGCTCATGCTCGGGGTGGACCGCGACTCCGCGGTATGCGCCGAGCTGTTCGACGAGTCCGACGCGGCGGTGCTCGACGCCATCGGGCGGATCATCCAGGCGTGCAGGGCGGCAGGGATCACCTCGTCGCTCTGCGGCCAGGCGCCGTCGAACCGCCCGGAGTTCGCCGAGCACCTCGTGCGGCTCGGCATCACCTCGATCTCGGTGAACCCGGACGCCGAGCCGGCGGCGCGCCAGGTCATCGCGGCGGCCGAGCGGCGGCTCTTGCTCGATGCGGCGCGGCGGGTGAACTCTTGACCACCAGCGACATGCCTGGCCGAGGTCCTTGAGCATCGCCCCGCCGAGCCCCCCTGGCTCGACGGCGGTCTGAGCCGCCGCGCGCGGTCCCGCCCGGCGGACGGTTTGCGCTCGCCCGCAGCCGCTGCAGGCGCGCGCTCGGGCGCGGCGGGGCCCGATGCCGTCGGCATGGCGCAGGCTGCGCACTGGATCAGGTCTATCGCCCCGCCCCGATGAAGAGGGGACCGTGTGCGCCGAGCTCCGGCCGGTGGACCGCTTCTTGCTGAAACCCGTGGAGCACGGGAGAAGGCGCACCATGCAGCGAACGGTCACGGACTGGCAAACACGCTTCGCCGACAAGATCACGACCGCCGAGCAAGCAATCCGCGCGATCCCGCGGGGGCGCCGCATCCTCGTCGGCTCGGGCGCCGCAGAGCCGAGCGATCTCGTGAACGCAATGGTCGAGTCCGGCGACCACCTCGCCGACAACGAGATCGTCCACCTGATGACCGAGGGCCCCGCGCCGTACGTCCGCCCCGGTCTCGAGCGGCGCTTCCGTCACACGGCGTTCTTCATCGGCCAGAACGTCCGCGAGGCGATCCACGAGGGGCGCGCCGACTTCATGCCGGTCTTCCTCTCCGAGATCCCGGATCTGATCCTGTCGCGCCGGGTACGCATCGACGTGGCCCTCATCCAGGTGAGCCCCCCGGACGCCCACGGCTTCGTCAGCCTCGGCGTCTCCGTCGATATCGTCCGCGCCGCCGTCGACGCGGCCGATCTCATCCTCGCCGAGGTCAACCCGCGAATGCCCCGCACCCACGGAGACTCGTTCTTGCACGTGGACCGGATCGCCCACCTCGTCCCGGTCGACCGCGAGCTGCCCGAGCGCGAGGCCGAGCCGCTCGACGAGATCGACCGCGCGATCGGCCGCCACGTGGCGTCGCTCGTGCCTGACGGCGCCACGCTCCAGACGGGCATCGGCAAGATCCCGAACGCCGTGCTCGCCGCGCTCGGCGGCAGGAACGACCTCGGCGTCCACACCGAGATGCTCTCCGACGGCATGATGGATCTCGTCCGGCGCGGCGTGATCACGAGCCGCAGGAAGACCCTCCTGCCAGGGAAGCTCGTGACGTCGTTCCTCCTCGGGAGCCGCGCCCTCTACGATTGGGCCCACGACAACCCCGTCATCGAGATGCGCGGGTCCGCCTTCACCAACGATCCGCTGACGATCGCCAGGAACGACAGGATGGTCGCCATCAACGCGGCCCTCGCCGTCGACCTGACCGGCCAGGTCGCCGCCGACACGCTGATGGGCCGCTTCTTCTCCGGCATCGGGGGCCAGGTCGACTTCATCCGGGGCGCCGCGCGGAGCCGCGGCGGCAAGCCGATCATCGCGCTCCGATCCACCGCGAAGGACGGCAAGATCAGCCGGATCCAGCCGGCGTTCGAGCAGGGCGCCGGCATCGTGACGAGCCGCGGGGACGTGCACTACGTGGTGACGGAGCACGGCGTCGCCGATCTCTGGGGCCGGAACATCCGGCAGCGCGCGCTCGCGCTCATCGAGATCGCCCACCCCGACCACCGCGCCGACCTCCTCGCCGCGGCCAAGCAGCGCCGCTACGTATTCGTCGATCAGGTCATCTCGCGCGCGGATTACCCCTGGCAGGAGACGCGCGCCGCGCGCCTGCCGTCGGGCGAGGAGCTGCTCTGCCGGCCGGTCCGGCTCTCCGACGAGTCCGCGCTCCAGGACCTCTTCTATCGACTCTCGGACGAGAGCACCTACCGCCGCTTCATGAGCCACAAGCGGGAGCACCCTCACGAGGAGATGCAGCAGCTAGTGAACCTCGATTACGATCAGAACATGGCCATCGTGGCCTGCGCCGGCCCGGAGCACGAGACCATCATCGGGATGGCCCGGTACGACGTCGATCAGAAGAACAACCTGGCCGACGTCGCCTTCGTCGTCCGCGACGAGTGGCAGGGTAAGGGGGTCGGGACCCTGCTCATGCGGCGGATGGCGGAGATCGCGAGAGCCCGGGGGATCTCGGGCTTCGAGGCGGACGTCCTGCTCACCAACAAGGCGATGATGCGGGTGCTCGAGAAGAGCGGCCTGCGCCTCTGCCTCGATCTCCAGGCCGGCGTTTACCACGTCACCGCTCACTTCGAGGCGGCCGCCGCCGGCGCGCCGGCGGGCGGCCCGAGCAGCTCCGGACCGCGCCAGGCATGACTAGCGGACCGTGCGCCAGCACGGCGCGCCGCAGCGCATCGGCGAGCGCCATCACCGCGGCGCCCCCGGGCAGCCACAGGAGCCACGCCGATCCTATCGGGACCATTGCGAAGAGCCGGTTCAGCCCCGGCACGTAGATGAGGGCGATGGTCAGCGCGACCTCGATCGAGAGCCCCGCGGCTACCCACGGGTTCGACCAGAACGCGAGGCGCTTCCCGAGGGGCCCGTCGCGCTGCGCGAACAGACACCCTATCTGACCCGAGACGATCCCGACGAACGTCATCGTCGCCGCCTCTCGCTCCAGCCCGCGAAACGGCTCGAGCGAGTCGAATGGCCTCCAGCCGTGCGCCCAATAAAAGCCGAAATACGCCAGAACGCCGAGCAGTGCCTCAACGGTCCCGTAAAGGAAGAAAGTCCGCAGCCCGAGCGCCCGGGTGAGGATCGGCTTTCGGGGCGGTTCCGGAGGCACCAGCAAGTTCGCGGGCGACGGCGGCTCCACGCCGAGCGCCAGCGCAGGGAGCACGTCGGTCCCCAGGTCGATCGCGAGCACCTGCACGATCGCGAGCGGGAGAGGGATCGGGAAGAAGATGTAGAGAAGGAACGGGACGAGCTCTGCGACGTTGCTCGTGAACACATAGCTCACGAAGCGGCGGATATTCTGCTTGATGGCCCGGCCTTCCTCGATCGCCGCCACGATCGTGGCGAAGTTGTCGTCGGACAGGATGATGTCCGACGCCTGCTTGGCCACCTCCGTGCCGCGCAGGCCCATGGCCACGCCGACGTCGGCGGCGCGGAGCGCGGGGGCGTCGTTCACGCCGTCGCCAGTCACCACGACCACCTCGCCGGACCGCCGCAGCACCTGCACGACCCGCAGCTTCTGCTCCGGCGTCGTGCGCGCGAGGCTCGCGCCGGCCTGGAGCAGCTCGAGCAGCGCCCGGTCGTCCATCGCGTCGATCTCGGGCCCTTCGACCATGCGATCCGCCGCATCCAGCCCGATGGCGGCGGCCACCGAGCGGGCGATCGCGGGGTGATCGCCTGTCAGGATCACGACCCGCACGCCCGCGCGCCTGCACGCGGCGATCGCCGTGGGGACCTCCGGCCGCGTCGGGTCGTGCAGGCAGGCGAGGCCCAGGCACGTGAGCGGGCCGCTGGCCGCCTTCACGGCGAGCAGGAGGACGCGCTCACCGCGCTCGGCCGCGCTCACCACCGCCTCGTCGAGACCTGCGGGCGCCGGTGCGCCGGTCAGCGCGACGACCGCCTCGGGCGCCCCCTTCACGAAGTCCCGCGTGGCGCCGCCTTCCGCGCACGTCACCGCCATGTAGCGCCGGCGCGCGTCGAACGCGGTGTCGGCGATCCGCGGCCACCGGGCGCGCGCCTCGGTCAGCTCCACCCCGCCGGTCGCGGCCCAGCGCGCGAGGGCCACGTCGACCGGATCGCCCTCGTAATCGCCGCCCGCCGGCGCCGGGCGCGCGTTGTTGCACAGCGCGGCCGCGACCCGCGCCGCCTGTTCCGCGTCCAGGGGCGCGCCGTGCGCGGGGATGAAGCAGCGCACCGAGAGCGCGTTCTGCGTGAGGGTTCCCGTCTTGTCCGTGCAGATGGTCGTCACCGACCCGACCACCTCGACCGCGGAGAGGCGCCGCACCGGGGCCCCGCGCGCCGCCATCCGCTGCGCGCCGATCGCGAGCGACACGCTGAGCGTCGGGAGCAGCCCCTCGGGGACGAGCGCCACGATCACGCCGATCGCGAACGTGAGCGCGCCGAGCGGGCCGACGCGGTGGAACGCCTGCGCGAGCACCAGCGTGGCCGCGCCGGCGATCACCGCGATGGCCGCGGTGACGTGCGAGAGCTGCGCGACCTGGCGCTCGAGCAGCGAGCCTTCGCGCCCGCCCTGCTCGAGGAGCCTGGCGATCTTGCCCGCGGCGCTCTCCGCGCCCGTCGCGAACACGAGCGCCTCGCCCGCGCCGGTCACCACGGACGCGCCGCTCGGGAGCAGGCTCGGGAGCGTGAGCTCCTGCGCGCCTCGGCCCGGCGAGGTGATCGGCGCGGCGTCGCGCTCGACCGGGGCCGTCTCGCCCGTGAGCATCGAAAGGTCGATCGAGAGGCTGTCTGCGCCGAGCAAGATGCAGTCGGCCGGGACGATCTCACCGGCGCCGCGCGACGGCTTTGCCTGTCCGGCCGCGGCGAGAGGAGGAACAGGAGGAGACGAGCGACTCACTTCCGCGGGCCTCGGCACTCGCGAACGGAGTAGCAAGTAGCAAGCCCCGGGTCCGCGGGGCGATGGTGGGATAGCCAGCTGTGCGCGCGCTGAGCATGCGCTGCTGAGAGCGGCCGGGGCGAGCTGCTCAGAGCGCCGCGCCGAGCTCCTGTCGCCGGCGAGCATGAACAGATCGGCGTGCGGGGAAGTCATCCCCATCGGCGTGTCCACGCTGGCGCTTCAGGCAGCGTGGCCCTCGTGCAACAATCGACCGATCAGGGAAGGGTACGATGTCGCCAGAAGAGATCGAGATCGAAGCGTCGAGCGGCCACGACGAGGCGGTCGTCTACAGGGCCTCGCCTTGCCAGGGCGGGTGCTGCGCGCCCCGCCCTGCGCCGGGCGAGCTCGTGGAGCGCGCTGCGCTCCGCGTGGCGCGCGCAGCCGATCTCAACGAGCTCTCCGGGCTCCTGCTCGACCAGGCGATGGAGCTTGGCGCGCGCGCTGCCTACCTGCTCCTGACCTCCGAGGACACCGGCGAGCTCGGGATCCATTCCCACCGCCACCTGCCCGCCGACATCCGTCTCTGCCTCGCGCGGGTGGCGCGGGGCGCGCCGCTGCTCGATGCATGGGCGGCGAGCTCGGGTCGGATTCAGGTGATGACCGATGTGCGCTCCCTCGATCCAGGGCCATCCATGACGCGTGACCTCTGCGCGCGGACCGACGCACAGAGCGTGGTATCGATGCCCCTTTGCGTCCGCGAGCGCTGCCTCGGCGTCCTCTCCTTTTGCCTGCCCCACCCTTACCCCCGCGCCGGCGTCGATCTCGGCGCGCTTGCCGCGCTCTTCGCGATCGGCCTGGACAGCGCCCTCGCGCGCCAGGGAAAGGCGCGCGCCGACGCCCGGATCGAGGCGGTCCAGCGGACCACCGCCGACATCGGCGACAGCTTCGATCTGCCGGCGGCGCTCCAGCGCATCGTGGACCGGACGCGCGACATCGCTGGCGCGGAGTACGCGGCCCTCGGTGTCTACGCCGGCGACGACGCGCCCTTCGATCTCTGGATCTGCAGCAGCGCCACGGCCGAGTGGGAGAGATCGTCGGCGCAAGCTCCCCGCCCGCGCGGGCGACTCCAGGCGGTCCACCGAGACAGGACGCCGCTGCGCCTCCCGGAGCTCTGCGAAGACGAGCGCTTCGATGGCTTCTCTCCCGAGCACCCACCGCTCAAGAGCTTCCTTGGGATACCCCTCCTCCAGGATCAGCAGCTCGTCGGTGTCCTGTACCTCGCCAACAAGATCAGCGCCGCCACGTTCACCGAGGAGGATGAAGGTGCGGCGGCCCTGCTCGGACAGCACGCCGCGTTCGCGCTATCACGGGCGCGGACCTCGGGCCGCATGGCCCAGGAGCTCCAACGCACAAAGCACCAGGAGCGGGCGCTCCGCGAGAGCGAGCAGCGCTTTCGGGCGATCTTCGATGAAACCCTCCAGTTCGTCGGCCTGCTCTCGCCGGAGGGCATCGTCCTCGAGAACAACCGCACCGTTCTCGAGTTCTGCGGGACCACGGAGGCAGAGACGATCGGCCGTCCTTTCTGGGAGCTGCCGGGGTGGAGTCTCGAGCACAAGGCGCGCGTCCGCGCCGCGGTCGCCGAGGCCGCGGCGGGCCGGCTCGTGCGGGACGAGCTCGATGTGATCGGAGCGAGCGGGCGGCGGTGCATCGATTTCTCCATCAAGCCCATCACCGATGACCGTGGCAGGGTGGTGATGCTCATTCCCGAGGGACGCGACATCACCCAGCGCAAGCAGACGGAGCAGGCGCTCCGCGAGAGCGAGGAGCGCTTCCGGCTCAGCTTCGAGAACGCGCCCATCGGCAAGGGCATCATCGCGCTCGACGGACGGTTCATCCGCGTCAACCGCGCCTACTGCGAGATCGTGGGCTACGCGGCCGACGAGCTCTCGAAGCTCCGCTTCCAGGACATCACCCACCCCGACGACGTGGACACCGACGTGGGCTTGGTCGAGCAGCTGCGCTGCGGTGAGATCCCGCGCTATCAGCTCGCCAAACGGTATATCCACAAGGACGGAAGGGTCATCCCCGTCATCCTGCACGGTTCCGTCGTGCGCCGCGCGGACGGCGAGCCCATTCACTACATCGCCCAGGTGGAGGACGTGACGGCGCGCAAGCGGGCCGAGGAGGAGCGGGAGCGCCTGCTCGCGCAGCTGGACGCCGAGCGGAGGACGCTGCGAACCGTCTTCGACAGCGCGCCGATCCCGCTCCTGCTCATCGATCGAAACGACCCAGAGCGCGTGCTCGCCAACCCGCACGCGCGCGAGCTCACCGGGGGCGTGCCGGAGCGGGGCAAGCACGTCGGTCGCGTGCGGCGCCCGGACGGCACCGCCCTCACGCTGGACGAGCTGCCGTCGAGCCGGGCGATGCGTGGCGAGACGATCCCCGGCGAGGAGCTCCTCGTCGCCACGGCGGACGGCTCGTACCGGACCATCCTCGTCGCCGCCGCGCCGCTCCGCGACGGCGCGGGGAAGATCACGGGCGCCATCGTCGCTGGCGAGGACATCAGCCCGTTGAAGGAGCTCGCGCGGATGCGCGAGGAGTGGACCAGCGTCATCGCCCATGACCTGCGTCAGCCGATCACCACGATCGTCCTCAAGGCCGCCGTGCTCTCGAAGCAACAGCAATGCAGCGACAAGGCGCAGCACATCCTGGCCAGCGCGATGCAGCTCAACCGGATGATCGACGATCTGCTCGACGTCTCCCGCCTCGAGTCGCATCGGCTGGATCTCAGGCGCATCGAGGTCGATCTGCCAGCGCTCATCCGGGCGACGGTGGAGCGGACGGCGGACGCGACGAGGGGACATCGGGTCGACGTCGAGGTGCTGGACGGGGTCCCGCCACTTCTGGCCGATCCCGGGCGCCTGGAGCAGGTGCTCACCAACCTGCTGTCCAACGCGGCCAAGTACGGCGCGCCCGAGACGCCGATCAGGATCGAGGTGGAACGGCGGAGCGGGGAGGTGCTCGTGGCGGTCGAGAACGAGGGGAAGGGCATCGCGCCGGACGAGCTGCCGAGGCTCTTCGCCCGCTATTACCGGACGCGCGAGGCGAAGGCCGGAGGCGCCGCCGGGCTGGGCCTCGGGCTCTACATCGTGCGAGGGCTCGTCGAGGCCCATGGGGGGCGGATCTGGGCGGAGAGCGCGCCCGGGAAGACGACCTTCCGGTTCACGCTGCCGCTGACCTAGCGCCGAAGCGCGTGCCTGTTGATCCATCGCATCGCGCGACGCCGCCGCGGCGATGGCACCACGGAGTGTCCGGACACTGCTGGTGAAACACCTGCGCGCTTCGTTCGCGTCGACGCAAGAACTGCAGGTTCGCTGCCCATGACCGCCGCTGCGGCTCCTCGGCGACGCCGCCGCGCCAGATCTCGATGAAGTCCGGCGGGAGGTCCCCGCGCGGGTTCCCCGGGCCGGGAGTTGGGCACGGAAACCAGGCTTGCGTGCTCCGCACGGCCGGGGTCAGGTAGCCTGGGCGTGGCGTGATGTGGCCGGGGCCGTCGTTGGCACGTGCCCTGCAATATCAACATGGCGATACGGAAATACGGATACGGACCACCACGTTTCACGTGGAGCGCGGCGTCAAGCCCCCTGGCACCTGGCGCGCCTTGCACGCTCGGGACGGCTCGCCAGCAGCACGAGATCCTCAAGCGATGCCGATCGTGTGACCGCGATCACCACATCGTGCAACTGTAACCATCGACACAACACAGTGTCCACAACCTCGTCTCACAGGGGGCATGCCGTGAGCCCAGCGCGACCAACGCTTCTCGAGATCGTGGTCAAGACGGTCGTGACCCATTCTGTCACATACACGATCGTGGGCCTTTTGGCGTCGTCGCTGCTCGATTACACGCGGTTCTTTGCAGAGTCCAGCCTGAACCTCTTGATGCGGCCGACGAGCGATCCCTGGGTGATGGCGGGACCGCTGTTTCAGCCCATCAGGGGGATCGTGTTCGGGGGAGTCTTCTACATGCTGCGCGAGCCGTTCTTCGGGACGAAGAGCGGCCGGCTGGTGATGTGGAGCACGCTGGTGGCGATAGGCATCCTCGGCACGTTCGGACCAGCTCCGGGCTCGATCGAGGGGATGCTCTATACGACATTACCGGCATGGGTCCATCTCAGGGGGCTTCCAGAGGTTCTCCTGCAGTCCCTGTTCCTGTCGTTGCTGCTGTATTACTGGGTGAACAATCCGCAGAAGCGGTGGGTGCGCTGGACGATGGGGATTGCTTTCTCGATTCTCTTGGCTCTCCCCATCATCGGCCTGCTGGCCCGTCAGCCGCAGTAGTCCAGTCCACCTGCTGAGACGATGCGGGCGGAGCCGTCCCGCCCGCTCGGTCCCGAATGCCTCGTTTGTCCGGCGGCTGCTCCGGCACGCCAGCTCGGCTTGCCCGAGGGCGACCCGCCCGCGCTCGAGGCGGGCACGGCGCGACCGGCGAGGCCGGGCAGGAGGCGCGGTGAGCAGCGCTGGATGCTGACTCCCCGGCGCCGTTGCTCCGCTCGCACGACGAGCCGGGACGCGCCGCACGCCTCGATGGCCCGAGCCATGCAGCCCGTGGGGCCATGGCGGGGTGGACCATGCCCAACCTCGATCTCGTACCCAAACAGGAAATCTCCAGCTTCCGCAAGCTGGCGATCGGCACCTGGCACACCGCGTACGATCCATCGGTGTACGGCACGCTCACCCTGCGCATGGATCGCGCGCTCGACTACATCAAGGCGTTCCGTCACAGCACCGGCCGCCGGCTCACGGTGACTCACCTGGTGACCAAGGCCTGCGCCGAGGCGCTGCGCCGCTGCCCCGACGCCAATGCGATCTTGCGCTGGAACAAGATCTACCTCCGGCGCGGCGTCACCGTCTCGGTGCTGGTCGTGCAGGCGGTCGGCGGCGACGGCGAGGTGGACCTCACCGTGACCACGATCGAACGGGCCCATGAGAAGAGCCTGGTGCAGATCGTCGACGAACTGGACCGGACGATCGAGCGCGCGCGCCACCGGCGCGACAGGGCGGTGGAAGAGACGAAGCGCGCGATCCGGCACATCCCGTTTCTCTTCATGAACGCCTTTCTGCGCCTGCTCTCGTTCATGATGTACACGCTCAACCTGGACCTGTCGAAGCTGGGGCTGCCCCGCGACCCGTTCGGCGCGGTCACGGTGACCAACATCGGCTCGCTCGGCCTGGAGAACGCCTACGTGCCGCTCGTGCCCTACACGCGGACGCCGGTCCTCGTGGTCCCGGGCGCGGTGAGGGACGAGCCGGTGGTGGAGGACGGCAAGGTGGTGCCCGGCAAGGTGATGCGCGTGAGCGCCACGTTCGATCACCGCTTCATCGACGGCCTCCACGCGAGCGTGCTGGCGCGCACCGTGCGCGAGATGCTGGAGGACCCATTCCGCTGCTTCGACCGGCTGGACGCGGACGTGCCCACGCCTGGCTGACGTACGTCGCATCTCCGGGGGCGTCGCCGCGCTGCCGGCACGCATACGCCGGCGCTACGTTCTCAGGCGCGGCTCGGCAGCGTCGGGCGCTGGCTCGGCGACGACCAGCTCGCACGACGGTGAGGAATCCATGTACATCAATTATCTCACGCTTGCGCTCGTCACGGCGGCGGCGGCGCTGGCGCTCGGGGCCTTTGCTCGGGGCCTTCGGGGGCCTCACCAACCTGGTGCTCGCGCTGGCCATCGCGCGCCACGGGATGACGCAAAACCCGGCGCTCGCCGCGGCGATGTACGGCGCGAGCGGCCTCGGACTGCTGCTCGCTCCGGCGATGGACAGGTCCGCGCTGGCGAGGCGCGCAGCAGGCGCGCTGCTCGCGGCTTCGGCGGCGCTGTTCGCGCTGTTCGGCTATATAGCCTACGTGAGGCACCCCGGCCTCGAGTGGTTCGGAAGGTGGGTGCCGACCGAGACGCGCTCGCTGCGATAGCCGTCCACGGACGGCGCACATCACATCTCCTCGAGCTCCTTGCCCTTCGTCTCGGGGATGAAGGCGACGACGAACACCAGCGAGGCCGCCGCGGCGGCGGTGTAGAGCCCATAGGCGACGCCCAGGCCGGCCTTCTTGAGCGCGGGGAAGGTCGCGGTCACGAGGAAGTTCGCCAGCCATTGCGCGGCCGCCGCGACCGAGAGGGCGAGGGCGCGGATGCGGTTCTCGAACATCTCGCCGAGCAGCACCCAGGTCACCGGACCCCAGGACGCCCCGAAGCAGAAGACATAGAGGTTGGCCGCGACGAGCGCGACAGCGCCGGCGGCACCCCTCAGGACGGCGGCGGCACCCCTCAGGACGGGGTTGCCCGCGGCGTCCTCGCCGGCGGCGCCGAACACGGCCGCCATGGTGCCGAGCGTCAGCGCCATGCCGATGGAGCCCGCGACGAGCAGCGGCCTGCGCCCGACGCGGTCGACGGTCGCGATGGCGACGAGGGTGGTCACGATGTTGGTGACGCCGGTGATGACCGTGATGGCGAGGGAGCTCCGCTCCGAGAACCCGACAGCCTGCCAGAGGACGCTCGAGTAATAAAACGTGGATTTCGCGCCCAGAAATCCGATCCGGGGCGTGAGAAATCCGGCGCAGTAAAAGGAACGCCTTGAAAGAAAGGCTCGGCGTGACGACCCGTCCGGGTTGCTATGACCAAACGAAGGCACACGCCGAGCACCTCCAAGGTGCGCCGGCGCGAGCCCCGAGTATCGACACCGTCGACCGCGACCTGTGCCGCTTCGACGACGATGCGCTCGAGGCGCTGCACAGCATGGTCGTCGCTCACGGGCTTGCCCTGGTTGCTCGCCGAAAGCACCGATTCGTGCATATCGACGTCGACACCACCGTGGAGCCGCTCTTCGGAATGCAGGAGGGGGCGCGGCCGGGCCCGAACCCGCGCTACCACGGCCGGCCGAGCTATCATCCGATCCTGGCGCGGATCGCCGAGGCCGACGCCATCGTCGGAGCCAAGCTGCGACCGGGCGACACGAGCTTCGGCGAAGCCGATGTGCCCTTCGTCGAGGAGTGCATTGAACGCGCGCGCGCCGCAGCTCCGAGCGCGGCCATCTACGTACGGATCGATGGCGCGGGGGATTGCAGCGCCTTGATGCATCGCCGTACGCACACGCGACCGGGAGAATGGCAAACAGATCTACCTTTGGGAGGGGCTCGACTACACGGTACAGGTCTTTTTGACCAACGAGCCGGTCGAAGCGCCGGAAGACGTCGCGGCGCGGTATGACCTGTGCGCGGGCATCGAGCCGCTCATTGGCGAGCTCAAGCACGGGTGGGGGTGCGGTCGCGTGCCGAGCCACTGCTTCAACGCCAATCATGCCGCGCTGCTGCTGAAGCTGCTGACGGCCAACCTGATGCGCCGCTATGTGCTGGAGCACGTTCCGCACTTGGCGAGCTGGCGAACGCCGTGGCTGCGCTGCGCGCTGATCCTCGCTCCGGGAAGATTGGCCCGGTCGGGTCGGGGCACGACCCTGCACGTGCCGGCGTGCTCGCAGCTCGCCCGCTCGCTCAATTGAGCATGGAACCAGCCGAAATGATCGTGGGCGGTAAGGGGGGCGTGCGCCTTCGTGACGCTCTGGGCGTCAGCCAATTGTAGTTTAAACCGCACTCTCTTGGCTGAGCGCCGCTCGCACGGCGCCTTCGGCTCGCTCGTGCCCCCCTGGACGCGAAATCGGCGCTGAGCCCCCCTCTCGGCGGAAGAGCCGGATGGTGGAAATCTCCTTGTCCGGATCTGGCGAGGGCCCCCCGGACCGACGGGTCCGGGGGCTACTCTACCAGGAAGATCATTGATCTTTTCTTCCCGCCTTCCCGCCTTCGTGTTCAAATCCGGCCACCACCCGGACGTAGATCATGGGCGCGACGACCGCGCCGTCCTGTCACGAGCGCGCTCGCGCCTTCCCCAGCGCCGCCCACCCTTCCGGGAGCGAGAGCGCGAACACGGCCATGTTGGCCGCCATGGCGACGAGGCAGTACGCGCACCAGGCCCTCTCCCGCCTTCGCATCTGGACGAGGAGCCATCCGGACACGGCCGCCTCGACGGCCGCTTTGGCCGCCACGGCGGCGGGGATCCAGGGGGTGTTCCTGGCGCGCTCGGCGCCTCCCCAGCCAGCCAGCGCGAGGTTGGACGCGAAGGCGCTCCCGGACCTCGCGAGACGGCACGACGACTTGCAACCTGTGTACCTCACGTCGAAGGACGACGTCTGCGCGGTTTGCCCGCCAGGCGCGCCCTGCTGCGAGGGCGAGGCAAGGCTACCTGAGCCCGGGCGCCGCCGAGGATGGCGGAGGCCGCGAGCGGTCGCTCCACGGACGCGTCATGGCCCCGCGCGCCGGCGGATCGACCCGGCCTCGACGTAGATGTGCTTCACATCGGGTCGCTGGCTCCGTATCCGCGCCTCGATGCGCTCGATCGCCTCCGCCACCCCGGAGGCCGTGAGCGCGGAGTCGAACTCGATGCGAAGCACGACCAGGACATCGTGCGGACCGAAGTGCATCGTCATTGGCGGCCCCACCGCCGACACGCCAGGATCCGCCTCGGCGAGCGCGCGGACCGCGGCGAGGAGCTCCCTGTCCGCGCTCTCCCCCACGAGGAGCCCGTGGCTCTGGCTGGCGAGGAAGACCGCGACCGCCGCGAGCACGAGGCCGATACCGATCGACGCCGCCCCGTCGAGATAGGGGTTTCCCAGGCGGTGCCCGAGCCAGACGCCGAGGAAGGCGATGGCGAGCCCGGCGAGCGCGGCGGAGTCCTCCAGGACGATCGTGAACGTCGTCGGGTCCTTGCTGGACCGCATTGCCGCGAGGTAGCCCTGTCCTGCTTTTCTCTTGAACTCGTGGACCGAGATGGCGAGCGACGTTCCCTCGAAGACGGCCGCTGCGCCGAGGACAACGTAGTTCCACGTTGGATCCTCGATCGGGCGCGGGTGCAAGAGGTGCAAGATCCCTTCGTAGATCGAGACGCCGCCGCCTGCGGCGAAGATCATGATGGCGACGATCAGCGTCCAGAAATAGAGCTCCTTGCCGTGGCCGAACGGATGATCGGCGTCAGGCGGTCGGGTGCTCCGGTGCTTGCCGAGCAGGAGGAGGAGCCCGTCTGCGGTATCGACGACGGAGTGCACGCCCTCGGAGAGCATTGCCGAGCTGCCGGTCACGGCGGCGGCGATGAACTTGACCGCCGCGATCGCCACGTTGGCGCCGATGGCGCCATAGATCGCGATCCTCGATTCTTTCGCCATGCTCCGCCGATCCTCCCAGCGATGCGCAGGCCGCGCCAGGATACCCTCCTGTCGTGCAGGAGAGCCGCGCCGGCACGGCTGTTGCGTCGACGCGGCCGAGCAGCTCCGCGATGCCCGCGTTCTGGGACGACGAGCTCGGCGCGGCGATGCGCCAGGAGCGGCGCGCGGTGCACGAGGAGGGGGTGGTGGAGGCGCTGCTCGAGGATCTGCGGCGGGGCGAGGGCGGGCGCTGAGAGGGGCGCGTCTCGACGCCCGGGGTCAGCGCCCGAGCGCGGTCGCGATGGAATGCGCGGCGCGCAGCGCGAGGGCGGCGATGGTGAGCGTGGGGTTCACGGCGCCGCCGGTGGGGAAGACGCCGCTGCCAAGCAGGTAGAGGTTGTCGTGGTCGTGCGCGCGCAGGTCCGGGTCGACCACCGAGGCGCTCGGGTCGGCGCCCATCCGGTAGGTGCCCATGACGTGCCCGGCGCCCTCGTGCTCGAGCCGGTGCTCGCGGAACGTGACCCCGAGCGCATCGAAGATCCGGTCGTGGACCGCGCGCGCGGCCGTCATGCCGTCGCGGGTATAGGGGTCGACCCGGTAATGAAGGCGCGGCCGCGGCAACCCGAGCGCGTCGCGCTGATCGAAGGCGGGCGTGACGCGGTTGTCGGGATCGGGGAGCTGCTCCATCAGGCTGGACACGCAGAGCTGCCGGGTGCAATGCCACGCGAGCTCGGCAGCGAGCTGCTTGCCACGTAGACCCTTGCGCACGAGATCGGCCGCGGCGACCCCCGGCCCGCCGATCGGCCACTGCCACCCGCTGTTGCCGAGCTCCACCCGGAACGCGGCGCGCACCCCCCGAGAGGCGCTGTTCCGCGTGACGTCGATTCCCCCCGTCGACAGCGGTCCGCGGGGCTGCCCGAGCGCTTCCCCGGCGAGCGCCCAGCTCAGCTGGATGGGGTGATCCATGAGGTTGCGCCCCACCTGGCCGCTCCGGTTCGCGACCCCGTCCGGCAGCGCGTCGGTCCGGGACATCAGGAGCAGCTTCGGCGTCTCGATCCCGTGCGCCGCCACGATGTAGACCTTGCCCGAGGCCTCGTGCTCGGTGCCGTCCGGGCGCTTGAACAGGACACGTGACACGCGTCCGTCAGGGCCGACGCCGACGGCGGTGGCGATGGCCTCTTCCACGATCCGCACGCCGGCCAGCTCGGCCTTCTTCACGTGCACCGAGGCGTCATAGCGGGCCACGATCGGGCAGATCGGGATGCAGGAGTTGTTGCCGCAGCACGCGGGCCGGCCGTCGTACGCGGCGCTATTGCGCGCCTGCGCCGTGGCGGTCACCCGATAGCCGAGGGCCGAGATCCTGTCGGCGATGCGCAGATCCGAGTAGCTGTGGGGGATGGGCGCCAGCGGGTAAGGCGTGCTGCGCGGCGAGCCGAGGCTGTCGTCGCCGGCCACGCCCATCTCGATCTCGCTCTCGACGTACCAGGGTTCGAGCGCGTCGTACGCGATGGGCCAGTCGACGCCGACTCCATGAAGGGTCTTCATCCGGAGATCGTCGGGCAGGAAGCGGAGGGCGGTCCCGAGCCAGTGCCAGGTCGTCCCGCCGACGACCCGCAGGTACGTGCTCTTGAAGAGATCCGGGCCCTCCTGCACGTAGTACCCGCCGGGAGCGCGCTCGCGCGGCGCAGGCGCGGCCACGGAGCGCGGAAAGGGGGCCTCCAGCGTCTTGACCACGGCGCTCCGGAACGCGCTGGCGGCCTTGTCGCGGTCGACCCGCGGCCCCGACTCCAGCACAAGCACCCTGGCGCCCGCCTTCGCGAGCCGGTAGCCGGCCAGCGTCCCCGCGATGCCCGCGCCCACGATGACCACATCCGCTCGCAGCCTGTCCCCCATACAGAGCTCCTTCCGGGCGGCGGCAGCGCGCGCCGACGCCTCATCCCGCGGGCGGCTCTCCCCAGAACCCCATCGCCCCGCCGCAGGTGCCCGGCGCGCTGGCGTAAGGGAGCGATCTCCACGCGAGCGAGCCCTCGTAGGTCGCCAGCGCGCGCCCGTCGGCCGCGTCGTACTCGCCCGTGTACCAGAGCAGGAGGATCTCGTCCGCGAGCGCCCGCAGGCGCCTGTCGGCGAAGACGCCCCGCGCGGTCAGCTCATCGAGGGTGCACGCCGGAGCGTCGCCGGCGAGCCCCGCCCTGGCATAGAGGTCCTCGAGCGCCGCGGCCTGCTCCGGACGTGCGAGGAGGCAGTCGAGGTAGATCTGCGCGTGGTCCCGGGCGAGGTCGCCCACCCCGGTGAGCACCGTGGACAGGGCGAGGAACCGGTCGAGCGGCGTGGCGGCCCGGCCGCGGATCACGTGCCCCGCGAGGCCGGCGGCGGCGAGCAGCGTGGAGATGAAGAGGGCGAAACGGCGCCGGCCCATGCGGACGATGGCGCGTGAGGAGGCGGTCGAGGTGCCCGACGTCAATCGCGATCTCGCCTGGTTCACGAGGTTCGCTCCCATCCATTCTCTGCGTGACCGTCTCTGCCTGACCACTCCCCGTCCGTCATGGTCGTTCCCCCTCGGTCTTCATGGCCCTCGGGAGGCGACCTCGAGCCGCTCATCAATAAGGGCAACTCAGCACTTCCGGCGCGCTCGTGCCATAGGTGCTCACGCCCGAGATGACGTTGTCTTCCGGATGAAAGAGCACCTGGGCGCCAGCCGGCCCCGTCAACCAGCATTGCTGCTGGATCGATCGCGATTGCCTCCCGCGCGAGGGCTCGCACCGGGCCACCGTACCGCCGCGGATCGTGACGTCGCTAGCCTCGATCCTGATGCCGGGATAGGAACCTGACGTGTGGCGTAGAATATTGTTGAAGACGAGCGGATCCTCCAGGGTCACATCTCCTACCCGGACCGAGCTCGCGGGCAGCGTCGTCCGCGAGGTCAGGAACACGCCGTAGTACCCGTTTCCCCAGGACCAGATGTCCCGGAGCGTCACGCCGGTGCCCGCCTCGACGTGCACGCCGTGGGTCCCGTTGTAAGCGGACCTGACCCTCTTGATCCGGATCCCCGTCGGACGGTCCTCCTCGACGCCGCTCGCCAGCATGACGCCGGCGCCGCCGTTGTGGTGAAAGTAGCTGTCCTCGACCAGCACGTTCTCCGCCACCGCGCTCGGGATCTCGGGGCTTCGGCGGGGCAGGGTGGAGATCCACAGGCCGTGTCCGCCATTGTCCGTCCTGGAGCCGTTGCCGGGATGGATCATGTTGTGATGAACCTCGCAGTTGCGCACGGTCACGTTCGCGGTGACAATTTTGAACGCGGTGGCGCCGAGCGGGCCGTCGATGTTCTTGATCTCGCAGTTCTCCACGAGGATGGGCGGCGTGTCGTGGTACCCGGCGATGGAGGACAGATAGATGCCGCCCTTCGGTACGCCGTCCACGATCACGTTCCGGATGACACCCCCGGTGCCCCAGGTGAAGCCGATGCCGTCCAGGTTGCGTGGCTTGCAGGCAGGCAGCTGGGGCACGAGGGGCGAGTACCGCATGATGACGTTCTCCACCCTGCAGTCCGAGCAGGTGTTCAGCTGGATGCCGCCGTTGGCTGTCTTGCGTGGTCCCTCCGTGAGCGCGATCTGCAGGTTGCGGATCCAGAGCCCCCTGACCGCCTCGACGACGGTCCCGTCCCGCCTGATGACCCTGCTGACCTGGATCGCCCCGGGGTACTGCTCCGGATTGCAGGGAATCGCCACAAGGGTCGCGGTCCCGGGATCGCCTGGGTCGGCGTCGGGAGACAGCTCCGGCCCCACCAGGGTCAGCGCGTCGTAGTGAGGCCGCAGGGGAGTGCGCAGCACGTAACGCCCCGCAGCAAAGGCCACGGTGCGCCTGCGGGCACTCAGCGACGCCGCGCATTCGATGGCCCTCGCGATGCCCGGACTGTCGTCGACGCTCGTGCTGTGGTCGACGGAGGCGTCGGCGGAGAACGGCCATTCCGCCGGCCTCGCCAGGTAGGGAAGGACGTCGACCACGCCGTCCGGGTCAACAGATCCTGGCAGGCAGCAGCGCGCCCCCTGGCAAGCATTCAAGTCCTCGTGCAGCGTCCTGGTCCCCAAGCAGACGCCGCTGGCGGGGCAGAAAGGCCCCGTGCAGAGCGGAGATTCCGTGGCGTAATCGGGGCAGGCGAGCCCCGTCGCCTCGTCTGCCACGAGAGGCGGCTCGGCGTCGGGCGCATCAAGACTGCAGAAACCCGCGGACCCGGCGCTCTCTACCTCTACCGCGGAAGGGTGAAATCCCCACTCAGCACCAGCCTGGCCGGAGATGTCCGAGACCGGGGTGGCTCCAGCTCGAGCGGAGACGAGCGCGAACAAGGCTCCGATCCAGGTCTTCACAAACCGCTGGTCCAACAACACACATGCCTCCGTTCTCGAACGAGGGTCGAGTCGTCACTGATCAGGTGCAGTGAGCGAGCGCAGAAGTCGAGCAGAGCACTGCTTTGCTAGTGAAATATTCGCCCCCTCCGGGGTGGCCGCGACGCGAGCACAAAGACGTTCCGCTCGCCGCGTCCGGCCTGAGCGATTTTCCTGAGCGGCGCGCCTCTCGCGGCGCGGCGGCCCGTCCCGGCGGGAGCGGAGCGGGCAAGCCAAGGACAGGGACACCGGGAGCCGGGGCGAGCTGGCTGACGGCTACGGGGGAGCGAAGCTGTCCGTGACAGTTACGTTCGAGAGCGATATGCTCATTGCGTGGGACGCACCGGATGCGCCGTCGCGCATGCCCGCGTGCATCTGGCCGCGTTGCGTCCTCTGGATGTGGCGCAGAACGTCACGCCGCGTCTGCGATATGCCACGTGGCTTGTCACGCTCAGCGCCTCCGCGCAAGCGCTGAGACGCCGCGATCGAGCGTGCCGCGGCGTCCTGCCCTGCGAAGGCGATGGGCCGACGAGCCGACGGCGGACGCGCGAATTTTGTGAAGGACGGGCGCGCGCGGCGGCCTCCGGTCGAGAGGACAGGACACCGCGTGAGCCGCTGTCGTCGATCACCGCGCCACATCGCGAATTGACGAGCTGTAGCGATCACCTCCGTCCGCGTCGAGGATCGCTGTTGCCGGTCTCGATAGACCGCAGGAGCTCGATGTGCCCTCGCCCCACGTTCGCGGGTTCGCGGGCCAAACCGCCTCAGCTCGCCCCGCAAGCGACCATCAGCTGACAGAAGGCGACGAGCATCATCGCGCCGATCGTGAAGCAGCCGAATCGCCGGCCCTCGCCGCTACGGCCTGCTCCCGCCACCACGAGGCCCACCGCGCCCGGGGGCTCCTGGGACTTTTTTTTTACGGTCGGCCCCCTCTTCCACCGCGCGGGCAGGGCCTCGCTGCCGAGCAGCGCCACCGGAGGCGTGCGCTTGACGATCGCCAGCGCGGTCGCCGCGCGGCTCTCCTGATGGCTCCGCTTCCAGGCGCGGATCTCCGCCTCGGGGAGCCCGAACACCTCGCCCGAGCCGTACGTCCCCGCGAGCCCGTCGAGCACGCGAAGGTGCCAGTCGGCGGGGACCGCCCCGGGCAGCGACTCGACCGCCTCCGGCGGGACCGGAGGGAACCAGACCGCGAAGTGCTGGACCTGCCGTCCGGTCCAGTCCTTCCGCGCCGGATCGAGGAACCGCGCCGCCACGTAGGGATAGGCGCGCGGCTCCTCCGGCCCGCGCCCGTCGATCTCGAGCAGGCCATAGCGGAGCTCTCCGGCGCCCGCGTCGGCGTCGCCGATCATGGCCTCGAGCGTCGTGAGCCAGGCGGGGAGCGCCGGGATCTCGGGAACGCAGATGAGCTCGTAATCCCAGTGCTCGCCGCGCGTCCTCCAGAGGAGGCGCGATGTCTCGACGAGGGGCAGCGGCGCGCGTACGAGCATGACGACCCTACTGGTTCTGGTGGTAGGCGCGGGCTCCCTCGTCGTCGCGCAGGGCCGCGACCATGGCGGTCAGGACCGCCGTGAAGGTGTCGCCCTTCCGGATCGCGTCCTCGCGCACCTTCTTGAGCCGGTCGAGCCGCGTGGTCGCGAAGTCCTTGATCGAGATGAACCGCAGGATCTTGCTCACGATCTGGTATCGCTTCGGGAGGAAGTCGTCGAGGGAGTCGACGAACTGCACGAGATCGCGCAGGCCCTGGAAGAACGTCTCTCCGGTCGACCTCTCCTTTCTCGCAGCCTGCGCCTCCCGGACCGCGCCCTCGACCGTGCTCACGAGGATCGCGGGGGCGAGGGTGCGCACGCCGAGCGAGGTCCCCGGGTCGACCTGCGCGTCGACCGGGGCGGCGACCGACGAGAGCAGCATGAAGCGGTGTCCGAACGCGTGCTCCGCGCGGAGCACCGAGCAGAGCTTCGCGAGCTGATCGTCGGCGTCCCGGCAGACCTCGCGCTCGAAGTCCCTCGCGGCGTAGTCCGGCGGGAAGAGGTCGGCCTTGCTGAGGGCGAGGATCCACTCCCGCGGGAAGCTCACCTCGTCGCCCGTGGCGGCGCTCGCCCGGCGCAGCCGGTCGCACTCGTCGGCGAAATGCTCGAAGAGCCATCGGATGTACCCGGTGCCCTCGTTCCGGTACTTCGCGCCGTCCGCGAGGAGGATGCCCACCTGGCTCATGCCGAGCCGGAGCAGGCCCTGACGCATCGCCTCCCGCTCCTCCGCGTCGACCGGCTCGTCCTCCCACCAGCGCCCGGGGTAGTCGTACCAGTGGATGCGGAGCGCCGGCTCGGGCAGGTCCCTCGGGAAGAAATCGAACTCGTACTCGTCGAAGCGCGTGCTGCCGTCCGGGAACCTGCCGTCTTCGAGGCGGTAAAAGCGCCCGAGGAGCTGGTTGCCCTGCGCCTTGTTGACCGCCTGGATCTTGTACGCGTACTCCTGCTGGAACGAGGGCTGGGTCTGCGCCCGGTAGAAGGCCGCGAGGAGGACCGTCTTGCCGGCGCCGGAGGCGCCGAACAAGGCGACGTGCAGATCGAGGGGCGGCATGGCGGGATGCGTACGGGAGCGCGCACCCCGGCACAAGCTCGATCCGAGCGCTACTCCACCTGCACTTCCCGCCGTATCACGCTCGCGCCGCCCCGCGTGTCGTGAACCACCGCCCACAGCGACACGCGCCCCGGCTCCGAGGGCGGCGTCCACGTGGTCCCGTTGCCGCCGCGGGCGCCCGTCACCGTATCGCTCACCAGGCGACGCGCCCCGTCGAACCCGCCCCCGTCCGTGTAATAGTCGACCCAGATCGCCTCGCGCACCGGCGGCCCGCCGAGCCCGGCGGCCTCCACGTCCTCCTCGGCGGCGCCGGGCGGCACGAGCGCCTCGATCTCGTACGTCGTGCACTCGTCGGCTGCCGGCTCCGTCGGGCCGCAGCCCTGGACCTGCGCTTCCGGTCGAACACACCGCTTCACGACGGGCAAACCGCCCTCGCCCGGCGTGACCTCACTGTCCTCGAGCTTCAGCGTGAACCCGTCGATCGGCGGGTTCGTGTTGGTTCGCTTGTCCCTGAAGACGTATACCTGCGTGTAGCCCACGACGAAGCTGTCCGGGCCGAGCACCGACCCGTCCTCCCCGACGCACTCGAGCGGAAACCCGGCCTCCGCCGGCGCCGTCGCCACGCGGGTCCGGCCGGCGCACACGGTGAAGAACACATAGGCCGTCGAGTACACGCTCCCGGTCTCGGTCGGCTGTGCGCCCTCGAGGATGTCGTCGGGCAGGACCATCTTGAACCTGGCCTTGCCAGGCTCGCCGCTCTGCTCCGCGGTCAGGTCGTCCCGATCGAAGAGCCTCGGCGCGCCCTCCGTCTCCTCGTTCTCGCCGTTCTCCGCCGCGCCCCCGGGGGCGAACTCCCGCGCCGCGCCGAGGAGCTGCGGCAGACACCCGATGTGCTCGTCGATCCCGACAGGCGGGTTCACACAGCCGCCCAGCCACATGATCTCGACCGGGCGCGGGCCGGCGCCGGCGCCGGGCGCGTCGGCGTAGGTCATCTCGAACGTCACGCCGTCGCCGAGCGGCGCCGCCACGTACGGGGCGTCCGCCGTCACCGCGAGGACGCGGAGCCCCTCCACCTCGGACGACGGTGCGAAGTTGCCCCCCGCGCAGCAGGGGATGCCCAGGCCCAGGGTCGCGAGCGCGGCGAGCAGCGCGCGACGCGCGGGCGGTGCGGTCCGTTTCATCAGAAATCTCCTCGCAGCCCGAGCGTGGGCAGGAAGGGGAGCCCCGTCACGTACTCCCGCTTCGTGTAGTTGAAGTTGTAGCTGATGCCCTCCGCGGCCATGTAGTTGTAGACGTTCTGGATGTCGAGGTAGAGGCCGAGCTGCCACGTCTTGAACTTCCACGTCTTGTCGGCGCGGAGGTCGAGCTGGTGGAACAGCGGCATCCGCTCGCTGTAGTCACCCCCGAGCGGCATGGGCGAGTACCTGGCCGATGACGCGTGGTAGATCGCGTTCACCCGGTTCGGATTGCACCCCTTCTTCTCCGGATCGCAGACATAGGGCGTCTGCAGGTTGCCCGACACGAGGCGGAAGCGCGCGCCGAGCTCCCAGCCCCGGCCGAGCCGCAGGCTGCCAAGCATGGTCAGCACATGCGTCTGATCGTACTGCATGAGGTGCTGCTCCTCGCCGGGCCCGTCCGTGCGCACGGAGCGCGAGAGCGTGTAGGCCGCCCAGCCGAAGAAGCGCTCATCGGGCTTGTACTTCAGGAGCACCTCCCCGCCCACGGCGTACCCGGTGCCGATGTTGGCGAAGCCGTCCGCCTCCGGCGAGAAGACCACCAGTCGATCGAGCTGCTTGTAGAACCCGTCCACCGTCACGTCGAGCTGGCGCGTGATCTCCTGCTCCACGCCGAGGCCGTAGTGGACGGCGCGGTTCGACTTGAGCCCCTCGGTGCCAAACGGCTCGAGGCTCTCGCGGAACTGAGGCGCCTGGTAATAAATCCCCACGCCCCCCTTGGCCGTCGTCCGCGGAAAGTCGCTCTGGATGTCGTAGCGCCCGTTGATCCTCGGGCTCACATCGAGCGACCGCGTGTCGAGCGCATAGTCGACCCGCACCCCGGGGACGAGCCGCGCGCGCGGCGTGGGGACGATCTCGAGCTCGGCGTAGGCGGCCGGCCGGGAGTACACGCCTTCGAGCGATTGATCCTCGGACGGGTACGTCGAGAATGGCTGGTTCGACGGATGGCCGGCGGGCTGCCGCGCCGGCGCATGGATATTGACCGTCACGAAGCCGCCCGAGAGGTCGGTCCCGACGTTCATCGTGAGGTACTTCGCGAACCGGTGCGAGAGCTCCAGCCGGAGGTCGAGCGACCTCGACTCGACGCTGAAGGTGAGGGGAGAGACGACGATCTCGCCGATCTCCCGGCCGAGGGCCAGGGTCCACAGGAGCCGGTCCCGGCTCCCCAGGCGGTTCTCGTAGCTGAACTGGAGGCGCTGAAAGGCGGTGTGCAGCCCGAAATCGCCCGTGAGCGCCGGCTCGTCCTCCGGCGGCTCGTCGAGGAGGATCTCGAAGGCGTCGTCCGAGCCGTAGAAGCTCGCGCGCACGCGCTCGTTCGGGGAGGGACGGCCCTCGAGCACGAACTGGTAATCGTAATAGACCGGCGCCTGCGTCACCGTGGTGCCCGCCTCCCTGAGCACGGGCCCGAGCCACGCGTCGACCCAGCTGCGGCGGCCCGCCGCGATGAACGTCCAGTCCTTGAGGTACGGGACCGGCCCCTCGAGGAGCACGCGCCCGTCGATGAGGTCGAGCTGGACGACGCCGTGATACTTGCCGTCCTGCTTCGGCGAACGGAGCCCGACGTCGACGATGCCGCCCATGGCGCGGCCGTACACGGCGCTGAAGTTGCCCGGATAGAAGTCGATCTTCTCGAGCATCTCGGTCGGCACGACCGAGGAGAGGCCGCCGAAGTGGTAGATGAGCGGCACGGGCGTGCGGTCGATGAACGTGAGCGTGTCCTGCGGCGCGGACCCGCGCACGATGAGCAGCCCGAAGCCGCTGCGCGCGACGCCCGGCAGGCTCTGCAGCGAGCGCAGCGCGTCGCCGCCGGTCCCGGGGATGCGGTCGACCTCGCGGCGCTCGATCGTCCTCCGGGTCACCTCGCGCGGCGGCCGTTCCCCCTGCACGGTCACCTCGATGCCCGCCGGCGCGCCGCCCCTGGGCTTCGCGAGCCCGATGCGGTAGCGCACCTCGATCGCCTCGTCCGGCGCGATCTCCTCGTCGGCCGCGAACGGCTCGAAGCCGGGGGCGGTGACCTCGACGCGGTACTTGCCGGGAGGGAGGTTCTTGAAGCGGAACTTGCCGCTCTGGTCTGTCTTCGCGTCCTCACGGCCGCCGTCGGGGCGATGGAGGCTGATCGCGATGTCCGGCAGCGGCTCGCCGGTGTCCGCCGCCATGACGGTCCCGAGCACCGTCTCGACGTCGGCCGGCGGCGCCGGCGCGGCCGCGTCGGCGGGCTTCGGCGTGAGCGTGAACGCGTAGCGGTAGAGGATGCGCGACGCGGCCGGCGTGCCGTCCGGGCGCCGCGCCGGCTCGAACTGGAGGCCGGGCGCGGCCGCGAGCGCGGCCTCGTCGAAGCCGTGCCCGCCCGGCGTCGCGACCTCGGCCTTTGTCACGCGCCCGGTCCGGTCGATGTCGAGCTTGAGGATGACGCTCCCCTCGACGCCGGCGCGCTGGGCCTCGTGCGGATACGCGGGCGGGGAGTACGTGATCAGCGTGGGCGCGCTGATGGCGACGGGCGCCGGCGGGGCCGTGCCCGGCTCGGGGACGATGACCGCGCCGGCGCCGCCGCGCGGAACGGAGGCGCCGCCCGGGTCGCCCTCGGCGGCGGGAGGAGGCGCGGGCGGAGGCGCGCCGGCGGGCTGCGCGAGCGCTGTGCTGCCGGTCATCGCGACCGAGAGCAGCAGCGTTCCGGGGACGAGGAGGTGCATCGCAGGGGACGCTGTGGAAGCCATGCGGATCGCCCTTTCGCATGGCGACGCCGAGGCGAGAAGACGCATACGGCAGCCGGGACCGTGCTCCCGGGATCGGGCGCCGCGCGCGTCCGCGGATGGCGCGCTCTCCGGCTGCGCGCGGCCCGCTCAGCCGCCCAGCTCGGCCACGAACCGGCTCACGTCGTCGCTGTCGCCCACGAGCAGCAGCGTGTCGCCGTCCCGGATCACGTAGTCCGGTGTGGGTGCCTCGAGCCGCAGCTTGTCGCCGGGCCGCTTTGTCGTGTGCGGCCGCACGCCGAGCACGTTGATCCGGTACCGCTGGCGGATCTTCGAGCCGGCGAGCGTCTGTCCGACGAGCGGCCCGTGGGCGTTCCAGGGGACGACGCGGTAGTGGCTCGCGAGGTCGAGGAGGTCCTGCGCGAGCGGCATGGTGATGTCGGCGCCGACGCGGCGACCCATCTCGGTCTCGATCTGGATGACGCGGGTCGCGCCGACGGCGCGCAGGATGTCGGCCTGGCGATCGGTCGCGGCGCGCGCGATGATCTCGCGCACGCCCATCCGGACGAGCGAGGCCACGCAGAGCACGGACGGCTCGAAGTGCTCGCCGAACGTCACGATCGCGGTCTCCGCGTACTGCGCGCCGATCCCCTCGAGCACCTTGTGGACCGTGGCGTCGCCGACGAACGCGGCCGAGGTCTTGTCCTTCACGGCGTCGACGGCCTCGGGGTTGTTGTCGACCGCGATGACCTCGGCCCGGTTCTTCCACAGGGTCTCGACGACCGACGTGCCGAACCGGCCGAGCCCGATGACAAGGACGCTCTTCGATTTCATGGTCTCCGGTCGCGCGCCGCTCCCTCGCGGCGGCGCCGCGAAGGTCGCACGGATGCGCGTCCAGCGCCACGGGTCGGCGCTGCGGCGCGGGCGCCGCGGGCCGCGCCGCGCGGGGGGCCGGCGCTCAGTAGAGCCCGTCCTGGTGCTTCCACCGCTCCGAGATCCACGCCTTCAGGTACGCGATCTCCTCCTCGTACGTCGTGAAGTCGCTGCGCCCGCTCCAGCCCTCGTAGCTGCGGTACGCCTCGCCCCACCGCGCCTCGTCCCGGCGCGCGCTCGCGTCGATGCGCTCCACGTAGCCGTCCACGATCGCCTGGATCGCGCGGTCGTCGAGCGCGCCGCGCAGGACCTGCCCGTAGCGGGCGCGCAGCGGGTCGCCGATCGAGGGCTCCTCCAGGAGGCGCTGGAAGAGGAGGTTCACGCTCGTGTACTCGACGCGCTCGGAGGCCGACTCGCGCTCGGTCTCCCACGACTGGCCGAAGCTCGCGTTGAAGTCCCACGGCGCGTAGCGGAAGACGCCGCCTGCGACCGGATCGCGGTAGTGGTAGCTGTTCTTTCCGGCCGAGTCGTTGGCCACGATGAACGTGGCGAAGATCCACCAATCTTCGTAGTCGCGCAGATCGATCAGCGACCCGATCTCGGAGGCGAACGTGGCCTCGTCGGACTCGGCCACGAAGCGCACGAGATCTTCCAGGTCGGCGAACGCCTCCGGCTCGCCCTCGGGCGGCGCCCCTTCTTTCTTCTCGTAGCCGTCGTGCAGCGTCTCCTTCGGCTCGCCTTGCGCGTTCTCCAGCGCGAAGTTCGCGGCGTGGTTGACCGCTTTGTAGAGATTGCCGTCCTGCGAGTATCCGTGATCCTCCATCAGATAGCCGTCGACGTGATCCGCGACGGTGTAGAGCCCCGCGTACTCCCCGTCGAGGTAGAGGACCGCGCTGTAGGTCTTGACCTGGATGTGCTCCGGATCGAGCCGGTTCCAGAGGTCATAGGCGAGGCGCTGCCGGACATAGGAGTTGTCGTCGAACGTGCTGATGAGCACGACCTTGCGACGATCGGTGAAGCCGCCCGCCTCGCCCGGCTCGCTGAACTTGTCGTTCTTGGGGAATTTGAGGGTGTAGCTCCGCTTCGGGTACGAGAGCGAGCTCTCGCCGCGGAGCTCCGCCTCGGCGGCGTACGTACGGCCGCGGTAGATCACCGTGGCCGGGGCGTACTCCTTCGCCTCGGGGACCGGCGAGAGGAAGAGCACCGGCAGGCCGTGCTCCTCGGGGTAACGGGCCGGATCGACGACGGGCACGTTCGATGGATCGGCCCAGTTGTCGGCGACGCCGATCTTGACGCGCCCGACCTCGGACGTCTGCGCGACGCGGATCTCGATGTCGTGGACCGCGGCCTGATCGAGCCCGGGCGAGAACGTCACCTCGCGCGCGACAGGGTCGTAGGCGGCGCCCTCGGGGAGCGGGTCGAGCTCGAACGCCTCGCCGGGGAGGGTAAGGCCGCTCGCGCACGCCACGGGAAACGTCACGGTCTCCCCCTCGACGAGCCAGTGCGGCCCGCCGCCCGACGGCTCGCAGCGCCGATCCCCGGTGCTGGACGCCGCCCCACCCGTCGTGGCGCCCGCCGGAGCGGACGACTCGCCGGAGCAGCCGGATGCGTGCAGCGATCCGAGGATCAGGGCCGCCGTCAGCGGCAAAAGCTGGTGAAAATTTCGCATGACAGCATCTTACGCGATCGCGCGTGGCGGCGTGTGGGTAGCCGCTGCGGGGCGCGGCTCCCCGGGGGCTGTTGCGGCGGCACGGGACGGCCGAGGCCGAGACCGCCGGTGACCGGGGCGAAGGATGGCGGCCCTGCCCTTGACGCGCCGTCGCTCGCCTGTTAAACGTTTGTTTGAAACGGTTGATTGACAGGGGTCTGCCGGAGAGATGCGGCCCCTGAACCAGCCGAGAGGCCAGGAGGTGTGCGATGACGTGGTGCAGAGCCGTGCGTAGAGCACGGAGCGCGGCGGTGTTCGTCTTTGGGGTGGTGGGGGCGGCCGGGTGTGGCGATGACGGGGAGGCTCTCTCGCCGCCGGCTCCGGAGGTGACGTGGTATCGGGACATTCAGCCCCTCGTGGAGCGCTCGTGTGCTTCCTGCCACGATGGCGCGGGCGTCGGCGGGGTGGCGCTGACGGACGTGGAGACGGCGCAGCGGCTGGCCGCGCTCATGGCCCTTCGTGTGGGCGCCGGGGACATGCCGCCGCCGGTGCTGGACCCGAGCTGCCGCAGCTATGAAGGCGCGGAGCGGATGAGCCTCACCGCCGAGGAGCGCCTTCGTTTCGACGCCTGGGCGCGCGACGGCGCTCCGCTCGGCGATCCTTCCGATGCGCCGCCGCCGCAGCGCGCGACGGACGCCATCGCGTCTCCCGACGCCACGCTCGAGATGCCCGAGGCGCACGAGGTGACGCTCGACGACGACGGCAACGAGTATTTCTGCGTGGTCCTCGACAACCCTTTCACGGCGCCGGCCTGGATCACGGCGTTCGAGGCGGCGGTCGGCGATCCCGCGGTGGTGCACCACATGGCGGTGTACCGGGATCTCGGGGGCGACGCGGGCATCGGATACGGTGTTGCGCCGGGGACGCGTGCGTTTCCGTGTCGCGATCCGGTGATCGAGCTCGACTGGCAGCTTCTCCACAGCTGGGCGCCCGGCGTCGGGGTGACGCGGCTGCCGGAGGGCGCCGGCGTCCGCGTCGAGCCCGGCGAGCAGCTCGTCCTGCAGATGCATTATTTCGGTCACAGGGGCACGAGCAGCCTCGACAAGTCGGGATATCGCTTGCAGCTCTCGAGCGAGCCGCCCCGCGCCGAGGTCTACATGGATGTGTTCGGCCCGGTGCCTTTCACGATCCCCGCCGGCGCCGGGGCGCACACCGAGCGGAGCAGCACGCCGAACGAGGGCCCGCCGCAGCTCGTGTACGGCCTCTTGCCGCACATGCACCTGCTCGGCCGCTCTTACCGGGCCTGGGTCGAGCGCGACGGTGGCGCGGACGACTGCGCGGCGCGCGGCGAGTTCGAGTTCCACCACCAGGCGCTCTACATGTTCGACGAGCCGCTCCGCTGGGGGACGGGAGATCGCTTCGTCGCCGAGTGCACCTGGGACAACACGGCGGAGAGCGAGGGGCAGTTCCAGCTCCCGCCGCAGGACGTGCCCTGGGGGGAGGGGACGAATCAGGAGATGTGCTTCATGGTCGCGTATCTGTCGAAGGAGTGAGCGCCCGGGGGGAGGGGAGGGTCACGTTGTGCGCGCAGACGGTGCGCGCATCCGGAATGGGGAGGAGAGCAATGGGAGACGGATTGAAGAAGGCGAGCGCGCTCGTGCTGTGCGGCGGGCTCGTGATGATGCTCGCGTCGGCATGCGACTTGTCGTACACCTGCGAAACAGTGGAGCCGGGAAGCGCGGGTGCTGGATACCCGACGGAGATGTTTTAAGTGCGGATTCTAGAGAACATGGTGAGCACCCCGAGTCTTCTGAGTGGAACACATGTGGCCTTCGATCCGCCAACAGCAGAGCGTCTGGTGAAGCTCGGCGCCACGAGCATCGTCAGTGCTTTTGAGAGCCTTCTCATCGGACCGAGCCGCCGGAGCCCGCTGGAGCATGTCCGGACGCGTGAGATGTGGTTTTCTTCGTGTGAAGAGTGTTCAGATAGAGATGAGTCAGGCGAAAACTTCGATCGGCTCTACTCATCTGATGTCCGCTGGGAGCCGCCCATTGTCTTGTGGGTGACAGATAGTCTTGACGATCGGGTGAACCTCTGGAGGACCTGTAGCTGGTTGCGAGGCCTGAAGATCCCGTGCAGCGACGTCTTTATTGTCGAGTTCGAACCTGTCTACGGTACAGCGAAAAGATTGGCCGAGCCACCGAGGATACCGCCGTTCGACTGCTGCGGATCGGTCGCCCACCACCCCGACCCGGTGCTTCTGGACCGCCTCGACAAGGCGAGCCCCTGGCCGTCAGGACGCCACGATCGTGCCGTTCGCCTTTGGGAGAGCTACGTCGATGAGAACCCCTTACCGTTCGTGGAGAGCTGCGCGCGTGGTGTCGAAGGATTCCGAGAGCTTGCTCCCTTGTGGGGGCTTCTCTCTTGCTTCTTTCCGCGAAGGACCGCCGATGGTACCTTGCGTCTCAGTCGATATGACGATCTCATCTTGACTATCCTATCGTTAGAGGAGTGGCAGACTCCAGTGAGAGTCAACTGCCACGAGTCGCAGCTTGGGTTGGACTTGCTGGATCTCGTCTCCTGCACAGGGGACCTATTCCTGGGAGACCGCCTCGCCCAATGGGCAAAGCACGACTTGAGCGCCGCTGTGGAGCGCGCTCCTGGACCGAAGCCGCCTGACTACCCGCTGCTCTCGAAGGTGTACCGCCTCACCGAACGTGGGATGCAGCTCCGAGACAGGGGGCTCGGTCAGCTCGCGGACGCACCAAGCCTGCCCATCGCCGGGACCGAGGCGTACTCGCCTTCAGCCCCCTGGGTGCTGCTCGAGGATGGCGGGCTCGCTCGGCTGTGAGGGATAGCGGTACAGCGGGCCCGGCCGGAGCTGCCTGACCGGGACGCGGCTGGAGGTCTCCCGGAGGTCCGGGAGCGCATCCTGGCGGCGCCCGAGGTGGCCGTGCTCTCGGCGATGGCGCACGGGCAGAGCGCGGCGGCGGAGGCGATCGGCGTGGCCTTCCTGGCGGCGGCAGCCGGGCTCGATGAGGAGCGCCGCGCCCTGTACGGAGACCTGGTGCTATCCTCGCTGAACGCAGCGGCGAGGCGGATACTGGAGGCGATGATGAAAAGCGGATACGAGTTTCAGAGTGAATTCGCGCGCAGCTATGTAGCGAAGGGCGTGGAGAAGGGGCGGCAGCAGGGGATCCTCGAAGCCAAGGCGCACGACGTGCTCACCTTCCTCGAGGCCCGCGGCCTGGAGGTCCCCGCCGACGTCCGGGAGCGCGTCCTCGCGAGCACCGACATCGCCGAGCTGGACCGCTGGATCCGCCGCGCCGCGGTCGTCAGCGACGCCAGGGGTCTCCTTGCCACGCCCGGCTCCTGAGCGCTCGCCCCCTGCTCCCGCCCACCCAGCTCCCCCCGCTCACCCGATCCCCACGCGCTCCTCCGGCAGCCGATAGCTCCGCGTTTTCCCCTGGTTCGCCAGCGCCAGCGCCAGGGTCAGCGGCCCGATGCGGCCGATGAACATCGCCAGCGTGATGACCAGCTTCCCCGGCGCGCTCAGCGACGCCGTGATGTTGGCCGACAGCCCGGCCGTGGCGAACGCGCTGACCGCCTCCAGCGCGAGGCCCATCGGGTTGTGCGGCTCCAGGGCGAGCAGGACCAGCAGGAACCCCGACACGAGCATCACGCTGAGGAACGCGACCCCCAGGGCGCGGCGCACCGTGGCCGCCGGCAGGGTCCGCCCGAGGAGGTGCGGCGCCTCCTCGCCGCGCAGCTCGGCGCGCAGCGCCGCGAGCAGCGCGGCGAACGTCGTGAGCTTGATCCCGCCCCCGGTCGAGCCCGGCGCCCCGCCGATGAACATCAGGATGCAGGTGAACATCCAGGTCGCCGGGCCCATGAGGCTGAAATCGACCGTGTTGAGGCCCGCCGACCGCGTCATCGCGGACTGGAAGACGCTCGCCAGCACCTTCACGGGCCACGACAGCCCGCCCATCGACCGGCGCCACTCGAGCAGCAGGTAACCCGCCGCCCCGACCACGAGCAGCACCGCCGTCGTGATCAGCACGACCCGGCTGTGCAACGACAGCCGCGCCGACCGCTCGCCGCGCAGCCGCAGCCGGATCCGGGTCAGGAGCTCATCGTGCACCGGAAAGCCCAGGCTGCCGAGGATCACCAGCGCCGCCACGACGCCGGACACCGCGGGCGAGCCGACGAGCGGGACGAGCCCCTCGCCGAACAGGGAGAAGCCCGCGTTGCAGAACGCGCTGACCGAGTGGAAGACGGCCGCCCAGAGGTGATCGCCGGCGCCCGAGAGGGGCTCGCCGGGGATCGGCCCGGAGGCGATCTGGTGGTGGGGCAGGAAGCTGAACAGCAAGGCGAGCGCGCCCACCACCTCGATGCCGAGCGTGAACAGGACGATCGCGGCGACGTTGCGGCGGAGCCGGGCGAACGAGTCGGCGTCGATCATCTCGGCCATCACCGCCGCGTCGCGGAGCCTGAGCCGCCTGCCGGCCACGATGGCGAAGAACGTCGACAGCACCATGATCCCGAGCCCGCCGATCTGGACCAGCAGGAGCAGGACCGCCTGGCCGAACGGCGTGTACGTCTCGGCGATGTTGTGCACGGCGAGCCCGGTCACGCACACGGCGCTCGCGGACATGAACAGGCCGTCGATGAACGAGGCGTCCGCGATGTTCCGGAGCGACTGCGGCAACGTGAGCAGGAAGCTGCCGAGCAGCGTGGCGACCCCGAACGACACCGCCATGAGCCGGGCCGGGTGCTCCGCGGCCGTGGCCAGGAGCCGCTCGAGCGGCCGACGCCCCAGCAGGCCCACGAGGGCCACGAGGAACGCGAGCACCGTGTACGAGCGGTAGAGCACGACGCCCCGCTGCCCCGGATCCCCGGCCGGCTGTCCGAGCACGAGGAGCCACTTCTCGCCGATGCACGCGAGCAGCAGGATGATCGCGAGCAGGAACAGGGCGAGCCGGGGCCTCCTGGCCTCGACCCTGGCGCCGGGGCGCGCCGTTCGCGCGCGGTCGAGCGCGACCACCGCCGCGAGCCACGCTGGCACGAGCAGCGTCTCCACCGCGGTCAGCGCGGTCGAGACCCGCGGCGTGATCGCCAGGGCGAGGTCGAGCCCGAGGAGGACGGTGCTGCCGACGACCAGGGGGGCCGACCGCATCCACGCGGCGCGCCTCCGGAGCCTGACGGTGACGGCGAGGACGCCGGAGACGGCGACCTCCGGCGCGGGCTGCGCGAGCATCGAGGTGACCGTCCGCGGCGACGGGGCAGGGGCGCCGGACGGCGCAGCGCGCGGCGCACCTGGCCGCGACGACGGGCTCGGCGATGGATCCACGCGCCGCATTCACGCCGCCGCGACGGTCGCTGTCAAGCCGCCCTCCAGGCCGAGCCGCGCGGCCGACGCGCCCCGGGTGGGCGCCGCCGCTCAGCGCGGGGCGGCGGCGCGCTTCCGCCGAGGCGATCGCCGCCCTAGGTCTCCGGCCGGGGGTGACGCGTGTCGCTGATCGGAGGGCGCTTGAGCGCGCGGCTTCTGCGCTGGATTCCGCATGTGCTCGCGCTCGTCGCCGCGCTCCTCGCGTCGCCGGCGCGCGCCGCGGCCGCGCCGGTTGTCCACGTCGCGCCGATCCAGGGCGAGATCGACGCCGGGGTGTCGGCCTTCGTGAAGCGGGCGATCGCCGGGGCCGAGGCGGCAGGGGCGAGCGCGTTGATCCTGCCGACGAACACGCTCGGCGGGCGCGTCGACGCGGCGATCGTCATCCGGGACGCCCTGCTCGCGACCCCGCTCCGCACCGTCGTCTTCGTCGACCCGCGGGCGATCTCGGCGGGCGCGCTCATCGCGCTCGCGGCGGAGGAGATCGTCATGGCCGACGGCGCGACCCTGGGCGCCGCGGCGCCGGTGCGCGCCGGGGCGGGGGGGATGGAGCCCGCCGGGGAGAAGGCGACCTCGTACGTCAGGAAGGAGTTCCGCGCGACCGCCGAGCGCCGCGGGCGACCCCCGGAGCTCGCCGAGGCGATGGTGGACGAGGAGGTCGCCGTCGAGGGGGTCGTGGGGCCGGGGAAGCTGCTCACGCTCACCACCGCCGAGGCGCTCTCGCTCGGCGTCGCGGATGCCCAGGCCGGCGACATCGACGCCGTGCTCGCCCGGCTCGGCCTGGAGGGCGCGGAGATCCACGCCGTGTCGCCGAGCTGGGCAGAGCGCGCGCTCCGGTTCCTGACGATGCCCGCCGTGAGCTCGCTCCTCCTGAGCCTCGGGCTGATGGGCGTGCTCCTCGAGCTGCGCACGCCGGGGTTCGGCGTCCCGGGCCTCGTCGGCGTCGCCTGCCTCGTGCTGTTCTTCTGGGCGCAGTGGCTGCTGGCCCTGGTCGGCTGGGAGGAGATCGCGCTCGCCGCGGCCGGCGTGCTGCTCATCGGCCTCGAGGTCTTCGTGATCCCCGGCTTCGGGGTCGCCGGCGTCCTCGGCGCGATCGCGCTGCTCGCCGGCCTGAGCATGAGCCTGGTCGGCGCCGGCGTGACGCTCGAGCGCGCCCTCGAGGCCGTCGCCCAGGCCGCGCTCTCCATCGTGCTCGCGCTGGCGGGCGCGCTCGTCGCGCTGCGCTTCCTGCCGCGGCTCCCGTTCGGGCGGCGGCTGGTCCTGGAGACGAGCCTCGGCGCGGAGGTCGCCGCCGGCCAGGAGCCCCCGGCGAGCCGGCCGCTCCCGGGCGAGCGCGGCGTCGCCGCCTCGCCGCTCCGGCCGGCCGGGATCGCGCACATCGGCGAGGCGCGGGTCGATGTGGTGTCCGAGGCCGAGTACATCGAGGCCGGCGAGGCGATCGAGGTGATCCGCGTCGAAGGCCACCGCGTCGTCGTGCGCCGGATCGCGGCGGAAGGGGAAGGGGGGTGACGAGATCATGGGGATCGATCTGGGCCTGTTGGGGCTCGTCCTGCTGCTGTTCGCGGCGCTGTTCATCGGGCTCTACATGATCCCGATACCGCTCTGGATCGCGGCCTGGGCCTCGGGCGCGTACGTCGGGCTGCTCACGCTCATCGGGATGCGCTTCCGGCGCGTCCCGCCGGGCACGGTGGTCACGGCGCGCATCAGCGCGGTCAAGGCGGGGCTCGATATCTCCGTCAACGACCTCGAGGCGCACTTCCTCGCCGGCGGCGACGTGGTGCGCGTGGTCAACGCCCTCATCTCGGCGGACAAGGCGAACATCCCGATGCCGTTCAAGCGCGCGGCGGCCATCGACCTGGCCGGCCGCGACGTGCTCGAGGCGGTGAAGATGTCCGTGATCCCGAAGGTCATCGAGACCGCCCGCATCGCGGCGGTCGCGAAGGACGGGATCCAGCTCATCGCGATCTCCCGCGTGACGGTCCGGACCAACATCGAGCGGCTCGTGGGCGGGGCCGGGGAGCAGACCATCATCGCCCGGGTCGGGGAGGGGATGGTGAGCACCATCGGCTCGGCGGCCACCCACAAGCAGGTGCTCGAGAACCCCGATCACATCTCGAAGAACATCCTCGCGCGGGGGCTCGACGCGGGGACGGCCTACGAGATCCTCTCCATCGACATCGCGGACGTCGACGTCGGCGCCAACATCGGCGCCAAGCTGCAGATCGACCAGGCCAACGCGGACAAGCAGATCGCCCAGGCCAAGGCGGAGGAGCGGCGCGCGATGGCGGTCGCGCTGGAGCAGGAGATGCGGGCGCGGGTCGTCGAGGCCGAGGCCGAGGTGCCGCGCGCCATGGCCGACGCGTTCCGCCGGGGCAACCTCGGTGTCATGGATTATTACCGGATGAAGAACGTCCAGGCGGACACCGACATGCGCGGCGCCATCGCCTCGGACATGCCCATCGCCGATGGGACCCCGGAGGCGCTGCAGCAGCGGAGCGGACACCCGTGAGCCTGGCCGATCTGCTGCTGATCGCGCTGTTCCTGCTCTTCGCGCTGGTGTCATGGTTCGGCGCGGCGCTCGGTCGACGGCGCGAGTCGCCGGGCGAGCGGCGTCAGGACGGCGAGGCGTCCCCGCGCGCGCCGCTCCACAGGGGGCCGGCCGCCCGGCCCGGGCACGCCGCGCCGCAGTCCGTCGGGCCTCTGCTCTCGGGGCAGACCGAGGCGTCGCCGGCGGGCGGCTCCGTCGCGGGCGCCGGGCGCGCTGCCGTGCGCCGCCGCGCGCCGCTGGCGAGCGCGCTGCGCCACCGGGCCAGCCTGCGCAGGACCTTTGCGCTGATGGCGGTCCTGGACCGCAGGGCGGACCGCGGCGGCTGAGCGGACGCGCGGGCGGGGCGTGGCCCCCCGTCCGGCGCGTCGGGTATGGCGCTAGGCGCCCGCCAGGGCCTTCGCTGCCCGGGTCTTCGGAGCGCGCGCCACGCGCGTCTGCCGTTGTCGCAGGTTGTTGTCCTGCTTCTGCCGGTTTTCGCTCTTGCGCGTCGACTTGCGCGAGGGGCGGCTTTGGGCGGAGTCCTCGAGGGTGGCGGACGCGCGCGAGGTGTTCAGCTTCGTGTTGCGCGCGGCCGTCGAGCTGCCGCCCGCGCGCCGGTCGGTGGCGCTGAAGCCGGGCTGCGCCGTGTCGACCGTGGCGTCGCGCCGCTCCTTGTCGGGCCGCTCGGCCGCGCGCGCGAGGTTGTCCGTGTGGCGACCGACGCGCCGGCCGATCAGGCTGCCCTCCTCGGGCATCGGCAGCGGCCGGCGCTTGGGCCGCCGGCCCCCGGCCGCACCGTCGCCGGCGGCGCGAGCCCTGCGCGCGGCCGGGGGCGAGGCGCTCCGCCCCGCGCCGCGCAGCGCTTGGGCTGCCGGCCGCGAGCGGCCGATGGCGCGGCGGACGGCGCGCTCGGCGACGTGGCTCGCTCGGTCGATCGCCTCGCGGAGCTGCGCCGCGACTTCCTGGGTGACGACGCTCTCGAGTCCGCTCAGCACCACCTTGATGCGACACGCCGTATCCACGCCGCCCCGCGGCCCGTTCACGTCCTCCAGACGCACGCTGATGCGCTCGATGTGGGGGGCGAATTTGCCCAGCCTGCGGCCGAGGCGCTCCCGCACGTACTCGCGCACGTCGGGACCGAGCTCGACGCCCGTGGTGCGCACCGCGAGCGGCGTGCGCGCGGCCGCTGTCCGGCCGCTCACCCGCTTGACCGGGCGGGCCACTTGGCTCGCGAACGCAGCGCGCCGCGATGGCTTCTGACTCTGGCTCATCCTTCTTCTCCTCCTCTGTCGGTCTGAGTGAACCGCGGGGTCGTGTGGCAGTTTGCTACATGGCGGGGCGATCCTCCCTCGCGCGGCGAGGCGTAGCTCCGCAGCCGCTCTCGATCGCACGATGAGCATGCGCGTCCCGCACGATGAGCGTGCGCGTCGTCAGCCCACGTCGGACGCTGCGGGCACAGCAGCATGACGCGTGCCACCTCGGCTGCCCCGGACGCGCGCGCGGCCGGCGCCTGACACCCGTCGAGCAACGGTATTGTCCCGGGGATCCCAGCCGGGTCATCATGCGCTCCCTGGCACCCCCGGTCGCGCCGGCGGTCCGCGCGCGATCGAGGCGGGCGCGGGTCCACGTCGAGGCGGACAGGTCCAGGCGAGCCGCTCATGATCAAGCTCGTCTTCCGCCGCGAGGTCGTCGAGGGGTACCGCAGGGAGCTCCTGCGCGTCTGGACCCCGTTCCTGGTCCTCGGCGTCGTCGCCCTCGTCGTGACCTATCTGCTCTTCGTCGAGCCCCCGCCGCCCCGCGTGGTGACCATCGCCACGGGCCAGCCCACCGGCCGCTACAACGCCTTCGCCGAGCAGTACCGCGCGTACCTGGCCGGGGTCGGCATCACCCTCGAGATCCGCGAGACGGCGGGCTCGGCCGAGAACGTGGCGCTCTTGCTCGATCCGGCGAGCGGGGTCTCGCTCGCCTTCGTGCAGGGCGGCGCCATGCCGTCCGGGGCCCGCGATCGCCTGAGCAGCCTCGCCAGCCTCTACCGCGAGCCGCTCTGGATCTTCCACCGCGGCGACCGGGCCGACGATCGCCTCACCGATCTCGCGGGCAAGCGCCTCTCCATCGGCCCCGAGGGCAGCGGCACCCGCGCGGTCGTGCAGCGGCTGCTCGCGGACAGCGGCATCACCGCCGGCGCGCAGGCCGCGGCCGGCGCGCCCTTCGAGGGCTTGCCCGATCGGCAGGCCGCCGAGGCGCTGCAGGCTGGCCGCATCGACGCCGCGTTCTTCATCGTCGGCCCCGGCTCCGCGCAGGTGCAGGAGCTGATCCGCGCCGAGGGCGTGCACCTCATGAGCCTGCGCCGGCACGACAGCTTCGTGCGCCGGTATCCCTATCTTTCCAGCGTCCCTCTCAGCGAGGGGTTGCTCGACCTCGAGCGCAACATCCCGCCCGCGCCGAGCTCCCTGCTCGCCCCGCCCGCCGCGCTGCTCGCCAACGCGACGCTCCACCCCGCGTTGATCCCGCTCCTGATCGAGGCGGCGCGCGCCGCGCACGAGCCGGGCAACCTCCTCGACGCGCCCGGCGAGTTCCCGTCCACGCGCTTCGTGGAGGCGCCGCTCCACCCCGAGGCGCGGCGTTACCATGAGGAAGGGCCCTCGTTCCTGCGGCGCGTCTTGCCCTTCTGGCCGGCGTCGATGGTGAGCCGGCTCAAGCTCATGCTGCTGCCCCTGGCGACGGTGCTCTTCTCCATCTTCAAGATCGCGCAGCCCCTTTACAACTGGCGGATCAACGCGCGGATCTACCGCCACTACGAGACCTTGCGCCGCGCGCAGCGGGAGCTCTCGCGCCCGGTGGATCCAGCGCGTCGCGCGGAGATGGCCGCGACGCTCCGGCGGCTGGAGGACGACCTCGCCACCGTGTCGGTCCCGCTCCGGGCGATGGCGGATCTTTACCAGCTCTACCTGCACCTCGGGTACGTGCGCCGTCGACTCCAGGGCGAGCGGCCCTCGCCGCCGCCGCCGCCGCCGCCGCCGCCCGCCGCGTGACCCGCTGGCGCCGGTTCACGGGCGCCGGGCTTGCGCGGCGCGGTAGAGGGCGAGGACGCGGGCGCGGCGACCCTTGTCCATGCGGAAGCCGAGACCGTGCCGCACGATCTCGGGGAGATAGAGCTCATCCTGCTCGACACGGATGACCACGCCGTGGGTCTCGAGAAAGGTGACGTCCGCGCGCGCGAGCTCGAAATCCTCCGCCTGAAAAGGGATTTTTCGCCGCTCCTCGGGCGCCTTGCGAAGACGTTCGAACAGAGGCAAGAGGCCGGGGATCTCGACCTCGATCTCCTTGATCTTCGCTGCCGAGCACTCGACGAGCGCATCGCGGAGCGAGCGCGGCGTCAGCTTCGGCTCGTCGGGCACCTTCTCCGCCGCAACTCGGACGAGCCGCACGAGATCGCGGGCCTGCAGGCGGCCCTGGAAGTCGGACAGGGCGGCGACGACCCAGCGATCGGTGTGGGCTTCGCGGGATCTCTCGGAGCCCAGGCGGTCGCCCCAGAAGGCCTTGAGTCCCTCGCGCAGCTCGTCGTAGGGCGCGAGCGGGATGCGCTCCGGATCGATGACGTGGAGCCCCGCGCGATCGAGGATCCAGGCGACGAGCCGCAGCGCCTCCGTCGACGTCCAGACGATGGAAAATTTGCCATGGAGCGCCTCGAACTGGCCGAAATTCTGCACGATCGCGGCCTGCGCGAGATCGCGGCGCACGAAGGTGACGACGCCGAGGTGGGGCGAGCGCAGGTCGCGCACCCGGAGCGTGAAGCGCTGGAGCAGATCTCGCAGGAGACGTTGCTGGCCTTCGCTGAGAGGGGATTGGGGGCCGGGCTGGAACGAGTCCTCGATTCCGTCGATCGCGAGGCACACGGCCACACCGCGCTTGGCGAGCGCGGTGGCGACGGCCTCGACGCTCACCCCGGCGGTCTCTGGAAGACCGAGGCGCGCGGCGACGCGCCGGGTCCAGAACTCCGTGTCGTCCGTGTCCCGCGTGGGGGCTCGATCGAGGTCGGTGCGCATCGCGTCCTCGGTGAGCGGTGCCTCCGTGCCCGGAGGGCGCGGGCTGAGGGCTTCCCAGACGAGACGCTCGGCGTCCGCCACCTTCGCGGCGAGATCCGGCTGTTTGTTCACCGGGCTGAGGAGAGGAAAGACGAATGCCTGATGTTGACCCGGGAGCGGAAGAGCGGGGGCGCTGCTGGAGACCAGCGTGGAGAACGTCCGCCAGTCGCCGGCCAGGACCATCTGACCCCAGGCGAAGGTCTTCCCGGCCCCCTTAGCGCCCAGCACCACGGCGGCGGGGAGGCCCATGGGGAATTGGTCGACCAGCGCCGCGAGGGCCGGGGTCACCAGGAGGCCGAGCTTGGCGTTGCCCTCCGCGTACTCGAGCTTCCTGGCTTCCGCTGCGACCGCTTTCAGGCCGCGTGCCGATGGAGCCGGTGAGGGCGTGGCCGCGGGCGTCACCCGGGGCGCGAGCAGCGCCGCGAGCCGGGGTGCTGCTCGCTTCCCCAGGTCTGTCCCGGGGAGCAGATCACGCAGCAACTGCTCGACGGAATCGAACCGGATGAGCTCCTCCGCGAAGCGGGCCTCATGTACGTTGCCCTGCACCGCTTCCTCCGCGATGTCGTCCGCGGCGTGGGGAATGGAGTCCTGCAAATCACCGGAGAGGCGCGCGATGGCCTCGCTCGTGAAGGAGGGAGGGATCATCGAGAGGACCACCTCGGGGCGCCTTTCCTTCCGCACGCGGCTCCTCATGCGCTCCAGCACGAAGGTGGTACCCCGGATCGACTGCCCGCTGCACGACGTCACCAGGATCGTCTGGACTCGCGGATCCAGCAGAAGAGGGGAGGAGAGCTCGGTGACGCCCGCGCGGAGATCAAGGAGGACAACGTCGACGCCGAGCGCCTGACCCAGCGCCGCGAGCGCCTCCGCGATGACGTGCGCCCGCCCCGGTCCTCGCACGACCTGCTCGATCGTGACCGGCTGCGCGAAGAGCTGCTCCTTGTCGCGGTGGGATGGGAGGAAATAGAAGGTGGCGCGACCCCCGGAGAGCTCCACCCCTTCGCTGTTCAGGCGGAGCCGCTCGGTGGCGAGCGGGAGCACGGCGCGCCAGTCGTCCGCGTCGTGCACGAGCGCGAGGAAGTCGAGCAGGCAGAAGCGGTCGGGGGGGCCGGGGATCTCGAACGTCAGCCCCGGGGCCTCGAGATCCGCGTCGACCACGAGCACATGGCCCCCTCGCGGGGGCGGCTCGACCAGCGCTCCGAGGGTGGCCAGAAGCGTGGTCGTACGGCCGACGCCGCCCTTGTACGAATAGAACGCGGCGAGCCTCGGAGAGCCCTCGGGGAGCGGATGGAGTTGGCCCGGGACCTCCTTGGCGTCGGTCCAGAGGGGGCGGACCACGTGAGGCGACGGTGTCGCGTCTTCGCCTGACTCGTGGATCTCGATGCGGAGCGATCGGGGTGCGTTGAGCGTCGACTCGAGCGCCAGCGTCACGCCATCGACGGCGATCTTGGGTCCGAACACATCGGCGAGTCGCCTCGCCACGTCCGCGCGGCGTCCAGGCGCGCACGTGACGTTGAGCGTCTCGAGGTCCGCCGAGACTTCGAGCCAGGGCGGAGCCTCCTCGCCTCGCAGGGCGCGCTCCACGTCTCGCCATGTGTACAACGGGGTCATCGGATGTTCTCCTCGAGGTACTTCAGCACCGCTTTTGCCGAGATCAGGAGCTTTCTACGGGAATCCACGGACAGTCGCCGCCCGTAGCGCAGCGCCTCGTGGATCCGGTCCGGGCCCACGTCCTCGTCGGGCTCCACCAACCTGACCGCGTGAAAGCGCGGCGTCTGGCCGACCAGTCGGAGCAGTTCGTCGAGGTGGTGCGTCAGGTCGTCCTTGTCGAGCTTGAGCGTGGTCTTCTTGCCTCGCCTGTCGAGCAGGACCCGCTTGAGGCCGCACTCGATCGCATAGATGACGAGGAGCAGCGACGAGTCGCTCAGCTCGGCGCCGTTGAGTCCGGCATCCTTGTGGCGTCGGAATGCTCTCTTGAGCTGCTCGGAGCTGACGTGCGCCTTGGCGCCGCCGGGGTCGGCCCGCTGCATCATCCGGTCGGCGACGAGCGTGCTCGCGTACTCGAAGCACGCTCGCATCTCCTCGCGGGTGATGTTTACGTGATCGCCGACGTCGTCGTCGACCTTCGCGAGCGCCGCGAGCACGTCCTCCACCGCGTCTCCCGTCCGCTTGAAGACGGGCCGGGTCCCGGCGTGCGGCGCTGGGATGATGTGGTCACTCCAGGGCACGGCCGGCACCGTAGTGCAAGCGCGCGGCGGTTGTCATCGGCGCCCGTGCCGCGGAGCGGCAGCTCGGCTCGCCAGGGTTCACGATGACGCCAGCTGCTGCCCCGGGGAGACCGGATCCGATGGCCTGGAGGCAGCCAGCTGCCCCGGGGAGCTCGGATCCGATGGCCCGGAGGCAGCCAGCTGCCCCGGAGAGCTCGGATCCGATGGCCTGGAGGCAGCCAGCTGCCCCGGGGAAACCGGATCCGATGGCCTGGAGGCAGCCAGCTGCCCCGGGGAAACCGGATCCGATGGTCCGGAGGCAGCCAGCTGCCCCGGGGAAACCGGATCCGATGGCCTGGAGGCAGCCAGCTGCCCCGGGGAAACCGGATCCGATGGCCTGGAGGCAGCCAGCTGCCCCGGGGAAACCGGATCCGATGGCCTGGAGGCAGCCAGCTGCCCCGGGGAGACCGGATCCGATGGCCCGGAGGCAGCCAGCACACCCGCCATCCCCCGCGCGCTCCCTCACGCCCCCTCGTCGCCGTCGCTCCCCCCGCCGAACCAGCGCTGCAGCGTCCGCCGGTCGACGCCGAGCAGCCCCGCTGCCCGCTGCTTCTTGCCGCCCACGCGCCGCAGGACGATCTGCGCATACTCGCGCTGGAGCTCGTCGAGCGTCATCAGCCGATCCGCCGCGACCTCCAGGAAATCCGGCGCGCCGCGCCGGGCGCGCACGCCCTCGGGGAGGTCGTCCGGGGAGATCCGACCGCCGTCGCAGAGCGCCGCCGCCCGCTCGATCGCGTTCTCCAGCTCGCGGACGTTGCCGGGCCAGTCGTGCGCGAGCAGGCGCTTCACCGCCGCGCCCGAGAACCCCGCGATCGGCTTGCCCGCGTGCGCGGCCGCGCGGGTAAGGAAGTGCTCGGCCAGCGGCAGGATGTCGTCCATCCGGTGCCGGAGCGGCGGGATCGCGATCTCGATCACCGCGAGCCGGTAGAAGAGGTCCTCGCGAAAGGCGCGCTCGGCGACCGCCGCGCGCAGATCGCGGTTCGTCGCCGCGATGACGCGCACGTCGACCGGCTCCGACGACACCGAGCCGACCGGGCGGACCTCGCGCTCCTGGAGCGCGCGCAGGAGCTTCGCCTGGAGCGGCAGCGCCAGCTCGCTCACCTCGTCGAGGAACAGCGTCCCGCCGTCCGCCTCCTGGAACATCCCGGGCCGATCGCTGCGCGCGTCCGTGTACGCGCCCTTGCGCACCCCGAAGAGCTCCGCCTCGATGAGCGTCTCCGGGATCGCCGCGCAGTTGACCGCCACGAACTTCCGCGCGCGACGCCGGCTCTCGCCGTGGAGCGCGCGCGCCACGAGCTCCTTGCCGCTCCCGCTCGGGCCGCTCACGAGCACCGTCGCCGGGTTGTCCGCCACGCGCCGCACGAGCGTGATCACCTCCTCGATCGCCCGGCTGCGCCCGACCATCCCGGCGATCGAGAACCGCTGCGCCACCTCCGAGCGCAGCTCGGTCAGCTCGACCGTCATCGCCCGCTGCCCGAGCGCCCGCTCCATCCGGAGCGCCATGTCCGCGGGCTGGAACGGCTTCGGCAGGTAGTCGAACGCGCCGGCGCGCATCGCGCGGACCGCCGTGTCGATCGAGCCGAACGCCGTCATGGCGATGATCGCCGCCCGCGGGTCGAAGCGCGCGATCTGCTCGATGAGCTCGATCCCGTCCATCTCGGGCATGCGCACGTCGGTCACGACGAGATCGAACTCGCGCTCCTCGAGCAGCGGCAGCGCGAGCAGCGGCGCGGTCAGCGTCGTCGGCTCGTGGCCCATGTCGCGGGCGATGTCGGCCACGAGCTTCACCATCTCGAGCTCGTCGTCGACGACGAGCACCCTCGCGGGCGCGCTCACGCCCGGGTCTCCGCGCCCACGCCGCCCACGCCGCGCGCGATGAGCGGCGCGGCGGCGCTGCGCGGCAGGGTGACGCGGAAGCAGGCGCCGCCGCGGCCCGTGTGGACGAGCTCGACCGAGCCGCCCGCCTCGCGCACCACCCCCTCGACGATCGCCAGGCCGAGCCCGGTGCCGCCGCGATCGCCCCGCGACGTGAAGAACGCCTCGAAGATGTGCTCGGCGACGCCGGGGGGGACGCCCGGGCCGCGATCCTCGACCTCGAACGACGCCTTGCGGCCGCCGGTCTGCGCGAGGCGCACCGCGATCTCGCCGCCGTGGGGCTGCGCCTGCGCCGCGTTCAGGCAGAGGTTGAACAGCACCTGGAACAGGTGATCCGCGTCGAGCACCACGTGGACCTGCGCCGCGTCGTGCTCGATCCGGGTCGTGATCCCGCGCTGCCGGCACTCCGGTCCCAGGAACGCGAGCACCTCGCGCGCGACCTGGGCCACGTCGCTGCCGCGGCCGAGGAGCCGGGGCGGACGGGCGATGGAGAGCAGCCGCGCCACAACGCGGGAGATGCGCTCGGACTGCGTGGCGATCGTCTCCAGCTCGCCGCGGGTCGCCTCGGGCCAGCCCGGCTGATCGGCGAGGCGGCGCGCGCGCGCCAGGATGACGTTGAGGGGCGAGCCGATCTCGTGGCCGATCGAGGCGACCACCTGACCGACGGCCGACAGCGCGTGCGCCTGCTGCAGCTTGCGCTCGACGGCGGCCCGGGCGGCCTGCTCCTGCTCCAGGTGGGCGCGCGCCTCGGCGAGCGAGGCGGTCATCGCGTTGAACGCCCGCGCGAGCCGCCGGAGCTCCTCGGCGCCGCCCTCGGGCACCGTCACCCCGAGCTCCCCGCGCGCCACCCGCTCGACGCCGGCCACGATCGCGCCGGCCGGCCGCCCCACCGTCGCCCGGCTCGCGAACGCGGCGATCAGCGCCGTCGCGGCGAGGAGCGCGGCGCCGGCGAGCGCCAGCCCGCGGTTCGAGCTGCTCGCGAAGGCGTCCAGGTAGCGGAGCTCCCGGACGACCACGGCGACGACCGACAGCCCGCGCTGCGAGAACGTGACGGTGCGCATGAGCGCCGGCGCCCCGCCGAGCGTCTGCTCCACCTCGATCTCGGCGCCCGTCGCGAGCGCCCTCCGCGCGAGCGCCGCGAGCGCCGCCGCCTCGCCGGCGATCGGATCCGTCACGAGGATCGGACCCCCGGCCGCGTCGAACGCCGCGATCCCGAGGATGCGGTCGGCCTGCGCGAGCCGCTCGATCCGGTGCTTGAGCAGCTCGACCTGGCCGCGCTCCACGGCCCCGCCGATCGCCGCCTCGACGAGGCTCGCGTGGTGGCGCAGCTCGGCGGCCGCCTGGCTGCGGAGGAACTGGTGCCGGCTCGTGTGGATCGCCGCCCCGTAGAGCGTCACGGCCAGGACGATCGGCACGAGGAGCATGAGCCAGAGCTGGAGCGTCAGCCCCATCGTGCTCCGCCCCTCTTGGCTTCGCGCGTTCATGCGATCCATTGTCCCAGATGCGACACCATGTCGCATCTCATCGGGCCTCGCAGGTGCCGTCGCGGCAGAGCTGGTCGGATCGGCAGTCGCGCGCGTCCCGGCACCGGAGCACGCATCGCCCGTCGACGCACTCGTTCCCGGCGCCGCAGATCGAGCTCGAGAGGCACTCGACGCACGTGGAGCTGATGCAATACGCGAGATCGTCGTCGCGGCCCCGGCACTCGGCATCGCTGGAACAGGGCATGTTCCGCGGCTCCGGAGCGCAGCCCGCGGCGCTCGCGGCCAGAAGACCGGCGGTGGCGGCGAGCGTGGCGAGCGTGGCGAGGAAGGCGATGGGGCGGGGGAGCCGTGCGGAGCCTGTCCTTTTCGTCATGCGTTACCTGGCAGCAACTCCCAAGCCACCTGGGCACGGATGCTGCTCCACAACGGGCAGGCTGCGCTCGCGCGAGGGCCGCTGCGCGCAAGGAACGCCCGCGCGGGCCCCCGCGCTCCATCCATGGACCATGGCTGCTGGCGGATCGCGGGGTGCACCGGCGCTCGTGTGGACACTCGCTCTGGAAGACGACGGTGATCCCGGAACTCCTCATCAAGCGAACTTTCCCGGTGCTCCTCGGCGGCATGATCATGACGGCTGCGTACCAGCAGGCTTCCGGGATCTCGTACCTCGTGGAGGAAGCGTTGCTCTCCGGGTTGCCCGGAGCTCGGTCGCTGCCGCCGTCGCCGCCGCCGCGGCCCGTCTTGGGTGCCGGAGATCACACGACAAGCGCGGTGGCCATCCTCGCGCGGAACCCGTTCGACTCGAGGACGGGGCCCCTCACGCCGAAGCCTCCGGAAGCGGAGGAGGAGGACGGGGACGCCGTCACCTACGGAGATCCGCTGCTGGATCCGATCTGCGAGGACGCGCGCGTCCTCTTGATCGCCGCCTCGGAGGATCCCGCGTGGTCCTTCGCCACGATCGCGTCCGGGCGCGGGGAGCCGCTCCTCCGCCGGGCGGGCGATCCGGTCGAGGGCCGCTCCGTCCTCGCGATCGCCTGGGATCGCGTGTGGCTCGCCGAGCCGGGCGCGCGCTGTCAGGTCCGCATCGGCGACAACCGGCGCGCGCCTGCGCCCCGCGCTGCGCCGAAGCCGTCGAAGCCGCCGAAGCCGCCGAAGCCGCCGAAGCGCGGCGCGCTCCCGCCCGAGATCGCGTCGAAGATCCGGAAGATCAGCGACACCGAGTTCATCGTCGACCGGACGGCGATCGATCTGGTCCTGGAGAAGCAGGGTGAGCTCATGCGCTCCACGCGGATCGTCCCCGTCCGGGAGGGAGAGCGGGTGATCGGCGTCCGCCTCGCGCGCGTCACGGACGGCTCGCTGCTGCCCGCGGTCGGCCTGCGCAAAGGGGACACGATCCGGTCGATCAACGGCTTCGATCTGACCGACCCGCAGAGCGCGCTCCAGGCCTATGCCCGGCTGCGCTCGGCGAACAACCTCGCGATCGCCGTCCAGCGGGGCGGCAAGGACATGACGATCGACCTCCGGATCCAGTGAGCCTGCGCTTACAGGTCGATGACCTCGACGCGATCCGACTCGGAGGCTCCCTCCGTGATGCGCAGGAGGCCGTCGAGCAGGTGGCCGAAGACGTCGTCGAGGCTGTCGCCGCCCGGCGCGCCGAGCAGCGGCACCGAGTCGCCCCAGTCCCTGACGAGCATCGTCTCGCGCCGGTCCGGAGGGGGCCAGCGCAGGCTGATGACCGCGCGGGTCCGGCCGCTGATCGCCAGCGCGTCGATCGGGCGGCCCGAGAGCGCGGCCCGCGCCCGCCTGAGCTCCTCGTGGAGCTTGCGCGCCGGGAGCATCACGCGCTGCCCGCCGAGCGCCCTGGCCGCGCCGTGGACCGCCTCGAACTCCTCGCTCGGCCGTCCGTCCTCGAGGTGGTGCTGGATGCTGTCGCGCATCAACGCGTACACGATCCAGCGCTGCTCGATCCACCCCTTCGGCCCGGAGAAGGACAGGCTCATGACAGCATGTCTAGCTCGTTCATTGTTTGAGGTCAAAGCAATCGCGGCGGCGCGCGCTCGGCTCACCCGTCCTCTTTTTCACCCGCCGCACGCCCGCGTTCGTCGCGCAGGCGCCGCACGGAAGAGCCGTAGTCGTCGACCAGCGTGCCGGGCGCCCGCACGCCGCTGCGGTACGCCGCCCGCGCCACGATGTGCGCGCCGACGGGCGCGGTCATGCCCACGAAGAGCAGCGCCAGCGCCGCCTTGGTCACGCTCGCGAGCTCCCTGAAGTGCAGCGCGAGCGCGGCGAGCAGGAACGCGAGCCCGAGCGTCGCCGCCTTGGTCGGCGCGTGAATGCGCGCATAGAAGTCCGGCAGGCGCAGGACGCCGAGCGACGCCACGAACATGAAGAACGTCCCCGCCAGGGCGGCGGCGATCTCGAGCGCGCTAGCGAGCAAGGGAGCCCTCCAGGTAGGCGGCCAGCGAGATGGTGCCGATGAACCCGAACAGCACGGTCACCAGCACCATGTCGATGAACGCGTCCGTCTCGAGCAGCATCGATGCCACGAGCGCCACGCCGACGACGTTCATCAGCAGGCAATCGAACGCGACCAATCGATCGAAGTGCGTCGGCCCGCGCGCGATGCGGATCGTGCAGAGCCCGATGCCGGCGCCGAGCACGACGAGCGAGGCGAAGAGGACGGCGGATCGCGGATCGACGCTTCCCATGTCATTCCTCCGGTGATGACGGCAGCCCGCGGCCTGCGGCGCGCTGGATGAGACGAATGAATTGGCGCAGCCGGCTGCCCAGCTCCGCCGGATCGCGCGCGTAGAGGGAGTGGATGTAGAGCGCCTGCTCCTCCAGGCCCACGTCGACCGTCAGCGTGCCCGGCGTCAGAGATACGAGGCAGGCGAGGAGGATCGTCTGCACGGGGCTCAGGTCGCGCACGTCGAGGCGGACGAACGCCGGATGGAACACGGGCCGCGGGCGGAGGATGTCGCGCGCGAGCGCGAGGCTCGAGAGGACGAGCTCCCGGACGAAGCTCCAGGCGAGGGCGAGCACGCCGGCCGCAGCGCGCGCGTAGCGGCTCCGGCCGAGCGCGCGCTCGGTGAGCGCGATCGCGCCGAAGCCCACGAGGAAGCCCACGATCAGTCGCCTCAGAGAGAACTCCACCTGGAGCAGGACCCAGACGATCGCGAGGAGCAGGTTCAACGCGAGGTGGTTCATCGGCTCATCGTCGCTGCACGAGGACCGCATCCACGTACGGCGTCGCTTCCAGGAGCGCGGTCGCCGTCCGCTCGAGGTGCGCGAAGAGCGGCGCCGCCGCGAGGCCCAGGATCACGGTCAGCGCGCCGAGGCCGAGCGTCGCGCCCAGCATGCCCCGGTCGCCGCCGGCGCCGCGCGACCGCGGGCCGGTGGGCTCCCCCCAGAAGACAGCCGTCCATATCTTGAGCATCGACGCGAGCGTGAGGAGGCCGACGACGAGCGCTACCGTGGTGGCAACGACGGCGCCGGCCCGGAAGCCACCGACGACGAGGAGCAGCTTGCCCCAGAACCCGCTGAGCGGGGGCAGTCCGGCCAGCGACATGGCAGGGACGAAGAAGCCCGCGGCCACCCATGGGTGCGTGCGCGCGAGCCCGCGGGTGTGGCCGAGCGCCCCCGGCCCTCCGATGCCCTCCACGACGCCCCCTGCGAAGATCAGCGCTGTCTTCGCGACCATGTTGTGGATCGTGTGGAACAGCCCCGCTGCCACCCCGATCGGGGTGAACAGCGCTAGCCCGAAGATCATGTAGCCGACCTGGCTCACGATGTGGAACGACAGGATGCCGCGCATCGTGCTTCGCCCGAGCGCCCCCACGACCCCGATGACCATCGTGACCGCGGCGATCATGAGGAGCGCCGGGCGGAGCCCGCCGGGCGCGGCGGCGCCCAGGAGCGGGACGGCGCGGAACAGCGTGTAGACGCCCACCTTGGTGAGGAGCCCGGCGAAGAGGCCGTTCACCACGGCCGATGCCTCCGGGTACGCGTCGGGCAGCCAGAAGAACACCGGCGCCAGGGCCGCCTTGACCATGAAGACGACGATCACCAGCGCCCCCGCGCCCCAGAACGCGGAAGGCAGGCCCCCCTCGCGGACGCGCACCGCGAGCTCGGCCATGTTCACGGTGCCGGCCGTGCCGTAGACCGCGCCCACGCCGCCGAGGAGCACGGCGCTGGCGACGAGGTTGATCACCACGTACGCGAGCGCATGCTGCTGCCCTGCCGCCCGGGTGCCGAGCGCGAGCAGCGCGAAGGACGAGAGGAGCATGAGCTCGAAGAACACGAACAAGTTGAAGAGATCACCGGTCACGAGCGAGCCGTTGACCCCTGCCATCATGAGCTGCTGGAGCGGATAGAAACACCGCCGCTCGCGCGCGCCGCGGAGCGATCCGGGCGCGTAGGCGAGCGCGGCCAGGGCGACGATCGACGCGAACAGCAGCATCAGGGCGGCGAGCGAGTCCGTTACCCACACGATGCCGACGCGCGGGCTCCAGCCTCCGAGGGCGAGCACGAGGATCGCACCGCGGGTCGTCCGGGCGGAGATCACCAGAGCGGTCGCGAAGAGGAGGGCGCCGCTGGCGAGCGACAGCCACCGCTCCAGCCGCGGCCTCCCGGAGAGCAGCGCCAGGAGCACCGCCGTGAACAGGGGCAGCAGCACCGGGACCACCACGATCGTGGCGTTCATGCGTCGTCCCTCCCGGAGGGCTCATCGCTCCCCTCCCTCCGGTGGATGTCGAGGGCCATCGCGAGCAGGAAGGCGGCCATTCCGAAGCCGATCACGATCGCCGTGAGGATGAACGCCTGCGCGAGCGGATCGGCCGTGGGGCGGGCGAGGGCGGCGGCCGGATCGTCCTCCGGGATCAGCGGCGGCGCCGCGCTCGCGGGCATCCCCGAGGCGGTCAGCACGAAGAGGTTCACGCCGTTGGACAGCAGGAAGAAGCCGATCGCCACGAGCTGCACGTCGCGGGACAGCATGAGGTACAGCCCCGCAACGAGGAGCGCCCCGGCCGCGATCGCGGCGGTCCCGATCACAGCGGCGCCTCCGCTGCGAAGGTGTCGAGCACCTTGATCGCGGCGCCTACCACCGTGAGATAGACCCCGGTGTCGAAGAGCAGCGTCGTCGAGAGGCGGAGCCCGGGAGCATCGGCGGCGCCGATCTGCAGGTGGTAATGGGTCAAGAAGGCCTGACCGCGCGCGACCGCTGGCAGCCCGGACGCCGTGGCGACGAGGAGGCCGAGCCAGGGCAACCGGCAAGCGAGCGGGGCGAGCGCGGCGCGCACGGTGCCCGCGCCGAAGGCCAAGGCCGCCAGGACGAACGCGATGGTCGTGACGAGCCCGGCGATGAAGCCACCGCCCGGCGCGTCGTGCCCGCGGAGCAGCAGGAAGAGCGCGAAGACGGTGATCAGCGGGAGCACCCCTGCGGCCACGTAGCTCAGGAAGGGCGATCGCATGACCCGCCTCCCCCATGCCTGGACGTCGGAGCCGGCGCGCGCCGGGGACGCAGCGCCGCCACGCCCAGCGCGGCGACGGCGAGCACGGTGATCTCGCCGAGGGTATCGGCGCCCCGGAAATCCACGAGGATGACGTTGACGGCGTTTCTCCCGTGCGCATCGGGGAGCGACAGCGCGAGCTGCTCGGCTCCGGCAGGGGCTCTCGGAGGATGGACACCGGAGCTCCAGGCGAGGGCCGCCGCGAGGGCCGCGACGGTGCCGGCCACCGCGGCGTGAGCGACGCGCGTGCTGCGAGGCCGGACGTCGGGGCCTGGCCTGGGAAGCCTGCGAAAGACGAGCAGGAGCAGGATGAGAGAGACCGTCTCGACAAGGATCTGCGTGAGCACGAGGTCGGGGGCGCGGAAGAGGATGTAGAAGACCGCGACGCCGTACCCCGCGACCGCCATGGTCACGATCCTGGCGATACGGCTCCGCCCGAAGGGCGTCAGCGCCGCGCCGGCGATGATCATGAGCGCCGGAAGGCAGGAGACCCCGAGATCAGGGCCCCACGTCCTCGTCGCGGAGAGCCCATCCCCCAGGGCGACGGCGGCGCACGACGCGGCGGCGGCGAACAGGAGCATCACCGCCAGGTAGCGAGGCAGCCCCCCTGCCTGTGCGGCTCGACCGGCCCAGCCCGAGAGTCGGAGGACGGCCCCGGCGATGCGGTCGGAGAGGATCTGTGTCTCCGGCTCGCTGGGGGGTTTTGCGAGCCGCCTCCAGAGGAGATAACCGCCCACCCCCAGCGCGATGGTGATCGAGCTGAGGGCGAAGAGGGCGTCCACGTGGTGCCACACGGCCAGCCACCCCAGCCGCTCGGCTCCGGGCTCGAGGAGGGAACCCAGCCACCCGGGCGCCATGCCGCCGATCACCTGCGGGGCGAGCAGGATGAGCGGGACGACCAGCAGCCAGGGCGAGAGCTGGTGCCTCGGATGCCCGCGATCTTCGGGCGGGATCTCGGGACCCCAGAACGAGCTGACGAAGAGCTTGAGCGCATAGGCGACGGTGAAGGCCCCGCCCACGAGGGCCACCACGAGCGCGGCCACGCCGGCCGGGGAGTGAACGGTGAGCAGCGCCTCGTAGAGGACCTCTTTGCTGATGAAGCCGAGCACGAAGGGAAAGCCCGCCATGGCGGCGGCGCCGAACCCGATCAAGACCCCGGCGACCGGCTCGCGCCGGAACCAGTGCTCCTCCTTCAGCACCGACAGATCGCGTGTGCCCGTCACCTTCTCCATCCAGCCGACGAGCAAGAACAGAGAGGACTTGTACAGCGCGTGGTTCGCGATATTGAGCAGCTCACCGCGCGTCCCTGCCGTCGCGTACAGGCCGTAGAGCGCGGTCAGCACGCCGAGGTACGCCACCGTGCTGTACGCGAGGAGCTTCTTGAGATCCCAGGCCCGGACGGCGTCCCATCCGGCGACGACGAAGGTGGTGAGACCCACCGTGACGAGGACAGGTTGCCAGGCCGGGGATGCATGAAACACCGGGAACAGGCGGCCTATCAAGAAGACACCTCCCTTCACCATCGTGGCGGAGTGGAGATAGGCGCTGACGGGCGCGGGGGCGGCCATGGCGCCCGGGAGCCAGAAGTGGAACGGGAACTGCGCCGATTTTGTGAACGCCCCGGCGAGCAGGAGGAGGAGCGCGGTGACATGGGCCGGGTTCGCCACGATCTCGCCCGCGCGCGGGGCGAGCTCGGACAGGTCGTAGGTGCCGGCCATCTGCCCGAGCAGCACCACGCCGGCGAGCATCGCGAGGCCCCCTGCGCCCGTGACCAGGAAGGCGCGGATCGCGCCGCTCCGCGCCTCCGGATCGGTGAAGTCCATCCCGATGAGGAGCGCGGACGCGATGGTGGTCAGCTCCCAGAAGACGTAGAGGAGCACGAGCGAGTCCGAGAGGACGACCCCGATCATGGCCCCCATGAACGCGAGGAGCGCCGCCCAGTAAGTGGGGCTGCCCTTCGGTCCCAGGTATACGCGGCTGTACTGGACGACGCCGAGGCCCACGCCGGCGACGAGCAGCACGAAGAAGGCGCCGAGGCGGTCCAGGCGCAAATTCGCCGTTATCCCGAGGGAGGGGATCCACGCGATCGGGACCGTCGTGGATCCGCCCGCGGACACCTCGGGCCAGCGCGGAAGCATGATGACGAGCAGGAGCGCAGGGGGGAGGAGCGCGACGCGTCCAGCCCACCGCGGCGAGAGAAACAGCACGAGCGCGGCGCCCAGGAAGGGAACAGCGATGGTCCATGCGAGCGTCGGTAGCATGCGAGAACCCTTGTTGCCGAACGGTGCATGGCCCCCTTGGCATGTGGCTACGCGACCAGGCGATCAGCGCCCTCGGCGACGAGCACCGGGAGGGGCGAACTCCGAAGTCTCTCTTCGACGCTGCGCCCGGACAGCCTCTCGACCCGGATTCCGGAGCGATGCGAGATCACCATCAGGCGGGCTCGGCAGGCGCTCGCGATCCCGGCGAGCCCTACGTGCCGGAGCCCGGCGACGAGCCGCGCCTCGACCCGCGCTCCGAGCTGCTGTGCGGCTGGAGAAAAGTCGGTGTCGCATCCGATCGGCATGGACTGCCGTGAAGCAGCGAAAGGTGTGCCTGCCTGTGCGGCGTGCGACGATTGCGCGCTCGGTTGCTGGCCAAGCGACCGAGCAGGCAGCTCGTACCGGCGAGCCGCGCCGCCCCGAGAGCGCGCCCGCGCGGCCCGCCGGCGTCGCGCCCTCCCGAGCGACCGCGATCGCGCGCCCGGCCCGCGGACCTGTCGGCCCACAGCCCGCCTCGCCCTCCACCGGCGCGCGACGCGCCGCGACGCTCCTGCGCGGCGCGATCGCGGCTCGATCGACGCGCAACGTCGGCCGGCGCGCCGGATCAGCTTGCGCGACGCCGCGCGATATGTTTTGAGTTCAAAGTATTCGCTCGCCCGCGACGATCCCGGGTGGGCATCGCGCCCTGTTCGTCTTCGACGGCACGAGGCCTCGCGGCTCGTCCCTCTGCGCCGGCGCGCCTCGCGCCCGGCGGATGAGGGCCGTGCCGTGCCTCGCGCCCGACGCGCGGCGCCTCGTTACCGCGGAGGAGGGGAGTTCCATGTCCCGACTGCTCATCGTCTCCAACCGTCTCCCGATCAGCGTGCGCGTCGACCGCGGCGCGCTCTGCCTCACGCGCTCCTCGGGCGGCCTCGCCGCCGCCATGCGCGGCCCGCACGAGCGCCACTGCGCGCTCTGGGTCGGCTGGCCAGGCAGCGTGGCGAGCCTCACACCGGAGCAGCGCGACGACGCCGACGAGGCGCTCGCCGGGATGCGCGCCGTGCCCGTGCACCTCGGCGCCGCCGAGCAGCACCGCTTCTACGACGGCTTCTCGAACGGCGTCCTCTGGCCCCTGTTCCACTACCTGCTCGACAAGGTGAACCTGGACGCCGAGCTCGACTGGGAGGCCTACCAGCGCGTCAACGAGCACTTCGCCGACGTCGTCGCCACGCAGTACAGGCCGGGCGACGCGATCTGGGTGCACGACTACCAGCTCATGCTCCTCCCGGCGCTCCTCCGGCGGCGCCTCCCCGGGGCGCGGATCGGCTTCTTCCTCCACGTCCCGTTCCCGTCCGCCGAGGTCTTCCGCATCCTCCCGTGGCGGGAGCAGATCGTGAGGGGCCTGCTCGGCGCCGACCTGCTCGGCTTTCACACGGCCAGCTACCGCAGGAACTTCGCGGCGTCGGCGGCGCACGTGCTCGGCGTCGAGCCGGGCGAGGCGGCGATCGAGCACGACGGGCGCACGGTCGCGCTCGGGGTCCACCCCATCAGCATCGACGCCGCCGAGATCGAGCGGCTCGCGGGCCACCCCGGCGTCCGGGAGGAGGCGGCGCGCATCCGCGCCGAGGCGCGCGGCCGCAAGATCGTGCTCGGGATCGACCGCCTCGACTACACGAAGGGGATCCCGCGCCGCCTGCTCGCCATCGAGCGGCTCCTCGAGCGCGAGCCCGAGCTGCGCGAGCAGATCCGCTTCATCCAGCTCGCCGTGCCCACGCGGGAGATGGCCGGCGCGTACGCCGACTTCCGGCGGGTCGTGCACGAGCTGGTCGGCCGCATCAACGGCCAGCACGGTACGACGTGCGCCACGCCGATCCACTACATGCACCGCTCGCTGCCGTTCGAGCAGGTGGTCGCCCTCTACCTCGCCGCCGACGTCATGCTGGTGACCCCGCTCCGCGACGGCATGAACCTCGTCGCGAAGGAGTACGTCGCCGCGCGGGTCGACGACGACGGTGCCCTCATCCTGAGCGAATTCGCGGGGGCCTCGGCCGAGCTCGCGGAGGCGATCTCCGTCAACCCGTACGACATCGGCTCGGTCGCCGCCGCCGTGAAGCGAGCGATCGCCATGCCGCCCGCCGAGCAGCGGGTCCGGATGGCGGCGCTGCGCCGCCGTGTGGCCACGCACGACGTCCACGCCTGGGCGCAGTCGTTCCTCGATGACCTCGACCGCGCGGCGGCGCCGGAGCCCGCGGGGGCCGCCGTGGCGTCGCGCCGGGGGATGCCCGAGAGCGTCGTCGAGAGCGTCCGCCTCGCGCCGCAGCGCGTGTGGATCCTCGACTACGACGGCACGCTGGTCCCGTTCGCGTCGGTGCCCGACCTCGCCGCGCCCGACGAGGAGCTCCTCGCGCTGCTCACGGCGCTGTCCGAGCGCGACCGCGTGCACGTCGTGAGCGGCCGTCGGCGCGCCGACATCGAGCGCTGGTTCGGCGCGCTGCCGCTCCACCTGCACGCCGAGCACGGCTTCTGGTCGCGGCCCAAGGCGAGCGACGACTGGGTCGCGCTCGAGTCGGACGCCGCCGCGTGGAAGGGCGAGGTGCGGGCGATCCTGGAGGACGTCACCCGGCGCACCCCGGGCAGCTTCATCGAGGAGAAGACCGTGACCCTGGCGTGGCACTACCGCACGGCCGAGCCCGAGCTCGCGGGCGAGCACGTGCGCGAGCTGCGCGCGCGCCTCGAGGCGCGCATCCCCATGGACACGCTGGAGCTCCTCGCCGGCGCGAAGGTGGTCGAGGTCCGGCCGCGCGGCGTCCACAAGGGCAGGGTGGTGCCGCTCATCCTGGACGATGTCCCCGCGCGGGCGGCGGTGATCGCGATCGGCGACGACCGCACGGACGAGGACATCTTCGCGGCGCTCCCGCCGTCCGCGTGCACCATCCACGTCGGCAACCAGAGCAGCCGCGCCGCCTACCGCCTGCCCGACGCGGGCGCTGTGCGGCGCCTCCTGCGCTCGGTCCACGCTGGATCCGACGCCGGATACGACGCCTGATCGCGCCGGACGCCGCGCCTCGCCCATGCCGGACGACCTTGGCCGCCGCCGCCCGCTGCGCGGCGCCGCCCGCGAGCGCCCCGCGCTCCCAGGGAGGGCGCGGCGGAGAGGCGCGTTATAAGGCGCGCCATGGATCAGGATCCCGACCATCAGACGCCCGCCGGAGCGCCGCACGGGCGGCACGCGTGGGCGGTCCTTCAGGACCGCATCGCCGCCGCGTTCGACATCGAGCCCGAGGCCCGCGAGGCCATCGTCCGGAGCATGCTGGAGCGGAGCGCCAAGGGGGCGGCGGGGTACTGGCTCCAGCTCTTCCTCGCCATGGGCATCGCCTCGCTCGGGCTCGTCCTCGGCAGCGGGGCGGTCGTCATCGGCGCGATGCTGATCTCGCCGCTCATGGGCCCCATCGTCGAGCTCGGGATGGGCCTCGCGATCGGCTCGCCGTTCCTGGCGCTGCGCTCCTTCACGCGCGTCGCCTTCAGCGTCGTCATGGTCGTGGCGAGCGCCGCGGTCCTCACGCTGATGCTGCCGTTCTACGAGGTGACGTCGGAGATCGCCGCGCGCACCTCGCCGACGGCGCTCGACCTGCTCATCGCGATCTTCTGCGCGATCGCGGCCGCCTACACCACCGTGAGGCCCGGCTCGGAGACGACCTCGAGCGCCGCGGGCACGGCCATCGGCATCGCGCTCGTGCCCCCGCTCTGCGTTGTCGGCTACGGGATCGGCACGCGGGTGACGAGCATCGCGAGCGGCGCCGCGCTGCTCTTCACGGCGAACCTCTGCGCGATCCTCCTGTTCGCGATCCTCTGCTTCTTGCTCCTCGGCTACAGCGCCGTCAGCACCGCGGAGCTCGAGCACGCGGAGCTCGCGAAGCAGAAGCCGGGGGCGATCCGCCGCGTGGCGCGCGCGCTGCAGGTCTTCTTCGAGCTGCGCCACGGGTGGATCTTCCGCGTGATGATGCCGCTGGCGCTCCTCGGGGCCGTGTACTCCCCGCTCCGGGAGGCGCTCGCGCGGGTGTCGTGGCAGGTGCGCGTCCGCACGGCGATTGTGCGCATGCTGGACGCGCTGCCGCAGAGCACGGTGCGGTCGAGCGTCTCCGTCGAGCACGGCAGCGTCGCCGTGCGCCTGGTGACGCTCGGCCGAGCCGACGAGGCCGAGCGGATCGAGCGCGACCTGCGCGACAAGATCGCTGGCGTCGCGGGCATGATCCCGAAGGTCGACGTGATCGCGGTCCTCGACGCGAGCGCGCTGGAGGAGGTGGCGGCGTCGCTCAGGGCGAGCTCGACGCCCGTCGACGTGGTGCGCAAGGAGCCGGAGCTCGTGCTCGTCCAGAAGGAGCTCGCCGCGTCGCTCGCGGGCGCGTGGCCGCACGCGGCGGGGCCGCTCGTCGCGTGGCGGCTCCGGTTCCCGGACAACGAGCCGGCCGTCGTGGAGGTCGTGCACGTCGGCCCCGCGCTCGGCGTCCCGGCGGCCGACCTGCTCGGGCGCGCCCTCTCGCGCGAGCTCGGCGCGGAGCTGGCGGTACAGGACCGCGCCCTCTCGCCCGAGCCGATCGTCGCCGAGCCGGAGAGCGGGTGGTCCTGGCTCCAGGAAGCCCGTCCCGCGCTTGCCTGGGTGGACGACGTGGAGGCGCTCCACGGATGCGTCGAGGTGCCCCCGAACCCCGAGGAGAAGCCGATCGGGGAGCTCGAGGCGGTCCTCGCGTCGCTCCGGTCCCTGCCGGCGCTCCGCTCGGGTCGGGTGCACGTCGGCGAGGGCGCGCGGTGGCGGGCCGTCGTCTCGACCGCGCCGTGCGCGCCGCCGGAGCCCGCGCCGGCCGACGCCGGCGCCGCGGCGGACACCGGCGCGGCGCCGGACGCCGGCGCTCGTTGAGCCCCGCCGCGCGGGCGAGCGCCCGCGGCGGCTACTGCTCCGTCGACATCTCGGCCTCTTCGAGCGTCCGCGCCGCGCCGGGCGTCGGGGCCTCCGACAGCGCGAACCTGCCGACGAGGAGGCCCACCACGGCCGCCACGGCCGAGGCGAGCAGGACGCCGAGCTTGGCCGCGGCGAGCATCGCGGCGTCGCCGAACGCGAGGCCCGCGATGAAGATCGCCATCGTGAAGCCGATGCCCGCGACGCAGCCCACGACCGTGATCCCGCGCCAGCCGACGCCGCGCGGCAGGGCGCAGACGCCGAGCCGGACCATCGCGAAGCTCGCGAGGAGGACGCCGATCGGCTTGCCGACGACCAGGCCGAGCATGACCCCGAGCAGGATCGTCCCCGCGGCCGCGTGGTCCAGCGAGGATCCGTCGACGCGGACGCCGGCGTTGGCGAAGGCGAACAGCGGCATGATGCCGTAAGCGACCCACGGGTGGAGCCCCGCCTGGAGCCGGACCACGGGCGGCAGCGCCTCGAGCTGGGCTCTCCTGATCTGCTGGAGGGGCGCGATCAGCTCGTCCGTGCGGTGGCTCTCGCGATGGGTGAGCGCGTCGACCCGGTTCACCGCGTCGCGGGCCGCGGCGAGGAACCCCTCGCTGCCGAACCAGGAGCGCACCGGCGTCAGCAGCCCGACGGCGACGCCGGCGATCGTCGGGTGGACGCCGGCGCGGAGCATGCCCCACCAGACGACGGCGCCGGGGATCACGTAGGCCGAGGGCGGGCGGACGCCGAAGCGCTGGAGCAGCAGCACCGCGAGGGCCCCGCCGCCGGCGATGAGCAGCCCGCTCCAGGCGATGCCCGACGAGTAGAACAGCGCGATGACGATGATGGCGCCGATGTCGTCGATGATCGCGAGCGCGAGCAGGAGTACGCGCAGGGCAGGGGGCACGCGCTTGCCCAGCAAGGCCAGTACCCCCACCGCGAACGCGATGTCGGTCGCCATGGGGACGCCCCAGCCGTGCCGCGAGATCGACGATGGGTTGAGCGACAGGTAGACGAGCGCGGGCACGACCATGCCGCCCAGCGCCGCCGCGACCGGCAGCGCCGCGCGCTTGAGATCCGAGAGCTCCCCCTCGTAGATCTCTCGCCGGATCTCCAGGCCGACGACGAAGAAGAAGATCGTCATCAGCCCTTCGTTGATCCAGAAGTGGAGGGACTGCGTGAACACCAGCGAGCCGGCGCCGATCGTGATCGGGATGTGCCAGAGGTGCTCGTAGGCGTCGCCCCACGGCGAGTTCGCCCACGCGAGGGCGAGCACGGACGCGATCAGCAGGATGATCCCGCTGGCGGCCTCGACGTGCAGGAAGCGCTCGATCGGGCCGAGGACGCGCTCGGCGATGCGGCGGGCAGGGGCCCAGGTTCCGGGGGCAAGCTGAGAAGGGGATCGACTCAAAGGACCGCCAAGGCGCGCGCGACGTTGCGCGCGGAAGGGGAAGGCGGCCCGACCGTCCCGTGAAGACCTGTCGCGGCGCTCCGCCGGCGCGACACCCGGGCGAGAGAATACTCATCCAGGCAAACGAATCCAGCGCCAACGGCTGGGCGGGCCAGGTGCCTTGCCCGGCGCCGTCGGGCGCCGTCGCTCTCGCTCGCGGACCGGATTCGAGGCGCAGTGTGGATCGTGAGCTGTCCTCGGCGCATCGTGGGACCCGGAAGGTGAGGAATGACGCGAGATGCTCTGGATCGCGCCGCGGTGACGGCCTTTCTCGTCGCGCGGCACGGCGACGCCGTGTGCGGCTCGGCCATCGAGATACGCCCGCTCCAGGGCGGGCTCTGCTCGGAGGTCGCGCTGGTCACCGCGCGGCTGCGCGGCGGCGCCGGGCCGCGCCGGGTCGCGGTCGTCGCCAAGCTCGTGGACGGCGTGGCCGCGCGCGAGGCGGCCGTCTACCGGCGGCTCTCGAGGTCCGTCGCGCGGCGCTTCTCGCCCGAGCTGCTCGGCGTGCAGCGGCTCGGGCGCGGGCGCTGGCTGCTCTACCTCGAGCGGATCGAGCCGGCGCACGCCTGGCCCTGGGCCGACAGCGGGCACACGGCCCGGGTGCTCGACCGGCTCGCGCGCCTCCACGGGGAGACGACGCCGGGCGCCCCCCTGCCGGCGTGGGACTACGAGGCCGAGAACCTCGCCGTGGCGCGCGGCACCCTCTCGCTGGCCGAGCGCCTTCCCCGCGGCGAGGTCCCCGCGCTCGCCCGGGCGCTGCCCGCGCTGCGGCGGGTCGTGGCGGCGCTGCCCGCGATGCGCCGCCAGCTCCTCGCGTTCCAGCCGCTCGGCCGCGCCGTGATCCACGGCGACGTGCACCCGGGCAACGTCATGGTTCGCCGGCGCGACGGCCTCGCGGAGCCGGTGCTGCTCGACTGGGCGCGCGCGCGGATCGGCTCGCCGCTCGAGGACGTGAGCTCGTGGCTCCAGGCCCTCGGCTACTGGGAGCCGGAGGCGCGGCGCCGCCACGATACGTTGCTCGCCGGCTACCTTTCGGCGCGCGGCCTCGCCCCCGCGCTGACCCGGCCGCTGCGCGACGCCTACTGGTTCGCGGCCGCGTCCAACGCGCTCGCCGGCGCGCTCGGGCACCACCTCGCGACGGCGAGCGGGGCGAGCGATCCCGGCGCGACGCCGAGCGCCCGCGCGGCCGCGGCCCGGAACGCGGCGGACTGGCTGCGCGTCATCCGCCGGGCCGACGCGCGCTGGAGCTGACCTGCTCGCGGTCGTCGAAGCGCAGGAGGACGCCGCGCTCGCCCTGCCACGAGAGCGACGTGAGGCTGGCGTTGCCCGGCCGGAACGGCTCCCACCGCGCGGGAGGGGCGCCGCGCAGCGCCCCGACGATCTGCCCGATGACGCCGGCGTGCGTGACCACGAGCACGCGCTGCCCCGGGTGCGCCGCGGCGATCGCGCCGATCGCCGCGAGGCAGCGCGCGCGAAACTCGCGGTAGCTCTCCCCCCCGGGCCAGCGAAAGTCGTCGTCGTCCTGGCGCAGGTTGGCCTCCCAGAGCGCGGCGTGGCGCGCCTTGACCTCCTCGATCGGCGCGCCGTCCACCTCGCCGCAGCAGATCTCGCGCAGGCCCTCGTGCGGGCGGACCGGTCCCCACGCGCCCGCCGCGATCCGCGCCGTCTCGAGCGCGCGGCTCAGCGGGCTTGCAACCACGGCGTCGAACGCCGGGCCTCCGGCGAGGCGGCGGCCCAGCGCCGCGGCCTCCTCCCGCCCTCGCGCGTCGAGCGGCGTATCGGTCCACCCGCTCATCGGCGTCCCGGGACCGCCGCGGTTGCCGGCGGTGCGACCGTGGCGCACGAGGATCAGGAGGCAGGGCTGCATGGCTCGAGGGGGAGCAGGCCGCTCGGCCTGGAGGCTAGCGTGAGCCGCGGCCCGATCGAGCGCCGCGCGCGACGGGCTCATCCCGGCGCCGCGGCCGCTCGATCGGCGCGCTCGCGCTCGCGCCCGCGCGCTTCCGCCCCGCTCGCTGCGCTGTTCATCGCGCTGTGGCGGTGTTCCGCTCGGCCCCGACAGCGGTCTTCAGCGCGACGGAGAGCCCCGGCACGCGGCCAGACGGGCTCTAACCAGCGCTTTCCGACGCGCAGACAGCGCGAAGGCATGCTCGCAACCAGCGGTGTGCCGGATCGGCGTCCATTCGGGGGTGCCACAGCATGGACACGGTGAACCCGATCGCAGGCACTGGAAGGCGGAAGCTGAACATCCCATCGCGCATACTCGCTGTATGGCGATCTGGAACCGTGGCCACCAGATCGGAAGCCCGCGCCAGCGACAGCGCGGCTGAAAAGCCACCGACGATGGCTCCGACCTTCCGGATGAGGCCGGGGGGCAGGAACGGTCGCTCGACGGCGCCGTTTTCATGGCCGCTGCGCGAGACGATGACGTGGTGCGCCTGGGCATAGGCCTTGGCGGTCACCTTGCCGTCGCTCAGAGGATGCCCGGCTCGCGCGACACCGACCAGCCGATCATGGAACAACGCTTGGCTGCGCACCTCCGGACCAAGGGACGCTTCAATCACGCCGGTCTCCAGATCGACCCGACCGTCGCGGAGGGGCGTGCTGTCCTTGTCAGGCTTCTGAAGGAAATGGAGGCGCACCCCCGGGGCCTCCTCGCCGATTCGTGCCAGGAGGTCAGGGCCGAAGTTCTCCACGAAGCCATCGCTGGTCCGCAGCGCGAAGGTCCGGACGAGCCCGGTCAGGTCAATCACTCGATCCGGGCGCAACACGGCCTCAGCGTCCTCGACGAGCTGGTGAACCCGCTCACGCAAGGCCAGCGCTCGAGGCGTCAGAACCAGGCCGCGGCCCGCCCTGACGAGGAGCGGATCACCGGTCGTCTCTCGCAGGCGAGCCAACGCGCGGCTCATCGCCGAGGGGCTGAGCCGCAACCGTTGAGCGGCGCGCGCCACGCTTCCTTCTGCCAGGAGCACGTCGAGCGTGATGAGCAGGTTCAGATCGGGGGACGCCATGCCCCGAAGATAGCATGAACCTCGAGCTTGACTGATGACAGCGGCGAGATCGCGGGAGAGCCGAAATAGTCGTCGCGGGTCACATGGCGTCCAGCGCACGGACGACATGCACACGCTGCGCGTTCCGGTATGTCACGCGGCCCTCTACCCTTCCGAGACACTTCAACGGAGGGAACGACGATGGCCAACAGCGCTCTGCAGACATTCATCGACGGCACGAAGGCGGCCTGGGGGCCGCTGACGAGCGAGCTGGTCGCCGAGTGCCGCCAGCATTTGGAGACTCTTCTCAAGGCTTCGCCGTCAGAGGCGTGGCTCGCGGCGCTTCACCGGAACGCGCCCACAAATGAGGAGCTGTATCGCGACCCCACCCATGGGTTCGTGCTCTTAGCGCACACCGAGCACGCCGGGCTCTATCGGCCACCCCACGACCACGGCAGAGGGTGGGTGATCTATGCGATGCAGCAGGGCGAAATCGAGATGGGGACCTACGCGCGCGTGGAGGACCCGGACGGCCAGGTCCGGCTGGTGAAGAGGGACTCGACCCTGGTGCGGGCCGGCCAGGTCCAGGCGTACCTCCCCGGCGACATTCACGACACGCGGTGCATGACGAGCTCGGCCCTGCTCTTCCGCTTCACGGAGCGAGACCTGAGGGTCGAGGACCGGCAAGAGCACCGGGTCACCCGGTATGTCGAACGCAACGGCGTCTGGACCACGGCGGCAGCATGACCCGTCTTCTGGCCGAAGGGCGGGCCGAGATGCCCCCCCTGGACCGATCCACGCCGCAGCAGGCCCACGCCGACGCCGGGCTGCCATCGCCGCGACGCGCCTTCGCGATCGCCGCTGTGTTGAGCGCCATGAGCCTGGTGGTGCTCGACGCGGGCATGGCCAACGTCGCCTTGCCGACGATGGCCCGCGCGTTGAGCGCCACGCCGTCCTCGGCGGTCCTCGTCATCACCGCGTACCAGACCGCGCTCGTCATGGCGCTCCTGCCCTGCGCAGCCCTCGGCGAACGGCTCGGCTATCGCCGGGTGTTTGTCTGGGGTGTCGCTCTATTCACGGCGGCGTCCGCGCTGTGCGCCCTGTCGCCCTCGTTGCCTTGGCTCGTCGCCGCCCGGTTCGTCCAGGGCCTTGGCGGCGCCGCCGTGATGGCGCTGGGCGTCGCCCTCTTGCGGTTGTCCGTTCCTCCGGAGCAGCTCGGCGCCGCCATAGGCTGGAACGCGCTGACGGTCGCGCTCTCGTCGGCCGCGAGCCCCGCCATCGGCGCCCTGATCCTGGCGGGGATGGGCTGGCCTTGGCTCTTCCTGGTGAACCTCCCCGTGGGCGCGACGGCGCTGCTGGCCGCGCGCGCGCTTCCGCCGGTCGCCGGAACGGGGCAGCGGATCGACGGGCGCAGCGTGGCGCTGAACGGCGTCGCCTTTGCGCTGCTCGTCCTCGGAGCCGAGCTCTTGCCGACACGGCCGCTCGCGGCCGGCCTGCTGCTCGCGATGGCGGCGATCGCCCTGATGGGGCTGGTTCGTCGGGAGATGCCGAAGGCCGCCCCGATGATCCCGCTCGACCTGCTGCGCGGCAGATCGTTCCGGATCTCGGCGATCGCTTCGGTGTGCTGTTTCACGGGCCAAACGGCGGGCCTGGTGGCGCTTCCCTTCTACCTGCAACACCAGCTTGGGCAGACGCCGCTCGTGGCCGGGATCTACATGACGCCCTGGCCGCTAACCGTCGCTGCGACAGCTGTCGTCGCCGGTCGCCTTGCGGACCGCATACCGACGGCGTGGCTCTGTGCTGTCGGCGGCGCCTGCCTCGCCCTCGGCCTGGCGGCGACCGCCGTGTGGCCGCTGCAGGGCGACCCTCGGCTGCTCATCGCGTTCGTCATCGTCTGCGGCCTGGGGTTCGGCCTCTTTCAGGTGCCGAACAACCGCAACATGTTCCTCTCGGCGCCACCGGAACGGAGCGGCGCGGCGGGCGGCATGCAAGGCACCGCTCGTCTGACCGGTCAGACGGCGGGGGCGGTTCTCATGACCCTGCTCTTCACCACCACCTCCCTCGACGTAGCGCCTCGGGTCGGACTTGGGATCGGAGCCGTATTGGCCCTGACCGCCGGCATCGTGAGCGCTGCGCGCGGTCCGGCACGGGGAGCTCTGGCGCGAATACAAGGCCGTGGCACGCAAGTACGGGGAGTGACGCGGCGCTCCTCGGCCGCCCCTCGACCGACGTGAGGCTCCGTGCTCGCCGGCCGCCTTGGTTCGTGGTCTCACTTGCCGTAGGCCACCCGCCACACGGTGTTGCTCTGGTCGTCGGTCACCAGCAGCGCGCCGTCCCTGGCCACCGCGACGCCGACCGGACGACCCCACACGTCGCCGGTGCTCGTGACGAATCCGGTCATGAAGTCCTCGTAATAGCCGGCCGCCTTGCCGTCCTTGACCGGGATGCGGATCACCTTGTAGCCGGTGCGCCGCGAGCGGTTCCACGAGCCGTGCTCCGCGGCGAAGATGTGGCCCTGGTAGTCGGCCGGGAACTGCTGGCCCGTGTAGAAGCAGAGGTCGAGGGACGCCGAGTGCGACTGGATCAGCACGTCCGGCACGATGACCTTGTCCCTCAGCTCGGGGCGCTTGCCCTGGTGACGCGGATCCTGGTGCGGGCCGAGGTAGTACCAGGGCCAGCCGTAGAAGCCGCCCTCTTGCACGCGCGTCACGTAATCGGGGACCAGGTTGTCGCCCAGCTCGTCGCGCTCGTTCACGCTGGTCCAGAGCGCGCCCGTCGCCGGCTCGATGGCCAGGCCGACCGGGTTGCGGAGGCCGGACGCATGGAGCGTCTCGTTCTTGCCGTCGGGGGTGAAGGCCAGGATGCAGGCGCGCCGGATCTCGTCCTCGTCGTCGTCGACGTTGGAGCGGGATCCCACCGACACGAACATTCGCTGGCTGTCCTTGCTGAAGGCGATATCGCGGGTCCAGTGGCCCCCGCCGCCCACCGCTTCCTTGCCCGAGGGGATGTTGGTGACCAGCGGCTCGGCCGGGCCGCTGGCCTTTGTGTCGCCCGCCTTGTAAGGGAACCGCACAACGCTGTCGGTGTTCGCGATGTACACGTGCGTCGGCGCATCGGCGCCGGCCGGATAGAAGGCGATGCCGAAGGGGCGGTTGAGATCCTCGGCAAAGGCGCTGCGGACGTCGGCCTTGCCATCGCCGTCCGTGTCCCGGAGCACCGTCACCCGGTCCGCCTTGCTCTCGGCCACGAACACGTCGCCGTTCGGCGCCACCTGCACGACGCGGGGCTCCTCCAGCCCCGTGGCGAGCTCGGTCACGGTGAATCCCGACGGGACTTTGGGGAACACACCGGCTGGACGATCTGCCTTGCTTGGCCTGTTGACCACCGACTCCTCCTCGTTGGGCGGGGGGAGATCGGCGACGGTGATCTTGCGCTTCACCCCCGGCGCGTCCGTTGTCCAGTCGCCCAGCGCGTCAGCGCCGGTGAGGATCCTGTCGGTGGGCGCTGGCTGCGGCGTGACCTCGGCGCGCTTGGGCGAGCACGAGGCCAGCGCGCCCGCGCCGATCAGGAGCGCCTGAGCCACCCCACGCCGGGCCCACCGGCGGTCTGATCTTCGGTTGTCCATGGACACTGGTTGCCACTCGGCTCCTCCTCTGTCCACCGCTCCCTTGGACCGATGAGCCCGCCCATCATCTCGACTTGCATGGAACGCTGTCCCATGAACGCCTCACCCGGGCGTCCCCGGGAACTCGGCTCCTCCCGCCGCGGTGGCCCCGCGGCAGGCGCGCCTCACCGCAGCCCGAGCCGCTTCGCGAGGTGGTGCAGGTTGCTGCGGTGCATCCCGAGGGACCGCGCCGCGGCGGCCCAGTTGCCGTCGTGCTGCGCCACGGCCTCCTGGATGAGCGCGCGCTGGTAGGCGTCGACCCGCTCGTGCAGCGTCGCCCCCGCCGCGGGCGGCGCCTCGCCGCCGTCGCCCTTGGCGTCCTCCGCCCCCTCGGCCCGGGGCGGCGGCGCCGCGGCCGCGAAGCTCCCGCCGAGGTGCGCCGGCTCCAGCACCACGGGCGCCCCGCGCGGCACGCCCCGCGACGCCTGCAGCACCATCCGGAACAGCGTGTTCTCCAGCTCGCGCACGTTGCCCGGCCACGGGCCGTCCATGAGCAGCTCGCGCGCCGCCTGCGTGAGCCGCACCGGGCCCACCCCGAGCCGCGCGCGCGCCGCGTCGCAGAAATGGCCCGCGAGCAGCGGGATATCGCTCCTCCGCTCGCGCAGCGGCGGCACCGCCACGCGATAGACGTTGAGCCGGTGGAACAGGTCCGCCCGGAAGCGCCCCGCGGCCACCTCCTTCTCGATATCGCGGTTCGTGGCCGCCACGACGCGGACATCGACGCGCAGCGACCGATCCGCGCCCACCCGCTGCACCTCGCCCTCCTGCAGCGCCCGCAGCAGCTTCGGCTGGATCGACGGCGGCAGCTCGCCGATCTCGTCGAGGAACAGCGTCCCCCCGTCGGCCACCTCGAGCTTGCCGGGCCGGCTCTGCTCCGCCCCGGTGAAGGCGCCGCGCACGTGCCCGAACAGCTCGCTCTCGGCCACCGACTCGGGCAGCGCCGCGCAGTTCACGTGCAGCAGCGGCTCGCCCCGCCGCTTCGACGCCGCGTGGACCGCCCGCGCCACGAGCTCCTTGCCCACGCCGGTCTCGCCCGTGATCAGCACCGTGAGATCCGACGGCCCCACGAGCGCGATCTCGTCCCGCAGCTTCTGCATCGCCGGGCTCGTCCCGAGCAGGTCGGCGCCCCGCTCCCGCTCCGCGGCTTGCCGGAGATCCTCCGCCACGAGGCCGAGCCGCTCGGCGCTGTGCTCGAGCGCGTCGATGAGCTGGCTCGTGCGCATCGCCGCCCCGGCCAGCGCGCCCAGCCAGGAGAGCGTCCTCGCGTCCACCCCGTCGAAGGCGCGCGGATCGAGCGCGTCGGTCGTCAAGAGCCCGATCAGCGCGCCCTCCACCCGCAGCGGGCAGCCGAGGCACGCGTGGACGTGCGCGAGCGCGGTCGCGTCCGACGCGAGCAGCCCGTCGAACGGATCCGGAAGATCGGTGTCCGACGGGAAGCGCACCGGCGCCTCGGCATGGCAGAGGAGGTCGAGCCGCGGGTGCGCCCTGGCGCAAAACGTGCGCCCCAGCACCTCCGGCGTGAGCCCGTGCGCCGCGAGGGGCACCAGCACGCCGTCGTCGTACCGCATCAGGCACGCCGCATCGCACGGCACCACGTGCCGCACCGCCTCGAGCAGGCGCCGGTAACGATCCTCGGCCCCCAGCGACGTCGTGAGATCCAGCGCCACCGACAGCAACGCCTTCAGGCTCGGCATGTTGTGGATGATACAACATCGTTGTGATTTTTACAACGTTATTGTGTTGCTAAAAGCGCAACATTGGCCCCTGGATGCAGGAGACGAAGGGGCGCAGCCGAGCGGCACGCCGCCTGCTTCATGGCCCGGCATCACGACCGGAGCCCCCGAGCCGCGCCGCGGAGGCGCGGGCGCGCGCCTGGCTCACGTGAACAACGAGGTCGATATGCATAACCTACGACGACTCTGGCTGGCGCTCGCCGCCGTCATCACCGCTGGATTCTTGATCCTCGGCTTCATGGGCCGGGAGGTATACCGGAAGGCCCCGCCGATCCCCGAGATCGTGCAGACCCCGGCAGGCAGGGTGCTGCTCACGAAGGACGATATCCTCGATGGGCAGCTGGTCTACCAGAGCATCGGCGGACAGCAGGTCGGCAGCGTCTGGGGGCACGGCGCCTACCAGGCGCCGGACTGGTCGGCCGACTGGCTGCATCGCGAGGCCGAGGCGCTGCTGTCGATCTGGAGCCAGCGAGAGCACGGCGCGCCGTTCGCGGCGCTGCCCGACGAGGCGCAGGCCGCGCTCAAGGCGCGGCTCCAGAAGACGATGCGCCACAACGGGGTCGACCCGGCGACCGGGGTGCTCACGATCTCGGACGATCGCGCCCGGGCGATCGAGGAGACGGCGGCGCACTACCGCGCGCTGTTCGGCGACGAGCCGGGCCTCACGGACCTGCGCGAGAGCTACGCGCTGCACACGGGCGCGGTCCCCGACGCTGGGCGGCGCGACAAGCTGACGGCGTTCTTCTTCTGGACCGCGTGGTCCTGCGCCGCGGAGCGCCCCGGCACCGGCGCCAGCTACACGAACAACTGGCCTCACGAGCCGCTCATCGGCAACGTCCCCACGACCGCCAACGTCATCTGGTCGGTCGTGAGCATCGTCCTGCTGCTCGCCGGGATCGGCGCCCTCGTCTGGTATCACGCGTTCCGCCGCAGCGAGGAGCCGGCCGCCCCCGCGCCGGAGCGCGATCCGCTGGGCGGGTGGGAGCTCACCCCGTCGATGCGCGCCATCGGCAAGTACTGCGTCGTCGTGGTCGCCCTGCTCGTGCTCCAGGTCGGGCTCGGCGCGCTGACCGCGCACTACACGGTCGAGGGACACGAGGTCTTCGGCGTGCCGGTCGCGGACTACCTCCCGTATGCGGTCACGCGCACCTGGCACGTCCAGCTCGGCGTCTTCTGGATCGCGACGGCCTTCCTCGCGTCGGGGCTCTTCCTCGCGCCGGCCGTGGGCGGGCGCGAGCCGAGGGGGCAGCGGCTCGGCGTCAACGTCCTCTTCGGGGCGCTCGTCTTCGTCGTCTTCGGCTCGCTCGCCGGAGAGTGGCTGGCGGTCAAGCAGTGGTTTGCCCTCGAGACGTCGTTCTGGTTCGGCCACCAGGGGTACGAGTACGTCGACCTCGGCCGCGCCTTCCAGATCGCCCTCTTCGGCGGCCTCATCCTCTGGCTCTTCCTGATGCTGCGCGCGCTCTGGCCCGCCCTCGCGCGGCGCGACCTGAGCCGGCACATCGTGATCCTCTTCACCGGCGCGACCGTCGCGATCGGGCTGTTCTACGGCGTGGGCCTGTTCTACGGCGCGAAGACCCACCTCTCGGTCATGGAGTACTGGCGCTGGTGGGTCGTGCACCTCTGGGTCGAGGGGTTCATGGAGGTCTTCGCCACCGCCGCGATCGCCTTCCTGTTCACGCGGTTCGGCCTCGTGCGGCCCGACAGCGCGGCGCGCGCCGCGATCCTGTCCACCTGCATCTTCCTCATCTCGGGCATCCCCGGCACGTTCCACCACCTCTACTTCAGCGGCACGCCGGTCTCGGTGATGGCCGTCGGCGCGAGCTTCAGCGCCCTGGAGGTCGTGCCGCTCGTCCTCGTGGGGATGGAGGCGCACGAGACGTGGCAGATGCAGCACCGGAGCGCGTGGATGCAGGCCTATCGCTGGCCCATCCAGTTCTTCGTCGCCGTCGCGTTCTGGAACTTCGTGGGAGCTGGCGTGTTCGGGTTCCTCATCAACCCGCCGCTCGCCCTCTATTACATGCAGGGCCTGAACACGACGCCCGTGCACGCGCACGCCGCCCTCTTCGGCGTCTACGGGCTGCTCTCGCTCGGCCTCGTGCTCGTGATGCTCCGCCGCCTGCGCCCTGACGCGGTGTGGAGCGACGCGCGGCTCCGGCTGGCGTTCTGGGGGATGAACGGCGGGCTCGCGCTCATGATCGCCCTGAGCCTCCTGCCGATCGGGCTCGCGCAGGCGTGGGCCAGCGTCGACCGCGGCCTGTGGTACGCGCGGAGCGCCGACTTCCTCCAGCAGCCGGTGATCGAGGCGCTGCGCTGGATGCGGCTCGTCGGAGACACCCTGTTCATCGTCGGCGTCATGGCCTTCGTGGCGTTCGTCGCCGGGCTCTGGACCCGGCGGCCGGCGGGGGCCGCCTCGGCGCGGCCCGCGGCGGCCGGCGAGGCGGCGGCGATGGCCGCTCCGGCGGCGAGCCGCGCGCCGGCGGCCTGAGCCACCCTCATCCGTCGCGGGCGCCCGCCTCACAGCTGCGCGAGATGCCACCCACGGGCCGCTCCCGAGCAGGGGCGAGCGGCCCGTGGGTGAGGCGGATCGGGGCGAGTCTACCGCGCCGTCGGGGCGGGCGCGCCGTCTTGGATCCACTTGCGGAGGGTCGCGAGCTCGGTGCTCGTCAGGGTCGGCTTGCCGTCCGCGGACTGTGGCATGACGCCCGTGAGGCAGCTGGCGCCGCCGGAGGGCCTGCATCCTGCGTTCGCAGCCGTCCCTGCGGCCTTGAGGTAGAGCCAGCTCTGGTCCGGGTTTCCCGGCACCACGAGCCTGAACTGCCCGCCGTACTTGGATGCCTGATTGACGAGGCCCGCGACGATGTCCGCCGAGCTGACGTCGCCGCCGAGCGACAGGCCTGCTTGGGGACCGGTCGATTGCGCCGCGTGGCAACCGCTGCACTTGTTGACGTCGCTCTCGAGGATCGGACGGACCGTGGTGTGGAACACGCCGGACTCCGTGGGGAGGGGATCGACGGGATCCGGCTTCAGCTCAGGATTGATGACCTGAGCGATCGCGTCCATCTCGTAACACTGGGCCGCTACCGCGTCCTTCAGCTTCTGGTCGGTGGGCGACATGCCCTTGGCGACGCGGTACTTCTCCCAGACGTTGTCGATCCAGCCGTGCAGCTTCCAGAACATGTAGTTGTCGATGTTCGTGAACTGGTTGCCGAGGCCGTGGTCGGTGTTGTTGCTGCGTACCCACTTGAAATGGAGATCCCCGTGCAGGCCGCTGGCCGACACACTTGCGCCGGGGATGGCTTGACCGGCGAAGCACTGGAGCCACATTCCGAACGCGCCTTCGTCCGGGAAGCGGCTCAGGTTCTCCGGCTTGTCGATCTCGTCGGCGATCTTCGCGTTGGCGAGCGTCGTGGCGCTCCAGGCCCTGAAGTCCGCTCTCCACTGCTCGGGCAGCTCCTCCGCCGTCGTGGGGAACTTCTTGAAACCCTCGAACTGCTCGGAGTGCTTCGGCCAGAGCTGCTTCAACGACTGGATCATGTGCCGATGCATGGCGAGGAACTGGAAGCCATCGCCCGTCGTCTTGCACTCCTGGTCCGACGGAACCGGGACCGACGAGCTGCAGATATTGACCCTGCTCATCCCCCCGAACCCGCCGCCGCCGCAGCGCCGGATGCTGTGCCACTCGAAATGGGCGGCTTGCCATTCGTTCTGCTCCATCCAGGCGATGACCTCCGGCTGAACCGTGAGATCGATCTGGCTGTTCTTGCTGAACTCCGCCGGACCGTCTTTCATCGTCGCGTCGCTGGGATGGGGATCGAAACCGACCAGGCAATGATCCGTCGAGTGTGCGCCGCCCGCTCCGCTCGAGCCTCCGCTGCCGGCGGCCTGTCCGGTGGACGAGGAGCCCGTGGTCGCGGTGGCGGTGGACGCGTCGGCGCCGCTGGTGACGGAGGAAGAGGTGCCGCTCGCTCCCCCTGCTCCCGGGGTGCCCGCGCCTCCGGCTCCAGCGGTGCCCCCGAAATCGGGATCTTCGCCGCTACAGGCCCCCAGCAGGAGGGCTGTAACGCATGAGAGGAAACCGAGCGTGCGCTGCGATATCTTGCCGAAGGACACGGTGGACAGGCCTGCCTGATCGTTGATTCGCATGGTGCTCCTAGTGACCGCTGGATGCCAGGTGCGCGCTCCCGCTCAGCCGCTGGGAGAGGCGCCAGATGGGGCCTCGGCCAACAGCTGGTTGCATTGCAGAGCGCGAGGCTCGCGGGCAGATAAGCGGGTGTAAAATTCGCTACGAAGAGATCATCAGTCGTCTCTTGGATGAGCCGAGGAGACAGGAAGAACAAAGCGATTCGAGCGTGTCAATGGCGAATCGCCACGCTCACCTCGAGTGATAGAAGTTTCCTTGCGCGATCCGCCTCCTTCGTAAAAAGGTGACGCTGTATCAACAACCTATCCGCGCATCGAAAGGGCCGCCTTCACTCCGCAGCCTGCGGGTCCCCGGTGCCGGCGGTCGTGCCGCCACCCGACACAAGCCGCCTGACACCGTGACCCGCCACCTGAGATTCCGGGAGAGCGCCGTTCGTATGCCCTGGGCGCCGGCGATTCAGCGCTCTCCCGGACCGTGGACGCGTACTTCTTCTAGTTGCTGGCCGAGGCGATGCTCAAGGCCCAGCGCTCAGTCAATCGAGACCTTCACATCAGCGCTACCGCTGCTCTGATATCCCTCCACGACCAGCGAGACCTCATAGAATTTCCCCAGGGTCAGCCCCTGGCGCCCCCACGCGTCGAAGTGGTTGGCGACGGTGATGGTTCCGCTCGTGCGCTTGTCCTTCCGGACGCTCCAGAACTGATAGAACGTCGCGGTGCCTTCGATGGAAGGCTGGTTGACTCGCTGGGTCTTGTAGATGTCGTAGGTGCCTCCGTCGCTGTCGACGGTGCCCACGAACCCTTCTCCGCCCGGCGGCCGCCAGGTGCCCCAGCTATCGATGATGTAATACTCGATGAGCGGGCCCGTCGTCCACCCATAGACGCCCAGGTAGGAGTTGCCGTTCGGCCGGTAGTTGGCCTCGTACGTGACGATATTGTTCTTCCCCCCCGGTCTCACGCCTTTGCGGCCCAACAAGTTGTTGATGTTGCTCCACTCTACGCTGAAGCCATCCGCCGTGTTGGTCAGGCACCCTTCCCCTCGGTCCTTCCAGTACTCGTAGGTGAGTCCGCAATGGGTGCCGATGCCATCGCTGCAGACCCTCTTGTCGGCCTCCGTGCACGCGACAGGTGTGCCGCCGGTCGTGCTTGAGCTCGCGGGTCCGTCCGAGCCGCCGGTCCCGCCCGAGCCGCCGGTCCCGCCCGAGCCGCCGGTCCCGCCCGAGCCGCCGTTCCCGCCCGAACCGCCGGTCCCGCTCGTTGTCGAGCCGCTCGTTGTCGAGCCGCTCGTTGTCGCGCCGCTCGTTGTCGCGCCACTCGTTGTCGAGCCGCTCGTTGTCGCGCCACTCGTTGTCGAGCCGCCCGTTGTCGCGCTGGTCGACCCGCCCGAGCTAGCCGCACCGCCGGTGCCGCTACCCGTGCTCACGCTACCCGTTGTCGCGCCGCCCGTCCCAGCCGCGCTGCCACCCGACCCGGGATCCCCAGATGAATCGTCGGAGCCCGAGCAGCCAACGGCAACGAACCCGAAGACAAGAGCGTAAGTTTGTAGTGAAGCTGGACGCACGTTTCCTCCTTGGCCAGGTCTAAATTCCCGGCAACCGACTTCTTGATCACGAATAGTACTAACATTCGATGGCCAGCGACCCGGACGAGCGCTTCAGCTTCCGGCCCAGGGCCAGCCGAGGCTCGATCTCCGTCCGCCCCCTCGAACGCCTCTGTGGCCGACAGCACATCCATCCGCTCGCCGTCACCCTCGTTCCTACGGGATCCCCTCCGCCAGCGGGCGCGGCGCCCCCCGGAATCCCCCCGCGCCACCGGCGCCGCCCGCCCGAGCAGGCCGAGCGTCGCGAGCCGCGGCACGCCGACGCGCACGGTCACCTCGACCCGCTCGACGTCCGGGATCCGCCTCTCGCCTGGAAAAATGAAGCTGTATCAACAGCTGATCCATGCATGGAAGGGGCCGTCTTCACTGCACAGCCTGCGGGGCTCGAGCTCCACGTGCCTCGGCGCATTGAAGGTAAAAAATGTCAGTCCCTCTGGATTCTATGAGTGCGGAGTCGAGCAGGTGGTACCGGAGGCGAGAGGGTAGAGGCTGATCTGGAGATCGAAATCCGGGACGGCGGGGATTCGAGCCCATCGCAAAATTCGCGCGGGTCGGCGCGGTGGATTGGACAGCATTTGCAGCGGGTCTCTCCCTCATGGGACTCGCCTGCGGATCTACCGTGGGTGGCGAGACGCCCGGCTCGGGAGCACGGCGGCAAGACCATCGATCTCAGCGTATCGGTGAGCCTGCCAGCGGGCGCGAGCGGCGGGCGCGAGCGGCGCCATTCCGGCCATCCGGCAGACACGCACTCCACGGCGGCAGGCCATCCGACCCGCACAATCACCGCGCGTTCCATGAGGAGCAGGAGGAGCCGCTGAGAGTGGATCGATCGGGAGACGCCCACGTTGCAGGGGCGGTCGTGGCCTTCGGAGATCGCTCCGTCAGACCGCCGGCGGCTCGGTCTGGCGTTGCCACGCGCGGTGCATGGCGATCGCCTCGATGAACGCCGGGGCCGCCGCGGCCACCGCGTCGTCGGGCGTGGCGAGCAGGCCCGGGTCGGCGCCCGCGCCGGCCTCGGCGGCCCTCACGCCCGCGGCCTCGGCGAGCGGCGCGGCCGACGCCGGGACGAGCAGGGGCTTGCAGTGGCGGTACTGGAGCTGGACGAACTCGACCGCGAGCCCGTCGCGCGCCAGCGCCGCCGCGCCCGCGCCGGGCGGCAGCACCGCGGCGTCGAAGAGGACGCTCGGGGCGGCCTCGATCGTGACCTCGACCGGCAGCTCGTCGCCCTCGGCGGTGCGCACCACGCCGAGGCGCGCGCCGACGTAGCGGGGCACCGCGCCGGCGAGCAGCAGCGCGTCGTAGAGGGCGCCCGACGCCGCGCCGCTCACGCCGTCGGCGACGAGGAGCGCGACGCGGCGGCCGAGGATGCGGCCGTCGCCGGGCCGGGCGAACAGCGACAGGGCCGGCGACACAGCGACCTCGGGGTCCTTGATGGGCGGCGCCACCATCGAGAGCGGCTCGGGGAGCGGCATGCCGAGGTCGGCCGCGACGCGCGCGGCCAGCCCCTCGTCGACGTTCCGCAGCATCCGGACCATGCGCTCGCGGATGGCCTGCGTCTGCACGCGCGTGAGCTCGAAGCGGAAGGCGCGCGCGATGTGCTCGCGCTCGACGGGCGTCTGGCTCGCCCAGAAGAGGCGCGCCTGCGTGAAGTGGTCGGCGAACTTCTCGGGCTTCGCGCGCAGCTTGCTCGGCTCGGTCGCGGCCTGCTGCGCCAGGAGCCGCTCGGCGACCGAGGCGAAGCCGCGCGCGCCGGCCTGGAAGGGGCAGCCGCCGGCGAGCGAGTTGGGCTCGTAGCTCACGCGGCCGCGGGGGATCGCCTGGCGGTGGAACCCGTCGCGCTGGTTGTTGTGCACCTCGGCGAGCGGCGCGTTGATCGGGATCTCGTGGAAGTTCGGCCCGCCGAGGCGCGAGAGCTGCGTGTCGAGGTACGAGAAGTTGCGCCCCTGCAGCAGGGGGTCGTTCGTGAAGTCGATGCCGGGGACGACGTGCTGCGTGCAGAACGCGACCTGCTCGGTCTCGGCGAAGAAGTTGTCGGGGTTGCGGTTCAAGACGAGCCGGCCGACGGTGCGCAGGGGCGCGAGCTCCTCCGGGACGATCTTTGTCGCGTCGAGCACGTCGAAGCTCCACCGCTCGGCCTCGGCCTCGGTGAACGTCTGGATCTGCAAGAGGTACTCGGGGAACGCGCCGCCCTCGATGGCCTCCCAGAGGTCGCGGCGGTGGAAGTCGGGGTCGGCGCCCGAGATCTTCACCGCCTCGTCCCAGTCGAGCGAGTGCGTGCCGAGCACGGGAGTCCAGTGGAACTTCACGAGCGTCGCCTCGCCGGCCGCGTTGACGAGCCGGAAGGTGTGCACGCCGAAGCCCTGCATCGTGCGGAAGCTGCGCGGGATCGCCCGGTCGCTCATCTGCCACATGACCATGTGCATCGACTCGGGCATGAGCGAGATGAAGTCCCAGAAGGTGTCGTGCGCGCTCGAGGCCTGCGGCATCTGGTGGTGCGGCTCGGGCTTGACGGCGTGCACAACGTCGGGGAACTTCATCGCGTCCTGGATGAAGAAGACGGGGATGTTGTTGCCGACCAGGTCCCAGTTGCCATCGTCGGTGTAGAACTTCACGGCGAAGCCGCGCACGTCGCGCACCGTGTCGGCGCTGCCGCGCTCGCCCGCCACGGTCGAGAAGCGCACGAAGACCGGCGTCCGCTTGCTGACCTTCGCGAAGGGCGCGGCCCTGGTGAGCGAGGTGATGTCTTCTGTGCACTCGAAGTAGCCGTGCGCGCCCGAGCCACGCGCGTGCACGACGCGCTCGGGGATGCGCTCGTGGTCGAAGTGCGTGATCTTCTCGCGCAGGATGAAGTCTTCGAGCAGCGTCGGGCCGCGCAGCCCCGCGCGCAGCGAGTTCTGGTTGTCCCCGACGGGGACGCCCTGGTTCGTCGTCAGCGTCCGGCCGAGCGAGTCGACGCGGTGCTTCTGCAGCGGCCCCTGGTTCGGATTCTCGCCCGGCGCCGCCTTGGCGCCGTTCTTCTCGGACTCGTTGCTCTCGGTGATCGTGCTCGCGGTGGCGTCGAGGTTCTCGGGCTTCGCCGTGGCACCTTGCGGCGGCTGAGGCAATTTGCCGCGTAGCGCGTACTCGGCGGGTTTGTTCACGTTCTCGGGGATCGCGGCGACGAGCGCTTCGGTGGCGTCGACCTTCGCGTCGAGGCGGTCGGCGGCCGCGACGTTGCGCACGCCGGCGTCGTCGCTGCTCGTCCCGCTGCCGAGCGCGGTCGCCGCGCGCTCGAGGAGGCTGCGCTTCGGCCGCGTCGCCCGCGGCTTCGCCGACGGGCCGCCCATCGATTGCTTGGCGCTGCCCGCGCCCTTGTCGCGCGGTGCCGGCTCTTTGGACGAGGGATTCGCGGGGTGTTTGCGATCGGTCATGAGATGGCCTCCGGGGGAGCCGGGGCTTTCAGCAAGGAGCGCACCAACGCTCCAGCGCGCGCGCATCCTGACGTGCCTCGAGGGCGAGCTCGGCGCCGACGTCGCCGGGGCGAGGGTCGTACGGAGCGGCCGTCGGCCGGGCGCCTCCTGGAGCGCACGGGCGGGGCTGATCTGTGGTAGGGCAAGCCGCGTCCTGCGCGGGCGGCTGCTACGATGCGGCGTGCGCGGGCTGGCGGCGCTCGTCTCGAGGTCATCCATGGTCATTGCGCGATTCCTGGGTTGTGCGCTCGCGGCGGCGGCGCTGGCGAGCTGCAGCGACCCCGATCCCATCATCGAAACTCGCCACGGTGCTTACGAGGGCGACGCCTATCCGAACCGGCGCCCGGAGATCGTGATTCCGGACGGCGGAATGGGCGTGGTGACCGATAGCCTCTCCGATACGATCTCCCTCATCGCGCTCGAGACCGGCGAGCGGTTCGGCGTCCGCCCCGTGGGCCGCGAGCCCGTGACGATCGATGGGCCTCACCGCGTGGCCGTGGACGCCGCGGGCGGCGCGCTCTACATCGCGCTGTCGTACCCTGCCATCGCCGGCTCGAGCGGCCCCCACGCGGTGCACGGCGGGAGCGCGGTGGCCGGCTATGTCCAGAAGCTCGCGCTCGACGACCTGCGCGTCCTCGGGCAGGTGCGCGTCGAGGCCAACCCGGGCGACATCGTGATCTCGGAGGACGGCGGGCGCGTGGTCGTCTCTCATTTCGATCTCAAGCGCGCGCTCGACAACCCGGAGGACCCCGAGGCGGCGCGCTCATCGCTCGCGGTCCTGGAGCCCGACGCGGACTGGCCTCATGGCGCCGCCGCGCCGACGCTCATCCCGGTCTGCAAGGCCGCGAACGGGATCGCCCTCTCGCGGCCGGACGGCGCCCGGGCCTACGTCGCCTGTTATGGCGACAACGCCCTCGCGATCGTCGACCTGACGGACCCGGACGCCGAGGTGAAGCTCATCCCCGTCGGGCCGCCGCTGCCGTCCGACGCCCACTCGTCGTCGTACGGGCCCTACGCCGCCGTCATGTCGCCCGATCAGAAGACCATCGCCGTGAGCAACACCGACAGCAGGGACGTTCGCTTCTTCGATGTCGCGTCGGGGACATTCGACGAATCCAGGACGATCCTTACGATCGGCGCGCCCTATGTCAGCGCGTGGACCCCTGACGGGAGCGCCATCTACGTGCCGACGCAGGTGCCCGACACGATCGTGCGGATCGGCATGACCCAGGACGACAGCAACGCTGTCGTCCGGAACATCAGCGGGGAATGCTTCAGGCCGCACCTCGCGGAGCTCGACGAGGAGCACGGGCTCTTCATCGTCTGCGAGGGCGACCAGACCGTGACGCCGGGCAAGGTGCTCCGGCTCGATCCCGAGACGCTGGAGACGCGCAGCGAGGCCGAGGTGGGCCTCTTTCCCGACGCGTTCGCGCGCGTCGCGGCGGGGGCGCGATCGCGATAAGGAACGTCGCGGTCCCTCCCTCAGGGGCCCTCCGGGTCGAAGACGGCGTCCACATACCGCATCGTCTGCTCGCGCCGGCGGCGCTTGCGATCCCCCGAGTCCTCCTCCACGTGCGCTTCATCCGGCCTCACGCGGAAGAGCGGCTGTCCCTTCTGCACGATCGCCCCCTCGCCACCGTCGATGAGCACCTCCTCGATCGTGCCGGAGAACGGCGCGAGCACCTTGTTGAACATCTTCATGACCTCGAGGACGTAGAGCGGGTCGCCGGCGTCGAAATGGCTCCCCTTCGTCACGAAGGCGGGCCGATCCGGCGCCTCCTGCGCGTAGAACATGCCGCCGGTGACCGCGACGATCTCGTTGGCCCGCCTCGCGGGCGGCGGCGCGAGGACCTTGCGCATCCGGGCCGAGAGCTCGCTGTCGAGCAGGCGCTCGGGGAGGGCGACCGTCCCGTCCTCCCGCACGTGGAGCTCGAAGAAGCGCGTGGCCTCTCCCGCGAGGACCAGCGCGTCGAGGAGCTCCAGCCCCGCCTGGAAGCCGAGGTGGGAGCCGCGGACCCTCCGCCAGAGCTCGCCGTCATGGCCGGGAGGCGCGGTGTCCTGGGACAGGACCTCTCGCAGCACGGGCCACGACGGCGCGCTGCCCGCCTGGCGCATCCGCTCGCCGAGGCGGCGATAAAAGCCGAGCGCGCGCGAGAGGAGCTCCTGGTCGTGATCCCAGATCGCGTGGGCCGCGGGGGCGTGCGGCTGCGGCGCCATGTTGAGCAGCCAGTACGTGTCCGCGAGCACCTCGACCGGGTTCTTGAGCCAGCGCACCCGCCCCGACCGGACCTCGAACGCCCCCATGTTCCGGCTGAGCCACGCCGACAGGAGGTGCGGCTCGGCGCAGATCCGCTCCACGGGGCGGCGCACAAGCGTGTCCTTGAGCGCAAAGACCTTCCTGAGCGCCACGTCCGCGCCATCGTGGGCCCCGGACTGCGCCGCCAGCCGGCGCGCGTGACGGGCGCCGAGCTCGGCCCACATCGCGTCGAAATCGAGGCCCCCGAGCTCCACCGAGAGCAGGCCGACCTGCGTGAGGTACGGGACCACGAAGCGCGTCGTCGGCTTCGCCCACACGCTCCGCGCGAGGAACCAGTGCACGAGCCCGTAATGAAACAGGAGGTTCGTGTGCAGATCGCTGCCGCGCAGGGTGGTCGTGCGCAGGATCTCGCAGAGCCGCAGATAGGCCTCCTCGCGGGAGCCGCCGTAGGTCACGAGGAGCGCGATGTTGCTGTCATACGCGCCGGCGAGCCGGTAATGCATGAACACCCCCGTGTCGGGGTTCTTCGCGCAGATGCCCTGATCGTCGCGGATCTCGTGCGGGTGCGGGTCGCTCCAGGAGACGATGACGCCGCCCGCGTGCGGCTCCAGCGCGCCGTTCGTGGCGTTGAGGCGCGCCTCCACCGCGGACCCCTCCCGCCGCGCGCGGATCGGCCGGGGCAGCCGCTCCCCGTGGCGCGCGAGGAGGACCATGCACTCGATGAGCGAGGTCACCTCGAACGCGTCGGCCGGATCGTCCGGGCTCTCGAAGCGGAGAGAATAACAGAGCTCCGACACCCGGTGCTCGACCTGGATCCGGGTGTTGACCTCCATGAAATAGTGATGATCGCCCTCGACGATGCACTCGAATGTCGAGGCCGAGTTCAGCCCCACCGCCCGCCCGAACCGCTCTGCCTCGGCCTCCATCCGGGCGAGCGAGGTGAGCTCGCGCTCGAGCGACGCCGCGCCGCGCGGGTCGCCCGCCGCGCGCGCCCGCTCGATCGCCTCGCGGAGCCCCTCCTGCGTGATCGCCACCTCGAGCAGCTTCTGCTCGTGCATCTGCAGCGAGCAGTCGCGCCCGCCCAGCGCGACGCACCACGCGCCGTTGCCGATCAGCTGGATCTCGTTGTGCCGCGTCTCCTCGATGTTGAGCTCGAGCAGGATGTTCTTGTTGTCGCCGACGCCCGCGGCCTTCACCTCGGCGAGGACCTCCCGCGCCAGCGCGGGGACCTCGGCCGCCCGCGCGCGCGCCGCGGCCCCGGGCTCCGCCGCGCCGGGCGCGATGCCGGCGAGCAGCCGCTGCCCCTTGCCGCCGCCGCCGCCGATGGCCTTGAGCCGGATCCGCCGCCCCGGGTGGCGGGCGAGGAGCTCGGCCGCGCCCCGCTCGAGCTCCGCGCAGAGCTCGTCGGTCGTGTAGAGATCCACGCGCCGCGCGTACGCCGCCGCGAGCAGCGCGTCCGCCGCCTCGGCGAGCGGGACCTCCCCGGCGAGCCGCGCCGCGAGCGACGGCCCGCCCAGCCCGCGCTCGGCCGCGGCCGCGCGCAGCGCCGCGTGATCCGGCCACTTGCGGAGCACGATCCGCCGGGTCGCGTCGTCGATGCCCGGCGTCACGCTGACCGCTGTCGCGAGCGCCGTGCGCTTCGCCTCGTCCTTGAGCCCGGCGGCGCGCTGGACCGACGAGCGAGGGCCGATGAACACGAGCCCCGCCCCCTCGAGGGTGCGCACGAACTCCTCGTCCTCGGCCATGAAGCCGTAGCCCGCGAACACGTGCGTGTAGCCGCACTCCCGGGCGATCGCGACGATCTCGTGCATCAGCTTGACGCGCTCGTCCTTCGTCGCGCCTGTGTAGTCCTTCACCCGGTGCACGCGCGCGGGGTGGATGCAGCGCAGCTCGGGCGCCAGCGCGTGCGTGTAGACGATCGAGTCCTTCTCCGACAGGAGGATGCCGTAACGCTCGATCCCCATCTGGGCGAAGACATCCATCGCCTCTTTCCGGATCGGACCCCGGCCGACGATCAGCGGCCGCACGTCCTCGGCGGCGAACGAGCGCACCCACGCCGAGCCCGATCGCCCGAGCCTGCGGTCGCGCACCACCATCGGATTGCGGTCGTAACCGCGCTTGCTCACGAAACCATCCATGGTCAATGAAACTCCCGCTGAACGCCGGCGAACGGCCCTGGCTGGTAATGGCGGAGCAGGAACTCCAGGTTCTCTCCGATCACCGAGCGGAGCTCGCGCGGCATCACGAGCCGCGAGATGGAGCCCAGGCTGAGCCCCTCGCGCGGGTTCATGAGCTCCCGCTCGTACCGCGCGCTGAACTCGGCCTCTCTCGCCTTGAGCCACGCCGCGGCCTCCTCGCGGGCCTCGGCCTTCGCCCGCGCCTCGTCCATGCCGCGGCCGAGCCGCTCCTTGACGCCGGCCTTCTCCCTGGCGCTCGCCTGCGCGCGCACCTTGCGGAGCTCGTCCTTGTAGACGAACTCCTTGCCGGCCGGCCCCATCACCGCGACGCGCGTCGTGGGGAGCGCGAGGACGACATCCGCGCCGGTCGCGTAGTTGTTGAACGAGGCATAGGCGCCGCCGAACGCGTTGCGCACGAGCAGCAGGATGCGCGGGGTGCGCACGTCGATGATCGCGTCGAGCATCGCCCGGCCGGCCTGCACGATGCCCATCGCCTCCTGCTCCCTGCCCGGCAGGAACCCGGTGGTGTCCTCCATGAAGAGGAGCGGGATGTTGTAGAGGTTGCAGAAGCGGATGAAGCGCGCGTTCTTGTAAGCGGCCGCCACGTCGATCTGCCCCGACGCGACCGCGCTGTTGTTCGCCACGAAGCCGACGACGCGCCCGCCGATCCGCCCGAACGCCGTGATCGTGTTGCGCGCGCGCTGCGGCTGCACCTCGAAATAGTCGCCGTGATCGCAGATGCGCTGGATGAGGATGCTGATATCGAGCGGCGTATTGTAGCCTGTCGGCGACGAGATCGTCCTGCGGAGCAGCGTATCGATCTCGGTCGTCTCCCGGTCGAGCGGGTCGCTCGTCCGCTGGAAGGGCGGGCTCTCGCGGTTGTTGCTCGGCAGGTAGCCGAGCAGGCGGACCGTGGTGCGCAGCGCGCCGACCTCGTCGGGCACCGTGAGATCGGCCACGCCCGAGGCGCCGTGGACCCGCGGGCCGCCGAGGTCATCGGGCGAGACCACCTCGCCGAGGACCGATTTGACGACCGCCGCCCCGGTCAGGCCGAAGAACGTCCCGCCCGGCTGGATGACGAAGCTGCCCTGCCGCGGCAGGTAGGAGCCGCCGCCCGCGTTGAACCCGAACATGCACATGATGCTCGGCACCACGCCGCTGATCTTGCGCAGCGCCGCGAACGCCTCGGCGTAGCCGTCGAGCCCGCCGACGCCCGCGGGGACGTAGGCGCCGGCGCTGTCGTTGAGGCCGACGAGCGGGATCCCCCGCTCTCCCGCGAGCTGGAACAGCCGGGCGAGCTTGCGGCCGTTCGTCGCGTCCATCGACCCGGCGCGGACCGTGAAATCGTGGCCGTAGAGCGCGATGTCGCGGGTGCCGATGCGCAGGATCGCCGTGACCAGCGAGGCGCCGTCCAGGTTTGGCCCCCAGTTCTCGAAGATGACGCGCGGCGGCTCGGGGGTCAGCACGCGGATGCGCTCCCAGATCGTCATCCGGCCTTTGCTGTGCTGCCGGATGATGTTCTCCGGGCCCGCGGACACGTAGGGGCGCCGGCGGAGCTCCTCGGCCTCCCGCAGCGCGGCGTCGTACGCCGAGGCGGGCGCGGTCGCTTCGCCGGAGCGCTCGTCGAGCGGATCGTCGAGCGAGGGCACGACGGCGGCGGGCTTTGTGGCTAGTTCGTTGCGATCAAGGGGACTCATGGACAGGACATGCACTGTACCATGGCGCGATCTCCGGGCGCACCTCGCGCGCCCGGCGAGGCGCGGGCCGGCGTCCGCGTGGGGCGCGTGTTGGGCGCGGCACAGGGCCCCGGCCTCAGCTGCTGCTCGGGCCGGCCGCCGGCGCGGGGGCGGCGAGCGCGTCGAGGCGCGCGCTCGTGGAGCTCACGATTCCCCGGGATTCACCGGGACGAGGTGGGTTATCCGGTCGAGGTGCGACGGGCGATGACCGGCTGTCGCTTCGCGCTGGCCGGGCCGCGATCAGCCGGTCTCTCTCTCGGCGAGCAAGGCGGCCAGGACGGCCAGGGCGTCGGTCGTCGTGAAGACGCCGACGACCTGTGGGCCGTCCAGCACCACCGCCGAGCCGTACTTGCGCTCGGCCATCTCGCGGACCACCTCGGAGAGCCGCGCGTCCGGCGCGACGGCGTAGGGGCACGGCGACATCGCCTCGCTGACGAGGAGATCATCGCCCTGCTGGTCCTTGAGCGTCTCGATCCAGTAGATGTCCCGCTCCGAGATCATGCCGACCAGCCGGCCGCCGCGCAGCACCGGCAGGTGCCGGATGCGATGCCCGCGCATGAGCGTGCGGGCGAGGCCGACCTTCTGATCGGCGCCGATCGAGTGCGGGCTCCTGGTCATGCAGTCCTGGATGCGAAGCGTGGAAGAGCTCATGGGGCCTCCGCCGGGGCTGGGCTTGCGTGATGGTTCGTGACGTGACTCGTGAATCACGTGAATCACGTGTTCAGGGATTCAGTGATTGGGTGGTTTGTATTTGACAGGATTGCAAGATGCGGACCACTGGGGGGAGCTCGGCGCTCACGGCACGGTCGTCAACGCGGCTGAGCGCGTTGCCCCGAGCCGATGCACGGCCTGCGCCGCGCTGGACGTGCGACCCCCCGCCGTCCCCCGTGCGCGCGCCCGCAGCGGCTGCGCGCGGGCGCAAGCCGTTCGCCGGGCCGCATCGGACGAAACGGATTCCACCTCTTCGCGCGCTGTCGAGATCTGGTGGTTCCACAACAGCGGGGACCCCGACCCGGGGAGCGCCGCCTCGCCGGGCGCCTCGGTGCGCGTCAGTCCTTGTCGTCGGCCTGGGCGACGTTGCCCGGCACGCCCAGGGCGACCGCGGCCATCCCTTTGCCCTTGAACCGGTTGTGCCAGAGGCTCTGGCCGGTGAGCGAGAAACACTCGATCTCGCCCTGCTTGGCGACGAAGAGCCGGTCTCCCTCCAGGAGGAGCGTGGCGCGGCCCTGCGTGGCGGTCTCCGCCTGCCAGAGCAGCTCGCCCGTCGGGTAGCGCAGGCAGGCGATGCTGCTGAAGGTCGCCGCGTAGATCGCCGCAGGCGTGATCAGGAGCGCGGTGGACGAATACCCGGCGCCGCCCTGCTTGTGCTCCCAGAGCACGCGCCCGGTGACCGGGTCGACGCCGAAGATCTGATCCAGGAACGCCGCCACCAGCACCGGCGCCGCCGCGATTGTCCGGTATTCGCTCATCCGTTGCCTCTCTTCCTGATTGCGCCCAGCGAGCAGCTACCAGCAGGAGGGCAGCGCGGCAAGCTGCGGGCACGCGCGCGGTCGCGCGCCGTGCGCACGGCGGACGATGCGAGCTCGTATGGGCTCCCGGCGGACAGCTGAGGGCGGGGCGAGCTCCACGGAAGAGGCTCCTCGCTGCGCTCCTCCGGCGCGGCGGTCGTCCATCGGCGCATTTCGGAGAGCGCGGGGGCGGCTCCGCGCGCGGAGGATCGACATTTCGCCCGCGTTCGCTCTACTCTCCTCCGCTCTCCTCCGCCGCCCGGGCTTCGATGAAAGACACCGCACCGACGCAAGACCAGGCCCTCTGCTTCTATCGAGCCGCGCTCTCGACGGCGCGGCTGATCGACCGGGAGAACGAGCACTGGGTGCTCGACACCGACGCCGACGCGGCGTGGCGAGCGTACGGGGGCGACTTGCCGCAGGTGCTCAACCTCCTGGCGGTGGACTTCGGCTGGAAGTTGGTCATCTGGTTGCTCCCGACATGACGCACCCCTGGCTCAGGAGATGGCCGGTCTCGGACTTCGGCCAGCGAATCTACCGGCCGGTCCGACAGCTCGCGACAAACGAGGGGATCCGGATCAGCATCGAGAAGCTCGCAGGTGGCCCTGCATCGCGTGTCACCGCGACGCCGCCCGACAAGAAGGCCTATGAGGCCGGCAGCAACCCGCTCTGGGATCACGTGATCTCTGCCTACCCACAGCTGCGCGAGAGAGCCGACTGCTGGCATCAGTTCGCGGTCTTCGGCGGCTATGTCGCCGTCCCCGGTCCCTTCGCCCTGACCTTTCTGCAACAGTTCTTGCAGGACTCCCTGTTTTGAAGCGCTCGCTCGTCGTCGCTGCGCTCGCGGCAGCCCTGGCAGCAGGTCAGCTGGGTTGTCATCGAGAGCGCCTGCCCCAGGGCGATGCGTCGACGGGCGTGCTCACGTCGTCGGCGAGCGCGGTGAGCGCGCCTGCGGCGCCAGCCTTGCCCACCGGAGCCGCCTCCGCGGGCGACGCGGGTCTGCCCGATCTGGATGCTGCGCCCCTCGGCACCACCGGGGCTCCGCCATCGGGATCGCCGCTGTCGAGCGCCGAGGCCGCGTCGGCGTCGCCCGCTCCCGGGATGTCCGCCGGCCCGAGCGCGCCGGCTGGCAAGCCGTTCGACCAGGATGCGTGGCTCGCCGCCCGCGGCGTCACCTGGCGCCCCGACGCCTCGTGCTGGTCGACCCTCGCCGCGGTGCCGCCTCAGCGCCTCAACGTGTGCTCATGCCACGGGGCGCTCAGCCTGTCGGCGGTCGAGCTGATGGTCTGCCCGCGCGCGCGCGAGCCGGAATCCGAAGCTGCGCCCGTCGCGACGCACACGGTCCTCTACGCAGCGCGAGGCGGCGCGCTCCGTGCTGTGCTCGACGTGCCCACCGGCGCGATGCTCGACGAGTGTGCGCCGGGTACCCCGATCCCCTGCTCCGTCGCGCTCGACCTCCGCGTCGAGGGGGACGCGGTCCGATTCGAGGAGCCGGCTGGGACGACCCCCGCGTGCGACCACCCCTCGAACGCCACGAACAAGTCCCTCCCGGGCGCCTCCGGCTGGAACAGCGCCTCCGGGCAGGGCGCGCCTGCCACCTACCGGCGTATCTGCAACACCCGCGGCCGGTACGTCTGGCAGCGCGGCGCGCTCCGCCGTGCGCCGTGATGGGGGAGAGCTCGGCCGGCCGCGCCGGGCTCGCTCGATCCTGTCATCGAGGGGGGTGGCCGGATTTGAGCATGAAGGCGGGAAGCGGGGAAGAAAAGATCAATGATCTTCCTGCCTTCCCGCCATCAGGGGATTCACTCCGGGGCAAACTGGGCCCCGCAGCCTGGCGGCGGGCTTCCCGGCGCCCTCGCCGGGACGAGCTCTCGTGGATCTCGTGCGGCGAGCGCGAAGCTCACCAGCCCACCAGCGCGCCCGGCGGACGGCCCCCTCCAGCCCCTCGCGCTCCGCTCAGACCCGCGTGGGCCCCGGCGGGATCAGGTATCCGCAGCTCCGCCCGAACCACCGCAGCACGTCGAGCGACGACAGGATGCCGACCACCCTGCCGTCGTCCGAGACGACCGGCAGCCGGTGCACGCCCTCATAGGCCATCAGCGACGCCGCCTGACGGATGCTCGCGCTCTCGTGCAGCTGCACCACCACGGGGGTCATCACGTCGCGCGCGGTGACCTTGACGGGCTCGTACACGTGAAAGCCCTGCTCGATCTCGATGTCGAGCGGGGCGACATCGTCGAGGTGCAAGGTCGCCCGCTCCGACTCCTCGGTGTCGCCGCGCTCCTGCGCTGTCCGGAGGAGGTCGGCCCGTGACACCATGCCGACCGGCTTGCCGTCGGCATCCACGACCGGCATCCCGCTGATCCCGTGGCGGACGAGCAGGGCCGTGATCTCGTCGACGGTGACCTCCGGCCGGACGCAGAGGACGTCCCGGGTCATGATGCCGGCGAGCGGCGCCGCCGGGTTCACGTGGTCGCTCACGCCGCCCAGCGGATCCCCGCTCTTCACCTCCGAGGCCCACTGGCGGGTATCGCAAACGACGGAGGTCCTGCGCGACGGCGCGTCGAAGTGCAGCGCGCGGAAGCGAGTGCACGACTCGCACTCCGGCACGGTGGCCGAGCGCTCCTTCAACGGACAGTAGACGGTCGCGACGACCGACTCCTCGCCGTCGTCTCCAACGATGCGCGCGCTGCGGAGCGCGTGGCGCGGGATGGGGTGCTCTCCGTTGATCGGTCCGAGGGTCGTCATCGTCATCTCTCCGCTCGCCTCCGCGACCTTCGCTCGAGGCGCTTCCTCGGATGAGCACCGCCCGTGCCACGCCCGAGATCCCCCGGAACGCCGAGGCGGCCCCGAAATGCCGCGGCCGCATCCGCGCCGCCGCGCGCCAATTGCGCCGCGACGAACGGGATGCACGTCCTGCGTCCCTCCCGCGAGGGAGCCGGCGCCCACCGCGCTCCAGGGGCCCGCTTTCCGGCGTCCGGAACGCGTGGCACGGAGCATGCGAGTCCATCGAGTACGTCGAATCCGTCCGTGCAGTGTGCCCGGCGGAGTGCCGGGCAGAGCGGAGCCATCCGCCCGGGTGGTTGGCAACGAGGGTGAGGAGGATGTCATGTCGAGCGTGAGCGCAGCAGGTCGGTTCGTCGTCGTCGTCGGAGTCGATTTCTCGGATCTGAGCAACCGTGCGCTCGACCAGGCGCTCGAGTCCGCCGGCTGCCGCGAGAACGCGGAGGTGCATGCGGTCCACGTCGAGCCCGAGAGCTGGGTCGGCATCGGGCTCTCGAGGGTGCCCGTGGCGGCCACCACGCCCGAGGTGGCGCTCCAGCAGCTCCAGCTGCGCGCGGCCGAGCGCGTCCGCGCCATGGGCGGCAAGCTCGACGGCGGGCGGTTGAAGCGCGTCGTCGTCCACTTCCGGCGCGGCGATGCGGCCGGGAACATCGCTCAGCTCGCCGCCGACCTCGACGCCGATCTCGTGGTCGTCGGCTCGCACGGCCACCGCGGGCTCGAACGGCTGCTCCTCGGCTCGGTCGCCGAGCGCGTCGCCCGGCTCGCGCGCTGTCCGGTGTGGATCGTGCGGCCCAAGGATCACGCGACCGCCGGCCGGGTGCCCGAGATCGAGCCGCCCTGCCCGGAGTGCGTGGAGCGCCGGGAGGAGACCGGCGGCGCCGAGCTCTGGTGCGCGCGCCACTCGGAGCACCATGTCCGGCCGCACCGCTACTCGTACGCGACCAACGGGGTCTACGCGGCGTCGAGCGCTGTCTATCAGGCGACGCCGGAAGGGAGGTGATCGTGAGGCGGCGGCCTCCCCCGGCGTGTTGACGTTGCGCGGTGCGCGGAGGATATATGGTGTCATGAAGCGGTCTTGCATCGCCCTTGCGGCCGGCGTGATGTCCCTCTCCGCGTCGGTCATGGCGCAGCCGGTGAAGGTGTTCGTCCTCGCGGGCCAGTCCAACATGGTCGGATTCGGCGTGGGCGCGGCGCTTCCGGCCGAGATCCAGAGCCAGCCCGACATCTGGTACGACCACCACAACCCCGACGCGCGCACGGGGGGGCCGTACGCCGCGGCGACGAGCGCCGACTGGGGGCCGCTCGAGCCGAAGGGCGAGGCGCGACGCTACGGGCCCGAGATCACGTTCGGCCGCGCGATGGCGGCGGCATACCCCGAGCACCGGATCGCGATCGTGAAGATGGCGCAGGGGGGCACGAACCTCGTCGACCACTGGGGGCGCGGGCTCGCGCCGGATCCGGAGGTGCTCTACAAATCCCAGCTCTACCATGCGCTCCTCGGCAAGCTCGACTCCGCGACGTACGCCGGCGATCGCGCCCTCCGCTACCCCGACGAGCCGACGCGGCTCGACAACGCGCTGGCGCGGCTCGAGTCGGAGGGGCACGACGTCGAGATCGCCGCGCTCGTCTGGATGCAGGGCGAGAACGAGGCGGGGTGGTCGGCCGCGTTCCGCTACGGCGACGCGCTGCGCGCCTTCATCGCGGCGGTCCGCGCGGATCTCGGCGTCCCCGAGCTCCCCGTCGTGCTCGGCCGGATCAGCGACAACCTCTACCCCGCGAACGGCGGGCCCATCGCCGCCGGCAAGGAGGCGAACATCGACGCCGTGCGCGCGGCGCAGGTGACCGTGGCCGAGGAGGACCCTCGGGTCGCGTGGGTCGACACGGACGATTTCACCCCGCGGCCGCCCAGCGATGCGTGGCATTTCGACTCCGCCGCGTACCAGCTGCTCGGCCAGCGCTTCGCCGAGGCGTACCTCGCGCTGGCCGCCGAGGCGGGCTCGTCGAGCGCCTCGTCGGCGAGCAGCGCCGCGAGCGCGGGCGCGGGGGGAGGAGGTGCCACGGCCGGATCGAGCGGGAGCGCGGCGGCCACGGGCAGCGCCGGGAGCACCGGAAGCGCAGGTGCGGGAGGAGGAGGTGCGGGAGGAGGGAGCGCCACGGCCGGATCGAGCGGGAGCGCGGCGGCCACGGGCAGCGCCGGGAGCACCGGAAGCGCAGGTGCGGGAGGAGGAGGTGCGGGAGGAGGAAGCGCCACGGTCGGATCGAGCGGGAGCACGGCGGCCACGGGCAGCGCCGGGAGCGCGGCGGGATCGAGCGGGGCCGCGCCCGGGGGCGCCGGCGGGAGCAGCGGCTGCAGCTGCGGGACGGCGGGGGGCCCGGATCACGGGCCGACGGCGGCAGCGCTCGCGCTGATCGCGCTCGCGGGCCTGCGCCGCCGCCGGGGCGGCCGCGAGCTCGGTTGAGTCGGAGGCTCATCGCCTCCGGGAAAGGGCCGCAGAGGCCCGTCGTCCTGTCGGACGGGCCGTCTGCGGGACGCTCACCGTCGCTGGGTCACTGTTGGCAGAGCTCGTTGATACACGCGTAGCCGTCGCGGCAGTCGCCATCCGCCAGGCATTCGGCATAGCAGACTCCGAGGTCGGTGCAGAGACCGCCGCCAGCGCAGGGGGTCGTCGCGTCGCACGGGCTCACGCAGTAGCCGCCAGGAAAGCCATCGTCCTCGGTGAGGCAGTAGAGGCCGGCGCAGTCGCTGTCGGCGGTGCAAGCGTCACCGTCGGCGCCCTCGCCTGCCGGCGCGGTGCAGCGACCCAAGTCATTGCACGTGGCGCCTGCCACCAGGCACTGATCGTCGCTGGTGCAGGCCGGCTCGCAGAGGTTGTCCAAGCACGCATAGCCCGCGCGGCAGTCCTCCGAGATTTCGCACAGCATGTTGCAGAAGCCGCCGTCGCCCGCCGGGATGCAGGTGCCGCCGCCGGCGCACTCGCCGATCTCCGGATCGCAGTCGCCCAAGCAGTAGCCGCCAGGATAGCCGGAGTTGAGCTCGGAAAGGCACCGGCCGCCGGCGCAGTCGCTGTCGACCGTGCAAGGGGCGGCGTCCGGGCTCGCCGGCTCGCCGCAGAAGCCCGATCCCTCGTCGCACACGCCCACGTCCGGGCACTGAGCGTCGCTCGTGCAGTCCGGCTGACAGAACCCGTTGATGCACCCATAGCTGTCGCGGCACTCGCTCGACTCTGTGCACGCGGCCAGGCAGAAGCTGCCCTGCGAGTTGAACCGGCAGGCGCCGCCGCCGGGACAGTCGCTGTCCGTCTCGCAGACGCCTGAACAGGCGCCGCCAGGATAGCCGTAGGTCTCGGGCAAGCAGAGGTCGCCCGCGCACATGGCATTCGCCGAGCAGGGAGCGCCGTCGGCGCCGAGCTCGCCGCCGCCGGCGCCGCCGGTGCCTGTGGTGGCGGAGCTCGTCGAGGTGACGCTGCCGCCGCCCTCGCCGCCGGTGCCTGTGGTGACGGAGCTCGTCGAGGTGACGCTGCCGCCGCCCTCGCCGCCGGTGCCCGTGCTCGCCGAGCTCGACGTGGCGCCGCCGCCCTCGCCAGCGCCGGTGCCACCGTCGCCGCCGCCCTCGCCAGCGCCGGTGCCACCGTCGCCGCCGCCCTCGCCAGCGCCGGTGCCACCGTCGCCGCCGCCCTCGCCAGCGCTGGTGCCACCGTCGCCGCCGCCGGTGCCGCCGGTACCGCCGCCGGTGCCGCCGGTGCCGCCGCCGTCGCCGCCGGTGCCGCCGCCGGTGCCGCCGTCGCCGCCGCCGGTGCCGCCGTCGCCGCCGCCGGTGCCGCCGCCGGTACCGCCGGTACCGCCGCCGGTGCCGCCGGTGCCGCCGCCGTCGCCGCCGGTGCCGCCGGTGCCGCCGGTGCCGCCGGTGCCGCCGCCGTCGCCGCCGGTGCCGCTGGTCGTCGAGGTGCCGCCGTCGCCCCCGCTGCCGCCGCTCCCGGGGGTCGATGGGCCGTCATCGCCGCACGCTGCGGTCATCAAACCAAGTGCAAAGAGACACACAAAAGATCGCATCTTCATCCGCTGCTCTCCAGCCGGTAGGGGTCCAGTGACGCGGTGCCGGCCGTCGGAGGCGAGGCGCCGCAGCGCGATGGGCGCACGCGCATCTTCTGTCGAAACGGCACGGATGCCAACGGCTCTTTTCACTCCGTCTCCACTCTTCCGCGCCTGGTGCACCCGGGATTCCCGCCCCACCTCCGCGGCGCTGCGCCTGGTTCCGCGCCGGCACCGCCGATTGCCGCGTCCGCTCCACGGCTCACGGAGCACGCATTGCCGGCAGCAGGATCACTTTCTTCCTCCGCCGCGCGACGGTGGTGGGGTCATTTGAACATGAAGGCCGCAAGGCCGGAAGGCGGGAAGGCGGGAAGAAAATCATCAATGATCTTCCCGCCTTCATGTGACATCTGTCTGGGCAAATACCCCCACCACCCGCGCGAGCCCTCCTCACGGTCTGCGCGCCTCTCTTCTCCTGTGCCTTCGCGCACGTCCTTGATACTCTCCTGCGCCCGCGCGCATCGCCTTGCTTCCTCAGCGGTTCTCCCGCTCCGAGCCGCTCGCCTCGATCCCCGCCGCCGCCGCGCCCGTCTCCCGACCGCGCCCTCCTCCAGCCGACCTCGCCCCGCCTCGAGCGCACCGCGCGCCTGCCATGCCACACGTCGTCGCGCGGTCGCTGGGCTGCGCGCTCCCGTTGCGCCTCTCCCCGGCCCGAGCTTCAGCGCGGAGGCGCGCACTCCGCTGCTGCCGCGCGCGCGTCGCCTCGGTGATTGACCGGGCGCCATCCGAGCTGGTATAGGTAGCCGTTTTCCTTTGGCAGAATTTTACAGTCACATTCGAAGTGAGAGGCGGATCGAGCGCGGTGTGCGCCGGTGAAGGGTACCTGGAGCTTCCAGCGCCGGCCGTGTCGTATGCCCTCGCCGGCGTCGCGGCGGCGCTCTGCGCCCCGGCGGGACGACCCCTTGCTTCAGAAGATGATGAGGAGACCCCCATGCGTGTCAGACACGTGATGATCACAGCAGCTCTCGTCAGCAGTTTCGCCGCCTGCGCCATCTCGGATCCCGGCGACGGCGAGCGGCCAGCCTATGCGACGGTCTGCGAGGCCCGCTGCGCCTGCGAGGACTGCGCCGGGGACAGCGAAGGGCTGTGCGAGGCCGAGCAGGAGGCCGTCGAGGAGCGGGCCAAGAAGCGCTGTCAGGACGAGCACACGGCGTACGTCGATTGTGTCCGTCTGGAGGGCCGGTGTGTGGATGGTCATCACCTGGCCGAGGTCTGCAACGCCCACGCGGCGGCCCTCCTCGGCTGTCTCAAGCCGAGCAACCGCGATCACTGTCCCAGCGCGGGCGACGGCATCTGCGACGAGCCCCAGGGCACCGACACGTGTCCGGCCGGGACCGACCCCGCCGACTGCCTCTCTGTCTGTCCGTACACCGGCAACGGCATCTGTGATGAGCCCGAGAACACCGGCCGGTGCCCGGCGGGCACGGACGTCGACGACTGCAGCCTCGTGCCGTGCAAATCGGTGCAGGACGGGACCTGCGACGAGCCCGAGGGCACCGGGCTCTGCGACGAGGGCACGGACGTCATCGACTGCATGGTCATGACCTGCGCCGAGGCGAACAACGGCGTCTGCGACGAGCCCGAGGGCACCGGGCGCTGCGACGAGGGCACCGACCGCGCCGACTGCCCAGCAGGCGAGCCGTGCCTCACCACGAACAACGACGTGTGCGACGAGCCCGAGGGCACCGGCTCCTGCGATGAGGGCACGGACCTCGTCGACTGCGCCATCCCCGCCGTCGCCTGCGACGACCTCGCCGTCTGTGGCAACGACACGAGCGGGTGCATCGCGTGCGCGAACGAGGGGAGCTGCGCCGACGAGCTCGAGGCGTGCACCATCAACGACGACTGCTTCTACCTCGCCCAGTGCATGGTGACCTGCGCGGACGACACCTGCGTCAATGAATGCCTGGGCGCGTACCCGGACGGGCGGGATTCTTACTACAACTACGACACATGCTTGCACTGCGAACAGTGTTATTACTCGTGCGGCGCGAACAGCGCATTCGAGTGCTGAACCGTGGCTTACCCTCAGCGCTGCGGAGGAGATGAACATGCTTGATCGACGAGACGTCCTTGCGCTTTCGGCCCGCGCCGCCCTCCTGGCTTCTCTGGCCGGCGTCGCCTCCTGCGGCGGCCTCTCGGCGGGCGACTACGCGGTGTACCGCGTCGCCCTCGAGGCGTCCGAGGAGTCGCCTGGCTGCTTCCCCGACGACAGGCCGCTCCTCGCGGACAAGTACGACGCCACCACGTTCCGGGACGGCCAGACCTTGCTCCTCTACCTCCCGAGCGACGAGGAGGCGGTGCTCGACATCGGCGGGCTCGCGCTGAAGGGCTCCACGGACGACGATCCCTACCTCTTCGAGGGCAGCTCCGAAGACGTCGAGTTTCCCTTCCGCAAGAGGGTCACCGACGCCGACCAGGACGGCATCGCCGATGACATCGACCCGTTCGTCGACGCCGACAAGGACGGCGACGACGACTCGGACGCGACGAGCGACGGCGAGGTCGACACCGACGGCGACAAGCACGACGATCGCGACGAGGTGGAGGACCCGTTCGTCGACGCCGACGACGACGGGGATGACGACCGGTTCCGGGAGATCGTGGGCGACACGAGGATGATCTCCAGCCTCCGGGTGCAGATCTCCATGACGGTCGACGGGTCGACGGTCAGCGGCGTCGTGACGCGGACGACCGAGGAGACGTGCGACGGCGACCTGTGCCCGCCCCACGTCGACGCGCCGTGCGTCGACGTGCAGCGGTTCCGCGGCGTCGAGGTCGACGAGGCGGATCTGACCTTCGGCGTCAGCGCGCAGCCGACGACCCCGTGAGCCGCGCTCTCCGGCGGCGCGCCGCGCGGCGCGTGACGGGCTGCCCGTTCTGGTAGCATCGCCCCGCTTGCCGGAGCTGCCTCTCTCCCCCGCCGATCTCCACGCGGTGCTCGCGCCGCTCCCCGCCGCTCGCCCGCTGCCCGCGCGCGCCTACTGGGACGACGGCGTGCTCGCCTTCGAGCAGGCCGAGATCTTCGGGCGCTCCTGGGTCTGCGTCGGGCGCGAGGACGAGGTCGCCCGCCCCGGAGAGTGGTTGCTCGCGCCGCTCACGCCGGCGGGGGTCGTCGTCCTCCGCGGCGCGGATCTGGAGATCCGCGCGTTCCACAACGTCTGCCGCCACAGGGCGGCGACGCTGCTCGACGGCGCGTGCGGCCGGCTCTCCCAGCTCGCGTGCCCGTACCACGGCTGGACCTACGAGCTCTCCGGCGCCCTGCGCGCGGCGCCCCACGCGCCCCCCGGCTTCGATCGCGGCGCGCACGGGCTCCTGCCCGCGCGGGCGGGCGCCCTCCTCGGCTTCCTCTTCGTGACGCTCGACCCCGGGGCGCCCTCGCTCGAGAGCGCGCTCGGCGACGCGCCGCCGTGGCTCACGCGCCCCGAGCTGCGCTCGCTCCGGCGGGGAAGGCGGGAGGAGTACGAGGTCGCCGCGAACTGGAAGCTCTGCGTGGAGAACTTCCAGGAGTCGCACCACTTTCCGCGCGTCCACCCCGCGCTGGAGCGGCTCACCCCGTGCGGCGACGCCGTGTCCTGGGGCCGGGGCGGCCCGTGGCTCGGCGGGATCATGGACCTCGCCCCCGGCGCCGAGACGGTCTCGACCGGCGCGGGGCGCGGGGCGCGGCCGCTCATCGTCCCCGAGGCGGAGCGGCGGCGCGTGCGCGACGCCATGCTCTTCCCGGGCCTGCTCACGAGCCTGCAGCCCGACTACCTGCTCACGTACCGGCTCACCCCGCGCGCGCCGGACCGGACCCTCGTGGTCGCCGACACCTACTTCCATCCGGCGGCGTTCACCCCCGGCTTCGATCCGGCCGACGTGTTCGCCTTCTGGGACACCGTGAACCGCGAGGACCGCGCCATCTGCGAGCGCCAGCAGCGCGGGCTCCGCGCGCCGGGCTACGCGCCGTCGACCTACGCCATGGTGGAGGACGGCGTCCACGCCTTCGATCGCATGGTCGCGCGGAGGTACCTGTCGGCGCTCGGCGCGAGGACGCCATGAGCAAGCTCTGCGGCCTGTGGGGTCGCCCGTACATCGACCTGTCGCCGCTGCTCGACACGTCCTGCTTCCCGGAGCTCGATCGCGAGATCGTGCTCGGGCTCTGCCGCGTCGAGCCCTCGTACACCGGCGGGAGCCTGAAGTGGATGGGCGTGGTCGCGCCGTGGGTGCACGAGGACCCTTATGTGGACTACGGGCAGGTCATCGCCGGCTTCTCGCGCGAGGAGCTCCGCGACTTCGTGGCGCTCGCCGACGACCCGTCCGCGTTCGATCTCGACCGGCGCGACGAGTACACGTTCGGAGACGAGACCGATCACCCGCTCACGCGGGCGCAGATGCTGTACCTCAAGTACCGCTACGGCGTCTATTTCCCCTGGAAGGTCTGCTATCACCTGCTCGAGAACGACCGCTGGGAGGACAAGCACTCCGGCGCCGGCAAGGACTTCTCGGAGGAGGCGAGGGCGGTGTTCCCGCGCACGGTCGATTTCATCCGGAGCCTGCCGTTCGCCGAGATCGGGCGGTGCGTGATCTTCGGCCTCGAGGCGAACGATCACGCGCCCGCGCACCGCGACACCGAGCCGGGGAGCGCGCTCGGGCCGGCGCAGTCCATCTCGTTCGATCCGCGCGGCGACAAGCGGTTCTATCTCTGCGACAGGGCAGGGGAGGAGCGCACGATCGTGCGCGCGCCGATCTACTGGTTCAACGACATGGATTACCACGGGGTCGAGCCGGACCCGTTCTTCCGGTACTCGATCCGGGTGGACGGCGTGTTCACGCCGGATTTCGTGAAGCGGCTCCAGCGGCTCTACCGGCGGTAGGCGCGGGCAACCGCTCGGTCGGCGGCGAGATGCGCTCGGACAGGCCGGGTGGTTCGTTCCCCCTCGATTCCGGCGCCCATGCCGGGCCGGCGTGATGGTACAAGACGAGGTACCACGCGCCATGAGCTCCGTCCTCCCCGCCTCGATCACCGAGCTCCCGCTCCTTCGGGGCCGCAACCCGCTCGCCCGCCGCATCGAGACCCGGCATGGATTCCCCATCCTCCCCGGCCGCTTCCCGGTCGTGGGCCACATGCCGGCGATGGCCGTCGACGAGCTCGGCCTGCTCCGCGAGGGCCAGCGCCGCTTCGGCTCCCTCTTCTTCTGGAGCCATGGCTTCGAGGCCTGGCAGCTCATCTACGCCTCGAACGAGTCCTTCTCGCTCTTCAAGAGCAAGGCCCTCGACTCCTCGTATCTGACCGAGGGCGGCGTCGGCCACCTCTTCGGTCAGACGCTGATGGCCCACGACGGCGCCTCGCACCGCCGCCTCCGCACCGCGATGAACGGGCCCTTCTCGCCGAAGGGCCTCGACGCCGCGGACGTCGGCGCGATCGTCGCGGCCAGCGTCGAGCGCAAGGTCCGCTCCTGGGTCGGCCGGCGCGACGTCCAGTTGCTGCGCGAGACCCGCGAGCTGGCCCTGGAGGTGATGTTCAAGATCGCCGGCGTCGAGGACGACGAGCTCTCCGAGTGGCGCCACAACTACGAGGATCTGATGCTCGTGGTCCTCAACCTGCCCTTCGACGTGCCGGGCTCGCCGCGACGCCGCGGCCTCCGCGCCCGCGCCTGGCTCGACGCGCGCATTCGCCGGATCCTCGCCGACGTGCGCGCCCGCGGCGAGGAGAAGGGCCTCCTGCCCGCGCTGCTACAGGCCCGCGACGAGGACGGCGAGCCGCTCTCCGAGCAGGATCTGGTGGGCAACCTCCGCCTGCTCCTCCTCGCCGGCCATGAGACCTCGGCCTCGACCATGGCCTGGTGCGTCGCTCACCTCGCCGAGAGCCCCGCGGTCTGGCGCGCGCTCCGCGAGGAGGCGTCGAGCGCGCCGGATCTCCCGCGCTCGCCCGCGGATCTCCGCCGCTTCCCCTTCGCCGAGGCCGTGTTCCGCGAGGCGCTCCGCCTCCACCCGCCGACGCCTCACGACGCCCGCCGCGCCGTCGCCGACTTCGAGATCGAAGGCCGCACCGTCCCCGCCGGGACCATCGTGGCCATCCCGCTGGTCCTGCTCTCGCGCGATCCCGAGCTCTACCCGGATCCGGACAGCTACCGCCCCGAGCGCTGGCTCGGCCGCAAGGAGGCGATCTCGCCGCTCGAGATCGCCCAGTTCGGCGGCGGCGCGCACTTCTGCCTCGGCTATCACCTCGCCTGGATGGAGATCGTCCAGTTCCTCGTCGCGCTCGGGCGGGCCCTCCCGGCCTCGGGCCCCAGGCTCCAGAACGGATTCCCTGCCTCGCGCTACCTCCCGGTGCTCCGCCCCGCGGCGGGCACGCGCGTCCGCTTCGACGGCTGACGCGCCGCGCCCGGCGACGCCATGCCACGCGCCTTCAGCTCGAGGACCGCCGCAGCGGCGCGTCGAGAGACGGGCGGTGGTACGCCGGCAGCCGGGAGCCGAGCCAGGCCGTGGGCTCACCGAGCGGGCACGCTCGGGGCGGCTCGATTCGCTAGATTCCAGAGCGATTTCTCTGGATCCAGGGTGCATTTACCTGGATATTTGAGTCGATTCTCTAGATTTTGCTTAGTATTAGCCAGATTTTTGAAGATAAACTCTGGATCCTGCCCGCGTTGACCTGGAAAACTGGACCGATTCTCTATATCGAGTCGAGTTTTAGATGGCGGACATCGGTCGAGCGTGGCGGCGCGTCGAGCTGATTCCGGAGCAAGCGCTCTCGATGCGGCGCGCGGCGTGGCCGCGCCACCGCTCCGAAGCGACCCTGTAGATCTCGTCGATGACGCACAGACCCGCCGGGGGCCGGGCGTCTCGCTCTCGCGGGCTACGCGGTCTAGTTCGCCTCCGGCTGCTGGGGCAGCGTCTGGGCGTAAGCGCCGAGGTTGCCCAGCACCTCCGGGCTTTCGGCCAGCGGCGGCATCGCCGTCCCGGGCTGACCGAAGCGGACTTTGTGCAGGAACTCGTGCGGGTTGTCGTTCGCGATCAGGCCCCGGTTCCAAAGAAAACCGGCCGCGCAGGGGGCGCGAGCCAGGCGCGCGCCGCGCCCTGAGGCGAGCGCGCGGTGCGGGGGGATTGGGCGCCGTCAGGTCGGGGTCGCGCCAGAGGATCTCGGCGCAGCGCAGGAGATAGTACAGGCCCAGGGCAACAAGGCAGAGGCCGGCATCAGCACACGCAAGCTCGGACGACTTCTTGGTCCATGATGCTGTCCGTCAGCATGCGCCCCCCACGCTCGTCACTGCGCGACGCAGCTCTCCTTCATCACTTCCCAAACTGCATCTCCGGTGGCGATGCTACCGGCAGAGGTGGGGTGGATCCCGTCTTGCGTATAGTCGTTGTGTCCGTTCCAGACCGGACGAAGGTCCAACCAGTAGCATTTCGGCGCCGTGAGCCCGTCGCACAAGGCCTTCATCTTCGGTCGGAGCGTATCGAGGCAGGACTTGAGCGATGAGAAATTGTTTCCGATGGGGTCTGGATAGAAGAAATAGACCACCTTTTCGACGTTGTCCTCCGCCATGGTCTTGAACAACGACTCCGCCGCCGTGAGGGCTCCGTCGCCGTCCCCTCTCAGCAAGCAGTCGTTCCCGCCCCCATCCATCAGCACGTACTTGATCATGCCGTTCTCCGCAGCTTTGCGGTACTGGCTGGGAATTTGATCGTTGGCCAGCGTCGTGCCGCTGACCGAGTTGTCGATATAGCGATCGTTCGCAGCGAGGGAGCCGTTGGCCTTGGCCTGCTTTTCGATCTGCTGCGTGATGCCGTGAGTCGCGGCGATGAACGACTCGCCGATGACCGCGACCTGATTGCCCTTGGTCTGGCCCTTGACGCACTCGCCCGGTTCTCCGCCCGTGCCGGCCGTCTCTCCGCCTGTGCCGGCCGTCTCTCCGCCTGTGCCGGCCGTGCTGCTGGTCTGCCCGGTGTCTGCGCCGCCGCTGCCCGAGGTGCTCGTGGTTGCTGAGCCTCCGGTGCCGCCAGGGCCCGTACCGCCCGTGCCGCCCGTGCCGCCCGTAGCCGTGGTCCCCGCGCCGCTGGTGGTCCCGTCAGGGGCGCCTCCGCCGGTCGAGGGCGTGCCCTCGTCAGCCGCCTCACCACAGGCCCAAAGGCCGATGCTCAGGAGACCGAGAACGCTCAGATTTTTAGCAAAGTAGAAACGTATTGACCGCATTTTAATTTCTCCAGTGTCCGCTCGGCGCCGAGGTTTCAAGGTGCGAAAGACCCTCATCCACCTTATATCAACAGTTTATCCATGCATCGGAGGGACCGCGTTCACTCCACAGCCTGCGGGGCATCGAAGGGACCGCGTTCACTCCACCCCCGACGAGCCACCCGTGACACCGGAGCCGCGGGTGCCGGTCCCGGCGAGCCGTCCGGCGCTGCCGTTGCCGGGCGGCGCCTTGGTCGTCGCGTCTCCCTGGCTGGAGCAGGCCAGCGCCGCGAGCGCAGCTACCCCTGGAGCGGTCGTGCAGAAATTGCGAAGCGTCTCCATTCGCCCTCGCCCCTCCGTTCCAAGATCTCCGTCCGTCCTCGCATCGCCCGATGCAGGTGACTGCCACGACTTCGTACCCGAGCCACCTGGCTCCAGGTATAGGCATACTCGCCTATGCCTCGATGCGAGACGTCACGCCCATATTGGTGGACTGAACAATTCGGGCGAGAGTCGAATTCGGTGGTCACTACGAACCTCCTGGCTCGTCTCGTGGAGGCGCAGGTCCAGCGGGGCCACGCCTCGGGGGGCTCGTGGATCGACGCCGCAGCTCGGGCGACCTCGGCGACGACGTCCAGCCCCCATCCCGGCTGACGGTTGCCGGGCGTGAGCCCGCGATCGCGCCAGGGGGCCAGGGGCCGCGCAGCGGGCGCGGCAGTACGGCGGAGCGCGCGCCGGATGGCGCGGCGGACCGCATCGCCCTTGCGGTCGTCGGGGCGCGCCCTCAAAGGAAATGCCCCGCCGCGAGATCCCTCCCGAATGACCCACGACCTCCGCATCACCCCATCCCACGCCGTGACCCGCACCGAGAAGGCGAGCGCCGAGGGGGAGCTCGCCCCGCTCCCCAGCGACGATCGCCTCGCCTCGTTCTACGCCGGGTGCCCGGTCGCGCTCTTCACGACCACGCCCGAGGGGCGCTTCATCGACGCGAACCGCGCGTTCGCGCGCCTCCTCGGCTACGCGGACCCCACGCAGTTCGTCGACCTGCCCGTCCCGACCTTCTACGGCGACCCCGGGAAGCGGCAGGAGATCATGGGCATCCTCGACCGCGAGGGCGCCGTCCACGGCCACGAGGTCGAGTTCGTCCGCCTCGACGGGACGCGCGTGTGGGTCAGCATCACCGCGCGCGCCATCCGCGACGCGGCCGGGCGCGTCGTGCGCTACGAAGGCGCGCTCGAGGACGTGACGCCGCGCCGGAGGGCGCAGGACCTGCTGCGCCTCAGCGATCAGCGCTTCCACCTCCTCGCCAGGGCCACGAACGACACCCTCTGGGACTGGGACTTCGCCGCCGAGACGGTCTGGTGGAGCGAGAACTTCGAGCGCACCTTCGGCTACCGGCTCGACGAGCTCGAGCCGGGACCCGAGAGCTGGATGGGCCGCATCCACCCGGACGACCTCGATCGCGTCTACCGCAGCATCCACGACGCGATCGACGGGACCGCGACGACGTGGAGCGAGGAGTACCGCTTCCGCCGCGCCGACGGCGAGTACGCGATCATCTACGACCGCGGCCTCGTGCTGCGCGACGGGGCAGGGAAGGCCATCCGCATGATCGGCTCGATGATGGACGCCACCCTGCAGCGCCGGCAGCAGATCCTCCTCGCGTGGCAGCGCAAGGTGCTCGAGATGATCGCCCTCCACCACGGCCTGGAGGAGACGCTCGACGTGCTGTGCCGCGACGCCGAGGAGCTCTCGGCCGGCCGCCGCTTCACCGTCCTGCTCGCGAGCGACGACGGCCTCCGCCTCCTCCACGGCGCGGCGCCGAGCCTGCCGGCGTCCTACAACACGGCGGTGCACGGGCTCCTCATCGGCCCGCGCGCGGGCTCGTGCGGCACCGCCGCCCACCGCCGCGCGCCGGTCGTCGTGGAGGACATCGCGACCGACCCGCTCTGGGCCGACTTCCGCCACCTCGCCCTCCCGCTCGGGCTGCGCGCCTGCTGGTCCACGCCCATCCTCTCCTCGAAGGGCGAGGTGCTGGGCACCTGGGCCGTGTACAGGCCTTCGCCCGGCGCGCCGACCCCCGCCGACGAGGAGGTCGTCCGCGTCGCGACGCGCCTCGCCGCCATCGCCATCGAGCGCGCCCGCGCGGACCTCGCGCTGCGCCAGCGCGCGGACGAGCTGGCGAGGCTCACCGAGGCGCTGCAGCGCTCGAACCGCGAGCTCGATCAGTTCGCCTACGTCACGTCGCACGATCTCAAGGCGCCGCTGCGGGGCATCGCGAACCTCTCGCAGTGGATCGAGGACGACGAGCACGAGCACCTGAGCGAGGCGTCGAAGCGGAACCTGGAGCTCCTGCGCAACCGCGTGCAGCGCATGGACGCGCTCATCGACGCCATCCTCGATTACTCGCGCGTCGGGCGCATCCGGGTGCCCACCGAGGTCGTCGCGGTGGGCCCGCTCATCGAGGAGGTCGTGGATCTCCTGTCGCCGCCGGGCGGCTTCCGCGTCGAGGTCGCCGGCCCCCTGCCCAGCGTCGTGGCGGAGCGCACGATGCTCCAGCAGGTCTTCATGAACCTCATCGGCAATGCCATCAAGCACCACCGCGACAGGGAGAGCGGCCGCGCCGTCGTCTCCTGCGCGGACGCGGGCTCGCACTGGCGCTTCGCGGTGGCGGACAACGGGCCCGGCATCTCCCCGCGCTTCCACGACAAGGTGTTCATCATCTTCCAGACGCTGGAGGCGCGGGACAGGTCGGAGGGCACGGGCGTCGGGCTCGCGCTCGTGAAGAAGATCGTCGAGAGCAGCGGCGGCGCCGTCGCGCTCGACTCGGACGTCGGGCGCGGCGCCGCCTTCTCGTTCACCTGGCCCAAGGGGCTGGGGTAGCGGCGGGCGCCGGGGCGGGGGCTCCGTTCACGACGAGGTGGATGAACTGCAGCTTCGCCACGGCGGGGCGCGGCAGCACGAACGGGTAGAAGTCGTGCTGGCCCATGCTGCGCGACATCTCGTTGAGGACGCCCGTCAGCTCCACCCAGGCGTTCAGGAAGCCGAGGAAGGTCTCGGCCCCCGGCGCGTCCGGTCGCCACAGCGCGTCGGTGCCCCACGGCTCGGCGTCGAGCTCCACGTCGTCGGCGTCGATGCCGAAGCTGAGGGCGGTGTCCACGGTGTCGACCATGTGGAGGTAGTGGGCCCAGGTCTCGGCCCAGTCTTCCCACGGGTGCATGCTGGCGTAGGCGCTGACGAAGCGCTGCGGCCAGTCGGCCGGCGGGCCTTGCTCGTAGTTGGTCTTCAGCGCAGCGGCGTAGTCCTGCCGCTCGTCGCCGAACAGCTCCCGGAACGTCGCCAGCCATGCCGTGTCGCGCACCAGGCGGTCCCAGTAATAATGGCCGACCTCGTGCCGGAAGTGCCCGAGCAGCGTGCGGTAGGGCTCGCGCATCGCGGCGCGGATGCGCTCGCGCGTGGCGTCGTCCGCCTCCTCGACGTTCAGGGTGATCACGCCGTCGGCGTGGCCGGTCATCACCCTGGGCCCGTCGGGCGGCGACGCGAGGAAATCGAAGCAGAGGCCGCGCTCCGGGTCGTCGCCGAGCTTCGACTTCACCGGCAGGTTCAGCGCGAGGAGCTGCGACACGAGCCGTCGCTTGGCCGTCTCGATGCGGCGCCATAGCGCCTCGTGATCGGCGATGGAGAGATCCGGAATGGTGCGGTTGAGCCGGCAGGCGTCGCAGAGCGCGGGCGTCTCGGCGGCCGCCGGGACGAGCCAGTTGCAGCCCGAGGCCGAGTCGAAGTTGCCGCAGCGTCGATAGAGGCGCGGCGGGTCCGCCGTATCGTGCCAGAGCTGCCAGTCGCCCTCGGTCGGGCCGGGCTTCAGCGGCAGCACCTGGGCGCGCTCGGGCTCATAGCCGAGCGGCGCCTTGCAGGCGAGGCACTCGCTGTTGCGGAAGAACACCGGCCTTTCGCACTGGCACCGGTAGGCGCGCGGGGCGGTGGGTTGCTTGGCCGGTTTCCATACGCTGCGCAGGCGCGCGATCAGACTGTCGAAACGGGTGGGCATGAGGGTGGATGGGTCTCGAGGGTGAGCGATCGCCTTCTTGATGGCAAGCTATGTGCCAGGCAAGGGGCGCGATGTTCCCGTCGTGCGCCTGACGTCGCGCGACGCTCCACCGCTCGTCCCGGCGTCGCGGAGTGTCTCAGTGTGGCAAAAACGCCGTCGACCCGACCCGACCCAGGTTGGGTCGCCCCAGGTCGGGGCGTCCAGGCCGGGATCACCCGCCCAGGAGGGGATCCCGTGCCTTTGCGCGCTCGCGCCTCGCTACGGCTTCGCGCGGTAGCTCTCGGGCGGCCCGAGGTAGCTCGGCTTGAGCCCACCCGTGTCCACGACGAGCTTCTGCACCACCACGGTCGGGTCGACCATCCAGAACTTCAGCACGTGCTCGCCAGGCTGAGCGATTGTGTGCGTGGTCGACGTGAGATTCATGTTGTCCGACGTGTTCCTCTCCCACGACTTGTTCATCGGGATGCCGTTGAGCGCGGTGGTGACGTTGACGACCTGCGGCTGCCCGTCGTCGATGGACACGGCGTACTTCAGCCCATCGGAGTGCAGCACGTTGTTCCTCGGCGACAGGTATGCCCAGACCGTCACCTTCCCGGACGTGAAGGTGTTGATCTTGTACTCGAGGTGCGGGCTCTCTCCGCCGGGCGTCTGCCTGGCCGCGGTGACCGGGAAGGGCGTCATGCCCCCTGCCGTCCGGCCGATGTCCGGGATGAGCTGCCACGAGATCGGGTCCGCGCCCACGGCACGCGTGAAGTGCTCGGCCTCGATCGAGACGTACCCGTTGCTCTCCACGAACCCCTCGAGCGCGTCGCGGTCCACGTCCGGGTTCTTGACGATGGCCTGGACGACCACCGAGCTGCCGTTCGGCCCCGTCACCGTGATCGGCACCTCCGTGGTCCCCTTGGGCGCGGCCTCCCAGTCGACGCTCACCGTGGCGCGCACTTCCTTCTCGATCGCGCCGTTGTTCGGCCAGACCTTCACCCAGGGCACGGACGGCTCGATCTTGTAATCGAACGGCGCCTGACCGCGGTTGAAGACCTCGATGTACTGGGCCGGCTGCGTCTGGAACGGGGTGAGCTCGGGCAGCACCGCCGCCGTGCCCTGTGCGGGCCAGACCTTGTCGGACCCGTCGATGGCCACGCCCATGTCGGCCCCGCTCGGCAGGCTGATCTGCCGGAGCTCGGGCCAGATGAAGTCCTCGATGGCCGTGTTGTTCCGCTCCGGCTGCTGCCAGCCCGAGTTCGGATAGTTCCCGCCGTAGCCGATCTTGGGCTGCGTCTGGAAGCCCTTCCATTTCCCGCCGGCCAGCGTGTTGTTGTAGTAGCTCGACATCGCCTTGTCGTCGGCGAACCGGGCCTCGGCGGTCGTGGCCATGTCCTTCGTGGCGGCGCGCTTCTGGGCGGCGTAGAGGATGTTCTTGAACCCGGCCAGGCGGAGCTCGTACAGGTTGGCGCTGGCCTTCACCTGGTAGAGCACGAGCTGGTAGTAGGCGTCCCGGAACGACGCCGGCAGCGCCTCGTTGAGCCGCTCCGCCTCGGCCGCGAGCGCCTGCCACTCCGCGACGACCCGCTCCGCCTCGCCGTAATGGATCAGGCTGAAGGGGCTGCCGTCGGCGTAGACAACGGCGCTGTCGGGGTTCGTGGCGATGTTGGCGTTCGGGTTGAGGGTGATGACCCGGTTGAGCAGCTCCGGCTTCCGGCGCGACTGGAGCCTGGAGTACATCGTCAGCACCTCCGCGATCTCGGCCGCGTGCTCCGGCCCGAACTGCTGCGCCGCCCACTGCCGCTCCCACACGGGGAGGCGCTCGATCGGCCACCGCTCGGGGTTCCACGCATAGTCCAGGAAGAACTCGAGCGGGTGCTCCTCGTTCTTCATGTCGCCCACGTTCACCACCCACAGCCGATCGACGCCGTATCGATAGGACAGGTGGAGCTGCTCCCAGACGCTGGGGAGGAGGGTCGTGTCGACCCACTTGTAGTTCCGGCCGCCGCCCACGTAGTCGAAGTGGTAGTAGAGCCCGTAGCCGCCCGATCGCTCCGGCGCCGACAGGTCGGGCAGCTCGCGCATGTTGCCCCAGTTGTCGTCGCACCAGTTGATGATCACGTCGTCCGGCGCCCGCATGCCGTCGTCCCAGAAGGCCTGGACCTCCTTGTAGAGCGTCCAGACCTGCGGGATGGTGGTGACGTCCTTGCCCGTGACCTCGCCCAGGATCTCCCGCTGCGCCGCCACGATCCGCTGCATCAGATCGATGTTGCCGCCGTTGTCGATCGGCAGATCGCCGTTGCCGCGCATCCCGACGGTCACCACGCTCTCGTAGTCCTTCATCCGCGTGATGCTGTCGGTCCAGTACTTCTTCAGCGCCTCCGTGTTCCTGTCGAAGTTCCACTGCCCGTTGCCGCCGTACCGGCCTCCGGATTGCCCGAAGCGATCCCACTCGTCCTGCGCCCGCATCATCGGCGCCTCGTGCGAGGTCCCCATCACGATGCCGTACTCGGCGGCCAGCGCCTGGCTCTCGGGGTCGTCGTCGAAGAGCGACCTGCCCCAGACGGCCGGCCACAGGTAGTTGGCCTTGAGGCGGAGCATGACCTCGTACACGTGGGCGTAGAGCTCGTGGTTGAAGCCGTCCGGGCGGCTCGAGTTGGGCGCGGGGCCGAAGGTGTTGCGCGCCCAGGTGCCCAGCGCGGGGTTCTCGTCGTTGATGAAGAAGCCGCGGTATTTCACCTTCGGCTCCCCCTGCGAGTAGCGCCCGGGCAGGATGTACAGCTCGCCGTGCTGGTGCGCCGGGACGTCGTCCCAGTAGTGCCAGGGCGACACGCCGATGTTCCTCGAGACGTCGTATGCGCCGAAGATCGTCCCGCGCTGGTCGCTGCCGGCGATCACGAACGCGCGGCGGACGCCCGGCGCCGGATTGTCCACCACCTGCAGGAGGGACGTCTCCCACCGGCCTGCGATGTCGGTGACGTCGAGCTTGTTCTCGCTCACCAGCTGGTCCACGAGCGGGCTCTTGCCCAGGGTCCCGATGATCACCACGTCGTCCGCCGCCGGGATCTCGTCGAGCGAGATCTCGGGCTCGACCTGGGTGACCCGGCCGATGTCGGTCTTGAGGTCGCTCACGACCCGGACAACGCCCGCGTAGTCGCTCGAGCTCACGACGAGCGGCGCGGCCTTGCCGGCGCCGACCATGGGGAAGCGCTCGGGCCCGGGCTCGAACGCGACGTACTTCTCCGGATCCTCGGGGTGCGGCGGGTCCGGATCTCCCGTCGGTTCGCCCGCGCCTCCTCCCGTCGGTTCGCCTGCGCCGCCTCCCGTCGGCGAGCCTGCGCCACCCCCTCCCGTCGGCGCGCCTGCACCCCCTCCCGTCGGCGTGTCCGGATCGCCGGGCTTCGGCGACGCGCCGTCCGAGCCCGAACAACCGCTCCCCAGCACCGACAAGGCGAGGGGCAGCACCCCGCAGAGGATCCCCATCCGCACCAGGGGCCTCCAGGGGGCCCACAGCGCGCCGAGCGTTCGCTTGCCTGGGCGGGCACACGGACGACCGGCGCGCCGCGCGCGGGCGGTCTCCTGGCTGGATCGCGTCAATTCGTTGACGCTGCAATATTCTTGCGTGGTTGTCATGTGCGACCTTCCCGGCTGTTCACTCGAATGGACGCCCCCGGCGCACGCCGAGGTGCGCCTGCGCAATCAGAGACACAAAGCGACACAAGCACGCAGCTCCTCGTGGACACGAGGCTGCAGCGGAGGACGGAGCCCGCCTGCTCGCCCTGCCAGATAACCCAGGTTGTCGATTGTCGCCCGTTGCCACGCGCAAGGCGTGCTGGAGTCCCCGGGCTCGCGGCGCTCAGGTCAGGCTCAGGTATTCCCGGAGGGGGTCGGTCTGATCACGCCTGGCACGGCGAGGGCGGCGCGCCCTTCGTCCCGTCGCCGAGGGGACTTCCGGCGGCGCGCGCGGATTTGTCGACCTCACGGCGATTCACGCTCGAGACGGCAGGCCCACGGATGCCAGCGCCGCGCTCGTCCGAGCGGTCCGGCTCGTCATGGCTTCACATCACCGCGCATCCGTGAGCAGCCCGAGGCTGTACTCGTGCAGATTGTACTCGGCCCCGGCCTTGGTCCGGCCCTGATAGAGATACTGCATGTTGCAGGTGTCGATCGTCATGGTCTCGTCGGGGTTATCGCGGAGCATCTCACCGTGGCTGATCCCGTCGTTCGACCAGCCGGCGCCCGTGACGTTGCTCTTCCCCGCGAAGGGGTTTGCCTGCGTGTCCGCCAGCGGCGTCCAGGCGCCGTCGAGCTTGTCCGCGGTCCAGGAGCGGAAATACCGACCGTCGCCGATGCTCTCGTGGATCAGGAGATACTTGTCCGAGCCCTTGATCTTGTAGACGTTGGCCGCCTCGAACAGGTCGAACCTCTCGTCGCTCATGACGATGACCGGCGTGCCGAAGCCATTCGGGAAGCTGGCCTTGCTGGTCTGGCTTCGATAGAGGTGCCCGTTGTCATCGGAGAAGAACAGGTGGCAATTCGCGTCGTCGCAGATCACCCAGAAGTCGATCCACGTCCCTGAACCCTTGTTCTGGGTGACGATCGCGGGCTCGTTCGCGATGAAGGTCCGAGGCGCTGACCAGGATCGGACGTCGCTCGGATCCTTGGTGGTCGAGTAGGTGGGCGGCTGGCTCTGGTAGACGAGGTACCACAGGTCCTGCGGCGAGAAGTAGAAGAGCTGCGGGGCGCACTTGTACCCGGTCAGGTTGGGGTTCGTGCTCAGGAGCGTCTTCGGCGCCGACCGGGCCTGATCCCAGTCGGTGAAGTTCAGATACGTCATGTTGTAGCCGTTGGAATAGTGCGTCGCGTACACGTGCCACTTGCCGTCATGGAACAGGACGGTCGGGTCCTTGATGGACACGGAGCCGCTCGGCGGGGTGATCAGCACGGGTGACGACTCCCATTTGAAGCTCGTGGGCACGCCGCAGCCAGGGCTCATGCTGCCGCCCGTGGACGAGGCATCGCCGCCCGCCGCGCCGCCGGCGCCACCACCGCCGGCGTTCGGAGAACCGCCCTCGTTTTGCGCCCCGCCCCCGCTCGTGGAGCCGCCCCCGCTCGTGGAGCCGCCCCCGCTACCGGCTCCGGTTCCGGTTCCGGTTCCAGCTCCCGATCCACCCTGACCCACGGAGCTCCCCGCGGTCGCCCCGGACGAGGTGCTCGGCGCCTCCGGGGTGGGCTCTGTGTCGGACGAGGCGCAACCCACAATGATCAATCCAACGAAGGTGATGAATCCTGCTGCCCATGAACGCACGGTGACCTCCAAGCTGCTTGTCGTGAAACTATTGATTCCCGCGCGAGTTCAAGACAACCATCGCACGAGCGCAAAGGCCTGTTGGCGCAACACGTGCTCGAATGGCGCCCCCATCATCCCGCCCGTGTCATGCCGGCCGGGCGCTCCGCTGGAAGAGCCGCTGGAGCAGGCAGGAGACCAGGAGGAGCAGACCGATGACGATCTTGGTCCACCAGGAGCTGAGGGTGCCCTCGAACATGATGAGGGTCTGGATGGTGCCGTGGATGAGCACGCCGAACAGGGTCCCGACGACCGTGCCGAAGCCGCCGGTCAGCAGGGTGCCGCCGATGACGACGGCGGCGATGGCATCCAGCTCCATGCCGCCGGCGTGCAGCGCGTAGCCGGACACCATGTAAAACGTGAAGGCGACGCCCGCCAGCGCCGAGCAGAACCCGCTCAAGGTGTAGATGAGCACCTTGGTCCTCGGCACCGGGAGGCCCATGAGCAGGGCGGACTGCTCGCTCCCGCCGATCGCGTAGACCGTGCGGCCGAAGCGCGTGTAGTGCGCGAGGTAGATGGCCGCGGCGAACAGCACCAGCGCGATGACGACGTTCCAGGTGATCGACGTGTCGAACAGGAAAGGGATGCGGCGCGACGAGACGTCGACGTAGAAGCCGTGGGTGATCGTGATGGATTCGATGCTGATGAGGTAACAGAGCCCGCGAGCCAGGAACATCCCCGCCAGGGTGACGATGAAGGCCTGGACCTCGAAGTACTGGATGATCACCCCCATCACGAGGCCGATGCCCGCGCCCATGGCCAGGACGAGCGGGATGACCACGGCCGGGCTGACGCCGTGGTGCTCGACGAGCGACGCCGAGACCATCGTGGTCAGCGCGATGACCGAGCCGACCGAGAGATCGATCCCGCCGGAGAGGATGACGAAGGTCATCCCGATGGCGGTGATCGCCAGGAACGCATTGTCGATGAAGAAGTTGAGGAACACCTGCAGCGAGAAGAACCCCTCGAACAGGCACGACCCGGCCCCGAACATGAGCGCGAAGAGGCCGATGGTGACGGCGAGCGGCAGGTGCCGCGGGTGGATCCGGACGGACCGCCTGGTCGCGGCTGCGATGTTGCTCATGGTACGGCCACTCTCCCTGCACGCTGCTTTCCGATGAGATCCCTGACCTTCTGCGACTGCAGGATGCTGACCAGGAAGACGACGATGGCCTTCACCACCAGGTTGACCTCGGGCGGCACGCCGACGGAATAGATCGTCGTGGTGAGCGTCTGGAGGATGAGGGCGCCGATGACGCTCCCCGCCAGCGTGAACCTGCCCCCGGAGAGCGACGTCCCGCCCAGGACCACGGCCAGGATGGCGTCGAGCTCGAAGAGCAGCCCCGCGTTGTTGCCGTCGGCGCTCTTGACGTTCGAGCTCACGATGAGCCCGGCGATGCCGGCGCACAGGCCGCACACGGCATAACAGGCGAAGGTGATCGAGCGCGCGCGGATCCCGGCCAGCCGCGAGGCGACCGGGTTCACGCCGATCGCCTCGACGAACATGCCGAGCGCGGTCTTGCGGGTCAGGAGCCAGAGGGCGGCGCCCACGCCTGCCACGATGAACAGCGAGACAGGGATCCCCAGCAGGAAGCCGTTCCCGATGACATGGTAAGGACCGTAATAGATCGTGAGGATCTGGCCGTTCGTGATGAGCTGGGCGACGCCCCGGCCCATGACGAGCAGGATCAGGGTCGCGATGATCGGCTGCATGCCGAGCAGCGACACGAGCGCTCCGTTCCACATGCCGAAGACCAGCGCCACGCCGAGCGCGCCGCCGATGACGATCGACAGCGGGAACTGCGTCACGTCCTCCATGCCGGTCCCGCCGCGCAGGGCCAGCTCGCCGCCGATCAGCGCCGCCGCGACCGCGCCCGAGATGGCGACGACCGCGCCCACCGAGATGTCGATGCCGTGGGTGGCGATCACCAGGGTGAGACCCATGGCGATGATCATGAGCGGCGCCGCGCGGTTCAGGATGTCGATGACGCTGCCGTACAGGTGGCCGTCCTTGACCGTGATCGCGAAGAGCTGCGGGTTGGTGACGAGGTTGAAGAGGAGCAGGAGGCCGAGCATCGCCGTCGGCCAGAAGGCGCTTTTCCGGGTGAGCCGGCGCAGGGAGGCGGCCGCCGCGCTCACGCGTGACCTCCCGCGATGATCCGGTACACCGCCTGCTCGTTTGTCTCGCCGGTGGCCAGGTCGGCCACCTTGCGCCTGTCGCGCAGGACGACGACCCGGTCCGAGTAGCGCAGCGCCTCGGCCATCTCGGACGAGACGAACACCACCGCCATGCCCAGGTCGCAGAGATCCATGACCTGGCCCATGATCTCGCCCTTGGCCGCCACGTCGATGCCGCGGGTCGGCTCGTCGAGGATGAGCATGCGCGGGTCGGTCGCCAGCCAGCGGGCCAGGAGCGCCTTCTGCTGGTTGCCGCCGCTCAGCTTGGAGATGGGCACCTCCGCGTCGGCCGCCACGATGCCGAGCCGCTGGATGTACGTGCGGGCGATCTCGTCCTGTCGTCCGCGAGACAGGTTGCGGAAGATGCCGCGCTTGGCCTGGAGGGCGACGACGATGTTCTCGCGCAGCGAGAGGTCGCCGAGGATGCCCTCGAGCTTCCGGTCCTCGGGGCAGAAGCCGAGCCCGCGCGCGATCGCGTCGAGCGGCGAGCCGATGCGCGCCTCTGCGCCGCCGATCTCGATGGTGCCCTGGTCCGCCCTGTCGATCCCGAACAGGAGCCGCACCGTCTCCGACTTTCCGGCGCCCAGGAGACCGGCGATGCCGAGCTCTTCCCCCGGCCTCACCTCGAGGTCGATGTCCCTGACCGAGCCTTTCTTGCCGAGGCCGCGTGCCCGCAGGAAGGGCGCCTCCACGACGGCCGGCTTCGCCGCCCGGGCGCGCTCGGCCCGGGTCGGGCCCTCGTCGGCGACGTCGCGCCCGACCATCTTCGTGACGAGATCCATGCGCGAGAGCTCCGCGGCCAGGTACTCGCCGACCCGCTGGCCATTCCTCAGCACCGTGATCCGGTCGGAGATCTCGAACACCTGGTCGAGGAAGTGCGTGATGAACAGGACCGCCATCCCTTGCCCCGTGAGGCGCCGGATGACGGAGAACAGCGTCTTGACCTCGTCCTCGGCCAGGCTCGATGTCGGCTCGTCGAGGATGAGGATCTTGGCCCTGGCGCTGAGCGCGCGCGCGATCGCGACGATCTGCTGGACGGCCAGGGAGAAGGCCGAGAGCGGCGCGGCGACGTCGATGTGGACGTTGAGGTCCGACAGCAGGGCGGCGGCCTTCCGGCGCATCTCCCCCCACCGGATGGCGAAGGGGCTTTCGCCCTCATGCCCGAGGTAGATGTTCTCGGCGACCGACAGGTTGGTGCACAGGTTCACCTCCTGGAACACGGCGCTGATGCCCGCCCGCTGCGCGCCCTGCGGGCTCGACGGCCTGATCTCCCGGCCATCGAGGAGGATCTGCCCGCCGTCCGGGGGGTGGACGCCGGTGATGACCTTGACGAGGGTCGACTTGCCGGCGCCGTTCTGCCCCATGAGCGTGTGCACCTCTCCCGGCAGCAGGCGGAAGTCGACGGACAGGAGCGCCTGCACACCCGGGAAACTCTTGGAGATCCGCTTCATCTCGAGCACGGGCACGACGTCGCTCCCCATGGCTCCCATCCTCCCGGCGCCGAGATCGCCGCCGCGCGCGCCCGGACAGCGCTGTCAACCGAACCGAGGCCAGGGCGGGAAGAAGCTCCCCCCCCTGTCCCCCGGCCTTCCCGTGAAACCTCGATGGGCAGATGAGCGCGCCCCCGCCGCTCAGTACTTGCGCTTCGGGAGCTCCTGGGCGGCGGTCTCCATGGGGAAGACGCCCTCCTCGGTCACGATGCGCTTGGGCAGCGTCTTGCCTGCCACCACGTCCTTGACCGCGCTCATGAGCTGCGGCCCGAGCAGGGGGCTGCACTCGACGGTCACGTTGAGCTTGCCGGCCATCATCGCCTCGAACGCGCCCTTCACCGCGTCGATGGAGATGACGAGGATGTCCTTGCCCGGGCGGAGGCCGGCCTCCTCGATCGCCTGGATCGCGCCGATCGCCATGTCGTCGTTGTGGGCGTAGAGGACGTGGATGTTCTTGCCCTCCGCCTTGAGGAACGCCTCCATGACCTCCTTGCCCTTCGCGCGGGTGAAGTCGCCCGTCTGCGAGCGGATGATCTTGAGCTCGGGCCTGTCCTTGATGATCTCCTCGAACCCCTTCTTGCGGTCGATCGCGGGGGCCGAGCCGACGGTGCCCTGCAGCTCGACGATGTTGACGGGGTCCTTCTGATCCTTCGTCTTCTCGACCAGCCACTTCGCCGCGCGGCGGCCTTCCTCGACGAAGTCCGAGCCGATGAAGGTGACCCAGAGGCTCTCGTCCTTCACGTCCACGGCGCGATCGGTAAGGATGACCGGGATCTTGGCCGCGCTGGCCTCGCGCAGGACGGGCTCCCAGCCGGTCTCGACCACGGGCGAGAAGGCGATGACGTCGACCTTCTGAGCGATGAACGACCGGATGGCCTTGATCTGGTTCTCCTGCTTCTGTTGCGCGTCGGAGAGCTTGAGGTCGAGCCCGGCCTCCTTGGCCGCCTCCTCGATCGATTTTGTGTTCGCGGTCCGCCACTCGCTCTCGGCGCCGATCTGGGAGAACCCGAGCGTGATCTGCTTCTTTTCCTTCTGACAGCCCAGCCCGGCCAGGATCAGCGCCAGCCCGGCCAGCGCCACCATCGTCGTGGCGACAAAATTGCTCCTCTTCAAGGCGCAGCTCCTTTCATCGTGTCCATCGCCCCGTCTCCCGGGGCACCTTGGTCGTCCTCGCCGTCGTCCCGCGACGTCCGGCGTCACTTCTGGCCGTAGTACGCGCCCTTCCCGTGTTTCCGGTCGAAGTGCTTGCGCACGAGCGCCTCGGGCAGGCGCGCGGCGCCCGGGTGGATCGCGCGGGTGATGAACGCCATCCTCGCGATCTCCTCGAGCACCACGGCATTGTACACCGCCTTGTCGGCGTCCTCTCCCCACGCGAAGGGGCCGTGCCCCGCCACGAGCACCATCGGTGTGTGGATCGGGCTCCGCTCCCTGAAGCACTCGACGATCTGCTTCCCGGTCTCCGTCTCATAGTCGCCCTGCACGGCGTCCGCGCGCATCACCTCGGTGCACGGCACGTCCTCGGCCAGGTGATCCGCGTGCGTCGTACCGTAGATCGGGATCGGCGTGCCTGTCTGCGCCCAGCTCGTCGCGTAGGTCGAGTGCGTGTGCACGACGCCGCCCACCCCGTGGAAGCTGGCGTACAGCACGATGTGCGTCCGGGTATCCGAGGAAGGGCGGAGCTTGCCCTCCACCACGTTCCCCTCCAGGTCGACCACCACCATGTCGTCGGCCGATAGCCGATCGTACGCGATGCCGCTCGGCTTGATGGCCAGGACGCCCCGGTCGCGATCGAACGCCGAGACGTTGCCGAAGGTGTAGATGGCGAGCCCCCGGCGCGGGATCTCCAGGTTCGCCTCCCAGGCGCGCTCGCGCAGCTCTCGATAGGTCGTGCTCACATCCCGGCCCTCAGTGCGCCATCCGGTAGGCGAGGTCGTTCCAGCGGAGCTCGTTCTTGAGCGCGCGGATCTCGGTCCCCTCGCCGATGCAAACCACCTCCACGCCGGCGATGGAGGCGAAGTCCTCCACGTGCGCCATCGTCAGGGCGCGGCTGTGCGCGCAGTGATGGGCGCCCCCGGCCAGGATCCACGCCTCGCACGCGAGCTTGAAATCCGGCCTGGGGATCCACACCGCGCGCGCCACCGGCAGCTTCGGCATCGCCCTGTCGGGCGCCACCGCCTCGAGCTCGTTGGCGACGATCCGCATGCGGCCGCGCATGTCAACCATGGCGACGTTCACCGCGGGCCCGGTCCCGGCGTCGAAGACGAGCCGGCAAGGGTCCGCCTTGCTGCCGATGGAGAGCGGGTGGATCTCCAGCGACGGCTTCCCCGCGGCGATCGAGGGACAGATCTCGAGCATGTGGGCGCCGAGGACGCGCTCCTTCCCCTGGACGAGGTGATAGGTGTAGTCCTCCATGAAGGAGACGCCCCCGCGCAGGCCGGCCGACATGACCTTCAGGGCGCGGACCAGGCCGCAGGACTTCCAGTCGCCCTCCGCCCCGAAGCCGTAGCCGTCGGCCATGAGGCGCTGCACCGCGAGGCCGGGGAGCTGCTTGAGCCCGTGCAGGTCCTCGAAGGTCGTGGTGAACCCGCCGAAGCCGCCCTCCTCGAGGAAGGAGCGCATCGCCGCCTCCTGCCTCGCCGCGTACCGCAGCTCGCCGCGGCGATCTCCGCCCTTCCTCAGGGCGGGTGCGACGGAGTACGCCTCGTCGTACTCCGCCACCAGGCGGTCGACCTCGCGCTCGTCGACGTCGGCGATCCGCCCCACGAGATCGCCTATGCCGTAGCCGTTCACCGACCAACCGAGCTTGACCTGCGCCTCGACGCGATCGCCGCCGGTGACGGCCACCTCTCTCATGTTCATGCCGCCGAAGCGGGCGATCTTGAGCCGCCGCGCGTCCAGGATGGCGCAGGCGGCGCGCGCCCAGACGTCGAGCTTGGCGAGGACGTCGTCGTCCATCCAGTGGCCGACGACGACCTTCCGGTCGATGCGCAGGCGAGCGCCGATGTACCCGAACTCGCGGTCCCCGTGGGCCGACTGGTTCAGGTTCATGAAATCCATGTCGATGCTGTCCCAGGGGAGCTCGCGGTTATACTGCGTGTGCAGGTGCGCGAGCGGCTTCTCCAGGCGCAGGAGCCCCGCGATCCACATCTTCGCGGGCGAGAACGTGTGCATCCACGTGATCACGCCGGCGCACCGCGGCGTCGCGTTGGCCTCGCGGCAGACGGCGAGGATCGCCTCCGGGCTCTTGAGCGTCGGCTTCCAGACGACCTTGACCGGGAGCTTGCCGGAGGCGTCGAGATGCGCGGCGATCTCCCGCGCGTGCTCGGCGACCTGCTTCAGCGTCTCCTCGCCGTAGAGGTCCTGACTGCCCGTCAAGAACCACACCTCGAAGCTCTCCCGAAGTTCTTTCATCGCGACCCTGCTCATTGCGTCAGCTCCCTCTCCACGAACGACCCGAGCGCGACATAGTCCCGATAGAGCGCGTCATAGCGCCTGGCGCGCTCGGGATCCGGCCGATACCGGGCCTCGGTCCCGGGCGACATCGCGCGCTGTGCGTCCTCGATCGTGGCGTGCAGGCCGGCGGCCGTGGCGGCGAACATCGCCGCGCCCAGGGCCACCGGCTGCTCGCCGGCGCGGACCTCGACGGTCATGTCGAGCACGTCCGCCAGGACCTGCATGGTGAAGGGGCTCTTCCGCGCGACCCCGCCGACGCCGATGACGCCGTCGATGCGGAGCCCCTCGGACCGGAAGCGCTCGACGATGGAGCGCGAACCGAACGCGATCCCCTCGGCGAGCGCGCGGTAGATCCGCGGAGCGTCGGTGGCCAGGTCGAGGCGGACGAGGGCGCCCTTGAGCCGCTGGTCCGCGTCCGGGGTCCTCCGCCCGTTCAGCCAGTCGAGCGCCATCACCGAGCTCTGAGCCGGCGGGATCTCCGCGGCCGCCCTCTCCAGCTCGGGGATGATCCGGTCGATGACCTCCTCGGCGATCGCCGCGCGCGGCGCCTCCCCGTGCGAGCCCCCGGCGCCGGGGAGGGCAGGGGGGATGGCGAGGAGCGGCCAGCTGAGGAGCCGCTTGAACCAGGCAAAGACGTCACCGAAGGCGGACTGCCCCGCTTCGTAGCCGATCGCGCCGGGGAGGATCGAGCCGTCGACCTGGCCGCAGATCCCGGCGACGAGGACCTCCGGCGCGCCCGTCTTCGGGACGACGAGCATATCGCACGTGCTCGTGCCCATGACCTTGAGCAGGTGGTGCGGCTGGATATCGCCGCCGACCGCGCCCATGTGCGCGTCGAACGCGCCGACGGCGACGACCACGTCGCCCGGGATGCCGAGCCTCTCGGCCCACTCCGGCGAGATCGTCCCGAAGGGCGCGTCCGCGGTCCAGGTCTGCGCGCCGAGCGTGGCCCTGAGCGCGGGCAGGCGCGGATTCAGCCTCGCCAGGAACTCGTTCGACGGATAGCCGTCGAACGCCGCGTGCCACATCGCCTTGTGGCCGGCGGCGCAGCGGCTCCGCTTGATCCGCCCGAGGTCGTCTGTGCCGGTCAGGACGGCGGGGATCCAGTCGCAGTGCTCCAGGACGGTGACCGTCGCGCGCGCGACCGCCGGGTTGGCCTCGATGACGTGGAGCACCTTGGCCCAGAACCACTCGGCGGAGTACACGCCGCCCTCGAATTTCGTGTAATCCACGCCGCCCCAGGTCCGGGCGACCTCGTTGATCCGCGCCGCTTCGGCCACGGCGGTGTGGTCCTTCCAGAGAAGGAACATCGCGTCCGGGTCTTCCTCGAAGCCGGGGCAGAGCGCGAGAGGCCGGCCCGTCGCGTCGGCCAGGACCGGCGTGGATCCGGTGGTATCGACCGCGATCCCGCGCACGCGCGCGGCGACGTCGCTGCCCGCCTGGCTCAGGGCCGAGCGGACAGCCGCCTCCATGGCATGGAGGTAGTCGAGCGGATGCTGGCGGAACCGGTGCGCGTGTGGGTCGCAGTAGAGCCCTTGCGCCCAGCGCGGGTACGGCGCGACCGCAGCCCCCGCGAGCCCGCCGTCGCTCGCGTCCGCGACGACCGCGCGAACGGAGTCGGTGCCGAAATCGATGCCGATGACGAAGGTCCCGATGCCCATGACGATCCGCTGCAAGGTGAAGCCGAAGCCAGAAAAGTATGGCCCGAAACAGAATGTGAACGTTCACACGACGGATGTCAATTCCAATCGGTCCGTCTACGGCTATTCTCCCGCCCTGATGACGGACAAGGTGGATAGGTTGCTTCCGGAGCGCCGCGTCAAGAGGGGCGGGCGCCGGGCTGCGGTCATGGTGGACGTGGCCAAGCTCGCAGGCGTCTCGTATCAAACGGTGTCGCGGGTCCTGCACGACAGCCCGCATGTGCATCGCGACACGCGGGAGCGGGTGCTCGACGCGATCCGCCAGCTGGACTACCGGCCCAGCTCGGTGGCGCAGGCGCTCGTCACCGGGCGGTCGCGGACGCTGGGCGTGGTCAGCTTCGACACGACGCTCTACGGTCCGGCGTCGACCCTGCTCGGGATCGAGGACGCGGCGCACGACGCCGGCTACGGCATCAGCATCGCGAGCTTGAAGTCGCTCAGCCGCGCGCCGGTGGTGGAGGCCGTGCAGCGGCTGTGCGATCAGGGGGCGGACGGCATCGTCGTCATCGCCCCGCAGCGCTCGGCGGTGGACGCGCTCCGCCATCTCACGTCCGACGTCCCGGTGGTCGCCGTCGAGGGCGGGCCGGACGATTCGTTCCCGGTGGTCGCCGTCGATCAGCTCGGGGGCGCGGTGGCCGCGACGCGGCATCTCCTCGACCTGGGGCACCGGACGGTGTGGCACATCGCCGGCCCGCCCGAGTGGCTCGATGCCGACCAGCGCATCGACGGCTGGCGCTCGGCGCTGACGGCGGCCGGCGCCGAGATCCCGCCTCTGCTGCGCGGCGACTGGAGCGCGCGCTCCGGCTACGCGCTCGCCCCGCAGCTCGTGCGCACGCCGGGCATCACCGCCGTGTTCGTGGCGAACGATCAGATGGCGCTCGGCCTGCTGCGCTTCCTCCACGAGATCGGGCGCGAGGCGCCGCAGGACATCAGCATCGTCGGCTTCGACGACATCCCGGAGGCGGCCTACTTCACGCCCCCGCTCACCACCGTCCGCCAGGACTTCTCCGAGCTGGGACGCCGGTGCCTCCACCTCCTGCTCGACCAGATCGAGAGCGGCCAGCGCTCCTCGTCGCGCGTCGTGGTCGAGACCGAGCTCGTCCTGCGCAAGAGCACCGCCGCCCTCAGACACCCGTGAGCCCGCGGGGCGGGGACCTGCGAGCGTTCACATTTCAACGCCCTTCGAGGCAGATCGTGCGCACGAAGCGCCTCACGGTCGAGGCGCGATGCTCGGCGTAGTAGCCCTCCGCTGCCGCTCTCGACGCCTCGCCGGGCACCTCGAGGCAGTCCGCGATGATCTCGTAGCCGTCCTGGAGCGGGTCCGAGTCCCTGGGGTGCGCGCGACGAACCTCGTGCACGAGCTCGCGCATCCGCGCCCCGCTCCGCGCGCTCATCGCGTCGTTCAGCAGCGCGATCAGGCCGTTCTCATGCTGGATCTCGAGGTGACGCGGCGTGACCGGGTGAGGGTGAGCGGGGCCGTCGTGTCGGTCGTCGGGGCTCGGCCCGATGACGGGCAGGTCGAGGGCCGCCGCGGCGACCTCGGCGCTGCCGAGCGCCGCGGGCGGTCCGGCCGACGCGCGGCGCGACGCTCCCTCGCGCGGCGCCTCCTCCCGCGACGTCTCCTGCCGAGATGAAGGCAGCCGTCGTCCATCGGGCTCTCGCGAGCGATGGACGACGTAGAGCGCCGCGCCGAGGAGCATCAGCGCGGCCACGACCCAGCGCCCGCGCGTCGACCTCACGGGATCGTCACCGTCCATGTCACCGTCTCTTGCGAGCGGAGCCAGCTGTCTCGACCCCAGCAGGGATCGATGTAACGGGGGTTCGTCGAGGGCGGCGGGTCGAGGCACTCCCCGCTGCGGTAGCGCACCCACTCTTCGCCGGCGTTGTCGTAGGCCCTGGCGACGATGGTGTGAGTGCCCGGGGCGAGGCCCGCCGCGGCGACGTTGTAGACGGGGCCGCCGTCGGTCGCGATCACGTCGCCGTCGAGCGTCCAATCGACGCTGATGACCTCGGGATCGATCACGTTGACCGCGAGCGTCGCCGGGGCCGTGACGGTGCCAGCGGGTGGATCGGTCGAGTCGATCGGCTTGACGCGCATCCAGATGTCCATGATGATCTTCTCGCGCGAGACCGGGTTGAAGCTCGTGTCCTTGTTGTCTCCAAACAGGCTGTTCATCATCGAGTTCGAAGACGGGCGGTACTGCCCGCTGTCGACATAGCGGCTGCCGACGAAGGTGCCCTGGATGCCCGTGGCGTCGGCGGCGTCATGGCCCAGCCACTTGTCCCATTTGCCCGCCGTCGTCGTGCAATCGCTCGTCGAGTTCACCTCGACGTACTCGGTGCCGCTGCCGCTGCACGTGTTCGCGCCGCAGCTCGAGCCCGTCGCCTTGGCGCAATACTCGTCGGCCAGCTGATGGAAGCCGTGGCCACCTTCATGCAGGGCCGCTCCGGCGGCCTCCGGATGCGCGCCGGACCAGAGCATCCACGACGCGCCCGTGTTCCACCAGCGATTGTTGTTCAACACGATGGCGTGCCAGTCGACCTCGAGATCATCGGGGAGGTTCGCCTTGAGCGCGTCATCCGCCGCACGGGTATCGCAGTCTGCGAGGCGGCTCTCATCGTCGCCCGAGCAGCCGAGCGCTCCTGGGACGCCGTTCGAGGGGCTGACCAGCTTGATGGCGCAGATGTTGACGAACTTGCGATATCTGCCGTACGGCTCGCCGATCGGGCTGCTGAAGCGCAGGTCCATCGCCGCCTCGACGTGCTCGATGTACGTGGTGTTCACGGTCGTGGCGTCGTAGCCGTCGCCCAGGATGACGTAGTTGACGCGGTTGACCGGTGGGCCAGCGCTCTCGATGGTCACGCCATTCGTGCCGCAATCGAGGACGTAAGCGGAGCCGCCTCCTCCATCGCCGCCGGGGACGAAGGCTCCCCCGGCGCCCGTGCCGGCAGAGCCGCCCTGGGCCGCGCCGCCCGAGCCGCCCGAGCCGGGACTGCCGCTGCCTGCTGCCCCGCCGCCGGCAGAGCCGCCCTCCGACGTACCGCCGCCGTCCGTCGTCGCCGTGCCGCTGCCGGGGGCCTCGCCGCAAGCGCAGAGCGCCACAAGACTCACGACGCGCAGCATGCAGCTCGATTTCATCGCTCTCGCCTCACGATCTCTCGCCGGTTGCAATGCCAAACGGGAACCGGGAGCCTGCGCCGCAGGTGCGTGTGAGCCCTGCGGCCTCCGCTCACCCGAACAGCCCCTCGATCGCCGTGGTCCGCTGGTCGCTGTCCCCCATCACGAGATCCGGGACACCGAAGGCGGCCGCGCACGCCATCCACACGTCGTTGGTGGAGCGGAGGCCGCGATTGCGGTTGGTCCACACCTGCCCGCCGCGCAGCTTGGTGCCCTCGCCGCCGAACAGCAACCACGGCATGTTGTCCCAGTTGTGCGTTCGCGTCCCGACCTCCGTGATGTAGGGGACCAGCGTGCTGTCGAGCAGCCTCCCGCCGGCCACGTCCTCCGTCTCCGCGAGCTCCTGCAGAAAGCCGGCGACGTGGCCGGCGTAGAACTCTTCTACCCGCGTGAGGAACTCGAGCGTGTCGCGCGTATCGGGATCGTGGCTCGTGGTGTGGTGCACCTTGAAGATGGAGGAGTCGGGGGGCCACAGCTCGCCGAAGCTCACGTGGTTCGTGCCAGGGGCCCACTGGAACGTGACCACGCGCGTCAGGTCGCAGCGGAAAGCGGCCTTGATCACGGCGAAATGCAGGGCGCCGATGCGCGCGTGCTTCACGTCGTCGCGCTCCGAGACGACGTGCGAGCTCTCGTAGGGATCGATGTGCCCGCTCACGTCGATGGTCTCTGGCTCCTGCGGGACGCCGCAGGACGCGGGATCCCTCGGGGCCGCGTCAAACTCCTTCTCCACCTCGCGGATGGCGGCGGCGTGCCCCTCCAGCGCATCTCGCTGCGAGCTCGGCGCGAGGCTCTGAAGGCGCTTCAGGTCCTTCATCGCGAAGTCGAGCACGCTCTTCTTCTCCAGGCGCGCCCGCGCCAGGGCATCCAGGTTGTCGTCCGTCGGGCCGCCCGGCATCAGCGTGCCGAACACCCGCCGGTACGCCTCGAGCGGCTGGTAGTAGGGCTTCATCGGCGCGCGCGGGCCCGAATAGGACATGTGGCGGGTCGACACCTCGGGCGTGTCGGCGCGGTTGTCGCAAGAGACCTGGAGCGATGCGATGGGGGGGCCCTGCAGCTCGAGCGACTGCTTCACGAGCAGCTGGTCGATGCTCGGCCCCTCGGCCATCGGATCGTCACCGCCGTTGCCCGGATACAGCTGCTTGGTCCGCTGCCCCGTGGCCATCAGCACCGTTCCGCGCTCGTGGCCGCCGCCGACGGACCCATCGAAGGGCAGCTTCAGATCGCGCATCACGACCATGCGAGCCTTCATGGGCGCGAACGGGTCGAGGATGCGGGAGAGCGTGAAGTCGGTCCCGTCCCCTTGCGGCCAGAAGTTCTGATACACGGTGCCGACCGGGCGCTGCACGATCAGCAAGCGCTTCGGCGCCGTCGCGCCCTCCGCGGCCGACTCGAGGCCCTTGAGCACCGTGACGAGGCCCGCGGCGGCGCCGATGCCTTGCAGGAAGCGGCGGCGAGACCATGCATAGGATAGGTTGTAGCGCACAGTCAATTCCCCTTGGCGCGCTCGGTCAGCGCCGGCGATGTCACGATGGCTCTCACGACGTTGGGTAGTGTCCGCTGGCCCTCCGGCAGCGTCGCGATCACGCGCTCGACCTGACAGGCGCGGGGCGTGAGCGTGTCGTCGTCCGTGCCGTAGGTCAGGAGGTGCCGCGTGACGCAGGTGGCGAATCCATCGGTCTCCGCGACGGCGTCGATGAACTCGACGGCGCTCGCGTAGATCCCCCCGATGTCGCCCCTGCCGGTCAGGTCGACGCGCGCGTCGATCGGCTCCCCATCGACGGTGTCGCGGTACCGGCCGACCGGATCGTACTGCTCGAGCAGCAGGCCGAACGCGTCGAACTGGTTGTGACACCCCGCGCAGGTGGCGTTCGCGGCGCGCGCGTCGGCGCGCTCGCGCTCGCTCAGGTCGGCATCGAGCAATTCCTGGATCGCGTCCGCGACCGACTCCGGGGGCGCGCCGATCTTCCCCATGCAGAGCAGCGCCCCGTGCACGAAGAGCCCTCGCGCGACGACGCTCGTGTTGTCGGTCCGGGACAGCGCCGCGAGCAGACCGGGCTGCGTGAGGATCCCGGCGCGCTCATCGGCCGGCAGCGTGACCCTCGCGAACTCCTCCGGGTCCGCGCCCGTGTGCTCCACGCCGTAGACCTGCGCGAGCAGACCGTTCACGAACGTCTCCCTCGAGGTGAGCAGGGCCGACACGTCCGCGCCGCGGTTCCACAGGAGCTCCTCCAGGAGCAGCTCGGTCTCGTGGAACATGCTTGCCTGGAGAGCGGGGGTGTACTCGGGGAAGAGCCCTGGATCCTTCACCGTGCCGAACAGGTTGCTGAGCCCCCACGCCGCGATCAGCGTGGTGCTCAGGCTGCGGCGCGTCTCGGGCTTCTCGAGCAGGCGCTCGGTCTGGCGCATCAGCTCCGCAGGGTCGTTCAGGGCGCCGGAGTCGGCGGCGGCGGCGAGATCTGCGTCCGGCAGGCTGTCCGTCAAGAAGAACGAGAGCTCGCTCGCGGTCTCGTGCGCCGAGAGCTTCACCACGTCGCCGTCCGCGCCGTCGCCGAGCTCGGTGCGGTAGGAGAAAGAGGGCGACGCAAGGATCGCCTCGACAGCGAGCGAGACGCCGCGTTCGTAGCTCGTCTCGCTCCCGAGGCGAACCACGGACCCCAGGTTGTCGAGCTCCGTCGCGTCCATCGGCCGGCGGAACGCCCGCTGCGCGAACCGCGTCAGGAACGCCGTGGCGCAGGCGTCGTCTCCGTCAGGGGCGCAGCCGGTCACCTGCTCGAAGCGCCCCGCGAGGCTCTCGGCCGCATAGGCGGCCCTCGCGAGCCGCGTATGCACGAGGGAGGTCCCGGCCACGACGCCCTTCTTGGCAAACGGCTTCGTCCGCGCGTCCGGCGCCTGGTCCGGCTCGATGGCCTCATCTCCCAGGAGATCCCGGATGGCGTTCGAGAACTGCAGATCGGCGAGCAGCACGATCCGTCGCTCCAGTCGCGGGTTGCACAGGCCGTCTCCGCTCCCCGAGGGATTCCCTTCGCCGCCCGGGGAAATCGCGCCATCACCGAGCTCGCCAACGCACCCTGTAACAAGGAGCGAAGCGCATGCGACCATCCCCCGCAGTCGAGAGGCGAGCTTGCTGCGAGTGAACGTTTCCACCTCCGGGCGCTCGTACGCGACGCTCGGATCAGGAACGCGAGTGGAAAGTTTCATGACTTCGGCTGCGCGAAATCGGTCCTCGAGGCGCCTTGGAGCTTTGTCGCGAGCGGGCTCCAAGGCGGCGTGAGCACCGCCTTCAGCGGCGGCCAATAACGAAGATCGATTCACACGATACCTCCCGGCGAGTCCGCCGTGCTGCGTGGATAATCCCATGACCCTCTGGGCTGCGGCAAGCGCGCTGGGACCGCGCCGCGCGGCCGCCCCGGATCGGAGCCGCTGCGCCCCCCGCGCGGCCGATCCTCGTGTCGTCGGGGATGGTGGCGCTCGCGACACTCGGTCATCGTACCGGTGGTGAACCCATTGTTGTTCATGGTCAAACCGTCGACCATGGCAACCTACGCGGGCAACCGCCGTGATGCCGTTCGCCTTCTCGATCTCGAGGCAGGCCGACGCATCGTGCAGCGGGGTCGGGCCCGCCATCACGCCGCCTCCCATCGCGCTGTCGTCGATGACGAAGGTCCCGGTGCGGATGACGCCCCGCTGCAAGGTGAGGCCGAAAAAGATGAGCCTCCAACCGGAGGTGATCGTTCACATGGCCGAGGTCAACTCCAATCGGTCCGCCCGCGGCTATTCTCCGGCCCTGACGACCGACAAGGCTGACGAACGGTCCAGCTCGGCGGCTCGCACCGGGAGCAACCGCTGCCGCGATCGTCGCATTGACACGCCGTTTCCCGGGATTTGACACGAGGCATTATGATGCCGTGAAGGCTTGACACAAGGCATCATGCGGTCGTGCTGGTGGGCCCGGAAATTCGTCGGCGATCCGAAAGTCAAGCTCCTCGTGACAGCGGCCGCATCGTTCAGCCCGGCTGCGCGCGACGGTTGGTGAGATAGCTCGTGTAGCGATCCACCCTCGCGGGAAAGCGACACTCTATCCGTAATTATCCAACCATCCCGACATTGAGGGGCACGTCCCATCTTGACCCCTTGTTTTATGGCGAGTAGTGTACACGGCCGGTTGGCAACCGGTCGTGTGTTGCCTGTCTGCGAATTCTGCGCAGGGCCGACTATCGAGCGCGATCAAGCGTTGATCTTGGATTGGCTAGCGGTCGAACCACGGCGGGCGTGAACGCTCGAATCCGTGTTCCGTGCGCTGAATTTGTGCTTAACGAAAAGAGCTAAGTTATGAGAATCCGAGGAAGCCATATCTTCTTGTGTTCCTTCTCCCTCGCCGGCCTGCTGGCCATCGGCTGCGGCGGCGACAGCGCGAGCGGGGGCGAGACCGGCTCGGGCGGCGCGGGCGCTGGCACTCCCACGGGCTCGGGCGCGGGCGCTGGCACCCCCACGGGCTCAGGCGCGGGCGCTGGCACCCCCACGGGCTCAGGCGCGGGCGCTGGCACCCCCACGGGCTCGGGCGCGGGCGCTGGCACCCCCACGGGCTCGGGCGCCGGTGGCGGCACCACCAACCCGAACGGGGACCCCACGCCGGCCACCGATGACTCGCCGGCCGGTAAATTCCGGGTCAACCCCGATAACGGCCGCCTGATGGCCGACGGCACGGAGTTCCAGGTTCGCGGCGGCAACTGGTTCGGGCTCGAGGGGCAGGACGATCTCGATCGTCCCGGCGCCATGGAGCTCTTCATCGGGTCGATGTGGTGGGCGGAGAACTCCGCCCCGCGCACCATCGAGAAGACGATGGAGGAGCTCAAGAGCTCCAATCTCAAGTTCAACACGATCCGGCTCCCCATCGCGCCGCAGACCCTGGTCGCCGACCACCCGGACGGCAACTACAGCACCACCACGCCCCGGATCAGGAACAACGACGAGACCGTCTATCCGTACGCCAACGCCCTCGAGGCGCTCGAGGACTTCCTCAAGAAGGCCTCCGCGAACAACCTGAACGTCATCATAGGCATCCACTCCTGCTCGAACCACCTCGGGTGGCGCGCGGGCAGGCTCGACGATAACAAGCCCTACGTGGACAGCGAGCGCGAGAACTACGACTACAAGGCGGACGACTACAACTGCGTTCAGGGCGCGGACGCCTACGACATGGACAAGTGGCTCGCGAACATCCGTACGATCGCGAAGCTGCCCGCGAAGCTCGGGATCAAGAACATCATCGGCGTCGATTGCTTCAACGAGCCGTGGAAGTACAGCTGGCGCGAGTGGGCGGATATGGCCAAGGCCTGCTACGACGTCATCAAAGAAGAGAATGATGACATGATCGCGGTGGTCCAGGGCGTGTCGGGCAGCCACCAGACCCCGGGCGGCATGGGCCTGGAGCTGGAGCCGGAGCCCCACGGCGATGAGAACCTCAACCCGAACTGGGGTGAGAACTTCTACGGGCAGACGGCCTACCCGATCCAGATCCCCAAGAATCGGCTCTGCTTCTCGCCCCACACCTACGGGCCTGCAGTGTTCGTTCAGAAGCAGCACGTCGATCAGTCGAAGGCCGGCTGCGAAGGGCTCGAGGACGAGGCGGCCGCCGCGGCCGGGTGCGGGCTGATCCTGGAGCGGAGCAACGCACAGGCTGTCGCGAGCCTGACAAAGCAGTGGGACGAGCACTTCGGGTTCCTGCACGACGAGAAGTTCTGCGTGATCACCGGCGAGTTCGGCGGCGTGAAGGACTGGCCGAAGAACGAGATGGACCCGGCGCTGGCCCAGCAGTGGGCGCACTTGCCTGCCGGCAAGCGCTACGACTGGGAGTGGCAGAACATGTACACGGACTACCTGATCAAGAAGGGGATGACGGACTTCACCTACTGGTCCATCAACCCCGAGTCGGGTGATACGGGTGGCATCTACGAGCACGCGTACACCGACGCCGACAAGACGGGCTGGGGCACCTGGACGAAGCTCGACGCGGAGAAGGTCGAGATGCTGGCTCGCCTCAAGTAGACCGAGTCGCGGATCATGAAGACCGCCCGCAGGCCTGGACCTGCGGGCGGTTTTTCTTTGTGGCCAGCGACTGCGACGGCGGGATGACCGGCGCTTCACGCCACGGCGTCTCCGCGTGGCGCGAGCGCGGCCAGACGTCGCTCATTCATGAGGGCAGACCAGCGCTTCGGGCGGGCTCGTGTCGTGCGTGCCCACGCCAGCGATGCGGTTGTCCTCCGGGTAGAAGAGCGCCTCTCCGTCCGTCGGGCCCGACAGCCAGCATAGCTGCTGCACGGATCTCGATTGCCTCCCGCGCGAGGCGCTGCACCGCGCGACCTCGCCCCCGTAGACCGTGACGTTGCTGGCCTGGATCATGATACCAGGGTAGGCGCCCGACGCCGGACGCAAGGCGTTGTTGAAGACGAGCGGGTTCGCCAGGATCACGGTTCCGACCCGGAGCGCGTTCGTGGGCAACGACGTCCGCGACTGCAGGTGAACGCCGTAATACCCGTTGCCCCAGGACCAAAGATCATGGAGCTCCACGTCGTTGCCCGCCTGGAGATGCACGCCATGGTACCCATTGTAAGCGGACTTGACCCTCTGGAGCACGATCCGCTCCGGGCGATCCCTCACGAGGGGGCTTGCCATGGCGACGCCAGCGCCGCCGTTGTGATGAAAGTAGCTGTCCTGGACCACGACATTCCTGGGCACCGAGCCCGGGAGGGCAATCCTGCTGGGGACCTGGGCGGCGATCCACAGGCCGTGCCCACCGTAGACGGTCGTAGAGCCATCGCCCGGGTGAATCAGGCTATGGTGGACCTCGCAGTTCCGCACGGTCACATTCGCGGTGACGATCTTGATCCCGCCGGCTCCGAGCGGGCCGTTGATGTTCTTGATCTCGCAGTTTTCAACGAGGATCGGGGGGGTGGCATGGTATCTGGCGACCGATGCCAGGTAGATGCCGCCCTTCGGCACGCCGTCCACGATCACGTTCCGGATCGCGCCTCCGGACCCCATGGCAAAGGTGATTCCATCCAGGTTGGATGGCTTGCAGGAAGGCAGCTGAGGTGAGAACGGCGCGTACCGCATGATGACGTTCTCCACCTCGCAGTACGAGCAGTTATTGATATGAATCCCGCTGTTGGCCGTCTTTCTTGGCCCCTCCGTGAGCTCGATCTGCAGATTGCGGATCCGGAGCCCAGCGACCGCGTCGACCACGTGCCCGCTCGGCCTGACGACCCTGCTGACCTGGATCGCCCCGGGAAACTGCTCCGGATTGCAGGGGATCGCCACCAGCGTCGCGGTCTCCGGATCGCCAGGGGCGGCGTCGGGAGACAGCTCAGGCCCCACCAGGGTCAACGCGTTGTAATGAGGTCGCAGCGGTGTGCGCAGCACGTACCGCCCGGCGGGGAAGGCCACGGTGCGCCTGGCGTTCCTCAGCGACGCTGCACATTCGATGGCCCGCGCGATGCCCGGGCTGTCGTCGACGTCATGGCTGCGGTCCACGGAGGGGTCGGCGGAGAAGGGCCATTCCGCCGGCCTTGCCAGGTAAGGCAGGACATCCACCACGCCGTCCGGGTCGACGGACCCCGCCAGACAGCAGGTCGACCCCTGGCACGCGTTCAGATCCTCGTGCAGTACGCGGGTGCCGGCGCATACCTTGCTCTCGGGACAAAAATCTCCCGTGCAGAGCGGCGACTCGGTAGCGTAAGTGGGGCACGGTTTGAGGGTATCTTCGTCTGCGGTGAGCGGCGGTTCGGTGTAGGGCGCATCGAGGCTGCAGAGATCGGGGTACGCCGCGCTCTCCTCCGCGGGAGGGTGGTAGCCCCAAGCAGCGCTGGAGCCGCCGGAGCTGGCCGGGGACACCGCCGCCCCGGCCGGGGCGGAGATGAGCGCGAACAGGCCACACGTCCAGGTCCTCATGATCCAGCGCGTGAACGGCATGCGTTTTCCTGATATTTGCTGAGGGTCACGTGGTTAATACAAGATGTGACAAGCGAGAGGCGGTCTGGCAAATCATTGTTGGATCGATGGTAGAGGGATCTCCTGGTGCATCCCGGCAGCGCTGGTGTTGGAGCGCTACGGACCGTGTCCGGCATGAGCGGTGTTCCCGGGTGGGCACAACGAGGGCGGCGCGACGCAGCAGGTCAGTTGATACCGGAGAGCGCGCCATCGTGGAGATGAGTGGAGAACTGGCGCCGGACGACGGTGGACGGAGGGCGCCGCGTGCCCACGCCGTTCGGCGCCCGGGAGCGTGCGAGCCGCTTCCCTCCTGACGGCGTTGCGGGTTACCGTTCGCTCGTGCGCGTCCTGGAGGTGTCCTGCGCCCTGCCGATCCTCGTGATTCTGGCGAGGTACGTGCGGGAGAAGCTCGGCACCGGCAGGATGGGCGAGATGCTCTTCGCCTGCCACGTCGCGGGCCTCGCCGTGGCGCTCGGCCTCCTCGCCGGGTCTGCGTGGCTCGTCGGGCCGGCGTTCGTCTTTTCTGTGGGCGTGGGCGTCCCCGCGTGGCTCATCGAGGTCATCGCCACCCGAAAGACAACGCCCCTCGCGGTCGCCGCGCACCTCGCGCCGCCCGCGGCTGCCGCGCTCCACCTCGCGCAGCGCGGCCTGCCCGCGGGCAGCGCGCTCTCGGCCTGGGGCGCGTTCGTCGCGTTGCTGCTGCTGAGCTTCTTCGCGACCGACCCGGCGCTCAACGTGAACCTCGCCCACCGTCCGTCCCGAGAAATGGCGTACTTCGCGCCCACGCCCTGGTCGGCGCGTCTTCTGACGGCAGGCGCGTCGCTCGGCGCGCTGCTGGTGGCGGAGTGGGGCTCGGCGCGTGTCTTCGGCCGGGGTGTGGCGCCCCAGGCCTGGGGGTGATCATGCGCTTTCGTGATCGAGGGGTCTATCATTTCGCGGGGCGCGTCCGCTGCCCCTTTGCCGGGCTGGGTACGCGCGGCGATCACGAGAGCAACCGCCTGGCCCTCGACGATGATCGCTCCCAGATCGATCTGGATACCGGGGCGCGGCGCATCGTTCTTTACAACGATCATCCCTACCAGCAGAAGACCGTCATCGGCGATGTCCTGTTCCTGGCCGAGGGGACCACGGCGAGCGGGCGCAGATCCCCGTTCGGCGTGCACCTCAAGGTGTTCAAGAAGGGGCGCGTGTTCTCGTTCGATCTGCACCGGCACATGCGCGCGGGCGAGCCCCTGGTGACGGCGACTTTCGAGCCCTTCGAGGTGATCGTGAAGGACGCGGTCACCCGCGTCGTCGCGCTGACGCCCGACGAGGTGCGTGAGCTCTGCCTGCGCCCGTCTCTCGCGCTGCGCGCGGTCAAGGCGATCATGGCCACGCGGGATCTACGCCCGGGCGCGGCGCAGGATCCGGCGCAGGCGGGCTATCGCGTCGCGGATCTGTCGGTGGGGTTCGGGGCGCTCGGGGTTCATCACGGCATCGTGCGGGCGCAGCTCGTGTCGCTCGACGGGGCGAACGCGCCGCTCATCCGCCGCGGATCGGTGCCCGAGATGCTGCGCGAGGGGGCGTGGGAGCTGTCGCTCACGGCGCTGTCGAAGCGGTGGCTCGACGCGGTGATCGCCCGCGATCTGTTCCTGTTCGGGCTGGAGGGCGTGTCGATCTTGCGGCGGGTGCGGGAGCGCGGGCTCACCGAGGGGGAGACGCTCTCGTTCCGGTTCGAGCAGGGCGGCGGCTGGGTGGTGCTGGGGGAGGCGAGGGAGGCGCTGCCCGAGGCGACCGACGTGGCGCGGGCATATCTGGAGTTCCATCTGCTGGGCGGGCTCCTGGCGGAGCACGCGGAGGGGAGACGGCAGGAATGACGACCGGCTTCCCGCGCGCGGGAAGGAGCAGGGGCGGGCGGCCATGCTAGGTTCCGGGCCATGAGCGATGACAGCCCTGGCGTCCCGACTCCGCCCATGGCCAGCGAGGCCTGTGGCTACTTGATCCGGCAGTTCGAGATAGCGTGGCAGCTCACCAGCTTCCACCTCGACGGGCTCGCCACCGAAGAGTGCCTGTGGCGCCCTGCTGACGAGGGATTGCACGTCCGTCAAACCCCCGATGGCCAGTGGCGCGCCGACTGGCCGGAGCACGAGGGATACGACCTCGGCCCGGCGAGCATCGCGTGGCTGACGTGGCATCTCGGCTTCTGGTGGTCCATGGTGCTCGACCACTCCTTCGGCGGCGGAGCTCTCGCTCGCGAGAGCGTGACGTGGCCTGGCAGCGCCGACGACGTGCGCGCGTGGCTCAGCGCGCTTCAGGAACGGTGGCGAGCGGCGCTCGAGCAGGCCACCGACGACGACCTGCGCTCGACGCGGCGGACGCGATGGCCGTTCCAGGACCGTCCGTTCGGTGACGTCGTCGCGTGGGCCAACGTCGAGCTCACGAAGAACGCCGCCGAGATCGGCTACGCCCGCTTCCTCTACGCGCGAAGGCCGCGCAGGTAGGGGGCAAACCTGCGCGTCTCCGCCAGGGGGCGACCGGGCTGCTTCACGGTGGTGTGGCCTACCTGGGCGTGTCGGTGCAACCTGGGTTGGGTCGCGCCTCGCGGCCACCCGACCCACGATGTTCGGCTTCGGGTGGAAATTTGACTCACGGCTGCAAATAGTGTGGCGCAGCGCGGGATCCTCAACCCGCGGGATCCTCAACCCGGGTCGGGTCGCCCGACTTCGAGCGCGTATCGTGATCACTTCCAGGCCTGGCGGGAATTGTGGGGGCCGAGCTGCCGGCGTGCGTATCTCTGAGCGTGTGCGCTCCGGCTCGTGCCGCTGCCCATCGGCTCTCCCGCTTCGAGAGTCACAAACTCCAATCGCTCAACTCGCGGAAGTCCTATATGAACAAGAACCGTTCTTCTCGATGGCTGTGCGGCACGACGTGGATGGCGCTCGGGCTCGCGACTCTCTTCGGATGCTCCGATGGGGGTGATGCAGGCGACGGTGGCGCCGGCGGTACGGGGGGAGCGGGCGGCACCAGCGTCAGCGGCAGCGGCAGCACTGGGACGACGGCTACCAGCGGAACTACCACCAGTGGCACCGGAGGCCCGGGGACGACCAGCTCCTCGACGACCGGCGGTTCGGGCGAAGGCGGCGCCGGGTCGGGTGGTTCGGCCAGCGGAACCGGCGGAGGCGACGACCCCCCCACCGGGAAGTTCGTCGGCAACATCACGACGAACCGCGCTGTGCGCGAAGGCTTCGCGAAGCACTGGAACCAGATCACGCCCGAGAACGAGGGCAAGTGGGGAGAGGTCGAGTCGTCCCGCGGCAACCGGGACTGGAGCAAGCTCGACGCGATCTACAAGTACGCGAAGGACAACAACATCATCTTCAAGCACCACGTCTTCGTGTGGGGCAGCCAGCAACCCGGCTGGATCGCGAACCTCTCGGGGATGGATCAGCAGGCGGCCGTGAAAGACTGGATGCGGACGTTCTGCGAGCGTTACCCCGACACGAAGTACATCGACGTCGTCAACGAGCCGCCGCCCCACACCACGCCCTCCTACAAGAACGGTATCGGCGGCGACGGCGCCAGCGGCTGGGACTGGATCGTCAACTCCTTCAAGTGGGCTCGCGAGTACTGCCCGAAAGCGGTCTTGATCCTCAACGACTACAACAACATCGAGTACACGAACGATCACAACAACTTCATGAGGATCGCGAAGGCGGTGATCGACGCGGGCGCCCCGGTCGACGCCCTCGGCGCGCAGGCCCACGACGCGTTCAAGATCAACACCAGCACCGTCAAGGGCTACATCGACGCGATGGCCAAGCTGGGCAAGCCCGTGTACATCACCGAGTACGACATCGGCATCGCGGACGACAACCAGCAGAAGAAGGTGATGGAGGAACAGTTCACGATGTTCTGGAATCACCCATCAGTCCCCGGTATCACCTTGTGGGGTTACATCGTCGGCGCCACCTGGAGGGATAACACCGGCATCCAGCATTCGGACGGCAGGATGCGGCCGGCCATGAGCTGGCTGATGGAGTTCCTGGATCGTAATTGATGTCACGCTGACGCGGTGAACCCGAGCGAGCTCCCTCCGCAGAGGGAGCTCGCTCGCTCGCAACTCGGCGCTTCGATGATCACAATGGGACGTCGATCACGTCCTCGCAGGTGAAGTCGACGCCCAGAGACACCTCGACCTCGGACTGCACCACGGCGCACGTGTCATCACAAAGCACGATCGCGGTCGGGTTCGCGGGGTCGTCGTAGCGCCATGTGCCCGCCGCCGCACATGCCTGGTCATAGACGGTCGGGGCACGCGACAGCGAGACAGAGGGGCCGGCGCCGAGGTCGGCGCGCCGTCGTGGGCGTGCGCGCTTGCGTACTGGTAGGCGAGCCCGGATCGGCCGGCCGGCCCGGGCTGCGTTGGGGGCTAATCGCAGGTGTTGGCGCGCGTGTTCACCAGCGTGAGATTGCTGAAGGTGCTGTTCGCGGCGCAGGGATTTTCGTTGACGGCGGTGTTCGTGAGCGTGAGGTTCTGAATCGTGATGTCGGAGGAGTTCGCGAACTCATCGCGTGCGGCGAGCCGGATGTCGCCGCCGCCGGTGACGGTCCCGGATTCCGCGGCGACGTTCACGTTGTGACAGTTCTCGATCAGGATCGAGTTGCTGCCCGTGTCGGCGACGTCGATGCGGTCGATCGTGAAGCCTCCGCTCTCGGACACGCAGAAGATCCCGCGCCCGCCGCCGCGGGCGATGACCTCGCCGACGCGGATGTTGGTGGGGTAGCTGCTGCCGATGCGTCCTGCGCGGTTGGCGAGGCGGAAGGCCGCGTAGCCGGTGCCCGTGCCCGCGTTCACGGCGTCGACCGTCCCGATCTCGGCGTTGACCGTGTCGTTCAGGAGGAGACCACATTCCCCGGTGTCGCGCGCGATGACGGTGCCGATGCGGAGGCCGTCGACGCCGTAGGTCTCCACGCCGTGTGAGCTGGTCCCCTCGGCGTACACATGGTCGATGTCGATGTTCGTCACCTTGTCGGCGCGGTTCGAGCGACCATGATTGTCGATCCGGATCCCGAGGCCGCTCGAGACGCGCAGCTCGACGTGGCCGAGGCGCAGGTTCTCGACGTCGCGGAAGAACATGGCGTAGAGCGGGGTGCCGCTGATCGTGACGTTCGGGATCTCGATGTCGGTCCGGCCGCGCGCATAGAGGGGCGCCATGTCGCCGGACCCGCTGCCGGTGACGTCGATCGTGCCGCAGATGTTGAGCACGGTGTAGCTGGGGACGCTCAGCCGCGAGCTCGCGCTCATGGTTCCCGAGCCCTGAACCAGGACGCTCTCCTTGCTGGCACGGCCGGAGCTGAGGCTATCGAGCGCCGCCTGGATCGCGGATCGCATGTCATCACCGCTGTAGATGTTGCGGCTGCCGTTCTGCGCGACCCAGGTGGATCCCGATCTTGTCACCACGGCGTCGTAGTCGCTCGCGTCCCCGTCGCAGGGATACGCCGCATCGCCACCGCCGCTGCCGCCGGCTCCCGCTCCACCGGTGCCCGTTTCGCCAGCCCCCGCTCCACCGGTGCCCGTTTCGCCAGCTCCCGACCCTCCGGTGCCCGCCCCGCCCGAGCCGTTGAATCCGCCCGAACCAGGCGCGCCAGCTCCCGATGTGCCGCCCGTCGTGACTCCACCGCTCGCGCCCGAGCCCCCGCCCGAGGTCGCGCCCGTCGAGGCCGAGCTGCCATCGTCGCCCTCGGGGTCGCTGCCAGCGCCCGATCCGCAGCTTGCTGCCACGAGCAGCCCGACGAGGGTTGACATCACCGAAATTGCGCGTGTTCGAGTGTTCATCATCGGCTCCGAACGGTGAGAGGGACACGCGGTCCCCTGGTCGACGCTCGCGCTGGGGCTTGACGCCCTGGCCCCTGATGGGCAGCGCTGAGCGACTATAGACCTACGGTCACAACGCGCCGTCGGTGAAGGCGACAATGTCGTCCGTCCACCCCTTCAAGAACACCGACCACTCCAGCCTCTCGGCTGCGGGCACGAGATAGCTGAACGCGCTGCTGCGCACCTCCCAGGCGTGGCAGTACCGACACTGGAAGGTGCTCCGGCCCCAGAGCTCACGGTACCCCGGAAGGGAGGGGAGCTCGTCGACCATTGCGTAGCTTCCGACGCCCGCCCTCGTAAGCGGCGGTCTTTCGGCGGGACGGGCGGTTCTTTCGACGCGCGACGGCACGGGGGGCGTGAGCGGGAAGCTGGTGCTTCTTCGGTGATGGCTCGGAATGTGCTTCCGGTCACAGTCCGCCGCCGTCACGCGATGGAGGGGCATGCCGTACCGCCGCTTGCCGCCCGGAACTCGTCACCTGCTCGCGCTCGCGCTCGCCGCGGCGCTCGCCGCGCCCGCTGCTCCCGCTCACGCCGAGACCTGCACCTCGACCGAGCGCAAGGCGCTTCCCGACGCGCTGCCGATGCGCGACTTCGCCATGCGCCTCGGCGCACGCATCGACGCGTGCGCCACGGAGGCGCGCCGCCCCGATGCGGAGCGCTTCTGCGCGGAGCACAGGATCGAGTGCAGCGCCGCGCGTGTCCGCGACTTCGTGCGCGTCCGGACGTTGTTCGAGATGACGCGCGACGGTGGCCCCTTTCGGTTGCGCTGGAGCATCACGGATCGCGACCCGACCGCCAGGCACATCTGGGCCGCGTGGAGGCAGGCGCCTCCGCTGGCGTCGTCAGATGCACCCTCGGCGACCGCGGAGTGCGACGAGCTCTCTGCGCTCTTCGCGGGGCTCGCGCGCCGGCTCGACGTCCGAGGCGTCGGCCTTTTCTGGCCGACGAGCAATCACACGATCGCCGCGTGGGACGTGACGCCGGCAGTGCGCGTGCTGGTCCCGACGTCGCAGATCTTTCTCGGGTGCGACGCGACGTTCGACCAAACCACGTTCTTGCCGTCGAAGCAGCGTGTCGTCTACGAGCTCCGCGCGACCGACGTGCCCGACGCAGTCCCCGTACCGCGAGCGTTGGCGACGTTCCTGCTCGATCAGATCGAGCACTACGCGGGCGCGTCGCTCGACATGCTCGCGATGCTCCGGACGCACCGGGCGCTGCGCTTCGACTCGAGCCTACCCGCAGCGTGCGGCGCCTACGCCGCCGCGGCGGCGAAGTCTCTTCGCGCGCGGCCGCTCTCCCCGCCAGACCGCCGGGCGCTCATGCGCTACGGGTCGACGGAGCTCGGGCTCGCCGGGCTCGCCGCACCATCGGTCGAGGAGACGCTCGAGCGGCTCGCGCGGTAGCACCTCGGACGGGTGCCGCGAACCCAACCTCGGTCGGTGCCGCGCAACCTCGCGCGAACCCAACCTCGGTTGCCCCCGAACGCAACCTCGGTCGGTGCCGCGCAACCTCGGTCGGTGCCCGGTGCCGCGGCGCGGCGAACTCAACCTCGGTCGGCGGAGTATACGTGCCCAGGTTGGCAGCGCAGCGCCGCAGGGCGGGTCGGGGCAGCACCGGGCACATAGGACGAGAGTGGCGGGCACTGGCGGAAATCGGCCGCCGCCACCCGCCGCGCGGGGCAAGTCCTTGAAATGACTTCCACTGATTCGCGGCACGGAGCTTGTTTCTGCGCTCCGGCCATGAGCCAGCCTCGTGAGATCGCTCCCGGCGCGACGTACCTGCTGACCCGTCGGGTCCTTCGGCGGCACTTTCTGTTGCGGCCCGATGTGGCCATCAACCAGCTGTTGATCTACGCCCTCGCAGTCTCGGCCCGCCGCTACGGCGTCGAAGTTCACGCGCTTTGCGCGATGTCGACGCATCTGCACCTCGTGGTAACCGATGTGCAGGGCGTGCTGCCGCGCTTCCTGCAGTTCTTTCATCGCCTGGTCGCGCTGGGCACGAAGGTGCTGCGCAAGTGGGAAGGGCCAGTATGGGACCACGAGGCCACGAGCGTGGTACGGCTCGCGACGCCGGCGGCGGTGGTGGAGAAGATGGCCTACGTGCTCGCGAACCCAGTGGCCGCTGGCCTGGTCCGGTATGCGAGGGAATGGCCGGGCGTCAAGGTGGACGTGGGGGAGCTCGGCCGTGGGGCGCTGCACGCGAGGCGTCCCTCGGCGTATCTCGACCCGGAGAATCCGCAGTGGGTCGAGGAAGCGACGCTGCCGCTGTCGCTGCCGCCAGGCATCGAACAGGAGAGCGCGGAGGGCTTTCGGCAGCAGGTCGCTGCCGAGCTCGAGCGTCAGGAAGCGCAGGCCCGTGCGGAGGTGGAGCGGCGAGGGCTCCGCGTCTTGGGCGCCGAACGGGTCAGCAAGGTCTCTCCCTACGACCGAGCGAAGAGCTCCGAGGGACTGCGCGAGCGCAATCCGACATTCGCCGTCGGCCATGAGCAGGGTGAGGCATGGCGAACCGCTGCGGCCGCTGTGCGAGCGTTTCGCGCGTCGTACCGCGCTGCGCTCGGACGATGGTGCGCCGGCGTGCGCAGCGTCTTTTTCCCGGCGGGGACGTGGTGGATGCGCACGTTTCATGGCGCCAGCGTGACGGATGTGGCGCTCGCAGCTTAGAGCGGCCCACGGGAGCGCGACAGCGAGGCGGACGGGAGCAGGCCACGGCTTCGACGCGTCGTTGGGAGGGAATGTGCGTTTGGATGTGGCGGAGCGAGCGGCGCATCCTTGCGGCAGGATGCGAGAATGAATGCGCATCCGTCGTGCCGCGCCGGGAGCGCATGAAGCGGCGCGAAGGTAAGGCCGTCGGAGGCGCTGCTGAGCCGACTGGGCCGGATAGAATTGTTCCGTATCGGATGACGGACGTGGATTGATGGGCCAGCCCGGATTCGGCGATCGGTCAACCGGGCGACCGGCCGATCGGTCAACCGGGCGACCGGCCAACCCGGGTTCGTTAATCTTTGATCTTGGGCTGCGACCAGCGCCATTGCTTTTCCAGTTAAAACGGAGCATATTCCTGGGGCTACGGGCCGACGCCAAGGCTCTCCCACTACGGCGCGGCAGCCGGTCGGTTCTCGAACCAGCCACAAGCGGCCGCACGCGGTGGAGCGGAGATTCCGATGACGATCCATTGCGAGATAGAGAATCCAGGCGAGCTCGTCCAGCTCCTTCGCGTCCGCGGGCACACCTCTCGTGCAGATGTCCCGGAGGCGGCCGGGGGGCGCGACTCTGCGCCGGGACCGCACGACTGCTTCGACGCGGCGCTCGCCGCGTGCAAGGCGCTGACGGCGACGTTGTACGCGGAGCGGAAGGGGATAGCGATGGCGCCGTGGGAAGTATGTGCTCAAGATGCGCCTCGCGTTTCACGGCCCGCTGACGGAGGCGGATCGCTCGCGGCTCCACACCGTGGTCGCTCGCTGTCCGATCCACAAGCTGATGACAACGGCCGACGTGGCGATCGTGACCGCACCCATCAAGGGCTCCTCTGGAGCCAACGTTGACTCGGACGAGCCGTGAGAACCAGGAGATCTCGATGAGCCGATACCCCGACAAAGAGCCGGAGTGCCTGTACGCAGACAGCTCGGTCATCGAGCTCGTGATCGAGTCGCGCCCGCGGGATCTGGGCGGCTTCGCGGTGCGACGCACGCTCCCATCGACGCAGCGAAGGCAGCTCGGGCCGTTTCTTTTCTTCGATCACATGGGGCCGGTCGATTTCGCGCCAGGTCAGGGGATCGACGTTCGACCGCACCCGCACATCGCGCTCGCGACCATCACCTATCTCCTTGACGGGGAGTTCGTGCATCGCGACAGCGTCGGCTCGAAGCAGCCGATCCGGCCGGGCGACGTGAACTGGATGGTCGCGGGACGCGGCGTGGTCCACTCGGAGCGGACGGCGCCCGAGATGCGGGCGCGCGGCGCACGGTTGCACGGGATCCAGACGTGGGTCGCGCTCCCGCAGCGTGACGAGGAGATCGAGCCGCGCTTCGAACATCACCCGCGCCTGACGATGCCCGTCGTGAGCCGCCACGGCGCGGAGCTGCACGTCATCGCCGGGACCGCGTACGGCGCGGAGGCGCCCACAGGGGTCCTGTCGCCGACGCTCTACGTGCATGCGCAGCTCGACGCCAGCGCGACGCTGCCGATCGACGACGAGCACGAGGAGCGCGCCATCTACGTGATTGACGGGAGCATCGACTGCGACGGCAAGCGCTTCGGCGAGGGCGCGATGGTCGTGATCCGTCCGCGCGCGCACGTCGCCGTGCAGGCCATCAGCAAGACGAACCTCATGCTCATCGGCGGCGCGCCGCTCGACGGACCGCGCCACATCTACTGGAATTTTGTGGCGAGCTCCAAGGAGCGCATCGAGCGAGCGAAGGCCGACTGGCGCGAGGGCCGTTTCCCCAAGATCCCCGGCGATGACACCGAGTTCATCCCCCTCCCGGAGGGCGGCTGACGTGGGCATGCGGCCGGCTCCGGGATCACGGGGATACGAGCTGGTGGCGTCCTTGGCCGCCTTTTCGATGGCCTTGGCCTCGTTTCGGTCGCCGCATCACTCGCGCAGCCAGGCCCACGAAGAGGTGGTACGCTCTGCCGATGAGCCACGACGATCTCGGCCCCATGCCGATCCGGTTCATGCGGCATGCGGGCTCCGGCGACGCCATGCGACCGATGCGGAGCCCAGCGGTTCACACCTACGTCGCCCTCGCCCTGCACGTCGGAGGCCGTATGCGGGTCGAGCATCGCGGCGAATTTGAGCTGCGGGCCGGGCATCTCCACCTCATTCCCGCAGGCGACGCGCACCGCGTCCTGTCGGCGAGCCGCCCGGATGTGTGGGGGATCGGCTTCTGCCGGACGTGTCTCGACCCGGCGCGCTACGGCGACCTGCTCGCCCCGCTCGACCGCGTCCGCCACGGGGCATCTCCTGTGGTCGAGTTGCCGGGGGCGCGGCAGGCGTATGTGCTCGATCTGCTCAGGGAGCTCGAGCGCGAGCAGCAAGCTGTGGGCGTGCTGCCGGTCGTCGCCGAGAGCCTGCTCGCCCTGGTGCTCGCGGAGGTCGTGCGCGCGAGCGGCACTGCCCGGGCCGCCCCGATGCCGCGTCCTTCGATCGTGGGCGAGGCTCTGGCCGTGATCGAGGCCCGGTGCCTCGGGCCGCTCTCCTTGAAGGAGGTCGCGGCGGCGGTGCGCCGGACGCCTGCCCACGTCACGACCGCGGTCAAGCAGGCCACTGGGCGCACGGTGGTCGCGTGGATCGTGGAGGGACGTCTGGCCGAGGCGCGGCGCAGGCTCCTCGCGACCGACGAGTATGTCGACGTGATCTCCGAGCGCGTCGGCTATGCCGACCCGAGCCACTTCGTGCGGCTGTTCCGGCGCCACCACGGCGTCACCCCCGCCGCCTGGCGTGCCCAGCACCGCCGATCTCAGCTGACCCGGGTTGAGCGAGCCAGCGACGCACCCGGGTAGCAATCCGACCCAGGTTCGGGTTGCTCCCAACCTCGGGTTGCTCCCAACCTCGGTCGGCAGGGTCCCCAACCTGGGTCGGGTCGCACCAACCTGGGTCGGGTCGCACCAACCTGGGTCGGGTCGCACCAACCTGGGTCGGGTCGCACCAACCTGGGTCGGGTCGGCGCAGAGCGGGTCGGCGCAGAGCGAGGTGGACGCAGATCCTGGTAACATCTGCTCAATGCAAGAAGAGAGAAAGGAAGCAGGTGAGCCCATGCATCTCGCGCCTTTGCCGATGTCGCTCCTCTGGGAGCCGCCGCCGAAGAGCTGCAGCGCCGGGGACGGATCGAGCCTGACGATCACGGCAGGCAGCAAGACCGACCTGTTTATCGATCCGGAAGGCACGGCCGAGGCGCTGACCGCGCCGCGCTTGCTCGGCACCCCGCAGGGGGACTTCATCGTCAGCGCGCGGGTGACCGTCGGCTTTTCGGCGGTCTACGACGCCGGCGTGCTGCTCCTCTGGGTGCACGAGCGCGCGTGGGCCAAGCTCTGCTTCGAGCTCTCGCCGCAGCGCGAGCCGACGATCGTCTCCGTCGTCACACGCGGCCTGTCGGACGACTGCAACGCGTTCGTCGTCGACAGCGACCACGTCTGGTTGCGCGTGGCGCGGCTCGGTCGAGCCTACGCGTTTCACGCCTCCGTCGACGGGACGGCGTGGCGGCTCATCCGCTATTTCGCCTTCGACAGCGCCGGGGACGCCGCTGTCGGCTTCTCGGCGCAGTCACCGACGGGCGATGAATGTACGGCGGTCTTCGAGGATATCCGCTTCGCGCCGCGGAGGCTCGGCGATCTCCGCAGCGGAGAGTGATGCCGGGAGCGCCGGCGCCATGGCCGCTGGTCAGTCCGCCGTCGATCGGCTTTCGCATGCCGCTCGCGTACAGGTCGTCAGCGGCGCACCACGCGCTGGCGCGCGCGGCTTCCCCACATCCGCGGAGGACCGGGGCGCAAGAGGGAGGGGTACCGCGTCGTCGGCGCAGCGCGCGGCGGCCCTCACCGGGCCGTGAGCGCCAGCCATCGGCAGCCATCGGCGCGTGCTGCAAACGTGCACCTCGCGACGCTGTACGCGTGGGCTTGCAGGTACGCATGCGCGGCGGAGCCCGGGTGTTCGCGATTCAAAGGCCACCGCGTTCGCGATACGCTGCGGACATGTCCCGGCCTCTCGCCTCAGGTCGTCCCCCTTTGGGCACACTCACCGGTCTGGGACACGGGGGCGGTACGAAGGTCACGGGCGTGCTGCAGCCGCCCGCTCTGGGTCAACAGCCCGATGCCCCGGCGAAGGACGTCGCGCGCGACGCTGACACGCTCAGTGAGCAGGCGGTGCCGTCGTCGCAGCTGCGCCCCGCCGCTCCGCGTGGCGCCGGACAGGACGAGATCCGAGCGGCGCTCCTGCCAGACCGCATCGTCGCCGGACGGTACAGGCTCGTGCATCCGCTCGGCCACGGCGCCATGGGCGAGGTCTGGCGCGCACACGACCGCGTCCGACGCTTCGATGTCGCGCTCAAATTCCTCGTGCTTCCTCGCCAGAACCAGGCCATCGACTTCATGGAGCGCTTCCGCTTCGAGGCGCAGGTCGCGGCGCAGCTCGGGCGGAAGACCGACCTCATTGTCACCGTGCACGACGCCGGCGAGGATCCTGAGACAGGCCCGTATCTCGTCATGGAGTACGTGCGCGGCCGGTCCCTCCGGCAGCTGATCCGGGAGCGAGGGCCGGTGCCGGCGGTCGAGCTCGCTGCGCTCCTTTGCCAGATCGGAGAGGCCCTCTCGGTGGCGCACGGCCTCGGGATCGTGCATCGCGACATCAAGCCGTCGAACATCCTGCTCCGCGACGGACGCGACGGCCGCCTGCGGGCCAAGGTCGCCGACTTCGGGATCGCCAAGTGGATCCGCCAGGATCTGGCGGCCGACTTCCCCCGCCAGACCGCGGAGGGCGTGGTGCTGGGCACGCCGGCCTACCTCAGCCCCGAGCACACGTGCGACGGGCACGCGGATCCGCAGCTCGACATGTGGGCCCTCGCGGTTGTCGCGCACGTGGCGCTCACCGGTCAGCAGCCCTTCGCTGGCCGCAACATCGCCGATGTGCTCGCTTCCATCCTCTCCAGCGGGCGACCCCCGCTGTCGACGCTGTCCCCGGGGGCGCCGCCGGAGCTGGAGAGCTGGTTCGCGCGCGCCTTCGCCCTGGATCCTGCAGAGCGATTCCCGTGCATCAAGCCGATGATCGCCGCCTTCGTGGCCGCGGTCGGGGCGCCGGACGCGCCCGGCACGCCGGCGCTTGCTGCGTCGACGCTCGCTGCGCCGCCGCGGCGGACCAAGGTGCACCTCGCGGCGGCTGGCCTCTTCGTGGCGCTCGGGCTGGGGATGGCGATCGCGGCCGCGCTGCCCCGGCACCGGCCAGAGGGCACCTCCGCCGCGCTGCGGGCGACCGGCGACGAGGTGCGCGCCGTGGTCCGCCACGCTGCCGCGGCGCAGACGCCGAGGGCGCTCCAGGCGAGCGTGCGCTCGACGGTCCCGACGGCCGGACCCACGGCAGCGCCGCTCGTGACGGCGGCGCCCCTGACAGCACCGCTCCCCGCCACGACGCCGCTGGAGCCTGCGCCGCGACCTGCCGCGGCGCGCCCCGTCCGCGCGTCCGAGGCGCCGCGGAGCACGGGGGGAGCGCCTCCGCGACAGCGCTCGACCGACGCAGGTGGGCGGAAGAGCGCGATCTTCTGAGCAGCGACGGCGAGCCATCCCGCTCGTCGACCTGAAGTCGAGCGCGCCCGAGGTGCTGGTATCGACGTGCTCGAAAGATACGTTCCTGCCGCACAACATGCCGCAAAAGATACGTTCCTGCCGCACAACATGCCGACAACATGCCGCAACCCGGGTCGGGTCATCGCCAACCTGGGTCGGGTCATCCGGGGTCGGGCCGTCCCCAACCTGGGTCGGCTGTCCACCCCGCTCAACCTGGGTCGGCTGTCCACCCCGTTCCCCGCTCAACCTGGGTCGGCTATCCCACGTTGGGTCGGCTATCCCACGTTGGGGCCGGCCACGGTTTGGCCCACGACGAGCGCCGGTGCGCTCAGCGCGGCCGCGTCCGTCATGCCGGCCTGGACGCGCGCGTAGATGCCGCACGCCTCGCCGGCGACGACGTAGACGCCGTAATTGACCGACTCCCGCCGCCCGTTCTCCAGGGCCGCGAAATACCGCTGCGCGATCCACCGGCCCTCGCGGGCCTTGGCCAGAGAAGCACGCCAGACGTCGTCGGACGTGTGGCGCCCGAGGATCACCTCTTCCCCCTCGGCGCCGTAATCGCTCTTCAGGACCCAGTCCTCGCGCTGCGCGCGGAGCAGCTCGGGGTGCACCGTCTCCAGCCGCGACGTCACCGGCACGTGGCGCTGGATCACCGACTGCGCCTGCGGCGAGAAGCGGTGGAGGTGCTCCCACATGAACGCCATCGACCGCTTGTTCTGCGGCAGCACCGCGCCGAGCGGGTTCAGGATCGCGGCGCGCCCGTCGGCCGCCGCCGAGAGTACGGCGCCGAGCGGGCCGGCGAGCGGCTCGGCGTCGGGGATCTGCTCGTCGGTCCACACGCTCGAGCGCTCCCCCCACCAGTCCGTCTTGTAATGGCGGAGCAGGATCGAGAACGGGACGTCGAACAGGGACAGGCCCCGATCGTCGTGACCGAGGTTGTACGGCGAGCCGAGGAACACCGCGTAACCGCGCTCCTCGATCCAGCGCCGGTAAAGGCGGATCACCGCGAGATCCTCGGTGAACTCCGTGGGATAGACGAAGCCGAGGCGCCGCGTCGCGGCCTCGCCGAGGAGCGCACGGGCGACCTCGTCCACCATCGCGCAGAACCGGGCGCCGAGCTCGCGGTTGGGGTCGAGCGCGCCCGGGTGGTCCGCCGCCGCGAGGGCGCTCAGCACGACCGCCTCCGCCTCGCCCGTCGGCGTGTCGCAGTTCAGCTCGGCGATCGCGGGGCCCTCGTCCGTCAGGAAGACGTCGGCGCGCGCGATGCCGTGCCACAGCGGCTGCGACGAGAGCCACATCGCCTTCTGGCAGGGCGTCAGACAGAAGAAGTCGTCGAGCAGCGACGGCTCGTCCGCGACGAGCAGGCACAGCTCGTCGTACACCGCCGCGACCTCCTCGGCGGTCCGGTACAGGGCGCGCTGCTCCGCCGCCGTGACGAGCACCGGCTCCTCGCGGAAGCGCGGCGCGCCGTCGATCCAGGGATCGGTGATGAGGCCCGTCTCGACGATCCTGGCGGCGAAGGCGTCGTAAGCCCGGACAGCGTCGCTCATAGGAGGCGCGCGATGGCGATAGAGGTCGCCAGGTAGGTCGCCGCCTCGAGGGCGCCCATGCCCTCGTTGCGGTCGGCCGCGATGCCCGCGTCGAGGCGGCCGCCGCGCAGCGCGAGCGGCGCGCCGAGCAGCAGGCTCTGCACGAGGAGCTGCCGGACAGGGTAGAGCGCGAACAGATAGAGCAGCACGCCGCCATAGCCCTTCAACGAGACGAAGAGCCCCTCGAAGTCGCCCTCGAGCGCCCGCGCGATGATGATCGCCACGGCGATCGAGGCGCCGGCGTAGCTCAGCGCGGCGGCGAGGTTCTCGCCCTGGATCTGCTCGGCGTCGTCGTAGGTGGTGAGCGCCCGGAAGAGCGTGATGAACACGTGCAGCGTGATCTGCGCGAGCAGGAAGAAGCCGAGGGAGATCGCGAGATCGCCGAGATCCTTGCCCGCGATCGCGCGCGAGGTGATGAGCCCGGTCGCCACGTAATGCGCGCCCGCCGCGAGCCCCGCCGCCGCGTTGCCGCGCTCGATCTCGGCCGGGAGCCGCGCATTGAGCAGGAGCCGGATCCCGAGCTGGCCGGTCGCGATCACGAGGAGCAGGCCCACGACCGCGAACGCGCTCACCCAGAGCAGATCGCGCGCGAAGCCCGACCCGTCGAGGCAGTTCTTGACGGCGCTCGCGGCGACGAGGAACACCGCGAGGACCTGGCCCACCGTGAGCAGCCGGCGCGCGACGTTGCTCTCCGTGAGATCGCGGGCGACCGTGTGCGCCGGCGAGAAGATCCTCTGCCCGATGCGCAGGAGGGCGAGCAGAGCGAGCGTCGTGCCCAGCCCGAACCCCATCACGTAGGACAGATCCATGGGACGCACGCTACAGAACGCGCAGCGCCGTCACAAGCCCCAGCGCGCGCCGCGAAAGGCCCGCGCGCGGCGCGTTCCGGCTCGTGGGTTTGCGGGGCGAGCCGCCCTTTGTGATATGGGTAAGGTCCACCGGCCGGCGACGGCCCGGCCTCCGCGACGGACCATGGTCGAACCTCCTTGCGACTCCGGCACTCAGGGCATCCAGGGCATCTTCGCGCGGCCCTATATCGACCTCGAGCCGTACCTCGATCTCGCGCCGCTCGGCGAGATCCACGAGGAGATCTGCCTCGGGCTCACGCAGGTGCCGATCGATTACACAGGCGGCAGCCACCGCACGATGGGCATCATGCCGCCGTCGCGCCTCGGCGAGGCGCTCGGGGACTACGGCGAGGTGATCCGCGGCCTCGAGGACGAGGAGTTCGCCACGTTCCAGCGCCTCTCGGACGACCCCTCGGCGATCGACCGCTCGGCGCGCGACGCGCTCGAGTTCGGCGAGGAGCGCGACATCCCGCTCTCGCGGCGGCAGATGCTCTGGCTCAAGTTCCGCCATGGGGTCTACTTCCCCTGGAAGGTCTATGTCGAGCTGATCCCGAACCGCTTCTGGAGCGACAAGAGCCGGAGCGAAGGCAAGGACTTCACCCGGCTCGCGCGGTCGTTCTTCCCGAAAACGATCGACTACGTGAAGCGCTTGCCCTTCTCGTCGATCGGGCGCTGCAACATCATGGGTCTCGAGGCGAACGATCACGGCACGGTCCACCGCGACGGAGACGGCGTGGCAGGGGAGGGGGCGGCAGGGGAGGGGGGGAGAAGCATCGAGCGCGAGCCCGATCACTTCATCACCCTCTGTCCCGCGGGCAACAAGCGCCTGTTCCTGTGGAACGAGCGGGCGCGGCGGAGGACGCCTGTCGTCGGCCGGGCTTACTGGTTCAACGATCACGATTACCACGGTGTCGAGGCGGATCCGTTCTTCAGGTACTCGGTGCGCATCGACGGCACGTTCACCCCGGAGCTCATCGAGGCGCTCCGGCGCGACAACGGCCGGGCGACGGGGGCCGCCGCGCGGGCGGCTGACGCGGGCGCGCCTCGCGACGCCGGGGAGGCCACCGCGTGAGCCGGCTGGACGAGCCGTTCGAGCGGGCCGAGGTGCTCGACAAGCCGGGGATCGTCGGCGCGCGCTGGTGGCACAAGGGCCTCACCGAGGCGCCGAAGGACGCCTCGCGGCGGAGCGCCATCATGGTCGCGCTCGGCGCGGTCGGGCTCGCCGGGTTCGCGGCGGCGATCGCCGTGGCCGCCGACGGGTGCTCCGACGACGAGCACGAGGTCCAGAGGAAGCGGGCGCTCGACATGCAGCGGACCTTCGGCTGGAGCTTCGGCGCCGCGCAGGAGAGCGTGACGTTCGACGGCGAGTCGAAGAAGCCGTTCGACAAGGCGGCGATCGCGAGGATGGCGACGGACCTCAGGCCCGGAGACGAGGCCCTGCGCGCCTACTACGTGCCCGCGCTGTTCGAGTCGCCCTCCGCCGTGCCCACGCTCGTCGCCCAGGGGGATCCGGCGCCCATCGCGCCGCTCGGCAACGTGCTCCGGCCGATCTTCACGTCGGCGATGGAGCGCGCCTACCGGAGCGGCAAGGCGCTCGCGTCGCTGCTCCTCGCCGCCCGGACGGCCAGCGGCCTGCGCCGGGACATCGCGGTCATCGCGGATCTGGACGGCCCCGAGTCGGTGGCCTTCGCCGCCGGCGCGGCGGAGGCGTTCGATCCGGTGTTCACCTTCGACAACTGGCCGCACCCGCGCGGCGTCGTCAAGGCGCACCAGACGCTCGCCGCGGCGGCGTACTATCAGCCGCTCTTCGCCCGCCCGCACCCCGGCCCGCGCGCGACGATGTTCGTCCTCGATCGCCAGCGGCTCTCGCCGTACTCGGACGACGCGACGCAGTTCGACAACCGGCATGTCGCGCGGCTGCCGTCCGCCGACGCGCTCTGGGACCGCGGGGTCCGACATGTGCTGTACGTCGTGCCCACGGAGGCGAATACGACCGAGTCCGACGATCTCAACGACGATCTCGTGGCCTACCGGATGCGCCAGCTCCGCGTGGGCATGATGGCCGCGAGCGTCTTCGCGCCTGACCTGACGGAGGCGAAGCCCGCGGACGCCACCGAGGACTGGCCTCCGTATTACTACGGTGGCAGCGCAACGTCGCACGGCTGGTTCTGGGTGGACTATCCGTGGGGGCCGCCCCCCAAGCCGGCGCCGGTCGAGCCCGCCGTGCGGCGGCCGGGCAGGAGCTATGCCCCGGCGGCGCGCGCGACGCCGTTCTCGACCAGCAGCGCCGCAGGCGCGACGCCGCCGAGCCCGGCCGGCTTCGGGACGGTGCCCGTCGTCGTGGCGCTCGGCACCGGCGCGATCCTCGGGGCGGCGCTCAGCCGGAGCGGCTCGTGGAACCGGGCCTCGGGCGGGTACGGAGGCTAGGCGTGGAGCACGCGATCTTCGCGATGGAGGTGTGCGCGCGCCTGGACCCCGGGAGCGCCCTGCAGCGCACGCTGCACGAGTCCATCCAGGGCCATTGCGAGACGATGAGCCTGAACCAGAAGTGGCACCAGTACCGCCGCGCGCAGGTGGCGCTGCTGTCCAACCTGCCTGTCCTCGAGAAGGGGTGCTGGGACTATTTCGACGACGACTCCCGCGCGCTCAACGACTACGGCATGTGGGCCCGCGGCATGATCACCGAGGAGGGGGCGCGCAAGGGGCCGTCGGGGACGGCGGACCCGTACCGCGGCCAGCCGCGCTACCTGACCTTCACGATGGCGTTCCTCCTGCTCCACGGCTCGCCCACCGATCGGATGATCCGCACCGTCTGCGACGTCCCCAAGGACCGCCTCTGGCGCCGCGACGTGTTCGGCCACATCCTCCGGAGCCTCGGGCACGTGAGCTTCGCCAGCGTCAAGTCGGACGTCATCTACCTGATCCCGCGCGACGAGGGCTGGGGGCTCACCGCCGAGGATCTGACCGATCCCAAGTTCCACTACCTGCGGAAGATCGTATAGAGCGGCGCTCGCCCGCGCCTGGCGGATAAGAAGACCGCCAAGGACGCCGAGGACGCCGAGGACGCCGGGGATGCGAGGGGGGCAGAGGACAGAGGATCTTATCCTGGCGTCTTGCTTTTTATATAAATTTATACATCGCGGTGAAGCGGCGCCTCAAAACCACGTTTCCCACCGGTCGCGGTCGATCTCTGCGGCATGCACCGTCGCGGAGATGCGGTCTCGATCGCCGGGAAACGGCTGTATCTGGTGCAGGCGATAGCTGTCGATGACGAGCGCGCCGCCGGGGCTGTAGCCGGCGATGAGGCTCCGCGCGGAGCGCGCCTCGTCGCCCGGGTCGTCTCGCCCGTCGTAGAGGACGTCCCACAGCTTGAGCCCGCCGTCCGCGTCGGGGAGATCCAGCATCACGACCACGGTGATCGCGCGGAGCCGCCGGGAAAGGTGGTAGTCGGAGAGCCCCTCCGTGTCGAAGTGGACGACGCCGCCCTCGCGCGCGACCTTCTCCCCCGCGGGGAAGATGTGCACCCCGGGCCCGCAGAAGCCGCGCCGGGGCTGCGCGAGCCCGCCCGTGAGCGCCGCGACGAGCTCGCGCATCCGGCGCTGGAGCCCGGGGAGGCGGCGCTCGACGCGGGCGTCGGAGGCGGCCGCGTCGGCGAAGTACAGCCGGGAGCGCCCCTGCTCCAGGTGCGTGTAGAAGGCGCGCCCCAGCGAGAACTGCTCGCCGTCGAAGTCGGCAGTCCACTCGTCGCGGGCGGCGTGGACCCCCGCGACGAGCGCCGCGCGCTCCGCCTCGGAGAACACCCGGGGTAGCTCCAGGGCGAAGTGGCGCTCGAGGGCGTCGACGGGCGGATCCCCCGCGCGCGGGTAGGAGGAGGACGAGGCCGGCGAGCCGAGATGAGGATCGAGCCGCCGTACGGAGGCGCGGCGCGCGGTGGGCATGGCCAAACCACCGTTAGCATCGTCCGCGGCGACCAGCCAACCGCCGGCCCGCCGGCCCGCCGGCCGTGACGCCCGACTGACGGCCGGAGCGCTCGCCGGTTTTTCCGGCGCGCGCCGCCGGATCCGGGGTACAGTGCCGCGGCGGAAGCACCTTTTTGCGAGCGAGGACAGCGATGGTGTCGGGCAGGCGAGGGGAGAAGCGGCAGGAGCAGCAGGCATTCGCGCTCAAGGGCACGATGCCCGCGATGACGATGCTCTGTCTGCGGACGGCGGATGTCTCGGCCATCGAGCGTCAACTGGCCGACCACATCTCGCAGATGCCGCACTTCTTCCTGCACCTGCCGATCCTGCTCGACCTCGACGCCCTCGGCGACGAGCCCGTCGACCTCGGGGCCCTCGCCGGGCTGCTGCGCAAGCACAACCTCGTGCCCATCGCCGTGCGCAACCCGACGGACGCCCAGCGCGAGCGGGCCGTCGCCGCCGGCCTCGGCGTGCTGCGGACGCCGCTCACGCGCTCGCCGCGAAGGGACGCAGCGGGCGAGGGGAACACCCCCACGCCGGGGCCCGTGGCGGTAGGGCCTGCGGGGGCGGACCGCGGCACGGCTGGGCCCGCCCGGCGCCCGAGGGACGCCGCGCCGGCGCCGGACGTGGCCGGCGAGCCGCCGCCCGCGGGCCTCACCGTGCGGCAGCCGGTGCGCAGCGGGCAGGTCATCTATGTCCCCCACGGCGATCTCGTGGTCCTCTCGCCGGTCAGCTCGGGCGCGGAGCTCATCGCCAACGACAACATCCACGTCTACGCGCCGCTCCGCGGCCGCGCCATGGCCGGCGCCCACAACAACGCGGACGCGAGCATCTTCTGCATGAGCCTCGAGGCGGAGTTCGTCTCGATCGCCGGCCGCTACCTCATGGCCGACGAGATCCCCGACGAGCACCGCGGCAAGCCCGCACGCATCTCGGTGCAGAACGACGGGCTCGTGATCACGCGGCTCTAGCGCTCAGGCGCCCTCCGGCGGGGATCCCAGCGCCGACGGCGTTCCGTCGAGCCCGTCGAGCCGTTCGGGACGCCCCGGCTGGCCACCCGGGGCGAACTGCCCGCCGGGGGCCTCGCCGTCATGGGCTCCCGAGCCTCCTCCACGGAGGACCACCCGGGACGAGCGCGTTCGTACTGGCAGCTTTCGCCGCAGATCCGCCGCTCACGCATGGCAGCTGACGTTCGGCTCGAACGCCCTCTGCCGGACCAGAGACGGTCGACATCTCGCGTCCGGACCACCGCGGAGACACCGGTGACAGATCTGGATAGGCGCGATGGTGCGAGGACGAACCCCGTGTTCCCGCAAGCTGGCGACGCTGGAAGAAACAGTTATCGTCCAGCGCGACTACCCTGAAACAAAACCACCAGCTGAAAAAGCTCTTGCACCGGCGCAGTCGTGGAATAGCTTACCGCTCGCTGTCACGCAGAGCTCGACGGAGCGCGTGACCGCCTTCGGGCCCGCAAGAGGCAGGTGAGCTGGCGCCAGACGTCGCCGAACCACAGGCCGATGCGGAGCTGTGCGCCGGGAGCGATGCCCCGGCGTGGGATAATTGATCTGTGGTCATAATGGGAGGGTTTCCATGAAGAAGTCGCTTATCTCGCTCGTTGTCCTTTCCGCCGCGACGCTCTCCACCAGCGCGATGGCGATCGACATCGACAAGGAACTGAAGATCGAAATCGACTTTGCCTTCGGCGTCTCCGCTGCAAACACGGCGAAGTGCGATCCTTCTTTTCTCCAGGACGACGATGAAGGGAGAATCCTCGGTTACCCGGCGGAGTTCTGTGCGCACTCCTGCAAGGTGAAGTTCACCGGGGATTTGCTGGACAGCACCAACTTCTACCTCTTCGAGAAGATGACGACCGGCCACTACGATTGTGAGCAGTTCGACGAGGATCCGGTCGTTACCTTCGTCACCATCGATCCCGACAGGGTGAGCAAGCTCTTCTTCAAGAATGCGAAGCGGAAGCTGCGGGCGTTTTCGGGTGGCGAGGACGCCATGGGCAACCTCTGGGGCGCGTGCAGCTTCAAGGAGCTCGGCTTCGTCAACTACAGCTGCAATTTTCTGAGCCAGGACGATGACGCGACGGAGGTGGAGCCGGAGGAGGAAGTGGAGGAGGGGACCGGCGAGGAGTAGCCGACGGACGGCTGATCCTCGACGCACGATCCGGAGGGCCGCAGATCGGCGGCCGGCCGGAGCTCCCGGGGTGCACACGGGAGCTCCGGTGACCGACGACAGCGCGCGCTCCGGTCTCTGACGGGAAGGGAGTCGCCGGCTTTCGCCGGCGGCTCTCCCTTTTTGTGCAAGGCGTCTGCCGCACGGTCGCGCGCTCGCCGGGGTACGCCACATGGAGACACGACGATGCAACAGCACAGCTCGCGAACAAGCACACTTCACCGGTTCTCTGGCAGGCTCCTCCTGCTCGCCCTGCTCGCCATCGCGATCGCGGCCGCGGTGCTGTTGCTCGCGCGCCCCTGGGCCGAAGAGACCCTCTCTGCGAGCAGCGAGGAGGCCGGAGGCGAGACACGGAGGAGGCCGCCCACCTACAGGAACCGGGCCATCCTGAGATCCCCCGCGCCGTCCCAGCCGCGCGAGCCCGAGAGCCCGCGGATCGTCGGCGACGTCTATGACACGGACGGCAACACGCTCGCGGGCGCGACCGTCGCCGCGACGACCTTCGAAGTCGCGGGCAACATCCCCTCGACCGCGCGCGCCGTGAAGAGCGATGAGCGCGGGCGCTTCGAGCTCATCCTGCCGGACGGGACGTACCAGCTCAAGGTCGATCTGGCCGGCTACGGCCCCACCACCGCGGTCGCGCACAGCGGCGACACCGTGAGCCTCGTGCTCCCGCGGAGCGGCGTCATCACCGGGCGCGTCCTCGACGAGCGCAAGGAGCCGGTGCGCCGCTTCACCATCGATGTCCTCTCCGCCGTTCCCGAGGACGTGCCGGCCCCGCCGCCGATGTATTCGAGGACGTTCGACAGCCCCGATGGGACCTTCCGCATCGACCAGATTCCCGCCTGGGACGTGATCCTCAAGGCCACGGCCGAGGAGCACGCGCCGGCGTTCTCCGACTCGCTCTCCGTGGAGCGCGGCGACACGGGCACGGTGGAGCTCGCGCTCTCCCGCGGGTGCGCCCTCTCGGGGAGGGTGGAGGACCCGCAGGGCACGCCGCTGCCCGGCGTGTTCGTCGACGCCGAGTCGCGCCTCGGCACCGGCTCCCTGAGCGAGCAGACCCTCCGGTCCTCGGCCGACGTGCAGCAGACGCAGACCGAGGACGACGGCACCTTCCGGCTCGACCATGTGCCCACGGGGGAGGTCCACGTGCGCGCCTACGACGGGAGCCACGCGGTGACCCTGCTGGCCATGAGCATCGCCGACTGTGGCAAGGTGGAGCCGGTCAAGGTGGTCATGTCCCCCGGCGGGAGCATCCGCGGCGTGGCGCGCCGGGAAGACGGCTCGCCGATCCCCCACGCAAAGCTCACGCTCCTCGCCCGCTCGGTCGGCTTCGTGAGCGTGTTGGCCGATGAAGAGGGGCGCTATCGCATCGGCGACCTGCCCGCCGGGAGGGTGCGTGTCGAGCTGCGCGAGGGGAGCCGGGCGACCATGGTGTCCGTGAACGTTACGGAGGGGAAGACGGTGAAGCGCGATATCTCCCTCTTCGGCGAGGGGACCGGGGAGCTCCGCGGACGCGTCACCGCCGGCGACAAGCCCCTCGCCGGGATCCGCCTCCTCATCGCCGCGAACCGCGGCCGCAAGCCGGGCTTCGAGCGCCACACGCCGGTGACCGACAAGGACGGCACCTTCCGTGTGCCCTCCCTCGCCGCGGGGAACTATGTGATCACCGTCATGACCACCCCGGTGGGCCAGGGCATCCGCGTCGAGGAGGGCGGCGTCACCACCGTGAACCTCGACGTGACCCCGAGGCCCGCCGCCGAGGACACGAACTGAGCCGCCGCCCCCGGCCCGGCCGGGGCCTTCACCTCGGCCGGAGCTCGGTCAGGACGAGCAGGTACTCCGGCGGGTTGTTCGGCGTCAGCTTGGCGTACGGGTTCTCCGTGGTGGGAAAGCCGGTGAACCGCTTCGTGCTGTACTCGCCCCAGGACGGGTTCTTGAAGAGCGGGATCACCGGCGCGGCCTGCACGAAGATCATCTGCAGCGCGTCCAGGATGCGCTTCTGGTCGGCAGGGTCCGTCGCGTACTCGAACGCATGGAAGAGCCCGTCAGCCTCCCTGGCGCCGAACCGGTGCCAGTTGCGCGCCGAGATCTCGCCGACCGGCTTCACGAGCTCCGCGCTCATCAGGTCGCGGTAGAAGTTGTACGGCGTCGGCTCGACCGTTGTCCACCCCATCGACATGTCGAACATGCCCTTCTGCAGCGCCGCGAAGAACGCGCTGAAGTCGAGCGTCTTCATCGACGCCTCGATACCTAGGCTCTGCAGGTTCTGCGTGATGATCTGCACCGCGCGGACCCAGTCCGACCAGCCGCTGACCACGTTGATCTCGAAGCGCAGCGGCTTGCCGTTCCTCGTCCGGATCCCGTCGGCGCCCCGCGGGTAGCCCGCCTCGTCGAGGATCTGGTTCGCCCGCTGCGGGTCGAGCTTCACCCAGTCGCCCGCCGCCACCGCCTTCTCGTTCCGGAACCGCTCGTACGAGTCGTCGAGCCCCGTCGCGTCCGCGCCGTGCGTGTAGTTGTCAGCCGCGAGCTTGACGATCTGGTCCCGGTCGATGGCCATGCTGATCGCCTTGCGCACGCGCACGTCGTCGAACGGCTTCCTCGTCGCGTTCGGGTACAGCGTGGCCGTGCCGCCGACGAGCGGGAACCAGTAATGATGGTGCGCCGGATCCTTGGCGACGAAGACCCGCTCGATGTCGGGCACGAACGCGCCCGCCCAGTCGATCTCGCCGTTGACGAGCGCCAGGGTGACCTGATCGTTGCCCGGGTACGCCGGGAAGCGCAGCCCGTCGACCGCCGGCTTGCCCTCCTGCCAGTAGTGCGGGTTCTTGCCGAGCTCGTACACCTGGTTCTGGAAGACCTTCACCTCGGTGAAGGGCCCTGTCGCCACGGGGCTCTCGTTCGCGAACGTGACCGGGTCGGCGACGTCCTTCCAGATGTGCTCCGGCACGATCGGCTGGTGGCCGATGTAGCTGAGCCCGGGGACATACGACCGCCTCAGGACGAACTCGACGGTGGTCTCGTCCTCCGCGGTCACCGCGCCGAGGAACCTCCATACACCCGAGAGATCGAGCGCCGGATGCTTCTTGATCAGCGCGAACGTGAACGAGACGTCCTTCGCCGAGAAGGGCTTTCCGTCCGACCACTTGACGCCGGAGCGGGTCGTGAACGTGAGCTTCCTGTTCCCGTCGCTCCACGCATACCTGGTCGCGAGCCACGGCGTGTAGTCGGTCCTCATCGTGTTGTAGACGAGCAGCGGCTCGTAGATGCCGGCGACCGTCGGAAAGCGCACGTTCCCCTCGGCGAGCAGGGGGTTGAAGTTGCGCACCCAGGTGGCCTGCTGCTCCCGCGCGATCGTGACCATCGCCGCGCCCTTCGCGGGCTTCGGCGTGGGCGCCGCCGGCGCCGACGCCGGCGTCGCCGCCTGCTCCGGAGCGGCGGAGGTGTTCTGCGTTCCTCCCTTGGAGCGACAGCCCGCCGTGGCACCACCCGACAGGACCAGCGCCGACAGGATGAAAGCATGGCGCGGCATGGCTCGACTCATCCCAGGCATCAAGTTCTCCACGCGGGCGACCTCGGTCTCCCTGCGACGCTCCATTTCAATGACAGCACCCGATCCCGCGCCCGATGAGGCGCCGCGACATCACGCTCGCCCGAGGACCCCCGGGGCAGTGCGCGACGTCCCGGTGGTCACACTCTATCGGTGCGTGTGGGCACGCGTCAACTTACCGGCCTTGCCTGATTTCTGGATCTCCTCGCGTCCTTTCGCGAAACTGGCGGCGGCTCGGGGACCCGACCGGGCGGACAGGAGGCTCCGTACGCGTGGAGGCCCTTCCAAGGAGCGGACCGTGACCACCCCCATCTCGCGACTCTTCGTCGACCTGAGCCACGCCGTCGAGCACGGCATGATCACGTACAAGGGCGTGCCGGCGCCCGTCCTCTGCGATTTCCTCTCGCGCGAGCAGTCGCGCGGCGTCTACGCGGAAGGCGTCGAATTCCACATCGGCCGCATCGACATGGTCGCGAACACGGGCACCTACTTGGACAGCCCGTTCCATCGCTATGCAGAGGGCAAGGACCTCGCCGGCCTGCCGCTCGAATCGCTGGCCGATCTGGAGAGCGTGGTCATCGAGGCGCGCGGCCGGTCCGGGCGCGCCATCGACGCCGACGCCTTCGAGGGGCTCGATCTCGCCGGGAAGGCCGTCCTCGTGCGCACGGGGTGGAGCGCCCACTGGCGCACCGACCGCTATTTCGAGGGGCACCCGTTCCTCACGCGGGACGCGGCGCAGCTCCTCGCCGGCGCCGGCGTCGCGTTCGTGGGCGTCGACACCTACAACATCGATGACACGGCCGATCCCGCGCGGCCGGTCCACTCCGTCCTGCTCGGCGCGGACATCCCGATCTGCGAGCACATGACCGGGCTCGAAGCGCTCCCCGCCGCCGGGGCCCGCTTCTTCGCCGTTCCGGTGAAGGTCCGCGCCCTCGGTACGTTCCCGGTGCGCGCGTTCGCCATCGTGTGAATCGCACCGGCCGCGCGCGCCGTGCGGCCGACTGCGACGGACGCACGGCGCGCCGCGGAGGCGGCCGTGAGCGGCTCAGTCGCCGTCGAGCGGGAAGAGCTGCAGGTTCACGACGACCACGCGCTCGGGCGGCCGTGACTCGGCGATCACCGCGCGCATGTTCTGGAAATAGCTCACGTGGAGCTCGGAGAGCTTCACGAGGTCGGCCGCGGAGACGGTGAAGACGTTGAACGAGAAGCGCCCCTCGGCCTTGCGCGTGAGCCGCGAGAGCCCGACGCCGGCCCAGAAGGACTTGAGCCGGTGCTCTGCGTCCGGGTCGGGGCGCGTGTCCACCGTCCGGATCGGCGCGACGGTCCACCGCCCGCGGCTCTTCCGGATCTGGCCGGCCTCGGCGAGCCGTTCGAGGCAGCGCGCCTCGTCCTCGACGGGGAACCCGAGCCGCCGCGCGATCCAGCCCGGCTCGTGGCGCGGCAGCGCGCGGTACGACGGCATCTCCAGGGCGAGCAGAACGGCGGGGAGCAGCGGCTCCTCGTAGACGGCGCGGCGCTGGGCCTCGAGCGTGCGCCACGCCGCGCTCGCGGCCGGGAGCGCCGCCGGATCGGCGAAGAGCGCCACGAAGTCGAGCAGGCGCAGCGAGCAGGCCTCGACCATCCGCAGGAAGTCCGGGAGCCGCGGCTCGGCCTCGCCCGAGAGCCAGCGCGCGACCGCATAGCGGCTCCTGTCGGCGCGCCGCGCCACGTCGACGATGGGCGACATCGAGCGCATCTCCGAGAGGAGCGCCGCGACGCCCTCGGCGGACGCCGGGTCGGTGTGCGCGAGCCAGGCGGGCGTCGAGGGAAAGAAGCGCCCCACCGCCCCCGCGACGTCGAGGCCCGCGCGCCGCGCCGCCACGAGGAACGTGGCCGCGGTCGGCCAGCGCCTGCCGGACTCCCACGTGTAGACGACGTTGGTGCGGAAGCCGAGCCGGCGGCTGAAGGCGGGCTGCGAGCGCCGTCCGCGGAGCGCGCGGATCAGCTCTTTTGCGAGGGATTCATGGTCCACATAGCGCAGATTCGCACATCTGAAGGCCTGTTTGCGGTATGAAATGTGCGAAGCTGAGCTGGCGTCTCCTCGAGAGCGAACGCAAGGTAGGCCGCAGGAGGTCATGAACATGAGCGAGCGGCGTTGGCTTTCTTTGGCTCTTGCGGCGGCGACGGGCGTCGGGCTCCTCGGGTGCGTCGACGGCGCGGGCGGCGGCCCCCAGGGCGGCCAGATCGGCGGAGTCCAGGTCGAGGAGGGCGGGTGTGACGAGGAGAAGGAGGACATCGGCGCAGACGACGTCTCCCCGCTGGGCTTCTCGGCGCGAGAGGCGCTGTCGGCCATCTCCGGAGAGCGCTCCGCCCCGCTCACGTGGGCGAAGGGCGGAAGCACGACGGCGACCGTCTCCGTGGGCGAGCTCGCCGCCTCGCGCTTCGTGCGATCCACGCTGGCGGACAGCGAACCGGGCGGCGCCGAGCCGGCGCTCGCCGTGGACTGCTCGGATCACCTGCAGATCGACGTCCCGCTGGCCTTCTCGACCGAGGACGGCGCGTTCGACGAGTCGTTCGCGGTCACGCTCAGGATCTCGCAGATCGACGACGTCAGCTTCTATCACAAGATCGATCTGGCCGCGCTCCAGGGCTCGTACGAGGTCACCGAGGTCGATCCCGCGGAGTTCAGGGAGGTCGTCGTGTACCTGAGCGGCACGCTGAGCAGCAGCGTCGTCTCCGGCATGATCAGCGGGCTCGCCGAGAGCCACCCGACCGGGAGCGGACCGGACTCGACGATCTCGGCGCGGCCGTTCAGCGTGGCGGAGTTCTGAGCGCCGCGCCGCGCCCGGGCCCCGCGTCACGCGGAGCGGCGCAGCTGCTCGCGGATCTCCATCAGGATCTTTCCCAGCATGTTCCGCCCGCTCCCGTCGCCGCCGTCGGCCCAGTAGGCGTCGTTCTTCGTGTGCTCGACCAGCTCGGCGTCCCCGGTGTCGAGCAGGGCGCGCCGGAGATCCTCGTGCTGGGTGAACTTCGCCAGCACCACCTCGCGCATGATGTCGTCCTTCACCTGCTCCCAGTCGGGGCGCAGCGGGCGGCTCCGCTGGCGGCCCATGCGGGCGGCCTCGCCGGGGCCGGGGGCGTTGCGGATCACCTCCTCGTGGTCCGTGCCGGCGAACTTCTGGGCCTGGAAGTAGTGCTCGGTCGTGGGCCACACCTTGCCTTGCAGCGAGACCGGGTGGCGCGAGAAGTTGGAGAAGGCCCCGTGGGCGTCGCCGGCGCGATAGAAGCGGATGACCGTCATGGCCCCAGTCTATCCCACGGCGCCCGCGACGCCGGGCGGGAACCGCGCGGGGCGGCTCCTGCCCGGCGGGCTGCGCGAGCCGCCCGCGGGTCGCGAGGTCGCCCCCTGCGCCACCTCGGCGCTGCCGGGTCGGACCCAGGATCCTCGGGCTTCGAGCTGCTGACGGCGCCGCACGAGGCCTTTCGCGCGCTGCGACCCCGCTACTGAATCACGCCAATCGTGTGGAGGAAGTCGTTGTAGGCGTCGATCTTGTCCGACGGGACCACGTCGAAGCCGATGTTGACTTTATTCCCGTCGACCATCAGCGGCGAGAGGATCTCCTTGGTGGCGTCGAGGCCGATGGTCTTGATGCCGTAGAGGATATAGGGCACGAGGTAACCCTCGTAGTACTGCCGCTGGGCGTGTGTGGCCCTGATGCGCTTCTGGCGCATGTAGTCGACGGTCTTCGGGTCGTAGTCGAACGCGACGATGGGGACACCCGGTATGCCCGCGGCGTCCGCGGCCAGCACGCACCGGTACGAGATGTTGAACAGGCCGAGGAGCCCGATGACGGGCGGATCCGCGGTCTCGATCCGGGACTTCATCCCGTCAACGTCGAAGGCCTCGTTGTCGGCGCCGAAGCTGGCCTGGCTCACGACGAACGTGTAGCCGGCATCCCCGATCACCTCCTGCGCCGACAGCGTCCGTTCGTATCCGTCGATCCAATCCGTGCCGGTGCTGCCGTGGATCAACACCGTGCCTGGAGGCTCGGGCAGCATCGTGAGCAGGGTCGTCGCGGCCATGGCGCCGGCAGACTTGTTGAGCGAGCCGACGTAGAGCGAGCGCTTCGAGGCGGCCATATCGGTGTCGAGCGTCACCACGTGGACCCCGTTCGCGACCGCCTTGTCGATGGCGGCTGCGTTGATGTCGCCGAAGGGCGAGACGGCGATCCCCCCGGCGCCGTCCGCCACCGCCAGCTCGATCTGCTGGTTCTGGAGGTCCTGCGTTGTCGAAGCATCGTCCGACTGGTCAATGGGCCCGAGCACATTCCCTGTGACCTCGAGCTCCCCCATGGCTCGGTTCGCCCCCGTGGCGATCGGCTCGAAGAAGTCGGAGAGGCTCTTCAGCAGGACCACCATCTGCATCGGCTCGAGCGAGCTCTTATTGAGCTCGGCGATGAGGCTGTCGACGGTCGCCTCGAGCTCCACGGGAGTGAACTCGTTGTCTGGCGCCTGCGCTCGGGTGATGGGCGTGGTGTCCGTGCCCTGGTCGGCGAGATCGCTCGAACCGCACGCCGCCGTGGTCAGCGTCAACCCGAAAGCCGCCATCCAGCATCGTCCAATCGTCGTCATGAGATCCCTCCTCCTCGTCCGTGGGCTCGCTCGGTCGCGGGCGGTGTCCCAGCGTGCCTGCTCGATCTTTCTTGCTACGACGTCTGGGAACGGGCCGTCAAGTGGCATGAAACCGATCGGCGAGGAATGGGATGGGGATCGCAGTCAAGCTCAAGCCATTGATGTAGTCCGGAGCACGATGGCCGGCGTCCATCCTCGGAAATCGCGCTCATGTCGCGCTCATATTGCGCTCATATTGCGCTCATTGTCCGTGGATCGCGGTTGTTAGGCCGAAATGTGAGCATCGGCGCGAGAGGAGAGGGACCCCTGGGCAGCCGGCGAGGCGGCGCGATCTCGCGCACCTTCTCGGCGCGCAGAGCCATGGTCTCCCAGGCTCGTCCCTGGACCCGTGCCCACGTCAGGCCCCCAGGCGCCAGCGGCTCCGACGTCTGCTGGAGGTGCGTGCGGGTGAGCTGCATCCGCGACTCGGTGAGGTACTGCATGGCGGGTTCACCGACTTGCCGGCCGCCTGGTTGCCGGTCGCGACCATAGAAATCGTTCAGGTTCCCGCCGTTGAGCGCGAACCAGAACACATCGACGCGGAACACATCGGCGCCGTAAGAGGGGCTCATCCAGAAGTCGCTCTTCCTCGCGGCGTAGAGCTCGCACGAGAACGAGCCGGTGTGCTGGTACGCCGTCGCTGCGTCGCCGCCCCCGTCATACCACGTCTTGAGACCTCCGCCGTCTTCTCCACGGGGATCCAGAGCTCCGTGAACCACGTGGGCCAGAGCTGGTCGTCCATCTGGTTGTCCATCGGCAGGCCGCACATCCACGTATCCCAGAACTCTTGCGTTCCGATCGGGACAAATGCGCTCAGGATGTCCTTGATGAGATACGGCATCTCCCGCTCGAGGAAGCTCGCGAGGATCTGCGCCTGCTGCGAGCCGAGCGCCCCGTTCAGGAGCAGCGCCACGAGCTCCGTGATGATGCCGGCGATGACGTCATGAAGCAGGCCCCCTTCCTTGCGCTCGACCGAGCCGAGCAGCGCGCGCGTGTGCTCCTGGCCCTCCAGCGACCTGGACCGCTTGGCGAGCGCATCCCTGAGAACGCCGCCGAGATAGCCGAGCACCTCCGCCTGCGTGATCTTGCGGGTGTGCGTCTTCTCGGGCGTGGGCCCTGTCGAGCATCACGTCCATGGTGCCGTCTGAAAGGATTGCTGCCGCCACGAAAATGATGCCTTTTCTCATGATAAGCTCCGCTTGGTTGTTGAGCTGAGCGAGAGGGGTCCAGGAATGGGCGTGAGCTGCCCCGAGAGCTCCCCGAGGACCGTAATATGACGCTCCCCCGGCAATCACGGCGGCCTCGGTTCTCGAGGCTCGGCTGGATCCTGCGCCGCCGCTCGATCGTTACCTGGTGGATGCCGGCGACCGCGGTCGTCCTTCGCTCGAATCGCACAGACGGTTTTTCTCTGCGGTGCGCATCACGACGATCCTATCGATCGGAAGCGCGGGGCGCCCTGGATGCACGATTGCACGATGACGGAGGTCGCCCCGCGCGACGGCGCGGCTCAGCGGGACGGCTGCGCGCCCTGCTCCCCCAGCCACGCGCGGGCGAGCGCGAGCGTGCGGGCGTTCTCGGGCCCGTTCGCGGGCGTCGCGAGCACGCAGGGCGCCAGCGGGGGACCGCGCTCTGGCACGGCGAGACGCGAGGCGGACGCGTGCACAGAGGCCTCGCGACACCGCCGTGGACGGACGCACGCGGAGCCGGGCCATCATCGAGCAGACGAGCACCTTACGAGCGGCCACATGCGACGGTGACCTTGACGCTCGTCGCGAAGCACGCTCATACTCGGCCGTGCTTCGCTCCGGTGCTCAGCGATCCCCAGACGCGATGTAGCGCCCATGCGTGACGCGAACGAGCACAGCGCCTGCGTCGATGCATGGATGCAGCGGACCACCGAGGGCTTACCAGCCGAGCGCCTCGTCCAGGTCTTCGAACGCGCCTTCGCCTCCCTGTGGCGGCGCGCCCTGGTCACCCTCGGAGAGGTCACGCTCGGCGCCATCCTGAGTCGCGTGCTCCACAACGCCTCCGAGCGATACACGATGCTCTCGTCCCTCCGTGTGGAGTCGACCGGGCTCTGTTGCGAGAAGCTCCACGATCGCGCGGGCGGCCTGCGCCGCGACCAGCTCGCGGAGGGGATCCGGTTCATCATGATCGAGTTCCTCGTCGTCCTCGGAAACCTGACGGCGGAGATCCTCACGCCGGCGCTTCACGCGGAGCTCTCGAATTTCGCGCGGCAGGAGGAGGCGGGCGGGACCGAGCGAGGCACGGCGAGCGCGCCCGGGTCCCACGAGGGCGAGGACGGCGAGGGAGCTGAGTCATGACGAAGAAGACGGCCATCGCGCGCATCGAGACGGGGGTGCGAAATCTGGATGCGCTGCTTGACGGTGGGCTGCCGAAGGGCTCGGTCATCGTGATCGCCGGCCCGCCGGGCGCGGGCAAGACGATCCTCACCCAGCAGATCTGCTTCCACAACGCCTCGGCCACGGCGCGGGTCCTCTACTTCAACACGCTCTCGGAGCCCACGGCGAAGACGCTGCGCTTCCTGAGCCAGTTCGACTTCTTCGACGCCAAGCAGCTCGACGAGGCCATCCAGTTCGTGGACCTCGGCGCCATCTTTCGGACGAAGGGCCTCGACGGGACCTCGGCGCTCATTATGGAGCACGTCAAGAAGGTCAAGCCGGCCATGGTCGTCATCGACAGCTTCAAGGTCTTCGACGATCTCGCGGGGTCGAAGGAAGAGCTCCGGAAGTTCGGCTACGAGCTCGCGATCAGCCTCATGGCGTGGGAGACCACCACGTTCCTCCTCGGAGAGTTCGGGCAGAGCGAGATCGAGACGAACCCCCTGTTCTCGATCGTCGACGGGCTGATCCTGGCCCGCCAGCGCGAGGAGTCCGGCGAGCAGCGGCGGGTCCTCCAGATCGTCAAGATGCGCGGCACCGACCACAGCCGTGACGAGCACGCGTTCATCATCACGCAGGCCGGCATCGACGTGTTCGCGCCTCGCCTCACCATCCACCGGGAGGACGTCGGGGGCAACGAGCCGCGCCTCAAGACCGGCATCTCGCGGCTCGACGACCTCCTCGGAGACGGGATCCCGCGCGGCTCCAGCCTCCTCATCGCCGGCGTGGCGGGGACCGGCAAGACGGTGCTCTCGCTCGAGTTCATCTACAGGGGCGCGAAGGCCGGCGAGAGAGGGATCTACTTCTCCTTCGAGGAGAGCGAGGCGCGGCTGCTCGCGACCGCCCGCGGCCTCGGCTGGGACATCGACGCCGAGATCGAGCGCGGGATGATCGAGATCGTGTTCATCCCGCAGCCCAACATCATGGTGGAGGGGCACCTGCTCATGATGAACGAGCGGATCCTCGGTATGAAGGCGAGGCGCGTGGCGGTCGATTCGGTCTCGGTCTTCCTGCACAAGGTCAAGGACCCGCAGATCGACCGGGAGAAGATCTTCCAGCTCGCGAGCGTCGTCCACAACGCGCAGGCGGTCGGCTTCTTCGCCACCGACATCCCCTACGGCGCCAACCAGATCAGCCGCTTCGGCGTCGAGGAGACCGTGGTCGACGGGGTCGTCCTCCTCTCCTCGACGGAGGAAGGGCTCGAGCGCCAGCGCTACATCGAGATTTACAAGCTGAGGAACACCGCCCACCTCAAGGGTCGACACAGCATCATGATCGGCCCGACCGGGATCATCATTTATCCCCGATACAGCGCGGATGCGGCGTTCGCCGAGCCGCCGCTACCCCTGGAGACGGAGCTGCGCCTGCCCTCCGGGGTACCCGGGTTCGACGCGCTGCTCGGCGGAGGGCTGCTCGCGCGCAGCGTCACCCTCCTCTCCGGGAGCGCGGGCATCGGGAAGAGCACCCTGTCGCTGCAGTTCATCCTCGAAGGCTGCAAGCGCGGGGAGCCGGGGCTCTACGTGGCGCTCGAGGAGGGGCCCGCACAGATCATCCGTGCCGCGGGCGCCCTGGGGCTGCCCCTCCAGGAGGCGACCGAGCAGGGGCTCGCCGAGGTCATCTATCTCTCGCGGGAGCGTGTCCGCCCGAGTCAGCTCCTCTCGCTCCTGACCGACAAGATCCGCGCGCAGAAGACGCGTAGGTTCGTCCTCGACAGCGTGAGCCAGCTCGAGACCGAGGGCATCGCGGAGGATGAGCTGCGGCAACTCCTCTACGCGCTGGTCACGCGGTTCAAGGCGCTCGACGTGACCAGCCTGCTCACGCTCGAGTCGAGCGCGATGTACTCCAGCGAGACCGTCACCGACCGCCAGTTCTCTCCGGTGGCCGACAATCTCGTCGTGCTCCGGTATACGCGCCTGCCAGGAGAGATCCGGCCGACCCTGGTGGTCGTGAAGACGCGCGGCAGCGAGCACGACTTCGGCGCCTACTACTTCTCCGTCGGGAAGGGAGGCGTCCGGATCGGAGAGCGCGCCGGCGAGTCCTCCCTTTTGCCCGCGAAGAACAAGGCCTAGGGGGGCGGGGATGAGCGCCGAGCGTCGGACGAACGAGCCGCCAAGTTCTCCCCAGGAGGAGCCGAGGCGCGGCGACCAGCGCACGGAGGAGCAGCCGGAGCGGCGCGGCGACGACAGCTCGGCCTCCGGAGGTCTCGAGCGCGCGTATCTTCGCGTCCAGTACCTCTACGAGATCAGCAAGCAGCTCACGCAATTCGAAGGCGTCCGACGGACCGTCCCGGCGATCCTCGCGATCGTCGCGCGGGCGCTCCCCCTCCGCACCGCGCTCCTCATCCTGGAGATCCCAGGCCGCCTTCAGCCAGAGACCATCGTCTGGAACGCCGAAGAGGTCAGCGCCGATCGACTCGACGCCGCGAGGTCTCATGCCAGGACCTCGTACGCCTATCTCGCCGGATCGGACGCCGCGCGGTCGGCCGACCTGGAGGGCGAGCCGACCACGACGACCGTGCCTTCCGGAGAGCCTGCCAGGGGCCAGCGGGCGGAGGCAGAGGCGCGCGGGTACTTCGTCCTCCTCCCTCTCGTCGTCGAGCGGCGGCCGATCTTCGGCGCTCTCCAAGTCGAGGGAGCTGCCCGTCTGGAGGAGCCAGATCTCGTGTTCGTGAACGCGGTGGTCAACCAGCTCGCGATCGCGCTCGATCGCCAGGCGGCCATCGACGCCAAGCAGGCGGCCGCGGAGGCGGGGCGTGAGCTCGCCCAGCGGAGACAGGCCGAGTCCGACAGGCACCGGGCCGCCGCCGAGGCGTTGCGGCAGCGCTACGAGGCGCTGGTGGACAACCTCGATCGCTCGTTCGTGTGGGAGGCCGACGCGCGCACGTTTCAGCTCTCCTATGTGAGCGCGCGGGCCGAGGAGCTCCTCGGCTATCCGCGCGGGCGGTGGCTCGCGGAGCCCGACTTCTGGAGCCGCTGCGTCCACCCGGACGATCGCGGCGCGCTCGAGCAGACGTTTCGAAGGACGCTGGCCTCCGAGCAGGATCAGCGCTGCGACCATCGCTGTCGGACGGCGGACAGCGGCGTGCTCTGGCTCCACACCCGCGTGCACATGGAGAAGGACGGCGCCGGCGGGCCTCGGCTTCAAGGCGTCTCGATGGATGTCACCGCCGCGAGGGTGGCGGAGGAGCGGGTCCGTGACCAGCTCGAGTTCACGCGCGCGGTGACCGGCAGCATCGGCGAGGGCGTGCTCGCGATCGATCTCGAAGGGCGGATCACCTTCTTCAACCCCGCCGCCGAGCGCCTGCTCGGCTGGACAGCGGAGGAGGTCCTGGGGCGAGGCGTTCAGGAGGTCATCCGGATTCAACACGCGACCGGGACGTCCATACCTGACGAAGAGCACCCCGCGCTGCGAGCGATCCGGACGGGCGAGCCGGCCCGGGACGACGATGACCTGTTCGTACGCCGGGATCGAGCGGCCTTCCACGTCAGCTGCACGTTCGCCCCTCTGAAGCGAGAAGGGCAGGTGTCGGGGGCGGTGCTCGTCTTCCAGAACATCATGGAGGTGAGGCGCGCCGAGAAGGCGCAGCGATTGTTCGCGGAGGTCAGCTCGGTCCTCGCCTCGTCGCTCGACTACGCAGAGACGGTCGCCGCGATATCGCGTCTGTTCGTGCCCGCCCTCTCCGATCTCTACTTCGTCGATCTGATCGAGGAGGACGGCCGCGTCGAGCGCCTCCAGCAGACCTCCGTCGATCCCGCGAAGCAGGGGATGACCGAACGGATGGAGCAGATCGCCGGACGGCCGGGCCGGGAGACGCCGCAGGCAAGGGTGCTGCGGACGGGCGAGCCGCTCCTCATCCTCTCCGCGAGCACCGAGTTCGCCCTGAAGCGCATCGCCGACGACCAGGGCCATCAGGAGGCCCTGCACGCAGGAAGCTCGGGAACCGTCATGGTGGTGCCGCTCCTGGCCCGCGGGCGGACCATCGGCGCGCTCACGTTCGTGGGGACGGAGACGGGCCGCCGCTACTCCATCGCCGATCTGGCGGTGGCCGAAGAGGTGGCGCGCCGGACCGCCGTGGCCCTGGAGAACGCGCGCCTGTACCAGCAGGCGCGGCGGGCCATTCGCACGCGGAACGATCTCCTCGCCATCGTCTCTCACGACCTGAGAAACCCGTTGAGCACCGTCCTGGTGGCCTCGGCTCTCCTCATGCAGACGTTGCCAGCCGGCGAGTCGGGAGCGCAAGGCAGGAAGAAGGCCGAGATCATTCGCGCCGCTGCGCAGCACATGCTCCGGCTGATCGGCGACCTGCTCGACGTCGCCGCCATCGAGGCGGGTCGGCTGTCGATGGTGACGCAGAGGCACGCGACGGACGCTCTCGTCCACGACGCTCTCGCGATGCAGCAGACGCTGGCGACGGAGAAGCACGTGGTGCTCGAGGGCGAGCTCCCGGGCGGGGGCAGCTTCGAGGTGCTGTGCGATCGCGAGAGGGTCCTCCAGGTCCTGGCGAACCTGATCGGCAATGCGATCAAGTTCACGAGGGCGGGAGGGATCATCACCGTTCGAGCGGAGCCACGCGGTAACGAGGCGCTCTTCGCCGTGGCGGACACAGGGTCGGGGATTCCTCCGGATCAGCTCCTTCACGTCTTCGACGAGTTCTGGCAGGCGAAGGAGACGGCGCGTCTGGGGACCGGGCTGGGGCTCACGATCGCGAAGGGCTTCGTGGAGGCCCACGGCGGGAGGATCTGGGCGGAGAGTCGGCCCGGAGTTGGCACCACGTTCTTCTTCACGCTCCCGCTCGCCCCGCCGGAGGGAGCAGATCCGCGGGATTTATCGCGTGCCTACATGTAGGGAATTTGGATCCAGGTTGCCGGTCGGGGTACGCTGCAAGTTTCGCCGCAAAAAAGTTGTTCGTTCGGCGCGCCATGACGTACCCAGTCGAGCGCGCCCCCGGCCTCCATGGAATCGGGTGGGCGTCGAGCTCTCACCACGTCGACGGCGCCTCCTCAGCGCCGGAGAGATGGGCATCCGAGCGGGCTCGGCCGTCGGACAGCCACGTCTTTCGAACTATTATTCAAGGAGGTTTCTGGTGTCAAAGGTAGTCGTCGTCACCTCGGGCAAGGGCGGAGTCGGCAAGACCACCACGACCGCAAACCTCGCGTCCGGTATCGCGGCTCTCGGTTACAAGACGATTGCCATCGATTTCGATGTGGGGTTGCGCAACCTCGACCTCGTGATGGGGTGCGAGCGCCGCGTGGTCTACGATCTCGTCAACGCGATCCGCGGCGAGGCGACGCTCCGCCAGGCCGTGATCAAGGACAAGCGGATCGAGACCCTCTACGTGCTCCCCGCCTCGCAGACGCGGGACAAGGACGCCCTCACGCTCGACGGCGTCGGGCGCATCCTGGACGAGCTGCGCGCCGCGGGCTTCGAGTACATCTTCTGCGACTCGCCGGCGGGCATCGAGTGGGGCGCCCAGATGGCGATGTATTTCGCCGACGAGGCGATCGTGGTGACGAACCCCGAGGTCTCCTCGGTGCGCGACTCGGACCGCGTGCTCGGCCTGCTCGACGCGAAGACGCGCAGGGCGGAGCTCGGCGAGGAGGCGATCAAGACGCACCTCCTGCTCACGCGGTACGCGCCGGAGCGCGTCGCCAAGGGCGAGATGCTGGCGCACCAGGACGTGCTGGAGCTCCTCGGCATCCCGCTGCTCGGCGTGATCCCGGAGTCGACGGCGGTGCTCCAGGCGTCGAACGCCGGGACGCCCGTGGTGCTCGATCCGACGAGCGACGCGGCGCAGGCCTACCTCGACGTGGTCCAGCGCTTCCTCGGCGAGGAGCGCCCGCACCGCTTCCTGGAGCCGGCCAAGAAGGGGTTCTTCAGCCGAATTTTCGGCGGCCAGGCGGCGACCGCCTAGGGGGATCTACCATGTCGATCATGGATTATTTCCGGAGGACGCAGCCGAAGTCGGCGACCCTGGCGAAGGAACGTCTGCAGATCATCGTGGCGCGCGAGCGCGTGCGCACGACGGGCGAGCCGGACTACCTGCCACGGCTCAAGCAGGAGCTGCTCCAGGTCATCTCGAAGTACGAGCGGATCGATCTGGATCAGGTGAGCGTGAACGTGGAGCGGAGCGGTGATTGCGACGTGCTCGAGCTGAACGTCGTGCTCTCCGAGTCGGAGCGGGCCGCCGTGCGCGCCGCAGCGTCCCGCGGGGGCGCCCCCGCCTCGCGGAACTGCTGACGCGAGGCGCGCGAGGCGCGCCTCGATCCGGCTCCGGCGCTCCACGAAGGATCGGCGAATAGCGCCATCATTTCAGCGTCGGAGCTTCCCAGTCTACCCAGTCCGACATGCTGAGCGAGCCGCCCGACCCGACGACGAACTCTCCGGGGGCCTCGCCCTCGTGCTTCAGGAACCTTGCGATATTACGGACGAGAAGGTCGGTGTATTCGCTCTTGTACGAGCAATGCGCCGTGTCGGCGACCTTCGAGTGGTAGCTGATATTCTTCTCCACGCCGAGCGCCTTGTAGACCTCTGCTCCGGCCACCGTGGCTGTATGACCCGCCGGGGCGCCCATCTGAGCCTGATGCGGGTTCTCGAGGACGAGCAGGCCGCGCGGCGCGATCATGGCGATCAGCGCATGCGTGTCGATGGGGAGCTTGACGGCGTTCGAGACGTTGTTCTTGAAGACAAATGGATCGAAGTTGTTGCTGAGCCAGTTTAGCCCGAAGTAGTTGTGGTCCGTCCGCTCCCTACCCAGCGCGTCGGCGATGCGGTAGGCCGGAACCCCGGCGGTGCTCGTCTCGTGGGGGATCGTCAGGGCGATTCGATCGTCGAGGACGCCTATGGCAAATGCCCCCTTGCCGTTGCGCGAGCATCCCGTGACACCCACGCCGGTTGGATCGATGATGTCGCCCCCCGACATCTGTAGGACGTCGAGGATTCGACTGGCGCCCCAGGCCCATGCCATCAGGAGGCCTGCGGAGTGGTCGCCGCCGTAGATGTCATAGAACTTCCCCGGGTTGGGTTTGCCTCTGGATTGCTCCGGGGTGCCCTCCCTGCCGAGCTCATTGTGGTTGTAGTAGATGACGGCGACGCCTTGATCCAGGACGCGGCCTTCGCCTAGCGTGATGCCGCCGAACCCGCCTTTCGCGCCCACGTTGATGATCGCGGGGAAGGGGGCTTGTCCCTTCGAGGGCAACACGATGTCGGCGCTGAAGTCGATCTCCTTGCCCTGGGCCTCGACGTGTACAGAGACTTTGCTCTCGGTGACGGTGCCGGTCACCACGTCGGGCGTCGGCTTCTCGCCGTAGATATACTTCTCGGCTTGCTTGCGTATCTCCTGCCTTCGGCAGCGCCATTCTGCTCTGGTGGATATGCGATCTCCGTCGAGCTTCGTGAACGGGTCGGGCAATTTGGGAATCTGATTCAGCGCGCTCGCTTCCGGCAGGGCAGCGACTTCGCAATCGGCGCTCTCATTCTCGACAGCGGTTTCGCCCGAGCCCGAGCTGGAGCCCGAGCTGTAGCTGGAGCTCGACGTCATGTCGCCTCCCGAGCCGGAGCTCGACGTCATGTCGCCGCCGCTTGTCGCGCTCTCGCCGCCCGAGCCGCCCGCACCGCCTTGCCCGGGCGGGTTCGATCCGGACTGCCCGCAGGCAGCGGCTGTGAGGCAAAGACCGAGGGCAACGCGGGTGGTTCGAAGGGCAAACATTCGCATGGATGGACCTTCTGGAGTGGGCATCATCAATGTTCATCGGCTGGACTTGCACTCACCGGAACGGCGGCAAGCATCGCTGCGCGATACGACATTCAAACGTGTTTCGATGTCAAGCACAACGTGGTGCCTTCATTCGGCTCACGGCGCGACGGAACGACCGTCGTGCGATCCTGAACGGTGAGTCCCGGTCGAATGACAGCGCCGGAAGATTCAGTGAGAATGGCTAACTTCAGTCCAGATACAGCGCCGCGTCGCCTGAGTTCGTCCCTGGTTGCACGCGGGCGTGCGGTGCCTGTCATGGGGGGACACCATGGCGACGGACACGGCGACGACAGAGGCGAACGAGGCGCCGCAGCAGGCGTGGGTACGCCCAGATCACTCGGTGATTTCTCTGCCCTCCGCCATCGCGATCTCCCGCGCCCTCTCGGACGCCGCCCGGATCAGCGGGCCGAGGAGCTCCGCCGGCGATCGCTCCTCGGTCCAGCCCGGCGGCGCGCCGAGCTGGGTCAGGAGCGCCGCATGCGCGGAAGGCGGCGCGAGCGTCACGTCGAGCGCCGGCGGCGCCTCGCGCCAGGCGTCGAAGTCTTTCGCCTCCATGGGGCCGAGCGTCACTGTCGCCACGGGCGGCGCCTCGGCGACGCAGGGAGCGCCCTTTCGGCCCCCACGCGCTCTCTTGCCGCCCGGCGCGCTGCCCCGCGCGGCGCGGAGCGCCTCGATCACCTGCTCGCGCGTGCGCCCGCGGAGCTCGAACAACAGGAACGGGTCCCTGTCGAGGGCCTCCCCGAGCACGTAGTGGGTCGCGGCGACGTGCTTGCAGGGGTTCGCCCAGTCGGGGCACGAGCAGGCGGTGCTGAGGTCCTCGGGTCGCTCCGGGAACAGGCTCGCCCCGGCGCTCCGGAACGCCTCGTCGATCTCCTCCGGCATCCGGCCCGCGAGCAGGTCCGCCGCGAACTTCGCCCGCTCGGCCATGGCGTCGATCGCCTTCGCCCACGTGGCGTCGTCGAGCCGCGCGAGCGTGAGGATCACCTTGTACGGCTGCGGCCGCGAGCCGGTCACGCGCGCGGTCACGAGGCCCGGCTTCACCGTGAGGTCGTGCGTCCGCCCGGCGCGCGCGTACGTGCGCCCGCGCGCGAGGCGGGCCGCGTCGTCCGGCGACATCCGCTCGAGCGCCTCGACCCAGCGCTTGCCCCACCAGGTCGTGCCGGCCCGCTTCATCCGGATGCCCCGCGCAGGCGGCGGCTTCGGGCCGGCCTCGCGATGGAACGGCACCCAGCGCGCCGGCGGGCTCATGTCTGCGCTTCTCCTCGCGCACGCGGCACGCGGCGCCCGGCACCCCGCCCCCCGCGTGGCCCGCGCCGCTGCTCCGGCTCGCCGCCCGGGGTATCGTCGTCGCCTCGCTCGCCTCGCTCGCCCCGCTCGCCCTCCGGCTCGTCGCGGTCGTCCAGCTCGCCCGCGATCGCCACGGCGTCCCGCGACAGCGCGAACAGCTCGCGCAGCGACGCGTTGTCGAGCTCGGTGATCCACGCCTCGCCCTGGCCCACGACCTGCGCCGCCAGATCGCGCTTCTGCTCCAGCATCCGGTCGACCTTCTCCTCCACGGTGCCCGCGCACACGAGCTTGTGGACCTGCACCGCGCTCCGCTGCCCGATCCGGTGCGCGCGATCCGTCGCCTGGTCCTCCACCGCGGGGTTCCACCAGCGATCGAAGTGGAACACGTGGCTCGCCGCCGTCAGGTTGAGCCCCGTGCCGCCGGCCTTGACCGAGAGGACGAAGACGCGCGGCCCCCGCGGATCGCCCTGGAACCGCCGCACCATCTCGTCGCGCGCGAGCCTCGGCGTGCCGCCGTGCAGGAAGAGGACCTCCGTGTCGAGCGATGACGCGAGGTGCCGGACCAGCCGGTCGCCCATCTCGCGGAACTGCGTGAACACGAGCGCGCGATCCCCTCCCGCGAGCGCCTCCTCGAGCATCTCCGTGAGGCGCGCGAGCTTGCCCGACCGTCCCGCGAGCGGCCCCGCTTCCCCGAGGCACTGCGCGGGGTGGTTGCAGATCTGCTTGAGCATCGTCAGGAGCGCGAGCACGAGCCCGCGCCGGGCGATGCCCTCGGCCTCCTCGATGCGGCGCATCGCCTCGTCGAGCGCCGCCTGGTAGAGGGTCACCTGCTCGCGCGTGAGCGTGCAGAAGACCCGCGCCTCGATCTTCGGCGGGAGGTCCGGAACCACGGCCGGATCGTTCTTGACGCGACGCAGTAAGAACGGCCCGACGATGCGCCGGAGCCGCTCTGCGGCCTCCCGGTTGCCGTAGCGCTCGATGGGCACCGCGTAGGTGCGCCGGAATGCCTCGAGCGGGCCGAGCAGGCCGGGGTTCGCGAACTCGAGGATCGACCAGAGCTCGGCGAGGCGGTTCTCGACGGGCGTGCCGGTCAGCGCGACGCGGTGCGGGGCGCGGAGCGCGCGCGCGGCGCGGGCCGTGCGCGAGGCGGCGTTCTTGATGTTCTGCGCCTCGTCCAGCACGACCGCGGCCCAGTCCACGCCGGCGAGCATCGCGGCGTCCCTGCGGAGGAGGCCGTACGTGGTCACGACGAGCCCGCCGCCCGTGTTGCGGGCGCCCTGAGCGCCGCCCGCGCGCAGCGCGCCATCTGCGCCGGAGGCCGCGTCGGAGGCCCGCGCCGCGAGCTCCTCGGCGGAGCGGGCGCGCCCCTCGCCGTAGTGGCGCACGAGGGGCAGGGCAGGGGCGAAGCGCGCCGCCTCCCGCTCCCAGTTGCCCACCACCGACGTCGGCGCGACGAGCAGCGTCGGGCGCGCGTCCTCCGGCGCCGCCGCCCGCCGGCCCGCCAGGAACGCGAGCAGCTGGACCGTCTTGCCGAGGCCCATGTCGTCGGCCAGGCAGGCGCCCAGGCCGAGGCTCGCCATCGTCTGCAGCCAGGCGACGCCGCGCGCCTGGTAGGGGCGCAGCGTCCCCGCGAACCCCTCCGGCGGCGCGGCGGCGCGCTCCGCGCCCGAGCGCAGCCGCGCGATCGCCTGCGCGAGCGCCCCCTCGGCGACCACGGACACCGAGAGGCCGTCGACCTGGGCCTCGCCCGCGAGCGCGACCTCGAGCGCCTCGCGCGTCGAGAGGCGCCCGCCGCCGGCCTCGAGGCGCCGCTTGATCTCGGCGAGCTCCTCGGGCACCACGACGACCCAGGCCCCGCGATGCCGGACGAGCGGCGACTTCTGCCGCGCGAGCGCGGCGAGCTCGCGCGCCGAGAGCGGCTCGTCGCCGAGCGCCGCCTCCCACGCGAAATCGAGCGCCTCGTCGAGGCCGAGCCCGGCGCTGCCCGCGACCACGCCGGCCGTGCGGCCCGTCGCGCCGACGCGCATGCGGAGGCGCAGGCGGCGCTGCCCCGAGGCGAGGAGCTCGCCCGGCACGACCACGCCGAAGCCGGCCTCGCCCAGCGCCGGGGCGGCCTGCGCGAGGAACGCCCATGCCTCCGCGGGATCGAGGGCCACGCGCTCCGGCCGTGCCTCGCCGAGGGCCCGCGCGATCGGCGCGAACAGCCGCGCTGCGGCGCCGAGCGCGCCGAGGAGCGCCTCCTGCGGATCGGAGAACGCGCGCCCGAGCGCCTTCAGCGTGCGCCCCCGGGCCTTCCACACGTCGGCGGCGGGGACGAGCAGGCTCGGATCGTCGGTGGCCTGCAGCAGGAAGCGGAGCAGGAAGCCGCGGTCGCCCTCGGGCAGCTCCAGCCGGAAGCAGGCGCGCAGCGCGTCGCAGTCCCCGAGCGCGGGCCGGACCCAGGCGTCGAGGTCGGCGACGAGCGCGCGCTCGGCGAGCCCCTCCGTGGCGAGGGCGGGCTGCGCGCCCGTCAGGGCGAGGACCAGCCGGTGCTCCCAGGGCGCGTGCGCCCGCCGCGGCGGCGCCTTCGGGCGGTTCGTCGCGCTGCCGCGCGCGAGCGCGTCCGCCACGGCGTCCAGGAAGGCGCGCAGCAGCGCCTCGGCGGACCAGACCTCCGCGGCGGCGGCCGCGCGGGGGCGCCCGCGGCCTTCGCGAGCGACCGCGGCCTGCGCGCCCGCCGGCACCGCGTGCGCCGCCGGCGGCATGGCGCGGGCGAGCGCCGCGACGCGCGCGGCGTCCTCCGGGGCCGCGAGCGACGCCGCCCAGCGGGCCTCCGCGCTGCCGCCGGTGGGCGTGACGCGGGGCACGACTCGCTCGCGCACCACGAGGTCGAGCGCGAGCTTGCTCGCCAGGCTCCACGCGGCGACGGACGGCGGCGCTCGGCCGAGGTCGTCCTGGGCCATGCGGGCGAGGGCGGACACGCCGTCGAGGAGCGACGCGGCCTCTCCGGCCTTCCTCACGGCGCGGCCCGCCTCGGAGACCACGGCCGCCTCCGCCGGGGTCGTCGCGCCGAGCGACCGGGCCGCGAGCCGCTCAGGGGCCGTGTCGTCCCACAGGAAGAAGCGGAGATCGTCGGGCAGAAAGACGAGCGGCATCGACGCGCAGATTCATTGCACAACCGGGCAGGACGAAAAGGGCCCTCGCGCGTCGCGAGGTGAAAAAAAGCGGCTGGCCGGGCGGGAGCGCACCCGCTGAAGCACGGGTAGCGACCATTCCGTCGTGAGCCAGTGAATTGCCAGAATTTGTTTGGAGCCTCCGATTCGCGGGCTCGGAGAGCCCATTATGGGAAAAGATCATGCCTTGATGGAATGAGCGCCGCGGCGCGCCCGGGTGGATGCATGACGAGCTCGATCGGCTGGCAGGCGAGGCGCGCGGCGTCACGCGGCTCGCCTCCGGCGCCCGCGCCCCCGGCCGTTCCTCTCGCGCCGACTTCTTTCACCCACACCATACGTGTGCGTCTCTGCGCCCAGGGCGCCGCGCGGGCCGAGCGCCATGCTCGTGGCGCTGCCTACGCATGTCTGGCCGGCAGAGGATGGGGCAGCGCTCACGCCGGAGCTGTCGCGCCCGGGGGGGCGCGGCGGGGATCGAGGAGCCCGTGGCGCCTGCGGCCTGTAGCGCCTGCGGCCTGTAGCGCCTGCGGCCTGTAGCGCCTGCGGCCTGTAGCGCCTGCGGGGGGAGAGCTTCCTCAGCATTTTAGACCTCGAACGAGGCGCGGGGAGTGATAGTCTCATGGATCATGACAAGACATCATTTCGCGACTCGCTTCTGCGCTGTGCTCGCATCCTTCTGGCTGCCCGTCATCGCTTGTTCGGCGAGCGGCGGTGGCGGCGAGGGCAACACCGCGGGAAATGGCGCGGGCGGCCAGAGCACGAGCGGCGCCGGCAGCAGCAGCAGCACCGGCAGCGACGATTTCGACGACGATTTCGGCGGCGATTTCGGGCTGACGACCTCGGGCTCCGGCGGCCCGTCACAGGCTGATGCCGGTCACCAGACGACCTGCGATGACGCAGGCAACTGCACCTGCATCAACATCGCGTCGATCGGTCACGAAGGTGTCTGGGGTCCGTGCAGCAGTGACAGCACCACGGCGCTTCAGAACTGGTTGAACACGCAGAGCACGGCCCAGGTCGACAACTACAACATGGAGAAGCCCACGCTCACGCCGGAGTTCCTCGCCAAGTACGACGTGATACTCCTTCAGTGGATGGTGACGAAGGGCGTACAGAACGACGACGGGGCGCCCTGGCAGTTCACGGCTGACGAGGTGAACGCGCTCAAGGACTGGGTCAACAACGGCGGTGGTCTCATCGCGCTGAGCGGTTATCAGTGCAATGGACAGGGATGCACCGTCCACGACGTCACGGCGACAAACCAGCTCCTCTCGTTCACGGACATCCAGTTCAACGCCGACGGCGTGCTGGATCCTGCGCAGAACGGCTGCCCGAACTGCAACTGCTGGGGCGGCCCGGTGCCGGTCGGCGGCCCGCTCCCCGGGAGCGTGGGCACCTGGAACCAGGACACACCGATCGGCAAGGACATCCAGAGCGTGGGCGCGTACGTCGCGCGCTCGATCAAGTCGACGACCGCGATCGTCGATTGCACCGACGGCAGGAACAACTTCGCGGTGCACGAGGAGGTCGGCAAGGGCCGTGTCGTCGCGTATGGCGACGAGTGGGTGACCTATTCGGGCCAATGGCTCGGGACGGCGTCGTGCCTCAACCCCCAGATGTTCACGGACCCGAACAGCCCCTGCTATCAGAGATCAGCGGCGCAGGTCTTTCAGATCCCGCAGTTCTGGTACAACGCGGTAAAATACGCGGCGTCGTCGGTCGAGTGTTTCACGATCGAGGACCCGGCCATCGTCAAGTAATCTATCAGCGAGAGTCGTCTCGCCTGCGGCTTCGCCTCCCAACTCCATGGGGCAGGGCATGAAGAACGCCGCGGAGGACAGGAGACGCCAGGGCTCTCGCTCCTGTCAAGCATGGCCTGCCCGTGGGACCTCGGGGCGACTGCCCCCGGGCGATGGAATTCGAGGCCAGGGCGCCCTTCGACGGCTATCGCGCCGCAGGCGGCAACAGAATCCTGGTGCATGGGGGTCCCAAATCTCTTGCGTCGCGCGTGGCTCGCCTCTACGCAGGCGCGACTTTGGGTGCTCTCCGCGGCAAGCTCACCTTCTCCCGGTTCTTCGTGCTCGGCGATCCGCCCGACAATCTCGCCGGCTCGTCGATGAAGCGCGTCCGCGCCGCCGCCTCGCAGCCGCTCGTCCCGGAGGAGGACGAGAGCGAGCGCTACGGGTGGTGCTCGATCGAGGACCCGATGGATGTGGACCTCGACCACGAGAAGGTCTTCTTCAACGAGTACGTCTGCCTCGGCCTGCGCGTCGACCGCTGGGTCGTGCCCAAGCCGCTGCTGCAGGCCCACCTCCGGGACGCGGAGGCGGCGCTGCTCGAGAGAAAGGGCCTGGAGCGGCTCGGGAAGAAGGCGCGCGCCGATCTCAAGCTCTTCGTGCTGAAGAAGCTCCGGCGGCAGCTCATCCCGGTCACCAGGAGCACCGACTTCGTCTGGAACACGGGGACCGGCATGGCGCGCTTCTTCAGCCAGTCGCCGCGCGTGCACCTCCTCGTCCAGGAGCTCTTCGAGAAGACGTTCCGCCTCAAGCTGGTCCCGGAGAGCCCCGGCACCGCGGCGGAACGGCGCCAGCTGGACGCGCGCGCGGAGAAGCTCTGGGAGGCGCTCGAGCCGACCTCGCTCGCGCGGCCCGGAGACGCGGCGTGACGGATCTCGTCGAGCGCATCGAGCGCAATCGCTTCGTCGGGCGCGAGTTTCTGCTCTGGCTCTGGTTCGAGAGCATGCTCTTCGAGACGAACCTCGCTCCGACGGGCGAGCCAGCGTGCGCGCTCTGGCTGGAGGCGCGCCTCACGCTCGCCTTCGAGAAGGATGAGAGCGTGCTCAAGACCGCGGCGCCGGGCGCGGCGCCCGAGGCGAAGGAGGCGCTGCGCCAGGGCAAGCTCCCGCGCGAGGCGCGCCTGCGGCTGGTGTCCGGCGAGCGCGAGTATGCGTGGCTCTTCAAGGGGGACACGCTCGGTCTCGCGAACCTGTCGATCCCGGCGGAGCTCACGAAGAAGGACGACGAGGTCCACGAGGTGCTCTACGAGCGGATGCGCCTGGTCGAGGCGCTCGAGGCGACGCTCGACGCGCTCTTCAGCGACTTCCTCGCGCTCCGCCTCGCGGGGGCGTGGGAGGCCGCGGTCGTGCCCGCGCTGGTCCGCTTCGCGCACGACGAGGCGGTCGACGAGGCGTCGTACCTGAAGGCGAAGCAGCGCGCGCTCGGGAAGCGCTCGCGCTGATCGAGCGCGCGGTCTGGCTGGCCCCAACCTGGGTCGCTGGCCCCAACCCGGGACGGGTAGCGCCGTCGCGAATGTAGGCGGCGGCGCTCCTTCCGCATTCTTCCCGTTCCTTCAAGGCTTTCTCGAAGAGCCCAGTCCAGCCATCTCGCCTTGCCCTCGATCGCCAGGCGCTCCGCGCTCGGGTCGCTCCTGCCTGCGATGCGGCATCGACTACATTGCCGCGCGCCGGTGGATGGGTCAGGGTTTCGGCGGCGCGCGTGGCTGACCCTGCTCGGCGCGGCGCCGGCACGATGAGGGGATACGTGCTGCCCCCTTGTCCCTCCTCGCCCGGTCCTCGACAGAGGCCGTCCTGTCCCTCGAATCCATCGCGCGGGCTGGTGCGCTCGCGACGAGAGGAGATCGCCGTGACGAGAGGAGACGTAGATGCGCGCCCTGGACACGCGGTGTCTTTCTGAGGCTCGGATGGACTGAAGAAGCTCGAACGACGGGGGCGGAGCGTCGCCGACACGTTGACGCTCGCGAGATCCGGTCGTCGCAGGACGGACGAACAGGCCCGCGACTCGCGCTGTCCCGCGAGGGGGCCGGCTCGCGCCGCCTGTCATTCACTCGCGCAGCAGCGAAGGAGGTTTCCTCGTGATCGCTAGAGATTTTCCTGGCGGCCCGCGCTCATGCGGGCTCGGGGCGGTGATCGCCGGCGTCCTTGTAGGCCTGTCGGCGACCGCCGGCTGCTCGGACGGGGAATACGGGCCTCAGGGCTCGGGTGGATACGAGCCGCTGGGCTCTGGAGGTGCAGATCCCGGACCGGGGTCGTCGCTCGCGGCGGGCGGATCATCGCCTGTCGCGCCCGGGGGCAGCGAGCCGCCGACGTCGTATTCGCCGGACGACGGCGCGACGCCCGCGCCGGGCGATCCGCCGCCGACCATCGGCTCGCTCCGGGGCGTCCGGGTCCCGGAGCCGGACAACCTGTCTCGGTACGTCAAGAGCAGGGAGAAGGCCGTCGCGCTCGGGAAGGCGTTGTTCTGGGACATGCAGGCGGGCAGCGACGGCGTGGCCTGCGCGACATGCCACTTCCACGCCGGCGCCGACCATCGCAAGAGAAACCAGCTCAGCCCCGGGCTCAGCAACCAGGACCCCGAGCGGCGCGAGCGGTTCGACCCCACGGGGGCGGGCGCGAGAGGCGGACCGAACCACGCGCTCCAGGCGAGCAACTGGCCGCTCTTTCGCCTCGCCGACCCGGGTGACCGCGCGTCGGACATCCTCTTCGAGACCGACGATATCGTCTCCTCGCAAGGGGTGTTCCACGCCCGTTTCAACGCCATCGTGCCCGGGAGCGAGAAGGACGACTGCACGCTGCTGCCGGACATCTTCCAGGTGCAAGGGGCGAACGTGCGGCGCGTCGAGCCGCGGCACACGCCCACCGTCATCAACGCGGCGTTCAACTTCCGCAATTTCTGGGACGGGCGCGCGAACAACCATTTCAACGGAGTGAACCCCTTCGGCAGGCGCGACCCGGACGCCGCCGTCCACGCCGTGCGCGACGGCGCGCTGGTCCGCGAGCAGGTCGACCTGGACAACTCGAGCCTCGCGTCGCAGGCGGTCGGCCCGCCGCTCAGCCCCTTCGAGATGTCGTGCGAGGGCAGGACGTTCCCAGACATCGGCAGGAAGCTCCTGAAGCTGAGGCCGCTCGCAGGCCAGGGCGTGGACCCGACCGACAGCGTGCTCGGCGCGCTCCGCCATCCGAGCGGACAGGGGCTCGCGCCGTCGTATCGGGACCTCATCGAGGGGGCCTTCGAGGACCCGTACTGGCGCTCGGACCAGCGCGTCGACGACCGGCCCCTCGTGGAGGCGAACTTCTCGCTGTTCTGGGGCATCGCCATCCAGCTCTACGAGGCCACGCTCGTGTCCGACGACACCCCGTTCGATCGCTTCGCCGAAGGGGACAGCGCCGCGCTGAGCGACAAGGAGCGCGCGGGGCTCGCGATCTTCGAGGGCAAGGGCAAGTGCATCAACTGCCATCGTGGCCCCGAGCTCACGGGCGCCGCCACCCACCTGCAGGACGAGGCCGAGGAAGGCGGGCTGATCGAGCGGATGCTGATGGGGGACGGCCGCCCCGCGCTCTACGACAACGGCTTCTACAACATCGGCGTCCGGCCGACCGAGGAGGACGTGGGCGCCGGAGGCCTCGACCCCTTCGGCAATCCGCTCTCGTTCACGCGGCAAGGGGGGCTCCTCGCCGCAGGCCAGGACGTCCCGGATCCCCTCCGCATCGACCCGGCGTCGTTCGAGGTCCATCCGGGAACGCCGATCGATCCGCGCGAGCGCGACGCGGTCGACGGCGCCTTCAAGGTCCCGACCCTCCGGAACATCGCGCTCACAGGCCCCTATTTCCACAACGGCGGCGCGCTGACGCTCGCGCAGGTTGTTGAATTTTACAACCGAGGCGGCAACCGGCGCGACAGGGAGGACGGCGACACGACGGGGTTCGGGCCGAATCGGACGAACCTCGATCCGGACATCGAGCCGCTCGGGCTGACGGACGGCGAGCAGGAGGCGCTGGTGGCGTTCCTGGAGGCGCTCACGGACGAGCGGGTCCGGTTCGAGCAGGCGCCGTTCGATCACCCGCAGCTCTTCGTCGCCGACGGCCACTACTGGAACGAGTGGACAGCGATCGACGACGGCACCGGCCGTGCGCGCGAGAAGATCAAGGAGATCCCGGCGATCGGCGCCGAGGGGCGCAGGGCGAAGGATCTGCCCCCGCTCGAGCCGTTCAACCCGCTCTGAGCACCGCGCACGCCCGCGGTCGACGCGCCAGCGCGCGCGGCGTCGCTTCCGTCGCCGTCTACAGGGGAGATGCGCGGGCGGCGCGCGTACAGGGCCAACGTTGGCCCGGAGAACGGCAACGGCGCGCCGCGCGGGGCCAACTCCGGTAGCCGTGCGGGCGCGCCGTTGACGTTCGGCAGGCACGATCTCCGCACCTGCTACATGGGATCGCTGGCGATGCCGCGGCTCCTCACGTTCCGCGCGCCCGTCGCGGGGCTCCCGCTCGCGCACCTGCGGTGATCCCCCCCGACGTGATCTGGATGCGCCCGCTCGACCTCAGGATGCCGAGCGCGAAGACCGATGGAGGAGGAGGAATCACGGCTCAGCCGTGACCTCCGCGGTCAGCGTCGGGCGGAGCGCCAGCGAATTGGTGACCAGGCACGCCGCCTCGGCCTTTTCGAGGAGGCGCCGCGCACGGTCCGCATCCTCGGCGGTGGGCAGCACGAGGCGGGCGCGCAGGTGCAGCGCGGTGAACCGGACGACCCCCTCGGCGCGATCCAGAATGCCTTCGGCGTCACAGTCGAGGCGTCGCCAGGCCAGCTTCGACGCCGCCGCGATCGCTCGGAAGGTGAGGACGAAGCAGTCGGCCGCGGCCGCCACGAGCAGGGTCTCTGGGGACCACTGGTCTCCTGGGCCTCCGAACTGCGGCGGCGGCGCCGTCGGGAGTGCCGGGAGGCCATCGGAGTGGATGAGGACGCTCCCCGCGGTCTCCCCTGCGGCGCGGACGGCATAATGATGCGGATACGCTTGCACGGCTGCTCCCTCCTCTGGGCGGGCGTTACGCGAGATATCCCGTCCACAATGTCGCCGGCGATGTCTCCGCGCAAGCGGCGGGTTCGCGCGCTACGGCCCTGCGCGGAAATGCCGTGGCACAGACGATGCCGTTCACCGTTCGTCAACCGGGGAGGAAGGAATGTCGTGCACATCGCCGGAGACGGCGACGAGTGGCCCGCGCCGTCCACTCGGGGACCAAGGAGGAGCACGATGTCGATTCGAACGACTCTTCGCGGTTGGACGGCGGGCGTCATGGTCTCCGCCGCGGCTGTGGCCGGCGTGGGCTGTGCGTCGGCTCCGGAGCGAACCGCGAGCGCAACGGAGAGCCCGAAACCGGGCCTCCTCATCAACCTGACGAGCGGAAAAGAAGATCCCCACGCTGCCACCATGGCGCTCATGCTCGCGACCCGATCGCAGCAGGCCGGTCGGCCGGCCGTCCTCTTCCTCAACGTCCACGCACCTCCGCTCGCGGCGCGAGACCTTCCCGACGCCGTGGCACTTCCGGGCGAGGCGCCCGTGAAGAAGCTGCTCGCCGACTTCATCCGTTCGGGTGGCCGGGTGGTCGTCTGCTCGCACTGCCTCGCTGTGGCCGGCCTGAAGAGCGAAGACCTCGTCGCCGGAGCGCAGCCGATCGACGGTGAACGGCTCCTTGAGCAGCTCGATCGCGGCACGATCGCGCTGTCCTATTGACCGCGCGCCGCGATAGACCGCCATGGGGCCGCCTTTCGCCGTGGGGCGAGCCCGCCGCTAGAGGGCGCGCTACGCTCGGCCGAACAGCGCGAGGCACTGATCGTCGAGGACGCCGCCGACCAGATCGACGGGCGCGCCGGAGTTCTCGTTCATCCAGCGCGCCGGGACGGCCAGCTCGCGCTGCGCGCCGCCGGTCGCCTCCGTGACCTCCCGCATCGTGCAGCCGAAGACGACGCGGCTGATCCGGGCGAGCCAGGCCGCGGTGAAGCACATCGGGCAGGGCTCCACGGTCGTGTACAGCGTGTATCCCTGCAAGTCCGGCCCGACGGCCGCGCACGCGCGGCGAACGGCGCCCACCTCGGCGTGGTACGTGAGGTCGCGCTGGCCGTTCACCTCGTCGGTCGCCTCCGCCACGATCGTGCCGTCCGGGGCGACCACCAGGGCGCCGAACGGCGGCTCGCCCGCGCGCTGCGCGCCGCGCGCGAGCTCCAGCGCCCGCGCCATGAGCTCCTCGTCGCGGCTCATCGGACGAGCCTCGGGTCGAGCAGCGACTCCGGCGCCGGCGCCTTCTTGACGAGCTTGGACTGGACGGTGAAGTCGACAACGGACTTCACCGATGCATAGACGGGGCCGGCCTTGTCCGCGGTGCCGAAGAGCTGCTTGTTGTCGGCCAGGTCGTAGATCTTGTCGCCGCTCAGCATGCCCTTCACGTCCTCGGGCGGGGCGTTCAAGTACTTGCCGATGATGGGATATGCCTTGTCGGGCTCGCTCCGCAGCGCCCGGACCCCCTGATCGATGGCGCCGAGCAGCCGGGTGTAGGCCTCGCTCCCCGACGCGAGCTTGGACCTCTGCACGGCCACAGAGTTCGTGATCGTGTCGGGCATGCTGGCGCTCGTGAAGATCACGTGACCTCCGTTCTTGGTCGCCTTGGTGATCCACGGCTCCCAGGTGACCGCGGCGTCGACCTTCCCGGCGACGAACGCGGCGCCGGCGTCGTCGGCGCTCATGCTCGTGATCTTCACGTCGCCGGGGCCGATCCCGCTCTTCTCGAGGCCGAAGAGGAACAGCATGTGGTTGACCTCGCCGAGCGTGAGGGCGACCGTCTTGCCCTTGAGATCGGCCATGGTCGCGATGCCCTCCTTCGCCACCACGGCGTCCGCGCCGTTCGAGCTGTCGACCAGGGCGATGGCCACGACGTCGGTCTCGCTGTTGCCGTTCAGCACCGCGAGGTTCTGCAGGGTGGTGAGGCCGACGTCGAGCTGGCCCGAGGCCAGCGCCGCGAGCGTGTCGCCGGGGTTCGAGAACGGCTTGAGCTCGACGCTCAACCCGGCCTTCTTGAAGAGCTCGAGCTCGTTCGCGAGGAAGACGCCCGAGTAGCCGATCCACAGGTCGTGACCGACGGTGAGCTTGATCGGCGTGGGAGGCGGCGTGGGAGGCGGCGCGGCGGCCCCGGCGCGCGCGCTCGACCCGGCGGCGGCGCCCGGGTCGCTCGGCGCCGCGTCCTTGTTCGAGCAGCCCACGGACAGGACGAAGCAGGCCAGCGCTGCCCCGAGCTCTTGTAAAACGGTCCTTCGTTTCATGATCCCCCTTCTCCCTGTTCCAGTTGCGTGTTGGTGAGCCCGAACAGCAGGCGGTCGCGCTGTGTCTCGGATCGAGGGCGCCCGCGCAGCAACGCCATGATCTCCCGCTTCTGGTGCAGGAAGGCCTCGTCGAGCTTGAGCTCCGACGAGCGGGCCGCGCGCGCGAAGGTCACGTCGAGCGTGGCCAGGACGCGGCCTGGCCGCTCGGAGAAGACGACGACGCGATCGGCGAGGAGCAGGGCCTCGTCCACGTCGTGCGTGACGAACAGCGTCGTGATGCGGTGGTGCTGGATGAGGTGGAGCAAGAGCTCCTGCATCTGCTCGCGCGTCTGGGCGTCGAGCGCGCCGAACGGCTCGTCCATCAGCAGCACCTCGGGCTGCACGACGAGCGCCCGCGCGAGGGCGGTGCGCTGCTGCATGCCGCCGCTCAGCTCCGTGGGGTAGCCGTCGCGGAAGTCCCAGAGCCCCACCAGGCGCAGCAGGCTCTCGACCCGGGCCGCCTGCCGATCGCGAGCGCCCGCAACCGCGCGCGCGCGGTTGCGGGCGAGGGTCAGGGGAAAGCGGACGTTCTCCCGCACGCTCAGCCAGGGGAACAGCGTCTGCTGCTGGAACATGAGGCCGATCTCGGCGCCGGGGCCGAGGACGCGCTCGCCGTCGAGCTCGACGGCGCCGGCGGTCGCCGGCTCGAGCCCGGCGACGATGTGCAGGAGCGTCGATTTGCCGCACCCGGAGGGGCCCACCAGGCTGATGAACTCGCCCTCGCGGACGTCCATGTCGAGCGGCGCGAGGGCGTTCGTCTCGCCGCGGCGACCGGAGTACGATTTGCCGACGCCGCGCAGCGACAGCTTCATGCCCCGCCTCCCGTCGTCCAGCGGAAGAGACGGCGCGAGGTCGCGCGGAACACCCAGTCGAGCCCGAGGCCGAGGAGCCCCAGCACCAGCAGGTAGGCGTAGATGCCCGGCGTCTGAAGGAAGCGATAGAAGCGCAGGATGCGAAAGCCGAGGCCCTCGGTCGCCGCCACGAGCTCGGCGACGACGACGTAGCTCCACGCCCAGCCGTTGCACATGCGCAGCGCGCTCCAGATCCCGGGGAGGGCGGCGGGGGTCAGGACGCGCCAGACGATCTCGCGCCGGCTCGCTCCCAGGCTCCGGCTGACGTGGAGCAGGGGCGCCGGGACCCGCCGCACCTCGTCGGCGGTCATAAGCAGCAGCTGAAAGAAGGTGCCCAGAAACACAAGGAGGACCTTCGCGCCCTCGCCGATGCCCGCCACGATCATGACCAGCGGGATCAGCGCCGGCACCGGGACGTAGCGGAGAAACTCGGTCGGCGGCTCGAGCAGCGCGGCGATCGACCGGAACGCGCCGGCGAGCACGCCGAGGGGGACCGCGAGGATCGCGGCGGCGGCGAACCCGGCCGTGACGCGCAGGAAGCTGTGCTGGACGTCGACCCAGAGCTCCTTCGTGACGAGCGCGTCGGCCGTGGCGCGCCCGATGCTCGCGAGCGTCGGCACGATGGCGGCTCTCGCCCCGTCGCGATCCGGGAGCCAGGCGTAGACCGCGATCATCAGCAGAAAGCCCGCCGCACCGAGCGGCAGGCGAGCCCGGCCCGGGAGAGCGCGGCCCAGCGCGAGCCAGCGGGGCGGCGCCTGTCCGCACTGTCGCGACGGCGCGCGCAGCTTCGGGTCGACAAGCATCCTCGTGGAGGCCTCCGTGCCTCCCATCGTGACGTTCATTCGAGGCAGATCGAGCCCAGGCAAGAGGCGATTCCGCCCCGAAGACGAGCTCTGGTCCGGGCCTGTGCGCCAGGCGATCAACCGAACTTTCAACCGACCTTCGTAAGGATGATCCCGAAGCGATGTCACCAGTCCGGCGGCAGACCGTCAAGTGGTATCTGGCGCATCGACGCGTCGTTGAGCCACGCAGCCGCGCCGCGGCGTGGGCTCGCGCCCAAGGTCGCGCACGCTGGGTGGAGGTGCGAGGAAAGAGGATGAGTCCCACCGAAGGCCGCCCGACGAGCGGCGAGCGGTGAGGGAGAGCAGGTGAGCGGCGAGGGAGAGCAGGTGAGCGGGGCGGCGGGCTCGCCGTTCACCGGTGCATCATCGGAGGGTGGTGGGCCATGGCCCTCCGCCGCGCCATCGCGTAGCGCACGCCGGCCCGGAGGTCTCTCAGGAGGATGAGCTCGTCGAGCGCCTCGCCGGTCTGCACGAGCGAGCCGGCGGTGCTCGCGGACATGCCGACTACGACGCACTGCGCGCCGAGCAGGTACACGGCCTGCGCCGCGCGCAGGAGGTGATCCGCGACGTCGCTGTCGATGAGCGGAACGCCGGTGAGATCGAGGATCACGAGCTCGGCGTCATGGCGCTCCACGCCTTGCAGCAGCGCTGTCATGAGCTGGCGGCACCGCGCCCTGTCGAGGTGGCCGACGAGCGGCAGGACGAGGACACCCTCGTCGATCGGCAGGAGCGGCGTCGAGAGGGCGGCTATCGTCTCGAGGAGCCGCGACTGGCTGGCGAGGAGGTCGGACTCGATCTGCCGCAGCGCCTCTTCCGTCCTCTTTCGCGCGGTCACGTCGACCACGACCCCGACCATCCCGATCACGCGGCCGCTGGCGTCGCGGAAGGGAACGTTGTTCTCCAGCGTCCAGCCGTCGCTCCCGTCCTCGAGCTTCCACCGGAGCTCCACGTTCAGCCGCGGGACTCCGTCCGACATGATGATCTCGTCGTTCTCGCGGTAGCTGCGCGCGACCTCCGGGACGAAGATCTCCTCGTCGCGCTTCCCGACGATCTTCGCGGCCGAGAGGCGATAGTGATCGGCGTAGGCCTTGTTGACGGCGAGGTAGCGGTGCTCTCGATCCTTGAAGAACACCATCGCCGGGATCGCGTCGAGAAGCGCGGCGTGGCCGGAGCCGTCCACCGAGAAGAACTGGGCCAGCAGCCCATGCTGCTGCTCGGAAGGCCTCTGCGCGCGCGGCCGTCGCGCCTCGGCCAGCTCCTCCTCCAGCTCCGCGACGCGCCTCCGAAGCGCGGCTACCTGTTCGTCAAGCGCCGTATCGTTGTCTGGCTCGGACTGCATTCAGGGTACCACGTGCTGACCGTCACATTTAGCGCATGATTGTCTGGAGCGCAACGCCTGTCAAGCGTGGTCGATGTTCCGTGTCGGCTCTCCGTCGGCTCTTTATCATCGTCGGAGCGCATCGCCGGAGCGCATCGCCGGAGCGCATCGTCGGAGCGCATCGCCGGAGCGCATCGCCGGAGCGGGTGGGCGGAAGCTGTGGATCTCGACCAAGACGCTCCTCGCCCTCGTGGAGATCCGGCCCTCGCGGTGCGCGATGTTCAAGCTGTACCTTGAGCACGTCGACAAGAGCCGGAACCGCGGAGTACTACGGCTATCGTTTCACGGAGCCCGTGAGATCCAGAGCGGCGCTCAGAAGATAAGGAGATGAGCCACGGCGAAAGCGACGCCAACGAGAGGCGTTGGCTGGGTCAGCCCGGTGCTGGTAGCCTCACGCCCCGCTCATGCGCCGCGCCTCCGTCCTGTCGCTCCTCCTCACCTTGGCCGGCTGTGCCGCAAGCGAGCGCCTGCCCACCGCGCCCCCGACCCCGACCCCGGGGCCGGTCCTCCATGCGGCGGCGCCGGCGGCGCCCGCGCCGGCCGACGCGCCGCTCCTCGTCGCGGAGGAGCCGCCCGCGTGGGTCGACGACCCCGAGCGCCGGACGAAGCTCCTGGCCGTCGTGCCGCAGATCGAGGCCCACCTCGTCGTCGAGCTCGATCGGCAGAGGCTCCCGGGGTTCTCGATCGGCATCGTCGTCGACGGCGACCTCGCGTACTCCCGGGGCTTCGGCCTGAGCGATCCGGCGATCTCGACGGCTCCGGATGCCGATACCGTCTACCGCGTCGGCTCGATCACCAAGACGATCACCGCGACCGCGGTGCTGCAGCTCCGGGACCAGGGCAAGCTCTCGCTCGACGACCCCGCGTCGCGCTACTTCCCGGAGCTCGCGAAGGTGGTTTATCCAACCGCCGACTCGCCGCGGATCACACTGCGGCACCTGCTCACCCATTCTTCGGGGCTGCCGCGGCTCGGTCGGTTCGATTACTCGGATTCGACGCGCGAGGTCACCGCCGCCGAGGTGCGCGCGGCGGTGCCCGGCGCGGTCCTCGAGTACGTCCCCGGGACGAAGGAGGTCTATTCGAACTTCGGGTTCTCGCTCCTCGGGCTCGTCGTCGAGCGCGCCTCCGGGCGCCGCTACCGCGATTACGTGAGCGAAAAAATCCTCGCGCCGCTCGGCATGTCGTCCTCGGTCTGGGACGAGAGCGCCGTCCCGCCGGGGCGCCTCGCGACAGGGCACGTCAGGAAGAACGGCCAGCTGAAGCCGGAGCCCCACTGGCGGTTCGGCGCGTCGGAGGCGGCCGGAGGGCTCTACGCGTCGCTGCGCGATCTGGCGCGTTACGCCGCGTTCCAGCTCTCGGCCTATCCGCCGCGCAGCGGCGAGGAGACAGGGCCCCTCCGGCGGAGCTCGGTCCGCGAGGCGCACTCGGCGGCGCGGCCTGCGCACCTGTCGGTCGAGCCGGCGAGCGCCGAGGGGCGCTATGCGGTCGACGCGAGGGCGAGCTGGATCGGGCTCGCCTGGCACGCTCACGAGAGCTGCGAGGAGGAAGAGGTCGTCCGGCACAGCGGGGCGGTCGACGGATACTCCGCCTGGGTGGAGCTCTACCCGCGGGCCGGCGTGGGGCTCGTGCTGCTCTCGAGCTCGAACGACACGGACAGGGAGGCGCTGCTCGACAAGGTGCGCGCGGCGCTCCCATGACGAGGGCGCGTGGTCGAGGTGCTGCCGGGCTCTGCCCTCGCGGTGAGCGCCTCGACCACGCGCGGCGCCCGCTCCGGACGGCGTTCAGGGAGCGCCGCCGGTGGGGCTCGCGCCGCGAGGGGTCATCCAGCCTTGTCGACGCGCCCGTCGGGGTACCGCGCGAACCGGCCGTCCGCGCGCGCGTGGACAGGGTCGTCGCTCGGCCACGGCCACCCGCCGAAGCCGGTCCGCCGGTAGTCGATGAAGGCCTGCTGGACCTCGGCCATCGAGGTCATCACGAAGGGGCCTTGCTGCGCGACGGGCTCGCCGATGGGTCGGCCCTGGAGGAGCAGGATCTCGGTCTCGTCGGGGCCGTTCTCGAGGAGCGCGGAGACGCCGTCGCGGAGCGTGATCCTGTGGCCCGCGGGGACGCGGCGGGCGCCGACGCGCAGCTCGGTGCCGCGGAAGAAGTAGAGCGCGCGCTTCGTGCCGGGCGAGGCGGCCGGCAGCGTGAACCGCGCGCCCGGCGCCATCGTGAGCGTCCAGATCGCGACGTCGGCGTCCGCGCGCGCCGCCCACGACCTCGGCGGCGGCGCCGGCGGGCGGAGCTCGCCGAAGTTGCCGGCGACGACGGTGATCTCGGTCGCCCTGCCCGCGGCGTCGCGCACGAGCTGCTTCGGGATCGTGTCGCCCCACATCATCACGAACTGCGGGTCGGCGAGCTTGTCGGCGCGCGGGAGGTTGAGCCAGATCTGGAAGAGCTCGAGCGGGTTGGGCCCGTCCTTCTCGACGAGCGGGAACATCTCCGCGTGGACGACGCCGCTCCCCGCCGTGAGCCACTGGACGTCGCCGCGGCCGTAGCGCGCGGCCGCGCCGAGCGAGTCCGAGTGATCGACGAGCCCGCGCCGCACGACCGTCACCGTCTCGAAGCCGCGGTGCGGGTGCTGCGGGAAGCCGGGGACCACGCCGCCGTGGTACATGCGCCAGCCGTCCTTGCCCGCGAAATCGCGGCCGATGGCGCGGCCCGCGAGCGAGGCGGCCGGCCCCATCCGCTCGTCGCCGGCCGGGTACGCGTCGTCGTGGTGGACGCAGAACAGGAACGGGTCGAGCGTCTCCCAGGGGGACCCGAGCCCGAGCGGCGCAACGTCGCGGACCGCGTCCTCCGCGGCGAGCGCGGCTTCATCGGTGCGGCTGGGCGAGGGCTCCGTGCGGGCGCACGCGGCCAGGACAGGCGTTGCGGCGAGGGCACCGAGGGCAGTGCGGCGATCCATGGCGGCCATCGTAGAGCGCTCCCCGGGGAGGGACAACGGTGCGCGCGCGCAACCCGGCGTTGCCCCGGGGGCAACCACCGGCGCCGCCCGCGCCCCGAACGATCCTGGCGCCTCGGCGGCTCGTATCCCCTCGTCCGAGCATCGCTCTGACGTTAGAGTGGCTCCTTGTGTCCACACGTCGCTCCGAGCGGAGCATCATCTTCCTTGTCGCTGCGGTCCAGTTCATCAACGTCCTCGACTTCGTGATGGTGATGCCGCTCGGGCCCGACTTCGCGGTCGCCCTCGGCATCTCGATGTCGGAGCTCGGCCTCATCGGCGGTAGCTACACGGCGGCGGCCGCGCTCTCGGGCCTCGCGGGCGCGTTCTTCCTCGACCGGTTCGACCGGCGCAGCGCGCTCGCGGTGGCGATGCTGGGCCTCGTCGTCGGCACCGCGGCCGGCGGCTTCGCGACCGGGCTGCCGAGCCTCATGGCGGCGCGCGTGCTCGCCGGGGCGTTCGGCGGGCCCGCGACCTCCGTCGCGTTCTCCATCGTCGCCGACGTCATCCCGCCCGAGCGGCGCGGCAAGGCGATGGGCGTCGTGATGGGCTCGTTCTCGGTCGCCTCGGTGCTCGGCATCCCGGCCGGGCTGGAGCTCGCCCGGCGCGGCGGCTTCCCGCTGCCGTTCTTCGCCGTCGCGGCGCTCGGGCTGCTCGTCGCCGGGCTCGCGATCTTCCTGCTGCCCTCGATGCGAGAGCACCTCGCCGGCGAGCGGTCGTCGGACAGCGCCCCGAGCGAGCTCCGCGCCCTCCTCGGCCGGCCGCTCGTGATGCTCTCGTACGCGACGACGGCGACCGTGACGATGGCGTCGTTCCTGGTGATCCCCAACATCTCTGCCTACGTGCAGTACAACCTCGGGTATCCGCGCGAGCGGCTCGGGCTGCTCTACTTCGCGGGGGGCCTGGTCAGCTTCGTCGCGATGCGCGCCGTGGGCCCGCTTGTCGATCGCTTCGGCGCGTTCCAGACGGGCTCCGTGGGAGCGGCGGTGCTCGTCGGTATCCTGTACGCCGGGTTCCTCTCGTACGTGCCGGGGCTGCCGGTGCTCGGCATCTTCATCGTCTTCATGCTCGGCATGACGTTCCGCAACGTCTCGTACAACACGCTCACGTCGAAGGTGCCGCGCCCCGCCGAGCGGGCGCGCTTCACCTCGATGCAGTCGGCCGTGCAGCACATGGCGGCCGCGATCGCGGCGTTCTGGTCGGCCAGGTTGCTCCACGAGCTTCCGGACAGGCGCCTCGACGGCATGCCGGTCGTCGCCGCCCTCTCGATCGCGTTCACGCTCGCGATCCCGCTCCTGTTCTTCGGGATCGAGCGGCGCGTCGCCATCGCCGCCGCCCAGCGCACGTAGCCCTGCCGCCGCGTCCCCCGGCGCCCGGCGGCGGCGCGCCGGGGGTGGGCTCGGGGCGCGGGCGTCAGCGGGCGGGGTTCATCTGCGAGAAGCGATAAGCCCCCACGGTGGCGGCGAGGGACGAGAGGACGAGGAGCGCGAGCGCCAGCGCGACGTTGTTGGGCAGGTCCGAGCTCGGCAGGCCTGAGCTCGGACCCCCACGCCCGCCTCAGCGCTGCTGCGCCCCGAACCGCGCCTTCGCCGCGTCCACCGCGGCCTTCGTCCACCGATCGACCTCGTCGTCGGTCAGCGTCCGCTCCGGCGACCTGAACCACAGCGCGAACCCCAGCGAGTGGGTCCCCGCCGGCAGCTCGCTGCCGCGGTACCGGTCGAACAGCTCGACCTTCTCGCAGCGCTCCCCGGCGGTCGTCCGCAGCAGCTCGAGCACCTGGCCAGCCGGCGCGTCGAGCGGCAGCAGCAGCGCCACGTCGTGCCGCATCGCCGGGAACCGGCTCGGCTTCGCGGCCGCCGGCGCCTTGTACGCCGCCGCCACCGCCGCGAGGTCGAGCTCCGCCACGACGGCCCCGGTCGTGATCTCCAGCGCGTCGCGGACGTCGGGGTGGAGCTCCGCCACGTACCCGACGGCGCGGCCGTCGAGCGTGACGCGGGCGCCCTTGCGCGGGTGCGCCCACGGCGGGGGCTCGCCCTCGAGGTCGAACTCGGGCGCCACGCTGCCCGCGAGCTCCGCCAGCACCGCCTCGACCACGCCCTTGCCGTCGTAGAAGTCGACGTCCTCGGGCCGCGTGAGGTAGCTGTCGCGCGGCCCCGCGAGGAGCATCGTCAGCCGGGTCGGCTCGTCGACCGGCGGGCGCTCGACCCGCGCCGGCTGGCCCGCGCCGTCTCCAACGCCTGCTTCGCCCTGGCGCGGCAGGAACACCTGGCTCACCTCGAACAGGCGCACCCGCGGCACGTTGTACCGCTGCGAGCGCTGCGCGACGGTCAGCAGCCCCGGCACGAGCGACGGCCGCATCACCGACTTCTCCTCGGAGAGCGGATTGACAAGCCGGAGGAGCGACGCGCTGTCGTAGCGCGCCGCCTTCAGCTCCTGCGGCGACAGGAACGAGTACGTCACCGCCTCGTGCAGGCCGATCCCGGTGCAGATCTGGCGCACCCTGCGCCGGAGCCGGTAATCGCCCTTCGCGCCCGCGGGCGCCGCGCCCACGCGCGGGAGCCGGCTCGGGATCTGATCGTAGCCGGCGACGCGCGCGACCTCCTCGATGAGGTCGATCTCCTCCGCGATGTCGGGCCGGTGCGCGGGCACATCGACGAGCAGCCGATCCGCCTGCTGCTCCACGATCGAGATCCCCAGCGTCTCAAGGATCTCGCGCGTCCGCGCCGGGGCCTCGGCGCCGATGATCCGCTCGTACCGCGGCAGCCGCAGCGTCAGGCGGCGCAGGGCGCGGGGCGCGACGTACGCGTCGATCGGCTCGCCCGCCGCCTCGCCGCCGGCGAGCTCGCAGATCAGCGCGCTGCCGCGATCGCGCGACAGCGGGACCCCGGAGAGGTCCACCTCGCGCTCGAAGCGGTGCGACGCCTCGGTGTGGAAGCCGTACCGGCGCGCCGACCTGCGGATCCCGCGCGGCTCGAAATACGCCGACTCGAGGAACACCCGGCGCGTCGTCGCGGTGACGCCGCTGTCGGCGCCCCCGATCACGCCGGCCAGGGCCACGGCGCGCTCCGCGTCGGCGATCACGAGGTCGTCCTCGTTCAGGGACAGCGTCTGCCCGTCGAGCGCGACGAACGTCTCACCTGGCCGGGCCTTGCGGATCTCGATCGGCAGCCGCAACTTGTCGAGATCGAAGGCGTGGAGCGGCTGCCCCCGCTCGAGCATCACCAGGTTTGTCGCGTCGACGATGTTGGTGATCGGCCGGACCCCGAGGCGGCTCAGCCGCACCCGCGCCCAGAGCGGCGAGGGGCCCACGCGGACGCCCTCGATCACCTGGCCGGCATACCGGGGGCACCGCTCCTTGTCGCGCACCTCGACCGACGCCCGCGTCGCGCGCGCCCCGCCGCCGCTCGCCTGCGCCGCGACGGCCGGCGGCTTGAAGGGGATACCGAGCACCGCGGCCACGTCCCGGGCCACGCCCAGGTGGCCCAGCGCGTCGGGCCGGTTCGGGGTGACGCTGAGCTCGATGATCCAGTCCTCGAGGCGCGGCTCCCGGTCGAGCAGCGATTGCCCCGGGCGCCCGCCCTCGACGGTCAGGAGGCCCTCGTGGCTCGACCCGAGCCCGAGCTCGTCCTCGGCGCAGAGCATGCCGGCCGAGGTGAAGCCGGCGACCGCCTTCTCGGTCAGCGTGACGAGCGCGCCGCTGCGATCGAGGACCTGCGCGCCCACGGGCGCATAGCAGACGAGCGCGGGCGCGGCCGGGATGACCGGCGCGCCGCACGCCACCTCGACGCCTTCGCCTCCCGCCCCGCCGGCGTCCACGCGGACCAGGGTGAGGCCCTTCTTGCTCGGGTGCGGCCGCGTCGCCACGACGCTCGCGAGGACCACCGGGCGCAGCGCGGCGCCGACGTGCGTCACGCGATCGACCTCGAGCCCGCCGCGGCCGAGCGCCGACGTCACCGCGTCGACGCCGGGATCGGCGCCGAGGATCTCTTGAAGCCACTTGTAGGATATCAACATGGGGAGTCAGCGCTGCAGCGAGGGGAGAGCCGCCTAGAGGCTTCCGAGGAAGCGGACGTCGTTCTCGTAGAAGGCGCGGATATCGTCGACGGCGAACTTCATGTTGGCCGTGCGATCCACGCCGATGCCGAACGCCAGCCCCGTGTAGATCTCCGGGTCGATTCCGACGTTCCGGAGCACGGTCGGGTGCACCATGCCGCACCCGAGCACCTCCAGCCAGCCGGTCCCCTTGCACTGCGGACAGGCGCGGTTCGCGCCGAAACAGACGAGGCACGACACGTCGAGCTCGGCGCTGGGCTCGGTGAAGGGGAAGTAGCTCGGCCGGAAGCGCGTCCTCGTGTTCTCACCGAACATCCGGCGGCTGTAGACCTCGAGCAGGCCCTTGAGGTCGGCGAGGGACACGTCGCGGTCGACGACGAGCCCCTCGATCTGCACGAACATGGGGCTGTGGCTCGCGTCGTCGTCGCGCCGGTACACGACCCCGGGCGCGACGATCATGACCGGCGGAGGGTGGGAGAGCATCTCGCGCACCTGCACCGGGCTCGTGTGCGTGCGGAGGAGCACGTTCTGGCCCGGATCGCCGGCCACGTAGAACGTGTCGTGCATGTCCATGGCCGGGTGATCCGCCGGGAAGCCGAGGAGATCGAAGTTGTAGCGCGCGAGCTCGATCTGCGGCCCCTCGGCCACGTCGAACCCGAGCCCGACGAAGATATCCACGATCTCGTCGAGGGTCCGCATGATGGGGTGCGGCCGGCCGGGCGCGCGCCAGCGGCCGGGCAGGGTGATATCGAGGGGCGGCGCGGAGAGCTCGCGATCGCGCGCGGTCCGCTTGATCCGAGCCGTCGCCTCCTCGCGGGCGCGCTCCACGCGGCCCTTGACCGCGTTGAGGCGCTGGCCGAGGAGCTTGCGCTCCTCGGGGGCCGCCCCGGGCAGCTGCTTCATCAAGGCATTGAGCGAGCCGCGGCGCCCAAGCAGGCTGGCATACAGGCGGTTCAGCTCATCGAGATCGCCGACGGCGGCGAACTGGACGTCCACCGTGCGATCGACCTCGTCGATGAGGCGGCCGAGTTCGGGACCACTCATTGCCGCCCCCCTTACCTCAGAGGCCAAGGCAACGCAAGAAGTGACCTCCCGCGCTGCGCCAGCGTGCGGGACGTCCGGAGCGCGCGCGGCGGAGACGGAGCGCGCCTCGTCGCGAGGGGCCGGCCACCGGCGCTGCCGGCGCGCGAGGAGCGAGCCGCCGCCAGGGGGGAGGCTGCTCGAACGACGCCGGGGGAGCTCCGCTCCGGCGCCTCCTCGATTCACGCTCTCCGCGAGGTCTCCCCCGGAATCGCTCGTGCCGCGTCGCCCAGGTTCGTCCCTGATTGGATGAGAGAATGGACCACCGAGGCACAGAGGGCACAGAGGAGAGAGAAGAACGATAAGATGTTCTCTCTCTCTATATCTATCTCTCTCCTCTGTGTCCTCCGTGTCTTTGTTGTTCGATATTCTCTTTTCTTATATCCATCATGAGCACGCCGCCCCCCGGGTCCCGTACACGGGCGGCGGGAACGGCTTCCAGATGGGCGGAGGCAACGACCTCGCGTCCGACCACCGCGCCCCCTGGCACCCAGCGTGCATTGAGGCCCGAGACCACGCGCCATCCCGGTGACCCGATGCCGGCATCAGGGCGCCGGCGCGCGGTGGTGCAAGGAGCCGACGAACTATGAGATTGCTTGCGTTTGCCATGGCGGTGCTGAGCGTGGCTGCGGTCGGGCTCGGGTGCGGCAGCAGCCCGGGCGACGGTGGAGAAGGCGACGGGGCGAGCTCCGGCAACCCCTCCGGCGAAGGGGGCTCGTTCGACATCGGCGGCAGTCCCGGGCCCGGGTCGAGCGGCGCGGGCGGCGGCGGCGCCCCCGCGGGAGGCGGAGCGTGCGCCACCCGGACGGCGGAGGCGTCGCTTCAGCCCGTGTATCTCGCCTTCGCGTTCGACGTGTCGGGCAGCATGGGCAAGGGCGACAAGAAATGGCACGATAAAGCGCTCAAGTGGGATCCCGTCGTCGCGGCGACCCAGCAGTTCTTCGCGGATCCCGGGTCCGAAGGGCTCACGGCGTCGCTCACGTTCTTCCCCGCCGAGGACGACAGGTGCACGACCGGGATCTACACGACGCCGGACGTGCCGCTCACGCCGCTCCCGTCTCCGGCGTTCGGCGCGGCGCTCGACCGGATCGAGCCGATGGCCTCGAGCGACTGGCGCGGCGGCACGCCGACCGCGTGGGTGGTGCGCGGCACGAGCGCGTTCATCGAGGCGCAGCGCCAGCAAAGCCCTGGGAAATACGCGATCGTGCTCGTGACGGACGGCTACCCGCAGGGCTGCGACGAGGCATCCGACACGATCGACGCCGTCGTGGACGACGCCCGGGCGTCGCTCGCGGACAGCATCCTCACGTACGTCATCGGGGTCGAGAACCCGCCGATCGAGGGCGCGCCGGATACCCTCGACGACCTCCACAAGATCGCCGCCGCGGGCGGCACGGAGAGCGCCGTCCTCATCGACACCGGCGATCCCTCGCAGACCACGGCCGCGTTCAAGGCGGCCATCGACCGGATCCGCGGCGCCTCGGTCTCGTGCACGATGGCGATCCCGCTCCCCCCCGACGGGAGCAGCTTCGACAAGGAGAAGGTCCGCGTGCTCTACACGAGCAGATCGAGCGCGACCGCCGAGCTCGCGTACGATCAGAGCTGCGCGACCGAGGACGCCTGGCGCTACGACGAGCCGGCGAACCCGACGCAGATCGTGCTCTGCGTCGACACGTGCACGACGGTCCAGGCCGACGCGGCGGCGAAGCTGAACGTCGACTTCACCTGCGACCGCGTGATCGAGGTTCCCCTGTGACCTGATAGCTGGAGGCCGCGGCGCACGCGCAGCGCGCCGCCGGCCGGATCCGTGTCAATGAGGAGTTGACACCGTTGACGCGCGCAGTTGCACCTCCACGGCCGCACCCCTTCTCCGCCTCTTCGGTCGAGCGCCCGTCCCTCGTCGCCCGGCGTCAGCTGCCGCCGCGCACGGGGCGAATCTTGCGATCCAGCGACGCTGCCGAGTGTTGTAGAACAGGGCAACGATGGCAACGGCTCCGGAGCGCGAGGGCAGGACCCTCGATCGATACACGCTCCACGGCGTGATCGCCTCCGGGGGGATGGCGTCCGTCCACTTCGGGCGGCTCGTCGGCGCCCATGGGTTCGCTCGCACCGTCGCGATCAAGCGCCTGCACCCGCAGTTCTCGAGGGATCCCGAGTTCTCCGCCATGCTCCTCGACGAGGCGCGGCTCGCGGTGCGCATCCGCCACCCGAACGTCGTCACCACGCTCGACAGCGTCCAGGCCGACGGCGAGCTCTTCCTGGTGATGGAGTACATCGCCGGCGAGTCGCTCTCGAGCCTGCTGCGCGAGGCCGGCTCGCGAGGGGTCCAGGTGCCGCAGCCGGTCGGCTCGGCCATCATCGCCGGCGCGCTCGCGGGCCTGCACGCGGCGCACGAGGCGACCGACGAGGGCGGCGCCGCGCTCCAGATCGTCCACCGCGACGTGTCGCCGCAAAACATCCTGGTCGGTGAGGACGGGATCGCGCGCGTCCTCGATTTCGGCATCGCGCGCGCGGCGGTGCGGAGCCAGGTGAGCCGCGTCGGCCAGCTCAAGGGCAAGCTCAGCTACATGGCGCCCGAGCAGCTGCGCGGAGCGCCCTTGAGCCGCCGCACCGACATCTACGCCGCATCGGTGGTCCTGTGGGAGGTGTTCGCCGGGCGGCGGCTGTTCACGGGGGAGTGCGACGCGGAGATCTTCGGGCGGGTCCTAGAGGGCGTCGTCCAGCCGCCGAGCGCGTACGGCGACGTGCCGAAGGCGCTCGACGAGGTGGTGCTGCGGGGCCTCGCCAGGGACCCCGAGCGGCGTTATGCGACCGCGCTGGAGATGGCGGCCGCCCTGGAGGAGGCGCTGCCGCCGGCGAGCCCGCGCGTGGTCGGCGCGTGGGTCGAGGCGACCGCGGGGACGCTCCTCGAGGCGCGGGCGCAGAGCCTCGCCGCGATCGAGACGTCGCAGCGGAGCGCGGCGCCGACGCCATCGAGCCCCGCCGCCGTGGCGTACACGCCGCTGCGGGAGGTCGACATGCGCCCGGCGCTGCTGTCGGGCAACCGCGCGCGATCGCAGCGGATCTCGGTGACGGTTCCGACGATGACGAGGACGGTCGAGGACATGGCGCGGCCCGTGGCGCCCGCGCCCGCGACGCCGATCGTCGCGGCGGCGCCGGCTCGGCGGGCGACAGCGCAGCTCGTCCGCGCCGCCGCGCTGGCGTTCGGGGCCGCCGCGCTCGTGCTCGCGCTGGCCGTCGGCAGGGGCTGCGGCGCGCGTCCGGAGCTCGCGCCGGCCGAGCACGCCAGCGTCGACGAGTCCTCGCCGCCCACGGTCGCCTCGGCGCCGGAGGGCTCCGCGGCCGCCCCGGAGGCCTCCGCGGCCACGCCGGAGGCCTCAGCGGCCACGCCGGAGGCCTCAGCGGCCACGCCGGAGGCCTCAGCGGCAGCCCCGAAGGCCTCTGTGGCAGCCCCGAAGGCGCCCGCCGCGAGCGCGTCCGCGCCGGCGCCTGCGGCCTCCACGCGCGCCGCCGCGGGGCCGAAGCCGGTCGCGCGCGGGGCCGCGCCGGAGCGCGCTGCGGGCGTGCGCGCCGTGGCCCCCGCGCGCAGCGCGCGGCCGCGCCCGCGCTGCGTGCCCCCCTACTACGTGGACGGCGACGGCATCCGTCGGATCAAGCGTGAGTGCCTGTGAACGACCGAAGCGTGTAGCTTACGCGGCGATGAAACGGGGCCTCCTCGTCGCCCTCGTCGCGGCGGTCACGCTGCTCACGGGCGCACGCGCCCGCGCGCAGGGCGTGGGCGCGACGTGCGCGGCGTCGTACGAGCAAGCGCAGCAGCTCTTGCGGGACCGCGCGCTGCTGCGCGCCCGGGCCGAGCTCCGTGCCTGCGTGAGCTCGTGCCCGGCGATGCTCGCCCGCGACTGCCAGAGCTGGAGCGAGGAGGTCGAACGCGACATGCCCAGCGTCGCGCTGTCGGCCACGTCCGCGGAGGGCCGCGCGCCGGGCCGCGTGCGCGTGCTCCTCGACGGCGCGCCGCTGGTCGAGGCGCTCCCGAGGGACCCGATCGAGGTCGATCCCGGGCGCCACACGCTGACCTTCGAGGACGCGGCCGGGACGCGCGTCGTCACCGTGGTCACGCTGTCGCCGGGCGACAAGGCGCTGCCTATCGCGGTGCGCTTTCCTGCGGCGGCGCCGCCGCGCCCAGCGGCAGGCGCGGCCGCGCCGGTGCGGCCGCGCTGGCCGCTCGTGCTCGTCGGCGCCGGCGCGGTGGGGCTCGGCGTGGGCGCGTTCCTCGGCATCAAGGGGCACCTCGACCGGAGCGAGCTCCGCAGCAGGTGCGCGCCTGGGTGTCCGGCGGACAAGGTCGCTTCGATCGACACCCTCTGGAAGGCCGGCGCCATCAGCGCCGGCGCGGGGCTCGTCGCTACGGGGGTGGGCACGGCGGTGTATTTCCAGCTCGATCCGGTCGTCCCCGCCGCGGGATCCGCCCTGCTGCCGGGCGGCGCCGCGCTCTCGCTGCGTGGCTCGTTCTGAGCGCCCGCGCGGGGCCCGTGAGCGAGGGCGCTCAGGGGGCGAGCGTCGCCGCGGCCTCAGGACCTGTCCAGTCTGCGCTCAGCAATGATCACAGTAGCCGCATTGTGTGACACGAACCAAATTCTTTTGCGACCGACGCGCCTGTGTCGCCTTAGTCCGTGTCGAACGGCGCGCAGCAGAGACCTGGGTAATGCAACGTTGGCCACGGGCCGGATCAACTAGGTGTTTCGCTCCGGGACGTCGCGCCGCGAACCAGCTCGGCGAGGGGCCGAGGGCCGATCGCGCGCGACGCCCCGCCGCCCGTCAGCCCTTGCTGCGGATGCCGTAGCGCTCCATCAGCCGGTGGACGAGCTGCCGGGAGACGCCCATCGACGCGGCGGCCCGCGCGACGTTGCCGCCGCTCTCCCGGAGCTTCATGGCGATGAAGGTCCGCTCGAACTGCTCGACGACCATGTCGCGCGCCTCGCGGAGCGGCAGCGCGGCGAGCTGACCGACGCCCATGTCGGCGGGCCGCGGCGCCACCTTGACGATCGCCTCCTCGGCGAGGTGCGGGAAGAGCACCAGGCGCGCGACCGTGTTGCGGAGCTCGCGCACGTTGCCGGGCCAGTGGTGCCCGCGGAGCAGCTCCAGCGCGTTCGGCGGCAGGTCGGCGAGCGAGCGCGGGGGCACCTGCGCCGCGAGGAAGCGCTCGACGAGCAGCGGGATGTCCTCCTTGCGCTCGCGCAGCGGGGGCACGACGGACTCGACGACGGCGAGCCGGTAATAGAGGTCCTCGCGGAACGTGCCCGACGCGATGCGGCCCTGGAGATCGCGGTGCGTGGCGGCGATGACGCGGGCGTCGAAGGACGTGTACGCGGCGGCGCCGACGCGGCGCACCTGGCGGGCCTCGAGGGCGCGCAGGAGCTTCGGCTGGAGATCGAGCGGGAGCTCGCCGATCTCGTCGAGGAAGAGCGTGCCGCCGCTCGCCTCCTCGAGCAGGCCGGCGCGCGCGGTCTGGGCGCCCGTGAAGGCGCCCTTCATGTAGCCGAACAGCTCGGCCTCGATGAGGCTGGGGGCGACGGCGCTGCAGTCGAACACGACGAACGGCCCGCCGCTGCGCGGGCTCGCCTCGTGGATCGCGCGGGCGAGGACCTCCTTGCCGGTGCCCGACTCGCCGAGGAGGAGGAGGGTCTCGGACGTGGCCGCGGCGCGCTCCAGGCGGGCGAAGAGCGCGCGCATGGGGACGCTGCTGCCGAGCGCCTCGCCGAAGCTGGCCGAGGTGGAGAGCGGCACGACGACCGGGGCGCCGCCCACGCGCACGGTGAGGGGAACGCCGCCCAGGGAGGCGACGCCGCTCGGGGTGAGGAAGCCCTCGATGATCAGGACGTCGTTGATGTACGTGCCGTTCTTGCTGCCGAGGTCGGTGAGGACGACGCCGCGCGGCGTGAACCGGAGCTGGCCATGGCGGCGCGACACGCGTGCGTCGGGGATGACGACATCGCACTCGCCGCTCGTGCCGAGGACGAGCGGCGCGACGCCGAGGGTGGCCTCGATCGGGGGGCTCTTCTGGGGGGTGACGACGACGCGCAGGTCCGGGAGCTCGACCGCGTCGCTGCGGAGGGTCGTGATCGTCCGGGTGAGGTCGTGCATCGCGCGGGCGGGGAGGGGGAGGGCAGCATCTCCGAATTCAGCGTGAATTTCCAGCGCGCGGTGCGTCCCGGGCGCTGGACGGCTCCGCTGCCGGGCTATCCTCGTGGGATGCCCGAGTTCACGCCGTCGGAGGCCAAGACCCTGTCCCAGTGCGTCGCCCGCTTCACGGACGCGTTCCGCCGCGACGTCGCGGACGTGATCCGGCAGGAGTTCCGCGGCTACGAGCCGCCGGAGGTGACGGAGCTCGTCGGACAGCTGAGCCTCCTCGGCCGGCAACTCGAGCTGCGCCAGCCGCAGGTGCAGATCCACGACACGCAGGGCCCGCTGCTCAAGCGCATCCTGATACGCCTCCGGCGCGAGAGCGCCACGGCGATCGAGGAGCCGCTGCAGAAGGCCGTGAACGCCGACACGATCCGGCACCTCAGGCGCGAGGTCCACGGGCTGGAGCAGCTGATGGCCGCGCCGTGGTTCGCCGCCACGCGCGCGCTCCAGGTGCCGCAGCTGACGGACTACATGTCGATCCGACACGCCGAGGCCGTGCTGCCGGAGGCGCCGCCGCTGCGGCCGCGCGAGTACGACGAGAAGTTCCACATCCTCGAGGCGCCCGGGCTCTTCCTGCCGGATCTGTCGCACTACCGGGCGCGCTGCGCGCTGCGCGGCGCCGCGATCGCCGTGGCGTTCATCGACATCGACGACTTCAAGGCGTTCAACGTGCAGCACTCCGAGACCGCGGTCGATCTTCACGTGCTCCCGCCCTTGATGGAGAGCATCGAGGCGCACGTCTTCGCGCACGGGCACGCGTACCGGTTCGGCGGCGACGAGTACATGATCACGCTGCCGAACGCGACGCGCGCGTGGGCGATGGACTTCCTGCGCGCGCTGCAGGAGCGGCTCGCCCGCCGCCGCTACCGCCGCGTCGAGCGGCCGCCGACGATCTCCGCCGGGCTGTGCGTCGCCGACGTCGACTGCTTCCTGACGGATCGCGAGATCCAGGGGCGCGCCAACCTGGCCAAGAACCACGCGAAGGTCGTCGAGAAGGGGCGCATCGCGACGTACGACGGGGAGCGGTTCCGCCCCGAGGACCTGGTGCTCGTGTGAGGCCGGACGGCGCTTCCGGGGCGGGCGAGGCGCGCGCCGACGTGGATGCGGGGGGCGGGCCGCCGGAGGCGCCGGACGGGCTGGTCCTGCCCGAGGCGCTGTGGAGCGCGGTGCGCGCGGCGTACGGTGAGCCCGGGCGCGCGTACCACGACCTCGACCACGTGCGCGAGGTGCTCCGCCGGGTGGACGAGGTCGGCCGCGACGTCGGCTGGGGGAGGCCGCGCGAGGTGTTCCTGGCCGCGCTCTTCCACGACGCCGTGTACGCGCCCGGCCGCCGCGACAACGAGGCGCGCAGCGCCGAGCTGGCGCGCGACGCCGTGGCGCGGTGGCTGCCGGGCGAGGGGCTCGACGAGGACCTCATCGCGCGGCTCATCCTGCTCACCGCGCGCCACGGATCGCTCGGGCCGGCCGACGTCGGCGAGGACGAGGCGCTGTTCCTCGACTGCGATATGGCGATCCTGGGCAGCGACGCGGCGGCGTTCGACGCGTACGACCAGGCGATCGCCGCGGAGTACAGCGCCGTTCCGCCCGAGCTCTACGCCGCGGGCCGGCGGAGCTTCTTCGAGAGGCTGCTCGCGGCGGAGCACCTCTTCCTCTCGCCGTATTTCCGGGAGCGCCTCGAGGCGCGCGCGTGCGACAACCTGCGTCGGAAGCTCGGGGCGGGATCGTAGCGAGGCGGAGCGGGCTCGGCCCTCACCAGCTCTTGATGTCGCTCTTGCTCACGCGGCACGTGGCGGTGTTCCACTGGCTCGCGCCGCCATGGAGCTTCTCCGACTCGCCCATGTGGTCGGTGACGGCCCGGTACTCCTGGCAGATCTTCGGCTTGTCGTCGCCCTCGTCGTATCCCCCCTTGACGTAGAGGTTCGTGATCGTGACCGTGTCCCGGTAGTTCTGGTTCGCTCCCGCGACCGTCGTCCTGACGCGGTCCACGCGGACGTTGTCGATGACCAGGTGGCGCGGGCCGCCGTTGGCGGTGCAATCGCCGCAGGAGCGCCAGAGCTTCCCGAAGTCGGCGATGTACGAGTTCGTGACGATGGTCGTGGAGCCGCCCTTGGCGTTGTGCTGGAAGATCTTGTCGGCGGAGTGCAGGGCGATCGAGCTGTTGATGCGCATCGTCGCGCCGTCCGCGCTGTTGGTCGCCGCGTCCTCGCAGACGTCCTCCCAGTAGACGTGATCGAGCGTGCAGTCGCCCTTGCAGACGATGCCGTTGCCGCCGGGGAGGCCGCCCGCGATGATGAGGTTCTTCACGGTGACGCCGTCCTCGACCTCGAACACCGTCTTCTGGCCCTCCCCGTCGTCGCAGTCGGCGGTGTTGTTCACGCCGATCTTCTGGTTGTTGAAGTCGTAGACGTCCTGCCCGCCGTGCGCGGCGTTCTTCAGCACCGTCGTCGAGGTCCTGATCTCGCCGGCGCCGTTCGTGGGCGTCGGGATCTCCGTCGGGATCTCGTCGCCGAGCGGCTCCTCGCCGCCCGCGCCGCCGGTGCCGCTGCTCGTGCTGCTCGCGGCCGTGCTGCTCGTGCTGCTCGCGGTCGTGCTGCTCGCGGTCGTGCTGCTCGAGCTGCCGCCGCCGGTGCCGCTCGCGCTCCCGCTGGTCGCGACGGCGCTGCTGCTCGAGCTGCTGCCCCCCTCGCCGTCGTCCGGCGTCGCCGCGTCGTCCGAACAGCCGAGCAGGGAGGCGCCGGCGGCGCCGAGCACGAGCAGCAAAGTGAAAGCTGACTTCATTCCGAATCTCATCTCGCTACCTCTCGTTCTGGATTCACGATGGACGACCCGCGGTCCGGACGCGCCTGCACGACGCAGGCCGGCGCCGTCGCTTCCTCGACGCAACCCCGTCGAGGGGCGACCGCGAACCCACGCTTCACGTCGTTCAGCCGGCCTCTGCGTCGAGGTGAATGCAAGCGGCGATCCATGCCGCACGGAGGAGCGTCGAGCCGCCGCGCGGACGTGTGCTGCGGTCGACGTGTCAACGCGAGGTGGACACCGGCACCGCGCCGTCAACCACCGGTTGACGTACTTGACGGCTGCGATGCACCGCCTGTCAACCGCACGTTGATCAGCAGCTATCCGAGGGAGCTCCTCTGGCGCCTCGTGAACAGCCCCTCATCGGCCTCTCTCCCGATCGTCGCGCCGGGGAGCGCGGCGCTGCCCGAGCCCGGCGCCGCTCGCGACCGCCCGGTCCGGCCCGTGATCGCCCGGCGCGGCGCATGGCCGCCGGAGCGCGGGCCTCGCCGTCGGCGCGCTTCTCCATACCGCCCGAGCGCGGCACGCGCTATCAACGCCCCGCGGGAGGCGCGGCGATGCCCGTCGCCCCCGGTCGTCGCATGGTTGCCGCATGATCGCCGTGGTCGCAGAGAAGCCCGCCGTCGCCCGCGACATCGCCGCGGTGCTCGGGGCCTCGCGGCGCGCCGAGGGCTTCCTCGAGGGCGGCGGCTATCTCGTCACGTGGGCGGTGGGGCACCTCGTCGCCATCGCCGAGCCGCACCAGATCGACCCCGCCTGGAAGCGCTGGCGCCTCGACCTCCTGCCGATGCTGCCCGCGCAGTTTCCGCTCGTCGTCCTCCCCGGGACGCGGGCGCAGTTCGAGATCGTCCGCAAGATCCTGGGCCGGCGCGACGTCGAGCGCGTCGTCTGCGCGACCGACGCGGGCCGCGAGGGCGAGCTCATCTTCCGCTACCTCTACGAGGCGGCCGGCTGCAAGAAGCCGGTCGAGCGGCTCTGGATCTCGTCGCTCACCCACGACGCCATCCGCGACGGGCTCCGGCGGCTGCGCGACGCGCGCAGCTACGATGGCCTCGCCGACGCCGCGCGCGGGCGCAGCCGGGCGGACTGGCTCGTCGGCATGAACCTCTCGCGCGCCTACAGCCTCGTCTTCGACCAGGATCTCTCGGTCGGCCGCGTGCAGACGCCCACGCTGTCCATGGTCGTCGAGCGCGAGCTCGCGATCCGGCGGTTCGTCCCGGAGCCGTACCTCGAGGTCGTCGCGACCTTCTGCCCGCTCCGGGAGGACGGCGCGGGCGCGGCGGAGGCGTCCTACAAGGGCACGTATTTCCGCGACAAACCGCTCCCCGGCGAGCCGCCGGGCCCCGCGGGAAGCGACGAGAAGGGCGAGACCGCGCCGTCGCGGAGGCGCCTGCCGCCGGACGGCGAGGAGGCGCTTCGCATCGTCGAGCGGGCCCGGCGCGGCGAGGCGCGCATCGACGCGGTGAGGTCCGAGTCTCGCCGCCTCCCGCCGCCGCTGCTCTACGACCTGACCGAGCTCCAGCGGCACGCCAATCGCCTTTACGGCTTCTCCGCGCAGAAGACGCTCGAGGTGGCCCAGGCCCTGTACGAGCGCAGGAAGCTCATCAGCTATCCGCGCACCGACAGCCGGCACCTCTCGACGGAGATCGCCGCCACGCTCGGCGCCGCGGTGCAGGCGATCGAGGGCTCGTACAGGGGTATGCTCGCCCCGGGGACGGGGACCCGGCCGCTCGGCAAGCGCTTCGTCGACGACGGCAAGGTCGGCGATCACCACGCCATCATCCCCACGGGCGCACGGTCCTCGCGCGCGGAGCTCTCGTCGGACGAGCAGAAGATCTTCGATCTCATCTGCCGGCGCCTGCTCTCGGCGTGGCACGAGGATCACGTCACCTCGATCACCACGGTCATCACCGCGATCACCACGCGCGCCCGGGGCGAAGGCGCCGGCGCGCCGATCGTGGACCGCTACCACAGCGCGGGCAGCGTCGTGGAGAAGGTCGGGTGGAAGGTGCTCGACATCGGCTTTGGCAAGCAGCCGGCGAGGCCGCGCAGGAAGGCGGAATCGAGCGGCGAGGGACACGAGGAGCGCGAAGGGGGCGAGGGGGAAGGCGAGCGCGAGACCGCGGATCAGCGGCTCCCGCCGGGCCTCGCGCGGGGGCAGGTGCAGCTCGTGCTCGACGCGCAGGCGCAGTCAAAGAAGACGCGCCCGCCTCCGCGCTTCACCGAGGCCACGCTGCTCACCGCGATGGAGACCGCGGGCAGCAGCCTCGACGAGAAGGAGCTCTCCGAGGCGATGAAGGACTCGGGCCTCGGCACCCCGGCCACGCGGGCTGCGATCATCGAGACGCTCCTCCGGCGCGAGTACATCGTGCGCCAGGGCAAGCTGTTGCACGCGACCGACAAGGGCGTCGGGCTGATCGAGGTCGTCCACGCGGACGTGAAGAGCCCCGCGATGACGGGCGCCTGGGAGGCGAAGCTCGCCCGCATGGCCCGGGGCGGCGGCGATCTGCCCTCGTTCATGGTGGGCATCGAATCGTACGTGCGCCATGTGGTGGAGGAGGTGAGCGCCGGGCGGCGCCCGGCAGGGGGCGATGCGCCTCGGCTGGAAGAGCGGGTGTCTCCGTTTCCGGAGCGCGGTGCGCCGCGGGCCCTCGGGGGCGGCCGCGGCGCTGCGCCCGCGGCGCCGGATGCCCGTCGAGACCGCGAGGCGCCGAGCGCGACGCCCCGCCGCGCTCCAGGTGGCAGCGCGGTGAGCGCGGCGGGCACCGCGTCGCGCGGCGTCCTTCAGACGGCCGCGGCGGCGGCCGTTGCACCGATGCCGGCTCGGGCGCCGGCGCGCGCGGCGGCCGTGGCGTCGACTCCGGCGCGCGTGGCGGCCGTGGCGTCGACTCCGGCGCGCGCGGCGGTCGTGGCGTCGACTCCGGCGCGCGCGGCGGCCGTGGCGTCGGCTCCGGCGCGCGCGGCGGCCGTGGCGTCGGCTCCGGCGCGCGCGGCGGCCGGCGCGCCTTCCGCGGCGCGCGTGGCGGCCGTCGCATCTCCTTCGCCGCGCGCCGTGCTCGCCGCGCCGTCGCCGGCGCGCCGGCCGGCGGATCTCCTCGAGCTGCTCCAGCAGTGCTTCGGCTTTCGCGCGTTCCGCCGCTACCAGGAGGCCGTCTGCCGGACGGCGGCCGCGGGGAGCGACGTGCTCCTCGTCATGCCCACCGGCGCCGGCAAATCGCTCTGCTACCAGCTCCCCGGGATCGCCCGCGGCGGCACGACGCTCGTCGTGAGCCCGCTCATCGCCCTCATGGAGGATCAGGCCACGAAGCTCCGGGCGTACGGGTTTGCCGCCGAGCGGATCCACTCCGGCCGGAGTCGGGCAGAGTCCCGGAAGGTCTGTATCGATTACCTGGACGGCGCGCTCGACTTCCTGTTCATCGCCCCCGAGCGGCTCCGCGTGCCCGGCTTCCCCGAGCTGCTCGCCCGCAGAAAGCCCGTGCTCGTCGCCGTCGACGAGGCCCATTGCATCTCCAAGTGGGGCCACGACTTCCGCCCTGACTACCGCATGCTGGGCCAGCGGCTCCCGGCGCTCCGTCCAGCGCCGGTCATCGCGCTCACCGCGACAGCCACGCCGGTCGTGCAGGACGATATCGTCGAGCAGCTCGGGCTCACGTCCGCGGCGCGCTTCATTCACGGCTTCCGGCGGAGCAACCTGGGTATCGAGATCCTCGAGGTCAGCCCGGGAGAGCGCCCCGCCCGGGTGCGCGCGCTGCTCGGGCAGGAGGGCCGGACGCCCGCGATCGTCTATGCGCCGACCCGGAAGGACGCCGAGGCGCTCGCCGCCGGCCTCGCGGAGGACCTCCCGGCCGAGGCGTACCACGCGGGCCTCGCCGCCCCGGTGCGCGACCGGATCCAGACAGCGTTCCTCGACGGCAGCACCGAGGTCATCGTCGCCACGGTCGCGTTCGGCATGGGCATCGACAAGCCCGATGTCCGCACGGTCATCCACGCCGGGCTGCCCGGGAGCCTGGAGGGCTATTACCAGGAGATCGGCCGCGCCGGCCGCGATGGGCTCCCGTCGCGGGCCGTGCTGATGCACTCGTATGTCGACCGGCGAATGCACGAGTTCTTCCACGAGCGCGACTACCCCGATCCGGCCATCTTGCAGCGGCTCGAGGGGACCCTCTCCGCGGAGCCGCGCCCGCGGGAGGCGGTCTTGGGCGATCTCGACATGGACGCCGAGGTCGCGGACAAGGCCCTGGAGAAGCTCTGGGTCCACGGCGGCGCGCGCGTGGATGTGGACGGGGGCGTGGCTCTGGGTGAGCCGGGGTGGCGCGGGCCTTACGAGGCGCAGCGGCGCCACAAGCTCGCCGAGCTCGTGCAGATGGCGCGGTTCACCGAGAGCCACGGCTGCCGCATGCTCCACCTGGTCCGCCATTTCGGCGACCAGGAGGACACCGGCGAGCCCTGCGGCCTCTGCGACGCCTGCGCGCCGGCCGCGTGCGCGGCGCGGGAGTTCCGGGCGCCGAGCCGCGACGAGGCGCAGGCGATCGCGAAGATCCTCGCGGCGCTGCGCGACGGCGAGCAGCCGACGGGCCGGCTCTACCGCGAGTCGTTCGCCGGCGGATCGCTCGCGCGGCGCGACTTCGAGCACCTCCTCGGCGGCCTCGTGCGCGCGGGCCTCGTCGAGGTGCGCGACGACTCGTTCGAGAAGGCGGGCGAGCGCATCGCCTACCAGCGCGCGTCGTTGACGCCGCGCGGCCGCCTCGGCGAGCCGCGCGGCGTCAACGATGTCCCGCTCGCGAAGCTCCCGCCGAAGGTGAAGAAGCGGCAGAGCGCGAAGTCGTCGGACGCGCGGAGGGCGTTCTTCGCCAAGAAGGCGCAGCGGAAGAAGGGCCGGCCGAGCTGAGCGGCGCGCGGGCGGCGCTCAGCGGAAGATGCCGAAGTGGCCGAGCGCCCACCAGAGCAGGACGAAGATGAGGAGGGTGCTGAAGCACCCGCCCCCGAGCTTCTTCGCGCCATAGCCCGCCGCAATCCCACGCAGAATCTTGCTCATCGATGGACCTCCGGCCCCGTGTCGGGGTGCTCGACGAGCGAAGCAACGTGGGTGCCATCGTGAAGGGTCGGACTTTCGGCCTGGAAGCCGATACGCCCGCTCGCTTGACGGCGGGGGCGTCGGCGCGCGCGCCACAGTGGGGCGTTTCGCTACACTGCAGGCTCGTGGCTGCCAGAGCCTCGCTGAGCCCAGGCAAGCCGGATCGACGGGGGGTCTATCGGCCGAGCTTGGCGATGACGAGGCGCTGGTGGCCGTCATCTTCAGCGCCGGGAAGAGGGCCCGCGCCCCAGTCGGCATCCGGTGCTCGCGTCCAGCCCGTAACGAGCGTCTCGCCGGCCGGCGAGCTGGCGACGGCGTAGGGAAAGGCGTCCTTGCCCAGGATGCGATGCCATACGACCTCCGCATCCGGGCTGAGCTTCACAACGAAGCCGGAGTCGTCCGCAAGAGCGAGTGGGCCGTTGCCGAAGTCGATCTCTTTGTCGGCGCGTCCAACGACGACGATATTGCCGAAGGGGTCCAGCGCGACGTCGCTGGCCCACTGATCATCCGTGCCGCCAAGGGTCCGTACCCATCCCACTGTGCCGTCGGCCTCGAACTGCACCACGAAGACTTCGTCGTCGACCGACGTCATCGTGTGTGAGCCTATCTGCAGGTCGCCGTTGTGATACCCGGCCAACACAGGCCTTCCCGAGGGATCTACCGCGATACCCTTCACGTCGACGCTTCCCGGGAGCGGCCCGAACGTGCGCATCGTCCTGACCCAGTCCGGTACTCCGGACGGCGTCAGCTTCATGACGAAGCTGCCTTTGTCGATCGTAACCCCACCGAGCTTAGCGGGTCCGGGCGTCGAGCCGGCGATGAAGATATTATTCGAACGGTCGACCGCGACAGCGGAAGCGTACACTGACGCCCCTGGGCTGCCGAAGCTGCGCGCCCAGCAGCCCGGCGCGGTCACGAGGCCTGTGGCACCGTCGAGCTTCGCCACGAAGATGTCCGAATCGCCGTCGGACTGGATCGGCCCACCGCCGAGGTCGATCGGCCTATCGAAACTTCCCGCCACGATCAGGCTATCGTTTGCGTCGGTCGCGACGGCAGTGATCCCGCTGCCCTCCGGGCCCTTGCGCCAGATGGGCTTGCCCGATGGATCGAGCTTCGCGATGAATGGACCCGCCGGGAGCGGCCCATCGCCGAAGTCGATGCCGCTATCGCTGTTACCGCCCAGAATCGGGTTGCCCTTGGAGTCGACGGTGAGAGCCGACGGCTTGTCCGGGAAGTAGTCACCGAATTTCTTGGCCCACAGGGGCTCTCCGGCCGGGTTCAGCTTGAGGAGCAGCACATCGGTGACGCTGGCTGAAGAGAGTGTATTGTCGCCGATCGCAATGGTGCCCAAGAAGGCGCCGCTGACGAACATGTTGCCATCGGCATCACTCGCGATGTCCATGAGGTGGACGTCTTCCGTCTGCTCGTACGCGGTCGTCCAGACGACGCACTCCAGGCCGTCACAGTTCTCATCGTCCGCCGCGTCGCAGCGCTCCACCGCTGGCAGGATCTCTCCCTCGCAGACGCCCCAGGTCCCGTCGGCGCTGCAGGTGCGCCTCCCTTCCCGGCACATCCCCTCGTTCCTGGTGACCGGCGGGCCGCCGTAGCACGCTTCCGACGTGTCCGGCGTGCAGGGTATGGGCTCACCTTCACCCCCAGCACCGCCGGCGCCTCCCGCACCGCCAGCGCCCGTGCCGCCCGGCGACTGATCGGCGAACTCGTCGAGGCCGAGCAGCGCCGCGCACCCGCTGGCGCACAGGGTCAGGCTGACGACGGAACCAAGGACGTACGCTCGTGCTTGCATGATGTTCTGCGCTTTTGCGAGCTGCCGCGGAAGCGGTTGCGCGGACACCGGAACGGAGGCTATCACAGCCGCCGAGCCGCCGGCGCCGTGTTCTCGGAGCGAGCGCCCCGGGGCATCGAGCGAGCTTTTGTCCTAGTCTCGGCTGTGTCGCGGCGGCGCGCCATAGCCGAGGAACGAGAGCCCTATTCGCGATGAGAGCCGGCGTATCGCCGCGCGAGGGAGGACGCGGGCGAGCTGGGCCGTGGCCTTGCTCAGCGCGGTCGGGACGGCGACCACGTCACCCCGAGCGGCCGCCGCGATCCCGTACGCGGCGCATTCCTCGGCGGAGATCTCGAACGGCGGCTTCTTGCGCGGCACGCCGGGCGCGCCCGCGTCGAAGATCTCCGTGGTCACCGGCCCCGGGCACAGGGCCGTCACGGTGACGCCGGTCCCATCGAGCTCCACGGACAGGCTCTCGGAAAACGAGAGCACGAACGCCTTTGTCGCTCCGTAGACCGCATGCCCCGGGGTCGGCTGAAACGCGGCGAGCGACGCGACGTTGAGCACGCGCCCACCGCCGCGCGCCACGAGATCGGGGACGATCGCCGCGCACAGCGCGACGACGCTCTCGCAGTTGAGCCGCACCAGCATGGCTTGCGCGGCGGGATCGCCTTCCAGAAAGGGCCCGAACCGCGTCGTGCCGGCGTTGTTGATCAGCCAGGCTGCCCCGCCCAGCTCGCGCGCCCGATCCCGCACGCGGAGCGCCGCGCACTCGGTGGTGACGTCCAGCTCCAGTGGGTAGATGGGCGCGTGCCCGGCGGTGCGCGCCCGCTCGGCGAGCTCCTCCAGGCGGTGCGCCCGCCGGCCGATGGCGAGCACCGGCTGCCCGCGCGCCGAGAGCTGCCGCGCGAGCTCCGCGCCGATGCCGGACGAGGCGCCTGTGACGATGGCGAGGCCCGAGGTCGTGGTCATGGTCGCCATCCTTTACGCCGCGCCGCCCTGGATCGCGAGCGAGCCGTTGGCCCTGGCGCACGGCCCCGCCACTGTGCTCGCCGCCGCACGGCTCGCCGCACCGCGGCACGACCGTGAGGACGCAGCGTGTGCGTCATGCGGCACCGGCCCCTGAATTGGAGCGGCACGTCGATCTCGTGGTGTTCTCGTCACAACAACCCGTGCCGTCCCGCGCGGCGCGGTCGATCGATCGCGCGGTTCGCCAGCCGTCCCACGTGCAGGGAGCATCAGAGCATCGGGGGAGAGAGGACGGTCCCCTACATCGGAGCGGGCGTTTCTCCGCCTTCCTCTTGCAGAACGCGAGGCGCAGCGGCTAGCCTGGGAAGCGTGCTTCCAACTTCGGGTGCTGAGGACCCGCGAGCGATGCTGAGGACCCGCGAGCGAGCCGTGCGCATTCGAGGCGTCGCGCTGGCCACGGCCGCCCTGTGTGCGCTGTTGCCGTTGCCCGCGCACGCGCAGCCGGTCGTCGTTTCTGCGCCCGCCTTCGAGGAGCTGCCGGAGGCCGAGGGCACCGGTCTCTGCGCCGCGTCGGTCATCCCGGACGAACCGCCGATTGCGACCTTCCTGCCGGATTTCATCGGACAGACCAACGCACTTATCGACGGACGCAAGGAAGATCGCCTCGAGTACGTCATTCGGACGCTCCTGGATCTGAGCAACAACAATGACGCAGCCGGCGACAATAACGAGCCGCGGAGTTATGGCGACTTCAGGCGGACATCGCCGGATTGCGGGATCGGCGGCTGCAGCTTCCCGTGGGACGATCGCCTTGACCGTACGAGCATCGTCTTTGGCTCCCGTCTTCGCGGGTTCCTGGCCGTCACGGAGGAACTCGCCGGCAAGCCGGTCCATTTCGGCCTGTACGCCGACGATGCCGTGAGCCTCGCGTTCTACGATGGCGTCACGAGCGAGAAGGTGGTCCTGCTCCGGCCGCCGGAGCTCGGCCTGCCGGTCTGGCGCCTCACGAACACCGTCACCTTCGGCAGGCCAGGCCTGTATCCGCTCGAGATCCTCTACGCGGAGATCGCCGAGCACGCGGCGCTCGAGATGTCCTATCTCGTCGGTGAGTTCGAGGACTTCCACCGCGCCGCGGAGACGCCGCCCGTCGAGAAGCTGAGCGAGAACGGCTTCACCCTCTTCCGGCCGACGCAGTTCTTCCAGACGCTGGCCGGCTCCCCGTCGTTCCCCGATCTCGATCAGTGCCAGCAGTGCGAGCGCAGGTTCGTCGGCCAGCCCAACAACAACGGCTGCCCTGGGAGCTACTACTGCAACGAGGCCGCCCTCTGCGCCCCGTGCGACACGGCGCTCCACTGCGGCGAGTCGTGCTCGCGCTGCCTGAACGACACGCCGTTCTGCATCGATTTCAACGGGAGCCGCCAGTGCGCCGAGTGCCGCACCGCCGCCGACTGCCGCGAGGGCTTCGTCTGCGACCCCGAGACGCACGAGTGCAAGGAGGAGTACGAGTGCGAGGAGGACCCGGACTGCGCGCGCGGCGAGATCTGCGTCGAGCACACCTGCGTCCCGTGCGACACGGCCGACCAGTGCGCGGGCAACTCCTGCAACTGCTGCCCTAACGGGATCAACGGCACGCAGATGAACTGCGCCGCGGTCGAGCCGGGCGGCGTCGCGATGTGCGTCGAGTGCCTCGTCGACGCGGAGTGCCCCGACGGCAAGAAGTGCCACACCCCGACGGGCCACTGCGTCGACGAGATCCCGACGAACGCGCAGCCGAACTGCTGCGGCGAAGGGTGCGTCGACTGCATGCGCCCCGAGGATCCGAATGACCCGGAGACGCCCCCGGTGCCGTTCTGCCTCCCCGGGCCCGTCGGGACGGCGTGCGCCGCGTGCCGCAACGACATGGACTGCGCCGAGGGGCAGTACTGCCTGAGCGGCGAGTGCAAGACGTGCGTCAAGGACCGGCGCTGCGGGATGCGCTGCGAGAGCTGCGGCGGCGACACGCCGTTCTGCATGGGCGCTTTCCCCGAGACCGCCGCCTGCGTGCGCTGCACCTCGGACGAGCAGTGCGCCGGCACGACGTGCAACCCCGAGACCCACGAGTGCGACCCCGGGTGCATGGCGACCTGCGCCGAGGACACCCCCTACTGCGACGGCCAGGCGTGCGTCGAGTGCTACGCCGACACCCAGTGTCCCTGCGGCAACACCTGCGACCTCTCGACGAACACCTGCGACATCTCCTGCAAATCGAACCTGGACTGCCTCGGCAACGAGCACTGCCGCTGGACCGACGAGGCCGACGCCAAGGAGTGCGCGCTCGGCCCGATGCCGGACAACGTCGCGTGCGGCGGCACCCTCGCCGAGATCTGCAGCGTCTCGGTCGTCGGCGACAGGAACGCCGATCCGCGGCCGTTCGGGATCATCGCCCTGGCGATGCTCGCGTTGCTCGAACGCCAGCGCCGGCGGTACGGCCGAGGTGCCTCGTGAAAAAGCGTCCGCACCTCCTCGCGCTCTCCGCGGCCCTCGCGCTCGCCGCCACGGTCACCGAGCGCCCCGCGCTCGCCGAGGAGGGGCGCTTCGACGCCCAGGTCTTCCGACCGGCGGCCGCCCCGCGCGACCTCGTGATGGTCCAGAAGTCCGAGGTCATCGGCAACCTGTCCCCGACCATCGGCCTCTACAGCGACATCGCGGCCGACCCGCTCGTGCTCTTCCTCGCGGGCGACGACACGAACAAGGCCGTCAACGCCATCACCGGGCGCCTCGAGCTCGCCTTGCTCGCGGGCATCGGCTTCTTCGACGTGTTCGACGTCACGATGGCCATGCCGCTCATCCTCTTCCAGGAGGGCGGCAACATGCGCCGGTTCGGCACCGAGGGGTCGGTCAAGAGCACCACCGTCGGCGATCTCCGCCTCTCCACGAAGATCTCGCTCCCGTACCTGAACCGGAAGGAGCAGGTCAAGGAGGGGTTCGGGATGGCGATCTCGGGCAACCTCAACTTCCCCACGGGCGACCAGAACGCGTTCGCCAGCGACGGCGCGCTGAGCGGCGGCGCGACGCTCATCGCCGACTACAGGTTCAACTTCGGGCTGCTCCTCGCCGCGAACGCCGGCATCTGGCTGCGGCCCGACAACCAGTTCGCGGGCGTGCGCGTCGGCGACATGGCGCAGTTCGGCGTGGCGGCCGAGCAGTACGTGGTGCAGCGCTGGGGCCTGTCGGTCATCGGCGAGGTGTACGGCTACCCGTCGCTCTCGAGCTACCCCGACGACCCCGGGCAGATCCCCGCCGAGGCGCTCCTCGGCCTGCGCTGGCAGACAAAGCACGGCATCACGATCACCTTCGGCGGGAGCTTCGGCGCGGCGTGCGGCTTCGGCGCGCCCGCGATCCGCTTCTTCAACGTCATCACGTGGCAGCCGAAGACGTCCCAGGAGCAGGAGGAGATCAACCGCCTGCAGCAGCGCGACAACGACGATCCGGATCGCGACGGCCTCATCGGCGCGGCCGACCGCTGCCCCGACGTGCCGGGGAGCCCCGAGAACTTCGGCTGTCCGGACCTGGACACCGACGGCGACGGCATCTTCGATCGCGACGACCAGTGCCCCGACAAGCCCGCCGGCCCGCACGGCAAGAACGGCTGCCCGCTCGCCTTCATCAAGGGCGACGAGATCGTGATCACCGAGCAGGTCCACTTCGCGACCGACAGGGACATCATCCTCGAGGACTCGAACCCGACCCTCGAGGCGGTCGCGCAGGTGCTGGTCGACAACCCGGACATCCGCGAGGTGCGGATCGAGGGCCACACCGACGTGCGCGCGACCGACGTGTACAACATGGCCCTGTCGCAGCGCCGCGTGGCGAGCGTCATGGCGTACCTGATCGCGAAGGGCGTCGATCCTTCGCGGCTCCAGGCGGTCGGCTACGGGCACACGCAGCCGATCTACGACGACGCCGGCTGCGTCGGGCCCGACGACCAGCTGACGCCGGACTGCCAGTTCATGACGTCGAAGAACCGGCGCGTGGTCTTCCGCATCCTGCGCTACGGCAACGCGGGGCCGAAGCCGCTCACCGGCTCGCCCGAGGGGAGCGAGCAGATCTTGCCGTCGGGCGGGCTGCTGCCGCAGAAGACGCAGGGCACGCTGCCGACCCAGGGGACGCTGCCTGGCCAGGGGGTCCTCAAGTCGAACGTGCTGCCGAGCGGCGGCTCCGCGCTTCCGCCGGCAGGCGGGGTGCCCGGCGGCGCAGGGCCGCTGCCCAACCGCGGCGAGGCGGGGGGGCTCCCGAGCAAATCGGGCGTGCTGCCGCGATCCGGAAGCCCCGCGCCGCCGGCGCCCTCCTCGTCGAGCCAGCCGCCGGCGGCGCCGCCGAGAGGCACCGCGCCCGCTCCGGGGGCTCGCTAGCCAGGAGAGCGTCGACCCAGGGGGGCGAGCGCGCCAGATTGCCCGGCCGACGGGGACCGTGTTCCTCGCGCGGCGCGGGGGCTCCGCCGGACTCGCCTGAAACAACGCTCCTCCAGCTACGCCGGAGGAGCGTTGTCAATTGGGCTCGGACATCGGCCCTCCCCGCGCCGCGCGAGGAACACGGTCCCCGTGGGCCTACGGGTGTCGACGGGGCTGTTCTCCAGCTACCTTGTCTACACCGGCGAAGAACACTGCCTCTGTAAGGTCGCAGAGGTCGATGGGGCTGTTCGGATCGGAGCCCTGTCCACGCGAGACGCGCGGCCTACCACCCTCCGCGCGTCTCGCGGAGGACAGGGCAGATCGAGCGCCGAGCCGCAGCGGCCTTGCAGCGCCGTGTCGCGTTACTTCTTCGGCGCGGCCGGCAACGAGGGCTTGGCCGACGAGGGCGGGGTGGGCGATGAGGGCGGGGTGAGCGAGGAAGGCTTGGCCGACGAGGCCGCGGCGGCGGCCGGCGACGAGGGCTTCGCACCTGGCTTGCCCGGAGGAGCCGGGGCCGCAGGCGCAGGGGCGTCCTCGTACGGCTCGTCCGAGGGAGGCGCAGCCTGATCCGGGGGCGGCGCCTCCGGCTCGGCAGGCGCCGCCGGCTCGGCGGGCTTCGTCGCCGGATGGAACGTCAGCGGCTTCGCCTCGCCGTCCGTGCGCCGGACCCAGATCACCGCGGTCCCGCTCGCGACGCTGGCATAACGGCCGTCCTCGGTGCGGATCTCCTCGTTGACCGCCTCGATGACCGCATCGCCGCCGACGCCGCACGCGGCCTTGCGGAGCGACTCGAGGCGCTCCGCCTCCGTCCGGGCCTCGGGATCGCTCGCGATGGGCTGAAGGCGATGGTACTCGCGATCGGGCAGCTGACCTGCCGGCACCACGTGCATGTCGCTGCAGAACTCGCCGGAAGGCGTGCGTTTGTCCCGAAAGGGGGTGCTGCAACCGGCGATCAGCGCGGCACCCAGTGCCGCCGAGAGGAGGAGGCGCTGCATGATGCCTTCTTACCAGCGATGCGACGGGCGATGCAAACCCCGCGCATCACGACCCTTGCCGATCCGCAGGACCGCCGCCCCCTGGCAGCAAGCGCCCCCTGGCAGGTAGACCCCCGGCGGGTCGCCGCGTACACGCCCCATGTTCCGATCTCGTGAACGCCTGGCTATGCTCGCGGACGATGCGCCCGCCCGAAAGACGCTCTCCTCTCGCCCTTTTTCTCGGCGCGGCGCTCGCCGCCGCGTGCGGCGCGCCCCAGGTCGCTCCGGGCGCCGCTCCGGGCGAGGCCGCCCCCGCCGAGGCGAGCGCCCCGAGCGCCGCCGCATGCCTCGCGGCCGCCAACGCGAAGCGGCAAGCCCGCGCCGACGAGCCGTCGCGCATCGGCGTGAAGCACGTCCTCGTCCGCTACGCCGGCGCCGACCGCGCCGAGGGCGCGACGCGCACGCGCGAGGAGGCATGCCTGCGCGCGATGGAGGCGCGCGACAAGATCCGCGGCGGCGCCGACCTCGACGAGGTGGTGGCGGAGTACAGCGAGGAGGCGGGCGCTGCGTCGCGGGGCGGTTCGCTCGGCACCGTGGAGCGCGCCGATGTCCTGCCGCCCTTCGGCGACGCCGCGTTCGATCTCGACCTCCATCAGCTCAGCGACGTCGTGGAGACCCGCCATGGATTCCACGTGATCTTCAGGACCGAATAGCCCTCCTGCCGAGCGCTGGGCCCTGTCGAAACCCCTTTGCGCGCGCCTCGATATCGCGCCGCGACACGCTACCTCTGGCGCCTGCCGGCCGACGGGGTGAATCCCACGCCGGCCCGGGGCGCCTTCCAGATCCCGCACGTCGATCGGAGCGCCGCGCGCGCGGCCCAGCACCTCGCGCGCCTCGCGCGAGGGTTGCCTTCTCGGCGGAGGCGCAGCATGAAGCACCCATGCGCGCCCACAAGCTCGTCGTTGCCATCGCCGTGATGATCGCCTCGCCAGCGCTGCTGATCGCGGCATGCAAGTCGAGCGACGACCTCGAGGAGGTGGCCCCCGCGCCGACCGACGTCCCCGCGCCGACCGCGACGGCGCCGCTGCCAGCGGCGACCGGGACCGTGCCCGCCGCGACGCCGACCCCGATCGCGCCCCCGGCGACCGCGAAGGCCCCCCCGGCGCAGCCCGCCGCGCCGGGCGCCAAGGCGGACGCGGGCGCGCCTCTGGAGGGCGGCGACGGCGGCGCGCCGAAGGACGCGGGCGCGAGCGCCACGCCCGACGCGGGGGCGCTCTCGGGCAAGCTCGCGGCGTGCGCCACAAAGTGCCAGTCGATCCTCCAGACCTGCCTCACGCCGCAGTTCCCCGCGGACGGCGGCCTGCCGAAGATCGCCGATCCGGCGGCGTGCCAGAAGTCGTTCGACGACTGCCGCACCGCCTGCGCGCCGTGAGCGCCCGCCCCGCCGCGCGAGGCCGGCAGCGCGGCGCCCGGGCTACCTCTGGGCGCCGTCCGCCGCGCTCGGCAACGTCACCCGGAAGAGCGCGCCGCCCGCGTCGCCGGTCGCCACCGTGATGTCGCCGCTCATCGCCTCGACGAGGTGCTTCGCGATCGACAGGCCGAGCCCGCTGCCGCCCGAGGCGCGGGAGCGCCCCGGATCCACGCGGTAGAACCGCTCGAAGACGCGACCCTGGTGCACCGCGGCGATGCCCGGGCCGTCGTCCTCGACCTCCAGGATGACGCGCCCGTTCACGGACCTCGCGCGCACCTCCACGCGCGAGCCCTCCGGCGTGTGGTGGATCGCGTTGTCGACGAGGTTCGTCAGGACCTGATCCAGCGCGCGCGAATCCGCCGCGACGAGCGTGTCCGGCGCGACCTCGACGATCACCTCGCTCCGCTTCTCCAGGGCGCGCCCGCGCAGGAGCGCCACCGCCGCCTCGGCCTGCACCGCGAGATCGAGCGTGCCCGGCGACAGCGGCCGCTCGCGGCCCTCGATGCGCGACAGGTCGAGCAGATCGTTCACGAGCCGGTGCAGCCGGGCCGCGTTCCGCTCGATCACCTCCACGAAATCCCGCGCGGCCCCCGCGTCGTCCAGCGCGCCGCCGAGCAGCGTCTCGCTGCTCGCGCGGATCGACGCGACCGGCGTGCGCAGCTCGTGCGACGCGTTGGCGATGAAGTTGCGCTGCAGCCCCTCGATGCGCCGCAGCTCCGTCACGTCGAAGAAGACGGCGACGACCCCCGCCGCGCCGCGGCCCTGCGCCGGCAGCGCGAGCGGCGCCGCGTTCACGAGGAATATCCGGCGCCCCGGCGGGCCCGCCGCGCCCGGCGCCGCGGGCGCGATCTGGATCTCGCGCGTCGCCGCCGCGCGCGCGAGCGAGACCTCCTCGATGAGCTCGTGCAGGCTCGCGGAGCGGAGCACCTCGATCGGCGGGCGCCCGACCGGGTCGCCGCGGATGCCGAGCAGCTGCGAGAGCGACGGGTTGACCAGCGTGATGTCGCCCCGCTCGTCCGTGACGAGCACGCCCTCGCGCATCGACTCGAGCACCGCGCCGAACCGCTCGCCCTCGCCCCCGAGCTCGCGCCGCGAGCGCTCCAGGCTCTCGGCGAGGTCGTCCAGCGCGCCGCCGAGCGCGGCGATCTCGTCGCGCCCCTGCACGCGCGCGCGCCGGCTCAGGTCGGCGCGCATCTCCCGCGCGATGCCCGTCAGGTAGACGAGCCGCCCGGAGAGCGCGCGCGCCCCGACGAGCGCCGCGCCCACGGCGAGCACGAGGGCGAGGATCGTGCCCTCCACGACGCGCGTGTGGGCGGCGGACAGGCTGCGATCGATCGCGATCGGCTCGAACGCGAGCCGCACGACCCACGGCCCGTCCGGCCGGTCGAGCCGCCGCGCCGCGTAGAGCATCCGCATCCGCGTCGTCTTGCTCACGCGCTCGCTGCGCCCTGCGCCGTGGTGCCGCGCGTCGGCGACCTCGTCGCGCGTCGCGTGGGCCTCGAGCTCGCCGAGCCGCTCCGGCGCGACCGACGAGTCGCCCCGCACCGCGCCGCTCGGATCGATGAACGTGACGCGCGCCCCCGCGCTCGCCGACAGCGCCTCCGCGAGCGCGGGCGCCTCGGCCGCGAGGTCGACCGCCCTCGCGGCGCTCTCGGTGACGAGCGCCGTCCGCGCGGCCAGATCGGCCTCCGTGTGCTCCCCGAGCTCCGCGCCGAGCGTCTTCACGACGTAGCCGTCGAACACCACCGCCGCGAGGACCGCGATCCCCACGGCGAACGCGATGAGCTTGCTCCGAATACCCATGTCACCCGCGTGCCGAGCGCCCGGCGCGCGCCACGTGCGCGACGGGGCGAATAGGATGATGTTACCTGGTTTTGTCTGCTCCGTGACGACTCGTTGACGTGATGCGCGGAGACGGGTAAACGCCCCGCTGCATGGGACTGACCCGTGATGCCGTCTTCTTTGACGCGCTGGCCAACCACGCGCAGCGGAGCGTCGCGGCGAGCGAGCTCCTCCTGGAGATGCTCGACCGGCCCGCCGACGCACCGACGCTGGCGAAGCGCATCTCCGACCTCGAGGACGAAGGCGACAGGATCACCCACGGATGTCTGGCCGCCCTCCACCAGACCTGGATCACCCCGCTCGATCGCGAGGAGATCCACGCGCTCATCACGAGGCTCGACGACGTGCTCGACTGCATCGACGCGGCGAGCATGCGGCTCGTGCTCTTCGAGGTCGGCGACACGCTGCCGGAGGCGCGGCAGCTCGCGCAGGCGGTCGTCGACTCGTGCACGGTCACGAGCTCGGCGGTCCAGTCGCTCCGGGACCTGAAGCGGCAGCCGCACCTCCTCGAGCTCTGCGTCGAGATCAACAAGCTCGAGAACACGGCCGACGGGCACTATCGCACGGCGCTGGCGGCGCTCTTCAAGAAGGGGAACGACCCGCTCCTCGTGATGAAGTGGCGCGACATCTACGACCTCCTGGAGAGCGCGACCGACCGCTGTGAGGACGTCGCGAACATCATCGAGGGCATCGTGCTCGAGCACGCATGACGACCTATATCCTCGCCATCCTCGTGATCGCGCTGGTGTTTGATTACATCAACGGCTTTCACGACGCCGCCAACTCGATCGCGACGATCGTCTCGACGCGCGTCCTGTCGCCCCGCACCGCGGTGATCTGGGCGGCCAGCTTCAACTTCATCGCGTTCGCCCTGTTCGAGCCCACGGTCGCGCGCAACATCGCGAAGGGCGTCGAGCCGGCGTTCATCACCCCGAACGTCATCCTGGGCGGCCTGCTCGGCGCGATCATCTGGAACCTGCTCACGTGGTGGTGGGGGCTGCCGTCGTCGTCGTCGCACGCGCTCATGGGCGGCTTCGCGGGGGCCGCGGTGAAGAGCGCGGAGCGGCTGTCGGTGCTCGACGCGACGGTCTTCGGCAAGACGGCGGCGTTCATCCTTGTGTCGCCGCTGCTCGGCGCGATCATCGGCTTCGCGCTCATGCACGCCATCCGGGTGCTCGCGCGGGGCTGGACGCCCGGCAAGGTGGGGTCCCGCTTCCGCCGGCTGCAGCTGGTCTCCGCCGCCGCCTACTCGCTCGGGCATGGCGGCAACGACGCCCAGAAGACGATGGGCATCATCACGGCGCTCCTCATCTCCACCGGCATCCAGCAGGGCGGCGACGATCCGAAGCCGATGCTCTGGGTCGTGCTCGTCTGCCACGCCGCGATGGGCCTCGGCACGCTCTCCGGCGGCTGGCGCATCGTGAGGACGATGGGCATGAAGATCACGAAGCTGAAGCCGGTGGGCGGCTTCGCGGCCGAGACGGCCGGCGCGGCGACGCTGTTCAGCGCCACGGCGCTCGGCATCCCCGTGAGCACGACCCACACGATCACGGGCGCGATCGTCGGGGTCGGCGCCACGAGCGGGCGCCTCTCCACCGTCCGCTGGGGCGTCGCCGGCCGCATCGTCTGGGCCTGGATCTTCACGATCCCCGCCTCGGCCATCCTCTCCGCGACCGTCTACACCATCGCGCGCATGATCAGCGGCGAGCCCTGACCGCCCGGCCGAGCGCCACGCCGCGCGCCTTCGCCGCGCGCGTGGCGGCCGGCGATGTGAGCACGACCCGCGGTCGCCTGAGCTGGCGCGGCTAAGCCGTGCCAGCTCAGGGTGGTGGGGTCATTGAACATGAAGGCGGGAAGGCGGGAAGAAAATCATCAATGATCTTCCCGCCTTCCCGCCTTCATGTGACATCTCTCTGGGCAAATGCCCCCACCACCCCGCTCAGCCGAGCGGCGCGGGCGCGCGGCTCGGGCGGTTGGCCCCGAGGCTGACGAAGTGGTCGAGGATCCAGGTCTTGAAGCGCTGCAGGTCGAGCCGGTCGAGCAGCGGCAGGAAGGCGCGCTCGACCCCGTCCTCGCGGCGGATGGAGGCGAAATCCAGCACGCCGACGTCGTTCGCGGCGAGCACGTACGGCATCACCTCGGTGCGCCCCTCATCGAACGCCGAGAGGAGCAGCGACGCCTTGAGGAAGGCGGCCGACACGTCGAGGAAGGCGGGGCGGATGCCGCGGATGTAGCGGCTGAACGGCTCGGCGATGACGCGCTTCTCCGAGGAGTCGCGGAGCCCCGCGCCCTCGAGCTGCTGCTTCAGGAACACGCTCGCCGACACGCCGGGGTGCTCCATGCGGCGGCGCTCGGCCTCGTAGCCCTCCGCGACGATCACGAGCGCGTAGTCGGCGCGCCCGAGGCTCTCGGCGAGCTCGCTCAGCACGTCCTGGGGGAAGCGGAAGAAGGGGAGCACGATGAGGTGCGCCCGGGCCGCCACCGCGCAGTGCAGCGCGTGCCGCCCGCTGCGGTTGCCCATCATCTCGAGGAGGTAGATGCGCTTGTGCGTGTACGCGTCCTCGTAGAGCCCGCGCGCGATGTTGGCGCCCGTCTCCACGCCGGACAGGAAGCCGATCGCGCGATCGCCCTCCAGGTCGTTGTCGATGGAGACGTTGACGAAGCCGGATTGCGGGCGGACCTCGAACTCGTCGAGCCACGCCTTGATGCCCTCGAACGTGCCGTTGCCGCCGACGCAGATGAGGTGCGTGAACCCCTGCTCCTTGAACGTCACGGCGGCCTGCTTGCGCCGCGCGCGATCGAGGAAGCCGCTGTAGCGCTCGCTCCGGAAATCGCTGCCGGCGTCGAGCACGCGGCGCCCCATCGAGCGCGCCGGGATGCCCTGCGCGAGCAGGGAGTAGCGCTGGCGGCGGCTCATGATGAGGCGCTCGAACTGGGGCTGCGTGCGCGCGTCCGCGGTCAGGGAGCGGAAGCCCTCGATCGCGGCCCACACCTCGAAGCCTCGTCGCGCCGCCTCCTCGGTCAGCGCGACAGCGACCGAGGAGTAGCCGGGGGCATTGCCGCCGTCGAAGACGAGCAGCAGGCGCTTGTCCGATGCCGGGAGGGTGTCGGGACGTCCGAACTCGACGATGCTGGTCATGGAGCCGGCCTTCTACCACGCGGCGCCAGCGTTGGCCGAGCGATTGTCACGCGTTCGATGCAGTCGCCCGACGACGCCCGGCGTTGAATGATCGTGCCGCGCCGCGTGGCGCTCGACGCGTCGCGCGGCGACGCGGCCTGGACGAGCGCGACGATCAGCCCGTGTTCCGCATGCCGGCGGCGATGCCGTTCAGCGTGAGCAGGAGCGAACGATCGCACCCGGAGTCCCCGCCGCGGCTCGCCCTCAGGAGCTCGACTTGCAGGAATGAAAGAGGATCGACGTATGGATTGCGCAGCGAGATGGACCGCTGGAGCGTCGGGTTCCCCTCGAGCAGCCGCCGGTTGCCCGTGAGCCGCTTGAGCCACGACCGCGTCCGCCGGTACTCCGCGATGATCCGCGGCGCGACCGCCTTCCGCGCCGCGGCCGGCGCGAGCTCGGCGTAGCCAGCGAAGATCGCCATGTCCGCCTTCGCGAGCACCATCTCCACGTTGTCGATGACGGCCCGGAAGAACGGCCACGACGCCATCATCTCCTTCAGCAGCTCCGCGCCCTCGGGGCGCTGGCCCATCGCCTCCAGGCCGCTGCCGACGCCGTACCACCCCGGGAGGATGGCGCGGTTCTGCGTCCACGCGAAGACCCACGGGATCGCGCGCAGCGACTCCAGGCCGCCCGCGCGCCGCTTGCTCGGGCGCGAGCCGAGCGGCAGGCGCGCGATCTCGTCGATCGGGCTCACCGCCGTGAAGAACTCCACGAACCTGGGCTCCTCCCAGACGAGCGCGCGGTAGACGCGCCGGCCCGACTCGGCGAGCTCGTCGAACGCGGCGGCGTAGCGCAGCTCGGACGCGGTGGGCGGCCGCGGCTGCGCGCCCAGCGTGTGCAGGAGGACGCCGCTCAGCATGAGCTCCAGCGTGCGCATCGCGAGCTCGGGGCGCGCGTACTTGTGGTCGAGCGCCTCGCCCTGCTCCGTCGCCTTGTAGCGGCCGCCGACGCTGCCGGCCGGCAGGGCGAGCAGCGCCTGGTGCGCCGGGCCGCCGCCGCGCGCCACCGACTCGCCGCGGCCGTGGAAGACGCGCAGCGGCAGCTCGGCCTCCGCGGCGATCTTCGGCAGCATCTCCTGCACGCGCCGGAGCGCCGCGCTCGCCGCGAGCAGGCCGACCTCCTTGCCGGAGTCGCTGTAGCCGATCATCACCTCCTGCACGCCGCGGGCGAGGACGTGCGGGCGATACGAAGGGTGCGCGAGCAGCGCGCGCAGGATCCGCGCGCTGTCGTTCAGCGCGCCGAGCGACTCGAACAGCGGGACGACGTCGATGCGCGCGCACGAGCGGGCCTCGTCCCACAGCCCGGCGGCCTTCGCGCACGCGAGCGCGGCGAGGATGTCGTGCTCGCTCTGGGTCATCGACAGGACGAGCGTGCGGCAGGCCGACTCGCCGCCGTCGCGCTGCGCGGCGGCGATGCGCTGGAGCGCCTCGAAGACGCGGCGCGCCTCCGGCCCCATCTGCGCCGGCTCGACGCGGCCCGCCGCGACGTCGGCCGCCGCGGCGCGCGCGTCCTCGGCGGGGGCGCGCATCTCGAGCTCCGCGAGCGCGAACCCGAGCGCGCGCACCTGCGAGAGCAGCGCCCGCGCGCGGCGCTCGCCGGAGTGCGCGCAGCGCGCGGCCTTCAGGCTGTCGGCGACGAGCGCGAGATCGCGCTCGAGCTCCGCGGGCTCGCTGTAGGGGACGGCGAGCGTCGGCTCCTCCGGGCGCACGAACGCGCGCCCCTCGCGCGCGGGGCCCTGGCCCGAGCGCGCGCGGGCCTCGGCGCGGCCGAGCTCGGCGTGCTCGAGCGTGGCGGTGAGGCGCGCCTCGATGAACCGCAGCTTGCGGCGCCACGGCTCGCCCTCGGTGCGTGGCCCGAAGTGCGCGGACACCTCGGGCATCGCGGCGGCGTCCTCCTCGATCGAGGCGAGCAGCCAGGCCGGCGGCGTGACGTGGCGGAGCGACTGCGAGAGCGCGCCGCCGAGCTCGCGCGTCGCCCGGATGAGCCGGCGCAGGCCGCGGACGCGGTAGGCGAACAGCGCGTCCTCGAGCACGGCGGGCACGACGAGCGGGTTGCCGTCCATGTCGGCGCCGACCCACGAGTGGATGCGGAGCGGCACGATCTCGGCGGCGAGCGGCTCGCCGTACGCGGCCTCGAACGCGCGCCCGATCGCGGCGGGGAGATCGGGGAGCAGATCCCAGAGGATCTCCTCGATGTACCAGGCGACGTTCTTCACCTCGTCGCCCACGGTGGGCCGGTCGCGGCGCACCTCGTCCGTCTGCCAGACCGCGGTGATCTCCTCGCGGATCTCGGCGAGCTTGCTCGCCGACTCGTCCGGCGTGAGCTGGCAGCGGTCGTGCTCCTCGAGGTTCTTCGCGATGCGGTAGAGCTTCTCGAGGACGGTGCGCCGCGCGGCCTCGGTCGGGTGCGCGGTGAGCGTGAGCGTCACGTCGAGCGTGCGGAGCGCGGCGCGCACGCGCTCCGCGGGGACGCCCGCGTCCTTGAGCGTGCGCATCGCGGCCTCGAGCGAGCCGCGCTGCGGGCGCGCGTCGGGGTCCCTCGCGTAGGCGCGCGCGCGGCGGATGCGGTGGTGCTGCTCCGCGAGGTTGACGAGCCGGAAGTAGACCGTGAAGGCGCGGATGACGGGCTCGATGCGATCGTGCGGCAGGCTCGCGAGCAGCTTCGTGAGCTCCGCGGACGCGTGCGCGCGCCCGTCGCTCGGGCCGCGGCGCCGGCGGATGGCGAGCGTGCGGATACGCTCTTCGAGTGCGAAGAGCTCTTCACCCTCCTGCTCGATCAGCACTTCACCGAGCAGGCGGCCAAGCAGGCGAACTTCTTTACGAAGAGGTCGATCGACCTCACGGCGACGCGGTGGCATGCGGCGAGCCTAGCGCGACGCGGCGTAAAACGGACCACCGAGTGTGGCCTGGGCGGACGACCAGGGCGCTTCCGGGGGCACGAGTGGTGGTGGGGGTGGGAATCTGTGGGTGGGGCGGCAGCGGGAGAGCCCGTGAGACGAGAGCCGGGGGCCCAGTTTTGCTGAGAGGAAAGATTTTATGTGATGGCAGAAGTCATCCAAATGATTGCTCTTTTTCTCTTGCATTCTCGCCCCGATGTCTCTCCGGCGAGCGCGCTCGGAGCGGGTGCGCGCGGCGGGGCGAGAGCCGACGTTTGTGGGCGGGAGCCCCGGCTCTCGGAGGTGCTCCTGGTACGCGCCGGGTAGGTAGGGTAGGGGGAGGTGGGCGCCCCTGCGAAGCCCACGCTTCCGGGCCTTTCGAAGCCGCGTCGAGCTCGTGTCCGCTCCGGCGGATGGCCGATGACGTCTTCGGGATCGTCGGTACGACCCAGGGGGCGTTCAAGGTGGAGCGGGTCGTCGCCGAAGGAGGGTTCGGCGTCGAGCTGCCGGAGCAGCGCGGCGGCCGCCCCTCGCCGCACGGCGATCCGCCGGAGCGCGGCGGCCGTCTCCCGTCGCACAGCCTGCCCACCGAGCCGGTCGTGCCGCTCGCGCTCGACTGGTCTCCCCCGGCGCCCGCGCCCTTCGCGAGGCCGTCCCACGCGCCGTCCAGGATGCCGCCCCCGCTGATGGACCGCGCGCCCGCGCGCCACAGCCTGAGCACGGCGGAGCTCATGGCCATGTTCGCGTTGCCGGTGCGGCTCGCGGGCGCGGCCGTCGTCATCACGCTCCTCGATCTCGGGGCCGCGTCGCTGCTCGTCGACGGCCAGCGCATCGGCGTGGGCCCGCTCCGGCTCCTCCACCTCGCGGTGGGCCTCGTGGTCCTGGGGATCGGGATCGCCGTGGTCCGGCTGTTCGCGTCGGATCGGTAGCGCGCACCGTGGCCGCGCGATCCCAGGACCTCGGCGACGCGCGATGGGGCGGCGTGCGGACCTACGGCTCCCGGCGCACGCCCGTCGATCCGTAGCCGCCTGCGCCGCGCGCCGTCGGCGCGAGCGCGGAGACAAGGACCACGTCGGCGAGGGCGACCGGGCAGATCACGAGCTGGGCGATCCGATCGCCCCGGTTCACGGTGAACGGATCCGCGCCCAGGTTGATCAGGACGACCTTGATCTCCCCGCGGTAGTCCGGGTCGATGGTGCCGGGCGAGTTGAGCACGGTGATCCCGTGGTGGAGCGCGAGCCCGGAGCGCGGGCGCACCTGCCCCTCGTGGCCGTCGGGGAGGGCGACGGCGTAGCCCGTGGGCAGGAGCTTCCGCTCCCCCGGCGCGAGCGTCACCGGCGCGTCGACGGCGGCGCAGAGATCGAGCCCGACGGCTCCCTCGGACTTGTAGGCGGGCGGCGGGACCTCGACCGGTCCCACCCGGAGGAAAGATACCTGGATGCGCACGCGCCGGAGCCTAGTCCAGCGCGCCGGAGATCCCGTCAGGGATTTCGGATCACGGGCGCGGCAGCACCGTCTCGAGCGCCGAGCCGCGGAGCGCCTCGAACGCCGTGTCCGACCACGCCCGCGCCCGATCCGAGAAGCCGGCCGCGACCGCGCGGCGGAGCAGATCGAGCGCCGCCTCCTGGTTCCCGTCCTTGGCGCTCGCGCGCGCCGCGCCGTACGCGTCCTCGCTCTTGCCCGCGCGGCGGAAGATCGCCTCGTAGAGCCGCGCCGACCAGTCGAACGCGCCGTGCGCGAACGCGATCTCCGCCATCCGCCGCGCGTCTTCCTCCGAGAGCTGCTCCACGATGTCGAGCGCGACCGCCGCTGCCCGCGCCACCTCGCCCAGCTCCACGAGCACCCGGATCAGCGGTCCCGCGACCTCCTTCCGGTCGTCGCCGGCCTCCCGGGCCGCCTCGAGCGCCTTGCGCGCCTGCTTCAGCTCCCCGAGCGCGAGGTGCACCGCGCCGACCAGCGCCGGATCCGGCTCGCCGTGCTTGCGCGCCTGCGCGATCGCTTCCCCCGCGCGCTTGGCGTCGCCGAGGAGCAGGTGCGACCAGCCGATGAGCTCGTGCGCCTCCCGGAGCGCGTGCTTCGGCGGCGCCGGGGACTGCGCGAGCACCTCGTTCGCCAGCGCCATCGCCTCGCCCGTCTGCTCGCCCTCCACGGCCCGGCGCGCCCGCTGGAGCAGGGCCGCCGTCTCGGGCGGCACCGGCTCCTCGTGGAGCGCGGCGCGCCGGCGGTTCATCGCGGGCGACGAGGCCGCCGGCTCGCTGCGGAACCGCTGCAGGCTCTGGAACGCGGACATGACGAGGATCAACGAGAAGAAGAAGAACCCCATGCGCAGGAAGAGGATGGCGAGGAGGACGGCGGCGACGCCCGAGATGGCCGCCGTCAGCCGGCCGCGCCGCGGGCCGAGCGCGTGCTCGAGGACGTGGCCGCCGTCGAACGGGAGCACCGGGATCAGGTTGAGGATGCCCCAGACCACGTTGACCTGGATGAGCGTCTCCATCCCGTGCAGCACCATGACCGGGAGGGCCGAGAGCCCCGGCACGTAGAGGAGCACCACGTGCAGGATTCCGGCGACGAGGAATCCGGCGAAGGGGCCGGCCAGGCTGATCAGGATGTGCTGGAGCCGCCCGAGCGGCAGGAGCGACCGCCAGGTCGTGGTCCCGCCCATGAAGTGCAGCGTGATCTCCGGCTCGATCTTGTGCCGCTTGATGGCGAACGCGTGACCGAACTCGTGCATCAGGACCGACAGGAAGACCACGATGATCCACACGAGGAACTGCTGGTAATGTTCCCTGGCCACGATCCCGTACCCGAGCAGCGCGGCGGAGAGCCAGAACCCGAGCTGGACGTCGACCGAGACTCCAAACAGACGGAAGCTCATGCGCATCTAATAAGGCCTGGGAGCCCTCCGCTCAATGATTGCCGTGCGGACGCGCCCTGCCCTAGAGTGCGCCGCGCGACCTTTTCGCGCGGCTGCGTGCCCCTCCGGCGCCTCCGGCCGCCCGCTGGACGCGGCCGTGGGAGCGAGCATGGGCAGGGAGATCCGGGTCGGGAGGTGGGCGTTCGCCGGGGTGGCCGCGGCGGGGTTGGCGTGCGGCGCCGCGCCGCCGCCCGGGCCGTCTTCGCCGGGGGGCCCCGCCGGGGCGCCGCCGTCCGGGGCCGCGCCGGCCGCGGACCGCCTCCAGGAGGCCGCGGCGCCGCCCGCGCCGTCCGGGGTTGCTGTCGCGCCGCCGCCCGTCGCGCCGCCGGCGTTCACGGTTCCGCCCAACACGGCGGTCCTCCACATCGGCGACTCGTTCGCGCTGGCGGGCTTCGCCCAGGCGCTCCGTCCGCGGATGGAGGAGCACCGCGTGCGCTACGCGGTGAAGGCGGAGACCAGCTCGTACACGGTGACCTGGGCTTCCCGGATGGAGCTCCTGGTCGCGAACTACCAGCCGGACCTCGTGATCATCAGCCTCGGTGCGAACGAGGTCGAGAACGTCAACCCCCCGGCCCATGCCGGCGCGATCCGGCGGATCGTCAAGGCGATCGGCGGCCGCCCGTGCGTGTGGGTGTCCCCTCCGCTCTGGCGGAAGGACACCGGCATCATCGACGTGATCCGGACGAACTCGGCCCCGTGCCGCTTCTTCGACTCCGACGCGCTGGTCCCCGGCCCCCTCCCGCGCAAGAAGGACAAGATCCACCCGAACGAGGTGGGCGGCGCGCGCTGGGCCGACGCCTTCTGGTCCTGGCTCATGGCGGAGCACCTTCCGCCCGGCGAGGACGAGGGCGACCCGGCGGCGAGGCGCAGCCCCTGGTCGCTCCGGCTCCCTCCGCCGGAGGAGCACCGCTCCAGGGCGCAGCCGCCGGAGAGCGCGCTCCAGCAGGGCGGGACGGCGTCCGAGCGGCGATCCGAGCGGCAATCCGAGCCGCAAGCAGAGAGGTTCTGAATCTAAGAGGCCCGGGCGACCGATGCCGGACGCCCTACGGCGGCGACGACGTCGCGACCCCCACCCCCCGGTGGATCAACCCCGGGTCGTGTCCGAGGGCTCCCGCGATCGCGGCGCGCACGTCCCGCATGAGGCGGCTGCGGCCGCCCGCGCCGTACGGCGCCGGATCGATCGGCGGCATGATCGTGACCACCACCCGGTGGTGCTCCTGCACCACGAAATCCTTCGCCTTCAGCACGTGGCGCGTCCCGTCGATCGCGACCGGCAGGATCGGCGTGTTCGTCTCGATCGCCATCCGGAAGCCCCCGCTCTTGAACGGCAGGAGCGCGCCGGTCTTGCTCCGCGTGCCCTCCGGGGCGATCCAGACCCGGGTGCCGTCCTGCAGCATCGAGGCGCCGACCTGCAGGCTCGCGCTGGCCTGGACGTGATTGCCGCGGTTGATCCGGATGAACCCGGCCGCCTTCATCGCCTGGCCGAAGATCGGCACGCTGAACAGCTCCTTCTTGGCGATCATCCGCAGCCGCCCGGGGATCGCGCGGAACACCACCGGGATGTCGAAGAGGCTCTGGTGGTTCGACATCACAACGAACGGCCGCATGCCGGCGGCATGCTCACGCCCGCGCACCACGAGATCCACGTCGGCGTCCTCGAGGACCTTGCGCGCCCACCAGTCCAGCCGCTCATCGCAGCGCTCGAGCGTCACGCGCCCCATCACCGCGTCCACCACGGTCGGGACGCAGATCCGGGCCGTGTCGAGGATCCCCATGAACGTCGTCTGAAGGCTCATCGCTCTGTTTCCGCTGAAGGGTGAGGGGTCGCGTGGTGCGCTCGCCCCGCGGGCAGGCCCTGCCGCGCGCGGCGGACGAGCAGCCCTCGGGGGGCGCCGAGCTCATCCAGGAGTCGAACCCCTGGAGTATACCACTCAACCCGCAGCTGTGGTGCCGGTTACGGTCACGACCACACGGCGCGCGTGGGGAGAACTACGGTGCTCCCAGACATACAGGGCTTGCCATGTCCCGAGCGCGAGGCGGCCGCCGGAGATCGGGATCACCTCGCTCGATCGGGTGACGGCGCTCCGGAGGTGACCTGGCATGTCGTCGGGGCCCTCGTCGTCGTGCTCGTAGTCGCGGCCCTCCGGCGCGAGGCGCGACATCCAGCGCTCCAGATCGCGGAGGACGGCCGGATCGGCGTTCTCCTGGATGACGAGGCTCGCCGAGGTGTGCTGGAGGAACACGGCGCAGAGCCCGACGTCGACGCCGGCGCTGGCGACGACGCGCGCGACCTCGCGCGTGATGTCGACGAAACCACGGCCGCTCGTGCGGACCTCGAGCGTGCGCTGAACGATGGTGCTCACCGCGCCATCTTAGCCGCGTTCGGCGCCGGAGCCCCGCACGACGTCGGCGATGAGCCCCCAGCTCGTCCACTGCTGGAACCAGGCGCCGACCCGCGCGCCGAGCATCACGCCCGCCGCCTCGTCCGCCGCCTCGCCCGCCGCCACCGCCTCGCACGCCGCGACGAGCGGCACACCCCGCCCGAGCGCCTCGAGGAGCGCGAACGCCGGGGGCTCGAGCTCCTCGTAGCGGATCGTGAGATCGGCGGCGCTGCGGAAGACGGCGAGGTGGACGGCGCGGGGCGCGGGCAGCGCCGGCGACCTGCCCCGCCGGAGATCGCTGCGGAGGACGTGCGCCGGGTAGCGGAGCTGCATCAGCGCGAGCAGCGGGTGGAGGACGATCCGGGCGGTGGACCAGCCCTCCTCCGGCATGCCCGTCACCTTCGCCGGATCGAGCGGCGGCGGCGAGGCGCCGTCGAACAGATCGACGAGCGCGTGCTCGTAGCGCGCCACCTCGCGCGCGAGCTCCGCCAAGGCGGGGGGGAACGCCTCGTGCGCGGCCGCGAAGCCGGCGACGTGGCGCCCGAGGTCGCGCAGGCTGAAGCTCGCGGGCGGGTGCGCCGCGAGGTACGCCCGGGAGAACGCGTCGAAGCCGTCCTCGCCGAGGACGTGCGCGAGCGCGGGGTAGTCCTCGCGGAGGGCGTCGCGGTGGCGCAGCCAGAACTGCCGCCGGTAGATGTCGGCCTGCTCGGCGGGCGTGAGCCGCTCGTTCCCGGCGACGAGCTCGCGGCACCTGCCGGCGAGCTCGGCGTCGCCGGGGAGCGGCGCGCCGGACGTGAACATGCGGGTGAGCTCGCCCATCAGCGAGGCGAGCCCGGCCGGGGGCGCGGCGTCAGGCGGCGCGCGCACGCGCCACCTCCTCGCGGATCGCCCGCGCCTTCTCCGCCTCGGCCGCGAGGACCTCGAACGCCGGCAGATCGTCGTCCCACTCGATCAGCGTCGAGACGTCGCCCGTGTGGACGAGCGCGCGCCGGTACAGCGCCCACACGGCGTCGGCCACGTGATCGCTGTGGGTGTCGAGGATGTACTTGCCGTGGTGCGTGTGCCCGGCGAGGTGGACCTGCACGATCCGGTGGTGCGGCACGCCGTCGACGTAGGCGCCCGGGTCGAAGCCGTGGTTGTACGAGGAGACGTAGACGTTGTTGACGTCGAGCAGGATGCCGCAGTCGGCCTCCTCGACGACCGCGGAGAGGAACTCCCACTCGCTCATGCGGCTCGAGGTGAAGGTCAGGTAGCTCGACACGTTCTCGAGGGCGAGCCGGACCTCGAGGAAGTCCTGCACCACGCGCGCCCGCGCCGCGACGTGCCGCACGGCCTCGTCCGTGTACGGCAGGGGCAAGAGGTCGTGCAGGTTGAGCCCGTGCGCGCCGGTCCAGCAGAGGTGATCGCTCACCCAGGGCGAGCGCACCGTGCGGACGAGCGCCTTGAGCCGGCGCAGGTAGTCGAAATCGAGCGGATCGGTGCTGCCGATCGACAGCGAGACGCCGTGCTGGACGAGGCGGTAGCTCGCGAGGGCGCGCTCGAGGTTGGCGAGCGGCATGCCGCCGTCGACCATGAAGTTCTCGCTGATGATCTCGAACCAGTCGACCCGCGGCCGGTGCTCGAAGATGTGGCGGTAGTGCGGGATGCGCAGCCCGACGCCGACGCCGAGGTCGGGGAGCCCGAGCCGCATGCGTTCGAGGTTCGCCATGGGTCACCACGTCGCGGCGTCGCCCGGCCCCGCGGGGCCGGGCTGTCGCGCGCCTCAGCGGATCAGTGGCCGCCGCAGTCGGCCGGCTTGCAGCCGCCCTTGCCCTTGCACTCGTTCTGGCCAGCGCAAGCGTGGGTATCGGACTTGCAGCCGCCCTTGCCCTTGCACTCGTTCTTGCCGGCACAGCACGCCTTGGCGCCGTCCTCGGGCGCCTCTGCAGCCGCCGGCTCGGCCGGGGGGGCCCCGGTCTCGGCGGTGGGCGGCGGCGACGAGCCGCAGCCCGCGAGGCCCGCCACCATGCCCGACACCGCCGTGAACGCCAACGACCTGCCCATATCCATCGCCATCTGAACCTCCACCTTCGTCATTCGTCGAGTGCACCGAGCCCAGCGCGCGCCCCGCCCGCATGGCGCGCCCGCGCGTCTGGGCTCATCGGGCCTCGCCGGTCTCCGCGACCGCGCCGAGCCCTCGCCACGCGTCACTACGCCCGCCCGGTTCCGCGGTTTCACCTCGGACGCGTTGATTCTTCATCCAACTCCCCGTAAGTGAGCGGCGTTGACCTCCACGCCCACGCGAGTCCCCCCTGCGCGCACGGCGTCCTGCGGCGTGTCCTCAGCGGCCCGGACGCACCGTCACCGTGCAGTGTTTCACGGACGACGTACCTCTCTTCGGACTGCAGGCGCAAGACAAAGTGTCCATGGCGGCGCGGCGCTCCCGGTGCTCGCGGCGCTCTCGCTGGGGGCAGCGGGCTGCGGGGGTGCTGCGCGCGAGGGGGCCGGCGCGGCCGCCGGGCGCGAGCTTCCGATCGCGGCGGTGGCCGCGGAGCTCGAGGGGATGAGCGGGGCGCTCCTCGAAGGGCGCGAGGCCACGTTCCAGGACATCCTGGCCGACACGATCGCGAAGGACGCGTACCTGTGCCTGCCGGCTCCGCGCGACGTCTTCGGCGGGGAGGTGCCGGAGGGCGAGCGGCGGATCGCCGGGATGATGCCGCATTACGGCCTCTTCTTCGGCCCGATGAGCTACCTCGTGCGGCGGCGCGGCGGCGCGTGGGAGGTCGAGGTCCGCATCGCGGTCGAGCCGCCGGCGGGCGCGGGCTGGCTCGAGCTGCCCGACTGCGGGCTTTCCGGTGCGCTCGGGGGCGCCATGGCGTGCCGCGGGACGCCGTACGCGCGCGCCGCGTCGACGGACGCCTGCCCGGGCTCCGGCGAGTTCACGGCCAGGGCGACGCCGGCCGCGATCCGCGCGCTGCTCGCGCGCTGGTCGAGCGAGGTCGAGGGGTACTGGAACCGCGACGCGCGCGCCTTCGGGCTGCCGGTGCGCTATGATTTCGACTTCGTGCTCGGGGACGACGCGCGCGGGAGGGCGCTGCGGGTCGACCTCGCGGTGCCGCTCTCGCCGACCTGCGGGCGGACGCCCTACTTCAGCGCGATGCGGGCCGGCTGGTCGCTGCCGGTGCTCGCCCACGAGGTGGGTCACGTGCTCGGGCTGCTCGACGAGTACGAGGCGCTCTCCGGGATCGTCCGCTGCTACCCGAAGACGCCGTTCCCGGGCGCCGAGATCAGCCGGATGGGGCTCTCGATGCGGGAGCAGACGCGGCTCCTGCCGCTCCACCATTACCTCGTGCTCCGCCGCTTCTTCTGCCGCGAGCCCGCGTCCATGGACCCCTATGCCGGCGCGATCCGCTGAGCGCCCCGCGCGGCCTCGCGCCGGCCGCCGCGACGCGAGAGCGGCTGCGGCGGCGGCGCTCGTCTCTACGGCGCTCGCGTGCGCGGCGCTCGTCGGCTGCCGCTCGGAGCGGGAGCCCGGAGCGGAGGACGCGGGGGCCGGCGCCGTGGATGCAGGGGCCGGCGCGACGGACGCGGGGGCCGGCCCCGTGGAGGTGGCGCCGCCGCTCGTGGGGGCGCCGCCCGGGCCGAGGGCGCCGGCGCCGCCCGCGGAGCCGCGCTGCCCGCCGGAGATGGTGCGGGTCGCGCGCCGGTTCTGCGTGGATCGCTATGAAGCGGTGCTGCTCGACAGGGAGACGGGGCTCGAGATCTCGGCGTTCTACCCGCCGTCGCGGCAGGCGGCCTCGTCGGTCGAGCGCGCCTGGTCGAAGATGCGGCTTCAGCTCGGCGACGCGGAGGCGCGGCGCATGGAGCTGCCGCTCCTTCCCGGATGGCAGAAGCGGCGCGATTTCGAGCCGCGCGCCGTGTCGCGCCGGGGGGTGCTCCCGCAGGGCTACACGAGCGGCGCGCAGGCCGAGCTCGCGTGCCGGAACGCGGGCAAGCGGCTCTGCGCCCTCGAGGAGTGGCGGACGGCGTGCCGCGGCGAGCGCGACGAGCGGTTCCCGTACGGGCCGACCTACGCGGACGGGCGGTGCAACGTGTTCCGCGAGGCCCACCCGGCCGCCGTGCTCCACCGCGACGTGACCCTCGGGCACAGCGATCCGCGGCTCAACCTTGTGCGCGTCGGCGGCGCGCCGCTCCTGCGGCGGACGGGCGAGACCGCGACGTGCGCGAGCGCGTGGGAGGGCGACGCGATCGCCGACATGGTGGGGAACCTGGACGAGTGGATCGACGATCCGGAGGGGACGTTCGTCGGCGGGTTCTATGCGCGCGCGACAAGGGAAGGGTGCATGTCGCGCGTCGTGTCGCACGATGTCACGCACTTCGACTACTCGACCGGCGTGCGGTGCTGCGCGGATCTGCGCGCGGCGCCGTGAGGGGCGCGCGCTCACAACGCCGCCCTGCGGCAACCATTGGGAGGGGCCGGCGCCGGGGGGCAGCCACGGATCGCAACCGTTGGGAGGGGCCGGCGCCGGGGGTCGCAACGGTTCGAGCCCGTCAGGAGGCGAGCGGAGCGCCGGCGCCGTGTTCAGGTTGTCGGGCGGCCGACGGCGACGAAGCTCTCCGCGCCCTTGGCGCGGCGCCGGTCGCGCCAGACGAGCGCCGCGGGCAGCACCAGCACGGCGGCGAAGAGGCAGGCGACCTCGCCGATGACGGCGGCCATGCCGAGGCTCCGCACCGCGTGGTTCTGCGAGCGGATCAGGGCGAGGTAGCCCAGCGCCGTCGTGAGGCTGCAGAGGATCACCGCCCCGCCCGTCTCGCGCACCGCCGTGAGCGCGCCGCCGGCGCCCTCGCGCGCGTAGCGCTGCACGATGTTCACGGCGTAGTCGACGCCGATGCCGAACGTCAGCGGCAACGCGATGAAGTTCAGGAAGTTGAGCTTCACGCCCATCAGCACGAGCAGCCCCGCCATCCAGAAGACGCCGACGAGCAGCGCGCCGAGCACGGCGAACGCCGGGCGGCCGCCGCGGAAGGCGACGAGCACGACGAGGACCGTCGCGGCCAGCGAGAAGAGCACCGCCGGCGGTACGTCGTCGATGACCGCCGCCCACATGTCCGCGTAGATGACCGCGCGCCCCGAGCCGCGCACGACGCTGCCGTCAGGGAGCCGCGTCTCGCGGTACGCGTCGGCCCAGCGGAAGAGGTAGTGCGCGTCGTGCACGCTCTCGGACGTGATCGGGCTGATGTACACGATGCGACCGCGCGTCCCGTCCGTCTCCGTGAAGGCGCGCGCCACCCCCGCCGGCAGATCGTCGATGCCGAACGGCGCGAGATCGTCCGGCGGAATGACCGCCTGGATCCGGCTCCAGTCCTCGTCGCCGAGGAGGCCGCGCTTCCTCGCCCGCAGGACGCGCTCCTTGATCTCCTGGAGCAGCGGGATCTTCGCGTCCTGATCCCTAGGGACCAGATCCTGGAGGGCGTAGATCTCCTTGAACGGCTTCTCGCCCTCGGACGCCGCGTCGCGCCGCGCGTAGAGCGCCGCGCGCAGCGGCTCGACCTGCTCGGGCCGATCCACGAGGATCGCCATGCCGTCGGTGCCCACGTAGCCCGTGATCTCCTCCGCGAGCGCGCCCAGCCGGATCTGCTCGGCGCGCACCCGCTCGTCGTTGCGGAGGTTCCGGAGGTCGTACTCCATCGGATTGGCGCGCACGTAGCCGACCGCCGCGACGAGGCCGACCGCGGCCAGGGCGAGCCCCGCGACCGTCAGGCCGGCCGGGCTCCGCGCCGCGAGCCGCGCGAACGGCTCGCCGAACGCCATGCCGCCCTGGGTGCGCCGCCGGAACCTGCCGAGCAGCCCCGGCGACTCCCGATCGAGGGGGCTGAGCCGCTCCATCACCGCGAGGACGCTCGGCAGCGCGACGAACGTGGCGACCCAGCAGAGCACCATGCCGGCGCCGCCGATGAGGCCGAAGTCGTGGAAGCCGCGGAAGTCGGTGGCGAGCAGCGAGCCGTAGGCGGCCGCGGCGGCGCAGCCGGCCGTGAGCGTGGGCAGCCAGGTCTCGCGGTGGGCGACGCGCACGCCCTCGAGCAGGCTCGCGCCGCTGCGGCGCGCCTCGAGGTAGCGCGCCATGTAGATGATGCCGAAGTTGATCCCGTTGCCGGCGACGATCGAGAAGAGGAACCCGGTCGCCATGTTGAGGTGGCCGAGCGCGAGCTGGGTGACCCCGAACGTCCAGGCGACGCCGGTGACGATCGTGATCAGCATGGCGACGAGCATGCGCACGCGCAGGTAGTAGAGGAACACGACCGCGGCGATGAGCACGGCGCCCGCGACGCCGACGTCGGTCAGGTCCTCGTTGATCGCCGCGTACTCGGCGATCCCGGTCTGCAGATCGCCGGCGAGGCCGTAGGTGATCCCGGGATCGAACGAGGCGGGGTGCACGCGATCGACGACCTCGCGCACGCGCCGGATCGCCTCGGTGCCGGCGGCGAAATCGCTCGCCAGCACCTTCGAGCGGATGGCGACGACGACGGTCTTGCCGTCCTTCGACTGGTAGTAGCCGTCGGGGTAGCGACCCGCGTCGATCCCCTGGAGCCCGAGGCTCTGCTCGATCGAGCGGGCGCTCACCTCGGGCGGCGGCTCGTCGTCGTCGAGCAGCGCGCCGGTCGCCTTGTTGACCTCGTAGGCGTAGCGCGCCTCGATGTCGTCCCGCAGCTTCGTGAGCCTGTCGTGCTCGACGTAGAGCCCGGCGCGCGGCGAGAGGTAGCGGAAGGCCTCGTGGACGCCGTTCTCGACGCTGCCGACCCACGGCGGCCCGAGCCGCTCGATCTCGGGTACGAGCGCGTCCGCGGCCTTCTGCAGCGCGACCGTGGACGTGCCCTCGCCGCCCTGCAGCACGACGAAGAGCGTCGACACGCCGGCCGTCTTGGCCGCGACCCGGTCGAGCTCCTGCACGCTCGGCCGCGACGCCGGCAGGAGCGACTCGAACCCCGTCAGCACCTGGAGCCGCGTCGCCAGGAAGAGGGCGATGACGGTGAGGAGCCCGGCCGCGAGCAGCGGCAGCGCAGGCCGGTTCACCTGGAGCTCGGCGAGGCGCGCGGCGAACCCGCCGCCCTTCGAGGAGGGCGGCGCGGCGCGGGGTGAGGGGTCCTGGGCGGGGGAGGTCGACGGGCGAGGCGCCGCGGGTGGAAGCTGCGGAGAGGGCATGGAGGAGGTCAGGGGATCCGGGGCTGAAGGAAACGGTGAGGGCGCGAGGGCGCCGGGGTGGACCACGTCCTGGGGAACGGGCTCCCCGCGGAACAGCGGATCGCGCGCGGCGGGAGGGCAAGGCCGAGGTCCCTCTGCGGCCGCCGAGGATCGCGGGGGAGCGATAGCAAGAAATCTGTGACGCGGCACGCGGAGCTCGGCGCCGATCGCTCGGTCGAGCGGCTCGGCCGGCTGCCAGTGGACGCGCTCGATCGGTTGCTCTCGCCGCTAGCCGGAGGCGATCACCCGCGAGGCGCTGCCCGCGCGCTTCCGGACCCAGCGGCCGCGCGCGGGCGCGGCGCTCGGGGGGCGCGCGGCGTCGCGCAGGGCGGTCCCGAGCGGCTGGACGAGCAGGAAGAACGCGAGGCAGAGCGCGGCGCCGGCGGTGCTCTCGGGACCGAAGCGCGGCCGCGACAGCGCGAGCGCGGTGCAGCCCACGAGCGCGCCGAGGATGCCGGCCACGCCGAGCGAGAGCAGCGCGAGCTTCCCGCGGCAAAAGGCGCGCGGATCCATGCTGGACACGAGGGTCGGGCGCATCCGATCCACGCCGCCCGCGCCGCCCTCCACCGCGCCGAGCAGCCACACCGGCGCGCCCGCGCAGATCCTGGCCTCCACGGTCCTGGAGAAGCCGCGCGGCTTGCGCGCGTGCTGGTAGGCCTCGTCGAACCGCGCCTCCGAGGGGCACGCGGAGGCCGCGCGGACCTCGGCCCTCGACACCCAGACCTCGCTCTCCACGGCGGGCGCGACCGCGAGCTCCCGCCCGCCCGCGACGACGGCGCCGCCGTAGATCTCGCCGCCGTGGCCGCTGTCGGCGAAGACGATCTCGTCGAGCGCGCGGCCCCCGGCGCCGGCGCGGCCCACCTGCTCGATCCGGTGGCCGGCGAGCGCGCCGCCGCGCCCGTCGCCGCCGAGGACGCGCGCCTCGAGCAGCGAGGCGCCGTCGCCGCGCGGCGCGCCGAGCCGCCGGAGCGTCGCCGCGACGGCGGCGAGCTGCTTGAGCGCGGTCGCGACGATGAGCAGGGTGTTCCCCCAGAGGATGGCCAGGGCGAGGGCGCCCATGAGCTCTCTCGACAGCATCGCTCGGGCGCCTACACGCTGGCGGCCTCGGCCTCCGCGCGGCGGAGCGCGCGCGGCGAGAGCTCTATCGACGGGGCGGACCGCTCGGCCTTCGCGACGTCGCGGGGGGAGGGACGGTTGAAGCGGAGCACGTAGGTCCGGAGCAGGTAGCCGAGCAGGCTCGGCTCGTTCAGCCCCGGATCGATGCGCGGCGCGACCTCGCGCCGGTGCGCCTCGGCGAGCACCGACCAGTGGAGCCCAGCCCGGTTGTGGTGGATCGTGTGGTAACCGTTGTTGCACATGATCCAGTTGAAGGCGCGTCCGACGAAGTTGCGCGAGTGGTTCCACTCGCTCTGGACGTCGCACCCGTCGTGCTGGAGGAGGTTGATCCGGAGGATGCAGCGCGCGCCGTACAGCTGCGGGAGCACGACGAAGAAGAGCGCCGTCCAGAAATCGACGAGGAGGAGCGCCCCGGTGAGCCCGAAGGCGGAGGCCATCTCGAACCGGTATTGCCGGACGATCTCGCGCCGGCCGGCGAGCGCGTTCCAGCGCGCGACGCCGGCGAAGGTGTTCGGCCCAGCCACGTTGGGGAAGTGGATCAGATTGAGGAGGTTCCACCGGAACGAGACGTGCTCCGGCGCCGCCCAGTCGGGCTGGCCCTCGTCGTCGAAGTGGTGGTGAACCAGGTTGTGAGAGGGGACGTTGGCCGACGCCGGGTAGAGCGCGCCGAAGCTGAGCACGCAGCGCCAGAGCATGTTCAGCCGGCGGCTGCGGAAGATGCCCTGGTGCAGGTGGTTGTGGATGACCACCGCGTTGAGGAAGCTGAGGCAGCAGGCCGCCGCGAAGAAGAGGACGTTGCGGCACGCGGGCACGCAGAACATCGCGGCGAGCAGGCCGAGGTAAGCGGCGACGATCCCGATCTGCCGCCGCTCGGCAGGGTGCTTCAGGAGCCAGGGCTCGCGGCGCGCGTCCCGATGCAGGCTGCTCGCGACCGCGCCCCGCTGCCCCGCAGGCCCCCCCTGAGCGGGTGATTCGTCCCTCCCCGAAGCCCCGGTCGCGCCGGGGCGCTCCGCCCCGCTGGATGCGGGAGCGGGTGTGGCGACTTCGACTGTCACCCCACCGTCACTATCACTCTTGCCCGGCCCAAACAATGTTGAGAGCGCCGCGTGGAGGCGCCTCGCACGGTCGCGTCACCCGCGCCGCGCGTCTCCCGGGATTCCCGGCGAGCTGCGAACTCGCGTTCGCACGCGCGCGTTGCGCGCAGGAATCCGGTCGCGCGCGCCGAAATCCTGCCGAGGGTGGCGGGCGCATGGAGAGACCGTGGACGGAAGTGACGGACCGGTGTATTCGAGGAGCCTGGACTGGCGGTGTGCGAGTCCAGGCGGCAGCAGCCCGGGGCGCGGGGGCGCTGCGCGGTCCGATCCGCGCCAGCGCTGCGCCGTTCGGGCGCGGGGGAGGCTCAAGCACGTGTCTGTCATCGTCTCCACGTTGACGTCGCTGCCGTTCACGCAGCTCCGACGAAACCGGTATTTTTACCTTTATTACGACGGCTTCTACGCGCTCGCGTGCGCGACCTTCCTCGCGTGCATGCACCTCGGCGGGTACGGGTCGTTGATCGAGCGATGGGACGACCGCCTCTGGCTGCTCCTGCCGCTGGTCTGCCATGCGCAGATCCTCTGCAGCGTGTTCATCCACAACGCGACACATAACAATTTCCCCCGGCCGATCAACCGGCTCGTCGGCGAGCTTTGCGGGCTCGTGGCGCTCACGCGGTTCGCCTCGTGGGAGGTGATCCACCAGCGCCACCATCGCTACTCGGATGACGTCGACAGGGATCCGCACCCGGTCGTGGCCAGCTACTGGCTGTTCCTGGTGAAGACGGTGGTGAACGTGGAGCGCCAGCTCCAGCAGATCTACTTCGAGCTCTACGGCGATTCGCCCGAGAGCCGCCGCTACGAGCGGATCCGCGCCTACGTGAGCTACGCGACGAACCTGCTGCTCATCGCGTGCTGGTACGTGTTCCTCGGCCCGATCGGGTTCTTCGTCCTCTTCGTGCCGGCGTCGATCGTCGGCTTTCTGCACCTCGTGCACTTCAACTGGTCGACGCACAACGCGTCCTCGCCGGACGGCGACTTCAAGCCGGTGAACCTGAACCACGGGTACTACCGGATCGGTAACCTCCTCTGGCACGGGATCTACATGCACGCGAATCACCACAAACGCGCGGGCATGTTCAACCCGGCGAAGCTGGAGCCGGGGCTGCCGATCACGAAGCCCGGAGGGCGCAGCTAGGGCGGCGAGCGGACAGAAGAGAAAGAGAAAAAAGGCGCAAAGGCGCAAGGAGAAGAGAAAGAATCGAAGGACGCCAGAAGGAGAGAGCGCCCTGGCGTCTTGTGCTGTCCCGCTTCGCATCCGCAAGGACGCCGGGAGAAGAGCCGCCTCGCGCCTCTTGACCGCTTCTTGCGTCTTTGCGTCTTTGCGGTTTTTTCTCTTCGCCTTACGTCCCGGAGCGAAGAGCCCTTCGCGCCCGCTAGTTGCCCTGCGGGAGGGGACCCGCGTCGCCCCCGGCGGCGCGGGGGGGCGGCTTGGCAGCGCCGCCTGCCCCCCCATCGCGCGAGGCACCCGCGTCCACCCGCGCCGCGGCGGCGCCCGTGGCCCCCGCGCTGGCGGCGCCCGCGTCGGCCGCACCCGCGCCCGCATCGGCGGCTGCCGGCTCGGCGGCGCCCGCATCGGCGGCGCCCGCATCGGCGGCTGCCGGCTCGGCGGCGCCCGCATCGGCGGCGCCCGCATCGGCGGCTGCCGGCTCGGCGCCCGCGTCGGGCGAGGGAAGGGCCCCGGCCGGAGGAAGCTCGCTCTCCCAGCACGCCGGCTTCGGCGGCGCCGCGAAGTGGACCGTGCGCGACGCGGCGTCGCCCTTCCGGGTGACGAGCTTGTCGGTCTTGTACACGGCCGCGTTGCCGCACTCGTACTCGGAGGCGTCCTTCGTGCCGCGCGCCTGCTTGCGCGCCCTCGGCGCGCGCTCGTTCTCGCACTGCGCCCACTCGATCTCGTACTCGGCGTCCTCGTCGCCGAGGAGGATGCGGCTCGCCGGATCGTCCTTCGACCGGCGCCCGGTGAGCGTCGTCCGCGTGATCGGCTCCTTGCCTTCGCGCACCGTCAGCGCGATCGGGAAGCGAAGGCTGCCGCGCATCGGCGCGCGCGCCGCGCCGATCTCGAAGTCGGGGCAGATCGGCTCGCCCTCGATCGGGGACGGCGTCGGCGGGCCACCGCACGCGACGCTGGAGAGGAAGAGGAGGGCGAGAGCTCGGGCTCCAAGGCGGAGGTTCACGCCGGGATTAGTCGTTACCCCGGGCGCCCGCGTCAAGCGATCTTGGTCTTGCCCAGCTTCAGCACCCGATCGAAGTGCTCCTTCGAGACGGGCACCACGCTCAGCCGGGACCGCTTCAGGAGCGAGATCTCGACCAGCGACTCGTCGCCGCGGATCGTGTCAAGGGTCACCTGCACCTTGAGCGGCGCGACCGGCTCGATGTCCACGACGCTCCAGTCCTCCTCCGCATCGGCGGTCGGATCGGGGTACGCCTCGCGCTTGACGCGCGCCACGCCCGCGACCGCCTTGCCCTCGCTCGAGTGATAGAAGAGCACGAGATCCCCCTGCTTCATGGCCCGCATGTTGTTGCGGGCCTCGAAGTTCCGGACGCCGTCCCACATCGTCTGGCCATCGCGCATGAGCTGCGCGAACGAATATTTCTGAGGCTCGCTCTTCATCAGCCAGTAACGGCGAGACATGCACGATCTCCCGGGCGGGCATGAGGGCGGCGCCGGTCGGGCCGTCGCGCTCTCATCATCGGCGGACAGCCCGTCGATGTGACCGGCTACCCTAGCACCCCCCCGTTCAATCAGTGATCACGATCTTGGCGCCGTCCGGCGTTCGCCGCGCGACCTCGTCAATCTCGTCGTCGTCGAGCGCGATGCACCCGAGCGTCCAGTCGCTCTCCTTGTGCACGCCGGCGCGCTGCACGTCGCCGACGCCGTGGATCCCGATGCTGTGCCCGACGCCGCGGCCCGGCGGGACCTCGCCGCGCCGCCTGAGCTCGGCGAAGCGCCGGCGGTCTTCCTCGTTCGGGTAGCTGACGAGCAGGAACTGATGAAACAGGCCGTTGATGCGGCCGGCGACGCGGTAGGTGCCGACAGGGGTCCGCCGGTCGCCCTCGTAGAGCTTCGGCCCCGGCCCACCCGGCCCCAGGGCGACCCGGTAGGACCGGACGATCTCGTCGCCCGCCACAAGATCGAGCGTGTGCTCGCTCTTGTCGATCCGGATCTCGGTGACCCGCGGCAAGGAGGCCCCCGCGGGGCGCGGCGCGCGGGCGGCAGCGGCCGGGGCGAGGGACGCAGCGAACAGCGCCGCGGCGAGGACAGCAGGGGGCCGGAGGATCATGCCCGCCCGTCGGGCCCGCGCGACGGAGTGTGACGCCCACGCGAGGTCTGCCGTATTCTCGATCGGGCTCGTCACACTCCGCGGCCGCCGCGCGATGCAGAGGTCGATGAGCACGACGATGACCACCGAGCGCAGCGCCCCCGCGACGAACCCCCTGGCCGAGCCAGGGATCCGCCGCGCCCTCGAGGAGTTCGTGCGACGGCGGGTGCCGAGCGGCGAGGTCGACGACGTGGTGCAGACCGTCCTCTGCGACGCGCTCGCCTCGCCCGCGCGCCCGGTCGATCCGACGGAGCTCCGGCGCTGGCTGCTCGGGATCGCGCGCCACAAGGTGGCCGACCACCACCGGCGCTCGTTCCGCGAGACCGCGACCGAGCTGCCCGACCTGCCGGTCGGTCCGCCGCCCGTCGAGGCGCGCGAGCTGGCGCGCTGGGCAGAAGAGCAGGCCGCGGCGACCCGCGACGCGCAGCAGACGCTCTCGTGGATGGCCCGCGAAGGGGAAGGAGAGAAGCTCGAGAGCATCGCCGCCGACGAGCAGGTGCCGGCCGCCCGGGTGCGTCAGCGCGTGTCGCGGATGCGGCGGTGGATGCGGGAGCGCTGGCTCGCGGAGCTCGCCGCCGTCGCAGCCCTGGCGATCCTCGCGATCGTCCTCGTCCGGCTCCTGCGCTCGACGAAGGACCTGCCCGAGGTCGCGCCCCTGCCCGAGCCGCCGCCGAGCGCCCCGCCCATCGAGACGCCGTCGCCGCTCGATCCGCTGGATCGCGCGCGCTCGCTGCGGGCCGAGGCGCTGCGCGCCTGCGACGAGGCGGCGTGGCGCCGGTGCCTCGACCAGCTCGACGAGGCGGACCGGCTCGATCCTCGAGGCCGCACCGCGCCGGGCGTCGCGGCGGCGCGCCAGCGCGCGCTCGAGGCGCTCCGCGCGCCGACCGACGAGCCCCCGGCGCCGGGGCCCGTCAAGAAGCCGACAGAGCGGGACTCGAACGATGTTCGCTCCTCGCCACAGCCCCGCCAGAAGGTCGCACCGACGCCCGCGCCGACGTCCGCACTGACGCCCACCCTGTCGGCGCCAGTGGGACAACCGCTCAAGTCGAAGAAGCCGCAGGCGCCTGACCTGAAGGGTAAGGTGCCGCCTGAGACGATGGATTTCTCGTCAAAGAAACGCTAGTTCCGTCGGCCGGGAAAGCGAACCACCCGCCGGGGGCCGGGTCGATCTCGATGGCTCGCCAGCGGCGCTGTCACCTCCGGAGCGGGGTCCGACGCGCTGCCGAGGGGGAGCCGCCCGCCTCGCCGTGCGATTAAATCTCGCAGTTTCCGGCGTGGTCGTCTAAACACGCTGGCGCTCGGCGCAATCAAGGACGCCAAGGAGAGGAGCCCCGGAGATGCGAACCACGAGATGGCTTGGAATGGCATTCGCAGTATCGCTGCTCGCCGCGAACGCCGGCTGCGCGAGAGAGCCCCAGATGCAGGCGCAGCCGCCGGCGCAGCCGCCCGCGCCGCCGCCGCCCCCGGCGCCGCCGCCGCCCCCCCCCGACGCGGACGCGGACGGCGTGATCGACAGCGATGACAAGTGCGTCGCCGAGAAAGAGGACGGTCTGCCGCCCGACGCCAAGGACGGTTGCAAGTCCACCGACCCGGACGGAGACGGCATCGTGGCCGAGGCCGACAAGTGCCCGACCGAGGCCGAGGTCGTGAACAATTACAAGGACGAGGACGGCTGTCCCGACGTCCCGAGGGTCGTTCTCCTCGACAACGAGGTGCAGCTCAACGAGAAGATCGCCTTCGCCGCCGGCAAGGCTGATATCGAGCCCGCCTCGCAGGAGCTCCTCGCCAACATCGCCCAGGTCATCAAGGACCATCCGCAGATCCAGTTCGCCGAGGTCGCGGCCTACTCCGAGAAGGTCGGCAGCGACTACGCCACCGTGACGCTCACGAAGAAGCGCGCGGACGCGGTGGTGAAGGCGCTCGTGGCGCTCGGCGTCGAGAAGAACCGGGTGCGGTCCGCCGGCTACGGCGCGCACTGCGCGACCGATCCGGGCGAGACCGAGGAGGCGAAGGAGAAGAACCGCCGGGTCGAGATCAAGATCATGCGGCTCGATGGCAAGGACACGGGCGTCGCGCTCGCCTGCGCCGCGGCCCTCACCAAGGGCCTCAAGCCCGCCGGCGTGCCCGCCTCCGCGCCGAAGGCCGCCCCGGCCCCGAAGAGCTCCGACGCGAAGCCGGCCGCGGCGAAGCCGGCCGACGCGAAGCCCGCCGCGCCGCCGCCCGCGGCCGCGCAACCTGCTGCTGCCGCGCCGCCCGCGGCCGCGCAACCTGCTGCTGCCGCGCCGCCCGCGGCCGCGAAGCCAGGGGACACGAAGCCCGCCGCGGCGAAGCCCGCCGATCAGAAGCCGGCAGAGACGAAGCCCGCCAGCGTGAAGTAGGCGCGAGGCGATCGGCTGCGGGCAGGCGGCTACGGGGCGGCCTGCCCGCGCGCGGCGGCGAGCAGCCGCTCCAGCGCCTCCTTCGCGCGCTGCCGGCGCTGCGCCTCGGGCACGGCGCCGGCGCGCAGGCGCTGGATGTCGGCGCACATCGCGGCGCGTGCGCCGGGCGGAGGCTCGCCGCAGAGCTTCGCGTGCGCGCTGTGGGCGCGCGCGTCGCCCGGCGGCGGCCCGCCGGCGAGCACGGCCGCGGCCGTCTCGATGAGGTGCGCGGTCGCCGCCGCCTCGGCGTCCTCCCCCGTCCACCGGTCGACGAACTCGGGCTGCTTCGCGAGCTTCGCGAGGACGTCCCAGCGCTCCGCGCGCACGGCGAGCTCCGTCGCGAAGAGCACGACGTTCAGGTTGCGGCCGAGGTCCGGGAGGGCGCGCGTCTCGCCGTCGAGCGCCAGCACGTCGTCGACGACGCTCCCGTCGAGCGCCGCGGCCGCGCAGCTCACCGCGACGCTGAGCAGGTCGGCGCGCAGCGCCGGGCCGAGGGAGGGCGCGCGGCCGAGCGCGCGCGCGGCGGCGAGCACGAGCGGGCCGCAGTGCCCCTCGCGCCGCTGCCGCGCCAGCATCACGCCGGCGTCGTAGAGCCGGCCGCTCCGGCGCAGCGCCTCCACGGCGGCCGTGAACGCGTCGGGATCGTACGTCCCCCGCTCCGCGGCCGTGAGGAAGCCGTCGAGGCTGCGCAGGGCGGGGCACGCCGCCGCGCTGCCCGCGCGCCGGAGGTGCGGCAGCTTGCCGAGCACGTCCGCGATGCGCAGCGAGAGCGCGAGCGGGTAGGCGTCGCAGGCGGGCTCTTCGTGGCCGCCGAGCTCGACCTTCGCCTCGGTGCACGCGAGCGGGCCGGCGACCACGGCGAGCGAGCGCGCGGTCCTCGCGACGAGCGGGCGGATGCCCGGGGCGGCGGCGAGCCCCGCCGGGAGCGGATCGAGCAGCGCCGCGACCGCGGCGTCGTCCGCGTCCGGCGGCAAGAGGCCGCGGACGAGCGTCCAGAGGTCGCCGGCCAGGAAGGGGTGACCGGCCTCGGCCGCGAGCTGGGCGTCGATCGCGAGCAGCGCGCGTGCGTCCCGCCCCCAGGCGAGCGGCTGGTCCTGGCGCAGCGCCCGCTCCCCGAGCCGGAGGCCGAACGAGAGGGCGGCGATGGCCCGGCGCGCCGCGGCGGCGCCGCGCTCGGTGTCGCCATCGAGGAAGTGGTAGGCGGCCGCGAGCGCCGCGGCGCCGACGTAGGCGCGCCCAGCGTCCTCGTCGCTGCGGGGCGAGCCCTCGGGCGCGAGCGCCACGGTGAGGGCGCCCGAGGGCTCGCCGCGGCTGCGGAGGCCGAGGCCGAGCTGGAAGCTCGTCGACCTCTCGAGGAGCCCGGCGCCGTACGAGACGTCAAAGCTGAGCGAGAAGACGCGGGTCGCGGTCATCTCCTGGTAGCGGTAGGTCATGCGCGGCACATGCAGGCCGCGATCGTCGGCGGCCGCGAGGACGCGGTCGAGCGCGTCGCGCGCCTCGGCGCGCCGGCCGCCGGCGAAGTCGCGCATGGCGCCCATGATCGCGAGCACGTCGCCCGCGTCGGCCGTCTGGCAGGCGTCGTCCGACGCCTCGCGCATCGCGTCCGCGTAGGCCGACGGGTCCGGGGGGACGCCGCGCCGGGCCTTCGCGATCTCGCTCAGGTACGAGAGCACCCACGCGACCCGGCTGCCGCTCTCGTTCGCGTGCGCGACGGCCTCCGGCGACGGCGGCCTGCCCACCACGGCCGCGCCGAGGAGCGAGGTGAGCAGCCCGAGGTCGGCCTGATCGCGCAGCCCGAGCGCCGAGAGCGCCCGGGCGTAGCCGACGAACAGGTCCAGGAGGTCGCCCTCCGTCCGGGAGGCGGGCAGCGACGCGAGCGCGTCGAGGAGGGCGCCGCCGCCCGGGCCCTGCCCGGCGCCGGTCTGCGCCGTGTCGTCGCGGAACGCCGCGGCGAGCCCGCGAAGCACCCGGCCGAGCGGGGCGCCGCTCTGCTCTGCGAAGCGCTCCGCGGTGGCGGAGGAGAGGAGCGCGCGGGCGAGGGCGTAGCCGCCGGTGAGCGCGTCCGGGAGGCCGCTGTCGCCCCAGCTGGAGAGGCCCGCGGCGACGGCGGCCTCGGCGTCCGCGGTCGGGACGGTGAAGCGCACGCGGGACTCCGATGCGCCGGCGCGAGCCGCGCGGGCGCCGGGCGCGGCGAGCAGATCGAGCGCGTCGGAGAGGAGCGTCACGAGGAGCCGCGCCCGGCGCACCCACGCGCCGTCGCCCTGCCTGTACCGCGGCGCGCGCAGGATCCGGCCGCGGACGTCGCCGAGCCGCGCGAGCGCGCGGCGCGCCTCGGGGCTCGGCCCGCGCCCCGCGGCGGGGCAGGCGTCCGCGGCCGGGGGCGGCTTGCGCGAGCGCTCGGTGAGCAGCACGGCGAGGACGCCGTCGGCGAGCGCGGTGACGTCCTCCACGAGGCCGGGCGGCGGCGCTTCCACGTCGCCCGCCGCGCCGGCGCCGGCGTCGCCCGCCGCGAGCCCCGCGACGGCGCGCCGGAGCGCGTCGCGCGCCGCGCGGCGCTCGGGAGGGAGCCGGGTCGCGTCGATCGCCCGCAGATCCAGCGCGCCGGCGGCGTCGAGCGCGGCGTAGCGCGAGAGGCTCGCGGCGAGCGCCGCGAGGCCGGGGTAGGGGAGCGCCGGCGCGGGCGAGAGCGCGCGCTCGATCTGCGCCGACGAGAACGCGAGATCGGGCGACCGCTCCGAGAGGAGCCGGTAGAGCGCGTCGGCGGCGTAGAGGCCGGCGACGCCCCAGCCGGTCTGCGCGGCGAGGTCGCCGCGCAGCTTGGCGGTGAGGGCGCCCTGGAGGGCCAGGAAGTGCGCGGGCTGCACCTCGGGCGGGTACGACATGCCCGCGAAGACGCCGGCGAGCGCCGCGCCGAGGACCGCCTCCGGATCGCGCGCATCGGCCATGCGGCGCTGCACGGCGACCTGCGTGAGGTCGATGATGGCGTCGCGGAGGCGCTCGTCGGCGAGCACCCCGGGGCTGTAGGCGAGGGGGATCTGCGCGAGCGCGCGGTAGCGGCGCGGCTCGGCCTCGGCGAGCGCGCGCAGCGCGGCGAGGTGCGCGAGGCCGAGCTCGGTGACGCGCCGGTGGGCGGCGCTGCCCGCCTGGCCTGCGGCGGGCGCGGGGCCGCGCTCGTAGAGCAGGCTCGGCGCGTGTGCCCACGCGGTGCTCGTCTGATCGACGGCGCGGACGAGCGCCTCGTAGCGCGGCAGCCACGCGTCGAGCGGCAGCCGTCTGCCCGGCGCTGCCGCCGCGGCGCTCCCGGTGGCGGGTGCGGCCGATGCAGCCGATGCAGCCGATGCAGCCGATGCAGCCGATGCAGCGGATACAGCCGCGGCGTCGCCCGGGGCGAGGGCGCCGGCGAGCGCCGAGGCGAACACGAGGTCGCGCGCGCCTTCCATGGGCGGGGCGACGTCCCGGCCGCAGCCCGGCGCCTTCCCGAGCAGGTCGTCGAGCGCGGCGCGCCGGCCCGCGGGCACGGCCCGCAGCACCGCCGCGCCGCGGACGCGCCACGCCGCGCGGCTGTCCCGGGCCGTGCGCACGCGGAGGAGGTCGCCGTAGGGCGTATCGTCCGGCGCGGGCGGAGGATCCAGCCGGGGGGCCGCGGGCGCGCCGGCGGCGCCGGTCGCGTCGCCGTCGTCCTCGAGCGCGACGCCGGCCGTCCCGAGCAGCTGGAGCGCGTACCGGCCGCGCAGCGCCGGCTCGTCGTTCGGGTCGCGCCCCTTCAGCGCGGCGGCGAGGGCGTCGGCCGCGCGCGCGGCCTCGACGTAGCGGAAGCCGCCGGCGGCGTCGAAGGCGCGGCGCACGAGCGCCGCGAGCGCGATGTCGTCCGCGACGCGCGCGAGCGCCGCGTCGCCGCGCGCGATCGGCGCGACGCCGGCCATGAACGGCGCCAGCGGGTCGCTCGGGAAGAGCTGGACCGCGCCGCCGCCGCGGGCGCGCGCGTGGACGAGGTGCTCGACCCCGAGGGCCTCGCCGATCGCGAGGAGCAGCGCGTCGGCGCCCAGCGCGCCGGGGGTTGGCAGCGGCGCGGCGCGGATCCACGTCGCGTCCGCCGCGCCACCGCGCTGCGCCTTGCCGGCGGCCTCCGCGCCTGCCTCGACGATGACCGCGACGCGCGGCGTCGCCCCGCCGCGGCGGTCGAGATCGCGGAGCAGGAGCGCCCACGGATCGCCGGCGTCCCGGGCGGCGCGGGCCTCGACGTAGCCCAGGGCGAGCTCGCGCGGCGCGCGGCCTTCGGCGAGGGCGCGCTCGCACGCGTCGAGGTGCGCCGGATCGCAGCGCGACGCTGGCGGGGGCGCGGTGCCCGGGGGGCTCGCGCCGCCGCAGCCGACGGCGAGGAGCCCGAGGACGAGCGCCGAGCAGACCGAGAGAGCGCGCGACGAGACGACCACGCGGGCGTGCAGCATGACGAGCGCGCGACCTTACACGAAGACCGCGGGCCGGCCGCGGTCGTCTCGCAGATCGGACGAGCGACGCCCCCCGGACCGGGCAGCCGCTGCCTTCCTGCCCCCCGGGGGCCGTGCTACTCCCGCGGCATGCGACGGGCTCCGGAGCGACGAGGTGCCGGCGGCGAGGGGGGTGGCGGGAGCGCCGGTTGCGCGGCGCGGGGCGCCCTCGCTGCGCTCGGGCTCGCGTGCCTCGCCCTCGCGGCGTGCAGCGAGGGCGAAGGCGGGTACGCCGGCACGACCGCGCGCGTCGGCAAGGACGAGGCGACGATCTACATCAACAACGGCACGGAGCCCGAGTACGTCGACCCCGGAAAGTCGAACGACTCGGCGAGCTCCACGCTGCTCCAGCAGATGTTCGAGGGGCTGACCACCTACGCGGCCGGCGATCTCCATCCCGTGCAGGGGGTGGCGACGCGCTGGGAGCAGAGCGACGACAACCGGATCTTCCGGTTCCACCTGCGGCCCGAGGCGCGCTGGTCGGACGGCAAGCCGGTGACGGCGCACGACTTCGAGTACGCGTGGAAGCGCGTGCTGCGCCCCTCCACCGCCTCGCTCGCCGCCACGAACCTCTACATCGTGAAGAACGGCGAGCTGTTCAACCACGGCAAGCTCAAGGCGCTGCGCGAGGCCACCCTGCTGCGCACCGCGCCGCGGCCCGACGCGCCGTCCGCGCTCGATCTGCCCAAGGGGTCGTTCGTCGTGGTGCTGGCGCGCTCGCCGATCCAGGTCGACACCGCGATCGCGCCGCTCGCGGCGCTGCCGGAGGGCGCCGCCGCGGTGACGTTCACGAAGGGCGACGCGAAGGGCGGCCCCGGAGACCGGCTCGTGTTCGACGCTGCCGCCGGCGGCGCCGCGCCGCTCGGCCCCGCGCCCGGCGGCGGCTGGCAGGGCGCCGTTGTCGACATCGTCCGCGCGGGCCCGCCGTGCCAGTGCAACGGCGCCGCCGATCGCTGGTTCGAGGTCGAGCGGGGCGGCGCGCGCGGCTTCCTCCCGGGCTGCCTGCTCGTCCCCCCCGCCGCGGGCAAGGACGGCGCGGGCGCCGCGCCCCGCGAGACCTACGCGGTCGTCGCGCCGCACGCGGACCTCCCCACGTACGACGCCGCGGCGGCCCCCGCGGCCGCGCAGGGCGAGCCCCCGGTGGGGTTCGTGCCCGAGGCGCTCCTCGTCGAGGACGACGGCGCCGTCGGCGTCCGCGCCAGGGACGACCTCACGCTCGACGTGCAGCTGGAGCAGCCCACGCCCTACTTCATCGATCTCACGAGCTACGTGACGCTCTTCCCCGTGCGCAAGGACGTGATCGAGGCGTTCGCGCAGCGCGGCGAGCCCGAGCTCTGGTTCCGCCCCGAGAACATCGTGGTCAACGGCCCCTACACGCTCGATGAGTGGAAGTTCCGTTACGAGATCACGATGAAGCGGAATCCGATGTACTGGGACCGTGACAAGCTGAAGATTCACCGCGTCGTCTGGCTGGAGATCGAGCAGTACAACGCCGCGATGAACATCTACAAGGCCGGAGATCTCGATTACGGAGGCGACAACTCCTCGCTCCCCTCCGAGCACCTGGACTGGCTGTCGACAAAGAAGGACTTCAAGCGGTTCCCCTACCTCTCCACGTACTGGCTCGAGTTCAACACGAGGAAGCCGCCGGTCGACGACGTCCGCGTCCGCTGGGCGCTCAACCTCGCGGTCGACAAGCAGCAGATCGTCGAGAAGATCACGCGGGGCGGGCAGATGCCGGCCACGCACTACGTCCCGGACTACACGGGCTCGGGCTACGACGAGGCGCTCGCCGAGGACAGGAGGCTCGGGGTCGACCCGTTCTCGTCGCCGGACGTCCTGTTCAACCCGGAGCGCGCCCGCGCGAAGCTCACCGAGGCGGGCTACGAGGTCGTCCGGGAGGGCGACGGATACCGGGCGAAGAACTTCCCGGCCCTGGAGATCCTCTACAACACGAGCGAGGGGCACAAGCAGATCGCCGTCGCTGTCCAGGACATGTGGAAGCGTCACCTCGGCGTCTCCGCCACGCTGCGGAACGAGGAGTGGAAGGTGATGCTCAAGAACGTGCGCGACGGCAACTTCCAGGTCGTGCGGTTCGGCTGGATCGGCGAGTACAACCACCCGGCGACGTGGCTCGGCACGCTGCTCTCCTACAGCCCGCAGAACCGGACGGGCTGGGCCGACAAGGAGTTCGACGACCTGATGCGCACCGCCGCGGCGACGGCCGGTCGGAAGGAGAGCATCCAGGTGTTCCGCAGGGCGGAGAAGCGGGCCGTCGACCGCATGCCCAAGCTGCCGCTGTATTTCTACACGAAGTCGACGCTTGTGAAGCCCTGGGTCAAGGGGTTCAAGGGCAACGCGCGGAGCGTGCAGCTCGTCAAGTGGCTCTGGATCGACCCGCGCTGGCGCGACAACCCGTCGAACGAGATCGCGTTTCCGCAGCTCGAGTTCCCGGCGCCGGGCCGGCTCGGCCCGACGCTGGGTAAGCCGGCCGGGCCGGCGGCGCCGTGACAGCCGATCCCCGTCCACCACGATCTCCGTCGCCGTCCGACAGCCGCTCCGCTCGGCCGCGCGGCGACGCCTTCGCGCGGCCGCGGGGGGTGAGGGGACGTGCCCGTTGACGTGCTGGCCTGGGCCATGGCCTCATTCAAGGAGAGCAGCATGGACGCTCTCGGGAGAACGACATGAGCAAGACGATCCTGGTCACCGGAGGCGCGGGCTACATCGGCTCGCATACCTGCGTGGAGCTCCTCCACGCGGGCTACCGGGTGGTCATCCTCGACAACCTCTGCAACAGCCGCAAGGCGGCCGTCGAGCGCGTGGAGCGGATCGCCGGCAAGCAGGTGACGTTCGTCGAGGGCGACATCCGCGACGCGGCGCGGCTCGATCGGTTGCTCGCCGAGCATCCCATCGACGCGACGATCCATTTCGCGGGGCTCAAGGCGGTCGGCGAGTCGGTCGCGAAGCCGCTCTCGTACTACGAGAACAACGTCGCCGGGACCGTGTGCCTGCTCAAGGCGCTCGACGCCCGGGGCGCGCGGAAGCTCGTGTTCAGCTCGTCTGCCACGGTCTACGGCGATCCGGAGCGCGTGCCGCTGGACGAGGGGTGCCGCCTCGGGCCGACCAACCCCTACGGGCAATCCAAGCTCATGGTGGAGCACATCCTGCGCGACGTCGCGGCCACCGGCGGCTGGTCGCTCTCGTCCCTGCGTTACTTCAACCCGGTCGGCGCGCACGAGAGCGGGCTTATCGGCGAGGACCCGAGCGGCATTCCGAACAACCTGACGCCGTTCATCACGCAGGTGCTGGTGGGGCGGCGCGACAAGCTCCGGGTGTTCGGCGGCGACTGGCCGACGCCGGACGGCACGGGCGTGCGCGACTACATCCACGTTGTCGACCTCGCGCTCGGGCACCTCGCCGCGCTGAACCGCATCTTCACCGTCGGCGACAGCTTCACCGTCAACCTCGGCACCGGGCGTGGATACTCCGTTCTCGATATGGTGGCCGCGTTCGAGAAGGTCAGCGGGAAGCGGGTCCCCCACGAGATCGTCGCCCGGCGCCCCGGGGACGTCGCCTCCGTGTACGCGGATCCGGCGCGCGCGGCGGAGCTCCTCGGCTGGCGCGCGGAGCGCGACCTCGAGACCATGTGCCGCGACAGCTGGCGCTGGCAGGAGCAGAACCCGAAGGGGTTTGCCGACTGACACCGCGTCTCCTGAGCGCGTTCCCGGGTCCGTGATGGGGGGAATTTGAATCACAGAGGCACAGAGGGTACGGAGGAGAGAGAAGAAGATCATATTTCATCTCTCTTCTCTTCCCTCTGCGTCCTCTGTGCCTCTGCGGTTCATTCTCCTATGAAGCCCGGGACCAAGGAACAGCGATGACGCCGTTCGCCCGCGAGCCGCTGCGCCCGCGCGTCGCCCTCCTCGGCGCGCTGCTCGCGCTCGCGGCGTGCACGGGCGAGGGCGATGGGTACGTCGGGACGACGACGCGCACCGGCAAGGACGTCGCGACCTTCTACGTCAACAACGGCGACGAGCCGGAGTACCTCGATCCCGGCAAGGCCGTCGACTCCGTGAGCATCACGCTGCTCCAGCAGATGTTCGAGGGGCTGACCACCTACGCGGCCGGCGATCTCCATCCCGTGCAGGGGGCGGCGACGCGCTGGGAGCAGAGCGACGACAACCGGATCTTCCGGTTCCACCTGCGGCCCGAGGCGCGCTGGTCGGACGGCAAGCCGGTGACGGCGCACGACTTCGAGTACGCGTGGAAGCGCGTGCTGCGCCCCTCCACCGCCTCGCTCGCCGCCACGAACCTGCACATCCTCAAGAACGGCGAGCTCTTCAACCTGGGCAAGCTCAAGGCGCTGCGCGAGGCCGCGACACTGCGCACCGCGCCGCGCCCCGACGCGCCGCCGGCGATCGAGCTCCCCAAGGGGGCGTTCGTCGTCGTGCTCGGCCAGTCGCCCGCCCGGGTCGCGTCGGGGGTGCCGCCCCTCGCGGCGCCGCCTCCCGGGGTGGCCTCGGTGACGTACGCCGAGCCCGACGAGAAGACCGGCGCCGGCGAGCGGCTCTCGTTCGACGCGGCCGGCGCGGCCCCGGTGCCCGCGCCGATCGACGCGACCCCCGGCGGCGGTTGGCGGGGCGCCGAGGTCGCCCTCCTCGCGGCCGGCCCGCCGGTCGCCTGCAACGGCGCGGCCGACCGCTGGTTCGAGATCGAGGGGCCTCAGGGCCGCGGCTATCTCCCGGGCTGCCTGCTCGCGCCGGCCGCGTCCGCGGAGGCCGCCGCGTACGCCCTTGTCGCGCCCCACGCGGCCCTCCCCACGTACGACTCCGCCGCGCCACGGGCGGCGCCGCCTTCAGGCGGGGTGACCGGGTTCGTCGCCGCATCGGAGCTCGTCGAGGACGACACCGCCGTGGGCGTGCGGGCGCGGGACGACCTCACGCTCGACGTGGAGCTCGAGCAGCCCACGCCCTATTTCACCGATCTCACGAGCTTCGTCACGCTGTTCCCGGTGCGCCGCGACGTCATCGAGCCGTTCGAGGCGCGCGGCGAGCCGGAGCTCTGGTTCCGCGCCGAGAACATCGTGGTCAACGGGCCCTACCAGCTCGATGAGTGGAAGTTCCGGTACGAGATCACGATGAAGCGGAACCCGGCGTACTGGGCGCATGACGCGCTCAGGATCCACCGGATCGTCTGGATGGAGATCGCCCAGTACAACGCCACCCTGCAGCTCTACAAGGCAGGGGACCTCGATTATCTGGGCGACAACTCCGAGCTCCCGTACGACCACCTCGGCTGGCTGTCCGGGAAGAAGGACCTCCGGCGGATCGAGTACCTCTCCACCGTGTACTATGAGCTCAACACGAGGAAGCCGCCGCTCGACGACCCGCGCGTGCGGTGGGCGCTGAACCTCGCGATCGACAAGCGCGAGCTGGTCGAGAAGGTCACGCGGATGGGGAAGCCCGCGACCCACTACGTGCCCGACATCACCGGATCCGGCTACGCCGAGCAGGTGGCGGAGGACAGGGCGCGCGGCGCGGATCCGTTCTCGAGCCCTGACGTCGGCCACGACCCCGCGCGCGCTCGCGCGCTGCTCGCCGAGGCCGGATACGAGGTCGTCCGCGAGGGGGACACGCTCCGCGCGAAGGGGTTTCCGCCGATCGAGGTGCTCTACAACACGGGCGAGGGGCACGGGCAGGTCGCCGTGGCCATCCAGGACATGTGGAAGCGCCATCTCGGGATCTCCGTGACGCTGCGGAACGAGGAGTGGCGGGTGATGCTCAAGAACCTCCGCGACGGCAACTTCCAGGTGATCCGGCTGGCCTGGTTCGCCGACTACAACCATCCGCAGACGTGGCTCGGGACGTTCCTGTCGTACAGCCCCCAGAACCGGAGCGGCTGGGCAGATGCGGAGTTCGACGAGACGATCCGCAAGGCCGCCGCGATGGCCGATCCGAGGGAGAGCATCCGGCTCTTCCGGACGGCCGAGCGGCGGGCGCTCGACGGGATGTTCAGGATCCCGCTCTATTTCGAGGAGAAGTCGACCCTGGTGAAGCCGTGGGTGAGGGGGTACATCCCCAACGCGCGGAACACGCAGCTCGTCAAATGGCTCTGGATCGACCCCGACTGGCAGCACAGGCCGGCAGGCGAGCCCCCGCCGGCGCTGGAGATGCCGCCGCCGGGGCGGCTCGGAGGGGGGCAGTGAGCAGGCCTCCGGGACGGTGATCTGCAGGGCGTGGGGCCGTGACGAGCGCCCCGGTCGATTCGTGGTCCGGACGGCCACGCCCGGCTAGACTCGCGCCATGCACCTCACCGACGCCTTGCTCGGCGCGACTCACGTGCTCCTCTCGGGCGCCCGCGCCGCGATCGAGATCCGCTGTCCAGGTCCCGGTGTGCTGCGCGTGCGCCACGCTCCCTCGTCCGCCGTGACGGGCTTCACGCACCCCGATCTCCCCCCCAAGCGCTCGTTCGCCGTGGTCGCCGACGGCGCGCTGCCGCTCTCCGCGCGCCGGGAGGGGGACACGCTCCACGTGACCGCCGAGGGCGCCTCTCTCGAGGTCTCCCTCGCCTCGGGCACATGGACCTTCGGCGACGGACAGGGCTGCATCCTCGCGCGCAGCGAGGGCGTCTCCGGGGAGGTCCGGCCGGCCTTCCCGGTGGACGAGCTCCGCGCCCGGCTCTCGCTCGCGGCGCCCCCGGGCGAGGCCTACCTCGGCTTCGGCGAGAAGGTCGGCCCGCTCGACAAGCGCGGCCTGCGCTTCACCTTCTGGAACACCGACGCTTTCCCGCCGCACGTCGAATCCGACCCGCTCTATGCCTCGATTCCCTTCTTCGTGGCCCTCCGCGGCGGGGTCGCCTGGGGCCTCTTCCTCGACGAGCCGTGGCGCTCGGAGGTCGACATCGCCCTGAGCGACCCGGATCGCATCGAATGGGAGTCGCGCGGGCCCGAGCTCGACGTCTACCTCCTGGCCGGCCCGCACCCGGCCGACGTCCTCCGGCGCTACGCCGCGCTCACCGGGCGCCCGGCGATGCCGCCCCTCTGGAGCCTCGGCGCGCACCAGTCGCGCTGGGGCTACGAGACCGAGGACGACGTGCGCGGCGTCGTCCGCGGCTATCGATCGCGCGGCCTCCCCCTCGATGCGGTCCACCTCGATATCGACTACATGGATGCTTACCGGGTGTGGACCTGGGACCGCTCGCGCTTCCCGGACCCGGCGCGGCTCGCGCGCGATCTCGCGGCCGAGGGGGTCAAGCTCGTGACGATCGTCGACCCGGGGATCAAGGCGGACGTGGGCTATGCCGTCTACGAGGAGGCGCGCGCGCGAGACTTCCTCGTCCGGCTGTCGCGCGGCGACACCCTCGTGGGAGAGGTCTGGCCCGATCCCGCCGTCTTCCCGGATCTGACGCGCGAGGACGTGCAGCGCTGGTGGGGCGATCTCCAGAAGTCCTTCGTCGACGCCGGCATCGCCGGCATCTGGAACGACATGAACGAGCCGGCGTGCTTCTCCGTCCGGCCCGACAGGGGCCTGCCCGCGCCGAACGGCGGGCGCACCTCGGGGCTCGGCACGATCGAGGGCAGCACGCTCCCCTACGACGCGCGCCACGGCGCCCGGCGGCACCTCGAGGTCCACAACGTCTACGGGCTCGGCATGTCGCGGGCCGCCTACGAGGGGCTCGCCCGCCACGCGCCCGACCGGCGCCCCTTCGTGCTCACGCGCGCGGCCTTCGCCGGCATCCAGCGCTACGCCGCTGTGTGGACCGGCGATTTTGCGAGCAATTTCACGCATCTGGAGGCGTCGATCCCGATGCTCGTCGGCCTCGGCCTCTCGGGCGTGCCGTTCGTCGGCGCGGACATCCCCGGCTTTGCCGGCCGCGCGAACGGCGAACTGCTCGTGCGCTGGATGCAGGCGGGGCTGTTCTATCCGCTCATGCGCAACCACGCGGCGAGGGGCAGGCCGGCGCAGGAGCCCTGGCGCTTCGGCGAGCCGTACCTCGGCCTCGCGCGCGCGGTGCTCGAGCGGCGCTACCGGCTCCTGCCGACCCTGTACACGCTGATGCGCGAGGCGGCGGAGACGGGCCTGCCGGTCTTGCGGCCGCTGTCCTTCCTGGCCCCGGAGGATCCCGAGGCGCTCCATGCCTACGATCAGCTCCTCTTCGGCGACGACCTGCTCGTCGCGCCGGTGGTGCGGCCGGGGCAATCGAAGCGGCTCTCGTACCTGCCCGCCGGCGCATGGATGGACTTCGCCAACCTGGAGCGCGCGGGGAAGGTCGAGGAGGGCAGGCGCCACGTCATCGCCGATGCGCCGCTCGGGGTCGTCCCCGTGTGGCTGCGCGCCGGGGGCGCGGTGGCGCTCACCGCGCCGCGGATGCACACGACGACAGCGCGCTGGGAGGAGATCACGTGGCACGTGCACGCGGCGGAGCGGGTGAGCGGCCGTCTTTACGAGGACGAGGGCGACGGGCAGGGTCCGTCGCGCATGACGCGGCTCTCGGGCGGATTCGACGGCGCGACGTTCACGCTGGAGCGCCGCGTCGAGGGCGATCTGCCGCCCGCGCGCGAGGTGGAGACGATCCGGATCTACGGCGTGCCCCCGCCGCACGCCGTGGCCGGGGCCATCTCGCACCGCGTCCTGGAAGGGGTCGTCGAGATCGAGGTCGCGGCCGACTGGCAGCGAATCGAGCTGCGGGCGTCCTGAGCCGGGAGGCGCGGAGACGCGAGGCAGCGCAAAAGCAAGGCGGGAGCTCAGCACAAGCGAGCTCCCCGATCTCGCTTGTCTTCCGCGGCGGACCGACCCACCTCGCCCTGAGCCGCCTGCGTGAGAGCGACGCGCCGCATTACGCTTCTGTCCCGTCGAACAGGGCACGTTCGGCGGGCTGCAGCCGGACTGAATTAAACGATCATCACGAGATCCGGCGGACAGTGCCACGCGATCTCGCGTACAGCGTCCATGGGACGCGGTTGACAACTTCCACCAAATGTGGTTGTCCTACTTTCTCACTGGAGTGCTCTATGTCCCCTCGATCCTTCCTTCTTGTTACCTTCGCGGTCGCTGCCCTGGCGTGCTCTTCGGGGCCCGGCGAGAACGGCAATTTGACCTCCGGCTCCGGCGGCAGCAGCGGGACGACCACCGGCGGCACCAGCGGGACGCCTTCGGGGGGCGATAGCAGCTCGAGCGGCGGCGACTTCGGGAGCATGGCGGGGGGCAACGTGACGGTCGGCGCCGGCGGCGCCGGCGGGGGCGAGTGCAAGAGCACGCTCGAGGTCCTCTACCGCGACTTCAACGCCACGCACCCCGACTTCGAGATGGACTTCAGGGGCGACGTGGTTCGACGCAAGCTCGTCGAGCCGGCGCTCGACAGCGACGGGAAGCCGGTGTTCCTCGACTCGATCGGCTGCCAGGCGGACCTGCAGACCCCGCTCGACTGCGGGGGTGGGAACCCCAATCAGGTCGTCATCAACAGCAAGGCGTCGTTCGACCAGTGGTACCGGGACGTGCCGGGCGTGAACATGACCTTCCCGAAGCAGCTCGAGCTCGAGGAGTCGCCGCCCGGCTCGGGTCAGTACGTCTTCGACAGCATGGATTTCTTCCCGCTGGCGCCTGAGGAGGGGTTCGGGATCACCCCTCAGAACCACAAGAACCAGAACTTCCTCTTCACCACCGAGATCCACCTGAAGTTCGGCTACGTCGCCGGCCAGCAGTTCAGCTTCCGGGGCGACGACGACATGTGGATCTTCATCAACGGCAAGCTCGCCCTCGATCTCGGCAGCATGCACGGGCCCGAGTCGGGTGTCATCGACTTCGATGCGCAGGCCAGCTCCCTGGGCATCACTCCGGGCAACAGCTACACGATGGATATCTTCCACGCGGAGCGCCACACCGACGGGTCGAACTTCCACATCGAGACGAACATCTCCTGCTTCGTGCCCGTCGACGTGCCGAGGTGAGGCGCGCCGGCGCCTCGGGCGCTGGCTGACGACGAGCGTCTCGAGCGGCCCGAGCCCTCCCGATTGCCGGGCGACGGACGCCCGCGCTGACCTGCGCGCGTTCACGCCGCAAGTTGACATGCTCCCAGGTGAACCGGTAAAGTTCGCCCCCTGATGTGCCGCCTCCGGCGCGACCGGGCGGTCCTGAGGTCGCGTTTTCCGCCGTACGGGGCGGCGGTGCGGCGTGCTGGGGCTGACGTGGACTGTCGCGGGTCCTGACTCCCGCGTGGAGCATGCTGATGAAGAGTCGAACGATGACGCGCCGCGTGTTCGCGGCGGCGGCGCTGGCCCTGTCCGCGGGCGTCACGGCGGGCTGTCCTTCCAAGCAAGAGGCGCAGCCCTCGCCCGGCGCCAGCGCCTCGGCGGCCGCGCAGAGCGGCGCGGCGCCCGCGAAGAAGGGCACCGCGTTCGTCACGATCTCCAGGGAGCAGCAGGCCTCCTGGGTGCGCAACTTCAACCCGCTGCTCGCCGAGGGCAGCGTGCGCTTTCCCACGGTCGCCGGCATCTACGAGCCGATGCTCGTCTTCAACACGATGAAGGGCGAGTACACGCCGTGGCTCGCGACGAAGTACGCGTGGAGCGACGGGAACAAGAAGCTCACCTTCACGATCCGCTCCGGCGTCAAATGGTCGGATGGACAGGCGTTCTCGGCGAAGGACGTGGCGTTCACGTTCGAGCTCCTGAAGAAGCACGCCGCGCTCGATCTCTCGGGGGTGTGGAAGTTCGTCGAGTCCGTCAAGGCGACGGACGACACGACGGTCGAGTTCGCGCTGAAGCGGGCGTACGTCCCGGGGCTCAGCTACATCGGCCACCAGCCGATCGTGCCGGAGCACAAGTGGAAGGACGTGGCCGATCCGGTCACCTACTCGAACGAGAACCCCGTGGCGACAGGGCCGTTCACCGAGGTCAAGGTCTTCCAGAACCAGGTGTACGAGCTCGGCAAGAACCCGAACTACTGGCAGCAGGGGAAGCCGGCCGTCGACGGGCTCCGCTTCCCGGCGTACCCGGGCAACGACCAGATCAGCCTGGCGATCATGAACGGCGAGGTCGACTGGGCGGGCGCGTTCGTGCCCGAGATCGAGAAGGTCTACGTCGCCAAGGACCCGGCGAACCACCATTTCTGGTTCCCGCTCGTCGGCGGCATGGCCACGCTCTACCCGAACAGCACGAAGAAGCCGTTCGACGACGTGCGCGTGCGCAAGGCGATCAGCATGGGCCTCGATCGGGAGCAGATCGTGAAGATCGCGTCCAACAACTACACAAGGCCGGCGGACGCGACAGGGCTCGACGACTCCTACGAGCGCTGGCGCAACCCGAAGGCCGCTGAGGCGGGCGACTGGGTGAAGCTCGACGTGGCGAGGGCGAAAGAGCTCCTCGACGAGGCCGGGTACACCGCGGGCCCGGACGGGATCCGGGTGAAGGACGGCAAGCCGATGCGCTTCGAGATCAACGTCGTCACCGGCTGGTCCGACTGGGTCCGCGCGGTCCAGATCATCACGCAGAACCTCAAGCAGCTCGGCATCGACGCCTCGCTCAAGACCTACGATTTCAGCGCGTTCTTCGAGGCGCTCCAGAAGGGCACGTTCGACATGTCGATGGGGTGGACGGTCGTCGAGCCCACGCCCTACAACTACTACCGCGAGCTCATGTCCGCGGAGCTCGTGAAGCCCGTCGGCGAGGCGAGCGCGCGCAACTGGCACCGCTACGGCGACAAGGGGGCCGACAAGCTGCTCCAGCAGTTCGAGGCAGCGACGGAGTTCGCCGAGCAGAAGCGCATCCTCGACGAGGTGCAGATGCTCTACGCGCAGAACGCGCCGGTGATACCGCTCTTCAAGAACCCGTCCTGGGGCGAGTACAACACGAAGCGCTTCACCGGCTTCCCCACCAAGGAGAACCCGTACGCCAAGCTCTCGCCGAACAACCCGCCGGAGTACCTGCTCGTCCTGACCGAGCTCAAGCCGAGGTGACTCCGATCGGCCCGCGCCGGCGCGGGCCGCGAGCCTGCGTCTCGCCGGTCAGCTGCCCGAGGCCGACACGATGCAGGCGTCGAGCTCCGGCGTCTCGCGCCAGCCGCACTGTCCGGACGCGTCGCGCTCGCAGATGCCGTGCTCGCCATAGAAGGCGTACTCCTCGCGCCACTCGCACGTGGTGGCCACGTGCTCGCTGGCGCAGACCTGCCCGCTACAGCCGGTGACGACGCATCGGCCGGGACGCACGATACCCGCGGCCTCCTCGACGCCGGGCGCCCGGAGCTCGTCGAGCGCGGGGGCAGGGCGGCCGCAGCCGCTCTCGTCGGCGCCGGTGAGCGCGGGGACGCAGAGAAGGAGCACCGAGAACGCGAATCGATGACGCTTGACGAATGAGCTCATCCTGAGACCGCCTTGATAGAGACGCAGCAATGCCCCGAGCAGGGCGAGTCGGCGCCTGTGTACAACGCGACGCTCCTCGGTTCATGCGCTCTGAGCGTCGAGCGATGCGGTCGCCCGGGGGTAGGACCGGCCCGAGATCTGCGCTACTCCCTGACGACGCGATGGCGTCACTCCGTCGCTGCGGCGCCGTGTCGACGGCGGTCCGCGCGTCGCACGCGAAAGGCGGGTCGGCGGCGGCGACGATATCATCGTCGCGAGGCGGGGACGGTCCTAGTCCGCAGGCCCGGTGGCCTCAAGGGATCGCGCTGTCGATGGCGTAGCCGGCGCTCCCGTTGGGGACCGTCACGGCACCGGAACCGATCGCGAACAGGCCGTTCGGCGCGAGGTTCGCCGGGGATTGCGCCGCCAGGATCGTCTGGTACCAGGTCAGCTGCGTGATCTCGCCGCCGTCGACGTCCACGCGGAGGTACATGCTGCCCTTGTCGTAGCGGAAGCCGCCGCTCACCGGGTCGTTCGAGAACGAGGCCCAGGGCAGCAGCCTGGGCACCTGGAATTGCTGCGTACCGCTCAGCTGCGGAGGCGTGCCATCGCCGTCGACGTGGTTGAAGAACACGTTTTTCTGGCCGAGGTAGCCCAGGTTCGCCTTCGTCACATACCAGTACTCCGTGTTGGCCTGGTAGGGGCCCACGTTGCTCCCTGTGATTGCGAGCATTCGAAAGAAAGGCTGGCCGTTCGAGAACGTCGCCGTGTACAGACGCCATTTCTTCATTCCACCATCGAGCTGCGCCGCGCTCGCCGAATCGAGGTCTTCGTCGTCCTCGGGCTCCCCGCCCGCGGTCGCGATGCAGCCCGCCGTCGCGAGGCACAGAAAGACCGCCGCCCCTGCCTGCATGAGAATGCTTTTCATGTGATTTGTGCTCCTGTGGTGATTGTATCGTTGATGCTGGCTGCTCGACCAAGCGGGGCGAGCTGCCGTTCGAGGACGGTACGGAGGAAGCCCATGCGCGGTGGTATCAAGGAATCGCGCTGTCGACGTAGTGGCCGATGCTCCCGTTCGGGGCCGCCACGGACCCGGAGCCCGCCATGAACACGCCGTCCAGCGTGACCTTGGCGGGTTGTCTGCGCCGCCGGGATCGTCTGGTACATGGGGGGGGCCGGCCAGGGGCAGATTGCAAGCGCTGTGCCGATCCGTCGCGCGAGGACAGCGGACGGCGGGGCGCTCGGCGACACGTCCCGCAGGTCAGGGCTGCATCGGCGTCCATCGTGACATGTCACGGATGTCACGTGACATGTCACGGATGTCACGTGACATCCGTGACGGCGAATGGATTCCCACCTGAGCGCTTCACGACGGGGTGGATGCCTCTCCTCTGTGCCCTGTGTGGTTCAAATTCTTCCCATCGCGGAACCAGGCACGAAACACCGATGCGTTACTGGTCTTCCGGGCAGGTGGGCATCGGGTCAGGGCACATTTGACCCTCGACCCAGGGGCGCGTCTGCTTGCAGCCGCTCACGTCCTCGAACGTGTTCCCGGCGACGAAATCGGGCCCGGCCGTGCCGACCCACCCGCGGGTGACGCCGTGGCCGGCGACGTGCCGGAACGTCGATCCCTGGATGAACGCGCTGGCCGGCGCCTCGCTGAAGATGACGGCGCCGTTGAACGTCGTGAGGTCGTTGCAGCTGAGCAGGCTGCAGCCGCAGTCATAGCCCGCGTACTCGATGATGACGTTCTCCAGGACGTTCTCGTCGCGCGGGATGCCGCCGAACCAGAGCCCGCCCCAGTCGCCGGGCGCCGGGTTCTCGGCGGCCGAGGTGAAGACGATGGGCCTCTCCGGCGTGCCCAGCGCGCGGAGGACGCCGCTCGCCGCGAACTCGCCGGTGAAGTGCTCCATCTGCATGACGTTCCCGGGCTCGAACCGGATGGTGACGCCGGGCTCGATGGTGAGCGTCGTGAGCGGCGCGCCGTCGCCGCCCGCGCCGATGTTGAAGCGGGCGTCGTGCCAGTCGCCGAAGTGATAGGGCACGCCCCGGTCGCGCAGCGTCGTGTCCTGCTGCAGCCCGTAGGTCTGATTGGCGCCCTCGTCCAGGATCAGGATCTCGTCCCTTCGATTGCCGGTGTACTCGCCGACAGGGATCGAGCCGATCGCCTGCTCCCCGAGCTCCAGCGGATACGGGTGCTCCTCACTGCCGCTCTCCGTGATCACGAGGTCCGTGGAGCCCTCGGCGAACGACGACGCTTGCAGGAGGAGCACCCCGGCGCCGAGCGATCCGCGCACCGTCACGTGATCGACGAGGAGGGCCGGCGCCGCGGGGGTCACGGACGCCCCGTACGCGGAGAGCGTCGCGTTCGCGTGGAAGCGATCGCCGCCGCCCCCCTCGAGGATCACGTGCCGGAGGGTCGCCCTGGCCGGCCACGCGACGTGGACGTTGTTCCACCGCGCGCCCTCGCTGCCGCGAAACGCGATGGGCTGCGCCTCGGTGCCCTCGGCGTTCAGCTCGGCGCCCTCTTCCATCGCGGAGATGCCCGTGTCCTCCTCGAGCAGCACCTCGGCGCACGGCTCGATCGTGAGGGTCACGCCGGCGCGGAGGCGGACAGGGAAGCTCACGATGTGCGGGCTCCCCTCCGCGGTCCAGGTCTCGTTCTCGCTCAGATCGCCCTCGTGGACCGTCGGACCGCCGGAGGGCGCGCGACACCCCGGCTCGACCGTGCCGCCCGAGCCTCCAGAGCCGGAAGCCCCGCCCGCGCCGCCAGCGCCGGAAGAGGGCGGGTCGCCGGGATCGCACGCGGCGAGGAACATCCCACCTGCCGCGGTGAGCGTGACTACAACGTTGCGTAGAGCCATATCCTTGTATTCCTTGTGAGCGCCTGTGTGTTCATACGCGCCCAGGCAAAGGCGCAGAGAGTAGCTCATCTGCGCCCGATCCGCAGAGCCTTCGTAAACATCTTTGCAATCTTGAGCCCGGCCGCTCGCGGCTGGCCTCGCATTGCGAATCTGCCGAGCCAAGGTGTTCTCCGGGACGGTGGACAGCAGCGCTCGTGTGACGGTCGACGCCCGGCACTCCCGCGGTCGCGCGGTCGACCGATGGGCTTCAGCGCCGCGGCGCCGGCTGCGCCATGCGGAACGACGCGAACCTCGCGGAGGCCTCGCTCGGGCCGCGCACGAACAGAGCCGCGCGCACGCCGCGATCCCAGGGCGGCAGATCGGGGCCGGCCTCGGCGTCCACCACGTCGCCGACCGGGGCCCAGGCGGCGGCCCCGCCGGCGCGGATCGTGAAGCGGAACAGATGCCCGTCGGCGACCGTCATCCGGAGCTGCGCGCGGTCGGGCGCCCTCGTCTCGGCCACCACCGCGAGGGCGCCGTTCGCGACGCGGAATCGAGCGCGTCGCCGTCGAGCTCGTCGACGATCTCGGCAGGCCAGGGAGCCGACCTCCATGCACGTGAGCGGCCCGTGATCGGTGTACGGCCCGCCCGGCGCGGCAGCGCTGGCCGCGGCGACGCACAGCGGGCCGCCGCGCTGCCGGGCCGTGTAGAAGACGTCGTATCGGCCGCCATCCTCGCTGATCTCGGGCGCCCAGAGGCTTCCGGCGGCCCAGGACGGGAGCTCGGGGAACACGGTGTCCACGCGCTCCCAGTTCACGAGATCGGTCGAGCGGAGGAGCGGAAACGGCGCGCCCCACTCGGAGCTCGTCGCCGTCGCCCAGGATTCGTGCCCCACGCGGATGACCGACGGGTCGGCGAAGTCCCCGGGAACAACCGGGTTCGTGGACACAGCGGCGGCGCCGCTGTGCCCCGCGGCGCCGGTGGACCGCGGCGCGCCCGCGAGCTCGGTATCGTCCCCGCAGCCGCCCAGGAGCAGCAGGGAGACAAGAATTTGAACGGGCGTGACGAGGTGCACGGCGCAGGATAGCGCCCGCCGCGCGGCCCGAAGCGAGATCGGGCCGCGGGCCTCCCGGATCAGCCGGTCACGTTCTCCCAGGCGACGGCGGTCGGCCCGAGGAGCGAGCGCCCGTTGGTGGCGATGACCTCCTTGTACCAGGAGAAGGAGTCCTTCGGGATCCGGCGCTGGGTCTGGTAATCGACGTAGACGAGCCCGAAGCGCTCCTTGTAGCCCTCGGCCCACTCGAAGTTGTCGAGGAGCGACCAGGCCCAGTACCCGACGACGGGGACGCCCTCTTTCACCGCCCGTGCGAGGCCGAGCAGGTACCGGTGCATGAGGTCGATGCGCTGCGGGTCGTGCACCTTGCCGTCGAGGAAGACCTGGTCCCTCGTGGAGGTGCCGTGCTCGGTGATCCCGATCGGCAGCTTGTATCGCTCCCAGAAGTACCTGGAGCCCCAGTACAGGGTGCTGGGGACCACCTGCAGCCAGTCGAGCGTCGCGCGCGGGTAGCCGGGCGGGGAGGCGACGCGCTCGGGCTTGCCGTCCTTGCCTTGCCGCCACGTGCCCGCCGAGTACATGTTGAGCCCGAGGTAGTCGATAGGCCGCTTGATCTGGTCGAAGTCGCTGGCGGGGAAGTCGGGCATGTCGTTGCCGAAGAGCCGGAGGCCGCTCTCCGGATACCGCCCCTCGAGCACCGGCGCGATCCACCAGGCGTTGTTCCACGGGTGCCGCTCGTAGACCGAGAAGATCGCCTCGCGCGCCGCCTCGACGTCGCCCGGGTCCTCCGTCGCGGGGCGCTGCACCTGGGTCGCGAGCACGTAGCCGATCTTCGCGGCTTTGACCGCGGCCCGCAGGGCGTCCACCTGCTTGCCGTGGGCCCGCATCTGGTTGTGGGCGGCGGTCAGGTACTCCCGGTACGGGAGCTTGAGCCCGGGGGCGAAGTGCCCATCGAGGAGCGCGTTGCCGATGAACGCCTGCGGCTCGTTCTGCGTCACCCACCACGGCACGCGATCCCCGAGCCGCCTGGCGACGACCGTCGTGTAGTCGGCGAACCAGTCGGCGACGTCGCGCTGGAGGAACCCGCCGCGGTCCTGGAGCGCCTGGGGGAAGTCCCAGTGGAACAGCGTGCACATCGGCGTGATGCCGAGGCGGAGGAGCTCGTCGACGAGCCGGTCGTAGAAGTCGAGCCCCTTCGGGTTGACCTTGCCCGTGCCCTCCGGGAGGACCCGTGTCCATGAGACGCTGAAGCGGTAGCTCTTGGCGCCGAGCTCGGCGAGCAGCCCGAGGTCCTCCTTGTAGCGGTGGTAGTGGTCGCACGCGACGTTGCCGGTGTGCCCTTCGAAGACCTTGCCGGGGGTGTTCGAGAAGACGTCCCACACCGAGGGGCCGCGGCCGTCCTCGGCGGCGGCGCCTTCGATCTGGTAGGCCGCGGTGGCGGAGCCCCACAGGAAGCCCGCGGGGAACGGCGCGGCCGTCGCGCCTGCCGGGCCCGCGCCGGCCGAGGGGGCCGGCGACGCGGGCGCGGAGGTGGACGAGGCTGCCGCGACGGGTGGCGCCGCCGCCGCGGCGGACGGGGCGGACGCGGCTCCAGAGGCGTTGTTCTGGGGGAGCGACTCGGAAGGCGTGGAAGCGGACATGGGGACGCATCATCCACAGCGCCCGGTGGGCAAGCAATGGGGTCGTGCCTGCGCCGGTTGCTTGACGGCCCGCGCCGGCTCGACAACATGGGCGACATGCTCGCGATCCGTCCCAAGACCGCCGGTGGCCCGGAGGTGATGCAGCTCGAGGAGCACCCGACACCCGCGCCTGGCCCGGGTGAAGCCGTGGTCCGCGTCGAGGCAGCGGGGGTGAACTTCATCGACATCTACCAGCGGAGCGGCCAGTACAAGCTCGATCCGCCGATCCCGCTCGGGCTCGAGGGCGCCGGGCGCGTCGAGGCGGTGGGGCCTTCCGTCACCGAGGTGAGGGAAGGGGATGAGGTCGCGTGGACCGGCGGCCCCGGCTCGTACGCCACGCACGTCCGCATCCCGGTCGAGAAGCTCGTCCCCGTGCCCGCGGGCGTCGGCGCGAAGCGCGCGGCGGCCGCGATGCTCCAGGGCATCACCGCGCAGTACCTCGCGCGCTCCACGTTCCCGCTCGGGCCCGGCCACACGTGCCTGGTCCACGCGGCCGCGGGCGGGGTCGGCCTGCTGCTCTGCCAGATGGCGAAGCGGCTCGGCGCGCGCGTGATCGGCACCGTCTCGACCGAGGAGAAGGCGCGGCTCGCGCGCGGCGCCGGCGCCGACGAGGTGATCCTGTACACGCAGGCCGATTTCGAGGCCGAGGCGCGCCGGCTCACGGGCGGCGCCGGCGTCGACGTTGTCTACGACGGGGTCGGGCACGACACGTTCGCGAAGAGCCTCGGCGCGCTCCGCCCGCGCGGCATGATGGTGCTCTTCGGCCAGTCGAGCGGGGCGGTGTCCTCGTTCGACCCGCAGATCCTGAACCAGAGGGGGTCGCTGTACCTCACGCGACCGAGCCTCGCGCACTACACCGCGACGCGCGAGGAGCTGCTCCAGCGCGCCGCCGACGTGCTCGGCGCGATCGCGCGCGGCGAGCTCACGATCTCCGTCGGCGCCACGTACCCGCTCGCCGAGGCGGCCGAGGCGCACCGCGCGCTCGCCGGGCGGGCGACGACGGGGAAGGTGCTGCTCATTCCGTAGCGCAGGCAGGGGACGAGCTGCCATGGCGCCAGAAGCAGAAGCAGATTTGAACGCCAAGGCGCCAAAGCGCCAAGATGCGATGAATGATTTGAACGCCAAGGACGCCAAGCGATTGAAATTTCTGAGCACTTCGTCGCGTCCTGGCAGTTGAATCTTCTTCTTTCTCTTTTTCTTGCGCCTCGGCGTTCAAATCTCTCCTCTTCCACGCGGCTCCGATGTTGACCGCGCGTCCTCCGCGCCGGTACGCTGCCGGCGCAGAGGTGCACATCTCATGATCGAACGTCCCACGCTTGCGCCCGAGAAGGTCTCCGAGGCGGTGAAATCGCAGATCGCCAGCTTCCATCGCTCCGTCGTCGACGAGGTCGCGGCCGCGGTGAGCCGCGACCGGGTGGTCGTCGTCGGGATGGCCCAGAATCCCATCGTGAAGAAGGCGCGGCAGCTGCTCGATGGGGAGGGCGTGAAATATACCTACCTGGAGTACGGGAGTTACCTCTCCAAGTGGAAGGAGCGGCTCGCTCTCAAGTTCTGGGCCGGCTTCCCGACGTTCCCGATGGTGTTCATCGACGGGGTCCTCGAAGGCGGCCACAGCGACCTCGTGAAGCTCCGCGACCAGGGCAAGCTCAAGGGGCAGTCGTGACGAGGCGCGGCTGAACGTCGGGCACAGAACGCGCAGACACAAGGACGGCAGCTCGGAGGCACCTCGTGACATCGCTCGGGATCCACGGAAGACGGCGGGATGACGAGGGGAGCCGCGCGGCTCGACGGCCCGGAGGCGGCGCGCCGTGAGCTCCTACGCCATCAAGCGGCTGCTCTCCATCATCCCCACGCTCTTCCTCGTCGCCACCCTTGTGTTCGTCCTGGTGCGCATCGTGCCGGGCGGCCCGTTCGACCAGGAGCGGGCCGTGCCCGTCGAGGTCCAGCGGCAGCTCGACGCAAAGTACCACCTGAACGATCCGGTGCTGAAGCAGTATGGCGACTGGCTCCTTGCGCTCGTCACGAAAGGCGACCTGGGCCCGACGTTCAAGTACCCGAACCGCACCGTCAACGAGATCATCGCCCTCAGCCTGCCCGTGTCGATGCAGCTCGGGTTCTGGGCGATGCTCTTCGCCCTCGCGATGGGCATCCCCCTCGGCATCGTCGGGGCGATCCGCCAGAACACCTGGAAGGACACGGCGGCCATGGCGGTCGCCATGGTCGGCCTCAGCGTGCCGCGGTACGTGCTCGCGCCGCTGCTCATGCTCGTCTTCTCGCTCAAGCTCTACTGGTTTCCGGTCGCCCGCTGGGAGACGTGGCGGCACATGGTGCTCCCGATCATCTGCTCCGGGCTCCCGGTGGCCGCCTACATCGCCCGGCTGACGCGCGGCGGGATGCTCGAGGTGATCCGCTCCGACTTCATCCGCACCGCGCGCGCCAAGGGCCTCTCCGAGCGCAAGGTCGTCCTGAAGCACGCGCTCCGGGGCGGGCTGCTCCCGGTCGTGAGCTTCCTCGGCCCCGGCTTCAGCGGCCTGCTCGTCGGCTCCCTCGTCGTCGAGAAGATCTTCAACATCCCCGGCATGGGCCGCTACTTCGTCGAGGCGGCCACGAACCGCGACTACAACCTCGTGATGGGGGTCATGCTCGTCTACGGCTGCCTGCTCATGCTCTTCAACGCGATCGTCGACGTGGCGTACGCCTTCATCGACCCGCGGGTGGAGCTGCGCTGACCATGCCCGCCGCCCCCCCGCCGCACGCCGCAGAGCGCGCCGCCGGCGCCGCGCCCGGCGACCTGCCCGCCGTCCCCGGCGGCGCGGCGCCGCGCCCGGCCGCCCCGCTGCGGCTCGACGCGCTCGAGCAGGGGTCGAGCCTCGGGCGCGACGCGTGGCGGAGGCTCCGCAAGAACCGCGCGGCGGTCGCCTGCGGCGTCGTGCTCGTCGCGATGATCCTCGCCTGCATCCTCGTCCCCGAGCTGTCGAGCTACCGGTACGACAAGGCCGACCTCAAGCTCGGCGCGCAGCCGCCGTCGCTCGCGCACTGGATGGGCACCGACTACTTCGGCCGCGATCTCATGGCCCGCGTGTTCTTCGGCGGGCGCATCTCGTTCGCCGTCGGCATCGTCGCGACGCTCGTCAGCTTCGTCATCGGCGTGAGCTGGGGCGGCGTCGCCGGCTACTTCGGCGGCAAGGTCGACGCGATCATGATGCGCATCGTGGACGTGCTCTACACGTTCCCGTTCCTCATCCTCGTCATCCTGCTCATGGTCTTCTTCGCGAACGACCAGACGGTCCTCTACCGCGCCTGGCAGGCCGCGCTCGGCCTGTTCGTCGAGGATCCCTCGGATCCCAGCTACTTCCCCATCTTCCAGATCGTCGTCGTCTTCGCGGCCCTCGGCGGCATCTCCTGGCTCACGATGGCCCGCATCGTGCGCGGCCAGGTGATCTCGCTGCGCAGCCAGCCGTTCATCGAGTCGGCGCGCTCGATCGGCGTCGGCCACGCCGCGCTGATCTTCCGGCACCTCGTGCCGAACGCGCTCGGCCCGATCATCGTCTACACGACGCTCACCATCCCCGAGGTGATGATGACCGAGGCGTTCCTGAGCTTCCTCGGCCTCGGCACGCAGGAGCCGCTGTCGAGCTGGGGCCTGCTCGCGTCCACGGGCGCCGACGCGATGGATCTCTTCCCCTGGCAGCTCATCTTCCCGGCGCTGATGCTCGCGCTCACGCTGATCTGCTTCAACTTCCTCGGCGACGGGCTCCGCGACGCCCTCGATCCACGCATCCGAAAGGACTGAAGGGACGCCGCTCCCACGGCGCGCCCGCACGGACCATGCTGCTCGAGGTCAAGCACCTGAAGACCCACTTCTTCACCGAGGAAGGGGTGGTCCGCGCGGTCGACGGCATCTCCTTCAGCCTCGATCGCGGCGAGGTCCTCGGGATCGTCGGCGAGTCCGGCTCGGGCAAGAGCGTGACGAGCCTCTCGCTGCTCCGGCTCATCCCCGACCCGCCGGGCAGGATCGTCGGCGGCCAGATCCTGCTCGAGTCCGAGGGGGGCCTCGTCGAGGACCTCGCGGAGGCGAGCGAGGCGCGGATGGAGCGCATCCGCGGCGACCGCATCGCGATGATCTTCCAGGACTCGATGACGTCGCTGAACCCCTACCTCCGGGTGAGCGAGCAGCTCATCGAGGTGCTGGAGCTGCACCGCGGCATGCGGCGCGCCGAGGCCCGCCGGCGCAGCGTCGAGATGCTGCAGGCGGTGGGCATCCCCGCGGCGGCGTCGCGGATCGACGACTACCCGCACCAGCTCTCGGGCGGGATGCGGCAGCGCGTGATGATCGCGATGGCGCTGCTCTGCGACCCGGACCTGCTCATCGCCGACGAGCCGACGACGGCGCTCGACGTCACGATCCAGGCGCAGATCCTGGATCTCATCCAGGAGCGGAAGGAGGCGCTCGGCGCGGCGGTCCTGCTCATCACGCACGACCTCGGCGTCGTCGCGAAGATGGCCGATCGCGTCGCCGTCATGTACGCCGGGCGCATCGTCGAGGAGGGCCCGGTCGGCGCCATCTTCCACGCCCCGCGGCACCCGTACACGATCGGCCTGTCGCGGTCGATCCCGCGGCTCGACGGCGCGCGCGGCGACGCCCTCGTCCCCATCCCGGGGATGCCGCCGTCGCTCGCGCGGCTGCCGCCGGGCTGCCCGTTCCACCCGCGCTGCGCGCACGCGGTCTCTGTGTGCCAGGAGGAGGCGCCGCTGCCGCGGGTCGTCTCGGGCGAGGGGGACAGGAGGGCGCTGCACGTCGTGCGGTGCCACGTCGAGGACGTCGCCGGACGAGCGCCATGACCACACCCGCCACACCCCCGCCGCTGCTCTCGGTGCGCGATCTCAAGGTCCACTTCCCGGTGCGGCGCGGCCTGCTCCAGCGGCAGGTCGGCACGGTGCGCGCGGTCGACGGCGTCTCCTTCGACGTCGAGCGCGGCGCGACGCTGGGCCTCGTCGGCGAGTCCGGCTGCGGCAAATCGACGACGGGGCGGGGGATCCTCCGCCTCGTCCCGCCCACGTCGGGGAGCGTGAAGATCGACGGCCGGGAGGTCCTGACGCTCGACCCGCGCGCGCTGCGCAAGGCGCGCCGCGAGATGCAGATGATCTTCCAGGACCCGTACGCGAGCCTGAACCCGCGCATGACGGTCCACGACCTCATCGCCGAGCCGCTCTCCACCCACGGCCTCGTCTCGTCGCGCGACGAGTCGCTCCGCGAGGTGGCGCGCCTGATGGAGCTCGTGGGGCTCTCGCCCTCGTACATGCGGCGCTTTCCGCACGAGTTCTCCGGCGGCCAGCGGCAGCGGATCGGCATCGCCCGCGCGCTCGCCCTGAGGCCGAAGCTCGTGATCGCGGACGAGCCGGTCAGCGCGCTCGACGTGAGCATCCAGGCGCAGATCGTCAACCTGCTCGCCTCGCTCCAGCGCGAGCTGTCGCTCACGTACGTGTTCGTGGCGCACGACCTCGCGGTGGTTCGCCATCTGTCAAGCGAGATCGCGGTGATGTACCTCGGCCGGATCGTCGAGCGCGCTCGTCCAGATGCATTATTCCGCTCACCGCAGCATCCGTACACGCAGGCGCTGCTGTCGGCGATCCCGATCCCCGATCCCGACGTGGAGCGCAAACGGCGTCGCTTGACGCTCGTCGGCGAGGTACCGAGTCCGCTGAACCCGCCGTCCGGTTGCCATTTCCACACCCGCTGTCCCTATGCGATGGAGCGGTGCAGCATCGAGGCGCCTCCGCTGGAGGAGCGCCATCCTGGTCACTGGGCTGCTTGCCACCTCACCGAGCTACCCACGGTACCTATGCATCCGTGAGGTGATCCAGCAGCGCTCAGTTCCCGACAGCCGTTCCCGACATCGGTTGAGCTCGCTCTCCAGACATGACGGGGAATGTCCGATGACAGGATTTTCCTGACCTCGTTCTGGGCCGGGGAGGTTAGAATTCCAGGACCGATGCCGCGAATTTCTGACGCCACGCTTCGCGCCCAGATCCCGACGGCCCTTCTCATCGGCGGCGATCAGGCGCTGCTGGAGCGCTGCCAGGCGGCGGCGATGGACGTGGGGATCGTTGTCAAGGCGTGTCCTGTCTCGATGGCTGCGGCGCTGGCGGAGGAGCGTCGGCCGGTGGTCATCGTGGTCACGTCGTCGACCTACGCGCTGGCTCCCGAGGCGTTCGAGGAGATCGCGCGCGAGGTGGTGAGCACGCTCGTGCGGGTCGACGAGACGCTGAAGGACGACGAGCTCGGGGCGATGCTCGGCACGGCGGCGCGCGAGAGCCGCAAGCAGCGCTCGTGGCAGCTCACGCCGGGGCGCTACTCGATGACGCCTGGGGACGATGGGTCCTCGGCGCCGCGCTCGGAGCGCTGGACCCTCGGGGTGATGACGGCGGATGCGTCGTCGCGGCGCGACGCCGAGTCGACGCCGCTGCCGCGCTCCGGGCCGCGGAGCGCGGGCGCGCACGAGCTTGCGTCCCGCGAGCGCGTGGCGGCTGCCGTGGCCGCGCAGCGACTGGAGCGCTCGGGTGCCGGGGCGTCCGGGGAGGCGGCGTACCGGCCGCTCGATCCGGCTGCGCCGCGCTCGGAGCGTCTGGGCGTCATGACGCTGGCGCCGTCATCTTCGCGCGCGCGCCGTGAGGTGCCCTCGTCGCCGCCGACGCCGGCCGGCGTGGTGGTTGCGCGCCGGGAGGGGTCGTTGCCGGGCTCGCAGCCGGCGGGTGCGTACGCGCGACGGGAGACGCCGTTGCCGGGCTCGCAGCCGGCGGGAGGGTACCCGCGGCGGGAGACACCGTTGCCGGGAGGGTACCCGCGGCGGGAGACGCCGTTGTCGGGAGGGTACTCGCGGCGGGACACGCCGTTGGCGGGCTCGCAGGAGGCCGCGATGTATTCGCGGGGGGCGACGCAGCCGCCCGCCACGTATGCGCGGCGGGACACGCCGGCGCCGCTGTCGCAGCAGGCCGCGGTGTACCCGCGGCGAGACGGACAGCCGGCCGCGGGGGGGTACCCGCGGCGAGACACGCCGGCGCCGCTGTCGCAGCCGGCGGCGCCGAGCTCGCGGCAGCCTGCCGGGGCGCCTCCCCGGCGGGAGACGCCGTTGGCGGCCTCGCAGGTGGCAGTGCCGAGCTCGCGGCGGGAGACGCAGCCTGCGGGGGCGCCTCCTCGGCGGGAGATGCCAGCGCCGGCGTCGCACCGGGGGGCGGGGCACCCGCGGCTGGAGACCCTGGGGTCGCAGCCGGGAGCGGCGTCGCCTCAGCGAGAGGCGCTCGCGCCGGGCGCACAGGAAGGTGAGTCCTACGGCGGTCACCCCACGCCGCCGCCGAGCTCACACCGGGCGCCGCCGTCCTCCCGCAGAGCTCAGTTCCACGTCGACATCGCTCTGCTGTTCGATGAGCGAGGCCTGCCGCGCGCCGATCCACAGGCGAAGTGACAGGTCTCCGAGCGTTCGGCTCAGCCGCCGCCTGAGCCACCTGCGCCAGCCGAACCCCCTGCGCCGTCGGAGCCGCCCGAGCCACCTTCGCCGCCTGAGCCGCCCGAGCCACCTTCGCCGCCGGAGCCGCCCGAGCCGTCGGACCCACCTTCGCCGCCCGAGCCGCCCTCGCCGCCGCCGTCTTCACACGACTCCGCGATGGTCAGCGACAGGCTTCGGGTGAGCGGCTCCTGCTTGCCCTCGCCGCCGAGGAGAGGCTCGCCCGTGTCGCTCACGGCGGTGATGGTGATCGCGAGCTCGCCGTAGCGTTCCTCGGGCTCGAGCTTGTCGAGACGCACGTCGATCACACGGCCGGCCGCGGCGTTGTTCTCCTCGCCGTTGACGCTGAGCTCCAGGTGCCCGCACTGCCGGTACGTCAAGCAAGTGCCGGGAGGGCGGAGGAGGAGCTCCGAGACCGTGACGCTGATCGGAACCGTCGGCCCGTCGTCGGAAGAGGCGGTCGAGCGCGCCCCGATCGCGACGCATGCGCCGTCCTTCGGGCTCACGATCTCGATCCGGGGCGTTCCGGTCGGGCCGGGGGCGCTCGACGTCCCGTCGTCGCCGCAGCCGGAAGCGCCGGAGAGCCCGGCGACGAGGACGAGCGCGAACCGCGCAGCGATCGGGGATGCCATGCCGCGCGGTTTATCCGTTGGCGTGGCGCCGGGCAATCCCTTCGTCCGCGAACGGCCGCGCCCGTGGCCCGCAGAGGGCCCCCGCAGGCACCGCCAAGGGCCGCGCGGCGCCGCTAGGGGCCGTCGCAGGCCCCACCGAGGGCCCCGCGGGCACCCGCCGAGGTTTTGCGGAGACGGCGCCGCCCCCCTGGCGGCCGCGGAGCGATCGCCGCTCGGGCCCGGCGGACCGCGCTCCGCCTGGGCCCCGGCGGGCGGACGCTCCTCCGCCTTCCCGCCGACGCTCACCCGGTGACCGGCGGTGCCGCCGAGGCTAAGCTTCGCGCGGCCATGACGACAGCGACGAGGCAGGAGTCGATCCAGAGCAAGCTCGCCCGCGCGCTCGATCCCGTGCACCTCGAGGTGGAGAACGAGAGCCGCATGCACAGCGTGCCGGCGGGCTCGGAGACCCACTTCAAGGTGCTCGTGGTGAGCGAGGCGTTCCGGGGCATGAGCCCCCTCGAGCGCCACCGGCGCGTCAACGACGTCGTGCGCGAGGAGTTCGGCGCCGGGCTGCACGCCTTGACGATCCGCGCGATGACGCCGGACGAGTGGGAGCGACAGGGCGGCGCGGACTTCCGCTCTCCCGCGTGCCTGGGCGGCTCCAAGGCGGCGCCGGGCTCCGGCGCGAAGTCGAGCTGAGCGGCGAGCCGCGCATGGAGCTCGTCGTCGCGCTCGTCTCGGATCTGCACTTCGGCCCGCAGGCGTCGTTCGGGGGCAAGCTGCGCAAGCTCACGGGCGACGCGCCCGCGCTCACGCGCGCCTTCGTGGAGCGGATGAACGAGATCACGCGGCCCGAGCTCGTCGTGAACCTGGGCGACGACATCGAGGACGAGGGGCCCGAGGCCGATCGGGCGCGCTACGGCGAGTGCATCGCCGCGCTCCGCGGCGTGCGGGCCGAGCTCTTCCACGTCGCCGGCAACCACGACGTCGTCCACCTGAGCGAGGCCGATCTGCTGTCCGCCTGGGGCAGGCCCGAGGTGACCCGGCTCCACTACGCGTTCGACCGCGGCGGGTTCCACTTCACGGTCCTGCACACGCGCGAGCGCAAGGATCACGATGTGTCGGTGGGGCCCGAGCAGCTCGCCTGGCTCGCCGACGACCTCGCGGCGTCCTCGCTGCCCAAGGTCGTGCTGATGCACCACAGCGCGGCCGATCAGGACCTCCGGGGCAACCGCTGGTTCGAGGGGAGCCCGCACATCTGCCTCGTGCGCGAGCGACGGGCGATGCGGAGGCTCTTCGAGGAGCACGGCGTGCTCGCCGTCTTCAACGGCCACCTGCACTGGAACCACCTCGACGTGATCCACGGTATCCCGTACGTGACGCTCCAGAGCCTGATCGAGAACCTCGACGACGACGCGCCGGGCCGCCCCGCCGCCGCGCACGCCGTCGTGCGGCTCGGCCCGAAGCGCATCGTGGTCGAGATCGAGGGCGCCGAGCGGGCGCGGTACCAGTTCGAGCGGCGGTAGGGCGGCCGGCGCGTTCACCGGCGCTTCACCCCGCGCACGCCGACGACCGGTCCGTTCAGCGCAGGATCACGCGAGCTCGAACGTGCCTGTCTCCGCGATCCCGCACTGCATCGATCGCAGCATGGATTCCAGCTCTCGCTCTCCATCCCATCCGCTGCGAGCAGGAGGTATCCAGCGCGATGCACGAGAAGACTTCCCCGTCTGCTGGAGCGGATCGGGCTCGGCCTGAAACCGCTCCAGCGTTCTCAGAGACACAGGTGAACATCGCTTCCAGCGCGCCGGCGCCGAGCGAGATGGAGAGCGATGAGCTGCCCTCCGGGGGCCCTTCGCCTCAGGCGGAGGCCGGCGGGAGCGGCAGCACCCGCTCCACGAGATAGCGCAGGATGTCCTGTGGCGTGATGATCCCGACGAGCCGCCCCTCGCGCACGACCGGCAGATGGTGGATCCGGTTCTCGCGCAGCAGGGTCATCACCTCGTCGGTGGGCATGAACTCGTCCACGCAGATGGGCGGGGTGCTCATCACGTCCGCGGCCGTCATGCTCTCGTACTCCTTGCGCAGGAGCACGCCCAGGAGATCCGTCTCGCTGACGAACCCGACGATGCGGTGGCCCTCGTCGATGACCGGCGCGCCGCTCAGGTGATGCTTCGCGAACAGCTGCAACATGTCGGTGACCGGCGTGCCCTGCTCCAAAGCGATCACGCGCTCGGTCATCAGATTGCGCGCATGGCCCTTCATGGTGTGCGGCATGTAATGATCAAGGCGCAGCGGCGTCAAGGGCGCAGCGACGCGCCGCGCCGAGCAGTCCGTCCAGCCGCCGTTCGTCCTCCCCACCGCCCCCCCGTCGGGCGAACGCCGCAGAGAGCGGCGCGCGCCCCGGCCCGGACGAGCTCAGCGCGGCCCTCCCGGCCGACCCCGCAGGCCGGCAGAGAGCCGTCCTCCACCCGGGGCGACGCCAGCGCGGCGAACGCCCCCGCGCGCCGCCCGGCAGGAGGGTGGCTGTCAGCGACAGGAGGCCGCCTCGCCGCTCATCGCGGCTACGTCGCCCATCGCGCCTCCGTCCCCGGTACCAGCATCGCTGTTCTTGATACCGTGGACAGAGCGGGAGTCTCGCGTCGACAGCGCCGACAGAGCGTTCGCGCCGCGACACAAAAAAAGAGCGTATTGCGTGCGCGCCGGTCTTTGCCGCGCGATTCATCAGTGACATCTTTCCATGCGTTGCTGTAACGGAGACGACCGATATCGGCCGCTCCGGCCTTGTTGGTTTCTTCGCGGCTCGTGCACTTGAACCAAGAACTACGTACCGGCGCTGCGACGCGAGCCCCCGTGGCCCGCGTCGCAGCGCCGGTCGTTTCGGGAGCTCACGGGCGAAGAGCTCATGGGCATCCCAGGGGGCGTTGACCATGGAGCATTCGCCGAAGCTGGCTGCACTCGTCCTGGCCGTCGCCGCGCTGTTCACAGGCGCATGCGTGGCCCCGCTCGATCCGGAGGCCGAGGCCGCGGACGACGCCGCGTCCCAGCCCGTCCGGTCGCACAACGCGCTGACGTCGAACGCGCTGACGTCGAACGCGCTCACGGCCGAGGCGCTGACGTCGAAGGCACTGACGTCGAACGCGCTGACGGGCCAGGCGCTCTCGGGCAACTCGCTCACGGCCCAGGCGCTCCGCGACCCGTCCGCGCGCACCGTGCTGAGGTACATCGCGAGCTGCGCGCTGCCAGCAGGCGAGCGCCTCACCGTCGCGCTCGACGACGACGAGCTCTCCTTCCCGGGAGAGCTCGGCCTCGCGCCGAGCTGGGGCCAGGTGGGCGGCTCCTGCGACGACGCGTGCCGTAGCTGGGTCAGCGGCTGCGTCCTCGCCCGCGTCAACTACCTCGGACAGAAGGTGAGCCTCTCCCTCCGCGGCGATCGCGCGGAGCTCCGCGCCGACAAGGTCGAGCGCTCCGCGTACCCCATGCGGGAGGCGACGTACTACGGCGACATCTTCGCGGAGGTGCCCCGCTACCACGCGTGCCTCCCGCCGGAGGCCTCCGCCATCCCCCGCGTCTGCGGGCCGTCGCTCGAGACGTGCGCGATCGAGGTCGCCGGCTCGTGCGACAGCCTGTGCGACGCGCCGAGCGCCGACGGCAGCTTCCCGAACTGCCGCGGCAAGGTCCGCGGCCGCTCGGGCAAGCTCACCGTCGAGAAGACGCCGCACCCGGGCTCGGTCACCGCGTTCCTGCACTGACGTGGGCCACGCGGAGATCATCGCGGGGCGCTTCGTCATCGAAGGAGAGGCCGCCGCGGGCGGGATGGGCACCGTCTACAAGGCGCACGACCGCCTCGGCGGCGTTTCGGTCGCCCTCAAGATCGTCCGCCTGAGGAGCGCGATCCAGGTCGAGCGGTTCGAGCGGGAGGCCGCCCTCCTCGCCGCGCTCGTCCATCCGGGCATCGTGCGCTACATCGCGCACGGCAGCACGCCGGAAGGCGACCGCTACCTCGCCATGGAATGGCTCGACGGCGAGGACCTCGCCGCGCGCCTCGCCCGCCGCTTCCTGCCCGCGAGCGAGGGGCTCTCGCTCGTGCGCCGGGCCGCCGACGCCCTCGCGTTCGCGCACACGCGCGGCGTCGTCCACCGCGACATCAAGCCGAGCAACCTCTTCCTCCCCGGCGGCGACGCCGGGCGGGTCAAGCTCGTCGACTTCGGCATCGCGCGGCCCAGCGCGGACGCGGGGCGCGTGACCGTCACCGGCGGCGTCCTCGGCACGCCCGGGTACATGGCCCCGGAGCAGATCGAGGCCAGGAGCGCGCCCGATCCGCGCAGCGACGTGTTCTCCCTCGGGTGCGTCCTGTTCGAGTGCCTCACCGGCCAGCCCGCCTTCGCAGGCGCGAGCCCGATGGCCGCGCTCAGCAAGATGCTCCTCCTGGATCCGCCCCGCCTCCGCGACCTGCGCGCGGACGCGCCCGCGCCGCTCGACGAGCTCGTCGCGCGCATGCTGTCCAGGCTGCCCGGCGATCGCCCGCGCGACGGCGCCGACGTCGCGGCGGAGCTCGACCGGATCGTCGCGATGGGTGGCGCGTGGACCGCGCCGCCCGACGCGCCGACGCTCTCGGGGAGCGAACCTCCCGGCGCGCCGACGCTCGCGGGGGGGAGCGCGCCGGCCCGCGGCCCCGGCCCGCGCGAGCGCGTCGCCCTCACGCTGGACGAGCAGCGCGTCGTGAGCCTCATCTTCCTCGGCGAGGCCGACCACGGCGCGGCCCGGGCGCCGCGGCCGGCCGCGCTGGCCGCGGAGGTCCCGGGCTCGCCGCCGCCCGCGTCGGCCAGCTCGCCGCCGCCCGCGTCCACCTCGCGCGCCGCCGAGCTCCGCGCGCTCGTCGAGCTCCACGGCGGCAGGCTCACGCAGCTCGCCCCGGGCGTCGACCTCGTCATGATGTCCGGCCCCGGCAGCGCCGTCGATCGCGCCGAGCGCGCCGCTCAGTGCGCGCTCGCCCTCCGCGCCGAGCTGCCCGGCGCACCGCTCTGCGTCATCACGGGGCGGGGCGTCTTCTCCGCGGGCCTCGCCGAGGGCGACGTCATCGACCGCGGCCTCGCCGAGCTCCGCGCCGCGCCCACCGGCGCCGTGCGCCTCGACAGCGCGACCGCCGGCATGCTCGGGCCGCGCTTCGTCGTCGCGCGCGTTGTCCACTCGACGACCCCCGCCCCCTCGGCGCCGGGCGAGCCGCTCGTCCTCTCCGGCGAGCGCGCCGTCGACGAGATCGCCCCCGCGCTGCTCGGGAAGCGCACGCCCTGCGTCGGCCGTGCCCGCGAGCTCTCCATGCTCCACGGCGTGCTCTCCGGCTGCATCTCCGAGTCGCTCGCGAGCGCCGTGCTCGTCCTCGGGCCGCCCGGCGCCGGCAAATCCCGGCTCCGCCTGGAGCTCTTCGCCGCCCTGCGGCAGCGCGACGAGCCGGTCGAGATCCTCTGGGGCCGCGCCGACTCGGGCTCCCCCGGCTCGCCGTTCGGCATGGTCGCCGACGTGCTCTGCCGGGCCGCCGGCCTCCGCGCGCGCGACCCGGCGTCGGCGCGGCACCGCAAGCTGAAGCAGCGGCTCGGGCGCCACCTCGCCGGCCCGGCGCTCGAGCGCGCGGCGGCGTTCCTCGGCGAGATCGCCGGCGCGCCGTCGCCGGAGCACGCCCGCGTGTTGCGCGCCGCGCGCCAGAGCGCGGCCGGCGTGAGCGACGGCGTGTGGGCCGCGTGGGAGGACTGGCTCGCGGCCGAGTGCGCCGCGCGCCCGGTGCTCGTCGCGCTGGAGGACCTGCACTGGGGCGACGTCGCCACCGTGCGCCTGCTCGACGCGACCCTCCGGAACCTCCGCGAGCTGCCGCTCATGCTGCTCGCGCTCGCGCGCCCCGACGTCCACCGGCAGTTCCCGAGCCTCTGGGCCGAGCGCGAGGTGCAGACGATCAAGCTCGGTCCGCTGCCGCGCCGCGCGAGCGCGGAGCTCGTGCGCGCCGCGCTCGGCGCGTCCGTGGCCGAGGGCGTGGTGGCGCACCTCGTCGAGCGCGCCGGCGGCAACCCGTTCTACCTGGAGGAGCTCATCCGGGCGGTCGCGAGCGGCAAGGGCGAGCTCCTGCCCGACTCGGTGCTCGGCACGGTCGAGGCGCGGCTGGATGCCGAGGGCAACGAGGGCAAGCGCGTGCTCCGGGCGGCCAGCATCTTCGGCGATCGCTTCTCGAAGCCCGGCGTCGCGGCGCTGCTCGGCGGCGAGGGGCACCTCGCCGACGTGGAGGCCTGGCTCAGGGCGCTCGCCGACCGCGAGCTCGTCGCGCCGGCCTCCGGGTCGGGGAGCCTCACCGACGCCGCCGACTACGTCTTCCGCCACACGCTCGTCCGCGAGGCCGCCTACGCCATGCTGACCGAGCCCGATCGCGCGCTCGGCCACCGGCTCGCGGGCGCGTGGCTCGAGCGGGGCGCCTCCGCGGATCCGAGGGTCGTGGCCGAGCACTTCCGCCGTGGTGGAGAGCCCGGCCGCGCGGTGCGCTGGTACCGGCGCGCGGCCGAGCAGTCGCTCGAGGCGAACGACCTGCGCGCCGCGCTCGAGCGCGCCGACTGGGGCGAGACGTGCGGCGCCGCGGGCGAGGACCTCGGCGCGCTCCGGCTTGTCGCGGCGGAGGTCAAGGTCTGGGAGGGCGATCTCGCCGCCGCCGAGGAGCTGGGCGCGTCCGCTGCCGAGCTGCTCCCCGCCGGCGCACCCGGGTGGTTCCGGGCCGTCACCCAGATCGCCGCCGCGGCGGGGAAGCTCGGCGCCGTCGACCGCGTGGCGCGGTGGGCGGCCGTCGCCGAGGGCCTCGTTCCGGCCGCGTCGCCGCCCTCCGCGTCGCCGCCCCCCAGCACGCTCGCGTCGCCGTCCCCCAGCACACTCGCGTCGCCGCCCTCCGCGTCGCCGCCCTCCGGCGCGGCCGCGCTGCGGCGCGCGCGGATCGCGTGCTTCTGCGAGTGCGGCGCGCAGCTCGTCTTCGGCGGCCGCTACGCCGAGGCCGACGCCCTGCTCGCGCGCATCGACGAGGACCTCCGCGCGCTCCCGCCGCCGGACGCCGAGCTCGTCGCGATGGCGCAGCAGCTCCGCGCGATCCGCGCCTCGGCCGGCGGCGATCCCGAGGCGTGCCTCGAGGGCCTGGAGGCGGCGCTCGCGGCCTTCGAGCAGGCCGGGGACAGGCGCAGCGCGTGCGTGATCGGCGCGAACCTCGGCTTCATCTACGCGGAGCTCGGCGAGCTCGTGGCGGCCGAGTCCGTCCTGCGCGCCGCCCAGGAGGCCGCCGATCGGATGGGGCTGCGCGAGCTCGCCACCGTGGCGCTCCACAACCTCGGCCACGTGCTCGGGCAGCTCGGCAAGCTCGACGAGGCGCTCTTCGTCGAGCGGCGCGCGGTGGAGGCGTTCCAGCTGCGGGGCGACCTCCGCATGGAGGGCGTGGCGCGGACCTACCTCGCGAAGATCGCGCTGCTCTCGGGCGACGCCGCGACGGCCGAGCGGGAGGCGAGGGCGGCCGAGGCGGCGCTGCACGTGGCCCCGCGGCTGCGCGCGCCCGCCGTGGCGGTGCGCGCGCGCGCGCTGCTGGCCGGCGGCCAGGTCGAGGCGGCGCTCGACGCGGCGCGGGAGGCGTTCGGCGAGCTCGCGGCGCTCGGCTCCCTGGAAGAGGGCGAGTCGCTCGTGCGGCTCGCGTACGCCGAGGCGCTCGCGGCGTCCGGCGCCCACGGCGAGGCGGGCGCCGTGCTCGCCGAGGCCAGGGAGAGCCTGCTCGCGCGGGCCCAGCGGATCGCAGACCCACGGCGGCGCGAGCGGTTCCTGACCGCGGTGCCGGAGAACGCGCGCATCGTCCTGGGCGCCGCAGCGACGTAGGCCCGGGCGCCGCAGCGGGCTGGCCGGCCCGAGGGGTGCATGCCCCCCTCCGCCTCGCCCGCCCGTGCGCATCCGCTTCCCGGGCGACTCGGCCCGACATGGACGGTTTGACGCCGCCGCGCTGATGGCCTGTCGCGCCGCCTGGACCAACGCGACCCGTGCGGGGAAGGACACCGACCTGCCGATTGTCCAGGATAAGCGAGACGCTTGTTGTGCTGAGAGCCTGTGAGTTCTGCTTGATTCGAATTAAAAAAATACTCTATCAGAGGTGACAGGTGATCAGACGAGCTCATTCCTCCAACAGGCGCGCTGTACTACCCACTACCGTCACACCTGCTCGAAATCAGCAGAGAGTCGAGAGAAAACGAGGGGCTGGGTGCCGAATGTGGATTGACGCGTTGCGCTGTGCAGCGGGAGCTGCCGTGCTGCTGCTCTCGCAAGGATGCGTTGCGTCGATGGATGAGGCGATTGACGCAGAGCGCGCCGAGGTCGGCGAGGCGGCTCTGGCGCAGAAGAGCTATGCAAAGACGCAGTATCCGATCGTGCTCTGTCACGGGATGGCCGGCTTCAAGGCGATGTTCGGTGTGGTCGACTACTTCGGTGGGATCGCCTCGACGCTGCGCTCCGACGGAGCGGAGGTGTATGCCACCGCGGTGCCCCAGTTCGACAGCACCGAGGCGCGCGGGGAGGCGCTGCTCGCGCAGGTCGAGGATATCGTCGCGCGCACCGGGAGCGGGAAGGTGAACCTGATCGGGCACAGCCATGGAGGGCTCGACGTCCGGTACGTCGCCGCGGTGCGGCCGGATCTCGTCGCCTCGGTGACCACGATCGGGGCGCCGCACCAGGGGGCCGAGCTCGCCAGCTATCTCCAGGAGAACCTCCGCGACGGCGGGCTCACCCAGGGGGCGCTCTCGTTCCTCGCCAACAGCCTCGGCTCGGTGCTCAGCCTGTTCAGCGGGCACTCGACGCCTCAGGACTCGGTCGCCGCCGTGAGGTCGCTCTCCGCCGAGGGGATGCGCGAGTTCAACGCGCATTATCCGGCCGGGCTGCCCGACAGCCGGTGCGGGCAGGGCGCCGCCGAGGAGAACGGCGTGCGCTTCTTCTCGTGGTCGGGGACCGGGATCATCACGAGCCTCCTCGATCCGACCGACCTGACGCTCGGGCTCATCTCCAAGCTGTACTCGGAGTCGAACGACGGGATGGTGGGCAGGTGCAGCTCCCACCTGGGAGAGGTGGTCCGCGACGACTACGGGATGAACCACCTCGACGAGGTGAATCAGCTCTTCGGGTTCATCAACCTGTCTGGACCGAACCCGAAATCCGTGTTCCGGGCGCACGCGAGCCGCCTGAAGAACGTCGGTCTCTGAGCCGGCGAGGGCCCTCGTGGAGCGTCGTGGAAGGAACGTTCTCCTCGCGGCGATGGCGCTCGCCGCGCTGCTCGGCGTCGGGCAGGTCGCCTCGCGGGAGCGGCCCAGGCCGTCCGCGCCGGGCGCCCGATCGAGCGGGCTGACCGCGCGCAGCTGGCGGACGGAGGCGTTGCCGGCGCTGTCGACGGCGCCGGCCCCCGCGCGCCTCCGGCAGGCGCTGTCGGTCGCGCCGCCCGACAGCGCGCCGCGGCGCGTCGCAGCGCCCTCGCTTCGCGGCACCGACGTCGACGGCGCGGTGCTCGTCGACGCGAACGGCGATCTGATCGTCGGCCCCGAGCTCCTTTCGCTGTTCGACTACTTCCTGAGCGCGACCGGCGAGGAGCCGGCGGCGGTGATCAAGGCCCGCATCGTGGCGGCGATCCGGGAGCGCGCCACGGGCCGCGCGGCGGAGCAGGCGATCGCGCTGCTCGACCGGTACCTCGGCTACCGCGAGGCAGCCGGCGCGGCGCGCGTCGCGCAGGCGGCCGATCCGGCGGAGCGGCTCGCCGCGCTGCGCGAGATCCGGCGGGAGCAGCTCGGCGCGGACGTCGCGGCGCAGCTGTTCGGCGACGAGGAGCGGGAGGGGGAGGCGGCGATCGAGACGTCCCGCCTCCTCGCGGACGCGACCCTCTCGCCCGCGGAGCGCGACGCGCGGATCGCGGAGGTCGAGGCGGCGCTGCCCGAGCACCTCCGCGAGGCGCGGGAGGCGGCGGTGCGCCCGCTCGTCCAGCAGGCCGAGGAGCAGGCGCTCCGCGACGCGGGCGCCTCGGACGAGGAGCTGCACGCGCACCGGGTCGCGACCGTGGGCCCCGAAGCCGCCGACCGGCTCGCCGAGCTCGACCGGCAGCGGGCTGTCTGGCAGCAGCGCCTCGACGCGTTCGCCGACGCGCGCGCGGCGATCGCGGCGAGCGAGCCCGATCCGGAAGCGCGGCGCGCCGCCGAGGAGGCGCTGCTCGCGCGCGCGTTCACGCCGGAGGAGCGGCTGCGCGTGCGGGCGATCCTGAGCTCCGCGCCGTGACCCGCGCGCCGGCGCGGCGCGAGCACGCCGCGGCGAGGCGCGTCCCGCGATCGGGCCGCGAGCGGCGACGTCGCGCCGTGGCACCATCGCGCCGTGGCTACATCGAGCCGTGGATCGAGAGCCCGAGCCCGTCGGCGGTGACGAGCGGCGCTGCGCCCATCTGGAGCACGCGGCCGCGCTGCACCGGCACGCGCACCTGCCGCGGCAAGGCGACGCCGCCGAGCAGCATCCCGAGACCGACGGCCTGGCCGGCGCCCAGGACGGAGAGGCCGACCGCGCTGGCCGCCGAGTGCCGCCCCGTGCCGAGGTGGATCCAGGGGCCGGCCACGGGGATGAGCAGCGAGCTGGGGCTGGGCGCGACCCTGCCGCGTTGCGGGACGAGGGAGCAGGCGCACTTGGTGCATTTAGGCACGAGGCGGGGCTCCGGCCGCTCGAGCGAGAGGGCGGCGCCGTAGAGGGCCGACGCGGTCCAGAAGCCGCCCAGCGTGGACGCTCCCGCGATGATCCAGCGCCTCTTCTGAGGGTTCGCGACGTAGGTGGTGGCGGCGGTCTGCTGCGTGGTGATCGCGGCCCGCTGCGGCCCGAGGCTGCCTTGCGTCGAGGCCCGAGGCGAGATGACCTGTGTGGCGTCGCCCGCGGAAGCGCTGGAGATGCCGAGACAGACGCCGAGCCCGAGAAGCCCGGCGAGCCCCGCGACGACGCCTCTCCCTCCAGTTGACCTACGGCTGTATCTCCCCATCTTCGAAGTCCGCATGAGCCCCTCCCGGTGCCATGAAACGCACCTGCGCTGGAGAGAGCAAGCCCCGGGCCCTCTCGAGATGCCTGGGCCCCGGTCGGCTCGAATGCCCGAGATCCGAGCCACGGAGGCACAGAGAGCACAGAGGGCAAGGAGAGCACAGAGGCTCTCTGCGATTCCCGCCGTGTCCTCTGCGCCGCCGGGATTCCGCTTCCTGGAGGGGAGACGCCGGGTCCTGCGTCCGGGGAGGACCTGGAGAGCGGCGCTCGGCTCCGACAGGCACACCGGCCCGGATCAAGAAAACCGCAAGGACGCCAGGGACGCCAGGAGAGGTCGGAAGATTCTTCTCCCGGCGTCCTTGGCCCCTTGGCGGCCCGTATCCTTCTCTTCCGAGCACCGCGCTGGACCGGTTCTCGTCCCGGCGGAATACACACCTCACGAGACAATGCGACGTGACGCGCGTGATTACCTGGCCGAGAACGACAGGCTACACAGCGCCCTCGCGGAGCCACTCGCCGAACCGCTCGCCGATCATCAGCGCGGTCAGGTTCGTGTTCACGCTCGGGATGGTCGGCATGATGCTCGCGTCCGCGACGAGCAGCCCCTCGACGCCGCGGACGCGCCCGCGCCCGTCGACCGCCGCCGCCGGATCCCCCTCGGGCCCCATCGGGGCGGTCCCGCACGGGTGGTAGCCGGAGCCGCAGCTCCGGTAGATCCACCGCTCCAGCGCCTCGCGCCGCATCAGCGTGCGCTCCGTGGGCCAGAGAAACCAGCCGAGCTCGCGCATCGGCGCGGTGCGGGCGACCTCGTACGCGAGCTGCATCGCGTCGACCGCGCGCGCCAGGTCGTCGCGGTCGACGAGCATGTTCGAGACGATGCGCGGCCGCGCGTGGGGATCGGCGCTCAGGTGCTCGATGCGGCCGACGCCGCGCGGCTTGCCGATGCAGCACGCGATGGCGAACGCCGGGATCGTCAAGCGCGGGTGCAGCGGGAAGAAGGAGCCCGGCTGGAGCTGCATGTCATTCGGGTACGGGCTGCCGCGCGACGTGTAGCGGAGCACCGTCTGGACGAGCGGCTGGCGCAGGACGTCGATCAGCCCGCGGCGGCGCGGCCACAGGCCGATGGCCGCCCCCGGATGATCGAGCAGCCGCGCCCCCACCGCGGGCACGTCGGACACGGGCGCGACCCCGAGGCGCGCGAGCTCGGCCCGCGGCCCGATCCCGCTGCGCAGGAGGATCCCGGGCGTCGCGATCGCCCCCGCGCTCAGCACCACCTTGCGCGTCACGACCACCTCGACGCGCCCGTCGGTCTCGATCTCGACCCCCTCGACCCGGCGGTTCCGCACGAGCACCCGCCGCACCGTCGTGCGCGGCCGGAGCCGCAGGTTCTCGCGCCGGCGCACCTCGGCGGTCAGGTAGCAGCGCGCCGCGCTCATGCGCTGGCCGTCGATCTTGTTCATCGCGTGCGGCCCGACGCCGCCGGGCGCGCGCGGATCGTTCGTGTCCGCGCACTCGGGGTGTCCGAGCGCCCTGCACCCGTCGACGAACGCCGCCTGCCACGGCACGAGCTCCTCGCGCCGCGCGCGGCGGATCGGCACCGGGCCGCCCTTGCCGTGCCAGGGCTCGCCGAGGTCGCGGTCGTCCTCGAGGCGCTTGAAATAGGGGAGGCAGGCGTCGAAGCCCCACTCGGGCAGGCCGAGCGCGGCCCACTCGTCGTAGTCGTACGGCTGGCCGCGGATCGCGATGCACGTGTTCACGGCCGACGAGCCGCCGACCACCTTGCCGCGCGGAAAGAGGAACATGATCTGCCCGGGCGTCGGCCGGTGGCGGTAGCCCCAGTCGTGCGCGAGCCACGAGTTGCGGGTGCCGTCCCGCAGGTCGGCGGGCAGGCGGTCCAGGTCCGGGTAGTCCGGGCCCGCCTCGAGCAGCAGGACCTCGCGATCCGCGCGCTCCGTGACGCGCGCGGCGATCACGGCGCCCGCCGAGCCGGCCCCGACGACGACGAGCTCAGCGGCGCTGCCAGGGCGGGACGAAGAGGACATCGACGTTCGAAACACCTTGGAAACTCGACCTACACGGGATCGCGTCGTCAGGCAACGTGCCCTCGAAACCGGGTGCGCCGTATGCCTGTCGTGCAGCTGCATCGCGTCCCACGCGGCGCGCGCCCATCCGACGGCGGAGCGCGCCCGTCCGGCGACTCGCCCCGGAGGCCACATTGGAAACACCGAGGTTCATACAGGGTGTCTACGCGTTCGAGGGGCAGGGCCTGGAGCAGCCGGTCCCCCTTCGTCCCGTGATCGGGTACACCGTCCCGCGAGACAAGCGCGCGCAGCTCATCTATCTGCGCGCGGGCAACTCCACGTCCGAGCTCATCTACCTGCTCCTCCGGCGCGACGGCCAGCCGATGCGCTACTTCCCGATCGGCGCCAAAGGCGCCATCCACGTGCCGCTCGTCATCGTCGAGGACATCCACCCCGAGACCGTGCTGGAGCTGTCCGTGGGCGCGCCCGAAGGGGTGCGCGGCCTCGCGACGATCGACATCGGCCTGGCGGAGATCTGAAGTCGTATCGCACGTCCAGGAGCTGCGTCGGGTGGATCGCGCCCGGCGCGACGGGGACCTGACCCTGGCGGCGGCGGCGGCGGCGCCGGGCGCTTTGCGGCGCCCCTGGACCGCGCGTCCGGGGGTACGCTACCGGGATGCGTCGCCCGCGACGCCGCCCGGAGGGTCCCTCTCGCCATGGCCGATTTCACGACAGCCGCACCGCTCGCCCCCGGCACCGTCCTCGGGGGCGATTTCCGCATCGTTCGCCCCCTGAGCCAGGGCGGCATGGGCGCCGTGCTCGTGGCCGAGCAGCTCTCCACGGGCAAGCCGCGCGCGGTGAAGCTGATGCACGCGCAGCTCGCGCAGGACCCGCGCTTCCGCGAGCGCTTCGAGCAGGAGGCGAGGGTCGGGGCGCGCATCGAGAGCGACCACGTGGTGGAGGTGGTCGCGGCCGGCGTCGATCCGGCGACGCAGACCCCCTGGCTGGCGATGGAGCTGCTCGACGGCGCCGACCTGTCGGCCGTGGTGGCGCAGCGCGGCGCGCTGCCGCCCGACGAGGTCCGCGAGCTGATGGGGCAGCTGTGCCACGCGCTCGCGGCGGCGCATCGCGCGGGCGTCGTGCACCGCGATCTCAAGCCCGAGAACGTCTTCGTCGCGCGGCCGCGGCAGCAGAACGTCCGCTTCAAGGTCAAGGTGCTCGACTTCGGCGTCGCGAAGATCGTGGCCGAGGCGCGGGCCACAACGGCGGTGACCGCGTCGGTCGGGACGCCGCTCTGGATGGCGCCCGAGCAGACCGAGGCTGGCCAGCACGTCACCCCGGCGTCGGACGTCTGGGCGCTCGGGCTGCTCGCCTTCACCCTGCTCACCGGGCGCATGTACTGGCTCGAACCCACCCGCGGGCCGAGCGCCTCGGTCATGTCGCTCATGCGCGAGGTGCTGTTCGTCCCGCTGGAGCCGGCGTCCGCCCGCGCCGCGCGCCACGGCTGCGCGCACCTGATCCCCGCCGGCTTCGACGCCTGGTTCGCCGCGTGCGTCGCGCGCGACGTCCGCGCTCGCTTCGCCGACGCGGCGCAGGCGATGGCGGCGCTCGATCCCGTGCTCGCCGCGGCCGTCCCCCGGTCCGCGGCTCCGCCGCCAGGGCCGTTCGCGCCGGCCCCGCCGCCAGGGCCGTTCGCGCCGACCCCGCCGGCCACAACGGGCTCGCCGCCGGCCACGACGGGCCCGACCTACCCGACGATGGCCGGCACCGACGTCGGCGGCATGTCCGGCGGCACCCTGGCGCTCGTCCAGGCCCGACCGGTGCGCAAGGCGCCCTGGGGCCTGCTGCTCGCGATCGCCGGCGGCGGGCTGCTCGCCGTCGCCGCCCTCGTCGTCGGCGGCATCGTGGTCGTGGAGCGCCTGCGCGCGACCGAGCCCACCGCCCTCCCGCCGCTGTACGGCAGCGCCGGCGCGACCCCCGGCAGCGCCCCGACGGCGCCGATCGGGCCATCGAGCACCGCCGCGGCCAGCGACATCGACCTGGCCGGCACCTACGACATCACGTCGTCGCGCAACCCGGGCGGGCAGGGCAGCTACGCGGGCAACGTCCTCCTGTCGAGGAGCGGGGACACGTACCGCATCGCCTGGATCATCACGAAGGGCGCCGGTTACGAGGGGATCGCGCTCGTGCAGGGGCAGACCGTCGCCGTGGGCTGGGCGAGCGGCGGCCCGTACGGCGCGGCCGCCTACCGCATCGACGGCGATCGCCTCCGCGGGCAGTGGATCTCCACCGATCGGCCGGGCCGGATCGAGGTCGAGACGCTAGAGGGGCCCGAAGGGCTGACCGGCAGCTACAGCATCGTCGAGGGCCCCCGGAAAGGGACGGTCGTGATCGCGCGCACGGGCGACACGTACGCGGTGACCTGGACGCTGAGCACCGGCGGCACGCTGAAGGGGGTGGGCCTCCGCTCGGGCGATCAGCTCGTGGTGGGCTGGTCGCCGGGCCAGCAGGTCGGGGTGGTGAGCTATGCGATCGAGGGCAGGCAGCTCACGGGGCGATGGGCGAGCCTGGGCGGCACGCAGGCGGGGACGGAGACGCTGCTGCGCCGGTCCGGTTCGTGAGCCGATGGCGACCCCGGGCGCGATCGGTCAGAGCTGCCCATACTCACGGATCCGGTCGCGCTGTTCTCCCTTGTCTCCCTTGTCGGGCTCCAGATCGACGACGATCCCGAGGCGCGATTCGACGTAGGCCGCCCAGAGGGTTCCATGCGTCGGAACGCTGGTCCAGGTATTCATCTCCGTGATCGACAGGAGCCCATCCATGCTCCGATCGAATATTCTTATGTCCCTGAATCGTAATCCGCATGTGAGGCCGAGCTGGACGTTGACATTGAGGGAATACACGTCCCCACCGAGGAAGAGATCGACGTGCGTGGTCCGGACAAGGGTCGCCTGCGGCCTCAAGGTCGTGGTGAACATGGGAAGAACGGCTCCGATCAGTTGGTATAATTGAAGGCTCGTAGCCGCGCTCCCTCGGAACGGTCCGGCTTCGAACGTGGCATGGATCCCCAATTTCTTGCCTTCTATCGTCGACATGTTCTCCTTGCCCACTCCAGCGCCGATAAAATACCCGATGTTGAGCTCCTGGGTGGGGCTCGCGGTCTGTCCGAAGCTCACCATGACCGAATGGACGGCCCCCGGAGCTGTTCCGCCGCCGTACGTGGCTCCGAGTCTCGCGAGATGGGGGAGCTTCGTTTGAGCGATGCCGTTGAGGTGGAGACCGTCCCAATGGAATTTCTCAGGCGGCCGTGGCTCCTCAGCTGATGCCAGAGCGGCGAGGGTGAATACTCCGAGACCTGTCAGCGCGCGCAAGAATGGCGGCCCTGGCCCATTCGACCAGCGGGTCGATGGCTCCCACGAGATGAACGGCGGCGTGAGATGGGTTCGAGTCATTCGACCTGCATGCGGGCGATGCACTCTGGGTTCTTTACTAGTTCGTCGATGTCGACGTCGCCGTACTCGTCTTTGGTCATATAGGCGCTTTCCATGGCGCTGATTCCGCGGATGTCGCTCGTGACGTCTGGCTGCGATGCGCTCTCGAAGTGTCTTAAAACGGCGGAGCAGATCGAAAATTGGTCTCTTGCCAGATCTCGAACGCTCAATACAGATTCGCAGTCGATTGAGGTGTTGCTCAGTATTTCCTCGTATGCGTTGAATTGCCACCTGAAGTCCCTGCAGCTCTCGGCCATCCTGTTGAGCTCCGTCGCTCGCGATGCGATGTCGCATTGCTTCGAAAGCGCTGGCTCAGGTGGAGGTGTGGGGCTGCCTTCGCCGGCGTGGGGCTGTTCCTCTCTCTGCTGGATGTGGTGGTCGCGGCGCTGGAGGGTCTCTTCGCAGCTGATCAACTTCTTCCGGGTGACGCTCAGAGCTGACCGAACATCGGAGTCGTCGTTTCTGGCGGCGTCCTGGTGTGATTGATGTTGGTTTTTACTCTCCGCCGAGGCTCGCCCCAGATTGTATGTTGCCGCCGACGCGGCGATCGCGATGATCCCAAATCCAAGCCATCTTGTCGGTTTTGATGATGTTTTCATGCGTCGAACGTCGCGGATCGAGGTCCAGATGGTACTCGCGAGAACGGCGACCTTGGCCTGTTGGACTGACGGGGCGATGGCTCCCGCGACCTGAGCGGAGGAGTGGATTCGAGTTATTCGGCCTGCATGCGGACTATGCACGCTGGGTTCTTTACCAGCTCATCAATGTCGATGTCGCCGTATTTGCTAGTGATTGTGTAAGCATCGTCTACCGCGCCGACGGCGAGAGGATCGCTCGTCGCGTCCTGGGATCCGGGTTCCTCGTTGATTCTTGTAATGAGAGCGCAAGTCTGGCGCTGTCTCTGGGCTAGGTTTCGAATGCTCAAGACGGTTTCGCAGCCGACCGTGCTGTTTCCCAGGATCGCCTTGTATGCATCGAAGTGTCTTCTAAAGTTCCTGCAGTGCGCGCCCGCTATATTCAGATCTTGCGCTTGCATCGCGATGATGCATTGCTTCGAGAGCTCTCGCTCAGGTGAAGGCGTGGGGTTGGCTTCGCTGATGTAGGGCTCCCTCGCTCCCTCGTGAAGATCGTGGTCGCGACGCTGGCGGGTCTCTTCGCAGATGGCCAACCTTTGCTGGGTGGCGCTCAGAGTTGACCGAAGATCGGGTTTGTTCTTTCTGACGTCCTGGCGCGTTTGAGGCCGGTTGTCGCTCGGTGCCGAGATTCTTCCCAGGTTGTACGCTGCCAAAGCGGCGACGGCGATGAACCCCAATCCAATCCATGTTGTCGGTTTCGGTGATGTTTTCATCTGTCGAGCCTTGTGGATTGATGGCGATCGTCGTCGGAGCCGCAGCTGGTGAGGTGTGGAGGAGTCTCCCGGTGCTGTGAGCTAGTAGTAGCAGGGATCCTTCTTGGTTGGCGTTATCCCGACATTCTGAGGCTTGATGATTAGGGTGGTACCGCTGTTGGGTTGTAATGACTCGCGCCATTCATTGCATGATTTAGTGGCGAGTATGAGGAGGAATCGGTCTTGTAGCGGCGTCGTCCCCTCGCAGTAGATTGGCTGGGGCCAGACGGTCTCTTGTGCGCACAGCGCTTGGCACGTGGGGGATGGATCCATGCATGTCGGTGGTGGCTTTTCATCGAAGATCGTGCATCCGGTCTGGGATAGTACCGTCACGGAAATGATATGGGCGAGGCTGGGACGGATTGTCATTGAACGATGAAGTGCTGCGGTCATAGGCTCCTGCTCTCCGGGGCATCTGGTGGGGTCTCGCGTTTGCCTCAAGAAGGAGGGAGGAGGATACAGGAAAGGTTGCCGTTCTTCGATGAATCCGTGCACATGGTCGCGGCCGGACGCCGCGAGCGAGCGCGTCGAGCTCGCCAAGGCACGCGCACGATGCCCAGGACGTCGCGAGCAAGCGATGACTCGCGCGGCCGGTCGCGGACGATCTCGTTTCGTTTCCAGGGGATCGACGGGGGGCCGATCGGTGCGCGCGGTTCACGTCGCGAATGCTCGTTGGCAGCGCTCCCACGCCGCGCTTCAGAGAGCACCTTGCTGCGCAGCGCGCCCCCGTCGGCGAGCTCCGCGACGACGGCGGCGTAGCGCTCGATCGGGACCGGCTCCTCGAGGGGCGCTCCTGATGCCCCCGCCGGCGACCACCATCAGGCGCTCGCGCTGCGCGAGGTCGCGCAGATCGACGTGGGCGCGCCAGGTGAGGAGGTCTACAGCGCGATCGACGCGCAGCACCACGACCTCGGGGACCTAGACGCGGGCTCGGACGGCTACAGCTTCGGGCCGTTCGCGCTCGGAGACCGGGGCGGCGTCTACGACGCCATCGCGGGGGAGGACGACGACGTCGAGATCGACGAGACATCGGGCGGCGACCGGTTCGCCTGGAGGGGAGAGGCGTCTGCGACGCGTGAAGGTGCGCGGAAGCGATTGTGCGGTCTGATTTTTCTGCCTGAGCGGTCGCTCCACATCCAGGTCGCGGTGGCACAGCTAACGAAATGCGTTGCAACGGTGACCTGACCCACGTATGCGTTCCATCGTGGGAGACCACGTTCGCATGGTGCTCCGGCGTTGCCGAGGCATCAGGGCGATGGTGGTCCTCCCATGGGCACTGGAACTTCTCGTGGAGGGATCAGACTCATGAACCACCAAGTTCGATACGCTCTCTCGGCGCTGTCCATCGCCGCGTCGGTGAGCGTGGCAGGACCAGCGAATGCAGACGTGACCATCTCGGGAAACGTATCTCCCCAGAATCCATCCGACCCTTGGGACCTCGGGCTGAGCCAGCTCGTCGTGGGAGCCGGGACGGTCGAGGTGACCCATGGCGGGACGTTGATCAGCCCCGGCGCATCGGTGCGCGGGGGAGGTGATGCCTGGTTCGGTACCGTCAAGGTCGACGGGTATGGCTCGACCTGGGTCAACAATGGAACCATTGAGCTCGGCGCGAGCCTTATCGAGAGTTGGCTCGTCGTCCGGAACGGCGCCGAGGTGACCACCGATGAGCTCAGGGTGGGCGTCAGAGGCTCGCTGGGTGACGCTTTTGTGCTCGTCGAGGGGTATGACGCCACCCTGACGAGCAGGACGAACCTCTCCATCGGCCATACTGGGCAAGGCCACGTCGAGCTCAAGCAGGGAGCGAGCATCTTCTCACATAACGTCTATATCGGCGGAGTCGGCAACTGCACAGTCTGCGGGGGTGACGTCGCCATCACGGGTTCCGCGACGACGTGGGTGAGCACGGGGGAGTTCATCCTGGGCGTGAAGACTGGCAGCTTGCTGAACATCCGGCGCGGCCAGCTCTTCACCGTGGGCGCGCGCATCGACGGCGATGACTTCCGGAACAGCCACGCGAGCGTGAGCGGCTGGGGCGGCACGTGGACCAACCAGGGGCTCCTGCGCGTGGGGGCAAATCGTGGATACGGCACGCTCACCCTCGGGGCTTATGGGACCCTCGTGACGGAAGACACCGAGATCCACTCCGAGCTCGGCGGGGGCTTCATCAAGGTGAACGATGTCTATGCATCGTGGCTCAACAGCGGCGACGTCACCGTCTTTGCCATAGGCAATCAGTCTCCGTCGATCCTCGTCGACAACGGCGCCTTCGTGAGCATCGGCGGCCTCCTCCGCACCGCGCCGACGGTCGGGGGCTATCCCTATCCGTACCTGGGGCCCTCGGTGCGTCTCGCGGACGGCGACCTCGTCGCGGGCGCGATGGAGGTCGCGGAGGGCGATTTCGACCTCGCCGGCGGGCGCCTCGAGATCGGCAGCTTCGTGGGCGATCTCGCCAACATGCAGGGCGGAGAGCTCTCCGTCGGAGCGGTTCACCCTTCGACCGACATCGCCGGCAGCTACAGCCAGGGGCCGGGCGCCGCCCTCAGCATCGCGGTCGCGGGCTCGAGCGCCTTGCCGCTCCTCCAGGTGGATGGGGATCTCGATCTCGACGGGGCGCTGGAGGTCCGGCCGGCCGACGGCGCCGTGTCGTTCGAGGCCGGGGACACCGTCGTTCTGCTCGGTTGGCTCGGTGACCTCACGGGGACGTTCGCTGCCGTGAATATCGCCTTGCCGCTCGCCCCGGGGCTCGCCTGGGACACTTCGGCGCTGTACACGACCGGCGAGATCACCGTCGTGACCGCGAGCTGAGCGCCCTGCACGCGGCTGCAGGTCTCGCCGGGCTCCTCCCCGGAGACGGTGATGTTGTAGCGGCCCCGGACGCCGCACGAGATCAACTCGTCCGGTGTTATGTTATCTGATTTATGCCGCCCGAACGGTCACTCCATATCCGAGTTGCGGTGGCTCAGCTGACGAAATGCATTGCATCGGTGACCCGACCCACGTATGTGTTCCATCGTGGGAGACCACATTCGCATGGTGCTCCGGCGTTGCCGGGGCATCAGGGCGATGGGGGTCTCCCATGGGCACTGGAACTTCTCGTGGAGGGATCAGAATCATGAATCATCAATTTCGACGCGGTCTTTCGGCGCTGCTCGCGGTTGCGTCGCTGAGCGCGGCAGGACAAGCCTATGCGGACGTGATCGTCACTGGGGATGTGTCGCCCGAGGACCCGAGCGATCCGTGGGACCTGGGCTCGAACACGCTCCTCGTGGGGGGCGCGAGCGCCGTTTGGGAACCGACCTTCGACGATGGGGAAGTGATCGTCACGAGCGGCGGGAAGCTGTTCAGCGCAACCGCGCTGGTGGGGAATAGCGCCAGCGGTACGGTCCAGGTCATCGGGTACGGCTCGATGTGGACCAACAGCGGATCCATCCAGATCTGCGCGAGCGGCTACTGCGATGGGTCGCTCATCGTCCGGAACGGTGCGGAGGTGAGCACCGATGAGCTCGTCGTGGGCAATCGAAACTCGATGAGCCTCGGTCGTGTGCTCGTCGAAGGGTATGACGCCACCCTGACGAGCCGGACGAATACATACATCGGCCTCAGGGCACGAGGTCGCGCCGAGCTCAGGCAAGGAGCGAGCTTTTTCTCGAACAACGTCTATATCGGCGGCGCCCTGGGGTGCTCGGTTTGCAATGGCTCGGTGACCGTGGCCGGCTCTGCGACGAGATGGGTCAGCACGGGCGAGTTCATCGTGGGCGTGTACAGCCAGGGCACGTTGGACATCTACCGGGCCGAGGTCTCCACGGTGAATGCCAGGATCGGGGTTTCTAGCACGATTTCCAGCAGCAAGGCCAGCGTGAGTGGTTGGGGTGGTACGTGGACCAACCAGGGGCTCCTGCGCGTGGGGACGGATCTCGGATACGGCGAGCTTACCCTCGGGGCTTATGGGACCCTCGTGACGGAAGACACCGAGATCCACTCCGAGCTCGGCGGGGGCTTCATCAAGGTGAACGATGTCTATGCATCGTGGCTCAACAGCGGCGACGTCACCGTCTTTGCCATAGGCAATCAGTCTCCGTCGATCCTCGTCGACAACGGCGCCTTCGTGAGCATCGGCGGCCTCCTCCGGACTGCGCAGCCGGCCAGCATCCCCTACGTCTATCCCTACCTGGGGCCCTCGGTGCGTCTCGCGGACGGCGACCTCGTCGCGGGCGCGATGGAGGTCGCGGAGGGCGAGTTCGACTTCGCCGGCGGGCGCCTCGAGATCGGCAGCTTCGCGGGCGATCTCGCCAACTTGCAGGCTGGCGAGCTCTCCGTCGGAGCGGTTCACCCCTCGACCGACATCGCCGGCAGCTACAGCCAGGGGCCGGGCGCCGCCCTCAGCATCGCGGTCGCGGGCTCGAGCGCCTTGCCGCTCCTCCAGGTGGATGGGGATCTCGATCTCGACGGGGCGCTGGAGATCCGGCCGGCCGACGGCGCCGTGTCGTTCCAGGCCGGGGACACCGTCGTTCTGCTCGGTTGGCTCGGTGACCTCACGGGGACGTTCACTGCCGTGAATATCGCCTTGCCGCTCGCCCCGGGGCTCGCCTGGGACACTTCGGCGCTGTACACGACCGGCGAGATCACCGTCGTGACCGCGAGCTGAGCCCATCTCGATCACCCGCCCGCTCTGCGCCGCCGGCCCCGCGCCGCCGCCGGCGCAGAGCACCTCCAGCCGGTCGGCCGGCCGCGGATCGTTGCGGTCGAACCTCTGCACGAGCGCCGTCGAGGCCGCGAGACGGAGGCGCTCCCGGTCGCCACCCGGGCAGCTGAGCTTTCCTCGGGCATCGGAGGCGGTCCTGCCGGGGCAGCTGAGCTTTCCTCGGACATCGGAGGCGGTCCTGCGGGGGCAGCTGAGCTTTGCTCCGGCATCGGAGGCGGTCCTGCCGGGGCAGCTGAGCTTTGCTCCGGCGTCGGAGGCGGTCCTGCCGGGGCAGCTGAGCTTTGCTCCGGCATCGGAGGCGGTCCTGCCGGGGCAGCTGAGCTTTCCTCGGGCATCGGAGGCGGTCTTCCCGGGCGCCCCCTCACGACGTCCGGCGAGCTGCCGTCGGGATCTTGCTAGGTCCGTTGACCGTACGGGACAGGTGGTTACTCCTGCCCGGAACGTCCGGCGGGGGCCGGACGCTCACAACGCGTCCAGCTCCGGGGGCAGGGGGGTCATGTTCCTCCGCCGCCCGGCGAAGGGCATCAACGAGAGGTGTTCCCCTCATGGCCAAGCCTTCCACTCCGGTCGACAAGAAGAAGCCAGCTCCCACGAAGCCCGCGGCCCCGCCCCGGGCGGCGGCGGCGTTCGACAGCATCCTCCCCGAGATCGAGGCGCTGAGCCCGGATCGGCTCATCTCCATCAAGATCGACATTCCTCGCGCCGTCTCGCTGGTGCTCGGCGTGCTGCCTGGCCTGCTCGCGCTGCGCCCCGCCATCGTCGAGCACCTGCGGCAGCACGATGTCGCGGCGCTCGACCGTCTCGAGAGCTACGCGCTCGCCGCCTGGTACGCGCACCTTCAATGGCTGTCCACCGGAGGCGCCGAGAACGCGCTGAAGCCGCTGCTCGCCGAGGCGGCCGCGCTGCGCGAGAACCTGCTGGGCGACGCCGAGGCGCTCGCCCGTCGCGGGCTGCTCGACGCGGAGACGGTCGCGGAGATCCGCGCGGGCCACGGGCACATCGACACGGCCAACGACCTCGTGGCGCTCTCGGCGCTCTTCGGCGGGAGCTGGTCCGACATCGCCGGCAAGACGGCGGCGACCGAGGACGAGGTGAAGCGCGCCGGGGAGATCGGGCCGCAGCTCCTCGCCGCCCTCGGCGTGCGGGAGCACGGCAAGGGGCCCGGACCGACCGAGGCCGCGGACAAGCGGGCGCGCGCGTTCGCGCTGCTCGCGCACGCCTACGACCAGACCCGCCGCGCCGTGGCCTACCTGCGCTGGAACGAGGGAGACGCCGACACGATCGCGCCGTCGCTCTACAAGGGCCGCGGCGGCCGCGGCGGCCGCGCGGCGGCGTCCAGCGACGCCGCGCCCGAGCCGGAAGACGCCGAGGCGCCGCCCGTGGCGGCCGCGCCAGCGCCGGCTGCCGGCGCGGCGCCCGCGGCAGCACCGAGATGAGGTGGGGCGGCCCGGTGCTCTCGACGTCAGTTCCAGCGGTAGGCGACGCCGAGCGGCAGAGACGCCGCCACGCCGTCCTCGCCGATGAGGAACAGCGGCGTGGCCTGCAAAAAGAGCGAGCCCGCCGGGCTGTCCATGAGCTTCATCCCGAGCTCGGCGCCAAGGCCCAGAGAAAATCCGAGAGGCAAATCGGTCTCGACCGCGCCTCCATCGCCGTAACCGGTGCTGGACCCAGCCGGTAGATACCCGCCCTGCTCGTAGACCTCCGCGGTATGCGTCGCCGTGCCGAAGAGCAGTGTCGCGCCCACCCTGAAGCGCTCACCGAGCAGGTACGACGCCGAGGGGCCGAGCGCGAAGAGAATGCCCTCGCTCGAGTGAAGGCCGATCTGGGCGCGAAGGCCGACATCGAGGCGCTCCATCGCCGTATATCCGACGAACCCCGTCGCCCCTGCGAGGAAGCTATCGGTCTCGGCATGGAAGGAGCATGCCCCGTCCATGGTGATGCAGCCCTCGTTCTTGCCCGCTTTCAGCCAGAGATAGCCGACGAGCACGCCCGCCTCATAGACGAAGCGGCCCGCTGCCCCCGGCGCGGCGGCGCGCGCGCTCCTCTCCTCGCGCGGCGCCGCGGGCCGCTGCTCCGGCCTCGACACGGCCGCGGGGGCATGGACCGGCTCCGCCGGCGCGGCCGCCGGGATGGTGACGTCCGCGCGCTCCGACTCCCTCAGCGTCACCGTCGTCTGCCAGAACACCTCGCCGCGGCGCGCCGCGGCCACGACGTGCTCGCCCGGATCCACCGGCAGCTCCTTGTCCCACGCGGCCGGATCGAGCGCCGCGCCGTCGAGCAGGATCGCCAGCTGATCCGCGCCGGCGTCGCCCGCCGAAACACGCACCCGGAGCCAGGGCACGCGCGGCGCGATCGCCTCGATCCGGCTCCTGGCGAACGCCTCCCGCGCCGCGTCGCCCTCGGTGCGCGCCGTGGTCAACGCTTCCTGGAAGCCGACCCAGGCCGTGGCCACGTCGCCGAGCCGCTCATGGCAGAAGGCCACATTGAGCTTCGTTCCCAGGCTCGGCTCCAGCCGCTGGCTCTCCTCGAGCCTGGGGCAGGCCTCGGCGAAGCGCTGTTCGACAAGGAGCGCGCGGCCCTCCCGGAACAGCCTCTCGGCGGCGCTCTCCTCGGCGGCGACCTGCCGGCCCCAGAGCAGCGCCGAGGCGCCGAGGAGCGCGGCGGAGAGGGGCGCCCAGAGCGTGCGGCGAAACGGACGAAGCGGGTTCACGTTGTCCTCGGGGGGCGCTAGCGGTCGGAGGTGGGCGGAGCATCGCTCGGGTCCGGGAGGCCGCTCTGCGGGCACCCGCCCTCGGCCGGAATGCCCAGCACCCTGAAGGTAACCTGCTCCCCATTCAAGTCGACAACAAACGAGTCCTGGCCGCCGGACTCCCCGAACGCGCTGTCGTAGGTTCGCTCCGCGAGGACGGGCCACCTCGCCTCCTCGTCGACCGCAGTCGCGTCGGACACCCGCACATGGTAGACCTGCTCGTCGGAGTCCGACTCGAACTCGAACTTGTAATGGGGCCGCGGCGGCTGCTGTGTGTCGTCGAAGACGGTGAGACTGCCGATGGTCTCGGTCTCCCCTGCAAGAGAGCAGTGAGATGCCGAAAACTCGGGATCGTACGCCTGGACGTCGATCCCGAATGCCATCCTTTTTTCTTCTTCACACGCGGTGAGCAGCAGGGCGAGCGCCAGGAGAGATGCTTTTTTCATGTTCTGTTCTCCTCTTCTTCACGGATTCACGGAAGGTTGGGTCCAGCGTCGAGCGCCCGCGAGGCCGTGCCACGGCGTGGCCGCGACGAGCGCCCCGCAGCGCGGAGCGCAGAGCAGCGCCGGAGCTCGGAGCGCCGGCAGGCCCGTGATGCGTCCTGCGCCGGCGGCCCGCCGGAGCTCCCGTCCGGGGTCGGCCTGTGGTAGCTTCGCGTCGTCGATGATCCTATTCCGCGCGCCCCCCACGTTCCTTTAGACATGGACGACGATTTCTCGCGCGGGGCCCCGCGCGGCAGGTTTCCGACGACCCACAGGTCGGCCGTCGTCGCGGTGGGCAGCGACGACCCGGCGGAGCGGGCGCGCTCGTTCGAGATCCTCGTGCGCGCCTACTGGAAGCCGGTGTACAAGCACCTCCGCGTCCGCTGGCGCATCGAAGGAGAGCACGCCGCCGATCTGACGCAGGGCTTCTTCGCTCGCGCGTTCGAGCAGCGCACGTTCTCCGCGTACGACCCTGCGCGCGCCCTGTTCCGCACCTATCTGAAGATGTGCCTCGACCGCTACGTCATGAAGGAGGCCGAGAGCAGCGGCCGCCAGAAGCGCGGCGGACATGCCGTGACGCTCAGCCTCGACTTCCCCTCTGCCGAGCGGGAGATCGGTGCGCTCGCCGTGCCAGCACCGGAATCGCTCGACACGTACTTCGACCGGGAGTGGACGCGTCACCTGGTCGGCATGGCGGTCGATGCCCTCCGCGAGCGCTGCGAGCGCGGCGGCAAGGAGCTCACCTTCCGCGTCTTCGAGCGCTACGTGCTCCACGACGGCCCCGAGGAGCGTCCCACCTATGCAGAGCTCGCCACGGAGCTCGGGATCAAGGTCACCGACGTGACCAACTACCTCGCCTCCGCGCGGCGCGAGTTCCGCGGTCTGCTCCTCGAGACGCTGCGGGAGATCACCGGCTCCGAGGCCGAGTTCGAGGCGGAGTCCCGCGCCTTGCTCGGGGGCGCCCGGTGACCTTCGTCGACGACGCGGGGGTCGGACGCCTCGTCTCGCTCGCGGCCGAGCCCGAGGTCGTCGCGGGCAGGTTCGAGCTCGACACGCTGCTCGGCGAGGGCGGCATGGGCGTCGTCTTCGCGGCCTGGGACCGCGAGGGGCACCGCAGCGTGGCGCTCAAGCTCCTGCGCGACGTCGACGAGGCGACGAGCGCGCGCTTCGACCGGGAGGCCGAGGCGCTCGCGGCGCTCTCCCACCCGGGGATCGTCGGCTACGTCGCCCACGGCAGCACCGCGCTGGGTGAGCGGTACCTCGCGATGGAGCGCCTCGTCGGCGTGACGCTCGCGGAGCGGCTCGCCGAGGGCCCGCTCGGCGTCCGCGACGCGGCGCGCGTCGGGCACGGCGTCGCCGCGGCCCTCGCCGCCGCGCACGAGAAGGGCCTCGTCCACCGCGACATCAAGCCGAGCAACCTCTTCCTGCAGGACGGCGCCGCCGATCGGGTCAAGCTCCTCGATTTCGGGCTCGCGCGCGGGAAGGAAAGCGCGCCCGCGGTCACGGGCCCCGGGGCGCTCGTCGGCACGCCGAGCTACATGGCGCCCGAGCAGGTGCGCGGCGCGGCGACCCCCGACGCGCGCACCGACCTGTTCGCGCTCGGCGCGGTGCTCTTCGAGTGCCTGACCGGTCGGGCGCCGTTCACGGGCGCGGACACCGAGGCGGTGCTGGTCAAGATCCTCGTCGAGCGCCCGCTCGCGGTCCGGGCGCTCTGTCCGCTCGCCCCGCCGGCGCTCGAGGCGCTCATCGCGCGGATGCTCTCCAAGGCCCCCGAGGGCCGCCCGGCGAGCGCCGCCGAGGTCGCGCGCGCGCTCGCCGCCCTCCTCGCCGACGAGGGCCTCGACGCCGCGCCGGCCGCCGGCGATCCGGCGCAGCCCGCGGCGCCGGGGACGCTGATCGCCGGCAAGTACCGGGTGATCCGGACGCTGGGCAGCGGCGGGATGGGCGTCGTGCTGCTCGCGTGGCACGAGCCGCTCGACCGGAACGTGGCGCTCAAGCTCCTGCGCGGCAGGAAGAGCGGCGGGGACGTGGCGCGCTTCCTCCGCGAGGCGCGGGCGGCGTCGCGGCTCGAGAGCGAGCACGTCACGCGGGTGATGGACGTCGGCACGCTCGACGACGACACGCCGTTCATCGTGATGGAGTTCCTGAGCGGCAAGGACATCGGGCAGGTCCTGCACGACAGGAAGCGGCTGCCGGTCGGGGTGGCCGTGGACTATGTGCTCCAGGCGGGGGAGGCGATCGCCGAGGCGCACGCGCTCGGCATCGTCCACCGGGATCTGAAGCCTTCGAACCTGTTCCTCACCACCCGGAGGGACGGCTCGCCGCTCGTCAAGGTGCTCGATTTCGGCATCTCGAAGATGTCGCGCGCGAGCGACGCTGCGCGCTCGGAGACGCTCGCCGTCGACGCGAGCATCACGGCGCCGGACGCGGTCATGGGCTCTCCGCTCTACATGTCGCCCGAGCAGCTCGAGAGCACGAAGCGCGTCGACGCCCGCGCGGACATCTGGTCGCTCGGCGTCGTGCTGCAGGAGCTCCTCACCGGCCGTCCGCCGTTCGAGGCGGACAGCTTCATGGCCATGGGCGCGAAGATCGCCGCCGGCGCTCCCGCGAGGCTCCGCGACGGCTGCCCCGAGGCGCCGGAGGGCCTCGCGGCGGTGGTGCTCCGCTGCCTGGAGAAGGATCCGGCGCGGCGCTTTCAGAGCATCGCCGAGCTCGCGCAGGCGCTCGGGCCGCACGCGCCGGAGGGGTCTCGGCTCTCGGTGGAGCGCATCACCCGCGTCGCCGGCGCCGGCGCCGCGGTCGCTGACGAGCCGGCCGCGCGCCCGGAGGACGTCGCCGTGGACCGGGCGATCTCCGCGCGCACCTGGGATGCGCCGGCCGCTCCCCGGGGGCGGCGCGGCGCGCTCGTCCTGGGCGTGGGCGCGGCGCTCGCGCTCGGCGCCGTGCTGCTCGCCGCGCAGCGCGCGCCGGAGGTCGCGGACGGCACGCCCGCGGCGTCTGCCTCCGTCGCTCCGACGGCGCCGTCGGCCGAGGTGACGCCGAGCCCGAGCCAGGCCCTCCAGGCCCTCCAGGGCAGCGCAGCTGCGGCTGCAGCCGCGCCCTCGCCGCCCGCGGCGACGACGAACGCGGCGTCGCCGACTCCGGACGCCGAGGCCTCGGCGGACGCGCCGCCTTCGCGGGGCGCCGGGCCCTCGAACGGCGCGCCGCCTTCGCAGCGCGCAGGGCCGGTGGCCGGGGCGCCATCGCCGAGCCCGCCAGCGCGCCCGCCGTCCAGCGCCCGCGCCCGGCCCGCCGCGCCGCCGGCCCAGCACAGCCCCCCTGCGGCGCCCGCTGTCGAGCGCTCACGCCCTGCCGCCGAGCCGCCCCCCGGCGACGCCGTGGACCCGATGGATCCGGCGCTGATCCGCCGATAGCTCGCTTCGAGGCCAGATGCTCTTTTCTCCTGGCTGCGCGCGAAAGGGGGGAGAGGACCAGCCGTTCCACACGACGCCGACCACCGGTGGATCGAGCAGAGCGTCAACGCGTCGCGTCTTTGCGACGCACGGCGACGCCGGCTCGCGCGGTGCGTCGATGCCGAACAGGAGCAGAGAGTATTAGTAAATACACATTACTTACTGTCGGTCGGGAAATGATGGTCGGCAGGAGATCATTGTAATGAGTGCTTATATATCGGGTGCGTTCGCCTCTGAGCGCGAGGCCTTGTCACTTTTCGGTAGGGGAGGGCGCTCGCGAGCCCATGGCATGAGATGCCCCGGCCTGGTCGCGACCGCCGGCTGTGGCGAGCGCACGCCAGGAGGAGCGGCGACGCCGCCGAACAGGGGGCACCATCGCCCCGCGCCCTCTCGACGCGCTCCGCTCCTCCGCGCTCTGCTTGCCCTCGTCGCGTCTGCGGCCTTCCTTGGCTGCGGCGATGATGGTGCCAGTTCCTCGAACGGCAGCGGAAGCGCCGGCGCTGCTGGCGGTGGTGCCGGCGCTGCTGGCGGCGGTGCCGGCGCTTCGGGCGGCGGCACCGGCACGGCCAGCAGCGGCCAGGGCGGGTCGGGCGGCCATCCTCCCGCGGGCCTCGTCGAGCCCGGCGATCCCGGGCCGGGCGATGTCGCCTTCGCGGTGCGCGCCGATCAGGGGGTGCGCCCCATCAGCCCGCTCATTTACGGGGTCAACTGGGCGGAGGACCTGGACGGCGAGCAGCGCGGCACGACCGTCGTGCGCATGGGCGGTAACCGCATGACCGCGTACAACTGGGAGAACAACGCCTCCAACGCAGGCTCGGACTACATGCATCAGAACGATGCCCACCTCGTCGGGAACAGCCAGCGCGGCGATGTGCCTGGCGAGGCGGTGCGCGTGCTGGCCGAGGACGCGCTGGCGCACGGCGCCGCCTTCATCGCGACCGTCCCTGTCTGCGGTCATGTAGCGGCCGACAAGGACGGCGGCGGCGACGTCAACCAGACCCCGGACTACCTCGAGACCCGCTTTCATCCCACGATCGCGCGCAAGGGCGCTCCCTTCTCCTCGTCGCCCGATCTCGACGACAACGCCGTGTACCAGGACGAGTTCGTCGCCTGGATGAAGCAGGCCTTCCCCGACGCCTTCCAGGGCGAGGTCGCGAGCGTCCTGTTCTCGCTCGACAACGAGCCCGACCTCTGGAACCACACCCACGAGCGCATCCACCCGGAGCCGGTGACCTATGCCGAGCTCGTCGACAAGAACATCGAGTTTGCGTCCGCGATCAAGGACGTCGCGCCGAACGCGCTCGTCACCGGCTTCGTCTCGTATGGATACTCCGGCTATGTCAGCTTGCAGGGCGCGCCCGACGCGGACGGCAACTTCATCGAGCATTACCTCGACGCCATGAAGGCCGCCGAGGCGAGCGAGGGGCGCCGGCTTGTCGACGTGCTCGACCTGCACTGGTACACCGAGATCTACGCGAACGGCGAGCGCATCACGGGCGAGGATGCCTCCCCGGCGTCCGTCGAGGCCCGCGTCCAGGCGCCGCGCTCGCTCTGGGATCCCACCTTCGTGGAGGACAGCTGGATCGCGAACGACGTCGTGAACGGCCCGATCCTGCTCATCCCGTGGCTCCGCGGCCTGATCGACGCCCATTACCCGGGCACCGCCCTCGGCTTCACCGAGTACAATTTCGGGGGCGGCAACCACATCTCCGGCGCGATCGCCCAGGCCGACGCCCTCGGCGTCTTCGGCCGAGAGGGCGTGCTCGTCGCGACGATCTGGGACCCCGGCGACGAGGTCGCCATGCTCCGGGCCGGCGTGCGCGCCTTCACGAGCTACGACGGGCAAGGCGCGCGCTTCGGCGACACGTCCATCCACGCCGAGACGAGCGACGTCGCCAGGGCCACCGTGTACGCGAGCATCGACGAGGCCGATCCGAGCCGCATGGTCCTCGTCGCCATCAACAAGACAACGGCCCCGCTCACGGCCGCGGTGACCCTCGCCGCCTACGGGAGCTACACGGCCGTCGACGTGTGGCAGCTGACGGGCGACGAGGCGGAGCTCGTGCCTGCGGATCCGGTCGCCCCGGGCGCCACGAACGCCTTCACGTACGCGATGCCGGCCCACAGCGTCTCGGTGCTGGCGCCCCGGTAGCAGCTCGTCGCTTCGGTCCGTCGCGAGGGTTTGCCGCGCTGCCCGGCCCGGGGCCCACGGACGTACCCGGCCCCGGCGCCTCCCCCAGGCTGGCGGTCAGGCGTTGCTCGCCGGAATGTCCAGCCCGCGCACAACCGCCGGCCGCGCGACGAAGGCGTCGAGCACGCGCTTCACCTCCTTGAAGTCGTCGAACCCCACCAGCTCGCCCGCGCCGTAGAAGCCCACGAGGCTGCGCACCCACGGAAAGATCGCGATGTCGGCAATGGTGTAGTCATCGCCCATCATCCACGCGCGGCCGCGCAGGTGGCCGTCGAGGACGCCCAGCAGCCGCTTCGATTCCGCCACATAACGGTCGCGCGGCCGCTTGTCCTCGTAGTCCTTGCCGGCGAACTTGTGGAAGAAGCCGAGCTGGCCGAACATGGGGCCGATGCCGCCCATCTGGAACATCACCCACTGGATCGTCTCGTAGCGGCGCGCCGCCTCCTGCGGCAGCAGCCGCCCGCTCTTTTCCGCCAGGTACAGCAGGATCGCGCCGGACTCGAACAGCGCGAGCGGCTTGCCGCCCGGGCCCTGCGGGTCGAGGATCGCCGGGATCTTGTTGTTCGGGTTGAGCGAGAGGAACTCGGGCGAGAGCTGGTCGTTTGTGTCGAAGGCGACACGGTGCGCCTCGTAGGGCAGGCCCATCTCCTCGAGCGCGATCGACACCTTCACGCCGTTGGGCGTGGGCAGCGAGTAGAGCTGGATGCGGTCGGGATGCAGCGCGGGCCACTTGCGCGCGACGGGGAAAGAAGACAGATCGGTCATGCGGTCTCTCCTGCTGTTGGAACCGCGAGTGTAAACCACCCCGGGAAGCGCGGGGCGGGGACGCAAGGCGTTCTCACTCCCGGGGGAGCAGGGAATCCAGAGGTTTTGGAGAAAATCGAGAACGCGGCCGGCAGGGGCCGCGTTCTCGGTCGTCGCGACGACGCGCTCGCTCAGGCGATGAGCGGGGCGATGAGGAGCGACACGACGCCCATCACCTTGATGAGGATCGAGATGCCGGGGCCCGACGTGTCCTTGAAGGGATCGCCGACGGTGTCGCCGACGACGGCGGCCTTGTGGGCGTCGGAGCCCTTCGCGTGGCCGTCGAGGCCGCCCTTCTCGATGTGCTTCTTGGCGTTGTCCCAGGCGCCGCCGCCGTTCGCCATCATCAGCGAGAGCACCGCGCCGACGACGAGCGCGCCGGCCAGCGTGCCCGCGAGGACCTCGGGGCCGGCCACGAAGCCGACGACGACCGGCGCGAGCACCGCGATGGCGCCGGGCGCGATCATCTCGCGGATGGCGGCCGTCGTGGCGATGTCGACGATGACCTTCGGCTGCGGCTCGACGCCCGGCTTGCCCTCGAGCAGGCCCGGGATCTCGCGGAACTGACGGCGGATCTCCTCGACGATCGCGCCGGCCGCGCGGCCGACGGCGGTCATCGTGAGCGAGCCGACGAGGCAGGGGAGGAGGGCGCCGAAGAGGAGCCCCATGAGGACCTTCGCGTCGGTCAGGTAGAGAACGAGCTCCGGAAGGCCCTTCGCGCGGCGGACCGCGTCGACCTCCATGTTGAAGGCGGCGAACAGCGCGACGACGGTGAGCACCGCCGAGCCGATCGCGAAGCCCTTGCCGACGGCCGCGGTGGTGTTGCCGACCGCGTCGAGCTCGTCGGTGATCGCGCGGACCTCCTTGCCGAGGCCGGCCATCTCGGAGATGCCGCCGCCGTTGTCGGCGATCGGGCCGTACGCGTCGACGGTCATGACGATCGCGGTGCCCGCGAGCATGCCGACCGCGGCGAGCGCGATGCCGTAGAGGCCGAGGTAGTGGTTCGAGATCCAGCCCACGGCGCAGAGGGTCGCGAGGGGGATGGCGACGCTCTCGAGGCCGACCGCGATGCCGCGGATGACGTTGGTGCCGGGGCCGGTGAGCGAGCTCTGGGCCACCTTGTGGATGGGGCCCATCGACGTGTAGTAGTCGGTCACGAGGCCGACGATGCCGCCGCCCGCCGCGCCGGCCGCGAGGGTGATGACGGCGCCGGAGCTGTAGCCGAGATCCGGGAGGATGACGGCCGCCGCGAGCACGACGAGGAACGGCGGGACGATGAGCGCGAGGCGCAGCACCCGGGCCGGCGGCATGTTCTTGAGCGCGCGCGTGATGAAGATGCCGACGACCGAGACCGCGAGGCCGATCGTCGCGAGGAGCAGCGGCAGCGACACGGCCATCGCGCGGAGCTCCTGCTCGCTCGCCGACGGAGCGAGCTGCTGCAGCCTGGCGATCGGCAGCGTGAGGCCGAGCGCGATCGCGGCGACGACCGCGGCCACGTAGCTCTCGTAGATGTCGGCGCCCATGCCCGCGATGTCGCCGACGTTGTCGCCGACGTTGTCGGCGATGACGCCCGGGTTGCGGGGGTCGTCCTCGGGGATGTTCGCCTCGACCTTGCCGACGATGTCGGCGCCGACGTCGGCGGCCTTCGTGTAGATGCCGCCGCCGATGCGGGCGAACAGCGCGATCGAGCTCGCCCCGACGGCGAACGAGTGGACGACCGTCGCGAGGTGCTCGTCGTTGCGGAACAGGGCGTAGATGCCGCCCAGCCCGATGAGGCCGAGCCCCGCGACGCAGAGGCCCATGACGGCGCCGCCGTCGAGCGCGGTGACGAGCGCGGTGGGCTTGCCGTGCGCGCGAGCGGCCTCGGCCGTGCGCACGTTGGCGTAGGTCGCGGCCTTCATGCCGAAGAAGCCGGCGATGAGCGACAGGAACGCGCCGGCAGCGAAGGCGCCCGCGGCGAGGAGCCCGAGCGTGGCGGCCAGGAGCGCGAAGACGACGGCCGCGTAGACGGCGAGCACCTTGTACTCGCGCGCGAGGAAGGCCATCGCCCCCTCGCGGACGTAGCGCGCGATGCGCGCCATCGTCTCGTTGCCTTCAGGGGCCTTCTTGACACGCACGTAGAAGGTGCGTGCGACCATGAGCGCGACGGCGCCCGTTACGAGCGACTGATAAGACAATGCATCCACGGGTGATGGTCCTCTCGCTCGCCCCCGGCCGGAGCGAGCGCCGGCTCACTTGTCCGTCCATGACGGCGAATCAAGTCGGAAATCGCGGCGCCGCGGTTCTCTGGGCCGTCCTGGGCGAAATCTGGAGCTGGCGTCAGGGGAACATGGCGTCCGCAACGTCGGTCCTGCTGGGTCCCGCGCGTGCCGGCTTCGACCGTGACATTAAAATATTACAGGCAGGGACGACGTGAGCGACGCGTACCGGCTCGATGGTCACCGCGCGTCGGTCACCGCGCGCGCTGCCAGGCGACGATCCGCGTCACCGCCTCGTCGACCTGCTCGACCGGGGCCGCGAAGGACAGCCGGACGTGCCGCGCGCCGCGTTCGCCGTCGAAGTCGGTGCCCGGCGTGAGCGCGACGCCCGTGTCGGCGAGCAGCCGCTCGCACCACGCGACAGAGTCGTCCGTACCGACGTCGGCATACAGGTAGAAGGCGCCGTCGGGCGGGGCGACCTCCCAGCCGAGCTCGGGCAGCCGCCGCAGCAGCAGGTCGCGCGCGGCCGCGTAGCCCTCCACCAGCCGGTCCGCCTCGGCGTACGCCTCCGGGGTCAGGGCCGCGAGCGCCGCGTGCTGCGCCAGGGCGGGCGGGCACAGCGCGAGGTTCCCCGCCAGCGCGTCGACCGGCGGGACGAGCTCCGGCGGCAGCACGAGCCACCCCAGGCGCCAGCCCGTCATGGCCCAGTACTTCGAGAAGCTCGAGACGACGACGGCGCCCGCGTCGCCGTAGCGCGCCGCCGTCGCCTGGCGCCCGGCCCACGCGCCGTACGTGAGGCCGTGATAGATCTCGTCGCTCACCAGCCGGACGTCATGCCCCGCGCACCAGCGCGCGATCGCCTCGAGCTCCGCGGCGTCGACCATCGTGCCCGTCGGGTTCGCCGGGCTCGCCAGGACCAGGCCGTCGAGCTTTCCGCCGTCGTAGGCGGCCATGAGCTGCGACGTGGTCGGCTGGAAGCGGCTCCCCGGGCCGCACGGCAGCTCGACCACCTCCACCCCGAGGGAGCGAAGGATGTTCCGGTACGCCGGGTAGCCCGGGCGAGCGAGCGCCACGCGGTCACCCGGCTCGAACGCCGCGAGGAACGCGAGCAGGAACCCGCCCGACGACCCGGTGGTGAGGGCGACGCGCGACGGGTCGAGGTCCACGTCGTACCAGCGGCCGTAGTGCTCCGCGAGCGCAAGCCGCAGCGCCGGGATGCCCAGCGCCTCGGTGTACCCGAGGTCGCCGTCGGCGAGGAGCGCGGCCGCCCGCGCGCGCACGACGGCGGGCGCCCCTGAACCCGGCTGGCCCGCGCACAGGCTGATGACCGGCTCGCCCGCCGCGCGCCGCGCGTTGGCGGCGGCGAGCACCTCCATGACCGCGAAGGGCGGCACCTGCGAGCGGCGGCTGCTCCTCACCCGGCCATCCTCCCGCCACGCATCAGGTCGAGCCCATGAGGGTGATTGCGGAGAAGCGCTGGGAAGTTCGCATCGAATCTTGTGGTGATGAGGTGAACGCCATCATCCTGAACGGCTCATCGGCCATTTGCAACACCGAAGCTTTGTTGTCGGCAGAGGAAGCTCGACGCCGGTCGCCGCGCCGTCCGGGCCGCGGGGCGAGGGATCACCCGTCGCGATCGAGGAAGTCCATCAGCCAGGCCATGGCCGGCCGCAGGGTGCCGTCCGGGTGCAGGAGGCCCGTGTTGTCCAGCCAGGTGGAGCCGACGACGTAGCCCCACAGGGTGATGCCTTTGACGGCGCTGTGGTCGTAGAACATCGTGAACTGCTCCTCCATCACCTGGCGCTGCGCGTCGTCGTCCGAGAGGCCGATGTCGTACTCGGTGATGTACACGGGCAGGCCCGTCGCGGCGAGCCCGTCGATGTAGCCCTTCACGGTGCTGGTCTCGAACTTGTACGCGTCGTGGGCCTCCGCGCCGAGGGCGTCGATGGGAGCGCCTGCGTCCAGCAGCGTCTTCACGAGCTCGACGAAGCGCTCGTGCTCGCTCTCGTACTCGATGTTGTTGTAGTCATTGAGGATCAAGGTCGAGCCCGGGCAGAGCTCGCGAGCCCACTTGAAGGAGTTGACGATCCAGTCATGGCCGCTCTCGCCGTCGCCCCCGATGGCGTTCTTGAAGACAGGCGTGGTGTGGGGCGGCGGCTCGTTCACGACGATGATGTACTCCGTGTCGGGGTACCGCTCGCAGAACGCCTGCATCCAGTCCCGCACGGCCTGCCGCTGCTCCTCCGCGGTGAGCCTCCCGAGCCAGCTTGGCGGCGTGGCACCCCACACGAAGTTGTACTGCGTGAAGGGGATGTCGTTGTCCTGCGCGTACCTGTAGACCGCGTCGAGCCTGCTCCAGTCGCGAACGCCGCGGGACCTCTCGATGGATGTCCACCTGCCCTCGAGCTCGGGCGTGATCTGGTCCCAGTACTGGATGAAGTCGTCGCGCACGGCGCCGTTCGTCGTGATGTTGCCGACGAACTTGCGGGGGCTCGAGCCGCCCGAACCCCCCGACCCGTCGCCGGAGCCGCCCGCACCGGAGCCCAGCGTACCCGTGCTGTCCGTGCCGGCTCCGCCTGCGCCGGTTGCGCCGGCGCTGCCGCCATGGCCCCCCGCTCCCGTCGCGCCGCCCGCGCTCGACGAGCCGCCCGGGCCAGCGTCCGCCGTGTCCACCCTGCCAGAGCAGCCGGAGAGGGCCGCGATCCCGAGCGCGATCGAGACCGTGCCGTACAGCCATCGAGAAGAAGGGTCCTTGTTCATGCCAACCCCCGCAAGCAGGAAGATCTTGAACTGTGACTCTTGGAGCGGGAAAGCCGAGCGGCATCCGCGCGGTCCGGAGAGCACGCGCCCCGCGCCACGTCGCGCGTCGGGTGGCGCGCTCTCCCTCAGGGAGGAGGCGGGGTGCAGAGGAAGCACCCGCCGCACTCGTGGTGCGGGGTCTTGGTGCCCCACGCGATCGGGTAGCAGGGCCGAACCGACGCATGAAAGCTCCTCGAGCGAAGGAGGCCTGTTCCGGCCTCCGGTTCTCTGCGGGACACCTTAAACCGATTGTCCGGCCAGAGCAAGCGCTCCGGCCGGAGCGCCCTGTGCGGCTATCTGCCAATTCAACCCTTGATGGCCTGCAAGGTGTAACTCGCCGCCAGCCGCTCCGGCTTTTCGCGGAGCCGCCACTCGCCGCGCCCGTCGTCCACCATGGCCGCTCCGAGCGGATTCCAGGGGACCGAATCGTGCTCGGTGAGCTCGGTCAGCCTCAGGTTCGCCGCGAAGAGCGCGGAGATGATCTCGCCGAGGCCGTGATTGAAAGCGATGGTGTCGGGCGCGGCGAGCTCTCCCTCGTGGGACACGTAGGTCTGCTTCTCGTGGAACAGCGTGCCGCCCTCGACCTCGAAGTAAGGATACTCCACGACCACGAGGCCGTCCGGGCGCGGATCGGCGAGCGACCACAGCATCGGATGTCCCTCGCGCATGAACAGGCGCCCCCCCGGCTTCAGCAGCGCCGCCACCGTGGTGGCCCAGCGCTGGATGCTGTCAAGCCAGCACAGCGCGCCGACGCCCGTGTACACAACGTCGAAGCGCTCGGCCCCCAGCGCCGCGACCGCGTCGTAAACATTGCTGCACACGTACTCGATCTCGGCGCCGCAACCCGCGGCCAGCCGCCGCGCCACGGCCAGCGCCGGCTCGGAGAAATCGAGGCCGGTCGTACGCGCTCCGAGGCGAGCGAGCGACAGCGTGTCCGTGCCGATGTGGCACTGCAAATGGACGACGTCGAGGCCGCGCACGTCGCCGAGCCGGGCGCGATCGAAGTCGACAACACCGGAGAGATGCCGCGGGTCCTCGAGGAACCTGTGAAGCTCATAGCCTTTCTCGTGAAACGGAACACGACTGTTCCAGTTCGCGAGGTTGATCGCCACGTAGTCGCGTTCGTGAGAGCTCATGGCGCAAGTATGCCATGGATCGCTCCACGCGGCGCAGCGCGGTCTCGAGGTGCTCGCCCCGCAGGCTGCGGAGCGAAGACGGCTCCCTCGAGCCGTGGGCGTCTAGCGCCGGGGCGAGAGGACGACGATCGACGTCGGCGTCACCAGCAGGTCGTCCGCGCTCGACGGGTCGACCTTGCTCGGCCGGGGGAGGATCTCGGCATTCCATCGCGCCGGGGGGAGCCCGCAGAGCGCCTTGATGTCGCCCACGCGCGTCGGGCCGCGGGCGGTCACCGCGAAGATCTCCGAGCTGCCGCTCGCGTCCCGGATGTCGACCCAGATCTTCATCATGGTGGACGACAGCATCTGCGCGACAGGAACCTTGCCGGCGACCACGGGGAACCAGACCGCCGACGAGAGCACATGGAGCTCGACGAGCTCGATGCCTGTTCCGGGATGCTCGGCAAAGAACCTGCGGAAGCCGGCGAGCGTCTGGACGAACGGGTGGAGCGGGTGCCACAGGCGGTGCTTCCCCGAGGCCACCGGGCCGATATGCACGTGGCGGAACCCCGCCGCGTCCGCGGCGCGCAAGGTCTCGCAGACGGCATCCGCGATGACGCCGAGATCCCGGCTGTCCTCCGGATCCTCGCTACCTCGGTCTCGAGGCACATCCAGCCTCCGGTCGCGGGCGGCGACGCCGAAGATGGGCGCGCCATCGAACCGGTAAGCGGTGGACGGCGCAGCGTCGAGCGGGCGCCAGCGCTCGGGCGCCGTGTCCGCGACGAGCCCTGCTCCCTGCGCCTTGACCAGAAAGCCGTTCGCCTGGGTCCCCGGGATGGCGCGGTTGTCCGAGGGCGTCCGGCCGACGCTGACGAGCACGCACTCGCGGCCGTCCCCGGCGGCGGGCACGGGGAGCGGCGCGTACCGGAGACGGAGCTTCCTCGCCCCGCCGGAGGGGTGCTTCGAGCCATCGGAGAGGCTGAACCCCAGCTCGTCCGGCATCCATGCGACCGGCGGCCGCTCGGCGCCTGACGGCGCAGGCGCCCGGCGCTCCCAGACGGCATCGGTCAGCCGGCCGATCAGCTCCGTCAGCTCCGCGTAGTGCCCGTAGAACACAGGGGCGATGCCCAGCCGCGTCTGCAGGAAGCGGACGTCGAGGGTGTCCCGCTTCTCGCTGGAGAACAGCGCGAAGTGCGGGTGAGGCCCGGGCCCGTGGTGGTGGGCGATCTCTCCGAAGAGGTTGATGAGGTAGTCCTCCAGGATGCCCGAGCCGAGGAACAGCAGCGAGCGCCGGGAGAGCACCTCGGCGAACGCGCGCCGGAAGTGCGGCTGCGCGTTGACGGCGTGCTGGTACTGCTGGTAGCCCGCCACCACCTGGCCCGCGAGCTCGGCGCGGCGCCGCTCGTCGAGGACGAGCTCCTCGACAAGCGCATCGAGCCGCGCGGCCTGCCCGCCCAGAAAGCCCTGCAGCGCCCACAGGAGGGGCCGCGTCGGCGACTCCAGGGAGCGAACGACCTTGTGGCAGTCCTCGATGCTCCGCCCGAGCACCTCGGGGACGTCGGTCTCGTCCCGCTTCGCCTCCCGGGAGGGCTTGCCCGTGCGGCTCACGCCGGCCATCTCGCCGGCGCGCGACTGCCGCATCCGGCTCACGACGTAGAGATCATCGTAGTTGGTGGTCAGCACGAGCGGCCAGTAGCAGCGCGCGAGCGCCGCCGTCTGCGCCGGCACGTCGCACTCGCCCGCGGCCCTGCCGCCCTCGTTGAGGGCCCTGCGGTACGCCTCCGCGCGCGCCTCCACGCCCAGCGCGGCCAGCCCGAGCACCGCCTTGTCGGCGAGGCGGTAGAGCTCCGAGGGGTCCAGCCGGTCCTCGGGCCTCGCCCGCCGGAGAGGCTCGGGGACGTCCACCCCGGCCTCGCCGGCGAGCCTCACCAGCAGATCCAGCCAGCCTGCGCAGGCGGGTCTGCTCATCCCCGAGCCGATGAACGGCGCCAGCACGCCCCGCCGGTACGCGCTGGCGAGGTAGGGCAGGATGTCGTCGAATCCGAGCTCCATCAGGTCCTCCGCCGCCCCCCGGCCGCCTTCGACGCGGCCTTCGTTCCGGCCATGAAAACCGACGGCGCGCCGATCTGCAAACCCCTCGATCGCGCCGGGGTGCGCGGCGAGCTCGGCCCCTGTCTCCGGCGCGGCGACATCGAGCGACGCGCCCACAGCGCGCATGCGCATCCGGCGGTGGAACACCTGACCTTCTCCGCGCTCGTGCCCCTTGCGATCCGGCCGGTCTGCACAAGAGCCTCCGGGAGCCGCTCATGCCTGAAGGCGACACCCTCTTCCGGATCGCCGCTGCCCTGGGCCCCGTGCTGGAGGGCGCGCGCGTCATCGCCCTGGAGCTGCCCCGGAGCGACCGGCGGTGCGACCAGCTCGTCGGCCGCCGGGTCGAGCGCGTGGAGGCGCGCGGCAAGAACCTCTTGATCTTCTTCGACGACGGCACCGTCCTCCACACGCACCTGCGCATGAGCGGCGCCTGGCACCTCTACCGCGAGGGGGAGCGCTGGAGGCGGTCCGAGGCGACGGCCTCGGCCATCCTCGCGGTCCCGGGCTACGTCGCCGTCTGCTTCCGTGCGCCGATCGTGCGCCTGCTCCGCGCGAGCGCCGTGCGCGGCGACCGTCTGCTCGGCGGCCTCGGCCCGGACCTGCTCGGCGACGGCTTCGACGCCGCGGAGGCGCTCCGCCGCCTCCGCGCGCTCGACGACGTGCCCCTCGGGGTCGCGATCATGGACCAGCGCGTCGTCGCCGGCATCGGCAACGTCTACAAGAGCGAGCTCCTCTTCCGGAGGCGGCTCGACCCGTTCGCGCCGGTCCGGGCGTACTCGGACGAGGAGCTCTCCGCGATGCTCGACCTCGGCCGCCGCCTCCTGCAGGCCAACGTCGAGCCGCGGGACGCCTCCGGCGCGTACCGCGGCCCCACCGCGCACTACCTCCACACGCGCACGACGCGCACCGGCTTCGATCGCGGCAGGCGGCCTGTCGGCGTCTACGGCCGCGAGGGGCGCGCCTGTTACGACTGCGGCGCCGCGGTCCAGATGCGCCGGCAGGGCACCATGATGCGATCGACGTACTTCTGTCCCCGTTGTCAGCCGACCCGCGCCGCGGCAGAGCCTGCGGACGGATCTGCGCCGCCGGCCGGATCTGCGCCTCCCGCGCCGTGACCTCCGCCGCCGGAGGACAGCGCCAGCGCTCCCGGGGAGCACACAGCGCGCCTTGTTTACCGGCAGACCTTTCCGGCGGATCGATCGTACGATCGGCCTCATGTGCACAACCCGCTTCTCCCTGCTCCTTCTCCTCGTGTTTGCCCCTGCATGCAGCCATCCCCTGGATGAGCCCATCTCTCCGGATGCCGAGGGCGAGAGGGCCTCTCCCTCCGGCGGCGCGTCTATCTCTCCGTCCACTGCGCCCCCCACTGCGCCCCCGGCGGCGCCTGCTGATGGGGCCGCCGAGATTGACGCCCGTTTCGCCCCGCTCGTCGCGTCGGCCTTTCGCGACTACAAGGCCTGGGGCCGCGTCGACGACGAGCTCCGCTGGGCGCCCTGGCTCTGCCGCCTACCGCTGCCCGGCCGTGCCCGCATGAGCGCCGCCGAGGACGGCGGCCACGCCCGCAAGCTCTACTCGGTGTTCGCCAGGCACCGCGATCGCTATCCACTGGTGCAGGACGAGGCGCCCGTATCCCAGCCGGTCGGGCAGGTGCTCGTCAAGGAGAGCTACCACCCCGAGCTCGTCGAGGAGGGGGCTCCCGAGCTCCCGTCGCATCCGCCCTCGGCGCCGGACGGCGCCGAGGGCGCACCGGATCATTTCGATCCTTACGTGCGCGACGGCGATCGCGTCTACCGCGCGTCGCGCTTCGCCGGCGCCTACGTGGTGCTCAAGGTCGCGCCGGATACGCCCGGCACCGACGCCGGCTGGGTCTATGGCACGGTCACGCCCGATGGCGAGGTGACCTCCGCCGGCCAGGTCGCGTCGTGCATGGGATGTCATGTGAGCGCCCGCCACGAGCGCGTCTTCGGGATCGCGCCGGCGCCGTCCGCGGCGCCCTGACGGGCTCGGGGGCGGCGCTGCCAGCTCGCGACGCTCGCGATCCATCAGCGCAACTACGCGGAGGCGCGAGAGCGGATGCGCGAGGCGCTGAAGCTCAGCGAGGAGATGGGAAATGCAAGGTATCGTTCGGTGGCCGCGGACGCGCCACGGTAGGCCGCCGGCAGAACCTCGCTACCCCGATCTCCGCGCCCCCGCGACGCTCGGCCGCAGCAGCGATGGCGGCGGCTCCTCGCTCGCCTGCGCCGCCTCGCGCTCATGCTCCTCGGGCGCCGGCTCCATGATGCGCGCGATCCACGACAGTCCCTCCACGTTCTCCAGCGTGATCTTCGCGACCATCATGATCGGGACCGACAGCAGCGCCCCCGACGGCCCCCAGAGCCAGCCCCAGAAGAGCATCCCGAGGAGGACGGCGAGCGGGGACAACCCCAGCGTCCGCCCGAGGACCCGCGGCTCCAGGACGTTGCCCACCAGCAGGTTGATCAGGAGGTATCCGATCGCCACGATCGCCGCGGTGCCGGGTCCCTGGCTCGCCAGCGCGGCGAGCACGGCCGGGATCGTCGCGACCGCCGCGCCGATGTTGGGGATGAAGTGCAAGACGAACAGGCTCGACGCCAGGAGGAGCGCCAGATCCACGTCCAGCAGGACCAGCATCACGTAGGCGAGCACGGCGACGAGCAGGCTCGTCATCGTCTTCACGACAAGGTACTTCTTGACCTCTCGCACGATGCGCTCGACGTGATCGAGCCCGCGCCCCGGGTCCGAGATGATCGCCCGGATCTTCGCGCCGGCCCCCGCGAACTCGCAGAGGGCGAAGAAGACGACGAGGAGCACCACCCCCAGGTTCGACGCCGCGCTGGCGACCGTCACCGCGGCCCCGCCGAGCAGCGGCACAAGGGACGCCGTGTGCAGCGTCCGCGACAGGAACTCCGGGTTCACCGGCAGCCCGCGCTCGGTGAGCGTCGCCGCGAGCGCCACGGTCATGCTGGAGGCGCGGGCCAGGTAGGCCGGCACCTTCTCCTCCAGCTCCACCCCGGCGATGGTGACCACCGCCCCCACGAAGGCCAGGATCGCGAGGTCGACGACGAGCGCGGCCAGCGCCCCGAGGGCCGGGGGGAGCCCCCGCCGGGTGACCCAGCTCGCGATCGGCGAGGAGATGGCCGCGAGCGCGATCCCGAAGAGCACCGGCACGAGGAACGGCTCCGCGTAGCGCAACCCCACGATGACAACGACCGTCGCCGCCGCGACCATGATCATCTGAGCTCGACGAGACATCGTGAAGATCCCCATGCCTGACCTCGTTGCTGCCGGGTTCCCGCGTCACGTCCATCCCAGAGGAGGGAGCACGGCGTAACGTGATTCCACGAATAGCAAGGGGTGCGCCACGCTCCATCCCGCTGGATCCGCGGCGCGCGGCGCGTGTTGCCGCCCGGCATCGGCGGTATTCGCGAGCTCGCCGCGCTGCGCGAGGCGCTCGGTCATCGTGGGGGAGCATGGATGTGGGGCCAGCGTGCGCGCAGCGGTGCGATCTGCGACGCGCTGGCCTGGACGCTGAAGGGAAGGGGACAGCCTCAGGAGCACCGCAAAGGGCGGTGGGGCGCGATGTCGCATGCGGCGCCGCGCCACGTCGGCCGCGCGGGCAGCGTCGGCCCGCATGGACCGCATCGCCGCGATGCGCCGCGCCGATCTGGCGCCGCGCCCCGGCGGAGATCGCTACCGCGCTGACACCCGGCCATCGCCGGTTGGCCCGCCGTTCAGCGGCACCGCGGCGTGCTGGGCGGCGTCGGTCTTCGGGGTCGTCCCGGTGACGTAGGCCTTGACCGCCTCGACAAGGAACCTGAGCCCGGCGGCGCCCTGGTCGTCCCAGTACTCGCCCTCGCGCGGGCTCACGTGGATGAGCGCGAGGTGGGGATCGTCCTTGCCCTTCGGGAAGAAGACCTTCGCCTCTTCCGACCACAGCTCCTCGATCTTCGCCCGGCTCCGCACGATCGTGGCGCGCCCCGAGAGCGACAGGAAGCGGTGCTCCTCCTGGAGGGTGACGTTCACCTCCGGGTGCGACGCGATCTCGTCGACCTTGCCCGAGTCGAGGCTCGTCATGAACCAGATGTCCCCGGTGCCGTCGTCGACCTTCGTGAGCGCCATCGGACGCGCTCGCAGCTCCCCGTGGCTCGCCTGCGTGACGAGCATGGCATTCCGGAACTTCTTGAGGATCTCCAGCAGCTTTTCTCGTGACCCGGTTTCCATGGTGTCCTCCGTTGAGTCCCGGCGGCAGTTGCGAGATCTGGACCATGGCCGGCTCACGCGCGAGATCGCGAGAGGAGCGGCTCTGACGTGCCGCACCGGGCGTGCGTTCGAGGCATTCCGCCACAGCCTCTGGCGCGGATCCTCGCGCGTGCGAGCGGCCGGCCGGAGGAGCGGAGGAGGGGGTTCGCGCGGCGCCCGCGAGGAGCTACCCTGTGCGGGTGAGCGCGAGCACCGCGACGACGATCGCGACAAGCGCGAGCGCGCCGGCGACCACCAGCGCCACCTTGCCCCACGCGATCGGCGCCGTGCCCGTGACGCGGCTCGCGTCCTGGCCGTGCACGATGGCGCGGTAGCTGCGCCCCTTGTAGCGGTAGGCGAGCACGTACGACGGCAGCGCCACCCGGCGCGCCTCGAGCGCGCGCAGGAGCACCGCCACGTGCACGTTCCGGAAGGTCGACCCGGGGATCACGCCCTGCCTCAGGGTGTCCTCCGCGGTCGCGGCGATCCGCTCGCTCAGGATCTTCCGCGCCGCCGAGCGCTGCGCGTCGAACTGCTCCAGCACCGCGTCCGCCGGGCCGAGCTGCTGCTGTGTCCGGTGCGCGGCCGGCACCGCCTGATCGAACCGGAAGTACGGCGCGAGCTCCCGGGCCTCATCGAGCGACAGCCCGCGCGACGCGGACACGAGCAGGCTGCGGAACGGCAGCTGCGTCTGTCCGGCGTGCGGGGCCCAGGCGCTCCGCAGGGCGCCCGCGTTCGAGTCCGCCGTCCAGCTCACCACCGCGTCCGCGTTGACGAGCCAGCCCGCCCACCAGAGCGGGCGCAGCCCCTCCACGGTCGCCGCCTGCGAGAGGTCCGACGGCCGGAAGAAGCCGAGGGTCGACATCCACTGCCGCAGCGCCTTGTCGGCCTGCGCGGGGGGCACCCCGAACGGGAGCAGCCAGTCGGCCTGCTCGATCGGATCGACCGGCTGCTCCAGCCGCGTGACCGCGCCGCAAAAGCGGCACTTCGGCGCCTGCGCCTCGGCCGAGTACGCGACCGCCGCGCCGCACTCGGTGCACCGCAGCACCTGCACCGGCGGCGGGGCCGGGCCGCTCCCCTGCGGCGCGGCGAGCCCGCAGACGGCGCAGCGCAGGTCGCCCGGCTCCAGCGGCCCCTGGCAGCGGGCGCAGCACCGCGCCACGGTCGTCGAGACGCCCATGCTCATGCTCATCGCGTCCCTCCGGTCGGGGTGGGCCTGCTCCCGCCGGGGCGGACGCGCTCGGTCGGCGCGGGCGCGGGCGCGGTGACGAGCGCCGGCGGCCTCGCCACGCCGCGCCGCTCGGCCGGGTCGCGGGCCGCGGCCAGGACGAACGGCGCCGCGATGAGCAGGATCACGAGCAGCACGGCGAGGACGATCTTGACCCAGGAGAGGGGCGCCTTGCCGTGGATCGCGCCGGTCTGGCCGTTGATGAGGACCCGGAACGGCGGCTCGCGCGGGTCGTGCCGGATCGCGAGCACCCAGAGGGGTACGTAGAGGAGCTCGAGCGTCTCGTGGTCGAGGCGCGTCTCGTGCGTGAGGCCGTGGTGGCTGTCCCCGGGCATGAAGCCCGCGAGGTCGCGGCCGATCTTCTCGAGCGCCTCCCGCCGCGCCAGGGCGTAGCACTCCGGCTGCGTCATGGTCGGCTCCTCGGCGATCCAGCCGCTGAGCACCGCGGGCGTGTAGCGCCGCATCGTGCGGAGGTCGAACGGCTCGATCGCCTCGAGCTCGGCGTTCTGGACGGCGCGGGACGCCACGACGAGCACATCCATGACGTAGGTGGCGTGCTGGCCTTCGAGGTGCCGGTGCTCGGTCCTCGTGACGACGCGGGTGCGGGTGACGCTGTTTCCCTTGTCGTCGGTCGTCGTGTACGTCTCGGTCTCCTGGTAGTTCTCGCCGATCTGCGCCGCGTAGCGCGTCTGCGCCATCGCCGAGTACAGGTACGCGGGCGTGTAGACGCCGCGGATCGCGTCGATCGTCCCCCTCTTGACGCTCGACTGCACGAAGAGGCTCCGCTTCCCGAGCCACGCCGTGACGGCGCCCTGCGCGCTCTCCCGGGTCATGGTGAACCCGAGGACGAAGTGCGGCAACGGCCGGTCGTTCGACGGCGCGCGCTCCACCACCGCCGGCGAGGCGCAGTAAGGGCACGCCGCGGTCCGCTGGTCCGCTTCGATGCGCAGCGAGGCGCCGCAGGTTTCACATTCGAGTTGCACCGGCGCCCGAGAGAACCGCACCGGAGGGCGGGGCGTCAACAGGGAAGGGACGTCGCCGCGTCGGCAGGGTCGCGCGGCGTCAGCAGGGGACGGGCGGCGGGCGGCTCCCGAGGTCGGCGGGAGACGCCGAGTGGTCGGCGTCCTGCTGCGCTGTTTGCCGGAGCAGCGGGGAGAGCGTCCGCGTCGCCCATTGCCGGACCGGGGCGTCCGCCCACGGCTGCCACCGCGGGCTGGCCTGCGGCGCGGCCGCCGCGCGGGGCGCGCGTGCCCCGGCGCGCAGGCGCGGCGCAGGCCGAGGCTCGTCGAGGAAGCGCAGGAGATCGGGGGTGAGGTCGGCCACCGCTTCCCGGTGCGGATAGTGTCCCGCCTTCGCGTAGCGACGCACCGCCACGCCCTCCAGGTAGCGGTCGATGTCGGCCGCGTGGCGCACCGGGAGCACGGGGTCGCGGTCGCCCCAGTAGACGGCGAGAGGCGGTATCTCCGGGATGCGGTGCGCGATGTCCATGAGGTGCTCGCGCTGGCCGCGCAGATCGATCGCGTGGCGGAGCGTGCGCGACAGAGCACGCGCCGTGCCGGGCCGCGCGTTCACCCCGGCGAGGTGCCTGCGCTCGTCCGCGTTGAAGTTGCCGCCGAGCACAAGCATCCCCGCGTGGGTGCCGACGCCCATGAGCACCGGCGCGGCCAGCTCCAGCAGCCCAGTCACCGCGGCGAAGCGCAGCGGCAGCGCGACCTCGCTCCCGATGCCGCCCGCGGCGACCAGCCCGAGGCGGTGCACGCGCCCCGGCCGCTCGGCGGCCACGCACATGGCGATGCTGCCGCCGAACGAGTGCCCGATCAGATCGAAATCGCCGAGCCCGAGGGCGCGGATCCATTCCGCGACCGCGCCCGCATACCAGGCGACGGTGTAGGGAGCGTCCGGGCGGGCCGAGTGTCCGTGGCCTGGCAGGTCGACCGCAAGGACGCGGCGCCCTCCGGCCGCAAGCGCGGGCGCGAGCCGGTTCCAGGTCCGACAGCTGTCGGACAGGCCGTGTACGAGGACCACGGGGCGCGTGCCCGCGCCGCCGTTCCGGGCAGCGCTCCACTCCTCCCAGTGGACCTCGCCTGCGGAAACGACGCGAACATGGTTGCGACACCTGATCGACATGTTCTTCTTCAAGAGTTCGCACGAAGCGCTGCGTCTGTCCAGATTGCACACCCGTCAGCTATTCGTTGTGGGCGGCCGGGCTCCCCGCGAAGCCCATTTCGCGTTCGTGTGGGTCGGATGACGCCAGCGTGCGCCATGCTGGGACGTGAACCGGACAACACTGTCATGGTATTTGTGCCATCGGAGCGCTGGTGACCGTGGTTTGGGCTGCGTGGCCCGAGCGATCCGGCGCGTTGGGGCGGGCGGCGCTCCGGAGCGGGGCGGCGTCGGGACGGCGCCGCGCGTACGGCACCGAGGTTGCTCAGCGGGTCGCCCCGAGCGCGGTGCGGTCGCATCGCGGAGGAGGATGCCTGTGCGAACCGTTCCCGTTGCGATATCTCTCTGTCTTCATGCCGTGTCGGCGGTCCTCCTCGGCGGTGCAGGCCTCGCCGCCTGCAGCGGGGGGGATGCCGCCGACTCGGGGGGGCTCCTGGGCAACCAAGATCCCGCCCCGGAGCCGCCCCGCAGCGACGGCATCGGGAGCACCGGCGCCGGCGTCGGGAGCACCGGCACCGGCTTCGGGAGCGCGGGCGCGGGCGGCGGCTCTTCCGTCGATGGATCCCAGGCCGAGCCGCCCCCGGAGCCATTGCCGGGCGAGGACGCCGGCGCGCCCCCGGCGTTCACCTGCGAGGGGCTCGACTCGAGCCAGCCCGTGGTCCTGTACGTGTCGGCCGACGACTCCAACTCGATGAGCTCGCCGGTGCATGCGCGCGAGCTCCTCCGCGGGGGCCTGGGGCCGGAGCCGTGGCAGGTGCGCACGTACGAGTTCCTCAACTACTACCGCATCGATTACGCGGCGCCGGACGAGGGCGAGCTCCGCGTCGAGCCCCAGCTAGAGCCCGGCGAGGAGGCGGGGACCTACACGCTGCAGATCGGCGTTCGCGCGTTCGACCCGCCGGCCCAGCGCCGTCCCGTCGCGGTCACGTTCGTCCTCGACACCTCCGGCTCGATGGCAGGTGAGCCGATGGCGCGCGAGAAGGCCACGGTGCGCGCCGTCGCCGCGAGCCTGTCCGAGGGCGACGTCGTGAACATGGTCACCTGGAACACCGAGAACTCGGTGATCTTGAGCGGTCACGTGGTGAGCGGCCCGGACGACCCGGCGCTGCTCGAGGCGGCCGACGAGCTCTCCGCCAGCGGCGGCACGGATCTCGAGAGTGGCCTCCGGGTGGGGTATGGGCTCGCGCAGGAGCACTACGAGGCTGACCGGATCAACCGGGTGATCCTGGTCAGCGACGGCGGCGCCAACGTGGGGGTCACCTCCGCGGATCTCATCGCGCGGCACGCGGAGGACGCCGACAAGGAGGCGATCTACCTCGTCGGCGTGGGGGCGGGGGCGGCGCCGGGTTACAACGATCGGCTCATGGATACCGTGACCGACAAGGGTCGTGGCGCCTATGTCTACCTCGATGACGTGGACGAGGCGTTCCACATGTTCCGGGATCGGTTCGACGAGGTGATGGAGGTGGCCGCCCGCGGCGTGCAGGTGGAGCTCACCTTGCCGTGGTACTTCAAGATGGAGAAGTTCTACGGCGAGGAGTACTCGACAAACCCCGAGGAGGTCGAGCCGCAGCACCTCGCGCCGGGCGACGCGATGATCTTCAACCAGCTCGTGCGCGGGTGCGATCCCGGCGTGATCAACGACGCCGATGCCCTCACCGTGCGCGCGCGCTGGCAGACGCCGCTCACCCATGAGCCGAAGGAGGCGAGCCGCCAGGCGACGCTCGCGGAGCTCACCGCCGGCAGCAAGGAGCAGCTCGTCAAGGGCAAGGCCATCGTGGCCTACGCCGAGGCGCTCAAGAGCAATTCGAGCGAGGCGCTGCGCGCGGCGCGCGAGCAGGTGCTCGCGGCGAACCCGGGCGGCGATCCGGAGCTCGACGAGATCGCGGAGCTGATCGCGCTCCATCCGCAGTACTGAGGGCTCTCCACGGCCTCTGGAGAGGCAACGGTGTGAACGCCGAGACGGAAGAGACGACGTCCTGGCCCTCCTGGCAGCGGCGCCGCCCCCGCGCAGCGCGGCTCACTCCAGCAGGAAATAGTGGGCGTTGCGCTTGATATCGAAGTGAAAGTGGTCCGCGTGCGCCTCGTTCGCGTTGGGCGTGAGCACGACGTTGAACAGCCCGCTCGTGTGGACGGCGCAGATGACCTCCCGCAGCTCGATGGCATGAGGGCTCGGCTCCTTCGGCTCCGACCCGGGGCCGCACGGCGGCGCGCCGATGGCGCCGTGCCAGTCGGTCTTCACGTCGAGCCGCGCGCCGTCGGCCTTCACGAACGCCGCCACATCGATGGCGAGCCCGAGGGCGTGCTGACTGGGCCGCGCGGGCGCGGCCGCCGGCTTCTCCGGGGCGCGCGCGCCCGGCTTCGCCGCCTTGGCAGCGCCCTTCGGGGCCTTGTTGCCAGCCGGCGACTTCGCGGGCGCCTTCTGCACCTTCTTCGGCTTCGGCTTCGGCGCGGCCGTGCCGGCGGGAGCGGGCCGGTGCATGCTGACGTGCACCACCTCGATGATCCCGCGCGTCGCGAGGAAGGCGGCGAGATCGTCGAGCGCGAGGACCAGCCGGCAATCGGCGATGTCGAAGGGGGAGATCGACCGGGATTTCGCCACCCCGTCGCCGCGGAACGTGACCCCGTGCAGCGCGCCGGTGATCCGAACCGGCCGGTCGACAAGCGGGGCGCCGCGCGCCGCCGGGGCGTGCGGGATCCCGCGGCGCTTCATCTCCCGGTCGCAGGCGTCGCTCGAGAGCCCTCCGTACGTGGCCGCGCGCGACGTCGCGGACCACACGGGCTTCTCGAACGGCGCGCTGCCCGCGTCCGCGCCGCCATCGTCCAGAAGGCCGGCCCCACCGTCTACCGGCGCGCCGGCGTCGCCGTCCAGAGGACCGGCCCCGCCGTCCGCGAGCGCCGTCGCCGCGCCCGCGGGCCCGGGCGCCGCGGCTGCCGGGCCCGCCGCGGCCTCGGCCGGCCCCGCCGGCTCGCTGCGCAGCGAGGCGATGCCGAGCGGTGTGAGGAGCGCCGCGCCGCCGATCAGGGCCGCTCCGACGGCCAGCGCACGGCGGGAAGGGAGCGCGCTCATCCGCGGCGCAGCTTAGCCCGGCCCGGCCCCAGAGAGCACGCCTTGCCGTTCTGCACGGAATTTAGAGCGCCGAACAAAACCGGACCGAGCCAGGCAGCCGAGGGTGGGTGCAGCGCTAGGCGCGACGAGGAGCCCTACTGAAGTAGGGCGACGAGGAGCAACGACGCGATGCGCCCGCTCTCGGCTGCCTGGCGACGGGAGGTTTTGAGAGGCGCTCTTAGTCGACTCCCGCGATGTTTCGCCTCCGCGCCGCGCTCCTCCCCGAGCTGCTCGACGGCGCCATGGCGCACGGTGCCCTCGCCGCGACCACGGCGCTCTTCGTCCCGGTGTTCGACGTCGTTGCCTCGCCACTCCTGGGCTTCGAAATACAGTGAGTCGCCTATCCACCTTTCGCCTGCGCTCCGGGTTCTCATCGAATGTCCTCGGGTCCCGCGGACCTCACGGCGCTCGATGGATTCCGGTCAATCCGCGGCGCGGGTGCCGCGGCGAGGGCGCCCCGCGCAGGTTGCGCGGAGCGCGCCCTCATCGCATGCTCGTCAACACATGTCGGCCGGCCTGCGACAGCGGTGATGCGCGCGCGGGCGCCGACGGACGGCGACGCGATGTCGTCTGAAGATGAAAAGGGGGGGCAAGCATGTTGCTGCGATGGGCGTTCGGCTTTTCTTCGGCGTTTCTCTTCGCCTTTCCTGCGCTGGCGCAGAATGCGCGGATCGAGTCGTTCACATATGCCGGCAGCGGATGTCCCGTCGGCTCCGCCGCGGGGGTGATCTCGCCTGATCAGAGGGCGTTGACCGTCATCTTCGACCAGTTCGAGGCGCAGGCCGGCCCGGGCACCGCCCGCGCCGCGAACCGCGCGTTCTGCCAGCTGGCCGTGGATCTGCGGTTCGATCCGGGATGGCAGGTGGCGCTCTTCGACGCCACGTACCGGGGCTTTGCCGACCTGGAGCCGGGGGTCCATGGGCTCCACGAGACATCGTATTATTTCTCGGGCTCGCGGCTCACCTCGGGGCCGCTCACGTGGAGCATGGTCGGGCCGTTCACGAACGATTTCTCGCGCACGGACACGTTCGCGACCACGGTCTGGTCCGACTGCGGCACCGTGCGGCCGCTCAACATCAAGACGAGCCTGTACGTCACGAACCGCCTGGCGCAGGCGGGCTCCGGGGTGCTGACGAACGACACCACAGACGTCCAGGTCCGGATCGACTATGCCCTCACGTACCGCCGCTGCATCTGAGCTCCGCGGGACGCCCCGCCGCGCGTCGTGCGACCCGCGGTGACGGGCGTCGACGCCCTGGTGCGGAAGGGCGCCGGCCTGGTACGCTGACCCGATGACGTCCACCCTGCTGATCATTGTGCTCAGCGTCGTTGTGCCGCTCGGGATCACTGCGGTGGTCCTCTGGGGGGTCTGGAAGAAGGTCCTCGGCCCGCTCCGGGCCCAGCAGCAGGAGCAGCAGCAGCTGCTTCGAATCGGCGTCTCGTGCGCGGCGCGGGTGCTGCAGTACCAGGAGACCGGCATGAAGGTGTCGATGGGCGCCCAGGACTCCTACAGCCTCAAGCTGCTCCTCGAGGTGATGCCGCCGGGCATGCCGCCCTATCAGGTGGAGACGGTCGCGCTCGTATCGGTGCTGGCGGCTCCCCGTATCCAGCCGGGGTGCATCGTCACGGTGCGCTACGACCCGGCCAATCCCCGCCGTGTCGCGATGGAGGCGGCGTACCCGCCCGGACAGGGGCCGGCCGCCGCTGCGGCGCTCGGGGGCTATCCCCCGCCGGGGGCTCACGGGGGGCCAGGGGCTCACGGGGGGCCAGGGGCTCAGCCTGGCGCTTACGGCGCGCCTCCCGGTGCTTACGGCGCTCCCCCCGGCGCTTACGGCGCTCCTCCCGGCGCCTACGGCGCGCCTCCCGGCGCCTACGGCGCACCGCCCGGGGCTCCCCACGGCGCTTACGGCGCTCCCGCTGGACCCTACGGCGCGCCGCCCGGGGCTCCCCACGGCGCCTACGGCGCTCCCGCGGGCGCTTACGGCGCCTTCCCTGGAGCTCAGCCCGGCGCCCACGGCGCGCCACCCGGCGCCCACGGCGCCCCCGCGGGCGCCCACGGCGCACCGCCGGGCGCCCACGGCCCGTACGGCGCTGGTCCCGACGGCATTCCCGGAGGGCCGGCGGGGCCTTTCGGGCCCGGCGGCGGCCGGCGCGGCTCCTGAACGGCGTCCTCCCCCGGGCGCTGGCCGCGCCGCATGGCCCCGCGCTCGCGCTCAGACCACCACGCAGCCCGCCGACGATCCTTGCATCGGCAGGATGGCCTTGATCTCGCCGGTCTCCCCGAAGACCAGGAGCCGCGCGACGATCGCCTGCTTGCCCGCACTGCAGAGGGGCAGGAGCGCGAGCCGGAGCGCCGGCCCGTTGCCTCCATCGAACTTGAGGGCGAGCAGCTGCTTCTCATCGCACTCCTCGAGGAGCTCCACGTCCGCCTCCAGGTGGATCGGCGCCACCCGCACGCACGCCTTGGCCTCGCCGAAGCTGTCGATCGTGCAGCGGTTGGAATCGAGCGAGAGCTGGACCCGGCACGACCCCTCTCCGCCAATCGTCGCGATCTGGATCTGGTGAATCGCCATCCCCTTCTGGAGTGGAATGGGCTCCACGAGATAGCTTGTTTCCAGCCGCAGATTCTTGATTTTCATCGGACCCCCCGCCGCTCGGCCGCGCGCGCCGTGGCCACCGCCCGCCGCGACGCCGCCGCAGCGCGCCTGCCTTCATGGGAAGCACCGGCTGTGCCGGCGCGAGCGCGCGCTCGGTTCGCACGCGCGCGGGGCCCCCGCGCCCGGCGCCGCCATCGCGCTCGGCAGCGCGCCCCGGGACCCCACGCCGCCGTCCGCTCGTCGAGCCTCAGACGAGCCCGAATTTGTACGCACCCAGGATCCTGGCGAGGAGCGCCGCGTGCGCCGGATCCGCGAGGGAGCCGAGCCCGGTCACCTCCAGATCCGCGCTGGCGCGCTCGAAGAGGGCGGCGCAGACGCGGCTCGGGTCGTGGCGCGCGGCGTAGGCGATGCCGTCGGGTCTCCTCGGGTGGTCGTGGATCGCGAGCGCCCACCGGTGAGCGGCCCCGTAGGACTCGCCCGAGGTCAGGCGGGCGTCGGCCCCGAGGCGCGCGAGCCCCTCTCCGGTGAGGTTCACGAGCCGCAGCGGACGCCTCGGCGAGATGCACGCGAGCCCGCGCGCGGCGAGCTCGCCTTGCTCCACGAAGCGCACGCCGGTCGCGTGGCCGAACACCTCGATGAAGGAGCAATGCTCGTCTTTCCCGGCGTACAGCACCCCGAACTCGCCGGCTGGGGCGTCGAAGCGGTTGTCGCCCGAGCGGCCGAAGTACAGCGGATCGCGCGCGAGCCAGTGAATCCGGAACCAGCACCGCCGGAAGCTCGTGACGGGAAGCGGCCTTGCCGCGAAGTCGAGGGGCGGGTCCGGATGCGGCCCGAGCGTCGTCGTCATGTCGGCACGGCGGCGCTCTCAGGCCGCGCCTTGCTCTCCGAACGTGCGCGCGGCGAGCCGCACCGGCTCCACGTCGCCGCGGCGGAGCCGGTCGAGCGGCCGATCGCCGTCGAGGCGGTGGTTGCCGGAGAGGAAGAACCGGACCTTCGCCAGCGGGGGGTGCTCGTCGAGGAGGGTCAGGATCTCCTCCAGCCCCGGCAGCACGCCCTCGTCCGCGAATTGCCATGCGGGGTAGAGGTGCCCACGACGGCCGATGTCCACGGCCAGCAGCCTTCCGGCTGCGCGGCGCGCCTCGATGGCCTGCGGCGAGAGGTGGAGCCCTTCGCCGACCTCCTCCGCGATGAGCGTGCCCCCTTCGGCGGCGAGGAGCGCGTCCCTCGCCTGGAGGCCGCGGAGGCGGGCCGGCATGAGCGGATCCGCACCGGAAAACAGGCCGACGGCGCTCGGCTGCGTGAGCGCCGTCACCAGCGCGTCCGCGTTGCTGGGCGACGCGACGACCTCGCCAAGCTCGCGCTGATCGAGCCGCTCGGCCACCTGGGTGAGCGCATCGATGCCGCGCGCCAGGAACGCCATCCGCAGCGGCTCACCGTCGAACTGGTGGAGTCGCTCGGCAATTTCCGCCAGAGCGCTGGAGTTCCGATTCTTGGTCATGGCAGACCCAGGGACGATGCTGCGCGCTCGCGGCCCCGTCAACCAAGCGCACGCCGCCCTGCTGCGATATGACGACCCTGCTGAACGGAACATCAGTGAATGTACATTCCCTGTGTCTTTCTTCTTCGCGTGCTCACCGCCTCCTGGGTTTGTCGGGGACGTCGGGAGGAGGTCAGAGACCGACCTTCTTCATCATGGCGCCGGTGATGGACTGGCGCGCGGTCGGGAGCTCTGCCCATGGATCTGCGATGGACGCGAGCCGCCGCGGCACGGTCTCGATGGTGAACGAGGCAGGATCGAGCGGCGCGTCGAGCTCGTCCCACGCGAGCGGGGTCGCGACGGCTGCGCCGGGGCGCGCCCGGGTCGAGTACGGCGTCACGGCGGTCGCGCCGCGCTCGCCGCCCTGCCGCCCGCCGTGCGCGTCCCGTGGCTCTCGGCCGCGCTCGTCGCCTTGCGCGAGGCGCCGGCCGCCTTGCCGGGCGGCGGTTGCGCGCGCTCGACGGTGACCGACTCCGGCGCGCGGTCCTCGCGGAGGCCCTCGAACGACGGGTGCCGGAGCCGCCCGTCGCTTGCCGCATTTCACCTTGAGCCAGCTCGCGCTTGCGGGCGACCTGCGTGCAGCCGCGGAGATCGCGGCCGTCGAGGTAGAGCAGGTCGAACACGAAGTACATCAGGCGCCCATCGCGCCCGTCGTTCCCGTCGCCGAGCGCGTTCTGCAGGGCCTGGAAGTCGGTCACGCCGTCTCGCCCGACGACGACGATCTCGCCGTCCAGCACGGCTTCCCGGGCTGGCAGACGGGCGAGCTCATCGCGCACCCCTGCGAACCGCTCGGTCCAGTCCTGGCCGCGGCGGGTCAGGAGCGTTACGCGGCCGCCGCGGAGCTGCGCAAGCATGCGGTAGCCGTCGAGCTTCACCTCGTAGAGCCACCCTTCGCCGGGGGGCGGCCCCGTGACCAGGGTCGCGAGCTGGGGTTCGACCTCGTCCGGGAATGGCCCTCTCCGGGAGCCCTCCAGCCGCATTCTCAAATGAAGACGACTTCGTCTCCGTAATAGACCGTCTCGTCGACGGCGCGCCCCCACGACACGCGCGCTCCGCCCGTCACCGCGCGGGGGACTCGCTCCAGTGGCGGACGAGATCGGGCACGGCCGTCTCCGCCATGCGGGTCAGGTGTTTCACGTGGTCTGGCTTCTGGGTGCCTGGATAGCCGCGCACGTGGAACGCACCCCGGTGCGCCTCGGAGAGCGGGTCGAACCGGGGTTTCGCCTCGCCAGCCGTCCCGGTCAAGTCGTAGACCGCCTGCGCATCGGCGCCGGCGCCCGGAGCGCGATGCGCGCCCGTGAGCTCGAGGAGCGCGTCGGTGCTCTCGTGCGTGCCGGCGTAATCGCCGTTCGGGGTGATCTCCGAATGGGTGATCGACATGAGCTTGTTGCCGGCGACCGCCTGCTCGGCGAAGAGCCCGAACGGCTTGAGACGCTCCATGTCCAGGCTATGGTCGAGCGGCATGTAGCCGGTATGGATGCCGTCGAGGAGGAGAACGGCGTCCACCTTGTCGGCGAACCCGGGCTGGTTCAGGAGCCCGCGGACCGCGGCGTACCCCGCGCTGAACGCCGAGAGCGCGACGCGCCGGAGCCGGGCGTCGCGCAGCCCGCGCGCCTCGAGCGCGGCCTGCGCCTTCGCGAGGAGCGCCGGCAGGTAGGAGCGGATCGAGAACCGGGTCTCGTACGCCCCCGAGCTGATGCCCATGTTGATGATCATCACGACCGCGTTGAGCCCGGCGCGCTCGTACCCCGCCTGGACAACATCGTTGATCCCGTGGAAATGGACCACCAGGTCGTAAGCCCCATCCGCCGAGGAGAAGGACGCGGGGAGGGTGACGATCCCGTCGGGGATCGGGATCACCCCCGCGCGATCCAGCGTCGCGTCGGCGCGAGCGTCGAGATCGATGGTCGGCGCAACCGCCTCCGGCTTCGCCTGGACCGGCGCAGCCGCTTCCGCCCTCGCCTCGACCCGCGCCGCCGCCCCCGTCGAGCGCAGGACGGCCGCCGCGGCCGCGGCGGGCTGGATCGCCGAGCCCGCGCGGAGATCGATGCCCGCCGCGCCGAGCTGCATCGAGACGACCGCGCCGAGCACCGCCGCGAAGCCCAGGCCCGCACCAGCGCTCAGCGCGATCAGGCGCGATGTGGAACGCCGCGCCGGAGCGGCCACGACCGGAGCCGGCGCCCCGATCGGCATCGCCATGCCCGAAAACGATACGGGTGGACGGCGGAAAATTAGAGTGGGTTCATCATCGTCGAGCAGTTGGACCTCCGCGCGGGGGGACTCAGCGGGGAACATGGTCAAGCATGATGCGAGGCCTGTGCCACGGAGGGCAAGTGCCAAATTTGGCAAGATAAGCCCGCATTCGCGCCCGTCAAGAAGGTGGACCTGGTCTGACGTGGTCCCATGGAGATGGCTAACCGAGTCCCCAGGGAAGCACCTTACTTGCTCAGGCGACCACGCCGACGACTCTCGAGCAGCTGGTCACGCGCCGCCCCCGCCGGGCCTCGCGGTCCCTTGGACGTCCAACGGGTCCGTTGCAGGTCCAACGGTCCGCCGAGGGATCGCGCTCAGCGCGGCGCGCCTGACGGGCGAGCTGGCGCTGGGGCGCGCCGGGCGCCGTCGCCTCTTGCTCTGGAAATACGGCGCGACGGAGGCGGGGCGCACGTGGATCTTGACAGCGCGGGGCGCCTCTGGATCTCCTCTTCCTCCCTCTCACCAGCACGGCCCCCATGACCAACTTCCCCCGCGTTTACGAAGACAATACCCAGAGCATCGGCCGCACGCCGCTCGTCCGCGTCCGCCGGGTCACCGACGGCGCCCGCGCCACCGTACTGGCGAAGATCGAGGGGCGGAACCCGGCCTACTCGGTCAAGTGCCGCATCGGCGCGGCCATGGTCTGGGACGCCGAGCAGCGAGGCGTGCTCGGCCCCGGCAAGGCGATCGTCGAGGCGACCAGCGGCAACACCGGCATCGCGCTCGCCTTCGCCGCCGCCTCGCGTGGGATCGAGTGCGTGCTCAGCATGCCCGAGACGATGAGCATGGAGCGGCGCAAGGTGCTCGTGGCCCTCGGGGCCAAGCTCCTCCTGACGCCGGGCCCCCAGGGGATGAACGGCGCCATCGCCAAGGCCGAGGCGCTGGCCGCCTCGGACCCCGGCCGCTACGTCCTGATGCGGCAGTTCGAGAACCCCGCCAACCCATCCATCCACGAGACCACCACCGGCCCGGAGATCTGGGACGACACCGATGGCAACGTCGACGTCTTCGTCTCGGGCGTGGGCACCGGCGGCACCCTGACCGGCGTCAGCCGCTACTTCGAGCGCGTCCGGGGCCGCGCGCTCCACACCGTGGCCGTGGAGCCGGTCAGCTCGCCTGTCATCGCGCAGACGCTCGCCGGCCAGCCGCTCACCCCGTCGGCCCACAAGATCCAGGGCATCGGCGCCGGCTTCGTCCCCAAGAACCTCGACCTCTCCTTCGTGGACCAGGTCGAGGCGGTCTCCAACGAGGAGTCGATCGCCATGTCGCGGCGCCTGGCGCGCGAGGAAGGTATCCTCAGCGGCGTCTCCTGCGGCGCGGCGATGGTCGCGGCGAGCCGCCTCGCGCGGGATCCCAAGTGGGAAGGCAAGACGATCGTGGTCATCCTGCCGGACGCAGGCGAGCGGTACCTCTCGGGGCCCCTCTTCGAAGGTATGTTCACCGATATCGAGACCATGAAGGCCTCGTGAGGTCGACGTGAGCAAGAACAGCGATGCTGCCCCTGCCCAGGCGTCGGGCGACCTGCACGGCATCGTCGATGCGCTGATCGCGAGCTACAGGGAAGACGCGCGCGGGCATCTCATCGACAAGCGCTTCACCCCGTCGCGCCAGGAGATCACGGAGATCATCGATCTCCTGCTCCAGATCTTCTACCCGGGCTACCACGGGCGGCAGGACCTGTCGGACGAGGACTTGCTCTACCACGTGGGCACGCTTGTCTCGACGCTGCGGGACAAGCTCGAGCGGCAGATCGAGCGCTGCCTGTGCTTCCAGGACGAGACCGCGGACGCGGGCCGCCTCGACGTCCCGAAGTGCAGGCAGCGGGGGCACAACGTGGCGCGCGTGTTCGTGAGCAGGCTGCCGGACGTCCGGCGGCGCCTCCTGCTCGACGTGCAGGCGGCTTACGACGGCGACCCGGCGGCGGCCTCGATGCATGAGATCATCCTGGCCTATCCGGGCCTGCTCGCCGTGACGGTGCACCGGGTCGCGCACGAGCTGTACCTGCTCGGCGTCCCGCTCATGCCCCGGATCATGAGCGAGTGGGCGCACACGAGGACGGGCGCCGACATCCACCCGGGCGCCAACATCGGTGACAGCTTCTTCATCGATCACGCCACCGGCGTCGTCATCGGCGAGACCACCGACATCGGCGCGCACGTCAAGCTCTACCAGGGCGTCACGCTCGGCGCCCTGTCCTTGCCCCAGCACTCGCGGGGCGCGCGCGGCCAGAAGCGCCACCCCACGGTGGAGGACGATGTCACCATCTACGCGAACGCCACCGTGCTCGGCGGCAAGACGGTGCTGGGGCAGGGGAGCGTGGTGGGCGGCTCGGTGTTCCTGACGAAGAGCGTCGCCGGCGGCCAGCGCGTGGCGATCGAGGCGCCCAGGCTGCGCGTCGCCTCGCCGCCCCAGGGCTCGCCCGCCGTTGGCGACTCCGAGCTGGAGTCCAGCATCCTCGACTTCGACATCTAGCGCCGGGGGGCGGCCCCGTCGCTCCAACATGCCGACGGCTCAGCAGAACCGTGCCATGGCGCTCGTCGCGCACGTCATCGGACGCTCCACGAGACGTGGCCCAGGGCGGACCGCCGCCCCCCTCACCCGGCGCGATTCGACACGAACATCAGTTCGCACCTGGATACACAGGCGTCTTTCGCGTGCAGCTCTCCCAGACGCCGCTCCAGCGCCCGGATCGAGGTCCCCACGCCGGGATGCATCGCCTCGGGCAGCAGATCACACAGCGGCGTCAAGGCAAAAAAGCGTTCATGCAGCCTCGGGTGCGGGATGACCAGGGAGGGCTCGGAGATGACCTCTTCGCCATACAACAACAGATCCAGATCGAGCGTCCTTGGTGCATTGCGGAACGGGCGCTCCCTGCTATTGCTCGCCTCGATTCCGAGCAGCTCCGACAGCAGCTCGCCCGGCTCCAGCGATGTCTCGAACGCGACCGCCGCGTTCAGATAGTCCGGCGAACCGGCGCTGTCCACGGCGACGGTCCGGTAGATGGGGCTGAACCTGAAGTTCTCGCTGCCTCTCAACGCCAGCAGATGCTTCTCTGCATCCAGCAGGTACCCATACGTGTCGCCGAGATTGCTTCCGATCGCGACGGCCGCCGTTGTCCTTTTGCGCCGCAAGACTTACTCCCTCTGCTCCTACCCGCGCCGCCGTTCTGCCGTGCGCCTACTTGAACCGGACGTCACATGTCACCATCAGGTCAGCAGGGCCCCGCCGTCCACCGTGATGATATGCCCCGTCACGTAGTCCGCCAGCACGAGATACCGCACGGCATCGGCGACAGCCGCGCAAGATCCTATCCGTCCCAGAGGAATCTTCGCAAGAGCCATGCGCTGCTCGATCTCGTTCAAGGCGTTCTGCTTCTCCGGCCACATCATGGTTCCAGGGGCAACGCCGTTTACACGAATTTCAGGGGCCAGCTCGAGGGCCAACGCCTCCGTCAGGCTGACGAGCCCTGCCTTCGCGGCGCAGTAGATCGGATACCCCTTGAGAGGTCTCTTGGCATTGACGTCCACGAGATTGACGATACAGCCTCGCGCCTCGCGCAGCCAAGGCAGAGCCGCCTGCGCCATGAAGAACGGGACCTTCAAGTTGACGTCGACCAAGTCGTCCCACTCTCGCTCCGTAGCCGTCTCGACGCGGGTCGGGTAGTACGTCGAGGCGTTGTTCACCAGCACGTCCAGGCGCCCCCAGTCGCGAGCGGTGGAGCTCACGACGCCCGATATGCTGGAGAGGTCGTCCAGCTTGGCACAAATCAGGCTCGCCGAGCCCCTGCGAGTCGAATTGAGCTCGTCGACGAGCTGCTCGGCTTCGGAACGCGAGGAGTGAAAGTGCACAGCGAGGTTGAAGCCTTCTGCATGCAGCTCCCTCGCGATGACCGCTCCTACCCTGCGGGCCGCGCCTGTGATCAGCGCGACCTTGCCCGTACGTCGCGATGCCGAATCTTCGATACCCATCATGCTGCTCCACGATAGCAAATCAACATGCTTCACCTCGACGCGATCGCGAGCGACGTCGCCTGCGTGCGCTCACGGACTATCGTCTCATTGATCCGAACTCGCCCCAGAAATGATCTCCGACGCGCCTCGTCGTTGATCCTGCTCGCGATGTCGAGGACCGTGTCGTAAGCCGTCCCGAGCCAGCGCGCTGCTTGCTCCAGGTCCCCGTGCCTCGCCTGTACGACGTGGTGATTATAGTAGATCTCCTGGGCCCGCAGGGCCGGTAACCATCCCATGCCCATCAACATCTCGACAGCGGCCTCGCTGGACCGGATCGCCTGCGCGTTGTCCCCTCGAGCCAGGGACAGCTGGCCAAGCAGCGAGAGGGAGAGGATTTGGCTCCGGTAGATACCGGTCCGATGGCACTCCTCGATGTTCTCACGTAAGAGCTCTTCAGCGAGCAAAAGATCCCGTTCAACCTTGGACTTTGCGCGCAGCATCAGAAATTCCGCGTGGTAATTTCGTACGAGCGTGATCAGCGGAAGGCTGCGCACCACATTGCTCTCACGCCACCCGGAGATCAGGTGCTCGTGCGCGGCGTCGATCTTGTCCCATTCGAGGTACAGCTTCCCCAGGAGCGCCCGGTTGTTCGCGTTCCATGCGTGCAGCGCGCCGCCTTGGCGGAAGCGCTCGATCGCGCTGACGAGCACCGACTCTGCCGACTCAAAATCTCCAAGCGCGACGTAGAGCTGGGCGAGGTAATTGCTGGCCACGGCGATATCGCCCCTCAGACCGAGGCTCACGCTCTCTCGGTGAGCTCGATTCAGGTAATCGATGGACGTATCGTAGTAGCCCAAGTCGAACTCGCAGATCCCACGGATGGCATGAATCGTGCTGGCATGGCGTCGGGACTCCATCGACATGACATCCTGGGGCGCGCACGGGCTCACCATATCGCACGCCGCTCGAGCCAGCTCGGCTCCGCGTCGCAGGTTGACCTTCATGGTCTTGTGCCCAAGCTCAGCGGTGGCGAGCGCCAGGACGAGCGGCCCGCAGCCCGTCTGAGTCAGGGCGAGCGCTTCTCCCATCGCCTGGATGGCGTCGATCGCCGACTTCGTGCGTGAGAGCCAATTCCCCTTCAAGATCTTCAGCTTCACGAGCGTATCGATGCGATCCGCTCGCGCCGGTAGAGCGTCGGCCCACGCGAACAGATCTTCCTGCGTGTATTTCCCGTCGAGGATGGGCGTCGAGCCTCCATCCAGGATATCGTGTGCCAGCAGAAGCAGATAGATGAACTCGAGGTGACTGTCGGCGGTCGAGGTGTCTGGCTGCCGTATATGGCCGAGCGCCTGATCGCAAGAATCCACACAGCCATCGAGGTCGAGCCTATCGAGCGCGTTGCGGGCCAGCGCGTACAATTCGTCGAGTCGCATAGGATATCACAGGTACGAGGTTGAACACCCTCCGGCGCACGAGAGGCTACGACGTGCCCATCCATCGAACGCAGCCGGAAAGGCGCCGCTCAGCCGCAGATTTCTTTCAGACGCTCAAGCGTCACGCGAGGCTCGGCGGACACCCGGCGGAGCACCTTCAGGTAGGACTGCGCCATTGCTCGTATCGCATCTCTTCGGAACAGGTCCACGTTGTAAGACAAAGTCATGCGCGCACCCTGCTTCGAGACAGACGCCCAAAGCGTCATATCGAGCACCGAGCCGTCGAAAGGCTCTTTGCCGCTGCTGCTCTCCAGGGCGAGCGGGGACACCTCGACGTCAGGCCAGGTCAACTCTGCGCTGGGCAGCATGATCAACATCGCCTGGAAGACGCGCGGGCGCGCCTTGGGGGCTTCATCGGGAGCCAGCGAGTCGGCGACGCAGCCAAAAGGGACATCCAGGTTGTCGTATGCCTCGAGGGTGCTCGCGCGCACGGAGCTCAGCAAGGATGAGAACGTCAGCTCACCGCGGGTCGACATCCGCAGCGGCCAATTGTTCGCAAAGAAACCGATGACATGTTCCAGGCTCCCTCTGTCTCTGCTCGCCGAGGCAGCGCCAACGACGATGTCATCTTGGCCCGTATACCGCGAGAGCACCACCCCCCACGCCGAGATGAGCACGGTGAACAGCGTGGCTCCCTCACGCTTGCTCAGATCGAAGATACCTGTCTCTCGAGGGATGTCGAAGATCTCCGAGGCCGACACGCCCGTCTGCTTCGCCCCTCGCGGCTCGTCCAGCGGCAGCGTGAGGGCAGGGGGCGCGCCGGCCATCCTCTGCTTCCAGTAACTCAGTTGCCGTTCCATGACGCGCCCCTCCAGGTGCCGACGTTGCCAGCCCGCGAAGTCGTAGTATTGCCTCGGAAGCTCTGGCAGCCTCGCCGTCTGGTCCCCGCGGGCTCGGCGGTACAGGATCGAGAGCTCATCGGCCAGGACGCCAACGGACCATCCGTCCGCGAGCAAATGATGCACGCACAGGGTCAGGACGTGCTCGTCCTCGCCCATCCCGGCCAGGGTCACCCGGACCAGCCGGTCGCCGAACAGGTCCCACGACCAGCGGGACTCTCGTCGCAACACCTTCGCTATGCCCGCGGTTCGATCTCCGGCGGGCAGGCCGGACAGGTCGATCATCTCGATCGGCAGCGCCGCGCTCTCGTCGACGACCACGCTCGGCGCGCCGTCCCCACGTCGGAACCGTGACCGGAGGACCGCGTGGCGCCCCATCAGGGAGCGCACGCTGTCCGCCAGCGCAGCCGTATCGGTCTTCCCCTTCAGGTGAAACGCGCGGAACAGATTGTAGTCGGATGGGTCCCCGTCGACGCACAGCTGGAGGAGGCGCTCCTGCACGAGCGATACGACCGGGGTTCCTGCCGATCGCGCCGGTACGCGCGGAGATGTCTCTCGCCCGAAGGCTCTGCCGCGCTCCGAGACGCAACGAGCGAACCCCTGGAGCGTGGGGTTCTCGAAGAGCGATCTCAAGGGGATCTCCATGGAGAGCAGGCCAGCAACCCGCGATACCGCTCGAACGGCCAACATGGAATCGCCTCCGAGCGCGAAGAAATCGTCGGAGGGGCCGACTGCCGGCAGCCCGAGAACCGCTCGCCATACCTTGGCGACATCCGCGGCGACCGAGCCCATATCTCCGGACGCCGCGGAATCTCGCGCTCCCCGGTCATCGCGCCCCTGGCAGGCCTCGGCAAAGGGCTGCAGGCCACCCGTCAGGACCTTTTGCTTGAACGCGCGGAGAAACTCGGCGACCTCCGCGCCGGTCAGGACGCGGTGGTCAAAGACCAGGGTGAACGACATGGGATGCCCGGGCATATCTCGGTCCCCGCCGATCCCCAGCACAGCGGACTGCCGGCGGTTCAGCATCGGCTGGAAGTGCGAGATGTCATGGCCGGAGAGATCGGTCACCGTCATGGTCGCGCCTCTCACGTCCTCGGGCGTGAGCCGGTCTTCGTCGTACCGGCTCACGCAGTCCGCGACCGCAGCCTCGATCTCGCTCAGGCTCAGCTTGTTTGCATGCCGGACGACGGGGACCCGTAGGCCCCTCCCGAGATCCACGGCCAGCGCGATATTCACCTCGTTGTAATAATAGATCAGCCCCGCGTTATAGTAGGCCGTCAGCTTCGGGTGCTCGTCGAGCAGCCGCGCCAGGACCCACAGGCAATAGGGGAGCACCTGACCGTTGCTGCTGGGATCGCCTTTGAGCCTCTCCCTCAGGGGAGACGACATGAACTGGACCGTCAGCGCGCTGCACAGGGCTCCTCGCTGTGCCTCCGAGAGCACATCGATCTCGCGCCGCTTGGCTGCGCTGGTCACCTCTGACGTCATGGCCCCGAAGAGAGCCCGCTCGTTCGCCGTCGGCCCGGTGAAGGATGCATCATCCGTCGGCGTTTCTGCGCGGCTGCCGCCGTCGGCGAGCACCTTTTTGAGGTCGGCGACGGTCACCAGCCCGGGCAGGCTGAGCCGAGCGGGATCGATGTTGTTCTGCTCCAGGAACCTCCGCGCTGGCCGCGAGAGCCGCGCCACCGCTCCGACGGCTCGTCCCTCGCCCTCGGCCCCGCCCTCGGGCGATGCTTCCGACGCCACGGCAGCGTCGAGCTCGCGGCGCTCGGCGTAGATCTCGGCGATCGGGGCGCCGACCGGTAGCTCGTCCCCGGCTCTGCACCGCGTCCGCAGGTATCCCGAGGCCTCGCTGTGGACATCCACGATCGCCTTGGACGTCTCCACCCGCGCGATGACCTGCTCAGCGGCCACGTGGTCGCCATCCTTGGCCAGCCACTCCGTGATCAGGATGGTCTCGTCGTTGGAGCTCAACTTCGTCAGACGAATGATGCTCTTCATGAGTGGGGCTCGATCCTTCTGGGGGCGCCCTCATCGGCGCCGGGGCGGCGCGTCAGCGGCAGGAGGTCTCCTCTGCCGGCGACGAGGTGCGCGAAATGCTCCTAGCGGGGCCCGTGCTGCTCCTCAACAGCTCCAGGATTCGCTCGACGATGCTGTCTGTTCCAGAGAACATCCGCCCTTCGAGCGGCTTGCTCGCCGGAATCGTCGCGCTAGGCGGGCTGATGCGCGCGACCTTCGGCAGCGATGGTCCCTTGAGCTCCGCGAGCTGCGTCACGACCTCCGCGCCGAAGCCCGCGAACCCTTGCCCTTCCTCGACGGCGACCACCAGCTTGCTCCCCGACACCAGCTCGGCATAGGGGAGCACGCTGAACGGGAACACTTGCACAGGACATATGATTTGCGCCACCACGTCGTGATCCTCGAAGAGCTTGTCCGCGACGTCCACCAGCACGTCGCCCAGCCCGCCATAGCCGAAGATCGTCACGTCGACGTGGGTCGACCTCGGCGCCACAACGACCGTGGGGAAGGGCTCGTCGGACATCCTTCGCTCGAAGCCGGCCGGCGCGTCGCTCCGAACGTGTCTCGTATAGAGGACCTTGTTCTCGACCAACAGAACCGGATCCTCCTGGTGCTCGACGAGCGCCCGATAGACGAGCTTCGGATCGATCAGGTTGTTTATCGCCAGCACCGTGAGCCCGGGGATGCCCATGAAATGCTTCTCCAGCGTCTGGCTGTGCGTCGGACCATACCCTCTGCCCGCTCCCATCGGCGTCCGGATGACCATGGGCACCCTCACTTGCTCGTTGTACATGTACCTGAACTTGGCGGCGTGGTTCAGGATCTGGTCGAACGCCAGCGTGAGGAAGTCGCCGAACATGATCTCGACGAAGGGTCGGTATCCAGCCATCGCGAGCCCGCAGCCGATGCCGACGACCGCGCTCTCGGAGATCGGGGTGTTGAACACGCGACCCGGAAATCGATCCGACAGGCCGTCGGAGATCTTGAACGCCCCGCCATAGGGTGACTTGACGTCTTCTCCAATGAACAAGATCCTCGGGTCCCGCTCCATGAGCTCCAGGAACGCCTCGTTGATCGCGCGTGACATTCGGAGCGGCGCCGCTTGGCTCGCGGGCACCGGCGAGAAGGACGGCGCCCGTGGCGCGGGCGCGACGCTGGCTGGCGACGGATAGGGCGATAACCGTGCGGCCTCTACCGCCTGTTCGACCGTCCCGCGGACCTCCGCCAGATCCGGCGCGAGCTCCGCCTCGCGCTCGCGCAGAGCGACGTTGATCGGGTCGATGCTCCTGAAGTGCTCGATCTCGCGAATGTCCCTGTTGTCATCGCCCTTCGAATGCGCCTTCAGCCGGTAGGTGTCGATCTGCAGCAGCGACGGCCTCGACTGGCGTCTCGTGTATCCCACCAGGTCTTCTGCCGCCGCGAACAAGCCACGCCAGTTCCAGGTGTCGGCCTTGACAGAGCGTACCCCGAAGGCGCGCGCTCGTTCGCAGATGTCGCCCGCCAACGTCTCGGAGTGATGCGTGGACTGCGCGTAGTAGTTGTTCTCGAGCACGATCAGCAGCGGCAGGCTCCACTTGGATGCGATGTTCAAGACCTCGTAGAGCACGCCCTCTCCGAGCGTTCCGTCGCCGATGAACACGACGGAGATACTGCCGCTGTCGAGCAGCTTCCTCGCGAAGGCTAGACCGGCCGCTACCGGGACGATCCCGCCTTGAATCCCGTTCGAGAAGAAGCCGTCCTTGCACAGGTGCTGGCTGCCCCCTCTGCCGCCACACACCCCCAGCTCCTTCCCCAGGATCTCCGCGATGAGCCCCGTCACATCCCCGACGCGCGACAAGAAATGGCCATGGCAGCGGTGGTTCGAGAAGATCGAGTCGTCCGGCTGGAGAAACTCGCACACAATCGCACCGGACAGCTCCTGGCCTATGCAGGTGTGGACGGTCCCATGCAGCTCTCCCTCTGCATACAGGCGCAGCAGCGCCTCCTCCGTCTCTCGTATCAGCAGCGATTTTCGAAGGAGTCGCCGCTCGACGTCCGAGAGCCGGCTGGCAACGGTCACCCTGGTATCTCCGACGCTCATCACGGGACTATCCCTGCTTGGACGAAGCTCTGGACTTCCTGATGTCGTACTCGATCTTGCCTATCGATTTGGCGAAGAACGTCAGCTCGTCGCGCCTCTGCGCGAGAAACATACCTCTCTCATCCGAGTGTATCGCGTCGGCACCACAGTCCGTATAACAGTTTGGAGTCTCGTACAGCCGGATGTGGTGAATCTTCAGGTGGTCCCATTCCTGAAAGAGCAGTTCCATCGCTAGAAATATCTCCTTCGCGATGTTCTCCACGGTCGGGTTGCAGTAAGCGCCGTCGCCGTTCAGGCTCATGAGCCAGAACTTGCTCCGCGTGGCATGGACCGCCGTGATGAGGTCTGCATCTCGAGGGTTGAGGATCGATGCATGATCGAGAAAATCGTCGATCCAGGCCGATCCTACCCGCTTGATCTCCTTGAAATCGATGGCGTACCCGATGTGCTGCATCTGTTTGAACGCGAACGTGAGCTCATACAGGTACGTGTGCCCATGGATGTTGAAGCACTTGAATCCCTCGTCCATGACCCGGTGGGCGGAGTCGAAGGAGCCCTTGCGGGTGATATACTGTACGGTCACTTGATCCCTCGAATGAGCTCGTAGAACTCGGCCCTCGCTGGTCCAGCGGGGTCGTCGAACAGGCCCGAGAACATGTGGGTCTTCATGCGGCTGTCGTGATGCCTTACCCCCCTGCATCGAACGCAGTTGTGCACGGCGTCGACCAGGACAGCGACCCCCTCGTTCTCCTCGCACACCTTGTCGATGCCGTTGTGGATGGACACCGTGAGCCGCTCCTGGATGAGCGCCCGCCTTCCGAAGTGCTCCACGATCCGGTTAAGCTTTGATAAACCGAGAACACGGCCGTGCTTTCCCGGAACATAGGCGACATGGACGTGCCCGACGATCGCCTGATGATGATGGGAGCACATGGAAATGAGGGCGATCCCGCCTTCGAAGATGTGCCCGTTGTAGCTGTCCGCCGGGAAGGTAGTGATCTTCGCCATGGGCTGGTAGCGACCCTTCCAGAGGTCGAAGACGTACGCGTTGGCGACTCTCTTCGGGGTGTCCGCGGAGTTCGGGTCGCTCTTCCAGTCGACCCCCAGCGCCGTCAAGAACTCACCGAACGAGATGGCCGCTCTCTCAACAATCGCTGACAGCTCCTGTTCCGTCAGGCTCGCGTCAGCGCCGTGCGTGGCGCGCTTTTTCGCCAAATGCGTAGAGATGCCGTCGGCGTGGCCGGGCGGCGCGACTTCTAATTCATGGTATCGCATTTGCATTCTCCCGCGTGTACCAGGACTTCGGGGCCCAGCTCAGTCGTCGAGAATCGGACGCGCTGGCATCATGGGCTCACAGTGGCCGCTCGTGGGGTCGATCCCCGCGCCATGGCAAGGCGCTGGAGGGCTCGCGCAAGCGGGCTGAGCATGCGGCATGGCCGGCCCGCAGACGTCATTTCGTAACTCGCTCGTCTCGCTCTCGTGTCCAGCCTCGGGTGAGGCCGTCGCCTCCCCGGACCCGACGCACTGATCCGCTGTGGCCGAGGGCTACAGCCTCCCGGGTCGACCCCGATGCCGGTCTCGACGCCGGGATTGCTGCAGCGGCCCCCTCCGTGACGGATCGCTGTTGCACGCCTACTGCTATGTATCCGGTGCCCGCGCGCGAGCGGCGCGAGACACATGTTCGGATACACAAGTTTCGCGCCGGGAACCCGAACTGCCCCCCCCCCGGCGGTTACACGGATTACATCAGTGCCTTGGTTGTGTCAACTCGGCGCCGGGCATCTCTGCAATCTTCTTCGCACGATTCTGCAATCAGAGGCTGCCGCGCACGAGGAGGTACGCAGGAGCGTCGCCGGAGGAGCCGCCGCTGTCGCCGCGAGCACACGCACCCTTGGCAATCGTCCAGGTAGACAAATGAGTAGCCGCTGGCGACTGTACAATGAGGGCGATTTGTTTCAGTGTCGGCATTTGCGCGGCCGGGCTGAGCTCGCCGGAGCAGCGCCTCCTTATCGGTCGGAGTGGCCGAGAGGGCGGTCCGGGGCGATGCGGTCGCGGATCGCCTGCTTGAGCTCCTTGGGCTCGGGGAAACGCTCGGCGGCGGCGCGCGAGAAGAGCAGGTCGCCGTCGAGCGTGACGTCGAAGAGGCCGCTCGCGCCGGGCGACAGGAGCACGTCGATCTCGTCGGGGAACGTGATGAGCAGCTCCTGTGCAAGCCAGGCGGCGCGCGTCAGCCAGCGGCACTTCGGGCAGTACCGGATGGCGACGAGCGGCCGCTGCGGGCCCGGGGCGGTGTCCATGGCGCGATCGTAGCGCGCTCGGGCGGCGCGAGGGCAGGCTCAGACGAGGAACGCCCGGGCCAGCCCGAGGAAGATGAAGAAGCCCATGCTGTCCGTGGTGAACGTGAGCAGGACGCTCGACCCCTGGGCCGGATCGCGGCCCAGGCGCTGGAGCACGAGCGGCACCGCGCAGCCGACCATGGCCGCTACCACGAGGTTGAGCAGGATGGCCGCGGCCATCACCAGCCCGAGCGGGACGCTGCCGTAAAGGGCGATGGCGGTGAGCCCCACGACCGTGCCCCAGACCGCGCCGTTCATCAGGCCCACGAAGAGCTCTTTCTGCAGGAGATGGCGTACGTTCGCCCGCGTGATCCGGTCGAGCGCGAGGCCCCGGATCATGAGCGCCACCGTCTGATTGCCGGTGTTGCCGCCGATGCTCGCCACGATCGGCATCAGCGCGGCCAGCGCCACGAGATCCCGAATGGTGCTCTCGAAGATGCCGATGACCCGCGAGGCCACGAACGCCGTGATCAGGTTGACCAGGAGCCAGAGCCAGCGGTTCTTCGCGCTCGTCCACGCGGGGGCGAAATAGTCCTCCTCGCCCGCAAGCCCCGCGCGCCGCAGCGGCGGGCGGAGCAGCAGGTCCTTGAGCGAGAGCGTGCCGCGGAGCACGTTGCGCACGTCGACAACGAACAGCGTCTCCGTGTGCGACGGCAGCTCGGCCCGCCGGCGCACGTCCTCCAGCGCGCCCGCGATATCCCAGCTGTCGCGCACCCAGACGAACTCCGGGCTCATCAGGTGACCCGCCGAGTCGTCCGGGTACGCGATCGTCGACCGGAACAGCGACTGCTCGCGTGCGTCCAGCGACTGGTACACCTCCGCCACGATCTCCGGCTCGATCGAGTCGCTGACGTAGGCGAGATCGTCGGGGTCGAGCTGGCCGAGCAGCGCGACGAGGCGACCGCGCTCCGTCTCCGCGACGAGCGAGTCGCGGACCGAGCGCGAAGACTCGAGCAGCACCTGTGCTGCGTGGTACGGATCGAGCTCAGCCCAGACCACAAGCCGATCCGCCTGGGGGAGCACCTCGATGATGTGGGCGAGGTCCGCCGGGTGCAGATCCCTGAGCTTCCTCTGCAGCAGCGCGAGATTTTGACGGTGGACCAGCGACTCGATGAGCTCCTTGTTCTTGCTCTCCTGCTTGTGGGTCAGGGCCTCGATGACGCGTTGCTTTTCGAGCAGGGTAGTTACCAGGCTCAGGCTCTCTTGTAGTCTTTCCTGGGACCTGGACGTGTTCATGGAGGCTCCGGGCGAGGGCGACGCGCGGCGAGCATAGCCCGGCGCGGCAGGCGTGACCGGTGGTCGCGAGCGCGGCCGCGCTCGCCGTATTGACCGGACCCCACGGCTCATGGTTCTGTCGGCTCGATGAAGCGCGCCTTCGATTTGTGCGTGGTTGGGCTCTCGCTCGCAGCGACGGCCTGTGGACCGGGCCTGGAACCCGAGGTGGTGGTGCACCCTCCCCGGCCCACCATCTCGCCGGCGAGCAGCGACAGCGCGAGCAGCGGCGGGTGTCCGGCCATCGGCCACACCGAGCCGCTCATCGTCGACTGGCTCACGACCCGCCGCTCGGATCTCGGACTCGCGATGAAAGAAGGCGTCGCCGTCGTCGCCTACGACTGCACGACGCTGAACCTCCTCGCACACTGCAAGCTCCAAGGGACCTACTCCTACGCCGGCGTGACCCGGAATGAAAAAGTAATACAATTAACAAATCCTGCGGAAATGCAGGCGAATGTCCCGTTCGGCGCCCCGGCGTTGAGCACCGCGATCGAGGGCAGCGGCACGGCGGCGATCGACGTGGCGCTCGTGCCCTCGGGGAAGATGGCGACCACGGTGACCGCGGCCACGGCGCAGGACCTCTCGGGCAGCTGCGAGGGCGCGACGCACTTCGTGCGCACCGCGCTCCTCGGGGCCTTCGCGATGGCGCCGGGCAGCCGGGGCGCGGCGCGGACGGTCGATCAGGTCTTCGCGGCGGTCGGGCCTGCGGCGGCGTCGAGCCAGGGCGGCACCGCGAGCCGGGAAGGGGAGGTCGAGGCGTGCCGGGGCGCGAAGCCCAGCGCGCAGGCGCCCACGGAGCGCTGCCATGCGCCGCTGCGCCTGGAGCTCGTCCCGCTGGCCGCGAAGAAGGCAGCGACGGTCGAGCCGGCGGCGAAGGCGACGGAGGAGGAGCTCCCGAAGCTGTCGAGCCCATGCCTGACCGGGACGGTGCTGAGCGGGGCGAAGTGCTCCTCGCCGGCGCTCGCGCCCGCGCACCTCTGCGAGCCCGCGGACTCGCGCGCGTGCGCGGCGCAGTGCGGGAAGGGCGATGTCGGCAGCTGCTATCACCTCGGGATTCACTACCTGAACGGCAAGGACCTCCCGCGCGACGACGCGAGGGCGGCGGACCTGTTCGAGAAATCCTGCGGCGCCGGCGTCGCGCAGGCCTGCTACGCGCGGGCGAAGCAGCAGCTGCGCGACATCCAGAGCGGCAAGGTGTCCCCCCGGGACGGCGCGGGGCGGGCGAAGGTGCACGAGTTCGCCGACAAGGCGTGCGATCTGGGCGACGGCTGGGCGTGCTTCAGCGTGGCCGAGTGGTACCTCAGCGAGGGCCCGCTGGCGGTGCTGCCGAAGGACCCGACGCGCGCGGTCGCGCTCCTCCGGCGCGGCTGCGATCTCGGGTACGGGCCGAGCTGCAGCGCGCTGGGCAAGATGCTCGTCGAGGGCAAGCTCGCGACGAAGGACGTGGCGGTGGCGGTGGGCGTGCTCCAGCGCGCGTGCGAGGGGGGCGAGACCGAGGACTGCGTCGACCTCGGCGACATCCTCCGCAAGGGGCAGGGCGCGCCGAAGGACGGGGTGAAGGCGATCGCGGCGTACCAGCGCGGCTGCGGCCTCGGGGACATGCGCGCGTGCAACGCCGCGGGCTCGGTCCACGGAGAGGGCGACGGCGTTCCGAGGGACGTCGCGAAGGCGTATTCGTTCTTCGAGAAGGGCTGTCCGGAGAAGGGCTTCGGCGCCGAAGCGTGCATGAGCCTCGCCGGGATGTACGAGAAGGGGACCGGCATCCCGAAGGACATGGCGCGCGCCGCGGCGCTCTACGAGAGGGCGTGCGGCTCGGGCGGCTGCCTGCGGGCCGCGGAGATCTGGCAGCGCGGCGACGGGGTGACGGCCGACCCGGCGCGGGCGTTCTCGCTTTACGAGAAGGCGTGCACGCAGTGGGGAGAAAAGAGGGCGTGCGATGCGTTCGGCCCGCTCCTGGAGCGCAAGGACAAGGAGCGCGCGCGGTCCTTCTACGCGGACCAGTGCACGCGGACCCAGGACAAGGCGGTGTGCGCGAGCCTGAAGCGGCTCGGCGGCGGGACCAAGTAGGCGCGGCGCCAGGCTAGAACAGCTTCATCTGGCGGTCGGCGCCCGCGCGCGGCTTTCTCTGCGCCTCCGGCGACGGACCGACGCGCAGGAGCAGCCGCTCCTCGACCTCGCGAACGAACGGCGAGACCTCGGTCTCCATCACCTTGCCGTGCCGCGCGCGCTGCATGGCGCGGGTGAGGAACAGCCGCTCTCGCGCCCGCGTCATGCCGACATAGAAGAGCCGGCGCTCCTCGGCGACGTCCGTCTCCTCTCTGCCAGGGAACCGCAGCGGGAGCAGGCCGTCCTCGCACCCCACCAGGAAGACCACCCGGAACTCGAGCCCCTTGGCCGCGTGCAGCGTGAGGAGCGAGATGCGATCGGCCCGCGGATCCCACGTATCGATCTCGGCGCACACAGCGAGCTCGATCAAGAAGCGATCGAGGTCGTCTCCGCAGCGCTCCGCGAGCGGCAAGAGCAGCTCCAGCGCCGCATCGACGTCGGCCTCGCCGAGGGGCGCCGCGCCCGCCGCTCCCTCCGCGGCCGCCCCCTCGGGCGGAGCGCCGCCGCCCGGGCCCGGCTGCGCGACCTCCTCCCGGAGCCGCGCCGCGGCCACCCTGAGGCGCGCCGTGAGCGGCCCCGGCGGCGGAGCGCCGGCGAGCGCCCGCGCGAGCGCCTCGGAGCCCGCGCGCTCGGCGACGCGGCGCTCGGACCGCCGCTGGAACGGCATGCCGGAGCGGGCGAACGCCTCGCGGAGCGCCTCGGACTGCGCCTCGGTCCGGTAGAGCACCGCGAAATCCGAGAAGGAATACTCGCCGCCCGGCGCAGACGAGGCCAGGCGCCCGCTATCCATCGAGAAGAACGTGGACCCACCGAGCAATTGCTCGATGGTGTGGACAACGCGCTCGGCCTCGGCCGCCTCCGTGGGCGACTCGTGAACCGCCACGAGCTCCACGCTCCCAGCGCCCGGCGCGCTCGGCAGGAGCTCCCGCGCGCCGAGCGTCGGCGAGGGCGCGATCACCTGGAGCGCCGCCTCGACGATGGGACGCGACGAGCGGTAATTCCGCCTCAGACGCACAATGTGCGCTGCTGGAAAATCCTGCTGAAAGCGGAAAAAGAAGCCCACGTCCGCGCCGCGGAAGCCGTAGATCGCCTGATCCGGATCCCCGATGGCGCAGACGTTCCCCCCGGGAGGGACAAGCGCGCGCACGAGTCGGTACTGGCGCTCGTCGATGTCCTGGTACTCGTCGATGGAGAGATACCGGGCCCGCGCGCGCGCCGGGGCGAGCGCGTCGCCCTGCTCCTCCAGGAGGACGACCGCGTGGCCGATCAGGTCGTCGAGGTCGAGGAGCCCGCGCGCGGCGAGCTCGTCCTCGTACACCTTCCACGCGCGGTCGACGTGGCGGTCGATCCCGCCGCCGGTGGCCGGCGCGCCCTGGGGCCGGTGCGCGTCGGCGTGGCGCGGCGCGCGCCGCTTCAGCGCGGCGATGTCGGCGAGCAGCCGGGCCGCCCGCCGCTCCGGGACGCCGAGCGCCGCGGCGAGCAGCGCCGTCCGCTCGCGCTCGCCGGCGATCCTGGGCGGCGCACCGCCGGCGCGCTGCGCGTCCTCGCGGAGCAGCGAGAGCCCGAGCGCGTGGAAGGTCATGGCGCGCACGCGGCCGCCGGACGCGCCGAGCAGCGCGCCGAGCCGCTCCCGCATCTCGTCGGCAGCCCGGCGGGTGAACGTGATCGCGAGGCACTGCTCCGGCGGCACCCCGAGATCCAGGACGAGATGCGCGATCCGGTGCGTGAGCGTGCGGGTCTTGCCCGTGCCAGGCCCCGCGAGGAGGAGCACCGCGCCCTCGGTGAGCTCCGCCGCTGCCCGCTGCTCCGGGTCGAGCGCGTCGAGCAGCGCCGCGCCGCCCGGCGCAGGTGCCTCGGGCGGCGCGCCGAGGGAGGCCTCGCTGACAGGCCCCCGGCGCGGCTCGGCGTGGGCCCGGCCGCGGCGCGGGCCCGGCCGCGGCGCCTCGGACGCGCGCGCCCCTGCCGGAGGCGGCTCCGGCGCCGCGGGCTCGGGCTGGAAGAGGAGCCCGCCCCCGCGGCGCTGCGTGAGCTCCTCGGGCTGGAAGACCCGGATCGCGCCGTACTCGCCGTCGTAGCCCGCGTCGCGGATCACGCGCCCCTCGCGCATCCGCCCGATCGCCTCGGAGAGGAGCGGCGTCCCGGCGCGCTCGATCTCGTCGAGCGGGGCGTCGCCGAGGAGGAACAGCTCGGGGCCGAGCCGCGACAGCACCCGGTCGTAGCTCCGCTGCACCGCCTTGCTGGAGGCGCCCAGGCCGTGGAGCTCGGCCAGCACCTCGGGCAGCGGCACGAGGTTGCGGAACGCGCTCGCGCCCTCGGGTCGCACCCCCTCCTCGCGGTCGGCGAGCTCCTCGACCCGGTGCAGCACGCCCACCGTGACCGGGTGCCCGCACACGGGGCACGCGAGGGAGAGCGCGCGCGTCTCCGCGGGCGAGAGCACGACATTGCACTTCCGGTGGCCGTCGAGGTGGTATTTGCCCTCCTCCGGGAAGAACTCCACCGTGCCGCCGAAGCCCTGGCCGGTCTCCAGGGCGCGCCGGATCGCGAAGTAATCGAGCGGCGCGTCGAACGCCGTGGCCTCACGGCCGAGCTTCGCGGGCGAGTGCGCGTCCGAGCTGGAGACGAGCCGGTAGCGATCGAGCCCGGAGATGCGCCAGTTCATCGCCGGATCGGACGAGAGCCCGGTCTCGAGCGCGAAGATGTGCGGCGCGAGATCTCCATAGCACTCCTCGACCGCGTCGAAGCCGGCCTTGGAGCCCAGCACCGAGAACCAGGGAGTCCAGATGTGCGCCGGCACGAGGTACGAGCCCTCGCTCGACTCCAGCACGATCTCGAGCAGGTGGCGCGAATCGAGCCCCAGGATCGGCCGCCCATCGGCCGTCAGGTTGCCGATCCTGGAGAGCGCGCGGACGATCCGGTCCGCCGCCTCGAAGTCGGGCGCATAGAGGAGATGATGGATTTTGCGCGTCCGATCTCCCTTCTTGTAGATCGTCGAGATCTCCACCGAGAGGACGAAGCGGGTCGGCCCGCGGCACGCGCCGGGGAGCCGCTCCGAGACCGCGCGCTCGAGGTCGTCCCGCAGGCGAAACAGCCCGGGCTCGGCGGGCACGAGGCGCTCGCGGAGCTCGGCCATCCACACCGGATGCGTGAAATCCCCCGTGCCGATCACCGTGATGCCCTTGCGCTGAGCCCAGTAGCTCAGGTGCGCAAGATCGCAATCGCTGCTCGTCGCGCGGGAATACTTCGAGTGTACATGAAGGTCTGCATAGAAACGCATGGGGTCCGCCTGAGGCGTCGTTACCTATCGAACTCCCTCGCGCTGTCAATCGGCGATACCGCTGCTTTTGTCGAAGTTCGTCCGGAAAATGAGGCATGTTGAACGTAAAGGGTCGCGCTTCGTAAAGAGGCTTTGTCGTGTGGCAAAAATCGAGCGCTCGACGCAATGAGCCTCGAGGAGCTCGCCTGAAAGGAGCTCGGCACAGGCAGGTTGGCCGCTGCGGGGCTGTGCCCCGCGAGCTCCGGCCGGCCGTGTTCGTCAGCGCGAGGCCCGGTCCGGAGGGGACCGCCGCGCGCTGCGAGGGGTCACGGCGTCGCGGCGGGGGGCGCCGGGGCCTTGCGGGTCAGGTAGAAGAAGTCGCGCAGGGAGCGCTTGCGGATGTACTCGTCTTCCGAGAACTCGAAGCCGCTCGCCAGCGCGACCGGCGCGAGGGCCCCGCCCTCGCCGGGCTCGTAGCTCAGGAACTTCGGGTACGACCAGTTCACGTCGAGCTGCGCCACGGCCGAGGCGCCGGCATGGCGCAGCCCGAGCCCGATGGCGGCCGCCGTCGTGTGGTTGCTGATGGCGACGAAGAGCACCTTGCCGTCGCGGTCGAGCCCCACCGCGGAGCGGCGGATCACCGTGTTGCCGTCCAGCGTGGCGCCCCAGTTGCGGACATCGGGCGCGCGGAGCAGCGGGTGGAGCTCGCCCTGGTCGACCATGCAGCTCGGCGTCTGGCGCCACCACCGCATGCCGCCCTCGTCGGCGGCCATCCGGGGCCACGGCGCGATCTGCATCCGCCCGTCGCGGTGGAGCGCGAGGGTGCAGCCCTTGTCCCGGGGGCGCACCAGGGTCACGTCGTCGACCCGCATCCCCCACTGGCCGTGCTCGGTCATGAAGCCGCCGTTGAACGCCGCGAGCAGCCGCTCGTGATGCGCCTCCGGGATCTTCGCGAGCCGCTCGTAGGTCTTGCCCTCCTCGGTCGTCGCCGCCGGCTCCCGCGAGCCGGCCATGAGGTGGACGTCGACCCCCGCGAGATCGACCGCCACGACGAACAGCTCCGCCCAGGAGCGGTGTGGATCCGGGTGGATCAGCGTCTTGTAGAGGCGCGGCGGGTCGCCCGGGCGCGCGCGATCCTCGATGGGCACCCACCGCCCATCGCCGGGAGCCGGCCAGGCCGTGTGCGACGGGCCGACGTCCTTCGGCCGGAACACCGCCGCCACGACCGTCGGGGCGATCGCCTCGGCGACCGCGGCGTCCGCCGAGGCGGCGGGGGCGGCTGGCGCCTGCTCGGGCACCTCCCAGTACGTCTTCGGCGGCTCGTTGCTGCGAAGGAGCCGGTGGACGCGATCCTCGGCGCTGTAGGCCGTCTCCTCGAGCGCGGTCACGTTCTCGGCCCCGATCACGGAGCGCAGGCCGTTCGCGACGAGTGGGCCCATCCACGGGATGCGGTGCACCGCGATCCACATCCCGACGCCGGCGAGCGCCGAGACGGCGACCGAGCCGAGGACCCAGCGCCGCAGCCGCGAGCGGCGCTGCGGAACGCCGGGGTGCTGCGGGGCGGAGTGCCCGGCCTGGGCCGGCGGTTTCGAGGCTTCGGCGGTTTCGGCCATGGAGTGCTGCCGGCGTGGTGCGGTGCTGCGAAAGGGAGGAAAGATGCGAGGCGACGCGGGCGCACGCGAGCTGCCGTCCCCGGCTCGGGCGACGGTGTAGCACGATGCGCCGAGCGCACGGAACCCGCTCCGCGCACGGCGCGACGCCGATCCGCGCGCGGGGTCCGGTCGTCGCGTCGGTCGCGCTGGTCGCGGGCGCAACGACCCGCCGCCGGGTTCGTGGTCGCCCTCGACTTCCTCACCACACCGTACTAGAGTCGCGGCCTCGGACTGACCTGGCACGGGTCGCGGTGCTCGGTCGCTGTCATGTGGGCCTCGCAGCCTCCTTTCATGGAGGCGCAAGGCGGCAGCTCTCCGTGATCGAACCCTCTGCAAAGGAGGGCGCGGTGCCGCGGCGCTCTCAGCCCTTGCTCAGGAGGGGCTCTCCACGAGCCCGATGTCCATGCAATTTCTCGATCTCAAGCTCATCGAACCGCTGCTCCGCGCCGTCGAGGCCGAGGGGTACAGCACCCCGACCCCCATCCAGCAGCAGGCCATCCCGCCCATCCTCGAGGGCAACGACGTCCTCGGGTGCGCGCAGACCGGGACGGGCAAGACCGCCGCGTTCGCCCTGCCGATCTTGCAGCGCCTCGCGCAGGGCGGCACGCCGACCCAGCGCGGGCTCCGCGTGCTCGTGCTCACCCCGACGCGGGAGCTCGCCGCGCAGATCGCCGAGAGCTTCACCACGTACGGCAAGCACCTCGGCCTGCGGACCGCGGTCATCTTCGGCGGGGTGGGGCAGCGCCCCCAGATGGAGGCGCTGCGCCGCGGCGTCGACGTCGTCGTGGCGACGCCGGGGCGGCTGCTCGACCTCTGCTCGCAGGGCGTCGCCCCGTTCGGGCGGCTCGAGATGCTCGTGCTCGACGAGGCCGATCGGATGCTCGACATGGGGTTCATCCACGACATCCGGCGCGTGCTCGCGATGCTGCCCGCGCGCCGGCAGACGCTGCTGTTCTCGGCCACGATGCCGCCGGACATCCAGAAGCTCGCCGACAGCATCCTGACCCGCCCGGTGCGGGTCGAGGTCGCGCGGATCGCCACGACGGCCGAGAACATCGACCAGCGGGTGGTCTTCGTCGAGCGGTCCGACAAGCGGGCGATGCTGGAGCACGTGCTCAAGGATCCCGAGCTCCGCCGCGCGATCGTGTTCACCCGCACCAAGCACGGCGCCAACCGCGTGGTCCAGCAGCTCAGCCGCGCGCGCATCGAGGCCGTCGCCATCCACGGGAACAAGTCGCAGGGGGCCCGCGAGCGGGCGCTCGCGAGCTTCAAGCAGGGGACGACGAGCGTGCTCGTCGCGACCGACATCGCGGCGCGGGGCATCGACATCGACGACATCTCGCACGTGATCAACTACGACCTCCCGAACATCCCGGAGAGCTACGTGCACCGCATCGGCCGCACGGCGCGCGCCGGGGCGTCGGGGGTGGCGCTCTCGTTCTGCGACAGCGAGGAGCGCCCGTTCCTCGCCGACATCGAGCGCCTCATCCAGAAGCGCCTCCCGCTCCTTTCGATCCCCGGACTCCCCGGCTTCCAGCCCGATCCCAGGCCCGCGTCGCAGCCCCTGGGGCAGGGGCGGCCGCAGGGACAGGGCCGGCCCCAGGGACAGGGCCGGCCCCAGGGGCAGGGCCGGCCTCAAGGGCAGGGCCGGCCGCAGGCGCGACCGCAGGGGCAGGGCCGGCCGCAGCCGCAGGGGCATGCCCGTCCCCAGGCGCAGGGGCAGCCGCAGGCGCGCCCCCAGGCGCGACCGCAGCCGCGCCACGATACCACCCCTCGCGTGGACAACTGATCCCCGCCGCCCACATCCGATCCGCCGCGGCACGCTCGCCCTGAGCGGCCTCGCGAGGCCGCCGCTGGCCGCGCTCCTCACGCTCGCCGACGCGGGCGAGGGCGCCCAGGCGGCGGCCCTCCGGCCGTTCGCACCGGCGCATGCCGGCATGGCCAACATCCACATTTTTCGTCGAGGTACGCAAAATCTGGCACGATCGCGGCCATGCGCGTCCCTGTCCTCGTCGTAAGCTTGCTCACCATCGCCGCCTGTGATCGCGGCGCTTCATCGAGCTCGCCCGCCGCGGGGGCCCAGGCTTCCGCCGACCCGGCGCCGGATGCCGCCGCCGCCCCGGTCGCCTCGGCCAGCGCGCCGGCCCCGACGGACGCGACGGCCGGGGCCGCGCCCGCCGCGGTCGATGGCGGCACGGGAGCGGCGGCGAGCGCGGACGTGGCCGACGCCGGGCCAGCCGCGGCCGACGAAACCCGGCTCGCGGTCGAGGGGCGCGCCGTCCAGGGAGGGCTCCTCCGCGCCAAGCTGAACGGCAAGCTGCGCCGGATGGCGTTCCCCGGCCATCGCGTGACCGTCAGCGACGAGGGGGAGTTTCTGATCGCCTTCTCGCGCAACGCGCCGGCGCAGGAGAAGCTGACCATCACGTTCGACGACGGGCAGGTGCTCGAGAAGATCTTCGACGTGGAGCAGCGCACGTTCGAGGTCGACAAGGTCGACAACCTGCCGGAGAACACGGTCAAGCTCGACATGGCGACCCGCGTGAAGCTCACGCAGACCGAGAAGAAGCTCGACGCCGTCCGGAACAAGTACACGAAGAAGAACTGCTACAAGAGCGGCTTCATCTGGCCGTCGAAGGGGTCGATCACCTCGCGGTACGGCCAGCCGCGCTTGCTCAACGGCACCGACGGCGGGATCCACTGGGGCGTGGACATCGCGGCTCCCGTCGGAACGCCGGTGCGCGCGCCCGCCTGCGGCAAGGTCGTGTTCGTCGAGAAGAACCTTCCGCTGAGCGGTCACACCCTGATCATCGATCACGGCCACGGACTGACCTCCACGTTCATCCATCTCCACGGCTTCGCCGCGAAGGTGAACGACGAGGTCAAGCAGGGTCAGGTCGTCGCGACCGTCGGCATGACCGGCCGCACGAATGGAGCGCACCTCGACTGGCGCATGAACCTCTTCGGGACGCGCGTCGATCCCGAGCTCCTGCTCGCGCCGGCGAAGTGACGGCCGGCAAGCTCCTTAAGGGCTTCCCTTACGCCGGCGTTCCCGGGGATCGAGGTTCGGGACGCCGGGCGAGCACGCTGGACAGTCGGGACAACACGCCTTCTCCGCCGACGACACGAAGCGCCCAGAGACACCGTGTCATGTGGCGGGTGGGCGCATGTCGGGGCAATGTGCCACACGAAGAGATCTCATGGTGACGGGCCATGTGGCGGCGGCGGCGTCCGGGTGCCCCGGAGCGCGTTGTGCCCAGCGCCGCCTCAGCGCACAAAGACAGGTCGGCCGACAATCCGTCTCCGTGATCTCTGCGCGATGGAATGATGGAATGGCCGCTGAGCTCGCTGGCGACCCTCTGCGCCGGGCCGCTCTGCGGCATGCGCCTTGCAACTCCACAGACCGACGAAGGCACTCACAACAACGTGTGGTTTGCAAGGAGTCGGTCATGAAGATCCTGTCGCCTCGAGTTCATGGGTACATCGATTACGCTGTTGCGGCCCTGTTCCTGCTGGCCCCTTCGCTGTTCGGCTTCGGCGGGCTCCCCGAGACGCTCTGCTACATCCTGGGTGCCGTGCACGTCGGCATGACGCTGCTCACCGCATTTCCGCTGGGCGCCGCCAAGATCATCCCGTTCCCGGTCCACGGAGCGCTCGAGGCCGCGGTCGCCGTGTTCCTCGTCGCGGCGCCCTGGCTGTTCAGCTTCGATGCCGCGTCCGCGGCGAGGAACTTCTATCTCGTGTCGGGCGTGGCCATCGGCCTGGTCTGGCTCGTGACCGACTACCGTTCGGCCTACGCCACGACAGCGACAAGCGGTCGTTACCGGTCGGAACACGGGTCGTTCTCCTGATGATCGCGTGAGCGTTCCTCGCGAAGCGGCGCGTCGGCCGGGGCAGAGCCTCGGCCGCGCGCGTTTCTGTTTCCCGAACGGCGGACGTGACGGGGTGGTGGCTCGAGCGAGTTTGCGGCAAGCTCATGCATGGCGGGAGGGAGGACGCGATGAGCGACCTGAAGAAGACGGGCCTGGCGGGCCTGCAGGTGGGCGACTACCGCGTGGGGGCGGTGCCCGTCGGCGGGACGAGCGACGCGCTCGACACGGAGGCCAACCGCGAGCGGGCCCGGCGGGCCGAGGAGGACAGGCGGGCGGCCCAGTTCGGCGGCACGCCCGAGGGGGCAGGGGAGGCCGCGCTGGAGGCCGCCGAGGCCGCCGTGGACGAGGCGATCCAGGAGGCCCGCGCGCGCTTGAGGAGCGGCGAGGACGAGGAGGTGCCGATCCTGCTGCGCGATCCCGTGACGGGGACCACGCTCACGCACGCGCCTCTTCCTGCGGCTTGGGGTGCTGATCCCGCGACACGTACACCGCCGCTGCCAGGTCGCCCACGACGTTGATCACGGTCCGGCACATGTCGAGGAAACGGTCCACCCCGAGGACCAGGCCGAGCCCCTCGGGCGGGATGCCGAGCAGACCCAGGATCATCGCGATGACGGGGAGCGAGCCGGCAGGGATGCCCGCGGTGCCAATCCCCCCGAGCACCGAGATGAGCATCACGATCGCCTGCTGCCCCAAGGTCAGCGAGACGCCGTAGACCTGCGCAAGGAACAGCACGGTCACCCCCTCGAAGAGCGCCGTCCCGTTCTGGTTCATCGCGGCGCCGGCGGTCAGCACGAAGCGCGCCACGGACGACGGCAGCTTCAGCTCCTCCTCGGCCACCTTCAGCGAGGTCGGCAGCGTCGCGTTCGACGAGGCCGTCGAGAACGCCGTCACGATCGCCGTCCGGCTCCCGCGGAAGAAGGCGACCGGCGACATCCCGCCGAGGAAGCGCACCGAGAGCGAGTACACGACGAACATGTGCAGCCCGAGGCCGAGCAGCACCGTGAGCACGTACGCCGCCAGCTGCTGCATGATGCCGATGCCCATGCGGGACGTGATCGTGAAGAGCAGCGCGCCCACGCCGATCGCCGCGAACCGGAGCACCCCCTCGATGAGCCGCATCGAGACGTCGAACAGCCCCTGGATGCACTCCCGGAGCCGCGTCGCCCCCTCGGTCGGGGTGAGCGACAGGGCGAGGCCGAAGAGCAGCGAGAACGTGATCACGGCGAGCACGTCGCCCGCGGCCGCCGCCTTGACGACGTTGTCGGGCACCATCGCGATGATCATCCCCACCGGCGAGGTGTCGACCGGGGCGGTCGCCGCCTTGACCCCGCTGTGCGCGAGGCCCCGGACCGCCTCGGGCAGGCCGTCGCCCGGGCGGATCAGGTTCACCAGGACCAGGCCGATCAGCACCGCGATGGTCGAGACGACGGCCGTGTAGCCCAGCGTCCGCAGGCCGAGCCGGCCGACGTGCTTCAGATCGAGCTCGCAGATGCCCATGACGAGCGCCGAGAACAGGATCGGGAGCACGAGCATGAACAGCAGGCGCAGGAAGATCTGGCCCACCGGATAGGTGATATGATCGACGATCCAGGTGAGCGCCGGGGAGCCCGCCGCGACTGCGTTCGCCGTCAGTCCGCCGGCTGCGCCGACCGCGACCCCGAGCAGCATCGTTCGATGCGATGACATGGCGCCACCTTACACAAGGCGCGGCGCCGTGAGCCGCCGAGTTCGCGCCCCCTGCTCGCCCTCGGAGGCCGAGGAGAGCGCCGCACGCCGCGATGTCCGCGCCGCCGGCGCGGGCACGACGGCGGCGGCGCTGCCCCGGGATCCGCGCGCCGCCCGCGCCGCGAGCGAGGCGCCGGCCCGGCATGCGCTAAGCTCGGCGCCCTCAGAGGCCCCCATGTCCACCAAGCCGAACTTCATCGCCCGCTCGCTCGCTCCGCTCCAGGTGCTCCCGTCCTTCCTGCGTTCTCGCGCGCAGACGGTGCTGCTCCAGCGCATGGTGCCGTTCACGGGGACCGCCGGCATCCAGTTCGAGGAGGTGGGCTCGGACCGGGTGGCGCTGCGGCTCGCCAACGGGCGCAAGGTGCGGAACCACATCGGCGGCGTGCACGCGGCGGCGGCGGGGCTCCTGGCCGAGACGGCGACCGGCTTCGTCGTCGCCGTCAACCTGCCCGACGACAAGCTGCCGCTCCTTCGCAGCATGAAGGTCGACTACAAGCGCCGCACCCAGGGCGGGCTGCGCGCGGTCGCGACCCTGTCCCCCGAGCAGCGGCGGTCCTTCCTGGACCAGCCGAAAGGGGACGTGGTCGTCGCCGTCACCGTGACGGACGACAGCGGCGCGACGCCGATGGAGTGCGAGTTCGTGTGGGCCTGGGTGACCAAGGGGGTGTGACGCCGCAGCCGCCGGCGCGAGCCAGCGCGCGGCGCGCCGGTGCCGCGCGCCGCGCGGCCGCCTCAGCGCGTCAGGATCTCGCAGCCGTCCCGCGTGACGAGCACGGTGTGCTCGAACTGCGCCGAGAGGCTGCCGTCCTCCGTGACGATGGTCCACCCGTCGTCGAGCGTGCGGATGTGGTGCGATCCCAGGTTGACCATCGGCTCGATCGTGATGGCCATCCCGGCGCGGAGCCGCATGCCCGCCCCGCGCACGCCGGTGTGCGCGACGTGCGGCGGCAGGTGCATCTTCCGCCCGATGCCGTGCCCGCCGACCTCGCGGACCACGCTGCACCCCTCCGCCCGCGCGAGCTCCTCGATCGCCGCGCCGATGTCGCCGAGCCGCGCCCCGTCGCGCACGACCGCGATCCCCGCGTCCCGGCACCGCCGGGCGACGTCCACCACGTGCCGCGCCTCGGCGCTCGGCTCCCCGAGGAAGAACGTCGCCGAGGTGTCGCCGTGGTAGCCGTCGAGCTCCGTGGTCACGTCGACGTTGACGATGTCGCCCGGCAGGAGCACCTCGTCGCGCCGCGGGATCCCGTGACAGACGACGTGGTTCCGGCTCGTGCACACTGCGGCAGGGAAGCCCTTGTATCCGAGCTGACTCGGGCGGCCGCCTCGCTGCGCTGTGTCCTCGCGCACCCACCGGTCGATGTCCGCGGTCGTCACGAAGGGCTGGAGCCGCGCCCCGACGGCGGCCAGCGTCGCCGCGGCCGCGCGCCCGGCGCGCCGCATCGCCTCGCACGCGTGAGGCCGGAGGATGTCCACGTTCATGCGAGGCGTATGCGCGCGCAGCGCGCGCCCATCCAATACCGTTTTGATCTCGGGCGCCCGCGCGCGGCTCCTCGCCCGGGCGGCGTTCGAGTAGAATCGGCCGCGTGAGCCTGTCGCAGATCCGCTACTTCATCGCCGTCGCCGAGGAAGGCCACGTCGGCCGCGCCGCGCGCCGGCTCCACATCGCGCAGCCGCCCCTCAGCCGGCAGATCCGCGGCCTGGAGGACGAGCTCGGCGCGCAGCTGTTCGAGCGCACCGCGCGCGGCATGCGCCTCCTGCCGGCCGGCGCGGCGTTCCTCGACCACGCCCGCAGCATCGTCGCGCAGGTCGACGCGGCCGTCGCCGACCTGCGCAGCTACGGCGCTCCGCCTCCGGGAGACGCGCTCGACGCCGGCCGGTGCCGGCGCTCCGAGCTGGCCTAGGCTGCCTCGCGTGGAGCCACGGGACCGGCATGGGCTACGACGCTGAGCTCGCGCTAGCCGTCGAGGCGGCGCGCCGCGCGGGCTCGCTCCTCCGCGCGGAGTTCCACCGCCCCGGCGGCCCCCGCGGCGCCGGGACGCACGCCGACGCCGACGTGGAGGTCGAGCTCCTGCTGCGCGACGCGCTCACCCGCGCCACCCCCTACACGTTCCTCGGCGAGGAGACCGGCGCCCTGGACGGCGCGGACCCGTCGCACCGCTGGATCGTGGATCCGAACGACGGCACCGCGTCGTTCCTGCACGGCTACCGCGGCGCCTCGGTCTCCATCGGCCTCCTGCGCGAGGGCACGCCGGTGCTCGGCGTCGTCTTCGCGTACGCCTACCCCGACGACCGCGGCGACCTCATCGCCTGGGCGGAGGGCACCGGGCCGATCCGGCGCAACGGCGCCCCCGTCTCGTCGTCGCTCGCCGGCGCCACGCTCGATCGCTACGCCGTCGTGCTGCTCTCGCAGTCGGCGGACTACCTCCCGGCCCGCAACGCCCGGTGCGTCGCCCCCGCGCGGTTCCTCTCGCTCCCGAGCCTCGCCTACCGGCTCGCGCTGGCGGCCGTCGGCGAGGGGGTCGCCGCGGTCTCGCTCAGCCGGCCTCGCAGCTGGGACTACGCGGCCGGCCACGCGCTCGTGCGCGCCGCGGGCGGCGAGCTCGTCGACGACGACGGCGCGCCCATCGCGTACACGGCGCAGGGCGAGGGCGACATCTGCCGCCTGTTCGGCGGCGCCCCCGCGGTCGTCCGGGAGCTCGCGCGGCGCCCGTGGAACGCCGTCATCCACGGCCGCATCCCGGCGCCGCAGGGGACGTACGGCCTCCTGCGCCCGTCCCGCAGCCTGCTCATCGAGGGCGCCGGCGCGCTCTCCCGGGCCCAGGGCTGCCTGCTCGGCCAGCTCGCGGGCGACGCGCTCGGCGCGCTCGTCGAGCTCCGGACCGCGGAGCAGATCGAGGCGCTCTACCCGGGCGGGGTCCAGGATCTCGCCGACGGCGGGACGTGGAACACCCTCGCCGGGCAGCCGACCGACGACTCCGAGATGGCGCTCATGCTGGCGCGGTCGATCGTGCGCAAGCGCGGCTTCGTCGCCGAGGCCGCGCTCGACGCCTACGTGCACTGGTACGGCTCCCGCCCGTTCGACATCGGCAACACCACCGCGGCCGCCCTCTCGGCCGCCGCGGGCGCGCCCTCGCCCGGCGCGCGCCGCGACCGCGCGAGGGCGGCCGCGAGCCTGACCAGCGAGGCGAACGGCTCGGTGATGCGCGCCGCGCCGCTCGGCATCCTCGGCGCGGGCCGCCCGCAGGAGGCCGCGGCCTGGGCGCGCGACGACAGCGCGCTCACGCACCCCCACCCGGTCTGCTGCGCCGCCTCCGCCGCGTTCGTCGCGGCCATCGCCGCCGCCGTGGGCGGCGCCGGCGTCGAGGGCGCCTTCGCGATCGGCCGCGCCGAGGCGGAGCGGAGCGGCGAGCGCGTGGTCCTCGCCGCGCTGGAGGCCGCGCGCCGCGCGCCGCCCCGGAGCTTCTCGCACCAGGCCGGCTGGGTCCTCATCGCCCTGCAGAACGCCTTCTACCAGCTCCTCCACGCGCCCTCGCTCGAGCAGGGGCTCATCGCGACCGTGATGGCCGGCGGCGACGCCGACACGAACGCCGCGATCGCCGGCGCGCTGCTCGGGGCGGCGCACGGCCGGGACGCCATCCCGGATCGCTTCCGCCGCCTCGTGCTCACCTGCCGCCCGCTCCCCGAGGCAGGGGCGAAGCACCGGCGCCCGCCCGAGCTCTGGCCGGTCGACGCGATGCTCCTGGCCGAGGCGCTCCTCGCCTCGGGGCAGCGAGCGCAGCCCGAGGAGAGCGACCTACCGGAGAGCTTCCGGACCGGTGATACAGGTTAAATCATAATAATTTCAACAGTTTACATCCATTTTATGAGCCTCTCCAGGAGGATGAGAGGTTCCCGGGCGGGGGTGGCCCGGGCGCGCCGGGAACGCGCTCCCGGCTCGTCGCTCGAATGGCGGCCGGGAGCGCCGCTCAGCCCCCCGTCGGGCGCTCCAGGTGACCGCCGAACTTGTGGCGCATCGCCGACAGGACCTTCTCGGCGAAGGTGTGATCGTGGCGGGAGCGGAAGCGCGCGTAGAGCGCCGAGGAGAGCACCTCGGCGGGCACCGCCTCCTCGATCGCCGCCATCACGGTCCAGCGCCCCTCGCCGGAGTCCTGCACGAAGCCGCTGTACTCGCCGAGCTCCGGGCTCTCGGCGAGGGCGATCGCCGTGAGATCGAGCAGCCACGAGCCCACCACGCTGCCCCGCCGCCAGACCTCGGCGATCTCGCCGAGGTCGAGCGCGTACCGGTGCTCCTCGGGCAGGCGCTCGGTGGCCGCGTTCTTCAGGATGTCGAACCCCTCCGCGTACGCCTGCATGAGGCCGTACTCGATGCCGTTGTGGACCATCTTCACGAAGTGGCCGGCGCCGACCGGGCCGCAGTGGAGGAAGCCCTCCTCCGACGTGCTCTGCGCCGCGCGCCGGCCCGGCGTGCGCGGGATGTCTCCCGGCCCGGGCGCGAGCGTCCGCAGGATCGGCTCGACGAGGGCGAACGTCTCGGGGGCGCCGCCGACCATGAGGCAGTAGCCGCGCTCGATCCCCCACACGCCGCCGCTCGTCCCCACGTCGACGTAGCGGATGCCCTTCGGGGCGAGCGCCCCGGCGCGGCGGACGTCGTCCTTGAAGTAGGTGTTGCCCCCGTCGATGATCACGTCGCCCGCGCCGAGCTTCTCGCCGAGCTCCTGCACGACGTGCTCGGTCGGCGCGCCCGCGGGGAGCATGACCCAGATTACGCGCGGCGATGCGAGCTGCGCCGCAACCTCGTCGAGCGACGAGGCCGTCCCTGCGCCCTCCTCGCCGAGCTGCTTCACGCTGTCCTGGTTCAGATCGAACGCCACGACCTCGTGGCCGCCGCGCATGAGCCGGCGCGCCATGTTGGCGCCCATCCTCCCGAGTCCGATCATTGCGAGCTTCATCTGTCACGCTCCGGTTTGCGACGGCGGGCGTATCACGGGGAGCTGCGCGCCGCGCGCGGCAGGCGCCGCTCCGATCGGGGCGCTCCTTCCGCAGGCGGCCGGAGGCGGCTACCGCGGCTTCGGCCGGAGGACGCCCATCACGTGCTCGAGCGCGCTCTTCAGCGTGCTGAACACCGGGATCCCGTCCAGGCTGCCGCCGGCCTCCAGGATGTGCTCGACCATCACCGCCGGGACGCCGGAGATGATGCACTGGCTGCCGAGCAGCCTCGTCGCCGCGAAGAGCCGGAGGAGGTGCTCGATCGTCGAGGCGTCGGTCGCGTGCGCGCCGGTGAGATCGACGATCATGAAGCGGGCGGCGTGCTGGACGACCGCGCCGAGCACCTCTTCCATCATGCGCGCCGCCCTCACGCCGTCGATCATGCCGATCACGGGCAGCGTGAGCACGCTGTCCCACACCTGGATGAGCGGCGTGGACATCTCGAGCATCGCCTCGTGCTGCGCGCGGGCCCGGTCGAGCTGCAGCCTGAGCTCGAGCTGGACGCGCTCGAGCTCCTCGTTCTGCTCACGCAGCTGCGCGCTCGCGGCGGCGAGGTCGAGCGAGTTCTTGAGCATCGTGTAGGTCGCCCCGACGTAGAGCGCGTACGTGGTCGCGCTCGCCAGCGCCTTCCGGTCGATCTGGCGCTGGTCTTCCAGGGCGAAGAGCATCGTGCCGATCGTCTTCTTGTAGACCTGGATCGGCACGTGGAAGACGACGTCGGGGTCGTCGGCGAGGAGCCACGCACGCGCGCTGTCCGCCTCCCGCGCCTCGGCCCACGGCCCCTTGAACCACGCGGCGCGCTGCGCCTCCAGCGCCGCGACCATCCATGCGTCCACGACGACGCCGCCGCCCTCGGGCGCGCCGTACTCGAAGCTGCCGCGCTCGTACCGCGCCGCGACCCGCGCGCCGCCGCCGTCGTTGCCGAGCACGACGCAGAGCCGCTGGGACGGGACGATCCAGCGCGCGCTCGAGCAGACCTCTTCCCAGAGCGATCTCAGATCCGGCTGGCTCGCGAGCTTGAGGAGGATCTCGTTCAGGACGCCGAGGACGATCCACCCTCCGCCGGCCTCCGGGGGCTGGCCAGACTCTGGCGTCGGCGTCAGCAATCGACGTCGAGCGCGGGGCCCGCTGCGTGGGTCCGTGGTTCGGTGCGCTGCGAGGAGGCCACCGTCATGACGCTCCCCCGGGACGCTTCCGCGCAGAGCCCCGCCTCGCCGATGCGAGCGACGGGATCAGGACCAGATCGAAATCTCGGCACGGTGCATACTCCTCGCGCGCGGCGCGGTTGCATCCTACAGCGCAACCCGCCCGCGGTGGAGGGTCTCTCGCCCGGCCGGCCGTCGGGGACGCCGCCGCGCGCGCCGCGGCGCGGTGTGCGCCGCGCGCGGCCGTTGCGTGCTACCGCTAGGGCATGAAGATCAAGGCGCGTGACGGCAAGGTCTACGAGGTCGCCCCCGCTCCGCCCGGAGGGAGCCACGAGGTGCGGCTCGACGGCAAGGTGGTCGGCTCGTTCGTGCTCCTGCCCGACGAGACGCAGGTCACCGTGAAGAGCAAGCCCGCCACCGACGCGCTCCTCGTGGACATCGCCGATCGGTTCGTCGCCGAGGGCGGCGCGCCCATGGGCATCAGCTGATCCTGCGCCGACGCGGGGCCGCCTGCGGGCCCCACTCCCGAGAAAGGCCGGTCGTTCCGGCGCTCTCGTCGCGGCGCTCTCCTCGGCCGCCCTGTCCCGTTCTACCTCGACGGCGTCGGTGCTGCAGACTTCGTCCGACATCGTCATCCTGATCCTGACCGCATGTCGTTTCCGAGATAGCGCCGTCGCTCTGCCCGGAACCCGTCAACGACGTCGACCCGTTGCACCGCAGCGGCAGCCTGAGCGCAATCTCGCGCGCCGCTCTCCGGCGTCCTCGTCGGAGACGGCACTCGTCATACTGCTCCTGGCCGCGGTCGCGCCGCTGCGCCGGGCCGCGCGGAGGGGGAGGGAGGCGGCGTAAAGCGTGCGGCCATCTGAGGCGGCGCGCAGCGTGCGGGCGGGGTGCTCCTCGCTCCGGCCCGCACCAGGTCGCTCGACGCGGATGGGACGACCTCGGCGTCATGCCTACCTCTCCTCGTGTCCAACTCTGGGCGAGCGTAAGCGCTCCCCCAATCGTCACCGTATATCCGCCCGCCCCCCGCGCCCGACGCGTGAACACACACGCCTGGCCCACCCAGGAGCATTGTATACCGTGCAAAGGAGGGATATAAAGTTGATCATGCGATACATCCGTACAAGCGCCGCTGGCGCTTGCCTCTCCCTCCTCGTGCTTGCGGCGTTCCCCGGGACGGCGTCTGGGGCGACGACCGCGATCACGCTCATCATCAACCACGCCGATTGCGGCGACGCCGAGTTCTCACTGTACCTGAACGGGGTCCACCTCGGCACGATCCCGAGCGTCAACGACTGCGAATGCGGCACAACGACGCTCCAGAAGAGGTTCACCGAGCCCGAGGTGCTCGCCCTCTACAATCCGGCCACATGCAACGATGTCCGGGTCGATATCGCCAGGGGCGCGAATCTGCTCGTCGGCTTCGCGCGCATCCACGTCGATGGGACCGAAGGCTCGTCGTTCCTGTGCCTGCACGACGCGGTCTCCGGTACGTTTCCGTGCGGCGATCGCGACGTCTGCGACGGCTACAACCGCGGGCTGACGTCGCTCGGGAGCCACGACGGGGACGGCGTCGCGCCGGGCCTGGGCACGGGCTGCGACAACTGCGCCACCGTGAACAACCCGGACCAGGCCGACAGCGACGCTGACGGCATCGGCGACGCCTGCGACCCGTGTCCGCGCGGCGACAGCGACGGCGATGCCGTCTGCGACGCGGTCGACAACTGCCCGGGCGTCGCGAACCCGGACCAGGCCGACAGCGACGCCGACGGCATCGGCGACGCCTGCGACAACTGCCCGGGCGTCGCGAACCCGGACCAGACCGACGGCGACGGCGACGGCACCGGCGACGCATGCGTGGACGCGTGCGTCACCGTGCAGCGAGGCACCGCCGGCGAGGTCGCGGACGCCGGTATCTGGGAAGCGTTCCCCGACTACGGCGACGGCCGCGTCCCCTACAACGACTCGGGCTCCGCGCACGGCCTCCCCAAGCAGGCGCTCTTCAGGTTCGGGCTCGACAGCATCCCCGCCGGCGCCACCGTCACCTCGGCCGACTTCGGCGTTGTCGCCTACGGCGCCGGCGATCAGCGCGTCCGTATCCACCGGATCACCGCGCCCTGGAGCGAGGACGCCGTCACATGGAACCGCTTCGCCGCAAGCTACGACGAGGCCGTCGAGGCCGACCTGACGTGGGCCGGCCCCTATGAAATGACCGCCGATCTGACCGGCCTCGTCCAGGCGTGGGTCGATGGCTCCGCCCCGAACCACGGCTTCCTCGTCGAGGAGGATCCGCACGGGCGCACGTCGTACAGGTCGAGCGACCACCCCCTCCAGAGCGACCGACCCTGGCTCGAGATCTGCTACTTCGTTCCCTGATCCGCGCCGCGCGGGCTCGCCTCCGCGCCGTCCGCCGCCGCCGGGTAAGCAGGACGAGCACGCCCTGGTGGACGCCCGAGAGCGAGGACTCCAGGCCGAGCGTCATCGGGAGCTTCAGGCTGCCGGTCATTGCCCTGGCGGGGACCGTCGATGAGGATGCGCGCGTGAACTATGCGTGCGGCATCGACTCGTTCTCGTCCATCCTCGAGGCTCCCTGCACGCTGTCCGAAGCCATGGATCGTGCGCCGCTCCTCATCGCGAACGCGGCCGAGAATGCGCTGCGCTACATCCTCATCGGCCGAGCTCTCCCCGGGCTCCGCGAGGCGCGCGGGCGCCCTCGTTCACGCGCGCGGGGCGGAGCGGGTGCGTCTCGACGCGCCAGTTGCCCTCGTCCGTCAGCCGGATGGCCGCGAACCGGGCGATGCCGTCGAGGTGGCCGTCCGTCTCGTGGCCCAGCGTCGACGAGGGGTGCGCGTAGACGCTGACGCGACCGCCGCTCTTCGAGCGGTAATGGCCGAAGAACGCGAGGTGCTTGTGCCCGTGCAGCACGAGCGCGCTGTTCTTCCTCGGGTTCTTCTGCTGATACGCCGCGAGCATCTCGAGCAGGCGCGGGCCATCCATCGCGATCATGAACGTGTCGTTGAGCGAGATCGGCCCCGCGAGGCGCGCCACGTGGTGGTGCAGGAGCACGACGACCGGGCCGGTGCCCCGCCTGAGCGCGCGGGCCAGGCGCCGGAGCTGACCGCCGCCGATCTGCCCGATCGCGTTCGACCCCACGAACCGCGACCGGTAACGGTTCGAGTTGAGCCCGAAGATCCGGATACCCCCCTCGAGATCGAGCCGCCTCGGATACAGGCCGGCGATCGCGCGCAGCCGGCGCCGGGCCCGCTTGCGGGCCGGGATGTGCAACGGGGGCTGGAACGGGCCGCGCTCGACCCGGGTGAGCACCTCGATGAAGCGCTGCTCGCGCTCCGCTCGCTTCGTGAGGTACGGATCGGGCGACGTGCCGAGGTTGATGGCGATATCATGGTTGCCAGGCACCATGAGCACCTGCGTGGCGGCAGGGATGCCGGCGAGCGCCGCCTCGAGCTCGGCCCACTGCGCCTCTTCCCCGAGATCGGTCATGTCGCCGGTCAGCGCGACGAGCGGCGGCCTCATGGCCGCGATCTCCGCGACGAGCCGCCGGAGACGGCCTGTCAGATCGGCGGTGTCGGGGCGCGCGACGCCCTCGGGCCACGCGGCCGAGCTCTCCTCGATCTCGTACGGCTCGCGGCCGTCCGCCGTGAGGTGCAGATCGGAGAGCTGGCAGAGCACGAGCCGCCCGCCGGGGATCGCGTCCCCGGGGTCGGGGAAGAGCGTCGCCGCGCCGCCATACCGCAGGATCACGCGGATCGCCTCGCCCATGGCGAACGCGAGCCAGGCATAGAGCGAGATCCCGAGGGCGAGCAGCGCGAGCGCCACGCAGCCGACCAGGACGAGCGCCGCGCCGCCCCCGAAGGAGAGCCTGCCGCCCGCAGGGAACCACGCGAGATCGGACCCGACGGACGAGGCGAAAGGCCCGTCCGGCCGCGCAGAGACCCAGCTCGGGACCCCGATCTCCAAGAGATGCACGATGAGCCCGCCGGCGAGACAGAGCGCGGCGAGGAGGAGGACCAGCAGGATCACGCGATCGCGGACGACGTCGATGACGTCGACGACCTCGCCGAGCCGCCCCCGAAACGACGATCCGAAGTAGCGGCTCCCGTAGGAGATCTTCTTCCATGTCTCGGGCCGCCACACGCGGCCGCGGCTCGCGATGCGCGAGACGACCACGGCGGGGGCGACGATCAGCGCGAACAGGACGAGCACCGGCAGGAGCGCCAGGTAGAGAATTCGGAGGGCCGCCCTGCGCACGATGCCCCATTTGACGTGCCCCGGGCAGGACCGTCAAGGCGTCGCTCGGGCCGGCTGGCGATCGCGCGCGCTCTGAAAGTTGCCGAAATCGACGGATGTCCGTAGCCGTAAGCGCGAGGTCGCACGCCGATGTCCTGCCCCGAGACGCCGAACGATCCGGCCTCCGCGCCGCGACCGCCCGCGCCGAGCGCACCGCCGCCGGCGCTCTCGGCGGGCGTGCGCGCCGACAGGGCGCGCGGGGGCGGCCGCGGAAGGACAGCGGCCCTCGTCGCCGCGGGCGTGCTCGTCGCGGGCGCCGCCGTGTGGATCGGCGCGGGCGCCGCCGTGTGGACCGGCGAACGCGCGCGCCTGTCGAGGGCGCCGGTGGCGCGCACCGCAGCGCCGCTCCTCGCAGGCGCGCTACGGGAGCGCCCGGCCGCCGCGTCGGCCGCGCCGGCGGAGCGCGTGGCGCCCACCATGGATGATGAGGACCTCGCGCCTGCCACGCTGGACGAGCAGCGCGCCCGGCTGTTCGCGCGGATGCGGCGCGAGCTCGCGCTCTCCGACGAGGCGATGCGGCAGGTCGAGGCGATCTTCGCGGCGTCGCCGGTGCTCGGCCAGGGCAACCCCGCGCTCACGCGCCACCCGATGTCGCGCTCGGAGTGCCGCCGCATCCGGGAGATCGCGGGCGTCGAGCGGGCGCGCGAGCCGGCCTGCGGCGCGCCGGGGATGGTGCCGCTCTTCGACCCCACGCGCGGGCAGACGGCGGAGGACGCCCCTGTCTGCATCGATCAGCTCGAGTTCCCGAACATCCCCTGCGAGTACCCCGTGGTGCACGTCCGGGCGCGCGAAGCGGCGCTCCTGTGCAGGGCGATCGGAGAGCGGATCTGCGATGCGCACGAGTGGGAGGGGGCGTGCGCCGGCGCCCTGAGGGAGCCCGACGTCGAGTACGAGTGGGAGAGGCCCCGGAGCGAGGCGAGCTGGCATCACAACCTCCTGCGCGAGAAGGTGTGGAGCTACGGTCCCGAGAAGAACCACGCGCTCTGCGGCACGGAGAGCTCCCGCACGCCGGGATGCCCAGGCGGCGGGTGGGACCGCTGCGGCTCCAACACGTATCCGGCCGGCGCCTTCCCCGCGTGCCGGAGCAGCCTCGGGGTCTTCGATCTGCACGGCAACGTGGCCGAGCACATGAGCCTGCCCATCCTGCCCGACGAGCTCGCGCGGCGCGGCGATCGGGGCTTCACCGAGATGAAGGGCAGCTGGTTCGCGTTCTCGTCGATGGAGGTCCACGCCGACGACTGCCGCTTTCGCGCGCCCGACTGGCACGCGACGCGGCTCATGAGCAAGGGCAGCCACGCGAACTACCACCTTGGATTCCGCTGCTGCAAGGACATCGCGCCGCCGTAGAGCCCGGGCGGGTCGACGGCCAAGGCGCCGAGGACGGCAGAGAGGAAGAAGAGGCGAAGAAGAGATGGAGCGTGGAGGGGCGCCGTTCAGGCCTTGAACGTGTCGTAACGACCGGCTCGGGGCGCGACGCGCGCCTCGAGCGCGCCGCGCTCGGCGGGCGGCATGGGGAAGGGCAGGGCCCTCGCGCCGAGGTTCTCGCGCACCTCGGCGATCGAGGAACAGCCGATGATCACCGTGTCGGCGTGGCTCGCGGCGTAGTGGATGAGCTCGCCTGGGCTCGCGGCGCGATCCTGGAGCAGGCGGCCCGCGGCCATGATCTTCATGCCGATGACGCCGACGCCGCGCCGCCGCGCCTCCTCGACCACCGTCGTCAGGAAGGGGAGCCGCGCCGGATCCGCGGGGTTGATCGCGCACAGCACGGTGTCGACCGGATAGCGCCGCATCGCCTCGACGAGGATCTGCGGGTCGTGGTGCCCGGTGATCCCCACGTGGCGCACGCGGCCGTCCGCCCTGGCCTGCTCCACGGCCTCGATCGCGCCCCCCTTGCCAAAGATGGCGTCGAGCTCGTCGCTCTCGCGCAGATCGTGCAACTGCCACAGATCGAGGTGGTCTGTCCCGAGGCGGCGCAAGCTGTCGTCGAGCAGCCTGAGCGCGCCGTCGCGATCGCGCGCGTGCGTCTTGGAGGCGAGGAATACCTGCTCGCGGGCCCCCGGTCCGGCGGCGCGGAAGGCCTCACCATAGTAGTCCTGGCTCTGGTGGTACGCAGGCGCAGTGTCGCAGTACCTGACCCCGAGGCGCAGCGCCTCCAGGATCACCGGCACCGCCTCGCGGTGGCGACCGGTCGTCCGGAGGATCCCCTCTCCGCCGAGCGACACCGGCTCCACCTGCGCGCCGGTCCGCCCGAGCCTGCGCAGCGGCGCCGCCGCCGCGGCATCTCGCGGGGCTGCAGGCGCCCCGGGCGGCGCGCACCCGACAGCCCCGCCCGCCATGGCCGCCTCGGTCGTGGCGGCCGCTCGCAACACCCCACGACGACCCGTGTCTGCCCCTTCCGTCTCGCTCGGCTCGTTGCTCATGCGTCCTCCGGAGAAAAGTTCTACCAACCCGCCGGCCGTACGTAAACGGCGCCTGGATCCACAGAGCGCATACTTGCTCACATGAGCCCACTTGCGCGCATCTGGTGGTCTGCCAGCGCAGGAGCGCGCCGGCAGGGTTCGTTTCGAGCGCCCATCGCGGAGCTGCGGTGACGGAGGCGGATGGTTACGGCCCGAGTCGATCGATTCTCGTGCTCTGCCTTCATTGGTCACAAACGGCGCATCCTGAGCAGGTCAGGCGCAGAAGTGTCGATATCTCCGGGGCGGTACGGGCGGGTTCTGGCCGGGTCAGACGAGCGGCGGAGAGGCGGCGCGCGGCGGCCGTCTGCGCGTCGCCGGAGGGGCCCAGCTGCTCTCGTTCGCGACGGCCGCGGCGCGGGCGAGAGCGCACGTGATCTGCTCGAACGCGCGAGAGAGATGGGTTTGCGCGCCCCGCTCGAGCGCCGGCCGCCGAGGCGGTGAGTTCGCCATCTCCAGCCGATGCACGCAGCCCGCGCGCAGGGGCCGCGGCGCTGGGGGGCCGTCCGGCCGGTCCTCGCGTTGAGATATCGGAAAACCAGAGCCGGCGCTGATCCAGAGAATGTCTTTTCGCCGATGCGGCGAGGCCGGCGACGCGAGCTCGCAGCGGCAGTGTCTGCACACGAGCGCTGAGGCACACAGCCTGCTCTTCGGTGAACCCAGGATGGCTCGGGGCTTCCGGCCATCACGGGATATTGAGGAGGACAACACATGCTCTCGATTCATGGCAAGGTGATGGGGCTCGCGATGGTGATGGCGGCGCTGGGCACGGGGTGCGCCGTCGATTCAGTGGGCGACGCGGACCTCACCGAGGTCGAGCTCGTCAATTCGGCTGCCGGGGCGCTCGAGGGGGACGAGGCTGCCGGGGCGCTCGAGGGGGACGAGGAGAGGGGTGGATTCCAGGCGCCGGGCAAGTCGCCGCTCGGGCCGAGCAAGGGGAAGGGAGGGATGCTCGGGCCGCAGGGGCCCATCGACCTCGGGCAGGGGACGGCGGGCCCCGGTCTACAGGAGCAGATTGGCCAGGTGGGCCAGGCGCCGATTGCCCAGGTGGGCCAGGCGCCGATTGCCCAGGTGGGCCAGGCGCCGATTGGCCAGGTCGGGCAAGGGCCGGTGGGCGCGCCGGGCCTCGGCGCGCCGGGTGTCGGCCTCGGCGCGCCGGGCGTCGGCCTCGGCGCGCCGGGCTTCGGCTTCGGCGCGCCGGGCGTCGGCGCAGTGGGCTCGCGCTTCGGCGGCTTCGGCGGCTTCGGCGGCGGCTTCGGCTGCTGCCCGTCGAATTTCATCAACAACAACAACATCAACATCAACACGCTCTTCGACCACAACTTCCGCCACGACTGCTTCCGCAACGACTTCCGCCACGACTGCTTCCGCGACGACCGCTTCCGCGGCGACTGCTTCCGCGACGACTGCTTCCGCGACGACTGCTTCCGTGATCGCAACAGGTTCGACGACTTCGACTTCTGCTGCTTCCGTGATCATGACAGGTTCCGTAACCCCGGGTTCCGGCCCCCCCACTGCGGTGGGGAGAACGGCTTCCGCTGGTAACGGGCGCTCGAACCTCCGCAGCTGCTGGCGCCACGCCCGCTCGCGCGGCGCTGGCGGCCCCCTCGACCGCCTGACGGCGTGCCTCCGCAGGCGCACGGGCGGTCACGGGAGAGCGCGAGTCGCTCGTCCTCGATGGCCGACCGGGCGTCGGCCTCCCGTCGCGCGCTCTCTCGCAGACCTCTCCGCGGTCGCCTGGGGTCCACCCCCCAGGCGGCCGGCGGCGCCGGGGACGTGACGGCGGCGGAGGCGGGCGGCCGGCGCCTCGACCCGACGGGGCGCGACCGGGTGGGGCCGCCCCCGTTTTCGGGGGTGGGCTTCCCTCAGGAGCGCGATCTGTCCCGCCGAGCTGTACGAGGATCCGCGGCAGGTTGAGCCGCGAGCGCGCGCGCGTTCGCGGACATTGCTCCCCCGTGCGCAATCCCCTAGAGTGCCCCTAACGCTGTGATCGGCACGATCATCGACGGCAAATATCAGATACGCCAGCTGCTCGGAGAGGGCGCCATGGGCTCGGTCTATGAGGCCGAGCACACGGGGACCGGCCGTCGCTGCGCCGTCAAGGTGATCAGCTCGGCCGATCTCACCCGCGATCCGAAGGTGGTCAGCCGCTTCCAGCGCGAGGCGCGCGCGGCGGGCGCGATCGACACGCAGCACATCACCCAGGTGCTCGACGCCGGCGTCGATCGTGGATCGAACCTGCCTTTCCTCGCGATGGAGTTCCTCGCCGGCGAGGACGTCCACCAGCTCATCAAACGCGTCGGGCCGCTCGCGCCCGACCTCGCGCTGCGCATCGTCGCGCAGTCGTGCCTCGGGCTCCAGAAGGCGCACGAGGCGAGCGTCGTCCACCGCGACATCAAGCCGCACAACCTGTTCCTCGCGCGGCGCGACGCCGGCGAGATCCTCGTCAAGCTGCTCGATTTCGGCATCGCCAAGGTCAAGATGGACCGGGCGAACGAGACCGAGGGCGCCGATCTCACGCGCACCGGGAACCTCATCGGGTCGCCGCTCTACATGTCGCCCGAGCAGGCGCGCGGCCAGAAGGAGATCGACCACCGCACCGACATCTGGTCGCTCGGCGCCGTGCTCTACCAGGCGCTCACAGGGCGAACCCCGTACCATCACATCACCGCGCTCGGCGAGCTCATCATCTCCATCTGCTCGGATCCCCCGCCGCCGGTGCAGGACTTCGCGCCGTGGGTGCCGCCGGAGGTCGCGGCGATCGTGCACCGCTGCCTGCTGCAAGCGCCCGGGCAGCGCTACCAGAGCGCGCAGGAGATGTTCGGCGCCATCCGGCCGATGCTCCCCTACGGCTGGGGCATCCACGAGAGCATGCTCGTGCCGCTGCCGGAGGCCGTGCACAGGCAGTCCGCGCCGCGGTTCTCGGTGAACGTCAGCCTCCCGCCCCCGAACCAGAGCGGCGCGTATGCCGGCGCGTCGCCCGCGAACCAAAGCGGCGCGTATGCCGGCGCGTCGCCCGCGAACCAGAGCGGCGGATACGCGGCGCTCGCGGCGTCGCCCGCGAACCAGAGCGGCGGATACGCGGCGCTCGCGGCGTCGCCCGCGAACCCGAGCGGCGGGTACCCCGCGGCCCCGCACGAGCACCGCGGCGGATCGCACCCGTCGTTCGCGCCGCCGGCGAACCAGAGCGGGCCGCACGGCGCGGTCGTCCCGGCCGGCAACCACGCCGGCGCCGCGACGACCGGGGCGCTCACGCAGTCGCATCGCGGCACGCAGCCCGGCGCGTCGCGGGGGCCGGTCGTGGCCGGCGCCGCGCTGCTCGCCGCGGTCATCGCGGCCGGCGTGTACTTCGTCAGCAGCCGGCGGTCGCCCGAGCCCGTCGCGCCGCCGGTGGCGCAGGCGACCGCCGAGGCGCTCCCGCCGGCGGCGGCCACCCCGGCGCCGGCGCCGATGCCGCCGCCGCCGCCGGCCGCGACGGGGACGTCGGAGGTCGTCGAGGCCGCCGAGCTGCATCCGAGGCGCGTTCAGGTGGTCATCCTGCCTGCCGACGCCTCGGTCGAGATCGAAGGCGCACGCGCGAAGACCAGGAACGGCATCCTGGAGATCACCGGGCCGCTCGGGAGCGAGCACAGGGTGCGCGTGTTCAAGGGGGCGAACGAGGTGGTGACCGACGTGTTCGTGACCACAAGCGGCGCGCGGCCGCTCAAGATCGAGCTCATGCCGCCCTCGGCGAAGGGCGCTCCGGCGCCTCCGGCGAAGAGCGTCTCCGCCGCGCCGACGCCGCCACCCGCGCCGACGACCCCCAAGGGGATCATCGACAACACCGAAGAGTTCGGAAAATAACAGCAGAAGAACAGGCTGAGTACGGTGCTCGATCGAATGGATCTGCGTACGCGGCGCGGCGGCTCGTGCCCTCTCTCCCTCGCGCGACGCCCCCGGCCGGCGCGGCGGCTGCGCGCGCTCTCGGCCGCGCTCGCCGTCGCGATCGCCGCGGGACCGGCGCTCGCACAGCCGGCGCCGGCCGGCGCGGAAGGCGCCGCGCCGGCCGGCGCGGAAGGCGCCGCGCCGGCCGGCACGGAGGGCGCCGCGCTGGCCGAGGAGGCGCCCGTCTCCGAGACGGACCGGCAGGTCGCGCGGCTCCACTTCGAGAAGGGGCTCGCCCTCCTGCGCGAGGAGGCCTGGAGCCCCGCGCTCGCCGAGTTCCTCCTCTCGCGCAAGCTCTACCCGACGCGCGCGGCCACGAACAACGCCGCGATCGCGCTGCGCAAGCTCCAGCGCTACGACGAGGCGCTCGAGATGTTCGAGACCTTCCTGCGCGACTTCACCATGTCGACCGCCGAGCGCGCGGTCGCGCAGCGGGAGATCGCCGAGCTGCGGGCGCTCGTGGGGACGCTCGACATCACGAACGCGGAGCCCGGGGCGTCCATCGTGGTGAGCGGCGAGGAGCGCGGACAGTACCCGCCCGTCAAGCCGATCCGCGTGGCGGCGGGCGCGCACGTCGTCCGCGTCTTCAAGGAAGGCTACGAGCCGGTGGAGACGCGCGTCGACGTCGCCGGGGGGCAGACCGTCACGATGAACGCGAAGCTCCGCAGGCTGACCCGCTCCGGCCGGCTGCGCGTGGTGGAGCGCGCCGGCAAGACGGTCGACGTGCTCGTGGACAACGTCGTCGTGGGGCAGACCCCGTGGATCGGCGCGCTGTCGGTCGGCGACCACATGGTCGCGCTGCGCGGCGCGGGGAAGCTCGGGACGCAGCCGACGGCGGCGCCCGTGAAGCCGCAGGAGCTCACGACGCTGTCGCTGCTCGCCGAGGATCTCGACGCGTCGCTGCGGATCGACCCCACGCCGCCCGGCGCGAGCGTGTGGATCAACTCGGTCAACGTGGGCAACGGCGTCTGGCTCGGCCGGCTCAAGGCCGGCACGCACCGGGTCGAGGTGAAGGCCGACGGGTTCGTCACCGGGACGCGCACGGTGGCGCTGCAGAAGGGCCAGCGCCAGAGCCTCGACATGCGGCTCGAGCGCGACGAGGACGCCGACATCTGGCGCAAGCCGCCGAAGATCACGCTCGACGTGAGCGCGTCGTTCCTGCTGGCGCCGACGCTGGGCGGGGCGATCACGGACGGCTGCGATTCGGGTTGCTCCAGCTCGCTCGGCCTCGGCGGGCTCGGCATGATCCACGGGGGTTACGAGCTCGGCTCGGGGATCGGCGTCGGGATCGAACTCGGCGGCCTGTTCGCGGCACAGCAGATCGACGAGCGCTCGGCGACGCTCAGGCCGGTCGGCTACCGGGATCCGCTCGACGGCACGGCGAGCGACACGCTCCGCCTGGGCGGCTTCCTTGCCGGCGCGACGTTCGGGTACCACTTCGGCGAGGACTTCCCGGCGCTGCTCCGGCTGGGCGCGGGGGTGCTCGTCGGCGAGGTCCGCGATGAGCGGACCGGCAGGTTCAGGACGACGGGCGGGGAGTGGTTCAACACGTCCCCGGTGGTCGACTTCGCCTCGGCGACGTACTTCTACGCGGATCCTGAGGTGCGGCTCGGCCTGCGGCTCGGAGAGCGGTGGGAGGTGTCCGGCAGCCTGAAGCTGCTGCTCCTGATCGGCCTCAGCAAGCCGAAGTGGGACAGGACGATCGAGCTGGCGGCGGCGAACGACGGGATCGGCACGTACGACGCCGAGTCGCTCATGGGGGACTTCGTCTTGATGATCTCGCCCGGGGCGAACCTGCGATACCAGTTCTGAGGAGCTCGGCGCCGATGCGCCGGTCCGCTGGATGCCGTCACGAGGCGGCGCTCAGCGCGGCGTGTGCCTGACAAGGTGCGACTGGAGGCCTGGCCTCATCGCGCTGCACCTGCGCCCGGCCTCCGCGGTGCGCGCTGGGCACCTGCGGAGAGCCGGGAGCGTGCAGGCTGGAACGCCTACCGGCCGCGCCGTCGGCGGCGAAGCCCGGCCACCGCCGCGGCGGCGGCGAGCAGGACCGAGACTCGTGCGGTGTTGTTCCCGGTAGAGGCCCCGACGATGCGGCAGGAGCAGGACGGGATTTCCAACGGTTCGATCGGCGAGACACACTGGCCCGCGAGGTTGCACACGGAGCCATCGACGCAGTCGGCAACCGATCTGCACGGGGAGGCGCAGGCGCTGCCGCCCGGCGGGCAGCTGTACGGGGTACAATCCGTGTCGGCGCCGGCGGCTCGGAGCGTGTGCTCGCCGTCGCAGCTCGGTCCGACTTCCTTGAGGTCGGCGCAGACGCCGTCCTGGCAGATGAAGTCCTGGATGCAGTCGGCGTCGGAGGCGCACGAGGTCTTGCAGGCGGTCTCGTCCGCGCACTTGAACCCGCCGCAACGTTCGGTCACGGGATCCTGCTCTTTGCCTTCTTTACCGCAGAAGAAGCGGGTGAGCGTCGCGGGGCCGACGGCGCAACCCTCGTCCGCGCAGGAGCACGTGGAGGTCCTCGCGACCGCCCCTTCCACTGGGAACATGCACTCGGCTTCGATAGCGCCGCCGCAGTAACCGGCACACGCCCCCTCGCCGGGGCAGGCCTCGCGCTGGAAAGTGCCGCCTTCGTTGGGGTGCGGGGCTTCGTGGTCGACAGGCGTCCCGACGGGCGTGCACTTGCCGGCGTTGTTCACCACGTTGCACGCCTGGCACTGGCCTTCGCAAAGGGATTCACAGCAGAAACCGTCTACACAGTAGCCAGAGTCGCACTGCCGATCCCGGGTGCACTTTGCGCCGTTGGCGAGCCGATCGACGCAGAGGCCCGAGCCGGGGGGCGCGCCCCCCGATCCGGTGTCAGCGCCACCCGATCCGTCAGCGGCCCCCCCCGATCCGGCAGCAGCATCGCCCGACCCGGCAGCAGCGCCGCCCGAGCCAGCAGCAGCGCCGCCCGAGCCAGCAGCAGCGCCGCCCGAGCCGGCAGTTGCGCCACCCGCACCACCTACGCCACCCGCACCACCTACGCCACCCGCACCGCCTACGCCACCCGCACCACCCGCGCCACCGGCGCCCATACCGCCCGAACCAGCAGCGCCTCCCCCTCCACCGGCGCCCCCTGCGCCAGCCGACGAGGTGCTGCCCACATCGCAGGTGCCCGGATCTCCCGCCTCCGCATTGCACCAGCCGGTCTCGGAGCATTCGCAATCGTTGAAGCAATAGGGGATGCAGACGTTGTCACGCCCGCAGCGGCCCGGCTTGCAGTCCCTCGTGGCCTCGTGGGCGATCACGTTCCCCGCGCCGTCGCACTGGGTGTGCACCTCGATCTCGTTGAGGCAAGCGACGGGGAGCTTGATCCCATATTTCGTAGGACCGCAGGTGCCGCTCGGGCTGCCGTCCGCCTTGCCCTCCTGGGTGCACGAGGTGCACACGCCGGTGCACGCTCGGTCGCAGCAGACCTTCTCCGCATCGGAGCAGTGCCCTGACGCGCACTCTTGATCGCGCGCGCACGGCTCCCCGTTGGCCTTGATGAGCAGCTGGGCGCTGGCGAGCGGCTGCGCGCTCGTGGCCCCGATGCCACCCGCGACGAGCACTGCTTGACCTGCCGCGCGGTCGGCGCCGGCGTTGACGACGACGGCGACGTGCTCCCGACGAGCCTCCTGAGCGGGCGAACCGTTCGGGGGGCTGAGGAGGGTGAACGCCCTGGTCAGCGGATCATAGATCTCGGCGCTCGCGAGCGAGGTCGTGCCGTCGAACCCGCCGGCGATGAGGACGTCTCCCGTTGGCAGAAGGCTCGCCGTATGGTAGGCGCGCGCGCTCTTCATCGGGATCAGCGTGCTCTGGAGCTCGAAGCCTCGCTTGGTCGGATCGGCCACGCCATCGTGATAGATGTCGATGGTGTTGGTGTAAGCGCCTCCAGAGAGCCGTGTGGTGCCGCCGACGAGGAGCACCTCGCCTGAATCGAGCGACGTCGCCGCCTCACCGCCCAGCGTCTCCGTGCGATCGATGAGCGTCGCCGTGTGGAAGCCGCGGAGGGCGCTCATCTGCGACCTCATCGTCATCCCAGGCGGCGATAGGACGGAGATCGGCTGGAAAGCGCGCGTGTCCTCGTCGAAGATCTCGGCCGAGGTGAGCGCGGCGCCCGAGAGGACGAAGCCGCCTGCGATGAGGACGTTTCCGGCCTTCAAGCGGACAGCCGTGTGGGCATGGCGCGAGGTCGCCATGCCGCCGACGGGGACGAGCGTGCTCGAGATGGGCGCGCCTCCGCTCGGTCCGAAGGAAGCGAAGGTGTAGATGGAGGCGGTGCTTGTAGGCTGGTTGAGCGGATCCGCGAGGCCGCCCGCAACGAGGACCACGCCTGGATCGAGGAGGGTGGCCGAATGGTCGAACCGGCCCAGCGAGGCCCCCGAGTCCCTGACGAACTGGCCGGTGGTCGGGTTGTAGACCTCGACGGCGGCGATCGGCGTGCCGCTCGTACGCTGGCTGCTGCCACCCACGACGACGACGGCCGGCGGCGGGGGCGCAGGATCCGACGGCGTCGGCGGGGCGAGCTTCGTGACCCCCGTGGCGGTGTGGGCGCCGCGCGCGACGTCCATCGCGTCGGTGCTCGCGAACGTGCGGTCGAGGGGGAAGTACAGCTCCGCCGTCGCCAGCGCGCCGCCAGACGCGTCGAAGCCGCCGGCGACGAGCACGGGGCTCGCGGGGTTCGCCGGATCGATCACGGTCGCGGTGTGACGGGCGCGCGGCGTGATCATCTGGCTTGCCGTGGCAGTCCACTGCGGGTCGAGGAGCGCCGGATAACGAACGCCGGCGGGCTGCCATCCGACGATCACGGTGCACGCCGGCGCGCCCGGGGGCGTGACCGGCCGGCCCCACGGGGCGCGAGGGCTCGTGTCAACAGCGCAACCCTCGACGGAGAGCGAAGCTGGAAGGCGCGCGCCGGTCGCGTCGACGAGGTAGGGAGGTGCGACGCGCAGGCGGGGCGAGCCGCCGGCGTCGAGGAACTCGAGCGTGCGCTCGACGAGGCGGAGGCCTGAAACGGCGGTAACATCGACGAGGTAGCGGAGCTCCTTGCGCGCTGGCTCCTGTTCGAAGACGATGAAGTCCTCGGTCCCGTGCGGGAGGACGCGGTGCAGGACGTCGCGGGCGGCGCCCCCCTCGCGCAGCGCGCCCGCGTAGAGGACGAGGCCGCCATCCACAGCCGCGGGCACGTCGGCGGCGTCGGTGAGGGAGAAGGCGATCGACACGCGGGACGCGCCGTCGGCGAGGCGCACCGGACCGGCGGCGCGCGCCGGGAGCTCGACGGACGCGGCGTCGGCCTCCGGCTTTGCGGCGCGCAGGGCGCCGGCCGGGGTCCGCGCGACCGTCTTGACGGGGCTGGGTGAGATGGCGTCGGCGAAGCGCGCACGGATCGCGGCGATGCGGGCGCGCGCTCCGGGCGACGCCGCCTGAGGCGACGCAGCGCCTGGCGCGGGGGAGCGCCGCGAGGCGCCCTCGTCGGAGCAGCCGAGGACCTGGGGGAGAATGGCGCACGCAGAGAGCAGCGCAGCCGTTCGCAGCCTGAAGCCGAGTCGCAGCACGCGGTGGTTTCGCAAGGGGTCGTTCCGTGGTCGGCGCGGCGCGCGCGACGTGAGGTGGCGGATCTGGGCCATCCTAACAGAAGGTGGCCCGCAGCCGAATAGGAGGCAGCGCGTTGCCGGGGCAGCCGGGGCTGCGAGGGGGGCTCCTCCGACCGGGGGCGGGCGGCGGCGGGCGAGCGCCGGCTCGTCGAGCGCGCGGCGATGGAAAACCTCCCCAGGAGGAGGGCGAAACTGGGTAGGCTTACGGGGGCGCTGTCGCGTACGGCGCGATCTGTCTGGAGGAGCCGCGATGACCTTCCCCGCCTTGCCTTGGATGTCCCGCCACCTCGCGCACGCCGGCGCCGCGCGACGCGGCATCTTGCCGCTGCTCGCGGGCCTGATCGCGCTCGTGGCGCTCGCGCCGCGGCCGGCGGGCGCGGCGCTGTGGGACACGGACAACGATCAGGTCGCGAACGAGCTCGACAACTGTCCTGGGGTCAGCAACCCGAGCCAGTATGACGGCGATGGCGACGGTCAGGGCGATGCCTGCGACGATGACGACGACAACGACGGCATCCCGGACAACGAAGACCCCGACGACGACAACGATGGGATAGAGGATGTCGACGACAAGTGTCCGACGATCCCCACGCCCATGGCCGCGGATCCGGACGCCGACACCGACCACGATGGCGTGCCGAACGTCTGCGACAACTGCGACACGTCGAGCAACGAAGATCAGCTCGACAGCGACGGCGACGGGATCGGGAACATATGCGACGACAACAACGATAACGACGCGCGCGCCGATGGTATCGACAACTGCATCAACGTTCCCAACGACAACCAACGCAACGGCGATGGCGACGCCTACGGAGACGCGTGCGACAACTGCCCCGACGCATACAACAACGATCAGCGGGACACGGACAACGACGGCATCGGAGACGCGTGCGACAACTGCGCGAACGTTCCGAACCCCGATCAGCACAACGCTGACGTAGACCTCGCCGGCGACGCCTGCGACAACTGCCCTCGCACATCCAGCAACAACCGGACAGACACGGACGGAGACGGGGTTGGCGATGTGTGCGACATCTGCCCGAACCACCCGAACGAGAACCAGGCCGATAGCGATGGCGACGGGATCGGCGACGCCTGTGACAACTGCCCCTCTACGCCCAACAGCGACCAGGCTGACGGTGACCGCGACGGGTTCGGCGACGCCTGTGACAACTGCCCGAATCACCCGAACGATCAGCAGAACGCGGACGGCGACGCCTTCGGAAATGTGTGCGACAACTGCCCGGACGTCCCGAGCCTGGACCAACTCGACACCGATGGTGATGGATTCGGCGACGTCTGCGACAACTGCCCGCTTCTCATCAACGTGAACCAGGCCGACGGCGACCAAGATGGGGTCGGCAACGTCTGTGACAACTGCCCGGAGGTCGTCAACACGAACCAGATCGACAGCGACGGCGACGGCCTCGGCAACGTCTGCGACAACTGCCCTAGCATCGCCAACGCTGGCCAGGCCGACGGCGACCACGATGGGGTCGGCAATGTCTGCGACAATTGCCCGGACACACCGAACGGGCCGAGCGACACGAACGACCAGGGCGACGTCGACGTCGACGGGATAGGCGACTCCTGCGACAACTGCCCGGACACACCGAATGCGAACCAGAGGAACACCGATCAGGACCTCTCGGGCGGCGATACGTTGGGCGACGTGTGCGACGACGACGACGACGCCGACGGCGTGCCCGACGCCACGGACAACTGCCCAACCGTGCCGAATACGAGCCAGCGCAACACGGACCGGACGCTGCCCGGCGGCGACATGCAGGGCGACGCGTGCGACGACGACGACGACGCCGACGGCGTACCCGACACCACGGACAACTGTCCGCTCACGCCCAACGCCGATCAGACGAACACCGACGAGGGCTGGGTCGACGGCGACGGGTTCGGCGACGCGTGCGACGACGACGACGACGCCGACGGCGTGCCCGACGTGAACGACAACTGCGTCACGACGCCGAACCACGCCCAGGCCAACACGGATCGGACGCTCCCGGGCGGCGACGCCTTCGGCGACGAGTGCGATGACGACGACGACGCCGACGGCGTGCCCGACGACGCCGACAACTGCCCATTCGTGTCGAACAGCGCCCAGATCAACACCGACGAGAAGCTGCCCGGCGGCGATGCCCTGGGCGACGCGTGCGACGACGACGATGACGCCGACGGGGTGCCGGACGCCGCTGACAACTGCATCACCATCCCGAACCCCGAACAGGCGAACAACCCGAAGAACGGTCCGGACGACGCGCTCGGCGACGAGTGCGACGACGACGACGACAACGACCGCATCCTCGACGCCGACGACAATTGCCCGTACGACGTCAACACGAATCAGCTCGATACGGATCACGATGGCGACGGGGATGTCTGCGACGACGACGACGACGACGACGGCCTCACGGACGCCGAGGAGGCGGCCCTCGGGACCGACCCGACCAGCCGCGACTCGGACGGCGATACCATCGCCGACATCGAGGAGGTGGTGAACCGCAGCGATCCCACCGATCCGGACAACAACGCCGACGGGGACGCATACATCGACGCCTTGGACCCGGACAGCGACAATGACGGGGTGTTCGACATCGAAGAAGCAGGGGATGCCCTGCTGAATACGCCGGCGGTGGACACGGACGACGACGGCGTTCCCGACTACCGGGACACAGATTCAGACGACGATGGGGTGCTCGACGACGAGGACAACTGCCGGCTCACGGCGAACCCGCCGACGCGTCCGGGCGAGCCCCAGATCGACACCGACGGCGACGGCAAGGGCGACGTGTGCGACGGCGACTCGGACAACGACGGTGTGTTCGACGTCGACGACAACTGCCCGCTCGTCGCGAATGCCGGACAGCAAGATGACGACGGCGATGGCGCCGGCGATGCTTGCGACCCGGACGCCGATCCGGACGCCGACGGAGTGATCAACGAGGAAGACAACTGCGACTTCATCGCAAACCCGCCGCCTGCGCTGGGTGAGCCGCAGGCCGACCTCGACGCCGACGGCCTCGGCGATCCCTGCGACGACGACACCGACGGCGACAGGATATCGAACGCGACCGACAACTGCCCGCTCGTTGCGAATGCAGCCCAGGAAGACGCCGACCGCGACCATCGCGGCGACGACTGCGACAACTGCCCGCTCGTTGCGAACGCCGGCCAGGAAGACGCGAACGGCGACGACATCGGCGACGCCTGCGATGCCGACGCGGACGGGGTGGCGACAGACCGTGACAACTGCCCGGACGTCGCGAACGCCGACCAGGTGGACACCGACGGGGATGGCGTGGGTGACGCATGTGAAGCGCAGGATCCGACCGGCGGTGGCGGCATGGGCGGCATGGGCGGCGCGGGCGGCGCGGGCGGCATGGACGGCACCGGGGGCGAGGCTGTGGCGGCGACGGCGACCAGCGGCGGCGGCACACCTCCGGATTTCAAGGGTGGCTGCGACTGCCGTATGGGCCATGCGCCGATGCCCCGGGAGGCATGGGGCGTGCTGCTCCTCCTCTCCGCGGCGCTGCGGCGGCGCGGGCGGCGGCAGGCGCGGCGGGCGGCGTGACGCCGCCCCGCCGCGGCCGGAGCACGTTCTCTCGAGACCCACGTTCGCGAGCGCGACGGCCTCTCTTCGCCGCAGCCGTCCGAGCTCGTCGATTCGATAACAGAGCTTCAAGGAGGACCCTTATGCAGGCATCTCGGTGGATCGCGGTGTGGATTGCCGTGGGTGCGCTCGGCATCGCCGGCGCGGGTGCGGGGTGCGGAGGAGACGACGGCGTCAAGAACGACGCGACCACGAGCGCGACGGCGACCACCACCGGTGAGGGCAGCGCGAGCAGCACGGGGACCGGCGGCGCTCAGGGCACGGGAGCGGGTGGCTCAACCAGCGCTGGGACCGGCGGCGCCGGCGGCGGGGGAGGGACCGGCGGCGCCGGCGGCGGGGGAGGGACCGGCGGCGCCGGCGGCGGGGGGGGGACCGGCGGCGCCGGCGGCGGGGGAGGGACCGGCGGCGCCGGCGGCGGGGGGGGGACCGGCGGCGCCGGCGGCACCATGGACCCGCTCTTCGATTTCAGCCTGCGCGGCGCCCGCTACACGGGCTACGAAGACGGCGACAGGGTCTATGTGGATCTCTACGCCGCCGGCGCTACCGAGGCGACCCTGCACGCATCCGATGCCATCGGGCCTGACGGCACGTTCAGCGTGTTCGTGACAGGGAAGGTGCCCGGCGGCAAAGCCTATACGATATACTGGTATGTGGACAGCTACAGAAATGGAGAGTGCGACGCGACCGAAGACGTCTGGAAGATGGATATCCCTACCGTCACCGCGAATATCGAGCGCAGCGTCCAAGGCAACACCAACTTCGCCGAATGTCCGTGAGGTCGCCACGCTCGGCCACCGCATGGCCGTTCGCGATCCTCGGTGCGTGGCGCGCCCGCCGTGAGGGAGCGCGCCACGGGACATGAGGCCGTCCTGCGGCCAGGATGACAAAGCTGTGCAGGGTCGAGCAAGAGCGGCGCAGGCTGCCGCCCGGATCCTGCCCGGCGTCGCCGCGCCCCGCCCTGGGATGCGGATGTTGCCCCCCACCTCACCCCCCCGCTATCGTGCCCGGCCGATGAGGTCTTCCTCCGTCGCAGCGGTCGCGTCCACAGCCGTCCTCATGACGCTCGCCGGCGCCTCGCGCGGTCAATCCACCGGCGGCTTCTCCCTCGACCGGTTCGAGCCCGCGCCCGCCGGCGACGCCTTCTTCAGCGTGCCCTCTCCGGCCGCCCCCGGCCACCTCGCGCCGCGCGCCTACGTGGGGCTCGATTTCGCTCACCGCCCCATCCATTCCAGCGGCGACAACCCCGTCGACCTCGTCTCCTCGCAGACGTTCCTCCGCCTCGACGCCTCGCTCGCGCTGTGGGATCGCCTGCTGCTCTCGATCGACGCCCCCCTCGCCGTCGCGCAGGGCGGCAACGACCCAGGCATCCCCGGCGTCGAGTTCACCGAGCTGACGGCGCCCGAGCTCGGCGACCTTCGCTTCGGCGCGCGCGTCCGCCTGCTCGGGGAAGACGCAGGCCCGTTCCAGCTCGGGATCGGCGGCTACCTGTTCGCGCCCACCGGCTCGCCGGCGCAGTACACCGGCGACGCGGAGACCCGCGGCGCCGTCCACGCGAGCCTCGGCGGGCGCGTCGGCTCGGCGGGCTCGTCGCTCGGCTTCCTGTGGAGCGCGAGCGGCGGCGTCGAGCTCGGGGGCGGCTCCAACCGGCCGCAGCTGTTCACGTTCGGCGGCGCCGCGGGGCTCCTGATCGCCGACGATCTCCTCCAGCTCGGCGCCGAGGCGTACGGCGGCGCGCCGCTCGGCGACGAGCTCCTGCTCTCTAGTACGCCGGTGCAGCGCGACGAGGCGAGCGTCAGCGCCGAGCTGCTCCTCGGCGCCAAGCTGCGCGTCCTCGACGGCCTCACGTTCGGCGCCGCGGTCGGCCCGGGCCTCACGAGCGCCATCGGTACGCCGCCGATCCGCGCGGTCGGCATGATCGGCTGGACGCCGCTCCCGAAGCCGGCACCGGAGCGCGCTCAGGCCGCCGCGGTCGCGGGCGACAGGGACGACGACGGCATCAACGACGACATCGACGCCTGTCCTGATGTCAAGGGCGATCCGTCGCCCGATCGCGCGAAGGACGGCTGCCCGCCGGCGGATCGCGACGGCGACACCGTGCTCGACATCGACGACGCGTGCCCGACCACCCCGGGCGCTCGCCGCGCCGACCCCACGGCGAACGGCTGCCCGGACGACTCGGACGACGACGGCTTCCACGACGGCATCGACGCTTGCCCCAGCGTGCGCGGCGGCCCGAGCGACGACCCGAAGCAGGTGGGCTGCCCGGGCGACGCGGACGGCGACGGCATCGCCGACGCCTCGGACGCCTGCCCGAAGCTCAAGGGGCCAGCGAGCAAGAACCCGAAGCTGAACGGCTGCCCGGACGATCCGGACGGCGACGGCGTCCGCGGCGCCGCGGACGCCTGCCCGAACGAGCGGGGGCTCTCCGATCCCGATCCACGGAAGAACGGCTGCCCGAAGTTCGTCCGCGTGAGCGCCGACGAGATCACGACGTCGAGGCCGGTGCAGTTCGTCGTCTACGGCAAGACGCGCACCCAGACGGTCGATCCCGTCTCCGACGAGATCCTGTACGAGGTGCGCGACGCCATCCAGCAGAACCCGGACATCGAGCTCGTCGAGGTGCAAGGCCACACGGACGACAGCGGGACCGAGGGGTACAACCTGCGCTTGTCCCAGCAGCGCGCGGAGGCCGTCCTCTCGTGGCTCGTGGCCGCCGGGGTGCCGCGGGAGAAGCTCGTCGCCAGGGGCTACGGCTTCGAGCAGCCGCTCGGCGACAACCGCGTCAAGACAGGGCGCCAGAAGAACCGCCGCGTGCAGTTCATGATCATCAAGCGCAAGGGACAGCCGTAGCGAGCAGGCGTCGTCGCCAGAGCGACGACCGCGGACGACACGGCGCCCAAGACACCACAACACCACACTCCCCGACAGCCCGACAGCGGCCACCCGAGGGCGCCCGAGGATCACGCCCTCGCAAGCCTGGCCAGGAGCAGCCTAGGACGATGCAGCACCGCCGCGTCCGCACGCGCCCTCCGCGCCCTACGCGACGCCCGACACCCGGTCGTGACCATTCCCTGACAGGCCGTGAACAGGCGCGTGTGTCATCTTGACGAGATGCTCCATACGGTGGCAATCTCAGATATCCATCTTTGTGAGCTCGAGCCGGGTGACGGTCTGTGGATGCGCTACCGTCAGGCTCCGTACTCCCCCGACAGCGAAGTCGCGGCGATGCTGGACGCGCTTCGGGACGAGATGAAGCAAGGCACGGCGCGCGACGCCCGGCGACATGAGCTCACGCTGGTGCTCAACGGCGATGTGTTCGACCTCGACGCGCCGCGCGTGATCGACCAGAAGAGCGTCTTCCACGACCTCCCGCGCAGCGCCGAGCACGCGGTCCCGGCGATGGCGGCGATCCTCGCGGATCATCCGGTGTTCATCGAGGCGCTGGGCCGCGTCGTCGCGGATGGACACACCGTCGTGTTCATCTCGGGCAACCACGACGTCCAGCTCACGTTGCCCGAGGTGCGCGACATGGTCCGGGCCCGCGTGGTCGAGGCGGCGCTCGCCGCGCTGGCCGACGCGTCGCGCCCCGGCTCGATCTCGCGCGCAGCGCTGGGCGCTCGCGTCGTGTTCCGCGCCTGGTTCCACAAGACGCCGGACGGCATCATCGTGGAGCACGGCAACCAGTACGACGCCTACTGCAGCTACCGCTACCCGATGGTCCCGTTCGGTCGGAAGCCGGGCGAGATCCAGCCGACCATGGGCTCGCTCGTGTGCCGGTTGCTCGTCTCGCGGATGGGCTACTTCAACCCGCACGTGGACTCCTCGTTCATGCTGTCCGCGTTCGGCTACCTCGCGCACTGGGCGCGCTACTACATGTTCTCGCGCCGCACGCTCGCGGGGGCCTGGGCGCTCGGCGCGCTCCGCACCGTCGTCGAGCTCGTGCGCCGGCGCGAGCCGGAGCGGCGCGCCCGCCTGCGCGAGTGCCTTGCGGCCGCCGCGCAGGAGACAGGCGCCCCGCTCCGCGCCGTCGCCCGCCACGCCCGCCTGTTCGCGCGGCCGGCCGAGGACCGGCTGGGGCTCGTCGCGCGCGAGCTCTGGCTCGACCGGGCCGCCCTGGCGCTGCTCGCGGTCGCGGTCGCCCTCGTGTGGCTGCTGCTCGTGCCGGGCTGGCTCACGCCGGCGGCGCTCGTCGCGCCGGCGGGGCTCGTCGTCTACGAGCGCCTCGTTCCGAAGCTCCCGCTCGACGCGACGTGGCAGCGGGTCAGCCGCGCCGCGCGCCAGGTCGCCCGCGCCCACCGCGCCAGGGCGGTCGTCTTCGGCCACACGCACACGCCCGAGGGCACCTGGGAGGGCGGGCTGTTCTTCGGCAACTGCGGCTCGTGGTCCGCCGCCTTCGAGGACATCGCCTGCACCAAGCCGGTCTTCGCCGCGCGCCCCCTGGTCTGGCTGAGGTCCGAGCCGGGCTCGGGCAGCACCGCGCGCCTCTCGGGCGGGCTCGTGACCTGGAAGAACGGCCGCTTCGAGGTCCGCACGGCGAGCGTCCCGCCCCCTGCCGAGCCGCTCCGCGAGCCGCCGCTCCGGTCGCCCGCGACCGCCGCGCTGCGCACGTAGCCTGGCCACGCGAGCCCGAGCGGCCCGGCGCTCTCCGCTCGAATTGAGCCCCTTCCTGACTTGCGCAAGGCGTCCGGCCGCTGGATGCTGCCCGGAGTCGACACGCGTGTCACCGACGAGGAAGCTCCGTGAACTCCCCGCTCCGTATCGAAGCCGCCGGTGACAGCCACGTTGGCCGCCAGCGCGAGCACAACGAGGACAGCTTCGCCGTCGATCTGGATCTCGGCCTCTTCGTCGTCGCCGACGGCATCGGCGGCGCCGCCGGCGGTGAGATCGCGTCGCGGATGGCGGTCGACATCGTGCAGTCGTGCTGCAAGGACGGCGAGGGCGAGATCACGCAGCCCACGGGGTACGACGAGATGGCGGCGCCCCTCGAGTTCCGCCTGGTCTCGTCCATCTGGCGCGCCAACGAGCAGATCTTCGAGGTGGGGCAGCGCGATCCGCGCTTCTACGGGATGGGGACGACGTTCGCGGGCGTCCACGCCGACGCGACCTCGGCGTGCATCGCGCACGTCGGCGACAGCCGGGTCTACCGTTACCGCCAGCACCGGCTCGAGCGGCTCACCGAGGACCACTCGCTCTGGAACGAGCACCTGCGCAGCGGCGAGGAGCTGCCCGACGACGTGGATCCGCTGCTCGCCCGCAACGTCGTGACGCGCGCGCTCGGGATGGGAAAGACCGTCGACGTCGCCACGCGCATCGAGCGGCCGGAGGCCGGCGATCTCCTGCTCATCTGCTCGGACGGCCTCTCCGGCCCGGTCCCCGAGCCGGAGATCGCCGAGGTGCTCGCGCAGGGCGACGACCTCGCCGCGACGGCGCGCTCGCTCGTCGACCGCGCCAACCTGCACGGCGGCCCCGACAACGTGACCTGCGTGCTCGTGCGCTGGAACGCCGCCGGCTGACGCGCCCCCCTGACGCGCCCTCCCGGACGCATGATTGCCGTCAGGGCAGCTCGTCGATCCCGAGGAGATCCGCGGATCGCGTCATGTCGTACGCGAGCGTGCCCGGCGTCGCGTCGTCGCTCTCGCGCGCCACGAGCGAGAACAGCACGCCGAACGGGGTCGCGAGCTGCTCCTCGGTCGGCGCCACGTCGCTCCACCCCTCGGGCAGCGGCGGCAGCGCGTCGCCTTCGATCGCGTCGTAGGCGCTCGACAGCCGGTCGAAGCCGGCGACCACCGCCTTGTCGACGTCCGCGCCCTCGGCCCCCTTGGTGAGCAGCCACGGCTGGAAGGCGGCGTAGGTCTGCGCGCCGGCCGCGACGTTCGCGCGCATGTCGGCGAGGGTGTACTGCGCGTAGCGAGACTCCTCCTCTCCGGTCGCCGCTTTGCTCGTCTTCTCGACCTGCTCCAGGATGGAGCTGATGACCCCGCGGTACGCGGACGGCGCGTCGAGCGCGAGGCCCTCGAAATCGGTCTGCATCTTCTCCGCGTCGGCCCTGAGCCGCTCGCAGAGCTCGTCCTTGAACGCGGCCGCCTCGGCCTCGGTGGCCGGGGGGGCGGCGGGGCTGTAGTTCGTGAGCGCCGACTCGAAGTCGAGGACGGGCTGCGGGATCTCGTCCGCCCAGAGGATGCGCTCGACCGCGTGCACGCCGGTCACCCCCTCGCCGTCGAAGAGGTCGTCGTCGGCCGTGACCTCGATGAACGCGTCGTAGCGGGCGTCCGTCGAGGTGTCGAGATCCTGAAAGACGACCGCGATGGCCCCCTCGACGCGCTCGTAGGCCTGACGCGCCTTCTTCCACTCGGCCTTCATGGCGTCGACGGCTTCCTTGTCGCTCGTCGCGCTCCACCCGTCCTCGTCCGGCTCGGGCGCGGCCGCCTGGAGCGCGGCCGTGGCGGCGGCGAACTGGTCGAGGTTGTCCTGGATGAAACGCTTCACGTCGAGCACTGCCCGCCGCTCGTAATCCGCGTCGGTGTACAGCGTCTCGTTGTCGCTTCCGCACGCGGGGAGCGAGAGGGCGGCGGCGGCGATGGCCAGACCGGACCGCAGGCAGGCGGGGAGTTGCATGGATCTTCGAGCTCCTTGCCGCGGCTCGCCCGGAGCGAGCGCGCGAAGTGGGTGGGCGCGAGCGCGCGCCCTCGAACGTCGTTCAGAGCGAGCGCACAAAGTCGATGAGGGCCTCGCGATCCTCGCGGGAGAGCGCGCGGAACGCGGCGACCGAAGCGGCCGCCTCCGAGCCCGGGCCGTCGTGGAGCAAGATGGCCTGCTCGATGGTCATGGCGCGGCCGTCGTGGAGGTACGAGGTGCTGTGACGCATGCCGATGAGCGGCGCCGTCCGCCAGGAAGCGGAGCTCGCCGACTCGTCGGCCAGCCCGTCGGCGAGGTCCGGGCCGAGGTCGTGCAGGAGGAAATCGGTGTAGACGGGGGCGTCGATGTCGGCGAGCTGCGCGATCGGGTAGTCGGCGCGCGTCCTCAGCGAGGGGACGTGGCAGCCGGCGCAGTCGACCTCGGCGAACAGCGCCTGACCGTGCTCGTCGGCGGGCGCGCGTTTCGGGATCTCCAGCAAGCGCATGTAGTCGGCGACGGCGTTCACCGTGTCGACGGCCACGTCCTCGCCCGGCTTGGCGTCGTCCGTGAGCCCGTCGGGGTTCGGCAGCTCCTCCGGGCGGAGCGGCGAGGTGATGCCCATGTCGCCCTGGTAGGCGTCGGCCGTGAAGTCGTCGAGCGTGGCCACCCGCGCCTTGAACCCGAAGCGGCCGATGAGGTTCTCGTCGCCCTCGGCGAAGGTGTGGAACGACTCGTCCGCGTTCTTCTTCGAGTGGAACACCACGCGGTTGACGCGCCCGCGGATCGCGTCGCCCCGCGCGGCCTGCTCGGCCGCGACCCGCTCGATCTCGGCGTCGTCGACCGCCTCCATGTAACCGCGCCCGAACACCGGCGGGCCGAGGCGCTGCGAGAGCTTGATCGTCCCCTCGATCTCGGGTCGCGAGAGCGTCGTCGCCCCGCCGACCGCGTAGGGCCGCATCGTGTGCCCGTAGGGGAGCCCCGCCTGATCCACCGCCGGCGTCACGCCGTCGGCGTCGACGAGCGCCATCTTCTGGACGGCGCCCGGGCCGCGCGCGGCCCCCTCGTGGCACCCCGCGCACGAGGCGCGGATGTAGAGCGGTCCGAGCCCGTCGCGCTCGCGAAACACGAAGTCGAAGAGCGCGTCGCCCTCCTTGAACCGGGCCACCTGCTCCGCCGAGGCGCCGTGCAAAGGGATGTCGCTGAGGTCATCGCCGATCAGCTGGACGCCCGCCAGCGGGTCGCTGGGCGCAGGCTCTCCGCCGCAACCGGCGTTGCTGAAGAGCAGCGGAAGCACGAGAACCGAGGCAAATCGCGACATCTTCTCGACGCATAGCGCAACGGTAAATGAAAGTCAATGTCAACAACGCGGGCGTTGTGTGCCCGGCGACGCGCCCGACGCCGCCGCGAGGAGATCGCGTGCGGGCGGTTCGTGTCGCCTCGCGAAGCGCGGTGGAGGCCCAGGCGTTACACTGCCGGGCCGGCGCGGACAGGGCTCACGCTGGAGGACAGCGGATGACGCAGCGAGATGACGAGCGGCGCGCGGCCTCGAGGGCCCTTCAGGACGGGCTGCGGGAGATCGCGTTGAACGAGGAGCGCCGCGCGGCTCACCAGAAGCTCAGCGCCGGCTGGCTCCGGTACATGGGCCCTGGCTACGGCAACGACATCTGCTCGATGTGCGGCGCGCTCCTCGAGCGGGGCACGGGGTACATGCACTGCGCGCGCTGCCTGGCGACGCGCGGGATCGACGAGCAGGCGCTGCTCGGTGCCTGCGCGGAGGCGACGGCCGGGCACTGGCCGTTCCAGGACCGCCGGCTCGACGGCAGGCGCTGGGCGCACGCGCTGATCGCGTTCTGGCGGAACCACGTCGATCCGATGGAGTCGAGGGCGGTCCCGTACCGGAACAACACGCTCGAGTCCGCGTTCTCCTACATGAAGCGGCGCCTCGCCGAGGCGGGGGTCGCCGAGATCTGGACGGTCGCTGACGAGAGCCAGCGCGGGCTTGATCCGGCGATGGTCGTGCGCGCCCGCGGCGACGCGCTGGCGATCGGCGTCACCACGCAGCGGCGCATCGCGACGGCCGAGGACGGGGCGCGCGGCGGGCACGTCGCGCTGTTCGACGAGTTCCTCCGCCTCGCGGGCGAGCGGGAGGGGTTTCTGGTGGTCGAGAAGCTGAGCCGGCGCGCGCGGCGCGACGCGCCGGTCCGGGAGATCGCGGTGACCACCGCGGAGGGACGGCGCGTGACGCAGCTCCGCTGCATGCAGGAGGATCGGAGCTGGCCCTCGCCGCCGCCGCCGGATTAGGCGCTATCCGCTACTGCCCGAGCCCCTGCTCGATATCGTAGATCTCGGCCGCCACGCCGTCCGCCCCGTTGTACTTCGGCGCGGCCCCGCGCCCTCCGGTCCCGACCTCGCCGATCTCGATCGTCGTGTTCTTGAGGAGAGGCTCCCTGACCGCATAGGCGATGGCGATCGAGTGGCCGCCGAGCCCGCCGCCGCCGCGGCCCCCCTGACCGCCCCGGCCGCCCGGGCCGCCGCTGCAGGCGAAGTTCAGCGCGGTGGCCTTGCCCAGGATGCCGCCTGGCCCGCCCAGGCCGCCCTCGCCGCCGTCCTGGCCCTGGCCCCCGTCTCCGCCCTTGCCGCCGCGGCCGGTCTTCAGCACCACGTCGGTGAGGTAGACCGAGGCGCTCCCTGCGAACAGGGCGATGCTCGCCCCGCCGGCGCCTCCGCCGTTGCCGCCGAGCCCGCCGCAGCCGCCCGCGCCGCCGGAGCCCCCGCCGGCGCCGCCCGCCGAGCTCGCGAACGGGCACATCAGCGTGCCCGTGCCGCCCTTTCCGCCGCCGCCGCCGCCGCCGCCCTGGCCCGGCAACCCCGGCAACCCGTTGCTGGCGAGCGGGCCGGTGTACCCATCCAGGAAGAGCGAGCCGAAGCCGGTCGCCCCCGCGCCCGGCAGCCCGTCGGCGCCATCCGCGCCCACCTTGCCCGGCGTGCAGGCCCTGGAGCTTGTCTCGCCCGTTCCACCGTTCGCCGCGCCGGTCGGGACCCCATCGCCCCCGTCGGCGCCCGACTCGACCCGACCCGTCCCCCCGATGCCGCTGCGCGAGTCGTCCGAGCGGTCGTCGGACGTACCGCAGGTGTTGTTCACCGGGACCGCGCCGGCGACCGTCGCGGACGTGCACGCGGCGTTGCCGAAGGTGCCGGACGTCCCCGCCTCGGCAGGGTCGTTCACGAACGCGTCTCCCGGGGCGCCCGGCGCCGCGTCGCCCGCCTCGAGGATGCACCGGTTGAAGTCGACCGAGATCCCCGAGGTGTTCGCCGCGATCGACGAGCGGCCGGCCAGCCCGGTGTGGGTCGGCAGGATCGAGCGCGCGATGACGTGGATGTCCTCGATCACCGCCACGCCGCTGCCGCCGTGGAACTTGAGCGGCGTCTCGCCCTCGGGAGCGGTGAGCGTGGTCTTCTTCTTGTCGCCTATCCAGCGCCAGCCGTCGCGGCAATCGAGCCCACCGAAGATCATGTGTCCCCCGGGCACGAGCAGCGGCTCATCGAACTCCTGGGCACAGACATAGACGCGCTTTCCCTGGTGCCAGACGAGCTGGAGCGCCTTCGAGATCGTCCGCAGCGGCGCCCCCGAGGTCCCCGCGTTGCCGTCGTTCCCGGTGCTCGAGACCCACAGCCCGCACGACGAATCGACCTTCTTCTTGTTCTTGCTCGGGACGCAGGCGTCTTCCGACGAGCGATCCTCGGTCTGCATCTCCACGGAGTCGCCCCCGAACGCGCAACCGCTGCCCGTCACCGCGGCAGCCGAAATGAACCCCAGCAATACCAGTGCATCAACTTTGAATTGAATCCCCATACTATTCTTATTCCGGCCAACCCGACGTGTTTTCCAAGCAAAGCGACCTGGCACGTCCGCGCGGCGCGCTCTCCACGGCTGTTCCTCGTCACGGCCGCGGTCGACGCGAATTGTCACCGCCGCGCGCGGCCGTGGCGGGAAGCACGGCCGCGCGACCGGAAGGGGGCGTGTCTGTGTCTGCCGAATTGCCCACCGCCGGGGTTTCCGTGCGAACATCGGCCCATGAGCGCGAACCTGAAGGACCTCGTGCGCGAGCTGCTCGAGGCCGGCGGTGGGGAGCCGCTCGACGGCGGTCGTTTCCTGCCGCTCGTCACGCTCGAGTCGGGCGCGCGGGTGGGGCTCGACAGCTCGGCGACCTGGGTCTTCGCGCCCGAGGGCGGCGGGGCGGCTCAGGCCCTGGCGCCCGAGCGCGGGCGCGCCTTCTTCGAGGTGCTGGAGTCGAAGCGGGACGACTTCGACGCGAGCATCGAGGCGGCGGCGAAGGCCGCGGGCTTGCCTCCCGAGGAGGTGGCCTTCTCGTTCCCCGCCGCCGACGTCGTCCGTACGGTGCTCGCGAGGGGCCTGCCGAGCATGACGCGGCTCGCGCTCTCGTGGCTCCGGTTGACGGAGGTGCGCGCGCTCCGCGCCGACATCATGGCCGTGTCGCGCGACCCGACGATGCCGGTGCCCGTCCGGAACCTGGCGGAGCGGCTCACGGTCCCGGAGTGAGCCCGCCCCGCGCGGCCGAGACCCCGCCCGGAGGCGGGGTCGGCGCGGGGAGGGAGGTCAGGCGGTCGCGAGCGCCTCGACCGGGGTGAGGGAGGTCAGACGGTCGCGAACGCGTCGATCGGGATGTCGAGGGCGGACGAGTCCTCGCGGCCGAGGAGCTCGGCGGAGAACTTCGCGTGCGGCAGCACGTTGGCGGCGAAGTAGAGGGCCGCGTGCTTCTTGCCCTCGTAGAAGGCGCGGTCCTTCGCGCCGGCGTCGCCCGGCGGCAGGGCCTCCAGCGCCTTGAGCGCGATGACCGCGCCGTCGAGCAGGAGCCAGCCGATCGCGAGCTCGCTCATCATCTCGAGGAAGCGGTTCGCCGAGAGCGGCACCATCGGCATCTTGCCCATCTGGAACCACGAGAGCAGCCGCATCGCGGAGCCGGCGACGGCCTCGTGCGCCTCGCGCAGCTCCTTGACGCTCGCAGCGAGGACGGGGTGCTTGTCGTTCGCCTTCACGAACTCGGCCACGTCGTTCAGGAAGGCCTGCAGGTTGACCCCGCCGGCCTGGCCGAGCTTGCGCCCGACGAGGTCCATCGCCTGGATGTGGTTCGTGCCCTCGTAGATCGAGAAGACCTTCGCGTCGCGGCAGTACTGCTCGACCGGGTAGTCCTTCGTGTACCCGGCGCCGCCGAAGGTCTGGATCGCCGTCTCGCAGACGTGGAACGCCTGATCGGACGAATAGGCCTTCACGAGCGGCACGAGCAGGTCGACCTGGCCCTGGTTGTACGCGGCGGCGCGATCGTCCTTGCCCTGGTAGACGGCGACCGCGTCCTGGTGGCGCGCGAGCTTGATGATCAGCGCGCGGATGCCCTCCACGCGGCTCTTCATGTCGAGCAGCATCCGCCGCACGTCCGGGTGGTCGACGATCGGCACGCGCGGCGCGGTCGCGTCCTTCCACTGGAGGATCGACGAGCCCTGCTTGCGGTCCTTCGCGTACTCGAGCGCGTTCAGGTACGCCGACGACGCGACCGACACGCCCTGCAGGCCGACCGAGATGCGCGCGCCGTTCATCATCCGGAACATCTGCGGCATGCCCTGGTGCTCGACGGTGCCGACGAGCTCCCCGAGGCAGGCGTCGTTCTCGCCGAAGTTGAGCACGCACGTCGACGACCCGTTGATGCCCATCTTGTGCTCGATGTTGCCGACGAGGACGTCGTTCGGCTCGCCGAGCGCGCCGTCGTCGTCCACCCGGAGCTTCGGCACGACGAACAGGCTGAGCCCCTTCGTGCCCGGCGGAGCGCCCTCGGCGCGGGCGAGCACGAGGTGCACGACGTTCTCGGTGAGATCCTGGTCGCCGCCGGAGATGAAGATCTTCGTGCCGCGGATGAGGTACTTGCCGTCCTTTTGTTTCACCGCGGTCGTCCGCGACGAGCCGACGTCCGAGCCCGCCTGGGGCTCGGTCAGGCACATCGTCCCGCTCCACTGCCCGCCGTACATCCGCTTCAGGTAGATGTCGCGCTGCCGCGGCGTCCCGAAGTGCTCGATCAGCTCCGCCGCGCCGTACGTCAGCCCGGGGTACATGTTGAGCGCCGCGTTCGCGCCGCAGAGGAACTCCTCGACCACCGTGTAGAGCGTGAAGGGGCCGCCCTGGCCGTCGTAGGCGGGCGAGACGGAGACCGACTTCCACCCGGCCTCGTACAGCTTGTCCCACGCCCCCTTGAACCCCGGCGGGGTCTTGACCTGCCCCGCCTCGATGCGACAGCCGACCCGATCGCCGACCGCGTTGAGCGGGCCGAAGATCTCGCACGCGAACTTGTACGCCTCGTCGACGACCATCGAGACCTCGTCGCGTCCCCACGCGTCGTACGGCGCGCTGCCGAGCAGCTCGTCCAGGCGGAATTGCTCGAACAGGAGGAAGCGGATCTCGCGGAGGTCAGCCTTGTAGCGGTTCTGGTGGGTTTGGGCATTCGACATGGGAGACCTCCTCGTTGCCGCGGCGAGGGGCGCTGGCAGCCGGTTCCCTTCCCGGTCTTCCGCGCAGCTGCGGCACAGTTCTTCATTCGCCTAGCATGCCGCCGCGCCGCGTCAACAACCGTCCGTGACAGGGAGGCCATCTTGTGGAAATCAAAGGTGATCAGGGGCTCCGCCGGGGGTGTTTTGGGGGACTCCGCACCGGGCGCAACGGTGGTGGATCTGGCGGGCGGCGCGGCGTAGGCTCCGTCGCGATCGAACCATGTCCGACCCGGCTTACATCACGCCCGGCGGGGCGAGGAAGCTGTCCGAGGAGCTCGCGCGGCTCCGTTCCGTGGAGCGGCCGCGCATCGTCCAGGAGGTCGCCGAAGCGGCGGCGCAGGGCGACCGGTCCGAGAACGCCGAGTACATCTACGGCAAGAAGAAGCTGCGCGAGATCGACCGGCGGATGCACTTCCTGACCAAGCGGCTGGAGAAGGCCGTGGTGGTCGACCCGTCGGAGCAGCGCGGCGACAAGGTCTTCTTCGGCGCGAAGGTCGAGATCGAGGACGAGGACGGCGCGCGCCACACCTACCAGATCGTGGGCGAGGACGAGATCGACAGCGCGGCCGGGCGCATCAGCTGGCGCTCGCCGGTCGGTCGATCGCTCCTCGGCAAGCGCGCGGGCGACGTGATCACGGTGCGCCGCCCGGCGGGCGAGACGGAGATGGAGATCATCTCGGTGCGGTACGGCTGAGCGCCGCGCTGGCGCGGACGCGCGGAAGGAAGAGAAGGAGCAGGAGTCGGCATGAGGATCTTGCACACGATGCTGCGGGTCGGCGATCTCGAGCGCTCGATCGGCTTCTACAGGGACGTGCTCGGGATGCAGCTCCTGTCGCGGCAGGACTACCCGGAGGGCAAGTTCACGCTGTGCTTCCTGGGCTACGGGAAGAACCCGGAGCACGCGGAGCTCGAGCTCACGCACAACTGGGGCGTGGAGAAATACGAGCTCGGCACCGCGTACGGGCACATCGCGCTCGGGGTGGACGACATCCGCGCGGCCTGCGACCGCATCCGCGCGGCGGGCGGGAAGATCACGCGCGAGCCGGGCCCGATGAAGCACGGCAAGACGGTGATCGCGTTCGTCGAGGACCCGGACGGCTACAAGGTCGAGCTCATCGAGGAGTCGAGCCGCAACCGGTAGCCCGCGGATCGCGGCCGGCGGGTCGAGATCGAGGAGAGAGCGCCGGAGGGGGGCGGGCGCGGAGAGGCGCGGAGGCTTGAGGGCCCCCGCGCCCTTCCTCGTCGCGTTCGCGAGGCGCTGGCGCTCAGGCGCTGGCGATCGGCGCGGCGTCGTTCGCCGGCTCGGTGGACGAGAGCGCGCCGCCTTCCGCGGCGGACGCCTCGTCGGCGGTCGCCTTCGCCGACGCCTCGGCGGCCGCGCCGCTCGCGGCCGCGGCGGCCTTCTCGGCGTTCGGCCGGCGGCCGCGCGGCTTCTGCAGGAGCGACGGGGCCAGATCGCCGTCGCCGCCCTCGTGCCAGCGCAGGTAGGCGACGGCGCGGCGGCACTCCTCGTAGGCCTTGGCGACCAGCGAGATCGAGCGCGCGCGGCGATCGCTCGCGTCGGTGATCTTCGGCGCCGCGGACGAGCCCTTGCCGGGCTTCGCGGCGAGCGCGGCGAGCAGGCGCACGCCGAGATCCGCGGCGCGCTCGAGCTCCTCGTCCTCGACCGCCGTCTTCGCGCGGACCTTGTCCCAGGAGCTGCGGAACAGCTCGACCAGGGCGATGAGATCGCTCGCGAGATCCGTGTGGCCCTTGCCCTTGCGAATGTCGGCGATGCGCTGCTTGTCGAGCAGGTTCCTGTACGCGAGCGCCTCGGCCGCGACGAGGAGCCCCTCGCGCACGGTGCCGGCATCGTCGGTGAGCTTCTTCGCGTCGAGCTCGCTCGCGGGCGTGCTGTAGAGCAGGTCGGCGTACCACGCCGCGAGGGCGTAGTCCTCGAGCTCGTCCAGCATCTCGATCGGGTGGTTCGGGAGATCGCGGACGATCTCGTCGCGGAGCTCGCGCAGGTGGGGCAGGGCGGAGAGCACGGAGCTCACGGCCCTGGGGACCTCAACGTAGACGGTCACGAGGTCGTCGGGGCCGAGCTCGAGGAGCTTCGGCTCAACACGGCCGTACGCCGCGAGCGCGGCGGCAGGCGAGGAAGGGAGAACGGGAGCAGGTGCTGCTTTCGGGGGTCGCGCCATACAGATGTCTCCAGCGGAGGGCGCGCACACTGCCAGACGAGAGCGCGAAGGGAAAGGGGGGCGTGCGCCCTCGCGGGATCCGCCACGCCGCCGCGCTTCCTCATGGCGGGCCGCCAAGTCAAGCCTGGAGATCGCGATGGCGACACATTCCGTCGATGCCATGGTTTTTCTCGCTGCCCGTCGCGGCGAGCCCGCTGGCGCGCGTTCGCGCCCTGCGCGGCCGCGCGATCTCCTCCGGGCGGCGGCCTGGCAGGAACAGGCCCGGCCGGGCGCTGCGCTCTGGTAGATTGCGGCCCGAGGAATCGAGACATCATGTACGCGATTGCGATCATCCGTTACCGACGACCGCTCGACGAGGTGCTGAAGGTCGTCGACGACCACCGCGCTTATCTGAAGAGGCTGATGGAGCAGGGGCTGCTGCTCGCGTCAGGGCCGCTCGATCCGCGTTCTGGCGGGGCGCTCCTGCTCCGGGTGCCGGACGAGGCGGTCGGGGCGACGCTCGATCAGATCCGGGACGACGATCCCTTCACGAAGCACGGGCTGGCGCAGTACGAGCTCCTGCCCTGGGCGCCGGTGTTCGGGAAAGAGGGGCTCGACAGGGGCTTCGCCGCGAAGCCCTGAAGGCAGCGCCGCGCCGGGATCGCGCCGGCCCCCGCCGCGCCGCCCTGCGCGGGCCGCGCGCTACGGCGCGCCGAACGTCAGCACGCCCGCGTCGTCGGTCGTGTGGGCGCTGCCCGGCGTGACGCGGACCACGAGCTCCGCCCCCCGCGGGACGACGGCCACGTCGTAGCCGGCCTTCGGCTGAAGGCCGGTGATCACGTGCCTGCGCGTCGTGCCGGGCACCTGATAGGACACGGGCCCCGGGGTCGCTTGCAGGTCCGAGCGGAAGAGGACGGCCCTGCCCGCCACCAGGGCGCCCTCGAAGCCGGAGCCCTGGGCGCCCTCGATCCGCGCGGCCGCGTCCATCCTCGCGCCCGCGTCCGCGCCTTGCAGCACGTGGAGGAAGCGGACGTCCGCGGGGCCGGCCGGGTCCTCCACGACGAGGCGGTGGGTCGTCGGCTCCATCTGCGCCGCGTCGTCGACATCCTCGACCGGCACGGCCGTCATGCGGGCGTTCAGCGGCAGGAGGCTCTGGACGAACAGCGTCTGCCCCTTCGGGGTCACGGCGCTGGCCGTCCGGCCCGAGAGCCGCGGCGCCGCGGTCGTCATCAGGTTGAACCGCTTGAACCGGCCGGCGGTGCGCGACGCCGCGCGGTCGTAGACGACCACGTGATCGGGCTCCAGCCAGACGACCGACCGGCTCGCGTGGACGATGTCGAGGGCGGCGTCGGACGGGGTCCAGGCGTTCGGGCGGGTGTTGTACAGATCCGTCGCGAGCCCCTCGGCGAACACGTAGCCCGCGCCCCGGCTCATGCGCGCGGTCGGATCGCCGGCGGCGCGCCCCTCGCGCCACTGGCCGCCTCGCGGGGCGAGCTCCTTCTCGAACCAGCGCAGCCGCGACGGCTGGTCGTTCTGCAGGGAGAGGGTGTTGTGGTAGTCGACCGTGGTCCCGATGAGGTTGTTCGAGTAACTCGTGTGCTCCTTGGTCAGCCACTCTCCCTTCCGGTAGAGCTCGATCTGATTGCAGTCGCCGAGCTGGTGGTTGATGGTGACCCAGCCGCACCGCCAGGTGAACCACGTCGCGCTCTTCGTCCAGTCCGAGCGCGCGAGGACGGCGCCGCGGCCCGGCGCCCGCTCGAAGAAGGCGGTGGGCATCGCGGGCCGCGGATCCGCCGGGAGGGGCGCGGCCGGGTCGAAGAGCATGAAGCTCAGGATGGCGCGGCTCGGGGCCGGCGAGCCCCAGACCTTGGACGTGCGCGCATAGAGCGCGGGCGCGCCGCCCTCCATCGCGTTGGCCACGATCCACCGCGCCTTCTTCAGGCGCGCGGTGTTGCCCGTGAGGTGGTCGTAGACGCCCAGCGAGCCGAACACCTCGGCGAAGCGCGGCTCGACCCAGAGCCGCAACGTGTCGCCGTAGTTCGCCGCCTCGTAGACCGGCCCGAGGTCGGGCATCGACGGATACGTGACCGGGCCCGGCGCGATCGAGTGCAGGAACCCGTCCGTGAACCGGTCCCAGTACCCGCTGCCCAGCAGGCCGATCGGAGGGCCCGAGAGGGCGCGGGTGCCGTAGCCGGCCGTGTGGAGCCCGAGGAGCGCCTGGTGGAGGCTCGCGAGGCCCCCGCCGTAGAGGAAGCCCTCCACGGGGAGGCCGCCGCTGGCCACGCCGAGGCCGTCGGACGAGACCCCGAGGTGCTTGGCCGCGATCTCGGGGGCCTCGAAGACGGCGAAGGCCTGGTAGAGCCAGGCGCCTGTCGCGTCGGCGAGGTAGCTGCGCAGCGTGTTGCCGAGCGCCTCGGGCGGGGCGTTCGGATCGAGCGGGCGGTCGTCCGCCTCGTCCATCGCGAGCGACATCAGCGTGACCTGGCGCAGGTGGCCGAGATAGAAGTTGTTCGCCGCCCACCGGAGCTGGAGCGGATCGCGGAGCAGCGCCGGATCGTTCATGACGCCGACCGGGTGGGGGTGCTCGTTGCCCGCCGTGGCGGCGTGGAGGTTGTCGTCAGCCCACCTGAGGAACACCTGCCGTATCTTGGCCTTGTCCCCGGCGGTGAGCAGGGGGCGGCCGCTCGCGTCGGTCGCACCGTAGATCCAGTCCACCGTCAGCGGGAACCCTTCACCCCACCAGCGCGAGCGGTCGCCGGTCGCGAACCCCGGGGCGCGGAAGGGCTCGCCGGCGGCTCGCCCCTTGCTCGCCTCCTCGATGGCGTACATCAGCAGGTTGCGCGCCCTGACGGCGTGCACCGGACGGGCCGCGACGTCCGGATCGATGAGCGACATGAAGGCGAAGAACTCCGCATACGCCTCGGTCGGATATTGCACGTAGGCGTTGGTGCCGCCGTCCGGCCACGCCGGGTTCGGCCGGCCGTTCGGGTAGAAGCGGCCCTCGTAAGATGCGATCGCGCCCTGGAGCGCGGGCAGCAGGGCCTCCTTGTACATGCGGTTGCGGCTGTCGGCCGCCCACCCGCGCAGCCTGGGGAGGTGGTCTTTCGTGAGCCAGAGTCGCGGGTGACCGGCGACGGGCGCCGCGTCGGCGCGCGCCGCCGCGCCGACAAGGCACAAAGAGAGCACCGCAGCGGTGAGGATGTGGTGAATCGGTCGCATGCGCTCCTCGGTGTTGCTCGGCGCGAACCGCCGCGCCGGCCAGCGTCGACCGACGCCGAACAGCACGCGTCATGCCGGGTACAAGCGTGCACGCCGCGCGTCACCCGGAAAAACGGCGCGTGACGCCAATCCGTCGCACATCGGAGCGGACCTGCCGCTATACTACGAGAAGATGGGAGTGCTCAGTCGTATGCTGGCGCCAGACTTCTCCCCGTTCCTCGGCGATCCTCGGATCCTCGGGGAGGGCAATCTCGTGAAAGGCACCCTGATCGGCTCGCGCGCCCAGGCGCTGCGACAGAGCTACGGCGAGCGGTTCGTGGCGGATCTGAGCCGTCGGCTCTCGCCGCAGGCGGCCCGCTACCTCGGCGAACCGCCGATCCCTTCGACCTGGAACGAGCTGGCGCCGCTCATCGAGATCGACTGCGCGCTCCTGCACGGGCTCTTTGCCGGCAGGATGGAGAAGATGCGCCATTTCGGCGCGGACGTCGCCCGGAACGATCTGACGACGATCTACAAGACGATGGCGCAGGGGGGCTCGCCGTCGATGCTGTTCAAGCGCTTTGGCCTCGTGTACAGGACTTACTTCAAATACGGCGACTTCAGCGTGCGGGTCGTCAGCGAGGTCTCGGGGACGGCCACGCTCGCGGGCGGCGGCCTGCCGCTCTACATGTGCAGTCAGGCCATCTCGGGCTGGGTCGAGGCGGGCCTCGCGCTCTCGGGCAGCCGGCGCATCGCGGTCGAGCACACGACCTGCAGGCACCGCGGGGCGCCGCGGTGCACCTGGTCGATCTCGTGGGGATGAGCGGGGAGGGGGGCCATCCGCCTCCACGACGAGCGCCAGCTCCACCGCCATTTCCGGCGGATCCTCCGCACGACGCCGGGCCGTTGCCGGCGCCGGCGTCCTCCGCTTCAGGCGGCGACCCGCCCGCCGCCTCCGAACGCCGCCCGCGCGAGCAGCCGTCGCAGCGCCTCCGCGCTCTCCTCCCACGACGGGGGCGCCGCGTCGGCGAACGCGCCGTCGTCCCACGTCCGCGCGAGCGCGTCGCGGAGCGCCCGGGCGAGCGCTCCGGCGTCGCGCGGCGGGACGAGCAGCCCGGTGCGCCCCGGCGTCACCACATCCGGAATGCCCCCCACGCGCGTCGCCACGACGGGCCGCGCGGCCGCGAGCGCCTCGAGCACCACGTTCGGGGTTCCCTCCGCCCAGCTCGGGAGCGCCAGTAGATCCGTCGCGGCGAGGTGGCGGGCAACCTGGGAGAGCGGCCGCGCCCCGACCGCGAGGATCCGGCCGCGCAGGTCCGCCGGTCCGCGCTCACGATCGCGCCGCAGCGCAGCCTGCTCGACCGCCTCCCGCGCCGGGCCGTCGCCGACGACCACGAGGTGGACCGGCTCGCCTCCGTCGCAGCCGTCCCTGCCGAGCGCCTCGAACGCGCGCAGCAGCTCGTGGATGCCCTTCTCCCGGCTGACGTTCCCGACGAACGTCACGACGCGCCCGCGCTCCGGGAGCCCGAGCTCGCGCCGGGCGGCGCCCCGGTCGGCCGGGTGGAAGAGCGCGCGGTCGACCCCGTTGCGGACGAGGACCGCGCGCGCCTTCGGGGCGCCGAGCGCCGCGAGCGCCTCGACCATCGGCCGGCTCACGCCGATGGCGTACGCGGCGGACCGGAGCGCGCTGCCGACGAGCGGGCGCACCGAGCGCCAGCGGGCGACGACGTTCACGTCCGTGCCATGGGCCTTCACCACATAGGGGAGGCCGAGCATCCGGGCGAGCAGCGCCGCGGCGCAGGCGTCGGGGTAGAGCCACGCCCCCAGCACGACGTCGAACCGCCCGCGGAGCCCCGGGACGTGCGGCAGGAGCCCCGCGAGGTAAAGCGGCGCGTTCACGGGCGCCAGCACGCGGCCCGCCCCCGGGAGGTACGGCGCGCGCGGGTGCACAACCGAAACGCCGTCGATCTCGTCGCGCTCGGGCACCGCCGTCAGGCGGCCCGGACGCGTGCGCTCGCCCAGGAGCGATACGCCCGGGTGGTACGGGATCGCCGCGAGCACCTCCAGCGCGCAGCGTCGCGACAGCGCCGCGAGCTGCTGCCGCTGGAACGCGCACGACAGCGGCTCAACCCGGTTCGGAAAGATGCGCGTCACCCAGAGAACGCGCAGCGACCTCGACCCGCCTTCCTCCCCCACGCCCGCTTCCACGCCAGACTTCATGTAGTAATATATATTACAAATCGTTCCTCCGCCCTCAGCGGGGCAGGGGCGGACTCCGAGGTACGTCCCGCCCTGCCTGCGCACGTCCACACCGCGAGAGCGCGTCCCGCGCCGCGGCCGCAGCCTGTCGAGGCAGATTTGTAATGTTGCAAACATCAACGAACGTGGGACGCTCCGGGCGCCGGGCGTGCTGCCGGGGAGGGGAGGGCGGCCGATTCGGGTCGCTCCGCGCCGCGGGGCTGCCGCTCGACAGCGAGGGGGCGCGTGTTCTCGTTCGTCTTGCCGATGTGGGACTCCGACGTGACGGCGCGGGCCGTGGTGGAGCAGAGCGTGGCGTCGAACGTCGCGGACGTGGGCTCCGGCGCGCTGATGGCGGGCGTCGGGGGCTCGGTCGAGGGCTCGCTGCGCGGCGAGAGGTCGCGCTACGGATTCAGCGTCGACGGGAGCTACGAGCGGGTCTTTCGGATCTCGCTCGACGCGGCGCGATCCTCGCCGTCCGACAGCGTCTCGGCGCGCCTCGGCGGGGGAGCGGGCTGGGCGCTCTCGCCGCGCGCGGATCTCTCGATGGCGACGGCCGGCTACCTCGCGACCCGCCTCGGCGTGCGCGCCGCCGATGCGCTCGCCACGCGCGATCCGTTCCTGTCCGGCAATCGCCTGCAATACACGCTCTCCGGCGGACCGACCCTGTCGATCACCACGTCGCGGCGATCCGCGGCGCGCCTCGACGTCGGGTACGAGCAGGCGGGCGCGCTCTCGGCCGACGACCCCGCCGCGGTCGGGATCGACGCGCACACGGGGCGCGCCCAGGTGAGCACGGCGATCGAGCTCGGCGCGCTGGACACGCTGACACCCGAGCTCCGGTACGAGCTCACCCAGTACCACCACGCGCTGCTCGACACCGAGCTCACGCGCGGCGAGGCCCGCGTCCACGCCGGCGTCGCGCTCCTCTCCGCGTCTCACGAGCTCACGCGGAACGCCTCGACGCGCATCGAAGGCGGCGTGACCGTCGCGAGCCCGCCGCCCGTGCTGTCGTCGCGCGACGCGGTGGTCGCGCCGACGGCGCGTGTCGGGCTCACCTACGTGCAGGAGCGCTACCGGCTGACAGCGGGTTATGCCTATGCCTACACGTCGCTCGGGCCGAGGATCGGATTCGGTCACGAGCACGAGGCGTCCCTCGAAGCGAGCTTTCGGCCCGCGCGGGGCGGCGCGACCCGCGACCTCCTCGTGACCGGCGTCGCCCGCTTCGCGACCGGCAGCGCGCCCGTCGCCGCGAATCCGCCGCTCCACCTCGCCCCCGGCGCGCCGGCGCCCTCCAGGGAGGGGTCGCTGTCCACGACCACGGCGCTCGCCGGCGCGGAGATCGCCTACCCCCTGGCGCGCGGGATCGCGCTCCGCGGCGGCGTCGATCTGGAGTACGTGCGCGCCGCGCTCGACCCGGCCCCGAGCGCGGGCGAGGCCGGCGGCTCGCTGAGGAGCATCGTCATGGCCGGGATCTCGGGGACGCTGTCGACGGATCGCCGCCGGACGGTGCGCCGCGATCCCGACAGCGCGTGGGACGACGAGCGCCGCACCGCGATGATCCAGGGAATGCCGTCCGGCCGCTGGCAGCCGCCCGAGCCGGGCCGAGAGCGCGACGACAGCGACGGCGCCCCCGGCGAGACCCCGGGCGAGACGCCGCCCGCGCGCGCCGGTGAAGCCGGCACGCCCGCGACGCGCGAAGCGCGATAAGCCGCCTCGACGCTTCGACACGCTTCGACGCACCAGAGCCAAGCGCGCTCCCGGCCGGGAGCGCCGCGCCCGCCGCGCGGCAGATCCGCCAAAGCCCCAGCGCGCCCCCTGGACGCGACGTATGCAGTCCGTCGACGGTGTTCTCCCGCCGCGCCCCCTCTCGACGGCCTGTACATCACCGGCGCAATCGCCCGCGATGAGGTCAATTGCGCCGCGCTCAGCTTCGCGCGGGGCGGCTCAGTCCGCCGCCGATGAACGAGATTCGTCGGAGGCATCTGGCGATCTGCCCCGGCCTGCTCTAATGTAGGTCCAACTACAACCGTGTGTGCCCCGCCAGAGGCGATGCGCTGTGACGCGCGAGCGCCCGGGGCCGACGAGAGTGGAGGGACGATGCTGGAGCTGTTCCGGTCGCCGCGCCGGGCCATGGTGTGGTTTGTCGAGGCCAGCCTGCTCTCGTTTCTGGTGTGTTGCGCGCCGGGCGTGCTCGTGGGCTGGGAGCACGCGCTCGACGGAGCGCGCTTCGGGCAGACGTTGAGCATCTCGCTCGTCGCGCTGACGTCGCTCTACTATCACGGCCTTTATGGGCCCGAGCCGCCCAGGGCACGCGCGCTGTTCCTGACGACGTTCCGGGCGCTCGGCCTGGCGGCGGCGGTGCTGTGGCTCGCGTTCTGGCTCGTGCCGGACGCGGAGGTCGGCGATCGGGTGCTCCTGACATCGCTCGGGGCGGCGGCGATCGTGCTCCCGGCGTGGCGCGCGGCGTGCAATCGGGTGCTGAGCAGCGAGAGCTTCTCGAAGGTGGCGATCGTGCTGGGGTCGGGCGAGCTCGCCCGCGCATGCGCGGCCCTCATCCGGAAGGACGGAGACGTCCTCGGGCTGCGCCTCGCCGGCCGGGTGGTCAGGGACGAGGAGCCGATCGACGAGCCCGAGGTCGCGGGGAGGTACCGGGATCTCCGGCGCCTCGTCGAGCAGCGCGGCGTCGCGGCGGTGATCGTGGCGACCTCCGAGCGCCGCGCGGCGTTCCCGCTGGAGGAGCTGCTCGATCTGAAGTTCCGCGGCGTCCAGATCGAGGAGGGCATGGACTTCTACGAGCGCGTGACCGGCAAGATCTGCGTGCGCGAGCTGAAGCCGAGCCAGATCATCTTCTCTCACGGGTTCAGCGTGCGGCGCCGGACGCTCGTCGCGAAGCGGATCTTCGACGTCGTGTGCGCGACCGCCGGGCTCGTTGTCGCATTGCCGCTGATGGCGCTCACGGCCATCGCGGTGAAGCTCGATTCCAGCGGTCCGGCGCTCTACTCGCAGATCCGGACAGGCGCCCTCGGGAAGCCGTTCAGGATCCACAAATTCCGGTCGATGCGCACCGACGCCGAGAAGAACGGGGCCGCGTGGGCCATCGAGAACGATCCGCGCGTGACCCGCGTCGGGCGGTTCATCCGGAGGACGCGGCTCGACGAGCTGCCGCAGCTCTGGAACGTGCTCGTCGGGGAGATGAGCATGGTCGGGCCGCGTCCCGAGCGCCCCGAGTTCATCGAGGCGCTGGAGAAGCAGATCCCCTTTTTCCGGCAGCGGCTCTGCGTGAAGCCGGGAGTGACGGGGCACGCGCAGGTGCGCTGCCGTTACGGCGCGTCCGCCGAGGACGCGCTGGAGAAGCTCCAGTACGATCTCTATTACATGAAGAGCTTCTCGCTCTGGTTCGATATCTCCATCCTCATCGACACCGTGAAGGTCGTGCTCTGGCGCATCGGCGCGCGGTGATTGCTCGGGCTGCCGCCGCGTGCAATGGCTGCGCTCTTTAACGCCGAGGCCGGTGGCGCGGCCTCTGCAGAGAACACCCGATGGATCGGCGAGCGTCGGTCTGCGGGGGGATCAGCGATGAAGACGCAGATGAAGGCGAGCCTCGTGAGCTCGGTATTCCTGGTCCTGGGCTGCGCGGAGCTCGACCGCGCGCCGGAGGAGAGCGTCGCCGTCGCGGCGAGCACCCTGAACGGCGCGACCTTCCGGTTCATCGAGGGTGGGCCCGTGCCCTACGTGCTGGGTTACTCGCCCGAGACCGGCCAGATCCTCGGCGGCTCCCACCAGCTCCTCCTCCCCGGGCACGGCGCCCGCGAGGCGATCGACGGCGCCAACCTGCCCTTGCACCTGCACCCAGAGCTCCAGGGCGCCCGGCTCCGGCTCGACTCGACGCTGCTGGGAGGCGAGGCGCAGACGAACGCGTTCGCCTCGAACTGGTGGCCCCAGCGGCAGAACGGCATCGCCGACCGCTGGAACTCGACCATCAAGAACTACTCGGATCGGACCTCCGACCCGGACAACCTCTCTCCCGTCGAGAAATACGACGTCCTCTTCCACCCCGGGCAGACTGAGTCGCTCGCGAGCATCGCCACGTGGAGCACGGACGATCTCCGGAGGCCCCAGTACCTGCGCAACCCTCCTTATATCCAGCCGGCGGTGGTCGTGGCCGGTCCGGCCACGCGCTGGGAGCTGCAGCATCACGGGCTCTACCAGGGCGTCTATCCGGAGTACTGGTGGGGACACTGCAACGGGTGGTCGGCCTACGTCGCCGCCGAGGACGCCGTGCCGCGCCGCGACGTCCGCGTGAAGCTCGTCGGCTCCAAGGTGACCGAGTGCGCCGCGGCGGAGACCGACTGCGTCCTGTTTCGCATGGCGGACATCGAGGCGCTGATGAGCGAGCTCTACTTCAGCGACGCGGTGACCTTCTCGGGGCGCCGCTGCGAGACGCGGGCGGATCGGACGGCGCGCGACGTCTACGGCAGGCCGATCGACCCCGCCTGCCGCGACCTCAACCCCGCCACGATGCACGTCGCCATGACCGGGCTGCTCGGGGTCGGCGCGAAGCCGCTCGCCGGCGAGTCGACCCAGAAGCAGCGGCTCATGTTCATCGTCGACCACACCTGGGACTGGGAGGTGTGGAGCTTCCCCGTCAAGCAGTTCGCGATCGACACCATCGAGGAGGTGGACCCACAGCAGGCCGCGCGGCTCATGTGCGGCGGCGCCTATATGGGCGCCGACTGTTACAATTACCGGTTCAACCCTGGCGCGAGGCGCTTCGTCCGCGTGGCCGCGCGCTTCTGGATGATCTCCGATTCGGTCACCGGCGAGACGCTCCTCCGCCCGCCCGCTCAGCGCGACGTCCCGCTCTCCGTCTCTGAGCTGCACTACGTGCTCGAGCTCGACAACGACCTCACGATCCTCGGGGGCGAGTGGATCAAGAACCCGTCGCTCGTCAACGGGATCAACGGCAGGGAGCTCCACCCGGATTACCTGTGGATGCCGATCCGGGCCCAGGGCGCGGGCGAGGACACCGACGATCTCGGGGGCGAGGAGGACAACCCCCACATCTCGTACGCGAAGGTCAAGGCGCTGCTCGCGCTCGCGCAGCGCGGCGGCTGAGGGGGCGCGGCCCCGCCCGCGAGGGGCTCAGAGCACCCGGGAGATGTCGAGGATCTGCCGCGCGCCCTGCGGGGGCGTCACGAAGAGCTGCAGCGCGATCTCGAAGCGCGGCCCCTGGAAGTAGCCGACCCGGATCCGGTGCTTGCCAGGCTGGAGCATCACCGAGCCCTGCGCGCTCTGCGGCTCGTGCCGGCCGTCGTTCTCGACCACCAGGTGATCGTCGATGAAGAGCCTGGCGCCGTCGTCCGAGAGCAGCTCGAACTGGTGCGCCCCGCTGCGCGCGGTCACGAACTCTCCCTCGTACGCGATCTGGAACCACTCGTTGCGGCCGCCGGGCACGCCCGGGAAGCCGCTCTGCCAGGAGCGCGGCGAGATATCGAGCCGCGACGTGTAGAGGACCGCGACCGGGCTCAGCGAGGCGGTGTTCAGGAGGTGCGACGTGCCGTTCGGCACGAAGTACACGAGGCCGCGCAGCGCGTTCACCCCGGAGGCATGGGGCCCGCCGAAGTCCGTCGCCTGACCGACCACGACGACCCCCGGCGGCGCGGCGGGCACCACGTCGATCGTGATCACCGCGCCGCTCACGAGGACCGGCTCGGTCGGCTGCGGCTGCGTCACAGCGCAGCGCCCGACGAGCACCGCGGCGCCCAGGGTGACCACCACGACGCACGCCGCCGCGGCCTTCACCGTGACGGATGTCGCCTTCCACCAGATAAGAGATCGACTCATCAAGCGCTCCGTGTCTCGGCGGCCGAGCCGGCCGCTCGGCGGCTATGCACGCGAAGATGATGTGACTTGTCAAGGAGAAGCGTCGCATTCGCGTCCGCGAAATGGATTGCGGCGGATCGAGCCACAGGCGCTGTCAGGCGGTCGTGCCACAGGAGATGACGGTCGGGCAGATCCTTATCTGCTCCCCTGGCGCGCTCTGTGCCGACGTTCTCTGGGTGTTGTCCCGGACGTGTACGAAACGTCGAAGCGCTTTGGTGCGAAGTGAAGGTGAGAGCCGCGATGCCGTGACGGGGCCCCAGCGAACGCAGCTGTCCAACGGCCTCATCCTCGCTCTCGGAGCGTCGGCGGGCGATGCGCGTGCTGGAGGCGGCGGACGGGCTGCCGATCGAGCCCAACCACGTCTACGTCACCCTGTCGAACGCCACGCCGATGATCCAGGACGGCGTCTTCCGGCTGAGCAGGCTCGTGGATCCGCGCGGGCATCGCGCGGCGATCGACGCGCTGCTCGAGTACGCGCGGCGCCTCCCCGTGGAGGAGGATCGCGCGAACCTCGTCGACGAGCGGCTCCTGCGCGACGAGATCAGCGACTTCGTCTCCTGGTCCTGGACCTGAAGGTGGTCATCGAGGTGCGGGATCAGGGCGTCGGCATCGAGCCCGAGGTCCTGCCGCGGATCTTCGACGCCTTCGAGCAGGGCAACGCGGACACGACGCGGCACTTCGGCGGGCTCGGCCTCGGGCTCGCGCGCCATCGTGCAGCTGGTGCGCATCGCCCGGAGCGTGCGCTCGGCGCTCGACCTTGTGAGCTCCGCGCGCCGGGACGTGGTGCGCTCCGCGCCTGCGGTCCAGCCGATGGCGGCCTGACGGTCGAGCGTCGGAGATCCGAGACGTGCTGGCGGGGTGGACGGGACTCGAACCCGCGGCCTCCGGCGTGACAGGCCGGCGTTATAACCAACTTAACTACCACCCCAGATGTCAGTGATCCGATCGCCCAGCGCACACCGGCGCTGCTCGGTGCGCGCTGCCCACGTGCCAGATCTCGTCGTCGCCCTGCATCGAGCGATGCAGGGCGACCGAGGGAAGCTCAGGTGAGCGGCAGCTCGGAAATACGGAAGAAAGCTGGCGGGGTGGACGGGACTCGAACCCGCGGCCTCCGGCGTGACAGGCCGGCGTTATAACCAACTTAACTACCACCCCAGACTGAACTCATCACAGCTGCCCCGGGGCCCTAACCCAGGGGGTGGGCGGGACAGGGGTCGAACCTGCGACCATCGGCTTGTAAGGCCGACGCTCTGCCGCTGAGCTACCCGCCCCGTCGGAGAGGTGCGCGACTCTACTTGCCGAACGGGTTCCGTCAAGATTTATTTTCGGACGGCCTCCGTCCCTGGCGAATCCCGTGGCCGATCGAGCCTGGGTTTGCCGCCCGAAGTCGAGCGCCTGCGAGCGTCGCGCATCCACGCGCGCCGAGCTCGCGGAGACGCGAGCGTTCCCCCTGCTCGTCCCGCGCACGGCCCCTGCGACCTCCATGGCGAGCACCGGATGGGCGGGCGGACAGAGCCGTTGGCCGGTTCGAGCGGTCGGTTCGCGGATACAATTATAGCATAAATTTCCTGAGTATCCGCGCTACGCTGCGCGTCAACGGCGTAGCCGCGAAACTGTGTGGTGGGAGGAGACAGCAACGTATGGCGGACAAGATCGGCATCCTCGTTGGCTGGGAGCAATCGTTCCCGCAGGCCTTCCTCGAGAGGTGCAACAAGGTGCCGGGCATCCGGGCGGAGATCGCGACGATCGGCGGGACGCCCGAGCGCTTCGAGAGCCCCTACCGGGTGCTCATCGACCGGATCAGCCAGGAGGTGAAGCACTACCGCTTCCACCTGAAGGCGGCGGCGCTCGGCGGGGCGTTCGTGATCAACGACCCGTTCTGGTGGAGCGCGGACGACAAGTTCTTCGGCTACTCGCTGGCGTCGCAGATCGGGATCGCGACGCCGCGCACCGTCATGCTGCCCCAGCGCGACTACATCCCGGGGATCGTCAAGGAGCGCAGCCTCCGCAACCTCGAGTACCCGCTCAACTGGGAGGCGATCATCGACTACGTGCGCTTCCCGGCCATCCTCAAGCCCGCGGACGGCGGCGGCTGGAAGGACGTGTCGGTGGTGCGGAGCCAGGAGGAGCTGCTCGCCGCCTACAACGGCTCGGGGCAGAACGTCATGACCCTGCAGGAGTTCATCGACTTCGAGGACTACGTCCGCTGCATCTGCGTCGGCAAGGATCGCATCCTCCCGATCCAGTACGACCCGAAGGCGATCGGCCCCACCGGGCTCCGCGGCTGCTACGTGCAGCACGAGGACGAGCGGTGGCTCCCGAAGCGGCTGCACGATCGCATCATCGAGGACGCGATCAAGATCAACAGGGCGCTCGGCTACGACATGAACTCGATCGAGTTCGCGATCCGCGACGGGGTCCCGTACGCGATCGACTTCACGAACCCGGCGCCCGACATGCACATCGAGCACCTGCGGGAGCGCTACTTCAACATCGCGGTCGACTGGATGGTCACGTTCGCCGTGGAGTGCGCGCGCGGCGGCCGGCGGACGCGCGACGACTACGCGTGGTCGAGGCTGGTCCGGCCTTCCGTGCAGAAGGTGCGGCTCGGGGCCTCGTCGTGACCGCGGCCCTGGGGCTCCTCGACGGCCAGTTCACGCTGGGCATCGAGGAGGAGTTCCAGATCGTCGACGCCGAGACGCGCGAGCTCAAGTCGTACGTGAGCCAGCTGCTCGAGGGGGGGCAGGGCCACAAGCTCCTGCGCGAGCGCGTCCGCGCCGAGATGCACCAGTCGGTCGTCGAGACGGGCACCGGCATCTGCCAGGACGTCCGGCAGGCGAGGGGAGAGCTGACCGAGCTGCGCGGCAGCCTGAGGGCGCTCGCGCAGCAAGGCGGGATGCGCATCGTCGCGGCGGGGACGCACCCGTTCAGCGACTGGAAGAAGCAGGAGATCACCGACGGCGAGCGCTACCGGGGCATCGTGGAGGACCTGCAGGACGTCGCCCGGGCCAACCTCATCTTCGGGCTGCACGTGCACGTGGGCGTCAAGGACCGCGAGGTGGCGATGGCCCTCGCGAACCAGATCCGCTACTTCCTCCCGCACATCCTCGCGCTGTCGACGAGCTCGCCGTTCTGGCTCGGCCGGTGCTCGGGCCTGAAGAGCACGCGGAGCGAGATCTTCAAGCGCTTCCCGCGCACCGGCATCCCGGGGCTCTTCGAGTCGTACGGCCACTTCCAGCGCTTCGTCGACCTGCTCGTGAAGACGGGCTGCATCGACAACGCGAAGAAGATCTGGTGGGACGTGCGCGCCCACCCGTTCTTCGACACGGTCGAGATCCGGATCTGCGACATGACCACGCGCCTCGACGACACCGTCGCGCTGGCGGCGCTCATCCAGGCCGTCATGGGCAAGCTCTACCTGCTCTACCGGCGCAACCTCGGCTTCCGCGAGTACCGGCAGGAGCTCATCGAGGAGAACAAGTGGCGCGCGGTGCGCTACGGCATCGACGGGCAGCTCATCGATTTCGGCAAGCAGGAGCAGGTCCCCGTTCGCCTCCTCGTCGGCGAGCTGCTCGAGTTCGTGCAGGAGTCGGCCGAGATCTTCAGGTCGCAGGACGAGCTCGAGCGGATCCGGGCGATCCTCCACGAGGGGACGAGCGCGGATCGCCAGCTCGCGGTCTACGCCCGGACACCGCGCTTCGAGGCCGTCGTCGACGACCTGATCGAGCAGTCGAGCCTCGGCCTCTAGACGAGAATTTCTGCTCGCGCGCCGGCTCTGCTACCGTGCGGCCGTGGGAATCGCTCCGCGCCGCTGCGCTTTCGCTCTCTCGGTGGGCTGCCTGGTCGCGCTGTCTGTCACCGCGGGCTGCGCGTCGACCGAGTACGTCAACGAAGGTCCGGGGCAGCCGACGCCGCGGGCCTCCGGCGCGCTGCCCCCCGGCTCGACGGGCGTCTGCAAGCAGCCGCAGACGAAGCGGCCGCCCATCGTGAGCGAGGAGCTCTGGGCGCACACGAAGCCGTGCACGCCGCGCACGCCCGCCTCGTACATCCGCCTCGGCTACGCGAAGGACGGCGCGGCGGGCGCCGACCCGGAGGCGGAGCAGCTCGTCGAGCGGGTGCTCGCGGCGCTCGCCGAGGGGCCGAAGCCCGAGGACGGCAACAACCAGGTCACGAGCGCGATCCGCGCCGTGCGGGCCTACGCGGCGAGGAAGGACGAGCTGCGCGCCCGGATCGTGCGGGAGTCGGCCGCCGGGCAGGCGTGCGACGTGACCTACCTGCTCAACACGATGTCCGCGGCGCGGAGCAAGCTGTCCGGGGGCGAGGCCTGCACGGCCGAGGTGTTCGACCCGGAGACGCGCGGCGACGCGTGCCTCTTCGACACGAAGCGGCCCGAGGGGCTGTGGCTCTCGAGCGGCTGGTCGTGCATGACGTTCACCGGCGCGCTCGGGAACGAGGCGTCCTGCCATCAGCTCTGCGGCTACGACGACTACTGCGCGCGGCAGGTGTACTGCGCGGCCGGCGACGTCAACCTCCTGCTCTGCACGCTCGGGGTCTGCCTGCCCGAGCCGTCCGCCGGCATCAAGTGACGGCGGACGGCCGGCCTTGACCGAACGCCCGGCGGGCCGGAGCTAGTCGGCCAGGAGGGCGCTCAGCCGCTCGAGCACGCCGCGGAGCAGGTCGCGCGCGCCGCGCAGGAGCGAGCGCCCGTCGCGCAGGACGTCCTGCACCTCGCTGGGTACGGGCAGGAGGCCTGCGCGGGCGGCGAACGCCGCGCCCGTCAGGAGCAGCAGGATCGCGAGCAGGGCCAGAAAGGCGCGGCGGCGCCACGTCCGCCGGGCGCGGGGCGCCGGGGTGACCAGGGACGGCGGCGCGGACGCGACCGGCCGGGCGAGGCTGGAGGGCGGCGACTGCGACGAGGGCTTGGGGGAAGGCTCGTCGAGGGAGACGGGGAGGATGCCGGCGAAGGTGGCGGGGAGGGGCGTGTTCCCGGCCGGCGGCCGCTTGGAGCGCCGCTCGCCCCTCACCGAGGACGCGGTGCGGCTCTCCCCGCGCGACGACATGCGGCTGTCCGCGAGCTGGATCGCCGTCGCGAGCTTCTTCCGGCGCTCGGACACGATGTCCCCGAGCGTGTCGCGGACGAAGTGGCCGACGTCGCCGTCCGAGACCGCGATGCCGAGCGAGATCGCGATCTGGTCGATCGTGCGCTGGAACGAGGCGCAGTCGTTCCAGCGGTCCGCCGGATCCTTGGCCAGCGCGCGCTCGATGGCCACCGCGAGATCGAACGGGACGTCCGGCACGAGCTCCCGGAGGGGGACCGGGGCGAACCGCAGGATGTTCTCCATCGTCTTGGCGTCGCTCCGGCCGCGGAACGGGTGGTAGCCGCTGAGGGTCGTGTAGAGGAGGACGCCGAGCGAGAAGATGTCGGAGCGGCGATCGACCTTGCCCGACGTGAGCTGCTCCGGCGAGAGGTACGGGATCTTGCCCTTGAGCTGGCCGGCGACGCGCGTCTCGTGCAGCCGGCCCGTGGCCTTGGCGACGCCGAAGTCGACGATCTTTACGATGCCGTCGAACGACACCATGACGTTCTGGGGCGAGATGTCGCGGTGCACGAGGTCGACGAGCTTCCCGTCGTCGTCGCGGAGCTCGTGCGCGGCGTGGAGGCCGGCGCAGATGCTCGAGGCGATGCGCAGGAGGATCGGCAGGGGGACGCCCCCGGCCGATTTGACCTGCTTGTTCAGCGTGGAGATCGTGTCGCCGTCGACCCACTCCATCACGATGTAGAGCACGCCGTTCTCGTCGCCGAGCTCGACGATCTCGACCGCGTGGGGGTGCCGGATGCGCGACGCGAGGCGCGCTTCGTCGAGGAACATGGCCTCGAAGGCCGGGTCGTCGCCGAACTCCGGCAGCATCGTCTTGATGGCGACGATCTTCTGGAAGCCGCGGGAGCCCACGAGGCGCGCCGCCCAGACGGCCGCCATCCCTCCACGGGCGACCGGCATGAGGATCTCGTAGCGGCCCAGCGTGTCTCCAGGCTTGAGGTCCGACAAGAGCTGCACGCGGTGATCCTAGATGGGGAGGCGGAGTTTTGGAGGGGTGGGGCTCGAGTGCCGCCGTTACGTTCGTGGAGGCACGCAGCCTCGACGTCTGCCGGAGCGACGCAGCGCCATCGCGCTCGCACGTCACGAAGGAGGTCCCGCGAAGCCAGGGTGCCACGAAGGGGACACCGACCTCAAGTTCGGGGGCGCCAGCGCCCGAGCGGAATGATCTCCGGCGCCCGGCGGGCAGGAGCGCAGGCGCCGAGGAGGCGCGACGCGGCCGCGCGGAACGGCGGCGGCGGGTGCACGGCGCGAGAGCGGCTCATCGCAGCGGATACTACGCGAGCACGGTGGGGCAGGAAGAATGCAGCGAGCGCTGCCGGAGCATCGATGGGGCGCGCCGAGGAGAAGCGAACCGCGCGAAAGGGAAGGATTCGTAGCGAAGAGTGCGCCAGATCGCGCTGGAGACGCGGGCGCTGGAGTCGTGATACACGGGGAGCGACCCGCTCGACGAGGCCTCATGGAAGCCAATCTGCGCCCGATCCCGCCGCCGCACGACGAAGACGACGAAGATGTGCACTGGGCGCTGTCGACCGCGACGGCCCTGTGGGGGCGCGGCGAGCGTGATGAAGCGCTGAGATGGCTGCGCCGCGCCGCGGAGCAGGCCTCGGATGCCAACGCCGACCTGCGCGCGCTGGAGCTCTTCAAGGCCGCCGCGGAGGTCGCGCAGAAGATCGCGGCGATCGACGCGGTTCCGGGCTCGGCCACGGCGACGGACTCGCCGCCGGCGATCGCGAGCGCGGCGCCGAAGACGCCCTTGAGCGCGCCTCCCCAGGCGTCCGGCGCGGCGCCTGCCACGGCGAGCGCGCCGCCGCCCAGGCCGAGCGCGTCGGGGGCCGGGTCCCACGCGACGCCGTCGCGGCCGCCGGGCGTGGAGGGAGGCTGGACCGAGCGCGGCGGCGCGGGCACGAGCGTGCCGCCGGCCGCCGCGACGCGGGCGCCCTCGGTCCGCGCGCCTGCCGACGACGCGCCGGTGGGGCCGATGACCTCGGCGATGGCGTCGTCCCGCGACGCCGGCGCGTCCAAGCCCGTCGGAGGGCTGGGCCGCGCGGTGCCGCTCGCGCCGGGGCGCGCGCCCGCGCCGGCGAGGTCCGTGGCCGTGCGCGAGGTGACCCCCACGCAGCTGTCGCCGGCCGCGCGCATGGCCGGCCCCGCGCCGGGGCTCCCGACGCGGCCCGCCGCCGGACCGCAGGCGCCCGAGGCGGCCGGCCGTGCTGTCCCGGCAAAGGCGCGCCCGATCGCCAGCTTCACGGCGACCCACTCGAGGGTGTCGTCGACCACGGCGGTGACCGAGGAGGTCCCGGCGGTCAAGCTCCCGGCCGCGGGCGCGCTCGCGGGCCAGGAGCCGGGGCAGGGCGCGTCCGGCGCTGCGCCCCGGAGCACGGCCGGCGAGCAGCTCCCGGCGGACGGGGACCCCCCGCCCGATCAGCGCGAGACGGTGCCTACGGCCATCGCCGTGGCATCGACGCGGCGGCAGGCGGTCCCGCTCGGCGCGAGCTCGTCGCAGGAGGCGACCGAGCGGCGCCCGCGGCTCTGGCCGGATGACGAGGGCACCATGCGCCGGCCGCTGACCGCGCAGGAGCAGCGGGTGCTCATGGAGCACCGGCTCGAGGACCTGGACGAGGAGACGCCGACGCTCGGCCTGGAGCAGGCGGGCGACGACGAGCCGTCCGCCGCGGCTTCAGCGGAGGCGCCGGCGGGGGCCCACGCGTCCGACGACCGCGCCGACTGGACCGACGCCGAGCCGGACGACGACGATGCGAGCGTCGCCTCTGCGGATCCGCAGGGAGACATGACGCTGGCGGCGGCGCCTTCGGGGGCGATGCAGGCGCGGCCGTCCGAGGGGACGGGGGTGGACTCGGCGTGGAGCGATCCGCCCTACGAGGGCGAATGGCAGGCGCCGCCGCCGCGGCTGCCCGCGTCGCAGATCGAGCCGCTGCCGGCGCTGCGGATGGCGGTGATCGGCATCTCCAGCACGGGGGAGCTCCGGCTCGTCCCGATGGATGGAAGGAACGCTCCGCCGCGGGGCGCGGCGCTCGGGATCCTCGTCCCGCTGAGCCCCGGGGACGGCGAGACGATCGCGCGGTTGCTCCAGCTGCGCGGCTGAGGCGTCGCGGCGCTGCGACGCGCGGGATCGGCAAGAAGTGGGGCATCCCGCGCTATGGCGGTAGCCTCGGGGGATGCATGACGAACGGACCGCCCCGAAGCGCATCCGCGTGACAGGACTGCAGGAAGCCCAGCTGCCGGCGCTTGTCGCGACGGAGCAGGCCTGCACGGCGATGTACCACGAGATCGGCGTTGACGCGGCGGAGGTCCCGGCGCGGACGCACTCGGACATCATCGCGCTGACGCGGCAGCACGACGTGCGCGTGGCGGAGGCGGACGAGGAGGTGGCCGGCTACCTGGCGTGGCGCGACGAGGCGCCCGGGGTCGCGTACCTGGAGGAGCTCTCGGTGCATCCGGACCACCAGCGGCGAGGCATCGCCACGCGGCTGCTCGCGGAGCTGGAGGAGCGGGCGCGGGACCTCGGCATGGAGCAGATCGTGCTGCGATCCCGGGAGAGGGCGAGCTGGGCGCAGGCTTTCTACAAGAAGGCGGGCTTCGCGCCGCTCGGTGACGACGCGCCCGCGAAGGTCCGCGCGTGGCGGAGCGAGCAGGAGGCCGCCGGGAGGCCGCTGACGCGAAGCGGCGAGGTCGTCCTGTGGGCGGCCATCGCGCCGAAGGCGGCTGATGCGCAGGACGAGGACGAGGCGCTGGGCGACGGCTGAGCCTTGCCGGAGGCGGCCGGTGGAGGGCCGCCGTGGGTCGGCGTGCGCCCGACGGGAAGGTGCGCGGCGCGGAGCGGAGCGCGGGCGGTCGACCGGGTTCGCCGCGTTGCCGAGCGTGCGTCCGTCGGCGGGGTTCGCTGGGTGGGGCTGACCTGGGTTCGGACACCGGCGGGGGCGCCGTGAACTGGCGCGGGTTTGCCGACGGCGCGGTGGACCGACCCAGGTTCGCCGACGGGGCTCGCTCGGACGGGTTTGGCTCTGGCCGAAGGTCAGCCCAGACGCCCGACGGCGCGAGTTGACATAATGTTTCTTATGCGATCCAAGACCGGTCCAGGGGCAGGGGGACCAGACCTTGGTTTCACGAGTAATTTCATGGCCTCAACCCAACCCGGGTCGGCGCTGGCCTGGACCCAACCAGGGTCGGCTTCGCTACCCAACCCGGGTCGGCGCTGGCCTGGACCCAACCAGGGTCGGCTTCGCTACCCAACCCGGGTCGGTCTCGTCGCAACCCAACACGGGTCGGCGCTGGCCGGACCCAACCAGGGTCCGCTAAATATGTGGGCCTAGCTCGCCTCTGGCGCACAACGTGGGCGTACGTCGCAGGCATTTCCTGAGACGCCTGGACGCCCTCAGCGCGCCGGCTTCAGAAGAGCGTCCCGGAACTGAACGAACGCTCAGCCCTTCGGGAGCGGCGGCGTCTCGACGTCCAGGCTGAGCAGCGCGCCGCCGTTCGTCAGTACGAACGCCCGCCGACCGTAGGCCGCCGGCGTCATCGCAATGCCGCCGCCGGTCTCGATGCCGTCGATCACGGCCCCGTCCAGCGGCGAGAACAGGAAGACCCCGTAGCGCGTGGTCGTCACCAGCACCGCCCCCGCGAACGGCACCGGGGCCGAGATGCCACCGTCCGGCAGATCCCGGCGCCAGATCGTCCGGCCGTCCTCCGGATCCAAGGCCCACAGGCCGGTCAGGCCCGAGGACGCGAGGAGCACCTTCCGCTCGGGCACGATCGGACCGCCTCCGCTCCGAGGCTGGTGCGCAGGCTGATGCCACAGCACAAGCTCGGTGACGCCGACCGCCGCCTCGTTCACCCAGGCCCGGGTCCCGTTCTCGGCGTCGAGCGCGAAGATACCGCCCGCATAACCCGCCACGAAGACCACATCGCCCGAGGCGATCTGGCCGAAGACCGGCGTGGTGTCCGTGTCGAGGTACTTCGGCGTCTGGCCACCCGCGCTCTGCTCGGCCTCGGCAGCCAGGTCGACGAGCGCCCACTGCTCGGACCCGTTCTTGAGATCGTAGGCCATCACGACCCCGTCGGAGAACGCGGTGTACACCTTGTCCCGCCCGAGCGCCGGGCCGGCGTGCCCGGAGATCTCCATCCCGAACGCCGGCGTCCGGTGCTGGTGCCAGCGCATCGCGCCCGTCGCCGCGTCGAGCGCGATCAACGTGTCGTTCGAGTTCGTCACGTAGAGCACGCCATCGCGCAGCACCGGCCGCCGCGAGACCTTGGCGTTGGTCATGAAGCGGTAGAGCAGCTGGCCGTCCGAGGCGCGCACCTTGTAGAGCGCGCCGTCGTTCGAGCCGAAGTAGACCGCGTCCGACACCGCGTCGTAGAGCGGCTCGCTCTGCACCGGGCCGAGCGTCTCGAACCGCCAGATGACGTCGCTCGTGTCGGCGCGCACCGCATACAGGCCGTGATCGCTCGACCCGACGAAGACACGCCGGTGCGCCGCGTCGATCTCGGGACGGCCGCGCTCGTAGGCCTCGCCGACCTTGCGCGTCTCGGCCGTGAGGTCGCGGCGCATCGTGATGCCCAGCGCGCTCCCCGGATGGTGCAGCCAGAGCGGCGCGTCGGGCGCCGCGGCGACGCCCAGGTTGCCGCAGCCGCCGAGCGACGCGAGCGCCAGCCCGAGGAGCGCAGCGCCCACAGCGCGGCTAGTGCGGCGCATCGCCCGCCTTCTTCTCCGCGTTCTCGCGCGCCCGGCGGATCAGCTGCTCGATCTCCTCCGGCGTCATCGTCTGGCCCTTCGGGCCGCCGAACGCGGCGCGAGGCGGCACGGCGGCCGGATCGATCTTGCGCAGCATCTCCTCGACGACGGCCTCGAGGAACTGGAACGAGCGGCCCTCGGCCGACGGCGCCTGGAGCTTCTCGTGCGCGCTCTTGAGCAGCTCCTTCGCCTTGTCGCTGTCGCCCTTGGCCAGGTGGATCCGCGCCTGGTGGTACAGCGCGAGCTCCTTGTAGCCCCTCATGTCGATCGCCTCGAGCTCCTTGAACGAGGCGAGCGCTCCGTCGAGATCGCCCTTGCCCTCCCGCGCGAACGCGATGCCCTCGATGGCGCGCCCCTTCACGTCGGGATCGGCCCCCGCGAGCGGCGACGAGACCACGGCGCTGTACGCGTCGAGCGCGTGCGCGTAGTCCTTCTTGTCGAGCAACACCCCGGCCTGCCCGAGCTTCGCCAGGATCGCCGCACCGGTGCCGCCGTGCTCGTCGATGACCTTGTTGTAGGCGGCGAGCGCGGTGTCCGACCGCTCCTCCGCGGTCTTGAAGGTCCTCGTGGCGTCGAGCTCCTTCTCCTCCTCGCTGCGCGTGTCCTCGGCGACCACCCTGCCCCGATCCGCAGCGACGGCCGCCACGAGCGCCGACGACGACACGGCGTCCCTCTTCTCGGCCCGCGACAGGTAGAACAGCAAGCCGCCGGTCGCGACCACCGCCGCCAGCGCGCCCCACTGGACGATGTGGAAGTTGCTCTTGAGCCACCGGCCGGCGCCGCTCGTCATGCGGCTGAGCGCGTCCTCGACCATCTCGCCCGGCAGCAGCTGGACCGGGCGACGCCCCGCAGCCTGCTCCCTGCGGCGCGCGAGCAGCTCCTTCGCGCGGGCGTTCTTGTCCTTGGGCAGATCGTCGCCGGCCGCCTTCTTCTTGCGACGGCGCACGGTGGCCTCGTCGCGGCGACGGGCCGCGCGGTTCGGCGCCGCCTCGACCGCCGCCTCGCCCGCAGCCTCCGCCGGCGGCGCCTCGTCCGGCTCGTTGACGCCGAGCGCATCGGCGACGCGCTGCGCGGCGTCGTCATCGCCCTCGCCGCCGGCCTCCTTCACCGGAGCGTCGCGCGGCGGCCGCTCCGGAGCCGCCTCCGCAGCCCCGACCTCGTCGCCATCGCTCCGCGTGGCTTCGTCCTTGTCACTCCCCGCGGATTTCTCTTCGGCCTGCTCTCGGTCCTTGTCCGACACGCGGCGGACTCTAGTCTCGCGGCTTGCGGCGTCAATCTGGCCGGTGAGCGGCAGGCGCTTCATCCCCCGAGCGCGGCGGCGGCGCTCGCCGATCGCGGGCGTCGCGGGCGCCGCCGGGCGACCAGGGCGCAGGCGGCGGGGGCGGGATCTCGTCGCTCAGCGGGACGACGGCGCACGCGAACACCTCGACGTTCTGGGTCGCGTACACCACGAAATCGGCGTAAGAGCCCGGCTTCGCGCCCACGGCGAGCGGCAGCGTCGCGAACGCCTCGGTCGGCTCGCTCCCCGGCGGGATCACGAGCGTGACCGCGCGCTCCGGATCGAGCTCCGGCGCGCTCGCCGGGACGAGCGACGCGCCGTCCCGCTTCGGCGGGCGCGCGCCGCGCCTGGGGCTGCCGAACCGCACCTCGCCGGGGCGGCCATCGTCGGTCCGCGCGCGGCAGAGGACGCGCACGCCCTTGCCGTTGCCCGCCTTCGGGATCACGACGCCGAGCCCCACCCCGCTCTTCGCGAAGCGGCGCAGGCGGCCGAGATCACGCTCCCGCGGCCCGCCGAGCAGGTCGAGGATGTCGGCCCGGAGCGCGAAACCAAGCCCCCCAGGCAGCGGATCGGGCGTGCCGAGCATGCGCAGGAGCGGCGTCCACAGCTCCGGGCCGGCGCCGAGCTTCACCAGCGCCTCCGCGATCGCGACGCGCGCGGTCTGGTAAGGCTCCTGGCTGAGCCGCTCGGCGAGCGCCGGCCGCGCGGCGTCCTCGCCGATCGCCGCGAGCGCGGCGGCGGCGTACGGGCGGAGCCGCACGTCGCCGAGCGCCGCGATGAGCGGCGGCAGCGCGGCCTTCACCCGGATCTTGGCGAGCGCGTCGACGATCTCGCGCGCCCGCTCGAACGACGTCGTCTCGCCGGCGTCGGCGCCGCCGTCCTGCTCCGGGCCCCGGACCACCTGCCTGAGCCACGCCACGAGCACGTCGTCGCCGCGGCGATCCCCCGCCTCGGCGAGCGCGAGCGCCGCGAGGCGCCGCCACTTGCGGTCGCGATCGACGACGAGATCGCGCGTGAGCGGCGCGCCCTCGCCGAGCCGCGTGAGCGTGAGCGCCGCCCACCGCCGCACCTCGTCGTCCTCGTCGCGCACGAGCGCGAGCCGGAGCGACGGCGCCGCCTCGGAGCGGCGCAGATCGAAGAGCACCTCACCCGCCTTGCGGCGGATCGCCACGTCGGCGTCGTCGAGCAGCGCCGCGACCTCCACCACCGCGTCGGCGTCGCCCGCGATGCCGCGGCGGAGCGCGTCGGGCCAGCCCTTGCCCTCCCTCCGGAGGCCGCGGACCTCGTAGCGCCCGTGTGACGCCTCGACGGCGCGCAGCTCCGACCGCATCGCGCCGAGCTCCGCCGGACGCAGCGCGGAGATGTCCTGCCGCTGGCCCGGATCGGTCGCCACGTCGTAGAGCGCGCACGCGCCGATCTTGCGCGCGCAGACGAGCCGCAGCGTGCCCTTGGCGAGCAGCGTCTGCGTGTCCGTCTCGGCGAACGCGAAGCCCGGGAGCGACGGAGGCCCGCCCGGCGACGCCTCGCCCTGCTCGGCCGCCGCGTCGCCGGAGGCGAGCAGCGGCCCGAGATCGGCGCCGCGCACGCGCGCGGGCCTCGGGATGCCGAGCCCCGCGAGCACCGTCGGCAGCAGATCGACGAGCTGCACCGGCGCCTGCACCACGCGGGGCGAGAGCAGGCCGGGCGCGCTCACGATGAGCGGCACGCGCGCCTGCTCCTCGTACACCGTCGTGCCGTGGTAGCGCCCGCCGTGCTCGCCGAACTCCTCGCCGTGATCGGCCGTGACGATCACGACCGCGTTCGGCCGCTCCTTGCGGATCTCGTCCACGATCGCGCCCACGCCCGCGTCCGCCACGGCGATCTCGGCGTCGTAACGGTCGATGTCGCGGTCGCCGAGCGGGTGCTCCGGGTGCGCCTCGTACGGCTCGTGCGGCTCGAAGAGGTGCACCCACATGAACGAGCGCTGCTCCGGCCCGAGCCCGGCGAGGTAGCTCCGCACCTGCTCCAGCCTGAGCTGCGCGCTCGCGAACTCGATCTTCTGGTACTCGAAATCGAGCGCCCGATCGCGCAGCGCGCCGAAGCGCTCGCCGTCGATGAAGAACACCGCCGGCGGGTAGAAGCCCGCCGTCTTGTAGCCGTAGCGGCGGAGGTGCTGCGCGAACGTCTCGGAGTCGTCCCCGAGCCCCTGCAGCACGAGCGGGCGGATGTACTTGCCCGTCATGAGCGACGAGACCGCGTACGACGTGTGCGGCGTCGGCGTGTACGCCGCCTCGAAGCGCACGCCGTCGGCCGCGAGGCGATCGAGGTTCGGCGTGATCTTCCTGTCGTAGCCGTACGCCCCAACGTGATCGGCGCGCAGGGCGTCGATGCTGATCAGCACGATGTCCCGCCCCCGCAGATCGATCGCGTGCCCGCTCGCGCGCTCGTCGAGCGGCGCGGCGTCGAGCGGCTCGGGAGGCGACAGCACGGCGGCGAGCTCGACCACGTGGCCGAGCAACGGGCCGTGCGTCGCGTAGATCAGCCGGATGTTGTCCGCGAGCGCGAGCCGATCCGCCGCGCCGGGCGCGAGCGCGGCGCCGAACGCGAAGAGCACGAGGGCGAGCGCCGCGCGCACGAGCCTCGGCGAGCGCCGCTCGCGCCCGTCGCCCTGGCGGGCCGCCCGCGTGGGCAGCGCCGGCGTGGCGAAGGTCGCCGCCGCGAGCGTGAGCGCCGCGAGCCCGAGGTGGAAGGCGAGGTAGAGCCGCGGCAGGATGCGCACGTTCGCGACATCGAGCAGGACGACCGCGCAGGCCGCCGCGAGGACGAGCCACCTGCCGGCGGTCGCGGAGCGCGCTCGCTTCAGGGCGCGGGCCACGGACGGCGCCGCCGCGAAGGTCACGCCGGCGGCGAGGAGCGACAGCGCCGCGACGAAGGGCGCGCGCCGGCCGCCATCGAGCATGCGCCCGGCCGAGACACCGAAGGCCACCGCGCCGCCGAACGCCCCGGCGAGCAGCGCCGCCGCGGCGCGGAACCCCGTGCGCTCGGAGCGCGTGACGATCTCGAGCACCGCACCGAGGAGGGCGGCGCACGGCGCCGCGGCCGCGAGCGCGAGCGGCAGGAGGTCGCGCACGGCGCGGCCGAGCTCGTAGAGCCCGAGGAGCTCACGCCACCGCAACGCCCCGACGACCAGGAGCTCGGCGAGCGCGAGCGCCGCGAGCGCGAGGTAGGCGTCCGCCATGCGCCATCCGACCTCGGTCTCCAGCTTGCGCGGAGGAGCGTCGGAGCTCCCGCTCGGGAACGTCGCGCGGCTCGGCGCCGGCGCCGGCGTGGACGGGCGCGCCGGCCCGGACTGAAGGCGCGGCGCCGAGGGAGCCCGGTGCGCGGGCGCTCCCGGCGCGACGCCCGCGAGCCCGTCCGCAGCGGCGGTCGAGTCGGGCCGGCTCCCGTGGGCGGATCGACCGGGGGCTGCGGACCCCCCGGGAGGCCGGCTGGAGCCCCCATGGCCCCGCGGGCGCATCGGAGCCGCCCCGTTGCGATCGGTCATGCGTAGGAGACTTCGAGGATCTCGTAGGTGCGCGGCCCGGCCGGCATCATCACGCGGACCTCCTCGCCGACCTCATGGCCCAGCAGCGCGCGCGCGAGCGGCGAGGCGATGGAGATGCGCCCGACCTTGAGATCGGCCTCATCCGGCCCGACGATCCGGAAGCTCTGCTCCTCGTCCGTGTCCACGTTCGTGAGCTTGACCCTGGCGCCGAACTGGACCTTGCTCCCGCTCAGCTTGGACGGATCGATCACCTCGGCGCGCGAGAGCGTCTGCTCGAGGTAGCTGATGCGGGCGACGATCATACCCTGCCGCTCCTTGGCGGCGTGGTACTCGGCGTTCTCGGAGAGATCTCCGTGCTCCCGGGCCGTTCCGATGTCCTTGACGACCTGCGGCAGGTCGCTCTCTTTCAGCCGTCGCATCTCTTCGCGGAGCCGCGCTTGTCCCTCGGGCGTCATCGGTACTTTCTCGGACATGGTGGGGACGCTTTTAGCATGGCTCCCGGCCGGTCGACGACGGCGCGAGACGCGCCGATCGCTCAAAGCGCCGGACGCCCGGGCCGCAGCGCGCGCTCCGCCCCCGCCGGCCTACCCCCGCCAGCGCACGATCTTCCGCGGGGGCCGCCGCGCGTGGGCGTCCGCTGACTTCGTCGCGCTCCGGACGAGGGCCGCCGCGGTCCGGGAGAGCTCCTCGGGGTGCGGCCCGCCGTGCGGGACGGCACCGGCATCCACGGCCGCCGTGGCCGCGCCGGTCGCCTCGACGACCCGCACCTCGACCGGGACGTCCGCGTCCGGGAGCCGCACGAGACCGCGGTAGACGAGCTCGCCCGGCGAGTCGTCGGTCTGCTCCAGCACGTAACGAGCGCCGGAGGACGGCCGCCCGACGGCCTGCGTCACAGCTGCGGCCCCGAGCGGGCCGGGCCCGACGCCGCCTTGGCGGGCGCGCGGCGCTGCCCGCCGGGGCCCATCTCGTCGAGGAAGCGCCGCGCGGTCACGGCGAACGGGCCGCCCCAGTCCCGGATGACCGACTCGAACACGGCGCGCGCCTCGTCCGGCTTCTTCATCTTGAGGAGCGTCTCGCCCTTGAGGACGAGCGCCTCCGGATCGAGCCCGGAGCCGGGGAAGGTCCGCAGCGCATAGTCGATCCGCGCGAGGGCCGCGTCGAACACGTCCTCCTTGAGGTAGTAGCGGGCCACGTAGAGCTCGTGGCGCGCGAGCCGCCCCGTCACGACCTCGAGCATGTAGGCCGCGTCCTCGCGGTAACGGCTGCGCGGGAACTGCCGGAGGAACGTGCGGATTTCCCTGTGGGCCTCGATCGTTGTCGCCTGGTCGCGCTCCTCGGCCGGCGGCAGGAAGACCGTGTCGTCGATGTCCAGGTAGAGCGCCTTGGCCATCCGGTACTTCGCGTACTCGACGTTCCGATCCGTCCGGTGCTCCTGGATGAACGCGCGGTACGCCGAGATCGCCTCGGGGTACTTGCCCTGCTCGAACTCGAGGTCGGCGATCCGGAGATCGGCGAGCCGGGCGTAGCGGCTGTACGCGAAGCGGCGCTTCACCTCGGAGAAGAGGGCGCGCGCGTCCTCCCAGTCCTTGGCCTCGAAGGCGGCCATCGCCTCGTTGTACGCGGCGCGCGCGTCCTCGGTATATGTGAGGGTGGCGGTGCGGCCGTCGTTGAGTTCGAAGTCGCAGCCCACGAGCCCGCCCAGGGCAGCGAGGCACCCGGCAAGGGCGAGGACAGCGGCGGAAGGTCTCATCGGGCACGCCTCGTACCCAATCCGGCGCCGGCGCGCCAGGGCTTCCGCCGCGGGCTGCGCCGCCCGCCCCTGCTCCCGCGTCGTGGCGCGCGGGTGAGCTGGGGTATGGTCCGCCCATGCCCGCTTCCCCTCCAGCGCCCCCCACCCCGACGCTGCACCCGGGAGGCGCCGCCTCGCCCACGATCCTCATCGTGGACGACGAGCGCAACATCCGCCGCACCCTCGCGCTCGTGCTGCAGGGGGAGGGCTACAGGGTCGCCGAGGCCCCGAGCGCCGAGGCGGCGCTGGAGCTGCTCGCGCACGGCGACAGCCCCGTCGACCTCGCCCTGGTCGACCTGCTCCTGCCCGGCATGAACGGCCTCGACCTCCTCCAGCGCGTGCGCCAGGACGACGCCACCCGCGAGCTGCCGGTCATCGTGATCAGCGGCCACGCGACCGTCAACGACGCGGTGAAGGCGGTCAAGCTCGGCGCCTGCGACTTCTTCGAGAAGCCGCTCAACCGCGAGCGCGTCCTCGTGGGTGTCAAGAACGCGCTGCAGAACTCGCGGCTCGCGCGGGAGGTCGAGGATCTGAAGGCGCAGGTGCAGTCGCGTTACGAGATGATCGGCCAGAGCGCCGCGATGCAGCGGCTGTTCAAGGAGATCGATCGCGTCGCGCCCACGAAGGCGAGCGTGCTCATCACCGGCGAGAGCGGCACGGGCAAGGAGCTCATCAGCCGCGCCATCCACCTGCTCTCGCTGCGGGCGCGGGGGCCCTTCGTCCGGGTCAACTGCGCCGCGATCCCGCGCGAGCTCATCGAGAGCGAGCTCTTCGGCCACGAGCGCGGCGCGTTCACCGGGGCGAGCGGGCCGAAGCGGGGCCTCTTCGAGCAGGCCCACGGCGGCACGCTGTTCCTCGACGAGATCGGCGACATGGACCTCGCCGCCCAGGCCAAGGTGCTGCGCGCATTGCAGTCGGGCGAGATCTGCCGCGTCGGCGGCGAGCACAGCCGGCACGTCGACGTCCGCGTGCTCGCCGCGACGAACAAGGACCTCTCGCGCGAGGTCGCCTCGCTGCGCTTCCGCGAGGACCTCTTCTTCCGCCTCGCGGTGTTCCCGATCAAGAGCCCGGCGCTCCGCGACCGCATGGACGATCTGCGAGCGCTCGCCGACGCGTTCATGGCGGCGTTCTGCAACGAGAACGGCCTGAAGCAGAAGGCGATCGATCCGGTGGTCTACGCCGCGCTCGAGCGCCGGAGCTGGCCGGGCAACGTGCGCGAGCTCAAGAACGTGATCGAGCGCGCCGCGATCCTCTCGAGCGACGTCGTCACCATCGCCGATCTCCCGGAGGATCCCCACGAGAACCCGTTCGAGGACGACGCGCAGGGGGCCGCCGGGGAGGGCTCGATCGCGCCCCCCGCCCCCGGCGCGGCCGAGCCGCACGCGGGCGCGGCCCGCCACGAGCCGGAGCGCCCTCGCCTCACGCTGCGGGAGTTCCGCGATCGGGCCGAGCGCCGCTACATCGTCGAGGTGCTGGCCAGCCTCGACTGGAACATCTCGCGCGCGGCCGTCCTGCTCGGCGTCGAGCGCACGAACCTCCACAAGAAGATCCGCGCGTACGGCATCAAGCGGGGCGAGGCGCCGTAGCGCCGACGGGCCGCGCGCGGCGCTGCAGGCCCCCGCGCCGCCCCCGCAGCCCGCGCTACGCGGCCCCCCCGAGCGCCCTGCGGACGGCGCGGAGGAGCGACTCGGCCGTGAACGGCTTCCCCAGCACCGCGGCCTCCGGCCGGGCGGCGAGCGGGCCGTCGAGCGCGTCGCCCGTGTAGCCGGACATGAAGAGCACCCGCATGTCCGGCCTGAGCTTCACGAGGCGCTCGGCGAGCTCGCCGCCGGACATCTCGGGCATCAGCACGTCGGTGAGCAGGAGGTCGACGCGCCCGCGCTGCGCCTCGCAGACGCGCAGCGCCTCGCCCGGCCCGCGCGCCGTCAGCGTGGTGTAGCCGTGCTGCGCGAGGATCCGGCTCGCGAGCGTGACCACGGCGTCCTCGTCGTCGGTGACGAGCACCGTCCCGCCCTCGCCCCGGCGCGGCGCGGCGTGGGGCGCGCGCTCGCGCCGAGAGGCCGCCGCCCGCGCCGAGAGCGGCAGGTAGATCTCGACGCGCGTGCCCTCCCCGGGCTGGGACGCGAGCTCGATGAAGCCGCGCCACTGCTTGACGATCCCGTACACGGTGGCGAGCCCGAGGCCGGTCCCCTTCCCCCTCGGCTTCGTCGTGAAGAACGGCTCGAAGGCGCGCGTCCGCACGTCGTCGCTCATCCCGCTGCCGGTGTCGCTCACGACGAGGCGCGCGTACCGGCCGGGCGGGATCGCCGGGTGCGCGTCGTGCAGGCTCCCCGCGGCGCCGACGCGGACCGCGCGCGCCTCGATCGACAGCCGGCCGCCGTCCTGCATCGCGTCGCGCGCGTTCAGCGCGAGGTTCATGACCACCTGCTCGATCTGCCCGGCGTCCGCCAGCACCCGGCAGCCCGATGGGCCGAGCGCGATCGCGAGCCCGACGCCGCCCCCGACGTCGGCGCGGAGCGCGCCCTCCATACCGCGCACGACGTCCCGCAGATCGAGCACGACCGGCTGCGCGAGCCCCCGCCGGCTCACCGTGAGCAGCTGGCGCGTGAGCGACGCCGCCCGCTGCGCGGCGCCCTTGATCTCGGCGAGGTCCTTCTGCACCGGGCTCTGCTCGTCGAGCTCCTCCATCACGAGGCTCGTGTAGTTCAGGATGATCGCGAGCAGGTTGTTGTAATCGTGGGCGATCCCGCCCGCGAGCCGCCCGACCGCCTCCATCTTCTGCGCCTGGCGGAGCTGCTCCGAGAGCTCGCGCCGGCGCTCCTCGGTGCAGCGCGAGGACGAGAGATCGACGATCGCCCCGACCACGAGCCGCTCCCCGCGCCGCTCCGTGAGCGCCTCGGTCCGCATCACCCGGACCGTCGACCCGTCGCGACGCGTGAGGCAGGTCTCTATCGCGCTCGCCGGCGGCGGCTTCGCGCCCGCGCCGCCCGTCACGCGCCCGCCGAGGGGGGGCTCGGCCGCCGCGAGCGCGTCCTCCCGCGAGCCGTAGCCGAGCAGCCGGGCGAGCACCTCGTTGCAGTCGACGAGGCGGCCGTCGAGCGAGGCGACGTAGAGCCCGGCCGGCGAGCAGGACGCGAGCAGCGGGCTGTGCTCCACCGGGTCTCTCGACGATCGTCCGCTGCTCATCGACGCGCTATCCGTGCCGAAACATCCGGTCGGAGGGAGATCCCCGACTACCCGAACTGAAGCGCGGACTCCCCTCGACTGCAACGCCGTTCACACCGGCAACACGCATGCGTCGCGGGCGGGACGGGCCGGCGAGCCGCGCAGCGTGGGCGGTTTCTTCTTCTCCATCCCGTCAAACTGGCCTAGACCCCGCCGGGGCTCGGGCGAGCCCTCAGGAGCGCGGCATGTTCTTCCTCGACAGCTCGAACCCGGCCGAGATCAAGGAGATGTTCTCCTGGGGCGTGCTGGCGGGCGTGACCACGAACCCCCTCATCCTCTCGCGCGACGCGGGCTGCGTCGATCTCGAGCAGCGCATCCGCGAGGTGCTGTCGGCGTCGGCCGGTCCGGTGTCGGTCGAGCTGACGAGCGAGACCGAGGCGGCGATGCTCGAGGAGGCCCGCGGCTACCACGCGTGGGCGCCCGAGCGGATCTGCATCAAGGTGCCCTTCAGCGACGTAGGCCTCAAGGTGACGCACGCCCTCGCGAAGCGCGGCGTGCGCACCAACGTCACGTGCGTGATGAGCTTCAACCAGGCGTACCTCGCGGCGCTCGCCGGCGGCGCGTACGTCTCGATCTTCAGCGGGCGCATCCGCGACATGGGCTACGCCGCGGCCCCGGTCATCGAGCGCACGCGCGTGCGGCTCGAGCGCGAGCGGCTGGGCGCCGAGATCATCGTCGGCTCGATCCGCCACCTCATGGACGTGAACGAGGCGCTCGACGCTGGCGCGCACATCGTGACCGTGCCGCCGGTCATCCTGCGGAAGATGCTCCACAATCCGAAGACCGAGGAGACGATCCGCGAATTCAACGCCGCCTGGGAGAAGCGTGCTAAGTAGCCGCGCGTGAACGCCGAGCCCGGCCGCGCGCGAGGAGAAGTGGAAGCTCGAGGGCCGCGTCCCCCCGGAGACCTGAGAGACGAGGACAACCCCGGCCGCCGCGCGCCGCTCCACGCCCCGGAGGAGGCCCCCGCCGAGCGCAAGTACGCGGTCGAGGAGGTGAACCGGGCCCTCGTCGCCGTCGCCGGCCGGCCCCGGACGGTGCTCGACGTCGGCTGCGGGATCGGGCTCAACGGCGCCGCCGTCAAGCGCACGGGCGCGCGCGTGACCGGGATCGAGATCGCGCCCGGGTCGCGCGCGCGCGCCGGGGGAGTGCTCGACGAGGTCCTCGCCGCCGACATCACGAGCGACGCCGCCGTGCGCGAGGCGCTCGGCGACCGGCGCTTCGACCTGCTCCTGTTCGCGGACGTCCTCGAGCACACCGCCGACCCGCTCGCCGCGCTCTGCCGCTTCCTGCCGCACCTCGAGGAGGACGGTCACGTCATCGTCTCGCTCCCCAACGTCGCGGCGTGGCCGGTGCGCCTCGGCCTGCTCGCCGGGCGGTTCGACTACGCGCCGAGCGGCATCCTGGACGACTCGCACCTCCGCTTCTTCACGCGCGCGTCGGCGCTCCGGCTCGTCGAGCAGGCCGGGCTCGAGGTGCTCCGCGTCGAGCAGAACCCGATGCTCGTCCGCGCCGCCAAGGCGCTCATCCTGAGCGGCCTCGGCGCCGGCGAGGACCCCGCCGATCTCGCCCGCTCGCTCCCGTACAAGGTCTACCAGGCGCTCGTCCGCCCGCTGGAGGACGTCGTGGCCGACCGCGCGCCCGGCCTCCTCGCGTTCCAGCACGTGATCGTCGCCAGGAAGCCGCCGCGCCCCCGCCGGATGCGGCTCACCGTCGGCATGCTCACGATGGATGAGGAAGAGAGCGTCGGCGCCATGATCGGCGAGATCAGGAAGGCCGTGCCCGACGCGGAGATCCTCTGCGTCGACAGCTCCACGCGGGACAGGACCGCCGAGATCGCGGCCAGCCTCGGCGCGCGCGTGCTCCGCCAGGTGCCGCCCCGCGGCCACGGCCCGGCGATGGAGCTCCTCATGTACAGCGCCGCGGCCCGGAGCGAGCTGCTCATCTACCTCGACTGCGACTTCACCTACCCCGCCGAGAACATCCCGGTGCTCCGGCGGCTCGTCGAGGAGGAGGGCGCCGACGTGGTGAACTGCGCCCGCACCCGCACCAGGCCCGCGGCCATGCCGGTCCCGAACTACCTCGCCAACCGCGCCTTCGCCGCCATGGCGCACGCGATGCACGGCATCCCCACCTCGGACGTCCACAGCGGCATGCGCGCTTACCGGTGCTCGGTGATTCGCGCGTTCGACTTCGACGGAGAGGGGGACGCGCTGCCCATCGACACGCTGCTCTTCCCGGCCAAGTGCGGCTATCGCGTGGTGGAGCTGCCCATCGAGTACAACGAGCGCGTCGGCACCTCGAAGCTGCGCAAGCTGGCTGGCACCGTGTGGACCATGATTCGCCTCCTGCGCGCGCTCCCCGTCGGCGACCGCCTCGGCGATCGCTACGAGCGCCGCTAGGCGTCACGGCGCGCGCCGTCAGGCATCACCGCTTCGGAGATCAACGGCCATGAAGCGGTGGCGACGCGGTGCGGCGTCACCTCTCCCGCGTGGTCATCCCATTGCGGTCGCCTATACTCCGCATCTTTGACTCCAGAGGAGGCAAGAGATGCGGTTTCTAAAGGTAGTTTATGTACTAGGTGTATCCGCGCTGACGGGCGCGGCCGCGGTGGCGGGGTGCGGGGGCGATGACGCCGGCGGGACGAGCTCGAATTCGCCGGGAGCGACCAGCGGCGGGGCCGAACGCGACTGCTCGCTGAAACACCCGGTCTGCACGGCGGTCACCTCGGACTGCGTTGCCGTCCACGACAATCGGGGCGCGACCACGCTCGGGCTGCGCATGGCGCAGCTCACGATCACGAAGCCCGACGTGCTCGCGAGCGGCTATGTCGCCGGCCTCGTGGCCCAGGGCCTGACGATGAATTTGCCCCAGTGTAATCTGAACGGCACGGGCACCTTTTCCTGGCTGCTCGAGTTCGACACGACGACGGGCAAGCTGCGCACCGGCGGCGCGATGCCCACGGACGACCCTCTCGAGGGCTACTGCTTCGCCAACACGACCGCCGGCGAGTTCGAGATCGCGCCGACGGAGATCGACGCCCCCCTGTCCGACGGCGCATGGAGCGGGGAGGCCGAGACCCTCAACGTCCCGATCTTCCTGGAAACGAGCCCGGAGCCGATCATCCTACCCCTGCACCAGGTGCGGCTCACCGACGCGAAGGTGTCGGCGGACAACAACTGCATCGGCCGGTACAACGTCGAGGGGCTCGAGTGGGAGAACGCCTGCCTTCCCGGCCAGGACGGCGATCCCCCGGCGTTCATCAACGGCGGCAAGCTCGCCGCCTTCATCACGCTGGAAGAGGTCGACCGGGTGATCGTCGACACTATCGACCAGAGCCTCTGTGTCGTGCTCTCGGGCGATATCGTAAAATACGGAACTGGTGAGGAGCCCAATACCTGCAAGCGCGACGAGAACGACCAGATCGTGCTGAAGGGCGACTGGTGCAGCGCGACGAACTCGCCTGCGACGGACGACTGCGCAGACGCCTATGCGCTCGGCGGCGAGTACGCTGCGAGCGCCGTCAAGATCAACGGTCTCTGCCCCCAGTAGCGCTTGCGGGCGGCTCTCCGGGGAGCGTACGCTCTGTCGTGGCGTCCTGACGCCCGCGCCCAGCGGGCTCGGCGCTGCGGGCCGCGCTCCTCGGAGGGTTCCTTATGCCCCGCATCATCAAGCATTTCTCCTCCATCCTTGTGCTCCTTGTCATCGCCGGATGTGCCGCTTCGGGCGGCGGGTGCTCCGGCTGTGGAATGACCCCCCTCCCCGCCGGCTTCAAGCCCGCGGACCGCATCGAGAACGCCGGCGCGGCGCGGGTCACGCAGTCGGGCCTCGAGTTCCTCGAGCAGAACCTGGGTGTCCTCGGGCGCGCGCTGCTCGGCGGCGGGGACAGCGGAATCATCACCTTTCCGATCCCCTCATCCTCCGGGTCCGCTCTGGTCGACTACACGGTCTGTCCTGGCGGAGCCAACCCGGACGCGAACCCGCCGAAGTGCACGGCGGAGATCGACGTGGGAAGCGCGGCGCTCCAGATCGAGCCGGGGCCTCCGCACAACCTACGTATCCGGGGGCCTCTGCCGGTGCGCCTGCAGAGCCTCCCGATCTTGATCGACTTCCTCATCACGGACAGCACGGTCATCGCCACCCTCAACGGCAACGACGCGTGCCCGCCCGATAGCCAGACCTTCACCAACATCACCCTCGACGTCGAGCTCTCGGTCGAGATCGACGTCAGCCCGCAGCACTCGCGGCAGGGCTACTCTCGCGTCAAGATCGTCCGGCTCGACATCGACGAGGATCGGCTCGAGTCGAGCCTGCAGCTCGACTGCGGCGACTCCATCGCCGGCGACATCCTCGATTTTCTGAGTCCAGTCGTCCTCCCCCTCCTGACCGGCTCGCTCGCTGACACGCTGAAGGGCCAGCTCGACCAGCAGCTCTGTCTGAAGGCCGATCCGGCGCTGGATCCGGCCTGCCCCGACGGCACGAACGACATCGGCGGCGTCTGCCGCTACGGCACGCAGGCGACCGACGAGTGCGCCTCGGTCCTGCTCGGCGTCGAGGGGCACCTCGACCTCGGCCGGCTGCTCGCGGGCATCTCCCCCGGCACCCAGGGCGGGTTCGACCTCCTGCTCGCCGGCGGCGGCATGAGCGAGCGCGACGACGGCTCCGATCTCGCGTGGGGCGACCTCAACCCCGTCGGCAACGGGGTCACCCTCGGCCTCTACGGCGGCGCCGAGCCGCTGCCGATATCGAAATGTGTGCCGCTGTCGGACATCGATCTGCCAGCGGGCATCCCGATTCCCGATGAGCTCGTCGCAAACACCATCCCCGGCTGGCCCGACGACCTCCCCGGCCCGCACATCGGTCTCGCGATCTCCGAGCGCTTCGCGAATTACGCCATGAACGGTCTCTACAACAGTGGACTGCTCTGCCTCGGGATCTCCACGGAGACGGTGCCTCTCCTCAACTCCGGCACGCTCGGGCTGCTGGCCGCGTCGGCGAAGGACCTCACGCTGCAGCGCGAGTCGCAGCAGGTCGCGCTCGTCATCCGCCCGCAGACCCCGCCGCGGGTCACCTTCGGGGATGGCACGAACGCCACCGACGATCCGCTGATCCGTATCCGGCTCGACCGGGCGAGCTTCGATTTCTACATCTGGTCGCTCGATCGGTTCATCCGGTTCATGACGGCGACGTTCGATCTCGATGTACCCATGAACCTCGCGGTCACCCCCGAGGGGCTGACGCCCGTGATCGAGACGCTCGGGGTCACGAACGGCGAGGTGACGAACAGCGGGCTGCTCCGGGAAAATCCCGAGTCGATCGCGGACGCGCTCGGCAGCCTCATCGGCGGTCAGGTCGGACAGTTGATCGGCAGCGGCCTCCCGACGATCGACCTCGACGGGCCGCTCGCGGGGCTCGGGCTCTCCCTGATCGTCCCGGAGTCGGCCCAGGGGGCGGGCTCCCCCGGCCTGCGGAAGCTCACGAAGGGTCAGGACAACTACCTTGGCATCTTCGCGTCGTTCAGCACGGCTGCGCCGCAGCGCTCGAGGCGGAGCGAGACGCAGGCCGAGCTGAGCCGCAAGGAGGTGCGGGCCGAGGGGCTCCGTCTGCCGACGATGACCCGCGACAACGGGCCCACGGCCCGGCTCGTCATGGGCTCGCCGCTCGACGACGGCACCCGGGTCGTCGAGTACTCGTACCGTGTCGACAGCGGCGTGTGGCGCCCGTTCACGCGCGAGCGCATCGTCGACCTGCGCGACGACTGGCTGCGGCTCCCGGGGCGTCACGTGATCTCGGTGCGATCGCGGATCGCGGGCGACCCGCTGTCGCTCGATCCCACGCCGGCGACCGTGGAGATGGTGGTCGACGTCGATCCGCCGGTCATCTCGGTCGGCGCGGCGGTGGACGGCTGGGTGCCGCTCGAGGTGCGCGACCGGGTGTCGGACGCCGAGCGCGCGAAGGTGCGCGTGCGGCTCGACGGCGGGGCGTGGTCGCCCTGGTCGACGGCGGCGGAGATGCGATCGGTGGACGTCGGCGACGCCGCCGACATCGAGGTCGAGGCCGTGGACGAGGAGGGGAACCTCGGCGCGGCGCGGCAGGCGATCCTCCGCGGCCGCGTCCCCATCGACCCGTCGGCCGGCTGCGGCTGCGTCGTGGCCGGCGGCCCGGGCGAGGGCCCGTCGGGCGGCCTCTGGCTCGGCCTCGCGGCCGCCGCGGCGGCCGTGCGGCTCGCGCGGCGCGGCGGCTCCCGAGGCGCCGCGCCTGCCCGGGGCGATGCGCCTTCGCGCGCCCGGCGTGGCGCGCGCGGCGTGCGGGGCGCGCTGGCCGGCGTCGCCGTCACCGCGCTCCTCGGCTCGCACGCGGGCTGCTCGTGCAGCGATGAGCCGGTCGTGGAGGACCCGGGGTGCGTCGCGCCCGGCTGCATGACGCTGGAGCACGGGCTCATCGGGGCCTACACGTCGGTCGCGGTCGCCGCCGACAAGCGCACGGTCTGGGTCGCCGGATACGCGGAGGCCGACTGGCACAACGCGTTCCAGTGGGGCGACCTCGTGGTCGGCACGTGGGACGGCGAGTCGGTCGCGTGGGAAGCGATCGACGGCGTGCCCGCGGAGCCTCCGGTCGACCCGGCCAGGTTCGACGTGAGCGGGTTCCGCGGAGGCCAGACGGATCCGGGCGACGACGTCGGCCTCTGGACCTCGATCGCGATAGGTCCGGACGGCGAGCCGGCGGTGGCCTACTACGACCGGACCCACCGCGGGCTGAAGCTCGCGCAGCGGCAGGGCGACACGTGGGCCGTGAGCTCGGTGCAGCAGGCGCCGAACAGCGATATCGGCCGCTACGCGAAGCTCCTCTTCGTGAAGGGGCTGCCCGTCATCGCCTACCTCGCGATGGAGCCTGGCGAGGACGGCGCGGTCACGTCGAGCGTCCGGCTCGCGACCGGGGAGAGCGCCACGCCCGGGGAGGGCGCGTGGCGGTTCGAGGACGTGGCGACGGACGAGGCGACGCCGTGCCGGGAGTTCCTCTGCGACGAGGGGACGAAGTGCATCCGGGCCACGGGGCGCTGCGTGAAGCCGCTCGCGAGCGGCGACTGCGCGCCGGCGTGCGCCTCGGGGCAGGTGTGCATCGACGAGGGCGGCTCGCCGGCGTGCGCCGCGATCTCCGACGGGAACCCGACCGACACGTACCCCGAGGCGATCGGCGACTACATCGCGATGGCGCCGGACAACGCGGGCGGGTTCGGCCTGGCGTTCTACGATCGCATCCACGGCGACGTGGTGATCGCGTCGCGCTCGGCGGGGGCGTGGGAGACCCGGATCGTCGACGGCGCGGCGCCCGACGGGACCGACACGGGCGACGTGGGCATGGGGGCGTCGCTGTTCATCGATCGCGCCGGGGACTGGCACCTCGCCTACGCGGACGGTCGCTCGGAGGGGCTCCGGTATGCGCGGGTGAAGGGCGGCGAGGACGTCGAGCCGGCCGAGGTGGCGGACGACGGGCTCGGGATCGAGGGCGTCCCCTTCGAGGACGGGCAGCATCTCGTCGGCGACGACGCGAGCGTGTTCGTGACGGCGGCCGGGGAGGTGCGCATCAGCTACCAGGACGCGACGAGCGGGACCCTGCGGCTCGCGATCGGGACGAAGAGCGGCGACGGCCACAGCTGGCTCGTGCAGCAGATCGAGCAGGAGGGGTTCGCGGGCGCGTTCTCGCGGATCGTCGAGGTGGACGGGCAGCTGCTCATCGCGAACTGGTGGCGCGTCGGCGGCCGGACCACGAAGGGCGACGTGGCGCTCGTCGCCCCGTGAGGCGCCCGCCCGGGTCGCGGCGCTGTCCCGCGAGCGCTCCGTCGGCGGTTCGCCCTTGATCCGACGATCCGCCGACTGAGTATGCTCCGGTCGGCGCCACCAGGGCGTGGTGCGTCTTCTGCAACGATGTGCAGGCAGAGCGAAGCGTCACAGGAAAGGCTTGGGACGATGAGAGCGACGGAACGGACGAGCAGCAAGGCGGTGAGCAACGCATCCCCTCTCCCCTCCGGCGGAGCGCAGGACGGGGGCGGCGCGCCGGCGCGGCGCGCCGCGCGCCGGCGGAGGGTCGGCATCCCTCTCTCCTTGTGGGTGCTCCCCGCCGCGTCGGCGGCCGTGGCGTTGCAGCTCGCCGGATGCTGGCCGCTGTCCTACTCCGAGGACTGCGAGGACGACTCCAGGTACTGCCCCCCCGCCGGGACTGGCGGCACCGACACGCCCAGCCCCACCTGCGACGCGGATCCGACCCAGGATGCGAGCACGGTGACGGACCGGTGCGCTGTGTTCGCGAGCGCGGGCGCGGCGTCCGGAGGGAACGGTACGAGAGGGAGGCCGTACGCGTCGCTCGCGGAGGCGATCGCGAACGCGAACGGCAAGCGGGTGCTGGCGTGCTCGAGCGGGGCGTTCGAGGAGAGCGTCACGATCTCGGCGGCCGTCGAGGTGATCGGCGGGTTCGACTGCGCGGCGGGCTGGACGTGGAGCGATCAGGCGCGGAGCGCGATCGAGGGCCCCGCGGACAAGGTGGCGCTCACGCTGGCGGAGGACGCGAGCGGGGTGAGGCTGCAGAGCTTCGCGATCCGCGCGGCCGACGCGACCGAGCCGGGCGGCTCGTCGATCGGCGTGGCGGTCGCCGATATCGAGGCGGAGCTCGTGCGCGTCGACGTGATCGCGGGCGACGGGAGGGGCGGCGCGAGGGGCGAGACGCCGGCGGTGGCGCAGGACGGCGTGAGCGCGCCGGATGACGTCTCGGATACGTGCGTCGGAACCGTCTATGGCGGCGTGCCCGGCGTGACGAGCTGCGACGATGGCGAGACGCGCGGCGGCATCGGGGGACTCGGTGGAAAGATCGCGGAAGACGAGGGGCGCGGGCAGAACGGCACGGACGGCACGCCGCTACCGGGAGAGAACCCCGCGGGGGACGGCCTCGGCGGCATCGGATACGGACAGCCGGATGCGCTGAACAACTGCACGCGCGGCGAAGAAGGCGCGCCTGGCGCCCATGGCCAGACCGGCGACCGTGGCAGCGACACCCTGCTGACGCTCGCCAGCGTCAGCGGGGGCGACGGCAAAAGCGGCACGAGCGGGGTGCGCGGACAAGGTGGAGGGGGCGGCGGCGGCGCGAAGGCGGGGCAGTTCTGCGCGGCCGGCGAAGGTAGGTACGACGACGGCGTGGGCGCCAGCGGCGGCGGAGGCGGGGCCGGCGGCTGCGGGGGGAAAGGAGGGGGCGGCGGCAAGGCCGGCGGGTCGAGCATCGGGATCCTCAGCCTCGGGACCAGGCTGGTGCTGACCGAGGTGAAGATCACGGTCGGCGCCGCGGGCCACGGAGGGACCGGAGGCGACGGAAAGCGCGGCGGCAACGGCGGCAACGGCGCTGCGGGCGGCTCGGTCGGTGCGGATACAGGCCCGGGCGCCCGGAAGGGCTGCGACGGTGGCCCCGGCGGCGCGGGCGGCGACGGCGGCCCCGGCGGCGGCGGTCGAGGCGGCCATGCGGTGGGCATCGCCTACAAGGTCACGCCGACCTCCGCGCTCGCCGATGTACCGTTCGAGGGAGGCCCGGCCGGAGACGGCGGTCCCCCGGGGTTCAGCGGCGCGGATGTCAACGCCGGCGCGCCCGGGGTGACCGGCGCATGCTGGGACTTCGCCACGAACACGAGCTGCGCGCCGCAGTGAGCCGCGCAGCGGCGCCGTCACGTGCTCACACGGACGCCGAGCGGATCTCCGCCGTCGCCGGGCCGCTCACGCGCGCGCGCTCGGCGGCCACGAGCTCCAGGAGCTCCTGCCGCGTCGCCTGCCCGCTGTCGAGCAGTTCGCGCATGGCGCCGTCCACGTAGCCCTTCGTGCGCGCCAGGCGGGGAGCGCTCTCCCCGCCCTCCCGCGCGGTCAGCATGTCGTGCAGCATCCGCCTGAGCCCCGTCATCGCCTCGGTCTTCGAGCGCATCGCCATCACCTCGCCCGATCGGCCTAGCGAAGGCGGCGCGATCCGGCCAAGTTTCAGGCGCGCGGCAGCCTGCTCAGCGCGAGATCCGCGGCCGCGCGCTCGATCCCCGCGAGCGCGACCCCCGGCCCCTTCCGCGGGACGAGGACCACACGGCAGCGGCCGCGGGTCGCCGTCTCCGCGTGGGACAGCCCGAAGTCGAGCGCCGCGCCGATGGCGAAGACGAGCGCGCCCATCCCGAGCAGCTCGGGCGACCCCGCCCGCGCGCCGTCGACGAGCAGCGAGACGCCGAGGTAGGTCCCCAGCCCCAGCGCGACGAGCCCCGCGTAGAGGCCGAGCCGCGGGTAGCGCACCTCGCGCGTCGCGCGGAGGAGCGCCTCGACAGGGATGTACGTCTCCTGCTCCCGCAGGGTCCGGCCGAACAGCTCGGTCCGGCTGCGGACGGTCACGCCCCTCGGGCCGATCTCCACCGAGGCGGGCCGGCGGTACCGCAGGAGGAGCCGCCCGGCGAGCCGGGCGACATGCGTCACCAGCAGGATCCCGGTCGCGGCCAGCAGCACGAGCGCCACCGGCCCGCGCGGCGGCGGCGACAGCTCGCCCGCGAGCCGCCCCGGCGCCCGGCCGTCGGCATCCGGCCCGCCGGCCGCCGAGCCCTCGTCCCCGGTCGCCCCGGCGCCGCCCAGCGCGGCCTCGCCGTCTGCGGCCGAGGCGCCCGGCGCGCGGCTCGGCCGCCTCCCGGGCGACACCGCGTCGCGCAGCAGCGAGCGCACGATCGGATCGCGCACCTCGTCCACCAGCGCCGCGGCCTCGGCGCGCGCGTCCGGCGAGGCGCTCCCCCGCAGCGCGGCCGCGGCGATCAGCGCGCCCGCCCGGCCGAGCTGCGGCAGCGCGCCCTGGTCGGCGCGCCGCACAAGCGCGGCGACCGCCCGCCAGAGCCCCGCGGCGCGCTCGCCGAGGGCGGCGTCCAGGGCGGTCAGCGCGTCGACCGAGGTGTACGTCGCCAGCCAGACGAGCGCCTCGGCGACGCGCCCCTCCGCCTCCGGCCCCTCGGGCGGCGAGAGGGCGACCCCGCGGGCGAGCAGCGTGGCGAGGAGCACCCGGGTGGCGCTCCCCGCGCCCTCGCTTGTGCCGCGCTCGAGCGCCCGGATCACGTTGCCGAACCGGGTCTCCGCGTCGGCGACCGACAGGCCCGCGCGGTCCACGAGCTCCGCGAGTCCGCCCTCCAGGGTGGTCCGCCGCTCGTCCGCGGCGGCAAACGCCGCCGTGTGGACGACCCGCGCGAGGTCGTCGCCATGGGGGTGTCCGGCAAGCTCATCGAGCGCGGCGTGCGGAGAGTGTTCGGGCGTCATCGGCGCGGGCTGGTCGGATTAACTGAACGCCGCCCCTTTGGCTAGTGTTCCGCGCGGCCCCGGCGCCGCGGCCGGCGCTCCGCCCCCTCCGGCGCGGCCACCCCCCGCCCCGCGCGCCGCCTCTTCCGCGCCCACGCGCTACTTCCTCCGCGCTGCGGCCTGGTCCCGCAGCGCCTGCTCCACGAAGCCCATGATCAGCTTGAGCTGTCGGTTCGTGACGTGGAGCTTCGACCAGATGACCTTCCCGTCGGTGTTGAAGGTGACCTCATCCACCACGTCGATCGTCGTGATCCCCAGGTTGATGCTCCGGATCGCGTTCAAGATCCTCGTGAGCTCCTGCGCGTGAACCAGCGCATCTTCAGGGGATTCGTCGCCCGCCGTGACGGCCAGGTCGGCGCCCCCGTCCCGGGTCGGCGTGACGGTGAGCCGCATCCACGCGATGCTGCGCGGCAGCGCCTGGACCCCGCGGAAGGCGTTCGCCGGCGTGAGCATCGAAATGACGATGCCCGCCGTCGACGATTTATTGAAGCCTTTCATAGACTTCAACTTGGATAGTTGATCTTTTTCTTCAGCAGGAAGGACCACGAGCAGCCGCCGGTTCGGGACCATCGCGAAGATGCGCTCGCTGCGGTCGGCGGTGGCCCGGGCGGCGGGGACGGGGGCGTCCTCGATCCACGACCCGTTCGATCGCTGGACGACGACGTCGACGGCCGCGCGCATCGCCGCCTCGGGCGCCCGGTAGTCCATGACGGCGACGACCTTGCTGGAGTCGCGGAGCTGCGGCCCGGCGATGAGAAGGTGGTCGATGTCCCGGATCGGGTCGATGGTGGTGTCCTGGAAGAAGGACTGCCACTGGGGGATGGTCGTCAGGATCCGGCCGAACCAATCGCCGAGCTCGTGGCTGCGCAGCCGGTCGCCGGCGATGAGCACCTGTACGTTCGGGTCCTTCGACGCGAGCTTGCCCGGCGCGCCAGCGACGCTCAGCGGGGTGCGCAGGTTCGGTTGATCGCTGTCGTCGCCCGTGCCCCCATCCCCCGCCGCGTCCGGGCCCGCGTCGCCCGGCGGCCGGCGGCGCGGCGGCTCGGGCGCGCCGGCGTCCGGCGCCGCGGGCGCGGCGCTGGCCGACGCCGCGGGGGGAGACGGCGCGGGCGGCGGCGTCGCGCTCGCCGCGACGCCCGCCCCGCCGGGCATCGCCTCGCCGCCGGTCGCGGAGGGCGCCGCGGCGACCGCGCTGGGGTCGTCCGCGAGCAGGTCGAGGTCGATCGGGACGATCGTCTCGCCGGCGTCGTAGTCGGTCAGCTCGCCCCGCAGGGCGAACATGGCCTCGAGCCACGAGAACAGCGGGGTCGGGAGCAGCGGCAGGTGCAGGAGCAACGCGACGGCCGCCGCGGTCGCCAGCGCGCGCCTCGATGCGGCGCGGACGAGCGGGATGACCCCGGTGCCCATGCCCGCGCGCCGGGCCGCAGTCGTGTTGTTCAAGCCACGCCCCGGGGTCCGTTCCGCCACGGCGGTACCCTAGCAGCAGCCGCCCGAACGGCATCCGCGCTGCGGACGGCGCGCCGCCCGCGCGTGCGCCGCGCGTCGCGGCTGCGTGGCATGTCGTTCGCTCTGGCGACGGTCATGCGATGCCGCCTGCCCCGGCGCCCGCCGCGGTGAACCGAGGGACGCGCGCTCCGCAGAGAAGTGGATCGACACGTGAGTGACCAGGTACTAAGACCGCCGAGCCGACCCGACCCTACGGGTCGATCATCAGACCGCGAGGATCGGGAAGGCCAGTCCTCGCCCAACGCTGTGAATGCGATGAACCGCTCTCAGGCGCCCCGACCCCGCGGGCAGAACGACCCCGCACGATCGCACGGCAGCGGCAACGTCCGCACCGGCGGCGCGCGGAAGCCGCAACCTGCGCCGGACGCCGGCCGCTCCGGGGGCGGCGCCGGGCGCACCTCGTTCGTCTCGAGCGCGCTCGGGTTCATCGCCGCGGCGGCCTTCGCCGGCACGGCGGCGTGGGCGAGCGGCTGCCAGGGCGAGGCGCCTCCCGGCCCCTCCACCGAAGGCAAGTCGCCGCCCGAGCGGACGTCGTCCCTCCCCCGCCCGTCGCCCACGTCCGCCGCCCGCGCGATCGCGTCCGCCGAGGCCCCGAGCCCGAGCCCGAGCGTCGAGCCCTCGGCGGCCCCGGAGCCGCCCGCGCCCGACAAGCCCTACACGGGGCCGCTGCTCGGCTCGATCGTGCCGCAGGCCTCGGTCTACCCGACGATGGAGTTCTCCAAGCAGCGGCTCGGCTACATCCGGCTCGGCAGCAAGGTGCCTGTCGATCCGAAGCCGATCAAGGGCGGGAGCTGCGCCAAGGGCTGGTACCGCCTCCTCGACGGCGGCTACGTCTGCGGGAGGTCGGCCACGACCGATCTGTCGAACCCGCATGTCCGCCTCGGCATCACGCCGCCGAACCTCGACGAGCTCCTCCCGTACAAGTACGCGTTCAACACGACGCACGGCACGCCGCTCTACCGCTCCGTCCCCTCGAAGGACGAGATGACGCGCTACGAGCCGTACCTCGAGTCCTCGAAGCGCAAGAAGAAGGAAGAGGAGAAGCAGCGCGCCGAGGAGCTCTACGAGGAGACCGAGAAGGAGGTCGCCGCCGCTCGCCGCTCGGCGAGCCCCCCCGAGGCGGGCGCGACCCCCGTGGCCGCGGTCACCTCGGAGGCGTCTGCGACGGAGGACAAGGCGGCGGCCGTCGCCGCGGCCGCGTCGCTCGGCATCGCCTCGGCGCCGGTCGAGGAGGAGCCCGAGAAGCCGTGGTGGGAGAACGTCGACGACAAGGGCAAGCCGCTCAACGTCACGCTCGCCGATCTCGACAAGGACGCCGACTCGACGGTCGCGAAGCGGATGGTGAAGGGCTTCTTCGTCGCGGTCGACAAGACCTTCGGCTGGAACGGCCGCAGCTGGTACAAGACGACCGCGGGGCTCGTCGCGCCGAGCGACCGCATGTACGTCATCAAGCCGCCGTCCTCGCAGGGCATCGACTTCCCCGAGGGCGCGAAGTCGGTCGGCTTCATCCTCGCGAAGTCGGCGAGCAAGTACCGGTTCGACGACGAGATGAAGTCGGTCTCCGTGGCCGGCTCGCTGGAGCGCTTCGCGGCGTTCGGCCTCACGGGGGAGTCCCACAAGCACAGGTCGGTCGTCTACCGGAAGACCACCGAGGGCTGGTGGATGAAGGGCGCCGACGGGACGTACACCGAGCTCGGCGCCCCGCCGCCGGACCTCGCGCCGGGCGAGAAGTGGATCGACGTGAACGTGTCGCGCAAGACGCTGGTCGCGGTCGAGGGCGACAGGCCCGTCTTCGCGGCGCTCATCTCCCCGGGGAGGCGCTCGAAGGACAAGAAGAAGGACCACCCGACGCTCACGGGGGTGTTCCGCATCCGCGAGAAGCACATCGCGACCACGATGGATGGCGACGGGACGGTCGCGGGCGACCTGCCGTACAGCATCGAGGACGTGCCGTTCGTCGCGTACTACGACGGGTCGTACGCGTTCCACGGCGCCTTCTGGCACTCCAACTTCGGCCGGGAGATGAGCCACGGCTGCGTGAACCTCTCGCCGCTCGACGCGAAGAAGGTCTTCTTCTGGAGCGAGCCCAGCCTGCCCCGCGGCTGGCACGGGGTCTGGTCGACGCCGGAGAACCGCGGGACGCTCGTGTCCATCCACGAATGAGCGGGCCACGCGCGAGCGGCCGCGGTTCCTCGCCTCGACCGGACGACCGGCCGCCTGCCGCCAGGCGAGCGCCGGGCTCGTCGCTGGAAATCCGGGCGGGTCGTGTTTGGAACAGCTTGAACGGTCGCTTTGACAGGGCTCCCTCTTGACTCTGGAGCCCCCTTCGCACACTTGTGGAGCCGCCATGGACCAGTTCTCGGCGCACCTCGATCGCGGGTGGGATCTTGTCCAGCGTGGCGACACGCGCGGAGCAGAGGCATCGGCCCGGCGGGCGCTCGAGCTCGATCCGAACTCGCCGGAGGCTCACAACCTGCTCGGCTTCGTCGCCGCCCTCGAGGGCGAGGGCGAGGAGGCCATCGAGGCGTACCGCCAGGCGATCGCCCTCGATGACACCTACCTGGAGGCGATGCTCAACGCCGCCGAGGTGTACATCCACCCGCTCGGCGATTTCGATCAGGCGATCGAGATGTGCGACCAGGCGCTCGATCTGGCCGAGGTCGATGAGGAGATCATCGACGCGCTCCTCCTCAAGTTCGACGCGCTCCTCGGCAAGGGCGATCTCGACGAGGCCGCTCAGGTCGCCGCCAGGATCCCCGAGGGCCCCTACGACAACCCGAACCACACGTTCCTCGTGGGCCGCGCCTTCTACGAGATCGGCCAGGCCGACAAGGCCGCCGCGCTCATCGAGGAGGCAGCGCTCAAGGATCCGCGGCATGCCGAGGCCCACTACTACCTCGGGCTCATCCGCGACGAGCGGGGCGATGTCCGCGGGGCGACGCAGGCCTTCCTGCGCTCGCGCGAGCTCGACGTCGAGCTCGGCATGCCCCCCTGGGCGCCGAGCCGCGACGGCTTCATGGCGCTCGCCGAGAAGACGATCGCCGCGCTCAACCCCGTGCTCCGGCGCTACGTCGAGGGGGCGGAGCTCTACATCTCCGACGTGCCCGGGATGGAGCTCGTGGCCGAGGGGGTCGATCCGCGCGCGCTGGTCCTCCTCGACGGCCTCGACGCCGACGAGCGCGAGCGCGGCCTCCGCGGCAGCGCCGAGGTCCACCCGTGCGCGCGCGTCTTCGTCTACGCCCTCAACGTCGCGCGCCTCGCGGGCAGCGTCGAGGCGCTCGACCGCGAGATCAACCTCGCGCTCGAGCGCGAGATCACCGCGACGTTCCTCGAAGCCGAGCAGAACGAGCGGACCGAGAAAGAGCTCAACTGACGCCGGCGGCCGTCCGCACGTCCGCACGCGAGAACGGCTGCGGGCGCCTGCGCGCCGCGGCGTCAGGGCGACCGGCGTCGCCGCTCACTTCCACTTGATGGCGATCACCTCGGTGCTGATGCCAGGCGCCGAGCGGATGACCACGGAGCTCATCAGCCGGTGCACGGCGCCGAGCCCGAGGCCGAGCCCCTGACCGGGCATCCTCGGCACAAGCCGCGCGGAGTTCGACGAGGACGGGCTGCGATCGCTCTTCGGCCCCACGTCCTCCAGCATCGCGATCTTCGGATCCAGGCCGGGGCCGGAGTCGCGCACGATCACCTCGACGCCCCAGCGGCCGCTCCCCGCCTGCGCGTCCTCGCGGATCGCGCGGATGCTGATGCTGCCGCCGCCGCCGTGGCGCACGGCGTTCGACACGAGCTCGGCGATCGCGATCGCGAGCTCGTGCTGCGCGCGCTCCGAGAGCCCCGCCCAGCGCGCGATCTGCGCGCCCTCGGCCGCGCAGGCGAAGCGATCCTCCTCGCGCGTGACGGGGATGCTGAAGGCTGGCGGGGTCCGCTGCGTCACGCCGCGCCCCTGTCGCGGAGCACGGCGACGACGCACGTCGCATCGTCGAACGACTTCTTGTGGGCCTCCACGATCCGGCGCGCCATCTCCTCCGGATCGAGGTCGCGGAACGCGCCGAGATCGAAGCCGCTGGCGATGCCGTCCGAGTGCAGCAGGACGACATCGCCCGTGGCCACAGGGAAGCGAAAGCTGCGGAGCCGCCGCACGCGCCGCCCGAGGATCCCGGCGGAGCAGAAGATCGGCATGGCCGTGCGCGTGATCGCCTTCATCGCGATGTTGCCGACGCCCGAGAACTCGAGCTCGCCCGCGCTCTCGTCGATGCGCAGGAGCGCCGCCGCCGCGCCGCGCGTCGACGCGATGTGCTCCCCTGCCCCTGTCAGGAGATCCTCGAGCGGCATCGAGGCGTGGTCCTCCACGTAGCGACAGAAGGCGGAGGCCGCCTGCGCCGCGTGAGGACCGTGGCCGAGCCCGTCCGCGAGGCCGATCAGCACCCAGGGTGCCTGCCGGATCACCACCACCTCGTCGCCGGCAACCTCTTCGCCGGCCGCGACGCAGCACGCGGTCCCGATCGCGATCGTCATCCGAGATACTTCCTGACCGTCACGGTCGTCCCCGCGCCGGGCGCCGTCTTGACATCGAACGCATCCATGAGCGCCTTCGTGCCGCGGAGACCCGCGCCCATGCCGTGGCGCGAGCGGTACTTGCCGCTCAGGATCTCCTGCAGGTTCGAGATCCCGGGCCCGTGGTCCTGCGCGATGATCTCGATCGCCCGCATCGGCGAGGTGAGCGAGCGGACGACGATCTGCCCGTTGCCCGCGTACCTGACGATGTTGCGCCCGAGCTCCGAGATCGCGGTGACGATCTTCGTCTGCAGGACGTCGCCGACGAGGTGCTCGATGCAGAGCTCGCGGCCCGCAGACCGCGCGCGCAGCACGTCCTCCTCGTTGCGCACCTCGATGGTGATCTCGCGCGGCGCCGGGGCCGCGTGATCGAGCTCGCCGAGCTCGGTGATGCACCGATCGAGCTGCGCCTGGTCGCGGACGAACAGCTTCACCCCGCGCTTGACCTCGACGAGCAGGCGCCGCAGATCGCCCTCCCGCGCGTAGAGCGGGTCGACCTTCGCTTGCCGAATGCCGCAGTCGATCACGCTCTTCCTCACCGCGGGCGAGAGGAACTGCGCCAGCACCGTCTCGATCTGATCAGTGATCGAGCGGCCGACGATCTGCGGCGACGACGGCACAGGGCCGCGCGCCGACTGCGGCGAGCTCGGCAAGCGCGTCGACACCGGTCCACCGGACCGGCTCGACGGCGGCCCCGTGGCGCCGCCGCTGGAGGGCGGTCCGTCACGAGGAGGGATCTTCATGCGACACCTCGTTCGTGAGCTCCGGCGGCATCATGTCGTCCTCGGCGGACGGCGCGAGCATCTCGACGGCGCGCTCCAGGTTCAGCGCGGTCACGACGCCAGGGATCTCGAGATCCATCTCCACGAGGGCGATCGCGACCGCGGGACGCAGGCCGCACACCGCCGTCCGGACACCCATCAGCCGGGCCGTGAGCGCGATGTCACGGATGGCGCGGGTGAGATAGCTGTCGAGAATCTCGACGCCGGACAGGTCGACGATGAGACCGCGGGGTGAGCGCGCTTCGATCGACCCCGTCACGTCGTCGCGCAGCTGCTCGACCTGGCCGTCGGTGAGCCCACCCTGCACCGAGACGATTAAATTCCCGAAGAGGCCCACGATGGGGACCCTACCCGCTTGCATCAAGTGGACGTCTCCTTCCTCGCGCTGAGCTGCAGCTGTGACGTGGTCATCGGACCGCTGCCCGACGGATCGAATGCGGCCTGCGTGCCACCAGAGGTGAACGGCTGTCCTGCCGGCCTCTCGTCGCCGTTGGCCGCGCCGCGACGGCCGCCCATGAGGGACGAGAGCGTCGGCTTCTGGCCGGCGAGCGCCAGGCTCTCGCGCAGCGCGTGCTTCAGGTTGCGCGCGGCGCGGACGGTGCCGAGGTTGATGCCGAGCTCCACCATCGTCTGCGCGACCGCGGGCCTGACCCCGGTGATGCGACACCGCGCGCCGAGCAGCTCGACGGCCTTCATCAGCTTCATGAAGTGGTCGGCCGTCTGCGTGTCGATCACCTCGACGCCCGTCACGTCGATGATGACGTAGCGCGCCTGGCGACGGACGATCTCGTCGAGCAGCCGCTCCATGATCTGCGCGCTCCTGCGCGAGTCGACGACGCCGATGATCGGCAGCGCGAGGACGTCGTCCCAGAGCTCGAGGATGGGCGTCGAGATCTCGTCGATGGCGTAGCGGAGCCGCTCGACGAGCTCGCTCTTGGCGCTCTCGCTCTCGACCAGATCGCGGTTCTTCCCCTCGAGATCCTCGATGAGGCGCTTCTTCTCGGTCGCGTCGCGGAAGACGGCGACGGCGCCGGAGATCGAGCCGTCCTTGCCCCGCATCGGGCTCGCGCTCACCGTCAGGAACAGCCCCGTCGCGGGGCCGGCCTCGATGCGCGCATCGGCGAACACCGGCGGCAAGCGGACCGAGCGCGGCTCGGCGTCATCGCCCTGCGGCCCCGAGGCGGGGGCGAGGGTCGGCATGGCGCTGCCCGGCATGCCCTGATGCCGGCGGGCGAGCCGCGCGTCGTGCTCGGCGGACCTCCGCGCGAAGAGCTCCACCTGATCGACCGTGTCGCCGCGCAGCGCGCGCGCGAGCGGGTGCTCGGACGCAGGCCAGGGCGTCGCCTGGTCCGGGAAGAACAGCGTGGCGTCGCCGGGCCCCGGGTCGTCGCCCGATGCGAGGTCGAGCGGCGCGCGGCCGAGCATGTGCTCCGCGGCCGGATTGCGCATCAGGAGCTCGCCCTTGTGGTCCACGACGGCGACGCCGTCCGCCATGCTGTCGAGCACGAGCTTGAAGATGCCAGCCTGCCGCCGCAGCTCGTCCTCCGAGCGGGCCAGCTGCTCGCTGCGCTCGCGCGCCTCGCGCATCGCCCGGTCGAGCTGCGCGGCCTGCTCCTTCGCCGCGCGCTCGTGCCCCTCGATCTGCCGATCGAGCGTCACGATGCGCTCCGTGAGCCTCGCAACCTCTTGCCGCAGAGCATCTTCGCTCATCGCGAACTCTCCGTCCTGAGCCCGCGCTCGCCGTGCGCAGCGCTGGGCAGCGCATCTCTCCGATGCGCGCCGCGGCGAGCCGCCTTGCAGGCTCGCCCGAGATCTGCGCACCGGGAGGATGAGCCGCGCGGGCCGGACGAGACGGCCGCGGAGTGCGCCTGGCGCTCCGCCGTCCTGTCCGTCCTTTGCACGCTCGTAACGCTCATGTCTTCTCCTCGCAGGGTGCCCTCGCCCGCACGGGGACCGTGTCCAGCACCAGTCGAGAAACACAGCTTATCGCTAACCGGGCAACCTACCGTCAAGCTTCGCGTCGGCCGTGCGTGTCGCTTGTGGCGACGGCATCCGCCGTCGCCCAGACGAGGTAGCCCGTGCCCATACAACCTCGCCCTGCTCTGCGTCACGACGGACGTCCTCTGCCGCACCGCAGCGCGGCCGGGATCGGTCGCCGAGCACCTGGGCTTCCGCTTCGAGTGAGCGGATGGAAGGTCCGAACGCACGTGAGGTTCCTCGCGTGGGGCGCTCTGCGCGGAGAAGCGCGCCGGTCGATCAGTCGCCGAGGCTCTGGCGCTCACGCCGGCGCTTGGCCTTGCGCTTCGAGTCGGCCGGGCGCCGCGGGTCCGGCCCGCTCTCGCCGGTGGTCGGCGCGCCGGCGTCGAGCCAGCGCCACAGCGCCATCTGGTCGGCCGTCGCCCCGTGGCGGATGGCGCGCTTCAAAATTTTCTTCGCGAGCACCAGCTTGCCGCACCGGGCGAGCGCGTGGGCGTAGCTCGCGGCGATGTCGGCCTCGCCCGTCTGTGCCTCGGTGGCCTGCGCCAGGAGCGGCAAGGCGTCCTGGGGGCGGTTCAGGGCGACGTCGTAGAGGTGGCCCAGGTTGTGGGCGTACCACGGGTTCTCGGGCGCGATGGCCAGGGCGCGCTCGTAGGCGCGCGCGGCGTAGCGGTAGTTGCCGAGCAGCGACTGCGCCAGGCCGAGCACCGCCCACGCGCCGTCGTCCTCCTCGTGGAACTGCAGCACGCGGCGCGCGAAGAGCGCGGCGCGCCACGGGTCGTGCTCGACGCCCATCTCCGCGAGGTGGCGGTGCGCATAGAGCCACGGCTCGCTGCCGGGCGCCGTCGCGCGGGCCAGGCGCGCGAGCAGCGGGAGGACCCTGTCCGCGTCGAGCTTGTCAGCAAGCGCTCGATCGATGTCCCGTCGAAGCCGGTCGATATCCTCCGCTCCACTTCGCGCCATCCGTTCCGTGATACGACCAGTGGGCGAGCTTGGCTAGCGCGTTGCGCGCCGGGAGGCGCCGCCTGAACGGCGTCGCACGCGAGCGCCCACCGACGTACGCCGGCGGGCGGAGTCTGGCGCGCGCGGGGACAGCGGGGAGCGCCTGCGCGGAGCCCGGTCCGCCGCCTCGTCACGGCGGACCGACACGCCCGGCGGCGCGCCGCGCTCAGGCGTCCTCCGTCACCTCTTCGGCGCTTGACGTGCGCTCCCGAGCCTGCTCCGCGCGCGCCTCCTTGCCCGCGATCGTCGCGCCGTTCAGCGCCGCCACGACCCGCGCGAGATCCGCCTTCGGGACGCTGACGAACGCGTTGCGCTCGCGCACCCGGATGCGCCGGATGTCGCCCTTGGACATCCCGGCCTGCTCGATGAGCACGCGCTGGAAATCAGCCGCGCGCGCGCCGTCGCGGCGACCCAGGTTGATGAAGACCTCGACGAACTCGCCGTCCGCCTCGTCGCGCGAGGGCTCGGCGCGCGGCGCCTCGCCGGGCTCGCCGCTCTCGATCTCGACCGCGGGCTCGCCGGGGGGCGAGGGCGCAGCGCTGCTCACGCGCTCGCGATCGCCGCCGCGCGACGCGGGCGAGCCGGGCGGCGGGGACGGCGGCTCGCCGAGGATCGGCTCGTCGTCGCCCTCCTCCTCCGGCGGCTGCCACATGGTGAAGTCGGCATGGCGGGAGAACGGCTGGCCCGGCGCACCGCCCTGAGGCCGGCCAGGTGCGGCGGCGACGCCGGCCGCGGCAGGGCCTCGGCGCGCCGACAGCAGCGTCGCGGTGCCGGGGCGGTCGCGCAGGCGCTCTGCCGGGCCGCGACCCGGCGCGCCCTCGCCCCGCGGCGACTCGAGCCGCATCAGCGGCTCCGGCCGCGTGAGCGGCTCGACCGAGACGGGACCCTCGTCGCGCGCCCTCGTCACCTCGGGTCGGCGCGGATCGAGCCGCAGATCGTCCCCGGCCGGCGCGTCCGCGCCGCGCGGCCCGCGCCGCCCCTCGTCCCGCCGGAGGCGCAGCGATCTGCGATCGCGCTCCCGCCCGCGGTCCCGATCGCCCTCGCGCGCGGGATCGCGCTCGCTGCTGCGCTCCGTCTCCGGCGGACGCGGATCGGCGGAGTCGGCCGCGCGCGGGATCGCGTCGCGCGGCGCGCGCCCCTCGCCCCGCGCGCTCGCGCGCGCCGCTGGCTCGGGCCTTGTCGAGGGCTCGGCGCCCTCGCGCGCCGCCGCGCGCTGCGGCTGCTGGGCGCGCCGCGCCGCGCTCGCTTCCTCCTGCGCCGTCGGCCGCGCGCCGAGGTGGTCGCGCAGGAGGCCCGCCACGATCGCCTCGGCCTGGTCGTGCGTGAGCAGCCGGCGCGCGAGCGAGAGATCGGCGGGGTGCGTGCCCTTCGGCAGGAACGCCTCGGCGAGCATCGCGACGAGATCGGCCTCGGCGCGCGTCTTGAGCTCCCCCTCCGTGGGGAGCTGCTTCTCGAGCGGCCGGATCTTGTACGTCAGCCGGAGGATGTAGAGCGGCCCGACGTCCTGCGGCGTGATCAGCGCGATCGCCGTGCCGGTGCGCCCCGCGCGGCCGGTGCGGCCGGTGCGGTGCACGTACGCCTCGGCGTCCTGCGGGAAATCGTAGTTGATGACGTGCGTGAGGTGCGAGATGTCGATGCCGCGGGCCGCCACGTCGGTGGCGACGAGGAAGCGCAGGCGCCCCTCGCGCGTCGCGCTCATCACCTTCTCTCGATCCGACTGCGGCAGATCGCCGTTCAGCCAGTCGGCGTCGTAGCCCTGGCGCTTCAGCGCCCCGGCGACGGCCTCCGTCTCGTCCTTTGTGTTGCAGAAGACGACCGCGTTCTCGGGGTTCTCGACCTCGATGATGCGGATCAGCGACGTCAGCTTGTCGCCCGTGATGAGGTAGACGTAGTGCTGGATCTGGAGCGCGCCGACCGCGTCGCCCGAGAGGGTGATGAACTCGGGCGAGCGCAGCTTGCTGCGCGCGATGCGCTCGATGTCGGGCGGGAGCGTCGCCGAGAACAGGAGCGTCTGCCGCTCCGGCGGCAGCTCGGCGAGGATCGCGGTGAGCTCGCGCTCGAAGCCCATCGAGAGCATCTCGTCGCACTCGTCGAGCACGAGCAGCCGGATGTGCTTGGCGACGATGGTCCCGCGGCGCAGGTGGTCGAGCACGCGGCCCGGCGTGCCGACGATGACCTGCGCGCCGGCGGCGAGCGCGTCGATCTGCCGCTGCATCGGCGCGCCGCCGTACACGGCGACCACCTTGATGCCCTTGCGCTTGCCGAGGCGCTCGACCTCCGCGGAGACCTGGACCGCGAGCTCTCGCGTCGGGCACAGCGCGAGCACCTGCGCCTGCGCGAGCGAGCGCTTCACGGCGTGGTCGACGATCGGGAGCCCGAAGGCCGCCGTCTTGCCGGTGCCGGTGCGCGCCTGCACCACCGCGTCGCGCCCGCGCGTGACCGGCTCCCACACGGCGAGCTGCACCGGCGTCGGGTGGACGTAGCCAATCTCCGCGAGCGTCTCGCGCAGCTCGGACGACAGGGGCAGCACATCGAATGTGGGAAGCGGCTGGGGCTTTTCGCCGGTCGGCGCTTCACCCGCCACTGCGGCAGGGGGAGAAGGAACGGTCATGTCGGTCATATCGTCCTGCGTGATCGCCGCGTCGGGGTATTATCTCGGGGACACGGGCCCAAGCTGGCCATCGACGATCGCCCGGACCCGACGCCGTAGCGGAGCCAGATCGCCTGCCTCGCGCCGCGCTGCGTGCTCCTCCGCATAGCGGAGCCGCTCGATGGCGTCGAGAGCGCGCTCGTTCTCCGCGGAGCCCCGGCACGAGACGGCGACTCCGTCCCGGTAGGTCCACGCCGGAGCGAGCGTGCTCCGGAACCGGGCGAGGGCGGCGTCCTCCCCGTCGGTCCCGGGGGCGGCCTCCCTGGCGCGCTCGACGGCCCGGACCAGCGCCAACAGGCCCTCCTCGCAGCTCCCGTAGGGCGACGGCCGGGCCGGCAGGAAGAAGACCTGCCGGATCAGCTGGAGGGTGCACGAGACGATGATGAGCGCGGCGAAGCTGTAGTAGGCGACCAGGGCGATGCGCCGGCCGCGGGCGCGAGGCCCGCCTGGGCGCCGCCGCCCGCCGGGCGATCGCGCCTCGGTCCCTGGCACGGCCGGGGCAGGAGCGATGGGCGCGGGAGCTTGGGCGGGCATGAGAGCTGCGATTCCTTGGGCGGGAAGTTGTGCGCGGGTGGCGCGCGGCCAGGCGCGCGGGCCGCTCTATGATGTCGCTCAGGTTGCGAGCCGGGGCGCCCTGGAGCCGGGCCCGGCCAATGCAGGTCGGGCTCGCTTCCGCGGTCCCTTCCGTGCGGGCCAGTGCTATCACCTCGCCGCGGGCGCGACGAGATGCTGTTGGACCGGAGCAGCGCGAGGTGACCGAGATGACCGCGGCGCGCCGTGCCGCCCGCCGCCCCGCTGCGGCGCTCGCCGCGGTGGCCCTCGTTCTCGGCCCGCCGCAGGCCGCGCCGGCCCAGCCGCTCCGGGACAACGCCTACACCATCGACCTCTTCCAGGGGCCGATCCTGGCGCCGCTGCGTGTGACCGGGATCGCCGGCGCTTACGCCGGTTACGCCGAGGGGATCGCCGGTATGGTGGCCAACGCCGCCGCGCCCGCGGTCCGCGAGCCCTTCAGCGTGAAATGGCTCGAGGCCGACGTCGCCGCGTCGATCTCGATACCCATCGAGCTCTTCGAGAACAACGACTTCGATAACAGCGGCGACATCGACCTCGACTACTCGAACTTCGTGTACCTGACCCTCGGCGGCCAGCTCCAGGCGGGCGATTTCGGCGTCGGGGTCAACGCCGAGCTGCAGCGGTACTCGCTGAGCGACGCCGACGGGGTCGAGACCACGGTCGTGACCGGCAAGTACCATTTCCTCGGCGGAGTCCGCCTGCTCGGCGACACGCTCGTGCTGGGCGCCGGCGCCCGCGCGGTGACGCTCAGCCTCGGCGCGGAGCAGAGCGACCTGACGATCGCGGGGATCTCCCCGGAGCTCGGGATGCTCCTCCGCCCCGACTGGGCGTCCTACCGGCTCGGCGCCACGTTTCGCTTTCCGGTGAACGCGGGCCGGCTGCTCGGCGAGGACGTGGTCGTGGACGGGCAGGTCTGGCGCGCCGGCGGGCTGATCCTGCCGGACGAGGTCGTCCTCCCGTGGGAGCTCGAGATCGGGCTCGCCGTGCAGGTCGGGCCGCGCCCGCTCAACCCGGCGTGGATCGACCCGCGCGCTCAGGAGCGGGAGCTCCGCGACGCGATCGCGCGCAGGCGAGCCGCGCGGGAGGCGCGGCGGGAGCGCCAGCTCGGCGCGATCGTGGAGCCGGAGGAGCGCGCCCGGCGGGAGCGGATCTTCGCGCTGGAGCGCGCGCGCGAGCGCGAAGCCGACGAGCGCGAGCTCGCCGCGGGGCCGGACGTCCTCCAGAGGGAGCGGCGCGCCCGCTACTGGAACTGGCCGCGCGAGCACCTGCTCATCACCGCGGAGCTCCTCGTCACGGGCGCGGTGTCGAACGGGGTGAGCCTCGAGCATTTTCTGGCGCAGCACCAGCCGGAGAGGGAGAACGACGCCTCGGTGGTGGGCACCTCGGGCGCGCACGTGAGCTTCTCGCCGCGGTTCGGGATCGAGACGGAGCCGATCCCGGGCCGCGTGCACACGCGGTTCGGGAGCTACTACGAGCCGAACCGCTACGGCCGCCTGGGGAGCGGGCGCCTGGGACGGCAGCACTTCACCTTCGGCGCGGACATCCGCGTGCTGTCGACGACCCTCTGGGGGCTGCTCCCCGAGGTCGCCTACACGCTGCAGGCGTCCATGGACTTCGCGCCCCGCTACGACAGCGTGAGCGCCGGCATCGGCGTCTGGCACTGAGCGCCGCGCGGCGGCTCACGCCGAGAGCGCGCGCTGGCGGTGCTCCGCGAGGAGCACGCGGAGGTGGCTCATCCGGGCGGGGTCGCGCTTGCCGAACTCGTCGAGCGCCGCGGCGACCGCGACCGGAGCGCCGCCGCGGGGCTCCTTCCGGAGCGCCCGCGCCGCCAGCGCGAGCGCGCGCGGGCGCAGCACCTCGTCGATGCAGAGCCGCACGGGCGGAGGCCGCCACGCGGCGTCGCGGTACCCCCCCGGCCGCGCGGGCTCCAAGACGGACGCGAGGCCGTCCGCCTTGGCCTGCATGGCGGAGAGGAGCTCGCGCTCGATCGCGCTGCCCTCCTCGCGATCGCCGGAGCGCTCGATGGTGAAGATCGCGTGGGGCGCGCCGCGCCGCGCGCCGCGGAGCCAGTCCTTGCGCCAGCGCACCGCCGTGGCCCGGCTGATGGTCGCCTCGCCGCGCGCGACGAGGCCCGTGAAGGCGCTGAGCATCAGCACCTCGAACGGCGAGAACGCATCGCGGCCCTGCGCGCCGGCGATGCGCGAGAGGTTCGCGGCGACGGCCGGGAGCCCCGCGTCGATGGCGTCCGCCGAGCAGAAGAGCGTCGAGCCCGCGCTCGTGGGGCGGAACTCCGTCAGGCTCACGCCCTCGCCGGCGCCGTACCATCCGAAGAGCGTGCTCACGGTGCCCCGGCGGGCGCCGTCGGCGGAGCAGTACGACCACGTGGTGCCCCAGAGCTCGAACAGCGAGCGCACGATCCACCGCGAGAGCTTCATGCCGACCGCCAGGATCGCGACGAACAGCGTCGCGGAGACGAGGGAGCTGTCCGCGGACTCGGCGAGGCCGGTCAGGAGCAGCAGGTAGAGCGCCGTGTACGCAAGCAGCAGGCCGCTCGTCATCGCGCTCAGGAACAGCTCGATCCTCGGCGAGGCGCCGTGCTGTCTGGACCGTCGCCACACGGCGCGGCGCGGAGGCTCGCCGCAGCGGGCGCAGGGATCCGCGGCGCCGCATCGCCGCCTCTTTCCGCAGCCGAGGCAGATGTCATTCGGGGGCAACCGGCTTGGCATCGGTGATCCAGAATAGTGGCGCATCCGTGTTCCGTCGCCATCACTTGGCCTGCCCCCTGGCCCTCACCTACGGTTTCGCACACGCGCGCAGGCCCGGACAGTGCCCCCGTCCGCTTCGGGCTTGTCGTCGCGCGATGGACAGCGCATCGAGTCGCGCATGCCCCGTCGCCGGCTCCGCATGGTCGCTGTCCGCACCCTCGCCTTCCTCGCCCTTCATCAAGGCGTCGCCCTCGCGCAGCCGGCGCCTCCCCCGGGGCGGCCGGGCCAGCAGGCCCCGGCGGCGGCGGCCCCCGCGGCGGCGCCGGCGCTGCGGCGCATCGAGGTGAACGACCCGGCGCTCGCGCCCGTCCCGCCGCCGGCGCGCACGCTCACGAGCTGGAACGAGGCGCGCGCGATCATCGACCAGCGCTCTGTCGATCTCGTCGTCGCCGTGCAGGAGGTCGCCCGCGCCGAGGGCATCGCGCGGCGGGCGCTCGCCGCGGCGCTGCCGAGCCTCGACGCGACGGGCAACCTGACCCACCACCTCGCGGGCGACGAGACGATCGTTGGCGCACCGGCGGGCCTGACGCCCCAGGGGACCAGCGCCTCGGCGTCGCTGAGGCTCAGCCAGCCGATCCTCGCCCCGCGCGCGTGGTACGGCATCGGCACCGCCAACCTGTCGGTCGAGGTCGCCAAGCTGAGCCTGGAGGATCGCCGCCGCGTCACGATCGGCGCGGTCGCGGACGCCGTCGTCTCGATCGTCACGGCCGAGCGGGTCAGCGAGGTCAACCGCGTCGGGCTGCGCAGCGCGCTCGAGCTGCTCGAGCTCACGCGGCGCCGGGAGCGCCTCGGCACCGGCACCAAGCTCGACGTGGTCCGCGCCGAGCAGGACGTCGCGCTCGCCCGCGCGACGCTCGTCACCGGCGACGAGTCGCTGCGCAGGTCGCGCGAGGCGCTCGGGGTCGTGCTGGGCGAGCGCGGCGAGGTCGGCGTCCCGCAGACCTTCTCGCTCAACGGGATCGCGGCGGAGATGCAGGCGCAGTGCGCCCAGGGGCGCTCGGATCAGCGCGCCGATGTCCGCGCGGCCCGGGCCGAGCTGGAGATCGCCGAGCGCAACCTCACCGACGCGAAGCTCGCGTTCGCCCCGTACGCCGAGCTGTCGAGCACGCTGCAGACCCAGACCCAGTCCGGGAACGATCTGGGCATCCGCCGGCGGTCGTGGGACTGGTCCATCAGCGCCGTGCTCACCATCCCCATCTGGGACGGCGGCGCGCGCTACGGCGATCTCCGGGTGAACCGGGCGCTCGTCGAGCAGCAGCGGGCGCGCATCGGCCTGGCGGAGCGCGCGGCCGAGCTCGATTCGACGCAGGCGGTCCGGAGCGTCGCCGTCGCCGAGCAGGCGCGCGCGGTCGCCGAGCAGTCGCGCGACCTCGCGCGCGAGACCGCGCGCCTCACGCAGGTCGCGTTCGAGGCCGGCACTGTGACGAGCTTCGATCTCGTCGAGTCCGGCCGCAGGCAGCGCCAGGCCGAGATCGACCTGGCGGTGCGGGAGTTCGAGGTGGTGAAGGCGAAGATCTCGGCGCTGCTCGCGTCCGCCTCCTGCAAGTAACCTCGCGCAGGGAACGAAGCGACGCGAGGGCCCGCGCGACGCGGCCGAGCGCGTGCTCCGCGCGACCGGCGAGGCGGCGATCCGTCCCGCGTGGGGGTTGTGCCGAGCGACCGCGCGAGTAGGCTACGCGCCCCATGGAGCGGCTCGAGAGCTACGTCGAAGGGCAGTGGATCGCCGGTCAGGGAGCGCCGCACGCGCTCGTCAACCCCGCGACCGAGGAGCCGCTCGCCGAGACGAGCACGGATGGGCTCGACCTCGCGGCCGCGGTGGCGTTCGCGCGCGCGCAGGGCGGGCCTTCCCTCCGCGCGCTCACGTTCGCGGAGCGCGGCGAGCTGCTCCGCGCCATGTCGCGCGCCGCGCACGCGCACCGCGACGCGCTCATCGACGTGGCCATCCAGAACGGCGGCAACACCCGCGGCGACGCCAAGTTCGACGTCGACGGCGCGATCGGGACGCTCGCCTACTACGCCGACCTCGGCGCCCAGCTCGGCGACGCGCGGCTGCTCGCGGACGGCGAGGGCGTGCAGCTCGGGCGCTCGCCGCGGTTCTTCGGCCAGCACATCCTCGTCCCGCGCCCCGGCGTCGCCGTGCACATCAACGCCTTCAACTTCCCCGCGTGGGGGCTCGCGGAGAAGGCCGCCTGCGCGCTCCTCGCGGGCATGCCCGTCCTCACGAAGCCCGCGACGAGCACGGCGCTCGTCGCCTTCCGGCTGATGAAGATCTTCACCGAGCGCGCCCCGCTCCCGCGCGGCGCGCTCTCCTTCGTCGCCGGCCCGCCGGGCGACCTCCTCGCGCACCTCGGCGGCGAGGACGTCCTCGCGTTCACCGGATCGAGCGCCACCGGCGCGGCGCTCCGGCTCCTGCCGGGCCTCGCGCGGGAGAGCGTCCGCGTGAACGTGGAGGCCGACAGCCTGAACGGCGCGGTCCTCGGCCCCGACGCCGCCCCCGGCTCCGAGACGTACGCGATGTTCCTCCGCGACGTCGCGCGCGACATGACCCAGAAGGCCGGCCAGAAGTGCACGGCGATCCGGCGCATCTTCGCGCCCGCGGCCGTCGTCGACGCGGTGCGCGACGACCTCGTCGACCGCCTCCGCGACGCGCGGGTCGGCGATCCCGCGCAGGACGGCGTCACCGTCGGTCCGCTCACCACGGCCGAGCAGCTCCGCGGCGTGCGCGCGGGCATCGAGCGCCTCGCGGCGGGGGCGTCGGTGGCGCTCGGCGGGACCGGGCCGTTCGAGAAGATCGGCGTTCCCGACGGAAAGGGGTACTTCGTGCCGCCGACGCTGCTCGTCGCGCGCGGCCCCGACGGCGCGCCCGCGGCGCACGAGCACGAGGTCTTCGGCCCGGTCGCGACGCTCTTTCCTTACGACGGCGGCGCGGCGCACGCCGTCGCCCTGCTGCGCCGGGGCCGCGGGAGCCTCGTCTGCGCCGTCTACAGCGACGACCGCGCCTTCGCGGCGGAGGTGCTGCTCGGCGTCGCGCCGTACCACGGCCGCGTCCTGCTCGGCAGCGAGAAGGTCGCCGATCAGGCGCCCGGCCCCGGCACCGTGCTCCCCCAGACGATCCACGGCGGCCCGGGCCGCGCGGGCGGCGGCGAGGAGCTCGGCGGTCTGCGCGGGCTCCACCTCTACTCGCAGCGCACGGCGGTGCAGGGATCGCGGCCGATCCTCGAGGCGATCCTCGGGACGAAGGGCGACCCCCGGCCCGCGCCGGCGAGGCCGTAATCGCGAACGCCTGGGGTAGCCCTTCTAGAAGGACGCAGAGGACTCTATGGTGCAGTCTCGCTCATGAGCGCGGGCCCGGAACTCATCGGCCGAACCATCGCGGGGCGCTTCCGCGTCACGGGCTTCATCGGCGAGGGCGCGATGGCGGCGGTCTACCGCGGCGTGCAGGACGGCGAGCCGCGCGACGTCGCCATCAAGATCATGCACCCGCAGCTCCTCGGCGACGAGACCTTCATGACCCGCTTCTACCGGGAAGCGAAGGCAGCCTCGCGCCTCCGCCACCCGAACACGGTGCAGATCCTCGACTCGGGGGTGGAAGGCCACCTGCCGTACATCGTGATGGAGCTCGTCTCGGGGCAGGATCTGTTCGAGGTCCTGCTCGCCGAGCGCCGCCTCTCCGAGGCCCGCGCCGTGCGGATCCTGATCGGCATCGCCGACGCCCTCGCCGCCGCGCACGCGCGGGCCATCGTGCACCGCGACCTCAAGCCCGAGAACGTGATGATCCTGCGGGATCCGGCGGATCCGTCGGTCGAGCGCGTGAAGGTGCTCGACTTCGGGATCGCGAAGATGGTCGAGGGCGGCGCCCGGGCCGGCGACGACGGGCCGAACAGCGCGCCGATCAGCGTCTGGGGCTCGGTCACGACGGTCGGTATGGTCGTCGGCACGCCGGCGTACATGTCCCCGGAGCAGTGCCGCGGCGACCCCGTCGACGGGCGCAGCGACGTGTACGCGTGCGGGATCCTCCTGTTCCTGCTCGTCACCGGCCGGCTCCCCTTCCCGCCCACGTCCCTCGTCTGGGAGGTGGCCATGGATCACCTCCGGAAGCAGCCGCCCGCGCCGAGCCTGTTCCTGCCGCAGATCCACCCCGCGCTGGAGGCGATCATCCTCACCGCGCTCGCGAAGTGGCCGAGCCAGCGCCAGCAGGGCGCGCGCGAGCTGCGCGAGGAGCTCGAGCGGCTCCTGCCCCACCTGTCGGACGCGCTGCTCCCCGCCGCCCAGACGAGCGCGCTCGCGGACGCACCGACCGTCGAGTCGGCGATGCCGGTGTCGATCCGGAGCACGATGACGGCCGCGCCGCCGCTGCGCGAGATCGATCTGCCGCCGCCGGCGCAGCGGGGCGAGGTGCTGGCGAAGGCCATGTTCCGCGAGGGCGCGCTCACGGAGGGGCCGGCGTCGAGCGCGATCTCGTCGCGCGCCGCGACGCTGCCGGGCGGCGCCCTCCGGCACGACCCGCCCGCCGGGCCGACGCCCGAGGACCTCTCGCGCACGCTCCCGCAGGCGCGGCGGATCGGCACCCCGTCGAGCGATCCGCCGGCGAGCGACGTCGTGATCCACGATCGCAAGGACTTCGCTCCGCTCTTCTCCCCGTCGGGCGCCCGCGCGCCGTCCCCCCGGCCGGAGGCGCCGCGCGGCCCCGGGGCGCCCGTCGCCGCCGCGCCGCCGCCGTACCCTGCGCGGCCCGCGGCCGAGCACGTCATCGAGGTCACGCCGCTCGTGGCCCGGCGGGATCGCCGGCCGCCCCCGCGCCCGACCGACCTGTGGCTGGTCCGGCTCGCGGTGCCGCTGGCGCTCGTGATCGGGCTGGCGCTCGGGGTGCTCGCGTTCTTCCTGAGCCGCTGACGCGGCGCTCCCTCGAGCCCGGCCGCGCTCAGGCGCGCGAGGCGTGGACCGGCGGCTCGCGCGCCTCGAAGGCGGCGCGGAGCGCCTGCGCGCGCAGCTCGACCGCCGCCGAGGCCGGCGGCGGCACGGGCGCCTCCGCCTCGGCCGACAGCGCCATCGCGAAGGCGTCGATCGCGGCCTCGACAACGCCCTCGATCGAGCGCGCCGCGAGCTCATCGGGGGCGTCGTGCACCGCCACCATGCCCATCAGGACCGCGCGCACGTGGGCCGCCGCCCGCGGCGACGGCGCGGCGCCCGCATCCTCCACGCCGACCTCGTTGTCATCGTCGACGCCGCGCGCGCGGCGCGCCCCCGGCTCCGCGCCCGCGTGGGCCGCCCGCGCGATCTCGGCCGACAGCGGCCAGCTCAGCCGCGTCACGAGCCGCTCCTGCACGTAAGCGCGGACGCTGGCGTCCGTGCGCTTGCGCTCCTCGGGCAGCGCCGCGATCGGGCGCAGGTCGGCCGCGAGCTCCCGGCGCGCGGGCTCGAGCGCCTTGTCGATCGCCGCGGCGATCGTCCGCCGCTCGCGGCGCAGGTAGGCCGCGCTCGCGCGGAGCCGGTCGGCCTCGGCGCGCGCCCTTCGCCCGGCCTCGCGGTCCTCCGCGGCGCGGGCCGAGGCCGCCTGCGCGAGCTCGGCCGCGATGCGGCCCGCCTTGCGCCGGAGCGCGCGCTCGCGCAGCGCGTCGCTCGCGTCGACGATCTGCTCGGCGAAGAGCGCCTCGACCTCGGCCCACCCCGAGGCCGCGAGCGCCGCCTCGTCGCCGAGCCGCCCCTTCAGCGAGAGCCGCGCCGAGAACGCGATCGGCGGCGTGAGCGAGGTGATGGCGCTCGCCGCCAGGCTGTCGCGCACGTGCGCGAGCACCGTCTCCAGGGCGTCGGGCTTGAGCCGATCGGCCTTGTTCGCCAGGATCTGCACCGGCACGCCGAGCGCGCTGATCTCGGAGAGCACCCGCCGCTCCGACTCCTTCATCGCCTGGGGCGCGTCGAGCAGCCAGATGACGACGTGGGCCTCGTCGAACGCCCGCCGCGCCTCCGCGATGTGGTCCGGGTCCGGCGCGTTGAAGCCGGGCGTGTCGAGGATCTCGACGCGCTTGAGCCGCTCGATCGGCGCGTAGATGAAGACCCGCGCGACCTTCGCGCCGGAGGCGCCGAGCGCGCGCAGCGTGTCCTTCACCGCCGCGTGCGGCACGACGCGGTCCTGGCCGCCGCGCACGACGATGCGCGCGAACGGATCGGGCGCCCAGGCGACCCAGTGGAGCGTCGCGGTCGTCGGCAGGACGCCGGTCGGCGCCACGTCCTCGCCGAGCAGCGCGTTCAGGAACGTGCTCTTGCCGGCGTTGAACTCGCCGAGCACGGCGGCGCGGAGCGGGCGCTCGCGCTCCACCGCGAGGGCCTCGGTCGCCGCGAGCAGGTCGAGCCGATCGAGGCGCTTGGCCGTGCGCGCGAGCTCGCGCAGCACGTCGCCCCACGCCGCGGCGGCGGCGCGGGACCCGGCCGCGCCCTCCGCGGGGGAGAGCCACGCGCGCACGATCGCGCGGCGCATGTCGTCGGCCCACGCCGCGCCCTCGCCGGTCACCGCGTCGAGCGCGTCGAGCGCCTCGCCCCCCTGCCCCTCGGACGCCATGGCCGCGGCGTCGCGCAGCCGGACGAGGTCGGGCGGGAGCGGCGGCGCCGTCGCGCCGCGCAGGTCCACGCCCGCCGCCCGCGCCGCGAGCGCGTCGAGCGCGCCGAGGTCGCGGGTCTCGACGGCCATGCGGAGCAGCGCCGCCGCGGCCGTGCGATCGCCGGCGGAGAGCCCGCGCGCGAGCGCTCGCCGCGCGTCGTCGCGCCGCCCCTCGGCGAAGGCGAACGCGGCGGCCCAGGTCGGCTCGTCGAGCGCGCCCGCGGCGCGGACGACGCGGCGCACGCGGTCGACGACGAGCACGTCGCGGGAGGCGGCGACGAGCGAGGCGCAGAGCTCCGCCGCGCCGGGGACATCGAGCACGAGCGCCCGCAGCCCGAGGTCGAGCGCCCGCGCCACCTCGGCGGGCGACGGCGCGGCCGCGGGGGCGCCCGGCGCGGCGCCCGCCTCGGCCAGCGTGAGCCGGGCCAGCACGAGGGCGGCGCGCCCCTCGATCGCGGTGGGCTCGCCCAGGATCTCCGCGGCCGCGCGCGCGCCATCGAGGTCACCGTGCGCGAGCGCGCACTCGGCGCGGCGGAGGGCGGCGTCGCGGTCGGGCACGGTGGAGAGCGGCGCCGGGATGCGGTCGAGCCAGCGCTGCGCGCGGGCCGGATCGCCGGCGGCGAGGTCGAGGTCGCAGAGGTCGAGCAGCGCGAGCCGCGCCGCGTCGCGCTCCTCGGGCGCCGTGGTGGCCCGCTCGAGCGCGTCGCGCGCGCCGTCCCAGCCGACGCGCCGCCCTGCGCGCCCGAGGCGGAGCCACACGTCGGCGCGCCAGGGCACGCGCTTCGCGAGGTCGGTGAGCGCGGTGACGACCTCCTTGTCGAGCCACGCGTCCTCCGCGGCGTCGGCCCAGAGCGCGAGCCCGACGGCCGAGTCGGGCAGGACGGAGAGGATGCTGCGGGCGTGCTCGCGGGCCTCGAGCGGCATCCCCTTCGCGAGCGCGGCCTCGGCGGCGCTGCGCTCGTTCTCGAGGCCGAGGGCGAGGATCTCGACCCGCCCGAAGAATCGGTTCAGCGCCTCGACGAGCCTCGCCATGGGCGGGATGAGAGCCTTGCGGGAGGGCGCTCGTCCAAGAAAATCGGCCAGGTCGCGGCCCGGGCGGGGGCGTTCGGGGTGCGGCTCGGGTCGCCCGTCGTGCCGGGCGGGACGAGGCCTCGCCCGCGCGAAGGCGCGCGCGCTTGTTTGTTAGAGTGGCCCGGTGCCGCAGGGCCTCCCCACAGGGCGCGTCGAAGCGCTTGTCGTGACCGCGCTGCAGGACGAGCTCGAGGCGGTGCTCGCGCTCGGCGAGGGCGGCCGGGACGGCTGGCGCGAGGCGCGGGATGCGGCCGGCTTTCCGTACTACGTCCGCGAGCTCCCGAACGACCGCGGCCAGCCGCTCCGCGTCGCCGCGGCGTGGTCGGGGCGGATGGGCGAGAGCGCGGCGGCGGCGAGGGCGCAGGGGCTCATCGAGGAGCTCGATCCGGGGTGCCTCGCGATGTGCGGCATCTGCGCCGGCAAGCGCGGCGAGGTGTCGCTCGGCGACGTCATCGTCGCGGATCGGGTCTACAGCTACGACGAGGGCAAGCGCGTCGCCGCGTCCGCCGGGGGCGGCGACGGCGCGTTCTTCCACGACATCGAGACGTACAACCTCGAGCGGACGTGGAACATGGACGCCGCGCTCTTCGCGCGCGAGTTCGAGCGGCAGGCGCCGCTCGCGGCAGAGCGCCCGCCGTCGAAGGCGTCGCAGGCGTGGTGGCTCCGGCACGCGCTCTACGCGAGCCAGGTCGAGGGGGGGCCGCCGCCTGTCGCGCGGCCGGAACGCGCGCAGCGATGCCCGGGCTGGGCCGAGCGCATCGGCGAGCTGGAGGCGGAGGGCGTGCTCCGCATCGGCGACGGCGGCCTCGAGCTCACGGAGGCGGGCATGGCGCAGGTCCGCCGGGATCGCCTGATCTACCCGGACGGCCCGCCAGAGGCCCGGCCGTTCCGCGTGCACATCGGCCCGATCGCCACCGGCAAGGCGGTGCAGGAGGACGCCGGGCTGTTCGAGCGGCTGAGGCCGATCGGGCGGAAGGTGCTCGGCGTCGAGATGGAGGCCGCCGCGATCGGCTACGTCGCGGAGCGCCTCGGGCGGCGGTCGATCATCGCGAAGGCGGTCTCGGATCACGGCGATCGCGACAAGGACGACAGCTTCCGCGCGTTCGCGTGCCGCGCGTCGGCGGAGTTCCTCTTCGCCTTCCTGCGGCGCTACCAGGAGCCGGCGCGCGGCGAGCACGCCGGGCGAGGCCGGAGGCTGCGCCGCTTCCCGGCGCGCGCGGCGGGCGGCCAGGCGAATCCGCACGGCGACGACATCCTCTTGCCGGGCGAGGGGCGCAGCGACGACTTCCTCTCGCGCGTCGAGCGCGTGTGCAGGCTGCGCGAGCCCGAGGGCGTGGACATCGAGTGGTTCGACGCGCCCCTCCCCTTCGGCTGCTACCTGCGCGTCTCGGTCAACGAGGGCGGCATCGTCCGGATCGCGCCGCTCGCGGCGCTCGAGAGCGGCATCTCGACCGAGGCGGTCTCCGCGTTCCTGGAGAGCATCGACGCCTCGTACCGGCGCGAGGATCCCGGCCTCGTGTCCACGCTTGTCTACGGCGGTGAGCCCGCGCCGGAGGAGCTCGTCCGTTACGCGAGCGCGCGGCGCGTGCGCCTCGTGCGGTTCCTGGAGTACCAGGGGCTCATCGACTTCCGCGGCTACCTGGCGTGGCAGAGCGCGCGGCTCGAGCGGGACCCCACCTATCCGCCGGCGCTCTACGTCGATCAGCGCATCGCGCTCACGATGGGCCAGGAGGAGGCGCTGCGCGAGCGCGCGCTCGACGCGTTCGCCGAGCTGCTCGACGCGGAGCACAGCCGGTTCGTGCTGGTGCTCGGCGACTTCGGCACGGGCAAGACGTTCCTCTTGCACGAGCTCGCGCGGCGGATGGGCAAGTCGGGCGGCCCGCTGACGCCGGTGCTCATCGAGATGCGCGCGCTGGAGAAGGCGCGCGATCTGAACGCGCTCATCGCGCAGCACCTCGCGCTCGCGGGGCTCGGCAAGATCGATCTCCCCGCGTTCCGGCACATGCTCGCCGAGGGGCGGATCGCGCTCCTGTTCGACGGCTTCGACGAGCTCGCCTTCCGCGTGACGTACGATCGCGCGGTCGAGCACTTCGACACGCTGATCCAGGCGGCGCAGGGCAAGGCGGCGAAGGTGGTGGTCACGAGCCGGAGCCAGCACTTCATCTCGGAGCAGCAGGTGCGCTCGGCGCTCGCGGAGCGGGCCGCCTTGCTGCCCGGCTACCGGCTCGCGCGGCTCTTGCCGTTCACCGGGGCGCAGATCCGCAGGTTCCTCGTGAACCGGCTCGGCACCGAGGAGGTTGCCGACGAGCGCATGCGGCAGCTCGCGGACGTGAGGGACCTGCTCGGCCTGTCGGCGAACCCGCGGATGCTCGGGTTCATCGCCGAGATCGAGGAGGCGCAGCTCCGGCAGGCGCGGGCGGGCGACGGGGAGATCACGTCGGCGGGGCTGTACCGGCTGCTCCTGGATCGGTGGATCGTCTGGGAGTACGAGCGCGCGCACCCGAAGGGCGCGCAGCCGGGGCTGTCGGTGGCGCAGCGGTGGCGGGCGGTGACGGAGCTCGCGACGCGGCTGTGGCAGCGGACGGAGCAGAGCGTGAGCATCCGCGAGCTGCCGGCGGAGCTCATCGCGGCGCTGCAGGCGCTCGGGCGGCACGAGCTCGATCTGGACGTGACGAGGCACCAGATCGGCTCGGGGACGCTGCTCGTGTGGGACGACCAGGAGAACTTCCGGTTCATCCACCAGTCGGTGCTCGAGTGGCTCGTGGCGCGGGAGGCGGCCGAGGAGGTGCAGCGCGCCGGCGAGGCGGCGGCGCTCGCGCAGCGGGAGGTGAGCGACCTGATGGCCGACTTCTTCGGGGCGCTCGCGGGGCGCGAGGCGGCGGCGGCGTGGGCGCGGAGGGCGCTCGGCGGGGCGTTCGGGGCGGTGGCGGCGGGCAACGCGCTGCGGATCGACGGGCGGATGGGGCTCGGGGTGAGCGAGCGGATGAACCTCGCGGGGGCGGATCTGCGGGGGCAGGACCTCTCGGGGAAAGACCTCAGCGGGTGGGACTTGCGGGGGGCTGACCTGAGGGAGGCGAAGCTCGTGGGGGCCAACCTGAGCGGGGCGCGGATGGCGGGGGCGCAGCTCGACGGGGCGGACCTCTCGGGGGCGGCGCTCTGCGGGGCAGAGCTGACCGGGGCGACGGCGGTACGGGGGCGTTTCCTGGGCGCGGACCTGACGGGGGCGAAGCTCGCCTCGGTGAGGCTGCGCGGGGCGAAGCTCGTGGGCGCGCGGGGCGCGCATTTCGACGGGTGCGACACGTTCGGCGCGGCGATGCCGGCGACGGCGCGGTTCGAGCCGACCTGGGTGCAAGGCAGTCGATGCAACACCGTGGCGATCAGCCGCGATGGAACCCTGCTCGCATCCGGTCATGCTGGCTGGATCGTGCTGCGGGAGCTGGCGACCGGCACCGCGCTGCGCGTCCTGACAGGCCATTCCGATTGGATTACGAGCATCGCTTTCAGCCCTGACGGCGACACCCTCGCCTCGGGCTCGGACGATTGCACCATCCGGCTCTGGGACGTATCGACCGGCAACGTGCTCGGCGTGCTCAAGGGGCACTCGCGTCACGTGACCACCGTCGCGTTCAGCCCTGGCGGTGAGCTATTGGCCTCCGGCGCTCACGACGCCACGGTCCGGCTCTGGCAGGTGGCCACCTTCAGGCAGCTCAGCGTGCTCCAGGGTCATCTGGACGGGGTGACGTCGGTGACGTTCAGCCCCGACGGCGAGGTGCTGGCCTCCGGCGCTCACGATGCCACCGTCCGGCTCTGGACGCTCTCGACAGGCGATATGCTTCGCCTGTTGAGCGGTCACCGGGGTGGCGTGCTCAGCGTCGCCTTCAGCCCGGATGGCGAGATGCTGGCCTCCGGTTCCCTGGACTACGACATTGGCCTCTGGCAGGTGTCGACGGGCGAGGCGCTGCACATGCTGAAGGGCCATACGCGGCACGTGAGGAGCGTCGCCTTCAGCCCGGATGGCACGACGCTCGCTTCCGGTTCGGGCGACGGATCGGTGCGGCTGTGGCGCCAGCTCCGCGTCGCGTCGCACGTGCTCGAGGGCCATTCCGCCGGCGTGAGGAGCGTCGCGTTCAGCCCGGATGGCGCGACGCTCGCCTCGGGATCGAAAGACAGGACGGTGCGGCTGTGGCAGGTGTCGACCGGCGGCGCGCTGCGCGTGCTCGAGGGACAGTCGAGGGCAACCATGGCGATGGCCTTGAGCCGCGATGGCGCGACGCTCGCGCTCAGCTCCGACGATCTCGGCATTCATCTCTGGCGAATGTCGCCATGGAGCGCGCTGCCGCCGTTGATGGAGAGAAGCTGCCCCTCGGCGAGGCCCGCCTTCAGCCCTGACGGCGCAACGCTGGCTTTCGCCGCGTACGACCATACGGTCCAGCTCGCGGAGCTCGACGCAAGTCGCACGAAGCGCGTGCTGAAGGGGCACTCCAACGGCATCACCGATATCGCGTTCAGTCGTGACGGGCGAATGATCGCTTCAGGGGCGTTCGACAGGACGGTGCGGATCTGGCGCGCCGAGACGGCGGAGCCGCTTCGCGTGCTGGCGGGTCACGACGATGTTGTCAGGTGCGTGGCCTTCAGCCCGGATGGCGCGACGCTCGCCTCGGGATCGGTCGATCGAACCGTTCGACTCTGGAAGGTGGACGGCGAGGGAGCCGCGCGCGTGCTGGCGGGTCACGACGATGTTGTCAGGTGCGTGGCCTTCAGCCCGGATGGCGCGACGCTCGCCTCGGGCTCCGACGACTCGACCGTGCGGCTCTGTCCGCTCGTCGAGCGCGGTGTTCCGCGCTCGACGAGCGGCCATACCGGCCGGGTGAACGGTGTCGCCTTCAGCCCTGATGGGGCCGTGCTCGCCTCGGCGTCCGATGACCGGCGCGTCCACCTGTGGGAGGTGGCGACAGGCAACCTCGCGCACGTGCTGCAAGGGCACTCCGATTCGGTCTTGAGCGTGGCCTTCACCCCTGACGGCGGCACGCTCCTCTCCAGCTCCATCGACAGCACCGTCCGCTTCTGGGACGTGCGCACCGGCGCGTGCCTCGCCGTGCTCCTCAAGCTCCCCGAGGGCTGGGTTGCCTGCCGCCCCGACGGTCGCTACAAGCTCGGCGGCAACGTCGTCGGTGCCTTCTGGCACGCAGCCAGCCTCTGCCGTTTCGACCCGGGTGAGGTCGATGCGCTGTTTCCCGGCCTGCGCATCCCGGACGACGAGCCGCTGCTCCCGGTGCGGCCGGCGCTCGACCGGAGCTGAGCGCGGAGTTGTCGCGAGCTCGGCGCGATGGCGCCGATGCCGATCGAGGCGCGTACGTCTTCCGGAACCGCAATTCCCAGGGGCATCGATCGACCGGCTGGACCGCGAGCTCCGCCGTCGCATTCGCCGGACGCCAGCTTCCTCGCCGGAGGGTGCCGATTGTTGACCCCGACCTGGACAGGCGTGTAGACGGCGCCCGATGGGCTCGACCCGGACGGCCTGGCACGTGCTGCTCGTCGCGCTGCTCAGCGAGCGCGGCTCGCGTCGGTTCGAGGTGCGCAGCGAGGTGCCGCTCTCGACGGAGCCGCTCCGCGCAGACTACCTGCTGCTGCGCAGGGGCGCGGGGTCGAGCGGGTCGGCCGGCACGCTCAAGAGACTCTGGGACCTGCTCCCCAGGGACACGATCGTGGAGTTCAAGAGCAGCGGCCGGCCCTACCGCCGGCGCAACTTCGACCGGCTGTACAGCTACCTGCATCTGTACTTCGCCGACGAGACGGAACGGATGGAGCAGCGGAGCGATCTGTGCGGTGTGTTGCTCGTCCCGTCGCGCACCCGGTCGCTCGATGCGGATGTCGCGGACCTCGGCCTCGGATGGAGCGACCTCGGCGGCGGCTACTGGCAGCTCAGGGGCGGAGCCTTCGCGTTGTTCGTCGTCGACATCGACGCGGCGGCCGAGGCGGAGGACGACGATCTGCTACGCTTGTTCGGGCACGGCGAGGCCCGGACCGTCGAGGCCCGCCGGTGGCTTTCGCAGCAGCTTGGAGCCGAGGAGATCGCCATGGAAATGCACGATTTGGAAGGCTTCGACGAGGTGGTCCGGAAGCTCGTGGCCGCCCTCCCGCCCGAGCGGGTGCTGTCGGCGTACGCTCCCGAGCAGCGCATGGCGGGCCTGCCGCCCGAGCAGCGCATGGCGGGCCTGCCGCCCGAGCAGCGCATGGCGGGCTTGCCGCCCGAGCAGCGCATGGCGGGCTTGCCGCCCGAGCAGCGCATGGCGGGCTTGCCGCCCGAGCAGCGCATGGCGGGCCTGCCGCCCGAGCAGGTGTTGCTTGCGTTGCCGGATGAAGTGCTGCAGGCCCTGTCCGATTCCTACCTCGATACGCTCTCGGAGGAGACGCGCGCCGCCATCCGCGCGCGCATCGGACGGTAGCGGCTCGAGGTAGGAATCGGAGCCGGTGCCCGGGAACGGCCTACCCGCCGGCTCGGACGCGGCCCCCCAGGCCCGGCCACCGGTTGCCTGTCGCCTCGGAGACGTGTTTGTAAACCAGATTGCGTCTTCACCGGCGCTTCGAGGGCACTCCGGGTAGCTTCCCCGGCCACGTCCCTGGCTGCACACCGCCGGCCAACTCGCGACACGCCCGCCTGCCGCGTCGACCAGCCCCCGGCCATGGATCGTCTCGCCCGCCCGCCCCGCCCTCGCCGCCCCTCACCGGTACGGCCCGCCCCGCCGCTCCCCCCGCATCTCGCGCGCGAGCGCCAGCATGGGCCGCTGCACCTCCTGCGCCGCCGCCGGATCCGCGAGCGGCGCCGCCATCACCACGGAGATCTCCCCCGGCGCCACCGCGACCCCCGCCTCCGCGCCCGCGTCCGCGACGCGCCCGAGGCGCGCCGCCTGCTCCAGGATCGTCGCCGCGATCCGCTGCTCGGCCGCCTTCATGGTCCCGCCCGCGCCCGCGATCGGCGGATCCAGCCGCAACACGAGCCGCGTGCCCGTCGGCGCAGCCCCCTTGAACAGCGTCTCCAGCTCGAACCGCCCCCCCTCGAAGGTCCACGCCAGCCGCATCGACCCGACCCCGAGCGCCCCGGCATTCTCCTCCGCGAAGCGGCGCCACGCGGGCAACCACGCCGCCATCGCCGCCGGCGGCGGCAGCGCCGCGCCGGCCTTCGCGATCGCCCGTGCAAGCGCGTCGACCTGCGCCAGGAAGGCCTCCAGCCCCGGCCCGTCCGACGCCCCCGCGGCGCTCCACACCCGCGCCTCCGCGTCGTCCACGTCGGCCAGGTGGAACGCGCTCAGCGCTCCCCGCAGCGCGGGCGTGAGCGCCGCCAGTACCTGTGCCTCTTCCCGCCCCCGCACCCGGAAGCGCCGGTCGAATCCACCCTCCTCGAAGCCACCCTCCCCGGTCGCCATCCCGCCGAGATCCAGCACGCCTCGTGGCCGCACGCCAAGATGCAGCCCCCAGGGCTCCGCGAACCGCACCGTCGCGCTCAGGCCGGCGCTCGACTCCTTCTCGGCGGGCGCCACCTCCACGGCGCACCCCGCACGCACACCGCGGAGTCGCAGCCCCCGTCCCCCCAGGGAGAGCCCGACCCGCTGCCCCACGCTCGCCCAGACCGCGCGCCAACGATCCGCGCCGACCGGGGGCCGCTTGCCCTCGCGCCCGGTCCGCGGCTCGAGCCGGTCGATCACCACCGGCACGGAGTGCAGCACCCGGCCCCCTACGTGCTCGAGCGTCACCTCCAGCCGGTACTCCAGGGAAACTTCCGCGGCGCTGTAAGAAAACGCGAGCTCACGCGGCAGAGCGATGCGGAATGGCACCTCGGCCCCCTCGGCTACCCCCGCGAGATCTTTGAAAAATGAGAGCTGACGGCCCTCGCTGGAGAGGGTGTGCTGGCTCAGCTGGGCCCGCTCGACGGCGATCAGGGAGACATCGAGCGTGAAAGGGCGGCGCCCGCCGAGATCGCCGAAGGCGATGGCGCCGGCCAGGGGCTCGCCCGGGGCGAAGGTCCGGCGCGGCAGCGACACCTCGACGAAGGCGCCGTGCTCCCGGGAGCTTGCGCTGGTGAACGGCTCGTCTTTCGGCGCCGGAACGGTCGGACGCCCGACGAGGATCACCTCGCTCTCCTCGGCATTGAGCCACCACGGAATGGAGACAAGCACGCTGACCCGGCACCGGCAGCTCGCGAGAGAACCGGCGTGCGACGGCGGGAGATCCACCGGCAGCGCGAACGAGACCCGGTAGCGGTGAACCCCCTCGCCGAGCCGCCCCTTCCCGGCAACGTCCTCGCTGAGAAACAGCAGGTCGCGGGAGACGGGGAGCGTCTGGCTCCCCTGGCTCCCTACCTTCTGCGTGTGCTCCAGGGTCACGCGCACGAAGTCGATCGGCGTCTCCGTTGCGCTGTCGAGCGAGAGCCCGACATCGATCGTCTCGCCCGGGAACACGACCCTGGGCACCTGCAGCCGGATGAGAGGGCGGCTCCTCATGACCAACCTCCGAGCGTAACCGATCGCCATCCCGCGGAGGAGCCCTGCCGCTCAGCCGCTCGGTGGACGACAACGCCCCTGCCCTACCCACCCAGCAACGCCCCTCCGCCCCGCGCCATGTACGTCGCGAACAGCGCCGGCGCGAGCCGCTTCATCGCGCGCCGCGCCTCGATCCTCGCCTCCCCGGACCCGCGCGCCTCCCGCGACGAGGCGCCGCGCGCGCGAGAGCGCCTCTCCCTTCCCGGGCGACCACCGCCGCTCCAGAGCTCCCTCCGACGCGGCAGCGTCCCCGGAGCCCAGCTCGCCGAGCGCGATCTCCACGGGCAGCGGCGGGCGGCGGCAGCACGCCGGTCACGCCGCCGGCTCGTCCTCGATCTCGAGCTCGTCGCGCGCGACGTCGGGCAGGTCACGCACCGCCTCGTCGCGCGCCCTGTCCAGCGCGCCGTGGTTGCGCGGGGATCGCCGGCCGACGAGCGCCGTGCGTCGACGATCTCGACGCGGGCTGGATGCCCGGTCCGACCCGCCGGAGGGTGCCGATTGTTGACCCCGACCTGGACAGGCGTGTAGACGGCGCCCGATGGGCTCGACCCGGACGGCCTGGCACGTGCTGCTCGTCGCGCTGCTCAGCGAGCGCGGCTCGCGTCGGTTCGAGGTGCGCAGCGAGGTGCCGCTCTCGACGGAGCCGCTCCGCGCAGACTACCTGCTGCTGCGCAGGGGCGCGGGGTCGAGCGGGTCGGCCGGCACGCTCAAGAGACTCTGGGACCTGCTCCCCAGGGACACGATCGTGGAGTTCAAGAGCAGCGGCCGGCCCTACCGCCGGCGCAACTTCGACCGGCTGTACAGCTACCTGCATCTGTACTTCGCCGACGAGACGGAACGGATGGAGCAGCGGAGCGATCTGTGCGGTGTGTTGCTCGTCCCGTCGCGCACCCGGTCGCTCGATGCGGATGTCGCGGACCTCGGCCTCGGATGGAGCGACCTCGGCGGCGGCTACTGGCAGCTCAGGGGCGGAGCCTTCGCGTTGTTCGTCGTCGACATCGACGCGGCGGCCGAGGCGGAGGACGACGATCTGCTACGCTTGTTCGGGCACGGCGAGGCCCGGACCGTCGAGGCCCGCCGGTGGCTTTCGCAGCAGCTTGGAGCCGAGGAGATCGCCATGGAAATGCACGACTTGGAAGGCTTCGACGAGGTGGTCCGGAAGCTCGTGGCCGCCCTCCCGCCCGAGCGGGTGCTGTCGGCGTATGCTCCCGAGCAGCGCATGGCGGGCCTGCCGCCCGAGCAGCGCATGGCGGGCCTGCCCCCCGAGCAGCGCATGGCGGGCCTGCCGCCCGAGCAGCGCATGGCGGGCTTGCCGCCCGAGCAGCGCATGGCGGGCCTGCCGCCCGAGCAGCGCATGGCGGGCCTGCCGCCCGAGCAGCGCATGGCGGGCCTGCCGCCCGAGCAGCGCATGGCGGGCCTGCCCCCCGAGCAGGTGTTGCTTGCGTTGCCGGATGAAGTGCTCCAGGCCCTGTCCGATTCCTACCTCGATACGCTCTCGGAGGAGACGCGCGCCGCCATCCGCGCGCGCATCGGACGGTAGGGCGGCAGCTCCACCGCCCAAGCAGAGGCCGGAGAGGTCGTCTGTTGGGCTGGCGCCGTGGCGAGAGAAGCCTGGACTGACGTCGTGCTGAGTATCCGGCGCGCGGTCGAGGTGCTCCGAGGGCGCGCCGACTAGCTCCCCAGACCCTTCCGCGGGCGCACGCACACCCCGGGCCATGTCGCGACATACCCGCCTGCCTCGCCGACCAGCCGCCGGCCATGTGGCGACATACCCGCCTGCCTCGCCGACCAGCCGCCGGCCATGTGGCGACATACCCGCCTGCCTCGCCGACCAGCCGCCGGCCATGTGGCGACATACCCGCCTGCCTCGCCGACCAGCCGCCGGCCATGTGGCGACATACCCGCCTGCCTCGCCGACCAGCCGCCGGCCATGTGGCGACATACCCGCCTGCCTCGCCGACCAGCCGCCGGCCATGTGGCGACATACCCGCCTGCCTCGCCGACCAGCCGCCGGCCATGTCACAGGAGTCGATTGGCCAACCGACAGGAAATGCGCGCGACCTCTCCTACTCGGCCGCCTCGCTCAGCCACGCCCGCACGAGCTCGGTCGTGCGGGCGTCGTCCGCCACACGCTCGATGCGGCCGTCGTCCGCCACACGCTCGAGCAAGCGCGCCTCGCTCTCGACGCGACGGAGCTCGTCCACGACGGCGGGCGCCGGATCGCAGGCGATGCCGCGCGCCGCCCGCGCGAGCGCCGCGCCGGGGTCGTTGCCCCGCAGCGCCTGCCGCGCCGCCGCGAGGTGCGCCGTGGCCGCGCGCGCAGGCTCGCCGCCGCGCTCGAAGTGCTCGGCCAGCGCCCTGGGATCGGCCTCGCCGCGCTCCGCGAGGTAGCCGCCCGCGAGCGCGTGGCCGAGGCGCCGGTCGCCCTCGGTCAGCATGCCGTAGGCGGCCTCCCGGAGGAGCGCGTGGCGGAAGCGGTACGCGGCGTCGCCGTCCGCGCCCCGCACGCCGAGCCGCACGATCGCCTCGCGCCCCACGAGCTCGTCGAGCTCGCGCGCGAGCTCCGCGCGGCCCACGAGCGCGGCGACCCCCGCCTCGGAGAACGCCTCGCCGAAGACGCTCGCGGCGCGGAGCACCCGCCGCGCCTCCGGCGCGATCGCGTCGAGCCCGGCCTGCACCATCGCGAGCACCGTCTCCGGCGGCGACGAGATCCTGCCGCGGGCAGCGGCGTGGATCTGCTCCTCCAGATAGAACGCATTGCCGTCGGCGCGCTCCACGAGCGTCCTCACGAGGTCCGCGCTCGCCCCGGCGCCGAGCGCCTCCCGCACGAGCTGCTCGCCGCCCGCCGGCGGCAGCGGCGGGAGGCAGATCTCCCGCAGCAGATGCGGCTCCCAGAGGCCCGGAAAGCGCTCGCGCACGCCGGGCCGGGCCAGCGCGAGCACCGCGAACGGCCTGCCCCTCAGGCCGCGCAGCGCCGCCTCGACAAGCGCCACGGTCGGCAGATCGCCCCAGTGCAGGTCGTCGAGCACGAGGAGCACCGGCTGCGCGGCGCACTCGGCATCGAGGAAGCCCTCCCAGGCGAGGCGGAGCGCCTCGCTCACGAGGGGCGGACGCCGCCGCGATGCCCCGAGCTGCGCGTCGCCGTCGTCCGGGGACGGCGCGCCCGCGAGCTCGGCGAGCAAGGGCGAGATGCGCGCGCCGGCGGCGGCGCCGCAGCGGCGCTCGACGCGCGCGCGGATCTCGCGGCGCCTCGACGCGATCGGCTCGACGTCGAGCAGGCCGAGCCCGCGGCGGAGCGCGCGCTGGAGCAGGCCGAAGGCGGAGCCCGCGCTCATCGGGTCGGCCTGGCCGATCCACACCTCCAGGGGCTCGCAGCGCGCCCTGAGCGCGCGGACGAGCTCGTAGCCGAGCCGCGACTTGCCCGCCCCGACCGCGCCGGTCACGAGCACCGCCCCCGGGGACCTCCCGCGGATGCAGGCGTCGAGCTCGGCCACGATCAGCCCGAGCTCGCGCTCGCGCCCGACGTACGGCGTCGGCCGGCCGAGGAGCGCGGGCGGCGCCTCGGGCTCCTCGCGGGGGCCGTGCAGCCAGCACCCCGACGCGTCCCGGGTCGCATCGAACCGCGCGCCGAGCAGGCCCGCGGTCATGTCGTCGATCCGGATGGCCGCCGGGCGGAGCGGCTCGCGACCGCCCTGGACGAGCTGCACAAGGCGATCGATCACCGCGCCGACCGGCAGCCGGGCGGCGACCTCGGCCCGGCCGGTGACCAGGGAGAGCCGCGCGCCGCCGAGCAGCTCGCGGAGCGCGAGCGCGCAGCGGGCCGCCTGCGCCGCGAGATCGGTGGGCGCGGCCGACCCCGAGAGCGTGACGAGCTGCCACCGCGCCTCCAGGAGCTCGACCCGGCCGCGGTGGCGCTCGACGATCCCGCGGATCGCCCGCGACCGGCCCTCGTCCGCGGTATCGGAGAGGGTCGCCTCGGCGTCGGCCTCGTCCTCGCGGGCGAGGATGAGGCACATGACCCTCCGCTCGCTGGTCGTGATCTCGCGCGCGCGGTGCGGCGGAGGGTGCGACGACGAGGGCTGCAGCGGGGGCGTCGGACCCCCGTCGAGGCGCGGATCGAGCGCCTCCGAGGCGAGCGCCTCCGCGACCGCGCCGCCGTCGCGCGGCCGGGCCTCGCGGGCCTTCGACAGCATCCGCGCGACGAGCCGCTCGAGCCCGGCCGGGCAGTCGCCGCGGAGCTCCCTGAGCCGCGGCGGCTCCTCGAGGAGGACCTTCATGAGCACCGAGAGCGGGTCGCCGCCGGCGAACGCGGCGCGCCCGGTCAGGCACTCGAAGAGCACGCTGCCGAGCGCGAAGACGTCGGCGCGGACGTCGATCCGAGGCTCGCCGCGGGCCTGCTCCGGGGCCATGTACTGCGGCGTGCCGCGGATCTCGCCGAGCGTCGGGAACTCGTCGTCGTCCCCGGAGAAGCGCGCGGCGCCGAAGTCGATCAGCCTGGCGCGCTGGAGGTCGCCGCCCTCGAGGAGGAGGTTGCCCGGCTTCACGTCGCAGTGCACGAACCCGAGCCGGTGGACGGCGGCGAGCGTCTCGGCCACGCGCGCGGCGAGCATCAGGCTCTCGGCGATCGTGAGCGGCGCGCGATCGAGCCGCTCCGAGAGGGTCTCGCCCTCGAGCCACTCCGCCGCGAGATAGAGCCGGCCTCCCGCGGTCACGCCATGCGCGACGTAGCGGACGACGCCGGGGATCGCGAGCGTCGCGAGGGCGAGCGCCTCGCGCGCGAGGGCGCTCAGCGACGGGGTCGCCGCCGTCTGGAGGAGCTTGAGCGCCACCGGCGCGCCGGACCTCCGGTCGCGCGCGCGGTACACCCGCGCCGTCGCGCCGGAGGCAGCGTGCTCCTCGATCTCGAACCGGTCGTCGACGACCTCTCCTGATTGCATCGACCTGACGCGCTCCTTCCGGGCGCTCTGGCGCTTCTACACAGCCTGCCAGCTGCGCGCGTCCGCCGTCCACTGTCGCCTGCGGCGACGCCGCGCGACGTGACGCGGCGCGCATCCGGCTCGCCGTCGCGGCTCCCTGGCGCCCGCGTCGGTGTCGCGAGCACGCCGGCGCACCTCGGCCGCGCCCACGTCAGCGCCGCATGGACGCTGGCGCACCGCCGCGGCGACCGCGTCAGCGCGGCGCGGCGCCTGCGACCTCCTCCGCGGTGCGCCGCCGCAGCACCACGTAGCGGAGGTGCGGCACGCCGCTCACCGCCGCCGGCGCGAACGCCTCGCCGGCGCCGGGCAGGCGCGCGAGGTGCAGCTCCACCCCGCGCGCGAACCGCGTCGCGGTCCAGGGCGACGCGAGCGCCTGCCCCTCGGCGAGCAGCAGCACGAGCGCGTCCACCCCGCGCGCGTCCAGCAGCGCGCCGGGGATCCGCTTCGTCGTGTGCCCGCCGGGCAGCGCCGCGATGGCCGGATCCGTGACCCCCGCGAGATCCACGAGCGTCGCGCCGGTCGCGGCTCCGAGCCAGCCGATGTCGAGCGCCGCGACGACCTCGGCCCCGGCGAGCGCGCCGCGGAGCTCCTCGACGACGCGCAGGCGGTCGACGCCGACGCGCGCGGCGGTGGGCCCGACCCGGATCATCACGAAGAGCTGCCCCGCGAGCGCGAGCGCGATCCGGAGCGCGGTGGCGCGCGCGTCGGCCACCGAGGCGACGTGGGCCGCCGCGAGGGCCACCGCGGGGAGCGCCGGCACGACGAGGCGCGACAGCGGCATCCAGTCGCCGCCGGCCGCCGCGACCGCGAGGAAGTGCACGGCGATCGCCGCGAGCAGCCCGCGCGGCCACGCCGGCAGCGCCCGCCACGCGACCGGCGCGATCAGCGCCACCGGGCCGGTCAGGAGGAAGCACGCGAGCGCGTACCGGGCCCCGAGCGAGGCGTCCGGCGCCTTCGCGAGGGCGGCGAGCGGCGCCGCCCGCCCGAAGATCGCGAGCCGCGTGACGGCCACCGCGGCGAAGGGCCCGCCCGCGAGCGCGAGCGCGGCGAGCGCGCGGGCCCACGCGGGGCGCTCCGGTCGCGGCGGCGCGCCGCCTGCGCCTTCGGCGCGCGGGGCCGCCTGGGCCGCGAGCGCCACGACGAGCGCGAACGGCAGGAGCTCCGGCCGGAGCGCCGCCGCCGCCCCGGCGCAGGCCGCGCCGGCGAGCGCGCCGCCGAGCGCGGGCAGCGCGACCGAGAGGGCCCCGAGCGCCGCGACGACGCCCGTCTCCATGCCCGCCGCGGACCACGCCGCGAGCGGCGCCGACGCGGGCACGAGCGCGAGCGCCGCGAACCGCACGGGTCGGTCGGACGCCCGATCGATCGCGAGCGCCAGCGCTCCGGCGGCGAGCGTCCACGCGACGACGCCGAGCGCCTTCGCGGCCGCGAGCGCGGCGAGCGGGCCTCCGGCCGCGAACGGCGCCAGCACGAACGCCCACCCGAGCGGCGTCACGCCGTCGGTCACCGGCCCGGCCGCGTTGAAGCGGTAGCCCAGCCCCCGCGCGAGGTGGTGCGCGTAGCGCGCCGTGATCAGCGCGTCGTCGACCGTGAACCCCGAGAGGGCGAGCGCCGGGAGCAGCGCCGCGAGGGCGCCGGCGAGCGCGACGAGCAGCGAGCGCCTCCGCCCCGTCACGCGACCCGTGCGTCCGCGCGACACTGGAACGTGCAGGAGGACCGGACGCGCGACCCGGACCGGCTCCCACGCTCCGCCGCGCGCGCTCCATCGAGGACGCATCGGCGGAGGAGCAGGCGCTCGGGTTGCACGGCCGTCACCACGGCCGGCGATCGTGTGGCAGGCGCACGAGGGACGCAATTGCGCTCGTCCATCCGCGACCGCGTGGACGCGCGGAAGCGGGGCACGCGTCACCGCGGGCACGCGTCACCGCGGGCACGCGTCACCGCGGGCACGCGTCACCGCGGGCACGCGTCACCGCAGGCACGCGTCACCGCGGGCACGCGTCACGAGGAGCCGCGGACGTACGGACCCGGGCGCGCGGACGTCGCGAACGCCCGGGTCCGCCGTGTCGCTCGCGCCGTGTCGCTCGCGCCATGTCGCTCGCGCCGTGGACGGCGACGACGACACGGCGCCTCGTGGCAGCCATACGCCCTCGTGGCCGGTATAGTTGCGCGCATGGCACTTCCCGCCGCGCTCCTGGCCGCCGTCGAGCGGCATTCCTGTTTCACCGGCTGCTATCGCAGCGAATCGGAGGTCCAGGTCTGCATCGATCCCACGCAGGCGCTCGTGCCGACGGTGCCTGTCTGTTGCAGCGATTGCCTGAACTTCCACCCGGCGGCGCTCGTGAGCCTCCTGCCGCTCGGCATGACGTCGTACGCGCTGGCGAACGCGCTGACCGCCCACGTCCGATCGCTGCGCGGGTACAGATGGGCGACCGGCGGCTACCACACCGCGGGCACCGGCTTCTGGCTCAACGCCGCCTACTACGGCAACGGCCTCTTCCTCGTCGACGCCGCGCGCAACCGCAACGCGCGCACCGACGTCGACATGTTGATCGAGGCCTTCCAGCACGGCATCGTCCAGCCCGAGGACCCGCGCATGCTCGATCCGGCGCTCTACACGGCCGAGCTCGCCTACATCAACATGTCGCGACCCATCCTGCCGGTCTGCAGCAAGCAGGATCTCCTGGCGTCGCCGCAGCGCAGCGCCACGCCGAGGCAGGGGTTCTCGCGCGTGTCGATCCTGGAGTTCCAGCCGCTCGCCGTCGCCGGCGTCTCCGCGGGCGCGCAGCCGGCGAAGTCGGCGCCTCCGCCCCGCGAGATCAAGCTCGGCGACACGTGCCCGACGTGCGGCGCCGCCGTCATGGAGCGGCCGCTGTTCTCTGGCACCTTCGTCGGCTGTCTCTGCTGAGCGCGCGGACGCCGGGCCGGATCACGGGGGCTGCGGCGCCGTCGCGCGCCACACGGTGCCTCCGGTCGCCGGGTCGATCGCGCGCAGCGCGGCGCCGCTCACCGCGGCGCCGCTCACGACGTACACGTAGGGGCCCGCGGCCTTCGCCGCCACGAGCCGGTCGCCGAGGTAGCCCGCCGCGCGCTCGTACCGGCTGGCCCCGGACGCGGGATCGAGGGCGAGGATCCGCAGATCGGTGCCCTCCACGACGTCGACGCCGAGGACGATGGCGGCGCCGCCGCTCGCGACGAGGAAGAGATCCGGGCGCCCGCCGGAGCGCGGCGCGCGCGCCGGGAGCTCTCTCTTCCAGAGCGACGCGCCGCCGCGCCGCCCCTCGGCGGTGAGGCGCGGCGGCCCCTCGGCCGGCGTCGTGAGCACGACCTCCACGTCGCCGACGTGGACCACCTGGGGGTTCTTCTTGCGCTCCCAGAATTGCCCCGTGATCGCCGACGGCTGCGGCGCCGTCGGGCAATCGGCCACCGCGCCCCCGTCGAGCTGGACGCCGGTCGCCGAGCCGTCCTTCATCACGACGGTCGCGCAGCCCTCGCCTCCGGCGACCTCGTCGGGGACCCCGGGCAGGCTCGCCGCCCAGCGCGCCTTGCCCGTGCGGGCGTCGAGCGCGTGCAGCGTGGCGCTCTCCCCGCCCGCGAGCACCGTGCCGCCCGCGAGCACCGTGCTCAGGTCCGGACAGGCGAGCGCGTCCGGCTTCTCGAGCTCCTCCGAGGCCCAGAGCCACTGCCCGCTGCGTCCATCGACGGCGACCACCCGCCCGCGCGTCTTGCCGTCCTGCCACAGGACCGGGTCGGGCGCGTCGTCGCCGTTCGCGTCGACGAAGCAGAGCGCGTCGAGCTGTGTCGAGAGGTGGCGCGCTTGCGGCGCGGGATCCCGCGGCGGCTCGACGCGCGCGAAGAACATCACCGCGAAGCCGACCCCCACCGCGACCATCGCCACGGCGAGGAGCACCTTCACCGCCCGGGGCGGCCCCGGCGCCGGCGCGGCAGCGGGGGCGCCCGGCTGAGCGGCCGCCGCGCCTGCCACGCCGGGGTTCTCGGCGCCGCAGCGCGGACACGTGATCCCACGACCGCTTGCCTCCAGCGAGGCACCACAGCTCCTGCAGGGCCGCATCGCGCCAGTCTATCGCCGCGGGGGGCCCGCGATCGAGAGCGACGGCGCTCGATGCGCCGCTGAGCGCGCGGCCAGGCTGCGTTCAGCCCGAGCCGTGACCCGCTGCGGCTACTTTGCCCACAGCAGGGAGAGAGCGAGCTCGATGGCGTCGAAGGGCTCGACGCGAACGCGCGCGGCGTCGCGGTGGACCACCGCGGGTCCCCAGCTTCGGCGGGACGGCCTCGAGATCGGCGTACGTGGCGCGGCGCGGCTCCTCGGCGGGCTGGCCCGTGACCCGAGCCTGCCCGGGGGGGCGCGCGGCGAGGCAAGGCGGGGAGGAGCAGGCCGGGGCGGTGCGCTCACCGGCGCAGGGCTACGACGATGAGCGCCAAGGCCAGCCCGAGGGCGTGCGGGGCCGGCGGTGGGCTCGCCAGCATCGTGGTGAGCCTCGCCGCTACGGCTTCGGGATGCGCAGCGTGCCGCTGACCATCGCGCTGCCGCTCACGACGTAGACCAGGCTGAGCGGGTGGAACGCCCAGGGACCGAGCGCGATGGACCCGAGCCAGAGCTGCTCGTGCACGCGCCCCAGCGCGAAGAGCACCCCGAAGAGCAGCACGATGAGCAGGCTCGTGGGAATGGGCGTGCCCTCGTAGTAACGCACCTTCCCGCAATCGTCCGACAGCTCGGCCGCGGTCACGTTGTACCGCGCGAGGCGGCTGATCCCGCAGGCGACGAAGTAGACGAGCGCGGCGGCGTCCCACGGACCGCGCAGGCCGAGCGCGTAACCGAGCACCGCGGGCGCGACGCCGAACGAGACAACGTCGGCCAGCGAATCGAGATCGGCCCCGAGCGGCGAGTGCCGGCGACGCCACCGCGCGATCGTGCCGTCGAGGACGTCGCACGCGAGCGCGAGCGGCAGGAGCCCGAAGACCACCCAGATATAGATGCGCTCGCGCTCGGCCACGTAGTTCAGGCAGAGCAGGATGCTCAGGGTGCCGCTCGCCGCGTTCGCCAGCGTGAAGAAATCGGCCAGCGCGAACGACCGGAGCATCGAGAAATGGGGCGGTCTTTCGGGAGACATGGCGCTCGGGGGCCGGATTGTTGCACGTCCGGTTGGAATGCCAACCGATCTGCGCGCAGCCCGTTGGCGACCTCGGGCCGTCCTCGCGCCGCGGGGCTCGTCGAGCGGCAGCAGCGGCGGGGGCGCCAGGCGCCGGCGCTGTCTAGTCAGGTGGCACGTGCTTGTCCACTCCGCGGCTATCCGCGCACAAAACTTAGGACCCGGCCCCACGATGCCTAGCATCCCTCGACGGATGCCCGGACTGTCACTTGTCGCCGACACCACCCGATGCTCACCGGAGCTCGAGCGCACGTCGCTGCACGATGTGCTCGACTTCGTCTTGGAGGGGGCGCGCAACGCGCCTCCTCCACTCGATGAAGCGGCGCTGCCGCTACGCGCCGAGGCCGAGGCGCTGCCGCTGCTCTGCGATCTCGCCGAGGCCGCGGCGGAGCTCGCCTCCGGACGCCGCGCGCGCGCCGTCGTGCGGCTGTGCCTCGAGCCCGACCCCTGGGAGCTCGGGCTGGAGCGCGTGGGCCGCGATCTCCTCGTCACCGTCTTCCACGGCGGCGACGTGCCCGAGGTCGCCCTGCACGAGCGGCGCTTCGAGGGCGAAGCGCTCTGCGCGCGCGTCCTCGCGGCCGTCGATCGGTTCGCCTCGCGGAGGGGCTCGGGCGCGCGCCGCGACGCCACCTTCCCCCGCGACGACGCGGGCCACGGCGGGCTCGGCGAGCACCGGCTCCAGGCCGCGCGGAGGTGCCTCGCCGCCGCCCTGCCGTTCTCGCCCGACGAGGCGGGCGGCGAGCCCGCCATCGTGGGCGTCGAGCCGACCGGCGAGATCCCGATCGCCATCGCGGCCGAGGCGCTCCTGCGCACGTCCCCGGGCGCGGCGCTCGCGCAGCCGGCCGTGCTCCGGGCCGACCTCTTCTCGCTCCTCTTCCGGGGCAAGATCCGCGTGCTCGTGGGCGAGGAGGCGCGCGAGCTGCCCGACGTCTTCATCTTCCCGTTCGCCGAGCAGCTCGCGTCGCTGTCGCTCGAGTCGCTCGACGCGTGGGCGCGGCGGCAGCCCTACCACCGGCGGCTGACCGTCGGCGGCGCGATCCTCGGCGTGCGGCTGCACAGCGAGGGGGCGCTCTCGCTCACGCTCGGCGTGCCCCGCGTGGGCCGCGTCCCGCCCGCCGATCCGCGCGCGCTCGGCCGCGGCTCGCCGTTCGCGGGCGCCGAGGAGCGGGCGAAGACCTGGACGTTCCCCGCCGTCGACGTGGCCGCGCTCGCCCAGGGCGTCGTCGCGTTCGGGAGGGCGCTCGCGCGCAGCCTCGTGCGCCGAGATCGCGGGCAGACGTCGAACCTGCGCCTGTTCGAGTTCCGGGCGCGCGTGCGCGAGCTGGCCGAGCGGCTCCGCGAGCTGACGCGCAACGACGCGAAGATCAACGTGGCCCCGGAGACGTACCGCGCCTTCGCGGCGGCGGCGCGCCCGCAGGCCGCGGCCGAGGACACGTTCGGGCGGACGCGGCTGCGCTTCACGGCCCGGTGGGTCGCGGCGATCCCCTCGCTGGATCTCCGCGCCACCTTCCTCTGCGGCGACGTGCTCGTCGTGGGCTCGACGCGCGAGCTCACCTGCATCGATCGGCGCACCGGCGAGTGCCTGTGGCGCAAGCAGGCGCCGCGCGCGGTCTCGGTGATGACGCCGGTCGGCCTCGGGCGGCTCCTGCCCGACGGCACGCTGCAGCTGCACGAGCTGTCGACCGGCGAGGTGGCCTGGTCGGCGCGGCTCTCGCCGCGCGTCGGCGCGAACGCCTCGGGCGCGGTGGTGAGCGCCCCGGGGCTGCCCCGGATGCTCATCGTGAGCGAGGGGACGCGCCACCTCGCGGCGGTGGACCTCTACTCCGGCGAGGTGCGCTGGCGCTACGCCGCGCGGCGCGGCGAGAACTTCCGGCTGCGCCGCGCGGGCAAGCTCGTCGTGGTCGGCAGCGGCGAGCCTGCGCTCGCGGCGCTCGACGTGCTGAGCGGCGAGGTCGTCTGGCGCTTCTGCGACCGGCTGCCGTTCGCGTCGCCGGTGGCGGTCGATCAGGACGCGCTCTTCGCGCTGGCCGGCGACGGGGCGTTCGTCGGCCGCGGCGGGGCGCGACTGCACCACCTCGACCCGTGGTCGGGCGAGGCGCGGTGGACGGTCGACCTGCCGAAGCACGTGGCGCCGGTCGGCGCGCCGCTGCTCGGGCCCGAGACGGTGTGCGTGGTGACCCACGGGCGGCGCGGCACCGGGCTCGTGGGGATCGATCGCCGCACCGGGGCGACGCGCTTCGATCTCACCGCGTGCGCGGCGACGGCCTCGTGCCTCATGGTCGACGACGTGGTCGTGGTGAACAGCGAGACGGGCGAGCTCGTCGGGGTCGGCGCGCACGACGGCGCGGTCCGGTACCGGCACGTCCTCGCGGGCGGCGTCGAGGGGGACCGGCCGCGGCGCCTCGAGCCGGTGCTCCGCTCGGGGGCGCTGTTCGTGCCGCAGAGCGAGGTGCACGTCGTGCGGCCACGCGACGGCGCGCTGCTCGGCAAGGTGCCGACCGACCTCATCCCGGATCTCCTGCGGGTCGACGAGCGGTGCGACGTCTACGTCGCCGAGGAGAGCGGCCACCTCGCCGCCTTCGCCGCGGCCCCGCGGCTCAGCCTCGTCCAGTAGCAGCCCGCAGGTCGAAGCCCCCTGGCCGCCCGGCGCCGCGGCGCGATCAGCGCGACCGCCGCGCCGGCTTCCAGATGAGCTCGAGCGACACGTCGGTGACCCCGTCCTTGATGAGCCCGATCCGCTCGGCGGCCCTGCGCGACAGGTCGATGATCCTGCCGCGCTTGAACGGGCCGCGGTCGTTGATCCGCACGCGCACGCGGCGGCCGTCCCGGCGGATCACATCGACGAGCGTGCCGAAGGGGAGCGTGCGGTGGGCGGCGGTGAGCGCGCGGGGGTTGTAGGGCTCGCCGCACGCGGTGGCGCGGCCCTTGAACTTGTCGGCGTAATAGGTGGCGCGTCCGCGCTGGATCGGGACCCCCTTCGTCGCGGCCCGGGCGCTCGCGGGCGCGATCGGCGTGGAGACGCGGCCGCCCGCCTCGTCCAGGTCGTCGTCTCCGGCCCGACCCGGCCCGGGCCCCGCCAGGGGGCCAGGCGGGCGGGAGACCTCGGTGGACAGGGGCGGCGCGTCGCCGCTCGTCCGGGCCGGGATCGGCTGGTGCGCGGAGCAGGCCGGGGTGCAGAGGAGGAAGAGGAGGCCGAGCGCTCTCGCCGCGGCGCGACGTCCCGCCAGCGTCATCACGTCGCCTCGGGCGCGGCGCGGTCGGCCGACGAGGGGTCGAGGGCGGCCGCGGGCGGGGTCACCGCAGCGACGAGGGCCAGCTCGGCGGGCGCGTTCCCCTCCCCGTCCACGAACAGCCCCGCCTGGGCCCTGGCGTTGGACCGCACGAACCTGGCCAGCTCGCGGAACGGCACGCCGGTCGGGCAGATCTGCTCCTTCTCGGCGAGCACCTCCTCCGGCACGTGCGCCAGCGCGAGCGCCGCGGCGTCGAAGTCCGGCATGCTCCGCGAGGACGCGAGCACCACGGTCATGAGCCCGGGGTAGGCCCCCCTGGAGGCGGCGATGCGCTCGGCCTCGCCGAGATCGCAGCGCCCGCACGCGATGCAGCGGGAGAAGCCGGGCAGCGCCGCGCGCTCGGCGGGCGAGAGCGGCGGCAGGCCATCGGCGTCGTAGTTCTCGCGGAAGAGCGCGAGGCCGCTCGGCCCGTCGAAGAGACGGCGCACCACGACCTTGAGGAGCGACCACGCGAGGACCGCAAGGGCTAGAGCACGGCCGGAAAGCACGCTCGGTCCATAACCCGAAACAGGGCCGCGCGCAGACCCCGATGCGCGCCGGCGTCGCCGGAACGGCGCCGGCCCGGGGAGCGCGGCTGGATCTTTCCATCCTGGTAGCGGGCGTCACCTCCTCGCGGCGGGGGGCGCCGCGCGGCGCACCTCGCCCCGCCGCGCGGCGCACGATCGCGGAACGTCGCTCGTACCCGCGGAGATGCGCTTGAAAGCCGCGCCTGCGCGCTGTCCTCGGCGCGCAGTGAACCCTCGTTAACAGCTCGCGAGGTGCGGTCACAGGGCCACGGCCGCACGCCGCCGACGAGCCGCCCTGCTATCCGCGCTGACGGCGCTGGCACGTCGGGTGCTTTGACCTCCGGCATGCCCAACGACTTGCCTCTCTGCGGTAAGGGATGCTCGGAAGACCTCGGCGACGGCGCCGATGGGGTGCTGGTGAAGGAGATGATCGCAGGGAGCGAGCGCGCCTGGCGCGCCTTCCACGCCCGGTACGACCGGCTGGTCCACCGCTGCATCCGCGGCGTGATCGCCCGCTTCTCCGCCGTGGTGGCGCAGGACGACATCCGCGACATCCACGCGACGCTGCTCATGCAGCTGCTCTCGAACGACATGCGCAAGCTGCGGACCTTCGACGCGGACCGCGGCACGCGGCTGAGCTCCTGGATCGGCACGCTCGCCGTCCACTGCGCCTACGACCACCTGCGGGGGGCGCGGCGCGCGCCGCGCTGCGCCCCGCTCGATGACGCGGCGGTCGAGCTCCCCTGCGAGCGCCCCTCCCCGCAGGAGCACGCCGAGCGCCGCGAGCGCGCCGCGATCGTGGGGCAGGTGCTCCACGATTTCTCGGACAAGGACCGCGAGTTCGTCGCGCTCTACTTCGGCGAGGGCCTGCCCCCGGAGCAGATCGCGGAGCGGATGCACATCAGCGTGAAGACGGTCTACTCGAAGCGGCACAAGATCCAGAGCCGCCTCGAGGCGATGCTGTCCGGCGCGAGCCTCGCGGCCTGAGCCACCCCCTCCCCCGAAGGGGGCTCGGCGGCCGTCGGCCCTGTGGTATGAGCCGGAGAGGATGGGCCCCCCGCTCCGCATCACCACCGCGCTCGCCGCCGCCGCCGCCGTGGCCGCCGTCCCGCTGCTCGCCGGGTGCGGCGGCGGCAACGGAGACGCCCCCTCGATCCCCCTCGCCGACGAGCGCGGCGGCGGCGCCCGCATCACGGATCTCGTCGGCAAGGCCGCGTGGCTCGACGCCGATCCCAGGACCCAGGACAGCGAGGGCTGCGAGGGGGTGCCGGCCGATCGCCGCGTCAGCGTCACGGCCGCGACGCTCATCGCGATCGACCGCTTCGACGAGACCGGCGAGGGGGCGCACGGCAACTACTACGTGCAAGACCGCGCCGACGAGCCGGTCGCCTATTCGGGCATGACGGTCTTCCAGCCCGCGTTCAGCCCCCCGGACCTGCGGCTCTTCCCCGGCGACGTTGTCGACCTGCTCGGCGTGCTCACCGAGTTCCGCGGCCCCTCCTCCGGCCGGTTCCCCGGCTGCCGCACCCTGCCCGAGATCGGCGGGACCATGAGCTTCCGGTTCGAGGACGGCCCCGCGAAGCCGATCCGCGTGCCGCTCGACGCGCTGACGAGCTACGCGACCGCGCGCAGCTACCTCGGCATGCTCGTGCAGATCGAGGGGGTCCAGACCGTCGGCGACCCCACGAGGCGCGACGGCCGGTACACGGCGCGGATCAACGTGGGCGCCGGCGTGCTCGGCGACGACATCCCGAGCCTCTCGAACGAGCTCTACGATCTCGAAGCCGAGGGGCCGCCCCTCGGGGGCGGCGCGTCCTTCGGCTCGGTCACCGGCGTGCTCACCTACTTCCACGGCTTCAAGATCGCCCCGCGATGCCCGGCCGACTTCCAGCTGGAGGGCGCCGCCCTGCCGGCCGACGACGCATGCGCTCCCTGAGGCCCGCGCTCTCGCTGCCGCTCGTCCTGCTCGCCGCCTGCAGCGGCGCGGCGCCCGGCGGCCCGACGGCGCCGGGGCGCGCGCTCGTCTCGACGCCCGAGGGCAGCGTCGGCCGCATCGAGGTGCGCAACCTCGACGCCCGGCCGCGGCTCACGCTCGTCTCCCGCGAGGGCGACCCCGCGCCCGCGCTCGTCGTCTCGGTCGCGACCGATCTCGGCTCGGTCGCGACGACGGCGCTCGCCAGCGTGGTCGAGGCGCGGCTCGTCGCCGCCGGCTTCGACGTGGACGCGCGCATCGACCGCAGCGCCTTCCGCGTGCGCCTGCTCGTCCGGGACGCGGCGCGCGTCGCGCCGTTCCTGCGCGCGCTCTCGGCGGCGTTCGCGCAGCCCATCGCCGCCGGCAGCCCGGAGGTCGCCCGGGCCACGGAGCGGCTCCAGGCGCTCCGAGCGAGCCCCCTCGACGCGCCGGAGCTCTCGCCGGTCGCGGCGTGCACCGGCCGGCTGGGCCTCGCGGGCGCCGAGCCCGTGGTCGACCTGGCGACGCCCGCGGGCGTGCGGGAGCTCGAGGGGTGGCGGACCGCGGCGCTGCACGCCGGGCGCACCTCGATCGCCGCGGTCGGCCCCGCCGCGTTCTGCGCGGAGGCGGCCCGCGCGGCGGAGGGCGTCGACCGCTGGCCCGCGGGCGGCCCGCCCGCGGACGCGTGGCCGGCGGCGGACACGATCGGCGTGTACACGACGAACCAGCTCGATCGGCGGGCCGCCCGCGTCACCGTGGCCGTGCGCGTCGCGAGCCCGCAGGCCGCGGTCGCCGCGGCCGAGCGGCTCGGCGCGCCGGGGTCGCCGCTCCGGGCGCGGCTCTCGGCGCTCCCCTCCCCGTTCCGCACCGTCGAGGTGCTCGGGGTCGCCCGCCCGCGCGGCGGCTGCGTCAGCGTGACCATCGAGGCCTCCGAGCTGCCCGCGGCGCCGCCCGTCGAGGCCTCGGCGGCGCTCGCGGTCGCGGTGGCGCGGCAGGAGATCCGCCGCGGCCTCGCGGCGCCGCCGGGCCCCGCCACCGCCACGCGGCAGATCCTCACCGCGCAGGACCCGCGCGACGCCGGCGCGCGCGCCGCCTGGTGGGCGCTCTCGGGCTCCGCCCCGAACGCGCCGGCCGAGCGGTGGGCGACGGCGCTCGGCCTCCCCCCGCGCGCCGAGCCGCCGAGGCCCGCGGCGCCGGGCGAGGCCGGCGAGCGGCTCTTCGAGACGGAGCTCGGGCGCGCGCTCGCGGCGGAGGCCCAGCCCGCCCTGGAGCGGCGCACGCTGGTCGAGCGCGGGCAAGGCGAGGTCTGGGTCCTGCTCGCGAGCCCGTGCGGCGTCGCGGAGGAAGGGGTGTACGACGCGGGGGCGACGGCGCTCGCCGCGCTCGCCGCCGTGCAGACCCGGCGGCGCGAGCTCGACGTGACGATCGAGCCCTGGGTCACGGCGGACGCCGTCGGAGTCATCGCGCACGCGCCGTTCCGCGACGACCGCGAGACCCCGGCCGAGCTCGGGCGCCGCGTCGCGAGCGCCGCCGCGCGCACGGTCGCGGCGACGACGCCCGGCCCCGAGGCGCTCACGCTGGCGCGCGCCGCGGCGCTCGAGCACCTGGAGCGCCTCTCCGGCGGGCGGGCCGCGGCGCTCGAGGCCTTCGCCTCCGCGATCGCGCCCGACCACCCGTCCTGGGTCGAGCCGTTCGGCGTCTGGGACCGGGTGGCGAGCGGCGCGCTCGAGACGGTGCAGCTCCGCTGGCAGGCGCTCGCGACCGGCCCGCTCCGGCTCGCCGTGCTCGCGAACGCCGACGCGTCGCAGGCGGCGGCAGCGACGGAGGCCGCCGAGCGATGGCTCTCGCCGCGGCTCGCGCCGCGCGGGTGCGCCTCACCGGACGGCGCGGTGGTGCCCCGGCTCGGTCACCACGACGCCCGCCTCCCGGCCGGGACGCCGCTCTCGCAGGCCGTCGTCGGCGCGCGGCTCCCGGCCGCGCGCGAGGCCGCGGCCCGCGAGCTCGCGGAGATCACGGTCGCCGCCCTCAACGGCGAAGGCGGCCTGCTCGCGGCCGCCCTCGGCGCGGCGGCCCTCCCCGCGGCGGACGCCGCGGCCCCGAGGCGGCAGCTCGCGGCCCGCGCGAGCGCGCGCGTCCTCGGCGGCACGCGCGCGGCGGCGCTCGCGGTCGAGATCCGGGCGCCGAGCGCGGAGCTCGACGAGGCCTCGGCCCGCGTGAAGGAGCTCCTCGCTGGCCTCGCGCAGCGGGTGACCGACGCCGACCTCGGTCGCGCCGAGGCCCAGGTCGCCCGGCGCGAGCGCGACGCGCTCGCGGAGCCCCGGCGCCGGCTCATCCACCTGTTCAACGGCCGCGCCCCCCGGACGCCGCCGGCGAAGGCTACGCTGGCCGCGTGGCGCGCCTTTCTGGCGGGCGCGCTCGGCGCGGACGCGATCGTGACCGTGGAGGCCCGGCCCGACTGATCACTCCCCGCTGTCGAAGTCGCCGGCGTCCTCGAGCTCCGCAGTCCGCTCGGGGGGCGTCGCCTCGAGGCTTTCGTCCTCCGCGTCGCCCTCGCCCTCGCCCTCGTCCTCATCCTCGTCGAGCGCGACCTCGTCCTCGTCCTCGTCTTCGTCCTCTTCGGGCTGGGTCAGCACCGGGAGCCGGCGCTTGCCGACCGGGCCCTCGTCGACGAACTCGCGCAGCGCCGACATGTCCTTCAGCGCCTCGAGCTTCGCGAGCGCCTTGACCTCGACCTGGCGGATCCGCTCGCGCGTCAGGTTCATGATCGCCCCCACGTCCTCGAGCGTGGTGCCGCCACGATCCGCGACGTCGAGCGCGCACGTCTCGTTCATGTCCCAGACCTCGAGATCGGGGAAGTTGAGCTTGATGGCGCCCGTCCTGGCCGACACGTCGAGATAGAGGTGGTGCTGGCACGAGACGTACGGGCACGGCCTCGGGCCGTCGACGCACTCGGCGCGGGTCCCCGGCTTGTAGTAATCGGTCTCGGGGTACAGCATCCGGCCGATCTCTAGCTCGCGCTTGGTCATGCGCTTGACGCTGATCGTCCGCGCCCGGATCTCGCGCTTCCTCCGGGACCTGCGCTGCTCGCGCGTGATGGGGTTTCCCGGCGCCGCGGGGTCTGCCTGGAGCGCGAGGGCGCCCTCCACGACTGGCTCACTGGAGCCCGCCGGTTCGCAGTCACCCCCTGCCGCATCCGCTCCGTCCAGGCCGAAGATCTCGAGCTCGCTGTCAGACACCGTCGCCATGCGCTGCCTCCGTTTGGTAGCGTCTCCGCTCTCAAGCGCGCGCGTCTCCCCACGCGCCCGAGTCCCAGCTCGAGCGCAAAGAGATCCCGCTCCTTGCCCGACGTAACGCCGGATGCCGTCCCTAAAAAATCGCGACGAAACGAGCCACGCCCGTCCCGTCGATCGCGTCAACCCCAGGAGGGGCCGCGCTCGCGGCCCCATTCACTTCACGAAGACGAGAGATCCTGCGACTCGGCCCCTCAAGAGGATGCCGCCTGTTTCGTGAGCCGCGCTTGCGCCATCAAGCGCTCTTCTATCAATGCCAGCTTCGCGACGAGCTCCCGCGCGAGCGTCTCCGCGCTCGCGAGGTCCAGGGCGATCGCCCTGCCGCTCGTCTCGCTCCGCCTCTCTTTGGCGGCGTCCCTGAGCGCATTGAAGACCTTGGTCATCGTGCGCTCGAGCTCCTCGATATCACCTCTCACGAACAGGAATTCACGCTGGATCTCTTCGATGGTGTAGTCCTGGGCCATCATCTCTTTGATGCGCTGAACCTGGCGGACTACCGTGGCCGGATACATCCCCTGTGAGCCCTGATGCTTGCCCTTGCGCCCTACCCGCACGCTGCGCGGGAGGAGGCCGAGCTGCACATATTTCCGGAGCGTCGCCTCGCTGAACTTGATGCCATGCGCCGCGAACAGCTCGAGGATATCGCTCGAGGTAATCCCTTGGGCGTGCTCCCGCTCGATGCGATTCAGCACGTCCTCGGGGATCCTTTGCACCGGTCCTCCCATCGATTGCCGGAGGCCCTACCCAACCGACGCGGGCGACTCTATTCCACTGAATGGAATACAGTCAATTGACGCGACTACGATTATTGTGTGGCTGTCGCGGGACGCGGTGCTTTCCCGGGGTTCTTGACACGACTCGGACATTTTTCGTCCGTCGGCACCGGGGGTCGTTCCGCTCCGCACATCGGGAACCCGGGTGCGAGGCGGGAAAATTGCGACGCGGAGCGCAACGGGTGGGAGCGAGGAGGCGCCCGTCCCGCAGCGGGGCTCGTGGAGCGGCATGGCCCTCACCCTGACACACATCGGTCCTTTCAGACAAAAGGGCTGATAGTCTCGTCGCCACCATGGCCAAGGCCCTTGCCAGCGAGGGTCGGGGCGCGGCCTCGCCCGCCGCCCCCCGACCCGTCGAGCGCGTCATCAGGGATGTCACCGCCCGGGGTGTCAGGATGCGGGTCCTGGTCGCCGGGGCCGGCAACGGCCCGGCGCTCCTCTTGATCCACAACTTCCTCGTCAGCCACCTGGAGTTCGACGACGTGATCGACGCGCTGGCCCAGCGCTTCCACGTCATCGTCCCGGACCTGCCGGGGTTCGGCGAGAGCGAGAAGCCGAGCCCGGCGCGGTACGCCTACGGGATCGAGACGTTCGCCGAGGCCGTGGCCGATCTCATCGCCGCCTTCGGCGTGGGCCGGGCGCACCTCGTCGGCCACGCCATGGGCGCGGCCGTCGCCATCACGCTCGCGGCCGACCACCCGGAGCTCGTGCAGCGGCTCGTCCTGGAGGACGCGCTCTGTTACCCGTTCCCGATGAGCTTCCGGATGAAGCTCCCGCTCCTGCCGATCGTCGGCGGCATCGTCTTCAAGCAGCTCCACGGCCGCAGGATGTTCCGGTCGTTCTTCCGCGACGACGTGTTCCGCGCGGACGCGGCGGTGCCGCTGTCGCGCGTCGACCGGCACTACGACCTCTTCAACGCCCCCTCGGCGCGCGAGAGCGCCCACGCGGTCATACGCGCGGTGCTCGACGCGCGCCCCGTCGTCGCGCGCCTCACGCGGATCACGGCGCCGACGCTCGTCGTGTGGGGGCGCGACGACCGCATCTTCCCGGCCGCGAGCGCGCAGCGGCTGGCCCGCGAGATCTCGGGCGCGATGCTCGAGATCATGGACGCCGGGCACTCGCCCCACGAGGAGCGGCCCGAGGAGTTCGTCGCGCTCGTGACGCAGTTCCTCGAAGGGAAGCGGTGACGCCGGCCGCGCGCTGGGCCCGGCTCGCTCGCGACGCGGCGCGCGCGGGCGAGCGCGCGGGCCGGGCCCTCCTCGGCGACGACGCGGCGCGGCGCTTCCTGAGCGACCGGTCGGCGCTGCTCGGTCTCGGGATCGTCGCGCTGCTCGCGCTGTTCGCCGCGGCGGGGCCGGCCGTCGTCGGCCACGACCCCAACGCGAGCGACTTCAGCCTGTCCCGCGACGCCTTCGGCGCGCCGCCCGGGCCGTCGGCCGCCCACTGGCTCGGGACCGACCCGCTCTTCCGCGACCTCCTCGCGCGCCTCGCCCACGGCGCGCGGCTCTCGCTCGCCATCGCGCTCTCGTCCACGGCCCTCGCCACGGGGCTCGGCGCGCTCGTCGGCGTCGCCGCCGGCATGGCCGCCGGCACGCGGGCGGGCGCCCTCGACGGCGCGCTCATGCGGCTCGTCGACGTGATCCTCGCCCTGCCCTACCTCCTGTTCGTGACCGCGATCGGCGTCGCGGTGGGGCGCGCGGACGCGGGGACGATCCTGCTCGTGCTCGGCCTCACGGGGTGGACCGGGGCGGCGCGGGTCGTCCGGGCCAAGACGGTGGAGCTCGCGCAGCGCGACTTCGTGGCCTCCGCGCGCGCGCTCGGCGCGGGGCCGCTGCACGTCGTCCGGCGGCACGTCCTGCCGAACGTCGGCGGGACGCTGCTCGCGCTCGCGACGATCAACGCCGGGCAGATGATCCTCGCCGAGGCCGCCCTCAGCTACCTCGGCGTCGGCGTGCAGCCGCCGACCGCGACCTGGGGCCGCATGCTGCACGAGGCGGAGCCGTACCTCGGGGTGAAGCCGCTCCTCGTCGCGGCGCCGGGCTTCGCCATCCTGCTCGCCGTGCTCGGCTTCCACCGCGCGAGCGAGGGGCTCCGCGACGCGCTCGATCCCGCCGGCGCCGAGCTCCCGCGCGGCCGGCGCCTGCCGGTCGATCTGCTCGTCGCGGGCGCGGCGCTGCTCCTGCTCTCGGGCGGCTCGCCGCGCCGCGTGCGCCCTCCCCTCGGCGACGAGGCGGCCTCCGGCGCGCCGGTGCGGGGCGGGACCCTGCGCCTCGCGACAACGGTCAACGCCCGCACGCTCGACCCGTCGATCGCCTACGACGAGCTCTCGAGCGCCATCGCCGAGCTCGTCTTCGCCCGCCTCGTCACGTGGGACCGGGACGGCCGCCTCGCGCCCGAGCTCGCGCGCGCGATCGCGGTCGAGCGCGGCGGCCGGACGTACGTCTTCACGCTGCGCGAGGGCGTGCGGTTCCACGACGGCGCGGAGCTCCGCGCCGCCGACGTGAAGCGCTCGATCGAGCGGACGCTCCACCCGGGGACGCCAAGCCCGGGCGCGAGCCAGTACGACATGATCGAGGGGTTCGCCGAGTTCCACGCGGGCGCGGCGCCGCACCTCGCGGGCGTGCGGGTGCTCGGCGATCACACCGTCGCGATCGATCTGCGCGCGCCGGACGCGACGTTCCTGCCCCGCATGACGCTCGCGTTCATGGCGCCGGTGTGCCCCTCGTCCGGCGCCGTGGTCGATGCGGCGCGCCCCCCGCCGCCGTGCGGCGCGGGCCCGTTCCGCGTCGCGCGGTGGGACCAGGACGGCAGCATCGGGCTCGCCCGGCACGAGGGGTACTTCCGCCCGGGCCTGCCGTACCTCGACGCGATCGAGTGGCAGACCGGGATGCGCGCGACGACCCAGCGCTACAAGTTCGAGGAGGGCGAGCTCGACTACCTGCGCGATCTGACGGCGATCGACGCGTCGACCTACCGCGCCGATCCCCGGTGGCAGGGGCGCATGCGCTGGGTGAACCGGAACCGGACCAACGCCGTCTTCCTCAACACCGAGCTCGCGCCGTTCGACCAGCTCGCCGTGCGGCGCGCGGTCGCGTTCGCCCTCGACCCCTCCGTGCTCGAGAAGGTGCGCCCCGATCTCGTCGCCCTCGACCGGGTGCTGCCGCCGTCGATCCCGGGCCCCCCGCGCGACGAGCCGATGCGGCGGCACGACCCCGCGCGCGCCCTCGCGCAGATGGCCGCGGCCGGCTATGCGTACGACCCGGCGACCGGGAAAGGCGGCTACCCAGGCGTCGTCGACTACATCGCGATCCCTGACACCCTGGAGCAGGCGATCGGCGAGATCGTCCAGCAGCAGCTCGCGACGATCGGCCTCCGCGTCCGCCTGCGGCTCGTCAGCTGGGCGACCTACCTCGCCGAGGCGTCGCGGCGCCGCGCCGTCCCCATGGGCTGGGTCGGATGGCAGGCCGATTTCCCCGATCCGGCGAGCGTCTTCGAGCCGACGCTCTCCACGCGCGCCATCCGCGACGAGGGCTCGCAGAACTACGCCTTCTTCAGCAGCGACGAGCTCGATCGAACGCTCGACGCCGCCCACGCGGAGCAGGACCGCGCGCGGCGCCTCGCGCTCTACGCCCGCGCCGAGCGCGTCGTCCGCGATCACGCGCCCTGGGTGCCCACGTACACGATGCGCCAGCTCGAGCTCTGGCACCCCTACATGCGCGGCTACGGGCGCTCCGCCGTGATCCCGTGGCACTTCCACGAGGTCTGGCTCGACCCGTCCGCCCGGCCCGCGGCCGGCGGAGGGCCGCGCGCGGGCACGTCCCCCTCCGCCCGGCCGCTCCGCGCGCTGCTCGCGCGCGCCGCCCTTCCGCGATGAGCCCCCCGCACGCGCGCCGCGCCTCCTCGCCTCGATCGGGCCGCGCTCCCGCGATGGGCGCCGCGCTCGCGCACCTGCTCCGGCGCCTCGCGTGGGCGGCGATCCTGATCGCCGGGGTCACCGCCGTCTCGTTCGGGATCGCGTACCTCCTGCCCGGCGACCCGGCGCGGATGCTCGTCGGGCCGCAGGCCTCGGCGGCGGATCTCGAGCGCGTGCGGACGATTTACGCGCTGGATCGGCCGGTCCATGTGCAGTTCGCGCGGTTCGTCCGCCGGCTCGTCCACCTCGGCCCTGCGCGGGGCGACGGCGGCGCCGCTGTACCGCCCGAGGGCGCGCGCGGCGATCCGGAGCACCGGAGCTGCGCGGCCGGGCCGCTCGGCGTGCACCTCGATCTCGGCTACAGCTTTCATTACCGCAAGCCGGTCGTGGATCTGCTGGAGGCGAAGGTGCCGCGCTCCGTCGAGCTCGCGCTGGCCGCGCTGGTGGTGCAGCTGGCGCTCGGCCTCGCGCTCGGGATCGTCGCGGCGGCCCGCCGCGGGACGGCCTGGGAGGACGCGGCGCTCGGCGCCACCCTGCTCGGCGCCAGCGCGCCGACCTTCGTGATCGGCCCCGCGCTGCAGTACGTGCTCGCCTACAAGCTCCGGCTGTTGCCGTACGACGGGTACGGCGCCACGGCGACCGAGCACATGCGCTCGCTCGTCCTGCCGGCGCTGACGCTCGGCATCTTCGGCAGCGCCCTCTACGCGCGCATCGTCCGCGAGGAGCTCCGGACGCTGCTCCGTCAGGACTTCATCCGGACCGCGCGGGCCAAGGGCGCCTCTCGCCTGCGCGCGCTCGTCGTCCACGCGCTGCGCAACGCGCTGCTGCCGCTCGCCACGCTCGCCGCGCTCGACTTCGGCGCGCTCGCGGGCGGCGCGATCGTCACGGAGAAGCTCTTCCGCTGGCCGGGCGTCGGGAGCATGGCGGTCGAGGCGCTGCAGAACCGGGACGGGCCGCTCATCGTCGGGACGGTGCTCTTCGCCGCGGCCGCCATCGTGCTCGCCACCGTGGCGCTCGACCTCGCGGCCCTGGCCCTGGATCCCCGGCTCAGGTCGCGGTCGCGCTGAGCGCGCGCGGCCCGCGCGATCAGGGCATGCCGGCGAGCGCGCGGCACTCGGCGCCGAGCGGGGAATCGGCCGAGGAGAGCTCGGCGCACTTGCGGAACGAGGCCCGGCCGCCGCGCCCTGCGGCCTGCTCCGCGGCGCCGCGCAGGTGCCACGCCGTGGCGCTCCCCGGCGAGGCGGACGTGAGCTGCTGCGCGAGCTGCACCGCCTTGCCGGCCTGCCCCGACTCCAGGGCGCGCATCACGCGGGCCGAGAGGGACCCGCCCTCCTCGTCCGGCGCAGCGGGTGGCGGCGCCGGGGCGCTCGGCGGGGCCGCCCGCGCCGGTGCGGCGGCCTGGGCCGCGGTCGATGGGGCGCCCGGCGGCGCCGCCGGGACGGCGGGCGCGGGCGAGCCCTGCTGGACGGGCGCTCCGGTCGGCGCGGCCGGGCTCGCCGCGGCTGGCGCGGCCGGCGCGGCCGGCGCGAGGTCGGCCGGCTCGCTGGTCGAGGTGTCGGCCGGGGTCGCCGTGGAGAGCCCCGCCGCGGCGGTCGGCTCCGCCTCCGGCGCGGCCGGAGCCGCTTCGATCGTGGCGCTGGAGCTCTGCTCCTCCGCCTGCAGGGGCGCGTCGACCGGAGCCGGGGGCACGGGGTGCCGCGTCTGGCTGATCAGCCAGACGCTGGCGGCCCCGATCGCGAGCGCCGTCACCAGGCCGGCGACGATCCGCGTCATGCGCGCCCGGCGCTCCTCCGGGCGGGATCGCCAGAGCGTGGCCTCGACCGCGCCGGCGGTGGTGTCGGTGTCCTCGGCGGAGCGATGCTCCTGCGTCAGGATCCGCTCCGGCGCGTCCACCCCTCCGCCGAGGAAGAAGCGCTCGCTCTCGCTGATCGGCCCGGGGTCGCTCGGGGGCGCGTCGTCCAGCGCCGCCGCGAGGCCCGCCGGCGGCGCCGCGCCGGTCGGCGGCGCCGCGGCGGCGTCGTCGAACGAGCGCGCCTCCGCGGCCGTCGCTTCGCTGCGCTGCGGCGCCTGCGCCTCGCGTGGGATGGTGACGGCCGGCGGCGCGTCGCTCGGCGGGCGGGGCCGGAGCGTGGGCGTCGTCGGCGGAGGTCCAGCGGCGGCGCGCTCGTCGCCGACGGTCGGCGGCGCGGCGGCCGGCTCCGCCGTGGGCTCGGACGGCGTCGACGCGGACAGCTCGGGCGGCCTGGATCGGGGGCGCTGCTCGGCGGGAGCGGTCGCGGCCGCGGGCCTGTCGCTCCTCGCGGCGCGGTGCATCTGCGCGAAGCTGCGCGGCGTCACCAGCGGTCGCGTGAGCGGGGCCTCGTCGCTGCTGGTGAGCGTGGTGTCCTTGTCGATGTCGATCTCGGCACGCGCGCGCAAAGCCTGGGCGGCCTCGGCGCCCGGTGCGACGCCCCGCGGAGGATCCGACGGCGCCCGGCCCAGTGCTGCGCCGCCCGAGCGCCGCGCGGCGCTCCACGGAGGCTCCGACGGCACGCGCCCCGCCGTGCGCGGAGGCTCCGACGGCGCGCGCCCCGCCGTGCGCGGAGGCTCCGACGGCGCGCGCCCCGCCGCGCCCGAGCGCCCCGCCGTGGCGTTCGCGACGGTCGCCCGGCCGACCGCCGCGGCCCCGTGGACCGCGCTGCGGGCCGTCACCGGACGCCCGGCGGACTCGGCGTCGGGGTCCGCCGCCGGCGCGGGCAGCTCGTGTCCGGGCCGGGAGCGCGGGAGCATCGCCGGCGACAGCCGGGTCGAGAGAGGCGCCGGAACCACGGCGGCATCCCCGAAATCGTCGGAGCCGGCGTTCCCCGGCACGCCGTCGGGAAAATTGGAGCGCCGCGCCCCCGACGGCGACGAGAGCGGCGAGAACTCGTCGTGGAACGCCGCCTCCGGCTCGCTCGGCACCACGTCGTCGGGCGGGAGCGCCGCGGCGGGGACCAGCAGCCCCTCGAAGTAGAGCTTCGAGATGGTGGAGAGCGTCGAGAGATCCTCGAACGGGGACGCGTCGACCACCTGCATCAGCGTCCGCTTCCCGTCGAACAGGCGCAGGATCCCGTTCAGCTCGTCGGGGATCTCGTTCAGCCGCTCCAGGAGCTCCTCGCTGTCGACCTCGAAGACGGTGGCGAGCGACGGCAGCGCCTCGAGGAGCCGGCCCCACTCGTCGACCCGGCGCATGCCCTCCATGAGCAGGCCCTGGGTCGACGTCTCGATCACGTCGGGGTTGTCGACCTTGCAGAACTCGACCTCGAACGTCCCCTCGTTCCACAGGAGCGCGCGGTAGACGGCCTCCTCGCCGCAGAGCCGACCGAGCGTTGCGTCGACGACCTTGCCCTCGCGGAAGTAGACCTGCGCCTCGTTGTCCCCGTGCGACAGGTGGACGATCCCGCTCTTCCGGCTCACCTCGAACGTCTGCAGAAGATCGACGACGTTCATGTCGAGGATCGACCCGGAGAACCTCGTCCGCCCGGTGGTCGAGAAATGGCGCGTCGTGATCCCCTCGCGCGTCCGCCGCGCGAGCAGCAGCGTCACCCGCGCGATGAGCTCGCGCACGAAGATCGGCTTGGTCAGGTAGTCCTCGACCCCGAGCTCCAGCCCGCGGATCTTGTCCTCGATCGACCGCTGGCTCGTGAGGAAGACAACCGGTATCGACGCCCAGTCGGCGTGCTCTTTCATCTTGCGGACGAGCGCGTAGCCGTCCACGTGGGGCAGGCGGGTGTCGCTGAGGACGAGGTCCGGCGTCGAGACCTCTAGCTTCGCGAGAGCGTCCGCTCCATCCGTCGCGGTGGTCACGCTGTAACCGGCCTTCTTCAGGCTGACCTCGAGGACCCGAACGCTGCGTGGATCCGCGTCGACCAGGAGGAGCTGTTGCTTGGCCACTAGAGGTTTCCGCCTCGCGAAGGATGGCGAGCCCGAGCGGACGCTGTCAAGCGCTCCGCCCGGAGCGTCGCCGCTGCCGTCGATCGCTCGTCCCGCCGCCGTGGGCCCGGCGATCGACGGCGCCCATCGTGCGCACAGGACGCCTGCAAAGGCCAGGTTTCGTCGTGGGCCGCCCGCGCGATCAGTGCTTCCAGGGATCGATGATATCGCCGGTCGCCTGCGGCCTGTCGGGGGACGCGGCAGGCGCGGCCGGGCGGGCCGTCGCCGCGGCCGGCTTCGCCGGGCTCGCGGCGGGCGCCCCGTGCGGGCGGGACGGCTCCTGCGCAGGCGGCGCGGCCGCCGCACTCGGGGCCGGGGCCGCTGCCGCCGCCGCCGCCGCCGCGGGCGGCTCGTCGGGCGCCGCGCCGACCGCCGTCGTCGCGTGGACGGCGCCGGCGGCGGCGGCCTCGGGCGGCACCGCGCGGGTCGAGGCGCGGAGCGCGCGAAAGCCGAAGGCGATCGCGATCGGCACGAGGATTGCCGCGAGCGCGATCGCGACGCGCGCGGCCATCGAGAGCGGCTCCGACGGCTCCCTGGGCACCTGGACGGGGCCGAGCATCTCGTCGTGCGCGCGCAGCTTCAGCGGCTCGCGGCGCGGGTGCTCGTCCTGGAGCATGGTGACGGTCGCGCGCCCCGGCGCCTCGACGGCGAGCTCGATGGCCGCGGCGAGATCGGCCATCGAGGCGAAGCGCTCCTCGGGGTTCTTCGCGAGGCAGCGCATGACGATCGGGCCGAACGCGCCGAGCGCGGAGGCGTCGGGCATCACCTGCTCGAGCGGCTCGGGCGACATGTACATGTGCTTGGTGAGCACGCCCATGTACGTGTCCGCCTCGAAGGGGACGCGCCCCGCGAAGCACTCGTACATGAGGACGCCGAGCGCATAGATGTCGGCGCGCGCGTCGATGCGCTTCCCCTCGGCCTGCTCCGGGCTCATGTAGTGCGGCGTCCCGAACACCATGCCGATGCGGGTGAGCCGCTTGCCGCCCGCGACCTTCGCGACGCCGAAGTCGAGCAGCTTGACGAACTCCTGATCGCCGTTGCGCACGAGGTAGACGTTGTCGGGCTTGAGGTCGCGGTGGATGACGCCCGCCGCGTGCGCGGCCCCGAGCGCCGCGGCGCACTGGAGCATGATCTGGCCGACCCGCTCGGACGGCAGCGTCCGCTCGGTGCGCAGCAGCGACGCGAGGGAGGTCCCGGTGAGGAACTCCATGACGAAGAACGGCAGCTCCGGCTGCCCCGGCTCGACCTCGATCGCGCCGAAGTCGCTCACCGCGACGATGTTGGGGTGGCCGATGGCCGCCGCCGCCTTGGCCTCCTGGATGAAGCGGGCGACGAGCTCGGCGTCCTGCGCGATGTCGCGCCGGAGCACCTTCAGGGCGAAGAGGCGGCCGAGCGACTTGTGGCGCACCTCGTACACCGTCCCCATCCCTCCCTCACCGACCACCGCCTGCACGTCGTAGCGGCCGTCGATCGTGCGCCCGAGCAGCGGATCGGCCGACGGGTTCCAGTCGGGCGCGTCGGCGAGCGGGTCGCCGTCGAACGGGCAGAACCGGGAGTCGCCGGAGAAGGTCAGCTTGCAGGTCGGGCAGCGCCGCGCGCGCGGTACCTGCTTCACCTTCCCCCGGCGCGCAGCGAACCCGTCACTGCGCGCCGGCAGCGGCGGCAGGGGCGGCAGCGCCATGTGGGCCTCGCCGCGCGCCGAGGGCGGCGGGAGCGCCGAGCCGCGTGCAGGGGGCGCCGAGCCGCGTGCAGGAGGCGCCGAGCCGCGTGCAGGGGGCGCCGAGCCGCGTGCAGGGGGCGCCGATCTGTGGACTGACGGCGCCTCGCTGCGCGCAGGGGGCGCCTCGCTGCGCGCAGGGGGCGCCGATCTGTGGACTGATGGCGCATCGCTGTGCGGTGGCGGCTGCGAGGCCAGGGTGTCCCCGTGCGGCCGCGGGATGTCGTCCCGATGGAACAGCTCGGCAGCTTCGGACTCGCCGGCGGTCATCTCAGGCTGAGCATCCCCGGCCATGCGGAGCGTGACGGGCACCTCGGCGAGTCTAGCCGAAAGCGCGTGCGGTGTTTCGGATCAGATGGCGTCGGATGGCGAACGCGGGGGGGCGCCCCCCCGCGTTCGCCGGGCGCGGCGGGCGGAACGGCCGGAAGGACTCAGATCTCCTCCAGAATCTTCGCCTTGCGGGCCTGGAACTCCTCGTCCGTGATGAGGCCCTTGTTCTTGAGCTCCGCGAGGCGCTCCAGGCGCTGCTCGATGGACGGCCCCGCGGCCGGGGCGGCCTGCGGCGCGCCCGGGTAGCCCTGCTGCGGCGCGCCCGGGTAGCCCTGCTGCGGCGCGCCCGGGTAGCCCTGCTGCGGCGCGCCCGGGTAGCCCTGCTGCTGCATGTGCGGCGGCACGAACTGGGGCTGCCCCTGCGCCGCGAACGCGGGGTTCATCGCCTGCGCCAGGCCGGCGCCGATCGCCACCTGGGCGCCCAGCCCCGCGACCCCGCTGCCGTCGCCGCCTTGCGCCATGCCCTGGCCGGCCCCCATCATCGCCTGGCCGGCGGCGTAGTTCTGCCAGTTGCCCGCCAGCTGCTGCACGTACCGCGCGTCCTGCTGGAACCGCTGATCGAGCTCGAACTGCTTCGCGCGGGCGGAGTCCTGCGCGACGCCGATGCCCCGGCGCGCCTCGCCGCGCGCCTTGTTCGCCTCGCGGAGGAGCTTCTGGTCCTCGGCCGAGAAGTTGATGTTGAAGTTGCCGATCTCGAGGATCTTGCAGCCGATCTCCTCGAGATTCGGCGCGGACTGCACGATGCGGGCGCCGAGCTCCATGCTCATGCCGCCGAGGTTGAGCAGGCTCTTCTGCTGCTGCGCGCAGACCTGGCCGATCACGGTCTTCACGCTCATGAAGAACTTGCCCTTGATCCAGCTCAGGACGACGTCGTTGTCGCCGCTGCCGCCGCACTGGCCGTGGTAGCCGACGACGAACCGCACCGGGTCGACCACGACCAGCGAGAACTCACCGAAGATGCGCGGCGTCACGAACTCGTAGAGGGTCGGATCCTCCATCGACTCCAGCGGCCCGCCGAAGGGCACGCCGCGGACCGGCTGCGTCTTGACGAAGAAGATCTCGGCGATGAAGACGTCCCCGCCCGTGAACTTGTTGACGAGGTTGTTCAGGAACGGGATGTTCTGCGTCTGGAGGGTGTGGCGCCCCGTCGGCAGGTAACCCACATATCGCCCGTCCTTGAAGAAGAGGGCACACTCATCGCTGTCGACGGTCAGCTGCGACCAGAAGGGGACGTTCTGGTCCGGGTGCTTGTAGACGATGAGATGCTTCGCTGCGTCCGGGCGCGCGATCATCATCTCGCGGACGCCGCTCTTCACGAAATCGAAAATCCCCATGTCGCGCTCCTCTTCGGTGTGCTGGATGTGACGGGCCTGCCGGTACCCTGCCCCCCGGGACCTCGGGCTCATTTCGGCAGATGGCGCATCTCGGCCTGCGCTGTTCGTTCTACGTTGACGATCGCCGCGCCGTTCAGGCACACAGCGGCCTCAGGATAATCCGCAGATCGCAGGGCAGCAATGCCCGCCGGGGAGGACCGCATGTCCGTCGCTTCGCTCGCGCCACCGGCGCAACCGAGGAAACCCGCGCCGCGGGCGCCGGCGCCATCCGAGATCCCGAGCTCCGCCGCCCGAGAGGCGACGCGCTCGCCCCGCTGCAGCACGGCCGCGCCGGGGAGGACCCCGCGATGATTGCGCCGATCGACGTCGGCGCCCTCTCGGCGCCCGCGCAGAAGATGGCGCAGCCGGGGGCGCCGCAGAAGCTCCGCGACATGGCGGCGCGCGGCATCGCCCCCGGGCTCAAGCCGGGCGAGGTGGTCACGCTGCTCGTCCTGCTCGCGTCACGCGAGGAGGAGCCCGCCCGCGCGGCCGCGGACAAGACGCTGTCGGCGCTCCCCGACCCGCTCCTCCAGGGCGCGCTCGGCGGGGAGCTGCAGCCGCTCGTCATCGACCGGCTGGCCCACCTGTACGCGGACCGCCTCCCGGTCGTCGAGCGGCTCTGCGCGATGCCGGGCATCGCCGCCGACACGCTCGAGGAGCTCGCGCGGACCGGGGGCGAGGCGGTGACCGAGCTCATCGCCGTCAACGAGGAGCGGCTGCTCAAGGGCCCGCGCATCATCGAGCGGCTCTACCTCAACAAGCACACGCGGATGTCGACGGCCGATCGCCTCGTCGACCTCGCCGCGCGCAACGGGGTCGAGCTCACCGGCATCCCGGCGTGGCGCGAGGTCAGCATCGCGATCAAGGACGAGCTCATCGCGGAGCCGTCGCCGGAGCCCACGCCGGACGACGTGCTGTTCGCCGAGACGCAGGCGCTCGCGGAGGCGCTCGCGGCCGAGGAGACGGTCGACACCCACGTCGAGGACGAGGAAGGGAAAGAGGAGATCAAGGAGCAGTACGTCCCGCTCTACAAGCGGCTCGCCGACATGACCATGTCGCAGCGGATCCGGCGGGCGATGCTCGGCTCGCGCGAGGAGCGCATGCTGCTCGTGCGCGACTCGAACCGCCTCGTGGCCAGCGCCGCCGTGCGCAGCCCGCAGATGCAGGAGGAAGAGGTCGTCCTCATCACCCGCAACCGGAACATCTCGGACGAGGTGCTGCGGATCATCGCGACCACGCCGGAGTGGATGAAGAGCTACACGGTGAAGCGGAACCTCGTGGAGAACCCGAGGACGCCGGTGCTCGTCGCGACGCGGCTCGTCCAGCACCTGCGCGAGTCGGACCTCCGGGGCGTCTCGAAGAGCAAGAACGTGACCTCGCCGGTGAAGGACGCCGCGAGGCGGCACCTCGAGCGGCGCAAGAGCTGAGCGGCGCAAGGGCCGAGCGGGCGGCCGAGCGCTCGGCCGGCGCGGCGCTCGCCCTGACGCCGGCCGAGCGCTCTCCGGGTGGCGAGCCCCCTTCCCGCCCGGACCCATGCCCCGCTAGCCTGCGCCCACGATGAGCGACCTGGTCCGCTTCGGCGTGGCGATGGATCGAGCGCTGCTGGCCGAGTTCGATCGGCGCATCACCGCGCAGGGATACGAGAACCGCTCGGAGGCGCTGCGGGATCTGGTCCGCGCGGACCTGACGCGCGCCGCCTGGGACGAGGGCGCCGAGGTGGCAGCGACGCTGACCGTCGTCTACGCGCCCGAGGTGCGGGAGCTCGTGCAGCGCATCTCCGCGCTGGAGGAGCAGCACGCCGGGTCGGTGGTCTCCAGCCTGCTGGTCCGCCTCGACGAGGGCCGGGTGCTCCAGGTCATGGTGCTGAAGGGCCGCGGCGCGGCGCTGTCCGGGCTCGCCGGGCAGCTCGCTGGGGCGAAGGGGGTGCTGTCCTGCGCGCTCACGCCGGCCGCGGCGCTCTCGGAGGCGGCGCGCCGGCCGCGGGGCTGACGCGGCGGGCGCCGTCCCGAGCCCCTGCTCTATGCGTCGTCGCCGGGGCTCGCCGCCACTTTCACCGTGGTCTTCGGCGGATCCACGATGAACGTCACGAGGCGCTCCTTGGCCTCGAACTCCTGCCGGTAGATCACGGCCGAGCGCTTGTACTTGAAGGGACCGATCCGCACGCGGTGCCAGAGGCCGCGGCCCTTCACGTACGCCGGCTCAACGTACGCCTTGTGGCCACGGCGGCGCAGCGCCGCCGCGAAGCCCTCCGCGTCGGCGGGCTCCTTGAACGAGCTCACCTGGAGCTGGTAGCTGCCCGGCCCGCCGTGCTCGATCTCGGGCCCTTCCTCGCGGGAGACGTGGCGAGCCATCGCGGTGAGCGTGTCGTTCGGAGCGACCTCGCCCCCCGAGGGCCCGAGGACGTGCTGCGCCGGCAGCGAGACCACGGGGAGCCGGTCCGCGGCGAGCGGCGGACCGGCGTCAGCGGCCGGCAGCCGATCAGCGGCGGCCGCCTTGGCCGCCCGCGGGTCGCGCACGGCCTCGAGCGCCGTCGTCGGGTGCTCCGCGTCCGACAGGATCGCAGGAAAGGTCACGTCCGCCCCGATCGTGGCGCGGCGCGGGGCCGGCTTCACGCCGGCCGGATGAGCGCGCGCGACAAGATCGCCGAGCGGATCGGCGCTGACCGGCTTCTCGCGGTGCGGCGCGCGCAGGAGCGCCACCGCCGCGAAGACGATGCACGCCCCGCCGAGCGAGGCCAGCACGAGGGCGCCCGCGCGCGACGGGCGAGCCCCGGGATCCTCCTCCTGGATCTCCTCGAGGTTCCGCACCGCCCCGGTGTCCATGCTCTCGCCTTTGCTGCGCCTCATGCTGCCTCCTCAACCCGTCTACCCTGCCCGGCCGATACGCGACAACTTTCGTGTCTTACTTTATCCTACATCCGCCGGAGGGGTCCGATCGCTGCACGAGCGCGCGCTGGATGGAGCGCGCCCGGCGGTGAGCCCGCGCCTCGGCTCGGGCCGGGCAGCCTCGCACGCGTGGCGGCTGCGGGAAAAATTCTCGGCCGGCGACGGGGCGCGCGTGAGCGTCCGGCTCCGCGAGCGTCCGGGGTGCCCAGGGCCGCCTCACTTGCGCGCCGCCACGGGGCCGTCCGGCGCCTCCGCTGGCCTTTCGCGCGGCCGAGGCGCTAAGACTCCGCCTTCATGAAGACCCTGCGCATGGGCCGTGTCCTGCCCGCGATCGGCCTGCTGCTCCCGAGCTGCGCCGACGGGCCGCGGACGCTCACGATCGAGGTCGTGCCAGGGCACGAGGCGGCCGCCTTCCAGGACGACCCGCCCGTCACCCGGATCGAGGTGATCGCGAAGGCGGTCGAGGGGGACGTGGCCGTGTCCGCGTCGGCGGCGCCGGGCGGGGAGCTCGATCTCGGCGAGATCCCGGCGGAGCGGGCGTACACGTTCGAGGTGCGCGGCGTCGACGCGGGCGGGGCGACCGTGGTGCGCGGGCGCTCCGCGTCGGGCATCTACCTCGCCGGGCTGACGGGCGAGGTGCTGCCGCTCTTCGCCCAGCGGATCGGCGGCTGGGCGCGGCCGCCGGGCGAACTCGCGGCGTCGCGCGTCGGCGCGCCCGGCGCGGCGCTGGCGGAGCGTTACCTGATGCTCACCGGCGGCGCCGTCGCGGGGGGCGCCGCGGCGGATGACGTCGATCCGGCGCGGATCGACGGGTACGACCTCGCGGCGTGGGGCGGGAGCGCATCCGGCGGCGCGCTCCCGCGGGCGGCGCGATCGCTCGTCGTCCGGGCGAACCTGCTGCTCACCCTGGACGACGAGGGCGCGACCTGGACCGATGTGGCGTCGGGGCAGAGCGCCGAGGCGTCGCTGCCCGCGGGGCTCGGCTCGTTCGCGGAGGTGGCGGGCGGCCGGACCGTCGAGGCCGCGGACGGGCGCTCGTTCGTGGTGGGCGCGGCGCGCGCGGGGCAGACCGCGGAGGCGCCGGGCGAGCCCTCGGACGCGGTGCTGGTCGTCGGCGCGGACCAGGCGCTCTCGGTGGCGAGGCTCCGGCACGCGCGGGCCGGCGCGGCGGCCGTGTGGGTGGAGGGCGTGGGCCTGGTCGTCGCGGGCGGGGGCGCGGACGTCGCCGGGCTGGAGGTGCTCGGCGACGGCGCGACCGCGTTCGAGCCGCGGCCGTTCCCGCCGGACGCCGCGCGGGGCGCCGGCGCCGCGGTGACGGTGCCCGGGGAGATCGTGCTGGTCGGCGGGGTGCGGGGCGGCGCCGCGGCGCCGACCCGCCGGCTCGCGCCGGGGTGCGTCGGCGCGTGTGCCGCCGTGGAGGTCGCGGGCGCCGCGCTGCCGGCGGCGGTCGTCGACGTCGCGGCATTCGCGCTGCCCGGCGGGCGCCTCCTCGCCGTGGGCTCCGAGGCCGGCGCGGGCGGGCTGACCAGGAGCTTCGTGGTCGACCTCGCGGCGGCGCACGTCGAGGAGCTGCCGCTGCGGGAGCCGCGGCGCGGCGCGACCGTTGTGCCCGCGCCGAACGGGACGCTCGCGCTGCTCGGCGGGGTCCACGCGGAGGGGACGCCGGCGCTCACGGTCGAGACGTTCTTTCCGGAGTGAGCGGCCGACAGGCGGGCTCGCCGGTCCGGAGCAACGGTATCTCGGGCTGCTGCGGTGGTGTCGACGTCGTCGCAGGTGACAGAAGCAAGCGCCGGAGGTGGACCGCGCCAGAGGCGGAGGCGACTCCGACGTTCTGCATTTATCCACGAGGTGCCTTGTTCGTTTGCCCGCATTGACGAGCCCGGCGATGCCGGAGTATCACACGGCATGGGATTGACCCAGGACGCGGTCTTCTTCGACGCCCTCGCCGAGCACGCCCAGAAGAGCGTCATCGCGAGCAAGCTCCTCCTGGACATGCTCGACCGGCTGGAGGACGCCCCGACCATCGCCAGGAAGATCAAGGAGATCGAGCACGAGGGGGACCGGATCACGCACCGCTGCCTCGCCGCGCTGCACAAGACCTGGATCACCCCCCTCGATCGGGAGGAGATCCACGCGTTGATCACCCGGCTCGACGACGTGCTCGATTGCATCGAGGCCGCCAGCGAGCGAATCGTCCTCTTCGAGATCGAGACCACGATGGCGGAGGCGCGCCCCCTCGCGGAGTCGGTGGTGGCCGCGTGCGTCACCATGAGCGCGGCCACGAGCTCGCTCCGCGACGTGAAGGACGGCGCCCGGCTGCTCGAGCTCTGCGTCGAGATCAACCGCCATGAGAACGCCGCCGACACGCACTACCGCGGGGCGCTGGCGGCGCTCTTCAAGCAGGGCACCGACCCGCTGCTCGTGCTGAAGTGGCGTGACATCTACGATCAGCTCGAGAACGCCAGCGACCGCTGCGAGGACGTCGCCAACATCATCGAGGGCGTGGTGCTCGAGCACGCATGACGCCGCGCGTCATCGTCCGGCCCCCGTGAGCGTCGACGAGCGCCGGGGCGACCGTCCAGACCGCCTCCCAGATCTATGGTGAAGAGGACTGGATGGGAGACGCCTTCGAGGCGTTCGGCAACAGCAACGTGAACAAGCTGCCCATCGACCAGCCCTTCGACGCGGCCAAGTGGCAGGACGGCGACATCCCCACGCTGGATCAGGTCGGGTCCTGCTTCGAGCCCAAACGCCGAAGCCAGAAGGTTTGGGCACCGGAGCTTTTCGAGACTGCAAGCGACGTTCCGGGGCCGCGCGCTCGTGGGGTCCTGTTATTCATACCGGATGAGCTGCTGCAGCAATGCATCGTGGAAGCATCTGGTCTCGACCGGCGCGATCACCAGGGAGGCGATAGGTGCGGCGGGGGCGCGCCGGCAGGCGCCGGCCCCATCGACCGCTGATCTGATCTTCGTCAACGGCACCTTCCTGCTCGCCGAGCCGACCGTGGCCGGCGAGCAGGTCACCGCGGTCGCCGTCACTGGCGAGACGATCGTCGACGTCGGCGACGCCGACCGGATCACCCGCGAGGCGAGGCCCGGCGCCGTCACGATCGATCTCGGCGGCGACACCCTCGCGCCCGGCTTCGTCGAGGCCCACGCGCACATCGTCGCGGCGACCCAGACGACGTACAGCGTCGACCTGCGTCACTCACCGGAGCTCGACACCTACGAGAAGGTGCTGGAGAAGATCGCCCGCGAGATCGCGCAGCTGCCGACGGGAGCCTGGAAGTTCTTCATGAACTTCGATCCGTCGCTGCTCGCGTTCAACAAGGAGCTGGGCTTCCCGCAGCTCGGGTTCGATGTTCTCGACGCGCTGCCCAACTCGCAGAACGTCAACGTCTTCGTCGAGAACGCGTCGGGCCACATCGCCTACGCCAACTCGAGCGCGTTCGCGACCTGCAAGATCACCGACGCGGACCACCCGCCGCCCATCGACGGCGGCTGGTACGACGCCAAGGGCGGCAAGCTCACCGGCGTGATGTTCGAGCCGCCGACGTTCAAGCCGTTCCTCGACCATGCCGGCCTCGACCCGCTCGCGGCCATCGACGCGATGTTCGGCTTCCTCCACACCGCGCACATGAGGGGCGTCACCACCGTCGCCGATCCAGCGGTCGGCATCGGCGGCAAGCTCAAGGAAGAGCTCGAGGTCTATCACCTGATGGCGGCGCTGCCGATCTCGACGGACATCGTCGGCTCGATCGATCTCACCAGCCTCTATCCGCCCGGCGGTGAATCGCCGCAGATCGACGGGCTCTTGATGCCGGCCCGCGCCGGCGCGACCGGCTCGTACGGGGCGCTGGTGATCCCGGCGGTGAAGCTGTGGGCCGACGGCTCGACGCAAGGTTACACCGGATACCTCACCGAGGACTATCTGGCGCCGGTGACGCCGGAGGGCCTCCGCCAGCAGACCACGAACGGCGAGGCCGACTGGAGCCAGGACGACATGAACACGCTCATCGGGCGAGCGCGCAACGACAACTGGGGGGTGCTGGTCCATGCGAACGGCGACCAGGGCCTCGACATGGCGCTCAAGGCGATCAAGTACGCCTACGGCGAGGGCTCGGGCTTCCGCAACCGCATCGAGCACTGCACCGTCACGAAGCCCGAGCAGTACAACACGATGATGTCCCTGGGCGTCACACCGACGTACCTCACGAACCACATCGCTATCTGGGGCGACACCTTCCGCGACAACATCCTCGGCGCCCCGCGCGCCGAGCGCCTCGACGCCGTCCGCGACGCGCTCGACCGCGGCATGCCCTTCTCGTTCCATTGCGACTACGCGACGTCACTGCCGGACCCTCTGATGTACATGCAGACCGCGATCACCCGGCAGACCGCCACCGGCGCCGTGCTCGGGGAGGACCTCGCGATCGACGCGCTCGAGGCCCTGAAGGGCGTGACGATCTACCCGGCGCGGCAGCTCGGCATCGACGACACCATCGGCACGCTCGCCGCCGGCAAGCGCGCCAACCTGGTCCGCCTCGGCGCCAACCCGCTGACCACACCGGCCGACCAGATCAGGTGGATCCGGATCGTCGGGACCTGGGTGCGCGGCCGCGCGGTGCCGATGGATTGACCTCGCGGGGATCCAGGTGAGTCACCAGGACTCAGGCCTTGCGTCCGGCGAGGCCTGGCGCGGCTCACCACAACGAATGCCAGGGGGAATCTCTCCATGAGAAACGAGTGGACGCTCTCCCCTTCACGCTCGCGCACCGAAGCCCTGTCCCCTGACCCGCTCCGCCGGCATCGCGTGCGCTGATCGCTCCTCGATCACCCACATCCCCTCCGCGCGCTTCTACATCGCCGCCTTCCGGCGTCGCAGCCTCCGCGGCGGCGCCGCCACCCCGGCGCTCGCCTGCGCCCGCGCCGCATCGCGCGCCCCGTACACCGCGCGGAGGTCCGCCGCGATCGCCTCGAGCCGCGCCCGCAGCGCCGCCGGCTCGAGCACCTCGACGCCGCGGCCCAGCCCGATGATCTGCGAGACCGCGATCGCCTCCCGCTCGAAGTCGACCGTCACGGTCCTCGCCCCGTCGCGCCCGCACCTCCCCTGCCCCCACCGCTCGTGCTCGCCGCTGGGCCGGATCCGCCGGAGCGCCGCTTCCCCCTCCTCGGTCACGCGCAACGTCGCCACGTAGCTCGCCCTGCGCTCCGCGAACCGCTGGCACCACGCCCTCCAGCACGCGGCCAGATCGAACCCCTCCGGCCGCGCAAACCCCTCGTCCAGGAGCCGCGCCCCCTCGACGCGCGCCCCACGGAACACGCTCGGCCCCCGCTCCGTCCCGGCCACGAGGTACCAGCGGTCGGCCTTGATCACGAGCCCGTACGGGTCCACCACCCGCTCGCTCGCCACGCCGTCGAAATCCCGGTACGCGAGCCACACCTTGCGATCCTGCCAGACCCCCTCCCGCAGGACCTCGAGGTGCGGCACCACCTCCCTCCCCTGGAACCACCCCGACGAATCGACGTGGAGCCGCTGCCGCGCGTGCTCGGCCGCCGATCGCTGCACCACCGGCAGCGCCGCCGACAGCTTGATCAGCCCGCTCTGCAGCGCCGCCGACAGCCCGATGTCCGCCAGGGCCCCGGGCGCCGCGATCGCGGAGAGCGCCTGCACCTCGGGCTGCGTCAGCCCCGTCAGGCTCGTCTGCCACCCCTCCAGCAGCGCGATCCCGCCGTTCGGGCCGCGGTGCGCATAGACGGGCACGCCCGCGGACGACAGCGCGTCGAGGTCCCGGTAGATCGTCCGCGCCGAGACCTGCAGGCGGCGCGCGAGCTCCTCGGCCGTCAGCTGCCGGCTCTTCGCCTGCTGGAGGAGCAAGAGCAAGCTGAGCAGCCGGTCCGCGCGCATGACTGACCTTCCGTGGCCCCCGCGTGGCGCCGGATACCGATCCGACCCGGCACCGAGGTTACGCGCAATTCATGACAGGAGGTGTCAGGAATCGTCCCGTAGCGTCCCCGGACGACCGAAGCCGCAGCGCCGCACCGCAAGGATCCCGCGCCGCCGCGAGCCCCGGCGCTCAAGGAGGAGACAGCGAATGAGACCGCTTGAAGGACAGATCGCCCTCGTCGCCGGCGCCACGCGCGGCGCGGGGCGCGCCATCGCGTGCGCGCTCGGCGAGGCCGGCGCGACGGTCTACTGCACCGGCCGCAGCGTCCGCGGCCGCCCCGCCACGGGGCAGCGCCCGGAGACCATCGAGGAGACCGCCGAGCTCGTGAGCGCGCGCGGAGGACGCGGCATCGACGCGCAGGTCGACCACACCGACGAGGAGCAGGTCGAGGCGCTCTGCGCCCGGATCCGGCGCGAGCAAGGGAGGCTCGACGTCCTGGTCAACGACGTCTGGGGCGGCGACGAGCTCACCGAGTTCGGCCAGCCGTTCTGGAAGCTCTCGCTGGCCAAGGGCAAGATCTTGCTCGAGCGGGCCGTCACCTCGCACATCATCACGAGCCGCCACGCGGTGCCGCTCATGCTCGAGCGCGACCGCGGCCTCCTCGTCGAGGTCACCGACGGCGACAACTTCGGCTACCGCGGCAACCTCTTCTACGATCTGGCGAAGATGTCGGTCATCCGCCTCGCCTTCGCCATGGCCTGGGAGCTGCGCCGCCACCCCGCCATGACGGCGCTCGCGATCACGCCCGGCTTCCTGCGCTCGGAGGCCATGCTCGACGGCTTCGGCGTGACCGAGGAGAACTGGCGCGACGCGACCGCCAGCGACCCGCACTTCATCGCCTCGGAGACCCCGTTCTACGTGGGCCGCGCCGTCGCGGCGCTCGCCGCCGACCCGAACGTCGCGGCGAAGGCCGGCCGCGTCTTCAGCTCGTGGGATCTCGCCCGGGAGTACGGCTTCACCGACGTCGACGGCCGAAAGCCCCACTGGGGCGAGTACTTCGAGGAGACCTTCGGCGAGTACAAGAAGGCCGACGAGGCCGCCTACGCGTCCTGGTTCAACGGTCCGATGGACCTCGCGTCCCCCGACTGGCCCAGGGAGTGACCGGCCCGAGGGCCGCGGCGCCGGCGGCCGCCGCGGGCCGCCGGAACACCGCGCGTCAGTGGGCGTACGGCTCGCCGCGCAGCAGCGTCATCGCGCGGTAGAGCTGCTCGATCAGCACGAGCCGCGCGAGGCGGTGCGGGAACGTGAGCGGCGACAGGCTCCACCGGTCGTCGGCCGCGGCGGACACGTCGGCCGGCAGGCCGTCCGCGCCGCCGATCAGGAACGTGACCACCCCCTTGCCGCGCGAGCCCCACCGCTCCACCCCGGCCGCGAACGCCTCGCTGCCGAGCGCCTTGCCGTTCACCTCCATGGCGATGACGCTCGCCCCCGCCGACGCGCGCGCGAGCAGCGGCCCGACCTTCGCCGGCGGGCCGTCCGGGATCTCGATCTCGTCGCACGCCACGTAGCGGCGGATGCGGCCGAGGTACTCATCCATCGCCGCGCGCAGCGGCTTGTCCTTCACCCGCCCGACGGCGGCGACGACCAGTCGCATGGGCGCTCAGTCCGGATCGAACCGAGGGGCAGGCTGCGCCCCCGGCGGCAGGCTCTCCTCCGGGACCGGGACGCGGCCCGCGTCGATCCAGAGGCCCTCGATGTCGTACAGGCGGCGCGTCTCTTCCTGGAACACGTGCACCACCACGTCGCCGAAATCGATCAGCACCCAGGTCGCCGCGGCGAGGCCCTCCATCGACAGCGGGGCGAGCTTCTCCTTGCGCACGGCCTCCTCCAGGCCCGTCGCGATCGCGTGGACGTGCCGGTCGGAGCGGCCAGTCATGATCACCAGGTAGTCCGCGTAGTCGACGCGCCCGACGACCTCCAGGATCTCGACGCCGATCGCCTTCTTGTCGAGCCCCGCCGCGGCCAGCGCCAGCGCGAGCTCGCGCGCCGCCGCCGACGGCTCGGGGGCCGGCGGCGGCGCGCTCCGGCGCGGGCCGGAGCGCTTCGGGCCGGCGAGCGGCGACTTGCCCCGCGCCGGCGACCGCCCCGCGAGCGGCAGCATCGCCTTCGCGCCGCCCTCGCCGCCTCGCGCGGGCCGCGGCGCGTCGCCCTCGTCCCGCGCCGGACGCCGCGCCCGCGTCGCCGGCCGATCCGCCGGGATCGGCCGCGCCCGCGTCGCCGGCCGATCCGCCGGGATCGGCCGCGCCCGGCGCTCCAGCGGCTCGACCTCGTCGCCCGCGCCGGCCGCGCGGCGCGCGCGCGCCGCCTTCTTCGCGGCGGCGTCCCCGACGCCCGCGTGCGAGGCGCGGATCCGGGGCGACGCCGGCCGCTTCGTCTTCGCCGTGGACGACGCGCGCCCGGCCGCGCCCGCCTTGGCCGTGCTCGCCTTCTTCCGCGCCGGAGGGCGAGGCTCCGCGCTCTCGTCCGCCTTCGACCCCGACTTCGCCCGCGGCTTGCTGTTCGCCTTGCCTGCGTCCTTCTTCGTCGCCAACGTTCTCTCGCTTTCTTCTGCGCCTGCTCGGTCGCCGGGCGCCCATCGTCTCGCCCGCGTCAGCGGGTCTGGCCCTCGCCGTATGCAATCCACTTGAGCGCCGTCAGGCTCGCGAGCCCCATCGGGCCGTAGGCGTGGAGCTTCGTCGTGGAGATGCCGATCTCCGCGCCGAGACCGAGCTCGCCGCCGTCGTTGAACCGGGACGACGCGTTCACGAGCACGCAGCTCGCGTCGACCTCGCGCAGGAACCGCTGCGCGTGTTCGTAGCGCGGCGTGCAGATGACCTCGGTGTGCAGCGACCCGTAGCGGCCGATGTGCTCGATCGCCTCGTCGAGCGACCGCACCACCCGCACCGCGAGGACGGGCGCGAGGAACTCCTGCCCGTAGTCGTCCTCCGAGGCCCTGCGCGCCGACGGCACGAGCGCGCAGGTGGCCTCGTCGCCGCGCAGCTCGAGCCCGCGCTCCGCGAGCGCGGCGACGCGCCCGAGCAGCGGCGCGGCGACGCTCTCGTGCACGAGCAGGCACTCGAGCGCGTTGCAGACGCCGGGGCGCTGGAGCTTGCCGTTCTCGACGAGGCGGCAGGCCATCTCGACGTCGCACCCGGCGTCGGCGTAGAGGTGGTTCACGCCCTTGTAGTGCTGGATCACGGGGACGCGCGCGTTCTCGGCCACGAACCGGATGAGCCCCTCGCCGCCGCGCGGGATGGCCAGATCGATCATGCCGGTCATGCCGAGCAGGATGCGCGTGGCCGCGCGATCGAGCGAGGGGACGATCTGCACCGCGTCGGCCGGCAGCCCGACCGAGCGCAGCGCGTCCGAGAGCAGCGCGCCGAGCGCCGCGTTCGAGCGCGACGCCTCCTTGCCGCCGCGGAGGATCGCGGCGTTGCCGCTCTTCAGGCAGAGCACCGCGGCGTCGACCGTCACGTTGGGGCGCGACTCGTAGATCATGGCGATCACGCCGAGCGGGACGCGCACCTGCCCGACGAGGAGCCCGTTCGGCCGCCGCTCCATCCCGACGACCTGCCCGACCGGATCGCTCGCGGCGGCGACATCGAGCACCGCGCCGGCGATCGACGCGAGCCGCGCCTCGTCGAGCACGAGCCGGTCGACGAGCGCCTCGGAGAGGCCCGCGGCGCGCGCCGCGGCCACGTCCTCGGCGTTCGCGGCCAGCACGGCGGAGCGCTTGCCCTCGCCGGCCTCGGCGCGCAGCCGCTCGGCGACGGCGCGCAGCGCGCGGTCCTTCTGGGCCCGGTCCAGCGGGGCGAGGGCCCGGGCAGCCGCCCGGGCGCGCACGCAGAGGGCGCGCAGCGTGCTCTCAAGATCGACGTTGCCGAGATCGACGTTGCCGAGATCGACGTTGCTCTGTTCCACAGCGGGAACCTAGCTCGCCTCCCTGCGCGGGCCAACCGTTCTCCTTCGCCTCCGTGCTAGCGTACCCGCCGTGTCCGGCGATCTCCGAAGCTCGAGCCAGGCGTCCTTCGCACCCCGCTCCCGCCCGGCCTGTCGCACGCCTGCGCGGCGCTGGGCGGCGCTCTTCGCCGCGCTCCTCGCGGCGCTCGCGCCTGCGGCGTGCGGCGGCGCGGACGCAGCCGAGGACGCGCCCGCCCCGCCGAGCACGGGCATCCCGCTCGCGGCGCCGAACGCGCGCGGCGCGCCGCTCGAGGCGGCGCCGCCGGCACCCTCCATGCCCTCCTCGCCGTTCACCGATCCGGAGGGCCTCCAGATACCGCCCGATCCGTTCCATGTTCCCGAAACACCGCCGGATCCGGCTCCTTCCGGGAACGCCGGGGGGAGCGGAGTGGAGCTATGACACGCCCTCACCACGCCTCGCAGATCGCCGCGATCGCCGCGCTCCTCGCCGCGGCGTGCTCGTCTTCCGCACCCAAGCCGCTCCCCGCCGGTCCGCCGCCCGAGTACGAGCGCCCGCGCGCCTTCGACGGCGGCGCGCCCGCCGACGGCGCGCCGGCGACGCCCGTTGCTCCGCCGGACGAGCCGGCGGCGACGCCGGGCGCGCCGCTGCTCGCCCCGTCGCCGGACGCGCCGCCGTCGCCCACCCCGCCGCCGCCCACGCAGCCGTGACGCCGGCGCGGCGGGCGGGCGCGCGTTCAGCGCCTCGCAGCGCCTCGGCCGTCCGACTCTGGCGGATCCAGCCCCGCCATGCTAGCGGCAGCCATGCTCTCACCCCGGCGGGACTTCGTCGTCATCCTCGATTTCGGCTCCCAGTACACGCAGCTCATCGCCCGGCGCGTGCGCGAGTCTGGCGTCTACTGCGAGATCCACCGCTTCGATGTGCCCGTCGCCGAGCTGCGCCGGCTCGCCCCGCGCGCGCTCATCCTCTCCGGCGGCCCCGCCAGCGTGTATGGAGACAGCGCGCCCCACTGCTCGCGCGAGGTGCTGGAGCTCGGCGTCCCGACGCTGGGCATCTGCTACGGGCTCCAGCTCATGGCGCACCACCTCGGCGGCAAGGTCGAGCGCGCACACACGGGCGGCGAGTACGGCCCCGCCACGGTGCGGGTCGAGCGCTCGGCGGGCATCTTCTCCCGCCTCACCGAGGGCGACTCCATCGACGTCTGGATGAGCCACGGCGATCGCCTCACGGCGATGCCGGAGGGGTTCGTCGCGCTCGGCACCACGGCCGGCAGCCCGCTCTGCGCCGTCGCCCGCGAGCGCGACAAGCTCTACGGCCTCCAGTTTCACCCCGAGGTCGTCCACACCCCGCGCGGCAAGGAGATCCTCCACGCCTTCCTCTTCGACGTCGCCGGCCTCTCCCCGACCTGGACGCCCGCGTCGTTCGTGGAGGAGGCGATCGCCGCGGTCCGCGAGAAGGCCGGCCAGCACGATCGCGTCATCCTGGGCCTCTCGGGCGGCGTCGACTCCTCTGTCGCCGCGGTCCTCTGCCAGCGCGCCCTCGGCGACCGGCTGACGTGCATCTTCGTCGACAACGGCCTCCTGCGCGAGGGCGAGGCCGAGGCCGTCGAGCGGACGTTCCGCGACCACTTCCACATGAACCTCGACGCCGTCGACGCGTCGGCGCGGTTCCTCGAGGGGCTGCGCGGCGTCGTGGATCCCGAGCAGAAGCGCAAGGTGATCGGCCGCCTCTTCATCGAGGTGTTCGAGGAGGAGGCGAAGCGCGTCCAGGGCGCGAAGTGGCTCGTCCAGGGCACCCTCTACCCCGACGTGATCGAGAGCGTCTCGTTCAAGGGGCCGAGCGCCGTCATCAAGAGCCACCACAACGTCGGCGGCCTGCCCGAGCGGATGAACCTCGGCCTGATCGAGCCGCTGCGGGAGCTCTTCAAGGACGAGGTGCGGGCCGCCGGCGAGGCGCTCGGCATGCCGCGCGAGATCCTCTACCGCCAGCCGTTCCCCGGCCCGGGCCTCGCGGTGCGTTGCCTCGGCGAGGTGACGCCGGAGAAGCTCCGCGTGCTCAGGGAGGCCGACACGATCTTCGACCAGGAGATCCGCGCCGCCGGGCTCTACGAGTCGCTCTGGCAGAGCTTCTGCGTGCTCCTCCCGGTCCGCTCGGTGGGCGTGATGGGCGACGAGCGCACCTACGACGAGGCGATCGCGCTCCGCGCTGTGCACTCGACCGACGGCATGACCGCCGACTGGGCGCGGCTGCCCTACGACCTCATCGCGCGCGCGAGCTCGCGCATCATCAACGAGGTGCGCGGCGTGAACCGCGTGGTGCTCGACGTGTCGTCGAAGCCGCCCTCGACCATCGAGTGGGAGTGACGATGGCCGCCGGGAACGCGAGGCGGACGCGCGCCGCGCTGGCGCTCGTCCTGCTCGGGCTCTCCTCGTGCGTCGCGCGGACCCCGGCGACGGTCTCGCTGCGAGTGCAGGGGAACGTGCCCGACGCGTCGGTCACGATCGACGACCAGTACATCGGCGCGCTCGCCTACGTCGCCGCCCGCGGCGTCGCGCTGCCGCCCGGCACGCACCGCATCACCGTGGAGAAGGCCGGCTACTTCGCCTGGGACCGCCTCGTCGAGGCAAGGAGCGGCGCCCCGCCAATCCAGCTCCAGGTGCAGCTGACGCCCGTGCCGGATTGACGATCTCGCGGACGGACACCGGCCGGTCCATCCCGCCGTCATCGCCGCCACCGCCCGCCGCTCCACTGCCTCGCGGGCGCGCGACAGCACAAGACGAAATCATCTCCAGGCGCTCTCCGTAATCCAGGGAGATGGATGCGCGCAGCACGCATTCATCGTCAACCCCAGGCTGATGGTGGACAGGAACATGCCGAATCGGAGCCCTCCGAAGGCGCTGTCGCGCGCGTCTTCCACGAAGAACATGGCCCGGCGCGCCCGCCGGTGCGCCACCCTCGATGTGTGCGGTCCCGGGAGCTGTCGTCCGGGAGGCCGCCTGTTTCATGCCCTGTGCGATCTCGCCGATCGCTTCCTGCAGCGCCGGGGAGATCCGCGGGCGATGCAGCTCGGCACCGTGTTGTTCTATGTCGCCTTCCACAGCGCTCGCGCGGCCGAGGACGACGACTTCCGCCTCTCACTCCGGACCTCCCTCGACATGCTCGTCGAGCTCGAGCCGATCGAGCGCTGGCTCCGCCCGCCGCCGGCGTTCGATCCGCCGGCCGGTCGGCCCGCGCCGCGCCCCTACCCCACCTGCGCCGGCGCGGATTTCCCGGCGGTACGGGGCGACGGATGACGCCGCCCGCCCCGCCTTCCCCTCCGGCGCGGCCGTCGTTCGAGACGGTCTATGCCGTGGGCCTTCCGTTCCTGCACCGCTCGCTCCGCTGGCTGGGCGTCGAGACGAACGATCTCGACGACGTGCTCCAGGAGGTCTTCCTCGCGGCCCACCGGAGCCTGCCGAGCTACGAGCCGTGGCGCTATCACGCGGCGCCTGCGCCCGGGGCCCCCACGGACGGGCCGCCGCCCCTGCGCATCACGCCCGAGGCGGCGCTGCAGCGGTGGCTGTTCGGCATCGCGTGGCGAAAGACGAGCCACTACCACGCACGCGCTCACCGGCGCCGCGAGATCCCCTCCGGGGCCGGCGCGTCCTGGCCGTTCGACGGGCGCGACCCGACGCCGACGCCGGAGCAATCGCTCGCGAGCGCCGACCGCGCCGAGATCGTGACGGCGCTGCTCCTGAAGGTCGCGCCCGAGCGGCGCGTGATCCTCGTGATGTACGACCTCCTCGGCGTCGCGGTGGCCGACATCGCCCGCGAGCTCCAGCTCAAGGAGAACACGGTCCGCTCCCGCCTGCGCCTCGCCCGCGAGGACTTCCGCGCGGCGGTCGCGCGCCAGTCGTCCGAGCGACGGAGCGCCCTGCGCGCCCTCACCGCGTCGGAGCGCCCCCACCACGCCGCGGCCGCGTCCCTGCTCCGCGCCGCGCGCGCGTTCCCGCCCGTCCCCGCGCCCGCCGCGCGCGCGCTCTGGCTTCGCCTCCAGCTGCGGATCTCGCGAGCGACCGACGTACCGACGTTGACGAGCGCGGGAAATACGCAGCGGGCGACCCCACTGACAGCTTGACGCCCCCGCACGTTTGTGTAGTCTCCGCCCCCCTCGCAGAGAAAGTCCTACCATCATGGCCAATACCCCGAAGTGGAATGTCCGTCTGCGTCACGAATGGCTCGCCACCCCGCTCAAGAAGAAGCGCCTGAAGCGCTGCCAGAAAGCGCGGATCGGCCTTCTCGACGCGGAGAAGCGCAAGGCTGCCAAGCAGAAGCCGGCTCCGGCGGAGCAGTCCACGGGCTGACCCTCCGACCACCGTGCGGCGATAACCGGACCGGCCGCGCCAACGCCTCGACATCGCGTGCCGAACACGGTCCGGCATGTCGGCGCCCTCGCGCGGCGCGATCCATGATAGCGTCGCTGTGCGGTGTTCGCCCGCGCGTTGGCGACGAATCGTCGGTCCCCGCCTCCGGCGAGGATCGACCCGGATCCATGGGAGCGAGGCCCTGAGCGTGTCGGATTCGAGCTTTTCGCCCGGTCGCTCGGGCAGCCCTGCCGTACCCTCATCCCGCTCGGCCGGAGGCGCGCCCTCGTCGGCGCCCGAGGAGGGCGATGGACCCACCCGCGTCATGAGCGACACAGAGCGGCAAGCCGCTCTGGCCGCCGTTCGCGCAGCGCAGGCCCAGGCCGCCGCGGCTGCATCCCCCTCCACGACCGCGGAGACGGTCCGTCCTCCTCCTCCTCCCCCTGCGGGGAACGCGGCGGAAGACGACCCGGCCCCGGTGACGGTCCGACCGCATGCTGTCTCCATGGGGCCCGCGGCGGCGGCGCACTACGCGACCGCCGACACCGTCCGTCCACCGCCTCCCTCCCCGGCGGGCGCGGCGGGCGACCCGCCGGTCGAGGCGGACCCGCTCGTCGGCACCACCGTGGCGGGCGCGTACCGCATCATCCGCCTCCTCGGAGAGGGCGGCATGGGCCGCGTCTACGAGACGCACCACACCCGCATCCCGGGCAAGCGCTTCGCCCTGAAGACGCTCCACCCCGAGCTTGCCCAGCAGGCCACCGTCCTCGCGCGGTTCCAGCGCGAGGCCGAGGCGGCGGCGTCGGTCCGGAGCCCGCACATCGTCGAGATCTTCGACGTGAACCGGCTGGACGACGGCCGGCCGTGCATCGTCGCCGAGTACCTGGACGGCCAGGGGCTCGGCGAGCTCCTCGCGGCGTCCGGGGGACGGCTGCCGGTCGGCACGGCGGTGCGGATCGCGCGCGAGGTCTGCGATGGCATCGCGGCCGCGCACGCCGCGGGCGTCGTGCATCGGGACATCAAGCCGGAGAACATCTTCCTCACGGGCGACCCTGCGTGTCCCACCGTGAAGGTCCTCGATTTCGGCATCTCGAAGACCTCCGCGCCGTCCGCGCTCACGAGGACCGGCATGGTGCTCGGAACGCCGGCCTACATGGCCCCGGAGCAGGCGAAGGGGGACGAGATCGACGCCCGGGCCGACATCTACGCCGTCGGCGCGGTCCTCTACCACGCGCTCACCGGGCAGCGCCCCTTCGAGCGCAGCGACCCGACGGCGATGCTGCTCGCCGTCATGACCGAGGAGCCGCCGGGGCTGGGGACGCTGAACCCGGAGATCCCGCCGGCCCTGGAGCTCGTCGTCCAGCGCGCCATGGCGAAGGAGAAGGAGGCGCGCCACGCCTCGATGAGCGAGCTCGCCGGCGCGCTCGCGCCGTTCGAGGAGGCGACCCCGCCGGGGGGCCCGTCCAGCGCGCCGCTCGCGCGCGCGTCCGTGGTGCTCGGGAAACCTTATACGCTCTCGCACGCCTTCGGTCTGCCCGGCTCGGCCGCGTCCGAGGCGTACCTGACGCGGCAGATGGTCTTCCTCTCGGCGAGCCTGGGCCTCGGGTGGCTCGGCGCCGGCCTCGTCAGCTGCCTTGCCGGCCTCGCGCGCGCGGCGCGGAGCGACGCCGCCGCGCTGTCGGGCCAGGGCGCCACGCTGCTCACGCTCGGGATCCTGTGCGCCCTGTTCGGCGTCGGGCTGCTCGGCGGCTTCTACGTCTTCCGCCACGTCTGGCGCGACGACACGAGGCTGAGCACGCTCGCGCCGCGGCTCACGACGCCCGTCGTGCTCGCCCTCGTGGCCTACGGGGTCGCGTCGCTGCTGGTGCGGCTGCTCGAGGCCGTGTTCCTGCAGCGCGCCATCGGCATCGCGTGGCCGGTCTGGGACGCGCTGCTCTTCCTGATCAGCGTGGGCGCCGCGCTCGCGGCCGCCCTGTTCCAGTGGCGAGCGCAGCGGCGATGAGCCCGCGGCGGGGCTGCGCGACGCCGCCCATGGGCCTCGGCCAGCGCCTGTGTTAGGGGAGCGAGCATGGCACCGCAGGCACCCGGGACGAGCGCCAGCCGGGCCAGCCCTCCCGACCGGCCGGGCTCGCTCCCCGGGACAACCGCCGTGCTCGCCGCGGGCGGCAGCGCCCCGGGATCGCGCGCCGCCCTGCTGACGCGGGCGCCGGCCGCGGCGCAGTGGCTGGGCGCCGGCGCGGCCGTCCTCGTGGCCGTCGTGCTCGCCGCCGCCCTGGTGCGCGACGGCGACGCGCTCGCGCGGCTCGAGGAGGCCGCGAGCGCCGAGCGCGCCGCGCCCGCGGCCTCGACGCTCCGGCGTCCAGTTGTCCCGCGGCCGAGCGATGCGGTCCCCGCCGACGAGCTCGCCGCTGCGACCGCGGGCGGCGTGCTCCCGCTCGAGGCGCTCGCCGTGCGCTACCCCAAGGATCCAGCGATCTTCCGCGCCCTCATGCTGCGCCACGCGCTCCCGCCGCCCTACCACGCCGCCGCGCTCGCCGCGGCGAAGCGGCTCCTGGAGCTCGATCGGGGGGCGGCGTCGGACGATGACGTGAAGCGCGTCCTCTCGAGCGCCGCCGGCGGACCTCCCGAGGCGGCGTCGGCCGCGCTCGAGCTGATGGCGAGCAGCATGGGGAGCCACGGGGCGGATCTTCTTTACGAGCTCTCGGTGGGCACCTCTGCGCTGAAGGAGCGCGCCGCACGGCGGTTCGCGGAGGCCGCGGTCCTGGAGCGGGCGACGCCCGCGCTGCGCATCGCGCACGAGCTCCGCGTCGCCACCTCCTGCAAGGCGAGGCAGGCGCTCCTGGAGCGCGCGGCGGCGGACGGCGATCGGCGCGCGATCGACGTCCTCACGCCGCTCACCTCCGGCAAGAGCAAGGGGTGCGGCTTTCTGGGAATGAGCCGCTGCGCGGCGCCGTGCGCCTCGATCGCGAAGGAGATCAAGGCGGCAATCCAGGCGATCGAGGCGCGCACCGGGCCATCGCCCGGGGCGGCCGACGCGCCGGCGAGCCGGTGATCGCGCCGGCGGGCCGATCCCGTTGACCGAGGGTTGCGCGGGTGGGAGCCTTGCCATATCAGGGCTCAACTCATGTACGTTCCTGCTCAATCCTGGTCGCCAGATTCATGGCGTGAACGTCCCAACGCAGCGCCGCTCCCTTATGACGATTCCGACGCTGTCGAGGCGGTCGTCGAGAGGCTCCGGGGGCTGCCGCCGCTCGTGACCTCGTGGGAGGTCGAGCGGCTCAAAGGCCATCTGGCCCAGGCGCAGCTCGGCCACCGGTTCGTGCTGCAGGGGGGCGACTGCGCGGAGACGCTCGACGACTGCCGCCCGAACATCGTCACGAACAAGCTGAAGATCCTGCTGCAGATGTCGCTCGTGCTGGTGCACGGCGCCCGCCGGCCGGTCGTGCGCCTCGGGCGCTTCGCCGGGCAGTACGCCAAGCCGCGATCCAGCCAGGTCGAGACGCGCGACGGCGTGAGCTTGCCGAGCTATTTCGGGGATCTCATCAACCGTGCTCCCTTCGAGGCCGCCGCCCGCCGCCCGGATCCGGGCCTGATGATCGCGGGATACCAGCATGCGGGGCTCACCCTGAATTTCATCCGTTCCCTGTCGGAGGGTGGCTTCGCCGATCTGCACCACCCGGAGTACTGGGATCTGAGCTTCCTCGAGCGGGCGGATCTGCCCGGCGAGCTGCGCGAGCGTTACCAGCGGATGACCGATCAGGTCGGGGAGGCTCTCCGGTTCATGGAGGCGCTCGCCGAGGTGCCTGTCGGGGAGCTGTCGCGCGTCGAGTTCTTCACGAGCCACGAGGGGCTCAACCTGCACTACGAGTCGGCGCAGACGCGGAAGGTCGCGCGCCGCCCCGGCTACTACGACCTGACGACCCACCTGCCCTGGATCGGCGAGCGCACGCGGCAGCCCGACGGCGCGCACGTCGAGTTCTTCAGCGGGGTCCAGAACCCGGTGGGCATCAAGCTCGGCCCGAAGACGCTCCCCGCCGAGCTGATCCGCCTCCTCGACCGGCTGAACCCGGCGGACGAGCCGGGCAAGATCATGCTCATCGTGCGCATGGGCGCGGGCCGCGTGCGCGAGGGGCTCCCGGCGCTCATCGAGGCGGTGCGCTCGGCAGGGCGCAAGGTGCTCTGGATGTCCGACCCGATGCACGGCAACACCCAGACGACGGCCGGCGGGATCAAGACACGAAGTTTCGAGGACATCCTCACCGAGATCGAGGCGAGCTTCGAGGTGCACGAGGCGCTCGGGTCCCACCTCGGCGGGGTCCACTTCGAGCTCACGGGCGAGGATGTCACCGAGTGCATCGGGGCGGGTCTCACGGAGTCCGATCTCGACCGGCGCTACGCGAGCCTGTGCGATCCGAGGCTGAATTACCGCCAGTCGCTGGAGATGGCCTTCCGCATCGCCCACCGCATGGCGGAGTCCTCCCGGCGCGCGAGGGGCTGAGCACCGGCTCCCCCACGAGCGGTGCTCGGTCAAGAAGGAGACGCGCCGCCAGGGCGCCAGTGACGCCAAGAGAGAGAGAACTCTCAGCTCTCCTGGCGGCTTTTCTTTCGTCGAGAGCACAGAGCTTTTGCCGTGATTCCCACCGTGGTCTCTCTCGCCGCGTTTCGCCCGTAAAGCGTGCTCCACGCGCTCATCGCCGGGAGCAGGAGACACCCGCTGGCGATCCGTCGAGGCTGCCCCAATGAATCATCGCAGGGGGTAGTTCGCCATGCAGAACATCTCGACAGAACAGGGTGAGAACCGACAGGGAGAGGGACAGGCCATGACGGAGAGCTCCTTCCAGGGACAGCAGCGATCCGCCGCCGGCCCGACGCTGCTCGAGTCTTTCCTGCCGGAAGCCGACATCGTCGTGAACGAGGAAATCGTGGTCATGGCGACGCCGGAGGTCACGTACGCCGCGCTGAAGAGGGTGGATTTCGCGAGGAGCCGCTCTCTCCTGCTGCGCGCGGCCCTCGCGCTCCGCGTGGCCGAAGCGCGCCGCGCCCGGCGCAGGCTGCGCCTCGCGCCGCTGCCCGCGCCCGCGCGCGTGTCGCTCCAGAACGTCGAGGATTACGGCCAGATCAAGCTCGCCGAGAAGGAAGGCTCCGAGATCGTCGTCGGCGCGATCGCGCGCCCGATGAGCACGGAGAGCCTGTTCGCGAGGCGAACCGCCGCCGAGTTCAAGGCGTTCGACTGCCCCGGCCACATCAAGGCGGCGGCCAGCTTCGTCGTGACGCCCTACGGCCAGCGCCGGACGATGCTCTCGTACGAGGTGCGGATCCGCGCGACCGACACGCGGACGCGGCGGCAGCTGTTCTTCTGGGACGCCCTGACGGCGCCGCTCATGAGGGTCATCACGCGCCGGGTGCTCCGCTACGCCGCGAAGGTCGCCGAGCGTCAGTGCGCCGCGCAGACGTATCGCCAGGCCACCTAGCCTCGCCCGCCAAGAGTCCGGCCAGGGACGGCCGGACCTCCGAGCGCCGGAGAGGCAGGCGCGCACGGCTCGCCGCAGCGCGGCCGGGGCGCGCCTTGCGCGCCTGCCCTCGCTCGTGCACCCTACGCGGCGAAGGAGGCCCGCCATGCACCCGATTGCGTCGACGAGCCTCGGTCTGACGCGCCGCTGAGCGCGCCAGCGAGGCTCACATCCCCGAGCTCATCTCGCGTGTCGCTGGAAACCGCGCGGCCGACGCGTTGGTGTGTCGCCGCGCCCTCGGGAGCATGGCATGGGCAAAGATCGATCGCGGAGCCGCGAAGGCGCGGGCTCCGTCGTGGATGCAGGTTCGTTGTTCGGTGGGACGGCGGCGCGGAAGGCGCAGCGCAAGGAGCGCCAGCTCTGCCGTCAGGTGCAGGAGGCGGTGAGCGACGCGCTCGCCGCGCTCCACGATGACGTCCTGCAGGACGTCTGGGTGGTGGAGGTGGAGCCGGCGCCCGACGCGAGCCGGCTCGCGGTGGTCGTGCAGGTCGGGCCGGGCACGCCGCCGGACGTGGCGGCGGCGCGGCTGGAGCGGGTGGCCGGCTACGTGCGCGCGGAGGTGGCGGGAGCGATCACGCGCAAGCGCGCGCCGACGCTCGCCTTCCAGGTGCTGCCGCCGGAGGGAGAGCTGTGAGCGCGCGCATCGCCGCGTGGCTCCCGGACGGCGCGGGCGCGGCGCTCGACGCGTCGCTCGCGCGGCTCGCGCGCACCGAGGACGTCGCGCACATCGCGGTCATGCCCGACGCGCACGTGGCCGACGACGTGTGCGTCGGCACGGTGACCGCCACGACCCGCCGCCTCCTGCCGGCGGCGGTCGGCGGCGACATCGGGTGCGGCATGGTCGCGTTGCGGCTCCACGCGGACGCCGATCTTCTCGCGGATCGCGACCGCGCGGCGCGGCTCCTCTCGGCGCTGTACCGCCGCGTCCCGTACGTCCTGCACGCGGCCGCCAGCGCCCCGCCGCTGCCGGACGATCTCGCCGAGGCCCGGCTCGGCGCGCCTCGGCTCGAGGCGATGAAGCGCCGCGACGGCCGGATGGAGCTCGGCACGCTCGGCCGGGGCAACCATTTCCTGGAGGTGCAGCGCGACGAGGAGGGCGCGCTGTGGCTGCTCCTCCACAGCGGCTCGCGCGCCATGGGGCCGGCGATCCGGCAGCACCACGAGGCGCTCGCGGCGCGCGATCCCTCGGGGGTTCGCTTCCTCGAGGCCGACAGCGAGGCCGGGCGCGCGTACCTCGCCGACGCGGCCTGGGCCGCGGGGTACGCGCGGGCGAGCCGCCGCCGCATGGTGGCCGAGGCCGCGGCGCTCTTCGCCGAGCTGTTCGGCGTCGAGGTCGACGCGCCGTCGCGCATGGAGGTCGATCACAACCACGTCCGGCGCGAGGAGCACGGCGGACGCGCGCTCTGGGTGCACCGCAAGGGCGCGATGGGGCTCCGCGCGGGAGATCTGGGCGTCGTGCCCGGATCGATGGGGAGCCCGAGCTTCCACGTGGAGGGGCGCGGCCACCCCGAGGCGCTCGGCTCGTCAGCGCACGGCGCCGGGCGCGCGCTGCCGCGGGGCGAAGCGCGCCGCCGGATCGGCGCGCGGCAGCTCCTGCGAGAGGCCGAGGGCGTGTGGTTCGATCATCGCCTCGCCGACCGGCTGCGCGAGGAGGCGCCCTCGGCCTACAAGGACATCGGCGCGGTCATGCGGGCGCAGCGCGAGCTCGTGCGCGTCGTTCGTCGGCTCTGGCCGGTGCTCGTCTACAAGGCGCCGTGAGCGCGCCCCTCACGGCCGGTCCAGGGTGACGACAGGCGACGTCCACGTGTCCCAGTGCGCCTCGTTGCCCGGATCCCCGAGCGCCCTGAGCGCGCGGAGCATGATCCGATAGCCCCCGTCCGGCACGACCGTCGCCCGCCCGTTCAGCTTCGTCGTGCCCTTCCACCCATACCGCGTGAACGCGGTCGTCGACGCGCTCTGACCGACGCGCGAGAGCGAAACCGCGCGCCCCCACGGCTTCGCGGTCGCGGCCTCGATGATGTCCAGGGTCAGACGCTCGGCGCCGTGGTCGAGGTGGACCATCACGTACGGGACATCGCCGGACGCCAGCGTGTAGGTCGCGCCGCTCCGCTGCGGGGTCATGCTCGTCCCGCTCAGCTTGCCGAGCCACGGCGCCTCCTGACCCGACAGCTTGAGGGCGGGCACGCTCTGGTAATCGCCCTTGAAGCCCGCGTACGGCACCCGCAGCGCGCCGTCGGCCGCGCCGCCCCGCGGGGTGAACACGAGGTAGCCGCCGAACAGGCTGCCGTCCGGGAGCGCGTCGCTCGCCCTGACGGTGGCCGAGACGGTCACCCTCCCGCGGGCCGGCACGGTGACGCTCGCGGCGCCGAAGTCGACGCGCGCGGCGCCGGTCGTCGCGCTCGCCGGCCTCCAGTGATCGCGCCCTGTCGCGCACGCCGCGGGCGCGTGCGACAGGTCGTAGGTGACGTCGTGCGCGCTCGCGTTCTCGAGCGTCAGCGTGCGCGCGGCGGGGCCGGCCTCGCTCTCGCCGAGCGCGAGCTTGCCGGGGCTGATCACGGTGCTCGCGCGGATCGACCGGTCGACGCGGATCACCCCCGCCCCCTGCCGGTGCGCGCTCTCGGGCACCCCGGCGCTCAGATCGCCGCTCCACGGCGCGGGGACGGCGCTGTTCTGCAGGACGTCGCGCACGCGCGGCGCGGAGAGCTCCGGGCGCGCGTCGAGCAGGAGCGCGACGGCTCCCGCCACGTGCGGCGCCGCCATCGACGTGCCGCTGAGCGTGTCGTACGAGCCTTGCTCGACCGGGATCGTCGAGTAGATCGCCCCGCCGGGCGCGGCGAGGTCCGGCTTGAAGGAGAGCGTCGCGCTCAAGCCGTGCGAGCTGAAGCCGGAGATGAGGCCCGCGGTGCGGCTCTCCGCGGCCACGGCCCGGTCGGTCCAGCTGTGGGTCAGCGGCCCCGCGTCGAGGCGCGCGTTGAGCAGCTCGCCGTCGGCCTGCGCGATCCCCACGACCGGGATGGTGATCGAGCCGTCCGCCTCGACCGACGGGCTGAGCACCCCGGCCCTGTCGTCGTAGATCACGACGCCGACCGCGCCGGCGGCCTGCGCGCGCGTGGCCTTCTGGTGGAAGGGGCAGCCACCGCGCCGGACGAGCGCGATCTTGCCTGCGAGGCTGCCCGCGGGGAGCTCGTCGCAGGCGTCGCGCGCGCTGGTGGGCGTCCCGGTGCGCTCCAGCGGGGCGCTCCCCGAGAGCGGCGGGGGCGGGCTCCCGACCGCGCGCGCATAGCCGATCGCCGCGCTGCCAGGCGCCACGGTGAACGACAGGCGGGTCACGCGGGTGCCGTCGACGGACGCGGTGCCGATGACCGCCTCGCCCACGCCGGGCGCGCCCGCGCCCCAGAGCCCCTTCTCGCCGCTGTTGCCGATCGACGCGACGACCACGACGCCGCGCGCGACGAGCGCGGTCGCCGCGGTCGCCGTCGGGTAGTCCGGCCACTGGAACGGTGTCCCGATGCTGATGTTGACGACGTGCATCCCGTCGTCGGCGGCCCGCTCCATGGCCTTGACGATGATGTCGGAGCGCGAGCCGCCGCGGCAGCCGAACACGCGGTAGGCGCCGAAGGTCACGTCCGGCGCCACGCCCTGCACGATCCCGTTCGCCCCGATGATGCCGGCGACGTGCGTGCCGTGGCCCAGGCAATCGTCGGGGTCGCCGTCGGGCGCCGGCTGCTTGCTCGCGTCGCCGGCGACGAAGTCGTCGCCGACGAAATCGTAGCCGAACGCCACGCGGCAGCCCGGCCCGAAGCAGCCGCCGAGATCGGGGTGATGGTAGTCGACCCCGCTGTCGATCACGCCGACGCGGATGTCCGCGCCGGTCACGCCGAGGTCGCGGCGCACGAGGTCCGCGCCCGACATGTCGCTCGCGACGGCGAGATCCGGGTCGACCGAGGTCACGACGCGCGTGGTGTCGAGCTCCACCGGCACGACGGGGTAGACGGCCTTGACCCCGGGCATCTCGGAGAGCGCGGCGGAGCCCCCGCGCGCGACGCGGACGGAGAGGCCGTTCCAGAGCTCCTCGAACGAGAATCGTACTCTGTACCGGAGCCCGCGTTCTTCGGCCGCGCGCCGGAAGCGCACCAGCTCCTCGCCCGCGAGGCCTTTGACGCGCGCGCCCCCGCCGCTCCTCGCGGCCGGCGCGCGCTCGAGCTCCACGAACCAGAGCTCCGTCGGCTCATCCGGCGCGAACGTCGCCTCGCCCGTCTCTGCGCCGTCCTGAGGGGCGGTGTTCTGGTCCGTCGCCTCGCCTCCAGATTCTCCGCTGCACCCTGAAAGAGCGATGTAGAGGGAGGCCAGACCGAACCAGCGCACACCAGCTTTCATGAGCCCTCTTCCGCGCGTGCCGATCATCGAGTCAGCTATGTTCGATGGCGCGAATCGGTCAAGCGCGAGCGGGGCGAGAACGGCTCGGGGAGCGAGCCTCACGACGTCATTGTCGTAGACCCTGGAAGAGTGGCTGTTTCACGGCAGCTCTCCTTTCGGGCCGGGCATAACGAGGTGCGCGCCGCCGGCCTCTGTTGCCACCGCGGGAGCGCGCTGGCCCCGGAGTCCAGGGCACCTTGCCGGTCGTCCTGGAGAGGTGTTGTTTTCGTGATCTCGCCGCTGTCCTGTCTGGCCACGGCCTCTCGGCTCCCCGCGCGTCAGAGCGCCGGAGGCGGCCCGCGCCACGCGCGTCGAGCGCGGCGTGGCCCCGGGCGTTGCCGGTCCTCGCGCGCTCGACTAGCGTGGCGCCGTTCTCCGGCGCGTGCGGCGCCGGGGCTCGGATGTGGAATGACGGTCCTCGCGCGCGGCTTGTTCTCCTTGCACCATCGCCTGGTCCACGTGCCTCGCGTGGGCCGCGTCGCGCGGGCGCTGGCCGCGCAGGTGGGCCGCGCGGCGTCGCTGCTCGACGTGGGCGCGGGCGACGGGACGGTCGCGCTCGAGGTCGCGCGCCGGGTGGGCGCGCAGCGCGTCGTCGGCGTGGACGTGAAGGCGCGCCCCGGGGCGGCGCTGCCGGTCGTCGCGTACGATGGCGAGCGCCTCCCCTTCCCCGACGGGGCGTTCGATGCGGTGCTCCTCTCCGACGTGCTGCACCACTGCGCGCGCCCCGGCGCGCTGCTCGCGGAGGCGCTCCGGGTCGCGTCGCGCGTCGTCGCGCTCAAGGATCACTTCCGGTTCGGCCCTGTCTCGGAGAAGGTCCTGCTCTGGATGGATCTCGTCGGGAACGCCGCGCCGGGCGTCGAGGTGCGCGGCACCTACTTCACGCCGGGCGAGCTCGCCGAGCTCGTGCGCGGCGCGGGCGGGCGCATCACCGGCCTCGAGTGGCCGCTCAGGATCCACGACATGCCGTTCCGTCTCGTGACGCAGGATCGCCTGCAGTTCGCGGCGCGGGTCGAGCGCCTGGCCGCGGGAGGCGGGCGATGACCGGGCTCAGGTCGTTCGTCGTCGGCGGCGCCGGGTTCATCGGGAGCCACCTCACGGATCGCCTTGTCGAGCGCGGCCCCGTGACGCTGTACGACAACCTCTCGGTCGGGCGCCGCGCGTTCGTCGCCCCGCACCTCGCCTCCGGGCGCGCGACGCTCGTCGAGGCGGACGCCCTCGATCTGGATCGCCTCACCGAGGCCATGGCGGGCCACGACCTCGTCGTGCACCTCGCGGCGAACCCGGAGGCGCGCTGGGGGCTCGCGCGGACGCGGCTCGACCTCGATCAGGGGACGATCGCGACGTACAACGTGCTCGAGGCGATGCGCCGCGCGGGGGTGGGCCGGCTGATCTTCTCGTCCTCCGGGACGGTCTACGGCGACACGGCGCGGCGGTGCGCGGAGGGCGATCTCGGCGCCTTGCCGATCTCGCTCTACGGCGCGAGCAAGCTCGCGGGCGAGGCGCTCATCAGCGCCTATGTCGAGTGCTTCGGCCTCACCGCGTGGATCTACCGCTTCGGCAACGTGGTCGGGCCGCGCGGGACGCACGGCGCGGCGCTCGATTTCCTGAAGAAGCTGCGCGCCCTTCGCACGGAGCTCGAGGTGCTCGGCGACGGGCGCCAGTCGAAGCCGTACCTCGATGTCCGGGACTGCGCGGAGGGCATCCTGTTCGGCTTCGACCGGGCCGGAGAGCGGTTGAACCTCTTCAACCTCGCGCCCGAGGACGCGACCCGCGTCTCCCGCATCGCGGAGCTGTGCGTGGCGGCGTCGCCCTATCCCGACGCGGTGATCCGGTATCAGGGCGGCGAGCGCGGGTGGCCCGGCGACGTGCCGGTATCGCGGATGGATCCGGGCAAGCTGGCGACGCTGGGCTTCCGGGTGCGGCACACGAGCGACGAGGCGGTGCGCATGGCGGTGGAGGCGCTGGCGAGCGAGGTGTTCGGGGGCGAGCCGGCGGGGTGAGGGGCCGGGCGCGCTGCCGCCCGGGGGGGGGCGACGGTGGCGGGCTCTGCACATGGCTGAGCGCACTCTCTACATTGGAAACAGGTCCTCTTCGTCGTGGTCGCTCCGGCCCTGGCTCGTCCTGAATCGCGCGGGCGGCGAGCGCCGAGATGGTGAGCGGCTTCGCCGCCCTCCGCACCGCGCTGCCGATGAACGTGCGGCGGAAGATCCAGGGCGTGGCGCTCACCGAGGCCGCGTCGCAGGACATCGCGCGCATTCAATCGACCTGGAACGACTGCCGATCTCGCTTCGGCCAGGGGGCGAGTTCCTGCTTGGCCGCTTCAGCGTCGCCGACGCGATGTACGCGCCGGTCGCGGCGCGGGCGCGGATCCGGGGCGCGCGCGGCGCGGCCGACGAGGTCGCACGTCCTTCGTCGCCCCGTCGCGCGGTAGCGGCTGCGGTCGGTGAAGAGAAGCGCTACTAGTGCCGAAATGCCGCACGACCTCGACCTCATCCTCACGCTCACGGGCGGCTTCACCGCTGCGCTCGCGTTCGGTTTCATCACCCAGCGCCTGAGGCTGTCGCCCATCGTCGGCTACCTGCTGGCCGGGATCCTCGTCGGACCGTTCACGCCGGGGTTCGTGGCGGACAAGGGGCTCGCCGACCAGCTCGCGGAGATCGGGGTCATCCTGCTGATGTTCGGGGTTGGCATGCAGTTCCACGTCCGCGAGCTCCTCGCCGTGCGGAAGATCGCCGTGCCAGGCGCCCTCGTCCAGATCGCCGTCGCCACCGCGCTCGGGGTCGTGGTCGGCCGCGCCGCGGGCTGGACGTGGGCCGCGTCGGCCGTCTTCGGCATCGCCATCTCGGTGGCGAGCACCGTCGTGCTCACGCGCGTCCTCAGCGACAGCCACGTCCTGCACACCCCCGCTGGCCACCTCGCCATCGGCTGGCTCGTGCTCGAGGACGTCTTCACCGTGCTGGTGCTCGTGCTGCTCCCCGCCCTGGTGGGCGGGGACGGCAGCGCGGGCGCGACGGGGATCGCCGTATCCGTGGGCCTCGCGGTCCTGAAGCTCGCCGGGCTCGTGGCCTTCGTGTTCATCGTCGGGCAGCGCGTCATCCCCGCGCTGCTCGGGTATGTGGCGAAGACCGGCTCGCGGGAGCTCTTCACGCTGACGGTGCTCGTCGTCGCGCTCGGCGTCGCCGTCGGCTCGGCGAAGCTCTTCGGCTCGTCGATGGCGCTCGGCGCCTTCCTGGGCGGCCTGGTCGTCGGCCAGTCCGACTTCAGCTCGCGCGCCGCCTCGGAGGCGCTCCCGATGCGCGACGCGTTCGCCGTGCTGTTCTTCGTCTCGGTCGGCATGCTCTTCGACCCGACGCAGTTCGTCGCGAGCTGGCCGGTCGCCGTGGCGACGCTCGCGGTCGTGCTGATCGGCAAGCCCCTCGCCGCGCTCCTCGTGGTGGTGATGCTCCGCCGCCCCTTCCAGACCGCCTTCGCCGTCGCGCTCTCGCTCGCGCAGATCGGGGAGTTCTCGTTCATCCTGGCGACGCTCGGCCGGCAGCTCGGGATCGTGCCGGACGAGGCCTCGCAGGCGCTCGTCGTCGCGTCGATCGTGTCGATCACCCTGAATCCCCTGCTCTTCAGCATCCGGGATCGCCTCGCGCGGTCGACGTCGGCGCTCTTCCTGCGGCGCGGCGCCGCGGCGGACGCCGTCGCCGAGGCCGCTCCGGTGGACGAGCCCGCCCACCGCACGGTCGTGGTGGGCTACGGCCCGGTCGGGCGGACGCTGACGCGGCTGCTCCGGGAGAACGGTATCGAGGTCACGGTCGTCGAGCTCAACCTCGACACGGTGAGGCAGCTGCATGACCAGGGCATCCACGCGATCTACGGCGACGCGACGCAGCGGGAGATCCTCGATCGCGCCGGGGTCGGGAAGGCCGACAGCCTGCTGTTCACGTCGGCGGGCGCGCCCGGAGACGGGGTCATCGAGCAGGCGAAGGGCATCAATCCGCGGCTGTTCGTCCTCGCCCGCGCCTTTTATCTGCGCGAGGTGGGCGCGCTGAAGAAGGCGGGCGCGGACGTCGTCGTGACCGGCGAGGCGGAGGTCGCGTTCTCGATGACCGAGCGCCTCCTCGTGCGGCTCGGCGCGACGGCCGAGCAGGTGGAGCGCGAGCGCGAGCGCGTCCGGGGCGAGTTCTTCGGCACCGGCGCGCCGGAGCCTCACCGCGCGACGTCGGCCGGGTGACCTCACGGGCGGGCGCCGAGCTCGATCTCAGCGCGATTTGCCGAGCCAGGTCACGCCGCCCACGACGAGCGCGAGCCCGACGACCTGCTGCCACGCGAACGGCTCCCCCAGGATGACCCATGAGAAGGCGATCGTGAGCACCGGGCCGAGCGTCGAGAACGTCGCGGCCCGGCCCGCGCCGAGCCGCCGGATCGCCTCTGCGAGCAGGACGATGGGGAGCACCGTGCTGATCGTCGCCATCGCCGCCGCGTACCCCCACACCGAGGCCGGGATCTCCCCCAGCCTGGCGGGGCTCCCCGTCGCCGCGTAGTGCGCCAGCACCATCAGGCACGAGGTCGCCCCGCAGTACGCGGCGAGGCGCGTCGAGCCGACCCTGGACGCGAGCTTGCCGACACCGATGTAGTAAAGCGCGTAGGTCACCGAGCTCGCGAACACCCACGCTCCGCCGACGGCGACGGTCCGCACGTCCCCGGTCTGCACGAGATCGTGCCAGACGGCCGCAGCGAGGCCGAGATAGCACACGGCGAGCGCGCCCCAGGCCTTGGCGCGCACCGGCTGCTTCAGCCACACCGCGCCGATCATGAGGACGAGCGTCGGATACACGAACAGGATCAGGCGCTCGAGGCCGGTGCTGATGTACGTGAGCCCGATGAAGTCGAACAGGCTGGACAGGTAGTACCCGAGGAACCCGACGAGCAGCACGCCCCCCCAGAGGCGGGGCGTCATGGGCTCGGCGGCCTCTCCGCGCTCCCTCCGGGCGAGCCACAGGAAGAACGGCAGCGCGATGCCCATCCGCAGCGCGAGCAGCGACACCGCGTCGATCGGGTGCGCGGCGTACGCGAGCTTCACGAAGATCGCCTTCAGCGCGAACGTCGCGGCGGAGAGGACGGCGAACGTCTGCCCATCGTCGAGCAGGCCAGTCGGGAGCCCGCCTGTCATGGCGCGCACGGGCGCGCGATGGGCCGTGGGATCCGCTTTTCTTTTCGTCACGGGCTCGATCCGCTGTCGACCGGACGTCGTCACCAGCGGCGCCCTCCCCGGCCGGCGCTCCTTCGGCGGCGTCCGGCGGCCTCCGGCGTGAGACGCGCCAGCATTACCTGTGGAAGTCCGCGTTTACCATCGCACAGGACGGCTTCGAAGCGAGGCATGCGCTTTTCAGATAGAGGACGATCTCCTGCTTGGGTAGCTGCCGGGGCCGCTGCGCACGCCGGATCGCAGCGGATCGGGCCGCGCTCCCCGGGAGCCTTGGGCTAAGCTCCCTGTTCCGATGACGTCTCCTGCTGGCCCAGGCACCGCCGCGCGCGTCCCGGGTGCGCTCCCCGCGCCCGGCGGGCCGCCCGCGCGGCGGCTGCGCGCGCCGATCGCGCAGGAGCCCACCGGGGTGCACCAGGTCGGCGCCACGTTCCTGCAGATCGCCGCCACGGTGGGCGGCATGGCCGTGCTCGCGGGGCAGATCGCGACGCGCGTGGCCACGCTCCGCGTCGACGGCGCCGAGTTCATGCGCAACCTCTACAAGATGGGCGTCAAGTCGATGCCCATCGTCGCCGTGACCGCGCTCTTCACCGGCGCGATCATGGTCATCCAGGCGGCGCCGCTGGTCGAGCGCTTCGGCGCGCACGGCCTGCTCGGCTGGGGCGCGGGCTTCGGCACGCTCCGCGAGATCGCCCCGCTGCTCACGGCGCTCATGATCAACGGCCGCGTCGGCGCCAACAACACCGCCGAGCTCGGCACCATGGTCGTCACCGAGCAGATCGACGCCCTCCGCGTCCTCGCGATCGACCCGGTGAGCTTCCTCATCGCCCCGCGCTTCCTCGCGATGGTGCTGACGCTGTTCCTCTCGGTGATCTTCGCCGACGCGCTCGCCCTGCTCGGCGCGGCCTTCACCGGCGATCTCCTGCTCGGCGTCGCCCCGGCGGTCTTCTACAACGGCCTCACGAGCGGGCTCCTCGGCATCGGCGACGTCATGAGCGGCCTCGTCAAGAGCGTCGTCTTCGGCGTCGTCCTCGCGCTCTCGAGCTGCCAGTACGGCCTCGGCGTGACCGGCGGCGCCCCCGGCGTCGGCCGCGCCGTCAACGCGACCGTCGTCGCCTCGGCCGCCGGCATCTTCATCCTCGACTACTTCGTCTCGTTCACGCTCGACTGATCGACGGCGCCGCGCATGCCCCCCTCCCACCCGAGCTTCCCGGACCGCGCGAGCGCGGGCCCCCCCTCGAGCGAGCTCCGGGATCTCGCGCCCGAGCAGTCCGGCGTCGCCGCGATCGGCAGCGCCGCGCTGTCCCTCTTCGCGTCGGCGCGCGAGCTCTACTCGCTATTTGTAAGGACGCTTTACTACTGCGCGAAGGGCCGCCACGAGCCGGGCGCCGTGCTCGTCCAGATGTACGAGATCGGCAACAAATCGCTGTTCTTCCTGACGGTCGTGATGGGCTTCATCGGGATGATCATGGTCTTCCAGGCCGGCCAGCAGGCGAAGCGGGTCATCCCGGATCTGACCATGCTGGGCGCGACCTACCTCGAGCTGCTCATCCGCGATCTCGCCGCCTCGATCGGCGCGCTGATGCTCGCCACGCGGGTCGGCGCGGGCATCGCCGCCGAGATCGGCTCGATGGTGGTGACCGAGCAGGTCGACGCGCTCCGCATGTGCGCGGCCGATCCGATCGACTACCTCATCAAGCCGCGGTTCATCGCGAGCCTCCTCATGACCACGTGCCTCATCGTCTGGAGCGCCGCGGTCGCGTTCACCACGGGGATGGTCACCGCCTACAGCATGTTCGACGTGAGCCCCGAGACGTTCATGAACGTGAGCCTCGTCGACGCCGGCGACCTCGCGACCGGCCTCGCCAAGTGCCTGGCTTACGGCGCCGCGATCCCGATCGTCTCCGGCCACTCCGGCCTCTCGACCTTCGGCGGCAGCGAGGGCGTGGGCTGGGCGACGACGCGCGCGGTCGTGAACTCCTCGCTCGCGGTCATCGTCCTCAACATGCTGATCTCGGCGGCTGCCTTCGTGATCTTCCGCTAGCCAGGCCGCCTGCCGCGTCGCCGCGCGCCGCGCGGCGCCTCACTCGATCGGCCCCTCGGCGCTCCCGGTGATGAACTGCTGGACGATCGCGTCCTGCGAGCCCTCGAACACCCCGCGATCTCCGAGCAGGCGGACGAGCCCTTGATAGAGCATGACGATGCGGTCGGCGATCGTGAAGATGCTCACGAGATCATGGCTCACGACGATGCTCGTCACGCCGAGCGTGTCGCTCAGCTCGCGGATCAGCTTGTCGACGCGCCGCGCGCTCACCGGGTCGAGGCTCGTGGTCGGCTCGTCGAAGAGCACGTAGCGCGGGTCGAGCGTGAGCGCGCGGGCGATGGCGACGCGCTTGCGCATCCCGTCGCCGAGCTCCGGCGGGAAGCGGTCCCCGAACTCGCGCATGTGCACCTGCTCGAGCCGCCGCCGCGCCTCCGCGAGCGCCTCCTTCGGCTTGAGCCCCTTGTGCTTGCGGAGCGGGAGCGCGACGTTCTCGGCGCACGTCATCGAGTCGAACAGCGTCGAGTGCTGGAACACCATCGCGCACTTCATCCGGACCGGGTACATCCGGGCCTCGTCGAAGCGGCTCACCTCCTCGCCGTCCAGCCAGATCTCCCCGCCGTCCGGGTAGAGCAGGCCGACGAGGTGCTTGATGAGCACGCTCTTCCCGACGCCCGACTGCCCGATGATGAAGAACACCTCGCCGTCCTCGACGTCGAACGAGACGTCCTTGAGGACCTCTTTGGGCCCAAAGGATTTTCTGACATTTCGGAACGAAATCATCGCGGCCTGGGAGGCAAGTACGGTTGCGTCAGGGCAAAGGCAGCGCGAAGCGTCACGACGCGCGCCGGAGACGATGCGTCAGGGCAGCTGGATCCTGGCCTATTTCCCTCACCTCCCCGCCGCCAGATCGGAGAAGATGAAGACCCCATGGCAAGCCCGCGATCGATCGAGGTCAAGGTCGGGATCCTCATACTCACGGCGCTCGGGCTCCTCGCCACGTTCATCCTCGTGATGGGCGGAGTCAACTTTCAGCCGAAGTACTCCATCTACGTCGAGTTCGATAACCCGGGCGGCCTGCAGACCGGGGCGCCGGTGAAGATCGCCGGGGTGGAGGTCGGCAAGCTCAGCGAGATCCACTTCCGCGGCGGCCAGGTCGGCAAGGACGGCAGGCGCGAGCCGCTCGTGCGGATCCAGCTGCGCGTCGAGGAGCGCTACCAGCAGAGCATCCATGACAATGCCACGTTCTACGTCACGACGCAGGGCGTGCTCGGCGAGCAGTTCCTCGCGATCGAGCCCGGCTCGACCGATCGGCCGGTGCTCCCCGCGAACGCGGTCGTCCGGGGGCTGGATCCGCCGCGCCTCGACATGCTCCTCGCCGAGGGCTACGAGCTCCTGCACGCGACCGTCACCGCGATGCGCGAGCACCGGGAGGAGGTCGGCGAGGCGTTCGACGGGCTCCGGAAGACGCTGAAGGGCACCGGCGAGTTCATGCACCGGAACCAGGACCGGCTCGATCGCATCGCCGAGAACGTCGAGCAGATGAGCCTCGACGGCACGGATCTCGTGAAGGACGCCCGGCAGAAGTACGTGAACAACCCGCAGATCGACCGGATCCTCGCGAACGCCGATCAGGTGAGCAGCACGGCCGCGCGCGATCTGCCGCCGCTCATGACGGACGCGCGCGAGACGCTGGCCAACGCGCGCCGGCTGTCGACCACGGTGGGCGGCGAGACGGAGCAGGCGAAGATCAAGAAGACGCTCGACGACATCGCCGAGATCGCGGGCAGGGCGAGGTCGGCGACCGCCGACGCCCAGGAGGTCCTCGCCCACGTCAAGCGCGGCAAGGGGACGGTGGGCGCGCTGGTGATGGACGAGCAGCTGTTCGACGACCTGCAGGAGCTCGCCCGCGACCTCAAGCACAACCCCTGGAAATTCTTCTGGCGCGAGTGATCGGCGCCGCGCCCTCGGGGGCGCGGCCGGGCCCCGCGGCCGTCCTGGCGGCGGCGCGTCGGCGCGGGGCGAGTCCGTGAAAGCGCGGACGCTGGCCGGCCCGGGCGGTCAGGCCAGCTTGATCAGCGGGGCGCCTTCGGTGACCGAGGCCCCCTCGGTGACGAGGATCTCCTCGACGATCCCCTCTTCCTCGGCCTCGACGGGCATCTCCATCTTCATGGACTCGAGAATGACGACCACGGTCCCCTCTTCGACCTTGTCGCCCGGCTTGACCTCGATCTTCCAGACCGTACCGGTGATGTGCGCCTTGATGACGTTTGCCATGGGCGCGCGAACCTACCGGAGAGCCACCGAGAATCCAACGGGAGCGTGGGGCGCGGCGCGGCCTCTGGCGGTCCGTGCTCGGGCGTCCCCCAGGCACCCTCTCCGGACGGTCGAGGTCGCCCGGTGGCGCGGGCACGCGGGACGGCGCGGCTGGGCAGGTGCGCGCGCAACGGACGAGGGGACGTGGGGACGTGGAACGGACGAGGGGACGTGGAGACGTGGAAGGGACGTGGAGACGTGGAAGGGACGGAGCGCTGCGATTTCCGCTGGTACCTGCGGTGCACCACGGCGATAATCTGGCTGACGGTTCCGCGGTTCCTCGACATCGCGAGGGTCGCGGTGATCGCGAATAATTGCGTGAAAGCCGCTCTGCGGGTCAGAATCGTCTTGCTCGGTGGCCCCACCCAGGGCGACCTGCAGGTTCTCCGCGCCGCCCCTTGGTAGCCCAACCGCACGCGCTCGATCGAAGGAGCCACGAGGTCATGTCGGAACAGAAGGAAAGCTCGGTCCTGTTCTCGCTCAAGGAGCTGATGAACCTCGAGGAGGATCGCATCAAGACCGAAGAGGCCCAGAAGGCCGCCGCCGCCGCCGCCGCCGAGAAGGCGCGCGTCGAGGCGGAGCGCGCCGCGCGCGAGGCCGAGGAGCTGCGCATCCGCACCGAGGAGGAGCGCCGTCGCAACGAGGAGCGACGCTCCCGCGAGGAGGCGGCGCGGCTCGAGGCGATCCGGCAGGCCGAGATCGAGAAGGCGCGCGTCGAGGCCGAGCAGAAGGCGCGGCTCGAGGCGATGGCCGCGCAGCAGCACCACGAGCGCTCGCTCGCGGCGCTGCAGCAGGACGAGTCGAAGAACAAGCTGCGCAAGCTCCTCATCGGCGGCGCCATCGCCAGCGCGCTGGTGATCGGCATCGTCACCGTCGCCGCCGTCAAGTCGTCCCAGGACAACGAGGCGCGCATCGCCGCCGAGGCCGCGCGGGCCCGCGATCTCGAGGAGGCGAACAAGCGGCTCGAGGCGCAGTTCAAGGAGTCCGAGTCCAAGATGTCCGGGCTGCGCGACCAGCTCGCGAGCGCCAAGGACGAGGCGACGCGCCTCGCCCTGCAGAAGCAGCTCGAGGCCGAGCAGCAGAAGCAGGAGCAGCTGCGCCGCGGCGGCGGCAGCGGGCGGCCGGCCGCCGGCGCCCACCCGGCGAGCGGCGGCGGCACCAAGGCCCCCTGCAACTGCGCCCCTGGCGATCCGCTCTGCAGCTGCCTCTGACGCGGAACGGGAACACCGAATGGCGAACACCGGCTCCGTCAGGCAGCGGACGAGCCTCGGCGGCAGCTCGCTCGACGAGGCGCGCCGCAGGCTCGTCTTCCCGCTCGATTTTGCGACCCTGGACGAGGCCAGGGCGGCGGCGACCCGCGTCGCTCCCTCGGTCGGCGTGCTCAAGGTCGGCCTGGAGCTGTTCGTCCGCGAGGGGCCGGCCGCGATCGAGATCGGCAGGTCGCTCGGCCTCGACGTCTTCCTCGATCTGAAGCTGCACGACATCCCCGAGACGGTGGCGCGGGCGGTGGCGAGCGCCGCCGCGCACGGGGTCCGTTACCTGACGGTGCACGCGGCCGGCGGCGCCGAGATGCTGACGCGCGCGGCCCAGGAGGCGGCGCGCTCCCAGGAGCTGATCCTCCTCGCCGTCACCGTGCTCACGTCGCTCGACGACGGCGATCTCGCCGCGCAGGGCGTCCAGGGGAGCGCTTCGGAGCACGTGGTCCGGCTGGCGCAGCTCGCGCGCGGCGCCGGCATCCACGGGTTCGTCGCCTCGCCGCAGGAGATGCCGGCGCTGCGGCAGGCGCTCGGGCAGGGCGAGCTCCTCGTGACGCCGGGCATCCGCCTCGGCCCCGGCCCGGCCGGCGCGCCCGCCGACGACCAGAAGCGCATCGCCACGCCGTCGGCCGCGATCTCGGCCGGCGCCGATCTCCTCGTCGTCGGCCGGCCGATCCGGGACGCCGCCGATCCACTCGCCACCGCGCGCTCCATCGTCCAGGAGATCGCGCACACACTCCACCCACCGCGCTGACCGTGAGCCGCCTCGTCTACGGTCTTCAGCCGGTCCGGGAGGCGATCCGCGCGCACGGCGCACGGGTCGCCTGGGCCCTCGTCCAGCGCGACGGCGGCCCGAAGCTCGACGCGCTCGCGCGCCTCGCGGAGGGCCAGGGCATCCCGACCGAGCGCGCGCCCCGCAGCGAGCTCGATCGCCGCAGCGCCGGCGGCCGCCACCAGGGCGCCGTCGCGTCGGCGCCCGAGCTCCAGATCGTCGGGGTCGACGCGATCCCGGTCGTCGAGGAGGGCGAGCCCGGCGCCGGCACGATCACGGTGGCGCTCGACGGCGTGATGGATCCGCAGAACTTCGGCGCGGTGATCCGCAGCGCCGTCGCCCTCGGCGCGGGGGCCATCCTGTGGCCCGAGCACAGCTCGGCGCCGCTCACGCCGGCGACGTTCCGCGCCTCCGCCGGCGCGATCGAGCACGCGAGGCTCTGCCGTGTCCGCTCCTTGCCCGACGCCCTGGAGTCCCTCGCCGCCCGCGGCGTCGCCGCGATCGCGCTCGACGCCCAGGGCCCGGCGGAGCTCGGCGATCTGCCCCTGACCGGCCCTGTCTGCATCGTCATCGGCGCCGAGGACAAGGGCACGCGCCGCTCGGTCCGCCGCGTCTGCCAGCACGTGGCCCGGCTCCCGATGACCGGCCCGATCTCCTCGCTGAACGCCTCGGTCGCCGGGGCGATCGCGCTCTACGAAGTCGTCCGGCAGCGCCGCACGTCGCGCGCGTAGTCCGGCAGCAGCCCCCGCGACACCAGCCGCCCGACGACCACGGCGATCCGCGCGCCGCGGGCCCGTCCAGCCAGCGCCGTAGGGCATGCCCGTAGCCTCCCGGGAACATCGCTCGCCGGATTGCGCGCAACAGGTCCGGGCTCGGCGCGACCGCGCGCTGCGAGGTCATCCGGGAACGCAGTAGGTCGAACCCTTAACCAAGCAAAATTAACAACAAATTTGCATAGATACGAACAACATGTGATGCAGATTCGAGCATCGCATCGATGGCTGAACAGGCTCGCAGGAAGATGGCCGATTCGATCCATTCAATGGATCGACAAAAAGAATCCACACCCCCCTCGAAAAGCTCAGTCATTGCGTATGGTTACCCCTGTGGACTCACCCTTCTCTGCGCGGTTATCCGGAATGGCTCGAGGGATGGTTCAAGAATCGGGGGGGTCCCGGTAAGCGGCTGGATCGGCTCAGCTTCGGGCTGGAAGTGACCGCAGCCGGGAGAGCACGCGGGCCATGCGGAGCGCGGCCTCGGTCAGGTCGGCCTCGGTCGTGTCCTCGCCGATCGAGAAGCGCACGGCGGAGGCCGCGCGCTCGGGGCCGAGCATCGCCGTGAGGACCGGGGACGGCTCGGCGGTCCCGGCGCTGCAGGCCGCGCCGCTGGACGCGGCGACGCCCTCCAGGTCGAGCGCTGCGCAGAGCTCGTCGCCGCGCCAGCCGGGCCAGGAGAGGTTCGTGACGTGGGGGGCGCGCGCGCCGTCCCCGTTGCGGAGGGGCGCGGCGCCGGCCGCGCGCCCAACCTGGGTGAGCGCGGCCTCGAGACGATCGCGGAGCGGGGCGAGCGCCGCGTACCGGGCGGGGGCGCCGATCGCTCGCCGGGCGGCCACGGCGAAGCCGGCCGCGGCGAGCGGGTCCTGTGTCCCGGGACGCATCCCGCGCTCCTGGGCGCCGCCGAGCAGGACGGGCCGGAGCCGGACGCCGGGCCGCACCGCGAGCGCTCCGATCCCCTTCGGGCCCCGGATCTTGTGGGCCGCGACCGACACGAGATCCGCCCCGGCCCACGCCTCCGGCGGGAGGCGTCCCACCGCCTGGACGGCGTCCACGTGGAGCCGCGCCCGGCGGGCATGGACGATCGCCGCCGCCTCGGCGACCGGCTGGACGACCCCCGTCTCGTGGTTGACCGCCTGGAGGCTCACGAGCCGCACGGGCGCGACCGCTGCCGCCCGATCGATGGCGGCGGCGATCGCCTCCGGCGCGACCCGGCCGGACGGCTCGGGATCGACCCAGGCGACGTGCACGCCGCGGCCGGCGAGCCCCTCCGCGGCGCGGGTCACCGAGGGGTGCTCGATCCGCGAGACAACGAGCGCGCCGGCCTCGTCCCCGAAGGCGTGCCAGAGCGCGAGGTTGTTGGCCTCGGTCCCGCCCGAGGTGAGGGTCACGTCGCGCGCGTCGAGCCCGGTCAACCGGGCGACCGCCTCCCGCGCCTGCTCGACGAACGCGCGCGCCCGCCGCCCCGGTCCGTGCACGCTCGCCGGGTTGGCCCAGGCCACCTCGGCGGCGGCCTGCATCGCCGCCAGGACCTCGGGGTGCGGCGGCGTCGTGGCGTTCCAGTCGAGATAGATGGCGCTGGAGGCAGGGCGCATCAGGACGACGACGGGGAGGCAGGGCGCATCAGGACGACGACGGCTCGGCGGGCGGCACCGAGGGCGGGCCGAGCCGGCCCGGCGAGCTGCCGTCGTCCTGGAGGGGCGCTCGCCGGGCGACGGTCAGAAAGAACGCCGATCCGGTGAGCGTCTCGCCCTCGATCACCTCGTTGCTGGGCGACACGACGCGCACGTCGCCGCCGAGCCCGCGGGCGGTGCGCCGGGCGATCGCGAGCCCGACGCCGACGCCGCCGTAGGCGCGCGTGGCCGAGCCGTCGACCTGGTAGAACGGCTCGAAGATGCGCTGCAGCCGGTCCGCCTTGACCCCGGGCCCCGTGTCGGCGACGCAGAGCTCGTAGTGCCCCGACTGGAGCACGCTGACCCGCACGCCCGCGGTGCCGCCGGCCGGCGTGAACTTCGCGGCGTTCTCGAACAGCTGGATCATCGCCCTCTGCAGCCGGCCCGCGTCGCCCCAGGCGGGGAGCGGGCCGCGCGGCAGGTCCTCGACGAGCTGCACCTTCCCCTCGGCGAAGCGGTCGGCCACCTGCGCGAGGGCGCGCCGCGTGGTGTCGAGGAAATCGTACTCCGAGTGCATGAAGCGCATCCGGCCCGTCTCGATGCCGGTCACGTCGAGCAGGTTGTCGATGAGCGACCGGAGCCTGCGAACGCAGTCCTCCATCGCGAGCAGCGCCTTCTTCTGCGCCTTGTTGAGCGGGCCGAGCTCCTCGTCGGCGAGCAGCTTCACGTACCCGACGATCGGGGTCATCGGGGTCGCGAGCTCGTGCGAGATGTTGCGGTAGAACTCGGTGCGCGCGGCGTCGAGCTCGCGGAGCCGGGCGTTGGCGCGCGAGAGCTCGGCCACCTTCTGCTCGAGGTGGGCGACGATGCGCTGGCTCTGCTCGCGCAGCCGGAGCGGCCCCTGCGACGCGGGGAGCTCCTCGCGCGCGCCGCTGAGGTAGCGGGCGATGACCGCCGAGAAGGAGCGCGCGTCGATCGGCTTCTGGAGAAAGCCGTCGCAGCCGACGGCGAGGCTCGTGTCCCGATCGCCCTCGGCGGTGATCGCGACGATGGGGACGCCGGCGAGCGACGCCTCGCCGCGCAGGCGCAGGGTGACCTCGAACCCGTCGAGGCCGGGGATGTTCAGATCGACGAGGACGAGGTCCGGGTGGAGCGTGCAGGCAAGACGCACCCCTTCGAGCCCGTCGGCGGCCTCGAGGACCTCGTAGCCGGCGCTCTGGAGCAGCTTGCGTACGAGCAGGCGGTTCGCGGGATCATCCTCGATGTGAAGTATCTTCGACATGGGCTCTGCGTGCGCATAGTAGTCGCGATCGACGGGGGCCAGGCACGTTCTGCGTTACTTTCCGCCGCCTGTTCGGGTCCGCCGGCCCGGCCGGGGCCCGGGTCGTCCGCTTGGGTCGCTTGCACCGCGCTTGTTCCTGCGGTCGTGCCGAGCTCGCCACCGCGCGCGCGCCGAGCGGGTTGCCAGGCGAGCGCCGAGCGGGTTGACGACCGGCGGCGCCCATCCAATACGGGGGCGCCATGCCCGGCCCCTTCAGGTTCCACCGCGCCGTCGCCGCGGCGCGCTGCTTCCCCTTCCCCCGGCGCTGCCGATGACGACCGCGCGCCAGCAAGAGAGCGAGGCCGCCGACGTCGGAGGCGGAGCGGCCGAACACCTCCCTCGGCCGGAAGCGCCGCGCAGCGCGAGCGCGGACGGCGCGGTGCGGCCGCTGCCCGCGCGCCTCTCCTACGGGCTCGCGGGGCTCTCCGGCTTCCTCTACTTCCTCGGGTTTCCGGGGATGGATCTCTGGCCGATCTCGTTCTTCGGCCTCGTCCCGCTGATCGTGGCGCTGCGCGGACAGACGCCGCGGCGCGCGGCGCTGCTCGGCTGGATCGCCGGCTTCGTCATGACGATGACCGGCTTCTACTGGCTGCTCGAGATGCTGCGGGTGTTCAGCGGCTTCCCCACGATCCTCTGCACGGTCTTCATGGCCATCCTCTGCGCCTACCAGGCCGGACGGATCGCCCTGTGCGGCTGGCTCTACGGGCGGGCCGAGGCGCGCGGCTGGCCGGGCGCCGTGGCGTTCGCGCTCGCGTTCGTGACGAGCGAGCTCGTCTATCCGCTGCTCTTTCCCTGGTACTACGGCGCCTCGGTCCACAACGCCCCGGTGATGGGCCAGGTCGCGGATCTCGGCGGCCCCTACCTCGTCGGGCTGGTGCTTGTCGCCGCGAACCTCGCGATCGCCGAGCTGGTCAAGCTCCGGCTGGATCGCGCGCCGCGCGCGGCGGGCGGCGGCGCCGGCCCGTCGCGGCCCGGCCGCCCGCTGAACCGCGCGGTCGTCGCGGTGGGCGTCGCGGCCCCCGCCCTCGCCGCCGTGTACGGCCTCGTCCGGATGCGCGCCGTGGACGCGGCCGCCGCCGCGGCCGAGCCGATCAAGATCGGGATCGTCCAGCCGAACCTCGCGCTCTTCGACCGCCGGAACGCGGTCAAGATCCACCTGAAGAGGACCCAGGAGCTCGCCAAGCAGGGCGCTGGGCTCGTCGTGTGGAGCGAGGCGGGCGTGCCGCAGGCGTTCCGCGAGTCGGCCTATAAGACCGAGGTCCAGCGGTCGCTCACGGGCCGCCTCGGCGTGCCCACCGTGGTCGGCACGGTCATCCACCGGCTCCCGGCCGACCGGAACGAGCGCGGCGTGAGCTTCAACACGGCGCTGATGGCCGGCAAGGACGGCGAGATCCTCGGGCGATACGACAAGCAGTACCTGCTCGCGTTCGGCGAGTACCTCCCGCTCGGCGACACGATCCCGTACCTCTACACGCTGTCGCCGAACTCGGGCCGGTTCAGCCCCGGCACGTCGCTCGCCCCGCTCGAGTGGGACGGCCACAGGATCGCGACGATGATCTGCTACGAGGACATCCTGCCGCACTTCGTGAACAAGCTGGTCGCCGAGGGCGACCCCGACCTCCTCGTCAACCTCACGAACGACGCCTGGTTCGGCGACTCGACGGAGCCGTGGATCCACCTCGCGCTCGCGAAGATGCGCGCCATCGAGCACCGCCGCTACCTCGTGCGCGCCACGAACAGCGGCGTCTCGGCGATCGTCGACCCGGTCGGCCGGGTCGTCGTGCAAAGCGACACCTTCAAGGAGCAATCGCTCCTCGGCGAGGCGCGGTTCATGCGCCCGCAGACCGTCTACGGGACCGTGAAGGACATCCCGTGGTACGTCGCCGCGGTCGCGAGCGTCGCCATGGCGCTGTTCACGCGGCCCGAGCGCCTGCGCCTCCGGAGCGCCGAGCGCTGAGCCACGCGGCCGGAGCGCCGGCTCCCCGGCGCGCCGGACCTCGCCGCCGGGGCGCGGCGCCCGCGCGGCGCGCCCGCGTCAGATCTTCATCGCCTTCTTGAAGCGCTTCGCGTCGGCGAACATGTCGACGTTCGTGAACACGTACGTCGCGTCGTCGTGCTTCGCGCCGCGCGCGATCTCCGCGAGCCGCTCGATCGCCGGGTCCTCGTAGCGCGACTTGTGCCCCGCCGGGCCGTGCAGGCGGTAGTAGGCGACCTTCAGCCGCGAGAGCCCCGTGGTCAGCGGATCGCGCGCGGCGAGGGCGCCGACCTCCTGGGTGAGCTCGTCGCTCTCGTCCGGATCCCACCCCGGCGGCGGCTCGAAGACGACGCGCTCGAAGCGCTTCTTCACGCTGGCAAGGAACTCGCGCAGGATGGCCTTGTTCGCGCGCGTCGGCGTGAACTCCGGGGGACCGACGAAGACGGCGCTCTTCGCCTCGAGCTCGTCGGCGACGGCCTCGATGCTCTTGAGCGCCGTCTCGATCACCTTTCCGTCCCGGAACCCCTCCTGCCCGATTTCACGCGGACCGAGCAGGGCAAATCGAAAGCCGACCGGAGCTTCGCGCCGCCAGCGCCGGATCGTTCCAGGTCCCGGAAGGGACACATGGGTCTCCTGCACCTCCACGAACATAAACTCGCGGAAATAGCGCGTCGCTGGGACGGGGAAACCGGCACAGCCGACGGTAATCATCGCCCCCACCCTAGCCCACGCACGCCCCGGCGAGAAGCCAGACGGATGGATTTCTCGATCGGCCCGCCCGGAGCCCTGAACCGCGGGACTGCGGGGTGCCCGCTCACTTTTCGCCCTTGCGTCGCAGCGCGGCGGCGGGCAGGGAGCACGGCCGCGCTCCGGCGGCGGCCTCGGCGCGCTCGAACGGCAGCGCGAGCGCGGCGCCGGCGGTGCTGCGATCGAGCTTGCGTCGCAGGCGGGCTCGGCGGCGAGCCAGCGCGGGCTCGGGCTCGGCGGTGCCCTGGTCGGCCAGGTCGAGGGCGCGGGCGAAGGCGCGGACGTGGTGCTCGTAGAGCTTCGCCAGCGCGAGGCGCACCGCGGGATCGTCGATCTCGGCGGCGAGCGCCTCGTAGTCCGAGAGCGCCCGCGCCTTGTCCCCGCGCGCCTTCGCGATGTCGCCGCGCGCGCGGCGCGCGACCGCGCCGCCGCCGCGCTCGACGGCCGCGTCCGCGAGCTCCGCCGCGCGCTCGAGCGCGCCCGCCCTGCGCAGCGTCGCCGCCGCCCCGGCGAGATCGCCTGCGGCCAGGCCGCCGAGCGGCTCGCCGTAGAGGCCGACCAGCGCGACCATCGCGAGCACGTCGGCCGCGTTGTGCTCGACGACGCCCAGCAGCGCGTCCTCGTCGCCGGTGCGCAGGAAGTGGGCGTAGCACGCGACGATCTCGCCGCCGGGCACGTCCCCGACGCGCACCCGGCCGAGCACGTCGTGCTCCAGGGCGATGAGCGTGCAGGTCTTGAGGCGCGCCTTGTGGATGCGGCGCGCGACGTGGACGAGATCGAGGTGCGGCAGCTCCGGCGGCGGCGGCAGGCGGTTCATCACGTAGCGCGTGCGCAGGAGCGGCATGTCGAACGCCTTGCCGTTGTACGTGACGATCATCGAGGCGTCGGCGAGGCGCTCGGCGAGCCGGCGCAGGATGGGCTCCTCCTCGCCGAGGCGGCGCAGGAGGAGCTGCTCCATGATGAAGGCGTCGGACGACGGCTCGCCGAGCGGCCCCGCGCCGGCGGCCCCGGGGTCGAACCAGGCGAGGCCGATCAGGAACGGCACGGTGCCCGTGCCGCCGGCGAGGCCCGTGGTCTCCGTGTCGAGGAACAGCGCCCTCCGCAGGTCGCAGCCGGCGAGCGCCGGGTCGAGCGCCAGGAGCGCGAGCATCGCCGGGTCGGCGTCGCGCGCGGCGACGAGCGGCGCGCGGCCGACGCGGGCCGCCGCGAGCGAGCGGGTGCGGCTCACGTAGAGCGGCCCCCCGGGCGTCTGCTCGACATGGAAGGGGAGCTCGCCGCGCGCCGGATCGGCCCTGGGGGTCGGCGGCGCGCCGCGGGCGACGATGCGAGAGATGCGCTCGCGCAGCTCGTCCAGCGACGGTCGAGCGCCGACCGCGGCGGGCGCTCCCGCCGCCGCGACCGGCGGCGGCGACGCCTCGCCTCGTGCGATCGCGCCCGGGACCGCGCCGGCGCGTCGCTCCGCCGGGAGCGGCCCGAGCCGCGCGAGCTTCGACTTGAACGACGTCATCGGCCGGCCGCGAGACTTCCACGCCGGGCACTGCGCATCAAGTCAGCGTCCCGCGCGTTCAGCGCCGCCGCCGAGCTTCGCCCGGATCGAGGCGAGCACCTCGTCCGCCTGGCGCTCGGTCGCGGCGCGATCGCCGGCGTTGTCGATGACGTGGTCGGCGACCGCGACCTTGCTCGCGAGCGGGAGCTGCGCGTCGAGCCGGGCGCGCACCTGCTCCGCGGTCGCGCCGTCCCGCGCCATCGCGCGCGCGATCTGGACCGCCTCGGGCACCGCGACGACCACGAGCGGACGGAACGCGTCGGCGACCCCGTTCTCGACGAGGAGCGCCGCCTCGTAGCAAGCCAGCGGCTCGCCCCGCGCCTCGAGCGCCGCGGCGCGCTCCAGCAGGAGCGCCGCGATGCGCGGGTGCACGATCGCGTTCAGCTGCCGGCGCTTGCCCGGGTCGTCGAACACCATCGCGGCGACGCGCGCGCGATCGAGCGAGCCGTCCGGCAGCAACACCTCCGGACCGAGGGCGCGGACCACCTCGCCGAGCCCCTCGGTCCCCTCCGCCACCACGTCGCGGGCGAGCGCGTCGGCGTCGATGACCGGAAGCCCCTGCGCGCGAAAGCGCGCCGCCACCGTGCTCTTGCCGGATCCCAGGCCGCCGGTGAGCCCGAACAGGACAAGCCCCATCGATGCCTCAGCCCGCACCGAGCGCGGTCCGCGCTCCCACACCGTCCCCCGATCCCGACACGTCACCACAACGCATCGCGTCAACGCCGCCCTGCGTGGGCCTGTGGCCAGGCGTTTCTTGCTGGAGCTCGACAAATCGCCGCGGCGCCGGCGAGAGGACGGCGGCGCTGGCGCCGAGCCCCGGCCGGGAGCGCCTGCTCTCCTCGTGACCACCCATGACCCGAGCCTACCCCAGCGGTGGGTCGTGGCCGTCGAGTTTCCTCGCCGCCGGCGCTTAAGAAGTCCGCTTCTCCGGGAATGCAACTACCATAACGGGGTGGTGGCAAAGATCGATGACCGGCCGGAGTCGAGCCTGCACGCCGCGTTCGATCGCTCGGACGCGCACCGTGGCTCGCCGGACAAACACCTCGCTGCGTGGCTGTCCGAGGTCGACGTCGGGCTGATCGAGATCGACGCCGAGCAGCGCGTGGTGCGCTGCAACGGCGCGGCCGAGCGGCTGACCGGCTGGTCGATCGTCGAGGCGCGCGGCGCGCTGCTCGATCGCGTGCTCCGCCTGATCCCGGCGGCGGGGACGACGAGCGGAGATCCGGACATCGACGTCGGAGAGATGAACGAGCTGTTCGACGAGGGCGCGCCCGCGAAGCCCACGCCGCCGCCGGCGCTCACGCCGCGGCGCGAGCCCGCGGTGCCGCTCTCGCCGGTGATCATCGACGAGGGCGCGCTGCGCACGCCGGGCGCGCCGCTCGCCGCCCCCGAGGCGACCCGGCCGCCGGCGCGGTACACAGCGCTGCTCGAGCGCCGCGACGGCTCCGTCATCCCGATCCTCCACACGATCGGCACGATCGCGGGGCGGCCCACGCGCGAAGGCCAGCGCGACTCGAAGCCGCCGCCTCCTCCCGGGCAGATCGTCCTCTTCCGCGAGCTCGGCGCGCCGGGGCCCCTGCCGATCCACCCGGCCAAGCCCCGCTACGACGCGCTGACGCGCCTCCTCGACCGGTACGCGATCATCGATCGCATCGAGGAGGCGCTGAACGACTGCAGGAAGACGGGGACGCCGTACGCGCTCTGTTACATCGACCTGGATCGCTTCCGTCTCGTCAACGCGACCTGCGGGCACGAGGCGGGGGACGATCTGCTCCAGTGGGTCGCGACGCGCGTGCACGAGATCGTCGGCCCGCAGGACGCGGCCGGGCGCATCGGCGGCGACGAGTTCGTGCTGCTGCTCGCGAACAAGAGCGAGCGAGAGGCGGAGCGGATCGCGCGCGATCTGCAGATCTGCTTGCTCGAGTTCCGGTTCGGGTGGGCGGAGAAGACGTTCTCGATCGGCGCCAGCATCGGCCTCGTGGTGCTGACGCCCCACTTCGAGCGGGCCGTCGACGTGCTCGGCGCCGCCGATCACGCGTGCCGGATCGCGAAGGAGAACGGGCGCGGGCGGCTGCAGGTCTACCTCGACGACCAGCAGATGACGACGAGCCGGCGCTCGATGCAGTGGGTCGCGAGCCTGCAGCGCCACCTCGCCGAGGGGCGGCTGCGGCTCTACTCGCAGGGCATCCACCCGCTCGTCATGCCGGGCGCGGCGCCCAGCCCCCACGGCGCGCACTTCGAGGTGCTCGTGCGGCAGCTCGGCGAGGACGGCCGGCTCTACTCGCCCGTGGGCATCATCCAGGCGGCGGAGCAGAGCGGCCTGATCCACGTCATCGATCGCTACGTCGCGCGGCAGGCGTTCCGGCTGATCGGCGCGATGCCGCAGCACGCGCTCCGGCGCCTCGACACGTGCTCGATCAACCTGTCGGGCGTGTCTCTCCTGCGCGAGGGCCTGCTCGACTTCCTCGTCGAGCAGCTGCACCGGGCGCAGGTGCCGCCGAGCAAGATCTGCTTCGAGATCACCGAGACGGCGGCGCTCGCCAACCTCGGCGAGGTGCTGTGGTTCATGCAGGAGCTCGGCGCCATGGGGTGCCGGTTCGCGATCGACGACTTCGGCAGCGGGCACGCGTCGTACGGCTACCTGGAGAGCCTGCCGGTCGACTACGTGAAGATCGACGGCATGTTCGTGCGCGATCTGCAGGACAACACGCTCCACCGCGCGATCGTCGAGTCGGTGCACAGGATCGGCGACACGCTCGGCATCAAGACCGTCGCCGAGCAGGTGGAGAACCAGGAGATCGCCGATCTGCTCACGTCGATGGGCATCCACTACGCGCAGGGGTGGCACTTCGACAAGCCGCAGCCGCTCGTCGACCTCTGCGCGTCGCTGCGCGTCCAGGGCGAACCGAGCGATCCCGGCGCGACGGGCTCTCCGGAGGGCCGCTGACGACGCCGTCGCGGGCGCGCCCGGGGGACCGCGCCGCGCGGGGACCCCGCCGGGCTCGCTAGCGAAGCAGGGCGGACGACGTGGTGAGCGTGACGCCGGCGGCCTGCATCCCGGAGAGCGCGGCGGCGACGCCGGCCTCGGTGATGCCGGCGACGGCGTCGGTCAGGAGCGTCGTGCGGTAGCCGCGCTGCGCCAGCCCGAGGGCGGCGGCGCGGACGCAGTAGTCGGTCGCCACGCCGTACACGACGAGCTCCGGCGCGCCGCCGAGCGCCGCGGCGAGATCGCGCAGGAACCCCTCGGCGAGGGGGTTCGCGAAGAGGCTGTAGACCTCCTTCTCGAAGTAGACCGCGTGGCTCGTGCTCGTCGCGAGCTCGCGCACCGCCTCGTCGATGGGCGCGCGCTCGACGTTCGGGAGAAAGCGGAAGCGCGGCGGCAGCGTCCCCTCGACCTTCAGCCAGCCCGGCGTCCCCTTCACGCAGTGGTCCGGGAAGCCCGGCTTGTCGCCCTCCGGGGCCGGGACGTCGTTCGACGCGAACTCCCACGCGTCCCACGCGTGCGAGTCGACCGAGCCGACGATCGGGATCCCGTGCGCGACGGCGTGCGCCGTGAGCCTCCGGAACAGCGCGTTCGGCGAGCCCTTCACGTAGAGCGCGCCCGCCTCCTCGCAGAAGTCTCGCTGCACGTCCACGTCGACGAACACCCTCGGGGGCGGAGCCTGCCGGGTCACGTTGCCACTCGCCATGTCCTCTCTCCTCACGTGCGGCGCGCCGCCGCGCCATCGCCGCCGCGCGCGCGGCGCCTCGCTCGATCTCGCTATCCTACGCCGGAGACGACGCGGGCGCGCACCGTCTCCACGAGCGCGCCGAGCTGCGGTGACACCTCGACCGGGAAGGGCGCGCCCGGCGAGGGGTCGTCGTCGATGCGCCGCAGCGCCTCCGGCAGCCCGGCGATCTCGGCGCGCACGCGCGCCCGGACCGCGTCGAGCCCCTCGGGCGGCGCGACGCGGGCGCCCTGCTTCATCACGGGCGCGAGCAGCGGCTCGGCCCCGGGGCTCGCGGGCTCGCCGTCGAGCGCGATGACGTCGCGGACGAGCCTCCCGGCCGGGTCGCGGAAGCGGTGCACCTGGTGCGCGCCGGGCAGCGTCGCCTTGCCTTCCGAGAACTTCGCGATGGGCGTGCGCTCCCCTCCAGCGCCCGGCTCGACGCCGCCGATCTCCACGAGCTTGTAGACGCCGCCCAGCGCGGGGGCGTCGATCGACGTCACGAGGTCCGTCCCGACGCCGTAGAGATCGATGGGCGCCCCGGCGCGCCTGAGCTCGGCGATCCGGTGCTCGTTGAGATCGCCCGAGGCGACGATCTTCGCCGACGCGCACCCGGCGGCGTCGAGGATCCTCCGCACGGCGACGCTGAGCGCGCCGAGGTCGCCGGAGTCGAGCCGGACCCCCTTCAGCTTGTCGCGCGCGATCGCCGCCGCGCGCGCGGCGCCGACGAGCGTGTCGTACGTGTCGATGAGCAGGATCGCCGCGCTCGGGAAGACGGCGACGTAGCCCTCGAACGCGGCCTCCTCCGACGGGTGGGCCATGGTCCACATGTGCGCGGCCGTCCCGAGCACCGGGATGCCGAAGCGCATGCCGGCCTCCACGTTGGAGGTGCCGACGCAGCCGACCGCGTACGCGGCCCGCGCCGCGTCGAGCGCCGCCTCCGGGTGAGCCCTCCGGGTGCCGAACTCCATGACCCCCGCGTCGCCGGCGGCCAGGACGATGCGCGCGGCCTTCGACGCGATCGTCGTGGCGTAGTTGACCGTGGACAGGGCGAACGTCTCGATGAGCTGCGCCTCGATGATCGGCGCGGTGACGCGCAGGAGCGGCTCGTTCGGGAAGAACACCGTCCCCTCGGGCACGGCCCAGACGTCGCCGTGAAAGCGGAAGTCCCGCAGGTAGCTGCAGAACGCCGGCGTCATCGCGTCCGCGAGGGCGGGGAGCGCGCTCAGGTAGGCGATCTGCTCGTCGGTGAAGCGGAGCTGCTCGAGGTAGCGCAGCACGCGCTCGAGGCCCATCGCGACGAGGAAGCGCCGGTGCCTGGGCAGCCGCCGCACGAAGAGCTCGCACGTCGCGACACGCGAGGCCATGCCGCGGTGGAAGTACCCCGCCGCCATCGTCAACTGGTAGAGATCGGTGTGCAGCGCGTCCACCGCTCATGGCTAGAGACGCTGGACGGAAGGGTCAACCCGAAGATCGCGCCCGGGACGTGGCGGTCGCCTCACGCCGCGGCCCGCGGCCGTTCGTCGCGGCCGGTCGCGGGTCGTCGCGGCCCCGGGCAGGCCGTGCGGGCCGCGCTCCCGCGACGGCCGCGGCTGGTCTAAGCTCCGCGGCCGTGGCAGCCAAGATCCTGGACGGCAAGGCGATCGCTCAGAAGGTCCGCGACGAGGTGCGGGAGGGGGTGGCGCGCTTCGCGGCCGCCCACGGCCGGCCCCCTGGCCTCGAGGTGGTGCTCGTCGGCGAGGACCCGGCCAGCGTGACCCACACGCGGAACAAGGAGCGGGTGTCGAACGAGGTCGGCATTCGGGGCCGGCTCCGCGCGCTCCCGGCCGGGACGACCGAGGCCGAGCTGCTCGCGCTCATCGCGGCGCTCAACGCGGACGACGCGGTCGACGGGATCCTCGTCCAGCTCCCGTTGCCGGGGCACATCCGGGAGCACGCCGTGCTCGACGCCATCGCTCCCGCGAAGGACGTCGACGGCCTCCACCCGGTGAACGCAGGCCTGCTCGCGCTGGGCCGCCCGGGCGGCCTCGCGCCGTGCACGCCGGTCGGCTGCATGCGCCTGCTCGCCGAGGCGGGCGTCGAGCTCGCCGGCGCCCGCGCGGTGGTCGTCGGGCGGAGCCACCTCGTCGGCAGGCCCATGGCGCAGCTGCTGCTCGCGCAGCACGCGACGGTCGCGATCGCCCACTCCCGCACGCGCGATCTGCGGGCGATCTGCCGCGAGGCCGACGTCCTCGTCGCCGCCGCGGGCAAGGCGAAGCTCATCGGGGGCGACTGGATCAAGGAAGGGGCCACGGTGATCGACGTCGGCATGAGCCGCGACGACGCGGGCAAGCTGGTGGGCGACGTCGATTTCGAGGCCGCCAGGGGGCGCGCTGCCTGGATCACGCCGGTGCCGGGCGGCGTCGGCCCCATGACGATCGCCTCGCTGCTCGAGGCGACGCTGCGCGCGGCGGAAGCGCGGGTCGCGAAGCAGCGGCCGTGATCGCTCGGGCGCCGGAGCCCCGCGGGCCCGTCGCGGCCCTCGCCCCTGCCGCGAGCGCCGCGGCGTTCGTGGCGCGCGAGACCGCCGTGGCCAGCCCGCCGCTCGTCCCCGAGGTGAGGCTCCACCTCGCGACCGAGGTCACGCCGCTCTGGCACGCGACCGAGGCGGCGCTCGCGCGCGCGGGCGTGCCGCCGCCGTACTGGGCGTTCGCGTGGGCCGGCGGGCAGGCGCTCGCGCGGTACCTGCTCGATCACCCCGCCGCGGTCTCGGGCAAGCGCGTGCTCGACCTCGCCGCCGGCGGCGGCGTCGTCGCGATCGCCGCGGTCCGCGCCGGCGCCGCGCACGTCAGCGCCGCCGACATCGATCCGTTCGCCGCCGCCGCGCTCCAGCTGAACGCGGCCCTCAACGGCGTCGCCGTCGATGTCATCACGGACGATCTCACGGCGAGCGCCGCGCGCGGCGCGTGGGACGTCATCGTGGCGGGCGACATCTTCTACGAGCGCGCGATGGTCGACCGGGTGCTCCCCTGGCTGCGGCGTCAGGCCGCGGGGCCCACGGCGGTGCTCGTCGGGGATCCGGGGCGCGCCTACTGCCCCTCGGAAGGCGTCGAGGAGCTCGCGCGTTGCCTCGTCCCCACGTCGCTCGACCTCGAGGGGCGCGAGGTGCGCGATGCGCGGGTGCTGCGGCTGCTGCCGTTCCCCCGTTGCGCCGAGGTGGATGCAACCCAGGATGGAGAATAGGGGCGTTTCATGGGTCGATTGACGTTCGTCTTCACGGGCGTCCTGCTCGTCACCGGCTGCGGGCGCGGCGACGTGGCCCCCGTCTCCTCCTCATCGAGGACAGCTGCGGTGTCCCGCGGCGAGAACGGAGCTCAGCCGCCCCCGGCCGCCGCCCCAGCCTCCGGCCAGCCTGCGCCGCGCACGCCGGCCCCCGACGCAGCGGCCGCCGCCGGAAGCCCCGGGGCCGACGGGGAGGCGCCGGGCGACCCTCGCATCGATGAAATCCGGAAGAAATACGAGGAGATCCAGGCGGACAAGGGGCTCAGCACGAGCGATGTCCGCATGGCGTGCCCGGGTGGCGAGGGGAGCGCCGAGGTCCAGCTGCACCGGAAGAACAACACGGTCTCGAGGGTGGAGCTGAAGGACCACGCCGCGGGAGACGCCGGGTCCACCTACCTCTTCTATTACGACAACGGACAGCTCATCTTCGCCCTGAACGACGCCGAGCCCTTCGGCGGGCTCACGGAGCTCCGCCTTCTGCAGCGCCGGTACTACTACCACCAGGGCAGCCCGATCCTCTGCATGAAGAAGAGCGTGCAGGGGCCCCCCGACGAGGTCGAATCCCTCCTGCACAAGGCGCCGAATGAGCGCGTCGACTGCTCCTTCGCGCCCAAGGTCCAGCGCATCGCTTCGGTCGCGCTGCGGGGCGCAGAGGCGATCGACGAGATGAAGAAGCTGCTCTGCCCGCAGCCGCCCAGGTAGACCGGCGGGTAGGCCGCGTCCGGCGGCGCGGGCCCTCAGAGGCGCTGCCGCCAGAACGACCCCGCGCCGATCGCCCGGGGCCGGGCCGCCGCGCCGCACGCGTCGAGGAGCCACGCGATCCCCACCCCGGCGAGGCCCAGCCCCATGTACAGCGGCATGGCGCGGGCGAATGCGTCCTTGCCGGCCGTCGAGACCAGGACGCGCAGGACGAGGGCGAAGCGGCGCAGCACGTCGGGTGCATGGAACAACCGCGGCGGGCCGGCTCTTCCCACCGCAAACGCTGCCGGGGCCGCGCCGCGCACGATCGCAGCGAGGGGTTCAGGGCCCCCTCGCTGCGACGATGTTCTACCGGGATGGGTTCGGATCGGAGGCGTTTGTCGTGCCGGCGGGCCGGCGGGGGCCGCGTGGCGACCCCGGACGCGACCTCACCGGCGGGCGGGCTCGCGCGCGAGCGCGGCCGCCGTGGAGTCGAACGAGCAGGTCAGGCCGCAGACGTTGTTCGCCGTGCCGACGCAGCGGTCGTCCCACGCGTTGGTGCAGCAGTACGGATCCTGCGCGCAGACCTCGGAGGCGCACCAGTCGCACCCGGCGTCGAGGGCCACGCCTGTGTCGCATACGTCGTGGCTGCAACCGCAGGACAGACCGCACGCCGCCGCCGCCTGGTCCACGCAGCGCGCGTCCCACGCGTTGTTGCAGCAGTAAGGATCCGCCGCGCACACCGCCTGAGCGCACGGATCGCACGCCGGATCGAGCACGTCGCCGGCCGTGCACAGGTCGTGGCTGCACGCCTGCGTGCAGGTCAGCCCGCAGGTGCTCGCGGCCTGCTCGACGCACGAGCGATCCCACGAGTTGTTGCAGCAGTAAGGATCCGCCGCGCACACCGCCTGAGCGCACGGGTCGCACTGCGCGTCGAGCGGGCCCCCGGGCGAGCACAGGTCGTGCCCGCAGGCGTCCTGGCACACGGCCCCGCAGGTCTGCTCGGCGGCCTCGACGCACACGCGATCCCACTCGCTGGTGCAGCAGTACGGATCCGCCGCGCACACGGCGCTCACGCACGGATCACCGCACGCCGGATCGAGCGGCGTGCCCGGATCGCAGACCTCATGATCGCAGGTCGGACACGACCCGCAGTCCTGCGGGCAGCTGCCGCAGTCCTCGCCCGGCTCGCACACGCCGTCGCCGCACGTCTCGGTCGAGCAGGTCTCGCCGCACACCGTGGTGACCTCGTTCACGCACGCGAGATCCCAGGCGCTCTCGCAGCAGAACGAATCCATCGCGCAGATCGCCGCGACGCACGGGTCGCAGGCCGGATCGAGCGGGCCGCCCTCCACGCACTTGCCGTGCGCGCAGGAGCTCGCCTCCTCGGCGATGATGCGCACGTTGTCGATGTACCAGCCCTCGAGGTCGTTCGCGATCTCGTCGATCGTGTTGAAGCTGAACGCGATGGTGATGCGCCGGTCGGCGAAGCCCGCCAGCGACTCGAGGCGCGGCTCGAACGCGCCGTTGGTCCACGAGGTGGTCCTCGGGAACACCGCCACGTTGGCCGGGTCGTCCACGTCGGTCACGATGACGTCCGCCGTGTCGAAGAACGCGCCGTCCTCGACCTGGATGAACTGATCGACGACGAGGAACGGGCTCGCCACGCCGGTGAGATCGAGGATCGGCAGCGTGAGCGTGCCCCAGCTCGCCGAGCCCGTGTCGTAGTTGCCTGTCTCCTCCTGGCCGTACCAGAACGAGCGCTCGCCCTCGGACGCGCGGCGCGTGGTGATGTGCCACAGGCCCTCGGCGCTCCAGCCGCCCGAGTCGCTCTCGAAGCCCTCCGCGAACACCACGAGGCCGGCCTCGGTGGTGACCTGGACGTTGTTCGACACGGGCCCGGAATTGCCCGCCTCGTCGATGGCGCGCATCGCGACGTACACGGTCGAGGAGGGCGGCAGGCCCTCGATCTGCGCCTGCACAAGCCAGCCGCTCGGCTGCGCAGGAGGCGCCGACGTCAGCTTGGCGCCGGCGAAGTTGCTGTCGTCGAGGGGGGACAGCGACCAGCCGATCTCGTACGCCGTCGGCGTGCCCTCGAGCCCGTCGTCGCCGGGCGAGGTGAACTGGACGAGCGCCGACGTGGCCCCGACGTCCACCACGACCAGGTCCGTGACCTGCCCCGGCAGCATGACGTCCGTGGTGAGCGCGAAGGCGAGCCCGTGGATCTCGGCTGCAGCCCAGAGAGGACCCCAGTGAACCGTCCCGTTCTCCAGGTCGCCGTCGTCGTCGTCGCGCAGGAACACCTCGCGCACGGCCGTCGGGATGTCAGGGGCGTTCGACGGGAAGGAGGGCAGCACCAGGGCGCGCGTGAGCGCGTCGCCGGCCTCCTCGCCGAGCTCGCCGATCAGGTTGGCGCGGGCGTGCCACACGAAGCCGGCCCACGCCTGCGCGAGGTTGTGCGACTCGTCGAAGCCGCCCGGCGGATACACATACTCGTTATCGCACGTGCGGATCAGCTGGCCGTCATCGGTGATGCCCCTGCCGACGGCCGCGTCCTTGAGCAGCAAGCAAGCCAGCGTGTCGCCCCACCCCTCCGACAGACCACCATCGAAGATCCCGCCGAACCGATCATCGACGAAATGGCCGTACTCGTGAGCGATCACGCTGTCGATCGCGGAGTTGTTGCAGCCGCCGCCCGACAGGAAGAAGTTGATGCTGATCGCGCCAGGGTCGTAGAACGCGTTGCAGAAGTCGTCCAGGTTGACGTGGGTCGGCAGCGGCTCGCCGAGCGCGTCCGGCGCGAGGCCGTTCGCCTCGAGGAACGAGCGCGCCGCGTCCACGTAACGATAGGCCGTGGCCTGCGCGATCTCCTGCTCGCCCCCGCCCGGCGACGAGAACACGAGGCCGACGCCTGAGGCCGCCGCGCCGGTGGCCACGAGGTTCGGCCCCGACGCGTTCTGCACCGCCGCCGCGCGGCCGTTCAGGGTCCCCTGGAGGGTCGAGCCGAGCGGCACGTCGATGCTGAAGGCGCCTGCGGCGTCGGCGTGGGCGCTGATTCCGGGGCCCGAGACGCGCGTGTGAGGGAGGCTCGTCTGCGCGACCGTGCCGCCGGACGCGCCCGGGGCGCCGCCGCTCACCGTGAAGCCGGACACCGAGCCGGGGACGACCTCGAACACGCGGTCGTCCAGGGTGAGGCTCCGGCCGGTGGACGGGCCGTTGGCGATCACGAGCACGCGCTCGTAACGGCCGGTGAGGCTGATGTCCCAGACCATCTGGAGCGCATTGGCGATCGGGCGGATCACCTTCTCGGCCTTCGCGACGGGCGCGTCCGGCTGCGCGCGCAGGGCCCTCCGGGCGAGCGCGTGCGCGCGCTCTTCGCCGACGTGATCCCGCGCGTCGACGATGGCCTCCTGGTAGAGATGGTGGCTCGACGCCAAGAGCTTGCTCCCGCCGCTCGCCTCGGCGCGGAGGGTCAGGTTCAGGTACGTGCCGTGGATCGGCACGCCGTCGCGGACCTGACGGTAGCTCACATGGTGGAGGGTGGCGCGGGCCGGGGTGCGCTCGACATGCTGGCTCGCGGTCGCGAAGTCGCTCGCCGTGAGCGGGCCGAGCGCGCCATTCAGCTCGTCCTTGACCAGCGGCAGCACGTCGACGGCGTTGAGCGAGCGCGCGGGCGAGATCGAGGTGCTCCTGCCCTGGTGCACACGGCCGCCCTTCACCTCGCGGCCATAGGTCCTGGCCGCCTGAGGGGGATTGCTGGCCGGAGGCGTGATGGCGGAGGTGGCGTCGTCACCGCCACAGCCGACCCCCATACCGAGCCCCAAAAGAACGAGAGACATCAGTCCACGATAGCTACGCATGCATCTCTCCGATCGTACTTGATCAGGTTCGAGTTAGGACAATTGACCGCATGGCAGCAACGGGCCGGTCCGTCGCCGCGTTGACTCGTGAGCTCGCCATCCGCGCGCCCGGCATCAGCCAGGCGATCGCGCTACCTGCAGGCGGCGGCGAGCTGCCGTTTCAGAAGAAGGCGGCAACGCCATCGCCTGCGGTCTGCGATCTTCGCGGCTCCCTGCGCGCGTAACCTGCGCGCGTAAGAAGAGCGGCGTCGCTCAGGTGAGCTCCGCCCCAGTCTTCACATCCGAGCTCTCCACATCCGAGCTCTTCGCATCAAAGTCGTTGCACACGATGTACCAACGACATCGCTCGCTCTCCGGCGCCGTGGCCTTCATGAGGTAGAGCCCAAATGACAACGTTCCTTGGACCAGGCGCGCGGGTCACGCGCTGGCCGGCCAGCTGGCCGGCCGAACAGCGACATTGCTCCTTGCGTACTTGAGCAAGAACTTGCGGCAGTTCTTGGAGAAACCGCACCTCCCGCCGCGCATCGCCTTGCGCCCCGGGCAGCGCCGGCCCGCGCAGCCGGTGTCGCGGAGCGCGCCGGAAGCGGTACACTCGCCCGGGTGAGCCGGTCTCCCGGGCGCCGTGGCCCCGCCCCCTCGCAGCTCTCGCTGTTCGCTCCAGCGCCGGAGCCCGCCGCCGCCGAGGCGCCCGAGCTCGACGCGATGGCGGCGGTCCACGACGACGCCGCCCGCCTCGCGGCGCGGCTGCCGGCAGGGCTGCACCTCGGCACGAGCTCGTGGAGCTTCCCGGGCTGGCAGGGCCTCGTCTACGCCCGGCGGCGGAGCACGGAGGAGCTCGCGCGCGACGGCCTCGCCGAGTACGCGCGGCACCCGCTGCTCACGACCGTCGGCATCGACAGGAGCTTCTACGCCCCCATCCCCGACAGCGACTTCCTTCGTTATCGAGCGCAGCTGCCGGACGGCTTCCGCTGCGTGTCCAAGGCGCTGCACGCCGTCGTGTCCCAGACGCTCCAGCGCGCACAGACGCCGCCGGACGAGGGCGAAGGCCGCGGCGCGCACCGCGCGCGCGTCGAGCCGAACCCGGACTTCCTGTCGGTCCCGCTCTTCCTGTCGCGCGTCGCCGCGCCGCTGCTCTCGGTCTTCCGGGCGCACGCGGGGCCGGTGCTGCTCGAGCTGCCCCCGGTCGGCCCGCCCCACCGGCTCCCGCCGCGCGCCTTCCTCGAGCGGCTCGACGCCTTCCTCGGCGCGCTGCCGCGCGAGCTCGCCTACGCCGTCGAGCTCAGGGAGCGCGCCTATTTCACCGGCGAGTACCGGGAGATCCTCGGCGCGCACGGCGTCGCCCACGCCTACAGCTACTGGCGCGACATGCCGTCTCCCGGCGCCCAGGCGGACGTGGTGCCCGTCTCGAACGCGCCGTTCGCGCTCGTCCGGCTCTCGCTCAAGCCCGGTCACCGCTACGAGGCAGAGAAGCGGCGGTTCCACCCGTTCAACCGGATCGTCGAGCCCGATCCCGCCATGCGCGCGGAGGTCGCGCGGATCCTGTGCGAGGCCGCGGCGCTGCGCGTCGAGAGCTTCGTGCTGGTGAACAACAAGGCCGAGGGCTCTGCCCCCTTGACCGCGCGCGCCATCGCCGAGGAGGTCGCCGCGGCGTGGCAGGGGCCCACCGCGCGCGCGACGCGGTGAGGACAGGCTGGAAAGGGCCCCCGTGCGGGGGGCCTCGAGGCCGGCGCGGCGCGCTCCTCCCGATTCAAGGGCCCGAAAAGGCCTCTCCTCGCCGCGCCATCCGTGCAACACCTCGCGCGCGGCGGCCCCAGCGCCGGCCGCGGCAGCGGACGCGCACAGCGCTTGGAGGTGCCCAGTGAAACGCAGTGAAGCTCCGGCCCGAGCCGACGTCGTCATCGTCGGCGCCGGCCACAACGGTCTCGTCGCCGCCGTCCTCCTCGCCCGCCGCGGGCTAGACGTGGTGGTGCTCGAGGAGAAGGACGCCGTGGGCGGCGCGGTGAAGACCGAGCACCCCTTCAAGAAGGCGCCGTCCCTCGGCGTCTCGAGCGGCGCCTACCTGCTCGGGCTCGCCCCGCCCGAGCTGCTCCGCGAGGTCGGCGTCACCCTCCCCCTGAGAAGGCGCGATCCGCACTACTTCCTCCCGACGACCGACAGGCGCTACCTGCTCTTCGGCTCGGACCAGGCCGCGATGAAGCGGCAGTTCCTCGAGTTCTTCTCCCAGGAAGACTGGGACGCGAACAGCGCCCTCCAGGCCGAGCTCGCCGCGCTCCGGGACGACATCGCCCCGACGTGGCTCGAGGAGCCGCTCTCCATCGAGGAGACCGCGGAGCGCTACGTGCGGCCCGCCCTCCGGCAGACGTTCGTGGCGCTCTGCCGGGGCACGATCTCGGACTACCTCGCGCGGTTCCCCTGGAAGAGCGATCTCCTCCAGGCGATGTACGCCGCGACCGACGCCTTCTCGGGGCTCGCGGGCGGCTTCGACACGCCCGGCACCGGGATGAACTTCCTCGTCCACAACATGTGCCGCCTCCCCGGCGCCGACGGGACCTGGATGATCGTCGAGGGCGGCATGGGCACGGTCACCCGCCTCTTCGCCGAGAAGGCGCGGGCCGAGGGCGCGACGATCGTGACCGGCGCCCGCGTCGCGCAGATCGAGTCGTCGGGGGGCGCCGTCTCCGGCGTGCTCCTCGAGGACGGCGCGCGGATCGCCGCCGGGGCGGTCGTCTCGAACGCCGATCCGTTCCGCACCCGCGCGCTGGCCGGCAGCGCGGCGATCGGGGCGGCGCTGTCGGCGCGGCTCGACGCGCTCGCGAGGGACGGCTCGACGCTCAAGGTCAACATGGCGCTGACCGGCCTGCCCAGGTTCACGTGCCTCCCGGAGGATCGCGGGCAGTTCGGTCCGACCATCCACCTCCTGCCGGACGAGGACGTCGTGATGGACACGCTGCGCCAGGCCCACCGCGACGCCATGAGCGGTCGTCTCCCCGAGTTCCCCGCGATCGAGTGGTACTTCCACACGCCGATCGACCCGAGCCTGCGCGACGCCGAGGGGCACCACAACGCCGCGCTCTTCGTGCAGTGGGTGCCCTACGCGCTCGCGGACGGCGAGGCGTGGGGCGAGGCCGCGCCGCGCTACGTGAAGCACCTCCTCTCGATCTGCGATCGCTTCGCGCCGGGGATGAGCGACCTCGTGCTGGACACGTTCACGCTGGCGCCGCCGGACATCGAGCGGCACTTCGGGATCACGCGGGGGCACATCCACCACATCGACAACGGCTTCGGCTTCGCCGATCGCGTGCCCTACCGGTTCGGGCTCGCCGGGCTCTACTCGTGCAGCGCCGGCACGCACCCGGCCGGGTCGGTGATCGGCGCGGCCGGGCACAACGCCGCCAGGGCCGCCCTCGCCGACCTCGGCAAGTAGCTCGAGAAGCAATTCGAGCGGCGCGCCCGCGAGCGCTCCCGGTCGTGGGCCGCCCCCGGCCGGGCGATCACCCGGCCGCGCGCACGACGCGTCCCTGCGTCGTCACCACCGCGCGCTCGCACGGCGCGCCGACGTCCACGCCGACGGCGACCCGCGCCCCCGGCCATACCACGCACCCGCGCAGCGCCCCGGCCCCCTCGACCCGCGCTCCGGCGCCGACGACGCTGCCCGTCACGTCCACGCCCTCGGCCACCGACGCCCCCGGGCCGACGTGGCTCGGCAGGCCGCGCTGCGAGAGCCAGCGCGCGCTGGCCGCGAGGTAGGCGGCGATCGTGCCGATGTCATGCCACACGGCGGGCGCCGCGAACGTCGCGAGCGCGCGCCCCTCGCGCAGCCACGGCAGGTACACGTCCCCGACCATGCAGCCGCGCGGCGGCAGCCGCCGCCGGAGCGCCTCGCCGACCACCTGCACGCCCACGAAATCGCCGCCCGCGACCTCCTCGCCGAAGCGCTCCCCGCGCAGCCGGACCACCTCGCCCCGCGCCCCGACGCCCACCGTCCCCTCCCCGACCGGCCGCGGCGCCACGGCGAGCGTCGCGGCCGCGCCGCGCCCGGCGTGCGCCGCGTGGAGCGCCGCCACGTCGAGGTCGATCAGGATGTCGCCGTTCCACAGGACCACGTCCCCGTCGCCGAGCGCGCCCGCCGCGTTCGCGAGGCCCCCCGCGGTGCCGAGCGGCTCCGGCTCGTGCAGGACCTCGACCGGCACCGGGAACGCCGCGAGGAGATCGCGCGAGAAGCGCTCCGCGAGGTGGGACTTGTTCAGCGCGGCGCGAAGGACGCCGCCCGCGGCGAGCTGATCGACGATGTGCGCGATGAGCGGACGATCGCCGAGCCACAGGAGCGGCTTCGGCAGCTCGTCGGTGAGCGGGCGGAGCCGGGTCCCGAGCCCCGCTGCCAGGATCATGGCAGAGACCATGCGCCGAGGATCGCCCCTCCGCGAGGAACGTCCAAGAAGCTCGAGCGCGTGATCGCAGGCCGAGGCCGGAAGCCGCCGAGGGGCCCGGACTTGAACGTGAAGGCGGAAAGGCGGGAAGAAAAAGATCAACGATCTTCATGCCTTCTCGCCTTCATGGGAATCACTGCGGGGCCCGCTCGGACACCACGCGCGACACGCCCGGGCGCTGCGGCTGCGCCGGCCCGGTTGCGCCTTGGACGCGCGCCGGCGTGCGGGCGGCGGCTTCGGTGTGGGCGCGCCGGTCGCCCTCCCTGCGAGGTGGTGGGCGGCTGAAAATTCGACGCCCTCGGCGGCCACGTGGTAGCTCCGCCGGGTGGGTTCGTCTGCGCTCGCCGTCCTTTCCGCCGCGAGGCGGAGCTCCGCAACCTGGGCCGTGGCCGGGGTGCTCGGCCTCGGGGCCGTGACCCTCGCAACGCAGAGCTGCGGCAACGACGCCGTGGGCGTCGACGCCTGCCGGCAGATCGAGGCGGCCCGGTGCGAGGCCGCCGCCGCGTGCCCCGAGTGGGTCGGCTCGGCCGACGCCGACGAGCGGGTGAAGACCTGCGTCGAGTTCTACTGGGATCAGTGCCTCCACGGCATCGAGAACGACGGCACCGGCGGCGACAATCGCGCCGCGGCGGAGCCGACGGACGGCCAGGTGAAGGCGTGTGTCGACGCCGTCGGCGCGGCGCGCAAGTGCGCCGGCGACAAGGTCGCCTCCATGGCGGAGTGCCCCGCTGCGCCGCTCGCGGAGGGCGTCGATGGCGCGATCAGCCCCTGCGAGGTGATCACCGAGAAGGCGCATGAGCTCGCGGCCTGCGCGTTCGTTGTCGCCCCGACCGGTGGGAGCGGCGGCGCTGGTGAGGGCGGCGGCGGAAGCGCCAGCGGTACCGGCGGCGCCAGCGGTACCAGCGGCGCTGGTACCGGCGGCGCTGGTGAGGGCGGCGCTGGTGAGGGCGGCGGCGGCGGAAGCGCCGGCGGTACCGGCGGCGCTGACGGCAGCGGCGGCGCTGGTGAGGGTGGCGGCACCGCCGGCGGTACCGGCGGCGCTGACGGCAGCGGCGGCGCTGGTGAGGGTGGCGGCACCGCCGGCGGCGCTGGCGGCTGATCCCTGGATCTTCGGGCCTGCATCGCTCGTCTCGCTCGAGGATCTCCTCGAGTCGCCCGTTTCAAGCGTTGAAACGGCCCACTCGTCTCCCGAGTCGCCCGTTTCAAGGCTTGAAATGCCCTCCTGGGGACCCGAGCCGGCGCTCTCGACGCTTGCGATCGCCGCCTCGACCACCGAGTCGGCCATCTCAAGCCTTGAAACGGCCCACTGGCCTCCCGAGTCGACGGCTTCAACGCTTGCTTCAAGCCTTGCAACGGCCAGGGCGCCACCTCCACGCATGGCCACGACGCCGCCGGCGGCGCGACGTCGACCCTGGCTCGCTCGAGCGGGCCGGATCGGGCCGCGTTTCATGTGGCGCCGTTCCCCGGCTTGGACTAGTGCCCCCTGCCGATGGGCCGAGCTCGATCTAGTTGTGGAACCTCGTTCGGTGCGGATCGCGGCGCCGGGCTCCCCCCGCGGCTTCGGTCCGTCCGGTATGCCCTGGCGCTCGCCGTGCTCGCGCTCGCGGCCTGCACCAGCGCGAGCGGCGACGACGACGACGACGACGGGCGGCTCCAGACGTCGCTCACCATCGACCCGCTCGCCTTCCTGGGCGACGTGCGGTGCTCGAGCGAGCCGGGGGCGATCCGCAGCTACGTCGCCACGCTCACGGACGAGAGCGCGGAGGGCGGGCCGTTCACCCTCGCCTCGTCGCCGCCGATCCCCTGCTCGTCGCGCGTGTCGTTCACCTACGTCGTCGAGGGGCACGAGTACACGGCGAGGATCGACGGCTACACGCAGCACGCCGAGGAGCTCGCGCCCGTCGGCGACGAGACCTCCGGGAGCCCCCACATGCTCGTCGACGGAGCCCCTGTCGCGCCGCGCTGGACGTGGGCCTGCCCCGGCCCCGACGCCATGGACGACGCCGGCAAGCTCGTGGCGAAGACGGGCGTGAACGTCGTCGTCCAGGGGTGCGCCTCGGTCGCCGCCCCCGACGACGCGCCGCGCGCGGCCATCCTGCTCGACCCGGCGAGCGCGCTCGGCGCGCTGCGCTGCGGGGCCGACGACCGGGAGGTCGCGTCGTTCGATGTCCTCCCCGAAGACAGCGCGCTCGCGCCGGTGCTCGGCGTCGGCTGTCCGCCGGCCGAGCCGGTCGTCTACGACCTCGGCGCCGCCCCGGGCCGAGCCCACTTCTTCCGCCTGGAGGCGAGGAACGCCGCGGGCGACCGCCTGTTCGGTTCGAGCTGCTTCGCGACGGCGAGCGCGGGCATCACGGTGACGGCGACCTGCGCCCCCCTGTCCGACACAGGAGCGCTCGAGCTCGACCTCGACGCCTTCCTCGCGGCGGAACAGCTCGCCTGCGGGGCGGGCGCGTCGAGCTACACGGCGGCCGAGCCGCGGCCCGACAGCGGGCAGCCCGGGACGGAGGTGCCCCACGTGCCCTACGTCGGCCCCGTGCCTTGCGGCAAACGCGCGCTCCTGTCGGCCCTCTCCCCGGGCACGTACACGACGTCCGTCGAGGTGCTCGACGCGAAGGGAACGCCGGTGCGCTCGGCCAGCTGCGCCGGTGAGGTCCGCCCCGGCGCGACCACCCGCGCCACGTGCGCCCCCAGCGCGTCCCGCGCGCCCCGCTGACCCCTTCCGCGGCGCCTCCCAGCGCTGTCCGGCGAGCCTGACGTCACGACGTCTTCAGGCCGGCAAACCCTTTGCGCCGGCCCGCCCCTTGGAGTACCTGAACGCATCCGTCGCATCCCCTGAACAGCGCGGGTCAAGGGCGCTCGGCGGAGGCCGGACTCGACCTCATCGATCGTCGATCGAGGCCGAGAGATGCCTCCACCGACCCGCTCGACGCTCGAGCCGCGCTGGGATGGGCCTCTACGACGGGGTCGTGCGCGCAGCGCCCGCCCCCGTGCCTCGGGTGCAGATCCCATGGAAGAGACGTCGAACATCCAGCAGAAGGTCCCGGTCAGCATCCAGGACGAGCTCCGGACGAGCTACCTCGACTACGCGATGAGCGTGATCATCGGCCGCGCGATCCCGGACGTGCGCGACGGCCTGAAGCCGGTGCACCGCCGGATCCTCTACTCGATGAACGAGCAGAAGATCGGCCCCGGCGGCTCGCACAAGAAGTGCGCGCGCGTCGTCGGAGACGTCCTCGGCAAGTACCACCCCCACGGCGATCTCGCGGTCTACGACGCGCTCGTCCGCATGGGGCAGACCTTCAGCCTGCGCTACCCGCTCATCGACGGGCAGGGCAACTACGGCTCGGTCGACGGCGACTCGCCCGCGGCCATGCGGTACACGGAGTCGCGCCTGTCCCGGATGGCGGTCGAGCTGCTCGCCGACCTCGACAAGGACACGGTCGACTTCGTCCCGAACTACGACGACTCGGAGCTCGAGCCGAGCGTCCTGCCGGCGAAGTTCCCGCAGCTGCTCGTCAACGGCTCCGGCGGCATCGCCGTCGGCATGGCGACGAACATCCCGCCGCACAACCTCGGCGAGATCATCGACGCGACGATCGCCATCATCCGCAACCCCGACATCACGCTGGAGGAGCTGCTCCTCCTGGTCCCGGGCCCCGATTTCCCCACCGGCGGCCTCATCTACGGCAAGAGCGGGATCGTGCAGGCGTACACGACCGGCCGCGGCTCGATCACGATGCGCGGGCGCAGCCAGGTCGAGAAGACGATGAAGGGCGACCGCGAGCAGCTCGTGATCACCGAGATCCCCTACCAGGTGAACAAGGCCCGGATGGTCGCGAAGATCGCCGAGTGCATGAAGGAGAAGCGCATCGAGGGGATCAGCGAGGTGCGCGACGAGAGCGACCGCGAGGGGATGCGCGTCGTCGTCGAGCTGAAGAAGGACATCTTCCCGCAGGTGGTCCTGAACCAGCTCTACCGGCTGACGGATCTCCAGGCGACGTTCGGCGTCATCAACCTGTCGATCGCGAACGGGCGCCCGGCGGTGCTGAGCCTGAAGGACACGCTCGCGCACTTCATCGAGCACCGGCGCGAGGTCGTGACGCGGCGCTGTCGCTTCGAGCTCCGGCAGGCCGAGTCGCAGCGCGAGCTCATCGAGGGGCTCGGGATGGCGACGAGCGACATCGATCGCATCGTCGCGACGATCCGGGCCTCGAGCGACCCGGAGGAGGCGCGGGAGAACCTGCAGAAGCTGCCGCTCCGCGGGCTCGGCGAGTTCCTCCGGCGCGCCGGCCGGCCGGAGCCCGAGTGCGCCGAGGCCGACGGGCGCGGCGACTACTTCCTGTCCGAGCGGCAGGCCAAGGCGATCCTCGAGATGCGGCTGTCGCGCCTGACCGGCCTCGAGCGGGAGAAGCTCGCGAAGGAGTACGGCGAGCTGTCGCAGACGATCGAGCGGCTCCGGGCGATCCTCGCGGACATGGAGCTGCTCATGAACGTGATCGTGATGGAGCTCGAGGAGATCAAGGCGCGCTTCAACGACAAGCGGCGCACCGAGATCGTGCCGGCCGAGGCCGAGATCCAGATGGAGGACCTGATCCAGGAAGAGGACATGGTCGTGACCATCTCGCACGCCGGCTACCTGAAGCGGACGCCGACCTCGACCTACCGGGCGCAGCGCCGCGGCGGCAAGGGGATGGTGGGGATGGAGGCGCGCGAGGAGGACTGGGTGAGCCAGCTCTTCGTGGCGTCGACGCACTCGTACGTCTTCTTCTTCAGCGACAAGGGCAAGGTCTTCGTCAAGAAGGTCTACGAGATCCCGCAGGCGCCGCGGAACGCGAAGGGCCGGGCGATCGTGAACTTCGTCGGGATGGAGCCGGGCGAGAAGGTCGCGGCGATCACGCCGGTGCCGAGCTTCGACGGCGAGACGTTCGTGGTGACCTTGACCCGCCGCGGGCAGATCAAGAAGACGGCGCTCAACGAGTACGAGAACTACCGGGACAAGGGGATCATCGGGGTCCGGATCGAGGAGAGCGATCAGCTTTTCACGGCGGCGCTCACCGACGGCAAGCGCGAGCTCGTGATCGCGACGCGGAGCGGGATGAGCATCCGCTTCCCCGAGGATCAGGTGCGCCCGACCGGCCGCGCGACGATGGGCGTGAAGGGCATCGAGCTCGACGACGGCGACGTCGTGGTGGGCCTCGGCGTGAGCGGCGACGGGCGCGACCGGGTGCTCGCCGTGTGCGAGCGCGGGTACGGCAAGCAGACGCCGCTCGAGGAGTTCCGGCTCCAGAGCCGCGGCGGCAAGGGCGTGATCCTGATCGACGCGAGCGAGCGGAACGGGCCGGTGGTGGGCGTCGCCATGGTGAGCCCGAGCGACGAGGTGCTGATCGTGACCGACCGCGGGCAGATGATCCGCACGAAGGCGAGCGAGATCCGCGAGACGGGGCGCAACGCGCAGGGCGTGCGGATCATGCACGTCGGCCAGGACGAGCGGGTGGTCGCGGTCGAGGCGTTCGCGGCGGACGCGGCCGCGGCCGAGGCCGAGGAGAGCGGCGGGTCGACGCCGCCGGCGGCGGGGGCGGCCGGGACCAACGGGGTCGCGGATCACACAGGCGGGGACGGCGGCAGCGAGGTCAACTAGCGGCTGACCGAGCAGGGGGCCGAGGCCGGCGCGGGGGATCCCGGGCGGCCCGGCCCGAGGGGGGGTTCCGGGGGTCGACCGCCACGAGGAACGCCGGCTACCGGATGTTGCCCATGGTGCGCAGGATGAGCTGCTCCAGCGCCTCCCTGCTGCGGCGCTCGTGCTCGGCCGCCTCCCTGGCCCGCCGCTCCTCGGCGCTGGCCCGGGCCTCGGCGTCGCGGGCCCCGGTCTCGGACGCCCGCGCCATGTAGCGCGCCGCCCGGGCGTCCCGGGCCGCCTTGCGTGCTCGCTCGGCCGCGTCCTCGGCCCTGTACCGCGCCTCCTCGGCCTCCTTCTGCAGGAGCTCGGCCCGCAGCCGCTCGTCCTCCGTGTTCTTCCGGGCCCGCTCGGCCGCCTCGCGGGCCGCGCGCTCGTTGGCGAGCGCCTGCTCGAGGTTGTACTCGGTCAGGCGGATCTCCTCGAGCTGCGCGGTGATGACCTGGTTCTGACGGACCACCTTGATGATCCCCAGGGCGGCCAGGGCGACCAGCAGGGAGAGCCCCGTCATGATGCCGATGATCAGCGTGCGCCGCCTGCGCTGCGCCTGGCTCGCCAGCCGGAGCACCGCGTCGAGATACCGCTGCTCCCGCTCGGGCAACTGGCCTTGATAATAGACCCTCTCGCAAAAGAGGCGCGCCTCCTGGGCGATCTTGCCGCGCCAGAGGGTGTCGTCGCCGCAGCCGCTCGACTCCCACTGCCTCGCCGCCACGCGCAGCTTGTCGAGGAACGCCGCGTCCTTCTGGTTCTCGTCGAGCCAGCGCAGCAGCGTCGGCCAGCGCTCGATGAGCGACTCGTGCACGATCTCGACCCGGTTGCCGGCGTCGTCGCGGCCCGTCTCGACGGCGAGCAGCCGCGCATCCGAGAGGACGTGGACGACCCCCTCGAGCTCGTCCGGCTCCCCCGGCAGCTCGCGGATCTCCCGCAGGCTGGCGATGGCCCTCGTGCGCTCGGGCGTGACAAGGCGCTCGAACACGGCCCGGCAGAGCTTCGCCTGGCGCCCGCTCATCCCGGCCAGCACCGTGTCGGCGTGGCTCGCGAGCGTGCCGGCCACGCCGCCGATCGCCTCGTAGCTCGCCCGCGTCAGGAGCCGGCGCTTGCGATCGCGCAGATCCCACCACCGCGCCGCCATGAACTGCAAGAGCGGCAGCGCGCCGCGGGTGGTCTCCAGCACGTCGAGGATCTCCTCGACCAGCGCCGGATCGTCGATCTCGTACCGCGCCGCCTGGACAGGCCTGGTCAGCGCCTCGCGCAGCCCGGCGCGGCCGATGGGCGGCAGGACCACGAGCCCGCGGGTCACCGCCGTCATGAAATGCCTGTCCTCGGCCACCCGCTCGATGAAGTCCGACCGGATCGACAGGATGACGCGCAGGGGCGACGAGGCGTCGTCCGCGACGCCCCCGAGGCACGAGAGGAACGCGGCGCGCTCTCCGGCGTCGCACGAGAGCGTGTAGAGCTCCTCGAACTGATCGACGAAGAGCGCGACGCGGCGCTGCTTCCGGGCCGACCACGCGCGCAGCTCGGCCCCGAGGTAGCCCGGCTCGGCGCGCAGCCTCTCGAGCAGCAAGCGCCCGCGCGATGACTCGATGTCGAGCGACTCCGGCCGCTCCGAGCCGCCCCTCGACAGCAAGGAGGGATGGTTGAGCAGCTCGGCGAGCGCCGCCATGGGCTCGCGCCCGGGCCGGAGGATGAGCGACTCCCACCCTCCTCCCGATCGCTTGAGCGCCGGGACGATCCCCGCCCGGACGAGCGACGACTTGCCGACGCCCGACGCGCCGACGATGGCGAGGAGCGGCTCGCTGCGGAGGCGCGTCACCATCCTGGCGACGTCCTCCGCGCGGCCGAAGAAGCGGTCCGCGTCGGCCTCCTGGAACGCCGACAGGCCCGCGAACGGGCTCTCGTCGGCCCCGAGGACGATCTCGTGACGCCCGGGCAAGAGCGGCAGGAGCTCGGAGAGGAGCTGCTGCGCCGAGGCGGTGCGCTCGGCCTTCCGCTTGCGCAGGCAGCGATCGATGATCGCGCCGAGCGCGCCGAGCTCCGGGCGCTCGCCGTCGAGCTCGGGCATGGGCTGGTCGAGCAGGGCGACCTGCATGAGGCTGTGCACCGTCACCGGCGCGAGCGGGTGCGCGCCGGTGACGAGCTCGTAGAGCATGATGCCCACGGCCCAGATGTCGCTCTGGTGATCGATCCCCTCCCCGAGCCACTGCTCCGGGGACATGTACGGTATCGTCCCCATCATCGCGCCTTCGCGCGTCAAGGTCGTCCGGAGCGAGATAGGAGGCCGATCGATCGAGCCGGCGACGTCCGTGTCGAGCAGCTTGGCGATGCCGAAGTCGAGCACCTTGAGGGCGCCGGACGCCTCCAGCATGATGTTCTCGGGCTTGAGATCGCGGTGGACGATGCCGAGCTTGTGGGCGCAGGAGAGGGCGCGCACCACCGGCACCATCATCTCCACGGCCGCGCTCGCGGACACCGGCGCGGTCGCGACCGCCTCGTCCGCGCCGGCCGGCCTGCGCTGATCCATCCAGGCGCGGAGGCTCTGGCCCTCGATGTATTCGAGCACCATGTACGGGTATCCGTCGTGCTCGTTCACATCGTGGATCGTCACGATGTTCTCGTGCTTGCAGAGCGCGGTGGCGCGGGCCTCGACAAGGAACCGCTGGAGCCTGACGCCGGTCAGGGTGGTGACGACCTTGATGCCCACCAGGCGCCCCAGGCGCACGTCGCGGGCGAGGAAGACGGTGCCCATGCCCCCTCGGCCGAGCTCGCGGATGAGCTCGTAATGTCCGATGAGGGTCCCGGCGCGGATGGCCGGACCGGCGTGCCGGCTCGACGTGGGCGATCCGAAGGGCTCCTGGGCCACCGAGGATCGCCGCAGAGGGGCCGTCCTGCTCGCGGAGCTCTCCTCCGGGCGCCGCGCGGGGTCGGTCGACGCGATGGCCAACGCGGACTCCGCCGTCAAGGTGCTCGTCAGGCCACCGCTGCCGGCTACGAGCCCCGGCGACAGGGGCATCGCCGTCTCCTCCCCGCCAAGGCGGGTCTCCTCCGTGCCGGTCACTTTCCCCGAGGATACTCCAGGGACTCAGCCTTTCACAATGTCAGATGGTGGGGTCATTTGAACATGAAGGTGGGAAGAAAATCTCAATGACCTTCTCGCCTTCATGTGACCTCTCTCCGGGCCAATGCCCCCACCACCCCGAGATGGGCAGTGCGGCCTGGTACGCTGGGAGTGGCCCCCGTCTTCAACGGATCACCGCCGCCGCTCACCCCTCGAGCAGCTCGAACCGGATCCCCGCCGCCTGCAGCCGCTCGATGAGCCGCTCCCCCATCGCGACGGCCGGCGTGAGGACCCCGGCGCGCGCCGGCAGCCGCTCGCGGTCGAACGCCATGCAGAGCGCCGACTCCGCGACCATCTTCGCCGTCTCCGAGTAGCCCGGATCGCCGCCGCTCACCCGCGTCACCACCCTGCGCGACGCGCTCTTGCCCTGGAAGGTGACCTGGAACCAGCTGCGCGCCCGCTCCTCGGCGCTCGGCCCCTCCCCCGGGCTGCGCACCTTGCGGAGCAGCTCCCGCGCCGGCCCCACCTTGGCGAGCGCCGCGACGGCGCCGAAGCCGGCGATCCCGACCACGAGCTGCAGCCCGGACTTGACCTGCATGTAGTGCCCGTACTGGAAGTCGGGGCCGTAGACGTCGAGCTCCCGCGCGCTCCGCAGCACGACCTGCGGATCGATGCTCGGCATCGGACAGACCCAGGCGCGCAGCCCCTTCTCGTAGCGGATGCGCGCCTTGACCCCCTGCACCTTCCGCGCGCCGGGCGCCCCCTCGGGGCGCGCTTCGCGCTTCCGGCTGCCGCCGCGCGCCATGATCTCGAGCAGCGACTGCCAGGTGCCGCCGGAGAAGCTGGCGTGCGCGCGCACGATGCCCTCCACCACGATCGGCTCGCCCGCGGGGAGCCTCGTCACCGTGAAGAGCGCCCCGAGGTCGTGCGGGATGCTGTCGAAGCCGCAGCAGTTGACGATCCGCACGCCGCGCGCGCGGGCGGCCTCGTGGTGGCGCTCGACGAGGCGGTCGACGAACTCGGGCTCGCCGGTGAGATCCGCGTAGTCGGTGCCCGCGCGGATGCACGCCTCGACCAGCGGCTCGCCGCGGGTCGAGTACGGGCCGACCGTCGTGATGACCACGCGCGCCTGGCTGGCCATGCGATCGAGCGACGCCGCGTCCTCCGACGTCGCCTCGACGACGCCGACCGAGGAGCAGGCCGGATCGATCGCCTCCAGCGCCGCCTTCACCTCGGCGAGGCGCCCCGCGTTCCGGCCGGCGATCGCCCAGCGGATGGATCGTCCTGCAGCGTCGTCCCGGGCAGAGGCCTCCTTGCCCTTGGTGGCGAGATACTCGGCGACGAGGCGACCGGTGAAGCCGGTCGCGCCGAAGACGATCACGTCGTACGTGCGGTCGATGGTCATGGGGGGAGCCTTGATACCACGACCGCGGGCGGGAACGTCACCGTCGGCACCACGACAGAGACGGCGGGACCCAGCCGCCGAACGAGCGCTCCAGGTGCTGCGCCACGGCGATCGTCACGTGATCGTTGCCGTGGATCGCCGCCACCTGGACGCCGAGCGGCAGCCCCTCGGCGTTGAGGCCCAGCGGGACCTGCGTTGCCGGCATCTCCATGACGTTGAGCACCGCCGTGTACGTCCACTGGAAGGGCGGCAAGAGAGGCGCGTAGTGCCGCGGCGCGGGCGTCGGATACGACGGGTAGAGCATCACGCCCCGCTCGCCGATGCGCGACACGAGCTCGGCGCGGAGCGCCTCGCCGAGCTCCAGGGCGCGCGCGATGCGCGAGGGGACCATCCTGCCGACGTCCTCCAGCAAGGTGAGCCCGAGCGCGGGCAGCGTGTGCGGCGAGCGGCGGATCGACCAGCGCGCGAGCTCGCGCGGCAGGCTGACCGGGCGGCCGCCCCCGAGCAGCGCCCGGAACGTGACGCCACCGGTCACGCCCAGCATCGCCGTCCAGATGTCGAGCGCCCGCGCGAGGAGCGCGATGCGCGCCTTGCGGACCGTCGCCCCGCGCGCGGCGAGCGCCTCCTCCGCCATCCGCTGCGCGGCCACGAGATCGCCGCTCACCCGGTGCACGCCGTCGTCCTCGACCGAGAGCACCGTCAGCCCGCCGAGGTCGACCGAGGCCGGGTCTCCGAGGGGCAGCGGCGCGCAGCTCGGATCGCCCGCGTCGGGGCCCGCGAGGACGCGGAGCACCGGCATGAGATCCTCGGCGCGCCGCGCGATCGGACCGGTCGTCATGAAGCGGAGCCCTCGCTCGCCGGGCAGCGGAAACTGGCCCGAGGTCGGCACGAGCCCGCCGGTCGGCTTGTGGCCGAAGACGCCGTTGAAGAAGGCGGGCATCCGGATGGATCCGCCGATGTCCGAGCCGAGCCCGATCGGCGCGCCGCCCGCGCCGACCACCGCGGCCTCGCCGCCCGAGCTGCCGCCCGCGGTGCGCGTCGGGTCGTAGGGGTTGTTCGTCCGGCCGTAGAGCCGGTTGTTCGTCTCCATCCACATGCACAGCTCCGAGACGTTCGTGACGCCGAGCGGGATGAAGCCGGCGGCGCGCATGCGCGCGACCGTCACCGCGTCCGCCTTCGCGCGCACGCCGGCGCGGGCGACGAGCCCCGCGGAGTTCGGCATGCCCGAGACGGCGAAGCTCTCCTTGATGGAGCACGGGACTCCGAGGAACGGCGGCGCGCCGGCGGCCTCGCCGCGCTCGAGGAGCCCGTCGGCGGCGCGCGCCTCGGCGCGGGCGGCGTCGAATCGGTTCGCCACCATGGCGTTGAGCGTCGGGTTCACGCGCTCGATGTGCCGGATATGGACCTCCACGACCTCGGCCGACGTCACGGCTCGGGCGCGGATCAGCGCAGCCAGCCGCGTGGCAGAGAGCAGGAGCAGCGGATCTCGTGAAAGCATGGGTGGGGTGGGATAAGGGATCAGGCTCGGGACGGCGGCCCAGGTCAAGGGTCTGCCACCTGGAGCCCGACAATGGCTCACCCACCCTGCCGAGCGCCAGCCGCGCGTGGGCCCTCCCGGGGCGCAGCCCCGGCGCCCCCCTCGCCTGGGGCAGCCCCGCGCCCCCCTCGCCTGGGGCAGCCCCGCGGCCGGCGCGCGCGGACGACCGCCGCCCGCCTACTCGCCCGCGGCGGTCCCCGCTGCGGCCGCGCCCTGCGCCGGCGCGGACGCGACCGCGTGTCCCCGCGCCCGCTGCGGGAAGGCCCACCGCACGGCCCCGGTCACCAGCCAGCCGACCGCGCCGCGGCTGTCGATCTGGATGCCCGGATCGACGTACACCTGCACGCGCTCGCTGAGCTCTGCGCCGACCTCCAGCACGCTCGTCGACACGACGCGGGGCGCGCCGCGGTGGTTGAAATGGAAGCTCTGGTCCGGCCCCACCCAGAACCCGCGCGGCAGCTCGATGATCGCGAAGGGCCGCACCACCGACGTCTGGATGTCGTCCCGCCGCGGATCGCCGCCGAACGACACCGCGTGCTGCAGCTGCAGCCCCAGCCGCGCGGGCCGCGCCACGCGGACGTACGCCTGGACGAGGGGCGCGACCTGGTTCTTGCCCGCGCCCAGCGCGCGGCGCGTCGCCGAGTCGAGGACGAGATCCGAGCCGAGGACGAGCGCGAACCGCGGTGTGGCGATCGCGCGGACGAGCGGCCGGATCAGGACGTCGCCGAGCCCCACGTCGCGCTGTCCCTCGAGCCCGCCCGCGTACGCGAGCGGCACGTCCGCGCGCAGCGAGAAGCTCCTGTTGAAGGCGTAATCGCCCCGCAGCACCGCGGCGTTGAAGAAGCCGCTGCTGCCGCGCGAGACGTAATCGTTCCGGAGCTCGATGAACGTGCCGAGGTTGGCGGCCGCCGTCGCTTGCGCCCGTGGCGCCGCGGCGCCACGGCGCTCCGGCCCGCGGTGCGGGGGCGCAGGCGCCACCGGCCGCGTGGGCTGCGCGGGCCGCGCGGACTGCGCGCTCGCGAGCGCCGCGACGTCCGCTCGTCGCACGGCGTCGACGCGATCCTCGGCGGCGCCGGTCGAGGCGCTGCACAGCGCGAGGAGCCCGACCGCGGCGGAAGAGCCCGCGCGTCGGCGCCGGCGGCAGCAGGGCGAGATCGTTCGACTGGCAGGGCACGCCTGCGCAACGCGATGCGCTTGCATGGCGGATCCATGGTGGCGTCGCGCGATCCGTCGGCAGTCGGTTCAAGGCAGCACTCCGCACCGCGGGCGCGCACGAGCCGAGGTCCGGCGTTTGCGCACACCTCCCCCCGGCGCTCCGGCCTCCGCTCGCCTCTGCGCGCTCCGCGCGATGCGCCCGATGCGCACGGTGCGCCTCGCGCGACCCGCTCGGCGTCGCGATCGAGCGACGCTTCCCTGCACACCGCGCGCGTCTCCGTCGCGGACATCGCCGCTCGAGAGACGCGGCGATGAGCGACTGAACGAAACTGAGCGAAACGGAACGAGCCGGAACGAGATCGAACGACCCGGACGGCGACCGTTCGCGCGGAACATCGCGCGCTTCTTGCAGGCATTGCTCGAACAAAAAACGTCTCGAAATGCCGCCGAAACAAGCGATCTGTAAAGAAACAGCTTGACGCGACGCAGCAGCTCTGCAAGGTAGAGACACTCACGCTATGCAGAAGTCGACATGCACCGCCAGCGCCCGCGCCTCCGGCGATGGGATCCCCGCTGTGAAGCTGGTGCACCGCGCTTCGACGGCGTCCTCGGCGGCCCGTTCGCTCGTCGTCGAGGGCGGCGTGTCCGTCGGGCTCCTAGCGGGCCTAACCATTCCTGCGCTCGTCAGCCTAACCGACATCGTCGGGCTGATTCGCGTCGGGAACGGGTGCGGGCCGCCGCTCTGAGCTGAAGCAGCATGGAGATAGGCCCCCGCACCGAGAAGGTCCGGGGGCTTTCCTTTTTCTGGCCTGTGGGTTCACGAAGAGCAGCCGTCGTCAAGGAGGATCAGGTGAGCAAGGAACATTCGAGGAAGAATCGCGAGGACGCCTCGAGCGAGGCCGTTGGCCAGCGCATCGCGGAGCTCGCGGAGCTCGTCGCCGCGGGCTGTGGGATGCCCGTCGCGTCGGGCGCCGTGCGCGAGGAGCTCGAGGCGCTCGTCGACGGGATCCGCGCGCGCGCCGGCGGCGGCGCCGCCCGGGCGCCCCAGCGCTCCTCGACGCACCTGAAGGGCGCGCGCCCGGACGGCGCGGCCGAGGCCTCGTTCGAGTTCCACTCCGACCCGCCCTCCACGCGATCCGGCTCGGACCTCCACGCGGGCGCCCCGGGCTTCTCGCGCGTCGTGTCGCTCGACGACGCGCGCAGGGTGCTCGAGGCCATCCGCCGCGAGGAGACGAGCGGCGACGGCCCCCGGGAGGACCTGCAGCGCGCGATCGCCTAACTCGCCGGGCCTCTTAAGAGACGGCAGAACCCCGCGGCCAAGGCGCCCCCGGGCGCCACCTTCACCAGCGTGACTCGATCGGAGTCAGGAATATGAAACGAACCGGTGCACAGATTATCTGGGAAGTCCTCGTCCGCGAAGGCGTGGACGTGGTCTTTGGTTATCCGGGCGGCGCGATCATGCCCGCCTACGACACGATCCTCGGCTACCCGATCCGCCATGTGCTCGTCCGGCACGAGCAGGGCGCGGCGCACATGGCGGACGGCTACGCCCGCGCCTCGGGCAAGGTCGGCGTGGCGATCGCCACCTCGGGGCCCGGCGCGACGAACCTCGTCACCGGGATCGCGACGGCGATGCTCGACTCCTCGCCGATCGTCTGTATCACCGGGCAGGTCCCCTCGAAGCTGCTCGGGACCGACGCCTTCCAGGAGACCGACATCACGGGCGTCACCCTCCCGATCACCAAGCACAACTACCTCGTGACCGAGGTCCAGGACATCGCCCCCGCCATCCGCGAGGCGTTCTACATCGCGCGCTCGGGCCGCCCGGGCCCGGTGCTCGTCGACATCACCAAGGACGCCCAGCAGGCGTCGATGGACTTCGAGCCGCCGAAGGACGAGGTCCGCCTGCCCGGCTACCGCCCCTCGCAGCAAGCCGTCCAGACGGAGATCGAGAAGGCGATCGAGCTCATCGACGACGCCGAGCGGCCGCTCATCCTGGCCGGTCAGGGCATCGTCAGGGCGGAGGCGACGCGCGAGCTGCTCTCCTTCGTGGAGAAGGCGGGCATCCCCGTCGCGTCCACGCTGCTCGGCCTCGGCGGCTTCCCGGCGACGCACCCCCTCAGCCTCGGCATGATGGGGATGCACGGCGAGGCGTGGGTGAACAACGCCATCCAGGAGGCCGACCTCCTCATCGCGCTCGGGATGCGCTTCGACGACCGCGTGACCGGCAACCTCAAGACCTACGCCGTGAAGGCGAAGAAGATCCACGTCGAGATCGACCGGTCCGAGATCAACAAGAATGTCAAGGTCGACGTCGGCCTCGTCGGCGACGTCCGGGACACGCTCCTGTCGCTCATCCCCGGGTGCAAGCAGCGCAACCGGAGCGAGTGGATCGAGCGCATCAGCGTGCTGAAGGGCGACTCGGCGGTCCGTGACATTCAACAATTGCCGTACCACGACAAACTGTACGCAGCGCACGTGCTGCACGACCTCTGGCGGCTCACCGACGGCAAGGCGCTTGTGGTAACCGACGTCGGCCAGCACCAGATGTGGGAAGCGCAGTACTACAAGCACGATCACCCGCGGAAGCTCATCACCTCCGGCGGGCTCGGCACGATGGGCTTCGCCCTGCCGGCGGCGATCGGCGCGCGCTTCGCGAAGTCGGACGACGAGATCTGGGTGGTCGTGGGCGACGGCGGCTTCCAGATGACCGCGTGCGAGCTCTCGACCTGTGCGCAGGAGGGCATCAAGGTCCACGTGGCCATCATCAACAACGGCTACCTCGGCATGGTGCGCCAGTGGCAGGAGTTCTTCTACAACCGGCGCTACTCGGCGACCCCGATGCGCAGCCCGGACTTCGTGAAGCTCGCCGAGGCCCACGGGCTGACCGGCATCCGCGTCACGAAGCGCGAGGAGATCGCGGGCGCGGTGGAGCGCGCCCGGGCGACGCCGGGCACCGTGGTCGTCGACTTCCGCGTCGAGCAGGAGGACAGCGTCTATCCGATGGTGCCCGCCGGCGCCGACCTGAACGACATGATCCGTCGCCCGAGCCCCATCGTGGAGACCGGGGAGGACCCGTGAACGCACCGGTAGAGGCGCGCGCCCCGAGCGCCCGTCCGGCGCCCCCGTCGCCCACGTCGGACGGGCGGCGCGCGTCCGAACGCGCTGCGGCCTTGGCTGCGCGCACCACTGACAAGAGGGACTTTCGAGAGGCATCCATGGATCGACCCATCCTGCGCACGTTCATCGCTTACGTCGAAGACCGCCCCGGCGTGCTCAACCGAGTGGCGTCCCTCTTCCGGCGCCGCGCCTACAACATCGAGTCGCTGAGCGTCGGGCGCACCCACATCGCCGGGATCTCGCGCCTGACCCTCGTCCTCGAGGCGGACGGGGACGGGGCGCGCCGCATCGAGGCGAACCTGTACAAGCTGGTCAACACCCTCTGGGTCCGGGACGTCACCCACACCGCCTCGGTCGCGCGCGATCTGGCGCTGATCAAGGTGAAGGCGAACGCGACGACCCGGGCGCAGGTGCTCCAGCTCTGCGAGGTGTTCCGCGCGCGCACCGTCGATGTCGCCCCCGAGGCGCTGACCATCGAGATCACCGGGACCGGCGACAAGATCGAGGGCCTGCTCGACGTGCTCCGCCCGTTCGGGATCATCGAGATGGTGCGGACGGGGATGATCGTGATGACCCGCGGCGCAGAGGAGGCGGAGGCCAGGTTCGACTCGATCCCTGCGCGCTCGGCCGACAGCGGCGCCGCCTGACGACGTGAAGGAAGGGAGCCGCGAGGTGCGGTCCCTGTTGAAGGAGATTGCGATGGCTAAAATTTTCTATGATAACGACGCAGATCTATCGCTCATCCAGAGCAAGAAGATCGCGATCGTAGGCTATGGCTCCCAGGGGCACGCGCACGCGCTGAACCTGCACGACAGCGGCGCCACGGTGATCGTCGCCCTGCCCGAGGGCAGCAAGAGCCGGCCCAAGGCGCAGGCCGCGGGGCTGCAGGTGGCCACGGTGTCCGAGGCCGCGAAGGCCGCCGACATCATCATGATCCTCGCGCCCGACACGTCGCAGGCGCGCATCTACAACGAGCAGATCGCGCCGCACCTCGGCCCGGGCAAGACGCTCATGTTCGCGCACGGGTTCAACATCCGCTTCAACACGATCACGCCCCCCGCGTCGGTCGACGTCTCGATGATCGCCCCGAAGGGCCCCGGGCACCGGGTGCGCGAGACGTACGAGGCCGGCGGCGGCGTCCCCGCCCTGCTCGCCGTCCACCAGGACGCGAGCGGCAAGGCGGAGGCGCAGGCGCTCGCCTACGCGAAGGGCATCGGCGCGACGCGCGCCGGGGTGCTCTGCACGACGTTCGCGGAGGAGACCGAGACCGACCTCTTCGGCGAGCAGGCGGTGCTCTGCGGCGGCGCGAGCGAGCTCGTGAAGGCCGGGTTCGAGACGCTCGTGAACGCCGGTTACCAGCCGGAGATCGCGTACTTCGAGTGTCTGCACGAGCTCAAGCTGATCGTCGACCTCATGTACCGCGGCGGCCTCAACTACATGCGGTACTCGATCAGCGACACCGCCGAGCAGGGCGACTACGTCTCCGGCCCGCGCGTCATCACCGACAAGACGCGCGAGGAGATGAAGCGCATCCTCGCCGAGATCCAGAGCGGCGAGTTCGCCCGCAAGTGGATCGCGGAGAACGAGGAGGGCCGGCCGAACTTCGAGGCGACGCGGGCCAAGGAGCGGGAGCAGCGGCTCGAGGTCGTGGGGGCCAACCTGCGCAAGATGATGCCGTTCATCGACCCCGTCACCATCAAGCCCGGCGACTGAGCCTCTCCACTCGTGGGAGGCGGCGGAGGACACCATGCCTGAGATGATTGCGAATCAAGCGATGCCCCAGTCCGATTACGTGCGCATCTTCGACACCACGCTGCGAGACGGCGAGCAGTCGCCGGGCGCGACGATGACGTCCTCGGAGAAGCTCGAGATCGCGCTCGCGCTGGCGAAGCTCGGCGTCGACGTCATCGAGACGGGCTTCCCCGCCGCTTCCCCCGACGACCTGCTCGCCGTCCAGACGATCGCCGAGCGCGTGGGCGCGGCCGCGCTCCCCGGCCGGCCCGCCGCGACCCCGCCGACCATCTGCGCGCTCGCCCGCGCCACGAAGGTCGACATCGACAAGGCGTGGGAGGGCGTCAAGCGAGCCGCGCACCCGCGGATCCACACCTTCCTCGCCACGAGCGACATCCACCTCAAGCACAAGCTCCGGATGAGCCGGGTCGAGGTGCTCGACCGCGTGCGGGCCATGGTCGCGTACGCGCGCGACCTCTGCGCCGACGTGGAGTTCAGCCCCGAGGACGCCGGCCGGAGCGAGCCCGAGTTCCTCTACCAGGTGCTCGAGGCCGCGATCGCCGCGGGGGCCACCACGCTCAACATCCCGGACACGGTCGGCTACACCATGCCGAGCGAGTTCGGCGCGCTCATCGCCGGGATCCGCAAGAACGTTCCGGGCATCGAGCGCGCCATCATCTCGGTGCACTGCCACAACGACCTCGGGCTCGCGACGGCCAACGCGCTGGAGGGCATCCGCGCGGGCGCGCGCCAGGCCGAGGTGACCATCAACGGCATCGGCGAACGCGCGGGCAACACCGCGCTCGAGGAGGTCGTCATGGCGCTCGCGACGCGCCGGGCCATCTTCGGGCTGCGCACCGGCATCGACACGACCCAGATCGCCACCGTGAGCCGGCTCGTCAGCGCGGCCACGGGCTTCAACGTCCAGCCGAACAAGGCGATCGTCGGCGCCAACGCCTTCGCGCACGAGTCGGGCATCCACCAGGACGGGATGCTGAAGCACCAGGAGACCTACGAGATCATGCGGCCGGAGATGGTCGGGGTGACGCAGACCCGGCTCGTCCTCGGCAAGCACTCGGGCAGGCACGCGCTCAGGAACCGGCTCGAGGAGCTCGGCTACCACCTGGACGAGGCCCAGCTCGCGGCGGCGTTCGCCAGCTTCAAGGCGCTCGCCGACAAGAAGAAGCACGTCACCGATCCCGACATCGAGGCGATCGTCTCGACCACGCGGGCGCAGGGCCCCGAGCTCTACACGCTCGACGCGCTCCAGGTCGCCTGCGGGACGACCGGGATGCCCACGGCCACGGTCCGCCTCCGCGGGCCGGACGGGGCGCTGCACGTCCGCGCCGCGATCGGCACCGGGCCGGTGGACGCCGCCTACCGGGCGATCGACGAGATCGTCCGCGTGCCGAGCAGCCTCCTCGAGTTCTCCGTGCACGCGGTGACCGAGGGGATCGACGCGCTCGGCGAGGTGAGCGTCCGGGTCCGGGCGGACGCGACGTCGGGCAAGCGGCACCCGCAGCACGACGCCGCGCCGCGGGTCTTCCACGGCCACGGCGCCGACACCGACATCCTTGTCGCGAGCGCGACGGCGTACCTCACCGCCCTGAACCGGCTGCTCGCGACCTACGGCGTCGAGCCCAGGGACGACGCGGCGGCGTCCGAGAGCAACGAGAGCAACCAGAGCGGCCACGGCGCCGCCGTCGAGAGCGCGAGGTAGGTCGATGAGCGGAGCGCGGAGGGCCCCCGCGAGGGCCCGACGAGCTCGGCGACCTGCTCTCGCTGCACAAGGAAGTTGAACCTTATGAATCCGCCTCTCAACGGCGCGGAGCAGGGCGCCCGCCCCACGGACCGCGTCGACATCTACGATACCACCCTACGGGACGGCACCCAGCGCGAGGGCATCTCGCTCGCGTGCGAGGACAAGCTGCAGATCGCGCGCCACCTCGACGCGTTCGGCCTGACCTTCATCGAGGGCGGCTGGCCCGGCTCGAACCCGAAGGACGCGCAGTTCTTCGAGCAGGCGAAGGACATCGAGTGGAAGCACGCGAAGATCGCCGCGTTCGGCTCGACGCGCCGGGCATCGCTCGCGCCCGAGGACGACGCCGGGCTGCGCGCGCTCCTCGCCGCCGGGACGAGCGTCTGCACGATCTTCGGCAAGAGCTCGACCCAGCACGTGACGGGGGTGCTGCGCACGACGCTCGACGAGAACCTCCGGATGATCGAGGAGACCGTCGCCTTCCTGCGGGCGCACGGCCGCCGCGTGATCTACGACGCCGAGCACTTCTTCGACGGGTTCGCGCTCGACCGGTCGTACGCGACCGAGACGCTGCGCGCCGCGGTGCGCGGCGGGGCCGAGGTGCTCACGCTCTGCGACACGAACGGCGGCTCGATGCCGTGGCAGATCGAGGCGGTGGTCGCCGAGATCAAGGCGCTGCTCGACCACCCGCTCGGCGTCCACGCGCACAACGACGGTGAGTGCGCGGTCGCCAACTCGCTCGCCGCCGTGCGGGCGGGCGCCCGCCACGTCCAGGGCACGATCAACGGCTACGGCGAGCGCTGCGGGAACGCGAACCTCTGCGCGATCATCCCGAACGTCGAGCTGAAGCTCGGCCTCCGGGCGCTGCCGGAGGGGGCGCTCGGCGGGATCACCGAGCTCTCGCACTACGTCGCCGAGGTGGCGAACCTCGCCCCCGACGATCACATGGCCTACGTCGGCCGGAGCGCCTTCGCGCACAAGGGCGGCGTGCACGTCGCGGCCATGCGGCGCGAGCCCGCGTCCTACCAGCACGTCGACCCCGCGCTCGTCGGCAACGCGATGCGCACCGTGGTGAGCGAGCTGTCGGGCCGCGGCAACCTCCTCAGCAAGGCCGAGGAGTTCGGGCTCCAGGTGCCGATCGGCGCCGAGGTGGAGGTGCTCGAGCAGATCAAGGAGCGCGAGGCGCGCGGCTCCTCGTTCGAGGCGGCCGAGGCGTCGGTCGCGCTCCTGCTCCACCGGAGCTCGCCCGGCTACAAGCCGCCGTTCCGGCTGCTCGATTTCAAGGTCACCGCGGGCCAGCGCGAGGGCGTCGGCACCTTCGCCGAGGCCATGATCAAGATCGCGGTCGGCGACGAGGTGGTGATCACGGCGGCCGAGGGGTCCGGCCCCGTCAACGCGCTCGACGGCGCGCTCCGCAAGGCGCTCGCGCCCGTGTTCCCGGCCGTGCGCGACATCCAGCTCGTCGACTACAAGGTCCGCATCCTCGACGGGCGCGACGGCACCTCGGCGACGACGCGCGTGCTCATCGACAGCCGCGACGCGCAGCGCCAGTGGAGCACCGTCGGCGCCTCGATGAACATCATCGACGCTTCCTGGCATGCGCTCGCGGACGGGATCGAGTATGGGCTCACGCTCGCAGCGAGAGAGCCAGAGCAGTACACATCCACGTTGCCTGCCAGCGAGGTCGCATGAAGGCCAATATCGTTCTTTTGCCCGGCGACGGCATCGGCACCGAAGTGGTCGCCGAAGCCCGCGCCACCCTCGATGCTGTCGCCTCCCAGTTCGGCCACAGCTTCACCTACTCGGAGCACCTCATCGGCGGGTGCGCCATCGACGCCACCGGCACCGCGCTCACGCCGGAGACGCTCGACGCGTGCCGCGCGGCGGATGCCGTCCTCCTCGGCGCGGTCGGCGGCCCCAAGTGGGACAACCCGAGCGCGAGCGTCCGCCCCGAGCAGGGGCTGCTCGCGCTGCGCCAGGGCCTCGGTCTGTACGCGAACCTGCGGCCGATCCGCCTGTTCCCGGAGCTCATCCAGGCCTCCCCGCTCAAGGCGGAGCGGCTCGCGGACGTCGACATCCTGGTCGTCCGGGAGCTCACGGGCGGGCTCTACTTCGGCAAGCCGCGCCTCCGCGAGGAGGTGAACGGGCGCAGGCGCGCGGTCGACACGCTCGAGTACACGGACGAGGAGATCCAGCGCGTCGTCGAGCTCGCCTTCCGCCTCGCGTCGTCGCGCAGGCGCCTCGTCACGTCGGTCGACAAGGCGAACGTCCTCGAGTCGTCGCGGCTCTGGCGCACGGTCGCGACCGAGGTCGCCGCGCGTCACCCGGAGATCCGCATCGAGCACCAGCTCGTCGACTCGTGCGCGATGCGGCTCATCACGTCCGCGTCGGCGTTCGACGTCATCGTCACCGAGAACATGTTCGGCGACATCCTGACCGACGAGGCCGCCGTGCTGGCCGGCTCGCTGGGGCTCTGTCCGAGCGCGTCGCTGGGCGACGGCACGCGCGGCGTCTACGAGCCGATCCATGGCTCGGCGCCCGACATCGCCGGCAAGGGGCTCGCCAACCCGATCGGCACGATCCTGAGCGCCGCGATGCTGCTCCGGCACTCGCTGCGGCTCGACAAGGAGGCAGCCGCGCTGGAGCGCGCCGTGGCGCAGGCCATCGCCGGCGGCGCCAGGACGGCGGACCTCGGCGGCAAGCTGTCGACCCAGGCGATGGGCGGCGCGGTGCGGGCGAAGCTCGCTGCCTGAACGCCCGCGCGGGGCGGCCTGGCAGCCCGGGGCCGGGGTCCACCGCCGGCCCCGGGGACCGGTTCACCACCGGCCCTCCGGGGCCTCGCGTTGCCGACGTCCGGCGCGCCGCTGGCAATCCGCCCTGTTCATCGTCGTCAATACCATCACCGCCCCCGGTCCGGCGCTTCAGGCCCTGTGATCCGGTTCGTCCGCCGCTGGCGCGCGATCACCGAGGACGCCGTGTCCTCCACGGGCGCCCGTTCGACCGGCGGCTCCAGGATCTCGCCCCTCGCGTAGCCTAGGAGCTCCAGGGCCGCGCGGTGCGCGCGCTCGATCGACCCGTCCATCTGGAGCACGAGGAGCGCGTCGGGATCGCGGAGAGGATGTTCCGCGCGCCGCGCTTGCCGCGCAGCGCTCGCTCAGGGGCCGGAGCCTCGGGGAGCGCCGCGCCACCTCGGTTGACCGAGATGCTCGTATTTCAGGGCGCCACCAGGGCCGCCTTCGAGCATGGGCCGCGGAGGATGTCGCCGAAAGCGTCCATGGTGTCTCAGGTGTCCTTCCTGGGGCAATCGACATTACTCCCCGGACACCACACATGATCCCGCGACGGGGAAGCTCAGGTCCTCGCGTGTCAACGCTCGTCGTCGAGATGGGCGATGACTCCATCCATATGAATTGATGTGCACAGGAGATTGGGAACATGAGTCAATTGACGAAGTTCGCATCGCTCGTCGCCCTCGCGACGGCCCTCTCCGCGGCCGGATGCGTGGCCGAGGCGATGGCGTCGGAAACGACGACGAAGGACACGACGGTCCAGACCGATGAGGCGAAGCAGGCATCTCAGGCCGAGGAGATGGACTCTGCAGATCAGGAGTCGAGCGTGGCGCCGGCGACGGGCGTGAGCCCGGAGGACCCGAGCGCAGCAGACCCCGGCTTGGCGGACCTCGGCTCGACGAGCTCCGGTGAGGAGGAGAGCGTCGGCGAGAACCCGGACGCGGCTTCACGCTTCTGGGGCTTCGGCGGCTGGGGGGGCTTCCGGCCCTGGGGCTTCGGCGGCTGGGGCTTCCGGCCCTGGGGCTTCGGCGGCTGGGGGGGCTTCCGGCCCTGGGGCTTCGGCGGCTGGGGCTTCCGGCCCTGGGGCTTCGGCGGCTGGGGCGGCTGGGGCGGCTGGGGCGGCGGCGGCTGCGGCTTCTGCGGCATCTAGCGAGGAGCGCGGCCGGCCGCGGCCTCTGCTCCAGGGGCGCGGCCGGGGGCCGATGAACGCGGCGCCGTGGCTCGGTCCTCGTCACGGCGCCGCGCCCAGGCCCTCACGACCGCGCGACAAGACCCTCGCGATGTCCGGATTCACCGAGGCTTCCTCGTCCCTCCGCGAGGGAGCCTCGGGCTCCAGGGGGCGCCCAGCAGCCGCGGAGGCGCCCGCGTGCCCCTCGCGCCCCCCCGGGACACGCCTGGATCAGGCGTCGGCCTCGGCGAGGCTCGGGATGCGGTTCACGAGGAAGCGGGTCCTCATGTAGCACCACCACGTGAGCCCCATGCAGGTGAGATAGAATACGAAGAAATACATGAGCGCCGTCGAGGCCCCGCCCGTCGCCTTGATCGAGGCGCCGAAGCTCCGCGGGATGAAGAAGCCGCCGAGCGCCCCGAGCGCCGAGGTGAACCCGAGGACGGCAGCGCTCTGGCGGCGCGCGGTGATCAGCGCCTCCTCGCGCGCCGCCTCGCCCCTGCCCTGCGCCGCGCGGAGGTGGTCGCGCCGGAAGAGGACGGGGACCATCCGGAAGGTCGAGCCGTTGCCGATGCCGGTCGTTATGAACATGACCATGAACATCGTGACGACCCCGGCGTAGCTGTTCTCGTCGAGGAAGTGGATGATCCCGAGCGACGCGAGGCCCATCACCACGAAGTTGCAGAACGTGATGCGCGCTCCGCCGATCTTGTCCGCGAGGTAGCCGCCCAGCGGGCGGGCCACCGAGCCGATGAGCGCGCCCAGGAACGTGAGCTCGAGCGTCACGGTGGGGAACTGCATCTTGAGCAGGAGCGGGAGGGCCGCCGAGTAGCCGATGAACGAGCCGAACGTCCCGATGTACAGCCAGGCGATGATCCAGGTGTGCTTGTTCTTTGTGGCGGCCAGCTGATCTTTGAAATTCGACTTCGCCGACGCCAGGTTGTTCATGAAGAAATACGCGCCGGCCGCCGAGATGAGGATGAACGGGATCCACATCAATCCGGCGTTCTGCAGGTAAATCCCCGACTCGGTGTGATACCCGCCGATCGCCGTCGCGACCGCGCCGGGCCCGATGATGAGGGGCACGATGAGCTGCACGTTGCTGACGCCGACGTTGCCGCCGGCGGCGTTGAGCCCGAGCGCCAGCCCCTTCTTCTTGTCAGGATAGAAGAACGAGATGTTCGTCATGCTGGAGGCGAAGTTGCCCCCGCCGAGCCCCGCGGTCCCCGCCGCGATCGCCATCAGCCAGAACGGCGTGTCGGGCCTCGTCACGAGCACCGAGAGCGAGATCGCGGGAATCAGCAGCAAGAGCGCGCTGACGACCGTCCAGTTGCGCCCGCCGAACCTCGGGACGGCGAACGTGTAAGGGAACCGGATCAGCGCGCCGACGAGGCCCGGGATCGCGACCAGCAGGAAGAGCTGGTCCATCGTGTAGTTGAAGCCGACCTTGGGGAGCCGGGTGGCCGTCACGCTCCAGAGCAGCCAGACGGAAAAGCCGATGTTCTCGGCGATAATCGACCAGATGAGGTTCCGACGGGCGATCCGCTTCCCTGTCTTCTCCCAGAACGCATCATCATCGGGATTCCACTCGGTAATCAAAGTCGACATCTGTCCTCCTCACCGAGACCGGGGCGCGCCGCCTTGAAACAGGGCGAGTCGAAGCAGCCGCTCTCCGATCAATTCCTGCTCTGCATCGGCCCTCGCGTCATACCGCTGGAGATCAAAAATCGGAGTTTCTCGTGTGTTTCTGAACCGTTTCGACGCATTTTTTCCGCGCGGCGTCGACTTCGTGGACGGCCGGCGGCGCAGCGAGGACAGGGCACGACGCCGCGCGGCGCCCCGGCTCTATCGAGCTGAGGCGGTGTGCGTCGAGCCGCCCCGCGTCGGGGCGACGCGCTCGGGCGGCGCCTCGATCTGGCCGAGCTTCTCCGCTCGATCGGCCACCCAGAAGCGCTCTGCGTCTGCCGCGCTCCAGGCGGACTCGTCCAGCAGCGGGAGGAGCGCGTCGAACAGCGCGCGCGCGCTCTGGAAGCGGTGGCGCGGGTCCTTGGCGAGGCACCGCAGGACGAGGCGATCGATCGCGCGGGGGACGGCCGGGCCGCGGCGCACCGACGGCGCGAGGGGCGCCTTCGTCATGTGCGCGACGAAGAGCTGCCCGGACGACGAGCCCTCGAACGGCAGCTCGCCGGTGAGGAGGAAATAGAGCGTGCCGCCGAGCGAGTAGACGTCGCTGCGCACGTCCGCGCGCTCGCCGCGGCACACCTCGGGCGCCATGTAGGCGGGCGTCCCGCAGAGCATGCCGCTGTTGGTCAGCTCGGCGTCCCGGTCGCCCTCCACCATCCGCGCGACGCCGAAGTCGAGCAGCTTGACGAAGTCGTGATCGTCGCCGACGCGGGTGACGAAGAGGTTCTGCGGCTTGATGTCCCGGTGGATGATCCCGGCCTCGTGCGCCTCGATGAGCGAGCGGCAGGCCTGCAGGGCGAAGCGCACTGCGCGCGCCACGGGCATGGGGCCATAGCTGCGCACGATCGCGGCGAGATCCGCCCCGCGCAGGTGCTCCATCGCGATGTAGTAGATGCCGTCGTCGCTCGCGCCGAAGTCGAAGATCCGGATGGTGTGCGGATCGCTGAGCTTGCTGGCCGCGTGCGCCTCCTGCTCGAAGCGCTTCAGCAACCCCGGGTCCGGCGCGTCACGGGTCCTCAGGAGCTTGAGCGCGACGCCGCGCTGGAGCGTCTCGTCCCAGGCGAGCCAGACCTCGCTCATCCCCCCCTTGCCGATCGGCGCCTCGAGCCGATACCTGCCCAGCTTGCGCGCCTGATACACCTGCTGCCGCGCGGCCCAGACGACGTGGCTCGACAGGGCCCCGATCACCCCCGAGGAGGGGACGAAGATGTAATGGCTCGCGGCCGTGAGCAGCGTCGTCGGGTCGAGCCACGCCGCCAGGATCGACGGGGAGAAGATCGCGGCGATGCCCATGACGGCCGGGAAGGCGAGGAACATCGGCGCGGAGGCGACGAGCGCCTTGCCGAACGGCGCCGGCACGAGCGCCGTGCGCAGCAGCACGACGATGGAGAGCCCGTGCATGTACGTGCTGGTCAAGCCGCCGAAATCGAGCGCCATGAGCGAGATGAAGAGCGCGGCGACGAGGAACGCCGCGTCGTACCCGAGCAGCACGACGCGCCCCGAGAGCGTCGGTCGACCCGTGAGCCGGTACACGGCGATGGCGATCGCCTGCTCGATCATGCGCATGACGATGCAGCGCCACACCGGCGCCGCGGGGTACAGCACGGTCGCCATGAACACGTCGACGAGCGTGAACGCGGGCCAGATCCAGAGCGCGACCCGGAAAGCGCGGCGGACCGCGCGACGGACGCTCTCGGTGTCGTGGGCGGACAGAGCGCTCCGCGGCGCGCCGATCGGGCGGGTCTCGCGCTCCCTGAGCATGCGTGACGAGGCCGAGCGCTCAGCGCGGAGAGCCTCTCTGGTCAGCGCACGCTTCATGGCGACACTCGAGGGTCGCCAGAGCCGCGCCGAACGTCAAGCCAGCGTTGCTGGCTTCGGCGCGGCTGGTTTCCTCGGTCACTATGGCGGGCTGCCCCGCTCGCCGTCTCCCACCCAGGATGTCATACCAACAAGGTCGCTCGCCGTCCGACCTGCCGTGTTCGTGCGCTGATCGCATACACGCCCCGAGGTCCGAGGTGATGAATGCCGGCCGCGCCTCCGCGTCGCGGCGCGGGACCGAGCTCGGCGGGCCCGGCGCCCGGCGCGCCGGAGGTCGCGGCGTCGCCCTGGTCAACCGGCCGGATCCATGCTTGAAAGCTCGCCACCGTGCCGCTCTCGCCTGAAAGCTTTCGCCGGCTGTTCGAAAGCCGCCCCGTCGTCCTCGCGCCCATGGAGGACGTGACGGACGCCGTCTTCCGCCGCATCTGCCGGGAGCTCGGCGCCGAGCTGTGCGTGACGGAGTTCGTCAACGTCGAGGGGCTGCTGCGCGGGTGCAAGACCGCGCGGCGCAAGCTCGCCCTGTCCGCCGACGATCAGCCGACGGCGATCCAGATCTACGGCGCCAACCCGGAGCGCCTCGCCGAGGCCGCGCAGGTCGCCGAGCAGGCAGGGCCGGCGTTCCTCGACGTCAACTGCGGCTGCTGGGTGCCGAAGATCGCCGGCCGCGGCGCGGGCGCGGGCTGGCTGCGCGATCCGGAGGCGATGGTGGCGATGGCCCGGCTCGTGACGCGCACGGTCGCGCTCCCGGTCACCGTGAAGACGCGCATCGGCTGGGGACCCGAGTCCCACATGCCGATCGTCGACCTGGCGCGCCGCCTCGAGGACGCCGGCGTCGCCGCGCTCACGATCCACTGCCGCACGGCCCAGATGGGGCACAGCGGCGCGGCCGACTGGAGCTGGGCCGCCCGCGCGCGCGAGGCCGTGTCCATCCCCGTGGTGGTGAACGGCGACATCAAGACCGCCGACGACGCGGCCCGCGCGTTCCGGGAGACGGGCTGCGCCGGCGTGATGGTCGGCCGCGCCGCGATCGACCACCCCTGGGTCTTCCGCGAGGCCCGGGCCCTGCTCGACCACGGCGCGCGGCTGCCGGCGCCGACGGCCGAGGAGCGCCTCGCCCTGTGCCGGGCGCACCTCCTCGCGAACACCGAGGCGCGCGGCGAGCCGCACGGCGTGCGCGTGACGCGGCGCCACCTGACCGGCTACCTCCGCGGCCTCCCCGGCGCGTCCGCCCTCCGGCGCGAGCTGCTCTTCTGCGACAGCCTGGCGGGGTGCCTGGACATCCTCGACAGCGCCGCGCAGCGGCTCGCGGCCTGAGGCGGCCGCCTACATCCCCACCGGGCTCGGGTCGTCGACCGGGGCGGGCTCGCCGTTCTGCGGCTCGGCGCCCGGCGGCGCGCCCATGGGGTCGTGCGGCAGGCTCCCGCGGTGCGAGCGGAGCAGCACGTGGGGTGTCGCCAGGAGAAAGTTGGAGACGCGGGACGTGTAGATGTCCGCCGAGCGCTCGATCTGCCGGGCCAGGTGGCTCTTGTCGTTCCCCGCGCGGAGGAGCAGCCCCCACCGCGGGTTCAGCGTCTCGGCCGACGCCTTCGCGAGCGGAGCGATCCGCGCGTCGAGCGCCGCGAGGCTCACCTTGAGCTCGTTCATCTTCGCCTGGACCTCGGCCTCCGTCGCCCCGACGACCGGCCCGTAGCCGGCGCGCATCCGCTGGAGCTCCAGGCGCAGCCTGGCGTAGATGCGCTCCGCGTCCTCCTTCTCCCGCATCCAGAGATCGAGGCGCGCCTCGGCCCCCCGCGCCTCCTCGATGGCGAGGATCTCGTCCTCGAGCTCCCGGATGATGAGCGCCGTGCGCCACCGCAGGGCGCTCTTCGACACGTGCACATCTCCATAGATGTGATCGCCGATATAGAGGATCTCGTCGCCGGACAGCCTGAGGTGATGCTCGACGAGCCCGGCGTTGCCGCCGAGGTAGTGCCCGCCCTCGCGCAGCCGGCCGGCCGGGCGCAGGAGGCCGTCCTCCGTGACCACCTCGAAGAGCGGGCTGCGGCTCGAGAAGAACTCCGGCTTTCGCGCGGACACGATGACCACGTCGAACAGGTCGCGCCACGTCATGCCGTCCGGCAGGAAGCGATCGAAGGCGTAGCTCATCATCGCGTGCGTGTAGACCCACTCGGAGTTCGTGATCAGGACGAGCTTCTTGCCCGCCTCCTTCTGGTCGAGCACGGTGAGCGGGGTCTCCGGATCGAGCAGCACGAACCGCTCCGGATCCGCGATGATCTCGGCCTTCAGCTGCCCCTCCATGTGCGTCGCGTCGAGGCGATCCTTCACGCGGCGGTAGATGTCGCTGTAGCCGAGCACCTCGGGAAGCCGGCGCTGATCGAGCAGGTCGACGAGCTTCGCGTACATGCACCCTTCCGAGAGCGAGAAGAGCGTGTTCAGGAAGACGTAGCGCCCGTCCGCGAGGTCGACGATCGTCCGCGCGTAGGTGGCGCGCTGGGTCTCGAAGTCGATCGGTTGGGTGCCGTGATAGGCCCGCTTCACGTACCCGAACCGGTTTACCTTGAGCAGGTTGCCGAGCTCGGTGTCCAGGATGAGCCCCCGGATCACGAGGTCCGGCTCGAAGGTCAGGTCCCCGACCGGCCAGCCCTCGCTCTCCAGCAGGTGGCGGAGGTGCTCATACGCCCGACGCTCCCACGCCTCCACCCGGTAGTGGATCAGCGTGTAATCCATGTCGTACCCGATCGCCTTGATCGAGCGGAGGTTCAGCGTCCGGTTGCAGAAGATCCCCCGCTGCTTGGGCGGCGGAGCGGAGAGGCAATCCAAATTGTCCATGGTGATCGCCCGGAGAGCGGTCGTGAGGCATACCAGGGACCCACGGCGTTGCCCACCCGGACCATCGCCGTCACGCGGCCGTCAGATCAGCGGCGCCTGAGCCGGCTCTTGCCGTTTTCCCGCCGATCGGTGCTCGCGCTGGACCGCGGCGTCCGCCCGGCCGCCGGCGCGCGCCTCGAGTCGCTGCGGTCGTCCGCCTCCCATCCGTCGTCGTCGTCCTCGTCGTCGTCCTCGTCGTCGAAGAGATCGTCGTCGTCGTCGTCGTCGTCCTCGTCGCGCGCCTCGGCCCGGCGCACCTCGAGCCCGAGCATGGTGAGCGCCTGCTCGAGCGTCAGCGCCGTCTTCACGGCCTCGAGCTCGACCCCCATGGCCTGCAACGTCATCGCGATCTCCGGGCTCAGCCCGGACAGGATCGTGGGCGTGCCCATGAGCCGCGCGGCGGAGGCCAGGTTCGAGAGCACCGCGCACAGGTGGCTATCCATGATCCATACGGCCGTGAGATCGATGACCAGCCCCTTCGCCCCGCTCTCGTGGATGGCCCGCAGCACCTCGGTGTTCAGCTGCTCCGCGAGGTCGTCGGTCACGTCCCCCTGGATGGGCACCAGGATCCGGTCCCAGAGGTTGATGATCGGAAGGCGCTTGAGCTCCATGGTCATCCTAAGGTTCGATGTCGGCGATCAAGACCGTTGAGTCGTCGTGCGAGCGCCGGTGTCGGCTCATGAGGACGCGGCACGCCTCCGCGGCCTTCATCCCACGCAACAGCGAGAGGTCGAAGCGGGGGGAGACCCCGTCGGAGAAGACGGCGAGTCGGTCGCCCGGCGCGAGCTGCGCGTCGAAGATCCGGACCTTTCCGAGCGACGCGCCGAGGATGCCCGGGCTCTGGAGCCACTGCACGCGCGTGCCGTGAGACATCAGCTCGACGTTGCCGACGCTGCAGCCCTGGAGCCGCCCCTCCTGGAAGCGGCAGATCATCCCGGCGGCGCCGCGGGTCCCGCGGAGCCGCGCGTGGAGGCGGTCGACGAGGGCACGGACGTCCTCGCCGCTCGGCGCGTCGCCGAGCGCCTTGAGCGCGACGTCCGCCGCGGCCGCCGCGTGCTCGCCGTGGCCCAGCGCGTCGATGACCGCGAAGACGACGCCATCCTTGCCGGCCCGCACGAAGACAGCGTCGCCGCTGACGCGCTCTCCGTCCTTGGGGAGGATGGTGTGCTCGACGGCGAGCTTCACAGGTGGACCTCGATCTCCACCCGCGTGCCTTTCGGTCCCGAGTCGATCTGAAAGCGATCGGCCAGCCGCTTGACGCCGATGAGGCCGCGACCCATGCCGGTCTTGCTCCTGTAGCGGCCGGCGAGGATCTCCTGCAGGTTCTGGATACCGCTGCCCTCGTCCGCCGCGACGATGAGGAAGCGGACCGGGCTGTCGCGCTGCACGGCGATCTCGATCGTCCCGCCCGGGGTATAATGAACGATGTTCCGGGCGAGCTCGCTGACGATGGTCGCGACCTTGTGCGAGGTGAAGCTCTTTGCGCCGGCCGCGTCGCAAATGGCCTTCGCGCTCAGGCGCGCCTCGCTGATGTCGGCCTCCACGTTGATGGGCATGACCCTGGAGCGCCGCGAAGGTCGATCGCCGCCGATTGCAGAAATTTCCGACTTGAGCCGCCCGAGCCGCGCCGGATCGACATAAAGGCGAGCCCGGCGCTCGATGCTGGGAATGATGTCCGGGAGGTCGTCGAGCGAGAACCTCTCCGGCTGGATCTCCGCCTCCCGCATGGCCCGGAGCAGGACTCCCTCTGCATTCATCGCCGAGAGATAGCCGAGCAGGACGTTGAGAATCTGTTCGTGCGCGGGAGTCATCCGGGAAGAGCCTGGAAGGGCAGGTTACCGGGGCCCCGTGTCCGCGTCGAGTGCGCGGCGACGGCCTCGCAGTGTACGTCAGCCAACGCACACACATGTGTGGCCGAACGAGTCCGCAGGGCTCGCTCGGCGAGTCGCCTGCGGCCCGCGGCCCGGTGGCTTGTCCGGTAACGCCGCACCGGCGCCGGCCCGTGTCGGCCGCTCGTCAATCTGTCCGGCTCCCGGCAACGCTCATGCCCGGATGGCAGGCGCATCGACGTCGCTCAGGTCGGGTAGTACGACGTCTGCCCCTGGCTCAGCTCCTCGGTGATCTTGTTTTCCTCGAGAAGCCTCTTGATCGGCTCCTGGAGCTCGGCTGCGGGGGTGCCCATCGCCAGCGCAAGGTCGTCGATGCCCTGGCCCGGCTCAATTTCCACATGGGCGAGCAGCGCCTCGGCGATCTCGTCCCCGGGGATCCCGGACGGCGGGTTCTCCGGGCTCACCGGACGGGCTTGCTCGGCCCCTCTCCCGGCGGCCGCCGCCAGGGCGCCGGCGCTCGCGGCGCGCGCCCTGGCCGGTGCGGCGGCCGGACGCGCGGCGCCCCCGGTGGTCCGCGGTGCGGCGGCCGGACGCGCGGCGCCCCCGGTGGTCCGCAGTGCGGCGGCCGGACGCGCGGCGCCCCCGGTGGTCCGCGGCGCCGCCGCTTTCTTGTGCGGCGCAGCGCGCTTGGGGGTGGGGGCCTTGCGCGACGGCGCGCTGCGGGCCGGCGCGGCCGGGCGGCTCGGCACCGGGCGGCTCGGCGCCGGGCGGCTCGGCGCCGGAGCGCGCTCGGCCTTGCGGGCCGGCGTCATGGGAGTCGCGGCGGGCCCGGTCGATATCCCTGCGGCCTTGATGTCGACTTCCAGGTACCGCGCCGCGTTCTGGACAACGTCCTTACGGGCCAGCGCTCTCATGCCCTCCAGGAACTTGGCCACCAAAGAACGAATCTCATTCTCGATCTCGACATCGGATATCACGCAGCCGCCGTCTCACGAATCCCCCGGAATGTCAACGTCTTCCGCGCGGAGTGGCCCGCAGAGACCGGAGAAACCCGGACGATCACGCGCCGGCCGGCGCCCGCGACCCGGCGCCCGATCGCTGGCCGCGGCGCGTGTCCGGTGTGAATTTGCCGCTCTATCAAATGAAATGCGGGCAAGATCTGAAACCCATCGACAATCCATGTCGGGCCCCTCCGTCCGCGGCGTGGGTCGCGGGGCGGGCCACGTCGATGAGCAGAGGTCGACTCGCCGCTCGTCGCTCGCCGCTCGCCGCTCGCGGCCGCGCCGGCGGGGGCGGTCCTTCGGGAGCGGCTGCGAGGGGGCGGGTGATCAAGCCGCCTTGACGGCGTGGAGCGACGGGCGGCGCAGCGGGCGGAGCGGCGCCGCCGCGAACGCCGCGCCGAGCGCGAGCCCGCGGAACGTCAACCGCATCCGGAGGGCATCGAGGTACCCCTCGCGGTGCAGGGCGTTGATCACCCGGCGGACGTCGGTCCGGCGCACCGCGAGGGCCGTGGTCAATGTTTCGAGGGTCACCGTCTTGCCCTCGCTCTGGAGGGCAACCAGCGTCCGGAGAAGATGAGGAACGAGGTCGTTGTCCGTCATGGCGCCGAAGCTAGTTCAGTAGCTGAACGGTCGTACAGTTTGTGACGACGATTTCTTCGTGCCGCCGGCTCGAGCGCCCGAGGCGCGCCGGAGGCGGCCGTCGTCTATGGTACGTCCCGCTGGTGCGCCCCGACGCCTCCTCCCCTCAAGCCGTGATCCTCGCCGGCGGGCTCGGTACCCGGATGCGCCCGTGGACGGAGCGCACGCCGAAATTCCTTCTGCCGGTGCTCGGCAGACCGTTCGGGGCGTGGCTCCTCGATCGGCTCGCCGCCGCGGGCTTCGGCGAGGTGGTCCTCTGCGTGGGTCACCTCGGCGACGCCATCCGAGCGGCGATGGGCGACCGGTTCGCGGGGCTGCCGCTCCGTTATGCCGACGACGGCCCCGAGCTCCTGGGAACGGCCGGCGCGCTGCGTCGCGCGCTGCCCCACCTGGCCCCTGTCTTCCTCATGACCTACGGCGACTCCTATCTCCCCTTCGACTACCTCGCGCCGCTCCGGGACCTCTCCGCGCACCCGGGCGCCCTCGGTACGATGGCCGTGTTCCGGAACGAGGGTCGGTTCGACGCGTCGAACGCGGCGCTCTCGGGCGACCTCGTGGTGCGCTACGAGAAGCTCCGCGCCGGCACCCCACCCGACCCTGCCCTCGATCATATCGACTACGGCGCGACCGCGCTCCGCCGCGGGGTCGTCGAGGCGCTGCCGGCGGACACGCCGCTCGGCTTCGATGCGGTGCAGCGCGATCTCGCGTCGCGAGGCCGCCTGCGGGCCCTCGCGGTCGCGGCGCGCTTCCACGAGATCGGCTCCGAGCGGGGCCTCCGCGATCTCGAGGCCGCGCTGGCGGCATCGACAACGGCGGAGGAGCGGGGATGATCGTCTCCCGCGCCCCGGTCCGCTTCTCCCTCGGCGGCGGCGGGACCGATCTGCCCGCCTACTCCGATCGCTTCGGCGGCTACCTCGTTTCGGCCTCCATCGACAAGTACATCTACGTCACGGCCAACAAGCGCTTCCACCGCGACATCCGCCTCGCCTACTCCAAGACCGAGATCGTGCCCTCGGTCGACAGGATCGAGCACCCGATCTTCCGGGAGGCGCTCCGGATGATGGGAATCGAGCACTCGATCGAGCTCACGAGCGTCGCGGATCTCCCCGCGAACTCGGGCCTCGGCTCGTCGAGCTCGTTCACGGTCGCGCTCCTCAACGCGCTGCACGCGTACAAGCGCGACTTCGTGTCGTCCGAGCAGCTCGCGCGCGAGGCGTGCGCCATCGAGATCGATCGCCTCGGGGAGCCGATCGGCAAGCAGGATCAGTACATCGCCGCTTACGGCAACGTCACCGCGTTCACGTTCTCGCCGGACGGCTCGGTGCACGTCGAGCCCGTGCCGGTCCGCGACGAGGTGCTGGACGAGCTCGAGAGCAACCTGCTCATCGTGTGGAGCGGCATCGAGCGACCGGCCAGGATCGTGCTCTCGGAGCAGGGGCGACGGCTGCACGACCTCGAGCCCGCGGTGGTCGAGCGGATGCATCGCATCAAGGAGATCGGCCGCGACGTGCACCGCATCCTCGTCTCGGGCAGGCTCGACGACTACGGCGAGCTCCTGCACGCCCACTGGACCCAGAAGCGTAAGCTCGCCTCCAAGATGACCGACGAGGTCCTCGACGAGATCTACGAGGTGGCCCGGGGCGCCGGGGCGCTCGGCGGCAAGCTGATGGGGGCCGGCGGGGGCGGGTTCTTCATGTTCTACGTCCGCCCGGCGGAGAAGCGCCGGGTGCTGGAGGCGCTCGCCGCGAAGGGCCTGCGCGTGCTGCGCTTCCGCTTCGATCTCGACGGCGCCCGCATCGTCGCGAACCTGCACCGATCGTGAGCGGGCGCGCCGGCGCATCGGCGCGCCTCCCGCTGGGCATTTCCGCGGGACTCTGGCTATAAATCGCTCATGCCTCAGCGCACGCACGACTTCGTTGAAAAATACCTTCGCGAGACGTCCGAGATCGCCCTCGCGACGAGCCCGGACGACATGACGCGGGTCATCGAGCTCCTCTTCGAGGCGTACCGGAACGACCGCACCATCTACACGTGCGGCAACGGCGGCTCGGCGGCCAACGCGAGCCACCTCGCGTGCGACATCGCCAAGTTCACGTGGGTCGAAGGCAAGCCGCGCTTCAAGTGCACATCGCTCTGCGACAACGCGGCCCTCCTCAGCGCCCTGACCAACGACGTCGGCTTCAACCGGATCTTCCTCGAGCAGCTCGACGGCCGCGTCGTCGCGGGCGACGTGCTCGTGTGCCTCAGCGTGCACGGCGGATCGGGCGCCGATCGGGCCGGCCCGTGGTCGCAGAACCTGGTGGCCGCCGCAGATTTCGCGAAGAAGTCGGGGGCCAAGGTGGTCGCGCTCGTCGGCTACGACGGCGGCGCCCTGCGCCAGATGGCCGACGCCAGCGTGATCGTGCCGAGGACGCGGGCCGGCTACACGTCGACGCCGCACGTCGAGGGCTTCCACGAGGTCTACCACCACCTGATCTGCGAGCGGCTCCTGCAGCTCGTGGCCGAGAGCTGAGCGCCGCGTGGCGAGGCGCGGGGTCGTGCTCGACCGCGACGGCACCCTCATCGACGTGGTGCGCGATCCCGAGCTCGGGGTCGTCGTGACGGCGTTCCACCCGGACCAGATCCGCCTCCTCCCCGGCGCGCTCGAGGGCCTGCGGCGCCTCGCGGACGCGGGGTTCTTGCTGGCGATCGCGACCAACCAGCCGGGGGCGGCGAAGGGCCAGGTCCCGTGGGGGGCGATCGAGCGCACGAACCGCGCGCTCGTCGACGGCCTGCGCGCGGCGGGCGTCGCGATCGCGGCGCTCGCGGTGTGCCCGCACCACCCCGAGGGCGGGCCGGGCGGCGATCCGGCGCTGATCGGCCCCTGCGACTGCAGGAAGCCGAAGCCGGGCATGCTCACGGGGCTCGCGCGCGATCTCGATCTCGACGTCGCCGCGAGCTGGATGGTCGGCGACGCGCCGAGCGACGTGGCGGCCGCGCGCGCCGCGGGCATGCGGGCGGGCCTGATCCTGGATCGACGCCGCTGCGAGCTGTGCCCGCTCCGGGGCGAGGCCGACCTCCCCTGCCCCGATCACGCGGCGCCGCGGCTCGATCTCCTGGCCGCGGAGATCCTCGCCGAGCCGCGCGGCTAGCTCGGTGCGGCCGTCGGCGGCTACCTGGGCGCGAGCGGGCCCACGAGCGCGGCGACGCGCGGCGCGTCCTCCCCCACGTGGCGCATCACGACGGCGTGCTACCGTCCCGCCGTGACGCCCCCCCCGGATCACGACGGCGGCGCGCCCGGCGATCGGAGCGCTCGCGACGACACCACGGCCACCGCGGACGAGCTCGACGCGCGCCTCTCGGCGGCCCGCTACATCTCCGATCCGGCGACCTCGCTCGCGCTCTGGCTCGCCCTCCGGATGGAGCGGCCGCTGCTGCTCGAAGGACCGGCGGGCGTCGGCAAGACCGATCTCGCCCGCGCCGCGGCCGAGGCGCTCGGCCGCGGGCTCATCCGGCTCCAGTGCTACGAGGGCCTCGACGAGGCGAAGGCGCTGTACGAGTGGGACTACGCGAAGCAGATGCTCTACACGCAGCTCCTGCGCGACGCGGTCGCGAAGGAGATCGCCGGCGCGACGAGCCTCGCCGCCGCCGCGCGCGCGATCGCGGGGAGCGAGGCGTCGTTCTTCAGCGAGCACTTCCTGATCGCGCGCCCGCTCCTCGCGGCGCTGCGGAGCGCCGCCCCCGTCGTCCTCCTCATCGACGAGGTCGACCGCGCGGACCCGGAGTTCGAGGCGTTCATGCTGGAGGTGCTCTCCGACATGCAGATCACGATCCCCGAGCTCGGCACGATCCGCGCCGCGCGCCCGCCGCTCGTCCTGCTCACGACGAACGCGACGCGCGAGATGACCGAGGCCCTGCGCCGCCGCTGCCTGCACGCGTTCCTGGACTACCCGCCGCCGTCGCGCGAGGTCGCCATCCTGAAGGTCGCCATCCCGGGGATCGAATCCCGCCTCGCCGCGCAGATCGTCGCGTTCGTCGGCGCCTTGCGGGCCATGGATCTGCGGAAGTCCCCCGCCATCAGCGAGACGATCGACTGGACCCGCGCGCTGCTCCTGCTCGGCAAGCGCGCGATCACCCAGGAGGTCGCCCGCGACACGCTCGGCGTCCTGCTCAAGCACCAGGGCGACCGCGGCGACGCCGAGGCGAAGCTCGGCGCCCTCGTGAGGGCGGCCGAGCACGCGGGCGCGGGCGAGCCGCCTACCTGAGCTCGGCCACCTTCTCGCCGAACAGCTTCTCGAGCCGCCCGAGCATGGCGTCGTTCGGCTCGACGCGGAGATCGCGCCCCAGCGACAGCACCGCCTCCGCCCCGTCGTCGAGCTGGATCACGAGCTGCACCGGGCACACGCCCGGGCTCGCCCGCAGGAGCGCGCCGAGCCGATCGATGTGCTCGCGCCTCGCGCTGCGCGACTTCAGCGTGATCGCCACGCTCCGCGTCTGCGCGAGGATCGCGTCGGAGAGCGGCTGCACCTCGTCGAGCAGGAGGGTCGGCTCGCGCGGCGCGGACTCGGTCTCCTCGGCGCCCTCCTCCACCATGGGGAAGCTGACCTTCCCCGAGATCAAGACCGGCTCTCCCCGGTTCAGGAGCTCGCCGAAGGCCTCGATCTGCTTCTCGCGCACCTTGACCTCGACCCGGCCCGCCGTGTCCTCGAGCACGAAGAACGCGATCTTGCCGCCGCCCCCCTTGAAGATGCGCTCGCGGTAGCCCTCGACCATCCCGCCGACGCGCACCCTGGACCAGGGATCCATGCCGGCCAGCGCGCTCACCGCGGTCACGTCGAAGCGGTTCAGATCCACGCCGTATCGATCGAGCGGGTGCCCCGAGACGTAGAAGCCGAGCGACTGCTTCTCGCGCGAGAGCGTCTCGCGCAGATCCCAGTCCTCGGCCATCGGGTAGTCGTCCAGCCTCACGTCGTTCTTGGACGCGACCGCCGCGAACAGGCCGATCTGCGCGCTGTTCCGCTCCTTGCTCGCGGAGCGCGAGCGCTCCAGCGCCCTGTCGATGCCGGCGAACGCCCGCGCCCGTGAGATGCCCCGCGCCTGGAGGCTCGCGTCGAACGCGCCGCACTGCACGAGCGCCTCGAACACCCCCTTGTTGACCCGCCGCGGATCGACGCGCTCGGCAAAGTCGAACAGATCCGAGAACGCGCCGCCCGCCTCTCGCGCCTCGAGGATCGCCTCGAGCGCCGACTCGCCGACGCCGCGGATCGCCCCCATTCCGAAGCGGATCTTCGGGTCGTACGGATCCTTCACCCGCGAGCCTCCGCGCCGGGTGCCGGTCACGCGCTTGCCGTTCGTCCCCGGCGTTGCGCTGTAGACGACGGTGAAGTCCATCTTCGACTCGTTGATCTCGGGCGGCAGGATATCGACCCCCCACGCGCGCCCCTCCGCGATGATCCGCACGACCTTCTCGATCTTGTCGCGGTCGGCGGTCATCAGCGCGCAGAGGAACTCGACCGGGTAGTGCGCCTTCAGGTAGGCCGTCTGGTAGGTGAGCAGCGCGTACGCGGCCGAGTGGCTCTTGTTGAAGCCGTAGCCCGCGAAGTACTCGAGGAGCCCGAAGATGCGCTCGGCGTCCTCCGCCTTCACCCCGTTGTTGAGCGCGCCGTCGACGAACGTCGCCTTCTGCTTCGCCATCTCCTCGGGCTTCTTCTTGCCCATGGCGCGCCGGAGCAGATCGGCGCCGCCGAGCGTGTAGCCCGCGAGCTGCTGCGCGATCTGCATGACCTGCTCCTGATAGACGATGACGCCGTACGTCGGCTTGAGGAGCTCGTCGACGAGCGCGTGCATCTTCTCGATCGGCTTGCGGCCGTGCTTGCAGTCGACGAAGTCCTTCACCATGCCGGTGCCGAGCGGCCCGGGCCGGTAGAGCGCCACGGCGGCGACGATGTCCTCGAAGGCGTCCGGCTTCAGGTCCTTGAAGAGCTGCTGCATGCCGCTCGACTCGAGCTGGAACACCCCGGTGGTCTCGCCCGACTGGAGGAGCGCGTAGGTGGCGGTGTCGTCGAGCGGCACCGCGCTCACGTCGAACCGCGCGCCCTCCCTCGCGGCGACGTCCGGCCGCGCGTTCACGAGCCGCACGGCGATGTCGATGACGGTGAGCGTCTTCAGCCCGAGGAAGTCGAACTTGACGAGCCCGGCCAGCTCGGCGTCGTCCTTGTAGTACTGGGTGACGAGCTGCTCGCCGTTCTTGAAGCACGGGACGTGGTCCCAGAGCGGCCCCTCGCTGATCACGACGCCGGCGGCGTGCATGCCCGCGTGCCGCGTCAGGCCCTCGAGCTTCTGCGCCTGCTTCAGGAGCTCCGCGACCGTGGGGTCGCTCTCCCTGAGCGCCTTGAGCTTCGGCTCGATCTCGAGCGCCTCGGGGATCGTGTACATGATCCCCGGCGACTTCTGCGGGATGAGGCTCGCGATCTTCTGCGCCTCGATCGCCGGGAACGCCATCGCCCGGGCGACGTCCTTGATCACGCTCCGCGCCTTGAGCTCGTGGAACGTCGCGATCTGCCCGACGGACGGCTTGTCGGCCTCCTTGCTGTACTTCTTCGTGACGTACGAGATGACCTCGTCGCGCCGGTCCATGCAGAAGTCGACGTCGAAGTCGGGCATGCTGACGCGCTCCGGGTTCAGGAAGCGCTCGAACAGCAGGTTGTACGGGAGCGGATCGAGATCGGTGATCTCCATGGCATAGGCCACGAGCGAGCCCGCGCCCGACCCGCGGCCCGGCCCGACCGGGATGCCGTGGTCCTTGGCGTACTTGATGAAGTCCCAGACGATGAGGAAGTAGCCCGGGAAATCCATCTGCACGATGACGCCGAGCTCGATGTCGAGCCGCGTCCGGTAGACGGCCTCGTCCACCTTCCGGCCCGAGCGCGCGATCTGGGCGAGCCGCTTCGTGAGCCCCTCGTGCGCCACGTGCCGGAAGTACGATCCCGTGTCGGCGAACCCGCTCGGCAGCGGGAACGTCGGCAGCATCGGCTTGCCGAGCTTGAGCTTGAGCGCCGAGCACCGCTCGGCGATCTCGAGCGTCGAGCGGATCGCCTCCGGGTAGTCGCGGAAGAGGTGCGACATCTCGCCGGCGGGCTTCAGGAACATCTCGAAGCTGCCGTGGTGCGCGTCGCTCGCCTCGGCGAACGTGCGGTTCGCCGCGATGCACGACAGGTAGAGCTGCCCCTCGCCGTCCTCGCGCGCGCCGAAGTGGGCGTCGTTCGTCGCGACGATCGGCAGTCCCAGGTTGCCCGCCGCGCGCGCCAGGATGCCGTTGAGCACCGACTGCTCGACGAGCCCGTGGTCCTGCAGCTCGACGTACAGGCTCCCCGGCTCGAAGCAGTCCCGGAGCCGGCTGAGCGCCTCGCGCCCCTCCTCCTCGCCCTGCTCCAGGATCCGCTGGGCGACCACGCCGCCCATGCAGCCGGTCAGGCCGATGAGCCCCGCGCTGTGCTGCGCCACCATGTCGAGCCGCACGCTCGGCGCGAGCCCGCTCGCGGGATCGACGTGCCCCTTGGACACGATGCGGACGAGGTTCTTGTAGCCCTCCTCGGACGCCGCGAGCAGCACGAGGTGATCGACGGGCGTCTCGTCCACGCCCGAGCGCGACACCTGCCCTGCGGCCGCGCCCCAGCTGCGCGCCACGTTCACCTCGCAGCCGATGATCGCGCCGATGCCCTGCTCCTTGCAGGCCTTGTAGTGCTGAATCGCCCCGAACATGTTCCCGTGGTCCGTCAGGGCGACGGCGCGCATTCCCAGCGACTTGGCGCGCGTGGCCAGGTCCTTGACGCGCAGCGCGCCGTCGAGGAGCGAATACTGCGAATGCACGTGGAGGTGGATGAACTCAGCGGTCACAGCGGGCTTCCAGGTGGCTTCTCATCGTCGTGTGAATCGGGAAAGACAAGGAATCAGGGAGAACGGAATCCGTAGGCAATTGGACGACCGACCGTCGCTTGCCGGCGAGCTCACATATAGCGCATTGCGCAGCGGGGATCGTCCTTGATGAGGCGCGCGAGCCGGCGCTAGCATATGCGCCCGTTTGAGAGCACTTGCCTGATTTGGGGTGGGGTTTCCAGAAAGTGAGGTCGATGATGCGTCATTCCCGTATCGCCGTCGCGGTCTATTTGACGACGGCGCTCCTGTCCGTGGCCGGTTGTGGCTCCGATCCTGCGGCGCCGCCTGCCGAACAAGACCAGGACGTCGACCGCGGCCAGCCCCCGGCGCCGGGCCCGGCGCAGGCCGGCGACGGCGCGGGGGTCGCGTACGCGATCGACCGCCTCTTCCTCGGCGACACCGATCGCGACGGGAAGAAGACGGCTGGCAGCTGGAAGCAGTACGGCTTCAACATCGACGGCAAGGTGTCCAACACCATCTCGGAGGACCTGTGCAGGCCGGTCGACGACGCCCCCCCCTCCGATGTCTATCCGGACGGGCTCGACGGGATCGACAACGCCTTCGGAAGCAAGCTCGTCGGCCTCATTGGGACTCTCCTGAGCGACCCCTCGACGAGGGTCACCGACGCGATCGCCAACGGCGATTTCACGGTGATCCTGAAGGTCGACGGGCTCGGCGCGCAGTCGTCCTACAACCCGCTCACCGCGAAGCTCTACGGCGGCGCCACGCTGGGCGCGGCGCCCGCCTGGGATGGCAGCGATGCGTGGCCCATCGTTCCGGAGCTGCTCGATGACGCTCAGGACGTCGAGAGCGCCAAGATCGCGTTCCCGAAGAGCTACGTCGTCGACGACACGTGGGTTTCGGGCCCGGAGTCGCAGGTCGCCTTCAAGCTCAACCTGACGATCTCGGGGACCACCATCGGCCTCACGATCCGCAACCTGAGGATCGCGATGGACCTCGCGCCAGATCACAATTCGGTGCTCAAAGGCACCCTCGCGGGCGTGCTCGAGACGGCTGTCCTCGTCGAGGAGCTGCGCAGCGTCATCGGCGCTGTCCAGCCGGGCGTCTGCGAGGGCACCGCGCTGGAGTCGATCCTCGACTCGGTCCGTCGCGCCTCGGACATCATGAAGGATGGTAGCCAGGACCCGAGCCAGGACTGCGATGCCATCTCCATCGGCATCGGGTTCACGGCGAAGGAGGTCCAGCTGGGCGAGATCGCCCCCCCGGCCGAGACGACCGGCGTGCCGTGCGGGACCGCTCCCCCGGACGAAGGCTGAGCGCCGCGCGACTCCCGTCCGTCTGCGGCCATCGCGGCGAGCCCTCGTTCAGGGCTCCGCGGGCGCCTCCCGGGTGCCCTCTGGCCAGAGCACCACACAGCCTGCGACGTGCAGCCAGCTCAGCCTGACCGCGCCCTGCGCGAAGATCGTGCGCGCCGTTGAGCCGTCGCGCGCCCCGCGAGCGTCTCTAGAAGCGACCCCGCCCGTCCAGGGTACGCGCTCAGGCGAGGGAGACCTCGGCGGCGTGCTCTCTCGGTCCGCCCGCTTGTGGGGGTCCGAGAGGCGCCCTCTTCCTGGTTTCGTTTGTCCCGACTTTTCGCTAGAAGTCGGCATCGTTTCGAGCGTCCACCACGCAAATACCCGATGGCAGTGAAGATTCATGGCGAGCTGCCGTCCCAGGGCGTCAGCCCGGCGGGTTGCCGACGCGAGCTCTGGCTCGTGCCCCTCAGAGGAGAACAACGTCCCATGCGTAGATACGTCGCTTCCGTTCTGTGCGCCGTGATGATGGTTGGCACTGCCGCCGCGACGGCGGGTTGCACGGCCAGCGCCTCGTTCAACACCGGCAAGGAGCCGGTGGCCGAGCCCCCGCCCCCGCCCCCGCCGGAGCCGGCGCCCGAGCCGAAGGAGGAGAAGAAGCCCCGCCCGCGCTTCAAGATGACCTTCAAGCTCAAGGGCAACCAGGTCGAGCTGCCCGGCCCGGTGGTCTTCGAGACGAACAGCGACAAGCTCCTGCCCGAGAGCGACGAGGTCCTCAACATCGTCGACGACTTCCTGAAGCAGCGGAAGGACGTCACCCTGCTCCGCGTCGAGGGCCACACCGACTCCGACGGCGAGGACGCCGCGAACCAGACGCTGTCCGAGAAGCGCTCGATGTCGGTCGCCCGCTGGCTCGTCGCGAAGGGCCACGACTGCAAGCGCTTCATCGCCGTCGGCTTCGGCGAGAGCAAGCCGGTCGCCGACAACAGCACGCCCGACGGCAAGGCCCAGAACCGCCGCACCGGGTTCTTCATCGCGGCCATCGAGGGCAAGGCGGTCGACAAGCAGCCCGTGGACGGCGGCGGCAAGGTCGCCGGCGACGCCTGCAAGTGACGGCGCTCCGCCCGGGCGCGCTCCGGATGGCGCGCCGCGCTCGTCGCGGCGCGCGTCCGAGGCGCGCTCGGCGGGCTGACAGCTGACGGCGGAGCCCCGCTCGCCGCCGCGCCGCGTCCCTCCGGGCGCGCCGGCGGCGGACGTCGTCTTGTTGTCCTTCTTTGCTTGCCTCCCCCACCATCTTCACTATCCGTACTCCTCCACGACATGCGGAGACGCCACGACAAGCCCCTGGGCCGCCTCCTCTTCACGGCCGTCCTTTCGCTCGGCCTCTTCGGCTGCGACCCCGGGACGGGCGACGTCCGCGAGTGGACGCCGGCCGATCACGATCCGCCGAGCCCCAACGCGGGGCAGGGCGGCAAGGTGGCCGCGCGGCCGATCGCCTCGAACGAGACCGACCCGGGGCTGATCGAGCTCGCCTGGCAGCGGAACTGCTCCAGCTGTCACGGCAGGGCCGGCCGCGGCGATGGCCCGCAAGGTCCGATGGTCCGCGCCCCGGACCTCACCGACCCGGCGTGGCAGGAGCGGGTGACCGACGCCCAGGTGGCCGAGGCGATCCGGAAGGGCAAGAACAAGATGCCCGCCTTCGACCTGCCGCAGCAGGTGATCGACGGCCTGGTGAAGCGGATCCGCACCGGCAAAGCGCGCTGAACCCCGATGAGCTCGACCTCGCAGGAGGATCTCGATCAGGCGCCGGAAGAACGGCCGGCCGCACCCGAAGAACGGCCGGCCGCGCCGGTGGGGCGCCCGCGCTGGGTCCGGCGGCTCGCTCCGGCGATCCTTGTCCTGGGCGCGCTGTTCGCGGGGAGCGTCCTTTTCAAGAACCTACCCGAGGAACGCGAGGTCGAGCTGCGGCTGGACGACGCGGCGACGGTCGTGCGGCTCGACGTGACCTGGACGGATCCATCTTCGGGTCAGCCTGCGACCGACGCCGCGCCGGTCATCGACAGCTCGTGGCAGTTCACCGAGGGGACGGCGCCGAGGACGGTCCTCACCAAGGTGTCGCTTCCGGACGGCCTCTACCATGTCGAGATCGCCGTCGGCCGGAAGCGCGGGTACGACGTCGTGAGCCGGACCGTCACGTTGGCGGACACCTCCCGGATCACGCTCTTCGTGCACTGAACAGCGCCCTCCTGAAGCGCGCGACAGCCTCCGGAGGACCGGCGATCCACCCCCTCGCCGGCCGCTGTCGACGGGGGCACGAGACCGTTGACTCCCGGAAACTGACAAGCAAGGCACTGCCGTGAGTTGGAAGCGTGTCCCTGAGGCATCACTTCGCGTCCAGCGGACCGCGCGCAGCCTTGATGCAAAAGCTTCAACTTCTGCGACAAGCATTTGTTTTTGTTCTGTTTTTAGCGCAAGCCGTGGCGGCGGTTCGGATGGGAATGGAATATGAGAACGAATTCCCTTGATGCGTTCACCCCGGAACCGCTACTTCTTGGCCCGCAGCAGCAGGGCGTGGCACCTTATCCTACAACAACTTACACGCTCTGACCGGGACAACCGTGAAGCATCGTGGTGCCCCCCCGGAGGGAGCGACCATGCGGCCTTTACAGTGCCGCTGGAGGCGGAGAAGGAGAACCGATGAGGATCACCCCGTGGTATCTGGCTGCGCTCGCCCCGTTCGCTGCCATTGGTTGCAGTGGCGCGTACCTCGGCCACGCGGCCGTCGTGGCATTGACGATCGGCATCTTCCTCGGGACCCTTTCGCTCGGCCGTGCTCCGAGCTCTCGCCCTGCCCCGCCGAACGCCCCTGTCTCCTGATTTTCTCGCCCAACTGCCACCTGCCGCACGTCGACGCGACGCTTTCCCGAGCGCTCGACCGCGCCGGCGCTTACGCTCGGGGGGCGTGAGGTCATGACGCACGACGCCTCCGTCGGCCGGCTCAAGCGGCTTGAAGAGTTCACGCTCATGGACCTGGAGTCCGTGCACCTCATCCTGCGCGGCGAATCGGTCATCGACTGGCGGAGGCTCAACCTTCAGAGCGAGCAGGACGCGCGCGAGCTCCTGCTCGCGCAGGAGTTCCGCCCCGACGAGCCGGGGGATCGCGCCCACCTCGAGAGCGTCAAGAACGAGGCGATCGCGTACCTGCGCCGCCACTTCGAGTTCCCGATCCCGAGCCCTGTCGCGCGCGCGTCGGTGGAGGAGATCCTGATGCTCGCCTCGGGCAAGGGCCACCGCCAGCTCTGCGCCTGCACGATCCTCAAGGCGATGCACATCATCCATCACCTGGCCGGGCGCGAGCTCCTGTTCTCGATCCCGATGTCGGACCAGGACGTCTTCCACCTCGTCGAGGAGAAGGTGTACCGGGTGATCGGCGGCATGCTCGCGGCGGGCTTCCCCATCACCGAGTTCATCGGCGGGCGGAAGAACAAGGACTCGCTCTACACGAAGCTGCTGTCAAAGACGGACACGACCGCGGCGGCCATCTACGACAAGCTCCGCTTCCGCATCGTCTGCCGCACCGTGGACGATCTGCTGCCCGTCCTCCTCTATCTCTCCGAGCGCCTGTTCCCGTTCAACTACGTCGTGCCCGGCGAGAGCACGAACACGATCCTGCGGTTCCGGAGCTACTGCGAGGCGCGGCCGTTCCTCGAGCCGATGCTCGAGGCGCTGCAGACGGACGTCGACGACGGGCTGACGGCGGGCGACAACAGCTTCAGCGATCGGAGCTACCGCGTGATCCACTTCGTCGTCGATCTGCCGGTGCGCCTCCCCGCCGAGATCCTCGACATGGCGCCGCCCGCGGCCTGGGCGCTCGGCCCGATCATCTTCGTCCTCTGCGAGTTCCAGCTGATCGACCGCGAGACCGAGGCGGCGAACGAGATCGGCGAGGCGAGCCACGCCAGGTACAAAGAGCGGCAGAAGTACGCGGTCATGCGCAGGCTCAAGCTCGGCGTGCGCTCCACCCGCGACCCGGTGAGCGGCGGACCCAAGCGCGACCGCTAGGCGCGCCGCAGCGCGGGCGCGGCGCACGCTCCCGATCGACAGGGCCATCGGCGCGCGCGGGGCGCAACCGCGCGCCGATCGCGCGAGGCGCGAGGCGCGAGGCGCGAGGCGCGAGGCGCGAGGCGCGAGGCGCGAGGCGCGAGGCGCGAGGCGCGAGCATACGCGGAGCCGATCGCGCGAGGCACTACCCGCAGGCGTGGCCGCGACGTCGTCACGGCACGCGGCGCGGGATGGAGCTGCGAGAGCCCAGCGGGCAGCTGGAGAGGCCCGCAGGATCCCTGGATGGGGGGTCCCTGGAGGAAGCAACGCTTGGAGCAGGGAGGCGGACGCCGCTGCGAGGCCGGGAGCAGTCGGGCTATCGACGCAGGGGCCGCCGAGCGAGCAGCCAGGGCAGTGACGGGCGTGCGTGGAGGAGGAGACGCGCGGTCCCTCAGCGACGCCGCCGTGCGAGCGAGCTCAGATGCGACTCTTCAGCGCATCGCGATCGAGGACGACGATCCGGCGGCGATCGATCTCGATCACCCCCTTGCGGCGGAGATCGCCGAGGGTGAGCGTGACGGTCTCGCGCGTGGAGCCGATCATGCTCGCCATCTCCTGATGGGTGAACGGCGCGGAGATGAGCACCCCGCGCGGATCGGGGATGCCCCAGCGCGTCGCGGCCTTGAGCAGGAATTCACAGAGGCGGGCCTCCACGTTGCGGAAGAGCATCGAGGCCAGGCGCTCCTCGGTGTCCGTGTGGCGCTCGACCAGCGTGGTCACGATCGCCGCGGCGAAGTTGGCGTCGCTCGCCATCAGGTTGCGCACCGTCGTCAGGGGGACGATGAGCGCCTCGACGTCCTCGGTGGCGATCGCGCTCTCCCGGTGGGCGGTGACGCCCCCGAGCGCGGCCTCGCCGAGCACGTCGCCGGCCCCTCTGTAACCGAGGGACAGGCTGCGCCCGTCGCTCATCCCTCGTACCAGCCGGACCCGGCCGAGGCTGAGCATCGCGAGGGCGGTCGCCGCGTCGCCCTGCGTCACGAGGTGACGCCCTTTCGCGACGCGTTGAATCGTCCCCCCGTCGGCCAGCGCCGCCTGCGTGGCCGGGGATGCCGCATTGCCGATCGCCCCACGCCGGACAACCCGTCGCTTGCGCGAGTCCAGGTCGAGTCCACCGTCGTTCCCGAGTGCGCCAGGCTGGACCCTGACGCTCCGTGCCATCGCATCCTTACCCATCATCATCGCGGCTGCTCCTGCGGTTTGCGGTGTCGCGGTCCTGCTGTTCCCTGAGGGCCCCGCCGGCCGGGGGGCACCGACTTGTGTGCCGGAACCTCCCACTTGCGTTGACATCTCGGAGACGCGGCCCGTACCTTTCGGTTTGAGCCGGGCATGCCCCGTGAATGAACCCCTGCACGGGGGAGCCAGTTCGACCGCTCCTCCAGCTACGGACGTTGGATGCGCCTCTTTAGCGGCAAAATTACTCCTCTCACAGAAGAAATCGTCCGCGCGCTCGTGGACAACCGTGACATCGAAGTCGAGTCGAAAAAAGAGGTCGCGCTCGACGTCGAGTCGGTGTTCACGAGCTACCTGCACGCCGAGCGGGAAGCGACCGAGCGGGCGAAAGAGATCCTCCAGGCACGCGGGCTGCCCCAGGGCGAGTTCAACCGGGTCAAGCGCCTGGCCGCGGAGCAGAAGGGGATCAAGACCGGCGAGGAAACGATGGATTATCTCCTCGACCAGCTGCTCGAGATGCTGATGCACTCGAACAACGTCGGGGAGGTGTTCGTCGAGGACCACGACCTGCGGCGCCGGATGAGGCCCATCCTGCGGAAGTACCTCGAGATGGACGAGGCGCTCGACACCGAGGTGCGCGGCAAGCTCCGCCACGTGCAGGAAGGCTCCCGCACCTGGGAGGTCGAGTACCAGCGGGTCATGGGCGAGATCCAGCGCCGCAAGGGGCTGCTGTAGTCGCCGGCGTCAGGCGGACGAGCTCGCCGCAGGGCGAGCAGGCCGCCCCTGACGTCCGTCGATCCAGCGAGACCTCGCCCGAACCGCGCCGCGGCGCCCGTTCCACAGGAATGCTTCTGTAGGATAGGAGCGCACCGTCTGCGACCATTCCCCGTGTGGAACGTTCGGCCTGCCAGATCGGGCGCCGCCGTGGTACCGGAGGACATCATGAGCTGGATTCCCAAGGTCGAGGCGAAGCGGCACTTCTGTCATAAATGCAAGAACGAGCTCATCTTCGAGGTGAAGCTCCAGCGCGCGGACACCTGCCCCCATTGCGGTGTCGACCTCCACTGCTGCAAGAACTGCGAGAACTGGGACCCGGCTGCGCATAACCAGTGCAAAGAGCACATCGCCGAGTACATCCCGGATCGGGAAAGCGCGAACTATTGTACTTTCTTCACGTTCAAGAACGGCGTACCGGAAGATAACTCGAAGCGCATCGCGGATTCGCGCTCCAAGCTCGACAACCTTTTCAAGAAGAAGTAGGCGCCCGCTGGGGAGCACGCACATGTCCACGCCTCGCTACTTGGTCACCGGCGGTGCCGGGTTCATCGGAAGCAACCTCGCCGCGGCGCTGACCGCCGCCGGGGAGCGGGTCCGCGTCCTCGATAACCTCGCGACGGGCCGCTGGGAGAACCTAGACGGGCTCCCGCACCAGTCGCTGATCGAGCGCATCACCGGGGACATCCGGGATGCGGCGGCGGTCGCGGCGGCGGCGAAGGGGGTCGAGGTCATCCTCCACCAGGCCGCGCTCGGGTCGGTCCCGCGCAGCGTGGAGACGCCGGTCGAGTCGAACGCCGTCAACGTCGGCGGCACGGTCACGGTGCTCGACGTCGCGCGCCGGCAGGGCGTGCGCCGCGTGATCTTCGCCGCGTCCTCCAGCGCGTACGGCGAGACGCCCGTCCTCCCGAAGCACGAGGGCATGGAGCCGATGCCGCTGTCGCCGTACGCGGTCACGAAGCTCGCCTGCGAGCACTACATGAAGGTCTTCGCGGGCATCTACGGCCTGGAGACCCTGAGCCTGCGCTACTTCAACGTCTTCGGGCCGAACCAGACGCCGGACGGCGCCTACGCCGCGGCGATCCCGCGGTTCATCGACGCCGCGTTGCAGAACCGGCCGATCCCGATCTTCGGCGACGGGGAGCAGACGCGCGACTTCTGCTTCATCGAGAACACCGTCTCCGCGAACCTGCTCGGCGCGACGTCGCCGAAGAAGTTCAGGGGCGAGATCATCAACATCGCCGGCGGCCGCAGGATCGGGCTGAACGAGCTCTGCAAGGAGATCTCGCGGGTCCTCGGGCGAGACGTCGCGATCGAGCACCTTCCGGCCCGCGCGGGGGACATCCGCCACTCGCTCGCCGACATCTCGCGCGCGTCCGAGCTCATCGGGTACGAGCCCCGCGTGCGCTGGGAGGACGGCATCGCCCCCACCGTCACGTACCTGCAGACGCTCCGTGAGAAGGGCCCCGCGGCCGCGTCGACCACGGTCACCTGTGGCAAGGTTCCGCTGCCGAAGGCCCAGGCGGCCTCGGACACCGGGCCCCAGGCGAGCTAGGTAGAGAGGGGCGGCGCGTGCGGAGCATGACCGGCTTCGGGCTCGGTGACGCTTCGCTCACCGAGGGGCGCGTCGTCGCCGAGATCCGCTCGGTGAACCAGCGCTTCCTGGATGTGCGCGCGCGGCTCCCGCGCGAGCTCGTCGATCTGACGATGTTCGCCGAGCAGGTGGCGCGCGAGCGCCTGCGCCGGGGCCGCATCGAGATCATCGTGCGCACCGAGGGGGCGGTGCTGGCCCCGAGCACGCTCGATAAGTCGAAGGCGCGCGCGGCGTTCCACGCGCTCGCCGAGCTCCGCGACGAGCTCGCGCCGGGCGCCGACGTGCCGCTCTCGCTGCTCTGCGCCGTGCCGGACCTCTTCGCGCCCGCCGGCGGCCACGAGATCGCCGCCGTCCGCGCCGCCCTCAAGGTCGCGATCGAGCGCGCGATCGACGCGATGGAGGGCATGTGTCACCGCGAGGGCGAGGCGCTCGCCTGCGACATGCGCGGGCGCGTGGCGACGCTCCGCGCGCTCGCCTCGGAGGTCGTAGCGCGCGCCGACGACGCGCGCGAGGCGCTCCGGCGGCGCCTGCGCGAGCGCGTCGAGCGCCTGCTCCACGGGGTGGAGGCTGGCTTCGAGGCGACGCGGATCGAGGCGGAGGTGATGTTGCTCGCCGAGCGCAGCGACATCACCGAGGAGGTCACCCGCCTCCGGAGCCACCTCGACCAGTTCGGCGGCGCGCTCGCGGCGCCGGGCGGCGAGCCCTGCGGAAGGAGGCTCGACTTCCTGCTTCAGGAGATGGTACGCGAGGCGAATACGCTGGGCTCCAAGGCGCAGGACGCCGCCATCTCCCATCACGTCGTGGCGATGAAGGTGGAGCTCGAACGCCTGCGGGAGCAGGTCCAGAACATCGAGTGACAGGAGAGCATGTCGACCGAAGCACTGAGTGACGACTTCCTCCTCCTCATCGTGTCGTCCCCGTCCGGCGCCGGGAAGACGACGCTCTGCGGGAGGTTGCGCAGCGAGTTCCCCGACCTGCGCTTCTCGGTCTCTCACACGACGCGGCGCCCGCGCCCGAACGAGGTCGACGGCCGCGAGTACCATTTCGTCGACCCGAACACGTTCGAGCAGATGATCCGCATCGGCGCGTTCGCCGAGTGGGCCCGCGTGCACGATCACCTCTACGGGACGAGCCTGAAGGAGATCGAGATCGCCCGCGCCACGGCGCGCGGCGTCCTCTTCGACATCGATCACCAGGGCGCGAGGCAGATCAAGGCGAGCCTGCCCGAGGCGGTCGCGGTGTTCATCCTGCCCCCGTCGCTCGCCGAGCTCGAGCGGCGCCTGCGCGGCCGCGGCACCGAGGACGAGCCGACGACGCTCCGGCGCCTCCGCAACGCGAAGGGGGAGATCGAGCACTACGGCTTCTTCGACTACGTGATCGTGAACGACGAGATCAACCGCGCGTACGAGCAGCTGAGGTCGCTCGTCTTCGCCGAGCGGTGCCGCCGCCAGCGGCGCGCGGCGCTCTGCGAGCGGCTGCTCGCAGAGCGGAGGTTCGAGCGATGAGCACCAGCGCGACGCACGACGTGCTCGCCGTCATCGGCGGCAGCGGACTCTACGAGATGGGATGGCTGGAGGACGTCGAGGAGGTCTCGGTGTCCACGCCCTTCGGTCTGCCGAGCGACGTCGTGCTCCGCGGCCAGGTCACGGGCGGCGACGCGACCGTCCTGTTCCTGCCGCGCCACGGGCGCGGACACCGCTTCTCCCCTTCGACGATCAACTACCGCGCGAACATCTGCGCGCTGAAGATGCTCGGCGCAACGCACGTGCTCAGCGTGAGCGCCGTCGGCTCGCTGCGCGAGGAGATCGAGCCCGGCGACCTCGTCGTCGTCGACCAGTTCATCGACTTCACGAAGCGCCGGGCCTCGACGTTCTTCGACGACGGCGTGGTCGCCCACGTGCCGTTCGCCGATCCGGTGTGCCCGTTCTTGGCGAGCGCCGTCCACGACGCCGCGCGCTCCACCGCCGCGCGCGTCCACCGCGGCGGCACCTACGTCTGCATCGAGGGCCCGCAGTTCTCGACGCGGGCCGAGAGCCACATGTTCCGGTCCTTCGGCGCGCACGTCATCGGGATGACCAACCTGCCCGAGGCGAAGCTCGCTCGCGAGGCCGAGCTCCCCTACGCCACGCTCGCGCTCACGACCGACTTCGACTGCTGGCACGTGACCGAGGAGGCGGTGAGCGTCGAGGCGGTCATCGCCGTGTTGAACCGCAACATCGTGCATGCGCGGAACGTCGCGAAGACCCTCGCCCACAGCCTCCCCGACGTGTCGCAGAGCCCGGCCCGCCACGTGCTGCAGAAATCCATCATGACCTCGGCCGGCGCGACCTCGCCCGACGCGCAGGCACGGCTCGAGTGGCTCATCGGCCCTCGGCAGAAGGCGGAGTGAGCGTGCTCCGCGGCGAAGGCTGTCGCCGCGCCCGCTCCGCGGCAGCGAGCAGCGGGCCGGCATCGTCTCGCCCGGCCACACGGGCGCGGCGACGGTGTCGCTGAAACGAACCGCGCAGCCAGCCGCTGCGCGCCAACCTGACTGAGAGGCTTCTGTGACGACCTCCTCCGCGATCCTCATCATTGGCTCGATGGCCTTCGACGATCTCGAGCTGCCCTCCGGCAGCGCCAGGAACGTCGTGGGTGGCTCGGCGACCTACTCGTCGTTCGCCGCGTCGTGCTTCGCTCCGGTGCGCACGGTCGCCGTGGTCGGCGACGACTTCCCCGAGGGGCCCCTCGCGGCGATGCGCGCCCGGGGCATCGCCGTCGAGGGCGTCGAGCGCGCTGCGGGGAAGACGTTCCGCTGGGCCGGGCGCTACGACGCCGATCTCATCCATCGCACGACGCTCGACACGCAGCTCAACGTGTTCGCGTCGTTCGCGCCGAAGCTGCCGGAGGCGTACCGCGACACGCCCTTCGTCCTGCTCGGCAACATCCACCCCGCGCTCCAGCTCGACGTGCTCGAGCAGGTCCGCTCGCCGCGCTTCGTCCTCGCTGACACCATGAACTTCTGGATCGAGGGGGAGCCGAAGGCGGTCGCGGCGATGCTGCGCCGCATCGACACGCTCGTGGTCAACGACGAGGAAGCGCGCCAGCTCTCGGGCAAGTACAATATCCGGCGCGCCGCGAAGGAGATCCTGTCCCGCGGTCCGCGCCGGCTGATCATCAAGCGCGGCGAGCATGGCGCGCTGCTCTTCGACGAGGACGGCGTGTTCGCGGCGCCCGGCTTCCCGCTGGAAGACGTTGTCGATCCGACGGGGGCCGGCGACGCCTTCGCAGGCGGGCTCATCGGTTACCTCGCTTGCCAGCCGGAGCTCACGCCGCTCGCGCTCCGACGCGGCATGCTCCACGCGACGGCGACCGCCTCGTTCTGTGTCGAGGCGGTGGGCACGCAGCGGATCGCGACGGTGACGCGCGCCGACATCATGGCGCGCCTGATCGAGATCCGGGCGCTCTACGAGTTCGGCGCGAGCACCATGTGAACCCGCCCGGGGGTGGACCCGCGCGAGGGCCTTCCGTGTGCGGTCGCTGTTCACCTTCCGGCGCATAGCCGTGCTAGATGACCGTCAAAGTGAACATGAACCTCACCACCCGTACATTCGCAGGCATCGTCTTGCTCGCCCCCCTCGTCTTCGGCTGCGCGGCCCGCTCGGCGCCGTTCGACGATATGGACAAGGCGCAGATCACGGTGCTCCGCCTCCAGGGGCAGGAGCTGGCCCCCGCGCCCATGACGACCCAGGCCCCCACCCTCATTCCGGGGATCCCGCCCGAGCTCCAGCAGATGGGCCAGGCCGCTCTCCAGGGGCTGCAGCAGGCGCTCCCCGGCCTGATCCCGCCCAACCTCATCCCTGGTCAGACGGCGAGCACGCCGGTGCTGCCCGCTCAGCCCCGCTTCAAGAACTTCGTCATCCTCCAGCAGCGTCAGCTCACGACCGGCGACAGCGATGAGGAGCTCAAGGACCAGATCCTCGACATCTTCGGCGATGAGGACAGCTTCACCGCGGACCGCGGCAACTGCTTCTACCCGGGCCTGGGCATCTCCATGATCCGGCCGAACAACCCCACGCCGGTCGACCTGCTCATCTCCTTCTCGTGCAATCAGGCCATGGGCGACGGCTTCGCTTGGCCCCACCAGGGGGTCAACGGCTTCACGGCCCAGACCCACCAGAAGCTCAGCGAGATCTACCAGCAGCTTTGGGGACAGTCGGTCCCGCCCGGCGCCTGATCTCCCGGCGCGGCGAGGACACCTCCCGAGCCGCACTCATGTAAGCAATACCACATAACGCGCCTGCGGGGCCCGGATGCTAGACTTGATCGAGCTTTCCGATGTCCCTGCATTTCGTCCAGGAGCGCGCCGCGACGTCATGATCCCCCAGCCCCAGCTGTTGCCGGGAAAGGAGCTCGGGCATTACGAGCTCCTCCTGCCCATCGCGCAGGGGGGAATGGCCACGGTGTGGGCCGCACGCCGCAAGGGCCTCCGCGGCTTCCAGAAGACGGTCGCCATCAAGACGATGCTGCCGTCGCTCTCGGACGATGCCCAGTTCGAGTCGATGTTCCTCGAAGAAGCGAGGCTCGCCTCGGGGATCCATCACCCGAACGTCGCCGAGATCCTCGACCTCGGGGAGCAGGGCGACGTCCTCTATATCGCGATGGAGTGGGTCGACGGCGAGGCGCTGTCGGTCATCGCGCGGGCGGCGAACAAGAGCGGCGTGGCGATCCCGTTGCGCATCGCGCTCCGCATCCTCAGCCGCGCGTGCCTCGGTCTGCACGCCGCGCACGAGCTCCGCGACCCGCAGAGCGACGATCAGCTGCTCGGGCTCGTGCACCGCGACGTGTCACCCCAGAACATCCTCGTGACGTACGACGGCCACGTGAAGCTCGTGGACTTCGGCGTCGCCAAGGCGACAAACCGGTCCCACAACGATACGACCGCGGGACAGATCAAGGGCAAGGTGCCGTACATGTCCCCGGAGCAGGCGCGGGGCGAGCGGATCGATCGGCGCACCGACATCTTCGCGATGGGGAGTGTGCTCTACAAGCTCACGACGGGAGATCACCCCTTCACCGCAGAGAACGATCTCCTCACGCTGAAGCACATCACCTCGCGGCCAGCGCTGTCGCCTCTCCTGAAGAACCCGGATTTCCCCCCCGACCTGGATCACGTCCTGATGACGTGCCTCCAGAAGGACCCCGACAGGCGGTATCAGACGATGCTCGAGCTCGAGGGCGCGCTGGAGGCCGTGCTGGCGAAGGAGCCGACGGTGACGGACCACGACGTCGGGGCGTTCGTGCGGGGGCTGCTGGGAGAGCGCAACCAGCGCCGGCGCACCGCGCTGCGCGACACGATCCGCATGCTCGACGAGCGCGTGTCGAACCCGCCCGAGGTGATGCTCGTTCGCGACAGCATCAGCGAGCTCTTCTTCACGCAGCTCCCCCCTGGCCACCCGGACGCCCAGCTCCCCACGGTTCGCTCGAGCGTTCCCTCGCTCCCGCAGCCGGTGCTGCTGCCCGAGGCGCTCCAGCAGAGCTCGCCCGGCCAGGAGACGCCGCTCGGCCCGATCGAGGCCCCCGCGACGCGGCGTCGCTCGGGGACGCTGGCGGCAGCCGTGGCGCTCGCGCTCCTGACGATGCTCGGCGCAGGCATCTTGTGGCTCCGGCGGCAGCCCGCGCCGCAGCCAGCCTCGTCCGAGCAGGCCATGAGGCTCGGCCGCAGCGCGGGCAGCGTGGCGGCAGCCGCGGCGCCGAGCGCGACGGCCGCTGGATCGGCCGCCGCGAGCGCGCGCAAACCAACCCCGGGCAAGCCTCCCTCGACGCAGTGGGTGCCGACCGTGACCACGCCCGGGTTTTGAGCGGCCGCAGGGCGCGGCAGCTCCGCGACGCGCTCCTCCTGGCAGCGAGCCTGGGCGTCATGGGCAGCGTCCTGCTGTTGCGCCGGAGCCGGGAGCCCAGCGCCTCGCCTGTCCCGGCGCCGTCGAGCGCGTCCGCGGAGCCGTCGCCGCTGCCCAGGGGTGGAGAGCCCGAGCGCATCGCGCTCGACGAGCACGAAGCGCAGGCTGGGTGCGACTTCGCCGACCACGGCTTCGGCGGCTACGAGCGCTGGCGCCCCCTCCCGGTGGGCAGGCTCCTCGTCCCGCCGGCGCGCGCGATCTCGACGGACGGCGGCTACGATCTGCTCGTCCATTTTCACGGCGCCGAGGCGATCCGAAAGGTGCTGGCTCCCAGAGACATGGAGCTTGTCATCGCCGGGGTCGATCTGGGGACCCGCTCGAGCGCCTACGCGCGCGCCCTCGAAGGCGGCGGCTGGGACGCGCTGCTCCAGGCGATCGACCGCGAGGTCGGAGCTGCGGCCGGGATCACGGGCGCGCGCGCACGCCGCCTGGTGCTGTCGTCCTGGAGCGCCGGGTCGGGCGCGATCGGCAGGGTCGTCGAGCGCGGGAGCCGCCACGTCGACGCCTTGATCCTGCTCGACTCCCTCTATGGCTCCTACATGCCTGGGCAGACGTCGCTCGTGCAGGGCCAGCTTGCCCCTTACGTGGCCCTAGCGAACGCCGCCGCGCGCGGCGCGCCCGTCTTCTACCTGACGCACACCGAGACCCCGACGAGCGGCTACGCGTCCACGAAAGAGGTGGCCACCTTCCTGCTGCGCGAGCTCGGAGCGAGCCCCATCGCGGTGACCTCCAGCGGCGACGGCGCGCCGCCCGGGGCGCCGGGCCTCGGCGCCGAGGAAGCGGGAGACGCGCTGCGGCTCACCCGGATGTACGACGGCGGCAGCCTCTACGTGCGCGGTTACGCCGGAGCGGGCCCCGGCGGACACTGCGCGCAGCTGCGGCTGCTCCCCGCGATCCTGGCGGAGCACGTGCTCCCCGCGCTCGGCCGTTGAGGCGCCGCTGCTGCGAGGGGACGCGCGGCGTCCTCTCCGGCGAAGCGCCGGGCGCGCCGGCGACGCCGAGCGCGCCCGGTGAACCGGCGGGCGCCCGGTGAACCGGCGGGCGCCTCTGCTCAGTAAGATTTCGCGAACACCACGCGCCGCGGGCTGGGCTTGCCGGTGAAGATGCACGTCCCTTCGCCGGTCACCGCGTCGGCCCACGGCGCGCCTTCGAACCCGCCGGTCGGGATGCAGCGGATGGTCACCTTGTGCGCGTCCTTCACCGCCGTCTCGATCTCCGGATCGCCGGACCAGTGCGCAAGCGCGAACCCACCCTGCGACTCCTTGCCCTCCTTCGACGCGAAGAACGCATCGAAATCGGCGCGGCTGTTGATCACATGCGTGTTCGCGTCGCGCATCGCGAGTGCGCGCCCGTAGAGCGTCGCCTGGATGTCAGCGAGGATCTCGGTGATGCGCCCCGCGAGCTCCGCGCGCGCCATGCTCGACTTCTCCTTCGGCGAGCGGTCCCTGCGCATGACCATGGCCACGCCGCCGTCGACGTCGCGCGGCCCGACCTCGATCCGGACGGGGACGCCCTTCTTCACCCACTCCCACTGCTTGTCGCCGCCGCGGATGTCGCGCCGATCGATCTCGACCTCGACGCGCCGCTCGCCGAAGCGCTGCGCCCGGAGCTCCTTCGCGAGCCCATCGATGTACTCGTCGACCTTGGCGCGCGTGTCGTCGCCGCGGTAAACTGGCAGGATCACGACGTGCGCGGGCGCGAGGTGCGGCGGGAGCACCAGGCCGTCGTCGTCGCTGTGGGTCATGATCAGGCCGCCGACGAGGCGCGTCGACACGCCCCAGGACGTCGTCCACGCGTACTCTTCGGTCTCCGCCTTGGTCTGGAACTTGATGCCGCTCGCCCTGGCGAAGTTCTGCCCCAGGAAGTGGCTCGTCCCGGCCTGCAGGGCCTTGCGATCCTGCATCATCGCCTCGATCGCGTAGGTGTCGACCGCGCCGGGGAAGCGCTCGCTCGCCGTCTTCGGGCCCTCGAGGACGGGCATCGCCATGAAGTCGCGCGCGAACGTCGCGTAGACGCCGAGCATGCGCAGCGTCTCCTCGCGCGCCTCGGCCTCGCTCGCGTGCGCGGTGTGCCCCTCCTGCCAGAGGAACTCCGACGTCCGCAGGAACAGGCGCGTCCGCAGCTCCCACCGCACGACGTTCGCCCACTGGTTGATGAGCAGCGGCAGATCCCGGTAGCTCTGGACCCAGCTCGCGAACGCGGCGCCGATGATCGTCTCGGACGTGGGGCGCACGATGAGCGGCTCCTCCAGCCGGGCCTGGGGGTCGGGGATGAGCCCGCCGCCGGGGCCGGGCACCAGCCGGTGGTGGGTGACCACCGCGCACTCCTTCGCGAACCCCTCGACGTGCTCCGCTTCCTTCTCGAGGAACGACTTCGGGATGAACAGCGGGAAGTAGGCGTTCTTGTGCCCGGTCGCCTTGAACATGCTGTCGAGCTCGCGCTGGATGTTCTCCCAGATCGCGTAGCCCCACGGCTTGATGACCATGCAGCCGCGGACGGGGGAGCTCTCGGCGAGGTCGGCCGCGCGCACGACCTGCTGGTACCACTCCGGGTAGTCCTCGTTGCGCGTGGGCGTGATGGCGGTCTTCGGCGCTTCGTTCTTGGCCACGGTCTCTGCTCTCCTCGCTGGGCGGCTTCGCAGGCGGCCTTCGACCTGGCCGCGCTCTTCCCGCGGCGGGCGGTCAGCTGGCGCCGGCCCCGCTCCTGGCTGAGCGCGCGACGTATCAGGAGCGCGGCAGGGTGTCGAGCGCAGCGGCCCTGCCCGGGCGCCGCGCGGCCTCCCCGCTCGACGGACCCGCGCTCCCCGCTCGACGGACCCGCGCTCCCCGCGCGACGGACCCCCGTCCTGGCCGCCGCGCGCCCGGCCGGCTTCGCGGCGGCGCGTGGCCATGGTACGCGCAGGAGAACGACGTGAAATACGTCATCCTCACGCACGGCGGGGTGACCGCGCCGCAGAACGGCGCGGACAGCTGCGCCAGGGCCGCCGATGAGGCGCTCGGCGCCCTGGACGCGGGCGGAGAGGCGCTCGCGGCGGCGATCGCGGCGACCGCCCGCCTGGAAGACGACCCGCGCTTCAACGCCGGGACAGGCTCGAACCTCCGCCTCGACGGGCAGACGATCGAGATGGATGCGGCCGTGATGACCAGCGATGGACGGTTCGGCGCCGTCGCGTGCGTCGAGCGGGTGAAGAACCCCGTCCTGGTCGCGGCGAAGGTGATGGAGACGCCCCACCTGATCATCGCCGGCGCCGGCGCGACCGCGTTCGCGCGCCGGCTCGGGTTCGCCGACCACGAGCCGGTCACCGAGACGGCGCGCGAGAGGCACGGCCGCGCCCTCGCCGCGCTGCGCGGCGGCGGGGGAGACAGCGACTACACGAACGACGCGGCGCGGTTCCACGCGCTCACGGCGACGCGGTTCTGGAACTTCGACGCCGAGCCGGTCGAGTGCGACACGGTCGGGGCCGTCGTGCGCGACACGCACGGCCGCTTCGCCGCGGCGGCGTCGACGGGCGGGTCGACCTACTCGCTCCGCGGCCGCGTCGGGGACGTGCCGCTGATGGGCGCGGGGATCTACGCCGGCCCGCACGGGGCGGTGGCGGCGACCGGGGTCGGCGAGGAGATCGCGCGACGCCTCCTCGCGCGAACGGTCTATGACTGGCTCGCCGACGGCGTCGCGCCCGCCCGCGCCGCGCAGCGCGGCGTCGCGATGTTCCCGGACGTGATCGCCGTCGGCGTGCTCGTCGTGGGGCGCAACGGCCAGGCGATCGCCTCGAACCGCAACATGCCGAGCGCGCAGCTCGCGGGCTGAGGAGCCACAGACGACGATGCAGAGAGACCCCGATGCGATCGTGGTGGGCGCGGGACCGAACGGCCTCACCGCGGCGGCGTACCTCGCCCGCGCGGGCTTCTCGGTGCTCGTGCTCGAGGCCGAGCAGGAGCCGGGCGGCGCCGTGCGGACGCGCGAGGTGACGCTCCCGGGGTTCCACCACGATCTCGGCGCGGCGTTCTTCCCCTTCGGGCAGACGAGCCCCGCGCTGCTGCCGCTCGACCTGCCGGGGGCCGGCCTCGTCTGGCGGCACGCGCCGATCGACAGCGCTCACCCGGCGCCCGATGGGACCTGCGCCTCGATCGCGCGGGACGTCGACGCGACGGCGAGGTCGCTCGGCGAGGACGGCCCCGCGTGGCGCCGGATCGCCGGCTGGCACGCGGCCACACGCGAGCGGCTGCTGAACGCGCTCCTGGCCACGCCGCCCGCCCTCGGGGCGCTGCTCCGCTTCGGGCCCCTCAACCTGCTCCGCCTCGCGCAGGTGGCCCTCTCGAGCGGCCGCGGCTTCTCGACGCGCACCTTCCGGACCGAGGCGGCCCGGCGGGTGATCCCCGGCCTCGCCCTCCACACCGACGTCGGCCCGGAGGATCCCTGCGGCGCGATCGTCGGCTTCATGCTCACCCTGCTCGCCTCGAGCGGCGGCTTCGCGGTGCCCGAGGGCGGCGCCGGCGCGATCACGCGCGCCCTGCTCCGGCGCGTCGAGGAGCGCGGCGGCAGCCTCCGCTGCGGCGCCCGGGTCGAGCAGATCATCGCCAGGCAGGGACGGGCGGCCGCGGTCCGGCTCGCGGACGGCGAGGAGATCAGCGCGCGCCGCGCGATCGTCGCCGACGTCGCGGCGCCGACGCTCTACCTCCGCCTGCTCGCGGCAGAGCTCGTCCCTGCCCGGGTCCAGCGCGCCATGCGCCGGTTCCGCCAGGGGTTCGGCACCTTCAAGATGGACTGGGCGCTCGACGGCCCGGCGCCGTGGTCCCACGAGGACGCCGCGCGCGCCGCGGTCGTGCACGCGGGCGACAGCCTCGACGATCTCGCCGAGTTCACGCGGCAGGTGCGCGCCGGCGCGCTCCCCGAGCACCCGTACCTCGTGATCGGGCAGCAGTCGCTGGCCGATCCGACCCGCGCGCCGGCCGGGCGCCACACCCTGTGGGCCTACTCGCGCGTCCCCTCCTCCATCGACGGCGGCTGGGCGTCCTCGCGCGAGCGCTTCGCCGACCGCATCGAGGCGCGGATCGAGGAGCTCGCCCCCGGCTTCCGGCAGCGGATCCTCGCCCGGAAGATCTGGGCGCCGGACGACCTGGAGGCGATGGACGCAAACCTCATCGGCGGCGATCTCGGCGGCGGCTCGGCCGACATCCGGCATCAGCTCTTCTTCCGGCCGGTGTTCCCCTACTTCCGCTACCGAACGCCGGTCCGCGGCCTCTACCTGGGCTCGTCCTATGCGCACCCCGGCGCCGGGGTCCACGGCGCCTGCGGGCGCAACGCCGCCCTGGCGGTGCTGGAGGACGAAGGCTGAGCCGCCGGCGCTCCGCCCGTTCGAGGCCTACTTCGACCGCGAGGGCGGGCCGTCCCGGTAATCGGAGCGCTTCAAGCCCTGGCTGGCGATCTTCTCCTGGAGCGTGCGCAGCGGCATCCTGAGCCGCCGCGCCGCCATCGCCAGGTTGCCGTTGGTCGCGCGGAGGGCCTCGAGGATGATCTCGGCCTCCAGGCGGTCCATCTGCGCCTTGAGCCCGATCGTCGGCGCGGAGCTGGGCGGCGCGATCTCGACGAAAGGCCGGTCCGGCGGCGGCGGCGTGGAGCGCTTGCGCGTCGCGAGGGCGTTGATGCTCTCCGGCAGGTCGAGCGGGGTGATGACGTTTCCCCTCGCGATGACGACGGCGCGCTCGATGGCGCTGCGCAGCTCGCGCACGTTGCCGGGCCAGGGATACTGCTCCAGCAGCGCGAGCGTCTCCGGATCGAGCGAGCGCACGTTGCGCCGGTGCGCTTCGTTCGCCTGCCGGAGGAAGCGCTGCGCCAGCGGCCCGATGTCCTCGCGCCGCTCGCAGAGCGGAGGGATGCGCAGCGGCACCCCGTTGAGCCGGTAGAGCAGGTCCGAGCGGAACGTGCCCGCCTCGCACATCGCCTCGAGATCGCGGTACGTGGTCGCGACGATCCGCACGTCCACCTCGATCTCTCTGGTCGATCCGATGCGGCCCATGCGCCCGGTGTCGAGGAGGCGCAGCAGCGCGGCCTGGGAGGAAGGCGGGAGATCGCCGACCTCGTCGAGCACCACGGTGCCGCCCGCGCACGTCTCGAAGACGCCCTCCTGCGCCTGGGTGGCGCCCGGGAAGGCGTCGGCCTCGTGGCCGAAGAGCGTGCTCTCCAGGAGCTGCGCGGGCACGCCGCTGCACCCGACGCGGATCATGTGCTTCCTGTGGCGCGGGCCGGCCTCGTGGATCAGGCGCGCGAGCACGTCCTTGCCGGTCCCCGACTCGCCCTGGAGCAGCACGGGCGCGGACGAGCGCGCGAGGCGCATGGCGGTCTCGAGCACCGGCCGCATCGCGGGGCTGCGCATCACGAGCCCCTCGTCGTTGACCGCGCGCACGCCGCCGGCCGGCGTCGGCCCGCCCATCAGGTTGTCGACGTTCGGCAGCTCTCTCCGCTCCAAGGCGCCGCGGCGCGCGTCCAGCGCGTCGAGGTTGAGCACCGGCAGCTCGGCGCTCGCGATGACGCGCAACGACGCCGTGATCTCCCCGAGCACCACCTCGTCGCCGGGCTTCAGGGTGCCCTGCTCCACGCGCTGCCCGCTCAGGAAGGTGCCGTTCGTCGAGCCGAGATCCTCGATGAGCACGTCGCCGCGCTGGAACGTGAAGCGCGCGTGGCGCCGCGACAGGCTGCGCTCGGGGATCGCGACGTCGGCGCTCGGATCGCGACCCACGACGACCCCGACCCCGTCGGTCAGCTGCACCGTCTCGGCGCCGTGCCGATGGTAGATGATGAGCAGCACGTGCGGCTCGGTCCCGCGCTCGCGGCTCAGCTGCTTCAGCGCGTCACGGACCTGCGACATGGCGATCGGATCCGTCACGCCCAGCTGCGAATCTGGCTGGGCCTCCTGTGCGTCAGGATCCTCGGCCGGCGCGAAGGGCTGTGCGACCGCGGCCTCCGCCGGCGACGCGTCGCCGCGGTGCCCCTCCTCGGGCGCGCCCGGCTCGCGGACGTCCGGCGAAGGTAGACTCCTCGGAGCGGCCGGACGCGAGTGATTCATGCGTTCTCTCTCAGTGCGTGCCCGAGGAACCCCCGGCACCGGATGCTGGCCCGCGAACCCTGCTCGCGCTCATCCTTTATCCTGTGACCATAAGCCGCAGGTAGGCCAGCGCGCAAGGCGCGAGCAGTCGTTCGTCGGCGCGTCCGCTGCCAGCGCGGCCAGCGCGGCCAGCGGCTCACCCAGCCACACCGCTCTCCACCTCTATCTCGCCCCGCGCTCTCCCCTCTCCCACTCTCCCCACTCCCGTGTCCCGTCGCTCGCGCCTCGCGCCTCGCTCCCCTTTACCGCCGCCTTCTTTCTCGTTCGTTTCAGCAGCGTGCAGCATCGGGCAGCACCCCTGTGCAGGCCGCGTCGATGCTCTGCTCAGGCGCCGCGCGCGGCATGCTCGCCAGAGCCGGGCGGTCGCGCGGAGGGCGTGGCCGGATCTTCGGCGCGGCAGTGCGCGTCGAAGCGTGAGCACGGGATGTCCTCGACCGGCGGGAGCTCCGCGTAGCCGCGGGGGCCGGCGATCTCGTTGAAGCAGCGACCGAGCCAACCTGGGATCACGAGCGCGTAGGTTCGCGCGAGCCTCCCTCGATCGTCCAGGGTGCGCAGCATCGCGTGGTAGGTGACCTCGCCATAGGTCGCCTTGAAGGCGGCCGCCTGCTCAGGGCGCGCGAGCCAGCTCATGACGCCGGCGCGATCCGCCTCCGGATGGAACTGGACCGCCTCGAGCCCCGGCGCGACCTGCAGCCCGAGAATCGCCCGGCCCTTGGAGATCCCGTCACGGCTCTCGCGGGCGAGGAGCTGGCCACCGAGGGAGCCCAGGCGGCGCTCGTCGAGGTTCACCGCTTCCCAGTTGCGGTGCTCGAAGGCGAAGAGACGATCGCCGAACGGAGACAGCAACGGGTGCTGCTGGCCGAGCGGGGTCGTGTAGATAGGCATGACCCCGAACTTGCGATCAGCACGCGGCACGACGTCGGCCAGCCGGTAGTGATGGACGACGAGCTCGAACGAATAGCAGATCGCGAAGAGCGCTCGCCGCTCCGCGCCCCCCTGGACCGCCGACTCGACCACGCCGTCCAGCAGGCGCGCGAAGTCGAGCGTCCACGGCTCGCCCTCTCCATCGAACGGAGAGCCGGGGCCCCCCGAAGAGAGGTACAGATCACAGTCTGTAGGGATGGGTGTGTTTGTGTCCCGGGGAGACGCCTCGATAACCTCGCAAAATACGCCAGGATTGTGCTTCTGAACACGTTCAAAGAACGTTGCGGCAAGCCCGCGCAGGCAGCGCATCGCCTGGTTCACGTGGCCATTGTTCATGTCCACGATGCAGAGCCGGAGCGGTCTCAGCGGCCTCATCGACCGGCCGTTCTCGACGGCATCAATCCCGGCGGGCGTAGATGGGAGCGGATTCGAGCTCATCGGAAGTGGACAGAGTGCAAACGTCGGCCCCCGCGTCTTCTACCCATATCACCGCGCTGACCTCGCGAAAAGAAAGGTTTTCTTGGTTACGTGGGCAGTCGCGCGGGTGTGCGCGGAGGGTCACGTGGATCACGCTGCGGTTGCTCGGCGGTTACCCAGGGTACACGCGGGACATTGTCGAATCGAGGGCAGACCAAAAGTCCTTCCTCGGCCCTGCGTTCCTGGGGATCCTGTGTGTGATGAAAAAACAGAATGTACCGCCGGGTGATCCCCTGACCCGACGCCATGTGCTGACAGGGCTCGGCGCTGCGGTCGGCGCCGCGACCTTCGGATGCACCGCCACGGAGAGCGCGACGATGTTCGGGAACGTCGGTTCGAGCACCGATGGCTCGGGCGGGAGCGACGGTTCCGGCGGAGCGGGCAGCGCCGGCGGCGCAGGGGGAGCGGGCGGCTCGGGACAGGCGGGAGCGGGCGGCGCCGGCGGCGCTCCTGCGAATCGCTGCGCCGACACGGGAGGCCTGAGCCCCGCAGAGCTGCTCGCGCCCATCAGCACCATCGTCGTCCTCTGTATGGAGAACCGCTCGTTCGACCACTACCTCGGCTCGCTGCGGCTGAAGGAGGGCAGGCCGATCGACGGCCTGACAGGGAACGAGTCGAACCGAGCGCCGGACGGCGCGCGGATCTCGCCCTTCCAGCTCGACAACTTCACGCCCGCCGACCCGCCGCATAGCTGGGACGCAGCCCACGCGCAGTGGAATCAAGGGATGAACGACGGGTTCGTCGCCGCCCACGCCGGGCCGGATGAGCGCGACGTGATGGGCTATCACGTGCGGGAGCACCTGCCGATCCTCTACGCGCTCGCCGACGCATCGGCGATCTGCGAGCGCTGGTTCTGCTCGGTGCTCGGACCGACCTGGCCCAACCGCTTCTTCCTGCACGGCGCCACGTCGAGGGGCGTCTCCAGGAACGTGCCGGTCACCGGCTTCACGAGCGTGTTCGAGCTGCTGAGCGACGCGGGGATCTCGAGCAGGAACTACTACCATGACGTGCCGTGGTGCTCGGGGGCGTACTTCAAGTTCAAGGGCGTCTCCGGGATCGAGCGCTTCTTCGAGGACGCGGCCGCTGGGCTCCTCCCCGCGTTCTCCGTCATCGATCCCCAGTTCTTCGGCGCCACCGCGAACGACGATCACCCCGACCACGACGTGCAGCTCGGGCAGGTGCTCATCGCCAGCATCTACAACGCGCTCGCGAGGAGCCCGCAGTGGGGTCAGTGCCTCTTCGTGATCACCTACGACGAGCACGGAGGCTTCTTCGACCACGTCGCGCCGCCCACTGCGACGGACGACGATCCGCTGTTCTCCCAGCTCGGGTTCCGGGTGCCGTCGATCGTCGCGGGCCCGTTCGTCCGGAGAGGCTGCGCGGTGAGCACCGTGCTCGACCACGCGTCGGTGATCCGCACGCTGGAGGCGCGCTTCGACATCCCCACGCTGAACGCGCGCTCCGGCGGGGCGAACGATCTGTCGTGCTGCATCGACCCGGCGCTCCTCCACGATCCTCAGCGCCCGATCCTCCTGCCCACGGTCGAGATCTCCCTGTCGCAGCTGCGCTCGCGGACCGAGACCGGGATCTCCCAGCCGGAGCTGTGGGAGGCCGCGGAGCGCGGGCTCATCCCGCGGCACCTGGATCGCCGGAGCGAGGGGCCGGACATCGCGCGGCGGGTGCTGACGCACGCGGAGCGGATCGGCGCCGCGAGGCTCAGGGACTGAGCCGCCGGCCAGCCGGCGCCGAGGTCGCACAGGGGCGGGAGGTCTGATAGAAGCGGCGCCGTGCCGCCCGACCTCGATCCGCCCGCCGCCACGCAGGCAGGGACCGCGCCGGCGAGCGCAGCGCCGGGCGCTCCCGCGGCGACCGGCGCGCGCCGGCCGGCCGCTGGACAGGAGGCGGCGCCCAGCGCGGCGCGGTCGTCGGCGATGGTCACCGCGGGGATCATCCTCTCGCGGCTCGTGGGGCTGATCCGCCAGCGGGTGACAGCGCACTTCTTCGGCACATCCGAGCTCGCCGACGTGCTCGCCGCGGCGTTCCGCGCGGGGAACATCACCCAGAACCTCCTCGGCGAGGGGACGCTCTCGGCGACGTTCATCCCGGTCTATGCGCGCCTCCGCGCGGCCAACGACGCGCGCCGCGCGGCGCACTTCGCGCTCTCCGCGCTCGGGCTCCTGCTCGTCGCCGCCGCGGCCGCGTCGATCGTCGGCGTGATCGCCGCGCCGTGGCTGTCCTTCCTGGTCGCGGCTGGCTTCGACGAGGACAAGCTCGCGAGCACGACGCGGATCGTCCGAATCATCTTCCCGATGACAGGCCTGCTCGTGCTGTCGGCGTGGGGGCTCGGGGTGCTGAACGCGCACCGCCGGTTCTTCCTCCCCTACGCCGCGCCCGTCGCGTGGAGCGCCGCCCAGATCGCGGGGCTGCTCGTGTGCGGGGCGTGGCTCGGGATGCGCGGGGAGCCGCTCGCCGAGGCGCTCGCGTGGAGCGCGCTCGCCGGCGCCGCGCTGCAGCTCGCGCTGCTGCTCCCCGCGGCGCGCTCGCTGCTCGGCGGGCTGAAGCCGCGCCTCGACGCGCGCGACCCGAGCGTCCGGGAGGCGGGCGAGAAGCTACCCGCCGCGCTGCTCGGCCGCGGGATCATCCAGGTCTCCGGGCTCGTCGACACGCTCCTCGTGAGCTTCCTCGGCGCCGGCGCGAACGCGGCCTTCAACTACGCGCAGACGATCTACCTGTTGCCGATGAGCATCCTCGGCACAGGGGAGGCCGCGGTGGCGCTGCCCGAGATGGCGCGCGACACGGCCGAGGCGGACGTCGCGCGGCGCAACGAGGCGCTGGCGCGCCGCCTCGGAGCGTCGCTCGCGCGGATCACCGTGCTGACCGTGCCGGCGACGGCCGTGTTCATGGTGCTCGGGCGGGAGCTCATCACGCTGCTGCTGCAGACCGGGACGTTCGATCGGGCGTCGACCGCGCGGGTCGAGCCGCTCGTGTGCGCCTACGGGCTCGCGCTGCTCGGGAACGCCGCGGGGCGCGTGCTGATCACCACCTCGTTCGCGCTGGGGGACACGAGGACGCCGGCGCGCTACGCGCTCTATCGCGTGATCGTCAGCACCGGCGTCGCGCTCCTCCTGATGCAGCGGCTCGACGTGCTCGGCGTGGTGCTCGGCGCCGTCATCGCCGGGTGGGTCGAGGCGATCGCCCTCGCGCTCCGCGTGCGGCGCGAGATCGGCGGGCTCGGGCTGGACCAGGTCCGGATCGGCCGCGTCGCCGCGCTCACGGCGGTCTCGGTCGGCTGCGGCGTGGCGCTGAGGGCCGCGCTGCCGGAGGCGATCGTCGCCACGCCGTGGGGCGCCGCGCTCGTCCTCGCGGGATGCGGCGGGGCCTTCGCGCTCGCGGCGCCCGCGCTCGGGCTCTTCAGCCTGAGGTCCCTGCTGCGCAGGAGGTGATCGCGGGCGGCGACGCGCGCTCGCTGGCCTCCGCTTGCGCGCGGTGCCAGGCGACGTACCGCTCGACGAACTCGCGCTGCACCCGGCGCAGCGCGACGCGCGGGCGCTGCCGCTCGAGCAGGGCGATCGCCTCGCCGATCTCGAGGCCGCCGCGGGTGGTGAGGTAGCAGAGCGCGAGCGTGACGCTCCGCCCGACGCCGCTCGCGCAGTGGACGTGGACGCGATGGCCAGCGCCGAGATGGCGCTCGAGGAACGCCACGCCGCGCGCGGCCTCCTCGAGCGTGGGGGCGCACATGTCCCAGCAGGGGATGCGCAGGTACTCGACCCCCGCCGCGCGCAGGGCGAGCACCGGATCGTAGAGCTCGCGCGACACGTTGATCACCGCGCGGACCTCGAGGCGGCGGAGCTCGGCGACGTCGCCAGGGAGGAGAAACCCGCCGATCAGGAGGTTCGGGCTCACCCACGTGCGCCACGGGTGCCGCGGTCGGAACGACGCGGTGGCGCGGCGCAGCGCCAGGAATGCATAGAAAACCACGGCGTAGGGCGCGAGCAGGAGGACCACCAGCGCGGGGCGGAGGCGCACGCGCATCTCATGGCGTCGTCGCGCGCACGGCGCCAGCGGCCGGGCGGGACGCGCGCGGGCGATGCGCACGTCGCGCACGCACGCAGGCGGCGCCCTGGAACTTGGCCCAGGGCGCGCAAGTCGGGCATGCGTCGGCCGATGCCGCTCGCTTCCCTGCCGACGGAGCTCTCCCGGCCGGTCTCGCCTCCGGACCTCCGGGCGCCGCTGCTCCGCGCGCCACGACGCTCCGGAGGCGGCGCCCGGCCGCGTCTTCTCGACGGGCTGGCAGGCCTGATCGTCGCGCTGGCCATGTCCGGTTGCAAGGCGGCAGGCGCATCGGTGGAGCTGTCGAAGGACGAAGCGGGCGACGGCGGCGAGCTCCAGGTCGCCGCGCTGCCCGCGGACGGGCCCAAGCTGATCGCGCTGCGCGCGGGGACGCCCGTGCTCGCGCGCCCGCAGTCAGGCGCGCGCAGGCTCGGAGAGCTCTATCCCGGCGCCGCCGTCGTGCGATCCGCGGAGCCATACGGACGCGCGGGGTGCAGCGGAGAGTGGTACGCGATCCGCCCCCGCGGCTTCGTCTGCGTGGGCGACGGCGCGACGCTGCACACCGACGCGGTCGCGGTGCTGCCGGCGCCGCCCGATCTGTCGCGGCCCCTCCCCTACCGCTACGGGCGCGCGCGGACCCAGGGAACCCCGGCGTACTTCGGGGTGCCGAGCAGCGAGGAGCTGCGGCACGCCGAGCCGGATCTCGAGCGCCATCTCGAGCGCGTGCAGCGCAGCGACGCGCAGCTCGGCGCGTCGGCCAACGACGTCCCGCTGGATGAGCGCGGCATCGCCACCGGACCGCCGGTGCTGCTGCCGCAGCGAGAGGGCGTGGGCGAGGACGGGCGGAGGACCGAGGCCGGATATTTCCTCTTTCCGCTCGCCGACGCGATCGCGCCGCTCCCACCCCTCGCCGCGCTCGGCATCGAGCTCGGCGCGAAGGATGGCGCGCCCGTCGATCTGCGCTCCGCGATGAAGACGGTGGCGCTGCGCAAGGGCAGCGGGGTCGCGATCACCCGCACCTTCACGGCGGGAGAGACGGACGGCCGCAGGCTCGGCGTGACGCCGGACGGACGGCTCATCCCGGCCGATCGGCTGCGGGCCGCGCTCGGCTCGCCGTGGCACGGCCTCGACGTCGAGAAGGTCGGGCTGCCCGTGGCGTTCGTGCATCGCCACGACGTCAACACGTGGTCGATAGGCCACGGCAAGGCCACTCTCAACGAGGAGGAGCTCGAGCGGCACACGGGCGTGCCGCTCACGGGCAAGTTCAGGACGGTGGCCGGCGTCCGCTTCGAGGAGGCACGCGACGGCTTCTGGCTGCGCTCTCAGGATCTCGTCGTCATCGTGCGGCGCGCCAAGCTCCCCGAGTTCGCCAAGGGCTCGCAGCGCTGGCTCGACGTCAGCCTGGCCAACCAGACCCTGACGGCCTACGAGGGGCAGAAGCCGATCTACGCCACGCTGATCTCGTCCGGACGCGATCAGCTCCGCGATCCCGCATCGAGCGCGTCCACGGCGCGCGGCACCTTCCGCGTGCGGAGCAAGCACGTGACGCGCAACATCGACCCGCGCGAGGTGGCCGACAGCTTCGACGTCGCCGACGCCCCGTGGGTGATGGACTTCGCGCCAGGCCACGCGATCACCGGCATGTACTGGGGCGCCGGGGTCGGCGAAGCGCAAGGCTTTCACGACATCGCGCTGACGCCCGTCGATGCGCGGCGCATCTTCCTGTGGGCCGAACCGGCGCTCCCCGATGGCTGGCACGCCGTGCACAGCAGCGGCGAGGAAGGATCCCTCGTCCACGTCCGGCCTTGAGGAGCTCGCCGCAAACGCTGGCCCTGAGTTCAGGGAGGCCAGCGGCCGACTGTCACCATTGCTGGTGCCGAAGGAGGGACTCGAACCCCCGACCCGGCGCGTATGAAACGCCTGCTCTGGCCAGCTGAGCTACTTCGGCAAAAGTGAGGGCGGACTAGTACCGCCCCGTTCCCAGCCTGTCAAGCGATGTCTTGCCCTTGCGACCCCGCCGTCGACACGCGTCGATCGGGGCGTCGGGCTCATCGACCTCGTCGATTCATCGATTCATCGGTCGCCGGCGGGGTGCTTCGGCAGGACGGCGGGGTTCCTCGCCTCGAACGGCATCGACCACCGAAAGCTCTCACCGAGCTCGGGGGGCACCGGCGGGTACGGCGCGCCGCGCAGCACCGCGCGCCGGCAGTTCTCGTCGAACTCGGGGATGCCGCTCGGCCGCGTCACCGACGCGCTCTCGACCGTCCCGTCCGCGCGGATCACGAACGTCACGATCACGGTCCCCTGGAGCCCCTCGCCCGCAGCCCACTTGGGGAACGCGTCAGCCCAGAGCGGGTGCAGCTTGGCCATGACCTGCCGCATGTAGAGGTTGCGCCGGCGATCGAGGGGATCGTTGTCGAGCAGCCGGCCGCGCCCCGAGCCGAGCGCGCTGGAGCGCGCGCCGCGGCCCGCCACGCCGCCCGATCCGATCGCGCCCGGCCCCGCCTCTCCGCCCGGACCGAGCCCGCGCGCGCCACCGGCCGAGCTGGCATGAACGAGCGACTGGATCGCCGTCGCCACCTCCTGTTCGCTGTCGACCGTGTCGCTCGGGCGCCCCGCGACGTCGGCGGGGACCGAGGGCGTACCCACGGCGACCCTCGGCCGCGCCAGCGGGACCGCCGCGCTGTCGCGATGATCCGCGCCGGGCCGCCCGTCGCGCACGCCCAGCCCCGCGGACGAGCGCTCGCCGCCCTCCACGGCTCCGCCGACCGCGCGCGGACTCGCGCCGAGGGACAGCGTCGCGCCGGGTGCGCCGGACACGTCGACCTCGCGCTCGACGCCCGCGGGCCGGGCAGCTGCGCCGAGCGCGCTGCCCCGACGCTCGGGCGCCCCGCTGTCGCGCGCCCCGACCGACGGATCGCGCTCGGACGCGGCACGTCGCTCGGCCCGGCTGCCGACGCGGCCGCCCGCGAGGAACGTGAGCTCCATGGGCTCCCGGCTGGCTCGCCAGTCCTCGCGCGACGCGCGATGGGACGACGAGCGGATGCGCTGGATCTGGCTCCTGTCGAGGCGTGAGCGGACCTCGGGAGACAGAAACGTCGCGTCGTCCCTGTCGGCGAGGTTCAGCGCCGGCAGCTCGGCCGCCTCGGTGCCGCCGCGGCCGCTCGTGCCCGTGTCCGGCCGCGCCGCGGCTTCCCCTCCGCCACGCGCCCGGCTCGCGGGCAGCTCGGGCGCGATCGCGGCGGCGCTGTCGAGCGTGCCGTCCGAGACCACGGGGAGGTCGATCTCGATCGGCGCGCTCATCGCCGCCGGCGCTCCGACCGTGCGCGCGAGCGTCACCTCCCGCGCCGAGAGCGAGCTCGCGACGACCACCGCGCCTGCCCCGAGAAGCCCGGCGTGGGCAGCGACGGAGAGCGCCCACGCGGATGCGATCCGGCGGCCGTCGCGTGACCTCTGCGCCATCGTCCTGTCACTATGCCTTGAAACTCGCACGAGGCGAGCCCGGCGGCGCCGCTGGCGCGGGCTCGTCTCAGACGGTGAGCGAGGCGAGCGCGTCGGCCTTCGGGAGCCGCAGCCGCCGGCGGGTGTTCTCCGCGGTGCGCGCGGCCAGCGCCTCGAAGGGCTCGCCCCGGAGCTCCGCGACGAAGCGGGCCGTGTGCAGCACGTGCCCTGGCTCGCACCGCTTTCCGCGGAACGGCACGGGCGCGAGGTAGGGGCTGTCGGTCTCGACCAGGATCCGGTCCCCGGGAGCCCACGCGGCGACCTCCTGGATCGCACGCGCGCTCTTGAAGGTGACGATGCCGGAGAACGAGATGTCGAAGTCGAGCGCGAGCGCCCGCTCGGCGAACGCGCGATCCTCGGAGAAGCAGTGGATGATGCCGCCCACGTCGCTCGCCCCTGCCCGCTCCAGGATCGCGAGCGTGTCCTCCGGCGCCTCGCGCGTGTGGATGACGATCGGCTTCTCGACCCTCCGCGCGAGGGCGACGAGGTCGGCGAAGACGCGCTGCTGCGTGTCCCTGGGCGAGTGCATGTAGTGGTAGTCGAGGCCGATCTCGCCGACGGCCACGACCTCGGGGCGGCGCGCGAGCACCTCGATCTCCGCGAGCATCCTGTCGTCCATGGCGGAGGCGTCGTGCGGATGGACGCCGACCGCGGCGTGCACGTCGGCGCGCCGCGCCGCGAGATCCGCGGCGAAGCGCGCCGCCGAGAGATCGGCGTCGACGCCGACGACCACGAACGCGTCGACGCCGGCGGCCCGCGCGCGGTCGAGGACGGCGTCCGCGCCCTCGCGGAAATGCTGCGGATCGACGTGGCAGTGCGAGTCGATGAGCATGCTTCGGCTCAGGTGACGAGCTCCGCGAAGCGCGCGCGGAGCAGCGCGCTCGCGGCGTCGAGCGCGCAGCGGTCGCAGTAGCCCATCCCGCGCAGCCGCTCCAGCGCGCGCGTCGCGTTCCTGCGCTCCTCCTCGCGCAGCTCGCCCCAGCCCTTGTCGGACTTGCCGTCGCTCTGCGCGTCGCGGAGGAGCGCGACCAGGTCGCGGACGAGCAGCGCTACGCCCTTGCGCCGCTCCGTGAACACCGCCTCCCGCACCTTGCGGATCTGCTGCGGGAACACGACCGCGTTCACGATCCTCTGGCCCGGGTGATCGATGGCCCACGCGGCGATCGCCGAGATCAAGCCGCGCCGGTGATCGTCGTGCTTCGTGCGGACGCCGAGCAGCGCCTCCACCTCGCGCATCATGCGCTCGTCCGGGTTCTCGAAGTCGCCGGTGTGCGGGTTCCGGATCTTCTCCCCCTTCACCCAGACGCCGACGTGGGAGATGTACCGATCGAACAGCTCGGCGTAGCGGGTCTCGTCGACGAGGCCGCTGGCCGTCCGCATCTCCTCCTCGAGCGTGTCGAGCAGGCGCGTGCGCACGACCTCGCGGAAGAGCCGGTGGTCGTGGTAGCCGCCCGCGAGCTGCTTCTCCTTGAGCCAGTCGTACTCCGCCTGCCGCTTGCAGAGCGCGTCGAGCTCCGACAGCACGGCGAACGGCGAGAGGCACGTGTGGTCCGCGCTCTGCGCCGCGTCGAGCAGGAGCGACCGCACCTCGCGCGGCGAGACGCCGAGCCGCCCCTCGAAGTCCACGGACGCATCGCTCTCGTGGTAGATGGCCTCGATGCCCGCGCGCAGGACCTTCTGCGCCTCGACGTCAAACCGCTCCGGCGCCGTTCCCGTCGCGAACAGCTCCATCTTCTCGACGGCCGTGAGGCTCGAGACGAGCGGCGCGAGCGCGTCGGGGTACCGCTTCGCCTCCGGCTGACGCATGCGGGTGAGCACGGCGAACTGCGCGGCGACGCGCGTCGCGTGCGGGGCGACGTGGCGGGTCACGAACGGGACGATCTGCGCGTCGTAGATCGTCTGCTCGTCGAGGTAGCTCCGGAGATAGGGCGCGCGCAGGAACTCGAAGCGCCCGCGGAAGCTCGGGAACTCCGGGTGCTCCCGGAAGGCGTTGAGGTGCACGTCGTTGGCGCTGCCGATCATGACGACGTTCGTCTGCACCGTCTGCTGCGGAAGGCTGACCTCGCCCGTCTCCAGCGTGAGCTGGAGGTAGCGGAAGGCGTCGAGCGGGCGCTTCAGGAGATCGCTGAACTCGAGCATGCCCCCGGCGGCCTCGATGAGCTCGCCGTGCGCCTCGAAGAGCGTCGTGGCCTGAAGCGAGGTCGGGAGCGAGGCGAGCGAGCGATCCGCCGTGATCTGCCGCTCGCCGGCGTCGACCGAGAGCTCCGGGCCGATCGTGACGGCGCCGATGCGGTAGTGGCGCGAGATGAAGTACCGCTCGACCTGGACGTGCCGCAGCGTCTCGACGAGCGAGCCGCCGCTCGCCACGAGGAGCGCCTCGAAGACCTGCTGGTTCTTGTGGGACAGCTTGCCGCTCATCAGCCACTCGGGCGGCGGCTCGGCCGCGCCGGCGTCCTCGTAGAGCTTCAGGATGAGCGCCCGCCGCTCGCGCACCGGGAGCAGGAAGAGCGGGTGGTCCCTGAGCTCGATCACGAGCCGGGCGTCGATCTGATCGTCCTCGAGGTGGGCGTAGCTCGTGCCGTCCGCGGCGCTCGCCTTCACGTCGCCGCCGAAGCCGATCGAGCCGCGCATCGTCTTGCGGCTCGGGAACACCCAGTGGAAGCGGTACACGGCGCCCTCGTCGAGCGTCGAGTAGTGCTCCAGGGCGCGCAGCATGCAGGCGGCGAGCGTGCTCTTCGCCGATCCGTTCGGCCCGTGCATCAGGACGAGCCGGTTGGCCCTGCCCTCGCGCACGAAGTTGCAGAGCACCCGGTAGACCTCGGCCTGGAGCTCCTCGTGGCCGATCAGCGCGAAATCCCGCCCGTGGTAGGCGGCCGACGCCGTCGCGCCCTGCTGCTCCGGCCCGGTCGGAGGGAGCTCCCACGGGAGATCGAACAGCTGGAAGCGCGTCAGCTCACCCCAGGGCTTCTTGATCGTCCGCGTGCCGAAGTGATCGAACATGTCGCGGACGTAGCGAGCCGCGTCGCGCCCGAAGCGGACCGGGTTGGATGCGAACAGCTCGAGGTACTGCTGGAAAGAGAGGACCCGCTGCTCCTCGCTGAAGCGCCGGGCCATCGACGAGGCGATGGTGTCGAGCTCGGAGAGGGCCTTTCGGGCCCGCTCAGCTGCGCTGCCTTGAACTGTCTGGCTGGGGCCGACCTCGCTGGGCTGGCCCCCCCGGCTACCTGAGGTGTCGTTATTCACGTGGGGCCGAGTTTACCGTTGTGCCTACTGCACGTCGATGACCGCCTCGAGCTCCTGCTTCTGCATCAGACAGTTCGCGGCGCTGCAGATGCTGAAGGAGAGCACGCCCGCCACCTTGGTCTTACCCTTCTTGGCCGCGACGAACGGGACCTTGAGCGTGCCCTTGTTCTCCTCGAACGCGCCGTCTTCTCGCTTGAGCAGGGGCTTCGGGTACGTGACGCCCTCGGCGGCCGCCTCAGCGACCTTGAACTTGATGGGGTACTTGTCGTTGATGTGGTAGTCGCCCTTCGACAGGAGCGAGACCTCGACGACCCCCTCCTGGCCGGCCTTGTACGTCCCCGCCGGCTTCATCTCGAGGGTGTAGACCGCATCCTCGACCTTCGACTTTCCGCCCTGGGGTGATGCCGCAGGCACATCGGCGGCGCCGCGGGAGGTCGCCGCTTCGCTCTGGCTACAGCCCGAGCCGAGGACGGCGAGCCCGGAGAGTGCGATCACGCACATCGCGGCGGAACGGGGCTTGCGGGTCCGAGTTGAAGGATGGGTGCTCATGGTCAACACAAATAACACAGCGGCGGCGTCCGCGCGAACCGGGGGCTCCCGGCGCCCGTGAGGACGGGCGCACCGCGCCGCGGCGCTGGCGGGGCTCACGCGCTGCGGCGATGGACGTCTTCACGCGCTGCGGCGCCGGGCGGGCGCGTCCCCAGCGCGACAGTTCAGCGCGCGATCAGCAGGGCAACGAGCGCGCAGAGCAGCACGGCCGCGCTGGCCACCGCGGGGACGACCCACCGCGGCAAGCGCTGGGGCACCCCCATCACGATATCCTCGGCGAACGCGTCGGCGGCTCCCGGCGACGGTGCGGCGACCGCGGCGACGGGCGGTCGCCCTGCGCGGGCGACGGCCGCGCCCGCGGAGCCTGGGTCGTGGCGGGCCAGGATGGCGGGCATCGCGGCGCGGATCTGCGCCGCGAGCTCCTTCTGCGGCATGCACGCCCAGTCACGGTGAGACCCCGCGAGGCCGTACGCCTGACCGACGCGATCGGCCAGCAGACCGACGGACGGGAGGCGCGCCTCCGGGCTCTTCATGAACGCCGCCTCCATCACCGGATCGAGCGAGGCCGGCACCCCGTACGCCTTGCCCGCCTCGCTCGGGGGCATCGGGTTGCTGCCCATGATGCTGACGAGGATCATCGGGCCGGTCGACGCCTGGAACGGGACACGCCCCGTGACGCACTCGAACACGATCGCCGCGACCGACCAGACGTCGGCGCGATGATCGAGCGCGAGCAGCCCCTGCGCCTGCTCCGGCGACATGTAGAAGGGCGAGCCGATCGTCGTGCCGACGACGGTCAGCTTCTTCGCGCCCTCGCTGTTGTCGCGCACGCTGCCGAAGTCGAGGATCTTCACCCGGTCGCCGTCGTGCGTGCCGACGAGGAAGATGTTGTCCGGCTTGAGATCGCGGTGCACGACCTTGCGCTCGTGGGCCTCGACGAGGCCGAGCGCGACCTGCGACAGCATCCGCACCAGGCGCTCGGGGGGGAGCACCTTGTCGCGCTTCAGGACCGTCCGCAGCTCCTCCCCCTCGAGGTACTCCATGACCAGCGCGAAGCTGTGGTCCTCGGTCCGCTCGAAGGCGAGCACCTCGACGATGTGCTCGTGGGGCAGCGACGCGCTGACCTGGAACTCGCGGTGGAAGCGCTCGACGCTCACCTCGTCGAGCGCGACCTCGGGGTGGAGGATCTTCAGGGCGACGCTGCGGCCGACCTGGAGATCGAGCGCCTGGTAGACGCGCCCCATGCCCCCGTCCGCGACGATGCGCCAGACCTGGTAGCGCCCGCCGCAGAGGGTCGCGCCGACGCGCCGGTCCTCCCGGTGCCTCGGCGGCGAGGCCTGGGCGACGGGGATGAGGCGCTGCCCATCGACCGGGCAGAAGCCGCTGTCATGCGAAAAGAGCCGGAAGCAGGCGGAGCAGGTCTTCAATCCGCACCCGGGATCAGGCGCGGGAAGGGTCCGCGGGCGGCGAGCTGCCCGGCGCGGATTCTGGCGGCATGTAGTAGAGGATCCGGTTGCAGTTAGGGCACCGCTCGAACTCGTCCTGGCGACGCATCTTCTGGAATATCATCGGCGGCACGGACAGGTGGCAGCCGAGGCACGTGCCGTCGTAGGTGCGGGCGATCGCGACGGGCCTGCGTGTGCGGATCGACTCGTAGCGACGGTACAGGACGACCGGCAGCTGGCTGACCACCTGCTGGCGCGCCTCGGCGCGCTGCGCGCGCTCTGCCTCGAGCGCGGCCAGAGACGCCTGCGTCCCCGGCGCGCTGCCGTCGATCGCCCCCGAGAGCTCGACGCGCTTCGCCTCCGCCTGCTCGATCGCCACGCGCGCGCCCTCGGAGGCCGAGTTCAGGCGCTCGATCTCCTCCTCGCGATCGCGGTGCAGCTTGCGCAGCTCCTCGATCTCGCGCTGCGCGGCGTTCGACTCGCGCTCGTTGCGGGAGCGTTGCAGCTTCTCCCGCGAGCGCTCGATCTGGTTCGACATCTGGCGGAACTCGATGACGAGCTCGGAGCGCGTCTTCTCCATGGTCGCCAGGGCTTCCCGATCGGCCTTCAACCGCTCCTCTAGCCGCTTCAGCTCGGACCGCATCCCTTCCAGGCTGCCGCGCTGTTTGTCGAGCTGCTCATCGATGCGGCGGATCTCGCTGTCGATGGCCGACAGCTCTTCGAGGAATGCGATCTGCTCGCGGATGCTCACGTGCTTCCTTGTCTCCTTGTGTTTCGTGGCTTTCGTGGGCCCACCTGGACTCGAACCAGGAACAGCCCGGTTATGAGCCGGGGGCTCTGACCGATTGAGCTATAGGCCCTGGTGCACGAGCGAAGCCCCGATCGGGTCCGCGCACTTTCGCACCGGCCGACAACGTAGTCCAACCCGCGCGCAGTTGGAAGGGGAGCGGTTCGGGCGCCACCGGTTCTCAGCTTCTCAGCGGCGCCATGGCGCTCCGGGGTGGATCGCCCTCCCGACAGCGCCGGCCGCGGGCGGCGCGCGCAGCCGCCCGCGCCAGGCCCGCCCGGGCGGCGATCCCCTCACGGCCCCTGCCGCCCGCCCGGATCGACCATCGGGCTGCGGTGCGGGATGCGGGCCGTCTTGGCGGCGGGGGCCACGGCCTTGCCCCCGTCGAGCGCGTCGGCGCAGCACCGGAACCCGACCTGATAGAAGCGGAACCACCGGTTGTGCGTCGAGGTGACCGGGCGGCACCGCGAGCGGATCGGCCCCCAGTAGCCACCTTTCAGCGTCGATCGAAATGGCTTCTCGTCCAGCTTGCCCAGCTCGTTGTTGATCCACTCGTCGACGTTACCGGTCATGTCGCGCACGCCGAACGGGCTCACGCACCGGTGCATCTCGCCGGACGCGACCCGGCGGTCGAGCCGCTCGACCTCCGCCGAGATCTTCCAGGGGTCGGAGAACGTCTCGAGCACGGGCATCGCGATCTTCCTGTCGATGTTGCAGGCCTCGGGATCGCGAGCGATTCCATAGGGATAGGGCCACATTTGCGGGCCCTCGCACGCGAACTCCCACTCCTCGCCCGAGCAGAGCCGCTTGCCCTCGGTCTCGCAGGCGCGCTTCGCGTCGAGCCAGTTGACCATCACCGCCGGGTGGACGCCCTCGATGTTCGGGTACTCGAACACGTCGATGCAGAAGCGCCGGTGCTGGAGGCGCCCCTCGCAGAGGACCTCGGGCTCGAACCGCGCGCAGATATCCTTCGCCTCGTCCATGTACGCCGCGCAGCGGTGCCCGACGTAGGGGCAGTAGATGCCGTCGACGAGCACCATCCCCTCGAGGCACGCCGCGGCGCTCGCGGGGTTGACGCGCACGTACGCAGGGAGCGGCGGGGGCGGAGGAGGCGCGAGCGCGGGCGGCGCCGGCTCCGGCGCGGGGACGCTCGCCGGCGGCGCCGCGCTCGCGAGGTCGAGCGGCTCCGGCCGCCGCTGCAAGCGCGGGGCGAAGAGGAGCGCGCTCACCAGGGCGGCGACGACGAGAGCGGCGACGAAAGCGAGGCGCTCGCGCATGTCAGTCGTACACGCCGTCCTTCTCGCGGTCGCGCTCGATGAACGGCCGCGGCGGCGGCGTGACGACGCCGTCCACCGTGTCCGCGCAGCAACGGAAGCCGGCCTGGTAGAAGCTGAAGGTCGGCCCGTGCCCCCCCGTCGTGAGGCGGCACGTGTTCCGCACCGGGCCCCAGTAGCCGCCGTTGAGCGTGGCCGGGCGCGGCGTGCCCGGATCATCGGCGAGGTTGTCGGTCCACTCGTCGACGTTGCCGGACAGGTCGTACGCCCCGTAGGCGCTGATGCAGCTCGGGTGCGACCCGATCGGATCGGCCTGCCACAGCCGGGTGATCTCGCCCTCGCGGGTCGCCTCGTCCAGCATCGCGTCGATGTCGAACGCGATCGCCGCGCGATCGATGTTGCAGGGGCTGGGCGTGCGCACGAATCCCCAAGGATAAGGCAGCCGCTTCGGTCCTTCGCAAGCGAGGATCCACTCGGAGCGCCGGCAGAGCCGCTTGCCGATCGAGGCGCAGAGCGACTTCGCCTCGTACCAGTCGACATAGACGCGCGGGAGCTCGCCGACCCGGTTCGGCCACTCGTGGCGGTCGATGCAGAAGCGCCGGTGGTCCACGGCAGCCCGGCAGCGCGCGCCGCGCGCGTACTCGGCGCAGCCGTGGCCGATCCCGTCGCCAGCGCGAGCGCAGACATACGGGAGAGACGGGCAAAAATCGCCGTCTACGAGCGTCATGTCGGCCGGACACGCGGCGCGCGCCACCGGATCGTCCGCGAAGGGATCGACGAGCGGGGCCGCGGAGGCCGGCGGGCTCGCGCCCCGCGGGAGCGGGGCCGGCCCGGGGGGCGAGCCCGGAGCGGACGAGGCCGGCTCCTCCGGGCGAGCGGGCGCGCCGGGCGAGGGGAAAGCCAGCGCCGCAGGCCCCGTGGAACGCGGCGCGGCAGGAAGGGCTGCGGAGCGCCCGGGCGGAGCGGGCGGCATGAGCAGCAGCGCGTCCAGCTCGGGGGCGTACCGCGCCAGGAGCGCGACCGCGCCGAGCGCAGCACCGGCGCCGACCGCCATCAAGAGACTCCTTGGTTGCGCTTCCACGTCACCCCGCGCGCCCCCTCATAATCCAGCTCGCGGCACAGCGACGTGAGAAGAATTGCAAGACATCCGGAAGACCATGTCCGGCGCGGTGCGTCTCGACGCGCTGCACGCCGGAAGAGCGGGAAGATGGGCCGCGCGCGTCGGGCGAGCGGGAAACGTGACGCGCCCTCCGGGAAAGCGGGGAGACGCGCCAGGGGAGCGGGGCGCGACGAGCAGGAGCGCGCCACGCCCGCTTCCGTGTGTGATAGCTCTCCGGTTCCCCCTATGGATCGACTGGTCGTTCGAGGCGCTCGGCAGCACAACCTCAAGAACGTCAGCGTGTCGCTTCCGCGCGACCGCCTGGTGGTGATCACCGGTCCGAGCGGCTCGGGCAAGTCGTCCCTGGCGTTCGACACCATCTACGCGGAGGGGCAGCGACGCTACGTCGAGTCGCTCTCCGCCTACGCGCGGCAGTTCCTCGAGCAGCTGTCCAAGCCCGACGTGGAGTCGATCGAGGGCCTCTCGCCCGCGATCGCGATCGAGCAGCGCGCGCTGGCCAAGAGCCCGCGCTCGACCGTCGGCACGGTGACCGAGATCTCGGACTACCTCCGCCTGCTCTTCGCGCGGGTCGGCACCCCGCACTGTCCCGCGTGCGGCAAGCGCATCGAGGCCCAGACCGTGCAGCAGATCGTCGACCGCATCCTCGATTTCGGGGACAAGACGCGGGTCACGATCATGGCGCCGATCGCGCGGGGCCGGCGCGGCGAGCTGAAGCTCGACATCGAGCGGCTGCGCCGCGAGGGGTTCGTGCGCGCGCGCATCGACGGCGAGATCGTCGACCTCGGCGACGAGATCGTCCTCGACCGAACGCGCGCCCACGACCTCGACGTGGTCGTGGACCGGATCGTGGTCAAGGAGGGCATCAAGGGTCGGCTCACCGACTCGGTCGAGCTCGCCCTCAAGCTGGGCGAAGGCAGGCTGCTCGTCGACATCTCCAGCGACGGCATGAAGATCGAGCCGCTCTGGATGAGCGAGCGCTTCGCGTGCATCGACTGCGGCATCTCCCTGCCGCCGATCGAGCCGCGGATGTTCTCGTTCAACGGCCCGCACGGCGCCTGCCCCGCCTGCGACGGCATCGGGGCGCGGACCCGCATCGATCCCGAGCGCGTGGTCCCCGATCCGCGGCGAACGCTCCGCGAGGGCGCCGTTGTGGCGTGGGGGCGCCGCGGCTCGCTCTCGCTCGCCACGGAGACCGAGCGCGCCGTCAGCACGCTCGGCTGCGATCCGGACGTCCCCTGGGCGAAGCTGCCGGCGGGCGTGCGGCAAGCGATCCTCGACGGGAGCGACGCCCAGGGCGCCGGCGGCCGGGGGAAGAAGAAGGCGGCCTACGAGGGGATCATCCCGCGGCTCGAGCGCCTGCTGAGCAACGGCGAGCCCACCATCGCCGACGAGGAGGAGGCCGAGCTCGACGAGGACAGCGCCGCGCTCTCCGACGAGATCGGCCGCTTCGTCATCACGCGGGTGTGCGATGCCTGCGACGGCAGGCGCCTGCGCCCGGAGGCGCTCGCCGTGCGCCTCGGCGAGCGCAACATCGCGGACGTCGGCACCCTGCCGCTGCGCACGCTGCGGGTCTTCCTCGAGGGGCTCATGCCGCCCAAGGAGGGGGCGCCGCGGCCCTCCGGCGACCGAGCCGCCGCGGGCGAGGCCCCGGCCGACAGCGGGCTCGCTCCGCGCGAGCGCGCGATCGCCGAGCCGCTGCTGCGGGCGGTGATCGCGCGCCTCGGGTTCCTCATCGACGTCGGGCTCGACTACCTCACGCTGGACCGCTCCGCGCAGACGCTCTCCGGCGGTGAGGGGCAGCGCATCCGCCTGGCGACGCAGATCGGGGCCGCGCTCGTCGGCGTGCTCTACGTGCTCGACGAGCCCTCGGTGGGCCTGCACGCGCGCGACAACACGCGCCTGCTCGAGGCGCTCCGGCGGCTCGTGGACCTCGGCAACACCGTGATCGTCGTCGAGCACGATCGCGACGCCATCCTCGCGGCCGACCACGTCGTGGACATGGGCCCGGGCGCGGGGGTGCACGGCGGCAACGTGGTAGCGCAGGGCACGCCGGAGGAGCTGAGCGCCGATCCCGCGTCGATCACGGGCCCGTACCTCAGCGGCAAGAAGCAGCTGGCGATCCCCACGAAGCGCCTGCGCCCCGACGGGCGCTTCATCCGCGTGGCCGGCGCGCGGGCGCACAACCTCCGCAACGTGACGGCCGAGATCCCGGTCGGCCTCTTCTGCACGGTCACCGGCGTGTCGGGCTCGGGCAAGTCGAGCCTCATCGTCGACACGCTCCTGCCGGCCGCGAAGAACGAGCTGTACCGGAGCTCCGCCCCGATCGGCGCGTGCGACGGCATCGAGGGCCTCTCGCACATCGACAAGGTGATCTCGATCGACCAGGCCCCCATCGGCCGCACGCCGCGGTCCAACCCGGCGACGTACACGGGCGTCTTCGGGCTCCTCCGCGAGCTCTACGCGGGCCTCCCGGAGGCGAGGACGCGCGGGTACAAGGCGGGCCGCTTCTCGTTCAACGTGAAGGGCGGCCGCTGCGAGGCGTGCCAGGGCGACGGCGTGCTCCGGATCGAGATGCACTTCCTGCCCGACATCTTCGTCACGTGCGAGACGTGCGGGGGGCGCAGGTACAACCGCGAGACGCTCGAGGTGCTCTATCGCGGGATGTCGATCGCGGACGCGCTCGACCTCACGGTCGAGCAGGCGATCGAGCAGTTCGAGGCGCTCCCCCGCGTCCGGGAGCGGCTCGCGGCGCTCGCGCGGGTCGGCCTCGGCTACATCACGCTGGGTCAGCCCGCGACGACGCTCTCGGGCGGCGAGGCGCAGCGCGTGAAGCTCGCGCGCGAGCTCGCGCGCAAGGCCACCGGCCGCACGCTCTACGTGCTCGACGAGCCGACGACGGGCCTGCACTTCTCGGACATCGAGGTGCTCACCGCGAGCCTCACGAGCCTGCGCGACGCCGGGAACACCGTCCTCGTGATCGAGCACAACCTCGACGTGATCGCCTGCAGCGACTGGGTGATCGACCTCGGCCCCGAGGGCGGCGAGCGCGGCGGGACGGTCGTCGCGGCGGGCACCCCGGAGGAGATCGCCCAGGAGGAGGCGTCGTACACCGGCGCGTACCTGCGCGAGGTGCTCACGGCGGCCAAGCGCCGCGGCCCGCAGCCCCCGCGCAGCCGCGCCGCGGCCCGCAAATAACAGAACGGGCGTGGCCCCGCCCGGTCCGCACGACGTGGACCGGGGGCGGAGCGCACGCCCGACGGCGCGGAGGCACAACCGCGCGTGAAGACCGCCGACCCGGGGGCCTTCACGCGCAGCGCGGCGTCAGCCGTAGTCCTTCTCGACCCTCTCCTGGTCCTCTTTGCAGCGGATGCAGAGGGTCGTCTCGGGGCGCGCCTCGAGGCGCTTCGCCGAGATCTCCTCCTCGCACTCCTCGCACTTGCCGAACGAGCCGTCCTCGATCTTCAAGAGCGCCTTCTGGATCTTGTCGAGGAACGACTTCTCGCGACCGCGGAGCCGGAAGGTGAACGACTGCAGGTACTCGCTCGACGCGAGATCCATCTCGTCAGGGAGATCGTTCGCGTCGAGCATCATGTCCTCGGTCAGCGTTTGCTTGGCCTTCTTGACGATCTCGTCGCGCTTCGTCTCAAGCAGGGTCTTGAACTTTTTCAGCTGGGCCTTGTTCATAGGTCCTCTCGCGTCGAATGCGCCGTGCGGCGCTGCCGTCTGAGCTCCCTGGCGCATGCAAGCCGCGGGGCGTTCGACCCCCAGCTGCCGGAACGGGGCTTACGGCTCCGCGACATGTCCGGAGAGGCCAGATAGCCCCCCGAAATAGCAAGGCGCGGGATTCTAGGCTTGAGCGCCGTGCCCGTCAACGACGCCTCCGTCGGTGGCAGAGTTCGCCTGATCCACGCGGCAAATAACGCAGTTTCTCCGACCAGGGCCGCGACCGATCGCTCGCTGCGGCATCGATGTCGGGAGAGCGTGGAAAGCACTTGCGGGAAGTCCCCGAGTCGCCGGAAAAGGCGGCTGTTTTGGCCCCAAACCCGCATGCTCACCGCAGAGTACGCCGGAAATGAGACGCAGCGGACGGTTTGACGAAAGACAGCTCACGTGGAACAAATTTATCCCATATTGCTGGATTTCGATCAGAACCGAACCGCGGTCCGACCTCGCGATGCCGCCACGGTGATCGTCCTGCGCGACGATCGCGCGGGGATCGAGGTGTTCTGCGTCCGCCGCCACGCGAGCTCGAGCTTCATGGGCGGCGCCGTTGTGTTCCCCGGTGGGAAGGTGGACGCGCAGGACGGCGCGGAAGTCTGGAGGGATCGGGCGACCGCGCCGCCGGCGCGCGCCGCCGCGTTCGCGACAGACACGGCGCCGGCGCAATCCCTGTGCGTGGCGGCGTGCCGCGAGACGCTGGAGGAAGGGGCGATCCTGCCGACGGATCCGCCGCTGTCCGGCGACGAGATCGACGCGGTCGGGCGGGAGCTTGCCGCCGGGACGCCGCTCGACGCGATCCTCGCCCGGCGTGGCCTGAAGCTCGCCCTCGCGGCGCTCGTGCCGTGGGCCCGGTGGATCACGCCCATCGCCGAGACGCGCCGCTTCGACGCGCGCTTCTTCCTGCTGCCGCTGCCGCGCGGCCAGATCGGGCGCCACGACGGGCACGAGACGACGATGAGCTTCTGGGCCGCGCCTTCGGAGGTGCTGGAGCGCGCCGAGCGTGGCGAGATCTTTCTCGCTCCGCCGACTTCGCGCGCGCTCGAGCTGCTCTCCGCGGTCGCGGACGTGCGCAGCGCCGTGGCGCTCGCCGAACGCCAGCCGCTCCTGCCGATCTGTCCGCGCTTCGTCCCGGGCGATGGGGCCGAGCCGCCGTACCTGGCGCTGCCGGGCGACCCGTCGCACGAGATCCGCGAGCGACACACCGAGGGGTCGACCCGTTATGTCCTGCGCAACGGGCGCTTCGTCACCGAAGAATGCTGCGCACATGGATCCCCGATCCACATCAAACAGGAACGAGAGCCCAGATCCACGACCCGCTTCGACCCCCCCCTGACGAATGCCCCCTCCGTGCCGGCGACGCCTGATCTCGAGGAGTGAGCCATGGAAACGAACCCGAAAGAGAACACGACGCAGCCCGAGCTGTTCACCGCGAGCGACGTCGCGCGCTTCTGTCAGGTGGACCTCAAGACCATCCACAACTGGGCGGACAAGGGGGAAATCCGCCACTTCCGCACGCCGGGACGGCACCTCCGCTTCCGACGGCTGGACGTGCTCGATTTCCTCCGGAAGTACGGCTACCCGATCCCCGAGATCCTGCGGATGGGCAAGCCGAAGGTCGTCGTGGTCGACGACGACCCCGCCGTCCTCGCCGCGCTCCGCAAGACCCTCTCGCGGAGGTTCGATCTGACCACGTTCCAGGATCCGTTCGACGCCCTCGTCGCGGTGGGCAACCTCCAGCCCGACGCGCTCATCCTGGACGTCATGATGCCGGGCCTCGACGGGGTGCGCTGCCTGGAGCGCCTCCGGTCCATCGACGCGACCTCGCACATCCGCTGTATCGTGTACTCGAACCACGACGAGATGAAGAAGAACGCGACCGAGGCCGGCGCCTACGACTTCATCAAGAAGGGCGAGGCCAGCGAGCTGCGCGACTCGCTCGAGCGGCTCATGGGCCTCGAGCGGGGGTGATCCCGGCGCGGGCGACGCCTGCGCGGGCCGGCCTCGCCCTTCACTTGCCCTCGCGGTAGGCGCGGATCGCGTTCACGATGGCGTCCGCCATCTTCTGCCGGAAATCGGCGGTGGCGAGGCGGGCCTCGTCCTCGGGGTTCGAGATGAACGCGGTCTCGAACAGCGCGGCCGGCATGTCGGCGCCCGCGAGGACGAAGAACCCCGCGCCCTTGACGCCCTGATCCTTCGTGTCGGGGTAGCGGGGCGACAGCGAGGCGAGCGACGACCGCTGGAGGAGCTCGGCGAAGTGGCGCGAGCGGGCCGCCATGTCGCCGACGTTGAGGTTCGACAGGATCGCCGCCACCTCGCGGCGGGCGTCGGGATCGCCAGGGTCCACGCCCTGCCCTCCCCTGGCGGCGCGGGCGGCGTTCTCGCGCGCCGCGAGCGCGGCCGACGTCCCCTCGGCGTCGTTGGGCGCCGCGAGCGAGAAGGTCTGGACCCCGCGAGCGCGGCCGTTGTCGCTCGCGTTGCAGTGGATCGAGACGAACAGGTCGGCGTGGAACGCGTTCGCGCGCGCGGTGCGGAGATCGAGCGGGACGTAGACGTCGCTGTCCCGGGTGAGGAGCGTCTCGATCTTGAGCTCGCGCGCGAGGAGCGGGGCGACGCGGTGGGCGACGTCGAGCGTCACGTCCTTCTCCTTCAACCCGGTGGGGCCGACCGCGCCGGTGTCGTTGCCGCCGTGCCCCGGGTCGATCGCGACGCGCCGGACATCCCGCGCGCCGCCGGGCTTGCCCTCGTCGTCGCGCACCGGAGGGCGAGTGCTCACGTCGACGACGATCCGGAACGGCTCGGGCAGGTAGAAGACCCGGCGATGCAGGTTGGCGGCGAGATCCAGGACGACACGCGTGCCCTTCGGCTGCACGCCGACGCGCACGCGCCGCAGGACGCCGCCGACCTCGATCTCGCGCGCGACGCCGCGCGACGTCGCCCCCGCGATGTCGACGAAGACGCGCGCGTCCCTGCCGGCGGTCTCGTCCGCCGGGAGCGTGCCGACGTCGAACGTCGTCGGCGCGGACAGCTCGATGACCACGCGCGCCCCCTTGTCCGAGCCGTGCCGCTCGATCGCAGTGACCTTCACCGGGCCCGTGGGCGCGGCGGACGCCGGGGGGGCGACGACGAGATCGCCGGAGGCGTCGGCGGTCGTCACCTGCACCGCGCTCGCGGCGCTCGCCGGCGCGGCGGAGGTGCCCGGCGCAGGCCCCGGCGCGAGCGCGAGCGCGACGCCCTCGACGCGGTGACCTTCCTGCTCCAGCGCGCGCAGCGCTTCCCCGCTGGGCCGGTAGGCGGCGGCCTGCGCCAGCGCGACCGCGATGGCGCCGAGGCACGGCGAGAGCGCGGGCGGCGCGCCGCCGGACGGCGCGGCCGGGGCGAGGGCCGCGTAGCGCCGCGAGACCAGGTAGAGCTCGCGGTACGCGACGGCGGCGTCGTGGGCGAGCTCACCGGCGAGCAGCGCTCGGCGGCGCTCGGCCTGGCACGCGCGCTCGACGAGGGCCGGATCGGCCAGGGCGCGGAAGGCCGTCGCCGCGGCGCCGTACAGCTCCATCGCCTCGCGCGCGTCGGTGGCCGCCTGATCGAGGCGGAAGAGCCGCACGCGAAGGTCGCCGGCGAGCTCCGCGAGCGAGGCAGCCTGGGCCCCGGCCCCGGCCCGCGACGACGCGATGGCGACGGCGTCCGCGAGAGCGACCGTCTCGGCGCGGGGCGGGAGCAGCGCGCCCGGATCGAGCAGCGCGACGGCGCGCTGCTCGTCGGAGAGGGCGGCGGGCGCAGCGGGCGCGCCGCCCTCGGCGCTGCACCCGAGGGAGTGCGCGGCCGCGGTGAAAAGCGTGATCGCCGCGAAGGCCGGGGCGCTACGATGCAGCTGCGCTGGGGTGGTGCGCCTTCGGCTCGCCAGAGCAGCCCCGCGCGCCGAGTGAATGGCGATACGTCCCGGAGGTTTCACGTGCCCGACCTCACGCCCACTTCATCCACAGAGCCCCTCTACGCGGATCGTGCGTCTGGGGAGAGGTTTGCTGACGCGACGAGCATGGTCAACGCGTATCTCGCCCGGTACGCCGCGAGCTCTCTGGGCGGGGCCGGATCGCTGGGCGGAGCGGGCACGAACACGCTCGACGAGACCGGATACGCGCAGCTCCAGCACGGGAGCGCGACGATCGGGGTCAACGTGCTCGAGGCCCAGGGGGTCCTGATGGTCTTCGCTCCCATCATGGCCGTCCCCCTGAGCGGGCGGGAGGCCTTCTACCGGCGCCTCCTGGAGCTCAGCTTCATCGCCACCTCGGACGCGGCGTTCGCGATCGACAGGTCGCGCGACGAGGTGGTGCTGCGCTGCCTGCGGCGACTCAGCGCGCTCGAATACGAAGAGTTCGAGGATATCGTCACGACGGTGAGCCAGGTCGCCGATACCTGGGACGACGCGCTTCTGCGCGAGCTGCGCGGCGGATGAGCGGGTCGCGATGCCTTCCGGGGGCGGTCGGGAGGCGCACGCCCTGGGCCCTCGCGCGGCAGGTCGGTAACGCGTGGATCCGTCGCGAGATTGCGGTTCGGCGGATGCGGGTGGTAAGTTCCTCACCGCGATGACTGCGGGGGAGCGACCGACGACCGCGGAACCTGGCGAACGCTCCCTCTCTGCGGAGGAAGCGGATCGGATCGCGGCGTCGATCCGGCCTTCCTGGGAGGCGTTCGACGAGCAGTCGACAGCGCGGGGTGGCGAGCGCGGCGGCGCCCCCGAGCCGGAGACCGGCGCCCCCGCCGCGAGACCGCCGGAAGCCCCGGCGGCGCCCCTGGGCGAAGCGCCGGCTGCGTGGCGAGAGCCCGCGACGGCATCGTTCCCCGCTGCGTCGACCGCGCCCGCGGCCCGCGTGCTCGAAGCGCCGCCGGCCGGCGCGTCCGGCGTGTCCGACACCGTGATCGAGGGGGTCCCGACCATCGCCATCGGCGACGACGTGCAGGGGGCGCCCGCAGCGGAGGCCACGCCCCACGGCGCGGGGAGCACACCGGGTGCCGGTGTGCACGCCAGCCCCTCGCCTCAGCCGCTCGCGGACACGCAGACGACCGGCAGCGCTTCCAGCGCAGGCGCCACGGGCACGACGGACAGCGGCGCGGCGAGGCCGGGCGAGCCCCCCGCGCCCGCCGGAAAAACGCGCGTGGGAATGGGCGAGCCGGATGCGGTGGCCGGCGCGTCGACGGCCGAGCGCGGCGCCGGGGCCGACGCACGGCCCGCGGAGCCGCAGGCGCGTCCGGAGGCGGCGCCCTCCCCGCCCCGCGAGGGTGAGCCGCCGTCTGCGCGGCCTGCGCGCACGCGATCTCGTGCGGCGCATCCGGCGGTGGGGAGCGCCGACGCGGTGGCTGCATCCGCCGCCCGCACGGAGGACCACGATCCGATCGAGATCCCCGTGTCCAGGCCGAACAAGATGGCGCTGCGGCTCGTCATCGCCCTCGTGGGCGCGGTCTTCGTGTTCTTCGTCGTCCGGGCCATGCGTCACGACGACGATGGCGTGGATCCCGGGCCCCCGACGGCCTCGCCGACGACGGAGGCGCCGCCCGCAGCGGCCGCGGCAACCCCCGCCGCCACCGCGCAAGCGACGGCCGGCGACCCGCCTGCCGCCGCAGCCACGGAAGGCAGCGCTGGACCGACGCCGAGCGCCTCAGCGCCGGTGAGCCCTCCGGCTCCCACGGCGACGATGTCTGCCACCACGGCGATGCCCACGGCGCCGGCGGCCGGGCCCAAGACAGCCCCCGCACCGAAGAAGCCTGCGCCGACGCAGCGTGGGACGAGCTCCACCGGAGGCAACAAGAGCGGCGGCATCATCCGCGATGCGCCTTTCTGAAGCGCACCCGTTTCCCGCCTCGTCAGCGAGGCTTGCTGCAGTCGTTATCTTCCGCTGACGCCGACGAGGCGAAGCCCGACCTGAGGAGCCATGAAAACACGCGCCTGCGCCCCCGTCCTCCTGCTCTCGCTCATCGCGCCAGCTGTGCTCACCGAGGCCGGGCTCACCTCCTCTTTTCTCAGCGAGCCGCTGAGCTTCGCGCAGTCGTCCGATCCCGTCACGGAGGTCGCGCGCCAGCGTTACGAGGAAGGGGTCAAGGCGTATGACGCCGGTCGGTTCGAGGATGCGCGGACGGCGTTTCTCCAGGTCTACGCGCTCAAGCGACACCCGGCCGTGCTGCTCAACCTCGGACAGAGCGAGCTTCGCTCCAATCACCTGGAGGATGCCGGCAAGCACCTCCAGCAGTTCCTGCACGAGCACACCACCGCGACCCCGGAGCAGCGCGCCGCCGCGGAGAAGGCGATCGCCGACGTCAAGCGACGGACCGGCTTCCTCATCGTGACCGCCGACGCGAACGGCGCGGACATCAGCGTGGACGGCGTCCTCGTCGGCAAGGCGCCGCTGCCCGATCCTGTGTTCGTGACCCCCGGCAAGCACACCCTGTTCGCGACCTATCAGGACCGATCCGCGACCCTCCAGGTGGACGCGAAGATCGGCACAGCCACGCCCGCGACGCTGACCCTGGGAACGACCGGTGCGCCCATTGCCGGCGCGCCGACGCCCGCGCCGGGTGTGCCGCCGACCGCGCCCACCTCGGCCTCGCCGGCAGCGGTCCCGCCAACGCCAGCGCAGCCTCCCGCGGTGGACACCGCGCAGCCGGCCCCCGGCGTGCCGACACCGGGCGCGGCGGCACCGGGCGTGCCGGCCCCCGGCGCGGCGGCACCGGGCGCGACGATACCCGGAGCGACAGCGCCGAGCACCTCGCCCGCAGCGCCGACGAGCCCCGGTGGGCTGAGCTTCTCGACGAGCAACACGATGGGCTCGATGAGCTCGGACCAGAGCTCCGGCGGTCGCGAGCCGTTCTTCCACTGGTACGCACGCAAGCCGCTCGCCTGGGCGGGGACCGGCATCGCGGGGGTCGGTCTGGTCATGGGGATCGTCGGGTCGACCCTCGCCGTCAACGCGAGCAGCAACGCCGACGACGTCGGAACGCAGATCAAAGCGTACGTCGCGAGCCACGAGAGCATGATCCCCGCAAACCGCAGGTCCCAACCCTGCGGCGCGCGCGTGGATCCGTCGGGCGACCTCCCCGGCTTCGAGACCGCGTGCGGGCGCCTCCGGGGGGAGCTCGACAGCTACGACGGCGCGCTCCCCTGGGCGATCACAGGCTGGGTCCTCCTCGGCGTCGGGGTCGTCGGCACCGCGACGTACGCCATGGTCGACTGGTATCCCCGGAAACAGCAGGCCGCGTCCGACGGCCCGCGCGTCACCGTGATCGCGCCGTTCGTGGCGCCCGGTCAGGCCGCCCTCGGCGTCGCGGGCACCTTCTAGCTCCTCCCACGGACGCCAGCTCACCGCTCCCTCGCGACGCGCAGCAGATCCCGCATCGTCGAGCGCGGGATGTCCGCGAGGCGCGCGGCGGCGCTGATGTTGCCGCCCACCTCCTCGAAGGCGCGGAGCGCGTCCGCCGGCGTGACCTTCCGGCGGACCGGGGGCTCGCGATCGGCGAGTACGGCCGTGACGTGCTCCGGCAGCACGCGGCCGTGGGCGCGCAACGCGGCTTGAATGAGCACGTTCCGTAGCTCCCGCACATTGCCTTGCCAGCGGTGCGCCCTCAGCGCGACGAGCGCCCCGGGGGAGAGCTGCCGCGGGCCGATCTCGGAGGTCGCCAGCAGGTGCTCGGCCAGGAGCGGGATGTCGTCCGGCCGATCGCGCAGCGCTGGAAGATGGATGCGGCACACCGCGAGGCGCTCGTAGAGGTCCGCGCGGAAGCGACGCTCGGCGACGAGCGTCTCCAGGGGCTCGCAGGTCGCGACGATGAGCCGCACGTTGACCTGCGTCGTCCCCTCCGCGCCCAGCGGGCGGACCACCCCCTCCTCCACCGCGCGCAGCAGCTTCGCCTGGACCTCCAGCGAGAGCGCCGCGATCTCATCGAGAAAGAGCGTACCCAGGTGGGCCTCGGCGAACGCGCCCCGCCGATCCCGATGCGCGCCGGTGAACGCGCCGCGCCGGTGACCGAACAGCTCGGACTCGGCGATGTCGCGCAGGATCGTGGCGGCGTTCAGGACCACGAACGGCCGGTCGGCTCGGTTGCTCTCCGCATGGATCGCCCGGGCGACCAGATCCTTGCCCGTGCCCGATTCGCCGCGCAGGAGCACGGGGAGCTGGAGCGGCGCGACCCGCCGCACCGCTGCGGCGAGCTGCCGCATGGGCCGCGAGCGGCCGACGAGCGACGGCAGCGGCGGCCCCTCCTCGATCGGGGGGACCCTCCGGGCCGCCTCGACGCACACGGTCGTGCGGCCGACCTCGAAGCAGCCGCCGGGGACGAGCATCGCCTGCCGTACCCGCACGCCGCCGACGCGAACGCCGTTGCGCGAGTCGAGATCCGTCACCTCGATCGATGCGCCGCGGTGCGCGACACGGCAGTGGCGAGCGCTCACCGCGGCGTCGTCGATGCCCACGTCCGCGGCCGGGGCGCTGCCCAGGATGAGCTCAGCGCCCGGCGGGACGGCGATGCGCACGGGGGTGCTCCAGCCGCTCTGATCGCAGCGGAGCCACACCGTGGTGAGCGCTTCGCGATCCTCCGCGAGCTCCACCGTGGTGTCCCGTGTCGCTCGGGCTCCACCGCCGTGAGCTCCAGAGCCCGGCCGCTCGCGGGGCGCTCCCGCCGGCTCCCCTCGCAGCGCCGCGGCCGGCGAGAAGGGCTCGGCGGCGGCGTGAAAAGACGTGACGGGCCTGAAGTAGTTGCCTTGATCGCTGCGGGTCGGTGCGTTGTCCATGGTCCAGGAGGTCTGTCGTCGGCACGCGGCGCGCAGTTGCGTCGTTCCTCCGCCCGGTCGACATTCCTCGCGCCGGCCCGTCACCCCCTTTGCGCTCGGGACCGCGCTGTTCTAGAGGCCGTTCGTGAGATCGCGCTCAACAAGGTGGACGGCGCTCGGCGTGGCGGCGGCGGGCTGGGTGCTCTCGGCCAACCAGGCCCTCGCCCAGCCAGCAGCTCGAGAGACCGCGGCCGAGGAAGCAGAAGACGAGGCCGGGCCGGAAGCCGGCGCCAAGCGCCCCGCCGGGCCGGACGAACGGAGCGGGCACATCCTGCTCCAGGGACGGGCCGGCTACAGCCAACCCTTCGGCAGCATGGCCGCCGGCCAGCCGGCCAGCGAGAAGGTCTCGGGCGGCTTCGCGTTCGGCGGCAACGTTGGACTCGGCCTGAGCCGCGTGACCGTCCTGGAAGCAAGCGGCTCCTACGCCCTGCTCTCCGCCGCCGACGGCTGCAACGGCTGCTCCGGTCGAAGCCTCGATCTCGGCCTCGGGTTCGTCTACCACCTCGCCCAGGGCATCGCCTTCGACCCCTGGATCAGCTACGGCGTTGGATATCGGCGAGCAGTCCTCACAGGGTCGGAGGACTCGTCCGCGGGGCCGACAGTCTCCGACCACGTGTTCCATGGGCTCGATGTCGCCCGCATTGCGCTGGGCGGCGATTTCTACCCGGTGTCGAGCTTTGGCATCGGGGTGTTCGCCGAGCTCGACGCCGGCACGTACCTCTCGCGCCCGGGCGAGGGCTCCGATGCCGCCGTCTACGGATTCTTCCAGTTCGGCGTGCGCCTCGCGCTGGATCCCGTACCCCGGGGTACGCGTACGCCCGCCGTCTCGTCCGGTACGTCTCGGCGGGTCGCCGTCCAGGCGGCGGGCTCCCGGGGAGCCGCCCACCGGTAAAGCAGCCGGAATGTGGGCGGTCCGGAGGGCTGCGCAGGTATAATCAGCCGCGAATGGGCGAGTTCAGGACGAGCAGCCGCACCCGACCCGTCGCGGCTGCCGTGACCGACGTTGGACGCCAGCGAAAGCACAACGAGGACAACATCCTCGTGAAGTCCGAGCTCGGCCTCTTCGTCGTGGCGGACGGCATGGGTGGGCACAATGCGGGCAACGTCGCCAGCGCGCTCGCGACCAAGTCGCTCGACAACTTCTTCGAGGCGACCCGCGCCGGCAGCCTGCCCGGCCCCATCCCGGTCGACGAACAGGAGCTCGATCCGGAAGCACGGCGCGTCGTCGCCGCGATCCGCAAGGCGAACCACGATGTGTTCGTCATCTCGAACACGTACACCCAGCACCAGGGCATGGGCTCGACGGTGGTCGCCGCCTACGTGTCGCGCGAGACGGAGCAGATCCACGTCGGGCACGTCGGCGACAGCCGCTGCTACCGGATCCGGCTGGGCGAGATCGAGCAGCTCACGAAGGACCACTCGCTCATCAACGACGCCCTCGCGCTGAAGCCCGACCTGAGCCCGGACGAGCTGGCGAGGCTCCCGAAGAACATCATCACGCGCGCTCTCGGCATGAAGGACGCGGTGAAGGTCGACATCCGCTCGGAGCGCATCCAGCTCGGCGATGCTTTCCTGCTCTGCTCGGACGGGCTGAGCGGGATGGTCTCGGAGCAGCAGATGCTCGATGTGCTCGACATCACCCAGGACCCGCAGGAGGCCTGCGAGCTCCTCATCGAGATGGCGAACGACGCGGGCGGGACCGACAACATCTCGGCGCTGCTCATCCGCATCCTGCCGGAGGCGCAGGACGAGCGGCAGCCCGACAGCGCGGAGCTCGAAGACACCCGGCCCCACCGCATCGACGAGTTCGGCGCGATGCTCCCGCCGCCGCAGGTCCAGGCGGCGCAGGCGGCGGTCGAGGAGGTCGAGCTCGACGCGGCCGCCTCGAGCGACGAGCGCATCGCGGGGCAACAGGTCCACTCGATCGGGAGCAACGGTCTGCGGAGCCAGGCTCAGGGCGCGATGTCGCGCGTGGCCGCCGTGCCGTTCACCGACCGGCGCTCCCGGGCGGCCGCTGGCTCCGGCCGCTACGCCGCGGTCGCGACGGGGCCGAGGCCTCCGGTGAAGGAGGCTCCGCCGTCGAAGCCCGCGAAGCGCCCGACCGAGGTGCGCGTCGCGCGGTGCGCGCACTGCAAGCACGAGCTCTTCATCGGCAACCGCTTCTGCGTCGAGTGCGGCGCTCCCATCAAGCCGTGAGCGGCGCCGCGGGCGCGCGAGGCACGGCGCCTCGCCGCGAGCGCGCGCGCCGCCCCGCGCGCCGACCGCGAGCCGCGGCCAGCGCTGCGGGGGCGACGCCGCGCATCACTTGAGCGAGAGCAGCTCGACCTCGAAGATGAGGGTCGAGTTGGGCGGGATCACGGGCGGGAAGCCGCGAGCGCCGTAGCCGAGCTCCGGCGGGATCGTCAGCTTGCGGAGGCCGCCGATCTTCATGCCGGCGACCCCCTGGTCCCATCCCTTGATCACCTGCCCGGCCCCCAGCTTGAACGAGAAGCCCTGGCCGCGATCGCGCGAGCTGTCGAACTTGTTGCCGTTGGTCAGCGTGCCGACATAGTGAACGGTCACGAGCTGGCCGTGCTTTGCCTCGGCGCCCGTCCCGTCCTTCAGGTCCTCGATCCCAAGCTCTGCTTGCATGACTGACTCCTTTCGACGCGATGGGAGGAGCGCTGCGCGGTCGCGTCAAGCTGAAGCAGCGCGCGGGCGCTCCGGACGAGCGCTCGCGAGCACACAGGAGCCCGGGAAGTCGCGGGTCAGCCGCCGAAGCCGGGGAACGAGAACACAGGCGCGCCTCCGGTCAGACGCCAGGTGTTCGCGGTCTGCTGCACGATGGGCTGGCGCAGCGTCGGGTGCGGGTGCGTCTGCTCGAAGGCGAACAGGATCGCGGCCGGCGTGAGCTGATCGAGCGACGCGAAGAAGCCGAGCGTGAGCATCGCCCCCCCCTCGGTCCACCGGTACCCCTGCCGCCGGGCGCCGGCGGTGAGCAGGTTGTTCACGCCCGCCACGTCCGCCGCGATCTCGTTCGGCTGGTTGAAGACGGGGAGCGTGCGCGACAGCATCCGCCCGAGATCCGCGGGCGTTACGCCGCGGCTCCCGCCCTGCCCGTTCGCGCAGCCCGTGTGCCCGAGGTGATGGTGGCCGAGCTCGTGGCCGAGCACGAACGCGAGCTGCTCGTGGTAGAGCTGGCGCTGCCGCTCGACCTTGCGCGCGTCCGTGTGCTGCGCCGGATCGATGAAGCCCATCGGCGGCCGGATGATCGGCTGCCCGGGCCGCTGCCGCTGCGCGAGCAGCCGCAGGAACTCGTCGAGCTTCCTCGTCCCGAAGATCTCGTCGGTCGCCTTGAACTGCGCGATCTGCGCCTGCACCTCGAGCAGCCCGTCGGTGATCGCCATGAACGGCATCCGCTGGTCGTCGCAGCCGGCGAACGCGTTCACCTCGCCGACCGTCGGATCGGCGATGAACGGGATGCCGTTCACCTTCTGCTGTGCGGCCGAGGACAGCGCGCCGATCAGCGCGCCCATGACGACGCCGGCCTCGGACTGGAGCCAGCCGACGTGGATGTCGTTGATGGGATCGCCGACCACCGGCAGCCCGGGCACCGTGGGCACGGTGAAGGTGGGCGCCGGCGCGGGCCCGGTCTGCGCCGGCGGGTAGCCAGGCTGCTGCTGCGGGTAGCCGGGCTGCTGCGGGTAGCCGGGCTGCTGCTGCGGGTAGCCCTGCGGGGGCGCGCCGTACGGCGGGTAACCCTGGCCGTACGACGGCTGGGACGGCGGTTGGCGCGAGCTGCTCCGCTGACAGCCTGCGACGAGTCCGAGAGCCAGAGCGAGCGCGCCGATCGATCGAAGCAGATTCATCGCCGCGAGCATAGCGCACGGAGCGGGCGTCAACCCGCGCCCTGGCGCGAGCAGGATCCCATCACGCAGGATGCGTGGGCCGCGCGGCGCCGCGATGAGCCGAAAGCCGCGCGCCGGGCGTCAGGCGCAGGAGGACCGATGAACAGATACCGAGCCTGGTCTGCCGCAGCCGCCCCCCTCTGGATCAGCGCCGTCGCGCTCTCGGGCTGCGGCGGCGCCTCCGTCGCGCAGGCGCCCGCGATGCCGGAGCCCGCCGGTGCCGCCGTCATGTCGCCGCGCGACGAGGGCTCCATCGAGACGGCCGAGGATGCGCTCGCAGAGCTGGAGCGCGCGGAGGGCGAGCTCGATCAGGTCCTGGGCGCACCGGGAGGCCGCGAGGAGGACCGTGCCGTGACGCAGGCAGCTCCGCCGGAGGCGCCACCGCCGCCGGCAGCGGCGCCATCGCCGCCGCGCGCGGCGTCACCGTCGCGTCCGGAGGCATCCGACAGCACCCCCACACCGGCCCCGCGGGCGACGACCGCCGGCGCTGAGTCCCCGGCGAAGAAGGCCGAGGCTGAGCGGATGACCGCGACGCCATGCGAGACCGCGTGCCGCGCGCTCGCGTCGATGAGCCGCGCAGCGCAGCACCTATGCGGGCTCGCCAGCGACGCGGACCCGCGGTGCGACGCCGCGCGCAACCGGGTCAAGAGCGCGACAGACCGCGTCGCGTCGCGGTGCCCGCGCTGCGTCGAGCTCTAGCTCGCACGGGGCTCCGCCCCGCCGGCGCGCAGGCCTTCGCCTTCGAGGCCGCCGGACGCGCCCCCTCCGCCGAGCGATGTCAGGGGCCCGGCGCGAGGAGCTGGAGCAACCGTATATTCTTGTACATCTCCCCGAGCGAGCCAGCCGCCGCCTGGCCGGCCTTCGCCAGCCGCTCGATCTCTCCGGGGCGCACGTCCACCTGCACCGTGAGCCGACCTGCGCCCTGATCCACGGTGAGCGTCGCGCGCTTCGCGATCTCGGCGAGCGCCGCGCCGGGCTCCGGACCGGCGAGCGCCTGCAGCGCATCCACGTTCGCGCGCTTCGCCTCCAGGAGCTTCCGGAGCTCCTCGGCCGCGTCGGCCGACGCGGCATCGATCACGACGGTCGCCGCGAGGCCCTCCTTCGTCGAGACGCCGACGGTGACGGCGCGCGGGCCGGTGGAGCCGGTGAGGATCGCGCGGAGGCTCGGCTTGCTCTCGGCGAGCAGGGCGACGCCCAGGAGGGGACGATCCCACCCGATGTGCGCGAGGCGCGAGGTGACCTCGTCCCGGCTCGCCAGCGACGTCTCGGACTCCTCGGCGTCGATGCCCGCGCGGATCTCGGGCTCGGTGCCGTACAGCAGGATCGATCCATCGCGCACGGCGATCGCGTCCTCGCCGGCGCGGAGCAGGTACCTCACGCCCTTGTACTCCGCCTGGACGTAGCTGTGCTCCGCGAGGCGCGCCGCGAGCTTCTGCTCGTCGAAACGCCCGCGCGCGACAACGAGCGCCGGGGAGAGGATCAGCTTGTCGACATCGAACCCGAGATCGATGCCCGTCGCCTTCTTGATGTCGTCGCGGGTGCGCTCGATGTGCTGCCGCACCGAGCCGCCGTCGGCGCCGAGCGCGTTCAGGTCGAGCTGGTGAGGGTCGACGATCACGACACCGGCAACGCTGCCATGGACATATTCGAGCAGGGACTCGTCCTTCGGGAACGTGGCCGCGCGGAGGTGCGACAGGCCGAAGCCGAGGAGCCCGGTCTGCTGGGCGAGGACGATGGCGAACACGAGGCCGAGGAGGACGATGTACCTGGCCTTGCCTCGCTTCCTGGGTGCTCCGGCGGCCCGTGCCGGCTTTGACGCGCTCTCGGTGCTCATCTGTGCTCGCTGCGCCCTCGCTGGATACCACGTGCCGCCGGACCCTGCGGGAACCGCCGCCGCAGCGCCTCGAGCGCCGCCCCTCGACCCGGCGCGCGCTGCGGCAGAGCATAACCGGAAGCGGGACGCCGGCCAGGCCTTCCGCCGGGGCCGCTGGACGGATAGAAACGACGCGACGTGCCTGGATCATCGTCCCCCGATGGCGGCCGCGGCGCGCTCGCAAAGCCGAGCGACCGCGCTGTGCTGCCCGCCTCCCTCGGCCGCTACCACGTGCAGCGCCTCCTCGGCGAGGGGGCGATGGGGCGCGTGCTGCTCGCGCACGATCCGCTGCTCGATCGCGACGTCGCGCTGAAGCACCTGCGGGACGATCTCCGCATCCCGCGCGACGTCCGCGAGCAGCTCGTCGTGAGGATGCGCCACGAGGCGCGCGCCGCCGCCCGCGTGACGCACCCGAACCTCGTCACGCTCCACGACGTCGGCGAGGACCCGGACTTCGGGCTCTACCTCGTCTTCGAGTACGTCGAGGGGCCGACGCTGAAGCAGCAACTCCTCGAGCGCCCGCTCTCGGCGGCGCAGGCAGCGCGCCTGGCGCGCGAGCTCGGTGAGGCGCTCACGATCGCGCACCGGGCGGGCATCGTCCACCGCGACATCAAGCCAGAGAACATCATCCTCTCCACGAAGGGCGGCAAGATCGCCGACTTCGGCATCGCCCGGATCCCGGACTCGACGCTGACGCACCAGGGAGGGCTCATGGGGACGCCGGCGTACAGCGCGCCGGAGACGTTCCGCGCCGGGAAGTTCTCGCCCGAGAGCGATCAGTTCTCGCTCGCGGCCGTGATGTTCGAGGCGATCTCCGGCAAGCGCGCGTTCCCGGGCGACGACGCGGTCTCGGTCGCGTCGAAGATCGCGAGCGACGAGCCGCCGTCCCTCGCGAGGGAGCTCGGCGTGCCGCCGTCGCTCGATCAGGTGCTCGCGCGCGGCCTGTCGAAGCGACCCGAGGACAGGTACCCGAGCTGCGACGCGTTCGGCGCCGCGTTCGCCGACAGCCTCGAGTGGGCCGCCTCCAGCCAGATGCCGAGGCGCATGCTGGAGGCCCCCGTCGCCGCGGCGGCGGCGCTGTCCACGGAGCCCGGCGCGACGCGCGCGGATCCGATCGACGACCACTTCCCTCCCCGCGAGCGGAAGATGGGGCAGATCGTCCTCGGCGCGGCCGTGGTCGTTGCGACGGCCATGCTGCTCGTGCGCACGGCGATGCGATCGACGGACGCGCCGGTCGAGGCGCCCCCCGCAGGCGCGGCGCCGAGCGCGTCGTCCGCGCCCACGCCGCCGCGGCCGCGCGTCGTCCCGGCGACGCGGCCCGCGCGCCCGAAGCACGAGCCCGCCGACACGGCGTCGCCGGCCTCGCCCGCGCCGCGCACGACGGGCAGCGCGGAGCCGAGCGCGAGCCCGTCGGGCAGCGCCAGCGCCCCGAACCCGCCCGCGACGGACGCCATCCCCGAGGACGATGACGATGAGGCCGCGGACGCCGGGACGCCTGAAACCGACGACTTCGGCGGTCCGCAGACCACCGAAGGTGACGCACCGGACGCTGGGGCGGTCGATGCCGCCGCGCGTTGAACGGCTGAGAGCGCGGATGCGTTGTCACGCGGAAAAAACTCCCGTAAAGGAGCCAGGGTAAGCGGCGTCGCTGTCCGGAACGGCCGACGTCAAGCGCCTCGTCGGGCCCCTCGCGGGCTCGGCATGTCGCCCACGATCACGCCGACCGCCGCGCTGGCGACTGTCTGGAACGCTGTCCTGCCCCCTGAGATCTCCGCGATGACTACCCTGACCAACGGCGACGATCTCCATCTGTCGCTCTACCGAAAGATGTTTCAGATACGCCGCTTCGAGGAAGAAGCGGCCCGCGCCTACGCGCAGAGCAAGATCGGTGGGTTCCTGCACCTCTACATCGGTCAGGAGCCCATCGCCGTCGGCGCGTGCGCGGCGCTCCGCCCTGATGATTACGTGATGACGACCTACCGCGATCACGGCCTCGCGCTCGCCCGCGGGATGACCCCGCGCGCCGCGATGGCGGAGCTCTACGGCAAGGTCACCGGGTGCTCGAAGGGGCTCGGCGGCTCGATGCACTTCTTCGACAAAGAGCACAACATGCTCGGCGGCTACGGCATCGTCGGCGGCCACATCCCCATCGCCGTCGGGACCGCGTTCGCGTCGAAGTACCGCGGCGAGGACCGGGTCTCGATGGTGTTCTTCGGCGAGGGGGCGGTGAGCATCGGCGACTTCCACGAAGGCATGTCGCTCGCGGCGCTCTGGAAGCTGCCGATCGTGTTCGTCTGCGAGAACAACGAGTACGCGATGGGGACGCCGCTCTCCCGGACGCTCTCGGTCGAGGACGTCTCGCTGAAGGCGCTCGCCTACGGGATGGAGCGCGATCGCTTCAACTCCGAGCACGTCCTCCAGGTGCGCGATCGCCTCGCCGAGGCCATCACGCGGGCGCGAACCCTCTCGGAGCCGACGCTGGTCGAGATCAGGACGTACCGCTTCCGGGGCCACTCGATGAGCGATCCGGGCAAGTACCGGACGAAGGAGGAGCTCGAGGAGCGCAAGAAGAAGGACGTGCTCCTGCGCTCGCGCATCGAGCTCGAGGAGAAGGGGCACAAGGCCGCCCTCGAGGCGATCGATAAAGAGGTGGAGGACGAGATCGCCGATGCGGTCCGCTTCGCCGAGGAGAGCCCCGAACCCGGGCCCGAGATTCTCGAGCCCACAACCTACGCAGGACCTTTTGCGCGATGACCGTCCTAAGATACCGGGAGGCGGTTCGCGCCGCCATGATCGAGGAAATGGAGCGCGACGAGCGGGTGTATCTCGTCGGCGAGGAGGTCGGGCACTACCAGGGCGCCTATAAGGTGACCGAGGGGATGCTCGAGAAGTTCGGCTCCAGGCGCGTGATCGACGCGCCGATCACCGAGAGCGGATTCACCGGCATCTCGATCGGCGCCGCGATGGTCGGGCTCCGGCCGATCGTCGAGTACATGACGTGGAACTTCTCCGCCGTCGCGTTCGATCAGATCCTCAACAACGCGGCGAAGCTCCGGCAGATGTCCGGCGGGCAGCTCAGCATCCCGCTCGTGCTGCGGGCGCCGAACGGCTCGGCGCGGCAGGTCGGCTCGCAGCACTCGCACTCGATGGAGCACTTCTACGCGCATATCCCCGGCCTCAAGGTGCTCGCGCCCGCGATGCCCGCGGACGCCAAGGGGCTCCTGAAGTCGGCGATCCGGGACGACAACCCGGTGCTCTTCATGGAGAGCGAGACGCTCTACGGTGTGAAGGGCGAGGTGCCCGACGATCCCGACTTCACCGTGCCGCTCGGGGTCGCCTCGATCGTGCGCGAGGGGACGGACGTCTCGATCATCGCCTGGAGCCGGATGGTGCACGTGGCGCTCGAGGCGGCCGCGGAGCTCGAGAAGGAGGGCATCAGCGCGGAGATCGTGGATCTGCGATCGCTGCGCCCGCTCGACGAGGAGACGGTCGTGCGGAGCGTGACGAAGACCCACCGCGCGGTCGTGGCGCACGAGGGCTGGCCCTACGGCGGCGTCGGCGCCGAGGTCGCCGATCGCATCCAGCGGCTCGCGTTCGACGAGCTGGACGCGCCCGTCCTGCGCGCGACGACGCTCGACGTTCCGATGCCCTACAACGCACGGCTGGAGCAGCACGTGATCCCGCAGGCGGCGCGGATCATCGAAAATGTTCACCGCGTTCTCTACAAAAGCTGACTGAGCGGACGCACATCCCCGATCAAGGTTGATAGACCCATGGCGAAGGTTCTGGAACTGCCGAAGCTGTCCCCAACCATGGAGGAGGGGCAGATCAGTGCGTGGCACAAGAAGGAAGGCGACACGATCGACATCGACGATCTGCTCGCAGACGTCGAGACCGACAAGGCGACCATGGAGTACAAGTCCTTCGATCGAGGGACGTTGCTCAAGATCCTCGTGCCCGCGGGCAGCGTGGTTCAGCTCGGCCAGCCTGTCGCGATCATCGGCAACCCGGGCGAGGACATAAGCGCCCTCGCCGGGGGGAGCGGCGGCGGCGCTCCGGCGCCGAAGCCGAGCGCGGCGGAAGCTCAACCCAAGGGGGATCGCGCGGCGCAGCCGGCCGGCAGCGCCGCGCCGAGCGGCGAGGCGCCCGCGACGACCGCGCCGCCCGCGGCGCGCGGCGACGCGGTCTCGCCGCCCACGCAGCCGGCGGCGCCGCAGCCGTCGTCCGACGGGCGCGTGAGGGCGTCGCCCTACGTGCGCAAGCTCGGCCGCGAGCGCGGGCTCGACCTGACCAGCGTCGCCGGTACGGGTCCGCGCGGGCGCATCGTGGCGCGCGATCTCGAGGGGCTGAAGCCGGCGCCGACCGCCGCGGCGGCCGCGCCCGCCGCCCCCGGCGAGCTCGCTGCGCCGGAGGTGCGGCCGCTCAGCATGATGCGCAAGGCGATCGCCCGGCGCCTCACCGAGTCGAAGCAGACGGTCCCGCACTTCTATCTCTCCATCGACGTCGACGCCGATCCGCTGAACGCGCTGCGCGAGCAGATCAACGCGGATCTCGCGGCGACCGCCGCCGAGGGCGAGAAGCCGCCCAAGATCAGCTTCAACGATCTCCTCGTCAAGGCGTGCGCCATCGCGCTCGTGCGCGTGCCGGAGTGCAACGCGCAGTTCACCTCGGATGCGATCCTCATCCACCGGCGCGTCGACATCTCGGTGGCGGTCGCCGTCCCCGAGGGCCTCGTCACCCCGGTGGTGCGCGACGTCGACCGCAAGCAGGTGCTCGATATCGCCGCCGAGGTGCGCGAGCTCGCGGGGCGGGCCAAGGCGAAGAAGCTGCGGCCCGAGGAGATGGCGAACGGGACGTTCTCGATCTCGAACCTGGGCATGTACGGGATCGACAACTTCGGGGCCGTCATCAACCCCCCCGAGGGCGCGATCCTCGCCGTGGGTCAGGTCCGCCGCGAGCCCGTCGTGCGCGGCGAGCAGGTCGTGCCGGGCCGCCGCTTGAGCATGACGCTCTCCTGCGATCACCGCGTCGTCGACGGCGCGGTCGGGGCGACCTTCCTCAAGGTCCTGCGCCAGCTGCTGGAGCACCCGACGCAGATCTTGCTCGGCTAGCCCTCCACACCTCCACGGCCAGAGAACAGCCAGGATGCAGAGGACGCCGGGGGTCTCCCGGCGTCCCCATGCGCGGCGCGCGCTGGCCTCACCGGCGCGGGCGCGCGCCGAGCGCACCGCCGCGTCGCACGAGCGCCGCGCTTCTGCTCAGGTAGCCTCGGCGCTGCTCCCGAGCGCGTCGCCGAGGCGCGCCAGGTTCCGCGAGAAGATCTGCACCGACGGGTGCGACGGCCCGAGCGCCTTCGTGGCGATCGCCACCGCGCGCTCGATCTGCTGCCACGCGCCCGATAGATCGCCGAGCGCCTGCAGCACGCGCCCGAGGTTGTTCACGATGCTCGCCACGACCGGGTGATCCGGGCCGTAGGTGGCCTGCGCGATGCCGAGCGCCCGCTCCAGCTGCTCGCGCGCCCCGGGCAGCTCGCCGAGCGCTTGCAGCACGCTGCCGAGGTTGTTGCAGCCGATCGCCACCGCCGGATGATCCGGCCCGTACGTCGCCTCGGCGATCCTCAGCACGCGCGCGAAGTTCGCCCGCGCCCCCTCGAGATCACCGAGATCGCGCAGCACGCTGCCGAGATTGTTGATGTCCCGCGCGACGTCCGGGTGATCCGGCCCGTAGGTGTCCTCGACGATCGCGAGCGCGCGCTCGAAGTCGGCGCGCGCCCCGGCGAGGTCGCCGAGGTCGCGCAGCACGCGCCCGCGGTTGTTCAGCGCCAGCGCGAAGCGCGGGTGGTAGCAGCCGTAGCTGTGCTCGTCGATCTTGAGCGCCTCCTCGAACTGCTCGCGCGCGCCCTTCAGGTCGCCGAGATCGTGGAGCAGCCGGCCGAGGTTCGTGCGCCCGATCGCGACCGTCGGGTGCTCCTGCCCGTAGGCCCGGATGTCGATCACGAGCGCCCGCTCGAGGTGCACGCGCGCGCCGGCGAAGTCGCCGAGGTCGCGGAAGAGCGCGCCCAGGTTGTTGAGCCGTATCGCGACGCTCGGGTCGTCGGGGCCGTACGTCGCCTCGTCGATGGCGAGGGCGCGCTCCAGGTGCTTGCGCGCGCCCGGCAGATCGCCCTGATCCATGAGCACGCTGCCGAGGTCGTTCACGTCGCGCGCGACGTCCGGGTGGTCGGGGCCGAAGCTCGCGATGTCGATCGCCAGCGCGCGCTCCAGGTGGGCCCGCGCGCCGCCGAGGTCGCCGAGGTCGTGCAGGACGCTGCCGAGGCTGCGCAGCACGGCCGCGACCTTCGGGTCATCGTGGCCGAACGCCGCCTCGTGGAGCGCGAGCGCCCGCTCGAGGTATCCCTTCGCCTCCGCGAACGCCGCGCGCCCCTGCAGGTAGACGGCGAACCGGGCGAGGAGGCGCCCGCGCACCTCCTTCGCGACGTCGTAGGCCTCGGACTGGCTCGCCGCGGCGAGCGCGTGCGGCAGCCAGCGAGCGCAAAAGGGCCACGTCTCCACGTCGTCGCTGCTCTCGGGGAACGCGTGATCGACGAGGCGGACCGCCGCCTCGGCCCACACCCGCCGGTCCTGAGGCGAGAGGCGATCACGGACCACCGCCTGGACGAGCCGGTGCACCGAGAGCGCGCCCTCGTGCACGTCGATGAACGAGTAGCGGCGGAGCGCGGCGACCGCCTCGTCGAGCATCAGCGGATCGCTCAGCGCCTCCGCGAGCGCCGGCGGCAGGTGCGGCGCGGCGTCGGCGAGGCCCTCGCGCGGGATGTCGTCGGGCGCGAGGAACGCGCACAGGCTCAGCAGATCGACGGCGACGGGCGAGAAGCGCTGCGCCTCCTGGAACGCGAGGCCCCAGGTCGTGGCGACCGGCGTCGGGTAATCCATCGGCACCCCGCGGAGCAACAGCTCGCGCTGATGGTCGCCGAAGACCGCGTGGTAGGTCGCGATCGAGGACCTCGTCTCCTTGATGGTCGCCGCCGCCTGCACCAGCGCGAGCGGCAGACCGCCGAGCGTCTCGGCGAGCCTCTCCGCGGCGCGCTCGTCGCTCTGCCCGGTCCGCTCGAGCAGGAACTTCACCGAGTCGGCGCGAGCGAGCGCCGGCACGGTGAGCGGCGTGGCGATGCCGCGAAAGCTCGGGTTGCGCGAGGTGATCAGGATGTGCCCGGTGCGCGGGTGCGGGAGGTACGGGGCGACGTCCCGCGGGTCGTTGACGTTGTCGAAGACGAGGAGCCATTTGTCGTTGCGCGACAGCCACGACCGGACCGCCTCGATCGCGATCCGCTGGTCGGCCTCGTTCTGCTCCGGCAGGTCGAGCGCCGCGGCGAGGCGCGCGAAGTCCTCGGCCATCGTCGCCGGCTCCTCGGCGCGGACCCACCAGACGACGTTGTACTGGCTCGCGTACCGGTGCGCGTACTCCGCGGCGAGCTGCGTCTTGCCGATCCCGCCGAGGCCGCTGATCGCCTGCGTGAGCGCCGCGGGCCCGCCCGTCGTGAGCGCGCTCCGCAGCTCGTCGAGGAGCTGGTCGCGCCCGGTGAAGCTCGGGTTGCGCGGCGGGAGCTTCTTGATGTGCGGCTCGGCGTCGGGCGAGCTCGACTGTCGCCGGGGGGCCGGCCGCTGCGTCGGCGGCTCCGTCTCGCGGACGGCGCTCCGTATCCCCTTCGCGATCTCGGTGAAGGCCTCGCTCTGGTTGGGGTAGCTCGTCACGGGCCGCGCGCGGTTGGGCAGCGGCTGCAGCGTGCCGAGCACCGTCTTCTCCCAGGCGCAGGGCCGCAGGATGACGGGGATGACACGACATTCCCCCGCCTCGTGCCGGGCGATCGCCTCCCGGATCTCCGGCGAGAGCCACGCGTCGGCGTTGAGGAAGTCCGCGCTCACGAGCAGCAGCACGACCCGGGCCTCGCGCAGCCTCGCCGCGAACGCCTCTCGCCGCTCCCTCCCCCCGCCGAGCGCGAAGCCCTGGTACGTCCGGATGACCCCCTGCCGCTTGAGCGCGTCGAGGTGCGTCTCGAGCTTGGGCCGCAGATCCTCGTCCCTCGGGGCGTAGGAGAAGAACACATCGGCGGGGCTCGTCGCCAAGGCAACCATAGTTCCTCTCGCGGGCCTTAAGGTCTCACGACGGACCTGAAGCGCAACGAGAATACGCGGTCGGGAAAGACCCAGGAAGAGACGGTATATGACGCTCTCGGCGGATACATGCGGGTCGAACCTCCATGGCTGCTTCGGGGGGGTTGCCTTACCCCGAATCCGGCTCCGTCCTACCTTCGCGTTCCTCTTCCGTGCTGGGGAAGAACCTGCCGGAAGCCTGGACGATGCGGCGCGCCGCTTCCATCCATTGCCGCCGATCGTCCCGTCGCAGCTGGTTGCGGACGACGATTTTCACGAGACGATGAACGCTGAGCGCGTGCGGCCGCACCTCGATCAGCGAGTGCAGCCGCAGCATCGCGATCGCGTCGTCGAGCGCGAGCGGGTCGTACTCGTTCAGCGCCCGCCGCGGGATCGCGTCCATCGGCAGGAATGAGCAGAGGCTGAGGAGCTCCGCCGCGGCCTGGTGGCTGAACACCGCGGCGAGCGCGCTCTCCCACGTGGTCGCGACCGTCACCGGGAAGCTGACCGGGCGCTCCAGGAGCGCGGCCGGTCGCTGGCGGAACAGCGCGAGGTACTCCGCGAGCGGGCGCCCGGTCTCCTCGATGTACGCGCCGGCCTGCGCCAGGGCGAGCGGCAGGTCACCGAGCTCCTCGGCGAGCGCGTCGGCCGACTCCGCGTCGGTCTCGCCCGTGCGCCGCAGCAGGAAGCTCACCGACTCGGCGCGCTCGATGCCGCGGACGGTCACCGTCGTGAGCCCGCGCCAGATCGGATTCTGCGACGTCGTGATGATGTGGCCGCCGTGCGAGACGCTCGGTACGTAGGGCTCGACCTCGCTCGGGTCGCGCACGCTGTCGAAGAAGAGGAGCCAGCGCCCGCGGCGCCCGAGCCTGTTGCGCACCGCCGCGACCCCGCGCGCCGGATCCAGCTGCTCGTGATCGGGCAGCCGCATCTCGGCGGCGAGCGCCATGAAGGCGGCGTCCATCGTCGCCGGGCTCTGGCCGTCGATCAGGAAGACCGTGTCGTAGGCGCTAGCGTTGCGGTACGCGTACTCGATGGCGAGCTTTGTCTTGCCGGTGCCGCCGAGCCCGCAGAGCGGCGCCATGCCGCGCCTCGCGAGCGCGGCGCCGATCTCGGCGAGCAGATCCTCGCGCGCGGCCAGGTTCCGGCTGCTCCACGCGGGGACGCTCCAGATCCCGGGCGGCGGTGGCACCTCTGATTGGCTCACCGGCTGGGCGCCGGTGCTCGGTGAGCCTACGGGGGGTTTTGGGTGAGCTGCTCGACCTGCTTTCGGATGCCCTTGGCGATGTCTGTGAAGGCCTCGCTCTGGTTGACCCAGCTCGTCACCGGGCGCCCGCCCCGCGGCAGGCTGGCCAGCTTGCCGAAGGGCGCGCCCTCCCAGTCACAGGCGTCGAGGATGACCGGGATGACGCGCGCCTCACCCCGCTCGTGACGATCGATCGCCTTCTGCATCTCGACGTCGTAACAGAAGTCCGACGCGAGAAAATCGGCGCTGATGAGCAGGAGGACGACCCTCGCGGTCTCGAGGTGCTCGGCGAGCGCCCTGTCGCGCTCCTCGCCGGCGCCGATCTCGCCGTCGTGCCAGCCGCGGATGACGCCCTTGCGCTTGAGGATGGCGAGGTGCGTCTCGAGCTTGTCGCGCAGCTCGCGGTTGCTCTCCGAGTACGAGAAGAACACCTCGATGGGGCTCGCCGGAGGCTCGGACACCCGGTCGCGCCGCGGAGGGTCGAGCGCCCCCGGCACCGTGACCGCGTCGTCGTACGCGGCCGGGCCGGGCGGGAGATCGTACGCCGGGAAGCCGAGCGGCGACGACGACGGCGGGAGCTCCAGGTCGGGGATCGGCGGCGGGACGATCGAGCGGGAGCGGAGCGGCGTCGCGCGCGGGCGGGGCGCGCACATGCGCTCGAGGATCGCGAGCGCCTTGTCGTGGCTGCCGTCGGCGGTGTCGTAGGGCAGGAGCAGGAACCCCATGTCCACGAGCGTCGCGCGGCGGTACGGCGTCAGGCTCGCGCTCGGGACGATGACGAAGCGGGGCGGCGGCGAGCTGCCCGAGAGCGCGTGGATGTCCGACAGCATCTCGTCGAAGCTGTCGTCGGCGCGCCCGAATCCGATGAAGAGCACGGGGCACTTCGAGAGCACGGCCGTGAGCGACCTGCGCACGGCGGGGGCCGCGATCGACGCGAGGAAACGCTCGCGCGCGAGCACCCAGCTGCCCGGCTCCTTCAGCGTACCGTGCAGCTTGAGGATGAACCGCCGCCGCCACGCGGCCTCGTCGGTGACGCGCGACATGGTGTCCCACTCGATGCCAAAGGCGCGCTCGAGCAGGTGGTTGAGGTTCGTGGTGAGCACCGCGCGCAGCTTGTCCCGCAGCGCGGCGATCGCGAGCGCGATGCGCGGCGGCTCGAGCCCCTCGTCGTCGAGCGCGTCCTCGACGAACGCGTTGAACTCCGCCGCGCCGAGGGCGTGCTCCGCCGCGGCGAGCGCCTCGCTGTAGCGCTGCGATCGCGCGAGCGACGCGACCTCGGCGGTCACGACGTCGTCGCCGACCTGCTCTCGCACCCGCTCGACGAGCAGGTCGACGAGCTGGCGCCACGTCGGCAGCCCGGCCGCGGCCGAGATGCCTCCCCCCACGAAGAGCACGAGCTCTCCGCTCTCGAACGCCTCATGCAGCTCTTCGATCACCGCGGCGTCGAGCTCCGCGCTCATCGTGTTCGCGTTGTCCATAAGGGTTGACATCGAGCCCCTCGAGTCTATCGCTCCTCGGCGCCCGGCGCACTTTTGCGACGCGTCGCGCTCACCTTCGCTCATGACGCGCGACGCCGCGTCGAGCGCGCGACGCCGCGTCGCGCGCCGCGCCCACGACGTCCCAGACGACAGACCGCGTCGCCTCGGGCGCGGTGCCGCCTCGGGCGCAGTGAAGCGCGGTCAGAGCAGGCGGAAACAGTCCGCAAGCCTGGAGCATGCTACGCCTCCGACATGCGTCCGGCGGCTCTCTTTACGCTGGCCACGCTGGCCTCGATTTTCGCAGTCTCCATGATCGGTCTGGCTGCCCCTCCCTCCCGCACGCGCCGCGCCCCGCGCCTCCCGGCGAGCGCGGAGGCCGCGCTCCCGGCGGGCGCCGGCGGCCCGCGCTCGCCCGCGAGCGTCGTCGCGCTGCGCGCGCCCGGCCCACCTGCGGTCCTTGTGCGCGCGGGGAGCTTCACGATGGGCTCGAGCGAGATCGAGATCGCGCACGCGGTGACGCTCTGCAAGCTCGAGCCGCGCGGCGATCTGTGCGTCGACGAGACCGAGGCGAGCTTCGCGAACGAGCTCGTACCGCACGAGGTGTACCTGTCGGACTTCTGGATCGACCGCACCGAAGTGACCGTCGCGAGCTACCGCCGATGCGTCTCGGCCGGACTCTGCACCGAGCCTCCCTATGCGTCCGGCGGGCAGCGGTTCGATCGGCTGGATTATCCGGTCGTGCTCGTCTCGTGGAGCGATGCGCAGCGCTACTGCGCCTGGGCCGGCGGTCGCTTGCCGACCGAGGCCGAGTGGGAGCGCGCCGCGCGCGGCGCGGCCGGGCGCCGCTACCCCTGGGGCCATGTCTACAACCCCTTCCACGCGAACCACGGGAGGCTTTCGTTCGACGAGCTCGACGACGGCGACGGCTTCCTCGAGCTCGCTCCCGTGGGCTCGCTCGTCTCCGGGCGGACCCCCGACGGCATCGACGATCTCGCCGGCAACGTCGAGGAGTGGGTCGCCGATTACTACCATCCCGAGTATCCAAGCAGCAGCGCGAAGGACCCGCGGGGGCCCGACATGGGCGAGGAGCGCGTGCTGCGGGGCGGCAGCTATATCCTGGGTCGGCCCTGGCTGCGCGGCGCCGCGCGAGGGCACGACCTTCCGACGAGCCGCCGGGCATGGCGCGGCTTCCGCTGCGCGCGCGACGCATGAGCCGGAACGCAGGCGACGAGCCCGCGCTGCGGTTGGCCGCCGCGCGGGAAGGGCCCATACTGCGCCCGTGAGGATCGCGCACCTCTCTGATCTGCACCTCCTGTCCCTCGAGGGGGCCATCCCGTTCCGGCTGCTGAACAAGCGGCTGACGGGCTACATCAACCTTCGCTTCCGGCGCCGCGCCATCCACAAGCCGCACCCGGTGCACGCGGCGGCGAAGGAGATCCGGCGGCTCGACGTGGACCACGTCGTCATCACCGGCGACGTGTCGAACCTCGCGCTCGAGCGAGAGTTCGGCCTCGTCCGCGACTTCCTGCAGCGCGATCTCGGGTTCCCTCCCGACCGGGTGAGCATCGTCCCGGGGAACCACGACGCGTACACGAAGGGCGCGCACCGCTCGCAGCGGTTCTCGCAGTACTTCGCGCCGTACCTGCGCTCCGACCTCCCGCTCGACGCGCCGGGGGGACGCGATGACATCGAGCCCGGCAGCGACGGTGGGGGCTCGGCGTTCCCCTTCGTGCACCTGCGCGGGCCGGTGGCGATCATCGGCCTGTCGACCGCCTGGCCCCGTCCCCCGCTGGTGGCCTCGGGGCGGATCGGCCCGGTCCAGCTGCGCGCGCTGGAGCGTGTGCTGTCGCACCCGGAGGTGCGACGGCGAACGCCGATCGTGCTCCAGCATCACCCCTTCCACAACCCTGCGAGCCGGGCGAAGACCTTGCTCGAGGGCCTGGGAGACGCCGCGGCCGAGGGGCGGCTGCTCCGGCAGGTCAGCCGCGGCCTGCTGCTGCACGGGCACCTGCACCGGCGCATTCACCGGAAGCTGCACACCGAGCGGGGTCACATTGACGCCGTGGGCGCCGCCAGCGCCTCGCTGCTTCACGAGAGCGATGAGCGGATGGCCGGGTTCAACGTCTACGAGGTCGACGACGCGGGGGCGATCACGGGCATCACCTCGCACCGCTTCGTGCCGGGTCAAGAGGCGTTCCGCGAGGTCCCGGTACCCGAGCGCTGAGCGCGATCGGCGACGCGCCCCACCGGAGGCGGCGCTCGCCGAGCGCCCCACCGGAGCTGCGCGCAGATCCTCCGCTGCGCGCGGGACCCGCCTTGCGGGCGCGCGATGATCAGGCTCGGAGGTGGGATGGATCGAGCGCAGCGGAGGCGCTGCGCGGGCAGTCCGGTGGGGCGCTGGTCAGGAGGAGAGTCAGGCGGTGGCGCGGATCACGTTGACCGCCTGGAGACCTTTGGGACCTTCTTTGATCTCAAATTCAACGGTCTCGTCCTCGAACAGACGGCGGCGCCCCTCCCCGTTGATCTGCGAATAATGAACGAAGACGTCGGGGCCAGTCTCTTGCTTAATGAAGCCCCAGCCCTTCTCATCGTTGAACCACTTTACCTTGCCAACTGCCATATTTCCTCCACTTCAGAGCTCGTCGATACCCGAGGCGCGCAGGCTGGCAGTCGGGAGGAGACCGCGGCTGCGGTCCCTGATTCCGATGCGGGCTTGGCTGATTGCAGCAAACCCCCCTCGTAGACAGATCCAGCTTGCGCAGGGCGATTGCCCAGCCGCTGGTTGATGTGCATGCGCGGCGACTTCGACGATTCTCCCCGGTCCGAGCGGGCGCCAACGTAAACGGCTCGAACCGCCAAGGTCAAGCAGCGATGATGGTTCGGCACGCGCTGACGCGGGGGCAGTGCCGCGTCACCGGCAGTCCCTCCTTGCAGCAGCTCCCGACGAGAATGTTCCGCCGTACAGCAGATCCTGACGGCGAGTGGAAAGCGCGTTCGAATCACGGGCGCGCCGCGCGGTGCGAAGCAGAATTCGCGCGGCCGTCAAGATTTGCGCTCCTATCGAAGAGCCTTGTGCGTCGGCCCGTGCATGGCGTCGCGCCCTCCACGCGCGTCTCGAGGTGTCGCGTGGCGGGTGACCTCCCGCGGGCGTCGTGCAGCTGGCGCTGGCCGACGATGGCTCCGCCTGTTCGCCGACGAGCCGCCGGCGTCTCCCCGGCGCGAGCGCGCGGCGGCTCGATTTCCTGGACCCGCGCCTCCGCGCTCCGCCTGCACCGCGCCGCCTGAGCGCGGCGGGCGCGCGCCTGGGCTCGCGCCCGCTCGCCGCCCGGGAGCAGGATCCGAAGGCATCTCGTTGACATGTCTGTTCGAGCTTGCTCGTATGGCGTGGCGAGGGCATCGGGTCTCACCTCCGCCCTGGCCCCGCGAGGCGACGACGAGATGTTCTCGGTGATCATCAGCGAGAAAGGGGGCGCGGAGCGCCGCGAAACCTTCGACCGGACAGAGATCAACGTCGGTCGCGTGCAGGGCAACGACCTGATGCTGCCGAAGGGCAACGTGTCGAAGCGGCACGCTCGGCTGCTCTTCCGCGACGGGCGCTTCATCGTCACCGACCTCAAGAGCACGAACGGCACGTACGTCAACGGCCGGAAGATCGCTCAGGCGACGATCGTTCGCGAGGGCGACAAGATCTACATCGGCGACTTCGTGCTGCGGATCGAGACGGCCGCGGCCGGAACGGCGCCCCCGGACAGCACCGCGCCGCCGGCGCGCGTGCCGGAGGAGACGGGCACGGGCGATCCGGCGCATCTGGCCGACCGCGCGCCGCCGTCCGCCGAGAAGGGGCTGCACCGGTCGGCGCCCCTGCCGCTGATCAACGAGAAGGGCGAGCCATCGCGCACCAGCCAGGGCGTGATCAGCCACTTCCCGCTCGAGAACGATCCGGACGAGTCGGCCGAGGCCGCCGCGCCCGTCCCCGGTCCGCCGCGTATCCCCTCACCTCGCCCGCCCATCGTGCCCGGCGCGCCGGGCGGCGCATACGCCCCGCCGCTGCCGGTCCCTCCCGCGGCGCCCAACGCCGCCCCGGCGCGCGACGGTCGCGCGGCGGTCCACACCGTCCACCCGACCATGCAGATGGCGCGCCCGTACCCGACCGTGACCCCGCTGCCGGGACAGGGCGGAGCGAGCGCCGCCGCGCCGCCGCAGGGCGCTGCGACCGTCGCCGTCCACCCCAGCGTGGTCCCCATCCCCAGCCGGCGCGCCATCCCGCCCGTATCGGACCGGGTCGATCGCGGGCAGGGCGATTCGGCGCAGGCCGTGGCGCACCGCAGGGCGCTCGGGCGCCTCGTGGAGCGGCTCGGCGACAGGGTCGACCTCGCGCCGCTCGACGGCGGCGCGCCGCCGGACGGCGCGCTCGCCCAGCGGATCGAGCAGGCCATCGCCGCCTGCGCGGAGGCGATGCGCGCGGCGGGCGAGCTGCCCTCCGAGATCGACGCCGAGGCGCTCATGGCCGACGCGCAGCGGGAGCTCCTCACGCTCGGCCCGCTCGATCGCCTGCTCGACGACGCCGAGGTCGGTGAGATCCAGGTGTTCCGTCACGACCACGTGATCGCGATGCACGGGCGCCGGCGCGCGATCACGGAGGTCGGGTTCAGCAGCGAGCGCGCGGTCGACCGGGCCATCCGCCGGCTCTGCGTGATGGCCGGGCAGCCGCTCGAGGGCGGCGCGCGCTTCGTCGAGCGGACCCTGCCGAGAGGGCAGCGGCTCTTCGCCGTGCTCCCGCCGGCGGCGACCTCCACGCTGGTGATCCGGAAGCCGCAGCGCCCCGATGTCACGCTCGAAGACCTGGTGCGCAACGGGACGATCTCGCGCGCGATGGCCGGGCTGCTCTCCCAGTGCGTGCTCGGGCGCGGCAACCTCCTCGTCACGGGGACGCGGGACGCAGGGACGGGCTGGTTGCTCGGCGCGCTCGCGGCCGCAGCGCAGCCCGACGATCGGTTCGTCGTGCTCCAGGACGAGGACGAGCTCGCCCTCGATCAGCCCAACACCCTGTCGATCGCGCTCGGCAGCACGACGGCGGAGCGGACGCGGGCGGTGCAGGCGGCCGTGCGCATCCGGCCCGAACGGGTCGTGGTGAGCTCGTTCTCGGGCCACGTCGCGGCCGAGATCGTGGATGCGATCGGCGGCGGCATGGACGGCGTGCTCGCGGCCGCCCGGGCGCCCACGCTGCGGCAGGCGGTGACGCGGCTCCCCGCGGACATCGCCGCGACCCGCCCGGGGATCACGCCGGAGACGGCGCGCGAGTGGCTGGCGTCGTCGTTCGATCTGGCGATCGAGATCGCGCTGCTCCGCGACGGTCGTCACCGCGTGCTCCGCATGGCCGAGCTCGCGGTCGAGAACGGGCAGATCGCCATTCGCGACGTCTTCACGTTCGTGGTCGAGCGGACGGCCGCCGGCGGTGCGCTCGAGGGGACGTTCCACCCTTCCGGGCTGGTGCCGGACATCGTGGAAGACCTCCAGTCCCGCGGGCTCACCGTCGATACGTCGACCTCGTTCCGCAGGAACCGCTAGCTCCGCCCGCCGGAGCTCCGGCCAGCAAACGGCCACCAGCAACGGCCAGCAACGGCCAGGAACGACAAAGACGGGAAGAACTCTGGCGCGCGCGACGGGAACGTCTTGACGAGCGCCGGCGAGAAACGGAGGTTATGCTGTTGAGCAGCCATGGCCATCCGCACCATCCTCCACTATCCCGATCCGCGGCTGCGACAGAAGGCGCAGCCGGTCGGGGACATCACCCCCGAAATCACGAGGCTTATCGACGACATGGCCGAGACCATGTACGCCGCGCCCGGCGTCGGTCTCGCGGCCACGCAGATCGGGGAGCCACACCGCATCTTCCTCGTTGACATCGCCTCCGACAACGAGCCGAGCAACCTCCTCGTGTTCATCAACCCGGAGATCGTCCGGCAGGAGGGGCAGCAGGTCGGCCCCGAAGGGTGCCTGTCGTTCCCCGGCATCAGCGAGGACATCAAGCGCGCCGAGAGCGTCCGCGTCCGCGCCCGCGGGCGCGATGGCGCGACGTTCGAGATCGCGGCCGACGGCCTGCTCGCCGTGGCCGTCCAGCACGAGCTCGATCACCTGGACGGCGTGCTGATGATCGACCGGATGGGCACGCTCAAGAAGCGCATCGTCCAGCGGAAGATGCAGAAGCGCGGCGCCGAGGCGGCGGGCTGAGCCGCGCGAGCGCCCTGATCAGCTGCGCGCCGGGAAGGCCAGAGGGCCGCTGACGTACGCGTCGCGGCCGCAGAGCTCCCAGCGCGGATCGACGATCCGGGGCGCGTCCCCCGGCGTGTCCGGGCCGGCCCAGTCGACCGCGCCCGGCCGTCCGCGGGGGCCGAGCAGGATGGGCGCGACGAAGGCGTGCAGCTCGTCCGGCAAGCGCGACGCGAGCAGGCTGCCGGCGAGCTCGGCGCCGCCCTCCACGAGGATGGAGACGATCCCCTGCGAGGCGCAGAGGCGCATCGCGGCGGTCACGTCGACGCGGCCCTCCGCCGAGGTCGGCGCGCGCAGGACGACGCAGCCCGCGTCCACGAGGACCTGCTCCGCCGCCTCGGGCGCGTCGGCGCCCGTGAGCACCCACGTCGGCACCTCCCGCGCCGTCTGCGCGAGGCGCGTGTGGAGCGGCAGCCGGAGCCGCGTGTCGAAGACGAGCCGGATGGGGCTCCGCCCGCCGGGCGCGAGCCCTGCCTCGCGCAGCGTGAGCCGCGGATCGTCGGCCAGCGCGGTGCCGATCCCGATCGCCACCGCGTCGTGGCGCGAGCGGAGCTCCTGCACCTTGGCGCGTGCCTCCGGGCCGGTGACCCACTTCGAGGCCCCCGTGCGGGTCGCGATGCGACCGTCCAGCGACAGGGCGAGCTTGAGCGCGATGTGGGGGATGCCGGTCGTGATGAACTTGGTCCACGGCGCGATCACCGCGCGGGCCTCGGCGCCGGCGACGCCGATCTCGACGGCGAGGCCGGCGTCGCTGAGCCGCTGCGCCCCGCCGCCGACCACCCCGGGGTTCGGATCGGGCGCGCCGATGACGACGCGCTTGATGCCGGCGCTCAGCACCGCGTCCACGCAGGGCGGCGTGCGCCCCTCATGGTTGCAGGGCTCCAGCGTCACGTAGAGCGTCCCGCCGCGCGCGACGTCCCCGGCCATCGCGAGCGCGAGCACCTCCGCGTGCTCCTCGCCGGCCCGCGCGTGGTGCGCGACGGCGACGACCTCCCCCGCGGCGTTCACCACCACCGCGCCGACCGGGGGGTTCGGCGACGGCATCGCCTTGTGCGCCTCCTCGATGGCGAGGCGCATCATCGCGGCGTCGAACTCGGGATCGGGGGTGGGGAGCTTCGCAGACATCGAAGTGCCGGATCTACTAGGGCGCCTTGGCCTTCACAAGCTTGCCAAGCTCGACCATGAACTGGTCGATGTCCCGAAAGGAACGATAGACGCTGGCGAACCGGACATAGGCGACCTCATCGAGTGTCCGCAGGTGGTTCATCACCCGTTCGCCGAGCTCGGTCGACAGGATCTCCCGCCGCTCGGACTCCTGCGCCTCGCGCTCGATCGCGTCGGCAATGGCCTCGATCTGGTCGGTGGACACGGGCCGCTTGTTGCACGCGATCCGCAGCCCCCGCACGAGCTTCTGCCGGTCGAACGGCTCGCGCCGGCCGTCCTTCTTGACGACCGTCGGCAAGATGTCCTCGACGCGCTCGTAGGTCGTGAACCTGCGCTCGCACGAGGCGCACTCACGTCGCCGGCGGATCACCTCACCCGCGCCGCCGGCGCGGGAGTCGATGACCCGGTCTTCGAGATGGCCGCAAAATGGGCACTTCATCGAGCCATCCAGCGCGGCGCGCGATCAGCCGTCGAACTGGGAGAACACGAGCGACACGTTCGTCCCGCCGAAGCCGAAGGAGTTCGACATCACGTGCGTCAGGCGGCGCTCGCGGGAGGTGAACGGCACGTAGTCCAGGATTGTGCACTCGGGATCGGGGTCGTCCAGGTTGAGCGTCGGCGGCACCGCGCCGTGGCGCAGCGCGAGGGCGCAGAGCGCCGCCTCGACCCCGCCTGCACCCCCGAGCAGGTGGCCCATCGCCGACTTCGTCGAGCTCACCCAGAGGCGCTTCGACGCCGCGTGGTCGCCGAAGACCTTCAGGATCGCCCGGGTCTCCTCGATGTCGCCCTGGGGCGTCGAGGTGCCATGGGCGTTGATGTAGTCGATCGCGTCGGGCGCGAGCCTGGCGTCTTCGAGCGCCATCCTCATCGCGCGCTGCGCCCCGGCGCCCTCGGGCGCCGGCTTCGTGATGTGGTACGCGTCGCACGAGGCGCCGTACCCCACGACCTCCGCGTAGATCTTCGCGCCGCGTCGCTTCGCGTGGGAGAGCGACTCGAGCAGCAGCGACCCGGCGCCCTCGGAGCAGACGAAGCCGTCGCGCCCCTTGTCCCAGGGGCGGCTCGCCCGCTGCGGCTCCTCGTTGCGCCGCGAGAGCGCGAACATCGCGCAGAAGCCGCCGATGCCGAGGCCGGTGATCGTCGCCTCCGCGCCGCCCGTGAGCATGATCTGCGAGCGCCCCCGGCGGATCCACTCGAACGCCTCGCCGAGGGAGTGCGCGCTCGACGAGCACGCGCTCGTGTTGCAGTAGCTCGCGCCCCGCAGGTCGAGCGCCAGCGCCACCTGTCCGGCGGCGAGGTTCGCGATGACCGTCGGGATGAAATAGGGGCTGACCTTGTGGGGGCCCTTCTCGTGCAGCGTGATCGAGTGCTGGAACAGGTACTCGAGGCCACCGAGGCCGACGCCGATGAAGGTGCCGCACTGATCGCGGTCCTCCTCGGTGAACTCGATCCCCGCGTCCTTCACGCACATCTGCGAGGCGGCGATGGAGAGCTGGGCGAAGCGGCCCATCTCCTTCACCTTCTTCTTGGGGATGTACTCCTCCGGGGCGAAGCCCTTCACCTCGCCGGCGAAGCGCGTCGGAAAGACGCCCGCGTCGAAGAGGGTGATGGGTCCGATACCGGACTGACCAGCCAGCAAAGATTGCCAGGTGGCCTGCGTCCCGATGCCGTTGGGCGTCATGAGCCCGATGCCGGTGATGACAACGCGTTCCATGGCTCTTATTGCCCTAGCGCCACCACAGAGGTGAGGACACGTGCTTCGGCGAAGAGCGGACCCTTCGCTGGCTCACGCGCCATCACACCTCCATGGTGACGCCGCGTCCGGTAGGGCGGTAGGGACGCTACTTCTTGGCATTCCTTTCGATGTAGTCGACCGCATCCTGGACAGTCCGGATCTTCTCCGTGTCCTCGTCCGGAATGTCGATCTCGAACGCCTCCTCGAACGCGAGGACAAGCTCCACCAGGCCCAGCGAATCGGCGCCCAGATCGTCGATGAAACTCGCTTCAGGCTTGATGTCCTTCTCGTCGACGTCGAGCTGTTCCTTGATGATTCGCTTTACTTCGGCCGTGATGTCGCGACCTTCAGCCATGGTATTCCTCCCGGGAAAACGGACCCCCTAGTAGCCCATCGCCATGGGCGTTGCACCATCGAATTACCTGCGACCGGCTTTTTCGTGTGCGCCTGGTTCGCCGCTGAGCGGACGCCTGGCTGCCCACGTCTCCATCCGGCGCGCTCAGACGTACATGCCGCCGTTGACGCGCAGCGTCTCGCCCGTCACGTAGCTCGCCTCGTCGGAGCACAGGAATGCGATCGCCGCGGCGACCTCCTCCGGTCGACCTGTACGCCCGAGTGGGACCATCTTGGTCAGGCCCTCTTTCATCTCAGCGCTGATCGTCGTCGTCATGTCGGTGTCGATGAACCCGGGCGCCACCGCGTTGACGGTGATGCCGCGCCCCGCGTACTCGCGCGCGAGCGACTTCGTCACGCCGAGCAGGGCCGCCTTCGTCGCGGCATACGCCGTCTGCCCCACGTTGCCCATCTCCGCCACGACGCTGGAGAGGAAGACGATACGCCCCGTGCGCGCGCGCATCATCACCTTCGTCGCGGCGCGGGCGCACGCGATCGAGCCCTTGACGTTGACGGCGAAGAGGCGATCGAGGTCCTCCTCCTTGATCCGCAGGAGCAGGCCGTCGATCGCGATCCCCGCGTTCGCGACGAGGATGTCGAGCCGGCCGAGGCGCTTCGCCGCCTCGGCGATGGTGGCCTCGGTCGCCTGCAGGTTCGCGACGTCGAAGCCGAGCGCCTCGGCCTTGCCGCCGCGCGCGGTGATCGCCTCGACGAGCGCGCGCGCCTCGGCCTCCCCGCGCACGTAGTTGACGATCACATGCGCCCCCTGCGCCGCAAGCGCCTCCGACGCAGCCCGCCCGATCCCTCGCGAGCCACCCGTGACGATCGCGACTTTGCCCGTAAGGTCGAACATCGATGCCTATGCCTCCGAAAGGAACGCGCTCACGCGCTCAATCCCCGCCATGTCGCTCACGCTGAGCACCTTGATCTGCTTCGTGATCCGCTTCACCAGCCCGGCAAGCACCTTGCCAGGGCCGATCTCCAGGGCGTGCGTGACGCCGTCCTCCGCCATGCGCTCGATCGTCCGCATCCACTGCACGGTGCCGTCGACCTGGCGCAGGAGGAGCGACCGCACCCGCTCCGGATCGGCGTTCGGCGTGGCGTCGATGTTCGCGATCACCGGGAAGGCGAGCGGCCTGAACCGGGCGCGCTCGAGCTCGGGGCGCAGGCGCTCGGCCGCAGGTCGCATCAGCGCGCAGTGGAAGGGAGCGCTCACCTTGAGCGGGATCGCCTTGCCGCCGCGGGCGACGGCGAGCTCGCCCGCCCGCGCCACCGCGCGGCTCTGGCCGGCGATCACGATCTGCCCCGGCCCGTTGTAGTTCGCCGGCGCGATCACCTCGCCCTGCGCGGCCTCCGCGCAGATCGCGAGCACCACGTCCTGATCGAGCCCGATGAGCGCGGCCATGGCCCCCTCACCCGCCGGTACGGCCTCCTGCATCGCCGCGCCGCGGATCCGGCAGAGCCGCACCGCCTCCTCGATCTCCAGCGCGCCGGCGGCGACCAGCGCGCTGTACTCGCCGAGCGAATGGCCGGCCGAGTACAGCGGCGGCTCGAGGTCGGGCAGGTGCTCGATGAGCGCGGCGGCCACGGCGCAGCTCGTGGCGACGATGGCGGGCTGGGTGTTGCTCGTCTGCGTCAGCTCCTCCATCGGCCCCTCGAAGCAGAGCCGCGAGAGCGGCTCGCCGAGCGCGGCGTCCGCCCGCGCGAACGCGCCGCGCGCCGCCGCCGAGGCCTCCGCGATGGCCTTGCCCATCCCGACCTCTTGCGCCCCTTGCCCTGGAAACAGCCAAGCGATTTTCACGTTTGCCCTCACTTCCAAGCGGGGGAAACGGACGTCGTCCGTCCCCGAACCACGTCACGAGGCCAGCGCGCGCCAGGCCCCGCTCACGCTGGGACGCCCGGTGAGCTCGGCCGCCTGGACGCGCAGATCTCGACCTCGACACCGGCGCGCGCGCATGGCTCGCTCACATCCGGACGACCGATGCGCCCCAGGAAATGCCGGCGCCGAGCGCGCAGAACAGGACGTTGTGGCCCGGCTTGATGCGCCCATCGCGGACCGCTTCATCGAGGGCGATGGGGATCGACGCGCTCGAGGTGTTGCCGTATTCCTCGATGTTCAGCACGAACCGCTCCAGCGGGAGGCTGAGCCGCGCGGCGACCTGGCTGATGATCCGCAGGTTCGCCTGATGCGCGACGACCCAGTCGAGGTCCGCGGCCGCCATGCCCGCCGTGTCGAGCGCGATCAGCGAGGCGCTGGAGAGGTTCTTCACGGCGACCTTGAAGATGTCCTGCCCCACCATGTGGACCTTGTTGCGGTTCTGCTCGATGCCCTCGGCGGTGAGCGGCTCGGCCGTGCCGCCGCCCGGGATGACCAGGGAGCTCGCGAGCGCGCCGTCGCTGAAGATCCGCGTCGAGACGATGCCCCTGCCGTCGCCGGACGCAGGCCCGAGCACGACCGCGCCGGCGCCGTCGCCGAACAGGACGCACGTCGTGCGATCCTTCCAGTTCAGGATGCGCGAGAGCAGCTCGACGCCGATCACGAGGACGTGCCGGGCCACGCCGTTGGAGATGAACTGATCGGCGATCGTGAGCCCGTAGACGAAGCCCGCGCAGGCCGCCGAGATGTCGAACGCGGGGATCTCCTCGGCGCCGAGCTTCTGCTGCACGTGCACGGCGCAGGCGGGCACCGGCGAGTCGCCGCTGATCGTCCCGACGATGATCATGTCGAGATCGGCCGCAGAGAGCCCGGCGGACGCCAGCGCAGAGCGGCCGGCAGCGGCTGCCATGTCGCTCGTGAGCTCGCCCTCGGCCGCGACGTGACGCCGGCGGATCCCCGTTCTCTCGCTGATCCAGCTGTCGGAGGTGTCGACGATCTTTTCGAGATCGGTGTTGTGCAGGACCCGGGCGGGCGCGTAACTGCCCGTCCCGAGGATACGGCTCCTCGGCCGCGCGGCGCTCATGCGCCGACCTCTCGCGCGCCCGCGTGGGCCTTTGCCGCGCCCGGGTGCGCGGGCGCAGCGTTCACGCCCGCCAGCGTCCGCGCGCCCGCCCCTGTCATGTGGCCGCGGTCGCCTTGGTCGCCTTCGCCTTGCGCCCGTTGTAGTGCCCGCAGGCGCCACAAGCGCGGTGCGGGAGCCGGGCTTCCCCGCAGTTCTCGCAAGAAACGAGCTGGACGGGGGTCACCTTGTCGTGGTTGGCGCGCCGCATGTCGCGCTTGCTGGGGGTGGTTTTCCTCTTGGGGACGGCCACGGAGCTACTCCTTCTTGGTCTTCTTCTTCGGTGTCCCGGCCTTGGCCGGGGAAGTTGAGGCAGGTTGCGCGCGCCGGTCAGAGCCGCCGGGCTTCTGTCCAAGCTTCTCTCGGAGCGCGCTCAGCGGCGCGAGCCGCGGGTCGAGGCCTGGAGCGGCCTCGTCCTCCTCCACCGCCCCGCGGGCGAGGGTCGAGGAACCGCCCTCGCGGTCCTCTCGGGACGCGGCAGGACCGATACCCGGGCAAGCCTCCGAGCACAAGGGGAAGTTCGGCATCTCGAGGAGAATGGCCTCCCGGATGAACGGATCGAGCACCACCGTCTCGCCGTCGTACGTGTCGACGTCGGCCTCGTCGGCCGAGAACTCGTACTCGGGCTCCTTGACCTTGGCCACCGCCTTCGTCGCCCCGTTGCGCCCCGCGTCGTCCCGCCGGTGGCTGGGCCCCGCGTCGTCCCGCCGGTGGCTGGGCCCCGCGTCGTCCCGCCGGTGGCTGGGCCCCGCGTCGTCCCGCCGGTGGCTGGGCCCTCGGCCCTCGGCCTTCGGCGCCGGACGCAAGAGGAGCGAGAGCTCGGCGTCGATGTCCAGCGCGGCCGGAGAGAGACACCGCGCGCACGGCGTGGCGACAGACGCCTTGACACGACCGCGCACGACGATCTCGTTCCCCGTGCGAGAGAGGCGGGCAGAGAGTTGGCCTGGCGCGCGGCTGGTGACATTGACGTCAGCGAGCTCTGCGTTCAGCCAGTCGGTCGGCAGCGGCACGTCCAGCGAGGTGCCGGAGAGGTCGATGTCATTGGCGGAGACGGCGATCTTGGACATGGGGTTCGGGGCCAGTGAAGGCGGAGCGTTTAGCGCGGGGTGCGTTGGCTCGCAAGACCGAGTACGAGCGCCGTCAGAACGGGGCTGCATGGTAGCGTCGCCCCTGCATGGACCCTAGCGCAATGCCCGAGGTCCCCGCCGCGGGCGCCGCCGACAAGCGACCGGAATCGTCAGGAGAGGCGCGGCGAGCGGGCCGGCGCGGAACGGTCGCGCTTGCCCTCTACGCGCTCGTGACGCTCGTGTACGCGGTCACCTGTTCGCGCGAGCTCTTCACCGTCCACACGCCCTACAACCACTACGCCCTGCTCGCCGAGGCGTGGCTCCACGGACGCCTCGACCTCGGCGGGCCGCCGCCGGCGTACGCGGGCGGCAACGACTTCGCCGTGCTCGGCGATCGCTACTACGTCAGCTTCCCCCCCTTCCCCGCGGTCCTCATCGCGCCGCTCGTCCAGCTCGTCGGCAGCGCCGAGCGCGTACGCGATGGGCAGTTCTTCCTGGCGTTCGCCGGCGTCGGTCCGGCCGTCCTCTTCCTCGCGCTCGAGAAGCTCTCGGCCTCGCGGCGCAGCCGCCGCACGCAGGCCGAGAACGTCGCGCTCTCGCTGCTCTTCGCGCTCGGGAGCGTCTACTGGTTCAGCGCCGTGCAAGGGACCGTGTGGTTCGCGGCGCACGTCGTCGGCGCCGCGCTCGCGTGCGTCTATCTCTACTGCGCGCTCGACGCCGCCCACCCCCTCGCTGCAGGCCTCGCCCTGGGCCTCGGCTTCGCCACCCGCACGCCGCTCGGCTTCGCGCTGCCGCTGTTCCTCTGGGAGGCGCTCCGCGCGGGCCGCTCGGACCCGCGCGCCCTCGCGCGACGGCTCGCCCTGTTCGCCGCGCCCGCGGCGCTCGTGCTGGCCGCGCTGCTCTGGCACAACCACGCGCGGTTCGGCGACGCGACCGAGTTCGGGCACCGGTACCTCCACATCGCCTGGCGCGCGCGGATCGAGAAGTGGGGGCTCTTCTCGTACCACTACCTGCCGCGCAACCTCGCGGTGGTGCTCACGAGCTTGCCGTACGCCCACGTGCAGGGCACGCCCTTCCAGATCAACGTGCACGGGCTCGCGCTCTGGGTGACGACGCCGATCTACGCGTGGGCGCTCTGGCCCCGGCGCACGCCGCCCATGTTCTGGGCGCTCGCCGCCACGGCATCCGCGGTCGCGCTGCCGAGCCTCTTCTACCAGAACACCGGCTGGATCCAGTTCGGCTACCGCTTCTCCAACGACTTCGCCCCGTTCCTCTTCGCCATGATCGCCGTCTCCGGCCGCCGCTTCGGCGTCCCGTTCTACGCCCTCGGCGCGGCCGCGATCGCCGTGAACGGGTTCGGCGCGGTCACGTTCCAGCGGGCGGGCTTCGAGCGGTTCTATTTCCTCGAGCGCACCCAGCGCGTCCTGCACCAGCCCGACTGAGCGCGCCGGCGCCGTCGCTCAGCCGCCGCGACGCTCATTCCCTCCTCCGCACGCGGGCCCGGGAGCGGGCCGCTTCCTCCGGCCAGCGGGGAATCCCGCGGACGACGCACGCGGCCCTTGGGTGCAGGGCGCTCGCTGTGCTAGCCCTCGCCGCGCCATGGAAGCTCTGCTCGACCCGGCCGCCATCGGGCGCGGCCTGCGGCGTATCGCGCTCCAGATCGCCGAGCGAGGCCGCGGCGTGGACGATCTGGCGCTCATCGGGATCCGACGGGGCGGCGAGCCGCTGGCCAGGCGGCTCGCCGCGCTGCTCCTCGAGATCGAGGGGCAATCGCCGCCGGTCGGCGCCGTCGACATCACGCTCTACCGCGACGACGCCGCGACCGCCCTGCCGAACCCGCGCATCGGCCCCAGCCACATCACCTTCCCCGTCGACGGCCGGCGCATCGTGCTGGTCGACGACGTGATCTACACCGGCCGCACCATCCGCGCGGCGCTCGACGCGGTGCTCGACTACGGGCGACCGCAGCGGATCGAGCTCGTCGCGCTCGTCGATCGCGGCGGCAGAGAGCTGCCGATTCACCCTGACTACATCGTCCGCGCGGTCGAGCTCGCCCCCGGGCAGCGCGTCGACGTCGTGGAGCGCGCTGGCGAGCTCTGGGCTCTCGTCACCGCCGTTGGAGCCAAGATCTCGGAGCCCCCAGCTCCCCCGGAAGGGACGTAAGCCAGCGCATGAGGAGGATCTACCCGCACCGACACCTGCTCGGCATCGAGGGGCTCACGCGGCCCGAGATCGTGGCCCTCCTGGACGCCGCCGAGTCGCTCTTCGACGTCTCCCGGCGGAGCGTGCGCAAGGTGCCCACGCTCCGCGGCAAGACGGTCGTGAACCTGTTCTACGAGCCGTCGACGCGCACGCGGACGTCGTTCGAGCTCGCGGGCAAGCGCCTCAGCGCCGACGTCATCAACATCAGCGTCTCCACATCGAGCGCCGTCAAGGGGGAGTCGCTGCTCGATACGGTGCAGAACCTCCAGGCGATGCAGCCCGACGTCCTCGTCATCCGGCACAGCGCGTCCGGCGCGCCGCACCACATCGTCGCGCGCACGCGCGCGGCGGTCATCAACGCGGGGGACGGCACGCACGAGCACCCGACGCAGGCGCTGCTCGACGCGTTCACCATCCGGCGCGCCAAGGGGCGGCTGGAGGGGCTGGAGGTCGCCATCTGCGGCGACATCGTCCATAGCCGCGTGGCCCGCTCGAACGCGCACCTGCTCACGACGATGGGCGCGCGGGTCCGCTTCGCCGGGCCGCGCACGCTCCTGCCGGTCGCAGGCGAGTCGCTCGGCGCGACCCTCTACGACCGGATCGAGCCCGCCCTCGAGGGCGCCGACGTGGTGATGATGCTGCGGGTGCAGCGCGAGCGGCTGAGCGGCAGCTTCCTGCCCAGCACGCGCGAGTACAGCCGCACCTTCGGGCTGAGCCCGGCCCGGCTCGCGCTCGCGAAGCCGGACGCGATCGTGATGCACCCGGGGCCGATGAACCGCGGCGTGGAGATCGATCCGCGCATCGCGGACGGCCAGCAGAGCGTGATCCTCGACCAGGTCGAGGCCGGCGTCGCGGTCAGGATGGCGGTGCTCTGGATCCTGGCCGCGGAGACCAACGAGTTCTCCGCGACCGGCGAGCCGCGGCCCGCGCCCTGACGGGGCCGCGCCGCCCCGCCGCGGTCCGCGCAGGGGGGGCGGATGGCTGCTCTCGCCCCGCGCGACGCGAGGCGCCGGCGCCGGCTCCTCGCTTGGCCGCCCGGGCTTGCGGCGGCGCGGCAGCGAACGGGGTTCCCTGCCGCGCCGCGTTTTAATAGGCTGGTCCATCTTTTTGAAAGGGTGGATGCCAACCATGTTTTCGCGAGACGTCCTCAGGATCGATGCCCCGGCAGTAGCGCAGGAGATCGAGCAGGCCATCCGGGCTCAGGTATTCGGCACGCTGCGGCGGCGCGGGGCCGTGGTCGGGATCTCGGGCGGGATCGACAGCTCCGTCGTCTCGACGCTGTGCGTCCGCGCGCTCGGCAAGGACAAGGTGCTCGGCCTCTTCATGCCCGAGCGCGACACCTCGGACGACGCGCTCCGGCTCGGCAAGCTGCTCGCCGAGCAGCTCGGCATCGAGGCGGTCATCGAGAACATCAAGCCCGCGCTGACCGGCCTCCGTTGCTACGAGCGGCAGGACGAGGCGATCCGGATGGTCTACCCGGACTACAACGAGAGCTGGAAGTTCAAGATCACCCTGCCCTCCATCCTCGAGAGCGACCGGCTGAACGTCTCGCAGCTGACGGCACAGCCGCCCGGCGAGGAGCCGCGCGTGAAGCGGATGCCGCTGAACGCGTACCTGCAGCTCGTCGCCGCGACGAACTTCAAGCAGCGCATCCGCAAGATGATGGAGTACTACCACGCAGACAGGCTCAATTACGCCGCCGCCGGCACGCCGAACCTGCTCGAGTACGATCAGGGCTTCTTCGTGAAGCAGGGAGACGGCGCCGCGGACTTCAAGCCGATCGCGCACCTGTACAAGAGCCAGGTCTACGCGCTCGCCGAGTACATCGGCGTCCCCGCCGACATCTGCAGGCGCGCGCCGACCACCGACACGTTCTCGCTGCCTCAGGGGCAGGACGAGTTCTACTTCGCGCTCCCCTACGACAAGATGGACCTCTGCCTCTACGCCTACAACAACAAGGTCCCGGCCGCGGAGGCGGCGTCCGCCGTCGGCATCAAGCCGGAGCAGGTCGAGCGCGTGTTCAAGGACATCGAGGCGAAGCGCCGGGTAGCGCAGTACCTCCACGCGCAGCCGCTGCTCGTCCGCGATCAGAGCCACGCCTGACGATCCGCGCCCCTCGCGCCACCCGGGCCAGCGTCGACGCCCGGCGGCGCTGCCCCGGGCGTGAAACCGGCCGGAAACAGCGCAGCCCGCGTCGACGATGAGACGTGAGAGGCGGGACGCGCTCGCGCGAGACCGCTCCATGACCACGACGGACTCGCGACGATGCCGCGAGACCGCGAGTCGCGACTCTCACCTCGGCAGCGTCCCCCCGAGGGCGGACAGCGCCCTGCGGCGGTCTGCACACCGCAACCCCGCTCCGCCGAGTGTTCTCGACAGGAAAGCCTGGAGGGTGATAGACGTAGGAATTAACTCCATGAGCACTTCCAGCATCGAATCGACGATTCGCAACTTCCTGGTCGCCTCGTTCGGATACAGGGGCGCTACCGCCGATCTTGGGGCCGAGGTCCCTTTGCTCGATCAAGGGATCCTGGACTCGACGGCCGTCCTCGAGATCGTCCAGTTCCTCGAGCAGGACCTCGGCATCCAGGTCGCTGACGAGGAGATGGTGCCGGAGAATTTCGGCTCGATCGCCCGGCTCGTGACCTACGTCAACGGGAAGAAGAGCAGCAACTAGCCCGAACACCCCGGGGGGCGCATGAGCACGCAGCACACCGCTCGTCGCGATCCGCGCTCGGATCGCTTTCTCATCGACTCAGCGCTGCGATCGTTCGCGGCTTCACGCCCCGACCACGTCGCGCTGGTCTCCGAGGGGCGGCGGCTCACGTACCGCGAGCTCGACGCGCTCGCCGACCGCTGCGCCGCCCTCTTCCGCGAGTCGGGCGTGCAGCGCGGCGATCGCGTCATGATCGCGCTCGACAACGGCGTGGACGCGGTCGTCGCCTATTACGGCACGCTCCGGGCCGACGGGGTGCCGTCGCTGCTCGGCACCGCGATGCGACCCCGGCGCCTCGCCCAGGTGATGGAGCTCGCCGAGCCGCGCGTGCTCGTGGCGGCGCGCGGCATGCGCGACGGCCTCGCCGCCATGGCGGCGCTCCCGCCCGCCGCGAGGCCGGCGGCGACGTTCCTGAGCGGCACGGCGCCCCCGGCCGCGGCGGCCGGCCCCTCGCCCGAGGGGCGCGACCTGGAGGAGGCGCTGGCCGGCGCGCCGAGCGACGCCCCCGAGCGCCGCGCCATCGAGCTCGACCTCGCGACGCTCTGCTGGACGAGCGGCAGCACGGGCGAGTCGAAGGGGGTCATGCTGACGCACCAGAACCTCCGCAACAGCACCGCGGCGATCGGCGCGTACCTCGAGCACACGGCGGACGACGTGATCCTCTGCGTGCTGCCGCTGTCGCACACCTACGGGCTCTTCCAGCTGCTCGTGACGCACGCGTTCGGCGGGGCCGTCGTGCTGGAGAAGGGCTTCTCCATGCCGTGGCCCATCGTCCAGAAGATGGCCGAGGAGCGCGCCACCGGCTTCGCGGGCGTGCCGACGATCTTCGCCTCGATGCTGTCGCTCAAGAACTTCGCGAAGGCCGACCTGTCGGCGCTCCGCTACATGACGAACGCCGCGTACGGGCTCCCGGCGCCGCAGCTCCTGCGCCTCCGCGAGCTTTTGCCCAACGTCTCGTTCGTCGCGATGTACGGCCAGACCGAGTGCACGCGCGTCTGCTACCTGCCGCCATCGCTGGCGCTGGAGCGACCGTCCTCCGTGGGCATCGCGATGCCGAACGAGGAGCTCTGGATCGAGCGGGAGGACGGCACGCGGGCGGAGCCGGGCGAGGTAGGCGAGCTCGTCGTGCGCGGGCCGAACGTGATGCGCGGTTACTGGAAGAACCCCGACGCGACCGCGCGCGCGCTCCGGCCAGGGCCCCTCCCGGGCGAGGTCGTGCTCCACACCGGCGATCTCTTCAAGATGGATGAGGAGCGATACCTCTACTTCGTCGCGCGCAAGGACGACATCATCAAGACCCGCGGCGAGAAGGTGAGCCCCCTCGAGGTCGAGTCGGTGATCTGCAAGGTCCCTGGCGTGATCGAGGCGGCGGTCGTCGGTGTGCCGGATCAGGTGCTCGGCGTCGCGGTGAAGGCCGCCGTCGTGAAGGCCCCCGATGCCGCGGTGACGGCCGACGACGTCCGCAAGAAGGTGCGGTCCGAGCTCGACGAGTTCGCCGTGCCCAAGTTCGTCGAGTTCATGGATACGCTCCCTAAGACGGCGAGCGGCAAAGTCAAGAAGAGCGAGCTCATCTGATATGTGCGGTATCGCCGGCCTGATCAACCTCCGCTCCGACGCGCCGAACCCCGACCGCGACCTGGCCCTCAAGATGGCTCGAGCGCTGCGCCACCGCGGCCCCGACGGCTTCGGCATCTACCGCGATCGCCACGTCGCGCTGGCCCACGCCCGCCTGTCGATCATCGACCTCGACGGCGGGTGGCAGCCCATGGCCAACGCCGAGGAGACGCTCTGGGTCTGCTTCAACGGCGAGATCTTCAACTACATCGAGCTCCGCGAGGAGCTCACGGCGAAGGGCCACCACTTCCGGACCAAGAGCGACACCGAGGCGCTGATCCACGCCTACGCCGAGTACGGCGAGGCCATGGTCGATCGGCTGAACGGCCAGTGGGCGTTCGTCCTCTGGGACGTCAAGCGGAGGCGCGCGTTCTTCTCGCGCGACCGCGTCGGCATCAACCCGCTCTTCTGGACGGTCCACCGCGGCGTCCTCCGGTTCGCCAGCGAGGTGAAGTCGCTCTTCCAGGACCCCACCATCCCCCGCGCGATCTCCCGCGAGGGCCTCGACGAGGCCCTGACGTTCTGGGCGCCTGTCGCCCCGCTCACCTCGTACGAAGGCATCCAACAGATCCCGCCGGGCGCTGTGGCGACGCTCGATCTCGATCGCGACGTGGCGCCGCGCGTCTCGATCCGCTTCCGGCCCGAGTTCCCCCACGGGCGCGCGCCTGGCGGCGACGAGGTCTCGCTCGTCTCGAGCGTGCGCGAGGCGGTCCGCGGCGGCTCGACGATCCGCCTGCGCGCCGACGTCCCCGTCGGCAGCTACCTGAGCGGCGGGCTCGACTCCACGATCGTCGCGGCGCTGATCGCGTCGAACCGCGAGGTTCCGCTGCGCACCTTCTCGGTCGAGTTCGCCGAGCGCGAGTTCGACGAGGCCGAGTACCAGCGCGCCGCCGTCGCGCACCTCGGCACGTCCCACGCCTCGATCCAGTGCAGTGACGCCGACATCGCCGGCGTCTTTCCGGATGTCGTCTACCACGCCGAGGCCCCGCTCCTGCGCACCGCCCCGGCGCCGTTGTTCATCCTGGCGCGCCTCGTCCGGCAGAGCGGGTACCGCGTGGTGTTGACGGGCGAAGGCGCCGACGAGTTCTTCGCCGGCTACGACATCTTCCGCGAGGACCGGGTCCGCCGCTTCTGGGCGCGCCACCCGGACAGCAAGCTCCGGCCCCAGCTCCTCCTCCGGCTCTACCCTTACCTGCAGCGGTCGCCGGTCGCGCAGGTCGAGATGGCCAAGGCCTTCTTCGGGCGGAACCTCGCGCAGACGGGCGACCCGTTCTACTCCCATCGCCCGCGCTGGGACGCCACGAGCCGCATCAAGCTGATGCTCGACCCCGCGATGCGCGAGGGCGTCAGCGACACCGCCGCCGCCGATCGCCTGAGGGAGCAGCTGCCCGCCGACTTCATGCGCTGGACGCCGCTCGCGCGCGCGCAGTACCTGGAGATCACGACCCTGCTCTCCGGCTACCTGCTCTCCTCCCAGGGCGAGCGCATGATGATGGCGAACTCGGTCGAGGGGCGCTTCCCGTTCCTCGATCCCAACGTGATGGACGTGGCGGACGCGCTGCCGGACGCGCTCAAGCTCCGCACCCTCGACGAGAAGCACGTGCTGAAGCGCGCGATGGGCGATCTGTTGCCGCCCGGCGTCCTCGCGCGGAAGAAGCAGCCGTACCGCGCGCCCGTCGTGCAGCCGTTCTTCGGGAGCGGGACGCCGGACTACGTGGAGATGTGCCTGTCGCCGGACGCCATCAAGGACGCGGGCATCTGGCAGGCGCAGCCCGTCGCGTCGCTCATCGCGAAGTGCCGCAAGACCGGCGGCAAGTCGATGAGCAACACCGACGACATGGCGTTCTGCGCGATCCTCTCCACGCAGCTCATGGCGCGGGACATCATCCAGGGTGCGCGGGTCGTCGCGGCCGCCGACGACATGTCGGGCCGGCTGGGCGTCGACGTCGACCGGCTGCGCGACGCCGCGGGCTGATCCAGCGCGCTCGACGTCGAGGCGAGGCTGCGCCGGGCGCGCTCCTTCTCAGCGGGGCAGCTTGCGCACCCCGCCGGCGCCCTTCTCCTCCACCCAGAAGACGAGCCCGCCGTGGAGCGCGATCCCGCGCGGCGCGCCGCCTCTGTACAGCACCTGCGGCCTCCCGCGGCCGTCCTTGCGCTTCCGCAGGACGCGGGGCGTCCCTTGATCGGTCCAGTAGACGTAGTCGTCGTTCCCATCCACGGCGATGCAGTCGGGGGACGGGTGCTCCACGTTGTCGTCCTCGGAAGGCTTCCAGATCGCCATCGCCTCCCGCGAGCCGTCCTTCGGCGCCCTCATCACGGCGGCTTGCAGGTCGGTGTCGTTGCTGCGCGGGCTGTTGGTCCAGTAGACGAACGCGTCGTCGACGGCGATGGCGTACGGGAACGGCTGCTCGTCCGCCAGCTCGACCGTGTCGCCGGTGTCTCGTCGCGTCCGGTTCACCGTGCCGCGCGCGCTCCGATCGACCCAGTACACGTGCTCCGCGTCGAGCGCGACGAGGTGCGGCGACGCCTCATCGTCCTCGTGGAACTCGTCGTTCGCCCCCTCGTCGTTCGGCCACGCGTCGAGCATCGCGATCTGGCCGATGAGGCTGCCTTTCCCGGGCACGCCGATGCCGCCCGCGCGCTGCGCCCAGAACACGTCGCTCTCGTCCGCCGCGACGCCGAGGGTCGCGTGGTTCGAGTCGTAGATCACCTTCGGCGTCTCCTGTCCCTCGCGGTCCACCCACATGATGTTCGTGTCGTTGAGGTTGGACCAGAAGACGCCTTGCTGGTTGACGGCGATCCCGTACGGAGCGTTCTGCCCGGCGGCGAGCAGCGTGACCGGCCCGCCGAGGGCCGGCACCTTCTGCACGCTGCCGTTCGCGCCCACGCCGGCCGTCCAGTAGACCTCGTCCTGGTAGATGACGAGGAGCCTCGCGTTCGCGCCCGCCGGGGTCGGGAACCCGCGCGCGATCTCGGTGACCCCGCTGCAGCCGCTCTCGCTGCACATCCCCTCGTCCAGGCACACCGCGCCGCAAGCGCCGCAATTCTGGGGGTCGTCATGCAGGTTCACCTCGCAGAACGTGTCGCCGTTGCAGTCCGCCATGCCCGTCGGGCACCCGGAGGACCCACCGGACGAGCTCGCGCCGGGCTCTCCCATCGTGAAGTCGCCGAGCACGCTTGTGCATGCAGAGGCGATCGCGACGGCAACGCTGAGCATCAAGCCGACCTGGAGCGCCTGGCGCATCAAAAACTCCCCTTCGCTCCCGCGGAGCCGAGCCCGATCACGGGTGTGATCGATATCCCGGCGCGCTGCGGCGACCTCGGCGCTGTCAGGAGAAGGAACGCCCCCGCGCCGACGCCCACGGCGCCGATCGCGAACCCGATCGTCGAGAGCGTGCCCATCGCGTGGTAGCTGTCGACCTCGCCCTGGAGCGACGGGTCGCACCGGCCGGCGGGGCAGCGCTCCGAGAGGTCGCCGTGCTTGCCGATCGCGAGCACGCCGCCCACCGCGCCGGCCGCGAGGCCGACGCCGCCGAGCCCCAGCGCGGTGATCCCGAGGACGGTGCGGCTGCTGCCGCCCGAAGGCGCGCCAGGGCCCGTGTCGGGCGACGGCGCGACCGGCGGAGGCGACGCGACCGACGGCGGCAACGCGACCGGCTTGAGCTCGAGCGCGACGGTCTCGCTGGCGCCCTCCGCCAGGGTCACCTTCACCTCGGCCGGAGCGAACCCCGCCGCCTCCGCGCGGACGGTGTGGTCGCCCGGATCGACCGGCCGCCGGACCCCGAGGGCGGCGCGCGGCACGGGCTCGCCATCGATCGTGACGGCGGCGGTGTCCGGCCCGCGCACCGAGATGAGCACCTGCGGGATCCGGGGCGCGAGCGCGTCGAGCTCCCGTTGAGCGTCCGCGATCGCCTCGAAGAACTGCTCGGGCGACTTCTCCGGCGCCCCCTCGCGGACGATGCGGCTGTACGACTCCTGGGCCGCGATCCACTGGCCCACGCCCACCTGGGCTCGAGCGACGCCGAGCAGCAGCGTCGGGGCGTGGATGATGGCGTCGGCGCGGCCGAACCGATCGAGCGCGGCGGAGAAGTCCTTCCGTTCGAGGGCCTCCTGACCCTCCACGGCGAGCGAGCGCGCCGTCGCGCGATCGGCGTCCGAGACCTGTGCCAGCGCGGCGGGCGCGCAGGTCAGCGCGAGCAGCAAGGAAGCGATCCCTAGTCGACGAGCCATACGAACAAGGTCTATGCGAGATGCTGCGGGTGAACTTCAGATGCCGAAATCCGTCGGCTTCGGCTTGCGGCGCACGCTACCGGCCGGCGCCGGAGCACGCGGCTTCGCCTGAGCGGGGTGCCCCGCGGGAGCGCGCAGGCCGCTCCGGGGCGCCGCCGACGAGGCCGCGGGCGCCGACGAGGCCGCGGGCGCCGGCGCGGCGGCGCTGGCCGCCGAGGCGGGCGGCTCGGGCGCCGGCACCGGCGCGGAGGATGACGCCGCGACGTCGGGGCCCCGCGGCACACCGGACGCCGACGCCGTGGGAGCCGGCTGCGCGAGCGGCTGCGCCGGGGCGCCGGGGCTCGCTCCGCGCAGGACGAAGAACCCGATGGCGACGAGGACGACCGCGGAGGCCCCTGCAGCGGCGAGCACGCGCCCGACGACGGGCCGCCGGATCGGGGGAGACACCACCGAGACCAGCGCGCTGGCGGTCTGCGACCGCATCTGGCGGCCCGACATCGCGGACGCCGTCTGCGCCTCTCCCGGCGAGGCCACCGTCACGCCGGAGCTCGTCGAGATCCGCTCGGCCTCGGCCTCCGACGAGGCGACCAGCGTGGCCGCGTCGCCGAGCGACGGCGCGGCGCTGTCGGGCCCGGCGTCGAGGGGCGTCGCGCTCCCCCTCGAGCGCGGGGCGAACCCGAGCTCCACCGAGGCGCGCTCGCCGGGCGCGCGGAACGGGACGAGGCTCATCCTCGACTCGAAGCTGTCGCTCGCGATGTCGAGGGCGATCGCGAGCGCGTCGCAGAACTCCTTCGCGCTCTGGAAGCGGCCCTCCGGCTCGCGCGACGCCGCGCGGGCCCACCAGGCGTCGAAGCCGGGCGGCACGGGGGCGAGCTGCGACGGCACGGGCAGCGGCTTGACCATGATCTTGAGGAGCAGATCGCCGAACGCCTCGCTGTTGAACGGGAGATTGCCGGTCAGGCACTCGAACACCACGACGGCGAGCGACCAGAGGTCCGAGCGGTGATCGATGCGCTTGGTCCCTTGCGCCTGCTCCGGGCTCATGTACGCGGGGGTCCCGAGCAGCGAGCCGGTCTTCGTCGTGGAGGTGACGCGCGGCGTGCTGTCCTTTGCGATGCCGAAGTCGAGCACCTTGGCGATCTCCCGGTCGTCGTCCCGGACGAGGAAGATGTTGGCCGGCTTGAGATCGCGATGGACCAGGCCGGCCGCGTGGGCCCGCGTGAGGGCGCGCGCCACCTGCGCCGTGATCGCCATCGTGTCGTACGGGTCGAGCCGCCCCACCCGCTGGATGCGGGTGTCGAGGTCCTCCCCATCGAGGTACTCCATCGCGATGTACGGCGTCCCTTGCCACACACCGTGGTCCAGGATCTGCACGACGTGGGGGCTGCGGATCTGCGCTGCGACCTTCGCCTCCCGTTCGAAGCGGAGCCGCACCTCCTTCGAGACGCCCTGCGCGTGCATGAACTTGATCGCACACGGGATGTCGAGGCCCATGTGCTGAGCGAGCCACACCGAGCCCATCCCGCCTTGCCTGAGCGGACGCACGAGGCGAAAGCGATCGGCAACGGTGGTCCCCGCGGCGGGTGTCACGCAGCCTCCCAGACCTTCTGGAATATCACAGGTGGACGTCCAGGGTCACCTTTGCGCCGTGCAAAAAGGAACTGCTGGCCAGCGCAATTCGGTCGAGGCGCGCGTCGTTTGCTGCTGGTTGCCGTCGGTTCCGTCGATTGCCGTCGGTTCCGTCAGCTCGCCCGCATCGGAGGGCGCTATGCGATCGCGGCTTGTGCCACGCGTCACGAACCTCGCAGGACCTCGGGCGCGCGGCGCTAGCGAGAGCCCGAGCTCGCCGCGGGCTCCTGCGGGGACCGCCGCGCGCCGGACCGGGATGGAAGCGCGCTGCCGCCCCCCGCGGCGCCGAGCGGCGTGCCCGTCGTCTGCGCGAGCTGGCTGCCGCGCGGATCGTCCGGGAACGTGTCGAGGAACTTGCGCGCGTGGTGGCGCGACTCCTCGACGATGCCCGCGCGGTACGTCAGGAGCGCGACGTTGTAGCGCGCCTCGGCGTTCCTCGGATCGGCCTTCAGGGCGGCGAGGTAGCCCTGGCGGGCGCCGTTGTAGTCGCCGCGTTTGTCGGCGATGAGCGCGAGGTTGTACAGCACCTCGGCGTCGGAGGGATCCTGCTCGGCGAGCGGCGCGAGGTGCGCCTTCGCCCCGTCGAGATCGCCGGCGAGGATGGCCAGCGCGCCCGCGAGCAGCCGCGCCTTCCGGCCGGCGCCGGCCTCGATCGCGCGCTCCGCCTCGGCCCTGGCGTCCGGTAGGCGGCCTGCGCGCTCGTGCGCGAGGGCGAGCGCGTAGCGGAGCCGCGCCGGGTCGCCGCCCTCTTCGAGCGCGGCCCGCGCCTCGGCCTCTGCGCGCTCGGGGCGGCCGGCGACGGCGAGCGCCTCCGCCAGGACGGCGCGCGTGCTCTGCTGATCCGGGCATCGCTCGCGCGCTGCCTCCGCGTCGCGGAGGGCGGCGACGGCGTTCCTGGCGTGCAGCCTCGCCTCGGCGCGGAGCGCCAGGCAGGCGCACGTGGCCGGCGCTGCGGGCGCGGCGGCGACGGGGTGCATCTTCAGGCAGCGCGCCGCGACCCCGTCGAGCTCGTCGAGCTTGCGCCGCTCGAGGAGCGGTCTCGCGACCTCGTCGACCGCGCGCAGGTGCGCACCGTCGCGGCGCAGCGCCGCCCACCACATCCGCTCGCGCGACCCGAGCAGGGGCGCGGCCCCGAGCAGCTGGACGGCGCCGAGGCCGATCACGACGATCGCGGCCCCCATCCGCCGGTGCTTGAAGCTCGATCCGAGCCAGTGCTCCGCCGCGGCCGCGGCGAGCGTCGCGAGCGCCGCCCACAGCGGCACGCCGACGAGCGCGACCCCCTGCGCGAGCGGCGCGCGAGGCCCGCGGTAGTAGAGCGCGGCCGCGAGCGCCGCGGCGATCGCGAGCCACAGCAGCGCCGCTCCGTTCCTGGCGAGCCGCGTCTCGATCCGCGCGGCGAACCACGCCGACAGGCCGAGCGCCGCCGCGAGCGCGGCCGCCGAGAGCGCGCCCGAGAGCGCGAGCGCGGCCGATGGCAGCGGCTCGGGCGAGAGCCACGTGGGCGCGATGGCGAGGACCGCGAGGTGCAGCACGCGGCTCAGGTGCAGGGCGAGCTCAGCGAGCCAGGGCACGGCGTGACCTTAGCCCAGCGCCCGGCGCGGACCAAACGGCGGCGGAGCGGCGTCGCTGCTGCGAGGCCGCGGCGGCGGCGCGCTCACGGCAGGATCATCTCGACCTCGACGGCGACGCGCGTCCCGGGCGGCGGCACGCCGATCCCGAGCGGGATCAGCCGGAGGCACTGCGCTGCGTCGGGGCGCTCCATCCCTCGCACCTCGCTGATGCCGCGGGCGATCTCCTTCCCGGACTCGTCGAAGGTCATGTTGAAGAGGTATTTGGCGCGCGCCGGCGTTGGGCTCTTGCTGAGCGAAGGCTCCCAGCACTGCTTCACGAAGAGCGGCCGCCGCGCTTCGAGGGCCCTGATGGCGTCCGCCTGGACGCGCTTGTAGAGCGCGCCCGGCTGCTCCGGCGGGGCCGCGGCCGGCGCCGGGCGAGGCCGTGAGGGAGACGGCGCGTCCGCCGCCGGTACCGGTGGCGCCCTCATGGAGGCTGCCGCAGCCTCCACGCTGGCCGGAGGGGCCCCGGCGGAGGGCGCCGGGCGCTGGAGACCCAGGTAGAGACCCACCGCGATGAAGAGGCTGCCGAGCAGGATCGCCGCGGGGGTCATCAGCTCCTTCTGCATGGTGGAAATCGCGGGGCAGGCGCCGCGCAGGCCGTGGTGCGCGAGGCTGGGCTCCCAGCCCGGACCTTACTCCATGGTGACGACAGCGGAGGTGTACGAATAATCGTTGTTGGTCCAGAAGGGGCTCTCCGAGCTCCCGCAGAGACCGACGTTGTGCTGGCCGGGGGGCAGCAAGAGCACCGCGCTCAGCCCCATGCTGATGCTGGTGTTCGCCGGGACGCGGAGCGCATAGACGCCGGTCCCGGTCCGCTGGATATCGCCGAGCGGCACGAGCTGCTGGGAACAGATCCAGAGAAAGAGCCGATCCGCAGGGGACGCCGCGGCGCCGAGCGCCTTGTTCGACACGACGAAGACGCGCTGCCCCAGGTCGGTCACGTTCACGGTGGCAGGTGCAGCCAGGAACTGAAGCGTTGACCGGGGGTCGGCGCCCACGCCGGAGACGGAGGTGCTCGAGAGCACGCCGGGAGGCCCCTGTGCGCCGGCCGCCCCGGGCTCACCGGGCGACCCCGGCTCACCGGGCGGCCCCGGCTCACCGGGCGGCCCCGGCTCACCAGGCGGCCCCACAGGCCCGATCGGACCTTGCGCGCCCTGCAGACCCACGGGATCGCCGACCCACACGCCGCTGCTGTCGATGACGAGGCGGCCGCCGACAGCGATGGAGTTCGGCGTGATGTCGCCGGCGACGTTGCTGGCCTGGAGCGCGTACGGAACGCTCGCGATCCTGGCGCGCGGGCGCATCTCGGGGTCTTCCCCCACGGTGATCCCCAGGTAGCGTGCCGTGCCGTTGAAGACCGGCTTGTCGACGGGCGCGAGATCGCCGAGGTCGGCCGAGAAGTACCCGTGGTCGAACGTGATGGAGTGGACCTCGCTCCAGATGGGCACGGTGGCGTCGAGCGCATCGTAGAAAGCGAACACCACCTCGAGCGTGTCGTCGATGGGCTGGCCTGCCGCATCGAACAGGCGCCCCTGATGGGTGATCGTGATCGGGACCGCCGCAGCGGCGGTCCCGCTCAGCGCGGTCGCCGCCGCGAGGACCAGCGGGTTGATCGTTCGTGCCTTCATCGCGAGCTCCCGTCGTTCGCCCTCGCGAGCCGGCGCCGGGGAGCGCCGGGGCGCCCATCGAATGTCGCGTGCGGAACGATCGCGGCCGAAGGCGCCGAAAATCCTCGATCGCAGCGCGATCTCTGCCCTGATCTCGCGAAGAAGCAGCGCCTTCGATGCCGGCGGTCATGCGACGGTTGCGATCGCGCTCGCGGTCGCTCCGCCTTCGTCCGAACCGGCCACCCGGCGTCGCCATCGCCTGGGCCGCGCCGCCTCGGATCGGGCGTCCGCAACGGGCGTGCGCCCGGCGCTGCGGGGGCGCGCCCGTCGCGGGTGCGCCCCAGCTCCGTGCGTCGGCGATCCCGCCTGGGATCGACGACGCTCCGCTACTCGAGGTCGTGCGGCTCGACTTTCACCTCGGTCAGCCTCGGGATGGCCGCGGCGACCGCCTCCCCGATCTCCTCGTGCGTCCCGACGACGCCGATCACGAGATCGTCCTCCGAGATCCGGCGCCGCACGGCGGCGTTCGCGTCCGCGAGCGTGACCTCCTCGACCCGCTTCAGGTAGGTCTCGTGGTACCCCGCTGGCAGGTCGTACAGGATCTCCTCGAGCCTCTGGTGCACGCGCTTCCTCGCGGTGTCGATCTCGAACGCGTGGGAGCGGACGAGGTAGCGCTTCACGAACGTGAGCTCGTCCTCGGTGATCCCGTCGCGCCGCAGCGCCTCGAGCAGCCCGAGCTGCAGGGAGAGGCACGCGGCGGCGTCCTGCGCCGCGGGCGCGGTCCACATGGTGAAGGCGTCGCGGTGCCGATCGAAGCCCGCCCGCGACGAGGCGCCGTAGGACCAGCCACGCTTCGCGCGCACCTCCTGCATCAGCCGCGACGAGAAGGTGCCCCCGAAGACGGTGTTCGCGACCAGGAGCGCCATGTGATCCGGGTCGTGGGCGTCGGTGCCGAGCCCGCCGATGACCATCTGCGTCTGCGTCCGCTCGGACTTGTCGACGAACACGAGGCACCGCCCCGGCCTTGGGCTCGGCTCCGTCACCGGATCGGCGATCGCCTCGCCCTCGGCCAGGCCGGACAGGAGGCGCTCCGCGACCCGGTGCGCCTCGCTGGGCTCGATGTCGCCCGAGATGGCCACGATCGCGTTGCGCCGGGTGTAGTGCCGCGCATAGAAGGCCGCGACGTCGTCGCGCGTGATCTCCCGCAGCGTCGGGATGGTGCCCGCGATGCGGCGGCCGTAGGGGTGCCCCGCGAACAGCGTGCGCCGGAAGGCGCGGCTGCAGAGTGAGCGATCGCTGTCGCGCGCCTCGATGAGCTCGGCCTCGGCCTCGCGCAGGAGCCGCGCGAGCTCGGGCGGCGAGAACGTCGGGCGCGCGAGGAGCGTGGCCCCGAGCTCGATGAACCGATCGAGCGAGCGCTTGATCACCTCGAAGTGGACCGTCGTCGCGCTCGTCGCCACGTCGGCGCCGAACTCCCCGCCGAGCGCGTCGATCGTCTCCTCGATCTCGTTCGCGCTGTGGCCCTCCGCCCCGCGGCGGAGCATGCGCGCCGTGATCCGGGCGAGCCCCTCGCGCCCGACCGGGTCGTGCGCCGCGCCGGAGCCGAACGCGACAACGATGCTGACGATGGGGAGCGCGTGGCTCGTCTCCACGAGCACCGCCCCGTCGCGAGGCAGAACGCGCCCGGCCGACGCTCCCCTGCCCTGTCCCTCGGCGCCCCACGCGAGGCCGCTCTTCACGCTCTGGCTCACGATGCCTCCTCGCTCTCCGCGTCCGCCTCGTCCCCGTCGTCGTCGGTGCTCGATCCGTCCGGGATCACGTGGACCACGGTCCGCGCCGAGCTCACGAGGTAGCGCCGCGCCACGCGCAGGAGGTCCCCCACGGTGGCCCGCCGGTAGGCGGCGAGCCGCTCGAACAGGGCCGCGGGATCGCCGAGCACCGTCTCGTAGAAGCCGATCTGCTCGGCCTTGCCGGCGACCGTCTCGAGCCCTTGCAGGATCGAGAGCTCGATGCGCGCCTTCGCCCGGTCGAGCTCCGCCTCGCTGACCGGGGCGCGGCTCACCGCCTCCAGGAGCGGATCGAGGGCCGCGAGCAGCGCCTCGCCGGTGTGGGCGCCGCGGGCGCAGAGATAGATGTCGTACAGCGCGGGGTCGCGGAACGAGCCGACCCAGCCGCGGATCTCGCTCGCGATCTCCTGCTCCTGCACGAGCGCGCGGTGCACGCGCGACGACCGCCCGGCGAAGAGGATCTCGTTCAGCAGCACGAGGGGCGCGTGGTCGAAGTCCCCGAGCGCCGGCGAGCGGTAGCCCATCGCGATCTTGTGCGTGGCGGTCGGCTTCGCCACCTCGGCGCGGCGCTCCGCGACCTGCGGCGGCTCGGGGCACACGTCCTCCACCGGGAGCTTCGACGGCTCCTGCGTGCCGTAGTGGTCCTGCACTACCCGCAGCGCCTGCTCGAGCGCGACGTCGCCGACGACGACCAGCGCCGCGTTGTTGGGGGCGTAGTACGTCCGGTAGAACTCGAGGCAGTCCTCGGTCGTGAAGCCCTTGATGTCCTCCATCCAGCCGATGGTCGGCCACCCGTAGGCGTGCTCGCTGAACGCCTCTTTATAGAGCAGCTCGCTCACCGCCCCGTCGACGTCGTCCTCGACCCGCTGCCGCCGCTCGTTGGCGACGACCTCTTTCTCGCTCGACACCTGGGGGTCGCGGAGGACGAGCCGCGCCATGCGCTCCGCCTCGAGGCGGAGGGTGAGCTCGAGCGCGTCCTTCGGCAGGTTCGTGTGGTAGTAGGTCCAGTCGAGGAACGTCGCCGCGTTCGTCTCGGCGCCGGCCTCCTCGAGCATCCGGTCGAACGAGCCGTGGGCGACGCTCTCCGTCTCGCCGAACATGAGGTGCTCGAACAGGTGAGCGATGCCCGTCTTGCCCACGCGCTCGTGGCGCGAGCCGACGCCGAACCAGGTCTGCAGACAGACCACGGGCGCCGTGGCGTCGGCGAGCACGAGCACCTTGAGCCCGTTGCCCAGGACGAAGCGCTCGACGCGCATCGCGGGACCGAACGCGATGGTGGCGTCATGGCGCAGCCGGGCGAGCGGCGGGCGGTCGCGGTTCAGCTCGTCGAGCATGTCGGCGAGCGGATCCAGTCGAGGGAGCGCGTTGGCGCCGGGGACCGAGTAGGCAAGCGTCTCCTGCATGGCAGACGCAGCCCATACCACGCTCAGCGCCGCGGCGCTGCGTGGCATAGGACGTCGCTCGGATCTCGTGTCGACTGGTGGCACTCCCACAGGGCGTCGTGGCAGGAGACGACGAGGACCCCCGCGTCGTACGCCTCCCTGAGAGACGAGCCTGCCCGCTGCGCGAGCAGGTTCGACGGGGTACGCTCGGTGCACCCCTTGCCCATGTCGACCTCGATCTTCCTGTTCCCCTTGGCCGGCTTCACGGGGCTCGGCGGGGTCTTGCCTTTGTCCGCGGTGCGCACCGCCGTGGCGAGCTTCGGCAGGATCCGCTCGAGGTAGGCCTTGTCCACGAGGGGATCGGTCGGCTGCGGCGACACCATGGCGAGCGTGTACTGGATCGCCATCATCTGCTGCTCGGCCGGGGCGCTCGGCTGGATCGGCCCGCTCGACCCGATCGGGACCGGCCGCGGCGGCATCTCTCGCTTCGCGGTCTCCGTGGCCGCGGGGGGCGCCGCGGCGCTCTGGGCCGGCGCGGCGCTCGGCGCGGCCGGCGGCGCGGAAGCTGAGGCGGACGCCCCCGGCGCCGGGGCGCGCGGCTCGTCGCACGCGACGACGGCGAGGCCGAGGGCAAGGGCGAGGACAGGGTGCGCCGCGCGGCGATCGCGCGGACGGACGGGGGCGGGCTGCATGGGCGGCTTATACGGGCGGGGCGCGCGCGCCGCCACGCCCGCGTGCCGCCAGCGCCCTGCCCCGCGCCTCAGTCGATCTTCAGGATGGCGAGGAACGCCTCCTGCGGGATCTCGACGCTCCCGACCATCTTCATCCGCTTCTTGCCCTCTTTCTGCTTCTCGAGGAGCTTGCGCTTCCGGCTGATGTCGCCGCCGTAGCACTTGGCGGTCACGTCCTTGCGCATCGCCTTCACGGTCGTCCGCGCGATGATCTTCGACCCGATCGCCGCCTGGATGGCGACCTCGTACTGCTGGCGCGGCACGATGTCCTTGAGCTTCACCGCGAGGTCCCGGCCCCGGGCGTAGGCCTTGTCCCGGTGCACGATGACGCTCAGGGCGTCGAGCGGGTCGCCGTTCACCATCATGTCGAGCTTGATGAGGTCGTCGGCGCGGTACCCGACGAGCTCGTAGTCCATCGACGCGTAGCCGCGCGACACGCTCTTCAGCTTGTCGTGGAAGTCGAAGAGCACCTCGCTGAGGGGCATGTCGTAGGTGATGATCACGCGGTCGGACGAGGCGTACTGGATCGACTTCTGCTCCCCGCGCCGCTCCTGGCACAGGGCGAGGACGGCGCCGACGTACGTCGACGGCACGTGGACGGTCATCCGGAAGATCGGCTCCTCGATGCGCTCGATGAGGTTCGGCGGCGGGAGCTTCGCCGGGTTCTCGATCGACTTCATCGAGCCGTCGCCCAGGAAGCAGTGATAGACGACGCTCGGCGCGGTCGTGATGAGGTCGAGGTTGTACTCGCGCTCGAGCCGCTCCTGGATGATCTCCATGTGGAGCAGGCCGAGGAAGCCGCACCGGAAGCCGAACCCGAGCGCCTCGGACGTGTCGGGCTCGAAGACGAACGCCGCGTCGTTCATGTGGAGCTTCGACAGGGCGTCGCGGAGGTCCTCGTACTGGGCCGAGTCCGTCGGGAAGATCCCGGCGAAGACCATCGGCTTGACCTCCTTGAAGCCGGGCAGCGGGACCGTCGCGGGGTGGACCGCGTCGGTCACCGTGTCGCCGATCTTTGTGTCGACGACGCTCTTGATGTTGCCGACGAGGAAGCCGACCTCCCCTGGCCCGAGCTCGGTGAGGGCGGTCGCGTGGGGCGTGAACACGCCCATCTCCGTGACCTCGTAGTCGCGGCCGGTCGCCATGAAGCGGACCTTCTGCCCCTTGCGGAGGACGCCGTCGACGACGCGCACCATGACCACCGCGCCGCGGTAGCTATCGTACCAGCTGTCGAAGATGAGGGCGCGGGGCGCCGCGTTCAGGTCGCCCTTCGGCGCGGGGACGCGCTCGACCACCGCCTCGAGGATCTCGGCGATGCCGATCCCCGTCTTGGCGCTGGCGGGGATGGCGCCGGAGCAGTCGAGGCCGATGACGTCCTCGATCTCGCGGGTCGTCCGCTCGATGTCGGCCGAGGGGAGGTCGATCTTGTTGAGGACCGGGAGGATCGCGAGGTTGTTGTCGAGGGCGAGGAAGACGTTGGCGAGGGTCTGCGCCTCGACGCCCTGGGTGGCATCGACGACGAGCAGCGCCCCCTCGCATGCCTGGAGGCTGCGCGAGACCTCGTAGTTGAAGTCGACGTGCCCGGGCGTATCGATGAGGTGGAACCGGTAGGTCTGCCCGTCCTTCGCTGCATAGTCGAGCCGGACGGTCTGGGCCTTGATCGTGATCCCCCGCTCGCGCTCGATGTCCATCTTGTCGAGGAACTGCTCCTTCTGCTCGCGGGCGGTGAGCGCCCCGGTCGCGTCGAGGATGCGGTCGGCGAGCGTGGACTTGCCGTGATCGATGTGGGCGATGATGGAGAAGTTGCGGATGAGCTTGGAGTCAACGGGCATAGCGAGCTTCAGGGCGCGGCGACCTGACCAGCGTTAGCGACCGCAGCGCGCGGCCTCGACCGAGATGCGAAGGAGCGGACCTGAGGCCCGTGCCCCTCCGGGAACCGAACCGCAGCACGCGGCGCTGCCGGCGCCGAGGGAAATGGTGGACCGCGGCGTGCCTGCTCCTAGCGCGAGCAGCGCCGCAAAGCTATCCGCCCGGACAGCGCGCGGCGTCCAGGCGCATACCCTCCCCCGGCCTCTCAAACCCGGAGGCGCTCCAGCCTGGGTCATTTCTTCGGGATCGGCGGCGGGGGGGCCGGCGTGCTCTCCAGGGACATCTGCCCTGGCAGCACGTGCTCGTAGTGCTTGAGGATCATGTCGATCCCTTCGCGGATGTAGACCGCGATCGGGACCTTGGTGCGTTCGTGCAGGATCTTCAGCCGCTCGGCCTGCTCCGGCGTGATGTAGATGGTCGTCGAGACTTTCTTCCGCGACATGTCACGCCCGGGAGGGTAAACCCGCCAGTCTCGATGGGTACGACTGACAAGACGTTACCCTAGATGCCGGTACGTATGATGTCAATCGGAATGGCGCCGTCGCTCGGCGGGGCGCGGTCATTCATCCCGCACGCGGGCATCCCGCCACGCGGGCATCCCGCACGCGGGCCGGCGGGGTCGTCTCCCGTGGGCTTCTTGATGTGCGCGCGGACGGCGGTCTAGACTGCCGCCGAAGCTGGTCCGCGTCGGGGTGGCTCGCCCGGCGCGTCGAGCTTTGTCCCGAAAGTCCCGGGCCCGCCGGAGGAATCTCTTGATGACGCGATTCCCGCTCACCTGGCCGTCGCCCAGGTGCTTGCTCGTGGCCCTGATGACCGCTGCCGTCGCCTCCTGCGCGTCCTCGACGCCGGCGCCTTCGAGCGCGAAGAGCTCCACCGGCGAGCGGGACACGGCGATCGTCCACGAGCCCTGCGACAAGGACTCCGCCTCTGCGCAGAAGGTCGATGTGAACGGCGATCGGATGCCCGACATCATCCACGTGAAGAAGGACGGCCGGGAGGTCTGCCGGGTCGTCGACCTGAACCTGGACGGCGCGATCGACGCCTTCATCTACTACGACGGCAACGGGGTCGAGCGCCGGCGCGAGTCGGACTTCGACCGCGACGGGCGCGCCGACGAGATCGCGCACTACGAGCGCGGCGCCGTCGTGCTGAAGGAGCGCGAGACAAACTTCGACGACAAGCTCGACACCTGGGACTACTACGAGGGATCGCGCCTCACGCGCCGCGAGCGCGACTCCGACGGCGATGGAATCATCGACCAGTGGTGGCAGTTCAACAACCCGAACGACCCGAGGTGCGCGGTCGTGTCCACCGATCAGAACGCCGACGGCAAGCCCGACCCGAACAGCGTGGTTGATCTCTGCGCCGAGTCGTACGGCGCGCCGAAGGCGGTCCCCCCGCCTCCGCCGGGCAGCGCGGAGACCCCGGCCGGCGCCGCCCCGGCGACGAGCGCGGCGCCCGCGGGCTCCGCGCCCGCCCCCGCCAACGCCGCGAGCCAGCCGGCCGGCAAGAAGGGACCGTGACATGAGGAGACAAGCGCTCATCGCGCTCGCCGCGCTCGGCTTGCTCGGCGCGGCGTGCGGCTCGGATCCGGGGTTCGAGGGCGCGAAGGCGCCGAAGGTGGAGGCCGCCCGCAACGCCGACGGCAGCATCGACGATCGCTCGATGTGCGACTGGAAGGGCAGAGAGGATCGCGAGGCGAGCGAGACCGCGGGGCCGGGCGCGATCCAGCCCAACGTGCGGCGCGTCTGGCAGATCGTGGGCACCGGCGAGGACCGCCACCGGACGCTCGTCTGCCGCGAGATCGACACAAACTTCGACGGGGTGAAGGACGTCGTCCGCAAGTACAACGACAAGGGCGAGAGCCTGCACGAGGAGTCCGACTCGAACTACGACGGCCGGATCGACACCTGGCTCACGTTCGCCGGCGGGAGGCTGGCCGAGGTGAGGATCGACTCCGATCGCGACGGCAACCCCGATGAGTGGAAGTACTACAGCGGCGGCAAGCTCGCGCGCATCAAGCGGGACACGAACCGCGACGGCAAGCCGGACGTCTGGGAGATCTACCGCATGGGCCGGCTCGAGCGGATGGGCGTGGACATCGACGCCGACGAGCGGGTCGATCGGTGGGACCACGACAACGAGGTGAAGCGCCGCGTCGAGGAAGACGAGCGCAAGAAGGAAGAGGAGGCCGCTGCAGCGGCCGCGAAGAAGGCCGCGGAGGATCAGTCCGCCGCGGACAAGGCGAACGAGGCCGCGGGCGGCAGCGGCAGCGCGGATCCCCCCTAAGGACAAGAAATAGCGCGCGCCTCCTCCGACCGAGTGGAGGTCGATCTCGCCCGCCCGGCCCCGCCGGCGTGCTGCTCGCCCCGGTGCTCCTGCCGCCGCAGGCGCTCGCCGCGGCGGACATGCGGGCGCGCCGGCCTCGACGTCGGCCTCGGGCCTGAGAACAGCGCGGCACCAACGTTGGTCGACGCGGCGCGAGGGGCGTGCTTATCAGAGCCGCCGGCCGGCAGCGCAGCGTCGGCATAGGTCCCGAGCACACCATGGAAGAACGTCTGCAGAAGATCATCGCGCGCGCCGGCGTGGCCTCACGCAGGTCGGCCGAGGAGCTCATCCTCGCCGGGCGGGTACGCGTGAACGGCCACGTCGTGACCGAGCTCGGCTTGAAGGCCGACCGGCAGAAGGACCGGATCGAGGTCGATGGCAAGCGCCTCGTCTCCGAGGCGCCGGTCTACGTGGCCCTGCACAAGCCGCGGAACGTCGTCTCGACCTTGCGCGATCCCGAGGGGCGCCCGACGGTCGCCGACTACGTGCGCGGCACGGGCGCGCGGCTCTACCCCGTGGGTCGGCTCGATTTCGCGACCAGCGGGATCCTGCTCATGACGAATGACGGCGACTTCGCCAACGCGCTGCTCCATCCGCGCGGCGGTGTGCCGAAGACGTACGTGCTGAAGGTCCAGGGGACCATGAGCGACGACGACCTCACGCCGTGGCGCGAGGGCATCCGCCTGGAGGACGGCGTCACGCTGCCGGCCGAAGCGCGGCTGCTCCGCCGCGAGGGCGACAAGACGTGGATCGAGGTGACGCTCCGCGAGGGCCGCAACCAGCAGATCCGGCGCATGGGCGAGGCGAGCGGTTGGCCCGTGATGCGCCTGGCCCGGACGACGTTCGCCGGCGTGACCTCGGAAGGGCTCCGGCCCGGAGAGTGGCGCGCCTTGAAGGTGGACGAGCTCATCCACATCCGCGAGTCGTTCGGCGTGCCCAAGCGCATCCGTGGCGCGATGATGGGCGCGTCGTCCGGACCGGTCGACCATCGCCGCACAGCGGGCTTGGCCCGGTCGAGCGCGAAGGCGTCGCCTCGACCTGTGCCGGAGGCCGGCGGCCCGGCCGCGCGCAGCCGCGGGCCCGCGCAGCCGCGGGCTCGCACGAGGACCAACGCCGACGTCCCGAGCGCATCCGGCCCGGCCCCCGCTGGGCCGAGGGCTCGCTCAAGGACCAGCGCCACCGCGCCGACGGCGCCCGGCCCGGGCCCCGCTGGGCCGAGGGCTCGCTCAAGGACCAGCGCCACCGCGCCGACGGCGCCCGGCCCGGGCCCCGCTGGGCCGAGGGCTCGCTCCAGGACCAGCGCCACCGCGCCGACGGCGCCCGGCCCGGGCCCCGCTGGGCCGAGGGCTCGCTCGAGGACCAGCGCCCCCGCGCCGACGGCGCCCGGCCCGGCCCCCGCTAGATCTGCGCGAAACGCCCGCTCCGAAACGAAGCCTCGAGCAGCTGAGACACGCGCGCCTCGAGCTCGCGGGCGCGGGCGTCGTTGATGCCGGCAAGCGCCTGCTTGATCTCGCCGAGCGCCTTCAGCTGACTGAACAGCTGCACGTCACCGAGCGCGGCGCCGCCCGTGAGGATCTGCCGGATGCGGTCGATCTCCGCGGCGAGCGCCTCCACCCCGACGCCGAGCGCGCCGACGCGGCGGCGATCCGGGTGCTCGCGGAAGAACGCCTCCAGCACCGGCTGCACGATGCCCTCGAGGATCGCCGCCTGATCCTGGTTGTTCCAGATGTGTTTGAGCACGAAGAAGTCGCTCGCGTCCGTGGTCGGACGGCCGTCGAGGTAGGCGCTGGCGGCGAAGAGCTTGAGCATCTTCACGACCCGGCGGTCCGAGAGCGATATCCCCTCGGCGCGGATCTGGAACACCAGCCCCTTGTAGGCCGAGAGGAACGCGTCGCCGAAGTTCATCCGCGCGCCGAACCCCCGGCCGAGCTCGGCGAGCTCGCGCGCCGCGACGAGTGGGCGGAGCGGCTCGCCGGCCATGTGCCGGATCTCCTGCTGGATGCCGCGCTGGAGCAGCTCGCTGAAGTGGTAGGCGTCGAGGTTGTCGGACTGCACGCGCAGGAGGAAGCGGTCGAAGATCGCTGTCAGCGTCTCGTCGCCCGGCACCTCGTTCGAGGCCGCAAAGACGCTGATGAGCGGGCAGCGGATCACCTGCCCGCCGCTCGAGAACTTGCGCTCGTTCAGCAGCGTGAGCAGCGCGTTCAGGATGGCGCTGTTCGACTTGAAGACCTCGTCGAGGAAGACGATCTCCGCCTCGGGGAGCATTCCCGACGTGTTCCGGCGGTAGACGCCCTCGCGGAAAGCGCCGATGTCGACCGGACCGAAGATCTCGTTCGGCTCGGTGAAGCGCGTGAGCAGGTACTCGAAGTACTGGGCCTGCATCAGCTCGGCGAGCGTGCGGATGAGCGCGCTCTTCGCGGTCCCAGGCGGGCCGAGGAGCACGCAGTGCTCCCCCGCGACGACCGCGATCATGAGCAGGCGGATGATCTCGTCCTTGCCCAGGAACTGCCGCTCGAGGCTGTGGGCAAGCAGGCGCAGGCGCTCGTGGAGCGGAGCGGACATGAGGCGAATCCTCGTATCACAGGCCCGCCGCCCGGCGCATCGTCGCCGTAGCGCCCCGTGCGTTCCCGCGGCGCCCGCGCGCCGGGCAGTGGAACAAAAACACAGAGGCCGGTGGGTCGCACCGGCCTCGCTGGCTGCTCGCTGTCGCAGAGCCTATGTCGTGGAGCGGGAGACGGGATTTGAACCCGCGACGTCAACCTTGGCAAGGTTGCACTCTACCACTGAGTTACTCCCGCAGATGTCAATCGCCTGATTCAGGAAATCATCATCTGATGGCGCTTGTCAGAGAATTCCTGATTCGCGCCGGGTCATCACCGGAGGGCGTCTCCGTCGATGCGTGGCGGATGAGTACCAATCGGCGTGACCAGAGTCAAGCTCTCAAGAACAAAACCTTAAAACTTCCGTCGCCGGCAGGTTGCACGGCCGCTCTGGTCGAGTATTGTGTGGCCATTGCGAGCGAGGGGGCTCGCCAAGCAGCACCGCGCACGGTGCCGCTCACAAAAGCCTTCGCGTTCGCGACAGCGGCACCGTGTGGCGTGCTCTTACATCATAAGGGTGCCCGCCGCTCGGCGCGCTCTTGGTTGGCCTGGGTCGACCAGGCAGGTCCTTTGGACTTGGGGGGAGCATGAACGAACAGACTGCTTTGCGAGTGGACGTTGCGGAGACGCCGGCACCGGTCCTTCAGAAGGAGTACCGGTCCGGAGTCCACGCCAAGCGACAGGACGATGATGGAGGGTGGGGGCTCGTCCTGATCGGTCTCGACGCCCCGCCGCGGATCGTGAGCCTCATGGACGGCGCCGTGATCGGCAGCGCCGCGCGCGACGGGCGCATCGAGGGGAGCGGGATCGCGCCGGAGCACGCCAAGATCAGCGTCCGCTCGGACGGTTGTTACATCGAGGACATGGATACCCACGACGGCACGTGGGTGAACGGCGTCCGCGCCCGGCGCATCGGCGTGATGCACGGCGACGTGGTGCGCCTGGGCCAGCAGCTCGCGATCTTCGTGGAGCGGCACCTCGCGCTGTACGACGGCGCGCCGTCGCGGCTCGGGCCGCTCGTGTTCGGCTCGAAGCAGCGCAAGGACTGGATCGACCCGGTGATGAAGCTGGTGCAGTCGGGCTCCAGCGTCTGCATCGAGGGCGCGCCCGGGGTCGGCAAGCGCACGCTGGCCCGCCTCGCGGCCGCGGTGCGGGAGGGCCTGGGGGAGACCCTGGTCGTCGATGGCGGCGCCGAGACCAAGCCGGTCATCCCGCCGGGCGCGCGGCCGATGACGTGGCTCGTGCTCGACGCCGATCGCCTGCCGCGCCCGCAGCAGCTGGAGATCGCGCACTCGGTCGGCCGCTCGAACGGCGTCAGCATCATCGCGACGACGGGGCAGCCGCTCGATCGGGCGGCCGGCGACGGGCGCGTGGCGCCGTGGTTCGCGTCGCTCTTCTCCGGCAAGCGGATCACGATCCCGACGCTCGAGATGCGGCGCGAGGACGTGCCGCTCATCGTGCGCGACATCGCGGAGCGCAACGCGATCGGCCTCGATCGCTTCACCCCGCAGCTCCTGGAGGCGCTCGTCCGCGCCGGCTGGCCGGGCGGCGTGCCGCAGCTCGAGTCCGCCATCGTGACGGCGGCCCAGGCCTCGCCGGACGGCCCGCTCTCCGTCACGCCGATCGCGGGCTCGCTCGCGCGCGGCCCGCGCGTGAAGCCGAACCTCCCGCCGGCGACGGATCCGTCGCTCGCGCGCGCCCGCCTCGAGGACGCGCTCGCCCGGGCCAACGGCTCCGTCGCGTCGGCTGCGCGCGCCCTGGGCATGTCGCGGCAGGCGATCTACCGCGAGGCCGACCGGCTCGGCCTCGACATCGCGCGCCGCAGGGTCCCGCGCGGCTGAGCTGATCGCCGCCCCATGCCTGGGAGCCTCGCGGCGCGCCAGCGCCGGCAGGGGCTCTCGGCGCGCCTCATGACGAAGCGCGGCGCGCGCCGGGCAGGCGCGTACCTTCAGCCGTAGAATCCGAGAGACGTGTGGCTGACGATCGATCCCTCCTCGGGGTCGATGCACTGCTCGTAGTTCAGCAGCTCTCCGCGCGACGACGGCGGGAGCGCGCGGAGCAACGTGTAGATGGGGCCGAGGCCGCAGACGCGACGGGTGCCGAGGTCCTCTGCGACGTCGGCGAAGAAGCTCGGCGGATCGACCGACGTTGCGCGCTCGATCGAGGCGAGATCGCGATCGCGCAGCGTCATCCGCTGGCGTTCGCCGAGCGGCGCGGGGTCGCCGAAGCGCGGACCGACGTGGGCGAGGTCTGCCCCTGCGATCACGAGGACGCGGCCGGGGCGCCTCGCCAGGGCGTCGCGGAGCGACGTCAGGAACGACTCGGCGCCGTCGTCCTGCGCGGGGTCGCGGCGCCGCGCCTGGCACTCCGAGAGGCCGCAGAGGATGGGCACGATCGACGCCGCGCGGTCGCCGAGGAGGTGCCGGACGAACACGGCCTGGAACTCGATCGAGTGCTCGTTCTTGTGCAGGTACTGATCCTCGTGCACGTCGAAGCGGCTCGCGGCCGCGAGCTCCGCGATCATCTCGCGATCCGGATCGAGCGGGCCGAACGGCGTCGCGAACGTCTTCTCGCAGACGGCATACGGGCGCCGCATCGGGGCGTGCGACGTCCCGAGCAGAACGAAGGTGTCGACCTGCTCCAGCTCCGGCGCCGCCAGCGCCTGTTCCAGCGCGGCGTAGGCGTGCCCGTAGCCCGCCGCGGCGCGCCAGAGGTCCATGTGCGGCGCGCAGAGCCCGACCATGCGCTTCGGCGCGCCCTGCGCCACGGCCGCGCGCGTCCGCGGCCGCGCAACCCGGAGACACTGGCGCTCGATGAAATCGGCGAGCCGCAGCCGATCACCGTGGTACGCGCCGCCCGCGTGGGCAGCCATCCGGATCGGCGACGCGTCGAACGACCGCACGACCGTCCGCCGGCGCGCGTGGAACCGCGGGCTGTCGAGCATCCACGCGCGTTCCAGCTCGTCGGCCAGCTGCGCCACGTGGGCGGCATCCACCTGCTGCCCCGTCGACCGGGAGACGTCGCGCGCGATCTCGTCGACCGAGCGCCGCCCGTCGAAGCGCGCGAGCACCGCGGAGCTCGCGGCGGGCACGACGACGGCGGACGGCGCGATGCCCTCTGTGTCGCGCAGCATCAGCGCGCGCCCGTGGCGCTCATCCTGGATGACGATGACCTCCAGAGCGCGGAGCTTCGGGCGCAGAGACGACATCCATCGCGAGGATAGCGCGTGCGCGCCCGCCGCCCAGCTGCAGCCTCGCGCGCCCTGCCGCGGCGCCGACGGCCCCCCTCGGTCGCAGGGGGCGGCTCGCTCCGGAACGGACCGCCCTGGTGCCACGCGTCAGAGCTCCCATCAGGATCGCGGATTGCCGCTTCGCGGCGGAGCCGCGTGGCACTAGGCTCGTTCCGCGGAGCCCGCCCCGCCCCCGCCTCGCGCCGGCCGCCGTCGTGCGCGTGGGCGCACGAGAGCTTGCCCTGACGACGAATGCGCCGCACCGCGACCCCTGAGCCGCACGCCCGTGAAGCCGATCTGCTCGCCGAGCTCACGGCCGTGTACCGCGAGGCGGAGGAGGTCTTCCACGGCTGGACCTGCCAGGCCTCGACCGAGTGCTGCCGGTTCGGCGTCACGGGTCGCGAGCCGTATGTGACGTCCATCGAGCTCGCCGCCGTCCGGCGCGCGATCGCGGCCCGCGGCGGCCCGCGGGCGCTGCAGGGAATCGTGCGAGCCAGCGGGGCCGGTGCGCCCGAGCAGACCTCGTCCGCCGACGAGCCGAGCCGCCGGCGCGCGCTGCCGCAAGCCTCGGAGCGGCGGTGTCCGATGCTCACCGACGCTGGCCGCTGCGCGATCTACGCCGCGAGGCCGCTCGGGTGCCGCACGTTCTTCTGCGATCGCGCCACCGCCGGATCCCCCGTGCGCCACAACGACGTGACCCGGCTCGTCCGGAAGGTGCAGGAGGTCGCGGCGCGGCACGAGCCGGGCGGCGACCTCGGCCGTCCGCTCACCCGCGCGCTCGCTGACGCCGGCCCGGGCGTCGGGGGTGGACCGCCCAGGACGAGCGGCGCGGCGCGCGCTCGCCGCGGTCGCTGACGCGCCGGCTCAGGTCCGCTCGACGGCCATCACGCCGGGGATCCGCTGCAGGTGCCGGATGACGCTCTTCAGCTGCGCGAGGTCGGAGCAGAGGAAGGTGAACGTGTTCATCGCCCGGCCATCGTCGCCCGCCCGACAGGTCGCCTCGCTGATGTTGATGCCCTGCTCGTGGAACGTATGGCCCACTGTCGCGAGGATGCCCGGCCGGTTCGCCGTCATCACCTTGATCTGCACCGGGCGGTTGATCTTCGCGCGCGAGTCCCACGAGATCTCCACGCGTCGCTCGGGGTCCGTGTCGAACGCCTTGGCGCAGTTGCGGCGGTGGACCGTGATGCCGCGGCCGCGCGTGATGAACCCGACGATCTCGTCGCCGGGGAGCGGGTTACAGCACTTCGTGTAGCGAACGAGGACATCGTCGATACCGTTCAGGCGGATGCCGTGGCTGTCGCGCCCCGTGACCTTGCGGACGAGCGACTCGATGCGCCCCTCCTTGATCGACTCGGGCGGCGACGTCGGGGTGCCCTTCTCGTTCTCCTTGGGGGTGGGCGCGAGGAACTCGCACACCGCGCGGACGCTCACCTTGCCGTAACCGACCGCGATGAACAGCTCGTCGGCCGAGGAGACGCCGAACCGCTCCATGACCTTGCGCAGCTCGGCCTCGTTCTTGGTGAGGCGGCTCAGGCTCATGCTCCGCTGGTGCATCTCCTTCTCGAGGAGCTCGCGGCCGAGCTTGAGCGACTTCTCTCGCTGCTCCGTGCGCAGGTAGTTGCGGATCTTGGAGCGCGCGCGGCTGGTCGAGACGTAGTCGAGCCAGTCCTTCGACGGGTGCTGGCTCGGGTTGGTCATCACCTCGACGACGTCGCCGTTCCGGAGCTTCGAGCGGAGCGGGACGATGGCGCCGTTGACCCGCGCCCCCGAGCAGTGATCGCCGACCTTCGTGTGGATCGCGTAGGCGAAGTCGATCGGCGTCGAGCCGCGGGGGAAGACGCGCACGTCCCCCTTCGGCGTGAAGACGTACACCTCGTCCTGGAACAGGTCGACCTTGACGCTCTCCAGGAACTCGGCCGGGTCCTTGAGCTCCTTCTGGAACTCCATCAGCTGGCGGAGCCAGCCGAACCGCGCGGCGTCCTTCGGGTCGATGCCGCCGGAGTTGTTCTCCTTGTACTTCCAGTGCGCGGCGATGCCCTGCTCCGCCACGCGGTGCATCTCGTGGGTGCGGATCTGGATCTCGATCCGCTCGCGCCCAGGTCCGATGACCGTCGTGTGCAGCGACTGGTACATGTTCGGCTTGGGCAGCGCGACGTAATCCTTGAAGCGGCCGGGGACCGGGGTCCACTGCGAGTGGATGACGCCGAGCGTCGCGTAGCAGTCGGCGACCGACTCGACGAGCACGCGGAACGCGATGACGTCGTAGACCTGATCGAAATCGCACTGCTGCGCCTGCATCTTGCGCCAGATCGAGTAGAGGTGCTTCGCGCGGCCGGTGACGTCGACCGCGAAGCCCTGCTCCGCGAGCTTGCCCGCGAGCACCTTCGAGACCTCGTGGATGTACTTGTCGCGATCCTTCGCGGTCGTCTTGACCTTCTGCGAGAGGTCCCCCCAGGCCTCCGGCTCGACGTACCTGAACGACAGGTCCTCGAGCTCGCTCTTGAAGCGCGCGATGCCGAGGCGGTTCGCGAGCGGGGCGTAGATCTCCATCGTCTCCCGGGCGATCCGGTCCTGCGCCTCGGGTTTCATGAACTCGAGGGTTCGCATGTTGTCGAGGCGGTCGCACAGCTTCACGAGGAGCACGCGAATGTCGCGCGCCATCGCCACGAGCATCTTGCGGAAGTTCTCGGCTTGCCGGTCTTCCTTGGAGGCGAAGTTGATCTTCGAGAGCTTCGTCACGCCGTCGACGAGGAACGCCACCTCCTGGCCGAAGCTGTTCTCGATGTCGGTGGTCGTCGCGAGGGTGTCCTCGACGACGTCGTGCAAGAGCCCGGCGCAGACGCTCGCCGTGTCCAGCTTGAGCTCGGTGATGATCGCGGCGACGCTCGCCGGGTGGGAGAAATACGGGTCGCCGCTCTTGCGGGTCTGCCCCCTGTGAGCGTCAGAGCTGTAGGCGTAAGCCCGGGCGATGAGATCGACGTCTGCGGCGGGCTGATAGGTCCGAACGCGATCGACAAGCTCCGTCAACGTCAGCATGAAGAGTTCGGCGGGCGCAATGCGCCCCCTCCCTTTCGCACGCTAACACCGCGATCTAGACCCCGCAATTGTGTCACCATGCGCGTGCCCGGCGCCGTGCTGCGCGCCGCCGATCCATTCTCGTTTCTCGTTCTCGTGTTGGTTGCCTCAGCCGCGTCCGTCGGCTCGGTCGCGCCGGCTGCGCCGCTCGCCTCCACCACATCGGTTGCGTCGGCTGTTCGTCGCGTCCATCACGTCCGCCACGTCCATCACGTTCGTTGCATCGATTGCATCCGTTTTCATGGATTACATGGAGCCGATCACCGCCTACGTCCACTTCCCGTGGTGCCTCAAGAAGTGTCCCTACTGCGACTTCGTCTCTTTCGCGAAAGCGCGGGAGGCGATCGACCATCGCGGCTATGCCGACGCCGTGCTGGCCGAGCTCCGGAAGCGAGCGGATGCGCTGGGCGAACGCGAGTTGCGGAGCGTGTTCTTCGGCGGCGGGACGCCGTCCCTGTGGGAGCCGGAGGAGATGGGCAGGGTGCTGTCCGCCATCACCGCGGCCGCCGGCCGGCTCTCGCCAGACATCGAGGTGACCGTCGAGTGCAATCCGACCTCGCTCGATGAGCAGCGGGCCCGAGCGTTCCGAGCGATCGGAGTCAACCGACTGAGCGTCGGCGTTCAGGGGCTCGACGTGGAGCGCCTCCGGTTCCTCGGGCGCCTGCACGACCCAGACGGCGGCCTCGGCGCGCTCTCAGCGGCGCTCCGGTCCGGGATGCCGCGCGTGAGCGGCGACCTCATCTATGGTGTCGCGGTGGGAACGGCCGACGAAGCACGAGAGCAACGCCCCGAGCACGCCGCCGCCGAGGCGCGCGCGGTGGCCTCGACGGGGGTGACCCACATCTCGGCGTACAGCCTCACCGTCGAGCCCGGCACCTCGTTCGGAGAGCTGGCGCGGCGCGGGCGCCTGCCGCTCGCCGGAGACGATGGGGTGGCGGACACGTTCTTCGCGATCGACGAGGCGCTCGAGGCAGCGGGGCTCGTCCACTACGAGATCTCGAACTACGCGAAGCCGGGCCACGAGGCGCGCCATAACCTCGGCTACTGGCAAGGCATCGATTACGTCGGGCTCGGGTGCGCCGCCTACGGGACCGTGTCGCGCCCGGATCCGCGCTGGGGCCTGCGCTCGACGGGCGCGGAGGGCAGCGGCGAGGCGCTCGCGGTCCGGTACCGGAACGTCGTGAGCCCGGACCGGTACATGGCCGTGATGGCCGAGGGCGGCGCGGCGATCCCCGTGGAGAGCGACGAACGGCTCGACCCAGAGACGCGCCTGTCCGAGCGGATCATGCTCGGGCTCAGGCTGCGCGATGGGTTCGATCTGGAGGCCGCCGCAGCGGCGCTCGGCGTGGCGGCATGGCCCACCGCGCGACGGCGGGCCGCGGAGCGGCTCGAGCGCGCCGGCCGCCTCGATGTGGCCGGCGGGCGGCTCAGCGTCCCGCGGGCCGCCTGGGTCTTCACCGACGGCATCGCGGCCGACCTGTTCTGACGCCACGCCGCGATCGCGGGCGCGCGATGCGGGATGCGCTCGCGGTGGACGTCGGGCGCAGACCGCGCTCCGATGCTCGTCCCATGAGCGCCCTGCCGACGATCGAGGACATCCGTCGCGCCGCCGCGCGCCTCGCGCCGCACGCCCACGTGACCCCCGTCATGACCAGCCGGACGATCGACGGCATCGCGGGAGCGCGCGTCTTCTTCAAGTGCGAGAACCTCCAGCGGATCGGGGCGTTCAAGTTCCGCGGGGCGTGCAACGCGGTCCTGTCCCTCCCGGACGAGGAGGCACGGCGCGGCGTCGCGACCCACTCGTCGGGCAACCACGCCGCCGCGCTCGCGCTCGCCGCCCGCATCCGCGGCATCGCCGCGCACATCGTCATGCCCTCGAGCGCGCCCGCCGTGAAGCGCGCGGCCGTGGAGGGCTACGGCGCCCGGATCGTGACCTGCGCCCCCACGCTCCGGTCGCGCGAGGAGGCGCTCGCCAGCGTGCTGTCCGAGACGGACGCCATCCTGGTTCACCCGTACAACGACGCGCGCGTCATCGCCGGCCAGGGCACGGCCGCGCTGGAGCTCGCGAGCCAGGTGGAGGACCTCGACGTCGTGGTCGCGCCCGTCGGCGGCGGCGGGCTGCTCTCGGGCACCGCCATCGCGATCAGCTCGCTGCCCCACGCGCGCACGATCGGCGCCGAGCCCGAGGCGGCGGACGACGCGGCGCGATCGCTGCGCGAGGGGACCCTCCTTCCCTCGAACGACCCGACCACGATCGCGGACGGCCTCCGCACCTCGCTCGGCGAGCTCACCTTCGCGGTCCTGCGCGAGCGCGGGGTCGAGATCGTCACCGTGGGCGAAGAGGACATCGTCAAAGCGATGCGCGTCGTCTGGGAGCGGATGAAGATCCTCATCGAGCCGAGCTCGGCGGTCCCTGTCGCGGCGGTCCTGCTGCGCAAGATCCACGGAGCGCGGATCGGCGTCATCCTGAGCGGGGGAAACGTCGACCTGAGCAGGCTCCCGTTCGTCTGAGCGCGATCGCGCACGCGGCGCCGCGCGGGCGCACCGGCGCTCCCCGGGAGCCCGCGCCGACCGGCGGCGACCCTGTCAATTCGCCCTGGACAGCGCGCCGAAGAGGCGCCGGGCGCGCTCGGCTCAGCGGAGGTTCCGCGTCACGTGGAGCTGGTGCAGGCTCACCGCCAGGTCGACCTGGCGGCGCAGATCCGAGGCGATCCAGGGCTTCGTGATGATCCGGAACATCGCGCTCTCCCGGGAGATCTTCTGGATCTGCTCCACGTCGGTCGGCGCGCAGACGAGCACCGGCACGTAGCTCAGCCCCTGCCGGCGCAGCTCGCGCAGCAGCGCGAGCCCGCTGAAATGAGGCATGCGGTAGTCCGCGACGACCACGGAGGGCGGCTCCTTCACCGCCGCTGCCAGCGCGCGGCGCGGATCGCCGAAGGTGCGGACCTGGTAGCCGGAGCGGAGCGCCCGCTCCATGAGGTCCAGGTTGCTCTCCTCGTCGTCGACGGCGTAGAGGAGAGTTCCTTGGCCCCGACCACTCGAAGGTGGCGGCATGCTGCCGGAATGCGGGGCATTGCCCATCAAGCGCGAGGGTATCAGACCTCGTCCTCCCGCACCACGCGCTCAAGCCGAAGTAATCTCGGTTGCATGAATCACCCCCAGCGCACGACGGCGAAGCACGCTGCGCCTCGGGGCGGCAGGGGTGGGCGCCTCTGAGCCCCGGTCAGGCCCCACCCTCGCTGCCGCGGCCGGCCTGAGGCCGCGCGAGCGATCAACCTGAGCCGGCAGCAGCGTTCACGATCCACTCCGGCGGCGTTCGGCTGTAAGAGATGAAGAGATGTCCGCTCGCGATGGATTGCTCGAGGTCGGCGCGCTCGTGGACGGCCGGTATCAGGTGCTCGGCCATCTCGGCAGCGGCGGTCATAGCGTCGTCTACGACGCCCGCCAGATCGTGACCACCCAGCGCGTGGCGCTCAAGCTGCTGCGGCCCGAGGCGCTGCGGCGCTCGCGCGAGTCCGGCTCGCAGGAGGCGCGCTTCGAGCGGGAGATGCAGGTCATCGCCCAGATGAGCCACCCGAACATCGTCCGGCTCCTCGACGCCGGGCGCCTGCCCGAGGGCGAGCTCTACCTGGCGCTGGAGTACGTCGACGGCGAGACGCTGACCGCGCGCTGCCAGCGCACGAAGGGGATCGAGCCGAACGAGGCGAAGCGGCTGATGCTCCAGGTGCTCGACGCCATCGGCTTCGCGCACGAGCGCGGCGTCGTGCACCGCGACCTCAAGCCGCACAACATCATGGTCGCCGGCACAGGCAAGCGGACGCTCGTCAAGGTGCTCGACTTCGGAATCGCCGCGCTCATCGGCGAGGCGCGCTCCGCCGACTACCGCGCGCTCACGCCCACCGGCGAGTTCAACGGGACCCCGGCCTACATGGCCCCGGAGCAGCTCGTGCAGGCCACCCCGACCACGGCGGCGGACATCTACGCATGGGGGCTCACCTTTCTCGAGTGCCTGATCGGCGCGCCCGTGATGCACGAGGCGACGGTCGCCGAGGTCATCTTCCGCCAGCTGAGCCCCGAGCCGGTGCCCATCCCCCGCGCGCTCCGCGGCCACCCCCTCGGCGCGCTGCTCGAGCACGCGACCGCCAAGTCGCCGGCGCACCGCTTCCGGTCCGCCCGCGACGCCTACGAGCAGCTGGAGGGCTGCGACGTGTCGACGATCCCGTGGCCGCTGCCGCGCGACAAGGAGCGCGGCGGCTCGCTGGAGCAGCGGTCGATCGCGACGCGCGCGGTGCACCCGGCCGAGGCGGACCAGGAGACGCAGCTCGTGCCCTCCGAGCCCGAGCCGCCGCCGGGCACGCAGCGCAGGTCTCCCGAGCAGCAGCGGCAGGACGAGCGGCTCGGCGCAGCGCCGACGCTCGCGATCCCGGGCCGCAGCTTCGCGCCCGCCGAGCCGCCGGCGAGGCCGATCCGCAACGCGTCGATCCAGCTCGACACCGCCGAGAGCCCGCAGACGGCTCCGAAGCTCAGTTTCCGCCCGAGCGTCCCGCCCGGGACGCGCCCGGTGACCCTCACCGGCCGCGGCGAGCGCCGCCAGCTCACCGTGCTGGTCTGCGGGCTCGCGAGCGCCGAGCGCATCGCGGACACGGTCGACAGCGAGGCGTTCCACGAGCTCGTGCAGATGTACCAGGCCGCGTGCGCGCAGGTGATCGGGGCGCAGGAGGGGGTGTTCCTCCGCTCGCCCGGCGAGGAGACGGTCGCCTACTTCGGTCATCCGGTGGCGAAGGAGGACGACGCCCTCCGCGCCGTGCAGGCCGCGCTCGATCTTGTCGAGCACATGTCGCACCTGAACGCGCGGGAGCTCGTGTCCGTGCCCCTGTCGGTGCAGGTCGGCGTGCACACCGGGATCGTCGTCGTGGCGGACAGCGACGCCGTGCCATCGCTCGCCGGCCCGACCCTGAACGCCGCGACGCAGCTGAAGGCCCACGCCGAGCCGGGCACGGTGCTCGTCAGCCGCGCCACGCAGAAGCTCATCGAGGGCTATTACTACGTGGACGCGCTCGGCGAGATCAGCCCGAAGGGCGCGCGCCAGCCGCTCGAGGTCTTCGCGGTGCACGGGCGCACCACCGCGCGGGACCGGCTCGACGCGAGGATGCACCAGGGGCTCACCCCGCTCGTCGGGCGGGACAGCGAGCTCGACGAGCTCGCCGCCCGGTGGACGCGGGCCGCAGGCGGCGCCGGGCAGGTCGTGCTGATGACGGGCGAGGCCGGCATCGGCAAATCGCGGAGCGTGCGGGCCTTCCGCGACCGGCTGGCGGGGACGCCGCACCTCTGGCTCGAGGCGCGCTGCTCGCCGCAGCTCCAGAACAGCGCGTTCTATCCGGTGATCGAGCTGCTCAACGCGCTGCTCGCGGGCGACCGCGACCGCGCGAGCACGCTGAGCGGCTCGGCCGCGGTGCCGAGCGAGCGCGGCGAGGCGCTGGAGCAGGGCGGAGGCCGACTCGCCCGGCTGGAGCAGCTGCTCGCCGAGGCGGAGGCGGGGCCGCTCGCCGTGCCGCTGCTCGCCGCGCTGCTGTCGATCCCGACCGAGGGGCGCCACGCCGCGCCGGCGCTCACCCCGCAGCGCCAGCGGCAGGAGACCATCGCCTCGCTCCTGCAGCTCTTCCTCGGGCTCGCCGATCGGCAGCCGCTCGTGCTCACGACCGAGGACCTGCACTGGGCCGATCCGTCGACCCTGGAGCTGCTCGGCCGGCTGATCGACGAAGGGAGGCCGTCGCCGCTGCTGCTGCTCCTGACCGCGCGCCCCACGTTCGCGCCGCCGTGGCCGCTGCGATCGCACTTCACCCAGATCCACCTCGCCCCGCTCAGCGCCGAGCGGATGCAGGCGCTCATCCAGCAGCTGGCCGGCGCCTACGCCACGAGCGGCGCGTCGGCCATCCAGGCCCCGCTTCCGGACGAGGTGCTCCGGACGCTCGCCGAGCGCAGCGACGGCGTCCCGCTGTTCGCCGAGGAGCTCACGCGCATGATCCTCGAGTCGGCCTCCGCCAGGGCGGCCGCAGGCGAGTCGGCCAGCACGCCGAGCGCCTCGCGCGGGTGGATGGGCACGCTCGAGATCCCGACCACCCTCCAGCACTCGCTGACGTCGCGCCTCGACCGCCTCGGCCCGGCGAAGGAGGTCGCACAGCTCGGCGCGGTGTTCGGCCGATCGTTCGGCTACGAGGCGCTCGAGCTCTGCGCGGGCGGCGCGGGCGGCGAGCCGCTCCTCGTGGCGTCGAGCCCGGCGCCGCTGCGCGAGGCGCTCGCGCAGCTCGTCGACGCCGAGCTGCTCTTCCAGCGGGGGCGCCCCCCGCGCGCGACGTACACGTTCAAGCACGCGCTGGTGCAGGACGCGGCCTACCAGTCGCTGCTCCGCAGCACCCGGCAGGTGTACCACGCGCGCATCGCCGCCGTCCTCGCCGAGCGCTTCCCCGGGACGCCGCCCGAGCTGCTCGCGCACCACTACACCGAGGCCGCGCTGCTCGGCCCCGCCATCGCCGCCTGGCAGCGCGCGGGGGAGGCCTCGCTCATCTCGTCCGCGCACGCCGAGGCGATAAGCCACCTCCGCCGCGGGCTCGAGCTCCTCAAGCAGCTGCCTGAGACGAAGGAGCGGACGCGCGACGAGATCACGCTGCAGACGACGCTCGGCGTCCCGCTGATGATCACGCGCGGCTACGCCGCCCCGGAGGTCGAGGCGGCGTACGCGCGCGCGCACGCGCTCTGCCGCGAGGCGGGCTCCTCGCCGCAGCTCTTCCCCGCGCTGTGGGGGCTCTGGATCTTCTTCCACGTCCGCGGCGATTACGCGCTGGCGGAGCAGCACGGCGAGCAGCTGCTCGCGCTCGCCGAGAGCACCGGCGACCCCGGCATCTCGCTGGGCGCTCACCAGGCGCTCGGCGCGACGCGCTTCCTCCGGGGGCACCTCCACGAGGCCCGCGAGCACTTCAACAAGGTGCTCGCGATGTACGACCCCGCGCGTCACCTGCCGCTCGCCTTCCTCTTCGGGCATGACGCCGCGGCGTTCTCGCTGTCGCACCTCGCCTGGATCACGTTCCACCTCGGCGAGCCGGAGCGGGCCAAGGCCTCGATCGACGAGGCGATCGCGCTGTGCGAGGAGCTGAACCAGCCCGTGAGCCGCGGCTTCGTCGAGCACTTCGCCGCCGTGCTGTGCTGCCTGCTCGGCGATCTCGCCGGCGCGGAGGCGCACGCGCTCGTGCTCGGCAAGCTCTCCGAGGAGGTGGGCATGCCCCACTGGGCGGCGCTCAGCCAGATCGATCTCGGCTGGGCGACGGCGGCGCGCGCCGCGCAGGGGCCGGCCGGCGAGGCGGCGCGCGCGCGCTACGCGGAGGGCGCCTCGCGCATCCGCGGCGGACTGACGATGCTGATGGGCGTCGGCAGCCGCGTGTCGCTGACCTACTGGCGATCGGCGCTCATCGAGGCGGAGCTCGGCGCGGGCAACGTCGACGAGGCGAGCGCGCTGCTCGACGACACGCTGGCCTTCGTCGACAAGAGCGACGAGCGCTACTTCGAGGCCGAGCTCTACCGGCTCGCGGGCGAGATCGCGCTCGCTCGCGGCACACCGACCGCCGCGGAGGCGCGGGCGCGCGCCGAGGCCGCCTTCCGGAAGGGGCGCGAGATCGCCGAGCGGCAGGGCGCGCTCGGCCTGGTGACCCCGATCTTCGAGCGCCGCGGAGCGCGAGCCGATGCGGCGGGAGCTCGCTGAAGGAACCGTGAAGGGCAGCGCGCGCGGGGCGGCGCGACGCGGCGGCGGGAGATCCGGCAGGAGCGCCGTCGCGCGGCGCTAGAGATCTCCGTGGCTCGGCGGCGGCACCCGCCACGCGACGATCTCGGCGTGCTGCTCGCGGCTGAAGGGCCGCTCGAGGAGCCGCGGGCAGCACTGCCGCGAGCGGAACAGCTCGAGGATGTAGCTCATGCGCTCGTTCAGGGACGCCCAGTCCTCGGCGCCGCAGCCGTCCGTCGTCTGGTCGTGGGCGTCGTACTCGCGCAGGAGCTCGTAGAGCTCGCGATCCTCGATGGTCGCGAGCTCCGCGCAATGGAGCGGCAGGCCGGGCGGCGCGGGCAGGTCGTGGCCGAGCTCGAGGACCTCGTCCGGGAAGCGCATGGTCATCATCGCCTTCGTCGCGATCAGACGCCAGACCGCCTGCAGCTTCTCGATCTTGTCGAGGACCATGGACTGCAGCGCCTCGGGCAGGTACCGACCGCGCGGGCCGACCGTGTCGATCGTGCAGCGGACGGGCGCGTTGAGCGCCCGCGCGATGTACGTCTGGAGCCGCACCTGCTCGTGCAGCCCGACGCGCGCGTTGGCGAGGAGGATGAGCTCCGCCTTCTTGTCCTGATCCTCCGTGACCATCGCCTCGTGGTAGTGCTCCATGGCGCTGCGGAGCAGCCCCTGCCCCCCCTGCGGAGACGGCCCCAGCTGCAGCCCTTCCAGCAAGGCCGCGAGCTCGGCCTTCCCGGGTCGTGGGCAACCCCGATAGAGCTGGATCATGCGGGCGAACAGCGGCCCGAGCTCCCCGAACACCTTGAGGTTGCCGGCGGCGATGTCCGAGCTCAGCTCGCCGAGGATCCGCTCCGGCAGCTCCAGGAGCCCGATCCCTTGTCCCCACCAGGGCGCGATCAGCTCGATGGCGCTGATGCGCAGCGCGCTCCCTCGCTCGGGCTCACCCAGGCCGCGCCCCCTCAGGATGCGCGGCAGGAGCGCCTCCCGCTGTTCCTCGTCCGAGAGGATCAGCCACCGGAGCACCGACGGCACCTCCTCGTTGCGGATGAACGTCCCTGCAGTCTTGGAGGCCCACGTGGCGAAGGAGCACCAGTGGGCGTTGCCCCCGCCGAGCAGCTTCACGAGCTCGGCGGAGAGCTCGTGGTAGCACTGCGTGATGAGCAGGTTGCGCAGCACCGGCTGGCCCTCCAGCGCGATGATCGCGTGCACCTGGTCGAGCAGCGAAGGCAGCTCGGACGTCTCGGCAGGCATCCCCCTCGCAGCGCCCCGTGCCGAGCGTTCCACGACGCCGCTTCGCGTCGCGCGGGGCGCCGGAAGCGGCGCCTCCGCGGCCAACGAGGCCTCCGCGGCCAACGAGAAGGAGGGCCGATAGGCGGTGTCCTGGAAATGTGCGGCATGTTCGCTCGCTGTTACCGCGGACATCAGCGGCTTTGCAGGGGTCGTCATTCTCCCGTGCTATCTCCAATTGATGCCAGGTGTCCATACCTGTCCATAAGTCCATGGTGAGAAATGCGGGCTGGCACACCGGGTGAGGTTCCAGACGCTGAGTTCGTGCTGGGGAGTTGCTGAACGCGCGGCTCCTCTCGTGCTGGGTTGCGTTGGGTCGCGCGCCGCAGCGCAGCAACGTCCCAGCGTGGTAACGGCGCGCGCGCGGCCGTCGATCACGGAGATGGAGCGGGAGGCGAGGCGGGGGCGGTCGTCGCGAGGGGGGGTGCGCCGCTTTCACCGGGGCCGCCGCGGGGCCAGGTCGTGACGCTCACGCGGCGCTCGCGGGCGAAGGTCCGCGCGACCACGGCCCGCACGTCCGCCGGCTCGACCTCCTCGAGCGCGCGCAAGAGCCGCGGCAGGCTGCCCGGATCGAGCGCGGCGCGCAGCCGCAGATCCGTGATCGGCCGCGGGGACGCAGGCGGCGGCGCGACGGCGGCGCGGCGCGCGAGCACCTTCTCCAGATCGAGCTTGAGCAGCGCCTTCGCGAGCGACAGCTCCTTCCAGGTCGGGCCGGACGTCGCGAGCGACGCGAGCTCGGCGTCGAGGCGCTGCTCCAGCTCGGCGGCGTTGCGCGACGGAGCGGGCGTGAGCTCCACCGCCGCCACGCTCGCCTGCGCGCCGAGCGACAGCCGCCCCGTCACCGCGGACGCGAGCTGCCCCTCGGTCACGAGCGCCTTCGCGAGCCGCGCGACGCGCGGGCCGGTGAGGATCTCCATCGCCACACGGAGCGACGCCTCGTCCGCGCCTCCCTCCGGCGGCGCGATCCAGCCGTAGAGCAGCCGCGGCGCCGGCACCGCGTCCTCGATGACGATCCGCTCCTCGCGGGGGTGCGGCCCGATCGGCCGCTCCGGCTCCGCGACGACGCGCTGCAGCGAACGCGCGAGCGCCTGCTCGACCGCCGCGCGCGAGACGTCGCCCGAGAGCGAGATCGTCGCCTGGGCCGCGGCGCGCTCGCGCCGGAGCGACTCGGTGAGCAGGAGCTCGCTGGCCGCGCCCACGTCGGCGCGCGCCCCGAGCAGGGTGCCCTCGAGCGGGTGACCCGCGGGGAACAGCGCCTCCCCGAGCGAGAGCCATGACGGGCCGTACGGCGTCCGCTCGAGCGCGCGCCGCGAGGCCGCGCTGGCCTGCCTCCTGAGCTCGGCCACGCGCGCCGCGCTCGCCTCGCCGAGCAGCATCCTGAGCCGCGCCGCGACCAGGTCGACGCCGACCTCGAGATCCCGAGGCGGGACGGTGATCGCGACGCGCGCCTCGCTGGCCAGCGCCGGCCCCGCCGCGCCGGCGTCGCTCGCGGATCGCGCCGGGACCGCGACGGACGCGCTGATCGAGACGAGCGGCGCCGCGGGGTCCTCCCGCAGGTCGACCGCGATGCCGCTCGGGAGGCGAAAGCGCCGCACCTGCTCCAGGCCGAGCCCCGCGAGGAGGCCTATCTGCTTCTCGATCGCCGCCTCTCGGCCCTTGAGGGCGCGGCGCGCGCCCGGGCCCTCGGCGCCGTCGAACGGCGACGCCGGGACGAAGCGGCCGCTCCGGATGCCGAGCGGGTCGTCCTCGAAGGCAGGGCGAAAGCCGACGTCGCCGCCGATCATCACGATCGGGAGCTTCGCCTCCAGCGCCTGCGGATTGCCGAGGAGCGGCATCGGCGCCGGCGCCTGGCCGGGCGGGATGAAGAGCGGGAGCCGGTTCCGGCCGAGCGACACGGGGCGGGGCGGCAGCGACGCGCCGTCCAGCGCGAGCGCGCCGCTCGCGCCGCGCGGCGGCAACGCGGCGGACACGCTCGACAGGCCATCGCCCTCCTCCTCGTCGAGCTCCTCGTGGTCGAGGTACGCCGGGAAGAGGGCCATCGCGCGCGCGACGCGATCCGCGGGGAGCGAGATCAGGTGGTCGACGCGGCCCGGCGGGACGCGGTCGCGCAGGAGCTCGGGGTTGTGCTCGCGCAGCACGGCCGTCGAGATGCCCGCGGCGCGCGCGATGGTGCGGAGCCGCGTCCCCGGCGGCACCGCGACCTCGCCGAGGTCGAGCGACGCGAGCGGCGCGACGTCGGGCAGGTCGAGCCCGAAGCGCGCGCGGTTCGCCGCGACGATCCCGAACGCCACGATCTGCGGCACGTAGTCCGCGGTCTCCTTGGGGATGGCGCCGGCCTGCGCGAGCTCGGCGACGCCGATGGGCCCGCGGGTCTCGGGATCGCGCGCCGCCGCGACCTTCGACAGCGCGCGGAGGACGCCCTCATGGCCGACGTTGTACGCCGCCAGCGCGAGATCCCAGCGGCCGAAGCGCTCGTACAGGTCGCGCAGGTGCGCGGTCGCGGCGTCGGTGGCGCGCGTGAGGCTCATGCGCGCGTCGATCCACTCGGACTGCTCCAGGCCGTAGGCCTCGCCCGTCCTCGGCATGAACTGCCAGAGCCCCGCCGCGCCGGCCGGCGAGACCGCCCGCGGATCGAAGCCGCTCTCCACCGCCGCGACCCAGAGGAGATCCTCCGGGAGGCCCGCCTCGCGGAGCGAGCGCTCGACGATCTCGCGGTACGCGCCGGCGCGCCGGAAGCGGCGCTGGAAGACGGCGCGCCCCTCGGCCGACTGGGCGAAGAAGCGGACGAACCGCATCGTGCGGCGCGTGAGGGGGACGTCCAGATCCGGCATCGCCAGCGTGGCCAGGGCCGCGCCGTCGGGGTGCTCGAGATCCTCGTCCGTCGCGGGCTGGAACTCGCGCACGAGCAGCGCCGTGACGACGGGCGGCGCGTCCCCGGCAGGCGGAGCGCACGCCAGCGCCGGCGCGACATCGGCCGGCGCCCGATCGAGCAGGCCGGGATCACGGAAGGCGCGGTACGCCGCCGAGAAGGACGCGCGCACCGAGGGCGCCTGGCCGACCGCCGCGCCAGAGAGGCAGATCAGCGCGCCGAGCCCGGTCCACAGAGCGGCTCGCCGTGCCCAGCTCATCACCGCCGATCTTGCGCCGAAACCGTCCGCGGGCGCTACGGCAAAGCGCGGAGACGGCGGCGGCGATGTGCGCTGCTCGACGGCGCGCCCCTCCCCGGGCGCGCCGCCCCTCCCCCGCCCCTCCCCCGCCCCTCCCCCGCCCCTCCCCCGCCCCTCCCCCGCCCCTCCCCCGCCCCTCCCCCGCCCCTCCCCCGCCCCTCCCCGCCCGACCCGTCGCTCCCTGCGGCGCGCCTCGCGCCCGCTCCGCGGCCGCTCATTCGCCGGCCGGCCATCCCTGCGGCAGCACTAGCCACCTGCGTCCGGGCGAGCTAGCACGCGTCGACGATGCGCTCGTCTCAAGCCGCCCGTCCTGCAGAGAAGACCTCTCGGCTGGGCGAGGTGCTCGACTTCATGAAGCTCCTGTGGGCCGTCGATCACGGCCTGCAGTCGACGTCGAAGCGCATGGAGGCGAAGATGGGCGTGACGGGTCCGCAGCGGCTCGTCATCCGCATCGTGGGACGCTACCCCGGGATCTCCGCCGGACGGCTCGCCGAGATCATGCAGCTGCACCCGAGCACCCTCACGGGCGTGCTCAAGCGGCTGCAGCAACGCGGCATCATCGAGCGCCGGGTCGATCCGAAGGACGGCCGCCGCGCGCTCCTCGGCCTCACCGCGCGCGGACGCGAGCTCGACAGCCTCCGCACCGGCACGGTGGAGTCGGCCGTGCGGCAGGCCCTCAAGACGATGCCCCGGCGCAAGCTCGAGGCCGCGCAGGATGTGCTCTCGGCCGTCGCCGAGGCGCTGCAGCCGCAGCGGGCCGACGAGTAGCGTCGCCGGCCGGATCAGCGCGCGCGGCGCGCGTTTCAGCCCGGGCAGCGCGGATCGGCGAGCGCCTGGCAGCCGCGACGCGCCGGCGCCGCGTCGCGCGGAGCGAACGGTGCTTCGCGCCGGAGAGCGCAACGCGATCAACGCGAAGCGCACGGCTCCGCCGCGACCGGCCGACCCCGCGGACATCGAACGGAGGAGCAGCGGTCGTCCCGCACGGCAACCCGCTTCCCGCCGTCCCCGAGGCGGCGGGAGGCGCCGCGCCGGACCCGCGAACCGAGGCCTTCGACGCGGCCTCCGCCCGGCGCGCGCCGCGCCGAGGGCCTCTCATCAGCACGACGAGGGAACAATGAAGCACTGGGTTCTTGGCGCGATCAGCGCGGCGGTCCTCGCCGCAGCGTGGGGCTGCGGCTCCGGCGGAGGAAACGGCGGAGCCGACGCGGGAGGCGGCGGCGCAGGGACGGGGGGCGGCGGAGCAGCGACAGGCGGCGGAGGGAGCGGGAGCCAGGCCGCGGCCTGCACGATCACGGCCCGAGGCCTGGAGGTGAGCGGCGGCCGCGGGACCACGCCATCGATCGCATGGACCGGGTCGGGCTTCGCCATCGCCTGGCAGGAGTGCGGCGCCGACGAGGGCGACATCCACCTCGCGGTGGTCGACGCGGACGGCAACAGGCTGAGAGAAGAGGTGATCGAGGCAGGTCCGGGCGTCTCCAGCCACCCGAGCGTCCTCCGCGACGGAGAGGGCTTGCTCGTCCTCTGGCAGGCCGAGGACGGCACGGGCAGCATCGTGCGCGGCCGCCGCGCGACGCTGGAGGGCGTCCCCGACGGCGCCGCCTTCGAGCTGGTCCAGAGCGGCGCGGCCGAGTCCTGGCCCATCGCCGCCGCGGGCCAGGACGGGCTCGTCCTCGCGTGGATGGATGGGAGCGGGTCGCTGCTCGGCTTCCTCGACAGGGGCGCGCTGGGCAACGCGACGCCGCTGGACCAGGCGCAGTTCCCCGCGGTCGCGACCGACGGCGACAGGACGGCCCTGGCCTGGACGCAGGGCGACACGCTCGGCTTCGCCAGGCCGGGCCGGGGGAGCGCGCCGCTCGATCGGATCGCCCACCAGGGCGTCGATGCGAAGCTGACGCGCGTCGCGCTCGGCGGGGACGACGCCTTCGTCGCCTGGGAAGACACCCGCACGGGCACCGAGCAGATCCGCGCGGTCCGGATCTCCGCGCAGAACGAGGTGTCCCCCGAGGCCCTCGTCTCGCGGACCGAAGGCAGCGCGAACTGGCCGGCCCTCGCGTGGACCGGGCGCAACCTGGCCGTCGCGTACTACCAGTTCCGCGACGGCCCCCCGGCCGTCTTCGTGGCGCTGCTGAACCGCGATCTCTCGCCCGCCGGGGTCGACGTCAAGGCGAGCGGCGACGCGCCCGCCCGGTACCCTGCGCTGGCCTGGACGGGCCAGGAGCTCGCCATCGCCTACGCGGAGCAAGACCAGGGCATCCGCCTCTCGCGCGCCAGCTGCAAATAACCGGCGCCGCGCTCGCTCGCGCGCTCCCCGCCGCGTCGCCGCCGCAGGCCGATCGCCCGCGGCGGCGCCGCGGCAGGGGCGCCCGCGGCAGCGCAGGACGGCCGCCCGCGTCGGCCCGGATCGAACCCTGCAACCGCTCCCGGGGTGGCCGTTCTCCCCTGCGCCGTTGCGATCCTAATCTGCACAGCCGTGCTCGGCGCCTACGCCGTGCGCGTCGCGCGCCACGGCCGACCCGCGATGCCGCGGCTCGGCGCGTCCCCGGGGAGCGCGCTGCTCCCGGGCCCCGTGGTCGAGGCCTTCTACTGGTCGTTCCACGCCCCCGCGCGCGCGCTCGTGCGCCTCGGCGTCTCGCCGGACACCCTCACCTACCTCTCGCTCGCCCTGTCGCTCGCCTGCGCCCCGCTGCTCGCGATCGGCCGCTTCCGGGCCGGCGCCGCGCTGCTCATCGCCGGCGCCGTCCTCGACGCGCTCGACGGCATGGTGGCGCGCGAGGGCGGCAAGGCGTCGCGGGCCGGCGCCGTGCTCGACTCGTGCCTCGACCGCGTGTCCGACGCCGCGCCGCTCATCGGCCTCGCCGTCTTCTACCGCGGGCACGCCGTCGCGCTCGCGATCCCGCTCGTCGCCATGGTCGCCTCGTCGCTCGTGAGCTACGCGCGCGCCAAGGCCGACGTCTACCGGATCGCGCTGCCCAACGGGCTGATGCGCCGGCACGAGCGGCTCGCCTACCTCGTCGCGGCGCTCGTCTTCGGCCCGGCCGTTCCGGCCACGCCGCTGACCGGCGCGCATCCCTTCCCGATCACGCTCGCCTGCCTCGCCCTGGTCGCGGGCGTCGGGCTCGCCGCCGGCCTGCGGCTCATGCAGCGGACGCGCGCCGCCCTGGCGGCCGCCGACGCGGCGGAGCTGCCCGGGCCGAGGACGACCGCGCGCCCCGAGGGGGAGCGCCGGCGCCTGCTCGACAGCGGCAAGGCCACGAGCGCGCCGCTCTGATCATGCTCAGGCACGCGCGCGCGCTCTGGGGCCCCCTCTGGTGGCTGCCGGCGCTGCCGTGGGTCGCCTACGCCGCGCTCCTCGCGCGGCGCGGCGCCGCGCGCTGGGACCACCTCGCGGTGGCCGCCCTCGTCGCGACGAGCGCCTACGCGAGCGCGCGCTCGCGGCGGTTCTTCGTGAACGCCCTGCCCTTCTTCCTGCTGTTCCTCGCGTACGACGCCATGAAGCAGCTCGGCGGCAGGCTCGTCGCGCCGGACGACATCCTCGGCTGCGAGCTGCGCTCGGCCGAGCTCGCGCTCTTCGGCGTGGAGATCGGCGGACAGCGGCTCACGCCGGGCGATCTGCTCGCCCGGCTGGAGCGCCCCGCGCTCGATCTGCTCTGCGCCGTCCCGTACGGCGGCTACGTGCTCGTGATGGTGGGGCACTGGCTCCACCTCTACCGGAGCGACGCGCTCGCGGCGCGCCGGTTCGCCTGGCTCGCGTTCACCACGCACCTCCTCGGCATCGTCACGTACCGCCTGCTGCCGGCCGCGCCGCCCTGGTACGTGCGGGCCCACGGGTGCGCGATCGATCCGGCCGCCCAGAGCTCCCCCGCCGCGCTCGTGCGCGTCGACGCGATGCTCGGGATCACCTACTTCCGCGACCTGTACAGCCGCGGCGCGACCGTCTACGGCGCGCTGCCGTCGCTCCACGTCACCTACCCGCTCTACGGGCTGCTCGTGACCTTCCGCGCGGCGAGCGCGCCGTCCCTGGTCGTCCAGCTCGCCTACGCCGTGACCATGCTGTTCGCGGCGCTCTACCTCGACCACCACTGGCTGATCGACGCGCTGCTCGGCTACGCCTACGTCGCGCTCGCGTGGGCGATCATCCTCTGGACCTTGCCCGACCGGGGCGGCCCGGATCAGGCGAGATGTGCCTTGCCGCCGCTCGCCGAGACGTCGGGCTCCCAGAGGAGCTCCGGCGTGCCGAGGAGCGCGGCCGCCCAGCGGCTCCAGACGAAGAGCGCGTCGCTCAGGCGGTTCAGGTAGCCGACCGCCAGCGGATCGGCGTTGCCCCCCTGCGCGAGGCGCACGCAGCAGCGCTCGGCCCGGCGGCACACCGTCCGCGCCACGTGGAGATCCGTGTTGAGCCGCGAGCCGCCCGGGAGGACGAACGAGCGCAGCGGCGCCAGATCGGCCTGGCAGCGGTCCATCTCGGCCTCGAGGAGCTCGATCTCCGCCTGCGTCACGCGGGGCTGCTTCGGGTGCACGTCCTCCGGGAGCGTCGCGAGGATCGAGCCGAGGTTGAAGAGCTCGTGCTGGACGCGGAGCAGCGTGCGCCCGAGGTCCTGGAGCCGCTCGGCGCTCCCGGCGGGCGCGCCCGGGAGGAGCTCGATCAGCGTCTGCCGCGAGGCCCCGATCAGCGCGTTGAGCTCGTCGACCGTGCCGTAGGTCTCGATCCGCGCGTCGTCCTTCGGGACGCGCTGCCCGCCGACGAGCCGGGTCAGCCCGCCGTCCCCCTGCCGCGTGTAGACGCGGTTGATCGTGATCTTTGGCACGCTGAAGACGCGCCCCGCCTTGTCCTCGGCCTCTGCCCGGGGGGCACCCGTCCCGCGCGGTTCGTCGTTGCTCACGGGGATTTCACGTAGAGCGTGCGCGCGCGACGGTCAAGGAACCCCGCCGGAGGGGCGGCATTGACGATCGTCCGGGTGGAGTGGAACAGTCCTTTCCCTATGCGCTCCCCCGGACCGTCGCTCCGTCGTCCGTTTTCCCTCGCCCTCGTCCTCCTCGCCGCGCTCCCCCTCGCGGCCGGCTGCGCCGCCGAGACCGCCGCGCGACCCGCGCCCCAGCCCGCCGTCACGGCGGAGATGGCGCGCATCGCGGAGAGCCAGCGGCACTACGACGAGGCGAGCCGCGCGCTGTCGGACAAGCGGTACCCCGAGGCCCGCGCGCTGCTCGACAAGGCGAGCGGCCTCGGCGTCGACTCGCACCGGTTCCAGATCGGCGAGCTGCGCGAGAAGCTCGACCGGCGCGAGGCGAAGCTCCGGGCCAGCGAGGCCGCCGAGCTGCTCGATCGGCAGGACTGCGAGGGCGCGTTCGCCAGGCTGTCGGCGCGGATCGACGAGCTGAAGAGCGAGGCGTTCACGCAGGAGGCCCGGAAGCTCGTGGCCTCGCAGGCCGTGGCGTGCGCCAGCGGGAAGGTCGACGCGGCGACGACCGCCGGCAAGTTCGCGGACGCGCGCGCGTTCGTCGCGGCGCCGCCGACCAGGACGGTCCTCGGCGACGAGGCGGCCGATCGGCTCGCGGCGGAGCTCGACGCCACGATCACCGAGGCCCTCTACGGACAGATCGAGGCCGACATCACGGCCGGGCGCTGGGCGAGCGGGGTCGAGAAGCTCGACGCCGCCGTCGGGCGGGGGGACGCCTCCGAGGAACAGGGGCGCGCGGTGCTCGCGCGCGTCCGCGCGGCCGCGGCGCCGCGGCTGACCGAGCTCGCCGGCAAGGCGGTCGGCGCGCGGGACGCGGCCGCCACGCTGGAGCAGCTCGACGCGACCCTCGCGCTCCTGCGCTGGGACGCGCTCGCGCCCGACACGACCGATCTGCAAGGGATCAGCGCGGCCGACTTGCCGGGGAGCAGCGCGCTGCCCGAGCCGCTCGCGCGGAAGCGCGCGGCCCTGGCAGCGTGGGTCGAGGCGACGCAGGTCCGGATGAAGCCGATGAAGAAGCCCTCGATGCGCTGGTCCCACGGCACGGTCGCGGTCGCGCCCGCCGCCGACATCGACGGCGAGCCGAAGCGCAGCCTCCCGCCCTCGACCCCCGTCTGGATCCTCGGCCAGACAAAGGAGCGCGCCCTGGTGACCGCGGTCGACCCCGGCACGGCCGTGCTCACGGCGGCGCTCGAGGTCGCGATCGGGTGGGTGCCGCTGCCGCGCCTCGCCCCGGAGCCGACCGACGACTGGCTGCCGCCGAACGATCAGCTGAAGGGCGAGCGCGTGTGGGGACCGCTCCGGGAGAAGCAGCCCACCTTCGAGCTCGGCGTCGTGAGCGACGTCCAGGGCGCCGACATCCTCGTCCGGCGGCTCGCGGACGACGTGGAGGTCGAGCTGTCGCGCAAGCAGCTCCGCAGCGCGCGCCTCGCCCCGGGCACGAAGGTGCTCGCCCTCTGCAAATCCGAGAACGAGATGGCGACGATCATCGACGTGCCGCCCGCCGGCCGCGTCGCGCGCATCGAGTGCGCAGGGGGCATGCAGAAGGAGGAGCCGCTCGCCTCGCTCCGGTCAAGGCCCGATCTCCTGCCCCGCAGCCGCTAGAAAATCCGCCTCCGTCCGTCCGTCGTTGACTCGTAGCGCCACGCACCTAAGTCTCCCTATCTCTGAGGAGCCACGATGCCTACGACCTATAGCGACCTCATCTCCGACGTCCGCAAGTCCATCCGCGAGCTCTCGCTGAGCGAGCTCAAGCGCCGCCTCGACGACAAGGCCCCGATCGTGCTCCTGGATGTGCGCGAGAAGGAGGAGTACCGCGCCGGCTACATCCCGGGCGCGATCTCGATCCCGCGCGGCTTCCTCGAGATGCAGGTGGAGCAGAAGCTGCCGGACAAGGCGGCGCACATCGTGGCCTATTGCGCCGGCGGCACGCGCTCGGCGCTCGCCGCGAAGACGCTCCAGGAGCTCGGCTACACCAACGTGGAGAGCGCCAACCCGGGCTTCGTCCGCTGGAAGGACCTGAGCTACCCGGTCGAGCTGCCGCCCAACCTCACGGAGGCGCAGCGCGACAGGTACTCCCGCCACCTGCTCCTGCCCGAGGTCGGCGAGGCGGGGCAGGCCAAGCTGCTCGCCGCCAAGGTCCTCCTCCTCGGCGCCGGCGGCCTCGGCAGCCCGGCCGCCCTGTACCTGGCCGCCGCCGGCGTCGGGACGATCGGCCTCGTCGACGCCGACGTTGTCGACAACTCGAACCTCCAGCGGCAGATCCTCCACGCGACCTCGCGGGTGGGCATGCCCAAGGTCGACAGCGCCGAGGCGGCGATCCGCGACCTGAACCCCGACGTGAAGGTCGTGAAGTTCCAGGAGCGCGTCGACAGCTCCAACGTCGACCGCATCTTCGACCAGTTCGACATCGTCCTCGACGGGTGCGACAACTTCCCGACCCGCTACCTCGTGAACGACGCCTCGGTCTTCAAGAAGAAGCCGGTCGTGCACGGCTCGATCTTCCGCTTCGAGGGCCAGGTGACGACGTTCCTGCCGGGCGTCGGCCCCTGCTACCGGTGCCTCTATCCCGAGCCGCCGCCCCCGCACCTCGCGCCGAGCTGCCAGGAGGCGGGCGTGCTCGGGATCCTCCCTGGGCTCGTCGGCATGATCCAGGCGACCGAGGTGGTGAAGCTGATCCTCGGCCAGGGGACGCCCCTCATCGGCCGGCTCCTCACGTACGACTCGCTGCGGATGAAGTTCGGCGAGCTCAAGCTGCGCCGCGACAAGACCTGCCCGGCGTGCGGCGAGTCGCCGACCATCACGAGCTACATCGACTACGAAGGCTTCTGCATGATCGGCTGATCGGCGCGCTCTGGGCGGCGCGGGCGGCACGACGACCGAGCGCCCCGCGCCGCCCGCGCCGCCGCGCCGTCCGGCGAGGCCCTCCGCGATGTCACGAGGGGTACTGGACCACGGTGCTCTTCTCGGGCCGCTCGATGCGCTCCACGCGGCTCGTCACGACCTGCCGCTCCTGCCCATCGGGGTCCATCTGGGTGAAGTAGATGGGGGCGCCGACGCGCGCGTTCTGCGGCTCCGGGATCACGATCCCGTTCGGGTTGATCCGGACCGCGCCCTGGAGCTTCAGGTGCAGCGCGAGGTGGGCCGACCTGAACTTCCGCGCGGCCCGATCGCGCACGGCGACGCAGATCTCGTCGCGGACGTGATACTCGGTGTTGCGGGTGATGAAGACCCGGTGCCTGCGGCGGTCGTTGCCCGTGTAGCTCATGGTCGCTCCTTCGCGCCCTTCGGCGCGACGCGCATCCTGGCAAGGCGCGACGCACGTGGCCAAATTCGTCGCCGCCGCGCGGCCCCGGCGTCCCGCACACAATCGCGTGCCGCAGCAACTTTGTGCGGATCTCCGCGCGCTTCTGGGAATGCCGAGCGCGTCGGTGCCACGATCGCGATCTCAATGCCGCACAGCGAGCGTCTCCCCGGTCCCGGTCTGGCGAAGGTCAGGCGACCGCCTCTTTTCCAGCGGCGGCGCGTCGAGCTCGTGACCTGCTCGGCGGGGCGCCTCCACGCGCTGTTCGACGACGCCGACGTGGTGAGCGAGGGGAGCACCCGGAACGAGGGGGGCGCGCTCGTGTACTACGGGTCGACCAGCGTGCTCGTCGCGCTGCCGCCGGACGTGCCGCTCGCGGCGCCGCTCGACCGGGCGCTCGCGCTCGACCCTCACCTCCGGCTGCGGGCGCTCCGTGTCGCGCAGCGCGAGGCGGCCGCGCGCGCGGGGGGCCCGCTCGGGCCGCTGCACGCCGAGATCCGCTGCGGGCTCGCGCCGCGCGCGGCGGCGGTCGTGTTCGCGTTGACCGTGGACGTCATGGCGCGCGTGCTGGTCACCACCGACAGGACGGCGCACGCGTGATCGCCATGCCAAGCAAAGCTGCCCCCCTCGCACCGCTCGCCGTCGCGCCGCCGCGGCGAGCGCTCGCGATGTCCGCTGTGTCCCCTCTTGACGCGCGTGTCCACGTGGAGAACGGGAGCACTCCGGCGCGAGGCGGGGTACGCTCCCCGCGGCGCGCTCAGCCTCTGCCGATCCTCGGCGCGGAGCCCGCGACGCTGCGATGAGCAAGAAGGACCTTTCCGCCTCCGGCGATTCCGACAAGGTGATCCACGTCGTGTTCGGCCCCGGCGGGGGGCGGGTGTCGGAGCCCCCGCCCGCCCCGCGGACCGGCGAGCCGGAGGCGCCGCAGCCTGCGCCGGGCGCGCGCGAGCCGGTCACCGACATGTTCACCGGCACGGAGGTCGGGCGGCTGCTCGGCATCTCGCCCGGGCGACTGCGCTCGCTCGATCGCGCCGGCATCGCGTCGCCGAGCGGCCGCCGGCAAGGGCGGCGCGCGTACACCTTCTCGGATCTGATCGCCCTGCGCGCCGCGCGCGATCTCATCGCCCGCAAGGTGCGCCTGCGCGACGTCGCGCGGGCGATCGGCAACATCCGCGCCGCGCTCCCCAAGGTGACGCGCCCCCTCGCCGAGCTCCGCGTCGCCTTCGACGGCAAGGCGGTCGTGGTCCGGGGCGCGTCGGGCGCGTTCGAGCCGCTCACCGGGCAGATGGTGCTCGACTTCGAGGTGAAGGAGCTGCGCGACGACGTCGTGCGCGTGCTCCGCCCGAAGGTCGGCAGGGATCGCGCGCGCACGGCCTACGATCTCTACATGCAGGCCAGCCAGCTCGACGAGGATCCGGCGACGATGGACGAGGCCGAGGCGCTCTACCGCCGCGCGCTCGAGATCGATCCCTGGCTGGCCATCGCGTACACGAACCTCGGCAACATCTGCTTCCGGCGCAACGCCGAGGAGCAGGCCGAGGCGCTCTACATGAAGGCGCTCGAGCTCGACGCGGCCCAGCCGGAGGCGCAGTACAACCTCGGCTACGTCATGCTGGAGCGCGGCCGCGCGCCCGAGGCGATCCGGTACTTCCGCGGCGCGATCGAGAGCGATCCGCGCTTCGCGGACGCCTATTACAACCTCGCGATGGCGTACGAGCAGATCGGCGATCCGACGAAGGCGCGCCCGTGCTGGCGGAGGTACCTGGAGATCGAGCCGACCGGCACGTGGGCCGAGATCGCGCGCCGGCACCTCTGAGCCGCGCGCCGCGGGTTGGACCTGGAGGCCCTCTTTTCCGGCATACTGCGGGCCTCATGGATCAGCAGGGCGCACCGCTCGGCGCGGCAAACCACCCCCCTGGCGGCTATCCGCCGGGAGGAGGCCCACCGGGCGGCCACGGCCCTCCTCCCGGCGGCCACGGTCCTCCGGGCGGCCACGGTCCCCCCGGCGGCCACGGTCCTCCGGGCGGCTACGGCCCTCCTCCCGGCGGCTACGGTGGTCCGCCTCCGCACGCGTTCGGCGCCTCTCCGGGGGGCTTCGGCGGCGCGCCGCTCAGGCCTCCGCCGAGGCGGTCGAACCTCGGGCTGATCCTCGGCATCGGCTGCGGAGCTGTCTTCCTGCTCTGCATCCTCGCCGGCGCGGTGGTCATCTATTTCTCCACGGGCGTCACCGCCCGCGAGATCGCCAGGCTGCCTGAGCCGCTGCCCACGGCCCCGACCGCCGACCGCCCCGTCGACGCGGCCGCGGAGCGAGGCGTGCACCGCGCCGAGATCCGCGATCTCCGGACCTTCGCCGCGCGCGCCGGCAAGCTCCAGCATTTCGTCGGCGAGATCCACAACACCGGGACGGTCGCCATCGGCTCCCCGAGCGCGAAGGTGACGCTCTACGACGCCGGCAACGTCGCCCTCCTGAGCGGCGACTGCGCGACCCAGGTGCGCCTCTTGCCGCCGGGCGAGAAGGTCCCGTGCGCGTTCGCGTCGCAGCGTCCCCCCGGGCTCGCCGCGTTCAAGGCCGAGATCGCCCCCGCGGCCCCGTCGTTCCGGGGGAAGCTGGCCAAGCTCAGCATCGCGGACACGAAGTTCACGCCGACGCGCGGGCAGAGCCCGTACCAGGTGGCGGGCAGGATCACGAACGAGTCCACCTTCACGGCCCGGTCCGTGCTCGCGATCGTCTCGCTTTACGGCGCCGACGGGAAGATCGTCAGCGTCGGTCAGATCGCCGTGGCGGGCGGCGATCTCGCCCCGTCGGCGAGCGGCGACTTCGCGGCGAGCATCGTGGATGTCGCCGACGCGCCCGCGACGTGGCAGGTCTTGGCGGTCGGATACAGCGAGTGAGCGCGAGCGGCTGTCGCGGCGCGCTCCAACCGATGGAGAGGTGAATGAGATGAGCGACGTGGGATCGGCCCGGCGGGCCAAGGACGAGCTCAAGGCCAAGATCGCCGGCGAGCCGTGGTGTGTTGGCGTCGGGGTAGAGCGAGAGGACGGGGTCGGCTTCATCGTCCGCGTCAGCGTCCGGTCGGGAGGGGCTGCGGCAGCGCGCGCGGCCATCCCGGAGCGGATCGGCGGCGTGCTGATCAAGGTGATCGAGAACGACCCCTGAGCACGGCCGATCCGCGCTCTCCGTATCGCCAGGCCGCGCAAAACGTGTAAGCTGCGCGCCTCGTGAACGAGCGCAATCTCTCCCGCCGACTTTCCACGAGCATCGTTGATGCGCTGAAGGCTCACGGACACATCCTGGTGGCCAGGGGCGGCGCGACCGCGCTCGCGCGCGAGCTCGAGGACAAGATGTCCGCGGACATCGCGGCTATCGCTCCCCGGCTCGATCCGTACGCCCTCGTCGACGGAGAGGTCACGACCACGTTTGGCACCGACGAGCTCGACGACCGGGTCGAGGAGCTCGTCGCGAGCCTCACGAGCACGCTGATGGAGTCCGAGCACGTCGAGGACATCTTCACCGAGGACAACGTGATCAAGCGCGACGTCTTCCGGGTGATGCGCGACGCGCTGCTCGGTCCGCGGCCCGAGCTCGGCATCGAGGACGACGGTCCGGTGCAGGTGCGGCTGGACACGCTCGGGTACGTCGCCTCGACCGTCGGCAAGCGCGCGCCGGTGGAGGTCTTGCGCGAGTCGCTGACGCGCGCGGCCCAGAGCGCCGGCGGCAAGCTGACGGCCTACGATGCCGAGCTCCGCGAGGCGACGTTCTCGCTGGAGAGCAGCGACCCCGACGCCCGGCTCGAGATCGAGGAGGCCGTGGCCGACGAGCTCTCCGATCTCGTCGAGGCGAGGGTGGTGACGCTCCCGATGATGGAGCGCCGCTTCGAGCTGCAGCGCAGGATCGACCCCGGAGCGCGCGGCGGCCTGCGCCAGCGGATCGACGCCATCGCCTCGAGGATGCTGCGCGAGGGCGGCTGCGCCGCGTCGTGGGAGCTCGCGGGCGACCGCGTCCTCAGGCTCAAGCTCACCCCGCTGTCCGAGCAGGACGCGCTCGAGGTCGACAGCCACATGACGGAGCTCACGCACGAGATCGGGGCGCTGCTCGGCGAGCCGCTCGACGAGCTCGGCGCGACGGGCCCCTCGGCCATCGCTCCGCTGCGCGGCGATGCCCCCGCCTCGCGGCGCCGCGAGCCTCCGCCGCAGCCGGCGGGCGCGGAGGACGACGACCTCGAGGACGAGGATCTCGACGACGAGGGCCTCGACGACGAGGACGAGGGCCTCGACGACGAGGACGAAGGCCTCGACGACGAGGACGTCGAGGACGAGGCGGACGACGATGACGCCCTCGAGGACGAGGATCTCGAGGGCGAGGCGGACGAGGACGAGGCGCCCTCGAAGGGGCTCGCCGCGCGCGGGAAGCCTCGCAAGCCGGCCGAGCCCGAGGTGGAGCGGCCCGCGTCGAGCAAGCCCAAGGCCGCGGCGGTCCGGGCCGCGAAGAAGGAGCCGGCCAAGAAGGCTGCCGCCGCGACGAATGGCGCCGCGACGAAGAAGGCGCCCGCCTCGGCGGAGAGGGCCGCGACGGGGAAGACCGCGGCGAGCGCCGCGAAGAAGGCGGCGAAGGCTCCGGCGAAGAAGGCCGCGCCCGCTTCCACGAAGAAGCCGGCGAAGGCTCCGGCGAAGAAGGCCGCGGCGAAGAAGCGCTGATCGCGCTCAGCGGGCCCGGTGGTTCCGGTAGACAAGGATCACCGGCACGCCATCGAGCCCGGCGACGTGATCCGGGCTCGTGGTCCCGAACGCGACCCACGCCTGGTACGCCTGCCCGAGCATGTGCTTCTCGTGGTGGTAGAGGGCGAAGTCCGCGTCCGCGACCGCCCCCACCCCGCGGATGTCCTTTCGCAGCCGCCCGTCGCGCAGCAGCATGTCCCACGCCTGGCCGGCGGTGTCGTGGATGTACACCGTCCCCCGGGGCGGGACGTGCTCGTTGAGGTAGTCCACGACCGCGCCCGTCGTGTAGCCCCAGAAGGAGCGGTTCAGCCCGAGGCTCGCCCCGCCGGGCGCGCCGCCGACCAGCGGCGTGTAGCTCGAGAGCGCCCACGGATGCGCGTGCAGCGTCTCGGCGATGGGCGCCGCGATCACCGCCGCCCCGAGCAGCGCCGGGACGAGCGGCCCGCGCGCCGCACGCGCGAGCGCGGCCCCCTGCGCCCCGCGCGCGGCGACGCCGGACGGCGCGCCGGCGCCGCGCCGGGCGAGGAGCAGCGCGCGGAGCCCGACGCGCGCGCGCCTCACCGCGGCGGAGAACGCGGCCCCGGCGAACAGGGCGATGAACGGGTAGGCCGTCATCCAGTGCTTCGTGCCGCCGAAGATCGGCGTGCTCGGGGAGAGCCACGCGCCGTAGACGGCGGCGATGGCGAGGAACCAGAGGAGCGCCGTGCCGCCGGGGTCGTGCGACGGCGGCCGGAGCCGCGCGGCGAGCGCGCGCGCCGCGGCGAGCGCGGGCCTCCCGCTGGCCGGGGCGAGCCGCGCCGCCGCGCGCGCGAGCGGGTAGAGCAGGCGCTCGCGCGCGGCCGCGCACAGCCCCGCGACGAAGAGGCAGAGCGTCACGACGGGCACCGTCGCCGCCGTCATCACGGGCGCGTAGGCCCTCGGCATCGGCGGCGTCCAGTAGTTCCGGCCGAGGAACTCCATGTTGTAGTAATCGTGGTTCAGGTGGAACGACGCGTACTCGCGCAGGCGCGGGAGCGGTTCGCGCCAGATCCACGGCCAGAGCGCGTAGAAGACGAGGGGGCCGATCGTCGCCATCGCGGCGAGCGCGGCGACCGATCGCCGGGCCCCTCGCGGTGGCTCCGGCGCCGCGGCGGGGGCGTTCGCCGGCGCGGCCTCCGCCTCCAGCGCGGCCTCCGCCCTCGACGGGTGCGCGACGATCCGCTCCCTGAGCTCCAGGGCGACGGCGTGCGTGACGCAGACGATCGGCAAAAACCACGAGTTGTGCTTCGTGTCGAGCGCGAGGCCGAAGGTGATGCCGGTGAGCACGGGCCACAGCGCGCCGCCTTCCCGCAGCGAGCGCCAGTACGCATACGCGCACAGGGCCCAGACGGTCACGATCGGCGCGTCGAAGCACGCGAGGTGCGCGTGGTAGAAGTACCGCGGCAGCATCGCGAAGAGCACGGCCGCGGACGCGCCGGCGAGCCGATCGCGCGCCTGCGTGCCCCAGAGGTACACGAGCGCGACGCCTGCGCCCGAGAGGACCATCGCGGGGAAGCGGTAGCTCGTCCCCTCCATGTCGAAGAGCCCGAGCCGCTTCTGCAGGAGCAGGTTCGACAGCGCGAAGAGCGACTTGATGAGTCCGGGGTGCTCGTGGTTCACCGACCACGCCGCGTCGACGATCGCCGGATCGAGCGCGGCGCGCGGCGCCTCGATCAGCGCCTGGAACCACGCGCCGTAGCGGCTCGCGGCGTGGAAGTAGAACCCCTCGTCGCGCGCGTAGCCGAGATCGCCCGCGGTCGCGAGCAGGAGGGCGACGTACGCCGCCGCGAACGCGAGCGCGATCAGGCCGTCGGCGGGCGCGAGGGGCGTCGTTCGCTTCATCGGGTGTCTGCCTCGAAGCAGTAGTGGCGGTGCGTGTAGTCCGCGGACCGCACGGCGAGCTCCACCTCGGCGCTGGCCGCGCCCGCGTGGGCGCCGAGCGGGAACTCGAACGCCGCCCACCCGTCGCCGTCGGCGTGCGTCGCCTCGCCCACGGTCTCGCCGTTCACGCGCACCGACAGCGTGACCGGCGCGCCGCGCCGGTCGCGCTCGATGATCCAGTACATGCCCGCGTGCCCCCGGATCACCGAGCCGAGCGGGACGTCGCGGAAGCGCGTCACGATCTCGCCGTCCCTCGGCGGGTGCGACCAGATGCACCGGCGAGGGCGGAACTCCTCGTCCGCGATCACCGTGACCCCCACGTTGAAGAACGGGCCGCCGGGGCACTCGAAGCGCTCGGCGGGGAACGTCGGGTGGCCGCCGAGGCCCCCGGCGGCCACCCGCGCGCGCGGATTCCAGCGGCACGCGGCCGGCGGATCCGTCACGCGCACGTCGGCCGACGCCGGCGCGACGTGATCGACGAAGTCGTAGACGACGCGCGCGGGCGCCGGGTTCACGAGGCGCCGGAGCACGAAGCGGCCGTGCTCCTGCCGCGCCTCCTCGCGGAAGCCCGCGAGCTCCTCGGCGCGCTGCCCGAGGACGCTGATCTCGACGGCGGCCGCGTAGCGGCTCTCGTCGGGCCGGGCCGCGTCGCGCAGCGGCATCAGCTCGTCCCCGAGCGCGCGGCGCGCCGCCGGATCCGCCCACGCGGGCGCCACGACCACGAGGTCCCCGGGCTGCTTCATCGCCGCGAGGGGCGCCTTCACCTCGCGCCACGCGTCGAACGCCGGAGCCCTCTCGCTGAAGTGGACGTGCATCGCGAGCTCGCCGAGGCCGAGCGCGGGGAGGCCGACGAGCGCGAGCAGGCCCAGGGCGCGGAGCCGCCCGCGCGCGCTCTTCGATCTGCGCGCGGGCGGGGTCGTCTGGTGCGGTTGCGCTGGGGTCATGGGGCCCTCCAGGCGAGCCGTGGGTTGCTGTCGACGGCCTTCGCCACTGGGCTACGGGCGGGGCAATCTCAGGAGTCGCTGCTCGGCGTCCAGGGCGATGACGGCGTCCCGGAAGCTCCCCTTGAGTCGCCCGAGCGCGAGGAGGAATCCGTTCCAGTCTTCCTCGGCGACGTGGGCTCCGAGCTCCATCATCGGATACATCAGCTCCTCCCGCGCCGCGTGCCAGCCGAACTCCTGGATGCACGAGAGGCGCGCATGCGCCACCTCCCACCTGGCGGCGGCCGCTCCACCGGCCTCGAGGAGGTCCGCCGCTCGAAACAGGACGTCCGTGTCGATCTCGTCCAGCAGGTCCAGTACGCGTCGCGTCCACATGCGCGCCGGGGCTCCGCTGGCGAGCACGCGGCGCACCAGGCTCGCGTACGTCATGGCCCTGCGGCCGTCCGCGGCCCCCGCGAACGTCGCGAGCGTCAAGGAGCGGCGCTGCGCGGTGGTGTCCGGCGCGCTGTCCAGCGCGTGGTAGGCGGCGACAGCCCGGGTCGCGGTATCCAGCCGCTCCGCCTCGAGCATGGCGTCGCTGTCGTATGCGCGCGGAACGAGGGACTCATGGGTCTCGAGGTCAGCCATGTACGCTACCTGAGAGAACTCCTCCTCGTGTTCCTGGACGCCACGGCGAGCGAGGAACATCGGCAAATCCTTGCGATGCAGGTATTTGCACGTCGTCTGTTCCGGCCGATCGATGATCGAGCCCCACGTGAGGCAGAAGCCGGCGCCCGGCCCCAGCGTGAGCCCCTGGGCCGGGTTGTGGATGCAGTTACGGCACGAGAACAGATCGGAGCTCATGCCTTCACAAAGTAGTGCCGCGCGTGAGGACGCGCCCACTCCGAGAGCTCTTTGCGAGCGATCCGGGAGACATCGAAGCGCCAGTGCACGAGCGCCTCCCGGCGCTTGACCGCGCGCGGGAGCGCCCGGGCCGCGAGCTCGCGGGCAGCTGGATCGGGCGCGGACCTGAGCTCCTCGCGCAGGGTGCCGACCAGGGCGTCGTGGGAGACGACGCCGTGACCGTCGTCGTAGATCTTGGGTTGAATCAACTGCCAGAGCTGAGGCCCGAAGTCGACGATGGTGGCCGGGTCGATGCTCAGGGAGGTGAACCGCGTGCGCTTGCCGCGAGCATGGACGATGTGCTCCGCGTAGGTCGACTCGTCGGCGAGGTTCGGCGGCGTGATGCCGTCGGCCTGGTCGCGGCGGTAGTAGGGCGTCACGGGCTCCTCATGTCGCGCGAGTATCCGTAGACTTTCGCTCGATCGTCAAGGGCAGGGCGATGCCGGCAGCGCTCCGCCCGGCATGGACGTCAGCGCGGAGGACGGGACGACCTGCTACATCTCGATCGCGTAGACGACGCTGCCGAGCGGCATGCGCTGCATGCGCTCCTCGATCACCCCGCGGAGCCCCTTCCAGGCCCCTTCCTGCTCGACGTAGGTGTCGCGGAGGCGCAGCGCGCCGGCCTTGTCGCCGCGCGCCTTGATGCCGAGCACCGTCCTCGCGAGCGCCTCGGCCGCGGCGGGCAGCTTGTCGGCCTGGATCGAGAAGCACCCCTTGTCCGTGCCGTTCGCCGCCACCTCGCCGCGGTGGAAGCCGAGCGCGCCCGCGTCGAGCAGGCTGCCGAGCTGGATCGCGGCGAGCTGGCCGTAGGGCCGCGGCTCGCCGCCCGCCGTGTGCATGCCCTGCCCCACCTGCCCGAGCGCCCAGATCACGTCCCTCGCCTCGGACATGCGGGCGAGCGCCGGGTCGAGGACGCCCTGCTGCACGAGCCAGCCGGTGAAGAAGAGCGCGCCTGTCTGGGCCTTGAGCTCCTCGAGCATCGACGCGAGCGGCCCGCCGTAGATCTCGCTGTCGGTCTTGCCCTTCACCTTGTAGCCCTGCGCCGGGCCCAGGTTGTGGGCCGCCTCGTGCAGCACCGTGCCGAGCGTCGCGACGGGGCGCTCGAGCGAGACGCTCTCCATCGTGGTCTTGCAGAACAGCGACGCGGTCGCCTCCCGCAGCGCGGCGCGGCTGTCGTCGTCGTGCAGGAGGTTCACCATCGCCACGGTGCGGCCGCGGCCCTCGGTGGCGACCCGCCCCCAGTTGGGCAGGCTCTGCCCCGCGGTCCCGCCGGTCGCGGCGCGCGAATCGCCGCCGTTCACCAGGACGTCGATGAAGTCGGGCAGGTGGAACGCGACCTTGCGCGCCTTGTACGGCGCGCCTGCGAGCTTCGCGAAGGCCGCCTCCATGTCGGCCTTCACCGGGTCGAGCTTCTTCTGCCAGGTGAGCGACTCCTGGTTGATGCGCGCGAAGCTCACGTGGAAGCCCGCCTTGCGGCTGCACGGCTCCCAGTACGTCTCGTCCGGCCCCACGCGCAGGTACCACGCCGAGTTCTCGGCGTTCATCTTCGCCCAGGGCTCGTCGGCGAGCTCCCAGCCGTTGTCGAGGAACGCCTGCGACGCCGCGAGCAGGTACGCCTTGAAGGCGGCCTCGCCGGGGCTCTGGATCGCCTCCGCCGCGGCCTTGAGCTCCCGGCTCACCGCCTCCATCTCGGGCTTGTAGGCCTCGCTGTACGGCACGGCCTTGAGCGCGCCGCCCTGCTCGACGACCACGGTGAAGGGGGAGAGGAGCGCCTGCTGGTCCCGCCGCGCCTCGAGCGCGGCGCAGAACGTCTTGTCCTGCTGGAGGCGCGCCGGGTAGACGCCTGTCACGCGGGGCGGCTTGCCGGGCAGCGCGCTGCAGCTCGGCTCGTTGCGGCTCCTGGGCTGCTCGCACCAGGGCCCCTGGTTGCGCCAGAAGAGCGCCCGGCTCGCCGGATCGTCGGGCGGGCTCTTGTCGGCCATGCCGGCGGAGCCGAGCTGCTTCGCGTGGATCTGCTCGATGAGCTCGGCCACCTTGAGCAGGTGGCCGACGATGGCCCGGTCCTCGGCGGACGCGCCGCGGAAGTCGGACCGGAGGAGCGAAGGGCGGCCGGCCGCGAGCTCCGCGAGGACGGCGTCGCGGCGGCGCTTCTCGGCCTCATCGAGCCCGGCGCGCGGGTGGCCTTCGGCCTTGATCCTTGTCATGGCCGCGTAGGCCGAGGTGAACTCCGGGGTGAACGCCCCGGAGGCGACCCAGGCGGGGGCCGTCGTGTGGTGCCAGAGCCCGGAGACCTCGTCCGGCTCGACCGCGCCCGAGCTGTTCCGGTCGGCGATCCAGAAGAGCGGCAGATCGAGCTCGACGGCGATGCGGTTGAAGTCGAGCCGGGGGATCTCGTCGAAGCGCGGCGCCGGGGGCGCGGCCTGGGCGGCGGTGGGCGCCGGGGCTGCCTGGGGCGGCTCTGCCGGCGGAGGGGCGTGCGGCTGCACGCACGCGGCGCCCGCGGCGAGGGCGACGAGGGCGGCGAGGCCGGCGAGCGAGGCGCGGGACGGGGTGATCGGGAGGGGGATCTTCATGGCTGGATCTCCGAGGTGGCCCTCGACCTGCGAGGCGCGCGGGAAGCCGGGAGGCCAGCGAGAGCCCGTGGGCGCGCCGCGAGAGCGACCGGCGTCCTGGTCGCGCCGCGGAAGCAGCTCCCCGCCCGCTCGGCCGCCGGACTGCCGGGGCGGGCGGAGCGTAGATCAACGGCGCGCGGCGAGGGCGTGTTTCTGCGCCGGTCAGCGGTCGTGTCCCAGGGCCGCGAGCGGCCTCATGCGGCGGGACGGAGGCTCGCCGTCCTCGACGCCCGTTGCCCGAAGATGCCGGCCAGGAGCTCCCCCCCGCCGTAGTAACAAAGGTAGCCGGCCAGGGCGAACTTGAGCAGCACCGCCGACGCGGGCAGCGAGAGCAGGACGAGGCTGGCGAGCATCGACCCAGCGCCCACGGCGAAGAGCCACCTCGACTCCACCATTCCCTTGAGCACGACCGACGCCGCGACGCGCAACGCGCCCGAGATGAACGCCCAGATGCCGACGAGGATCACGAAGACCTCGACCATATAGCCGCGACGGAGCACCACGAGGCCGAGCAGGAGGCTCGCCACGCCGCGCACGAGGGAGAGGAGACGGCGGACGGTCGGCTCGCGCGACGCGCCGAAGAGCGACAGGGCGCCATCGACGAGCGCGTACGCGGCGAAGGCCGAGACGAGCACGCGCCACCCCGCGGACGAGCCCTGACCGACCGAGATCGTCAGGACGCCGGCGCCCACCGAGATCGCGAGGACGCCTTGAGCGATGAGGACCCACCGGGAGCGCTCCGGCCGGGTCGGCTTCGGGAAGAGCGTCCTCGCCGCGGACATGGCCGCGGTCACCGGGTTCTTCGGCGCCGCGGGCGCGCGGCCGGGCCCTGCCTCCGGGAGCACGACGGGCATCTCGCGCTCGATGGCGTGACCGTCCTTCCACTCGAGATAGCGCACGTGTCCGTCCGGAGAGATGCGAAGGAACGAGTTGCGGGGGCCTGTCCATGAGCCGCTGTTGAAGTACCAGTCGCCGATGCGACCTGGCTTGTGGGTGTGCCCGAGCACCGTCACGTCGTATTCGCCCTTGTCGAGCTCTGCTCGGACCCCGACCACGTGCTCGCCGAGCCGGTCCGGGTTCTGCGCCGGCGTCAGCTCCGAGGTGGGGCGCACCTCCTTCGTTGCGCCCTGGCTACGGTGAACCGTCGCCAGGGAGCGCTTCCAGATCGTCAACATCGAGTCGCCGAACTGCTCGAGGACATCCTCGACGCTCTCGCCGCTCGTGAGGAGGGGAGAGCCGTTCTGGTCCTCGAAGACGCCGGCGAAGATGGAGAGCATGCGGCCGAAGCCCGGGTCGTCCCCGGCGTTGAACGGATCGGTCTCGTGCCCGTGGCAGAAGCGGAACCGTCTGTCCCCGAGCTCCCGGACGAAGGGCGCGCGCATGCACGCGAAGAAGGGGTGATGGAGGAAGTCCGTGTCGATGAAGTGCGCGAGGTCGATGTCGTGGTTGCCGGGCACGTAGACGAGCCTCAGCGTGGCGAGCTGATCGAGGAGCGCCCGCCGCTTCACGAGCAGGAGGCTGAGGTTCATCTGCCAGAGCTCGAAGAAGTCGCCGAGGACGAAGAGCTCGCCTCCCTCGCTGCCCACGTGGTCGAGGAATGCGCGCAGCTGCGGCGTCTTCTTGCCCGAGTCGAAGTTGTCGCGCGCGCCGCCGTCACCGATGTGCAGGTCGCTGATGACGAAGATGTCCCTGGCTGCGCCGTCCATCGCCTTGCTCCAGGGCCGAGCGATCCCGCGATGAGACAGCCGCGCCCCTGCGCCGCATGCGTCGCAAACTGCGTGCCGCGACGGTGCGCAGGAGCGCGAGCTCGGGTCGAGCAGGCGAGCAGCCGTGGGTGGGTCTCGGCAAACCGCATGCGGCCGCTCGCCGACCGTCCACCGCGCCGGGCTGCGCTCCCGAGCAAGCCGGGCTCGTGTGACCGGCTCGCCCCCCCCTCGGCGTGCGCGCGCCGGTCGCCAGGGCGGCCGGCGCATGGATCGAGAGCGACGGCACGCATGGCTGACCGCCGTAGCCCTGGCTCGCGGGAGGTGTCATCGCGGGTCTTCGTGCCTCCTTACGTCCGGGGTGTCCGCTTCGTGTGGTGTGTGGTTGGCATCGATCGATGTCCCGCGTATTCTCAGCGTCCGCTACAATCGTCCAAGCTCAGGCGCGCCATGATACAACCTGCATCGATCCGAAAATTTGCGACGTCGACTCTTCTTGCAACAGGGATCGCCGGCTGCGATGACCCGGCAATGATAATCTGCAGCCCCGGGAAAACGTTCTGGATCTGCACCTACGAAGCGCAAGTTTCGACGTGCGATTGCTTGGAGGAGGTATCGGATTTGCAGTGTTCGACCGACCCGGAGTCGGCCAATGACTTGATAGAACCGCTGATTCAAGAGAGGCCGGACATCGAAAGCTATCGGCTGATAGAGTGCGAAGATCTGGGCATATACGTTCTGTAGACCCCATCCTCGCTTGGTGCGCGCCGTCGCCGTAGATTCGCGACGCGATGCGAGAGCAAGAGCGGTCTGCGGCGAAGGGTGGCTGGGCCCAGCAGCGAGCGGAGGAAACGGCGGTCGACGCCGAGGTCGTCGCCCGCGTGCACGTCGCCCGCAGGCGCGCGGCGGCGAGGCCGCGTGCCGCCGATGCCTCCGCCGGGCCCGAGTCGTCGACAAGGCGCCGGAAGCCATGCGTCGACCGCGCGAGCGTCGACGAGGCGGCACAATCATCCCTTCCCACCTTCTCGCCTTCATGTAACATAACTCTTCGTCCGAGAGGTCACGGTCGACTTCTTCGACAAGGCATAGATAGGTACCGTCGAGGCGAAGGGGGTGCCTACGGGTCGTGAACGGTTACGTTGAGGAAAATCGGTTCGTGTTTGCTACCCTCCGCGACGGTAAAGGAAGGAGGGAGATCTGATGGCCACCCGCATGGATCGCACCGAACGCACGGCCCTCGTCGCGGGCGGTGACGAGCTCGCGCGCACCCACGACACGGACGACCTGCTGGGTGCGTGAGCTGGTCGGACCGATGGTCGATCCGGCGCAGCTCGCGGCCGAGCTCCTCGCAGAACTCCGCGCGCATGGGCGCGGGGCGCTCGCGGACACGCTCACATCGCTCCTTCGCGATGCCTCGATCGACCGCGATCCATGCGAGATCATGGCGCGCTGGCTCGAAGAGCTCGCCGGGCCGATGATCGACTCGGGGCCGCTCGCCGCCGCCCTGGTCGCGGCGCTCCGCAACGAGAAGCGCGGAGAGCTCGCGGACCGGGTGGAACCGGTGCTGAGCGCGAGACGATGATCGCCTGTCATCCGTCGCGGCGAGGGAGGGTCGACGCGTTGAGGCGACCAGCATCGCCGGCGCATAACCACGGGCCGGTGGCGAGCGTTTGCCGTGCTGCGGTGTCTTGATGGCTGCGTCGTCGATATCCCGCTCGGTCGCGGTCTCTCGACCCCTGAAGGGCGCTGCCGATCCGTTCTCGTATTTTGACAAGAGGTGATGGCCCGCGCGGGCCCTATGCCTGGCAGCAGAAGGTCGACGGCTCGGCCGGCAGGATCTCCCCGACCGGCTCACCGCCGCTCGGCGCGCACGAGCCGGGATCGACGGCGACGACCTCCGCCGACTTGCTGCCGAGGGCGACGCCGGGCGGCGTGACCCCGCAGAACGGCGTCGTCGAGCTCACGACGGCTGACACGAGCGTCTCCGTGCACGCGGCGTCGCTGAAGACCGAGGCCATGATCGTGCACGACGCGCCCTCCGGCTCCCCGCAGCCGCACTCGGAGCAGCTGCGGGGGTCGTCGGCGCCGCCGAAGAAGACGTGCCTGTCGAGATAAGGCTCCCCGCACGTGACGTCGCCCTCGTGGAAGATGCACGTCAGGAAGCCGCCGGGCGGCGGGACCCCGGGCTGCCCGGGCGACGGCATGCAGGTGCTCCGGTCGTCCGGGCACTCCGTGTAGGAGCCGGGCAGGCAGGCGAGCGCCCGGGTCTGCCACGGATCGAGGCGAGCCGGCGGCGGCGGCTCGTCCACCCGGGGCGTGCAGGCGGCGGTCACCAGCACGGTCGGCGCCTCGACCGAGAGCGACTGCACGCACGGCTGCCCGCCGCAGTCCTGGCCCGCGGGGATCGCGTTCGCGGCGGTGCAGGCGCCGTCCCAGCCGTCGGGCGCCGAGAAGGCGCTCTCGACGCTGCCGGGGACGTCCGCGGGACACGCTGCGGATGAGCGAACGACGGCGAGGCCCACAGTCTCGAGCGCTCCGCTCTGGACGCTGGCAGCCGGGGAGACGCCTACCTCTACTGCGGGAAGTCAGCCAGGGAAGCGAACCGCCAAGACGCCAAGGGCGCCAAGAAACCAGGGAAATAGGGGGGAATACCGGGACGGCCCCCTTCCCCCTCTCTTCTTGGCGGCCTTGGCGCCATGGCGGTTTTTCTGCTGATCCGGGGCAACTTCCCGCCGTAGTGCTACGGCGCTTGACGGCGATTGCGTGCCCGTTGGACACGGAGAGACAACCTCCTGCGCGAGCCCCGCACCCTTCTTCCGGGCCCGCTCCTGGCATGTGTCGCTTCGCGGGCCCCAGCAGGCGCTGGAGCCTCGATGTTGTGGAACATGGAGAGAAGCGATTTCGTTGCAAGTCAGCTCCTGGCGCGCTCCGCGCTGGGCTCTTCCGAGACCGCCGGGCGGCTCGGCGGCGCCGTCACACGGGAAGTCCGGAGGCGCCCCTCGCCGCGGCGGCTCCAGAGCTTGCAGCGCAGCGGTGCGCTTGCCGCGGGCAGCGATGGAGTGGGAAGAAAGGAACGGGTCGCACATGAAAGCCAGCAGCAAACTGCAAGCCCAGCTCCTCGCCGCGGTCCTGGCGCTCATGCCTGGTGCAAGCTCCGCGCAGAGCTCGCAGGGGTGGGATAAAGGCTTTTTCCATGAGGGTGAGCTCAACGTAGCTTGTTCGCAAGATCCACTCTACGCCCATGCCGCACAAGGTCGCGTGCTCTGGGCTGCCAAACATCATCCGGTCATGGTGGCTCAGTTTTACTCCTTTATTTCGATCGGAAGCACCGACTACAGCGCGCATTTCGGCGACCTCGAGAGCGCCGTGGCGGAGGCCGTGAGGGGATGGCTGAAATTGCCGAGCGGAGTGGACCTCCCCCGGCCACAATACATCCTCTGGGCTCATGTGAACGGGGGGGCAATATGGCGCGGACCCACGAGCCCCAGCTCACCGGCCGATAAGCCGTCGGACGTACATATCCGGGCACTTTGTAGGCCGCCCTCGTAGAACGAGACGTCGATGCGGCACCTTCGCGCTGACGGGTACCTGTCCATCGCCTAGACGTTCGCGTGACGGCGCCGAGCGTCGTCACGCTGGACGAAGACGCGACGTCCGCGCCGCCCACGCCCGCGGCCGGCGCGTTGCCCGCAACCTCCGCGTGTCCGCACGCGACGCCGCGTCGTGGCGCTCGAGACCGCGAGGTCATTCACCTGGAACGAGGTGGAGCACACCCGCCGTCAACGCCGGCATGCGGGTTGCCTGCTCGTCCACGCCGACCGCCGCTGATCCCCTCCAGCACGTCGCCGCCGAAAGGAAACCACCGATGCGCTCCGTCAGCAAGGCCGTCGTCCTAGCGGCACCTGTAACATTTCTCATCTCGCTGGGCGGCTGTGATGCTGGCGATACCGGGGCGAGCGAGCTCACCCGGGCTGAGATCCCCGGGTCGATCGCGAACCAGCTCGATCTGGGTCAGGCATACGACGCGGACCGCGCGTCGTGGGGCAACATCGCGTGCGTGAAGGGTCTGGAGCAGACCGTGACCTCGCAGCACGCCCAGCTCGAGTACACGCGCGACATCTCCTACGACAAGGCGCTGCAGACGATCGCGGGCGAGATCAGCCTCGGCGTCGGGTTTCCCACGGTGAAGGTCGAGGGCAAGGCGGAGTACGCCAACACCAACTCCGCGACCGAGTACCGCGAGACGCACACCCTGTCGTTCAAGTATCTCACCAAGCGCAAGCTCACCCTCGGCAGCCTGGAGCTCAGCGAGAGTGGACGGCGCTACTCGACAAGCGCCCAGCACCTCCTGCACGAGCGCTGCAAGAACGAGTTCGTGAACGAGATCAACGTCGGCCTCACCTTCCTGGCGACCATGAGCATCGAGTTCAAGAACAAGGAGGACAAGGAGCGGTTCGCCGGGAGCCTGAAGGTCGACGTCCTGGCCGGCACGGTGCAGGTCGAAGGCTCGCTCGCGATCGCGGACGAGAAGGAGAAGAAGAGCGTGCGCGTCACCCTCAGCGCTCTCCAGGACGGCGGTGACGCGCGCCAGCTCGCGTCGATCCTCCGCCCCGAGGTCGCAAGCTGCGACGCGAGCAACCTCGCGCCGTGCGTCGAGGGCTTCCGCCACCTCATCAGCTACGGGACGCAGCTGCCGCAGCAGATCGCGCAGATGCCGGCAACCCTGAAGATCATCTCCTATCACACGGCGAGCTACGCCGATTCCGGGCTGGACGGGCTCGTCGCGGGGAACACGCCGGAGGTCGCGGACCTGACGCTGGCGGCCCGCGAGCGCATCGAGGATCTCCTGCGTCGAGCGCGCAAGGATCATGCGCGCGCATCGAGCCTGCTCGGCTACGGCGAGCTGCTCTCACCGGAGCAGCACGCGAAGGTCGCGGAGGTGCAGCAGGCCGCCTTCGAGAACCGGCGAGAGCTCACCAAGGCGCTGATCTACTGCTTCGAGAACCCGTACATGACGAAGAACGGCAGCCAGATGACGCACCCGTGCTCGGACTACGCCAGCAACGTCGAGAGGGGTCTCAGGCCGATCGACAGGACCCTCCTGGAGATCAAGGGGGCGCCCAGCAACGCCGGCGTCCTGTGCGAGGCGGCCCGCCTGCACGCGCTGCGCACGGGCGCCCTCACGCAGCGACAGTACGACGTCTACCAGCGCATCAACTACGCGCCGGAGTACGCGGTCTCCCACGACCGCAGCTCCGAGATCATCGGATGGGGCGAATGTGAAAACCTCGTCGAGCAGCTCTGACGAAGCAACTCCGCACGGAATGATGTCATGAAACCTATCGGAAGACTCCAGCTGGCAGCTCTCTTCGGCGCGGCATCTGTCCTCCAGGCGAGCACCGGACTCGCCCAGATGCAGACAGACTGGGATGAAGTAAAGCTCTATGAGAATGAAATCGACGTGCGCTGCAGCGAGGACTCGCTCGGCGCCACGGAGGCGATTGGCCGGGTGCAGTGGTCGATCAAGTACTTCCCGGCGATGATTGCGCAATACTACTCGTTCGTGACAATGGGCACGCGTAACTATGTACAATACTTTGGAGCTCTCGAGGGCGCCACCAACTCAGCCAGCGCCGAGTGGCTGAAGCTTCCGACAGGCGATTATAAGCAGAAGCCGCGGTACCCGCTGTGGAAGTCGGCGCAGCAGCCCGATTGGAGAGCGCCCATCTCTGGCTCTGATTCGGGGTGGAAACCGGACGACGGGCAGATCCGGGCCGTGTGCACGTCGTCCTGCTACAAACCCACCGTCAAGCTCCTCTACGACGGCGGTTACACTCCCATCGGAGAGGCCACCGGCGCTCGCCTGCTCGACATCGTCACGCTCGCCGAGGGCGCGACGCTCGAACAGCCGACCCTGGAATTGGGTCGCGTCTCTCGGTACACCATGGAGGCAAGCGATACTCACCACGAGCTCGTCGTGATCGAGACCAGGGGCGGCGGGCGGCTCGTGGTCACCGGGAATCACCCGCTCGTCGACGGCGCGGGATACATGCGCGAGGCGAGCACGCTGGCCGTCCGTGAGCACCTGGCGCGCGTGGATGGATCGAAAGACGAGATCGTTCGAATCGGCATCGAGAGCTTCCTCGGGAAGGTGTACAACGTCACGCCGGAGGGTGAGTCGCTGGAGAGCCAGATCGTCGTCGCCGAGGGCTTCCTCAGCGGCTCCGCCTGGTACCAGAACGACGGTGCAGAGTACCTCAACCGTGACATTTTCCGGCTGAATCTACCGGACGAGCTGGTAGAGCCGCATGGGCTGGAGGAGGACGCCGTGCGGTCCCCGGGCGCGCTGCCCCCCCTCGAAGCCAACACGGTGCACCCATGAGGGTCGGCGGCACGCCACGCACGATGGCTATCGTATTTCTCCTGGCCGGCTGCGGGGCCGGTTCGGACGACGAGGAGCCGCGGCTGCCGTCCCCGCGACCCGGCGGCGGGACGAGCGACGCCGGTGTCCTGTATGGCGCGGATCCGGCGGATCCGGTCGCGGAGTTGCGCGCTACGTGCGAGGGCGGCGGCGGAGAGTTCGACGGCGTGGATTGCCGCTGCCCCAGGACGAGCCCGCCCGATCCCGTTCTCGTGTTCTCAGGAGAGGCACGAGGCTGCGCCGCGAGCGACGCCTGGTTGTTCAACTCGAGCTGCGCTGGCAAGACAGGACGGGATCTCAAGGTCTGTCTACGCCTCGGCGTGTGGACGCATGGCAGCACAAGGCTGGGCCTCGTCGTCGAGCCTGTGCAGGCCCACGAGGTCACCGGCTGGTTGAGAGACGTCGCCCCGTCGCTCTCGCCGCGGATCCCGGCGACGTCGGTGGACAGCCCACGCGCGACGATCCTGGTCGCGGTAGGCACGGCGCCGGCGTTCTCCGAGGATGTCGTCAGGATCGCGTTCGAGAACCAGCTCCATCATCCTCCGATGGGATCCATGGCTCCACCGTCAGGCTACGTGAGCCTCCGCGCGTCATCGCTAGACGCCCTGGCCTCTGCGCTGGGCGACCCCGCGTACACGCGCACGCGGCCGCAGCTTGCGTCGACCACCTCGGGGGAACACCTGGACGATCTCGCGGCCGCCACGACGCGAGCGATGGACCGCGACTTCATGCGCGATGCGCGTCCGCTCCCGCCGAGCGCGGGCAGCTCGTGCCTCGACGCCTGCGAGCTCCAGCGCGTCGTGCTCGATCAGGACGAGACGACCGGACAGCGTGAGGCGGTCGTGGTCGACCGGTACATCAACGGCGTCCGCCAGAATCGAGAGGTTCAGCTCCTCAGCCCGAGCCACCGGCTCGTCGAGGGCAAGGTCGTGTTCGACCTCGGCGATCACCCGAGCCTCGTCTACGTCCCCGCGGTCGTGCGCGACGACAACAGGCTCATCACACGCGTGCGGGTGTACGACGGGTCCTTCGCGCCGCTGGAGACGTCAGACTTCGTGCTGCTCGACCCGGCCGATGCGCTCGACCAGGTGACCGACCGGGCGTCGGTCACGCTCGGAGGCAACGAGCTCGCCATCCTCTCCTTCGAGAGCGGCTACTCGCTCCGGGACCCCGCGACCTTCAGCTGGATCCTCCGCGGGCCGTTCGCCAGTGTGGTCCCGAGCAGGGGCGCTAGCCTGCTCGGATGGTATCGCGCCGAGACCTCCGGTGCGCTCGAGTACGCGCGCGGCTTCATCCCGTCGCATCGTGATTCGCCGTTCGCGGATCGCCCCGCTGGCAACCACACCTACCATGTCAACTCCATCCTGAGAGGGAGCGCAGGGCCCACCTCCAGCGGAGCGCTCCGTCAACCGCGGATCGTTCCGCTGGGCAGCACCTTGTCGTCGGCCATGACGGTCTCCGCTGTGCGCGCGGCGAGATCGCGCGCGGGCGCGCGGGTCGGCTCGGTCTCCGTGCAGTTTCCGATGAACGCCGCGGCGTGCCGCGACAGCTTGAAAGGGTTGCTCGACACGGGGCTCCTCCTCGTGATCGGAGCGGGCAACGACGGCCGCGATGTGGGCAGGATGGATCTCTGTCCGCAGCGCCTCGGCGCATCGTCGCCCGACGTCATCGTCGTCGGCGCGGCTGCGGGCGGCCGGATGGAGTGGTACTCGAACCGCGGCGCGGCCGTGGTCGACATCGCAGCCGAAGGCGACAGCCCTGATCTCGCAGATCGAGGGACATCGTTCGCCGCGCCGCGGGTGGCCTACGCCGCCGCGCAGCTCGCGGCCGAGCTGCCCGACGCGAGCAACGCCCAGATCCGCATGGCGCTCCTGCTGTCGGCCGATCTGTCGTCGTCGGACGCGCTGCCCGTGCGCAGCGGTGGAAGCCTCGCACGCGACTACGACAGGGCACGCCTTGCGCTCGGCAAGCTGGTGCAGCGATTCCGTGAGGAGACATATGGCATGAAGGAGCGTGTCCCCTTCTCCGTCGCGCTCGCCGTCGCGAAGGCCGTCGAGCGCGAGCGCCCCGACGCCGACGTCTCTCGCGCGGTCGAGCGTCGCTTGGATATTCTGATCCGCAACAGCGTGGTCTGCAGGGATCAGGAGACCCAGGCTCAGTGCAGGGACGGGGATGAGCGATGCCGAGGGCTGCTCCGGGCGTTGATCGAGGCAAAGACAGAGGACTGTAAGCTCCTGAGATGACCCCTATGCACGAAAGGAAGGGATGGCCTTGATGAGCGTGGCTGCAAGCTCCGCCCCGCCGCCGCGCCGACGTGCATGGATCGGCGCGCTGGTCGTCGCGGGCACCGCCTTGTGGATCGCCTGGCCGCGCGACCCGCCACGGCGCGACGCGCCCGGCGCGACCGCGACCTCGCCTGCGCCTGATCGCAGGGCTCTCGCCGCAAACGAGCGTGGTGGAACGGCAGGCCGCCGGAGCGCTGTCGCGAGCGCGGGGCCGGCCGCGGGGCCCACAGCGCCGCCGATGCGCTTGCCTCGAAGCGCGCGCCTCAGGTTCGGTGAGGTCGATGATCCCAGGCTGCTGGGTCTGACGCCCGAGTTATCGCGGTTCGTCGACATTCAGCGCAAGGCGCTGCGCTCCCGCGAGGATATCGCCGAGGCGCTCGCGCTCGCCTCGGATCGCGGGCTCATCGACGAGGCGGCGCGCGGGCTCGGCCTGCACGATCCCGCGGAGCAGCAGGCGCTGGCGCGCCGCCGGCGGATGGTGCTCGTCGACTTCCTGAGGTTCGCGCTCCTGCGCGGAGGGGAGCCGCGCTACGCGGCGAGCGCCATCGGCGACGTCATCGCGAGCGGCGCGCTGGCCGAGGGAGAGCCGATCGAGATCCGCAAGACGTTCGTGGGCGACCGCATCGAGCTGGCTCGGTCCCTCAAGGAGTACGATCCGGCGGAGCTCGAGCGACTCCGAGCGCGTGTCGCCGGAAGCCCGGCGGAGAGGAGCCTCGCGTATGGTTCGGGTCCGCGGTACGAGGATGGCGACGAGTGAGCTGGTGCGCCGCGGCCTCTCCCTCGTCGCCGCGCTGAGCCTCGCTGCGTCCCCGACCACCGGCGCGGCGAGCGTCGTCCTCGCCGGAGACATCGGCCAGGTGGCGCTCGGCGCAGGTTACGATCCAGCGGCGCAGCGCATGCGGGACGTCTGCGTCACGGGCGAGCAGGCACGGCTGGGCGGCAACGTCGCCTGGGTGACGAGCTATCACGCGAGCGACATCGAGACCATGTTGCACAACGTCGATCGATACGGCAGCGGCGGCGTGGATGTCGGGATCATCGGCGTGAGTCGGTCTGTCGAGTACTTCGCGCGTATAGCGCGAGATACCCAGCGCGAAGCGGTCGTCTTCGAGTACCAGGTGCAGCTCGGCTCCTTGGTTCTGCGCCCGAACGCCGCCTTGAACCAGTACGGGCGCGACATCACCGCGATGAACGACGCCTACGCGCGCCGCCTGCGGTGCGGCACCGAGTTCGTGCGACAGATCGATGTAGGCTACCGCCTGTACATAGGGTTGTCCGTGACGTCCCGGTCCCGCTCCGTGCACGAGAGGTTGAAGAAGAAGCTGTCGGTGTCTGCGCTGTTTGGACTCGTGAGGAAGAGCAAGGAGAGCGTGAAGGAGCTCCAGGAGGCGGCGAAGGACGTCATGATCGAGGTCAGCGCCTTCCAGGAAGGGGGCCACCAGGACCGCCTCCAGCGGCTCTTGCAGGACAGGAGCACCTGCACAGGGGATCGAGTCGAGGCTTGCGCCGATCTGCTCGGGCGCTTGCTCGACTATGCCAGCACCGACGCGCTCGGGTTCCGCGCCCAGATGGCCGGCATCGACGGATACGACCCGGGTGACCTCACGGGTCCGGCCGTGCTTCGGTACGTCACATCGACCTATGAGAACGCGGGGATCGAGGACATGCGGACCGCGGAGGCGCCGGCGGGGGAGCTCCAGGCCATGCGGGAGGCGACGTCGCGGCTCGATGGGGTGCTCGTGCGGCTCTCGTCCGACGAACAGAAGGCGGACGCGCTGCTTGCGAGCGGAGCCGTCTCGTCGGAGAGGCGAGAGGGGCTCCTCCGTCTACGCCAGGGCCTCACGAGGCTCGGCGCGAGCGCGCGCGCGACCCGCGCCGCATGCGAGTCCGGCGAGTCCGCGGCGTGGTGCTGCGAGCGTGCGGCCGAGCACGTGCGAGCCGACGGGGAGCTCGACCGCGCGCCCCTGGACCAGGAGTGAGCACGTCGAGCGATGCCCCCGCCGCGCTGGACCTCGCACATCGTGTGGCCTGTCCCCGACGGCGCGCTCGGGTCGAGCGAGCGGCCGGCCAAGGACGGCGCTCAACCGAGTTGAGCCGAGTGTTACGCCAGACAGCAGAACGTCGACGGCTCGGCCGGCAGGATCTCCCCGACCGGCTCACCGCCGCTCGGCGTGCAGGAGCCGGGATCGACGGCGACGACCTCCGCCGACTTGCTGCCGAGGGCGACGCCGGGCGGCGTGACCCCGCAGAACGGCGTCGTCGAGCTCACGACGGCTGACACGAGCGTCTCCGTGCACGCGCCGTCGCTGAAGACCGAGGCCATGATCGTGCACGACGCGCCCTCCGGCTCCCCGCAGCCGCACTCGGAGCAGCCGCGGGCGTCGTCGACGCCGCCGAAGAAGACGTGCCTGTCGAGATACGGCTCCCTGCAGGTGACGTCGCCCTCGTGGAAGATGCACGTCAGGAAGCCGCCGGGCGGCGGGACCCCGGGCTGCCCGGGCGACGGCATGCAGGTGCTCCGGTCGTCCGGGCACTCCGTGTAGGCGCCGGGCAGGCAGGCGAGCGCCCGGGTCTGCCACGGATCGAGGCGTGCCGGCGGCGGCGGCTCGTCCACCCGGGGCGTGCAGGCGGCAGTCACCAGCACGGTCGGCGCCTCGACCGAGAGCGACTGCACGCACGGCTGCCCGCCGCAGTCCTGGCCCGCGGGGATCGCGTTCGCGGCGGTGCAGGCGCCGTCCCAGCCGTCGGGCGCCGCGAAGGCGGTCTCGACGCTGCCGGGGATGTCCGCGGGACACACCGCCGCCGTATGCGCCGACCAGCCCAGCGGGAGCTCACACGAGGCCGACGCCGGTGGGTCGCACAGGCAGGCCGCGCAGGCGAGCGGCGCCGGCGCCAGGTCGGCGAACCCTTGGTAGCCGACGTTCGGCGCGGCGGCGGGGCAGTCCGGCGCCTGGTCCGGCGGGCCGTACCAGAGGAGCGCCGGGCCGAACCAGCCGAGCGGCGCCGGCGAGACGCAGTTGCCGGCGCAGGCGCTCTCGTCGCCGCCGCCGGTCCCACCGCCATCGCCGCCGGTCCCACCCTCACCGCCTGCACCGCCCTCACCGCCGGCCCCACCCTCGCCGCCGGCCCCGCCGCCACCTTCCTCGGGCCACGGGCATGCTGGAGAGCCGTATTCACTGGGCTGACAAGGCCCGTAGATGGTCGGATCGCCGGCGCAGCCAGGTAACAGGAGAAGCCCTGCCGTCAACAAGGGGTAGATCTGCATGCGCGACAAGCTACCCGATATCGCTCCACGCAGACAACGACCATCTCCCGTGACGCGGGCAGTGGCCAGCAAGTTCACCATTCCGAAATGACACATATATTTCTCACCAATCCTCGCAGCATCGGGTCCCGTCTCGCAGATCCGTTCAGTAGCTGGCCGTAACACCCAGCCCGAGAGCTGCTCCGAGCGGCGGAGACGTCCAGTAGAGCGGCGCTGGCGTCACGGCGTTGTCCACCTCGCGCCTGAGCAAGACGTCTTCCACGATCCAGATCGCCTCGGCGTGGCCGTGCACGGACCACGTGTCCGAGAGCCGCCACGCGCTGCCAAGCCGCGCCCCTACCCCGACCAGGGCCTTGCTGCGTACACGCATGTTCCACGGGTCTTCTGGGACGAACCGGACAGCACCGAGCGTCGCAAGCCCGCAGCCGAACAGGAGGCGGCCGCGAAGGCAGGTCACGGTGGTCGCCGTGAAGGCCGTCGTCCCCAGGGACGTGCCCTCGACCTCCTTCGCCAGCGAGACGAGCCCCCGCCCCTCCACGGCGACCGACCAGTCGGACCAGCGCACGCCGAGGGCCAGGGTCGTTCCGGCCGCGACCCCCGGCGTGATCCCCAGTCCGACGGTCGCCCCGAGCCCCGCCTCGAACCGCAACGGCTCGGGAGGATCCGCCGTCGCCTCCTCTCCCGAAGCGATACGCGGCTCCGGCGCGCCCCGGCCGGACGGCGCCGGCGCCGCGCGCGCCGCCTGCGTGGGCGGCAAAGGCCTTGGCGAAGCCTGCGCAGACGGCAAAGGCCTCGGCGGACCCTGCGGAGCCTCCGCAGGGGGCGGAGGCCCGGGCGGCCCCGGCGGATCTTCCTGCGCAGGCTCACGCGGCGAAGGCTCACCTGACTCCCGCTCCGCCATGCTCAGGAGCCGCGTCGCGATGGCGAGACCCATGCCGGCGACGAGCGCCTCGCAGGCCCTGCTGGTGCCGAACCCGTCGGCCCACCCGATCTCCCCCTGGCCGTCGCGCAGCGCCAGCGAGGCCACGAGCTCGGCCCCATGACGCTCGATCCTGGCCGAGATCAGGAGCGGAGCATCGTCCCGGAACGGGTCGGCGCCGGCCACCCGCGCCACCTGCGCGCGCAGGAACGACGCGTCAGGGCAACGTTCGGCGCCACGCCCGCGCACGTACTCGAGGCGCGCCGCACTCGGGCGCAGCCCCGGCTCGGCGTGAGCTTCCCCGGCGGAGAGCGGGCACGCGGCGCCCAGGACGGCGGCACCGGCAAACGCCGCTCGCCGGGCGTGGCGGAGAGGCCCCGTGGCACGGAGCGCGGGCCGCCCGCGCTGCGCGCGCTGCGCCCGTTCCTCGTGAGGCCGGCTCATCGCGACGGCTCCTCCCTCGCCGCGCCGCCGGCCGGACCGGTCCGGCGCATCTGCACGAGCTCCCGGAGCCGCTCGCGCACGGACCTCAGACGGCCGCTCGGGAACCGCTGCTCATGGAAGGCGAGCTGCCGGAGCGCCCCGGCGGAATCGCCGGCGGAGAGCATCGCCTGCGCCGCGTCGAGCACCCGGTATTCCTCGGCGAACGAGTCTCCCTGCGCGGCCGCCGGCCCCGCTGGACGCGGCGCCACATCGCGCCGGGAGGTCGCGTCGGGCGGCGGCGCGCTGGGCGGCGGCGCGCTGGGCGGCGGCGCGCTGGGCGGCGGCGCGCTGGGCGGCGGCGCCGGCCTCTCCGGCGGCGCCATCTCCACGACGCGGGAGAGGCGCACCCGGGGCAGCTCGACCGCCAGCACGCCGAAATGGTCAGCCCAGAGCGGTTGCGGCGGCGCGAAGACGATCAGCAAGGCCACGGTGCCTCCAGCGCCCGCCACGCTCCACCCGACCGCGCGTCCCAGCTCCCCCAACCAGGTATGCGGGCCCGCGAGCCCCGCTGGCGCAGGAGCGCCCGCGAGCCCCGCTGGCGCAGGAGCGCCCGCGAGCCCCGCTGGCGCAGGAGCGGGCGGCGCGAGCGCAGGCGGCGCGGGCGCAGGCGGCGCGGGCGCGATCGCTCCGGCGTCCTCGTGCACGAGAAACGCCGAAGCCAGCGGGAACCCGAGCCAGCACCCGCGCAGCGCGTCTCGCTGCTCCGGGCGCAGCCGCTGGATGGCAGCGCGGTAGTCCTCGCGGGCGAGGCGCAGCCGGTTTGTCGCCGTGTTGTAGTTGATGCCCAGCTCTCGCGCGATCTCGACGAGCGGCACCTCGTACGCCTCGTGCAGGACCAGGAGGAGCCGCCGCTCCGGGGCCAGCGTCCAGAGCACGTCGATCACGAGCCCCAGCCGCTCCCGCTCCACGGCGCGCTGCTCGCTGAGCGGCGCGGGATCGACGGCCTCGCCGCACGGCGCCGGGAGCAGGCCGCTCGGCACCTCGCGGCGGCGATGGGCGCGGTCCAGGTAATGGCCCACCTTCCGCCAGGCGATACCGAACACCCACCGCGCCTCGGCGCTGCGGTGCTGGCGCCAGGCGTCCCGGCCCGCGGGATCGGCATCGTCCGCGGGCGGGCACCAGGTGGGGTCGAATCGATCCAGGGACCGGTAGGCAGCGAGGAGGACCTCCTGGAGGAGGTCGTCGATGTCGGCCTCGGCCACGCCCAGGAGCCGGAACGTGCGGGGGAGCGTTTCTACTGCGGCTGTATGAAGGGCGTTCCAGGTGCGGTCGCGGGAGGTGCCGGCGGGGGACGAGAGAGGTGCGCTCATATCCCCTTAATTACGGGGGGCTCTCCGGACCCGTTTGTGTTCGGCGTGGCTGCACGCGGGCAGCGGCGATGCGCGCGCGTAGCCCGCCGCGCGGCGGGCTACGCGCCGCGGCTCACGGAGACGGCGGGAGGGCGGGCTTCGCCGGCTGCGCGACGGCGCCGCCGGTCTCGTCAGCGCCCGGGTCGTCGCCGCCGCCCTCCTCGGCCTCGACCTCCTCGGCCTCGTCCGCGGCGGCGGAGCGCGACAGGCGCGACTGGAGCTTCGGGGTCACCTCGTCGAACGCCTCGCCGTGGAAGTAGTACGCGATCTTGCGCAGATCCGCGTAACGCCGGACCAGGAGGGTCCAGAGCCGGTCGCGCATCTTCTCGGCCTCGCTGCGCTGCCTGGCGACGGGGCGGCGGGCGCCGTCGGGGGTGAGGGTGTCGAGCAGCCACTCGCTCGCCTCCCGCAGCTTGTCGAGCTCCTCCTGCGTGAAGGGGTGCTTTCCGCGGAGCGCGCCCGCGTGCTCCGCGTACAGGTGGGCCAGCGCCATCCCGTCGCTGGCCAGGTCGTACTTGCCGCTGCCGGCCCGGATCTCCGCCACCACGTCCTTCGGCAGGAGCGCCCGCTTCGCCAGCGTCTCGGCGAGCGTGAGCATCGGCTCGCGCAGCTCGATCACGATCGCCAGCTTCGCCTCGATGTCGCCGGTGCTCGCCGGCTTCGCCGTGACGCGCGTGGCGGCGAAGATCAGGGCCCGGCCGAGGTCCGGCAGCGCGAGCACGTCATCGAGCGGCAGCTCCGGCAGCGCCCGCCGGATGCGCGCCGGATCCGCGCACGCGGCCTGGACACCCCGCTTCACGTTGGCGAAGGCGATCCGCACGTCCGCCCGACAGACCTCGATCTCCCCATCGGGGAGCGCCTCGGCCAGCGGGGCGTAGCGCTTGTAGCAGGCGTGGTAGGTCGTTGTTGCCGTGGGAGCCGCCGTGGGCGCCTTCCCGGTGGGTTCTTTGTTGGTCTTGGCTTTGGCCATCTCGAGAGCGTAGATCCAGGCGAGCGCGGCCGTGAGGCCACATCGCCGTCGGAAGTGTGCTCCGAGGAGCGCAGGATCTCGACGCGACAGCGCGATGGGGCGGCGGGCCGGGGATCCGAGGTGCAACGCCTCGCCGGGAGCCCGGAGCGGGTACGTCGGTGGTCACATAGTGTCATTTCGCAGGCAGATCTGTAAACGGCGGGACACACGTAGTGTCATTTCGCAGGGCCTGCTGAGAATACCGGTGGTCACGTAGTGTCATTTCGCAGGCAGATCTGTAAACGGCGGGGCACACGTAGTGTCACCCGGCGCGGGGTGGTGGTGGAGGCGTCCGGGTGCCTTCCGCCGGCGCGCCACCCGGCGTGTGAGGGAAGCTGGATCTCCGCCTTGTTCCGCACGCCGCGCCGCGCGCCCCCGGCTCCACGTTGCCGATGAACACCGCGCCGCGCGCCGATGAGCGGCCCGGCCCCGGCGCGCCGCCCCGGCCTGCTCCTCACCGCCTTGTCCAGCCGCGCGCCCCCGGGCAGGTTACGCACATGAGCTCGACCTCTCGGTGCTCTGGGCGAAGTAGCTGGCCGCCGCGCTGGCGAGCACGGCGGGGACGATCTGTGCCTCGAGGCCCCCCTAGGCGAGGGTGGGCTCCTCCTTTGTCGCGACCTCGGCGAGCGGATCTCGGTACACCTCGTCGACCGACAGGGTGCATCCGATCGTCTCCAGATGCGCGCCCTCTGCTGCGCGGGCCTCCCGGAGCGTCCACGAGTCATCCTCGTTGCGGTGGAACACCTCGATGCGCGGTTCGTGCTGCGAGACGAGCACGTACTCCCGGAGCGAGGGGATCCGCCGGTAGTGCGCGAACTTCTGCCCCCGATCGCAGGCCTCCGAGCTGTCGGAGAGGACCTCGACCAGGACGATCGGGTTCAGCGCGGCGTCCTTGTCGACAGGATCGCGCTCGAGCTTGCCGCAAACAACGCTGACGTCAGGGTACGTCGAGAGCCCGGTCGCCTGCACCCGGACGCGCAGGTCGGAGGAGTAGACCGCGCAGGGCCGCCCGCGGAGGTGCGCACGTAGCTCGGCGCCGACGCTCATGCACAGGCGCGCATGCTCCGGCGTGCCGCCGGCCATCGCGAAGATCTCGCCGTTCAGGAACTCGTGCTTCGTCGGGCTCGCCCGCTCCTGATCGAGATACTCCGTGTACGTCCCGAGGATCTTGCGCGCCGGCTCGTTCATGGTCCTGCCGAGTGTGCCACGCGGGCTCCTCCAGGAGCCAACGGTGCCCGTGCGCCTCCTCCAACCGGCGGGTCGTCACGCAGGCCCCCGGCCAGCTCACTTCGGCTGCGTGGCCCGCGGCGACCCCCCGAGGTTACGCGGAGGCCCGCTCGATGAGGTCGGCGGCGACCGCCGTGCCGTCCACCGCCACGGCGCCGGCGAGCGCGGCCGCGCGAGCAACGACCCCCTGATCGAGGGCGCCCCCCAGCGCGGCCAGGAGGGACTCCGCGCTCAGCGCTCCACGAGCCACGGACGTCCCGATCCCGAGCGCCCGGACGCGCGAGGCCCAATAGGGCTGATCGGCGAACATCGGGACGATCACCTGCGGGACGCCCGCGCGCGCCGCGGTCGTGGTCGTGCCCGCGCCGCCGTGGTGCACAACCGCGGCGACCCTCGGGAACAGCGCCTGGTGGTTGACGTCGCCGATCACAATGCAGTCGGGGCCGTCGTCGACAAGACCGAGCTCGGCCCACCCCTGCGACAGGACGAGGCGGCGCCCCGCAGCCCGCGCGGCCTCGATGACGATGCGGCCAGTCTGCTGGTCCGCAGGCATGCTGCCGAAGCCGACGTAGACAGGCGCCTCGCCGGCGGCGAGGAACGCTTCCAGCTCGGGTACGAGCGGCGTCGGATCGGGAAGGAGCCAGGCTCCCGTCTGCGTGGGCTTCAGGCCGGGAGTCGCCGGCAGCGGCCCAAGGACCGGATCCGCCGCGAGCCACGGAGCCTCGCCCAGGATGTGACTGCGGGCATCGCTCAGCGGACCCAGGCCCCGTCGCTTCCGATTGTCGTTGAGCCGCTCGAGAATGCGCTCGTTCCAGCTCCGCGATTCGTCCTGCCAGCGCCGGAGGTTGGACTCCGGGTCACCCCCGGGCTCCCCGCTGGGCGCATGATCCGGCGACGGCAGGGCCACCGACGCGTACACGGCGACCACGGACGGGATGCCCAGCCGTTCCGCGATCGACCGTGCGGCGTACTGGTGCTCTCCGCCGGCCACGATCACGTCGCATCCCTCGGCGGCCGACGCTGTCGCGTCGAACTGGTCTCTCACGAGGTGCTCGACCAGCGCGCGGATCTGCTCCGGCGTCGGCAGGGAGGCCTGCGCGGCGGCGGCCCCGCTCGGTTGACGCATCGCGATTCCGATCGGGGCCGCCGTGAAGCCCAAGCCGCGCACCCAGTCGATGAAGTTCGGCGGAACGCACAGCCTCACGTCGTGCCCCCGACGCCGCATCTCGGCGGCCAAGGCAACGACAGGTTGCACGTCACCGCGCGTCCCCACTCCCGTCAGCAATATCCGCATCGTCTCTCTCCCTTCCACCACGCGTGTCGCGTGGATGTCGGACGACGACGATGGCATCGCGGATGCGATTTTTCATCGGAGCAGCGCCAAGTTACATTATACATGCTGGAACGGCAGGCGGGGCGAGGACGCCCACACCACGCATCATCCGTTCAGGCCGCGCTCGCCTCCGCGGGCCGAGCGCGGCACGTGGCGGGGCTGCGCTACCCTCTCCGCATGAGCGCACCGCCGCTTCCTCGCCTGCGCGCCGTGGACCTGAATCTGCTGACCGTGCTCGACGTCATGCTCCTCGAGCGCAACGTGACGCGCGCAGCCGAGCGCCTCGGCATGACCCAGCCCGCCGTGAGCAGCGCGCTGGCCCGGCTGCGGCTCCTGCTCGACGACGATCTCTTCGTGCGTTGCGGCAAGGAGATGGCTCCGACGCCGCGCGCCCTCTCGCTCGCCGGCCCGATCCGGAGGGCGCTCGACCTGATCCAGGCCTCGCTCGCTCAGCCTGACGCCTTCGACTACACGGCGAGCCACACCTTCAAGCTGGGGATCGGCGACCTCGGAGAGGCCGTTCTCTTGCCCCGGCTTCTGCAGTGGCTCGAGCAGCTCGGCGCTCGCGTCCGGATCGAGATCTGCCGCGAGCCTGGGGCCTTGCTGCAGAATGAAATGCGGCTCGGCAAGGTCGAGCTCGTCCTGGATCATGTCGTCATCCCGGGCGAGGGGTTCCGGCGAGAGCGCGTGCTCGACATCGAGCTCGTCCCGCTGGTGCGCCAGGATCATCCGACCGTGGGGCCCTCTTTGACCGTCGACGAGTACATGGCGCTCGAGCACGTCATCCTCGAGCCGCGCGAGGGCCAGACCGACCTGGCAGAGCATACCCAGGCCGTCGTGGGGCTATCGCGGCGCGTGCAGGTGCAGGTCCCCCATTATCTATCGATGCCGTTCATCGTCTCGCAGTCGAACCTCGTCTGCACGCTGCCGCTCCCCCTGGCACGGCTGTTCGAGCAGCACTTCCCCGTCCGGGTGGTGAGCTGTCCCCTGCCCATCCACCCGATCCCGCTGTTCATGATGTGGCACGTATGTCAGGAGGCCGACCCGGCCCATCAGTGGCTCCGGCGATCGCTCATCGATCTCTGCAGCCGCGTCTGACCTGTCCTCGGCGGGCGGACTGATTCAGGAGGAGGCGCGCGACCCCGGATTCAGCGGAATATTCGCGCTGGCCATCTGACTCATACCGTTTCTTGATTGGGATTTTCGTGGGTCGCCGCCCATGAAATCCGTGCGCTCAGGGCTGCACCAGCAAGGGGCGGCCCAGCGAAGAGCGACCCGAGCGCGCGGCCAGGTGCCGCGGACCTGGGTGGCCATCCACAGAAAGAGAACACATCATGTTCGGATTTTCATCTGTCCGCCGGAAAGGCGGTCGAGGCGGGACGCTTCATGTCCTGGGCAGCGAGCGCGCGGCGACCATCGAGCCCGGAGAGACGCTGCTCAGCGCAGCCGCGCGCGCGAATATCCCGTTCCCCCGGATGTGCAACGTGGGCGAGTGCGGCACTTGCAAGTGCCGGCTCACCAAGGGGCATGTCCGTCTCAAAAAGGATATCTCTCGCCACGTCACGCCCGAGGAGCTCTCTGCCGGCTTCGTCCTCGCCTGCCAGAGCCTGGCCGAGTCGGAGGACGTGGAGGTCGAGGTCCCGGGCATCGGCCGCGAGCGCTCGGCGGGGCCTGCGCCGGTGCAGCCGGTGCAGACGGACGCGAGCATCACGCGCGTGACGCCGCTCGCGCCCGGCATCCTCGCGATCGAGGTCGGCCTCGCTGCGGAGATCCGCTACGTGGCCGGGCAGTATGCGCAGCTCACAGCGCCCGGCGTCCCGGGGCTTGGCGAGCCGCGCTGCTACTCGTTCGCCCAGGCACCGGCTCGGGCCTCGCCGCGAAGGGCGCTCTTTCATATCCGCCACGTCCCGGGCGGCGCCTTCACCGACTGGCTCTTCGCCGCCGATCGCACGGGCTCGCGACTCGGCTTCTCGGGGCCACACGGCGGCTTCCGCTACCACGAGGCCGGGCGGTCGCTCCTGTGTGTGGCAGGAGGCACTGGCCTCTCGCCGATCAGCGCGATCCTCGAGCAAGGGATCTCGGACGGGCTCGCTCGCGACGTGACGCTGGTCGTCGGCGCGCGCACCCGGCAGGACCTCTACGCGCTCGACGCCATCGCCTCGATCGAGGCGCGATGGCGAGGGCGGTTCGCCTTCGTGCCCGTGCTCTCGCGAGAGCCCGAAGGCTCGAGCTGGACAGGGCGGAAGGGGCACGTCACGGACTACCTCCGTGAGGTCGCCGTGGCCCACGCCGATCGCGCGGCCTACCTGTGCGGGCCGCCCGGGATGATCGACGGCGCGCTCGACGTGCTGCGCGGCACGATCCCGCCGGACCACGTGCATTGCGACAAGTTCCTGGACCGTGGCTCGATCGCCCTCGCCACCTCGGCGGGGGCACGAGCCCGGACACGACGCGCGGAAGGAGAGGCATCATGCTCGGAAATGCTCTGATCGCCCTCGCTCTCATCGCGATCTTCGCCGCCTTGGAGATCGCGTTCGGCCTGTACCGGCGCCCCGGCGTGCTCACCATGCGGGAGCTGGGCGCGAGCCTCGTGAGTCTCGGTAACTTCCTGCTGGTACGCGGCGCATCCTTCGCCGCCTTGATCTGGGCGTTCACGGCGCTCTGGCCGCGCTCGGAGGGGGCGCTCGCGGGCGTGAGCTTCTGGCTCGCCTTCCCGATCTACGTGCTCGCCGACGAGTACGCGGTGTACTGGTTCCACCGCAAGAGCCATGAATGGCCGTGGCTGTGGCGTATCCACAAACCGCACCACGTCCCGCGCAACATGAATATCGGCGTCGGTTACCGGCAAAACTGGCTGTGGCATGTGCTGGTGCCGGGCGCGTGGTTGGGCCCGGCCGTCATCTGGCTCGGCCAACCTGGTGCCTACGCGGCTGGGTTGGCCTTCAGGACTCTGATGGTGTTGATGGAGCACTCCGATCTCCGCTGGGATCTGCCGCTTCAGCGCAACCGCTTCACGCGTCCTTTCATGTGGGTGATCGAGCGCGTCATCTCGCTGCCCGACACCCACCACGCCCACCACGGCGTCGGCCGCTACGGCAATGCCATGAAGAACTATGGCGTCGCCCTCATCTGCTTCGATGTGATCCACGGCACGCTCGTGATCCCGCACGCTCGGCAGGAGGGCTTCGGGCTGCCCGACGACGCACCGGCCGAGCCCTGGGCTGAGCAGCTCTTCTGGCCGTTCGTGCGCTCGACGAGCTCGACGAGCTCGTCGAAGAAGGTGGCGGCTCATCGCCCGTCGATCGAGCCCACGCCGCCGGCGGCCGCGCTCGCCGCGGCAAAGGCGGTGATTTACACCGCTGATGGCCGCGCTGTCGTGGTGAGCTGAGCCGTGTTACCAAGCACCGTTGTTGATGCCGATGGTGCGCTTGGGCGCTACCCGACTCCGACAAAGCGAGCGGCGTCGCGCTCGTCGCGATCGAACAATTTCGGATTTGCCACGGCGCAGCATGTGGACGGCCCCGTCGATCCGGCCGATTGGTTCGCTCAGCTCGGGAGACGATAAAGGGCTTTATTGAAGCACGCCGAAACGCGTCTTCAAGCCCTCGAGGCCCTTGGAGATGATGGTATTGACCGTTGCGCCTATGAACGGGGTACCCGCGCCCTTGAGCCGATAGCTCACCCGCCACTCCACCGTGCAACCCGCGCCCTTGTCCCTGACCTGGATGACCCCCGTGTAATCCGAGGCTGGCAACCCGCTCACCATCGTGTACCGCATGAGCCGCCGGGCGTCGTCGAGCTCCTCTAGCCGTTCGACGACTTCAGATCCGTCCGTCATGAAGCTCTTCCGCAGCTGGCCGACCCCTCTCCCGACCGTCTCCAACCGCACGACCATCGGGTGCCAGTCCATCAGCCCGTCGAAGCGCCCGATCACCTTCCAGACTTCCTTGCTGCCGGCGGCGAGGTTGACTGCGCGGGTGATCTCGATCGGCGTCACGTTGGGGGGCTGCACGTAGGGGAACGTCTTGCCCCCCGGCTGCGTGGCGCCCTTGGCCCCGCCGCGGAGCATAGGCCCTCTGCCACGGTTGACCTCGTACGAGATGAAGATGTTCATGACATTGGCGTCGAGGGTCCTGCCCCCGCCCGTGGCGTACTTCTTCCCCTCGAGCGTGCTGTGCTCGATCTCTCGATGGCTGTCGTCAGTGGTCGGCTTGGTCACATCAATCAGGAGAAAATCGTCCAGGAGCACGTTCACCAGGGCCCTGCGCCCGGCCTCTGTCCAATCGACCTTGCCGTCCCGCCTGTCCCAGAGATCGAGTGAGAGGAGCAGGCGATCTCTGTAGAGCGGCAGGCGCTTCGGGTCGACCGCGAACGGATCCTCCTGATTCCACAGGTCCCGCAGGTCGATCTCGCCATCGACGAACATGCGGAGGTTGGTCACCTCGGGCCGTCCGATCCGGTCGATCCGCGGGACGTCGCTCGTGAAGCCCCCCCCTGCGGCGCCGGGCGTTGTCTCTGCGATGACCCCGAACAGCGATCCCTTGCGCGGCTCGAGCACCTTGGTCGTGTCGAGCTCGATGACGATGCTCAGGACGTTGTTGTCCTGGAGGGCGTTGGGGATGGCCTTCGGTATCGCGTTGCGGGGCGGGTGCCCCCAGCCGGAAAAGAAGGGGTCCGACCGCAGCCCGGCGAAGATACGGAAGGCGCCATCGGGCGTGGCAGCGCCTCGCGCGTCGCCGACGACCAGCGGCAAGGTCCTCCCGCCAGGCAACGTGCACGCCCCCCTTTGGCGCGGCTTGCCGCCGCTCGTTGAGGCTTCGAGCGGTTCGAACTTGCAGGTGAACTTCAGCTCCTCCTTGGCGGCCTGAAAGCGGGCTTCGTTCCCCGATCCGGCGACATGGACGCGGCGCATCGCGATGATGTAGTTCACGGCGTCGGAGAAGAACGCGGAGTCGCCCGCGAACGGGAACACGTTGGCGATGAGCACCGTGTGGTCGGTTCGCTCCGGGCTCTGAAAAGCGTACAGATCATTCAGGTCTGCCGCCGGATCGCCCATGGATCGCGGCCCGTCGATGTGATCCGACGCGATGGCCGGAAGACCGCCGATGGGCCCGAGAACAATGATCCCGAGCAGGAGACGGAGGAGCGGCATGACCGTATTCCCCCGGCGGCGGGCGACCGCTTCACTTGATGTGGGCCTGTGGCACATGGGGGTTCTTCTCCGTTGATCGGTTCTTGCGCGAGAGAGGAGACCCCTGAAAGGCCTTCGTGTTCCCCAGGCGCGCCTGGGCCTCGGCGAGCAGATTGGCGGCGAGTCGTCGTTCACCGACGCGGACGGCGGCCTCGTGGGCCAACTCGAAGGCGCGGAGCGTCGGCCGGTTGGCCAGGTTGCGGCGAGCCAGCGACAGCGCCTTGAGCACGTCATTGCCGTCACCGAGGTAGAATTCGGCGGCGTGATCGGCGAAGGCGAGCTCGTGCCGCGCGAGGAGCCGATCGTAGGAGGCCCTGGCCCCAAGCAACTGTTCCTGCGCTTCCTGGGCGCGGCCCTGCTCCTTCAGGACCTGGGCAAGGCGCCACCTGGACTCCGGGTCGCCGCGGCGTGCCCCGGGGGTGAGGAGCGCCTCCGCCTTGGCGAGAGCGCCGCGCCTGGCGTAGAGCTCGGCGAGGTGGACGCGCGCCGGAACGTAAGTCGGCAAGTACGCCAGCGCCATTTCGTAATAGCGCCGAGCTCTCTCGGGCTGCGGCGCGGGCATGCGCTCGCCCCAGAGCACCCCGCGCTGGAAGCAGACCCACGCCGGCGGAAACGGGGAGACATCGCGGTACTGGGCGAGCGCCCGTGCATACACGCGGTCCGCCTCCTCGTACTCGCCGAGGTCCACCAGCAAGGCCGCAAGGGGGAGGAGCTCGTCGATGCCGGAGATGGTCTGCGCCCTTCTGCGACGCACAGCCAATACCTCCGCCAGATGCTTGCCGGTCGCTTGCTGGATCGAGAGCCGCACCGGCTCGGTCATGGCCGCCAGGACGCCGCGGCGCCCGGCTTGGCGGAGGTCGGCTTCGGCCTCCTCGAATCGATGCAAGTACGCCGCGATCCTCGCCGATAGCAGGTAGGTCTCGCCGGCTTCGGGCTCATGGCGACGGAGCTCTGCGGCAAGGTGATCGAGGCGATCCGGTGACTCTATGTCGCCCAGGAACTGCGCCTTCAACTGCTCGATCTGGACGATGCGATCCGGCGCGCCGTTTTTTCGGGCGAATCGGAGATAGTCGCTCCAGGCCGCGCGGAGCGAGCTCTCCAGATTGGAGACGGCGATGTCTCCGGACGTGGTCCGGAGGGTCGAAGCGCGTACGCCCGGCGCGATCCCGATCCCCAAGAGGAGCAACCCCAAAAAGAGCCCGATTGGCTTGATCGCGTGGGCTGGCATCGTCTGCCTCCTCGTGCACGTTCCGACGGCGATCGCGGCCGTGCCACCTTGTGAGCTCCTCCATCCGCGAACATCCGCAAAACGCACGCCAGCATCATTGGTACGGCGGCGCACATCACATCCTGCGGGACCGACCGTCTCGTTCCATCGTCAGGTGAAAGCGCAGCTCATGTCTGGAGATCAGCGAGCCATCGCAGGGCTCGCAGCCCCGGCATGAATGCGTACTCACCGCCCCTTGTCACGACGAACCGCGGCAATCCGTGGAGGCGCCGCGGGATCGGGCGTCGTGGAATTGTAAAGTCGCCGTCCCCCTCATTCGATCCGGCGATGGGGTCCTTGGCGTTGCCCGCCCCGATGAAAGCGCCGCTGTTGACCCACTCCGTTTGCACGAATTCGAACTGCCGCCCCGGGTGCGCTCCAACGAAGGCAAATATGAACCCCCGGTCGACACCATCGTCCTCCAGAACCCCTTCCGCGAGCGGAGGACCATAGACCGTTCCACGCCGGATCATCCGGTGCAGGCCGACTATGCCCGCCACACTCGAGTCTCGTGGGTTCACTCGGCGAATGTGTGATTCGAGAGGAGTCTTGAAGCCTGTCGGGTCGTCTCCATAGAGGAATGCGTTGTTGCGTAGCGGGTCGCCTCCCAGCTCGGGATTGTCGCTGGATGGGCTGAGCGCCAGGGGCGCACCGCTCCGCCAGCGCCCCATCATCTTTGCCGCTAGAAGCTCCTCGTCGTCCGGGCTGAGAGAGTTCTCCTTCACGTATCGGCGGAACAGCGCCACGCGTTGGTACAGCTTACGAAAAGCCACGTAGGTCCCGTTGCGGCCCAGTGCCTCGGGCTGGGGCGTCAGGGTGCCGCCCAGCTCGTCCGGGTAGCCCAGGACGAATTCACCTGCCTTGTGAGGACGCTGCGCCGGGTTGGTTCCCGGAATGCCGCTGCCCTCGATCGCGGGATGGCTCATGCCGTCCCGGAACCCGAAGTGTTCCCTTGGACCGGGCAGCGCATAGCAATCCTGGCGCCAGATCAACGCAACTCCCGGCAACGCCTGGATCGCTTCTCGAGCGCGCTCAAGCGCCGCCTCCAGGCCGTGCGCGTCCGGCGACAGCGCAGTGATCACGACGTGGACGTCTGGAGTTCCGAGCGGTGCTTCCCAGTGCTCAGGGCTGCTATCGCCGGTGTCTCCCAGGTGGCGCGCGCGCGCGGCCATCCCCTGCTGGAACTCCCACGCGAAGCTATCGAGCGACTCCTGCGGCACGCCGAGCGCCTTGAGGCCCTGGAAGGTGAGCGAGGCGCTCACCCAAGTATCGGCCGCCGGACTCTCGCGGTGGGCGGCCGAGGCCACCACATTGCTGAGCCGCCTCATCAACTCCCGCCCTGCCTTGCGGTCGTCGATGCGGAGCAAGAGGTACGTCGCCACGTACGGCGCAGGCCGTGGGCGCAAGACCCCGCTCTGTATGTCATCCAGTTCGAGCAGGCCGCTGACTGACTCGGGCATCGATCTCCTCCATCGCGATTGGTTCCATTTTAGCGCGAGGTTTCTCCAGAAAATCTCCAGGTCAATCGCGACAGGAACGGGAATTCTGCTCCCTGTCTCGCAACCAGAGAATGAGCTCACTGCATCTGGTCGAGCATCGTGGAAAGGGCGCACTTGACTTTGAGCGCCTTGACCACCTCCACTCCGGTGGCGTCCGGATACTCCGCGTATTCCATGAATGGCTCAGCTGCGTGCTCACGTGCGAACTTGGCGAACGAGGCAGGATTTTCCTTCCAGTCCAACGGAAAGCCTTCGAGCTGCTCGAATATCGTGTTGAGGCCTGCCTGTTTGAAGAGCAGCACCGCGTCCTCTATATACTTGTCGAAATCCGTGTCGAAGAAGCCGATATAAAGGAACCACGTGGTGTCACCTTCCTTGTAGGTGGCCCAGCGCAAATAATGGAGCGCAAGCGGAGCGAGCGCCATGGGTTGATCCTTTATCAGATTTTCGAGGGTCTTACCGTGTGCGCGGACCACATCCTCCCGTCCTGGTATGACCTTGGCGATGAGCGTGAACCCGCGTGACCTGGGGAGCACCGTACCGAATCTCCCTGCCTCTATCTCTTCGTCCGCTCTTGGCAGCGCCTCTGCAAGCGGTCGAATATCGGCGCAATTCCGTGTCCGGCTCATATCATCTCGCTTTCGTGACCGGTGGCTGTTTTCGTACTATAATGCTTCCCCGAGGTGTACATCATTTTCTGTTCGGCTATCCGCGGTGGCCGAACGGCTGGCTCGGGAGGCATCTCATGGCATGTAACCCCCTACATCGGGCGTCTTCTGAAGGATCTGCAGCTCACGGACGAGAAGCGCAAGAGCACGCGGTCCTCTTGCCTCGACTTGGGGCGCGCCTCCCGGAGGGTAGTGTCCGACCACCTTGACGAAGGTATCCGGGAATATCCGATACTCGATGGTTCCCGGCCTCTGTCCCACGGGGACCCCGGCTTTCCGTCAGTTCCTGAAGGCGAACTCGGCGACTCCCGAGGAAGAGGTTGGCGCTCGCTGCAAACCGCGGAATTCCGGACAGCCCGAGCGCTGGCGGAGCGGCGCGCCGCTGGCGCTCAGCCCGGAGAAGGACGAGGCTGCTCTGGGCGCCGACCCGACGCGCAACAACGCCTTCCTGTACCGTGACGATCCGAAGGGGTACAAGACCCCGCCGGGCTCGCACATCCGGCGCGCGAACCCGCGCGACGCGCTGGGGGGCGGAGACACGGTGCGGATCCACCGCGTGCTCCGGCGCCGCACGACCTACGGCCCGCCGCTGCCGGAGGGGGCCCTGGAGGACGACGGCGCCGACCGGGGCCAGGTGTTCCTGTTCATCGGCGCGCACCTGCGCCGGCCTACCCGACTAGCGCTCTGACGACCCGATGACGTCGTGCACCGATCCCGTTCGTCCGTGAAGAGCGCCCACAGCCGAGGGCGCTCGCGCCTGTCGAGGGTCCGCCTTCACGCCAAACGCGGCAATGGTGAACACCGACATGATGGCGCCGAAGATATCGAGCCTCATGAAGACCGCGATTCCAACATGCAATCCGACCGTGGCTGCTACCCAGAGTCGCCGGGTCCGACGTGGCCAGATGAAGAACGGGTACCCGATCTCCACGAGCAGCACCATCCACCCCGCGGCCACGGCGATCCAGGCGTGGTGAGCGAGCCACGAAAAATCGAACCGCCGGTACTCGGGCAGCATGAGCGATCGCCACACCGCGTCGCCGTCCCACCACGCTGGGCCCAATGCCTTTTCCACACCACTCGAAAGGTAGACGAGACAAAGGTGCAGCTGTACCACCCGCAGCGCGAGACGCGCAGTCGCGCTCGGCTCAGGCGGCGCTCGTCCGAAGACACGATCGAGCGACAGCGCGGCGCCAGAAGGCATGAAGATGAGGTAGAACAGGAAGATGTTCGCGAACTGATCTGCTCCGTAGTTCGTCCTTTCCGCGGTCATCATCAACGTGAAATGCACGAACCAAGCGCACGCCGCGGAGAACCTCGTCCTCCAGCCGAGCAGGAGGCCAGCCAGCGACAGCACGTAGAGAACACCCACTCCAGCGATCACCGAGCTCTCACCGACCCCGAAGCGCGAAAGTGCATTCACGAGGTGGCCGATCCGGGGGAAACCGATCGCGCCAGCCCCGTCGAGGAGCCGTCCCTGAACGATGCCCGAACGCGAGTACAGCTCGGAAGCGATGGGCGCGATCAGCGCCGCCTGCACCAAGAGGACCGACGCGAGCCCTATCCGGAGCGCTGCCAGGGGCCGCGCCGACGCGGGAGCGAGCGCGAATCGCCCCATCGAGCCCCACAGGCGCTCAGCTGCCTCTCGAGCATTCGGCAGGCGCAGGGTACAGGTCCGCTGCCTCATGGCGTCGCCTCTTTGTTGATCTCGCCGGTAGCGAGCTGCGCCTTCAGGTTGAACTTGGCCTGATATTCGACAACCCACTGCGGCGGCTTGCCCGCGCGATACTCCGCCATCGAGGGCAGGTCGTAGCTTTCGAGCCGGACAACAACGCTGTCCGCCTCTGGGTGCTTGGCGAACACCTTCGCTGCCCAGGACGCAACCAGGGAGCGCCTCACGGCCGGGTCCTGCTCATCCCAGTACATACCGATGATATTTTTGACGCGGAGGTCCGCTTCGCGGCTCGCTCCTGTCTCCAGCACCTCGGTCGTCAGCGTTCCCGCGCGATCCCTGACCTGGAAGGTGGCCCAGGGCAGGGGCCCGACGCTCGGAGCAAAGAAGGAATACGCGCTGCTGGCCCCGGAGAGCGCGCCATAATAGCCCACCGCACGCTCCACCCAACCTCCGTACGGCAAGCGCACATGCAGCACCCCCAGCACGATCACCAGCCCGAGATGGATCGCGGCAGCGGGAAGCACGAAGAGCACGCGCTTTTCCATGTTTCCTGTCTCGGCCATGGAGCTCACCCCCGTGGAGCCGTATTGCGCGCGGCGTGCCACCCGCTTTCGCCACCCACGTGTCCAATGCGTTGCCACCGGGCCGCAGAGCAGGCCGCGGTCGGACGGCGACGCCTGACGCGCGATGTCTCAGCGCAATCGCCCGCGATGTTCGACTCCGCGCTCGGCAAAGCGGACCCGGCATTCCGTGATGGCCGCGCCCAACTCCGTGCCCATCACGGTAGGGCCCATACCTTTCCTAGCGCCGATAGGGCCGGTAGTGGCCGACAGCCGGCCGGTAGTAGCCGGCAGCCGGCCGGTAGTAGCCGGCAGCCGGTCGGTAGTAGCCGGCAGCCGGCCGGTAGTAGCCGACAGCCGGCCGGTAGGCGTAACGCTCGTTGTCAGGCGATGGTGGCGTTGCTGTCTCCTCGACGAGGTTCAGGTTGTCGATCGGCACCGTATTCGCCGCAGAAGCAAGCGCAGAGATCCCGCACACTCCTGCGCTGACAGCGATGAGGCCAAGAATTTTCACGTGGTTCATTTGTCGGCTCCTTCCCTCTTCGGTTGCGCCCGTGGGCGCGACGTTGCGCCCATGACGATGCAGGAAACGGGCCGAGTTCGACCGGTGCGGCAGGTGGCAGGCTGCTGATCGCAGCGCACAGATCATTCCTGAGTTGTGGGTTGGCCAGGTGAAGGTGTGCAATGCGTGAGCGGTGTGCTGCGACACTGCGGCACCAGCGGCATTACACCCATTCATGGCAGTCAAGAACCTACCCCCCGGCAGGGAGCATCCAGGATCTTGGGAGACCATGTTCAGGAACATGCGGAGATCCCGGCGAGGCGGCTTGAATTTGGGGGGTGCGTCGGTGATGCTCAATCTATCCCCCTATCCCCGCGGACCGCGCCAGCTCACTTCGGCTGCGTGGCTGGCGACCTGAACAGCCGTCGCAGCGCGCGCTCGCCATCGCGATCCCCGCGGCCCTATCCTGAGCGCCATGCCCACGATCCAGAGCACCGCCGAGATCGACGCCGCTCCCGACGAGCTCTTCGCGCTGTCCCAGGACCACGATCTCCGGCTCGAGTGGGACCCGTTCCTCCGCGAGATGCGCTACCGCGACGGCGCGACCGAGCCGGCCGTCGATGTGCGGGTGTGGGTGCGGGCGAAGAACGGGCTGTCCATGGAGGCCCGTTACATCACCCTGAACCCGCCGGAGCAGGTGGCGATCACCATGGTCGACGGGCCGCGGATCTTCCGCCAGTTCTCGGGCGCGTGGCTCTTCAAGGCGCTCTCGCCGCGGCGGACCCGCGTCACCTTCCGTTACAATTTCACGGCGCGCCCGCGGGTGCTCGCGCCGGTGCTGGAGCCGGTGATGGCGGCCGTGCTGAAGCGCGACGTCGAGAAGCGCCTCGCCGGGCTCAAGGCCAGCGCCGAGACGACGGACATCCTGCAGCGCCTGCCGCGGCGCGGGACGACGGCGGCGGCCTGACCCGCCTACCTGAACCGCGCCTCGCTCTCCGGGGTCGACCCGAGCCGCGACAGCGCCTCCCGCGACGCCGCCGCCTCGGGATGGCGCAGGCGCCCCCGCAGCGCCGCCGCCTCGGCGAGCAGCTCCCGCCCGCGCGGCACGTCCCCCTCGCGCGCCGCCGCCACGCCCGCCCAGTGCAGCGCGTCCGCCCTCGCCCACGCGTCCTCGCCCGCCCACGCCACCGCCGAGCCGGCGAGCGCCACCGCAGACGCCGCCTGCCCCGCGCCGCGGGCCAGCGCGCACCGCGCGGCGACCACCGCGAGCCGCGCGCGGAACGGGCCGAACCCGCACGCCTCCGCGACGTGCAGCCCCTCCAGCGCCTGCCGCGCGCCCTCGTCGAGCCGGCCGGCCGCGAGCGCGATCCGCGCCGCGAGCTCGTGGCACCGCAGCGCGACCTCCACCTCGCCCGTCGCGGAGGCCCAGCGGCGCGCCTCGACGAGGTGCGCCTCGACCGACGCGACGTCGCCGTCGCCGCCGTCGCCGCCGTCGAGCAGCGCGAGGCCGAGCAGCGTGTGGCCGTGCGCCACGTGCCCCTCCCAGCCGCGCCGCCGGCACGCCGCGAGGTTCCGCTCGGTGGCCTCGCGCGCCTCGTCCCGGCGCCCGAGCGCGAAGGCGTGCTCCGCCTCCCAGAGCGCGCGGCGCGCCACCGGGGCGTCGCCCATCGCACGCAGGAGCGCGAAGCGCTCGCCCGCCGCGTCGACCTCGCCGAGGTCGTGCAGCACCGCGCCGAGCAGCGCCAGCGCGCGTACCGCGTGGGCCTGGTCCGCGGCGCGCGCGACGCTCCCGGCGATCTCCGCCGAGCGCTCTAGCAGGCGGCGCGCCTCCGTCAGGTTGCCCCGCAGCCGCTCCGTGTACGCGAGCGTGCGCAGGCCGGTCGCGAGCGGCGCCGAGTCGGCGAGCGCCCCGGCGATCTCGTTGTGCGCCTCGTAGCAGGCGCAGGCGAACGCGAGATCGCCGAGCGCGCCCGCGTAGAGGCCCGCGTCGTACGCGAGCGACGCGCGGACGCGCGCGGGCAGCGAGGCCGGCATGCCGCGAGGATCGTCGCCGCCGGCGAACGCGCGCAGGAGCCGGGCGCCGCGCGCCATGTCGCCGAGCTGCAGCCCGAGGTGCGCGAAGCCCCCGAGGCCGAGCGCGTAGATCTCGTACGCCTCGGTCGCGCGCCCGGCGCCGAGCAGCTCGGTGAGGATGGCCTCGTACGCGTCGACCGCCCGGCGCTCCCGCGGGGCCCGGCGCGGCGCCTCGTCGAGGCGCGGCGGCGGCGCGGCGCTCCCGGCGGCGTGGATGCGATCCGGCGGCACGCCGAGCAGCGACTTGAAGTGCTGCCGCACGAACGGGTGCGTCGAGTAGCAGCGCTCGCCCTGCCGCGCCGCGAACACGAGCCCGAGACGCTCGATCCGCGCGAGCCCGCGGGCGAGCTCCGCGGCGCCCCACCCCGCCATGGCGCCCGCGATCTCGCCGCCCGCCCGGACCAGCTGGAGCAGCGCCGCCTCGCCCGCGCCGCCCGGGAACACCGAGAGGCGCGCGAGCAGGTCCCGCTCGCCCGGGGGCAGCGCGCGCGCGTAGGCCGACAGCACCGAGCTCAGCCGGCGGGCGAGGACGTCGTCGCGCTCGGCCTCGGCGAGGTGCGCCGCGCGCGCCGCGGAGAGCCGCCCCGCGTCGCCGCCGAGGAACGCGCCCACGTACGAGCCGACCACGGCGACCGAGAGCGCGTGGCCGCCCGTGCTCTCGAACAGCGCGCGGAGGGCGTCGTCGTCGCTCTGGATGCCCCAGCGGCGCATCAGCGACGCGGCGTCGCCCTCGCCGAGCGACTCCGGCCGGATCGTCGAGAGCCCGCCCTCGGCCCAGGCGGCCAGATCCGCGAGCTCGAAGCGCGACGTGACGAGCGCCCGCGCGCCGCCGAGCCCCGCGGCGATCGCGCAGAGCAGCCGCCGGAGGAGCGTGTCGTGGAGCTCGCCGTGCGCGCGGCCGGCGCCCCCCTCGGCCTGCACGGTCTCGAGGCCGTCGAGCACGAGCAGGTGCGGCGGGCCCTGCCCGAGCGCCTCCTTCAGCCGCGCGAGCTGCTCGCCGGGCGCCGCCGGCGGCCGCGGCGGCGCTGCGCCGGGGGCGCCGGGGCCCGGCGCGAAGTAGGCCGCCGCCTGGTCGAGGAACGCCTCGGTCCTGGGATCGTCGTAGAAGCTCCAGACGAGCACGCCGCCGGGCCGCGGGGCGTCACCGAGCCCCCGGAGGAAGCGCTCGGCGATCGCGGTCTTGCCCGCACCGCCCACGCCGAGGAGCGCGATCACGCGGGGGGAGGGCGGCGAGGCGCCGGCCCACGCGGCGAGCCGATCGAGGATCTCCCCGCGCCCGACGAAGTGCCGCGCCCGCTGGAGCGTGTGCGCGTGCAGCGGGCGCCACGCCGGGGCGGCTCCGTTCGCCGCCGCGGGCGCGATCGCCGGCGCCTGTGCCTCTGCTGCGCCGCTGGGCGCCTCTGCTGCGCCGGCGGGCGCCTCTGCTGCGCCGCTGGGCGCCTCTGCTGCGCCGGCGGGCGCCTCCCCCGCCCCGGCGACGAGCAGGTCGGCCTCGGCGAGGCCGAGCTCGGCGCCGAGCCGCTCGAGGATGCGCCGGCGGGACGGGCTCCGGACCGAGAAGCCGAGCCGCGGGTCGTTGACGGCGCCCGACTCGTAGCGGCGGTAGGTCCGCACATCGACGCCGATCGACGCTGCGACCTGCTCCTGCGTCAGGTCGAGCTCGAGCCGCGCCCGCAGCAGGAGCGCGTGGTTGAAATGCGCCGCGGGCTCCGCGCCGCGGCCCGCCCTGGGGACCTGTGCCATCGCTGCGAGCCCTCGATGTTCGGCGATGCCCTGCCCTCCTGTCCACCGCGCTGCCCGGTCCTGCCCGGTCCCGCCCTTCCGGATCCGGCCCGCCGCGACGCAGGGTTCCCGCATGAGCAGCACGATCCACGCCGAACGACCCGCCCAGCGGACCGCCCACGCGGACGACCTCCGCATCTTCACGGTGACGAACCTCCTGTCGCCCGAGGAGTGCGATGGCTTCATCGCACTCGCCGAGGCTCGGGGCTTCGAGCAGGCGCCGATCGGGGGCACCGACGTCGTGAACCTCGAGGTGCGCAACAACGGCCGCATCCTCCTCGACGATCCGGCCCTCGCCATGAGCCTCTGGGAGCGGCTCGCGCCGTGGACCCCGCCGCGCTGGTGCCACCACCGCGCCGTCGGGCTGAACGAGCGCTTCCGCTTCTACCGGTACACCGAGGGCGAGTACTTCAACTGGCACGGCGACGGGTCGTTCCTGCGCTCGGACGGCGAGCGGAGCCTGTTCACCGCGATGCTCTACCTGAACGACGACTTCGAGGGCGGCACGACCGACTTCTGGGGCGGCCGGAGCATCACCCCGCAGCGCGGGATGGCCCTCGTGTTCGAGCACCGGCGGCTCCACCGCGGCGCCGCCGTGACGCGGGGGTGCAAGTACGTGCTCCGCTCCGACGTGATGTACCGGCGCGACTGACCCCGGCGCGGCGCCCTCACCACGGCCAGGACGCGCCGGCCAGCGCCTCGGCAAGGCGCGGCAGCACGTCGCCCGCCCGGGCCTCGATCTTCAGCGCGCCGAGCTCCTCGCCGCGCGCCGACCCGAGGTTGACCATGGCGATCGGGATGCCCCGCTGCGCGGCGCGCAGCACGAAGCGGTAACCCGAGAAGACCGCCAGCGACGAGCCCACGACGAGGAGCGCGTCCGCCGCGTCGACGAGGGCGAACGCCGCGTCGACGATCGGCCGCGCCACGTTCTCGCCGAAGAAGACGACGCGCGGCTTGAGCGGGCCGTCGCAGCGCAGGCAGGGGGGCGCCTGGAAGCCGGCCACGTGCTCGGCAGGGAGATCGGCGTCGCCGTCGGGGGCGATGTCGGCCGCGAGGCGCAGCCAGCCGGGGTTCCGCGCGAGCAGCCGCGCCTGGAGGGCGGCGCGCGGCTCCATCGCGCCGCACGCGAGGCAGGCGACCTCGGAGAGCGTGCCGTGCAGCTCGATGACCCGGCGGCTGCCGGCGGCCAGATGGAGGCCGTCGACGTTCTGCGTGATGAGGCCCTCGAGCAGCCCGTCCCGCTCGAGCCGCGCGAGGGCGCGATGCGCAGGGTTGGGCTCGGCGCGGGAGAAGCGCTCCCAGCCGATCACCGCGCGCGCCCAGTAGCGCTGCCGGATCTCCGCCGAGCGCGAGAACTCCCGCCCCTGGATCGGGTTGCGCGCGCGGCGCCGCGTCTCGGGCCCGCGGTAATCCGGGATGCCGGACTCGGTGCTGCACCCCGCCCCCGTCAGCGCCACGAACCGCTTGCCGCGCAGGAGCGCGATGAGGTCGTCGACCGGATCCGCGAGGAGCGCTTCGCCGAGCGGCATGGACCGGTTTGTGACCCGTTCCAGGGGGCGCCGCCAGCCGCCGGCCGCCCGCCCGCCGGCACGACGCTCGGCACAGGCACGGCGCCCCTCCGGGCCCACCCGTCCAGGCACACGCCCCCGCAGCCATGGAGACGGGCGCTGCGCAGAAGAGCTGGGACCAGCAAGCAGGGAGTCGAGGCGCACGCCGGCAGTGCGTCACGCTGTCGCACCTCATCGAACGATGCAGCGATATCCCGCCCTTCGGGCCGCACGCGGGCGCGCCGCGACGAGCGCGACATCGTGTCGCAGAGCCCTGGCGGACGGCCCCGCTAGGCTGTCTCACGATGATCCAGCGAGAGCACGGCAGGTCGGCGAATGACTCGGCCCGTACCGCGCACGGGGTCCGCGAGGTGAGCTCGCCATTGCACCTCCGGTCGCTGCGCGGCGCGCGCTGGCGCCGCGCGGCGGCGCTGGTCGCCTTCGTCGCGGGCGTGGCGATGAGCGGCAGGGCCGAGCCCGCGACGCCCAGCCAGGCTGCGTCCGAGCTCGTGGACACGACGCCGGCGCCCGGCGAGCGGGCGCTCGCAGGGCGCCTGCTCGCGCCTTGCTGCTGGGATCAGACGCTTGATGTCCACGAATCGGAGGTGGCGCGCGATCTTCGCCGCGAGATCCGCGCGCGCCTCCGCCAGGGCGAGGCGGCCGGCGCCGTCGAGCAGGACCTCGTCGCACGTTATGGCGACCGCCTCCGCGCGGCGCCCTCGTCAGGCACCCTCGGCAAGGTCGCGCTTGGATTGATGCTGGGCATCGCGGTGGCCTTGCTCGGGGTCTTCGCCCTGCTGCGCTCGTGGAGGCGCAACGCAGCGCAGACGGGTCCATCCAGGGGCGCCACCGCGGCGGCCCTTCGCGACGAGTATGACGAGTATGACGAGCGCCTCGACAACGAGCTCCGGGAGCGCGACGCGTGAGCGCATCCCCGCCGTGACGCGCGCGGCGCGGCATGGCGCGGTCGTCGCCCCGCTCGTCCGGGCGCAGCCCCAACATCCCGCTTGACCGGAGTCCCGCACCACAATATGTAGTGCCTCGTGTTGGTGCCTCGGGCTTCGGCCCCGGGCTCAAAAGGGAACCCGGTGCGAATCCGGGGCTGCCCCGCAGCGGTAAGCGAGAACGATCTCCACGACGAGCACTGGCCTCCGGGCTGGGAAGCGGTGGACCGTAGGAACCCGGCGAGAGCCGGAGCGCTCGCAAGTCCGAAGACCTGCCAACATCCTGCGTCGGGGAGACATCCCGCGCCGGTTTGACCTGGAAGCCTCGTGGGAGGGCGGTAGGTCCGAGCTGGCGCGAGACTCTCGCGCCGGTCCCGGTTCCGACCCGTTCCCCGAGCTTTCTTTCGCAATCGTCCGCGGGGACGAAGGGTCGGTCCGATGATCATCTCGAAGGTTCAGCGCCCTCGCGCGTCGCAGCTGGCTCCTCCGCGCCTCGCGTCCTCGTACCGAGCGCTCTGGCGTCGATCCGTGCGGAGCCGACGACGAGAGACGTCGCGCTGAGCCTTTCCGGTCGAGGATCAACACAACGTATCCCCCGTGCGCGTCGTCGCGCCGGAGCGCGATCACGCGCGCTTCGTCGCCCGATGGAGACAGCTCAGCTCTCGAGCGCGACAGGGGGGCGCAGGCACGCTCCTCTCCTGTTGCAGCAGAAGTAGAAAGGAAAGAGTCCCTATGCGCATTGTCGCGTCTTCCGTCACCGCAGCGCTCCTCCTGCTCTCACCGTCGGTGTTCGCTGACGCCTTCGACGAGTACGCGGGGAACACGTCGTATACGTTCGACCTTCCCGCCATCGCCGGCGGGTGGTCCGTGGCCCTGGATGGGTTCCCCACGACAGCCCAGGAGATCGATGGCTACGAGCTGGCCGGCCGGCTCCTCGCCGCCAACGATCAGACCGTGTACCTCCAGAAGAACTATGGTTCGAGCGCCTACGTGCCCGTCGCGACGCTGAGCGACGGGCCGATGGATCCGAGCTTCCTCGCCATCTCACCGGACGGCAGCACGATCGCGCTCGGGGTCGGGTACGGGGCGCCGCTGCTCGTGTTCCCGAGCTCCATCCTCAGCATCACCTCGCCGCCGGACCTGCTCAGCCACGTGGACGTGATCGAGCTCGACGTCGACTACTACGACCTGGCCTGGTACGGGAACGAGGCGCTCGTCATCAACGGCGGCTGGAGCGGCCCGGGCGGCTACACGAGCGGCGTCTATGCCCTCGATCTGACCGCGTCGCCGATCACGGAGATCCCGCTGATCACGAGCATCCCCGGCGCCTCCGCGGGGATCGCCGTGGACTCCGAGGGCAACCTCGTCACCGGGATCGGCCATCTGACCTCGCCCAACCGGACAGGAGAGCTCCGGATCTGGGCGGCGGCCGACGTCCAGGGCGTCATCAATGGCACGTGGAACGCCTACGCGTATGGCGGCAGCGAGGGCTCGCTCCTGGCGAGCAACGTGCTGAACGCGGCGGCGCTCGGCTTCGACGAGGACGACACCCTGCATGTGGGCGGCGGAGACGCGTTCGGCGTCGGCGGCGCGAGCGAGAACGGCTACGCCGCGCTCATCCGCGCCAGCGTCGTCGCGAGCGTCGTCGGGGGCAGCCAGACGCCGGTGAACGAGGCGAGCTCGTCGCAGTACCTCGAGCTCGCGCCGGACGTCTGCGAGGACGACAGCACGACCTCGCCCATCGCGTTCGTCGGCCACACGAGCGCCCTGGCGATCGTTTGGAACCCGTCGGGCGACGAGTACTCGTCCCCCGCGGGGCAGTGCTACTCGGCCGGAAGCGCCTCGGACTTCTGGGAAACCTGGGTGACGCCGAAGGTGACGCTGTACTTCCCCGACGGCGCGCCGGACTCCGACAGCGACGGCGTGCCCGACGGCGCGGACAACGCCTACCTCACCGCGAACTCGAACCAGCGCGACACCGACGGCGACGGCTTCGGGAACATCGCGGACGCGGATCTCGACAACGACGACGACGTGGACACGGACGATTACAACATCCTGATGGCGGCGTGGAACACCCAGCTGGGCAACTCCGGATACAACCAGCACGCCGACTTCAACGGGGATGGGAGCATCAACAGCACCGATTATAACATCCATTCCGCGCGCTACGGTACGTCGGCGCCGTTCTACTGATCAGCACGCGGGCCGCGCGACGCGTCGGGCGCGTTCCGACGCGTCGCGCGCCCGCCCTCGGAGGTCTCATGGTGTTTCGCATCGCGCGCGCGAGCGTGCTTCTGTCGGTTCTCACGATCATCGCCTGTTCCTCGGAGGACTCGCCGTCCGGGAGCGGGTCCGGGGGAATGGGAGGAACGGCCGCGCAGGGATTCGGCGGCGCGGCCGGTCAGGGAGGGGCCACCGGATCGGGCGGCGGGGCAACCACGTCGTCGAGCGACGCCGGGAGCGGCGCGGGCGGCGCGACGAGCACCGGCGGCTCGGGCGGCGCTGGGGGCGACGGCGGCGCTGGGGGTGCCGGGGGCGACGGCGGCACTGGCGGAGAGCACGCCACCGGCGGCGCAGGGGGTACAGGCGGGGCGGGCGGCGCTGGTGACGGCGGCGCTGGTGACGGCGGCGCTGGCGGCGGCGGCGCTGGCGGCGGCGGCGGCGGCGGCGGCGAGGGCTGCACGGGCGCGGAAACGGTGTTCGCCTCCGAGGTGGTAAGCCACCTCTTCGGGCCGGGCCAGACCTATGGGCAGGACAGATTCCCGGGCATCGCCTTCGGTCCTCCCAAGGGCGGGGGTTGCTGCGCTGGCTCGACCGACGTGGTGTCTCTCGGCAACGGCGGCACCGTCACCTTCGGCTTCTCGGGCAATCTCATCCTCGACAGGCCAGGACCGGACTTCATCGTCTTCGAGAACGCGTTCCAGACGGGCCCGACCACCGTGTTCGCCGAGCTCGCGACCGTGGAGGTGAGCCAGAACGGCGTCGACTGGATAGCCTTCCCGTGCACGGCCACGGCGGCCCCCTACGGCTCCTGCGCCGGCTGGCACCCCGTGCTCGCGAACCCCGACACGAGCTCCATCGATCCGACCGACCCCGAGGTCGCGGGCGGCGATGCATTCGACCTCGCCGATCTCGAGCTCAGCTTCGCGCGCTACGTGCGGATCACCGATCGGCCGGACTTGACCGGCGCAACGGGCATCTTCGATCTCGACGCCGTGGCGATCGTAAACGCGTCCTGCCCCTAGCTTTACCTCTGCTGCGGGAAGTCGGCCGGGAAGCGAACCGCAATGACGCCAAGGAACCAGGAAGCAGTAAGGAAAGCAGAACGGGGAAATGCCGGTCCACCCCCAACATCTCGCTTGACCGGAGGCCCGCACCACAATATGTAGTGCCTCGTGTTGGTGCCTCGGGCTTCGGTCCGGGGCTCAAAAGGGAACCCGGTGCGAATCCGGGGCTGCCCCGCAGCGGTAAGCGAGAACGATCTCCACGACGAGCACTGGCCTCCGGGCTGGGAAGCGGTGGACCGTAGGAACCCGGCGAGAGCCGGAGCGCTCGCAAGTCCGAAGACCTGCCAACATCCTGCGTCGGGGAGACATCCCGCGCCGGTTTGACCTGGAAGCCTCGTGGGAGGGCGGTAGGTCCGAGCTGGCGCCGACTCTCGCGCTTGTCCCGGTTCCGACCCCCTCCCGCGTCGTCTTCCTTTCGCCCGCGGGGGCGAGCGGTCGGTCCGAAGGCTCTCTCCTGAAGAGCACGCGCCCCGTGCGCATCGGCTGGCTTCTTCGCTCTCGCGGCATCGACGCGAGCGGTCCGGGACCGCTCCGAACGAAGCACGACGAGGAGGATTGCCATGCTGAGCGATACGTCGATGAGGAGCAACGGCGCGGCGCCGTTGCGCGCGCTCCACACGCCCCACACGAGCACCCGCGGCGCCGAGGACGCACTCCCACACACGACGATGCGGGTGAAGAAGAGGAACGGATCGAGCGAGCCTGTCGACGTCAACAAGATCGTCCGGGCCGTGAGCCGCTCTTGCGCCGGCCTGTCCGACGTGGACGCGCTCCGCGTCGCGACAAAGACCATCAGCGGCCTCTACGACGGCGCGACGACGCGCGAGCTCGATCAGCTCTCCATCCAGACGGCGGCCTCGCTCATCGCCGATGAGCCCCAGTACGCGAAGCTCGCGGCGCGCCTGCTCGCCACCTATATCGACAAGGAGGTCCGCAACCAGGAGATCCACGCCTTCTCGCAGTCCATCGCCGTCGGGCGGCGGCTCGGCCTCATCAACGAGCGACTCCACGGCTTCGTGGCGCAGAACGCCCGCAAGCTGAACGACGCCATCGAGCCGGGGCGGGACAACGAGCTCGAGTACTTCGGCCTGCGGACCCTCTACGATCGCTATCTGCTCAAGCACCCCGAGACGCGCCTCGTCGTCGAGACGCCGCAGCAGTTCTTCCTGCGCATCGCGTGCGCGCTGTCCGAGACGGCGGCGCAGGCCATCGAGCTCTACCGGCTCTTCTCGTCGCTCGACTACCTCCCGAGCTCGCCCACGATGTTCAACGCGGGCACGGGCCACGAGCAGCTCTCGAGCTGCTTCTTGCTCGACTCGCCGGAGGACCACCTCGAGACCATCTACCAGCGCTACACCGACGTCGCGATGCTCTCGAAGTTCTCGGGCGGCATCGGGCTCGCCTACCACCGCGTGCGGTCGCGCGGCTCGCTCATCGAGAGCACCAACGGGCACTCCAGCGGCATCGTGCCGTGGCTCAAGACGCTCGACGCGTCGGTGGCGGCCGTGAACCAGGGCGGCAAGCGCAAGGGCGCCTGCTGCGTCTACCTCGAGCCGTGGCACGCCGACGTCGAGGAGTTCCTCGCGCTGCGCGACAACACGGGCGACGAGGCCGCGCGCACGCACAACCTGAACCTCGCGAGCTGGGTGCCGGACCTCTTCATGAAGCGGGTCGAGGCCGACGGCGAATGGAGCCTGTTCGATCCCAAGGACGTGCGCGATCTGCCCGATCTCTACGGAGACGAGTTCGAGCGCCGTTATGCCGAGGCCGAGGCGGCGGGCCTCGCCAGGAAGACGATGAAGGCGCGCGAGCTCTACGCGCGGATGATGCGCACGCTCGCGCAGACCGGCAACGGCTGGATGACGTTCAAGGACAAGTCGAACCGCGCGTGCAACCAGACGGCGCTGCCGGGCCGCACCGTCCACCTCTCGAACCTGTGCACCGAGATCCTGGAGGTGACCTCGAAGGAGGAGTCGGCCGTCTGCAACCTGGGCTCGATCAACCTCGCGCGCCACACGGCCCTGCGGGAAGACGGCGCGGTCGCGTTCGACCTCGAGAAGCTCGCGCGTACGGTGCAGAGCGCGATCCGCCAGCTCGACCGCGTCATCGACCTCAACTACTATCCCATCGCCTCGACCCAGCGCTCGAACCTCCGCTGGCGGCCGGTGGGGCTCGGGCTGATGGGGCTGCAAGACGTGTTCTTCCAGATGCGTCTGCCCTTCGACGCCCCGGCCGCGCGCGACCTCTCGCGGCGGATCTCGGAGGAGGTGTACTATCACGCGCTCTCGACGTCCGCGGACCTCGCGGCCGAGAAGGGGCCCCACCCGTCGTTCGACGAGACGCGCGCCGCGCGCGGAGAGCTCCAGTTCGACGCGTGGGACTCCGTCCCGGAGGACACGGCGCGCTGGGAGGCGCTCCGCGCCCGCGTCCGCGCCGAGGGGCTGCGGAACTCGCTGCTCGTCGCCATCGCGCCGACCGCGACGATCGCGTCGATCGCGGGCTGCTGCGAGTGCATCGAGCCGCAGGTGTCGAACCTCTTCAAGCGCGAGACGCTCTCGGGGGATTTCCTGCAGATGAACCGCTACCTGGTCGCGGAGCTCAAGCGGCACGGCGCCTGGAACGACGCCGTGCGCGCGCGGCTCAAGCTCGCGGAGGGCTCGGCCCAGGGCCTCGACGAGCTGCCGGAGGAGGTCCGCGCCGTGTACCGGACGGCGTGGGAGATCCCGATGCGCTCGCTCATCGACATGGCCGCGGATCGCGGCGCCTTCATCGATCAGAGCCAGTCGCTGAACCTCTTCGTCGAGACCCCCACCATCGGTCAGCTGTCGAGCATGTACTTCCACGCATGGAAGAAGGGCCTCAAGACGACCTACTACCTGCGATCGCGCCCCGCGACGCGCATCACCAAGGCCACCGTGGACGCGGCGCCGGACCGGACGCCCGGGGGCGGCGCCGAGCCGCACCCCGAGCGCGGGTGGGTGCCCGCGGCGAAGGCGGCCGCGGACGTGGCGTGCGCGCTCGAGAACCCCGAAGCGTGCGAGGCCTGCCAATGAGCCGCCTGAGCCGCCCCGCGCGCCTCCTGGATTCGGGCCACTGCCTCACCCTGCGCCCGATGGCCTATCCGGTCTTCTTCGAGATGTACCGCGCCGCCATCAGGAACACGTGGACCGTGGAGGAGGTCGACTTCTCGACGGACGTGGGCGACCTGCGGAAGATGACCGGCGCGGAGCGGCACCTCGTCCAGCGCCTCGTCGCGTTCTTCGCCACGGGTGACTCCATCGTGGCGAACAACCTCGTGCTCAACCTGTACAGGCACATCAACGCCCCGGAGGCGCGGATGTACCTGTCGCGGCAGCTCTATGAAGAGGCGTTGCACGTCCAGTTCTACCTGACGCTCCTCGACACGTACATCCCCGATCCGGAGGACCGTCACCGCGCCTTCGCGGCCGTCGAGAGCATCCCATCGATCCGGGCGAAGGCCGATTTCTGCATGCGATGGATCGATTCCATCGAGTCGCTCGGGCGGCTGGACTCGCGCGCCGCGAGGCGGCAGTTCCTCCTCAACGTCATCTGCTTCGCCGCGTGCGTCGAGGGGCTCTTCTTCTTCGGCGCGTTCGCGTACGTGTACTTCCTGCGCTCGCGCGGCCTGCTCCACGGGCTCGCCGCGGGGACGAGCTGGGTCTTCCGCGACGAGAGCGCGCACATGCGCTTCGCGTTCGAGGTCGTGAGCACGGTGCGGCGCGAGGAGCCCGACCTCTTCGACGCCGGCCTCTCGCGGTCGATCGCCGACATGATGGATGAGGCGATCGACTGCGAGGCACGGTTCGCGGAGGATCTCCTCGGCGCCGGCGTCGCGGGCATGTCGGCGCGCGACGTGCGCCGCTACCTCGAGTTCTGCGCCGACCAGCGGCTCGTCACGCTCGGCATGCCGAAGCGCTACGGGGCGAAGAACCCGTTCTCCTTCATGGACCTGCAGGATGTCCAGGAGGTCACGAATTTCTTCGAGCGCCGCGTGTCGGCCTATCAGGTCGGCGTCTCCGGGGAGGTCGTCCTCGATGCCTCCTTCTGAGATCGAGCGCATCGAGGCCGGGCTCATCACCGAGGCTCGGCTCGTCGAGATGGTCTTTCCCGGGCAGACGAACCATTACGGGACGCTGTTCGGCGGACAGGCGCTCGCCCTCATGGATAAGGCGGCCTTCATCCTCGCCTCGCGCTACGCGCGCCGCGCGGTGGTGACCGCGAGCAGCGAGAAGGTCGACTTCCATGTGCCTGTGCGGCAGGGTCAGCTCGTCGAGCTCGTGGCGAGCATCGCCGCCACCGGGCGCTCCTCCATGACCGTGGAGGTTGGCCTCTACGCCGAGGATCTGATCAGCGGAGATCGGCAGCTCGCCACCCGCGGCCGCTTCGTCCTCGTCGCGCTCGACACGCACGGGAAGCCGACGAGCGTCCCACCGTTCCGATCGATCGCACAATCCTGAAAAGGAGAAAGGGACTCCCATGTCCGTGCTCGCAACGTGTCTAGGTTATCCGCGTTTCGGCATCGCTCGAGAGCTGAAGAAAGCGCTCGAGAGCCACTGGTCGAAGAGCTCGCCGGCGAGCGAGCTCGAGGCGACGGCGTCGACGCTCCGTCGCCGGCACTGGTCGGCGATGAGGTCGCTGGGCATCGATCAGATCCCGAGCAACGACTTCTCGCTCTACGACCACATGCTCGACATGACGGTCGCTGTCGGCGCGGTGCCGGCGCGTTATCGCGCCATCCCCGATCCTCTCGTTCGTTACTTCGCGATGGCGCGGGGTCTCCAGGACCGCGCCGCGGGCGTCGACGTCGCCGCCCTGGAGATGACGAAGTGGTTCGACACGAACTACCATTACATCGTCCCCGAGCTCGATCCTGGTCAGCAGTTCGAGCTCGAAGCGTCGAAGATCGTGGGCGAGCTCGAGGAGGCGCGCGCGCTCGGCGTCGAGACCCGCCCCGTGGTGGTCGGACCGGTCACGTTCCTGCTCCTCTCCAAGCTCGCGCCGGGGTCGCCGGCCGGCGCCAGCCCCCTCGATCTCCTGGATCGGCTGCTCCCGGTCTACGAGGCGCTGCTCGGGACGCTCGCGGAGCGGAACGTCGCGTGGGTCCAGATCGACGAGCCGTGCCTCGTGCTGGACCTGGACGCGCGCGCTCGGGACGCCTGCCAGAGGGCGTTCGCCCGGCTCGCCGCGTGCGCGCGGCGACCGCGCGTCCTCCTCGCGACGTACTTCGGCGCGCTCGGCGAGAACCTCGCGCTCGCCGCGGGGTCGGGCTTCGATGCGCTCCACGTGGACCTGTTGCGCGCGCCGGAGCAGCTCGACGCCGCGCTCGCGGCGCTCCCGCCGTCGATGTCCCTCTCCGCGGGCGTGGTCGACGGCCGGAACATCTGGCGCACCGATCTCGACGCCGCGCACCGGCGGATCCGACGCGCGGTCACGGCGCTCGGGCCGGACAGGGTCTTCGTGGCGCCCTCGTGCTCGCTGCTCCACGTGCCCGCCGACCTCTCCGTCGAGAAGAAGCTGGACGCGGAGCTGCTCCGCTGGATGGCCTTCGCCGCGCAGAAGCTCGCCGAGCTCCGCGCGCTCGCCGACGCCGCCGCGACGAGCTCGCCCAGCTCGGCGGCCTTCGACGAAGCGCGGAGCGCGCTCGCCGCGCGGCGCGCCTCGCAGCGGACCCGGAACCCGGGGGTCCGCGCGCGGGTCGACGCAGTGAACGATGGGATGCTGCGCCGGGCGTCGCCGTTCGCCGAGCGGGCGGCGAAGCAGCGCGCGCGCTTCGGCCTCCCGGCGTTCCCCACGACGACGATCGGCTCGTTCCCTCAGACAGGCGACGTCCGCGGCGCTCGCGCCGCGCTGCGCGCTGGTCGGATGACGTCGGAGCAGTACGAGCGATTCCTGAAGGACGAGACGCAGCGCTGCGTGAAGAGGCAAGAGGCTATCGGGCTCGATGTCCTCGTACACGGCGAGTTCGAGCGCAACGACATGGTGGAGTACTTCGGCGAGCAGCTCGCCGGCTTCGCGTTCACCGAGAACGGGTGGGTCCAGAGCTATGGTTCGAGGTGCGTGAAGCCGCCCGTGCTCTTCGGGGACGTGTCGCGCCCTTCCGCGATGACCGTCCCGTGGTCCACGTTCGCGCAGTCGCTCACGGCGAGGCCCATGAAGGGCATGCTCACGGGGCCCGTCACGATCCTCCAGTGGTCCTTCGTGCGCGACGATCAGCCCCGCAGCGAGACGTGCGCGCAGATCGCGCTGGCGCTCCGGGACGAGGTGGCCGACCTCGAGGCCGCCGGCATCGCGATGATCCAGGTGGATGAACCGGCCATCCGCGAGGGGCTGCCCCTCTGCCGCGACGCCTGGGGAGCCTACCTGCGATGGGCCGTGGACGCGTTCCGGCTCGCCACGAGCGGAGTCCGCGACGAGACCCAGATCCACACGCACATGTGCTACTCGGAGTTCGGCGACATCCTCGACTCCATCGCCGCGATGGATGCCGACGTGCTCTCCATCGAGACGTCGCGCTCCAGGATGGAGCTCCTCGCCGACTTCGCGCGCTTCCGCTATCCGAACGAGATCGGCCCGGGCGTCTACGACATCCATTCGCCGCGCGTGCCGACCCTCGACGAGATGGTCAATCTGCTCGAGGTCGCAGCGCGCGTGCTGCCCGGCCATCAGCTCTGGGTGAACCCGGACTGCGGGCTCAAGACCCGCGGCTGGGAAGAGGTCGAGGCGGCCCTGGTCAACATGGTGGAGGCGGCGCGGCTCGCTCGACAGCGGCTCGCCGGCGTGACGACGTGACGGGTGCCGACATCGATACGTCGCGGTGTCCGCTCTGCGACGAGGCCAATGCGTGCGGGGTGGCCGGGGGGGCGCCGACATGCTGGTGCTTCGAGGTGTCGATACCCGCAGCGGTGCTCGATCGGGTCCCCCAGGAGGCGCGGGGCGTCGCGTGCGTGTGCAGGGCGTGCGCGACGGGGCGGAGGGATCCGGCCAGGACGACTGAGCTGATCGGCCGGCTGTTGCGGGGCCGGTGACGCGCCTCCGGTCCGCCGCCGGAGGGCCGGGGTCGCTCCTCGACCGAGGATCTGACCTCCCGCGCGCTGCGCCAGAGGTCGTCGACAGGCTCGCCCTCGTCAGCGCAGCCGAGGAACGCGACAGGGGGAAACCATCGCACCCGCGATCCACACCCATCGGGAGGTCATTTCAGCCCCTTTGCCCAGCCAGGCGGGCCGCGCCGTAACACACGGTCGAGCCTGGTAGCACGATCTTTCAAGATCGTGCTACCAGCCCAGCCGACGAGGCGCCGGCAGGCGAGCGGCGACAGAAAGGATGGATCCGGGGCCCCTCGCTCAGGCCGCCGGGCGAGCTGACGTTGCCGCTATCCGCACATCCGCGGGCGCCGAGGATCATCGACCGGCGCGGGCTCGGCCGGCACGCCCGCGAAGCGCGCGCGCAGGTCCATCCAGAGCGCGAGCCTCGACCAGTCGGGCTCCTTGACGGGCTTCATGCGCTCCTGGTCGAGCCACGGGTTCGGGAAGAACACCGTCATCATCTGCTCGTTCCGGCCGTTCCAGAGCCTCAATCCCCAGCTCCTCGGGCGCCCGTCCGCGTCGCGATCGCAGTAAAATGCGGCGCGCGCGCACTGCCGCCATCGCGCGAGCTCCGGCGGCGTGGGCCGCGCCTTCGTCCCCTTGTGGGCTCCGACGCAGAGGTGGAAGTGCCACGCGCCGGGCTCGTCCGGCCCGATCGTCAAGTAGCCGTCGAGGTAACCGACCCGGGGCTTGCTCGCGAACCGGAGCTCGAACACGGCGCCCTGGAGGCACGGGCCGAAATCGATGGCGCTCCAGTGGTCCTCGAACAGGACCCTCACCAGCTCACGATACGCCTCTTCCGCCGGCGGGACATCGAAGTACTCCGTCGTCGTTCCGTCGAGATTGCGCTCGGTCGAGCGCTCAGCCACGTCATCACTCATCTTGTCTTGTCCGATCTCCAGGGTGGCAGGGTTGCACACGAGCTACTCGCCGCCCCCGAGCGCAGGGGGAGCGCCATAGACGGCCGCTCGAACGATCCGGGCGGCGTCGAGCATGGCCGGCCCCGGATCGCCGAGGAGCGCGTCGTCGAGCTCGACGACGCCGCCGGCCGCGCTGCAGGCGCGGAGCCGATCGAGACCCGCCTGTCCGCACAGGACCCTTCGCATTCCGGCGTTCGTCACCAGGACATCGGGGTCGAGCGTCAGGATCTGCTCCGGCGTGTACTCCGGCCAGTCGCGGTGCGCGCTCGCGGCCGCGTCGACAAGCCCCGCCGAGGCGAGCACGTCGTGGTAGCTCGTGCCCGCCGTGCCTCCGAAGAGGCGACCGCCGTAGCCGCTCAGGTACATGCCGCGACGGCGCTGCGGAGGCTGGATATCGGCCGCCACCGCGGCCATGCCGTGCGCGAGGGCCGTCGCGAACCGCCGGCCGCGCTCGGGGTGGCCGACCAGCGCGGCGATCTCGTGCGCGTTGCGGACGAGGGCGGCGAGCCCGCGCATGGGGCCGAGGTCGTAGACGGTCAGGCCTGCCTCGCGCAGGCGCGCGATCGGGCGGGGGTCACCGTAACCGTTGAGGAGGATGAGATCCGGTCGCAACGCGAGGAGCGCCTCGATGTCGGCGATGTCCTCGACGCGGGCCTTGCCGGCGTACCGGTAGCCGCGCGGCGAGCGGCGCGCGCCGTACCCGGTGAACGCGACGATGCGATCGGGCTCGCAGAGCTCCACGAGCAGCGCGTCCGCCACCGAGCTCGCCGACGCGATCCTGCGGAAATCGAGGAGCGCCACGGCGGCTCCCGCATGATCTTCGAGCGCGGCCGGGTTCGCCTTCGCCGCGACGCCGCCGGGCGCGCGCGCGGCGGTGTCCTGCGGTCCGGACGGCGACCGCGGGTCGGAGGAGCGCGGCAGGGCGGCCGCGGCCGCCGACAGGGCGAGCGCGCCGGCGAGCGCGCCGTAGTTCATCCAGGCGACGGCGCTCATGACGGCGCTCCCCCGCCGAGGGCGTCCGGATCGACGGGCAGGCGGAAGCCGAGCGCGCCGCCTGGAACGAGCCGCACGTCGTAGATCGACTCCACGGCGCCCGGGCGGATGACGTCACGCGTCTCTCCCTGCTGCCGTATCCGGCCACGGTCCATGAGCACGGCGGCGTCGGTCCAGTCGAGCGCCTCCGCGAGGGGGTGGAGCACCACGACGACGCCGTATCCGTCGGCCGCGAGACGCCGGAGCAGCGCGTAGAGGCGAAGGGCGTGCCCGACGTCGAGCGCCGAGGTGGGCTCGTCGAGCAGGAGGATGCGGGCCTCCGTCGCGATCGCCCGCGCGAGGAGCACGCGCTGCCGCTCGCCGTGCGACAGCGCGGGGAACGGGCGGGAGGCGAGCGGCGCGGTGTCGGTCAGGCGCAAGGCGCGCGCGACGGCGTCCTCGTCGGCCGAGGCGGCGCGCACGCGCCCGATGTGGTGCGCATAGCGGCCCTGCGCCACGACGCTCGCGACCGTGAGCGGCGAGCGGAGCTCGGACTGCTGCGGGACGTACGCGGCGAGGCGCGCTCGCTCGTCCGCGCGGAGCCCGCGCGCGCGGCGCCCGCTCAGCCGGATGTCCCCCTCGAAGGGCACGACGCCGGCGAGCGCCTTGAGGAGCGAGGACTTGCCCGCCCCGTTCGGGCCGAGCACGGCGAGCACGCCGCCGAAGGGGGCCGTGAAGGACACGTCGTCGACGACCACGCGCCCTCCGCGTCGGACGCGCAGCCCGGACACGCCGATGGCCTCAGGCACGCTCCGCCTCCCGCTGCGAGCGCGCGAGCAGCACAAGGAAGACCGGCGCGCCGATGAGCCCTGTGATGACGCCGAGCGGCACCTCCCCGCGCGCGGGCAGGAGGCGCGCGACGAGATCGCACGAGGCGACGAAGACCGCGCCGCCCAGCGCCGCGATGGGGATCAGCCGCCGGTGGTCGACGCCAAGGAACGGCCGCAGCGCGTGCGGCACGAGCAGCCCGACGAAGGCGACGTTGCCGCCGAGCGCGACAGCGCCGGCGGTGAGCACCGCGATCCAGAGGATGCAGAAGCGGCGCACCAGGGGAACGTCCACGCCGAGCGACGTCGCCTCCTCCTCCCCGGAGAGGAGCAGATCGAGGGGCTTGCCCCAGAACCACGCGGCGACGACGCCGGTGAGCACGAGCGGGGCGGCCAGGGCGACGTGTCGCGGGCTCGCGCCCGACAGGCCGCCGAGCGCGAAGGCGACGACGGCGCGGCCGAGCTCCCACCGCTCCTGCGCGAGGCTCGTTGCGAGGCTCCCCAGGCTGAGGAACAGCGAGGAGAGGAGGAAGCCGACGAGGAGGATGCTCAGGAGATCCCCGGGCGCGCGCACCAGCACGAGCACGAGCCCCAGGCTGACGACAGCGCCGGCGAGGCAGCCGGCCGGGAGCACAAGATCGGGGGGTAACCCGCGGATCCAGCGCTCGGCGACCGCGAGCTCCATGACGAGGAGGGCGACCTTGCCGCCGAGCACCGCGCCCGCGGTCGTGCCGAGCACCGACGGGTCAGCGAGCGGGTTCCGGAAGAGGCCTTGCACCACGACGCCGCCGACGGCGAGCGCGGCGCCGACGAGGAGCGCCGCCCCGAGGCGCGCGGCGCGCAGGGTCAGCAGGGTCGCCCGGAGGCCCATATCGGAGAGGCTCGCCGTGCCGAGGACGAGCGAGGCCGCGGCGACCATCGCGAGCGCGGCGAGCAGGACGGCGTACACGAGGAGCACGCGGCCTCCCGGGTGCCGCGCCGCCGGCGCCTCGGGCGCGCTCGCGGCGCGCTCGATGTCGATTCCTTGCACGGTCATGTCACCCCCCCTCGCCCGCTGAAGCGGCGCATCAGAGCCCCCCGATGGATCGCGGCGGGAGCCCGATCGCGGTGTCGACGGTCACGTCCTCCAGCGGATCGAGCGCCCCGTTCGCCGTCACCTTCCAGCGCCGGAGCGTGCTCCTCTCCGCGTCGCTCAGCAGGCAGACGTCGCCGCATCCAGGCGAGCAATGCACGCCGCCGAAGGCGAAGGGCTGGGCCGCCTCGCCGAGCGGCGTGACATCGCCCGTGGCGACGTTCACCGAGAAGACGCTGTCGCCGGCGGACGCGTTGCCCCCGTAGGCCATCGCGAGGAGGACGTCCTCGGACGCGAAGGCGAGCGAGCGCTGGACCCCGGCGTCCAGCGCCCTGGCGACGCCGAGCCGCTTGAGCTCGCGGGGAGGGGCGGAGCGGGCGTCGTAGATCACGATGTCGCTCGTCGCCGGATCGAATTGCATCGTGTCCGCGTCGAAGCGGCTCGAGCAGGCGACGGCCAGCCGCTCGCCCGAGGGCGACACGGCGACGCGGCCGCAGCCGTGGAGCCCCTGGATGTCGACCGTCCACGCGACGGCGCGCTGCTCCGGCGAGACGCCCACGAAGCGCCCCTCCCCCACGTCCGAGAAGTCCGCCGCGAGCCGGCCGAGCGACACGACAACGTCGTCGCCGACGCGCGTCATCCCCGACGGGCGCGGCAGGAGCCCCGCTCGCTCCTCCGGCAGGGCGATGCGCCCCTCGATGGAGTACTTCGCCGTGTCGAGGACGAGGAGATCGCCGCCCTCGTCGAAAGGCTCGGCGCCCGGGGTCGGGTTGCTCCCGAAGCGCGAGACGAGCGCGCGCTCCGCGTCCACCTCGATGTAGTCATGCGGGTTGGACTCGAACCCCTGCCCGACCGGGAGCTGCGCGATGACCTCGGCGGTCTCGAGATCCATCCAGGTGAGCACGTTCGTGCCGTACCGATCGATCAGGACGACGCGGCCGGACGGCGGCGCCGTCGCCGGGACGTCCACGTCGCCGGACAGCGCGAGGCTGAGCCCCGGCTTCGCCGCGCCGCTCGACACGAACGAGGGCGAGAGGGTGGTCCCGTCGAGCCTCGACACAACGATGTTCGTCGACTGGTAGTCGCTCGTCACGATGACGACGCCGCGCTCGCACGCGCGCGGCGCGCCCGGATCGCCTCCACGGCCGTCTGGAACGCCGCCCGTCGACGGCGGCGGCGGCTCCACGTTGCACCCGAGGAGCGGGATCGAGGCGGCGACCGCGAAGAGGCTGAGCTTCACCATGTGGACTCCAGTGCGAAAAACACGCTCCGTCCCGGGAGCGGATACCCGACGACGTCCGTGCGCCGCCCGTCGAGGAGGTTCGCCAGGCGAGCTCTCGCCGCGAGGTGACCTCCGAGCCACGTCGTCTCCGCCTCGAGGTCGACGGTCGCTTGCTCCGCGATCACGCCGAGGCCGGCGGGGTCGGCGTATCGGCTCGACTGGTACACGGCCCGGAGCTCGCCGGAGGCGCCCGAGAACACGGCGCCGCCCGCGGGCTTCCACGCGGCGTGGAGGCGCGGCGCGACGACGAGCCGGGAGCGGAACGGGAGGACGTCGTTGGCGATCGTCCGCTCCGGGGTCGTGTCCCGCGGCTCGAGGAGCGTCGCCGCGACCTCGGCGCGGAGGAACGCGGTGATCTCGACCCCCGTCAGGATCTCGGCGCCCAGGACGCGGGCGCGGCCGACGTTGTAGGGGGCCACGTAGCCCTGGCCCGTGCGCGCGTACGCGATGAGCCCGGAGGCGGCGCGTCCGAACACGAACGCGTCGACGTAGGCGCCGCGCAGCGCCGCGCCGCGCCGCGTCTGCGCCCGGACCCCGGCCTCGATCGTGACGCCGGACTCCGGCTCGAGCGCCGCGTTGCCGTGGACGACGCCCGAGACGCCGTACACCTCGCCGAGCGTCGGGACGCGGAGGTAGTGGCCGACGGTCGCGAGGACGCGGAGCCGGTCGCTCCCCGCCTCCACCCCGACACGCCCGGTCGGCGCGAGCACATCGCAAGGGCGCTCGGGGGCCGCGCCGGTGGCGTGGCACTCCCCGCTCGCGAGGGCGTGCAGCGCGAGCCCCTCGCCGAGGCGCACCTCCGCGCCGGCGGCGGCGCGCGCGAACGAGCGCCCCGCGCGGGCGAGCGGGATGTCGCCCGGCTCGCGCGAGATGCCCTCGCGCGCGACGGAGAGCATGGGTCGCACCCGGAGGCGATCGGAGAAGTAGAGCGTCGCCCCCAGCGTCTGCTCCAGGCGGCGGCCGGCGATGCGGAGCTCGCGCGCGTGGATCGCGAGCTCGAGGAGGGGATCGTGGATCTCGGAGCGCGCCTCGATGAACGAGGTGCGCGCCTCGAGCGTGTGCTCCGCCTCGCCTCCGAACGGGACCCGCGCCACGACGGACGCGAGCGCGCGCCGGGATTCCCCCCGCGCCCTCCGGGACGGCAGGAGCGCGAGCCGCGGCACGCCCTGCTCGCGGCCTGTGCCGTTCGCGATCACGTCGACGATCGCGCCGCGGCCGAGATCGACGCGCGCGAGCGCCCATGCGTCGATCATGCGCACGTCGGCGTTCTGCCGGCGCTGGACGGTGTCGTCGCTCGCGTCGAAGAGCGTGCCGCGATCGTCGACGAACGCGTAGCGGTTCGTCGCGGCCTCCGCGCTCACCCCGACGATCGAGCTCACCGGGCCCGCGCTGACGCCGGCGAAGGCCCACCCGCGCCAGGCGCCGAACGAGCCTGTCATCGCGCCCGCGCCGGCCATCGTCCGGGAAGGCCGCCGAGGCTCGAAGAAGATCGCGCCGCCCGGCCCGAGGCGATCGGCCTCGATGGGGGCGTTGCCGCGGTAGATCTCGACACGCTCGATGAGCCAGAGGGGCACGAGCGAGAGATCCGCCGTCCCCGCGACGTCGTCGTTCAGGCGGACACCGGCGAGGTACACGGGCGTCTGCGCGGCGGTCGCGCCCCGGATCGCGGCGGTCGCCGGTCCGCCGAAGCCGCCCGACTCGGTCACCTGGACGCCCGGCTGCGTGCGGAGCACGTCCGCGGCTTCGAGCCCCGCGCCGCCGAGGCGATCACGGCGCAGCACGGATCCCGCGACGGACCTGTCCCGGGGCGGCGCGGGCGCGAGCGCGCGCTCCCCCTCGACGCGCACCTCCAGCGGCGCCGGCGCTGCGGCAGCGCGATCGCCGCCCGGATCGCCCCCTGACCTGCGCAGCTCCTCCGCGAGGGCGGCCGGCGCGACCGCCACGGCGCCGCCGGCAGCGAGCACGAGCCAGCACCCTGCGCCGTCGCTCCAGCGACGACGCGCCACACGATCCGATGGATGAACCATTCACGCCCGCCTGCCCGCGTCGACCCAGCACTGCTCGGGTGAGAGCCAGGCGAGGGGGCTGCGTGACGGGCTACGGCACCGCGCGTGAGCGGGGTGGTCCAGAGCCTGCGCGCCTTCCCCTCGAAGGCTCAGGTCAGCGCGCGCCGGAGCACCGGCACGCGCACCTCGGCAGGTCTTCGGACTCACGGGCGCCGCGGCCGTCGCCGGTCGCTTTCCTACTGATCACCGCTTCCCAGGCCGCTCATGCGCTTGGCCCAGTGCTTGATGGTGATGGTCGTTCCCGTTCACCGCTGCGGGGGCAGTCCCGGATTCACACCGGGTTCCCTTTTCAGCTCGCCAGGCATGGCCGGGCGAGCACCGATGGCGGGGCGACTCCTGCCAGACTCCTCATGGAATGTCAACACAGAAGCGCCCGCCCAGCGCAGCCCGTTGGCAGGCAGGCCACAGGGAGGGCACCCCGGACCAGCACCACGGATCCTTGACAGTTGTCAACGTGTCATGAGTTACTTGAACCTGATTTTCGTTATCAGATAATCGGTTGAGCAGCGGCCCGCGACTTCACGTCCAGAGCCCGATGAATCGAGCCCACGCGGCTCTCGAAGCCCATCGGAGCGGGATGTGACGACGTACCTATTCGTGCGGCGGACGCCGGCGGGCTACCTGGTCGTCGAGGGCCGCGCCAAGGATCAGATCAACCGCGGCGGCGAGAAGATCGCGGCCGAGGAGGTCGAGAACCACGTCCTCGCCCACCCGGCGGTGCGCGACGCGGCGCTCGTCGCCATGCCGGACGAGCGCCTCGGCGAGCGATCGTGCGCGTTCCTCGTGCCCCGCGGGCAGCCGCCGGCCGCGCGCGAGATCAACGCCTTCCTGCGCGAGCGCGGCGTCGCTCAGTACAAGGTGCCCGATCGCATCGAGTGGCTCGACGCGCTCCCCACGACGAGCGTCGGCAAGGTGGACAAGAAGGCGCTCCGCCAGTGGATCGAAGGCCGGCTCGCGCAGGGCGCCCAACGCTGAAGCGCGGCGCGGGCAGGGGCAGCGCGGCGACCACGCCTCTCGCGCCTCGCCCGAGCCGCCGAGATGAAACGCGGATCACGTGAGAGAGGAACAACCATGGCCATCCCCAGCATCCAGACCTATTCCATGCCACGCGTCGACGAGCTCCCGGAGAGCCGGGTGGCCCTCGACCTGGCGAGCCGCGCCGGGCCGGCGCTTGTCGCGCGTCCGGCCGGGCCGCTCAGCCGCCCTCCCCGGCCGTGAGCTGCGCGAGCGTGCGCTCCAGGTGCGACAGCCCTGCGGCGCCCGCGGATCGCGCCCTCAGCTTCCCCTCGCCGTCGAACAGGAAGTACGCGGGCCAGAGGCCGCCCGTCTGGAAGCGGTCGCCGATCGCGTGCGCGTTGTCGATGGCGACCGGCTCGTCCATGCCGGTCTCCTCCACGACGGCCTCCACCTGATCGACGCGCGTGTCGGACTCCTGGCGCGGCATGTGGACCGAGACGAAGCGGACGCCGCGGGGCCCGTACTTCTCCTTCCACGCGCGCAGGGTCGGCAGGTTGTCCTTGCAGAGCGAGCACGACACCGCCCAGAAATGCACGACGGCCGGCGCGCCCTTCAGCGACGCGGGCGTGGGCTCGCCGTGCAGCCAGCGCGTCGCGCCCTCGAACGAGGGCATCGGCGCGCCGCTAGGCAGCACGGCGCCGCTCCGCCGCGATCTCGATCGTGTCCTTGCCCGGCTTCCAGTCGGACGGGCACAGGCCGCCGGTCTGGAGCGCCGCGAGCACACGGAGCGTCTCGTCGGTCGAGCGGCCGATGTTGAGCGAGTGGATCACGGCGTACTGGAGCAGGCCCTTGGGATCGATGATGAAGAGCCCGCGCAGCGCCGCGTGGACGCCCTCGATGAGGACGCCGTACTTGCGCGCCACCTCGCCCGAGTGGTCGGCGGCGATCGGGTAGTTCACGCCCGCGATGCCGTTCTGCTCCCGGGGCATCATCGCCCAGGCCCGGTGGGTGTAGATCGTGTCGGTCGAGCAGCCGAGGAGGCTCGCGCCGAGCTGATCGAATTCGGCTCGCCGGTCGGCCAGCGCGAGGATCTCGGTCGGACAGACGAAGGTGAAGTCCATCGGATAGAAGAAGAACAGGAGCCACCGGCCGCTGTGATCCGACAGGGAGATCGAGAGATCGCTGCGGTTCGGGGCGGCGGGATCGAACGCGGGGAGCGTGAACTCGGGGGCGGGCTCACCCACTCTGGCGATGGACATGATTCCTCCGTGGGCCTCGTCGAGCACGGGCTCGATCGGCCGGTGCGCTGGCGATTGCGTCGTGCGTGCGTCGAACGATGGTGTCGACGCGGAGGTCGTTGTGCCGGGGCCCACGGCGTCAACTGCGGCGCGACGGGCGGCGCGGCGGGCCGGCGGCCCGAGCGCGCTCACGGCCCGGGCGGCGGGAGCGACGCGTCGGCCGGCGCGACGCCGGCGGCGACCGCGGGGTAGCGCTGGCCGTCGCCCGCCCCGGCCGCCTGCGTGACGAACAGCAGCGAGAACCCGGGGTAGGCGGCCACGCAGGGCGCGCGCGGCGCGAGCGCGGACGACGCGCCGAACACCGGCGCCGCCGCGCGCTGGAGCGGTCCGTCGGGACCGAAGCGGGCCGCGAGGCCGATCGCGGATCGCCCCGCGCTGTCGCGGCCCGCGTAGTAGACGCGCAGGCTCGGGCGGCCCGTGGCCGAGACGGCGAGCACCGGGGCGGGGTCAAAGACGGCGGCGCTGTCGAAGGGCTCGTCCTCGCTCACCGGCGCGAGCGCGGGGCCGTCGCCGACGCGCTCCCAGGCGAGGCCGTCGTCGCTGCGCGCCTCGCCCACGAACGAGGCGTCGCCGTCGCCCGCGACGACGTAGAACATCCGGAGCGAGCCGTCGGGCAGGCGGACCACGCCGGGGCTGCCGGGGACGGCGCCGCGCTCCCAGCCGCCGTCGCCGGACGCGAGCGGCGCGAGCACGGGCGATGGCGCACGCGCGAAGGCGACCCCGTCGGCGCTGCGCGCGAGGCCGATGCCGCCTTCCGCCGCGTAGTAGAGCCAGATCTCGCCGCCCACGAGGAGCGCCGAAGGGGCCGCCGCCACGCCGCCTTCCCAGGGCAGCTCCGGCGTGAGGACCGTCACGGCCGCTCGCCCGAACGAGCGGCCGTCCGCGGCGTCGTGGCGGACGATCGCGTTCGGCGGGGCCAGCGGGTCCGGCGGGGCGTCCTCGGGGCGGAGCGTGGCGGCGAAGAAGCCGGCGGCCGCGAGCGTGGCGGGGTCGCCGTCGAGATCGACAACGGACGCGTCGCGCGCGAAGCGCTCGTCGTCGTTCATCACGTGCGGGGCTGCCCTGGAGTTGCCCAGCTCTTCCTGATCGATCGCCCGGAACGGCCCGGCGAGGGAGCTCGGCAAGCGGCCCTCGTCGCTGTCCGACGGCAGCGTCGCGCAGGACGCGGCGAGCGACACGCACGACAGCAAGAGCGCGGGGACCGCGGTCGAACGGCGGACGAGCGGGTGAGGAGGCCCATGCATGGCGGCGGATGCTAGCGCGCGTCGCGATCACCGGTAGACGCAGGCGGCAAGCTCCACCTCAGAACGCGGCCGTCACCGTCGCCCCGAGGTTCACCATCGTCCCGCCCGCGCGGTAATCGCCCACGAAATCCGCCGGGTTATCCTTCTCCACGATCACCTCCGGCAGCACCGACAGCTGCCCGTGGAGGTCGATCCGGAGCGACCCCGGCAGCTCCTCCAGCGGGCGATTCAGGACGGCGCCCGCGCCCAGCGACATCGTGTGCCGATCCGCATCGACGTAGTTCGTCACGCCCCGCTGCGGCGGGACCGGCGAGCGCTCGTAGACGTACCCCGCGCGGAGCGGGATCTCGACCGCGCGGCGCGCTCCCCCCTGCGCGCCCTGCCCGGCCACCTTGCGCAAGCCCCCCGCCGCGACGACCACGTACTCGACGCCCAGCCGCGGCACGAGCCGATCCGCGAACCGGAGCGGCACCACGGACGTGGGCCTCGGATCGTCGGGCAGATCGAGCGGCAGGTCCGGGGGCGGCGCCGCCTCGAGGTGCGCCCGCGTCCTCGCCACCGGGCTCTCGTAGGCCGACCAGTTCACCCACGTGACGTCGAGGTTCACGCGCAGGCCCTCGATCCGCTGGAAGCTCGCCCCCACGACGACCTGCTGCGGCAGGAACGCGTCGACGGTGCGCGACTCGAGCTCGTAGAGGAGCGGCACCTCGATGCCCGCGAAGTCGACGATCCCTCGCAGCCGCGCGTCGATCGACAGCGGGAGCTTCGCCTCCCCGCGGTAGACGACCCCGACGAAGCCGAGATCCCCGACGCGCATCCGGGCGCCGAGCTGCGGGTAGCGGATCGACGTGAGGTCGGCGTCCACCTCGTGGCGGAGCGCGGAGTCGTGGGGAGAGAGCGCGTCGGCGCGGCCCGTCACCGAGAAGCGGCCCCGCGTCGAGGCCAGGAACGCGACGCCGCCGCCGAGCTCCAGGAACGGGAGCGGGCGCACCGCGATGTTCGCGGCGAGGAACAGGATCGAGAGCCGGTCGTCGTAGAGCTCCCAGCGCGGCGTCTCCTGGCGGATCGCCTTGATCCGCGACAGCCCGTCGTCCGGCAGGAACGTCGCCAGGCCGAACGCGAACGGGACGCCGAGCACCTCGCCCGGCACGACGAGGCCGCCCGAGAGCCCGTGGACGTCGCGCACCCCGCTGTCGCGATCGTTGAACCGCAGGCGGTTCGACGCGTGACCGTAGCCGATCGAGAGGCCGAGCCCCGTCGCGCCGGCGAGGCCCGCCGGGTTGTAGTAGCTCGCCGAGAAATCTGTCGCGTCGGCCGCGAGCGCGCCGCCCATCGAGGCGCCGCGCGAGCCGAAGCCGTACGCGTCGGGCGCGTGCGCGCGCGCTCGCCCGGCGGCGAGGAGCGCCAGCAGCGAGGCGGCGGCGCACGAGAGCCGGCGCATCAGAACGCGACCCCGAGCGTCGTCCCGCCCGCGACGAGGACGCCCCGCGTGCGCACCGCGCGGTCGCCGCCGTCCCCGCCGCCCGCGGCCTGCTCGCCGCGCTTCTGGTGCGCGCGCGGCAGGAGCACCTGGACCTCGGCGAACAGGTCCAGCGTCAGCCGCGGCAGCGGCGCGGCGAGCGCGAGCCCGTAGCCGAGCGAGAGCGCGACGCGCGCGTTGTCGTAGAGGTTCGACGCGCCCGTCTGCTCGGGCGCGGGCGACGGCTCGACGTAGGCGCCGCCGCGCGCGTGCGCCGTGGCCCCCGGCCGCAGCGCGAGGCTTCGCTCCACGCCGACGCGCGGCACGACCGTGTCCGAGTACCCCGGGTCCGCGGGCGCCGGCGCCGCGCAGGAGCCGGTGAACGGCGCGCCCGTATCGGGATCGACCTCCGGGCAGCGCACCGTCGCCTCGACAGGGCCGGGGTAGTCCGACCAGCGCTTGTACGTCGCGCCGATCGCCACCTTCCAGGGGCCCTTCACGCGCGCCACCTCGAGCGCGACTTGCGCCGGATCGTACTGCGCGATCCCCGCGATGTGGAGCGGCGGCACGGCGATCCCCCCGAGATCGTCGGCGTGGATGACGACGTCGAAGCGCCCGACGAGCTCGCCGCGGAACGTGGCCCCGACGCGGTACGCGCCGATGTCGTAGCTCGCGCCGAGGATCGGCCCGTAGCTCGCGACGAGCGTGTCCTCGACGAGCGTGCCCACGCGGCCGGACGCGTCGGTCGCCACCGTCACCGAGCCGGACAGCGCCGCCAGCGCGGCGAAGCCGGCGCCCACCCGGACGCCGCGCCCGAGCGACGCGCCGAGCGCCGCCTGCACCGCGACCGACTGGGTGCGGTCCGCGAGCGGGAACTGCGGCGTCTCCGGGTAGAGGATCCGCCCGCGGACGACCACGTCGAACGGCGCGAAGAAGCCGAGGCCGATCGTCACGCGTTCGGCGAGCGCGCCGCCGAACGGGATCGGCACCGTGGCGCCGATCAGGCTGCCGCGCAGCGGCGCGTACGAGAGCCGCCGGCCGCCCGCGCGGAGGTCGAAGATCGCGCCCGCGAGCCCCAGCGTGAGCCGGCGCTCGCGCGACAGCGACAGGAGCGCGGGGTTCGCGTAGACGGCCTCGTAGCCCTCCGCGACCGCGGCGCCGGTCGCGCCCATGGCGCTCGCGCGCGCCCCGAAGCCGAGCACGTCCTCCGGCGACGCCTGCGCCGCGCCGGCCGGCGCCAGGGCGAGCCCCGCCGCGAGCAGAGGCGCGATACCGCGCCACATCCAGCGGATCGGGCGAAGCATGCGCGGGCGACCGTAGACTGGGCCCCCCTGGCGCGCTAGTCGGTATCCGCCGTGGATCTCCGCCCCAAAAGCACCTCGGACGAACGTCGCCCTCGCCTCGCGCTCCAGGCCGTGCTCCCGGACGAGCTCGCCGCCGCGTGCGGCATCGATCTCACCGACGCGCGCCGCATCGTCTCGCTGGCGCACCGCCTCGGGGAGCTGCCCGCGCGCGCGCCCGCGACCGTCCGGCGCGTCGCGCTCGAGGCGGCGCGCGCGGCGGGCGAGATCCGGACGCTCGCGCTCGTGGAGCGGCGCGCGAGCGCCGAGGATCCGTTCGTGAAGTACGCGTTCCGTCTGGAGGACGGCGCGATGATCGAGTCGGTGCGCATCCCGCTCGAGCGGCCGGGCCGGTACTCGGCGTGCGTGAGCTCGCAGGTCGGCTGCGCGCTCGCTTGCGCCTTCTGCGCCACCGGGCGCATGGGCCTCACGCGCAACCTCGAGGCCTGGGAGATCGTCGAGCAGGTGCGGCTCATCCGCCGCGATCTCGGCGCGACCACCGAGCGCGCGGGCGGCGGCGCGCGCGTGCACGGCGTGCTGTTCCAGGGCATGGGCGAGCCGCTCGCCAACGCCGACCGCGTCATCCAGGCGATCCGGGTGCTCTCGGAGCCGAGCGCGCAGGCCATCGACATGCGCAACATCACGGTGTGCACGGCGGGGCTCCCGTCCGGCATCCGGCGGCTCGCGGCGGAGGTCCCCGGCGTCCGGCTCGGCCTCTCGCTCGGCTCGGTGCGGCCCGGCAGGCGGCGCCAGCTCATGCCGATCGACGGCGCGCACCCGCTCGACGAGGTCCTCGCCGCCGCGGGCGAGCACGCGCGCGCGACCGGGCACGCGCCGATGTGGGCGTACACGCTGCTCGCGGGCCAGAACGACACGGACGAGGACGCCGCGAGCCTGGCCGCGCTCGCCCGCGGCTTCGCCGCGCAGCACGGGATCTCCCCTCGGCTCAGCCTGATCCCCTACAACGCGATCGGCCCGGCCGACGCTCCCCTGCCCTCGCCCGGCGGCGTCGAGGACAGCGGCGCGGCGGCCGATCCGTTCGTGCGCTCGGCGCGGCTCCAGGCGTTCCGCGCGGTCCTCTCCGCCGCCGGGGTCGGCTCGATCGTGCGCTATTCCGGCGGCGGCGACGTCGGCGCGGCCTGCGGGCAGCTCGCGCGGCCTCCGGTGGAGGCGCAGCGACCAGGCGGCCGCCGGGCGTCGCCCCTGCCCGGAGCGGCGGCGGGTGCTGCCGCGGTTGGGCCGGACGCGCCGCCGCGGCCTGTGTGAGGGTCGCTATGGATCCCCGCTCCGGTGCGCGCTAGCTTGCGCCCGTGTTCGGCTTCAGCTTCGGCGAGATGATGGTGCTCGTCATCGTGGGCATCATCGTGGTCGGCCCACGACGGTTGCCTGCGATGATGCGGACGGCGGGCAGCTGGATCACCAAGATTCGCCGGATGACCACGGAGCTCCGGTCTCAGAGCGGCATCGACGATCTGATCCGCCAGGAGGGGCTGGAGCGCGACATCCGCGAGCTCCGCTCCCTGTCGCGGGTGAACGTGATCGAGACGTTCGTGAAGCCCGTGATGGACGCCGCCACCGTCGGCACGGTCGTCTCGGCGACGCCGCGCATCAGGCCACCGGAGCCCGAGCCCCCGCAGCCCCCGCCGAACGTGCAGCCGCTCCGCGAGCGCGAGTACCCGGTCCTCGGCTGCGACGCCTACGAATCCGAGATCGACGCCGGGCCGGCGGCCGCGGCGGAGGGCGCGAACGGAGCGGTGGCGGCGAGCGCGGCAGAGCCCGCGACCACGGCAGACGCGGCGATCACGGAAGGGCCCACGGCAGCGCCGGAGCCCGCGGCCACGGCAGACGCGGCGATCACGGAAGGGCCCACGGCAGCGCCGGAGCCCGCGGCCACGGCAGACGCGGCGATCATGGAAGGGCCCACGGCAGCGCCGGAGCCCGCGGGGGTGCCGCAGGGCGCGGCGACGGGGAACGGAGCGGCGTCATGAGCCAGGAGCAGGTGGCGGCGAAGAGCGATTCCCCGGAGACGACCGGCGCGGCCGGCGCTGCCGCCGCGGCCGGCGCTGCCGCCGCGGCCGGCGCTGCCGCCGCGGGCTCCGGCGCGGCCGCCGCGGCCGTTGAGGATGCCACCGAAGACAAGCCGATGTCGTTCTGGGAGCACCTCGATGAGCTGCGCAAGCGGCTCGTCCGGAGCATCCTCGTCTTCTTCGCGGCCTGCTTCGTGGGGTGGGAGGTGCGCGAGAAGCTCCTGCACTTTCTGACGATCCCGTTCGTGCAGGCGTGGCGGGAGCAGAACCTGCCGGGCGACCCCTCGCTCCACTTCGGCGCGCCGGCGGCCGCGTTCGTCGCTTACTTCAAGCTGTCGATGCTCGGCGGCGCGGCGCTGGCCTCGCCGTTCATCTTCTACCAGCTGTGGTCGTTCATCGCGCCGGGCCTCTACGCCCGCGAGAAGCGCTACGTCATCCCCTTCGTCCTGTTCTCGACGATCCTGTTCGTGGGCGGCGGCCTGTTCGGCTGGCGCGCGGCCTTTCCGATCTCGTTCGGCTACTTCCTCAGCATGGCCGGCACGGTCGGCAGCGGCGGGGTGACGATCACGCCGACCGTGATGATGGGCGACTACCTCGACTTCGTCGCCCAGCTCCTGCTCGGCTTCGGGCTCATCTTCGAGCTCCCGCTCATCGTGCTGTTTCTCTCCCTCGCGGGGGTCATCAACTACCTGCAGCTCATCCTGTTCGGCCGCTGGTTCGTGTTCGCCGCCTTCGTGCTGGCCGCCATCCTGACGCCGCCCGATATCACCAGCCAGCTCGTCATGGCCGTGCCGATGTGCGCCCTTTACGTGGTCTCGATCGGCCTCGCGTATGTGTTCGGCAAGCCGCCGACCGATGCCCAGCGCGAGGCGTACAAGAAGCGCAAGGAGAAGGAAGTCTCCAAGGGCTGAGGGGCCAGCCCGGCGCGGCTCAGGCTGGCTGCGCCGCCTCCGCGCATCGTCCTTTGCGCCCGGCGCAGGGTCCGCGGCACCGCGCCCCGTCCTCTGCGCCCCGCGCGCATCGAGGGTCCGCGGCACCGCGCCCCGTCCTCTGCGCCCCGCGCGCATCGAGGGTCCGCGGCACCGCGCCCCGTCCTCTGCGCCCCGCGCGCATCGAGGGTCCGCGGCACCGCGCCCCGTCCTCTGCGCCCCGCGCGCATCGTCGGCGGGCCCCGCGCTCCGCCGGGACCGCGGAGCTCAGGCGGCGGGCGCGGGCGCCGTCTTCCGGCTCCGTGTCACGTGGATCGCGATCGCCGCGCCGGCGATCGCGAGCCCGATGAGCTGCGACGTGGACAGACCGAGGAGGCCCCCTCGATCGTCGGCGCGCGCGAACTCGAGCGTGAAGCGCCCGAGCGCGTAGAGGCCGAGGAACGTCACGAAGACCTGCCCGTCGTACCGCTTCCGCCCGTGCACGTAGAGCATGCAGATCGCCGCGATGGCGAACGACATGGCCGACTCGTAGATCTGCGTCGGGTGGACCGGGTGCGACGGCACGCGCGCGCTCGCGAGCTCGTGCAGCTTGAACTGCGCCTCGCTCGCGGGGCTGTTCGGCGGGAACGAGAGCCCGAACGCCCCGTCGGTGCGCTGGCCGAAGCAGCAGCCGGCGAGCAGGCAGCCCATCCGGCCGAACCCGAGGCCCAGCGGCACGGCGAAGCCCGCCATGTCCGCCGCCTTCCAGAACGGGAACCGATCGCGTTTGAGCAGCCAGTACGCCGCCGCCGACGCGCCGAAGAAGCCGCCGTAGTACGTCAGGCCGCCGGCCCAGAACTTCGCCCACGCCAGGCAATCGCGCTCGGTCGGGTGGCAGACCCCCTTCGCGGCGTCCCAGACGCCGTGGTACCGCGGCACGCAGAGCGCCTGCTCGACCTTCCAGTCAACCAGCGACGGATCGGTGCACAAGTGCACGTAATCCCAGAAGTATCCATCGGCGATGACGTGGAGGAGCCTGCCGCCGACGACCCCTGCGAGCAGGCAGGCGAGCCCCAGGTCGACGACCACGTCCGGATCCTGGCCGATCCGCCGCGCCCAGAGGGCGCCGATCGCGGTCGCGAAGAGGAAGCCGGTCAGCAGCAGCAGGAAGTAGGCAGGGAACGCGACGTCGAGCAGGCGGAACAGCTCGGGCCGCATGGTCAGCCCGCCGACGCCTTCGCTCCGGTCGCGCCGGAGGTCTTCCTCGCGAGCTCGGGGCGCTGGGGAGAGAACATGTCGATCGCCATCAGCCCGACGCCCACGACGATCGCGATGTCAGCCACGTTGAACGTCGGCCACACGAACGTCGGCGTGAACCGAACCTGGATGAAGTCGATGACGTACCCGTAACGGATCCGGTCGACGAGGTTCCCGAGCGCGCCGCCGAGCACGAGCGGCAGCCCCCACCGGAGCGCGATCTGGGAGGGGTGGAGCTTCCGGTACAGCGAGACGATGAAGACGATCGCGGCGAGCGAGACCACGAGGAAGAAGGGACGGCGGATCGCCTCGCTCTCGTCGCCCAGGATGCCCCACGCCCCGCCGTGGTTCTTCGCGTAGATCATGTTCAGGTGGTCCTTGATCACCTCGATCTTCCGGAGCGCGAACGGCCGGGGCGCGGCGGCGAGGTCCGCGAGGTCGGCGAGCGCGCGCGGCTCCAGCCGGTCCTTGGCCCACCACTTCGTGCCGAGATCGGCCACCAGCGTGACCGCCGACACGCCGAGCAGGAACGCATACGACGGGCGGTAGGTGGGCTTCGCCGGTGCGACCACATCGTCGGCGTCCCCCTCCGGCGAGGAGGCGCGCCCCTCGTCGTCGCGCTCGCCGGCGGCCAGCGGCTCGCCTTCCGGCGCCTTCACCGGCGCGGCGCCATCCGGCTCCGCATCGGCCCCCTCGGTCTTCACGGCAGCATCTCGCGGCGTCGCGTCTTCAGTCATGCGGAGCGCGTTCCTCTACGACAAACCGAGCGCTCCGGCAAAGGCTTCCCTCCGCGCGGGCCCGTATCGCCCGTCTCGCGCGTCTTTCATGCCGTGCCTCCCGGCGTGCGCGCGCACAACCTGCTCCGGCCGCGCTGCCTGCTTCGGTCCTTCAGGCCGCCGGCGGCGCCGGCGGAGGCGCTTCCGTCGATAGCGGAGCGGCGGCGTCGCTGCCTGCCGGGCTGACGGGAGCGCCGCTCGGGTCTGGAACGGGAGCGCTCGCGTTGCGGGCGGAGGCGATCATGTCCATCGACATCAGGATGACGCCGGCGACGATCGCGATGTCGGCGACGTTGAACGTCGGCCAGTGAAACTCCTGGCCGCCGCGGGTCACGTACACGTCGATGAAGTCGATGACCCAGCCGTAGCGGATCCGGTCGACAAGGTTGCCCATCGCGCCGCCGAGCGCCAGCGCGAGCCCCCACTTCATCGCGGTCTGGTCCTTGTGGACGCGCCGGTAGATCGAGAAGATGAAGACGATCGCCGCGGCCGAGACGAACAGGAAGAACGGCCGCCGCAGGCCGTCCGGGAGGCTGCGGAGGAAGCTCCAGGCGCCGCCGGGGTTCTGCGCGAAGATGAAATCCAGGTGGTCCGGGATGACCGTGACGATCTTCGGGCCCGACCGCTTCGCGTCGAACCCGGTGAGCCGCGCGTGCGCCCACGCCTTCGTCGCCAGATCGGCGGCGCACGAGACGAGCGCAACGACGGCCACGAAGGCGAGCGAGGCGCGCTCGCCTCGGGGGAGCTCGTCCGCAAGGTGTGAGGCGGGCGACGCTTGCGATGCGCCAGAAGACATCACCCTCGCTTCTACGCGATGGTGCAGCGCGGAGCAAACGGCCCGGAGCCGAGCGACGCCGGGCGGGCTCCGGGCCCGTTCACCGCGTGTTCAGGATCATCTGCGAGCGCTCCGGAGCGCGCGCCTGCGCGGGCGCCTTCTCCTGCTTCTCCTGCGGTTTACGCGGCTCTGCCGGCTCGATCGCCGGCGCCCGCTTCTTCCTCCGCGCGATCTGCACCTCGGCGTACGCTTGGAGGGCCGCGCCGCGCTGCCGCTCCATGGCCGCCGTGCGCCCGAGCGCCTCGGCCAGCTGCGCCCGGCGCTCCGCGAGGTACGCGAGATCCCTCGCCTCGGCGAGCTCCCTCCCCTCGGCGAACGCGCGCTCCGCGCGCTCCAGCGCCTCGAGGGCGCCTCGCAGATCGGCGGGCGCGAGCTCCGCCGCCGCGCCCGCTCGGGCGCGCGCGTAGCTCTTCCGCGCGCCGATGAGCTCCTTCGGCGGAAGCGGGGCGCTCGCGCACCCGAGCAGGCCGCCGAGGAGCAGCATGACCACGATCCCCTGGTTGTATCGCATGGTTTCGCGCCTCTTCCCGCGAGCCCCTAGCGGAGCCGCCGATGGATGGATCCGACCTCCGCGACCGCCTCGCGCGCGAGCGCCTGGGCCCGCGCCTCGCGCGTGAGGGCGAGCGCGAGCTCCGCGTCCGCCTGCGCGCGCAGCAGCATGCGCCGCGCCCGATCGCGCACGCCCTCGGCCGACAGCCGCCTCGCTCGCTCCACCTGTTCCCTGGCGAGGCACAGGTGGATGTCCGCCGGCGGGACCTCCTCGGCGCCGACCTCCTCGGCGGCCCGGATCATCGCCTCCGACGCGACGACCCGCTCGCTGAACGGCGGCGTGCGCGCGGCGCACCCCGCCGCCGACGCGCCGAGGAGCGTCAAGATCACTGCGTTTCTCATGTGCGACACCTCGTGGCCAGCCCCGGACGAGCGGTCGCCCGGAGCAGGCGGGTCAAAGAGCGGATGTGGACATCGACTCCGGATCTCCGTCGCCGGTCGGCTCGTCCTCAGGCAACCGGCACACCAGGCCCGCCCGCCCTGGGGCCGCGCCTGAGCGCCCCCGCGAGGCGCGCCTCCGGCCGTCCGTCGGTGCAGCAGGATGGCCGGAGACGCTGAGACATCGCCTCACGCGCCGTATCCGCGCTTCCCAGCCGTTGCGCGCAAACGAGCCATTCGCCGGCGCCTCGGTGCGCCTCGACGGCGGGAGAGCCGCCGACATCCGATCTCGTTCGAGGACACGAGAGCTCCTCCCTCCGATGTACGCGCGCCTGCCGCGCCGGTCCTCGCCCTCCCCGGCGCCCATCCCCTGCGCCGCCCGCCGAGGTCCGGCGTGGTGGATCATCGCAGATCCACCCACCTCCACCCTCGGCGCCCGATCCGGTTGAGCGACACGGCGCATCTGTTTAGTATACCGGGGTCATGCCGTCGCCCCCCTGGAAGATCGAGACCGGCGTCGAGACGGTCATCTCGTCGTGGCTTGCCTCGGGCTACGTTCGCCCTTGTTTCGCCGCGGATCGCGAGCTGCCGCCGGCCGAGGCGCGCACCGCGGCGATGCCCGAGGCGCTCTCGCCGGCGCTCCGCGGCGCGCTGGAGCGGCGCGGCATCTCCCGGCTCTACGACCACCAGGCCCGGGCGTTCGCGGCTGCCCGCGCGCCGCGGGGCGCGCAGGCGGCCGAAGAGCCGGCGCAGGCCGGGCGACACGTGGTCGTCGCCACGCCCACGGCGAGCGGCAAGAGCCTCTGCTTCCATCTCCCGGTGCTCGACGCGCTGGCGGAGGGCGCCGCGTCGGGCCAGGGCGGCAGCGCGATCTACCTGTACCCGACCAAGGCGCTCGCCCGGGATCAGGAGGCCGGCCTGCACGCGCTCATCCGCGAGGCCGGGCTCACGATCCCGGCCATCGTCTACGACGGGGACACGCCGGGCGACGCGCGTCGGGCGGCCCGCGAGCGCAGCCCCATCGTCATGACCAACCCCGACATGCTCCACGCGGGGATCCTGCCGCACCACGCGCACTGGGCGCGGACGTTCCAGCGCCTGCGCTACGTCGTGCTGGACGAGCTCCACACCTACCGCGGCGTGTTCGGCTCGCACGTCGCCCACGTGCTCGCCCGGCTGCGCCGCGTCGCGGCCTTCCACGGCTCGAGCCCGACGTTCCTCTGCGCGACGGCGACCATCGGCAACCCGCGGGCGCACGCCGCGCGCCTCCTGGGCATCGCCGAGGACGAGATCGAGCTCATCGACGAGTCCGGCGCCCCGCGCGGGCCGCGGCGCTTCTTCCTGTACAACCCGCCCGTGGTGAACGCGGAGCTCGGGGTGCGCGCCAGCACCCTGAAGAGCGCGGTGCGCCTCGCCGGGGATCTCGCGCGGGCCCGCGTGCCGACGCTTGTGTTCGGCCAGTCGCGCAACTCGGTCGAGATCATGCTGAAGTACCTGCGCGAGGGCGTCGGCAAGGAGATCGGGGCGGAGGACGCGATCATGGCCTACCGCGGCGGCTACCTCCCGGAGACGCGCCGCCGGGTCGAGCGGGGGCTACGCGAGGGCGAGATCCTCTGCGTCGTGGCCACGAACGCGCTCGAGCTCGGCATCGACGTCGGCGAGCTCGACGCGGTGATCTGCGCCGGCTATCCCGGGTCGGTCGCGGAGACGTGGCAGCGCTTCGGCCGCGCGGGCCGGCGCGGCAAGACGAGCATCGCCGTCCTGTGCGCGACGAGCGCTGCGCTCGACCAGTACCTCGCGAGGAACCCGAGCTACCTGCTCGAGCGCAGCGCCGAGTCGGCCCGGATCGATCCGCAGAACACCGAGATCCTTGTGCAGCACCTCAAGTGCGCGGCGTTCGAGCTGCCGTTCCTCAAGGGGGAGCCCTACGCGGCGATGCCGGCGGACGACACCGTCGCGGCGCTCCGCTTTCTCCAGGACAAGGGGGTCATCCACGAATCGAACGATCGGTTTCACTGGGCGACCGACGCCTATCCGGCGAACCACGTGAGCCTGCGCTCGGTGGGCTGGGACAACTTCGTCATCATCGACAAGGCGCATGGCAAGACGCTCGCGGAGCTCGACTGGCGCGCTGCGCCGACGATGCTCCATGAACAGGCCATCTACCAGCACGACGGCGAGCAGTACCAGGTCGAGCGGCTCGATTACGAGAACCACAAGGCCTTCGTGACGAAGGTCATCCCCGACTATTTCACGACCGCGCTCACCCACCGCAAGGTGAGCATCCTCGACGAGAGCGCGACCGCCTCGCTCGGCCGGGCGACCGCTTCTTTCGGCGAGGTGAGCATCGTGGAGAAGGTGGTGGGGTACAAGAAGATCAAGTTCTACACGCACGAGAACGCGGGGTATGGCGACGTGCGTTTGCCCGATATCCAGATGCACACGACCTCTTTCTGGCTCACGGTGCCCGAACCGCTCTGCGAGGAGCTCGGCCTCGGCCGCGCGACCGCCATCGACGGCCTGCGCGGGATCGCGCGGGCGCTGGAGACGGTCGCGACGCTCTCGCTCATGTGCGATCCGCGGGACATTGGCCAGACGCTCGAGGACGGGAGCGAGGCGCGGGCGGTCCCGCCTGGCGGCGAGATGGCCGGGGTCTTCGATCCGACGCTGTTCCTGTTCGACAACGTACCCGGCGGCGTCGGCCTCGCCGAGCGCATCTACGAGCAGCGCGACGAGCTCCTCGCGCGCACGCGGCAGCTCATCGCGGGGTGCGGCTGCGACACGACCGGCTGTCCTCTGTGCGTCGGCGCGACCGAGACCGTCGACGGGATGCGCAGGCGCGCCGCGATCGGGCTCCTCGAGATCTTGCTCCACCAGGCGTGAGGCCTATGAACCCAGGGTGGACCTGCGCGACGTGGACCTAGCCCCGCTTCACGGCGAAGCCGGCGAACGCCTGCATGATGGGCATCAGCTCCAGCCGGTTCACATTGACGTGCTCGGGGAGCGTCGCGCACCAGATCACGGCCTCGGCCACGTCCTCGGCCGAGAGGGGCTTCACTCCCTGGTACACGGCGGCGGCCCTCTCCTGGTCGCCCTTGAAGCGCACCAGCGAGAACTCCGTCTCGGCGAGGCCAGGCTCGATGTCGGTGACGCGCACCCGGCTGCCGAGGAGATCCGCGCGCAGGTTCAGCGAGAACTGCGCCACGAACGCCTTGCACGCGCCGTAGACGTTGCTCCCGGGATACGGCGTCTCCGCGGCCACCGAGCCGAGGTTGATGATGTGCCCCCGGTCGCGCGCCACCATCCCGGGCAGGAGCGCCCGCGTGCAGTGGAGCAGCCCGTTGATGTTTGTGTCGACCATCTGCTGCCAGTCGTCGGGGTCCGCCGTGTGCGCCGGCGAGAGGCCGATCGCGCCGCCCGCGTTGTTGACCAGCACCGACACCTCGGACATCTCCGGCGGGAGCTCCGCGATCGCCCGGTCCACCGCGCCCCGGTCCCGGACGTCCAGCCGGACGAGGTGGACCGCGGCCGCCCGCCCGCCCCCATCGCCGGGCGACGAGCCCGCCCCGCCGCCGGTGAGCTCGGCGGCGAGCGCCTCCAGGCGCTCGTAACGGCGCGCGGCCAGGATCAGGCGGGCGCCCAGGCCAGCGAAGCGACGGGCGATCGCAGCGCCAAATCCAGCGGAAGCGCCGGTGATGAAGACAACCGGAGTCGGATCGTTCGGGGCAGCGCGCATCATGTCCTGAGCGGACTTGTACCAGACCCGCCCAGATCCAGCGACATGCACCGCGCCCGGCGACACACGTCGGCCCACCCCGTGCTGTGTCGCCGGGCCGGCCGCGCATTCGTCGTGGGCGTGCCGCTACGCCCGCGCTCATGACATCCGGGTTTCGGGCGCGGAGGGCACACCACGAGTTGATTTGTGCAATCGACCGCAGCATCTCCGGCGGTCGGGCGCGGTCGCCCCTTTACCCCACCCCTCGGTGCCATTTACAGTCGGGCATCGTGGAGAGCGCGCCATCGAGGGGGTTTGTTCTGGGGCGTTACGCCGTCGGACCGCGGATGGCGCGCGGCGGGATGGGCGAGGTGTTCCGCGCGGTCGCGCTCGGGCCGGACGGCGAGGAGGCCCCGGTCGCCATCAAGCGAATCGTCCCGATGCACGCCGGCAGCGACGATCTCAAGCAGCTCTTCATCGCCGAGGCGGGCATGATGACCCACCTCAAGCACCCCAACATCGATGAGGTGCTCGACTTCGGCGTCGACGAGGCGGGCGACTTCTACCTCGTGCTCGAGTTCGTGTCCGGAACGGATCTCGGGCGGCTCTGCAAATGGCTCTGGGCGCGGGGGGAGGCCGTCCCGGTGCCGGTCGCGCTCTTCGTTGCGTCCGAGGTGCTCAAGGGGCTCGGTTACGCGCACGAGCGCTCGGCCGCGGAGGGGCGGCTGATGGTGCATCGCGACGTGAGCCCTGGGAACGTGCTCATCTCGCTGGCCGGCGCGGTGAAGATCGGGGATTTCGGCGTGGCGATCGCCACGCGAGGCGGAGCGGGCGACGCGATCCGGCGCGATCTCGTCGGGAAGCCGACGTACATGCCGCCCGAGCAGTTCGACGGGGAGCGCGTCGACCCCCGCGCCGACCTGTTCGCGCTCGGGGTGGTCCTCTTCCAGATGCTCACCGGCACGCGGCCGTTCTCCGGGACCAGCGCCGCCACGCGCATGGCCGCGGCGCGCGCAGGGCAGATGCTGCGGGCGGGCGAGCTGCGTCCCGAGGTGAGCCCCGCGCTCGAGGCGCTCCTCGCGCGCGCGCTCGCGCCCCGCCGGGAGGACCGGTTCCACGACGCGCGCGCCATGCTGGAGGCGATCGAGGCGCTCCGCGAGCCCGGCCACGAGATCGGCGCGCCGGAGGACCTCGCGGCGCTCGTGAGCGCGGCGCTGAAGGAGCCGCCCGAGTCGCGCCCGGCGGGAGCCCCCGCGTCGGGCCCCCCCGCGTCCGATTTCCCCGACGGCGACGACGATCTCGAGGGGGGCGAGCTGGCGCGCGCCGACGCGGACAGCCCCTTCACCCTGCGCGTGACGCGGCGCCTCAACGGAGCGGCGCAGGCGCTCGGCGGTGAGAACGAGCCGCTCGACGCGGACGGCGCGGCGCTGCCGGAGCCGTCGAGCGCGCCGCTGAGCGGCGGATTCCACGCGGTGGCGCCGGCGTCCGGCGACGACAGCTCGCTCGCTCCGCTGCTGGCCCCGTCCGTGAGGGCGGCGGTCTCCTCGTCGCAGCGGCCGCGGGACGAGCTCCGGTCGCCCTCGGTGCCGGCCGCGGCCCTCCCGGCGGCCGGGGCAACGCGGCAGCGCCTGCTCGCGGCGGCGATCGCCTGCGCCGCGCTGGCGGGGATCGCGGCCGCGAGCGTGCGCGTCGGCCGGGGCCGTCTGAGCGCGACGCCCCCCGCGGCAGCGCAGCACGCCGCCGCTGTGGCGCAGCCGCGGCTCGCTCCCGCGGTGCAGGCGGCGCTCCTGCCCCTGCGAACGCCGGCGCCGCCGGCGAGCTCCACCGTGGAGGCAGCGCCCGCCGCGGCCTCCACCGCCGACGCAGCGCCCGCCGCGGCCTCCACCGCCGACGCAGCGCCCGCCGCGGCCTCTCCTGCGGGCGCTGCGCCCGCCGCCACGCTGCCCTGACCGCCCCGCTTGCGTCGCTCAGCTCGCTCGGCTAACAGCGCGGCGTGCGAAGCCCTCACGCCCTCCTTGCTCTTGCCCTCGCCGCGCTCGCCGGGTGCGGCGCCGCGCCTCCCGCTGCTCCGCCTCCTGCGCCGCTCGCCACGCCGGCGGGCCAGCCCGACACGGCGCCCGCCACGGCGACCCCGCCCCCGAGCGACGCGACCGCGTCGGCACCGTCCCAGACCACCTCGGTCGAGGTGCCCGCCGCCCTGCGCGCCGTCATCGACGCCGCCGACCGGGCGGACACCGACCGGGCGCTCGACGTCGGCCGGAAGCCCGCGGAAACACTCGCATTTTTCGGCATTCAGCCGGGGATGAAGGTCGCGGAGCTCGAGGCTGGGGGCGGGTACACGGCCGAGCTCCTGGCGCGGGCGGTCGGCCCGGGCGGGGCCGTCTATGCGCAGAACAACCGCTTCGTCCTCGAGCGCTTCGCCGAGAAGCCGTGGAGCGAGCGGCTCAAGAAGCCCGTCATGAAGTCGGTGGTCCGGGTCGACCGCGAGCTCGACGATCCGCTGCCGCCCGAGGCGCGGGATCTCGACGCCGTGTTCTTCATCCTCTTCTACCACGACACCGTGTGGATGGAGACGGACCGGGCCGCGATGAACCGCGCGATCTTCCGCGCGCTCAAGCCCGGCGGCGTGTACGCGATCATCGATCACGCCGGGCGCGAGGGGACTGGCGTCGCCGAAGTGAAGACGCTCCACCGCATCGAGGAGAAGGTCGTGCGCGAGGAGATCGAGCGGGCCGGCTTCCGGCTCGCGGCCGAGGCGAGCTTCCTCCGGAGCCCCACGGACACGCGCGACTGGAACGCCTCGCCCATGGTGGCCGGCGAGAAGCGGGGCACGAGCGACCGCTTCGTCCTGAAGTTCGTCAAGCCTGGCGGCTGAGCCGCGGCGGGCTGGGCGCTCGGCCCGCGCGGCGGGTCGGCGCCGACGGCCTTCGTGATCGGGCTCGGCCCGCGCGGCAGGTCGGCGCCGACGGTCTTCGCGATCGGGTGCGCCAGGCTCGGGCGGCGCTCACCCGTCGGAGCGAACGCAGCGCGTGAGCCGCTGAGCGCGGACCGAGTGGTCCTGCGATGTGCCGTTCGTGAAGTTGACGAGGATGGCCTTCTCGGCGCTGCTGATGGCGGGCGTCGACGACCAGAAGACATCGGACGGCGTCCCCGGGAAGGCCTCCCGGTCGATCGCCGGCCCGGAGAGCCGATCGTCGACGATCGAGAGCAGCTCCTTCGCGCTCGGCAGCCGCCAGTCGCTCTTGCCGGCGAGGGTGAGCTCCTCGCAGTGCTCGAGCGCGCCGCTCCAGATGAACCGGGTCAACGAGGCCTGACGCTGCCAGACGAGCCCCGTCCGCTTATCGAGCACCCATTCCTCAGCGAACGACAGATCGGGCGGCGCCGTCTCGCGCTCGCCTCCGACGCACAGCGCTCGCGCGCCGGACATGTCCTTCTGGAAGAACCCGACGGACGCATCGCTGGCGAGCACGCCCCACGCGAACGTGCTGTCCGCGTCGACGTCGGTCGCGGACCAGTAGAAGCCGCCCTGGGCGTCCGTGAACGTGAAGAAGATGTCCGGAAACGCCGTGATGTGGCCGAAATCCAGGATGGAGACGAGCTCGCGCCGCGTCGGCAGGCGCCACTTCTCGATGCCGCCGGCGCGCTCGGCGTCGAGCACGGCGCAGTGCTGGAGCGCGGCCTCCCGCGTGAACATCCCGTTCTCCGTCACCTTTTCCCACGTGAGCCCGGTCACCGAGTCCATCACGGTGCCGTCGCCTTCTGTGTAGGAGGGAACGGCGATCTCGTAGTTGCCGTCCTGTCCGAAGAAGGGCTCCGACGGTCCCGGGCACGCCTCGAGCACGGTCGTCCCGTTCGAGCAGCGTTTCGTCGGCGAGTCTGGCCAGATCACCGGCACGGTGGGCGGCCCTCCGCCGGTCCCGCCCCCGGCGCCGCCGCCGCCGATCGGCTCGCCCCCGCCGCCGCCGATCGGCTCGCTCCCACCGCCGCCGATCGGCTCGCTCCCGCCGCCGCCGCCGATCCCTCCCCCGGAGCCGTGACCGATGTGAAAGGGGTCTCCAACGCATCCGGCGAGCGCGACGAGCTCCACGAGCAGCGCGGCCAGCGGCCGGGTGAAGCGAAGTGCGTGAGATGTCTCGTTCGGCATGGGCAAGCAGCGGCGTCCGTGGAAGGATCTGGGCCAGCAGCCTACCATTCACCGGGGCGCCGGGGTCGATTTCCTCGCAGGCGCGCCGCGCGCCGCAGGTTCTCATCGCGGCCCGCCCACCGCGCTTTTCCCGTGCGCTTTTCCAGCGCGCTTCTCCGTGAGCCCACGCGCGGGCGGTCCGGAGGCGCCCCTGCGCCGCGATCGTGGAAGACACCGAGGACAGGCGTTCGCTGTCCTCGGTGTCCCTCCGGGAGATGAGTTTCCTCGATCTCCCGGGTCCTTTCCGCCGTTACGTCACGGGGTCGTGTAGTCGACGTCTACCGTGTACGTGCTCTCCGCATATCCCTGCACGAGCAGGAAGGCCTCCGACTGACCTTCCGGGACCGTCAGCTCGCACGTCTCGTCCGCGCCGTCGAGGTAAGGACGGCAGTCATAGGCGCTCAGCGTGGGCTGCTCGCCGAACCGCACGTAGAGATCGGGATCCCCGGAGCCGCTCATCACGGCCCGGAACGCCGTGCCCGGGACGACCGCGATCGGCCCGTGGGATGCCGTCTCGCGCCGCGCGATGCTGCCCTCGAAGCTCGTGGACGTCGCGGTGCCCCCGCCTTCCGGCGCCCCCGGCGCGGAGTAGCGCACCTCGATGTCATAGGTCGACGCCGTGTAGCCGTGCACCTTGATGAAGGCCCTCGTCTCGCCTGCCGGCACCTCGAGCGTGCAGGTCTCGTTGGCGCCGCTGAGGTACGGCCGGCAATCGAACGATCGTGCCGTCGGCGCAGCGCCGAATTTCACGAAGAGATCGGGATCTCCGGTCCCGGTCATGACGACGGTGAGGGTCGTCCCGGGCACCACCTCGATCCCCTCGGCGGGCCCTACCGCGTCGAACACCCCGCGGGCGACACGGCCGCTGAAGTTCTCGGTGGTCGGCGCGCCGCCACCGCCGCCGCCGCCGCCGCCACCGCCACCACCGCCGCCGCCACCGCCGCCGCCGCCGGGAGCGCCGTAGAGCGCTTGAACGCCGTTGATGTCCTTCTCCGTGAGGTTGAGCGTCCTGTCGCCGCTGCCGTTGCACTGGGGATAGTGCATGACGGACGCACCGTCGTAGTTGGTGAGGGCGCGCCAGTTGTTGTCCTCGAAGCAGGTGCCGGCCTCAGGACGGGTGTGTTCGTGGCGGAAGGCGAGGGTGTGACCCAGCTCGTGACGGAGAATGCCCGTGAGGTCGGGCCGGGTGCTGTTGTAAGCGGACCTGTCGATCAGGACGTTCCGCGACCCCCTCGACTGGCCGGGGAAGAAGGCGCGCGCCAGGTACTGGCCGCCCGTGTTCACGGGGTTCACGTCGAACAGGACGCTGCTGGTGCTCGACGTGCAGCTCGAGTCGGCAGACTCCACGTGGATGAAGTCGACGTCGGCGACCGCCTCCCACGCCTCGACGGCCTCCGCCATCGCGGCCACGACGGGCTCGTAGTTGCTCCCGAATCTCGTGCTCACGCAGTAGGTGAGATTGCGCCGCTGCTCCGTCGTCCAGACCATGTCGCTGCCGCCTGACTGGTTGACGATCAGCGCACCATCGCGCACATGCGTCTCCCAGAACTCGCGCAGATGCTTGATATCTACGACCGGCGTGTCCCCGTTAACAATGTAGATGCCTGTGTCAGCCTCGCGGAAGACGCTCCGCTCGAAGTGGTCAAATCCCAATTGATTGGTGCCGACTGCCTCGGTGCTACCGTCGCCGACGTCGGCCGAGCAACCGACCGCAGCAGCGGTCAAACCAGCGATCACCAACGCGAGCTTACGGGCGACCACATTGCTCTCGTGCGGCTTTGCAGGATGCATTTGAAGCTCCTTTCGGGGAGGCGAATCACGCTGTCCAGGCGAACTCGATGAGACACAAATGCCTTAACCCGATTTGACCCGCAGTCGGATAGCCAAATCTGACCGCCGTTCAGAAAAAGGGTTCCGGATTGTAAAAAATTTCGAAAGGAGTGTATTTGGTTCTCTTGTCACAAGAAAATTATTGTCACACGCAACAAGCTCAGCTCGTCATGTACCGACACACTGGAAAATGACACCTCTTGAACTCTGGCAACGCGCACTTGCACCTCGACAAGCATCGGGATTTTCCTGCTTTCGTTGCGCAGATGAAAGGCGCGGCGCGCACGCATGCAACGCGGCGCCTGCAGCGGCGCGTTGCATGCGTGCGGCGGCAGCTGCAGGGGCAGCGGCAGCCGCGGGCGCGCCGCGCGATCAGCGAGATCGCGCAGCAGCTGCAACGGCGATGCAGCACGCCGGAGCGCGGCGCTCGCAGAGATGACCCGCGTTCATGTACAGGTCGCTCCCCGATGCTCGACCCGGATCGCGCGCAGCGCGGCGCGATCCTCGCGATCTCCTCGACCCGGATCGCGCGCAGCGCGGCGCAGCTCGAGCTTCGCTGTCTCCTCGACGATGCGATCGCTGCCGCGGAGAGAGAGATGCCGGCGCGCTCGCTGAAGGAGGTGCCGCCGCGATCGCCGGAGAGGGTCGCTGCAGGACGAGGAACGAGACCCGCGCGAGGGCCGCATCGCCTGGGGCGAGCGCGGCGGCGTCAACGCGCGCGATGCCGTCGGCGTGCATGGACGCGCTCTCCTGCGCCGCGCCGCCGCGTGCCCCGCGCCCGGCGTCGGCGCGGCTCGAGATCGAGCGCGGCTCCGGCGCGAGCGCGGCGGTCGCGCGCGCCGCGCCGACGGCGGGCGCTCACCCGCGCGCGGACAGGATCCGGCTGAACGCCTCGCCGACGGCGCGCGCGAGCTCGATCATGCGGCGCGATCCGCTCGCGGCGTCGAGGATCCGGTCGGCGACCAGGATCATCGCGGGCCGGCCGACCACCTGGACGGCGACCGCGGCGACGTCGAGGCTCGGGTTGACCATGACGTCGAGCAGCGGCGCGTGGGTGGGCGTGCCGGGGATCGGCCCGACATAGAGGTGGGTCGCCACGGCCGTGGCCAGGACGCTCGGCTGATCCATCGGGAGGGTGAGCTTCCGCAGCGCCTCCTGGTCGCCGAACTCCACGTTGCAGGCGAAGCCCCGGAAGATCCCGCGATGCGCGGCGAAGATCGCGACGCGCACCGCGAACAGCCGCATCCCTCGCAGCGCGAGCCGGACGACGTCGTCGCGCGTGCGCGCCAGGTAGAGCGCGTCGATGACGTCGCTCAGATCGACGAACGGCTGCGGCGGCGGGTCGTCGTCGAGGGGGTCGATGAGCTCCGGCTCGGGCGCGGGGGGCAGCACCGGGAGCCGACCGGAGCGCCTGCTCGACGGCGCCGCGGCGCTCTCGGGACGACCCCCGCCGCGGCGAGACGGCGGGACCGACGCGGAGGCGGCGCTCCGGCGCGAGGGCGGCGCGAGGCCGGAGGCCACGTCGAGCGGCAGCCGGCCGAGGCGCCGCGTCGAGGGGGCCGGCTCCCGCCCGCCGCTGTCCAGACCGCGGTCGGGCCCCGGCGAGCTCGGGGGCAGGATCGAGGCGAGCAGCTTGAAGGGAGGCGAGATCTCCACGGGCAGAGGCGGCGGGAACGAGACCGCGGGCGGCTCCGCATCCGCCGGCGCACGCAGCGTGGCACGACGCCGGGTCGGGGCCGCGCCGCGCCCGGCGTCCAGAGGGCCGCGCGCGTCGGCCGCTGCCTTGGCGTGGCGGAGCGGCAGGATCGGCTCCTCCGGCGAAGGCGCGCCGGCGAGCCGGGCGTGGCCGTTGTGGGCTGGACCACGGTGACCTGATTTGCCGCTCGGCGGCTCGTCGAACGAGGGCACCGAGGCGCGCCGGATGAGCGGGATGGGCACCTCGTGCGACGGCGGCGGCGGGATGGTCGACTGGGGCGCGCCGTGCGGAAACGCCGGGGTCGCGCGGCGCAAGCGGACGGGGGCCTGCTCGCGCTCGTCGAGCTCCAGGGCGCGGATGGCCTCCTCGATCGCCGTGATCGGCGCGCGGAAGATGCGCACCGGCGCGCCGAGGTGGAAAGTGAACTCGTCGGCGATGTGGCGGTCGAGCGGATCGGCGGCCGCGACGTCGACGGTGCCGGCGCCGGGATCGACGCGGATCGGGACGGCGCCGAGGCGGCGGCACATGGCACGCGGCAGGCGAGCGACGAGATCGCGGGCGCCGACGACCTGCCGGAGCGCGAGGCCACCGCGGCGCTCGAGCTCCCCCTCCAGGGCGTGCTCGGTGATGGCGGCGCGGTCGATGAGGGCGCGGGGGAACGAGATGCCCCGCAAGACCGCCACGAAGAGGGCGGCTTCGACCTCAGCCTTGGAGACGGCGCCGGCAGAGATGAGGAGGCGGCCCAGGTCTAGCGACACTCGCCCCACGATACCAGAAAGGACGCTGCCAGCGTGCAGCGCCCCGCATGCGGCCACGACGGACGCCGTGGCCTCGCGCGAGCGGCGCGCAGGATCTCCCTATAAGGAGACGCGGGCCGCGCCGGCGGGCAGATCGCACCTCGCCAGGGAGCGAAGCGAGGCCCGGCGGTCGCGCGTGCGTCGCCGCGGCGGCCCGCGCGGGGAGCGCGACGCCGGGAGACCGTCGCGCGCACGGAGCGCCACGGCGGGCGGAAGCCGGGGCGCGCGTCCGCGACGCAGGCGCCCGGCGACGCAGGCGCGACCGCCGGGCGAGCTCACGCGATCACGCCGGGCGCTCCCGCGGAGGAGCCCTGGTGTCCGACACGACACCTGGCCTGGACAGAACCAGAAGACCCCGAGTCCTCAGCGGGAGAACTGAAAGACCACCTCGCTCTGCCGCACGAGACCCAGGTTGTCGCGCGCGATCCTCTCCACGGCGGTCGGGTCGTCGCGCAGGCGCGCCACCTTGCCGCGGAGCGCCTCGATTTGCCGCCCGAGCGCGGCGTTCTCCTCCTCGACGTCAGCGAGCTCTCTCTCGAGCTCCCGCAGGCGCGGCAGCCCCTGAGGCGAGAAGATCATGATCGGAGCGCCCACGACGGCGACGATGAGCACCGCGATGGGCAGGGTCCGCTCCAGGAACTGCGTTATTCGACGCACAGACATCCGCTCGCACATCACCCGCGTTCCTGTCAACTTTCCTCCACGGTTCCTGGTACTCCGCGTTGACTTCCATCGGGTTTCAGCTCGGCAAACGGGGTGAGCGCAGCCGCGCGCGGGGCGGCCGCGCGGCGCGGAGACAGCGCCCTCATCGAGCACCGCCATGGCCGCGCGCCGCCGGGACGCCGCCCGGACCGGCGATCGTCGGAGGTCGCGTGGAGCCGCCAGCTTCGCTAGCATGACGCACGCCCGGCCGTACGGCAGGTCCGCTGCGCGCGCATGCCGCCACGAGGGCTCGGCCCGAGGAGACCTATGTCCATTGATATCGTCCGAGGCGAGCTCGAGCGCCTCTTCTCGCTAGATGAAATGATGGCCCTGTCGTCCGACCTCCTCGGCCTCAGCCCGTCCGAGATCGGCGGCAACGCCTCCAAGGCCTCCTTCGCACGCGCGCTCACGGACCATTGCGTCGAGGTCGATGCCATCGAGGCGTTGCTCGACGCCATCATCGCCTCACGCGCCGAGGTGGACGCGCGCGTCCGCGCCCTCGGCGCCCAGGGGATCAGCCTGCCCGAGGAGATCGCGCCCGGCGACTCGTTCGGCGACTACATCATCACGAGAAAAATCGGCGAGGGACCGCGAGGGCTGGTCTACGCGGCGACGCGGGGGACCGAGCCGCGGACGCTCAAGGTGCTCCGGCGCGAGGTGACCCGGGACGGCCGGGCGGTGCGCCGGTTCCTGACCCACGTCCGCCTGGTCGCACGGGTGCACCACGAGAGCCTGGCGAGCGACGTCGACGCCGGGCTCGTGGGCGACCGGGCGTTCGTCGCGTACGCGCACGTCGACGGGCTCCCGCTCTCGGCGCGCCTCGCGCGCTCGGGGCCGCTCCACATCAACGAGGCCAAGCCGCTGCTCCGCGGGATCCTGGGCGGGCTCGCCGCGCTCCACGAGCAGCGCCTCGTCCACGGCGCGCTCAAGCTCGAGAACGTGCTCGTCGCCCGCGGCGGCGATGGGCAACCGCTCCCCGTCCTCATCGACGTGGGCGGCGACCGGCTCGGCGCCGGATGGTCCAGCCCGGGGCTCGTCAAGACGGCCAGCCCCGAGCGGCTGCGCGGCGAGGGCGTCGGCCCTGCGAGCGACCTCTACGCCTTCGGCGCGCTGCTCTTCGAGCTCCTCACGGGCAAGCCCGTGTTCGCGGGCGCGGCCGCGGTCGACATCGCCGTCGCGCACCTCACCGAGCCGCCGCCCGCGCCGAGCGCGGTGGCGCCGCGCGGGTGGGTGGGCAAGGACATCGATGAGCTCGCGGGGCGCCTGCTCGCGAAGCCGCAGGACGCCCGGCCGCGGAGCGCGCGCGCGGCGCTCGACGCGCTCGAGTCGCTCGGCGCGCCGCAGCAGCAGGGGGCGACGGTCGACGACGCGCAGCTGAACGCCCTCGTCGACCGGCTGGTCGCGAGCCCGACCGACACCGACCTCGCGCTCGCCGTCGAGGCGACCGTCGCTCGGGGGGCAGACCCGGGGCGGGTCGCCGAGGCGCTCGTGATGGCCTCCGATCAGGTCGACGCGAGCGCGGGCGAGGGCGGCGACCAGGCGGCGGCGAAGCGGCTCCTGCACTGCCGGGCGGCCCGGATCTACGAGAAGGGGAGGCTCCACGACAAGGCCGAGGCCGTCTACGTGCGCCTCCTCGAGCTCGATCCGGGCGACGACATCGCCTTCAGCGCGCTCGAGGAGCTCCGCAAGGCGCTGGGCAAGCACGAGGAGCTCGTGGAGATGCTCCTCCAGCGGAGCGAGCGCGCCGAGAGCGCGGGCGAGCGCGCCAGGGCGCTGAACGAGATCGGGCACCTCTACGTGCGAGAGCTCGACGACAAGGACCAGGGGGTGTTCGCCTTCGCCCAGGCGCTCGTCCAGGACCCCGAGCAGGACGCGTACGCCGTCGACCTGGAGCGCGCGGCCGGCAACGACATGAAGATCTGGTCCGAGGCGCTCCAGATCCTGAGCCAGGCGAGCACCGAGGAGGCGATGGCCGCCGAGCCGAAGATCGCGCTCTTCAACCGGCTCGGGCCCTGGTACGCGGAGAAGCTCGCGCGGGCGGACCTCGGGATCCCGTGCTTCCAGTTCGTGCTCGGGCTCGACCCGGCGAACGAGAAGGCGCTGGAGGGGCTGGCGCAGGTCTACCGCCGCGCCCAGCAGTGGCAGGAGCTCGTCCAGGTGCTGCTCTCGCGGGCCGATCGCGCCGCGACCCCCGGCGAGGCGCGCGATCTCCGCGCCGCGGCGGCCGAGCTCCTCGAGTCGAAGCTGAGCGACGCGGGCCGCGCGCGCGACCTCTACGAGCAGATCTTCACCGAGGACCCTGGCCACACGAAGGCGTGCGACGCGCTGCTCAGGATCTACCGGCGCGTCGAGGACCACGCCGGCTACGCCAAGATCCTCGAGCGGCGCGCGGAGGCGCTGCGGGGCGAGGAGCGCGTCGACACGGTGTGCAAGCTCGCCGAGCTCTACGAGGACCGGCTCGGCGACCTGAACGAGGCGACGCGCCGCTACGAGGCGGCGATCGAGCTCGATCCGACCAGCCTGGCCGCCCTGCGCGGGCTCGATCGCATCTACAGCCGCACCGGGCGCTTCAAGGAGCTGCTCCGGAACCTGGAGCGGCAGATCGACGTCAGCGCGACGCCGCGCCAGAAGATCAACCTCTACGAGCGGATCGCCGGCATCCACGACGAGGAGTTCCTCGACCACGCGAGGGCGGCCGAGGCCCTCGAGGCGATCCTCGGGATCGACGGCGCGCACGAGGGCTCGCTCGCCGCGCTCGGGCGGCACTACCGCGCGCTCGAGCGGTGGGAGGACGTGGTCGCCCTCTACGAGCGGCACCTCGGCATCGTGCCCGACGACAGGCGCCGGGAGGAGCTCCTGCTCGCGATGGGGCGCGTGCTGCTCGATCAGATCGGCTCGCCCGAGCGCGCCAGCAAGGCCTACGAGCGGGTGCTCGCGATCGACCCGCACCACGCCGGGGCGCTCGAGTCGCTGGCGCACGTGCGGGCCGCGACAGGCGACGCCGCGGCGGCGCTGAGCGCGATCGAGTCGCTCGCGGCGTCGGCCAAGACCGCGGAGAGCCGGGGCGATCTCTGGATCCGCGCGGCGAAGATGCTCGAGGAGAAGGGCGATCGCGACGGGGCGATCGAGCGGTACAAGATGGCCCTCGACGCGCAGCCGCAGAACGCGGGCGCGTCATCGGCGCTGCGCGCGGCCTACCTGGCCCGGGGCGACGCGACGAGCGCCGTCGAGCTCATCGCGCGCGAGGCCGAGGTCGCCGAGGGCAACCTCGCCAAGGCCCGCCTCCACGGCGAGATGGCCCTGCTGCTGCGCGAGCGCCTGAAGGACGACGCGCGCGCCGCCGAGGCGGCCACGAGGGCGGTCGACCTCGATCCGACCAGCGTGATGGGGCTCATGATCTCGGGCGATCTCGCGTTCGAGGCCGGCCGGTTCCTCGAGGCGGGGAGGCACTACGAGCTCCTCTCGGGCCGGGTCGACGCCCTGCCGAGGGAGCAGGGGCTCAAGCTGCTCCTCCGCTACGTCGACGCGCTCAGCAAGAGCGGATCGAGCGGCAAGGCGATCGGCACGGTGCAGGCGCTGCTCGCGCTCGCGCCGGACGACCCGGCGGCGCTCTCGCGCGCCGCGAAGGTCAACCTCGACGCGGGCAAGGCCAAGGAGGCCGTGGAGCTCTACGAGCGCCTCATGGAGCGCTTCGGCGCCGGCCTGCCGGAGCGGGAGCGGGCCGAGGCGCTCCTCCGGCTCGGCGAGGCGAGGCTCGCCGCCGGCGACCCGGACGGCGCGGTGGCCCCGCTGAGCGAGGCCGCCGACCTCGTCCCGGAGTCCCCTGCCCCGCTCGCCCTGCTCTCCCGGGTCTTCGAGGCGAAGGAGGACTGGGAAGAGGTCGTGCGCCTCAGGCACCGGCGGCTCGACGTGGTGACCGGCGAGGAGCGGAGCGCGCTCCTGCTCGAGATCGGCGACCTGCTCGCGACGCACCTCCACGACCGGACGCGCGCGGCGAAGAGCTACGTGGCCGCGCTCGACGAGCGCCCGGACGACCGGAAGATCCTCACCAAGCTGATGCAGCTCTACAGCGAGGAGAAGGACTGGTCGAAGCTCATCGACATCGTCCTCAAGCTCGCCGCCAAGATCGACGACAGCCGACAGAAGGCGAAGTACCTGCACGCCGCGGCGATCGTGAGCGCGCGGCAGCTCGGCGATCTCGACCGGGCTGCCCGGTTCTACGACGAGGTGCTGGAGCTCGATCCGTCCCTCACGCGGGCGCTCGCGGAGGCGATCGAGCTCCGCGCCGAGAAGGGTGACCACGAGGAGGTGGAGCGCCTGCTCAAGGTCGAGCTCGACCTGGCCACCGAGGAGAACGACACGGCGAAGATGCTCGAGATGTTCGACCGCCTAGGCGCCCTCTACAAGGACAAGCTCGGCTGGATGAGCGAGGCGATCGACGCCTACGAGGCGGCGCAGACGCTCGATCCGGACAGCGAGGAGCGGAACGAGCTCCTGGCGAACCTCTACGCGAGCAACCCGGCGGAGTACCTGGACAAGGCGGTGGCCGCGCAGCTCCCGATCCTGCGGCGCACCCCCTACAAGCCGGACGCGTACCGGCTGCTGCGGAAGCTGTACACCGAGACGAAGCGGGCCGACGCCGCCTTCTGCCTCTGCCAGGCGCTCTGCTGCCTGAACGCGGCCGAGCCGGACGAGGAGCGCTTCTTCCGGCGGCTGCGCCCGGACACGGCCGCGGCCGCGCAGCAGCCGCTCGACGACCACGCGTGGGCGACCGCGCTCGTCCATCCCGACGCGGATCCGCTCCTGACCGCCATCTTCGGCGTCATCGAGCCGGCCGTGCTGAGGAAGAACGGGCAGCCGCTGGAGGAGCTCGGCTACCAGCTCGCCTACCGGATCGATCTCTCGCGCCACCCCTACCCGATGTCGCAGACGCTGTACTACGCGTCGGGCGTCCTCGGCCTTTCGCCGCCGCTCACGTTCCAGGACCCGAACGACGGCGGCGGCGTCTCGTTCCTTCACGCGCACGTGCCGGCGATCGTGCTCGGCGCCGCGGCGCTCCAGATGGATCTGCCGACCCAGGCCGCCTCGTTCATCGCCGCCCGCCACCTCACCTACTACCGGCCGGGCATGTACCTCCGCCACCTGGTGCCGACGGGCACCGGCCTGCGCGCCTGGCTGTTCGCGGCGATCAAGATGATCTCGCCGACGTTCCCGATCACGAAGGAGCTCGAGGGGCCGGTGAAGGACAACCTGTCGGTCCTGGAGCCCACCATCGTGGGGCCGGCGCGCGATCAGCTGGCGAGCATCGTGACCAAGCTCCTCCAGGGCGGCGCCATCGACCTGAAGCGCTGGGTGTCCGGCATCGACCTGACGGCCGACCGCGCCGGGTTCCTCCTGGCCAACGACCTGGAGCTGGCGCAGGAGATGATCAAGGTGGCCGATGACGCGAGCGCCGCTGTGCCCCAGAAAGAGCGACTCAAGGAGCTCATGCTTTACGCGGTCAGCGAGGAGTATTTCACCGTCCGGCAGCGGCTCGGCATCAACGTCGACAGCTGAGCTCCGGGCGCGGGGCCGTGGCGCGGTCTCGCTCGGTCGCGCGGCGGCGCCGCCCGCGCCCGCCGCGGGCGCTGCCCGGCAGGCGAGCGGGTGGGATGGATCGCCGATGATCCAGATCGAGGATGTCGCTTCTGGTCCACTTCTGCACCGGACTGGTTGACGGATAAATCCCCAAATTGCTAGGCTGCGGGCCGGCATTAGGCCCTTTGGATCGTATGTTAGCTCGCCGCAGCGTGGCAGCGGGCAGCCTGAGCGATTGTGTGAAAGCACGCCCATGGCGGCAAAGAAGACCCGAAAAACTTCGAAAAAAGACCGGAAGAGAGCGACCAAGGCGAGCGCGGTGAGCTCGAGGCGAGCTGCCTCGACGGCGCGAACGCGGAAGGCGAAGCCCGCCGCCCGTTCGGCCGCGCGCAAGCCGAAGCGGAAGGCCGCGTCCTCTCGTCCTGCTGCGCGACGTACCGCTGCCGTGAAGGCGGCAAAGCGCCGGAAGGTGACGACAAAACGGGCGACCGCCCGCAAGTCGGCGGCCCCGGCGCGGCGCAAGGCAACGCGCACACCGGCACGGGCCACCCGGACGGGCGCCAGGAAGAAATCGGCGGCCGCGAAGGCAAAGAAAACGACGCGCGTTGCTGCGAAGCGAGCCAGCGCGTCCAAGGCGAGGAAGACAGCCGCCAAGAAGAAGACGACGAAGGCCACGAAGCCGACGCGCGCCGCCGCCAAGCTCAGGACCACAAAGGCCAGGGCGAAGGCGCGGGCGACGAAGGTCAAGGCGAGGGCGACGAAGGCCAAGGCGACGCGGGCGAAGACGGCGAGGGCCAAGGCTCCGAAGGCCAAAGCGACGCGGGCCAGGGTCGCGAAGCCGAGGGCGGCGAAGACCAAGGCGGCGAAGGCCAGAACCGCGAAGACCAGGGCCGTCGCCGGCCGGACGCGGCGCGCGAAGGCCGCGAAGCCGAAGCTCGCGCGGGTCAAGGCCGCGAAGAAGCCGAAGCTCGCGCGGGTCAAGGCCACGAAGAAGCCGAAGCTCACGCGGGTCAAGGCCACGAAGCCGAGGCTCGCGCGGCGGAAGATCGCGGCGCGCTCCGAGCGGGTGCTGGCAGCACCGGCGGCGGAGCCGACGAAGCTCCGCAAGAAGCTGAGGCTCGACGACAAGCCGAAGCTCAAGGAGAGGCTGAAGCTCAAGGAGAAGCTGAAGCTCAAGGCCGACGTGGAGCAGGCCGCGCCGGTCGAGGCCGAGCGCCCGCGCCGGACGAGCGACAAGCCGCAGCGCACGAGCGACAGGCCGCAGCGCGCGAGCGACAGGCCGCAGCGCGCGAGCGACAGGCCCGCCGCCGAAAAGAAGAGCGGGCGGCCCGGCGCGCTCAAGGGGAAGGTGTCGATCGAGCGTCGTCCGGGCCGCGTCCCGCTCCGGGAGCCCCCGCGGGTGGTCACGCTGCCCCTGCCGATGCTGCCCCCTCCTCGGCGAGCCACCATCGAGGAGCGCAGCGCCATCATCGAGCAGCGGCTGAACGCGCAAACGGAGGAGTTCCGGCGGCGCTACATCGATAGCCTCGATATGTCGTGGATTTACCACGACAGCGCGCTTGAGGGCGTGGTCTACACGTTCGATGAGCTGCGCGCGGCCCTCAACGGCCCGGCGCCGCTCGTGACGGACTCGAGCCTTCAGCCGACATACGATGACATCCGCCGCCACAAGGAGGCCATCGTCTACGTGCGCGAGCAGGGCGCGAACAAGCGGGCGCCGGTCACGCTCGACTGCGTGAGGAAGCTGTACCTGATCCTCCACCCGGAGGAGGGGGATCTCAAGACGGTGAAGTACCGCAAGGACATCCCCCAGCACCGGCTCTACTTCCACGAGTACGCTCCGCCGGACAAGATCGCCTACAAGGTGCGGCAGATCATCGACTGGCTGAGCGATCCTGAGACACGGAAGACGCGCAACGGGATCCGGATCGCGGCGCGCGCGCACTACGATCTGCTGCGGGTCTATCCGTTCCCGAACGACAGCGGCAAGGTCGCGAGGCTGTTCATGAACATGCTGCTGCTCCGCACCGGTCTGCCCCCGTCGATCATCCACTCGACCGAGCGGCAGCGCTACTACGAGGCGCTGAAGGGCTCGGCGACGACGGTGCTGCAGATGGTGCAGGAGTCGGTGGAGAACGCGCTCGCGAGCGTCGAGAAGCTCCTCGATGAGCATGAGACGCGGAAACGCGCCTTCGTCAGCTGAGACAGCGGAGCGCGGCCTCGGGGGGAGCCCCGCCCCGGTCGGACGGGGCGCGCGCCGCCCGCCCGGGGCCGCCGCCGTCCGTCCCGCAGCCCGGAATCAGGGGAAGAGCGGCGCTGCCCCCGTGAAACGGCCCAACGAGGCCGCTCTCGGGGACACGCCCGCGGCGGCGCTCCGCGCGCCGAAGCCCCGGAAGCCGGCCGCGGTCGCCGCCGCGGATCGGCCCGCGCGGCCGGGCGCTTCGCCTCAGGCCACGTTTGCGCGGCTGCGCGCGTTGCACCCGGACGCCCACTGCGAGCTGGATCACAGCTCCTCGTTCGAGCTGCTCGTCGCGACGGTGCTCAGCGCGCAGACGACCGACGTGCTGGTCAACAAGGTGACGCCCCACCTGTTCGGCGCCTATCCCGACGCCCGCGCGCTCGCCGGCGCCGATCCCGCCGAGGTGGCCGCGCTCCTCCGGCGGCTCGGGATGGGCATGTTCAACCAGAAGGCCAGGAACGTCGTGGGGCTCGCACGGGGCCTCGTCGAGCGGCACGGCGGCGAGGTGCCGAGGACGCTGGCGGAGCTCGTGAAGCTGCCCGGCGTCGGACGGAAGACCGCGAATGTGGTGCTCGGCGTCGCCTTCGGGGCGCCGGAGGGCGTCGTGGTCGATACCCACGTGCAGCGCCTGTCGCAGCGGCTCGGGTGGACGAAGAGCGACAAGCCGGAGCAGATCGAGCGCGATCTCGTGGCGCTCTTCCCGCAGCGTGACTGGGATATGCTGTCCCACACACTGATCTTCCACGGCCGCCGGATCTGCTTCGCGAGGAAGCCGGCGTGTGGAGGCTGCGGGATCAACGACGCGTGCCCGAGCGCGTTCCGCGCCGAGAATGTGGGGCGCAAGGCGCCGCGCTCACCACGCCGCGGCGGCGCGCAGGCGTGAGCGCCATCCACGCCGCGCAAGCCGGGTGTCGAGCGCACAGACGGAAGATGGGAGCGCACCAGCGCGGGTCATCGGTCGCCGCTCATCGCTCATCGCTCATCGCTCATCGTGGCTCAACGCATCTACCGTCAGCTGTTTATTGCCCTGACGCTGGAGACGCGGGGTAAGCTGGGCCCATGAAGGCCTTGCACCTGACCCTCGCCCTAGCCTGCCTTTTCACCACCGCGTGCGGCCGCGTGGAAAGCGATCTCTGCGACTACAAGTGTGACTGCGAGGGATGCAACGACCGCGAGTACGGCGATTGCCTCGATCGCTACGATATCCGGTACGAAGACGCAGACCGCCACGACTGTGTCGACCGCTACGACGAGCTCGTCGCGTGCGAGGACCATACCGGGATTTGCCGCGACTATAAGTGGGGTACGTCCTGCAAGAAGGAGAACGACGCGCTGAAAAAGTGCGTGGACTAGCTCCGCGCATCAGCAACCCCTGGCGGGATCTCTGACGCATGGAACCAGGCGCTGTCGGACGGCCTGCTGCGGAGGCCGCAGGAGCGCCGTCTCCGGCACCGGTGGCCCTGTGCGCTCGCCGCCGGCTCAGGGCCCGTCGCCCACCGCAACGGCGCCGCCGGGCGTGAGAGCTCCGGTGCGGCGGAACGCCTCGACGAGCCGCTCCGACGCCGTGTAGGGGTCGACCTCGCGCCGCGCGACGGCATGCACCGCCGCGTCGAGCGCGGGCCCGAGCACGGCGACCGCGGCGTCGGTGAGCGCGTCGCGGAGCTGCACGTGCATCGCCTCACGCAGGCGCTCTTCGCGGCGCGCGGCGCCCGCCTCGGTCCCGAACAGCCACGCCCGGTGCCCCTCCAGCCTGTCCACGAGCGCCGCCACGCCCTCGTTCCGCGTGGCCACGGTCCGCGCGATCTCGGGCTCCCACGGCCCCTCGGTCGGCGAGCCGCCCGGAGCCGCCCCGACAACGCGGGCGTGGTGCGCCGCGGCGCTGTGCCCGCGCGCCCGCCCCGACGCGCTCGCCACCTCGCCGCCGAGCGCGATCATGAGCTCCAGATCGCGCACCGCGGCGTCGGCGCCGTCCCGATCGGCCTTGTTCACGGCGAAGACGTCGGCGCACTCCAGGATGCCCGCCTTGATCGCCTGCACCTCGTCGCCCATCCCCGGCGCGACAACGACCAGGGTGGTGTGCGCCATGCGCGTGATCTCGAGCTCGTCCTGCCCTACCCCGACGGTCTCGACCAGCACGACGTCGGCGCCCCACGCGTCGAGCACCCGCGCGATGTCCACCGCCGAGCGCGACAGCCCGCCGAGCGCGCCCCGCGTCGCCAGCGACCGGATGAACACGTCGGGATCGCCGAAATGCGCCTGCATGCGGATGCGATCGCCGAGGATGGCGCCGCCGGTGAACGGGCTCGTGGGATCGATCGCCACCACGGCGACCCGGCGATCCTGCTTCCGGAACACGCTGATCAGCCGGTCGGTGAGCGTGCTCTTCCCTGCCCCCGGGTTGCCGGTCACGCCGAGGACCCAGGCCCGGCCGGTGTGGGGGAAGAGATCCTTCAGGATCGCGGCATAGTCGCCGGCGCGATCGTCGGCGAGCCGGCAGGCCCGCGCCGTCGCGCGCGTGTCGCGGGCGAGGACCTTCTCTGCGATCGGATGCACGCGAGCGGTCTAGGCCCGGCGGTACGGGGACACAACCGGGCCGCGGGCGGCGCGGCCCCGGCCTCTCTGCCTACACCCTACGCTGCCCCGCCGCCGCCGCCCGCCCCGCCGCCGGCCTGACCGCCGTCACCACCGCCGCCCGCCCCGCCGCCCGCCCCGCCGCCGGCCTGACCGCCGTCACCGGATGGCTCCCCGCCGGCCCCGCCCTCGCCGCTCGTCGACGAGCCTGCGCCCCCGGCGCCGCCCGCGGCGTCGCCACGGTCGACGATCGGCCTTGTCTGGCCGCACGCAAGGGCGAGCAGGGCGGAGAGCACAGCGCAGGAGGCGAACGCGAGCGCGCGATTCCACATGGGCGCGTTCTTGAAACGGGGCGCCCCCGAAGTCCAGCCGCGCGCTCACGTCAGGGCGCCGTGGGCGCGAGCTGGTCGATGCGCCCCCGGCCCAGCCGCGCGCTCACGTCAGGGACGTCAGGGCGCCGGCCGGTCGAAGCGCCGCCAGCGGCCATCGATGAGCCGCTCGTGCGGCAGGTACTGGGACTTGTAGACAAGCTGCGAGCACCTCTCGACGTAGAGGCCGAGGTACAGGTACCGCAGGCCCCAGGTGCGGCACAGCTCGAGCTGCTTCAGGATCGAGAAGACACCGGGGCTCAGCGGCTCGAGCTCGGGATCGTAAAAGGAGTAGACCGCCGACAGCGACTCCAGCCCGCGATCGACGATGGCGACCCCGACGAGGCGACCGCCGACGCGGTAGCGCATCTCGAACGTCTCGCAGCAGCTGTCCACGAGGAACGCCTCGTAACCCGCGGCGCCGAGCGGGACGTCGTCGCGCATGAGCCCCCTGCCGTGCTTGTGCAGGTTGTACAGCGCGACCCTCTCCCGCGTGGTCACGGGCGGGCCAATCTCGACGTCGACAACCTCCTCGCCACGGCGGAGCACCCGGCGCTGCGTGCGGCCGGGGACGAAGTCGCGCACGACGATCCTGATCGGCTCGCACGCGCGGCACGAGGGGCACTGGGTGCGGTAGAGCAGCTTGCCGTGGCGGCGGTTGCCCGCGACCAGCCTCCGGTCGAACTCCGCGCGCGTGAGCGGACGGATGGGCACGCGGAGCGGCATCCGCGCCTCGACCTCGGGGAGGTACGGGCAAGGGCTCACCTCATCGTGGACCGTGAGCTCTAGCGGGCCGGCCACCTCGTCCAGCCGAGGGAGCTCGACGTCCGACCCCGATGACGCATCTCGCTCGCTCGATGAGCCCATATCGCTGTCGATCCGAGCGCTCGAGACCCCGTCGACACGCCGGCCGATACATCCAGGGGATGCCCGTTGTGCGGTCACGTCAAGCAAAACCCAGAGCGGCCCGGGGCCGCCTGGAGATCCCGCCCGCTTGCACAGCGCCGGAATTCACCACCGACATGTGCGCATTCACATGTATTTGCATGAATTTGCATGCATTTACATACAATAACGCTCGTACACTCACCTCGTCCCTCTCGCCCTGCGCTCCGATCCGGACAGGCTGTGCGCGGAGTCCGCGCGGCGCGCCCTTTTCCCTTGGCCCGGAGGCCGGTATGACCCGGCGCGCGCCCGCGAGGAGAGGTCGGTCCGGTGAAGGGCCCGCCTCGCGCGAGCGACTCAAGAAAGGCCGAACGCTTTGGATCTCACAGGAAAACAGCGCCGCCATCTCCGGGCGCTGGCGCATCACCTCGACCCGATCGTGCAGCTCGGCAAGGCCGGGCTGACCGACGGGGTCGTCGCGGCCGTCGACGCCGCCCTGGAGCGGCACGAGCTCGTGAAGGTACGCCTGGGCACCGAGTGCCCGGACGATCAGGGCGAGGTCGCCGGCTCCCTCTCCGAGCGGCTCCGCGCCGAGGTGGCGCAGACCCTCGGCCGGACGATCCTGCTCTACCGGCGCCACCCCAAGCAGCCGAAGATCAAGCTGCCCGCAGGCGACTGACCGCGAGCCGTAGCTCAGGGGGCGCCCCGGATCGCCGGGGCGCCCGGGCCACGTCACACGTGCCGGAGCGCGGGGCGCTCGGCCAGCAGCTGATCGAGCCAGGCGTTCGAGAGCTTCTCCTGCACCGTGTTGGCCCGGAGCCTCGCGGCAAGGTTCTTGAAGTCGACGTGGTCGATGAGCTGGTCCTGGTTGAAGCACGAGAAGACCATCGTCTCCTTGCCCGTCTCCGGATCCACGTGGCGCTGGAGGCACTGCGCGCAGACCTCCTTCATCATGCACTGCATCGGCGAGTTGATGCTCGCGATGCCGACGTGCTTCGGATCCAGGTGCGGCGCCAGCACGCCGTGCCGCGCCTCGCGCACGGCGTTCATCATCTTGTCCGAGCCGATCGCGATGATGCGCCGGACCTCCGAGAGGCTCGCCAGCTCGCCGCCGAGCTGGCGCTCCGCGTAGGCCCGCATCGCCTGGACGATGTTGCCGCGGAAATGGCGGTCCGTCGCGCGCCGCGGGGCGATCTCCGCGCCGCTGTCCGTGCACCAGACGACCTGATCGGTCGCCACCTCGATGTCGTCCTGCTTGAAGAGATCCTCGCCCCGCCGGTAGCCGGCGAAGTAGATCACGCGGTCACCGCGCGCCTTCAGCGCCTTCGCGATCGAGAACAGCACGGCGTTGCCGAGCCCGCCGCCGGCGAGCAGCACCGTCTCCCCCTCGGGGAGGTCCGTCGGCGTCCCGGTCGGCCCCATCACGACGACCTCCTCGCCCGGGCGCAGCGCGGCGAGCAGCCGGGACGAGGCGCCCATCTCGAGCGCGATGAGCGAGAGCAGCCCCTTCTCCTTGTCGACCCACGCGCCCGTGAGCGCGAGCCCCTCCATCGCGAGCCGCGTGCCGCGGACCACCGGCGAGCTCACCTCGTAGTTCTGCAGCCGGTAGAACTGCCCGGGCTCGAACTTCCGCGCCGCCGCGGGCGCGCGCACGACCACCTCGATGATCGTCGGCGTGAGCCGCTCGACGCGCTCGACAACCGCGACGAGATCGTGATCGAGGCGGGCGAACAGGTCGCGCCGCCGCGCGTCGCGCGCCGCCTGCGGCTCCTCGCCGAGCCGGGCGATGTCGCGCCGGAACAGCGCGACGACGGACGGGTACGCGTCCTTGGCGCTCGCCATCGCCTTCACGACGCTCCCCGCGTAGTGCGGGTGGTTGTCGCCGTAGAAGCTCACCGCGTGCTCGCCGTCGTTGTAGCTCGTGAAGAAGCCCTCCCTCGGCTTGGCCGGCTCGACCTTGAGCGCGCCGCCCTCGTCGACGTACGCGCGGTGCGGCTGGAAGAACTGCCGCCACTTGTCGAACACGAACGAGCCCGGGCGCTCCTTCTCGTAGGTCACGTTGGGGCTCGTCCCGGCCGCCACGCACACGGTGCGGGCAGGGATCGAGACCGTCTGCCCCGCGCTCCGCCACTTGCCGTCCACGACCTCCTGGCGATCGAACACGAGCGAGGACACGCACCCGCGCTCGTCGAGCACCGCCTCGATCGGGGCGAGGTTCTCGACGTAACGGATGCCCTCCTCGAGCGACTTGGCGACCTCCTCGTGGTTCAGCCGGTAGGCCGGCGAGTCGATGAGCCGCTTCCGGTAGACCAGCGAGACGCCGCCCCACGCGTCGATCAGCCCCTGGAACCGCGGCGGCCGCCCCTCGCGCGCGGCGCGGGCGCGCTCGTCGCGGATCTCCTCGGCGTGGCGCCGCTGCTCGACAAGGAAATCCCGCTCCTCCTCGTCGAACATCGCGAGGACCGAGGCCTCGCCGCGCTCCGCGACGAGCGCGTCGAGCCGGTCAGCCGTCTTCTCGGCCTGCACGATGTAGTAGGCCGCGAGCTCGGTCGCGGTGTCGATCGCCGTGAGGCCGCCGCCGATCACCACCGCGGGCAGCCGCACCTGCAGGTTCGCGAGCGCCGAGCGCTTGTAGGCGCCGGCCAGCTGCAGCGCCATCAGGAAGTCCGAGGCCTTGCGGATGCCGCGCGCGAGGTTGTTCTTGAGCGGGATGATCGTCGGCCGCCCCGCGCCCGCCGCGATCGCGACGTGGTGGAACCCGAGCCGGAAGGCGTCGTCGAGATCGATCGTGCCACCGAACCGCACGCCGCCGTGGATCCGGAGCAGGCGCTGCCGGGCGAGCGTGACGTAGAGGACGGTGAGGAAGTTCTTGTCCCACCGCACCGTGATCCCGTACTCGCTCACCCCGCCGAAGCCGAGGAGGACGCGCTCGTCGAGCTCGGTGTAGAGCCGCTTAAAATCCCTGACCGGCCGCGGCGGGCGCGTCTCGTCGCCCGTGAGCTCGACCGGCAGCGGCTCGATCTTCAGCCCGTCGATCGACACGCACGCGAAGCCCTGCCGGGTGAGGTGGTGCGACAGGGTGTAGCCGGCCGGGCCGAGGCCCACGACGAGCACGTTCTTGCCGTTGTACGGGAGCGCGTGCGGCCGCAGCGCGTCGAGCGGGTTCCACCGCGTGAGCAGCCCGTAGATCTCGAGGCCCCACGGGAGCGACAGCACGTCCGTGAGCGCCGCGGTCTCGATCTGCGGGATGTCCACCGGATCCTGCTTCTGAAAGACGCACGCCTTCATGCAGTCGTTGCAGATGCGGTGCCCGGTGCCGGGGCACATCGGGTTGTCGATGCAGACGAGCGCGAGCGCGGCGATCGACTCGCCCCGCCCGCGCATCGTGTGCATCTCGCTGATCTTCTCTTCGAGCGGGCAGCCGTGGAGCTCGACGCCGAGCGGGTTCGACTTGATCGCGCCGGTCTTGTTGTCGCGCAGGCCCTTCGAGCACGAGTCCTTGTCGCGATCGTGGCAGAGAAGGCAGTAGTCGACCTGGCTCTCGACCTCGCGGGGTCCCGCCCGCCGGTCGGTCAGCGCGAAGCCGTCGCGCTCCCTCCGCTCGTGCTCCGGCCCGACGAGGAGCTCGGCCGAGCCCGGGCCGTCGCCCGCGCCCTTCTTGTGCAGCTGGACGAGCGCCTGGTAGTCGAGCGTGCGCGGCGCCTTGAGCGTCGGCCAGCGCCGCGCCGGATCGTGCTCGTCCGCGCGGCGCGCCGCGAGCCACGCCTCGACGGCGTCGAGCGCGAACGAGACGACCGCCGCGTCCTCGGCCTCCGTCGGCTCCGCGCCCGCGACCGAGACCGCCTGCGCCACGCGCTCCGCGAGCGCCGGGTCCTCCCGCAGCGCCGCGCGCGCCTTCGCCGCCCGCCCGCGGAGCTCGTCCGTCCACTTCGCGCCGCCGGCCTTGGCGGCCTTGCGCGCGATCTCGTCGACCTCGATCAGCGCGAGCGCCGCGCGCGCGATCGCGAGCTCCTCGGCGGCGGAGCCGCTGTCGAGCGCGCTCGCCGGCGCGCCCATGGCCACGAGCGACCGCCGCGCCGCGTGCGCCGCCTCGACGTGCGTGCCCTGCCACGCCTTCCCCGGGCTCGGCTTGAACAGCCGCTTCTTGGAGAACTCGCGCTTGAAGTCCCAGAGCGCGCCGCGCTCGAGGGTCGCGTCGATCTGCGCCTGGGTCTCCCGCTCGACGCGGAAGAGCGTGGCCACGAAGCGGCCGACGTACGGCGCCGCCGCGAGCAGCGCCTCGGAGACCTGCTCCGGGGTGAGCGCGGTCCGGACCGCGTCGCCCCCCGCGGCGCCGGAGGCCCCCGCCGGCTCGGCGCGCAGGGCGGCCCGGTACGCGTCGAAGCGCGCGAAGGCGCCCTCGTCCGACGCATGGAAATACTCTTCGAAGCGCTCCGTCAGCTCGGCGAGCTTCGCAGGGTCGAAGAGGTCGGCGTAACCGAAACCAGGGATTCCGAGCTCGAGCTCGGAAGCATCGGAGGTGGCCTGCACCCACGCAGAGAAGTCACCCTGCACTCCAGCGTTCGCTTCCATACCCGCGGCAAATGCTTTCTATTTCAAGGGGTTTGCTCCCTCGGCGAGGGCGCGTTCACCCGATCCCGAGAGCGACATAAAGTAGCACCGGGCGGTACCGCCGACCTGTCTCACGGACAACATTCATCGCGCCCGCGCCGCGCTCGCCGACGCGAGCGCGCATTCGTTGCGCGTTCGCCGCGTGCGCCGCGCTCGCCGACGCGAGCGCGCATTCGTTGCGCGCTCGCCGCGTTCGCCACGCTCCCCGCGCTCGCCGCGCCGGCGAGGCGAACGCAGGGGCGTCGCGGTCAGAAGCCCTGCGAGACGACGCGCTCGATCGTGTGGGTCGAGATGTTGCCCGCGATGACGTCGGGATCTCGCAGCAGCGCCTGGTGCAGCGGGATGTTCGTGCGGATGCCGCCGATGATGAACTCGTCGAGCGCGCACCGGAGCCTGGCGATCGCCTCGGCCCGGTTCGCGCCGTGCGCGATCACCTTGGCGACCAGCGAGTCGTAGGCGCTCGGGACGCGGAAGCCGCCGTACACGCCGGAGTCGACGCGGATCCCGACGCCGCCGGGGGAGTGGTACTCGGTGATGAGCCCGGGCCACGGCACGAACGAGCGAGGATCCTCGGCGTTGACCCGGCACTCGATGGCGTGGCCGCGGAAGCTCCAGGGTCGCGTGTCGGGCAGCGTGAGGCGCTCGCCGGCGGCGGCGAGGATCTGCTGCGCGACCAGATCGACGCCGGTCACCATCTCGGTGACCGGGTGCTCGACCTGCACGCGGGTGTTCATCTCCATGAAGTAGAGATCGCCGCGGTCATCCATCAGGAACTCGAGCGTGCCGAGGCCCGTGTAGCCGGTCTCGAGGACCGCGGCCCGGATGATGTCGCCCATCCTGGAGCGCTTCTCGTTGTCCATCGCCGGGCTGGGCGACTCCTCCATCACCTTCTGGTGCCGGCGCTGGAGCGAGCACTCGCGCTCGCCGAGCGTCCACACGCCCCCGTGCTGATCCGCGAGCACCTGGAACTCGATGTGGCGCGGCGCCTCGACGTAGCGCTCGAGGTAGACGTCCGGGTTCTTGAAGCCGTTCATGGCCTCCTGCGTCGCGATCTCGAACGAGCGCTGCACCTCGCCGTCGTGGCGGACGATGCGCATGCCCCTGCCGCCGCCGCCCCCGGAGGCCTTCAGGATCACCGGATAGCCGACGCGCTCGGCCTGCTCGCTCGCGTCCTCCGCGCTCGTGAGCACGCCGGTGCCGCTGAGCATCGGGATGCCGAAGCGCTTGGCGACCGCGCGCGCGGACACCTTGTCGCCCCAGGTCCGCATCGCCTCGGCGGTCGGCCCGATGAAGGTGAGCCGGCACTTCTTGCAGAGCTCGGCGAACTTCGGGTTCTCCGAGAGGAACCCGTAGCCCGGGTGGATCGCGTCGGCGCCCGTGACCTCGGCGGCGGCGATGATCTGCGGGATGTTGAGGTAGCTCTTCGACGCGTCGGCCGGGCCGACGCACACGGCCTCGTCCGCGAACCGGACGTGCAGCGCCGCGGCGTCCACCTCGGAGTGGATCGCGACCGAGCGGATGCCGAGCAGGCGGCAAGCGCGGATGACACGCATCGCGATCTCGCCGCGATTGGCGATCAGGATCTTCTGGAACACGGCACCCTCGCCCCGGCAGCGCTAGCTGCCCCGGACCTTGAAGAGACGCTGCCCGAACTCGACCGGCTTGCCGTTGTCGACGAGGATCTCGACGATCGTGCCGGGGGAATCCGCCTCGATCTCGTTCATCAGCTTCATCGCCTCGATGATGCACAGCGCCTGACCCACGCGGATCGCGCTCCCGATATCGACGAAGGGCGGCGCGTCAGGAGACGGCGAGCGGTAGAACGTGCCGACGAACGGCGAGGTGACGTACGAGATCCCCTCGTCGCTCGCCGCGTCGGGCGCCGCCGGCGGCAGCGCCGCAGCAGGCGCGGCCGCCGGCGCGAGCTGCGCGGCGGGCGCCGCGGCCGGCGCGCTCTGGAGATGGTACGCGACCGGCGCGAGCGGTGGCGCCCCGCCCTGCGGCACGAGGCCCCCGCGCGTCAGCCGGATGCGAACGTGTTCGTCCTCGAACTCGAAGTCGCTCACGTTGCGCTTCTCTAGGAGGCGCACCAGCGCCCGCAACTGCTTGAGGTTGATGTTCATGGAAGGACGTTCGGCCATCGATGTTTGCCGCCTTTCAACCAGAGTGACGGCGCATGTTCAACCTCTTTCGTCCGATCGCAGCTTCTCCAGGTGCCCGAGCAGCCCGAGCAGCCCGAGCACGTACGAGCTCGGACCGAAGCCCGCGACGCGCGCCATGCACGCAGGCGCGATGCGGGAGCGGCGGCGGAACGGCTCGCGAGCGTCCGGGTTGGAGATGTGCACCTCGACGGTCGGAAGCGCGCACGCGCGGATCGCGTCGTAGAGCGCGATGGAGGTGTGCGTGTAGGCACCGGCGTTGAGGAGGATGCCGTGGAAGCCGCGATCGCCGGCGTGGCTGATCGCGGTCACGAGCTCCCCCTCGCAGTTCGATTGCATGCACGACACCGTGGCGCCGTGGGCCCGAGCGGCCTCCTCGACGGCGCCGTGGATATCATCCAGCGTGGCCGTGCCGTAGATCGCTGGCTCGCGCTTGCCCAGCCGATCGAGGTTCGGCCCCGAGATGACCGAGATCCTGAAGCTGCTCAGACGAGCTCCTTCAGCAGCACCGGCACCTTGGTGCGCAAGAGGTACCGGGCCTTGCCGATGTTCGCGTCGGGCGTCATCGAGAAGGCCACGAAGTACGAGTTGTTCACGACGCGGATCAGCGTGGTGACCTTCTCCGCCTGGATCGCGATCTCGGCGGCGTTGCCCGCGTCGAGCATCTCGGCGGCGCGCTGGATCGACTTCAACACGACGCTGAACTCCGCGCCGATGGTGGTGATGTCGAACGCGGCCCCGGGCTTGGAGTAGCTGTCGACCGCGATCCCCTCGAAATCCATGAGAAGGGTCGCGATGCCGCCCTCGGTGTTCTCTACGACTTCCTTCAGCACGGCCTGGAACATGCGCCGAGACTACCCAAGCGCGGCACGATCGGGAAAACAAACGAACGGGACCCGCCGTCACGCGCCTCGGCCCGGGCGGCCGGCGCCCACCCGCGCCGGCCGCCCGGCAGCGCGCGCCCAGCGGTGAAGAGGGAGGAAACGGAGAGGAGGGAGGAAACGGACAGCCCGCGGAGACGCAGCCGAGCCACCGCGCGCAACACCGCGAAAGCGCGCGCCGTCCGCCCGGCAGCGCGGCGAAGCGCGCTGATATAACGATGAACGGCGAGCGCGCTTTGCCTCTTGCATCCTGGTCCCAGCCGGGCGATTCCCGCCCCAGGGGACCCGCTCCAAAGCACGCCTTGACCCTTGTCCCGGCGAGCGGCTAACGTGCGGCCGTTCTTTCGCCTCGCGGCAAGGCCGTGGGCGGATCCCGCCGGAGCATCTCACCGGCGGGACGACGTGAAACGTGGTCGGAGCGGCGTACGCCGCACCCGCCAGCTCATCAAGAAAAACAAGGACGGCCCAACATCTATGCGTGCGCGAGCCGGGGATCCCCCCCGCACGATGCCCCAGAAGATCCTCGCCGGGCGGGCGACGGATCCTCAGCTGCGGGGTGATCTCGTTCAGGTCAAGGTCGATCAGGTAATCCTCTCCCGGGCGCCATCGCGCGCGCTGGCCGAGGCCATCGCCACGGGCATGAAGAAGACGCCGGTCGAAGTCGCCGTCGCCTACGACGGCACCTGCGTGGCCGACGCGAGCTCGCTCGCGGACACCGACGAGGGGAGCCCGCACTCGGTGTCGCCCGAGTTCCCGACCTACAATATCCCGATCGCGCGGCCCGGCATCGGCTTCCCCGCCCCCGTGCACCTCGAGCGCTTCGCCGCGCCGGCGCGGCTCGCCCTCACCGACGACCCGCGCCTCGCGACGGTCGGCGGCATCGGCATGCTGTCGCTCGTCGTCTCGCCGAGCCAGCTCGGGCAGGCGCTCGCCACGGGCTCGGCCTGGCTCCGGCCGCCGCGGAGCGTCCAGATCCACCTCTCGGGCCGGGTGCGGCCGTTCGTGTGCGCGCGGGACGTCGCCCTCGAGCTGCTCCGCAGGAACCTCGACGAGGTCGTGCGGCGCATCGAGGGCGAGCACCACGCGCCGGTGATCCTCGAGTTCGCCGGGCCGAGCGCGCGGCTCCTCTCGGTGGGCGACCGCGCGGTGCTCTGCGGCATCGCGCCGCAGGTGGGCGCGGCGGCGGCGCTGTTCGTGAGCGACGAGAAGACGGAGGTCTTCCTCCGCGATCAGCGCAGATCGAAGGCCCACCGGGCGCTCGTCCCGGATCCGGGCGCGCCCTGCGAGGAGGTCGTCTCGATCGACCTCGGCACGGTCGACCCTCTGCTGATGGACGAGGAGGGCGTGGTCCGGCCGGTCCGCGATCTCGCCGGCAAGCCGGTGGCGCAGGTCGTCCTCGGGGGCGACTCGGGCGTGACGTTGCGCGACATGCTCGCGGCGGCGCTGCTGCTCAAGTCGAAGCGCGTCCCGTCGCGGCTCGATCTGCTCGTCGCGCCGCCGTCGCGGCAGGTGCTCGAGGTGCTCGCGCAGTCGGGGGCGCTTGTCGATCTCGTGGCGACGGGCGCGCGGATCATCGAGCCGGACAGGCGCGTCGTGACCTCGGAGATCTACCCGCCGCCGCCCGGCGGCCTGTCGCTGCGCACCGCCGATCCGGAGCCGCGCATCGCCGGGGCGCCGTCGTTCGTCGTGGCCTCGGCCGAGACGCTGGCCTACGCCGTGGCCACGGGCTCGGTCGGCGATCCGCGGTCGTTCAAGCGGCCGGTGCGGGTGACCGTGCCGCGGGCGCTGCCGACCGACGACGTGCTGATCCTCCGCGACAAGAAGGGCGAGCAGGTGAGCACGAAGAAGCCGCCGCCGGCGCCCGCGGCGGTGCCCTGGAATGGGCCGCTGACGCTCGACGTGCTCGCGGGCGTGCCGAAGGCGAACGGGCGCGCGGCGGTCGGGGTGCGCGGGCGCAAAGCCCCTGGCCCGGTCGAGCCGGCCGCGCCTGTCGTCGACGACGACAGGGCGCCGGCCGAGAGCGCGGCGGCCGGCGGGGTGGCGCTCGTCCTGTCGACGCTCGACGAGGTGCGGGCGGTCGCCGAGCGCGCGACCGATCTGTCGGCGGTGCGCGCGGTGGTCGCGCCCTTCGTGCCGAGCACCGCGGTGTCGGCGTTCGCGAGCGAGGGGATCGCCACGTTCCTCGTCGGCGCGGAGGCGCTCGGCAGCATCAAGGGGCAGAAGAGCGTGGAGCTCCCCGCCCCCGCCCAGTGGGGCGATCGCGTCGCGGCCGTCTTCGACGGCGAGCGCGTCGAGGTGGCCTGGCTCGCGACGGGCATGGAGCGGAGCTGGACCCACGCCGGCACCGTGCGGCAGCCGCTCATCGCGAGCAAACCAGCGCGGTAGCGGGGCGAGCGCGCCCCGCTTCCGGTGGGGATGCAGGGCATCCTCACCGGAAGCGGGGCGCGGAGCCTCCCCGCCGGGAACCGGGGAACGAGAGCTCGGCGTTCAGGGCGCCGCGCGCACCGGGGCGAGCGGGGCGAGGAGCTTGATCTCGTTCGTGAGATCGCGGAAGCGGATCTGCTGCTCGTTGATCTGCATCTCGAGCACGATGACGCGCTTCGTGATCTCGTCGAGGCGCGCCGACGCCTTCGCGAGCCGGTCGGTGAGATCGCGGCGGAGCTCGTCGGCGGTCCTGTTCTTCTCGATCGCACGGAGGTTCTGCCGGAGCTCGTGGCTCTGCTGCTGGAGGCGCTCCTGCTCCGCGATCAGCTTGTCGCGCTCGTCGATGGCGGGGCGCAGCTTGCCCCGGACGTCCCAGGCATGGCCGAGCTGCTTCGCCACGGTCGCGTCTGCGCGCGGGTCCTTCAGGTAGGCCTGCACCGCGTCGTCGGCGAGCTGGCTGAGCCAGTCGATCTGCTGCCGGAAGAGCCGTCGCTCGTCCACGTCCAGCACCGCCGTCCCCCGCCGCGGCACGTCGATCGGCACGAGCGCGCTGCCCGTGCCGACGTTGTCTTCGGTGCCCTTCGGGGGCGCGTGCAGGCGCGTCCCGTGCAAGCGGGGGTGCTTCACGAGCGTCCTCGCCGCGAGATCGCCGCCGTTGCGGACGGCGTACTTGGTGTGCGTCACCCAGTCGCGCTCGATCTCGAGCGCGCCGCCCTCGATCTTCGCGATGCGCGCGCCCTCCGCGCTCTCCTCGCGCGCCGTGTCGACGGCGAGGCCCCGCTCCAGCGCGAACGGCACCGTCGTCGTGGCCCCCGGCGGCAGCGGCTCGACCATGCCCTGGCCGAGGAACGAGCCGTTCTCGAAGACCGCGATGGGGCCGCGCTCGAGGAGCCCCTTCGTGTCGTTCGTGAAGCGCGCCACCCGGAACGGGTGGGAGCTCGACGCGGGCACGCCGCCGTCGGGCGCGAACAGGAAGATCGACTCGCCGGGCACCTGCTTCGCGAGGAGCAGGACCATCGTCGCGCTCCGGTCGGGGATGTCGACCGGGAACGGGATGTCGTACCGCGTCGTGCCCGCCTCCATCGCGACCGCGGCGAGGGCGCTCATGTTGCGCGGCGGCGACGGGTTCATCATGGCCTTGCTGTCCATGGCCGCCGGATCGTCGGCGAACACCGCCCCTCCCCGCTGCGGCCCCGCGGCGCCAGGCGCGCCGCCGTAAGCCCGCTTCGCCGCCGGCCTTGTGGGCATCTTGGCCGTCGCGGCCCCTGTCCTGCCGGCGGCGACGCCCTCCTCGGCATCGAATGCGTACTCGTGGGCGGCCTCTACCTCCGCCTGCGGCGCAACCGGCGCCGGCATGGACGGCGGCGGAGGCGGCGCGGGCTGCGCGGCCTCGGTGGCCAGCGTGGTCTCGCTCGTCGGCACGGACGCGATCACCTCGCCCTGGTCGCTGACGATGGGGCGCGGCGGGATCGCCGCCCGGTCGAGCGTCGCCTGGAAGGCGAGCGGCGCGCCCGCCACGAGCGACAGCTTCACGCCATTCCAGTCCTCGCCCGAGAGGTTCTGCACGATGCCCCACGCCTGGAGGTGCGCCTGCTTCGACGTGGCGCGCGGGTCCACGCTCGCGGCGCCCGGAGCCCCGATCGCGCCCATCACGAGCCGGTAGGAGGGGCGCCACACCGGCGTCTCGGCCACGTAGCCGACCACGAGGTCGTGCTCGCGCCCGTCGAGCGTCAGCTTCACCTTCTCGAGCTCGTCCCGCTTCTTCTTCGCCGCCGTCGCGCCCTTGTCCCCGGGCGGCGGCGCGACCGTCACCTCGGGCCCGGGCGCCGCCGGTGCGTCGTCCTCGTCCGAGCCGTCGTCGACCTCGACCGGGAACGACGCGCTCCGGACGCTGCTGCCGCCGGCCTCGATGACCGCGAGCGTCGCGAGGAAGTCGCCGACCTTCTCCTTGCGCACGCGGAAGGTCACCTGATCGGCGTCGATGATCCCCCGGCGCTCGAAGTACGCGACGCCGTTCCTGTAGATGACCACGCGGCGGAGCGCGAGCCCCGAGGCGTCCACATCGGGGACGCGCGCGCAGCCGGCGAGCAGAGAGAGAGCGAAGAGCAGGCCGGAGCCCGCTCGCGCGACGTCGTACCGTCTCATGATGTCCGTGGGTTTCTCTTGGGTCAGCTGTCGGTAGGCGCCGTCGAGGCGCGGCGCCAGTCGGGCGGCAGGTCGAGAAAGCCCTCGTTGCAGAGGAACTCGTAGAGCCCCTCGCAGACCTCGCCGCAGATCATGCTGAAGAGCTGGGGATCGGTGATGAAGAGGATCGTCTCGTCGCGCTCGGCGCCGGCCGTGTCGGCCAGCTGGGCGACCAGCTCGTCCTCGGCGAAGCCGATGAGCATCACCATGAGGTGGCGCTCGAACGCCGCGCGGAAGCGAGGGAAGGCCTCGCTCGTCACCTTGTACGCGAACGCCCTGCCCTCGAACGTGCCCGCGTCACGCACGACCCGCGCGGCGATCTCGCCGAGGCTCTGGGCGAGGCGCGCGCTGAAGAAGTCGACGAGCACGGCGTGCACCACCGAGACGATGCGCCTGAGCTCGCTCGATCGGCGCGACAGGAAGGCGTCCTGCATGTCCTTCGTGAGCTTCGCGAGCAGGTCGAACGACTGCTCCCGCGCCTCCTCGGAGGCGAACTCGAAGCCGTCGAGCTCGGTCTCGATCCGGTTCTTGTAGCGGGTCAGCACGTAGAAGAGCGCCTGCTCGCCGTGGTGGATCACCTTCGGCGCGCCGTCGCGGCCCCGCGTCTTCTCGTGGAGCTCGGACTGGAAGAACAGGCGGGCGAGGTTCTTGTGGATCTTCTTGAGCCGCCGCTCGACGAGCAGCGAGATGCCGTCCTCGCGGATGACCCGCTCGAGCAGGGTGCGGAGGGTCTTCTCGTGCGCGTCGCGGATCGCGTCGTGGTTCCTCGTCCCACGCTCCGGCGCGCCCGCGGAGGCCTGGATCACCTTCAGCTGGGCGACGACCTGCGCGGTGACCGCGTCGAGCTGGGGGTTGGTCTCGAGATCGGCGCGGTAGTGGACGATGCGGGCCTGCATCTGCTCTTCGAGCAGGCCGAGCGCCATCTCGGTGATATGGTCCTTCAGCGCCTGGCTGACGTGCTCGCCCACGCGCCGCGGCGCGTTGGGCGGGAGCGACCGCGGCGGCTCGAGCGCCGCCCTCTCCCCCGGCCTGGCACCGGGTTGCGATCGGCCCGAAGGCGGCAGCGGCGGCGGGTTCCGAGGGGCCGAGGCCATGAACAGGGAGCATACCGGAAGTCGCGCGCGGTGTGCGGCTTTGGCGGAGCGGCGCAAGTCGGAGTAAGACGGCGCTCATGCACACGGTCGCTTCACGTACGAGAGTCTGGGAACCGGAAGGACAACGCGCGCCCTCGTGCTCGGCGCCCCCTCTCGCGGCGCCCCCGCGCCTGGCCCGCCGGCGCCTCGCGGCGACGCTCGCGCTCGCGCTCGTCAGCGCCGGAGCGGGCTGCTCCCGCGAGGGCGACGGCCACCCCCCGCCCGCGCGCACGCCGGAGCCCACGGCGCGGCAGGAGCCCGTCGCGGCCGGATCGCAGGCCGCCGCGGAGGGGAGCGCCGCGGCGGCGGCCGACGGCACCGCCGCCGCGGGCAAGGAGGGCAACCCCGCGGAGGCGCCGGCAGCGCAGCGCCCGAAAATGAACGTGCTCGTGATCTCGATCGACAGCCTGCGCGCGGACATGCCGTGGAACGGCTACGAGCGCGACATCGCGCCCACGCTGACGGCGTTCGAGAAGAAGGCGGTCAGCTACACGCGCCACTATGCGATCTCGTCGTACACCTCGATGAGCGTCGGCGGCTTCCTCGCCGGCCGGTACCCGAGCGCGGTCGAGCGCAGCGGCTACTTCTTCGGCAACTACCCCGACAGCGTCGTGATGTTCCCGGAGCTCCTGCAGAAGGCCGGGGTGCGGACGATGAGCGCGCACGCGCACTTCTACTTCGACCAGAAGGCGGGGTTCCGGCAGGGCTTCGACGTGTACGAGATCGTGCCCGGGCTCTCGGCCGACAACACGACCGACCGGAACGTGACGAGCCCCGGGCACCTGGAGCTCGCGATCAAGATGCTCTCCGACAAGGCGAACACATCGGGCACCTTCTTCGCGTACTTCCACTTCCTCGATCCGCACGACGTGTACATGACGCACGAGGGGATCGAGCCGTTCGGCAAGCGCGCCCGCGACAAGTACGACGGGGAGGTGAAGTTCACCGACATGCACGTGGGAAAGTTGCTCGATTTCGTCGCGAAGCAGCCGTGGGGGAAGGACACGGCGATCATCGTGACCGCGGACCACGGCGAGGCGTTCGGCGAGCACAAGATGTATCGCCACGGGTTCGAGGTGTGGGACGTGCTCACCCACGTGCCGCTGATGATCCAGGCGCCCGGGGGGATCACCCCGCGCCGGATCAACGTGCCGCGCAGCTCCATCGACCTCGCGCCCACGATCCTGGAGCTGACCGGCGCCCCGCCGGAGCCGTCGTTCTCGGGCACGAGCCTCGTGCCCGAGCTCTACGGCGCGAGCGCCGAGCCGCGCGACGTCATCGTCGATCTGCCGCGCACGAGCGACAACGACCGGCGCAGGGCGCTCATCAACGGGCGGCACAAGCTCATCGCCTACGGCGACGACGACGCGTTCGAGCTCTTCGACGTCATCGCGGATCCGGGGGAGACGAAGGATCTCAAGCGCGAGCAGGCGGCCGTCTTCGAGGCGATGAAGGCGATCTACAGGGAGCGCTCCGCCGCCATCAAGGACGTCTGCCCGAAGAACACGGCGAAGCTCAAGGGGAAGAAGAAGAACAAGCCGTGCTAGCGGGCGCAGACGCTCGGAGCTAGCGCGCCGGCGAGGCGACGGTGATCGTCACGACGTCGTCCTCGCCCGCCTCGCTCGCGGCGCGCGCCACGAGGCGGGCCCCTCCGCACTCCAGGTGCAGCACGACGGGCGCCACCACCTCGCGGCTGCACGACGGATCGCCAGAGACGCGCGCCGCGAAGGCGCCGCGCGAGAGCTCGACCGCCAGGGAGATCCCGCCGATGCGGCCCTCGGGGTCGTCCGGGGCGACCTCGCGCGCCGAGCGCGCCTCCTCGAGGCGCGTGAAGAGATCGGGCCCCCGGATCGCGACCTCGATCGGGCGGCCCGCCGCGTCCTGGAGGACGGCGACCTCGATCTCCGCCTGCCGCGGCGCGCTCTCGCCGCCGGCGTTCACGACGAACGGGAGCGCGATCCGCTTCGCGCAGGCGGCGGCGCCCGGGGGCGCGCGCTCGTCGGCCGGCGCGCACCGGGGCGCCGGCAGCGTCAGGCTGAACGGGACGATCACATCGGCAGGCGCCTCCGCGAGCGGGCGCCCCCAGACCTCCCTGCCCAGGAACCGGCGCAGCCACGCGGCGAGCTCCTCGCGGATCCGCGCGCGCTCCGCCCGCTGCCTCGAGAGGTGCGCATCCGTCTGCTGGGCCGCGCGCGAGAGCAGGTCGCCGGCGCTGCGCTCCCGGACGAGCGCGCGCAGCCGGTGGGTCGCCTCCGCGCGGAATGCGCCCCTGGGCAGCGTGGCCAGGTACGCCGCGAGGCCGGCGGTGGTCCCGCGCTTCGCGGCGTAGTAGACCGGCTCGGCCCGCGCGAGGTACGCGCGCACCTCGGCGGCGAAGGCCCCCTCCGGGTGGCGCTCCAGGTAGGCCGACGCCGCCGCGAGCCGCCCCTCGAGGGTCCTCGATACGCGCGTCGCCCGGTACGCCGCATAGTCGTCGTAGCTCGCGAGGAGCGCCGGCTTCGAGGCGCACCCGGACAGGGCCGCGACGAGCGCGGCGCACGAGAGCCCCCGCGCGGCCCTCGCGAGGCGTCGGCCCGACGCGACTGCGCCGCGCCCGCTCACGGCGCCTCTTCCAGTGGGCAAAAATTGCACTCCGTCGGGATCGACGCGCCCTCGTCCGCCATGTGATCGCGGTACTCGCCGCAGCTCGCCGTGTTGAGCTTGTGCAGGCACACCTCGCCGTCGTGGACCAGCGGATAGCAGCCGGCCGGGAGCTCCGGCGCGGCCTCGAAGCCGCAAGCGGCGGCGCAGGCGCGCGTGCGCAGGCCACAGTCCTCGCACTGGGCGCAGTCGATCTGCGCCTTGAGCGCGAAGAACTTGTACGGGTCGAGCTCCTCCGGCGCCTGCCCGCAGCTGCCGATGTCGCCCACGACCGGCGCGATGCCCACGAGGAGCAGCAGCGCCGCGACCCCCGCGGCCTCGCTCGCCCGGAGGCGCCCGCGGCGCCGCTCGCGCCCCGGCGAGCTCATGGCAAGAGCTCGTGCTCGATCATGAGCCCGAGCTGCGCGGAGACGACCGGATAGACGGTGTACGCCGCGTCGTACGTCGCGGCGCCGTAGAAGAGATCCCCGACGATCTCGCCCGAGAGCGCCACGCCAGCGAGGAGGAAGTACCCGAGCCCCACGGCAAGCTCGCCGCCGACGTTCACGTCGGGCTCGATCAGGATCGCCGCGCCGAGGCGCCCGTACGCGAGCGCGCGCGTGAGGCCGCGGTAGGCGACGAAGTAGCTCGGCGTGAGCGACTCCTGCGGCACGCCGTCCACCGCGATCGACAGGCGCAGCGCACCGCCGTGCTGGACGCCATCGGCCGGCCCCAGCGCCAGCGCGACGCCGAGATCGAGGTACCCCGCGGTCAGCGAGAGCGACTCCGCCGTCTCCCCGAGCTGCGTCTGCAGGCGGTACGGGTTGTTGAACCGGATCCCGGTCCCCATCGCGAGGGTCGACACGACGCGCCCCGCCGTCCCCGGCGGCCGCGAGAGCGCGCGGTACGCATCGAGCGCGGCGCCCCCACCCTCCTGCGGCGCCTCCGCGCCGCGGGCGGCAGCAGGCTGGGCCGCGGCGGCGCGCCCGAAGGACGCCCCGAGGAGAACGGCCACGAGCGCAAGCCCGGTCCGGAGTTCCAGCATCGCCTCGATCCTTCTACCCCGAGGTGGCGCTCGCTGGCACGCTCAATTGCGTCCCGGCCGCGCGCGGCGCGCGCCTCGTCCGCGCGCCGCGCCCCGGCGACGGCGCAGCACGCAGCCTTCGGCACGGTCCTCGCCCCCGTTGCGTATCCGCCCGCTGCACCTGCGGACCGGACCCTGCATGGGGAGACCACCGTGAGCAATTCAAGCACCCGAGGCAGGCAGAGCACCGCCGCACCTTCGTCACCGCCACGCGCGCCGCGCACGAGCACGACGCAGCGCCGAGAACGAGAAGATCGCAGCGACCCGGGAAGGCCCCGCAGGCACGCGCAGGCTCCTCAGAGCGCCGCGCGCTGGGCCGGGACGAGCGAGCTGGACGAGCCGTTCATCGACATGATGGACGCCGCCGCGGCGCCCCCGCTGCGCGGCAAGGTGAGCCCGCGCAGCGAGATCAGCGACGTGATCCCGACGCTCGACGACGAGGTCCGCGGCTACCACCACCACCCGAACGATGCCGGCTGCACCGAGTTCGAGGTGAACCCCGACGCCGCCGACGCCGCCGCCGATCTGGCGAGCGATCTCGGGGCGGAGTTCCTCGAGGGAGCGACGCGGGGGCAGGACATCAGCGACGTCGTGATGTCGCACGACGACGACGACGGCGACCTGCCCTATCTCCTGGAAGACGAGGAGGTCGAGTCCGTGGAGCCGGATGCCGAAGATGACGAGCAACCTGTGACCCAGCGGATGCGAAGCGTGGGCTGAGAAGCAGCCCGCGCCGGCGCGGCGAGGCCGCGGCGCGCTCCGCCACGCGCGGCGCGAGCAGCCCCGGCCGGGTCACGCCTGCCCGAGCACGGGCAGCTCCGCCACCACCTCCCCGTCGATGCGGATGAAGGCCAGCAGGCCCTCGTCCTCGTAGGCCAGCACATCGAGCACGATCCGCTCGCACAGCGGCAGCACGTACAGCGCTCCGTCGTCCGCCATCACGGTCATGGATCGCACAGGTGCGCTCGCCGTGGGCAGCGTCTCCGTGATCCGTCGTCGCGCATCCATGTTGCTTGAGCTCCCAGGCTTGAATCGAGCTCCGGCCACCGCCGGCGCCGCGAGGCTAGAGGGCCTGCCCGCCCTCCCACCAAGCGCCTTCCGTGCCACCGCGCTCGCGCTGCAGCGTCAAAGCCGGCGACGTTCCACGGCGACATACGGGTTTCGCTCCGCCCGCGCCGCTGCGCCGCAGCAGCTCGGCCGCAAGCGGCGCCGCCCCCCGCCCGCAGCGGAGCGAGGCCCTTCGGAGCGCAGCGAGGACGCGAATTCGAGCCATCTCCGGCCTCTCCGCGGACCACGGCGCGCGCCCGCCCGCCCGGCCGCGCGCGTTCACCGCGGCCGACGCGCGCCTCCGGCGTCCGGCGCCGATGCCGCGGAAAGGACCTTTCGCGCGAGCTTGGAAACGCCGAACTCCAGCACGCCCGGATCGAGCCACGCCGCCTTCTCGTAGGGGGCGGCAAGCTTTGCCCGGCAGCGCCACGGGGCCGCCACCTCGGCGCGCGCCACCGTCACGTCGAGCCGCCGGTGCGTGAGGATGTGGCGCACGCGGCCGACCTCGCGGAGCGGCGCGTCAGGCCCGACGCCGACCTGCTCGAGGAGCGCGCGGGCGTCCGCGAGCGCGCGCGCCTCGACCATGGGCGGCTCCCAGAGCCCGCCGAAGAGACCTCCCTCGGCGCGCCGGGCGAACAGCACGCGGTCGCCCGATCGCACCACCGCCGCGACCATCTCGACCGCCGGGACGTCGCGCTTCGGGGCGATCACCGGCAGCTCCGCCTGCCGCCCCAGCGCGCGCGCGGCGCACGCGCCGTCGACGGGACAGGCATCGCAGCGGGGGTTGCGGGGCGTGCACACGGTCGCGCCGAGCTCCATCAAGGCCTGGTTGAAGCGTCCCGGATGGACGCTGCCCGCGGGGCCCCGCACGAGGCGTTCCGCGGTCGACCAGAGCTTGCGCGTGCCCGAGGCGCTGCGGATGTCGTCGTCGATGCCCTCGATGCGGGAGAGCACCCGGGCGACGTTGCCGTCGACGAGAGGCACCGGCTGATCGTACGCGATGCTCGCGATCGCGCCCGCGGTGTACGCGCCGACGCCGGGCAGGGCGAGGAGCGCCGGGACGTCGCGGGGGAGCGCGCCGTCGTGGCGCGCGGTGATCTCGCGCGCGGCGAGGTGGAGCACGCGCGCGCGGCGGTAGTAGCCGAGGCCGCTCCACAGCGAGAGCACGTCGTCGATCTCCGCGGAGGCGAGGGCGGAGACCGTGGGGTAGCGGGCGAGGAAGCGCTCGTAGTACGGGATCACCGTGTCGACGCGGGTCTGCTGGAGCATCACCTCGCTCAGCCAGATCGCGTAGGGGTCGCGCGTCCTGCGCCACGGCAGGTCACGCGCGACGCGGTCGAACCAGGCCCCGAGGGCGGCCGCGATCTCCCGGTCGCGCTCGCTCGGGTCCGGCGGCGCCGGCGGGGACGCGCTCGCGCCCTGCTCACCGGACGAGGCGCGGCGGCGCGGCGCGCGCTCCTGATCCTGGTTCTGGCGCGAGCCCGCGCTCGGACGCGCGGGTGTCTGGCGTGAGCCCGCGCTTGAGCGCGCGGGTGTTGTCTGGCGTGAGCCCGCACCGGAACGCGCGGGCGGGCGGGGCGTCGTGCTCACGCGCGAGGGGCCCGCCCTCTGCAACGTCGGCGCGGATCGCGCGCGTCGTCGTGCCTCGCTTTGTGCGGATTGCGCGGCCGCCGCTCGCTGCGCTCAGAAAACGCTTCCATCGCGCGGGACTCTAGCGCAAGAGCCGAGCGCGGTGTCGTCCCGGCGCCCCTGCCCCTCCCTGCTCTTCCCGAGGGCCGCGCGCCTCTGCGCCGCGTTGCTCCTCGGGCTCGTCGTGGCGGGCTGCCGCGATGAGCCGCGTCCCTGGGAGGGCAAGCCCGGCCCCCCGGTCGTGCTCTCGGCAGCGCCGCCGAACGTGGCCGTCACGGTCGGGGCCGGCGGGCTGTCGGACGCCGACGCGGGACAGGGCGAGGGCGACGCCGGAGCGCCCGCGGATCTCGACCTGCCGGTCCTCCCGGTGCGCGTCGGCGGGCCCTGGGTGCGCTGCTACGGGAACTTCAGGATCAGCGGCAATCCGGTGAAGGACGTCACGCGCCTCTCGCTGCTCTGCGGTCCGGAGAACGGCATGCGCCGGCTCTCGCCCAAGCCGATCGAGGGGCAGGTGGCCGAGGGCGGGGCGATCGTCACGGAGCAGCTGCAGGCGGTCCGGGGCGCATGCTACCGGGTGTTCGCCGTCGGCGGACCGGGGGTCATCAACCTGGACGTCGCCGTGCGGAGCAGCCGCGGGGCGATGATCGCGAGCGACGGCACCGAGGACGCGTGGCCGATCGTCCAGCCGGATCGGCCTTTCTGCCCGCTCGAGGACGACGACGCCACCGTCGAGATCAGCGCTCGCCGCGGCGCCGGCCGGTTCGCGGCGGAGGTGTGGATGCTGAAGTCCTACAAGCGAGCGCGCGAAGGCGACGCTGGCGCGGAATCCGACGAAACCTACGAGATGCACGAGACGGACGCTTACGAGGAGCTCTGAGCCGGCGGCGCGCCCCGCGATCGGCAGGCGCGCGGACGCCGCGGAGCCGCGAGGTTCTGTCCTGGTCGCCACGACCTCCCGCCGCGCGGCCGGGCTCGAAGGCCGAGCTCTCCCGCCAGCGGACCGACGCGCGAAAGGCTCCCCATCGTCATCAAAATCCGGCAGATCCATGGACCATGGCGCGACGCCGGCACCCTGCACGAACCCCTGCATTGACGTGGCCGCCCCGTCCCGCTAGGGGAGCCCGAGCCATGGCCGACGACACCGAGCCGCTCCGCGAGGACGAAGGGGACAAGGTGGAAGGCGAGGGCGAGAAGAAACGCCTCTTCGAGCGCGCTATCCCCGAGCTCTTCAAGCGCGTGGTCGAGCGCGCCGTCGAGAGCGGCATCGACAGGCTGAGCGAGGGGCCCGAGAACCTCCGGCACTTCGTGGGCGACCTCAAGCTGCCCAAAGAGGTCCTCCACTACCTCTATACCCAGATCGACGAGACAAAGAACGGTCTCTACCGGGTCGTCGCCAAGGAGATCCGGGATGTCCTCGAGCACACCCAGTTCGCGGACGAGATCACGAAGGTGCTGACGAAGCTCTCCTTCGAGATCAAGACCGAGATCCGCTTCGTTCCGAACGATGCGGCCAGGAAAGACGACGGCCAGGACGAGCCGAGGACGGGCTTGCCGAAGCCGGAGGTGACCGCCCAAGTGAACGTCAAGGATCGAAGCAAAGAGACCGGGCGAGACCGGCGCCGTGAGGAGAAGTGACGACGAAGAAGCTTAGGACTGGCGGCGAAGTCGACGCCTGGTGCACCAAGTGCCGCCTGGACCTCACCCACCGGATCATCGCGATGGTCGGTGACGTGGTGAAGAAGGTCGAGTGCAAGACCTGCATGTCCCACCACCTCTACCGCCAGCCGAAGAGCGAGCGCGAGAGCCGGGCGGCCGCGCGCGCCGCGTCGCGGAGCAGCGGCGAGCCGAGGGCGACGTCGTCGGCCTCGACGCGCGGCGGCGGCGTGGAGCGCCTCACGGCCGCCCAGCGCGCCGAGCGCGACCAGACGCTCGCGTGGGAGCGCGCCATCGCGGGGAAGCCCTCCGGGGCGTTCAAGCCGTACCGCATCACCCTCACCTTCGGCGAGGGAGAGCTCATCCACCACAGCAAGTTCGGCGACGGCGTGGTCGCGAAGGTCATCGATCGAGGCAAGATCGAGATCCTGTTCAAGGACGGGCCCCGGACGATGGCGCACGGGCAGCCGTAGCGAGCGCGGCGGCGCTCGCCCGCAGCCCGGAACTTGGGGCTGCCCGCACGATCGGGTAGCCTCTTTATCGCCGTGGACAAGCCTTCGCCCCCTTTCGCCAGCGAGCCCCCGCGCAGGCGTCGGTCCCACCCGCGCTTACCCGAGCGCGCGCTGCGCTGCGTCGCGGTCTGCGCGATCGCGGTCGAGGCGCTCTGGTACGGCATCCATGAGGTCCGCGGCTTCGGCCCGGCGCTGGCCGACGGGGCGCGGGCCGTGGTCGGCCCGGCTCCGGTCGCGTGGGCCGAGGACGTGGCCTACGGCGTCGCCGATCGCCTGAACCAGGCCATCTACCGGCACGCGCCCCCGAAGACGTTCTGGGAGCCCGCGCCCGCCGCCGCGGCGGAGGCCGTGAAGGACAGCGAGAGCCTGGAGACCGAATCGATCTCGCCCCCCTCCTCGTTCGAGCCGCCCTTCCGCGAGGTCGCGGCCACGGGCGACGGCGTCTGGGCGCCGGTCCCCGACGCCGTGCGACCCGGCGGCGCCCCGGTGCTCTGGAGGAGCGTCGTGCACCCGGATCCGAGGCGCGTGTTCGCGGCGATCGCCGTGGTGGCGATCGATCTCGGGCGCGTCGACCTCCGGCTCGTCGCGGGCACGAAGGAGCCGTTCTCGCCGGACATCCCGGCCGAGCGCCGCCCGGGGCTCGTCCCCGAGGGCCACGCCGGAGGGCTCATCGCCGCCTTCAACGGGGGCTTCAAGGCGATGCACGGTCACTACGGGATGATGCTCGACGGCGACACGTTCCTGCCGCCGCGCGACAAGGCGTGCACGATCGCCCTCTACCGGACCGGCGCGGTGCGGATCCGCACCTGGCCCCAGCTGCGCGCCGACGAGGCCCGCATGGCCGCCTACCGGCAGACGCCGCCCTGCCTTGTCGAGCAGGGCGAGCTGCACCACTTGCTCTACGACTCGAACCGCGACTGGGGCGCGACCGTGAGCGGCGAGACGGTGATCCGGCGATCGGCGCTCGGCGTCGACGCGGCGGGCAAGCTGCTCTTCTACGGGCTCGGCGAGGCCGTGACCGCGCGCACCCTCGCCCAGGGGATGAAGGCCGCGGGCGCGCACGACGTGGCGGAGCTCGACGTCAACCACGCCTACCCGCGCTTCCTTCTGTACGAGCGCGGCGCGGACGGCGAGGGGCCGCGCGCGCGGTCGGCGCTGATCCCGGACGTGCAGTTCAAGCCGGAGGAATACGTCGCCGAGCCGGCGCCGCGCGACTTCTTCTACCTGCGGCGGCGGCGGCCGACGGCGCCGCTCGGGCTCGCCGATCGTCCGTCCCCCGCCGCCGACGTCCTCGGCCGCAGCGGGCGCTGATCCTCGATCCGCGGCGCCCCGGCGGATCGCTCGCCGCGGACGCTACCGCCGGTCGAGCAGGTCGCGCACGCGCTGCGCGAGGGCCTCGGGGGTGAACGGCTTCTGCAGCAGCACGAGCTCGCGGTCGGTCTCGGCGCCCGCGAGGACGTCCTCGGCGTAGCCGGACATGTACAGCACGCACGCGCGCGGCTGGATCGCGAGGGCGCGCTCCGCGAGCTCGCGGCCGTTCATGCCCGGCATCACGAGGTCGGTGAGCAGGAGGTCGATCGCCTCCTCCCCCTCGCCTGCGAGCGCGGCCAGCGCTTCCTCGCCGCTCGCGGCCGAGAGCACGCCGTAGCCGCGCCGCTCGAGCACCTCGACGATGAGCTTGCGCACGGCGTCGTCGTCCTCGACGACGAGCACCGTCTCATCGCCGCCGGCCGGCGACGGCCGGGCGCGCGCGGGCGCCTCCTCGGAGCGATCCTCGACGCGCGGCAGGTAGACGCGGAACGTCGTGCCGCGCCCGACCTCGCTCTCGACCTCGATGAGCCCGCCGCTCTGGCTCACGATCCCGTAGACCGTGGCGAGGCCGAGCCCCGTGCCCTTGCCGCGCGCCTTCGTCGTGAAGAACGGCTCGAACAGGTGCGTGAGCGTGTCGTGGTCCATCCCGTAGCCGCTGTCGGCCACCGACAGCACGACGTACGGCGGACCGCTCGCGGCGGGCGCGTCGCCCTCGTCCCGCTCCGCGGGCACGAACGACCGCGCCGCGGGGTTCTGGCCGGGCTCGCCGAGGGACGTCTCGACGACGAGCCCACCGCCCCGCGGCATCGCGTCGCGCGCGTTCACGACCAGGTTGAGGAGGACCTGCTCCAGCTGGCTCTTGTCGAACTTGATCGACCCGAGATCCCGGCCGACGTTCGTCTTCAGATCGATGTTCTCGCCGATGAGGCGCTGGAGCATCGTCTGCATGTCGAGCACCACCGCGTTGAGGTCGAGCACCTCGCGCTGCAGCACCTTGCGGCGGCTCATCGCGAGGAGCTGCCGCGTGAGCGCCGCGGCGCGCTCCCCGGCCTTCGTGACCTGGAGGGCGTCGCGCCGGAGCGCGCTCTCGGTCCCGAGCCGGCGCAGGAGGAGCTCGCCGTAGCCGAGCATCACCATGAGCATGTTGTTGAAGTCGTGCGCGATGCCGCCGGCCAGCCGGCCGAGCGCTTCCATCTTCTGCGACTCGCGCGATCGCTCCTCGCGCTGCCGGAGCGCCTCCTCGGTGCGCCGCCGCTCGGTGATGTCGCGGAGCAGGACGAGGGCGTGCCCCTCGAGGAACGGCATCATGCGCGCCTCCACGTGGCGCTCTCCGCCCGCGCTCGGGACGGCGTGCTCGAGCGCGACCACGGCGCCCGTCTCGTGGGCCTCCCGGATCCCGCGCTCCAGCTGCTCCCCGAGCTCGCCGGGGAGCACCTCCGCCAGGCGCTTGCCCAGCGGCGCCTCGGGCGCGACGCGGAGCGCGGAGAGCCGCGGCTCGTTGTGGTCGACGATCCGGAGCTCGGCGTCGACGCGGAAGCAGAGGTCCGGGATCGCGCGGAAGAGCGCGCGGAGCTCGCCCGTGGCGCGCGCGAGCTCCGCGGCCAGCCTGGCCTCGGTCTGCGGGGCCTCTGCGGGCGCCGCCGCCGGGGTGGCGCCGCCCGGCGCGGCGCTGGCAGGCGCGGCGCCGCCCGGCGCGGCGCTGGCAGGCGCGGCCGCCGAAGCGGCGCCTGCAGGCGCGGCGCCATCGTGGACCGATCCCTCGGGATCGAGGTCGTCGTCGGACACGTGAAGCCGCGGAGCCCGCATGCGCTCAGCCGCCGGTCTTTTCCGCGGCGCCGCTCTCCAGGTTGACCGTCCAGCACACGGCGCCCGCCGAGGGCTCGCCGCCGGACGGCCCCACGCTGACCTCGGCGCGCGCCGGCCCGACGGCCCGGATGTAGAGCCGCTGTCCGACGGCGTCGCGCCCGAGCGCGCAGGCCGCGCGGCGCACCCGCGGATCGTCCGCCGCGACCTCCCCCTCGTCCTCGACCGCCATGAACAGGATCTCGACCTCGGGCTTCAAGCAGGCGCCCATCTCGCGCCAGGCGTCATAGTCCACCGACGGATCGAGGACGTCGGCGAGCTGCCCGTGGCGGGCGCGCCCGACGCGGTAGCGGAACGCGTCGCGCTTCTCCGCGCGGAGCGTGGCCCCGATCCGATCGAACCGCAGCGACAGCGCGCCGAGCGCGGTCGCCATCTTGACCGTGGGCGCGCCCAGGTTCGCCTTGTCCGGCTCCTTGAAGCGGTGCACCTGCACGCCCGCGGGCAGCACGCCGGCGAGCAGCTCCGCGAGGCGCGGGTTCATCCCGAGGCGCCCGCCGAGCAGGATCCGGAGCCCCTGGTAGGGATCCGGCTCGCGCCCGATCTTGGCCACCGCGACGCCGAGGTGCTGCCGGAACACGTCGATCGCGTCCCGGAGCCACGCGTCGATCGCGCCGCTCAGCGCGCCGCGATCGATCGAGAGCGGCACCACGGCGCTCTCCCCGTCGAGCCCGACCAGCGCGAGCTTCTCCTCGACCGGCGCGCTCGGCCCCCCTTCGAGGAGAGGCCGCAGGAGCTCCTTGAGCGCCCAGGTGTTGGCGCGCGCGTCGGGCGACGGGGCGAGCCGATCTTCCGCGCCGTCGAGCGCGCTCTCCTCGGCCGGGCGCTCGAACGGGATCCGGCGCTCGCTCATCGCGGCCTGGCTGGCCGCGTACACCCGGTAGGCGAGCCGGTGCAGGAGCCGCTCGCCGCCGAGCCAGGGGATCGCCGTGGGCTCGAGGTACTCGACCATCCGCTCCAGCCCCTGCGCGACCTCGTGGCCCTTCGCGCTCCGCAGGATGCCGAAGGCGATCCCCGCCTCGCTGGCCCCGGCGTCGATGACGCAGAACGGGACGCCGCCCTCGCGCGGCTGGATCCCGAACATGCGGAACGCTTGCACGGCGTAGGCGATCGCCGACGGGCCCGCGTCGACGACCTGGAGGCCGTCGAGGTCGTGGTACTCGCAGAGGCCCGCCGGCAGGCTCCGGAAGAGACCGCGGCGGAAGGCGACGAGCACGCTGGCGCGGCGCTCGGGCGACCAGCCCGTCGGCATCGTGATCGCGTAGCGCGTGGAGATCCCCCGCGAGCGCTGGTTCAGCTGCAGGCCGACGTAGTACGCGTAGAGCTCGATCGGGTCGAACGGGTCGTGCGCGCCGATCCCTTCCTCGTCGATGATGGGCGGCGCCGGCTTCTTCAGCGCCTCGGCGGTGTCGGGGTCGCTCCTGCCCCGGAGCCGGAACGGCTCGCCGCGCTCGGTCCGCTCGCGCAGGAGCGTGACGGCCGGGAGGGAGGCCGCGGCGCGCTCGTGGGCGCCTTCGCCCGGCCGGAGCCGCATGTCGCGCGCGGCGTGCCCGACGAGCACGTCGCCCCAGCGCGTCATCGGCAGGATCACCCGATCGCGCCACGCCTTCGTTGTCCGGGCCAGCGCCTCGAACGCGACCTCGCTCGGGTTCTCGTTGTCGGCCGACACTCGGACCGGGCCGTTGGCTCCGATCCGGACGAACTCGGCGCCGCCGCGCTCTCCCCGGACGGCGACGACCGTCGACGCGGCGCCGACGTCCACGGCGACCCAGTCGGCGCGCACGTCGAGCCGCGGGTCGCGCCGCTTCACCTCGGGCGGGATCGGATCCTTGTCGGTCTTGCCTGTGCGCCGGTGCAGCCCGACCACGCGGCCCTGCCGGAGGATGGCGATCGACGTGGCGCCGAGGAAGCGCGCGCCCGTCCAGAAGCCCTGCGCGGGGTCGACCAGCGTCGTCCCCTTCACCGGATCGAGGTTCGCCACGACCTTGGGGAAGAAGTCCGCGATGTGCTCCGGCGAGGCCACCCCGTCGTAGCGCTCGACCTTGATCGGCGGCGAATAGTAGTTCTGGAGCCCTTCCCCGAAGATGCGCGGACTGACCTGGATCAGCTTCAGATAGGGGATCGGGCAAGTCTGCTCGTCGAGGCGGAACTCCTGATAGAGCGTGGACGGAGCGATCGCGTTCTCCATCTCGGGCGCGATGCGGGGGACGCTCGCGCTCATCTCGGTGCCGAAGTACATGAACTTCGTGCCCGCGTGCCCCGTGAAGGCGGCAATCCTGACCTCGTTGAACGTCGCCTGCCCGACGATGAGCGGCGGTAACGCGATCACGTAGTCGAGCACGAGCGTGGTGAGCCACGGCTGGTCGAAGAGGCGCGATTCCCAACGCATGACGAGCGTCGGGAACTCGCGACCGGCTAGCGACACGATCTTCTCCGCTTCGCGAACCAGGGCTCCATCGACCGATAGCTCGTAAACCGGCATACGAGGGCGACGTTACCACGAAGATCCCCTGCGCCAGCGCCGCGGATGCGCGGAGCGGGGCTTTCATTCCGCCCTCGGGCAGAGGGCGCTCTGCTCGACCCCGCCCGACCAACGCGGAGGCCCGCGGTCGGGCAGGCAGTAAAGGCGACGCGGCGGGCGCGCTCGCCCCGCGAGGGCGTAGGCCGGGCTCGGGGCACCGTGCTAGTCTGGCCGGGTGATCTGCTTCTCCGCACCGGGAACGCTGTCATGAGCCCCTTGGTCGGCGAGACCATCGATGGCAAGTACCGGATCGTCCGGCTGCTCGGCCAGGGGGGCATGGGCGCGGTCTTCGAAGGCGAGAACGTGCGCATCCGGCGCCGCGTCGCCATCAAGCTGCTGCACGCGAGCATCTCGAGCCAGGCCGAGTCGGTCGCGCGCTTCGAGCGCGAGGCCCAGGCCGCAGCGCGGATCGGCTCCGATCACATCTGCGAGGTGCTCGACCTCGGCGTGCTGCCCGACGGCACGCGGTACATGGTCATGGAGTACCTCGAGGGCGAGACCCTCGGGGCCAAGATCGAGCGGATGGGGCGGCTCGGGCCCGAGATCACCGTGCCGATCATGGCCCAGGTGCTCGAGGCGCTCGGCGCCGCGCACGCCGCGGGGATCATCCACCGCGATCTCAAGCCCGACAACATCTTCATCGTCCCCTCGAAGGCCGGGCTCAGCAACTTCGTGAAGGTGCTCGATTTCGGCGTCTCGAAGTTCTCGCCGCTCGCCGGCGCGGAGATGAGCATGACGCGCACGGGCGCCGTCGTCGGCACGCCGTACTACATGTCGCCCGAGCAGGCGCGGGGCTCCAGCCCCGTCGACCAGCGGACCGACATCTACGCCATGGGCGTGCTGCTCTATCAGGCGACGACCGGTCAGGTGCCGTTCGACGCGGCGACCTTCAACGAGCTACTCTTCAAGATCGTCCTCGAGACGGCGCCGTTGCCCCAGCAGCTCGTGCCCGACCTCGACGTCGAGTTCTCCGGGATGATCCAGAAGGCGATGGCGCGCGAGCCGGGGGCTCGCTTCCAGAGCTGCGCGGAGTTCAAGAGCGCGCTCCTCGCCTGGGCTGCCGCGCGGCCCAGCCTGGCCTTGCTGAGCACGGGGCGGGCCTCCATCCCGCGGCTGTCGCTGCCGTCCCAGCCCGAGACGACCACGCTTCCGCCCGTCCGCCCCGACACCCCCCCGTGGGGGAGCCAGAACGGACCGACGGTGCCCGGCATGGGCCACACGCCGCAGCTGACCGCCAACTCGTGGGGCGCCTCGTCCGGCGTCACGGGCCGCGCGACGCGGCCCCCGTCCAGGGTGCCGATCCTCGCCGCGCTCGCCGCGGCGGCCACCCTGTTCGGCGCGGGCCTCGCCGTCTGGTTCGCCTTCGGCCGCAGCGGGACGATCGGCGCGGCGACCCCGGATCCGGGCGCCGTCAGCGCGACCGCCATCCCGACGCCGCCTCCACCGCCGCCGGTGACGGCGCCCCCGTACGAGCCGCCGGTCGTCACCGCGAGCGTCACGGCCGCGGAGCCCGCTCCACCCGCCACCGTCGAGCCTACCGCCGCCCCGGCGGCCTCCTCGGCGCCCGTGAAGCCGCTCCCGCCGCGGACGCCGCCTCCCCAGACGAGGTCCCCGCCCGTGACGAAGCCGCAGAAGCCGGTGCCGCCGACGAAGCCGAGCGCGCCGCCCCAGAAGCCGCAGAAGCCGGGCGTTCCGGGCGACTTCGGCTACTGAGCGCGCGCTCCCGTCAGAACGCGCCGCGCACCCCGAGCCCGGTCGGTGTCACGTAGGGGGCGATCCAGGCCGAGCTCGACGGCTCCGGCCTGGACGTCAGCTCCAGCACGATCAGCGTCGCGCCGCCGGCGAGGAGCACCCCGCCCGTGATGAGGTTGATCGTGCCGGTCGTCTGGTGCGACGCGGCGTCGGCGTCGAGCCGCTTGATCCTGTTCTGGATCAGCGGACCGCAGCTCGCGCCGACGCCGTTCGGCGACTCGCACCGGTTCGCCTCGCTCAGGTCGTTCGCCTCCTGCTGCGTCGCGCCCCCCTTCGCCAGGAACACCGAGCCGACCACGATGCCGCCGAGCCCGAGCGCGGCGGCCGCGATGCCCCCACCCAGCATCAACACGTTCGTCTTTCGCTCCGGGCTGCCCGGTGGGTCGACGCGGGGAACCTCGCCTGGCCCGCCGCTCCAGGTCCCCTGCCCATGCCCCGAGCCGTCTGGCGAGGGCGCCATGGCCGGGCTCTCCGGGACCGGGATCTTCAGCTCCTTTCGCTCGCCGTCGCCAAGGGAGAGCGCCTGCTCGATCGGCGAGAGGCCCGGCGGAATCACGGTCACGATGTAGTTGCCGGGATCGATCGGGCGGTGCACGCCGAGCAGCGCCTCCGCGACCGGCTGGCCGTTCAGCTTCACGACGATCTTCCGGCCGGCGGCGCCCTCCAGCGCGATGCGCAGCGACGCGATCCTTGGATCGACCGCGGCGAGCTCTTCCCTCGCGTCCTGCTGGGCCTTCTTGAAGGGAGACGGCGCGGTGGGCGGCAGCTCCTCGCGGACGATCCTCAGGTACGTCTCCTTCGCCGCGACGAGCCGGCCGAGGCGCATCTGCGCGCGCGCGATCAGCAGGAGGTGCGTCGGTGCGTGCACGACCGCCTCGGCGCGACCGAGCAGATCGATCGACTCCTCGAAGCGACCGGACGTGAACGCCTCGGCGCCCTGCGTGGCCAGCGACCGGGCCACGGCTCTGTCCTGGTCCGACTGCGCGCGAACCTCGCCTGTCGGGAGCAGCAGGAACAGCGCCGCAGCGAACGGAACGCATCGTCTCAAGAGCACTCAGGCCTCCTCGCGCGCCACGCTATCACAGGCCGTCGACAACGGAACAACTCAGCCCCGCAGCGCCGCCGTCCTGCGCGCTGTCCGGCGTTTCGCGGGTTTCGCGGCGCCTTCCCGCGCGAGACGCGCGCCACGGGAGCGACGCGGCGCGCGCCGAGCCTGAGCGCGCAGCGCGGCCGCGCCTGACGCTCCGTCCGCGGCCGGCTGTGAACCGTCCGCACAGCGCGATGGCACCCATTCTGCTGCGTGGGACGCGCCATGGACTGCCTCCGCTCCTCCGCGCCCCTCGACGCGGGACTCCCGTCCTCAGAGCGATTCCTCAGGGGACGCCTGCTCGGCGGGCGGTACCTCGTCGAGCAGATGATCGGCGCCGGGGCGATGGGACGCGTCTACCGTGCGCGGCACCTCGGGCTCGGGCGCGCGTGCGCGGTGAAGATCATCCGCGAGCGCGCCGCCTCGCCGCGCGCGCCGGGCAGAGCGGGCCGCCGCGTCTGCACGACGCGCGTCGCCTCGCCGCCGCGCCGCGAGGGCCCGGGGCTCCGGGGATCGAGCGGCGTGAGCGAGCGGTCGCGGACCGACGCGAGGTCGCGCTCCGGCGGCGGCGCCCGCGCCGGGGACGCGGTGCTGAGGTTCCACGTCGAGGCGCTGGCGGCGAGCCGGCTCGATCACCCGAACATCGTGCGGGTCCTCGACTTCGGCTGCGAGCCGACCGAGGCGCTCGGCGCGGGCGCCGGCGGACATGAGCCGGAGCCGCCGAGCCTCTGGTACCTCGTCACCGAGCACCTCGACGGCGAGGACCTCATCGATCTCCTGAACGCCACGCCGATCCTGCCGGCGGAGCGCATCGTCGCGATCATGCGCCAGCTGTGCTCCGCGCTGCAGCACGCGCACGACGCGGGCGTCATCCACCGCGACGTCAAGCCCGAGAACATCCGCCTGGTGCCCCGCGTCGACGACGACGGGGCGCCGTTCGAGCAGGTGAAGCTCCTCGACTTCGGGACGGCGAAGCTGCTCCACGACGAGCGCTCCGGCGCGTTCCCGGACGCGCCGCTGCTCGCCATGCCCGCCGACGACGGCCGGCTCGTCATCGGGACCCCCGCATACATGAGCCCGGAGCAAGCAGCAGGGCAGCCCGTCGACGCGCGGAGCGACATCTACGCGTGCGGCGTGCTGCTCTTCGAGATGGCGACCGGGCGACTCCCGTTCGAGCGCCCGACGCCCGTCGCGCTCGCCGCCGCGCACGTCGAGTCCCCGCCGCCCCGACCGAGCGCGCTCCACCCGGCGATCGATCCGGATCTGGAGGCGCTGATCCTGCAATGCCTGCGCAAAAATCCAGACGATCGCCTGCAGAGCGCGCGCGCCCTGCGCGAGGCGCTGGCGCACGTCGCGCGCCGCCGGGCGCGCTCCGCCGTGGAGGATCGCCCCGCGGCGCCCTCCGCGCACAACTCCGACGCGGCGCGCTCCGCGGACGGCGCGGCGGCGGCGCGCTCCGCGTGCGCCTCAACGTGGGTCGGGTACCGCGCCCCGTCATCTCTCCCGGGGAGCGCGCCGCTGGATCAGCCCTGCTCCCCGCCGGATGCGCGGCGCGACCCCTCGTCCGCTCCCACCTGGGTCGGCCACCGCTCCTCGCCCTGCCCGCCGGCTGCGCTCGTCGAGCTCGCCGCGTCACCGGCGGACGCGCCGCCTCCCTGCGCCGCGGCGCCACCTCCATCGCCCGCTCCGGCCAGCGCGCAGCGCAGCCCGGAGCTCGACGCCGCGCTCGAGCCGATCCTCTTGCTTCGCGCGCGCCTGCCCGGTGGGCTGCGGAGCCAGGTCAGGCTGCGCCGGCGTCGTCGCCGGCGGCTCGCTCCGGTCGTGGTCGGCACCGTCGCGGCCACGGTGCTCGGCGGATCGCTGTGCCTGCTCTTCAACGCTGCCGGCGCCCCGCTCGCCCCGCCCTCGCCGGGGGACGAGGGCGACGCGCCCCCGGCGGACGACGCGCGGCCGAGGGCGATCCGCGCGGCCGAGCCGGAGCACACCTGTCCCCGCGAGCTGCCGTGAGCGCCGCCGGATCAGGAGACCGGCCTCGAGGTTGGCGCGCCGGATGGGGCGCCGATGTACAACCGATGCCCATCGCCGCGCGCCGGATGGCGACGCCGTTCACGCTGGCCGCCGAGCCTCCGCTTCAGCCCGGTGCGAACGGAGCTCACCGCGGACGGCACGTCGTCTGCAAACGCTGGCCTCCGCGTTGACGCTGGAGGACGCCCCTCGGCGTCACCCGGTGTCGAGAGGAGCAAACCATGTCCGTGCTGTTGTGGATCCTGTTTGGGCTCATCGTCGGCGTCATCGCCAAGCTGCTCACCCCCGGGCGCGATCCGGGCGGCTTCGTGGTGACAGCGCTGCTCGGCATGGCTGGCGCCCTGCTCGGCGGCTTCATCGGCCGGGCCCTGGGCCTCTACCCGTCGTATCAGTCGAGCGGGGGCTTCTTCATGTCGATCCTGGGCGCCATCATTCTCCTCGCCATCTACAACGCGACGCTCGGTCGGAGAGCGACGAGGCCCTGATCGCCCTGCCCCGTCGGAGCGGGCTGCCCGAGCAGCGCGGCAGCCGGCACCACGCGGGCCGGCCGGGCGCGCCGATCCAGGCGAAAATCGAGCGCGACCTCCGGCGGCAGCGGGCGGATGGCGCCCGCGCCGTAGCAGCGGCGATGGACGAGATCGCCCGGCCCCGCGCCCTGCCCGCCGAGCTGGTGGCTCCACCACCGCGAGTAGACCGTCGGGCGCGCGGGATCGACCGAGAGCAGCTCGGCCCGCTCGAGCCGCACCTCGCTGTGATCGCCGCGATCGGCCACGCCGTGCTCGACCGCGAGCCCCCCGTCGGCGCCCACGCTGTAAACGATCCTGAACCCCTCGACGTCGCCCTTGCCGTAGGCGACGCGCTGGAGTCCCGGACCGAAGAGCAGCCCGTGCGTGTAGACGAGGTCCACGGCGAGCGCGGGCAGCACGGTCCACGTGAGCCAGTTGTTGCCCCAGGGCCGCTCCTCCGAGAAGAAGGCGTAGTAGCCGACGGAGACCTCGCCGCGCTCGCCCGGCGAGCTGCGGTAGTACAGGACGTCGCCCAGCTCCCCCGCGCTCGCGACCGTCGAGCCGACACAGACGGGTTGCTGCTCGATGGCCGCGCCGATCGCGCTCGATTCCGCGGGCGCGACCGGCTCGCCGGCGACCGGCCGCGGCAGCGCGCTCCCGCCGGTGGCGCTCGCGAGGAGGGGGACGGACAGCGCGGCGAACACGAGGGAGCGGCTCAGGAGATTCCGGAGGTGCATCAGGGCGGACTAGGCTAGCGAGCCCGTCCCTGCCCGCGCCATCGCAAAGGGCCGTTCGCGTTCGGCGCATCACGGCGGCGTTGCCGAATGGAGGTCTCCCGGAGATCACGCGAGCTCCGCGCTTTCAATGCCGCGTTTGCGCGCTAGCCGGGTGCGCCGCGGCTCGCCGGCGCGGCGCCGCCGTCGAACGCGCCGATCGCCCTGCCCGCGAGCGCTCCGGCGGCGAACGTGACCGCCGCGATCACGAGCCAGTGCAGGAGGCGGGCGCGCCGCGGCGGGCGCGCGTCTCTCCAGTGCGGCGTCACGGCGTTCCTGGCCTCGCTGCGCTCGCTCTCGGGCTCCGTCGCGCCCGCGCCCGCGTCGAGCCCGCGCGGCCCGGACGTCATCTTCGTCTCGCTGCGCTCCTCCCCCGAGCGGCTCGCCGCGATCCGCCGCGCGCCGGCGCGCCCGCGGAGCCCGGCGGATCTCCGGCAGCCCCGCACGAGCAGCGACCGGTGCCGATCGCGCCCGCTCGCGATCTCGCGCACGAGCGCGGCGATCTCCTGGCCTGCGAGGAGGCCGCGATCGCTCGAGCTCGGCTCGTCGCCCCCGCCCGGCGCTCTGCGCAGCGAGGCGAGCACCTCGGCGAGCGCCTCTTCCATCTGCGCCGCGGTCTCGAATCGGCCGTCGGGATCGCGCGCGAGCGCGCGCCGCACCGCCTCCTCGAGCAGCGCCGGGCACGCCGGGCGGAGCGGCGCGATCGCCGGCACCTCGCCGGAGAGCACCGCGCCCATCGTCGCGCCGTCCTCCTTCCGGTGGAACAGGCGGCGCCCCGTCAGCAGCTCGAAGAGGATCACCCCGACCGCGAAGAGATCGGCCCGCGCGTCGATCCTCTGCCCGCGGAGCTGCTCTGGCGCCACGTAGCCGAGCTTGCCCTTCACCGTGCCGGCGCCGCTCGACGGCGTCGCGTCGCCCGCCGAGCCCGGGGAGCCCAGGGGGAAGGCGTCGTCCATCCCGCTCATCGCGGTCATCTTCGCGACGCCGAAGTCGATGAGCTTGATCTCGCCCTCGAGCGAGAGGAGCACGTTCTGCGGGCTCACGTCGCGGTGCACGAGGCCGACGAGCCGCCCGCCGTCGTCGCGGAGCTCGTGCGCGAGCGCGAGCGCCCGCAGCACGCCCAGGCCGATCTCGAGGGCTGCCTCGAGCGGAAACGGCCGCCCCTCGGCGAAGAGGGCGCGCGCTGCCACCGCGAGATCGCAGCCCGGGACGTACTCGACCACGAGGTGATGGCGCCCCTCGTGAAAGACGAAGTCGTGGAACCGGATCACGTTCGGGTGCTGGAGCCGTGCGCTGATCCACGCCTCCCGGAGGAACATCCGCACGATCGACGGATCCCGCCTCGCCTCCGGGCGAAGGCGCTTCACGACGACGGGGTGCGCGATCCCTGCCGGCCCGCGCCGGCACGCGAGGAACAGCTCGGCCATGCCGCCGGCCGACAGGCGCGCGAGCAGCGCATAGCCGCCGTCGCCCATGGGCAGGTCCATCTCTCGGGGCCTCCACGGCTGCTCCGCCGCGCGCACATCGTCTCGCCCCGGCATGCCGAACGCGCGGAGCGAGGACGGCCGCCGCGCCATCCATTGCCGGAGTCGCCCCACCCCGGCCAGCCCCCGGACCTGCCCGCGCCGCCACATCGTCCCTTCGCTATTCACGCTGCATGCCACGGAGAGAGCCGCAGCACCGTCACCTCCGAGCAACAGGCATCGCGCGCCCCTGCGTGGATCCCGCCGGATGAGCGCGCATGTCGGCAGCCGCGGGTCCCCGCGGCGAGCGCCGCTTCCGGTGAAAAAACCGAATTTTCGATGGCCCCTGGTTCGGCACGGGAGCGCAGCGGGCCGCGCGGCGCCCCGCCCTCGGCAGAACGCGGATCAGGCCGCGGTGGCGGGCGAGGCGCGGACGCGCCGCGCGAGCAGCGCGCGCAGCTCGCGAAAGGAGACGGCGCGCAGGGCGAGCAGCAGCACGACGTAGACGGCGATGCCCACCGCGATCGACGCCCACATCCCCGCGAGGACGCGCGCGGCGTAGGCCGCGCTGGCCATCACCGCCGTCGCGACGAGGACCGCGGCGATGCGGCCGAGCTCGACGAAGGGGGCGAAGCGCGCGGTCAGGCCCCACGACGCGACCAGCAACGCGGCGCTGACGGCGAGCGTCGCGCACGCGGCGCCCAGGGCGCGGTAGCGCGGCAACAGGAGCAGGTTCAGCGCGACGTCGGCGACGAGCGCCACCGCGAGCAGCTTCACCATCGCGATCTCGCGCTTCGCGGCGAGCAGCGGCAGCGTCACGACCTGGAACGCGAACATCACGGGGACGCCGCAGGCCAGGACCCGGAGGACGTCCGCCGCCGGGGCGTAGTCGCCCGCCGGACCGTAGACGAGCTGGATGATGTCCGGCGCGAGCAGGACGACGCCGGCGGCGACCGGCAATCCGACGAGCGCGGCGACGAGCATGCAGCCGCTATAGAGGCGCCCGAACGCGTCGCGATCCTGGGCGTAGAGGCGCATGCCGGCCGCGAAGGCGGCGCCGAGCAGCACGTCGGGGAGCATCCTGAAGTTCTCGTTCAGCACCCAGGCGGCGCTGTAGACGCCCACGGCCTCCTCATCGCAGAGGGCGCGGAGCATCACGCGGTCGGTCTGGAGCAGCGCGCTCGCGAGCGCCCCGAGCGCGCCGATCGGCAGGCTGCGCTTCGCGATCTGCCAGAGCTCGGCGGGGGGCGTCGTGAGCTCGGGTCGGTAGAGCCGGGAGCGGAGATAGTGCGCGGTGATCCCGAGCTCCAGCACGTTGCCGAGCAGGAACGCCGCGGCCGCGGCGACGACGCCGAAGCCGAGCGCCAGCAGGGCCGTCGAGAGCGCGATGACGAACAGCCGCGCGCCGAGCTCCGCGTAGAGGATGTACTGGAACCGCTCGTGGGCCTCGAACGAGAGCCACATGGTCGAGTAGAGCAGCGTCGCGAGCTGGGACGCCGCGGCGAGCACGACGAGCTGCGCGCCGAGCCCCGAGCGCGTCGCGAGCACGACGGCCGCGGTCGCGCCGAGGACCAGGGTCCCGGTCACGCCCCGGAGGGTCAGCGCCGCGCCGAGGTGACGCGGCCCGAGCTCCGGCTTCACGGCGATCTCCCGGGCGACGTATCCCCTCACCCCGATGCCGGCGGCGATCGTGACGATCCCCGCGATCGCGAGCGATGCCTGGAACTCCCCCCAGGCGGCGACCCCCACCTTCCGCGCGAGATAGCCGACGAACACGACGCCGAGGACGGCCATGATCGCCTGCTTGAGGAGCATCAGCGCCGCGTTCAGCGCGATGCGCCGGCCATCCTTCATGAACACCTCCAGGTGTCCCCCTGGGGTAGGGCGCCGCGGTCCGCGCAGCGGGACCGGCCCCGATCCGAGCGTCGTGCGCCCCCAGAGCGCGTCCGTCTCGCGCGGCGCGCGCTGACGATGCGGCGCGCGGCGCGCGCTGACGATGCGGCGTTCGCGCTCGCCACGAGCGCATCCTGCAGCGCGCCGGCGCCGCGGCGCTCACGACGCCTGCGGCGCTCGCCGGCTCCGATCTCAGCTCGAGGAGCCGTCTCGGGCGACGCCGATGCAGAAGGCGCTCATCGTGCCCGAGGCACCACCAGGAGGACCGCCAGCGCAAGAGGGGGCCGGCAATCCTCGGAGCGGGACACGGGATTCGAACCCGCGACCCTCAGCTTGGGAAGCTGATGCTCTACCAACTGAGCTAGTCCCGCGTGAGGTGGAGGAAGCTTCTACCGAATCCGGAGCCGCAGAGCAACCCCTTCATTTCGTTTTCCGTCCCCGCGTTCGACCGGGGCCGGCGCGCGCGGAGCTAGCGGCGCGCGCGCGCGCGGAGCGCGGGCGCGCCGAGCACGTCGCCCGGCAGCAGCGAGCGCGTGCGGACGGAGCTGTTGCACTCGCTGGTCGCCGCCTCGATCGCGCTCGTGATCTCGCTCGCGCCCGCATCCGGCGGGATCCAGGGCAGCTGCTGCAGCGTGGGCCTGTCCGGCGGCAGCCAGCGCAGGCTCCTCGTCACGAGGACGACCGGGTGGTCGCTGTCCACGAGCTCGCTCGCGAGCCGCGCGCCGCCGAGCGGCGCCGGCGGCAGATCGAGGCAGACAAGGCACGCATCGAATCGCTCGGTCGCCGACGCGAGCAGCGCGTCGTCGATCGACGAGGCGTCCACGATCTCGACGTTCGCCAGGATCGCCTCGATCGTCCGGGCGAGCGCGTCGCAGGTCGCGGTGCGGGCGTCGTGCGCGAGCAGGATCTTGAAGCTGCGCACCGAGCGCGGCCCGGGCCGGCCCGTCTCGACGACCTGCAGCCTCCCCGAAGCCGGCGTCGCGCGCTCACGAGGTGCACGGCGAACGGTCATGGACTCCCCTTCCTCAGTCACACCAGGGCAACCGTGCCCCAGGCTAACACCCCTTGAGCTCAAACTGACCAACCTTTATATGAGGACGCGCTCTTTCTCTGGCACGCCGCGCTGCGGCTCTTCGAGCACGCCGCGTCGCGGCATGTCGACATGGACTACGGAAACATCTACGAAGGACGGTCATGCATGAGTCGGTTTCTCATCTCCACTCCTTGCGAGTGCCAGGCAAGCCTCTCAGCCACCCTGGACGAGCACCGGCACGTCACCGCCGGGTGGGCCAGCCGAGCTCCCCGCGGCCGGTCGGCCGCCGGTGAGGGCGAGAAGGAGATCGCGCCGGCGCACAGCATCAATGCCCACCTCGACCGGTTCGACGTGGCGTGGTTGTGCCCCTACTGCGGGCGCAACACGCTCCGGACCTTCTATGCAGGCGCCATGAGACGGTTGCCTGACACCTCGCCTGCGGCAGGGCTCGCCCCTTCGAGCACGACGCTCGCGCAGTGAAGCGCCCGCTGCACGAGCGCTCCGAGGAGCGCTCGTGCAGCCGCTCGATCCCGCCGCGTGCCTGAGCCTGGCAAGCGCGGCCCGGTCGCCGCCGCGTCTGCGTCGTTGCCCGCGCGCGGCGAGCCGACGCGACCGGACGCCTCCCTGCCCGCTTCAGCGCGCGCGCGGCCTCAGCGCCTGACTGCTGCGCCGCGTCTCTCGCGGAGGTGCAAGCGCACAGACGCGACCGACTCATGGCCCATCAACCCGCCGCGCGCCGGGGCCATTCCCATCTCCTGAGGATCGCCGGCCGCGCGCTCCGCCGCGCTCGGCTCTCCCCCGCCGCGCTCGGCTCTCCCGCTCAGCTGCCTTTTCCCGACGGCGAGGTGCCCATCGTCCCGAAGGCCCAGTCCCATAGCGGCGACGATACGCCCCACCGAGCGTGTTCTCCCGTGTGGTGATGGATCATGTGATGGCGCTTGATCCACTTCCCCCAGCGCGAGCTCATGCGGAAATGGTGAATGGCATAGTGGGTGCCGTCATACACGAGGTACCCGAGGCCAAAGCCGGCGAACAGCGGATCCGCTGGAACAGGGCCGAAGGCCGTGCGGAACAGCATGTAAAAGGCGACGCCCAGGGGAATGCTGGCGCCGAGCGGCATCACCAGCCGGTCGGCATCCTGCGGGAAGTCGTGGTGCACCCCGTGGAGAACGAAATGCATCCGGCGCTGCCACAGGCGCGGCCCGACATAGTGAAACACGTAGCGGTGCAGGACGTACTCGGCGAGCGTCCACAGGAACAGGCCGACCAGCACGAGCCCGAGCCCGGCCCAGAAGCCGACGCCGTGACCGGCGGCGCGGACGAGCAGATAGCCGTAGACCGGGAGCCAGAAGGCGAACGGCGTGATCGGGTGGATCCGCGAAAATCTCTCGATGAGCGGCGTCTCGAACATCTGGCATGTCGCTGGACGCGCGGTGCGCTCGGTGGTGGTGGCGGTCATCGTGCCCCCCTGGTACCGCATTTATCCATTGTCGGCCAGAGGTAGGCCGGCATCCAGCGGCCCGCTGGACGCCGGGAAATGGTCATGATCCCGTCGTGGTCGACGCAAGCCAGGGCGCCCCCTCTCCGCGGCGGCGACGCGGGCCCCCGCGCGCGCGACAGGCGCACGACGCGCCGCGCGACCACGGCACGGCGCGTCGCGCGCGTCAGCTCGCGAAGGAAGCCTCGTACAGCTGGCGGAGATCGTTGCGCGAGCACGGGCGAGGGTTGCTCGTGTGGCACGCGTCCTGCGTGGCGAGATCGGCCAGCGCGTCGAGCTTGTCGCGCGGGACCCCCGCCTTCTCGAGGCCGGCCGTGAGCCCGATGCGGGCGCGCAGGGCGCGGATGGCCTCGGCGCACGCGGCGGCGTCCTCGGGAGCGCCGAGGAGGGCCGCGATGCGGGCGAGGCGCGGCGCCGCCGCGGCGACGTTGAACTCGACGACCGGCGGGAGACAGAGCGCGTTGGCCAGGCCGTGGTGCAGCCCGCACTCGCTCGAGAGCGGGTGGGCGAGCGAGTGGCACGCGCCTAGCCCCTTCTGGAACGCGACGGCGCCCATCATCGCCGCCTTCATCATGCCGCCGCGCGCCTCGAGATCCTCGCCGTGCGTCACCGCGCGCTCGAGGTGCGCGGCGGCGAGGCGGATCCCCTCGAGCGCGATGCCGTCGGCCATCGGGTGATCCCCCTTCGCCACGTACGCCTCGACGCAGTGGGTGAGCGCGTCGAAGCCCGTCGCCGCCGTGAGGAACGCCGGCATCGATCGCGTCATCACCGGATCGAGCAGCGCGGCGTTCGCGAGCAGGTACGGGGAGAAGATCACCGTCTTCCGGTGGTTCACGTCGAGCGTCACGACGCCCGAGCGGCCGACCTCGCTGCCGGTCCCGGCCGTCGTGGGGATCGCGAGCATCGGCGGGACGCTCGGCGTGATGAAGCGATCTCCGCCCGTGGCGTCGTCGTAATCGACGAGCGGCCGATCGTGGTTCACGCCGAGGCGGACGAGCTTGCCGACGTCGAGCGGCGAGCCGCCGCCGAGGGCAACGACGAGATCGGCGCGGGCGTCGCGGAACGCGGCGACGCCATCGTGCACGTTCTTCTCGATCGGGTTGCCGAGCACGTCGTCGAAGACGGCCACCTCGAGGCCCTCCTTCCGCAGCGAGGCCGCGACGGGCTCGAGCAGCCCCGAGCGGACGACGCCCTTGTCGGTGACGATGAGGGCCCGCGTCGCCCCGAGCCGGCGCGCCTCGGCGCCCGTCTGCTCGACGACGCTGGCGCCGAAGAGGATGCGTGTAGGAAAGCTCCAGACCGTGAACTGGCTCATGATCACACCGCCTCGAAGTAGCGCTTCAGCTCCCAATCCGTGACCGCGCGCTCGTACTGCCGAACCTCCCAGTCGCGCGTCAGGACATAGTGGTCGACGAACCTCTCGCCGAGGATCTCCCGGGCCCTCTGGCTGCCCGCGAGCATCCGGGTCGCCTCCGCGAGCGAGCGCGGCAGCGAGAGGCGCGAGGGCTCGGCGGACGACGCGTCCCCGGCGGCCTGCGGGGGCGGCTCGACCCCGTTCTCGATGCCGTGGAGCCCCGCGCCGAGGCACGCGGCCATGGCGATGTACGGGTTGATGTCCGCGGCCGTCTGGCGGTACTCGACGCGCGCGCCGGGCGTGCCGAGGCCGATGAGGCGGATCGCGGCCGTGCGGTTCTCGACGCCCCAGCTGGCGTTGAGCGGCGCCCAGACGCCGGGCACGTACCGCTTGTAGGCGTTGATCGTGGGCGAGTAGAGCGCCGTGAGCTCGGGCATGAGGGCGATCTGGCCGCCGACGTAGTGGCGCAGCGCGGTCGGGAGCCGGTCGGGCGACGACGCGTCGTCGAAGATGTTCCGGCCGTCCTTCCAGAGGCTCTGGTGCAGGTGGCCGCTCGAGCCGGGCAGGCCCTCGTTCCACTTCGCCATGAACGTGACCGAGAGGCCATGCTCGTGGGCGATCTGCTTCATGGCGACCTTGAACAGCGCGGCCTTGTCCGCGGCGCGGAGCGCGTCGTCGTAGCGGATCGCCGCCTCGTACACGCCCGGGCCGGTCTCGGTGTGCAGGCCCTCGATCTCGACGTCGAAGGCCCGCATCTGGTCGAGGATGGCGGCCATGAGCTTCTTGTTCTGCCCCTCGCGGACCCACGAGTAGCCGAACATGCCGGGGCTGAGCGGCGTCAGGCCGGCGAAGCGCTTCTCGTGCAGCGAGCGCGGCGTCTCCTCGAAGAGGAAGAACTCGAACTCGCACGAGAGCTTCGCCGAGAGCCCCATCCGCTCGCCCTTCGCGATGACGCTCCTGAGGAGCGAGCGCGGGCACGCGGGGTGCGGGCCGCCGCCCTCGTCGCGGAAGTCGGCGAGCAGCGCGACGGTGCCCGGCTCCCACGGGAGGTCGCGCAGCGTGCTCGGATCGAGGACCGCGTGCGCGTCCGGGTAGCCGGTGTGCCAGCCGGTGACCTTTGTGTTGTCGTAGAGGACGTCGGCGATGTCCCAGCCGAAGATGACGTCGCAGAAGCCGAAGCCGCTCCCGAGGGCGCTCTTCAGCTTCTCGAGGGAGACGTACTTTCCGCGGAGGATGCCGTCGATGTCAAAGCCGCCGATCTTGGCGCGGGTGATGCCCCGCGCTTCCAGATCGGAGAAGAGCTTCTCGGAGGTCGAGGCGGTCATGGGGCGCGACGATAGCAGGGGTACGGGGCGGCATGGCAAGCACGCGCGCGAGCGCCCGGGCGACGTCCCTGCTCCATCTCCCGGACATGCGCTGGGCGCGCGCGACCGGCGCGAACGCGCGCTCGGATGGACGCGCGTGCCCGGCGCGTCCTCGGCGGACGCGCGCGGCCGGCGCGCGCGGCTCGCTCACTTCACCCGGACGCTCTGGATCGGGTAGCGCTCCGCGAGCGGCACGAGCGCGCGCTCGACGAGCTCGCGGACGCGCGCGTAGCGCTGGTGGTTCGTCGCGGCCGGGTTGCGCTTCGAGTCGACGACGCCGATGCGGATCTCCAGCGTGCGCGCGTCCTCGACGCCACCCGTCACGAACGCATCCGGGTGCACCTTGTCGAGCTCGACGTTGAGCTCCGCCGCCTCCGGGACCGCGCCGGCGAAGGTGACCTCCAGCCCCTCGCCCAGGCCGTTCAGCACGGCGTTCAGGTTCTCCACCGGGAACGGCTGGCGCGCGAGCCACGCGACGACCGCGCGCCGCGCGCCGCGCAGCGCCACGCTGACGGCGAGCGCGACCGTGATCGGCGCGAGCAGGAGGGCCCCGAGCGGGCGCGCGACCGCGGGGCCCGCGTCGCGGCCGAGCGCCGCGAGGAACGCGAACAGGAAGACGCTCGAGGCGAGCGCCACGAGCGGGGGATCGGTGAGCACGCCCCATCGCGAGGTCGACGCGTTCATCAGCCGCGTGAAGCGGGCGGACACACTCTGGTCGGCGCGCTGCTCCGCGGCGCTTCCGTGGGTCATGTCAGGCATCCCCTGGGTCTCCGAGCATGCGCCAGAAGAACAGGCCGACGCCGAAGAGGAGCAGCACGCCGGCGACCCAGAACGAGCGCACCGGGCCGAAGCTCAGCACCTCGCCCGATCGCTTCATGATGAGGTCGGCGACCGTGACCACGCACGCGAACACGATGCAGGCGACGGGCAGCCCCAGCTGCTGGAGGAGGGTCGGCCCGGTGGCGATCGGCCTCGGCTCCGGCGCGCGCGGCCGCACGTCCGCCGGCGGGCGCGTCGACGGCCGGTACCGCGCCGACGGCATGTCCGACAGCGGGCGCACCGCGACCGGCGGCAGCGAGGTCGCGCGCGGCGCCACGCCGAGCGCCATCTCCAGCGGCGGCGTGCTCTCCATCATCCCGATCATCCCGCCGCCGCGCGGGTGCCCGCCCACGGGCGTCGCCTCCGCGAAGCCCGCGCGCTCGTCCCTTATCGCGCGGCCTCGCGCGCTCGAGGGCGCGCTGTCGGCGGCGAACGCGCCCATCCCCCGGCCCAGCGCGCTCAGCGGCGCCTCCGGGAGATCCATCTCGAGCCCGGCCGAATCCGGGCCCGGCAGCGGGCGCACGCTGCTCGCCGGGCCGTCGCGGCGGCCTCCCCGCGGCGAGCGCATCGACGCCGGGGCCACGTCGAGATCGATCTCGAGCGACCCCGCGTCCCTGGGCGTGTCGAGCCAGACGTGCCCGGCGCGCTTGACCTGCGGGGCGCGCATCGACGACGAGGGCGGCGGCGGGGTGGAGTACGCGTCCTCGAGGGCAGCGGCCCGCCCGAACGTGGCCGGGAGCCCCATCGCCGCCTCGAGCTCGGTCCAGAAGGACTCGATGTCCCTCGTGCGGTCGCGCGGGCTCACGGCGAGCGCGCGCTCGAACACGGCGTCGACCTCCGGCGGGATGCTGGCGCCCTCGGTCCGGGGCGTGGGCCGGCGCTTCACGTCGAGCGCCGTCCCCATCATGGCCTGCGCCTCGCCATCGATCACCTGCCGCCCGACGAGCGCCTCCACCATGGTGAGCGCCAGACCCCAGACGTCGGTCCAGGTCCCCGCCTGCCCGAACCGCTTCGGCGCCCACTGCTCCGGCGCGCCGTACGCCGGGGAGAACGCGTTCAGCGGGTCGCCGTTCGTCACCCGCCCGACGGCCTGCTCGGCCAGCGTCTTCGCCTGGGCGATGCCGTAGTCGAGGATCCTGAGGCGCTCGGTCCCCTCCTGCGTCGTGATGAAGATGTTCTCGGGCTTGAGGTCGCGGTGGATGATCGACACCGTGCCGTTCGGGCTCGGGAAGCGGTGCGCGCGCGCGATCGCCTGCGCGATCGGGCGCATCATCTTCATCAGCCGGTGGAGCGGGATCGGCGGATCCCCCTTGAGCCTGCGCCGATCGATGACCTTGTCGAGCGACTCGCCCTCCAGCCACTCGAGGGCCAGGAACGGGACGAACTCCCCTCGCTTCAGGTGCAGCACGTCGACGTGGAGCGGGCGGACGACCTCCGGAATGGAGGCGGAGAGCCGGAAGAGCAGCTGGGCCTCCTCGCGGAACTTCTCGAGGAAGAGCTGGCGCTCGCGCGGGGTCTTCGCCTCGGAGACCTTCAGGCATTTCAGGGCGACCGGCGCGCGGAAACCGGCATGAAGCGCTCGGTACACCACGCCGAATCCCCCTTCCGCGACCACCTGCTCGACGTGGAAATTACCCGCCTGCGTGGTCCCGACGATGCCGAAGACGTCGTCCGCCATGCTCCCCTGAGCCATAGCGCACGGGGCCGCTAGACCGAAGGGCGAAACCGGATCGTGCTGTTCGATTGTGCCAGCGTCACATCCGGCTGCCCCGAGGTGACGGGGTGGGTGCGGAGGACGGAGAGGGGAGCGAGGCGGCTGTTTCACGCGACTCGACGCGACCGCCTCCGTGACCGCGGACGGTGACGGCCGGTGCGGCCGAGCGGCCGGGGGGCGCTGGCTCAGTTGCGGAGGTGCGAGGAGGCGTCGCGGTGGGCCCGGTCCTCTTCCTGGAGGATCGAGAAGACCAGGCCGGCGCCGATGATCGGCAGGAGCCAGACGAGCTGCGCTTGCCAGACCTTCTGCTTGGGCTCGTAGACGCGGCTCCGGAAGACGCGCACGGTGACATAGACCTGGAAAGCGAGGATCGCCGCGAGCGCGGTGCCGATGAGGATATCGAAGGGCGTCATGGGTGGGCCGCGGACCAGCCTAGCCATGAAGGACCACCTCGCAAGCCAGCAGCGCCCGTAGATACAATTTCGTCCCCGGCGGGCGGGGCCGACGCGGGGCTGAAGGGTGGTTTCGACACGCCGCCCGGTGGCACCTGCCGCATCCCAGCTTGCACCGATCGCCTCTTGGCGGTGGTCGAAAGTAATACGTCTTACTTTCACACGCTGCCCGGTGGCACTTCCCACATTCCAGCTCGCGCCGATCGCCTCTCGGCGGCAGTCGATTGCGGCGGGAGGTGTTGTGTATCGATGCGGTCCAGGACCCCCGAGCGCAAGGCACGGATCCTACTGGTCGAGGGAGCCCCGGTGCCGGCGCGCTCGCCGAGCTTCGCAGCGAGCGGGCAATACCGCCCAAGGTCCCCGACGAGAAATCCCGGGCGGAGCTCGGTCGACGTCGTACTACAGTACGCCCGTGCCTCGACCTCGACCCGGGCTCCGCACGCGGCGCACCTGGACGCGGGACCTCCCCGGCCTCCGGCGCGGCCGCGCTCTGCTCGCCGCCGCGCTCGCCGGCGCCGCGGCGTGGGTCGCCGCGGCCTGCTCCACGCCGTCGTCCGGGGTCGACGGCGGCGACCTGCTCGGCGTCTTCGAGCGGGATGCCGGCACAGCCGCGGCCGACGGCGGGCAGCCGCGGCCGGCGGCGGCGCGGCAGGATGCAGGCGCCCGCGCGACCGGTCCGGCCAGCGCGGCGGCGCCGCCGTCGAAGCCGCCCGCGGCGAGGCCGCCCAGCGAAGGGCGCTGCGTCGCCGAGCAGGGGCGCCCGGGACGAGAGCTCCGCAAGACGCTCGGCAGGCCGCCCTGCCGCGGCGCCCAGGTGCTGGAGACGCGCGACGCCGAGGGGTCGCCCCGCTACGCCTGCGTGATCGCGCCGAGCGGCGTGGAGACGCGCGCGCCGCTGCCGCTCATCGTCTTCTTCCACGCCGACGGCGACAACCCGACGAGCGTCGACAAGGAGACCGGCCTGCGCAAGCTCGGCGCCACGTGGAACCTGACCGGCGACCCCGCGCACGCGGGCTTCATCGTGCTCGCGCCCCAGGGCCGCGCCTTCAAGACGCCGAGCCAGGCCGAGCGCGAGCGCGGCACGAAGATGTACACGGCGGTCGCGCCGTTCGACGTCGAGTTCACCGGCGAGGGCAACGTCGACGTCGCGACCGTCGACGCCTTCGTCGACCAGCTGCTCGAGAAGAAGCTCGTCGACCGGCGGCGCATCTACGCGCTCGGCGGCTCCTACGGCGGCCACATGGCGGCGACGTACGCCATGATGCGCGCCGACCGCGTCGCGGCGTTCGCCACCTTCGGCAGCAACGCGCCGCCGGCCGAGTGGGCGTGCCCCGGCCCTCCCCCGCCCGCGATGGCGATCTACCGCGCGTGCGACGACATGTTCTCGTGCGAGTCGGTCGAGCGGTGGCTGCGCGCGCGCGACGCGCTCTCCGCGCAGACCTCGTTCCTGCGCCTCGACGAGGCCAGCAGGGACGAGCCCCACTGCGCGCTCAGGAACCGATGCTCCGCAAAGAAGGGCGCCATCAACCACGCGCGCTGGCCGAAATCGCGCGAGACCGACGTCCTCCGCTTCTTCGCGGGGCACGTCCTGGCGATCGGCGCGGACGCCGCCGCGGCCGACACCGCCGCCGGGCGCACCCGGACGCAGACCGACGCAAACGTACGCTGACGAGCGCTGACGAGCGCTCACGCACGCTGGCCGACGCACCCGAACGCAAGCGCGCGCTGACGGACGCGAGCGGCTGCAAACCGACACAAGCGGACACCAACGCGCGCTGACGGACGCTGACGCCGCAAGTGCACGCTCCCACTGCGCATCCCACGTCGGCGCCAAGCTTCGCCGAACGTCGACACTGCAACGTTGTGGTGCGGCGTTGAGCGGACCCCGCGTGTTGGCGTAGTGTTGCTCCCCGATGTCCGCTCAGGTCCAGGTCATTCTCACCCCCTTGCCGGTCGGCATGTCCATCCCCGCCGGCACGCTCCGCGCCGAGATGGAGTCGCGCCGCGCGACCGGTCGCCGCTTCGACGTCCGCGAGGCCGTCGCCCTCGCCGTGCCGCTCTGCACGCAGCTCCACGAGCTGCACGCGCAGGGGCGGACCATGTTCGTCCACCCCTCGTGCCTCGGTTACGACGCGGGCGGCGCGCTCCAGCTGATCGAGGAGCTCGCACACACCCCACCTCTCCTGCCGCGCGACCGCGCCTGCCTCGCGCCCGAGGAGCGCAAGGGCAGCGAAGGCGACGCGCGCGCGAGCGTCTTCGCGATCGGGGCCATCCTCTACGAGCTGCTCACGAATGCCAGCGTCGGCCCGGGGATGCGGCGTCCGGCGGACGTGATCCCCGATCTGCCGCCCGCGCTGGAAACCGTGCTCGGCAAGTCGCTCGTGGCCGATCCGAAGCACCGGCCGGCGGACCTCGCCGCCCTCGCGCAGGCGCTCTACCAGATCGTCCCGGCCGCCTCGGTGCAGCCGCCGAGCGCCGATACCTCGCACCTCGACGGCGACGGGGACTTCGAGGTCGACATCAATCTCTCCATGATGCCGCCGAACGGGCACGCAGAGGGGCACGTCCCGTCGGCGCCGTCCTTGCCTCGGATCCAGTCGGTGACCGGGGACGGACCGTTCGCTGTCGCGATCCCGGTCAACCAGCCGCCGCGCCTGCACGGCGACGATCCGACGCGCAAGCTCGCGGATCTCAAGGCCGCGCTCGAGTCCGATACGCGGCCGCGGTACGTCGTCATCAAGGACGGCATGGACCACGGGCCGTTCTCGTCCGTGGAGCTGCTCCAGCAGGTCGCGTCCGGCTCCTTCACGGGCGACCAGGTGCTGCGCGACACGTTCTCCGGGGAGGAGCGCGCCATCCATGACTGGGAGGAGTTCGCGCCGTTCGCCGAGCAGGCGAAGCTGAACCGGGACATCGTGCAGGAGAAGCGCGCGCTCGACGCCGTGGTGTCGGCCGAGAAGCAGGGCACGCAGTACAAGGCGCTGCTCGGGATGGCGCTGATGGGCGTGATCCTCGCCGCGGGCGCGGGCTGGTGGTACCGCGAGCGCAGCCACAAGGAGCAGGAGCTCGCCGTGCAGGGCGCGACCGACCGCATCGCGATCGAGGTCGACGCCGGCCTCGGCAGCGCCAAGGTGGCGCGCCAGGGCGGCGGGGCGCGGCCGAGCAGCGGCGGCAGCTACCCGACGCTCGGCACCGGGATGAGCTGTGAGGCGGCGCAGGCGCGCTACGTCGAGGAGTACAAGCTGGGCAACAACGGGCCGGCCGATCTCACGGCGGGCGCCTACGGCAACGTGCTCAACCGCGGCACGTACCTGAACGCGTGCGGCGTGCCGTCGACCATGGAGGTGAGCGTCTGCGCCGCCGTCCAGAACGGCCGCGCCGTCGGGGTCACCATCACGACGAGCCCGTCGAGCCCGAGCATCGCGTCGTGCATCTCCGGGCAGATCCGCGGGATGTCGTTCCCGTCCCATCCGCGGCTCGATGTGGCCCGGACGACGTTCTCCTCGAAGTAACGGGGGTAGGGTACGGGGGCGCGCGCCCTCCCCGGCGACCGTGTCCACGCGACCGATGATCCAGATCGAGCAGCTGACGAAGAGCTTCGGGGGCATGCCCGTCCTCCGGGGCGTCGACCTCGACGTGCCCGCCGGCTGCCTGTACGGGCTCATCGGGCCGGGCGCCTCGGGCAAGAGCGTGCTGCTCAAGATGATCACGGGGCTGCTGCGGCCGGATCGCGGGCGTGTGGTCGTCGACGGGAAGGACGTGCACGCGCTGAGCGAGCTCGATCTCCAGACGTTCCGCCTCAAGTTCGGGATGCTGTTCCAGAACAACGCGCTGTTCGACTACATGACCGTCGGGGAGAACATCGCGTTCCCGCTGCGCCGGCTCTACGATCTGAGCGAGGAGGAGATCGAGGAGCGCGTCGCGGAGCGGCTCCGCGTGGTGTCGCTCGCGGGGTTCGAGGACCGGACGCCAGCGGGGCTGTCCGGCGGCCAGAAGAAGCGCGTCGGCGTCGCCCGCGCCACGATCGCGCGGGGCGAGATCGTCCTCTACGACGAGCCGGCGGCGGGGCTGGATCCGGTGACGTCGCAGCGCATCTTCGACCTGCTCCGCGCCGAGCAGCGGGCGATGAACGCCACCGTGGTGATGGTGTCGAGCGACCTCGATCGGCTCCTCACGGTGACGGACCGGGTGGGGATGCTCTACCGCGGCAGGCTCATCTTCGACGGCACCACCGAGCAGGCGAAGGCCAGCGACGATCCGCGCGTGCGGCAGTTCGTGCATGGGTTGACCGAGGGGCCGCTCTAGTCTGTCTCCCTCCTCGTCCGAGCACCGCTCCAGATCGCAAGACCCGCCAGCGCGGCTGTCACGGTGGTTGAAGACCATCGACGCCGAGGAAGCAGGCTGTCGAATGGCGGGAGCCGCAATGGAGCGCGAACAGGGACAGGATTCATCACCTCTCCTGTGCCCATCGCGCCCCTCGCGGGCTTCACCCCTTCAGGCAGCGATCCGCTCTACGCCGGCGCGACCGGACCGTCGCCGGCGAAATGGAACCACTGCGTCGGATGGGCGCGGACGAAGCGCTCCATCGCGGCCATCATCTCGGACGCGGCACGGTCCCGCTCCGCCTCGGTCGCCCGGCGGGCGAGCCAGATGGGCGGGGCCACGACCGCCTCGTACTCGAGGAAACCCAGGCGGTGCGTGAACACCGGCAGGATCGGCGCGCCGCTCATCGCGGCGAGCGCGATCGGCCCCTCGGGCGCACGCCAGCGGGCGCCGAGGAAGGCGACCTCCCGGCTGCGCATCCCGGGCGGCACGCGATCGATCTGCATCGCGACGACGCCGCCGCGCTGCAGGTGCTTGAGCAGCGGCAACGCGTCGAGGGGCCCGTCGCCGATGTGCACAACCTGGACGCCAGCGCGCTGCCGCGCCGCATCCTGGATGGCGCGCGCCTCGGCATCCCGTTCGCGCTGCATCGCCAGCATGACCCCCTCAGGGTGCACAACGCCGAGGATCTGGCCGGCAATGTCCCAGCCACCCGTGTGCGCCGTGACGATGAGGACACCCCGGCCAGCCGCGGCACACGCACGGTAATGCTCGACCCCCAGGGAACGCCGCTCCACCGTGTAACCGCGACCGCTCGCGAGCAGCAGCGCCTCGGTGATGCAGCTTCCGTAGGTCGCGAACACCGCGGCGCTGTCGAGCATGTCGACGAGGCGCGGCCGCGGCCCGCGCACGCGGCGCAGGTTCTCCTCGACGCGACGGCGCAGCCCGGGGAGCGCGGCCGCGAAGAGCACACCGAAGACCGGAGGACTGTGGCGCACCCAGGGCTCCGGCCCGCGCGCGACGCCCGCGGCGAGCGCGCGGCGCCAGAAGGCCGAGTCAGGTCGCAAACGGGAGAGGAGAGCTCCGCGCAGGCCAGGCATGAGGCAGGCTATCTACCGCAAACATAACGGCCGAGGGAGCGGCATCGACCGAGAGGCCGCACCGGCATGGATCGACCGAGAGCCCGCGACGCCATGGGCGGGCCGCCGAGGGCTCGCCGCGCGACGCCGCGAGCCCCGGACGAGCGCCGAGCGCCCCGGCCCGATGGAACAACGTTCCAGGTGACATCGGCCCGCCGCGCCCGATTGCCGATTGCCCTCCTCGCTCGTCCAAGGCGATTCCGCGAGGCGCCTGGGCCGCTCCACAGGAGCTCTGCAGAAATGAATCCACGCTCGCCAGGCGGTTCCTTACCGAGAAAACAGGTTCGTGGAGATCAACGCATTCTGTTACAAGGCCCATTGGCAAGGGGGGTTTCGACATGAATATCCTGCTCGTCGATGACCAGAACGTCGTTCGGGAGGCGCTCGCGCTCGCGCTCGCGTCACAGCCAGGGGTGAGCGAGGTCGTTCAGGCTGGAAGCGGGCAGGAGGCGCTCCGAGCGCAGGAGAGCCGCCGCTGTCAGGTGGCGGTGCTCGAGCTCGGCCTCGCCGACCGCAGCGGCGTCGAGCTCATCCGCGAGCTCAAGAGCATCGGGGAGCTCCGCGTCGTCGTGCTCTCGATACACCGGGACGAGTTCCGGGTGGCCGAGGCGATGCGGGCCGGCGCCGACGGATACCTGTCCAAGCAGAGCCGGCTCGCGGATCTCATGGAGGCGCTGCGCACCGTCGTTCGAGGGCGCACGGTCGTGTCGCCGGACGTGAGCGCGGCGATGGTGCGCGCGCTCCAGCGGCGCGACGCCGCCGCCCAGGGAGACATGGTGGCCGCGCTGAGCGACCGGGAGCGGCAGGTGCTCCGCCTGCTCGCGATGGGCCGCTCGGCCAAGGAGGTCGCCGCGCAGCTCTCGATCAGCGTGAAGACGGTCGAGACCCACCGCGCGCGCCTCTGCGCGAAGGTGGCGACGCACAGCGTGGCCGACCTGACCCGCCTCGCGGTGCGATCAGGCCTCGTCGAGGCGTAGGCGGCCCCCTCGAGGGCGAGCGCCCGGCGCGCTCCGGACGCTCCGTCACGGCCCACACAGCAACGCGGCGCGGCGGCTCACGCCGCCGCGGTGGCGGCCCGAGGAGCGGCCCTCAGCGCCGGCAGCGTCTCTCCGATCAACGCCGAGCCGATGGCGAATCCCGAGAGCGTGAGTCGCATGCGGAGCACGTCCAGCATGCCCTGGCCATGGAGAACGGTCAGCGTGCTGCGGATATCTTTGCGGCGAACACGCAGCTTCTCGACGAGCGTCTCGAGGGTCTCGGCGCGTCCTTCGCGCTGGGCAACGGCAAGCGCCTGCAGAAGGGTTGCGGCTAAAATTTTCTTGTCCATGAGAGCACCCTAGAAAGCGTTCCCGTGAAGTGCCTAATTTTCGGCGACAATTTTTGTGTCGTGCCGGGGTGTCGCTCGCCGGTTGGATGACGGGCTCTCCCTACTCTGCTCATCCTGCGCCTGAACCCCACTTACCTGCCGGCAGGGAACACCAGGCCACGATGTGTTCATGCTGCCGCCATCCCGGGCCCGCCTCCCAGGAAAGACCCCCTCGACGGGGCGCGGGCACACCGGGGCAGGCGAACGTTCATCGAATCCATCTCCTCGAATGGCTCGATGCGTCAGCGGGGCCCGGCGGAGCGCGCCAGGTCGACCCGGTGTTTCGCGACCATTGCAGGGCCCGCCGCGAGAACGCGCGGACGCTCGCCGGGCAGTGGATCGGCGAGCCGTCGTGACGCGGTGGCGGACGGTTACAGCTTGCCCCTGGCGTAGGCCCGCTGGAGCGTCAGCCCGGGGGGGCCGGACGAGAGCTCGAACGCCTCCGGGCGGCCGTCCGGCGCGAGGCTGCCGACGAGGCGCATGGTGCCGTGAGAGACCGTGACCGAACCCGACGCGTCGCGGGCGTACTGGACGTCCACGGGCTTTGTCGGATCGATGGAAGGCATGTATTCCTGCTGCTTGAGGTCGAACGACCCTTTCTTGAGACGCCGGGCGAGCTCCGAGGCGGTGGCGACAGGCGACGCGAGCCACGCCCTGGCCGAGGGGGTGAACGTCCCCTGGACCTTCTTGCCCTCGACCTCCCCCGAGTACTCGTATTGATAGTTCGTCTTCTGCGACAGCTCGATCCGGTGGTTCGTCTTGCCGCCCTCCGACTCGATCCAGACGCCGCCCTTGAGGCGCCCCTGAGCGTCGATGAGCACGTTCGACGCATCATCCTCGATGTGCAGGGACCTCGGGTCTCGCGGCAGGAGGGTGGCCCCGCGCGAGAGCCATCGCCGCTGGCCGCCCTCGTCCTTGAACAGATCGCTCGTCTCGAAGCCGACAGGGACCTTGCCGATGCGCAGGATCACCGTGTCCGTGTACTCGGATCTCGGCGCAGCGCTCTTCGAGTCGAACGAGTCGAAGATCCCCTTGGCGAGCCGCTCGAACGTGCGGACATACCCGACCTCGTCGTGCAGGCAGGCGATGGGGTGCGCCCTGTCCGCGTGCAGCGCGATCTTGAGCAGGCCGGCCGCCTTCCCGGCGGCGGTCGGGGCGAGGTAAAGGGCCTGCACGAACACCGCGGGGCTCTCCCGGTGCACGCTGATCTCCCAGGGCACGACGCGGGAGACCTCCACCTTGGCGGGATCGAGGAGCTCGACGAAATTCCTTATCACCTCTCCCGAGTCGAGCATCGTGCTGTAGACGAAGCACTCGACAGGGCTGCTCGTGCCGAGGGGGATGGTGATCGCGACCAGCTTTTCCTTCTGCTCGATCTGCGGCTCCCCTGCCCCGAACGCGCGCGCCGACCAGTCGGCGGCGCGGACCTCGTGGGCCGGCAGCTCGTCGGCCTCGCGGGCGAGGGCCTTGGCAAGGTCGAAAGGCTCCTGCGCCGCGGGCGCGGGGCTCGGCGCAGGGCTCTCCGCGGGCGCCCCGCCGGTGGACCCGCCGCATCCAGCGAGGAGCGAAAGGGGCAGCACGAGCAGGCCGGCGCCACGCGCGACGCCCGGAGAGCGGCCGCGCGTGCGGCGAGGCGAGGATGTCGTATTCTGTGAGATGAGCTGGCCTTCGTCGAGCCGAGCCCCCGGAATCGGAAGCGCCATCGTGAGGATCTCCTGCACGCCACCCCGGTCGCCGGCAACGCCCCTCAGCAGGCCCCCAGCGCCGAAATGATGATGCGACGCAACAGAAGCGGCAGCGGGGTCGTGATGTCAAGACGCGACGCGCCAGCACCGCTTCCGATAGCCGCGCGACACGCCCGTCAAGGACCTCGGTCGCTTGGCGAGACAAGAGCCACGGCAATAAAAATTAACAGTCGCACAGGAAGTGCCTCGACGCGGAGCACGGGCCGGTGAGGCATCAGAAACGCGGGTTCTCTCGCTCGGAGTCGCCAGTGCGCTCGGGAGATACCCTAGGCGTGGACGGTGCGCCCTTCGTGTCACGTATCGACGACAGGTCATCTCGCCGGCTCGTTCGATGAGCCGATACAGACCATCGGAGGATTGCAACGAGAAAATCAGAGTGCGCACCGCGTCATCCAGGCCGTGCGGCGGCTGAGCCCGCAGCGGCTGAGGCAGCTACGCACGGTCGCCCGCACAGTGAGGCAGTTTGCCGCATCGAGCGCTCGAAGAGGCACGCGCCCTGTCGAGGTGGTCATCGGGTGTCCGGCCTCGACGCATCGTCGGATTCGTCCGAACGCTCGCGTCTGGCACCCGCGTTGCAGCACCGTCCAGCGTCGCCGGCACCGCCGGTGCGATGTGGCTACGCAGCAGGTAGTCACGATCGTCGAGTGACGTTCACGATGCAATCAATGCGAGGAGTGGATCATGGGACAGATCAGCGACAGCAAGCGGGGCTTCGCGGCGATGAACGCAGAGCAGCAGCGTCAGATCGCGAGCCAGGGCGGCAAGGCGGCGCATGAGAAGGGCACCGCGCACGAGTTCACGTCCGAGGAAGCGCGCGCGGCGGGCCGCAAGGGCGGCGAGGCCGTCAGCCAGAACCGCGAGCACATGGCCGAGATCGGGCGCAAGGGCGCCGAGGCGCGCAGCCAGGGGAACGGGAGCCGGAAGGGCCGCGACGCGAGCCACGCTCAGCACGTGAACGCGGACGAGCAACCCCAGCAAGGCTGAACACCGTCCCGGCGCCGCTCGAGATCCCTCCAGCGCCGCAAGGACCACGAAGAGCCGCCGAGGAACCACGAAGGGGCCTTCCCTTTCCTGGTTGCTCGGGGGTCCTTTCTGGCAGGAGGCGTGCGCGCGGCGGACAGCGCCCCCGCAGCCGCGCCCCATCGACGGTCACTCCGGGCCGTCGTCGATCCCTGCGCCGTCCTCGAACATCGCCGCGTCGTCGTCATCGAGGTCGAGCTCGCCGTCGTCCAGCGCGCTGCCGTCGGCCGCGTGCGCGCCGCCCTCTGTCACGCTGGCGGGCGGCGCCATCCGCCATCCGCCGGCCGGAGGCCCCGCCGGCCACGAGCGCAGCCCGGGCGGCGGCTTGAAGCCGTCGACCTCATCTCCCTCTGCGTCGAGCCCCGCCGCGGCCGCGCGGCGGGCCCAGTCGGGCGCGTTCGCGGGCGTCTGCCGCGGCCGCCACGGGCCGCGCTCGGGCGTGGGGGCGCGCCTGAGGTAGCCGTGCGCCCCGGAGGTGAAGCCCACCTCCGCCAGCGCGCGCGCCACGGGGGAGCTGTGCGCCGGCTCGCCGTCGATCGTGGCCACGAGCACCGCGCGCCGCCGCCCCTCGGCGACGAGCGCCGCGAGCGCCGACGCGATGGCGTGGATCGCCTCGCCGCGCTCCGGCTCGACCTCGGGGAGGAAGGTGGTGAGGCTCCGCTCGGTGCGGCCCATCCACGCGAGCAGCCGGCCGTCGTGGAGGATCACGAGGGCGCCCGCGGCCCGTTGCGGCCGGACCGGGCCGCGGACCGCGGCGTCGGGCGCGCCGTCAGCGCGCGGGGCGAGATCGGGCCAGCGGACGGCGGCGCCCCAGGGGCTCGCCGGATCCGTGGCCGCGAGGACGAGCGTCCGCGGCTCGTCGGACGGCTCGCGGCAGGCCCGGAGCCGATCGTCGGCCCCGGGCACCGCGAACTGCGCGGCGCCCAGCCCGGCGACGAAGTAACCGCGCCGCGCCTGACCGGCCTCCTCCATGGCGCGGAGCACGTCGTACACGGCCGAGAAGCCGCCCGCGAGCCCCTCGACCGCCGCCGCCTCGCGGGTGAGCACGCCGTGCCGTTCGAGCAGCGCGCGGGCGAGCGCCGCGCGGCGCTCGGTCTCGCCGGGCGCGCCGGCAGCTGCGCCGGGCACACCGGATGCGCCGGATGCGCCGGGGAACGACAGCAACGACCAGCGCCCCTCGCTGCCCGGCGGGCCGATCCGGCGCGCCCGCAGGCCGGCGAGGCCGGACGCGGGGCGGTCGCGGTCGCGCCGCCGGCCGCTCGATCGGGACTCGCGGCCGAGGGCGCGCAGCGGGGCGAGCGTGTCGTTCGTGACCTCGCCGGCCCACACGAGATCCCAGAGCGCCGCGAGCAGGTCGGCCCCGAAGGCGCCCGTCTCGCGCGAGAGGTCGGAGAAGAAGAGCGCGCCGCGGCGCGCGAGCGCGGCGCGGATGCCCTCGGCCAGCGGCCCCTCGGCGCGGCCGGGCGGCGGGACGAGGTACGGATAGGCCTCGGCGAGGTAGAGCGCGACGCGGCCGTCGCCGTCGCCGACCGGCTCGACGCCGCGCCAGAGCACCTCGCCGGCCGCGCACAGGGCGTCGAGATCGCCGGGGCGGTAGCCCTCGACGCGGGCGGGCAGGATCTCGGCCTCCAGGGCGGAGGCCGAGAGCGGCGCGCCCTGGAGCTGCTCGAGCACCACGAGCAGGCCGTCGAGGCCCCGGCGGCGGCGGTGCAGGCCGTGCCAGTCGGCGAGGAAGCGCGCGTAGGCCTCGGGCGGGACCGGCTCGACCTCGGCGCGCAGCCGCGCCAGCGAGCGGCGCTTCAGCGAGCGCAGCACCTCGGCGTCGCAGAACTCCCGGCCGCGGCCGCCGGGGAGGAACTCGCCCTCGATGACGCGGCCCCGGTCCGCGAGCCGCGCGAGCGCGGCCAGGACCGGCGCGGGCCCGAGGCCGAAACGCCGGGCCACGTCGTCCGCGCGGAAGGGCCCGTGCGTGCGCGCGTAGCGGGCGACGAGCGCGCCGAGCGGATCCGCGACCGGCTCGAGGAACGCGATCGGGAGGCCGGGCGGGGGCACCACCCCGAGGGCGTCGCGCAGCCGACCTGCGTCCTCGGCGGCGGCGAGGCGGCGCTCGCCGCCGAGCTGGACCTCGATGGCGCGCCGGTCGCGGACGAGCTCGTCGATCCAGGCGGCGGCGCCCTCGCCGGCCGCATCCGGCGCGGCGCCGGGGCCCGCCGCGCGCCGGGCGATCTCGCCGCGCGTGAGATCGCCGAGCGAGAGCAGCAGATCGTGCAGCTGGTCCTCGTGCTTGATCGGCGCGCGACCGTCGAGGCGCTGGAGCGACGCCTCGAGGGCCAGCACGGCGTCGGCGTCGAACAGCTCGCGCAGCTCGGCCTCGCCGAGCAGCTCGCGCAGGCGGGCGTGATCGATGGCGAGCACCTGCGCCCTCCGCTCGGCGAGCGGCAGGTCGCCCTCGTAGATGAAGTTGCCGGCGTAGGCGAAGAGCAGCGTGGCCGCGAACGGCGAGGGCGCGCGGACGTCGACCGTGACGACGCGGACCTTGCGCGCCGCGATCTGCCGCAGGAGGTCCTCGAGCGCGGTGAGGTCGAAGACGTCGCGCAGGCACTCCCTGTAGGTCTCGAGCAGGATGGGGAAGGAGCCGTAGCGCGACGCGACGGCGAGCAGGTCCGCGGCGCGCTTGCGCTGGGCCCAGAGCGGCGAGCGCTTGCCGGGGAACTTGCGCGGCAGGAGCAGCGCCCGGCCGGCGCACTCGCGGAAGCGCGAGGCGAAGAGGGCGGTGTCGCCGAGGCCCCGGACGAGCAGGTCCTCGACCTCGTCGGCCTGCGGCAGGAGCTGCTTCGCTTCGGGGGGCGACTCGGACTCGGGCAGCCGCAGGACGATGCCGTCGTCGGTCCACACGGTGTCGACGGCGAGGCCGAGCTCGAGGCGGCACTTCTCGGCGATGCAGGTCGACAGCGGGGCGTGCACGCGGCCGCCGAACGGCGAGAGGAGACAGATGCGGTAGTCGCCGACCTCGTCGACGAACCGCTCCAGGACGATGGCGCGGTCGTTCGGGACCTCGCCCGTGGCCGCGGCCTGATCGCGCACGTAGCGGACGAGGTTCCTCGCCGCGCGCTCGTCGAGGCCGTGCTCGTCGGCGAGCGCGCGCTCGGCCTCTCCGTCGGGCAGCGAGGCGAGGCGGCGCGCGAGGGCGCCGATGGAGGCGCCGAGCTCCGCGTTGCGCCCGGCCTGATCGCCGCGCCAGAACGGCATCTTCCCCGGCTCGCCCGGCGCGGGGACGACGAGGACGCGGTCGTGGGTGATGTCGGTGATGCGCCACGAGGAGGCGCCGAGGAGGAAGACCTCGCCCTCGCGGGCCTCGAAGACCATCTCCTCGTCGAGCTCGCCGACGCGCCGGCCGGGTCGCGCCGCGTCGCCGCCGGAGTCGAGGAAGACGCCGTAGAGGCCGCGGTCGGGGATGGTGCCGGCGTTGACGACGGCGAGGCGCTTCGCGCCCTTGCGGGCGCGCACGGCGCCGCCCACGCGGTCCCAGACGATGCGGGGCCGGAGCTCGGCGAACTCGTCGGAGGGGTAGCGGCCGGAGAGCATGTCGAGCACGCCCTCGAAGCTCGCGCGCGGCAGGTCGGCGAACGGCGCGGCCCGGCGGACGAGCGCGAAGAGCGCGTCGACGTGGAGGGTGTCCATCGAGACGATGGCGACGATCTGCTGGGCGAGGACGTCGAGCGGGTTCCTCGGGTAGAGGGTCGCCTCGACCTTGCCCTCGCGCATGCGGGACGCGGCCGCGGCGCAAGCGAGGAGGTCGCCGCGGTGCTTGGGGAACACGATGCCGCGCGACGTGCCGCCGACCTCGTGCCCGGCGCGGCCGACGCGCTGGAGCCCGGCGGCGACCGAGGGCGGCGCCTCGAGCTGGATGACGAGGTCGACGGCGCCGAGGTCGAGGCCGAGCTCCAGCGACGAGGTCGCGACGATGCACGGCAGGAGGCCGGCCTTGAGCCGCTCCTCGATCTGCTGTCGCTGCTCGCGGGCGATCGAGCCGTGGTGGGCGAGCGCGATCTCGGCGCCCGCGGTGTCGTTGAGGGCCGCGGCGAGGCGCTCGGCGAGGCGCCGGCTGTTCACGAAGATCATCGTGGTGCGGTGGGCGCGGACGAGCTCGACGAGGCGCGGGTGGATGCTCGGCCAGATCGAGCGCTGCGCCGGCTCGGCCGGCCCCTTGAGCGGCCCCTCGCCGTCGCGCGCCGCCTCGCCGAGCTTTGTCATGTCCTCGACGGGCACCTCGATGCGGAGCTCCAGCGCCTTGGGCGCGCTCGCGTCGACGATGGTCACCGGCCGCGGAGCGAAGCGCGCGCCGGCGCCGTCGATCTCGCCGCCGCCGAGCAACCGCGCGACCTCGTCGAGCGGCCGCTGCGTGGCGGACAGCCCGATGCGCTGCATCGGTCGGGGCGGCGATCGGAGCGCCTCGAGCCGCTCGAGGGACAGGGCGAGGTGCGCGCCGCGCTTCGTCGCGACGAGCGCGTGGATCTCGTCGATGATGACGGTCTCGACGGCGCGCAGCCGCTCGTGTGCGGCGGCGGTGAGCAGGAGGTAGAGCGACTCCGGGGTCGTGATGAGGATGTCCGGCGGCTTCCTGGCGAGCCGGGCGCGGTCTTCGGGCGCCGTATCGCCGGAGCGCACGCCGACCTGGGGGACCCGGTACGGCAGGCCGAGCCGCTCGGCGGCGGCGGCGATGCCGGCGAGCGGCGCGCGCAGGTTGCGTTCGACGTCGATGGCGAGCGCCTTCAGCGGTGAGACGTAGACGACGCGGCAGCGCTCGGCGGCGTCGGGCTCGGGCGAGGCCATGAGCCGGTCGATGGCCGCGAGGAAGGCGGCGAGCGTCTTGCCGGAGCCTGTCGGGGCGAGCAGCAGGGTGGAGGCGCCGTCGAGGATGGGCGGGAAGCCCTGAGCCTGGGCGGGGGTGGGTGCCGAGAAGGCACCGCGGAACCACGCCTGCGTGGCGGGGTGGAAGCGGGCGAGCGGATCGGGTGCGGGGGAGCGTTTCTTTGCCATCGGCGGCGCGTGCGCGGCGCGTGAAGCCAGTCGAGCGCGGCGGTGCGTCTGTCCTCGCGCCGTCCCTTCCTGAGCGGGGGGCTGCGGGCGACGCAAGAGCCATCCCTCACGGGGGGACCTGGCGCAACTGCTCCCGGTGCGGGCCGGAAGGCCGCGCGAGCGCATTGCCCAGCAGCTGGCGAGTCGGCGGGGCCCGCGCCGCCCGGCGAACACCCTCCACGGGGGCCGGGCTGCTCGGAATGCCCTCGCTCATCCCGCCCGCTGCATCCTGCAGCCAGCAGCCTGCTGCATGGAGCACGCAGCCCGGCTCGAGGCGATGCCGCCGAGGCTCGCCGCTCTCCCGAATCTCCCCGACACGAACGCACGCCAGATCGCACGCGCCGAGCGCGGCCCATTCGCCGAGCCCGACGGCCTGCTCTGCGGCGCCCAGGTCTGGGCCACCAGGAGCTCTCCCGGGCGCCCGGCGCAGCGGCAGACAAAAAGCAAAAAAAAACCTGCGCACGGCTCTCACCGTGCGCAGGCTCGAAGAAAATCCCGGCGGCGTCCTACTCTCCCACCAGGTTGCCCTGGCAGTACCATCGGCTCCAAGAAGCTTAACTTCCGAGTTCGGTATGGGATCGGGTGTGACCTTCTCGATATCGCTACCGGAAACTTGTGGGGTGCGCGTCCAGTCCCCTGGACGCATCGCGGAACGTCGCTCCTCGCGACGCTCTACGCTGCTGCGTGCCGCGCTGCTCACCCTCCGAGCTGCGGAGCACGTGGCCTCGCGGCTCGACCCAGGTTCAGGGTCGAGCGGCAGGGCTCGTGGTAAAGAAAGCCTGCGCACGGCTCTCACCGTGCGCAGGCTCGAAGAAAATCCCGGCGGCGTCCTACTCTCCCACCAGGTTGCCCTGGCAGTACCATCGGCTCCAAGAAGCTTAACTTCCGAGTTCGGTATGGGATCGGGTGTGACCTTCTCGATATCGCTACCGGAAACTTTTGGGTGCGTCCAATCGGACGCCCAGCGGAGCCGCTTCTCGCGACGCTCTACGCCAGGCCAGCTGTGTCACGCTGCTCGTCACCCGAACTCCGGGCGCGACGCTTCGATGTTTGCCTTAGAAGTATGGTCAAGCCGCACGACCTATTAGTACCGGTTAGCTCCGCCGATTGCTCGGCTTCCACACCCGGCCTATCAACCTCGTGGTCTACGAGGGGTCTTTAGGGACCTTGCGGTCCGGGACACCTAGTCTTGAGGCCGGCTTCCCGCTTAGATGCTTTCAGCGGTTATCCGTTCCGTACATGGCTACCCGGCTATGCCCTTGGCAGGACAACCGGAACACCAGAGGTACGTCCACCCAGGTCCTCTCGTACTATGGGCAGCTCCTCTCAAGTGTCCTACGCCCACGGCAG